>CP170571.1:0-4837849 GCA_046112185.1 Bacillus toyonensis | reverse complement strand
TTACTCAACGTTTTCTTCTACCTCATTTTCGCTTAAACTACTTAAAATCTCTTGAACGGCACGTTCTCCGGATCGGATTGCTCCATTCATGGTCGGACCGGCAGTGTGTTCTCCGGCAAAGTGTAAATTTCCATTTGTTCCTTCTGGTAGACTTTCTATTCCCGCAAATTTTGTCCTCTGCCCTACTTTATAATATGAGTAGGATCCTAAGCTAAAAGGATTACCTAATCGGTAGTCTCTCGTCACTTTCCCATTCCATGTAGCTGAAATGCCTGGTAACACGTGTTCTAGCTGTCTTAAAAATTGCTGGGCGCGTTCTTTTGGGGTACCGATATTCATACCAGCTCCAATATTACCGCCTGTAAAATTCTCTAAAATCCCACTTACTCCTGGTTGGGCTCGGCTGGCTTCAATGGTACTTACATATCCTAAATCAGCAAATGTGATACCATTACAGCCAAGTGTATTCCAATAACGACTAGTAAACTGTACATGGAGTTTACTTGCTGTTCACTTCCTAGGTGCTCTTCTTGGATGATGCTGTGACTTTTTTATTTGTCTGAGGTTATATAAAGCCTTTTTATCATATATATATTTAAATGGTTCAAGAGAAACCAGGTAAACAGGGCACTCCTTGGTCAAGAGTGCCCTGTTTTTACTTTCCCCCCACTTCACATATACATTGGCTTCATTTACAGTTACATAATATGTTTTGCTTTTTAAATTGTGCATCGCAACCATTGCGATAAACTCGGAATTCGTAGGTTTTGCTTTTGACATTTATACACTTGTTTCTAATGTAAGGTAGTAAGTGTTAGAAGCTTTCCCCTGTCCCACTGTAACAGACAGTAAACCCTGTTCTTTTAGTCCTTTTATTGCCTTTGATGTTGTATTACGATTAGCCCGTAAATAGTCCTGTAACTGGTTATAAGATAACTTCACTGGTTCTTTATCAGCTTCTAATTCTTTCATCTATATGAATTTATTGGCTATCTTTATAAAAGGTTCCCAGCCTGTTACAAGTGTAACAATTGCTGATAAAAAACCAATTAGAATAATTAAAAAGTTCAGGAATTTAAAGATGAAGTAATCTGAAACCCTATTTAATGTTGAATATTTAATTAAACCAGTCCAATACATAAGTGCAATTGGAAGAGTAACGATAAATTGTACTCCTTCTTTTAATAAAATAAAGGGATTTCGGATTTCTTTTCTTACTTTCTTTTCACGTTCTTCATAATAGCCAATACGCATCATTAAATGATTGTGGACCCATAAAAATTCTTCATCGATAGGGTTATTTCTTGCTAAGGATGATAATGGGTCAAGTACTTTATTAGAACGTAGAGAGGGTATTGTGTTAACAAGTAAAGGGTAATTCTTTATGATATGATTTTCAAATGCAGGTCTATAGTCAATGTATCCAAGGTCACCAAGGAGTGCCTGGGATTTTTGGGAGTTTTTAATCAAGTAATTGAACAAGACATTTCCTTCTGGGCTGTTAGGTTTAACAAGATACTTATTGAGGTATTCAACATAATTTTTGGTAAAAGTAACAAGAAAGTTAACATCTTCTTGTAATTGATTTAAGGTATTTATTTGCCTGATAAAGCCTATTACTATTAATAAGAAAAATGAAGAAATAATATAAATCATTTATGTATTCTTTTTTGTGTCTTTTCTTTTCTTTATCTCTTCTAAAACTTCTTTTTTTCCATCTAGCTTTGCACGTCTTAATTGTAATCTGAATTTTTGTTTATAAATGTCCCCTAAGTACATGGTGATGAATGCGAAACCTAGTGCGGATAAAAGGAAAACACTATCTGGTATATTCTTCCTAAAATCTAATAATTCAGTGTTATTTTCCAGTGTTGGAAGGATAGCTATTACAATAATCGCAATACCGTAGCTAGTAATTTTAATGATTTTGCTTAAAGTAATTTTTCTTTCGTTTTCAATTGGCGAATCGAAAATACCAGAAAAACTCATTAAAAATGCACTTATAGAAAGTCCAAAGAGTTGTATTGAACTTAGTGGAACTTTTCCATACAACGCTATACATGAAGCGATTAGGAAACCAAAACCAAAGAAAAGTTTTTCCAAAAGGAATCCACCTGCCATTTATTCAACTTTCTCTATATCTATATTTCTATTATCAAACTCAAATTTTTCAATAGGCTTACGGAATTTTTTATTGTTAATTTCTTGGTATAGCGAAATTTTTTCATGGAGAAATTCAGTTTCCACCTCGTTAACGGCTGTATTTTCAGGTAAAGTTTCTAACTCCTCTAACTCCCTGAGTATTTCTTCTAATTCTGCATCTGTTTTTAACTCTTCTCTTCTTAATTCTTCCTCTTCCTGTTCAATTGTATCTTCTAATTTTATACTCTTTAAAACAGGTATTAGAGGTAAAACAACACTTACTCCAATATAAAAACATATTAAATACGGACTATTATGGGAAATTTCTTTAATATCCAAAAATTTATTATCTCTTTTTTGGCTATTAATAAAACTGTTGCATAAAATTTGTATTCTATTTTCTTCTTTATTATAAATCGCTACAATAGGTCTTTTTAAATCGTTTAACTTACCAAAAAAGTTGGAAAAATATTTTCTCTCAAGGTGACTATATTTGTCCTCTTTTTTGAATGAAGAAATTATATTACCTTTTATATCATTTATAAGAATTTCTAGATTAATTTGTTCTTTAAGGAACTCGTCGTAATCATTTAAATACTTTCGACGAGAACTTGATAAACTATTTTCAATCTGCTTAATGTTAAAATCCTTATTTTTTGAACTATCAATAATTTCAACCGCATTATTATAAATTTCATCAAGGATTCTTTCAAGTGCATTCTCATTATGTTTAATATAGTTAATAAACTCACCTAAAATATCCTTATACATTCTAGGCAAATTATAACGGTGTAGAATTTCGTTAGCCTTGCGAAAATAACCAAAAATAATGTTAATTTTAATCAAAAATTCATTAGGAAACAAGCTTATTGGGTTTCCTAAATGGTAAAAGTCTTTGACTCCATTAATATCATTTAAATCAATAGTATCAAGGTTAGCGTAAGATTTATATAGATTAAAGGAGTTATTAAAAATAAAAATGTTTTCTGGTTGTATACCCTCTTTTAAGGCTAAACTAATGGTGTTTAACAACTCATTTTTATAATAATGGCTAGAAATTGTTGAAATGAAATTTGAGATTTGCCAAGGGCTTAATAAATCTTCTTTATTTCTTTTTAAAGTAACTCTTAATTTTGTATCATAATCTTTTAACTCTTTTTCTCTAAATATCATCTAAGCCTTGTTTCGTAAAGATTTTGCTACTTCAATCGCACGTTCCATACCCTGTATGTACATTTTATCCATATCAATTGAATACTGAATCTTTTCCTGTTCACTATCATTATTACAACCTCTTATTTGATGTAACTTATCCTCTATAGCTACTTTATATTCTACTATCTCTTCGTTTAATTCAGTCATCAAATCTTGTAATAAACTCATCTAATCCTCATCGACTTCTTCTACAACCACTTCAAATTCTTCTTCCGTGGCTGCTATTAAAAGTTTTTCTATTCTTTTAACCATTATTTCGTTTCCCTCTTCTTTAAACTGCTTAAGACATACTTCCAACATTTCAAACATTTCTACAGACTTCGATATTAACGCAAGGTTGGCGAATTGTTCCTCATAATGTATATCATTAGCCCACAAAGTTAATATTTCTGATTCTTCTTCTACATCCTCTAAGTTCGCTTCTACTGATTTCGCAATATGAAAAAAATTTTTCCCTACTGGAGAATCCGAGACAAGTCCCTCTGCACGTAAATAGTCTATTATAACGGACCTGATAGCATTTTTAATGTGTTCATATAAATAGTACTCGCTTATCCAAGAATAATCCTCTACAGCCTCCCAGGCACGTTCCTGGGCTATTGAGTATAAATCACTGTAGCTTATCCGTGTAGACTTACCGAATTTCTTAAAGATTATAGCTGCTTGCATCCTTGCTAAATTATCAATTAATGAATGTGAAGTACGATAAAATGCTTCAAAAGGTTCGCCCGGTTCAATACCATAAGTCCTTTTAGCATAAACTTCCCACTGTTTTTCTAACTCAAATATCCTATTACAATGTCTATAACGAATTACCCTACGTCTCTTTGTCTCCTGTACTCTTTGAATCTTTGTAGATTCTGTCTTTTTTACTAATGCCACCGTCATTTAATTACGTTTTAATATATTTTGCACTCTAGTTTTATGAATCATTTTCATTTCTTCATCTAAAGCCGTTGCAACTGCTACAGTGCTAGTTAATCCTTTTTCTTTGTATCTTCTAGCAATTGATTGATAAACTTCAATATCCTCCAATTCGCTAAATTGAAGCCCCCATACATCAACCACAAGTACACTCGATACTACAGGAAATCCCTCATTAACCATAGCTTGTACGCATTCTCCTTTATATTGAAAATAACCAAGTGTGTCTTCACTTAATGTACGATATGCCCTTATAAAAGCCATAATACTTTCTCCCCCTTTAAACATTTAATCTTCATAAATAAGTTGCGTGTTTCCATTACTTAACTTCACTAATTTAAAGAACCCATGATTTTCAGCTTTTCTAACTGCGGACTGTACCTGAAATTCAGGTGCTTCAGGATGTTTTTCAATAATCTCTTTAATGATTTCCTCATACGTGTATGTGCCTTTATACGCATAAGACATAAACATTAACACTATGGCTAATTCAGTGTTAGACAAATCGTATTTATGATAATTTTCCATTAATTCTCTAGGTATTGGCGTAGATTCTCCGCCTTCTAACTCACTTTTTTCATGTAACTCTTTTCCTCGTTCTAATTGAGATAGTAAATCCTTTGAAAGTAGGTAAACGTCAATCATACCTTTTCCTAAATCTGTGATATAAGTTTCTTTTTCATACAAGCTATTTAGGACATCTTTCACCTTCTTCTTAGAAAGGCCTGTACGCTTACTAATCATATCTACTCTTATTTTCACATTAGAATTGTTAGAAGTATGCACAACATAGCAAAGATACATATACACTAATAGTTCATCTATATCTATACGTCCTCTTTCAAAATCAATAAACGGTACAACTGGTACTGGGAACTTTTTGCCCTCAGAGAATTTAAAAGTGATTTTATTTCCATCCTCATCAATCATTCCCTTAGCACCATTTAAAATGTGTTCCTTAAAAAATAACAGTAGCGTTTTCTTAACATCTTTGCCCATCTTTTCTTCCAAAAAAATTCTCTCAGTTAATTCGCCAGTAATCTTAATATCTTGAACTGTCACTTATTCTAGTCCCAACTCTTTTAATCTTTCCCATGACTTTTTAGGATGTCGTTTCCTCGTATGCCTTCTTTCTCGTTCCTGTTTAATAGCTGATAACAATATATGAGGATGACCTGTAACTACCGCACTTAGTAATCCTTCCTCGATAACCCCATATGGGTCGCAATCAGAATCTATCAAATAATTTTCCTCTATTAACTTGTTAAAGTCAGCCTGAATCTTATCTTTATCATGTTCTTTACTATTAGCAATACCATTAAACGCCCCATCAATGTATTCATTCCACAGTTTACTTAATCGTTCAAGTTGTTTTAAATGTTCCTCATTCTCTAGTAAAAATTCAATGTGTTGCTTTTCCATTTAAAATTTCATACTTGCCAGTGGTGAATGACGTTGATATTTATTTTTAATCTCATCATCAGTAAAGTCTAAATACGCCCTTTGAGTTACTTCTACCGATGAATGACCTAATACCCTAGACAAGCTAAACCAATCACCACCATTAAGAATATAATACTTTGCAAAGTTATTTCTTAATTGGTGAGGTGTGAAATGTATCCTTACCTTTTTACCAATACTTCTAATACTCGCTTCAAAATTATTGACGTTTAACATTGTCCCTCTTATCGTAGGGAACAAGTACTCTGCATCACTAAATCTATCCCTATACTTCAACCAACGCTTTAAATCGTTAGCCATGATATTAGAAAAATACACATATCGTTGTTTCTTATTTTTCGGATTTGTAATTAGGATACTTTTATTTTTTATATCTAGGTCTTCGACTTGCATACTGCAACATTCTCCTGCACGTATACCTGTATCTAAAATAAGTTTAATCATGACGTAACTTCTAAACCCATGGAATGTACTTATATCAATCGAATACAACACTTTCTTTATGTCATCTACTGATAACAATATTTTTTGTTTCCGTTGCGGCTTAATTGATTCGATATTAGATATTGGATTCTTAGCAATATCACCTTCAGCTTCTAAAAAATTAAAAAACACTTTAATATTGCGAAGGTAATTAGCAATTGTTGTTTCACTAACGGTCTTTCCATAATCAGTTCTACGTGTTGGATAATTAATTTCTTCACTAGCCGTATTAGATGTAAATGTGTATTTACCACGTTCCCGCAAATATTTAATGTACGTTCGAATATGAAGAGGTTTCACCTTATCAACATCCGTAATCTTTAGTTCTCTTTCTAAATATGAAGCAAATAGTTTCAACGTTTGGTCGTATGACCGAATTGTTTTCCTACTTAAATGCTTTGCATCGCAATGAAGCAAAAAGTTTTCAACATTCATTTAAAGAAGTGAAAGTTCTTCCGCAAACTTGATTCGTCTCATAATCTCAGCATGTTTTTGATATATGTAACTTCTACTATATCCAAACTCAATCGCTAGATATTCCAACGTTTTTCCTTGCGCATACTTTCCATAAAGGATTTGATTTTCCAAACCTTTAAATGTACTAATCAAATCTTTCAAGTCACAGATATCATTCATCTTATGCGCTAATTCATATTCAATTGCTTCAATGCGTTCTTCTACCTTCGCACCATCTGAACCCTGTGTTAAACGAACATCCTGTAAATCACCACTAATCCAGCGTTTCAATCAACCTAGAATTTCTATAAAAGTTTCACTAATATAATCATTTAAAATATCTTCTGTGAAGTTTACTTCACGCTTCGTACAATATAACTCATTATCTTTTAAAATTATCTCATCCAATGGAGTAATTTGAGCACCCCAAACCTTATTTACCTCTATTATATTTCTCTTTTTATTAAGAGAAAATTCGAGTTTAGTACTTTCGATTTTTATATATTTATTTTCACGACCATAGATTACTAAATACTCTCTTTCACTAGGTTTCGCAAATTGCTCGTCTATTCTTTTAAAAATTGGAGTTAATTCATTATATTTCTCTCTTAATACTTTTTCAGCTGGATCTTCTCCAATATAAGCTTTTAATTTACTAACAGTTTCATCTAATTTACTCACTTAATACTGATCTGCTGATAATGCTTTTTCTATCATTCTATTTTCTACTTCTTTAACATGTTCAATTGTTACTTCATTAGAAGCTGCTGGACTCTTTCCGGTTAACTTTAAATAATCGTCTGCACAGATAACACTTACTTTGCCGAAAAGCTCAATCTCGTAAACTCTACCACCCTTATTACATAAGTCACATGCAGTAGCAATCCTCATTTAAATCATCCCTTTTAATATTAAACCCAAAATCGACATAGTGATTGCGCTAATAATAATTCGTAAAATCCAAGTTGTATTCATGCTAATCTTTTCTAATTGCTTATTAATTGTAGTGATGTCTTTCTCATTAATTGTTGTGCGAGTTTCTAAATTACGAATATCTCGCATAATTTCTTTTTGTTCTGCTTTTAAACTGTCGATTTTTACATATACATCTTCCAATACATTCACTTACATACCACCTCCTTTCAAAAAGAAGGTGAGTGCTGCTCCAATAATTCCACCAACAATTAGACGTAATATCCAAGTTGTATTGGCGCTTATCTTATCTAACTGTTTGTTAATATTGATAATATCTTTTTCGTTACCGGTTGTTCGCATTTCTAAACTTTTAATCTCTAAACGAATGTCCTTGATATCTTGCTTTATTTCTTGAACATCATTTCTTACATCTTGTAACCCTTCCACTTTGACCACTCATTTTACATCAACATCCTTTTTCATAATTTTTGTGTGGTCAAATAATCCACTTGCTGACAGTCCAATGATGATTCCTTGAAATACATTTGTTTTTATATCTCCGCCCAAAAATAAAACACCTAGCACAATGCCAAGCGTTACATTCAATAACGGAACATATTTTATTTGTAATCCAATTGTTTTTACGATTTGTGAAAGACCAACTACAATGCCAATCATTACTGTAATTTCAAACATTTATTTCACATACACATAGGCTTCATTTGCTGTTACATAGTATGTTTTACCTTTACTATTGTGTACTTTATATTGCGGTGAGCCATTTACACTTACTTTTGCATCAATTGTGAATCCTAAACCAGTATCTACAGAACCAGCAACATCTTTATCTTGCCAAGATGGAGCATCATAGAAACGTAGATTGTTAACTTTAGAAACAACGCGTTTCCCTACAATAGAAGAATCCACTGTACTTTTCTTATTAAACTTCACATAAGATGGATTGTTCTTAATCCATTGCTCACCGCCAAGGTTTAACCAACCATCTTTTTCCGCCCACACAATATAAGATTCTGGTTTGTTTAGTTGACGAATCTTAGAATAACTTGTACCTGGTCCTTTACGTAAGTTAACGTTGTAACCTTCAATATAAGCGATGCCATCTGTTACAGCTGTTGGAACTTCTGCTGGTTTAGATGGCTTTTCAGGGACAGAAACATCCACACTAGAATTATTGTATGCTCGTTGTACATCTGCTCTAAATTGAGCTTCTGAAACACCATGAGACTTTAAGTAGTCAAGTGGATCTTCATGATCTGTTCCACCAAGGTATTTCGTTACATCATAGTGAGTCCATAATCCTTTTTCCACAGATAAACCACGATCACGAAGGATTTTAGCCAGTAACTTCACGTATTTATCATAGCTGCGTTTAAATTTATCGTAATCTGCTGTTTCGCAAAGTTCAACATGTACAAAGCGTTTATTAGCAGAAGGACCACCGCCATAAGCAATGTACTTTGTATCCGCGATTTGGATTGTTTCATTCCAGTCAACCGCATAATGAACAAATGCGTTTCTCCATGTACGAGACTCATATTTTTGAATGTTAATAGCTGGGGCTTCTGGAGTTGCTGTAGAATGAGCTACAACACCCTCATATGCACCCACACCATAACGGTATGGTTGTTTTGGTAAATCAGGAATAATAAGCGTTCTATCAGCTAAAGCGCTTGTTACAATGGATAAAGATAAGATAACAGAAAATGCTATAGAAGAAATACTTTTTAATGTCTTTTTCATTTACCAAGGTGCATTATAAAGCATAGTCACAACTTCAGCTCTTGTTGCAAAGTCATTTCCACGAGTTCCATCAAAGATACCCAATTGCTTTGCACGAATATCTGAGAAATAGAATCCGTTTTCTGGACTCCACACACTATTATTTCTCATTTGTAATACCATTGCAGCAGCTTCGCTGCGTGTGATCCAATTGGTTCCACGTGAACCGTCTGATATGCCATTGTTTATTACATGTCTACGAGCATCGTCATAACTTACATTAACTGCTCCTGGATGGTTATAACGAGTGATCATTAACCACATATCTTGTCGAGTAGCTAGGTTATCTGCCATATAAGCAGTGATAATTCCGTTTCTCATCGCCCAATTCATTTGGGTATCTGACCAATGCGCTGATGCTTCTTTAGGAGCGACTGTTGCGAAACCAGCAGATAACATAACAGCTGCAGCAGCAACAATCATAAATTTTTTGAGTTTTTTAAACATTTAAAATGTACCGCTATTATTTTCTGTTAGATACTTGGTATCTACATAACCAAGATCCTGGACATGTTGGTATAACGTCGTTAATAATTCTTCGTCTTTGCATAAAATACTAATATCAAAACCATCCACTATACTTAATACGAATTCACAATCAGTGTTAATAAAGTCTGTTGCTGTGAGTATTCGTGTTGGAATATTCTTTCCTAATTCAGGGAAAGCACATATTGTTAAGAAGATTAAGAAATAATTTTTGTTTCTTAAATTTTGTTCTAACTTATTTCCAGATATAAATTGATCATCGTCGAGCAATGTTTCAGACGTAAAATTACCACAAGAATCTTTTAGGTATATTTCGGAAGCATTTACTTGCCATGAGTAATTTTTAAAATTAAAAGGCTCTATTAAACTTAATATGGATAAATTGAAATTTTGTTCTTTTGGGGTATGGAAGTGTATTCCTATATTCATTTAAATAACAATAGCATATACACTTACCTGAAAAGGAAAATCAGAACCCTTGGGGCTGGCGATACAAAGGCTATTATTTCGTATCAAATTTGTTCGATTTCCACTTAATACATCTTTGAATATCGTAGTCCCTATTCCCTTGGATACATTTTTCATTACATCAAAACTAATATGCTCAGCAGCATCATTTTCTACTTCCCATTTTATAAATCTTGTTCCAGGAGGAAGCTTCTCCGTACTAAAAATTTCACGAGGTATTACAGTCGCTATTAACTCTTGTGATTTTATTTCCATTTAATAAATGGCATATACACTTACAGTAAATGGTTCTGATGCATTTTTAGGATTCGCAATATACAATGATCTCGCTGATACTACACTTGTTCTATTACCGCTTAATACATCGTGAAAAACAACAGGATCTGTACCAGCCGATACATCTTTCATAACATTAAAGCTAACAAAATCTGGATTTCCTCCCCCTTCAACTTCCCACTTTAAATATTGTGTACCTGAAGGAAGGCTCTCCGTACTAAAGTTCCCACTTGAGCGGTTTTTTTGTCCATCTAAAGGTTTTGGTTGAGATAATACCGTTGCTACCAATTGTTGTGCTTGCGTTTCCATTAACATCTACTCTGTTTTTTCTATTTCGTCTAATGTCATTTTAAGGTATCCTAAACCGTTATACATAGAGTTTAAACTAGATTCAGTCTTTGCATTATCATTTGCATCTAACCCTTCAAATGCCCCTTCTATTGATAATACAATTACTTTCATATCGTCACTTAATGCCTGACTGAAATAACTGTACTCTGTAGGTGGGTCAAGTTCTTTTATCTTCATACCTTGTTCTTGAACTAATTTAAACTGCTTTCTTAATTCCTCTTTATTCGTTTTCAATGTTTTATCTTTTTCAACTATTGGTTTTGTAGCCTGAAGTGCATCTATGAATTGTTTAGTTTGTGTTTCAATCTGTTCTTTATACTGTTTTAATGTTACAGGAGGATTAACCTCTCTTATTATTTGTTTATCATCACTTGCTCGTTCTTCAGCTAATGTTCTATTTGCCTTTTCTTCTTCACTTGCTACCTTCTTAGTTTCTTCTTTAACTTCTTCTTTGATCTTTTTATCTTTATCTTTCATTTCTGATTCTGTTTCTTTTAGTGCTTTATCTAGTTCTTCATCTACAGTCTTCATGAAATCTTCTTCTCGTGGTTTTACTGTCTCCGAGTCCTTCTTATCCTTTGAATCTGCATCTTTTAGGCTGTCAGTCTTTTTATAATCTTCAACTTTTACATTATCAGTTTTCTTCTCTTCTGCATTATCTTTAGAACATCCTACTCCTGCTACTAATATAAGCGGAAATGCTAAATATATTAGTTTCTTTGCTTTCATTTATTTCTTTGATGTATAGTTAATTGATCCGTCTGTTGTGCTTGATGTACCTTCTCCAAATGAATCATGATCCTGCTTAATAACATCTTGTTTGTTCTTAATTGCTTCTTTCAATTTATTAGGATCTTTATCGTTCATATCAGCAAAGAACGGTTGCCACATATACATACCGCCATCTATCCCATCTAATGCACGTTCTACTTCTTCTTTTACTTTCTTTTTATCATTTCTAGGGTCTTCATACTTCTTAAATGCTTTCTCTACCTTAGGTAAATAGTCTCTTATATCTTCTATACCTTCTTTGATAATGTATTCATAGTCTGTATACTTTTTAGGTACTTCAACTCTTTCTAAACTATCTAATTGACTATAAATTTTTATAATAGTGTCCTTCGGTTCACCTTCATAGCTAGCTATTGAGAATGCATCAGACTCTTTCTTTAACGTTCTTATTGAATATTTAAGGTCTATTAATAAATCGAACATATAGTCAGGAAATTCTGTGGAAGATATAGGTATCGTATGCTTTTTATTAGTCTTATCATTACCTGACCTAGTTTCTTTCGCACTAGAATTTTCTTTTTCCTTATCTACCTCTGTCTGGCTTTCTGATTTCTTGTCAGACTTTTTCCCACTTCTTTGTTCTTCTTCATACTCCAATTTTGCTAATGCACCTCTGAGTTGCCTTTCTATTTCTTCGTCTTTATAATGCATTCTTTTCATATCTTCTATCATTTTATCTGCTTTAAACGCTTTGTCTACTTTTCGAAATTCTGCTTGTGTAAGTCCATATGTCTCTGTTGTACAAGCTGATAATAACATGATAGGTAAAGCTAACGTTATAAGTCTTTTTGCTTTCATTTATTTCTTTTGGAGTTCTTTTACTTTCTTATCAAATACTTTCTCTAAAGAATCCTTGTTTTCTTTAGCTAATTGGTAAACTGCTTCTTTCCATTGTTCTCTATCCATACCGTCTAGGTGAGGGAAGCTATTCGCGATAACTAAACTAACTTCTTTTATATCTTTACCTTTTGCTTCTAATATTGGTTTTGTACCTTTTCTTGCATCTTCTACCCCTTTTAAGATAAGCTTGTGGTTATCTTTATACTTATCAGGTACTTTTACGTTCTCCATTCGGTCTAAAGCTTCATCTAAGATGTCTGCTGTTTTGAATACCTCTTTATACTTTTCATCACCTCTTTGTGCATAACCTAAACTTAATATAATATCATCCTTATTAAAGTTAAACTCTAGTAATTGCTCATACATGTAACTTGGATACTGTTCCTCAGATATCGTAGTTTTTAACACTGCTTTACTAGTTTCTTCAGTCTTAGGAGTAGAATCTTTATCTCCTACTCCACAACCGAACAATAATAGAACTGGAACTGTTAATGCTATGAGTTTCGTTGCTTTCATTCAAGCTAATGCATTAGATCCAAATATAATTGGCCCTACACTTCCCCCTGTTCCACCATTTACTTTACCAACAGGTCCAACAGGTCCAACAGGTCCAACAGGTCCAACAGGTCCAACAGGTCCAACAGGTCTTGCATCAGGACGTTGCATACTGAGCATCAGAAAGACTCCAAGTGCCCGACCGACTGCCGATATCTTTTCGACTATAGACATACACTCTTTTTCATCTTGCAACATGGACACTTCATCTATAGCAAGTAGGATGTATGGTTTTTGATTGTCAGGACTCATTTTATTATATTCATCGACGTGATCCACTTCATATTCTTCCATTAACTTTCTACGTTCACGTACTTCCTTCCACACTTTTTGAAGCATGATCTTCATTTCAATCTCTTCCATGCAAACCTCTTTAACATGCTTCACTCTTCGCAAGAAATGAAATTCAGAATTCTTCATGTCGCCCAGGTACAAATGTAATTTATCAGGAGACATGTATTGAATAAATGTGGACAACACAACACGCACCATACTACTTTTACCGCTCCCTGTTTCTCCCGCTATTAACAAATGTGGTGTATTTGATTCAACCATGTCATAGACAATCATGTTTCCAAATTGGTCCTGTCCTACCACAACAGGAAGACGATGTTGTTTTAGTAACGGCTGCCACTTCTTATAACTGTAATTGTATATTTGTAGTCCTGCCTCCGATTGAAATACATTAAGAACAAACTTTTTAATATCCCCTTCAATTGCAACATTGCGTCCTAGTATTTGTTGAAAGCAAAACCATTTCTTTTCGATGGCCTTCGGATCCAAGCCGTTTGGAATGGTAAATACATATCTAATACTTTCTTGTGTAGACGAAATGTTATGTATCTTTGGATAGATTGGTATTTTGCCCCCCCTTGTTTGATGATCCACATATAAACCTGCCTTTCCAAATACCTCCATAAGCTGATTCTTCAAACGTTGTTTATGAAGCCATTCTTTGATGATCCCCACCTAGAACATGATTAAGATTTTGATAAATACATAGCCAATGAAACAAACTCCGCCTATTCTCATTCCATGATACATTCCATCACTTAAAAGTTTAGCTGCCGCAACGTGATCATTCTTTACAAGATGTTTTTCTAATATCGCCCCTCCAATTGTCGTTACTCCTAAAGCGCCTAATGAAATAAATGTAGTTAACACCTACATCCAAAAATCATGTTCATCTATATTTTTCCCTAGCTTTTTTAATCCCTTAACTATTTGAGATATTGTAGAATATTTCGGATTATATGTATGGTCATTACATAATTTTGATATTGTCCCTCTACTTAATTTAGCAGCTTTTTCTAATTCCCCTTGTGTGATATCTTGACGATCCAACCACTTACCAAATTTACTTCTATTTGTTTTACCTAATTTAATCCAATCAAACATTTATCTATATTTCTTATTATAATTATACATCATAGATATAACCTCAGCTCTTGTTGCTGCATCGTTTCCACGAGTACCATCAAAAATATAGAATTCACTGCCCCAATAATTTGCCGCTTGGAAACCAGTATTAGGATTCCATGGGCTGTTACCTGTACGCATTTTATAGAGCATACCTATAAATTCATTACGAGTAACCCAGTTAGTTCCGCGAGTACCGTCAGAAAGCCCTTTTCTCATCATGTACTGGCGTGCTTGTTCGTAATTGCCAACGAAATTCCCATTCCATCGAGAAATCATTAGCCATGCATCTTGACGAGTTGCGAAACTGTCTCTTAAGTCAGCGGTAATAATGCCTTTGTTGAAAGCCCACTGCATTTGATTGTCTGCCCAATGAGCAGCATGAGCTTCATTAGGTGCGGCAGTTGCGAAACCTGCAGATAACATAATAGCTGCAGCAGCAAACATCATAAACTTTTTGAATTTTTTAAACATCGATTCCATTTAGAGCAATCTTGAGCCGGGAAGTGGAATCCATGTAGAAGAAGGTTTTCTATTTTGCAATGCGTTATAGAGCATGGATACAACTTCAGCTCTTGTTGCAAAATCATTTCCACGTTTTCCATCGAATATGCTATACCTAGCTCCCCATGCTCTCGATCTTTCAAATCCAAGTTCAGAATCCCAGGCAGGACCCCAGTTACAGCGCTGATACAACATAGCTACTACTTCATTACGAGTAACCCGGTCAGTGCCGCGAGTTCCATCTGTTAGGCCAGCTGACATTAGATAGTTACGTGCTCCCGCATAAGAATAATTATTCTTAACCAAATAACGAGAAAGCATTAACCAAGTATCTTGACGAGTTGCATAACTATCCCTTGAATCGGATGTAATAATCTTATACTTCATAGCCCAATCCATTTGAGTATCTGCCCAGTGTGCAGATGCTTCTTTTGGTGCGACTGTTGCAAATCCTGCAGATAACATAACAGCTGCAGCAGCAACAACCATAAGTTTTTTGAGTTTTTTTAACATATTTTCCATTTATAAGTTACGAGAATTATATATCATAGTTACAACTTCAGCTCTTGTTGCAAAATTATTTCCACGGGTACCATCAAAAATACCAAGGTTCTTTGCACGTCTATCTGACTCGCTGAATCCGGTTGCTGAATTCCATATATTTTTATATCCGGCCATTGATGATGCAAATGCAGCAGCCTCGCTACGAGTCACCCAGTTTGTCCCTCTAGTCCCATCTGTATAACCATGTAATACAGCATAATTTCGTGCGGTATTATAATTATAATCAGAGTAATAAAGATTTTTGAACTCATGACGCAACATCATTAACCACATGTCTTGTCGAGTTGCTAGGCTGTCCCTCATATCAGCAGTAATAATACTATTATTAAAAGCCCAATTTATCTGTGTGTCTGCCCAATGAGCCGATGCTTCTTTTGGAGAAAATGTTGCGAAGCCTACTGATAGCGTAACAGCTGCAGCAGCAACAACCATAATTTTTTTAAGTTTTTTTAACATTTAATGTATACTTATATAAAATTCATTAGCAGTTACATAGTATGTTTTACCTTTGCTATTGTGAACTTTATATTGTGGCGAACCATTAACACTTACTTTCGCATCAATTGTGAATCCTAAACCTGCATCTACAGATCCAGCAACGTCTTTGTCTTGCCAAGATGGAGTATCATAGAAACGTAGATTATTAACTTTAGATACAACGCGTTTCCCTACAATAGATGAATCCACTGTACTCTTCTTACTAAACTTCACATAAGATGGATCGTTCTTAATCCACTGATTTCCACCAAGATTTAACCAACCTTCCTTTTCAGCCCATACAATATAAGATTCTGGTTTGTTTAGTTGACGAATCTTAGAATAGCTTGTACTTGGTCCTTTACGTAGGTTCACATTGTATCCTTCAATATAAGCGATACCATCTGTTACAGCTGTTGGAACTTCTTCTGGCTTAGATGGTTTTTCAGGCACAGAAACATCTACATTAGCATTATTGTATGCGCGTTGCACATCTGCTCTAAATTGAGCTTCTGAAACGCCATGAGACTTTAAGTAATCAATTGGATCTTCATGATCTGTACCGCCAAGATGATGTGTTACATCGCTATGCGTCCACAATCCTTTTTCTACAGATATCTTGTTATCTTTCAAAATTTTTGCTAAAAGCTTAACGTATTTTTCATAAGAACGCTTGAATTTTGTATAATCTGCTGTTTCACATAACTCTACATATACAAAGCATTTATTTACTCCTGTTCCAACCTCATATGTAATGTACTTTGTATCCGCGATTTGACTTATTTCGTTCCAGTTAACTGCGTAATCTTGTTGATCTAACTCGTGTTTTTGTCTCACTCATGTTGTTTTATAAATTTTATTTTTAATTTTATATTTAGTATCCATAAATGCGGCGGATGTAGCTATAGCGCCACCTAAATCATAGACTTGGAATTTGTGAGCAAAAGCTAATCCTGTAATGAAATTGTAACTGTATATTAAACAAGTAATACCGAACAACCATAACATGAACTTTAAATCTTTTAAGCTCAATCTATAATTCTTAATTTTTCCCCACATTCATTTTTTTCTTTGCTTCCATACCCCATTCTCTTTACGATAAGTATTCTTTCCATTCATGAATCCCGCTGTATTACCAGGAATGCTATATTTCTTATTCTTACCCCTCTTCTTCATCCTCTTCTCTTCTTGAACAGCTTGCAAATCCACCTTCCATTGCTTCAATAAATCCTTTTTACGTTGCATTTACACGCCGTCATAATCTACTGTACTTTTAGCTTTATAGAAACCATTTAGTACATAGCCACCTAAGCTTTTTAACACCTTCACAGGAGTTGGACGCTTGTTTATAAGTGCCACTCCACCTCTTTGATACATTTCATTCAATGGATTGATAAAATTCTCAAAATGCATTTATTTTAAATCCAATTTACTTAAAGTAAACATCCCAACAGACATAATGGCTGCACCTACTGCAGAACCTAGCCAATCTCGCCAGCTCAATGTATTTAAAGGTGTATCTGCTAGATCAATAATTAAGAAGATAGCAAACATTAAAACACCGAATGCTAAGCATCCCCAAAATGTTTGTAAAGTGTTAATCATCATTCAGTTCCGTGCCATGCACACATCGTTTATTCCCCCTTTTAAAATGGCAATGCCTTTTTTTCTGAAATCCTTTGTATCTTTAAAAACAATCGCTCTAAAGTTATTGAAAATACGTGATACAATTCGTTCATCATACGCACCTTCTAGACGCTCTCCTGTAAGTTTTTTCATCTATTCATCTGTGGACACCCCCTTCTGAATTAAACACATTAAAATTTTCTCCACCATTTCTTTCGTCATTCCTTCCCATAAAGGTAGACTGATTATTTGTTTTGCTATTTTATTTGTATTTATTAAATTTGTAAATTTATAGTTTTTAAAGAAATCTTGTTGGTGACAAGATGGTGAAAAATATAATCTAGCTTCTATCTTTTGCTTTTTCAATACTTCTATTACTTGCGTATTGTGAATTTTTTCTGGACAGAGAATGGGCATAAATTGATGAATCACTGCTTCTGTCTTTTGAACTTTCCATCCTTGTTTCATTAATCCGGTACTTTGTAGTAATTGTTTATACCAATCCGCAATACGATTTCGCTCTTGCACTTTTAGATTCCAGCTGTTTATCGTTGCAATCCCAATAGCAGCTGCAAACTCAGACATTTTAGAGTTAAACCCCATCATCATACATTCACGATTATTATCAAATCCAAAATTGCCCATTCTCTTAATGTGAGATATATCTTTTTCATTACTGCTATATATCATACCACCCTCTCCGATTCCGAAAGGTTTTGTTGCATGAAAACTATAGACTATCATCCCACTAAAATCCTGACCATAATGCACCCCTTCATGCATCAATCCAAATCCTGGTGCCGCATCTACAACTACTGGTATGCCTTGTTTTTCTAATTCCTCGTATTCTTTCAAATCCATCCATGAGCCAAATGCTGCATATGGAACAACGACTGCAACCTCTTCTTTTAATTCATTAATCCTGTCTACAAGCACTGTTTTATCCATACACCAATCATCTAAAGAAATATCAATAAAATAAGGTTCTAAGCCACACCATATAGCTGCTAGTGCTGTCGCAGGGAATGTAAAACTAGGCATTAAAGCGTACTTTCCTTTCTTTCTTTTCTTAAACTGAATAGCCGCCATTAACCCCATCGTTGCGTTTGCTACTGTTGTAACAGCCCCCCTACCCTTAAAAAAATTAGATATAATTGTTTCTTCAAAATGTTGATTTAAAGGGCCATAATTCGTATATATGTGCGATATATCAATTTTTTTCAATTCATCCAAATATTCATTTACGGGGACAACTGAGGCGCGTAAAAAGGGAACATTATTCATTCAGGAATTTATGCCTTTTAAAAAGTCAATTTCTAACTCTAATATCTTTTTTTTACGCGGTTTTATTTTTCTTACAGGCACCCCAGCATAAATATACCAATTATCTAAATTTTCTTTTACCATACTCATCGCACCCACTGCGGCTCCTTCTCCTATAATTACATTGGGGGAAATTATAGAATGTGCACCAATAATCGCATGTTTTTTAAAAATAACTTTTCCGACTTTCACATTTTTATATTGATTTGGAATAGTTGGCCCCATTAATGTATTTCCACTAAAATCATCAATTGCTGCATATACAATTGTTCTTGATGAAATATTTGCAAAATCATGCATTTCAATCCCCATTTCTCCTCCATATAAAGCTGTATATGCTGCTATATGCGAATAACTTCCAATCGTAACTTTGCCACTTAAAATGCAAAAGTCATCAATCCTTACATTATTTCCAACAGATATAGCACCTGGATTATATATGCTGGCTTTTTTACTTATTAAGACATTTTCCCCTATAGATAGAAAACCAATTTCGCTCAACTCTTCTTCACTATAAAAACTATTCATTTAAGAATTTTTGAATAATTGCTGTAATTCTTTGTACGTCGAAAAAGAGAAGTCTGGAATCTGACTTCTCTTTTGTTTGTATATAGCATGAATCGTTTCGATTCCTTTCAATGTACGTGAAGCATGGCGGAGATTTTGAAATCCTGCGGATTTAACAAATCGTCTCTTGATATGTCTATGATCTTGTTCGATAAGATTATTGAAATGCTTAACAGTACAATGTTTCGTATGCACATAAAACCCATTATTTTTCAGTTTTTTGAGTGCACAAAGTAGAGCAGGAGCCTTATCTGTTGTGAGAACTGTTGGTTCTCCAAAAGCTCTCACTAACCTTTTCATAAACATATAAACGGCTTGATGATCTCGCTTTTTACGAAGTTGAATATCCAGGGTGTATCCTTCTTGATCGATCACACGATAAAGATAACGCCACTCTCCTTTGACTTTGATGTAGGTTTCATCTAAATGCCATGCGAAATGTGCTGCTTTATTTTTCTTCTTCCAAATTTGATAGATCAAACTACCATATTCATGCACCCAACGCATAATGGTTGTAGGATGAACCGATATGCCACGTTCGCTCAAAAGTTCAGATACATCACGATAACTTAAAGAAAAACGACAGTAGTAGCCAACGGCTACCAAAATAATATCTTTTTTAAATTGTTTTCCTTTAAAGTATTCCATTTATTGTTCTAAAATATGGCGTACTTCCGACATATCCATATTGGTAAACTTCGCAATGTCCTCTATATCCATTCCGTTTTTATGCATGCCACGGATGAGTTGAATTTTTCCTTCTTGAATGCCTACTTTTTTTCCTTCTTGAATGCCTACTTCTTTTCCTTTTTCAATCCCCTCTTGAAGCCCTTCTTCTCGCCCTTTTTTCTCTGCATACTTATATTTAGAGGCTTCATCGATAAGAGCCTTCTGTCTTGCTTCATACGACATACGGAACGCAGGGTCTTGACTCATCTTTTCCCACTTTTGCATCGCATCTTTTAAAATTGGATCTCGGTTCATGGCGATCTCCTCCAGTGTATGCGTTAATTGTGTATCCTCATTTGCAGATAATAACAATAACCATCTGACAAAGTCGTCTTCCCAAGGATTCACTTGTTCCTCTTTCCATTGTGCCATTAATTTCGGAATTTCAATGACATGAAGTTCCAAATCGTCTAATAGTAATTTTTGTAACTGGATATCCCACAGTTTTCCTGTTATATGGAATGTTTCATACTCTGGAAAGACAGGAAAGTTCAAAATATTAATGGTAATGGTCTTTCTTAGCGAATCGTAAGAGCCACTTTTTTGCATCTGAGAAGCATATAAGCGACTCCAATAATATAAACTACGTTTCAGAAAATCATGTTGGTCATTGAGCTGGATTTCAATTGAAACTTGTGTTTCATCGTCTAAAGTTGCTAATACATCTAGAATGGACAATTTGTCCTTTTCATATTCGCGGTGTAAATGTGGGTCTTCTATTTTCAGCGTTCGAATCGGTGAAGATAGCGAAGATGCTAAAGTCACGTTCAAAAATTGCATTAAAATCTGTTCATTTCCTCTTGAGCCAAATAATTGCTTGAAAGCAAAATCGACTCTCAAATTGACTAAAGGTTGATTCATTTACAGGTGACCCTGTAAATAGTGTGTTTCTTTTTGAATTACCTGGTGCTTTGCGCCTGGAGCTCCTTGTTGGCTGATACCACGTGCTTTTTCTATTTTTGTTAATCGATCATTCACTGGAGTCATTGCTTTTTCGATAGCAGCAGTCACTGATTTTGCAAGGGCATCTTGTTCTGGCTCAACAGGCGTTTCTTCTTGTTGTGCCTTTTCTAGTGCTTCTAAACGTTGATTTAATGGATTTAATGCAGCTTCAACTGCCTTTGTAATATCTTCTACTTTCAATTCGTCTTCCCCCTTATCGCTTACACGATCTATAATATTTTGTAATGCGGTTTGAGCTGCATTGATATCAGATTGATTTGCAGCACTAATCTTTTTGCCTGCTTTCTCAATCTCACTTGTTAGAGAAATCGTAGGTTTGTCTTCTAATGCTTTAGCAATGGCCACATCGCCACCATCTCGAATTTCTTGAATAATCTCTGAGAAATCTTGAATAGCAGCAAGTAAACGTTCGAAATCAACTGCTTCTGTTGTATAGTTGTCCCATCTGGAACCCCAGTAAGCATTCTCCATACTGTCCCAGGCCGCCCATACATTGCGGATTTGTTGATTTCTAGCATAGTTATCTCTTACTTCACCTTTTGTAATAGCAGCAATGTTTTCTCCAGTAAAAAAAGCCCCTAGATGCTTAGCTAAGGACTTTACAAAACTATTTTCGGATTTCGTCACTTCTGCTTGATCTTCAACTTCTGCAGTTCCTGCCATACTGTAACCAGTGATTTCACCTTTTTCGATTTTCTCCCATACTTCATCACTAGCTTTCGTAGCAATTATCCAAGAACCTTTTTGGACTGTCACACCATTAATTTCTAAATCAGCAGGTGCAAGATAACTTTCAACCACTTCTCCGGCTCCAGGGACAAAATCATGCTGCGTATCGATGTTTTGAGCATCTTTCATAAATTTGTGAGCGGCTTTCTCAATTTCTGTTTCAGTCATAAAGTCGTTATGTAAATCAGCCGTTCCTGGTTCGTATACCACACCGTATACTAATTTCTGTGGATCTTCAGACTTTGTAATAATCTTTATTTCCTTGTGAAAATCAGGTTTCTTATTTGCCGATTTAGTTAGAAAGAACTTTTTATTATTGGCTGCTTTATCTACATATGAAATATGTGTGATCTCAGCATTTTTCAACTCTCGTACTGTCAATTTATTCACTTACTTAATACCTAGACCTAATACAGCAGCATCCATTTCCTCGATAATGCTATCGAAGTCAAGGTGTACAACGTAGAATCGTTTATCTTGCATGATTGCTTCTTTACCTTCAATAGTTTTACGGATTTTTACATCGTACGTATTAACTACGATTAGGTTTTTAGGATTAGTTAGCATAATTTTATCTCCAGGCATACGTGGAACTGGAAGTAATTCAATACCTGCAGGTGCTTTCATAATTGAGTCAGATAGGCCGCCACCATTAGAGATGTGCATGTTGTATAAATGTTGTTCCCATTTCTGCTTAAATGATGGAGAGCATAACCATTTTAATGTTCCATCATTATATTTATCAGGCATTTGTTTTAACATGTCATAGAATAGGTTAATATCTACCGCACCATTATTTTTTGCTGCACGATCTTCTACATGTCCACCTTTTGCAATTTGTGTAACCCATCCGTCATTAATGTATAAGAAGTCATGATCCGGATTCTCAGTAGCAACAGACGTATCACCATTTAAATAGATATCTTCCATATCACGACCTAATTGAGTTGTCATCAGGTTTGATACGGTAGCTTCGAATCCTTCACCTTCAATATTTTCACGGATAGTTTCTTCTGTGATTTCCCATGGTAGGCGAATAGCTGTAGTTGCATACTCAACCTTTGAGAACTTTGGTTTTACTCGTTTTCCTTCATCTGTATCCTCTGTTTTCTTACGAATAATACGTGAATCAATTCCGATTTTATCAATTTCACCTGTTTTCGCTTTTCGCGTTTCTGTTCGGATTAATCCACCTAGTGCAGTTGCTTCAAAAGTTTGTTTAAGAAACTTTTTAGATTGCTCCGGACTTAATAAACCACTTGTAACATCCTGAGTTGTTGTAGTGCCCGCTTTTAGAATCTGTTGATTATTCATTCACGCCTCCTGCTCCTGCAATTGAAGAATTAGAGCAATGCGTTCTGATTCATTCTTCGTTTGTGGAACTTCATTACCATCTGCTAGTTTAATAATTACATCCTCTTGTTCCGTCTTAGATAGTTTCTTTAGCTCTGCCTCTGTATACTTTTCCCCATAAAAAAAAGCAGAAGCTTCTGTTGAATCAGCCGCCTCCTCTTCATTTTCGTTATAAGAATTTAATAACTTAAAATAGCCAGTATCCACTACTGCATCCGCTATTTCCTTAGATTCAACAGATACAATATGGTCCTTTTGTGACGCTTCCACTAATCCACTGTACGACAATACTCCTGGTACTAAGATTAATTCATACTTCATTCAAAGGCTCCTTAAACGTAACGATACGGTTCCATTACGTTTCTTTTCTGAAATCCATTCATTCAACAACTTTTTAACATTAGGTTTTACATAACCCGTTGTTTGTTCTGAATAATTCCCCATCCTTTGGGACTGCACACCTTCTACTGACGTTTCATTAGAATTAAGCAAAGCGTAGTATTGTGCTAATTTCAAACAGGCAATTTCAACTTCTTCGGGGATCCCCGGAAACTTCTCTTTATCTTGAAAATCAACAAAGGTTAATGAAAAAATATCCATCTGAGCTTCTACAATATCCATTCGAAGCAGCTTTGGATTTCTCTGCTTCACTTCATCAAATTCAGTGTAATCAATAAGCTGTTCCGGTGTAATAATGGCCATTCACTTTTTCACCTTCTCAAGTTCTATTTCATAGTGATGTATAGATTTCCTACCGTATATAGGATGTTTTTCAGGAATGCTAAAAACCCCTGATAGAACAATGTCATTAGGGGTTTTTCTCATCCTTATATTTTTCACTTGCACAGCAGCTGCTATATCATCAGACGGAAGCATGAATAGAATGTTTTTTTCTACTGTATCTATACTCTTATCGGTTTTCTCTATCTTTTTACGGATGGTATCCAATCGACAGGGTACTTCAGTTATTTCTTGATCTTCATATTGATTACGTCCATTTTCATCTTTACCGACAATGACGCCCTTTTTAACTAATGTACAGCTATGGATAAGAAGCCGTTTAAAAGCTCTACTACTCATCTATTTAGAAAACACTTTTATAATTCCTTCTGCTCCAGCTTCATGCATATCAGCTTCTGCATTATCCAATCCTCGACCGATAATGTTATATCTTCTTTCGAGATGCGGAGCGTAATGAACAGCTGTTCCCGTTTCCAACTTAGTAACATCTCGTGTTTCCGTAATAATGTTTACTATATCGTCACCAGTAGGCTTAATTGTCCCTCTGCCAGTCTTATTTGTAGCAGGGAAGTCAGTTAATGCACTAATAGAATTGACATAACGAGAAGAATCTACATGATCTTCATCCACTGTGATACGCTTCGCTTCTGCTGCAAATGGTTCTCTAGCAGCTTCCACACCCGCTTTACGCGCCTCTTTAAGTTGATTTGCAATAAGTCCCATATTAAAAGAATGTGTAACTTTTAGTTTCATTTAAGAGCCTAAATGCTCTAGATTCAAATAGCACCAGGCTTCCTCTTTGTTTGATTCTTTATCTGTAAAAGGAACTGGATTACTGGTACGTTCACACCAAATAACCTGCAGCCCTTGTACATCCGATATAAATCGTTCTAATGTATTCATGGCTTGTATGGCCAAATTCATCGCTTCTATATCATTATCCTCAGAGCGAGCGATGAGCTGTAAGCGTGTATATCCGTTCCCACCTGCCAAACGAATACAGACGCATGGATACTCAGCATCCTCAGGGAATTTATTGCCATAGCATTTCATACCATGTTTCTCTAATAACTTTCGAACAGGTGGTATCGGATTTACATAAGAGTTCATTTATTTTGTTACCTCCTTGAATTTCCATGTATTTTCATTGAGAAGCAGTTGCGCTTCATGTTCTGTAATGTCTTGTCCTACAACAAGTTCGCTATGATTATGAATAACTAGATCATCTCGGAATATAAAACAAGCTGCTCCGTTTCCCTTTGTTGGTCCTTCACAAAGTAAAATGCGCTGCTTCTTTTCTTTTTTATTTTCTTTTTCTCCTTCAATTTCTGCTGATTTTGCTTCAGTAATGGACTTTTGAGCCATTTAAATTACTTGCTCGATTTCGTAATACACATTTTCATTCGTAGCAACACCATTCTCCGCGAAAGCTTTTAATCCTAATGGAATTTGATGTTTCTCCTTGCTCCAGTTTTGTTCTTTCGACTCACCAGAGACTTTGACACGATAAAACACGACCATTGATAATGCCCCGGTTTTATCGTTTCTGCTAATTAATGCAGCTGATAGCATAGGAGCATCAGTTACAGTACCGTACCCAATTCGCTTCGTTCCTAACGTTATAATTGGAGTAATGTCTGCCCCTTCAGTAATTGCAGCAGGAATAGCTGTTTCGACCGTTAATGAACTTCCTTGGATTGCAACAATTTTATTTGCTTGGTTTGCGATTTTTACATAACCACCAACTTTGAATTCTGCGCCAGGAGCTGTTGCTAAAGTAATAATTGTAGCGCCAATGCCTAACTCTCCCTTTGTTTTAACAGCTGTTCCATACTTTGGTGCCTTTTGTACGATTTGCCCCCCAATTAAAGCAAGCTGACGGTTTTCAATTGTGTATTCCATTAATGATGTTGAAATATCGTGAGACCATTTAGTAATGGCTGTCTCTACCGCACCTTGCACCTGATCTACTTCGATTTCTTCTTCATCGTAAGAACGAGTGATTTTAATTCCCTCTTGTGTTGCACCTACATCTTTCCAAGATCCCTTTAATTCGTAAGTAGCAGTATCAATTAAATCTTCAATTTCAACCGGCAACTTAGTTCCATACGGAGCAGTCACGAATCGTCCAGCCCCACCAATAATTTTCGTAGAATCAACTTTGAATAACTCTGCCATTATTTTGTTACCTCCTTGAATTTCCATCTAAGAGCTCTGTCCAACCGACGTCTCTTCCTCTGGAATTAGGTTGTCCAATTTGGCCATTATCTGATCCCAATCCGGAAGAGTCTTGTTGAACACTTTGGCCAGCCTTTGGATCAACGAATAAGTCTTTCCCAAGTCTGTACTCTCAAAATAATTAACTGTAATTTCTAATGTCTCATCAATATCTAGAGAAACTGCTTCTTCAGCTGAGATATCCAATAATATTGCATGAATTTGAACTAATTGTTCTGGCTCCATAACAGCGAGTATTGCAGCAAGACGTTCCATCATATCTAATTCTGTCATGCCCATAATTTCTCTAATATTCTTCCATAAATTATTGCCGTCTTTACAGATAAATTCTGCAACACTAAAGAGTTTTTTTAATGTAATTTTAGGTAAAGAAAGAACACTACCATCAGATAGTGTTACTTCCCCAATATTTTTATTTGTATCAATTGCTTTAAATACCTTTTCCATTTAACCCTCATTAGGAGTTAACCACCATTGTGTTTTATCGTACTGTTCTTGATTATTCCCTACCGTATCATCTTGATTCTCTGGACTATTTGCAATTGCTTGCTCACGAGTAGGAGGTAAAATCTTATTAAAGTCTGCACCTTTATTAAATAATGAATCTAGGAGCAGCAGATAACTTTGGAATTGCCCTCGAACTGAATTTGTATGAGAATCATATTTTTCTCGTAACGCCTGCTCCACTTAAAATTGCTTTCTTCGTTCTTTTTCTCGTTCTTGAATTTCTGTAGTATATGGAGCCGTTATTTTTGCAACTTCTCTACCATCCAATAGAGAAGTCAGATTAACTGTAAGGTTAATCTCTCTATTTTCAGAAGCACCAGGTTGTACTGCAGTCATGATGTTATTTAAGTTTGGTATTTTACTTGCTGTAAGTGCAGGGAATTTGCTATCCAAGTTATACATAAATTGTTCTGATAAGTTCATTTGTGCATTTTGCAACGTTTTCTTAATAGAATCCACTGCTACATCTAAGTTAATGTTGCTATCCATCTTTTGACTTAATGTATCTTTTACATTGTCCATTACATTAGTAATCTTATCTCCAAATGTTTGAAAATGAGCTACAACATTATCAGTCATACCTGATATATTATCTACAAAAGGTTGCACAAATGAAGCTCCATCAGCAACTCCAGCAAATCTATCTAACATAGAAAATGCAGATTGCGCTAAATTACGCGAAGCAGTAACGACAGTTTTTGTTGACTCTCCAATACCTGCTGCAAATCCTGTACCAAAATGAAAACCTATCTCTCTCTTAACCTTACGGGATGGTGAGCGAACTTCTAACCATCTTCTCGCGGCTTCAAAGGCAGTAGAAGCTAAAGATTCCGCAGCACTTCTTGCCCAGCCTTTACCACTAGCGATACCACTAGTGAAACCAGATGCAAAATATTCTCCTAAACTACGAGTATTAGTATTTTTTAATCCTGATTCACCAGATGATGCAACTTGACTACCTGCACTTTGTGCGTCACCACGTGTAGATACCAAGCCACTAGCAAAACCACTACCACCTTTTAGCCCAAACGGATTACCGTTAATAGTGCTGAATCCTCCATGAGCAGCAGAAACGTTTCCTTGCGCATTGCTTTGTGCATTACCTTTCTGAGAACCAATACCTTGTGCAAAATCATTTCCGCCTTTTTGTCCGGCAGGATTACCATTTACCGTATTCATGCCTTCGTGGGCTGCAGCTACAGCATCTAAAGCACTACCTTTGATGTATCCACGCTTAGACATGATTCCATCTCCAAGGTCCGTTCCACTTTTCACTCCACCTCCACCATCAGACATACCAGACAATGTACCTTCAACTCCGCTGCGTTGCTGGCTAGCTGCATTAGCAGGAGCAGGATTCGAACCTAATCCGTAACCTAGAGTACTGGAGATATCAGAGCCAATCTGCGTAGCGTCTAATTTAGCGCCGTTAGCGATTAATTCTTTAATGATTCTAGCAGCAGTTTCAGCGTCAATCTGCTTGCTTTGCATTCCTAAAATAAGAGACTCTACGGTAAATGTACCTTCTGCCCCAAGATCAACCTTAGCATTACTTTTAATATCTAATCCGATTAATTGTGCTACTTGGCTTACAGAAATAGCACCAATATTCATTCCGTTTACGAGCGTCTGCATGTTTGCTTGACCTTCTGCAGTGGCATCTACTTTCACACCATTTTTCACTTGTTGTTGGAAATACTGGAATACAGTATCAAACGATAAAGTCCCATTTTGAAGCCCCTGCATCCATGTACCGATTGTCATTTGACCATAGATTCCAAGATCAATATTTGTATCATTTTTAAGTTTAATTCCTAGAGCAGACTTAATTTCAGAAGTGTCTTTTCCTACCATTGCCTGTGTAAAGGTCTGCATAGAAGTAATACCACTTTCTGATAAGTCCACTTTGTATACATCTTTTAATTTATTGGCATTGGCTAAAGCAACATCATTTGCTTGTAATTCACCATTTTTCAACTTATCGACGAACGACTGAACTGTAAATTTTCCAGCGGGTCCTAAATCAATCTGCATCTTTCCATCTATTTCTTTTGCCATCGTTTCAGCTAACATGAGAGAAGACTTGGTACCTTTAGATAATTCGGCAGTATATTGATTTAGATTTTCAATTTTATCTCTACCGTATTGTTTTTCGTAGTTAGCCAATGCATCCTTATGAGATTTCTCAGCCTCCTCTTGTTCACTATTAAAGCGATTCATTGCCTCGCCATAAGTCTCAGCTCCAAATAATTGTTCTTTGTATTTCTCATACCAAGCAGCTTTTTCTAATTCCTTTTTACGGGGGTTGGCTAAAACAAGGGCTGCATCTTCTGCTTTTAGGTTGCTCTCTAAAGCCTTAGTTCCTTCATTACGAATCTTAATTAATTCCATGACATTATTTTTTTCATACAGTTCAACGGCATCTAATGCTGCTTTCCTTGCATGCGGATCTATACCTGTAGCATTATCGATTTCCTTTCGCATAGAAGCAGTCTCTTTTACCAATCCATCCATACCGGATTTAAACGCCGTCATGATTTCTGTCATTTGCTTTTCGCCAGCTTTAACGCTTAACGTGCCACCCTCATTGATAGCAACAGTTAATTGGTTAATTTTTTGAGCACTATCATAAAATAATTTTATATTTTTGTTTGCCATCATGAGAGCTTGTTGATATTCATTAGCAAATCCCGTTGGCATGTTTTTAAGTTCACCTTGATATTTCGAAATGCCCTCTATGATAATTTTATCCGCTTTTCTTGCAGCTTCCAATTCTTCTTCTTTTGCTTTTAGAGCAGCGTCTCTAGCTTGTGTTAAAGCTGCTTTAGTACTATCTGGCGCTACACCCATCAATTTCGCGAAAGTTTTATTTAAGCTGTCTTTTTTTCCTTCTAATTCTTTAATAACTTCATTCGTCATTTCACGGAACGTATCAATTGTTTTTTGTTTTGTATCTTCAGCTTCTTTTCCTGTTGAAGTACGCATCTCTGACATATAAGTTATAGCTTTATCTTTTAAATCCTGATAATGTTGGGCTGCTTGAGGAACTTGTGATAGTGAGTTAGATGCTTTTTGAGATCCATCAATGATACTAGCAATCATACCACCAAATATCTCTGCAAATGGCTTAATACACATAACCATAAAATCAACTACACCAGCAAGTGCATCTCCCAATTGACGCCAAACACTTATAGTTTTATCTGAGTCGCCTTGTACTGAGTTAAATCCTTCAGAGAATGCAGATTTTATCTGCTCCCATCCTTCTGAAACGGCAGTTCTTAATTTCTCGGAAGCATCCCACATTTTCATTAATGAACCGACGACAAGAACAATTGCTGCAGATATAACAGAGGCCATTCCGACTATACGGAGTAAACCTAGAGCTAGATCGCTAATAACTACCCATAAGGCAGCAAAGGCTGCTTTCATTCCGTTCGCTCTACCGATTCCTATTGCCATAGGAGATAAAAGGAAGGTCATTGCTGTCATTAAGTACATAAAGTTTCCGGCAGCAGCAGAAATACTAGGATTTAACTCATTTAATTTTACAATCAGGTCACCAATAGCAGTTCCGACATCTACAATTTTAGCAGCAACTTGTCCCCATACTTCTACGAATGGTTCCACTGCTTTAGACCAGGTATTTTTAAATCGTTCCCAAGAAAGCCCTAAAGGTTTTAAGCTGTTTTGCAGCTCTTTTACTTGCTGATCTGTTGCCTCTTTTAACCCTGAAAGTTCATCAATCGCTTGCTCTTTTGCTAATCGGCTTTTTTCGCGCCATAGATCTACATATTTATTCAATCCTGCTTGCGTCATTTGAGTAAGCGCTTCTACTTCATTAGCTGCTTTTGGGCCCATTTGTTGTAGTTCTTTAATCATTCCTTCGTCTACACCGCGTGCAGCTAATGTCTTAAGGTTTTTCATCCAGTTAGATAGAACTTTTGTTTGTTTTTCTAAGTTGTCCATTAATTTAGCAGGACTAACCGCTTTTATTTGTATTTCTTCAAAAATGTTAGCGGAATTTCGAATCTCATCAGTTCGTTTATCAAGAGCCTCTGAATAAACAGCAGTTACTTTAGCTATCTCACTACGGACTTCAGCAGGATCTGGGCCATGTGCTGCCTTTGCCATAATTGTAGTAAATCCAAGCAGCGCTACCCCAGCATACATAGCAACCTGCTGCATCCGTAAAATCCCCATGTTGATTAAAGCGATTCTATCCTGTAATGCTTTCATACTCGCATTAGGTCCCAATTGACTTAATGCGATATGAGCAGCGCTACCGTGTTTCGCCATTGTTTCTAATTTATGACCTACTTGTAAGAACGCTCTATCCAATCGTTGTATATGGCTTGTATCACCGAGTGCATCCATCATTTTCTGACTTTGGGTTTTCATAGCATTCATCATGTTGATAGAATTCATAAATGAATTACGTTGCGTTTCTGCCATTATGACCATTCTATTTGCAGCATCTTGTGTATGAACACCCAAACGTTGGAGCATAGCGTTATATTCATTTCCACCCATCGCAGCAGCACTCATTGCTTTTCTGATTTCCCCTAGTTGCATTTGAAGTGCTTTATTCCCTGCTTCATAGGAAGACGTGTCACCTGCATCACGTAATTCACGCAATTTCGCTCTAGTTTGTGCTACTTCTTGTCTATATTTGGCTAATTGAGCCTGAGACTCTTCAGTATTTATACGCACTTTTCCATCTTTGTTGAGTCCCAAAATTGCTAATTGTGTTTCTTTAAGATGAGAATTCAAATTTTGAATATCTTTAGCAGCGCCTTTAGCAGCAGAGTTTGCACTCATCATACGATCTAAGCTCACTCTATTTCTAACTGCTGCCTCAGCCATTTCATCTAAACTACGTGCCGCTTTCCCTACAGCCTTTAAGTCTCTTTCCATCTGCATGAATTCTGTATGAAAAGCTTTTAAATGATCTGGCATATTTTTCAATACTTGTTGCATTTTTTGTGCTGCCCTAGCTGCACTTGCCGCCGCTGCTCCAGCTGCTGCAGCGGCGGTTGCGGTTGCACCTGCGGCAGTGGCGGTGGCTACAGCAGCAGCTGCCGCAGCACTTGCTGATATCCCAGCTGCTCCGGCCCCGGCTGTTGAAACCATTGATGAATTAGGCGTATGTTGACGAGGAGGTTGTTGCATATGTTGTTGTGGAACCTCACTCATACACGTAGCAGCACGATCTAAGTACTCGTAATAATCATTAAAAGTATTACTTGAAGTACTAGCGAACTGCGCTTGTAATCGTTCTAAACGTTGTATTTTTGCTTCCAATTGGTCTAATTGGTTTGTATTAACGTTAACAGTTACCGGATCAGAAATTGAATGTATCGTATTTTTTATACGCTGCACAACTGCCGTTACTTTATTTTCTAGTGTAGTTAGCACTTGGATACATGAATTTATTTTCTCTTCTAATTGTCCAGGTAATTGTGAAAAGAAATCTAATCGACTAGTATCTGTAGCTACACTTTCTATTTTTTGAGAAATAGAATTAACTGAATTAGTAATGCGCTCTTCTAAATCATTTAGTGTATTATTTGTAGTTTCTAACCCTTCAATTCCTACTTGTAAATTAATAGCAGTATTAAAGTTTTTAACAGTATCAGATAAGTTGTTAATACCGTCCTGCGCAGTTACTAAATCTTGTCGAAGTCCATTTGTATCTATTCTTGGTTTAAACGTGTCAAAACGATTCTGAGCCTTCTCAACCACTGCTTCTAATCTAGAAAACTTTCTTTCAACCTTATTCAATCCAGTTTCAATATTTTTAGAATCTGTGTTAATAGTTTTCTCTAGAATTTTAAAAGGGTTATTCCGTTTTAATAGTCTACCAAAATCAGCAGTCCCTTTATCCATTACTTTTTGTAACTCAAAAAATGCTTGTCTAGCTTTCTTAGAATCTGCAATTATCTCAATGGTTGTTTTCCCTACATTACTCACATGTTTCACCTATAAGGGCATTATCATGGCAGTTTCCTGTACGAGACATGCTTGTGATAATGCCTCATGCATAACCAATTCATACCGACTTATTGGTGTTTCATCTACCTTAACTGGATATCCTATACGAAAATGTTGATTCCCATTTTTATTTATAATATCGATGAATGTAGAAGGGTTCTCTACTTGTATCTTAAAATTTGGTTCTGAAAATACACTTCCTTCATTCAAAACATTCATTTGGATAACATTATTTTGTTCTAGTTTTGCTTTTGCATTTCGAATTGGTCCTAATTTATAAGGCATTGGACAAATGAATGTAACGACACCTTTTCCTCGATTAATTAATTCCTCTGCATCAAAAGCCCCATCTATAATAGCTAAATAAGTACGATCTGGTTCGTCGTCAAAAATAAGTTCACATTCCTGGTCAGTAATTAACCAATTCGCTAAATCTTCTTTGACTTTTTGTAAATCAGCAATATTTTCCGCTTTAACAATAAGAGGCACGTCGATTTGACGTGCCTCTACTTCTGTATTTAATAATCTTGCTCCAGGATATCCTGGGACGTTTAAGAAATTGCGTTTGATAGGTGCCCAAGCAGGCCTTTTACGACCTCTAGGCATTAAAATATAATCTCTTCTTTGATTATTAAATGTAAAGCTTTGATATTCCCCCATGAGCACTTAATATGCGTCGGAATTAATCTTTGTCCAAATACCTACACTTTTAATTTCTTTATACTCAGGCTTCCACATAGCATTTTCAATAGCATTCTCAACATCTTGAATATCTACTCTTGCAATTCCTTCGTGTATTGCAGCATGGGCCACTTCGATGGCTACGTATTTTGAGACTTCATGAAGCTTTTCAATGGATGGCAGCAGGGCTGCGCCTGATGTGCTGGTATCTGCCATTTCGGCAACTGCATTTGCTGCTGCTGCGAACATTCCTTTTGAGATGATTTCAGCTTTTGCAACAATTGCTCCAAGTCCAAGCCCTGGGAATACAAATGCGTTGTTTGACTGCCCTATTTCATAGATAACACCTTTGTGTTTTACATCGGCAAATGGGCTTCCTGTCGCAATTAATGCCTTGCCATCTGTCCATTTGATTAGGTTTTCTGGCACTGCTTCAGCCAGCGCAGTCGGGTTAGACATTGGCATAATGATTGGACGTTCAACGTGCTTGGCTATTTCTTTTATAATATCCTCAGTGAAGGCACCTGCTTGTCCGGAAGTACCAATCAGGATGGTTGGCTTCACCCTTCGAACTACTTCCATTAATGAAATGATCCCTTCCTCATTCTTATCCCAGTCCTTAACTTCATCCACCTGTCTTGTATAGGGCTTCTGGAAGTTCAAAACATCTGGTGTTTCATCTGTTAGTAGACCCCGATAGTCAACAGCCCAGAAACAATCATGGGCTTCTTCTCTAGTCACCCCTTCTAGAGCCATGGCATCTACCATTTGATCTGCGTTACCAATGCCGGCAGCCCCTGGTCCAAAGACCACAATGCGCTGGTCCTTCAGTGATTCTCCTGTTACTTTCAAAGCAGACATAATAGCAGCAAGAGTAACGGCACCTGTTCCCTGGATGTCATCGTTGAAAGTAAGGATTTTATCACCGCATTTGTCCAAGATTTTTCGCGCATTGACGTTGCCAAGATCCTCCCAGTGAATGAGAACCTCTGGAAAGAACTTTCTTGCGGTCTGAATGAATAAATCAATGAATTGATCATAACGCTCACCGCGAACACGTGCGAATTTGTTGCCGATATACATAGGGTCTGCAATCAAAGTCTGATTGTTCGTGCCAACATCCAACACGACTGGCAGAACACGGCTCGGATCAATCCCAGCTGCAGCCGTGTACACGGCAAGTTTACCAATCGCAATATTAATACCGCCTATCCCTTGGTCCCCAATACCAAGAATGCTTTCAGAGTCGGTAACGACGATAAAATCAATACCATTTTTGGGCTTTCCTAGATTATAAAATGCCTTTTCAATGCCCTCAGGAACATCAATGGAAAGATATAAGCCACCTGGGCGACGGTAGCTATGGGAGTATGACTGGATTGCATCACCGACAGTAGGAGTGTAGATGATAGGGAGCATTTCTGCCAGGTGTTCTTTCAGAAGACGGTAAAACAAGACAACATTGCGGTTATATAAATCATAAAGCAACCCGTTTTTGAACAGATTCGTTGTCTGCATCGAATATTGTTCATAGATCCTATTAACTTGTTCATCAAGGGTGAGTACTTGTGGAGGTAACAGACCTTCAAGTCCAAGGTCTTCCCGTTCCTCTTTCGTAAAAGCTGTTCCTTTATTCAAAAAAGGATTGGAGAGAACTTCTTTTCCTTTTATTGTAGTAATAATAACATTCTCAGATACATTCATTCATGCTACCTCTGCAATTGATTTTTTAGCTTTTTTCTTTTCGGACATTTTAAATGCATAACTAACAATAATCGGACAGATTATTGCAGATATTACACATGCTGCTGCAACTTGTGCAGTAGCTCCTGGTGCTATTGAAGCTAAGGTTGGATCTGCTGCTGCAACAACAGCTGGTGTTGCAACAGCGTTCCCTGCTGTTGACCCTGTTGCTAAACCAACGATAGGATTTTCGTTAAATAACTTCAAAAGCAAGTAAGCTCCAATTCCAGTGAGTGCGGCTATTAATCCTAGTAATATGCCAGGACCTCCCGCTTGTATAATAGTTGAAAGATTCATTCCTGCACCTAATGGGAATGAGAAGAATGGGATTAATAATAATTTACTGCTGCCAAGGAACTTTCTCATATCAGAATCAATATTTCCTAAAATCATTCCGATTACGATTGGAATTAATACTCCTACAAGTGTTTGAAAAGGAATTGTGGCAAGCCCGGATGCACCTAATGCAACTAATGTGAAAAATGGACCATCTTTTAAAGAAAACACAGCATATGCGCCTACATCAGTTTCGTCACCATACGATGAGGCAAGAGATGCATATAACCCACCATTAGCATTTAATAACGCTGCAAGGATGGCTAATGGTGATAATCCTAGTACTCCGGCAGGCCCAAAAATCATTGCCACAGTTATACCTATACCAGCACCTATTATAAATTTTCCTGTTAATAATATTGCCCCTTTTTTCATTGCCTTTGGTGCTAATTTGAAATTAATTTGTGAACCGATCAAAAACATAAAACATGCCAAAATGGTTGATGATGCTTCTTTGCTGAATAATGCCGTTGTAAAACTTCCAATTTTTAAAAATTCCGGGAAAAATGTATTCGTTAATACTCCTAAAAAAAGTGGAACAACCATCATACCACCTGGAATTTTATCAAGCGTTTTCTTAATTGGAATTTGCATTTATGGGACTTGTGTTTTACGTTCAGGCGTTGTTGCAAGGTATTGAAACTGAATATTAATAGCTGGAGCTTCTGGAGTTGCTGTAGAATGAGCTACAACACCCTCATATGCACCCACGCCATATCTATATCCTTGCTTTGGTAAACCCGGAATAATCATTTCTCTATCAGCAAAAACACTTCCTACAGATGTTAATGTGATCAACGTAGCTGTCGTAATTGAGACTAATACTTTAATCGATTTTTTCATTCATTTTTCATCACCATTCCCCATAATTTTTTGTTTAATATCTGATACATCATTTGCTAATGAACTAAAGGCTTTTGCTTGTTCTTCAATGACTTGTTGATTTTTCTCAATAACTTGTTGATATTGCTCTTCACGCTGCTCATTCTTTTTTTGCGTAGTAAAAAGCATCCACACGAATAGCGCTGCAAATGCTCCTTGTTGCATCATTGAATTGAAAATTGCATCCTCCATTTAATATTGATCCGCTGATAATGCTTTTTCTACAATTCTATTTTCTACTTCTTCCACATGTTCAATTACCACTTCATCAGAAGCCCCTGGGCTCTTTCCAGTTAGCTTTACATAATCGTCTGCACAGATAAGACTTACTTTACCGAAAAGCTCAATCTCGTAAACCCTACCACCCTTATTACATAAGTCACATGCAGTAGCAATCCTCATTTAGAGTTCCGTCAGGAATACTACATTCGTTGTATAAGACTTTCTGTCTTTTTTACTTTTGAATGTTGGGAAGTCATTTTGAGCACTAAAGAAATTCTTATAGGCAGTTTGCAAGTTTAGTTGAGCATTTGCCAAAGCTAATGAATCAACTTCTTTTAACCACTCAAATTCTGCTTTATATTTCGCAGGAGTTGGAAGCTTTTGTTTCTTTAGTTGTTCCTTGTTATCTTTGTACTTTTCGTACGCTTCTTTCCGTGCTGCTAACCTTCTGTTATACACGAAACGTACACAACCGAAGGTTTTACGCATAAGGTATGCTTGTTCTTCTGTTGGATACAACTAAAAAACAACCCCAAAAGCAGATGGTGTAACCTGATATTTGTCATTCTTCTTTTGATATACCCAATAAGCATAGTTATATAAGAGATTAATTATTGCTGTACCACCTATATAAGTAATACCATTTGGATGATTTAATCCAAATATCATCTAAAATTCCAATATCCCCATAACTTCTTTCGTAAATAGTTTAAAATCAGTTAAATGTTTTTCAATAATTTGACGAACAATATCTAAATTTACACTTTGATAATCATGAACAGCAATATTTCGAAATCCCACCATCGCCTTTAACTTATTTGCTAGCTCTGCGCTCAGTAATCCTGCTGTAACCAATAAATCAAAAGCCTCTCGACTAGATTGGGGTAGTCCCAATTTTTTCCCAGCAACAATATGCATTGCTAGATCAATACTCGCTTCACAAGCTCTTTGTATATTCAATATTATTGAATCTTGCTTTGTGTAATCCTCCAAATTTTCAGGGTCATTTCCATATACATCTTGGATTCTTTTTATACAGCGCTCTATTGTGGAAATTTTATTTAAAATAACCTCATTCTTCATTCATTCTTCATATATAGACCCTCTTTTCTTTATATCATCGAATACTATCTTGCGTTCCTCATTCAATTTTGAATACATTTTTAAAGTTTTCATTTCAAAAATGATTTTCCGTTCTTCATCAGAACAAAATATTGTCTTTCCTGTATGTATAATCTGAGCTTGAAAAACTGTAGAAGCTTCGGATAAATCAACTAAATCAACATCTCTATGAACAATGTTAGCTAGCTCCTGTGCTAATAAAAAACGTTCATAGTTCCCTAAAGTTGTGTCACTTAAATAAGCTATATCAATATCACTATCTTCCCGTTCTCTGTTCTCAGCCGTTGATCCAAACACAATTATCCAATAGGGATTCACCGTCTCTTGTAATTTTTCTATAATAGCTGTTATCATGCTTTGAAAAATCATTTAATTCACCTTTAATTTTTCTTTTACTTTTGTAGGGAGTTCGTCTTTCTTAACCTCTTCCCAGGATTTCACACCTTTTTCCTCAGAGTAATATATAAGTAAAAATGCTTCTTTACGAAGATTTTTTAATGCTGTAAACTCCATTTCTTTTTCCTTACCGTCCTTATCAATTCCAGACAATTTATATTGGTAAGTCGTATCACCATTAACATTTTTCTCTTTTAATTGTTCGCCATTCTTAGTAATTTGAACATAATATTTATCTGTGCCAAGTCGATTTAAGTTACACCCCGATAAAAACACAGTAAACATCACAAAAACACTAAACATTTACTTAGGATTAGCTAAGTCTTTCTGATCCATTGGAATATTCAGCTCTTCCACCTTTTCATATACGTAAATGACCCCCGTTTCGTCTTCTACATACTTACCTTTGGCGTTTTTTGGCTTTTCTATCAATTATTCTGGGAAAATGAAGCTAGAGTTCCCTTCACTATTAGTGGAATCCTCTTTTGGGAATGTAATAGTAGATCCTTCATTTCCCTTATTTCCATTATTTATTTCTTGTTCCTCAGGAAATATAATGGAAGAATCATTACTTAAGTTTGGTGAAAAACCAAGTTTAGATAAAATGGCTTTTAAGTCAGGTAATACACCAATTTTATCAGAAGTTGGATCATTAGATTTCGTTCCGGTGCTAGCATCACTTAAAATATCCCTAAGCTGGCTTGGTGTATATACTTTTCCTTGATTATTTTTCGCAATTCCTTGAATTGATGCAGCAGCACCCGCAATAATAGGTGATGCACTAGACGTTCCGCTAAAGCTAGATGTATATAGATTTGTCATAAATTCACTTGGTTTTGCATCTGTTGTATCTACTGCGTTTCCCCAACCATAAACATCCACTCTACTACCGTAATTAGAGAAATATGAACGTTTATGCGGGACCCTTGCAGAAGCTGCCCCAACCATAATTGCCCCTGAATCTTTGAAATCAGGACTATTACGATTTAAAACTTGTTTACCATTACGGTCTCTAAATTGATCCAAATCATTTCCGCCGTTTGCACCTGCTTCAATGATTATAATTCCCTTATTTGCTCCTATACGAATTGCATCAAATATATCTGGTTTTACTTCTACAGGAAGATAGTTCTTATCTCCATATCCATCATAAGTTGCTTGGGCTTCTAATAAAAGGATATCTCCAGCTTTCATATTGTTAACTGCACTTAATATAGCATCAGCTGTATTATACCTTCCGTTATCCCTAATTTGAGATACAACCTTTACTTTAGCTTTTGGTGCGATTCCAATTCCACCGATGTTATTATCTTCTGCAGAAACGATTCCTAAGACTGAGGTACCATGATCATGGTGTTCACTCTTATTCTGGCCGGATATCAATTCGATATTCTGATTCACTAAATCTTCATGACTAAATAACCAGCCATACTCCATATCTACAAAAGTTGTTCCTTTTCCATCTCCCCCTTTTATACTCCAGGCATAAGGCGCATTGATTCCTAATGGTGCTGGCTCAAGGTAACCTTGCCTTGCAAGTCTAGGCTCATCATATGGATTAACAAATAAATCCGGTAAACGCTCTTCTGGTGGCGCTTCTTCTTCCTGTAAATATGCCGTTTCAATCAGAGATGATTTCTCAAATTTTACAAGTAATGCTTGTACATCAATATCACCTTGGATTTCTACAGTATAATAATTTAGCAAATTAGAAGAAATATGATCGGAGTCTTTTATTTCTTTACCTAAATTTTTAATTTCTGTAGGGTTTAAAGAATTAAAAAGTCGATTTATAGTTATATTTGGGTATTCAGCTAAAATTTTAATTAATTCAGGGTCTTGTTCTTCTTCTTTAATGAATTTTTCTACCCCATCCTGATATGGTAAATTTACTTCATTTTCAAATTTTAAAATTAATTGTTTAGTAACTTGCTTATGTACAGTAGAATTCAATTGCTTATTTGAATAATTGTAAGTAGCAGCGTAGGCAACTTCTGATTTTTCGCTTGGAAGTATACCACCTACCCCATTAAATGCTGTTAACGCAATTGAAGAAACTAGAATTCCCTTAAAAATTTTCAAAATGTGCACTTAATCGGCTATAATTAAATTTCTTGTCTTATCGATATGAGTAAGTAACATATGATACTCTTCTTCATACATAGTTACACGTTGTGAAAGGGAGCAATTCTCTGCTTCTAAATATGCAATTTGATTCTGTAAAGTTGTTAATTCATTTATTTCTTTATAATTTTTTAGAAACGTAATAATGTCATCTAATGTAATAGATAAAGAGTTTGTTGCTTTTTGAGGGGGGGAGGGAGAAATGTTATTTTCCGCTTTTCGATTTTGTTTTGCCTGTTGTATTTCTTTTTCATATTGTTTTCGTAAGTAAGAGTTCCAACGAAATCCGCAAGCAGCAGGAGTTCTAGTCAATTGTTTAGCCACTTCTTTAAATGCAGCTAACTGTGTTCCACCGTTACGAATATATTCAAGTACTATTGTTGCAAGTAGTAAATCGTTATCGTTAGTCCAGGAATCTTGCCTTGAAATTACCACTTAATGAATCACGTCACTGATATCAGCAGTTATCCAATCCGTATCTTCAATTGGCGGCATTTCTCCCAAACGATCAAATGCTATCTTTTTATTTTTTGCAAGTAATTCATCTAAATTATTTTGTCTCTCAAGGATTCGTTTTAAACCTTCACCAGCTTTTTCTAAAAACCTCATTGTATCTTCCTTAGTGCTTGTTGCCATCCAAATCCTTATATCAATTGGAATGGTTATAGCATGTACACCGGATGTTACTTCTGAAATATTAATAGATTTACTTAATGGAATAGCACAAAAACGATATTGTCCCACTTTAATTTCATGACCAACTGCAGGTACCCATTCATCAAATGCTAGATAAAAACGTTGAGCTTGTTCATTCACTTTGATTTCCACTTAGTTTTTAAGTAACTCTGGATTTCCGTAAATATTTCCAATAACAACAGGATTCAGCGTTCTTATAAATAAATTATCTAAAATGCAATTTACTAAATGATCATTATGAACCCAAACACTTTTGAATGAAGCCTCATCATAAACAATTTTACTTACAATGCCATCCTCCGACTTGATAATATCCCCTTCATAAATTTCCATGCCGTTCTTATCTTTTAACCCTGTGTACTGAAGTAGTTGAACATATTTTAAAGGAGAGATATACACCGCATAACATATACCATCAATAATATGCGCTAATTGCACTCTTTTTTTAGGAAAGTCTACATATCCGACTTCATACATTTTTTCCATAACCTTGTCGAAAGCTTTAAACCTAATCTCTCTCATTTAGTCATTCCACTTAAAACGGATGTAATGTTCGTAGTAAGATCCGCCTAAAATATTTTTCTTTTCTTCTTCCTCAAATTCAACCTTCACACCGTCCAGTAATTCTTGTAACTTTTCTATAAATATTTTTGAACACATCATATGCCGATTTGGATTTTCATTATAAAGTTTATATCTATGACCTGAATATCCGTTTGCGGCACTTTTAGTTATTACGCTTTCCATTTCTTCCGCAAATTCCAATACCTTTTCATCGATGGCTTTTTCTTGGAGTTCCTTTAAATTCCCTACTAGAGGCATATCCATTTATTTTGAAGTCATAATTCTATATGTGTCAATATAAGAATTATTCACATATGAAACAGCTAGATTTCTACCATCTAGAAGTGTGTGGCTATGTTTGTCATTATATAGTCGTCTGTTTAGACAGTAAATATAATATTTTTGATTCTGGTGTGTAGAAGCTTCATGTTCTTCGATTTTTTGAATGTCATTATATGTGAATGTATATTGTTCTTTTGTTTCTAGGTTTTCTAAATTCAGTTCTAATAGGTAACCTGAAACAGTTTCTTTTAAGTTATAAGAAACTAACTTATGATTTACAGTTTCTTCTTTACCAGGGATGTTTGGAATTAAACTTAATTGCAATGAATTGCAGGTACTCAATGATGATTCGAAAAAGCTATCAATTTTTCTCAAAATATTCACTCCTAACATTTATGCTTTAACTTCCTCCATTCCTTCATTTTCCTCCTCTTGTATTAATTTCAATGTACTTAACATTAATTTGTAAAATCTATAGTTATTTGTATAGTCTATTTCTTTATAACTTTTCTTCATTTGATTTACTATCAAAGTATCTTTATGATATTTTTCTATATACAAAATGCTCTTTGACACCCAAACTCCAAAATTAACTGAATCAAAATATAATCTACCTTCGGATTGCTTTACCTCAGATTCTAATGCTTCCCCTAATTTTATTAAGTGATATAGCATTTACTTTTGTCTTATAGCTCCACGTCTTCGCTCATAACAAGGTCTATGCATCCCCATCAAACCCTCAATTTCACGAGTGCTAAATTTCTCTTTTCGTTTTTTCTTATTTTTCTTTTTCGATTGGCTCGATTGCTTTTTCCATTCATGTAATTGATCTTTTAATAACTTCATTTATTCATTACCTCCAGTTTCTTCAGTCTCATAAACTTCTAATCTAAGAGCAAAAGCAAGTTTATAAAATACTCTAGCCTTAACACGTCGATAAGTACGCTCGCTCATGCCGATTTCGTTATATACCATATAATCACATACATCTTCATCTTCTAAATAACGCTTAATGATGATGTCTCTTTGATCCTTTCCTGCACGCCCATTACCCAAACGACTAAGAAACTGGTCAATACGAAATGATGTTTGCTTAACCCACTCTTCTCTTTCACTTTGTTGAATATTAGCCATCGCTACATCTTCTAATGGCTTTCCTACATCATTTGTAGGTCCGTGATATCTAATTTCATAAGAAGGAGTGACTTTCATTTCTTCACGCATCATTCCAAACTGTCTATATAAACGTACATTTTCGAGAACACCTTCTAATTTTTTCTGCGTTACTACTCTATCGATTTTTGGTAAGAAAGATAATTGTATAGTCATTTAGATTTTAAACCTAGTCATTGCTTTATCCATTGCATCTTGGTTTACACCTATATAACGTAACGTGACCTTCTCTGACGAGTGATTGAATATCTCCATGAGTAATGCTATGTTTTTCGTTTGCATGTACATGTGATACCCATACGTCTTTCTCAAGGTATGTGTGCCTATTTCATCTAATCCGAACTCTGCTGCGGCTATACTCAATATCTTATATGCCATGCTACGACCAATTTGACGATTCCTACCTTGTCTACTTTGCAATAAGTACTCATTATCTTCCCTTTCCTCAATAAACCATTTAAGTTCTCTTTTCAGTGCTGCAGTGATTTGTATTCGTTTCTGTTTCCCTGTTTTCTTTTCTCTCATAGATATATGACTACCTTTGACATCTCCTACCTTCAATTTCAAAATGTCCGAGATTCTCAGGCCTGTATTGATTCCCATAATGAAGAGAATGTAATTACGTAAGCTCTTTTCCTTAAAATAATCTTTTAGCTGCTGTATTTGCTCTGGATCACGTATTGGCTGAACAAAATTCATTTAATCGCTTTCTTTACTGAAATGATCTTTAATTCGATATGATTGTCCTACAATGCTAACAACGGTAGCGTGATGTAATACCCGATCTAATATGGCGTTAGCTATTTTAGGGTCCTGAAAGATTTCATCCCATGATTTGAAATTTACATTCGTAGTTAAAATCGTACTACGTTTTTCATAACGCATATCAATGAGTTGAGCTGTTTTATCAAAACAAGTAACTAATCTTCTCGGTTCACTTTTTGTATCGATATGAACACCCGGTACATAAGTTAGTGCTTCAGCAACAGAATAGCTTCCGTCTGGATTCTGTTGTTGTGTTGTCACTTGCATTACACAACCGCCAATCACATTACACACCTTTGTGGACTTCATCCACCCTTGTTCTTGTGAGCTCGCTTTGCAAAGTAGAGCGAATGTATCTCCATCGCCATATACTTGCAAATCCGAAATGTTCTTTTTAGCTCCACGTACTTCTGGAATATTTAAGTCTTTTTCTTTCATCTTACTTCCTCCTCTATTTTCGTATTTCTCAATAAAACGTCTCGTCGTTAAAATCTCACGTGTTCCATTCGGACTTAGTGTAGGCCTAGAATACGGTCTATTTGCGAACTGTAGTTTCCCAATATCATAATCACGTTCTTGACGAATCTCACGTAATAACTTGTATCTATATTTTCGTTCTCTATGAGTTTTAAAATATGCAATTGCCTTTTTTAGCATCATGACAACAACTTTCTTCAAAAGAAAAAGCACTTATTGTCTTAAAATATATCTTATTTCCCCAACATCCATATTGGTAAATTTCGCTATATCTTCTATGTCCATCCCATTTTTATGCATACCTTGGATCAGTTGGATTTTCCCTTTTTCTATTCCTTTTTCTATTCCTTTTTCTATTCCTCTTTTTTCTGCATAAGCAAATTTAGAAGCTTCGTCTAATAAAGCCTTCTGCCTAGATTCATACGACATACGAAATGCAGGATCTTGACTCATCTTTTCCCACTTTTGCATCGCGTCTTTTAAAATCGGGTCTCGATTCATGGCGATTTCCTCCAATGTATGGGTTAATTGTGTATCCTCATTTGCAGATAATAACAGTAACCATCTTACAAAAACATCTTCCCACGGATTTATTTGTTCTTCTTTCCATTGTGCCATTAATTTTAGAATTTCAATGACGTGTAATTCTAAATCATCTAAAAGTAACTTTTGTAACTGAATATCCCATAGTTTCCCTGTCGTATGGAAGTTTTCATACTCTGGAAAAACAGGAAAGTTCAATATATTAATGGTAATCGTTTTTCTCAGCGCATCGTAAGAAGTTCCTTTTCGTAACTGCGAAGCATATAAGCGACTCCAATAATATAAGCTACGCTTTAAAAAGTGATGTTGGTCATTGAGTTGGATTTCGATTGAAATTTGCGTATGATCTTCTAATGTCGCTAATACATCTAGAATGGACAATTTATCGTTTTCATATTCTCTCTGAAGATGTGGGTCTTCTAATTTTAGTGTTTGAATCGGTGTTGACAATGAAGACGCCAATATCACATTCAAAAACTGCATTAAAATCTGTTCGTTTCCTCTTGAGCCAAATAATTGCTTAAAAGCAAAATCGACTCGTAAATTTACTAAAGGTTGATTCATTTATTCCTTTTCTAACCAAACAATAGGAACTTCTTTTTCGCCAATTACTTCAAACTGCATTTCTCCATTTACTTCAATAACCAATTTAATGATGGGTATCGGCACCTTTTTCTTGTCTTTTATCTTTTTCTTTCTTATTAATTCTAAGTCTAAAATATTCATTTAATTGATGATGCTATATCTTTTATTTTCTGTAACATATATATTTGTAGAACAAATCAAGACTTTACAATTTCCAAATCTTCTTTGTATTTCTTTGTTCAACTTTTGAGTAGCATGTTCTAGAGAACTTGCTGGAATAGTTACGGACTGCAACGCTGTTACTTTATCGCTATACATCACAGAAAAAACAAGCTCATATCGATGTATCACAGTCTTTCCACTTCCTCCCCCTACTTTATATCTATACATTTACTTCGTTATATGTGCGCATGTTTTTGGTGTCGCACCTTTTATTAAGTCATTTAGCTCCGTACTAAGTGACTTTTTTCTATTTGCAAAGTCTTTTGTTATATCCAACTTTTTGGGAACAATACACTTCATTTTTTTTCTCCAAGTTGATTTTTGGTACTTATCCATCATCCCCCAATACCTACCATATGAATCACTCATAATTGCATCTAGAATGATTTTATCATTCAGTTTCAAATCCATATGATTTAAACTATACAAGTCACTAACAATTACACTATCAAAAGGATTCCAATTACTGTCCCAAATATCCAAAGCTTTCTTTTTTCTCAAACGTGATTCAAAACGTGTAACATGCTCCACATTTGGGTATGGATCAATCGAACCAGTGTGTTCCGTTTCTTTTTTCTTATCATAAATACAGAGATGATTATCAGAAGAACGAACGCCTATATACATCGTTTCTAGTGTCTTATCACGGCTTAGCATAATATACTCTGTTTTACTAGATAGGTCTCTTATTTTTAAATCTGAGATATGTATAGCGTAATCAAGTGCGATATGTATGCCTGTGACTTCTATATTTTCCAAAAACGCAAGAACATTCCGTATAGCAGCGTTTACAATCGGATTGCATTTCATATATTTCGGATTAAATTCAAATCGAACCGGTTTTATGAGACGTTTTTCAGAGCTCCTTTTGCTATTTGGAAGAAAACCTTTTTCATCTAGCAAACACATCTTTTCTTTGTTCATTTTTATTTCTTTGTTTTTTGTGCTAATTTGTGCTTGCATGATTCTTTTTTTTTCATTGAGGTCGCGTAAAAGTTTCTCATGCAAAATTTGCATAGACTTACTTGTAAAATCGGTATTTTTATGAATCTTATCAATCTCACATTCTATTAATTTCTTTGTTCGTTGCAATTCGCATAAAGATACTTCAATTTGTTTGGTATGATATTCTAATTTGTGTTTGTCTGTTAGTATCCCCTCATTATTTGTTTGATCGATTAATTCTTGGATATCTGCTTTATTTTCAAACAGTTTTTGATATTCTTCATCTGATAGCATGGAATCTCCATTCTCACGATATTTACTTTCTTGCTCAATTGCTATCTCTAACTTGATTCTATGGGAAATTAGCCTTTCTAGATCAATACTGGTTATTTTTATTTCCTCTGCTAACTCTATGTAACCTGCCTGAAGAAATTCTGATTTCAGTACTTTGTCATAGCCAAAATTACGTGAAGAATAAGGCTGTAAATCATATATTTGTGTGTTAGTGATGTAATGTATAAAGTTTTCTTTTGTAATACCGTCCTTGAAATCTGCAACAATGGAGAGCTTGTCTATTGTAGTGTCTAATAACAACGTCTCACATGTAGCTAAAACCACTCATGGCGATGGAATATAATCATTTTCTGTTGCTTTGTTATACTCTACTTTTGCGATTTCTCGATCATTATATCCCTTTAAAGACCATGCAAATTGATTTCCATCTAAAACTGTTGTTTCTGGCATTTTCTCTACTTTCTTCAGGCCTTCTTTTGTAACTTGATACCTTGCTGTCTTTCCAATGGTTTCATTTTTGTTATTTTCAAGGTTAGTTAAAGTTGCTCGCGTTTTCTCCTTTGTTGCTTCTCCTTCTATATGGGTAAATTCAATGTAATCCCCTACCTTGACTGGCACAGTTTGGCTTTCAGCATTTTGTTGTTTATTTCCCACGATTTCCTTATTGTACAGAACATTTCCAGAAGAATTCTGGACCTTAATACTCGCATACGTACTAGCAAAGTAGGAATGTGGTACACCTGCTTCCAGTTTTATCTTCATCTCTTCTGCCGTTTTATCGTAATCTACTTTTGCAATTTCTCTATCACTATATCCTTTTAATGACCATGCAAATTGATTTCCATTTAAGATTGTTGCTTCTGGCATTTTTTCTACTTTCTTTAGACCTTCTTTTGTAACTTCGTATATGGCTTTTTTTCCAAAGCTCTCTTGTTTACTATTATCGACATTCATTTACTCAACAACCTCCCAAATTTCTTCCTTACATACAACACCATCAAAATCACTGGCTTTCCCTGTCAAAATCGGCATATTGCTTTCCTCTTCTTTGTAGTAATAAATGAGTGATTTTGTCACTTACATGTGGTAGTCTTTCTCAATCCTTGCATTTTGCTCCATGTATACATGAACTTTATCCATTACTTCTTTTATATTTTTTATAGTTAAGCCTTCCTTAGTAGCAAATTGAATAATTGTAGAAACTAATTTGTCTTCTACCTCTTCCCTAATCACTCTTGTTTCATTCTTCATTTAGTAGAAACGGTAGTTATATTGTCCGCCACCACGAACGATAAGGTACCATCTACCAGCACCTTCAACTGAAATATGTACAGGTGTTTGTGTGTAGTGTCCACCAAAGTATTTGAATCTTTGACCTGAGGTGTATCGTCGATAATTGCTGCTATCTACAAGAAATACATCTGCAGCATGTCGTAATGTAACTTCGACACTTAAACGACCATTCGTATCAGCATACGGGATTTGAGTCATTTATTTCGATCTTCCTTGCACCCAAGTAGCAATATCATTTATTACATACTCAGGGATATCTCTACCTTCTTTGTCTTCCACAATTATTCCAGCCAACATCATTTGGTTACTGATATCTTGTAACAACTCATACACATCACTTGATTCTAAAATAGTATCGCTGCTTGCATATCTACCACCATAACGAATGGTCGTATTAAAAATATCTTCAAACCAACCACGTTTTTCAATATGTTTGTACAAAAAATTAGAAATTCGATTTCGTAAGCCCAATTTCTCACCGCCTCGTATATTATGTTTACTTCCTTTTCTCGTCATTTAATTTTCATAAAAGATTTTTTGCTTCCGTTGGAACGGATAGGTTTTAATTCCATCTGTATTCAAATTTTCATGGAATAAATGAATGGCTATAATTTGTCTACAATCGTAGGTGTGATAATAATATGTACCTGACTCCATACACATTGCGCTTGTATAAATGGTATTATCTAATATACCTTCTTCCGTTATCACTCCACCTTTTGGAACCTCACAATTTGATAAGATATGAAAAATAGCCGATACGCCCTCTTCTTCGTTATCTATACCTTGAATATTTTGTTTGCCATACGCTGCCCGAACAAACCTTGATGGTGGGGTGAAATCCCCTGGGAGTCCCATCGAGCCTGAACCTTGTCCAAAAGCACTTAATGGTACATCCCCCCATTGTGTTGGCGCATATGGCTGCGATTTAAGACCGATATATTGTCTTAAATTCTGTAAATGCCAGTTAAACTCGGGACTATTAGTCATTACCCCAAGAGGATTATCATATATTTTTAATCCCTCAGTTGTCGGCTCTAGTACAATACAATCTCCCCATTTATCCGCTAAAATCCAATGTAGCGGTGGTGTTACTCCTAAGACAGGTAATGGCACATCCAAAAAGGAAATACTATCTAATGATTTCTTTAACTCTTCGACAGAATTGAATTGTGTGAGACTCCATGCCACAAAATCAAATGGAGCCAGATTCGTTTTATTGTCATCTATACTGTTACTATAAGTAGCGAATCCTGGAAAGTAGAGTGTTGCACACGTCATACCTGATTCATTTACTCCGTCTGCCAGGATGATCCTTCCTTGATGGTTAATCCCCATTCCGACAACAGCTTGTTTTGCCTCAATGGTTTCACCAGTTATATTGTTCCATTGATAACTTCGGGGAACTATTATTACTTCTTGATTGAAATCTAATGTAAAATCCATCGTTCTTGCAAAAAGATGCTGACCGCTTTTTGTCTGTAATGTCAAACTAGTACACATTTAGATAAGTTTAATTTGATATTCTTGAAGCCAGCTATTTACTTGAAGTAGATAATCAATTAAACCTCTAGCCTCATTACCAGTAATGATTTCATCTGTACCTAGTGCAATCGAACGGACTTTTTCTACGTTAATAAGAGGTAGAATAGGAGAAGTATTATCGTTTAATACCTCCAGCATCCATTCACTAATTCCTTGTAAATAGGCGTTATCTTTTGTACTTGGATAAGCACTTTTCTTACGATAGCATACATCTGTGGGAAGAACAGTCTGGAAAGCTCGACGTAAAATCCCCTTTTCAATATTATCGATACTTTTTATTTCAAACGGTACATTCCAAAGATATTCAACAAGTCGATAGTCACAAAATGGAACACGTACTTCAAAACCTGTCATCATACTAGTACGATCTTTTCTCTCTAACATAAAAGGTAGGAAGCGTGTAATAAACATATAGGACATTTGACGTTGTTTTGTTTGTAAATCATTTTCTCCTTTTAAAAAAGGTATTTCATGTACAGCTTCTTGAAAACGTTGTTTTTGATAATCAATAGGATTTATTTTGGTTTTTAAGTCTTTGGATAAAATTTCTGTAATATAAGAATAGTTTACATTCCAAGGGAAAATATCTGCTTTTAAAAATTCTTCTTGATGGAACCAAGGATATCCAGAAAAAATTTCATCTGCCGATTCTCCTGAAAGGGCTACTGTAGCATCTTTTTTCATTTCTCTAAAGAGAAGATACAGAGATGTTTCAAGTTCTCCAACACCTGGTAAGTCACGAGCCCTCATTGGAATTAATAAATTTTCAATGAGCTTTTCTGATCCTAGTTCAAAAGAATGATGTTGTGTTCCAACATGCTCAGATACACGTTGTACCCAAGGTTCATCTCGATCGCGGCGAAGAAAATCCTCTTCGAAATCTCGTTCTTCATTTGTAAAAGTTAGAGAATAAGTATGAAGTGTTTTTCCGATTTGTTTGAATTCATTTCCTGCTAACCCAGTTAAACCACTGGAATCTAAACCTCCAGATAACATAGTAACCACGGGTCTATCGGCAACTAATTGTCGTTTCACTGTATCCTCTAAAATAGATTGAATGGTATTAACTGTAGTATTAATATCATCTGTATGTGGTTTGCTTTTTAGTTTCCAGTATTGTTTAATTTCAGTTTTATCGGAAGCAAATAAAATATAATGCCCTCCGCGTACTTCATGTAAATTTTTAAATACAGCATGACCAGGTGTTCGCATTGGCCCAAGACAAAAGATTTCGGAAAGTCCTTCTGTATCCACCTCTGCTTGTACATTTGGATGAGAAAGCAATACTTTTATTTCAGATCCGAAGATAACCGAATTATCACGTTGTGCAAAAAAGAGTGGCTTCACACCTAAATGATCACGAGCTAACATGAGCCGTTGCAATTTCTCGTCCCAAATGCCAAAGGCGAAGATTCCGTTAAGGTGTTGTACACAATCTTCTTTCCATTCTAGATATGCGTGTAATAATACCTCAGTATCTGATTTTGTTTGAAATACATGGCCTAAATTCTCTAGTTCAATACGTAGCTCTTGGTAGTTATAAATTTCTCCATTAAATGTTAGTGAAACAGTTGTCTCCCCATCTTTATACAACATGGGTTGTAGACCACCTTCAGGATCAATTACAATAAGGCGACGGTGACCAAAAGCTACATGTTCAGAGAACCAAAATCCTTCTGCATCCGGTCCACGATGTATAATAGAATTTGTCATATTTTTTAAAGTTTCTTTTTGTGTAGAAAGGTCCATTGACCAATCAACCCATCCAGCTATTCCGCACATCTACTCAAACTGCAGCTTATTAATGAATCTCGCTAGTATGTTTGAGGGTTGCTTGTTGTTATAAAGTACCCATCCATAAGAAAGAGGCTCTAGATTAGGTACATCTAATTCAATAGAAACAATTTCTTTTTGATTATTTAATAGGCTTTGTTTGAATGAATAATCTAATCCAATTGTACTAGCTAGTTCTTGCTTCACTGCATTTTCTATTGCTTGCGTATTATTAGAGATGAATAGTATATCCACATTCCCATACTTAGAAAATAACTTATTAATGCTGCCTCGAATGTATTCATCATCATATAAAACCAAAGCCTGATTTACTAACTGTTCTGGTACAAGAATTTTCTCTAATGCAAGTGGTGAATTTTTATTGACTCCCACGACTATTTTAACGTCAATAATTTTTTTAAATGTAAAATTATTGTTCCTCTCTCTAAACTTCTCTGAAGATGCAATAAATCCAATATCAACCTCACCTTGTTGAAGGTCTTCTAGTATTTTTTTATGGTCCTTTTCATAAACCTTTATATTTACATAAGGATGCTCCTTTTTGAATTTTGAAATAATATTTATTAGTACATGCATAGGTCCAGGGATTGTCGCAATTCTTAACTCACCGTTTAAAGTATGATTGTAGATTTGCGCTTCTTCTTTCAATTCTTTTACTTGCAATAGAATATCACTGGCCTTTTTTATAATTGACTTCCCCTCGGAAGTGGGAACTGCTCCCATCCCCCGTGAACGTGCGAATAGTTTTACTCCCAGCTCATTTTCTAACAAAGAAATAGATTGACTAATTGCTGATAAAGTAACGTGAGACTGGAGTGCAGCCTTAGTAAATGATCCAGTATTCGCTACCGCTACGATATACTCCATTTGTTCAAAATTCATTCAGCGGAAAAATGATCCAATTGCCCAGCGCGATTTATACATGGTGGCGATTCCTTCGGACAGATAGCTTGATAGAACACACATTCCCCAAACTACTCCAGTAATTACACCATCTGAAATAACACGTCCCATACCCACTCATTCATAAACCTCAAGCCGATACCCAAGCCCGCGCACCGTTTCGATCCGAAAATCGGGTGTTGTCACGAACCGTTCACGCAGCCGTTTAATATGTACGTCTACCGTTCGATCATCTCCGGCGTAATCGATACCCCAAATCTGATCGATCAACTGCGCGCGCGTATAGACTTGTCCGGGTGTTCCAGCGAGCTTATACAGCAATTCGAACTCCTTTAGCGGCAACGTAAGCGACTCCGTCCCTTTCATCACCTTATAGGTCTGTCGATCAAGGATGACGTTCCCTAAATGGATCGTCTGCGTGGAGCCAATCTTGTATCGCTTGAGTAGTGCCCTAACACGAACCGTCAACTCTAACGGATCGAATGGTTTGGTTAAATAATCGTCCGCCCCAAGTTCAAAACCTTTCACTTTCTCCCATGTTTCTCCTCTCGCAGTTAGCATAAGTAAAGGTAGATCAGGATTGGCTCTTCGGAGCTCCTTGCTTAACGTCCAACCATCCATAATCGGCATCATAATGTCAAGTACGACAAGATCGACATTCGTTGAGTTGTAGACGGCCAGAGCTTCCTTGCCGTCCGCTGCTTCAGCTGTTGCGAATCCGTCGTTGCGTAGAAATAAACAGACGAGTTCGCGAATGTTCGCATCGTCGTCAGCAACTAGTATAGTAGGCATCGGTTCCCTCTTTTCCCTGTTTTCCACCTAATCTGTTGGTGTAGTGATTGGCAAGGTGACAATGAAGGTCGTTCCTTGACCAGGTTCACTTTTCACTCGGATGTCACCTTGATGAAGCGACACGATCTGTTTAACGATAGCGAGTCCCATACCACTTCCGTCATACTTACGACTGTGGGAACGATCTGCCTTAAAAAAACGCTCGAATATACGCTTCTGGTCGTCAAGGTGAATACCAATACCAGTGTCGGATATTAGGATTGTCACGTTTTTGATATCTTGTTTGATGCTTACGTTAATCACGCCGGCATCCTCGGAAAATTTGATGCTATTTCTGAGAATATTCGTCCATACCTGATTTAACAGGTCATGATCAGCCGTTACTTTAACTGTCTGTAAATCAAGCTCGAAATGTATATCGCGAGCAGACCATTGTGGCTGGAGCGCCACGATTATCAGTCGGATTTGTTCATCGAGGCTGAGCGTGACAAGCCGCAGTTGCTTTGACTGCGATTCAAGCAAACTCAGCTTTAGCAGGCTATCGCTCATTTTGGACATCCTTTTCGCTTCAGCTATGATAATATCAAGATAACGGCTTCGTTCGTATTCTGAAAGGTCAACTTGCTTAAGAACTAGAGCATAACCGGATATCGAAGTGAGCGGAGACTGAACCTCGTGCGACACGTTCGTTACGAATTCCCTGCGCATCTGCTCAAGTTGCTGCAGATCGTGCATCATTTCTTCGAAGCTGCGAGCCAAAGTACCCAGCTCACTCGTTTGCTTAATATTCAACTTAACGTTGAAATCTCCAGATGCTATCCGCTTGGTCGCTTTTGTCAACTTTTTGATCGGTCTTACCAGGAATACAGAGGCAACTAGAATCAATAAGCTTCCTGCAATCAACGAACATGTTGCAAAGACCAATGCCCACTTTGTGACAAAAGAGGCTGAAGGAGGGGCGAGCGCTTCCAAAAATATCGCTTTCGTTCCCATTTCCGTTTTCAACGGCAACCCTAAGAGGACCGTGGCAATACCATTAGGAGTGTCCCGAACAACACCTCCATCTAATACTTTCTTTAGTTGCTCCATCGTCACAGGCGCAGGTTTGTGTCCGTGAAGTTTACCGTAAGACTTGAACTGACCCGTTGCTTCGTAAATTCGAATATAATAAGAATCGAGCTGCTTCATTTCACTTACGAACAAGTCCGCTTCATGTAAGGGAAGGGTCTTGTAAATCCGGACGATGTCTTGGCCAAAGTTACGTAAGTTGATTTGAGCGTTTTCGTTCAATTTATCTTCGAATATCCAAGTTGACACAAAAAAAGAAATGATCGTGCCCCCGATGATGGAGACTAAAAATGTCAGGACAACACGTATATATAAGGATCTGATCATTTACTTTACTTCTTTCATAAATAGTCTAACGTTTTCAGCGATTTCTTTGAATTTGGTATGGTGTAAATAATGTGATCCATCCATGGTGACTACTTTTCCATGTACCGAGTCTTTGATCTGCCCTTCATGCAGAGGTATCCATCCTGCTACATCTTCATTATTCGCTTGTACAAAGAGAAGAAGTGGAAGATATTTAGGGAAGGCTAAACCTTGAGCCCCTTTAAAATTAGACGAAATATGGTCCATCTCATTCAATGTTGTGTCATTATACATGTTTTTATTCGAAATCATTTTCATCTGCTCTACGGTTTTTTCATCAAATGCCAGTCCTGCATAGGGGTCAGCACTGATTTTCATAGTCAATCTTAAGAGACCTGATTTTTTGAGATATGCAAACGTTTTTAATGGGAAATTGATATCCATACCCGGTTGTGTTGCAACACTACTATCGATTCCGACAAATGCAGTCACCTCGTTTGGATATTTGTTCACATAATCAATTCCATAAATGCCTGTAATGGAGTGGCCCATGAGCATGTATCTGTTAATATTAAGCTGCTGTAGAGCTTCATGAACTTCACTTACCATATTCTCCGTGGTTCGCTCTTTTACAGTTTCATCACTTAATCCATAACCGAAAGGCTCTACCGCAACAACTTTGTAAAATGGAGATAATTCATCGATAAGAAGCTTAAAATCAAGCCCTGGAGTAGCTGTTCCATAACCAGGCAGGAGCACGATCGTTTCCTCGCCCTCGCCTTGAATTAATACATTCATGTTTTTCCCGTCTACAGATACGTGCTGTCCGTAGGGCACTATTCGTTTTTGCTCCGAATGACTACTCATCACATTTGCGATATAAACAATACCTAAAAAAAGTACGATGGCTAGAACGATTGCTCCTATGATTTTAAGTAAGATGTTTCGCACTTTCTTTATTTTCATTCCACTCAGCGTTTTCTTTTCCTCTTGTTGTGTCACTGTCATTTATCTTACGTCAGAACCCCTCTTTGTCCATTCTCCAACAAATTCAGCGTCATTATAAGAATAGAAGTTTTTCAGAATCTCCTCACGATTATCAGAGAACAGCTGGTCTGCCACAGCTGAAACTAGTTTAGGTATCCCATATCTCATTCCCGGAAGCGAAGAGGCTGAGATACCACAGCTAACTACAGCTGAATAGTTAAAAGCAAAAAGCCCATGAAGAAGCTTTGTATCCTTTTTGTCCCTGCATGTGAAAGTAAAGCCAGGGCCAAGGTAAGGATACGCATCAAGCTTATGGTTGGCGATCTCAGCAGGTGCCTTATAATAGTCGTCCCAACGTGCAATATGGCGTTCGAAAAGCTTTAGCTCTGGACGTAAAGAATGATCAGTCACAAGACCAGTCGAAATGATTAGAAAATCAAAAGTAAAATTACCTTGTGGAGTAGTGACAACAGCCTTATCAGCTTCATGCTGAACGTCAAGCCATGGTGAACCTAAGTGTAATTTAAAGCCGGGATGTGAAGCTGCACGTTCAAATGTGTCATTTGTAGGAGGTTGATGCTTAAAGTAATGGGCCATAACGGAATATTTATCAGCATCAGATAGAACATGAAAACGTTCAATTAGACCTGCCACCCCCATTTGTCGAATTGGGTTAATGCGTGGCATCTTCGTGCGGCGAACAAACACATGAGCCGAACCCACACCTTCAGATAATGCAAAATTGGCATTATCAAAAGCTGAGGCCCCTCCGCCTAAAATTGCCACCTTCTTGTCTTTAAGGGCCTCAAAGTCAATGTCTTCTGAGGTGTGTGCATAGAGGTGACGAGGTAATATTTCAGAAATCATAGATGGTACGTGCCATTCCCCTCCGCCTTGAATACCAGTGGCTAAGATAACCTTGCGGGCCAGTAATGTATTAGAAGATGCTCCTGCACCTTCAATATGCAGTCGATAAACGTCTTCCCCTGCAGGCTCAATAAGTTTCATCTTTACCTCATTAACAACAGGTAAATTAAGAACCTTTCGATACCAACGTAGATAGTTCATCCAATCGTTCCGCTGGATCTTATCGAGGTCCTCCCAACTTTTTGGTCCAAATTGCGCTTCCCACCAGGAGCGAAAAGTCAGAGAAGGCACTCCAAGATCAATGGATATCAAATGTTTAGGCGTTCGCAATGTCATCATACGAGCGTAAGTTACCCATGGTCCTTCATATCCTTCAACGTTTTCGTCGATGATAAGGATATTAGATATTCTTTCACGCAAAAGCCCAAAGGCCACACCTAAGCCACACTGGCCGCCTCCTATAATCACTGTATCGTAGACATGCCCCTCAGGATGGTGGGTTGGGCATACCCAGTCCTCTCCCCCAAATGCAAGATAAGAAACATCCCTTTTTACTTGTTCATTTAAAGCTTCTAAACTCATTTACTCTTCCGTATTAGATTTTGCCTGCGCACTATTAAATAATGAAGCATTCACCGTTTTTCCGCGATAATTCACGAGATAAATACTTACACCTACTAATAATAACCCTACGACAAGGCGGTAAGTTATCGGTTCACCTAAAAACACCGTACCGATGAATACTGCAATGATCGGTACAAGAAACGTGAATGTACCGACTTTGCTTGCCCCTCCCGCATTAATAAGTTTATAGTAAATGATATATGCCAGTGGAATACCAAAAGTGGAGCCGTATCCGAGTCCAAAAAGGTACTTATCATTCCATTCAATAGCTGACCAGTCTTCAACAATTGTTCCAGTACCTATTAGAATAACTCCACCAATAATACACTGCAAAGACACCATCCAGAAAGCATCTACTTCGTTGCTCACCTTCTTCACATAAACCACACCAAGTGCCCAGCTAAATGCCATAAGCAACCCTAAGACAACACCAATAATCGATACATGAACGGTTAATCCATCCACACTGACAACTAAAATTCCAAGAAATCCAATAGTCAAACCCATGATTTTAAACGGCGACATGCCCTCTCCAAGCCAAATCCAAGCAAACAATCCAAGTAGAACTGGCTGAAAATAGACAAGCACTGAAAACAGTCCTCCTGGCAAATAAATGAGCCCTACTGTCTGTAACCCAAAAAAGAGAATCGTATTAAAGAATGCTGAAATACAATATTTCAACCAATTTTCACGCCATTTGATCCTGTTCCTCATTTTATATATGAGAGCTGCAAGTATAAGGCCCCCAATCAATGCACGCATACCTGCAAATAATAACGGTGGCGTATAAGGCACCGCCATTTAAAATCTAAAATCTTTTATCAATATAGCAGAAGGGATTAATGGCTTATAAGCAATAGGTGAAGAAAGTGAAATTAATGTTGTAGAGTTACCAAATTTCATACTTTCGTTTTCAAATAGTTCCAATTCCTTTGTCGATTCTACTACTACTTTAATCAAGTAATTATATTCACCACTTATACGATGACACTCTACCACTTGCGGCGTATTCTCGCAATAATCAACAAAATTTAGGCATTGAGTAGTTCTAAATAAAATAAAAGCTACTGTTGACTTTCCGATTTTATCATTTGCTACAATTGTCCTGTAATTAGATATGATACCTTGTTCCTCGAGTCTTTTTACTCTTTCTGTTACCGCAGGTTGTGACAATCCTATAAGCTTACCTATAGAAGTCATTGACAATCGTGCGTCTTTTTGCAAATGCATTAATATTTCTTGATCCACACTATCCATCTATATGTAAAAATATTCCTTAACGTACAATTTTCTTTTTTGGGTCACGTGACCCCTAATAGAAGGTTTGTCACCGTTCATTAACCTAGGTTGAAAATCCGGAAGCCACTTAGTAATCGGATCATCCAAACCAATTATCTTTTTTGAGACCAATACTAAAGCTGCTGCAGAAACGATTGGTTTAGTAACAGATGCAAGGCGAAATATCGAGTCCAGCTCCATTTTTGTTTTTTCTTCTCGATCAGCATAACCTGCAACATTTTTATAGATGAAATTACCATCCTTGCAAATTAAGGTGACAGTACCTATGATTTTGTTGTTTTCGATTGCTTTGTTTATAACCTCATCAACTCGTTTACTCAAACCAGCAATATCCTTATCTCTTGTTAACATTCAAAATACAACAAAAAACTTTCTAAAATCACAAATATTCAAAAGTTGAATATCCAAAGTCTGTTCATCTCCATCAATTGCACGATAAAGATAGCGCCATTCCTCTTTAACTTTGATGTAAGTCTCATCTAAATGCCAAACAGGGTGTGCCGTTTTCTTTTTCCAGATTTGATAAATCAAATTGCCATATTCATGAACCCAACGCATGATTGTTGTAGGATGAACGAATATGCCACGTTCTTTCAAGATTTCAGAAACATCACGATAACTTAAAGAAACACGACAATAATAGCCGACGGATACCAATTAGAAAGTTTTTTGTTGTATTTTGAATTTTTGATTAGATTGACCGTTGTAGTTAGATAGAATAGGAGCCGCGCCATTTAAAACCACTTCGCTACTCATACTTAATACTCGATTTGAGTGTAATTTATTTTTGAAATAAACATATCCATCTCCAGCATCCTCTATAGTCCAATAGTCAGCATCACTTTTAGGTACTACTATCGCCCTGCTAACTATCACTCTATTGGAAGATTCACTCCAACGTAACGAGTAAGTGTCAGTGCTTGTCCACATTTCATTGTTATTTAAGATTTCGTATGCTTGTTTACTTGAATCATAAACGAAGCGCCAGTTTTGATTCATAGCATCGTTCTTTACTGGTTGTATGTTAATCGCATTACTCATTTCGTGACCTGCATACATTTATGTTTGCTGCATACGTACGAGTGTAGTCCCATCATACGAATCACGTTTTTGAAGAACTTTATACTCTACTCCTGTTTCTCCATTGACTTGCTTTGGAGAAAGAGCTTGTTCTGTTTTCTCCTTAAGTGCATCCTTCACTACATTTTCTGGTGCCTTTTGTGACGGTTGTGTAAGTTCACCTGAACGAAACGATTCCTCTTGCATTTGAACTTGTAGTTGATCTGTTTCCTCTGCATGACCTATTTCATATGGTGCTACAGCTGTTAAAGCCAATCCTGTTGTTAATGCAACTATAGCTATTTCTTTTTTATTTTTCATTTAACGAGCATTTTCCAAAACTTTTATTAGGTCATTTATATTTTCAATTTTCTGTTGAAACTGATCAAATTTGCTATGTAGCAATGAAGGATTTTTATCTTCTCTTGAAATAACTTGTTTTAATTCGTGTTCTAATTTATCATACGCATCAAAGAAATTATCAAATTCTACACTTACAAGCTCGTCATTTTCACGATAAAATCTTTTTGCTTCTATATAAGTCATATATGATTTATTTAAAAATCCTAATTGTAATAACTCTGGATTATTATTCACCTGTCTATGGTTCTCTTCTTTTCGGTGATGATCTCTATGATGATCTCTCCGATCATCACATCTGTTGAAATCACAACCTCCCCCAAAACCAAAACCCATTTAGAAGAGGGGGATTCCTAAGTAAAGAGTTCTATCGAGTTGGGCTGAAAACAGATAGTACTCCTGACCTAATTTGAGTTCTGTGGAAATATCAGCGTTTATGCATACGCCTTTCATTGCGCCTCCCCCATTATTTGTTTCAGTTTCCATCTACCTCACAAATACATAGGCTTCATTTGCTGTTACATAATATGTTTTACCATTGCTATTGTGTACTCTGTATTGTGGTGAACCATTTACGTTTACTTTCGCATCAATTGTGAATCCTAACCCTACATCCATAGAACCAGCAACATCCTCATTCCTCCACGAGGGTTTGTTGTAGAATCGTAGGTTGTCCACTTTTGAAACAACGCGTTTACCTGCTACAGAGCTTGCAGTAGAAGTTTTCTCTCCTTCATATCGAATATACGATGGATTGTAATAAATCCACTGATTCCCACCAAGGTTTAACCATCCGTCTTTTTCGCCCCATACTTGATGCGCTTCGAGTTTATTTAATTGACGAATTTTAGCATAGCTTGTACCTGGTCCTTTACGTAAGTTAATGTTGTATCCTTCGATATAAGCCACACCAGCCGCTACAGCTGTTGGTACTTCTGCTAGTTTAGATGGTTTTTCTGGAACAGAAACTTCCACACTTGAATTATTGTATGCCCGCTGTACATCAGCACGGAATTGAGCTTCAGAAACACCATGATATTTTAAATAATCAAGTGGATCTTCGTGGTCTGTACCGCCAAGATACTTCGTTACATCATAGTGAGTCCACAATTACTTAATAGCTATACCGAAAGGTGCGTTGCCAACAGAAATCGTATCCACAACAGTATTCGTAGTAGTATCAATAACGGATACTGTTGTATCACCTGAATTTGCCACATAAGCAAAAATCCCGCTAGATGTCCTAGCAATCGCGACTCCTTCTGGAGAACTGCCAACAGAGATAGGAGAACCAACAACAGCATTTGTAGCTGTGTCAATAACAGATACTGTATTGTCATTGAAATTTGTCACATAAGCAAAAATCCCGCTAGATGTATTGGCGATGGCAACTTCCGTCGGCCCATTACCAACAGAGATAGGAGAACCAACAACAGTATTTGTAGCTGTATCAATAACGGATACTGTATTGTCACTGACATTTGTCACATAAGCAAAAATCCCATTTGATTTATATGCGATAGCTATACCAAAAGGCGCAGTACCAACAGAAATTGTATCAACAACAGTATTCGTAGTAGTATCGATAACGGATACTGTATTATCGGAAGCATTTGGTACATATGCAAAAATATTGGCTGGTGTATCGACAATTGCTATTAGTCTTGGCACATTACCAACAGAGATAGGAGAACCAACAACAGTATTTGTAGCTGTATCAATAACAGATACTGTATTGTCATTGACATTTGTCACATAAGCAAAAATTCCATTTGATTTATAGGCAATTGCGACTCCTTCTGGAGAAGTGCCAACAGAGATAGGAGAACCAACAACGGCATTTGTAGCTGTATCAATAACAGATACTGTATTGCCAAAGAAATTAGCCACATAAGCAAAAATCCCGCTAGATGTATAGGCAATTGCTATTTCTGTCGGCGTATTACCAACAGGGATAGGAGAACCAACAAGGGTATTTGTGGTAGTATCAATAACAGATACAGTATTATCACCTAAATTAGCCACATATGCAACCTGTCCTGGTCCAGTCGGTCCAGTCGGTCCAGTCGGTCCAGTTGGCCCAGTCGGTCCAGTTGGCCCAGTTGGCCCAGTCGGTCCAGTTGGCCCAGTTGGCCCAGTCGGTCCAGTTGGTCCCGGTTCACAAGCAAGACAAGCTATATAACCTGAAAATAGTGCTTGTAGCTGTTGCAATAGTATAAGCAGTGCTACTTGTTGAGATGTTCCTAGTTGCAATGCTGCTAACACTTTACTTAGTACCACTTCTAGAGCTTCTAATGCTTTGATTGTGTCACAGCATGAAAATGGATTTGCGTCTAATTGATTTTTTACTGCATTAATTGCATTTTGTAGCTCTAATTTTAAAGCCGAACTGATAGGTGCTGAGGTGCTCCATATTAATAAATCATTCAATTAGACTGGATAACCAGTAGCAGCTAAAACGATTGGACCATTAATATCAGCGGTGAAACCGGAAGAAATAGTCGGGTCAACCATTGCTGTTAATTCATAAATATTATTTCCTATCACAGCGTTATTATCTACATGTAATATAGAAGTTAACGGTCCAGCTAGTACTCCGGGATTCACCCCAGTACCATCATGTCCTTCCCAAATAATAGGTCCGCCGATACCGCTACGAAGTCTCCAAATTACTAAAACATCAAAATCAGTACTACTCCATCCTACTAAACCGCGCAATTCGATTAAAGAATTTTGAGTGATAGTGATTGCGACAGTGGTAATTTGTGTTTCCGTATTTGTAACTGTTAATGTAGCTGGTACTGTAAACGTAGATATTGGTTCAGAGAAATTATACGTAGGATTAAGCCCAGTTGCTCCAGTTGCTCCAGTTGCTCCAGTTGCTCCAGTTGCTCCAGTTGCTCCAGTTGCTCCGGTTGCTCCGGTTGCTCCAGTCGGCCCTGGTGTACAAGCAAGACATGCTATATACTCAGCAAAAAGTGCTTGTAATTGTTGTAGTAGTATAAGCAGTGCTGCTTGTTGAGATGTGCCCAGTTGCAAGGCCGCTAACACGTTGCTTAGTGCCACTTCTAGAGCTTCTAATGCCTGGATAGTGTCACAACAAGAAAAAGGAACAGCGTCTAATTGAGCCTTTACAGCATTAATTGCATTTTGTAGCTCTAACTTTAAAGCCGAACTGATAGGTGCTGAGGTGCTCCATATTAATAAATCATTCAATGCATTTTCGATCGAAAATGCATTGAATGATTTATTAATATGGAGCACTTAAAAATCTATATAGATCGGATTTACAGTAATATAATATGTTTTCCCTCTACTATTGTGAACTTTGTATTGTGAAGATCCGTTAACACTTACCTTTGCATCAATCACAAACCCTTCTCCTACATCTAACGTACCAGCAACATCCTCATTCCTCCACGAAGGTTTGTTGTAGAACCGAAGGTTGTCCACTTTAGAAACAATACGTTTTCCCACAATAGATGAATCGACTGTACTTTTCTTATCGAACTTCACATAAGAAGAATCGTATTTAATCCATTGCTCACCGCCAAGATTTAGCCAACCATCTTTTTCGCCCCATACAACATAAGATTCTGGTTTGTTTAGTTGACGAATCTTAGAATAGCTTGTACCTGGTCTCTCATGATGATAGATGTTCTTCTTATCTTTCTTTTTCTTTGGTGGTTTATTACGCTTATGTTCCTCACAATAACGTCCTTTGCTTATCTTGTTACAGCAGCCGTTAAAGTCACAGTACTTCATTCATTTCGTATCAGTCGTTAATTGTTCAACGATATAGTTACGAATTGATTCTTCTTTCTTTAGCTTACCTGGTACTTCGATATCATTTTCTTTAGCAAAGGATAGTAACTCTTCAGCATTCATATCATCTAGATTGATTTCGTAATCTAGAACCTTACCATCAACCGCAGTAAAATCTGTACCACTTGACCAATCCACACCTAGTATCATACTCCCTGGATTTTCAGTTACTTCGAATCCTGGTTCTTCACCAGTTGGAACAAATAGACTTCGCTTTTCTTTGTTATCCCAATACTCTGTACCTGATATTGTTTTTCTAATTTCAGTAATCATTTACAATTTGAATTTCTTATTAAGCTTCTTATATTTTCTATATGAACGTCTAACAATGTTTAACATGAAATACGGTATTTTAACAGGGAAAGGCAATTTATAAATGAAAGGCAAGTAAAATGTAAAATATGCCTTTTCTAGGTCTCTCCACTTACTATCTTCTTTTGTTTTTAAAAAATCAGATACATCGACTACATATCCCCTTCCGTTTTCCATCATCACATTTTTTCCGTGAACATCACAAGGAGTTAATCCTTGTTCCCTTGCATATTCTAAAGCTTTATTGATATCAAGGATTACCTGCTTAGGAATTTTAATCCCTTTATGAATAGCATCGTATAAGGTAATTTCTTTTAAACGTTTCAATACTATGAAATTTTCTCCTTTATATATAAGCCTCGAATAAGAAGGATGATTTCCGATTCTTCGGTATACTTCTGACTCTTTTTCAATTCCTTCTCCTTTTCGCGCGTAAACTTTCACTACCCAACCTTTGTGTTCTTTGTGCATAAATACTGCGGCATAATTACCTGTCCCCAAACACTTCCAAAGTCTAGGAATATCTTTAACTACTACAGGCTCAAATTCATCCTCACTTCTTATGCTTACCTCTTTTAATAATTCGTCCTTTATCAATCCCACAAAACTATTTATACTCATCTAATTTATATGTGAACTATTTTCTATTTCATAACAATCCACCAATATTTCTTTTAAATATTCCTTATATTTGGAGCGTAGCATTTCGGGAGAAATGATTTTAATTTCTTTACCGAAAGACAAAAAATACTGAACCAGAAAATCCATTTATAACCAAGGCTCAAAAGTTACCATACCTGACAAGGGAAATATTAATGTAACGCTAGTTCCTCTATTCACTTCAGATTCAATGCCAATTTTCAATCCTAATTTTGAACACAGTTTTTCGCATAGATACAAGCCCATTCCTGTACTTTTGCTGAATCTTCTTCCATTCTCTCCAGTAAATCCTTTCTCAAAAACTCTATTTATATCTTTAGTTACTATCCCTACTCCATTATCCTCTATAGTTAGTATTACTGAGTTAGTTTTCTTAATTGAGTATATACGTATCATTTGTTCTTTGTTATTTGAGTACTTTACAGAATTTCCTATTATTTGATTAATAATAAATTCAACCCATTTTCCATCACTATATACGATTTCATCAATATCCTGTATATCTAATTTTATTCTCTTATGAATAAAATCCCTATAGTTTCTTTTAATTACATTCCTTACTACATTATCAAGGTTGATTGGCTTGATAATATAGTCTTTATTAACGTTATTGCTTCGAGAATAATACAGAACCTGTTCTACAAACCCCTCGATTCGATCCATTTGAGAGTCAATTTTATTCGTTACTTCATTTTGATTATTTTCAATTATAAGCTTTGTAGAAGCTATTGGTGTCTTAATTTCATGCACCCATGTCTCTATATATTCTCTGTAATCCAACTGTATGTCTCTATAATACTTTACATTTTCATGCATATCTCTACTTACTTCTTTCAGTATAGCGTTAAGCTTTTCCCCATGTATAAAGTTTGCTTCCTTTACTACCTCTGGTAGTAGGTATTTTTTCTCCAAGTTTTCTAAGATGCCATTAATCTCATTATAATAATTTTTACATTTTATAAATTCTATAATCATATATGAAATCAATGGAAAAAACCAAATACAAAAGACAAAGAATATTATAATAAACTGAACATTCGCAGTCAGCAATATACCTGCTAGTATAATAAATACAAGTACATTAGATAGTATTACTACCATTTTATCTTTAGTAAATTCACCTATATTCATTCATGGCATTATATACCCTAAGCTTCTTCTTGTTGCAATTGGATTTTCTATACCTATCTCTTCAAGCTTTTTTCTTAATCTATTTATATTAACAGTTAAGGTGCTATCATCCACAAAATAATCAGATTTCCATAAAGTTTCTATGAGTGAATCTCTTTTTACAATATTCCCGCGATTATTTATTAAGCATGAGAGTATTTTAACTTCATTTTTAGTTAATTCTACAGACTTGTCTTGATAAGTAACTGTTGCATTTGAAAGATTTAAATTAAAATCCCTATAAATTAAGATATGATTCATCTTGAAATCTCCAGATGTTCTTCTTAAAATGTTTGTTACTCTTGCTAATAGTATTTCTGTATTATAAGGCTTTGTTATAAAATCATCTGCTCCTAAATTCATACTTATTAGTTCATCTACATCACTATCTCTACTTGTAACCATGAAGATTGGAACATCTGAAGTTTTACGTATTTCTCTGCATATATAATAGCCATCGAACACAGGAAGATTTATGTCTAGTAATATAAGGTCTGCATTCTCACTTTCTATATATTTGATAATATGATTAAAATCTGTGGGAGCCTTTACTTCATATCCATACTTTATAAAAAAATTTTGTAATTCTTCTCTGATGATTTCGTTATCTTCAATCAGAATGATTTTTTTCATTCAAGTATTACTTTTTACAATATTTTTATACCCGACATATGTCGTGTAGAAATATATTACATAAACTATAAGGAATACTAAGCCAGTCATCAATGCTGGTAAGATAATGTCTGTTTGTTGAAATGTGTTAATATACTTATTGACTACATAAATTCCAACAATAGAATGAATTATGGCAAGAATAACTGGAAGACTAAAGTATACGAAAGTTTGAATAAAAATCGTTTTGTCGATCATTGTTCCATTTGAACCAATTCTCTTCAAAGATTTATATCGATCTATGCTATCACTGGCTTCTGATAATTGTTGAAGAGCTAATACAGCCATACTCGTTATTAAAAATACAATACCTATATATATCCCAATAAATAGTACGATAGTTTTCATTCCCTTACTTTCTGCACAAACTTCATCCTTTGATTTGCCTGCTATACGATTAATATTTAATTTCGGACCATTTTCGTCATAAAAGCCCCGTGCAACGCTATCATATTTTTTATTATATTCTTCTCTATTTCCATCTAAATAATTTACATTAAGTACGGACTCAGTAATTTTGTAGCCTGATAAAAACTCATCATTTATAACGATTGTGAAGTAATTAGTTCGCACATCATAAGTGTAAAGATTCTCTTGTATAACCTTAGCGTTTTTTATCAGATATTCTTTTTCTTTAATATTCACCTTATTGCTATTTTTTAATCTTTCATTTGTCGAATTAACCAACCGGCTATCATTTGATAAAAGTAAAATTTCATTGTTATTTAAAGTGATTTCCTTTTCACCTTTAAGATTTAAAATTTTATTATAATCAGATACTTTAATGAAATCTATACTGTAATTATAATCTTTAAGTTCTGGTACAAAGTCCACCACTTTCATCCCTGTTTGAAATACATTATAAGATACATATTTTTCGTTATTACTTATTTTAAAATTAAATTTATTTAATACGTCTTCTATAGTGTAACTTTCATCCTTATTCTCCAACGTAATACTGGCATCAAATGGTGTTATTTCTTTCGTTGTTTCGTCCATCATTCTGTTAAAGCTGATTCCTGTAGATAAAGCCACCATTGTAATGAATAACATTAAACAGATTACAGACATGGATATAAAATTTGTATTAACCTTACTATTTATTTGTTTGATGATAAATATATTTAACCCTTTAAAATAGACTTTTTTATTCTTCTTTACAACATATAATATAAATCCAGATAAACTAAAGAAAAACAGCAATGTACCTAATATGCCAAGAATGATTGATACCATGAGCATAGGATTATTATAATTCAATCCGATTTTTAGTACAGTCACATATGCATATCCAAGTGATGCTACACACATAATAAATGCGATTACATAGATAAGAGGATTTCTAAATTTTACATCTTCGTTTTTTCTACCTGCTGTTAACATATCAATTATTTTATATTTTGAAACAACATATACATTAAATAACATAACAAGCAAAAACATGATTCCAAAGTATACTACGCTTTTACCTATAGCGCCCGTTGAAATTGCAAATTTATATTTACTGATGGGCAAGTCAAATAACTTTAATGCAAATGTAGATAATCCCTGTGATATTCCAATACCTATTATAAGCCCACTCACTAAAGAGATAACACCAACTAGAAATGTCTCTGTTACTAATATTCTAGATATGTTTCTTCTTCCCATACCTAAAGTCATGTATATTCCTAATTCTTTTTTACGTTTTTTGATTAAGAAATTATTTGCATACAATATTAAACCACCTAATATTACGGATACAAATACTGACACATCTGAGATAGCGTTCATTATTGCAGGCACATACTTCCTATCTGAAGCGTTAATTTCCATAAATGCCTTTTGTGATTCTATGGAGTTAAAGCTATAAAATATACAAACAGCCAGTGTTAGTGTTAAGAAATATATTGCATAATCTTTAAGACTTTTCTTTACATTCCCAATAGCAAGCTTAGAGTACATTTAGAGTACATTATTATCGTCACCTCCAAGAAGGGTTATAACTTCGATAATTTTAGTAAAGAATGCTTTTCTGGAATCATTCCCTCTTACCAACTCGGTAAATATTTTTCCATCTTTAATAAAAAGAATTCTACGAGCATAGCTTGCTGTAAATGCATCATGAGTAACCATAAGTATTGTAGCTTTTAAATCCTTATTTAGACTTTCAAATCTTTCGAGTAATAATCTAGCTGATTTAGAATCTAACGATCCTGTTGGTTCATCTGCAAGTACTAAAGATGGATCTGTTACGATAGCTCTTGCCGAACCAACCCTTTGTTTTTGTCCGCCTGACATTTGATAAGGGTATTTACTTAATACTTGTTCAATGTCTAAATACTTTGCAACTGCTTGTATTTTCCCATCAATTTTTGAACTCTTCTCACCTTTTATTGTTAACGCTAGGGCAATATTTTCATAAGCAGTAAGGGTATCTAATAAATTAAAGTCCTGAAATATAAACCCTAATTCATTTTGTCTAAACTTATCTAGTGACTTTGATTTTAACCGAGTAATGTCACTATTATTTATCATTATTTTTCCCGTAGTAACATGATCAATCGTTGATATACAGTTAAGTAATGTAGTTTTACCACTTCCTGAAGGCCCCATTATCCCAACAAATTCTCCCTCATCTACCTTAAAACTAATATTATCTATAGCCTTTGTTACATTACCTTTATTACCATAATATTTTTCAATCTTTTCTACACTTAATATATTTCGCATTAATACTTCTCCTTTTTGATTATAAAAATTCTTTAACTCCCAGTCATTTATGTTATTCATTTATTTCGCAGCTAGTTTTTCTTTCACTTTCGCAGGAATCTCGTCCTGCTTCACTTCTTCCCAACCTGATACATCTTCTTCAACTTTTTTATCAGAGTAGTAGACGCGTAGGAATGCTTCTTTACGAAGGTTTTTTTGAGTATTGAATTCTAATTCTTTTTTCTTTACCGTCTTTATCAATTAGAATAATGATTTAATACTTGCTAGTACAGTAAGGATACCTATAATAATGACAAATACATTGCTCGCTTTCCCTTTGTATTTAGCTAGTACCGGTACTTTATAGATCGCATACATTGGTAATAGGCATAAGATAGCAGCTACTAACGGACCGCTCAGAGCATCAATAAGTCCAAGAATACTTGGATTTGCATAAGCAACATACCAGCATGTTAATACGACAAAAGTAAGGATGATTGTCTTAACTGTTTTTTCTCCTATATCTTTCCCACGTGTTTGACTGGACTTGATAATCATGTCACGCATTACTTCATACGCTCCTATATAGTGTCCAAGGAAAGACTTTGTTATGGCCGTAAAAGCAATGATAGGAGCTGCAATAGTAATTACAGGCGAATTAAGCTCATTAGCAAGATATGACAAGATTGATAAGTTCTGTTCTTTTGCCATCATGAGATCATTTGGAGTCAAACTTAAGGTACTGCTCCAAACAAAGAACATAACAACAGAGAATGTCATAATATAACAAACTTTTTGTATTTGAGCACACTTGGCATTAGTAGCCTCTATTCCATAGGTAGCTCTTTGTTTCATAACAAATGATGAAATCATTGGAGAATGATTAAACGAGAATACGATGATTGGTAGAATCATCAATATCGTTCCAAAATATCCTGTTCCTGTTGAAGCAGTAGAAACATTTGAAAAACTAAGCATTGACGTATTCCACTGTGGAATCAAAGATATTGCGATAAAAAGTAAAGAAGCTATGAAAGGATATACTAGCATGCTCATTATTTTCACAGTGATATCTTGACCAAAATTTAGTATAGCGATAAGACCAAGTACTAATACAAGCGATAAAATGGCCCTTGGAGGCTCTGGCATATGCAATTGATGCACGATAAAACTACTTGCAGTATTTGTAAGTGCAACCGAATACATCAGCACGATCGTATAAATTGAAACAAAATATACTATGTTAAAAATAATACTTGCCTTATTTCCGAAATACTCTCTTATTGTCCCTGTAATCCCCTCCTCAGCAGAATTAGAAGCGTAAATCATTTTAGCAAGCGCCCTATGTGAGTAATACATTACAGGATATGCCAGTATGGTAATTAGTAGTAATGATAATAAACCACCTGAACCTGCATTAATAGGTAAAAAGAGTACTCCCGCTCCAATTGCTGTTCCAAAAAGGCTCAATGCCCAGGTAGTATCCTGCTTATTCCACTTTTTAGGATCTGAATATTTATCATTTTTTACTGCTACAGTATTATCAGCTTGAAATTCTATGTTTTTTGCAGTATTCTCATTCATTTATTGATTTGATTGTTTCTCTCCAAAGATTTTATTTTTAATGGAAATCCCTGTAGGTGTAGCGGCAATTCCGCCTAAACCTGTCTCTCTTAACTCGCGAGGCATCTGTCTTCCAACTCTATACATCGCTTCAATAACTTCGTCAGCATTAATGATATTGTTTACGCCGGCTAATGCGATATCCGCTGCTGCTAAAGCATTTGCCGTTCCAATGGCGTTTCTCTTTACACAAGGAATTTCTACCAAACCAGCGACCGGATCACACACTAAACCGAGTAAATTTTGTAATGCGGTTGAGAAAGCTTCAGAAGATTGTTGTGGTGTTCCTCTGGCAGCTTCTACCGCTGCTGCTGCAGCCATTGCTGAGGCACTGCCCACTTCAGCTTGACACCCTCCGTACGCTCCTGAAATACAAGCGTTGTTTGCGACTATCGTTCCAAATAACGCTGAAGTGAATAGAAAATGAATCATATCTTCATGACTTAACTGCAACGTATCTTTAATACTAAATAAGACTCCCGGGATTGTCCCACTCGCACCTGCTGTTGGAGTTGCACAAATAGCCCCTAATGCAGCATTTACTTCATTAACACCGATAGCACTTTGAATCCCTAACACCATCAAATCGCCAGAAAGAGTTTTCCTATTTTCTCGATAATTTTTAATCTTAACAGCATCACCTCCGGTTAAACCGGTTGGAGAAAATACCCCGTCGCCCTCGATACTTTTATTTATGGCATTTTCCATAGTCGCTAAATTTCGTTCCATTTTACTCCAAACTTCTTCATAAGAAGTTTTAGTTTGTTTGATTTCCTGTTCCATTGCTAATTCATAAATTGGCTTTTGGCTTTTATTAGCTGCATCCACAATTTCTTTTATGGTCATCTAAAGAATAATAAGGTTAGCTATATTACTTAAATTCCCCAATTCCTTCTGTGCATTACCAGGCAATAGAGAATCCAAAACGAATGCATATAAATATTTCGTGTTATCTTCCAAACTATGAAAGCTGTTAATTTCCACATCATATTGTTTAAAGATCCTTCGTAAGACAAATTCAAAGTCAGCTCTTTCAGAAATCGCAATAATAACTGGCAATGGCCCCTGCAGATCTAAGCTAAATCCGTCAATTTCAACATGTTTGACTTCAATCAATCCACCACCGACCGAAATACCCATCGTTCTAATACTTCGACTTTCATCCTCTAAATGTACATCTGCCGTATTTGGATGACCAGCAGGACTATCACCCGCTTTTTCAATAAAGGTAATGTCAATTCCTTTAGATTCTGCTATTTTAATAGCATCTGGCACTTTGCTGTCATCGGCAGCAAATCCCAATATCCCAGCAATAATTGCAAAATCAGTTCCGTGACCTTTATGGGTTTCAGCAAATGATTCATAATACTTTACCACAACTCTTTTTGGAAGACCTTGAAATAATTTATTGGCAACTGTTCCAATAGCCAAGGCACCTGCAGTATGTGAACTTGAAGGACCTATCATTATTGGCCCAATCACATCAAAACAACTTTTGTATTTAACAACCTTTTTTTCTTTAATAGATGCTACATTCATATAAACACCCCCATAATTTGTTATTTTTAATTGCAATCAGCCCTGGGGAGAAAATTTCCCGCGTTGATTTCCGTTTATTGGTGGTAGACGTGTACCTCTTTCATTAGCAATTATACCTGCTTCATTGGTTTCTTCAGCTGGCTTAATGTACATTTAATGTTTAATGACTTTTAATATTTCCTGATATTCCCATGTTTTTGAGCTACCCGACTGGATTTTTTTTGCTAATTCATTAGCATAGTTTGTTGTTGCCGGCGCAAATTTATTACGATCCCACTGATGATTTCTAGCGATTTGTTCATCAGACAGATTATAATATGAATAAGTTACTCGTCCTTGCACATCTGGAATTGGATCATCAAAAGTTGTATCAAGATGGTACCATTTCCCTTCAATTTTCACTTGATTCCAAGCATGTGGTTGTCCATTTCCAGTTCCTGTTACAATATGAGTTTCTATTCCAGCCTCTTTTAACAATTGATACGTTAATAATGCATACCCTTGACAAACAGCAGAGCGGTTTGCTAAAGCTTCATATGCTGTATAAGCTTGGAAAGAAGTATCATAAGAAACATGCTTTACGACATAATCATGGATTACTTTTACTTTTTCGTGTTCATCCATACCAGCTTTGATAATGGAATTGATAATTGATTTCGCTTGCGCCTTTACATAGTCCGTTTGTCCTTTGGATTCACGATATGTAATCTTTACTGTAAACGTGTAATTTCCTGGAATACCACGAACAGAATATTGCGTATGTGAAATATTATGATTCAAATATTCGTTAGATTCGACTGCCTTGTCATATTCTGTAACAAGTGTATTTAGAACCTCATTAATATTAGAGTTTTGGGATTTGTATGTCATCGTTATATTTTCTTTTTGATTATTAATATGAGTTTTTATTTCATTTTGAAATGCGTCTAATAGTTTCCCGTCAGGTCGTGAATTATTATTTACAGATGTAGTATTTGGATTCCAAACACCATTACTTTCAAGGTAGTACTGTTTACCATTATCTTGGATCCAGCCTGTTTGCATCGCTCCACTTCCATTGAAGTAGTACCATGCTCCATTTACCTGCTGCCAATTTGTTTGCATCGCTCCGCTTCCATTGAAGTAATACCATACTCCGTTTACCTGCTGCCAATTTGTTTGCATCGCTCCGCTTCCGTTGAAGTAATACCATACTCCGTTTACCTGTTGCCAACCTGTTTGCATCGCTCCGCTTCCGTTGTGTTCGCAGGAATCTCCCACTTAAATTATTAAATTAGATTCAGCACCATCGTCCGCTGCTAATCTTACTTCAAATATTGTTCGTATTAAATTACTTTCGGCAGAAATCGTTCCGTTATGCTGCTCTACAATATTTTTTGCAATAAATAAACCAATCCCTGTACTATCTTGCTGCCGGGTTCGTGCTTTATCACCTGTATAAAACATTTATGCAGCTTTCTTTTGTTTTCTAAGTCCACTATACTCATAGACAACACCCATAATATCAAAGACTGTTTTCTTCTCATATCGATGAGATTTCCGCCCATTTTTCTGTAGTAGGTGGAATAGAAGGATTAGAATCTTTGCTATTTCTTGGGTGTCTTTCTGTATAGCTTGATACAAAAGATATACATAATCTTGGATCATTCCTATCGCTTTATATTCGCTTAATTCTCTTTTCTTCTTTTGCAAAAGAAGTTGGCGCATTTTAAACATTTAAGATAACCTTCTCTCAGCGAGGTATTCCTCCCGAAGTGCTTCTTTAACTTCCTTACTTAACTTCAATGTCTTGCCATCTACCACAGGGAATATAACGCAATTGCAATTGTATTTTTCTACAGGAGATAATTTATCTTCACGAGGGTACATACATGTTTCATCAGAATCTATAATCTCAAATTCTTCAAAAACACCTTTCTCAATACCATCCATATTTTGATGATTCGCACGTGGATCTCCTTCTTGTCTATCTGTATGAATCCACACCTTACCTGTAACAGCAGGGCTCTGCGAGTAACTCTCTTGTTGCGATATAGATAATGCTGTTAAAATCTCATTCTGTGCTAAGCTGGCCGCTCTATTTCTTCCGAATACCCAAAGGTCTTGTATAGCTGTAGCTACTGCAGATATCGTTAAGTTTCCCGTTATAGCAGTAGTAACTGCGTTTATGATTCCATTACGTGTTGCAAGAAATAAGAATGCTGCTAATTGTATTGACCATTCGCTTACTGTAGTAGCAACAGTACCTGACAATTCCTCGAATAAGACGTCTGAATCAATAGCTTCCATAATGGTTTCACAAAGTACCAGGATAATTGCAATTAACATTTCTTCAGATAAACTGGCCATATCACTTTCGAAATCATCACTTGCGAATAATTCATCTTCTAAGTATGAAAGAATATCTTCAGTTACAATATCCTCTGCTGCTCCATAATTGTTAACGGCATCAAAATAATAATTCATCTGCTTACGAAGCAACTTCGCTAATTTCTTTTCGTATTCATCAATAAAAGCCTGTAAGCTCTCCGCACCAGGCATATCATCAGGTAATTCATTTATAATGTCTTTATCTTTTTCAGCAGCTTTAATAATGAGATTAATTGAATTTAAAGCGCGATCTAGTGCATTCACTCACTTTTTACTCACTTCTTTCAATACATCTCTCATTTCTTCCATAGCATCTCGTGTATCTTTCAAAAAATGAATTAATTCTTGCTTTGCTGATTTTTCTAAAGGTACCATTCCACTATCTGTAGACTTATTAGGATTCCTATTAGCCCCTACAATCAACTGGAAAGGTTTTTCGTTAGCACCTTCAAATGTTAATGGTTCTAAATCTTTACCTAAGATTTCACCCGCTAAATCTCTCGGATCATTTGGCGTAATAGTTCCAGCATTTATTAAAGGAATCAACGCTTTTGCCTTCTCTACAGGATCAGAAGTGCTTGGACCTTTTAACGTTATAGAGACATAATGCAGCCCTAATGATTGGCAAAATAACGTTGTAAATTTACCAGAAATGAGATTACGTTGCGGTCCGAACACCTGTTCCTCCGCTACTTGTTTAGCTGTTTGGGCAGTTGCCTTATTATATTCTTGCGATTCTCCAGTATATAAAGGCGGCAAACGAAATGCAGAACGCAGCTTATCTCTAGTTTTTGTATCGTAATCTAAAAACAAAGCATCTTGTTGAAGCATATCGGCTAATGATTTAATTTGTACTTTAACAGGTTTAACGTCCCCTTCACCTACATCACTTTCGGTTTCGATCCCTTCAGCTTCTAACAACATAAACTTATGAGCGTTGTCTACCCCTTGCACCCCACTCATATACTGCTGTATCTCTTGATAAGAATCTTTAGTTAATTGACCATTTTCCACAATAACAGCGGCAGGAACATGTCTACCATTTTTAAAATAATAATAATTCAGTTCTTCTGCTTTTCTAGCCCCAAATATCGAGATTAAATGACCTAAGTATCTCGGTTTTCCATATGCTCCAGGTCCATTTTTTAAATGAATAATTTCATTCGCTTCATCTGCTCCATTATGGTTACTAGTGAATTGACCAGTATTCTTATTCATGAAACGCGGATCACCATACTCTTTAAAAAATGACCTTTTATCATTTGAAATCTGTACATACTTACGAAATCTTTTTGGAACTGGCACTGTTATTAGTTGATTATTCTCCATAACAGTAACTTCTGTTTCCACAACATCAGTTAATTTTGTTACACGCATATTTACACAATCTACATATTCAATGGCGCATGGATCACCTATGCCATTACGAATTACTTCAAGATAACCATTTCCGGTTTTTTCTCTATCTGCTAAAGCCCACTCTATAATAGTCTCAGGGATTTCATCGAAACTTAGATATTTTAAGAAGAAACGCATTTTTTCCCATTCTTCATCCGCTTTTTTCTGTTTTGATTTATCGGCCGCTCTATAATCAAATGAATAATTAGGAACCATTCCGAAACTTACAATATTCGCAGCATATGCTTCTACACATTGCTGTAAAATAGTTGAGTTTTCAGCCACCAGTTTTAACTCTCTTATGTTATAAGGCGGCCTTATAATATCGTCGTTTTCATATACATTTTCAAAAGGATCATCATATATTTGTTGTGACGTAGCAGATAAACCGCTAACTTTAACTACCTGTGCTTTCATTTTATTAGCCATTCATTTGCGATTTCTTTGTGGGCGCTCTTTTTTCACATTTTCCCCTTTTAATTCAGGTACTTCATAACCATCTAACGCATACCAGATGGCGGAAAATGAGTGGGCGTCTATATTAAATTCATCAAGAATTAAATTACCGTTTCGATCCTTCTTGAACGTCAGTGTTTTAAGCTCTCGTTTAGCATTAGGACACGCAGACGAAACGAATATCTTTTTAAAACGTCTCATTTTCTTTGTATTCGCAAGTCGAGAACCAGGGAATTTCTTTGCACCACGCATTTTAAATCCTTGTTGCCTGTAGTACTGAATGGTTTTAGGTTCTGCACTATCACCAAGAATCAATTCTCCTGTCTCTCTGAATTCAATGATGTCTTTGTAGGTTAAATCGTCTGTTTTACCTTTATCGTAGTACTCCCAATAAATATATAAATGTTGCTCTTTCTTATCCACAGCAACACGATATAAGGCGTTATATGACGTCACAAAACCAAAGTCCATTCCTGCACGGAACATAAATTTATTAGCGTTATCCGCTAAGATTTGTTCCATTTTATCAGCATTCATATCATTATAGTTAGGAAGGACACGTTCTCCATGAGCACCAAAGCGTCCATGTCTTGCGACTCGATATAAATCGGGGTCGTATTCTTTCGTTTCTTCTAACTCGTCTATATAGGACTGAGGTAGAAACATATTATCATCAGCAGTTGAGTGGTGATAATATACACCGTTATGAATCACTGTTTTCTTTTCATATACTTCTTCATCATCAATAACAAAACGATTATTCAATTCATCCTTAAAGAAATGCGTATAAACCCAGTTCTCCTGAGATACCGGGTTAGTGCTTAATATGATGTGGAGTGGTAAATAAGGATGACGGATACGTTTACGTACCTCTTTAAAACCTTCATATTTAACTTCACTTGATTCCTCTAGCCATACAACCGAAACGTCATGAATCGACTTCAATTTCGCTGGCTTATCCATCCCACGGAATATGATTGTACTTCCATTAGGAAACTTAATTTTCATAGGCGATTCAGTACTCTTCACCACTTTAGAAAGTCCTAAATCCTCTATAATATCAACAAAAAGAGCGAAGCAGCTTTCTTTCATAGTCTCGTATACTTCACGTATTACAAGGCACTTTCTCTTTTCTTCAAGTAATTTCAAGAATATCTTAAACGCAGTATGATAGCTTTTTGAAGAACCGTATCCACCGAAAACAAAATAGTCTTTATGGTCCCAATTAAAGATGTACTCTTCAAACCGTTCGTTTATTTGTTTCTCAATCATTCATGATCGCTCACTCTTTCTAGAAACCACAATTTCAATTGGACCATCATTCCCATCGCCAGTCAGCTTCTCAACTTCTGCTTTAGCTTTCTCAACATTAACCTTCTGCACTTCCATCTGCATTTTGTGTCGTTCCTCTTCAATTTGTCGCTTAAAGTTGTCAGGAACTAAGTCGAAGTACTGCGCCAATTTATCCAGGGCTTTCATCTTGTCAGCTAGCTTAATAGAAATACCATCACGCCCTTGTTTCACTTCAGTAATAATTGAACCATCTACCCTATCGGACTCAGCTAGATCAATATAGTTCATCATACGTGTTTCAGTAATAAACTCCGTCACTTCTTTTCCTTCTTCATCTACCGATGTTTTTTCTAATGGTTCTAGTTCAACTTCTCTTTGTCCAAAAGTGACATAGTTAGTAATGTCAGCAAAAGCAATCTTAATGTACTCTTTCAGCACATCCAACGCTTCTACAAATACATTTTCAACTAACTCGCCCTTTAGCTCTTTAATATAGGAAGAAACTCGTTCCCGCCTTAACAATCGACTTGCTTGAACATGAGCACTTTCTTTCGTGTATCCACTTTTAAGTGCTGCTTGGGTTCCGTTAAAATACTTCACATAATATAAACAAAAAAGACGCTCTTTCTCACTAAGTTCTTCGTCTTCTAAAATCGCCTTCAATTTCTTCTTAGTTTTAGGGTTTTCCACTTTGGTAATTACCTTTTTACCAGTGGTAATATTACCGGTAATATTTTCATCCCATTTATCAATCGTTTTCCACTTTCTGATTAAAGAAACGCTTTTCCCTAAATCAGCAGCTATGTCTTCGATAGGAATTTCGCCTTTCGAATTCTTGTACATTTCAAACGCTTTGTCTCGCTCTGGGCTTCGTCTACTCATTTATTTTAGTCTGATTTCATCATCTAAACAGTACGTTTCTACTTCATCTGGACACGGAACCATTTTTCTAGGTTCGCTTTTAGTATCAATATGAGCACCAGGGACATAAGTTAATGCTTCTGCAACAGAATAACTTCCATCTGGATTCTTTTGTTGTGTTGTCACTTGCATTACACAGCCACCGATTACATTACATACTTTCGTAGATTTCATCCAACCTTGTTCTTGTGAACTCGCTTTACAAAGTAGAGCGAATGTATCTCCATCTCCGTATACTTGCAGATCCGAAATATTCTTTTTAGCTCCACGCACTTCTGAAATATTTAAGTCTTTTTCTTTCATCTAGTTTCGCTCAGAAATCGCACACTGTAATTTGTATCCTTCTAACTCCCAAACCTTATTCTTGATGCGTTCTCGACAAATCTTCTCACCTAATTCAGCGTCATAATTAATTTTATCAACACACGCTGAACTTTCTGTAATAATAAAACCACTAGGCAACTGACAAACTACAACTGTACATTTTTCAAATGCTGTAGTGGTAATGAAATAAGAGTTATCCATTTAATATCTTCTTGAGTTACTGTGTTCTTCACCTGTACTTCCTCCTCTATTTTCGTTCGTTGTGTTCGTTTGTTTTGTTTGAATCCCATCATCAATCACATACCACTTTGCTTGTTTAAATAACGACTGGCAGTTCATTGAGGTTAAATGTGTTCCGATTTCCCTAAGGAATTCATTAAAGAGCATTGGCTTTCTTAAATCTATACCGAATTCATTAATGCTGTTACTAAGCAACCAACATTCACATATGATTTCACCGTCGCATTTAAGCATTACTTCAAAAGGTACTTCTTTATATGTAACCTCTTTCATTTATGTTTGTTTAATTGTAGATACTGTTGATTTAAATACATCTGACATCTGTTTACCATCCATCTCTAAATTAACAACTCCAGATTCAATAAGACCGCTTTTGCCCTTAAACCTACCCATAACCTTCTCTAACTTTTCGAATGCTCCTACACACTCATTAGCTGCAGCAGTAAATTCTCTAATACTTTCATTCGCTTCTTTTGTATCTACATCTACCTTTAACTGCAAATTACCATCTTCTTTCACTGGAACACCAACTACATCCTCTACAATCCGAACCTTGTCGCTCTCAATGATAATCTGACAGTGCGGATTATACTGTTCTCTTAACAAGTTAACTAATGGTTTTGCTAACGTTTCTAATTGTTCTAGCTTATCCTTACTCATTTAAGCGTATCTTTTATAAATTCTCATAATGTCATCACGGTAGCTATCAATCCAATTCTCATTAGAATCATTAAGGCTACTTAATTCCATTTTCACTCCATTAGAAAATTCAATATTTAATCGAACCTTTTCTTCATGACCTTCGATAATTGTTAATTGAATGTCTTTTACTTTTTCTTTTTTTACTACTTGCACTTTCATATCTGTATCATCAGACTTGATAATATAGATGTCATCTTCAGTAAAATAGTAAAACTCTCTTAATACTTCATCATCATGATTGTAAAGATTCTTTGCGTATATTTGCTGAACGTTTTCCAATGGAACTACAACTTTCGCGTAAGTCATCATATTTCGGAAAATTAACGCTTTACTACCCGCAAGACTCCAAACCATGTTCTTTATTTCCTCAAACCGCTTGTCAATTTCTGTTGTTATCATTTTTTTCATTTATCGAATACATACAAACGTAGAACTTGCAGTAATATAATATGTTTTGCCTTTCGAATTGTGCACCTGATATTGCGGCGAACCGTTCACCATAACTTTTGTAGCAATCACAAACCCTTCTCCTGCATCTAACGTACCAGCAACATCCTTATTCCTCCACGACGGTTTGTTGTAGAATCGTAGGTTGTCCACTTTAGAAACAACGCGTTTATCCGCTACAGAGCTTACAGTAGAAGTTTTCTCTCCTTCATATCGAATATACGATGGATTGTAGTAAATCCACTGATTCCCACCAAGATTTAACCATCCGTCTTTTTCGCCCCATACTTGATATGCTTCGGATTTATTTAATTGACGAATTTTAGAATAGCTTGTACCTGGTCCTTTACGTAAGTTAATGTTGTGTCCTTCGATATAAACCACACCTTCCGTTACAGCTGTCGGCACTTCTGCTGGTTTAGATGGTTGTTCTGGAACAGAAACTTCCACACTTGAATTATTATATGCACGTTTTACATCAGCACGAAAATGAGCTTCTGAAACACCGTGACTACGTAAATAATCAAGTGGATCTTCATGATCTGTTCCGCCAAGATTTTTTGTCACATCGTAGTGAGTCCACAATCCTTTTTCTACAGATAGATTATTATCTTTTAAGATTTTCGCAAGTAATTTCACATATTTATCATAGCTGCGTTTGAATTTCTCGTAATCTCTTGTTTCACAAAGTTCAACATGTACAAAGCGTTTATTCGCACCTGGCCCTGCACCATAAGCGATGTATTTTGTATCCGCAATCTGGATTGTTTCGTTCCAATCGACCGCATAATGTACAAAAGCGCTACGCCACGTACGAGATTCATATTTTTGAATATTAATAGCCGGTGCTTCTGGAGTTGCTGTAGAATGAGCCACCACACCCTCATACGCTCCGCCCCCATAGCGGTATGGCGTTTTAGGTAAACCATCAATAATAAGTGTTCTATCCGCAAAAGTCCCACAGGCAATTAATTTTAACGAATTACTCACATCTTTCGTTAAGCAAAGAGCTCTCCACTCTTTGTTTGAGCTAACGTAGTGGAGACTCCTCTCCATTTAATTAATTGCGATGCCTACTGGTCCATTACCAACAGAAATAGGAGAACCCACAACGGTATTAGTAGCAGTATCAATGACAGATACTGTATTATTACTGGAGTTTGTCACATAAATGAAAATCCCGCTAGCAGTATTAGCAATTGCGATCCCGAATGGTCCATTACCAACAGAAATAGGAGAACCCACAACAGTATTGGTAGCGGTATCAATGACAGATACTGTATTATCACTAAGATTTGTTACATATGCAAAGATACCACTTCCTGTAGTTGCGATGGCGATCCCGATTGGATTATTACCAACAGAAATAGGAGAACCAACGACAGTATTTGTTGCAGTATTAATGACGGATACCGTATTATCACTAAGATTTGTTACATATGCAAAGATACCACTTCCTGTATTTGTAATGGCTATTCCCAACGGAAGATTGCCAACAGAAATAGGAGAACCGACGACAGTATTAGTAGCGGTATTAATGACGGATACCGTATTATCACTAAGATTTGTTACATATGCAAAAATACCGCTTCCTGTATTTGCAATGGCTATTCCCTGTGGAAGATTGCCAACAGAAATGGGAGAACCAACGACAGTATTTGTTGCAGTATTAATGACGGATACTGTAGCATCACTCGTATTTGTTACATATGCAAAAATACCACTTCCTGTATTTACAATGGCTACTCTACGTGGATTATTACCAACAGAAATGGGAGAACCAACGACAGTATTGGTAGCGGTATTAATGACGGATACTGTAGCATCACTAACATTTGTTACATATGCAAAGATACCACTCCCTGTATTTGCAATGGCTATTCCCTGTGGATTATTACCAACAGAAATGGGAGAACCAACGGCAGTATTGGTAGCGGTATTAATGACGGATACTGTATTATCATTAAAATTTGTTACATATGCAATCCGTCCTGGCCCAGTTGGCCCAGTTGGTCCAGTTGGCCCAGTTGGCCCAGTTGGTCCAGTCGGCCCAGTCGGTCCCGGTTCACAAGCAAGACAGGCTATATAACCTGAAAATAGTGCTTGTAGCTGTTGTAATAGTATAAGCAGTGCTACTTGTTGAGGTGTTCCTAGTTGCAATGCTGCTAACACGTTGCTTAGTACCACTTCTAGGGCTTCTAATGCTTTGATTGTGTCGCAACATGAGAATGGATTTGCATCTAGTTGAGCCTTCACAGCATTAATTGCATTTTGTAGCTCTAACTTTAAAGCCGAACTGATAGGGGCAGACGTACTCCATATTAGTAAGTCATTCAATGCATTTTCGATTTGGGTAATGGTTTGCTGGGATGGGGGACAGAAACATCCAGGTGGAAACGCAGCTACGAGTTCTGCTAGGATATCCGCCAAACCTTTTTGAGGGGCAAAGGAATGAGCACTAGATTGCACGTTTGCACGTTGTTTTAGCAATTTTTGTAGATAGCTTTCTTTTTTATCCAATTACTGAGTCTTTGGTACGATAGATATCTCTACTTGTATATACGGCTTGTCATTTGTAGAAACGATAGAAAAATTATTCATTTTATACGTGTATCCCCTTGCGATTAAAAATTCTAATTGGTCATTATATTTACTAATTGGTTCTATGAATGCCCCTTGTATACCTTGTGGTACAGTTATTTTATATAAAATAGGATAACGATCATTACTATACGATTTACTTGGATCTTTGGCTAATGAAGTGCTCTCAAATCCGTAACCAGTGAATTCTTTATTTGTAAACTCTGTTTTTATTTCTTGGAAAGCTTTATCATTAATAGAATATGGCGCTGTAAGTGATCGTAGTTCACCATATTCACGATTAAATACTCCTTCAGATACTCTTTTATAAACTGTGATAGATCTAGTTGTAGGTCCTTTTTTTAATGCAGAATCGATATCTGTTATTATTTTATTTAATTTGTTCTTTTCTTCTAACACGCCCTTATTTTCTCTAAGATATTGATTAATCGGATCGTACTTAGCACCTGTATAGGATTCGACTGCTTGCTTCTCTACTACGGATAATTGTTCTTTCCAATCAGAATAATTATCTTCACCCCATTTTCGTGCTTCATTGAAGCTATCTCTAAAATCTAATGGGCTAATGTCTGTTTTTAAATTCGTCCATTCTATTGTTTCCATGTATTTGAATGCATCAGCTGCATAAAGTTTTAAAGCCTCCATTGAGTGTGGTTCCATATAATAAGAAAATATTCTTGCAAATACATCTTGAACTTCTTCCGGATGCTCTTGTATATAGTTGCTTTTTAAATTGTGCATTCAAGGAATTCGAAGTGAGTAGGTGGGAGATGAATGAGACAATAATAGGTGAGAAGCATCTTCATCGGCTTGTATTTTCTTTAGCACATCGATAAATGCTTGGCTTTCAATCATTTCAGGTTTTAATACGTCACGGACCATCATTTTTCCAATTTCATAATAGATATTTTTATCCTTTTCTATCTGATGTCCATAATCTTCAGAAGCTTGAATGACGAGTACAGGGGTTTTTTCTTTTTTTGCATATACATAATACTGATTTAAAAATACTGTATTTCCTTCACTATCTTTTACCTGTTTTTCTGTTACGTCCTTTAGTTCAACAGACTTTGTAATATCACCATCTACCATAACAATCCTTCCGCCGATTGCTTGATATATTTCTAAAATGGCACTTGGTAATTTATTAAGTAATGTTTCCAGAGCTTCTTGGGAGGTAACTGCCTCTTCTTTAATCTCTACTTTGACGACATGTTGAATCAGTTTTTTTAGCTCTTCTTGCTTTCTTCTCTGTTCTGATTCTGTTTCTTTCTTTCTTTCTTTAACCGTCTCTCGATCGATTACGCCTTGATGATCCTCAGCAGCTTGTGCGCTGGATAGAAAAAACGGTATTTTTATGATGCCAAGAGTTAGGAGACACGATAGACTTAGCACCTTGAAGAAAGCTTTTTTTATTTTCATTTAGCTTTTATTTGCTACTTTCTCCTCGGTGACTTTATCGATAATATCATCAATAACTTCCGTGCATCTTATAATAAAATCAGCATCCTCACGAGTAGTATCACTATTGCTAATACGTTCAATCACTTCTGTTCCATATTCTCTATCTTCATCTGTTTTTGCTAAATACCTTTTGTAAGCCCTTATAACTAGTATTGCTTCTTTTTGATCCATATCAATTTGGCTTAGCGCATCATCAAAGTCTTCCAATTACAAAACATACAAAATGTTAAACTCATAAAGCCCAGTAATATCGGTACCTATGCATGATATTACTGGGTTTTCATTCACCTCACGTTTGATTTGCTTTAAAGTAGGCGTCTGTGCTTGTTGTTGCCGCAAGGATTCAACTCTTCCGCGTAGCTCCGGATTGTTGTACAATGTTGCTTTTGTTATGCCAGCTTCGCTTGCCACCTATTTTTCTTTCGGAAGTACAATTCTTTTATACAATTGAACTGTAATCAAGTAGTAAATTAAGTAAATCACTATGAAGATGACAAGTGGCAACCAAATTCGGAAATACGGATCAATCAAAAGCGGACCGAACATGTTCATACCAACTAATATATGAGCAATACCCACAATTGCCGGTACTAAGAATATGAAGAATAACTCTTTATAAATCGATTGTGTTAATACCCCCCGGCGGACACCGATTTTACGAAGCATTTGATAACGTATACTGTCTTTCGATGCGCCAGATAGAATTTTAAACATTAGGCAACTTGCCATCATTGCTAAGAACGCAATTCCAACGAAGAAGCCCATAAACATGAATCCACTGGCCATACCATGACTCAGATTATACATTTGATACGTACTACCTAATTCTTCTAATTTAACATTTTTATATTTCGCTACCTGTAATTCATCAAGTTTTTTCCATTCTTTTAAATGTGCTCCAAAATCATCTGTTTTTCCAATAAACACAGTATTTTCTTTATCCTTCATACTATCGTATATGCTTTGGTCTATAATTTTTATTTCATGATCAGGATACATATAGGTTGGCTGGATTGTGAAGAAAGCTTCTTTCCATTGTTTTGTTTTCGTATCATCGTTATACAGTTTATACAGTTGTTTTGGCAATGTAAATGCATCCTTAGGAAATTCCTCTGAAACTTTCATCATCTTCCTATTTTCACTATCTTGTGCTAAAGGACGATTTTTCTCTACATCTTCTTTTATATAATACACATACTGATCATCTACTTTGTAGCGATATTCAAACTTCTCTTGAAATAAGATGTCACTCAAAATTTTCTTTTCTTCCGCTGTTGGATTATGAACGACTGAATCGTAAACTTTTTCTTTATCTGTCGTCTTTAGAACGTTATTTTTAAATGCCATACCACACGCAATTCCACCAGCGCCAAGAGCCACTAGGATTGCTACCGTTGCAAGCACCCGTGTTAGGCTATTAATTCGGAAATTCAATTGTGCAAAAGTAAAAGCATTCAGCCCTTTTTCACGACGTTTTTTATTACTCTTTATCTTGTTAAGCATAACTGGGAGAAGTGATCCAAATAACATGTAAGTACCGACTGTTGCTGTGATTAATCCAATACCCATGAATTTAGGTACGGTTAATAGCTCTTTTTCCTGTAAATATGCTATATGGATCAGTGATGCATACCCAATACCTAGCAAAATCAGACCAAGGAATGCAACTACACCTGTCATTTTTCCTTTTACAGCGATACGCTCTGTTTTTGCATCTGCATGTACAAGTTGTAATACAGAAATACGAGATAATTTCATACTATTCATGATTGCTGATACTATAAATAGTGCAAAGAAAAAGAGGCAAGTAACAGTCATAGATGGAATATAAAATGCTTTATAATCTTCACCAGAGAATTCCAACTGCTTCATTAATAACTGACCAATACCTTCTGCAAGCCCTACACCAACTGCGATTCCGATTGCAAGAGATGCGGCACCTATTACGATTGTTTCGATAAACATAAGTAAGGTAACTTTATGCTTTTTTGCCCCTAACATCATGTACATACCAAATTCTTTTTGGCGAAGAGATAATAAGAAAGAATTTGCATATAAAATATAGAAAAACGTTACAATCGCTAATAAAAAGGAACCGATTTGGAATGCAATTGCAACCGTATCAGCATGTGGATTGGATTCAAGGAACGCTTTATTTAGTGATAACGTTTGAAACATATAAAAAGTTGAAATAGATACAATCAGACCAACAAGTAAGACAATATAGTCTTGTAACTTACTTTTTAGCCCTGACATGGAAAGTTTAAATAACATTTATGCTTTTTGTGTGCCTAAGTCTACAAGCACGTCTAAAATTTCTTTATAGAACTCTTCACGTGAACCACCACGGTGAATTTCTTTATATAGCTCACCATCTTGAATGAGTAAAATACGCTGACAGTAACTTGCACTGTACGGATCATGCGTAACCATCATAATAGATACACCTTGTTCTTTATTTAAGTTTGTCATCGCATCCAGTAAACTCATCGCATTTTTAGAATCAAGCGCTCCTGTTGGCTCGTCCCCTAAAATAATTGCTGGTTCATGAACTAACGCGCGCGCTGCTGCTGAACGTTGCTTCTGTCCACCAGATACTTCAGATGGATACTTTTGAAGTATTTCTGTGATTCCTAACATATCTGCTACTTTTTCTACTTTTGGTCCAATATTTCGTGATGAAACACCTTGAAGGGAAAGTGGAAGAGCGATGTTTTCGTAAATAGATAAGTTCTCCAATAAGTTGAATTCTTGGAAAATGAACCCTAATTTTTGTGAACGGAAATCAGAAAGCTCACCTTGTTTCATTTTCGTAATATCTGTTCCTGCAATTTCAACAACGCCGCCCGTTGCTTTATCTAACGTTGAAATTACATTTAATAAGGTCGTTTTACCAGAACCAGATGGTCCCATAATTCCGACAAACTCACCCTCTTGAATTGAGAATGAAACACCTTTTAATGCTTGTGATTGATTCTCACCTTTTTTACCGTACACTTTTTGGACGTTTTTCACGTCTACAACTGGTTTCGTCATCTATTTGATTGGATGTTCAACAATAAAGGACATCCAGCCGTCTTTATATTTTGCATATATATTACCATTATGAAGTTCAACAATTCTTTTTGAGATAGCAAGTCCCAGCCCATTTCCTTGATCATTTTTTCTTGCCTTATCACCCCTGAAAAATCTTTCAAACAATTTATTAGGGTCGCTAACAGGCGGCTTCTCGACTTTATTTGATACTTTCAAAATTGCCTTGTTACCTATTAGTTCAAGACATATAGATAATTCGGATGGTTTCATGCTGTACTTTATCGCATTCATAAACAGATTTTCATAAACACGTACCATTTTTTCTACATCTATGAAGATAGGTATTATTTCTTCCGTGATTGATTTTTGAACGATTAAACTTTCCTTTTCAAATATAGGAATGTATTCTCCAACTATTTGCTCTAACAAACTTGATAGATCAACTTCATTAAAGTTTAACTTAGCATCTATGCCTGATAAACGAGTATATTCAAATAGTTCATCAATTAAATATTTCAGTCTCTGTGATTTTAAATAAGTGGTTTCAAGGTATTCCTGTAATTGTGTTTTACTGTTGTATTGCCCTCTTTTTAATAAATCTATATAGCCAATAACAGATGTTAACGGTGTGCGTAAGTCATGAGATACATTGGTTATAAGTTCATTTTTTGTACGTTCTAATCGTCTTTCTTGTTCAAATGTATTTTCCAATTCCTTGGACATATAGTTGATATTTTGAGCAAGTTGGGTCAATTCGTCCTTCCCCTCAATCCCAATTGTCAAACCCAGTTTTCCATTGGCAATATCATTCACTCAGAAATGAGCTTCAAATATACTATCTTTTAACGGTTGTATACCAGCTTGACTATAATCCACAGAGGAACGCAAAATGGTAAAAGGAATTGCCATGACAACTTGATCTGCTTCTACATCAAATATATCTTGTTCCTTTTGGAATGTAAGTGTATAACTCCCATTTTCATTTTCTTTTAGGGCGATTAAACGCGTTTTTGTCTTAATTTGCCCAGGTAACCGTTTTTTTAGTTTTGTAGGGATTTGATCATTTCCTCCATGCACACGTAACTCTTCCCCGACGATGCCAATGCCACCAAAAGCGAGGATATAAACCAGGTATAGTGCGCTTGTATCGCTTGGCTCGGAACTTAAATAACTATTGAATACCACACCTAAATATTTTCCTAATTTAGAATTTATTCCTCCAGGTACATACGTATTAATATAATCAGTGATGGACATCTAATCATTCTCACCTGAATACACTTTTAAATCTTCCATTGCTATGGCTATGGCATGTTTTTCTGTATCAATTAACGATATCCCCTTTTTAATAGGAGCCCAATACTCATATCCGTAATCCTCAAACCATGCAAAAACTTCTGTAGTGAAAAAGTTATCATTTCGTTTGATAACTTGGACCTTGTATCTTTTGTTTGGGGAAACAATCTCTTTAATGATTTCTTCCATTTATTCTTTTAAAAATGTTAATAATGCTTCATTAAATTCTTTTGCATGAGTTGCGTTTAATCCATGAGGACCACCCTGTATTAGAGCAAGTTTACTATCAGGAATGGAATCATATGTGCGTTTTCCACTTAACTCAAAAGGTACAGTTGCATCAGAGTCACCGTGAATAATAAGATTTAATATCAATTATGTACTTGTTAATTTAGCATAGATGATAAAAAATAAGGTTAATTGTCCTATTATCACAATATTCGGCACTACTATAATTAAATTAATAACAAAAAAGAGTGCTAAAATTCCTAAAAACAAGCATAAATGATAAATGTTCAAGCGGTGTTGTTCAAACCTGTATTGATGAAAAACAATTGTAGTTGACAGGAAATAGAGCAATACAGAACCAAAAACAAAATATAAGATAAAAGAATAATAGACCTCATGTAAAAATAATAATCTAATGGATGCTGCAACCATACTCAAAGACATTAAAATAAATAGATGACCGTAAATAATAATTTGACCAGAATTTTGTCTAGACTTGTCGAGTTTCTTCTCCATGTTATCGAAATATTGCCACCACATCGAAATAATGAGGATAAATGAAATGATCGCAAAGCTTATTGAATTCCAATTTCCTTGTTTAGGTTGAATGACCACAAGAGTGCTTACAAGAGCTTCCCCAAAGAGAATAATGGAAAATAGACCAAATCTCTCTAACAAGTGGGCTGTATTTGTAGGAACCTTTTCTAAACACTTCCTTCCAAGCAGTGGGACAATAATATCGATAAGAATCCCAAAATATAACACAGCATATCGAATCCAAGAATCAAAAAAGACGGATAATAATGAAATAACGATTCCAATCCAAAAATATCTTCCTAAAAAGAGTGCTGCTTTTTTTCGAGCCCCCTCTTCTATACGCTGGACAACAAGATATTGAATTGCAGTCACGACCCTTAAGCCAATATAGCCAATTAAAAAAGAAAGATAATAAGGATCAAAATCAGCTGATAAGCTTGATGTCATTATTAGGACAAAAAACATTTGCAGGATCAAAAAAATCCTTTGATGAAATAAATCTTTTCCAAACCGGTTAACAAAGATAGTTTGCCCTACCCAAGCCCACCAGATCGGAATAAAAATTAAGACAAACTTTACTAAATACTCTGCATGGATTTGACCATCTTCAACATGAAGTAAAACATGAGTCGCAGCCGTCACTGCCGCCACAAATAACAAATCATAAAAGAGTTCTAACCACGTCACTTTCTTTTCTTCCACTTAGATTACAAAAGGTTTTTGGTTATCAAAAGTTGAATTCTTTTTTCCTATATCTATATAGTTCGGAGTTTGATCAGGAGGCATTAAATCTAAAATCTTCTTATAAAATGATTTATAGTTCCCTTCAAAAATTCCATTTTTCCATACTGATAATAAAGTTCCAGTAAATAATCCATTAAAAGCTCCATCTGCTGAAGTTTGATTATCTTGACAACCAGATATTAATTTAACTGAACACTTTAAGTCATCTGCATTTTTTTCAGTATAAAGACTCTTTTTTTGAGTATAAAATTCTCTATTTCTTTCAAACGTTCTATTCCTAATAGCAAGTGGCATAGATCTATATGTAATATTATTAACTGGATCAATATTTGATAAATCGTTTAAACCATAAAAACGAGCTCTTGTTATTGTTCCACTATGACAAGAATCTGATAAAACAATTATTCTTACGTCTTCTTTAAAAAGATGCCAAAGTGAATATAATTCATCGTCTGTAAATTGCCCATCATATAAACACCAAGTTTCATCAAATCCATCAGTCTCATCGTTTCCTTGATCAGGAATCTGTCCACCATGTCCAGAATAAGAAAGGAAAAAAATATCTCCATTTTCTAAAGAAGATGCTGCCTTTTTCACTTCATTAACAACATTATCTATTGTAGCATTTGTTGTTAAAAGCATAGATGTATTATCATAACTTAATGATTTTGCAATTAATTCCATATCCTCGGCATCTGCTTCACAAGCCGTTAAGTTTCCACTCCACCCTGAATAATGTTGAGGATCAACTGAATTTAATCCAATATGTAATGAGAATCCTTTAGTCATCTATTTTTTAGGCATCCGTGTATGTCCGCAATTCATGCAACCATTAATAGTATTCTTTCTACCTATAAATCCACTAATTAACGCTAAAGGAATTAAAAACCAGAAAAGAATCACCATTGATAATGCTATAAACATATTTTCCCCAGCTAAACTAGCATTAATTAAAGAAATTACTTTATAGAACACAAGTAAACAAAACAAAACTATAGCTACTCTTTTAAAACTATAACCACGTTTATTACCAATTACTTGATCTGATTTACACTTCCTACAAATAACTTTTCTTTTTACCTTTTCTTTTTGTACTTTCATTTAAGCTTTTTGAACATTAGTAGCTTGTAGGCCACGTTGTCCTTGTTCTACTTCAAACGTTACACTTTGTCCTTCGTCTAAAGATTTGTAACCGTCGATTTGGATAGCTGAGAAATGTACGAATACGTCTTCTCCACCTTCACGCTCGATGAATCCAAAACCTTTGTCTGCATTAAACCATTTTACTTTACCTTGTTCCATTTATTTTCCATTTTCATTCTTATTTTGAAATAGATGCACAATCAAAAGTCCACCAACAAATAAGATTGGAAATCCTACGATTATATATAATCCGTTTTTTGGTATTCCTAATATAATTGCAAGATAACTAAAAGAAAAATCCCATAATGCTAAAATTATGATTTCTAACATCTTCTTTTTCATCTAGTGCAGCAAAATAAATTGTGCGATGATGTGAGCAAATATAAAGCTATCTAACTGAGATCCTCGTAGAAGTTGTTCTTCCGTGTATATACCAACTCTTTCCGCGTCAGCAATAAACAGAGTAAAGAGTTGATGTATTTCTTCTTTTGTTAAACGGTCCCAATCATTTTTTATTTTTTGCTGCAATACCTTCATCTTCTGATCGAATTCTAGTATTTGTTTTTTTTGTTCTTCTAGATCACGTTTCGCATCTTCAGCGTCTTTTGCAACATTATTCCACAATTCAATCGAATCAGTGGTACTATTTTCTAAGTCTTGTAATGTTTTTAATGTATTATTGAGTAAAGGCTCATCACTTTTAACATAGTTAAAAACACCTTCAAAAATTTTCAATTTGCCGTCTAATAAAGATAACGGTGTCTTCGCTTCTTGGTCAAAAATAATAGCATCATGGATGCGTACATACCCTTTTTCACCTTTATATTTTACTTCATACCAAGAACCAATTTTTCCTGTTACTTCTATTAATTCACCAGTATTTACGCGCTTTGCTCGTAAAACTTTTTTTAAATCTGGTTCTGGATATACTTTTTTTACAAGAGATTCTAATGTAATCCAACCTTTTATCATTTCTCCATCTTTATTAAAAGAGAAAACCTTGTCTTTATAAGTAAAATCTCCTGTTTGTAAAGCACCAGTTGGATGTAACAGATACCAGTCATATTCTAACTTCATCCAACCGCTTTTTGGTTCACTCTCATAACTAAAGTAGTACGGTTTTCCATCTACTTGTTGCATACCTCGGGATACTACTGACAATATATTAGACTTCCAAAAGCTATCTTTCTGACACCAATCAATAACATCTTTAATTTCTTGTAAATCTCGCTTATCTCGTTCACGCATTAAACGAACTTCATTTGCCCATAAATCAAATGCAGACGGCTCTTTTTGTTTTGGATTATTCTCCTTAATTTTTTCAAAAAGATATTTAGCCGCGTTCATGTCGCAAGTTTCGTACTTGTGACGAAAAGTATTTTTCTTCTCTTCATTCTTTTCATTCTTTTCATTCTTGTTTATATCCATGAGGTGTTCCCTCCCTTCTCCATCAACTGTGTATTTACTGTTACCCTGAACATTTTTATCTTGGTACAAATCCCAATTTAACAATGTTATGAGTGTGTATTGTCTGTTACCCTGACCACGGTCTAATAAAATCATTCCTTGTGTCTCTAACCACAATAAAATTGCCGATATTGTCTTGGGGTTAGGCTCTTTCCATTTCGCTCCTTCATAATATCCAACACTTTGAGCAATATTTCTCACGGACGTTAAATGCTGTCCCCGCTTAATTTTTAGTTTGTTTCCATCTCTCATAGGGATTTCATTATCACGATGGTTTACTTGATATTTCAGCCACTGCCAAACTCGATGGTACATCGGTGGCATGAGCCAAATATCACTTTCCAACTCTTGGCGATAATCTTTAATAAAACCCATTTAACTAACTCCTTTTCCTCTATCATTTAAATACCGCGTCCCTAAACCTCTGTTTAATGCCAATGGTATCGAACCATCTCTTACTACTGTTTTCATTCTTCCATCACCTCTTTTCACTTATTCTTCCCCATACTCACAGTCTTTGTAATGTCGTGGCCGTTTACAAGAATAAGACCCAAGAGAAATCACATTCACTGCCTGAATCGCAAGATGCGCAAGTCCAGGAAACCCATCAAAGTCCGATAAAATAATGGCACCGTTTTGGAACCCTTGAAAAGTCGCCGTGGTAGGGCGTTGAGAATTATACTGTAAGACAATACAAGTACCTGGACTTAAGCGTCGTAAGAAGTGGAGAATCCCATCTGAATAACAACTAGAAGTCGGGCCATCATAATCGTTTCCTATCGGACTTCTTTTTTCACAATGATTATATTCCATCGCCATTTACTCTTCCTCACAATCCTCCCAATTTGGACAATGGGAAAGAACAGATACGGAATTAATTTTGTTAATGGCAATATGAGTAAATCCAGCACATGGATGGAATCCTTTTACATCACTGACAACGATCGTACGTCTACGAAATTCCTGAAAGACAGCTCTGACAGGTCGTTGACTATCATATTGAATCAAAATACACGTTCCTGGGGGTAGCCTACGAAGGAATTGACGAATCCCCTCATTCCCATACAAATCACCATTCCCATTCCCATTACAACCACCGTATCCATACGCATATGGATCATAACCATATTGATTACACATTTAGTGGTAAAACAAGAGCCTTCCAAGCTCTGGTCGAGAGTTCGATTCTCTTGAAAGATCAATCTGATTCTCTTGTTTCGAAGAAGAACCATACATTTCTCCGTCATCCCCTTGTACTTTGGCTGTGACAATATAGGGGATACTTCCTACCACCTTAAGAACATTCAACGTAACATCTACAGGTCCACAGTCTTCTACGACAATCGTTTTCTGACTCGTTTCTTGTACGACAGATAGACCCGATAGACTATAAACAAGTTTCTTTGTACCCTTCGGTACATACATAAATCCATGAGGGATATGTACCATACCACAGAATGACAGATTGGTATTCGTAGATTCTGTATACTCCATAGTAGCCGCAGACTGATCCATTCCTTCTATCAAGCTCCCATGTGTTCTATGATGAGAATGATTCAATTTTTTCACTCACTTTTTCAATTCTTTATCAATCGCCTTCTTCATACTATCGAAATCAGGGTTTGCAAGATTTCCGTTTATATACACTGAAGGAGCACCTTGAACTTTTAATTTTTGAGCACGATCTGAATCTTTACGTACTTTTTCTTTTATTTCTTTACTGTGTAAATCTTTTTTAAATTGTTCTACATCAATTTTTGGAAGTTTCTCTTTCACAATGCTAAGAAGTAATTCTTCTGTAATCCATTCTTCCGTATCTTTCTTTTGACTTTGATAAATCTCATCATAGAAAGTCCAGAATGAATCTTTATCTTGTTTATAAATTGCTTCACCCGCTGCTGCGCCTAAATCCGAGTCTTTCCCAATAAATGGGAAGTTAATAAAATATAACTGCACTTTACCTTTATCAATATATTCTTCTTTTAATCGTGGTAATACCGTTACATCCCAAGTACGACATGCTGGGCATTTGAAGTCTCCAAATTCAACTACCTTAACCGGAGCATCATCTTTACCTAAAGATTGTTGCGTAGAATAAGCAAACATCTCATTCCCTTTATCTTTTTTGTCATTTATGATGCTATACGCAATTGTTCCGATTACAATCAATACTGCGATAGAAAAAACTACACCAAGAGCCATGAGTTTATTTGATTTCATTTAACTTACTGCTTTTTCACGCGCATTATTTAGCATCGACTGCTCTGTTTTTATATCATGGCGAATTACTAATTTCTCACTAACTGCTTGCACATACTCATCATGATTAATATATCCTTCTTTTTCCATTAATCTCAAAACTACATTTCGTCTCTCGACCGCTTTATCATAATTTTGCGCAGGTGAGTAATAAGCAGGTGCTTTCACTACAGCAGCCATCATTGCACTTTCAGCCAACGTTAATTGGTTCACCGTTTTACCGAAGTAAAGGTTCGCTGCTTTTTCAATTCCCCATGCTCCTTCTCCGTAATAAATATTACTTACATACAATTTTAGAATTTCATCCTTCGTAAATGTACGTTCAATTTTTTTTGTATAAAAAATCTCTTTCCACTTACGAGAAAATGTACGTTCATTCGTTAAAAAAGCATTTTTGGATAACTGCTGTGTAATTGTGCTTCCTCCTTGCACAACACCACCAGCTTTTATATTCTCAACAGACGCCCTAATAATCGCTATATAATCTAAACCATTATGATGATAAAACCTTTTATCTTCTGTCGCGATAAATGCATGTGTTAATGATTCTGGCACCTCTAACTTAGGCGGTACATGTAATTTACTAATATCACTTTTCTCGATCATTATATTTCCAACGAATAATAACGTACAACTTAACAATAATAATAAAATAATGGCTTTATAAAAGAATTTAGTCATTGGATTTAATGCAACTTTTTGATGATAGTTCACTCTAGATAATACTCGTTCTTTCATTTACAACCTGCCTATAAGGTTATATGGCTGTACTTCCCACGTTTCGTACGGTATGAAATGCGTTGCTCTCATCGCATCAACGGTTCTTGATTTCATATGAGGACGCGTTATATACTCATCGATGTTCTCTTCATTTAAAGCAATAAATTTAGCCTCTTGTATTTCTTCAGGTTGAATTTTTATATCACCACTCACATATGCCACTTTAAACACAACAGCTAAAATATGCATAGAAGCATTATAATAAACCCCTGTAATTCCGATAGGCTTCACCGTTAATCCTGTTTCCTCTTTTATTTCCCTACAAACAGCTTGATCGAGGGCTTCTCCTTCTTCTACCTGTCCCCCAGGCATTTCCCACGTATCCACTCGCCAATGTACTTTTGTTAAAAGCACCTCATTCTTTTCATTTGTTAAATAGCCTGCTACGGCAACGATATGCTTTGGTGTTTTATGCTCCATTTATTCGCCTAAGTCTACGTTATGGTAAACTTGTTGTACATCTTCTAAATCTTCTAATGCATCAACCATTTTTTCAAATTGTACTTGAGCATCTTCAGGAAGTTCTACATCATTTTGTGCAAGCATTGTTAATTCTGCAACTGTAAATTCTTCAATACCAGCATCTTTAAGTGCCGATTGTACTGAATGGAATTGATCAGGTTCAGCATAAACGATAACAGACTCTTCTTCTTCTAGAATGTCACGTGCATCTACATCTGCTTCCATTAAAATTTCAAGAACTTCATCTGATGTTTTACCTTCAAGACCGATAACAGCTGTCGCATCGAACATGTAAGCTACAGAACCATTTACGCCCATGTTACCACTGTTTTTGCTAAATGCAGCTCGTACATCTGCTGCAGTACGATTTACGTTATTTGTAAGTGTATCTACAATTACCATAGATCCATTTGGTCCAAATCCTTCGTAACGAAGCTCATCATAGTTTTCTTCCGAACCGCCTTTTGCTTTTTCAATTGCACGATCAATAATTGTTCTTGGTACATTGTATGTTTTCGCGCGCTCTAATACAACTCTTAACGTTTGGTTTGATTCAGGATCTGGCTCGCCTTGTTTTGCTGCCACATAAATTTCACGTCCAAATTTCGCGTATATACGGCTTGTATTTGCATCTTTTGATGCTTTCTTCTCTTTAATATTGTTCCATTTACGGCCCATTTATAGAGAATCTCTCCACCCTGGTGACATGAAGTTAAATCCGACACCACCAGTAGATATTAGCACATTATCAACTGTTAATTTTGTAATTTCTAAAAATTTCTTTTCAAACTCTTCTCTGTTGTACTTGTACATAGTTGAGTGGCACGACCACATTTGCGTTGAAGTACTCAACCAGTCCCCTAATTCCTTTAATTTAGGAAACGATTCAAATTGAATTGGTTCATTTAATTTCATGAATCTCACTTGATAGATAGTTGGGTTTAGCTTTTCTCCTATCCTTTTAAGACCATGTGCTTTTTTCTCATTTGAATGTGTCATAATAACTCTCCCCCATCCTTCTTTCAAATTTTTGAATTCCAATTAATACCCTCTAGCACGTTGTCGTTGTCTTTCTAAGCGCCCTAGTTCTTTTGCGATTCTCTCGATATCTTGGTCTTCACGAACATTCATCTCGTGGATATGGTTCGTTATAGAAATTCCACTATTACCACTTGTTGCCGCTTCTTGTGCCTTCATTACGCTCATTGCCGTACCTGCGTTAAACGTTCGAATCATGTTGAATAGATTCTCCTGCTGCGCTGATGTGAGTACCATTTCGTTTTTGAGTAGTCGTACGTCTATCTCGTCGAACTTGGCTCTATTCGGCTGTGCGTTTATAGCAGGGCTTCCGCCATTATGAAACTTAGTCTTCATGGCTTGCGTAGTACCGCCGCTATGCTTCTTATAAACTGGGTCGCCTCCGAACGCTTCTATGATTCCGCTGTACCACACCTTAACTTCCTTCGTAGCCGTCTTCTCCGCATTTTTGTGCATTGTTGCTATTTTAGCCTCACCGCCTGATGTATTCGCATCGACTGGCTTAATTTTACCTTCTTCTATCTTTCGATTCGTTTCCAGTATCTTAGCGTTTGCTTGCGTCGGATTTCCGTCGATAGGTTTCGTTTTCTGTTCCTGCGCTCTTTTGTCAGCTTCTGCGATCTTTGTGAATGCGTCCGCTGGATTTGCAAGGATTTTTTTTATCCTCTCTCTTTCCGCTGCGCTATCTACTTGATTTATTTTGTTAAATGCGTCGAATGGATTACCTAGAATAGGCTTCGTTTTCGCTTCTTCCGCTTTTAGATTTGTTTCGATAATTTTTAGATTCGCTATAGATGGATTAAGGTCTAGCGGCTTCGTCTTGCCTTCTTCCGCTTTCGAGTTTGTGTTGTCGATTTTTCCATCGGCTTGCGTAGTGTCTGCGTTAACTTTCTTCGTTTTTTCTTGCTCTGCGATTTGGTCTAATATAGTTACCTTGCTTTCACCTTCAGCAGTGTCTACGTTAATCTTTTTATCGACAGGTTTATCTAAAACCTCCTGTAGTTCCCCCGCTTCTCGTTTACCATCACGCACTGTCATGTTAAACGTTTCTTGTTCGGTTTTGTTTTGTACGATTACGCCCTTTAACTCGCCATACTTGCTTACATTTTGGTTAGCTGTGTCTAATTGCTTTTGCTGTTCTTCGCTTAAACCGCCATTCGCACTCTTAACTTCGTTGAGCTTACCGATTTTCTCCTGCTCTTTCGCAATAGCCATGTCGATAGCTTCGATTTCTTTTCCTTTTTCATAGTTAACGCCTGCTTGGGCAATCCTAATAGCTGCGACTTGGTCGAATGCGGAATTTCCTTTCTGTAACGCCTGTTCAGCTAGCTGTACCTCTGCTGTCTTAGAATATACTTTCGCCTTATGCTCCTGTAACTCTTTTTTAGCTGTATCTAATTGCGCTTTCGCTTTGTCTACGATTTGCTGCTGTAAATCTATCTGACGTGCTGTACCATTTTCTTTTACTTTAGCTAGAACTTCCTCACGAGTGGCGAGATTTTCTGTTGCTGCCTCTACATCTTTCACCTTATCAGGCGTTTCTTCTATAAGTCCATTTACCTTTTTAACGGAATCTTGATATTTCTCTAAGTCTTTGTGTAGGTTTTTCATAGCATTAGCTTTTTGTAGCTCTAGCTCTGCTTCTTTCGCCTTGTTTAACTCCTCTACGTACTGGCGTGCAGCCTCTGTACTTGTAGCGATGGCTTGTCCTCTATCGTTGAACGAGCGAGCTGTCCCCGGTGCTTGTTCTATAACCTTATCCGAAAGTTCGATAGTCTTTTGAATTTGGTCGTTATTTGCACCACTCTTTTGTATAAGCGCATCTAGTGCCTGTTGGATTTCTTGTTTCGCTCGTGGGTCTGTTGCACGTTCTAAGTCCTGCTGTAAGCTGCGATATTTTAAAAGCTCTTCGTTGCTTAGATTTACCTTACTTCGAAGATTGTCATACTCGTCTGCTGTACTTTTTAGCCCTTCGCTCTGTTGGTCTAGCGATTTATAAGTATCAAAAGAGACCTCTTTAAACTCTTCGGTTTCCTTTTTCGCACCTACAAGAACACCCGTTAACGCACCTACCGCTACTGAGATACCTGCAATCCATGCTGTAGCTGGGTTGCTTATTAGAGCTACACTAAATGCACGTACTGCTGTGATCGCTTTAGTGATACCTACCGCAAACAATGCGACACCTGCTGCCGTTCCTGCTGCGGCTAAACCTGCGCTTACCATTTGCGGGTCTAGTTTCGCTAAGATATCTACGAAGCCCGTTGCGCTTTTCACAACTCCCGTAAATGCTGGTAGTAACTTCTCGCCGATTCCGATAGCTAAACCCTCTGCCGCACTCGTTAACTGATCCCACGCACCTTTTAGCGTTTCCTGCTGAACTTTCGCCACTCGTTCGGCTGTACCTGCGCTGTTTTCTAGTCCTTTCGAGTAATCCGCTAGACCTTGCTCGCCTACTTTTAACAGGGCTACGAATCCACTTGCCGCCTCTGTACCTACTAAGTGGGCTGCTGTCGCTGTCTTCTGCGATTCTGTCATGTCCTTTGTCTTCTCGTTGACTTTACCTATAATTTGTGGTAATGGAAGCATGTTGCCGTTCGCATCTTTAACGTTAAGCCCTAGTTTTTCCATTTCCTTAGCTGCTGCACCTACTGGACTGTTTAACTGTAGTAATGCTGCACGTAATGCTGTACCAGCCATCGAACCCTGTATACCTGCATCGGACATTTTAGCGATTGCTGTCGCCGTGTCTTCCATCGAAATACCTAAACTCGATGCTACGGGCGCTACGTATTTCATCGCATCCCCTAACATTGGTAAGTCGGTGTTTGCGCTGGTCATCGTTTTTACTAATACGTCTACTGCGTGTCCTGTATCGTCTGCTGATACGCCGAACCCCGTCATGATATTAGAGACGATATCGGCACTTCGTCCTAAGTCCATTTGACCCGCTGCCGCTAAGTTAAGTACCGACGGTAACGCCTTAATTGACTGCTCTGTTTTAAAACCTGCCATCGCTAGGTATGAAAGTGCCTCCGACGCCTGTGTCGCACTAAACTGCGTACTTGCTCCGAGGTCTTTCGCCGTCTTCGATAGTTGGGCGAACTCTGTATCTGTTGCACCACTAATCGCCTTTACACGAGCCATACCTTGCTCGAAGTTAGCTGCTGCGCCAACACTTGCGCCGACTGCTGCTACTACTGCTGCACCTACTGCCGCACTAGCTGTAGTTAATGCGGACATACCTTGCGCTGATGATGCTGCGCTAGTACTTAATCCGCTCATGTCGCTACGAGCTTGTTGTACTCCTTGTCTAAATTGCGAATTGTCGAGGACGAGTCTAGCCCGTACCTCACCCGCATTTGCGCCTCCTGCCATTTATCGTGCTGCCTCTACCTCACTTACAAAGCCCGCTTTCTCTTTGAAGTATCGGTTTGGCTCGTTCATGTATTTTGATGCATCCGTACTAATCTCAGCTACTGCATCTTGAATATACCCGATAGCAAATGGCGCACCTGTTAGGCTTTCTACTGCTTCGATTGCTGCTCTAGCTCCCGTTGCGTCTCCTGCTTCCGATTGACCTTCTAAACGCTTATACAAGTCGCCTAATTGCTTACGTACCGCTGTTTTTTTCTCCGCCGATGCTAGCCCTAATACTTGCTGTGACATATCCATAAAAACAGCTTGCGCCTGTTGAGCTAATGCAGGTTCTTTCGCAATAGATACGAGCTGCTCTAATGCTTTAATAGCACCGTCTGTACCCGTTGCGAACATTGCTGCCCCCTTCGCTTTCCCCATTTCTAAATCGAATAGTTTCTGCGTATGATCTTCTACCTTAGGTGCAGCGGCGATTAGTACTTTTTCGGCTTCTAGTTTCGCTTCTTGCAGCAATAATTCGTATTCCTCACGGCGCTTCTGCATTTCACGCATAAAGGCTACTTCGTACTTAGCGCTAAGTTTCTTCGCCTTTTCCTTTCTACCTTCGTGCGTTAGCATCTTGTCCAGTTCGATTGCGTTACTCTCTGGGCGGTAAAATTCGTTTATTAAACTGCTCATAAAGCTGACCGTACCCTTCTTAATTTCTCTAGCCTTGTCGATGTTCTCTTGAATAATGTTAGTGGTGCTTGTCATTTAGTTTTCCTCCTTATACGCATCTGGTAGTTCTTTATTTCTGTGAATATACCCTAGCTCACCGTCACTCATTTTCGGCATTTCTCCATATGCGAACACATCACTAAAGGTAGGCGAAGCACCTTTGCGTCCTCGACTTAGTGCATTTAGTTCTGATAATACCCCTCTGAACTCATCGTTTAGCTGGTGATATTCTAGTACTGTGCGGTAGTATTCTCCGATAGCCTTTTGCGCTCGCTCTACGATTGGCTGTACACGTTCTTTTTGTAGCATAGGGTCGACATTACCGAACCAATCAGCCGCTAAATCATCTATTGTGATTTTCCCTTGTAGCTCCTGTTCAGCGTACTCATTCGCCTGTTTTTCCTCGTTCTCGGCTACTTGTAGAGCTGTTCTTGCTTTTTCGATGTCACTTAATGTCTTTTTCTTCTGAGTAGCAACGCTTTCGCCTGCAAACCCTTTCTTTAAGACGTCCTCGTATGCTAATACAGCGGCTGTTACGCCCTCTTTCGCATCTTTTACCTTCTGTGCGTATCTTTCTGTTAACTCTAGTGCCTTTTCGTCCTGTTTCTTATAGTCCTCGTATAGTTTCCATTCCATTTATAGTCCTCGTATAGTTTCCATTCCATCTTTCGTTTCCCCCTCTAGTTTTTCGATTAATTTACGCATCCAGCTAATAAGCACCGTGCGCCATTTTGGTAGTTGTTTTTGCTGCTTTTTTTCATTTGGATCTTTTAGCTCATATAAATCTATTAGAGCTTCTTTTGTCCTAGCATCTTCGAAGTCCCGCAGTGTTTCCGATGTGTCCTCCTGCGCCTTAAAATGCGCATTTATATCAGATTCACTTAAACATGCTATGTATATTTCTTCGGTACTCGTACGGACTTGGAAAGCCGGTAAATCATCGCAGTTGCTCCATACTACGTCTCGCATCTTTTTAGCTAGCGGCATTTCCGCTACAGGTGCGGTTATTTGTGCTATCACGTAATTTCCATCGTATAAGTGAGCGCATAGAAATGCTTGCCCTCGTAGCTCGTGGATATTAGCGACTAGGATAGGCATCATTCATCTGCTCACACCTGCCTGCGCTCGCAGCTTCGCATCTAGCTTATCGTTTCGCTGCTCTAGTAACAGGCTATTAATCTCTTCTACGTCTTCCTGTGTAAGGTTAAGTTTTGACTGAATACGCTTTTGCGTACCTTTAGGCGGTTCATTTATCAACGCCTCCCATCGATATATAGTAACCATAGAAACTCCTACTAGTTGTGCGAATTCCTTCATCGTATAACCTATAGTCTTTCTGATATAGCGCAGTGTATTTCCGTTCATCTAAGCTACAGCCGTTTTAAATTCTCTAATTTTATCTGCTAATCTTTGTAACAGCTCGGCATCATTGCCTAACATAGACTCTATTCGGTAACGGTACGAAACTTCGCCAGTTGGTACTGCGTAGTCGTTCTCGTCTATGTAGCATTCCTCTTCGAAATCTAGTCGGCAGTCTATATCGTCGCCAAACTCACGCTTTAAGAAGATAAAAAGAGCCTCGGCTAGAAGGAATTTACATTCTAGCGCATAGAAATCTACGTACGTAATCGGGCAGTGTTCCGTATCCGTGTCGGGCGTTCTGCGTCCTTGACAGCTATTCATCGTAACGAAGTTGTCTATTTCGTTAATAGCATTGACCACATTTCGAATACCTGCGTCTACCTTGCTATCTAAGTCCTCTAGGAAAAAGTCTTTGCACTCTTTATCGTAATACACTACGTTATTTAGCATTTTATTAATCATCTAGCCTTCATAATGCGCTAGCTTCTTACTGATACGTTCTAATATCCGCTTTACTTGTTGATGGTGTGTTAACCCTACCGCCTTCGCCACTTTTAAATACGATGCGTCGGGGTCTTTATATATAGCGCATAGTACTTCCCTTTCTTGTGCGGTTAATATTGTATCTTTTAATATCTGCGCCACTAAATGACGGTTTTCTACTTCGCCTTCTATATCGGTATCACTCGCTAAGAAATGCTGCGTCTCTTGTTTAAGAGATACTGCGCCCCCTTCGAATGCTCGCTGCCTATGGTTTGCAAATCCCCTTACTACGTCGGTAGCTTTACGCTCTATCGCAAGTAAAAACGTTTCATAGAAATAGTACGTGCCATATTGCGTATACTTGTCGTTCTCGCACATGCGCCAAAGCTCTATATAAAATCTACTCTCGAAGTCTGCGGAATCAATCTTTTTATTGCGCCACTTATTCCCGTATGCTCTCGCCTTCACTTTTATAGTAAATTCTAGCTCAATCATTAATTTACTTAGCGCCCCTTCCGTGCGTTCAAAGGCGTATCTTTCCCATAATTTCTCGACTTTTAAAATATAGTCTACCTTACTAGGTCTGCGCCTCTTTAATCCGTCTAACTTTAGCTGCGCAAACGGCTTCACTTCTGCTCCCTTTACCGCTACCTTTTCATATAATGCTGTCATCTATTCCGCCGATGTCTCTACCATTTCCGCATCTAATTGTTTAGCGAACTTATACCATGAAGTGCGCTTTACGTCCGCCTCTTCCATACCTTGTGACGCTGTAATCTCGCCAGCTTTAACACGGGCATACGCCTTTCTAAATTCGTCCGTTATCTCGAATTGCGGTCTTCCTAAATGTTTCCCCGCTGCCTTCGCTTGTTCGAATCCCTCGGCTTGTCTTTTTAACATGCGAGTTCTTTCCGTATCGGCGACATAACTAAGAAATGATATAAATTGGTCTTCGATTAGCTTACCTGCATCACCGCTAGCGCCAAACTTACGAGAATCAAATAACTCTTTATTCTCTAGTACAACGATATCAGCGCCGATATTATATTTAATATCTTTCCATTCGTTTAGTATTGCTTCGTAATTGCGTCCCAGTCTCGCTAGATTATCTAAAAAGATAACGTCACCTTTACGCATTATACCTTTTAATGTTTTATATACTGGACGCTCTAGGCTCTTACCTTCTATGCGCTCAACAAATATGTCACGTTCGCCTATTCCCTCGGCTAACATATTCGCAAGCTGCTGCGCCTCTACCTCTTCGTTATCTTGCGAAGACATTCACCTTCTTTGATAACTGTACGCATCTGCTGCCATTTGTAGGCGCATTTCTTCGTTAATATCCGCAGTTTTAACGTCTGCACTCGCCTTTTCTTCGATATTTAGCAGCTGTGTGCGTACTTCTTTCGCTACTTCGCTATCACGTAGTAACATGCCTACACGTAAGATTGCACGTTTTGGGAATACCCGTGAGCCTCTGTTCGATATTCTCATACTTGTTCCATCTTCAAACGATAGAACGTTAACGCCCTTAATCGTTTCTAAGCCGACAAGATGTCGGGATAGGGATTCTAAAATATCACGCTTAGAATATTTAAGAACGCCGTCAGATTTAAATTCGTCTTTATGTCGGCTACATAATTTATCAATCGACTTATTATCTACCTCGTAAAAATCGGAAACCTGCTGTAGTGTCGCCATTTCCAAGTTAGGCAGTAGCAGCAGCTCTTTAACACGGTGCAGCACCTCGACACGCTCGACGTACTTGTTACGCATCCCTTCGTTGTTAATAAGCGTTTCTTGATTTACTTTTAATTGACTTGTCATTTAAACTGGAGAGAACGCAAGAAGGGCGATGGTGATGAGTAGCCCTATCATAAAATCGGGGTCACTAATTGCGCTCTCTAGCGTGCTTTCCGTCATATATGCGCCGTGCTTGCGGATAGACGGGATAACTTCATGCGTAATCCAGCGTTTGAACGCTTTCGCTTCGGGTTTGCGGCTTCGTAGGATTAACGAGTATAAGCCCGATTCGTTAATGATATTTGTCTCACCAGCCAAGCCGCCTAAGTTAAACTTAGTCACCTCGTCAATGTCCAACTTATTAATGGCTACTGTCGTATTTTTGACATCCAGCGCCTCGCATACGTCTTTCGCCACGAACCACGGCTCACCTTCTTTGATAACTGTACGCATTTATTTCTTGCGTATCCTGCGTTCTGTTACAATTGCTGTACCTATCGCAGTAGATATCAATAGTAATAATACGGCAATAATATCAACAACAAGGCTATCGAACTTAGACGAGACGCCGACAAATAGCAGAGCTATTGTTAATACCGCTAACATAACTAAAGATACCTTATCTTCGCTCATTTAGGATATCGCTCTCTTACTCTTATGTTTAATGAACTCCTTCGCCAATTCTTCCATGACATCGTCGAGTGTTTCGTAAGCGTCGTTAATCATATCATTGTAATTTGCCCCCACGTCCTCTTTACTAAGTAACTTAGCATTCTCTTCTAATATCGTATTAATATCATACTTCTCCTCGGTGAGTGGCGACATCTTCATTAGTGCTGATGTTAGTGAACAAATAACCGCTAGTTGCTGTTTTCGATTTAATTTCAATGTAATTTCTTTCATTTACTCAACAACCTCCCAATTATCATTAAACATCTCTGGCCAAGTAGGAATCCACGGCACTCGTCCATAGCGACTTTCAGCATAAAAGTAAGGGTGAGTCATTTTGCTATGCTCATCTGGAAACTGAGCACGAATTACTACTTCAGGACTCCAAGAGGATAAACGCATTCCTTTTCCTTCTTTAACTTGTTTCGTTGCTTCTTCATACATCATTTAAGTGTGGTAGTCTTTTTCAATAATCGCATTTTGCTCCATGTATACATTAACTTTATCCATTACTTCTTTTATATTTTTTATAGTTAGACCTTCCTTAGCAGCAAACTGAATAATTGTAGAAGCTAATTTTTCTTCTACCTCTTCCCTAATCACTCTTGTTTCATTCTTCATTTAGTAGAAATCATACTGGTATCGACCGTTACATTCGACAATAAGGTACCATCTACCAGCGCCTTCTACAGTGATAGTCACAGGTGTTCGATCATAATAACCACCATAGTACTCATAGTTTTGTCCAGATGAGTATCTTCTGTAATTATTACTGTTTACTAAAAAAACATTACAAGCGTGTGGTATATCGACCTGAGCTGTTAAAACACCGTTAGAATTAGCATAGGGAATTTGTGCCATTTACTCCGCTCCTCCCAATGAACTATCTGCCACTTCTTTCTTGCCGATTTCGGTTAAATCATTTGAAATATAAATAGCTTGCGATTCCTTTGTATTTTGTTTAGGGAATCCAAGCATATCAGCGACATTATCAGGTGAAGTAATAGCTGTACGTACAAGGTTATAACCGATATTTGTCTTGTTGCTATAAGTAACGAAATCAAGAATATTAATCTTGAATTTAATTCGGTTCCCTGAATTTTGGCCATAAAAAAGAAGACTCAAATGGTCTTCAAAATTTTTCATTATTGGTCTTACTGCTTTGTTGTGGATATACATCATTGCTTTCTCAATATCTTCTTTGATTAACTCCGTGTATGTGTCCACATTTATGCCTAAAAATTTACCTAAATCTTTCTTATATACATTTAGGTATGCTAAGGTCTTTTCATCGTCTAGCGGGCTTTTAAGCGTGTCAATCGAGTACCCTTTTCCGAGAGGAATCATTTTTACAGACCTTGACTCATCGATTGATTCCAGTTGATCTAAAATTGCATTGATTAACTTTGACTGTGCACCATTCTGTGGGTTGATATGAGCATCCAAATTTAACAAGAATGCTAATAGTCCACCCTTTTTATATTTGTCAGTTAAAGTTTTCTCAGCTGACATAACGCCCTCGAGTGTATCTCTTCCCAAATCAAGAAGCCCTTTTCCTCTTAAATGATCTGCACCAATATTTTTCACATGACGAATCATGTATGGAGGAATTTCGTGACCACCAATATTAAAATGCTCTACTAAATTATCATCTAACTCCGTAAAAACATTGGAAGCTAAATGTATTTGGGCACCATTTAATATTGGGAAAGTTTCTCCCTCGAGTAAATAGGTATTCGTCATTAATTTAATAAACTCAGATTGTGTTAGATAATTGTTGGGATTCCTTAAGATTTGAAGTGCAATATCATCTTTAATTTCATTACCAAATCCATCTTCCACAACAATATCAGCCAATACCATTTGATTACTGATGTCTTGCAACAACTCGTAAACATCGCTAGATTGCAAGATATTTGAATCTGTAACATACACACCACCGTAACGAATGCTCTTTCCTAAAACATCATCAAGATAGCCACGTTTTTCTAACTTTCGATATAAATAATTTGAAAACCTATCCCTTAAACCCAATTAATCTACAGATTTATTCACAAGAGAAATTATCCATTGGTCATCCGAATATGTTGCTTCAATTGTTATGCCATAGTCTTGATAACCAGGAAAAGGATAACTTTTGAAACGGATTAAATATTTTGTTTCAGAGACCTGTGAGATTGATTGAAAACGAGCACGTTTTTCATTATCAATTTCTTCAATAAATGACAATGCTGTAAAAGCGAACTCAAAGTTTTCCTCAAAGTCATCTACATTTTCGATTGATAGAATCATTTAATTGTCCTCCAGAACTTTTTTTATTTGTTTGATAAGATTGTTTCTTTCTTCCGTATCATCTTCCACAATTGTTTTTACAGCTACTTCTGTACTTCTCATTTCAATCATGGTTGCATTTTCGCCCCTGGTTTCAATAGAAGTCGCAACATAGGCTGGTGTCATATCTAAAATAGAAACTTCTAAAAGCTTTAGTTCTTCAATAGAACGCTTTTGAACACCAGATTCACCCTCTTCCCATGAATCTTTTTCAGAAACAAAGCCAAATGACCAACCACGTAATTCCTTATTTCTTGCTTTCTCAATCACTTTTCCATCTGTAACTGTAGCAATGGCTCTTAAACCAATGTTGTCTTCATACAATTCCAAATTTCCGTTTTCAATAGAGCCCAGCTTTCTATTTTTGTTATGATTAAAAAGCAAGTCCACATTCTTTGCTTTCTTTAACGCTTTTTCAAACGCCTTAGGGACAATTTTCTCTTTGAAATATCCCCTCGGAGAAGGCAACATCCGACTTTCTCTGTCCACAACATTTACATATCCATCAAGTATGACTTGGTTCCCCCGGACCTCAATTTTCATTTAAGCGCCTGTTGTTTCTTTTAAAACGTACTTATAAACTGGAACTTCAAATGGCGAATGAATCAATTGTGCATCTAGTAAGTTCCAGATACGGAAACCTACACGGTTGGTACGTGAGAATAACTCAACTAATTTTTGTACTTCTAATGATCCAATGACATCTTGAATGTAGAATTTAGAGAAGTCACCAAAGTAGAAGACTGGCGTATCTGGTTCGCCTGCAATGTCAATCGCATCTTCTTCCTCAACAGGGAAGCCTAGTAACGTATAACCAATTCCACCTTCAGCTTGATTAAACGGGCGAAGTAATGGGAAACCATCATCTGTTTTCATTGTTTCAATTTTTGTTAGTGCTGCTGTATTTAACACCCAGCGCGCTTTTTTACGCACTTCTTTAACAGGCGTATTTTTCATTATTACTAATGAATTGTATAGATCCTTTTCTTCCGTTTTAAATTCAACAGCTTTCTTTGCTAACGCACCATCATTTATATTATTAGCTTCATCGCCATTAACCATATATTGAGTTTCTTTACGAACATAAGCTTTTTTCAGCTCGTCCATAACAATTTGTTCAATCGGTAAACCTGTGCGCGCCAATAACTTTTTCGTTACTGTAGCAAGTGCATCAAATTCCGTTGGTGATAATTCGATTTCATCGAACTCGATATCTGTTTCTGGAATTTCATTATTTGTTCGCTCATTTTTATGACCTTGTGCTTCTGCCTTTTTAACTAAAACAGGATACTTAATATTTTCTTTTGTTTTTACTCCTGTTCCTAATCGGCGTAAAAAGTTTTCTTCTTGTGCATACGTAATAATTTCTTTACTCAAGAAATCTGGAATCGTAACAGAACCATTACCAGTAACTAGTCCTAATGAACGGGCTTCTCTCTCATCAATATTACCAACAATATAATTAGCGAAAGCTGAACGAGTTTCCGTTTCTTTATTTTTAGTAGATTTATGACCCTTAGTAGAAAGACCTGTTCCAATAGCTACCATGATTTCAGAACGCTGCTCTTCTGACAATTCAGTTTTTGCATCTGGATCTTCTTTTGCCACTGGGTCTTCTTTTTTATCTAGATCTTCTTCTTTCTTTTTGTCCGGATCTTCTTCTTTTTCACCTGCTTCTAATTTCGCAATTTCATCAGCAAGAGTTTTTGCTTCTTCTGTTAATGCTTCTACCTCAGCCTTAACTGCTGCTAATTCTTCTGAACGAACTTCACCTTTTTCAACTTTACCTTGTAATTCTGCTAATCGAGCTTTATTTCGTGCTTGAGATGCTTTTAAGATTTCTTTTAATTTCATTTAATATGGATGAATTAATTGAGAAATTAAAATCTCATATTCATTGGGAAGAGGGTATGGATGAAACCATGCTCTATCTACCATTTCATTTTCTATTTTTAATGATAGAACTTCTGTCATACCTTTTTTGATTTCAAATGATACTGGTTCTGTTAATTGTTTGTAACCTGGTAAACTTTCTTTCTCTACTAATTTGTACTTTCCTACTGATAAATCAGAGATTTTCGCTTTACCATCTTTATCTGTTTTTACTTCCTTTACTACTGTTCCAGCTTCATCTTGCACTTCAAAGCTTACGCCTTTTAATGCTTTTTGACTGTCTTTATCTACTTTTGTAATTTCTACTGAGCCTTTATCTAACTGCTCATTCTCTACTTTCAATGATAGGACTGTTGTCATACCTTTTGTAATTTCAAATGATACTGGATCTGTTAGCTTTTTGTAACCTGGTAAGCTTTTCGTCTCTACTAATTTGTATTTTCCTATTGATAAATTAGAGATTTTTGCTTTACCATCTTTATCTGTTTTTACTTCTGTTACTACTTTGCCTTGCTCATCTTGCACTTCGAAGACTACGCCTTCTAATACTTTACATTGCACTCATCTGTAACGCTCCCTATACGTGACATCTACTTGTCCAATGTTATTTGGGGATATTTCGATTTCATTCTTTCCTTTTTCAATACGTATATAGTCACTCATAAAATCCTTTATATTTATCGCGTCTGCTCCGTTAATACGAATACTAGCATCCGATGAATCGATTTCTACAAGATCTCCTTTTTGAACAATATAAGGTATTTGACGTTCTGTATTGCTATTTACTTTTTGCACTTTAATATCATGTACAGCTGCAATTAATGATGGTGCGTCATTAAACGAGCATATATGCACAACAATTTGAGCTACCTTTTTCATAAAGCTATTGCCCGTATCCCACCATTGGGCGAATTTTTCTGTATGGTAATTTCCTTTTTCATCAAGCAATTACAGAGTATCTTTCATTTTCACTGTGAGATCAAGTGCATCAGAATGTTGTTTGATTGTAGATTGAGCGTCAGAAATTTGTTTACCTTGTGCCGTTTGTGTTTCATGCATCTTGCCAACGTTTTGAGAAATACCTTCAGCGTTTTTTTCTACTGCTGTAACACGCTTGTCAAATCCACCCTGACTATTTTCTACTTTTGTTACTGTTTCTTTGATTCCATCCACACTTTTTTCAATCTCGGTTGTTTTCTTGATAAATGCATCATTTGTTACTTGATCTTCCGGTGCTGGTGTCCATGCAGTTGGTACTGTACCAATTTCTAATTTAAGCTTTTCAATTAACGTTTCCCCAGTGAAATCACGTGCTAAAGCATAAACTGAGATTTCTTTAATAGGCCTATCCATTACTATAGCGCTCGCTGTGAACCTTTCCTGGTTATACTGTTTACCTAGTGTTAGGTGGTTTTCTACGCGGCAACTCAGATATTGAAATGTATTGTCTGCGAAAGTAATTTTCACTTCAAAACCAGCCCATTTATTCGTTGTACCCCATGCAATAACTTTACCTGTAAATAGGAAACTCATAGCAAGATTCTTACCCTGCATTAATGTGGCTGCATCCTTCGCTACATCAAAATAAGTATGTTGCTTGTTTTCCCCATTCTTTACCGAATGCGATTTAGTAGCTGTTTCTAGTAATAGATTTCGGACACCAATTTCCGTATTTTCAACCTTTGTTTCCAGACTTGTTAACTTCTCACTAATCTTACCTGCTCGTTCTTCAACTTCGGTTGTGGTTTTCTTTAAATTATTTGTTGTTTGTTTCACATCAGAAATAATCTGTTTTGTACCTTCAACAGTATCTTCCACTGTATTCAATTTGTTAGTAATTTCACCGTCGTTTTTTGTTAACAATTCAATAGATTTAGTAAAACTTTCATTGGTTTGTTTCATTTCAGATACAGTTTTATTCATTTCACCTTGAGAGTTTTGTACATTTTTAATAGTTAGAGAAACCTCTTGGAGATTTTCTGTTACTTCCTTGAATTGACCCGAAGTTTCTTTTTGAGCTTCTTCCACCTTTTTATTTAATTCTTCTTTTGTGAATTCAATATTTTTATTGACTTGCTCAAGCGTTTCTTTCTTAACGGATTCTACATCAGGAACAACAGGATCCCATTTACCATCCTTCCACAATTTCAGAATACCTGGCTTACCTTTGCTGATATCTTGCCACAACGTTTTTCTATCCTTTAAGTTTTCTGTTGGTGGATTTACGCCTTCAATAATATCAACGGTATTATTCTTCAAGTTTTCAGCCACTTGTTCAGCAATTTTCTTTGCTGCTTCCAATTCTTTTCGAATGACTTCTGTTTCTTTTACGCTTTCTTGAAGCTTTTTATCTAACGTATCTAGTAATTCTTTAGATGCTTTATTTGATAAGCTACCCATGATTTGCGCGTATAACCTATCGATAAGGCTTCGTGTATCTGTAATTTCACGATAATTACCAAAGATATATTTATCTTTCGATGGATCAGTATCACATTCATCTGCTGCTATTAATCTAGCTTCTAAGAAAAGTGGTGGACTAAACCCGATATCTTTTATTCGTACCGTATCACCTTTACGAACCGCTTCATGAGATAAACCAAATACTTCTTCCAGCGCTACTGCATTTACTTCATATGAAGTAGAACTATCAATTCGCTTCTTTAATTCTGCTTCTGTTAATTGTTTGAGTCTTTGCTTCGTCATACCTTGGTCTTCTGTTTGTGGTGAATAAATATCAAATAAATGCTTACCATCTTTCGACCAACGTTGCAGAGCATCATTATTTCCTACATAAAGTTTGCCGTTGTTTATTTCTTCAAATGTGAGAAATTCACCAGTTTCACTATTTTGTGGACCAACACCTACAAGAGCGGTTACTACATCTTGACTATTCTCAATACGCCGGATACCTTGTACATCTTTTCCTAACAAGAATTCTTTTCCGTTGTCACGTCCTACTTTTTTTATTAAATCTACATAACGACCGACAATAAAAGATCCCATTATTTCTGTTCTAAAACGAATCTCAAGTTCAAACGTAGACGCGATTTGTTTTAAGAAATCAAGCGGGTTTGTGAAATCCTTAATATGAATGGTACGTATACCAACAAACTCAGTAATCCCACGTTTCCACTCTGTACCTTGTAAAGCAAAGTCTGTAGATTCGTTGACTGTAGTAGCTTGCAAAGTTTGCGGTTTAATTACGGTCGCCTTCTTTAGTTTTGTATGTTCACCAAGAGTATAAATCTTCTTTGGACGACCTGTTGAATCTTGTTCTACTTCTGTAATAATGTATGAAACAAAAGTACCGTCACGGGTTTGTTTAACGACAAGGTTCTGTTGTATAAGTGATGCCGCTATCTTTGTACCATCAGCTGTTGTGAACTCAAATTTATCTTTGTTATCTTTAAGCTCCCATTGGCGTAAATCATCCCAATAATCCTGTTCTTTGATAACACCTATGATTTGTTCTGTTTTAAAATCCACAATGTGTAATAGATTATTTGCTTTACTCATTTATTCCTCTAACCAATTGAAAATAGGAACTTTTGATTGATATTCATGCTGTATTTGATTCCCCATTGCCTCATATTCCTGTTGGGTAAGGTCGTAGATGTGTTTACTTTGCCTCTTGGGTAATTTAAAAGGGATAGTTGTTGGACTCCAATTTTCTCGGATGGCTTTCTTAATAAATCCGTCAGGATTTTTCACTTTGTTAGTAGATTGTTGCATAATCAATAGAATCTCTAATGTTCGTTTAATCCCAACAACGGACAGAAGAGTAAGAATTTCTTGCGTTGGAGATGTGAGTGTAACTGCCTCGTATGCTAATTTGACTAACTCCAATTCAGCAATTTCTTCCCGTGTCACTTGTTTACTTTGCTGAGAAGCTTCTTTTACAAGTCCTGTCCTTTGTTTGATATGTAAAAGGTCGCTTTCAGGAATTCTCCATCCTTTTTTATCACTATTGCGAAATGCATTTGGAAACTTTCCAGACCGTAGCCATCGCTTAATTGTTTCCTCATGCTTCTGTAAAGCTAATGCCAATTCTTTTACTGTATACATTTATTCATCCTCCAAATCATCCAATAGTGCCTGTATATCTACTTCTAACTCTGTTTCTTTTGCTGTATCTATAACATTCAAAAGGGGTTTATTAGTACGTTTCTGTTTCAACTGTTCCATGTACTCTTTTTCTTTCTCTGCTATATCTTCAAGCATATTGTCATGAAAACTTCGATATCTTTCTTCGTCAAAGTGATGTTCGTACACTTCAATCGTGTCTTTTTGTTTCCACTTCATGTATTTAATGAGCTCATCTTTTCGCTGTTTAATTTCTGCATTTGTCTTGGAAACATTATAAATCTCACGCATACTTGTCGTGACATACCAATGTCTTGCTTTATGTGGATTTAATCTTATGTTCATCATCTTCATGACCTTATTCCAATGTGGATACCAAGCCTGATACGAAAATGGTGTTCCTCGTTCCGTCAGGAACATGGATGCATCGTTAGGGAGAGAATCAAAATTCCGCTCTAAAGGGTCAGTTTTTCTACGCTCTTGATTGATATATTGAAACAGAAGTTTCGTTGTGTTTTTGCTGAACCGAAGAAACTTCGCTCTACGTCCATGACTGCCTTTGTTAAACGTGCTGACTTCTTCAAAGGACTTGCGGGAACGATAATCGCCAATGGTCAATTCAATTACCTCTGAAACTCTTGCCCCTGTCTCAAATAACATACGGACAATGACTTTTTCTCGCAATGACCAATTTGCCTGATTACCTGCCTGTTTAACTTTATGATAGAGAAGAGGGTCATCAATAATTTCAGGTTGCCATTCCTCGTTAATGAGCTTGAAGTAAGAATCTGTAAAACGTCTATGCACAAATGGGCTTTCTGTTCCTGCTTCGGCAGGCATTCGAGGTTTGTTCTTTCTCACACCTTCGGTATTTGTTTTGTAATCGTCCAATATCGCATGAGAATCGATAAGAGGATTCGGATAGCCATACTGTCTGAGTGTAATCAAGGACTTATAAAATGACTTGAGAGCGGAAAGGAAGCGATGAACGGTAGTTGGACTTTTTTTGGAACGATTGACAAAGCGAAAAGAATCTTTTTCCCGTACTTTACAAGCCATTTCGTCCATCAAATAATCTTCCGCGGCGACCCGTATGGCTTCAGGATAATCATTCCATTCTACATGTTGCCCTTGATAGTTGCTGTATTTGTCTAACCAAGTGAAGAATGGAAGAAGGCATTGGAGATACGACAACGCCGTACTTTCTGAAATTTTCCTACTGGCATCATCATAAAAGTCTGTCAGTGGTAGAAATACTTTGTTATTCGGTTCAAACACAAGTAATGTATATCGGCTTTGAACACCTTTTGGACAACGTAAGTGGTAATAACTATCTCTCATTTAGTTTTTGAAAGAAATGTTTGGTTCATATGTCTGTTCCTCTCGATATTTTTCAATCAATTCAATCTCTTTTAATTCATTCCTTGCAAGCTTCCGCATCTGTTTTGCCTTATTTACTTCAATCGTCAAACCCATAGTAGCAAAACGCTTTTCCATATCCTTTGATAATTCAATCGTTTCAAAAAGTTCATGCTTCTTTTCAGGTTGCGGAATCTTTGCCACACATCCTAAACATGCCATTTTCACAGGACATACTTTGTCTGTCACACAAGTACCGCCTAACACGTTGTTGTATACGCCTACTTTGGCTTTGTATTCCTCCCATTCCCGCTGAAGTTCTTCGGGACTCCGAAGAATCACTTCATCTAAATCAATATAGTTAGCAATCACGTCATGTAATTCTCCAATTTTTTCAGCTACTTGACTTGGAGTAGGTTCCGAATAATATCTTGTGACATTCAAGTCATGCTGATGGAGCATTTTTGCTACAATGTCAATCGGAATTTCTTGACGTTGAACGGCTTCTGTTGCGAATGCATGACGTAGTAAGTGTGTTTTAATGACCACAGTTTCTCCTTCTTGCGTCTCAAAAAACAATCCATGCAAGAGAAAACGTAGGCAGGCAGTAACTGAATGTCTATTGAGTGCTTTCTCATTATATTGAAAGAAATAAGGTTTTGGCTCTGGGAATAGGTGTTTCCTTTCACCCCGATAAGTTACGCTTGGAATTGTCCCGTTGTAATGTTCTTTCAACATCAAATTAACTCTCTTTATCAGTTGAAAGGTTTGCTTGCTGATTGGATAAGATTCAGGCTTATCTCTCCCTTTTGGGATGGCATAGAAGGAGAATTTTAAATCTCCATTTACTTTGATAGCTCGTAAACAATCTTTTTCGCTGTTAAGTTGTAATAATTCATTAAGTCTTGCTCCTGTTGTTGTGAAAATATCTACTGCTAACAGACCGAAGGTTGTTGCGACATAAAATGCTTCTACATCAAATAGAATGCCTTCGGCTTTACTGCTGTGAAGAGAAACAAAGGTACCTGTACATAGAATGCCCTTGTGTTTGGGGTAAAACGGCTCGGGGTTTCCTGTTAAATTCTCTTCTCCATACCCCCATGAAAACAAGAGTTTTCGTTTCTGCATTATTTCTTCCTCTGTCGCATTTGGATACCACATCCCCAGTACACCTTCTTGCAGGATTTCTGCAAACCATAGCCCCTCCGCTACATCATCATCTTCCAATCGTTCAGCTTTCAAAAACTCTACAAAATACTGATTATTTGCTTCGGAATACGTTCTTGTACGCTTTTCTGCTGACTTTACAATGGATTCTGTAAATTTTGTCTTGTGATACAAAACAAAGGAAGATTTGTCCCATAAACGAAAGTGAAACCGCTCTTCAATACGTTCAGGCTCGTTATAGTGAAACTCTAAGGGGAGAGTGACATCTCCTTGTTCAGCTTTCTTACAAGCTATCAGAAAGGCTTCTCGCAATCGTTTCATCTGATTCCAACGAAAGTTTGCTTCCGTCCGAATGTTAGGAAGATATGGTACGATGGCATCCGTTTCACTCTTTCGAGTGTTTCGGGCTTGTTCCTTTGCTTGTTTATTGAATATAAAATCTCGGCTATCAAACATATGCATAGGGAGTAGGAATTGTTGAAAATATTCTTGTTGTTTCTGACCTAACTTTGATGTAAGCCATTTTTTAGCTGAGTAGGAAACAGATTTGTATCTTGTTAGAAATTCTGCCCTTTGGCTATTTGAATGTTCAGGATAAATAAGACCTTTAAAATAGTCATACATATGCTGTTCTGTATCAAAATCAATGAAAGTCTTTAAATCGTAAACATGAAATATATCTTTAATCCTAACATTGATATGCCTGATATTGTCATATACTGTTCGTGCATCTAAATTTCTGTCTCTGCCAATAAGCATTGCCAATAATAATTGATTCTGCCAAGGTGTATCTAAACACTGATTAAGGAAATATTTCATAGGTAATTCATCCACTTTATCTAGTAGACATACACCTCTACTATCACGCAAATGAAGAATGTGTTCATCCACTTTACCTGCTAATTCCTTATAAAAAGGGGAGTTTGGCGAACTCGTAGTTGGTGTCATCTATTGGAACTGCTCAAATTGCTTGGCTACCCATGCTTTATTGTTTTCTGCAATATATTTTTCTGCCAAGATGAGTCGTTGTACAAGTTCTTTCTTAGACATCTTCATATATTTTCGTTCGGTGTTTTCTATGCTTCGGTCTGCTCGTATATGTCGATAATCCACAGAAGTAAAGGCAACAGAACGCTTTTGTAGAGACTGATTGGAGTTTGATTTTTGCTTGTATGTTTTGCTGTGTTGTTTATAATACTCGTTCAATTCTGGATTTGTCATAATGGTATTAGAGTGAATACCTTTTCCTTCGGAATCAACTTCTTTAGACTTCTCCGATACAGTTTTTAGTGTAACAGGAAGGTTTTCTTTGACCAGAAGGTTAATTGCTTCCTTACCTAATAGGGAGGAGCGTTGGCTTCGAGATTCATGAACTCTTTTGAGCCAAGTTCGATTAGTTTTTGAAAGAAATGTTTGGTTCATCTAGTCTGCATAAGATAGTGACACCTCCATTAATCGGTCTGCTTCTTTTACATAAATGCGCTCAATATTGTAAATACGGCCCCCAACTTTTATACGATAATCCTTTTGATTATTTTCAATATCTCGATCAATACGAACTTCAATTTTCTTTACAATTTCATTCGTATCTTTTGTTGTAAATTTATCAGTGGCCGTAACTCCAATGTTGTTATATTTCATGTTACGAACCTTCGGATATCCCATCACAACACGGTCTGTTTCTGGATCAACGGTCTCCCCTAATTTAAGTAGATCACCCATTTATTCGTCTTTCTCTTCATCGACATAAACCTCCTGGACAAAGAACGGTGTTAAAGCATTAAGTGCTTGTTCTAATTCTTTTTCAGCGACTCTGTAATCATAGAAAATGCCGGCGACCATGATAATTAGATATTCGGTCTGTTTGCCTGTCGCATTCTTTACATAAGTCTTTGCTTGTTCAATATAAAAAGAGAGCATGGTTTCATCCATTTAGAAAAAGAGTGATTTAATGTTTTCATTTTTAGATGATACATGTGTATGTAATGTATTTGGATTAAAAACTGCCGAGTTGGCCATAGTTAAAATTGCGCCAGTTTTTACATCGGTTACTACAACATAACCAGCTTTAGCATCAGGTGTTTTCTTAATTTGAGATCTTAATGCTTCTTCTGTTTTTTGCTGCAATTCAGTGTCTAAAGCTAGCCGGACATCTTTTCCTTTTTGTACTTTTTGAATGTTCCATAAGAACTTTTTATTATTCATTTTAAAAATCAGAATTTTTCCGGGTTTTCCTTTTAAATCATTTTCATATTGAAGCTCAATCCCACTTTTCCCAACAGGTCCATACTTAGAATTAAGGTCATTTTTTACATACCCAATTAGCTGTGAACCAATTTCGTGTTTAGGATAATATCGAATCCATTCATCTTTAATTATTACATTATCGGGTTTGTTCTTGTTTATGAATGTAAGTTCACTCTCATTTATGTCAGAGTATAACGGTATATCATTCATAGCCTGCTTTTTACAAGATTGTTGTAAGTGTGATTTTACGTCCTCTGCAGAAATGTCATGTTGAAACTCGTTTGAAAATTGATTAAAAAAAGCTAATGTGTTTAATGTATCTTGATTCGATAGCTTTTCATCATTAGAAGTGCAATATAGAGACTTAACTTTCTTATTTGTAGCTAGTATTACACCATTTTGATCGAAAATTTTTCCTCTTTCAGCTGAAGAAGTTGCGATAGTAATTGAAATGAAATTGATTTTTACTAAAAGTAGTAAAATCAAACCTACAATAGAAAGAACCGCAAAAAATCTCCATCTTTTTGTATGTAACATCTAAATATCAAATTTCATTAGGATTTTTAAATAAATCATATATGACTTATATAGAAGCAAAAAGATTTTATCGTTTTTGGCCGAATCTTCCGAGTGTTGTTTAACTTCTTGACTAGCAATAAAATCAATATACCCTGGCCCCATATTATAACTCTGAATAATCGTATCCATGCTAACATTTTTTTCCGTTCCATATTTGTACATTTGAGCAAAGTGCTTTACCCCCTGTTTAATGCTCAAACTTATCTCTTGAAGTTCATTTGGCTTTAATCCCAGTGATTCAGAAGACTGCATAGGGTCGTTGCCCTCACCTCTACTCTCTTGGTACATAATTCCTAATAAAACTGCTGTTTTATCTCCTAAATTAAATTTTTCTAATTCTTTTTTCAAGGTAGGCTCATATTGCAATACACGTTTTTCAATAGCATGTACTTTATTTTTTTGAATATTGTTTTTATGATTAAAATATAGTATCCCAAGCATTGTTCCTAAACCTAAAATACTAATAAAGAATAATATAATAAATTGTATTTTAATCGTATTCTTCATCTAATGCTTTTCTTGTTCCGTAATAATAAATCTTGAAAGCAATTCTGTTAATGCTTCCACTTTTTCTTTCATCTTGTTGGATTGGTTTGAAATTTCTTTGATTGAAACTGCTTGTGATTGAATTGATTGTACTGTTTGAATTGTTTCTCTTTCTACTTGTCTTGCAGTATCAGATACTAGTGAAAGAGACGCATTTACTTCTTCTGTGCCAGCAGACATCTCTTCTGTTGCTGCAGAGACTTCTTGAATTTGACTTGTAATTTTATCTATATCTCTCATAATAGAGGAGAATGTTTGATCCGCTTTGTAGGCCGCTTCTTTTCCTTCCGTTGCCTTTTGTTCCCCTTTTTGCATGACATGAACTGTATCTTGAGTATCTTGTTGAATAGATTTGACTAAATGGTTAATTTCATTCGCGGATTCTTTAGACTTTTCAGCTAAATCCCTCACTTCTGCCGCAACCACTGCAAACCCTTTCCCATTCTCTCCAGCACGTGCCGCTTCAATAGCAGCATTTAAGGCAAGAAGGTTGGTTTGCTCAGCAATATTAGTGATTGCATCCAGAGCCGTGTCAATCTGTTGTGTACGTGTAACAAGTCTATCTATTACTTTTGATGTTTCCTCCACCACATCATGAACACTGTTCATTTGAAGAATAGAGTGCTTTATTACTTCACTGCCTATATGTATTTGTTCTGTGGTAGTTACTGCTACCTCAGCAACTACAGCTGAAGATTCAGCTACTGTTTGCACACCAATTGTTATTTCTTCCATTGAGGATGAACTCTCTTGAATGCTAGTTACCTGTCCTGCTATTTTATCTTTTACTTCAGAAATAGTCTGAACAACCTCATTTGAAATTTTAGATGCTCGCTTTGTATCTTGTAAAACACCCTCCGTAGAAGAAATAACCTCTTGTGTTGTCGCCTTAACATTTGCAATTAATTGTTGTAGGTTATCTAACATACTATTAAAAGACTGTACAATATTTCCTAACTCATTATTTGCTTTATAAGAAGTTCGTATTGTTAAATCACCTGCAGCTACTTTTTCCATATCATTTTGTAATAACAAAAGTGGTTGTCGTATAGTAAATTTAATAATATATCCAATGAATATAACTATGATAATTGCTAGAATTGAAACAACCACAAACATTATCATTGTATTTTGAGCACTGTTATTATTAACTTTTTGTAACTGCTCTGCATTATTACTGTTATATAGAATTAGTTCACGAATTGACTGGATTGTTTTTTTCATATTAGGTTCAATTTCTTTTAGATAATAGGCATACGCTTCCTCATTATTTGATTTCCCTAATTCTTGTGCTTTTTTCATTTGAATTCTTAATTCATTAAACGCTTCATGAAATTTACTATATAGTTCTTTTTCTTTATTAGAAGTAATTTTAGTTTCAAACTGCTTTAATAACAGATCGTTTTCCTTACGAATTCCATCCATTTCTTTTATCAAATCATTCATTCTTTTTTCATCTTTGGATATCATTATTTCCATAAAATTCATATTAACATGATAAAAGTTAGATTCTACCGTTCCTATCCACTCAACTGATTTTAAATCATCTTGATACATATTAGAAGAAGCACTCTTCCCTCTTTCTAGTCCCCAAAATCCTATTAGGGATAATACTATACAGGCGATACCTGATATAGCTATTAGGATGTTTAGTTTTGTACCAATCTTACTGTTTCTCAATAATTCCAATTATGGATGAAGTGCCCGTGCCATCGCATCAAAATAATTCTGACTGGCCCGCTGACTCACTTCGGCTTCAGGCACAAGTACTTCAAAGCAATGGAAGCAGCCGGGGTATAGATGATATTCAACGTCTACTCCTGCTTGTGCAAGTCGCGTTACATATTCAATGGTTTCATCTCGGAATAAATCGAGTTGACCAACACATGTATAAGTTGGCGGTAGCCCTGCTAAGTTATCTGCTCTCGAAGGTACGGCATACGGAGCTAGCTCGTTAGAATCGTTCTCCTTGCCCAAGTACATATTCCAAGCCGTCAAATTATTCGCTCTATTCCATGTTGCGTGGTCTTCTGTAATCTCATAGCTTGATGGTGTTATGTTGCGGTTGTCAAGCATCGGATACAGCGGCATCTGGAATATAATAGATGGACCTCCTTTGTCCCGAGCCATTAACGCAAGCGCTGCTGTAAGTCCACCGCCTCCACTTGCACCGGCGATCGCAACTCGATTCACATCAATGCCCAGCGAGTCTGCCTCATTTGTCATCCAAACCAAGCCCGCATAACAATCTTCGATAGCCGCTGGATAAGGATGTTCGGGAGCAAGTCGATAATCGACAGACACAACAACACATTTAGCAGTCTGAACAAAGCGTTCACACAAAACATCGTCCATATCGGGGTGTCCCATTACGTATCCGCCACCATGAATCCACAGCATAGCTGGAAGTTTATCAAGATTGTTCTCAACTGGTTCGTAAACTTTAACTAACATCTCGCCGGCAGCGCGAGGAATCATTCGCTTGGTCATGTGTACAAGTTCTGATTTTTCCAAATGTGGATTCGACAAGAGACTTCGACTCGACTCTAAATTCTCCTCTAATTGAAAGCCTGGAAATTGTGAGAAAGCCTGTTTTAATTCTGGTAATACTCGACTGTCAATTTTCATTTAACGGAATAGATGTGTCTCCTGTTCTCCTTCAGCTTCCCATTTGGCAATTTCCTCTCGTACACGAGGGGCAACTTCTGTTCCAAGCAATTCTATGGCACGCATGACTTGATCATGTGGCATGGTACTTAATGGTACATACATCATAAAGCGTGTAATCCCTACATGCTTACGAAGATGTATGATTTTTTCGGCGACTGTATCTGGATCACCAACATACAACGCCCCTTCAAAACTTCGTGCAGCATCAAAGCTGGAACGATCATAATAAGGCCATCCCCGCTCTTTACCAAGTTTATTCATGCCTGCCTGAGTGGACGGAAAAAATGTATCTGCTGCCAATTCCGTATTCTCTCCAACAAATCCAATTGAATGAGATCCCACCTGAAGTTTTGATACATCATGACCAGCGTGAGCCGCCGCTTTCTTATATAGCTGTACAATTCGTGCAAAGTGCATTGGGCTACCACCAATAATCGCCAGCATAAGTGGTAATCCCAGAAAACCGGCACGGATAGCAGATTCCTGATTCCCACCGCTACCAACCCATATCGGTAAAGGATTTTGAACAGGTCTTGGATACACACCTAAATTATTGATTGCTGGTCGATGTCCGCCTTCCCAAGTCACTTTTTCGGACTGACGTATTTTGAGCAGTAGGTCCAAATGTTCTTCAAACAGTTCATCATAGTCCTTCAAGTCATAGCCAAACAGTGGAAAAGATTCGATAAAGGAACCACGACCCGCCATAATCTCTGCACGTCCATTTGAAATGCCATCCAGTGTAGAGAAATCCTGAAAAACACGTACAGGATCAGCTGAAGAAAGCACGGTTACTGCACTCGCAAGCCGTATTTTTTTCGTTTGTGGTGCCGCCGCTGATAGAACCATCGCTGGAGAGGATGCTGCATAATCCTTCCTATGGTGTTCACCAACACCAAACACATCAAGTCCTACTTGATCAGCAAGAACGATTTCTTCAACAACTTCACGTAATCGCTGTGCGTGACTTATCACTTCACCACTATGAACATCTGGTTTTGTTTCTACAAAAGACGTAATACCTATTTCCATTCATAAAATCTTAACTCGTCTGGTCATAGCCCAAAAAAGAAGAGCGAAAGCACTGACAGAGGCTCCGAGTAAGGAAACTCCTCCCCAGCCAAAGTGTGCGTATATTTGAGTCGAAGCAATTGAACCACCAGCATTGCCGATAGAATAAAACACCATATATCCAGCAGTAAGTCGACTCCGTGCTTCTGTATGCAATGGAAGGATCATGGTTTGATTCGTGACATGTATTGCTTGTACGGACAAATCAAGTAGAATTATCCCTATCACTAATGCGATTAATGACTGCTCCATATAGTTGATGAACAACCATGAAATCAATAATAGAGCTAAAGCAATGCCTGTCGTTCGTTGTCCGTAACCTTGATCGGCTAATTTCCCTGCCCGTGCCGCGGCTAAGGCTCCAGCCACACCTACAAGACCGAATGCGCCAATCGCACTATGAGATAGGGCAATTGGCGGGGTACTAAGTGGTAGTACTAGTGCAGTCCACAAAATGCTGAAATCAGCAAAAATCAGCATGGCTAGAACGGAGCGAACGCGTAACGTTCGTTCTTGAATAAATAAAGTAAACACCGATCTAATCAACTGAGGGTAGGATAGCGATTTTACCTCGCGCTCAACATTGGGCAACATCTTTATAAACATAAAAACCATCAAAAGCATGAGCGCAGCAGAAAATAGATATACAGAACGCCATCCCGCAACATCTGTTAATATACCAGCAAAAGTACGTGCGAGAAGTATGCCAATAACTATCCCACTTGTTACAATGCCAACCACACGTCCTCTTTCTGCAGGGGAAGCGATGGTCGCTGCAAACGCCACGAGAGTTTGTGTCACAACTGCAAGCAGACCCACCAAAGCCATACCTGCGAAAAGTACCATGCTGGAGGAAGCAGTACCAACTATAACCAGAGCTGTTGTAGATAATAGCATTTGACCGACAATTAGACGTCGCTGGTTTAGCAAATCTCCAAGCGGTACGAGTAGCAGTAAGCCCACTCCATAAAAAATTTGTGTAACGGTAATAACAACACCAATAATGGAATGGCTAATACCAAACTCATTAGATAGTTGATCAAGCAACGGCTGTGCAAAGTAAATATTGGCAACAGACATTCCACAGGCAGCCGCAAACAATAATGCCAAAGCGTGAGACATGGATGGCTGTTGATTCAAATTAGGTTTTGTTATGGAAGATTTATGACTTATCTTAGTGTAGAGTGGATCATCTTCTATATTTGTCTCTGTTTTGAACATTCACTTAAGTAATGTGAGCGTCGCTGCTATTACATTGTCGACAAATGAACGTTGAGGGCGAGATTTCATCATAACCGTTAGACCGATTAACGCTACAATCAGTGCCTGTGACAAAGACTTTGCATCTGTGTTGACTTCCAGCTCACCTGATTGGATTCCTCGTTCGATCGTCTCCTGAAAAATGACGGCGAGGTACATTTGATGTTCTCTGGTCAAAATTTCAAATCTCTCATCATGAGGTGCTAGTTCAACCATTGTATTGATACAAAAACAACCTTTACTAATATCCTCTGCGTATTCTTCATTGACGACATCGGCAAAGAAAATAGAAAATGACTCTTTTACAGAGGAGTGACTTTGAAGCCTATTTCGTATATCAGAGGCCCGAGACATTGTATATCTACGAAGTGCGGCTTCAAACAATTCTTTCTTATCTCCAAAGGTCGAATAAATACTAGGGCGTTGAATGCCCATTCTAGAAGTAAGATCACTTAATGAGGTAGCCTCATATCCCTTCTCCCAAAATAACTGCATTGCTGCATCTAAAACTTGATCCTCATCAAATTCACGAGTTCTTGCCATTTAATTAACTTGAAATTGCTTACTATATTTGAACTCAAAACCATCACGGAAAACAGCTACATATTTTCCAGAAGTATATACATCTGTAAATTCAGTCATCCAAGATGGATATACATGTCCAGGTTCACCAAAACTTGGATAAATTGTTTTATAGCGTTGCATTGAACCATCCGCGTGTACTTTGTATATTTTTAAAATAGCTTTATCATCTGTTTTTACTGTATCTTGAGTATAGTAAAATTCATCACCTGATTCATAAGAATTCTTCATCACACCTAAAGTTTGTGTACCTGCATAAGGTAACTGTCCAATATTAGTGAACCCCCATAAATCTTTAGATGGATCTGTATAAGGCTCTTGGTATGCTGCAGCAGCTTGTGTAGCTGGTTTTATCATTTCTACTGCTGTAAAGCCACCAAATGTTAATGCTCCAATAAGTGCTAATTTACCTAATTTCATTATTATTCCTCCCATTTATTTTAAATCTACTTCTTTAAAGCGTTTTATATCATGATGATAATCAGGAAGTCCTTCAGTATTAATGTCATAATGATACACTGTTCCTAAGTCATCTCCAAAACCGCTTATAATATCTTGTTTAATACGATGATTAATTATAAGACTATCATATTTATTTAGTTTATCCTTAGCAAGCTTACTGATTACTTTTACTTTATATACATTATCAATAAATTTCATGAGAGGATTAAAACCTGGTGCATTAAATGTCACTTATTTTCTATACACATATACATCAAAAGAAGTTTTTGATTTACCTGTATGTTTTTGGTGTAATACCCAGCCTCCTGGACTTATAAAGGATTCACCAGGTTTTTCATCAGTTTTTAGATCATCATGATACGTATATCTCGCCATTTCAGCAAGTTGAAGTGTAAAGGATAAATTACTACTATTATCCTTTCCTATTTCCTTAACACCATTATCTCGACCTGATTTAATATTATTATCTATTTCAATAAGACCATTACCTGATCCAAATTTAATCGTTGAAATTTGATCAAAAGTCCAGTTTTTTGGCAGCGGAAATCCTAAATTCCCACTAAATTCTGTGGACATGCCACTAACAAAACTTGTTTTTGCATAACCTTTTTCGGAAACTTGAATACATACGTTTCGAGCTCCATAAACACCTACTTTATAAGATCCACCAAGTTCAAGCATTGTCTCATGCAAAGCCTTGAAATGAGGAAGAATATTATCCGTAATATCTGTCCCATATGCATCAAAATCAACTGCAAAATAAATAGTCGTACCATATGGGAATCCATATTCTTTAGCTGCATGGTATGCTGCTTTTGCATCTGAACTACCTTGGTCCGCACTAAAACTTGAAGCCTCTCTACCATTAGCTTGGTAAATTGGAAATACAGATAATCCAGCATCAAAAATATTTTTCAATCAGAATACTTTAACTACGCTTTCTACGCTCGCATTATATGTCGTTGAAAACGATCCAGAATCATGACCACTAAAATACAAAGCATATTGGAATAATGTAACAAATCTACCCGAACTACCTACTTTTAATATTGGTAATCCATTCTTTGTCGCAGGACCAATCGAACCAGTTTGAGAATCTGCGGCAATTCCCATTTCTGTTTGTAAACCGTATACTAAAGCTTTATTTGTACCACGTTGGTAATGACCATCCGTTGGTTGAACACCAGACGTTGTGTAATATTTATTATTTAAATCTTGTTGAATTTGTCGTACTTTCGCATCTCCACCCGGAGTTAGGCGATACGCATCCATTGTTAAGAAAGCTTTAAAAATATAATCATACACTGTACCATCGGTGACTGGAAGACCAGCATCTTTTTGTAAACTTACAACTGCATTTTTTGTTTTTTCATCAAAAACATCATCAAATTTTCCAGGATTATATCCTTTACAATACATAGCACCTTTTAAAATTTGAACAATCGCCTTTCCTGTTGCCTCAGTAGGAACTTTTCCTAAAGTCATTCATTTCCCCCACTGATTATATTTAGAAGCTCTAGTTGGTCCAAATGCATCTGCAAGCGAAGTAATACCCAATTCAATTTGAAGCGCTCTTATTAAAGCATAAACAGTTGACCAACCTGTTTTACCATTTAAAGGCGCTGGCTGAAAACCTGCGACTTTTCCATATTTTAAATTTACCCATGTTTGTACTGCAAATACTGCTGGATCTCCCTTTGTTTCTACCATCTATTGTATATTTTTTTTAGCTGCGTAATCGCCATAATAGTAAGTTCTATAATAATCATCATATTTAGGAGTAGCAATTATTGTATATGCACCATTTTCATCGACTTCAAACAAAGCTACATTGTTATATTCCCATCCCACAAAGTGATCAGGGTTTGTATCATCTACAAACATATCGATGCTGTATATTCCTTTTGTCAATACCCCACTTTTTTGAAAATCCTCAATTAGATCTTGGGCCTTTGGAATAGGATGTTTATTTTTATTCATATCAAATCTAAATAGAAAATTCACCACACCTAAATACTTGCCATTTCGACTTTCATTTCGGTGGTCACCTGGCATTAATGTAGATAAAAGTTCAGTAGTATCTATCGTTTGGGTCTTTTTAAAATTATCAAGTAGATTTTGGTAATTTTTTACATTTATTCCGATGTTGTCGTAAGGAAATATACGAATAGGACCATTTTCTTCTGGGACAGCTTTATTAGGATATTTTCCGACCCCATATTTTTTTATGATCTGTTTCATTACTTGAACTACTTCTGGATGTTGCTCAATATATGCACCCTTGAATTGTTCGAGATAGATATCGTCACTATTATCTTTTAATATTTTCAAAGTATCTTTTTCAATCATTAAGAACGGATAAGCACGATATGGCTTTTTTATTTCTACATAAGTTTGATGGCCAATATCTACAAGCCGATCATTACTTGTCTTAATAACAGAAAATTCACCTTGTATTCCATAGTTTGTTTTTAAATATTCTTGTATGGGTTGATTGAGTTTATCTTTAGAGAAGTAACATCCACTAAGAATTAAGAATGATGTACTTACTAAGGTGACTTGAATCAACCTTTTAATACTTTTCATTTATCTTAGTTTTAAATTAAATCTCCTCACAAGTCCATTGGATTTGTTTATAGGTGTTTTTGCAACAGACCCTCCAGACAGCACTGAACCTGATTTTTTGAAAGGATTTCTCTTCATCTAGTTTAATTCTACTTCTTTGAAGCGACTTGGACTATGATAATGTTGAGCAACAATTAATGGATTCTTAGTGTCTTCAATCTCTTTGTGATATTGTGGATAAACATGGACTATTCCTAAATCATCTCCAATAAAACTAATAATATCTTTGTGAATACGATGATTAACTATAAAATTATCATATTTTTTTAGTTTATCCTTAGCAAGTTTTGTGACTACTTTCGCTTGATGTGTAATATCAATAAAGTTGATACTAGTAGTAAGACCCGGCGCACTAAATGTTACTGCGTTTGATTCAACCCAAGGTATATTCTCATCAACCAATTCACTTTGTGCCCATTGTGCTAAGTAGCCACCAAGTGAATGACCTGTAATATACAAATGACTCATCTTTTCACGATCAGTCTCTATTAATTTTTTAACAAATTTAGCAGCTTCACCAACTTGTAAACCTCCAACGTTTGCCCCTACTTGTAAGAAATCTATTACCCAGTCCTGCCACTGCTGTGAACCTCTAAATGCAACTGTATAAGCATATTTGTCTTTAGAAATTTCTTTTCTATACACACATACATCAAAAGAAGTAATTTGATTTGTATGTTTTTTGTATAATTTCCAGCCTCCTGGACTCGTAGATTGGTTCTCTACTAGATCATCATCATCATCATACGTAGAGCTTGCCATTGCAAGAAGTTGAAGTGTAAGGGATAACTTTTCCTTTTCTATTTTTTTAACACCATTATCTAAACCTGATTTAATATTATTATCTATTTCAATAAGGCCACTACCTGATCCAACTTTGATCGTTGAGATTTGATCAAATGCCCAGTTTTTTGGTAGTGGATATCCTAAATTACCACTAAATCCTGTGGACATGCCACTAACAAAACTTGTCTTCGCATAACCTTTCTCTGAAACTTGAATACATACGTTTCGAGCCCCATAAACACCAACTTTATAAGATCCACCAAGTTGAGCTATTTTCTCATTTAAGGCTTTGAAATGAGGAATAATATTATCCGTAATATCAGTCCCATATGCATCAAAATCAACCGCAAAATAAATAGTTGTACCATCTGGGAATCCATATTCTTTTGCTGCATCGTATGCTGCTTTTGCATCCTCTCTACCTTTGTCCGCACTAAAGCTTGAAGCCTCTCTACCATTAGCTTGGTAAATTGGAAATACAGATAATCCAGCATCAAAAATGTTTTTCAATTCACCTGGTTGTATTTTTTTATTGATACCACCTGCAACATTAACAAGATAACGTCCTACGGTTTCATAACCAGCAGCCTTTAAAGCTTTACCTCTCTCTAAAGTGACTTCCATTATACAATCACATGCTTTTCCTTTTCGATCAGGATCCCCGGTACTAACTAATGCTGATAACCAAGTTGACTTATTGGCAACACCATCTTGAGGAAGTAGTGTGAACCCTTGGAATTTCTTAACTGCACTTTCTACGTTCGCATTATATGTAGTTGAAAACGAACCAGAATCATGACCATTAAAGTATAAAGCGTATTGGAATAATGTAACGAATCTACCCGAACTACCTACTTTTAGAATTGGTAATCCATTCTTTGTCGCAGGACCAATTGAACCAGTTTGAGAACCTGCAGCAATTCCCATTTCCGTTTGTAAACCGTATACTAAAGCTTTATTTGTACCTCGTTGGTAATGACCATCCGTTGGTTGAACACCAGATGTTTTGTAATATTTATTATTTAAATCTTGTTGAATTTGTCGTACTTTCCCGTCTCCACCCGGAGTAAGACGATACGCATCCATTGTTAAGAAAGCTTTAAAAATATAGTCATACACTATACCATCAGTTACTGGAAGACCAGCATCTTTTTGTAAACTTACAACTGCATTTTTTGTTTTCTCATCAAAAAGTTCATCAAAATTCCCAGGATTATATCCTTTACAATACATTTAATATAAAAGTTTGTCCAAACATACAATTCCAGCTAATTGTTTTACTATATCAGGTTCTATTTTACTCATAAATTCTTGATATTGGTTGCTATCACGGAGTATTACTGTAACAATACCATATGGGAATTTAAAATAGTTTGCCTTTATTCTCCATTCCCTTTCATGTGTCCAATCGGTAATACCATTACCTCCAGTTAATTCAAAGTCTACAATACGCCAATATTCATTTTCAGGTAAAAATCCTTTTGCTATTTCCGTTTTTTCATATATAACCGGTCGAACCCCGATGTTAGGTATAACCTGTCGAGTAACACTATCCACAAGTTGATAGAGAACTTGTTTTGGAAGAGAGAGACCGCATGGGTAGTATCGTAATTTCATATAAGGATTGGTTGTACTTTGAACATACCTTTCATACTCTTCAATATGATTAATTGCATTTTCAGCTATGGAATAAATTGGTGCTTCTTGAAAACAAATTACCTTCTCATTACCTACGATGTACCCTTTTGTACTTCCTTGAAGCGTTCCTTCTCTTAAAATTTTTATCAGTACATCCGTTGCCTCAAGATTATTCTCAGGTTGCGGACGAGTTAAATGTGTTAAAAACCCCGTTAAGTCTGTACGTTCCTTGTAAGTTTGTTTCCATGTAGTAGGAGTGTACGCCACTTAATTGCAAAATTCTAGGATTTCCATAGCTATTTCTTCACGATTCTCTTTTTCATCAATATTAAATTCGTTGAGGTAATTTTCAACTATCTCTGAAGAACCATCTATACTTATAACAATATAGGCTAAATAAAACATGCTAATACCAGCCCTTACGACATTATTATTATCAGGTTTAGTAAGCCAAGCTGTTGCCAGTTCTATAATTTTTTCTTTATGTTGATTAAGTGCAGTTTGAATCTCCTCAATAGTATTAAAGCCTAAATACTTTAACCTTTTTATCTCTTTCTCAAGATCGGTACCTACAATTCTTGATGCATTAGCAATCTCACATATCTCCTGATCTAGGATGCTTACGATGCTATTTTCATTATTTAACAACTGTTTAATTGATATTTTATCAATTAACACATCTGAAGGGGTGTTTTGTATCTCTGCTTTAACATTTTCATTATACTTTACTAACTCTTCTTTTATTTTAACGAATTCTTGATCAGCTAATTCTAGCAAACCAGCTAACCTTGAAAAATCCCTTTTTACTACTTTAGGTACAGAATTCTTATTCTTATATCCTAAGTCATGTTCTATTTCAGCCCAAGCGTGTTGTAGAATTGATCTGATCTGAACTTCAACTTTTAAATCTTTGAATCTTTGGTATTCAACTAGAGAAGTTCTCACGGTATTTAATTTAATAACATAGTGCAATGATAGATAACCAAACCTGTCGGGATCTAGTATTATTCTCTTATCTACGGAATTAGTTTCATCAATTTCAAATTCATTTTGTATAATGCTTGCTACTTTATCTACGTCATCTGAAAAGTATGTAATTACCCTGATCCCAGAAACATCTGTAATATCGTTTAAAGTACTGTATTTATTTCCACCTTTTTCAACCTTGGCAGCCAAACTATCTTCTTCTTTTACCCTTGAATCAATAGAATGACAATTAATTTGATTTTGTTTTAAAATAGTTTTTAATAATCCTTGTACTTCTTTACAAAATTCTTCATGAAGATCCTTTTGTTTTTTATATTCAGTTAATATTGGATTTTCTGTAATCATTTAATTGTAATATTTAAAGTGAAAGCCAATAGGATGTTGCTTTCCGCTTTTTAAATAATTAATAAGAGTGGGGCGTTTGATATTGAGTATTCTACTTGCCTCTGAGACTGAATGAAATGAGATTTCTTCAGTTATGTTAATGGCAATAATTTTGCGCTGTTGTTTTGTATATGCTATTTTTCTATTTTCTTCTGTGGATATAACACAGCAATTTTCAAGAGAATAGAGCATCTCACCGTTTTTATCCTTATCTAATTGATAATCAGCGTTATATAATAAAGGACCATTTGGCATGGTGTTATCAATATCATATATAAAATTATCGAAGCTATGCCATCGTTTGGAGACTGTCACTCCTTTAGCACCGTAATATTTATAATTTGGATGACTTTTGACATAACATCTAGCCATCATATTTTTCCATGTAGAATATAGCCTGTGTTTCTTTTTATCTATCATTTTCATTTAATCAACGTAGCTCTCGTCTGTTTTCCATACAATGTTTAATTGTGGCGTTTCATCTGTTTTTCCGTATGTCCATTCAATACGCTCAATGATGAAATTTCCGAGGGGTTTTCTCCTGTCATCTGCACTTCTCTTCAATTAGAAAGCGGGCATTTGTTCATATTCAGCAATTAATTCAGCTTGAGCAGTAAATTCTTCGAGCTCCAATTTCAACATTTCCATGAATTGTCGCACTGTATCCAAATTATCTGCCATGACTTCATCTAACTCACCGTCACCGATATAAGCCATGTAAATTTCATCAAAATTTTTGCCTCTGGTTGCTAAAAAATATTTTCTCTGTAGCTCAGTAATTTCTTCTTTTAATTCATCGCATTCCTTTTGAAGTTCGTCAACTACTGGTTGAACTTCAGTTTTTTTCTCCGTTTGCACTTTAACATTTGTTTTGCTATCAGCAATACGCATTTCTTCACAAGCTGTTTCTTCAGTTGCTTTTTTATCTTTTGGAGCAGATTTTTTTCGGTTTTTGGTTTTTGATTTTGTTTTTGTTTTTTTAGAAGGGGTTTTTTCGGTTTCAACTGTCTTTGTTTCTTGTACAGGATTCTCATTAAATTCTGTTTTCAGAGTTTTAGATTGACTGTTCATTACAATCTTAGCTACATTTTCTTCCTGCACAAATAACACACGACCGAAACCTTTTAGGGGTTTAGCAGTGATTTTTTGGGTTTTGATGGCTTTTCTCATTCTGTACGTTGATACACTGAACAGTTCTGCAAGGTCAGCCACCTTATAATATACTTTGTTTTTAAAAATAACACGGTTTAACATTTATTCTCCTCTTCCTGTAACTGTCATTCCTGCTGTGTAAATTGTATCTACAGAACCATCAGCACTTACAACTTCAACTTTGTAGCGGTATGTGCCATTTTCATAAATATCATCGCCATATCCTGTGAAAGTTGAAATTTCATCATTTGAACCAGCTGGAACCCATTGATTGTTCCATTTGAAATTAGTTTCAAATTCTCCCCAGCTATCTCCTTTTTGTTTTTCAATAGTGACGCTGTAATAAATTTCTTCAGCTCGGTCATTTGTGATTCTTGCAATTAAGCTGTTGCCAAAAGTAACTTTTGTAGAATGAATTTTAACTGTAACATCGTTCACCTAATCTTCTTCAGCTTGTGCTTTTGGTGTTTCAATGTTCATAACCGTTAAACCACCTAAAGCTAACGCACCAGTTAACGCAAGTGTTGTTAGCTTTTTCATTTAACCGTTGTATTTAAATGTTTTTGTTTGGTAATATTCATTGCCAATTTTTACAATAGCTACATAAGTTCCAGTTGTGTAACCAGAAGTGAATGTTGTTTCCCATGTGTGAGAATCAGCTGTTACTTTTGGTGTGATTGTTTTGTAGCGTGATAAAGAACCATCTGCTTCAACTTTGAAGATTTTGCATTCGTTTGTTAATACGCCAACTTCACCAGTTTCAGTTAAACGGAATGTGTCGCCTAATTTATAGCTTGAGTTTAACAATCCGCTAAACCATTGAGATTCTGTAACATTCGATAAATCTTTAACTGTGTTAATTCCCCAAGCGTCATAACCTGCTGCTGCTGCTTTTGTTGGTTGTGAAATTTCAGCAACCGTGATTCCTCCTAGTGCGATTGCACCTGTTAATGCAATCGTAGCTAATTTTTTCATTCATCTTTTATGCCTTTCTTGATACAATCGTTCATGCCATTCGACTATAGCGAGCATATCTCGTATCATTTCAGGAGTCTCCACGAAGACGAACACTTGATATTTTTCATTCTCACGGTTACGCATTGTATGATGAAGGTCGTGTCCCATTTTTATTAATTCAATTGCAATGGATTTTTTGTAAATGTTCTTCAGTTTTGGTTTCTCCTTCATTTAATTCTCATATGGACGGTATATTTTCCTCAATTTAATCAACTCATCTTTTTTCTTTTCTAAATCTTTACGTAGGAACAGAGAGATTGCACCTTGTTTTTTCAATGGCACTATTTTTCCATTCTTTATCAAATGTGACATTCTAGCTCGAGATATTCCTAGCATTTCGATAGCTTCTGGTGTGGTTAAAATATTTGTCCGAGCCCATTCACGTTTATCAAATGGTTGTAATATATATAGGTCGTTCATAATATCTCTCCTTATAAAAGAAATGGGCCTATGTTCAGCATAGACCGTGGTATCATGCAAACTTTGCATGATTGGAATCAATCAAGCGTCTAATGACCATTCGATTTGATATGGATGTGGGTCATCAATTTCATTGCATAATTCTTCTTCATTACACAATTCTTCAAGAAAACCCGCTATTCCATGATGATGTTGTGAAATCAAATCAATCAGAAATGTAGCATTACGTTCCATCAATATTTCAGCAGTCATTTCTAAATCGTTTATAAGATTGTAATGTTCGTTTGGGTCAAGATACCATTTCAGATACGCATGTATCATTGGTATGTCGTGTTTTGAATAATAAGCTATTAACATCTAATAAGATCTTGCCTTTTGCAAGTTCCTTACTTTACTCTCATACGCGGTTTGTACACTTTGACTATTAGATACTTCTGCAACACCTACATGCCACCATGATTCATATCCATTTGTCATTGTTTTTGGTAATACTTTAATATCAATTAATGTAGAAACCGTTTGTTTTTTCGCATCCTTAATCGCTTCCTGTAATTGTTCTATCGATGTAACACGATACGTTTTCACGCCATATCCAGCCGCGCTAGCTGCAAAATCTATATTCATAATAGCCCCATTTAATTTACGAGTTTCCTGGTTTCGGTAGCGAAACTCTGTTCCAAAGCTCCCCATTCCATTGCCCATTTGTAAGTTATTAATGCAGCCAAATCCGGAGTTATCAAACAATAAGACGTTAATTTTTTTGTTTTCTTGAAGACTTGTGACGAGCTCAGAATGAAGCATCTGGTAACTACCATCCCCTACCATTGCATATACTTCCTTCAATGGTTCAGCTAGCTTTGCACCAAGTGCACCCGCAACTTCATAGCCCATGCAAGAGTATCCATACTCCATGTGATAGGTATTTGGTTTTCTTGCTGCCCACATTCTTTGTAAATCACCTGGAAGACTTCCTGCCGCACCAACAATAATTGCATCTTCATCAAGTAATGTATTGATTTGTCCAATCACTGCAGTCTGTGTTAATTGTGTACCAAGTGCGTCTACATACTCATATAATTTCTCATCGAAATGACCTTCAACTTCTGGCGTGAAACCTTGACCTGTAAAACGAATATTATGTAGGCGTACTAATTCTGTTTCCCAAGCCTCTTTTGCATCAGCGATTTCTACTGTGTAACTAGATTGATACTCAATTGCTTGCAGTTCATCTATTAGAGCAAGAAGTGCTTCTTTTGCATCTGCTACAACCTTCAATGCATCAAGCTTATTCGCATGGAATTCTGAAATGTTGATGTTTAAAAACTCAACTTCCTCATTATGAAATAATTGTTTAGATGCCGTTGTAAAATCAGTAAATCTCGTCCCGATTCCAATAACAAGATCCGCTTCCTTTGCAATTGTATTAGCTGCTAAATTTCCAGTTACTCCAATGCCACCAAGATTATATGGATGACTGCTTTCAATCACGCTTTTCCCAGCTTGTGTTTCTCCAAATGGAATGCGGAATGCTTCAGCAAACTGTTTCAGTTCCTCTGCCGCTTCTGCGTACCTTACACCACCACCGCAAATGATAATTGGCTTTTTCTTTCTCTTAATCATTTCAACGGCTTCCGTTAAGCTGGCTTTTGTAGGTAGACGACGTTCAATTCGGTGAACACGTTTTTGGAAGAAGTAACTTGAAAAATCCCACGCTTCCCCTTGGACATCTTGTGGTAAACAAATTGTTACAGCTCCTGTATCTGCCGGATTCGTTAAAACACGCATGGCTTGAATCATAGCTGTCATCAATTGTTCAGGACGGTTCACCCGATCCCAATACTTACTTACCGCACGAAAAGCATCATTCGTAGAAATAGATAAGTCATGCGTTTGTTCAATTTGTTGAAGAACAGGATCAGGTTGCCTCGTTGCAAATACATCACCTGGAAGTAGTAAAACGGGAATATTATTTGCAGAAGCTGTCGCAGCAGAGGTAATCATATTTGCTGATCCAGGACCAACAGAAGAAGTACATGCCATAATTTGTTTTCTATGTTTTTGTTTTGCAAAGGCCATCGCAGCATTTGCCATTCCTTGCTCATTTCTCCCTTGATATACTTCTAATTCCCCTGCGTCTTCTTCTAAAGCCTGACCTAGGCCCACTACATTTCCATGACCAAAAATCGTAAAGATTCCCTTAATAAACTTTTGTTGCTCGCCATCAAACTCTACGTACTGCTGATTTAAAAATTTCACCAATGCTTGCGCCGTCGTCATTCTAACAGTTTGCATTTAAAGACCTGCTTTTTCATATATAAATTTCCGAGCTTTTAATGCGTATTCAAAAGGATTCGCTACAGCTGGATCTTGCTCTGCTTCTACCACAAACCATCCTTTATAATCAGAGTTTGCAAGGATAGTAAACACTTCATCAAATCCAATTACGCCATCCCCGGGAACTGTAAATGCACCATTCTTTACTGCCTGTAGGAAACTTAATTTATTTTCCTTTACAGCATCTACTACTTCCTCACGAATATCTTTTAAATGTACATGTTTAATACGAGGTAAATATTTTTTCAAAACATAAAGCGGCTCTTCTCCTGAAAAAACAAGATGACCTGTATCAAAAAGCAGGGATACAAGCTTTGGATCAGTCATATCCATTAACTTTTCAATTTCTGCCGTTGTTTGAACACCCGTACCCATATGATGATGGTATACAATATGTAGCCCCTTTTCCTGAGCTAATTTACCGAGGTGATGTAACCCATCCGCGAGCTTATCCCACTCTTCTTCTGTAAAAATAGGCTTGTTTTGAAATAGCGGTACATCCATTAAACCTTGAATACTATATCCTTGCTCTGATACAACGATGACTTTTGCGCCCATATCATGCAAGAAATCTCTATGTTTAATAAACGCTTGTACAGTCTCTTCAAGCGGCTTCGTTGTCAAGAACGCACTAAACCATGCGCTAGCAATCTCCAGATTTCGTAATTCCAAAGATTTTTTCAATACAACTGTATTTCTCGGATATTTATTACCTACTTCACTTCCATTAAATCCAGCTAGTGCCATCTCACTAATACATTGTTCAAACGTATTTTCTGCTCCTAGCTCCGGCATATCATCATTTGTCCAAGCAATTGGTGCAATCCCAAGCTTAATCGTGTTTTCTTTGAACATTTATGCTCTGTTTTCACTTCCGAATATTCGCATATGATTTTTAACGTTTTCGTATGCAGCCTCAATTACATCTTTATGATACGTAAAGTAATCTGAATAAGGAGTATTTAGAGCTGTAGTATTAACCGCAGCAATTACATTCTGAAATGTGGCTGTTGCCACATTAATTTTACGAACACCATGTTGAATACATTGCTTAAAAACCTCTGGACTAATGCCAGAACCACCATGTAATACGAGCGGAATATGGACTATCTCATTAATTTCCTGCAGGTGGTCTAATCGTAAATCGGGGTCTCCATTATACATACCGTGCGCATTTCCAATCGCAACAGCTAACGCATCAACGTCTGTTTCTTCTGCAAATCGTTTTGCTTCTGTGGTGCTTGTCAGCAACATTTCAATATCTTCTGATCCGTCCTCACTACCACCTACTCTGCCAATCTCAGCCTCTACTGTCGCTCCGTATTGTTTTGCAAGTGCTACAATTTCTTTTGTCTTTTGAATATTCTCCTCTAACGGATAGTGGGAGCCATCAAACATAACCGAACTAAAACCAATTTTTAAGGTCTCTTTAATTGTTTCAAATGTCATACCATGATCAAAGTGAACTGCTACTGGGACAGTCGCTTTTTTCGCCGCAGCAACCATCAATGGACCAATCAGATGAATTGGCGAATGATTCAAACGAACTTCCGCAATTTGTAGAATAAGCGGCGAACGTAACTCTTCTGCTGCTTGAATAGCTCCCATTACCATTTCCATATTAGCGACACTGAAAGCTCCGACCCCATAATTCTCTTGATTTGCCTTAATTAAAATATCTTTCATTTGCACTAATGGCATCTATTCTTTTTCTGGCCAAATTTTCACGTTTGGTTCTAATAACCACTTATGTTCTTCCTCCATGATACGATCATCCCACGGGTTATTCTCAAGATGTCGAATCATCCAACAAAAATACATTGCATATCCAGGCGCCGTTGCTTGTGGATGGTCTAGCTCGCCCGGAATTGTTATAAAGCTATTATGTACAACACGATAAGCATCCTCACCAACCATTGCACATCCAAATCCCTGCGGCTTGTTAAAGCGATAATAATATACCTCCGGCTGATCATGATGATGTGGTGGATAACTAGACCATCGACCTGGATAAGAAATAACTTCTCCTACTACCATATTAGAATATGCTGCATTGTTATAGTCAAAAACTGTCCGAATAACACGCTGCGCTGTTCCCTCCCATACTCCTTCTCCAGCTACAACACTTTGACACTCATTTGGAGTATACAACTTGGACGCAAATTCTTGGCCATTATCTGTTTTTTGAACAAGCACTTCACTATCTGAAAGAGCAGTAATTGTAACCTTCACATTTTTAGCCACATGTAAACACCAAGGGTTTTCTTCAAACACAGACTGTCTTTGAATAACTTGTTCCATTCCTTCCCACTCTAAACGTATCGCCCCTTCTAGTAAAAGTACTGCCGTTTCATTCTTATTATCAAATAGCAACTCTTCTTTCCCATTAGACATCTTGTATATGCCTATATCCATTAACATATCACTGCATTGACCGCTCATTTCTGTTAATACATTATACCCTTCATTTAATTCACCTAATTTTCCTAACACTCATTCATCTACATCAGAGCTATTATTATAACTAGGACTATAAGATGAATTATCATACCTGGGGGAACTTTCATCTTTGTAACTAGAAGAACTATTGTAGTTTGAACTATTAGAGGAATGCGTATAGCTAGGTGGGCTATACGTATAATCATAGTCAATTGAATCATCATCATCCATTTCTGAACTTACCACTTTACTTGTTTTCGTTTTCTTATCATTTGAATTAATTCCATAAAAAACTTTTCTTTTTCGAGTAGTTATTTTCTTCCCTCTAGAAGGTGGCGGAGGGGTATATGTCCCTTGTATTATGCTAGACAGCGCTTTTAAAATTAATCGAACAATAAATACCAAAATCCACATTCACCACTTAACGTCCTTACGGACATTTTGAAGTGGGAGATTCCTGCGAACACCGATGTATCCACCGGTTATCTTAGCAGGCTCTACCCCCCTTGACCTTTTCTTTGCCCTTGACCTTTCTTTGCCCTTGACCTTTCTTTGCCCTTGACCTTTCTTTGCCCTTGACCTTGATCTTTCTTTTGACTTACCCCCACCCCACTCACTTCCACCATCTCTTTGCCCGTAGTGTATCCCTGACCACACACCCATTCACTCATTAGTTACTTTTACTTTTTCTGTCGGCATTTCAATTCCTTTAGCAGCGCACCAAGTAGATAGAATTTTAAAGTAAGCTCGTGAGATCATCCAAATGCTTTCATCAGCATTATCAATGTAACGAAGGGCAAATTTATGTTTTTCTTCATTAATAGCATTTAAGTAATCCTTTAAAATTAAAGCACCCCCACCAATTTGATAAGAAGTTCTAATTGAAGGTACTTTATCCCATACTCTTGATAAGTGTTTATACTCAGCTACAGCTAACTTATGAAGTATTGGTTTTACAATGTTTTCAATGGATGTGCGGTTTGATTTCACATAAATGTGATTTTTTTCTTCCTTGTCTGTTAAAATATCAACTAATTCTTTGCGACTTTTAAAAGTGTATTTGTACTCACTTTCAACCTGTTCAATGATTTTATCAAGATATGGGGATACCCCTTCCAGAATTCCTTTTGAGTTGGTGTTATCTATTGAACCATCACCCATGATAATAGCAGTATCAGTTGATAACCCACCGATATCATTAATCATAATATCTTTTCCTTGCAGTTCTACATTTCGTTCAGATCCATCTTGATTCATCATTAGGTCTACGTATGCAGAGAATCCTTCAGGATTTACTAGCACTTCGTTAAATGTGATATTGACAGTGATACCTTCCAGTTTAGGAGTTTGTAAGAATTTCACTTCATGAGTACTGTTTTTCAATTTCTTTCTAAAATCTTTTTTATGTTTGATTTCACTAAGCGGTAAGCCTGTAGAAAGATATACAGATACATCTACAGTGTTTTCGGTTGATTGAATACTTAATGCAGCATCGTAAGCAACAGCAGTAAGTAAGAGGATGACAGATTGATCATTGTTATATTTGTCAGATTCGTGTGTTAGCTCATTATTGTCTTCAAATTTAGTTGCAAGTTCTCCAACAACATATTTACCGCCTTTAGTTTGTAAGGCAGATGAAGTGATTTCAACATGTAACCCGTTTAAAATCTTTTTTTCATACTCTACAATAGTACGTTCTTCAACCTCAGCAATGATGTTAGGGATATATACTTTATTCGCAGGGGTTAATCCGTTGAAGAACCCTTTTAATGCGTCATTACCAATATCAATAGAATCAAAACGAATATTCATTTAATCGTCGTCCTCGTCATCATCAAATAGATTATTAGCAACGAAATTTGCACCAAATGAATTCTTGAAGTTATTTGTTTCATTTACATCTTGTTTTTCCTCAATTGGTGCAGCTTGTTGTTCGCTTGTAGTCACGTTTAAAGGTTGAGACGGATTTAATATTAATTGGTATACTAATTGACCTATAAGTTGCTTAACCATTGGCTGATTAAATTGACTTTCTTGTTCAGAATTCAATTTTTCAGGTAATGGAACAGTTATTTCTTTCTCTGTTGTACTTATATGTGCATTCACAGCTTGTAACAAAATAGGAATTATGGTTTTGTTAAAGTCCCGACCTAATGTTTCTTTTAATTGGTTAATTCCTTCTAAATCTCTGTCACTCAATGTATTTGGAAGTCTTAAACTTAATACATCACCAGGATTAAATGCTTTTTTACTCATTTAAAATAATCCAAATAACTTCTTTTTTTCTTTCTTTTTTTGTTCCTCTTTAATTTCTTTGATTAATTCAGTTTGAGCTGTTATATTTTCTTTTAAATTTGCATTTTCCATTTCTAACGATATCATGCGATTTAACATTTCATCTTGCTGCTTGATAATATGTTGATTTTGTTCACCTATTGTTGCTGCTTGTTGCTCCAATGTTACTTGTAATTCATGCAACCATGAACGATCAATAGACGTACTTTTTTCCATGGACGCATTGCGCTCACCGTGGACGCTAGGTGTCTGTGCTGCATCAATCTTAATAAATCTCTGTGCAATATCCTCTAAACATTGTTCCGCTGATATCCCTTGATCTAAAAGCCTTTTATATTCCCTAAGTATCCGATAATCTCTTTCGAAATATATCCGTTGACCTTTTTCATTCTTTTCAAACTCATAACCTTTGCTCTCAAATGCAATGGACCAACGGCGCAATGTAGATGCCGTTAAATTTAAATCTTCACACACTTGTTTCGAAAAATAACCATAGTCGTTCATTTAAGCCCAAAAATCGTTGTGATGAATGTTTTTACCTGTTAGTTTACGCAAAGCGGTAAGAACCTTATTAGCCGTTTTCATACTGGGGGATACGCTACTTAAATTAGCAAGTCGGCTAATTGTAGATTCTCTGAGACCGCTAGTTTTAGCAATATCTATTTGTTTTAAATCATGCTTATCTATAAACCTTCCTAATTTTGAACGTGGTTTTTTATACCAAGGCATCTATAGGACATCTTTAATTAAATACGTTTGTAAATGTATATCATGCTTAATAGCATAGCTCTGTAATTTTTCTTCTCTATAATCGGATATTGTAAAAAATATTATAATAGGGGTTATATTTTGCTGCTCTTTGTAGATTTTAGTTATTAAACTGTAATAATATACTTTGTCTTCATTTACCCTCATATTTTGCAAGCGATCTATTTCTATAAAATAAGGAATCTTATTTTTAGCATAGAAAGCATCGGGAATAATTTGTTTTTCTTCACCTTGATAACTAAATTTTAACGATTGTTCTACCCGCCAATTCGGAAAATCAAGCCACATCCAAGCTTCGTTCCTTAGTAAAACATGTTCCAACTGATGCTTTTTCTTTCGTTCTTTTGCATCTAACCCTAATAAAGCCAAGCCTTTCTTATTTAAATAATACACAAATTCTCGATTATATGTTGAAACGTGTACATACTTCCTTATATCCTTTAATATACGATTAGCATTTCGTATACTTCCTAAGCTGTGAATTGCCTGTAGCTGTCGCCTTGTTGCAAATTCAAGTTTATTCAATTATTCAAACTCGATAAAATTTCGATGTGCCTTGCCTTCTGTTTCAACTTTTGATGTCTTTGCTTTAACACATTTCATCACCTCATATTTTTGCAATAAGCTCCACATACTCTTATCGCTTAAATACGGCACTTGTAGTTCATAAATACGATCTGTTTTAAATAAAGCTCTCCCAGCAATGGAAGGGAGTTCCTCCAATCCAGTTTCATCAATTGCCACTTGTGAAGCTACTGCGGTAGGTAGGCGAAATCCTATCTTACAATCTGCATTTTGCTTAATTTGACGTGGTAATGTGTCACTGGTTGGATATTGCGTACAAAACACTAATCTAAACCCTAAAGCCCCACCAACACGAGCAATTTCACTCAATAGATTCTGACACATATAAAGCATATCCTTTTGTTTTTTTGGCATTCCTTGCGACGGTGCTAAATTTGCCCCTTCATCTACAATTATAAAAAAACGATCTCTTATTGATGTATCAACTATATTTGTAAGATAAGATTGTTTCATGAGCTCTACTTGTTTTAACATCATTTCATGTATAGAAAATAGCATTTCAAGTGCTTCTGCTGGATTCTCTGCGACTTGCTTCACCTGCTCTAAATTCCGATACCTTCCAAATTCTAATCCTGCTTTTAAATCAATTATAAAAAAATTAACATTTTGGGTTTGCTGTAGAATCAAATTTGTCACAAGATTTTTTATTAAAACCGTTTTTCCATATCGTGTCATTCCTGCAATGGTCATATGAGGGACTTTATCAAAATCATGATACATACTTTCATCTAAGGTTTTACCAATCAAGACGCTCCAAGAACGGGGCTTCAAATTCATTTCATTCCAATCCCAATTCTTCGGTATATCTTGTTCAAATGCTTGAATACGTAACCAAGGAGATTCATACGTAACTTTAATAGGCTTATTTATCCCCTCTGCAATAACTTCATCCAGTTTTTTTATAAGTTGGCTAGGTATCCCGATAGGTAGCTTATACAAATACACCGTACTATTTTCACTAACTTCTTGTTTTATAAATCTTGGATATTCTAGACTATTATCTTTATGCTTTACACAAATATTTGCTATTTCGAAGAACCTTGAAATTTTTTTCTTATCACTCATTTTGAATTTTTTACTAAATAATGCGCTCGCTAATAAAACCGTTGGAATTGTGAGAAGTTCAAACAACTAGGGTAGAAATACATCTAGTATATCAATTAGCACATACCACACCGAGCCAATAACCAAGCATTTGAGGCTTGCAACGAGTAACCATCTTGGAACATGAAACCCCTTTTTCTCTAATAACTTAATAGCTATTCCTACAGCTCCCGTTACTCCATACACAACAGCAAGTTCACCAAAAATGGTCATTTAAAACTCCTTTCTTTGAATTTTCATCTCGCCTACAGGATTTACGTATAGATCATAGTCAGTAAACATATCTCGCCATTTTAATAGGTGCTGGTCTTCTCCAAGGTCTGCTGCTAACTCCCTACTTAGCCAATAATAGCCTTTATACATACCTTGGTTATAAACTTCATGACGTATCATGTGATTTTGAATAGCTTCTAAATCTGTAGTTGAACGGGTTTGTTGATAAAGACCTCTTAAATGATTTGAGGAATATAAATAAGGCGTATCGTACAAATAACTGTATCTACTCATTCAAATTTCTATAGTTTCCTTACAGATTTTTGCAATATATTTTAAAAAGTCGATTATGGGGTATTTCACTAAAGATTGATGCTGTGTAAAGCATATTCCCTCTTTTTTCATCAATATTATAAGGTGCTCTATATTGATTTCTTTTCGTTTAATTTTATTATAATTTTTGAATGCAATATGTCTCCATGCATAAGAAGAACACTGAAAGTAGCTATCACCATTTATACAGTGATTAAAAATTTTTTCAATCTTTTCTTTTCGCCTTTTCTCTTTTATGTGTTTTTCAAATGATTGCATTTAATTTTTCGGCTCTCCGAACCATTTAACCATTGCTTCTCTTGTAATAATCCATTCTTTACGCTTTCCATGCGGAGGTAGAAAAAATTTAATTAACCCTCGTTCAATCATTATTTGTAGATCATCTGCTTGCTTTGAATTCAGCATAGAGGGACTATACTTATTCTTTAAAGTATCCCTTGTAATTCCCCATTTATAGGCTGCTTCTGCTGGTGTCATGTATTTTTCAATTTCATTCATTTATCGGCGGATGGCTTTTTCATTTTTAAAGCATCTATTTGCAACTCCTTTAAATATATCATCTATAGATAAACCTCTTTCTAACACACCTTCTAAGTGTTCATAGGACATTTTACAAATTGTTTTCAATGCTATTAATTTGAATTTTTGTTCTGGTGTAAACTTATTAAATTCTTTTTCCGCTTTCTTTTCATTAAAATCAATTACTTCCGCAAGTTGTTTTATCTCTTCTGGTTCCTCGTGCATTTCAATTAAAGGAGCCTTATTTAAACCTTTCATATCTTCTTCAGCCTGTATCATTTTCCTTTGATATGTCCAATCATTTATATTTAAATCCTCAAACATTTCTTTTGCATGCTCCTGAATTGCTTGTTTATATTCTGATGATAATGAACGATTTGCAAATATATAATCCGCACCATTATATATCTTCCCTTTATATTCATAACCAGTTGTTACTTTCATATCTTGCATGCTGTCAAAAGAGCAAGAATTAAACTTTTCGGTCACTCTTTCAACCTCTTCTTGCATCGGTCCATCTTGCCAGTTAACATCTACTGAAGAACCCCCACTATAACTACTTGATCGTACTGAAAACTTAACTTCTGGAAATACTTTTTTTAACTCCTTTCTAATTTTTTTTGCTGTTTCAGTTGCTCTTTCAATAATTTTTTCCATCATTTACCAAGCATCACCATGTGAATATTGTATGATATCCTTTGAAGAAGAATTAGTAACCTTTTGAGCGCCTTGTGTTTCAAGTGACGAATTGTTTAATCCACCCAATAAAATTATTGTGAGTGCAACAGTTCCGAACAATAGTCTTTTCATTCATTTCAAAGCTCCTTTCTTAAATGCTTCTTCTCTTTCTTTATGAGCTAGGTAAAAATATTCACCAGCTTTTACACTATTACCACTCTCATAAAATTGAACAGCTAGTGTATTTGAATATTCTAGAACATATTCCCACAAACCTTCTTCCTCGAAAAAGCTAAAACGTTCTACAATAATCTTTTCTAATTCTTCGGCTGTTACTTTTTGATTTATTGCTTTTAAGATTATAAAGTGATGTTGATATTCTTCTTGATCTAATTGCTTACAAACATTCATCCCTTTTTCAATTAAATCTGATGCAATCCTTGTTTCACCTAATTTAGAGTATTCTCTAGCTTCTAGGAAAATTGCTCTAAAATGATTTGGAATTCCTTTTGATACTTCAGATAGATAACGAATTGCCAATTTAGAAAGATTTTGTTCCGCATACATAAGCCCTAAATTATGCCGAATCCTTAAAATGAAACTTTCTTCATTTTTCAAATTTCGTTTTTGTAGGATATTCATTGCGGATGTAAAATGCATTTCAGCATGTTCAAATTGTTTTATTTGTAAACAAACAAGTCCTAATACATTATAACAACTAGCTATTTTAAATTCGTGTCCAAAGTGTTTAGAGAATATATCCTTTGCTTTAGGTGCACATTCAATAACCGAAAGGGGTTGATGAATATAATAACAAAATAGTGAATACTTAGAATAAAATTCTGCCCCTTCTAATTCATCAGGAGCATATTTTAAAAGGATTTCAGCTTTCTCATAAAGTCCTTTAGCTTTTTTATAATTTCCAAGTGAAGTTTCATGAGAAGCTCTAAAAAAGTAATAATAATACTCCATTAAGCTGTCTTTAGGAATATCAAAAGATTGAATCTCATTCATATCTACAGAAATTGTCTTATCAATCTCTGTATATCTGTATCTTAAAAGTGAATAGTACAGTATTAAATTTTGATCTTCTATATTTTTAATTTTAACTTCAAGTTCTTTTTCTAGTTCTTTTGTTCTTTCAACATTTTGCATGCGCATTTCACGATACCACTCATCAAGAAGTGACTTTACATGCTCTTTTGTAATCACTTGTACATTCATTTAACTTGTAATCACTTCAAGTTCTTTCTTCTTTTTCTCTAATTCATTTTGTGAATTTAGTTGTATTCTAAAGAATTCTTTTTGTACTTCGCTTGTAAAATCTGCATCAATTATTGAATCCTTTAAAGAGAAAACTTCACGCTCTTTATTACAAAAACGAAAAGTAAAAGTTTTTCTTATCTTCTCCAAATAGCTAATCGTATGTAACTCTAGGGTGATATATTCAACACTTGAATATGGTAAAAGTGTTACTTTATCGTAATCATCATTATCACGACTTGTTGTAGTCCTTCTTTCATGGATTTCAATTTGGTTGGAAAACCAAATAGTATACCTTTTCAGTCTAAAAAGTTCATTATGGTTATTATAATCTTTACCAATAATATGAAATCCTTTAGATTTTTCGCTTCCTACCCATTCCAATTCAACAGCCTTCGTTGAAACACTCATCGAATTAGCTCCCTTCACTCACAAATTATATTTTCCCGTTTGTAATAGCTCTATGGTGCTTTTTAGCTCTCGATTACTTGATGTCACATATAGTCTTGTTGTATCCAAATCATCATGTCCAGCTAAATCTGCTACTTGTGTTAAAGTAGCACCACGCTCTAATAAATCATGACAAAATGTGTGTCTAAGCGTATGAGGTGTTAATTCATTTAATCCTGTGTTTTTTCTAATTGTTTCAAATAAATTATTGATTCCTGAAATGCTTAACTTCCCGCCTTTTTGTGATGTGAAAAGATAGTCTGTTTCTACATCATTTTTTTCATTTCTGACAGCTATCCATTTAGATATTAAAGCTTGTAAATCAGTAATTAAAGGGATACTTCTTGCTTTTCCGCCTTTTCCATTACGAACAAAAATGTATCCTTTTTCAATGTCATCTAATTTAAGCGCAACCACTTCGCTTCTTCTTAATCCAGCCAATAGCATTACATTTACAATTGCTAAATTTCTATAATACCTCCATTCGTTTTTGTGAAGGCTTTTTTCATCTTCTATAAAATTCAATAATCGGTTCTTTTCGATACGATCTAACCACTTAGGCTCTGGTTTATTTTGTACCTTTATTTGCTTTATTTTTGATGCTGGATTGTTTGAAATCAGTTTAATATCTTCTAAAAAGAAAAAAAACGAGCGGATAGCTTCAATTTTACTATTTACTGTACTAATTTTCAGCCTATTTCCGCCCTTTGTTTTTGCATTATTTATCAAGAATGATTTCCAATCTTGAATTTCCAACGTACTTACAATACTAGGATTCTCTTTTATAGATTTTCCTGTTGTCTCTTCAAACCAAATAGAAAAGTCTTTTAAATCACCTGTATATTTTTTTATAGTGTTTTCACTTTTATCTTGTTGTTTTAACCACTGAATGTACTGTTCCATAAAATCACCGTTAACTTTCACATAAATTCGCTTGATACTATTGTTTTTAATTGAAATGGTCATTTAACTTTGCTGTTTCTCTCGATAAACAACTGGTTTATCTTCATGAACTTTTACATGTTGATTGACCTGTCTTGAATGAGTTAACAATAAAATTAAACGAGAACAAAAACCAAATGCTGATAAAAATAGAAGGATAGAAACAAATACACCTAATGTTATTATCCCAAGTGTTGATGTGAATTTTATAACTTGAGTTAAATTACTAAAGCCCATAATAATATATACCAAGCAATACATAAGAGCTACAAATGGTAATACAAATACAGTTAACTTAAAAGCAGATTTTAGTAATTCAGAAGAAAATACATCCATCCTTAATTCTTTTAATGCACAGATAAGATTTTTGTACATTTACACCTGCACTTTCATATCTGTAAATTTAATTTGTCTAAATAAAATACCTTTGGATTGCAACACTATTTTCATCTTGTCTAATGCTTCAATAATGTATTTTGCATTATCTTGTCTAATGGATTCTTTTCCTAATGCTTTCAGTAAATAACTATCTTCAGCAACACTATAACACCAGCCAAACATATCTTTTAATTCTTCTTTATAATTATCCCAACACACAATATCAACGAATCTTGGCATATACTCATCTTCTCGTATCAACTCTATATAAGATTCTATCCAAAGAAATGCCCTATAGCCATCTCCTGAGTAATGTAAATTACAAGAAGAGAAATCTGTACTTCCGAAGTGGTTATTATTAACGTAAAATCTTTTATATTCTTTATATAAATCGTGTACAAACAAAACTATTCCTGCACTAGGTGAAAGAGATACACTTAAATTAAATTTCCAATGATCTAAAATTGATTCCTTAGAATTATTTTTCATTTAATTATTTTCTTGTTTTATATCTTCATCTGTATATCCAAAGTGATGCTTAAGTACATATTCTTCGCCATAATTCAAACGATCGCTTTCAATTTGTGCATTTAACATATCATTGTGTTGTTCCGCTATTTCCTCGGTTTGTCTAAGTAATCCCTTTACTTCTTTATCTAAATTTTCTCTGCTCACTTTTTGGAAACCGTGCTTTCCTTGGCAAAATTCACAAACACAATAAAATGTAAACGGTTCTCCATTTGGGATATAAACTAACCATTCTTCCAGAACATCATAATCAGGGGTGAAATCTCTATTCTGACAAAAGTTACAAATGGGTATACCTGCTGTATTCATCCAAGCTTCGCCTATCCAATACGGTTCTTCTCCATCTTTTTCAAATTTAAAAGATTCCCAAAAAAACACACCTGTAAAATTAAAATTTGTATCACTGCAATTTTCACAGCTATCAGGTTCTTTGTTCGGTGGATACATATTTTTTTCTTCTCCACAATCTACACAAACATATCCAGCATACATCTTTATTTCAGGTGAGTATTTAAGCATTTTATTTATTCCTCCTAAAAAATACTTTTGAGTTTTACTACATAACGCCTTGGTATGATTCATTTACTTTTTTTTATAGAATGAATACTTTCCATTCTCGTAATCATATACCATTTGTTTAATCATATACACCGTAAATATTGGGATCACAATGATAAATATAGGAATTAGTATTAATTGTGCAATCAATACATCATCTAACCATTGTTTTGTGATATATATTACAACAGCACTTAAAAGTAATAATCTTAAACCGTATTCGTCATATTTTCCCTTTTCAAGCTTCTCTTGCTGAAATTTATATTTCTTAAATAATACGACTGTCACAATACCGATGATTAGCCAAATGCTAATACTTATCACTTACCTCGTATAGCCTTTATCATTCAGTTCTTGCTGTATTTTGATATCGTCTATTATCCATCTATCTTTATTACTGTCATAAATCAACTGTAAATCTAATAAAATTTGTGTTTTGCTGGTAATACCATTTACAGTCATGTCATACCAAACCCTTGCAAATACATTTGATTTCATATCATCTACAGGTGTGTAATAAATTTGAGCTTTATCTAGCTTAGAAATAATGGTTTTATCAGTTTCTGTTTTAGATACATTATCAGGATTTTCCCCCGCTGGTGAAACCATCTTTCTCGCATTCTCTGTAACAAATGGTTTTATTTTAGTCCATCCACGCTCTGCCTTTGATGTATCATAAGTAAAGAATGCTTGTAAAAATTCTTCTGTATCAAACTTTACTTTTTCCTCTCTTTTATCCCCTGTTGCCTTCACTTTTGCTTTTAACATGCTATTTTCTTTCTTTATTTCTTGATTTTCGTTAACTATCTTTTTGTTTTTTTCTACATATTCGCTCTGCTTTTTATAAGAGAAAAAACTAAAAATTGATAATCCCATTTATAATCTCCCAAACCCTGCTATATGTTGCTGCCAATACGGTAAATTTAAATCAGCATAGTCAAGTGGATCACCAGCATGATACATTCTCATATTCCCCTGATAGATGCCTACATGTGTAATGTATGTTCCTGAATTATACGTCCCGTGGAAAAAGACTAAATCTCCGGGCTTTGCTTCTGCTGCTGAAACACGTTTTGTTTGATTCCATTGCATTTGTGCGGTTCGATCTAATTGCACACCTGCCGTTCGAAATGTCCATTGAGTTAATCCACTGCAATCAAAACTTGTATTTGGACTTGCTCCGCCAAATACATATTTATAACCTTTATATTTTAAAGCTTCAGTCATTACCTTTTGAAAAAATTCATCACCACCAACAGGTGCACCACCTCCTGCTTGGTAATGCTTTAAAACCTTCTCAACATAGGTGTAATCGCCATAACAAAAGGGGGTTCTAAAGCCACAATTAGTACGTCCATTTGCCATCATTAGAGCGAAACTTTTTGCAAGTTCTAGTGTATATTCTCCACCATTTTTATTTATATAATTTAAAAATCCAGGACCGAAATTATAAGTTTGTAAAGCTAGTTTAATTCTATTGATATCACTAGGGCTCTGAACCCCTGCAATTTGAATAGAATGTTTAAATTCCTGAACACCACACCAAATGCTATAATCAGGATCACTTATTCCATTTTGCACTTTTGGATACTTTGTATTAAAAGCTCCCTCGGCTGATTGCATGACATCGAGCAAACGTCCTCCGCTCTCCTGTTCAATTAAACAAAGCATTAAAGGGACAAAGGCTTCTACCCCAAACTCTTGAGCATATTTTCTAACCATCGGTTCCCATTTAAGAACATCGGGACTTACACTTGCCGTTCCCATTCCTCCTTGTGGGAATGTGCTATCCATCCCCCCTTTCTTTTGAAATGGTACAAAACTTCCTACTGATAAAAGTAATGTAATTGGAATTCCTATTAAAAGAAACGGGAGTAACTTTTTAAGAATACTCCCGACAGGATTTAATTTAGCTAATGCCTCCTTCATTTATTTTTTATCTCCCCTTTTTTTTGTAGAATTGTTCGTTGGCGATACAGAATTCACATTGTTTTTTTCATTTCTTGACAAAATAGATGGGCGAGATGTTACTAAATCTGTTGCTTGATTTTTCTTTTGATTATTAACATTCATTCCGCCTACAGTATTTATCTGTTGTGGTTGAGCTGCTATTGTTCTATTTACAACCGTTGGCTTTTGCACTCTCACATCGTTCATCTATTCTATATTTTTTTTAGCTGCGTAATCAGCATAAAAGTAAGTGTCATTTATATCATCACGTTTAGGAGTAGCAATTATTGTATATTCACCATTTTCATCGACTTCAAACAAAGCTATATTATCATATTCCAATTACTTATTAATAGTAAAGAAGTCAGTTTTTACAAACTCACCCTTAACATATCCTAATGCAATGTAGTTACCAGCATCATAAGCATCTGTAATTTGCGCTTCAAATGCTGCAACATTTTGCATTGAACCGTAATCACGTTGTTGTTTCCAGTTCATCGTTTTATTCTTACGGATAAAGTACCATGCCAAAAATATAAACAATAAGAAAAGTGGTATTGCTTGAATGAAGAGAAATCCTTTTAAAAAATCAAGTTCAGTACTGCCTGGAGGGTCTGTTGTCATCCCGCCTATAAACAATGCTAATGGAGCTGTGATGAGATTTAATCCTAAACTAAGATAAATCAATACCAACAGGTTTTTATTTTTATTTTTTGGTACTCCATCCATTCGAATTCCTCCTACACTTAATTCAATGAAATTCTTGTTGCACAGCAAACCCTTTCCCATCTATTTGTTAATTGTAAACCACTTGCTAGAGGCAAAGCCTAATGAATCATTGACATGTCTTATAACAGCAATATAGGTACCTGGAGTGTATACATCTGTAATCACAGTTGACCATGTAGGGTTCTGGTGATTAGCATCAAATTGTGGGTAAAGCGTTCTATAGCGTACAGGTTTTTCATTTTCCATTTTATAAATTTTCATAACAGCTCCTGCGCCATCTTCAATTGAATTTAAGGAATAATTGAAGATATCTCCAGTTCTATATGAATCTTTAATCATATGTGCATTCGGGAATCTTGATAGATAACTAAAGTTAGATTGAGCGTCAAATCCCCAATTATCATGATATGGATCAGAATATGGTTCCTCATAGGCTGCTGCAGCTTGTGAAGTAGGTTTAATCATTTCTACTGCAGTAAATCCACCAAAAGTTAATGCTCCGACTAATGCTAATTTCCCTAATTTCATTTATTCATTAATTGTAAACCAATTACTAGTACCATGTCCTATTGTATTATTGACATTTTTTATAACAGCAATATAGCTGCCAGGAGTATATACATCTGTAATCACGGTTGACCAAGTAGGGTTTTGGTGATTAGCATCAAATTGAGGATAAATTGTTCTATAGCGTACAGGTTTTCCATCTTCAACTTTAAAAATCTTCATAACAGCTTCATCGCCATCTTCAATTGAGCTAAGGGAATAATTGAAGATATCTCCAGTTCTATATGAGCTTTTAATCATATTAGCATTTGGAAATCTCGATAGATATTCAAAATTAGATGAAGAATTAAATCCCCAACGATCATGATATGGATCAGAATATGGTTCCTCATAAGCTGCTGCAGCTTGTGAAGTAGGTTTAATCATCTCTACTGCAGTAAATCCACCAAATGTTAATGCTCCGACTAATGCTAATTTTCCTAATTTCATTTATTTTTTACGAAACCCACCCTTTTGCTTCCGACGGCGACGAGGAGTGGGTTTTTTGTTATCTTTTTCTAAAATTTGTTTCCTAAAAACATACGCAGAAACTTCACGTACAATGGCTTTCACAAATTCTTTTAGAAGCTCAAACAAAAACTCCATAGGTATATCACCCCCTTTCCTTCCAAATGGAAAGAAGGGATAACCAATCACCCTCACTCAATCATTTTTGCGTCCCTCCATTAAATTGATAGCTTGTCCTTGAGGTTTATCAAAAACAACTTTTAACGGTTGGAATAGCATTGCTGACATTTGAAGCATCTCGTTTTGTTCATTTGTTAGTGCTACTGGATATAACACTCCATCCTTGCAATACATTAGAACTACGCCATCTTTCATTTATTCACCTGCTACTTTCTCTGTAGAATGAGACTTTACATATTGAGTAATGCACTCTGTATCTGCGTGTAGGTAATCTCCACCGAAGTCTAAGCAACTTTCTCCGTAGTAGATCTCGCCCTCACAACCACAACATAGTTCAATGAAATCTCTAGATGATGAATCATGATGATTTCCAATTAACATTCCGTTTTCAATCATCTATTTAACTATGAACTTTCTGCTTTTAGATTCTTTTGTATACTGTTTGTACAATTCCGGCTGTTCTTCTTTCAATCGTTTGCTATCGATTCTGTTGGAAGTTTGCGTTTTCCAAGAAACCTTATAGTTCTCTGTTTTTCCAATCTCATTTGAACCAAGTTTTGCTTTGATTTTGTTTTCATACTCTGTTTTTTGTTCTTCTAGCACTTTGATTTCTTTATCTACTTGGTCGCGAGCTTCTATTAATAACTCAGCTTCGTTTCCTAACTCGACTTCACTATCCTCAACCGAATCTGGATACATTTCCTTAAGTAATGTAGAAGATGATTCCGATCCATCAAACATTGGAGGAATACCTTTCTCGACGTGGTTTAACCAGAAGTCTTTTTCAATATCGATTAAGTACTGAATGATATCTTCATCACGTTCAATCTTTTTATAGATGAATTTGTTACCTCCGATTAACACCGCTATCCACCATGCCTTATAACCCGTTACAGCCATGTAGTGTTGGCACTGCAGAAGATAAGAAGCTGGGATTTCTTCGCCTTCCCACTCTTTCTTTAGGTATTCAGAAGCCGTTTTACACTCAAGTCCTACCTTTTCGCCAACAACCAGCCTGTCCACATTTGCTAGCATCCAAGGGTATTCAGGATGTTGTAAGATTGCGTTGCATGTTCTAACTTTTATATCTGTACGTTTGCTAAATTCTTCAGCGACAATTTCTTCTAGTACATTACCGAAGTAAGCCGCTTCACTTGGTAATTGATCTTTAACCGTTTCACTTGTTTTGTCATAGTAAACTCCGATTGGAGAAATCCATTTATTTAAACCCGCAATAGCTGCTGCATCAGAACCGCCAATTCCTGCTTTCCTAGCTTCTAACCATTGTTCATGGGCCATATCTTCAGTTGTTATAAGTACGTTTGCTTCCATTCATTGTTCAAATACAATTTCTGATTGTTCTTGGTTTGTCGTTTCTTCATTTGTTTCTTCTGCTTCAATAAACTCTGGTTCTGCTGTAATATCTTTTCGAACCACTTCGTCATGTTGTGCTTGTGTTTGAACTTCGATACTGATTGGCAAGTATTTAAACATCGCTCTTACGACTGTTTTCTTTGCCATTTCTTCATAGTCGCTATCCCAAGGACTGTAACTCTTTGACTTAGAACGGTTTCTTCTTTTCTCAATCTCACTTTTTGGCATAAATTCTATCTGATATCCGCCATCTTTGAAGTGAGCAACTGCATACGCTCCAATAAATGCACCACGGTCTCCGAAAGAAGGTTTATGTTTTAAAGTAGGATGTAACCCTAACTCGTACTCGAATTCATCATGTTCGAATACTGCATGAGCATAAATACTTTGAATGTGGCCAGAACGTCTTGCTAAATCAATCATTCCTTTGTATCCGATGATGAATTGAACTTCCTTAACCCACTGTGGATTCTGTTTTGTACCTACGTTTTTGTTAAACGGAAGTAAGTAGCAATGACCAAGTAACCCTGGTTCCAATCCGAGTTGCACCGCTTGCATCACAGCCCCCATAAGAGAAGGAACGGTGCATTCTAATAATGTTGGGTTAGTTCGAATCGTCGTAAGCGCTATGCGGCTCATACGGTCCATATCCATGTGCTTCGGTAACACTTCAGCCATTCTCGGACCCATTTTCTTCATATAAGCTTCAACTGTTTGTTCAGGACTAGCTGGTTTGTTTTCAGTACGGTTTGCTAATTGGTTTTTAATAGTTTCATTGTTTGCCATTCAATCACCCCGTTCGCAAATTGCTATCCCATTTTTTACTCGCAAAACTTTGTATCCGTCATACCGCTTCAGGTATTGTAAAATGTTTTGTTTTATCTCTTCCTGACTAGTACCTTTTAAGCACCAATCAGGAAGAACAACATTTGTTTTTGTAGTTATCATTTACTCCGCTTTCTTCCTCATTGCAAATAAATATTGAACTGTATCTACATAACCGTTAAATTTAAATCCACCTTTACTGAAATTTCTGCCCATGTCGTAATCAAAGTCTTTTCTTTGCTTGTAGATTTTTTGATATGGCCTTACATGTTCATATCCACCTTTTTCTAACTCTCTTACCTTTTTTAATAGCTTAGTAAGGTTATATCCCTTCACTGGGAAAGGCTTACTATCATCACGCTCTTTTTTTTCTCCAATGTAATTGCAAATCAACTATTCGTATTTTGCAAGTAATTCTTCATTCTTCGCTTGGCGTTGCTTTTGCTTACCTGGTAGTACTGTTAATGGTTTGTTTGCTTGTTGTCTGGAATGCCATCTGTTATAGATGTACCTCGCGCAATATCTAAATGAATTTATCCGATCCATTGAATGCTTAGGTTTATAGTTTTTAAAACATTCATCTAAGTAGAAGAGGACATCATTTACAGGTACACCCTCCTGCAATAACTGGGTTGCTGTACTATAATCATCCGGTCCTGGGAAACCTCTTCCTTTTAATTGCATGTATTTATTTGTGATTATATTTACTTGTTCTTGTGACGGAGTTTCTTCAACAACAACATTCTTTAATACATTCTTGTTTGTGGTCAGTTTTTGCGATTTTGTTGGACACTTGTTGGTCAAGTTGTGGTCATCTTCATTTTCTTCATACTCTGAAAACGTTGGTATTTCAGTGTTTTCGGGTTCTTTTTTGATGGTCATTTGTTGGTCAGTTTTTGGCTCAAAGTGCTCATTTTTGTTGGTCAACTGTTGGTCACTTTGTTGATACAGATGCCAGTTAAGTATTGATATGACGCTGTATTTCGTGGTTTTTTTGATGGTCAGCATCTCCATCTCTTCAAAGAGTGCTAAATAACGCTCGATGGTCTTTTCAGAAATTGTTTGCGACTTCTTAACACCTTTGTTGAATTCTTCCGCTAATGCTTTTCTACCAGTAACGAATTGACCACTTTGAAGACTTACAACCTGATTACCAACAAACACTTCACGTTCCTTATGAGATGCTCTCATTCAACCGTTCTTAAGTTCTCTATCACGACGTGCCACCTCTTCCCATTCTTTCAACTTGCTCATTTGTATATTTTTTTGAGTTTCATTTACGATGATTTCTGCCACGCTCGGTGGAAACTTCTTAATTTTGCAGTGTTGTTTAAGTTTTTCCATTGTCTTTACATATGAACTGTCTTCTAGCAAATCAATCCATACTTGTATTCGTTCTTCCGTTAATTCAAAATTAGGATAAGCTGCTACAATATAACGCAGTAAACTCACGACCTCTTTCTTCTCCATTCATTGTTCGTTTCTTCTTTCGAGTTCTACGAATTTACCAAACTCTTTAAAGAAGGCAAGTTCTACTGTTCCAGTCGGGCCATTACGATGTTTTGAAATAATAACTTCAACAATGTTCTTCGCTTCTGAATCCGCATTGTAATACTCATCTCTATAAAGAAAAGCGATTAAATCTGCATCTTGCTCGATGCTTCCCGATCCCCTTAAATCTGACATCATCGGACGCTTGTCATTTCGCTGTTCTACGCTTCTTGATAATTGAGCAAGCAAAACTAATGGGACGTCTAAAGAACGCGCTATTTGCTTTAATTCAGCCGTCATGGCACCTATTCTTAAATCATCACGTTCATAATCTCCTACTGTTGAAATAAGTCCTAAATAATCAATGAAAATTATGTGTTTTTTATCCGGATATTGCTTTTTAAACTGCCGCGCCTTCGCTCTTATATCAGAAATTGTTTGACGTGATTCATCATATACTTCAAATGACCACTTGCTAATTTCACCCATAGCAATCGAAGCTCTTTGCGTATCATCTTGTCCAAAGTACTTCCATGGGTTCTGCCATTTTGATCCGTCAATACGTCCCATACTGCTGATGATTCGGTTAAATAAGTCTTTTTGTGGCATCTCTATAGAGAAATAACTACATGCTGCACCAGATTCACAAGCATTTGCTGTTAATGCTAATGAGAAAGCTGTTTTACCCATCGAAGGGCGACCAGCAATGATATATAACGAACCGCCTTTTAATCCGCCTGTCATTCCGTTAATATCAGAGAATCCTGTGTCTATTCCGACTAACTCACCACGATCTGTATTAATATCACGCATAATTTCAAGAAGAATATCTTCTTTTGTGGTACCATTAGTAACGCCCATCTCTTGCAATTCCCCAAGTTTGTTATACGTCTTCGCTATATTTTCCTCATCTGTTTGTTGTAGCAAATCCGAAGCAATAACTTTGGCTTCCCTAATACGATATTGCTCGTATATCATTCTTTGGTAATGTTTGATATTGGCTGTGCTCGAAACCGAATCAGCTAATTGAGCGAGATAATGAATACCGCCTATTGATTCCAACGAATCTCCTAACCTTTCAACCATCGTTACAAGGTCTAACACTTCACCATCGTTCATGATTTTTTGCATTGTTTTATAAATCGCTCTGTGGCGTCCATTTTCCATATGTAGCGGTTGTAACGTTACCTCTTGTATTAGGTCTCCTTCTAACAACAAACACCCTAGAAAGCTTTGCTCCGCTCCCAAATCAACCGTTCTTAAGTTCTCTATCACCTAATCTAGCTCCATTATTTCCTTTAGGGTCCGATCTGAGATGTATATGTTAACAATCTGTATCTTCCCGTATTTCTTTTTAGCCATTCCCTCGGCTTCACTCTTTGTCTTCGCTTCAAACCAATCGATACTTTGTCTTTGATCCTTATAAAAATCCACTGAGTATGTCGTCATGACGCCTGTATTCGCTAGGAATTGCTCTGCCGTGCTCTTTGCTTTGTAATCGAAAGTCCCCAATATGTCGTCAAAGCTTAGTTGACTTCTCATTTATTCATCTTTTCCCTCTCCTTTTAACAGCCCCGCCAATTCTTCGCAACTCCCTTCAAACAAGTCGCGTCCGTCAGCTAGCTTGAATATGTGATTATCAATTAATTTGTTGATTAAAACGTCTTGCTCGTTCATTTACTGCACACACCTCACATACGTTATAAACTGGGTTATGGTGTCATCGTTTTCGTCATAATCCATTCCATCAAATTGAGAATAAGAAATGCCTGCTTCGTTAAAAACTACCTTTAACGGTTCGTAATCTTCCTCTGTACCCTTTGTAATGACTGCAATCTGATAAAGAGGCATCGATTTTAAAACTTTATTAGAGGCTCTTTTATGTTGCTCATTCACAAATTCATACACAATGTATGGATATTTTGCGGTTGTGGGTGCACTATCACGATAAACTGGGATACCAGATTTCTTCATGATATCCCTTAATTCTTGAAAGTTAATTTGCATTTAATTTGCATAAGACAGTGACACCTCCATCAAACGGTCTTCTTCTCTTACATAAATGCGCTCAATATTATAAATACGGCCACCAACTTTTACACGATAATCCTTTTGATTATTTTCAATATCTCGATCAATACGAACCTCAATTTTCTTTACAATTTCATTCGTATCTTTCGTTGTAAATTTATCAGTTGCGGTCACTCCTATGTTGTTATAACGAATTTTACGTTCGAATGGATACCCCATCACAACACGATCTGTTTCTCGATCAATCGTCTCTCCTAATTTAAGTAGTTCTCCCATCCATCTGAGTTTATTTGTCTGTCTCTTCATCAACAAAATTAAAACAACCCCTATTTCCTTAAAACAAAATATAAAAGATATAAACAAACGTAATAGTAATGAGAATAGCAATACACCTGAGGAAAACATTTAGTATTGTTCGCCATCATTTTCATACATGAATTCTTTATCAAAGTAAAACTTGTCCATTAAGTTATTTACAATTCCATTGAAATAAGCGAACTGCCCTTTTTTCATTTTTGTTCCGGATTTAATTTTCATTTAATTTTTTATCAATGTTTCATCGCACTCACCACATTTAATAAAAATATTATCTTTTGTTGAGCGTACAATCAAATCACACTTAGAACATACCCATTTGAAAGAAGTAGGTCGTTTTTCTTCTTCGTCTTGTGCTGTGTCGTTTGCATCGTCATTTTCTACGGGATTTACAATATTTCTGCGGGCAATTATAAATGCTTCTCTTTTTATACCAAGTTTTGAAATTCTTTCTTTTGTTTCATCTGTTATTTTAGGAAACGCCCAACCAAGTTTTTTATCAGCTTTAGTATTAGGAAAATAAAAACCTCTACGTTCACATTCTGATTTAAAACGCTTATTATGATACGCACCATTTCTTGATGTATCTTGAACACCATTTAAAGCATTGTACAAATGCACCATCTCATGAAGCATAGTATCCATTGTTTCCATAAAATCATAATCAAGATATTCTGCTGAAATGTTCAGCTCATACTTTTTTATAGTTCCTTCTTTATCCCCCCACACTTCTTTACTAGAGCACCAGCCCATTGAATTCCTCTTACCACTTGATTGAATTGTTATCGCTGGCTCTAATAATTCATTATTAAAAAATTCTAGATTCAACTTTCTGAAAGCCACATGCAATTCATCAATAGCAACCTGAATATTAGACACTCACTTTTTAATCACCTTATCAATCGGAATAATTTTTAAATGTGTTGCATCCAAATATACATATCCCTCCTTTTGAACTGCATTTGAAATATAATGATTCGGAACCATGTATATAACTTTTTTATATACTCCTTTTTGTATTTCCATTTGATATCGTTTAAATTTCTTCTCATAACGAGCTTTAGATTTTGCATTTAGTTCAACTTCGTTCGCTGTTCTACTACCATCACTTTCTTCTATTACAAAATCAGGGAAATCTTGAGACACATGGCGTAATTTTTTAAAATCAATTATTCCATCAGGAAAATGATTATCAACATATTCCCTCCTCAATTCCCTTTCGGTAATAAAATTACAATCTATATTCCGATCTTGATAAATTTTTCTCGTTGCAATTAAACAATCATTAGTAGTCAGTGTGTGCTGTAATGTTGTATAACTAATTCTTGTATATCCTGCTAACTTTGAATCTAAATACACTGTACCAGCTTCTTTAATATAGAGAATTAAATGATTTCCAAACTTTACTTCTTCTATAAACTGTAAATCACTCAATCTAGCCTTTGAGGTATATATCGTTTTAAATGATATTTCACCTTTCAAATACTCAATTGTTTGTTGAATTGTAATAACACCGAACTTATTAATTAGTTCTAAAAGTAATTTTTGTTTTTTTGTCAGAATATCTGTTCTCATTTAAGATAAAGGATTCCTACAATATACAATGTGCGGTTCTAACTCTTCATGAGCTGCTTTTCTCCATATAGCAAATTCACCTGTTTTAAAGCCACGTATTTGACTAGGATGTATATGAAATTTATTAACGCTACGCATCGTACCTTTTTCTGCTTTCATATCAATTCGTTTTAGTGAGTGACCATACTTTTCAATTTGATAAGTAATGTCATCATCTTGGTATGTTCCCAATGTATTAATCATTTTTTCAATTGTATAATCATCATTTGACCAACCAAAAGCGTACGTATTACAGTTACCAATAATTTGTTCTACTAACCCTGCTTCAATTTTATTAATATCTGCAAGTGTCTGCGTAGCAATAATACATTCAAACCCTGCGCTACGTGATTTATTAATGGTATCTACAATATCAGGCGTGCCGTATTTAGCGAATTCATCATAAATTGATAATACTGGGTCTTCTTTTCTTCCGTAACGCTCACTAACCAAATAATTTATATCTAAAATTACAAGACGAGCTAATTTATTTAAAAAACGTTGATATTTCATCCCGTCCATTGAAAACAAAATCACTTCACGCTTTTCAGCTATTTCTACTAGATCAATTCCCCCCTCTTTTTCTTGGAAAAGTTCTCCTACCTCACTATCTAACAAGGTATATATTTGAGTTCTTAATCCTTCTACACCAGCAAAAGCACTAAGTTTTTCTCCATACCTTCCAAAAAATTTATTTTCATACTCTTTTGCTCGTTCAGATGGTTCAGTAGTCTTAATTTCTTCTTCCACTTCAATTATTTCTTCACTTTTTGCATCATCTTCAAAAAATGCATCTTCTACAGCACTATCACTTTTCACTAACTCAACTTTCTTTTTTTTCTTCACTTTAGTAACTTTTTCTACTAGATCATTTTCTAAAACATTCCTTACAGCTTCTTCATCTAGGTATTTAGCAACCGTTTCTAAGTCCCTGTTAAAGTTATAATCATCAATAAACCCTATAATATTTTGAAGTAAATTTTCTGATTGGTTCATATAAAACTGTTCAGACCACTCTAAAATATTCATAAGTTTATCTTTGATAACTGTCTTATTTCCATTGCGGATAGGATTATAAGTTAAATTATTTGTATCGCTAAACACATGAAACTTAACTCCGTATTTATCACAAATGCCTTGTATATCATCTGCGGTTTTTACATCTCCCTTCCCGTCAACAAAAATAACTGGTTTATTCCTTCTTAAAGCATCCTCTATATATCCTAAAAGAAGTACCGTTTTCCCTCCACCGGTTGTTGCAACACAAAGCATATGTTGGTTGATTTCTCCGTTTTTCATGTTGTAGGGTTTCCCCAACTCATCTATCCCAATTAGAACATTTTCGTTGACTGGATTTTTACGCCATTTTTCTTGTAACTTATCGTTAATTGTATATTTTTTCTTCTTCACTTGTTGATATTTGTGAGAACTGCGTCTTTCTTCCTTTTCACTCTCTTTTGTTTTAATGATCTTCCCTCTCATATATCGTACAAACAGGTAAAAACCATATGCTCCAACCATACCCAAAGTAGTATATTGAAGCCAACTTACCCATGTAAATTCAAAAACTTTTCCCTTATTAAGCCACAATTCAAGTTTTGGAAGAAGATAGGGCGAAAATTTCAAATAAGCTAAATAGGGTCTTATACCAAATATTAATGTTAAAAGGATAAATCCCCCTCCACCCACACATGCGAACATCTTTAAAAATCTTTCGCTTTTTACCGCTGCAAACAGGGCGTAAATCAAAATTGAGAAGAGAAAGACAGGTAATAATACTGTTAGTGCTATAACAAGCCCTAGCACCTTTACAAGCTCCAAAATCGTTTGTTCTATTTCTTTATTAGCGTTATGATTTGTATTCACTTATTGTTCATTTTTTATATAGAACTCTCCACTCTTTTTAATAAGAGCAAATTTATAATTTTGAATAACTTGTAATTTACTGTCTTTGTCTTCCATTGTGACAGCTACATTTGCATAATAAGTGTTATCAATTTTATGGTATTCTCCACTGTTTAAAGAAATAAACTTATAATTTTCTAACCCACGAGGGTTAAATGTCATATAACTAAGTTGTTTCACATTATTTTCTGCAAATGCTTCAAAATAGTCCTTCAGAAAATTTTCTAATTTCTTATTCTCACCCATAGCTAAATTTTCAGCGTTATAAGGTTTCTTTTCTTCATTTTCAATTTGCGTGTTCAAATCTCGTTTAGTTAAAAACTGTGGTAAATTCGCAACAGCAAATCCTTTCCCGTCTGTAGCTAATCTAATTACAACTTCATTTGTACGCTGTAATTTTTTAGGTACTTCCACATCTTTTTCAACTTCCACTTCTCCCTCTTTTACTTTTTGTTTCTCGGTAGTGATAGCATCTACTTCGTAATTAACTAAAAAGTGAAAGTCGGCAAGTTTTGAATTGATATCTCTTTTTTCAATCAATGTGGCACTCTTTATTTTTCTTTCTCCCTTAAATTCTTTTGTATTATCAATGTCTTTTGCTAAATCTTTTATAAAAAGGTTTTTTATATCCTTGGTACGTTGTTCTCTTTGTTGTGGATCACGAGGTATGTTAATGTAGTTGTTTAAGAAGTTTTGTGCAAAGGTAATTGCTGCATTTTCTGTTAAGAGGGTTGATTTCTTTTTTTCTTGTAAGCTGTCATTAATGTTTTTTTCGCTTTTCGCTGCAACACTTCGTATATATTGGTATTTATTGAAAAATGCGATGTTAAAGAATATTGAAATAATTATGAGCGAAAAGATTAAATAACTAGTTATTCTTTTTACTTTTTCTCTACTATAGGGAATAGTTCGAACTTTTGTTTTTTCCCTTTTTTTACGTATTATTTTAAGGATTCCCATTTATTTAAAGAAGCTGCCACCAACAGCCCGTGCGATTTCTTGGATTTGTGGACCGAAAAATACAACAACTAAGCATAATACACCTAAGCAAAGCTGAGAGAAGAAAGCACCCCAATCCTGTCTAATGTAAGCGAATAGGGAACGTGCTGCCATAATAACCATGATAATGAAAGCAATCTGAGATACTATATTCTGAGTAATTTCACCTAAGTTAAAATGCATCTAGATCACCTCACCCTTTTTTCTTATATGAAACGCTTCATATTGTAATTCTTTTTCAAACTGTGTTTCATCAATCCTTTCAAAGTGCTCATATTGATGATTTTTAGTGAGAGTAAAAATAAGTCTGTCTTTAAAAAATAACGTTATTGGTTTGTTATCATATTTAAAACTAAATGCTACGATTGTAGATACTGCGGGAATTAAGATAAGAATTTTTATCCAATTGTGTATTAAAAAGCTGATAACATCCGTTCCACCTTTTAATCCAATCAAAATTAGTAAAGCTAGTAGGGTTATAAAAATAACCCCACTAAATACTAATTTTCTGAGTTCAATCCCATTTCCAAACTCTAATTTCCCAATTCGGAATATTTTAATAGGATGACGTACAAAAATCGTATAAACAAAATATCTCATCTAGATCGCATTCTCTTCAAGTTCGATAGCTTTATCCTCTTTTTTAGTTGTTTTGAATGCTTCTAGCCATTCCTCAAAAAATATATCTATCGCAACAACTTGATTTCTTGCCTTGTAATCTTGGAATAAACAAACTCCTGATACTAAATTTTTCATAAGATTTATGTTACCCTCATTGGTTTCTAAATCAAAAAACTCTAAAAGGGGCTTAATTGCTTGATCCGTTTTCGGTCGGAATGCAAATTTACAACCTATTAATTCTTTTATTGTTTCTGCGTTTACATCATCATAAGCCTGTGTGATTAAAATAATATCAGTTTCTAAAGAACGCCCTGTACGTAACATGCTATCAATTAAGGCTTCCCCATTTTTCGATTTTTTCAGTGCCCACGCTTCATCGAAAATTATCATTGCTTCTTCATCTTTCTTTGTAGAAAAAGTATTTACATATTTTGAAAGGCTAACCATAATTGAAATACCTGTAATTTGAGCTTGTGTCATACTTTCAATATTTTGTTCTGATGATGGTAATTGTAATCCTTGTAGACCTAATACGTTTACTTGTTTATCAAAATCTAAAGTTACACTATTCTCATCACCGAAAAGCATACGCCCATAGCCAATATTGTATTTTGCGATATACGCACCTAAGTTCTGATCCTTTTCAGTTATTTTCTCTAAAACTTTAGTCAAATTTGGTTTTTTCTCTGTTTTAATTACCTCTTGGATACTTTCAAAAATAATGACACTTTCCCTTTTGTCCTTTACATATCCTAATGTTTCAAGAATAATAAGTGCTGTTTCAACCGCTTCATCTCCCTGTAAGAAAATCAACGGGTCAAACGCCCCCTTATATTCTCCCTGATTAGATATTTCAACAAAATTAATTTTTTTATATAGTTCATGGAAATAGCGTGTTTCCTCAATATTTTCATTTAATGGATATTTCTTTAATGCATTTTCGAAGAATTTCTTATATTCATTTTTGGGATCAATGTACAATATCTTTGCTCCTAAAAAAGTACACCAAGTAAAAACATTTTTTATTAATAAAGATTTTCCCGAACCAGGTGGTCCCGTAACCAAAATATTTCCGTTTGTATGTGCTGCTCCTTTTAAAGCTCTCTTTGTTAAAAGAGGGTTGAAAAAGACCACATTATTATTAATAGCTCTTGCTTGTGTTACATCTACTAGCTCATATCCTGTAACAACTTTCCCAAGCGGCATTCCATAGCGATTACCAATTTCATTCTTTATGTCAAAACAACTTACCGCAAAAGAAGATGTATCCATTGTGTGTTGAAAATAATTAAGTTTTGTATATGAGCCTATTAAAGACTGATGAAATAAAGTGAGCTGGTCAACTAATGGACGTACTAATTCAAAATCTGTCCCTTTATACATGCGCTTTATATCTTCAATCTTTCGTTCTAATCCTTCTAAACTTTTATCAAAAACCACTAACATTAGATCACAATACAAAATTTCTTTTTTACTATTCTTAATTTCATCTAAGGTTACTGTTAATACATCATCTGCACTTTCAATTACACTATCTTCATCTACATTTGAATTTCGAATCTCATCATTAAAGTTTCGAAAGCGTTTCTTTAGCATACGGAATTTCCTAATGTTTTCTGTTTGGCTTTTAAAAGAAAAACGTGCTTGAACTTCTATTGGAAAATCTATTCCCTCAATCAAATTTAAAAGGAATTTATTGTTTTTTAGATTAAAGGGAATGTTGTTATATGGTAGAAAAGCAATGTGATCCGTATAATCTTTATGTTGAACTGTCATATACCCTTTATTATTCTTTACTAACCCTTCTGTTAAGTTGTAAATCGTATTAGGTATATCTTTGCAAATATCAGTTCTATGGAACTGATAATATATTATCTTTTCAATTTCACTTTCATCTAGACGTATTAATTTTTTATAATAACTTGCTGTATTGAAAAAACTTTCTTCAAGTTTTTTGAAAAACTTCATATCCGTTTCTACGTTTGTTGTTCGGTGTAAAACCCTTGTAACATCTTCTTTAACACGTTTGAATAATTGTATTAACAAGTCATTTACATTGTCCGCCACTTCGTACATAAATTTATTCAAATGAACGCCTACATAACAATCGTATTCATATAAGCTGATTTCTTCTTTTAAAATATCTGCACCTCGATTGAAGTAATATTTACCGATGTCTGCAAGCTCACCTTTTACAACTTTTTCATTTGTAACTTTTATAAAGTGATCAAAATCGTATCTTCTCGGAATAATAACTAGCTGATATTCATATTGATTTTGTTCAATAAACGCTATTGTTTGCTGTAAATACTTTTGAAAATTAGATTCACTGTTTAAAGATAAGTTCTCATCATTTAGTTTGTAATAAGACCACACACCGCTTTTTTTATTAAAAACCATATTTTTATATATTTTAGAAATAGGAAATTCTAATAATTTCACTTATTTCAGACAACTATCTGTTGTTTCATAAGCATTTACTTGCTTTGCCTCGAATTTTTCACTTTTTTTATCATAAGAAATGGCTTCTTTATGAGAGAATTTTTCACCATGAAATTCATATGAAAATTTGACCACATACGTGTTATCTGTACCTTTTGCACGACACACACTTTCAAACTCATAATCTCTATACATTTTTTCTGAGAAACGTTTTTTTAACACTTCCTGATATAAAGCTTTTGTAACCTGATCTTTTCTTAACTCATCTTTATTATCATTCCCACATCCAAATAATGCGGGAATGATAATAACAAGCATAATTGTTAATTTTAAAAGTTTCATTTATTTACTGAGAGAAACGACCGTGTTATAATAGAGGTACAATTTATTGAGTCCACTACCTACTGCCGACAAACCTTGCTGTGCTATTCGGGATGGATTCCCTCCCTCTACTGCACCTTGTGCTATTCTCGATGTACTACCTACTGCCGATACACCTTGCTGCGCTATTCCTCTTTTCATTGATCCGTCTGAGAGATTAGGTTTATTACCTTTACCTAAATTAACTACATTTCCCTTTTCTGGCTTCGTTTTATTACCTAAAGCTCCAATACCTCGTTTATTTGAACCATCTACTGCACCTTGACCAAGTTCTCTAGATGATTTTAATTCATCTTCATTCCCTGTAGATACATGAGCGTTTTCAGCATTGATATTAGCATCCTTAACATTATCAGCATTTCCTGATCGTAGTTTACTAGCTGCAAAGCTTGCTAATTTCCCCATTGATTTTAATTGTTTTTTTCCTTGTTCAGCTTTTCCTGCTGCTTTTTCCTTTTCTCTAGCTAATGCACTTGAACCTAAATTTTTAGCTGCATCAGCGACTCCCTTCGATAATCTGTTTGTCATTCTTTCACTACCATCTAAAATCCTATGGTGCGCTCCTGTAGCCGCTGCTACAAGTAACTGTCTTTTAAACCAAACAACTAATAATGCTGCCATCATGAGAAGGTTAATAAAAATATTGTAGTAAATATTATTTGAGTTAGATGTCATTTCAAAACCAATGGTTACAAATGCAATTGCTACAATAACTACAAATATTGAAAACCCTTTGTAACCAATGATAATAAAGAACGATTTAAGAAAATTAGTGGTGAGGTTTTCAAATGTTGGGAATACACTAGCGAGAAGTACAACTGCGAAGACTATTAGCATAGCAATTAAGGCTACTTGTAAAACGATTCGTAACAGAGCTAACATAAACAACAAGACAACTATACCTATGTTTGAAAGTGTGTTAATTACAATAAAACCTATTTGCGCTGGAGCATTAGTAGCATTTATAGTTTTATTACTTAGTTTCTCAAATTCATTTGTAATTATATCTTTTCTCTTTTTAACACCATCTTCTTTTGTTGCCGATGTGTTTAAATAATTAGTAATCCTATTTTCGTCTTCTTTTGTAATAGCTTTTACATTCGTAGTATTATAATTTAGTAACAAAAAAGGTTTAAATAACATAGCATCAAATACTTTATTTTCAAGAATTGCCCCTAATTCTTTTGTACTTTTTATAACTCCTGATGATGTTGTATTTTCAGAACTACTTTCGCTACTAAGCGTAGGGTTAATTTGTAAAGCTATTCCTTCAAGGTAGTTAGACGCCTCGTTTGCGAATGTTATATATTTACTAGCATTTGATAATAAAGTAAATAAGAGAACCATGCTTAGGAATACACGCATAAAGATACGAGTAAATTCTCCCCAATCCTGTCTTACATATGATTTTATTACAATGTATCCCCCTGACAGAGTGAAGAATGTAAGTAACAAACCTTCTGTAATTGCCTTTGCTGTAGATGACATAATACTAGCAATGGCATCTTTCATTAAATTAATAATATCTAAGCTGAATAAATTATAAGCAATTAAAGCACCTAATTTAGCAACTAAGACATTCAAAGACCAAAAAGTATCTTTAATTGCTGTTTTCCATTGTTCTAACATTTCATTTGTGTTCATATACCATTTTTCATTAATATATGTCATTAAGTTATATTGTTCAGAATCATATTTCTCTGCTTCTCGGACTGTATCCCCTTCTTTTACGATTTTCGGTTTCACTTCCGCATCCTCCGCAAAAGCTGTTCTAGGTACAAAAGCCACTAGTAACACAAAAATTAAAGAAAAATATACGAAAAGCTTTTTCATTTATTCACCTGCTACTTTCTTCATAGAATTATCTTCAACATACTGCTTGATACAATCCGTTTCGTTGTGAAGATAATCACCTTCGAAATCTAGGTACTCTTCACCAAAATAGATTTCTTGATTACATGCTTCGCAATATCCCATGCAGTTACTAACTACCGAATCATGAGCATTTCCGATTAACATTGGATTTTCCAACATTTAAAATGGTGCTAATTCAGTTTGTTTGCTAGCTTCATATACTTCCGTAAGTGCCTGTAATCCGTATTCATAAGCCACAACTATCGATGCAGCGTTTGGTTCTTTACTTTGCTTATATCGTTCAACTAAACTCATTAGAATTTGAATTTCAGCTTCAATTTTGTTTTGTAGGCCCATTCATTTAGTTGGAGAAGGTTCATCTTTTACACCCTCTTGTTGAAATTGTTCTTCTAAATTTGATTTAGTAGGGCTTGTCTTTTTCATATCGAAGAAATCTTCTTTCTTACTTACGCCATCACGAAGCGCTGTAAATGTACGAACTAACTTAACGTAGTCATGTTCTGTAAAAGTATCTATCTTTGTTTTTAATGAATCCTCAATCATTTCTTTTGTTACACCAAATTCTTTTTTGAATGCATCTAACGCATTACGTAAACGATCTTCTAAAGGTTCCTTCTGGCCGTTTACTAAAGTCTCATTACACTTTTGTACAGCTGCATCAACAATGTCTCCTGGAATAATCCCTAAAATACAAGCTCGCATTCTTCTTGTCCCCATGTTTGCAGTTAATTCGTAAACATCTCGGCTATCAGTTAGCTTATTTGTCTTTCCTTTTGCTGTACGTTCATGTTTAACAGTGAAAATCTTTGTTTGTCTTGTATTTGTTTCAAGGTCCCATGCATAAGCCATCATGGATGACTCACCATTTTTTTGATCTAACTCTATAATCCCGTAATCAACATTTCCCCAGTTTCGAGCGATTACCTCAGCTAACCGGATAGATGGCCCTTGCACTTTTTGTCCACCTCTTGGATATTGGTATACTGCATTTTCTGCGACTAATTTCCTTTCACATTCTTTCATAATCTTTCCAAATGCAGCGTACGTGTCTCTAGGGAAGTTTTTCGCTACATACATAGCCATTTGTACCTCTTGTGCTTGTCGGCTCACCATAGCCTCTGTAGCCGTTCTTTTCGCCTCTGGTTTTGGCATATAATCTGCGTAATCTATACTTGATAATCCGTTCATCTAACTAAGTATTTGAGAGTAATGAATTACTTTTGTTAATCGTTTAGTTTGTCTACAATAAGCGCATTTTTCACATCTATTAGGCTTGTCCATTCCATGTTTCACCAATAAAACACGAGGTAAGTTCTCTTCAACTTCATCTAATTCCAGTTGAATGATTTCATCATCGAAGTTAATCACTGCTTTATCAGGATGCTTTTCCTTTGATACCGCTACAATGAATGGTTCTAACCAGTTTTCTCTTCCGGACCATCGTTTTTCTAACTCGGCATATACTGCCATTTGAATTGTGTACCCGTATGCTTCAACAAATGAGCAATATCCGTATTCATCCGTCCAAACCTTGTCGTATATGGACTTAACTGTCTTTAAATCAACGAATCTTCCATTGATAGGGTTATATACATCTAGTTTCGATTTCCAATGTGTACCGAATAACTCGGCTGTTATAATGACCTCTTTTTCACCTTCTAGAGCAAACATGCACAACCCATCATCTTTTAGAGTTTCAATCATCAAATCTGCGTTTTTATATTGAGAGTAAAGTTCTCCGCTTCTTGTAAAGAGAGAAGGAGTCTTCTCTTTAAATTGATCAAGTTCTCCTTCTAACCAAGCATGAACATATGAACCAAGTAACAAGCTTTCGTTATGTTCTTCTTTCCATTCACCTTTTAATTTCGCAAGTGCTGCCGCTTCGCATTTTCGAAATGATTTATATTGACTGACTGACATGTATTGCATATCCGCTTCTTGCGAGTAGTAATTTTCATCATTTAGTTGGAGAAGGTTCATTTACATCTCCCTCTCGCATACCGCTATATCGCCTTGAATTTTGATTATTTTATATCCTGGATAGCGATCAGGAGTAATGTACTCAATCGCCTTCGCTTTCATTTCTTGTTCATTTCGTGCGCCCTCGCTAACCCATGAAGGGAGGACGACTTTTGATTGATTTTTATCTAACATTTAGTTCACCTTCTTCATAACCACTTCATAATAAAATCCGCGGTCTCTATCTTTTTTTATGCAATTCTTAAACAAATGTGGATTTTCTTCTTTTTCGGAAGCTACCGTTTCTAACACCTTGCGAATCTTAAATACGTATTCGAACCCTTCTTCATCCAAAGGTTTACATTTTTCAATCAATCCAGTAATAGTTTCGTCTTTTAAATACCGTTCATTTATATTTCTACCGAAGAATGATAAGCGCATAGGACCATCTCTAATAATTGTTTCCATTCAGAATCCATAGTCATATTCACCTTTTTGGCTATATCGGTTGGTATTGCTGCCGCCGCTCTCTGCATTGTTTTTCGCTCCTTTTTTAGATTTCATCTGAATTGTTAACTGATCGAACTTTTCACGTAGCTTTTTAGCAGATAAGATATTACCTTGCCAAAACGGATCTGCTTGGCACCAATCAATAACATCTTTAATCTCTTGTGCTTCCCTGTTATCACGTTCTCGCATTAATCTAAATTCATTTGCCCAATTATCGAAGTTAGGTTCTTTTTGTTTAGGATTATTACCCTTGATAAGTTCAAACAAATACTTAGCCCCATTGGTGTCGCAAGTTTCAAACTTGTGACGAGAAGGTTTTTCTTTCTTCTTTTTATCTTTCTCTTTATCTATATCTAATTCTTTATCTTCTTCTATATCTGTATCATCACGTGACGTCACGCAAGCGTCACTTTCTTCACCCTTATTTTCTAGTGCTAATTGTTGCTGTTTCTTGCGTTCTCGGTACTTTTTGTTTCGTTCTGCATTCAATTGTTTTACACGTTCTAACCCATCGATGTTCTGATGTTTCTCCCAATTCGAGATGCATATGTACTGATCATCTGTGACGTCAATCATCCCGAACTGTTTAAACGTTTGTAGCGCAAGTCTCACAGTTGCTATCGGTCTATTAAAAAGTGTCGAAAGCATTTCTTCTGTAAAAGGAATATTTTCACTCAAGAAAATGTAACCATTGGCATTTGTTCTGCCCGCTTGAGACAACAATTTAATCCAAATGATTAGTAGTGTGTCTGCATCTGGTAAGCTTTCAATCAATCGAATCTTTTCATCTTCAAACATGCTAGTAGAGAGTTTTATCCATTTAACATCTGCCATTTAGAATGGTAATGCTTTTCTTCTGTAATCCTTTGTTTCTTCGAATTTGATTGTTCTAAAATTATTAAGAATTCGTGATACAATCCGTTCATCGTATGCGCTGTCTAAACGCTTCCCTGTGAGGTTTGTTGTGAAGATAGTAGATTTACCTTGCCTACCATCGAAAACATCGAATAACACCCTATTAATGAAGTTTGTCGCTTTTGTATTTGCATCTAATGCACCTAACTCAGCTCCTAAATCATCGACTATTAAGACTTCCGCTTTTACTAAGCTTCGAATGATTGAATCCTCAGTTAAGGAGGAATCCTTGTTAAATGTACTTTTAATCTTCCGTAATAATTCGCCAACTGTAACAAAGACAACTGACTTCCCTGCTCCTGCAAGCTGATCTGCGATAGAATAAGCAAGATGTGTTTTACCCGCCCCGCAATTTCCTGCCATGATCGTGTTAAAGATTTTTCCGTTTAGATAATCTGTTGCAATTGTTTTTGCAAGTTTAAGGTTCTCCGTTCCTTCCTTGCTAGTAGGTTTGTAATTATCAAAGTTAGCTTTCTTAATGTTGCTATCAGCGATCATGCTTTGTTGATGGAACATGAACTTCTTCTCATTCGCTTTATCCGCATCGTATTTCGCTTGTTCCTGTTGCTGAAGCTTATTACTTTCGTTTTCAAGGAAGCATCGAGGGCAAACAACTTGTCCACCGAACTTCATCTTGTTCATGCCATGCGTATCGCACACATCAGAATCCATTTACGACGCGAGTTCTTCATGTACTTCCTTTGTTGCGCTGCTATTGTGTAATTCTCTTTTTCCAAATCCGTTCCAAGTCTCGGCATCCCATTTCCCCTCCATTTGTAATTGATGAATTGCTCTTAGTCTCGCCATAACGACATGGCGCTTTCTATCTACCTCTTCTGGTGTTTGATTCGCCGCTTCACAAATACACGGACCAAATTGATACATACCCGTTCCATTACATGCACACATTCATGCCCCTAACCCCATCGGACGGGATTTAATCTCGTTCTTATCCGCTTGATCCATTATTAATGCCGCGACTTCTAGTTGATGCCTTCCTAACTCTTTTGCGATTTCGATAATATTTTTGTTATCGCTCCACATTTCTTGCAATTGAATTACTTCACTTTCATCGAATACTAGGTCAAGCTCTTCTAAAGCGATATACATCTAATCTAGCTCCATAATTTCTTTAAGAGTCCGATCTGAGATGTATATGTTAACAATTTGTATCTTCCCGTATTTTTTTCTAGCCATTCCCTCGGCTTCGCTCTTTGTCTTCGCTTCAAACCACCGCAACTTCTGCCTTAGGTCTTTATCGAAGAAATCCACGGTATAAGTAGGGATTCTCTGTGTCTTCGCAAGGAATCGCTCGGCCGTACTCTTTGCTGAGTAATCAAAACTACCTACGACATCATCAATTGTTAATTGTTTCATTTATTCATCTTTTCCCTCTCCTTTTAACAGCCCCGCCAATTCCTCGCAACTCCCTTCAAACAAGTCGCGTCCGTCGGCTAGCTTGAATATGTGATTATCAATTAATTTATTGATTAAAACGTCTTGCTCGTTCATTCACATTCTATCTATTATTTTTTGCGCCATAATATCAGCAATCTTATCGCCTTCTGCATCAAAAGTATTCTGTACAAAGTGTTTTCCTTTCACACGGCCCCTACCATTTGCTTTTTTATGGCCATGTTCAACTAAGTACCAATACCAAGCTTCCTCTTTAAATTCGACAGATACATGATCATTTTTTATGACAACCTTTAGGCTATCTCTTAAATGTGTTCGCTTGTTTTTATCAGACGCTTTGATTTTCACTTTTAACTTACTAGCAAAATACTTCGCTGCTTCATCTAATACATCAAGGCTTACTTGTTTATCCACCTATCCACTTCTTTTAGCCAAACAAACTCTTTCTTCATGGCAGGAAGTTTGGTTTGTAAAGTTTGTAGTTGTATTTGAAATCGTTAAATCTGAAATATTTGTTTGCTTATAAATATCCTCTTCATAAGTAGGAAGTGCATCTGGTGATTCATCTCCCTCCATCATACAAAGATATAAATCTTCAATACCTACAGTATATTGAATCTCCTTATTTACAACGGTCATTTCTATCATTCACCGGCAGGTGAAGTCTATACAAAATAAATCGTTTGGAATTAAAATACGTCCCTTTACTTCGCGACTTTTGGCAAATCGAACAAGGCCTAGTTTCGGCAACTTTATCTTGTTTCCTACAACAGCAATGTTTTCATTTGTTTGTTTTGTAGTATAAGATTGTACGTTGTTCTTCTTAGATTTAAAGCGTGGGGCGCTGTTTTGTTTTTTTAAAAAAGCGTGTATAAGCATTTAAGATATTTCATTTTCCTTATTTGGATGCCTTTTGGCATCTTTTTTTCTTCTTTTAGCTCTTCGATACAAATACATCCATTGCCCTTTTACTTTTATGTATGTTTCATCAACTCTCCACGAGTCATTGCCCTGTTTGAGATGACGCCGAATTTTCTTATCTAACTCAGGATCATATTGATGGAGCCAACGCATAATCGTTGTATGAGCAATAAACAAACCTTGTTCCTCTATCATTTCCATCAAATCACGAAAACTTAGGTTGTATCGTAGGTACCATCCTACTGTTAATGAGATAATATCAGGCTGATAGTGCTTCCATTTGAACAAATATTCCTTTTCCATCTAAAATAAATATGCAATATCATGAATCAGAAAAACTAGCTGAACATGCAATAAATAGCGATTGTGTCCATACCAACGAGGGTGTTCCAGCCCTTTATCTTTTAATTTACTAAACAGCTGTTTACCAAAGGTTGTATGTACAAAGGCAGATAATACACGACAATGTGCACTTTTGATTTGTTTACCACTACGTGGATTAATTGGACTCATTGCAAAGATATTGCATGTTTCTGCAATTTCATAAATGTGCTGACTATCATAAGCAGCATCTGCAATAGAAAATAACACATTTTGGTTTTGTATATCTCGAAGCAATACAGGAGCCATATTGCTATCATGTACGTTTGCTGTTGTAAATGCATACGACACAACACCTCCTGGTGTTGAACAGACATGTGCTTTATATCCTTTATACCAACCACAACGAGTGGATTTCCCCCATCGTGCTTGAGAATCATATAAGCTACTCCATAATGCAGTACTATCAATTAATGCATAAGGAATTAGCTCCAGATTCATTTAACGTGTGCCCCATCCGTTTACCTTAATTGTTAACAAAGCGTATAATCGGAGTGGAAATAACAATCCTAAATGAATTAAACCATACACAGGTGCTAGTAAAAAAATAAATGGATGTTTCCAGATATAATATACATTCCTGGCGTAGGCTGAAATCGCTAAATACATCAAATAATACACTAACAATACGTATCCTATTATTTTCGCTTTTAAAAAAACAGATAATAGAATAACAAAACCAAATAAAATCCATAAAGAGAGTTCTAAGATGACCCAAATTAAAATTTTTGGTTTCTGAAACCCGATTCGCAAAGCTTGCAACGATTCACGAAAGAATGATTTATTCCAGCGAATTTGTTGCTTTAAGAACTGTCGAAACGTCTCTGGAACATCCGTATCACATTTTGCTGTTTCTTGATACACTGTTTTTCCTTTTAAAATTGCATAATTAGTTAAACACCTATCATCACCCGATTGAACAAGATCTCCTAAAAAAGTATGGTTCCCATAGTGCTCAATATTATCTAGAACTACTTCTTTTCGATAACAACTAATTGGGCCAGAACAAACTAATATATTACCTGTAACCGACTGCGCCGCCCGCTCTACACGAAATGCATTATCATAGCGCATATCAAGTAGCTTTGTAAGAAAGTTTTTATTACGATTTCTTGCATTAATATGTCCTGTTACAGCCATGACACGAGGATTATTAAAGGGGCGTAATAACTCCTTTAAAGCATTGGGATAAACATATCCATCCGAATCTACTGTAAAGAAGATATCTCCTGTGGCTTGTTTGAATCCCCAGATTTGTGCATGTCGCTTTCCTAAATTTTTTTCAAGGCGATGTACAATTAAACGAGGAAACATACTCCCCTTATGGGTACGTTCCCATTCTTCTTTTAACTGTAAAGCAGCCTGATACCCGCTAGGATTTGGACTACCGTCATCTACAAAAAATAGTTCGTGCACTGGCTTATCTTGATTCAAAATACTTTGAATCGTTTTTACAACTGCTTCGGGGTTTTCATTGTAAGAAGGAATAAAGACAGAGACTTTTAAATCTAAAGGTTCTTCAGTGTACGGTTTATAAAAAAAAGATAAAATCATTTTCCCTAGTAAATAACAAACCATGATGGAACCATAGATGCCAAAAGTCCAGCTACCTGTTCCTTTCGACAAAAAGTTAATATAACCCAACAATATAACAAAAAAGATAAATAATAAAAATACCAGCCACTTTTGCTGTTTATTAAGATAATACAAAAACCAACCCTCTCCTTCCGACACTATACAAAAAGAATTCATTTATAAAGTATAAATGTATTTATCTCTAATATTTCGTTTTTCACATGTATTCTTTACATCTAAAACTAATGAGGCATTCTTTACAATGTCCTGATACGGAAAATCGTCATGCGGAGTTGCGATTACCACAAGATCGGCTTTTTTAATCATAGAAATATCGTAGGTAAACACGGCCTCTGTCTTTCCATTCAATGGACACGTTTTCACATATGGATCAATCATATGCACATTTTGCACCGTAGACATCAACTTCTCCACAACGGGTATTACAGGACTTTCTCTTATATCACCTAGATTTTCTTTATACGATATCCCTAGAACCACAACACTAGAAAACATTGGTAATTTTTTGTGTTTTAGCAATAAGTTGATAATCCGATCATAAGTTACCTGCTTCATTTGGTTATTTAGTTCTCCTGCTAAATTAATCATTTTAGTGTGCTCGCCATATTTTTTGGCACGGTAAGTTAAATAATAAGGATCTACAGGAATACAATGCCCCCCTACCCCCATGCCTGGTGTGAATTTCATAAAACCATACGGTTTTGTAGCTGAGGCATCAATCATTTCCCAAACATTTATATCTAAAGATTCACACAAACAAGCGATTTCGTTTACAAAAGCCATATTAATCCAACGGAAACTATTCTCAAATATTTTACACATTTCAGCTACACGAACATCACTTACTACATGTGCCGTTTGTCCAATAATCTTTGCTGCTAAGTAGGAACAAGATTGCGTAATACCACCTACTACTTTTGGTGTATTATCTAACGAATATTGCATATTACCAGGGTCTACTCGTTCTGGTGAATACGCAATAAATACATCTTCTCCTACCCCCCAACCTTTCTCTTGTAAAAGCGGGACCACGTATTCTTCCGTTGTTCCTGGAAATGTAGTACTTTCTAAAATGACTAAAGTACCTGGTTTTATATGATCTGCAACCATTCGACTTGCACTCTGTACATATGATAAATCAGGATCTTTATATTCATTAATGGGTGTTGGAACACAAATGAACACAACATCCACATATTTCAATTCCGTCGTATTTGTCGTAGCTTTGATATACCCTTTATTTACAAACTTACCTAATTCTTCGGTCTTCACATCTTGAATATAAGAAATTCCTTCATTTACTTTCCTTACTTTCATATCAGATAAATCAAATCCTGTAATAGCGTATCCTCTCTTGGCATAGTGAAGAGCAGTTGGAAGTCCAACATATCCTAAGCCAATAATGCCAATACGTGCACTCTTAGAATTTATTTTTCCTTCTAATATTTCTATATAATTTTTAGTTTGTAACATCTATTTCTTTCCTAGTTTCCATTCGATAGTATCTCCCTTTGAACTTTGATACATAACTTTAGTAGGCTTCCCTTCAGAAACTGTAAAATAGGCATATCCTGTTAACTCTTTCCCTGGTGCTAACACCTCTCCAAAGTTTTGATCATGTCCATAAGGCGTATACTCTTTTCCATCTCCAGCATGCAACTTAAAATCACCAGATCCAATTCCAATATCTTCTGTCCCGACATTTTTTGCTTGAATCTGAATACGTACAATTTTAGATGATTGATTTGCATCTATGTGATTTCTATCTGATGTAAATGTCACCTCCTTTAATTTGATATCAAGTGAATCAACATGTTGGAGCTTTCCTACTTCACCTTGCTCTATTTTCTCTTGCTGTTTCGAAGTTTGTTTGATTGATTTTTGATTGGTCCCTTCTAGGTTATTCTCACCAGAACACCCCTGTAGACCGAATACTGTACATAGCGCAATTCCAATTACAGACATCTTATTTTTCACTTCGTGTTCTCCTTTTTTATAAAGTATAAATGTATTTATCTCTAATATTTCGTTTTTCACTTATTCCTTTATCTCGACCTTCTTTTTCATTCTCTCTTTTTCTGCATGATCAACTCCACGTACTTCCACTTCACTGTCGACTGAAATCTGTTGATCTTTTGCATAAATTAAATAGGTACCATCTTTATTAATTTGTCCCGTTCGTTTCAATTGCCCATCAATATACAAACGTACCTTTTTCACATCAGACGATACCGTTCCTCGAACGTACGTATCTTGCAGTACATATGAGTTGGCCTGTACTGCATAATTCCCCTGCATAGCCTGTACTGTGCCTATGTATGCTGTTCCTTCCGCTCCGTTCCCATCTACTGATACCACTTTAAATTCCTTGCCCTGCGACAATTTAAAATCTCCTGCATAAATAGCAAACGTTCCATCTGCTTGAATAGCACCTGTACGTTTCAATTGTCCATCTACGTATAAACGGATTTTTTTCGTGCTCGGTTTCACTTTCCCTGTAATACGCAAATCTCCTTCATGATATCCATCTACTTGTGGGGCTCCAAGTGATACCAAACGTTTTTCCTTTACACGTTCTCTTTCTTGATTATCGACTCCCCTTACTTCAAAATAACTTCCAACTGGAATGTTTTGATCTTTCGCATAAATCGTGTAGGTACCATCTTTATTAATTTGTCCCGTTCGGATATACGTCCCATTTAAATACAAACGTACTTTTTTTATATCTTCTGACACCATTCCTCGTATATGCGGCGCATCTTTTACATATGAATCAATACTTAATTCAAAACGTCCTTGTTTACCTTGAACAATACTTGTGTGAGCAATTCCTTCCTTCCCACTTATATCTACTGGCACCACTTTAAATTCTTTTCCTTGCGATAAATGAAAATCTCCTGCATAAATAGCAAACGTTCCATCTTTTTGAATTGCACCCGTTCTTTTCAATTGTCCATCTACATACAGACGAATTTTATTTGTACCAGGTTTTACTTTTCCTGTAATGCGGAATTCTTCTTCATAATACTCATCTACCTGCGGGGCCTCCAGTGAAGGTGCTGTTACTATCACGTGCGTCATTTTACTCTTATTCCCAATTGAATCTACTAGTTTCACAGAAATTTGCGTTCTTGCTTCCTGTTTTGGGATTGCAACTGAAAAATTCCCATCAGTCCCTACAACAGCTGTATAGACTTCTTGCCTAATTTGCACATGTACAGTTGCCCCTACTTCTCCTTTCCCTGTCACAACAACATCCTTGTCTGAGATCGTATTGACGTGTGGAGCATCAGGAGCTGTTACATCTTCAACAATCTCTTTGGATTCCTTACTCTCTTTTTCATCTTTCGTCATTTTGACTACGATTTCAGTTCCTGCCACTTGTTTTGGGATATCGATTGAAAAATTACCATCAGCTTCAGCGACCCCTTCATATAACTTATCACCAATTTTAGCTACAACTTTTGCCCCAGCCTCTGTCGTTCCGGATATCTTGGTATCACTATCTCCTACTTTATTTATCTTCGGGGCATTCCATTTAGAAAATTTCACAATTACTTCTGTTGATTTGCTTTTATTCCCAGCAGCATCCGTTACTACAATTTGTAATTTTTCATTTTCCACTTGTTTTGGGATTTGCACACTCCAATTCCCTTCACTATCTATGGTACCTTCATAACTTGCAGTAGCTGTCTGAACGGTTACTTTTGCATTCGCTTCTCCTGTTCCATTCAGCTTTGTATCCTCATCAGTCAAATCATTCACTTTTGGGGCATCAGGAGCTGTTACATCTTCGACAATCTCTTTGGATTCCTTACTCTCTTTTCCATCTTTCGTCATTTTGACTACAATTTCAGTTCCTGCCACTTGTTTTGGGATATTGATTGAAAAATTACCATTAGCTTCAGAAATTCCTTCGTACGACTGATCACCAACTTTAGCTATGACTCTTGCTCCAGCCTCTGTCGTTCCAGATATTTCGGTATCACTATCCCCTACTTTATTTAATTTTGGGGCATTCCATTTAGCTGATTTCACAACCAATTCCGTTGGTTTGCTTTTATTCTTAGCGGCATCTGTTACTATGACTTGTAGCTTCGTATTTTCTACTTGTTTTGGAATAGGTACACTCCAATTCCCTTCACTATTTATAGTACCTTCATAACTTGCATTCGCTGCCTGAATGGTTACTTTTGCATTCGCTTCTCCTGTTCCATTTACTTTCGTGTCCTCGTCAGTCAACTCATTCACTTTTGGGGCATCTGGGGCTGTTGCATCAACAACAGGCATTGTAGACTTCCTGTGAAAGTTATATCCGGTAATTTCAATCGGAATTTCTGTTCCCGCCACTAACTTCGGTGTTTTGATAGAAAATTTACCATCTTCTATTTTCCCCTCGTATATTTCGTTTCCAATAGTTACTTTTACTTTCCCATCAAATATATGTAGTATTTGGCCCGTGATTTCACCATAATCTTTCGCTGAAAAGAAGTCCGCCGATATACTGCTATGAAAATGCACTGTTTCTTTACTTTTATTCCCTTGTTTGTCTTCTACTGTCAAAACAAACATATCACCTGGCCAGATTGCTAAAGGTATTTCAACTTCCCAAGTCCCGTCTGCATTTACAATACCCTTAAATTGTTTTTGTTTTACATTAATCACTACTGTTGTATTTACTTGTCCACGCCCTTTCATATAGTACTGCTTTGTACTATATCTGCTGGCATATTTCTCTATGATTGGAGCTTTTAAAGTCTCCACTGCAGTCGATGAAACATTTTGCGTCACAACATTCTCCTGAGCATGTACAACATTCATTGGATGTATAAAATTACCGATAGATGTAAAAACTGTAGTTCCTAACACTACAGATGTAGTTAATACACGAAGTGGTTTCTGAATACTATGTTTTTTTTGTTTCACTTTTCTTTTTCTCCCCATTCAAGATTTTGCGATATTTATATATCCTAAAATTTCAACCATTTTAGTTACTTTCAAATTAGACACGTAATAATAAACTTCAAGTCCTTTTCTGTCTGAACGCAACACTTTCCCTTTCATCTTACCGAGATGTTGAGATAGTGTTGATTGTGGAATATTTAATTTCTCTGTTAAACGACTTACATTCACTCTTTTATGTAAACATAATTCCTTAATTATTTTTAGGCGTACTGGATGTGCTATTACCTTTAAAAGGTCAGCATCTTCTTCTAAAATTTGATCTTGTACATTATTCTGTATAAATGTTTCCATAATAATTTCACGCTCCAATTAATAACCTTTGTGTCCATGGCTGTCGAATTTATAGGTTTTTCCATTGATTTCAACCTTAGTATCTGTATAAATAGAACCATCCTCTTTAGCATAATAAGTAAAGTATCCGTAATAAGGGAAGTGGTATCCGCCACCAACTTGAAACCATCCTATTTTAGCTGCCCCAGACTCATCGAAATAATACCACTTGCCCTTGATTTCTTTCCATCCTTTTTGCATGACACCTTTATCGTCATAATAGTATATCTTACCATCAACTTTATCAAACCCAGTTAACTTAGCTTCTCCATCCTGATTGAAATAATATCTTTTTCCTTCAATTTCTTGATGACCATCGAAAGTATAGTGTATGCCACGCTCGAAATAGAATTTTTCACCATCAATTTCCTTCCACCCATGATAGTTAGGCCCTTCTTCTAAGCTGTAATATACAAGTGCAGGTTGATCCTTTTTATCAAATAATCCAGGTAAAAAGATTTTAGAGACCCCATTTTTTCTAATAGAACCATCTTTGTCAAACACTAACGTTTTCTCATTAAGAGTAACATGAGTCACACTATTTAATGTCTCGCCATTCAGCCTGGAAGCCCTCTCAAGTACACCTTTATCAGAAAAATGCAAAATAATATTTTGGTTTTCTAGATGCAGTTGATTTGTAGTAGTTTTATAATTTTGAAAATAATACATTTTCCCTTCAATTTCTCGTAAACCTTCTTTAATAAATACACCAGAATCATCAGAATAGTATCGATCCCTCCATGCCGATTGTTGTAAAATACCTTTATCATCAAAGTGATAGTATTTTCCATCGACTTCATGGTTTCCATTTGATCCACTTGTTGATAACACTGCCCCAAAATAATCCGGATGAAAATAATATTTCTTACCCTCAATTTCATGCCAACCCTTTAAGAAAACTCCATCAAAACCTGCATAATAATAATCAGAACCTCGGTTTACCCAACTATTTTCTATCACGTTCCCAGAAGAACCTTTTGCAGTCCATTTTGTAGAATCAGTTTCATCATCTTTAATATCTACTTCATCATACTTCTGCTTCTCATTCTCTTTACCTGGATACCACGCTCTTAACCAATTGTGAGTTTCGTTGTTATTTTTCGCAGTGAAATGAAGTTCAGATTTAAAACTCCAATCAGTACCAAATTGGTAAACATACATATTACCAGACAGACTTACTCCATTTTTGTTATTCAAACGGAACTGAGGGTACAGAACTTTACCGTCAAAACGGAATGGCTCAACCTCAACAAGTTCAAACAATTCATCATCACCAATTGAATCAGAGTATTGAAGCTTATTACCTTCTTTTCCTGAAAGGTATTTTGAACCTGTTTTTACAAACACTTTATTTGATCCTTTTTTATAAGGAATAATTTGATAAGGTTTACCATCATTTAATGTAATAAATGGTAATGCAAGAGGTGTTTCTATAGTCGAACTCTTATCTGCAAATACATTTACTACTCGGTTATTAAAATCTGTACGGGCTTTAGAGTCATTCGTAACATAATTAGAAAGGACTTCTTTGCCTACCGGTTCTGAAGTAGCTGTTCCTAATTTTCGTTTATCCTCTGGTAGCTTGTTAAAAAGAACCCTAAAATTATAACGAATATCAAGCACACCACCTTTAGTATAAGCACCTGGGAACGATTCTCGTACAAATCTATCTGCCAAATGAGTGTAATGACCTTCATTACTACTTTCTAAATAAAAGGTTTGCCAATTTGTAAGAGCAACCCCTGTCTTTCCTTCATCTAATTGTTTTTGTGTAATATACAAAATATCATGTTTAGATAGGGATGGTTCATCAGGAGTTAAGTCTACTATTGTACCAGCTTGCTTAATACGAAGTTGTTGCCCATGCTTGATTGTTTTATATTCAACTTTCCCATCAGTATAAACAATTTTGACCTTCTTACTAAAATTTTCACCTTTATAATAATCAAACACAGTAATACCAAACTCTCCTTTTTGAAAACTAGGAGCTATGTAAGCACTGTTTTCCAGACCACGATTATAAAGGGATTTTGCACTGGTTTCGTCTAACCATTTCCCAAATGGCTCTGCAAGAAACGCATCATATACTTCTCCAAATGTTGTAACAATCGTTCCGAACGTATCAGCATCTGCCTTTACCTTATTTTCCGTTAATGGACCTGCTAATAGGCTAGCACTGAATAAAATCCCCATTGCAATTCCGACAGGTAGGACTTTGGGTATCCTTGTTTGGGATTTTTCATTCATTTAAATGGGAATTTTAGTGTTTCCAGAAGACAACGTATTGCGTAAACGATAACTTTCTCCCGTAAATGCAATAATGTGGGCATGGTGGACCAAGCGGTCCACCAATACTGAAGTCAATTGGTTATCACCAAACACCCGATTCCATTGACCAAACTCTAAATTCGAAGTAACAATTACGCTTTTTTGCTCATAACAGTCGGCAATAATATGGAATAGGAGCTCCGCTCCTTGTTTTTGAAACGGTACATAACCTAGTTCATCTAAAATTAATAGATCACATGATTCAATGACCTGGTCAAGAAAAACTGGAACACAAATTAGATTACGTAATCGCTTTTGAATATTGATAAGGAGCCATTCCATTTACGTAATCGCTTTTGAATATTGATAAGGAGCCATTCCATTTAATGATGAGTGAGGACGAACGGAATGATAGTACATATAAATAAATTCGGTCACTAATTGATTGACTTGAGAAAGAGAAATGAGTTTTTCTCCATGCAAGCATTCACGTTTAAAGATACTAAAAAACGATTCTATTACTGCTTTATCCCAACAGTTCCCCTTACGGGACATACTTTGCTGAATCATATGTTGGTTACAAAAATCAGTAACTGTATAACTAGTAAATTGTGATCCTTGATCACTATGAAATAAAATCTTTTTTTGATTTCCATATATGTTTCGGACTTGTTGAATTGTATCTTTTACTAACTGAGCATCTTGGCGAGTATCCAACGAATATCCAAGCACCCGTCGGGTGCTAATATTTAATGCGGTACAAAAATATACTTTCATTCCATTCATTAAACGAAACTCTGTGATATCACATACAATAGTTGGGATGTCTTTCGTACCAGGTTTAAATGATCGCTCTAGTACATTCGGAAATGTAAGATGTTTTTGCTTTTTTTTCTTATAATAAGTGACAACTTTTGACTTCAATCCAGCTGTATACAATTATCCAAAAGTGGGGGAAGAATATTTTTTTATCCGTGCATTTAGTGTCCCGTTCCCCAGATCAAATTCTCTTTGAATACTGGAAATTGTACGCCCTTCTTTAACCACCAATTCAACACATTGCTTTTTAAACATTTCATCATACTGTTTTTTCATTTAGTACACTCGCTTACTATTTTCCGCTTCAAAGTCTTTCGGATATATTTCTTTTAACATCTTACATGTACTGCCCCCCCAATATTTATTAAAAGGTGTACTCAATTTGTTTTTCAACATCCATTTTCTTCCTCCTGTTTTTAATAGCTGTGAAACAGATATCCCTGCTTTATCTATTTCATCCTTAATTATTTTTTTCGCTTTCTCTTTTTCCCAAAATCTATTAGGCGCTACTTTTAATTCCCATTCTTTAAATTGATTTGGATACGCCTCATTTAACATCTTATAGGGGCTATCCGACCAAAATCGCATGAGCGGTGTCCTCAACCTGTTATTTACAATCCACTTCAAACTGTAATGTTTCTTTATATCGTCGTGAGACATGCCCTTTTCTTTGATAATCTGCTTAAAAATCTTTAAACTCTTTTCTTTATCGTTCCAAAATTTATTAGAAACTTTTTTTAATTCCCATTCTCGATATTGATTGGGATATACTGCATTTAACATCTGATAAGCGTTTCTATTCCAATACTTCAACAGTGGTGTACCTAAATTTCTTTCTCTTAACCACTCCCCACTATACACATCAAGTACGTCTTCTTTGGTTAATTTTTCTTTTTTCTCAATCCACCAACGTAAGGCCAACACCCCTTTTTCCATAGTCCAAAAATTCTTAGGGACACATTTCAATTCCCACTCTTTAAATCGATCGGGATATGCTGCATTCAACATTTGATAGGGGCTACCATTAAAATAGTTCGAACATACCTCGCCCAGTTTATTTTCTGTTAACCACTTCAAATCATACTTATTTAGTAATTGATACTCTGTTAATCTTTCTTTTTCTTCAATTATTTCCCTTAATATTTTCATCCCTTTTTCATATGTCCAAAAGTATTTAGGAATATACTTTAACTCCCATGGTTCAAATCGTTTGGGATATGCTGCGTTTAACATCTCATATGGACTACTACGATAAGCCTGCATGACACTAGATAATTTAAATTTTATGATGAGATTCTGGTTCCATTTTTCTTTAATATCCTCATCGCTCCATTTTAAAACATCCTCAATTAAATATTGCGTTGTTCTCCTTTTCATTTCTCCCTTTACATCTTCGCTCCATGTACCAGGAGGAAAACTTTTTCTTTTGCCATCTAATATTTCTCGATATATTTCCTCTATGTTTATTGTCAATTATGAAGATAAACGTTTTGAAGCAGTCATCTTTTTAACTTTCATAATAATTTCACGTTCTAACATTTCATTTTTCTTACCAATTCGGCTTCCAATAAAGAAAACATCGATTAAAGCCCAAATACCAAGTCCGCCTAGAGTCAGTGTCATAGCGATTGCCATACCAAAATCACGCGCGTAGTAGCGGTGTCCACCAAGTCCGCCTAGGAAAAACCAAATTAGGTAAGCGAGTCCTTTTGATTTTTTCTTTTTCTCAAACTCTGAAGTAACAAGTACCATTTGATCCGTCGTTAAATCTTTTTTCAATAGTAGGTTATCCATTTAGGTAGTCAAATAAGCAATAATCCCATCACGAATAGCTTGTGCCAAAGTTAAGCGGAAATTTTCATTCTCTAAGCAAGCACCTTCAATAGGATTAGATATAAAAATACATTCCGCAATAATAGCGGGGATGAATGTATTACGCAAAACATAATAATAATAATTTTTTCCGGATAATCTGCACTGTACTCCTCGATCACTTGGTTGTGCACAACCGTTATTTCCGATAGATGTCAACAAATGATTCTGTACCTGCCCCGCTAATAAAATGCTTTTCTGCTTTACTGCCGCTGTCTGTTCTTTTCCACATTGATAATAGGTTTCTGTACCATGCGATGTAGAAGAATTAGAATTATTATGGATACTGATGAAAAGATGCCCTCCGCTTGCTGTACCTAAATCAGCTCGATACGCAAGACTGACATCTCGATCATCCGTTCTTGTCATCCAAATGTTTTCAATATTATTTTCATCTCTTAAAAGATTTTCAAGCTTAAGAGCAATATCTAAATTGGCGTTCTTCTCTTCATACGTCCCATCCGCACTTATAGCACCAGAGGCTGAGCCTCCATGGCCAGGATCGATGGTGATAATAGCCTCATTTAAAATTGATAATGGAAGTGGAGCTATATTAGTAGGAGTGACTTGAATGTTAGCTTCAGCTCCGAAAAGCCATCCTTTGTTTCCATCTAGCAAAGTAACTTCATACCAGTTACCATTCTCATCCGGATATCTCCTTAAAAACGGTAAATACATTCCAGTTGATACAATTCCCAAAATATTTGCTTGTTCATTAGGATTGTTATAAATGTTTGCACCATTTGGATTCGTTACAGTAGCAATGCCACTAGCCGCTTGACCAATATTGGGTTTCGTCATTCAAATCCTTTTCCAGTGCAATTTCCACTGTTTTTGGGTGAGCATGTCAAGTAACCCTACATCGTTTAGACGAAGCTTACGAAACTTCGTTAATGAACTAGGATCGATCACCATATCTTCTGGTGCCATATCTAAGAAATATTTAAAGGACATATCGTATTTTGAGCGTTCTACAACATCTACATCGGATAAATCAAAAATAGATTTTAATAATAAATATTTAAACATACGAACGGGCGGCACTGCATTACGGCCGTTATCGAGACAATATTTATCCTTCAATTCTTCTAAGACAAAAGAAAAATCCACCATTTCATTAAATTGACGAAGCATATTATCTTTCGGGACGACGATATCATAAATTGCCATGAATGGACTAAGATTAAGAGATTGTTGATTGGAAATCATTTACAAACAAACATACATACCGGCATCTTTATTGAACTTAAATTCATCTTCTTTTTGGCGTTTACCTTGTGTAATATTTGGATTTAATTTTGATACTAATTGTAAGTTATGTTCGTTCGCATATTGAATATTCCCTTTCTCTGAATAAACGGTATCTCCAATAATTGTATCGATTTCCATCCCTGTTTCCTGACTCTTTTCAATTAATGTTTGAAGGTATTTTCCATCGCTTTTTTCACCCGTTGTAATCACGGCAGCTGTAATGATACGTTCTTCGTTCATCGCAATATGTGTTTTATATCCAAAGAAAGAGGAGTCAGCTGTTTTATGCCCAATTCGTGCATCAGGATCTTGTGAGAATTGAAGGTGTTCTTGGTGATCTTCTACAATTTCATTTAAATAGTTGAGCTTTTCTTTTATATTTGGATATTCACGGATGACTTCTTCTTTTTCAACCACTTCAATGACTTTTTGGCAGTATTTGAGTTCGTCTCCTAAATCGTTCGTTGTTGTTTTGGGCGGAAACTTTTCTTTTATTTTTTCATCGATTTGATAAACAGCTTTGCGAAGTAGTTTTGATTTTTCCACTAAAAATGCTCTCGGTGATTTCTGATTAAAGCGTGCTTTTGTATGCGTAGCGTCAACAATAATCGATTTACTTGTAATCAAATCCTTTTCCAGTGCAATTTCCACTTACTTTTTTTCTTTTAATAGGGTCATAATTCGTTTTAAGTTAACAGCGAATATAGCCATTGCACCTTGCATTTGCATGCCAACGAGACCCGAGGAAGATGCCACATCATACCCGTGTCTGTGCTTCAGTTCACTATTTTTCGCTTCTATTTTGTAACGCTCTTTCCCCTTTTCTTTGAAATATACACTTTCTTGAAATGCCTGTTGTTCTTTATGTTCTGTAGATTTAATCGTGACAGAATACGTTTTACTTCTCGCGCCCTCTTTATAACACCCAGTTTTCAATGGACATCCTTTACATTTTTCAATATCAAAATAGTAAGTATGACTTTGATTGTTGTTCGTTCCCTTTTTACGAGTGCGTGCTTTACGGATAGCCATATATCCGACTTTACAAACAAACATTTATTTCGATCTTCCTTGCACCCAAGTAGCAATATCATTTATTACATACTCAGGGATATTAGCAGGACTATAATATTCATCCGGTTTACTTAATTCCCCATCTCCTTCTGTAAAGAAGTGATTTAACTTTGGATATAGTCGATAATCAACGTTATCTCGTTCTTTTAATTGTTCTTTCCAAAGAGGAATTTCGATTTTCGATTGAACTTGATAGTCTCTTTCTCCTTGAATAATAAGAAGCGGTGTCTTTTGTTCTTTTGACATTTCTGCTGCTTTAATTTTACGAATAGAATCCCAAAATACTGCTGATCCTAAATGAAAATTTTTTGGAGGATTTTGACTAGAGAAATTGGGATCATTTAATAATTCAAATTGCGATTTGTAAAATTTATATTCATCCGGTTTCATTGCTCCAATAGAAAAAAGATACTCAAATTGATCTAAAACAACATCTTGAATTGTACGGGCTGGTCCTCCCATCACAATCGCCCCAGCAATATTTTGATTTTGGTCTTTTTCAATCATTTTCGGAAGCATCATTCCACCTTGACTATGACCAAGAATATAAATTTGATTCTTATCTATCAGAGGTTCATTTTTAAGAAAATGAGTCACAAGAAGAGCATCATCTGTTGTCTCTTTATCCACTGTATAAAAAGGACTGGATTGTGTTTTCAATCCATGTTCATAAGTTCGTTTATTATAGCGAAGGACAGCAATTCCTTTCGAGGCAAGACCTTCAGCTAAATCGCGAAATGGTTTTAAAGCAAACGCTGTTTCATCCTGATCGGTTGCTCCAGATCCTTGAACAAGAATAACCGCTGGGAAAGGACCCTTCCCCTTCGGAACAGACAATGTTCCCGGTAATGGAAACGCACCACTAGTTTCAATACCTTGCAACAACGCCTGAACGTAAAACACAAGTCCCATTTATTGTTTATTATTTGCATAATTAAATTTAACAAAAAAAGTCGTGCCTTCCGATCCTGTTTGAATTTCTATTTTTGCATTATGACGGGCAGCAATGGCATAACATATACCTAACCCCAATCCAGTTCCATTATCTTTGGTCGTGTAAAATGGAGTACCCAGTTTCTCTAATACTTCAGGCCTGATACCTTTTCCTTGATCACGCACTGCAAGCACCACACAAGTTTGACCTTCCTTGTAGGTACTGATGGTTAGAACTTTCCCTGTGCTCATCGCTTCTAAGCCATTACGGTATAGGTTTATTAATAATTGCCGTATCTCATTACGATTTAAAAGTAATTCCGGAATGTCATTTGTATCGACTTGAATATATTTATTTTGATTATGCGTATCAATCTTTATTAAAGGAATCGTATCATGGATAATTAAATTTAAATCTAACATCTGCAAATCCGATTTCTTTGTATTACCCATTGAGAGAAATTCAGTAATAATAGAATTGGAGCGGTCAAGTTCTTCTATCATTAAATCAAAGTAATTATTATGTTTCTCATAGATGTTCTCTTCCTTTAATAACTGCAAAAATCCTCGTACTGTTGTCATCGGATTTCTAATCTCATGGCTAATACCTGCTGCCATTTGCCCTATTAAATCTATGTTTGATAACCTTTTCAATTCCTGCTCATATTGCTTTTTTTCCGTTATGTTTTTAAAAATACAACAAATACCATCATCATACGGGTATGCACTAACTTCGTACCAATATTCATCAGAGATAGAAAGAAATTCGAAATGAACTGTAGTTCGCTCTGACATTGCACGATGAAATTCCTTATACATAACTGTGTCGACGCTACTTGGAAAAACCTCCCGTATATTCTTGCCTAATACATCTTTTGCTGTTTTTCTTTGTGGAAAATATTGATGCTTATTTACGTACGTAAATTCCCATTTATTATTCAAAGTAAAGAATCCATCCGTAATACTTTCAATCACACTTGTAACTTTTTCATTAGCAGCAGCTAGTTCTCTCGTTCGCTCTTCCACCATACTTTCAAGTCGATCCATATATAACAAGTTTGAAAAAGTAGGAGCTGTGGCATCAACGATAGATTTTGCCAGTTGTATTTGGGAATTATCATAATTGTGAGCTTTTCCCTCTTTGCCAACGACGATTACCCCTAATACTTCTCCCATTGAAACTAATGGAATCATCAGTAGACCCTTACTATCTATATTTTTTGTTTGAATAACCTCTTGGATCTTGGCTTCATAGCTTTTCTCCAGCCAATCTGCTTCTGTCCAATCACAGTCCTTGCTTAACTTCGCTGTTTTAATCGTTGTTTTCTCTAGGGGGTCTAAAAGGTGGGCAGCCACGTTTTTACTCTCTAAAATCTGTCCTAAGTAAAAAAAACATTTATCAAAACTCTCCTGTATCGAGGAACACATTGATAAATCACGGGTAACATTTAGTAACAACTGCTTCTCGGCAATAAGGTTTTCCTTTTGTGTTAAATTATTTGCGTTTTGAATTGCGACCGCAGCCATATTTACATAAGCTTCAACACTTTGAATTTCTGAACCTGTTAAGTTCATTGGAGTTCCATAATCAAATAAAAAAACCAGACCAAATAACTCTTGCCCAAATGAGATAGGCAAGGCTAATAAGGACTTAATTTTGAACGCATCAACTGGTCTCGGATCCAGCCGATGATCCTTTGAGGTATCAGGGATATAGATCGTTTTTTTGGTTTCAATAACTTCTTTTGCCAGTAAGTCTATTTCAGGATCAATTACTTGCGTATCGAGCGTTACACTATTTATGGTCTCTGGTTTTCCTGCAAACCCTCTAAATGTTCCATCTTCCTGGGGTAAATAAATTCCAACAGCGTTGCACCTAACAATCTCCTCTGATATCGCCATTGTTACACGCTGCAATACTTCACGTAGTTCTAATTTTGTATTTATTATTTTTGTTATATTCGCGAGCCTAGAATATCTCGCCTGATCACTTAACATTTACACTGTTTCACTACCTTCTACTACATTCACACTCGCCTCAAACTTATCAAGCAATGCACGCACTTCATTCGTTGATTTCGTGCTCATCAATTGGTTTCTTAGTTCAGCAGCTCCAGGGAAGCCTTTTACATAAATTTTGAAGAAGCGATGAAGCCCTGTGATTGAGCGTGGTAGTACTTCTGCATATTGATCTTGAAGATCAAGTTGTAGTCTTAAAAGATCTAGATGTTCTTTACTGCTATGCTCTCTCGGCTCTTTTTCGAAAGCAAACGGATTTTTAAAAATACCTCGCCCAATCATAACGCCATCAATACCATATTTTTCAGCAAGTTCCAGCCCAGTTTTACGGTCAGGGATGTCTCCGTTGATTGTTATTAACGTATTTGGTGCAATGCGGTCACGTAATTTTTTAATTTCCGGAATTAGTTCCCAATGCGCATCTACTTGGCTCATTTCTTCTCTTGTGCGTAAATGAATCGAAAGGTTTGCAATATCTTGTTTGAAAATATGTGTTAACCAATCTTCCCACTCGCTTAACTCTTTAAAGCCAAGTCGTGTTTTTACGCTGACAGGTAATCCGCCCGCTTTCGCTGCTTGGATAAGTTCTGCCGCAACGTCTGGACGCAGAATAAGTCCACTACCTTTTCCTCTTGATGCCACGTTCGGTACAGGACAGCCCATATTAATATCAATACCTTTAAATCCTAGCTCTGCCATGCCAATACTCATTTGACGGAAATATTCAGGGTTATCTCCCCAAATATGTGCCACAATTGGCTGTTCATCTTCTGTAAAAATTAAACGGCCACGTACACTTTTCATACCTTCTGGATGGCAATAGCTATCCGAGTTTGTAAACTCTGTGAAGAATACGTCTGGACGACCTGCTTCACTTACTACGTGACGGAAAACAACGTCTGTCACATCTTCCATTGGTGCAAGTACGAAAAATGGTTGTGGTAAATCACGCCAAAAATTATCTATCATTTCAAATTCAAATCCTCTCACTTATTCCGTACCTCTTAGATATACTCTATATTGTTCTTCGAAAACTTTGATAGATTCATATTTCGTTTTAGCTGATATATATGTGTTAAATACAACACCACGCACTTCCCAACGTCCCCATTTACGACTGCACATCGCAACGGTTTCTCCTAGATATTTCAATTGATAGACAGGACGACCGTAAAGCTTCCGTTCTTCAAACATTTAGATAAAACCTGCCAATCCATAGGCATTTTTTGTTGAGAATAAACTTGCCACCATAAAGCTAAACCGTTTCAAGTTTTTAATAGTCCCGTCTGAGTGCGTTACTTTAAAATCAGGTGTAAACCTCATAGCTGACTTTTTCGACTTACCTGACTTGGTTATACTGCTCTTAATCATGAATGTTGGGATTAGTTCATATTCGGGATGAACATCTATTTTCAAGACGTCATCCTTTGTTTTTAGGTACTTATAATAGTCACATTCTGTTTGGCTATCGAATTTTATACCGTCATATATAACTTCTTTACTTCTAATCTTCGGTTTCGCTGCTTTCTTTCGTTTCTGCTGTTTTCTTTTCTTAATCAATTACATTGCAGGAAGCAGCTGATCTACCGTGCATGGTGTTTCACTATTTTTACGGTAATAGGCTTCTAAGGAATGAAGAAAATCGATTAAATTAAAGTCTTTAGGAACTTCAATTACGCGGATTTTTTCCTTAGGCAATCTATCAATTTTTTCAATGAACAGTTCGCGAATATCACTTGGAATTTGATGTTCTTTATGACCATTAGATTTTAATAATTCACGAATTTCAATTTCCAATGCAGTATAGGCGTTAACATTTACTCCTTGCTCAAAAGCATATTTCCTAAATAGTGTTTCCTCTTGATACTGCATATAATTACGATGGTATGCTTCTTCAGTCACGGGAACCGCATATGTAGAATGAAGAAGGTCATGCGCTTTACAGAATAACTTTTTAACATTTTGCAATGAATATATAGCAAAGTGAGTACCAAATTTAAATATCGCATCTTCTTGTTTGTCTCTCGGTACATTATGTGTAATCAGAGAATAAACACCTGTTTTGGCAGCCGTATCTAATACGCGATATTGAGAAGACTGCTTTAATAATTTACTTAGCGTATAAACAAGATTTTTAGGGAAACCCTCTTGTCTATCAATCATTTCGCGTAATCCACGAATTACTTGGCGGATTTGACGATGACAGGAATGTTTTAAGACATTTACAAATTGGTTTATATCTTTTGTAAATTCTGCAATATTCATTTCAACTAATGATTCTTCAATGAACTTGGCTTTACGTTTATATGTAAGTCTTGGTGTAAACGGATCACGATACTCTTCTCCTACTTCCTTATTACACAGGTAATCAGGGTGTACAGATAAATACAGTGTTGTATACTGCTTTTTATTCTTTTTCCCTTTTTCTAATTTGCAAATTTTAAACAAAGAAGATCCAGTAGCAGTTGATTTAGTTGTTAATTCAGCCATTACAGAACGTATCTGATGTGGGTATTTCTTATGTAAGAAGCGATACATACCGCCAAAATGAGTTTGTTGTCCTTGTTCATCAAATTTATATAGTGAACGTTTCAAAGTAGTTTCTCGTTTTTGCTGCATTACGATATCAATAAATAGCTTTTTAGCAGCAATAGATAAATCGAAGAACTCTTTTGTAAATACAATTGGACTGATAAACGTGTAAGGATTCGCTTTATTCGTTTCCTTGTTCATAAAATCAGTTAATGTAATTTTATATTTACCACTGTATTCATTCTCAATTTCAATGATGTTGTGTAAGCTAAGCTTTTTCAACGCAACATAGAATTGTGAATGATGAATATGCGCAAATGCTTCTTTATAGTTTTTGTAGTCTTCCCAAAGCATGTGAATGGAAACATGCGAAAGTTCACCATATGTATTACATTTTTTATGTAGAAATAGAAATACTTCTAGATCTGCATTAGTAATACCATATAGCTTATGCTTTCTACCATTTGCTTTTGTAAAGAGATTTTTCATTTGAAGTGAAAAAGATGGTTTGGCTTTTTCAACAAACCCCTCTTCGTCTGCGATTCGTTCCTCGTAAGACATTGAATTTACGATATCTTCTAAATATGTATCTTTAAAGCTATAGTATTTGCCTTCTAAAGCTGCCACTAATTTTTGCCACGCTTTAATTGTTACTAATACTGGAGTTGTTGTTTCACCATTTAAACTACGTTTGTTCTTTATAACGAAAGGTTTAGCCATTTATACCGTAGGTACCATCTCACTGTAAGAAGGATGATCTCCGGCTGATAATGTTTCCATTTGAACAAATTTTGGTTTCCCATACTGATCATGCTCCCTTTTTAGAGTAGTAGGATCAGTATGTCCAAGTATAAGAGATTTTCTGCACCAGAACCACATATTTAATATTTCAGTGTAAATATAAAAATCAAATTCTCTTTTTCTAGCAAATGATTCATTTATTTTAGAATGACTGGTATCAAACATTGTTACAAGCTGTCTATTAGCAATGCCCTTATCATTTAGATCCTTATGAATTTTTTCTAGAATCATTTATGCTGCAATCACAAACAATTGATGGATAAATTCTTTCTGATTTTGGGCAGACTGATCCCGTAAATTAATCTGTTCTTTTTTGATCATACGCATGGCTTCTACTCCCGAAAGAATGGATGTAGCTGTGTCAAAAGACTTGAACCCTAACATATGAAGGACTCGCCTCTTAATGAACCGATGGTCCTGTTCCACAATGTTGTTAAAATATTTTACTTGTCTTATTTGGATGCCTTCTGACATCTTTTTTTCTTTTTTTAACTCCTCAACTGCTACTGGATAAGCTGGATTCTTATCTACAGTAATGACACGAGGATTGGATACATGCGAAAAAACCAAGGCTTTTTTGAAAAAGTGCTTGGCTGATTTGGTATTTCTATTTTTACTTAAGTAAAAATCAGTGGTATTCCCTTTTGAATCAACTGCACGATACAAATACATCCATTGCCCTTTTACTTTTATGTATGTTTCATCTACTCTCCACGAGCCATTGCTCTGCTTGAGATGACGCCGGATTCTCTTATCTAACTCAGGACCATATTGATGGACCCAACGCATAATCGTTGGGTGAGCTATCGAAAGGCCTCGTTCTTCCATTCATAATGGATTTTTCTTTTTCTTTCCGCTCTCTGTACCCTTCTTTTTCTCTGTGAAATGATAATTGTATAAACGTTTCAGCTGTCGATAAGTACGCCCTTCTCTGTTGTTCTTGTGCGGAAGGAAGCACCTTATCCAGTCGTTTTTTAAGTTTTCATTTTGTTTTGTTAGTAATTCATTTGAAAGTTTTAACTGTTTTTCTTGTTCTGGTGCAAAGATAAAATAAAAGAGAAGAGAATAAAGCTCATATACTCTTAGCGGAATCATTTACCTCCTCTTTATCGGGTTCATTTCTATTGGTTTCGCTTTATACGTATCTCCTAATTCGTATTTATCAGTTGGATAGAATTGTTGTAAAAGTTCTTCGCTCATTCATACAATACTTTGACAGGTAATTCCTGTTTCCTCATATCCTTCTAATCGAAAATGAATTTGTATAAAGTTTTTGTGTGGATTGTATTCCCTTTGTTCTACAATCAATTTCCCCATACCCGACAACTTAATTACTTTATTTGTCTCTGTATGGAATAGCTTTTCATCGTTTGGCATGTATATTTTAGATGTCAAGAAAGCGAAAAAATCAAAAAATAAAAAGTTGATAATTGTTAAGTAGATCCACGACTTATTTTTTCTTAGATTAATTTTTTCACTCTTCTTACCAATTGCACCTATCACTCATAAACCGTCTTCGCATTTTCTCCTTCCAGTTTGATTACTTTCCCGTAATTTTTTATCTTCAGCTAACAATTCATCATTTGCTTTTGTTTTACTTTGATCGGTAAAAATCGTCTGAACTAATTTATTCGGACTTTTTGTTGCTGCATTTTCTTCTTCATATTCGCTAACATCTTGTGTGAATTTACGGATATCCATTTGTTCTCTTTCACCATTTTTATTGTAAATATCGAAAGCTAACGCTCCCCAATTCGGAGATAACTCTTTTACCTCTACTCCGTATTTTCCATTCTCTTCATACAATTACTCTCCCTTTTTCATAAGCAATGCTTCTGTTTCTTCATCTGATAATTCAGATATTTTGATTAACATTTTCGATACTTTCTTAACTTTTTCTCCAATATCGGGCAGCTCTGAAATCAATTTCGAAAACTCTGCCACAGTTGGTGCATCAAAAATATGACGTAGTGGAATATTTATTCCGAATACCTCTTGTACCCTTGTATTAACTCTTGTAGCAAGTAAAGAGTCTCCAGCTTCAAAGAATATTGAGGTGGTACAGTAAAACTGGAACACTTAATTAATAACTTTTGAACTAACTTTCTCAAGTGTTTTTTGTAAACCTTTTGCTAAACTACTTACATGAGGATCACGCAACATTGTAAAGTGATCTCCATCTACTTGAACTACTTCGACCTTTTCTGATGTATGACGACTCCAATCCATACCGTCATATTCTCCATCTACTGCTTCGAAGAACGTAATAGGAAGAGGTCCCATTTTTGCTTGATAACCATTTACAGCACGCAGCGTAGATTTCCAAGTACGAAGCCAGCTTTCCATCTGTTCAGTTGTAAAATCAGCGTTTACGATATTTGCTCTCTTACATAAATCCATTAGATACTGCAAGTGACCTTCATCACTCATATTTCGTAATTCCTCTATTGAAAGTTGCTCCAATTTCATACTAAAACTATTTAACAGCGTATCACCAAAGAACCAAACCATATAAGCATCATCTAATTCAGGATTTACACTTGGAGGACAAATATCCATAATTGCTAGTGTATCTACTGTCTCTCCTTGTTTTTGAAGTTGATATGCCATTTCATATGCAACAGTTCCACCAACACAATATCCCCCTATTAAATACGGCCCTTCAGGTTGATGTTTTTTAATTGCTTCAACATAATATGCCGCCATTTCCTCCAAATCAGAAAATGGTTCTCGTTCACCATAAAGACCTACAGACTGTAATCCATAAACCGATTGATCTGGACCAAGGTCACGAGCTAAATCTGCAAAACACATAACTTGTCCCATAGCTGGATGTACAATATAAATTGGAGGAAGTGAACCCTTAGCATTAATAGCAACTAGAGGTGACGTTGGCATGAAATCATCATTCCCACTAATAAGTTGCGCTAAATGCTCAATTGTTTGCCCTTCAAACAGTACAGATATTGGTAATTTTTTATTAAATTTCCGTGCAATTAGCGACATAAGTTTAACAGCCAGTACAGAATGCCCGCCAAGATCAAAGAAATTATCAGTCACACCAATTGGACTTATATTTAGAAGATCTTCCCATATTCCAACTAACTCCATCTCCAATGTATTACGAGGAGCAACTTGACCAGACTCTACCATAAAGTTACTTGTATCAGGCGCAGGTAGAGCTTTACGATCAACCTTCCCATTTGTAGTCAATGGTAGTGTATCTAAATTAATAAATACAGATGGGATCATATAATCTGGTAATGTTTCTTTCATAAAGGCACGTAATTCATTTATAGAGATTTCTTGATTTATTAAAGGAACGATATAAGCAATTAAACGTTTGTCATGATTTTCATCTTCATGCACTGTCAACACTACTTCTCGGATGGTTGGAAAAGCACTAATAACCGATTCAATTTCACCTATTTCCATTCGGAATCCTCGAATTTTGACTTGCTGATCAATTCGTCCTAAATATTCAAGCTCACCATTCATCGTATAACGTGCTAAATCACCACTTTTATAAAGCCTTGAATTAGCATCAGAGCTATACGGATTTGTAATGAATCGTTCTTGAGTTAAATCTAATCGATTTAAATAGCCTCGTGTAACACCAGCGCCACCAACATACATTTCACCTGAAATACCATCCGGAACTGGTTTCAAGTTTTGGTCTAACACATATACAGATAAATCTGGAATAGGAATTCCAATTATGCTCCCTTGAGGATTTCGAACATCTGCCCATGAAAGTGGTCGATAGGTAACATGAACTGTTGTTTCTGTGATACCATACATATTTACCAATAATGGTTTTTGGTCCCCATGACGTTCATACCAAGGTTTTAAACTAGCCAAATCTAGCGCCTCTCCACCAAAGATAACATAGCGAAGGGACAACTTATCGCCAGCATACTTTTCATCCTCTTGCATAAGTTGACGGAAAGCAGATGGTGTCTGATTAAGTACCGTAACTGCTTCATTGCACAATAACTCATAAAAAGCTTCAGGAGATCGACTAACCATATATGGTACAACTACTAGACGTCCTCCATAAAGTAATGCCCCCCATAGCTCCCATACAGAAAAATCAAATGCGAATGAATGGAACATTGACCACACATCTTGATTACTAAAGTTATACCATTTTTCCGTCGATTTAAAGAGTCGTACTACATTACCATGCTCTACCAGTGTTCCTTTTGGCTTACCGGTTGATCCCGAAGTGTAAATAATATACGCTAAGTTATCTGGAGTGACATTATTTATAGTGTTTTCCTTACTCTCTTGGGCGATTAATGACCAATCGTTATCTAATTGAATTAGTTTAGCGTTATGCTCTGGTAGGTCAGATGCATTACTTCCTTTACTAATTAAAAGTGGTATTTTTGAGTCCTCCAACATATATGTGATTCTATCTTGTGGATATGCAGGATCAATCGGGACATAAGCTCCACCCGCTTTAAGGATTCCCAAAATGCTGATAACCATTTCCATAGAGCGTTCTAAATAAACCCCCACTTTCGTCTCGCTTTTCACATTATTCTTCTGTAGAAAATGAGCGAGCTGATTACTGCGGCTATTAAGTTCACTATATGTTAAACGCTGATCCTCAAATACCACGGCTATAGCATCAGGTGTAAGCTTAACCTGCTGTTCAAACAATACATGAAGGGGTTGATCGCAAGTATAATCCTTTAGATTTGAATTCCAATCATTAATTAATGCCTTTTGCTCTGATTCTTGAAGCAAGGATAAAGACCAAATTTCTCCATCTGGATTCTTTAAAATATTTTCTAATAAGGTTACATAATATGTTGTCATTTGTAAAATTGTTTCTGATTTAAATAAGTCTGTATTATACTCTAGAACTCCCACCAAGCCGTCTTGATTTGGAGTAAAAGTAAGTGTTAAATCTACTTTAGATGCTTTGCTATCTAACACTTCATAACTAGTCGAAAATTCCGTCAACTCAGATTGTAGGTTAAATGAATTCTGTAACACAAACATAGCCTGGAAAAGTGGACTATAACTCGAATCCCTCTCTGGTTTTAAAACTTCTACTAATTTTTCAAAAGGTATGTCTTGATTTGCAAATGCATCCAGTGACATATCACGTGTTTGCTTCAAGAACTCACGGAAAGTAATATTTTCAGAAAGATCTCCGCGAAGAACAAGTGTATTGGCAAAATATCCAACTAACTCTTCTAAATTACTGTTCGTTCTGTTTGCAATAGGAGTACCCACACAAATATCTTCTTGACGTGAATAACGGCCTAAGAAAATTTGAAAAGCTCCTAACAATGACATAAACAACGTTGCGCCTTCTTGTTTACTTAAATTATTTATTTTCTCTACAAGATCTTTTGAAATTGTGAATTTATGACTTGCACCATTAAAAGTTTGAACGGTCGGCCTTGGTAAATCAGTCGGTAATTCTAGAAGCGCAGGTGCTCCTGATAATTGCTTCTTCCAATATTCTAATTGGTGATTCATATTTCCATTTTCAATTTGATTACGTTGCCATTCAGAAAAATCGCCAAACTGTACAGGAAGATTTTTCAACGGAGATGGTTTACCTTGTAAGTATGAACTATAAAGCTGTTCTAGTTCTTTAATTATGATTCCCATTGACCATCCATCAATAATCATATGGTGCATGACAAAAAGAAGAATATGTTCTTCTTCACAAGTCTTGAATAAATTAATTCTAATTAAAGGATCATTTATAAGGCAAAATGGCTTATTAACTTCTTCATAAATTTTTTCCCACTGCTCATCATTCGACATTTCTTTTAAATCACTGCTTATCATTGGAATATGAAAGTCTTGATTAATATTTTGAACTGGTTCTCCTTCTTCAAGCGTTATTGTTGTTCTTAACGCTTCATGTCTTTGAATAATTTCATTTAAGGATTGCTCAAGTACTTCAACTTTTAGCGATCCTTTTATATGTAAAGCCATAGGAACATTATAGGCTGTTGTTTTTTGCTGGAATTGCTCTACGAACCAAAGTCGCATTTGTGAAAATGACATTGCGGCTTTAAGCGGATTTTCTCGATTAGGAATTTTTTTGGTAACTCCTCCTAAAGAATCTTCTTTTAATACTGCGTCTAAAACTGCTCTTTTTTTCTCGGATAATAATAGGTTTAATTTAGTAGAAGTCATTTACAAATTACCTTTAACTTGTCTGACAATCTCATTTATCGTATTCCGATCAAATTTGTCACTAATTTCGTATGGCTTACGATCCCGTACGAATTGCACGCCTACGATATCATTACGATCCTTACCATATTGCACCTCAATAATAGATCCACGCTCTAGTTGTTTCCAAATCTGGCTTGCTTCTTCTTTATTATCCAAAGTAATACAGTCCTCAATATTTTCATCAATTCCAATTAACATGTTAACATCAATATACCCAATCTCGTATTGTTGACGTTCTTTCGCTTTTGCACTTACTAATATACCCGCGCTACCATATGAGTAATCCCAATAGTCCGATTTCTCAGTTTGTACTGCTTTCGATTCTGGTTTCTTAGTTTTTTCATTAGTACCACAACCGGTAATAATACCAATTGGTATAACTGTAATTAATACTACTCTAGTAAACTTCTTTATCATCTATCTCTGCACCTGTAAATCTTTTTTAATTACATCCCAGAGTGAATTATCTTGACGCATCGGTTTACCCTCTTCGTCCCATTTTATTTTTCCTGTTCCCAATTCATAATTCATCCCCATCCATGTGTCTTCACGGAATGCATAGAATGATTTATGCCAACCTTTTTGGTTGAAGATAGAAATAAGATCTTGCATGTATTGGGTAGCTCCTGGAACAGTACGGTTAATTCCAAACTCCTCTGCAATAATTCGATTAGATGGTACATGATTTTTCTTAGACCATTGTTGGATTGGCTTCAAAAATTTCTCTAATCCCTGTTTATTCCACATTACAGGTTTCTCTAAATCTCCTACTTTTACCAATCCTGGATATTGATATCCCTTGTTTTGTTTTTCACCTTGGCTCGTTAATTCATATGGTTCATACATATGAAATGCGTAAAGTGTTTTTTTATCCTTTACTGGTTTTAAATACTTAAAGGCCCATGGAGTTGCATATAAACCTGAATCTAAGATAACCGGTGTTTCTTGGTCTACTTCACGAATGGAATTGATCACCTTTTGATAAAATCTGTTTAAGTCCGCTGTCGTTCCCTTCACTTTTGCATACCATTTCTCGTAATCTTCCGTCCAAAAATCATTATATCTATTATTTTTAGCTGTTTCTGGATGTGGTTCATTTATAATATTATAACCAACCACTGCGGGGTGATCTTTTAGTTCCAAAGCAAGGTCCTTCCAAAATTGAGTTGCCTGTTCTTGATACTTCTCTTCTTCCCATATTCTGTCGTCATTCTTATTATTATTAAATTGGCGCCATCGATCACCAGGTAAGGATAACATTGTAAGAACAACTTTCATTCCTTGCGATTGTGCGGCATCTAAATCAGCTTTTAATTTTCCTAGATCCTCCTTTACTAATCCCTGATAGTTATCTGCATTACCTATCAGAAAATCCTTTCCAGAAGTATCCGGTTTATCCTCAAATAGAAAATCTTTATCCTTTGCCCATTTATCAGGTGCTAAACGAACATATTCAATATTAGCTTCTTTCGCACTTTTATAGTTTCCAGGTAATGACGTACTATTCATAAAATTAGTACCCTTCCTTTTTGAATCCCAAAAACTAACTTTTGAATCGCTCCTATGATAAGTATCAGCTCTTACATTCATTTCCTGTACTCCAAAACTCAGCATGCCTAATAACGCAACAATTGGCAAAAATTTTTTCACAACTTTTCCCTTCTTTCCTTTATATTTTACACACATCTAACATCGAATAACGGTTCCGGAATATAGTGTTGCGAAATGATCTCCCATATCCCAGACGGTACTTGCCTGTATATAGCCCTTAAAGCCTTCTGAAGAGTAATAAATCTCTTTTGGTATACTTTCTTTAGATTGGAAATGTGCTTTAGAGTATTTTACATAATGGTTTTTAATAACTTTTGATTCAGGCACAATAGTGTTTTTTTGTTCCAATGCTTGTCTAGCACTAGCAGGTGGTATGAAATTTACAGTGTTTTGGTAACTATGATCTAAGGTGTCAGCTTGTACACTGTGTGACGAAACAAAGACGCTTAAACTACTTCCCACAATTAATGTTGTAAATGCTAACTTTGAGAATTTTGTTAATCTACTCATTTAATTAATCAAGCTCTCTTCACAAGAATAACAGAGGTCATCTTCAGAGGAATCCACCAAAATTCCACATTTTGGACATTTTCCTACATGATTAATATGTTCACAATTCATGCAAGAACCTACATAAAGACCTATATCTTCTACTATATTGATTGTATATTTCCCACATATTTCACACGGGTATTCAGCTGTGTTAACGTATTCTATTTCTGGCATATCTTTTTCTATTAGCGTATGAATATCTCTTTCTAAATTACGAAGCTCTGAAATATCAAGATCTTTTTCACTTATTGGTATATAAGCACCTTGATTCTCATCAAAAGATACTGAACCATTTGTAAAGTTAACATTAAAAGTACCTTCAATATCATCATCACAATATAGGGTAAGTTGCACATCGCTAACACCTAATTGAGAGCCATCTATTTGCGATTCCACAGTAACATAGATTTTTTTATTTACATAACGATGTTCAATTTCGAATACTTTATTAGTCTCACGTATATTTGGTTTAATAGGAGTAATTTCAATATCACTTCGGTAATAAATATTTTCTTCTATTCGGTCAAATATAGCAATAATCTTCTCTGTAAGAAGAGAAACGATTTCTTTTTCTTGTAAAAATTCACCTCCTGACTCCTCAGACATTTTTTGGCGTTCGTATAATTCCGCTTCACGTTGGATTTTTCGTTTTTCTAGTTCTTCGACGTATTTTTCTGTTTTTGAATTCAAATGATTATTGAATTTTTCTTCGGCTTCTCTAATTATCTTTAATAAATCGCTCATAACATTTTTATACTTTTTGTAAAGTTTGTTATCTATTAGTTTATTATGAGCTACATGATTTCTGTCATGACTAAAATTATTCCATTTACCTTTAAAAGTCTTCAAATCACAAGAAAACCAACGTTCAAAGAAATCATTCCAGAAATCAAGATCGACTTCCACTGTGTTCATTAAGATGTTTGTTAAATCTTTTGTATATGACTCCAATTTGTTACCGTTACATATCTCATTCATAATGATATGGTATTTTTGTGATAGCTCATCCGTGCCCTGTGAATTTTCTAACACATTCACCTTTTTTACTTTATATGTTTTAAAAGTTAGAATTTCTAATAAATCTTTAGTATCAATAGACATTAAGTTGGTATTTACATTTCTAAAGCTCGGTGCTCTTTGAGCATAAGGATCATTCCTTGAAGCATATGTGTTTTTTAGTTTTGAAGACATATATTCTTCCCACCAGTTACCACCTAAACTATAAAATAGAATTGTATTTATTAATTTTCTTAGAGCATTTTCTACAGAATGGACTTTTTTGTATAATTCTTCAGAATACGCTACTGCTTGTTTATCCTCTAGCCATAAGCAATGTTCCCATTCATCAGACAGTGCATTCTTTAATTCAATTTTTAAATCATGTAAATGTGGTTCCTGAAGAAGAAAAAAATCTGCTGAAATATCTACAATTAATTGTGGACTAACATCTGAAGGTATATGAGTAAAAGTAATTATATAATTATGTACATCTATAATTAATTCACATTCCCTTGAATATGCTTTATTAGAATAAAAATTAAAATTTTTAATTCCATACGTAGTTTTAATTGTATCTAAAACTCTTTCAAAAATTTCGTTAGTATAAGTTTTAAAATCAAAATCTGGTGTTTGTTTTTTGGAATTAATCATTTATGACAGTTTCGTATTCAAAAAAAAGTATTTTTCATTTGCTTCTATAACAAACACATCATTTTTGATCGTGTGATTTTGGAAAAATAATTCAAAGAAAGAAACTTGGCTTTTATTTTCTTTTAGGGCATTCATTTAAATTAAATTGGATGCAGCGTATGTAATTAAGCAGATCACTAAAATAATGCCAATGAAAGTTGTAAATAGTGCAAGAAATCCAAGAGCAAACCGGTATAAGAAATAAGTACCAAGTGCAATTGCTATTATGAATCCGATTATGAGGGCTAATGTTCCAATTGTATGTAAGGATATTACGTTAAAAAACACTAAAGCTATGACAACTAAGGCAATAATAGTAAGGGTTCTCATTTAGGATACAAAGATACAAAGATACAAAGATACAAAGATACAAAGATACAAAGATACAAAGATACAAAAAAGTAGCTGCGCGCCTCTGGAATTTTTTCTGCATTTTTCAGGAATTGCTGCTTGCACAAAACACTTTGGAATAGAGTGTTTATTCTTATACATGTCATATTCAAATAGAAAATTTACGACACCTAAATATCCCCTGCTATTATATTTTTCACTTCGGGGATCACTTGGTATTAATGTAGGTAGGAGTTTAGTAGTATCTATCTTTTGGGTTCTTTTAAAATTATCAAGTAGCTCTTGAGAATTATTTATATTTAACTCAATGTTATTGTAAGGGAAGATATTAATAGGACCATTTTTTTCTGGATCAGCTTTATTGGGGTATTTTACTAACCCATGTTTTTTTATGATCTGTTTCATTACTTGAACTACTTCTGGATGTTGCTCAATATATGCACCCTTAAATTGTTCGAAATAGATATCGTCACTTTCATTTTTTAAAATTTTTAAAGTATTCCTTTCAATCATGAGGAACGGATAAGTACGATATGGTTTTTTCATTTCGACATAAGTTTGATGGTCAACTTCTTCAAGCCAATTATCATCTGCCCGAATAATAGAAAACTCACTTTGGATTCCATAGTTTGTTTTTAAATATTCTTGTATTGGTTGATTCAGATTATCTTTAGAGAAATAGCATCCACTAAGAATTGAGATTGATGTACTTACTAAGGTGATTTGAATCAATTTTTTAATACTCTTCATTTATTTATCTAGGGATTTTAGTTTCTTTTCAACCTTCAATATTAGGAGGAAAATTAGTACAAACATTAATCCTAAAATAGTAAAGAGTGCATACTCAAATCTTGTAATTATAAAACTTAAAATGCTACCCAATACCCCTATTAAAAGGCCACATATAATTAGCAATTTCCCACTATATGCATTACCTTTTTTCCAAAGAAACGAGTTCTTCATTGAACGACTCGTACGGTAACCATATATCCCATTAATTTCTTTTGGCGGTTTGTAGAGTAATGCCAATCCAGCACAGATGAAAATCACTCCTGTGAGTACACTTATCCCGATATTTACAAGTATTGTTTCCATTTAGCTTGATGGCGAAAAATCTAATGTATATAATAGTGATGATGGAACTATTCTTCTTGCATAGTCTAGAAAATTAGTCATTGCTTTGTCTAACTCTTTTTCATTAGCTAAAAAACCATATTTCTCTCCAACTATAATATTATGTGCAAAATCCTCTAATCCCCCCATAATTTTATTAGATTCATTCAGCTGTTGACCTAGATGTAATCGAAAGTAACTAAGCGTCTCCGATATATATACCGCTCTTCCTTTACTTAATAAAGATAACCATGAGGCTACATCTACGTTACATAAATATCTCCTTTTATCAAACATACCATATGGTTCTATTAAATCAGTTTTACGAAATAATACCGTTGTGGGTTCACCTATATAATTTTTTTGATTCATAATTACCATATTTCCTAATGGGGCTCCATCTAAAATTGTATCCGTATGAAATAACCTCATAGTGGAATAAACATCTGGCAATAGATTCCCTTCTGCATCGATTACTTGGCGATGCGATGTTACAAGCTTAATTTCATTACTCGAATCATCTAAAAAGTACATCATCATTTTTTCAATTTTATTTACATGGAATAAATCATCATCCATTAAAAAATTTACGTATTCACCCTTCGCTTTATTAAATAACATAAGCGCATTTTCAAATTGTCCCAAAGTTGACCTATTTTTTATATAAATAATATTTGAATGATTACGTAAATACTTTTGTAACATCTTTTCGGTTTCATCATTTGTACTATCATCACCAATGATAATTTCTATATTAGGATACGTTTGTTCTAATACACTACATAATGCTTTTTCAAAGTATATTGGACGATTATACGTAGGAATTAATACACTTACTAATGGCATTTGATGTATTGTCTTACCGTTTTCATTTATACAATTTATCATCTATCTATTTGTAAAATACGGAATTCTTTTTTCAATAAATGCCTTTACCCCCTCCTTTACATCTTCCGTCTGAAATACTTTCCCAAAGTAATGCGCTTCAATCTCAAGTCCTTTTTGCAAAGGTACTGCCGCTCCTTCACGAATTGCCAACTTCATATAAGAAAGAGCCGGAAGAGAAAATTCACTTATATCCTTGGCAATCTTTTTCGCTGTCTCTAACGCCTGTCCTCGCGGTGTAATATAGTTGACCAAACCTATTTCCTTCGCTTCTTTCGCTGAAATAGGTTTTCCTGTGAACATCATCTCTTTTGCTTTTCCTTCTCCAATTAATCTAGGTAAGCGCTGAGTTCCGCCAGCTCCAGGAAATAAACCTAACGTAATTTCCGGTAATCCAATTAAAGCTTGCTCCTCTATTATCCTTAGGTCACAAGCGAGCGCTAATTCACACCCACCGCCTAGTGCTAACCCATTGATAGCAGCTATAGTAGGTTTAGAAAGATTTTCTAGTTGGTTAAGAGGCTGTTGTAGTTTTAATGATTTCATCTCGGCATATTTTTCACCTTTTCCCATCCACTCTGGAAATTCTTTTATATCACCTCCCGCCATAAAAACTTGTTCGCCAATTCCAGTGATAATTACTACTGTAATATCATTATCACTCTCTATTTCTTCTAATACATCTAATAATTGTTGTACTACTTCGAAACCTAAAGTGTTGACTGGTGGATTTTGAATTGTAACGACTGCAACACTCCTTTTTTTCTTGCAGATTACTACTCGTCCATCTCTCATCTATGCCGTTAATTCAAACAGTTGATGGATAAATAAATTCTGATTTTGAACAGACAGATCCTGTAGATTAATTTGTTCTTTTTGTCTATATGTGTCGCTTCTACCTCTATAAGCACCAATACCTATCCCCACTAAACCTATATAAAAACTAAGAACATCTAACACTCAATCGTTTCCTTTATCGATTGTGCAAATGATGAGCCAGTTGATATCTACAGTGATATGTCGTTTGATTCCTGACACTTTCTTTCCAGCAGCGCAGCCTTTTTCACTAGCTGTCCATGTGTTTTTCACGCTTTGTGCATCTAAGATGTAGAAACTCGTCTGTTGCTTCCGCTCATCTTGCTCACGATATGTTTCGGCCAATTTTTTTATGCACTTTTTCGAGAAGACTTGTGTCATTTAAACCATCACCATATAACGGTAGTTTTTTCCTTCCAGTGCATTCGTAACCATTAACGGAATTAATTTTTCTGGATACTGGTACGGCCCATAATTGTTAGAACAACGCGTTACTATAACCGGTAATTGATATGTTTTATAGTAAGATAAAGCTATCATGTCCGCGCTCGCCTTACTTGAAGAATACGGACTATTTGGAGCTAACGGCGTTGTCTCTGTGAACTTCCCTGTTTTCCCTAAAGAGCCATACACTTCATCCGTTGATACTTGCACAAGTTTTATATGCGAATATTTTTTAACTAGTTCTAATAAAGTGACCGTCCCAATTACATTTGTATCATAAAAAGGAATCGGATTTTCAATATTACGGTCCACATGTGATTCAGCTGCAAAATTTACAATCACTTGTACGTCTCGCTCTTTTATAACGTGTTCTAATAGCTCTCCATTTTGAATTTCTCCTTTTACAAAAGAGTAATTCGGGTGATCCTGAAGAGACTTTACGTTATTTAAATTCCCGCTATATGTTAATGCATCGTAATTAATAATTTTATATGTTTCATAACTTTGTAGCATGTAATGAACGAAATTACTTCCAATAAATCCAGCCCCACCTGTTACTAATATATTCATTTAAAAGCTATCTTCATATTCCTCTAGTAATGGTAATATCTGATCCTTATCGGACAATATAGGATCGGTTATTGGCCAAGGAATTGCTAAATCTTTATCTTCCCAAAGTAATCCTGAGTCATGCTCTGCGCTATAATATTCATCTACTTTATACATAACGATAGTATGCGGGACAAGCGTGCAAAATCCATGCGCAAACCCTTTTGGCACTAGCAATTGTCGATGGTTATCTGCACTTAAAATATACCCTTTCCATTGTTTAAATGTTGGTGATTCTTTTCGCAAATCAACGATAACATCATAAATTGCCCCTTGCATCTATTCTCCGTTAAACTGTTTCCCAAAATTAATATCCCGCGCTAACGTATTTGCCTTTTGAAGAGAAGCATGAGTTCCCGCATCAGTCCACCAACCGCTCATTTCATTATAAGTAAGTACCCCTCGTTTTAAATACCAATTATTTATATCTGTAATTTCAAGTTCTCCCCGTGCAGAAGGTTTTAATTCTTTAATATAAGAAAATACTTTCGAATCATACAAATAAATTCCCGTAACCGCATAAGAACTTTTCGGCTCTTTCGGCTTTTCTTCAATTTCAACTATTTTTCGGTTTTGAATATGTGCTACGCCAAATCTTTCGGGATCTTCTACAGATTGCAATAGTACTTTCGCACCTTCTTTTTGATTTGCAAACTCTTCAACATACGGAAGAATATCATCTGAAAAAATATTATCCCCTAATATAACTACCATACGATCATTCCCGACGAAATCTTCACAAAGCCCTAACGCGTGTGCAATCCCGCTCACTTTATCTTGCACACGATACGTAAAGGACACGCCAAATTCATGACCACTCCCTAAAAAGCTAACAACATCCCCCATATGCTCTTTACCTGTAATAATCATAATATCTGTAATATCGCATTGTTTTAGCTTATATACCGAATGATAAATCATCGGATACCGACCAACAGGAAGTAAATGTTTATTCGTTACTTTCGTTATTGGATATAATCTCGATCCAGTTCCACCTGCTAAAATAATTCCTTTCACTTATGATGGAGATAATATATCTTTGTAATGTTCTACAAACACTTTCCGATACTTCTCATATGTATCCGCATCAAACTCATCCCCGTTGTAATGAATACACCATAAACTTGCTTGATTTGGGATACCGATTAAATAACCAGCCCTTTGAAATTCTAAAGACTGTGACACATCATAAAAGTGAAACCTTTGAAACAAATCTTCTCGCCACGGAATATCATACTGCGTTGCCATAAATAAACCATCAATTGCCTGAACTGACAAAAATGGTTGATTACCATAAAAAACCTGACCTAAATTTAATAATTGATAATTCTGTCTTCTATACTCAATCACTTTCCCTACTAAATTTTTTCCTTCCCACCATATCCCGTTATTCGGTAAAACCTGAGCCCCAGCGACTCCTATTAAACCAAGCTTTTCATTTTCTTTAAAAAGAGATATAAGTGTAGAAAACATTTATCCTTCATAAATCTTACCTCGTAGGCGCATTAGTTCTTTTTTTAGTTTTTTATTTTCATCTTCCAATTGTTTGATACGTTTATTTTTAGCGGCAAGCAGTATATCTTTATTCGTATCGGTTATTTCATGTTTAACTTGTTTAGGAGAAGGTAGGCCTTGTTGTCGCTCACGAAGTTTATTTATGCGTTCACGAATATCTAAATGATTATATAGATATGATTTTGATACTCCAGCTGTCGTTGAAACGCTATTAAAGTTAATTTTCTCTTTATTTTTTATTAACATTTGAATGGCTTGATTGACTTTATGTAGGGGTATGGCAACCATTTAAATTTGATCCGATTCGTATAACTCAAATTTGTTCCCAATAACAAAACAATTACCCTCAGTTTCATTAGACAAGTATACGCTATCGTTATTAGGATTAGAACTAGTTACAAAATCGACACTCACTTGTTTAAGGTCCTTTGAAGTACATGCTGTACTAGTATTTCCATATCCAAGTTTTGCAACACCACCATATGCTGCTATATATGCTGTCAATGTATATTTTGTATTGGGCTTTAATTTTACTTTTTGACTAATTTGACCCTTATTGAATATACTAATCCCTTTAGCTACTATTGAAATTTCACCATTGTCAGAGGGAGAGAGTGTCCAAGATGCAACAGGATTTAACTGTTTAAAATCACCATTTATAATTAAATTAGGAACCTCATGTAACACAAAGTTATCTGCCCAAACCGTACCCTGATTACTAGTATTTATACAGTACACAGAATCTTCTGTATTAAGAGGGCTATCACCAGTGCTAAATTTTACAGTGACTGGTGTGAAAGAAGTTGAATTACATGTTACATAGTTTTGTCCATATCCAATTTGTGCAGTAGTATTGGTATTGTCTACTTTCACATATGCTTCCAATTTGTAGTGAGTGTTTGGTTTCATCGATACTTGCTGACTAATTCGACCTTTTCCCTTAATTTGTGCTGCATACGAATTAAACATCCCTTTCCCTTCTACAACAGTTACTCCCCCATCAGCTATCCAATGTGAAATCCCTCCGAATATAAAACTCGGATTCGCTATTAGATTTCCTTTTTCTAATGTGAGATCAAACAATTCAAAGTTATCTATCCAACTAGTACCATTACGACTTTGATAATATATACATAGATTTAAAGTGTCATCGCTTGTTTTAAATTCTAGTTCAACTGGAGTGTATTGTAATGATGAGAACTCCTGATATTTCCAAAAATGGCCGTATATATCTTGTATTCCAATTTCTCCTTTTGAGCCATCAGCATCTACTTTCCCATATGCTTTTAGTTTATATGTTGTATTTGGTTCTAAGTAGACGGATTGTGTAGCCTTACCATTACTTGCACCAAGATGACCTTTTAAAGCATTTGAACCATTCACGCCTTCTCCTTCTGCAAGATCCATAGGTTCTATAAGTGACCAATTGTCCACCCCTTTTTCGAAATCACCATTCATAAGCATATTCATATCCATTTGATCAGTGTTCTTGATGTGAGAATACATGATAAAGTTAGCATCATATTCTTTAGATAAGATTGTAGGAAGATAAGATTCACCACCAAAATTAAGTACTGCGTCAGTGGCATCAACATACGAAGCATTATCAGCATCAACACTTAAAAATAAAGATTTTAAAGGTGCCATGTAAAGATCGCCCAATAAACCCATAGGCCATATACCATAAGCGTTAACCGTATCCTCGTTTCCTTCTAACGAAATTGTTTGTGTGCCCTCTTTCATTATCTCTCCAGTGTATGGATTATACGGAGAAAAATCAGCATCTATATAGGCATATACCTTAGGATCTTTGCTTTGATTATTTTTACAACCAAAGCCAACCCGAGTAATTAAAGTATTAGTTGCACCAGTTAAATTTCCTGATAAAGGAAATTTAACGTGTTTCATTCCCGGGTCCAAATAGTAATATGTGAACACTTTCATTAAATTATCGCTTATGATTTCTTCTACTGTATCAGCATATACTGAAAAGTTCTTATCTACTTTAGCTTGATAGGCTTTTACTGTATATTCGTCACCATCTGAAATAAATTCTAAGCCAATAAATGCATATCCATCTTTAGCTTGTAGGTCAAAAGATTTTATCTCTTCTGTAGCCGGTAGATGACTAGCAATCCCTTCGACTTCAAGATAGGAGGAAACATTCTTATCTTCAATTAAGTTTATAAACAATTGATTTTGGCTACTAATGCGCTCTTGCATCGTTATTTGATATTCAATTTGAGTAAGCCCTAAAACTTTTCTTGCAAAAGTTAAACAAAGATAAGCATTTATTTGTAACGTTGCTAACGATGAGTAAAATGTATAAAATTTTGCTACTGGTGTACCGAAATCTCCATATTGACTAGCATCATCCAATAAAACATCGGCAAAGGTTGCTAATGCGGATTTTTTATATAGATTGTCCCCCATTATAACATTGTGTAATGTATCCACTGAAAATTCAAAGCTATTCATATCTGTATCAACTATTGATTTTGCCCATTGAATAAGTTCTTGCATTCTATCAATACTCATTCCTTTTCCTTGCATATAATTTCTTGATAGAGCAAGAAACTTGCTATTCACATAAACCAACTTTTGAACATGAGGTGTGATTTCTATAATACTCGAATTTAGTACCACATTATCTTTTAGGTAATCAAGTTCTTGCAAAGCAAATGCCATCAATTGTAATAGTTTATCTACTTTTTGGTTAATCATAGATGTTTGGCTATATACTTTATTTACCATAGAGCTAATTGCAGGTAAATACGTATTTAGAATACCTTCAATTTTTACAAGTTCTGTATTAATGGACTTTGAGAGCTCCAATTGCTCACCCGCTAAACTTCGAAGCTGTAGTAGTACGTCTTCGGAGATACTTTGATTTTCCATAATGTCATCCAATGTGCTCTGTATAGTATTCATTTGATCCATCATTTGTTGTAATAACTCTTGATTCTCTAATACAGCATCAAGAGATGAATCACCAGTATTAATTCCAAAAATTGTACCTATCAGATCAGAAATGTTATTCATAAACCCGTATACACCATTAAAGTCATCAATAAAATCTGGAAGAGCTTTTAGTCTAGGTATCATTTTTGTAGTAACCATTTAAGGAACAGGTACAAATCTGAAATATGTTGCATCCTTAGATGTTGTTTCCATCCAATTAGTGGCGTAGTTTTTGTCCCAATATTGATTACTTCCATATTCGTGTATCTTTGTCCGATATCCTTCTTGATTACCATTATTAATCTGCCAACAAGTAGATGCACTTTTAGTATCTAAATAGAGATTGTTATTACTACTTCTTGTTATATACTCATAGCCAGACCAATAAGGAGTCGCCATTTTTATTCTCCAACAATCATTATTAGAATCTTTTTCTAACGTAACTGGCGTTCCTTTTTCTGATGCAGTGTTAGTCAACCTTATAAAATCCCACCTTTTCCAATCCCCACCTACACTAACTTGTTTTGAAATAAATGCGTAATATTCGAATCCAGGAATACCTATTGTTGACGATGTTTGTAATACATATGATTTGCCATCTTGTAATAGATCTCCATCTGCTGCACTTGCTAGAGATGGAGAATTCATAATTCCACCTATCATAAAAAATGATAGACTTGCATATACCCATTTCTTCATTTACTTAACACCTTCTTCGCTTTTTGATGCCATTACTTCTGGCGGAGAATCTAATGGATAGTAACTTTCTTGTTCCTCATTTTTATCAATAACTGTCCAGCTGGCTGTTACACTTGTTCCATCTGCTCTTTTTAAATCATATTGAGTGACTAGCGCATATTTAGTCCATTTGATTTCATATGTGTAAGGATTTGAGATTTCTTCAGTAGTTGTCACATCTGTCATTAACTCCGTAGTTGTACTTTTACTGACCTGTAGTTCGTTCGTTACAGTTGTTGAAATACTACTAGACATTTTCCCAAATGAGAAACCTGCATCAGCAGTAACGGAAATACTTGTTGTTTCTGTCATGGATTCTTGGTCCGTTTGATTCATTCCATATTCAGTTGTTGAAGTATATTTAGTGTTTGGAGCAAATGTGTGTGAATCTATTTTTTTCCAATATTGAGTCTTAATTAACATATAGTAAGGAGTGTTTGTTATCTTGTTGGAAGCACTCCAATTATTATCGGTTACCATAATACATGGCATTAATGTATAATTCGTGATGACAGGATCTGTTTGATCAGGAAGAGTATTCTCATCTGCACTTGTATATTGAGGAACATTAGGTAAAGGTTGAGTTTCAACAGAAGGGAGCGTTATACTATCTAGTGGTTCAAATGCCCACTTTTGAAAGCTCTCATTATACCAATCTAATTGTTCTAAAAGAGCACTATTGCTAGTTGATTTACCTTTCACATCCATAACTAAGCCACTATTTTGATTCGTAATTTTATAATAGCCTTCTGTATCAGTTTCAGAAATCATCCATTGTTGAAACGTTTCACCATACCAATCTAATTGTTCCAGATCTGCACTATTACTAGTTGATTTGCTTTTCACATCCATAATTAACCCACTATTTCGATTTGTAAAAGCATACAGTTCACCATCAAGTTGAAACACTAACCACTGTTGAAACGTTTCATTTTGCCATGCTAACTGTTCTAGAAGAGCGCTGTTACTAGTTGATTTGGCTTTTACATCAGCAACCAATCCACTATTCATATTTACTATTTTGTAATACGTATCATTTCTAATTTCCATGTACTTTTCCACCCCTTTAAAAATAGTTAATTTCAAGAAAATAATACCAATATACGGCAATTAAGAACATGTACATGCAGAGATTAAATCATAATTAATATAGCTTGGATTATAGTAAATAAATTCATTATCCCCTAGATTTAACCATCCGTTTTCTTCATAGAATACCTTGTAAGATTCATTATGATGTAATACCCGAAGGACGTTCCCATCTGTAGAAGGTTGATCTCGTAAATCGACATCATCTCCGCTAATGGTTGCAATGCCAATGTAGTTACAGTAACAAATGTAGCTAGGATCATTGCAAATAAATTGATTTCCCCCTACATTTAACCATTCATTTTGTTCAACATCATCAGATACATAAAATACCTTGTATGTTTCACCTTTCTGTACCTGCTCAGTAACATTTCCATTCATGGAAGGTTGATCTCTTACATTTACATTATTCCCTTCAATTGTAGCAATTCCAATATAATCGCTACTTGTATCAGTGGTATTGTTAGTAGTACTGCTATTAGTGGAATCTATAGCTAAATCGATATAAGATATATTACAATCGACATCACCACCAATGCCTTGGACATGTCCACTGTCTGTATATTGCCAAATATCACAATCAATCCCCGCATTCCTTGTACCATAATGTGCAATCCACAATAATGTATTTCGTAAACGTGAAGGGTTTAAACTATTTTCAAAGAAATCTAGACCACTATAAACTCCATGATTTGTATACCCCGCATTTTCTAACTCGATTAGGAATGCATCCACAACATCTGTTAATGTATCTGGATCTAAATTCCCATCATTTACTTCTACATCAACAAACACAGGTGCAGTCAATTTTACATCTTGCAAGTGCTCAATAAAGAAGGCAGCTTCTTGCTGTGCATCTTCAACTGAAATAGCTCGAAAAAAGTGATAAGCTCCCGTAAGAATACCAACACTATTAGCACAGCTTATATTGTATTTATAGGATAAATCAATATCATCAGTTCCTTGTTCAGATCCCTCTGTTACTTTTGTAATCATGAACTCTACCTGTTGAGGGTCATTTTTTACTTGGCTCCAGTCAATAATTCCATCATAATGACTCACATCAATTCCAAATGACATTTAAACACTTTCCTTAGAGTCCTCTGAGATTACTTCTGGTGGAGAACTTAAAGGGTAGTAACTTTCTTGCTCTTCATTTTTATCAATAACTGTCCAGCTAGATGTTACACTTGTTCCATCGGTCCGTTTTAAATCATATTGAGTGACAAGCGCATATTTTGTCCATTTTATTTCATATTTATAAGGGTTTGAGATTTCTTCAGTAGTTGTCAGATCTGTCATTAACTCAGTTGTTGTGCTTTTACTTACTTGTAATTCATTCGTTACAGTTGTTGATATACTATTAGACATCTTACCAAATGAGAATCCAGCATCAGCCGTAACGGAAATACTTATTGTTTCTGTCATAGACTCTTGGTCTGTTTGGGTCATTCCATATTCAGTTGTTGAGGTATACTTAGTATTCGGAGCAAATGTGTGTGAATCTATTTTTTTCCAATATTGAGTCTTAGTTAACATATAGTAAGGTGAATCTGTTATCTTTGTTATACTACTCCAATTATTATCATTTACCGTAATACATGGCATTAATGTATATGCTGTTATAACAGGATCTGTTTGATCAGGAAGAGTACCCTCGTCTGCACTTGTATATTGAGGAACATCAGGCAATGATTGAGTTTGTATAGGAGTAGGTAGTTCAAATGGTCCTACTTCTTGAAAACTCCACTGTTGATTAGCGCCTCCGTTGTAGTCGTATTGTTGAATATTAGCTCCATTACCAGTTGATCCATGATCAACATCAACAACTTTTCCACTATTTCGATTCGTAATCGCATAATATCCGCCATCAAGTTGAAAGAACACCCATTGTTGATTAGCGCCTCCATTGTAGTCGTATTGTTGAATATTAGCTCCATTACCAGTTGATTCATGAGCAACATCGATAACTTTACCACCATTTTCGTTCATAATTTTATAGAATTGATTATTTTTAAAATTAAAACTCATTTACATTTTATGTCCCCACTTGTCAAATTGATAATCTTTACCGCCGATTTTAAACCAAGCATCTGCATAAAGTGAACCATCTTCTCTAGCACAATACCAAAGGTATCCGTATGCAAGAGGATAAGGTCTATATCCACCACCAACGTGGAACCATCCTGTTTTAGCTGCCCCGTTTTCATCGAAATAATAATATTTATTATCGATAGTTTGCCAGCCCTTTTGTGCTACGCCGTTATTGTCAAAATGGTATATCTTACCGTCGATTTTTTCAAATCCTGTTCGGTTAACTGATCCGTCTTCATGAAAATAATATCTTTTACCGTCAATGTTTTTATAAGCATTGAACGTATTATTGAGGCCATTTGTAAAATAGTATCTTTTACCGTCTATCATTTTCCAACCAGTATAAGAAACGCCACTTTCTAAACTATAATATGCCAGTGTTTTCTCGTTTTTGTTGATCCCTGGTTTCAAAAGCGAACCGTCTTTATTAACTGCTAATATTTTGTTGTCAAAAGTAACATGAACACTGCCGTTTATAACTCCTCCATTTAAATTAGATACTCTCTCAAGAACACCTGTATCAGAAAAGTGAAGAATGCTATTCTGATCTTCTAGACGTATTTTATTTTTATTTACCTTGTAATCTTGGAAATAATAAATTTTACCATCAATTTCTCGTAGACCTTTTTCCACCATTGCTCCTGAAGCATCAGAATAGTGTAGACCATAAATGTCTTCGGTCCATGTTGAACGTTTTACAGAACCATCATCGTTGAAATAGTAATACTTTCCGTCAATGAGAGATCCACTTTGTTGGATTAAAATGAAACCGTCTGGATTAAAGTAATACCTCTTTCCTTCAATATCTTGCCACCCACTCATGAACATCCCATCAGCATCTGCAAAAAAATACTCACCATCTCGGTTTACCCAACTGTTCTTTATCACATTCCCAGAAGAATCTTTTGCCGACCGTTTCATAGGATCCTTTTCAGCAGCTACTACCTCTATTCGGTCATACTTCTGTTTCTCATTTTCTTTACCTGGATACCATTCTCTTAGCCAATTGTGAATCTCATTATTGCTTTTTTCAGGGAAACGGATTTCAGATTTTAAATTCTTGTCTGTACCAAATTTTCGAGTGACAGCATTACCAATCAAACTGACGCCATTCTTGTTATTCAAACGAAACTGAACTTTATCGCCAGAAGATTTTTGATCCATCAAAACAAGCTCAAATACTTCATCATCACCAATCGAATCAGAATATTGAAGGGGATCTCCTTCTTTTCCTGAAAGGTATTTTGATCCTGTTTTTACTAACACTTTACTTGTCCCTTTTTTATAAGGGATAAGTTGATATGGTTTCCCACCATTTAATGTAATATCTGGTAATGCAAGAATGGTTTCTAGAATCTGGCTAGCATTTCCTAATAAATGCCCTAATCGATTATTAAAATCTGCAAGAGCCTTAGAGTCATTTGTGACATAGTTAGAAAGAACTGTTCTGTCTATCGGATGGGAAGTCTTTGTTGCGATTTTCTTTTGTTCATTTGTTAAATAAGAAAAGCGATCCACCCCTAACCCATTAAAGCCATCAAGGGAATTTTCTCCAAATTTCTTCTTGTAAAATTGGTTAACAAGAATATTATTTTGACCAGATGTTTTTTCCACATATAAAACGATCGATTGGTTAAGCGCAACTCCAGTTTTTCCTTCATCTAATTGAGACTGTGTAATGTAAAGAAGATTGTGTTCTGAGGCAGATGCTGCGTAAGGATTTAAATCTACAATTGTACCCGCCTCTGTAATCTTAAGCTGCTTGCCTGATTGTAATTTATGAATTTCACTTTTTCCATTTGGATAGAGCACTTTAACTGGTCTAGTGAAATTCAAATCATCTTTCGTATGATGCATAGAAAGATTGAATTCCCCAGGGTTAAAACTAGGGGCTCTATAAGATATATTTTCTGCATTGGGACCAGTATAATCTGTTAAGTCAGAATCTCCTACCTCTATTCCAAGTGATTGATAGATGTCCTTCACTATACCTAATGAAGAAATCCCCACATCTAGTACGGCGGCACCGATACCTGCGCTAGCCTTATTTTCTGCAATAGGAGCCATAGAAAAAAGAATACCGAGTGCTACTGTTGCAGGGATTACCTTCTTTCCAATTCCAGTTGTTTTAAATTTCTTTTTCATCTATAAAATTTTAGCTTGATGGCGCTTTAAAAATACAGTAACTTCCCCTTTTTTCTCTTTCAATTGTTCATACATATCTTCTTGTAAGTTATACATCTACTTTTCTTTTAATGCTTGCTGCGGCTCATTGTTGTCTATTTGTATTCCACATTCACCTTCTATTTTTCTAAACCATTTTCCTATTTTGCTTACATAGTATTTTTTCACTTAATTTATTGTTACATTTGAAATGAAATTTTCAAACTTTTTTGTTTGCAAATACAGTTCATCACTGAATTCTTTGAGCTGAATTAATTGATTTTGCAATCCAACACTATCCATGTGTGCCCCTGCACTCAGATTGAGTTGGATTTGGATCATTGTATCATTTAGCGCTTTCCAATCATTCATCAAATATTCAAAAGTAGTAATTTGCCTCTTAATCATCTCAGTAAACCCATTCATTTGATCCTCAATAAAAGTCATTTCAGTCACTTGAATTTGGGTTTCTGCTAACTGCTGAATTAGTGGTAGTAATTCTTTTTGTTTCTGCTCAATGATCCTAGCAGAAGCAGCTGTTTGGCTGTCGAAAAGATCTAAAATTCCACCACCAAGAGATGAAATAGAGATAAAATCTATAGTTTGAGTCTGAGCTGCTCCGCCCGCAATCGTAAAGACTTGCTTCCCAATATTTATAACGCCGTTACGAACTTCATTTGGTCTATTTAAAATTTTTGCGAGTTCTACCAGTATCTCTTCTTGAAGTCTTTTAATATCAGCTCTTAGCTGTGTAACAGTTCCATCTGACCCCTCTAAGGATTGAATTGCTATTTTTGCTTTTTCAGAAAACCCTTTGTTATCTTGAAGCAATAAATCATTAAAACGATTTAGCTGCAATAAGGTTTGGTTCATACTATCTTGGATAGTTTGTACGTCCTGTTGTAGTCTATTAAAAGCATTTACAAAACTCACTTTTGTTTCCGCATCTGTATTTACCGTTTCCGCTAAATCATATAATGTACCATAATAACCATTGAATCTTGTACTAAAACGCTGCATATCTTGATTTAAATCAACTAACTTAGGATTATATTCATCTAACCATTCGCGAACATGATTTTTTACAAATTCTTGGTGATTCGTTAAACTGCTCATACCAGTCCCTTTAATGGTTGGTTGCTGTAAAATAATTAATCCATATGCTTGCGCTAAAGGTGATTGTGAACCTAACGTTCTAATCGAATGTGATAATGTATTCGCATTTTTGACATTTTGTACATATGTTGACTCTGATTTAGACTGCACCCTCTCCGCGTAAGCACTTACATAGTTGGAAGGACTTGCTAATATTGCTGTAACCAATAATCCTGTAACTAAAGATTTTTTCACTTATTTTGTATCTACTAATTTAATATCAGTTTCATAAAGATTTGCAGCAGTATCTCTAACTTCTTTCCAACTATCTTTAGCCACATCGAGATCCTCTTTTATGAAAAATAGATCGTTAGGGTCCATAACTGCAATATTTTTAAGTAAAGATTTATATTTTGATCCAACTATATCCCATTTGGTTGAAAGATTTTGTAGTGCAGTAATTGCTATATCAATAGTCTCTGTTAAGGATTCAGTTTGCTCTTTTAGATTGGTTAAACCAGCTACTTCTAATTGAGCCTGGGTTATTTGTCCTGTTATATTCTTAATCTCTTCCTGAGCCTTATCCATCTCTTGCTTTGCTATAACAATTCCCGCTATACCTCCTGCTGTTGTTCCTAAACCACCTACAATGAACGCCACTCCTAGTTTAGCTCCTAAACCAGTACTAATTAGAACTGCTCCGCCTATAATAGCAAGTGGGCCTAGAGCCGTTGCAACTGCTGAGGCAATAAGCAGTTTATTATATTCAGCAATTGTAGCATGATACGTTGTGAGTTGATTTTGCAACAGCGGAATTCCAGCATCTTGACTTGCTAAAATAGACGTTATTTGAGTTGCATCTTGTTTAAAGTTTTGCGTATCTGTTGCCATTTTCTTTCGGAATTCTCGCAGTTCTCCTAATAATTCGTCCACTTCCGCCTTATTTGCTACAACATCATTATTTAGCCTTGTAAGTCCATTTGATAATGTTTCCTTGTCCTTATTGTTTACAGCTGTTATTAACGTATCATAGTAATTTTGAAATTTAGTATTATAATTAATAATATTTTGATTCGTTGAAATCATTTGCGGTTTAAGTTTATCTAACCATTGCCCTGCATTTATTCTGGCAATATTTTGATCATTAATTATTTTCGTTCGTAAGGATGTATCAATTGAATTGAGCCCATTGAAATCAGCATTTGCTTGTTTAATGATTGTTAAAGCATAAAGGTCCATTACTAAAGCATTTGACCCTGTATTTGTTATTGCCTCTTTAAGACCCTCTGGTCCTAATGAATAATCCGGGTAATCGTCCGTTGTACCTGTTTTAGCGTGAATAGGAGTTGATTTAGCCGTGCTTTCCGCTGCAGAAGCATATGTTGGCATGATACTACCTGCTGCCATTACCGTTATTAATGCGGATAAAGCCATTACTTTATAAGGCTTTTTTGTCATTTAATTTAATCTCTGTAATTTAAATTTTTGATTATTATTAGCTGTAAATGGATATACTATAACATTTGTTCCATCTTTAGTACCAGAACCAGTTACATCTAAATACCTAGAGTTTTTCTTATTTTTTAAATAAAAATATCCATTTCCTGCATCTTCAACTATCCAATAATGCTCTTCATAGTATTGGTTAGGTGTAGCAAAAACATTGTTAGAACCTTGATAGTCATTCCAAGCTAATATTAAATTTTCATTTGTTACACTTTTAATTTGATAGGCCTTTTTATTTGAATCATATACTAACTTCCATTTTTGATGATTACCGCCGTTATTGCTCCATAAGATAACATTATTCGTTGATCGATCCATATCTATAACGCTACTATTATTTAACGCAGAAAATAGTTGATAGGTACCATTCAAATTAGCTCCAGGAATGTTTTCTCCTACTTCTTTATATATGACATAATCCATTCCATTGACCGTTGCTATTACCGCATATTGGTCTTTTAAGTTTAATGGAAGCCGGTCAATCCACATGCTTGCATTTGGTCCTCCGCTCCACATATTATGAGTAGTCCGTTTTGTTAAATTCATAACTTTATAGGACGCATTTGGTGCATTTGCTCCCGTTTTTATTTCAAATGTATAGGCATTGTGTATCGGTTTGTAGAAATATTGAACACTTGACGGACGAAGTCGATCCATAAGATCCTGCTCTTCTTTCTCCGCAATTTTCACCGATTCATATAATTTATCAGCATAATTCTTAAGATCTTGCCAGCTATCTTTTGCTGTATTAAGATCTGCTTTTATAAAAGCAAATTCTTCTGGGGTAATAAATGTGATATTTTTTACTAAATTATTATATTTTGCTGCTACAGTATCCCAACTATTAGACATTTTCTGTATAGAAGTAATAGCTGTGTCAATTGTTTCCGCCATATTCGTAGTCTTATTTTTTGCATCAGTTATAATAGCTATTTCTGCTTGTGCCCCAGAAATTTGTGCTTTTAAAATTTCTATTTCTCGCTCAGCAGATGCAATATTACTTTTTGCTGTTGCAATCAGCGGTCCACCAATGATACACGTTATTAACGTCGCGCAAAGTACTGAACCTGCAATAATTTGATCATTGCTTTTTTTGATAGACTCATTATACCCATTAATTCGCTGTTCTAAATATGGAATACCTGCAGTTGTACTAGCTAAAATAGTCGTTAATTGATTTGTATCTTGTTTAAAGTTTTGCGTATCTGCTGTCATTTTATTTCGGAATGTTTTCAGCTGTTCTAATAGCTCGTTGACTTCACTTTTATTAGTCAATATACTTTGATACAATTTTTCGAGCTCAGTTTTCAATTTTTCAGTATCTTTTTGATCTATTGCATCTAGTAAAATACTATAGTGTGTTTGAAATGTATCATTATAATTTACAATGTTTTGATTCGTATTCATAATACGTGGTTTAAGATTATCTAACCAATAGGTCGCGTTTTTTTTTGCATCGTCCTGGTGCTTCAACATGTTTGCTCGTAAATAACTATTAAGAGAACTTATACCACTAAGGTCTGTCTCTTGTTGATTGCGTATTGTTTTGGCATATGAATCCATAACAAGTACATTAGACATTGCTGGTGCTAGTACATCTTGAAAGCCCTCAGGACCAAGTGAATAATTATGAATGGTTTCTTGCGATATAGTTGTATGGACTTTTTGTTCTGCCGCGAAAGTATGAAGTGGTACTATATTACTTGTTGCCATTCCAGCAATCATCATTGATAATAAGAATTTCTTGTACAATTTCTTATTCATTTATGCAATTTTCTTTTGTTTTCCAAGTTCACTATACTCATAGACAACACCCATAATATCAAAGACTGTCTTTTTCTCATATCTATGAGATTTCCGTCCATTCTTCTCTAAGAGGTGGAATAGGCGGATTAGAATCTTTGTCATTTCTATGGTGCTTTGTCGTATAGCTTGATACAACAGGTGTAAGTGATCTTGAATTATTCCAATCGCTTTATATTCACTTAATTCTCTTTTCTTCTTTTTCAAAAGAAGTTGACGCATTTTGAACATAGTAGAGGAGCACAGGAAGATAGCGATTAGCTTTCCATATAATTGGCACTCTAATCGTTCCTGTTTTACATGACGATAATGGTCTATTTTGAAAAGTGATTTCCACGTTTTAAAGATAATCTCTATTTGCCAACGTAAAGTATATAATTCATGTACCTGTTCCATCGGAACCCATTCCCAAGCTATATTCGTCACGTACACGTTTAATCCAGCTACAATTTTACTTTTCTCTGAGTACGTTCTATTTTTGGATTTTTCTTTTTCTGCGATCCTTGCTCGTCGTTTTTGAAGTTGTTTTTCTGTTAATCGATTAAAAATAACGCGCGCAAACAGTTGTTTCCTATCACCAATATAAGCATGTTTTAATTCAAATGTTTCTCCTGGTTGTAGTTGTTTCAAAATCTGTTTCACATCGATGTGTATGTACTCCGATTGTTTCTTAATTGCACCATTTTTAAAGTATTCTGGGTTTGAATTTTTCATATATACATTTGTATTTAGTTTTAAACGAGAAATATAGTATGTACCTCGTTGATCCATTTGATCTAAGTCTTCCAATGAAAAATAACCCAAATCACGAATACATAAATCCCCTGGTCGTAAGGTATCTAAGCACTCCGTACCAAATGTTTTATCATTATTTTTCCCTGGCCCAACTTGAAAGTTAAGAAATTCCCCGCTATGCAGATCATATTCTAATTGAATTTTGATTCCAGCTGTTTGGGCACATCCTCCAGATCCTGGATATACATTCTCTAAAGCATTCGGCACTCACATACTTTTTTTTTGTAATAGTAAAGAAAAAATATGTTGTAACAACAAAACCGCTTTAGCATTTAAACGTTTATTTAAACCCTCAGGGCTAAGTAAGGTACCGGTAGCTGCATGAAGCCTACTACATAATCGGACTAATGGATCACTTGCCACCCGTTGACTAATCCAGATACAAATAGCAGCTAAGTCTGATCCAGAAAACTTACGTTTTCGCTTTATAAATCCGAGTTCTCTAGCAAGTTCTTCTAAAAATATAGGAGTAACATATCGTTGTAATTCTTCCGCAAATGGTTGTAGTTCATCTTGAATTGATAGATTCATTCATAAAAAAACGCCATCCCTTCTGTATATTTCTACAAAAATGATAGCGTATTTTTCCACTTTGGGATATTTTTTGTTAGCTTGATAGCGAAGTGGCAGTCTCTCTATAAAAGATTTCTTGGACAACTTAGACTTTTTATAAAAGTAATCCCTCAGTTCCAAGAGAAGCTCACCATTCTCAATTTTAGTTAGAAACATCTATCTCAATAGAAATTCAATTAATAATTTACATGAATTTTCACATGCCAAAAGCTTAAACCTTTTTTGGTCCTCAATAGTTTTATTATCTGCTTGGTCGGATACAGACTTCACACATAGGAATGGTATTTTATTAACATAAGAAACGTATGAAAAAGATGCTATCTCTTGGTCAACAGCAATAGCATTATGAGTACTACTTAATGATGATCTCAAAACATCTTCTCTAATACGCTGATCTCCCGATATAACCATTCCGTTGTTGATTTTATGTTCACTGGTATTGATAGCAAAATTAAGAAAATCACTAAATATAGAATTATCGCCATCAATAATCGATGTTCTACCAGTATATAGGTCCCACACATCATCGCCTTTTCCAGCATTCGTAACGTCATGTTGGAGCATTTGTCTTGCAATGACAATTTCGCCACCCTTTATGCTATCTGACAAACTTCCACAAATTCCTGTCATATATATTTCATCAGGACGAAACTCTGATATAAGTAATTGTGTACAACTAGAACAGTTTGTTTTTCCAACACCACTTATAACAGATATAATCTCTAAATTGTTAATACTATGATAATGGAATTCCCATGCGGCAATTTTACGAACTTTTCTACTCGGGTATTCTTCGTGTAAATAATTCAGTTCAGGTTGCCAAGCTGCAATTATTCCAATTCTTTTCATTTAATTAATTGGTATATACTTCTTGAAACCCTTACTTATGGTTCCATTGTATCCATTTTTAGTGAAGAATTTATGTGCTTTTATTTTAGTTGCACTACTTAATAAGATAATTCTTGTGGATCCCCTTGCAATTGATATCTCTTCTACATGTTTCAATAACTTTTCCTCTATCCCATTACCTCGAAAATCTTCATTTACAATCACATACTCTAAAACAGTATACGGTCTAAATTGATATCCAGGATCAAGGCAAAACGTCATAAATATACTTCCTTTGACGTTACCACTTTCCTCATAGACAAACAAAAAATTATTAGAATCATCCCTTATCTGCTCAATTCTTTCTGGTAAAACCTTAATATTTTTGCTATGTGGTGCTAATTTTTTATATAGATTTTCAATTACATTACTGTCCTTTGGTTCAACTTCACGAATCATTTATAGTAGTAGTTTTCGTATTTCTTCGGTACTAAGACCTGTGAATTTAGCAATGTCTTCTAATGGCATACCATTCTTATGCATGCCACGGATTAATTGAATTTTTCCTTGCTCAATTCCTTCTTCACGAGCATGTGCTAACTTAGCTTGCTCATCTAGAAGTAACTTTTCACGAGCTTCATAAGCTGTTCGGAAAGAGGAGTCATGGCTCATATTTTCCCACTTATCCATTGCCTTTTGTAAAATTGGATCTTGATTCATTGCAATCTCCTCCAATGTTTGAGTTAAATGTTCATCTTCATGCGCTGGTAGTAATAACATCCAGCGAACAAATGCATTTTCCCATGGATTTATTTTTTCTTCACGCCATTGTTTTACTAATTTTGGAATTTCTATAAAGTGAATTTCTATATCATCAATTAGTATCTGTTGCTTTTTAGGATTCCATAATTGTCCTATGGTGTGAAATGAATCATCCTGAGGGAATAATATAAAATCTAATAAGTTAATGGTAATTGTTTTCCGAAGTGAACGATACGGCATTCCTTCTTGCATTTATTTTTTTCGTATGTATCGGTAAAGCGTTGCCTGACTAATACCTGTCATGTTTACAATTTCTTGTATGCTATATTCTTTAGAATCATATAACTTTAATGCCCTTTGAATGAAGCTATCCTTAACACGAGGGCGTCCACCGACTCTTCCCCTCGCTCTTGCACTTTCAAGTCCCTCTTGAGTACGTTGAGCAATTAATTCTCTTTCAAACTGGCTAAACGCTTGAAATACAGTTAGCATTAGTTTTCCTTGAGGTGTATTAGTATCGAACTGTTCTTTAATACTAATCAGTTTAACGCCCTTATTCTCAAAATACTCAACTAGTTCAATTAAATCTTTTGTGCTTCGTCCTAATCTGGAAAAACTTTCAACCACTAACGTATCACCAGATCTAATTTTATCTTTTAATCGGTTAAGTTCTGGTCGATCACTTTTTGTTCCTGTTATTTTTTCCGTCAAAATTTCGGTACAGTTATAATTTTGAAGTATATCAATTTGACGAATTAAATCTTGCTGCTTTGTACTTACCCTGGCATAGCCGTAAATGTATGAATTCATCTAGAGTCTAATTTCAAATGTCCCACCATGATAATAATTATTACCTACTTTTAATAAAGTGGTATACGTTCCTGGAGCATACGTAGAATTAATTGGTGCAGTAAATGTTCCTATACCTTTACTAGAATTTGAATCATTGACTTGTTTAATAAGGTATAGTTCATTGTTGTAACCAATACGATAAATCCTAAGAAGACCAGAATCTATATAATTTTTTCTTATTGTCGCACTAAACGTTTGTCCCTGTCTTAAATTCCCTACTGCTAATTCTGGCATATATTCTGCATTATGATGAATGACTCGATAATCTGGGAAACCCCAATCCGATGCAGCTGCTACTTGATTCGTAGGTTTAATCATTTCTACTGCAGTCAATCCTCCTACTGCTAAAGCCCCTGTAAGTACTAATGCACTAAATTTTTTCATTTATTTAACTCGACCATACCCTGCAATATATTTGCTCCAATAAGAACTATTTAAACTTGCTTCACCAACACCAGAATTACTAGCATTATAAAACTTATTATTACCAATATACATACCAACGTGAGTAATACCTGATTTGCCTGGAACTGTACCTTTAAAGAAAACTAAATCTCCTGGTTGAATTGCCTTTCTATCGATACGTGTAGTTTTGTTATATTGATCTTGTGCTGTACGTGGTAGTTTAACCCCCTGTGTTCCATATCCCCATTGCATTAATCCTGAACAATCAAATCCAGTTTTAGGACTATTTCCCCCATATTTATATGGTTTACCTTCATATTTTTTCATCTCTGCATAGACTTTGCTAAATTGGCTGGCAGTTATTGATTTTGTCTTAGAAGCTGATATCGATTGTATTGTATTTCCATTTTGAGAAACACTATCAATTTCATCTGCAGAAGCAAAACTACTTCCCGATCCTAGCATGACACCAAAAGTTAATGCCCCAATTAAAATTTTCTTCATTTACCTATACTCCATCTTTAGTTGATGATTTTCGTCATAATGAGAAGAAGGATGATACGGAATAGAAGGAATATCAGAAATATTTTGTAAACGTTTTTTATATTCTTCTAAGTACCGTTTTCGGTCTTCTTCATTATGGGATGGTGTCCAGGCAATAAATGGCTCAACAGGCTCTAAACCAGAAAAATAAAGCATGCCATGATTAATATGATAAAGTATCTTCTCATGCATATCTCCATCCATTCCGTATGGTGTATACGCATGTTTAGGAGAACCTGTTGTAGTAGACAACATCGCTTTTCTGCCTTTCAATTTACCTGTATCATACCTTTCGTCTCTTGAATAAATAAATCCAGAAGCAAATACTCTATCGAACCACCCTTTTAAAATGGCAGGAACAGAATACCACCATAGTGGAAATTGGAAAATAACAAAGTCTGCCCAAAGAAGTTTTTCTTGTTCTACCTGAATATCAGCCGAAAAATTATTTGTCTTAGTTGCTTGTTTTTGTTCTACCGCATATTTTAAGAACTCTTTATTTTCTCGTTGGATAAAATCGTCGCCATCAGCAACAGCTTTGAAGTTCATAGCATATAAATCTGATACTTTGACTTGATGACCTAAAGAAGTTAATTCTGAAACCGCCAAATCCTTCAATGCTCCATTAAAGGACTTCGGCTCTGGATGAGCGTAGATAATTAAAACCTTCATTTACGTCTCCTTTGATACAATTTGTTTTTTAAATGATGTATTTGCAATTAATACACCGGACAGGATGAGCAAAGCACCTATATATTCTTGCCCTCCCATGTTTTCATTTAGAAAGATAAATGCAAATACTGCTGAAAAAACTGGTTCGAGAGAAAATAAAAACCCTGTACTTTCAGGAGTAGTATACTTTTGAGCAATTGGTTGTATCACAAAACCATAAGCAGAGCAAATAATTGCTAAACCAAGTATTGCGGACCACTCTATTACTCCGTTGGGTAGTATAGGTGTTTCAAATATGAAATTCCCTATGAGGGCAAATAGAAATGCAAAACCAAGTTGGAAAATTCCTAGTTGAAATGCATCCACTTTTTGAACAAAATAGTTTGTAACTATAATGTGTATGCCATAGAGCAAAGCAGCTATCAAACAAAATAGAGATCCCAGTGCGAATGTAAAATCATCTTTAATAGTAAGGAGTGCTAAACCGATAGAAACAGTTATTACTCCGCATATTACCTCTTTTCGTGGTAGTTTCCTTGTAATTAGTGTTTGTAAAACAGGCACTAATATTACAGTTGTACTTGTTAAAAAACCGGCTGAAGAAGCAGATGTCGTTTTCATTCCATACATAAGTGATATAAAAATCCCGCATAATAATATTCCAACAATCGCGCTATAGCATAATAATTTAATATTAAAATTTATTAATTTTTTATTAGCTATTAAAATCATAATCAGAAATGCAATCCCAAATCGTAAAGCTACTACTGTAAAGGGAGAAACTGTATCCGCAAGAATTTTCATGAAAATATAAGATGTCCCCCAACCTATAGAGACTGTAGCTAATAGAAAATTAGCCTGTTTTTGTGTCATTTATTTATTTTTCAATTCGGAACCTGTTTCTTTAAAATTCTTAATGAGAAATTCAATGAAATATCTACTTGCTATTGGTAATACCCTTTTGTCTTTATATGCCAAACTTATTGTGCGCGAAATTGGAGGTGAAATTGATTTTGTTACAATATTATACGGACATCTATCTAAGACAAGCTCCGGTAAAATTGATATACCAAGACCTTGTTCAATCATAGACATAATTGCATAATCATCATGTACTCGGTATTGTATGTTAGGTTCAAGAGAATTTTTTTCAAAAATGGTTAATGCTTCATTTATTTCTCCTTCATTTAAAAGTATGTAGGGCTCTTCTATTAATTCTTCCAATGAAACCTTAGTTTTAGGTGTTAAACAATGATTTTCTGGTAATACGACAAGCATTTCATCCTCTTGTAATGGAATACTTGTTAATTTAGACACAGCTTCTGGATTAACAAAGCCAAAGTCTACGAATCCTTCTTTAATCCAATTACATATAACTGTGTATTCCCCTTGATATATATCAAAGCGAACAGCCGGGTACTGTTCCTTAAAGCTTCTTATCAGATCCGGTAGCCAGTGACATGCAACGCTAGAAAATGTTCCAATTCGAATAAGCCCACTTTGTAATCCTCTCATCTCTTTTTGTTTCTCTTGCAATTCTTTATGTGAATTGCTGATATTTCTAATATACGGCAAAAACTCTTCGCCATCCGGCGTAAGGGCAATTCCAGTTCGAGATCGCAAGATAAGAGTAGTTGATAGTTCTTTTTCTAATGAATTTACCATTTGACTAATTGCAGATTGGGTGTAGCCTAGTTCTTCAGCTGCTTTGGTAAAATTACCTGTTTCAATCACTTTAATAAAGGCATGATATACATTCATTTATTTTACAACAATATAGAATTTACCTGGCATTTCATTTTGTGCATCTTGAAATGTTTCTAAAATCAAATCTACTTCTTGTCCTAACATATCCTGACTTTCTTTGAAAAATTCCCATTCTATTGTTAAAGGAAGAGTAACCCATGCAGTTAAGCAATCCCATAACGCATTAGCATTTTCACCATAGTAATCTGGAAGATTTAATTTGTTCTTTAATGTTTTATGCAGTGCATTTTTACTTGTAAACATCCGTCCATCTAAATATATTTTTTCCATTTACAATTCTTCAAATTCATCAATTTCAGCTTTACGCTTTAAAAATATTACCATATCTTTGTTCTCTCTTTCTATTAAACCCAAAGCATGTGTATCATCTAAAGCTAATTCTTTGTATCCCCATATATAATCTATAGTTGTTTCTTTAACATGTCTATGATCTGCGCAATACCATTCTAAAGGTTGTAACGCATCGGATATTTTAAATAATTCTGCTGGATACCATGATGGCATATTTTCACGTTCTCCTAAAATTAAATATGTTAACTCACCACTTTGTAATTTGCATATCCCATAAACAATATACTCTTTTTCAATGGTTAAATTAAATATTTCCTCTGTGATCTTAGGTAGATCATTACCAGTATTATATAAACAAGTTACTTTCATTTATTTATTTTTATCTTTAAATTTAAAATCATCAAATTCACCAGTTTTGGTATTTTTAACATAATGTATTTCTACACCATTTACATTGTGTGCCATTTTGACCCATCCGTCTTCTTTAGGCCAACGAGGATCTGTCATTGGTATTGATTTTAATTCCTTACCTTGGGGACTTGATTTGACTTCTTTCATTGCAAGTTGCTCTTCTAATGTATTTGCAGTGGTTCTACCTGTAGAGCCTCTTCCTAATATTTCCACTTCATGTTTTGTATTCTTTGCAGCCGCTTCTAGTGCCTTCCCTTTCTTCTCAAGGTCGCCAATTTTTCCTACGACTTTCCCAATTACTTTAGATGTACCACCTGATACAACTGCTAGTGTACCCCATCCGTCTTGTATATATTGAAGGTCTTTTAAATGAAAATAACCTAAATCTCGGATACATAAATCATTCGCCGTCACAGTTGGGGCACACAGAGATCCGTAAGTGCGATCATGTTGTTTACCTGGACCTATATGAATATGTAAGAACTGTCCACTTAACAAATCATACTCAAGTTGAATTTTTATTCCAGCTGTATGGCTGCATCCTCCTGCACCTGGATAAACCGATGAAAATACATCTGGGAGTTGAAATGCAGTTGAATCTAAAATACGAATACGCTTGAAAACAGAAGTGTATGGACAAGAAATTGGTATAGATGCAACCAATTTTTTGCTTAGTAGTTCGGCTAGTAGGCGTTGTAAAAGTTGGACGGCCGCCTTATTAAATCGTTGATTCAGTCCCTCAGGACTGATAAGTACTTCTGTTGATGCTTCTAAACAGCTAGATAACTGAGTTAAAGAAGTCATAGCTATATTTTGACTCACCCATACACATAATGCTACTAAATCTTTTGCTTGGTATTTACTGGTTCGTTGTACAAAACCAACATCTCTAGCAAGATCCCGTAAGGTATTTGGCGATAAAAAACTTCGAATCTCTTGAGCCAATAATTGTAATTCGTCAGACACAGAAACAGACATTTAGATTAAAAATTGAAGCCACTTATGTTCTGGTTCGTGTATTTCTAAAGCATATCGCAGCCATTTTTTCTTCTCATTATCAAGATAATCCTTTATAGCGATAAAGTCTTGATGGTCTTTTTCCCTTGTATTCTTCGCCTTATATAAAAGTACAATTTCTGGATTTAGGTATGGAATACCTGTTTTAGTCGTACTCCAAACGGAATTGAGTGGATAAGAAATTCTAAAGTCTCTTCTGAATATCCAATCACTTCCGTTTGCTTCATTAAGAAGAATTTCAATTTCATCTCCGTTTAACATATTCGAAGCATGTATTTCATGAATTGGCAAATCTAAAAATTCATTTTCCCAAGTATGAAACTTACCTTTAATTACCTTTTTGAACTCCCATTCATTAAGATACTCTTTCAGATATTGTTGATCTTTTCGAAAAACAACAAACTCTATATCTTTATGTTCTCTTGTCTCTTCACCAATAAAAAGATCAATCGCCCACCCTCCAGCAAAAAACCAAGTTCTATCAAAGCTTGACATCTATATACATTCTAAGTGATTCGTATCGTTGATAAAATGAATTACCTTTTCTTTATCCGTAAGCTCAATCATACTAATCCCTGTATCCCCTACTTTAAAATAGTAATCCATGTTAATTGGCATTTGGAAAAAGGCGCGTAATATACTAGTAATTACCCCGCCATGAGCTACAATCGCAATCCTCTCATATTTATTTTCTGTCACAATTTTAGAAAATATCGTTTCAATTCTCATTCGAAACTCTATGAATGATTCTCCATTTTCAAAACGATCATGAAGAAATTTTGGCTCTGGATACTTTTTCGCTTCTTCAAAAGACATGCCAGCCTGTATCCCATTATTAAATTCCATTAATTCTTCTTCAAATTTCACTGGACAACCAATAGCTTTCGCTAATGTTTCAGCAGTTTCTCGCGCCCTCTTTAATGTACTTGCCCATATAAAATCTGGTGGAAATTCATTTTTCACTTTATGTACTAAATCTCCCACTTGTCTTCTACCCATTTCCGTTAATTCAAAATCTGCTCTTCCTTCATGCACGTTTAAAATATCCGCTTCTGATTCCCCGTGCCTAATTAGTAGTATTTGCATTTAATCCTCATAATCTTCAAGTGCGCTTTTCAATTTCCTAGATAAGAACTCATAGAAATCTTTAGCTTCAAGCATGGTCTTCTTACTTACAAAATCCCACGTTACCACTGGACATTCACTATTTACAAGACTTGATGTATCTAGGCAATAAACGTATTCACCTACATCCCATATCACAACATAGCTGTTAGGAAGTCCCATTTCACGATACACTCTAGTTTCTGAAAGTATTGGTGAATTATCTCTGTAACCTGCACATGTTAAATCTATTCCGAGTATACCTCCGCCACCGTAATGCTTTAAAAACCAGCGATAGCTATCTGGAAATTTACAATCTAAGCTTTTTTCAAGTTGGTTAATAAATTCATCTTCAACTCCTCCAAAAAAATCTCCTTTTTCCTCCCGTTCGGAAAAAATGTTAGCAATCCATTCCTTCATTTATTTTTGATAATCTTGTGCTCTTTGTTTCCAGTAATAATCACGAAATCTCTCATACTGAGCTGTTAAAACTGGATCATTTCTAAAACTCTCTCCATCCTCAATTGTGCCATGAAGCTGTTTTGAGTATTTCCGATGTTTACTAGCCGGTAATTCAACCATGCTTCCTGGTTCTCGCTGAGTCGTATGGTGCAGTTGAATTTGTGTATCCAACTATTCAATTAAGCCAACTATACCAAGAGAAATTATAGTAGTTATCATTGCGATAACTGCTATAAGAAATTTAAATCTGAATTTAATCTTAATACCTAGTTTATCTGGAATAAAATATATCCCCAGAGCCATACTAATACGTCCTATTAATAAATATAATTGATATAAAAATTCGTTATTTATTTTTGTCTTAATATATATTTTACTGTAATCAAACAATAGGAAATATATTAGAATTATAATTAAGTAAAGAATAAATAATTTCACATAATTTCTCATTTACGCTACATGATTGTGAGACATAGAAAAGTTGTATACGACGCCTAAGATATCAAAGACTGTTTTCTTCTCATACCTATGGGATTTTTGTCCGTTTTTTTGTAAGAGATTGAACAGACGTAACAATATCTTTGTTAATTCTTGGGTGTTTTTTTGTAAAGATTGATAAATAAGTGGAAAATAATCTTTTATGATATAAACCGCTTTATATTCGCTTAGTTCTCGTTTCTTCTTGATGAGGAGTAATTGGCGCATTTGAAACATGGTGGAGGAACAAAGAAGGATGCTAATTAGTTGTCCATATAAATGACACTCTAGCCGTTCTAATTTCACAGAATTACAGTGATGAATACGAAAAAATGATTTCCACGTTTTAAAAATAAGTTCAATTTGCCATCGTAAAGAGTAGAAATCGTATACTTGTTCCTTTGGTAGGTATTCCAAAGGAATATTTGTAATGTAAAAGTTAATTGCACTAAGCCGTTTACTACGTTCTTTATAGGTAATTTGCTTCTTATGTTCTTTAGATGCTAAATCCTTTTGTCTACGTTTCATTTGCGTTTCAGTCAATTTATACAGAATTAGTCTTGCAGGAAGCTTTTGATACATTCCAATATAAATCTCAGGAATTTCATATGTTTCCCCTGATTGTAATTGGTCAATGAATTGCTCCATATCTAATTGGATGTACTCAGAGTGCTTTTTTATTGTTCCATTTTGAAAGTATTCAGGCTCTTCATTCTTCTGATATATACGTGTATTGAGCTTTAACCTTGAAATAAAATAAGCATTACACTCTTCTATAATATGTAAGTCTTTTAAGTCGAAATATCCTAAATCACGTATACATACATCGTTCTGCTGAAGCGATGCTAAACAAGTAGAACCATACGTTTTATCATTGTGCTTTCCTGATCCTACATGAACATGTAGAAACTGACCACTTAGTAAATCATACTCTAGTTGAATTTTCACACCAGCATTTTGACCACTACCACCTGACCCTTGATATCTAGAAGCGAATTTATCTGGAACTTGAAAGTGTGTAGAATCTAATACACAGATACGCCGAAAGTAGTTTGTATACAACTAATTGAGTCCTTCTGGACTCATAGAAATACCTGTGTTAGCCTCTAATCGACTACATAGTTGTGTCAATGAAGTATGAGCTATATTTTGACTTAACCAAATACATAGAGCCACTAAATCTTGTGCGCGGTATTTACTTTTTCGTTTCACAAATCCTACATTTCTTGCTAATTGCTCCAAAGCATGTGGTGACATATATCGTTGCAACTCTTTTGAAAACAATTCGAGTTCATCAGAAATTGATAAATTCATTCAAAATCTTTCCGACTCATGTTGCTTCCCCCTATACAATGCTTTAAATTGATTACGTGCCCTGTATAAATTTGTTTTAACGGTTTCTTCTTTCATATCTAATAAAGAAGAAATTTCCTTATAAGATAATTCATAATCATATTTTAATAATAAAATATGATTATAATCTGGATTCATTGTTTCCAGCACTTCTTGTATTTCCACTTGGAACTCTTTCGTTAGAATAATTTCATCTAACGATTTTTGACCAATAAGTATAACTGACTCAATAGGTACCGGATTAAAACGTTTTGATTTTCTATATAAGTCCCGATATTGATTAATTGCTACCCGTAATAACCACGGAGTCAGTTTTTCTAACGAAATATCATCCATTAAAAACATTGCTTTGTATAATGTATCTTGTACAATATCTTCAGCATCTTTTACCCCTACACCAAGCTTTAATAAATACTTATAAATAACTTGGGATTTTTCTACTAATAACGATTCAAATGTATCATGATTCATTTACTGCTTATCAACAATTACTCCTCTGACCGCTGCCTTTATATAAGGAGCGTCTTGTAACTGTTGCAAAGAATCTGTTGTTCCTGTGATTACTACACCATATATAGGTAAATCTTTTGGAGAAATACCTTTTATATTTTTATAATGATTTTGAACATCATCATTATTAAGTTGATTATTCTCATTTAATTTTTTCATTGCATCCATAAAATCTTTTGAATTTCTCTTTACATTCTCTTTTGAATATTCTTCTTTTTTTGTATAACTTCCTTGAAATCCATATACATGCGTAGACATCACAGCATTCAAAACAGCGCCAGTTTTAGGCTCTTTTAAACCTACATAAGTATCTGGGCTATTTTCATTGTATGTGTCTACCCAATACCAAACTGGTTGTACATCTTTTGGTAACATTTTTTCGATTTGCTCAACTGTATATGCTTTATCAAAAGATATAGCTATTTCTCCAACTTTATTTTGAAGCTCTCCAATATTTTTAAGGTCATTTACATAATTTCTATATGTAACAAACGGTAAATAAAATCGCATTTCTCTCTGCATCGTTTGACTATTATAATCTGGTAAATTCTCAAATTCATCCTTCTTATTACCAGATTCTTCGTCTAATATTGTATTTCCATTAAAATTCAATTGACTATATCCCCAAATTGATGAATACTCATATATTTCATCAATCCATTTAACTGGTTGTCCAGCAATATTTTTATAAGAACTATATATAATTGTACCACCAGTTAAACCCATACTTAATTTGGTATGTCCATTAAATAAAATATTAGGGCCTTTTACAGTATGCAATACATTCCTTTGCCTTTCCATTTTAATAAAGGTCTTTTGAGAAAAATAAATAGATGAAATATAAATTCCAATAATCACGACAATCGATGCACATATAGAGATAATCCAATTTCGCAGAAGATGCTTCCTCTTTGCTTTCTTTAGTAACCCCTTCATCTGTTTATCATCCATATCTAGTTCAAAATCTTTCCGACTCATTTATCTGTTGCAAGGATCTGCCCACGTACTGGAACGCCATTCTTTAAAAATACAGTAACTTCCCCTTTTTTGTCCCGTTGGCCCTGTTGGTCCCGTTGGCCCTGTTGGTCCCGTTGGCCCTGTTGGTCCCGTTGGTCCTGTTGGTCCCGTTGGTCCCGTTGGCCCTGTTGGTCCCGTTGGTCCTGTTGATCCTGTTGGTCCCGTTGGTCCCGTTGGCCCCGTTGGCCCTGTTGGTCCCGTTGGTCCCGTTGGTCCTGTTGGTCCCGTTGGCCCTGTTGGTCCCGTTGGTCCTGTTGATCCTGTTGGTCCCGTTGGTCCTGTTGGTCCCGTTGGTCCTGTTGGTCCCGTTGGTCCTGTCGGTAAAGTAAAAGGTGGAATAGGTGGTAATGTAGGACCAATCAAATTTGGATCTAATACAGCAGCACTCAATAATTCATCCGGTATAAGACCTTTCCATTTTTTATTATTTAACATTCAGAAAATCTGAAGGGACTTTTTATTCACATAATTAATAAATTGATTTTTAAACAAACCAAAAAAACCTTTCCTTTTTTGTTTCTGTATATCTCTAATATTTTCAAGTAATAACTGATCTCTTTTCTCTAACTTTTTCTCTATAAAAACTTCTAATTCACTGTTTTTACCTTCTACTTCTGTTAATTTTCTCTCTGTATTAGCTAAATGCTCTTTTGTAATAACTAATTCATTTGTAATCTCCTGTAATTTTTGAACAAGTACTTGATTAAACTGATTTTGTAATTGCTGATTTTCTAATACTTCATACAATTATATTAACCTTACATGTATAAGATATACATCATGAATTTTATTAGGCGTAAAGAAGCATACAAGCCAAAGTACTAGATTCGAATATAAATAATTATATTCAATTTCGAAAAAAAGGAGATGAATTGTTTTGAACTCATATTTTTCAAAACAAAGATGCTGTCGTAGACTTTTTCCTGCTTTTCCACCTGCTTTTCCTACGATTCCAGAACCCCAAAAACCACCAACAGTCATTTAGGAGGGAAGAACCAAGCTAGCTACTACTCCGGCGTGATCGGACGGCCAGAGAGCTGTTGGTGTTCTGTCATGCTGTTCTTCTCCTACCACATCCGCCACAATCGGGTTCCAGCCGTTTTTAAACAAAATAAAATCTGTTCTTCTGTTTAGAGAGGACGCAGCATTCAACAGGTCAGAATCCTGCTGGTTGGTAAATCCCTGTCCTTTTCCCACCTCTACCCAAACATCCTGAAACCCAGCATTTATAAAATTCCCGTATGTTGGTGTGCCGGTTCCATCAGCGTTTGAATTCAAATCTCCTATAAGGATCAGCGGCAGATTTGTATTGGCCGGTCCTGCCAGTAATTCGTTTCCTTGAGTGACTTGAACTGTGGGAGAATTTGGATCCAAATGGGTAGTGATTATTCGGAAGTTACGTCCATTTTCGCTAACGTCGATAGATGACCATCCGCGAAGAATTGTGAATGGTTGTCCTCCAATTAGTACGGTCAAATTGGTTTGAAAATTGGCTTCTTGTCTTTGAATAACTTTCAACTCGGATCTCTTTCGGATTAATATGACGTCCCTGTCCAACAACCGTACTATATTCCCATCGCTGGTCGGCAATTGTGATGAGAAGTTTTTGTTTTGGGCTGCTACCTCATAATGTAATCCCATTTTTCTTAATTCATTTAGCAGTAATTCCACAAAGTCGTATGTGACTGTTTGCAAACCAGGAACAAACAGTTGCCAAAGTTCTGCTTCTTGCAATCCAATGATATCTGGTTTCTTCAAAATGATTTGTCTGGAAATTGCTTCCACACGAATAGGGAAATTGGTCGCAAGAAATTGTCGAAACGCTTCCGTAACAGCTTGGCGTAATTCTGCTGGCGTAGTAGCGATTAATAGAGGTGTCAAATCAGCACCTAAATAAAGATTCCATGTCATCTAGCCGAATAACGTAAAAATAGCCAATCCATTAGGAAAATTTAAATTTGCCCCATTAAACTCTCTTATACGTACAGGAACCATAGGATTAGTAATATTATAAATTTCTACTGTGTTATCTCCAATGTTTGCTATATAAAGAGTAGTATCTGTAATAGCCAATACAGCAGGAACATTTAAATCTCCAGCGCCGAACTCTCCTACACGTATAGGCGTCGTAGGATTGGTAATATTATAAATTTCTATCGTGTTATCTCCAGCATTTGCGACATAAAGAGTGGTACCTTTAGTAGCTAATCCGGCAGGGATATTTAAATTTCCAGCGTTAAATTCCCCGATATGCACAGGAACCATAGGATTAGTAATATTATAAATTTCTACTGTGTTATCTCCAGTATTTGCGACATAAAGAGTGGAATCTGTAGTAGTCATGCCGGAAGGAACATTTAAATCTCCAGCGCCAAACTCTCCTACACGTATAGGGGTCGTAGGATTGATAATATTATAAATTTCTATCGTGTTATCGCCTCCATTTGTTACATAAAGAACTTTACCTGTAATAGCTAATTGATCAGGAAAACTTAAATTTCCTGAATTAAACTTCCCCACACGTATAGGAGTTGTAGGATTGATAATATTATAAATTTCTACAGTGTTGTTACCTTGATTTGCTACATAAAGAATAGTACCTGTGATAGCTAATCCGGAAGGAAAGTTTAAGTTTACCCCATTAAATCTCCCTACATGTACAGGAGCTATAGGATTGAAAATGTTGTAAATTTCTACGGTATTATTAAGAGCACTTGATACATAAAGAAATCTAGCTTTTACAATAATAGGAGGGACAGCAGGTGGAAAAGCAGGATAAAGTCTACGACAGCATTTCTTATGTTTTGAAAAATATGAGTTCAATCACTTGCATGTAGGAATTACATACTTACCGAATAGGTCTAGGGATGAAAGTACTTTATGATGTTCTAATCCACCAAAATTCATTACTGCCATAAAATTCGTAACACCTATTTCCTTGTAGGATTGAATTTGTTTAATAACTTCATCAGGACTTCCTATTACTGGATTGAATTTATGTTTAAGGTCTTCATATGAGATATTCGTCCCACGCGGAGTATTCATAAATAGTTGATACGAAGCTTTTGCATTGGACTCAGCATCTTCATATGTTTCACCAACATGAACATGAAATGCAACAGGGATTTCTAACTCTTCTGGATTACCGTATCCTGACTTTAGATACGTATTTTTGTATGTATCTATCAACATTGCTAATTCATCTCGTGATTTACTAAACCCAAGCCCCATGAATTGGCTTCCCAAACTAGCAACATGATTAACACCTTTTGCACTAGAGGTTGCAATCCAGTAAGGCGGAAATGGAGCTTGTTTCGGCTGAACATTAAGCCTAAGGTCTTTGTATTGAAAAAAGTTCCCTTGATGAGAAAAAACCTTTCCAGACCATGCCTTACGTAACACTTCTAGTGACTCGTTAAAACGCTCAGTTTTCTCCTCCAATAAAATATTATAACCATCAAATTCCGTCTGTGCATATCCACTACCTAACCCAAAATCTAATCTTCCGTTGGATAAAAGATCAACCATCGCATAATCTTCAGCAACTCGTAAAGGGTTGTGTAATGGAAGCACTGAAACACCCACACCCAGACGAATTCTATTCGTCCTTTGAGATACCGCAGCGAGCAGAACTGCTGGAGAGGGATTAATACCAAAATCAGAGAAATGATGTTCTGCAAACCATACTCCATCAAAAGTCATTTCTTCAGCCCGAACGGCTTGCTCCAATACCTCATTATAGAATTGTCTAGGAGTTCGAGAAAGTTGATCGGGGTAATTATCAAATATTGTTAATGTGCTGAATTTCATCTAGTTTTCCGAATCATTCCACTGACGACTTATTTCTAGGCCATAATCCATATTGTAAACTTCTTTTATAGCTTTAACTTTTTCTAGATTTTCCTCGCTAAACACAGGTTTATTTTCAAAAGAATGAAGAACTATTCTTTCAAGAAGAACGCCTAGTGAAATATCATGATACTCTCCCATCGCTTTCAAAACTTTTACCATTCTTTTTTCCATCCTAATTCCGGTTTGCACACGTTCAACTTTAATTTTTTGATCTTTTCCATTTATTTGTTCATTATGTTGTTTCATCTAGTTGGAAGGAGATGGAATTCTAGATGCTGCAAAACGTGTGCCGTTACCTGCTAAAAATTGACCAGCTAAACTAGATGTAGCAACTACTTCAACTATATCTCCAGCATTTAATCTTAAGATATCAACTGTTTCCACAATATTATCCCTTGTAATACCTACTACATTTACTGCGCCGTGGCTTTCCTTATCGGGTCCTATAGAAACACCGTTTACTGAAATAGATACAGTTATTTGATAAGGAGTGGTCTGTATAGTTGGTTGAAAATGTACAGATCCTATAATGTTATAAACCCCATCTTTTTTAGGAATAAATCTGGATGTAGTAGTATTATATTCATTTGCTAAATCAAATTGTTCATTCTGATACAATACTTGAATCGTTGAATTTGCTGCAACTGCTTGGTTAGTAGCGCTAGTAGCTCTGAATGCTGATTCTCTTGTATTATCTCTGTTAGAATCGCAACAATCTACATGCACTTTAATATCACATTTCTTATGTGATGAATGATCGTTACAATCCTCAAAATGATACTTTTTGCGGTGTTTATTCCATGAACAATCGTTATATTTCTCGTAATAGTTGTATTTACCCATTCTATTAAAACATCCTCCTTTCATTTAGCAGAAGCAAGCAGCTCCAACTATGATTAATAAAATAAATAGTACAACTAATAAAGCAAAGCCACCAGCAAATCCGCCGCCACAACTACCACCAAATCCCATAATTTTTCCTCCTTTTGGTAAGAGGATAAAACAAGGGTTCACTTACCTTTTAGACCGAGAACCGTCCTTATTATCTTTTCCGAGTAGGGCGGTTTTCGCTTTTTTATATAAGAAAGGGATTGTAGTAATCGTTAAGGTCCCTAAACCTATTCCGATACCTTTAGCATATCCGCTTGCTAATTCAATTAAAAATGCGATCATTTATTTAGAAGGGGCTTGTACATTTCGAAGAAATTCTTCAATAATTATTGTTTTTTCATTCACCTTTTTGGCATATGTGAAATCACCATAACAATATGGATACCTAAAGTTATTTTTATTTCCACCACAAGTGTACATCTCTGGATTTTGATCAACTTTCATCTTAGAAAACTTTTTGGCCGAATCTTCCGAGTGTTGTTTAACTTCTTGACTAGCAATAAAATCAATATACCCTGATGTTGCACTTGTAGGTGGTTGGCAATCATATTGAATAACAATACAAGTACCAGGAGTTAATGTGTGTAAGAATGGTGCTAATTCTGGATTAATATTCACCTGTCTATTGTTCTCTTCTTTTCTGTGATGATCTCTGTGACGATCTCTCCGATCATCACATCTATTGAAATCACAACCTCCACCAAAACCAAAACCCATTTATTTTATGGACAATGGAATGGTAATCAAAAATTGTACGCCTTGCTTTGTATTGCTCATAGAATAAGTGATAAAAAGGGATTCAAAAATTTGTTTTACAATATATAACCCTAAGCCACTCCCACCCGTATTTCGATTTCTTGACTTTTCAATTCGATAAAATGGTTTGAAAATATGTTGTATATCTTCTTCTTTTATTTTGACACCTGTATTGATAACTCGCATTTGGATGTTGTTGTGTTTAGAATTCTTTGTTAACTGTATATAGACTTTTTCGTTATACGGTGAATACATAATCGCATTATGAATGATGTTTTTACAAGCTTTTTCTAAAAGAATACAATCCGTATGAACAATAATATCAGAGTCGACCTCTTTTTTTATCTGAATGCTTTTTTGAGAAGCAAAAAATTCGAGTTTTTTTGTGATTCTATCTATTGATTTTGAAAGATCTACTTCTTCCAACTGAAGTTTAAAGGTATGTTGTTCTAATTTTGACATACTTAAAATCTCGCGAACCAATTGTTCTAGACTTTCAATTATTTGATAATTTTTCTTTAAATATTGGTCACGATTTTGATAAGGACCGATATTATAGATCATTCCTTCTGAGTAGCCTTTCATAACAGTAAGAGGAGTTTTTAATTCATGTGCTACAATAGCAAAGAATTCCCTTCGCTTTGTTTCTATTTCTCTTTCTTTTTCAATATCACTTTTCAATTGAAGATTCGCTTTTTGTAAATCAAAAATTGCCTGTTTTAAATTGATGGACATATCATTCAAGCTATTGGACAATTCCCCTAATTCATCCATAGAACGAACCTCAATTTTTTCGGAGAAATCCAAGTTTGCCATCTTTTGTGCACCTTCATTAATATATATAAGTGGTTTAGTAATAAACCTTGAATAGAGATAAGCACTTCCTAAACCAATAACCAGTACAATGATACTAATATAGGGTAGAAAACGTACCAAGACCTGTGAAGCTTCATCGATCGGTTGAAATGTTGCGAACACCACAAGCGTTAAGTTAACATCTTGGAATTGTATTGGCTTGGTAGCCTCATATGAATTACGAGATTGAGCCAAACCCTTTATTGGTACTGTTGTAACAAAACCTTTTGCGGGAGTACTCCCCTGAACAGTACTCCCCTGAACAGTACTCCCCTGAATAGTACTCCCTTGAATAGTACTTTTAAGAAAAGGATAATAAATAACCCTTCCCTCATTATCTTGAAGATATATCATTGCATTGTTTTTTTGTGCGTATTCATCAACAAGTGGTGTTGCATTTTGAAGCGTAAGATCTTTAGATTTATCAATTATTTCTTCGATTCCCGTTTGAAGCTGATCTGTTTTGTATTTCTCATAAAATTTAGGGAGAAAGAAGTATAAAGTTACATAAATTAAGGCTGCAAAGGCTAATAAAATGAGGGATGTAGTCATAAAGAGTTTATAGGTAATTCTCTTCATCTTCATGATTTTTACAATCCTATTCATCTATTCATCGATTTTATAACCAATGCCCTTTACTGTTTTAATATAGGGTATATCTAATTTTTTTCGTATGTTTTTCATATGCGTATCAATCATTCGTGTGTCTCCGGCATACTCATATCCCCAAATTTTTTCTACGATATTTTCTCTTGTGAGTACCTTTTTTTCATTTTGAAGTAGTAGTTGCAAAATTTCAAATTCTTTTGTCGTTAAGGGAACTTCAACCCTATTTACATATACTTTATATGCATCGCCATCGACATGTAGTTCTCTAAATACAAAATGATTATCCGTACTTTGATTATTACTTCTTCTCAGTACTGCTTCGACTCGTCTCATCAAAACATGAAAAGAAAAAGGTTTCGTAATATAATCATCGATTCCAAGATCAAATCCTTTCATTTGATCTTGTTCTTCTTCTAGCGCAGTTAGCATAATAATTGGTATATTTGACTGACTTCGAATCATTTTGGCAACTTCAAATCCATTTAGGTTTGGCATCATCACATCTAGAAGAATTAAATCGAAGGATTGCTTATTAAATAGTTTCATGCCCTCTAATCCATCTGATGCAACTATAACTTTATACTGTTGTGTCATTAAAAATTGTTTGATTAATTCTTGTATTTCTTGATCATCTTCTACCACCAGAATGTGATAGTTCTTCATAATATCACCTCTTGTAGTCATTTAATCCGCTAATTTCACGTTTTTTGTTAGTTTTTCACCATTTCGATAAACTGTTACTTTAATTGTATCCCCCAATTTTTTCTTTTCATATAAATATTTACGGAATTGAACGACATTTTCTATTTTTTGTCCATCTAATGCAATCACAACATCATATTGTTGTAATCCATCTTTTTCTGCTGGTGATTGGTTTGAGATATTCCTCAATACTGCACCATTCGATATCTCTTTTGGTAATTTTAATTGATGGCGTGCAGAATCTGTCATTTTCTCCACATCTAATAACTGTACACCCATCATCGGACGTTTAACTGTTCCATCTTTCTCAAGAGACTCTAGGATCGTTTTGGCTATATGAATCGGAATTGCAAATCCAATTCCTTCAACAGCTTGTTGTGCAATTTTACTCGAATTAATTCCAATGACTTCACCCTGTTCATTAAACAAAGCTCCTCCACTATTCCCAGGATTAATAGCTGCATCTGTTTGAATTACCTGTGCTTGCCAATCAACTTGTTGATTTCCAAGGGTACTAACAGGTATTTCTCGTTCCTTACTACTAATAATCCCCTTTGTTACACTACCTTCTAGCCCCAATGGATTCCCAATGGCTATTACCGTTTCCCCTGTACGAATTTTTTCTGAGTCTCCAAGTGTTGCGACTCTTTTTACATCTGCCCCGTCAATTTCTAATACCGCTAAATCTAATAATGGATCTGTCCCTACTACTTTAGCGGGAACCTTTTTACCATTATTCAATTTCACTTCTACTTTATTCGCACCGTCTATCACATGATTATTTGTAACAATGAAAGCCTTATTGCCGTTTTTTTTATATATGACCCCCGATCCCGAACCAGCTTCTTCTGATTGATCTTGCGTATTAAATGAATCTGCATTTTGTTTATAGTTAATGACACCTACGACAACTTCTTTTGCAGATTCAATCATATTTTGAGGATTGCTCACATCTTCTGGTTTGTAAGAGATCGGCGTAGCCTGATTTACTTCGTTATGCTTAGGAGATTGACCTGCACTTCCTTTAATTTCATTTATATAAGGGGTGGTTAATCCAATGATAATTGCACCAATCACTGCACCAATTATTCCTGTGAAAAAATACCCTGTTTTTTTATAGGCTTTATTCCTATTGCTTTCTGTTTGATTTGTATCATAGTGTCCCATTTATTCATCTTTTAAAAGAATTTGTTTTGGATTTAAGCGTAGAATAGATAATGCCGGAAGAAGCGTTGCTAATATAGCAATAGTCAGTCCAATTCCCCCCATTTTCCCTAAATCCTCTCCTGTTACACTTACATCAATTTTATCAATTGGATCTTCATTTTGGTTTTGTGGCGTACCACCAGCCCCAACCATCATTACACTACCATTTTGTGAATTGTCTTTTTCTTCGCTTGCTGTAGCAATTTCACTCGAAAGTAAGTTATCCCCTACGAATTGAGAAACTTTAGCTCCTGTTGTTAGGGATAATCCAAATGCTAAAATAGCAATACATGCTACTTCTACTACGAACTGCGCCATCAGTTTCCATTTTTTCTCTCCAATAGATAATAAAATCCCCATTTCCTTACGACGTGCTTTAATCGATAACATAATGATTAACCCTAAAATAATTGCACCTGCAATAGATACCATATAGATAATCATTTGAGACGTAGAAGCAATATTTTCTATAGGACCAATCATTTGCTTGTACAATGAATCATGTGCATCTAACTTAAAATAATTAAAATCAATATCAGATTTTTTTGCTTCTTTTTTAAATGCACCAATGTACTGTGGATCGTTCAATAAGTACACGACCTGAATGCTACTCATACCTTCATCTGTTTCTAATTTTTTTAAAGTAGAGTGAGGCATATATAGTTTATTAGCTGGATTCATCATAGGAGGGGGATTTTGACCCATTGGTTGCTCATTCGTTTCATAAATACCAATAATTTCAAGTTCAAGAGTTTCCTTCTTATCCCCTGATTGAATTTTAACCTTATCTCCTACTTTCAAATTGTTTTGTTCCGCTAATCGTTTTTCCATTAAAGTTACATTCTGATTTTGCATCTTTTCTGTAATTGGTTTCCCATCAATGATTTTACTTTTTCCATTTTTAAAACTTTCTTGTAATAAAGTCTTGCGAACGCCTTCTATCATAAGAGAAGAATTCATATCTATTTCTGAACCTGAACCTGATCCTCCAACCATTGCAACGCTACCTTTTCCTTTTCCTTCATCTTCTCCTTCTGAAGCCCCTACTAATTTAAATCCATCCGCAATTCCGAAATTATGGGTTATATAATTATAGTCTTTTACATATTTGGACTTCGCCAATTGATCTGTTTCTTTTATATTGAGCTGCGGCGGATTAGGCGCTTCTCCAGTTTCCCTTGCTTGTTTTCCTAATTTATCAAAATCAAGACCTAAAGTAACATCTGCACCTAGTTTTTTTCTTGCTGAATCAGCAGCTTTTTTTGATGCATTTTGGATTGCGAATCCTGCCAGCACTAAGTTTGTAACAATCAGAAAGACCGCCATCAAAATTAATGATGTTCCTATTCTTTTTTTCATACTGAGAATTGCACGTTTTATAAAATTCATTTAACTATTATTAATTTCATTTACTACTAACTTCTTTTTACTTAAATAAACTGCTCGATCTGATATTTTTGCAACTTCTTGTGAATGCGTAACAACAATTACACATTTATTCTCTTGATGGGCGAGCTCCTGAAACAGCTCAATAATCTCTTTCGCTGTTTCTCCATCAAGGTTTCCTGTTGGTTCATCAGCGATTAGTAAATCGACATTACAAGATAGTGCTCGAGCAATTGCTACACGTTGTTGTTGCCCGCCACTTAATTGCAAGACATTTCGTTTCGCTTCTACTTCGGTGAGTCCTACCTTCTCTAATAATTCTAATGCTCTTTCTTTTTTATTTTGTACCTTCACACCTGTGATTTCCATTGCCGTTAATACATTCTGAAGAGCAGTCATATAGGTAATCAAATTATAAGATTGGAAAATTACAGATACATGTTGATTACGGTATCGATCCAAGCCAATTTTTCTAATATCCTTGCCGTTATACAGTACATAACCATTTTTAGGTATATCCAGCCCACAACCTAAGCTAAGAGTTGTAGTTTTACCAGATCCAGATGGACCTAAAATCGTGTAGAAATGCCCTTTTTGAAAAGAAAAATTCACATTATCTAGTATCGTTACTTTTTTTCCGTTACTTTCATAATAATAATCTAAGTTTTTAAATTGTAAAATTGTCTCCATCTAATTTTGCCAAGTAATATCGGTAACCCAGCGAAGCGTTTGAGGATTGAGTAATGTTTGAGCTGTTTGGCTATCGGCATTTAATTCATTCCATAGCTGTGTCCACCCTTGCTCAGGAGTATTATTTGTTCCCGAACACCCACCTTGATCCTGACAAGCTTGATACTGCGTCATCACGCCAGCAATAATCATAGGATTGTTCGAGTTTTTTGTAAATGAGTATTTCACCAAATTCGCCCATTCTTTAGCTTGGGAACTATTTGTAGTATAGATCTCCGGAAGTGGGGATGAAATCCCAGATCCCCAGGATATATACCAAACATCCTCCTGCGTCCATCCGTTATTACAGTTTCCATATGGTGGGCATCCTGCTGCATCACCATAATTGTATAACGTAATCGATGGCCTGTTGTTGTTTAGATAATATGATTTGTATCCGTCTACCCACTTTCGTGTGTTTCTCGCAGAATTCCATCCCATTTCCATATCGCTCGCGGAAGCTATTGTGATTTCAATATAATTCTGACTTTGAACCCAAGAATTTACTTGATCCACCATAGATGCCCACGCCTGAGCATGATTGAAAGAAGCACCTTTCTTATTGTTTGTCCCAATTGCAATGACTACTTTCGAACCACTCACATTATTATTAAGAATGATTTGATCATGGTATCCTTGAACAAAGGCTTTGACAGCACTTGCAATCTCTGTAGTGGAAGCAAATGTGTTTCCTGCTCCAAACCCCGTGAAAAGAAGCGTACCATAGGCCTTTGTACTTTTGTTATATTTTGGCCATCCAAAGTCTAGTACGACAATGTCATCTCTTGTAGCAGACGCAGCCATTGCTCCTAACCGTTCTCCTTCTGCATATAGTGTTCCAGTATTCACTGTGCTCATAAATCTACTTAATGAAGAAAGAGGCGCAGGTGGGGTAACAACCAATTGAGCCGGTACGTTTTGTATAAGAATTTTTTTGGACTGGTCTAAATGATTTTGCACAGCGGCAACTATATTTTCTTTCTTAGCATAAGCCCCTACTTGTACATCATCTACAATCACACGAAAGATATTTGACTTTTTTGTTAGATTAAAAGCGCTGGCTAAGCCATTCACATGACCTTCTGCAACTTTTTGTCGCCAGTTTTCGTCTTTTAACTTTGCTGCATCATCTACATTCGTAATGAAACCATTTTCTGTTAACAAGGCCTCCATATTGCTTTCGCGAAGTACATGAAAATCTGCCTTTTTTTTGCCTCTATCCAATAGTTCATTTTTCTTCATAACCTCTTCATGTATGATATTCTGAATCATTGCTGTTTGTGAAGAATTAGAAAGGCTGATATATATATAATCTTCATAGCCATTTGCACTGCTACTATCTGCAGAATTTATGTGGATAGAGAGAAAATAATCTGCCTGCCAATTATTAGCTGCATTTGTACGCTCCGTTAATGAAACAAATACGTCCGTCTCGCGGCTCATGTTTACATCGACATTCTCATAATTATTTAATAGTAGCGTGCGAATTCGTAAAGCAATATCTAAAGTGAGATCTTTCTCTTGTAGTCCATTCCCGATTGCACCACTATCCGTACCACCATGCCCTGGGTCTAAATATAATTTAAACAAAGTTTTTTCCCCCTTTACCATAATTGGTTCTGAGTTGATTCGACTTTTTAGATGTTTTTTTACATCACCCATTTAACAGCCTTCTTCCGCATACTTCTCTATTAGACTATTCAAAATCTCCTGTGTTGCACGTTCTCCAGTTCGAATTGCCCCATTCATATACCCTTGACCACCAAGTGCGGTATGTTCCCCTGCAAAGTGCAAATTTCCATTTGCGCCTTCTGGTTGTCCTTCGATTCCCGCAAACTTTGTCAGTTGGCCTACTCTCCAATAGGAATAGGATCCTAAGCTAAATGGATTTCCTAACCAATAGTCCCTTGTAACTTTATGGTTCCATAGAGTTGAACCTCCTGGCAACATGGGTTCCAATTGTTTTAAAAATTGCTGTGCGCGTTCTTTAGGTGTACCAATATTCATACCAGCCCCGATGTTCCCGCCTGTAAAATTTTCTAAAATCCCACTGATTCCTGCTTGTGCACGGCTGGCTTCAATTGTACTCACATAGCCTAAATCAGACCATGTTAAACCATTACATCCAATTGTATTCCAGTAACGATTCCTAAATTGCATATGCAATTTAGTTGCCGTTCCCATTCCTAGTTCTTGTATTGCTATTACTTTTAGTGGTTGTAATCCTGCTTGACTAAAATCCACAGAGGAACGCAAAATGGTAAAAGGAATCGCCATGACCACATGGTCTGCTTCTACATCAAATATATCTTGTTTTTTTTGGAATGTAAGTGTATAGCTTCCATTTATATTTTCTTTTAAGGCAATTAAACGTGTTTTCATCTCGATTTGTCCAGAGAGTCGCTTTTTTAATCTCTTAGGGATTTGATCATTTCCTCCATGCACATGTAACTGTTCTCCAAATTCAATCAGACCAAAAGAAAGGCCATAAACTAGATATAGAGCACTTGTATCACTTGACTCCGAGCTTAAAAAACTATTAAACGTCATATCTAAAAACTTACCGAATCTAGATGACATTCCTCCAGGTACATACGTATTAATATAATCAGTAATGGACATATGATCCAATTCAAATCCTCTTTGTGTATAATGATTATATAAAGTTGGAAAACCAGCTAATGCAGCATCAGTTTGTACCTGATTAAAAATTTGTTGGAAATCGGATACAATTTCATCAAAAGAATAGGGAGCTCCGTTAAAATAATAGAATGCTTCTGTTCCTGGTACTTCAGACGCAGTTAGGTTATCTAATTGTAATCCTAATTCTGTTGCTAATTGCTGGATAGCTACTTGTCCTACATCAATAAATTCTCCACCACGCTCCACAATTTGATTGTCTGCGAAGTCTCCTCGACGTGTATGACATCTTCCTCCTACTCTTTCACTCGCTTCGTATATTTTCGCCGTATAACCGGCCTGTTTTAATCGATATGCACAAGTTAGCCCCGCTAGTCCTGCACCTACAATAACAATTCGGGGATCTGAAGAAGAAGTAAGCGGAATATCTAAGGATAAAGAAGGATTTCCAAAATACGAAATTGTAGAGTCTGATACATCTTGATTTTTTTTTAGATATTTTTTTGTTTGTGATGTAAACGCGTGCTGATTCACATTTTCTTCCATGTTTTTGTGTAGTTCTAAATAAGCCTTTTTCAGTATCTGAATACATGCGGTTCTTCCCATCTAACTCGAGATGATACGTAATACTTTTTTATGATTCATTACAATGTAAAATTGATCACGTAGACCAGCTGTAACCCGATGATATCCATAACGGTATTTATGGTGCTGACATATGTCTATTACGGTTTTTTCTTCATGATTAGTTAGTATTTTCTCCTGGTTTTTCCAACGATAATAAGTAGCGCGTGAAATGTTAAATATGGGACACAGTTCTGCAATTGTAAAAATTGATTGCCATTCCTTTATCATTTTCATTATTTCTTCTTTTCCTCCCATTCATTTAATCGTTTTTTCTTTGGCATATGTTTGAAATTGTTTTGATGTATACACTTTTCCTTGATCTGAATGCAAAATCGTATCAATCACATTTCGCTTTCTTAAAGCCTCTTTTAGAGTATCTAATACAAGAGAAGCATCCTGTGTCTCACTTATTTTATAACTTATAATTTCATTGTTAAACCCGTCTATAATAGATGAAAAATAAAGATTCTTTTTTCCGAACATTTAAGAAGAATGAATTGTTACTCCTTCTAATGATGGGGAATATACATGGAAAGTAATAGCTGGTAAGGGCATAGTGTTCTGTATCATATGAATCGTATCTTTATCAACAGTAAATACATTTCCTCGCGTTAATTGTTGCGTTTGATGATAGGTTGGTGTAGTCTCGGAGGGCTCAAAATTGTATAGGATATTTTGTAAGCCGCCTTGTACAATATAAATACACCCCGCCGAAGTACCATGATTATGAATGGGAGTTTTCGCTAAGCTAGGGAAGTAAAGAACCATTACTTCCAGGTTTTTTGTATGATAAATGATATTTCGTCCGTATTCCAAGTGTTTTGGGGCTGTAATATAAGGAATGACATTTTCAGGTGACAAATCTAATGTTTGTACAATCTGTATAAGCTCCTGTTGACTATATACGTGTGAAGAATCAAAGCTACGCTTTATAATTTCGATAAATTTCATAATACGTGCTCCTTTTTCATAAAAATTTATATCCATTTAAGTATTTAGAAGTTTACTCACCATATTTTTGAATTTAAGTTTGTCATAGTTTATATACTGGTTTGCCATGTTACGTATCGGATCACCCGCGTAGAATCGCTCATATAATTCATGCCGAGATCCTAAAGGGCTTCCAATTATATCCCATCCCAACTTAAAGAGCTTTGTTTTTTGGTCTGCTGGAATAGTAGCTCCTTTAAAATATTTTTCTAATAGATGTGATAATGGACTTTGAAAATCCTCTACACGAGAAGGTAGTTGTATGAAGCCTCCCGCTCCAATAAGTTGTAAAATTTCTATAGCTCTTGGATAATACTTAGATCCTAGATTTCTTGCTGTTTCAATGTATTTAAAATTAGGTAAATATGTTTTATGTTCATCTAGCGCCCCCTCTCTTTCTGAAGAGAGTAAAAGAGCTCTGATCGTTTCAATTTGCATAATAAGTTCTCCAAGCTTTTCTTGGACATGTAAATAAGAATCAGCCCCAATTGCTTCCGCTATTTCACAAGCAATTGCTGTAACGAATTCTAACTTTATTAATAATCGAACAATCGCTTGGTGATAAGCTAAGCTATTGGAGGATACATCTGATTTTAATTTCCATAGAGCCTCTGGATTATCATACAGTAATACACGTTCCCAAGGTACAAAGACATCATCAAAGATTAATAGTGCATCCATTTCATCATATTTGGAGCTAATCGGTGCATTAACTTGTTGGGAAAAATCAGTTGCGAACGACTCCCGACAAATCATATGTAAACCAGGAGAATTTGCAGAAACAACAAGGAAATGAGCTAAAGAGCTTAATTCACTTTTTAATCGTGTTACAGGATAAATAAGTAAATCATTCGAGTATGGCGATGCGGTTCCAATCATCTTAGCACCATTTAAAAATATCCCATCAGTAGTTTTTCTTGTAATTCTTAATAAGCCTAATTCATTTATATCGACTGGATGCTGAGCAGATCGATTTATTTGTGGATCACGTTGAATTACACTTATGAAACGGTGTTGATCTCTTGCCTCTTCATAGTAATTTGATATTTTATCAGGAAATTGAGGATCAAACTCTTTATATGATTCACGAGCTGCATACCACCCTGTTAATCGAGATCGAGCATAATCGGATAAACGGCTCATAACCCCATCTGTCATCTGACTCCATGTTTCAAAAGCTGTCCGTCTTTTTAATATATCCTCGAAAGATTTTGGTACTAAGAAGGCTGTATGAACCCATGTATGCGTTTTAGGACTTAGATAGCCAACTAATTGCTGATGTGTAGGATCTTTAAACAAGTCATATAAATGCGTAATAGTAGCTAACGTACCTTGGAAATTTTCATTCTTTGTGACATCAATTTGTGTACCTTTTAGCCAAACACTCCGTCCGTCTTGTAGACTTTGTATGAAATGATTTTTAAATTGATCCATTCATATTGTAGAAATATCCATTTTAAGATAATGATACACTTCAAAATCTTCATTAAATATATCTGTAACTAATTGTATAGCCTCCGTATCATAAAAGCTCTGATATGTCGGCAGCCGAGGGAAGGATGGATCTGTAATGTCAGCTTCAGCATAGTTGCCCTTATGAATCATCTTAGGCGCCTGATGATGCCATGATCTCGTTAATGTGTCTAGTGGGATAGTCTGTAAGTTATATTTGGTTTCTATTTTTGAGATTCCATTAGAGAAATTCTCTAAATATATATAATTGGTTACAAACTTTTCTTCTCCTTGAATGTATTGTTGTGAATAGTGTGGATTAAGATAGTCAGAATCTGCCCCATTCGCGTGAAGATAATGTAAAAAATGTTTAAATGAGATTTTCTTTTTGCATGTACTGTCGTTATAAATAAACTTTCTAATAGGTTCCCACTCTGGATTTTCTATATCTGGTGGAGCAATAAGCGAAACAAAAGAGCTTACCGCTCTTTTGTAAGGATTCCGTACTAACTTTAGCGTGTCTTTTTCCCCTTTTAGAAGTTCTCTTGACAATTTCGTTATATAACCTGCCTTGCTTTTATATATATCATATTCATAGTTATGAATGAATGGATTATACTGCATTGCAATTTCATATAATCCTATCTGAGAAAAAAACCAATTTGCAAATGATGTACACCCACTCTTTTGACTCCAAAATAAAATTAAAGGGAAATTAGGATGAAAATGAGGGGCACGTGCCCCATATTCAATGATTTTCTTTACTTTTTCGTTCATTTATTTTCCAGAATACCACTTGTTTAACCAATTAATCCATTCACTTTCCTTTAGATCCGTGTGGAAAAGAGCAGCTTTTGTATGATCGTCAGTGATCTTTACAGAGGAACCATCAACAGATAAATATTGTCCTTTTTCATTTTTTAATCTAAAAGTCCCAAATAATCCACAATCTTCGAGTGTCCATACCCTGTTAGGACTGACACCATATCCTTCCTCAGCACCTGTTGCAGTTGAGATAAACTTCCAGGTTCCTTTTATACAAATTTTGTTAGACCCTTTTTTAATTGGTGTCATTTGAAAAATTTGAGCGTAAGATGGAGTCTCATTATCCGAAATAGAAAGAGTACCGTCATTCCAATTTTGCAGTAATTGATCACCATTTTTAATTTTCACTGAAATAGAGAAGTACTCTCCCTCTTTATGTTGTGTGAGAACATCAGCTATACGGGGAATCTCCACGTCTGAAAGAGTAAAAAGTTCTTCTTTACTTACTGGATTTGAAGTTATCGTTGCCAATACTTGCTTTTCATAAGGTAGCTCAGGGAAATATTCGTCAAAATTCAAAGTAGCATGAAGTGCATTCATTCCCCCTTGTTGTTGTATATATGGTATCCCTAAAGAACGATTTGGTTTGTGTGGAGCACTTTTTAGATAGAACGTTTGCCAGTTTGTAAGAGAGATACCAGCATCCCCATTTAAGTGTTTTCCTTGAATATGGATAATATTATGTTTAAACATTTAGTTCGCCCCTTTTTTACGTTCATTCAATTCTTTATGTAGTTTTGTTTTAGAAACATCTGTCTTTTCCGTTATCTCTTTAATATTATATTTCTTAGTTTCATAAAGCGTTATAGATTGATCTAGTTGTTCCTTACTCATTTTAGGATGTCCACCATTGCAACCTCTAGTCCTTGCACTTTCCAGCATCTATGGTTGTATTTCTCCATCAGCTTTTACACTGATAATCGCATGATGTGCTGATACTTTATATGCTTGTTCTAGTGAAATTGTATCCTCAAATTGATGCTTAGATAATTCAAATGTCTTTGTATGATCGGTCATTTACTCAACGTTTTCTTCTAACGCATTTTCGCTTAAACTACTTAAAATCTCTTGAGTGGCACGTTCTCCTGATTGAATTGCTCCATTCATGGACCCCTGATCCCTAGAAGTGTGTTCTCCGGCAAAGTGTAAATTTCCATTTGTTCCCTCTGGTTGGCCTTCGATTCCCGCAAATTTTGTCATTTGCCCTACTCTCCAATAAGAATACGATCCTAAGCTGAAAGGATTGCCTAATCGGTAGTCTCTCGTCACTTTTCCATTCCATAAAGCTGAAATACCTGGTAACACCGGTTCTAACTGTCTTAAAAATTGCTTTGCACGTTCTTTAGGGGTACCGATATTCATACCCGCCCCAATATTTCCACCTGTGAAATTCTCTAAAATCCCACTGACTCCTGGTTGGGCACGGCTAGCTTCAAGGGTACTTATATATCCTAAATCAGCCAATGTGGTGCCATTACATTCAAGTGTATTCCAGTAACGACTTGTAAACTGTACATGCAGCTTGGTTGCAGTTCCCATCCCTAGTTCTTGTATTGCTGTTACTTTTAACGGTTGTATACCAGCTTGACTATAATCCACCTAATTAAGTTTAGAAACTGCGAATTTAGCTGTGAAATTCATTTTCTTCATATACGAAGAATTTACACCTGCTTGAAATTGTACAGAAATATTACCGTCTTTTTGTGCTTTGAATACTCGACCATATGGTGAATTAGCATTGTACGTGCCAATTACTTGGTTATCTGCATTAAAGACTGTATAAGAAATTGGGAACCCAGAATTTTGTACAAAGACTGTCAGTTCTTCTCCTTTATTGAGATTAAATGTTTCCTTTTGGGACACTTCATAAGAACTCATAGAGTAATATTTTGTAACTTCTTGAATTTCTAAATTCGTAGTTGCTGCACTGGCTTTTGATGCCTCTGCTCCTGGTAAGTTCATACCTGATAGTACTGCAATTCCTAGTGCCCCTGCTAAAATAAGTTTTTTCATAATACTAGTTCCTCCTTTAATATATTGTGAGATTGGAAAAAAAGTGAAAATAGCAATCCCTGAAACCATTTATTTGCTGATTTTGAACATTCCGCCAGTAAAGTATATGTAATTTATTTGACCTTCAACTTCCCAACTATACTGCATTACTGCTACGTAATTGCCTGGGTCGTAAGCTGAAGTGATTGGTGTTGTAAATGTAGCTGTGTTTTCATTTGAATCTGAATCAGTAATTGTTTTGTAGCGAGCTAATGAGAAATCCTCCATAACACGGTAAATTTTAACCGTTGCTTCAGAACGAGCACCAAGATTGGCTTTGATGTTAATTGTTTGTCCGTGTTTTAAATTCCCAAAATTTAAATCAGCAGTTTCTGATACGTTGTGTAACTCTGGGAAATATTTATAAGGCCAATTATCAGTTACAGCTGCTTGTGCTTGTGTTGAAGGTTGTAATAATTCAACTGCTGTAATTCCTCCTAAAGCTAATGTTCCTGCTAATGCCATTACTTTAAATGATTTCATTTATTTAAATGTTACGTTAAACGGATTCGTATATACGTCACCCATAGGTGTCAATTTGTCCCAATCCCAGCCATCTTGAATACCTTTAAACACCATTACTTTAGTACGGAATTTTTTTGTTACATTGTGGTCCCAAACTTCCCAAATGTCAGGGAATGTTGTGTCATAGCTAATTGAGCGAGTTTCCCCTGGTTGAAGCTTGATGATTGTAGAATATTCAATGAATCCGAATCCACCGTCTGGATATTGTTTTTCAAGCATTTCAACAACCGTCATTGGATAACTGTTATTATTTTTGATTTTTAATACAGCTTCTTGTGGAGCTGTGTAATTGTTTTGTGTCATGTTTACACTTATACCTTGATGAGAAGCTGCCGCTGCTTTTGATACAGGTTTAACTAACTCGATTGTAGCTAAACCTCCTAAAGCGATTGCTGAAGCCAACATCGTCATACCAATTTTCTTTTTCATTGTTTTCATTCATCCAGTATGTCCATGTGAATATTTAATAATATCTACAGTACTTTGAGTGTCTGTTGAAGAATTTGATCCAAGAGTTACTGTGACAACAATTAAGATACCAAGTAAGCTAATCGCTAATTTTCTCATTCATTTTAATGCTCCTTTTTTAAAGTTTTTTTCACTGGCTTTACTAGCTTCATAAAAGTAATAGCTTGCTTTTGCATGATTATTTTCTTTGTAAAATTGGGTTGCTAATTTTTCAGCATATTCATTTATATACTCATATAATTCTTCGCGTTCAAAATAGGAAATTCCTTCTAAAATAGCTTTTTCTACATCATTTGCACAACTATTAAGGTTCATTTTTTTTAAAATATTAAAGTGATGTATATAACCTTCAATACCTAACTGGGTGGAAAGTTGTATCCCTTTTTCAATTAGCTCTTGAGCTACTTGGCTTGCTCCTAATTTATAATGTTCTCTTGCCTCAATAAATAAAGCTTTATAATCACTTGGCAGCTTTTGATTAACCTCAGATAAATATCGTAATGCTAACTCAGAGAGGTCTTGTGTAGCATACATAAATCCTAGATTGTGACGGACAATTAATATATTGTATTCTAAATTTTCCTTCTGGAATGTATCCATCGCTGAAATATAATGTTCTTCGGCTAATTCCCACTCTCTTAAATGAGTACATGCCAGCCCATATAAGTTATTGCAAAAGGCAACTTTTAATTCATATCCCATATGTTTTGAAAAGATATCTTTAGCTTTCATTACATAATTAATACATAAGATCGATTTATGTGTATGACAGTAGAAAACAGCCAATTCATAATGAAATTCAGCGTGTTCAATTTCGTCAGGGATTGTCGATAATAAACTTTCAGCTTTATCAAAATGTATTCTTGCAAGGTTATGATTACCCGTAACATTCGAATGTATGGCTTTAAAGAAGTGATAATAGTATGAAAGGAAGTCATCTGTAGGAGTCTCGTAAGTATCACATTGCTTAAAACTATCTTTAGAAATACTTAAGCTATCCACTAGATATTGGTGTCTAAAATTTACAAGTGAGTAGTATAGTAGTATGTTTTGATTTCCTTCTATATCTTGGATTTTATTTTCAATTTCTTGTTTCAGTAATTGAGCGGCATCTACATGTCGAGCTCTAATTTCTTGATACCATTCATTTAGTAAATAATTTATTTGTTCGTGCCCTTTTAATTGAACATTCATCTAAAATGATAAATCTACATTATCTTCTGAAATCTCTTTTATATTCCAATCATTTTTTAATGCTATCATTTCACATTTCCCTTTATTATTTATTTCTATTTTCCTATTATCCTTATACATCTACACATTTAATACGTATTTCTCCCCATGAATCAGATGCTTTACTGCCGAGTCAATTTTTCCTTCAAAATACTTTTTAGAATCTTCTTCTAAGTTCAATAGTTGAAAGGATTCATAGTCATCAAATGAACTCTTTAATTCCCAAATCTTCATTTACATGTTTGCTTGTGAATCCCATACCTCTATAAATTCAAAACCTTTTAAATCACTTTCTAACACTGTATTTCTAAATTCATCTGATACAAAAACGGAAGGAATATGTAATATTTCATTTAAGTAAACTTTAAATATTGTTTGGTTCTTAACCATATTAGGTAAGAATGCGTATTTTTTGAAATCTATTACTAAGCCAGAACGTAGTTTCTTTAGTATAGCTTTCTCATAGTCAATAGCATCTATTGCATTTAGAACGTTAATTATATAATACACTTCTCCCGTCACATCATGAATTAGGGGCAGAAATTCTACATTATCACCAAGTATAGACTCTAAGAATTTTTTAGCTTTCCCACTAACCATTGGTGTACCAACTTCTCCCCAAAAATGAGGCAATTAAAGAAGGGCTGTTTTCAATGCTTCCTCAAGCATTGTGTTACAATCATTATATGTATTCATCACTGTACCAGATGGTTTATCAAGTTCTAAATAAGTACCATCAGATAAGTTTTTACAGAACCATGCTATATTTGAATCTCCAAGGAAAAGATACTCTTTTTGAAATTCATTTTCATACCAAATCTCATTGGTTTCTATAAGCCCGCAAATTGATTCGTCCCTTTCTGTATCTAACAAATAAGAGTCAACTCCATAAAGTACTAGCCCGTTAAAATCTAATCCATTTACAGTTTTAAGAAACTCCTCATATTCACTCGGTAGGTCAACATTAAAACTCTTTTTCATGCGTTCTCTTAATTTCTTAACTTCACTATCTGTTGCTGGTGTATTCAGTTTATCATTAAAACTTTTCTCTATTTTTTCAATTTCTAAAATCAGATTTTTCCACATTTAAATATAATAGTTAGGATTTTCATCCATTTTAATTAAAAATTCTTCTAAAGAATCCGCTATTTTCTCATCCTCAGAGTAAATAGGACATTGACCTAATTCATTTTCCTCTTTAAATTTAATGGTTAAAAGATTAAGTTCTGTTACTTCAAAAAACACTAATGATTCATCATCATCTAGGTTGGGATTATATTCATAAATATCTTGCCTTAAAGGGAAATCTGCAACTGAATTCGGGTCCATAAATCTGTTAAAAAACGTTCTTTTATCAGACTTTAAAAACCCACAACCTATTTCTTGATAAAAGCGTTTCAGTTCTTTTGGAAGTTCCATTTGTAATAAACTTTCTGCCTCATCTATCTCATCTTGATATATAGGATAGAAAATAGGTTTTTGTTTAGAACGGACACTTCTGTCTGCTACAACATATTCTTTCAAAAAATTAAACATTCAAAACATTCCATATGCAAACTTTTGGGTTATAACTAATAATCCTACTGAACATACGATGCCAAATACCCCACGAAATAGAGTATATTGTAATTGCCGCTTCCTAGGATTTATAACAATCCATATTGCCCATAAATTTAAAAAAGCAACTGGTGGAACTATTATGTACATATATATCGGTTGAACAGGATTCGCAAAAGCAGGCAAAAGCACAAATATATCTGCTATCCCAATCACAAGAGTAATTATAGTCGATCTTATATCATTTGCAGCATAAAGAGCCATATAATATTCAAAAACTTTTTTATTAAAATCTGTATTTTTTTTCATTTAATTTGCATAGGATAGTGACACCTCCATCATTTGGTATTCTTCCCGTACATAAATGCGCTCAATATCGTAAATACGACCACCAACTTTTATACGGTAATCCTTTTGATTGTTTTCAATATCCCGATCAATACGAACCTCAATTTTCTTTACAATTTCATTCGTATCTTTGGTTGTAAATTTATCAGTGGCCGTAACTCCAATGTTGTTATATCGAATTTTCCGTTCTAATGGATATCCCATCACAACACGGTCTGTTTCTGGATCAAAACATTCCATTTAATATGATGAATTGATAGTGGCGTCGTTCTCGTCATAACCCATTCCATCAAATTGAGAATAAGAAACGCCTGCTTCGTTAAAAACTGCCTTTAACGGTTCGTAATCTTCCTCTGTACCTTTTGTAATGACTGCAATCTGATAAAGAGGCATCGATTTTAAAACTTTATTAGAAGCCCTTTTATGTTGTTCATTCACAAATTCATAGACAATGTAAGGATACTTCGCTTTTGAAGGAGCTTCATCGCGATAAACTGGGATACCTGATTGTTTCATGAGTGCTCTAAGTTGTTGGAAATTAATTTGCATTCAGAAAAACGTTAACTGTCCATCAGGTCTTTCCAATAAGGCTATCGGTTGCCCTTCTATTACTTGAGAAGACGGTTGGGCTGTCATTAACTCAAAATCTCTAAACCAATGCAGTGGAAAACACCCTGCAAACCGTTTTCGTTCTTTATCATGCCAAAAACAACAATGAGTCTTACTTGGCTTAATGACATAGCCTTTTAGAGGTTTATCCCTGTACCCTTTCGGTCGCCACATAAGGTTAGCCCTGTAATATTGATCTCTATCTAATTCTGGAGTTCTCCTATCTGGTTCCTTGGACCATTCTTCTTCAATCACTCACAGTAAATCTTTGTTTTGAAGTAACATTTTCGAGTAGACAGCCATGTGTTTAGCGTATTGTCCTTGTTCGCGCCCATTTAGACCGCTGTAGTCTTTTTGGATGTCACTTAATAGTAAATCAAGCAAAGGGTCATTCTGTTCGTTCTCGAAGCCGATAAGGGTGTCTGTTGTGACGTTAAAGAACGAAGCAAGTACCCTTAAGCTTCCTAAGTCCGGTTCATAACGATCAGTTTCCCAATTTTTTAGTTGTCCACGTGTAATACGTGTTTTTTCTGATAGTTGTTCTTGTGTTAAACCATAAGATTTTCTTAAACGTTTAATATTTTGTCCGACTGTAGTTTTCATTCATCTCAATTGCTTTATATACTCTAAAAGAAGCTTTAAGAAAGCGAAATGTGATGGATACGGTTTTGCATTCAGATCAAGGAAAAGTGTATACATCAAAACAATTTCAAACATATGCCAAAGAAAAATAATACCACAAATTTCCCAAAATTCAGCCATCTATTTAATTGTTCTAATTCTGGTGTAGCCTAGAACAGGTATTGTTTTTAAATTATGCAGATTTCTTTTGTTTTCCAAATCCATACACTCATAAGCAACACCCATAATATCAAAGATAGTTTTCTTCTCATATCGATGAGATTTCCGTCCATTTTTCTTTAGTAGGGTAAACAGACGGAGTAAAAGTTTTGTTATTATATGGGGGGGCTCTATATAGCTTGATATAACTTGAATCATCTAACTGTTTCGGTACTTGGAAAATCGTCGCATCTCAAATACGAATTCGTTGAAAATATGTGAGTGCTGCACTTGAAATGGCTGATGTTTTACAAAGTTTACTTTTCCATAATGTGGAAAAGTATATTTCGAAAATTTAACGACTTTTTTATCAAAGCGTTTATTGAGTCCTTCTGGACTCATAAGAGTGCCTGTGGCTGCGTGTAAATGACTGCATAGTCGAACGAGAGAATCACTCGCTGTACGTTGACTTACCCAGATACATATGGTAGCTAATTCATTTCCTGAAAACTTTCGTTTTCTTTTTACAAAACCTAATTCTTTTGCGAGTTCTTCCAAAAGAAAAGGAGTTAAATGACGATACAGCTCTTCAAAAAATAGTTGTAATTCATCTTGAATCGAGAGGTTCATTTAGAAAGTTTTATGTTGTATTTTGAATTTTTGATTAGATTGACCGTTGTAGTTAGATAGAATAGGAGCCGCACCATTTAAAACTACTTCGCTACTCATACTTAATACTCGATTTGGATATAATTTATTTTTGAAATAAACATAACCATCTCCAGCATCTTCTATAGTCCAATAGTCAGCATCACTTTTAGGTACTACTATTTCCCTGCTAACTATTACCCTATTGGAAGACTCGCTCCAACGTAACAAGTAAGTGTAAGGGCTTTTCCATAATTCATTGTTATTTAGGATCTCGTATGCTTTTTTATTTGAATCATAAACGAAGCGCCAGTTTTGATTCATAGCATCGTTCTTTAATGGTTGTAGGTTAATAGCATTACTCCATTCGTGACCTGCATACATTCATTTATGCTTTACCCTCCGCATTACAACTTCATAGTAAAAACCACGGTCCCGAACTAACACCAAACATCCCTTAAACAAATGAGGATTTTCATCTTTTCCATGTCGAACTATCTCCAACACTTTTCGAATAGGAAAGAGGTAATCAAATCCCTCTTTCTCTAAACGACGGCAACGCTTGAGTAACTCTGATAACCTTCTATCACGTAAATATCGCGTACCTAAAACTCTGTTTAATGCCAATGGTATCGAACCATCTCTTACTACTGTTTTCATTCATCTTTCATTGTTAAGGTTGCCGTATACGTTCCTTCTTTTTGAAACACCTCTTATATAGAATAATTTATCTCTATACTGTGTTCCAGTTTTACTGTACCACCTCATCTTCATATACAGTTGATCGAACTGTTTTCTTAGTTTAGAGATTGATAAAACGTTATTCATCCAAAATGTATCCTTTTGACACCAATCCATCACTTTCTTGATATCCTCTAAATTGCGGTTATCTCTTTCTTGCATCAAACGAATATCTTTAGCCCATGAATCCAAAGGTGGTTGTTTGAAGTTTTTGTTTCTAGAAAGAATTAAATGATGAAAATACTTAGCTGCATCCATGTGACAAATTTCATATTTGTTACAAGAAGGTTTTATATTCTTTATATCTTTATCTATATCTTCTTCTAATTCTTTATCTTCTTCTGTTGCGTTACCGCGCGTTACATGTAACGTTACATCTTTTTTATTGTTTTCACCTTCAAGTGCAAGCTGTTCTTGTTCCTTCTTTTCTCTGTGTTTACGCACTCTTTTAGCTGTTTGTAATCGTATTTTCTCCATACCGTCAATATTTTGATGTTTCTCCCAGTTGGAGATAAAGATAAAGTTATGATCCGTTATCTCAATCATTCCGTATTGTACAAACGTAGTTAAAGCAAGTCGTACTGTTTGTAATGGTCTATCAAAGATAGTAGAAAGCATCTCATCCGTATATGGAATATTTTCATTGAGATACACACCACCAGTCGCATTTGTTTTCCCAGCCAAAGATAGCAACTTAATCCAGATAATGAGAATCGTATCCGCCTCTGGCAAACTCTCAATCAATTTGATTTTTTCATCTTCAAACATGCTAGTAGAAAGTTTAATCCATTTAATATTACTCATTTATTGTACTTTAACAGAATATGTCCCATTTCCCCCACCAGGTGTATATACATATAAATAATACTTCCCCGGTTTTGCAGTGAACCTTCCTTTAAGTATATTTCCACCAGAGTTTTCATCAGGTCTTTCGGCTGCAACATAGTTTTTCATATCTGATTCATGAAAAAGCACCCACATCATGTTGATTTTACATTCGTTTTTGACCAAAATATCCATTTCTTTTGACGATGACACATTAAACGTATAAATATCGGTATAATCTTCATCCTTAAATGAACCTTTGAGAAGCGTATTAAACGGAATTACATTTGCTTGTTCAAGACGATTATTTGGTTCTTTTTCAGTTTCTCCTATTCGATCTACATTAACTGTCATTTGTTCTTTACTTTCTTTTCCTTGATCATCTTTCATTCAATCTTTGTTTTGTTTTTCTAACAGTTGAATAACCTTATCTAATTTTTGCTCAACTGGATCTTGTTTTTTGCGATTGTTGGTATGCCGAATTATACGTATAATCCCCCCAAACAGTGCACCGATGATCACTAACATTTATCGGCAGTTAAGTATCTTTTTACAGTAATTCATAATTGCATCTAGAGAAGTTGCTTCAATTTGAAAACCGCCATATATCCCAATGTCTTTCATTGAAGGTCCTATATCTATACTTTTTACAAATTGATAATTTAAGACAATGTCTTTTTTTAAGCCAACAATTTCGATTGAAACCGTAAAGTATTTATAATCCATACTTGTAAGAATGGCCATTCCTTTCCAACTTGTTGAAAGTTCTGTTAGCTGTAATAAGAAAGCTTCAATGGCATCCCTGTCAATCCAAATACTATTGAGTGAACCAGAATATCCATACTTTTTTACGGAAACGTCAAATGAGTAACTTGAATAATATTTAGATTCTACTTCAAAGAGTTCCATTTAAATAACAGACATCTTTAGGGTTAAAACATTAATTAGTTCATCTATACTACCTGTAACATGCTCTACTTGTGGTAGATGATAAAACGTACTCGTTGTTTCAAAGTTGTTAAATTCCTCATTGGGCGCGTAAAGATATATTTTCTTGCCTGTACCTAAAGCAATTCCAAATTCAATGTGACTCCCTTTTCCTGCAGGCAGTAGTACCACAATAAAATCTGATTCTATTACAGCATTCTTCTCAGCTTGACCTATGTTTATTAAGTCAGTAAATGTTGAGGCTCTTTCATTTTGAGTCCAATCATATGTATGAGTGAATCCTTTTCTTTTTAGTTTTTCGCTAACGTATCTAACGTTGTCTTTGTTTTGAAAACTTGATGCCACATAGAATTTCATTGGTTTCCTCCTTATGTATGTACCAACATAATCCAATTACTCATTTTCAACATCCTGCATCATCATTTGAATAAACTCATTCATTTTTTCCATTGCGCTATAACAATCACTCATCATATGGATGTTCTTTTCGATAAGATTTTCTAATTCCATTTCCCTTTTATTTTGTTGCTGAAAAAATGCCAACATTTCAATTTGATCTTTCAAAAATTTCTGCCTGGATAATCCTTTCCTCTTTGCGATTTCATCTATTTTCTTTACGGCAATTGGATCTACTTCTCTAATTCTGATTTCCACTTTTCCTTCTCCTTTCTGCAATTGTGGGTAGAGATCAAAAAATAGTGAGAAGAGCATTTAATTACGCCAATCAAAAACGGAATCCTCTTTTTTCCTTCCCACCATATTGTTTCGAATCAGATCATTAATTTGTTTTTGTTCCTGCTTACGATCTAATAGATTATTTACGACTTTCCCCTTCATCGCATGCCGTGTTACATCCATTAGCTTTTTTTCATCCAACGTTTTTGTTTTCTCATCATAAATTCCTTGTTTCTCTAACCAGAGATTATGAAAAGAAATGACATCTTGCCACATGATACTTCCATTCTCATGAGCGGTTTTAAACATTTCCTTTAAGGACTTTTTCTCACCTTCTGTTAAACGATTTGCGTGTTCTGTAAATAGTACCGATGTCTTTTCTGCATTCCCTATATAGTCTTGATACGTTTCAAACATTTTTGGATTCAGCTTCACTTCACTTTTCGCTTCCTCCCGATCTACATAATCAATATAGTTCTGAAAAGCATCTGAACTTGGTAACACAAATTTCGTTTTCAAAACAACACCTGGTGTGATGGAAGACTGAACAGGAACGGCATTACTCATTTTCAACATTTAGTAACCCCTCTCATTTTGGTATGCACTTTCTTTTTGCATACGCTCATAATACTTTTGATTTTTCCAGCTTTCATATTCACTTTTAAAAGCACGTTCCACTTTTCTCATAGAATACTGAATAGATACATTCTGTTGAAATTTTTGAAACGACTTTGATTTTTTCATGTGATGGATTCTCTTTTGTTCCTTATCATATGCCTTCATTTCTTGTAAAAAGGCGTTCCCCATTCTTTTATACAAGTCTTTAATTTTATTCGTCTTGTAATTGTCATATTGCTTCTTATCATACTTCCCTTCCCCATATGCTTCTTTAAAAACTTGCACTTCTTTATCTAACTTTTGGAGAAACTGATCGTAATTTTTATTATGATGATGTTGAATATATCGACTGCTTAATTCATCAATTTCCGGCTTTAATGTTTGCATCGTATTGTAGCTATATTGCCACTGTCTTTTATCACTTGGTAACTGTTTATAGATTTGTAAAAACAATTACGTTACATTGTTATTTGATGCCTCATGATCTAAACGTTTTTGTCTTGCATGACTAATTCGTTCCGCTATGACTTCTTTTGCTATCTTCACACTTCCCATCTCTTGTTTATCAGTCGTAATAAGGCTATCTACGCCCTCTAAAAAGAAATAACCATTTAATAACTCAATTAAAATTTGCGTATTTCTATCCGCACTATTGGCACCCAGACGAATTTTTGTTAACTCACTTTTTAACACACCATGTAAGTTTTTTGATACCACTTCCGTTACATAATTTAACGACCATTCTGTATTTTTTGCCGCTTCATGCTCCTTGCAAATTCTTCCCATTGCTTCCCCTGTGTATCGAATTCCGTGTTCCTCCATGTAATCATTTATATAATCCTCTGTCTCTTGATCCATCGTTACCTGTCTTCTACTTGTACTCATTTACCCATGATCTTCTCCTACTCTTTCACTCACTCTTTGCAATTCCTCCATGTCTTCTTCATTCCATCTCTCAGCTGTATCTTTGATTGTTAGTTCTTCTTCTTTTACAAGTAAAACAAGTTCACCTTCCCCAACCTCTTTAATGACTCCTAATGTAATATCCTCATGAAATAATAACACCCTACTAACCTCCTGTTTTTTCACCTACGCTTTTTGATTCAATTTGTTTTTTCTCTTGCTCACTCGCCTTTGTAACGGATTTCCATGTCCCTTCTTAACCGCAAATCCTTTTTCTTTCCAAAAAGAAAAGGAACCAACTGCCCTGGCTCCTTCAAATTGACTCTGTATTAATGAAATATTAGATGGTGAATAGTGATCAAACTTTGCCATAAACGTTAAATACTCTTTTAAATCTCCCGGTGTACGAAAATAACCTTCTACGCTTTTTTCCATCTTTTTTGTTAAAGCTTGCACCGCTTCTTTCTTTTCTTCCGGTGATTTTGTTTGATGCTTTTTCTTATAATTCTTACCCATTTATTTACGACTTAACCCTTTGTCTAGGATCTGACGAATTGCTTCGTTACGATTCTTCATCTTATTTTCATGCCAATAATTTTCTATTTGTTCCACTTGTTTTTTTGTAAAAGTAACTAAAATTTGAGTGTACTTATCTTTATTAACAGCCATCTAAACTAACTCTAAGAACAAGGTTGTTTCATTATGTTCATTTGTATGCACATTAAACTTTTTTCCTGTAGCTTCTAATGCACTAATAAGCATTCTTTTATAGCCTAAATCCATAAAATCTACATTGATTTGACCGTGATTCATAATAAATTGAAGATCAGCCATTATCTTTTTAACTTTCCGTTCCATTTATAAGTTCCAGTTGTAAATCTTTCTAATTTGTTTATCGCTAAATCCTTCATGGACAGCGAAGATTTCTGGAAAATCAGAGATACACAAATCAATAATTGTATTATCAGTTGTTCTTATATAATAATATTGAACAGCTCCCTCATAATCCGAATATAAATAGTACTTATGAATCTTATAATCTAATCCATTTTTCTCTAATACCTCATAAATCTTATTTTTAGTTTCATCCATTACGTCAAAAATGGTTAACTGCTCCATTTAATCTAACACTTTAAAATCATAAGCATGAATTGATTTCCCTCCCCGGACAGATTTTAAAATTTCTTCCATACCACTAATTTCAGTTTCTTTAATTTTCTTACCATCTTTCAAAGAATAAATTTCTATATAATAATTATTTTTCCGATTTTTATTATACCTTAAGACATGTAATTGATCCCCTTGGAAGAATGTTTGCTCATTATATCTAACTCCATCAGTTTCGCTATAATCAATCTTAAACTTGGTATTTACTGTATTTGTCTGTGTATTAAACGTAATAACATTTCCTAATCCATTTATAAAATATAATTCGTTGTTATGTAGATAAGCGGAATTATTTTTGGTAAAAGGTATTGAAGCTGTAGTGTTTTCTTCGGAAGACAACAAAACTAATTCCTGTTTTAATGTTGCTTTATTGACACGCAACAAATAAACTTTACCTTTAATTGTATTATCATTTTCAACTAAAATCGTATAGTAAGAATTTGAATCACTTAAAATAGAAGAATAACTAGAATATGACATGTTTTTATCTAAACTAATTTCTGTAATATCTTCAAGTTTCATTTTTAAATCATTAAATGTTAACTTTTTTAAACTATATTCTTTTTTATCTATGTCATTAGTCATGACCAAAATAGTTTCTTCATCCACTCCAGCGCTCATAAGATAATGTGGAATATTCCCTTTATAAATGCCTTTTTTATTACCATATACAATATTTGAATCATATCCCCCAGTATCAGGATTACTACCAGAATTATAGATATTTACAAACAAGTCACTGTTCTTTAAATATGCTCTGTAATCTCCTGTATGTTGGTATTTCATCTTAAACTCTTTAAAGTTTTCTCCTACAATTTTAAGTTTATCCTTACTTTCTAATAAAAGTTCTTTTTTATTTTCCGATACTCCTATGCCACCAAGTTCTAAGCCATTCATTTTATAACCACTTGCCTCGCCATTCTTATTAATAAACACTGCATAGCTAATACCCTTACCATCCATGTCTTGATCAGCTGTAGAAGAAAGGTATATTACAGCTTGCTTATCCTTTAAAAAATCTTTTTTTTGAACATCTTCTTCAGATATTAAATCTACATTTGAGTTTCTAAAAAAGAAATAATAGACTAATACTGTAACCAAAATTACACCTAAAATAATAAATAGTATTTTTTTCATTTAGATATTTCGAATTGTTAATGCCTGTTTTGCATCACGAACATCTCGTGGATATACGCCAGCTCCACCATCTTTATCTAAGTCTAAACCACCATTAAGCTTATATGCTGACCAAATAAGTTTCGAACAATTTTTAGCTCCATAATGAGTGGTACTTCTATTTGTAGCAAAATTATAAGAATATCCGTCTTTACCTACACGATCTTTCGCCCACCAAGCAGCATCATTTTTATTTTGCCAAGGAGTATTTACAGATTTGACAACAGCATCGCCTTTATCGACTTTTCGAGCTGTTGTGCTAAGTGTACGAACTCCATCGCCTGGAACAGATTCTACTATTGTATTTGAACTATAGTACATACCAACATGTCCATGATTCAAATATGCAGTATAAGAACCAGTATAGAAGAAGTCCCCCATATTGCTATTACCTACAGAAACTGTACCACCACCAGCTCCTAATGTTTTTACTTTTTCATTTGCTTCTCTTTTACCTAAAGCTTCATCTGCTTTGAGTTCTTTATAAATCTGTTTAGCAATTGCATCTTTCGTATTTCCTGTATTTTTTGCCATTTCATCAATACTTGATAATAATTCCGATGTACTCAAATCAGGTTGCATTTTCTTAATTTCATTCAAATGAGGTAACTCTTCACTTCCTGCAAAAGTAGCAGTAGGTACCACCATAGCTGAACTTATTAAACCAATTGTTAATGTTAAAGCATGTATTTTTTTCATTTAAATTATAATATAAGTAATTCTTTTTATTATTATATTTTTGTTCTTTCCTGTTGCAGAATCCTTATTATAAGGATTCTCTTTTTTATATTTCAAACCCAAAAACCCAAAAGATAAGATGGCGTACCATTTTCTTGGCACTTATAAGTTAATTTTTTGTTTATCGTTACTATAAATTTCGATAGTGTAAGAGTCGCCTTTAATCCATTTGCTTACTTCTTCTTTTTCTAGTTTCTTCCCAAACTCTTTGGCACCTGGATCAGCGCTACTAATTTTTGTATTTATAGTCAAAACATACGGCTGTTCTACTTCAATATTCATTTGATGAATCTCAGAACCCTTATACTCATTTTTGGTATTAATAACGAAATTATTCAACTAATCCCCCCTTTCACTCTCCTTTATATTTTTATCATCCACAATTAAAATTGCTTTTTTCTTATCCATCTACTTGCTAAATTCAGCAAGTAAAATATTTTTAAAAGGATCAGGACTATCAGCTTTAAGGTTGTTCAAATTGACAGCCAATGTATGCTTGCCTCCAAGTGTGCCCCCAGCAAAAGTTAGAAATCCAAGAATGGTTCCTCCATGCCCCCATATCGATACACCGTTTGAAAGCTTCATTTTGAAAATTCCAAGCCCGGAATCGCCAAGTTCATCTATTCCTGTAGGGACTGTTGTAAGCATTTGCTTTAGTTGCTGTTCTTTCAGTAATTTACCCCCAAGTAAATAAGAGAAGAATTTGTTTAAATCATCAGCTGTAGAAATCATATCTCCGGCCGAGCTCCCCATACTTGGGTTATAATAAGTAACATCTTTTGGCTCACTTGCTCCGTCTAATTGGATATATCCACGGGCATGCTTGGTTCCTGGAATGACGCTTGAATTTCCAGGTAAGAATGTATTCGCTAATTCAAGTGGTTCAATAATTCGATTTTCAATCTCTTCCGCATAGATGTTCCCAGTTACTTTTTCAATAAGAATTCCTAGTAATACATATCCTGTATTTGAATACGACCAGCTCTTTCCTGGAGCAAAATCTGGAGGCATGGATATTCCCATCTTTACTAAGCCTTCAGCAGTATAAGATTTTTTTGTATCCATCATATTAAAATCCTTTGACCTTGTGTAATTAGCGATACCACTTGTGTGGTTCAATAATTGCCGGATAGTAATCTGTTTATCATCATATCCATTTCCTTGAATGACACCAGGCAACCATTTTTCAATAGAATCGTCTAGATTTAGGCGGTTTTCTCCTGCTAATTGAAGTACAACTGTTGCAGTGAACGTCTTCGTCACGCTGCCGATGCGAAAGCGGAAATCTGTTTCCATTGGTTTCTTGGTTCTCAGGTCCGCTACCCCGGCCGCATAACTCCACGTTTTCCCATCCTCGGAAGTTTTAGCAAGTATCCCCGGGATTCCAAATTTCAAGATATCACGCATTGCTTGTTTGACGGAATTACGATCTCGTTGAGTGCTTGTGTGTGACGAACTAGATACATTTTCAGTGGGCTCTGCTTTTACAAATGGAATTTGACTACGTGTTTTCATAAGGCATTCCTCTCCTCTATTCATTTAATTGGCATTTTGCATCCCTTTCTTTTCTCTATGTTCAAATATTTCAAGACTAATTAGGAATGTACCGAATGGTATGAAAAGCGAAATTGTAACAAGGAATCTAATTACAGCTAAATTTTCCAAAATCAAAACACTTAATGTTACTATAATGCCCAGTATGAGTGCTACGAAAAATGCTCTTGTAGCGGCGATACGAACATGCTGTATAAAGAGCTCATCGGGTACAACCTTTGCATACATAAAGAAGAAAAAGAAACCGAAAAAATAACCTACAACCGATGAATAATCACCTAAAAATGAGAACGGGCTTAAAAAGCCAAAAAAACCGAGAAACCCCAAATAAGATAATTTATTTTTCATTTATTCTTCAAACCAAAACAGCACTTCAATAGGTGCTTTTAAAACTTTCGCAATATCATAAGTAAGTTTGAATGAAGGATTATATTTACCATTTTCGAGATTACCAATCGTTTCTCTTCTAACACCAACCTTGTTAGCTAAATCTTCTTGAGACATATTTAGCCTTACCCTATATTCTTTCATTCGAGTCTTAATTGGCATTCAAATACATAAATCTCCTGATCGTAAGGTATCCAAACACTCTGTTCCAAAGGTTTTATCATTATTTTTACCTGGTTCCATTTGAAAATTGAGGAATTTCCCACTATGTAAATCATACTCTAGTTGAATCTTAATACCGGCTGTTTGTGCACACCCTCCTGAACCAGGATAAATAGGAGCTAAATGATTGGGTACTTGAAAAATAGTAGCATCTAAAATACGTATACGTTGAAAATAAGAGGTGTATTGGTTTGAGATTCGAGACGAATCGTTTAGTTTGCTTTTGATTAAAAGGGAAAATACACGCTGTAGAAATAAAACAGCGTATCGGTTAAAACGTTGATTAAGTCCTTCTGTACTCATGAGTGTAGCTGTATTCACATAAAGTTGACTACATAATCGAGTGAGGGAATCGCTTGCTACATGTTGGCTGATCCAAATACATAAAGCAGCCAATTCTTGTGAGCCATATTTACTTTTACGTTTTACAAAACCTGTCTCTTGTGCAAGTTGTTGAAGAATATGTGGAGATAGATATCGCTGTAGTTCTACAGCGAACAAATGAAATTCATCTTGAATCGAAAAATTCATAAAAAACGCCATTTATGCCAATATTTTTTCATTAACCTCACCTTTCTTAATTTCTGCAATACAAAATAACAATAATATTTTAAAAGAAAACTCTATTCCCATAATTAATCTAAGCATTTATTGAATTTTAAACTCTCCAATTAATTCTTGTAACTCTTGTGACAGCCAACTTAATGATGTTGCTAGTTCTGCAATGTCTTGTACATACATTTCTTGCTCTTTCATACATATCTCAACATTTCTACTGCTATTCGCATATGTATTTGCACTATGCAATAATTCATCTACACTCTTTACAATAGTTTGACTATTTTCTAATATATAGCTTGAATAATTCGAAGTCGCTTTAATTTGGTTTGTAACAGATTTTGAGATTTTTTCGAAGAAAGCACCACTACTTTGAACAAGTGTTATTCCTGATTCCACTTCCTTTGTACTCTTCTGTATGGATATTACAGCCACCTCTGATTCAGCTTTAGTTTCACCAATTAATTTAGCTATATCCTTTGCATATGCCTCGGTTTTTTTCGCTAATTTACAAACCTCATCCGCAACGACTAAAAATCCTCCATTCTCCTCAACGCTTGAGGCTTCAGTAGAGGCATTTAAAGCTAATAAACTTGTTTGATTTGAATTTTTTATAATTACATCCAGAATCTCACTAATTTCTTTAAATCGTGTTTCTAATACATAAATAATAGAAGGTAAATTTTGAATTGTATCTCGGATTATTTCCATTTGATTAACAATTTGTTTAGTTAAATCATTCCCTTCTACAATTTTCCATTCCATGCCTTCCGAAGCAGTCGCAACTTGTTTTGCAGCCCCTGTCATTTCTTCCATCTTACTTTCCATTTCTTGAACAATTCCTAAATATTGCTGCACTACATATTCTTGATCATATGCTCCCAATTTTAATCCTGCAATAGAACTTGTAATCTTTTGCACTGCCATACTATTCTCTTTTGTACTTACCGACAATTCCCGTGAAGATGTCGAAACCTGTTCAGCAGTCTGCCTTACTTTATCTATAATCCCATTAAACTTTTCAATAGTACTATTAAAGTAAGTATTAGTTATCCCTATATCATCTGATCTTTCATTTAATCTAATACTTAAATCCCCTTCACCAACTTTACGTAACCCTTCTTGTAAATCCTTTAAAGGTAATAGAGAATTGCGTGAGATAAATATTTGAAGCGTAATTGCGATTGTTAATGAAATTATAATAAACAACAAACCTTGCACCATAAAGTTTTTCTTTGTAATAGGAATAATAGAAGCGTCCAAATCCGCTGCAACAATTGCAATTATATTTTTATTTTCATCTGTAATTGGCTCTAAAATTGTTACCCAGAAACCTAACTCATCTTCATACACTTCTGTCATTTGTGCCTGTTTCGTTTTCATTACTTTATCGTATGTCTTCATCCAATGAGTAGGCTGCTCATAATAGTCACCTGGTTTTACAGAAACTGTATTTGCTAATTCAGTATCCAAACCTACTATTTGTAATTCAACTTTATCATTTAGCTTTGCCCCTGTAACATATGTTTGGCCGACACTTTTCAAATCTTTTGTAGATTTATCTAATTGCTCTGTCAGTTTTTCTTTCTTCACTCTTTGAGCTGTGGGATCTTTTGCTACATCTCTCACTATTTCTAGATCTAATTGATTCCTTACTGTATCTCCTGTTTCAAAAGACTGCCTCTCAAATATAGACATCATACTATTTTGAAACATATTAAAACTTAACGCCCCCATACTTCCCACAAGCGTCAGAATTACTAATACCGTTAGTAATATATTTTTTTGAAGCAACGATAGCTTATGCCAATATTTTTTCATTTAAATGTTAATTTTGGTATTTCCAGAAGATAAAGCATTTCGTAAACGATAACTTTCACCTGTGAATGCAATGATATGAGCATGATGGACCAAACGGTCCACCAATGCAGAAGTAAGCCGGTTATCACCAAATATACGATTCCATTGACCAAATTCTAAGTTTGAAGTAACTATGACACTTTTTTGTTCGTAACAGTCGGCAATAATATGAAATAGGAGCTCCGCTCCTTGCTTTTGAAATGGTACATAACCTAGTTCATCTAAAATTAATAAATCACAGGATTCAATCTGCTTCTTGATACGGGTTAAATTCCCTTGTTTTAAAGCCTCTTCTAATAGACCTACTAAATCTGCTACTCGGAAAAACTTCACTTGATATCCCTGTTCACAAGCCTTCAAACCTAATGCTGTAGCTAAATGCGTTTTCCCAGTTCCAGGAGATCCGAGCAATAAAAGATTTTGTTTCCCTTCAAAAAATCGCAATTCACAAATGTGTTCTTGATTCGTTGTAGATGGCAGATGAATTTGTTCACTCCATTCATAATTCTTGAGCCATTTTAACTCTCGAAATTTCGCTTTCTTGATTAAGTTTGCTACTTTTTTCGTTTGACGAGATTCAATCTCTATATTGAAAATATCCCGTAGAAATTGTTCTTTGGTTTCAAAAGATATTTCATCATAATGGTCTATAATATAGCTTAAATGCAGTGATTTACAGGCGTCTTGCAGATTTCGTTGTATCATTTACTTTACTTTTTTCACTTGAGGTTTTACTTTATAAGTATATTCGTCATTAGTAGGGCGAATAGAACCTGGGCGAATTGGGCTAGTATCCTTTACAGTTACAGTGAACTCTGTTCCATATTCAGCTGAGTAGTTCCCGTTCCCTATTAAATATGCACCCTTCTGTGGATTGTTTTGTGCAAGCAGCAATTAGTATTGTTCGCTATCATTCTCATACATGAATTCTTTATCAAAGTAAAACTTGTCCATCAAGTTGTTTACAATCCCATTGAAATAAGCAAATTTACCCTTCTTCATTTTTGCTCCAGTTTTGATTTTCATAACGAACTCTTTAATAGCTTTTAACCCGATAGTTAACTCTTGTTCTTTAGTAAATGCTTTGTTACCTGTAGAGAAGTTAATAGTTTTATTGCACTGTCTTACAACCTTCCACAGTTCTTGAATTGTCTTGGAATCAATGTAAAAAGAGCGAACTAAAGAAACAAAACGTTCTGGTACCCAGTGAGATATAAAATCAGCTTGTTTAATATTATCTTCAGTCATTCATCTATAACGCTCCCTATATGTGACATCTACCTGTCCAATGTTGTTTGGGAATATTTCGATATCATTCTTTCCTTTTTCTACACGTATATAGTCACTCATAAAATCTTTTATATGAATCGCATCTGCTCCGTTAATACGAATACTTGCATCCGATGAATCGATTTCTACAACGTCTCCTTTTTGAACAATGTAGGGGATTTGACGTTCTGTATTACTATTTACCTTTTGCACTTTAATATCATGCACAGCTGCAACTAATGATGGTGCATCATTAAACGAGCATATATGTACAACAATCTGAGCCACCTTTTTCATAAAGCTATTGCCCGTATCGTACCATTGGGCAAATCTTTCCGTATGATAATTTCCTTTTTCATCAAGCAAGGCAATATCACCTTGCCAATAGTTCCCTACTCGTGCAATGTTTAAAACAACCCCTATTTCCTTAAAACAAAATATAAAAGATATAAACAAACGTAATAGTAATGAAAATAGCAACTATATATAAGTATCGGCTAAATCTTTCATTTTCACTGTGAGATCAAGTGCATCAGAATGTTGTTTGATTGTAGATTGAGCGTCAGTAATTTGTTTACCTTGTGCCGTTTGTGTTTCATACATCTTGGTAACGTTTTGAGAAATACCATCAGCGGTTTTCTCTACTGCTGTAACACGTTTATCAAATCCACTTTGATTATTGTCTACTTTTGTTACTGTTTCTTTGATTCCATTCACACTTTTTTCAATCTCGGTATTTTTCTTGGTGAATTCTGTCCCCGACACCAGCTTGCTCGGATTCGGGTTGTAATCGGTAGCAATAATGCCTTTTTCTAGTTGAGATTCTTCGATAATGATGCCTTTATCTCTAGTTTCTCCGGCAATTCCCGCATACACTATTACACTATTTGTAGTTTCTTTCGTATGTTTGAACGTACACTTCACCTTACCATTAACTAAAGGAACTTTAATTGTAGCCCCATCAGGATAAGGGTAAATTGTTATCTCGTTTGATGTCCCTTTTGTAAACCTAACTTTAGCTGAGAAAGTATACGTTTCATTAAGCTCCATATCAGCATAAAAACGTGCGTAATTGTAATTGTCGGCAGCATCTCCATTATTTTTAGGCTTTAATTCAAATGTTGTCGTTTCTTCAATGGTATTCTTAATTATGTTTCTGCCACCAAAACTGCCTTCTATGCTTTCTAACTTGGTAGAGATTTTCCCCGCTTGCTCTTTAATTTCAGTTGTTGTTTTACTTAGGCTATTTGTTGTTTGCTGCACATCAGTTATTGTCTTTTTTGTGCCATCTACAGTTTGCTCGACTGTATTTAATTTGTTACTGAAGTCATTATCTTTTTTAGTTAACGATTCAATAGATTGTTTAAATCCATCTGCTGTTTGCTCTGATTTAGTAACACGTTCTGTAAGCTTTCCTTGTGCGTTTTGTATATCTGATACAGAAGAATTTATGCCTTTAATGGTAGATTCGATATCTACTGTTTTTTTAGTGAAATCAGTTGTTGTTACTTGATCTTCGGGTGCCGGTGTCCATGCAGTCGGTACTGTACCAATTTCTAATTTAGGCTTTTCAATTAAGGTGTCACCAGTGAAATCACGTGCTAAAGCGTAAACTGAGATTTCTTTAATAGGCTTATCCATTACTACAGCACTCGCTGTGAACCTTTCCTGGTTATACTGTTTACCAAGTGTTAGGCGGTTTTCTACGCGGCAACTTCGATACTGAAATGTATTGTCTGTGAAAGTAATTTTCACTTCGAAACCAACCCATTTATTCGTTGTACCCCATACAGTAACTGTACCTGTAAACAGGAAACTCATAGCAAGATTCTTCCCTTGCATCAAAGTAGCTGCATCCTTTGCTACATCAAAATAGGTATGTGACTTGTTTTCCCCAGTCTTCACTGCATGCGATTTATCAGCTGTTTCTAGCAATAGATTTCGGACGCCAATTTCAGTATTTTCAACTGTTGCTTTAAGATCTGAAATCGTTTGTTTTGAACCTTCAGCAGTTTGCTTCGCTTCATTTGCAGTCTTTGATACTTGTGTTAAGTTATTTCCTAAATCCGTTACACTTTGTTTTTCAGCTTTTGATTTAATTACTTCATTCGTTTGCTCAAAAGATGTACTGATTTCTTGAAATTTTTTAACGTTTCCTTGTTTGTCAGTTTCATAAATTTGTTTTCCTATAAACCCATTATTAATCTCGTCTTTTGTGAAAACACCTGATTTATCAGCTTTATCTTTAATTTGTTCCTTAACAAAGTTTGAGTCTACTTTCCCTTGAACCTCTTTTTTCACATCAGAAATTTGCCCAGCTATTTCTTGCGCTTTACCTTCCACACTTTGAACCTTTTCATTTAATTCGCTTTTTGTAGCCTCAATATCTTTGCTTACCTGGGCTAATGTTTCTTTCTTAACGGATTCCACATCAGGAATAACAGGATCCCATTTACCATCCTTCCACAATTTCAGAATACCAGGCTTACCTTTGCTGATATCTTGCCACAAAGTTTTTCTATCCTTTAAGTTTGCTGTTGGTGGATTTACGCCTTCAATAATATCAACGGTATTGTTCTTCAAGTTTTCAGCCACTTGTTCAGCAATTTTCTTTGCTGCTTCCGACTCTTTTCGAATGACTTCTGTTTCTTTTATGTTTTCTTGAAGTTTCTTATCTAGCATATCTAGTAATTCTTTAGACGCTTTATTTGATAAACTACCCATGATTTGTGCGTATAACCTATCTATAAGGCTTCGTGTATCTGCAATTTCGCGATAATCACCAAAGATATATTTATCTTTCGATGGATCAGTGTCATATTCATCAGCTGCTATTAACCTAGCTTCTAAGAAAAGTGGTGGACTAAATCCTGTATCTTTTATTCGTACCGTATCGCCTTTACGAACCGCTTCATGAGATAAACCAAACACTTTTTCAAGTGCAACTGCATCCACTTCATATAAAGTAGAACTATTAATTCGTTTCGCTAGTTCCGCTTCGGTTAATTGCTTGAGTCGCTGTTTCGTCATATCTTGATTTTCTGTTTGAGGTGAATAAATATCAAATAAATGTTTGCCATCTTTCGACCAACGTTGTAGAGCATCGTTATTACTTACGTATAACTTCCCATCATTGATATCTTCAAATGTTAGAAACTCTTCTTTCCCAGTATCAGGATTTTCTTTAGATGGCCCAACACCTACAAGAGCGGTTACTACATCTTGACTATTCTCAATACGACGTATGCCTTGTACATCTTTTCCTAGTACGAATTCTTTCCCATTGTCACGGCCAACCTTTTTTACTAAATCTACATAACGACCGACAATAAAGGATCCCAGTATTTCTGTTCTAAAACGAATCTCAAGTCCAAACGTAGATGCGATTTGTTTTAAGAAATCAAGTGGATTTGTGAAATCCTTAATATGAATAGTCCGTACACCACTATATTCAGTAATCCCACGTTTCCACTCTGTACCTTGTAAAGCGAAATCTGTAGATTCATTGACTGTAGTAGCTTGCAACGTTTGCGGTTTAAATACTGCTGCTTTCTTTAGCTTTGTATGTTCCCCGAGCGCGTGAATTTTTTTAGAACGGTCTACTGAATCTTGTTCCGATTCTGTAATAACGTACGAAACAAAAGTACCATCTCTAGTTTGTTTTACTATAAGATTTTGTTGCATGAGTTTGGCAGATTCTTTTGTCCCATCCATTGTATTGAACTCTAATTGGTCTATATTATTTTTAATCTCCCACTGGCGGATATCGTTCCAGTAGTTTTTTTCTTGTATAACACCAATAATCTGATCTGTTTTATAGTCCACAATGTGTAATAGATTATTTGATTTACTCATTCATGAATCGTAGTAATTCTGTGGTTTTACAATAAATAATTTTTTTAATATGCTATTCATTATTGAGGTTGGAAAATGCTTTAACATTGCAATCTTAAAATACTTCATTAAATGGTGGTCAGATGAAGAAAATTTCGCAGCTTTGATAGACTTTTTTTGTATTTTTTCAATTTCATATTTTAAATAAGATTCATAATTATAGAAGGCTTCTTCATGAGAAGGACAATGTATTAATTCTTGAGTCAGCCGGTATGCCCCCAACATAGACTTCCCTCCACCAGTTCCTGACATAAAGGTCATAGCATGAGCTGCATCGCCGAGTAATGCTATACGTCCATCACTCCATTTTGGTAACTGGACAAGTGTCATTTTATCTTGAAAAATGAGATCTACGTTACTTATATTTTCTATTACATCACGTATCCCCCATTGAATGTCTTTGCACAATTCTAATAAGAATTCTTTATTATTTTTATCCTGGAAGCGTACTCGATATTTATTTTTATAAATAAACATTCCCCAAATAAAAGTATCATCCATCCCACAATGAATATAGCATCCTGGTAAAAGAGTCTCTAATGTTTGATTTTGCTTTAATTTCTCAGGAATAAGGACTGGCCTTGGTATAGTAAATACAGAAAAACCTATATCAAGCTGATTCATATATTCGTCTTTCATTAATAAATTACGTGTTACTGAATGAATCCCATCTGCTCCGATAACTAAATCATAGGATTCCTTCCTTCCATCATGGAAGGTAACCTCTACTTTATCACTATTTTGATGGAATGAACGAATTGTTGTATTAAACTGTATATCAATAGAATTTCGTATAGACTCATAAAGAATCTGATGCAATATAAAACGGTGTATACTTATTGAACCCCCCTGCTGTATATGAAATTTTCTAAAATCGATTTTGCGCAGTTCTTGTCCCTCTTTATCAACAAATTCTCTCATTTCTACTGTGACGCCGTGTTTTTTAACCTGTTCTAATAATCCTAATTTTTCTAGAACAAATATCGCATCTCCTCTTAAACTAATTACCGATCCAATTGGCCGAAATGAGTGAGCCTTTTCAATAATAGTTGGAGAATAGCCATTAGATAATAGACAATTTGCTAAAGTTAGACCAGCAATCCCACCACCAGAAATTAAAACTTTCATAAAACCCCTCCCTTTGATATTGATAATCATTTAAACTTTTTTCACAAATTCAGATTTTAATTTCATAGCTCCAAAACCATCAATTTTACAATCAATGTCATGGTCCCCATCTACTAAACGGATCTTTTTGACTTTTGTACCAATTTTCACAACTGATGAAGTTCCTTTTACTTTAAGATCTTTAATTACTGTCACAGAATCACCATCGTTTAAAACATTTCCAATTGCATCTTTAATTATCTTTGTATCTTCACTATGTTCAGGTTCTAAAGTCCACTCATGGGCACATTCGGGGCAAACAAAAAGATTTCCATCTTCGTAAGTGTACTCTGAATTACACTTTGGACAATTAGGTAAGTTAGACATTTATTTATTAATAGTAAAGATATCAGATTTCAGATGCTTACCATTGATGTAAGAAATTGCAATGTAATTACCTGGATGATAGTTATCAGTAATCTGTTCTTGCCATACAGCAATTGGTTTATCTAACTGATAATCGTAACGTTCTACAAAATTAATCGTGCGGTAACGAGATAACTCACCGTTATCCATAACACGGAAGATTTTCACTTGATCTGTGCCTAACGTGAAAGAAGATGGATAAGGCAGTACAACTGTAAACCAGTTTTGAGTTTTGTAAGAAGACATTAAATGCTCCTTGTACTCAGCTGGCATTGGGTCGATATACTGTAAAGTCCAAGTATCGTTAATGCCCCAAGAATCATAAGGATTCGCATATTGCACTGTTTTTTCTGCTGCTGCCGCAGGCTTTGCATCTAGTGACGCTAAGCCTGTAAAGCCACCTAAAGCTAAAGCTCCGACTAATGCTAATTTTCCTAATTTCATCTAATAAGCTAGATTTTCAATATTTACTTTCCGATTATTTTTTGTACAAAATACATCCAATAAACCATCCAAATATCTATCACCATTATCAGGAAATATTACTACTATATTTTTTTTGCCTTTTATATTTTCCTTTAACTTAAGTGCTGTAAAAAGTGCTGCTCCTGAAGATGGACCAACAAGAAGACTTTCATTTTTAATAATCTGCTCACACATTTGAACACTTTCATCGTCATTCACATGAAATACTTCATCTATAAGTTCTCTTTTTAAATTAGGAGGTGTTACATTCCCACCAATTCCTGTCATCCTACGAGCAGAAGCACAGCCACCAAAAATAGTTGATCCTTTTGCATCAACCGCTATAATTTTTGTTTTTTTCATGTGATTTTTGACAAACAAACCACAACCTGTTACTAATCCTGCGGAACTAACAGGTATTACTAAGTAATCAACATCTTCTCCTAACGCATTATAGATTTCAAAAGCCGTTCCCTTATAATGTGCCCCTGGGTTCCCCTTATTGTCATATTGATTCGGCCAATAAGCATCTTCATATACTTCTAATAATTCCTTTACCCTATCAATCCTTGCTTGTTGATAGCCACCATAGTTATCTGGTCGAGAGACCATGTCTATTGTTGCTCCATACGCTCGCATAATCTTTAAGTTAGTCGTGCTAATTCTAGGATCGACTACACAATGTACCTGATATCCCTTAACTGCACCAATCATAGCTAGAGCAATCCCTAAGTTCCCTGAGCTTGACTCAATAATTCTTCCACCAGGCTTTAATATTCCTTTTTCTTCAGCAATATTAATCATATTTAATCCTGGACGATCTTTCATGCTCCCACCAGGGTTAAACCCTTCTATCTTTGCAAAAATTCTCACATCATTATCTGAAAATGCTTCTAATAACATTAATGGTGTACTACCTACCAAATCTAATATTGAATTGTTAACTTTATAATTTTTCATTATTTTCTTCTCCATTTAAAACAGATTATGTTCTTTGAGCCATTCATCATTAAAAATTGTGTCTAAATATTTGGTCCCATTATCAGGACAAACTGCTAAAACTCCACCTGATTCTTTTAATTGATTGGCAATTTTGATAGCAGCATATACTACAGCTCCCGAAGATCCTCCTAATAATAAACCTTCTTTAGTAGCTAAATCCCTTGCTGTTTTAAAAGCATTATAGTCATTAACCTTTTCATGATTATCTACATGTACTGTATTAAATATTTTAGGCTTAAAATAATTTCCGGGACCTTGTTGCAAATATGGGCCTTTTTCCCCTCCAAATAAAGTAGATCCAACTGGCTCCACCCCATATATTAGCAAATCTGGCCTTTTATCTTTGATACCTTTAGAGACACCCGTTATTGTTCCACCAGTGCCAACACTAATAACTATCGCTTTAATATCTTGATTAATTTGTGTTAATATTTCTTTTGCAGTATGCATTTCATGAGCATGAGGATTCATCACATTATCATATTGACTCAAATTAATATAATCTTTATTATCTGCAATTAAATTACGAATGTATTTTATACGATATTCTGTTAAATCTGCATTTTTCAAATTTATAGTTCCTTCAACCATCTCTACCTCTGCACCATATGCTTTAAGTAAGTTAAGCTTTTCTCTTGGGATATTTTCATCTGCTACACATATAACCCTGTAACCCTTTTTCTTCCCATATAGAGCTAATGCTATGCCGGTATTACCCGAAGTGGATTCGACAATAGTCATACCCGTCCTCAATCTACCCGATTTTTCCGCATCTTTCAGCATTTCTATAACAGGTCGATCCTTGACGCTCTTACCTGGGTTAAAGCTTTCAAGCTTTAAAAATACATTCTGATATTTTGCCATTCTATTTAGTTGTACAATTGGGGTATCGCCACATAAATCAAATACAGATCTTACATACTCCATCTAGACGTAGTTAATGTAGTGGAATACAGAACCGATTCCATGAATTTCCAAAAACCTGCTATTTATACCTGCCTCTTCAATTAATCCATATGCGCCAGTTGTAGGAACTAACTTATCTACAATTTCTTGTTGACTCTCTATAAGAAATATTATTGATCTAACACATTCTTTCATAGTAATTGATTTCTTATCTAATTTCTTTGCTAGTTCTATTAATAATAATTTATTGGTTGTATACTCTGTAAAACTATCTGCTAATGTTTGGCCCACTAATTGATGTTTATGAATAGGTACATCAAAAGCAACGCGTTCTTTTGAGTAATCAATACATATTTTTAGCACTTGCTTTAAAGATAATAATTGTAACACTGGGATAAGGAAATAGTTTATTCTTTGGTAATGTATTGATTCATTATTTATTTCTAATTCCTTTAATATTCTCGCATATTTCAGATTGATCTCTATTACTACGATCTGATAATGAGTCAGTTCAAGTCGCTGCGTAATGTAACTAGACTCTATTTCATAAATTATATTCTGTTGTATAAATTTTACACTTTGTTCAAGATTAGCATTCTTTTCTACTATACTTATATATCGATGCCTATTTACACCTGTTGAAAATAAAAAATTAACATTCTCTATTTGAGTTAAATCATACCCAACTTCATGTACCATTTTAAAAATCTGCTCAACATCAGTAGTATTTCTATTACAAAGGTACTCAATCATTTGAGCTATAGTAGATTTATTTTTATTCATTTAGTATCTATCCCCTTCTATATATTTTTCCTTCCAACTCTTCGAAATTTCTTGTACAATTTTAATCTGATGGGGTAACTTATATTCTGCTAATCTTCTTTCTAAAAATTCTTTAACACATTCAACAGTTAGATACTCACTTTGTGCTTGAACATAGGCAACAATTCTCTCTCCATATAATGTATCCACTTCTCCTAAAACTTTAGAATCTATAATATAAGGATGATCCACTAAAGCACGTTCAATCTCGGTTGGATTTATTTTTCTACCTCCAACATTTATAAATGTTTTTTCCCGTCCTTTTAAAAATACCTCTCCATTTTTAACGTATCCATAATCTCCTGTTTCGAATGTTCTGTTAATACCAAGAGAATGCTCACCTACTTCAGTTAAATATCCATTAAAAACCGTATGACTTTGCACTTTTAAACAACCATTATTACTTGTTTCTACTTTAACGTTAGGTAATATGTAACCCACCGCATTTAAACTTGATTTTCTAACAGGATGTGTCGCTGCTATGGCACCTGTTTCTGTACTTCCATATACTTGTTGAATAGGCAGACCAAACTTTTGGAAAAATTCCCCCTTAACTATATTATCTAGGGGACCTCCCGATGAAATTATTAATCTTAGTGTTTCTAAATCTATTTTTGTTATTTTTTGGGCTTGAGTAAGTATGTTATAAAATACAGGTACTCCAAATAAAATTGTAGATTTTGATGCATGAACTGCATTAATGACTTTTCTGGGGGTAGGGTTTTTACATAGATACAGAGTAGCTTGACTAAAAATTGAAGTTAAACATGCACCTATCAAACCGTATGAGTGAGTTAATGGAACTGTTGAAATTATAGTATCGGTATTTTTAATATCAAACCAATCTCGATAACTTTCGGCACCTCTCCATAAACTATAGTAAGGAATCTTGGCAATTTTAGTAATACCACTTGTTCCAGAAGTAAGCATATACAAGGATTTACTTTCTGCTTCATAGTTATTATTAGGTCTTTTCAATTGTTCACTATAAACTTCCGAGTAAGTGTAACAGCTGCTGGTTGATAAAGATTCATAGTTATAAGTATCTGGTATAATCCATTCACTTGTTTCTGTAACTTTTTTAACTCTTTCTATTTCAGAAACTGTACATTTACTATCCAATGGTAGTAAACTATATTCTTGATCTATAATTGTTAACAATATCATCAATGATCGTAAAGAATGATCTACTACTAAACCAATTTTTTCTCCCTTTTTGAAATGCTTAAAGTTATTACTAATAACGTCCATTTCCTTTATTACTTTTGTAGGAGAATATATAAATTCTTCATCGATAACTGCTGCTTCTTTTTTTAACGCTATTTGTTTTTTTAACAAAGTTTTAATATAACCCACTTAGCCATTAAATCCCACTCCTAAGTAATCACATTTTTTATTTGTCACATCTTTGAGAACCTCTTTATAAATACCCCATACATCATAAATAATTTTCTGTTTCTTCTTATGAATATCAATAATATTATCTGAATATAATTGATACTTAGGGTGATTATTTAAAATAATCACAATATCCGTTTCTTTCATTCCAGCTTCGAATGTAACAGCCTTTAGTCCAAATTCTTCTTCAATTTTTTGAGCATCGATCACAAAATCATGTAACATAATTTCTTTAACTTTCTTTTCTTTTAAAAGGTTAAGTAGCTCCCATATTGCACTTCCTCTTAGATCATCTGTTTCAGGTCGTCCCTTGTATGCCAACCCAGAAACAAAAATTTTAGAGGTACTCCAATCCAACTCTTGCCTCTCCAAAATATCATTTATTTGTAACATAATACCTTTAAGCAAATTCTCATTTGTATCTCTTGCTGCTTTTACTAAATGCGGCATATATCCTTTTTGCTTAGCAGAATAAATTAAGTGATAGGGGTCTTTAGTTAAACAGGATCCCCCTACATAACCCGGAGTCGCAATATCTGGTCTAGGATAATTATGATTTGCAGCTTCTATCATCTCATGTATATCTATATTAAATTTTGTTGAAATATTGGACATCTCATTCCCAAAGCTATATAAAATATCTGTATGTGCATTACACATTAACTTCAGCATTTCTGCTGTTTCAAACGAACGTACTCTAACTACTTCTACGCCTAGCTTCTCAAAAATTCGTTTAGCTTGCTCAAAATGTTCATTATTGGATGTTCCAATAACCTGTGGTAGATTTAACAACTCTTCTAATGCTTTACCTTGAATTGTTCTTTCTGGTGCAAATACAACTTTAGGATTTTTAATTTTATTTTGAATTATAGGTAAAACAAATTCCCTAGTGACACCAATTGGTAATGTACTTCTAATAATTATTAAAGTATCGGATGTCATTTTATCTTTCACAGACTCAATAGCTTCCTTGAGATAACTTAAATCTGGCTTATCATCTTTTTGTGAGTACGGAGTACCTACACAAATAATTACACTCTTTAAATTATCCGGAATATATTGTTGAACTGTAAGTCTATTATTAATTTCCTCTTTTAATATACTTTCTATTCCAGGTTCAAATAGATGTATATCTCCTCTCCTCAATTGATCCCTAACTTCTTTTTTCACCTCAATACCTACAACATTCTGTTTTTTAGCAAGAAATGCACCAGCTAGTGTAACACCAACATAACCTAATCCAACTATACAAATGCTATCTTTTTGTTCTTTCTCTTCCACGTATCTCATCTAAACAACATCAATATTCTTTTTTTTACATTCTTCTTTGTACCATTCATAAGTTCGGGACAACCCTTCTTCTAATGAGACTTTAGGCTTATAGTTAATCATTCTTTTAAGTTCTTCTGTACTTGGGCATCTTCTCGCAGGTGAACCTGCTGGTGCTGGAAGATTTTCAATTTCCACAACATAATTAGCTATCTTAAATATTTTTTCACATAAATCTTTAATTTCAATTTCTTCTTCTGAGTTACCAATATGAACTATCTGACATTTTTCATCTTCTAGTAAAGCCACCTCATATGTTGCTTCCACTGCATCTGTAATAAAGCAAAACGCTCTTGTTTGTTCAGCACCATATAGTTTAAAAGGTGTTTCTTTACTGAAAATTCTTTCAATTAAAGCTGGAACTACATGATCTTTTCCCATTCTTGGCCCATAAATATTATGATAGCGAACAATTTTCCCTGCAAAATTATATTTATTCGCATAATGAATAGTTAATAATTCACCTGTAATTTTCGAACCAGCATAAGAATTTCTCGGTAAAGTTACATCACTAATTGCGACAGGTACGCCCTCGGATGTCGGGATTGGTATATTAAAACATTCTTTTGACCCATTATACGTTTCACTAGATGAAGAAAAAACAAATGACTTAGGTGGATACTTTGCACACCAATCTAAAACATTAATCGTGCTCAAAATATTGGTCCTTAATACCTTTTCAGGCATTTCATTCGCATATTTAACACCATTTATAGCGGCTAAATGAAATACATAGTCGAATGACTTATCCATTAGTAGATCATCTAAAGGTTTAGTCAGATCACCTTGTATAAAGTTAAATTTAGATTCATGTTTTCTAAATTCATCATCTTCTTTAATTCTAAAAAAGTTATCAATTACCGTTACATTATGTTCTTGGGATAGTAAATACTTTACTAAATGAAAACCTATAAAACCTGCTCCACCAGTTACCAAAATTTTAGCCATCTAATCCCTTTCCCCCCTGCCATTATTACTGCTCTCATATGTTTCTACCTCTCTTTCAATAGTTTTCTCATATAGCACTTTAATATTTTCTGTTACCTTTTCCCATGAATATTGATTGATAACCTTCTGATACCCATTTTCCCCATACAACTGAGCGAGATACTTATTTTCTAATAAAAACTGTATATTTGCTGAGATAGATTGTATTTCCGTATTTGTTATCAGCCCATTTTCCCCATGGTTAACGATATTCTTAACACCTGGAAAATCAGCTGAAACTACTGGTTTTTTACACAGCCATGCTTCTAGGAATGTCAATGGAAATACATCTGCGGTAGAAGGTAAACATAGTAAATTACAAGCTTGTAAGGCGGAAAGTTTTTCTCTTTCTGAAACTTGACCTAAATCTAATATTGCGTTATTACCCTTATACCTTTCGAATATCAATTTAGATCCTTTAGAATGAGGTCCAATGAAAATAAATTTACTATTAGGATGCTTCTTTATTATGTCACTACTTGCTTCCAATAAAAGATGATAGCCTTTTGATTTTATTTTTCTTCCAAGAAATAAAATTATTTGATCATCCATTGAAATATTATATTTTTCCCGAAAATCAAATGTTTCTTCATCACTTATTACAGGTGCCTGGGGAATCCTAACAATATTATTAAGATATTTTGATCCTAATTCTTGTATAAGATTCTTTTCCTCGTACTCTGTTAAAGTAACTATATTTTTTGCAAGTCGACATATATTTAGCCCTTTCCTTCGATTTTCCCATAAGCTAATATCTGTTGCAGGAGTTACTACAACTGGAGCTTTATAACTTAACTTTTGAACAACATCACAAAACTCTTCATCTACTAAATCTACTAAATGTATTAAATCTGGCTCAAGTTTTTCTAAATAATCAATATGATCGTCAAGGGATGATGAACTAGGGATAAAGATCCTTGTTCCTAGTTCATCTCTTATTATTTTATATTTTTTATGCGCATCGCTTTTTTGTACCAGTATTATATCTACCTCATTTTGTTTAGATAAAAATTTAGCGGTATAACTTGCCATGTTATCCGCACCTGATACCATTGGATAGCTACTTCTAAACAACATCAATATTCTTTTTTTTACATTCTTCTTTGTACCATTCATTTATACAACCCTATCTTTTTCTATTAAATTTTCTTTACTTAAATTCAATAATTGATTTTTATTTTTTTGAAAGAAATCGGTAGCTAAGTCTAACCCTCTCTTTGTCCCAATATCCATCCATACACCTTCATGAGTATATGATTTAACTATTTTTTGTGATTTAATTAATTTTTTTAAAAATTCAGGCGCACCTATTTCTTCATCTTTATTTAAATAAAATATTGATTCTGGGTTTAGCATATAAATCCCTGAAGAAATTAGTAGATCGTGAGACGGCTTTTCAAGGTAATCAGTAATCTCACCAATAGAATTTCTTTCTACCACACCAAAATCAACATTTAATGAATGGTTATATAACATGACCGTACCAATTGCATTCGAATCAATATGTTCTTTATAAAATTTCCTAAAGTCCAAATCTGTTAATATATCTGCATTCATTAATAAAAAGGGCTCATTCAAATTTTCTATTAATGTTAGTGGTCCAATTGTTCCCATTTCTTTATCTTCAACTGTATAGTCAATATTTAACCCTAACTCTTTTCCATCTCCAAAATAAGTTTGAATTAAACGAGCTTTATAATTTAAAGTTAGAGTTACATGTGTAAATCCATGGTATTGAAGTTGTCTCAGAATAACTTCTAAGATTGGTATTTCATTCAAAGGAATAAGTGGTTTAGGGATAATTTTAGTATATGGGTGTAATCTAATCCCTTTCCCCCCTGCCATTTATATATTCCCCTTTAATGTGTGCTCTAAAACACAACAAACTCTATGAATATCACTTACATTCAAATTAGGATGTAAAGGTAAAGTTAGTTCCCTATCTGAAATTTCTTCAGCTATAGGACAATCACCTATTTTTGTTCCTTGCGTCTGTCTGTATAGTGTAAATAAATGACATGGGGGATAGTGTACACTTGTTTGAATTCCTTCCTCTTTTAACTTACTAATAACGAGATCCCTATTTATATTTTTAGGTAATATTATAGGGAAAATATGGTGACTACTTTTTGAAACACTTACGGATTCAAAAGGTATTTTCACATCCTTTATTTGTCTTAAATTTATCCTATATTCTAAAGCTAGTGCTTCTCTTATTTTTTGATTTTCTTTGTACTTATATATCTGTTGAATCCCTATCGCAGATGCTAAATCTGTAATCCTATAATTCATACCTACTTCCTTAACATCGTATGTTGTAGGTCTCCCTTTATGTTTTTCCCATGAGCTAACGCTCATAGAATGGGATCTAAATAAACGTGCTCTCTCATGTAAGTTAGAGTCGGAAGTAACAAGCATTCCACCCTCACCTGTAGTTATGTTTTTTGTTGAAAAGAAACTAAAGCATCCTATGTCTCCAATGGTTCCTAAAAACCCCTTAGGAGTCCTTACAAATGGTCCATGTGCTACGTCTTCAACGACCTTTATTCCATAACTATGTGCTATCTGCATAATTCTATCCATATCTGCACTATAACCACCATAATGCACCACAATTATAGCTTTTGTTTTTGGAGTTATTTTTCTCTCTATTACTTCCGGATCTAAATTAAAATCATAGTGGCTTGTAGAATCTATAAAAACTGGTGTAGCTCCCACCATCTTTACTGCATTAGCTGATGCCACAAATGTCATTGAAGGTACTAAAACTTCATCACCTGGCCCAATATCTAAAATTTTCATAGCTGTATGTAGAGCAGCTGTTCCACTATTTACGGCTAATCCCGGCAAACTAATATTTAAGTTTTCAGAAAATATAGCCTCGAATTTTTTAGTCTCTTCTCCCATAGATATCCATTGAGATTTTAATACTTTAGTTATAGCCGATATTTCTTCTTCACCAATTGTTAAATCATATAAAGATATTTTCCAATCCATCTAGTTCCTCTTAACAGAGCTGCTCTCATCGTCATTCTCCTTATCCTTGAATATTTTTATTTCTTTTACTGACTTAGGTTGCATTTTTATATCTTTATAGGTGTTATTAATAAATAACCTCCCATTTTGCTCTCTTGGGGAATGATTAATTAAAACGTAGTTATTATGGTCATGATAATTTAAAATGTGTACATCAACAAAAGGCGATGAGAATTGTGCTGGTGCATCAATTCCTTCTGCGAAAAGGATATTTTTGTAGATTTTATAAAAATTTTCTTCTTCCATAGCGTAAGGCTTATTTAATAGCGACTCTATTGGGATATTAATATAGTAAACTTTCCCTTTTCCATATGAATTTCTTGTTATAATAGGCTTCTTCGATTCATTAAATCTTGCTAACACTTCTGCTTGATTTTCTTTAATAATTGGAATTTGATTATCTTTTAAATTTTCCCACTCGATGTAATATGAAGTCCCTTCATATTCAAAACTTCTAAAATCCTCATTGTTTAATGTATAATCCTCTAATTCTATTCCAAATAGGTCAGATATCCCATGTCCGTATAAGTAATTCCCCGTACTATAGATCAATATTCCACCTTGATTTACATACTTTTTTAAACTTTCTAAATCCCCAGTTGTCAAATGTTGGTTTGAGGGGAATAGAATTGCTTTATACTGTTCTAGATTTCCCCTACAAAATTCTGTTGGGATTTGCGTCTTTTTTAGCAATAAAAACGCGTAGAATTGAGATATTGATTTTTGTGTAAAATCTAAATTCTTATCATTTTCTTTAAACTGCTCTCCTGGTAAAAAAATCCCTACCTTTTTTTTACTCAACTGTCCATCTCGTATATTTCGGGAAATTTTCACACATTCTTTCAAACTGTATACACTCTTTTTAGGCTTTCCAGAAAGGCTATAAAAACCAACAAACCTTTCACCCGGTCTTAAATTAAAAGGCTTTTTAACAGTCTCAAAATCTTTCCAACACCATGAAATAATTCCTGTTGCTCCATGTAAAATACTGCTTAATCCACTCGTCAACATGTAATCAGCTCTTATATCATCCGAACAACCATACAAACCAAATTCATCAACTAAGGGCTTACCATATAATTTTGCTATTGAAACTAGAAATGATACATATAATGACGATTTCCATGAATTATTGGATTCAATATTGAATTTTGTCCATAGTGGAAATCCATGTATTGCAACTGCATCCAATTTATTAGAAATATTAGATAAAACAAAGGGGTGTTCTCCTACTACTGATAAATGATCACTTGCCATAATTACACTACTTTGTGGATTCCCCTTTTTTAATGCAGTAATCATATCCCTTAACCATGTATTTGCTTCTTCTTTTTCCAGCGATAAAACAGCTTTTTCATTTGCATATATTATTTCATCACCTATGTCAAAATATAAAATATTTTGATATTCTCTTAGTTCCTTACCTATAAACTCTAGAAAACACTCTGCTCTAGTTTTAAGTTTAATATTTCCCCATACATCCGTTGAATCATCCCAAGGTAGTTTAAATATTTGTCCATTCATCCATATTGTTAAAATTGAAGGAATACAATACAAATTAGCCTCATTTGCTAATTTAATAAACTGATGTAATCGCTCTACAACAAGATAATCATAGGCTCCTTCATGAGGTTCGAAATCTTTCCAAAACAAGAAAAATCTTACTACATTAAATCCTTCCCGAGACATTTTTAACAAATCAGTTCTTACTTCATCCTCATCCCATTCATGCCAATATTGGCATCCACTTTTGGATGGATGATAGTTGAAACCTATATACATTCATACCCTCAATTCTCCTAAACTTAAAACTATTTTCAAAGCTTTTTGACTCTCGAACATTTCATAAGCTGTTTCAATATTCTCAAAAGACATACGATGAGAAATAATAACACTAGGGTCTAGTTTTCCATCTTTTATTTTTTCTAAAAGTAACTCTCCATATTTTAGAGGGTCCCCAACCACAAATTTTAATGATAATTCTTTTGCAAAAGACCTCTCAGTATTAAATGGCATAGCCTTTGAATGGTGAGCGCCTACACACACTACATTACCTTTAGGACGTACTAGATCTAAAGCTGCTTGAAGTGTATTATCCGTGCCTACAGCCTCAAGTACTACATCGGCACCTCTCTGATTTGTAAAATTATAAATTTGATCTAACTCATTAGGCTTGAGAGGTATCGCCCCTAATTTCTTGGCAATTAAATGTCTATTTTCGTTAGGCTCAATTAAAAAGACTTTTGACTTTGTAAACATCTTTGAACACAAAATTGTCATTAGTCCTACAGGTCCACCACCGATAACTACTACACAATCATCTTCTGTGATTTGTCCCTCCACAGCACAGGCGTAACCGGTAGATAATATATCGCCAACAAAAATAGCATTTTCGTCAGATACACTCTCTGGAATTTTTAATAAAAGCTTATCAGCGTATGGAACTCTTACTTTTTCAGCCTGTCCACCTGGAAAATACTCTCCCACAACTTCGCCATAGCCAAATAATGAGGCATTTTTACAATGGTAATGCATATCTTTTTGACAGTACCAACAATCTCCACACGCAACAATATCAGATACCACAACTCTATCCCCTACTTGGATATTTTTAACTTCATCACCTACAGATTCTACAATTCCTGTAAATTCATGTCCCATTATTGTATTATGTACAAAGTCACTAAGCTCTCCTCTATACGGATGCATATCTGTACCGCAAATAGAAGTTAAAGTAACTTTTATAACAGCATCTTTAGGATGTAAAATACTTGGAACTGGAACATCTTGAATCTGGATGAGTCTAGTTCCTCTTAACAGAGCTGCTCTCATTCAAGACCTATTTCCATGTTCAATATATTGAACTAGATGTTCAATCGTATTACTATGTTCATCAAAAGTTTCTCGATAGTCTAGCTCAATATTAAATTCATTCTCTAAATCAACCATTAATTTCATAAATTTGATAGAATCAATTTTTAATTTTCCATAGCCAATCCTATCCTCCATCTTTAATTCCTGTGTAGAAATATTATTATCTGATAATACGATTTTTAACTTCGTTAAAATCTCTTCTCTACTCATTTATTGGTCACATTCATACCCCTCTTTTAATTTTATAAATTTAAAATAGTCCTCTTTAGTATCAATATCTATTATCGGGAAATTGTTTGAATTATCTATATTTTTAACTGATATCTTATTTTTATTTATTAAAGTGTTGAATCCCTTGTCACCTTCTAGTTCATCGACTTTTTTAAGTAATTTGGGTCCTAACAACACGGGATGTGCAGGGGTATTATTATAATTATTACGTATCACATCGTATTGATATTTGAAGTAGCATGTTTTCATCTCAAGTATTAATTTTTGAGAAATTATAGGCTGATCTCCTAAGAAAATAAAAACAGGTATGTCACCTTTAAAATTACCTATACCTATTTTTATCGATGATGAGATTCCTTTTTTGTATTGATCATTTCGAACAATTTCAATTTTTTTTCTTAACTTTATTGAAATGCTCTTCTCTACTGCCTTGTCCATAAAACCTAACACTAAAATAATTTGATTAAATCCGGCTTGTACTACTTGTTTTATGACATGCTGTATCATAGTTTCATTATTTATTGATAAAAGTTGCTTAGGTTTCCCCATTCTACTTGATACACCCGCAGCTAAAATTAATGCACCAAACCTGCTGGTTTTATTACTTTTTCTCAACTATTCTTTTCCTAAACTTTCTTTTATTGCTTTGATAATAGGAGTATAGCCAGTACATCTACAATAATTCCCTCTTAATAGCTCTGCGATTTCTTCATCCTTCAATTCTGTAAAATTTTTAGTAATATAAGTACCAATCATCAAAAAACCTGGCGTGCAATATCCACATTGGAGAGCATATTGCTGTTGGAAACTTTTTTGTAATATACTATATCCTTGATCTGTCTCCAAACCCTCTACTGTAGTTATTCGCTTTTGGTTACATTGTGCTGCTAAGATAGCACATGATTTCACAGGTTCATCATCCAGTAGCACCGTGCAAGCACCACATGAAACACAATCACAACCTATATGAGTACCTGTTAGTTTTAGATTATCTCTTAAAAAATGTACTAACGGTTGAATTGAAGAAACAGCAATATTAATTTTCTCCCCATTCACCATTATTTCAATAGGGATTTTATTGGTCACATTCATTTACCTCCATGTATTTGTTTGATCATTATAGTAATTAATAATTTCTCCTAAAATGCTTATTGCAATTTCTTCAGGTGTTTGTGCTGCTATATTTATCCCAATTGGACAACGAATAGAATCGGTTTCTGTAGCATCAATTTCTGTCATTAAATTATTTAATCTATGTCTAGGTCCCATTACACCAATGTATTTAAACCCCAGATTAATAGCACTTTTTAAACATAAGCAGTCAAATGAAAAATTATGACTCATAATAACAACTGGTGTATTCTTGCTCATATTTGTTAAATAGGATTCAACATTTTCTATATTATTAGACAGTAAATTAACTTCTTTGCATCTATTAGTAAATCTTTTAATTAAACTCTCCCTAAAATCGTTTATTCTTAGTTCAAAATTTAATTTCTTTGCTATTTCCAAAATGGGAAATACATCATTTCCTGCCCCCATAACAATTATTTCTTTTTGGGGATAAAACGCTTGAATAAATATGTCTGTCTTATTTTTCTCATCATGATACAAACCTGTTTTAATTTCTACATTCTTCAAGGCCTCTTTGATTTTGGTATCTAGTAAACCAGACTTATTTAGAATTTTCATATCTAAATTTTCATATTTGATAAAACTCTGCCCTACTAGCCTAAAATCAATATGATTGATAATGGTACCAATTAGTACCATCTCGTTTTTATTTAAACTATTATATATAGTATGAAGATGTGGTTGTAATTGCTTAGTATCTAAAATCAGAATATCCATGTCGCCTTTACAACCTTTATCAAAACCAAAAATAGGATCTGGTTGTGAAAGATTTAAATAACTGCCAATATCAAGATCTGTTTGATTATTCATTACGTCTAAGGATTTATCAATTATGTTATTTTCTATGCACCCCCCGCTTAACTGGCTATATCCTATTCCTTTATCATTAATAACCATTTGAGCTCCCTGCTTACGGTACGTTGAACCCTTAGTATTTATAACTGTAGCTAATACAGTTTTTCGCCCCTTTATTGTTTCACTTAATAATTTCTCTATGGTTTCCATTTAAACAGCCTCCCCATTAACTTTTGTATTTATATACTTTGTTATTTTTTCAAATGACCAAATTAATTTATTTTCTAATAACACCTTTTCCATATCTAACTCAATATTAAATTCCTCCTCCATACTTACCAACCACCTAATAATAGTTAACGAATTTAAAGATAAAGCACTTATATCATCCTTAACTTCCATAATAGTTTCTTTATCTAATGCCCCTTCCGAAGCTTCAATTAAAGTTTTTACTATTCTCTCTTTAATTTGATCCATTTTAATTACCTCCATTTACTTTCTAATTTTTTTCAATTCTTCCAACACTTCTTTTGCGTGATCACTTGGATTAACATCTGTAAAAATTTTTTGGATAATACCTTTTTTATCTAAAATAAATGTGGTTCGATTAATTGATTTAATAGCCTTATTAAGAAACTTTTTCTCTTCATACACACCATATCGTTTAGCAACTTCAAAATTCTCATCACTTAATAACTGAAATGGTAATTTGTAATCTTCACTAAATTTTTGATGAGATTCTAAATTATCTGCGCTAATTCCAAATAGCTCTACATCCTCGAGTTGTTGAAACTCACTATAATTATCCCTAAATGAACAAGCCTCTTTTGTACAACCTGGTGTTCCATTTTTAGGATAGAAAAACAAAACAATATATTTACCTAAATAATCATTTAAACGTAGCTCTTTCCCATTTGAAGTTAAAAGTTTAAAATCTAGAATTCTATTTTCCAGTATCATTTAGGTGCCATGTATTCCACCATTGTTAGCCTCCTGTATTAATGACCAAATTTTATCTGATGTTGCAGGCATATCAATATGTTCTATACCAAATGTAGATATTGCATCTACGATTGCATTTATTATAGCTGGTGGACTTCCTATTGTACCTGCTTCACCTACTCCTTTAACTTTTAGTGGGTTTACGGGAGATGGGGTGATTGTTTTTTCTAGTGTGATTTTAGGAATATCCATCGCTCTTGGTAATTGGTATGTTCGAAAAGATTGTGAAAAAGGGACTTCATTATCTTCGTCATTACACACCTCTTCTAATAGTGCTTGTCCCATCCCCTGAACTATACCTCCTTTAATCTGCCCTTCAACAAGCTCTTCATGAAGTATATGTCCACAGTCATCTACTGCAAAATACTCTAATATTTTGGGTTCACCAGTTAAAATGTTAATTTCGACAATGCATAAATGCGAACCAAAAGGGAATGTAAGACTAGAGGGTTCAAAAAATACCGTTGCCTCTAAGCCTGGATCAACACCTTCTGGAAGATCATGGGCTAAGTATAATTTTTGTGTCACTTCTTCAATCCTTATAGTCTGGTCTTCATTAATGAAGAATAATCCTTTTTCAAATTGAATGGAACGAATATCTTTGTTCCAAATCGCAGATAAGTATATCTTTGATTTATTAATAATTTGCTGACACGCCTTGTATATAGCACTTCCACCAACAGCAGCACTCCTACTACCATAAGTCCCTCCCCCCCAAGGTACATTGCTTGTCTCACCGGTAATTACCTCAATATCTTCAAAATTTATTCCTAGTTCTTGGGATACTATTAATGACCACGCAGTTTCATGTCCTTGTCCAGCCGGGCATGATCCAGAGATAACAGTTACAGTACCTAAAGGATGAATTCTAACAACAGCAGATTCAAAGCCACTCGTCATCAAACCGATTGCCTTATGCTCCTTAGATGGACCAGTTCCACAAAATTCTACATAACTCGAAAGGCCTATACCTAACTGATAGTTACTTTTATTTTTCCTTCTTATTTGCTGTTCTTTTTTCCATTTTTCATATGCACTAATTTTTATTAATTTTAGTAAAGATTTATGGTAGTCACCACTATCATAAGTTAATCCCGTAACTACACTTTTAGGAAATTCATAGGGTTTTATGAAATTTCTCATTCTAATTTCCACAGGATTTATACCACATTTTAGAGCAATAATATCTATAATTCTTTCTAATAAATAGATTGCTTCAGGCCTTCCTGCTCCCCTATATGCATCTATGGCTACTTGATTAGTATAATATGCTTTTATATCAACATTTATATAAGGAATATTGTAGCAACCTGATAACATCTTTGAAGTATAGATAGGCATTCCCGGTGTAGCTACTTGTAAATACGCTCCCATATTTGCATGTAATAATAAATCTATTCCTAGGATTTTTCCTGAAGGATTATAGTAGACCTTTACATCATGTATTTGATCTCTACCATGGGTAGTTGTACAAAAATTTTCATATCTTGTCTCTATAAACTTAAGAGGCCTTTTTATTTTCTTAGCAAAGTAAGCCAACAAAACTTCTTCCCTATACACATTCATTTTTGAACCGAATGCCCCACCTACATCCGGGCATTTCACATACAAACGATTTTCCGGATGTCCTAAAGCAATTGATAAAGATAATCGTAAAGCATGGGGGAGTTGAGTAGAAGTCCACATTGTTAGCGTATCCTGATACTCATCATAGTAAGTTACTACTCCTCTAGTTTCCATTGGTAGAGGTGCTACCCTTGGAATTATGATTCTCTGTTCAAAAGAATGTACTGCATTTTCAATTTCTTTCTTATTTCCAAATGTTTTTTTTATATTGTAAGCTACATTCCCCTTAATATCTTCATGTATAGATACATCTTTGTTATCTATTGCTTCCAATAGATTTGTAATAGCTTTTAACTTTTTATATCTTACCTTAACTTTACTAACTGCTAATAAAGCAATTTCTCTACTTACAGCAATTATTATGACAATAGGCTCTCCTACGAATCTTACCTTTTCTTTTGCTAACAAGGGATGTCCTGGATTTTTCAGGTTCTTTACAGGCCATACAATTGAAATCTCCCCCAAGTTAGGATCTAAATCCTCACTTGTAAATATACCAATTACCCCTTCTATGAGGGCATCTGTTTTATCAATTTCTTCAATAAACGCATGCGAGACTGTACTTCTGACAAAAGTAACATAATGCATATCAGGAAGGTTAATATCGCATACGTATCTCCCCTTACCAGTAATAAATCTATTATCTTCTTTCCGCAGAGGTTTATTATTCAATTAAATAAGTCTATTTTCATCCTTAAGCCCTCCTTTGAATTGATTTAGTATATGTTGAACCATAGAAATTTTATATTTTTTATATTTTGATATACTAGCATAATCAAATAGCTCAGTAATATTAGTTCTATATAAATCTATTATCATTGGATACTCCTTAATTCCTGTAATAGCAACTTTTTCATTAACAATGGTGACACCAAGCATTTGCCTACTCTTTAAGTAAAATTTAATATATACACTATTATGTATTTTAGGAATTTCTATTCCCAAAATAAGTTCATCTGATCTTAAATATAAATTATTTTGTCCTTTTACTAATTCTTTTATTGGTACCTTCTTCAATATATTTTTAGTCCTTATCCAAACTAAAGCATTAGTAAGGTACCATCCCCCCCAATAATCTCCTGACAAATTAGCATCACAAATTGTTCCACCAATTGTTGCTCTATTCCGGACTTGTAAATCTCCTATAGTGCCCGCTGCTTGATAAAAAGCTGGAAGGGATTCCGCTACTATGTGATTATTTAAAATATCAGTATGTGTAAGACACGCCCCTAAAAACACGCTATTTTCTTCTACCCTAATTTCTTTAAGTTCCGGAATTCTTGTTATATCTAAAACCGTATCTGGGAAGAGAGTTCCTTTTACTATTTGATTTGTTACAACTTGTCCACCGCTTAATATTACTTTTCTTCCCTTTTTTACAGTTAATGCTTTTATTGCATCCTTAAGACTTTTAGGTGCCATGTATTCCACCATTTAAAACCTACCATTCATCATTTTATTTTTGATATCCATTTTTAATATATTAGTTGAACCCTCCATAAATTCTATCATTCTTGCATCTCTTAACCACTTTTCCAAAAGAGGATGCTCTATCAATCCGTGGTCACCCATTAATTTTGAGCATTCTCTAACTACCTTTACTACTACACCGTTCATATACTGCTTTGCCATTGATGAATAATATGAGTTAAAATTACCAGCATCACATGTAATAGCTGCTTGTAATGTTAATACTCTTCCTCGCTCAACCTCCCATTTCAACCTATCTAAAATAAATTTATTATATTCATGATTCACGTATGATTGTACATAATCTATAATAGCTTTACTTAATCCAATGGCAATTGCAGCTGTTGCCGGTCTCATGTGTAAAAATGTTTCCATCGCTCCTCTTATCCCTCTTTTTAACGAACTCTTGTCATGTCCCAGAATATCTTGCTCCGTTACTAGGTAATCAGTAAACTCAATTTTTCCTAAACGAGCCGATTTTAATCCGAGTGTATTATCGACACTCTGTTTAATATTGGATAAATTATTATTTTTATTGATTAAAAAAGCATCTAAAAAAATACTTTTATTTTTTGGTAAATCTTTCTTTGTCTTTTTAGCAAAAACAACCATATAATCTGCAATAGCTCCATTTCCAACATATCTTTTTTGACCATTTAATAAATAAGTATTGTTTTCTCCTTTTTCTGCAGTCATTAGCATATTGGCTACATCAGACCCCGCGGTTGGCTCTGTTAATGCAAAAGCTGACCAAGAATTATTATTAATGAAATATTCAAAAAAATTATCCTTTTGTTCTTGCGTTCCTATTTTATCTACTATTGTTCCCGAAAGATTCGGGCCTGGAAGGGATAAATATAAACCTGGATCTCCATAAGCTATTTCTTCTACAAAGATGACATTCTCTAATGCCGTTGTACCGAATACTTTATTTCCATCCTTTAAAGTAATTCCATCCCAGTACCTAGAAGGTGTTTTAAAAAAATGAAGAGGCTTGAAATAGGAATCCTCAACAAAAGTATTAACAGGTTTACCAGCCCTATCACTTTCTAAAGCCAGATCCCTTACAACTGTTGCATATGGGTTTAACCATTTTTTAAATAAGTCTATTTTCATTTATAGATACTGGTGTAAAGCACAACCATATGTACCTCCTAGCCCCACAGTAATAGTTAGATAATAAGAACCTGGTTTTATTTTTTTATCTTTATCAATCATTTGTAAATTAAATAGAATATCTGAACAGTATAAATGTCCTACCTTATCTATAGTGTCCGTATAGAATTTTTCTATAGGAAAATTAAGTATTTCTGATACTTTTAGCCACGTCTTATAGTTAGCATTGCTCCCAATTATAAGGCTGATCTGTTCTAATGTAAGATTCGCCTCTTTTAAAACTTCCCTCACTATTTGTCTAATAGCAAAATAGTATGTTGTATTAAACCATTCTAACTGATTTGGGGTAGAATTTACGCCATTATATGTCACCGCATCAACATTATTCTTTATAATTTGAATTGTATGGTGATTCCCTTTAAGATTTTTACTCAAATAACAACAACTAGCACTATCACCTAATAATGAATCAGGGATACGTCGTAGACTTGGATGAAAGGCTTTATCTCCACTTACTAATAATATCCCTTCCATTTCTTCATTGGAATTAAGTAATTGTTGTGCTAATAGTAAAGAAGTATGAATAGAAGCGCAATTTTGTTGGGCAACAGAAAATGTGGGTATGTCCAATAAATTATAATCATGCATCAGTTTACGAAATATATTTTGCTCATGCCAATATATCTGAGAAGTCCTAGTCAGTATTATTCTATCTATCGCTTTACCCTCTTTTTGTAATTTACATATTGTTGGAGTACAGGCCCAGTAAAGCATCTCTTCCAAACTTAATCTTTCTTCTATTGGTACACATTTAAAACCTAAATTGTTGTCAAATCTATCAATATCACTTTTACTAAACGGATAATCAACAGCATTTATCATTCTTGCAACCTCAGGAATATCAATTTTCTTACTAGGTATATAACTAGATATATGTGATAAGGCCATAGGATTCATAGTATTAAAACCTACCATTCACATTTTTTCTAAAACTACCCCTGCAACCCCATAATCAATGCTTGCAGATACAAGCAATATATCATCTCCTGCTTTTAATTTCTTATTAGACTCTAAATCTATTAGTGATAAAAAAACATCACTACTTAGGAAATTTATCTCATGAGATTTTATTCGATTCCAAGAATTTAATCCTTTGTTAAATCCTATCTCTTTAAACATATTATCTAATCTATTGGATACATTTTGATATACCACCCATTTAATTGAATGTTCTTTATTATTAATATCATCCGATAATTCTCTATATTTTGCAACCAGTAAATCCTCAGCAGCTAAGTAATCATTGATACCCCAATGCGCAGGACTTATATTATGGCAGGTAGGATATACTTTAAAATATTTAATTTTGTAATCACCATTCTGGTTATTTAATAGCAAAGAAATTGCCGCATCCCCTTTTGTATAGCCATTAAAAGCAGAACGTGAAAAAGGAGCATGCATCGAATCTACAATAGTAACCAGAAAATTTTTATACCCATTATTCAATAGTGCTTTAGCTATGTCCATAGCCATAATACCACTTAAGCTACCTGCTTGCCCAATTGAAAATGGCAAAGCTTTTTTTAATTTTAATTCCTTCTTAGCCTTAAGTACAGGTAACATACTATGACTCTGTTCTAGGGTTTCATGACAGTAACATAATACATCTATTTCATTAGCGGGTATATTAGATTCACTTATTAATTTTAGTAAAATATCTGAATGAGGAGCATTAAATGTAGGTACTTTAATTGTTTTTGAAAGGAACTTTTCTTGTTTTTTTGAATCATGAATTGACGGTATGTTATGAATATTATCCTCGAACAGCCAATCCAAAGCGTTGTCTACGTTCATTTGCTTTTTATTAGAATCTTGTAAATGGCCTGGTTTATTAGTATATAAGGGATTTTCAACATTTAAAATTGATAAAAAAAAACTATTCACTTAGCTATTCCTTCTCTTTTCTATAAATTTTTTTACGTTTGCCTCTTGTCCAACATCCCACGGTGTAAAAAACACTCTATTTTTACACGATTCAGGCAGAAAAGGTGTGTCTTTTTCCCCCGCTTTTTTATTTCCTTTATAATAGTTCAACAAATATTCTGGCACACTCGGTAAATATCCACTTTCAATTTCCTTAAAAGTTGTTTGTACAGCTCCAACAATACTTCTTGATTTTGGAATTAAAGAAAGATACACTACCAAATTTGCTAATACTAATATTGAGTCGTATTCTTCATCGCCTAGATTATTATATAATTGTTGCGCACTTGCAATAGACTGCATAACATCAGGTTTTGCAAGTCCTACATCTTCAGCTGCAAAAATAGACAACCTTCTAAATATTTGGCTACCTGGAACTCCAACGCGTATCATACGGCATAGATAGTAGAGTGAAGCATTCTCGTCACTCCCACGTAGAGATTTAATAAAAGCTGACATTAATTTTGAAGGATCATCCCCTTGAGTAATTCCTAAAACTGATTGTACATCCTCTAAGGTTATAATATTCTCTTCTATATTAAACAATAAATCTAAAGTCGTTATAAACTTTCTAACATCATTCTCATACGCACCCATTATTAATTCTTCTGCTTCAGGTTCAATCTCAATATTATTAAAAATTTTTTTTATTTTCTGGATTAATAATTTCACTTCTGTTCTGTTTGGAGGATATACTTTTGTTAAAAACATTCTAGACCGAATAGCATCAGCAATTGTTTTATATGGATTTTCAGTTGTTGTACCAATACAAATAACCTTACCTTCTTCCATATACGATAATAAAATACTTTGCAATCTTTTATTTAAATAGTGAATCTCATCTAATATCAGCACAAAAGAACTGGAGTGCTTTTCGATTACTTCTCGAATATCACCCGTTGAATTTACTGTTGCATTCATCTCTTCAAAAGGTAGATCAGATGATTTTGCTAAAATCTTTGCTAAACTCGATTTACCTGTACCTGGGGGGCCATATAGTAAGATAGATTTAAGATTTTTATTCTCTAGCATTTTCATAATAGGATGATTTTTCTTTTTTAAATGAGACTGCCCTAGGACCTCTTCCATACTTTCAGGTCTAAGAAATTCTGTTAATATTTTTACCATTACTTTTTCCCCCACTTATCTCTTTAAATACATTGAGAATAATTCTTTAATTTTTTCCGGCCATAGTTGAGTATCTAAACCATACTGAGCCAAGAATGCAAATATCCATCTCTCTAAACCAAATGCCATACAACTTGTAGAGGCAAATTCATTATTATTTTTAATTGAAAAAGCTTGTCCAAAAACATTACCATGGTAATTAGATGAACTTACCGAAATAGAACTATTTAGATAAGGAATTTTGAATTTTAACTCATACTTCATATCCAGATCTCTTTGGAAAAAAGATTTAACTTTATAATCATTTGTAAAAAACGGATCATTAGCATTTTCAAGGAAAGAATCAATTTCCCATAGGTTAAGAAATTCTTTTAATAATATAATTGATTTTTCACGCATTGATTTTACGTATTCATCACTACCGATGAAAATAATTTCTCTCATTGAAAAATCAAGTAATCTACCAAAATCTGAATGATTATTTGATTCATACCGGCTACATCTTCCAACAGATGTTATTGTACTTCCCTCATTAGGGACTTCTTTATTTTCTAAACTTTGATAACAATGGTAGCAAACAGCTGGATTTTTAACAAGGCTAGTTGTTCTGACATCATTAGGTTTAATCATATCTGCATTCAAACCCTCGTTCGCTCTTACATTTTCTGTGAACATATCTATATTTGTTAACTCTTCTTCTAAATGTTGAGTAAATAGTACATGATGTGGGAAAGAAGTAAAGTGATTGGTTTTATTTAAAGTATCCATTGAAATTAATGTAGGATAATATTCGTTTACAGCACCTAGTGGTTTTGCAACATAATCAACAATTAATTGGTCTAAAAAAAGGATTAAGTCTGAAAAAGGGGGACGGAATGTGAAGATTCCCTCATGGTTTTTCACAATAATATTTTGATCTATAAGTTGTTTAAATATGTCATTTACATAAGGTGGTTGTACCGAATGCTCATGAATAATTTGACTTTTAAAAGGAAGATTCCTTCCTCCTGAAATTCTTTTTGTTAACTTTTGGACTAGTTTTTCTAGATGAATAGTAATTTTTTCAGTATGATCAATTTTAATTTTATCATGGTCAATTTTACAAGAGATAATATTATTATTTAAAAAACGAAGCAGGTACTGGAATTGTTGGAATTCTTCTTCGTTTTTTGTGAAATTATCAATAATTAGCTCGTTCACTCACTTCAAAACAACCCCTTTTTTATTTTGTACAAAAGTTATTATTTTATTAATAGTAGTAAAATTATCTAGTGTTAATTCTTCATCAAATACTTCAAATTCAAAATAAACTTCTAAGTCTACAATAAAATGCATAAACGCAATAGAGTTGAAACCAACAAATAATAAGTCTTGATCATCGTCTGTATTAATATCAATGTGAATCTGTTTTTGAAGCAACTCAATAATAGAATCTCGCATTTAAATATATAATTTATTTTTATTTAAAATACTCTGAATTATCTTTTTGCCATGAAAGCGTCCGTCTGAAATAGTTATAGTATTAACATCGGATCCTCCGGCGAGCACACCACAACAATATATACCTTGGATATTTGTTTCAAAAGAGTCTTTGTTGTATTTTGGTATATTTGTAACTTCGTCGAACTCAACCCCAAGTGATTGGAGTGGAACATAATTAGGTTGGAATCCAATGAGCTTTAACACAAAATCATTTTTAATGTGTTTTACGCCATCTGGAGTATTGATAGTTACAGTATTTTCTTTAACCTCTTGTATGTTAGAATTAAAATAGGCAGTAATTTTTCCTTCATCTATAGCCTTTCGTACAGATGCCAACATCCACCTTTTTGGTGTATAACTGAGATTTGATCCTCTGTGGATAAGAGTAACCTTTGCATCTACAGTTAGTAAATCGATTATAGCCTCCAAACCAGAGTGTCCTGTTCCAATAACAACAACATTTTGATTAGAATATGGATGAGATTCTGTAAAATAGCTTTTTACTTTGTTCAAGTCTTCTCCAGGGATATTTAAATTTCTAGGATTATCAAAGAAACCAGTGGCAAAAACAACATTTTTTGTATGATAGATTCCTTTATCCGAACGGATTTCATAAGACGTTTGAGTCATTTTGTTAACTGAAGAGATATCTAAAACCTCTTCATATTGGTTAATATTTAAATTGAAATATTTTGAAACCTTGTAATAATATCTCATAGAGTCTTGTTTTGTTGGGGGACCATATTTTAAAGAGAAAGGAATAGAATCTATTTCAAAATCTTCAGGAGGTCCAAAAAGCGTAACATATGTAGGGAATTTAGAAATAGTGTTTACAATACAACCTTTTTCAATAACTAGGTAATCAAGTTTAGATTTATGGGCTTCTACAGCTGCGGCAAGACCACAGGGGCCAGCTCCAATGATAATAAGATCCTTCATTTACTCTCCTTTAGTTAATTGTTCATATAAGGGTAATATTTCTTTTTTTATTTGGATAATCTCTTGCAAAGTATTTAATGAACGACTAATTAGTGAGTCGTTCTTAGTCAGATGGGATTTTAATATATAATTCGCAACTAATTTCCATTTGTGATCTAATTCGTGGAATGCATTTTCTAATACTGCATGTCCAAAATAAGTATTAATAAAATCTGCATGTTGAGCTCTATAGGATCCCATATGCTTTAGTTTAGAAAAAAGATTTATTACTTTTATATAATCTTGCAAATAGTCATCTCTTTTCTCCAAATCTGTATATAGACTTTCAACTCCTAAAAAGCCAGAAGAGTTAGAATTTTTTTGTGTCATATGTTTGTAGTTTGATTGAATTAATTCAGTTAGTGTATCTTGGTTAAAAGTATGTTCAATTGTTTCGATGCTAGCAATAATCATAGGGTGTTCTATATGGAATGCATTTTTTATAGATTTTTCAATAATATTACGATTAACTTTAGTAAAGGAAGGTTTAGTAAAAAAATCTACAATATGATACTCCTGATTAATAGAATCATATCCTCTAATAAGTAAATAGTGATTTTCATGAAACTTTTGAAAGCATATATTATCATGTGGCAAGTCAAACCTATCGATAAAAACCATTGGTAATTTAGAGTTACTAAGAGAGGAAATAATAATTTGATGATAGTCTACTTTAGGTTCCTCTATAGCCGTAAGTTGAATATTAAAATAATCATTAAGTAGTCTATTCCTTTCAAATGGTGAACTAAATAGACTTAATGAGAAGAAGATCAGGGGATCTTTTTTATAATTAAAACGCCAAAAAGATCCTGTTACTTCTTGAAAATTAACTTTACCCAAACCTTTTAAGGCAGCCATACAATATACTGTAATACAGTCTGCGAGCTGATTATCCATATGTGCTATTTTTAATTTCTTCATCTAATTAATGCTAATAGATAATTTTATAAGTTGTTTGATATATTGTTCTTCTTTTTCTTTCAATTGAGATACCCTATCAAAAACCTTTTGTGAGAAGTGATCATTACGCACTACATTACGAAGTGCTAGGTTAGCACAAATCTTGTATTCTTGTGCTAAATCTGTAAGGATTTGTACCAGAGTAGTAGTTTCTTTTGAGGTATCATATTTCTCGAGAAATTCTCCAAATACATATCTAGAATTTCCTAATTCATTAAAGTCTTCATAGAGCTCCTCGAGGGTTGCTTGACGTAATTCTTCGTCCATATGTTGATTAATAGAATTTAATTTTTGATAAATATCTGTAAAGACGTCTAATCCTTGTGAGATGACATATGATTCATCAAAAATCTTATATGAAACAGGCAAACCAACTTGGTCAGTAGAAAGAAGGCTTGTTAGGTTTATATTTATAGATTTTTGATATGATTGCTTAGCGAAAGACTTATAATTTTTAGTACTTAAAGAATAATACTGATAACTTGATGGTTGTAATAGTTCTTTAGATCCTTCGACAGCTTTTTGAAGATCTGCTTCACTCAGATCGCCTACGAAATGATAGTAGTGATCGACTAATTTATAATTAGACTCTTCTTTTTTCCAAATTTCCATCCAGTGAAAATTATGTTGAACTTGGTATCTGGATGAGTAAGGGAGAAAGAAAGTATCGACTGGCGCAATAACTGGTATCCCCTTATGGAGGGTAGAATCTAAACTTTCCCTGTAATCATTAAAATTGGAAAATGTTTTATGTTCAGGTACTAGGTTCGAAAATTCAGAAATCTCATCATTGAAAAAACTTATTCTAGGTATAAACCTTACCGAGTTATCTGGACGTTTAATAGTATAGAGTTGACTGAGAAACCACAGGCCTTCAATTTCTACCTCTTCATGAATTACGCCCGTAACCGTCATAGTTAAGCAATTATGATAGGGATGAGTAAATAGTTTTGATTTATTCAATTGTTTCACTTATTCAATTGTTTCACCTCTTAATGTAATTGAGAATAGATGGATAAAGGGATTGCTACCTAATTTAATTTCATCGAAAGTAATATTAGAAGGTAGTTGTTCCTGATGACAATATATCTTAGGTTGTAAGCTGAATAAATCAAGATTTTTGTTTCTAGTAAAGGGACATTCTAAAACAATTGGATCCCCGAACCAGGAGGTTTCTGAAACAAATTCTGTTAATGCTAATTTAAATGTATAAACTATGTTGTTATTAAATAGGAGTTGAACATCATCGTAAAAATTACCATTATTTGAAGAACCAAGTATATAGAGGTCAGTGAATTTCCCTTTAGGAACTTGAATAGTTTGATAATCTAAAGTTAAATTATCGAAACCCTCACTAGTCTTCGTTGGAAAAAGAAATGAAGTGTTTTCCCAATGGAATTTTTCTCCGTATTTAGGGAGATATTCTGCTGGATAAAATGAAATTCCTAAGCTAAAGCTACTATCATTAATAGGTTCATTTTTACCAAGAATACCATGATTATTAAATAAATCACTTAAATTAAGGTGGTAATCTTTCAATATAAATCCCTCACTTTTTACAATAGTTATTAAAATGAGCTTATAATACTTTTGTCTATGTGGACCATAAATCATCTATTCGAGAATATAGACATCTTCGGTATATTTTCTTAGACGATGTTTATAAGAAAGTATTTTATTTTGGAAAATTTCATTATTTTTTTGATCTAAAAGATGTAAGGGCATTTTTAGGTTTAATAATCGATCTGGAATTAATAATCGAGTCAGTCCTGGTGGAGTAATATAATGATAGTCTCTCAATTCCTTAAATTCTTCTAATGTAAAAGGCTGAAAAGAAAGATACTGTTTACCAGGTTCTAAAAAGTCTGGCGGTTCTGGAAGTCTTTCAATTTCATCTTTATTTAAATAACTTGAAGTTATTTTGTGAAGTATTTCTAAACGTAATTTTAATGATTTTGGTCCTAGAAATACTGTAGTTTGATTAGAACGAAATAAAGTAAACATAGGAACCTCTTTAGCATAATTATTATTATTAAGGATTTCTATATAATCAGGTATGACATGTGTCCACGATAGTATTTTAAGCTTAGGATGATCCAAGTCTACTTTTTGTACAATAATGTTATTGATATTCATCTCTATTAAAGATTTGGCCCGGTGTAATCCATCTAATATTAAATAGGTATTATCATTACAGACAGTTACCATAGGGGGATTATTTAAATATTTTAGGCTATTAATGTCATTTGTAATACGTTTCAATCTATGTGGGTCGTGATCTTCATGAAATCGTAAAGAATCTATTGGAATTAAATCTAAATTATTTAAGATAGACAATTATTTAAGATAGACAAAATTATCAGCTCTCTCTTTTTTTAATAGTAATAGTCCAATATGCGAAAGTGGACCAACTTGTAGTAATAAAATGTTATCATTAGTATCTAAAATGCCAGATTGTTCAGCTTGCTCTAATGAAACTAAACAATCACTAGTCAGAAGATTACTGTTAGTAGCAATGGTCCTTTTGAAGAGTTTTAATTCGTTTTTTTGAGTATACATTTCTAGTGCTTCAATGAAATATTTACTCAAATTTTGTGCGATTATCCATTTTACGGCATGGGTATTAATAAATTCATCTAATAATTTGCTTGTAATAGAAATCAATTTTTCTTCAAATAAACTATAATCTGTTATACTCCACCTTAGTGGTGTAGGAGTTGAAGAAAAAGAATGTAAAGTGTAGTCAATAATGCGATACTGTCCATTGTCTGTACTAAAAATACAGGAAGCAGAACTATCTCCCTTAGGATAAGCGGTGAAAAAAATTCTAGGATGGGGTGGACATACTTGATCAGTAGTAGTAATGATAGAAAATGTCTCTTTTGAATTTTGCTTATGCAAAGTATCTAACAGAAATATAGAACTAGTAAAAGCAGCAGAACCTTGGTGACTTATCGAGAAAGGTATAGAACCTTTTAATTTTAGTTTTTTTTTCACTTTTAAAGCAGGAGTTAAATAGATACTTGGCTCGTTTGTATCATGACAATATGCAAAGTATAAGGGGCTTCTTTTTGATGTTTTATCCACTAATTTTTTTGTAGCTTCTAATGCCAAATCAGAAGAAGTTTGATTTAAAGATATTGGCAGTGAAATATTTGGAATAATAAACTGTGCATTTTTCCCATCGTAATTATTATCTAATCCGTATTCTTTGTTCATTTAACATTTGAATAAGGTACATCCAAAAGTACCACCTATTCCAGCAGTTAATGTTACATAATAATCTCCTGGATGAATTTTTTTTGAATTTATTGCCTGGTGAAGATTAAGGATAGGATCAGAATTATGTGCATGTCCAGTATTAGATAAAGTAGGGAAATAGAATTTCTCAATTGGTATTTTTAAAATTTTTCCTATGTTACTCCAAGTCGGGAAGTTTATATTACTTGGAATAATTAGAGTAATATCATCTGAATTGAAATTAGCGTCTTTTAAGAGGGACTTTAGATTTTTTATTATTCCTGTTGAGACACTTTTTAGAAACCAATCAAATTCCTCGGGAGCAGATGCTTCCCCATTAAAAATAGTAGCATCTACATTAATATTAGATGCGATGATTTGATTTTGCTGTGAACCTTTTGAAACTAAGACGGCACAAGCAGCATCTCCCATTACAGAACTTTCCTTGAGATACCTAAAATCTTCTACAAATGTTTTATCACTTGTTAAAATTAAGACACTTTTTGCGTGATTATTATTTAGTAGCCATTTATGGGAGAGAGATAGTAAAAAATCCATTCCTGCACAATTCAGATTTGCTACTGACATACTGTGTGCGTTATGAAAGCCAAATTGATTTTTAATAGCTAGAAGTGGTTCAGATAGAAAAGGTGAAAATTGCAAGATTGTATGGGTAAATAAAATTAACCCAACATCTGTTGAATCAATTTTATTGTGCAGCATGAGGTTCTCTATAGCCGCAATTAACATCTCATTAGCATTTTTTGTAGTTTCAATAGCTATTTCTTTTAAGCGATGAGTATTCATTAGTACATCAAGTTCATTTTCAGATAAATGTAAGGTACTTGCTAACTCTTTTAAATTTATGCGATTGTTAGGAACGTAAATACCGATTCCCTGAATGCCTATCCTCATTTATTTTTTCATTAGAACACTACCATAAGCACCTCCAAGGCCCACACTTAGCATTAAATAATATGAATCCTTTGGGATATCAAATTCATGTAGGGAGTCCTGAAGATTAAGTAATAAGTCACAACCGCTAACATGCCCTAATTTAGCTATATTGTTTGTATATATATTTTCAAACGGAATGTTCAAAGAACGTGAGGCTAACTCCCAAGTGTCAAAATTCACATTATGCGGGATTATGAGTTTAATATCTTGTAAATTAATATTGGCTTTTTTCTCTGTCAATTTAAGTATTTTCTTTATACCCAAAAAATATGACATTTGAAACCAACGATATGATTGATCATCCCATTCCCCAAAGCTTGATACTTTAGAGTCTACAAATTGGTTAACACATATGATTTTATTACCATCACCCTGAGAAGATATTAAACATGCTGCTGCCCCATCAGAGAATACAGTCATATCCTCAATTTTACGCATTGAATCAGTATACATCTTCTCAGCAAATAGTAGCAAAATATACTTTTTATCAGAATTTCCAAGTAACTTAGTCGCTATTTCAATAGCTGTTATTGGTGTTACACAATTTAAATCTGAAATTGTAAATGCGGGGATATCACCTAAATCAAATTCTTTTTTTAACTTCTCTAAGAACATGTTACCATCAGGATGACTTTGCATGGCATGTCCATATATAATTCCCCCTAAATCATCAGGCATTATTTTGTTAGTTTCGAATAAATCTTTAACTGATTTTTTCACCATACTATAAGACGTTTCTGTACCAGAATCCATAATATATCTTAACTTATGAAAATCCGTTATCCTCTCATATTCTTTATCACTTAGGCCCACTGATTCTTTAATATCATAAATATCTACTCTCTTTTCTGGTCTATACGTGGAAATCTGATGCAAATACATTTATTTTTGAATATAGAATTTTTCATTAATTGACTTAATCGCTCTATGGAGTTGTTCTTCTTCAACATTTAAGGAAATCCTTATAAATCCTTCTCCATAACCTCCAAATCCTATACCTGGAGTCATCAAAACCCCCGCCTCTTCTAATAACATCTTACAAAATTCCATAGAACTATTATTATTTGGTACTTTCACCCAAATAAAATATCCTGCTTTAGGTACTTGAATTTCCCAACCAAGAGGCTCTAATCCTCTTTTAAGGATATTCATACGCTCTAAATAACGCTCCTTGATTTCTTTAGGAACTTCGTTATAAGAATCTAGTGCAAATGAAGCTGCTTTTTGGATCGCTCCAAATACGCCTGAATCTACAAATGCTTTCGTTTTAGCTATATTATCTATGACTTCTGCATTCCCAACCACCATTCCAATGCGCCAACCAGTCATACAAAATGTTTTTGAAAAGGAATGAAATTCCACCCCTACATCCTTAGCTCCTTTTGCTTTTAAAAAACTAGGCGCTACATAATTACCAAAAGAAACTTCTGAATATGCAGCATCATGTGCGACTATGATATTATTCTTCTTTGCAAACTCTACTGCTTGCTCAAAATCCTCAACGCTTGCTACTGCACCAGTAGGGTTATTAGGATAGTTTAAAAACATTAATTTTGCTTTTTTAGCTACCCTAGGAGAAACGTTTGAGAAATCCGGAAAAAAATTATTCTTTTCTAGTAAAGGTAGCTCCTCAACTTGCCCTCCAGCAAGAGCCACTCCACCTGCATATGCGGGATAACCAGGATTAGGGATTAAGGCTATTTCCCCCGGATCTATATATGAAAGTGATATATGAGATAACCCTTCCTTTGAACCCACTAAAATCAATACTTCTTTCTCGGGATCTATATCCACACCAAACCGCCTTTTATACCAATCAGAAATTGTAATTTTCAACTGATCAATACCGCGAAATGGAGGATATCGATGAGTTTCATATTCAGATAAAACTTCTTTCATTTTTTCGACAATATGACTTTGTGTTGGAAAATTGGGATCTCCCACACTTAGATCAATAACAGGATATCCATCCTTTACTCTCTTTTGTTTCATGTTTTCAAGATGTGCAAATAAATAACTAGGTAGATTAGATACTCTATTCGAAATTTTAAAATTCATCTAATTATTATTCTTTTCACTTTCCATTACTTCTTTAATTAAAGACATACCAAAATTAAATGCAGATAATCCTTTAAATAAGAATGCTAGCTTAGCTACATCAAATAACTCGTCCCAACTAGCGCCTGCTCTTCTTGAGGCAATTAAATGCACCTTAGCCCCAGGTGCAGCTAGCATAAGTAACATACCAAATAACATTATTTGTACATATTTTTCTGGAATATACTTTGATTCCATGCTATTTTTTCTAAACATTTCATGTAATTCAAGCTCTTCTGGCCTAACTTGAAGAGTCACCTCATGCCTAGCCTCAGTTGGAGCTGGAATAAAACCAAATAGATTTTGATAAACTTGATTAATATCATTCATATTCATTTACATGCATTCTAGAAGAAGCGTCCCAATAGTACCTTTAGAACCAGCAAAGATTAGTAGAACATGCATCCCTTTTTTGATTTGTCCTTTTTGATGCATCTCTTTTAGACTATAATACGGATCTGAAGTAGTTAGGTTAGCTGTATTTCGATATTCACGTTGATAAAAATAAAAATCCTTACAATCTAATTTAATTTTATCTATAAAGTTCGAAGAGAAATTTTGTAATATCACATGGCAAGGCATAATATTTAAATTTTCTTCTTTTATGTGCTTTAACTGTTCTTGAATATGTACAATTAGCTCATCTTCACAATTATTTTCTTCCTTAACATGCCATGAATGAAGATCCCATGAAATAATCTTAAACTGCCCATCTTTTCTAGAAATTGTAAACGAAGAAGCTCCGTCGCCATAAGGAAAGTGATTATGTTTAACACGCATTTGTGGAAGATTACATTTATCAGCACATACTATTTGAAATTCCTGCTCTTTATCTTCTATAAACATTTTCGCAATATTGATAGCTGTTAAAGATACAACGGATCCCTGATCTTTAATAGCATAAGGTAGTGCTTGAGATAAATCCCCAAGCCTTTTTATATTCATTGCTACAGTTATAGGTTGTGGGAGATTTAAAAATTCATGGCAGTAAACGAGATGTTTAATATTATCCTTTAATTTTCCATTTAAGGATTTCATCACTACGTCACCTGACATTTCCGCAATATTATTATCACTAATTGGAATTGTATACATATATTTTTTAAAGGAATCTAGTCCCAAATCTTCTCTGTCTTCACTAGACTTCTTTTTATACGCTTCAAACATTCCATTAAAATCCGGATTAACTTCTGCTCCTTTTATATCGCACAAATAATCCTTTACAGTCTTATATTTATCTAAATACAGTACTTCTAAGTTAGAAATATATAAATCCATCTAGACTAAATTTTGCAGTTCATTTTTTAAAACCTTACCATTATTATTACGGGGAATCGCGGATACAAATTTAACAATTTGTGGTATTTTGTAACTAACTAATCTTTCCTCACAAAATTTCACTACAGTTTCCCTTTTTAAATAATCATTAGCAACTACAACTGCTGCTAAAATTTCCGTTCTTTTTTCTAGATTTTTTTTCCCAAATACAGATACATCATATATTTCGGGATGCTTTCGTAGGACATCTTCTACTTCAACTGGATCTACTTTTTTACCTGCTACATCTACAACATCACTTTTTCTTCCTTTTATATATACTTTTCCATCCAGTCCCATTTCACCTAAATCTCCAGTCAAATAATAACTTTGAGATAACCTTTTTTCTAACTCTCCTGGAAGATTATAATAGCCCTTCGCTCTTGACTCCGTATATAATGCTACTTCTCCTACTTCACCTTTTTGTAACTCCTCACCATCTTTACCTAAAATTTTCACTTTAACATTATGGAGTGGATAACCTACACTATTATAGTCATCCGTTTGATTTAAGATTGATAGCCCAGTTTCAGCTACGCCATATAAATCTGAAATATTAATACCAAACAGCCTATTGAATTTTCTTTTTATACTTTCATGAAGAATTGTACCTGAAGATACACACATTCTTACATTTTTAAATTGCTTTACATTTTTTATTCTAGTCATTAAATCATATAAAACTGGAAAAGCCACAAATATAGTAGGTTTCTTATCTAATATAATTTCAACTACTTTTCTTGGGGTTATATTATCATGGAGTAAAATTGTAGCACCCACTCTCAATGGAGCAAGTATTGAGGTATTAAAGGCTAAGCCGTGCGTTAAATATGCGGCACAATATACTATATCATTCGAATTTAAATTAACTGATTCTAACCAATTTGTAGATGCTGCGATTACATTTCTTTCTTCGTACATCATACATTTTGGAATACCTGTAGTTCCTGATGAATAACGGCATGATATTATATTTTTTAATCTCTCCGTCGCAATCTCATTAGATAAATATTTTTGTTGAAGTATAATAAGTGATATATTTCCATATTTATAAATATGTTTTATCTTTTCTACTAAAGGAAAATCATCTATTTCTTCCGTCCTAACAATAAATCCGCCAAGATGAACATGCTTTATTAAGTTGTCTAACTCATTTTCGCGCCATTTAGGATCGACTAAATGAGCAACTTTCTTAGCTTTAATAAGTGCATAATAAGAAATGATGAAATCTGGGTGATTTTTAATATAAATACCAATTGGATAAGAAAAATCACTTATATCTTGCTCTATTTTTTCACCAATACTATTAAATTCATTTACAAATTGTTTATAGCTTAATTTATAATCTTTATACATTAAAGCCTTTTTATCCGGAAACTTCTCTGCAGATTTATATATGTATTCCAATATCTCCACCTAAGTAACATTTAAATTTCCTAATTTACTCTTCAAAATTCCCACCATATCTTCACATTGATTGATAGTTTCACCAAGTATAATTGTATATAACCTCCCTTTCTTATTAATTCCCAAATTCAACGTAGAAAAACCATTAATAATTACACCATGCCCCTTTTCCTTGGTATATAAAATATCCTTTAGTTCTTCTTTAATTCTTTTGAAAGGTACTGTTTTTTCCAGGACAGCCTCAAAAGGTATAGCCATAAAGAACGCATGGGGATTGAAAAATCTTTCAACAATATTATTTTGGTATGTTGCCATGTTGAATCTAGCATTTATTTCGACACAAGGGTACAAAAATCCTTTTCTATCAATCATTGCATCAACACCAACAACACCATAAAATCCATCTCTCGCTAATGTTTTCCCAATAGTTTCATAACTTTCTAGAAGTTCTTTTTCCTGAACTTTTGTTAATTGAACTGGTAATTTATGCCCCAAATGTACACCCTTATGTACCAACGCTTCTCGAACTGATGTAAATTTGATATTCCCGTTTTTATCTATGATGAATTGATAGTTAAGGTCTCTTTCTTTTTCAATCCAATTTTCTAAAATCATTTCTATATTCTCATGGCCCTTTTTTACGGACATTCTTTTTAGTAAATTTAAAATATTTTCAAACTTACTATCTGAATCAATTAGAACCATTCCTTTTCCAGATACCCCCATAGAGTCTTTTAAAACTAATGGATTTTCTAAATATCTTTTTCTAATTTCATGGTAATTAAATTCAAGTTCTGAAATAGTATGACTCACTTTTCCTGCTACTTGACGAAGATCAAATTCATCTGCTAACTTCCAGCTATAAATCTTGCTATTAACCTCACGACATATAGTTGATGCAGGAGTACATAAAGAAATTGAAGTTTGTTGAGATACCTTTTCCTCAATGTTTGATGTACCATATGGTAGTAATGAATACGAATTATCCCTATTAATATTTTGAAGCATATTAATATTTTGAGTGCTAGATAAAATTGTTTCTGAAATATTTTCTTCAGGATTATCAGAATAGAAATTCAATATATTTGGAACAAATCCTCGAGTTTCTTCTATATACTGCACATAATCTTCATCAATGTCTTCTTTAAGACAAACAATGTCTTCTTTTTCAGCAAGAAATAATGCCATTTCACCTATTTTATTAACCAATGATTGCGCTTTTGAAATATTACTACCCGGTATTGTAATGATATTTTCTTTTTTCCAATGCTTTTCTACTTCAACATTACCTAACCATATAAAATTTTTTCCCGGTTCACTAAGACTGTTCTTTAGTTCCTTATAGAAAGACATTTAAAGCTCCTCAGCGATACCTAATAAATTTTTCAAAGAAACAGGTTCTTTTTTTATAATTGTTTTAGGTACAATATTGTTATCTTTATTATATTGCTTTTGAATTTCTCTCCTACGCTCGGTCTCTTCAATAGCGCCTTCAATATTATCTTTTATACTATCGGCAAACAGAAGTGCTCTTCCATTAATATTTCTAGCAGCACGACCAATTAGTTGTAATAATGCACTCTTAGATCGAAGGAATCCCCTTTGATCTGCTCCGATTACAGCTACTAGCGATACCTCTGGTAAATCTAAACCTTCTCTTAAAAGATTAATTCCTACAAGAACATCAAAATTACCCATTCTAAAATCTCTAATAATTTCTGACCTCTCTATATTCTCCACTTCAGAATGCAAGTATTCTGCTTTTATTTGTAAGTTATTAATCTCTTTCGTTATTTCTTCTGCTTGTTTTTTGGTTAACGCAATAACTAATACCTTTTCATTTCGACTAATAGTATTTTTTATTTCATTTATTAAAGTCTCAAAGTAATTTTCGCTACTCTTCACTTCAATAACTGGATCGATAAGCCCCGTAGGGCGTATTACCTGTTCCACAAAAACCTCTTTAGAATCCACTTCATGTTTTCCAGGAGTTGCCGACATAGACACCATACATTTCGTATTGTTCATAAATTCTTCAAACTTAGGTGGCCTATTATCTAGTGATGAGGGTAAACGATATCCATAGTCAATTAAGTTCTTCTTTCTAGACTGATCTCCAGCATACATAGCGTGTAACTGCGGTAATGTTACATGAGATTCATCAACTACAGTTAAATATCCATCTTCAAAATAGTCCGTCAAGTTAAAACATCTTGACCCTTTTTCTCTATTTTGCATATATAAGGAATAATTTTCGATCCCCATACAATGACCTGTATTCTTTAACAATTCTAGATCATATAATGTACGTTGTTCCAACCTTTCTGCCTCATGAAATTTACCTAAACCTCTTAAAAACTTTAATTGCTCAACTAAATCCTTTTCAATTAAAGGTAGAGCTGTTTCAATTTGTTTTGTTGTAGTAATAAAACTTGTAGCAGCAAAGATATGAACTTCCTCTAGACTATCCACTATCTCTTCAGTAACAGGATGAATAGTAAGAATCTCTTCTAGTTCATCCCCAAAAAATTGTAACCTGATAGCTTCCTGTTTACCCATCGGATAGATATCAATTGATCCTCCACGGATTCTAAATGTTCCAGGCTCAAACTCTATATCATTTCTTTTGTACTGATTATCAATTAGATGCTTAATAACTTGCTCATATGTGTAAACAAAATAACCATCTGGTTTTACAGATAAAACGAAAGAAGTACTATTAAAATCCTCGGGGGCACTCATAGGATACAAACATGAAATACTGGCTACTACAATGACATCCGTTCGTTTTAATAGACTGGCCATAACAGAATGCCTCATTCTTTCAATTTCACTGTTAATTTTAGAGTCTTTTTCTATAAAGAGATCTTTATGTGGAACATAAGCCTCTGGTTGATAATAATCATAATAACTTACAAAATACTCTACTGCGTTATTAGGGAATAATTCCTTTAATTCGCTCCATAGTTGAGCCACTAAGGTTTTATTATGAGCGATAATTAATGTTTGACGATTAAGTTGCTGAATTACATTAGCGATAGTAAATGTCTTTCCGGTACCTGTAGCCCCTTTTAATAACAGCCTACTTTTTCCATTTTCTACTCCCATTACTAGCTTTTCAATGGCTTGTGGCTGATCACCCATAGGTTCCATTTAATTATGTTCTAAAAATCCCCTTAAAAATTCCCCTGTAAGCGAACCAGGTTCATTGCATATTTCCTCAGGAGTTCCTGTAGCTACTACCTGTCCTCCATTTTTCCCTCCATTGGGCCCCATATCAATAATATAGTCTGCTGTTTTTATAACCTCTAAATTATGTTCTACTATCAAGACTGATGAGCCCTTTTCTACTAGTTGATGTATAACTTTTAAAAGTCGGTTGATATCTTCTAGATGTAGACCTGTAGTAGGTTCATCAAGGATATATAAGGTTTTACTAGTAGATGTCCTTGATAATTCTGTAGCTAGTTTAACACGTTGCGCTTCTCCACCTGACAAAGTTGTTGCTGGTTGTCCAATTTTCATATAACCTAATCCAACTTTATTTAAGCTGTTTATATATTTTATAATTTTAGGATGATCTTTAAAAAATTCTGTCGCATCTGCTACAGTCATATTTAAAATATCGGAAATATTATTATTTCGATATTGAACATTTAAAGTTTCCTGATTATATCGATGCCCTTGGCAATCATCACAAACAACATAAACATCAGGTAGATAGTGCATTTCAATCTTAACTACCCCATCGCCCTTACAAGTATCACACCTTCCTCCAGGTACATTAAAACTAAATGCCTTTTTAGTTAATCCCCTTACCTTAGCATCTGGTGTCTTTGCAAATAAATCTCTAATTTCATCAAACATACCTGTATACGTCGCTGGATTGGATCTAGGTGATCTTCCAATCGGTGATTGATCAATATTAATCACTCTATCAATGTGCTCTAAACCACTTATCTCATCAAAATTACCTGGCAACAATTTATATGCTCTGTGAATTTCTCTAGCTAAATGCTTATATAATATTTCATGGATTAGGGTACTTTTCCCTGAACCTGAAACACCAGTAATACAAGTCAGTAGTCCTAAAGGAATATCGACGTCAATGTCTTTCAAATTATTTTCTTTAGCGCCTCTAATAGATAAATATTTCCCATTTTCTTTTTTTCTTTCTATAGGAACTTTTATTTCCTTAGCACCAGATAAATATTGACTAGTTAACGAACCATTGCCTTTTTTAAACGCTTCAGGAGTGTCGGCTGCTACAATTTCTCCACCTTGATTCCCCGCTCCAGGTCCTAGTTCGACTATATAGTCTGCTGCTAACATTGTATCTGTATCATGTTCTACAACTATTACCATGTTTCCTAATTCTCTTAGCTTTTTTAAAGTATTTATTAAACGAATATTATCTCTTTGATGCAATCCAATGCTTGGTTCATCTAAAACGTATATCACTCCAGATAAAGCCGACCCTATTTGAGTAGCTAATCTAATTCGCTGAGCTTCTCCACCAGATAATGTTTTTGCTTCTCTATCTAAGGTTAAATATTCTAATCCTACATCCAATAAAAACTGTAATCTACTATTAATTTCCTTAAGTAGCCTTTCGGAAATTTCTATTTGTTTTTCAGTAAGAATTTGATCGATTTGCTTAAAAAAATTAGCTACATTATCAATAGACATGCTAGATAATTGTGCAATGTTTGTATCTCCAATATATACAGCTAAACTTGTTTGTTTTAACCTCTTACCACTACAAGATTGACATGTAATGCTAGACATTACTTCTTCTAATTTTTCCTTTACACTGTCCGAATTACTAGCATTGTATCTACGATTTATATTAGGAATTACTCCCTCAAAAGGCGCTGAATGCGTTCGTTGTTTACGCTCTGACTCATATTGAAATAAGATTTCCTCTGTTCCACTTCCATAAAGAAGAATATTCTTATGTTGATCAGAAAGGTTTTTAAATGGTGTTTCTTTAGAAATAGCATAATGATTACACACGATATCAATTATATTGTGATACCATTTTGCAGTACTCGTAGCCCAATTTTCAAACACACCTTCATTTATAGACTTATTCCAATCTGTTATTAACAACCTTGGATTCACTTGTAAAGTAGCCCCTAATCCATGACATTGTTCACACGCGCCATATGGACTATTAAACGAAAAGTTCCTTGGTGTTAGCTCATCAATAGAATAACCACATTCAGAACATGCCTGTAAGCTATTAAAAAAGTACCTGTTTGTTTTTCCATTTTGTTCTAATGTCTCTATTAATACTTGTCCTTTTGCTTCTAATGCAGCTTTTTTGATTGAATCTGTAACCCTTCTTTTATTAGCATGTGAAAAAGTGACTTTATCAATAAGTGCCTCTATTGTATGTTGTTTATTTTTATCTAAAACGACGGGACTAGTAATCTTTAATAATTCGCCATCAACCCTAACTCGAATAAATCTCTTCTGAATAACTCTCTCAATAACACTCTTGAACTCTCCCTTTTTCCCCTTAATGAGAGGAGCATATATATACAACTCTGTCCCATCTTTTAAATCTTTAAGCTGATTCATCATTTGATCTATTGATTGTGGTTGTATAGGAATATTATGTTCTGGGCAATAAGGAATACCAATTGAAGCGAACAATATTCTCATGTAATCATATATCTCAGTTATAGTTCCAACTGTAGATCGAGGATTCTTATGTATAACTTTTTGCTCAATAGATACTGCTGGTGTAAGTCCTTCAATAGAATCTACATCTGGTTTTTCCATTTGTCCTAAAAACTGCCTCGCATACGATGATAAAGAGTCAACATACCTACGATGTCCCTCGGCAAAGATAGTATCAAATGCTAAGGATGATTTTCCTGAGCCACTTAAACCTGAAAACACAGTAAGGCTATTAAAATCTAAATCTATATCTACACTCCTAAGATTATTAGCTCTTGCTCCCCGAACCTTAATTACCCGGTCAGACATTTAAACTCCCTTCTTCAATTGCAATAATTTTTCTGCATTTTTATAAAAAATCTGATCCCATTCTTCTTCTGTGATATGAGCTCCTTGTTCTTCTAAGCGCTTTTTTATAATCTTAAAGCGATCAATGCTTTCCTCCATTGTACACATTGGATAATCCGTACCCCAAATTAACTTATTAATAACCCCCTGTTCTTTTGCCATTTGAAAAATATTACACATTTCATCAATCGGTTGATAAAAAGATACAATTGATAAATCAGTATATACATTTTTATATTTTTTAAGAAGAGATAATGTATCGTTAATCCATGGCCAACCCATATGAGCTATTATAATATTAAGATTCGGAAATTTAATAAGTACATCATTTAGTAACATAGGGTGACAATAACGTAAACTTGCTTGTTTTATCGGAGTAAAACCCATATGAACTAAAACTGGTAGGCTACGCTCCTCTGCATCTTCATACAAAGGATACCAGCCCGGGTCATTAGGTGAAATGCCCAAGTACCCAAAAGCTAATTTATATCCATGTAGGTTGTAATTAGTTAACTCTTGTTCTAGACTCTTTTTACACAAGGGTTTTTCATAAGCATCAAACGAAGCAAGGCCTACAAAATATTTCGGATATTTTGCACACAATTTTGAAACATACTCATTTGTAACATGCACTCCTAATGTGCGTTTAGCATTAAAAGCAAGTAATACTGCTTTTTTTACACCTAATCCTTCCATTTCTTTGATTAAATTTTCTATTCTTACTTCCATATTTGTATGAGATTTATTACATGAATCCATCATTTGTTGGGCAAACTCTTCAGTGTACTCACTTTTTAATTCTCCAACATGAACATGAAAATCAATCAATTAACTTTGAAATGTTTGTACTGCTGGCAGATCATATTCTGTTTTCTTACGAATGATTATATACTTATCATCCTTCATCAATACTTCAGTAGGAAGGTGGTGACTTAAAAATAGTACAGGACTTGCAGTCAATCCATATGCTCCAGCATTCAAAATGCCAATATAATCACCGGGCTGGGATTTAGGAAGACTTATCTTCTTTGCAATTAAATCGTTTGGGGTACATAAAGGGCCGGAAATATAATATTCGGTATTAGGTTCCTCATTCCATTTATTAAGAACCTTGATTGGAAAATTTTTCTTTAGAGCATTCCCCATTCCACCTGCGGCCATATGGTGATGTGTTCCTCCATCCACCGTTAAAAAATCGCAATTTTTAGATTTCTTCTCATATAATACTTTTGTAACATAAATCCCACTTTCACCTACAACATATCTACCTGACTCTAAAAATATCGGGATTTCTTCACCAAAACTACTATAAAACTCCTGAATCATAGCATGTAATCTATCAGAAATATCATCCAAATCAAGCGTACTTTCATTAGAAAAATACGGTATTCCCATTCCACCACCGATATCTATATAATCTAATTTAACCTGGAATTGTTCTTGAACTTTTTTTGCTAAATTTAAAATATATGCTGTATTTTTTATGAACACATCACTAGATAGAATGCGTGTGCCATTATATACATGTATCCCTACAATTTTTAGATTTGATAATCTTTCTTCTAACTCAAATATATTTTCCAGTTGTTCTTCATCCATACCAAATTGCCTTGGCTTTCCACCCATAGTTAATTTTGAACCTTTTGCTGATACACTTGGATTAATTCTAATACCAACTCTAACGGTTACTTCTGTTTCTTGAGCTATATCATTTACTTTTTGCATCTCTTGTAGTGACTCTACAATAAAATATTTAATTCCGTACTCAAATACTTTTCTAATTTCTTCTTCAGTTTTTCCTGGTCCCAAATATAAAACTCGTTTAGGAGAAACTCCTATTTTTTTTATTATCTCTAATTCTTTTAATGAACAAATTTCTAAATTGGCCCCTAAGTCATAAATTAACTTTACAATAGATGGATTAGGGTTTGCTTTTAGGGAATAAAATAGTTGAATTGCCTTATGAAGGTTCAAGAGCTTATATACTTGCTCTTGAATAACCCTAGCATCATATACATAAGCCGGTGTACCTATATTTTTTACCACTTCTAAAAGGTTATTTTTTTCAATATTCAGTCTACTTGTGGTAATCATTTAGACCCCCTTCAACATTGAAATGTGGTGTATTTTGAGAAAGTTTTTTATAATGAAAGGATCCTCTAATCCAAATGCCCCCAAAACAGGTAATATCTTATCTATAATTTGAGTACTATTTTCCAACATAAAATTAATTTGCTTAAAAAACTTACTATATTCTGCTTCATCCATATTAAATTTTGTTGATAATTCCCTTAAAAACAGTATATTCCCTTCAATTTCACTACTTGCGATGACAAATGCATCATAAACCATTTGGTGTTTTGCTATTGGTACGCCAAAGGTTTTACGTTCTTTAATATAATCTTTACAAAATTGTAATATCAATTTACTGAATTTCAAAACAAAAGATGCTAAAATAATTTTATATCGAAGTCCATAAATCCATAGTTTCTTTTGTTGATGAGAGGGAACTTTTATAACGTTTTTATACTGTTCAACCTTTTTAAGGGACAACTCCTCATCATCTAAACTGTAAACTTTCACACTATCTTCAAAACTCATTTTCCACCAGACATTATTGTCTAGGTATAGAATAGAACCATCCTGATGCTTTCCAGCAAACAAATATAAATCTCGATTTTTCCAGCCCAAGCTTACTTTGACTTCTTTTAGTTCTTGTAATAATTTTTGTTCTTCTTTAAGCAGTTCATTATAAAGAGTATTTTCATCTACATTATCTATTATGCTATCTATTCTTGTTGAAAAAGATGGAGATTTCAGTGTTTCCATTTAATTAATTCCCAGTAGTTCTTGAGCAACTTCACGTTTATGAATATTTGTTGATCCTTCCATAAACTCTATCATTCTGCCATCCCTTAGCCATTTTTCTAATAATGGATGGTCAATAATTGCTTCCGATCCTATAACCTGATTAATTCGTCTGGTTACTTCATATACCAAATTATTTGCCATCCATTTACCCATGGAAGAAGTACCTGCATTATAAATACCATTATCAACTTCTTTAGCTGCCCGATAAACTAATCTCCTAGTTCTTTCAATTTTCCATTGAAGTTCATCGAGTATAATTTCTTCATTTAAATTCAACTTAATATTTTCTCTCACGTAATCTACCATGGCTCTTGATGTTCCAATTGCAATCGAAGATGTCGAAGGACGCATTCTAAAAAACACTTTCATAGCTCCCCGTAATCCTCTTTGAAGAGGTGGTTTATTTAAACCAATAATTTGAGATTTATCTACTTCTAAATCGTTATAGACTGTATGACCTAACCTAGCTGCACGCATTCCTAAAGTCCGACCATAATCTCTATTTACAGTATCCGAATTTTCAAATTGATCTTCATGTATTAAAAAGCTTTGAATTGCAAACGTGTTATTTTTATGGCCCATCTTAGCAAAAGAAAGTGCCCACTGCGCTCTTTCTGCATTAGCTATATATTTTTTTTCCCCTTGTAATAGATACGTTCCATCATTTTTTTTGGTTGCAACCGTTTCGATAGCCGCTATATCTGATCCAGCATTAGGTTCCGTTAAATTGAATGCCGTCCAAACTGGATTCCTCCCCATAAAGGAGGTGAAGAATTTATCCTGCTGTTCCTGAGTCCCTAGCTCTTTTAATATTGGTCCTAATAATTGTGGTCCAGGTAAAGATAACATCATCGCTGGATCTCCATATGCTAACTCCTCAGTCCATATAGCTAACTCCAAAGAGGAATCTCCATAATAGATTTGATTATCTCGTCCTCTAATACCAGTATAACCATACTCCTGTGGGACACCTAAGCGCCATAAAGGATGGTAAAATGATTCTTGTTGAAGATAAGTGGGGGGTAATCCTCGACTCTTATCTGCTTCTAATGCAAATTCCCTTAATGATTCCCCGTATACTCTTAATTCAGTTCTAAGTGATTCAAACATCTAGCTATTTTTCAACTCCATAATATAATTTGAAATAGTAGTAACACTTTCTAAATATGAGGGATCCAACTCTTCCATATCAAATTCAATTTCACATTTCTCTTCAAGAGCTAATAAAAGTTCAATTATACCTGTTGAATCTAGTCCTAATTCTTCAAAAATATTGGCATTTACTTTCACATCAGCTACAGCAAGTTCTAATTGCAGTGCAAGAATTTCAGTAACTACATCCATTAAATTATTTAGCTTATTCATTTATTTGTTAAAATTAGATATCAAGACTACCTGTGCGATAGAGTAGTCTTTGGAATGAGAAAGTGATACAAAAGCTTCCAACTTTTGTTTCTTAATCGTTTGTTCAGTCGTATTATAGAATTTAAAATGAGGTTCGCCTGTCTTCTTCTTTAGTATAACAGCATCAGTAAAACAGAATCCATTACCAATCCCTGTACCTAATGCTTTAAAAAGGGCTTCCTTTGCAGAAAATCTCGCTGCAAAATGTTGGGATGGATTGCTTTTTTTTCTACAATATTCAATTTCTTCTGGAGCGAAAATTTTATTTAAAAATTTGAGGTCATATTTTTCAATTGCAGATTGAATCTCAGTAATATCTTGAATATCAATCCCTATACCATATACATTAGGCACAGATAAGATTGAATTTCCCTGTTTCATTTACAGTCCTACAAGAAATTCGTTTCCTTTGCCAATTAAGGTATATCCAACTCCCTTTCGGTGGACGATAAGATTAAAATTTTTCTGACTAGTATACAATTTCTTTCTAAGTTTATAAATATATTGTCTAACAGTTTCAGTAGTTGTATATTCATCCCAAATAGCAAGTAAGATATCTTCTGTTGTGACAAATTTTTCTCGCATGTTTATAAAGAACATAAGCATTTCATACTCTTTTCCAGCTAAAGGAAAAATTTCACCTGCATTATCTAGATAATGCATATCTACATTCATAAATATCCCTGGATAGAGTTCAACAATATTATTGTTGTGTTGCTTATTTCTATTCAATTGGACAATATGTTTATAAAAATGACTCACGCACTCCTGTATTTGTTGATGAGTATGAATTTCAAAAGACATTGTAGAATTTTTTTTCAAAAGTTCTAATCCTGCCTTATTAGTACTAATATCTTCATCAAATAATATTAATATTGGGATATTTCCTAACTCTTTTTTTATATTTCGAAATTCTTTTACCTCTTCAAAATCTAAGCTTTTCAACCTCCATATTATCCCATCAAAATGGTTTCTTTTATCTTTTAAAATATAATTTAGAGAAGTAATATCTCCCACATGTATAATTTCCCAATTGGGATAGTGTGCAGATCTCCGAGCTAACTTTGGTAAAAATAATTCAGGACTAATAACGACAATTTTCATTTCCCATTCCTCCATTTATAGCAGACAGTCAGCTTCAACTTCTACAAGCCACTCTTCCTTTATAAATCTATTTACTTCAAAAACTGTACAAGCTGGTTTGATTTTTGAAAAATATTCTTTATGTGCTTTAGCTGCTTCATTCCACTTATTCATATCTGTAATATAAATTTTTGTTCTAACAACATCATCTAAAGAAGAGCCCATTTTTTCTAAAGAACTTTTGATTACATCAATACAACTTTTTGTTTGTTCATAAACATTTGAGGTTGTGGTCTCACCATTAGTATTTAAGGGGGCTGTGCCTGCAACTACAATGATATTTCCTTTTTTAATTGCTCTAGAAGATCCTAAAAAGTCTTCAAATGGGGAATTAGAGCTTACTACTGTTTTTTCATTTGACATAAAAATCAACTCCATTTATTCCTCCGTATATCCCATTAATTTCTTTCGATCAATTTTGCCAGTACTAGTTTTAGGTAATTTATGCTCTGTAAAAATAAAATTACTAGGAATTGCATAAGCATCTAAAAACTCAGAACAATACGCTCTAATATCTAAGGAATTTAAAGTTGCTTTAGAATAAATATAACAAGTAAGACCATCATTGTTCATTACAATAAACACCTCATCTATAAGGTTGTGTTTAGAAATTACATTCCTGACTTCTGAAAGATAAACCCTTTTCCCTTGAATCTTAACCATGTCGTCCTTACGCCCCATGTAATAATACAGACCATTTTCCTTTTTAACCAAATCACCAGTTGGAAAGTATTTCAAGTTATTTGAGTTATTCATTTTAAAGGTCTCATAGTATGCTTTATTCAAATAACCTTTTAACATCGTCGAAGAGTGTACATATAGCTCTCCAACTTCTCCTTCACCACATGGTAGCAAATCAGCATTTAAAACCTGTAATTGAACATGTTTTAATGGTCTGCCAATAGGAAGAATTTTTAGTTCCTCTATGTCTTGAGGAAACAAATAAGATAATGCCTCATTAACCTCGGTATTACCATAGAAATTCACAATATTAGCATTTTTAAAACAATCTCTAACCAATTTCACATCGCCGAAAGGTAAAGCTTCACCCGCTAATCCCAAAAAACGAACAGAAGTATAATTTTTGATTTTTTCATTTAGAAGCAATTTAATTGATGAAGGAACCAAATGCAAAATATTAATATTTTCCTCTTCAATCAATTGATTAATATATCGTGGATTATTCCTCTTTTCACTTGAAGGAAGTACACAGCAACCACCTACAGCAAAAGGGATAAATATAGAAAATATAGACATGTCAAAATATAAAGGCGCATGACATAAAAATTTATCAGCACTCGTGACTCCAACAAACTCACTTCCCCAGCTAATAAAGGCACTTAAACTTTCTCTTGCTAAAATTACCCCTTTTTTCATACCTGTCGAACCTGAAGTGAAAAATATAAAGGATTCAAAACTGTCATCTATTCTACCAACATCAACTTTTGCTTCCATAGACTTAACATATGCTAGGTCAAATAAATTTTGTTGAGGTGTACATAGATCCAATGAGAATAATAATAAATCTTCTACAAAATTCAATTTAGAATCTATAGAATTTTTTTGGTTAACTATACAGCATTTTATTTGAGCACTTTTAATACTATCTTCAAAGATTTTCGCTTGTTCATCTGGATTTAGCGGCACACTTACAGCCCCTATTTTTAGAGCTGCAATATAAGTTATTACGTTGTGTATGGGGTTTGTACTTAAAATTCCAATCCTTTCTCCAACGGTAATACCTTTTGACAATAGAGCATTGGCCAATTGGCCAGATAGATTATCAAGTTCTTTATACAAATAATTTTCTGTATCCGTTTTATAAGCTATTTCATCTTTATATTTTTCAAATGTATTATTAAGCATTTACCTCCTATTTAATAATTTTGTTATTGAACTAATTGAATTGAAATTTTCAAATAAAATTTCAGACTCCATGAATTGAACCTGTTGTACATTTTCTATATAAGTTATTAACTCCATAATTTTTAAAGAATTAAGTATACCTGTCCCTATTAAATCTAGATCATGCGGGATACTTTCAATACTTCCATCCTGCAATAATTGTCTTTTTATATAATCTTCTAATTCCATTTCCAACATTTACTCATATAAGTTAGTTTCCTTTTCATTTTTTGCGATTAACTTATTGTTAAAATATCTTATATTACGAGGAATATTTAATCCCATTCCAAATTCTATAATCCATTTAGCAAATACTGTGGGGACAATTTCTGAATTTCTGTAAAAGTCGAAGTTAACACTGAACCATTCTTTGATTACATCTGGAACTGTATCTTTTGGCGAATTTAGAATACGTATTTCAAGGTCTGTAATATCATCTAATAATATAATTAGATTTTCTTTGATTTTCATAAAATTCAACTCAATTTTAAAATCTTTAAATGTAATTGCTCTGGCCTTTAAAAGGTACTCAAATAAAATATAATTTGTTAGACAGTCAAAACTTTTTTCAGGATCATCAGCATAGCTATAACGAAATAGTCTTTCCACAAGAAATATCTCTTTTGCTAGTTTATCAATATAAGAGTCCTTATTTAACAAATACAAATATGCTGATATATCTACTCTAACTTCTTCAAATGAACTTCCTAGCAGTGAACTTTTTTCTTTAAAGAATACATTTAAAGGTAATACCCCTTTGTAATGATAGTAATCATGTAAGTAAGAAAGTAGCATTCTTGCCGTATAAATATCATTATGATTAGCTTTAAATATGGATAGAGGTGTTTTTAAGACCTCTTCACCAATAGGTTTAGTGATCTGATGGAACACTTGTAAGTACTTGTTTATAAAAAACAAAGAAAACTTATCTTGTTCTATACTACTATTTGTTACAATTGCTTCTGGGAAAAAGCTAAATACATTGGCTTCTAAAATACCTTTCGTTCCCAAGATTAATTCTACGCCCATAAAAGTATCAAATGGTAACTCTTCTCTCAAATGTGTGATAGCTTCTGGTTCATTCCGATAATAAAAGCATACTTCAAAATTAATAATTTTATTTTTTTTCACAGGGAAAAAGAACATACCAAATTCTTTATTCTCAATTTTATTGTACTTCCCAAAAGTAAAATCAAATTTTGGTGTATTATTGATACCAGATTCTTTCCATGCAATTAAATCTTTTATAATTGCTTTTACTAGGCCTTCATCAAAATGGATCTTTAACTTTTCTAAAATGAGTATAATGCGTTCAATAATTTCTTCACAATATGAATCTTCTTTATTAATTTGACCTAAAGAATTTTGATTTACTCTTAATTTTTCAACTTCTAAAACTAACTCTTCTGCACTGTTATACCATAATAAATTTTTCAAATTATTCATATCACTTGAAATCAACATTTAATCATAATATTCCTCTCCTTCCTTTCCTATGCCGATCCTTAATTCCCGAGCCTTTTGCTGAAAAAAACTATTAATAGAATATGGTTTAAATTCATCTATAAAGTTCCCAAAATTCGAAAAATTGAGGCTGTTACTTGCAGTTTTAGCAATACAAAAAACATTTCCTTTTGTAATTTTCCATTTGATAGTCCCATTTAAACTTTTATTAAAAGCCCTTATACTTTCATCTAAACAGGACTTAAGAGGACTAAACCACCCTCCACCTACTACTAGATTAGTCCATTCTCTATCGATGTAGGACTTTACTCTCAGTTCATCTCTAGTTAATACCATTTCTTCTAATAATAAATGCGATTGATGTATTAACATTGCTGCAGGAGCTTCTCGAATTTCGGGATTCTTAACACCAAAACAACTATCTTCTAAACCTGCATATCTTCCAATTTTATAATCCGATAAGAGATCATTTAATAAAATTACTATCTCCTTTAAACTCCTCTTTTCATTATTAATCTTGGATGGAATACCATTTTTGAATGTTATATCTAGGTATAGGGTTTCTTTTTCTTCTATTTTATTTGTCCAATCAAATACGTTATCTCTAATTTCTAACTCAGTATACTCTAAAGTATCATTCTCTATAACTCTGCACCATAAGTTCTCGTCAATAGAATATTTAGATGAAGTAGGGAAATCGATACCTAATTCTTTCTTCAATATCCTCGCTTTATCTGCACGTGTAGTATATTCTCCTATAGCCGGACAAAATATATTTACATTTGGATAATTGGCCATTATAGAAAGGTTAAACCTCATAGCAGAATTCTGATATGGTGTTGAATTATGAACAATTAGTGATCCCCCAATTTCTTTGGCATACTCACATGCCAATTTAGCAAGTAACGGACGTGTGTAGCTAGAAGAAATAGGGAAATGGTTGTTATATAAAGCTTTGGCCATTATCCCATGTGATATATAGCTATTACACAAATCTTCTGAAGCATCAATAATATGAAGTTTTAATTCTAATTTTCGAGATAATTCCATAATTTCATCAGAAATGCTTTGGCCAACATCAATTAAAACAGCATGTATATCCATATCGTATTTTTTCAATTCATAAGCTGTATAAAAACTATCTAGTCCACCAGAAAACAAGAGTACAGCTTTTTCATTTTTAAAAGGCAAGAGTTCTTGAAATTGACCATATATTTTACTCATATAAGTTAGTTTCCTTTTCATTCATAAAACTTCCTTTTCGTTTTCATTAATCTCAAAAAGAACATTTACAGGAGAGCATACTAATTTCCCTGGATGTCTTGATAATTCAGACGTCTTAATGTTTCTTACTGCAAACATTCGCTGTAACCACCGATCATTTCCATCATATTTTGGAGTAAAACCTGTCCGAGCATGAATAGCTTTTTTATTATCCACAACTAATAATTCACCTGGTTTAAGAGCGACTTGTATACAGTTCTCTAACAATTGCTTTTTCAAATATTCTAGCGCCCACTTAGCCATAGGTGTTTGAGGTTCCATTAGATAAAAATCCATGCAAATATCCGGATCTAGTAAAGGTCCACTTAACACAGGTATAGTAGTATGATAACTGCCTTCATCCCCATTTTCTAAAAATGATGATGGTGCATTAATTTTATATAAAGGTTTTCTTAATATCTCTATTACATCATTAGATAAGCTAAATAAAACTTTTCGGATTGAGGAAGTAATTGTCTTTGCCTTAGCTTCTTTATCAGATTTTACACAGTATAAAGCTAAAAAGTCAGGTTTATATGGATGAAAACCATCTTCAGTATGGAACTCTAAGATATCGGATCCTGTATTCTCTTGCTTTTTTTCTTGTCCTTTTACCGGGCAAATATTTTGAACCAATAACCCCTGTTTTTCATCTTCATATGCAAGCGGTTCCCCTAAACAAAGCATAAATAAAAATAAGATATATTCACTAATGGCCGTTTGTTTATCTTTACTTAACTGACCCTTTACTGGTGTATTCGGAAGAATGGGATCTGTTGGTAAATTTGAGAATTTTAAAGTTCCAAATAAATTAGAGAACCTTTTAAAGGTAACTAATTCTTTTAAAATACGTATAGGTAACTTACTTTTAATAATATCTAATTCGTTTAATAATTTATCATCCATTTTGGTTATATCAAGTGATGGAAGCTCATTAATTAAATGTTTTAATTGTTTCGTCTCCTCCTCTGTTAAATGTATTTCCCAATTACTAGAATAATTAATCATTCAGTCTATACTACTTCTCTCCATTATGTTTAATTTTTGATATACAGTATCTATTTCCTTGTGAATATCCTTCTCAACAGACATTAGCTCTTCCAAATTCAATTGAATGGTAGAGATAATTTGTTGAGGATCTTTTTTCTTTAAATTTGCCTGCATTATAATAAAAGAAATTTTCCGCGTGATTCTAAGCGAATGTTCTAAATAACCAATCAACTTCACTGTATCAGGAGAAACTATATGGTGATATTTATTCAAGTAATATAGCATCCCTTCTCTACTATAAAGAAAACAAGTATTAAATCTACGAATTAAAAAATTCCAATTATCCTGTATACTTTCTTGTCTACTCATTGCATACGAAAATACTTGATCTATCTCCATATATAGTTTAGAAATTGCTGTTGTCCCTGTATAATAACTAACACCCTCGAATTGAAAATGCCCCTGTAAGTACTGAGATAATTTCAATAAAAACTCATATTTCAAACATTTTATCATTTCATCATTAAAATTATTTTTTCGTGCAGTTTCTATATTTAACTTAATAACTTCGCCTGCTTGTTTAATCTTTTTAGGCTGAATAGAATTATTAATTAAGTCGATAGGTATCTGACCATGATAACCAAAATATTGATCTTTAACATGAACATTTTCGTTCTCTACTCCTACTATGTTTAAGTAATGATAATCATGAACTGGTGGGAAAGTTGGATACATAGTTGAAAGAACTTTAACATCTACGCATAATAAAAATGATTCAGTATTATTATGAAGAAACTCTCTTAATTTATGAGGAACTACCTTGGATTTACTAGTACTAATATAATTTTGCAACCATCCAAGATTATTAGGCTGTTCCGCCTCAAGTTCAAAAGTAATATCTAAACTAGGATTACTATATACATATCCAAAATTTAAATGCTTTAAAATTAATGGCTCTAAACCAAATTGCCCCAATAACAAAGACATACTATTCCAATAACAATTGACACCTCTTCTCAAATAGTTATACCTTTCATTAAGCATCTCATAAAACTTCCTTTTCGTTTTCATTCAATATAAATCCAAGTATTTACCAATGTTGTTTTTTAGAGCATTCTCATAAATCTCATACGCACATGAAATATCCTCAATAGCCATTCCCATGGGGTTTAGGATAATTAATTCATCCTTATGTTCTCTCCCTGCTTTTAATCCAGTAATTATATCCCCTAATTCAGCATGTAACATCTCTTTGGAAAATTTACCTTCTAAAACCAATTGATTTATTACTTTCTTTTCTCTATTTGCTTGATCCCAATCATCTACAATTACCTTATCCGCTTGTATAAATAATTCACTTTCTAAATCCATTATAGATACATTACTAATAAATGTTCCTTTTTGAATCCACTCTGCTTTAATATATGGCTTATTCGCTACTGTACATGTAACTAATACTTCTGCTTTTTCAACAGCATCCTGAACTTTATCAGCAACTCGAAATGATACATTTTTATATTTTGACTGAAACTTTTTTATTAATTCTTGTGCTTTATATGAATCCACATCGTATAGTACAACATTCTTAATACCTTTGAAATTTTCTAACATAGACATTACATGCATTTTAGCAATTAAGCCACAACCAACAATAGATAGATTTCTAAAGTCTTTATTAGCTAAATGTCTCGTAGCAACTACAGAAACAGCTGCTGTTCTCATTGCACTTATAGAACTTCCCTCTAAAATAGCAATCGGGAAATTTGTTTGAGGATCATTTAAAACAATTAATGCACTTGCCCGTTCCATGTTTCTCAAAGATGGATTATCATGCTTACTTCCAATCCATTTAATACCAGAGATAGACGGCTCACCTAAATGTGCAGGCATAGCGATAATCCTATCAGCAATATGTTCATCTTTTTTGTTAGTTTTTAAGTATGGTTTCAGAGGTTGACTAAAATCCTTACGAGAGTGTAGGATTAATGCACGTTCTACACCCTTAATATAAATATCAGAACTATTTTCTTCTAACTTATGAACATCTGCTCTACTAAGATAAAGAATTTTTGGCTCAACAATTTTATTAATCATTTATACTTTATTAGCTTTATTTTTTTCTATATGTTCATATAAAATATCTCCTAGCTGTTGTACTGTTATTTCTTCCTTTTCGTAACTCTCTATAGTTTGTAATAGGAACTCTAAATCAATCATTTCTTTCAAGATTTTATAATTAGAAAAAAAGGCTTTATTTTCTACGTGTATATCCAAATCCATTAAAGCTGAAATAAGTTTTAAATTTTCTCTATCTGCTTCTATTATTTTAATTATGAGTTCTTTTAATACCTTTTCCTGCCACACTCATCGTGGTAAAGCCTGTTGGTTAATAAAAAATGGAGCCTTGACATTAATATTCATGATCCCATCAAAAGGCTCTACTGTGGATTCTTCTAATGTTAAAATCCGCCCGATTCCAGCTTTATTTACAAGAATATCAACCGTAATATCGCCTATATGTTTTTGAAGAGATTCCTCCATTTATTCAAATAGCTTATCCATTAGATTTTGAATTTCACGTCTTCTTTTATCTGTTTCATTCTTATCAATTGTATACGTATCATTTTCAATTATAAGAACGTCCCCTTCTTTTACATTAGAAGGAAGTTTGGATCTGGGTACATCAATTGTTATGTTATTGATTTCAATAACTGCTAATGCTCCATCAAAGTGGTCAATAATACCTCTTTGCATTTATCTCTCCGTTCTTACAGAAATATTTGAACCATCACTATTAATAACTACAGTTCCATTTAAATCAGTTCTGTATACCTTTACAGACATTGAAGATAACTTGAATAACGTTTCTTGTGTAGGATGTCCATATCTATTACCTGCGCCTGCACTAATAACAGCGATATTTGGTTTAACTGCATCTAAAAATGGCTGAGAAGAAGAAGTTTTGCTTCCATGGTGACCTGGTTTTAATACATCAGATTTTAGGTTTGAACCATGTGCTGCAATCATATCTTTTTCGCTTTTTGCTTCAGCATCACCAGTAAATAAGAATGATTTGCTGCCGTGCGTTACTTTTAATACAGCACTCCATTCGTTTAAGTCATCACCATATTCTTTAACAGGGGCTAAGAATTGTACGTTTAAACCATTGATTGGTAAATTTAAACCGGATTTTGCTTCTTTAATTGTTAATCCTTTGTTGGCTACCGCAGTTAAAAAGTCTTTAAATGTTTGGGTAGTATGGCTTACTTTAGGTGCATAAACATTTTTTACGTTCATAGAATTTAGGACTTCATCTAATCCACCTACATGATCAGCATCAGGGTGTGTAGAAATCATATAGTCAATGGTTTGAAATCCTAGTTCTTTTAGATAATTTGCCACTAACTTACCTTTGCCATTGTTTCCTCCGTCAATGAGGATTGTTTCTCCACTTGAAGATTTTATAAACGTCGCATCACCTTGTCCTACATCAATATAATGAACTTCTAAGTTTCCCTCTGGCTGAGGAAGGGGAAGACGGAAGCTTGGTTCTAATACGTGAGCTAAGAATGCAGCTGACTGCTCACGTGTTACTTTTACATCTGTACCAAATGTACCATCAGGGAAAGATTTAGCACTTGCAAGATTAGGAATAAATAATGCTGCAATCATTCAGTACTTTAATTCTGCACTAAACAATTCTGATGCAGTCGTGACAAGATTCGACCACCAAGATGACGCTGTTTCGACAATTCCTGACCACAATTCACTAAAAAATTGAACTATGGGGTCAAAAAAGCTATGCATCATTTCTACAAAGGAAGACCAGGCTTCTGAAAAATACGCAACTGTAGAAGACCATCCATCACTACAGGACTGAACTAAACTAGACCACCATTCACCAAACCAGGAGGAAAATTGAGACCACTTTTCCGAGAGCCAGTCAGTTATGGCACCCCAATTTTTCACTACCACTATTGCAATCGTTATAGCGGCGGCTACCGCTGCGATAATTCCTATCACCGGTAATAATGCTATATGTAATGCACCAAATGCAGCGGCTAAAACACCAATTGCTACACCTATCGTTAGAACGACAGCACTTAGACCCGCACCAATTGCAATAAAGTTTCGAATTGGCTCTGGTAATTTAGAAAACCAATCCATTACTGTTTTTAATCCTTCAGCTGCCTTTGGTAGTGCAACTGCGGCTAGATTAACAAGTTTCTCTCCTACTGGTTCCAACGCCGCTTGCGTCTCTCTTAATGTGCTTTGAAATTTTTGACCCAGTGATTCTTCTTGTAGCTTTTTCATTTCATCCATTTAGGGTATCTTTTCTTTATGCATTAAAAAGGTATCGACAGCATTCCATAGAAAAAACAAGTGCAATATGATATCGAGTTCGTGAGGAGCTTTTTTCAACCATTCTTCATTCTCTAACAGTAAGTGTAGCTGCTGTAATGAGTATTTTTGAATTAAATATTTTAAGCCTGTTAAACAAGCTTTTCTTTCATCCTTATGAAAGAGCAGATAATCTTGAACTCGCTGAGGTAAATATTTGAAAAATCTAGAATAACGAACAACACGTGGTTTCTTTTCCCAATCTTCAAAAATCTCTTCCCATGGAATCGGTCTATTCGTGTGCATATACGGTCTGTATTCTGTAAAAATGTTCTCGCCTTCTGCGGTATAACATGTAAATTGATCCCATTCCTTTTTAATAATAATTACTTGTTTTACATTCGTTTTACGTAAAACAAAACGTTCTTGATCCACTGTGATTTCTCCATATTTATTTACCGTTGTTGTGTCCATTGAGAAGACCGTTAGGTCTTCCAAAGGTAATGGTTTCAACGCATCCTTATCATCATTCCAAAGGTCTTCAATCATGACTTCCTTCTCATAATGTAGGCGTTTCTGATCTTCCATTGCTTGTACTTCTAACCACTGTGCGAGTTGAGAAAAACTCTCCATAATCGGAGCGGTTGTAAACCAATTGTTTCGTGTGTAACTGACTTTCCGTTCAACGTTCCCCTTTTCATGCCCGCTATAAGGATTACAAGGTTGCACTTCAAAGTTATAATGCATTTGAAATTGTAAAAACGCATCCGTATAAGTTCGATTATCGCCTTTTCCTACTGTGACTACAGCGGCAGATAAGTTATCAATTCGAAGATGTGTTGGTACACCACCAGCTTGATGAAATAATTGTTTTAAGCCTTCTAAAAAGCATTCCGTATTTTCAGATGGTAATGGATACACAAATGCTGCATTACTGTAAGGAAAGCTCAGTAAAAGTGCTTTAATGTCTTTATATGCACCGTCTTTTACAACTGTCATATTCCCAAAATCTACTTGTGCTTCTCCTGCTGGGTGTTCTAATCTTTCATATCGTGTTTCCTTCTCTATTTTCATTTGTGGTTTTCGAAGCTGAATGTACTCACATACGGTTCGATACGAACCTTTAAAATTATATTCCGTTTGTAATTGTTTCCATATCTTTTTGTTTGTTCTTCTTTCTTTACGACGAAGTTTACTGTCCTCTTCGAGCCACAGATCTATCATTTCGCCGTATTCACTGTTATACAGCATACCTCGCTTTGTATAACTGATATCCGAAGGATGAATTTCTCCATCTGCATATTTTTTTACTGTTTTCCAATCTTTCCCGACCTTTCTAGCAATCTCAGATATACTTAAATCCTCATTTTCTCGTAAATGTTTGATATAATTAATTTCAGGCATTGTTAGCATCCTTTCCGTTTCCTCCTCTGGTTTAGTTGTGGTAACCAAAACAGTAGAGGGAATTTTAGGAACTGACAATTATGTGTGATTTTTTTTATTTTGGTTTTCAAAATAGTTTTCTTTAATGATTTTTATAAGATATTCTTTTTCTGTTAGTTCAGATATAAATAATGCTTTTTTCATGATATCAGCAACATCTTCATCATTATGTTGTTTTAATCTTAATAAATTCCAACCTTTTCCATAGTAGAGTTCACCTAATAGGTATAAAGTATTTAGGTTAATAGCTAATTTGATACCTATATCATTGTATTTTATTGCCTCTTCATGTTGATTTGTATGGCCTAAAATTTTTGCTAAATTAAAAATGATTTTTAATTTAATTTCTTTATCTCTAGGAAAATCTAACTTATTAAAATTAGTTAAACATCTTCGTAATATATTAATACTTTTTTCATATTCTTTGTTTTCCGCATGAAGTATAGCCATTGTCTGCATAATCTCTATTTCTCTTTCTGATAAACAATCAATATTGGTTAAAGTCAGTTTTAATGCATGATTTAAAAGATTTAAAGCAATTTTTGTTGATTTATTCACCATAAATATAACAATTGCTTCATGCCATAGTAGAAATTGTTTATCTTCTGTTGATTGGAAATTATTTTGGTTTTTCTCTTGTTTTACTATTTCATAAAGTTCTTTATATTGCTTTTGCTTTGTGCAATCTCTCATTACATATTTTACGTTTTTTACGTATTTTAATTTCTTGTTTTGAGTTAGTGCAAATATATTATTTGGATCAATACCAAGCCGTTCAGATAATTGATACATTTAATATCCGTTATCCTGGCGTTGGTGGTTTACTTCGTTCTTTTCGATATAAGCTTGTTCGATTTCTTCCCAAGTAAAACCAAGATGTTTTTCCCCTAATCCAATGAATAAGTTAAAGCACATCTCTACATCGTTTTTTAAGTAATTAGGAAAACAAATTGATGTTTGCGAAAGATCGCTAACCCATTGGAATAATCTATTGAAAGTTTTTACCGTCGTTACTTCCGTATAGTCACTATCAATTTTGATATCTGTCATTTTGAGCAACAAACAGATGCTTAAGAATAAATGTAATCCATCAACATACTCATCTAGAATTCTTTCTTTTGGAGATGCTTCTTTATTACTCCAATATTTAAAACAGCGAGTTTCATTAGCTAATTCTGCAATTTCGACTTGCAACGCCAACAACTTTTCTTCCAATAAATTAACCGCTTCCAATCCATGTTCCTTAATAATTCGTTTATCTAACAACTTTTGCATTTCAAATAATTTTTGTAATTTCATTTATTTATTGCTTGTCTGCAACTTAATATCTGGAATAATTTCTTCCGGTCTAAACAGTACTTTGTAATGGTATGCATCTTCGTACTTAGCATCTGTTTGTTCAATGAAGTAACTTACATTATCGCTTAATCCAAGGTAATGCTTCTTATATTTACCGTCACCATTCTTACAAGTTACAGTTATCTTTTTCCCATCACCAGCGTCTAAAGCGCATAATCCTTCAATACTTAAAAGGTATTTATCAGTTATACCATTGAAGAACACTACTCTTCGTTGAACCTCAAATGAATCAGCTGATTTAGATAAATTTTGTGAAACTGTATCCGCTTCTGTGCCACAACCTGCTAAACCCGTTACCGCTATAATAGACATTAAACCTGCAATTATTTTCTTTTTCATTTAGTTTTTATAAAGAAATTTTTCTCCGTTAAACCAATTCGAATACTTCCAACAAACTGGAACTAAATCGATTCTTTCAGGAGTGTCTATTGCATCTTCAATTTCATTGTCGTTATCTACTAACTCTAAAAATAGTTTCATATTTGATTCGGTACGCGGTACATATGCGAAATATAAAATCTCGTTATCGGCATCATAATTTTCAATATTCTCCGCTAGCCTGTTTAAAATTTCTAATTTGGTCATTTCTCTTTTCCCTCCAAAATAACTATTTTGTTTAGTTTTACTCTTCAAAACTTCATCATACAAACTCATCTAAACAAAATCTTTATTTAGTAAGTCTAACTTCTTACCAAGTTGCTCCATACCGTCTGCAGCTTGATCTCCACTTCTTCCTACACTTTGTAATGAATTCTCGAATTGCTTCAATGTAGTTTTCGCTTGATTTAACTTCGTTTCAAGTTGTTGTACTTCTGTGGAATTCTCACCATATACACGCTTTGCTGCACTTAATTGTTGTTCTAAGTTGCGGACAACTCTATCTGTCATTTCCATTTGCTGACGTAACTGTTTCTGTGCGAATTCCAACTTATCCGCTTCACTAGCGTTTGCCCCTAGTTCAGCATTTTGAAGCTTAAATGCGCTTGTCAGTTTCTTTTGTTCCGCTTCAAGCTTCTTAGAATTCTCTTGCAAATCAAGTAATGTACCGCGTGCTTCTCGCGCTTCGATTGCTTGCTGTGATAGTCCTTCATTTACTCTCTTCATTGCATTATTAAGAGAAGTTTCAGCATGCTCCGCATCAAGCAATTTCCCATACATTGTATGGAGCTTCTCAGCTGTCGTATTCGCGTCTTTAGACATGGCTTGATATTCAGAACGCAACATCTCTGTACGCTTTTTAGCGGCTTCCATTTAACTCATTCTCAAATCATGTCCCCCTGAGTTATCAGCGGGTTTTGTTGAATTTAAATTAAAATCAACCTCACCTTGATGCTTACCTTTTTTATTAACAACTTCAAATCTACCGTGTTGTGTATCTAAAGCATAATAATTCTTCGTTTTAGAGTCAAAATATACATCTCGATTATTCATTCTAGTTAGTTTAGAATCTTTTTTCCAATCATTTTGTTTGGCGATATCCATGGACGTTGATTTTATTAGAGCAATTTTTTCATTTACATTCATTTAATCTGGACAGATATCTAAAACATCATGAAAAAGGGCATACTCCACAGTTAGCTGAGAACCGAATAAGGTTACACCTTCTGGAAATTGAACACCCTCTACAACTTCATTTATTTCTGCATACGATAAATCTGTATAACCAACTTGTCTTAACGTTTTATTTATCATTTGATCTAGTTCTAGCTGTTGAAAAGTATATGGTTGTACATCATATCCATTCAGTGTAGACATAAGTAAGTTCTCATCTGGACTTTCAATTTCAAACTCATGCTGTACATAAAAAACAGGTGACAACTTAGATACTAGTAAAGAACTACTATAGTTAATATTAAATCCATCTTTCTTGAATGCGGGATATTCAAATATAAATTTTGTAGATGGCCATACATCTTCACCGTTCATATCAGTCATATCTACTCTGTTCTTTTCTAAATATCGTCCTAATTCTGATGGGAATTGAATCTTTTCTTTACACTTTAATAAATAATTTTCTACATCTTTGTTTTTATAGTACTTTGTTAATACACTACTTATTAATTCGTTCATTTATGGTAATCCTATTAAACCTGGGGTTACCCCTTCTATCTTTGCCCATTCAAACGAGCACTCAACTAACATTTGATTCTTACACTTAATTTTTAATAAACCTTCTTCTATCGTATTTATTTCAAAATAATCAATTATATTTTCTGTCCCTAAACCTTTTATTGTTAAATTATGAATAGTAAAGAAAGATATCTCTACATAAATTACATCCCACTTATTCCATCGTTTTGGCTTGTTTTCAACATTTTCCTTTGTCATCAATTGAATAACTAAAGTAGGACCATCTCTTTTAAGACGCACATCTAATAACTCTGATTCTTCAAACTTTGGTATTTTCCCAAAAATACTAATTAGCGCTTGTGGATTTAAAAATTTAAATTGATCAATCATTTAAATATATTCATCAAGTTCTTGTTTTAAGTTTATTACTTTTGAAAGTTGTTGTTGTAGCATTAATTGATACCAGTCATTAAGTAACTTTGTAACCTTCTCATTCCCCTTCACTGGAACATGCATTTACTTTAACGCCCCTTTAGCTAATAATTTTGTTCTTGCTTCAAGACCTAAACAGAAATGGTCACTAGATGCTTGGTAGTCACACGCAGTATGTAATCTAGTTGCTAACAGTTCTGCATATTCTTCTACATAATCCCAAAGTGTTTCTCTTTTGAAATAGGAAATACCTGCAATAGTTACTCTTTTTAATTCTTCAATAGAAGCATTGTTATTTAGTGCTTTTAAAATGGTAAAGTGATGCGTGTATTCTTCATTCTCTAGGTTTAAACAATTTTTCAAACCTTTTTCAATCAGGTCAGAGGCAATATTTGTTTCACCTAACTTAGAATATTCTCTAGCCTGTAGGAAAATGGCTTTAAAATGATTAGGAATTTTCTCTGTTACTTCTGATAAGTGACGAATAGCTGATTCAGAAAGATTTTGACTTGAATATAACCAACCTAAATTGTGGCGGACTAATGAAATTAATGTTTCTTCGTTATTCTTGTTTAATAAGTTTAATGCAGAATTTAAATGTTCCTCGGCTTGTTCAAATTGTTTTAGAGATACACAACTCATTCCGATTGTATTTTCACAAGAAGCTACATTACTTTCATAACCTTGGTGTTTAGAGAAGATATCTTTTGAAGTAGTTGCATAACGAATAGCTAAAAGTGGTTCGTAGGTGTTATGGTAAAACAAAGCTAACTTAGATTGAAATTCAGCTTGTTCGATTTCATTGGAAACATATTTCAAAAGAGATTCAGCTTTTTCATAATGATTTTGTGCCTCATTATGGTCAGTGAGTATCATTTAAGCTTGTGGTGCAGGCGGTCTTCCATGATCGTAAGTAGGTGTACCGCCACCATTACCGTGACTATACGCTAAGTCAGGTCTTTGAGGTGACCAGCCTTCTCCATGTGTTGATTGTAATTTATTAACGTTCTCTATCTTTGCTGTTTGTTGTGTTTCAGGAATAGTACTTAATCCGAAAGACATAATACCTGTAGCAGCTAAACTCATTACCGTTAAACCAAGCTTTTTCATCTAAAACATCGTATTATCATTAGCTGCTTCACTTGGAATCTCTTGAATTACATCCCAGTGTTCGACAATCTTTCCATCCTTGATACGAAATATATCCACTATAGCAACTCCCTTATCTTGAGAATTAGTACGAGAATGTACATGAAGAGCAACTGTATCTCCTTCAGCTACTACACGTTTGATCTCTGCAGAGGAATTGGGATTTTTAACAAAATCCTCCTTAAAGAAATCCATGAAGGCTTTTCGTCCATCAGCAACAAAAGCCCCAGCCTCTACAAATTGATTGTCCGCGAAGTCTCCTCGGCGTGTGTGAACTCTTCCTCCTACTCGTTCGTTTGCTTCATAAACTGTTGCTTTATAACCAGCTTGCTTCAGTCGATATGCACAAGTTAGGCCGGCTAAGCCAGCTCCAATAATGACGATTCTAGGTGAAGAAGAAGGGGAGGGAGCGTCCAGATGTAAAAAAGGGTTTTGAAGATGCGACGTTATAGAAGTAGCAAGTTTTTCATTTTTCTTTATATATTTTTTTTCATGTAAAGGAACAGCAGACTGAACCATATCGTCTCCCATTGTTTTATAGATTTCAAGATAAGCCTGTTTTAAAATACGCATTCAAGAAATTGTATTTTTATTCGTTTCAGATATCTCACCTGTTACCACACAAATATTCTCTTGTTTTTTAAGGACAACATTTCCGCCATCTACATGAATTTCAAGTGGCGTTCCTTCTGATAAACCTAATGTATTTCGTAATTCCTTTGGCACTACCACACGTCCTAAATCATCAATTCTTCTTACGATTCCTGTATTTTTCATCTATTTAGCTAGGGTTATAAATTCATAGTGTTGAATAGCGACGACTTCTGCACTGTTATGTACGTCTCTAGCTTTTAAATCCTTTATGATCCACAAGATTTTCTTTTGTTCATATTCATCACGCTGCTGTTTGTCCATTTAAAGATTTCTTCTAAGGAACTCCTGAGCAGTTCTGGTAATAACTGATTCTAGAGTGTATCCGGAGGGATCCGTTTTCATAAAGGCAAGGTCACGAATTAATTCTTCATTTAGGTTGATCTCTTCGTAATAAGAACGATTAGCATCTTTATACCTAACAGTTAAAGTTGTTATACCTTCTCTTTTTTGTCCAAAAGCATTGGATGAAATTACGGTCTTTATAGATTGGCCAGGTGCAATAAAAGTATTTTCCAAGTTTTTGAATAAAGGATTGTTTTTCTTGTCATAATACTCAGGGTTAAAAACTAAAGATTCGATAGTAGCACCGGTCTTTCCCAAGTTTTTAATAACCAGGTACTCTGTAATGTTAGATAAAACATGGACATAATCCTTATAAATTACAACATATGGCCTATTAGCATCTTCAATAGATTTCTGGGTAGCTTTTAGAGATTTAACTGCAATTACTACCGAAATAATTGAGATGACTGTAGTTAAGATAATTGAAATAATTTGGATGATATTAGCTGTCATATAGTAAGTTCCCCTTTCAAGGAACATTCATTTTTGTTCCTCCTTCATATTTCTACTTTTACGAAAATCATTAAAATCTTTCAGGAAGGATGCTTGTGCCGACATGCATTCTTCTTTACTCCAAAAAGTTAACTCCAACTTAAATTGACTTTCTTTAACCTGCTCTTTTAAATTCGTCGTCTTGGAATCATAGTTTGTAATAAACACCTTTGAATTCATTTAACTATTTAAAAGAATCTGTCTTGCTTCTGACAGGTGCTTAATAATCAATGCCGTTTGCTCATCACTACATTTTTTGGTCAGTTCATTAATTCTTTCTAATAATTCTTGAGCTACTTCACCTTTGTATAATTTGTTTGTCATTCATTTTTGTTCCTCCTTCATAATCCGTTTGTCTATCCGATCCATCAGGTAGATGAATCCTGCAAGCCCAATGACTGCTACCAATATCATGAAATGTGAGAATGTGCTTTCTTCCATTTAAGGGATTTTGATTTCCATCACTTCTTCATGTATTTTGTCTACTTCGGTAATCAGCAGTGTTCTAATCTCACCTTCTAGTTCTCCGTTTTTCTCCAACATATCGATTAGTTCTTCTACAGATGCTGAATACAAATCATGGTTGTTTTTGTGCATTTCCTCCAACATATCGTCACGTTGAATCATTAATGATGTAGATACGTTGTCCAGATGTTTCAACAAATCACTAAATACTTTCGCTTTGATTACTGTGTTCATGCTTACATTTGCCATTTATCCCTCCTGAACCTGTTCGGTATCTTCTAATACTTTTAAATATGAAGACATAATACTAACGAAAAATTGTAGTTGGTCATAATCTGTAAATCTAAAAGCTGGAGAACCCTCAATGACTAGCAACACTTCGTTTTCTTTATCTTTCGGAGTGAATACTTCCATTTCCAATCCATTAAAATCAATAAGCTCAGTCACTTTTCTTAGTTTCATATTATTTACCACCATTTATTTACCACCATTTTGTGTGAAGTTATTCAGTTTTTTCCATGTAAGCTCTTTAAGGAGCTGCTTGTGTTTTTTGACTAAACAATTTGGTATATCATCAATGGATTTCAACCCTAATTGTTGTTTTAAATAAGAGGTTACTTGTCTCATAACCTTAGTTGTGTCTTTCTTAATCAAATCTCGAACAGCTTGCTCTAAATCATTTTTCGAACCTTCCATTGCTTCAAATGTAAGTTGTACTTTGTTTCCTACAAATTGTTGTGCCTTTTGATGACGATCCTTTTGCAAATCATCACGGATTATTTTTGAAGCTACGTTTGATAACTGCGCTTTTGTAAGTCTTTCGTCAAAACTCCCTACAGTTTGGTCTAGCGTTTCGACTTTTTCTGTGTGCATATCAACCGCTTCGCCAAGCTTCCCTACATCTTGTCCAACCTCTTCTAACATGTTGCCTTGACTTGCAAATTGCGTTTGTACTAATGCGAATAATTTTTCAATCATTACATCGCTACTTCTTTTAATAACTAAATCCCCTGCTTCGTTAAGTGTGATTGGTAATTGTCTAATTTGTTCCATTTCCATTTAATTAATTTTTCTACCTGTTTGGGCTATTTTTAAATCGTTTATGAACTCTTGGAAGGCTTGAATACGCGAGTTAAGTAACTCTTTAGTAGCATCACTCGAATTCGCTATCGAACCTCTCATTAGAGAAGAAACAACTGCATCCTTTAAGAACTTGTCCATATATGCGATTAGGTTATGAACATTTTTATTAGAGATGTAATTCATAGATTTTTCTTCTTTGTCCATGTCATCTACGTTTTTAGATAATGCATCGACTTTTTGTTTGTAGAAATCAGCGTTGTCTTTATACTCTTGATTTTCTTCTTTTAATCGTGCAATCTCGTTAAGAAGGTCATCTGGTACAACCTGTACTTCTTTAACTATCTTTTTCTCAATAACTTGAGGCTCTTGGTTATGTAAGTTCTCTAGTTGTTGTATTGCTATCCGTTCAGACTTTCTTACTTCTATTAACTCTCTCTCCGTTTTTTTGATTTCGTGTGTAGCTTGTTGTAAGAGCTCGTCCTTTTCTTTAAGAGACTTCTTCACTTCCCGGAGTTCCCGAACTGTCATTTCATCAACTGTTTTTTGTTCCCCTGTTGATGGGATGGTGTGCGATTGTTCGATGAATTGTTGACGATCTATTTCTTGCGGCATAGATATTAATTGGAATATTTTCGCTGTACCTAAATTCGGAATCAATTCCGAATTTGCAAATTGCTCATAAGCTTTCATGAACTTATTCGCAGTACTATGATTAAAATCTATATTTTCTAGCCATTCGCCAAACTCCCCATGAACTAAATCGTTTTCTTTTACATGTTTTAAACGTTTACCGATTTCGAATATCGATTGTCCTGCGATTTGTTGATAGCTTTTTATTTCTGCTGTAATAATATTGATGTCGTCCGAAAGGTTCATCACTTCATTCATTCACCTACTTTCCAAATTGAAACTTGTAATTGATTCATTTTCTTTTTCCTCCGTTTCTTTAGTTGTCATTACGACAACATTTTGAGCAAAAAAAAGTTCATTTATTGATACTCCAAGTGCATTTGCTAGGGTTGGTATCTTTTCAGCATCTAATCTTCTCTTGCCGTTTTCTATAAAAGAAATAGCTGAAGCGTGGCTGAAGTCAAGCTTCTTAGCTAGTTTTTCTTGTGTTATATTTTTTTGTTTGCGAATATCTCGGACTCTGTTTCCTAATGTCATTTACGGAGTTTTATTTTTAGATATAAAGCTTTGAATTGTTGATTTAAACAACTCTTTGTTGTCCTCTGAAAGTTGGTTGATCAGTGTCATCCATTCATTAGTCTCTTTACTTATCTCTTCTGTTTCTTTAACTGTTAACTTCTGATGCATAGCTCTTCCTAATAAGTAATCAACTGAAACCTCATATATGTCTGCTAATTTAGTTAATGTCTCGTAGTCAGGTTTACGTCTTCCTGATTCATAACTAGATAAAGTTGCTTTATTTACGTCTAATTTTTCTGAGATGAAAGTCTGTGTGTAACCTTTCTTTTCGCGACACGCTTTCAATCTTTCATTTAAGTTCATAATTTTATTATTCCCCTTTATAAATAATATCCCATTGTGTATTTTGCAATGTTTTGCATTGCAAAGCATTTACTCTTTTTTTGTATTTGATAATTCTTTTAACATTTCACGAAGATGCTCAATATTTACCCCTTCAGTCTTCTCCATTAACAATAACTCCACAACTAAATTCTCCATTCAACCGCCACCTGGATTTGGATCCATATATAATACTGGCGCGTTTACGTCTTTAACTTTACTTTGTTTTGTAGCTGGCGCAAATGTAAATGTTGCAGCAGCTGCAATCGCTAAAACTAAGCTTAAAATCTTGGTTTTCAAGTGTTTCACCACTCAATTATAACATTTTAGGGCTTCTTTTGGTAGAGAAATATAGAAAAAATCACCTGATTTAGAAAAACTTTCTGCGGACATTTCTAGGTATCGTTTCCCTTCTTCCCCTCCGACTGCAAGACCCATGTAATACAACTGAAAACTACTAAGGTAACCATTTTGTTTTTTTAGACCTCTAAGTATTTCTATAGCTTCTTCTTTTTTTCCTATTCTTATATAAAAAAACGCAAGCTCTGCTAAATCAAGTTTCGTACGATCGATTGTATCCAGTTCTTTTCCATGATATATTTTTAAAAATAAAAAAACGTTTAATATTTTATTTTTTCTTATTTCTAATTTTTTATTAGTTGGTTCCCCAATAATTTCAAGTGCTTTACAAATATAGTGTTTCGCTTTTTCGTAATCAGTCAACGCATAACTTTCACCTAACTTACAATAAGCGATTGCTTTCGTACTTACATAATAGTTAAAAGGGTCATTTAAAATTTCTAAACAGATTTCACGTGCTCTATTTAAGTCTCCCTTGCTGTGTAAATGAATAGAAACTTTCATTTCTTTCACGCGAAGTAAAAATGAATTTTTATTTGTATGTTTTGAAACTTGTTCAATTCGGGGTAATGCGCTTTCGATATATTCATTAACCTTTTGATAATTACTAAAATCTAAATACGAATACATCGCACTAAAATCCGATATAATCATCAAATCATTTTCCATATTTTTTTGTGAATCTCTCTTCTTTTCGACCTTTTCAAAAAAATCTCTTACAGTAATAATACCTGCGCTTCTTTGCCCTAGCAGTTGATAAAACTCAGCTATTCTCACATTGGTTCGTACAGTTAAAGAATCACCTTTTTTTGTTTGCGAATTTAAAATCTGTTCAACTACAAGTTCTTGAAGATCATATTCTCCGAACATATCCAGCACTTCTAACGCCAATTTTAAATTTTTATGTGACAATGTCGGTATATACTCTTTAATACAATTTCTTCGGAATGCAACATCTTTAGGTTTATATAACCGAAGTGCGTCAACTAAGTGCATAAAATCAAATTTACCTTGTTTGTTAAAATAACTATTTACTGTAGTGTGCGTTACTTTGAAACGTGTTGCTAATTTTCGATTCGTATAACCATTTGTTTTTAAACATTCCTTCATTCATTTAGCATCAGTCGTTACTTGTTCAACGATATGATTACGAATTGTTTCTTCTTTCTTTAACTTAGCTGGTACTTCGATATCATTTTCTTTAGCAAACGATAGTAACTCTTCAGCATTCATATCATCTAGGTTGATTTCGTAATCTAGAACCTTACCATCAACCGCAGTGAAATCTGTACCACTTGACCAATCCACACCTAGTATCATACTCCCAGGATTTTCAGTTACTTCGAATCCTGGTTCTTCACCAGTTGGAACAAATAGACTTCTCTTTTTTTCGTTATCCCAATACTCTGTACCAGATATTGTTTTTCTAATTTCAGTAATCATTTATCTTTGCCATATTGTTGTAATAACTCCCTCATTGTTTGTTTCAATGTAGTAATCACGATTATGACTATAAACAGTACCCTTGAAGTTTTGAGAAATTACACCATCATGATTAGTATAATACCTGTTGCCGTCCCAACTATAAATTGTATTTCTTACCTTTTCTCCATATGCACGAAGCTTGTCACCGTTGGAGAAGAGATATAATTTACCATCAATATTGTGAACACCTGTTACTTTTTCAGATTTATCGTTCAAATAGTATGGTATACCGTCAATGTCAATAAACCCTGTTGGTAAAGCTTGTCCCTCTTGATTAAAGTAATATTTTTTTCCATCAATGTATTCATTACCATCAAAAGTAGTGTGGATGCCATCCTGGAAATGATATTTTTTTCCATCGATTTCCTTCCAACCAGAATAGAGAAGTCCTTCTTCTAAGCTGTAATACTTCAGTACAGGCTGATTTTCTCCTGCCAGAATGGCATAACCTTTAGAGACTCCACTTTTTCTAATCGAACCGTCTTTTGCAAAAAATAACCCTTTCTTATCCAAAGTAACATAAGCACCATCATTACCATTATTACCTTTTAGCTCTGTTCCATCCGGTCTAGAAGCCTTCTCCAGTACGCCTTTATCAGAGAAGTGAAGAATAATATTTTGATTTTCTAGACGTAGTTCATTTGTAGTGACATCATAATTTTGGAAATAGTAAATTTCACCACCGATTTCTCGTAGGCCTTCTTTAACAAATGCTCCAGTATGGTCAGAATATTGTTTATTTATCCATGCTGATTTTTGCAAAGCACCTGTATAATCAAAGTAGTATTGCTTACCATCAATATCTGGGTTAATTAAACCTCTCTTGAACGCGCCATCCCCACCAAAATAATACGTCTTACCTTCAATATCATGCCAACCTTTCACGAAAACTCCATCAGATCCTGCATAATAATGACTAGTAGCAAATGCTACCCAACTGTTTTTTATAACGTCCCCAGAAGAATTTTTTGCAAACTTTTTAGTTGGATCTTTTTCATCAGTTACTATTTGAACTCCATCATATCTCGGTTTTTCATTTTCTTTACCCGGATACCACTTAATCAACCAATTATTCCATTCCTCTCTCTTCAAATCAGCGTTGAATAAAGAAGCCTCTTTATACTGATCAGTAAACTTTGCTGAGGAATCATCCACAGATAAATATTGCCCTTTGTCATTTTGTAGAACAAAAAGTCCCTTTTCCCCTGTATCATGGAGTGTCCATACTTTATCAGGACCGATAGTATTATAATAGCCCCCCTTAGAACCTAGTGCACTTGGAATGTATTGTAAATTTTCTTTTAAAATAACTTTGTTAGATCCTTTTTTAATTGGAATAATGTCAAAATGGTCTCTGCCTAATGGAATCACACCAACTGCTTTAGAAAGCCTACCGTCCTCCCAGCTTCGAAGGAAGCTCTCGCCGGTTTTAATTTTCACCGAAATAGAGGCGTACTCCCCTTCTTTATGATGTGTGAGAATATCAGCCATACGAGAATTCATAGTATCAGTATCCGAATTTTTAAGAGAAAGCATTTCTTCTTTACTTACTGGCTGTGAAGTAATTGTTGCTAATATTCGTTTTTCTTCTGGTAGTTTACTAAAAAGATCAACTCCTATATAACTAACATCACGCAAACCGGCTTTAATAAAAGCATGTGGAAATTCTTGTTTTTCAAATCTATCTGCTAAATTATTTTTACCACCGTTATTATCACTTTTTAGATAATAGGTTTTAAAATTCGTAAGTGAAACACCCCTATTTCCCTCATCTAATTGTTTTTGTGTAATATACAAAATATCATGTTTAGATAGATCAGCTTCATCAGGAGTTAGGTCTACAATTGTACCAGCATCCTTGATACGAATTTGTTCTCCATGTTTGATTGTTTTATATTCAACTTTTCCATTGGCATAAGCAATTTTAACCTTTTTGCTAAAGCTTTTATCTTTATAAAAATCAAACACACTAATACCAAATTCTCCCTTTTGAAAAGTTGGAGCTTTGTAAGCAATGTTTTCATTAGAAGCTTTATAAGTATTTTTTACATCTATTTCTTCTAACCATTTCCCAAATGGCTCTGCAAGAAACGCATCATAGATACTTCCAAATGTTGTAACAATCGTTCCAAACGTATCAACATCTGCCTTAACCTTACTTTCCGTTAATGGACCTGCTAATGGGCTAGCACTGAATAAAATCCCCATCGCAATTCCTACAGGTAGGACTTTTGGTATCCTTTTTTTGCACTTTTCATTCATTTAATGGCTTACTTCATGATTTTTTCTTTTTTTGTAGAAATATATCCCTAAACAAATACCTATGACAACACAACCGATAATCGTTACTGTAATATACAGTGGGTCTTTATTTATTTCACTTGGGATTACCCTTTCTAAGATTGGACCTATACACATTGAAAATGCTACCAAAATCGTAATCCACGATTTTGTATACAACGCAAACATAATAAAAATCAGAATACAAACAGCCGCAATACCATAATTTTGTAGTGTAGTTGCCACAAAATAATCGGTATCAATTTGTTTATGCATCCAAAAATAGAATCCTACCCAGACTCCGATAGCAATAAAATTAGTTAACATTACAAGAAATAGTGAACTTTTTGTAGATGGATATACTCTAGGAATCCCTTTGAATAGTGTAATTGCAAATACAGAAAGGATCAGAAATAGGGGTAATGATCCAAATAACAATATGTTTTGTGAAATTTTGAAATGTCCTCTAATAGCTGGAGCAAAGCACATATAAGCGAGAATAACTAGAATTGCTGCAGGAATTAATACGAACAATCCTTCTTTATCTACAGGTAGTTCTTTTCCAATATTCTTCATATGTTGTTTTTGACTTTTGCCAATAATAGTCTCTACACTTTTCCCCTTGTTTTCAGCTTCTATTAAATGGACTTCTAATTCTTCCACGATTCCATTTAGGGGTACAGCCACTCAGGAATTGCTGCTTGCACAAAACATCACACGCCATTCTATTAACTGGATTCTTTCTTGAGGTGTTAAAGTAATATGTTTGTTCACTTTCTTATAAATATATGTTCTCTCTCGAAAGATAGGATGTTTTTGATGGTGTTGAATGTGACAGGATATATGTAAAAGTTGAAGGTTACTATACTCATTTGTTCCCCCATAAGCTTTAGGAACTTTATGATGTACTTCTAATGCTTCTCCATTTTGTAGAGCCTCTTCACACATTGGACAGATATATTTCTGTTTCTTTGCAATCTTGATTCGAGTTAGCGTATTATTGTTATCAAAATCTTTTTTATCTCTTTTGGCGAAATAATCAGAGAGTTCAGGATTATCCGGGCTGTTTTTGTATCTTATTCCAATATGCCTTACAATGGGGGTCCAAACCATTTTATAGATTTGATACTGTGTCTTTGGACAGGTAAGAACCCATTTATCATGTCCTCCATGTTTAGGTTTTCGAAAATATTGTTTTACAATCCATTTCCAACTTTTCTTTGGATGCAAATGTTTTACATGTCGTACAACATTTCCCCATATAAAGTAATCAATCGATGAAAACACCTTTTTCGATACTACATGTCTCCAGTAATACACATACCCCCGGATTATTGAATTTAGGTTTGTTAATAGCGTATAAACAGGTTTCCCTTTCAAGTTTTGGAAAGTTGTTTTAATTTTCTTCTTAGCTTTTTGAATGCTTGTTTTTGACGGTTTTATTAACAATTTATTCTTGTCTTGCACATATTGTTTAATATGAAAACCTAGAAAATTAAAACCCTCAGTAATGTGAGTAACACGGGTTTTATCTGTTGCTAATGTAATTCCGCGCTTCTCGAGATATGGTACTAACTCTCGATACAAGGATTCGGCTTCTTTTTTGGTTTGACAAGCGATGATAAAATCATCTGCGTAACGAACCATTGCCTTTGTACATTTGACATGAATATTATAGATAGTACCTTGTCTTTTTGTGTTACTCTTACTGTATCTAATACCGAGTTCTTTCTCCATACCATGTAAGGCGATATTAGCCAAGAGAGGTGAAATCACCCCTCCTTGAGGAGAACCCGCTGTTGTAGGATGAAACACTTGATTATCTACATACCCGGATGCTAACCATCTTCTAACAATCTCTTTTGCTGGGAAAAATACAATTTCTTGATTACTTGCTATAATAAATAACCCCTTACAACACATACACAAAATCTGACTTGTAATTTTTAAGTTGCCACTATAGTTAAGGGCTGAAAAGAAAATATCCTTGCTAAAAGTCCTATAAAACATCCACCTCTCATATACATATTCAGTCATTTACTTTGCTTTTTTCACTTGGGGTTTTACTTTATACGTATATTCGTCATTAGTAGGGCGAATAGCACCCGGCAAAGTTGTGCCAGTATGCTTTACAGTTACAGTAAACTCTGTTCCATATTCAGCTGAGTAGTTCCCGTTCCCTATTAAATATGCACCCTTCTGTGGATCCCCAGCCTCTACAAATTGATTGTCCGCGAAGTCTCCTCGGCGTGTGTGAACTCTTCCTCCTACCCGTTCGTTTGCTTCATAGACTGTCGCCTGATAACCAGCTTGCTTCAGTCGATACGCACAAGTTAGTCCCGCTAGTCCCGCCCCAACAATGACGATTTTAGGTGAGGAAGAGGGGGCGGGAAGACCATCCAAATGTAAAAAAGGGTCTCGAAGTTCCAACATCATAGAAGTAGCAAGTGTTTCATTTTTCTTTATATATTTTTTTTCATGTAAAGGGACAGCAGACTGAACCATATCGTCACCCATTGTTTTATAGATTTCAAGATAAGCCTGTTTTAAAATGCGCATGAATGTCATTCTTCCCATTTATTGTTGCAAGGCTTCAGATTTTTCTAATTTATCCATAATAAAATCTAATAATTCTTCTTTTGTTACTTCCTCATTACAATATCCGTAAATTACATCTCCTACATTACTATCAGGCCTCACGATAGATACCATCTAATAAATCGCATATACGCTTACAGTAAATGGGTCTAAAGCATTTTTAGGATTTGCAATATAAAAGGATCTTTCTGATACGACATTTGTTCTATTCCCACTCAATACACCGGAAAAAATAACAGGATCTGTACCAGCAGATACATCTTTCATAACATTAAAGATAATAATAACTGGATCTCCTCCACCAGTTATTATCCATTTTAAATATAGTGTTCCAGGTGGAAGAAATTCTGTACTAAAATTTCCGCTTGAACGATTGTTTTGTCCTGGTAGGGGAGTCGATTGTGAAAATACAGTTGCTATTAACTGTTCTGCCATTTATTTAGAATTAAAGAATATTTTTTTACTTTTATGAGTGGTGAATTGAATTTTGAAATTATCTTCAATATCAACTACTTGAGAAATGTAACCTTCGCCTTCAGCACCTTGATATAATTTTTGATGTAATTGATTAGGAGTAACAGCAGATAGTTCGCGGTTGTATACTCGACCATCATTGGAAACTAAATTAATGTTCATGTCAGATAGGAAGTATTCATAATCTTGGGTTTCTGAATCAACAACTTTACCTTTAATCTTTACTAGTGCCCATTCTTTCCCTTCAGGTGCAGGTTTATTAAATTGATTTTCTTTTTTTAATATTTGATAAGCTTGTTCTCCTCGAATAACTTCTATTATAGATAATTCTATTTTGGTATTAAATTTTTTGAACGTACCACCATCGCTATTTAAAATTAGGTCGTTAATTGTTGCTATTTCATTAATTGATATTGGATTAGAGCGATTTCCTTTACTAGATAATGCGGAACTATTATTTTTCTTTTCTGAATCTGGTGCATTATAATGGTTATTTATATTAAATTTAATATGGTATTGCTTTGTTTTCAGAGTTTTATTATTACCATCTTTTTTGGAAATTTCAAATGAGAACGTAGCCCATTGAATAGACTCTAAATTTTTTTGGGAAGAGTCAAAGAATGAAATAATCCCTTTAGTTGGGTCTGTTATTTTATCTCCAGGCATAAATTCAGTCTGATCGATAAAATTACCTTTAATTGGAATTTTGAGCGTGTTGTTTTGATTGGTTGAAACTTTAATTTTATTTGTATCGAAGACAAATTTGGAGTTGGAAGTATTGTCTATTACAAATGCAGTTCCTAAAGAGCCTACATCTGTTCCGTCATCAGTTTTCATTTTGTTTGAAACAGCTAGTGGATTTAGAGTAAATTTAAATCCATCAAAGTTGTCACTAAATGTAGCGGCATCATAATAAACCAATCGCGTTTCATTATCCGCGTTATGTAATCTATAATTTCCGGCGTCTATAAATTTACTCACTTCCTCATGAGATTTATTTTCGTTTTCAGGTTCTTGTTTTTCTTCAGAAAAAGTTGTTTGTTTAGAAGTTTCTTCACTTACTTTTGCAGACGGAGCAATTATTAGTGACAATGCAAAACATGATATCGTTGCAATAACAAGATTTTTCTTAGGTTTCTTTCTAAACAATGCAATTATTAGTAAAACAAAAAGTACAATCGCTGCAAGAAATAATAAAAATGCCAACTGACCCAATCAGTTACAGACCAGAAAGTCGCCTTCGCCACTGGTGTTCCTCCATATCTCTACGCATTTCACCGCTACACATGGAATTCCACTTTCCTCTTCTGCACTCAAGTCTCCCAGTTTCCAATGACCCTCCACGGTTGAGCCGTGGGCTTTCACTTACTCAACGTCTTCTTCTAAACTATTTGCGCTTAAACTACTTAAAATCTCTTGAGCAGCTCGTTCTCCTGTTATAATTGCTCCATTCATGGATGCTCGATCAAAAGTAGCAGTTTGTTCTCCGGCAAAGTGTAAATTTCCATTTGTTCCTTCTGGTAGACCTTCTATTCCCGCGAATTTTGTCCTTTGTCCTACTTTATAATAAGAATACGATCCTAAACTAAAAGGATTACCTAATCGGTAGTCTCTCGTCACTTTCCCATTCCACGTAGCGGAAATGCCCGGTAACACGTGTTCTAACTGCCTTAATAGTTGCTGTGCACGTTCTTTAGGGGTGCCGATATTCATACCAGCCCCAATATTTCCACCTGTAAAATTCTCTAAAATTCCACTTACTCCTGGTTGGGCCCGGCTGGCTTCGATGGTACTCACAAACCCTAAATCAGCAAATGTGATGCCATTACAGCCAAGTGTATTCCAATAACGACTAGTAAACTGTACATGGAGTTTACTTGCTGTTCTTAAAACATTCTCAGAAGCACCTTGTAATTCTTCATGTGGAACATCACGCATATTTTGATAGACTTTTATCAGTGCATTATCTACCTCTTCAAGATTTTCTCCAAAACCTTTTTTCCAAGTGTTAACCGCAATTTTTTGTAGATTTTCTGCACCTTTTCCCGTTAAACCTAGAGAAGCTTGAATCTTTCTTTGTGATCTATCAAAATCTATTGCTGTATTTACAATAGATTTTCCCATTTCAATCAATTGTTCAGACATCCCTTGAAGAACTTCAGCGGATTCCATCAAATTATTCATATCTAATTTCTTATTTATCTCCGCCATACCATCTGCGGCTTGCGAACCACTTCTTCCAACACTTTGCAATGAATTCTCGAATTGTTTCAATGTGGTTTTCGCTTGATTTAACTTAGCCTCAAGTTGCTGCACTTCAGTAGAATTCTCACCATACACACGCTTCGCTGTACTTAATTGTTGTTCTAAGTTGTGGACGACTCTATCAGTCATTTCCATTTGCTGACGTAACTGCATTTATATAAAACCTGTTAACTGCATGTTTTCTAGCTTTAAATAAATTTCTCCACCGGTTTTACTGGTTAAATAAAATGATTTAACTAGAGGCGTTTTTCGAACATTTCCATAAAGAATTTGTTGAGCCTTTTTTATTTGTCCAATGTTAAGTGGTAAGATTTTGGTAATCATTCATGCTAACACTTCTTTCAATGGTTTATAATCTAATTCTAGTGTTGTTCCTAAATTCTCATAAGTTATTGTACCCTTATAAATATTTATACCAGTCGCCAAAGCTGGTTTATGCTGAATTGCATTTTCTAATCCACTTTTAGCTATTGCTAGTAAATACTCAATATTTCCATTTGCTAAGGCCATGGTAGAAGTACGTGGAGTAGCACCAGGCATATTGGGTACTGCATAATGGATTACATCATGTTTAATAAATATAGGATTATCATGAGTTGTATAATGGTCGACTGTCTCTACCGTACCACCTTGATCTATTGCAATATCCACAATAACACTTCCGGGCTTCATGGATTGAACCATATATTCTTTTACAATTTTCGGTGGTTTAGATCCTGGTATTAAGATTGTTGAAATAAATAAGTCGGCTATTTGTATATGTTTTTCTAAGTTTTGAGTATTAGATTCAATAACTTCAACAGGATCATTTCTATATCTCTCTTTTAAAAATGTTATTTGTGTTTGGTTCAGTTCTAAAATAGTTACACTGCATCCAATTCCAATTGCCATCTATTTAAGAAAATTTTTCATTTCATTAAAAGCCAAGTCTCGATGGCCAGCCTGACAGTGTTGTTCACCACCGGTTTCTTTGGTAAAGACTTTCGTAGTAATTGAAGCTGCATTACACAGTTCATGCTGGATTTGCGGTAGACGACTGATTGGAACATACTGATCATCTTCTCCAGCCAGAAGCAATACATCCTGATTAATAAACTGACTGATTCCAGCCATCGTATGTTTCTCAAAATTTTCAATCAATGTAAATGGTGTTTTCTCACCTGTATTTTCCATACCTTTTATAATTTTCCACTTTAAGTCGATATTTGTGGCCATCATATTTTCAATCATTGCATTGACATCAGCTGCTTTATTAGCAGTCAAAAGGGTAGTCAGCCTATTCCAGACGTCATCCGGCATCCGAATTTTTAATGCATCAAGACCGCTATAGAAAATATTAAATGCAATTACTTTGTCAATCCTTTTTTCAAATGCAGCAGCACGCATTGCTAAATAGCCTCCCCAGGAAGCTCCCATAATGCTGACACGATCTAATTTAAAGTAGTCAATTATTGCAGCAACTGGTTTTTCCCAGTTATGAATGAATTTCAAACCATTTTTTAATGCTGACCCTTGCCCAGGACCATCAAAGACGATAATATTATAGTCAATTCCTCTAATGAAATTCATCATCTTAACCATTTCTTCCATATAGGAATCATAGCCACCAAATACCAGTAACGTTTTATTGGCACCAGGTTCAATTAATTTAACTGCTGGAAGTAAGGAATTCTCATATGGAACTTGATAGGGTTCATAGTCAAAATCACTAAAACCTTTATAGAAGGTCTCGCGATATTTTTGATACATTCTATTTTTGTTAGGATCTGATGGAGTTAGATAAAATTCAGCAGCTTGATAGTAGACAGATGCAAGATCATAATGGTACTGTTCTTCTCGCTTAATCGCATATTCCAGCCAAGTTTCATACCAGCTTTCTATATCGGTTAGTCTTGGAATAATACCTTTTAAATCACTGTTTGCCCTTTCATCCTCCTGATAGTAATCATTTAAGAAACGATTGATTTGCAAGTTAAATTGTTCATTGTTAACATAGTTTTTAAACATCTATTTTTGAACCTGTTCAAAAACATACTGTTGCATTTTATGGGCAAGCTCAATTGCACTTCTATCCTTATCACCTTTTAAAGTCCAGTTTATGTGCACCATAGCATTTGCGGTGTACAATTGAGCCAGATAGTCAATAGAGGCACTAGAATCGCTTAGTTTTTCGTTCAAGTAAGAAAGACAGGTTTGGTATAAAATTGTCTCCAATTCAACACGTAAATCTGCAAAAGGGACATGTACATTTAACAGTGTAGCAATCTCTGTCTTATTTGCAGCAATTTGGTCCATAATCATTTCAAGTACTTGAGCAACATTGCCTTGATTCCCAGACTTAAAGCGTAATTTTATTTCATTTTTAAAAAAAACGGCATATTTATTTACTATTTTCTCCATCAAATCATACTTATCTACAAAGTGACTATAAAAAGTGGATTTGCTAATTAACGAACGGCTACAAATGTCTTTTATTGTAATTTGATTGAAATCTTTTTCATTCAACAGGATAATTAGTGCTTCTGAAATATTTTTTTTAGTCTTGTATATTCGAACGTCCTCTTCCATAAAATCAATCCCCCTTAAAAAGAAGCTTTTCGAACCATTAGAATACACTTACTTCTTTATTCTATTTTTTTGTGATGTCCGTAAGTTTTCAAAATTCGCTTTTTGATTTAAATTCCAAATATAATCCGCTGTAAGTGCGATATGTTCCCAGCCTAATGGAGAGATGTGCTGAATATATTCCCTTGGAATATGAATGCCATTATTCCGCAATGTTTCAATTGCGAAAATGAGTAGTTGAAGTCCGCTTGCACAGTGTAATCTATTTTTGAACCTGTTCAAAAACATTCATTTTCTCTGTGTTTTTATCGTTTTCCGACAGAAGACTCCTTCCTCAAAAATGTGAAGGTGTGAAACACCAATTTTAATTTCTGTATTCGGATGTGCCTTGAACAAAATATGAACATGGTCTACATCATGATTCCACTCTACCAGTGTTATGTTGTAATTCTCGGATAACCTGACAAACATGTCTTTTGCATAATCTGACATTTATTTTTGTTCATATAGTACATATTCTTTTCCATCTGGCAACTGTGCCATAAGGCTGTATTTCTTACCTTTTTCAAGATTATCTAACCACCATGCTTTATTTGGCTCTATTTTCCCAATGGTTGTCCATGATTTATTTATAGGTTTCGATAAATCTGACAATTTATAAGTTACATTTTCCGGCGCTTTATTATTAGTCTTAAATTCAAATGTATAGGCATTATGACTTTTCTTGTAATAGTAACTTATAAAACTGGGTTTTAAGTTCAATAAAATCTGCGCCTTATTAATCTCCGCCGTAAAGCCATTCTTCATCTGCACGTTTCCAAGTGTATTTATACCTGCTTGCAGTGTATCAAGATAGTCTTGAGTTACAAAATCCGATAAACCTGGTCCGCGCTTATATGATTGGAACAGATCGCCTACTGCCTGTCTCAAGTTATATATATATCCTTTAACATGATCATACACAATATATTCCTGCCCATTAGGTAATTTCGCAATAAGATGGTAGTGTTTATCTCCTGACACCTCTAGTTTAAAGGGGGTGTTCGTTCCTGAATTTACAATTTGTGTACTCCCAGTGTTAGGAGTAAGGTCTCTTAATAAATATTGAACATCTGCTGGTGCTTTAGGATTCGGAGTAACAGTAATCGCGCGTTCACCCAAAATAGGTTCTATGCTCGGAACAAGGTTAGACTCTTTTGCGTTTATCATAATATTCATTTGTGCATTCAATTTCACGTTATAAATATCTTTATCCGTCATTTTATTTAACTGACTTGATATATTATTCGCTGTGTTTGTGTCTAATACAAGTTCAAACGCATCTTTCAAACTTTGTCCCTTATAATATAACTTACCATCTTGCTCAGTTATATCAGGAAACGCTAACTTTACTGCTTCTTTCAATGTTATTTCTGGCTTTGTTCTTTCTTGCGGATCTTTTGGATCAATGGCTGCTACACGTCGCTCGATCGGTTTGTCGTCCGTATAATCATTCAGAATAATACGTGCAGTTGTTTTCTTTATTTGAGGAATAGCTGTAGACCAATCCCCTTCAGTTATTATGTCACCATTCATTTGTTGTTTTCCAATTTTCCCCGACACTTGGTCTGTGTCTATTTTTAATTTTTTTTCTCTCTCAAGAAGATTTACTTGATCCAGATTAAGTGTAATGGGACTAGAACCAAAATCATCTTTTGCATTTAATAAGATAGGGGTCTGTGATTTAGCAGGATAATAATCACCCGGCTCAATTACATTTGCTAGTTGATTCTCTTTTGCTTTTACAGTTGCAATTGGCTGGTTATTTCCTAATACTATGGTATTTGTTGGTTTTACATCATAAATAGGTGCCGTCCCAAGATTAGTATATCTAATTCCTGCCGCTAAATACGCTGATTCACCAGTATTAATTCCGATTGTTTTTGACCAATTAGACTCGGAAGTATCAGATTTTGAATTGTCAATTGCTACAGTTGAAGAATGCTCTGATGAAAATGATGTGGATACTTTCGCTCCAAAATCAAACAAGGAGGCACTTACTTCCGCGCTGACCGATGCTGTAGTAGAATTTGTTGTACTTGTTGACGTACTTTTTGATACAGTGTTACTCTTCGATGCTCCATCCGTGATAGAAACTGTTTTATTTTTAGACAGCACAATTTGTTCCATATCTACATTTACAATCGGATAGGCGGCTACTAATGGATTTCTTGCTTCGTGTTTTACTTGTTTATCAATCATTCCAGTTACTTTTTGGAAGTCACTATACGGATCAGACGCAGTACTCCACTTTAAGGGAGAGGAATAATATTTTGTTAATCCTTTTTTACCATGCAGGCTTTCCAGCCATGGCACAACTAATAATTTTCCATTCTTTACATCTACCGTATATCCCCCCGCTTCTAATGAATCTGGGATTCCATCATTATCGGCATCTGCTATTTTAGTAGGTTCATTCGCTAAAGTGGATCTGGCCACTCTAACCCGCTTATCTTTGCTTTTTAGAGTAGACTGAGTTGGATTTTCTTTCATGTCAGGTAAAAATAAGTGTTTAGCAGGAATGAGTTCTTTTTTATTACTTGGAGTAGTCCAGTATAACTTTAAATCAAAATTCTGATTGTCGTGGGAGGCATTTTGATACTCTATTTTAATATCATAGAACTTATCTTTTTCTAATTTAATTTTTTGCTGACTATCGGAATGATTAATCATTTGATTCCCATCAACCAAAAATTTCACATATTGATTTGCTGATGTGGTAAAAACATATTCGCCAGCTTCATCAACTCGAATTCTCCCGTGCCAATAAGCAGATTGCACATTTTTTTGCTTTTTGTCTGAAAAATCATTTACTTCTTTTGGTAATGTAGATAAATCTCCTGTTTGCTGATTCGTCATAAATAATAAATCTTTAGAATCCAAATCGTTAAAATAATAACCTAATAGCCCTTCTGACACCTCAGAATTCGTTGTAACTTTACTTGTTAGATGAGCCTCAGCCGAAGACTGAATAGGTGTTACTAAGAAAGACGTACTCAAAACAAATGCTACCGGAACTATTTTCGTAATTTTAGGAATACTTCGTTTTATCATTTAGCTTTCGATATTTACAATAAAAACGGTGAAAAAGAACAAATGGATATTCGTAAATTCACACAAGATGTTAACGAATATGTGAGACAATAATAGGTGAGAAGCATCTTCATCGGCTTGTATTTTCTTTAGCACATCGATAAATGTTTGACTTTCAATCACTTCAGGTTTTAATACGTCACGGACCATCATTTTTCCAATTTCATAATAGACATTTTTATCCTTCTCTATCTGATGTCCATACTCTTCAGAAGCTTGGATGACAAGTACAGGAGTCTTCTCTTTTTTTGCATATACATAATATTGATTTAAAAACACTGTATTTCCTTCACTATCTTTTACCTGTTTTTCTGTTAGGCCTTTTAGTTCATCAGACTTTGTAATATCACCATCCACCACAACAACTCTTCCACCGATTGCTTGATACATTTCTAAAATAGAAATTGGTAATTTATTGAGTAATGTTTCCAAAGCTTCTTGGGATGCAACTGCCTCTTCTTTAATCTCTACTTTGACAACATGTTGAATCAATTTTTTCAGCTCTTCTTGCCTTTTTCTCTGTTCTTCTCTTCTTTTATCCTGATTATTTTCTTTATCTCGATCCTGATCTGTTACTACCCTATTTTCGTTATCATGTCCCCCCGCGCCATATACGGTGGTTGTTAACTGAGGTATGGTTACAGTGAGAGCTATTAGTAACATTTATAAAACTTTCATATTTAACTCTTCCACACTTGTAACTCGCCATGTTTTCTTATCATTTTTCATGATGATTCGTAACACATTGTTTACTTTTTCTTCTCGGTTTTGCGTTGAATCTGTCGTGACATTTATAAATTCAGCTAACACATTTACCTCCTCTTTATCGGGTTCATTTTCTTGTAAATAAAACTTCATTTCTATTGGTTTCGTTTTATACGTATCTCCTAATTCGTATTTATCAGTTGGATAAAATTGTTGTAAAAGTTCTTCGCTCATAATGGATTTTGCCTTTTCTTTTCGCTCGCTGTATCCTTCTTTTTCTCTGTGAAATGATAATTGTATAAACGCTTCGGCTGTCGATAAATATGCCCTTCTCTGTTGTTCTTGTGCGGAAGGAAGCACCTTATCCAATCGTTTTTTTAAGTCTTCATTTTGCTTTGTTAGTAATTCATTTGAAAGTTTTAACTGCTTTTCTTTACCATCACTCATTGATTTTTTGCTCAAATAAATATTAAAAGCTGTCACACCTATAACTAAAATGACAAACACAATAAACAAGGATTTTCGTTTATCTTCCATTTACTTCGTAATATCGTTTAGTTGTTTAGTAGCATTCCAGTATGTTTGTATTGCTTTTTTTGCTGCGTCCTCTGATGGGAAATTGGCTATTATCCATAAATAAGTTTTCCCTTTATAGTGAAATGTGTCGTGTTCTATAAAGTGCGATATCTCATTTTCTTTTAATTCTCGATGTAAAAGAAAATTTGAATCGTCAACATTTTGTATCAAATAATTTGATGGTTTAATAACTTTATTTTTAAATTCCTCAATCGGCGCTTCTATTAATTTCATATTAATTCCCCCTCGTATATTATATTTAAGCTCTGTTTCAAAGCTTAGATTTTCTCTGTAATGAGAGCCCTGTTGAGATCCTCGTAGAAGTTGTTCTTCCGTGTATATACCAACTCTTTCCGCGTCAGCAATAAACATAGTAAAGAGTTGATGCATATCTTCTTTTGTTAAACGGTCCACATCATTTTTTATTTTTTGCTGCAACACCTTCATCTTCTGATCGAATTCTAGTATTTGTTTTTTTTGTTCTTCTAGGTCACGTTTCGCATCTTCAGCGTCTTTTGCAACATTATTCATCAATTCAATTGAATCAGTGGTACTATTTTCTAAATCCTGTAGAGTTTTTAATGTATTATTGAGTAAGGGTTCGTCACTTTTGATGTAGTTAAAAACACCTTCAAAAATTTTCAATTTACCGTCTAATAAAGATAACGGTGTCTTTGCTTCTTGGTCAAAAATAATGGCATCATGGATACGTACATACCCTTTTTCACCTTTATATTTTACTTCATACCAAGAACCAACTTTTCCTGTTACTTCTATTAATTCACCAGTATTTACGCGCTTTGCTCGTAAAACTTTCTTTAAATCTGGTTCTGGATATACTTTTTTTACAAGAGATTCTAATGTGATCCAACCTTTTATCATTTCTCCATCTTTATTAAAAGAGAAAACCTTGTCTTTATAGGTAAAATCTCCTGTTTGTAAGGCACCAGTTGGATGTAACAGATACCAGTCATATTCTAACTTCATCCAACCGCTCTTTGGTTCACTCTCATAACTAAAGTAGTACGGTTTTCCATCTACTTGTTGCATACCTCGGGATATCGACCACCAAGATGACGCTGTTTCGACAATTCCTGACCATACATCACTAAAAAATTGACCTATTGGATCAAAGAATTCATGCATCATTTCGACAAAAGAAGACCAAGCTTCTGAGAAATACTCAACTGTGGAAGACCACCCATCACTACAGGACTGAACTAAACTAGACCACAATTCACTAAACCAATCTTTAAATTGTGACCATTTTTCAGAAAGCCAATCCGTTATAGCACCCCAATTTTTTATTAACATAATAATACCAGTTATCACTAAGGAAACTGCTGCAATGGTAGCTATCACAGGTAAAAATGCAAGATTCAACGCACCAAATGAAACAGCAAGAGCTGCCACAATTGGAGTTAGAATAATAAACGCGGTGCTCAATAATCCCATCACTATTAAAAGCGTTTGATCTGCCTCAGACAATTTATGAAACCAATCCATTACAGATTTAATCCCATCTACTATTGGAGGTAAAATCTCTTTAGCTAATTCTGCAAATTTCTTCCCCAGTGGTTCTAACGCAGCCTGTGTTTCTCTTAATGCTTTTTGAAATTGTTGCCCTAAAGATTCTTCCTGAAGTTTCTTCATTTCATCCATACGTCCCGTTACATCACCAAGACCACCATGTACATTATTTAAACTAAGTACAGCTTCAGCGCCCATGTCTTCCCATTTCACGCCAAATAAAGAAACACCAATCTGGTTTGCCTTTACTTTGTCATCCATCTTTTGAAGGTCACCTAATACAGCGTTAAATACATCAGCCGCTGTGCCTTTTCCTTCATTGAATGATTCCCATACTTTTTGTGGACATTCATCTCCCACTTACGCATTTCCCAGCTCCTCCTTCGATAGTTGTGAATAGGCAATTTCCTGATAAGTCTTACAAGTTTCCAACAATTCACCATGTGTTCCCATACCAACGATTTTCCCTTCGTCAAGTACGATGATTCTATCAGCATCTTTAATTGTTCCAATTCGCTGTGCTACAATCAAAGTGGTTGTACCTTTCGTTTCTTTTTTCAAGGTAGAACGAAGTTGACGGTCTGTTTTATAATCTAGGGCAGAAAACGAATCATCAAAAATTAGGATTTCTGGATTTCTGCTCACTGCTCTTGCAATAGAAAGGCGTTGTTTTTGACCTCCAGAAAGGTTTGTACCACCTTGGGCAATATCAGCATTATATTCGCCATCCATTTTCTCTACAAATTCTTTTCCTTGAGCAATTTCCACCGCTTTTTTGATATCCTCATCTGTTGACGAGATCTGGCCATTATCCCCGTAGGCAACATTTGATTTTACTGTGCCTGAAAATAATACGGCTTTTTGAGAAACGTAACCAAACTTATTATGAAGAGCTTCTTGTGAATATTCTTTTATATTGATTCCGTCGACTATAACCTCTCCCTCAGTAGCGTCGTAAAACCTTGGAATTAAATTAATCAGCGTACTTTTACCACTACCAGTAGAGCCAATAAAAGCGACAGTTTCACCTTTATGTGCCGTAAAGCTAATATCTTTTAAAACATATTCTCCTGCATTAGGATATTTAAAGCTAACATTACGCAGTTCGATTTCACCTTCTATTCCCTTAGGTGACGATTGTACTTCTCCATCGGTAATTGTCTGAGGCATATCTAGTACTTCATTAATACGTGCTGCAGATACAGATGCTCTTGGTATCATAATGAACGTCATTGCTAATAACATAAACGCCATAACCACTTGCATTGCATAAGATGAAAATACCACCATATCACTGAACAAACCGATTCTATCCATTCCACCTGCGTTCATAATCAAATGAGCCCCAATCCAGTAGATAGCAAGAGTTAAACCTGACATAATTAAACCCATACCCGGCTGCATAATGGCCATCAGACGGTTTACCAAAAGATTTGTATCTGTTAAATCTTTATTTGCTTTTTCGAATTTTCTCTCCTGATACTCTTGTGCGTTATAGGCATGAACAACATGAATACCAGTTAAACCTTCTCTTGTTACTAGGTTCAGATTATCTGTCATTTTTTGAACTACTTTAAACTTTGGTAGTACAAAAATGATGATGCTGCCTATCATAACAAGCAAAGCAACGACAGCTACTCCTGTTGCCGCTGACCATTCCCAACTTTTCCCTGTAATTTTCAAAATGGCCCAAACCGCAAGGATAGGTGCTTTAATCATAACTTGAAGACCCATTGCAACAGTTTGCTGTATTTGCGTTATATCATTAGTAGAACGAGTAATAAGACTTGCCGTTGAAAAACCATTAATTTCTTCCATAGAGAAAGATAACGTTTTATTAAATACCCCTTTTCTCAATTCTTTTGAAAGAGAAGTTGCTACTCTTGCCGCAAAATAACCAACTACAACTGACAAAATCATACTACCGAGAGCACATAAAAGCATCTTTCCTCCCGCTAGCCATATCTCGCTCGTTTCGCTACCATTTGTCTGTACAAGGGTCGTAATTTCAGACATAAAATCTGGTAGCTTTAAATCTAACCAAACTTGACCTACAATGAACACAATACTAGCAACAATAAAAATCCATTCTTTTTGTTTTAAGTATTTAAATATTTTTAACATTTAAGATGCATCTTCAAACTGACTATTGTATAGACCCGCATAGAATCCTTTCTTTGCAATCAATTCTTCATGATTACCACTCTCAATAATGTCTCCGTCTTTCATAACCAAAATCAAATCGGCGTTTCTAATTGTTGAAAGTCTGTGTGCAATCACAAATGATGTTTTACCCACCATCAATTTATCCATTGCTTCTTGAATAAGCGCTTCAGTACGAGTGTCAACCGAACTAGTAGCCTCATCTAAAATTAGTAACGGGGCTTTTTTTACCATGGCCCTTGCAATAGTAAGAAGCTGTTTTTGCCCTACAGATAAGCTCGCTTTATCATTTAATACTGTATCGTAACCTTTAGGCAAAGTTCTAATAAAATGGTCCAAACCTACTGCCTTACAAGCCGCAACTACTTCTTCATCAGCTACATCTACTTTGTTATAAATTATATTTTCCTTAATCGTACCTTCAAATAACCAAGTATCTTGCAACACCATACAGAATAAATCATGAACATTTTTACGAGTAATCGACTTAGTCGGTACACCCTCAATCTTTATTTCACCGCTATCAACTTCATAAAAACGCATCAGAAGGTTAACAAGCGTTGTTTTCCCAGCACCGGTAGGTCCGACAATTGCAACTTTTTGGCCGGCTTTTATATGAGCAGAGAAATCTTTAATAATAAGCTTCTCTTTCGTGTATCCAAACTTAACATTTTTAAATTCCACATTACCTTTGACAACATTGGTATTTAATATAGATTCTTTATCACTTTCGTCTTCAAGTTCATCTTCGTCTAAGAATTCAAATACACGTTCGCTTGCTGCAGCAGTTGACTGTAAACTTGTTGCTGCCTGCGCTAACTGAGACAATGGCTGCGTAAATAAGCGAATATAAACCATAAATGAAACGATAACACCAAATGTAATGGTACCTTTCATGGCTAGTGTAGCACCTACTACACAAACAACAACATATCCTAAATTTCCAATAAAGATCATAAGGGGCATCATCATCCCTGACATAAACTGTGATCTCCACGCACTTTCAAAAAGGCTTTCATTGATTTTATTAAATTGTTGCTTGGCTTCTTTATCACCGTTATAAACCTTCACTATATCATGTCCTGAGTAGATTTCTTCAATATGACCATTCATTCTACCAAGGTCTTTCTGCTGGCGTATGAAATATTTTTGAGACTTAGATATAATGAGAATCATTAATACAAACCCAATGGCTGTTGCAGCAATAGCAGAAAGTGTCATCGTAACATTAATAGAGAACATCATAATTAAAGACCCTAAGAACATAACGACCGCTGTCACTAACGAACCAACACTTTGATTTAACGTCTGACCAATCATATCCACATCATTCGTTACACGACTTAGCACATCTCCATAGGTTGTAGAGTCAAAGTATTTTAATGGTAATTTATCGATTTTGTCAGCAATATCCGTACGTAATCGCTTGGATACTCGCTGAGTAATAGTAGCCATAATAAACGACTGAATATAGCTGAATATAAAACTCAGTCCGTACAAAATAGCAAGAAGTAGAGCAATATTTCCTATAGCGGTAATATCAATCTTACCTGCAATACCCTCTGTAATTAAATCGGTTATATCACTAAGCATATTTGGTCCAATGATAGTGAAAATGGTTCCTACAGCTGCCAATACAAGTGCAAAGATAATCGCTGGTAAATACGGTTTACAATAAGCAATTAACTTTCCCCACGGCTTTTTAAAGTTCTTTGGCTTTTCTCCAGGAGCTGCCATTCCTCCTGGGCCACCTGTACCTTTTCGAGGACTATTTGTTTGATTATTACGCATTTATGTGTTCTGCTCATTTTTTGAATCATTCACTTTTGCAGTTTCTCCATTTAATCGTTGATTTTTGAAATTAAGATAAGCATCTAATAAATCTTTGCCAATTACATAATTAATACTTGATTTATCATTTTGAATCCACGGCACTTAATTTCTAACGGTTCCGGTATCTTTTATTTTGACATGTGTCTTTACATTTATTTTAGCCTCTGCTAACGCTTGCAACCAATCTTCTTTTCGTTTTTTCCACTCTTTATATTGAAAAGCTCTAGCATATAGGGATAATCCGATTGGATCAATTTTATTCTGCTGTATTTCATCCAACATATTTTGTAGTTCCTTATTAATTTCTTTTTCGATAGCGTGTTCTAAATTATTTATGTTTTTTTTATTATCATAATGCTCCTTAATTAAATTCGCATTGGTTTTTTCTACTAAGGCTACATTAGCGTTTATATCGAGATTAAATACAAACTTTCCGTTTTTAAAATTAACATCCACCTTCCTTGTCGCATTTTGTACCAAGATAGAAGTGTTTGTTTTTTTGTTGGATTTTTTAGGAGGAAGCTCAAGGTGTAGTATTATCCGGCCTGTATTTTTTGACTTATTTATAAGATTGAAGAATTTAACATTTTTTTTAGGGATACGAGTTGAAAATTTTCCTTGTCGATCTAAAAGTGCAATTCCTATCGTGTCAATTTCATTCTTTGTTTTTTTGATAACTGGAACAATTTGTGTCATTCCTTCTTCATTTTGTTCTCTCATTAATTGTTGAATCGTAGAAGAAACGGATTGATTATTTTGAATGGAGGATTCGATTACACTACTTATATAAGATGGTAGTGATGGTTTATCTGGCTTATTAATTGTAAAAATTTCTTCTACAGGTCCATCAACAAGTACTACTTTAGCATTAATGGTAGCGTAAGGATCACGGTAAGAAGAATCAAGCTCCTGCAACCAATTTGCTTCTTGCGCTAATTTTTTCCCAATTAAAATGATTTCTGCTTTGGAAGCTGTCATAAAGCCTGTTAACTTCGTATCTATCTTACTGAAGCCAGTATATACAGTTGATGCTTGTGTCCAATGTTCTATAGTACTTTTTGGCTGTTTATGATGAAAGAGTGGGATGCTTGTTCCAACTTTTATGTCTCCATTAGGGGTTCTATCCAACTACATATTCGTTTCAGATATCTCACCTGTTACCACACAAATATTCTCTTGTTTTTTAAGGACAACATTCCCCCCATCCACATGAATTTCAATTGGAGTTCCTTCTGATAAACCTAATGTATTTCGTAATTCCTTTGGCACTACCACGCGTCCTAAATCATCAATTCTTCTTACGATTCCTGTATTTTTCATCTAATCTTGATTGATTATAATTACAGCTGGACCAGTTATTTTTAAAGATTCTGTTCCAGTTGTAATTACACAATCCTCATGTGGATTTACATTCAGAGAAGAAACGCCTTCCCTTTTTATTAACTCTTCACTTAATTCGTACGTCTCTTTTTTCATCTATTTAGCTAGAGTGATAAACTCATAATGTTGAATAGCAACGACTTCCGCGCTGTTATGTACGTCTCTAGCTCTTAAATCCTTTATGATCCATGCGAGTTTCTGTTCGTATTCAGCACGCTGCTGTTTATCCATTTATTTTTTATTACGAATGAAATCTTCTGCTTCAATCCAAAGATGGTCTTTAACGTGCTCAGACCTATGAACGGCTTCGTGGAACTTTTCATAAACATGTACAGCATCATCGATACTATGTACTTGAGTTGATTGATTTTGTAAGAACGCGATGGTTAGTTCTTTAGCAATCTCTCTTCTATTCATGGTGTCACCTCCTATCAAAGTTGATAGGAACATTTACACCGCTTCCTTTCCAATAAACTTATTAATGAAGTAAAGCTGACCTTTCCCTGTAACTTTTGTAGTAAATGATGTTACGAACTCGCCTATACTATTTGTTCTTACATATTCTTGTGATTCAAATAACTCTAAATCCATTGAATATTGCGTTGGCGTGTTGTAAAGACTCCCTCTTTTCTTGCAAAGATATCCGTTTTCTCTAAACCATTCGAAGAGTCTATTTTGCCCTGTGTCTATTCCTTTTTGCTTCATTAAGTTCGCTAACTGTTTGACGCTTATTAGGTTTGTTGATACTTGTACCGCTTCTGCGAATGTTACTAATGGTTGCTGTTGTAAGAGTGTTCGCTCAGCTTCAATTCGTTTTGCTTTTTCTTCTTTTAAGTTAGTAAGAAGACCAATCATGAAGTCTGGATTAGTTACCGCTTGTTCAAGTGCTTGATCTGTCATGTATGCTCCGTGTTTTCTAATAGAAGGAAGTACTTCGCTTGTTACCCATTTACGGAAGTTCTTTAGCTTTTGCTCTCTTTCAGCTGCGAGGTGTTCATTTTGTGATACACCCTTTTTAGGTTGCATGTAGAATAGTAAGCTGTATAATCCTGACTCGTTAACAACCGTCATTTTTTGCTTTCCACCAGGAGTTGCTATTTGTGACACACCCTTTTCATCTTCATCTAAACGACTTAATGAACGTCTGTAATTCGTGTCACCAAAAGCATCACATACATCCTTTGCTACAAATAAAACTTCTTCACCTTGTACCACCGTTCGAACTTGTCCGAACTCTTTATTGTTGAAAACTTGTAATTGATTCATTTAAATGATAATTTTTTTATCATAAAATACCAAAAAATAATCAGGAAAAAGTTCTTTAACACTTATGCTAAAAACATCCTGATACTTAACCATTATGTCTGGCCTTGGTATATATCCACTTTCAATCTTACGAACATAAACAGTTGATATGCCTAACTTTTCAGCTAATTGCTTTTGTGTGAATTCCATCTTTTTTCTTTCACTTCTTAAGATGTTGTTCATTTATTTTTGATTTTTAGTAAAATTCACGTACATTGCCGCCTGCTTCCAAGCGTTTTCTTGTTCTTCTTTAGGTAAATCAGCTACTAATTCCATAAATTTTCTAGCCATTTCATCAGTTGTTTTATCTTCCTCTTCAGTTAAACGTGAATCCGAGGATCTTCCTAATAAATAATCTGTTGAAACACAAAACAAATCAGCGATAGCGTTTAATACAGTCATACTAGGTTCAATTCGGTTGTTTTCTAAATGTGAGTATGTTGCTCTTGATATGTTTAACAGGTTAGCTACATCGCCTTGTGTACGCTTGCCCCTCAGTTGTTTTAATTTGTCTCCAAAAGTCATTCAGTTAGCTTCTTTTAAATTTGCTTCTTTATATGTATGAGAAGTGATTTCTTTTAAAACCTCTTCTGAATTAGTCCCCTTATTTTCTAAAAACCACTTCACCATTAGTTCTTTTGCCAATTGCTCTTTTGTCATTTACCAGCCTCCACCAGGGTCAGTCATCATACGTTGAACGACAGGTTTAGATGCCTCTTGTTTGTTAGCTGTTTGCTGGTTATCAGTAGAAAAAGTGAACAACCCCGCTACTAATAATATTGGTAATAATGATAATATTTTTTTCAATATTTCCACTTATAGTAAACCCAAGTAAAATTTAGGTAATTGAGAATAATGGATATTACCAGATTTTTGGCACATCAGCAAGGATTTTCGTAGTAGAGATTCTCTCTCTTTCCCTTCACATGTAAGAGCATAATACGCCGTCTGAATATCTGTCCATTCTCCATTTTTTTCTTTTAAGTCCAATAAAATCTTTTTAGCACCTAAAATATCACCTTCGAGTATCTTTGAATATGCATTTTCGCTTGGGTGTACAAATTCCAAGGTATCCAGATCTCTTTGGTAATGAATTTTCAAGAATGATAAGGTTTGCTGGACGAGTTCCCATTTTATTTCAAATCCTTTGCAAGAAGGTTCTCCTAATAATTCTAAGGTTTTTTCTAAATAATGTTTAGCACTTTCGTATTTTTCAGGTTCGAAGATCAACGATTCCCCAATTTTTAAATATGCATTTAGTTTTGGTAATGAGAAAAACCCGTCCCATTCCAACTCAGATAATAGCTCTTGGCATTTCAAACGAGATTCAACCACTTCACCACCTTGTAAAGAAGTTACTGCTATCGCTTCTTTATATCTTAGTAACAAACATTCTTTTATAAATTTATTTGTTATATCATTTATTTTTTCACTAACTGCTATCAGTCTCTCGTATAGCGTTTTGTAATTCCCAGACTGATATTGCGCCTGGCATAATAAGATTTCAGTCAAAACTTCCATTTCAATTGTTTTAACATTTTTATTCTTTTGTCTTAATAATTTGAAATAAGTTGAAGCACTCAATCCATCATGATATCTCCGGAAAATTATTTCGTATACTTCTGCAAATTCTCTGTTTTCGGAAACGTCAGAATGGATTTCTTGATCTACAATCATTTTCAGTAATTCGAACTTACCTCTGATAGCTAAATCTTCCATAGCTTCCCTTAAATTTTCAGGTTTAGGGTCTGTGCTTGTTACATATTCAGTAACAACTTTCGCCTGTGAAATTAAACTCTTCTTTAATAAGATAAGCGTCTTCGAAAGATATCCGAAACTTATATCATTAGCTCCTTTGAAAACTTTGGTCACGGTAGCAGGTTTAACTCCCCAATAATCAGCCAACTGTTTTTTCTTAAATCCAGCTACATACAATTCTCCCTCAAGAATATTTAATACCTTCCACACTTAATCGTAGTTTTTCAGATACCTACCGTTGAATATTTGATAATACACATCTTCTTTCGCTTCACTATGTCTGCTCTTTCCTAAATCATCCCAAACAAGAACATCACAAGCGGTCAAATCATGCAGCAACTCATAGTAGCGCTTTTTATTATCGTTTAAAAACATCGCATGCTGAATCTCAGCCATTATATTCACATCTTGGACAATTAGTGTCCGAATCCCTCGCAAACGTCCTGTTCGTTCGTCTGGCAGCTTAAATCGTTTCAGGGCGAATTTCGCAGCAGCCACATGTAAATGTGTTTTCCCAAGCCCATACGAATTGTTCTTTTTTCGCATTTCCGCACGTTGCTCATAGGGAAGATTCTTCAGCCTTGTTTCTCCGAACTCCGCGATAAAACCAATACTGTTGATACGGCTTGTTCGAATACGTTCGAATTCTTTCAAGTAATCCACCATCGCCCGGTAAAGTAATTTCTGTATAGGTGATTCCTGCACGTAGTTATCAAATCTAGCATTCTCGAATTCTTCTGGTATCATTTAAATTTGTGCATGCTTAAACAAGTGAAAATGTACATGATCATCTTGACATTTACAATACAAGCTGCGTTTGATCATATCGTGATTATTATTCAATTGTATTTCTACATTTACCTTTGTTCCTGTATTTAATGTAGCCGAAATATCTAAAATCGATAATTTATCTTCTTCATATTCTCGAAGCAAATGTGGATCTTCTAATTGTAGGGAAACAATAGGTGATTCTAAAGAATCTTTTAATATGGCATTTAAAAAGGCAACTAAAATATCTTCATTCCCATTTGTGCCAAATAACTGCTTAAATGCAAAATCGATACGTAAATTTACTAATGAATTGGACATCTACCGTTGGGCTACGCCCTTCACACGCTTGAGGAAGGAGAATTCTTTCGGGGAATTCGTTATTTCTTCTTGTTTTCCTGCTTCTAACTTCACAAACTCTAACGACACATAACCTTCTTTTCCTTGATAGCTTATTTTCGCCCAGCCGTTTGCTTTTCCTAGTACTGTTACTTTTTCACCATTTTTTAGGTTCCCTAAAACCGAGCCACTTGTATTCGCTGCGCTTCTTACTCGGAGACTTGTTGCATTGATTGTCCCTAATTCTTGTATTCCATTTTTGATTGTTGGTTGCTGTTGCTTTTGACCAGAAGTGTCAGGTGTTTGAATTGCATCTCCAAATTTTAAAAACTCTAAAGATACATACCCCTCTTTTCCTTTATATTCAATCTTTGCCCAGCCGTTCGCTTTTCCTAATACCGTTACTTTTTCATTTTTTTGAACATAACCAATCATTGAACTACCTAGAGCTGGACTATTACGTACATTCAAACGAGTTGCCGTAACAATTCCCTCTTCTTTTTGTCCATTATTAATCGTTAATTGTTGTTTTTGTTCAACGTTTGGATTTCCATTTGAAAATCCTAAAAATTGTAATGTGACATATCCCTCTTTTCCATCATGAGAAATTTTAGCCCATTCTTTTTCCTTACTTAAAACTTGTACATTTGTTCCCTTTTTTACTGTTCCTATAACTTTCCCTTGAGTTGTAGGTTGTTCACGTATATTTAAGTTTGTTGCATTTACTGTCGCTAAATTATCACTTTCTGCAAAGGCATGCGTCGAAATAAAAGATGTTGCTGTCGCTAGAAATGTACCTGTTATTATTTGTTTTGTTGTTTGCTTCATTTAATTGCCTGTACCACCGGAACCATTACCACCAGAACCGTTACCACCGGAACCATTACCACCAGAACCGTTACCATCAGAACCGTTACCACCGGAACCATTACCACCAGAACCGTTACCACCGGAACCGTTGCCACCAGAACCGTTGCCACCAGAACCGTTGCCACCAGAGCCGTTGCCATCAGAGCCGCTGTCGCCAGAGCCGTTGCCATCAGAGCCGCTACCGCCAGAGCCACTACCACCAGAACCACTATCGTCCTGAGAACCGTTGCTTCCTGGAGGTTTATTATTATCTTTTGAGTTTCCTTCTGCTAAATGATCACTGTGTTGTACAATAGCGTTTGTTGTTGGGGAGAAGTTTTCCGTGGCTGCATTACCGATATTCAAGCCGCTAAAAAAAGATAAAGAAAGTGTTGATGCTAAAATGAAGATTTTCGTCATTCACTTTTTTAGAATTTCAATTTTTTTCATCAAAGTAAGGGATTCAAGTTCTCTTTCTTTTTCCATTTTTACAATCGCTTTATACTTTTCTATTAATTTTTTTTCCCATTTTAATAATTCATCAAAAATATATCTATCCATTCATTTTACAAATACCCCTTTATCATCCGTAATAATTTGCTGACTCTCATTATCATTATCAATTTCTTTTCTTATGTATTCAAGGGTAATTTCGATTTCTTCCTTATTCTCATAATAAATCCCTTTTGTACTTTTAATTTCTTGATCTAATTGTTTCTCTCTGTCTTGAAGCGGATTGATTTCTGCTCTTACGAAAAGTTTTTTTCCTTTCCCCTTCAAACTTTTCACCTATTTTAGTCCAGATTTATATTCTTCAACTAATACGTCCCTTAGATGTAAATTGGATTTTTCAGGACCGATAATTCCTTCTTCTTCACCCTCTTTTCTTCTTGAACAGCTTGCAAATCCACCTTCCATTTACATTTTTTCAATAATAATTTGTCTATTGTACCAGTGACTTAATTTATCTCTAGCATTTTTAGAAAGACGCTTTGTCTTTCGATTATAGAATCTAGAAAGAGTAGATTGCGAAATATCTATTTCTTCCGAAAGTTCTCTCATTTTTATGTTCTTTTTAGTATGAAAAAAAACTAGTTTCTCTCGAATCAATTTTTCATTCTCATCTGTATTCCAAGGTTTATTATTTATTTCTACTATTTGATTTTCCCCTTGTATTACATCTATATTTTTTCTTGTTTTCATTTGCCCCACAGAATTAATTAATTCTTCTGGTGGTAAAATCACAATTCCTAACTGGGAATAATAATTTTCAAACCAATACTTCTTTGTAAACTGTGTTTCATCTAAATCTTTAGTGTATTCCCAATGGGAAATTACTTGTTCTTTTTCTAAATCCGTAAGAATACTTTCTAATTTCTCTCGGATACGATTTAGTCTTTGGTTCGGTTTTATTCCCAATGCTACCAACAATCCTTTATCCCCACCTATAGAATAAGGCCTTTTGAGACTAGAAAACATTTGCCTAATTCTCCATTGCCATGTCAAATAACGGATTAGTCTTTTATGATATTTATACCTATAACTATTATATTCCAACGCTCTTTTTGACAATAATGCTGTAGTACTATTTGAGTCATACAGGTAACTTGCTAAAAAGCTTCCCGGTTTAATTCGACATGATTCTATTCCCATGTATTCGTTGTTTTTTTTATCTCTCCAAAGTACCACTGAATCTAATACAAACAGCCTTTTTATAATTTCCCGCTTTACCTCGTAATTTTTACCAATTTCAGCTTGATCATTTAATACTACAATTTCATTTTCATCATTCAGGTATATAAAAATACTTGCTAAAACCGCAATTCGCTTAGCTATTTTAATTTTATCTTCTGCTCGATAATATTCAATTCCATTTGCTTTTGCCTTGGGGATCCTGCACATTTCTAAAACTTGTTCATATGAAAAATCAATGAACTCATCTGGTGACTTTACCTTGTTTAACCATTGAATCGTGATGGTATCTAAACAATCTGCTGTTAGATCGTCCATATTACTCATTACACCATCAATTAATGTATTCCATCGAGCTGCTTCTTCAATGTTCGCTAATCTTAAATCTTCATCTTTGTGAGAAGAGATTTTTGCTACTCCACTACTATCTTTCGTTTCAATTAGATATGACTGTAATTTTGTATTTTCATCTTCTTCAAATTGATTCTTTGCTATTCCATCCCTTAACTTAAAGTAAACTGCAGAGTTATTCACTTCAAGGTAGTTTTCAAGCACGTTTTTATGATTAGATTCAATTAAAATTTTAGGTGTTATATTATTAATTCTGTTGTCTTTCGGAAATTCTTGTTCAACAAATCTACCAATAGTTTCGTTGATTTCAATTTTAAATTCCTCTATACTTGTGAATATTTGCAAAGAAGAGAGGCCACTTCCTTGCTTTTGTTCAAGCCACTTCACAAGCATTGAAAATGAAGGAGAATAATAAAACGAGGTTACAACCTTACTATTATTTTCTTTAACTTCTTCATAATAAGAATTCCATTTTTGCCACAACTCCGCATTATTTTTATAGAGCGGCTCTGATATCAATATTGCATCTCGAAATAATTGTAGAACATTCTCCATTTACTCATATTTATTTAATATAGCTGAAGCCTTTTCTTTGATTAGTGTAATTATTTCTATGGGATGTTTAACTTCAACGTCATCTCCCAGACCTAAAAAAAACTCACTCATATACCCGATTTCATTTTTATTTAGGTATGTATCAATTAGACCTGTTCCATCATCAAGTATTTTAATTTTGTCACGTAACCAGATGTTAAAATCACATTTAAGAATACCTTCTCTTGTTAAAATTACAAATAATTTTATAAGTTCTTTGGGTTTTTCGTCTGTTTTTTCAAACCATGTAGTTAAAGTTAAATTAGAAAAATCTTTCTTTTGCGGGAAGTTATTTTTAAATTCAAGCATTCTTATTCTATCTATTCGAAACAATCTATTTTGTTGCCTATTAAAGCAATATGCGGGCATATACCAATATCCACTAGATGAATAAATACCTATGGGCTGTATAATTCGTTTTGAGAAGCCTCTTTTTGATTCATACTCAATTTGTATCACTTCTTGATCAATAGCAGCATCCATTATATTTTTTAAAAGAGGGGTCTTTTCCTGTCTTGTTGGAGTGATAAAGAGCACCCTTTCACTCATTGAATCAATTTTCTTTTTTAGTTCTTGTGGAAGATAATTATAAAATTTATTTAGAGCGGATTTAGATTCATGTTCAAATGGTATGGAATCATAATATTGTAAAGATTGACAAGCAAAAAACAAGGAGATCGCTTCATTTTCAGAGAATGTAATGGGGGGTAATAAGCCATTTTTATTTATTAAACGATACCCCCCATGAGGACCTCGTTCAGAATAAAGTGGAATTCCAAGGGTAGATAATTCTTCTAAATCCCGTAGAATCGTACGTTTAGATACATTAAATTCATCTGCAAGTTCTTGCACAGTAAATTTGTTTTTTGTGTTGATCTGCAGCAATATATTAAAAAGTCTATTTACCTTGCTCATTTAACCACCAGCAACTACAAGCACTCTTTGAAAATATCTAACAACTAAACGGATGATTATTATTAAGCCAACAGCCCATATTATTTGAAAAGCCAATAAACCTAAAATATTCTGATAATTAACTTGCCCTGTTATAATAGATAATGGAATATCGTACATTCCTCTAAAAGGTAGAAATTGAGCGATTTTTTGCAAAAACTCTGGAAAAAACCACAGTGGTATTAATTGTCCGGATAAAAACGAAGTAGCTAATCCTATAACAATCTCAAATCCCCAAACTTCTACAAAAACAAATGCAAGAAGAGCAATAAAAAACTGAACACAAAAATTTATTATAATACCAGCAAAAATACTAAATAAAAAAGCACACCACATAATCCATGAGCTACTAATATTAATTGGGAAAATAAACACGGTAATAACTCCAATTGGAATAACGACCGTCATAACATTTGCAAGAATCATTCCGAACGAACGCGAAAGCATTGCAAACTCAAAATTCCATGGACGTTGAAATTCTTGTGCTATTTGTCCATTTTGAATTTTTTGACTTACTTCCCATACAATTGTAGGGGTATATAGGGATTGTAGTACAATAGAGATTGTCATTTAAGAACCGGCTCCCGAATAAAACTTAATAGACACATGCCAAATAATATAACTTAAAATAGATAAAATAAGTGAGACCGCCAAACAGATCAAAATAAGATTGTTATTTAATAAATAAGAACCCTTTCCTAATAAACCGGCACTTGGATAAAAGCCTATAAATCCAATAGGAAGTATAAAAGTTAAGAAAAATTGTACCCATTTCGGAAAAATTGTGACTGGATAGTTATCAACATTCGTGTAGATATTGTCTAACATTTGAAACAATCCTCCACTTTGTAAAGTAATAAAGGCTGTTGATCCTATTATTAAATGGATAGATATAGAAACTATAGTTCCACAAATAATTAATAACACGGTATATAAAATTGATACAGCACTCCATCCACTAATATGGACACCTGCGTAAATTAACGCACTTACTGCATAAATTACTGTTCCTAAACTGTTAATATTAATTTGCTTACTTGCAAACTGTAAAAGTGCGTTCATTGGTCGGACAAGAATTCTATCAAACTCCGCATTTCTTACATAATGATCAATATCCATGATATGTATAAATAATAGTAAACCCAACGAATAGGAAAGCATATTAAAAGACGAAATAAATAAAATTTCATAAAAATTCCATCCTGCTATACTTGGAAAGTTCCTTGTTAGTACCCATATAAATAGGGTAGAAAATATTCCGAAACATGTAACACAAATAATGCCCAAGAAAAAATTAAATGGATATGCCATTCTAGAACGAATATTAGCTTTCTGCATTTTTAAATAAAGTCTTAAGTATTCCATATACCTCTCTCCTTTCTTAACCACTTAAAGAACCATCCCATATTGTTTATTTTCATATAATTCCCTTAATACTTGCTCTATTTCAGGTGTTTCAATTTCTATTTTAATTAACCTGAATTGTTTAGATAATTCATTAATAATCTTTGGTACTTCTTCATGATCACTAAATTCAAAATACATTTTATTATCTTCTTTTTTTATCGGAATCAAAGATGGTATCTTATCCATGTCTTCTAGTGCAAATTCCACAATTAACGTATCTTTTTTTGTGGTCATTTTCTTTAAATTATTTTTTGCACCATCAAACATAATCTTACCTTGATCAATAAGAACAATTCTATCACATAATTTTTCAATATCGTCCATGTTATGAGATGTTATTAATATCGTTGTTTTTTCTTCTTTATTTAAAAATTTAAGAAACTCCTGTATCTTATTTTTAGCCAAAACATCTAAGCCAATAGTTGGTTCATCTAAAAATAAAATTGGTGGTGAATGCAGTAGTGTAGCAACCATTTCTCCTCTCATTCTCTGCCCTAAAGATAACTGTCGGACTGGTCGATTTATAAATTCCTCCATATCTAATATTTCAATAAAGTTATTTAATCTTTTTTTATATACCTTAGAATCTACTTTATATATCGCTTTTAATAATTCAAAGGAATCATTTAATTTTAGATCCCACCATAACTGTGTTCTCTGTCCATATAGAACGCCAATATCTTTAGCATTTTCTTTACGATACTTCCCTGGTTCCCTACCCAGAACTTTTAAATCTCCTGAAGTAGGTGTTAAAACTCCTGAGAGCATTTTTATTGTTGTAGATTTCCCTGCCCCATTGGGTCCTAAATACCCTACCATTTCACCTTCAGCAATGTCCATATTTATATTATCTACAACCTTTTTCTTAGTTCCTTTTCTTCCTAAAATTTGATTCAACATAAAGAAAGAACCACTTTCTTTAGAATATACTGTAAATTCTCTCGATAAATTTTTCGCTTCAATAATCAATATAGACACCTATACTAAAGTAACTAGATTACAAGCTTTACGGAGTTTGTTTATTTTCTTCAATTGTTTATCATTCAATTGAAGTATTCTCATATATGTTCTAATCGTCTTTTCATTTGTAGCGTGAATCAGTCTGTGGACAAATTCGTGTACAATAATTAGGTTATTAAACTCGTCAGTTCCTCCCATACCTTTCGGTATTTTATGATGACAGTGTGCTTCATCAGCTAACAGAAAGATTCCTGTAACAGCACATTTTCCATTTTGCATTTACAATAATTTATTTTTAGGAGGTGTAGTTATGTCATTTACAGCATGGAGTGCAATTTTTATGACTTTAATCGGAGCAATATCCGGAGCAATCTTTGGTACAATTTCTTCTAAAAAGAGTAAAAATACCAATTACTCACCCATATCTTTGTATTTTTCAAACATCTCATTCTTCCTTAAAACATTAACCAACTGCCTTATAGTTGTTTCCGTTCTCCCTAAAGATATAGTAATTCCCTTCACCTTTCCGAATCCATAATACTTACATATGTAGGCTAATTCTTTCGTTGTGTACGGTTTCTTATGATTCGAATGGTAATCGGGATGGTACTTCATCTATTGCAAGTAATCAACTGGAGCTCGTTCTGTCTGCTTTACTAAGTACCAAAAAATATCAAAGTCTGCTCTTGGTATAGACTTCTTGCCTTTCGATTGATAAGACGTCCATACATACGATTGAATGACTAATAGTGGTACTACGAATACTGACTTATCCTTACTAAACTCTATAAGGAAGAAACATATTGCTCCCATCTTCTCTGCTTTTTCTAGATAATCCAATGGATGCTGTGCAATGTTCTTTAAATCAAAGTGAGTAGCATTTTCTGTAAACTTTGCTTCAAATGCAATAGCTCGTCCTTTACACATGCCGTCATAATCTACTGTACTTTTAGCTTCATAGAATCCGTTTATTACTTGGCTTCCCTTACTCTTAATCACCTTCACAGGAGTCGGACGCTTATTTATGAGCGCCCTCCCCTTCTTTGATACATTTTTGATAACCTTCTCAAAATGCATTCCTCTGTTTCCTAGTCCCATCATTCATCCCCAACGAAGTAGCAGTCCTTCGAATTGCATTTTTTTCTTATTATAGAAGTGATCCTTCTTCATTGATAACTCATTATAGATAAAACTGTCCTTTAACTTATCTCCGTTCAAATACTTCATCTTAATAATCTCAGCTTCGTCATAATCCAATACGTATTTTAGTGCTTTCTCAATTTGCTTAAACTTAATATTACTTACATGTCTTGTATCCCTTATCTCTGGAAACAGACTAATTCCCTCTTGCTGTAGCTCCACTTCATTCTCAAAGCGTGCTTTTAAGGCACGGTATTCCTTTAGGATCTTCACTTATAATTTTACTCTTAGATAATTTGTTAATACACCTTGTTTATGAACGCCGCCTGTATCTGATGTTACACGTACATCAGATAATCCCGGTGAAACACCGCCTAGTGGCAATGATATATTGAAGTGACCAGCGCCAATATCATGACGTTGTACAACAGTTCCGCCTTTTCTAACTAATTCAACCAATTACATTATTTTATTTCGGTATAAAGATATATAAAAAACTGTCATTTGAATAAAGAAAACACTAAACAAAATATATAAGGGATATGCTGGAATAAATATATTGAAGATAGGAGAAAGAACTAAAAATCCAACTGCGAAAATTAACACATACCAGAGTGAGACAAATGCTGTACGACAAGCTCTTTCAGTAATTAACTTTTCACGTTCGTCTTCTAGGGGAAACAATAGTGGATACATCAAATATGAAAGGTTCTTATATTTCTTCTTCTGTATTTTATAAAAAACTGTCATTACAATGCCTATAACTACTAAAAATAAGACTGGTGTAATATTTAACGATACTTCAAATGGTACTTTCTTCGCTTCAATAATATTGGCAAGTTCTATAATTCCGTAATAAAGTTCAATGAATGCCCAACATGCTAATGCCATAATAAGTACATTAATCACATAAGAAATCATCAATCTATTCATCTATTCATCCTCTTCTTCCTCCTTATTTAATACAAACACTTCTTCCATCTTCAAATCAAACACATCACAAATTGACAATGCTAGTAATAATGAAGGGACGTAATCCCCTTTTTCAATTGCTGCGATCGTTTGTCTCGTCACTCCTACTTTTTCAGCTAATACACTTTGTGTGAAATTAAAACGAGCTCTAATTTCCTTTACTTTGTTAAAAATAGTCAAGTTCACTTAGACAAACCGCTTTTTCTTTTTACACTTTTTTCTTTTTGGTAAGACAGGAGGATTCTCTATTGTGTCAAAAGCATGCATGAGCGCGAAATATGGATGTTTTAAAATCATTTTCGGTCCGATCTTCTTCATAACTTCCTTAACTAAATCTTTCATATCTGGTTTATAACAATGAATTTTGCAATTTTGACATGCTGGTTTCTTTTCTTGAAATGGACATTTTGATAAACGAAAATAAGCATAATCTTTTAATTTTTGACATTCTTCACATATAGTATCTTGTTTATGTTCGTTTTTACAATACATATCAATCATAATGCTAATTGTTTTCTCTTCACGTTTAATTCGATTCATTTACTCATATACTGGGGTAACTTTTAGAGCTTTAGATAGTTTTTTTGTTTTTAAGATTATTTGATTTTTTATAGGCATAACATAGAATGTTGGTTCTATTGTTGCTTTATCCTTATTGAAAGGAGCGGTTATTAAGTAATTACCACTACTGCTAATTACAATTTGGTCTTGATTGTTTTGCTTTAAGATTAAATATTTCCTTTGTCTTTCAGCAGAGTCTACACCTAATCTAAAAGAAATGAACCCTAACACCAAAATGAAAATTAAAATTACAATTGTTTTAAATGGTTTAAATGGTGATAACACCACCTGTATATATTTTTGTACGATGGGAGGAAGAAAATTATATGCCAATGTAAATACATAAATAATACACCAGATTGATATGTACCAGTTACTATATATATCTATTATAAAGATCCACCCTATTAATGGACTGATAAATAATAAGATCATCAATGATAGAATTATTTTACTTTTGACTCCTTTCCGCTTTAACAGTAATTCTGGTATAAGGAAAAAATATCTTGCAAGAATATAAATAGTTAAAGTAGTTGCTAACCAAGGAAATATTTCCAAAAAATAATGAGATAAATCACTTGTATCTATTTTTAATAAAGAATAATCAGTTAAATCATAATAAGTATGATATCCATATTTAAATAAAGCAGCATATGCGTAGGCTAAAGCTGTAAATACTAGAACTATAAGAGCAGCTTGATTAAATGTGGTAAGAATCATATTGCTTTCTTTTGAGTTAGTATTTTCAGTTGATACAGAAGAAGTGTTTGAATTTCCTTGGTTACGATTTTGAACATTTTGTGTTTTTGAAGAACGTTTCTTTTTTGCCAATTAGGAATTTTTCCTCAAAATATGTTCAACTTCTTCTATACTTAATTTACTTGCTTTTGTAATCGTTTCAATTGGTACACCCAGTTCATGCATACCTTTAATCATTTGTATTTTCCCTTGCTGAACCCCTTCTTGGATGCCTTCTTGAATACCTTCTTTTTTCCCTTCATTACGAGCATGAGCAAACTTTGCAGCTTCATCCATCAACGTTTTCTCCCTTGCTTCATACGCTTGTCGAAAAGAAGAATCTTGACTCACATGTTCCCACTTATCCATTCCTTTTCGTAAATTTGGATCTTGATTCATTCATATACTGTTTCTCCCCTTACTTAATTTCATTAGAATACAGCTACAAATGATAATAATAAGAAAGGCTAATAGAGCAAGAAAGGGTATTGTAATAAAACCAAACCCATCTAAATAATCTTCTGTACAGGAGATTCTCCCACAAGCTTCTGCACTTTCTGTTGAAAAAGGGATTATTTGAAGTGAATAATGATATGTTGCTATACATGCACCAACAATAGAGAAAATTAAACTGTAAATGCCAATTTTATAATCTTTTCGTATAATTGCTGTTCCTAATAATAGAACTAGTGGGTACATGAGAATACGTTGATACCAGCATAATGTACAGGGTTCATATTTCATTATTTCAGAAAGATACAAACTTCCAAGGGTTGCAACAAAAGAAACAGACCATGCACTTAGCAATATGTAATCAAGTTTTTTTTCTATACTATTCATTCATTTATTATTTTCAAACCATGTTTGAAATGTTTGTAAAGATTGCTCCCCTAAGATTCGATTTACTTCTTTTCCATCTTTATAAGAAATAATTGTTGGCGTTCCTTTTATTCGGAACATATCCCACCCTTGTTTATACTCTTCCAGATTAAGAACTTGCATATTAATTTTCATATTTTCTGCCATAGGAACTACAATTGGAGAAATCCTTAAACAATGTGGACAGGTTGTTTTATAGAAATAAACTATTTTTTCTTTATGGTTTGATAGATCCTCTTGCAATTGTTCGGGGGTAATTTGATTCTTATAATAATTTACTTGCTCTGTACTTGTAGTTTTTTCATTTTTTGTTTCTTTATTTGTCAGAATAATAAACAGTGCAAATATTGATATAATAGCGATAATGAAAATTAGCATCTTTTTCATTTAAAAGTTGCAATAGCCAACAACTGGACTAGACGATCCTGTTTTAATGAAATAATCAGGAGCATATCCATAGTTAACACCGCCACCATAGCCATTATCATCTACATAATCCCAAACATTACTTCCCATATAAGACTCGCCATTCACGTAGCAATATAACCAAAGTTGAGTCCCATCTGGGATATTCGATTGAGTTCGTGTACCATTTATTGTTGGAGTTGTACGAAGATCTAGGCCAGAACCAGTTTTTTGTACCGGATAATAAGCAGCTTCCGTTACTGATTGACCTGCAAATAAAATTGAACCTGCTACTGCTACTGAAGCAATTGATAATGCAACTTTTTTAAACATTTACATGGCAATCTCCGTAGTGGTTAATGTACTTAACTGAATTTTAGTTTGTTGATCTCGTACCACGTCAGTAATTACTTTTATGTTTTTAAGATCATTTGGGTCTTGAGATAAGAAACATATGAGTGTTAGCTTTATTTTCTCATTCCCCTTTAGGCTTCTATCTTTTGGATCCGCATTCATTTTATATACATCTACTTGTTCACCATTACTTAAAACAAATGTTTTAAAAGGACCTTTTTCTAAATCAAGTGTTTGATTCGAAGTGTTTTCTAAAGTTGTTGTGAATTGTATTGCATTCATTTTCTCTGTACTTAACCCTCTCTCTTTTAAGTTATATACCCCAACTTCACTTACTTCTTTACTTTGAATAACCTTAATTCTTTCCACTTGAATACGGAGAGGCCCAGCTTCTATCATTGTTTGAGGTTCACTTAATTGCTTTAAAATAACTGTTCCAAACGGATGTTTTGCTTCTTGTCCCACTTGTGTTAATGGTTCTGTATAAGTCTTAGGTATCGCATTAATTTCGGTTATAGGAGCTTTTTTAGTGTCAGATTTCACCTCTTTTTCAGATTCCGTTTGATTAGAGCAAGCAGATATAACTATGCATAAAGATACTGCCGTTAGAAAGAAAGGTATTTTTTTCATTTAATCAAAATCAACATTTAAAATATAAGACTTTTCCTTTAATTGCACATTATCAAACTTAGCTCTACCATTTCCTGTGGAAGCAAAATTCACTGCAAAGTTTGATACACCTTCACTCGTTTCAAACTTAAATTCATGATGGGCTGGCTTGAAACCTGTATATTGATTCTTTATTAATGGAACTATTTTTTGATTTGAATCCAAATTGCCTACTGTTACTTCTGCGGGAGATCCTATAATACCTGCTACATCAAATGATAATGTATATTTTGTGTTTGACTTTACAGTAAAAAGCTGATAAGCATTGTCTTCATGTGTTAATTTCAATTATTTTTCTACTAATACAATATCGTCAAAATAAGCATCACAGCTTTCACCGGAAGGAATATAAATGTAGACTTTACCTGAAACCTCTGTATCTCCAGTAGTAAATTCAACAGATTTTTGTTCATATTGTGATGAAGTGAACTCCAATGTTTTTTCACCTACCCTATTAACTTCTGTCCCTACAATAACCTTTCGTCCCGAGGACACTCAAATAGCTCTAACTTGCACAATGCTTCCCGTTAATATAATACGCTGATTCATTTTCCTCGTAAACATCATTACCTCTGTCGCAATAATAGAGCCATGTTGCGCCCACTTACGATTAGAGAAAGCCATTTGACACTCGTCCCATGTACAAATACTCCCTTGCGCTTCAGCCACTTCGTACCAATCGGTATAATGAGTCATCGGATATGAATCCTTTAATCCGTAATTAGAGAAAAGTTTTATATCCGCTCCCCTTTCCTCCGCCTTCTGTTTCCAATAATGCGCTAAAACCGACATAATAAACGTTTTCCCTGCCCCTAAAGGACCTTGTATAAACATATGATGCATTTACTTCTTACCTACCTTTTCAGCCATTACAATCGGTTTTGGTGGCTTTGGTATTAATGCTTCAATTGTTTTAATAAAGTAATCTGGGTCAGCAACATGGACTTTACTTTTCATAATAAATTCTATGATCGGCTCATACGGATTCTTATCCCCATGAAGATATGTATTTTCTCCTAGTTTCCTTAAAAAGATAATCCCTCGTATTTGCGCTTCTTGTAACTCTTGGGCATTCCCTTGCATTTCCTCCAGAACTTGCTTTACATCACTAATATGCTGAACTTCTGGGAACAGATTGTCCGTAATGACACTTTGCAACGTTTCAGCTTTGTTACTCATTTATTTACTCTGCTGATATGTTTGAGTCGGTACTTGTTGCGGTTCTTCCTTGTTTGAACAACTAGTACAACCAAATACAATAATGCACAACGCAAGAAGCCCAAACAACGCTATTCTCGTATAATCCATCGCACTCTCTACTGGCTTCGGCTTGTATTGCGTAATTTTCGAAAGAACCATACTTTTCTCAAGTTCCGCTAACCTTCTAGTTTCCTGTACATATTCTTTGGGCGCTCTACAAAAGAAATTCCTTCCTGTCGCACTATTCGTTACCTCACAATCATCTAAAGGCAACATATATTCAGCATTTACAAATATCTTCCCATCAGAAATGCTACTAATTCGCTTAATATCACTTGTTTTATTATCTTCATCAAAAATAATTAAGACGTCATTTGTTTGAGGAAAGAAATCATCCTCTTTCAACTTTTGCCTACTAAACCTACTAAGATTCAACATTCAACATTCCTTTACACCTACCCTATAACGCTTGTATGCTTTGTTTTTCTTTTCCTGTTGTAAATCTTCATCCCTATAAAAAACACCATCATAACGCCACATCTACCACCACTTAACACCTTCCTTAGCACCGTAATAGACTCTCATCAGTGACCTAAAAATGATTAATCCCCCTAAAAGAGTGACAGAACCCAAAATAGATACAATGAGAGTTTGCCAAACTGCTGGCATATCTCCAAACACTGATAAATACTTACCAACATTGATTCCCTGCGCTGTTACCATGTTAATTCCTTGTAACTTTTCAATACATAAATCTAAAAAACTAACAATTGGGTCAAAGATAGAATCAATAAACGACCTTAATTTCTCTTTTATCCCCACATCAATCACTCAATCACCGCCCACTCGTATAGATGAAATTAACTTCATCGCTGAAATTGCGGTAAAAAACCATAAGATAAATAGCATGATATAAGCAACGGAATTTAATTGCATTGACTCCGCAATCCCAAATACTTTCCCTATCATTGCCGAATATCCATGACCAGAAGAACCAGGGACAAATTTTAAACTCGCTAAAGTTTTACCAAACCCAACAACCAACGACCATAATAATTTTGCTGTCTGGAAAATAAGCATAAACACTTTAACAATCACGACACCAACCATATAAAAGAAATACAAGATAGCATCTAAAATATCTAAAAACACTTGTATAACGTTCAAAATCGCTTCTATAAAGGGTTTGAAGAGATTATAAATAAACTCCCCAATCCACTTTATACAGTCCCACAAAAGCCCAAACAGTTTTTTAAACGCACCGCCAATTACACCCATTTACTTACGAAAACCAGTTGCCGAGTAAACCAAGACGATAAGTTTATCAGCAAACATCAATACACTAAGTACAAATACAAGAGGTGTTAAATACGGTGCCATTTTCATAAAAATCGTTGTCATTACTGCATCAAATAATAAAGTCATTCATTTCTTTTCACCCTTTTTCCTATGATCCAGAACCGCTTTTACAATTAGCTCTTTCAATGGCTTAAACCATATCAACGCAATCCCTACTAAAATAAACGGTGACAGCCACAACACAATACTTCCTGTCGTTTCAAGCAATTCCATTGCTGTTAAAGGAGGTTTCAAATCATATTCAATCGTTGTTGAATTTTTTGAAGGCGATTCAGTAACCGCTGCACTCTTATTTCCTTCCTTGTTTTCTAAGTTAACAGCACTTATTTGAACACTATATTTCTTATCATTCTCTAAGTTTTTTAATATCAATTTATTAGAACTTAACAATTCGTTATTTATTTTCTTTCCTTCTACATAAACGTTATAGCCCTTTAAAAATCCAGAATTAACAGATTCCCAATTGATTATCAAACTACCATCTTGCGATGTAAGAAATACTTTTTTAGGAGGTTCAATTAAAGGCATTAAAGTATTTACTTTTACACTAGTACCCTTCGTTTCTGCTTTATTCTGGTCTAATGACTTAACTGTAAACACATAACTTTCACTTTTCTTCAAACCTTCAACAACATAAGACGTCGCTATATTATCAAGTTCCGCTATAAATTTATTACCTTGATAAATTCTTACTCCCTTAAAATTCGCTTCTTTTTCAGGGTTCTTCCAATTTAAAATCACTCTCTCCATTTCTGGATTTGCTTTTAAATTAGATACATCAGAAACCTTCCCATCATCTCCAAATACAAATAGCCCCCTCACATCTATACTACTAGGATTACGACTATGCCCCACTGATACATATCTAGCTTTAACACCAGAAACTTGAATATCGTCTTCCGGATAACCAAAATCAAAAGTTTTAATCCTACTGAAGTTCGAACCAAAAAAACTTACATAACCCCCACCAACTCCACCTTGAGCCGAATACTTAAAGTGAGATATGCTATATTCAGACCCTAAATCAGCTATTACTTCACTATTATATAAATAACTAATTCCTCTCAAGTTTTGTTTAATAAATGAAGTTTCATGGTTATAACCTTTCGCATAAAAATTCGTATAATAATTAGTTAACTCAACTTCTTTCGCACTTGCAAAATTAGGAACAGACAAAACCGTCACAACAGTAAGCGACAGCATTCACTCCTTATGCAAAACATCCATCCCCAAACCCCTTATCCAAGGGGCTTCCCTCGGCGGTAGCCAGCCCAAAACGTACTGCGTTTTGAGGACTGCAAGAGGGTCTTTGTATAGATGCCCTGTCAACTCCTTAATGCTCACCTATAAAAATGTTTTGGCTATTTTAAAAGCGTCATAATACTTCTTTCCCACTTCAATTTCGATCACTTTATCAAATCGGACGTTTATACCAGTTACTTTTATTTTTTCATCATTTTCTTTTTTAACTACCAAATTTACATCAATAACTTTTAATATTGATTGCGGTAACCTTTCAAGAGCAAATGATGTAATAAAAATGATTATATTTTGTTCCTCCACATCTTCAAGAAAGGTACATACTCTTTCCATATCGCTATTTAACACATGTTCAAACTCATCAAAACAAACAATATAAGGTTTCTCAGAATCTATATTTCTAAACGAATTCAATTCATTTACACCCTGACTATTTGCAAGCCCATAATTACTAAACAACTCACCATTTAATTCTTCTTTTAATTCACTAGCAATCGTTGACATTACTAGTGTTTTGCCCGCTCCAATTTTTCCTTGCACACAAATCACTTTTCTTTTGTTTTCTGTATTATTTAATAAATTTTTCATTTAACCCGAACCATCTGGGTCTCCTGGGTGTCGCTTGTACTTCCCGAACGAACCCGACGGATTATTTGGTATTGGTGGGTCTAAATTTGTATTTGGTTTCGGTGGTTTGTCTCCCGAATCATTTGGTTTTGGTGGTTTTGAACCTTCTTCATTTGGCTTTGGTGGTTTCCCTACATCCTCTTTCGGTTTCGGTGGCTTCCCTCCGTCCTCCTTAGGCTTTGGAAAACCGCTGTCACCTTCGTTTGGTTTTGGTGGTTTTATTTCATCTGGTTTTGGTTTTGGTGGGTCTTTTGGTTTCTCTTTATCTTTTGGTACTGGTTTTTCTTGTGCCTCTGGTTCTTTCGGTTTATTTTTTCCCCATTCACTCGGCGTTGTTTCACCGGGTTTCGGCATTTCGTCAGGTAAATCGGGCAAATTGTCCATAGGGTCTTTTATATCGAATCCCCCAGATTTATCTTCCTCGAACTTTATTTCTGGCGCACCATCCTTGATGTCATCCTTTGTAAACTTTGCTTTCTCAAGATCTGGATTATCTTTAAATTCTGGTTGTCGATTATCTAATCCCTTATTATCTGTTTTTGGGATTTGTGGTGGTGGTTTTGGTGGGTCTGGCGCTTCTCCTAACATATCTTTTATATCTTTAGTTAGTTTTGGACTAATCTTATCCGCAAACGTTTCAGCAACCTTGTCCCAATCTGGAACTGGTGGTATTTTGTTACTAATCTCATTCAATTTATCTTTTATATCTTTTAAATCTTTGTTGCTACCACCATTGTTGTTATTATTGCCATTCCCTTTGTCATCTTCCTTCGGTTCTTCCACATCACCCGAACCATGTGGCTTATCATCTGGAATTTTTTCATTTGTACAAATAGCATCGTTTTTCTCATCTTTATCTCTGAAATCATCTGGATTCACATGCTCGGAAGGTAACTCGTAATATTCAGCCATTTTGCCCCAATATTGCGTTACTCCACCTCCACCGACTGCATTTTTTTCAAACCCTTTAATTTTGAAACGTAAATATCCCTTTACTTTTCCGTTAGCAACTATGTAAAAAGCGTACGTCCCATTCTCTTTTATATTGATAGCAAATTCATTTTTTTCCTGCGATGGTCTTGTCCACTTGGTTAATCCAAAATTGAATGAACAGTCATTTACTAGCATTAATTCAGATAGTTGAAACGTAACTATATCTTCAGCATCATTGACCTTCAAAATAAGATTGTAGTAACCACCTTTCAATCCGTTATTTTGTACTGAAACACCCTTACTTCCTACCGATTGAAAAGATGGGCCATCAGCAAATACCGAACCCACTCGCACGAACAAAGAAAAAACCATTGCAAGACACATTTACGCTTTCTTACCGCTACGTGCCGCCAATGCCGCACGAGCCAATCCAAATAGTTTTGGTGCGAATGCAACCGCAAGACCTACTAAAATAAACTCTTTAAATTGCGTCACAATTGACATTGCTGAACCAATTAAATCCGTTGCCGAAAAACCTACCGCTACTTTTGAAAAATCAACCATTCATTTATAATGATAGTATTCATATTCATCATCATCGTCATCTTCATCGTCGTCTTCGTCTTCAACTCTTCGTCTTTTAGTTATAGCGCCAACAATTCCAACTATTAAAAGAGCAACAGCCCCACAAGCGAAATACACCATGTTTAATGAAGCGCCATAAAACACAAAATACTTAACCAGATTCCAAAAATCCGATAGGGTATCCCCTGCTAGAAATGTTTCATACTCTGGTAGTTTCATCTACTCCTCTGCTTTTTTACTTCTTTCATATATCCCAATTAACGTAAATACAACAGAGTAAAGAACAGCGAAACTTAAAATGATAAAAACAACGTCTGGATTACCCGCAAAAACTTTAAATGCTTGTAAAACAAGTCCTCCTATTTCCATCTATTTCCATTTTTCTGCTCCCCTTGTAATAATGTTCATAACTATAATTGCAACTGGGTAGAGTAGAAAACATACCAGAAAGGCTAAGAAATATAAGATTGCTATGTCCTTTGGTGTTCCTAATAGAACTTGATACATCTAAGAAACGCTTTTAACTAATTCAACAACTCTTTCTCTAAACTTCTTCACATCTTCAAGCGAAATCCCTAATTCTTTTAATTCCTCTGGAATAAATGTTCTATCTAACGCCCATAAAGATAACCTTTCTAAAGCGATTCTTTCATTCCCAAAACTATATAAATACTTATATTTACATGATGTATATTTTTCCTTACCAGTATATTGAGCAAGGTAAAAATACCTTTTCCCTCCCGCTGTTTTGCTTGTTAGATATGCCAATTAGTCTTTTTTAGCTAAATTCTTGTTGTAATAATCCATTATGACTTTACTTGCTATTTCGTTTTTATTCCCTTGTTCTTCTAACGCCCAAATTACTTTTTTCGGGACTTTTACAAATATCGTGTCTATTTTATCCTCAAGTGGCTTTCTTGGTCTCGGCATTTAAAATTCACCTTTAGTAAATTTCTTAACACCAATACTTTTTTTAACGAAATTTTTCTTCCCAGAAGTATTTCTACCAGAACCATTGATTAGTTCTTTTTCTTTTGGAGTTTCAAAAGAATCAAGATATTTTCCAGTTGCTACCCAAGCAAAAATACCTACAACAATAGCAAATACAAAATAAATAATCCCATAAGTACCACTAAACATTCACTTACTATATTTTTTCATGAAATCCTCAAGAGCAAGTTCTACAATTAATGATTTATTACGATCCAAATTATTTTCATTCAAAAATTCTTCTAATCGTTCTTGAATATCTACATTCAAGAAAATATTATTTCTCTCTTTACCTGTGTATTTAGATTTAAGACGAACATACAAAGAATCTTTATCCTCAAAATCACCTTGTTTAAAATTAGCTATCATTTCTTTAAGAATTGCTACTTCTTCATTTGAAAATTGCTTACTTGTTGTTTGGTTGTTGTTAACTTGTTTTTCACTAGTCTCTTTGTCGTTGTTAACTTGTTTCTTACTCGTTGCTTTATTGTTGTTAACTTGTTCCTTTGTTGTTGTTTGGTTGTCCAAAGGTTGTTCCTCTCCCCTTATCCACTTATTAGAAACCCATTTAAACCCCGATTTCGTAAGTCCCCTGCTCACTTTACTATCACTAACACCTAAATCCTTAGCGATATCTTTTACTTTCTCACCTGATTGAATACGTTCAAATATTTTCTCAAAATCCATTTATCTTTTGGTATAGTCCTCATTGGCATTGGTGTCCATTGGGGACTCTTTTTCGTCTTCATCTTCTTTTACAGCATCAAAGGTTTTACCCTCATTTTTACTAGCTAAACGTATATCAACTAAATTTGTAGATAATCGCTCCACTGCTTCTTTATACTTCTTCATTTCTTCCATTTCTTTTAATTCACTTCGATATTTTTCATCTTCTTTACCTTCTTCAATTCCTTCTTCTGCAACCTCTTTAACCAAATTCAACAAATAATCAAATCCATTCAATTCAGCTATTTGAGCTAATGACTTTTTAACAGTTGTCCTTATCCATTTTTCTTTATCTATATTTTTAATAGTTTTGACAGCCGACATATCAATTTTTTCAACTTCTATAAAATCAACCCATTTTTTAAATCGTTCTCTTCTTTCAACATCATTCTTTCCATATTTACCTTTATCAGTCTTCGATTTAAAAAGTATTATCTTATTCAGCGTATTCAAAACCATATCAGAAATCTTTTCACCCTCAATGATGTTATTAGCGACAGCTTTAGATTTCTTGTTCTTATATTCAATTTCATATCTCTCATGAAAGAATAATGACTCCTCAACATGAACGCCTTTACTTAGCGCTTCCGCGTATTTATTATACATACGAATAAATTCTTCATTTTTTCGATTCCCTATGTAAATTGTAATACCTTCTTCTTTCAACTTACCTGCATGAGTTTTAACAACCTCTTGATTCTTAAATTTCCCTAATGAATATAAATCTTCATTTTCTAGCTTTTTAGCTATTTGCCATAACCTAACGTGCTTTTTATCTTCTTCATAAGCCTTTACATCAACACATAAATCCAATCTAGGAATATTAGATTCTGGATATTCACGAGCAATCCTAGCAAGAAACGAACGCCATAAAACATCTACATTATCATGGTAAGATTCATTAATATTTTCATAATATCTTAAACCCTTACCGCCCATATCCAAGCAAATACCCATATTACTCAAACCATTAAAAGCAATCGTTATACCCTCTTTATTGGTAATAGAATCAGAATACCTTAAAAAACTACCACCATTTTGAAAGTCACCGAAATCCATACCCAACACATCATTAACAACTTCCATAATACTCATTTTCGGATCAGTAAAAGTGATTCTTAACCAGTCAATACTTGAAGAATATTCAACCATCTATTCTTGTTTTTCCAAATGCGATAAATAGAATTCGAATGCTTTTTCTGCAATTTCTGCTTTAGTTGAAAAACGACCACTTTCAACCAATCTATTTATTCTCTCAGATGTTTCTTTCGGCAACCTAAAAGCTTCATGAACCTTTGGGCTCTTACCATCTTTCGGTTTCCTTCCTACCTTTACATAATTCGCTTTCACTCAACCATTTTTTCTAACCTCCCCAGCACCCTTTATCGCTTTATAAATACACTCACAAGCCCACACACACATAAGACCAATCGCCATAATAATATATCCTTTTGCCGTTATCATTTTCTCACCTTCTTCCAATCAAGCTATTCCCTCCTTTTCCGTTTTATCTATGAAAAACATACTCATAACAAACGCACCTAATAGAACCCCACCTGTAAACAACGATAATTCATACATATTTCTACCCCTTATTGTTCGGTTTTTAATTTTAGGATCATAAGATTTTTGCACGGCTGCCATTTACGAACTATAATTCATTTCTTCAATGTATTCTTCGAGTTTTCTTTTTTCGTTTCTAGTTAATTCACTTGGATGCATCATAAAATATGAATTGCGTCCAACTTTAACTTTTTTATCATGACCGAATTTTTTAGCTCTACGCCAATTCATACAATCCAAAGGAACTAAGATACAATTAAATTTCCTCGCCATTGATTCAGCCAATTGCAACTGTTTATAATGCGCAAATTCTTGGTACAACTTCGCAAAACGCACCACTGGAAGACTTGGCGTGAAATATAAAAGGTTTCTTGGGTCTTTATCTTTAAATGTATTTGGTAAAACTGAATACTCGGCAATCATTTATGCTCCCTTCTTATCTAAACGAACTTTCTTTTTTCTCGACCTGTCATGTATCTCTTCTAATGTTTCAAAGAATGCCTTAGATTCTCTTTCATTTGGTGGTAACGGAAAAGATTGAACCATTGCATAAGTGTCATACAAATTTTGAGCAAAATACTTCTTTGCCGTACTCATTGGAAGAAATGTCTTATTCAAAAATTCTCCTGTTTGATAATCGGTAAATCTTAACGAAAAACCTTTCTTACCAACCTTACGAACATCCACTAATACCTCTACAATCTGCCTAATACGACTATCTACATTTTGAATAGATGGAGAGCAATACATTTGTATACTCTTCATTTTCCTCGTAAACATCATTACCTCTGTCGCAATAATAGAGCCATGTTGCGCCCACTTACGTAATTGGTTTAGGAGTAATCCCACTCACGTTTTTCCTTCACTATAAAAAGAATTAGCAAAGTAACCATTGGGACTATAGACTTCATAAGTTCTAGAGATATTTTGCCCGGTAACATCGTGGTAACTAAATCTGTACTCATAATTGTAATACTTTGCAAGTAGTGCTTTAGTTGGTGCAACTTGTTTAGTACTATCTACACCTTCTGTACTTGCTGAAGCTGCCCCGATTCCTCCAATTAATGCGATGCCTGTTACTAATGCTTCAAACACTAATTTCTTGAACATTTAATGTGTTAATCTTAATAAATTGGTAATCTCAATAGCTTTCTTATCTTCTACTCTGCAATAAAGCCTTGTGCCTTTGCGCTTGCTAAATACAATATTACCTATAGTTAGTTTTCGTAAATGTTGCAAAATCATAGGTTCCGAAATATGCATCGCAATACTCAACTGAGAAACTGTTAAGGTACCACTTACAATCAATTCACGTACAATTAATAAACGACTCAAACTACCTAATAATTCTAAGATTTTAGCACTATCTTCATAATCACTAGAATCCATTTAAATTTCATAATTTTCATTGTTCCTGTTCATCATTTTCAATTTAGCAACGAAATCTTCTAGATCCAGGACTGTTTCTTTAGGATATGTAATTGAGTATATATGTTGACCAGATATTACAGAAGCTGTGCAGTATTGAGAAAAGTTTTGATAATAACTATATAAAATACCCTTTCTAATATCAATTTTATTAATTTCATAGATTTCTAAAGGGGTTGTTAGACCCGTCTTTAAAACTTTCGATAAAGATTCCTTAGCAGTCCAGAGAAGGGTATATATAGTTTCATCAGGATGTGATAGAAACTTAGCTAATCTTTTTTCTCCTACTGTCATTTGAGCTGCCAATATATCTTTGTTGTCAATGTTTATTCTTTCAATATCAATTCCTATAGGTGTTTCTTCTGAAAAGGCAATTGCAAATCCCATGCTATCACAATGACTTATACTTACTTGTACGCTCGTTGCACTAGAATGCTTTACAATTGGTTGATTAAAAATCCCTGGCGTAATCTGTATTTCATGCAATTTTTCATCTTTTATAAATGCTGAAATAGCCTCTTTCGCTGCATATCTACCTGCCAAGTAGCTTTCCACCCTTTTTTTAAACTTAAGTGTAAGAAAATATGACTTCTCATTTATATGCAAATATTTTACTGTTTCTAAATATTGATCAATTGATGAAAAATAACATACACACACATTTATTTTATACGTTTTTTTTTTTTGCTCTAAAACTAATTCATCCTTAAATGACTGAGGGAGTTGGTTTTCAAGTCTTTTTTGCTCTTCCTCAAAATATCTTCCAGGCATATAAGCCCCCCCTTTTACCTTCCAGCTGATATAATGAAATAAATACAGCAACACTCATATTTCTAATACACTGAATTCATCTAAGTTTAATACCTCCGCCCATATTGTAGCGATTACTTTCTCTACAGGGTTACTTTGAAGAAGCTTATTGTTAATCGGATTATCAAGACTATCAATCGAATCCACATCTGAAATAGTGTCTAGTCTAGATATTTCTTTTTCAGATAACGGTAAATCTAATTTTGTAGCAGTCATTTAGAAATATGACCTGGTCAAGAAAAACTGGAACATTAAATAGATTACGCAATGGATTTTGAATATTGATATTCCTGCAGGAGCTAATGGATATCGATTAAAGGCTGCTTGTCCCTCATACCAAAACGCATCTTGAATGGAACCGTCTGCACCGATCCACCATATTTCCATTGTGTCATCTTTTCTCGATACTGCTGAAATAGAACTATTGGTACTAGGACGATACCTTCTGGATGGAAGTGGGAAGGGACTGTAATAGCCGTTAGGTAAAGTTGATGTTCCCGGATAATATGCATTGATCAGCTGCATGAAAGCCGGAAATGGATCAGCAGTTGCATTTCCCGTGAGATTCTGATAGACTGCAGCAATTTTCCCGGCAGAAGGTCCACTGGTGGGAGGTGCAGCAGCAATAATCTGGTTGATGCTATATCCTAGTTGATCTTTTAGATAATAGAGGAATAACAAGTAAAATCCCAGATTAATTTGAGACCCATTAGGTCCTTGAGCATCAGAAAAACTAAGCGTTTGGGGTTCAATTGGACGGGAAGAAGCCAACCATTCGTTTACATAGTCAGCATGATTGTAATTGTCATAAGGTTCAGATAGATCGAGTCCCCTCATTATCGCTAGTTGCTGAGCAAGGAAGATTGACAGTCCCTCACCCACGGTCCCTTCATTGCCTCCATTTACAATATTGCCTCCAAACCAACCTCTCCCCTGTTGTTGCATAAACATTTCGGTAATTTCTGCGGCTAATAAATAACGAATTTCATCATAGACTTCATTACTATCAGGTACAACGATACTTACGGGACCGGTCAAAGATTGCCAGCAGGCACCATTAGTTTTTGCGTTACAGTAGCTCTCAGAGGGGTAACTAGTAATTCCCACATTTATTTTTTGTTGTGGAAGTTCAACTCCTGGGAACCATCCTTGCATAACGTTAAAGTCCTCATCGACATATTGACAGACGTGTTTAGCAAGGTAGGTCCCTTCACTTAAATTGGGGTCCCATCCGATAATGTAATGAGTAGTAATACATTCTTCCCATTGCATTTATTTGACAAGGTACTGTTCTATTTCTTTTAGTAATAGTTCTGCACCTTCTGGACTTAATGAGATATTACCCTTTGCTAATGCTATGTTACGATTTGACACTTCTCCTGTTAATGCACAAACATGACCAGGTTGATACTTCTGTAAAATGATGTCTTCCCCTTCTACAAAAATCTCTAATGGTGATTTTTCTTTAATCCCAAGCGTATTTCTAAGTTCCTTTGGAATTACTATACGCCCTAATTCATCCACTTTTCTAGTTACTCCGGTTGCTTTCATCTACTTTTCTTTTAATGCTTGCTGCATCTCATTGTTGTCTATTTGTATTTCCCATTCACTTTCTATTTTTCTAAACCATTTTCCTATTTTGCCTAGATAATATCTTTTTACTTCACCATTAGGAATCCAAATTTCACGTTCCTGTATTTGATTCATCACTTCATGAAGAATCTCATCATGTTCATACTTCCTAGGTTTTCTATAATGTGTTTTTACAAACTGTGTATATTCTCTACGTAACCAATTAGAAATATGTTGCCTTTGTCTTTGCTTGAGATGTGACCATTTTTTATTTGTTTGAAGGATTTTTCCATTTACTTTTATGTGGTTTTTCATTTACTGTATTTTTAAAGCTACTGACAATATATTAGACTTCCAAAAGCTATCTTTCTGACACCAATCAATAACATCTTTAATCTCTTGTAAATCTCGCTTATCTCGTTCACGCATTAAACGAACTTCATTTGCCCACGAATCAAATGCAGACGGCTCTTTTTGTTTTGGATTATTCTCCTTAATTTTTTCGAAAAGATATTTAGCTGCGTTCATGTCGCAAGTTTCGTACTTGTGACGAGAAGTATTTTTCTTCTTTTCATTCTTATCATTCTTATCATTCTTTACATTCTTGTTTGTGGTCATTTGATGGTCATCTGTTGGTCTTTTGATGGTCATTTGTTGGTCAACCTGATGGTCACTCTCTTGGTCACTACCTTGATAAAACCCCCAGTTCACAATGGTTACGACTGTATATTTGCTGGTCTTTTCAAGGGTCAAATATCCGAGGTTTTCTAATTTTTCTAGCCAGCGATATGGAGTTTTTTCTCCGCGCACTTTATCCTTTGGAGAAAGCCCTCTATTGTATAAATCGTAGAGTGAAAATCTACCTATAACGAATTGACCTTCTTCAATTCCCACAACATTTCCATCAATCACCACCTGCCCTTTTGCATGATTGGCGCTCATTAAACAGATTGACCATAATCTATAAAGCTGAAAATCATGAAAAATAGGGTTATGCATAATTTTTCTGTGCAATTTAATCCAACCTGTCACTCATTCTTCCATCACCTCTGCATACTCAACGTCAATAAAACCTGCATCAGCTTCAACACCTGTTGTATTTTCTTTCACTTTCATTTATGCAGTTTTCTGCTTTAGATTGGATACAGTGCACTGATAAACAACGCCTAAAATATCAAAGACTGTCTTTTTCTCATATCGATGGGATTTTCGTCCGTTTTTCTGTAAGAGATCAAACAGACGAAGGAAAATTTTTGATACTTCTTGGGTGTCTTTTTGTATAGCCTCATATACTAAGTACAGATGATCTTGAATCATATAAATTGCTTTATATTCACTTAATTCTTTTTGTTTTTTCTGTAGTAACAACTATAAGGCATTCCTTTTTGCAATTGAGAGGTGTATAACCTTCCCCAATAATACAAGTATAAATGCTAGTTTAAATGTACACATTAACACTTGAATAAGCATGTACATTTTCAGCAGGATATTCACCCATACGCCATTTTTTAGAATCTGTGGCTGCATACGTAGCTGAACTTCAAAATCTTTGCTGTCATTTTTGATTCTAATATCTAGATATGAATCTGTACCAACATAATGATTTGCTTTTGTTGTATTTACACTTGCTCCGTAACCTGAAGCTGCTGAAGCTTTTGATACAGGATTAGCTAATTCAACTGTAGCTAATCCTCCTAATGCGATTGCTGAAGCCAACATTGTCATACCCATTTTCTTTTTCCATAGTTTCATTTATTTTTGTTCTAAAATACGTTCAATCTCATCTATTCCTAATTTACTGGCTTTAGCAATCGTTTCAAGTGGTACACCAAGTTCATGCATACCTTTAATCATCTGTATTTTTCCTTGCTGAACCCCTTCTTTTTTCCCCTCATTACGAGCATGAGCAAACTTTGCAGCCTCATCCATTAAGGCCTTTTCTCTTGCTTCATATGCTTGACGGAAAGAAGAATCTTGACTCATACGTTCCCACTTATTCATTGCTTTTTGTAAAATCGGATCTTGGTTCATGGCAATGTCCTCCAATGTTTGTGTGAGATACTCATCTTCATTCGCTGGTAATAATAATAACCAACGAACAAGCGAATCTTCCCACGGATTAACTTTCTCTTCGCGCCATTGCTGTAGTAACTTTGGAATCTCTACAATATGAACTTCTATATCGTCACTTAATAACTTTTGATGTTGCTGATTCCAAAGGATTCCTGTTGTATGAAACGCTTCATATTCTGGAAACATTTATGCTGAAAGTCCTAACGATTGATGGATGAATTCTTTCTGATTTTGGACAGACTGGTCCCGTAAATTAAGCTGTTCTTTTTTAATCATATGCATGGCTTCTACTTCAGAAAGAATGGATGTAGCTGTGTCAAAACATTTGAACCCTAGCATGGAACGGATTCGCTTCTTTATAAAACGATGATCTTGTTCTACTATGTTATTCAAGTACTTTTGTTGTCTAAGTTGCATACCATCAGGTATGATTTTTTCTTTTTTTAACTGTTCAATTGCTATAGGATAAGCCGGAATCTTATCGACTGTTATAACACGTGGCTTTGAAACATGAAAAGACCGCAAAGCTTTCTTGAAAGAGCGCTTTGCTGCCTTCTGGTCTCTTGTTTTGTTTAGGAAAAAATCAATTGTGTTTCCTTTCGAATCAACAGCACGATACAGATACATCCATTGACCTTTTACTTTGATATAGGTTTCATCGACTCTCCAAGAATCATTTGTTTGTTTGAGGTGACGACGGATTTGTTTGTCCAATTCAGGACCGTACTGATGAACCCAACGCATAATCGTTGTATGAGGAATGGATAAACCCCGTTCTTCTAGCATTTCCACCAAATCACGAAAACTGAGATTGTACCGTAGGTACCATCTTACCGTTAACAAAATAATATCAGGCTGATAATGCTTCAATTTGAATACATTTTCCTTTTCCATCTACTTTTCTACTAATACAATATCGTCAAGATAAGCATCACAGCTTTCACCGGAAGGGATATAAATGTAGACTTTTTCGGAAGTCTCTGTATCTCCAGTAGTAAATTCAACAGATTTTTGTTCATATTGTGAGGAAGTGAACTCCATTGCTTTTTCACCTGCCCCTATAATAACCTTCTGTCCCAAGGATACTACTTTTCCATTTGCTGATAATGTATATGTAGTATTAGGTTTTAAAGTAACGTATCCTTCGAATCCACCATTTGATCCTGTTAGGTGAATTCCTCTAGAGTTATTTATTCCTGCATTTTCTGCAATACTGGAATTTACATAGCCCCATTGTGTAAGAGGATCTAAATTGGCATTTCGATCAAAATCAATATTTAAAATATAAGTTTTTCCCTTTAATCGTATATTATCAAACTTAGCTCTACCATTTCCTGTTGAAGCAAATTTTACTGCAAAGTTTGATACATCCTCACCTGTTTCAAACTTAAATTCATGGTGGGTTGGCTTAAAACCTGTATACTGGTTTTGGATTAATGGAACTATATTTTGATTTGAATCTAGACTACCTACTGTTACCTCTGCTGGAGATCCTATAATCCCTGCTGCATCAAACATTAGTGTATATTCTGTGTTTGGCTTTACAGCAACAACTTGATTAGCGGTATCTGCATGTATTAATTGCAAATAATGATTACCCGTTTCAGAAGTACCAATGTTCTCATTAGAAGAATTAGGATTGGATAAAGTCCAATTATTTAGCCCTTCTTCAAAGTCTCCATTTGTAACTTGTTGAGATACAGATAGACTATCTGCTGATACAGTACTTGAAAAAACGATACTAGCACTTAATACGATTACTGTAGAATATACTCCTAAACCAAACTTATTTACCATTTACCACCAGACTCCCTCTTTTACCGTATATGTAATTGTTACATAGCTCTTATCATCTTCACCTGGAAGTTTAATGGTTTGATTTGGAGGACCAGATACTTTATTTTCTGGATAAGCTAAAATATCATTAGCACTGTACTCATCGTATTCTTTTACGTCACCATAAAAAGTTAAGGAGTTCACTTCAGAACTTGTACATATCATAACTTTTCTAAATACGCTATAATTAATTAATGGTGTGAATTTTCTATTATATTGTTCATGCCATACTAATATATTTTCATGGATACTAAATTCAGCATTCTTTTCTATATATATCTCCCCGTAAGGCCTTGGTATACCACGATCGTTAATGCTTTCGTCTCCCTCGTTAATAAAATTAATGTTCATTAGAATATGGAGGGTGTCAAAACTATTTGCTTCAAGAAATTCAGGTATTTCATCTTTCGTGCAATAACTTTGACTAGATTTATATTTTCCATTTCTGAAGAGCGTAAATTCATCTGTGTAGGATACATATTTCTCTTGAAAATCATGAGCATCAGCTTCCTTGCGATTAAATTCAAATTTTGCAATTGTGACACCTTGTATTTCCTCCGATAACTTTTCTAGTATTGGTTCTAAAACCTTGCCTACCGCTGGTAAATTTTTATCAATAAATGCGACTAAAACAGAACCCTTTGCTTGGATTACTTTTTCCTCAAAATTTTGAGTTGTTAGTTCTAATATATTATGTTTATTTCTTTGGGATTCACCTAGAAACTCCAACAATTCTTCTTTAGAACAAATACCAATTTTTTCGTTTATTATTGTTCTATTTAAATAAATCCTAAGAATAAGCGGATCATTATTTTTTAAATCCTGTTCATTATTATAATTATATCCTGTTCTATACATTTCTGCTCGGATATCCATATCTCTAAGCAATGTAACCTTTCCTATTTCCTCTTGTCTTTCAAAGCTTACTTGTGTAAACGTAACATTTGATACTTCTTCGGAAACTTCTTCTAATATTGGCTCTATCATCTTATATGCTTCCGGATTATTTTTATCCCAAAATGCGACTAAAGTAACTTTCATAAATGGTTCATTTGATGCTCCTAAAAAGTCATAAAAAGTTTGTTCTACTATAGCCATTTATTTTAAATCGTGTATCTTCCTATATAAAGAGGATCTAGATACACTCGTAATTTCACAAATCTGTTTTACTGTCATATTTCCTTCTTCGTAAAGCTTCATCGCATAATTCATTCCTGCATGTTTCTCATGATACTTTTTTACTCGCCCTTGATATTTCCCCTCTTTTTTAGCAAGGTTAATTCCCTCACGTTGACGCGTTCGGATTAAGTCTCGCCCTAATTGATTTAATCCGCCCATTACTGTCATTAAAAAATGACTATATGGATTTTCTTCAGATAAGTCTAACCAAGTATCTTTAAATGATTTTAAGTTTGCTTGTTTATTTTTTATGTAATCAACTAATTCAAATAAATCTCTTGTACTTCGAGTAATTCGCGTTAAATCTGTCACATAAATGATGTCTCCTTCTTTAAGATCACCTAACATATTTTGAAGTTCAAGTCTATCTTGGGTAGCACCTGATACTTTTTCTTGATATAAGATATCTACTCCGACTTCTTCCATCTGCTGTAATTGCCTCTTCGGATTTTGATCTACAGAACTTACTCGTACATAACCAATTTTCCTCATTTAAGCTGTGTATTGTTCAACAACAAACCCAACATCTGCATTAACTCGGAAGTCATCCGCTTGTTTCCCAACAGCTTCCCACTGCATAATAGCCAATTCAACTCCAAGATCAGCAAATTCTGGATCATCACGAATATCTTCCATAACAATTTTAGATAGTTCATCAAGATCACTATGAAGGGAATTCCAAATACCATGAATTTTCTGTATGATAGGTAACGCAGCAGCCATTTGTTCTTGAATTTTATCCGTTCCAGTATCTGTTTTATCAAGTAAAGACATCAGATAAACATTTCTTTGTATTATTTTACCAGATTCTTCAATTTGTTGTTTTGTGGCATCAATTCGCGCTTTTAATGCTTTACCTTTTGTACTGTCGAGAATCCCCTTTAATGCAAATCCAAAAATAGGACCAAGTAATAGCGATAACCATGATTGAGATTGATAGTCTTCATACTCATCCATATACTTCTCTAAGTCTGCCCGTAATCGCTCTACCGAAGCTCTAAGTTGTTTTACTTCTTCACTATGTTCTCCATAATTTTTATCATATTTATCCTTAACCACTATTAAACTCTGATAATCATTTGCCGTATCAGTTGCAAATGTCCCAATCATGGTTGCCAATGCACCGGCATGATCACGAAATTCAGCTGCTTCATTTGCTAGCCTCTCACAAATTTTCTTAAACATTTCTAAAGCTTCGGTATCACCATCTATAATAGCTGGTAAATAATCGAGTAATGGCTTGTAGTAAACTTTTGCTCTCCTTGCATAATTAACAATTTCATTAGCAATCCCAAGAACTTCTCTATATGTGTTATCTGTCCAGTTTTGACAGTGATTTTTAACATTTGCATAAACAGAATATAATTCATTAAAATCTGGTATCTCGTCTGAAGATGAAAGTGCTAAAGCTTTACGCATCTCAGCTTCATTCACAGGTACATATGCTCCATCACCTGTATATTTTTGAATCGTAATCCATTCCTCTTTAGAAAGTAAAAATGGGGAATCTTCTTTACCTCCAAGATTTCTTGGAGAAATATCTCGTTTTACCATTTAGACAGATTCTATTAAATCATTTAAAACTAGATTATTTTTCTTGTAATTAGCAACAAGAGAACCTGCTAATTCCATTCTGATTTTTGTCACGTTAGAAAGGTCTGGCCCATGCTGAACTTTAATTGTCCAAGTTGTGTAAGGGTTTGGAATAAAGTAATCGTAAGCAAATTCGTCCGCAATGATTCCATCAGTAATAATGGTAGTTCCTTGATAACTAAATCCTCGATTAAAGGATTCCGAATTAAATTGAAACTTTTTCTCCATATAATTATCATAATAATGACCTGAATTCGTAATCCGTATTTGTACTTTAGAAGTAGCGTCAATTCCATCTAACCAAATTCGCATTAATTTGAGGCGCACACGATACTCATTTTCAAAAAGAGTATCGTTTAAATTGATTTCCCACGAAGCTTCTCTTTGTTCCTTCAATGACTCTAGAACTTTTGAATCTGTAATTTCTACTATTCTATTTTGAAAGCGTTGAGGAGGTGGATTAAATTGTTTTAAGGCCTGTATACAATCAGTTTGTATTGTTGCCACATCCACTTTTAGTTCGGATACATCTTTTAAGATATTTGGGTTTACATCTGAGTCTCGGAGAGCCCAATATTTATAAGCATGTTTGTAATTTGCTAATGCCACAAATAGAATTTGCTTCATGTCTATATAGCGTTGATACAACTTTTGTTCCATTTCTTCATTTTCAGATTCTTGTCCCTCTAGATTTCTAATATACTCTTCTAATCTTGCAAGGTCAGCTTGATGGATATGTTTTTCAATTAACAGGCGGAATAGTTCTTGACCACAACGAATGACAGCTACTTGAATTGAAGCAAGTGTTTGTCCATAAACAGCTAAAATGTCTAACTCTAGTAGATATGCCCTAGCACCTTCAATTTCTTTCTTAATTGCATCGTCTAAAGCTGCAGCTGTCTTTAACTTAAATATGTCCCAAGTTGCTTTACCAGTTAAATCTTCTTGAGGAATATCCCATTCCGTATCTTTAATTTTTTCAAATAGATCATTTGGGAATTGCATATCTCCAGATGCCTCTGATATATCTTCTGCTAATGCATATACCTTGTTAATTAATTCAACGAGTTCATTTAGTTTCTCCATATTTTCTTTTAATGCTTGAGCTAATGCTGATAGCTCACCACCAGCTTCTATAATTTCCTTTAAAGCATTAATTATGCCTATTATCTCTCCAGGGGCAGAAGTTCCTCCTGAAGCAATTATAGAACCCATAGATTGCGCGAAATTTAGTACAGTACTTACCATTTTGAAAGCTAATTTCATCTGTTGTTCATATTGATATTTTTTAAGTCCATACTCGAATTCAATTTTAGATAACGTTAAGACGTGTTGCTGTTTCTCAAATTGGCGTAAAGATGTCTCAATGGCATCTCGAGAATTTTTTAAATTGTTTTTTGCTTGATTAATTAATGTTTCTTTAAATAATAGGGTATCTTGTTCATGTTTTAGCATGAGCAAGGCTGCATTTTTGCGATCTTCAATTGACAAATTTTTATCTAAGTAACGATGATATTGTGCCTCAAATTGCTGTGCAGCTCCCAAAAAAGCATTAATTTCATCTCTGTAGAGTTCTTTATCTAAAAGGGGTACAAACGTATTATCACCACGATTAGCAGTTAAAATGGCCAATAATGAAGTGCTTTGTACACATAATGAGGTTAGTCCGTCATATTGGGTAGTAAATATCTTTAACCAATTTAACTGATTGGCTGCAATATCAGGTCTTGATTCAAAAAATAGACATGCTACTTGGAAAACTGAAGTAAAAAGCTTTGGAAGTTGTGGTGTTGGGACTACGTGTGTAATTTCTTCTGCAGCAAATATTCCATCCTTATCGGACAATCTTACACCCTTATTTTTGAGCTCTATAGAATAAGGAGGTGGAGAACTTTGATTATAAATTGGAGTTGCATGTAACACCCCAGAAAGTTCAATACCATATATCGTCAACTGTGCTAAATTTCCTCCATTTTTATAATCTAGTAAAATCTCTGCGGTCCCTTCTGATTGTATTTCCACTCTTCTTGCTCTAATAACTAGTTGTATATCTTGTAAAGTACAACTAAATTTGTCAGGAATTCGAACAACATCCGCAAAGATTGAAATCATTCTTGGTGCTAATTCACCGTCCTCAATAGACTTATATACTTCACCTAAGTCCACGAATAAATCTCGAATTTCATATTTTGTTCTTGTTGCATTTAAGTAAGATGTTCCTGGAATTTGTTGATTTGTTAATAATTCCTCATACAAAGCTTTATAATCAATACTACTAACCATTCAAGAAAAGTTCTCTGCATTTTTATAAAAATTTTCCGCTTCATCCCGAATTGCTTTCCAATCTTCAAATGCCAATTCTAGCTCTAAAGCAGCAATGAACGCTTCTAGATTTTCGATATCCTCAATATTGTCTGCCAGTTCTTTTAAATCATAAGATATAGATCCCCATATTCTATGAACTTTCCGAATAACAGGTAAAACGTACTCGTTATACCGAACCAATTGCATGACTGGAGCTACTAAATTGACAACTGTGTTCTGTGCAACAGTAAAATCATCTGAGGTGTGCAGTGCGAATTGTGACATCAGATGCGACCAGTTCTGTACTGTGCCTTCATGTTTTTGAATCTCTGAATAAAATTCGGAAAGGGATGTTGCCATAGCTTGAGACTGTTGATAAAATGTCTGTGCGTGACTAGATAAATCTTCACAAATATTTATAAATTTGGATTTGGTATTTGGAGATAATTTACCATCTTGAGCTTCCGAGATTATCTGATTCAGATCAATATAATATTTAATAGTAATCATATCTGCAAAGGATACAATGTTTTGAGAGAGAATAAGTATATCTTTGCGTCCCTCATTGTCCCAAAACTTACATTTTTCTCTAACGATTAACTTAGTTGCAAGTGCTTCTTCAACTACTCTACGAAATGCAGAAGTTGTGATGAGTCTATCCCAATTTTTTTTGTACCTCTCGCCGTGTATGTCCCTTACTTGATCAATACTAGTGGGATCTGAAATCCAATTTTTTAAATAATTAGTAAACGTAAGCCATTCTTCTATTGTAAGGAGAAAAGGAGAATCTTTCCCTCCTAATTCACGTGGAGAAAAGGCTAAATGGTTCATTTAAGAAAAGTATGAACGATTTGCAAATTGGGTTGCTATATCTGTTGCATCTTCTTTATTTAAGTGGTAAATGGAATCATCTCCTATACGTTGAACATACGCCTCATCAAAGTATGGTTTCACACTAAAAAACAATACTTTGAATTTAATTTTTTTACCATCATCTAATACAAAGTCAATATTATGTTGAGAAGGTTTTTCAAAAAACTTCTTCTTCAATTATAATGTGTAGAATTTCACTGTAAATGAACCATTAGAACTATAGCCACTTGGATTAGCAATATATAAACTACCTAGTTGTGTATTTGCAGGGATTGTAAGGATGGTACCATGCTTGACATTAGACCAAATCGTTGGATCTGTGTCTCCTGATTTATCCCTCATGATTTTAAATGTCAGGTTTGATTCGCCTTCTCCATGTACCTCTACTCGAACCTTTTTCCCAGCTGCGATATGGTTCAACGAAAAGTTGTTACTTGATCGATTCTTTTGCCCTGATTGTGGTCTATATAATGAAGTGATCGATGCACGCTCACTTTTTGCACGCTCTGTCAATCTGAATTTCTGGTTTAACTCTTCTGGGTAATTATAATATACATTAATAGTTGTACCATCAGCCGTATTACCATATGCCACATCCATAACAACTTCTTTCCCATCTCTTTTTTTAAAATTTACGATGGATGCGTATCCTTCTCTCGTTCTCCTTACTTTCCAAAAGTGTTCATCATTTTCAGGATTAAATGGAGTTCCAAATACATTCCAAGAATCGTTGACATCATTCCATGCGAGAACTAAACCTGGCCTTGCACTATTCCAAATAACATAAGCGTCTTTGTCTGAATGATATTGAAAATACCATTCAGCATTTAATTGGTTATCATAATTCCATATCTGTACATTGGAACTTGGAATATCTAAATCTACTGCCTTGTTTGCTGCTCCGGTTAGTCTAGATTTTATAATAAATGTCTCTTCCGGTATTTGAACCGCTCCTTCTTGATTTTCCACTTTAATTACTTCACTTTTTAGTAATGTTCGTTGGCCATTTTGATCTAGATATACATCAATTTTATCATCTGTAAATAATAAGGAATTGTTCGTAAGTTCATGGCCAAAGTCGGTTTTAGTTAAAGAAGCATAGTAAGGTTTACCATTTGTTAATTCCGCTATATACTTCCCATTTTTTTGTATGATATATCTCTTTTGAAGATAAGTATCGCCCTGAAAACCAATTTTAAGTCTTGTACCTTCTACTCGAGTATATCTAATATCTCCTATAGCTAACCGATCATTTAATTTGATTACATTATTGATTAAAGGCGCCCCAGGAAAATCCGCCGCTATGATTCCAACATGAGATAAGTTTAATCTAGAGATAAATTCCGCTGTTAAAATGTTCGTTCCACCATAAAAGACTTGCCCATAATATCCACGTGGAAAATCTGGCCATTTATCCGTGCGGTGCTCTTGAATCATTTTTGCACCTTTAGAACCATCTCTAGCAAGATGACCACTTACGATAAACCAAGGATAGGTTCCTTTTGTGTATGCCTCTCCGCCCCCAGTTCCACTTAAATAATTCAGATGAATTTGTGTCTTATCACTATTAGTTCTCATAAGATGATTTCTTACGGCTGTCCATTTCCCATACATAGCATCTGGTGTAGACGAACCTACTACATTATATTGATCCTGAGTATTTAAAGAACTGTATCGAATCCCATAAGTTTGGGATGTAGAGAAGTCTTGTAACAAAACAATTTTTCCTCTTACATTATCCAAAGTTGGGTTTTGAGAAGAAGAAGACCAAAATAAAGAGCTATAATTATTCCTATAATTTATAAAAATTTGTTCAAAGGATTGGGAGCCATCTTCTGCATCATGTTCTTCTTTTAATCTCATTAAAACCGTCTCATAAGGGTGATCTCGTAGAAATGATTGTACTTGGTTTAATACATCTCCAAACATCAATTTTTGATAGACTGCACCATGGTGCATAGCAAAGGAAGATCCTGTACGTCTTGCACGAATATCCAGATAACGAATCCCAGCATCTAGTTGTGTGGATATCGTCATTCTTTGATTTCTTACGAAGTCCTCATCAAAAACGGTTTTACCATGTCTTGCTATAGATCCATGCGTACCAGGGATAGACAATTCACTGATTTTTGTTGTCCCAGGTAGAAACCTCATCCAATCTGCATTGCTAGTTGGACGAGATTCAGAATACCAATACCCTTCGTCTGTTGCATTTGGGGTATCAGCAGATTTTTCATAATCATGTAACGAATCTAGTTCTTTCTTATTCATTCACTTGAAATAAACAATTACAACTAAATTTGTAATAAATTTATCAATATTGATATAGATGTTAAATATGGGTTTTATATCGAAGATTAACCAAAAATATAATATCATAAAAATTAAGACGGTTTGTGTCACTTGTTTTTCCCTAATACTTAAGATAAGATCGAATTCTCTGATCTTATCTTTTTTACTGTGAAGAAAGTGAATTATAAAGGTACGTTTTAAGGCCATAGGTTTTGAGATGAGTTTTGGAAAGTTTTCTGACAAAGAATTGGCGGAAATCGCTTGATATTCGAATGTCCCAAAAATAATCACTTATTTATATTCCTGTCTATATAATTTAAACGAATAAATAGCTCCAATGAAGAATACAAAGGCTTCGAATAATATAAAGATTTGACGGGAATTCTCAATATCTTTACCAACTAAAGAAATAAATATAGCATTCATTAGAATTTGAGTAGTAAACATACGCGAAGTAATTTTTAAATAAATAGCATTTGTTCTTTCATATGGTTTACCAATTTTTTTGTAAATAATAATAAGTGCAATTACTGAACCCAAAAATAGAAGTGCTGTAAGTCCTACAACGATATTGAAATTGCCTGTACTTTCTAACATCCATTTATTTAATAGATCAATCATTTAAAAATTTATTTGCGTCATCAACAAATAACCAAAAATTATTACAGAAATCACCAGTCCCACAGCAGCACCAAATAATCCTTGTCCTTCATTACTAGCCCAAAATTCTTTTAGATCTGCTTTTGCTTGTTTCCTATTTTCGCCTGTTGAAAATAGATAACGAATGGAATATGTAACAAGTAAAAAGAATGACAAGATTACCGCGATTATCTCTATCATTTATGTACAATGAAAGAAAAACATCTTATGAGATGGGGAGAGGAAAACCCATGTAATAGCTAATTTGATGCCCTTATCAAGGTATTTTATTGCCTCTTCATGTTGATATGTGAGGTCTAAACATTTTGCTAAATTAAAAACGATTTTTAATTTAATTTCTTTATCTCTAGGAAAATCTAACTTATTAAAGTTAGTTAAACATCTTTTTAATATATTAATAGATTTTTCGTATTCCTTGTTTTCCGCATACAATATAGAAGTTGCCTGCATAATAGCTATTTCTCTTTCTGATAAACAATCAATATTGGTTGCAGTTAGTTTTAATGCATGATTTAAAAGAGTTAAAGCCAATTTTGTTGCGTTATTCACACGATATATAGCAATTGCTTCATACCATAGTAGAAATTGTTTATCTTCTATTGATTGGAAATTATTTTCGTTTTTCTCTTTTTTTACTATTTCATAAAGTTCTTCAAATTGTTTTTGCTTTGTACAATCGATCATTACATATTTTACATTTTGTACGTATTTTAATTTCTTGTTTTGAGTTAGTGCAAATATATTATTTGGATCAACACCAAGTCTTTCTGATAATTGATATAACAATATGCTAGATGGATAAATTACACCTTTTTCGATTTTGCTAATTTGACTTTGTGAACATATTTCATGACATAATTCGGATTGAGATATATTTTTTTTAATTCTAAGTTCTTTAATGGTAATACCCAAATCGTTAAATTCCATTCATTCCAACACAATAGATCTCGCTAAATAATATGTATCATCATCCCATCCCCTTTTCGTTGCCAAATCATTTAGTAAACCTTCAGCAATCGAAAAAAGACGTCCTATGTCTTCAGCACAACCTAACAACGAATTATATTCAATTAAGCCATCCCCTAATTTCTCTCCCTCTTTTTGCAACCAAGACCAAAGAAGATCATTAGATGTTAAAATAGGCATACTACGCCTTTCATAATCCTCTTTTAGCAATTTCAAAAATAATTTATCCAACTCATCCATTTAGTGAACTTCTTGAGGTATGTCTTCTAAACGCAACAAACCATTTAAATCGCGCATTCGTACTCCATTAGGTACTTCAGCAACTTGTATGCCATATGGCTTTAGAATTTGGGTGCCCCTTTCTACTAGTGGCCAATCAATATGAAATATATATTCATAAATACTTGAATCAAAATCATCTATAGGAGCTAATAATTCTCTAGTTTTAAAATTGTCACTAATGAGCCATTTTTGAGGATAAGGAAAGTTTCCTTTTTTAATAAATATCGATGCAGCATTATACACATATTTTTTTAGACTTTCATCCGAAAAGATCAAATACTTTGTATTTTCATCAGTTTCGTATTCAAATATTCTTCTGCCCGCTAATAATATTTTCATTCACAAACAAGAAACTGTACACAATACAGGTATAAGATAAAACCAAACATTCATTACATTAACCCCATGAAATAGAGCAAAAAGAAAACTTGATACTAATCCCCATACAATTATAAACTTTTTCTTTTTTTCTTCAGACCCATCATAAACTCTTCTAAATGCCACGAATTCTTCCTTGATCATATTTAAAATCCAAAAGAAAGCAGTATAAGTAACATATCGGAAAAACAATTCCTCAGCAAATGGACTCAGTAGGAAAACAACCACCCTTTCACCTATGAAACTAAAATGCTCAACTGAAACATATTGATTAGAACCAACAGCTATCAAGCTGCCTGTTAACCAATATACAAAACCACGACAAAGAGATAGTAGCGTTTGTAAGGTGAGTCCAAGTGCGATAGCCCATCCTATAATAAGATACACTTTTCTTTGTTTAATAAAATGCCTTGCAAAGCATCTTCTTGCTGTCTTAAAAATTATTAGCGCCCCTAAGAACAAACTTACAATGAATAAATAGTCAATTCTACCTGGTTCCGAAAGCCCCCATTCAAGAAAACGCTCACCCCATAGCATCAACCCTAGTAATACATAAGATAACATTTATCTGAATTCCACATGAAATTTAGTGTCTATGATTCCAAAAGCAACTTTACAAGGGAATGGATTTTCCCCTGTTGAAGCAGCAAGCATACAAGAAAGTACCCAATATTCCAGTTCTAAAGGTAAGCGATATAATTGAATACTACCATTATTGTTTTTTACTGATACCATCGGTGTATTTACCCTAGTTGTAGAGAAATCGTCCGTTGTTATCATTGCTGCTGTATCATTATTGTGAAAACCAACGCTTAAAACCTCGTAAATCATTCCATCTATTTCATTAATAATCATAGGTATATTTAGTAAGGGATAGTTATTTATATCATTATGAATAACTGCTCCTGCTGTGCCCTTTCTTATCTGATTCCCTTGCATCTATTTTACATCTATTATATTAGAGAATAGCAGTTTCATCTTGTTATGAAAAGCATCTGTACATACAACAGCGCTATTTGACGGGTCAATATCAACAACGGTCATATAACTAGAGAGCAAATAACCGTCCTCATAATATGTAATCATTATTTCTTCTTCAGATACTAAGGAACATAATAACATGTTTTCAGTTCGTTCCTTTTCTTCAGTTGTTAAGATTGGACGGGTTACCTTGTGTTGCTCCTTAATCATTTCACGTATCCCGTCAAATTGAGACGTCAATGCTGCGAACGGAGTGAATTTCACCATTCCTCTTCCTTTTGGCATATTAGCGTTATTCATTCATGATTTGTGGCCTCCTATTAATGTGTTTCTGTGTCTAGCTGTAGCGCTATGCGTGTAGGAAATTCCTCGTAAAATACTGTTCTTCCCAAACCTTGTGCGTATTTCATCCATTACTTTTGTTAGTTTTACTTCTTGTTCTCGTTGCGTGACATTATCGAAAAGAGAAATTTGTTCCTCCCCTTCTCGAATTAGATTCGTTAGAGAAATGTTTATGCTGCGGATAGGTTCTCCAGTATATTGTTGATGTAAAAAGTATGTACAAATCTTATAAATATCCATTGTTAGGTTAGTCGGACGGTTTAAAGTATGTGTTTTTCTAATCCCGCCGCTATAACTCTTGCTATAACCAACAGAAAATTGAACGGTTTGAGCAAGTTTATTTTGTCTTCTAAGGCGATAACAGACTTCTTCAATATGTTCCAATAGAACAATTGGGAATTCTTCTATTGTATAGTCACGTATTAGAATTTGGCTTTTTCCGATTGAAGTTGTAGCAGGGGCGTATTTCTCCGAAATACGGCTGAAGTCGATGCCATTGCTATGTAAGTGCAATTCCTCTCCAATCTTGCCGAAGCTTTGTTTTAAGTATTTAAGGGGGTAATTGGCTAAATCCCCAATAGAATGTATCCCCTTTCGATTCAATCAATTTTTCTTCTGTTTTGTACGAAATGCCCCAAAACTTATTGAGCGGTTGTATGCTCCATAATTTTGTTGGGACATCTTCATACTTCCAATGAGCGATTCCTTCTTTGTTTCAATATCTAAAGCAATCTTGCTCATTAAAGGGTTCGGAGCAATTCCGATGGTACATTCAATGCGTGTATGTTCATATATTTCACGTTTGAATTTCATAGCAAATTCATATGGATCGTTAGCAAATAAATGAATGCTATCGGTAATATCCATAAAAAATTCATCGATGCTGTATTGGTGAAAATCCTCAATAGGAACGTATTGTAAAGCTAACTTTGTTATGTAATTGAAGCATTTAATATAAGTTCCCATAATTGGATTTACAACAAGAATATCTTTACGACGAGGAATCTCGTATAACCGTGCCATCTTCTTTACACCTAAGGCTTTTAAGGGTGGTGTTGCAGCTAGAACGATTGAACCAATTCTATTTACATCGCCGACTACAGCCAACTTTGTATGCATGGGATCGAGTCCCATTTAACGTCCTAACGGACTGTTTGAAGTGGGAGATTCCTGCGAACACCCTTGTACTTGTTGTACTTGTAAAACTTTTAAAGTAAGATCTAGTACAATTTTTTCACGAAGAGTTCCAAATGGCTCGTTTAATTCTGTTGGACAAGGGGAAAAGTCTAATTCGAAAAATTGAGCGCTGACTAATTCGCAATACGGTTGTTCGTTATAAAAAACTGTATTTTCGAAGAAGTATTTGTCTAAACGTGGTAAATCACCATTTTTAGGATTAATAAAGTGAGATGTAGTATCTGAGGAAGAAGCTACTAAAGCTTGTGATAGAAAATCACCATCTGCTAGATCTGCAAAACCAGAAAATGGAACATTTGCAATACGATCATATAATACTCCATTACACTCATCATTTGCGTATTCAATATTTTTACGAATATATCCTTGTACAAATAATTTTGCTCTTGTAACTCGGCGATAATTTGTACCTGCTACTGGAGTAAATGCTACAGGAACTAACTTACATTGTGTTAAAAATACGTTTTTTAACACACGTTTAATCTCAGTTGCTGGAGGATCTAATGAAATATCGGATTCTACAACAATTTGAATTGTTCTTTCAGCTAATACAACTGGGATTTTTACAATCGGTGTTCCTGGAGTAGTAATTGGTGTTGCAGGTGCATCACTTAATGGTGTTTGAGTTTGTCCGGCTACCTGACAAGGTACATTGATTGGACATTGTTCGCTCATTTATTTAATTATAAAGGATAAGATTACTAAAATGACCAGCAGAATTCCACCTAAGAATTGTCCTAATCCAGAAGCCTCTCCAAGAATTAATAAATTGAAAAGATTTTTTCTTGTTTGGGTCTTTCCTACAAATGCATCATCTTTTTTCATTCTATATAAGCCCCATAAGATTAATATCACTCCAAAAACGATACCAAATAATTTTAACACCATTATATTTACCTCCATTTAGTCATCTTTTTCAAATATAAAAACTTCTTCAATTGATAGGTTGAAAACAACAGATATTCTATATGCTAGTAAAACAGATGGATTATACTTTTGCTTTTCTAACGAAATAATCGTTCTTGAAGATACAAATACTTTATCCGCTAATTCTTGTTGTGTTATTCCATGTTTTAAACGTAGCTCTTTTACTATATTTTTCATTTAAAGAAAACAACTATAATATTTTTTAGCTAATTCTTTAGTAATTAAGCAACATATTATAATGAGAAATAGCCCAGTATTCATTGGAAATATAATCCATTTCGAAAGAAACATCATAAGAATAATCATAACCATTAGAATACTTATGGTAAATTGTGCAGCTTTTCCTTCTATTAAATCATCCCTCTCATCATATTCTTTTGATAGCTCTTTCTCTAACTGTTTACGTTTAATATTAAATTTAGTTTGAGAAACTAAAGCAAAAATTAAAAAGATTACTCCTGTAAGTATCTTTAAATTACCTAAATAAAATTCCTCAGCAAAATTCGCTTCAGTGTGATCAAAAATTATTTCAATAAAACCTATTGCAATCATTGCAAACGAACATAAATAAAGTTCTTTAAATCTATTTTTCAAACAAATTCCTCCTAACAACTATATGATAAATACTATTGTTTTACCATTTAAAGGTGCTAGTTCAAAGCCCTTTACAGAGTAATACTTCTCATTTACCCATTTTTGTACATTAAATACTGCTGGATCGTTCATTGGTTCTGCCATTTAATTAATTTGAAATTGTTTACTATATTTAATTTCAGAACCATCACGGAAAATAGCTACGTATTTTCCAGAAGTATATACATTTGTGATTACACAGAACCATAATGGGTTTATTTTATGAGGCTCTCCATAATCTGATCCAAATGTTTTATATCGTTGTAATGAGCCATCTGAATGTACTTTAAATATTTTAATAAGAGCTCTATCGCCTGTTCTGACTGTAGGTTGAGTATGAACGAATTCGTCACCTGTTTTATAAGATTCTTCTGCATGTAAAGTTTGTGTACCTACAAGAGGTAACTGTTTAATATTAGTGATTCCCCAGGAGTCATTATCTATTGGTGAAAATGGCTCTTCATAAAATGCTGCAACTTGTGTAGTTGGTTTAATTATTTCTATTGCTGTAAAACTACTGAATGCTAGTGCCCCAATTAATGCTAATTTACCTAATTTCATTTAAAAACTTTTTTGTTTGTAAACTCTTATATTCATCTGTAAACCCTTTATATGAGCTCTTAATAAACTAATTTCTCTATTTAATAACCAACCTCTTTTTGCAATTAACTTTCTTCCCGTTCCTTCTGCACCTTGTTGTTGCAAAGCTCTATCCATCTAAAATAAATAAATTGGTAGTTTATGTTTTTTCTTATTACCTTCGATTTTGATATTACGTAGCGCTTTTGAAAAAATTTGTTGAGTTGCTCTATCAATATCATCTTTAGGTGAGTTACATAATATATTGGGGTTAACAAACCAAGTTCTTGCTGAACAAGCCCTTCCATCTTCAGTTATTACACCTGTTTCTGCAACTCCTAAGACCCCTTTTTCAAGCAATTCATTCATTATTTTTGAAGTAGAAGTCCTTGTTTTCCCTAATTTCTTAGCTAAATAACTAGGAGACGCTGTATTCGCTTTTATATCATCATCTTCATTTTTTTCAACAATAACATTTGATTTAAATTCTAGGAATCTTGAAATATCAAATAAAAATGCCTTTTCTGGTTGAGTTAAATAGCCAATTTCACATAAATAATCAATATTCTCTGTAATCATTTGGACAAATCTCACCCGATCTGTAGGTTTTTTCTTTTTACCAATAAAATACTCTTCTCCACCAGACATTTTACTTAATACTTGTAACATCATGACTCTTTCTTCTTCAGAAAGACCACCACTACCTTCAAGTTTTTCATAAATACTATTAATCCTACTATCTCTTTCTTTTGCCCTTTTTTTCAGCTTGTCCAAAATCAATTAGTTTACTTGAATATAATTTGTTAATTCACCATGCCAAGCATTTCCACCATATTGTGAACCAGCATGAACATCATAAAGACCTGATGCAATTCCACGTACTGGCCATTCAACTTTAAAACTACCTTCACCTACATCTTTATATCTAATAGGGTTATTACTACCTTTTGGTATTAACTCAACAGAAGCTCCTCCTGGAGGTGCCCATCCAGTTACAACAATAGTAGAACTTCCTCTGTATGAATTAGAGTCAGTACGAAAATCAATTTTGTAGCTACCGTAAACACCTTTTGACTCATATGCAAATGCATCAGAAGTACCAAAAACAAGTCCGGCTGAAAGAACAACACCGGCTAAAAGAGTTTGTACAAGTTTCTTCATTTCCCTCATTCACTTCCAAAATTGATACCATTTCTTTTCATTATTTGCTGCAACCATCTGTTTTACTTCTTGAAGTTCTCGCATAACAGTCATAACCGCTTTATCTCGATCAGTAACCTGTTGTTTTTCTATAATATTAGAATGAGTCAATAGCTTTTGTTGAGATTCTAATACATTTGTTAGTTTAGCTATTTGCTCATTTTGATTCTGTAATTGTTTTTGTTGTAATGCTACTGTATCTTTTAATTCCCTCAATACTTCCTTTAAATCATCTGATTCATGGGTTATAACAGTTATATCTGTATTATTAACTGTTAATCCTTCTTCTTTTAAAAGTAATTTGCAAGCATCTTCCAATGTAACTTGTGGCATACTTTTTAACTCTACTAATCTTTGTAATAACCTAAGATCATAATCATTAAAGATAATTCGTTCTCGTTCGTCTCTTTTAAAGGCATAACAGTTATAACTCTCAATTAACAAGTAATATTTTTTAACCGTAGAAGGTGATATTTTCAATCTTTTTGCAACCTGGGATACATTTTCATAAATAATAGGTGTCATAATAGTCATTCATTCAAGTTCTCCCTTTTCTATTATATACTTCATACAATCATAGTTGGGATTTTTGCCCATCCCATATTTAAATCCCCCTATGTTCATTCAAGAATCTACAGTTGTTTTTAATATTTCGAATTTCCCTTGTTTATCCACGGTAAACATGACATTATTCTTACGACTGTCCGTTCCTCCTATGGTTGTTTCATTAGGGCTGGAATACATGGTCACAACAGCTATCTTATAAATGCCCTCTGTTAGCACGTGGCTCTTTTCGAAATCATCCATAATACTTTGAGCATTGGGAGCAGTTTCACTATTTTTGTAGGTATTGTAATAGTAATTAAAATTGATAACTCCTATATAATTAGCATGATCTATAGGTTTACTATCTTTTAACATTTTCATTATGTTGTCAGTGTTTATTTTTTGATCGTGTTTGAAATTTTCAATTAATTCATTTTCTTGTTGTTTATCTATATGTATATTTAAATAGTAATAGAAACTTGGTCTCTTTTTATTATAGGAGAATTCACTTAATAAGTTATACTTTTTTATCATCTTATCGGATTGTTTCAAAACATCACGATGTTGTTCAACATAAGCTCCTTTGAATATTTCTAAAAAAACATCATCGCTTCCATTTTTAACTATTTCATGTGACTCTTTGTCTACAATTAAATGAGCAAGAGTGCGGTATGGTTTTTTTATTTCCACGTAAGTCTCTAGATCAGAAGCTCCAAACCCACTATCAGCAAAAAGAATTTTAAAATCCCCATTCTTTATCCCGTAGTTTTCGGACAAATAATCTCCTATTGGTTTTTCTAATAGTTTTGTGTCTATAGAGCAACCACTTAATAGGAATAGTGGTATGCTCAGTAATAAGATAAAAACAGTTACTCTTGGTTTCCTCATCTATTTTAAATTTACTTCTTTAAAGAGAGAGCAACTATGATAATATTCAATAATCTCTTTTTGACCCTTAGTGTCTTCAATTGTTTTGTTATATTTGTCATAAGCATAGAGTATTCCTAAGTCAAATCCAAATTTACTTATCTTATCTTGTTCAATACGATGATTAATTATAAAATCATCATATTTTTTTAGTCCATTACTAGCAAGCTTTTTGATTACTTTTGCTTGATGTGTAAGATCAAGAAAATTGATATTAGGACTAAGTCCTGGCGCATTAAATGTCACTGTGTTTGATTCAACCCAAGGTATATTCTCATCAACCATTTCACTTTGTACCCATTGTGCTAAGTACCCACCAAGTGAGTGACCTGTAATGTACAAATGACTCATCTTTTTACCATCAGTCTCTATTAATTCTTTAACAAAATTAGTAGCTTCACTAATTTGTAAACCTCCCATGTTTAACCCTACTTGTAAGAAATCTACTACAAAGTCCTGCCACTGCTGTGAACCTCTAAATGCAACTGTATAAGCATATTTTTCTTTGGAAATTTCTTTTCTATACACATATACATTAAAGGAAGTTATTGATTTATCTTTATCTTTTTTGTATAATACCCAGCCTCCTGGACTCTTAAAGGGATCAGCAGGGTCTTCTTCTTCACTTTTTAGTGTATTTTTATACGTATTGTTTGCCATTTCAGCAAGTTGAAGTGTAAAGGATAACTTTTCCTTTTCTATTTCTTTAACACCATTATCTCGATCTGATTTAATATTATTATCTATTTCAATAAGACCATTACCTGATCCAACTTTAATCGTTGAAATTTGATCAAAAGCCCAGTTTTTTGGCAGCGGAAATCCTAAATTCCCACTAAATCCTGTGGACATGCCACTAACAAAACTTGTCTTGGCATAACCTTTCTCTGAAACTTGAATACATACATTTCGAGCCCCATAAACACCTACTTTATAAGATCCACCAAGTTGAGCCATTTTCTCATTTAAGGCTTTGAAATGAGGAAGAATATTATCCGTAATATCTGTCCCATATGCATCAAAATCAACTGCAAAGTAAATAGTCGTATCGTCTTTAAATCCATATTCTTTAGCTGCATTGTATGCCGCTACTGCATCCGCTCTACCTTTTTCCGCACTAAAACTTGAAGCCTCTCTACCATTAGCTTGATAAATTGGAAATACAGATAATCCAGCATCAAAAATATTTTTCAATTCACTTGGTTGTATTTTTTTATTGATACCACCTGCAACATTAACAAGATAACGTCCTACAGTTTCATAACCAGCAGCCTTTAAAGCTTTACCTCTTTCTAAAGTGACTTCCGTTATACAATCACATGCTTTTCCTTTTCGATCAGGATCTCCGGTACTAACTAATGCTGATAACCAAGTTGACTTATTCGCAACACCATCTTGAGGAAGTAGTGTGAACCCTTGGAATTTCTTAACTGCACTTTCTACGTTTGCATTATATGTTGTTGAAAACGAACCAGAATCATGACCATTAAAATATAAAGCGTATTGGAATAATGTAACGAATTTACCTGAACTACCTACTTTTAAAATTGGTAATCCATTCTTTGTTGCAGGACCAATTGAACCAGTTTGCGAACCTGCAGCAATTCCCATTTCTGTTTGTAAACCATACACTAAAGCTTTATTTGTACCTCGTTGGTAATGACCATCTGTTGGTTGAACTTCAGATGTTTTGTAATATTTATTATTTAAATCTTGTTGAATTTGTCGTACTTTTGCATCTCCACCTGGAGTAAGACGATAAGCATCCATTGTTAAGAAAGCTTTAAAAATATAGTCATACACTGTACCATCAGTTACTGGAAGACCAGCATCTTTTTGTAAACTTACAACTGCATTTTTCGTTTTCTCATCAAAAAGTTCATCAAAATTCCCAGGATTATATCCTTTACAATACATTCAGAATATATCTTGATTATCCTCAAGCATATCGATTAACACGGAGACTTGCTTGCAAAAACGTTCTCTCTGGTGTTCATTTAACGTCGTATACGTTGTTTGAACATTGGATAATAGTTCTTGTAGTGGTTCACCTTCAAAGTCGTTCTTGAACCCAATAAGCACGTCTACCGATACATTGAAGAAGGAGGCGATACTAACCAAAGTGTCTATATCTGGTTGATACCGCTCAGTTTCCCAGTTCTTGATTTGGCTCCTGCTCAAGTTTAACTTGTGGGAAAGTTGTTCTTGAGTTAAGCCCCGTGACTTTCTTAGTTTTTTTAGAATCTGTCCAAAGTGTTTCATCTATTGTATGAAGCTCAAAGAAATGTGTGAAAAGTCATGATCTGGAATGAGATTCTTCCTTGGTGTTACTGAAAATTTCTGACCACGCTCATCTTCAAAAAAGAAGTCAGCCATTTTTGCTGTAATACCATTTTTATCAATCGTTACTTTATCACCACTGATTTTAATGACATCAGCGTTGATTCCTTTTGCTGTTAGCCATTTAACTATTGTATCGGCATTAATATTCAGTTTTTGGGCATCAATTGTAACCGTACCAGGTGACATATTGATAGAAGTCATGATGCCATCCTTTAAAATCTGTGCTAGAATCCCTTCATCTAACACTTCTAACCTAGATTCTGTTTTCTTTACATAGGCATTATACGTCTCATTCATAAACGTTTCTTGTTTTCCAGTAATAATTGAAACGCCTTTTTCAGTAGCGCTGATACTTCTTTCTAACTCTGTTACTTTTTTATCGTAATCCTTAGTAGCTACTCTATTAGCAATATCCTCAATCATTTTATCAGCATCAGTTTGATCTTTCGGATGTAACCAAAACTCTGTCGCTACTTTACCTCGCTGCAGCATAGGCATCTATTTCACACCTTTTCCAAAACATTTAGAGCAAGTGATTTTTATACCTGTTTCACGTAATCCAAAGCCAAATCTATCTTCTCTTATTTTATAATTTTCACTAAATACAAATCCTTTTCCGTTACAGGATTTACACTTTCTAACCTTCATTTATCTGATCCACTTCTCACCAGGGAAATCCCTCTCATATATAAATTTACGAAGCTGATTATCTGTCATTGTTTTTATGTCCGAATCACTAATCTGGCATGTTTTGCCCTTCATTTCTTCATAACGAATATATCCTTCTGCTGTAATTTCAAGTTCATTCCTTGAAAATCTTCTTAAAGCAGCTTTCACTTCTTTGGTAGCTTGATCTTCACTCAATACAATCCCTCTCTCCAATTAATCTTCTTTAACATCAATATTCCAACCACACTTGCAAGTGCGTTTGAATGTATCGTCGTTTATTTCCAAAGTTCCTTCACCATCACCGATCTTTTCATTTCCGCATTCCTTGCATTTTCCGTACTTATCAATAAGCTGAACTGATTTCCAAGCGTTCATATCCATTTAATCATCATAATCTGTATCATCTACTGCAATAAAATCTTTCTTACATCCAGGACACGTAGCTAAAAAATCTGGATGATGATCATCGTCATAAAATCGGAACTTATTCCCTTCTCCACAGTGAGTGCATTCCCAATATCCTTGCATAACATAACCTCTTGTTGTTTCTGGTTTATCATTACCAACTGAATAAACTAGATACGGTTTGGCTGACTCACTATAATGTGGTTTATACATAAAAGGTGTTAAACTTGGCATCTACCACCCGTTAAACCAATTCGAATATTTCCAACAAACCGGAACTAAATCGATTCTTTCAGGAGTGTCTAGTGCATCTTCAATTTCATTGTCGTTATCTACTAACTCTAAAAATAGTTTCATATTGGATTCGGTACGCGATACATATGCGAAATATAAAATCTCGTTATCCGCATCATAATTTTCAATATTCTCCGCTAGCTTGTTTAAAATTTCTAATTTGGTCATTCATATGGCGGCATAGCCAAGTGGTAAGGCAGAGGTCTGCAAAACCTTTACCACCGGTTCAAATCCGGTTGCCGCCTTTTCTTTTATGCCGATGTGGCGGAATTGGCAGACGCGCACTTAAACGTGGCGCTTTTCTAATACCTTTAAAGGCGAAAATCTCTTATGCGCCTCTCTTACGTCATTTCCAAATAGATTAACGTAAGTCTTCACAATTTCCATACTTGTATGTCCTAGAATCGCTTGTAACTCGAATATATTAGCTCCCTGTTGCACGGATAGCTTCGCAAATGTATGTCGGAAAGTGTGCGGACTGCATCGTACACCGATTATTCCTGCAAGCTCTCCATATTTCTGTAAACGATTTTGTAACCCTCGTTTAGATAATCGTAAATTATCTACTGTTACAAATAAGGCGTCTACTTCTACGTAGCCACGTATCGCAATATATTTCTTTAACTGGTGCTTCATACTCGTTTGAATTGGTACTAATCGCTCTCGGTAACTCTTCGCATTGCGTATACATAACAAGCTATCTTCCCACCGAATATCCGCTAAGGACAAGCCCACTAACTCATTAGCTCTTATCCCCGTTTCGAGCAGTAGCATCATCATTGTGTAATCCCTAACACCTGTAAACGTCTTTAAATCGGGCTGCCTAAATAGCTTGTCTAGCTGCTCTTTCGTAAAAGTCGCAATAACATGTTTACGATCTTTTAGTAGTTGCACGTTTTCAAACGGGTTCTTCTGTATATGCTTGTTTTTATATAAGAAGTTAAAGAATGCACGTAGCGCCCTAAGTCTCGTATTAATTGTGACGACACGAGCGCCCTTATAATTTCGTAAGTATAAAATTACGTTCTCTTTGATATGCTCTTCTGTTACGTGGTTCGGCTTTAAAACGTTAGGGTCTATCCCTTGCTCTCGCAAGTAATTGAGGAATGTATTTAATTCACTTCGGTAAAACTTCAAAGTGTGAGGTCTAAGATTACGGATTTCGCAGTCTTTTAAAAAGAGGCTGATTGCGTCCTCGAACGTCTCTACATACGATTTTGTTTTACGACGCATAATAGCTAATTCACTATCATCTAATACGTTCTTACGTCTACTCATAGCTACCTGTCCTCCTATCATCTACTCACCACTTAACGTCCTAACGGACTGTTTGAAGTGGGAGATTCCTGCGAACACCTGCGTAGCCTCACCAAAATTTTTGGATAAGGAATTCATTCTCCCCACTTGTTTCGAAACCGTACTTTGTAAATTCACCATATGTTGTGCTGATTGCTTTACATCACTCTGATATTGATGGAGTGTTTTAAATTTGTCACCTATTGTTAAGCTTGCGTCTTGCGGACTTGTAATATCTAATGATTTCCCGATTACCCTTAATCTCTCATCTATCCTCATCATAGGATTTTTAACAGGGTAAGAATGACCCACTTCAAAAGAATCCATATCTAATCCAATTAAAAATAAATCAACCGCACTCAGTTGATATTGAACATGCGCTATTTTTTGATTCGCAAGCCAAGTTTTCCCCTTAGAAAGTAAATTCGTTGGCAAGGTAACATCGTCCCAAACAACAGATCCACCTTGTATGCCGAACTCTCGAATTAATGAAACATCATCTACAAAAGGGGTACCCTGATTCACAGTTTCGATGGTCAGCCTTGCTTGAGATGCATCTGTATCCTCTTCATCAGCACTTTCTAGACGCGTACCCAAAGGTGTTAAACGCGTAATAATTTGAACTGGGTCAACATCACAAGTCATGGTGACTACATTCTTAGAGAGCCGAATCTCTGTATCTTTGTCTTCGCCTACTCGTTCCACAACATCTAAAAAACGAACGCCATTTTCTTTTCGAATGTGGAGTTCGCCACCGAGTTTATCTATTAATTTTTCTTTTATGATATCAAACGTACTTTTTTCTGCCGATAGATACACATACACATTGTCAGTCGTATTTGTTAGGGAGACATTCCCAACTTGAAATTGTTTATACCCTTCCACTTGCATATTATGATACTCCATAATGGTTGTAAGCAGTTGTACAGGAGTCCCCCTAAATTCCACATGGCGTTGTACAGAGTCATGCAAGTACCCCAGCTCACCTTCACATTCATAAGATTCACTATATCGGCCACTACTTTCCATATGCTTACTCGGTCCTAATATCCTACCTTCAAATTCATAAGTTTGTGTGCGAGTATTCCATACTTTGATGACTGTTTGCAATGGCCGTATATGATGAAAACCGGGTGCTTTCACTTATTGTATATTCTTTAATAAGAATTCTGTAATCTCTTCATTTAGCTCATGATGGAAATATTCTCGATTAAATCCATGTGGATCTTGTGAAGGAAGAAAAGATGCATTTGTCATTTCTTTTGGAAATGGACTAAGAAACGAAAAATGTCCTGCGTTTTTAACTATTCTATGTTGAATTTTAGTACTGTCAGTTATCCCATTTAAAATAATTTCTGCATGAAAATAAGGTGCAAGTTGATCTTTCTCCCCAACAAGCATTAAAATGGGGATGTTTATGTCTTCCAAAGCACCTTTTGTTTTAAACCAAACTGAAGCTGGTGCTAAAAGAACTAAAGATTTTATTCTGTAATCAGGTGTGATCTTGATAAGATGAGATTTCTCATCAGAAGACTCATAAGAGAAAGAGGTTGGTACTCCTCCCGATGCTGCTAATGCTGTGTATCCTCCCATAGAATGTCCGATGACTGAAACAGAATCAGGTTTTAAAGTTTTTGCAAAATCTTCACTATTAAAGAACCAATCGATTGCCATAGAAATATGTTTTGGTCTAATGGTTAGATTATCGACTGTACCTTCCAAGGTATTGTCGTTTCGATTATTGAATGGATGTTCAGGCATTCCTACTACAAATCCGTTATGAGCCAAGTGACGAGCAATCGTTCGATAAACTAATGGTGAACCACCGGTGCCATGAGATATTAAGACCAATCTAAACACACCTTCTCGAGGTTCAGCATTACTTGAAACATTCAAATGATAAGGTCCAATATTTTCAAATTTTTCAGGAGTATTTGTTGGATACATAACAAACATAGGAAAAGTTATATCTAATTGTTCATCAAAAAGCTCAACTCTTCGATAGCCAGCGAACATTACATCATTTTTTTCTATTTCTTCATTCATCAAATTCATTTATCCATTGCAAGGATCTGCCCACGTACTGGAACGCCATTCTTTAAAAATACAGTAACTTCCCCTTTTTTCAAGTGTATTCCAATAACGACTAGTAAACTGTACATGGAGTTTACTTGCTGTTCCCATCCCCAGTTCTTGTACTGCGGTTACTTTTAACGGTTGTAATCCAGCTTGACTATAATCCACAGAGGAACGCAAAATGGTAAAAGGAATCGCCATGACAACATGATCTGCTTCTACATCAAATATATCTTGTTCCTTTTGGAATGTAAGTGTATAACTCCCATTTACATTTTCTTTTAAGGCAATTAAACGTGTTTTCATCTCAATTTGCCCGTGTAGTCGCTTTTTTAATCTCTTAGGGATTTGATCATTTCCTCCATGCACACGTAGTTGTTCTCCGACTACATCGACACCAAAAGCCAAACCATAGACTAAAGATAGAGCGCTTGTATCACTTGATTCAGAACTTAAAATAGCATTGATTAATACATCTAGAAATTTTCCTAATCTAGAACTCATTCCTCCAGGTACATACGCATTAATATAATCTGTGACAGACATTCAGGTGCAATCCGGTCCTATTTGTGGTTTTCCTATTTGGACAATCTTAGCACCTTCATATAATTTATCTGCATAATTTTTAAGGTCCTGCCAGCTATCCTTCGCTACCTTCAACTTTGTTTTTATTAAAGCAAACTGTTCCGGATTAATTTTATCGATATTTTCCAATAAAGAATCGTATTTTGCTCCGATTGTGTGCCACTGATTCGATATATTTTCAAGAGCAGCAATTGTTGTATCAATTGTTGCAGTCATATGTTCCGTTTTATTTTTGGCATCTGTCAAAATAACTAATTCTGCCTGTGCACCAGAAATTCTGGACTTTAATTGTTCTATTTCTTGTTGTGCAGATTTGATATTATTGTCAGCAGTGGCAATCAATGGTCCACCAACAAAAGGCAGAAATACAGTTAGGGCTATATATCCACCACGTTTATCATAGTTTTCTTTAATTGTATTATTATAATTACTGATTTGTTGTTCTAGAAGTGGCATACCTTTGTTCGTACTTTCTAAAATAGAATTCAATTGATCAGAATCTTCTTTAAAACTTCTTGTATCTTCAGCCATTTTACTTCGGAATGTTTTCAACTTTTCTAGCAGTCCATCCACTTCTTGACTATTTTCCAAAATACTACGATATAACCTCACCAGTCTAAATTTAAATGTCACTATATCTTTTTTATCTATAGCAGCTAGTAATTGATCATAACTCGCTTGGAAGGTATCATTATAACCTACACTATTCTGAGTTGTTTTCATAATATCAGGCTTTAGATTATCTAACCAATATGTTGCATTCGTTTGCGCATCCTTTTGATGCTTAATCATGTTTGCTTTGAAATCACCATTTATAGAACTTATTTTACTTAAATCTGTCTGTTGTTGATTACGGATTGTTTGAGCATATGAATCCATTGTAAGGATATTTGCCCCCATTTTCTCCATTACTTCTTTATATTTATCAGGCCCCCAATCATAGCTCTTACTATTTTCTTGCTGCTGGGACACACTATTTTGCACAGTTTGTTCTGCTGCAAAAGTATGAATTTGGATTACATTACTCGCAGCCACTCCAGTAACAATCGTTGATAAAATAACTTTCTTATACAATTTTTTCTTCACTTATTTTTTCTCTTCTACGAATTTGATCTCATTATTTTGAATGTTTTCAGCATACTTGCTAACCTGGTCCCAGCTAGTCTTCGCTGTATTCAGCTTGTTTTTTATAATAATAGCAAGCTGGTCTGGATTCATTTTGTCAACATTCTGAAGCAATGATTCATATTTTGTCCCCATTACCACCCACTGATCCTTTACCTTATCAACAGCAGTAATAGCTGCATCAATTGTTTCTGTTAAATTATTAGTATTATTTTCCAAAATTATCAACTTAGCTACCTGTTGTTCTGCAGTTGAAATATTTGTTGTTAGCTTTTTAATCTCTTCGTATGCGCTGTTTATCTGTTGCTTCGATGAAACTACTCCGTATATCCCGCCTCCTAATGCAGCTGCACCAAGGGGCATAAAAGGTGAAATAATTAATACTGCACCAAAAGCAGTTGCAACCGACGATGCAATATAAACTTTGTTATTCTCATCAATTAATGTGTAATTTGCTTCGATTTGTTTCTTCATCCCTGGAATCCCTTGTTTTTCACCAGCTAAAATTTCTGTGATTTTGCCAGCATTACCTTTTAAATTGCGTGTATCTTCTTCTATTTTACCGCGAAATTCTATCAAACCTTTTACTAATTTGTCCGATTTTTCTTTATTCACTGAAATACTAGCAATTAACTCTTGAAGCACAGCTTTTATTGTTTCTTTGTCCTTATTATTTACAGCTTCTACTAAAGCATCAGAATAATTTTGAAATTCTGTATTATAATTGATAATATTTTGATTAGTCTGAATGATTTGCGGTTTCAAACCATCTAACCATTGCTTTGCATTTTCTCTAGCAACACCTTGGTTATTCTTCATGTTTGTTTGTAAATCATTGTTAATTGAAGTGAAACCATCAAAATTAACATTTGCTTGTTTAATAATAGTTAAAGCATACAGATCCATTACCAACATATTGGATCCAGTTTTCGTTAACGCATCTTGAAGACCTTCTGGTCCAAGTGAATACTCAGGGTAGTTATTTGCTGCACCTGTATAAATAGGTGCTGGTTTTGTTGTATTTTCCGCCGCCGAGGCATATGATGGCGTAATGCTACCCGCTGCGATTGTTGCTATTAATGTAGATAAAGCCATTACTTTATAAGGTTTTTTCATCTATTTTTCTTCTGTTACTTTTATTTTTGTAACACTATCATCATATTCCTTTGTATGTTTATTCAATTCATCCGTAAACTTTTTGAGTTCTTTTAATTTTGCTTGTACTGAATTAGAATCTAGTTTCTCATAAGTACTAAGACTTGTATTCATTTCAATCACTGTTTTATTAAAGATTTCCCAACCACTTACTAGATCGTCAAAACTCTGAATTTGCTTTTTAACTACACTTGTAAAGTTATTTAACTGCAAATCAATAAGTGTCATCTGAGTTGCTTGCACTTCAATTTGCGCTAACTTTTGTAGCAATTGAATTTTTTCTTGTTGTTTCTGACGAATATCATTATTCAGTTTTGTTACTTCATCATTTTGGAGTTGTCCAACTTGGTTATAAATCACTTCCAAATTAGAGGTGTCTACAGTTTTATCTTTAACTCCGTCTTTCACAATATTTATACCCGTTTTTACAATATTTATAGAACCTTTTACATTTTCTATTGGTAGAGCTAGAAGTTTTGTAAAATCATTTTGAATGTTGTCATCAAGTTGTTTCATTTCCGTTCTTAATTTTTCAATGTCTCCGCCTGAATTCTTATAACCTTCAATCAATCTGCTAACTTTACTAGAAAAACTATCACTATCTTTAACCAAATCATTTTTATAATCGTTTAATTTTGCTGAAGCTCCTTTCATATCAAGATGAATTGCTTCCACTTCATCTTGAAGTACATTGAAAATACTTACAAAGTCTTCTTTTGCTTGTGGATCTTCATTCATTTTTCCAGCTAGTTCAACTAATGTATCATAATAATTTGCAAAACTTGTTCCAAAACTCTGCATATCTAGATTTACTTTGAATAGTTTTGGATTATATTCATCCAGCCATTCTTTAACATGTGTTCTTGCAGTACGTTGATCAGTTGTTATTCCAGGTATAGCCTTTACTTCAAGGTCTGTTTGCTTTAATATGATTAGCCCATATCCTTGAATTAATGGCGTCTGTGATCCTAATGTCCTAAGCGAATTTGATAACCTATTCATAGCAACTTGATTTTGACTACTTGTTTGTTGTAAATAAGTTGTTTTACTTTCTGCAAAAGTATTTACAGGTGAGAAGCAATTTGTAGATACTGCAGTAATTAATAACCCTGCGACTAACGTTTTTTTCATTTAAATCGTTTCGATTCCTTTCAAGGTACGTGAAGCATGGCAAAGACTTTGAAATCCTGCGGATTTGGCAAAACATCGCTTGATCTGTCTATGGTCCTGTTCGATGAGATTATTGAAATACTTAACGGTGCAATGTTTCGTATGCACGTACAAACCGTTATTTTTCAGTTTTTTGAGTACACAAAGTAGGGCAGGAGCCTTGTCTGCTGTGAGAACCGAAGGTTCTCCGAAAGCTTTCACTAACCTTTTCATAAACATATAAACTGTTTGATGATCCCTTGTTTTCCAAATTTGATACGCCAAATCTCCATATTCATGAACCCAACACATGATGGTTGTAGGATGAACCAATATCCCACGTTCGCTTAAAAGTTCAGGTACATCTCGATAACTTAAAGAAAAACGACAATAGTAGCCGCCGGCTACCAATTAAGACTGAGTGGTAGGTTTTACTAAAGCCTCTATTATTATTTGATCCATTCCGTTTGTCTTTTCTGATTTTTTAATATACATATCTTTAATAATATAAGTTGTATTCCTTGGTAATAAAAGTTCATATTGTCCTTTAAAATAACTAATTGAATCTATATATCCTCCAGGGGAACCTTGAAGTACTTTAAATTTTGTTATAATCGGCCGCCCTCCAAACTGGGTTCCATTAAAAATGGATGTACTTAAATAACCATGCTCTGTTCTGTCCTTTCCTTTATACTTATGTTTTACTATTTCAAATTGTTCCTCACTTATTTTCCCATTTGTATCTATTAATTTTTCAACGTCTTTTCCAAATAATGAGAAATCGTCCCCTCTATATAATATAATATCATTAGATATTTTTGATTTTTCCAATGCAGCATCTAATGTTACAATATTTTTCTTTGTTTCAATAGGAATCCTTTCTAAATCCCCGTTTGCTTCCCTTAAAGGTTTATTAAATGTACCAGCATACTTTGTATACTCGGTTAGAACTTTTTGCTCCTTCTGATTTAACTTCCATTTTTTAAATTGCTGTTCTCCCCACACTGTCGCTTCATTTGCGAGTGAAAATTCCAAAAAACGATTTCTAGTTATTTTTTCTTTTAATTCCGTCCAATTTATTGTTTCCATGTATTTAAATGCATCAGCTGCATAAAGTTTTAAAGCCTCCATTGAGTGTGGTTCTATATAATAAGAAAATATTCTTGCAAATACATCTTGAACTTCTTCCGGATGCTCTTGTATATAGTCCAAATAAATACCCACGCCAAGAAATAAAACTACAAAGTATTTCTTGGCACCTTTTACATAAAACAATTAAGCTACGCGTCGAACACTAATAACGTCTAGACTTGTCACATTAAGTGTCCCAGCAGCATCTACCCAAACAAGAAATCCATCCTCTACACGAATAAAGACGCCTGTTCCATCAATCGCAGTTCCGCCTGAAAAAACTGTAATTCGGTCGCCTTCTCGTAAACCGTCTAATCTTCTTCGTCCGTCAAAGTTTCCCACTTCGCTCACTTAAACTACGCGCCGAACACTAATAACGTCTAGGCTTGTCACGTTAAGAGTCGCAGCGGCATCTACCCAAACAAGAAATCCATCCTCTACACGAATAAAGACGCCTGTTCCATCGATCGGACCTCCGCCTGAAAAAACTGTAATTCGGTCGCCTTCTCGTAAACCATCTAATCTTCTATTCCCCACTTCGCTCACTTAACTTACGCGTCGAACACTAATAACATCTAGGCTTGTCACATTAAGAGTCCCAGCAGCATCTACCCAAACAAGAAATCCATCCTCTACACGGATAAAGACACCTGTTCCATTAATCGCAGTTCCGCCTGAAAAAACTGTAATTCTGTCACCTTCTCGTAAACCATTTAATCTTCTTCGTCCTTCAAGATTTTTCAGTTCTCTTACTTCCTCACGTCTTCTTCTTCGGTTTCTATTACATACATCACATTCACATCTACGTTCAAAAGACATTTATTTTCTATCTGTCAAGAATTTAGGTTCTTTTTTTACCATTATAAATCCTTTTATATAAATAATAAGTTTTAAATTCACTTCCATATAATCAATTCTATGCTCTTTATTCAGCATTTCCTTTACCATGGGAGCTCCTCTCACCTAAGTACTCATTTTAATAGAAACTTTTACAGCATCTTTCTCTATAAAATTGAAAGCAAAGGGTGATTTGTATACTTGAGATTTCTTTGGATTTTCAAAGTTAGCTTCACGTGTATAAACATTGCTAAGTATTTTTTCTTCGATGATGCTAAATTGATGCTCCTCTTTAATGTCTTTTGATTCTATAAGACCTTGAAAGGGAACGTCACCTTGGATCCTATAGTTTGGAATTACCCTGTTATAAGCTAAAGCTGTATAAGTAATAGTCTTACGAATAAATCCCGAAATAGTTACTACTTCTGAACACACCTTTTCAATCGTAGTAAATATTTGTCTATCAACTTTGATGGTCCCTTTCTTTGCAGGAGGAACTAACTGGATTTTATGCTCTATAAATTGCCTAAAGCACAATGTTTTTGATTTGGGTGATTTTGATATTTTTTTTGTTTTTGGAGTTTTAAGAAAGCATGAAGATATTCTTGTTACTTCAGGAAGTCCTGATAAATTAATATGTGGGAAATAAGGCGTACTTGTAATAATGAAATTTTTTTTGTAATGTAAATTCATTTATCCCTTTTTTCTTAAACCGTTCATTAACTCTGAAATTTTTCCCCTAGTTCTATTTAACTTTCTAGTAAAGTAAATAGGCGTTGTACTATCAGAGGCAAATTCATCTTTTTTATTTATTCTTTCAAATAAAATAATTATTTTAAATTCTACATAAGGTATTGAATCCATTTACACAAACATTACTGGATATTCAACTGGAAGGAAGAAAAGGAATACATTACCTGTATATTTATTTAAAAAAAGTGCAACATCTATTGCACTTTTTTTAAAACTAAAAATCATCTAAAAATCATGAACTTTTTTACCAATGGTTACGATGACAACAAATAAAACATTTACAAAAATGGTTATGGTGTTTATGTTCACAACGATGATTATGATGTTTATGCTCACAGCGATGATTATGATGCTTATGCTCACAACAATGGTTATGATGTTTATGCTCACAACGATGATTATGATGCTTATGCTTACAGCAATCATTACGATGCTTATGCTCACAACAATGGTTATGATGTTTATGCTTACAGCAATCATTTACTTCGCTTTTGACTCATGTACTTCACCAATAGTGTAACTATCAGCTTCAATTTTGAGTTCTGAATACTGCCATGTATCGATCATTGGCTTACCTTGTCCGACAAATGTTTTCTTTTGCACCTTTTTAGGTTTTACTTTAAGCCCTGTAAAAGAAATTGGAATAAATTCACCATCTTCGTAATCATCAAAGATTGTAAATGTCAAGATGATCATGTACATTTTCACTTGTTTAAGCATCTAATATTCATCCTCACTCATAAGTTCTAAAATACGTTGCTCAATTAATGTTTGGTCGGACTCAGTGATTTTTTCTTTCCCCATATGTATTAACTCTTTCAAATAAAGATCAGCATATTTTTCACCATATACGCGCCTAAATGACTCATAGAGCATACTGATTGATTTTACCGTAGCATTTTCAACCCAATTTTTCTTTTTCTTTAAAGTGAGCTTTTCACGCTCTACTTTTAAGGGGATTTCCTCAATACCATCTACAAGTTTTTGCCACCATCTCATTGTAGGAAGTCTATTTTTATTATGTAAGTCACTAGCACCCTTAGGTTGTGTCTTGAAACAATAATGAGCTGATAAAATACCTTTAACTATGGTATTAAGTGGTTTCCCATTCGATATTTGAAGAGCAACTTGCATTGCTTTATTTCCAGTCAGCTCTAGTTCCCATCTGACCCACTTTTCAACATTTACAATTTCACCTGCATTATCTCTTCTTTCTTGTTTTTTATCATAGATTCGTAATATTTGAGGAGATGCACCAATATACAATGTAAAACCGGTCAATTTCCCATCAAGAATCCTACCACTATTTATTTCAATAAATTTATGACTTTTCGTACTTAACTGTCCTCGTTTCACATAATCCTGCAACACTTTTACAGATGGAGTAGCATCATCAAAAATATCTAAAGCCAAATCTATTCTTGATACTTTACCTTGTATTTCTAAAATAACTGATACAAATTTGTACCAATGCCAACCATCAATCCTCGACATGTGTTCTTCATATTGTCTACACGCTTGTCCAGGCATATCTATAAGAACACTACTGTGACTTCGTGAGGAATGAAGCTTTATATTCGCAAAGCTAATGCACATATCGTAAGTAGGATATGGAGACCCCTTAATCTCTGAAGAAAATTCAGAGATTGGGATTCCTAAAATTCCATCAGCGACTGCCGGTAACCCACTATTTGGAATCGAACAACGAAGGTAATCAATTAAGCACTGATTACTTCGCTTTTGACTCATTCATTGGGAATTACTCATTTCTGTTATAAGAGAAACTCCTAAAATGGATTCAACCACATCCCTCGGTACTCTCCCCAGTCTTTTGTTGTTATAATACGGACAACCTTTTTGCACCATGATTGCTTTTGCTTGCCTAATTAGTGAAACAGCTTGATATTTCTTATATCCTAGTTTAATTAAATCATCTTTACATATTGTTGTACCCATTTATTTATCCCTTCTTTTTTTTATAACTTGATTTCCGTTAAAAGTTATCTTCGTATATTCGGCAGTTTCTATTTTTATATTCCCTGACATCTCCTCAGCAATTGCCATATCAGCACCACTCCACATATGAGCATAATGTTTTAAAGTAATCTCAGGACTTGAATGACCCATACGTTGAGATAAAACTAGCACCGACACATTAAATTCATTAATAAGATATGAAGCATGAGAATGACGCAATCCCTTTGCTTGTATCTTTTTCACTCCTGCAAATTTAGAATATCGCTCAATAATTCGTGATATCGTTGATTTAATCATCGGTAGACCATCATAACTAAACACAAAATCATTTTCCTTACCTAATCCAATCTCGGTTTGCCTACTTTTCCAGTCATTTAAAATTTTAATAGTGTCATCATCTAGTGCTACTATTCTCTTTCCATCTTCTGTTTTCGTATATGAATTCCGTTTCCAATCCGTTCTATTTTTCATAATAAGCATATGATGAATCCTTATACGTTTCTTTGTTAAATCAATGTCATTCCAATATAAAGCTGTTCCTTCATTCACACGAATCCCTGTCATATAATAGACCCACAACATAACGAAATTTAAGTGTTCATAAAAATCACCAATATAAATTTGACTTATTACTTTTTCAAATTCTTGTTTTGTCCAATAAGGTACAATAGCTTTTCCTTTGTTGATTGCCTTAACCTTTTTTGAAATATTGTATTCTAAGTATTGCATTTCCACCGCTTTATCTAAACTTTTACGAAATGTTCCAAAAACTAGACTCGCATAGGATTGAGCATACCCAGCTCCTCCATTTTCTTGACTTGTTAATAACCATGTACGAAAATTTTGTACGTCCTCAACTGAAATAGAACGGAGAGGAATAGAAGCAAATCTATCTCTTATCTTTTCCAATATTCTTTGCTTAATAGAAAAGGTACTTTCTTCAACTTCTGTTTGATAATACGGTATATACACAGTATTCATAAATTGCTCGTAAGTCATTTTATAGTTAGCGTAACTATTGACTTTATGATATTCTCTTTTTAATCGAGTTAACTCTTTATTAGCTTCGAACGCGGAAGAAAAGGGCTTTCCATTAACGTCTTTTCTTCCTTTTTTTCGTATTCGTTTTCCTGTAATCCGATCAATGCCAAATTCTGATTGATAAAAGAAATTCCCTTTATCATCAACATATACTCCAGGGTATTTCGTTGTTTGCTGCGTCATTTATACGTCAACATAAACCTCTCTCCATTCCCCATGTATAGTATCCTTTTCAAAGGTTGAATATCTTTTCTTTTCAGTATCATATTTTAAAACTGGAATATTGCCGCTTTTTTCAACAGTACCATCAATATAAAAATGACTTTCTCCATCCCAATAAACTTTTCCAAGATATTCTTTTTTATTTGCTATCTCCGCACTTGAAATATGCCCTGCAATAATATCTTTATAAAAACATCCTGTCTCAGCTGGGTACTTTTGTGTGAAATATTCTTTAGGGGTACCATGTTTCCACAAATCTTCGGCTTCTTCTAAAATACCAGCATGAACAAATATTTGTTGGTCTGTTTCAAAGTAACGAGATTGTTTAGAAATATTCAGTAACCATTTTAACAAGTCGCCATGTTTCTTCTTAATAGCTCCCTTTAATACCTCACTTATTTTTTCATATGAATAGGTTGAAGGCTGAAACGTATTAAAAATTCCTCTATACTCTTCAACAGTAAGGAAACTTTTAAATGTACAAATATCTGGCTCCTGAAATAACAATTGAAAATCATCCACTTGAGAATATAACCAATGAAGGAATATTTCATCATGATTTCCTAGCAACGTAATAACTTGATCCGCATGATTTTCATGTAATTCTTTTATGTAATATAAAACCCTACATGAATCATTTCCCCCATCCACGTAATCACCTAAGAAGATAATTTTGTTTTCTTCATTCTTTAAATCAACATTTTTCAGCGAATCAATCATTTGATTGTAATATCCATGAATATCGCTAATCGCATATATTGTAGCCATTTATCGAGCATTCAACGAATTTATGCAAACTAAATAACAAGCAAAATCCCCAAATCTCTTTCTATCACTTTCAATAGTCCCCAACTCGTCAAACCACACCGAACTCCAATTTTGCTGTTTCATATAATTTGCAATTACTTTTAGATTTATCATAAATGTATTGTGTTGATGTGTTCGGGAAGCATCAATGTCTCTACGCTCTTCTAACGTCTGTATACTCCATTCAGCACGAGTATTCGCATAAACGATAGCGGATTTAATCATATCTTCCCAAAACTCCTTAAAATCACTATCTCTGGTATTAGCAGACTGTAATATTTGAGAGTAAATTTCTTCAGCTTCTTGAAAAGTTAAACTATCTTTTTCTTCTAAATATGTTTTATACGTCAACATTTATTTACGAACGTAGATGAAATACAGTACGAATAAAACTCCCATAACATACATAATCGGATGAACCTCTTTACGACGGCCACTCACAACCATTGTAATTGGATAGAAGATAAATCCAATCGCAATTCCCGTTGCGATACTATACGTAAGCGGCATTGAAATGATAGTAAAGAATGCCGGTACTGCAATCTCGAATTTTTTCCAGTCGATTTCTCCTAAAGAAGAAACCATTAAGATCCCTACAATAATTAAAGCTGGTGCCGTTACAGCTGGTGTTACAACACTTAATAATGGCGAGAAGAATAGTGCCAGTAAGAAGAATCCTGCTGTTACAACTGCTGTAAATCCAGAACGTCCTCCCGCTGCTACCCCTGCAGACGATTCAATGTAAGACGTTGTTGTTGATGTACCTAAGATCGCACCAATTACAGTTGCAATTGCATCTGCGAATAATGCTTTTCCTGCACGTGGTAATTTATTGTTCTTCATTAATCCTGCTTGATTCGCAACCGCTACAAGCGTACCTGCTGTATCAAAGAAATCGATAAAGAAGAACGTTATAATTACAATCCCCATTTGAATAGTGAAAATGTCTCCGAAATGAGTTAACGCAGCACCGAACGTTGGTTCTAGACTCGGTATTGCTCCCACTACAGCTTTCGGAGTATCAATTAATCCTGTTGCCACTCCTAAGATCGCTGTAAGAATCATACCGTAAAATACTGCACCATTGATTTTCTTAATCATAAAGATGATCGTAGTAACAACCCCAAAGATCGCTAGTAACGTTGTGCCCTTTGTTAAGTCCCCCAACCCAACAAGAACAGCATCATTTTTCACGATAATTCCGGCATTTTGGAATCCAAGAAAGGCAATGAACAATCCGATACCTGCTGCTACTGCAAACTTTAACTCCGATGGAATTGCATTAATAATTTTTTCACGAATACCTGAAGCTGTAAGAATAATAAAGATAATACCTGACATTAACGTTCCGGCAATTGCTGTTTGCCACGGAATACCCATCGTTAAAACCGCTGTATAAGCAAAGAACGCGTTAATTCCCATACCTGGGGCTAAAGCAATTGGATACTTTGCGAAAATACCCATAATTAACGAACCGATCGCTGCCGCTAATGCTGTCGCAACGAATACTGCACCTGGATCCATTCCTGTACCTGCTGGTAACCCTTTAACATTTCCAAGTGACAGCGTAGCAGGATTGACAAATAGTACGTAAGCCATAGATAGAAATGTCGTTAACCCTGCTATGAACTCAGTCTTATAATTCGTACCGAGCTCATCAAATTGAAAATAGCGTTTCATTTAAATATCTTTTTCAATCTTATACCCCACTCCCCATACTGTTTTTATATATCTAGGTTTCCTTGGATTCTCCTCAATCTTTTCACGTACTTTTCGAATATGCACCATTACAGTATTATCAGACTGGAAAGATCGTTCATTCCAAACTTTTTCATAAATTTGCTCCGCACTAAAAACCATACCTGGATTTCTAGCTAACAATTCTAAAATTGAAAATTCCCTCGGAGTTAGTTTCACTTCTTCTCCATCTACAATAACTTTATGGGTCGAAATGTTTATTTTCATCTCTCCAATTTCTAACTCGTCCTCATTTTGTATAGCGAAGCCATTCATTTTCATATAACGACGTAACTGGGATTTAATTCTCGCAATTAACTCTAACGGATTAAACGGTTTCGTTACGTAATCATCTGCACCAGTTGTTAACCCTAAAATTTTATCCATATCTTGCGTTTTCGCAGAAAGCATAATGATTGGCATTTCTTTCACTTCTCTTACTTTCATACACATATGGATTCCATCTACTTTCGGCATCATAATATCCAACACAACTAAATGCACTTCATTCTCTTCTAACATACGCAGCCCTTCTTCTCCATCTCCGGCCTGCAGTACTTTATATCCTTCGTTCTTTAAATATATTGTAATAAGATTCCTAATTTCTTTTTCATCATCTACGACAAGTATTGTTTCCCCGGCCATAATATTTCCCCCATTCATTTATTTTTCTATAATAGGTAACGCGACGATGAATTGAATAATACCATCCTCATATTCAGCTCGAATACTACCACCTTGTAATTCAACAATACTTTTCGCAATAGCTAATCCAAGTCCCGAACCTTCCGTTACTCTACTTCGGGATTGATCCTTCTTATAAAAACGTTCAAATAAGTTCCCTAATTCTTCTCTCGTAAACTCTTCACTATGATTTGCAATTACAATTTGTATATCCCTGCGCTGTCTTTGAAGAGAAACTTTTATCTCTCCATCATCTTTACTATACTTAATCGCATTCATTAGTAAATTATCAAATACCCGAACCATCTTTTCCGAATCAACCGATGCATAGGCACGTTCCTCAGGAAATTTCTTAACGAACGTAAGTCCATGTTCTTCCGCCTGCGGTACTAATTCTTCTATTAATTGTTCCAGTAACTCATTTATACACACTTCTTGTCTTTCTAACACAACTTGTTCATTCGTTAACTTCGTATACTCAAATAAGTCTTCTATTAAATTCTTTAACTGCTCCGACTTTGCAAAAGCAATTCTCGTATATTCATCATATTGTTCTTTATTTTCATATTTAGAATCTCTCAGTAATCGCAAGTAACCCATAATAGAAGTAAGTGGTGTACGTAAATCATGAGATACATTCGTAATAAGCTCGTTTTTCTGCTTTTCTAATTTACGCTCTTTTTCTATATTATTCATAAGCTCTTCCGCCATATTGTTAATATTCTCAGTTAAAGCTGCGATCTCATCTTCACCCTTTTTCTCAATACGGTACGCTAAGTTTCCTTTTTCTATTTCCTTTACACCTTGTGCCATCGCTTCAATTTGCTTCATCTTTCTCTTTGTTATATAGAAGAAAGAGAAAATGAATACGAGTACACCAATTAAAAATGGGAATGGTCCTTCTTGCGTATCATACATTACTACACCATCTGGTATTCCACTAACGAACATATATAAATTCTTATCTTCTATTGTAATAGGTGAAAAAGCTATAAATTCTTTTCTCGTATTTTCAAATACATCTCGACCATTTGAATAGTTGATTGCAAATGATGCTGCATTACGAATCGTATTATGCAAATCGATTTGCTCTTCTTGCGCTTGCTTCGTTTTATATACAACTTTACCACTCTCATCAGTAACCAATATTTTCAAAGCTCTAGATCCTCGCTCTAAATTTTGATTCTCCATTTCGATCATATCGGATATAGCTTCTAATTTATTTTCATGAACCGAACTATTTGCCGCTCCTTGAGCTTGGTGATTAATTCGTTCCATACCAGCCCGATAATCGATAGTCGCTTGACGATTCGCATTCTCAAAAAATGGCGCAGCTGCCTTTGCTGACAAAACTCCTAATAACGCACAAGCAGCAAAAGTAGTAATCAATTGAATTCTTATACTCTTCCGTATGCTCTTTACTAATTTCTCAATTAATTCTTTTGTTTTCCTTACATAAGTAAACGGATTAAATATCTTTTTCAATCAGGAAATCGCATTTGCTTTCTCTTCCTCCAGGTACTTAGATGTTTCAGTTCCCTGGGTCTGTCTTCCATACCCTATGTATTCAGGTAAGGATACCATACCATTACGTATAGTGGGTTTCCCCATTTAAGAACAAAGTGGGATTACTCCTAAACCAATTAATAAAGCTGCAGCAAACGCTGGAATTGGCACAGGAATCTGGATACCTTCTACAACTAAGAAGTACTGTCCACTGACTACTTGAAAACAAACTAATTGCATTTACTTATTAATAGTGAAGAAATCGCTCTTTAAATGTTTACCGTGAATGTATGAAACCGCTACATATGTACCTGGTCCGTAAGCGTCTGTGATTTGAGTATCAAATACTGCTTTACCTGGAAGAACCCACTCTTTATGGAAGTCAATTGTTTTATAACGAGATAAATCTCCATTATCTAATACACGGAAAATTTTGACTTGGTCTGTACCAGCTACTAATCCTGCCTCATCTGTAATGACTGTGAACCAGTTTTGTGTTTCGTAAGCTGACATTAAATGCTCTTTGTACTCAGCGGGCATTGGTTCAATCCACTCATATAGGATACCTGTGTTAGTAATCCCCCAGTCGTCATATGGCAATACTGCATGTTGTACTGTGTCTGCTGATGCGGAAGGTGTGTTGATTGTACCAACTGCTGTTAAACCACCTAAAGCTAAGGCTCCAACTAATACTAATTTTCCTAATTTCATTTATTTGCATATGGACCCAGAAAACCATTTTGGTTGCCATACCCCATTTTGTGCTAATTTAACGAGACGTTGTGGAAAAGTTAGCTGTGCAACACTACTATCATTTAGCGCGGTAATCAATTGATATGTGCCACCGGATATTAGCTCGGGTCTTTCATTTGTATCTGCAAATGAAGAAGTAGGTCCTCCTAAAGCTCCTGTAGCCAAGATAGCAACTAAAGGTATTACAATTGCTAATTTTTTAAATATTTTCATCTATTGCTTTAAAGGGACAGAGGTGGGACACTTTATTTCTTTTTTTAATCTAGCTACTACTGATTTAGATAACCCTGTTTCTTCAGCTATTTTTCTGATAGATACTTTCGGGTTTTCTTTCATGACTTTTTTAATACTTTTTAATTTTGCATTTCTTTCACTTGATAGTTTTTCAGAGTGTTCATCTTGACTAACAGATCCTCGCGCTTTTCGTTTTCTCATTTTGTCTCTACGTTTATTTTCTTCGGAATCAATCAGTGTATCCATGACTTCAAGCTCTTTTTCTGTAAGCTTAATATCTAATTTCTTGAAAATTGTCTCTGTTTTCATCGGTTTTATTAAACTGTATGGTAAGCCTTGCTTACTGAAGTTATTCGCCGAAAACGCATCGAAAAACGCAATTGCATCTTTATAAGCATCTTTTGCCGTCCGTTCTACCTCCTTTCGTTTCTGCGGTTCTTTGAACTTATTATTTAATTGAAACGTCATTTCTAGCGTCGCTGCTTGATTTTTAACGATCAAAGCAGTGGTAAAGGCATAAATGTATGTCATGTCGTGCCTGTGCTCTATTTCGCCGTTTCTTAGCGTTACAATCTTCTCTAAATCGGATTTCCTTTTTGTATTCAGGCTGTAAAGATTCATCACGCCTTTTTGACTCGGAAGAGTTGAAATCGACCCTTTTTTACGTGTCGCGGTACGTTTTAGTTGTCTCTTCTTCTCTAACGGTGGAACGTAATCATATAATTCTTGTAAATCGTGCTCACGTCTTGTCCAAATTTCAAGACCTATTTGCTTTCCGGTTTTACTATGAGTCGTGTAAGGCATACGTAGAACCCTTGAAAGGTCACTACATGCCCCGTCAGCCCCTAATGGCATCAACATTTTTATAAAATGATTCGTTATGTATTGAGATAAAAACGCCATTTGTGGAGCTGCTCCACCTTGTACAGTGTAAATCAGCTGCATTCCTCTTCCGTACATTACAAGGTTTGGACATGGTAACAACCCTTCACCGATACAATCTTGTAAGTTCTGAATCACGTATTCTTTTGAAATATCCAACTTGTAAAAATCTAAATCTACGCCAATGTTTCTTATTTGCTTTAAATCTGTCGCTTTTCTACTTCCGAATGTGAAACTATTCAGAGACAGATAAAAGTCCTTGTTTGAAGGATTAGACATATTTGAAAGAGTTTTAATGTCATTCGTGCCTATCCAAAATTGTTTCTTCTCGCTACCGCTTAAATCTAAAACGGCTATATACCCACTCTTTTTATGTTCTGACAAGTAGCATTCATGCCACTCATCAATAAACGATTCCTGGTGTTGTCTTATAGCTAACACTTAGACATTTTGCGATTCACGTTCATTCAGCTCCTTAAAAAGATTTTTATAATACACGACAAACTCATTATTTTTCTTTGCTAACGTTAATGGCAATTCTTCATTAGCGATTGCATTAGCAAATTGAATAGTCTTGGGTATAAACGTATCGAAATAGTGTACATCTTCTGATTCACAAAATTCTTTTGCATCTTGCATAACATTTTGATGTAAAACCGTATTTTTTTGTACAAGTGTAGATGCTACACCTACAATTTTTAGGTCAGGATTGTTTTGTTCGCGGAAACCTTTAAGTACATCGATCAACTTAATTAAAGATCTAACATTATATCTTTCCGGTTGGAAAGGAATCATGATATTATCCGCACAGCAAATAACGTTACTTTGAATTAATCCGGAACTAGGCGGACTATCAAAAATAATAACATCATAATGTTCTTCGATAGATATTAAAGCAACCTTTAATAAAAGGAATGGATTAATATACTTATCTTGGTGGGGTAAAATATCAAAATCTAAAAAACCCATATCGGTATTAGACGGCAACACATCAATATTTTCATAAACATTAATGATTGCTTCTTTTGGTGATACATAATCAACAAGAACATCATACAATGTTGGTTTGTATTCATCCGGATTTTTACCGAATGATAGTAATACGTTTCCTTGTTCGTCAGCATCAACGATCAATACTTTTTTTCCTTGTTTAGCGAACAATCCAGCTGTATTTACAGCCATAGAAGTTTTCAAAACGCCACCTTTGTTTTGTACAAACGCCAATTTATAAGCCATTTATAGTAATCCTCTTTTTCCAAAGAAGTCACGGAATATTCTGTTTGCAAGTTCTGATTGAGCACCACGTTGTGGCTTTTTACCAAGTACTTTTTGAAAGGCTTGTCTTACATCTTTGTCTAGATGGAATCCAACAACTTTCTTCTCTTGTTCCTCTTTTAGAAATCCTAAGATATCATCATTTTCTATATTAATGTTAACTTGTTCTTTTGTTTTATTATCATCCTGTTTATGTTTTTTTAACGTCTCATTAACGTTATTGTTAACATTATCATTTTTTTTTGTTAATGTTTCGTTATGGTTTTCTTGATGTTGTATTTCTGATTTATTAATGTCTTCAGTAGTTCTTGTAGCACTACCAGGGAAAAGATTAGACATTTATATAATACCATTTTTTCTTATATCCGGTACTTCAATATTTTTATTTTTCATGTCTGTTTCACCAAAAATTAAGGCTAAAAATCTTTCATTGATAATGATCTGTTTAGCGATAAATCTACTCACTTAAAGAAGTTCTTTGGTTCGTTTGAAGATAATCTCCAAAGAACTCGTATATCCTGCGAGTGTTAGAGTAAGGACTTGAACAAATTCCCAACCATCCTCAGCATGTTCTATAATAATACGCTTATAATCTTCTTTGGGTTGCCCTTTCCATCCATCAATTTCGACTTGAACAAATTTGTAATCATACATATTCTTCCACCCCTCTTTCCCTAATTGTACCATCTAACCTCTGTCCATTAATGATAAATATTTATGTACAATAGCTTGAGAGAGGCATGTTGATGAGTCAATAATGGAAATATCATTGGATTTTTTATCTGTAATAACATTTAAATCTGTACATGCAATGATAGCGGTATCAATCGTTTCAGCTAATTCTGAATAGAGCTCATCCCATAATTGAAGGGACTCATCAATTTGGCCTTGTTTAATCTTTGCTATTATTTGATCCACACAGGTTTGCCAACGATCTTGATGTAAGAAATCATAACCTTCTCTCACTAAAGCATCTTGAAATATTCCAGACTGAACCGTTGGATTGGTGGCTAAAAGAGCTACCTTTTTTGAGTTTTTTGGTATTTCCTTTATTGTTTCATCAATCATGTTTAATACGGGAACTGAAACTGAGTTTTTAATTTGGTTAAAATAGATATGTGCCGTATTACATGGGATAGCAATAAAATCAACATCTGTTTTTTCAAGTCTACGAGCCCCTTTAATAATTGCCATTTCCATGTCTATATGGTTGAGAGGTTTATCAATATAGAAAGGCGTTGGACATGAATAAATCATCATGTGAGGGAAATCAATGTCATTAATTGCTCCATATATCTTTTGGCACTGGTCTACAACTTTATCTACAAATGGCCCAGTAGATTTTGGGCCCATTCCTGCTAATATTCCAATCATCTACCATTTCTTTGTACGTATGGTCGAAACCTTAAAATCATATTCCAATTGGATTTTCACGCCTGCGGTATTACTACTCCCACCTGAACCTTGATAGTCAGTGGCGAAATGGTCAGGCAGTTGAAACACTGTTGCATCTAAAATACGGATACGCTTGAAAGTAGAGATCACGTGTGCAGAAAGTGAGTGATTTGAACAGAGTTTTTGTGTGAGAAGAGAAGTAAAGATTTCTCGAAGAAATGCGACAGCTGCTGGATTAAAGCGTTGATTCAGTCCTTCTGGACTTATGAGCGTAGCTGTATTTGCATAAAGTTGACTACATAATCGAGTGAGGGAATCGCTTGCTACATGTTGACTGATCCAAATACATAAAGCAGCTAAATCTTGTGCGCCATACTTACTTTTTCGTTTTACAAAACCTGTCTCTTGTGCAAGTTGTTGAAGAATATGTGGAGATAGATATTGCTGTAATTCTTCAGCGAACATCTAACAAGAAATGTGTGAAAAGTCATGATCTGGAATGAGATTCTTCCTTGGTGTTACTGAAAATTTCTGCCCACGCTCATCTTCAAAAAAGAAGTCAGCCATTTTAGCTGTAATACCATTTTTATCAATCGTTACTTTATCACCACTGATTTTAATGACATCGGCGTTGATTCCTTTTGCTGTTAGCCATTTAACTATTGTATCGGCATTAATATTCAGTTTTTCGGCATCAATTGTAATCTTACCAGGTGACATATTAATAGAAGTCATGATGCCATCCTTTAAAATCTGTGCTAGAATCCCTCCATCTAACACTTCTAACCTAGATTCTGTTTTCTTTACATAGGCATTATACGTCTCATTTATAAACGTTTCTTGTTTTCCAGTAATAATTGAAACGCCTTTTTCAGTAGCACTGATACTTCTTTCTAACTCTGTTACTTTTTTATCGTAATCCTTAGTAGCTACTCTATTAGCGATATCTTCAATCATTTTATCAGCATCAGTTTGATCTTTCGGATGTAACCAAAATTCTGTAGCGACTTTACCACGCTGCAGCATAGGCATTTATCGATGGATCCAAACTGCACCTGCAGACTTGTCTTCTGATTGTCCTACTACTTCAAACTTTAATCCTAATTTCGGCAGCTTACGTCCTGCATCTGGAATCGCGCTGTTGATATATTGCTTAGAATCATCAAATTTCGCAACTCCTGGTAATCCTTTATAGTCAAAAATACCGCGAATTGACGAATTTACTCTCCATGCTGGCGTTTGATCAGATGAAAATGCCGCATCAGCAATTTGAAAACGCGTACTGTTTTGCACAGTCGGTTGTCCGTTTAAGGACCCTACAATTGCCTCTGGATGAGAATCTACTACTCCTAAGAACCCTTCACCTGGATGAACACCTACCCAGTTATCTGAAAAGCTTTGATCCGCGTACCATACAACCATACCTGTATTCAATACTGGACCACTCACATGTTGTAACGCCGTGTCAGAACCAGCGTAATTTCTCCACTCAACATAGTAGTTATGTTTCTTCTGTTCAAATCCGTTAGACACCGTAAATCCTTTTAACGTCATTGCTGATTGGCCTTCTGCATCATCTGAGAAAACAACTTTTCCATCTACAGTTAATGCAGCATTATCTAATGCAAATCCTTTGTAAGCTGTATATTTATCTGTTACATACTCAAATTGCAGTTTTACTTTTTTTCCTTTGAATTGACTTAAATCGTATGATTTATCAACCCACTTACCGTCAGTTGTATCCACGCCGCCTTTTACATCTTTTTCGCCCATCTATTGCTGAACCGTCACAATTACTCCGTCCATATTGTTCCCTGAAATTTCATAATGCTGATTTATCGGGACATTAATGGTCGTATTGTTTGAAACTTTATAATAAGAAACTTTATACTCTTCCCCCTCAACATTAGTTGAAATCTCCTTTTTTTCCTTCAAGAAATCTAAGTATTCTTCTAAAGTAAATTTCTTTTCTTGCATGATTGCGCTATGAGGCAAACCGACGTAACGTATATGCCATGGCTCATATTGAATGCCTGTAATGTTACTTTTATTTTTCGGGTAGCGTAACACAAAACCGTGCTTCCACACATTTTCTTCAATCCATTTTCCTTCAGGAGCTTTCTCCATTTTATCTTGAGTTGATCCAACGTCAAGTGATAACCCTAAATTATGTTCACTATATCCTGGTGGGAGTGCATAATCAGAGCCCATTTCTTCATATAACTGTCTTTGCTCTTGAAAATCCCGATAGCCACTACTAATCAAAAAATGATTAACACTTTCTTTTTCTGCCGCATCTATAACGTTCAAAAACTTTTTCACAATATCCTTTGATAAGCGAATATTTCTATCCAAAACACCATACCCTCTTACTAATTCACTATTTTGAGCTACATTTATAATATCCGACCTTATACTATCATTCTTAACCGGGTAATCTTTATTAACTAATAATAGATTTCCTTTATAAACTTGTTCTTCGGTAATCTCTATCTTTTCAGTATTCGTCGATTTTGCCTTATTATCTTTTTCTGCAATTTTAACATCTATCTCCTTTTGAAATGATGGTGATATATAAAAGCCTACACAGACTGTACATAATAAAAAAAGAGAAATAAATACCCACTTTTTCATTTATTTGTAAATGTTTTTCGGGAATTTATTTACTAATTTATTAAACTCCTTCCTTGCAACCGATAATAATAAAAAAGTGGTTAAATTTGTAAAACAGGTTCCATTTACTTCTGATAACGAAATTTTATGTAAATAAGCTAGCATTGGTCTAGCTTTTATTTTTTCTTTATACACTCAGAACAAACGGGATCTACTGGACCTACCGGATCTACCGGACCTACTGGATCTACCGGGCTTACTGGACCTATCGGACTTACTGGACCTACGGGAGGCACTGGACCTACCGGACCTACTGGATCTACCGGGCTTACTGGACACACCAACCGCTCCATCTTCAGGCTCGATTGTATAATCGTATGCAGCCATCTTTCCGCCCCAATACGAAACAGAAGAGTTTGTGCCATCAATCGCATATGGTTTTGATCCAAGTGTTGAACGATGGGACCAAATCGCATCATCTTTCAATTTACCGCCGCCAGCTTCTTGCCCCACGCCAGCATGTACAACCATTAAATGATCAATAATACCATCTGGCTCATTTTTATTTCCATCACCATTTTGATCGTACTGATCATATTGATCAAAGTCTGCTAAATTGATTCCTTTCGCTACCGCTGCTTTTAATGCTTCTTTCACAAGATCACGTGGCCCTAAAGGACCTTTGTTATCACGATCAGTTCCCGCATCCGCTCCATAATCTGAAGCTTTTCCTGGAACAGTAAGCCATTCCGTTACAGTTCCATCAACTGTGTAGCTACCACCAGATTGTTCTTCATAATATTGTTTAAATGTGTTAACCTTCGATCCATCAATTAACGTAAATGGTTCATCACCAAATAACATTTTTTGATAATGTTCACGATTAAAGTCCTTAGAGTACATATATCCTGGCACTTGATCAATATTGTTATGCTTAAAATCACTAAATTCTACAAGTAAAACAAGTACTTTATCTTTTCGAACAGCCCCATTATACTCTTCTTGCTTAGCTGGTATAGTAGGTACTTTTCCATTTAATTTTGCAGGATTCAACCCTGCATCTGGTCCAGCTACTGGTCCTACTGCGGGCTGCTGCGCCTGTTCATTTTCCTTCATTTTTGCATCTTTTACTTTTTTCATAAAATCAGAAGCTTCTTGCGTAAGACTATCTCCTGTCAAGATTTCTTTCCCAGGGTTTTTCCCTTTCTTTTTCTCAATATATTTTTCGACAGCCTTTGATGTCTCAGCTTGTGATGCAGATTGATCAATTACTCCCCGTTGTTTTAGTGCTTCCGCTAAACGTTCCACTGGTATTAAATGCTCATCCATTGGTATAGATGATGTTGATGTTTCGGCACACGCTACATGACTTCCAAAAGCAAAAGTACTACTTAGCACTACCACTGTTGTTAATACTGCTAAAGGTTTTAATTTCTTTTTCTTTTTCAATTAGTTATCTCTTTCAACTAACATTTCTTTTTTTTCTTTTTCTATATATCTTTTTCTTTCATGTTCAGATAAAAGTCTAATCAGAAATTCTGTTATTTTCATTCATCCAAATAGTTTATAAAACCACGATTTATTGTCTTTTTTTTCATTTTCCGCCCATATTTTCTGAATTTGATCGAGTGATGCTTTGATAGACTCCAGCTCCTTACTCATACTTTCCATGTCCTGTTTTATTTTTTTTAATTCCGTAGCATTTACCACTTGGTTCGATTTGTCCATCATTCCATTTAATAATGTAGAGTTTACATGATTGAGTGGGATTCGTATTCGGCTATCCTGTCCCTCAGATCCTTTTCGTGTATCGGTAACACCTTTCAATAATTCAGTAGACGGCTGATTTTCGCCAAACACATCTTTAAATGAAATCTGAACATGATTCCCTTTTAGTAATTGTTCTTTCATGTCATCTTTCATTTTTTCAACTAATTTTGTTGAAATGCTCTTCATTATCTGCTCTTCTGTCTGATCATCTAAGTTTTTTTCCACGTCCATTTAACATGTAACGTTGTTCACGTAACAATTCGTAGTACAAAGGGAAAATGGATCGATACAAACTGTGGCATGAGCAGTCAATGGAAGAGTAACGATAAAGTCAATGATTCCAGCTTTTAAATCAACATTTACACATTCTACGAAACAGTCGCAAGGTGCGCAGGTAGCGTCTAGAAGGGATATGTTAAATGTCTCTGCACAAAGGTCAAGAACCACTTCTAGCGTCCAACAAATGGGAATCATAGCCTCACCACAACATTCAGCGTGTGGCGGTTCAGTATGCCCTCCGGATAAATGGTTCATTAAACTTTTTAAATCCACTTTTTCAGTCATCTAATTAGAATAAGCAGGTTTTTTATAGAAACGAGTAATCCCTGATAACAGAATCCATACAACACCTTGGGCTTTGCCCAAACCCACTGGGGAATCACTTCCCCAGACCCCTAAAAAAAACTCCCCCATTTACAATTGTATTTCTACGTTAATATTGCTGCTATCTTCCAATTTGGCCCGTACGTCTAAAATTGATTCTTTATCCTGTTTATATACAGGATTGAGATGGGTATCGACTAATTGTAGCGTCTGAATTTGTTGTTTTTCAGGAAAACGAAGAAGCGCATTTAAGAAAGCGACTAAAATCATTTCACTACCAGACGTTCCAAATACCGCTTTAAATGCAAAATCCACACGTAAATCAATTCGTTTGTGATTCATAGGTTCTTCTCCCATCTACAAAGGATTTGGAGAAGGGAATCTAGCAGCTGAAAAACTAGATACTTGCTGAAAAAATGTAATAGTACCATCTACATTCGCAGAAAAACGAACAGTAACAACATCTCCTTGGTTTAATCCATAGATAGTAGATACATTGGGTGTAGTTACATCTAAAGCATTAAAATTCACATCAGAAGTTATTACAGTACCATTAACTAACATATCAAATTCAAAAGTATAGATAGTTGTAACGCTAGGGTTAAAATCAATAGTCGAATTAATTTGATATACGCCATCTTGTTTAGGAACAAATGAAGAAGAACCGTTATACTCAGTCAAAAGATCAAACAAAACGCTCGTAAAAGTGACAGTAACTTGAGTTGTTGCGATATATGTTTGATCTGCAATTTTATTTGCTCTAAATCCAGATTCAAGCCCTGTTGGTCCCGTTGGTCCTGTTGATCCTGTTGGCCCTGTTGGTCCCGTTGGTCCTGTTGATCCTGTTGGTCCCGTTGGTCCCGTTGGCCCTGTTGGTCCCGTTGGCCCTGTTGGTCCCGTTGGCCCTGTTGGTCCCGAAAATTGGTGTTTCACTTATCTTTCCTGGTTATCATAATATGTTTTATCTGCGTATTTTTTATCTTTTCCTTTTAGATAAGCTAAGATTACTTTTGGATTTTTAAGTAAAGCCCAGTCTCCATATTTATCAAATCTTCTGCATGAAGTTATCATTCCATTTTTAATTGTACCGAATTTCTTATTATTTTGCTTTCCCCATTCTTTTAACCGTTTAGCGAAATCTGCATCTTCTGCCATAAGCATGTTTTCATTAAATCCGTTGATTGCTATAAAGTCTTTTCTATAGCACCAAAAAATCCCTACAGATATAGCTCCATATTTAAAAAGTAAGGGGATTATTATTAACATGGCGGAAACGAATATACCTAAAGATATTCTTTCAAACTTCCCCGTTACCCCACCGCCAATGTATTTATCTGAAGCTAAATATTTATCTACATTAGACAACATAGACTCTGTCATTTGGGTATCAGCGTCTATAGTAATGATTATTTCTCCGCTAGCTATTTTGGCCCCTGCATTTCGGATTTTGGATAAGTTTTTATCGTTATTTTTTAATGTAATACAGTTATAAGATTTTGCTATTTCCTCTGTTTTATCTGTACAACGATTTAAAACAACTATGACTTCAGTTTGATCATTATATGTCTCTGATGCCTTTGCAATTGAATCCAAACATTTTCTAATGTACTTTTCTTCATTGTGTGCAGGGATTATAATAGAGAACTTTACATCTTTTTTAAAATTGGCTCCTGAAGATCCGTTTGTTTCAGCCATTCAAATTAACCAGCCTTCTATACTCTCTATAAGTTGGGGGCTTGCTGAGAATTTATGGACAGACCAAACTAATGAATGCAATAGAGAATTTTCATAGTTAGAAACAAATTTATGGAATTGTAATTGATAGGCCTGTTGCTGCAAATTTACTTCATAAGTAACAACTTTTGGTGAATTAATAAAAAGCAATTTATGTAGTGGATACAAACTCTGAGAAAGCCCTTCTTGCATCTATACTTCACTATCTGCTCTCACCCTTGTTTGATTATGCGCTCCATCCACAAGTACATCAACTAGTTCTGGTTGAGGAACTCCATGCCAATTAAAGTATTGCACCATTTCATTGGTTTTGTATCCGCCCCCAAATTCAACGATTGTAATGCATTGATTTTTACAATTTAAGGATGATAAATTATAAATTTTCGCTACTTCCGGTGGTGTAAATGTTGTTCTTGCAGCTGCACTTATAACTCCATCTTCTTCCAACATCTACCAATTATTAAAATCAGTGTAATTTTTATATACATTTTCTATAACATTATCTTGCCAGACATTCCTATATCCATCTCTACCCACTTTAACATTATATTCGCTAATATCACTATTGGCATTTAACCATCCAGGATTTTCGAGAGCGTGTTTGTAGGTAAACGTTCTTACCTGTTTCAATGTTTTAAATGTAATTGGAAAAGATTTTTCTTTCCCATCTTTGTAACCAACCACTTAACAATCTTTCTTCTCTGATAATTTATGTTTTACTCTATAAGAGAGAGGAGTAACTTGTTGGGAATATTTAAAACCATTTTCAGATTTTTCGGAAATCCACTTCGAAACAGGTCTTAGTAAACTATTTATGCTAACAATAAGAATGGTGCCTGTTATAGCTATAAGTAAATAGCCACTACCAGCTAACGTTCCTACAGCTGCAGAACACCATAAGGTTGCTGCGGTATCCAGTCCTCGAACTGTCAATCCATCTTTCATAATAACTCCAGCACCTAAAAAACCAATCCCGCTTACAATTTGAGAAGCAATTCTTGTAGGTGTATTATCAGTTGGAGTAAGTGCACTTAATAGTACAAAAAGTGCAGCACCCACGGAAACAAGTATATTTGTACGTAATCCAGCTATGCAATTGTGCCATTGGCGTTCTAATCCAATTATTGCTCCAACAAGTATTGCTACAAGTAACCTGAGTAGAATGTCTAGTTCCATTTAATGATCATCATGCTCTAAATTGACTTGTTGTAATGGAATCACCTTTGTTTTTTTTATAATTTTATAGCCGAACCAAAATATCAGAAACAATAGTAAACCAATATAAGTAGCAAGTACTTCGTACCAATCGACATGTGACCCTATAAAGACTGAATAATTCTGTCCTAAAATAATAATAGTACATATTACAAAAGCCAATATAGGACCGATAGGATACCACTTTGCTTGATACGGGAGCTTATTTAAATTCTTTTTTTGATGTAAAAAAGCCTGACGAAAACGATAATGGCTTATAGCAATTCCTAACCATGCAATAAATCCACAAAGTCCTGAAGCATTCAAAAGCCATATAAATGCTTGCCCTTCTCCAAATAAAGAAGCTGCAAACGCTACGATTGCCACAGTCGTTGTCATAAGTAAAGCATTAATAGGAATACCTTGTTTATTTACTTTTTTTAAGCAATTTGGAGCTTTCCCTTCTTTTGCCATTACCCATAACATTCGGGTTGCAACATACATTTCAGAATTACCAGCTGATAGAACAGACACCAAGATAACTGCATTCATAATAGAAGCTGCAAATGCGAATCCAATTTTCTCAAATACTAGTGTGAAGGGACTCATTGTAATATTACTAATGTCATTGTTAACTAGATTCTGATCTGTATAGGGAATTATGACTCCAATTACGCAAATTGTAAGTATGTAAAATAAGAGAATTCTCCAAAAGATTTGCCGCACAGCTTTTGGAATATGCTTTTCAGGAGCCTTACTTTCTCCAGCTACAACTCCGACCATTTCTGTACCTTGGAAGGAAAATCCCGCAATCATAAACATACTAAGAATTGAAAGAATACCTCCATGAAACGGTGCGTCTCCAATTGTTAGATTGTGAAATCCAATAGGATTTCCTTTGAAAATTCCGAATATCGTGGCTATTCCCGATATAATAAACACGACTATAGTAATAACTTTTACAAGTGAAAGCCAAAACTCCATTTCTCCATAATGCTTCACTGAAAGAATATTAATTCCAAACATAAACAGTATGAATAACGCACTCCAAAGAATAGATGGACTGTATGGAAACCAATATTTCATAAGAATAGCTCCTGATGAAATTTCAACTGCAAGAGTAATAGTCCAGCTAAACCAGTAATTCCAACCAATCGCAAAACCAAATGCAGGATCTACAAATTTAGCAGCATATGTACTAAAAGAACCAGATGTAGGCATATACGCTGCCATCTCTCCCAAGCTGGTCATCAACAGGTAAACAATAAACCCCATCAACAAATAAGCTATAATTGCTCCACCAGGTCCTGCTGTATGAATCGTATTTCCACTCGCAATAAATAACCCAGTCCCAATGCTTCCACCTATAGAAATCATTGTTAAATGTCTCATCCCTAATTCTCTTCTTAATTCAGAAGGCTGGGAGTTAGAAGAAAAAGAAAAAAGTGAATTCCTCGTTTTTATGGGTGTTTCTTTCAAGTGTCTCATTTATCTGTCATGACAACTCTCTCCCTTTTGAGATAAGCATGCATCGTTTTTATCACATGATACTACTTCATTTTGTACCTCATGAAAAACAACATCAAACATAGTGAGAAGCTGTTCAACTTGCTTATTACGTATGGAATAATGGATATATTTCCCTTCTCGTCTACCTATAATGATTCCGCATCCTTTTAAACAGTTTAAATGCTGGGATATGTTTGACTGGTTTCCTTGGGTGATTTCTACAATTTCAGATACTGTTTTTTCACCATCCATCATACATTGAAGAATTTGTAGTCTTGTTTTATCAGAAAAGCCACGAATAAACTTAACTTTTACATCCAAATCATTTGAGTTGCACAAATGTATCCTCTCCATTTAAAATGGATTAGAAAGCAATACTACACAAACAGCTTGACTCATTGCATGTGATTCCCATGTAACCTCACAGTTCTCTTTAATTTCACTGATAAAACAATCTTTATTGTTTTTATGGTCGGAGTTTTCGTCACAGTCACAGTAACAAGAAGTGTTTTTAACAACTGGCACAATAGGAGTCACTTTCTTTGAAGAACAACAGGATGAGATTTCTTTGGCTGTTTCTTCTTTTGCAGGTACTGAGGAAGAAACTTGACAGCAATTCGCTTGTTTTTCGTTCTCTTTCTTATCTGTCATTTAACAAGATGAAGATGGTGGTATGCTTTGAGGGAAACGAAATAAGTTTTCAGGGTCATACTTCGCTTTTACTTTTCGAAGTTTTTCAAAGTTTGATCCATAGTATGCTTTTCCGAAATCTTCAATATTTTGATCCGGAACATTTACATAAGAACCTGTTACATATGGTCGTATCAGCTGGCGTACCCTTTCAACTGATGCCAGATTTGAAGCCTCTTCTGATTTATTTGACCAACTAGCAGTCCATTCCGTATAAAACAATGGACTTCGCCAAAAGAAAGCTGTTTTACTGCTAGGTACTTTACTTATAGCACCACCCCAATTTATAAAAAAGAAATTGGCTTCTGTCCCAGTAGCTTCTTCTAAAAATTTTCTCATAATTGAAATAGGTTCTTCAGGCCAAAGATCAACTGCCCAAGCTGATGAAAATTTAACACTTTGATCAGATCTACCAGGTATTGGTTCATCTGGGTCTAAAAAGTCTATAGCATCCGGATAAGGTAAATTTTCTATAACTATTTGTGTTGGGGTTCCAATACTAGTTAAAGGTTCTAATAATTCAATTGCTTCATCTTTTGAACCTAAGAAAATACCTTCAGCATGACATAATCCATTTACTTTGCTATAAATCTCGAGTAAGCATCCTAATCGAGAATCTACAAACGGCGCCCATTCTTGCCAAGCTCTAAACACCGATTCAAATTGTTCCCACGGCCAAATGATATTGAAGACGGTTGCTGTTTTAGGGGCTCGACGAACTTTAAAAGTGTATGCAGTATTATATCCAAAATTACCACCTCCGCCACCTCTAGAAGCCCAGAGTAAATCTTCGTTGTTACAATAATCCGCTTGAAGAATTTGACCTTTCGCATCTACCATTTCCAATGCAAGAAGGTTATCACTTATAAGACCAATCGATCGTGAAAGTACTCCAAATCCACCACCCATCGTGATTCCTCCGATTCCAACCGTTGGGCTATCTCCAAAAGGAGCCATAAAACCTTCACGAGCTAACCCTTTTACTAATGGGCCAACGTGAATCCCTGTTTGAACGGTTGCAATCGCATTTTTTTTATCTAAAGAAATTTTATTCATGTCACTCACATCAATAACAAGTCCTCCATTTACTACTGAAAGGTTCTTATCTAAAGCATGTCGACCACTTCTGACACGTAAGGGAACTTTATTCTCACGAGCCCATTTAATAGCAATACTTACATCGCCTGAATCTTGTGCAAAAACAAAGACGAGAGGAAAGACATCAACATAAGGATTCCAATTTTTAACTGCTTCTAAATAACCTGGATCTCCTTTGAAGATTACTCGTCCTGTTAACTGTGTTGACCCCATTTAGCGCACTCTAAGTGCAATATAAGACTTCATTCCCCAAGTAGTAGATACTGTATTTCCACAAGCCATATTTCTACCAGAATATCTTATTGCCCCGGCTTTAAAATCAAATGTATCAAATCGTTTAAAGGTCTCTAATGGACTTTTCCCTTGAATTGCTCGTCTAATAACATCTGCAGCAATTTCATTAGCTACTCTCCTCATCTCAGCCGTAAACTTGTGTTGTGCATCAGTTTGTATAGATGAAATAGTACGATTTACTAATTCGTTTATCCAGTACAAAAAAGCAGTTGGATTAGCGCTAAATACAGATACCCCTGCAGCTACTACCCCCTGTAATACATCAGTTTCTGCAATGTCATCAGACCAAGCTGTAACCCAACCACCATTTTCGATTTTGTGTTCTAATTCAAACTTATTTGTCAGGTATCCAGTATGACCGTGACAAACAGGAGGTATTACAGAAGAAGGATGGTGCACTGCATGATCTATCTCATGCCCTAAATGATCTAACCCACTGCTCACCCAACTCATTCGCTCCGATTCAGAATTATGAATGTCATGTATTGACGTTCCATTGTATTCATTATTCCATCCTCCATAATCCCAATTACCATAAAAATTATAATGATACTCTGGATAATATAATGAATACAATGGAGTTAATCTAGATAAATATTGTGGAGAGTAATTACTAAATTGACCACATTGAATCATATATAAACCATATGGATTAATTAACATTTATTTAAATTCCACATGAAATTTAGTGTCAATGATTGCAAAAGCAACTTTACAGGGGAAAGGATTTTTTTCTGTTGAAGCATCACGCATACAAGAAAGTACCCAATATTCCAGTTCTAAAGGCAAGCGGAATACTTGAATACTACCATCAGTGTTTTTTACTGTTGCGATCGGTGTATTTGCCCTGGTTGTAGCAAAACCGTCCGTTTTTATCATTGCTACTGCATCATTAGTATGAAAACCGGTGCTTAAAACTTCGTATATTTTTTCATCTTCCTCATTGATAATCATAGGTATACTTAAATAGGGATAGTTATTTACATCATTATGAATAATAGTTCCTGCTGTATTCTTTCTTATCTGATTCCCTTGCATCTATTTTACGTCTGTTATGTTAGAAAATTGTAGAGTCATCGTATTATAAAAAACATCGGTACATATGACAGCAGTATTTATTGAATCGAGATCAATATCAACAACAGTCATATAATTAGATAGTAAATAACCATCTTTATAATATGTAATTAATATTTCATCTTCTTTCCATTCATTTCTTAAAAGCATGGTTAGTTCAGCCATATCTTGTCCTATATACATTTATTGATTAGAGCTAGAAGATTGTGATTTTTTTGCAGCTGATTGTGCATTTTGTTGTTTCACTGCATGCACATCTGTTTCAGTTGCAAATTCTGTACCATAACTAGCATTTGCACTTTGTGCACCTGAAGCTTGGGCTTTCTGTGCCTCTGCTTTTGCATTCCCTTGTTTCACTGCATGCACATCTGTTTCAGTTGCAAATTCTGTACCATAGCTAGCATTTGCACTTTGTGCACCTGAAGCTTGGGCTTTCTGTGCCTCTGCTTTTGCATTCGCTTGTTTTACTGCTTGTACATTTGTTTCAGTTGCGAATTCTGTACCATAACTAGCATTTGTGCTTTGGATGCTAGCGCCAGAAGTTGCCTTATTGTAACCTTGTTGTTTTTTGTTCATTTAGATGATGAGTTTGCCATATTTTAAAAAACTGAAGATTTCTTTTAGAGAAACTGAAATGGTACCTTTAACTGGTTCACATCCTTCAGCAAATATTTCATATGAAATTGAGTGTAAGTTGTTATCATTTTCTAGGGGTTCTGAGCCATTTAGATGTTGCTCTTTTATTTTATTTTTTAGAGATACAACAGCTATATGGATGTGTGACATTTAATACTTATCAGTATCATGGAGATGCTGAAAAAAGCTACCTGTAAATCTATGCTTTCCTCCCTTATGTAATATATCTTTAAGGTGTTCTAAATCTTCAGATGGAAATATAAGATTAGAGGTTTCTTTCATATTCTCCATATATTCTGGTAGTAACATTCTTAATGCAATGTCCATTCTGATTTCCCCTGCACGTATTAAGGTATGAATTTCACTGTCATGGAATCCGTCTAAATCTGTACGAAGCCCAGCTAAAAGCATCTCAATATCCTCTTTATCTGTAGAGCGATGTGGCAATTGATAGTCTGGTAAAGTGATTTGGTCGGTATAGAAAGGATTATTATTCTTATCTAATAAGGTCTGGATAGGCTTACTAAGAATGAGTTGTAATCCTGGGTATATTTGGGGATCTAGATTACGTAACAATTTCCTTCTTAATACTACAATTTGACTATTAGAGGTGTCTAAAATCCTTTTATTCAATTCAAAATACGAAGGCTTCTCATTTTCTTTCCATACTTTTTCAGATGCAGAGGCATCTAAAACAATATAAATTTCATTTTTAGCTTTAGGAATAAATTTCATTGGTTCTTTTCTATGTTTTGCAAGGGCCGGATATTTATTTGTTTTAATCTCACCATCTGGCAAGATTAATGGTTCAGTCCCGATGTTATCGAATACTCCTCCATCAGAAAACCAAACTTTTTCAAATTGTAATAAAGGACTTCCTTGCATTCTATTTTCTGGATCACTAAATACCCTATCTTCTAGAGATAAAGAAATAGGGGAAAATAATACTGGAAAAGCTGCAGAGGTAGATGCAGCATAAGAAACCGTAATATCATCTATATTAGTTGTTTGTCCAATATAAGTTCCATACATATGATCAGTCGAAAAATAAAACATCCTCATAGTATCTAAGCATGTTGTATTGCAATACCAGTCTATAGGAAGACTTTTTAAGTCTTTCATTCGAATCCCCGCACATAGATACTCATCCAATAAATTTGGAAGTGCATTACTACATTTTTCTCGAATGGATTTAAAAGATAATGCTTGTTTTGTAAAGGAATTTGTAAGTAACTTTGTTCGCAGGTCGATTTGACCTAATTTTACTAAAGGGTTAATCACACGTTCTTCAAAATCATGTACATTTCGGAAGGAACCACCTTTATGTAGTGCAATCATGATAGCGGCAGCAGTAATACTTCCACCAGAAACAGAGCTAATACTGGATACAGATTGATCTAACTTACACTCAACTAAACGCTTATATCCTCCTAATGCATAAAAAGACGCTCTAAATCCACCACCAGAAAATGCTAATTTTAGATTTTTAGACAATCAAGCCTTCTTTTTATCCCAAACAGCTAGTCGTTCTTTATCTATCACACTGTTTAGTGCAGAATTAAAGTACTGAGTTGAGCAGAAATTTTGTCCTGAAAAAATTAGCATAACAATTAAGATGGCTTCCTGCCATCCCTTGTCCGAAGCCAATTCATCTCCCACTTATGATTGTAAAATTCCTTGTACTTCTTCAATACGTAAATTCGTAAATTTTGCAATATCTTCAATTGGCATTCCATTTTTATGCATTCCACGAATCAATTGGATTTTGCCTTCTTCAATTCCCTCTTGACGCCCTTCTTTCTTTCCTTCATTACGAGCATGAGCGAACTTCGCGGCTTCATCCATCAAAGCTTTCTCCCTTGCTTCATACGCTTGTCGGAAAGAAGAATCTTGACTCATACGTTCCCATTTATTCATCGCTTTTTGTAAAATCGGGTCTTGGTTCATCGCAATATCCTCCAATGTTTGGGTTAGGTGTTCATCCTCATTCGCTGGAAGTAATAACAACCAACGAACAAATGAATCTTCCCAGGGATTTAATTGTTCATTCCGCCATTGTTGCATGAGTTTTGGAATCTCCACGATGTGAACTTCGATATCACTACTCAATACCTTCTGTTGTTGCTGATTCCATAAGATTCCTGTTGTATGGAATGCCTCATATTCAGGAAACATTTAATGACCGCCCCCGCCTGGAAGGTGATGACCACCAGCATTTCCATGTGCACATTTCCAACCTACACCTGGTTCATTAATATAATAACCAGTGTTTCCATCTGCGTATTTACAGCTTATATATTTCATTTAGTATTTTCGTTGCTTAGCCATGCTGATAAATGGTTCATATGTACTCGTTTCATCAAAAGGATGTCCGAAACCATATTCACCTTCTTCTGCATGATAACCGTATGTGACAATGCCTACACCTTTCGTGTTGCTTTCAGGAAAATAGATAAGGACTTTGGCTTCTTCGGAATTAGATAGGTGTAGAGAAGTGTATATTTGGTCTATTAAGTATTTATTAATTCTATTGATTGCACTTGTTCCTCTTGTACCCCAACCAATATCATCATAAATATGTAATAAATTATTTTCTGTATCAACATATAACTCAAAATGATTACATCCCATATTGTGAAAGTTTTTTGTTATTAAATGGAATCGATTATCACTAATATTGGGAAATAAAAATACATCATAAGTTTCACTAGCAGTAATAACACTAGCTTGTTCATTATTTGATGATTTTTTGAACATTTATATATTATTTAACACTTCTGTTACTACTTTGCCTTGCTCATCTTGCACTTCGAAGACTACGCCTTCTAATACTTTTTGGCTATCTTTATCTACTTTTGTTACTTCTACATTTCCCTTGTCTAACATTTCATTTTCTACTGTTAAAGCAAGAGATTTCGTCATACCTTTTTCAATTTGGAAAGTAATCGGATCTACCAATTGCTTATATCCTTTTGGTGCTTTTACTTCTACTAGCTTGTATGTGCCAACTGATAAATTAGTAACTTGTGCGTGTCCTTTTTTATCTGTCGTTATTTTAGCGACTACTTGTCCTGCTGCATCTTGAGTCTCAAATACTGCATCAGCTAAAGCATCTTTCGTTTCTTTGTCTACTTTTGTAATTTCTACATTTCCTACATCCACTAATTCATTTTCTACAGTCAATTGTAATGCTGTAACTCTACCTTTTTCAATTTCGAATGAAATTGGTTTTTCAAGTGGCTTGTATCCTACTGGCGTTTCTACTTCTACTAACTCATACTTTCCAATAGATAAATCTGAAACGTTTGCTTTTCCTTCTTTATCCGTTTTTACTTTCGCAACTACTTTTCCTTTTGAGTCACGTACTTCAAATACAACATTTTCTAATGGTGCTTTACTGTCTTTATCTATTTTTGTGATTTCTACATTCCCCGTATTTACCATTTCATTTTCTACAGTGAACGCTAAAGATTTTGTCATACCTTTTTTAATTTCAAATGGTACAGGCTTTTCTAATTTTTTGTAGCCTGGTAAACTTTCTACTTCTACTAGCTTGTACTTTCCTACTGATAAATCTGCAACTGTTGCTTTTCCAGCTTTATCTGTCGTTACTTTTGTTACTACTTTGCCTTTTTCTTCTTGAACTTCAAAGACTACACCTGCTAACGGCGCCTTATTATCTTTATCTATTTTTGTGATTTCTACATTTCCCGTATCTACCATTTCATTTTCTATTTTTAATGATAGAACTTCTGTCATACCTTTTTTGGCAATATCATTCACATTATCAGAAATGAGCTTCAAATATACTATTTTCTTTCGAACCAATATCAAAAAAATGACGATAAAAGTAAAGATTGCGAACGCGAATAAGAACAACATTACGAAATTGAATTCAAACGCACCCAAATTTTTGTATCTTGTAAATAATGGTGCTATGATGAATATAAAAGTGAGGATTGTAAAACCAAACGAAATAAAAAAACTAACTGCAACAGCAACCAAAAGTTTTATAATTATTTTATTTCTAAAACGAATCTTCTTCATTCATATTTTATACCCAATTCCCCACACAGTTTTAATATAAATGGGATGTTTAGAATCCTCTTCTATTTTGTCTCTTATTTTTGTAATATGCACCATGACGGTATTGTCTGATTTATAAAAAACCTCTTTCCAAACTGCTTCATATATTTTTGCAACACTCAGGACAATTCCTTTATTACGGACAAGTAGTTCGAGAATAGCAAACTCTTTTGGAGTTAACCTTGTTTCTTTTCCTCTTACCCATACTTGACATGTATCTGTATTTACGGTTAAGTCACCAATTTCTAGAATGCTTTTATTATGTTCTATTGACGTATTGTATTTTTTAAACCTTCTTAATTGCGATTTTACCCTAGCGATTAATTCTAATGGGTTAAACGGTTTTGATAAATAATCGTCTGCACCAGAGGCTAGACCCTGAATTTTATCTATATCCTCAGATTTTGCAGATAGCATAATGATAGGCATATTGCGATTCTCCCTAATCTTCATGCAAGCTTCAATACCATCCATATTCGGCATCATAATATCTAAAATAATAAGATCAAATTCCTTTTCTTCTAACAGTTGTAAAGCTTCCATAGCATCTTCAGCTTTTTGAGTTTTCAGACCTTCATTTTCCAAATAAACAGAGATAAGATTTCTAATCTCTTTATCATCATCAACAATAAGAATTTTTGACTCCATTTAAGAACAAAGTGGGATTACTCCTAAACCAATTAATAGAGCTGCAGCAACCGCTGGGATTGGTACAGGAATTTGGATACCTTCTACAAATAAGAAGTATTTACCATCTACTATTTTAAAACAAACTAATTGCATTTAGCAGAAGCAAGCAGCTCTAACGATGATCAATAAAATAAACAATACAACCATTAAAGCAAATCCTCCAGCAAAACCGCAGCCATCGCCGCAACTACCACCAAATCCCATCTATATTTTTGTTGCAAGACTCTCCATGAAATTGCTAATTGATGAAGCTTGAAAGATACGTAAATTAGGAGAACTAATATCATACTGCTTATCAGTAATAATAAGAATGGATGGAAAGAATTTAGATCCTTTTGGTTGCCATGATTCGTTATGCCATTCCTGACTGTGGAAATATAGCTCATACCTGTTTATCTTATCTTGCATTATCTTTTTACTGTAAACAGACTTCTGGACTTCAATGAAGAATGGAGATCTGCGCCATATTGAAAATGCATCAGGTTCCATTTACCATATAGAATCTATATTTATTATTTTCCATTCACCATTATCATTTTTTTCGAACATAAATGAATACTTAATATCAGTTAAAACATACTCTTTTTGTACATATCCAGTATTACCGTTAATTGTCGATATTTTTATATATCCATCATTTTGCACTTTTTCTGGAATCCAAGCTTTTACCATTTCATTAGATACTTCATATAAAACTTGTGATTCTCGTTTTGGCTCAGCAAAAATTTTTGTTTTATTTCCAGTAATAGTTGCATATATAAAATGCGCTTGCTTTGGTTGGTTACTTTCTGTCAATCCACTTGGTACTTTGTATACTTTTTTTGTATCATTTGCAAATTCTCCTCCCATTGTAAGAGCGACTTGCAACTCATGAAAAATATCTTCATCAAACTTCAATTCATCCTTCTTATAACTCTTCCCTTTAAATAGAACTTCATCATTTAATGCTCTATACAAATCATTTTCATTTTTTGAATTTGTGCTTTGATATAAATCATTCATAAATGGTTTTAATGATGGATCTTGAGCAGATTCATCTTTTGTTTTCGGCTTAATTTGAGTACTACTTTGTACCGGTGATTTATTATCATCAAGCCAAGGTTGTTGAACAATAAAAAATAACATTGTACAAACCAAAACAACTACAACAGGCAATGCTTTTTTACGAAATGGTCTCTTATTTGTTACAGAATCTACTTCACTATTTTGATATACCGATTGCTTTATTTTATAAATAAATTCTTCTTCATCTTTCCGATGCTCCATTGGACCTTTTTTCAATTTACTATACCAGTCAGGATTTTTTTTACTGTTCATTCACTTTAATGAACCTTCCTCTTTATTATTATTTTCTTTTTGAAGTGCATGCCAAGACTCTAAAATTTCTGATGTAACGAGAGCAGCGATGTTTTTTTCTGAATTACTACCAGGAATAACGACAGAAATGGCGATTTGTGGATCTTCGGTAGGAGCATATGCAATGAAAAGAGAATGATTTATCATTTTTTCTTGCTCATTCGGAAAACCTGTAATACCCGTTTTACCTGCGACATGAAAGGGTAAGTTTTTAATCTCCTCTATATTTTGACTCATTCCGCCTTGCACGACACTCCAAAACTTCATAGGATAACGATTTGAGCTTTCTAAAATTGGTTTAAACTTTTTTGTTTCCTTACCGTCCGGACTCATAATAGCACTTACGATTTGAGGTTTATATTTATCACCTTTACTCGCCAAAGTTGCTGCATATTGAGCGAGTTGAAGAGGGGTATGCACTTAATGTCCTCGGACAACAAAAGTACTAATCACTCGACCATTGTAAGTTACCTCATATTTATTTCCCTCTGTAATTGGCATAGAGAAAACAACTGGAGAAGATAACCCATTTGTAGAAACATTTGTCGTACCAATAACTTTATTAAATTCATATTGTTTAATAGTATATGTTACTCCTTTATCTCCTACCATAGAAAAAGAACCTGTCATATAAGCTGGTACATCAGTTCCATTTTCATAATCTCTACCAGCAACCTTAACCTTTTGAATCTTCGCATCATTGATCGCAGCTTCTGCTTTTGTTAAACTTAATTCTGGGAAAGACAAAGTTGTTATACCTAAAGTTCCCAAAAGAATAGTACTAGATAAAATTATTTTTTTGAACATTTAGCAGAAGCAAGCAGCTCCAACGATGATTAATAATATAAACAATGCAACTAATAAAGTAAATCCTTCAGCAAAGCCACAACCTCCGCCGCAACTACTACTAAATCCCATAATAGTTCCTCCTTCAAATCGGAGGGTAAAACTAGGGTTCATTTACTTAATTACTTTGTCCATAACTTCTTTATATTTGTTAAATTGGGCATCTTCCATATCACCATTCATTTGTATAAGGAAGTTGCCTTTTGCGTAAGTATGAGAGAAAAGCATTTGATTTCCATTACCTAAATCGTCATAGTATTTCTTAGCTTTTTCAAGATCTTCTTTATTTTTAAACTCAAATATTCTACCGCCACTATCTTCCCCTAATGCTGGTACGAGAATGCGCTTTGCTTCTTTTCTAGTATTTCCAAATTCTTTTTCTGGTAGGTCACTAGGATTTTCAGCTTCTAAACCTGCAGCTTTAAATTCCTCAATTACCTTACCAACTGTGACATTACTTGTCATTGATTTAACGCTGTCACAAGCAGTTAAACCGAATAATAATAGAGCACCAATAAGTAATACTGCTAATCTTCTAAACATTTATTTTTGGATTATAAGAGTACTCTCACATTTACGACAAGCAATCTTCTCTTCTTCAAAAATGAATAGATTCTCGGCATCACATTCTGGACATACAACTGCAAATGGTGTTTTTATATTTTTATAGCATAGGAAAGAAAGGGCTGCCAGGAATAGAGCGGGTATAACAAGCATCATTATTAAGAATAGGCCCGCAAAAACGCCTGCAATTATGGAAAGTGGTTTCATTAGTTTTCTACCCAATGAGTTTATTTGGCTATCCTTCTTACGAAAAGCAGTAACAAGGTAAGTGTTGGTTTCTCTTACCGGCTCAAATGTTTTTGCCGTATTGTAATCTTGTTCATTCATAGTGGGATAGGAAGTGTTTTGCACTTGATACCCTCGTTGTATATAATAGTTGTTTGACTCTGCTATTCGTGGTGTATACGAGATTCCAGTTCCAGGTACATAAGTTGTTGTTCTTGATTCAGGTGGAATGGAGCTCCTTCCCGTACCTGTGTATGTAAAGTTAATTTTTACACCTGGGGAAACTTGGATAGTTCTACGAAACTTATAACCCATTTACATTTCAATGGCAATGTTACCTTTTAGGCTTTTGATGAGTTTTTGTCTTCCTTTTATAGTGTAGTTACATATGTCTTGACTGAAACTTTGTGGGAATCGTGTTTGTATGTCCGCTAGTGGATATACATGATTACCTGCTATTTCAAAGGTTCTATAATTATTCCTGTGAGTTCTTTTGTATAATGCGTTTGCATTGGAAGGAATCTTATATTTCCCTATTGATTTTAGACGATTAAACAAGGTTTTCGAGAGACGAAAGGCTATTTCAGCAAAATTTATAGTTACATGTGTTGCAATTTTGTAGTAGTTTTTTATGCCAAGCACGTAAGAGTTATAGTCCTGTACTGTTTTCCCTGATGGATTCTTTTGAATTGCTTTAATCCTTGTTTTTGCTTTTTCCAGGATGTCTTTCTTCTTTTTCTCGTTTACGTGTGTGTTCGCTACGTACCTTTTGCTCTTTTTGACCGATTTGATGGAGAATCCTAGAAAATCTGAAGATTTTCTTTTTAGATTAGTTATAGTTGATTTTTCATTAGATATATTAAGGTGTAATTGATTTTTAAGATAACCTTCTACTGCATGGAATATTTTTGTTGCAGATTGATGGTTGTTTGTAAATATTTTAAAATCATCCGCATACCTGACTATATACATTCTCTTTAGTTTTGCTTTTGCTAACCGATAGTTTTTAGTTTGGACTGTATGTGGTTTTCTTGTTTTGATAGTATCCCACTGACTAGATATCCACCAATCTAAGTCATTTAATACAACATTGCTTAGTAATGGACTTAGGATTCCTCCTTGCGGAGTCCCTTTTGTAGGGATACCTTCTCCTTTAATTGGTGCTTTTAACATTTTTGAAATGATTGTTAGTACTCTTCTATCGGTTATACCTATGTTATATAGTTGTTTCAGTAATTTAGAATAGTTTACATTATCAAAGAAACCTTGTATATCAATATCTACTACGTGACTATATCCTCCTCGATTCATCAAGAATTGACACCTAGCCATTGCATGATGAGTTGACCTGTTAGGTCTGAATTCGTATGAGTGTTTGTAGAACTTTGCTTCACATATTGGCTCTAGAACCTGTTTGAACATTTGTTGTATCAATCTATCTCTCATAGTAGGTATTCCTAATGGGCGTTTCTTTCCATTTGGTTTTGGTATTTCTACCCTACGTACCGTATTAGGTTTGTAGTCTACGAGAGTTTTTCTTATGTTATCAACAAAAGAGTCTACGTCTTTCAATTTATAGTGGTCGATTGTAATACCGTCTGTTCCTTCGGTTTTAGAACCAGTATTAGCCTTTATATTTCTATATGCCAGTAGAATATTTTCTTTTGATATGATGTGTTTATATAAATTTATACCTTTAGTAGCGTTGTTTTCACTACGTTCATATAAGTCATCAAACACTTTCTGCATTCAAATCATCCCTAAAGCTGTAGCAATCAATCTAACAGCATTCTTTTTCTTCACGTAGTAAGGATCTTTTTTAATTAATAATTCGTTGTAAATGTAATCGTCTGTCAATTTCTTATTACTTAAATACTTCAGCTTAATGATATTAGCTTCATCCTCATCTAACCCGTAATTCAATACCCGTTCTACTTGTCTAAACTTAATTTCATTAATACGCTTTGTATCACGAATTTCAGGAAATAGGCTAATACCTTCTCGTTTTTGCTCAGCTTTATTTTCAAGACATACCTTTAAAGCTCGGTAATCCTTTAAAATTTTTACGACTTCATTTTGTACCTTCTTTTCTGTCTTTTTATCTAGCTCTGGAAAGAATGCTAATTGCTCCATTTATTTATTATCCGATTCATCAGTTTTATTATAAACACATTTGGCTTCTTCAAAAAGACCACCAGTGTCCCATTCGCCACCACAATGAGCACAATTTAAAGGTGTACGATCGTTTCGCGAACTTGGATTTGTAGGTGGTTCATAGTCAAAATCATTAATCATATTAATAAAAAATATACTTGCAATTCCAAATACCACAGCAACTGTTAAAAGGCTTTTCCCATTAGGACCAGTAACAATATCGTTTACAACTTCTTTTGCTTCTTGCTGAGTTTCACTTTTCGAGAATAATGAAAAAATAATAGATATGATAAATATGAAAAATAGCACAATTATAAATACCATTTAGCAGAAGCAAGCAGCTCCAACAATGATTAATAATATAAACAATACAACTAATAAAGCAAATCCTCCTGCAAAGCCACAGCCGCCACCGCAGCTACCACCAAAGCCCATTTATTTTCTTGCCTCATAGTGACCATATGCACTTCCATCTGAGTTATATTGAGCAACACCTTTAAAATACCACGTTTTCCCTTCACTATTAAAAGAATTAGCAAAGTAACCATTAGAACTATAGAAATCATAAGTTCTATAGATATTTTGCCCGGAAACATCGTGGTAATAAAATCCGTACTGATAATTATAATACTCTGCAAGTAGCGCTTTAGTTGGTGCAACTTGTTTAGTACTATCTACACCTTCTGTACTTGCTGATGCAGCTCCAATTCCTCCTGTTAATGCAATACCAGTTGCTAATGCTCCTACTACTAATTTCTTGAACATCTAATAGACGTATTGCTTCATTTTCGATATTGATAGCTGCGTTATAATCTCTATCGAGATTATAACGCATATACAAGAATATACTCGTTCAGACAATGACATATTTTTTACATTTCCACAACTGCTACATGTTTTTGTGGAAGAAAACCATTTGTCTATTTTCACAAGTTGTTTTCCTTGTTCGTATAGTTTATAAGCTAAAAAAGAAGTGAACATTCCCCAACTATTGTCAGCGACACTTTTTCCAAAATGAAGTGCTTGCGACATTCCTTTCATGTTTAGGTCTTCAATAGCTACAACATCAAAATGAGTAGTCAACTCTTTAGACTCATGATGAAGGAAATTCTTACGTTGGTTAGTTACTTTCTCATGTAACGTAGCTACACGAATACGTTGTTTATTCCAACGCTGAGAACCTTTATTGCGTCTTGCTAATACTCGTTGTGCCTTTGCTAATCGGTTTAACATTTCACGGTAGAACTTAGGATAATTGGCTTTCTTATCCTCAGAACTGACGTATAATCCATCCATCGCAAAGTCTAATCCAACAACTATTTCTACTTCTTTTTGTACAATCTCTTTTTCGTATTCAGTCAAAATCGACACATAGTATTTACCAGTAGGTGTCATAGAAATCGTACATGACTTGATTATATGGTCTAGTGGTATTTCTCTATGCTGTTTAATACGTACCATTTTCAGTTTTGGCAATTTGATATGACCAGTAAGCAACATAATATTTCCGTTTACTACATTCGTTGTATAAGACTTTCTGTCTTTTTTACTTTTTACTGGAACCACTGGTGTTACTGGACCTACCGGTGCTACTGGAACCACTTATTTTAACTGAAAGAGCATCCAACCTTTATTAAAAGGCTCATTGATTTTAACTTCAGATGTGTCTCTAATTGAATAGTTATCACGAAAATTTACAACAGAAGAAACTTTTTGTTTTTTATTATCTGCCACATGTCCGTATAGGTGGATTTCATGTGTTCTATATTCTTCTGAAGGTTCAACTTTTTTAATTATAATATCAAGATCCTTTTCTTTTTTAAAGTAACCGATAGTTACTAGTTCAGCAGTTTTACTTACTTCCGGCCATTCTTCACTGTATTCTTTTGGAACGAATTGAGATGAAGCAAAGTGTATAAATAAAATGGGGATAGTAATAAAAGCTATACATACAATGCCATAACGTAATAATTTTCTTTCCACTTAATTACCACCCCTGTCCTGAAAAATTTTTGCTTGAAGCATTGCAAAATCATTTATATCTGTATCAATTAATTTTGCTTCTCTCGCAATATCTGCTTGATCCCTTGGGTCACATCTTTGATTTGAAATCTCTATTTCCATCTCTTTATATATCCTATCTAGAGTATCTACTCTATTTTTCAACCTTTTTTTGATTGAATATTTTTTTTCTATAATCTCCTTAAAACGTTCCTCGATCATCTCTCTAGGAATCCAATTTTTTGAGCATAATATACACTCGCTTGATTCACATCTCATTTGTTTATCAGTACAGTAACCAATTTCTACTTCCTCCAAATATTCTGCATTATTTATGTTTTTTAGGGATTTATTTATTTCATCCTGCACTGCTAGGGTTGAATAGTAGCTTGTAGTCTCAGCTAAATTTGAAGAAAGATTTAATAAAGTAAGTTCATATGCTTTAGATTCAGCAAAGTACTCTAAATGTGTTTGATAGCTATATTGTGATTTAATATGTTTATGTCCGGCTATCCGAGCGATTGTCAATTGGTCGAATCCTTGCAACATCATGCTGCACATAGCTAAATGCCTAGTATCATTAGGTTTAATCATAACCATTTGGTTCGATAATGGGCCTAACTCATTGGAGTCCTTTATAACTGGTTTATTTTGCAAGTCACTTTTTTCTACAACAATCAAATTTAGTTGTTTACTAATTATTTCATCGTAGAATTCCCTTAGTAAAATCAGAAAAGCTTTACAATTAAATCTATTACTTACAGTGGTTCGAGCAATTACTTTTCGTCTATTAGTCGCTTCATAGGCAGCTCTCGAAATTAATGTTTTTGTTTCTCCCAAAAAATCCGTCATCTGAATATATTCCGAAATTAATTCATTAATTTCTCGACTTATTGGTACTTCATTCTCTACCGCAAAGGTATTTAATGTTGCAGGTTGTTTTCTACGCGGTAAACTAATATAATACCCCCCATCTTTCGGAAAAACACAATTTCTTTTTATAGAACAAAAATCAGAACTCCGTAGTGGGATTACTGCTGTTATTTTCCACCATAACAAAAGTGGCATATACTTTAATCTTTCTTTCCCACTACATTTATCCATAAATTGTTCCAAAATAAATGCAAACCTTAATATATCTTTATATGGTGGCAAGTCTCTAACCGTTCTTTTATGGGGATATTTATTTCTAAGTGCTTCCAATGTAAATGTCAAGATGATCATGTACATTTTCACTTGTTTAAGCATTTACTTCTTTCTTTTATTCTTCCAACGATTCACAAGAACCGTGTTAGGTGCTTCTTCGCGCATATCATTGTTCTTTACAGCCGTATTATTATCTAAATCTTTACTATCGAAAATTTCTTCTAATTTATCAAGATTGTTCATCATCTTTCGATTTCTTGCATTAGCATTTACTGATATTTGATTAATTAACCCATATTTTTCTCGATAGCTTTGAATACGACTATGATGTGCCATTTGAAGTATATCGGATTCGAAATTTTCTATTTCTGTTTCTAGCTTTTGATTCTTAATTATTAACTCCTTATTTTTCTCCTGTAATAGATTTACCATACTCGATAATTCTTTTATCTCTTTTAACTTCTTATGCATTAAATTTTCATAGGCTAAGAGCGAAGATAATAATCTATCCTTATTGTTATAATTTTTCTCTATAATATCTGAAACATTAGGAATTTCTATCGATTCTTCTCCTTCAGTCATATCAATTTTTATGACTAACGGTTTGTTTGCGCTATTAATATATTCACGCCCCCAATCAATCCAAACATCCTTTTTGTATATATCCGGAAAATCTGAGGGGGATTCTTGATTCAATTCCGCAGAAAACCTAACCATATCAGCAATAGATATTATCTTAAATTTCTCTTTATTGTTTCTGTATAAATAAACTAATTCTTTCATTTTCTCATGGTGATCAGGAGTATTCCATTTAGACTTCCTTCCAACTTTAGCCATTTATGATTTACTAGACAACTCCCTAAATTCTGCAATAATTGGAGCAACATTAATTTTTCGTAAGTCTGAAATATTAAATTTGCCTTGTCCGTTTAAAAGAAACTCCATTACTCCATCCAATTTATATATGGCAGTGTCCATAGATTCATTGGCTTGAAATCCTTTCTTTTTCAATTCTAAATAAATAGATATAAAAGGTAGATTAGTATTTTCAGGCTCGTACTTCAAATAATGATTACGCATAGCATCTTGAAGATTTTCAATATCACTGAGGAGGCTATTAGTAATTACTCTAAATTCAGGATCAACATAAATTGCAACTTCTTTTTTCCATTTATATAGTATTTTATAAGGTTCCTCTAAAATCTTTTTATTACTTGTATCAGATACAAAGAAACTATTTCTCTCTAATAAATTTTTTTGTATCATTTTTTCAAGAAGAGTTTCTGTAAAATCTCCTAACCTCTCCCAATACCATTTGGGATATGTATCTATTTTAGTAAATAAATCTTCTTTTTTAAATTGACCTTGTTCAAATTGTATTTTTTTCACTATAAGATGCAGCTGTGTTATAAAAAAGTCGTGCGTAGGACCTTCGTAATCTAACAAATTGTTAAAGGCTATATCCTCTATGATTCGCAGAATGTCAGAATTAAGTGCCGTTACTTTATCTTTTCTTACTAATATGTATGGTTCCCCTGTGTACGTATCCCATTCAACATCCCTCTTTAATAATTGTATAAAGGTCCTAAATGATCGGTTAGATTTTAATACTAAAGACTCAATGTACTCTTCAAGTGATTTATCATTTTTTTCATTAAATTTTTCTAATACTGCTGACTGTACAGAAATTTTTGTGAAAAACTCTTTAAAATCATTAACACTCGGAAGAGCTACATGAATATTTCTAGAGATTATACTAGACAATAATGGATCCTCCATCATCTGTTCTAATTCATATGTATAATAAAGTTTTTGTCCAGTAATTATTATAAATGTTGCATTTCCTTCAAGCATTAATGATTTTAACTGCCCCAAGATTTTTTTTAAAGTTTCAGGGTCCTCAATCTTATCAAGTTCATCAATAACAAATACTAACTTGTAAGAGTCTGTATGTTCAAAGGATTTTCCATTGTTAGTAAGTCTGTCAATTGCTTCTTTCAGTCTAAATTCAGCAATTTCATCATCGTATAAAGTTTTTGAACCTAGTTCTAAGGCTCTCTCATTTCGTTTAATTCTATTTTTCTCTAATCCCCTCCATGCTATTAATGCTAATCCAAATGTTATAAAAGGAGGGGCAACTCTCCATAAGTTATTATCAACAACTGAGTTTACTATTGCTTTTATCGCATCAAAAAAGGGGAATTGCCTGTTAATTACGTACAGCACCAAAAGCATTAAAGACACGAAGAATATAGCAAAATTGCCAGTTAATGACCACTTAGTTTCTTTACTAAACTCCACTGTTCTTGAGTATGTGACATCCTCAAAGGTTCTTTTATTTAGTATTTCTAAGAACAAGTAATTTTCATTGAACTTTTTCTTACGAAGTTTTGACACTGCTCTTGTTAATAGCGACTTATAAAGTGTTTCATTTTCCGGGACGTAACCGACTTCCTTAAAAAATTTGTTTGTTAAAGTTCTAATTAACTTACGTAAAACATTCTTTGTTTCTTCTCCAGAAACAAAATTCACATTTATAAAAATAACTCTATTATTTTTTTTCCTCACTAATTTTTCCAACCTATTTATAAAACTACTTTTCCCACTCCCCCTATACCCAGAGACCATATAGCAAGTATTTAAATTCGAAAGCACTTCGTTTTTTAACGAATTTAATTCTTTCATACCGTTTGCTATTAGACAATGTTGGGACTCAGTTGAAAAATTCTCTTCAGTTAACGGCTGTTCCTTTAGTAAATTATATTTTATCAGTATCTTTTCTATATTATTTTCATCATTATTTTCATCATTTCGATAATTTAGTAATTGTCTTTTAACCCCAATGAAAGAAATGCTGTTAGTGGAACTGGGCTTAGTAATAGATAAATGGTTGTCTGGACACAATATTACATTATGTCCAAATGCTTGGTAACTGATTGCACTACTGCTTGGCACAACCTTATCATATATTCCAAAGAAATATACTGTTTTTGGAAGTTCATCATAATACACAGTCCATTCCATATTTATTTCATCGATTTCTTGAATTAACCGGGCAGAATTCTTTATGATTAGCTTTTCAGTAAAATTAAATTCAACATTACTATGTGGAACAGCTAAAGGTAGAAAAAGCTTTATTTTATCACCTAAAGACGTGCCTAGGCTATTTAGGATACATGACTTTGCAATCACTCCTCCTATACTATGAGCAACAATAATAATATTTTCATATGGCTGGCAATAAAGTTTAATATCTGTAAGGAGGTTCTCGCCTATATTTCTGATATTTATACGTATTGAAGAACTAGGGAACTTAGGAAACACTTCTTTATAATACGTGAGATAAGCAAAATCAAAATCCTCCTTAAGTTCAGTACTCTCTGAAAGCATTTCTACAAAGGATTTTTTATCATCATTTAACCAAGTTTTGTTCTTTCTAGCAAGACCATGTATAAATAGTACAACCGTTTTTTTATTACTTTTTTTCACAAATTCAATCATTCAAACGTTCGTTCTAGCCATTGCATGGTATAACGGTAACAGTTCATTCGCCTTTTCAATCACTAAAGCAACAATACTTTCAATTGATTGTATTCTAATATCATTTACAGGGATCGCGTGTTTTAAGAATGATTCAAAACCTTTTTCATCATTTTTACGATAAAAATCTAAAAAATCCTCGGGTCTATTTTGATCAAGTTTGAAAGAAGCAATGATTTCTTCACTTTTAGGATCATAAATGTCCCATATATATCCTTTCCCTCTTAAATCTCCAATATAATTTGATACCTCTTCTTTGAATGCAGAGTCTAATAGCTTTTTGTCCACGTGATCACGATCAACTGCTTCATCAGCAACAGCATGAAACAATGAAATATCAATGCCATGACTACCAATTGCAAGCTGAATACATGCATGTTTTTGAAAAGAAAAACTCTCATCAAAATCATTTTTCCTATCATATCTATTAATACCGTAGATACCATTAAGTTTATCTACAACATCTTTATGTTTACCATACCGAATTCCAATCCATCCTACACGTTCTCTATTAAAGTTATTGGGTGTGATATGTGATGTTGTAAATTTAGGGTTTCGATGTGAGTAAAGCCCAATTGCCTCTAGTTCAGGTTCTAAAACTTTATGAATTGCTAACAATTTCTCTTTTACGCGTTTTCGACTTTTTTGTATTGGGTGATTTGCAGGTTTTTTTTTATTACGTGGAAAAAACACTTGATAATCCTCATATTGGAAATAGTGATTGTATAAATCATATGCATCCTTACTAAAAGGGTCCTCACTTTGAAATGATTTAAATAGGGAACTAAATATTTGTTTGCGCTTTTTTTCAACTTCATCAAGATCCGATTGTAATAATTCATATTGCGTAATTATTTCATCAGTAGCAGGCAATCCATACTTTAATTGTTGCTCAAAAAAACGTCTTAATGGAAATTTCATTTCTTTTGAAAGTTTTTGAACACTATTAAACTCAATATTATTTTCATACCCGCCTCTTGTTAAATTAGATGATCCATGACAAATATATGAGTCCGGACCATAAAATGAATATACTTTAGCATGTAAAAAGGGGTCTGGAATAATATAAACTTTTGCTAATTCATTGAGTTCTTGCAACAATTTACTTGGATTCCGGACGTTAAATTCAGAAGATAACAAAATTTCAATATCAGAACGATTAAGATTCCATTTTTCTTTCCAAGAACGAATAATTTCAAGACCGTAAGATGAAAAATAAGCAGTACTAATTTTAATTTCTTTAATATTTTTAATTTCTTCTAAGATGTATTTCTGCAATTCTAGGCCATCCCAAAGAAACCTTAATTGTAATGGTTTTTCCATTCATACTTCTTGCTCCCTCTCAGCCTCTTTCTCTAGCTTATAAAATGTTGTCCTCTTTACACTTGCTTTTTTGATTGCCACTCAAATGTTCATGTACCCGTTATTATCCACTACTGGATATTGCTCAATAACCCCTCTTTTTACCATACGCTCGTACACTCTATTTAAATACACATATTGACTTCCGTGGTCACATCTCTGACACGGTACTAATGTTCTTTTCTGCGATTGTGAATGGTCACTGGAAGATATACACTTTTGTTTTTCTACATCGTATAAAGACGGATAGGATGTGGAATATTTACGCCCATCACGAATTCCACATGGTGGTTCAAACAAGTATGATTTACTCATAATCTGCTCAACAACATAATCTATTTCCCTATTTGATACACGGTGCTCACAAACCAATTTTCCCTCTATCAAACAAATATCTAAATGACCGTTATCATGATATCCCTTTAAAGCCTCAATTGCTTTGGTTCTATCACTCACGATTCGTTGTACAGTCATTCTACCTTTACTATTAACTGAGTAAATACTGTACAAACCATTAAATTTTTTACATCCTTCACACATACATTTTTCAATATGGTCTAATTTTTTCATTTATTTTGTTGTTTCATTAATTATTGACAAACCTTGACGATATTCTTCTGCTTCAGGAACCTTAGTAAAATCAATCGTCAAATCTTTATAAGTTTCAAGTAATTTTTCAACTTCATCAATTTTCACTTTGAAGAATTCTTTTCTAAGATTCACACGATTTATTCGCTGTTTGTCAAAATACTTATGAAGTTCCCCCTCCAACTTATACGCATCGTAACTAAAAATAAGTGCATGAACATCAAATTTAAATGGAACAGAGGCACTACTTAGTTCGGCAATTCTTTCTAATGGATCAAGTCTTCGAGTAACGCCAATTTTTACAATGTCTTTACCAAACGCACCGATGTTAGAAATGATATAAACATAACCAGCGCTTGCATTAGCGGTTCGATAATCGAGTTCTTCTTTGTCTTCCTCGGCTTGAACAACTTTACCTTCAAGTTCTGAAATCTGTTTTGTAATTTCAATCTTTTCATCGACAGTTGCTTCTTTCAGTTTATCTTGAAGTTCAGAAATTATATTTTTGAAGTGAGAAATCTCTTTATCAATAACCTTTTTCTTAGATTGAATTTCCTTTTGTAACGCTTTTTCTTCTCGTTCACGCTCGCGCTGTTCTCTTAGTGCATCTTTTTCCTCTTGTTTTTTTAGCTCGTATTCATAAGCTAAATGTAATTCATCAAGTTTAAGATTTAGGAAATCGTAATGGATACTAACTCTTACAGTACTGTACAGTTTGTTCAATTGTTCAAATGAACTACGAATGCGCTTCTCAATTCTATCAAAATTTGAATAGGTAACTTTATTAATTGCAGCTTCACACTCATTATTAAAAGAGCGCAAAATAGACTTAATATTATCGTTAGTCATTTTAGTGCCTTTTGCTTTGTTTCCATCTACCGTCCAGTCTTTGAAATAATCAACAGCAGTTTTTGTTTTTATTTTTATTTTCTGCTCGTTCCTAATTTCGTCAAGCTTTGTTTTATAATGCAATGATGATGAAAAGGAATATCTTGGTTTATAGATTCCGAAACTTTCCATGGAAATTTCATCTTCAATAGAGATAGACTGCCCCAATAAGTCAGATATTTTTAATTCGAGGGTTTTTATTTCATGTTCCTTCGATGATACTTCATCTCGTAGTTTTGCCAACGTTGATTTTTGTTCGTCAATATATTTCGAAAGTTCTAATGCGGTCATTTTGTCAACTTGATTAATATTTTGTTTTAGCACATTCAGTTCATCTTGCAATTTCTCTGCGTTCTGCCGATATTCTTTGCCTTTGATATAATCCATTAATCCCATTTTGTAAAACTCCTTCATCTAAGACGAATGCCTTTTATTATTTAATGCATTAATGAGCCTAGTCATGAATTCTGCATTATTTACAACAAGCAACATGATTTGTTTCCTGGCGCGAGTAACAGATTGATAGAACATTCTCTCCGGATCATAATAATTTGCATTTTTTACAGCGATACTATTTTGGTTATTGTAATAAAAAGTAGAACCAACTAAAACAAGTACTTTATCAAATTCTTGCCCTAAAACGCCATGTGCATTCAATCCTCTGTGCAGCTTCATCCTCTGGATTACTTCACCATTGAAGTTTTGACCCGTATAGTCAATAATCTGCCACCCCTCGTTTTCCAGACCTTCTGCAAACCCTCTCGCTTGGTTAATATTATCAAAATAATGGATAGATATATTTTTGGTATTTTTACAATACTTCATATGTTCTAAGTTAAACAATCCTTTAATGAAGGCTCCAAGCTCTTTATTTGTTCTGATCTTTTTACTTAGTTTGAATAGCTCGTGGCTGTTCAAAGACAGGAGTGTATTCAAATTATTGTAGTTACGTTCACGAATTGAAAGTATTTGCTTTGGATCGATAGAAAAGATACCGATTATATTATTTGCCTTTATATATTTAATGATATACTCAAGTTGCCAAGGGTACATTCTTTGCGTTTCATCAACAAAAATAATTTGAGGACTAAGTTGTTCAATCTCTTCGACTTTTTTAGCAGGAATAATATTCCATTTATATTGCTGGTTTAGTATTAAATGGCCAGCGTTTAAATCTCCTGTATGAATTATAACTATATCATGTGTTTCATAAAATCCTTTAGCTAAATCATAAAGTAATAAGGTTTTTCCAGTTCCGGGTAAACCTTCTAAGATTATAAATTGTGACGAGCTTCGTAGTATTTTGTCCTTAAATTCTTGCTGCTGCTTTGTCAAAAAATATGATCCGTTATTGAATTTTTCACTATCATTGAAAGGTGATACCAAGAAATTTGATGGGTCAAATAAACCATCTAAATTTGAATGGTGTTCTATTTTTTGACTAACTAAAAGTTTTTCGAAAACAGCGAAGTCTACTGATTGAAGAGTTTCGTCATCCCCCAGTTGATAAAAGCTATTATCCTCTGAAATATAAGTAAATAATTTTAACTTTTTACCTAATGAAGATAAATAATATTTATTTTTGACTAACTGCTCCCGAGCATCATCTCCTTTAAAAATAGATTTTATTTCCACATTCAAAATATAATTTTCCCCAAATCTAAGTAGATCAAATTCCTTATCTATTTGAGGTATCTTATAACCTACATAAAAATATCCAAGGAGTTTATCGTCCACATCTAAATTATCAATAAATGCTGCAATTTGATCAATCTCTGCATTGCTCATAGTAAAATTAAAAAAAGTCAAGATTTCTTCAAAAGTCTGTTCCGGTAAATTCTTGTAGCTGCTCACTAAAGAATTTAAATCAATTGGTTTTCTCAATACATTCACCTACTCTTGCGTGGCTTTTAAGACATCAATTAACTCCACAAAATCAAGGAATACTTCCAAACCCTCATTTAATTCTTTACCATTTTCTCCAGCAGTAACTTGCTTCAAAAATGCTTCTTTTTTATTTTTTCTATTTAAAATGGTTTTAGGCTTAGCATAGTCAAAATCAGTTTTATAGAAATACATAGGATCATCTATTTCAAAAAATTCACTAAGCTTAGTTACCTGCACATCTATGTTACCTTTGCCGCTTAACATATCATAAAAAGCATTTTTATCAATTCCAGCTCTTTCCATTATCCATGAATTCTTTCTTTCTCTAGATTCAATGAATACCCTTATATTTTCACCTGCAATTTTATTAATATCACTCATTCACGACTTTTGGCAAAATCGATCATATATTGCTTGTTTATTTTCATCATCTATATCTAAATCCTTTGGAATGATGAACTTTATGTCTTTTATTTCTTCCCCGTATGGGATAGGTTGTAGCGCTAATTCATCAATTACAGAAAGTTTTCGGACTGTGAACCATTTATGGATTCTATCTCCACCGCATTTTGAGCAATAGCGGTAGCGTGCTTGGTATGAATAATTGGACGGGTTATTTTTCAAATGCATTCAGTTTGAAGTAATTGGTGAAAAAGAAGTTCCTATCGCTTGGATAGAAAAAGAGTAGGGGCTCTGTAAATTTATCGTTTTCCGACAGAAGACTCCTTCCTCAAACATGTGAAGGTGTGAAACACCAATTTTAGGTGGGAGATGAATGTCGGGATAAAGGCGATGCAGAATTTTTAAAAGTTCTTCTGTGCCAACGGCTATCGCTTGAAACAGTAAAGGAAAGTAATCTTTAATCATATAAATCGCTTTGTATTCACTCAGTTCCTGCTTTTTCTTTTCAAGCAGAAACCGTCGCATTTGAAACATTGTAGAAGAACAAAGGAGAATGCCTATGAGTTGTCCATATAAATGACACTCTAGGCGTTCTCTTTTTATATTTTTACATTCATCAATTCCACGTTTTAAACAAAATTTCAATCAATTCCACGTTTTAAACAAAATTTCAATCTGCCAACGAAGTGAATATAATGAATGCACGTAGTTCGTCGGTACTTCTTCTAGCGACGTGTTCGTGATATATACATTCATGCTCATTAAACGTTTACTTTTATCCTTCATGACAATGCCTTTCTTCTTTTCACGTATTGCTTGGTTTTTCAGACGTGTTTGCGTTTGATCATCGGTTAAACGATGGATAATAACACGTGCTGGAAGTTTCTGATTTTGACCAATGTATGCCTCGGGGATTTCCATCATTTCACCAGGGATTAGACCAGACAGCATTTGTGTCATATCAAGCTGGATGTATTCTGTTTGCTTTTTTAACGTACCATTGTTGAAATATTCTGGTTCAGGGTTCTTGATATAAATGCGCGTATTCAACTTCAACCGCGAGACATAGTAAGCCTCTCTATCATGAATCGTTTGTAAGTCTCCTAAATCGAAGTAACCAAGATCACGTAAACACAAATCGTCCGCCTCTACGGTTTCAAGGCAGATGGTACCGTATGTTTTGTCATTATTCTTTCCTGGTCCAAGCTGCACGTTAAGAAATTGGCCACTAAGTAAATCATATTCCAATTGGATTTTCACGCCTGCGGTATTACTACTCCCACCTGAACTCAATCAATTTTTATTTTTAGATGCTTTTTTTCCATTACGATCTTTAAAATTATCTAAGTCGTTTGAACCATTTGCGCCAGCTTCTATAATAATAATCCCTTTATCTGTACCAACACGAATCGCATCAAAAATATCTGGATGTACTTCTACAGGTAAATATTTATCCCCATACCCATCATACGAAGCTTGTGCCTCTAATAAAAGAATATCCCCTGCTTGTAAATTATGTACAGCACTTAAAATAGCATCCGCTGTATTATAAATTCCATTATCCCTAATTTGGGATATTACTTTTACATTCGCTTTTGGTGCAATTCCAATATTTCCAATTTGATTATCTTCGGATGAAACAATTCCTAATACAGAAGTACCATGAGCTCTATGCTGGCTTATATTTTGTCCAGACATAAGCTTTATATTTTTATTGACTAAATCCTCATGGTTCAATAACCATCCATATTCCATATCCACAAAAGTTGTACCCTTCCCGTCACCACCTTTAATGCTCCAAGCATGCGAGGCATTAATTCCCTTTGGTGCCGCTTCAAGGTATCCTTGATTTTTAAATCTAGGATCATCGTACGGATTAACAGATAAATCTGGTAACTGTATTTCAGGGGGTGTCAAAATTTGTTTTTCTTGTATATAAGCTTCCTCTACAAGGGGTGATGTTTCAAATTTTTTCAGTAATAATTCTATTTCTATGTTATTAGGAGCTTGTACAATATAATAATTTAATAAATTGTTAGCTGATTGATTAGCAAATGATTTAGAGTGTAATGATAACTTTTCAATCTCTATTGGATTTACAGATGAGAACAGGCGATTCAAAGTAAGTTCCGTATTTTCAGAAAATAGCTTTTTTAAATTGTTATCATAATTCCCATTTTTTATTCGTTTCTCAATACCATCTTCATAAGGTAAGTCAATTTCATTTTTAAACTTTACAATTAATTGTTCTTCCTGTGAATCTCTTTTATTAGAATCTGTTTCTTTGTATGTGACATTATAAGATTCAGCGTAAACTTTATTATGAATTCTATCATTTTGTAGTATTAGATCTGTTCCTACAAATGTTGTCATTGCAATTGATGAAATTAGAAACCCTTTGAATATTTTCATTTATTCTTCTGAAGAAACCTCTTCACTAGTTTCTTCTTCTTCATCCTTTTGCGCTTTCGCTACTGTTGCTACCTCTTGCTCATCCTCTAATCGAATTAGACGAACACCTTGTGTATTACGTCCCATTTGAGAGATTTGATCAACCGGCATACGAATAATAACACCCGCGGCTGTAATTAACATAATGTCTTCTTCACCTGTTACAGATTTAACTGCTACTAATTTACCGTTCTTATCTGTAATGTTACAAGTTTTCAGACCTTTACCACCACGACTTTGTAGTCGATACTCTTCAACTGGAGTACGCTTACCATAGCCGTTTTTCGTTACGATTAAGACATTCGTATCTTCTTCAACAATTTCCATACCTACCACTTGGTCCTCTTCGCCTAGTGTAATAGCTTTTACACCAGCTGCATTACGGCCCATAGAACGCACATCTTGTTCATTGAAGCGAATTAACATACCGTTGCTTGTCCCTACGATAATATCTTTATCGCCAGATGTTAAACGTACAGAAATCACTTCATCTTCTTCACGAAGCGAAATTGCAATTAAACCGTTCGTACGTATATTTGCAAATGATGAAAGTGGCGTTCTCTTAGAAATACCTTGTTTCGTTGTAAAGAATAAGAACTGGTCGTCACCAAACTCACGAATTGGAATAATGGCATTGATCCACTCACCCTTATCTACCCCTAATAGGTTAATAATCGGTAGCCCTTTCGCAGTACGACTATACTCTGGAATTTCATATCCTTTCGTACGGTATACTTTACCCTTGTTTGTAAAGAATAAAATATGATCATGAGTAGACGTTGTTAATAAATGTTCAACAAAGTCATCATCATTCGTACCCATTCCTTGTACACCACGTCCCCCACGGTTCTGTGTTTTGTACGTAGAAGCTGGTAACCTCTTAATATAACCGTTATGAGTTAACGTAATCGCAATGTTTTGCTCAGGAATTAAATCTTCATCTTCAATAAATTCCATACCGCCAATTGTAATTTCTGTTCGTCTCTTATCATTGAAACGCTCTTTTACTTCTGTTAATTCTTCACGAATAATCTCAAGAACTTTCTCTTCATCTGCTAAGATCGCTTTTAATTCAGCGATTAACTTCATTAAGTCTTGATATTCTTGCTCGATTTTTTCACGTTCTAATCCAGTTAAGCGTTGCAGACGCATATCTAAAATCGCTTGCGCTTGTTTCTCACTTAAACCGAAACGTTCCATTAAGCCTTGCTTTGCAATATCTGCCGTTTTTGAACTACGAATTAACGTAATAACTTCATCAAGATGATCTAAAGCAATTCGTAATCCTTCTAAAATATGAGCACGTGCCTCTGCTTTTTCTAATTCATAAGCAGTACGTCTACGGATTACTACCTTCTGGTGCTCCAAATAATGATATAAGTTTTGTTTTAAATTTAGTACTTGAGGCTCTCCATTTACAAGAGATAACATATTAATACCAAAACTTGTTTGAAGCGCTGTATGTTTATATAGATTATTTAATAGTACATTAGCATTAGCATCACGACGTACTTCCATAACGATACGCATACCATTACGATCTGATTCATCACGTAAATCTGTAATACCTTCAATTTTCTTATCGCGAACTAATTCTGCGATTTTTTCAATTAATCGTGCCTTATTAACTTGATATGGTAGTTCAGTTACGATAATGGATTGTTTACCGTTTGACCTCTCTTCAATTTCAACCTTAGCACGAAGCATAATAGAACCACGACCTGTTTCGTAAGCTCTTCGAATTCCACTTCGCCCTAAAATTAAACCTGACGTTGGAAAGTCTGGCCCAGGAATATATTCCATTAATTCCGCAATAGTAATATCAGGGTTATGACTTAATGCCAATACACCATCAATTACTTCGCCAAGCTGATGTGGCGGGATATTCGTTGCCATACCAACAGCAATACCTGTCGTACCATTTACTAGTAAATTAGGGAAACGCGCAGGCAATACAATCGGCTCTCTTTCAGAACCATCATAGTTATCTTGATAATCAATTGTATTTTTTGAAATATCACGTATTAATTCCATAGAAATCTTAGACATTCTTGCCTCTGTATAACGCATTGCCGCCGCTGAATCTCCATCAACGGAACCGAAGTTACCATGTCCATCAACAAGCATATAACGTTGACTGAAATCTTGCGCCATACGTACCATTGTTTCATAAACAGCTGAATCACCGTGAGGGTGATACTTACCGATTACTTCACCGACAATACGTGCTGATTTCTTATACGCTTTATCAGCTGTAATTCCTAAATCATTCATCGCATATAAAACCCTACGATGCACGGGTTTTAATCCATCACGAACATCTGGTAATGCACGAGATACGATAACACTCATTGCGTAATCTAAAAATGAGGTACGCATTTCATGACTAATATTAATTTCTCGAATTCGTGCTTGTTGTTGATTGTCTGACATTTAAATATCAAGGTTTTTCACGTATTTTGCATTCTCTTGGATAAAGTTACGACGTGGCTCTACTTTATCCCCCATTAAAATCTCAAACGTCTCATCTGCTTCAATCGCATCTTGAAGAGAAACTTGAAGTAACGAACGTACTTCTGGATCCATTGTCGTTTCCCATAGCTGAGTTGGATTCATTTCCCCAAGACCTTTATAACGCTGAATTCCTGGTTTCGGCTGGGCTGGTAGCTCAGCTAATATCTTTTCAAGCTCTCTATCGTTATAAGCATATTGAATTTTTTTACCTTGTTGCACTTTAAATAAAGGTGGCTGCGCAATATATATATAACCACACTCAATTATTTGACGCATATAACGATAGAAGAACGTTAATAATAGGGTACGAATATGTGCACCATCAACATCGGCATCGGTCATAATAATAACCTTATGATAACGTGCTTTCTCAATATCGAAGTCTCCACCGATATTTGTACCGATTGCCGTAATAATTGTACGAACTTCATCATTTGATAAAATCTTATCTAAGCGTGCCTTTTCAACATTAATAATTTTACCCTTCAGCGGTAAAATTGCTTGGAAATGACGATCGCGCCCTTGTTTTGCAGATCCACCCGCAGAGTCACCCTCTACGATATAAATTTCACTAATTGCTGGATCTTTAGAAGAACAGTCTGCCAATTTCCCTGGTAAACTTGAAACTTCTAAAGCACTCTTTCGGCGAGTTAGCTCACGAGCCTTTTTAGCTGCTACACGCGCACGCGCTGCCATCGTTCCTTTATCTACAATTTTACGTGCAACATTGGGGTTTTCCAGTAAGAACTTTTCAAACGCCTCTGAGAATACTGACTCTGTAATCGTTCTCGCTTCACTATTTCCAAGTTTCGTCTTCGTTTGCCCTTCGAACTGTGGATTTGGATGTTTAATTGACACGATTGCTGTTAAACCTTCACGAACATCTTCACCAGTCAAATTACTATCCGCATCTTTTAAAATGTTATTTTTACGACCATAATCGTTAATCACACGTGTTAGGGCAGTTTTAAATCCTACCTCATGCGTACCGCCTTCATACGTATGAATATTATTTGTAAATGAGTAAATATGATTTGTATATCCTTCGTTATATTGAAGCGCAACTTCAACTTGAATACCATCTTTTGAACCTTCTACATATACAGGCTCTTCATGAATTGGTTGTTTTGAACGATTCAAATGTTCAACATATGATTTAATTCCACCTTCATAGTGGAACTCCTTCTTTTGCTTATGTTCACGCTTATCTTCAATTGTTAATTTAATATTACGATTTAAAAACGCCAACTCACGCATACGAGTCGCTAACGTATCAAATTCATATTCTGTCGTCTCTTTAAAAATTTCTGGATCCGGTTTAAAGCGAGTTATTGTTCCAGTTTTATCTGTATCACCGATGACTTTTAAATCTGCAACCGGAATACCTCTTTCGTATTTTTGGTAATGGATTTTACCATCACGATGTACAAATACTTCTAGTTCTGTTGATAAGGCATTTACAACAGATGCACCAACACCATGCAAACCACCAGAAACTTTATAACCGCCACCGCCAAATTTACCACCAGCGTGGAGGACAGTCATAATAACCTCTACTGCAGGACGTCCCATTTTTTCTTGTATACCAACTGGAATACCACGTCCATTATCCGTTACAAGAATACTATTATCCTCTTCAATACTAACGTTAATTTCATCGCAATATCCTGCTAACGCTTCATCGATACTATTATCGACAATCTCCCATACAAGGTGGTGAAGTCCTTTCCCACTCGTAGTTCCAATATACATACCTGGACGTTTCCGAACTGCCTCTAGTCCTTCAAGTACCTGTATCTGACTTTCATCATATGCATTTTCTTGCATTTGCTTTTGTTCCATTTATGCCCTATCTATTTCACAATCTACCGTGCCGTTCGTTACATGAATTGTTTTCGCGTCTTTTAATGTTTCGTGTTCAATTCCGTCGACACTCGTCGTTGTAACAAATGTTTGCACCTTTCCTTGAATTGTATTTAACAGATGTGATTGACGATAATCGTCTAATTCTGATAAAACATCATCCAGCAAAAGGATTGGATATTCTTTAACCTCTGAATAAATCAATTCAATTTCAGCTAATTTTAGGGATAGTGCAGTCGTTCGTTGTTGTCCTTGCGAACCAAAGACTTGAACATTTTTACTATTAACGAAGAATTGTAAATCATCACGATGAGGACCAATTAAAGTCGTACCACGGAAAATTTCACGTTGTTTCACAGATTGAAAACTTTCATAGTATACTTCTTTTATTTTCGACAAATCCATTGATTCTGATACATCTACACTTGGTTTATAAATAATTTCTAATTCTTCTAATCCACGGCTTATACCACGATGAATTGGGGCTGCCCATTCTTGCAGTAAATGTAAAAAATCAAAACGCTTTTGCAATATTTTTGCACCGTGTTCAATCAGTTGCAGTGTAAATACATCCAACATCGTTTCCTCATTTTTACTATTCCCTTGCATTTTTTTTAGCAAGTGGTTTCGTTGCGTGAGCACTTTTTGATATTGACTTAATTCATACAAATAAACGGGAGCTATTTGTCCTAGTTCCATATCTAAAAAGCGTCTTCTTACTTGAGGGCTTCCTTTTACAAGATTTAAATCTTCTGGGGCAAACATGACAACATTCATTTCGCCAATATATTGACTCAACTTTTGTTGTTCAAGTTGATTTAATTTTGCCTTTTTACCTTTTTTCGAAATATTTAATTCTAAAGACAAAGAACTATTTCTCTTTTGTAATTTTCCTTTAATTTGACCGAAATCTTCATCCCAACGAATAAGTTCACGGTCATTAGAGGTTCTATGAGATTTCGCCATCGCTAACACATAAATAGCTTCCATCAAATTTGTTTTCCCTTGCGCATTTTCGCCGATAATTACATTCACTTTATCTTCAAAGGAAAGCTCTAATTTTTCATAATTGCGATAGTTTTTTAATTGTATTTCTGAAATAAACAATTATGCCTGAACTTGGAAAGTTCCGCTACCCGGAATTTCAATAATATCGTTCGCATATAACTTGCGACCTCTTCTGTTTTCAAGTTCTTGATTCACGTACACTTCATATTCTTGTAAAAACCATTTTACAGCGCCACCTGTATCGATTACATCAGCTAACTTTAAAAATTGTCCTAGTGTAATATATTCTGTTGAAATTTTAATACGTTTCATCTAGTAAGTACGAACTGGTAAAATTAATTGAGTAATTGAATCATCATTTACTGTACGAATTAAGAATGGTCTCATTGCCCCAGTAAAGCTAATCTTAATTTCTGTACTATCTAAAGCTTTTAATGCATCCATCATATATTTTGCACTAAAAGAGATTTTTAATTCTTCTCCATCTATATTTTCACATTGAACTTCTTCCACTACTTTTCCAATTTCTGGTGAATTAGAAGAGATTTCCAACATTTTTTGTTCTAACGTTGATAATTTTACAACATTATTACGGCCGTCCCTTGCTAATAGTGAAGCACGATCAATGGCCTGTAGAAATTCTTTTGTATTCACAAAAATATCGGTCTTACTCTCTGCTGGAATTAGACGTGTTGTATCAGGATAATTTCCCTCTAACAATCTTGAGAAGAATAATAAATGTTTTGTACGGAATAATACTTGATACTCCGTAATAACGATATCTACCATTTCTTCCGACTCATCTAGAATTTTACTTAATTCATTTAGGCTCTTACCTGGAATTACAACATTTGCTTGAAACTCATCTGCAATATTATATCCTTCGATTTTTGCTTTTCGAAGTGCTAGTCTGTGACTATCTGTTGCAATGCAAATTAGTTCGCTGTTATATACCTTCCAGTTTACACCTGTCAAGATCGGTCTTGTTTCCGAAGTAGAAACTGCAAATACAGTTTGTCTAATCATATGTTTAAGTAAGTCTGTTGGAATCTTAAAAACATGATGTTCTTCAATCTGTGGTAATAATGGATATTCAGCAGAATCTAAACCATTTAAGTTGAACTCTGATTTTCCAGATTTTATTTTTGTCATAAAATGATTTTCCACAGAAATTTCGACAGTGTCTTTAGGTAATTTTTTTACGATCTCGCTAAAATATTTTGCTTGTAAAACAATACTTCCTGATTGTCCTATTTCTACAATCTCTTTTCCGTCCTCTTCGACTGGAATAAACGATTCAATAGAGATGTTGGCATCGCTTCCTGTTAATGTAACTCCTTCTTCAGTAGCGACAACTTTAATTCCCGTAAGAATCGGAATTGTTGTACGAGAAGAAACAGCCTTCATTACATCCTGTACACTTCTTACAAGATAGTCTTTTTGTATTGTAAAACGCATCTACTTTAAAATATCATTAATTTCTTCGACTTGTTTTTGCAATTGCGTATCCGTTTTTAATAGCTTAGAAATTTTTTCATGGGCATGGATAACGGTTGTATGGTCACGTCCACCAAATTCTTCACCTATTTTAGGTAAAGAGGAATCTGTAAGTTCGCGTGATAAATACATTGCAATTTGACGAGGAAACGCAACTGATTTTGTACGCTTTTTCGCTTTAAAATCTTCTAATTTTACTTGATAAACGCCCCCGACAGCTTTTTGGATATCATAAATAGAAATAATTTTTGGTTTAGAATTTGGAATAATATCTTTAAGTGCTTCAGCTGCTAAATCAGCATTAATATCTTTGTTAATTAAAGATGAATAAGCTACAACTCGGATGAGCGCACCTTCTAATTCACGAATGTTTGAATCGATTTGATTTGCGATATACAGCATAACCTCGTTTGGTATATCAAGTCCTTCAGCCTTTGCTTTTTTACGTAAAATCGCAATTCGCGTCTCTAAATCTGGTGGTGTAATGTCCGTAATGAGTCCCCATTCAAAGCGAGAACGAAGACGATCTTCTAAAGTTGGAATTTCTTTTGGTGGCCGATCACTTGAAATTACAATTTGTTTGCTTTCTTCGTGTAATGCATTAAATGTATGGAAAAACTCTTCTTGAGTTTGTTCTTTTCCAGCAAGAAATTGAATATCATCTATCAATAAAACATCTACATTACGATATTTATTACGAAAATCGACTGCTTTATTATCACGAATAGAGTTAATAAATTCATTTGTAAATTTTTCGGATGATAAATATACAACTTTCGCGTTTGGATTATGTTCAATTACATAATGACCGATAGCATGCATTAAATGCGTCTTTCCAAGCCCAACGCCTCCGTAAATAAAGAGAGGATTATACGCTTTAGCCGGGGCCTCAGCTACAGCTAATGAAGCAGCATGGGCAAAACGGTTACCAGAGCCAATAACAAATGTATCAAATGTATATTTTGGATTTAACATGCTCTGTGGTAAATGAGTAGAATCATCTTGTGCTCGATTTTTTTTAATAGGAGGAAGATCGATATCCTCTTCAGCTTGACTTTGGGGAATAATAAAGCGAATAGCCAATTTTGCCCCTGTTAAGTCATAAAGTGTTTCCGAAATGAGTTCTGAATAATGAGATTCTAGCCAATCACGAGCAAATTCATTTGGAGCTGTAATCGTTAATACGTCTTTCTTTAAGTTATGTGCTGTTGTTGACTTCAACCATGTTTCATAACTAGGTTTACTGACCTTTTTTTCAAGTTCTCTTAAGGCACTATTCCATAAATCAGAGATGTTTTCCAACTACGCAGATAATACTTTTCTTCCTTTACGACGACGAGCTGCTAGCACTTTACGTCCGTTCGCTGTGCTCATACGGCTGCGGAAACCATGTACTTTGCTGCGCTTACGTTTATTTGGTTGGTAAGTTCTTTTCATCTACTTTTTTATTCTTTTCATACCAGAGCGTTTAAAGACATGAATTAAGCTTTTCTTTACTTCTTCATATGTCATCTCTGCACAAGGCTTCCTTGCTATTATAACAAAATCTTTTCCAGAATCTATCTCATCTTTCAATTCTGTAATGGACTGACGGATCATACGCTTAATTCGATTACGAACTACTGCATTTCCTATTTTCTTGCTAACAGAAAGGCCGATGCGAAAATTTGGCTGTTCTTCTTTATTTAGTTGGTATACAACAAACTGACGGTTCGCATTTGATTTTCCTTTTTGAAAAACCTCCTGGAATTCATCATTCTTCTTTATACGATTTTTTTTCTCCATTCACTTGCCTGATCCTCCAGCCTTACTAGCCTTAATTTCTGGCCCTTTGATAAAGTACATTTGAGCGATACCAAAGATATTACCTACAACCCAGTAAAGTGATAATGCCGCTGGGAAGTTAATTGCAAAGATTAAAATCATAATCGGCATAAGCCAAATCATCATTGCCATTTGTGGATTTTGACCAGCAGTTCCTGCCATTGCAAGCTTTTGCTGAATAAATGTCGTAATCGCTGCAACAATCGGTAAGATATAGAACGGATCTGCCTGTCCTAAATCAAACCATAAAAATGTATGTTTACTAATTTCTGATGTTCTCATAATCGCATGATAAAATGCGAATAAAATAGGCATCTGAACAAATATTGGTAAACAACCGGCTAATGGGTTTACACCATTTTTTTGGTATAACTGCATCATTTCTTGTTGTAATTTCTGCTGTGTTGCTTGATCTTTAGAGCTATGTTTTTCTTTTAACTTCACCATTTCTGGTTGTAATGCTTGCATTGCCTTCGTACTCTTCGTTTGTTTGATCATTAGTGGTAATAATGCAAAACGAATAATAAGGGTCGTAATAACGATCGCTAAACCGTAATTATCACCAAGCCATGTCGCGAAATACGTGATTAACTGAGAAAGCGGGTATACGAAATATTCATTCCAAATCCCAGTGCTCTTCGATGTAATCGGCTGACCCGTTTCACTACAGCCGGTAGCAATTGCCATTAATGTAATAACCATGGCCAGTAAACCTATTTTCTTTTTCAATCATTTGGAAGATATTACAACATGCCGATGCGGTTCATTTCCTTCAGAAGTTGTATTGATATCTTGATGATTAGATAATGCTTGATGGATAATTTTTCGTTCAAAAGATGGCATTGGCTCTAAAACAACTCTTTTTTTCGTTTTAGATACTTGTTTTGCTAATCGATAAGAAAGCGATTCTAACGTACTTTTTCTTTTACTACGATAATTTTCAGCATCTAGTGTGATACCAATATACTGCTTCGTATGGCGATTCGCGACAAGTTTTGTCAAATACTGTAAAGAGTTCAATGTATTACCTCTTTTTCCAATTAAAACACCTACATTATCACCTGAAATTGTAAATTCAACTTCGCGTCCCTTTACAATTTTACTAATCTCGACTTCCACACCCATGTTTTGAATAACATTTTTTAAATACTCTTCACATTCTTGAATGGGATTTTTCTTCAATACAACTTCTACTACTGCAGGACGATTCCCAAATAGGCCTAGGAATCCTCTTTTACCCTCATCGATAATATTTATATCAACTTGATCTTTTGAAGTGTTTAATTGCCTTAAAGCATCTTCTACTGCCAGCTCGACTGTTTGTCCTTTAGCAGTAATTACACTCACTTATTTTCCTAAACAAAATTGAGAGAACAACTGGTCAATTAAGCTTTCATGGACAGTATCACCAGTAATTTCACCAAGTATTTCCCACGTTCTCGTTAAATCAATTTGTACCATATCAATCGGAACACCATTTTCAATTGCTTCAATTGCATCTCCAATTGTCTTTTCTGCTTGTGTTAATAGTCCGATATGCCTTGCGTTAGAAACATATGTCATATCTGCAGAATCAATTGTTCCTTCAAAGAATAGCTCAGCGATTGCGTTTTCAAGCTCATCTATTCCTTGCTCCTCAATTAAGGATGTTGTAATAACACGATTTCCCGCAGCCAACTCTGCAACACGTTCCATATCAATTCCTTGCGGTAAATCGGTCTTATTCACAATAACAATGAAGTCTTTTCCTTGTACCGCACGGAATAAATCTTCATCTTCATTTGTTAAATCCTCACTATAGTTGACAACAATTAACACTAAATCTGCTTGGCTCATCATTTCTTTTGAACGTTCTACACCAATTCGTTCAACAACATCTTCCGTTTCACGAATCCCGGCTGTGTCTATAAGTTTAAGTGGTACACCACGCACATTAACGTACTCTTCAATAACATCACGAGTTGTTCCTGCAATATCAGTTACAATTGCCTTGTTCTCTTGAACGAGACTATTTAATAGCGATGACTTCCCAACGTTAGGTCTACCGATGATCGCAGTAGCAATACCTTCACGTAAAATCTTCCCTTGCTTCGATGTTTCTAATATTTTTGCAATTTCAGCACGAACATGTGTCGCTTTCTCAATTAAAATATTATGTGTCATCTCTTCCACATCATCATATTCTGGATAATCTATGTTTACCTCAACATGAGCTAGCGTTTCTAATATATCCTGACGCAGGCGGCCAATTAATTTAGATAATCGCCCCTCCATTTGATTAATCGCTACGTTCATTGCACGATCTGTTTTTGCACGGATTAAGTCCATAACTGCTTCTGCTTGTGATAAATCAATACGGCCATTTAAAAAAGCACGTTTTGTAAATTCACCAGGCTCTGCTAATCGTACTCCTTGCGCTAAAATAAGCTGCAATACTTTATTTACCGAAACTAGTCCACCGTGACAGTTAATTTCTACTATATTTTCACGTGTAAAAGTTCTTGGTGCACGCATAATAGACACCATAACTTCTTCAATAACTTGATTTGTATCTAAATCAACAATATGACCATAATGAATTGTGTGAGAAGGAACCTCTGTTAAGTCCTTCCCTTTAAAAATACGATCAACTTTTTCAACCGCATCATCCCCACTTACTCGAACAATGGCAATTGCGCCCTCTCCAAGCGCTGTGGAAATCGCAGCAATTGTATCAAATTCCATTTATTGGTTCGATACTCGCGCAATTTTTCCTTGTTCAATATACACAAGTAAAATGGAAACATCAGCTGGATTTACACCAGAAATACGTGAAGCCTGCCCCATTGAAAGTGGACGAACATCTTTCAATTTCTGTCTAGCTTCTGATGCAAGGCTAGAAATCGCATCATAATCAATATCCACAGGGATCTTCTTGTTTTCCATTTTTTTCATACGCTCTACTTGCTGTAATGATTTTTCGATATATCCTTCGTACTTAATCTGAATTTCAACTTGTTCTGTAATTTCATCACTTAATTCTACTTCACTTGGTACTAAAATGTGGATATGCTCATATGACATCTCTGGACGACGTAATAAATCACTTGCACGTATTCCGTCTTTCAATTCACTTCCACCAATGCTACGAATTAATTCTTGAACTTCAGGACGTGGTTTAATAATAATGCTACCTAAGCGTTCCTTTTCCTGTTCAATTTGTAATTTTTTATTTGTAAATCGTTCATAGCGCTCTTCTTTAATTAATCCAATTTCACGACCAACTTCAGTTAAACGAAGATCCGCATTATCGTGGCGTAATAATAGACGGTACTCTGCACGAGACGTTAATAAACGATATGGTTCATTTGTACCTTTCGTTACAAGATCATCAATTAAGACACCAATATAAGCATCCTCGCGCCCTAAAATAACTTCTTTTTTACCTAAAGATCGACATGCCGCATTAATTCCAGCCATAAGCCCTTGTCCTGCCGCTTCTTCGTAACCAGAAGTTCCGTTAATTTGTCCTGCTGTATATAAATTTTTAATGTTCTTCGTTTCAAGTGTTGGCCATAATTGCGTTGGCACAATTGCATCATACTCAATTGCATAACCTGTACGCATCATTTCAACATTTTCCAGCCCCGGGATTGTTCTAAGCATGTCACGCTGTACATCTTCTGGTAAGCTTGTAGATAGACCTTGTACGTATACTTCTTGCGTATTGCGTCCCTCTGGCTCTAAGAAAATTTGATGACGTGGTTTATCATTAAATCTTACTACCTTATCTTCAATAGAAGGACAGTATCTAGGTCCTGTTCCTTTAATCATACCAGAATACATAGCTGAACGATGTAAATTTTCATCTATTAAACGATGTGTTTCCGTACTTGTATATGTCAACCAACATGGAATTTGATCCATAATAAATTTCGTCGTTTCAAAAGAGAACGCACGTGGTTTATCATCACCTGGTTGAATTTCTGTTTTACTGTAGTCAATTGTATTGCTGTTTACACGCGGAGGTGTACCTGTTTTAAATCTAACAAGATCAAATCCAAGCTCCTCTAAATGCTCAGATAATGCAATAGATGGTTGCTGATTATTTGGACCGCTCGAATATTTTAACTCACCCATAATAATCTCACCACGTAAAAATGTTCCAGTCGTAATTACGACTGTTTTTGCTGTATATTCAGCACCCGCTTGCGTAATTACCCCTTTACATACGCCATCTTCAACGATTAAACGCTCTACCATTCCTTGGAACAACGTTAAATTTGGTGTTTCTTCAATTGTTTTCTTTAATTCATGCTGGTAGGAGAACTTATCTGCTTGTGCTCGAAGCGCACGTACAGCTGGTCCTTTACCTGTATTTAACATACGCATTTGAATATGCGTTTTATCAATATTGCGTCCCATTTCTCCGCCTAATGCATCAATTTCACGAACAACAATCCCTTTTGCTGGTCCACCAACAGAAGGGTTACATGGCATAAAAGCTACCATATCTAAATTAATTGTTAACATTAATGTTTTGGAGCCCATTCGTGCTGCCGCAAGACCAGCTTCACATCCTGCATGACCTGCACCGATTACTATAACATCGTATGAACCGGCATTGTATCCCATTTATTTTTCAATAGGTAATTTATTGGGTGTTCCCGGTTTGCGTGGATATTTCTTTGGTGTCTTGCGCTTTTTCTCGATTAATAAAATATTACGTTCACTTTCTTCAAACGGTAATTGGAACGTAGACATCTCTTTTAAATCTCCGCCAAGCACATCTAAAGCATACTTGCCATTTTCAATTTCTTCGTTTGCTGCTGCACCTTTCATTGCAATGAATGTTCCTCCAACTTTTACAAGTGGTAAACATAGCTCACTTAATACAGACAGACGCGCAACTGCTCGTGCCATTACGATATCGTATGATTCACGAACACCTTCTTTTTTCCCAAATGTTTCAGCACGATCATGACAAAATGCAACATCACTTAATTCTAGCTGTTGTGCTAAATGATTTAAGAAATTAATACGTTTTTGTAATGAATCTACAATTGTTACTTTTAAGTGCGGGAAACAGATTTTCAAAGGAATACTTGGGAATCCAGCTCCTGCGCCAACATCACAAATTGAAAACGGTTTTGAAAAATCATAATAAAAAGCAGCTGTAATGGAATCAAAAAAGTGTTTTAAGTATACTTCTTCTTTTTCCGTAATAGCCGTTAAATTCATTTTTTCATTCCACTCTACTAATGTTTCAAAGTAGATTTTGAACTGCTCTAACTGCCTAGAAGAGAGGGTAATGCCCTTCTCTTCTAGCATAGATTGAAATTGTTCTATGTTCATTTATTTTTTCTTCGGAACTTTAATTGTAATTTGATAGTACTCATCAAATTCTTCTTCCTCAGAATTAACATTTAAACCACTATCAGCCACCATTTGTAATGATTGCCTAATTGTATTCATAGCAATTCTCGCATCTCGACTTACTGCTTTTTGCTTTGCCTTGCGCTTCGGTTTTACTTCTTCTAGTAATTTCGCAATTCGTTCTTCTGTTTGTTTTACATTGAGTTGTTTTTCCACAATTTCTTGTAAAACTTTCAGTTGTAATCCCTCATTTTTTAAAGGAATGAGAGCGCGAGCATGACGTTCTGTAATACTTTTTTCTAACAATGCACTTTTTATTTCTTCAGGCAACTTTAACAATCGCAACTTATTTGCGATTGTAGATTGTCCTTTTCCAAGTCGTTGTGCCAATGCTTCTTGCGTTAAATTATGTAACTCAATCAGCTTTTGATATGCCACAGCTTCCTCGATTGCTGTTAATTCCTCACGTTGCAAATTTTCAATTAACGCCACAGAAGCCGTCTCTGTATCATTTAAGTTCTTTATGATCGCAGGGACCTTTTCCCAGCCTAACTTCGTTGCTGCGCGAAAACGTCTTTCTCCAGCAATAATCTCGTACTTATCATCCTCATACTGTCTCACAACAATCGGCTGAATAAGCCCATGTGTACGAATCGTTAATGCCAACTCGTCAATACGTGCATCGTCAAAAACTGTTCGCGGTTGATAACGATTAGGAGTAATATTTACGATCGGAATTTCTTTTATTTCTTCATATACCTTTTTATCTATTTCTTCATGGCTTTCGTCTTGTAATTCGAATTCGCTCTCTTTATCTCCAAAGCCAAATAAACGAGAAAACGTATTTTTCATTTAGCCACCTGCAATCACTTCCTCTGCTAAATCTATATATACTTCTGCCCCTCTTGATTTAGCGTCATACTGCATAATCGGTTTCCCATGACTTGGTGCCTCACTTAAGCGAACATTACGTGGAATAATAGAACGGTATACTTTATCCCTAAAGTATTTCTTCACTTCATCTATAACTTGAATCCCTAAATTTGTACGGGCATCTAGCATTGTTAACAATACACCTTGAATTGCTAGATCTTTATTTAAATGTTTTTGTACAAGTCGAACTGTATTTAATAGCTGACTTAATCCTTCTAGTGCGTAATATTCACACTGAACAGGAATAATAACAGAATCTGCTGCTGTTAATGCATTAATCGTTAATAACCCTAAAGACGGGGGACAGTCGATAATAATGTAATCATATTCATCACGAACTGGCTGTAATGCCCTTTGCAAACGTACTTCCCGGGAAATAGTCGGTACCAATTCAATTTCAGCACCAGCCAATTGAATTGTAGCGGGTAGAACATCTAAGTTTTCAGTTGCGGTTTTCCGTATAACTCCCTGAACATCTGCATCTTCCACAAGAACATTGTAAATACATTGGTCTAATTCTGACTTTTCAATTCCCACACCAGTCGTTGCATTTCCTTGAGCATCAATATCTACGAGAAGGACTTTCTTACCTACTTGCGCCAATCCAGCCCCTAAATTAACAGATGTTGTTGTTTTTCCAACACCGCCTTTTTGATTAGCAATAGCAATGATTTTTCCCATTTAATTTTTCTTTGATAACAATTCTAAAATACGATTTAAATCTTCTTTATTAAAAAATTCAATTTCGATTTTACCTTTTTCTTTTTTCGTCTCTTTAATTTTCACATCTGTTCCAAACTTTTCTCTTAAGAACGTCTCACGTTCTACGAAAAATATATTTCGCTCTTTTTTCACTTGTTTTGTTTCACGTGAAACGTGTTGATTAATCTCTTGGACGATTTTCTCTAATTGACGAACATTTAATCCTTCTTTTTCAATGCGTTTCAATAAGGACTTCAATTGTTCTTCATCTTTGATCGTAAGTAAAGTTCTCCCATGAGCCATTGAAAGTTGACCATTTGCAATCATATCTTGTACGAAAGAAGGGAGGCTTAATAACCGAGTATAGTTTGCAATGTAAGGTCTACTTTTACCAAGACGTTTCGCTAATTGTTCTTGCGTTACATTTAGCTCATTCATTAACATCTGGTATGCCATTGCCTCTTCCATCGGATTTAAATCTTCTCGTTGTAAGTTTTCTAACAAAGCAAATTCCATCATTTGCTGCTCGTTTAATTGCCTTACAACGGCAGGTACCTTTTCAAGTCCAGCCTCTTTGGCAGCACGATATCTTCTTTCACCTGCAACAATTTCATATCCTTTAATACTCTTTCTAGCAATTAACGGTTGTAATATGCCGTGTTCTTTAATAGAAGCCGCTAATTCCTGAATCGCTGCTTTATTAAAGTGCTTACGCGGTTGGTATGGATTCGGCCTTAATTCAGTTACGATGATCTCCTGAATCGTTTCTTCTTCTTTCACATCTAAATCAGGAAAAAACACATTAATCCCTCTTCCTAAACCTTTAGCCACTTATAGATGGTTTGCTTTTTTTAATGCAGATAATTTTTGATCCGTCTCTTTTATACTTTGTGCGATTACATCGGCCATTTTCATCACTAAACTTAATCTCGTATTTTGAAGAACAAAAAACTCCATAAAACCATTTAAATTGACGATGCCGTGTATATGCAAATCACCAACTGCAGGTAATTTCTTATTCATCGCAGCACCAGGTTTACTAGGTCCTTTTCCAGTAGTAATGGAACCGATATTTTGAGACTTTCCTAAACATGCATCAACGGCAATTATAAAGGAAGTAGGGTTTTCTCTCTGGATATTTCGAATTTTCTCCTCTAAATTTAGTGCATGCACTGGTTCATCTAGTGTACCGAACACTTGGAAGTTTTTGATTTCTACTTGTTCTAGCTTAGTGCCAACTAATGGGCCGAGTGCATCACCGGTGGACCGATCTGTTCCGATACAAACGAGAATAAGTGGTATATTAATTTGAATAGGAATATGGGAAAGCAAGAAGTTACTGATTGTCTCGGAGGCTTCTAAGTCTTGGTGCATAACATTTTGAGTTTCTTTTTCGAAAAAAGGTAAGCGAAAACTTCCAATATTCATCTAAAGTGCTTTTCCACTAACCAATTCTTCACGATTATATAAAACCATACGTGGGTATGGAATTTCAATCCCATGTAAATCTAGACGATTTTTAATTTCTTTACGAAGAGCTCTTGCAATAACTGCATGTTGCATCGGTTCTACTTCAGCAATGACACGTAATACAACCTCAGATGCAGCTAGCGTTTGAACACCTAATAGTTGAGGTGTCGCTATCATCTTCTCATACTTTTCAGGAAGCTCAACTAATAAATCTTCAATAACCTGCTCTGCTTTCGCTATGTCACTCTCATATGAAATGGATACATCAACAAATGCGACACTGTTACTAACTGAAAAATTAGTAACTTGAATGATACTTCCGTTTGGCAAAGTATGAATTTCACCTGTCCAACTCTTTACTTTTGTCGTACGAAGTCCAATTTCTAAAACGACTCCCTCAAATTGACCAATTCTTACATAGTCACCTACCGAAAACTGATCTTCCAACAAAATAAATAGTCCTGTAATGACATCTTTCACTAAACTTTGAGCACCAAATCCGACTGCCAAACCAATTACCCCGGCACCCGCTAATAAACCTGATGCATTAATTTCAAATACACCTAAAATTGCTATTAACATAATAAACATAACAACATATGCCACAATATTTTCAAGCAATTTCGCTACCGTAACTGTACGACGTTCTGAAATTTGAATCGGGGAACGACTTCCCATGCGAAACGCATTTCGTACAATTGCCCTTGCAACTCGCACAACGATTGCACCAAGTATTAAAATAACGACTATTTGTAGTGATTTTACACCTATATTCGTCCAATCAATGGAATCAAACCATTTCAACGCTAAATCCATCTATTCTTCGTGCTTCACAAGTATTTTTTTCACCTTACGATCAAACTCTCTTCGAGGAATCATTACTGAATGGTCACATCCCTCGCACTTAATGCGGATATCCATTCCCATACGAATAATTTTCCAACGATTCTCACCACATGGGTGGGCTTTCTTCATTTCCACAACGTCGTACAAGTTATATTGCTTTTGCTCCACTTAAACGTTGAAGCGGAAGTGCATAACGTCTCCGTCTTTTACGATATACTCTTTTCCTTCTAAACGAACTTTACCAGCTTCTTTTGCAGCTGTCATAGAACCGTTTGTCATTAAGTCTTCGTAAGAAACTGTTTCCGCACGAATAAATCCACGCTCAAAGTCTGTATGAATTACGCCAGCACATTGTGGTGCTTTCATACCTTGTTTAAACGTCCATGCACGTACTTCTTGCACACCTGCTGTGAAGTACGTAGCAAGTCCTAATAAATCATATGCAGCACGAATTAATTGATCTAAACCAGATTCTTCAATGCCTAGTTCTTCAAGGAATACTTTTTTCTCTTCCTCGTCTAGCTCAGCGATTTCTTCTTCGATTTTTGCACATACAACGATTACTTGAGAATTTTCATTTGCAGCAAATTCTTTTACCATTTGTACGTATTTGTTTTCAGAAGGATCGATAATATCATCTTCACTTACGTTTGCTACGTATAACATTTCTTTCGTTGTAAGTAAATGAAGACCTTTAACAATCTTCATTTGCTCTTCTGTAAATTCAACAGTACGAGCTGGTTTTCCCTCTTCAAAAGCTTCTTTTAAGCGCACTAAAATTTCATGCTCATATACTGCTTCTTTATCTTTTTGTCTTGCTAATTTCGCAACACGTTCGATACGTTTATCAACAGATTCTAAATCCGCTAAGATTAGCTCTAAGTTAATTGTTTCAATATCATCGATCGGATCTACTTTCCCTGAAACGTGTGTAATGTTTTCGTCTTCAAAACAACGAACAACTTGGCAAATTGCATCTACTTGGCGAATATGAGATAAAAATTTATTTCCTAAACCTTCACCTTTACTAGCACCTTTTACGATACCCGCAATATCAGTAAACTCAAATACAGTCGGAACAGTTTTTTTCGGTTCTACTAATTCCGTTAATTTATTTAAACGCTCATCTGGTACTTCTACAATCCCTACGTTTGGATCAATTGTACAGAATGGATAGTTTGCAGATTCTGCTCCTGCTTGTGTAATTGCATTAAATAAAGTGGACTTCCCTACGTTAGGTAATCCAACAATCCCAGCCGTTAATCCCATTTATTTTTCTTCTTCTTTAACAACGATATGACGAAGGATGTCTTCGTTGATCTTAGCTAAACGGTCGAATTCGTTAATCGCTTCTGCGTTAGAGTTCACGTTTAAGATCATGTAGAAACCTTCACGTAAGTCGTTGATCTCGTAAGCTAAACGACGCTTACCCCACTCTTTCGTGTTAATGATTTCTGCACCATTGTTTGTTAAAACACCTGCAAAACGTTCAACTAAAGCTTTTTGAGCTTCTTCTTCAACGCCAGGACGAATGATGTACATAATTTCGTACTTTCTCATTTAGAACGGTAAATCGTCGTCGGAAATGTCGATCGGTTGACCTACATTTGAAAATGGATCGTCATTCTTCGTAAATCCAGAGTTCCCTTGGTTACCTTGGTTGCCTGAATTACTAGATTGACCAAATGGGTTAGAGCTTTGGTTACCGAAACCAGCTCCTGATGGTTGCTGATTAAATGAACCACGTTGCTCCCCACCGCCATTACGCGGCTCTAAAAATTGTACGCTTTCCGCAAGAACTTCTGTTACATATACACGTTTACCATCTTGTCCATCGTAATTACGAGTTTGAAGACGTCCATCTACGCCTGCTAAGCTACCTTTTTTCAAATAATTTGCTACGTTTTCTGCTTGTTTACGCCATATTACACAATTAATAAAGTCAGCTTCACGCTCACCTTGTTGATTCGCAAATGCGCGATTCACAGCTAACGTAAAAGTAGCTACTGCAACACCATTGGGCGTGTAACGTAGGTCAGGGTCCTTAGTTAAACGACCAACGAGGATAACACGATTCATTTATTCACCAACATATGGTAAAAGTGCCATTTGACGAGCACGTTTAATTGCAACTGTAAGTTTGCGTTGGTATTTCGCGCTTGTTCCTGTTACACGACGAGGTAAAATTTTACCACGCTCAGAAACGAAACGTTTTAATAAATCAACATCTTTATAGTCAATGCGAGTGATGCCGTTAGATGTGAAGAAACACACCTTACGACGTTTCGCACGTCCACCTTTGCGTCCTGCCATGTCTATTCCCTCCATTTATCCCCCTATTTTAGAACGCAATGAAATCCCTAAGTCAATTATACCTAAGATTGTTACAAGAGGAAACATCATCGGAATAAACATGCATACAATAAAACTAATAATAGGAACACCTTTAGTAAATCCTTTTCTATGCGCTAAAAAGGTGATAAATGTCAGACCTTGCAGTACGAGCAATAGTGTAAATATGACATATAGGTTAGAAAATACCATATGTAAATATGATGTTGGTTCTACCTTTATAAAAGTTGCTAACAAAATAAATATAACGTAATACCAAACAATGCTCTTTGGCAATTGTATATCTTTAAATTTAGGCCAAGATATAACGTCATGCTTTAACTTCCTCAAAACACTACCCGATACGAGCACTGTAATCCAAGAAAAACAAACAGAAACCATTACAAGTAAACTCGGGAATAATGTTTGTAATATCTCATTGAATTGTCCAAATAATTCTTTTTGTTCTTTACTAATTGGCATACCTGCAGCGCTTATCACCTTTTCACTTTGCGCCATACTTTCATTAAACATATTTTGCATTTGCTTCATTAAATCTATGTTAAAAAACTTTATACTTGCAACGTAAATGAGCACAAAACCAATTAAATATGCAAGGGTTCCTGCCATCAAGATCTCTATTGGCTTTTTTCGTTTTTTATACATGGATCCTAAAACAATCCCTATCAATCCAAACATTATTGTCTTCACTAGATTCAAGGGCTGGCTCACAATAACGGTAATAAAAAGCGCAGCTGTAAAAATTACAAAAGCATTGGATAACCTATATTTTATCGTAAACAATATAAACGGTAATGGTAATGCGAACGTTACAACTGTACCTAAAACCGGAACGTATAAAGACACAAGCAATAATATCGCGTATATAGCTAATAACGCTGCGCCTTCAGTAATAAATTTTGTTTGTTTCATTCATGATTGTGTGCCTCCCTGTAAATAGTCATCAATAACAAATCGAAGCTTCTCCTCAGCTTCATCTACTGTAACATTTTTCATTTGTGTGGCTGCATTCGTCAAATGCCCGCCACCTCCTAGATTCTCCATAATTAGCTGCACATTCACTTCACCTAAAGACCTGCCGCTAATTCCAATGAAATTCTCCCCACGTTTCGCTATAACAAATGATGCAATAATACCCGTCATCGTTAATAGCGTGTCCGCTGATTGTGCAATAAGCACTTGATCGTAATAGTCATCACTATCAACTTTCGCAATAGCAATTCCATTTTTATAAATGTACGCATTTTTAATAGCTTTTGCAACTCGTAAATACTGATTCATATCTTCTTTTAACAATTCTTGTACAAGTACAGTGTCTGCACCATGTGAGCGTAAATAAGAAGCGGCATCAAACGTACGAGCACCCGTCCGGAACGTAAAACTTTTCGTATCAACAATAATACCAGCTAACAATGCCGTTGCTTCTAACATTGTCATCTTTAAATTTTTCGGTTGATACTCAAGTAATTCTGTAACAAGTTCTGCCGTCGAAGAAGCATATGGTTCCATGTAAACAAGTAATGGATCTTCAATAAAATCTTCTCCACGACGATGATGATCAATCACCACTACATTTTCAATTTTATGAACCAGTTTTTCCTCCATCACCATGGAAGGCTTATGTGTATCCACAACAACAAGTAAGGACTCATCATTTGCAAATTCCATCGCTTGATCTGGGGTAATAAAATGAGACCATAGTTCTTCATTTTGTTTCACTTTATCCATCAGTCGTTTAATTCCCTTATCGGAATCATTTTCATCTAACACAATATATCCTTTGCGCTCATTTAATTGAGCTACCTTTAAAATACCAATCGCAGCACCAATTGCATCCATGTCAGGGGCTCTATGTCCCATTATAATGACATTACTACTTTCTAATACTAAATCCTTCAATGCATGCGAAATAACTCTAGCACGTACACGAGTACGCTTTTCAACTGGATTTGTTTTACCGCCGTAAAATTTAACTTTACCTGTTGCTTGTTTAATAGCTACTTGATCCCCACCACGTCCAAGCGCAAGGTCTAAACCAGATTGAGCCATTGCTCCAAGCTCTGATAAAGGCATATCACCTGATCCGACACCCACACTTAATGTAAGTGGTATATTCCTTTTAGATGTTTCTTCACGCACTTGATCTAAAATGCTAAACTTACCTTTCTCCATTTGCGCTAAAATACTTTCATTTAGTACAACGAAGAACCGCTCTGAAGATGCACGTTTTAAATAAGCACCATACTTAACAGCCCATTCATTTAGACGTGATGTTACAAGACTTGTTATATTCGTACGTAATTGATCATCTAATCCTTGTGTAACTTCATCATAGTTATCTAAATAAATAACAGCTAAAACAGTGCGTTGATCTTCATACATCTTTTCAATTTCTGTTTGTTCCGTTACATCAAAGAAATAAATTAGCTTTTCTTCTTTCCTTACAAAAACACGAAACTTTCGATTATTTAAAGAAACTATATCGTCAGAAGTTTCCCCCTTAATAAAAAGGAGTAATGTTTCTGATACATCGTAAAGGTGCCAACCAGCTAATGCATGCTGCCCCAAACATGATGATAAATAAGGATTCGCCCAATCAATCCCATAATCCTTATTGTATAACAAAATACCAATTGGCATTTGGTTAAATGCTTCATTACTCACTTTCTTTACCCTTGTAATCATATCTGTCGTATGTTTTTCAAAATTCCTTTGAAAAGTAAGTTCGAATCGTATAACGACAAAAAGTACGATACAAAAGATAAAAAAGGCTGATATCCCCATAATTAAATGAAAGTAGCAGAGGAGTGAAATTAGCACAAATACGAAAAATGCCAATACATAAACAGGATATAAAAACCACTGTTTCTTATAAAATTCAGGCATTTATTGTTCACTAACATGAACTTTTACTTTTGCCGTTACTTGCGGATGCAATTTCACAGTCACATTTGTATAACCTAATGCACGGATTGCATCATCCATTTCAAATTTACGTTTATCAAGTTTGATTTTGTGTGATTTTTGCATTGCGTCTACGATTTGTTTGCTTGTGATAGAACCAAATAAACGGCCACCTTCTCCAGATTTCGCCTTCAGTTCCACAGTTAATTTCTCTAAAGTTTCTTTCAGCTCTTTTGCATTCTCAAGCTCTGCTGCTGCATCTTTTTCTTCTTTACGCTTTTGAGCTTCTAAAGTTTTCATACTGCTGTTTGTCGCTTCAGCAGCTAATCCTTGTTTTAGTAAAAAGTTATTTGCATAACCATCCGGTACGTTTTTTATTTCTCCTTTTTTACCTTTACCTTTTACGTCTTTTAGAAAAATTACTTTCATTTATGCCCCATCCTCAAAGCGTCGTTCTAAGTTAACGAATTTATTAAATTCTTTAACAAACGCAAGCTCTACTGAACCTACCGGACCATTACGTTGTTTTGCGATGATAATTTCAATCGTATTTTTATTTTCCGTTTCACGGTCATAGTAATCTTCACGATACAAGAATGCTACAATATCAGCATCCTGCTCAATACTCCCCGATTCACGAATATCAGACATCATAGGGCGTTTATCTTGACGAGATTCAACACCACGGGATAACTGTGAAAGGGCAATAACAGGCACTTGTAATTCACGCGCAATTCCTTTTAATGTACGCGAAATCTCAGATACTTCCTGCTGACGGTTCTCGCCGGACTTCCCACTTCCCTGAATAAGCTGTAAATAGTCAATTAAAACCATCCCAAGACCTTGTTCCTGCTTTAATCTACGACATTTTGCTCGAATCTCATTTACCTTAATCCCTGGTGTATCATCAATATATATACCAGCATTTGAAAGGCTTCCCATCGCCATTGTTAACTTTGCCCAATCATCAGAAGTTAATGATCCAGTACGAAGTCTTTGCGCATCAATATTACCTTCTGCACAAAGCATACGCATAACAAGCTGATCAGAGCCCATCTCCAAACTAAAAATCGCTACATTTTCATCCGTTTTCGTCGCTACGTTTTGTGCGATATTTAATGAAAATGCAGTTTTCCCAACCGATGGACGCGCCGCTACTATGATTAAATCATTTCGTTGGAAACCAGCGGTCATCTTATCTAATTCAGTAAATCCAGTTGGTATCCCAGTAACTTCACCTTTTTGATTATGCAAAAGTTCGATTTTATCATAAGCATCCACAAGAACGTCTTTAATATTCTGGAATGCTTTAGCGTTCGTTTGATGAGATACCTCTAATATTTTTTTCTCAGCCTCATTTAAAAGGCCGTCCACATCATCTTCTCTCTCATATCCATCAGACACGATATGAGTCGCCGTTCGAATTAAACGACGTAAAAGCGCCTTTTCAGCGATGATTCGTGCATAGTACTCTACGTTAGCAGCAGTTGGAACAATCTCTGCTAACTCCGCTAAGTAAGAAACCCCACCGACTTCTTCTAGTAATCCTTGATCAGCCATCGCTGACGTCATCATTACTAAGTCAATTGGCTCTCCCTTATCAGACAACCCAAGCATCACTTCAAAGATCTTTTGATGTTTCGTTCGATAGAATGAGTCAGGTACCAATAGTTCTGATGCTGACGTTAACGCATCTTGATCAATCAATATGGCACCTAAGACTGCCTGCTCAGCTTCTATATTATGCGGAGGGGTACGATCAGCCATTACATCACTCATTTAAACTTCGTATACGTTACGAACGATATTCGTTTGGTTACGATCTGGTCCAACTGAGAACATAGATAATTGGATTCCTGTTAATTCAGAAACACGCTCTACATATTTTCTTGCATTTTCAGGAAGCTCATCTAATGATTTCACACCAGTAATATCTTCTTCCCAACCTGGAAGCTCTTCATATACAGGCTCACATTTCGCTAAAATGTTTAAGTTTGCTGGAACTTCATCTATAACTTCTCCGTTATATTTGTAAGCAACACAGATTTTAACAGTTGGAATACCCGTTAATACATCGATAGAGTTTAATGATAAATCCGTTAAACCACTAACGCGACGTGCATGTCTTACAACAACGCTATCAAACCAACCTACACGGCGTGGGCGACCAGTTGTTGTTCCGTATTCACGACCAACTTCACGAATTTGATGACCAATTTCATCATTAAGTTCAGTAGGGAATGGACCATCACCAACGCGGCTTGTATATGCTTTACATACACCTACAACGCGAGTAACTTTCGCAGGACCAACTCCAGTTCCAACTGTTACACCACCAGCAATCGGGTTAGAAGATGTAACGAATGGGTACGTACCGTGGTCAATATCAAGCATAACACCTTGTGCACCTTCAAATAATACACGGTGATTGTTATCTAGTGCATCATTTAATACAACAGATGTGTCGCATACATATTGTGCGATTTGTTGTCCATATTCGAAGTACTCTTCAAAGATTTCTTCTACGCTGAAACCTTCTGTATCGTACATTTTTTCAAATAAACGATTTTTCTCTACTAAATTGCGCTCAAGCTTCTCTTTAAATGCTTCACGGTCTAAAAGATCAGCCATACGGATACCAATACGAGCAGCTTTATCCATATATGCAGGACCGATACCTTTTTTCGTTGTACCGATTTTGTTATCACCTTTACTAGCTTCTTCTAACTCATCTTGTTTTAAGTGATAAGGTAAAATAACGTGTGCACGGTTACTTACACGTAAATTATCAGTACTTATACCACGATCGTGTAAGTATTTTAGCTCTTCAAGTAATGCTTTTGGATCTACTACTAAGCCATTTCCGATTACACAAATTTTCTCTTTATAGAAAATACCAGATGGAATTAAGTGTAACTTATATTTAACTCCGCCGAAAACAATTGTATGTCCCGCGTTATTTCCACCTTGATATCTTGCAACTACTTCCGCATGCTCAGAAAGAAAATCAGTGATTTTACCTTTTCCTTCGTCGCCCCATTGTGTTCCTACAACTACTACTGAAGACATTTATTCCTGCTCTGGATCACGCAAGTAATACCCTACTCCACGTCTAGTTACAATTAAGGTAGGATGACTTGGATTATCTTCAATTTTTTCACGTAAACGACGTACTGTTACATCCACTGTACGCACATCTCCAAAATAATCATAACCCCAAACTGTTTGCAATAAATGTTCACGTGTCATAACTTGTCCTAAATGTTTTGCTAAATAATGTAGCAATTCAAATTCACGATGTGTAAGCTCAATATTTTCCTCACGCTTTGTTACACTGTAAGCATTTGGATTAATAATAATTGGTCCAATAACCATTTCAGTATTTTCTTCTTTTTCTGCTGCACCACCTTGTTGATGGCGGCGTAAATTCGCCTTTACACGAGCAAGTAATTCCCTCGTACTAAATGGCTTCGTTACATAATCATCTGCTCCAAGCTCAAGCCCTAATACCTTATCAATTTCAGAGTCCTTCGCTGTAAGCATAATAATCGGCATTTCTGAGTTTTTACGTATTTCACGACAAACCTCTAAACCATCTTTTCCTGGTAGCATAATATCTAATAAAACCATATCTGGCTGTTCTTCATTAGCTTTCTCAATTGCTTCATCACCATCATGTGCCATTACAATTTCAAAACCCTCTTTTTCTAGGTTGAACTTCAAAATGTCCGCAATCGGCTTTTCATCATCAACTACTAAAATTTTTTTTCCCATCATTCATTCCCAATCGTCCTCTTCATCTGGTGCCAGTGGCAGTGTGAAATAAATCGTCGTTCCTTTTCCTTCCTCACTCTTCGCCCAAATAGAACCACCATGTGCCTCAATCATTTCTTTTGCAATAGCTAATCCAAGACCTGTACCACCCATTTGTCTTGAACGTGCTTTATCCACACGATAAAAACGTTCGAAAATTTTATCTACGTTTTCTTTCGGAATACCCATACCTTGATCACTTACACTAATCTCTAATAACTCCCCTCGATCACGTAAGCGATATGTTACTGTTCCACCTTCTGGCGAATACTTTAATGCATTAGAAATAATGTTATACAACACTTGTGTAATTTTGTCCGTATCCATATCAATAAATCTAGATTTTTTAGAGAAAGATCGTTTGAAACTTACGTTTTGCTCTTTAGACATTTCAAAGCGATCAATAACATTATTAAAGAAGTCAGTAAAGTCGACCCACTCTTTCATCAAACGATGTTCTGTACTATCAAGTTTAGATAGTTGCAACAGCGCATTTACAAGTCTTATCATTCTTTCTGTTTCCTCTTGTGTAACTGTTAAAAATTGCGGTGCAATATTCGGATCTTGCCATGCACCATCTGTCAGCGCTTCTAAGTAACTGCGCATCGTTGTTAATGGCGTTCTTAATTCATGAGAGACGTTCGCCACAAACTCACGGCGTTCCCGTTCTATACGCTCCTGCTCCGTTACATCATATAATACAGCAATTAAACCATTTGCCTTCCCTGTCTCTTTTTGAATAACAGAGAAACTAGCACGTAAAATGTATGGTTCATTTCTCGTACTAAAATCTAACAAAACAGAATCAGGCTCTTCGTATAAATGATCGAGCGTAAATTCTTCCTGTATCCCTAATACTTCTAAAACCGATTGATCCAGCGCCGTTTCACGCGAAACATTTAGCATCTTTTCCGCAGGGTCATTTAATAAAATAATATCCCCTTTTCGGTCAGTAGCAATTACTCCATCTGTCATATGTGATAAAACAGATGATAATTTACGTCTTTCGCTTTCTGTTGAAGAACGAGCTTGTTGTAGCTTTTTTGATAAATTATTGAAAGATAATGCTAATTGGCCAATTTCATCATGACTATGGACCTTTACTTTTCTCGAATAATTTCCTTTTGCCATTTCAATTGCTTGCCTTCGCATATCTGAAATTGGTCTTGTAATTGTTTGAGCTAGTAAAATTCCAAGTACAGCTGTTACTAACAAAGCGATCACTGTTCCGGTAGCAAAAATTTGATTTATATCCTTCATTTGTTTGTATACATCTTCCATAGATGCAACAATACGAATGACACCAAGTACCTCCCCAGCTTTATCGCTTTGAATAGGAGTAATCATCACTTGAACCCGATGGCCAGTTCCTCCATCTTTCTCAATTTTTGATTCTAGTTTATTTTGTACAATTACCCGTTGAACAGCTATATCTGTCGATGTTCTGCCTATCTTATTTTGCTTAGCCGTGTCTGAAATCGCCATTAATTTTCTATTAGAATCAAATACACTTACTTCTTGAATATCTTTCTTACGATCCGATGCAAACTTTTGAATCGAATTTTTTATAGCGTCATCTAATGATTCTGGATCTGTTTTTTCACGACTTTTTGTAAATTCTTGCTTTAAATTATACGATAGTAAATTCGTTTGTTGTGTCAGGGAATCTTTAAAGCCTTGTACAAGACTTTTTTCTAATTCTCTTACGAAATATACACCGATTACTTGCATCGCTATTAATATTAATAGCATATATATGAGCACAAATTTTAAATGAATAGATTGAAAAAAACCAACTTTTTTCATTTAATTCGATCCCAATCCATTTAGTCCCCCCTCACTCCACTCATATATTTTTTGTTTACCCTCTTCATCACATTTTACATACCATATCGGCTGTAAAATACTGATCTCTCCTCCGTTCAGGGGACCTCCGTTCACGGGAGATTTCAATGACATTTTATAACCAATACCAACATCCTGAATTGAATTTTTGTCAATTTCCGGGTTATTCTCTAATGATGTCATCACTGTACGACCTGATGCAAGAGAAGTGGGTGTACTAGGTAAAGGGATATTGAAATCAAAAAGGGATCTTTCATACTGCATGATTTCGCCTGAACCCCATGCTTGTTTTAATTCAGCCATTCCATCTACATTAAATACAGGTAAACCGCCCTCATATAAACGGAATGAGGTTTTCCCCTTATTAATATAATCAAGACGATAAGAATTTAAGTTACCACTGTGCCCACTTACAAAGTCGAAGCTCTTTTTCAAAAGCATCGCATTATCTGTAACTTTATCACTATATACTGCGGAATTTTTATATTTCAACATTAAATTCAACTTATCAATTTCCATAGATCGAATACCATCTGTAAATGTTTCCTTTGATTTCTCGGTAATAGGACTTAAGTAACGCGGATCACTAAATAAAACATTTTTAAATGAATCCACATCTAACCCAGACACAAAATACTCTATCTGATTTAATTCCGTAATTCCATCTGGTAAAAACAGTTTTTTCGTATCATTTACTTGATATTCAAAATATGGTTTTGCTAATGTAATAAATCGATTTTGGTCGTTTATAACATCCTTTACATAAGCACCACTCAACATCGCTTGATATATTCTACGAGGATTATCATAGGAAATAAAATTAACTTTAATTTCTTGGTCCTTGCTTCGAGAAGGATCGATTACAATGCGATTAAAACTTCTATTAGAGTCTAAATTTTTATCTTTAATATTGAACATGTCTTTAATCGTCTCAAGTGGCACATTTGTAGGAAAAACAAATTCAATCTTTTCTTCTCCGTGTACATAAGAAAGAAAATCCCCTTTAGGAACTGTGCCTGTTATTTCCCTAAAATCATGTAATTCTCCATTTTCAAGAATTTTATAAAGTGAGTTCACATTGTTCGTATTCTCACTTACGTAATGATTTTTTTCTTTATGAACAATAACAGAGGATGGGCGAACAACTCCTGAAATCTTTATCGGATTTATCTCTTCATTACCTTGAACAAATTTTGTATTTTGCACAGAAGTGGAATCGGGAACATATGTCCATAAATTAAAAGTTAAAAATAGACTAATAACAACTAAATTAATTAGAACTATCGTTTTAAAGTTTTCCATACTCATCTAAAATGCATACTCATTCTTTCTCACTCCATTATGTTCTTCCGGCACTTGAGTTTCTCCTAATTCCATAACTTGTCCTTCAATTGCATTCACAAAAAAGTCCTTTTTCTGCTCTGTCTTTAAGTTCCAAGTTGGAGCTAGCACTTGTATATTAGAAGATGATTCAGCTAAAGCCGCATATCCAATCTGCGCCTCTTTCACGTGCGTATTTTCTGCAATTTTATTTTTTAAATATATATTTTCCAAAGCTGTTTGAGCAGTGATAATTTCTTGTTCTTTCGTTTTTTCACTTTCGCCCATTTCCTTCAAATCCGTTAACATTGTTTGTGTATACGAAACAAGCTCGTTTTTTTCATTTAAATCCACAACAATCATTGCATGATTATTGTGGAAAATCGGCTTATCCTTATACTTTTGGAAGAAATAAATTTTAGAGTCTTTCATTGCTCCAAATTCGTATTTCTGCCCATCAAGGACACAGTTTTTTAAGAAATCATTATATTTATCCTTAGATAATGATTTTGCATTTAAAAATGGCTCTTTCAACTTACCTTCTATCGTATATTCATTTTGCAGATGCGCTGTTTGATTTTTTAAAGATTGCACATCTTCTTCTTTAAAGTTTTTATTTTTCGCCATAATAAATGACTCTTTTTTCGGCTCTTTAGGAAAACTTCCCATAGTAATTTTAGATTCTTTTAATTGTTGATCAATTTTTGTTTCTGTCACAATTTCCAACTGATTACTATCTTGCTTTTGAATGAACTGGAAGATAAGAAAGAGGTCTAAAACAAAAAAGGTCACAATAAATATTGTTTTAATTCGATCCCAATCCATTTATACGTATTGAATTTTCGTAGGCATTTTTGGATCCGTATCGTGAATTTCAAAGGATTCTCCCACTCCAAAGCCTTTTTCCTCTAACACTTGCGATACTGACATACGCGCTAGTTCTTTCATATTGTTATCTAAGCTTAAATGTGCTAAATAAATATGTTTTGTCTCATCTGTAATTACATCCGCCATCGCTAACGCAGCATCCTCATTACAAACGTGACCAACGTCACTTAAAATACGTCGTTTAATACTCCACGGATAACGTCCCATACGAAGCATTTCCACATCATGATTACTTTCAAATACGAAAGCATTAGCTCCCTTAATAACACCTTTCATACGGTCACTCACGTATCCTGTATCTGTAATAAGGGCTAATTTTCTATTATTGTTATGAAAAGCATAAAACATCGGCTCTGCCGCATCATGGGAAACTCCAAATGACTCGACCTCAATATCACCGAATGTTTTCACATCCCCAACTGAGAAAATAAACTTTTGCTCAGTTGGGATATTACCTATTAAATGTTCCATTGCATTCCATGTTTTCTCGTTCGCATAAACTGGTAAATCATATTTACGCGCCAATACACCTAATCCTTTAATATGGTCACTATGCTCATGTGTTACAAGAATACCTGATACATCATTTATATTCAGTTCTGCTTGTTTAAATAAAGCCTCTGTTGCTTTACCACTTAAACCTGCATCAACGAGTAATTTTTTTTCATCCGTTCCTACATATAGCATATTCCCTGTACTTCCACTTGCAAGCACACTAAAATGCATTTAATATTTTTGAATGCCTAATTTCACTGTTGTTGTTGCTCTTTTTGTACCACGATAAAACGTAAGAGTCATTTTATCATTAATTTTTTTATCATATAAGGCCGTACGGAACCCAATAATATCGTTTACTGGTTTTCCATCTACCGCTACAATAACATCATGTTCTCGCAAACCAGCATCCGCGCCTGGTGAAGGACTTTTCACATCTAAAATGCAAACTCCCTCTGCTACATTGCCTGGTAAATGTAATGTTTTGGACCAATAATAATTCGGAATCTCATTTAATGATCTAAGTTCAATTCCAACATAAGGTCTTCTTACTTTCCCGTACTTCTCAAGTTCATTCATAATCGGAACGGCTCTAGTAACCGGAATAGCTAATCCGATTCCTTCCACTTCTTTTGCAGCAATTTTCATTGAGTTAATACCAACTAATTGTCCTGCCGCATTTACAAGTGCACCACCACTATTACCTGGATTAATCGCTGCATCTGTTTGTAATACTTCTACTTGCCAATCGTAATGACCATCTTGGTCTAAATCTACAGGAACAATACGCTCGTTAGCTGAAATAATGCCTTGTGTAACGGTCCCAGAAAATTGCAGTCCGAGTGGATTTCCAATCGCAATGACCGGCTCTCCTCGACGAACTTTATTAGAATCGCCAATCTCAATTATTTTTTTCACATGCTTCGCATCTATTTCTAGTACAGCTAAATCTGTGACTACATCAGTTCCTAACACTTTCCCTGGGACCTTCTTACCGTCACTTAGACTCACTTCAATACGATTTGCTCCAGCAACGACATGGTTATTTGTTACAATGTAAGCTTGTCCATCTGTCTTTTTATAAATGACACCAGATCCTGTACCGGCTTCTGAATCTGCCTCTGAAAAATTGTCTCGTTGAATATTAATAATACCAACAACAGCTTCAGAAGCGCGATCAACAGCGTCTACAAAGCTAATCTGTTTAATCCCTTGAGCTTCAGCCATGTTACTTCCACTTGCTTCAGCTTGCGGAAGCGTGCCAGCATGATTCGAAAATAAAGGAGCTCCAAATGCAAATAATGAAGCCCCTACAATTGTTCCTGCTATGCTAGAAATGACAATACCTTTATGCTTCTTTTTCCCTGCACGTTTTATACGATACTTTTCTTCATCAATAAAGGACATTTACCCACATATTGTGTGAGAATCTGTGTTCGATACAACATATGTCGCCTCATTTTGACAAAATTCACATGTTTTTTTCTCTTTTTCTGAGTTATCCACATTGTTAATAACCGGTGCAACTTCGCATTCATCAACAATAATATCTAACGCTAATTCAACATGTTCTAAACAACAAGGTAAATTCATTTACTTATGATACGGTTCACCACGATTAATCCGAAACGCTCTATACACTTGTTCAAGTAATACTAATCGCATTAATTGGTGTGGTAATGTCATCTTTGAAAAAGAAAGAGATTCATTTGAACGCTTCATTACTTCTGAACTTAGTCCAAGTGATCCACCAATTACAAAGGCAACTTTACTCTTTCCATATGTAGCAAGACGATCTAAGCTTACTGCAAATTCTTCTGATGACTTTTGTTTTCCTTCTATCGCTAATGCGATCACGTGCGTATCATCAGAAATTTTATCCAGTATACGTATACCTTCTTTTTCTTTTACAATTAACATTTCGGCTTCACTTAAATTTTCTGGTGCTTTTTCATCTGGCAATTCAATTACTTCTACTTTTGCGTACGCAGATAATCGTTTTAAATATTCTGCTATACCTTGTTTTAAATACTTTTCCTTTAATTTTCCGATTGAAATAATCGAGATATTCACATTTATTCCCCACCTTACAAACATGTTATCCACATAACTTATCCACATATCCACAAATGTTACCCACATTTACTTTCCAAATCTTTTACGGTATCCACATTTCCTACATAGCTCTTCGACTGCAACTCTTTGTGAAAATCCATCGACAATATTTGTTGCTCTTTCGCCTTCTATAATATTAGAAAATGAATCATTATTAATATTCCCAAGATTAATAATCCCTTCACCGTCTAAACAACAAGGAATAACCGTTCCATTTGCTAAAATACCTGCTTGATTTCGAAGACCATGACAGAATCCTTTTCCATCATCCTCTTCTTCATGCAATGCCGGCCACTGAAATTCATAATCTTGATTAATAAAGACACGTTCCGCAATTTTTATACCTTTTCCTGGTGTAAGCTTCTCTTCAATTTGATAAGGCAGATCAAACTCATTTTCAATTATGGATAATAGCTCTCTATTTTTCTGGATTTCAGCATTTGTCTTATTATCCTGAGTTAAATTCCATAACCTTAGCGAAACAATTAAATCTGATTGACTTGTTGCTTCCCTAATAAAGGCAAGTATACTTCTTACATAGCCCTCTTTATCTTGCGAACCTGGATGTCCATCAAAACTGTGCAGTGAAAAGTTCATTTGTCTTAGAGCAGGCTTATTTAACAGTCTATGCCTTCTCTTATTAATTAACGTTCCGTTCGTTGTAATATTAACTTTAAATCCTTTTTCATGGCTTAAATCTAACAGTTGATCTATTTTTGGATGGAGCAACGGCTCACCCTTCACGTGCAAATAAATGTAGTCTGTGTGAGGTTTAATTTGGTCTAATCTTTTAGCAAAATCCTCCACTTATTCTTGATAAGAACGCTCTAATTCATCAATTAAGGAGCCAACGTAAGAAACAGCTTTACGGATTGCATCTGGTTTTGACATATCTACTCCGGCATGTTTCATTAATTCAAGTGGTTTCATCGTACCACCAGCGCGAAGTACATCTAACCAGCGATCAACGGCAGGCTGCCCTTCTTCTTTAATCATTTGGGCTACTGCGGTAGATGCAGTTAGACCTGCGGAATACGTGTAAGAATATAAGCCCATATAATAATGAGGTTGGCGCATCCAAGTTAAGCCGGCACCTTCATCGATTTCTACAGAATCCCCCCAGAATGTAGAAAGGACATTTGTTTTTATTTCGGTTAAACTTTTAGCTGTAAGTGCTTGTCCTTCTTCTGCTAGAGTATATACCCTTCGCTGATATTCGCCCTCAAGTAAGTGAGTAACAAAGTTATGATAATATGTGCCAAGTAGTTGTAGAATGACCCATCTGCGCATTCTCTTATCTTTGGTTGTTGCAAATAAATGTTGGGCTAGTAATAATTCATTCATCGTTGATGGTGCTTCAACAAAGTACATAGATGGACGTACATTCATAATACGCTGGTTTTTATTTGCTAAATAAAAATGACCAGCATGCCCAAATTCATGTGCTAATGTAAAGCATCCGCGCATCGTATTTTGCCATGTAATTAAAATATATGGGTGAGAACCGTATGGACTTGAACAAAATGCCCCTGTTGATTTGCCTACATTATCTGCAAGATCTACCCATCTTTCTTTGAGGCCTTTTTCGATAATGGAACTATATTCATCTCCTAATACTTTTAAAGAATCTTGAATGAGTTTGCCTGCTTCTTCGTAAGTAATTGCTGGATTAAATTCAGGATCTAAAGGTGCATGTAAGTCGCAGAAAAGCATTTGATCGAGTCCTAATACTTTCTTTTTTAAATCTGCAAAACGGCGCATATGAGGCGCTAATTCTTTATAAATAATATCAAGTTGATTGTTATACATTTCAAGTGGAACTTTTTGAGGCTCTAAAAGCATATGAGTAACGGATTCATATTTGCGTAAACGAGAAAGTGTCACTTGTTTTTTTACTTCAGTGGCATATGTTGTGGCAACTGTATTTTTATATCGCTTCAAAGTGGAAATAAACGATTCATATGCTTTTCTACGTATGTATGCACTTGGAGAAAATTCATAATTGCTTTCAAATAATGCAAATGACACGGGTAATTCGTTTCCTTGTTCGTCTTGTATAGAGTTGAAATCCATATCGGCCAATTTAGTCATGCCGTAAATTTTGTATGGGGAACTATGAACTTCACCAAGTGCAGCAAGAGCTTCTTCTGTTTCAGGTGAGAGAGTGTGCTGCCTTTTTTGTAGTATTTCTAGTAACGATTTACGGAAAGGTTCAAGTTTTGTTTCTGCAATTAAATATTTTTCAATTGTTCCTTCTTCGAGTGAGAGGATTTCATTATGGATAAAGGATAGTGCAGTATGTACAGTTGTCCATAAAGCGGAAATTTTGGAAGAGTTCGCTTGAATAACTGGATCTGTTCGATCAGCAGATTCTTTTAAATTTGCATAGGAGTATAGTTTTGTTAATTTCATTAAAAGCGCTTCCTCTAAAAGCAGGCAATGTAATAAAGTAGTGGGGCTAGTGTGTAATTGTCCTTTAAATGTATCAAGTTTGTTTATATCGTCTTTTAATACACGTACTGCAATTTCCCACTCTTTATCAGATGGGTATAAATCAGAAAGGTCCCATGTTAATTCATTAGGGACTTCTGCGCGAATAAGGCGTTTCTCAATTACATCTTTCATTTAATATACTTTATCCCCGTTGAAAATAGAGTTTTTCACGACAACATAATCTACAGTACGAATAGCATCTAATTTTGTTCCGCCAGCGTAAGAGATTGAAGATTGAAGATCTTGTTCCATTTCGACTAATGTGTCTTCTAAAGAACCTTTATGCTCAACGAACATTTTTTTACCTTCAACGTTTTTCTTCTCACCTTTTTGGAATTCAGAAGCAGAACCGAAATATTCTTTATAAAGCTTGCCATCTTTTTCGATTGTTTCCCCTGGAGATTCTTCATGACCAGCGAATAGAGAACCGACCATAACCATAGTTGCTCCAAATCGAATTGATTTAGCTACGTCGCCATGTGTACGAATACCACCGTCAGCGATAATTGGCTTACTTGCAGCTTTTGCACACCAGCGAAGTGCAGCTAACTGCCAACCACCAGTTCCAAATCCTGTTTTGATTTTAGTAATACAAACTTTACCAGGTCCAATACCAACTTTTGTTGCGTCAGCACCAGCATGTTCTAATTCTCTTACCGCTTCTGGAGTTCCGACGTTTCCAGCGATAACGAAGCTTTCTGGTAAATGCTTTTTAATGTGTTGAATCATGTTGATTACAGCATTAGAATGTCCGTGTGCAATATCAATCGTGATGTATTCAGGTGTAAGTTGCTCAGCGGCTAATTGTTGTACGAATTCATACTCGTCCTCTTTTACACCAACGCTAATAGAAGCGATTAATCCACGTGATTGCATATCTCTAATGAATGAGATACGTTTCTCTGGTTGGAAACGATGCATGATATAGAAGTAATTGTTTTCAGCTAAATAAGTTGCAATTCTTTCATCAATAATCGTTTGCATATTTGCAGGTACGACAGGTAATTTAAATTTATGTTTACCTAAAGTGACAGTTGTATCACATTCAGAGCGGCTGTTCACAATACATTTTGCAGGAATTAATTGAATATCTTCATAGTCAAATACGTTTTCCATCATTTGCACTTACGGAACTAATTTTTTCACAACTGGTATTCTTTGCAATACTAAAGTAATTACCATACTAAGAACAATTGTGATTGTTACATTAATAGGTATTGCCAATATTGCATGTGCATGTTCATTCACCTTTGGAAATACTCTGTACAGATAGTTATTTAATAAGAAAAAGTGAAGGATATAAATACCGAGGCTCGCTTGATTTATACCGCGTAATACAAATGGTAATTTTCTTTCTGAATTTTCGAAATAATATTTAAAAAATACAAATAAGCTAATCGCCATAAGTACAACACCTGGAGAAAAGTATCCATACCAAAACTGATCCAATTGTCCGTTTGCCTGAACTGTATAATAATATGTAACAAAGAATGTAATAATAAATCCTACAATTCCTCCAATGTAAGCCAAATTTCTCCACTTTTTCACAATATCATAATTGGATAAATAATAACCAAGCAGGAAATAGCCTACATAATTTGTAACGTAAAATAATTCAATATTAAAGTTGATAGGATAATAATATTTTGCCAAATTAACGACAACAGATGCATATAACCATAAAATTAAAAAATACTCTATCTCTTTCTTTTGAGCATTCTTCACGAAAATTTTCAGTAAAGGTGTAATTAAGTATATCCCTACAATCATGTACAAGAACCATAAATGCCCACCAATACTATCTGTTAGAAAATATTTTATTCCCTGTTTTATAGAACGCGGGAAATATCCTGCATAAGCTCCGTATAAATAAAATAAAGCACTCCAAGCTACAAAAGGTATAATTACCTTACTTGCACGTTTCTGTATAAATTCCCCAATAGAAATATCTTTCGTACCCTTTAATAATAAAGCTCCACTAATCATCACAAAGATTGGAACACTAGCGCGGGAAAGTGACTCAAAAAGATTCCCAGACAACCAACGCGAAACGTTATTTGCATCCAATGTGGAAACATAACCAGCGGAGACATGAATTGTAACTACTGCGATTGTCGCTAACACACGCAACCAGTCCATATACACTAATCGTTTCATTAACAGCTCTCCTAAATTTACATATTTGATTTTTCCTATACCACACATTTACTTAATTGCTTCATGGACTTTTAATTGTTTCCCTTTAATCGTTGTAGTTTTCATGGTCTTTAAAACAATTGGTCCTTTTCCATTTAATATTTCAACGTAAGAAACATTGTCCTGTATCGTAATAATTCCTATATCTTCCGCTGTAACACCTTTAATTTTAGCAATTGTGCCGACAAAATCTACCGCTCTAATTTTCTTTTTCTTCCCGCCATTAAAGTACAGCTTCATAATCCCTTTGTTTAAGTCTGCACTTTTATCTTTCTTTATAATTGGTTTAGCATGTATCTTTTCCTCAAATACTGCCTTCCCTGCCATAACCTCTTCTTTTGAAGGTGCATATGCCTTTGGAATTTCAAAACCGATGTATTCCTCAATTTCTTCTAAAAATCTATTTTCATACGGAGTTATGAATGTAATAGCTTTTCCTTTATTACCAGCTCGTCCCGTTCTTCCCGTACGATGTACATAACTTTCTTTTTCTAACGGAATATCATAGTTAATAACATGTGTAATATTATCAATGTCAATTCCTCTAGCAGCTACGTCTGTCGCTACTAAATAACGGAACTTTCCTTTTCTAAAATCGTCCATAACTTCAAAACGATCTTCTTGCACCATACCACCATGTATTTTGTCACAAGGATAGTTAACGCGGTTTAACTGTCTAAATACGTGATCTACATTTTCTTGTGTACGGCAAAAAATAATACAACTATCTGGATTCTCAATTGTTGTTACATCTTTAAGAAGTGAAAGCTTCTCCTCTTCTCTCGCCCCAAAAAGTGTATGTTCAATTTTGTCTGTTGTAATCCCGGCCGCCTTAATTTCAATATGCGTTGGCGAATCCATATACGTACGGGATAACTTTTCAACATCTTCTGGAAGTGTTGCCGAAAATAGCATTGTCATTCTTTTTGTAGGTAATTCATCAATAATTGCCTCTACTTGATCGATAAAGCCCATATTTAGCATTTCATCTGCTTCATCAATCACTAAATACTTCAGACATTCTAAAGAAAGGGTCCCTTTTTCAATATGATCCAACACACGTCCTGGGGTCCCCACTACAATATGCGTCTTTTGCTTTAACTCTAATTTTTGACGTGCAAATGGAGATTTACCATAAATTGCAGCAGCTTTAATTCTTTTGAATCGCCCTATATTCGTAATATCTTCTTTCACTTGAACAGCAAGTTCCCTCGTTGGTGTTAAAACTAATGCTTGTGGTTTATTCTCTTCCCACTCTACCATTTCACAAAGTGGTATTCCGAACGAAGCCGTTTTTCCACTTCCCGTTTGCGACTTTACAACAAGATCCTTCTTTTGCAATGCAACTGGAATAACCTCTCCTTGCACTTCTGTCGGATGCTCATATCCTAAACCAGTAAGTGCTCGTCTTACTTCTTTACTTAATGCATAATTACTAAAACTTTTTTTACTCATTCAATGTTTCCTTATTAACAATTCAAAGCGATCATAATACTCTTTTAATAATAATTTACACATAGAATAGAAGATGAAAACATTAATAGTCACTATAAACATTCCCATATTCGTATTTAACATAGCATACAGAACCATTATTAAATTTAAAAAGATTGTTAACGTTAGTCCTAATGTTATACCTGCCCACTTCATTTCATATAACAGTAAAAACATCACAAATACCAATGCTGGAAAAGAATATCTTTCATGCATTTGTGTAGGTAACATAAAGAATGCGAAACTTATAAAAGTTGCAGCTTTCAACAGAACTGCAGTATTCATTTGACGATGGAAAAAGACATACAGACAAGTTAATGCTGAAGCGATAGATAAGAATATTAATCCTACTGTTTTCAAGGTGATATACGGTAAAATTTGAATAGTATCCAATGTATCAGGGTTAGTACCAATCGCATAATACCAAATATTCATGGCAAACACCGTTACCGTTGGGAAAGTGCCCACTGCATTTAAATATGCTTGTTTTAACATAGTAATAAATGTACCATGTGCTGCAAGATAAACACTAAATAGCAATAAAGGTATACAGAATCCTATTACGAATTTAGCCAATTGTTTCCCTTCTCTTTTTTCCCATATTACTTTTAAGAAATACATAGCGAATACAGGTGCAATTACGATCGATTGAAATTTAGCTAATAATGCTATAGCATAAATAACCCCAGACCAAGTTGGATTAGACATTAGTAATAAAAGAGAAATAACCATCAATATACTATGTAACATATCTACTTGACCCCAAACAGTCCCATCTACTATAAAAGCTGGACTTAATGCAAAAAATGTTACTAATACTGCTCTTATACTTGAATTACCTATTCTTTTAGAAGCTATAGCGAAAATAATTATAGCCATTATTTCAAATAGAATAGATGGTATTCTAATTAACACACCGGCAGCATCCACATGTATATTAAAAAATGACAATATTGCTCCATAAATACCTAAAAGAGCCAATAGAAATGGTGGATAGTTTACTAAATCCCCATGCGCATACACATCACCTAATCCATATTTCCCTACAGTATTCATCCAATCCACGAAAAAAAGTTGATCTCGTTCAAACCCTTCTAAATGCGCTGCTAAATATAAACGTAATAAAAGAGAAGCAACTATTATAAAAAGGAAATAAAAAGAGAGCCAATTTAAACTACGCTTATTCTCGGTCAAATTCATTTAAGACTTTTGTAGATCATCAATTAACTTCTCAGCTAAACGTCTATACATATTACTCATAGTCACAAAGGATGTTAGTAATAAAAACATTTCTAGTTTTGGATCTGTTGCGGAAGAAATTTCATTTATTTCTGTAACACGGTTATTTACGTCTTGTTTAAAGCTCTCGACATTGTTTTCAGTAAGAGAAAGATAGTCCTTATATAGTGTATCTAATTCGAACGTAGTATCGTTTAATAAGGAATTATTTATGTTTCCTAAGGAGCTTTTTATGTCATTAATGGAAAGGGCTCCTTTTAATTGGTAAATCAAGCTAATTAAAATCATATGCTCTTTTGAATACTTTTTATTTTTAATAGGGATGAATAGTTTCCCTTTTGCGTAATTATTAATCATGGTTTTTGTTAATACTTTTTCATCATCAGTTCTTGTTGTATCCGCATAAGTATTCTCAAATAGTTGAACAACTTGGTCTACATATAAGTCGACATTTGGGATATCCTCAAGTTTAATATTTTTTTCTAAATGTAATGATTCAAGTAATTTATTTATATTTTCCACTTAAATTACGTAACAATATACACTTAAAAAGTGTGCCAGGCTTCCTAATAATACGAAAACATGAAAAATTTCATGGTGTCCCATATATTTAAACTCCAACCATTTTGGCTTAGCACCGTAAATAAACCCACCAATTGTATAAAAAACACCTCCAAGTACTAAGAAAAGAATACCTCCTGTACTTAAATTCTCAGCTAGTGGTGCAAAGAATAGAACAATTAACCAACCCATAAGAAGATAAATTGCTGTCGATAACCACCTTGGGCAATTAAACCAAAACATTTTAAAAACAATACCACAAATCGCAGTTGCATAAACTAAACAAAATAGTAGTAAACCATTTGCCGAACTTAATGTAATTAAGCAAAAGGGTGCATATGTACCTGCAATTAATATAAAAATCATAGAATGATCTAACTTCCTAAAGAAATAAATAACACGTTCACTGGCTACAACACTATGATACATAGCTGACGCCATATAAAGGACCATCATCCCGATACCAAATAAAATAACAGCTGTAATTGCAGCAAAAGATGGCATCTTAACAGAAACTTTCACAAGCATAGCTAATAATGCAATAAATGCCAATACAGCTCCTCCTAAGTGAGTAAATGCATTAACCGGTTCTCTTACATAAGCATTCATTTAAATCATTTGATATCCATTTTTATTATTTACCTGCCATCTCCAAGAATCTAGACACATTTCTTCTAATCCATATTCTGCTTCCCATCCTAATTCTCGCTTCGCTTTAGATACGTCAGCAAAACATATCGCTACGTCCCCAGGGCGACGCCCGGTAATTTTATAAGGTATTTTTTTGCCCGAAACCTTCTCAAAAGCATTAACCATCTCCAATACACTATACCCTTTCCCTGTACCAAGGTTATATGCATCTATTCCTGTAGTTTCAAGTACTTTCTTAAGTGCCTTTACATGTCCTTTTGCAAGATCAACAACGTGAATATAATCACGAACACCTGTCCCGTCTTTTGTTGGATAGTCATTGCCAAATATATTTAATTCCCTTAACTTCCCTATCGCTACTTGTGTTACATATGGCATTAAATTATTCGGAATCCCATTTGGATTTTCTCCAATACGACCACTTTGATGCGCCCCAAATGGGTTGAAATAACGAAGTAACGCGATACTCCATTCACCATCAGCTTTTGCAACATCACGCATAATTTGCTCTATCATTAACTTTGTTTGCCCGTATGGATTTGTCACGCTTAATGGAAATTCTTCCGTAATTGGTGATGTTTTTGGAATTCCATATACAGTTGCAGACGAACTAAAAATAAATTTTTTCACATTATGTTTTTGCATTACATCACATAGTATGATCGTACTTATAATATTATTATAATAATATGTAAGCGGAATTGTAGTAGATTCCCCAACTGCTTTGAAGCCAGCAAAATGAATAACTGCTTCAATGTTATTTTCCAAAAAAACCTCATTCATTTTTTCACGATTTAAAACACTTTCATTATAAAATTTAAATTGTTTCCCTGTTATTTCTTTTACTCGGTTTAAAGACTCTATTGAACTATTTGAAAGATTATCTACGACTATAATTTTATAATTATTATTTAATAATTCTATACACGTATGACTACCAATATATCCTGCTCCACCCGTTATAAGTATCGCCATTTAATGAATTCGAACAAGTTGTTTATGATATACGGTATTACCTTCTTGGCTTGTGTATGGCGGGATACTTCGTCCAAAACAATTTGCGATAATATTGGAGTGGCCAGGATAAGAAATACGAATTTCATACAAGTCAACAGAGTCACCTAAATCAGCATAAAAAACTGCTAAGTTGTTACCTTGTAAAATATATGGAAATGCTACTTCTGCATTTTCACCAATTAGTACAGGTAATTTTACAGGATTAGAATAGTTAGACCAATCCAAAACCTCTATACTTACATAGTGTGCGTAAAATGCATCTAAATTTACAATGTTTACTACTGCTGAAACAGTTGCAGGCTCTCTTGTTAATACACCTGTGGAGTGAAAAACAGGTTGATTTGGATATTGAAGAGGCATTTAACGTACTCGATATTTATAAATACAATAACAGAAGTATAAAATAGAAATTACGGATACATAAACCCATAGTTCATATACGAATCCCTCTCCCCATACTCCCATAAAATAAAAGAGTGAAGGCAACGTCAATGTTACCCATGATTGTACGAAAGCAATTCTTCCAAGATATTGATTGATATTCTTTTTTTGTGTATTTAATACAAAGAATAAATACCAAAGTAATGCCCACATAAACCACGTTAATGCATTAACAACATCGTGGAATTGAACAAATGAAACAACCATATAGAATAAAGCAATAATTGCTACCCAAATACAAAACCATCCTAAACCGCTACTATCCATTCCTTTTATAAAGGTAACACCTACATATAAATAGGTTAATCCAAATAAGAAAGTAGCTGCATATGAATAAACTGTCCAATTGCTTTGATCAGAAATCATGATCAGATAGAACGGAATAATAATTTGTAGTGCACCCACAAATAAATTAAAAACACCCGCACTTTTCATCTCTGCTTTTCCTAATATAACAAGACTATTTAAAAATAAAGCTGCACCTGAAAGTAATAATCCTACATAACCCATTTACTTCATTGTATTTATGTAATGGTGTAAAATATTTTTCATTTCTAGTTTCAACTCTCGGAATGGAAATCCCAATTCACGAGCCTTTTCATTATGTAACGTACAATTAATCACCTCATTATAAGGCGCTTTATTATCTCCTACTTCTTGAATGAGAGCTTTTATCCCCGTCTTTTCTTCTATGAAACGAATAACTTCTCCTGTAGAAACTACCCCGTTGCTACAAGCATTAATCGGCCCTTCTATGCTTTCCATCCCGCACCAAGCTAAAAACTGTCCTGCTTCTTTTTCATGTATAAATGCCAACTCTCCGTCTACATGATCCACAACGATCGGCTCTTGTTTCACAACATGTTCAACGTAAAATTGTAATCTTTTTGTGTAATCATTTTCTCCTATAACGACTGGAAAACGCACTGCAACAACTGAGAATGCTGCATGTTGAAATACAACTGCCTCAGCTAATCTCTTACCTTCACTATAATTGAAATCATTCCTATCTCCATACGTGATTGCATACTCATATGGATTAAAGTCCTCTTCTAACAGGCCTAACGCAGGCTCATAGACAGCCATTGAAGATGTCATAATATACTTCTTAGTTTTTCCTTTTAACACTTCACATACTATCTTCGCTGCATTCGAGCTATAGCATAAATTATCGTATACAATATCATAACTTTTACCTTCTAAACGCTCTGCTAGTTCTTTTTCGTCTTCTCTATCTACGATAATTCTTTTTACTGCACTTCCAAAAGAATCTTCAGTAACTCCTCTCGTCGCAATCGTTACATCATGTCCAGCTTGCAACAGTGCTTCTACTAAATGTTTACCAAAAAATCTTGTTCCCCCTAGCACCAATACTTTTTTCACCTTCATCATCCCCGTTTTCACAAATTGTAAAATACTACCTCTCTTATTATAAATACTAAAATAAAAAAACATCTAATGTTTTTGTGATTGAATTGCTTGTAAATATTTCTCGTTTACCCGGTCCCAGTTCACTGTGTGCCACCAGTTGGTAACAAACTCTGGGCGCCGATTTTGATACTTTAAATAATAGGCATGTTCCCATACATCAATGACGAGTAATGGGGTCTTCCCTTCTTGCAAAGGTGTATCTTGATTCGGTGTACTCATAACAGCGAGTTCTTCACCGTCAAGAACAAGCCATCCATATCCACTTCCAAAACGACTAATGGCCGCTTTGGACAGTTGGTCTTTTAAGTTGTCAAAGGTATTGAAATAATAATCAATTCCTTTTGCAACGTCTCCATTAGGATCACCGCCACCTCTAGGGCTCATCACTTCCCAAAAAAGACTATGACAATAATGACCACCACCGTTATTTCTAACTGCTGTAATAATTTCCTTTGGTAAATCATCCAAATTACATAGTAACTCTTCTAAAGATTTATTATGTAATTCAGTATAGTTTTCTAAAGCAGCATTTAAATTGTTTACATATGTCGCATGGTGCTTTCCATGATGAATGGAGAGTGTATTGCTATCAATATATGGCTCTAATTCATCATAGTCATATGAAAGCTTTGGCAATTGAAATGAAGACATTTATTTATGAAAGAAATTCGGCTTCAAAATATCATTCGGATACGGTTTATGATAAATATGAGTGGTAGCTGGCGATAACGGCGGAATGAGCCACACCCAATTGCCTGTTACAACGCGACCACAGGCAGCTTCTTGCTTCTCAAATTGCTGAAATTGTTGTGCAGCAGTATGGTGGTCAACAATACTAATTCCTTGTTTTTTAAATGAATGTAATACAGCAATGTTCAACTCAATTAATGCCTTGTCTTTCCATAACGTGCTATTTCTTGATGTATCTAAATTCATCATTTCTGCAACTACTGGAAGTAAATTATAGCGATCCTGATCAGCTAAGTTACGAGCTCCAATTTCCGTCCCCATATACCATCCATTAAACGGAGCTGCCGTATAAGAAATACCACCAATCTCTAAACGCATATCTGAAATCATCGGTACTCCATACCACTTCACTCCTAAAGATGAGATTGGGTAATCTGGATGCTCAATTGGTACTTCTTTTACTTCTTCTTTTGGAATTTCTTTATATACAGGCTCTTTTCCATCAACAGAAAATACAAGCGGTAACACATCAAAATTCGTACCTTCTCCTTGCCAGCCAAGTTCCTGACAAAAATCCGTAAATGTAGCGGAATGAGAATCACCGATTACTCCCAGTTCTGTTTTATATCCTGCATATCGAATCAATTGATGATTATAAATTCGTATATTATTTTCTTCACTTTCATATTGCTTAAAAATTGTAATTGTCGGTTTAACTTTCCCGTCGTTCGTTGCATATTTAATGTGATGAATTAATGCATTATATACACCTTCTTCATCATTCACTTCACGTGCATCTAATATGTGCATCTTACTCCAGAATAGCCTTCCAATACATCTATTACTATTACGCCATGCCATTCGCGAACCATGAACAAGTTCTTCAAATGTATGCTCATACGTTCCCGTTCTCTCTATTTCCATGTGAATTTCTTTTATACGCTCTTCTATTAATTGCTCTTTATTAAGCTCTTTATAGCAAGTAGTAATAAAATTACTCGCTTCCTCTATTAATTGTTTCGTTTTACTCATTTATTTTGATTTACTAGCTTTCTGGAATAAGAAAGCAGTTTTATCTTTTTCTTGAACAATGCCTTGCTTCAATGCTAATTCTCCTGCAACTTTAGGTGCCAGCCACAGCATTGGGAATAACAAAATTGATACTGGAACAGCTGTCACTACAATGAAAGATTGTAATGCATTAATGCTTCCTTCTCCCATATATAAAAGAATTGCTGCAACTGCTCCCATAATAAGCGACCAAAAAATTCGCAAGCTAATTCTAGGATCTCCATCTCCAGTCACTGCCATTGAAATGGAATAAGCCATTGAATCTCCTGTTGTCACTACAAATAAAATTGTTAATAAAAGAAATGCCGGTCCAATAATATTAGAAAGTGGCAATTGCCCTGTAATTGCAATCATAGCTGCTGGCATACCAGATTCACTTAATGCGTTCGAGATAGATCCAGGCTTCATTAATTCATAAAATACACCCGATCCCCCCAATATAGTGAACCAAAACGTTGTAATAATAGGTGCAATAATTCCAATTGCAACGATGATTTCGCGAATCGTTCTTCCTCTTGAAATTCGACTCACTAAAATTGCCATCATCGGTCCATATCCAATAAACCATCCCCAGAAAAAGATTGTCCAAGATCCTAACCAACCTGTATCCCCTCGGTATGTGCTCATTGGTATAAACTCACTTACATAAAATCCAAACGAAGAAACAAACGAATCAATAATAAATCCGCCTGGTCCAAATAGTAATATGAATGCCATTAACAAAATTGCTAATCTAACATTTAAATTACTTATAATTTGAATCCCTTTATCAATACCTGTTACTGCCGATATAGTAGAAACAGCTACCACACAAATAATAATTGCTAATTGAGCAGTAAACACGTCGGGAATTCCGAATAATGCTTGTAAGCCATAACTTGCTTGTAAGCCTAAAAATCCGATCGGACCAATTGTTCCTGCAGCTACTGCAATAATTGCAAATGCATCAATCATCGTTCCAAGCAAACTCTTTCGCAATTTCTCTCCAAAAATAGGATATAAAAGCGTTCGAGGTTTTAACGGCATACCTTTATGATAATGCCCATACATCATAACTACTGCACTAATTGTACCTAAAATCGTCCAAGCTAAGAAACCCCAGTGCATATAACTTTGTGCTAAAGCAGGCATGACTGCTTCTTTCGTTCCAGCAGATATGCCTTCATGTATTGGTGGCACCGTCATCAAATGGTACATTGGTTCTGCCGCTGCCCAAAAAACGCCACCTCCGGCAAGTAGTGTAGACATAATAATAGCAAGCCATTTTGCTGTACTAATCTCAGGTTTTTCTAAATTACCTAGTTTGACCTTCCCATATTTCGAGAATGCCATACACATCGCAACAATAAATGTACCTAACAATAAAATCTGCCAAAAAGCCCCGAAGTACTTAATTGAAAATGCAAAACTGCGATTAATAGCTCCCTCTACATAACCTTTATTTAAGAAAACTGCGATTACAAATAATAAAAGCGAACCACCACTAATAAGAAATACTGGCCAATCTGTTTTTTGATTCTTCATTTAGTCTAATACTTTTCCCTTTGTTTCTGGCACACATAATAGCATTGTAATTAATCCGATGGGATAGATGATGAAAATTAAGGATAATGCTCCAAGTAAGTTACCACCTGTAGCGAGTAAACCGATAATAACAGGACCAAATCCAGCTAAACCACGTCCTGTACCGAAAATAAAGTTTTCCGCTGTAGAGCGAGCTTCAGCGGGATAGTTTTCAGCTAAAATGGCTCCGAATCCGCCCATCATTCCATTTGCAAAGAATCCAAGCAATGCACTTCCCCATAATAATAATGTTGAATCTGTGAATAAGAAGAAGTAAATAAGACAGTATATAGTACCACCGATATAATAGATTGCAAAAGTTTTACGACGACCAATTTTATCAGCCAGAATACCAAAGGTTGCAATTCCAATGAGCATCCCAATAGTGGAAATGAACATCCAACCGCTTGCCTTTGCTAATGTATAGTTATATTTATTTGCTAAAATAGTTGGCATCCATGTGAAAATCCCATAATATCCGAAGTTCTGGATAAACGACATAATAATAAGACCAATTGTTGTTATTGTTACCTTTTTATTTGCAAATAACTTTCGAAGTGGGAACTTTTTCATTTGTTTTAGTTGTTCTGCTTCAGTAGTTGTTAAAATACCATCAGCTTCTTTTTGTAACAATTCCTTTTTGTAGCGTTGTTTTTGCTCCCATATTTTCGGTTCACTTAAACTTTTACGTACATAAACAGCTAGTAAAGCTGGAATTAGTCCGAATAAGAAAACAGCTCTCCATCCAAAATGTGGGACAATAAATGCTGGAAGGAGTGAAGCTACTAAAACACCAAATTGCCATCCAAGTGCAACGACTGATGTTGCCTTAGCGCGCATTTCTTTTGACCATGTTTCAGTTACGATGGCCATTCCAATTCCGAATTCACCACCAACTCCCATTCCAACTAAAAAGCGAAGAATTAATAATTGCCAGTAATCTGTTGCGAAATAAATGAGTGCTGTTGCTAGTGAAAATAGTAAGATAGTGAAGGCCATTGTACGGATACGGCCAAATAAATCAGCGATAAATCCAAATAAATAAGAACCAATGAGCATCCCAATTGTCGTAGCCAATGTTAAGTTTCCACCTTCAACAGGGCTTAAATGAAACTCTTTTAAAATATAGACGAGTACGAAAGATAAGAGCAGCATATCTAAACCTTCTGCGGCGTATCCTAGTGCAGAACCAAACAATGTTTTATATCTTTTCTCTTTTGTCTCCTCTGTTGTTGTTTGTACATCAGTGTTGATGTTCATTCAACTACTAATACTTTTAACAACCCGTTCTTCCTCCCCTACTTTTTTTGGAATTATAAAGGTAATCTCCGTCCCCTTGTTTAATTCACTTTCAATATGAAGCATCGTGTCTTTCCCAAATAAACCAACTAGACGTTCATTAATATTATATAAAGCTGTTCCAGTCCCTTTCTTTGACGAAACTACCATTTTCCCTAATTGTTCTAGACGTTCTATCTCAATTCCCTGCCCATTATCCTTCACTACAAAGTGAACCATACCTTCTTTTTCAAACACATGCACTTCTACTTCGCATACTGGCTGTTTCTTTGGAAAGGCGTGTCGCAATGCATTTTCAACCAATAATTGAAGAACAAATGGTGGTACTAAAGTTGTCTTTAGCTCTTCCTCAATATACATCTTTACTTCATACTTATTTGGGAACCTTGCTTGTTCTAGTGATAAGTATGCCTGTACATGGTTTAATTCTTGTTCTAGTGGAATCAATAACTGACGTGCCCCTTGCAAATTACAGCGGAAATACACACTAAGCTGTAATAATAACTTCCTTGCTTTTTCTACATCGGTTCGGCATAAAGCTGATACTGTATTAATCGCATTAAATAAAAAGTGCGGGTTAATTTGTGCTTGTAATGCTTTTATCTCCGCATCTTGCAATAATTTACTTTGCAACTCAGCTTCGCCTAATTCAAGTTGTGTAGAGAATATTTTTGCTAACCCTTCTGCTAATTCTTCTTCCACACGACTTAACTGATTAGGATTTTTGAAATACAGTTTTAATGTCCCTATCGTATTTCCATGTGAAGTGAGTGGAATAACGATCGCCGCTTGCAAGGGACAACCTTCATGTTGACAATTAATAACCTCACGTGATTTTGCTTTCATTATTTTCCCTGTATTTAACACTTCTTTTGATAGACCTGTTATTAAACTATGTGAAGGAATATGGTGATCTGATGCTAATCCAACATGAGCTAATATTTTCTCTGTATCTGTTAAGGATACCGCATCTGTTCCTGTAAAGCGGTGAATAATTTGTGCCACATGCTTACATGATTCTTCTGTTAAGCCTTGACGAAAATACGGTAATGTTTTATCAGCAATACGTAATACCTTATGAGTCTGAAGTGCTTTTGCGTTCTCTTCCTGACGTAAAATAGCTTGTATCATAGAAAGTAAAATAAAACTTCCAAAGCTATTTACAAGGATCATCGGTATCGCAATTGTTTTCACAATACTCATTCCATCCTCTACAATTAATAGGATCATAATCATTTCTAAAGAAACGATAACAACACTTAAAATCGCTGAAAACTTAGGTGTAATTGTACGGTTATATTTTTTGAAAATGTATCCGATATACCCTGTTATAATCCCTGCTAAAATAGAAGAAATTGCACAACTTAGCGCTGTCGTACCACCGAGCATATAACGATGAATACCAGCGATAACTCCTACCCCAACTCCTACGATTGGTCCACCAAGTAAACCACTAATACCCACGCCCATAATACGTGTATTCGCAATGGTACTTGATGAAGAAACACCTTGTAGCCAATTTTCATTCATAATCGTATTTCCTGCTATTTCAATCCCAGTGTAATTGCTTACAATTGTAAACACCGAAAAAATACAAATAAGCTTAAGCTTATCTACATATCCGTCCTGCCTGTGGAGAAGGCGCCTAAACGTTTTAATATGAGAGAGTAAAAAACCTAAAATAACGATAAGTCCGACGCGTTCAATCATCATGAGTACTAAATTTAACATTTAAATACGAAGCAGCTTCTTGAGTTCTTTTGCATATGTACGGCTAACAGGTACTTTCGATCCTTCTTTCATAATTAAATTATAAGTAGAATTGAACCACGGCTGTACTTCTGTAATATGATTAATATTTGCAATAAAACTACGATGAACACGCATAAAACTTGCTTGTGGCAGCTTCTTTTCCAAAATTACAAGTGTATCGTGTGTTACATATGTTTCTCTCATTGTTTTTACTGTTACTTTCCCATCTAAGAGTCCGACATATATAATATCTTCAATATTCACAAGTACGATTGATTCCTCAATTGGCAATGCTAATTTATGCATCTCTGCTGTTACATCTCCACCCTTTACTTCTTGCTTCGTTTCTATTTTCGCTTGTTTTTGCTTTTTATATTTCTTCAATGTCTGTACAATACGTTCTTCATCGAATGGTTTTAAAATATAATCTAACGCATCTACTTCAAATGCTTGTAATGCGTATTGATCATAGGCCGTTGCAAATACAATCGCAGGGGGATTTTTCATCTTTTTTAATATATTTGCGATTTCAAATCCATTATCATCAGATAATTGAATATCCAGAAATACAATATCTGGTTTATTATTCATTAGTTCCTCTAATGCGTCTTCCACACAATCAGCCTCACCAATTATCTCGACTTCTTTCGTTCTTTCTAATAAATACTTTAGCTCATCACGTGCTAACATCTCATCATCAACTACTAATACTTTTAACAATTACGCAACTTTTCCGTGCTTGCGTCCTTTATTGACTACTTTCAATTCTTTTGTATCTTTTGTCTCTTTATCATCTTTTCCTAAAATGAATTGTGCAAATAATCCTGTTACAGCGAGTAAAATAACTGTTGCGACAACAATTACAGTTAGTATTTGTACAAAATATTGTCCCATTACACCAAGAGAATTAATAACTGAAATACCTGATGGGACGAAAAGAAATCCGATAATACCTGTTAAAGCTGTTCCGAGTGATTCAACTTGCTCTAATTTAATAACTTTTAAGCATAATAGACTAAATAAAATGACTAACCCGATTACTGATGAAGGCATCGGAATTGGTAAATGTGTTGCAATAATATTAGAAATTAACATAATAGCTGAGAATATGAATGCTTGTGATAAAAAACTATATACTTTTTTCGTACTCATCTATCCAATGAATGGCATGAACATCGGTATGACAACAACTGTTACAACCCCAACTACTGTTACAGCAATACTTGCCATAGCTGCCTCTACTTCACCCATTTCAATTCCTACCGCAACACCTAATGCATGACCTGCTGTTCCAAGTGCTAGACCTTTTGCAATTGGATGTTTCACTCTAAATGTTTTTAAAAATAATGCTCCTAATGCGTATACGATAACTGCGTTAAAAATAACTGCAAACGATGTTATTGCTGGAATACCACCAATACTTTCAGAGATTGGTAATGCAATTGCTGTTGTTGCAGCTTGTGGTAACATCGAATTCATTACTGCTGTATCTAAACCAATTGCCTTTGCCACAATGAACACGACAATTACTGAACAAATAGATCCAACCACGATAGCCGATAAAATTTGCCACCAATATTTTTTTAACTTATCAACTTGTTTATATAATGGAATGGCAAATGCGATTGTTGCTGGCTCTAAGAAGAAACTAATCATCTTCCCGCCAGTATTATATTCCTCAAAAGTAAAGTTACCTACTTTTAGAAAAACAATTCCTAATACCATTGCTACGAATAACGGTGTAAATAGGAAGAACCCTTTTGAATGCTTAAATAATAATGTTCCGATTCCGTATGCGATTAATGAAACGACGATTCCGAAATATGGAGTCATTGTACTTGTCATTTACTTCACTCTATTTTTTTCAATATCCTTCTCCATTTCATCACTCGTTACATCTAAAACATCTAATAAGAAAATGAAGATTGGAATACCGATAATAAGTCCCCACACACCTAAAAAGTGCTCTGAGAAAATTAATACCATAAACGTATAGAAAATTGGTAAATTTGTTTTTTGGGACATAAACTTCGGATTCAATACGTAACTTTCAAGTGCATGAATAACTGTTACGATAACTAAAATATAAACAACGTACATAATACCGCCGATATTGTAAGCAATCATACAAAGCGGGAATAACGAAATAATAACCCCAGCTACTGGAATTAAACCGAGTAAGAAGATCATTAACGCTAAACCTAATAATTGTGGAAATCCTAATATCCATAATGCAATAACAGATAAAACGCAGTTAACAACCGCAATTAAAAATTGTGCTTCAATTACTTTTCCGAATGAACGTGCAAATTTCTTCCCGAAGTACTCAATTTCATGATAGAAAATTGCAAGCCTGCTTTCTTTAAACTTTGCAGTAAAAGCAACGATACGGGCCTTTTCCAACAAGAAAAATAAACTTAAAATTAAAGAAAGTAAAACTTGAAGGCCGAACTTACCAACATTTGTAATAGATTTATACAAAATGTCTACGCCTTGTCCTACATATTTCGAAAGTTCCATATGATTGACAGCATTAACTGCATACTTAATCAATTCACTATCCGGTGGATTTCTTAAAAATACGTTAAATTGATAAATCAATTGTGAAATTTGTATCGTTAATACTGGTAAATATTTAAATAGTGTAATAGCAATTCCACCAATTAACATTTATTTTTTATCTCCAAACAAGATTAGGCAATCACCATATCCTTCTTTCTCTAACTCCCCTTTTGGGATAAATCGAAGAGCTGCTGAATTTATACAATAACGAAGGCCATTTGGTCCTGGACCGTCTGGAAATACATGCCCAAGATGTGAATCTCCTTCCTTACTTCTCACTTCCGTGCGCGTCATATTATGACTAACATCCATTTTTTCTTTCACACTAGCTGACATCACCGGTTTCGTAAAGCTGGGCCAGCCACATCCACTATCAAATTTATCTATAGAAGTAAACAATGGCTCGCCTGAAACGATATCTACATAAAGACCTTCATCTTTATGATTCCAATACTCATTTCGAAATGGTGGTTCTGTACCGTTTTCCTGTGTTACATAAAACTGCATCTCATTGAGTTTTTCTTTTAAATGAGCATTATCCTTTGGCCAATGTTGTTTAATAAAAGCATCTCTTCCCGATCCTTTACGATATAGCTCATAGCGGAATGTATTTTTCTTATGATATCCTTGATGATATTCTTCAGCTGGATAAAATGTAGCAGCTGGCAATATTTTTGTCGCAATTGGCTTTGAAAAGCGCTCGCTCTTCGCAAGTTCTTCTTTTGATGCCTCTGCCTTTTTCTGTTGTTCTTCATTATGATAAAAAATCACTGTTTCATAAGACTGTCCACGGTCGTGGAATTGTCCGCCGACGTCAGTTGGATCAATTTGTCTCCAATATATTTGAAGCAACTCTTCATACGGCATTTTATTTGCATCAAATGTAATTTGTACCCCTTCATAATGTCCCGTCGTTTCTGAACAAACTTCTTTATAGGTTGGATCTTCTTTATGACCACCTGTATAGCCAGAAACAACCTTTATAATACCTTCCATCTCTTCAAATGGCGAAACCATGCACCAGAAGCATCCTCCAGCAAATGTAGCCAATTCTACCTTTTCATTTACAGCCATTTATTTTACTTTTTTCTTTTTAAACTTGCTTAATACTTCATAAACGATTGGAACGATAAGAAGTGTTAATAACGTTGAACTCGTTAATCCACCAATTACGGTTACACCAAGTCCTTTAGAAATTAAGCCGCTGCCTTCGAATCCTAATGCAAGTGGGAGAAGAGCCCCAATTGTTGCAATTGCAGTCATTAAAATAGGACGTAGGCGTGTTGCACCAGCTTCTAATAATGCTTCACGTGTTGATAAACCTTCATTTTCTTTATGAATAACACGGTCAATAAGCACGATTGCGTTTGTTACAACGATACCGATTAACATAAGCGCACCGATCATTGCAGATACACTTAACGTTTCACCAGAGATTAATAAGGCAACAAGAGCTCCGATAATTGTAAATGGTAGCGAGAATAAAATTGCGAATGGTGCAAGAGCACCGCCAAATGTAACGACAAGAACGAAGTATACAATGGCAATCGCAGCTAACATCGCTAAGCCAAGTTGCTTGAATGATTCTTCAATATCTTTTGTAACGCCACCCATAGAAACATCTACGCCAGAAGGAAGATCCATTTTATCTACTTCTTTTTGAACTGCAGCAGATGCTTTTGAAACGTCATCCGATGTTAATTTCGCACTAACTTCTGCATAAACGCGACCATCACGATGTTTTACTGTGTTAGAAGTTTCACCTTCTTTTACAGTCATTACATCTTTAACAGCAATTTCATTGCCAAGTGGTGTTGTAATTTTTCGATTTGTTAAATCATCGATTGTATCATAATTTTGTTTTTCAGCTTCTACATATACATTTACATCTTTACCGTCTTTTTTAATTGTTGTTAAAACAGGGCGATCATGTTGATTAGAAAGGCCCATTCCAATTTGAGCGGCCGTTAGACCCATTTTACTTAGCTTTTCTTGATCTGCTACTAAAGTGTACTCTGCATATGTTTTTGCAATACTAGAGTCAACGTCTTTTAAATCTTTGTTTTTCTTCATGATATTTTGAAGGTCTTTCACGACAGGCTTAATTTCTTCAGAGCTATCTCCATAAACGTATAGCTTAATTTCATTACTACCGCCACTTGCTCCGAAATCTTGGTTTTTCCATTCGCCTTTTCCAGACATCTTTTGTAAATCTTTCACGACTTGTTCTTTTTCTTTTTCAAAGTTTTTCGTATCATTATCATATTGAACGAAGAACATTGCTTGATTTGATTGACCAGGACTCATTGGGTTTTCGCCACCTAATGAGAATTGAATTGTTTTGACGTCTTTATTATTTTGGAAGTGTTTCTCAGCTTTCGTTGCAATTTTTTCAACGTCTTCTAACGTTTGACCTGGCTCTGGATTGTACGTTGTAATAATCATTTTTTCTTCTTCAGAAGGTAAGAAACTTACACCGATAATCGGCACAAGTGCGAGACTACCAACTAATAGAAGGACAGCGATACTTGATGTAATGATTTTATGATTTAAAGCCCATGCAAGTATGCGTTTATAACCGTTTGCTAATTTACTTGGTTTCTCTTCATGATGTACTTCTTTTTCTCTCATGCTCTCTTTTTTAAATAAAGAATGAGCTAGCATTGGTACGATTGTAACTGCTACTAGTAACGATGCTAATAAAGCGAAGACGATAGTTAAGGCGAATGGTAAGAACATTTCACCAATCATACCTTTTACAAGTCCAAGAGGTAAGAATACAGCAATGGTTACAATAGTAGAAGACATAATTGGGACAAACATTTCCTTCGTAGCTTCACGAATTAAATCTTTTCCGCGTAGTTTCTCTTCTGATAACGACATACGTCGATAAATATTTTCTATAACAACAATTGAGTCATCGACAACGCGTCCGATAGCGACTGTCATTGCTCCAAGCGTCATAATGTTAAGCGTAATATCCATTTGCTTTATAACTAAAACAGCAATTAATAAAGAAAGTGGTATAGAAACGACAGAGATTAATGTTGTTCGGATATTTCGTAGGAACAACATAATAATAACAATCGCAAAGATAGCCCCGAAAATTGCTTTGCTAAGCATTGTTTCAACTGATTTCTCAATCGGTGCACCTTGGTCGAATGTTGAGATGATTTCTAAGTCTTTATATTTTTTCTCAAGGTCTTTTACTTTATCTTTCACTGCATTTACAACATCAACCGTATTTGCATCAGCGGCCTTCACAATTTGAATTCCAATTGCTTCTTTTCCATTCGTTCGAGAAATAGATTCTGCTTTCCCAACTTCTTTAATGTCAGCAATTTCGTCTAATGTAACTGTTGGAATTTCATTCATAGCGGCTGGATTCATTTGCGGCGTTTGTGCACCGGCTCCAGCATTTTGATTACCTTGAGCGCTAGGTGCTGAAGGTACAGCTGGGATTTTTAGCTCTTTTAATGCTTTAATTGTTGTAATATTTCCATCTACAATAACTGATTTTTCCGTGTCTTTAAATGTATATAAGCCAAGTGGTAAAGATACATCCGATCCTTTAATCACATTTTTTACAGTATCTTCACTTAAACCTAATTCTTTCATCTTATCTTTCTTAAAGACAAGTTGTACTTCATCTACTTGTTGACCTGAAATTTGAACAGATGCAACACCATCAAGTCCTTTTAATCCTGGAACAACATTTTTTTCTACATTTTCTGTTAACGTAGCTAAAGATTCATTTTTACTTGCTACACTTAACGAAATAACAGGAAAAGCATTAAAGTTTACTCGTGAAACTTTCGGATCTTTTACGCCTTCAGGAAGTTTTACATTCGCGAGAGCTTCTTTAATTTCTGTTTCGGCCTTTTCCATATTTTTATCAAAATCATACTCTACTTGAATAGAAGATGCGTTTTGAAAAGATGATGAACTAACAACGTTTACACCGCTTAAATTTTGCAATTGCTCTTCCATCGGTTTTGAAACTTTGTCAGCTACTTCTTCTGGTGTAGCACCAGGATAAACCGTAGTTACTGTTACAACAGGTGTTGTAATATCAGGAATTGTTTCCAGTTTCATGTTAAGCCCAGAATATATCCCTGCAATGGTAACAATAATGGTTAGTAGCCAAACTGCGAACTTATTTTTTAATGAGAAATTGATGATTTTGTTCATTTACCTTTTTATATTGTAATACCCCATGAGTCTCAAACGGAACTCTTTTAAATTTGGGTATACGTCTAAATTAGACAACATCCCTTGAATGACTGGGACCCTTGGATTTGGCAATCTCATTTCTGCCTCTAAAACATCTAGCGTAATAAGTAATTCATCATCTTCTAATTGATCAGCTAATGTACGCTTAAAAACAATGATTTCTTTTAAAAAATGCTCCTTAACTTGTTCTTTAATAAGCTCTGATTTACAAAGAAACTCTCCAAGTCTTTCTTCATGTAAAACTGGTTCTTCCGAAGATTCTATAAGTCCATCTACTAAATGATCCACCCTTTTTAAAATAAAAGCCGATACATAGGACAAATCAATTTCTGGCGCTTGTAAAATAATTAGTTCTAAATATCCACGGCAGATCCCTTCTACCATAATTACTAAATCTAATAAATACGGCATAACCTTGTCACCATAAATAGACAACAAACTATTTCGATAAAATGCATGAGATTCCAATTTCATCCGCATCATAAATTCTTCTACTTCTTTATTAAATGGAATAGCATTTTCCCTCGCATGCATAATAATAAATTCCTTATGCTTTTGTATATCATTAAACTGACAGTGCAATTGTTTTTCAAATTTTTCACGCGGTAATAGTGATTCTTTTTCAATATCTATCATTTTATTTTGAATCTTGTCATAATAATATCGAAGTATTGCTAATAAAAGCTCATCTTTCGATTTAAAGTATAAATAAAAAGCTCCCTTAGATATACCACAAGCTGTGACAATTTCCTGCACTGATGTTGCATTTACACCCTTAGTCGCAAATAACTTCATAGCCATCTCTATAATTAAGCGCTCTTTTTCTTTCATTTATGCATTCACTGTTTCTTTTTTCTGTGCAGCCTCTTCTTGTTCAATATTAATCGTTTCTTTCACGATATAAATCGGACGGTTTTTACTTTCGTCATAAATACGAGCAATATATTGACCGACGATTCCAAGACCAAGTAACTGAATGCCGCTAAAGAATGTAATAGCGACCATAATGGATGCCCAACCTGTTTGAGTACCATCGCCGATGATTTTCACAGTAATTGTATACAGCAAGACAATTATAGAAATGAGAACTGATAATAAGCCTAAAGACATAACGATACGTAACGGTTTTGTCGAAAACGCAATGATACCGTCTGATGCAAATTTAATCATTTTCTTTAATGGATATTTTGTTTCGCCAGCAAAACGCTCGTCACGTTCATATTCAACATACGTTTGTCGGAAGCCAACCCAAGACATCATACCGCGAATAAAGCGATTTCGTTCTGTCATTTGATTGAACACATCAGCTACTTTGCGATCGATGATTCGGAAGTCACCTGTATCTTTTGGGATATCGATATCAGACATGTAGTTTAAGAATTTATAGAAATATTTAGCAGTTAAAAGTTTAAACCAAGTTTCACCTTTACGTTGTTTACGTTTTGCATAAACAACTTCATATCCTTCTTCCCATTTGGCAATAAGCTCAGGAATAACTTCTGGTGGATCTTGTAAATCTGCATCTATAATTACAATAGCGTCACCTTTTGCAGCAGCAATACCCGCTGTAACAGCTATTTGATGTCCGAAGTTACGTGCAAAATTAACAATCTTTGTACGGTAATCATTTGCTGCAATCTCAGACAAAATGTCCATTGTACGATCTGTACTACCATCGTTTACAAAGACAAATTCATAATTAATATTATTTTGAAGCATAACGGACTTTAAACGATTATAACATTCCTGTGCTACTTCTTCCTCGAAGTACATAGGAACTACAACCGAAATTAATTTTTCCATTTAATTAGTGGCCTTTTCGGTTTGGTTGAATGTCCAAATTTTATTAAGGACAAAATTTATAACCATTCCGACACCAATTGCGAAGATTTGTGCAATAGATGCATTCAAGGCAAGTTTATCTACTAATATAAACAAACATAATGTATTAAAAGCCAATACAATTAAATTTACAGTTAGAAATTTAAAGAACATTGACGTGCTTTTATTATTAGGTTTAAACACCCAATTTTTATTCCAATAGTAGCTATTGGCAACACCAATTAAATAGGCAATGGTATTCGCAACAAGATAGTTCATCCCGAATTTTAAAAATATCCAAAAGCTAATAATTGTAATGAGTGTATTAAAGATTCCTACTAAACCAAACTTTAAGAGTTTCTCCATTTATACTTTTGAGGTTTTTCTGTTTGATATAAATCGATAGCATAAATATAGCCCATAGCTTTGAATGATTGTAAAGCTAGGCATGATGAAGTATCGATATCTTGTTTGGTATTCGATTAAGAAATGAACAGTTACGTAACCAATTATTAATAATAAAAATAGTGTGTAATGCGTGTTGTTTTGCTTAGTTAATGTGAGATAAAGAAGTGCTAATGTGCTGAATAGCATAGCTGTAGTGTATATATACTTTTCATATTTCGTAAGATCGTCTTTTAAAGTAATCATATCATTATCTGTGTTCCCGAGTGTTAGTAGACTCCATACTGGGGCCGAGTCGTAATCTGCCCACATGAGTATGAACTTATCACCAAATAACGATAAAACCTTTTGTGGATCAGCTAATCGTTCTTGAATCAGTTTCTTTTCAGCAGCTTTTCGTTCTTCGCCAATCTCAAGGGACATAATATATTCCGCATCTGCTGCAGAATAGCCACCTTTTGTTTCGTGATTAAATCCTACTGTAAACTTCCAGAGAGGATCACGGTTAGATAGTGGATATTGTGTAATTCCCGCAGATATAAACGAATAACTTATAATGTAATGAACAAGGTAAAATACAACGAAAATCCCACAAAGTTTTTTTATAGAAGTGAAAATATCTTGTTTTGATTTTCCTAATATACCTTGTAAAAAGACATATATAGTTACTGCAATTAGGATAATACCGCCAAGAGGACGCATGATATCACCTAAAGAAAGCGAAATCCCTATAAAAATCCACATATATTTATGGCTTAAGCCTCTTGTAATTAATAAATAAAATCCAAGATAAAATAGGAATGTAGCAAGATGTTGATTTGTTAGGACTGAGCTTAGCACAATACTTGGGATATATAATGCATATAGTAACCCAGCCATGCGTCCAGACCACTCATTGAATATGTGAGAAGTTATTTTGTAAACGAGAAATGTTGTTCCAGTGCAATAGAATACATTTAAGAGCTTTAGAAGGAAAGTTCCTTCACCAAACAAATTAATAATAAAAGCTTCGTACATTGTAAATCCAAGTTGGTAAACCCATGAAGTATAATATGTGCTTTGGGCAAAACTGAAATCTCCTTTAGTTGCTTGCACAGCAGCATTGTACATCATACCAAAATCTGATTCGACAGGAGTTTGGATATTAAGAATCCAGATTAATCGAATAGAGAAAGCTAAAATGATAAGTGAAATGGCGAACATTAATTTTGACATTTAAGAATTTTCTTGGGCCCATTTTTCTACATCCCAAGTTTTTGTTATCCAATCTTCATAAAAATCGGGTTCGTGGCATACAAGAAGAATTGTTCCTTTATATGCTTTCATCGCCTTTTTTAGTTCCTCTTTTGCCGTAACATCAAGGTGGTTCGTCGGCTCGTCAAATAGTAACCAGTTGCTGTCTTCCCCCATTAGCTTACATAAACGAACCTTTGCTTGTTCACCACCGCTTAATTGGTTCAGTGGACGAGAAATATGTTCATTTTTCAAACCGCATTTTGCTAACATTGCACGTACTTGGTGTTGGTCCATGCTAGGGAATGTATTCCAAACATCATCAATTGGTGTTATATTATCAGCTTTTACTTCTTGTTCGAAGTATGATGGATTTAAGAAGTCACCAAGACTTGTTTTTCCGCTTAATGGTTTGATCTTACCTAAAATCGTCTTTAATAGTGTGGACTTACCGACCCCATTACATCCAACGATAGCAATTTTTTCACCACGTTCGATTGTCATCGTTAATTTTGGTAATAACGGATGTGTGTATCCAATCTCTACATTTTCTCCTTCAAAGACGAATCGGCTACTTGCGCGACTCTCTTTAAATGAGAATTCAGGTTTAATTGCTGTTTCAGGACGATCGATACGTTCCATACGATCGAGTTGTTTTTGACGACTCTTTGCACGACCTGTCGTTGAGTAGCGAGCCTTATTTTTCGCAATAAAATCTTCTTGTTTTTTAATAAACTCTTTTTGTTTTTCGTAAGCATTAATATGTTGGTTTTTATTAATTTCCGCTAGTTCTAGGAATTTTTCATATGTCGCTGTATAACGCGTCATTTTTGTGAATTCTAGATGGAAAATAATATCGACACATTTATTCATAAATTCCGTATCATGGGAAATTAATAGGAATGCATGTGGATATTCTTTTAAATAATTTGTTAACCAATGAATATGTTCAACGTCTAGATAGTTGGTAGGTTCATCTAATAGTAATACTTCTGGTTGTTCAAGTAGTAACTTTGCAAGTAACACTTTTGTACGTTGTCCACCACTTAATGCGGCAACATCACGATCTAAACCAATTGCGTCAATTCCAAGACCACGCGCTGCTTCCTCAATTTTCATATCTAATAAATAGAAACCGCCTGCTTCAAGAGCATCTTGTATTTCTGCCATTTGCTCAAGAAGCTCTTCTAATTCTTCAGGTGTAGCAGTTCCCATTTTTTCTGTAACTTCATTTAAAGCTTTTTCTTGTTCAAATAAAGGTAAAAACGCATCTGCTAATACGTCACGAATTGTGCGGCCAGGTGTTAAAATTGTATGTTGGTCTAAGTAACCATAATTTGTACCAGGTGTCCATTCAACTCGGCCTTCATCATGGATAAGTTGACCAGTAATTATATTCATAAATGTTGATTTGCCAACACCGTTTGCTCCAACTAATCCAACGTGTTCTCCTGCGAGTAAGCGCATGGATACATCTTTAAATAATGTACGATCACCAAATGTATGGCCTAATTTTTCAACAGTTAATAAGCTCATCTACATTAGAAGCGATTTTGAAATAAACTCTACATGCACTTGAGCAAGCCCCTTTAATTCTTCAAATGTTTGCCCACTTCCACAATAATGTGCGACAAACCCATGTAATGATAAAAAGACAGACCATATCGTCATTGTATCTATTTTTTTATTACATAAAGAAAAAACAACCTTTGCAAATTTTTCATAACTAACATTTGGGCCGTCTGCAAAACATTCCTTTAACTCATCGTTTTTAATTAAAAACATAATTTCATAATGACTTTGATTTTTCAAACCAAACTCTATAAAACCAAATAAAACTGCTTTTAACTGCTCCTCTTGAGATAAGTTTCTTTTACTAATTTCATCTAACTTTTCATTTAACAATTGAAAGTCTTGTTCTACCATCGCATAAAAAAGTTCAGCTTTATTTTTAAAATGGTAATAAATTGAACCATGGCTATACCCTAGTTCCGTCGCAATTTTACGCATTGAAGTGTGCTGATATCCTTGTTGTACAAATAAATCTCTTGCTACGTTCATAATCATTTCTCTTGTTAACTCTTGTTTGACTGCTCTTCTTGGCGACATTTATTTCTTTTGCATAGATAAGATTGTTTCCTTTAATCCTTCGCGATAAGATGTTTTAGGTACTTTCCCAATGAACATTTCATATTTTTCTCCACTTAATACAACCGGTTCTTCTGTCAAATAAAGCATTTCTACATATTCTTTCATCTGCTTATCAAATAAACCAATTAACTTTATTATACCTCTTTTTACGGTCATAACTTGTTTTGTATATCCCGTCAATTCGCGTATATATTGCATCATCTCTTCTCCGGTAATAACACCGCAACCTGGTATGTTCCACTGTTGTCCATAAGCCTCCTCACATAACGCTAATTCAACCATCGCTTTTGCGCCATCTGGCGTAAAAATATACTCACGCGCAATTCTTTTATCTCCAACAAAGCTAGACACTTTATTTGCAAGTACGCCATGTAAAGTATGATGAACAAGTGTGCTTTCCGCATTTGGACCGTAAAAATCAGGAAAATGAGCAATAAACATTTTGACGCTACTCTGCTTTGCCATCGCTTCAAGTTGTAATCGTATTTTCCCCTTCTTCGTATGAGGATTCTTTTCAGCATCTTCTTTAACGACCCTTTGATTTTGCCTTCCATATGCATAAATATTATCAACAATCCCTAACTTACTATCACTCTCTTTTGCTACTTCCAATATGTTTCTTAATAATTTAGGTTGCTTCTTTTCCCAATCTGAATATGGGATATTTACAGCATGGAATATAACATCTACATCTTTCGCGGCATCTATTATATCCACTTTTACAAATACATCTCCTGCTACTGTTTGTATATGTTCCTCTCCTTGAAATAAATTCTCTAACTTCTCCTTATTTCTTGCAAAAGCAACTACATCAATCCCTCTATTACATAGCTCCTTTGTAATCGCATACCCCATTGCTCCTGATGCTCCCAGTACTAACGCTTTTCTCATCATTTATTTTAAATATCCACGAATAATCCCGCGTAAACGATTTGCATGGAATTTGCGTTTATCATTAGAAATATTTTGTGTCATACGGAATGTGGCAGCAGCAACAGCACGTAAGAAATAAGGGAATCCATAATGTAAGCGAATCACTCTGCCAAAACCGCCAGCATAAGAGATGGCACGTTTTAATGATTGTTCATTTATAACTTCTTCTTTTACAGGATGGTATACGAACAGATCTTTTCTAAATAAACCAGTGTGGTCTTTTTTCATACCGCGTAGAACAAAGTCGGTTTCTTCACCAGCTCCATAAATCGTTCCAGAGCCAACACCTAAATCCTCGTCGAATGTACCTACATCTTGTACAAATTGTTTTGTAAAGAATAGTGTAAAAGAGGGCCCTAAAAATCCATATTTGTTATTAAGAATAATGTCTGTATTAGGTGCAAGTATTAAAGAACCAGTTCCTTCAACATTAGTAGTGTTTGTTGATATAAACTGAACATCGTTATTGGAGTTGAAAGTTTCTAATATACTTTCTAAAACATTTGTTTCATAAATACAATCGTCATCTGGAAAAGCGATGATATCGCCATCTGCTACTTTTAATCCAGTATTTCGAGCTCTAGATAACCCTTTAATAGGTGTATAAATGTAGTTAATAGAAAATTTTTCTTTATATTCATCAAAGAGATCCGATATTGGAGTATCATTTTGATCTACTACGATGAGTTCAAAGTTTTGGTAAGTTTGTTTTTCAAGTGATTTTAGTAAGTCAAGAATATCATCACGTCTGCCACAAGTAGCCATTTAAGCTTTTTTAAATCGTGCTTGTATTTTTTCTATTAGAGTAAAGAGAATTTCATCCTTTGTTAAGAAAAGGATAAGAGCATATGTTAATCCGCATGCTATCATGACTAGGAGGACTTGTAGTATTTGCCCAGATACGAACATACGAATAACGAATGCTATTGGTACAAATGTTAGTGAATAAAATAGATATTTAAGTTTTTGCATATCAAATAATGTATAATTCACTTTTAATTTCTTTTTAACATAAATATATTCAAGTACAATTAATAAACTGTTAGCAATTGTAGTTGTGAAAATTGCTGTCGCTGGTGTAAGCACATGGAAGAATATTAGTGCAATATTGGATGCTAGGTTAATAAACCCGCAAATGAATAAAAAGCGTACTAAAATACCTTCCTTCTTTTTAACATAAATAATTTGATTCGATAAAATAGATTCAATACCAACTGTAATCATATAGAAAGCGAACACAATTAATGTATTGCCAGCCCCAGCAAATTCTGATCCACCATAAATGACAACAGCTCCGTGAGCAATGAGCATTAAACCAATTGCGGCGGGAAATAGGGTGATAAAATACACTTTTGAAATTTTGTTTAACAAAGATTCATACTCACTTTCAGATGCATTTCCTGATAAGTAAGAAAGCCGTGGAATCGTTACTTGTACAACGCTTAACATAAGTGTATTAATAATAGTCATAATTTGAAAAGCCATAACGTAGTAAGCGACCTCTGCTTTTCCAGCATATTCACCTAATACAAGACGATCTAATTGTGTATATAAAATATTAGCATTTGAAAAAATGACAACTAATAGCAACGGTTTTAAATGCGGGATAATGGTTAAGTTAGAAAAATCAAACTTTACTTGACGTTTCACATATACAAAGCTAATAGAATGATTTAAAAATGTTGATAGCGCTAATAAACCTGCGAATGTTTTATAATCATCCACTCCATGAACTAGGCAGAAAAGCAGTACAACATAAATTAGTCGAACAACAACTGTTTTTTTAGTGATGAAGTCATAATTTTCATACGCTTCATTGAACCATTCCACATAAAATAGATTGGAAATAAAATTGAAGCCAAAAATAAGAAGAACAGGAAATAAGCTTTCATTTCCATATCCAATATAACTAAAGGTTAAAAAAGCACATAAAGCTAAAAGGCTAGTTGTAACATTAATTACATAGAGACTTGTGAATAATTGAGAAACTTTCTTTTTATCATTTTTAATTAAGCTAACTTCACGTAAGCCATATTGATATACACCAAAAACCGCGAATATGAAAAAGTAATTAAAAATAGTTTCAGCAAAGTTAACAGTTCCCATTGAATTGGCTCCTAGCATTTATACACTCCAAGGTTTATTTAAAGTTAATACCTCAGCCATTTCTTTGCTTTTTAAACGTCCTTTTTTTCGGGTCTCAGCACGATCGGAACCAGTTTTATGCAACCAATGCTCTTCCTCAGTTTCTGGTAATACTTGAGGTACAGAAGAAGGTTTGCCATCTTGTAATGCTACGAATGTAATAAAGCAAGTAGCGGCGATACGGCGTTCTCCCTCTAATAAATTTTCTGCAATTATCTTCACGAAGACTTCCATAGATGATTTCCCAGTATAGCAAACAAATGCCTCGTAACAAACAGAGTCAGCTTGATGAATAGGTGTTAAAAAATCAACAGAATCAATGGATGCTGTCACACAATGCTTACGACTATGTCTTGCTGCTGCAATAGAAGCAATACTATCAATTTCAGCTAATAATTTGCCACCAAATAATGTTTGATGGTTGTTTAAATCATTTGGAAAAACACGTGTTGTTTTAATTGCTTTTGATTCTCTCATAAATTTCTTTTCCATTTATTTTCTAAAAAATATTTTTTGACAATATACATAACTCATATAAACACCAAAGCTTTGTAAAATAAACAATGCTGGCATAATAATATTATAGTATGCCATATCTACTTGAAAGATTTTTAGCAATACATATCCGCTAATCAACAATAAGAACAACATGTATCCTTCATTCTTTTGTTTCTTAATAAGGAAATGTAATAAAGCTATAGCCATGAATAATGTTATTGCTATATATATCAGCTTTTCACATTTGAATAGAATAGAATTTATTCCCTCATCTGAAAACTGATTCATTACTGGTTTTAGCAGTTTAAATCTTTCACTCTCAATCTCTTTTAACTTTTGATCAATGTGTTCTATTACAGTTTGATTTTCCGTTGTTTTTTCCTCTTTTTGATTTTTACCAATTAAAACCGATTGAACATACGTCTCATTCGAAATCGTATATTGTGACATTCCCATCGTCTTAATTCCGTAACTCACGCCAAAATGAACACTATAAAATAGAATAAGCATCCCTATCATCTTTAATAGTATCTTTTGTTTCGTTGCTGATTGAAACAATTCAATTAACAACACATATACCGCAATAAATATAGGAAGAAATAATCCCATTGGGAAAATCATATTGCTAAATGCAAATAAAACCGCTGAAAGCACCCACATATAAGGATGATCTAATCCTTTATATAAAAGTATGTAACAAGCAAAATAAAATAAAAATATTGCGAGTGACTCAGGCGCTAATAAGGAACTCATAAATATATTTGGAATATATAAAGCGTAAAATACGGACGCAATGCGACCACATTCTTCCCCAAAAACTATGGCAGCATTACGATAAATTAAAAATGCGGTTCCTGTACAGAACAAAATATTGAATAACTGTAAAACAAATATCGTATCACCAAATATACGAATAACTATCGATTCATAAATGATAAAGGGTAACTGTGTTACATTCTCTATATTATTGCCAATTGCAATCTGCTTTGCAGACTCATACATCGCTTTCATATCACCGATGATCGGGACATCTACAAATAAAACCATACTAACTCTCACAACTATAGATACGCTCATAAGAAAAATAAAAAATTGTTTATCTGTAAAGCGATATTGTAAAATTGATGCCACTAGCAATATGAGGATGACGAAAATTGCCAATACGATTGTTACACTCGTTGTACTTCCTCCAAAAAATTGCTTACTTGTTTCAAACGCTGACCAACAACTATAAACAAAAAATGCAAGCATCGCACCAATCATTTATCGGTTTAGTTCTAGTTGTAAACTATCAGCTGTTAGAGCCATTTTTGAAGAATCGTCTTGAATGCCCTTCATTACTTGCGAAATAGCTTCTAATTCATTTTCAATTTTTTTATTCTGTTCTTTTGAATTAGACATATCTTTTACGATTTCATGGAAGTATTGATCTGTCGCGTACATACTATCAGTTCCTTCAGATACGAGTGAACTAATTTGTTTTACAGAAGAAGAAACATGAATAATCTGTTCATTTGTTTTTTCAACGAGCTTTGTAACGTTGGAGATGGATTCTTTCGTTTGCTCTGATAATTTTCGGATTTCTCCAGCTACAACAGAAAAACCTTTGCCAAACTCTCCAGCACGTGCAGATTCAATAGCAGCATTTAGTGCTAGTAAATTTGTTTGTTCTGCAATTGATTTAACGATATCTATGATTTCGTTAATTTTGTTAGAAATATTGAGAAGTTCATGAGTATCTGTAATGATAGTTTCCATATTTGTTTGAATGTATCCCATTCGTTTGTTTTGCTGATTTAATTGTTCTTTACCTTTATTAGCTTTTTCTTCCGATGTTGTTGCTAATGATGTACCGGTTTTGGCAATTTCTACAATAGTTTCGGATTTAGCAGTTAATTTTTGAATCGAAGAGCTTGTTTTTTCAGATACAGCTGCTAGTTCATTTGCAATATGTGTAATTGTCATAGCCGTTATTTCTTTTTCTTTTTCATGTTCTTTTTGAATTCGTTCATACTCAGATTCATAAGCTGCAAGAACAAGCTCTTGTTCAAGTGTGAATAATTTATTTATTACATTTATAGAATGCGAAAAATCATCGATTATTGTAATCTTTGTTTGTAAAATCTTTATGATGGAACGGAATAATTCTTGATAGGCAGCAGTATACCATTTTCTATGTAAGCCAATTTGTACATGTCTTTTGGCAATTCTGACACGTTGTTCAATAAAATCTTCGTGCATATCTCCACTGAATAATTCTTTAATATGTGTTTTTAAAGTTTGTTTTAGTTTTGGAATAGAGCTGTAACGTTCAATAATAGTAATTAAATTAGGTTGTTTTGTAATATTGGCATAGAATTTTTCGGTAATCCAATCTATTTCCTCATAAATAAAAGGCTGTAGTACTTTTACAATTTGTAAATCTTCCTTTGAAATATGTAGCATCTCCATTTGAATCCTTAATTCAGAATTAGCAGGTACGTTAAAGGTTATTTGTTGTTCCTTACTTAATTCAATTATACTGGTGTTTGTTTTATGAGTATGTTTTTTAAAAACCCCAAGCATTTAATGACCTTTATTAATTTTAGCATGTGTTTTAAAGAAAACAGGGAAATGTACATTATATATTACAGTGACGACACGAATAATGAATGTTACTAATAAACAAACATAGAAAGCTAATACGTGCGCCCCCATTGCATGTGTGATTAAGAAGCTAATTGCTCCTAATATAGAAGCGATTGCGTAAATTTCTTTTCGGAATACGTAAGGGATATCTTGAGCGCATATATCACGCAAAATACCGCCTCCAATACCCGTAATGACTCCCATTGAAACAACTAAAAATGAGGCATCAACATGATGTGACATTGCCGCATTTGCACCAATGGCTGTAAAAACACCTAAGCCAACAGCATCAGAAAGCATAATAACGACTTGAAGTTTATTGATACGCTCAAAAAACATACAAGTAAATAGTGCTGATAATACGCTTACGAAAAAGTAAATAGGTTTTACAAATGCGACAGGAGGCAGGTTACCGATCATAATATCACGAATAATACCGCCGCCGAGCGCAGTAGCTACAGCTAAACAAAGGACACCGAATAAATCTAAATCTTTTTTTAAACCAACTAATGTACCAGAAATAGCAGCGGCGATAATGCCAAGAAACGTAAATATGTCGATTAATAACATTCATTCAATTTCCAAGTCAACTATTAAATATGCCATGAGTAATACTAAGTAAAAACTTACTCCAGGTGCCATTAAAATATGCCCAGCGATAAATGAGATACCTAATCCTAACAGGATCGCTGCAATTACCATTGCGTACCTCACTGTAAATATTTGTTTAAACTTAGTAAATACACATGCGATGAATTTAATACCAAAGTATACGAACGGAACTACCAGTAAAATAAATCCTATAATTCCGAATGAATAGAACCAATCATGAAAATCACGTTCAATTAATTTCGGATCTGCTTTATAGTTACCAGCATAACCCATACCTAATAATTTTTGAGACATTGGGGCTTCCTTATAAAAATCTTTATACATTTGCTCGAATATTTGACGCCCACTAAAAATAATAGCTTGAGTTTCTTCCTTTTTCTCAGCTACTTTTTCTTTCTCTCTTTCTTTTTCTTGTTCCTTTTCTTTCTCTGTCACTGGAGGTTTATGCTCTTTCGCTTCCTCTTTCTTTCTCTCTTCATTTTTCGCACTCTGTTGCTGTTCAATAAATTGGAAATGGAATCCCATATTTTTCATGAATGGCGAAAAAGGTGTATATGCCATTATGCCTACAAAAACAGTCATTGCAATAAAACCATTTAATAAATAGACATTTTTCTTTCCATCTTTGCGCTGTGTAAATGCCTGGATAAAGCACATAACAACTGCAATAGCCATTGCTACAAAGATGGCTCCTACACCAACCTTCGTTCCAATTGCAAATAGTGAATAGACAACTAAAACTGAAGGAATCCAATAATATACTTTACCTATACTTTTTGTTTTTTCAATTGAATATAAAATAACAATTGGGCACATGATGGCTAAAATAGATCCTAGCTCGTTACCTGCATAAAACCAACCACGAGACCCTAATTTCAACCACGTATAACTATTGTAATCTGTTCCAGTTGCAATCGAAGCTACCATTACTATTCCTATGATTAACGATGCATACGTAATATATTCAAGCATTTTTGAATGTCTTTTTTCTTTTAAAGATTTAAAAACAAACACATAACAAGTAAGCATAACAAACGGATATAAAGCTTTTGCTATAAACTTAACTTCTTCTGTAAACACCATAGGATTCTTTGTAAATTTATTATTTATTAACCCAATAGTGAAAACAATTCCAACTAGAATTATATACGATATATATTTTATACTCTCTCTCTTCTTTGTTTGAATTAAAATATATATTCCACCTAGAAGCATAACGAATAAACGTGTAATAACTCCAATAGTCGTATCAATTTTTAAAACCATTATACAGAATGCTGTAAGCAAATCTAAAATGGGTTGCAACAAAATAAAGATTAATAGAAAATTTTCAAATTTATTACTTGTACTATTTTCCCTTAACATCTATTTCAATAAAAGTTTTTTATATGCACTACGAGTATCTTCATACAAATTCTTTAGCGAGAAATGAGTAGATGCGTAATCATATAAACGATTTCCCATCCCTTCTAATTCCCCATTCAACCACTTTTCATAAGCATTTTCTAATGATTTTGCTAACGAATCTGCATCACCAATCGGTACAATCCATCCATATGTATCATCAACTATTAGCTTTCTCATATCCCCCACATTTGTTGCAATAGATGTTACGCGTTGATTGGCTGCTTCTAATAAAACAAGAGGGAAACTTTCACTATAAGAAGTTAACAAATTAATGTGTGCAGATGCATATAATTCTTTTGAATCTGTACGAAAACCTAGAAAAATCACCTTATCCTCTAAGTTTTTTTGTTTCACCATCGCTTTTAATTCTGCTTCTATAGGTCCATCACCAAGCAACAGTATCTTTATATTTTGGATTTTAATTTTTTGTAACGCTTCAAATAAAATACTATGTCCTTTAACAGGATGAAGACGAGCTACTTGAATCGCTGTAAATACTCCTTCATCGATACCAAATTCACTCTTATCATAAGCCTTTGCTGGAATCTTATCATACTCAATTCCATTATAAATTGTACAAATTTTCTCTTCTGATGCCCCAAGCTTTATTATGTTTTCCTTAAAGTTTTCCGTAATTGCAAAAAACAAATCTACCTTCTTGAAAGAACGTAAATTTAATTTCGTAAATACCCATCCTTTTAATCCCCCCTTCATAAAATCTAAGGTTGGATCACTATGAACGGTCATTATCCATTTCGCTTTTATACCTTTTTTCAAGAGGGAGAGGTAGAAATTCGCTCGTGCGCCATGTGTATGCACAATGTCGAATTGATTTTCATTAATAAATGATTTTATTTTTGAAAGAATTGATAGGTCGTACCGAGATGACTGAGTAAAAACATGTACTTGAATACCAAGGTCCCTCGCTTCTCTAGCAATCGCCCCTTCTTCAAATACCATTAATTCCACTTCTTTCTGTGGAAACTGAGATAAGAGTGAAATAATATGTGTTTTCCCCCCACCTTCTTCTGCACCAGCATTAATATGCAACACTTTCATCTACTTTTTTGAACGCATTACTTCTTTTAAAAATTCCGCTAATACTAACTGACGACGCCAGCGTGTTGGATTACTACATAATCTATAAAACCATTCTAAATGAATCGCTTGAATCCACTTTGGTGCTCGTTTTACCTCTCCCGCCCATACGTCTAAACTTCCACCTACTCCAACAGCCATTTTCGTCTCTAAATGATGCTTATTGTTTTGGATAAAGTTCTCTTGTCTTGGGAAACCAAGTGCAACCAGTAGTAGATCTGGTTTTGCTTCTTGAATACGAGAAACGATATTCTCTTCTTCTTCTTGCTTAAAATACCCATCCTGTGTACCAACAATAGATACAGCTGAATATGTCTTCTTTAAATGATCCGCTGCTGCTTGTACAACATGTGGTTTTGCACCTAATAAGAAAACGGATACTGGTTTGTTCTCTTCTGATAACTTTGCAAATAAATTACACATTAAATCAAAACCTGCTACACGCTCTTTTACAGGTGTACCAAGCATACCACTTGCTTTTACAACCCCAATACCATCAGGTGTAATTAAATCTGTATTTAATAATGTTTTATGAAACTTTTCATCCTTTTTTGCACACATAACAATTTCAGGATTCGCTGTTACTACCTGAAAGGTATGAGTTTGCTCCGATTCTAGTTGTTCCTTTAAATATTGGACTGTTTCATCCATTGTCATTGTAGAGAAAGGAACACCTAGAATATCAACTGTTTGTACTGCCATTTACACTAATTCTCGTTGCTTCGTTTCTTGCCCAAGTATAACTACAGCAAGTGCTCCAATTAAAATTGATCCACAGAAGATCGTAAATATTAGCGAAAGTGAAGCTTGTGCAGCAACTAAATAACCTACTAATAACGGACCAATAATACCACCAATACGGCCAAATGCAGCGGCCATTCCTGCACCTGTACCACGAATAGCTGTCGGATACTGTTCAGGTGTATAAGCGTATAATGCCCCCCAGGCACCTAAATTAAAGAAGGATAGTAACATGCCTGCCACGATTAAAACTGTTAATGAATCTGCAACTCCAAACAAGTAGGCACTGCACGCTGTACCGATTAAATACGTAACTAAAACAAACTTTCGCCCAAGACGTTCAATAAACCAAGCGGCTGTGAAATACCCTGGAAGTTGAGCTAATGTCATAATAAGTACGTACTGGAAACTTTTTATTAAACTAAATCCTTTTAATACCATTACACTAGGTAACCAAAGGAACATTCCATAATAGGAAAAGACAACACAAAACCATAAAATCCATAACATAATTGTAGCTTTACGATATTCTCCAGACCAAACTGACTTTATATTTTCGATAACAGACGGTCTTTTTTCGACCTTTTCAAATCTCGGAGAATCTGGTAAATTCCATCTTAAATATAAAGCATATAGTGCCGGAACCGCACTCAATACCATCGCAACTTCCCAACCATATTTCGGAATAACGAAATATGAGATAAGAGCTGCAATTAGCCATCCACCTGCCCAAAAACTTTCTAATAGCACAACTATTTTACCTCGTTCATGTGCTTCAACACTCTCTGATACTAGTGTAGAGGCAACCGGAAGCTCTCCACCAAGCCCCATACCAATTAAAAATCTTAAAACGAGGAACATCGCGAGTGTCGTCGTTAAAGCAGTTAAACCACTACCGATAGAAAATAGTAATAATGTAATAATAAAGACTGATTTTCGGCCTATTTTATCCGATAGTATCCCAAAAAGGAGCGCTCCTACTGCCATACCAATTGAATTAATACTACCTATCCATCCCATTTCTTGCGTACTTAATCCCCAATCTTTTTGGAGTGCCACCATTACAAATGAAAGCATTCCAACATCCATTGCATCAAATAGCCATCCAAGCCCCGCTATGCCAAGTAGCTTTCGCTTCGAAATTTCTTTTACCTTGCCCACCTATAATTCAATTTTATTTCGAAGGCGCTTTACATAATTACGGCTGACTGGAATCGGTTGCTCATCATACCTATCTAAATATAAATTATACGTGCCGTTATAATATGGTTTCAGTTCTTGTACATATGACATATTAATTAAATAACTTTTATGCACACGTAAAAAATCATATACATTTAGTTTATTTTCCAATTCCTGAAGTGTATATGTTGAAATATACTGATTATTTGTTGTATAAATTGAAACCGTCTTATTTTCCTTATTTTTACTCACATATACAATATCTTCTGGGAAAACATATCTAATTCCCTCTTGACCTTCTATCGGTAGTTTTCGCAAATAACTCTTTGCTCTCTCTCCTTGCTCTTTGCCCATTCTATATAAAAGAAATTGTAAATCTTCTTCACGAAATGGTCGTAGTAAATAATAAAATGCTTGAAAACGAAATGCTGTAATGGATTCTTCTATATCCTCACCCATAAAAATAAATTTCGTATAGCAATTTACTTCCCGTAATAAACTCGCATATTCAAAACCAGTACCATCTATTAATTGCGAACTTAAAAAAACAAAATCTGGTGTATGTTTTTTCATTATTAATAAAGATTCTGTTCCTGTATTCGCTTCAAAACATTCTATATTTCGAATATTCTCAGTAAAGTTCTCAACTAATTTCCTTCGCTCTTCTGCCTCTTCCATGATAAGTAAAATTTTCATTTAAGCATAATTCCTCGACTCACTTTCATCCCTAGGAATATATGGTGCCTCTTTTAACGGCATCGGCTTATTTCTTAATACTTGAATCCAAATTCGAATTGCAGAAATTAATACAGCGATTACAACTATCATAAAAATCCCACAAAGTGCGGCATCGATATAATCATTGAAAATAATTTGTTTCATTTGAGCGACATTTTTAGCTGGAGCTAACACTTTCCCCTCATCTAATGCTCCCTGAAACACCTTTGCATGAGATAGAAATCCTATTTTTGGATTTTCATGAAATAGCTTTTGATAACCAGCTGTCATTGTTACAATTAACAATCCGACAGTCGGGATAAGTGTCACCCAAACATACACCTTTTTCCCCATTTTGAATAAAATTGTCGTCCCAAGTAATAATGCAATACCTGCTAACATTTGGTTTGCAATACCGAAAAGTGGCCATAATGTATTAATTCCACCGAGCGGATCTATTACTCCTTGGTATAAGAAATATCCCCAACCTAATACACATAACGTTGTAGCTATTACATTCGCTAATGTAGAATCTGTTTTCGCAAACGGCTTGTATACATGCCCTAAAATATCTTGAATCATAAATCGTCCTACACGCGTTCCTGCGTCAATCGTTGTTAAAATAAATAGGGCTTCAAAGAGAATGGCAAAATGATACCAGAATGCCATCATCGCCGTTCCACCTATTACTTGTGAGAAAATATATGCCATACCTATCGCTAACGTTGGTGCACCACCTGTACGTGATAAAATCGTTTGTTCTCCAACGTTTACAGCAAGATCTTTTAATTCATTTGGTGTAATAGCAAATCCCCATGAAGAAATAACTTGGGCCGCCTGAGATACATCCGTACCGATAAGTGCTGCCGGACTGTTAATTGCAAAATAAGTTCCTGGTGTTAATACACAAGCCGCAATCATAGCCATCGCCGCTACAAACGACTCCATCAACATTGCTCCATAACCGATTGGCTGTGCATGCCCCTCTTGCTCAATCATTTTTGGCGTCGTACCAGATGAAACAAGCGCATGGAATCCAGACACTGCGCCACAGGCAATCGTAATAAATAAGAACGGGAATAAGTTACCTGAGAAAACAGGGCCTGTTCCATCGATAAATTTTGAAACTGCTGGCATTTGTAAATCTGGTGCTACAATTAAAATACCTATTGCCAATCCAACAATTGTTCCTACTTTTAAAAATGTACTTAAATAATCACGCGGTGCCAAAAGCATCCAAACTGGTAATGCCGATGCAATAAATCCATATACGATAAGCATAATAGCAATTGTTTCACCACTAAATGTGAACATACTTGCAAGTGTTGGATTTTCTGCTACATACTGTCCTCCAATAAGAGATAAAATAAGTAGAATAATACCAATTACCGATCCTTCACCAACCCGTCCAGGTCTAATGTAGCGCATGTATACTCCCATTAAAATAGCGATAGGAATCGTTGCCGCTATCGTAAACATTCCCCAAGGGCTTCCAATAAGTGCCTTTACTACAACTAATGCTAATACCGCTAATAAAATAATCATAATGCCTAAAATACCTATCATGGCAATGAGCCCAGTCACAGGGCCAATCTCATCTTTAATCATTTCACCTAACGATTTACCATTACGTCTCATCGAAGCAAATAAGATTACAAAATCTTGTACAGCTCCAGCGACAACTACCCCGACAATAATCCAAATTGTCCCTGGTAAATATCCCATCTGTGCCGCCAAAATAGGTCCTACTAAAGGCCCTGCCCCAGCAATTGCTGCAAAGTGATGCCCGAATAATACCCACTTATTTGTCGGAACATAATCTTTTCCATCATTCAATGTATGGGCTGGCGTTTGCCGATTATTATCTAAATCAAAAACCTTCCTCGCTATAAATCTACTATAAAATCGATAAGCAACTGCATACACACATACTGCAGCTACTAAGAGCCACACAGCATTAATAGTTTCACCTTGTGATAAAGCTATTACACCAAAAGCACCTGCTCCTACTGCCGTAATACCCCCCCAAAGTAAAATCGACTTCAACGTCTTCACTTAACAACAACGTGATATCTTGCCGCCTTTCGCATTAAATCTAGCTTCTTGCGCCTCAGCGAAAAATTGCTTCTGACATACAATCTCTTCTTCTGGATGATGCTTTTTCATATGCTCCACATATGCTTCATAACTTGGTACCCCTACAAGTAAACTAATAAACTGTTTCCTTTTGCCCCATACTTGCCGTAGTTTTTTAAGCATTCAGTATACGTGTAACCATACCAACTTTAACATAATGGAAGTTTGCATTCTTGCAATAAAGATAACACCAATTCCACTTAATACAATTGTATAGCAAGCCAATTCAGAGGCTAAAGAGTACTCGGTAAAAACTATCCTTGTAATTAAAATCATAATAATTGTTATACTACTAGCTATCGGGCCTCCAACTATAATTGCTAAAATAACAGCTAGATAACGTAGATCCAACATAATATCTTCAATATGTACACCAAAATGCATTAGTAATATACCTAATATTCCATTAAAAATACCTACTACACATTTCTGCCAAAAAGAGAATCCTTCTTTTAACGGCTTATCTCTTAAAAGTTGACCTCCAATAAAGATAAAGGAAAGAATAATTGTTGTGTTTACAAATAAATCCCTTAACATTTAAGATGCAGAACTGACCTGATTTCTACCATTTCTTTTTGAGTAATATAACGCGTCATCAGCCGCTTGAATAAACTGTTCCGGTGATTCTTTATACTCTGAAATCCCTACCGACACTGTGATTTTTATTTTCGTTCCATCTAACAATTGAAATGAATGTTTTTCAACAGATATACGGATTTGTTCCCCAAGCCGACTACCATAAGATAGTCCCTTTTGCGGTATCAAAAGTGCAAATTCCTCTCCACCCTTTCGAAAAACCAAATCCGGAAATGTGGAAATCCCTCGTAAAATATACCCTATTTGTTTTAACACTTCGTCTCCTGCAGGATGCCCATACGTATCATTTACATACTTAAAGTGATCAATATCTATAAGCAGTAAACAAAGTGCACCATTTTTCATGTGCTTATTACCAATATGATGATTCATCTCTAGATCAAACTGCCTTACGTTTCCTAAACCTGTCAATGCGTCTATCGTTGCGTATTGCTTCATCGTTTGAAATAACTCATTGGATTGTAAAACATAGTTTGCACTTAAGAATGTTATGTAGCCTGTAGTAATACTTGAAAGTAAATATAGTATAACTACAGATATATCGTTAAATAATATATACATTTAGACAAGCTCTTTCGGTGCAACGAATTTACGATATGCACCATGGTGAGTTGGACCTACGTATTCGTTAATTTTGAATGAGTAACGAATAGCAGCTGTGATGAATTCTTTAGCAGTTTTTACTGCTTCTTTCACAGGTTTTCCTTTTGCAAGTTCTGCTGTAATTGCAGCAGAATATGTACAACCTGCACCGTGTGTATTGGTAGTATCGATTTTTTCTGATTCTAGAAGATCGAATGTTTCTCCATCATATAGGACGTCGATTGCAGTTTCCGTACCAAGTTTGCTTCCGCCTTTAATTAGGACGTATTTGGCACCTAAAGCGTGGATTTTCTTCGCTGCTTCTTTCATGTCCTCAAGAGAATTAATTTTCACACCGCTTAATTGGTAAGCTTCAAATAAGTTTGGTGTTACAACTAATGCCTTTGGCACAAGAACATCACGTAAGCAATCATTCGTTTCAGGATGTAATGCTTCATCTGCACCTTTACATACCATAACAGGGTCAACTACTACATTTTTGAAATTGTGCTTTTCGATTGTTTCTGCAACCATTTCAATAATTTCTACTGATCCAAGCATACCTGTTTTTAAAGCATCTACACCAACACCCTCAATTGTTGTTTCTAATTGAGGTTTTAATGTAGAAGCTGGGATTGGAAATACGTTATGTGCCCAACCGTTATGTGGATCCATCGTTACGATCGTCGTAAGAGATGTCATTCCATATACGCCAAGTTCTTGGAATGTTTTTAAATCTGCTTGTATACCAGCACCGCCACTTGTATCAGAACCAGCGATAGTAAGTGCTTTATTTAATGTCATTCATAATGGTACATTTACTTTTACGCTCGTTCGTTTCTTGCTACTTACAACTTTAATTGTTCCACCAACTAATTCTACTCTTTCACGCATCGTAGTCATACCGAGTGATTTTTTCTCTTTTATATCTTTTTCTACAAAGCCATTTCCTTGATCAACTATTTCTAATGATACATTTTTCTCAGTCACTGTAAAATAAACCGTCGCTTCTTTTACACCTGCATGCTTACTTACATTGTTCAACGCTTCTTGTCCAATGCGCCATAATGCCTCTTCTACCACACGAGGTAAATCACGAACACCGGTAACTTGCTCCCTAATTTTCAATCCTAAGTTTTCACCGTACTGCTTTAGAGCATGTAATAATCCTTTTTCTAATCCTGCCGGACGAAGTTGCCAAATTAATGTCCTCATTTCTTTTAATGTCCCTTGCGCTAGTTCACGCATGTCATGCAAAGATTGATCCACTTTTTCGTTTTGACCTTTTAAAACTGCCTCAGCACCTTTTGTCATGAAGGTTAATGAAAATAATTTCTGTGAAACAGAATCATGTAAATCTCTTGCTAATCGATTTCTTTCTTCCATTCGTACAAGTTCACGACGCTGCTCGTTTAATCTTAAATTCTCTATTATTAACGAAATATGATTCGATAGCGCTTGGATTATATCTATTGTATTCACATCAAATTCCCCATTATTTAAACTTACACATAAAACACCAAATATATGGCTTTGAATATGTATTGGCGTAGCAATAACAGCTCCATTCAGATGTGCATTATGACCAATTTGACGTTTTAAAAGAACCAATTCACCTTTTACTAGTGCCTTCTTTGCCGCTTCTTTTACATCTTCTTGTAACTCTTTCTGACTAAAAGACGCTCGCAAAGATACTTCTTTTTCTTCTCTAATAAAAAACGCTACTTGATTCCATTGAAATACTTCACCTACGTGATTTACAACTTTTTCAGGTAATACATTAAACCTATGAATTGTTTTTAAATCTTGAATAAAACGTTCCAATTTCACATAATAATGTGCTCTTCGTTTTTCATTTTCATATAATTTCGTTCGTTTTAAAGCCGTCCCAATTTGGAAAGCAACGGATTGGAGCAATACTAATTCTTCTTCTGAAAAATGCGTTTTACCTGGACTCGCTACATTTAATAAGCCAAACTTTTCTCCTCCTGCTTTTAAAGGAACTGTAGCATGATGAAGAATCCCCTCCGTATCTCCCCAATTGTATTCAATTGCATTATTAATTCTTTTACATTCAATAATGTTAACAGCTCGTTCTAATTTCCCATCTACAAATCCACGTAAACACCAACATTCACCTTCACACATCGGGCGTTTGTTTTCATATGTCAGCGCCTCTGGTAACTGGTAATCAATCAACTTCGTATACTTCCCATTCTCATCCGCAAGAAAAATCCATCCTGTCGTCAAACCTGTTACACTTAGCAATTTTTCTAGCACCGCTTGCAATACATGATATGTATCATTTGATGTATTTAGTGTTTCTGCAATTTCTTTTAATATAACTAATTCATTTGTACGATTATCTCGAAACATTTATACAATCCCATTTTTCACTGCATATAATGCTGCTTGCGTACGATCAGATAAGTTTAATTTACTCAAAATACTACTTACATGCGCTTTAACCGTTTTTTCCGTAATAACTAAAACAGAGGCAATTTCTTTATTGCTCATCCCTTTTGCTAATAGTTGTAACACTTCGTTTTCTCTTGCTGTCAATACATCTACATGAACGAAATGTTCCTCTGTCCTCTCTTCTTGCGGCAATGTTTGAGAGATGAGGGCGCTCGCAATATCGGGATGTAATTGAATATTACCTTTATATGCGCTTCTAATAGCTTCAACAAGTTGATCCGGTTCTACATCTTTTAAAATATAACCACTTGCTCCTGCTTTTAATGCTGGTAAAACATGTGCCTGATCAGAAAAGCTAGTTAATACGATTACTTTCACATTTGGATATTCATTTTTTATACAAGCTGTCGCCTCAACGCCATCCATTTCAGGCATATATAAATCCATTAGTACAACATCAGGATTTGTTTCTCCTACTTTCACTAACGCTTCTTTCCCATTATTTGCTTCTCCAACTAACTCTAAATCTTCCTGTGTACTCAAGAAAAATGCTAACCCTTTTAAAACGACTGTATGATCATCAACTAACAATACTTTTATTTTCACTTAAAATTTGCTTGCTACTTTAGCTGCTTCTTCAAGACCTGCAGTAATGATTTCTTCTGCTTTATCTGGGAATTGGTTATGTCCTTCAATAACTACTGTTTCCATGTTTGTTGCACCGAAGAAGCCCATCATACTTGCTACATATTTAACAGCCATTTCTACTTCAGCCGCTGGACCTTCAGAATACACGCCACCGCGTGCGTTTAATAATGCGATTTTTTTATCTCCAATAAGTCCAACTGGACCTTCTGGTGTATATTTAAATGTTTTACCAGCACGGTTTAAATAATCAATATACGTGTGCAGTACTGCCGGAATCGTTAAGTTCCATAATGGGAAACCGAAAACGACTTTATCAGCTTCTAAAAATTGATTTAAGTACTTATCAGCAACTGCTACTGCCTTTGCTTCCTCTTCCGTTAAATCAAATCTTTTACCTGCTTTGAATGTACCATTAATCATGTCTACGCCTACATATGGTAATTCTTCTTTATATAAATCAAGTTCTACTACTGCATCATTTGGATGTGCTTCTTTATAGTTTGTTAAAAATGCCTCATATAATTTCACACTAACTGCTTGTTCTGCTGGACGGTTGTTTGCTTTTACGAATAAAACTGTTGCCATTTATATTTTTAACTCATCAGCAAGTTTTTCTAATTGACTTCGATCTTGTATATAATATGTTCGGCCTTCTTTTTTTAAATAATTTTGCTGACAAAACTGGTTTAATGCGTATAAAAGGTGACGATAACTGACGTTTAAGTATTCTGAGGCTTCGGTATGTTTTTCGGTATAGCAATTATTTTGTTCTGTTAATAGAATAAACGCCGCTAATCGATTTTCGAACGGATAACTATTGTTTTTTGCATAACTTTCTGTTCGGGCAATTGTTTTTTCGCCAATGAATTTACATAGTTTTTGTAAAAAGGTAGCATCTTGCAATAAAAGATGCTGACAATTTTTAAGAGGAAGTGCTAAGCAAATACAATCATCGATTACCTCAACTGCTTTAGTAAAGGATTCTACACCAATTAATCCTAACTCTCCAATGAACGAAGGTGCTTGAATAAAGTTAATTAATGAAACCTTCCCGTTTTTATGACTCATATATATTTTTGCTTTACCAGAAATTAAGTAATAGAGATAAGGGAAATCAACCCCTTCAGTACATATCTTTTCTTTCTTTTGAAAGGAATGTAGCTCAGCATACGGTAAGACATCAAAAGAAAAAAGAGTGTAGAGGTTGTAAGTGTGCATGTAATGAGAGATTTCTTCGTTATTTTTGCTGACTTTCATTTACACATGCCGCTTCAATAAAGCGTATAAATCTTCAAAACTATGCACTTCATATGTTGGCACAATCTCGCTATCATTTGATTTCTTTTCTGGATTAAACCAACAAGTATCAATTCCCGCTACATATCCACCTTTAATATCGGCGCTTAATGAATCCCCAATAATAAGCCCTTCTTCAGAAGCAAAGTTAGGAATCCGTTCAAAAACATAATCAAAATACTCTTTCATCGGCTTGTGAAAACCTGTATCTTCAGAAACAAAAATACCTTTAAACAATGAATGTAACCCTGCATTACGTAAACGTTTATCTTGCGTCTTAGAAACGCCGTTTGTCACTATATATAAATCATACTCATTTTGAATTTGATTTATAAATTCAAATGCACCTTGTATGAGTTGATTTCCTTCTTCTAAGTAGCTACGGTAATTATTTTCGAATAATATCCCATCTACTTCTTCCCCGTACTCTTTGAATAAAATGGAAAATCGTGTATTTACAACTTCATCGCGGTTGATTTCACCTTTTTCAAAAACATCCCAAAGACCTTTATTAACTTTTTTATAACGCGCTTCAACCTCACTAGTTAGAGGAATCCCTTTCTCCTCAAAAAGCATACGTAATGCCACTTTCTCCGCCTTCTGGAAATCTAACAGTGTATCATCTACATCAAACAACAATGTTTTATATTTTTTCATTTAATTTGTAGTTTTGTTCCGTTTAGGAAGCGGAAATGCATTACCAATCGCTGCTGCTCCGAGCATGGGTAATAGTAAATTAAGCGGGAAAAACATAAGTAATAGCAAAGTTATAGCTATTGGCTTTCGTAACGCATAGCTCGAAATCGCTGTCGTTACGATGGCCACAGATGCTACTGGATCTATAGGAAGAATAGAAGCTATAGCGTATCCGATACTTGACCCTGAAAATATAATTGGGAAAATATGTCCGCCACGCCATCCCGTATTTAAACAAACGGCAGTAATACATAGCTTTAAAACTCCTGAAAGAAGTAGTATCCAAAAGGATAAATGATTCCATTCAACAACTAATTCTTTTAATTGATGTTCCCCTGAAAATAATGTGTACGGAAGAAAAGTCCCTGCAATTCCTAATAAAATACCACCGATAATTCCAAGTGTAAGTTTGTATTCTCTAAAAGGATGAATGAATTTCTCTAATGTGAATTCTACTTTGAAATATAAGAAACCAACTATAGCGCCGATACTAGCAAGCGGGAGAAATGCGATCCATTCATTGAAAGAAAGTGAACCTTCTCCAAAATCAACAATAAAGGATCCTCGATTATTGAGTTTACTCAGTAGTAAATAAACAGAAAAACCTGCAAAAGTAGTAGTTAAGTATACAATTGCTTTTTTTCTTTTAGAAAATTCGTTAATTTGCTCACTCTCATTTTCATTCGGGGCCAAGTAACCGAATAATGGTGCATTAAAAATGACACTTAAAGTAGCACCAATTCCAACCTCTGTTAGTTCATTCATTCCCTTTAAAGCGAATTTAAAGCGATCACCAACCCATGTGCAAAGTCCGCCAATAATTCCAACAAGTGCGGCTTCTGGACCGAGACTAGCCCCAAATATTAAGACAATAATCGCAGTTAAAGTAGCTTGATGGACAAAACGGTATTCAATCCTACCTGTTTTTTTATATTCATCCATAACCTCTGGCATAAGACGTGGATATGTACCAAAGTATTTTTGTGATAAACCAACAAGAATCCCGCCGATTATGGTTACACAAAGGGTGTAATAAGGGGGGGAAGAGAAAACGCTAGGTAAATATCCCCAAATAAAATGGATGCCGATATTTATCGTAACTAAAAATAGCCAGACTGTAGCGCCTACTATGGACCCTAGAAGAATACCATATAAGACGATTATATAATGCATGTCTTTTGTATTTGTCATTCAATTATGATCGGCATGTTGTTTGCCTCCGACTAATGCCGCTTCTAAATCTGTAATAATATCAGAAACATCTTCTATACCAATTGATAAACGAATTAAATCAGATGTAACACCAGCTAAACGCTGATCTTCAGCACTTAATTGTCTATGCGTCGTACTAGCAGGATGTATAACACAAGTTCTTGCATCAGCTACATGCGTTACGAGAGTCGCTAGTTTTACATTTGCGATAAATTCTTTTGCTGCTTCTAATCCACCTTTAATACCGAAAGTTAAAACTCCACTAGCACCTTTTTTCAAATATTTTTGTGCTAACGAGTAATTTTCATTGCTATCTAACCCCGGATAATTCACCCATTCAATACGTTCATGGTTAGCAAGCCACTTGGCAACTGCGAGAGCATTTTCGCTATGACGCTCCATTCGTAAATGCAGTGTTTCTAAGCCAATATTGCTAATATACGCATTGAATGGGCTCATACAATTTCCATAGTCTCTTAATAGCTGAACACGTGCTTTCACAATATAAGCTGCTGCCCCAAAGTTTTGAACATAGCTTACGCCGTGATAACTTGGATCTGGTTCAACAAGCTCAGGATATTTTCCTTTTGTCCAATCAAAATTTCCTCCGTCAATTACAATGCCACCTAAAGAGCTTGCATGACCATCAATATATTTCGTCGTAGAATGAACAATAATATTCGCTCCATGTTCGAACGCTTGGCATAAATAAGGAGTCGCTAATGTATTATCAACGATAAAAGGTACTTCCAGCTCTTTGGCTGCATCTGAAAATTCTTTGAAATTTAAAACGTTCATTGCTGGATTTCCTAAAGATTCTGCATAGATGAGTTTCGTCTTATCATTAGCAAGTGCCACAATTTCATCTGCTGCTAAATTTGGATTAAAGAACGTAACATCAATGCCAAGCTTACGTAAACTTACTCCAAATAAATTAAACGTTCCCCCGTAAACTGTTGAAGAACAAAGAAGATGATCTCCACTACTACAAATATTTAAAACTGCTAGCATAATGGCTGCCTGCCCAGAAGCTGTTGCAACCGCTCCTACACCGCCTTCTAAATCTGATAACTTCTGCTCGAATGCAGCTAGAGTAGGATTGCCAATACGCGTATATATATATCCTTCTGCCTCTAAATTAAATAGTGCTGCTAAATCATCCGACGTATCGTATTTATACGTTGTACTTTGATAAAGTGGCAAAACACGTGGTTCACCATTCTTTGGTGTATAGCCACCTTGCACACAAATCGTTCCTTTTCCCCATGATTCTCCCATTTACAATACATAAGGGGTTTCTTGATACACGTAATAATTCAACCAATTAGAGAATAATAAATTCCCATGACTCCTCCACCTAACAAGCGGTTTTTCATCTGGATTATTATGTTTAAAATAATTTTTTGGCACGTCAATATTTAACCCTTTGTCACGATCTCGTTCGTATTCTTGTTTTAACGTCTCACAACTATATTCACTATGTCCGAGGGCGAAAACTTGCCTTCCTTGTTGCCCAATAACAAGGTGAACACCAGCTTCTTCAGAGTTTGCTAACAATGTTAATTCTTTTACCCCTCTAATATCACTCTCTCGTACTTCTGTATGGCGGGAATGCGGGGCAAAAAACAAATCATCAAACCCCTGTAACAGTTTCACATGTTGCTCACAGACTTCATGTTCAAATACACCGAACATTTTTTCCTTAAGGGGATACTTCGGAACGCCGTAATGATGATACAAACCAGCCTGTGCCCCCCAGCAAATATGAAGCGTAGATGTTACATTCATTTTTGAATACTCCATAATATGTTTAAGCTCTTCCCAATAATCTACTTCTTCAAAAGAAAGAGTTTCAACTGGTGCTCCTGTAATAATGAGCCCATCAAATTTTTCATTTTCAATATCACGAAACGTTTTATAAAAGCTTGTTAAATGGTCCTGCGCTACATTACGAGACAGATGTGATTCCATATGAAGCAAATGAACATCTAATTGCAACGGTGTATTTCCAATTAATCGAAGTAATTGTGCCTCTGTGTCTTGCTTCGTTGGCATTAAATTTAATATAGCAATTTTCAATGCTCGGATATCTTGTGTTTCTGCTCGTTCCTTCGTCATTACAAAAATATTTTCTTTTTGCAATACTTTACGAGCTGGTAGATCTTTATCAATTATGATCGGCATCTACTTAGCATCCCCTTCAATTCGATAATTTGCTTTCACACAATCAATTTCTTCATACCCTTGCAATGTATGTAGAATGTACTCGTAATCCGCAAGAGAAGCACGATGCGTTACAATTACAATTTCTGCTTTCCCTTTCTCTTCAAGCGGCATTTGAATAATCTTTTCAAAGCTAACACCACGCTCAGAGAACAATGATGTAATTTTTGCAAATACACCAATTTCATCTTTTACATGAAGTCTTAAAAACTTTTTCACGACAATTTCGTCTGGCTCCTTTAATACCTTTTGATATTGCGGGACTACAGCACTATTTCCTGTTACCCCTAGTCTAATATTTTGCATCACAGCAACCAAATCCGAAACAACCGCCGTTGCTGTCGGTAAGCTTCCTGCTCCCGGTCCATAAAACATCGTTTCTCCTACTGCTTCACCGTACACATACACAGCATTATATTCATTTTGCACTGCCGCAAGAGGATGTGTATTGGGAAGTAAAGTCGGTTCAACTGTAACCTCTAATTTTTCACCATCTCGCTTCGCAAGACCAATTAATTTAATTGTATAGCCTAAGCTCTTACTATATTCAATATCTTCTTCTGTAATAGAAGTAATTCCTTTTACTTTCACATCTCCAAGCTCTACATTTGTAGAGAAACCGAGAGTAGCTAAAATCGTCATTTTTCTTGCTGCGTCTAAACCTTCTACATCTGATGTTGGATCTGCTTCTGCAAATCCAAGTTGTTGGGCTTCTTTTAACACGTCGTTATATGCTCTCCCTTCATCTGACATTTTCGTCAAAATAAAATTTGTCGTTCCATTTACAATTCCCATTACTTTCGTAATAAGATCTGAAGAAAGTCCTTCTACGATGCTTCGCAAAATCGGGATTCCTCCGGCTACACTTGCTTCATAAAACAAATCAGCCTTATTATCCTTTGCTACCGCTAATAGTTCCGCTCCGTGTAACGCCATTAAATCTTTATTTGCAGTCACAACGTGCTTCCCGCTTTGTAAAGCTTGTAAAATATATGCCTTTGCATCATCAATGCCACCCATCACTTCGATGACAACATCAATATTTGGATTATCTAAAATTTCATTTGCATTTTGTGTTAATAGAGTAGAAGGTACCTCTACCTCCCTCTCTTTCTCAATGTTTTGCACCAATACTTTCGTTACCCTCACTGGACAACCTACTTGGTGTATGAGTCGCTCTTGATGATCTGTAATAATACGAACTACACCGCTACCAACTGTCCCAAGACCTAATAGACCAACCTGAATTTCTTTCATTTAAGCAGCTTGCTTAATAGGCTCTTTTTTATTTAAAATCTGCGTACCAATTTGAATAAATGCTTGAATGATCCAACCTGTTGTAAAGGATAAGATAATTGTTCCAAAATAGATTGGTCCATCTAATAAGAAGCTTAATGTTAAAAATAAAAAAGCCAATGAAATCTCTGTTCTTCTAAACGTCCATTTTTTCTTCTCAGCAACTGTTAAAACGAAAGCTTCTTGAGGCGCTGCGCAAAGGTTTGTAGAGACGTAAAGACCAATCCCAGCTCCGACGAATAGATTTCCGCAAATAAGTGTTATATATTTTGGAAGAGAGCGGATAGCGTCCATAATAGTTGTAATGGAACCAATCCAGTCAACAAAAAGAGAAATAAGAATCATCGTTACAATTGTGCCGATTGTAATTTGTTTTTTATTCCAAAAGAGTACGATAAATGTAAAAGCAAAATTAATCATGAAAATCCAAAAACCAATACTTATCCCGAAATTTTGATATAGTGCAATAAAGAAGGAATCATAAGGGCTAAGTCCAAAGGAAGTAATTGTCGTCATCATATTAATACCGATGGCGAGAATGAGTAAACCACCAATAAAAAATATATATTCTAATTTGAATCGAAGCATTCACGTCGTTTCTCTATTTACTAACTCTGGTAATAACTCTATATGTTTCACATCTAATTTCTCTTCATTAATCTTTTCATATAATAATTCAAACGCTTTTGTCCCGACATTTTTACTAGGATGGGAAATTGTAGTTATACCTAATATATCTGCTACCTCTTGATCATCACACCCGATAATTGTAATATCTTCTGGAATTCGAATTCCTTGTTTTTTTGCTTCTGTTACCATTCCCGCTGCAATATGATTACAAGATACAAGAAACGCCGTCGGTTTTACAGACATACGAGCCCATTCTCTAATTACATTGCGCCCATCTTCCACCGTAAAACATCCTTCAAATTTCCAAGTCTCTAACGGTGTTACGTTACTCTGTTGAAGCGAATCTGCATACGCCTTTTTTCGTCTTTGGCTATTAATGCTATTACTTCTTCCAATGCAATATCCAATACGTGTATGACCAGCATCTATTAAGCTTTTCATCCCATGCGAAAATACTTTGTAGTAATCAATATGCACACTTGAAATGCATTTCGAATCTATTTCTTCACACATAACAATCGGGCCGAATTTCGTATATTCTTCAAGTTTCTCCTTACTATTTGCACGGGAACATATAATAACCCCATCAAGCTTTTTCATTTTTAACATATGTAAAATTTCTAGTTCTCTTTCTTCGCTGTAATTTGTCTGGCAAAGCATCATATTATAATTATTCTTTGCCGTTTCTTTTGATATCCCCTCAATAATAGCACTATAATATTGATCATTTACGTGTGGCAATAAAACGCCAATTACATTCGTTTTTCCTTTCACTAAATGAATCGCATTCACATTTTGCGTATAATTCAATTCCTCTATAATTGCTAAAATCTCTTTTCGTTTCTGTTCGTTCACGTATGGATGATTATTTAGTACACGTGAAACGGTTGAAACCGATACCCCGGCAAGTTCAGCAATCTTTCTTATATTCGTCATTCATTTTACCCCTCCTTGTTCTAGTTTTAACTTACTCACAACATTTTGAACTAATCGTTCTGCCATATATGTGTACCCTACTTCATTCGGGTGAAAATGATCTGAGTATAATAAATCTTTTCCGCGGTTTTGGAATAAATCAAATGTCGGTGTAATATATACATTTTTATCATTTAACGCTAACTTCTCTAAAGAAGCGTTCCAATCCACAACAATGTTTGAAGATCCTTTTAAATCTTCTACATCTTCAAAAGGATTATATAAACCTAGCCAAAAAATAGGGCTATCTGTATTTAACTTACGAATTTCTTCTATAATTTTCTTAGCTTCATTTTGGAACGTTTCCGTATCAGGACGATATGTTTCTAAATCTATCTTTCCAAGCGATTCCCAGCCTGGAAATAAATCATTTCCGCCAATCGTTAAAACGATCACATCTGCTTTCTTAATTGAATATTGAGCACCGCTGCTTTCAATTTGTTTTAATAAATCGGGCATTTTCGCACCACTCACTGCCAAGTTAGTTAGTGCAACCTTTTGCTTATAATCTTTTTGTAAATCTTCTTTCATTCGTCCAATATAGCCAATTCCTTCTTTATCACCAACGCCGCGCGTTAACGAATCACCTAAACTAACAACTTGCAATGTTCCCGTTTTCTTTTTCTCTTTTGCTACTACATCCGTTTTCTTAATTAAACTTGAAGCTTTCGGATTTAATACATCATTTACACCTGAAACAAAGCCATATGCAAATAAACAAAAAGATGCAATTGTAATGAGTAGGATTACTTTTACTACTTTTGATCTCATATCAAAACCCCTTTTAGCCCTCTTAGATTGTCCATAATTATACCAAACGAAATTTTGAAAAGCGATTTTCACTCACGCATGCTGCTCACCCCTTGTGAGTTCAATAAATAAATCTTCTAGCGTAAATACAAGCTCCTTAACGCTATGTACATCTATCTCATTTTCTACAAAGTGTTTATTCCAACTACTTATAGATGCAATATCCATGCGGCATAGTAATCGCTCACCTTCTATGCCCACTTCTCTTACTTCCTCGGCCGCTTCTAGCATATCTTTCGCCTTAGAAATTGGTGTAACGATCCATTCTACACGATCACTTGCTGTTTTAATTAATTCTTCAATTGGTGCAACTGTTATCATCTTTCCTTTATGAATAATAGCAACACGATCGCATATCATTTGCACTTCACTTAGCAAGTGACTTGAAATAAACACGCTCATATTTTCTTCTTTCACAAGCTGATGTATAAATTCCCTAAGTTCTCTAATCCCGGCCGGATCTAAACCATTCGTTGGCTCATCTAATATGAGCAATTTCGGATTTCCAAGAAGCGCCTGCGCAATTCCAAGGCGCTGTTTCATGCCGAGTGAGTACGTTTTTACCTTATCATGAATTCTTTCATCCAAGTGAACCATTTTAGCAATTTCAATAATACGTTCATCTGATATACCACCTAGCATACGAGCAAATTGCTTTAAATTTTCCCATCCTGTTAAATATGTATACAGTTCTGGGTTTTCAACGATACTCCCAATTTGACGCATCGCTTCTCTGAAATTTTCCTTAATAGAATAACCACCGATAGAAATCGTACCTTCTGTTTCTTTAATCAATCCAACTAACATTCGAATGGTAGTCGTTTTTCCGGCACCATTCGGTCCTAGGAAGCCGAACACTTCCCCTTGTTTTACATCGAAAGAAATATTCTCTACAATTGTCTTCTTTCCAATAACCTTCTTCACGTCTCGTACGGAAAGTATCGTCGTCATTTAATTCACCATATCCTGCTTTGTAAATACTACAAACGAAATAATAAGGGAAATAGCTGCCCAAACAGTTAAATTCATTAAAGAAAATCCCATAGATAGCCCTTGTAATGCAGGTAATTTCCCTGATAAATAATCCGTTAATGATAAGTTCACACTAAAAATATATTTTGCGCCTTCCCAAGACGTTGCAAATGAACTTAAAATACCGCCTGCAATTAACGCAGCTAACATAACGCCCATACCAGCTGGTGTATTGCGAATTAAAACAGAAACCATAAACGATATAGTTCCGACAACGATAGCAACAAACCAAGCTAATCCGTATGCCATTAAAATATATTGCCACTGCGGAATAAGATGTACAAAATTCGTATTTAACGTTTCCTTATCAATGACAAACCCCGTTAAAACAGGTAAATTCCATCCCGAGTACCCAAATACAAGCCCTGATAATATGTAAGCAAACAAGCCTACAAGAAGCAGTATGAGCGAAATGAAAAATAACATCGTCACGTATTTACTAAGGAGTATTTTCCAGCGCCGAATCGGCCGCGTAAGTAACATCTTCATCGTCCCATCGCTTCGTTCTCCTGAAACAATATCAATAGCGACAATCATTACGAGAAGTGGAATAAACAATGTAATTCCTTGTTCAATAAACGCTCTTACAAAAGTCGGTGCGCCCGGCGCCATCGGGTTAATATCATGATCTAAATAATATTGTTGTTGCTCAACTCTTACTTTTAACCAATCACGCCATTCTTCTGGCAACCTAGAATTGTTCAACCGGTTCTGAGAATCAACAATTTGCTGTTGCAATGAAACTTTCCAATCCGTTGTACCGAGTCTTTTTTGTGTCGTTTCTATTTCACGATACTGCGCATACACAAAAAGCGGGATCAAGATTGCTAAAATAAGCATGACAACAAAAATACGTTTCTTACGGTAAATCTTTTCTGATTCATTTAAAACTAGATTTGCAAATTCACGCATTTACAAATTTGGAATTTCCCAATCAATCTCTCTTTCGCCCATATTAGCTAAAATCGTATTTACTTTAGAGTACGGCTTACTACCAAAGAAACCACGTCTTGCTGATAATGGACTTGGATGTACAGACTCGATAATATGATGATTCGTATTCGTAATTAACTTCTTCTTCGCCTGTGCATGGCGCCCCCACAATATGAAAACAACTGGCTTTTCACGTTCATTCAACAGTTCGATCACACGGTCGGTGAAATGCTCCCACCCTTTTCCCTTATGAGAATTTGCTTCACCTTGACGAACTGTTAATACAGTATTTAATAATAAAACTCCTTGCTCCGCCCACTTTACTAAATAACCGTTATTCGGAATTTCATAACCATATTCATCTCGAAGTTCTTTATACATATTTAACAATGATGGTGGTGTTTTAATACCAGGTTGTACAGAAAAGCTTAAACCATGTGCTTGATTCGGTCCATGGTATGGATCTTGTCCTAAAATAACGACCTTTGTATTTTCATAACTTGTATATGCTAGAGCGTTAAAAATATCTTCTAGCTTTGGATAAACAACATGTGTACTGTACTCTTCTTTCAAAAAACCAGCTAGCGTACGATAATATTCTTTCTCAAATTCTGGTGCCAATAATGGCTCCCAATCATTTTTTAAAACATTGTCCATTTATTGTTGTTCGTTTTTTAGTTTTGCATCTAGTACAAACGTACCAAATGGGATAACTGATGAAACGAATGCTCCAAGTGCCCATAAAATTGATTTACGGTGTACGATTGTTACTTGAATTACTGCAAAGATGAATAGAATAAATAAAACGCCATGAGCCATGCCTGTAATTTTAACAGCTGTTGCAAATCCTGCGAAATATTTCAATGGCATTGCTACAAATAATAGTAGTAGGAAAGAAATCCCCTCAACGAGTCCAATTGCTCTTAATCGTCCGATTGGTGTAGATAACATTTAAACAAGTACTTCTGTTTTTAAAACGAATTTCTCTACAACTTTTGCAACGCCATCGTTCATATTTGTATCTGTTACGTAGTTTGCAATTTCTTTAATATCATCTGGCGCATTACCCATTGCAACACCAAGACCTGCGAATTCAATCATCGCTTGGTCGTTATAGCTGTCGCCCATTGCAATAACTTCTTCGCGTTTAATACCAAGTTTTTGGATGAGTTGGTTTAGGCTTGTGCCTTTTGTAACACCATATTCAGTAAATTCTAAGAAGAATGGTTTAGAACGCATAACGCTTAATTGGCCTTCTAGTTGTTTTTGTAGTTTCTTTTCTACTTCAACAAGGCGTTCAGCTTCTTTGTTCATTAATACTTTTACTACAGGCTCTGTTACAGCAGCTTTAAAATCATCTACTACAACGATTGGCATACCAGTAATGTCGCCCTCAATTTCAGTATACGGATTATTTTCTTCCGTTACGATATCATCGCCAATATAAGTATGAATCCATACATCTTCAGTTTTACTAATTTCAAATAGGTTGTGAACGATTTCAGGAGATAGCGTGCTACTAAAGATTTCCTCATTTGTTTTACAGTTAATAATTTTTGCTCCGTTAAAGGATAGAATGAAGCTACCGTATTCTTCTAATCGAAGTTCTTTTGCAACATTGCGCATACCAAACGTTGGACGCCCAGAAGCAAGTACAACTTTAACGCCACGCTCTTGTGCTGTCATTAAAGCTTCTTTCGTACGAGGTGAAATTGTATGGTCATCGCGTAATAAAGTATCATCTAAATCTAAAACAATCATTTTATAAGTCATTTACGATAGTTGTTTTTCGTTTGAACGAGAAAAGAGTATTTCAAGCAAAATAGCCATAACAGATCCAAGAACGAGACCGTTACTTAAAAATGATGCTAAAAATGGTGGTAATGTAGAAAATGCTCCTGCAGGAACAAACATAACCCCAACCCCTGTAAAGATGGAAAGGCCTGCTACTTTAAATAAACGTTCTTTATTTTGTACCGTGTCGTATTCGCGAAAAGCGAGACCAATCATACTTGCAAATACAGGATAAATCGCAGCATACCCAACTGCAGCTGGGATTGCTGCAAAGAATGAAGTGATCTTTGGGAATATACTAACGGCAATAATAAAGCTTGATCCTAATATAAATGGAAGGCGTTTATAAATATTAGTCGTTGCAATAAATCCTGCTGATCCAGAAATGGCAACAGGCCCAATAGCTGAAAACAGGCCGCCTAGCAATTGGTTGATTCCTGTTATAATGCCAGCTTGTTTAAAACGATCTGATGCAGCATTTTCTTCATATTTAGAAACAACCTTTTGTACAACACGAATACTTGCTAACATATTTGTTAGAAGTAATAGTGTAACGAAAATGACCGTAATTACCATGTTCCATTCAACACGAGGCATTCCGAAAACAAATAGAGATGGAAAACGGATTATATCTGTCACTGGTGTTATTGGATTAGATAATCCGAAGCATGCGAATAATATCCAGCCGCATATGATACTGAAAAGAACGGAATATTGTCCAATAATAGGTAGCTTCATAATGAAAAAGGATAGTAAAATAACAATGAGTGAAAGAATAAATACGTTTGGTTGTACTTCTGTATGTTGTCCATCAAGACCAAACATTCCTTTTAAGAAGGAGCCACTGAGTTGTGCAACAAGAAGAAATAAATACGTTCCAATGACTGTCGGTGTAAAGTAGCGAACGAGTTTATCAATAAGTCCAAAAACGCTAAGAATAATACAAATAATACCGCTTAATAAGAAAGCATATTGAAGAACTTTAAGTGTCTCATTGCTTGATCCAAATAATACGACGCCTAAACTTGCGTAAAGGGAGAAAATTCCCCACCAAAGGCCAGCAGGACCTTCTTGAATAGGAAGTTTATGCCCAAATATAGCTTGCAAGAGACCAGCAAAGCCTAGAACAAATAATGTTCTTTGTACGAATGCGATAGATTCAGCGCCATCAAGACCATAACTAGTTGCGACACTAATTGGCACGATAAGGCTTCCAGCTAAAATAAATAGTGCCCATTGTAAGGCGGAAAGAAATGTCTTCATTATATCAACCTCTTTCATTCACCTCGTACTTTGTAGTTCTTTCTCAAATTGCCCCAGCTTCTCTACTGAACCAAATACTATTATCATATCATGTTCTTGCAATTTTTCCTGCCCCGTCGGATTATGTATAATATCCCCACTTCTCAAAATCGCTAAAATTGTTACATCAAATTGATTTCTCACATCACTCTCTAGTAACGATTTATTGACTAAGATAGAATCGTTTCCGACTGAAATTTCTTCAATTACAAATGATTGCTCTATTCCATACAGTACTGTATCAATATAATGAACTGTTAGCGGATTCGCAATACCTTTTGCGATATGAATTCCTGCCATACTAGATGGATTAATAACCTTATTTGCACCAGCACGCCTTAATTTTTCTTCAGTTTCTGGCTTTTCCGCTCTTGCTACAATTTTAATTGCATCGTTTAATCCTCTTGCCGTTAATGTAATAAATACATTTTCAGCATCATTTGCAACAATAGCAACTAAACCAGCTGCTTTTAAAATTCCGGCACTATGTAATACTTGATCTTCTGTTGCATCTCCATGTACAAATAAAAGCTTTTCCTGCTCCAATATACTTTCATCTTTATCAACAACTACGAATGGAATTTTCTTTTCCTGCAATTCATGCACAACTTGAAGCCCCACTCTACCGCAACCACATACTATAATATGATTTTCTAACTGTGCTATTTGTTTATCCATCTTCTTCCTCCTTACTGCGTGGAATAAATTCCCTTCAATAATCATAGCTGCTACTACACCAATCGCATAAGTAACGATGCCAACGCCAACAGGTATGATGAGAAGAGCAAAAACTTTTCCTGCATGTGTTACAGGAACTGCGTCTCCGTATCCAACAGTTAATACAGTAATCATCGTCATCCAAAATGCTTGAAACAAACTAATCTCTTCAATTGTCATAAATCCTAGTGTTCCTAAAATTACAACAAATGTCATACATACAACAGCTATCCATAATTGCTTACGTGCATTCATTTAAAAATCAAATAAAGAATTACCATTTGCACCTTCTTCTTTTATATACACAGGTTCTCCAGAAACCGGTATAACTGGTTGAACTGTTGTTATAGGCTGCGATCCAATTACTTGCGATTGAATTTGCGGCTCTCTATACGTAGAAGATTCAACCTGTTCATCTAATAGTAAATCGCATAAAGCACGCACAACTAATAAATGATCTTTTGATTTTTGTCCTTCACTACTTTTTGCCTTTGCAATTTCATTCGCCATTTTATTTAAAATCTTATCGCTCGATATTTGCATTTATAACCCTTTTACTACTGCAGTTCCTACTAAAATCCACGCCACAATAAACGCTACACCACCAAGAGGTGTAATTGGACCAAAGAACTTAATACCTGTCGTACTTAGTGCGTAAAGACTACCTGAGAACATAATAATCCCAGCTACCATAAGCCAACCAGCAGTAGTTAAAAGTGATGATTGAATCTTATCCATCAATAAAGCAACTACGAATAGTCCACCTGCATGAAACATTTGATATGTAACGCCTGTTTTCCAAACTTCTAACATTTTCGCAGAAATTTTATTTTCTAAACCATGTGCCCCAAAGGCTCCTAACGCAACAGATAGCCCCGCTGCAATACAACCTAGTAAAAAGAAAATTGTCATTTATGGTCTTGGAGCATAAGTTGCTTGTTGACTAGGTAAATACGTAATCTCTTCAGGGAATTCTACATAATCTAAGTAGATCATTAATAGTAAATAACGCTTTCCTGATTGCGGTTCACTAATAACGATATGATCACGTCCGGCCGCTTCGATAATTCCTGTATAAGATTGTGTACCGAGCGAGCTACCACGCTCATAAGTCATTACAACTGTAGCTTGCTTTCCTTTGTTTAAGCGAAGAATGTTTTCAATGTATGATTGCTCGAGCGGTAACATCCCTTGAGAAACTGCAAGTTGAGCCTGAGCAGCTTGTTGTTGAATTGCTTGCTGTTGTTGCTGTTGCTGCGCGGTCATTTGTTGCGGTTGCACATAAGTTCCAGATGGTTGATAAAAACCTGTTCCATAGTACGGGTTTTGTTGCTGTGCCATTTAATATACGCCTGGACAGTCCTCACCAGATGGTTGGAAGAAGCAGTGCTTTTTAAAACGTCCGGAGTTTTGCTGGTTATACCAAGTTGGTGGACAAGGACCTTCAGGTCTAAAAAACCATAAGGAAAAGTTGGCAGGCCAAAAACGTTGTCCTTGAATGGTCCGCCTTGCTAATGCGATATCCTGTTCTCTTGCTCGTTGGTAAAAATACCCTTTTTGAGTTGCCTCAAAACCACCAGGGTTTTGATAAACCATTTGACGTAAATTACGTATTTTTTTAAAATCTAAACAATTTCCGCGGACACGATTTACCCCAACGTTTCCGACCATTAACATTCCTTGTTGCCCTTCTCCTTCGGCTTCAGCACGCATCAGTCTAGCTAATAACTTTACATCTTCTTCGTTATAAGCAATAACACCCATTTAAAATATTTTGGACCATAAGTTTGAGAAGAAATCACCAACGGAACGCATTGTTAATACGAACCAATTTGCTTTTTCTACTTCTTCTGTCGTTTTTGCAGCAACCTTCATGCTCTTATTTCCATCTAAGAAGCCATATTTATCAGTTGATTCTAAAACGATGGAACCTACCTTTGTATCTTTCTTAATAGGAGCAACTAAATGTCCATCTTCAGCGAGTGACTTATCTGCTTCAGTAGAAATTTTGTAAGGTGATTTGTCACCCTTTTTCGCAATTACTGTTATTTCTTTTTCAGGTCCAACAGTTACTTGATCTTCTTTCCCTTTTACTACAGAGATTGTATTATTTTTATCAATTTTCAGCTTTTGCTTTTCGAAGCTGTTAAATCCATGTTCAATTAATGCACGAGATTCTGTGAAACGCTCGTCCATTGATTTTGTCTTAATAATAACGGAAATAAGACGTAAATCACCACGTTTTGCTGTAATAGTGAATCCATACCCAGCTGTATCAGAACTTCCTGTTTTTAAACCATCAGCTCCTTCGTAAGCGAAAGCAGCACCTGGTAACATCCAGTTCCAGTTTTCCATACGAATTGGCTTCGGATGATTATCTGGGAAGTTTCTAAATCTTTGTTTTGTATCCTCTAGCATTTCTGGATACTTTGTAATCATTATTTTTGAAAGAATACCCATATCGCGAGCTGACATGGAGTTTTCTCCATTCGGATCAGTTCCTTCAGGGTGTTTTCCTTTTAAATCAGCGTTATTTAACCCAGTAGCGTTTACAAATTTATATTTCTTTAACCCTAGTTTTTTTGCATGGTCATTTGCAAGATTTAAGAAGTTTTTTTCGCTTCCTGCAAGAAGTTCTGCTAAGGCAATACTAGATCCATTCGCAGAGAAGATAACGATAGAATGATATAATTCTTTTACAGTATATTGACGCCCTTTTTCAAATGGTACGTTAGAGAATTCGTTATTACGAGAGACTTCATAAGCATAATCAGAAATATTTACTTTTGTATCCCAAGTAATTTTCCCCTCTTTAATTGCCCCTAAAACAGCATAAACAACAATTAATTTTGACATACTAGCGATAGCTAGTAATTCATCTGGATTTTGCTCATGCAGTATTTTTCCTGTATCTGCATCAAATAGAAGTGCAGCAGCTGCCTCAATATGTATTTTTTCTTCCGCATGGGATGTTGTTACTCCTGAGGAAGAAATTGACAATATGAGCAATAGTAAAATAGACAAGATTTTCTTCATTTATATGTGTAAAAATTTCTCTACTTTTTCGTCTGGTAAAATGTTTCCAACGAAAAATGTTCCGAATTCACCATAACGAGCACTTACTTCATCGAAGCGCATTTCATATATAAGTTTCTTAAATTGAAGAACATCATCAGCGAATAATGTTACGCCCCACTCAAAATCGTCGAATCCGACTGATCCTGAAATAACTTGGCGTACTTTACCTGCGTACTGGCGACCAATTTTACTATGACTGTACATCATTTTTTTACGTTCTTCCATAGGAAGCATGTACCAGTTGTCATCACCTTGGCGACGCTTGTCCATTGGATAGAAGCAAATGTGATTTGCTTTTGGTAGGTCTGGATATAAGCGAGCTAAGATTTGTGGGTTTTGGTATGGATCTTCATCAGCTGGAAGATAGTTGCTTAGTTCAACAACAGATACGTAAGAATATGCAGGAACCATATATTCAGCTAATGTTGTTTTATTTAATTCTGTTTCAATTTCATTTAACTCTTCCATTGTTGGACGTAAAATCATAAGCATCATATCAGCTTTTTGACCAACAACTGTATACATTGCGTGACTACCTTTTTTTGCAGTAGCTACTTCGTTCCATTTTTCAACGACATTTAAAAATTCAGACACAGCTTGTCCGCGTTCGTCGCTAGATAATGTTTTCCATGCAGCCCAATCAATAGAACGTAAATCATGTAAACAATACCAGCCATCTAACGTTGTTGTTGCTTCACTCATTTAAAGTGCTTGAGCTGCTGTAATTAAAGCTAACTTGTACACTTCTTCTTCGTTACATCCACGAGATAGATCATTTACAGGCATGTTTAAACCTTGTAAGATTGGGCCTACTGCTTCGAAGTTACCTAAGCGTTGAGCGATTTTGTAGCCAATATTACCAGCTTCTAAGCTTGGGAATACGAATACGTTAGCATCACCTTTAATTGTAGAACCTGGAGCTTTTTTCTCAGCTACAGATGGTACGAATGCAGCATCGAATTGGAATTCTCCATCTAAAGTTAATTCTGGAGCCATTTCTTTTGCAATGCGAGTTGCTTCTACAACTTTTTCTGTTTCTGGAGATTTCGCAGAACCTTTTGTAGAGAAGCTTAACATAGCAACGCGTGGGTCAATGCCGAATAGTTCAGCAGTTTTCGCACTTTCAATACCAATTTCAGCTAAATCTTGGCTGTTTGGTGCAATGTTAATTGCGCAATCAGCGAATACATATTTCTCTTCTTCACGTACCATGATGAATACGCCAGAAGTTTTTGTAACGCCTGGTTTTGTTTTAATAATTTGAAGTGCTGGACGAACTGTGTCAGCTGTAGAGTGAGCTGCACCACTTACTAAACCGTGTGCTTTGCCCATGTATACAAGCATTGTACCGAAGTAGTTTTCATCTTTAAGGATTTTACGAGCGTCTTCTTCAGTTGCTTTACCTTTACGGCGTTCAACGAAAGATGCTACCATTGCATCCATTTCTTCGTATGTAGCTGGGTCATAAATATCAACGCCTGCTAATGTTAAATTCATGCTAGCAGCTTTTGCGCTAATTTCTTCTTTATTACCAACTAAAATTGGTTTTACTAACTCTTCTTTTGCTAAACGCTCTGCAGCGCCTAAAATTCTTTCATCAGTTCCTTCAGGAAGTACGATAGAAATGCCTTTTCCTTGAACTTTTTCTTTTACTGCTGTAAATAAGTTGCTCACTTATTTTTTCACCACAACAAATTGCTTATCTTCTAAGAAAAAGGTATCTCCTAATTGCTCGATATACTTTTTCTTATTTAATTTAATACGCTTACCGAATTGAAGGTTTTTCAAATCAATTATAATGTCTAACTTATCATCCTTCTTGTGTTCCTCTTCTTTGTCTAAACAACTGTAGATTTCTATTTCTTCACCCTCGTTTAAATTGCTGTTTATATAATGAAATAACGTTGTTACACCTTCCCCTGATTTCCCTAAATATCCAACCATTTATTTTTCTAAGCCAAGTGCTTTATTATTACGATCAATAATACGCTGCAAATTCGTCTCATATAAAGGAACTTCATCTACTGTTAATTGAGATGGCGTTAACTTTGGAGCGAATTGCTGTAATGTTTTTAAAAGACGCATCATTAAATCTTGTACTGTAATTGTTTCACCAAGTAATTCTGAGAGTGAGGCCATCGTACTCGGTACAATTTCAGGGTACGTGAAGCGTGTTTCTTCTCCTTGAATTGCTACATTGTAAAAGTCGCGAACAAGCGCAGCGCGTTCCGATCCACTTCCTGTAGCACATAAGTAAATTTGTACAGCAACCCCACCGCGAATACGGCGCTGAGAAATACCTGCGAATTTTTGGTCGCGAATACTTAAATCGTAGCTACCAGGACAGTAAGAACCAACAATTTCTTTTGCCTCGATTGTAACGTCGTAATCTTTTAACATTTCCTTAATTAAATGCCACATTGTATCGTATCCAAGATCAATATCGATACCTTTTTCTGTTTCTTGGAATAAAAGTGATACGTTTAACACACCTTCATCAAGTACGACCGCAAGTCCACCGGAATTACGAACGATAACATTGAAGTTGTTTTCTTTTAAAAAGGAAATACCTTCTTCTAAGTGTGGTAGGCGTGAATCTTGAATGCCGAGAACGATTGTATTGTGATGAACCCAAGAACGCATTGTTGCAGCGGATGCGCCATTACCAATACTTGTGCATAATGTGTCATCCATTGCGAATGATTGCAAGGCATGGAATGTCGGTCCTAAACTAGACTGATCTACAATACGCCACTCTGGCTGAGATAAAATTGAACGGGAATTGCTCATTTATTCTGCAATTTTTTCTAAATTACCGTTTCGATCCATTCGGAAAGAAGTTTGCGAACGTTCCTCATCATCCATTACTGCTAATTTACGAGCGCGGTTCATAATATTCATAAGTGTTTCGTAATCCTCTTGTACAGTATGAGATTGTTGTTCTAATTTTTCTAGTTTCTTTTCTAGTTCTTCATTTCGCAAGATTTGCGCTTTAATTTCTTGTTTCAATCTCGTATTCTCGTTTTCAAGACCGGTTACTTTTATATTTGAAGATCCAACGGTTTGTAAAAAGTAAATAACATCTTGCATTGTGATAGAGCCTTTTGCAGCAGGGATAGTAGGTTCTTGATATAGACTAGCTTCTTTATATTGTATAGTTGTTTCCTCTTGTACTAGTTCTTCATAATCAGTTATCGCTCCTGAAGCTGGTGGTGTATAAAGTAAACGTTTTTTCGCTTGTTCACCGCTCGCAGCACGCATTTTATCTTTACGATGTTTTTTTGCTAGTTGAAGAGCCTGCTCATAACTATAGCGAACAACGGCATTCCAGCGGAAACCACAAGCAGCGGATGTGCGATTTAACTGATCTCCTACCTCCTCAAATGCATTTAATTGAGTACTTCCTTCTCTAACATGGCGAAGTACCGTTTCAGCAAGTAATAAATCATCCTCGTCTGTCCAAGCATCTTGTCTTACTTTCATTTACTTATTTAACTTTGCTTCAATTTTTACAATTAATTCATCTTCTGTTGGAGCTGCAACTGGACGATTATTTACAAATGCGAATGATTTTTTACGACCAGGACCACAGTAAGACTGGCATGCAACTTCAATCGTTGCACATGAATCTACTTTTTTTAACTTCGGAATTAACGTTTTAACGTTTGTTGCCTGACAATCATCGCACACACGAAATTCGTTTCCCATTCACATTTTTCCTCTCCCTTCGTTACGTGCTAAGTAGAGGAAGAATGGAACCCCAATTAGCGCTGTAATTGCTCCAATTGGCGTTTCAAATGGTGGGTTAATAACGCGAGATAACATATCTGCACACTCAATTAACAATCCACCTAAGACTGCAGAACATGGAATAACCCATCTATAGTCTGAGCCTACTAGGAAACGAGTCATATGTGGAATTACAAGACCAACAAACCCAACTGATCCTGCCATAGAAACTGCAGAACCTGTTAACACAAGAACAAGTACTGTTCCGATAAATTTAATTAATGTCGTATTTTGACCAAGTCCAATCGCAATTTCTTCACCGAAGCTCAAAATTGTAATATACCTCGACATCATAATTGCGATAAAGAGACAAACTAGGCCAATTGGCACTAACATATTAATACTTTGCCATTTCACTCCAGCAACTCCGCCTGCGTTCCACATGCTCACCTCTTGGGCAAGATTGAAATACAGCGCAATTCCAGATGAAATTGCCCCTAATAAAGCACTAATTGCTGCACCTGCTAAAGCTAATTTCACAGGTGTTAATCCACCTGGTGAAGAAGACCCAATTCCATATACAATGCTTGCACCAAACGCAGCTCCAATAAAAGATGCAATAACAAACATTAAATAAGGTGAATTAGGGAAGAATGCATACATAATTGCAATCCCGAATACAGCGCCATCTGTAATCCCCATTAACGATGGTGATGCAAGTGGATTTCGCGTCATACCTTGCATAATTGCTCCTGATACCGCTAAAAAGGCACCTGCAACTACGCCCCCTATTGCTCTAGGCATGCGAAGTTCTTGAATTACGTTATGATGTGTAATAGATCCGTCAAACTGAAACACAGCTTGCCACACAGTCTTTAAACTAATATCTGCCGCGCCAAACGAAATAGAAACTGCCATGCTTAAAGCTAACAAAATTGTACCCGCTACTAAAATAATAGAAGCGATGAGCGGCCTGCTCTTAATCTCTTTAACACTCTCTTCTTGTTGTTCTATACTCCTTGCGCTCGCTTCCATTTATTTTGTCCTCATAAGTAAATATATGAAATATGGTGCACCAATTACAGAAATAACAAGACCGACCGGTATTTCTGAAGTTGGCATCACACTTCTTGAAATTACATCTGCAAATAAAAGCAAGAACGTTCCTATTAATGCTGCAGTTGGCAACATGATTTGATGTTTACCACCAACAAGGCGTCTCGCTAAATGAGGGGCCATTAAACCGATAAAACCGATTCCACCCGCCACCGCAACAGATGCACCTGCTAAACAAACTGCAATAAATAATAATTTACGTCTTTCTTTTTCTACGTTTACACCAAGGCCAACCGCTGTAGAGTCGCCTAAATTCATTACATTTAATATGTGTGCTTTACTAATAGCAAGTGGTAAGAAAATAACCATCCATGGAAGTACACTTAGTACGAATTTCCAATCTGTACCCCAGAGACTTCCCGCTAACCAAATCGTAGCAAAACGAAAATCGTTAGATGTCATCTTCATAGAGAAAATTAAACTAACGGCACCAAATCCAGCTGCAACGGCAATACCAACAAGTATTAATCGAGTCGATGAAACGCCGTCTTTCCATGCTAATAAGTAAATAATAACTGCCGCTAATATCGCACCAACTAGGGCGAAAAATGGAAGAATAAATACAGATAAAAATGTACCCGTCCCAACTTTTCCGAAGAAAAAGTAGACGAATATAACAACCGTTAATCCCGCTCCAGCGTTAATACCTATAATACCTGGATCAGCAAGTGGATTTCTTGATAATCCTTGCAGAATTGCACCTGACATGGCTAACGCAGATCCTACTAATATAGCGATAACCATACGTGGCATACGAAATTCAAATAAAATAACTGACTGATCTTCAGCCCCGAGTCCAACCAATGACTTTAATACATCCATTGGCGGTATTTTAAAAGTTCCTGTATTTAAACTAATAAGAAATATAGAAACGATTAATCCTACTAAAATTGTTAAAACAGAAACGTTCTTTTTTGTTAAGACGCTCGTCCTCACTTATGCTTTTTTACGCAATTGATTACTAATCATCGCTAAATCATATGTTAAACAAATCGGTTTACAGTTTACTGGACATGGAACGATTTGCGCTTCGATCTCAAATACGTTACGAAGTGTTTCACTTGTCATAACCTCATCTGGCGTTCCTTGTTTCATTAACTTACCTGCTTTTAATGCAATCATATGATCAGAGAAACGAGAAGCATGATTTAAATCGTGAATAACCATCACAATTGTTCTACCTTCTTCTTGGTTCAATTTCTTCAGTAAGTTTAATACTTCAAGTTGATGTGCCATATCCAAATATGTCGTTGGTTCATCTAACACAAGTAAATCTGTTCCTTGTGCAAGAGCCATCGCAATCCATACACGTTGACGTTGACCACCTGATAGAGCTTCTGCTGAACGATTTGCGAACTCTGTCATTCCCGTCACTTCAAGCGCCCAATGAATGTAGCGATAGTCTTCTTCTTTCAATGTTCCAAATCCTTTTTGATGAGGAAAACGTCCATATGAAACAAGTTCAAACACAGTAAGGCCTGTTGGCACTTCTGCAGTTTGTGGTAAGATCGCCATTTTCTTTGCGATTTCTTTCGTTGGCTGTTTCTCAATTGCTTTTCCATCAAGATAAACAGTACCTTTTTTCGCCTTCAAAATACGAGAAGCCGTTTTTAATAATGTAGATTTCCCACAACCATTTGGTCCAATAATCGTTGTAATTTTTCCTTCCGGAATTTCAACTGTTAATCCATCAATAATTAATCCTTCATTATAGCCAACAGATACCGAATCAACTGCTAAAGTTGCCATTTATTTTCCTAAAACGAACTCAGCAACTTCATCTAAGATCATTTCTTTTCCTAGTGGGAAGTAACCTTTGTTTAGGTCTTCATTTTTAATTGTAAATACGTGGTTATTTTTAACAGCATTCATGTTTTTCCAAATTGATTCTTCTTGGAATTCTTTTAGACGCTGAGAACCGTCACCCGTTGTAAATACAAATAAGTAATCTGGGTTGTAATCGATTAAAGCTTCTTTTTGTACTTGTACTAATGGTTTATCAGTTGGTGTACCTTTAACTGCTGGTAATTTTAAATCATTAAAGATTACGCTACCGTAACCGTAGTCACCGTATACACGGAATGCATTTGGATATGCAGCCATTTTCATGAATGTTGCATCACCAGTTTTAGCGATAATTTTATCATGTAATTTGCTTGCTTTTTCATCGTACTTTTTAAACCATTCTTTTGTTTCTTTCTCTTTACCAAGAATTTGGCCTACTTCTTCAAACTTTGGACGCCATTGATCTAATGGAGTGTTTAACATAACTGTTGGTGCAATTTTAGATAATTGATCGTAAATCTTTTCTTGACGATTATTTACAAGAATTAAGTCTGGTTTTGCAGCAGCTACTGCTTCGATATTAATTTTATCGCCCCAAGCAGAACCAACTGGTTTAACGTCTTTTAATTTATTTGCAATATGTGCATCAATTTTTTCTTGAGATGTATTAGCTGTAATAATTGGTTTCATACCAAAGATTAATAATTCTTCTGTTGAACCACTAAGGTCAGCAATTTTCTTTGGATTTGCAGGAATTTTAATTTTCCCTTTTGCATGTTTTACAGTGCGCTCTTCAGTCTTCGCATCTGCTTTCTTTTCTTCTTCTTTGTTAGAACAAGCTGCAAATAGTACAGAAGTAACCACTAGTACCATTGCTAATAGTGCCATTTTAAAATTCTTCATTTATTTCTTTCCTTCCAACAACTCGATAATTCTCTCTTTATATTTTCCTTTTCTTCCATCTTCATAGATTAAATCATGCGGATAGAATAACTTTTGGTCCGTTCTCTTCTTCCCCGTAATCGCCTCAACAATATCCGATTCACGTGAAAGCTCTCTAAGTTCCCCGTTCGGCATAAGGAGTAAGATTGGCAGACGCTCTTCCTCTTCTCCCGCGCGGTAAAAGTCATACGGTAAATCCGATGTTGAATCAACAACTAAATAATACTCTGGATCTAGTCCAATCTTTTTAAATAAGCTACTTAGCTCCATCCAATTATCTAAACCATGCTTATCTGTAAACTCTACATATTTAAATAGATTTCGATTCATAAAACGACGGCATAAGTCACTTAAAATTGGATCTTCTTCGTCTTGCCATACTTGGAAGTAATAATACATTACGTTCTCGTCTAGCTTTAAATAATCCTCTACTGTCACTTCTTCTTCAAATAAAGAATAGAAATGAACAGGATGATATTTAAACGTATAATACTTCTCATGCAATGATTTAGCACGGTGTAAAATCTTCGTTAAAATAACTTCTGCACTGCGCGTTACCGGATGGAAATATACTTGCCAATACATTTGATAACGGCTCATAATATAATGCTCAACAGCATGCATACCACTATTTTTAATAACTACTTGATCCCCATACGGACGCATGACACGCAATATACGTTCCATATCAAAGTTCCCGTACTTTACACCTGTGAAATAAGCATCTCTTAATAAATAATCCATACGATCCGCATCAATTTGACTTGAAATCATACTAATCGCTAATTTATTAGTAGATGTTTTCGCAATTACATCTGCCACTTTTTGCGGGAAGTCCTTATCCACACGACTTAATACACGATTAATTTCCGTATCTCCAACGATAATCTTTTGTGTAAATTTCTCATGATCTAATGAAAATACTTTTTCAAATGAATGAGAAAATGGACCGTGACCGACATCATGAAGTAATGCCGCACATAAACATAACAATCTATCTTCAGCATTCCAATTTGGTCTGCCATCAAACACATCATCAATCATACGACGAATAATTTCATATACACCTAACGAATGAGTAAAGCGACTATGCTCTGCACCGTGAAATGTAAAAAATGTTGTTCCAAGCTGCTTAATACGGCGCAAGCGTTGAAATTCTTTCGTTCCGATTAAATCCCAAATAACACGATCACGCACGTGCACATATTTATGTACTGGGTCTTTAAACACTTTTGTTTCGCTGAGTTTGTCGTTTAAATATACCACTTATTTGTCGCTTAAGCGTTTTCCGCCAACTGCATAATGGTTTTTAGACATTTCTTCGATGAAAACAACGATGTTTTCTTCAGGAGCACCAGTTGTTTCGCTTACTGCTGCTGTTACTTTCTCAGCAAGAGCTTTCTTTTGTTCCTCTGTGCGTCCTTCTAGCATTTTCACTGTTACGTATGGCATTTATAAAAGACCAAAAATAGGCGCAATGATATTTTGTAAAAACCTTAATACATACGGAATAACTACCTGAAAAATAGGTTGGATTGTGTAATTGCTAAGTGGTGTAATAACAAGAATCAATAAAGCAATTGCTCCATATTTTTCATACTGCGTCATTTTCGCGCGAATAGTTGCTGGTGCTAAATCTTCCACTACGCGATACCCATCAAGTGGCGGAATCGGTAATAAGTTAAATACAAGTAAAACGATATTAAGCGTAATAAAAATTTGGAAGAATCGACCTAATGTATCAGCTACTGCAAATGGAATTGAGTCTAATACGCCAAATGTTAATAAGCTATACCAAATAATTAAACCAATCGCACTTAAAATCAAGTTACTAATCGGTCCTGCAATAGAAACTAATATGCCTGCAAGACGTGGCCTTTTAAAGTTATACGGGTTAACTGGTACTGGTCTTGCCCAACCGAATCCAAGAATTAATACAGCAATCATCCCGATAGGATCTAAGTGAGCCATCGGTGATAACGTTAAACGCCCTTGTTTTTTCGCTGTATCATCTCCAAATTTATATGCAACATATGCATGCGCAAATTCATGCACAGATAGTGCAATAATAATCGCCATTGCTACCAACGGAATTTCGTGCAATGGATATCTAAATAACTGATCCATTTATTCACTTAATAATGCATGACGCAATTCTTCACTAGACTCGTTCCAAATCGCTTCATTATGTTCTTTCAAGAACGTACCAAGTACTTTTTTAGAGGATTCATCCATATGGTCAACCATAATGTGACGCTTCAATGATTTATCCATTTTGTTTACATGCTCTGGAAGTGATTTATATCCGCGGCGAATTTCACGGTCAACTGTCATTTCACAAGCAGTTACACCTGCGTAATAAGCACCGTTTGGTGTTCTTTCAATTGTTACCCAAACAAGCCAAAATGGTTTTCCGTTTGGAACGTCATCTTTATTCGTTAAAAACTTAATTCCTTTTTCTACTGTACTACGTGCATGCATCGCACCGATATCAACGAATGCTGTTTTCTCTAGTACATCCACAAATACAGGTGAAATATTTTCTAGACTTAATGCCCCAACGCCAAAACCACCATGTCCATCTGTTGAATCATTTTTCACGATATTAAAACCGATTTTTTTCTTTTTCTCTGTCATTTACCAAGGGAGATATTTTTTCCACCAACTTGTTTTTTTCTTTTCTTCACTTGTTTTTTCAAATTCCTCTGTATCATCGACATGATCCATACAATATTCAGTAGGTTCGGTGCCTTTAGCGAAATACATTTTAACTGAAATCGGACAGTTTTTTGTAGCAATCTTTCCGTTTTCAGGGTTTATATTTACCGCTACGACATCACTTGGTTGTTTAAAATCCTTTTTAGGCTGTCCATCTAAGCCTTTCTCCATCGTATCGGTCCATATTTTTTTCGCATATCCTTGTTCTGCTACGTTTGAAATAGATTTAGGTTGATCGTATCCAACCCATACACCAGTTACAATTTGCGGAGTGAATCCAATCATCCAACTATCCGTTTCAGTAGAACCAGACTTTCCGGCATATGTTCTTGATAGTTTTGATAACATAGATTGACCAGTTACAGCGGCATAACTGCTTAGTTTTTTATTAAACATACCAGTCATCATTTCTTCCATCACAAACGCTTTGCTCTTATCGAGAACTTGTTTGCTCTCCAAATGAGCATCGTATAACATGTTCCCTTCATGATCCATAATACGGCGAATAAAGATAGGTTTTACTTCTTTTCCACCGTTTGCAAACATACTATAAGCATTCACCATTTCAATTGGTTTTACAGGAGACGTACCGAGAGCTAGAGAAGGCACATCTTTTAATGCACTCTTAATTCCGAATTGCTTCGCTGTTTTTGCGAGCGTGTCATCTCCTAAAAATAAATTTGTTTTCACAGCATATATGTTATCAGAGACTGCGAGAGCTTGTGCCATCGTTACGAAATCATCTGCATAATAATCTTTATAGTTTTTCGGTTTATACTTTGAAACACCGTCACCTAAAGTGAATACAGTGTATTCGCTTTTTAAGCGCGTAGCAGGGGTGAATCCTCGTTCCAAGGCTGCGTAATATAGAAAGGGTTTAAATGTAGATCCAGGCTGACGGACGGCTTGTGTAGCCCTGTTAAATTGACTCGTATTATAATCAGTTCCTCCAACAAGAGCAGCCACTTCACCTGTTTTTGGATTCATAGAGACGAGGGCAGTTTGTATGTTTGCTGTTTCAGGTATATGATCTTTGACGGCTTGTTCTGCTACAGATTGTAACTTAGGATCTAACGTTGTATAAATACGTAAGCCACCTCGTTGTAAGGCTTGCTCATCCAGTCCGATATCCCGAAGAAGGGAAGCTTGTACAGCATCTTGGAAATAAGGCGCAACCTCGGCTACTTTTTTCGTATCGAGTGAGGCAAAAGTTAGCGGTTCCTTTTTTGCAGAAGCTGCTTGCTGCTTCGTAATATAACCTTGTTCTACCATTTCATCTAATATGAGAGATTGACGTCCTTTAGCACGTTCTTCTTTTAAAAGGGGAGAGTAGACACTAGGTCCTTTCGGGATTCCTGCAAGCATACTAGCTTCTGCTAATGTTAATTCTTTTGCTGTTTTATCGAAATATAGACGAGACGCAGCCTCGATGCCATAAGCACCATGTCCGTAATAAATTGTATTTAAATATCCTTCTAAAATATGATTTTTATTATAATTCACTTCAAGGCGGACAGTATACATTGCCTCTAATAGTTTCCGTTTCCACGTTTTATCATGATCTAAATATAGATTACGTGCGTATTGTTGTGTAATCGTACTAGCACCTTGTACTTTTGCCATCGCTTTTAAATCAGCAACAATTGCACCTGCAATACGTTTCATATCGAAGCCATGATGCTTATAAAATCTTTGGTCTTCAATAGAAAGTGTCGCTTCTTTTACATAGGGAGAAATTTCATTAAGAGAGACATTGTAACGCTTTTGTATTTCGTTACTTTGTCCAATAACTGTATCATCGTTCGCGTAAAAGACGCTTGTTTGCGGGACTGCGACAGGAGGTGGTCCCATAATTTTCGCAACTATAATAATAACAAAAAAGGAAAAAACGAAAAAAAGAACACAAGAAAACATTACGGTGAAGAAAAGACGTTTATATTTTTTAAGTTTTGGATTCATAGTTTGATTCATTTAAGAAAGGAGCTCAAAGGCACGTGCTGGCCAATCGGTAATGATGACATCTACGCCATAATCAATCATCGTTTGTAAATCTTTGTATTCGTTAATTGTATAAGGGCGGAAAACGTACCCTTGTTCTTGTGCTAACTGTACGAGTTCTTTAGTTAATAGTTGAAAGTTTGGATGTAAACCAGTTGCTTCTCTAATTTTTGCATCAGCAATAGGATCAGCAAGCGGCGTATCATATAAAATTGCTCTTGGGATTTCAGGAGCTATTTCTGCTAATAATGAAACAGAGTCATGGTTAAATGATGAGAATACAATTTGATTAGAAAGATGATATTCACGAACAAGTGCAACAACTTTCTCTTCAATATTTTGGTAGTGAATCACATCTGTTTTTAATTCGATATTTAGTTGTAAGTTTGTTGTGGAAAGCCAGATGAAAACTTCGCGCAACGTTGGGATTTTTGCTTCATGGAAAGAAGGGTCTTTATGGCTACCAGCGTCCAATGATTGTAGTTCCTCTACCGTTTTTTCAGAAACAATCCCTACACCATTTGTTGTGCGATCCACTGTTTCATCGTGGATTACGACAAGTTCGCCATCTTTTGATAGATGAACATCAAGTTCAATTCCATGAGCGCCAATACGTTCAGCTTCTTGGAAGGCGATCATCGTATTTTCTGGATGTGTTCCTTTTACCCCGCGGTGAGCGAAAATAAGTGGTTTATTCATTCATTCTCCTTTTGTGCTCGCTAAAAATGTCACTGCACGATGTAAACTATCTTCAAGTTCTGCTTTTACACGCTGCATTTGCTCCATTTTTTCGTCCAACGTTTGCACTTGTTTCTCAAGCATATCTTTAATTTCTTGAATCACTTCGCGGTCGCGAGGATTCTCGCTATTTCTTCTTTGTTCCATTCTTTCTTTTAACGATAAGAAATGTTGCATTTCTTGAAGCGTGATTCCTAATACTTCTTTCGCTTCCACGATCCTTTTAATTCTTGCAATATCCTCATCCGTATAAAGCCGAATGTTCCCCTCACTACGCTCCGGGGGATGAATTAATCCAATTTCCTCATAATAACGAAGTGTACGCTTTGTTAAACCAACTTGCTTTGTTACTTCATCAATTTTATACATTTAAGAAAGGGCTTTTGTCTCTATTTCTACCGGTTTACGAATCGGAATTAAGATCATAACGCAACCAACTAATACCACAACTCCACCAACTAAAAACGGGCTTTGCGGCGAAACTGTATGACCGATAACTCCTGATAAAATGGGAGCAATCGCACCCCCTAACCAACGAACGAAGTTATAAACACCTGATGTAACAGATCTTTCATAAGGTGAAATATCCATTACATAACTTGTAAATAATGCGTTATTTAATCCTGATGCTAATCCAGATAGAACGATTAACACGATTTGTAACCACATAATTTTCACGAAGAATAGTGCAATTAAGAACATCGCAAATGCGAGTAAACTACCTTTCAACAATGTTTTCGGTTCATATTTACCTTCTAGCTTATGTGCTAAAATTGCTGAACCGTAAGCTAACGCTAATCCCCATCCACAAAATACAAATCCTAATTGAATAGCAGATAAATGCATAATAAGTGGTGAATATGCTAGCACGACGAAAAATCCGTAGTAGTATAACATCCCTGAGATAGCACCTTGCATGAACGGTTTATACTTCACCAGGTTAAGTAATTCACCTACGCCCGCTGCTTTACGCTTCACTTTTCGCTCCGGTTCTTTTACAAAAAAGAATACTAAAATAAATGCTAAGAAAATTAAAATACTCGTTGCGAAAAATGGGTAACGCCAAGAATGTCCACCTAATATACCACCTAACAATGGGCCACCTGCCATTCCTAAACCGATAGCTGCTTCATATAATCCTACTGCTTCATGAACTTCCTTACTTAATGCTATTAAAAGTGTCATTGCTGTAGCAAAAAACATCGCATTTCCTAATCCCCATCCAGCACGGAAAAGAGATAATTGAGCAATCGTTTGCGATATACCGCATATAAACGCAAATACAGTTACAATTGCAAGACCGATTGTCATCATCCGCTTATCACCAAATCTTGATGCGAATATACCAGCTGGTAACATCATAATTGCCATCGTTAAAATATACGCGGTAAATAACATTTCAACTTGCCAATGCGTTGCACCAATTTTCTCAGCAATAATCGGCAAGATTGGATCGACTACCCCTATACCAGAAAAGGCAAGGAAAGTAGCCACCACTGTAATCAATCTCCCTAGTTTTTGTTTGCTCTCCATTTCGATCATTTACTTAATTAAATCGCCAACAAATTTCGGTAATGCGAATGCTGCATTGTGTAATTCTTTTGTGTAGTATTTCGTTTCGATTTCGTGGAAACGCTCTTCACTTACTTCTAGTGGATCATGTTTTTTAGATCCGATTGTGAATGTCCAAAGTCCACTTGGATACGTTGGAATGTTTGCTGTGTATAAACGAGTAATTGGGAAGATCTCTTTTACGTCTTTAAACACAGTTGTAATTAGTTCTGGTGTGAACCAAGGGTTGTCCGTTTGTGCAACGAAAATACCATCTTCTTTTAACGCTTTAGAGATTCCAGCGTAGAAACCTTTCGTAAATAAGTTTACTGCTGGTCCTACCGGCTCAGTAGAATCTACCATAATTACGTCATATTCATTTTCGCTTTCTGCGATGTGTAGGAAACCGTCTCCTACTTTCACCTCTACACGCTCATCATCTAATGCGCCTGCAATTGATGGTAAGTACTGTTTAGAGTACTCAATTACTTTTCCATCAATTTCAACAAGAGTTGCTTTTTTTACGCTTGGGTGTTTTAACACTTCACGAATAACACCGCCATCACCACCACCGACAACTAATACGTTTTCAGGGTTTGGATGTGTAAATAAAGGTACGTGCGCTACCATTTCATGATAAACGAACTCATCTTTTTCTGTTGTCATAACCATGCCATCTAAAATAAGCATGTTTCCGAACTCTTCCGTTTCAACCATATCAAGTTTTTGGAATTCTGTTTGCTCCGTATGTAATGTGCGGTTAATACGTGCCGTAATCCCAAAATGTTTTGTTTGTTTTTCAGTGAACCATAGTTCCATTTACTTTACCCAACCGAGCAGCATTTCCCGCACGAATTTGCTTGCTGCGACTGGTGTTTGATCACTATGGTCGTAGACAGGAGCTACTTCTACTAAGTCTGCTCCAACTACATTTATATTTGAATTTGCAATTGCCATGATGGAATCTAATAGTTCTTTAGATGTGATACCTCCAGCCTCTAACGTTCCTGTTCCAGGAGCATGAGCTGGGTCTAATACGTCAATATCGATTGTGACATAGACTGGACGTCCTGCAAGTTTTGGTAATACTTCTTTTAACGGCTCTAATACGTCAAATTTGTATAAGTTCATACCTACTTCTTTCGCCCATTCAAATTCTTCCTTCATTCCAGAACGAATTCCGAAAGAATATACGTTTTCCGGACCAATTAAATCACACACTTTACGAATTGGTGTAGAGTGGGATAAAGGCTCCCCTTCATACGATTCACGTAAATCAGTATGAGCATCCATGTGGATGATTGCTAAATCCGGATATTTTTTTGCCATTGCCTTAAAAATTGGCCAAGACACTAAGTGCTCACCGCCGAGACCTAGTGGAAACTTACCGGCATCTAAAAGTTTTGATACATACTCTTCAATCATGTCTAAGCTGCGTTGTGCATTTCCGAATGGTAATGGGATATCACCCGCATCAAAATATTTTACCTCTTCTAGTTCACGATCTAAATACGGACTATATTCTTCAAGACCGATTGATACTTCACGAATACGTGCAGGGCCAAAGCGAGATCCTGGACGGAAACTTACTGTCCAATCCATAGGCATCCCATAAATAACCGCCTTTGACTCTTCAAAACTTGGATGACTTTTAATAAATACTTTACCTGAATAAGCTTCATCAAAACGCATTTATGCAACTTTCTCTTCTGAAGCAATGCCGCGAATTTCATCAGCAGAGCGGATCGGATATTTGCGGAACACAATAGATCCGATGTATCCGACAATAGTGGTAACGATTCCACATAGTACAGCAGCGATCGTTACTTTTATAACGTCATTAAATCCGAACAAGACGAGAAGCCCTGGAATTGGTGATGCTGTTCCTGGCGCATTATTAACGAGCTGGAATAGCGATGTAATAATACCCGCAAGCGCGCCGCCAACGAAGTTTGTCATATAGATAGGAATTGGATTTGCTGAGACAACATCGGCTTGTGTTAAAGGCTCGATTGCTACAGCGATTGTATCTTTCTTTGAACAAATTTTGAGTCGTTTAAAGAAAATAAAGTTCATCGGGGCTGAGGCCGCAACAGCAAGACTACCAATTGCCATTGGTAAACCTGTTAATCCAAGCATTGCAGTTAGTGCCATAGAACTTAATGGAGAGGTAGAAATAACCGTTATTAATCCACCAAGCATAATACCCATAATGATAGGGCTTTCTGTAGTTGCAACTGAAATCATAGAACCAATTTTACCAAGTGTTGCGTTAACGAGTGGATCCATAAGCATGGCCATTCCACGTGAGATTGGTGCAGCGATAAATAGGATTGCTAAAAACTCTACACCAGCTGGTAATTTCTTTTCGAGAAATTTCACGACGAAGGCACAAACGTATCCAGCGAAAAATCCTGGTAAAATACCGAATCCACTAGTAGCGATACCGATTAAAACAGCGTATACGGGTGAAACACCGATTGCTAATGCTACTAAAATTGCTGCTGCGACACCGCTCATACTACCAGAAGCTTCTCCTACTGATTGTAAAAAGTCATTATGAAACATTTCTCCACCTATATAACGGTGAAATGCTTCAATAAGAAAACTTGCGATTGCTGCATTAGCTAAAGCACCCATCGCCTTCATTCCGTAAGGCGCACGGTAACTGAAAAGTGTAAATAGACAAAGTACAACAAGTAATAGTGCTAAACCTTGCAAGATAGCCATTTGAAAACTGTCTCCTTTGATTTTTGTAATAAAAATTTGTATCATTTATGGTTTTTCTATTTTTTGCAACGCTTTTTGCGGGATTGATTCTTTCGGGATTTCAGCCCATCCTTTCCCCTGCATACCTTTTGCATAAATTTTTATAAAAGCACCTGTATGCAATTCACGGTTTACCATTCTTTTAATAACTTGTAGCTTTCCATCTTCTGTATACCCTTTAAATGTATACAAATATTCATCGTCTTTTTTCTCGCTTTTATCTATAACAGCATAATAATCTTGTATTTCTTTATTTGAAAAGAAGTTGTCTACAAAAGCATGCACACCTTCTGTTTTCGTGTTTAAATAATATGCTGTTCCTCCTAAAATAATGGCGAACACAGCTAAAACCTTAATTACCAATTTCATAAATGCGCCTCCTGTTTGCACTTAGTGCGTTAAAATGGTGATAGCTGAACTTTCTTTATTAGAAATGATTTTTGCACGCCCGCCAATTGGGAAAGTAAAGATTGGAGTTGTATGTCCGAAACTTGCATTCGCAATAATAGGGAGATGTGCAAGTTCAGGCTTTGAAGTAATCATGTCTTGAATGTCCTCTATCATACATTCTGCTCCTTTTTGCATTCTTCCTATAACGATACCTTTTACGTATTCAAAATCAGTTTGTTGCATAAGAGAATGTAAGTATCGATCGAAAGTTTTAAGTGTAGCGTTTCCCGTCAAACTATCTTCTTCAAGAAATAAAACTTTATCTCGTAAGCTTGGCATATATGGTGTACCTTGTAGTAAATTCAAAGTGCTCATATTTCCACCGATAATATCCCCTGTAGCTTCTCCTTCTTGAAGCGAAATATATCCTTCATTTTTAATAAATTCTCGATTTTCCTGATCTATATACCAAGAATCATCGCTCCACGTTTCAGATGGTAGGATTTCAATAGAATCATTAGAAGTTAAGCATTTAAAAAAGTAATCGGTTGTATACGCGAGACCTTTCTCCATTCCAAATGAAGAGAAGTGAGGACCTGAATATGTAACAAGACCTGTTTTTGTATAAATTGCGTTATGTAAAGCAGTAATGTCAGAATAGCCGCAGAAAAACTTTGGGTTTTTGCGAATTAAATCGTAATCGAGATGTTTCAATAAGCCGTTAGAGTTATATCCGCCAAGTGTCGTCAAAATTGCTTTTACATTAGGGTTTCTAAATGCTTCGTGGAGGTCTTGAACGCGTGAAGAAATAGAAGAGGAAGCGAATCGATCTATCTCATCGGCATATTTTGAGAATGTAACTTGAAAGCCCATATCAGTTAATCTTTTTATAGCAAGGTTTCTGTTTTCATTTGAGACAATACTTAAACTGCAAGATGGTGAAATAACTCGTATTTCATCACCTTTTTTTAATTTTGTTGGTATCATCAAATTCACCCCTTTAATTAAAAGAATATTTAGATTTAAAAAATATTTTATCATTTATTTTGCCTCCTTCAAGTTAATTGTAATTGTATATCTGCCAGCTTCTTGTTCACTTAGAAGCAATGCGTACGTTAAGAAGAGTTGTCCTTTTTTCTTTTCATCCGACCATTTAAAAAGAACGTTATCAGTTTTCGTTTGCAGTGCAAACGTACCAAGTTCACTCGTGTACGTACCAGTTGTCCATTCACCTTTCACATGCGTCTGACGCATAGAAATAGCACCTGAACGCATAATGAGAACTTGTTCATCTTGAATTTTTATAATTGTCTTCACTTCGCCTTGTTCGTTCGGCTCTTGGAATGTTACGTATGTACCTTGACCTTTTACATAGTATTGACCATTTGCTTCAAAAGCAACGGTTTCCTTCCTCGCCCCTTCACGGATTTCTGTTACGAAATGAACGTGTACCGGCAAGCCTGCAAGTTGTTTCTTCACGTCTTGCACACCTTTCAATTACATTTTTTCTGGTGCAGATACTCCTACGATTGCTAGTGCGTTTTGAAGTGTAGTGCGTACTGCTTTCATTAATTCGTAACGAGCTTTACTTAACTCTAAGTTATCTTGGTTTAATACTTTCTCTGCATTGTAGAAGCTGTGTAATGCTGCTGCTAATTCAAATGCATAGCTTGTAATGCGGTGTGGCAGACGTTTTTGTGCTGCATCTGCAACTACAGCTGGGAATTCACCAAGTTTTTTCAGTAACTCTACTTCTTTCTCAGAAGTAACAAGTTTGTAATTCACGTCTCCGCCTGTAGCTAATCCTAACTCTTCACCTTGACGAAGGATGCTGCATACACGAGCATGAGCGTATTGTGCATAGTATACTGGGTTTTCATTAGATGTTGATACAGCTAAGTCCATATCGAAGTCTAAATGAGAATCACCGCTACGCATTGCAAAGAAGTAACGCATTGCGTCCACGCCTACTTCTTCCATAAGCTCACGAAGTGTAACTGCTTTACCCGTACGCTTACTCATCTTCATTTTTTCACCGTTTTGGTATAGTTGTACCATTTGGATGATTTCTACTTCTAATGTGTCTTTATCGTAACCAAGTGCTTGAATCGCAGCTTTCATACGAGGAATGTAACCGTGGTGGTCAGCACCCCAAATGTTGATTAATTTATCGAAACCACGCTCTAATTTGTCGCGATGGTAAGCGATATCTGGCGTTAAGTATGTGTAAGAACCGTCGTTTTTAATTAATACACGGTTTTTGTCGTCACCGTAAGTCATTGAACGGAACCAAGTTGCGCCGCCTTCTTCAAAGATTTCGTCGCGCTCTTTTAATACAGCAAGAGCCTGATCAATTTTTCCGTTTTTGTATAATGATGTTTCTGAGAACCATACATCGAATTTAACACGGAAGCTCTCTAAGTCTTTTTGAAGTTTTGCTAACTCATATTTCAAACCGTATGAACGATAGAACTCATAACTTTCTTCTGCATCAGCTTTCGCATAACGATCGCCAAACTCTTCTGCTAAACGTTTACCGATACCGATAATATCTGCACCGTGGTAACCGTCTTCTGGCATTTCTTTATCTAAACCTAACGCTTGCATGTAACGAGCTTCAACAGAAAGAGCTAAGTTATTAATTTGGTTACCCGCATCGTTAATATAGTATTCACGAGATACATCGTATCCTGCTTTTGCTAATACGTTACATAAAGTGTCGCCTACTGCAGCACCGCGTGCATGTCCTAAGTGAAGGTCACCTGTTGGGTTCGCAGATACGAACTCAATTTGTACTTTTTCACCTTTACCAGTGTTCGTTTCACCGTAAGCTTCACCAGCATTAACAATTGTTGGGATTAAGTCTGTTAAGTAGCTATTATCCATGTAGAAGTTAATAAAACCAGGACCAGCGATTTCAATTTTTTCAATAGAAGCTTTTGCTTTATCGAAGTTTGCAACTAATTCTTCTGCAATCATACGAGGTGCTTTTTTCGCAACACGTGCAAGTTGCATTGCCATATTTGTAGAGAAATCACCATTTGTTTTATCTTTTGGAGATTCTAATATAACGTTTGGAATTTGTTCTTCTGTTGCTAATTCTGCCTTTAATACAGCAGCTTGAATTTCTTCTTTAATCAATCCTTTTACTTGTTCTAAAGAATTCATTTATCTTCCTTCATGAACGAACCCCTCCAAATGTTCTCGCATTTGCTTCTTCGCATAGTTAAGACGAAATTTCACCGTACCAATCGGTATATTCAATATTTCACTCATTTCTTTGTAAGAATATCGTTCATAATAGTAGAGTACGAGTACAATTTTATATTTTTCGTTCAATAACTGTATAACTTCCCGTATCATTTCCGCTTCCACTTTTTGAATGAATTCTTCTGGTATATTTACGTCATCTGCGAAATCTACTTCTCCACCATCTTCTTTATGAAATAAATCTAATACGCGATCTTTCCACCTTTTCTTCTTGTGATAAAAATCATAAAATGTACGAACACAGATTGTAGTAATCCACTTCTTATAATTATCTACATAAGAAAGTCGGTGCCTTGATGAAAAAACTTTTATCCATGTCTCTTGAAAAATATCTTCCGCATCTTCTTTCGTTTTCGCTAATTTATAGCATAAGGAATATATTTGCTGCTTATATATATCGATTAGTTCATCTACCTTCTCTTCCATCATAAACCTCCTGTCACTTATATAAGACGATGCAAATTCTCCTTTTGTTTGATAAAAATTATATTTTTTTATTATCTCCATTTAGCGAACTCTTTCATATACTTTATACTCCTTCTTTAAAAACGACTGTATGACAACATATATTGGAATGTAGAGGTGCATCACAATAACAATTGCTATCATGCTAGGTATTTTATTATCCAAATGAGTAACAAGCTGCTCTAGGGCAACTGTTAATAAAACAATCCAAATAATATGAATGAAAACAACCCATCTCTTCTCTAATTTCCGAGCCATTCGCACGCTCTGTTTCGTATTATTTATTAGCTCTTCGCTTGGAATCATCTCTCTCGCCAAGCTGCTCTTTATCTTCTGATCAAATTTATCTTCCTTCATTTATTGCTCTTTCCAATTCACTTTTACAAATCCATCTTTCACCATTAAACCACTTATATTAAATACATACTTTTCATTTGCTTTTAATGTAGCTGTAAAAGTACCTTTTTTTGATTCACAAATCTCCTTTAACTCTTTTATATCTTCCCCTTGTCTTTCATACAAGCTAAAGCACAAACCACCACGTTTTGCATCTGTTTCATAAAAAAATGTTACTTCTGTATCTTTTTCGTACTCAAGCTCAATGTCTTTCCCCGCAGTATCCCATGATGAGAACCTGGCCTCGTAACTTGCCTCTCCTTGCTTCTCACTTTCTAAATATATATCTCCGGCTCTCCACGTATCATCTAACGTTTGGGCAAAAGCAAAGCCACTGAGTAATACAAACATCGCACTTGCAAATATGGCAACTAACGTTATTTTTTGTTTTTTCATAACCTTCATCATATGTTCTCCTTCTACTCTCTTTTTACTTCTTCGCATCATATATAACAAAACTCCAATAAAGAATGGTAATAGAATCGATCCCACACTCCACCACTTACTTATTCCATGCGTTTTCGCATCTGTATATACCCATGATGCTATACATACTAAAAGCGCTATAAAGGCAAAAAACATTGTAACTCCAGCTACCTCAACTATCACAAATGGATTAGCGAACTCTTTCATTTATTGAATTGTATAAGTAACAGAAAAACTAACAGGACTATAGTAAACGTAAGGTGCATGAAATTGAACATACATATTTCCATCTGTTTTTGCAGTGAAAATTCTGCCGTAACCATCAGAATAACGCCCAATAAGGTTATGATTTGAGTCATAAACACTGTAACTAGGAGTTTTGCTGTTAGGATGAATTGTTAGTTCTTGTCCTTTTTGAAGGAAGATAGGTTCTTGTTCGGAACTACTTCCAGTTTGCAAAGAATAAAATTTTGTAAAGCTTTGTTCTTGAGCGGCAGCAGCCTTTGTTTCTGGAATAAAAGCGGTAGCCCCAGTAATTCCTGCTAAAGTTAACGCACCTGCTAAAATCATTTTTTTCATTTAAGCAGCCTTCTGTTCAGTTTGAGTAACAGGTGTTTGAAGTGTATTATAAACTCCTGTCCCGATAACTTCTAATGCCATTTTCATACGTTCAGGCGAAATGTTTTCTAACACATTATCTTGAGGTGTATGGTATACCTTTTCAATATGATAGATTAATGGATTCCAGCTATCGACACCCATCCAAATAAATAGAGCGGCAGGAATACCAACTTCAGCAAACGGTACGTGATCACTAGAGCCAAATTTTCCTTGAAGAACGAGGTTATTATTTAATTGTTTACCTGCTTGCAGGGCTGCATCTGTTACAAGATTTGTAGAACCATCAGGTGTCATAGCGTATAAATTTTTTGCTTTATCATAATTTGTTGCAACCATATCAGCGTTAAAGACACCTAAAATACGGTCACGTTCTTTCTGAGATAGGCTATTTACATAATAGTCCGAACCAAGTAATCCAGTTTCCTCGGAGCCGAAAGTAATCAAACGAATTTCTTTATCAGTTTCTACATTTTGCAAAGCACGAGCTAATTCTAATACCAATCCAGTCCCAGAAGCATTATCGTTGGCGCCAGGTGCTCCAACGACGCTATCATAGTGTGAACTTATAACGACAGCTTTTTCATCACCTGTACTATTTTTGGGTTTCTTTTTAGCAATAACATTTAGAGAAGTTAAATTAGATTCATGTCTAGCTTTTAAAGAAAGAATTGTCGTTCCTTTTTTCGTAATTTCTTCTTTAAATGCATTTCCTTGAGCGTAAGCAAGACCAAATACAGGAACAGATTGTTTTTTCATTAAGCGGGGATTGAAAGTTTGTCCGTAGTTTCCACGCCCCCCAATTAAACTGTATAAAAGAACACCCTTTGCACCTTTACTAACAGCATTTTCAACTTGTTTATTATAGTCTGCTACCGTTGTTCCTCTTTCAAATAGAACAATTTTACCGTTAACTTCATTTGGAATATCTTCTAATTTTGTTCCACCTTTAATAAAGATAAGAGGGGCTGTAACGGCCTCTGTAGAAATTAGTGCATTGGGAGCAGCACCGGCTTGCCAATTACGTTTTGTGGATAATGGTGATTCGATAAATCCAACGTACTGATCCGGCACTTGAAATGGCTGATATTCAACTTCATAGCCCATCGATTTAAGTTGCATACCAATGTAGCGAGAAGCCCATTCTTCAGACTTTGTTCCACCAGGTCGAGGACCAATTGTTTCGGATAAGAAACGGATATGTTCGATGGCACGGTTTGCATCAATTTGTTTTGTAATAGATGGAGTCTGTGCAATTTCTGAGGTGGAATCAGCTTTTACTTGTCCGATTGGAGCTAAACCGACAGCAAGTGATACAGCAAGCAAAGAGCTTACCATTTTTTGTCTCAACGATTTTCTCATTTTTTCCTCTCCCATTTAATAATGTTTTTTTCGTTTTGTAGCTAAAATACTTAACAATCCAGCGAGTAGAAGAACAATACCTACTGTTTGTGTAGGATCTTCTTTATGACCTGTATTTGGAAGGCGTTTATCCGTATTTCGATCATTTTTCGGTTTGTTAGCTTGTTTGTCGTCTGTTTCTTTTGATTGTTTCTCAGAAGTTCCGTTTCCGTTTTCCTCAGACGTTTTATTGCCTTGTTCTTCGGATGTTTCATTTCCTTGATTTTCTTCTTTATTTGGAGGAGTAACTGGCTTGTTATCTCCACCTGAAGAAGATTCAATCTTTTTATTTGAAACTGTAATTTGTAGTGGAGCAGCTTGAGCTTTTTCAATTGTAAAGTTTATTGGTGATGCATCTAATTGATAGCCTTCAGGAGCCTTTGTTTCCACTAATTGATAATTACCAGGCTTCAAATCATTGACGATTAATTTACCATGACCGTCTGTTTTTAAACCTTCTCGGATTATTTTTCCGTCTTGATCTAAAATATTGAAAATGGCACCTTCAAGTGTTCCGCGGTGATCAATATCAACTTTAGTTAACTCAATTGAACCCTTTGTTAAACTATTTAAAGCTATAACAGAGACAATTTGAGACTGACCTTTCGTGATTGTGAAAGGAATTGGATTAGTATTTAAATCATATCCAGTAGGAGCTTTCGTTTCAATGAACTGATAGTCTCCTGGACGTAAATCAGAAACAATAATTTTACCGTTGTTATCGGTAGTTAAGTTAGTACGAACATCATTGTTTTTGTCATCGACGATTTTAAAGATAGCGCCCTCAAGAGCAGAACCATCGATATCATCCACTTTAGAAAGTTCGACAGCGCCTTTTGTTAAGCTGTTAGTAGCGGTAACAGAAGCGATTTTTTCTTGACCTTTTTTAACTGTGAACTTAATCGGTGTTTCGTTTAAGTCATAGTGTTCAGGAGCTTTCGTTTCGATAAACTCATAGTCTCCCGGTGGTAAGTTATCAACGACTAAACGGCCATTTTTATTAGTAGTTAAATCAGTATGGACATTGTGTCCATCTTTATTAACAATTTTAAATACTGCACCCTCAAGCGTTGTATTTTGTTCAACATCATCTACTTTAATTAACTCCACACTACCTTTCGTTAAGCTGTTAATAGCAGTAACGAAGACGTGCTTTGTTTGACTTCTTTCAATTGTGAACTTAATTGGTGTTTCGTTTAAGTCATAATGTTTCGGAGCTTTCGTTTCAACGAATTGATATTCTCCTGGTTGTAAGTCTTTAGCGATGATTTTTCCGTCTTTATTTGTAACTAAATTTGTACGAACGTCGTTACCGTTCGTATCAGTAATTTTAAATACCGCACCTTCAAGTTTTTCTTTCGTATTTACAGAGTCAGCTTTTGTTAATTCCACGCCGCCTTTTGTTAGGCTGTTTTTAGCGGTAACAGAAACGTGAGCTAGTTGGCTTTTCTCGATAGTGAAACTGATCGGTGTTTTATTTAAATCGTAATCTTTCGGAGCCTTTGTTTCAATAAACTGATAGTCTCCTGGGCGTAAATGAGAAACAGAAATTTTACCTTCTTGGTTAGTAGTTAAATCAGTGCGAACAACTTTACCTTTCGCATCAATGATGTTAAATACCGCACTAGAAAGTGTTATATCTTGATTTACATCATCCACTTTAATTAATTCTACAGCACCTTCAGTTAAGCTGTTAGTAGCAGTAACTTGCAGTTTTTCTTTTTGGCTTTTCTTAACTGTAAATTTAATCGGTGTTTCGTTTAAGTTATAGTGTTCAGGAGCTTTCGTTTCAATAAACTGATAGTCTCCTGGACGTAAATGAGAAACAGAAATTTTACCGTGTGCATCTGTTGTAAGATCAGTGTGAACATCGTTACCGTTCATATCAACGATTTTAAATATTGCACCTTTAAGAGCATTACCATCGACGTCATCCACTTTAGAAAGCTCTACAGCGCCTTTTGTTAAGCTATTGGTAGCTGTAACAGAGATAGGGTCTGCTTGGCTCTTTGTGATTGTGAATGGAATCGGTTCTTTATTTAAATCGTAGTGTTTCGGAGCTGTTGTCTCGATAAATTGATAATCACCAGGCCGTAGGTCAGAAACGCTGATTTTACCTTCTTGATTTGTAATAAGGTCTTTGCGAATTACAGTACCATTCATATCAACAACTTTAAATACTGCGCCTTCAAGAGTAGTGCCATCGACGTCATCTACTTTAGCAAGTTCCACGCCGCCTTTTGTTAAACTATTTTTCATAGTAACAGTAGCAATAGTTTTCTGGCTTTTTTCGATTGTAAATACAATTGGCTTTTTGTCTAAATCATAATGTTCAGGAGCCGTTGTTTCGACAAATTGATACGTACCAGGACGTAAGTTTTCAACAACGATTTTTCCTTCACCGTTTGTTTTTAAATCTGTTTTAAGTACTTTACCATTCTGATCTAGTAAGTTAAATACAGCATCAGCTAGTTTTGTTTGATCGTTTAGATCATCTACTTTAAGTAGCTCGACACTACCTTGTTGTAAGCTGTTTTTAGCAGTTAAAGAGATGGCTTTCTTATGTCCTTTTTCGATAGTGAAACTAATCGGTGTCTCATTTAAAACGTAATGCTTTGGAGCTTTCGTTTCGATGAATTGGTAATCACCAGGACGTAGGTCTTTAACTTCGATTTTCCCTTGTTCATTTGTAACAAGGTCTTTATGAATTACAGTACCATTCATATTAACGATTTTAAATACCGCACCTTCAAGAGTAGTGCCATCAATATTATCTACTTTAGAAAGTTCAATTGCACCTTTTGTTAAAGCATTCGTAGCTGTAACATGAAGAGTTTCAATTTGGCTTTTCTTAATTGTAAATACGATAGGTTTTTTATCTAAATCATAATGTTCAGGAGCAATTGTTTCAACGAATTGATACGTACCAGGACGTAGATTTTCAACAACAATTTTACCTTCATCATTTGTTTTTAAACCTTCTTCAACTAGCTCTCCGTCTGCGTCTAATAAATTAAATACAGCGTTAGCAAGTTTTGTATTTATATCAATATCGTCAATCTTTGTTAGTTCAACGCTACCGTTTTTTAAAGCATTTTTACCTGTAACATTGATCTCTTTCGTTTGACTTCTTTCAATTGTAAATGGAATCGGTGTTTCATCTAATACATAGTGCTCAGGAGCTTTTGTTTCAATGAACTGATAGTCTCCAGGGCGTAAATCAGAAACAGAAATTTTACCGTTTTTATTTGTAACAAGGTTTGTATGAACTTCCTTACCGTTCATATCAACAATCTTAAAGATTGCACCTTCGAGCATCGTGCGATCGATGTCATCGATTTTTGTTAATGTTACTGCACCTTTCTTTAAACTGTTAGTAGCAGTAACAGTAATATTCTCTTTTTGACTTTTTTCGATAGTGAACGGAATAGGGTCTTTGCTTAAGGTATAGTCTTTTGGAGCTTTTACTTCAACAAATTGATAGTCTCCAGGACGTAAATCAGAAGCAGTAATTTTACCGTTTTTATCAGTCGTTAAACCTTTGCGAATTACCTTTTTAGTATCATGAGCGTCAACAATTATAAATTCTGCACCTTCAAGAGTAGTGCCATCAACATCGTCAACTTTTGTTAAAGTGACGCCACCTGTAAGTAAACTATTTTTTACAGTAACAGGGATAGGAAGATCTTCCTTGCTACCTTTTTTAATTGTGAACTTAATAGGTTTTTTGTCTAACTTATAATGTTCAGGAGCTTCTATTTCAATAAATTGGTAATCGCCTGGTGCTAAATCAGGAATAACTAGTACCCCATAATCATCTGTTTTTAAATCTTTCATAATTTCGTTGCCAGTTGCGTCTTGTAATGTGAATACCGCGCCAGCAAGAGCTATACTGCTTTCCACATCATCTTCTTTAATTAGTTTAACTTTCCCTTTCGTCAAACTATTTTTAAATGTAAGTGGAATTAGCTTTTGTTGCCCTTTTTCGATTGTAAATTCAATTGGTTCTACATTTACATCGTAATAAGTAGGTGCCTTTGTTTCGATTAGTTTATAGTTACCAGGGCGTAAGTCGTCCACCACTAACTTTCCATCACTATTCGTAACAAGGTCCTTATGAATTATCTTTGTATCATCATTTGCATCCACAATTTTAAATACTGCACCTTCAAGTGTTTCCTTTTCATCTGCAGCGTTAACTTTTGTTAGCTCGATACCGCCTTTTGTTAAGCTGTTAGTAGCAGTAACGTTAATAGCAGTCGCTTGGCTCTCCTTAATTGTAAATTCAATCGGTTTTTTATTTAAGTCGTAATGCTCAGGAGCTTTCGTTTCGATAAATTTATAGTTACCTGGACGTAAACCAGTAGCAATAATTTTACCTTCTTGATTCGTAACTAATTCTGTACGGACATCTTCATTTTTGTCATTAACAATTTTGAAAACAGCACCTGTAAGTGCAGTTCCGTCAACATCATCCACTTTTATTAGTTCAACATCGCCTGGCAGTAGACCATTTTCAGCTGTAATAACAATTGGTGTTTTTTGATCTTTCTCAATTGTAAATTCAATTGGTGTTGATCGTAGTTCATAATGTTCAGGAGCTTTCGTTTCAATAAATTTATATTTGCCTGGACGTAAATCAGAAGCTTTAATAGTTCCATCTGTATCGGTAGTTAAGTCTGTACGAACGTCTTCGTTCTTGTCATTAACGATTTTGAACATAGCTCCAGCAAGAGGAGTCTTTTTATCAAATTCATCGACTTTTAATAACTCAACGGCACCTGTTGTTAAACTGTTTTTTGCAGTAATTGGAATGATACTTGTTTGACTTTTCTCGATTGTAAACGGAATTGGTTCTTTATTTAAGTCATAGTATTTAGGTGGTGTTGTTTCAATAAATTGATACTCACCAGGCTCTAAATCTTTAATGGTTAAGGTTCCATCTTTTTCCGTTTTTAAGTTTGTACGCACGTCTTCGTTTTTGTCGTTTACAATTTTGAAAACAGCACCTTCAAGGGTAGTGCCATCAACATCATCAATTTTTGTTAAAGTAACGGCACCTTTAATTAAAGTGTTTTTTGCTTTAACAGAAGCTGCTGTAGTTTGGCTTTGTTCTATTTCAAATAGGATAGGTGTTTTGTCTAATTCATAATGCTCAGGAGCTTTTGTTTCGACAAATTGGTATTTACCAGGACGTAAATCTTTTGCTTCGATTTGTCCATGTTCATTTGTTGTTAATTTCTCATATCCAGGAATATTTTTTCCGTTGCGATCTTGAACAGTAAACTCTGCTCCTGCTAAAGTTTTATTATGATTATCAACTTTTGTTAAAAGAGCAGATCCTTTAGTTAAACTATTTTTCGCAGTGCGGTTTACTACTGTTGTTTGATCTTCAGAGATAGTAAAGCGAATTAGTTTGCTATCTAGTTGATAATGCTCAGGAGCCTTCGTTTCTTGTAAGTAGTAAGTTCCTGGCTTTAGTTTATCTATAATAATTTGTCCGTTATTATTTGTTGTTAATTCTTTGTGTTCTGGAATTACTTTTTTGTCTTTATCAAGTAGTGTGAAAACGGCACCTTGCAGTGTTACGTTTTTATTCAGGTCATCAGACTTTGTTAAAACTACTTTCCCGACAAATTTCTTATTTGCAAGTGTATATGTTGTAGTCTCTTGTGTACCAAGTTCAACGATTTTCCCTTGTTTTAAATCCCAGCTAATTACATAGCCTTCAGGAGCTTTTGTTTCTTTTAATAAATATTTATCGCGTTTTAAGTTATTAAATTTAGCAATCCCGTCTTTGTCTGTTGTGATTTTACGGATAACAGTTTTCCCTGTACGATCGTATAAAGTAAATTCTGCCCCGGCCAATGGTGCGTTCTTATTGTCATTATCTACCTTTATAATTTCAAGGTTTCCACGACCTTTAGTAGCAGATCCTCCGCCCGAACCAGAAGACATTCGTACTTCAATCGTTTCGGTAGTTTCTGTATTTGTTACTGTTAACTTATTGCCTGCGATTTTCGCTTTATTACTTACTTTTTCTTTATCGTCTGTATTAATAAGTGAACGATATTCTAAAATATAAGCTCGATCAATTTTTTTCAAGAAGGCAATTTCGAAATGTTGCTTTCCGGTATTATTGTCTGTTGTGATCTTTAACTTATAGTCTGTTCCTTGTTTTAATTCATTTGCTGTATCTTTTGTTAAATTTCCATATGGATCGACAGTTGTAGGATATAAGTGGAATGAATCTTCCACAAGTACCTGATTGTCTGTTGGATCGTCTGTTACAACTGCGTCTGCAATGGTTGATTGGCTTTCATTAATTGCAATACTCCAATTAATATAGTTGTCATCTTGTACAGCTTTTTTTGTGACAAAGCTACCACCTTTATTTACTTGAGCATCACCTTTAAGAGTGTTAACAATTTTAGAGCCATCTTTTAACTCTGCCTCGTTTTTGTAGGTACCTTGGATAAGCTCACCATCAAGGCTTGTTTTAAAGATAATATAATAAGGTGAACTAATTGATTGTTTGAAATGAACCTTTAGGGTGTTTTTATTTTTATCTGTAGGCTCTTCAAGTTCATATTGCTCAGTCGGTACAGCATTACCAGGTTTTGCGTTATCCGGACTTCCATTTAAAATCATATCGCGCACTTCGATGGATCCTGGTACTAACTTTTGTGTATCTTGTATTACGTCTATAACATAAGGATCTTTAATCTCAACGTTATTATAATTAAAGCCTATTATCCAAGTGATTTCTTTTGTTTGGGCGTTATAAGAACCGTATTTATACCCATTCGCCTTTGTGAAAGCATCAGGATCAAAATTAGCTGCATCTTTATTTGATTGTTTGTTGGAATCTGCATCTATCCAAGATATGTTACCTGTATTTTTAAAGGAAGTTTTACCACTTTCCAATTTTGTATAATCAAAGTCTGTTGTATATTTTACAACTAATGTCTTTGTCATATTAGACTGATATGTACCTATAAGGGTAATGTTGAAACCTTTATCCGTCACATCTAAAACATAGTCAGTCCCAGCTTGAAGAGTATAATCTCCGTCTTTAATTTCTAATTTCTTATCTTTTAATTGCAATCCACCATGATCAAAGATATCCGTAATGATCGCGTTGTTTAATGGATAGTTGTTATTATTTACTATAATTGTCCAAGTTGTTGTTTTGTCTTTATAGTTTGTTTCAGCTTTATTATTAGATTTAATAATATTTTGCTGCTTGAAACCGGCTTCATTTTCTTTACTTGAACCATTATCAGCTGTAACTGTATTTTTTACTTTTCCATCTGTTATGACGTTATCAGTTGGCTTTGTTTTATAGGTAATTACATAAGCACTATTAATATCCTCATTAAACTGTAGGTCGAATCCATTTTTCTTTTTATTTACAGTGTAATTAGTAACAGCGTCTCCTGTTATAAGCTTTCCTTTATCATCATATGAAGCATTTTTCACGACAATAGAATTTTCATCTAGTACATGTGCAGCGTCAAAAACATCTTTTAAAATTGCATCTGTTTTTTTGATATCTCTTTGATCACCATTGTAAGTAATTGTCCATTCAATCATTTGCGTCTTTGGATCATATTTACTCGTTTTGTTTAAATGTGTACCACGAGAAACCGTTACAGTAGAGCTTGCGTTTTGTTGCTTTTGATTATTACTCGTTATCGTAACGTTATTTTGGAAATTTTCAACATTTTCATCAGTGATTTTTGTGGTATATTCGATTTGGTATGCTTTATCGATGCTATCTTTAAAAGCAATCTCCAATTTTGAACCATCCGATGAAGTGATTTTGTAATCTGCTGGATCAGCTTCTGCACCACGTGTTGCGTTCCCATTAACATCAACTTCTAAATAATAAACTTTAATAGAATCTTTATTTAAGTTTGTACCTTGTGGGATAGTATCTTTAAAAACAGCGTTTATAAGCTTATCTTTCGTTTTATTCATTTCTACTGTCCAATTAATTTCATTTGTATTAATTGGCCTATCAGGTAACCCTTTTTTATTCGTAGCTGTTTGGACATTAGGCTTAAAGTCAACTGTAATAGAAACATCTTTATCTTTAATTGGGAAAGGGATTTCTTGTGTTGTCGTACCTTTAATTTCAGCTTTATTAAATTCTGTCTTTAATTGTAGGTTACCAACAAGATCTGGATGTTCTTCAACATAATCGTTGAATGTCATTGTGACCTTGCCTTCTTTTGTAACAGTAAAGTGTCCAATTGTGTTGTTTTCGCTATCGTATAAAGGACTGTTAATTGTATTGTAAATCTTAAAATGTTTAGGAAGATCAAAAATATAGTAATCTTCACTTTTGACATTCATCGATTTTAAAAGTTCCCATGTAAACTCAATATTGGCAGGGGAATCTGTACTTGGACGGTTATCCTCTGTAAATGGTTTTCCGTCTTTGTCCGTTAACTTTACACCCGTTAAAATGTTTGTTGTTATTTGCTTTGGACCTGAATTTGTATTCTCAGCAGGATTGCTTGCTAATTTTTGTTCTGAGTTGTCAGTGGCTTGCTTAGCTGCTGGATTTTGTTCCGGATTGTCAGTAACAGGTTTAGCTGCTGGATTTTGTTCCGGGTTGTCAGTAACAGGTTTAGCTGCTGGATTTTTCTCTGGATTATCAGTAACAGGTTTAGCTACTGGATCTTGCGCTTGTTTATTAGTATCCTGTTTGGTTACATCTTCTTTAGAATCTTCTACTTGAACAGGAACTGAAATAGGATGAAGCATTGTTCCTAGAGGAAAAGCGATTTGAACTGATTTTTCTCCAGTTTTTAAAGTTGGATTAAATACAGTATCAAGTTTAATTTTTCCTTTAGCACCTTTTGAAGTTTCTACTTGATCATTAAATAGTAGCTTTAATTTATTATCTTTAGCTGTTATAAAATATTGACCAATATTTTTTTGATCTGCTACTAAATCCCCTTGCAAATCTTTAGATACTTTTAATGCAAGTGGTATTTGAAGTACTGCTGTCTCGTTTGCATGTACAACTTGTTTATCTTTTATTGACCAAGCGTATTCAACTTGAATGGTTGATCCTATCTTTATTAAGTTGTTAGGATTTTTTGCTTCGTCAATAATATGATTAGTTGCATCTTTCATTTCAACAGTGTCAAATAATGAATCTCCTGTTAAGGTTTCCGCTCTTACTTGATTGTATGGAAAACTAGCAAGCTGCGAAAATAGTACGAATACAGTTAAACATATATTGAAAAGTTTTTTCATTGTTCCTCCTCTGAACATTTATATTTCTGTTAAAATTATCGGCTCACCACGTGTTACGACAACTGTATGTTCACATTGTGCAACAAGGCTTTTGTCAGGAGTAACGAATGTCCAACCGTCATCACCGCGCTCGATAATATGATCAGCTTTCATAGAGATAAATGGCTCTACAGCGATAACAAGACCGTCTTTTAGAAGTGCGCTATCCATTGGATCATAATAGCTTAAAATGTGGTTTGGTGCTTCATGTAAACTAAGACCGATACCATGGCCAGTTAAGTTTTGAATAACATTGTATCCACTTTTATGTGCGAAGTTTGAAACCGCACGACCAATTTGATTTTGTTTTGAACCAGCTTTAACTTTTTTCATTGCTGCCCAGAATGCATCAACAGCTGCTTGGCAAAGTTTTTCTTTTTCTTCGTCTTTCCCAAGTACAAATGAAATACCCGTATCTGCATAATAACCATCAAGTGCGGCAGATACGTCGACGTTTACTAAGTCGCCTTCTTTTAATACACGATCTCCTGGAATGCCGTGAGCAACTTCTTCGTTTACACTAATGCAAGTTACACCAGGGAAATCATATTCTTTTTCAGGTGCAGAAATAGCACAATGCTCATCTAATACTTTTTTACCGATTAAATCAAGCTCTTTCGTTGTCATACCTGGCTTCGCTTCTTTTTTCATTTCTTCACGTGCAAGCGCAACGATGCGGCCGATTTTTCGTAAGCTTTCTAAATCTTGTTCATTACGAATAATCATTCATGCGATTTCCCCCTTTTGATTTGCGACAAACTGTTCAAATGCTTCATCAAGACTTCCACGCTCAACCGAAACATCTGTTACAGGTAGATTCCTCTGATAAATTGCTTGTAAAGTGGCATCAGTATCTTCCGTCGTTAAAGTGAAGCGCCCTTCATTTGACTGTACTTCTGTTACATGCGGTAATTCCTTTAGTAAACTCTTAGGGATTTTTTCTTTCGAATAAAACGAGATCGTTTTTCGAGAAATCGTCGCTTTCATCTCATCCGGTGTGCCATCTGCAATAATCTTTCCGTTGGCAAATAATAAGATACGATTTGCCAACGCATCTGCTTCCTCTAAATAATGTGTTGTTAAAATAATCGTTTTCCCTTCACTTGCTAACTTTTTAATCGTTTCCCAAAATGTTCTTCGAGACGTAATATCCATTCCAACTGTCGGCTCATCCAAAAATAACAAATCTGGATTTCCCGCAAGTGCGAGTGCAAAATTTAATCTTCTTTTTTGCCCACCTGATAACTTTTCACATCTTTGCTTTCGCTCTGATTCTAAATTTGATAACTGTAGTAATGTTTCTTTCGCTACCGGGTTTGTATAATAACTGCGGAATAGCTCAATCGCCTCTTCCACTGTAATGCTATCAATCACACTTACTTCTTGTAACATTGCACCAAGGCTATTACGAACGCCTCTATGCTTTGGACTCTTTCCAAATATAGAAACTGTCCCTTCTGTAGGATCTTTTAATCCCAGCATCATCGAAATCATCGTCGTCTTCCCCGCACCATTTGGTCCAAGTAATGCTACTATTTCTCCTTTATCCACGTGAAATGAAACATTATTTACTGCGTTTTTATGTTTAAATGTTTTAGAAACACCATTTATCTCAATAACCTTTTCCATTTATACCGCTTCCTGTCTTTTTCTTATATATATTGATACTACAACAAATATAAGGAAATAACCTCCTAGTACCGCGATATTTTCCCATCCAATTGATTTTCCAGCTACAATATCCCATGCACCGCTTCCAAAATGATATGTCGGTGTCCACTCACCAATCGTTCTTAATATTTTCGGGAATACTTCAATCGGCATCCATAACCCGCCAATTACAGCTAAACTCATATTTAAAATATTTGCTAGGCCAGCAGCTGCGTCTGCCTTCTTAATGGAACCTATTACTGTTCCGAGTGCTAAAAATGGTGTCACACCTAACAATAACCATAATCCAGCACCAATCCATTGTCCTACCGTTAACTCAACATGATTAATTAATATCCCTGCCATAAAAATAACTAAGATTGAAAAAGCATTTACTACTGTTTGAGCGATAATTTTTGCTGTTAAATACGCTCCTTCAGGAAGCGGTGTAATTTTTAAAAGATGTGTCCAACCTTGCCCTCTTTCCTGAGAAAGTCTCACACCAAAACTAAAAAGTGCAGTCCCTACAATACTAAAAGTTGCCATAGAAATTAAATAATGTGCTTTCCACGCATCTCCGTTTTGTGGCACTTGCACAACATTTGTGAAAATGTAGTAAAACATAACTGGCATTAATAATGAGAAAAGGATAAATAATTTATTACGGAACGTACGTAAAATTTCTATTTTGCATTGCATCCATAAAGCTTTCATTCATGCCCTCACCTCATCTTTTCCTGTTCTAATGACAACTGGTACTTTTACTGTTAATAGCGTCCCTGGATTTATCGTATTTAGTTCAACAAATCCATCAATAAGAGCAATTCGCTCTTTCATACCGCGAATACCATTTCCATCATTGTTTTGATCCTCTAAACCAATTCCGTTATCTTCTACTTTCAAAATCAGCTCACCTTGTGATTCTAATACAGAAACTGTACACTGCGTCGCCTTACTATGTTTTACAACATTCGTCACAGCCTCACGTAAACACATTCCTAAAATATTTTGTTCAATCGGTGATAACGAACTTGCACTCGCTTCTTGTTCTATTTCTAATTCAATAGTAGCAGCTTGTAAGATCGCTTTTATTTGCTCAAGCTCTTCTTCTACTGTAATCATGCGCATATCAGAAATTAATTCCCTCAGCTGTTTTAAAGCGGTACGAGATGTTTGTGTAATTTCCTTTGCTTCCACACTTGCACGCTCTGGATTTTTTACGATTAACTTCTCAACAAGCTGGCTTTTTAACGTAATAAGAGATAACGTATGACCTAACGTGTCATGAAGATCCCGTGCAATTCGCTGCCGTTCTTCACGTTTTACTAAATCTTTAATTTGCTCGTTCGCTTCGTTTAATTGGTTCTTTAACATCTTTTTCTGATTGAAATTACGCATACCAAATGGCGTAAGAAGCATTAAAATAAACATCGGAACGATATTTACTAAATTTGCCGGTGTTAGTTGATTCATATTTACAAATACAAATGCTCCGAGCATTACAACTAACAGACATATTAGCGCTCGAAATTCTTTCTTACTTGGCGCAAAGCCCATCGCACTTGCCGTAAAAAAGCCAAAGAATATCATGAAAGGATTATAAAATATGGCAAATAAAAAGGTTAATATCATTCATATCCATCCCTTTTCTTCCGCAATTGTAATTGCCTCAATTCTATTTTTCGCGTCGAGCTTCGTTAACACTTCGGAAATATAATTACGTACTGTACCTGGTGAAAGATAAAGTGTTTTCGCAATTTCATTTGCAGTCTTTCCTTCTTTAGCAAGTAACAATACTTCTTTTTCACGATCTGATAACGGGTTTTGCTCCTGCCATAAACCAAACATTAAATCTTGAGAAACCTCTCGTTTTCCCTTCATTACATTGCGAATTGCTGCGGCTAAATCTTCACTCGGGCTATCTTTTAACAAATATCCGTGCACACCAGCTTTCATCGCCCTTTCAAAATACCCTGGCCTTGCAAATGTTGTTAAAATCATTACTTTGCATAATGATTTTTCTTTCTTTAAAGTCTCAGCGACATCCAATCCACTTTGAATCGGCATTTCAATATCCATAATACTTATATCCGGTTTTAACGATTCAATTAATTTTAACGCCTCTTCCCCGTTCGCAGCTTGCCCAATCACTTCCATATCATCTTCTAACTCAAGTAGGGCTCCTAATGCACCACGAAGCATCCGTTGATCTTCCGCAATAATAATTCGAATCATTTATTGTACTTCTATTACTCTATTTATTTTTTGTAACGGTTTATAACCATGTGCTTCAAATGCTTTTGCAAATTCATTTGATACGGCATTTCCGTATAAATCTTTTGCAGCTTGTACGATATGGGATTGAAGTGATTCAAAATCTTCAGCTGACGTTGCGTAATTTTGCAATGTACGCATAACTACTTTACTTACTTTTTCGTTGCCTTGTTTTTGAACAGCAACATTGTTATATGTTTTACCTTCAGCTAATTGATATAATACGTGGCTGATAATACCAGAATTTACGTGAGACTCTTGATCATTTCCATCGTTATAAAAATCTTGTAAGTTTGTATATAATTTATGACCGCCATCACCAATTTCTCCTGGGATGTCACGGATTGTTAGGCCACCTAGTGTATCGCCCATAATCCAGTTTCCCTTATCTTTCTTTACATAATATTCGATTTGCGTGCCCCAGAAATCTGCTAGTCCTTCGTTTAACGCAGATGTTTCAGCGCTTGGATATCTCACAATTTTATTCTTTGTCGTACCGCTGAATACAGCATGTCCAAATTCATGGGCTGTTACATCAAGGGCTGAAGTGAGTCTTCCATTTAAACCATCACCAAATACCATTTGGTTCCAAGCTGGATGCCAAAATGCATTTACATAATCTTCTTTTACACCATCACTAACTTCAGTAGAATCAAAACCGTGTACACTAGCAACAACCTTTGAATCTTTATTATCGTAACTTTTTAGATTATGTTCTTTTTTGAAGTAGTCATAAATATCACTCATATTCTTCATAGCACCCGCTGCTTCTTTATCTGCAAAGTTAGGAGTACTGCTTGAAACCAGTATTCCTGGATAACCTGCTTGACTATGTCCGCCGAGAGAATCAGCGTAGTTTGCATTATAAATATAAATACCATTTCCGCGTGATAGATCAGCTAAATAAAATTTTCCGTCAGTCCCTTTGGCGATATTGAAAGAGATGTTTTCTTGAAGTGCGTTTTTCCCGGTTCCTTGCTCACTTGCGGGGGATAGTCTAGGTGATGTTACTTGATTTATAGTTTTATTCTCTTTATTTTTAATGAATTTTTCTTGGAAAAGTACCTCGCCAGTTTTTAAATCAAGGATTGCATTACCGTTTATAATTTGTTCATTGTTTTCGTAAGTAAAGGTAATAACAGTTGCAAATGTGTAATATCCATCTTTTTTCTTATAAACAAAGGTTTCGTTGGAGAATTCTGTCTCAGTCGCATCGCTTGGAATTTGAAGTATATCGCGTAATTTAGATTTTACTTCATTTTTCGACAAAAAATTTGTTATAGTAAGATTAGGTTGTTGGTCTAAATTTTGGACAACTTTACCACTAACAGTTGTAATTACTCCATTTTTATCTACGTTTACAATAAGATCTTGACCATATACTTTATAGTTTTTGTAAGTTTGTGCAAGGCGAACTTCGGTTTGATTTTCTTTTGTTTCTTTATTTGTAGGTTGAAAATCAACATTTTTTTCAGTTGTAACTTGCTCTTGTTGAGCTTTAGCCCCGTTTACCTCACCTTTTAAGTATTTTTTAGCAATATTCTCTTTCGTATCATTTTGAGGTTCTGTTAATTTTCCGATTGTTAAACCAGGCTGAGCAATTTCAACTTTCACTTCATTTTTGTCTAATTCTTGGGCATGAATAGCTTCTGTGGATAAAGGACAAAGGAGACCGAATGTAACGAATGCACTAGCAAGTTTTCTATAATTCATTTATTTTTTCATTTTTTTTATAAGTGATTCTTTTAATGCATGGTTTCCTAACATATCAAAAAAGAAGCATGCTTTTTCGTAAGCATCTTCAATTTCTGCTCTATCACGCCCTAGCTTTGCTAGGCATTCACCTTTTCGAAAGTATAGCTGTCCAATCAATGTCATACTATTAATTTGACACGATAGTTCAATAGCTTTATTTGCGTGACAAAGCGCTTCTTCGTATTGATTATCTGAGTATAATGCTTTTGCATGATTATGTCTCACCTTTACATCAAATTCTTTATTATCATGCAATGTCTCTAACTGTTTTAATATACTTTCAAATAACTCAATACCCTTCTTCAAATAGCCATTTTCAGCATAAATGTTTGCAATTGCGTTTTCAATATAAAGACTCTGATATACATCTATTCCTGCCAATTGTTGATTGAGCAATTTCTTTAATTCTAAAATACAATATTCGTAATCAATTTTTTTCAATACGTAAGCTGCTACATGATATTGCCATTGAAGAAATTGCTGAAGCTCGGGATGATATTCTTCCTTTTTCAGTTCATTCCATACTCTATTATAAATTTCTTTATACTTTTTTTGCTTACAAAGCATAATAATTCGATCTTTTAACTGCTTATTCCTCTCAATATCAGAATAAATGAGTACCTCATAAAAATGAATAATGGGAATTTGTAATTTTGCTGCTATACCTTGCAATATATCCATACTTGGGTATACCGCACCCGATTCAATTCTACTCACTTCTGATTGATGACATATGTTCTCAGATAACTGTTTTTGTGTTAATCCTCTCATCGCCCTAATTTTCTTAATTTCAATTCCTAATTTTTCTGCGTGCATTTAGTACTCATAAGGTACCTCTTGAGCTAATTGTACCTCTTGATCATTATGAGAAATTATTTGGCTTTTCTCTAATACTATATCTCCTAATGAAATACCCCATGCCATCGCTAACGTTAATAGACTACCAATAAGCAGTTTCTTCATTTAGGCGGTTGTTTTTTTATGGAGTAACATCCAAACGTCTTTACTAGAAACAGGTTTGCTAATAAAGAATCCTTGAATGTGGTCACAGTTTTGTTCATATAGAAATTTCCATTGTTCTTCTGTTTCTACACCTTCTGCAATAACTTCTAAATTTAATTCTTTTGATAGTGTAATAATGGAAGAGATAATTGCTTCCTCTAAAGGACTTGTTGTAATTCCACAAATAAATTCTCGAGCAATTTTTAATGTGTTGATTGGGTATTTTGTTAAATAAGCTAAAGAACTATAACCAGTTCCAAAGTCATCTATTGAAATTTGAATACCGAGATTTTGAAGTTGTTCTAGCTTTGCAACTACAGATTGATTTTGATTAATAGCGATGCTTTCTGTAATTTCAATATCTAGTGCTTCTGGTTTTAATTGTGTTTTTTCTAACACTTTTGAAATAGTTGGGATTAAATTTGCATGGTTAAATTGAACAACAGATAAATTCACACCAACTTTTAAGTGGGAAAATCCTTGTTTATGCCACTTTTTTGCTTCCAAGCAAGCTGTGCGTAAGATCCAATTACCTAGTTCAATAATAAAACCTGTTTCCTCTGCTAGAGGGATAAATTGGGCAGGAGATACGATGCCTAGTTTTGGATGCTTCCAACGAATTAACGCTTCAAAACCGATAATTTGTTTTGTTTTTGTGCTTACTTGTGGTTGGTATTCAAGGAAAAATTCATTTTGTTGTAATGCTTTTGAAAGTTCGCCTTCTAAGAATTGAATCTCATTTTGCGCAATACTTATTTCTTTTGAGAAGAAAACAAATCGATTTTTCCCATTTGCTTTCGCGCGATACATAGCCATGTCAGCATTTTTCATTAATTCGGTTACATCATTTCCATAATCAGGATACATTGCGATTCCGATGCTTGGTGTAATAGATAGTTCTTCATCTTTAATGAAAAATGGCTTGTTTAAGATGGTTAAAATCTGTTCAGCTATAAACGTAGCACTTTTTTCTGAGTACATATCTGGTAATAGGATCGTAAATTCATCTCCGCCTTGACGGGCAACGATATCCTTTGAACGCAAACATCCGCGTAATCTTTTTGCTACTTCAATTAATAATAAATCTCCAACATCATGACCGAGTCGATCGTTAATTTTTTTAAATCGATCTAAGTCGAGGAACATGACGGCAATATCATTTGCACTAGCTTGAGCTGTATTTAAAATAGCCTTTAAATCTTTTTCGAATTTGCGGCGATTTGGTAATCCAGTAAGTGCATCATGAAATGCCAAATGTTCTACTTGTTTTTGTTTTTCATATAAAGTTGTAATATCACGCGCTATTCCAAACATCCCAACAACTTCTTTATTTATAAAGGTAGGGATGAGTGTAATGTGAAGGTAATAGTAATAACCTTCTTTTTCTTTCGTACGAACCTCTAAAGTTTGTGGTCTACCTTCTTTTGTTATTTGTAACGCCCTTTTTAGTAAATCATGATCTTTTGGATCAATAAAGTGCAGAAGGGAATAGCTGGCTACTTCACAATAGTAAGCAGTAAATAAGCTTTCACAAGCTGTATTAGATTGCTGGAAAATACCATGCATATTTAAAGAAAAAACGGCATCAGGATGATCTTCAAATAAAGATTTATAACGTTGTTCACTTTTTGATAACGCAGAAGCACCTTCTTCAACTTCATCTTCTAGTTGTGTAGTCAACTGTTCGTACGTATCAATTAATGCTTGATTATCTTTCCACATGTAAAGTTGTCGCAAGAATAACAAGATAAGTGATAATACGAGACCGATTAACATGAGTTTATCGTCCCAAGGTTGAATGACAATAAAGGAAAAAGTAATGATTATACTAAAATAAGGTAATATAAAGCGTACATAATCAAATCGATAATATTTCGTTTTTGTTTCATGTTGTATTGGTTTATCTAAAATATATAGTGTAGAAGATAAACCGATTAATAAAATGGAAGCGGTATGTATTAAATAAGAGACTTCAGAAGAAGTTTCCCTTCCTGTGTTTAACTGGAACAGGTGTATATACCCATACACGAGTATGATAGTAAAGCCGATAATTAATGAGATTCTACTAGAAGAATATTGTTCTCTTCTATATAAGCTAATAACGGCATAAATGACTAATGATTGTGCAATAAAGTAGCTAATTAAAATCCACGTATCCGTTGTTAGCATGCGGAAGCTTGAAATATCCAAAATAAAGGTTAAGGTAAAATAAATATTCATAATAATGATAAAGATGCTATCGAATGAAAATTGTGCAAGGCCTCTAATAGAGTAATGTTTTATGAACTTTATAGCAAAGCCAGAAAAGAGCAAAACATATTGTATGATAAAAAAGGGTAATGCTATATATGAGAATATAACTTGTTCATATATAGAAAGTGAATGAAGAAATAAAGTTATCTCCATAGTCAATCCACATAGGCAAGTGCACAGTATTAAAACCCAAAATAGTTTGTCACCGCGCTTCATCTTTTTAATTGCTTTATATAAGCAATAACAAGAAAAGAATGTAGCAAAACAAAATAAGAAGAGAATTCCAATTTCTTTTATATGTAAGTCCTTAGGAATAAGGAATATCCAAAGGGAAAATACAATTATATACATCATGACAAATTGTACATATTTTTTTTGATTAATCATTTACCATTGTAATGTTGCGCTATTTATTCTTTTGATTCCTTTTATAGAAGAAAGCTCACTTATTAATTGTAACATTGCTAAATCTTTCTGTTTACTTTCAATCATAATATCAAAATTATAATTAATTTCTTTTGCAATGTGTAAAAAGGGCTTAATAAATTCTAAATTAATATAATCTGCATGAGCCCTAAATTCTTTTTCTGATTTAGGAGAGGAAATGTGAACTTTAGGTGGGATATTTGTATGTGACCAAGTTTCAAAAATTGCAGGAAATAACTCTTCTAGTGATTCTTCGCAAAGATTAGCCATGTGATGATGATAATCAAATACGAAAGGGATCTTTTCTTTTTGGCAAATCGATAAAGTTTCAGCAGTTGTATATGTTTTATCATCATTTTCTAGAGTCATTTGTTTTTTTATATGTGCAGGAAGTTTTTTTATGTTTTCATGGAAGCGTCCAACTGCTTCTTCTTTATTTCCGTAGGCACCACCTACATGAATGTTAATGTAAGAAGAATCTGCAATTCCTATCGCATGTAATACTTTATAATGATAGGTCATATCCGTAACTGCATTAGTTGTAATATGCGGCTTGTCGCTTGTGAATAATGTAAATTGATTTGGGTGGAAACTTACTCGTAAATTGTGTTCTTGAATTAACGCCCCTATTTTACGCCAAAGCGGCATAAATGCTCCAATATAATCAAATTCAACTTCAGGGTGTGTTGCAAGTGGAACGATGGAAGAAGAAAGACGATATAATGGGATTTCGTGTGCGATATTGTAATGAAGGATACGTATTGTATGTTCTAAATTTTGCCTTGTAACATCGTACAGTTTATCCTCTCGCTCTTGTTTATTGAGTTTTTTAAAAGTTGTAAATGTCATCGTTTTAGCAGGAGAACAGTCCCATAATGCCATTGCATGTGAGACGTATCCAAACCGCATAATCATATGGAATACACCTCTTTTATTCATTTATAAGAAGAAAGCAAGTATCGTTCCTATCCATTCCTTTCCTCTATCTATAAGGGAAAGTGAGCTGACATCGTCATAGGAAAGTAATGACGCATTTTTTAAATCTTCATGGAATTTATTTTTTACCACCTGTATGAAGTGTCTATCATATAAGAGGCAGTTGATTTCATGGTTAATATATAAACTTCTCAAATCAAAGTTTGCAGTTCCAACATCGCAAATATCATCGTCCACTATAATAACTTTAGCGTGAAAAAAACCTTGTTGAAATGCGTAAATATTGCAACCAGCCTGTATTAACTTTCGGCAGTAAGGGAATTTCGCTTCTCGAACGAGGGCATGATCAGCCTTTTCTGGAACGAGAATTGTTATTTGGACCCCTCTTTCTCGCGCTTTTAATAGAGCGTTCATAATTTTTTTGCCAGGAATGAAATATGGTGTACCGATAAAAAGTTCCTTTTTTGCACTTTTAATTAAATGTAAAAAGGTATGTTGTAAATAGGCACCATCGGTCGGAATGAATTGATGTAGGATGGTACCTTGTTTCTGTTTCGGAAAATAAAGAGGAGCATCCAATAAATTTTGGTTCGTATCATCCAACCAGTCATGTAAAAATTGCTTTTGTAAATCTTGAACGCCTTCTCCTGTAAGACGTAAATGATAGTCTCGCCATAATCCTAATCGCTCATTATGTCCCAAATATTCCTCGCCGATATTAAATCCCCCGATATAACTAATTTTCCCGTCAATCACTGTAATTTTTCTATGGTTGCGTTGATTGGCAGAAAAGAAAGGGAAAGGGAATCTGACTTTATGACAAAAAGAAAAAGAGACACCATGTTTTTGTAGGGAACGAATTGCTTCATTTGATAAATAATGGCCACCAAATCGATCAAGTAAAAGTCTTACTTCAATTCCTTCTTTTGCCTTATCAATAAGTAACTTTAAAAATTCACGACTAATCTTATCATTTTTTACAATGAAGAATAAAACGTGAATGTGGTGCTGGGCTTGTTTTATATCAGTAAATAAAGCATCGTATAAATCTTTCCCATATGTATAAAGGTGAAAATCACTTTGACGTAAAGGGAAAGTACGGGAACGCACCTACATTGCTTCTTTCTTCTGCCCGATAACAGATCGTTCTAAAATCTCTGTTACATCAAGTGTTTGAACTTTCTCTTCTACTTCCTTCGCTTTCGTCCCATCACTAATCATCGTTAAGCAATATGGACAACCTGTACCGATAATGGATGGTTGCACAGCTAGTGCTTGTTCTGTACGGGCAACGTTAATACGAGAACCCGCTGTCTCCTCCATCCACATTAAGCCACCACCTGCGCCACAGCACATTCCTGTTTCGCGGTTACGTGCCATTTCTACAAGGTTCACACCAGGAATTGCTTTCAAAATATCGCGCGGTGCTTCGTACACTTCGTTGTATCGCCCTAAATAACAGGAATCATGGTACGTAACTGTCTCCTCAATAGCGTGAACAGGTTTTAAGCGTCCTTCTTTCACCCACTGAGCTAACAATTCTGTATGATGATAGACTTCTGCTTGTAAGCCAAAGTCTGGATACTCATTTTTGAATGTGTTATAAGCGTGAGGATCAATCGTAACGATTTTCTTCACTCCTGCTTTTTCAAATTCTTCGATATTCTTTGTTGCCATCTCTTGGAATACGAACTCATTTCCAAGGCGGCGCGGTGTATCTCCAGAGTTCTTTTCTTTATTACCAAGAATCGCGAATGAGACGCCTGCTTCGTTCATTAACTTCGCGAATGATATCGCAATCTTCTGACTGCGATTATCGTATGATCCCATCGAACCAACCCAGAATAAATATTCGAACTCCTCACCAGCTTTAGATTTTTCTTTTACAGTCGGAACTGTTACTTCATCATCACCTTGGCGCCATGTTTCACGCTCTTTACGGTTCAGCCCCCATGGATTCCCTTGACGCTCGATGTTCGTCATCGCACGCTGCGCTTCCGCATCCATCTTTCCTTCTGTTAAAACGAGATAGCGGCGTAAATCAATAATTTTGTCAACATGCTCATTCATAACCGGACACTGATCTTCACAGTTACGGCACGTTGTACAAGCCCAAATCTCTTCTTCTGTAATAACATCTCCGATTAAACTCGGATCGTAAGCTAGCGCTGTAGCTGCGGATTCTTGCTGCCCTTTTCCAGCTGCCATCATCGCTAATTGATTTCCTTGTGTATTATTAAAAGCAACTACTGGAACCCAAGGTGCTTTTGATGTTACCGCCGCTCCCTTATCAGTTAAATGATCACGCAGTTTTAAAATTAAATCCATCGGCGATAACATTTTTCCTGTTCCTGTTGCCGGACACATATTTGTACAGCGCCCACACTCTACGCAAGCGTATAAATCAATAAGCTGATTTTGTCTAAAGTCTTCAATTTTACCAACACCAAATGTTTCTTGCGTTTCATCTTCAAAATCAATCTTTTCAAGCTTTCCTGGATTTGAGAGACGACCGAAGAAAACGTTAGCTGGTCCAGCAATTAAATGTGCATGTTTTGATTGTGGAACATAAACTAAAAATGTTAATAAAATTAGTAGATGCACCCACCAAGAAAAATAGAACACTGAAATGGCTACGGTTTCATTTATTCCCGAGAAAACGTAAGCGATTGCAGAAGCGATCGGTTCACTCCATGAAAGTTCCTCGCCGTGCCATATAATTCCCATCCCATTACCAAGTAGCACAGAAATCATTAAGCCACCGATAAAGATAAGAACAAGACCTGATTTAAAATTACGTTTCAAACGAACTAGCTTCTCAACATAACGTCTATGAAAAGCCCAAAAGACTGCGATTAATATAACGAGTGTGACAATTTCCTGGAAGAATGTAAATGCAGGGTATAGTGGTCCAAGTGGAAGATGCGATCCTGGTGCGAGTCCTTTCCAAACGAAGTCGATTGCTCCAAATTGGACAAGAATAAATCCGTAAAAAAACATAACGTGAATAATGCCGCTCTTTTTATCTTTCAGCAGCTTTTTCTGACCGAAAACATTGACCTTAAGAAGATCCCAACGTTCTTTGAAGCGACGGTCAAATTCAATCTTTTTTCCTAATTGTATGTAGGCCATTCTCGTCCGTATAAGATATACAAACAAATATCCCGCATAAGCAATAACAGCAATGGCAGCCAGCCAATTAATGATCAGTAAGCTATTCATTTAGTGAACTTCAATCATCACTGCATCGCCTTGACCACCACCGCTACAAATAGAGGCAATTCCAATTCCGCCGCCGCGCTGCTTCAGTGCATGGATAAGTGTAACGATAATACGTGCTCCGCTTGCTCCAATTGGATGCCCCATCGCTACCGCGCCGCCATTTACATTTAATTTTTCTGGGTCAATACCTGCAATCTCTGTACTCGCAATTGCTACTGCCGCAAAAGCTTCGTTAATCTCAAATAAATCGATGTCTTCAATTGTCTTACCGGTCTTTTTCAACAATTCGTTAATTGCATAACCTGGCGTTCTTGGGAAATCTTTTGATTCTACCGCGATTGCCGTATGTGCTAAAATCGTCGCCAATGGCTTTCTTCCCTCTTGCTTCGCTCTGTCTTCGCTCATTAATACAAGTGCAGCACCGCCATCATTCAGTCCTGGAGCGTTACCAGCTGTTACTGCCGATTTCTTATCAAATACAGGTTTTAATTTCGCTAGCTTTTCAATTGTTGTATCTTCACGTGGCGCCTCATCTTTAGCAACAACAATAGGATCGCCTTTTCTTTGCGGAATTGTTACTGGTACAATTTCCTCTTCAAAACGCCCTTCTTTATGCGCTGAAACCGCACGCTGATGACTACGATATGCCCATTCATCTTGGGCTTCGCGAGAGATTCCGTCTTCCTTCGCAACTTCACCGCCATAAACACCCATGTGTATGCCTGAAAATGCGCATGTTAGACCATCTGCCACGTTTAAATCGATAACTTCGTTGTTACCCATTCTGTATCCCCATCTTGCACCTCGTAAAATGTAAGGACTATTACTCATTGATTCCATTCCACCAGCTACAATAAGTGATTGATCACCAGTACGAATAATTTGATCTGCTAACGTAACCGCACGAAGCCCTGATGCACAAACTTTATTTACTGTTTCCGTCTGCACTTCCCAAGGGATTCCAGCAGCTCTCGCAGCTTGACGAGATGGAATTTGCCCCTGTCCACCTTGAATAACCGTTCCAAATATAACTTCTTCAACATCACTAGCAGAAACATCTGCTCTTTCAAGCGCTGCTTTAATTGCAATTCCTCCAAGTTCTATTGCCTTCACATCTTTTAAAGATCCTCCAAATTTTCCAACCGGTGTTCTTGCAGCACTTAAAATAACTGTTTTATTCATGTTTCTTTCCCCCATTTACTCATAAACGTAGAAACCACGGCCCGTTTTACGCCCTAACCATCCTGCATTTACGTACTTACGTAGTAATGGACATGGGCGATATTTACTATCTCCTAATCCTTCATGCAACACTTCCATAATGTATAAACACGTATCTAAACCGATAAAATCAGCTAGTGTCAGAGGTCCCATTGGATGATTCATACCGAGTTTCATTACTTCATCAATCGCTTCTTTCGTCGCTACACCTTCATATAACGTATAAATTGCTTCGTTAATCATCGGTAATAAAATACGATTCGATACAAATCCCGGGAAATCATTTACTTCAACTGGCACTTTTCCAATTTTTTTCGTAATATCTTCAATCGTTTCATAAACTGCATCATCTGTAGCTAAACCACGAATAATTTCAACGAGCTTCATAACGGGAACTGGATTCATAAAGTGCATACCGATTACTTTTTCTGGGCGTTTCGTTACCGCTGCAATTTCAGTAATTGGAAGAGATGACGTATTCGTTGCTAAAATTGCATGATCTGGAGCAATTTCATCTAAATTCGCAAAAATTTTCTTTTTAATATCCATTTTCTCAACAGCCGCTTCAATAACAAGATCAGCTTCTTTCACACAATCTAAATCAAGAGTTACTGTAAGACGATTTAACGTCGCTTCTTTCTCTTCTTCCTTCATGCGTCCTTTTTCTACTTGACGCACTAAGTTTTTCGTAATGATAGCCAACCCTCTATCTAATTGCTCTTGTTTTAAATCTTGAATCTTCACATCATATCCTGCCATTGCACATACTTGTGCAATTCCAGATCCCATTTGCCCTGCACCAATTACAACAATCTTTTGTACACCCATTTATAAAGCACGGTTAATAACAAGTTTTTGTATCTCACTCGTTCCTTCATAAATTTGCGTAATCTTCGCATCACGGAAAAATCTCTCTACCGGATAATCTTTTGTATAACCGTAACCACCAAATACTTGCACAGCTTCAATTGCAACTTCAACTGCTGTCTTAGAAGCAAATAACTTGGCAATAGATGCTTCTTTACCGCATGGTAATCCTTGTGCTCTAAGCGATGCAGCCCTATATACGAGTAATCTAGCCGCCTCCACACTTGTCGCCATATCTGCAAGTTTGAAGCCAATCCCTTGCTGCGCCGCAATCGGCTTTCCGAATTGCTCTCGTTCTTTTGCATAATCAATCGCACATGCGAGCGCTGCTTCCGCGATCCCTAACGCCTGCGCCCCGATTCCAATTCGTCCAACATCTAAATTCGCCATCGCTACCTTGAATCCTTGTCCCTCTTCACCGAGTAAATTCTCAGCCGGAACTATCATATCTTCGAACGTAAGTTGAACTGTACGAGAACCGAGAAGTCCCATCTTATGTTCATCTTTTCCGATAATTAAGCCTGGCGTATCTTTCTCTACAATAAATGCAGAAATACCACTTTTCCCTGCATCTGGATTTGTAGAAGCGAAGACGATATACGTACTTGCTTCGCCTCCATTTGTAATAAATACTTTCGATCCATTAATAATGTAATTATCACCTTTCTTGACAGCTCGTGATTTCAAACTCCCTGCATCTGATCCAGCGTTTGGCTCTGTTAAGGCGAAAGCACCTAAATATTCACCAGTCGCAAGCTTAGAAACATATTTCTGCTTCTGCTCTTCTGTTCCAAAGTATAAAATCGGGTTCATTCCAACTGACGTATGTACAGCTAAAATTACACCAACCGTTGCGCTTACTTTTGAGATTTCCTCAATTGCTAAAATGTAAGAAATAAAATCCATTTCTGCGCCGCCGTATTTTGCAGGTGCTGGAATACCCATTAATCCAAGCTCACCCATCTTTTGCAAAATCTCTGTCGGGAATACCCCTTGTTCCATGCTAGGAACAAAGGGAGCTATTTCCTTCTGTGCAAAATCCCGAACCATTTTCCTCATCATCTGTTGCTCTTCATTAAAACGAAAGTTCATATACTCCGCCTCCATCTACTTCGTTAACATACGAGAAATTACGAGCCTTTGAATTTCTTGTGTTCCTTCGTAAATCTGTGTAATCTTTGCATCTCGCATATAACGCTCTACTGGATAATCTTTCGTATAACCGTAACCACCAAATACTTGCACAGCTTCAGTCGTCACCTTCATCGCTGTATCACCTGCAAATACTTTTGACATCGCTGATTCTTTCCCATAGGGAAGCCCTTCCGATTCAAGCCACGCAGCTTGATATGTTAAAAGGCGCGCAGCCTCTACATCCGTTGCCATATCCGCAAGTTTAAAGCCAATCCCTTGCTGCGCCGCAATCGGCTTTCCAAATTGATGGCGCTCTCTTGCATATTCTACAGAAGCATCTAAAGCCCCTTGTGCAATACCAACTGCTTGTGCAGCGATACCGTTACGACCGCCATCTAACGTTTGCATTGCAATCTTAAATCCTTGCCCTTCTTCTCCTAGTAGATTTTCTACAGGAATACGGCAATCTTCAAACATAATTTCAGTCGTTGGCGAAGAGCGAATCCCTAGTTTACTTTCCTTCTTCCCAACCGAAAATCCTAGCATATCACTTTCCACAATAAAAGCGCTTGTGCCGCGCTGCTTCGATTCAGGATCTGTTAACGCAAAAACAACATAAATGTCAGCAATACCGCCATTTGTAATGAAAATTTTCGATCCATTTAATATGTAATGGTCTCCATCTCTTTTGGCAATTGTCTTCATTCCACCAGCATCTGATCCAGAACTCGGTTCCGTTAAACCGTATGCACCAATTTTCTTCCCTTCAGCCATCGGTCGCAAAAACTTTTGCTTTTGCTCTTCCGTTCCGAACTTAAAAATCGGCCACCCAGCAAGTGAAGTATGCGCGGACAGCGTTACACCTGTAGAAGCACAAACGCGTGATAATTCTTCGATCGCAATTACGTATGCTAAGTAATCGCTTCCAATTCCACCATACTCTTCAGGCCACGGAATACCTGTCAAACCAAGCCCAGCCATTTGATTAAATAGCGCGCGGTCAAATCTCTCTTCCTCATCACGCTCAGCTGCCGTTGGTGCTACTTCGTTCTTAGCAAAATCCCGAACCATTTTCCTTATCATTTCATGTTCTTCTGATAATTTAAAATGCATTTACTTAGGAAGCATATGCGCTCCTTGCAGTACATACCTAATTTGCATTTCTGTATATTCTTCAAGCGTATACAGTTTTTGCAGCGCCCAACGTCTAAACCCCCACATTTGTCCTTGTATGAAAATATTATGTGCAAGAAGCTGTATTTCTTTTTTATTTAATGTAAATGTTCCATTTTCCGTACACTGTTCTAAAATATGCTCAAACATTCCTACCATTTGAAATTCTTTTTCTAGTACGTATGGAAGTGATTCTTTCGGTAAAAAACGTACCTCTTGATACATAATTAATACTTCTTCCTGCAATTCGTCCATCACTTTAAAGTAATTCTTTATCGCTATCTTTAAACTTTCTATACTCCCCTTCTCTGTACACACAACTTCCTCTAATCGTTCTTTTACATGTTCATAAATACTATCACAAACTAAATATAAAACATCATCTTTTGTACGAATGTATTCATAAAGTGTTCCGATACTAAATCCAGCCGCTTTCGCAATTTCTCTCGTTGTTGTACGCGGGAATCCTTTTTGCTTAAACAATTGCACCGCACCTTTAATCATTTGTTCACGTCTTAACGCAACTAATTTTTCATCTTTTACTGACGCATGCACATTATGTTTAACCATCTACAATTCTTCCTCTTCTTCTTCTTCAGTTTCATCATACTCAAGTTCTTCTTCAGCGAAGTCTTCTTCTTCTTCATCTAACTCATCAAGATCATCGTCGTCTCCGTCTTCTTCTTCAAGAACCTTGTCCAAATCTTCTACATCTTCTTCTTCATCATCTGTATTTCCGTCTGCATCGCTGAATTCATCTTCATCTTCTTCGATGTAGTCGTCAAAACCGTCCTCTTCAACTTTACGTTTCTTCTTCGGTTTTGGCTGAGGTAAGATTTCTTCATCAATTTGCTCATATGGGTACCAGCTGCGTAGCCCCCAACGATTTTCTCCTAAATTAATGAAACGTCCGTCGATGTTTAAGTCTGTATAAAATTGTGCGAGTTTCGCATTAACTTGCTCTTGAGATAGTCCCAGCACTTGAGCGATTTCTTGAACCAACTCGTTGAATGTCGTTGCTTGTCTTTTATCCCCTAAAACGCTATGTACAACTTCAATCATTGAACATTCTTTTAGCTCTTCTGGTGAATATTGCTTAAAATTCACTTACTTGCTCTCTTTATTCGTAATAGAAGCTCTTACGAATTCATGGAACAATGGTTGTGGACGGTTTGGACGAGATACAAGTTCTGGGTGGAACTGTGCTGCCACGAACCAAGGATGGTCTTTTAATTCAATGATTTCAACTAGGCGACCGTCTGGGCTTGTACCAGAGAATACAAATCCTTCTTTTTCCATATCAGGACGGAATTGGTTGTTGAACTCATAACGATGACGATGACGCTCATATACAACCGGCTCGTTGTAAGCATTGTAAGCATTTGTTTCTTCAGCAAGCTTACATGGGTATAGACCAAGACGAAGTGTACCACCTAAGTCTTCTACATCTTTTTGTTCTGGTAATAAGTCGATGATTGCATAAGGTGTGTCAGGATTAATTTCAGAAGAGTTCGCTCCTTCTAATCCTAATACGTTACGCGCGAATTCGATTGATGCAAGTTGCATACCTAAGCAAATCCCTAAGAATGGAACTTTGTTTTCACGAGCATATTGAATCGCAACGATTTTACCTTCTACACCACGATCGCCGAAGCCACCTGGTACAAGAATACCATCTGTGTCTCCTACTAATTCTTTTACATTTTCTGCTGTTACGTGCTCAGCATTTACCCATTTCACTTCTACATCTGTATCGAAAGAGTAACCTGCATGACGAAGTGCTTCTACAACAGAGATATATGCATCTTGAAGCTCTACGTATTTACCAACAAGAGCGATTTTTGTTTTCTTAGAAAGGTTACGCACTTTATCAACTAGCGCAGTCCACTCTGTCATATCTGCAGCTGGATTGTCTAATTTTAAGTGATCGCAAACGATTTGGTCCATGTTTTGCTCTTGAAGAGATAATGGAACCGCATATAAAGTATCTGCATCGCGTGCTTCGATAACTGCTTTTGTATCGATGTCACAGAATAATGCAAGCTTGTCTTTCATATCTTGAGAAACAGGCAGTTCTGTACGAACAACGATAATATTTGGTTGAATACCTAAGCTGCGAAGCTCTTTAACGCTATGTTGCGTTGGTTTTGTTTTCATTTCACCCGCTGCTTTTAAGTACGGGATTAACGTACAGTGAATGTACATTACATTGTCACGACCAATGTCGCTCTTAATTTGACGGATTGCTTCTAAGAATGGTAGAGACTCGATATCACCAACAGTTCCACCGATTTCTGTAATAACAACGTCCGCATTTGTTTCGCGACCAGAACGATATACACGTTCTTTAATTTCGTTAGTAATGTGAGGAATAACTTGAACTGTTCCTCCTAGATATTCACCACGACGCTCTTTTTGAAGAACTGAAGAGTAAATTTTACCTGTTGTTACGTTGCTGTATTTGTTTAAGTTGATGTCGATAAAACGTTCATAGTGACCAAGGTCTAAGTCCGTTTCTGCACCATCATCTGTTACGAATACCTCACCGTGTTGGTATGGGCTCATAGTCCCTGGGTCTACGTTAATGTACGGATCAAACTTTTGAATCGTTACGTTTAAACCACGATTTTTTAAAAGTCTTCCAAGAGATGCTGCTGTAATACCTTTACCTAAAGACGATACTACACCGCCTGTTACAAAAATATACTTAGTCATTTAATATTCGTTTAACATTTCGTCAATCGTGAATTTAATTCCGTGATATGCAAATAAAGCTATCATTAAACTTGGGAATCCGTAGCGATTACCTTCATCGTCTGGAATAAGACCTTTTAACAGCTTTGTATCAATATGTACATCTGTATATTGTTCTAGTGATTCAGCATTTTCGTGAATAGCTGAAATACCAACGATAGAGTGCCCTTCTTCTTGGAGTTTTTTTGCAATTGTTACAACTTCTTCATCTGTTGAAAAACGGCTAATAAGAAGTACACGATCTGCAGAAGTTACTTCTGCTTCTTTACCGTTTTCAAATAAGCGTTTTGCTTGCTTCATTGGTTCAGCACCGAATAGTGCTTCAGCAACAACGCCCTCCATTTCATTTGTACCATGTAAATAAATGAAACCATCGCCAACTAGTGCTTGAGCAAGTAGACGAGCGCAATCTTCTATATTCATTTCCTCTTTTTGAGAAACTCTGGAGAAATAACCACTTAATTGAGTTGAAAAAATTTTTAACATTTACGCCTCTACAGCAAGCTGATCTCTCACCGCTTGACGAATCTCATCAATATCAAACGGTTTAGCAAAGTGCATTAAAGCTCCTAAATCTTTTGCTTCTTGAATCATATCCAATTCTCCATAAGCAGTCATTAAAATCACTTTAATACTCTCATCAATTTCTTTTACATGCTTTAAAATCTCTATACCATCCATACCTGGAATTTTCATATCTAACACAACTAAATCTGGATTATCTTTTTTCACGATATCTAAAGCTTGAAATCCATTCGCTGCTTGGAACGTCTGATAACCTTCTTTTTGGAACACTTCATGTAATAACACACGAATGCCATATTGATCATCAACGATTAAAATTTTCCCTTCCATTTACGCTTTACCGTTAGAACCGAACTCACGCATTTTACCAGCAACAGTTGCTTTGATAGCGTCGCGGCCAGGTCCAATATATTTACGAGGATCGTAAACTTCTTGGTCTTTGTTTAATGCTTCACGAACAGCTTTTGTAAACTCAATTTGGTTCTCAGTGTTTACGTTAATTTTTGAAGTACCTAGAGAAATAGCTTTTACAATATCAGCAGTTGGGATACCAGTACCACCGTGTAATACTAAAGGTACGCCAGTGAAGTCACGAACTTGTTCCATTTCAGCGAATCCTAAGTTAGGCTCACCTTTGTAAGGACCGTGTACAGAACCTAAAGCTGGAGCTAGGCAATCGATACCTGTTGCTTCAACAAGGTGCTTACACTCTGCTGGATCAGCGTAAATTACGCCTTCAGCGATGATGTCGTCTTCTTGTCCGCCAACTGTTCCAAGCTCAGCTTCAACAGATACGTTACGAGCGTGTGCGTATTCTACCACTTTTTTAGTAGTTTCAACGTTTTCTTCGAATGGGTGGTGAGAAGCATCGATCATTACAGATGTGAAACCTGCATCGATTGCTTCTTTACATTTTTCGAAGCTTGAACCATGGTCAAGGTGAATCGCTACAGGAACAGTAATGTTCATTTCTTCGATTAAAGCTTTAACCATAGCTACAACTGTTTTGAAACCAGTCATATGACGAGCTGCACCCTCAGATACACCTAAGATTACAGGAGATTTTTCTTCTTCCGCAGCAGCTAAGATAGCTTGAGTCCACTCTAAGTTGTTCATGTTGAATTGACCAACTGCGTATTTTCCTTCTAGTGCTGTGTTTAGCATTTCTTTCATAGAAACTAAAGGCATTCAATTAGCAACTTTTCCATATTGAGCTCCCTTCTTGTGAATGTATTTATCTTCTACTTCTTTATAAGAAGTAGAAGATTCCCCCTTAAGAATCTCAATCACTCTTTCCATTTATGCATTCTTCATTTCTTCAATTTCTTGCTTTGTCATTTGTTCTCGCCAAATGTTTGCACCAAGCCCTTTAAGCTTGTCTACTATATTTTCGTAACCTCGATCAATATGATCAAGTCCCGTTACTTCTGTAATGCCATCTGCCATTAAACCCGCAATAACAAGGGACGCACCAGCTCGTAAGTCACTCGCTTTCACCTTCGCACCTTGCAATAAAACAGGTCCAGTCACAATTGCTGAACGACCTTCTACTTTAATTTGCGCGTTCATACGACGCAATTCATCAATATGCTTGAAACGCGCGCTGTAAATTGTATCAGTTACAACCCCTGTTCCATGCGCTTTTGTTAAAAGCGTTGTAAACGGCTGTTGTAAATCTGTCGGAAACCCTGGATATACAAGCGTTTTTACATCAACTACTTTTAACTTTCTATTTCCGTTCACTGTAATTTGGTCATCGTTCGTTTCAACTTGAACACCAGCTTCTCTTAACTTCGCAGTAACGGATTCTAAATGCTGAGGAATAACATTATCAACTGTTACTTCTCCTCCTGACGCTGCTCCTAAAATCATATACGTACCAGCTTCAATACGGTCTGGAATGATAGTGTGGTGACAACCGTGTAAAGAATCCACACCATCAATTCGGATTACGTCTGTACCAGCACCTTTAATACGTGCTCCCATACTCGTTAACAATGTAGCTACATCAATAATCTCTGGTTCTTTCGCTGCATTTTCAATAACAGTTCTACCTTTCGCTCGTACAGCCGCTAGCATAATATTAATCGTAGCTCCTACACTAACAACATCTAAATAAATACGTGCCCCGCGTAGTTCGTCTGCTCTTAAATAAATGGCACCTTGTTCATTTGTAACATGTGCCCCTAACGCTTCAAACCCTTTAATATGCTGATCAATTGGTCGTGGCCCTAAATGACATCCACCTGGAAGCCCAATAACAGCTTTTTTAAAACGGCCAAGCATTGCACCCATTAAATAATAAGAGGCGCGCAATTTTTTCACTTTTCCATTTGGTAAAGGCATCGCAACCATGTTAGAAGGATCGACTACCATCTCTTCTTCCTGCCCATAAGTTACTTTCCCTCCAATTTCCTCTAGTAAATCTCCTAACATTTTCACGTCCGAAATATTAGGAACGCCACCGATAGTTACTGGAGTATCTGCTAAAATTGTCGCTGGAATTAGTGCAACAGCACTGTTCTTTGCACCACTCACACGAATCGTTCCATTTAAAGCTCTTCCGCCTTCAATTAGCAACTTTTCCATTTATTTAATAACCAAGTTCGGTTTTTTGTTTAAACTATGGCGTCCATCTACGAAACGTACTGTACCTGATTTTGCACGCATAACAAGAGATTGTGTCGTTCCGACACTACCTTTAAATTGAACGCCTCGTAATAGTTCTCCGTCTGTTACACCTGTTGCGGCAAAGATTGCATCATCACCCTTTACTAAGTCTTCCATACGAAGGATACGATTTATATCTTCAATGCCCATTTTTTTACAACGAGCTAATTCAGCTTCATTTTGAGGAAGTAGCTTCCCTTGGATTTCTCCACCTAAACATTTTAATGCAACCGCAGCTAATACTCCTTCAGGTGCCCCACCAGAACCGAATAAAATATCTACACCAGTACGGTCAAATGCTGTATTGATTGCTCCAGCTACATCTCCATCGTTAATTAATTTAATACGAGCACCAGCTTTACGAATTTCTTCGATAATTGCTTGATGACGTGGACGATTTAAAACTGTCGCTACAACATCTTCAATATCTTTATTTTTCGCTTTCGCCACAGCACGTAAGTTATCGATAATAGGTGCATCAATATCAACCGCCCCAACCGCTTCTGGGCCAACCGCGATTTTATCCATGTACATGTCAGGAGCATGTAACAAATTACCGTGATCTGCAATCGCAATAACAGCAAGAGCATTCCATCCACCAGCTGCTACAATGTTTGTCCCTTCTAAAGGATCAACTGCAACATCTACGCGTGGGCCATATCCTGTACCTAATTTCTCTCCGATATACAGCATTGGTGCTTCATCCATCTCACCTTCACCAATTACAACTGTACCTTTCATCGGAATTGTATCAAATACATCACGCATAGCAGATGTTGCTGCACCATCTGCTTCATCCTTTTTCCCGCGTCCCATCCAACGAGCTGATGATAATGCTGCAGCCTCTGTTACACGTACTAACTCCATTTACTTAGTTGTTACATACCTTTTCGAGTCTGCAACAATGTTTTGTAAAAATTCTTCATTTGTCTTTGTTTGACGAAGTTTACGTAAGAAACCTTCAACGAAGTCTGGTGTATCACGCATTGTTTTACGAATACCCCACAGTTTGTCTAAATGCTCTTTCGGAATTAATAGATCTTCTTTACGCGTACCAGAGCGACGAATATCAATCGCTGGGAAGATACGACGCTCAGCTAATGAGCGATCTAAGTGAAGTTCCATATTTCCAGTTCCTTTAAATTCCTCGTAAATTACATCGTCCATACGAGACCCTGTATCAACAAGCGCTGTTGCTAAAATCGTTAAGCTACCGCCCTCTTCAATATTACGCGCAGCCCCAAAGAAACGCTTCGGTCTATGGAAAGCCGCTGGGTCGATACCACCCGATAATGTTCTACCACTTGGCGGAATAACGAGGTTGTAAGCTCGCGCTAAACGGGTAATACTATCCATTAAAATGATAACATCTTTTTTGTGCTCTACAAGACGCATTGCACGTTCTAACACAAGTTCAGCTACTTTAATATGATTTTCTGGTACTTCATCAAAAGTAGAACTTACAACATCGCCCTTAACAGAACGTTCAATGTCTGTTACTTCCTCTGGACGCTCATCAATTAAAAGCACAATTAATTCTGCTTCTGGATGATTTGTTGTAACACTGTGTGCAATTTCTTTTAATAGACTTGTTTTACCCGCCTTTGGAGGCGCAACAATTAAACCACGTTGTCCAAATCCAACTGGTGCTATTAAATCCATGATGCGTGTCGGTAACTTTTTCGGTTCCGTTTCCAATTTCATTTGGCGATCTGGGTATAATGGTGTTAATGCAGGGAAATGCACACGCTCTTTTGCTGACTCTGGATCATCTCCGTTTACAGCTTCAACTTGTAATAATCCAAAATAGCGTTCATTTTCTTTCGGAGGTCGTACTTTACCAGAAACCTTATCTCCATTACGTAAATCGAAACGACGAATTTGCGAAGCTGAGATATAAATATCTTCTGAGCTTGGAGAATAGTTGATAGGACGTAGGAATCCAAATCCTTCTGATTGAATAATTTCTAATACGCCTTCCATGAAAAAGAAACCTTCTTTTTCTGCTCGAGCTTTTAAAATGGCGAAGATTAATTCTTTTTTCGTTAATTTGCTATAATACGAAATCTTAAATTCTTTCGCAAGCTCGTATAACTCTTTTAATTTCATGTTTTCTAATGCTGCAATTGACAAATTCATTCATTTTACTCTCTCACTCGAAGCAAAAAGCGCTTCAAGGTCGAGAGTTCCAATACCCTGCGATTCTAAACGAGCCGCTTGCGCTTTTAAATTTAAAAAGACAAAAACAGGTAGTTGCAATTACTTGATGCCGTATTTCTTATTGAAGCGGTCAACACGTCCGTCTGCAGTAGCAAACTTCTGACGTCCAGTGTAGAATGGGTGAGAATCAGAACTGATCTCAATTTTTAGTAATGGATAAGTGTTACCATCTTCCCACTCAACAGTTTCGCTAGAGCCTTTAGTAGACCCGCTTAAGAATTTGAAGCCTGTGTTCGTGTCCATAAATACAACTTTATTGTAATTTGGATGGATTCCTGCTTTCATTCTTTTCATCTCCTTCCGCCCTGAATCATTTTCGAAACAGAGTTTTTCATCTTCAGCTGCATACACTTACTTATTTTTGTTTGCAGGAACTGCATGACAATGACGACAACGTGGCTCATACGATTCTGAAGCCCCAACTAAAATAATTGGATCATCAAACGCCGCTGGTTCACCATCAATTAAACGTTGCGTACGACTTGCTGGAGATCCACATGCAGAACAAACTGCCTGGAGTTTAGTTACATGTTCAGCAATTGCCATCAGCTGAGGAACTTGTCCAAATGGTAGACCACGGAAATCTTGGTCTAAACCAGCTACAATGACACGATAGCCACGATTCGCCAATATTTGTACCACTTCCACAATGTCCCCATCAAAAAATTGCACTTCATCAATTGCAATAACATCCATTTCTTCTGTTACATGGTTAAATATATCTTTTGAGGCTGAAACAGGAACTGCTTTAACCTTTAATCCATTATGTGATACAACATCTTCTTCACTATAACGATTATCGATACATGGTTTAAATACAATTGCATGTTGTTTCGCAAATTGTGTACGGCGTATACGGCGGATGAGCTCTTCTGATTTTCCAGAAAACATACTCCCGCAAATCACTTCAATCCAACCGTTCTGATTCATTTACTCAGCTGCCTCCATCTTTTGCGCCTGATCTTCCATCACTAAGGCATTGATGAAATCATCTAACTTACCTTGTAGGATTTGATCTAGCTTTTGAATCGTTAAGCCGATTCGATGGTCAGTAACACGGTTTTGCGGGAAGTTATACGTACGGATACGCTCTGAACGGTCTCCCGTACCAACAGCTTGTTTACGGTTTTGATCGTACTCAGCTTGCGCTTCTTGTCTGAATTTATCATAAACACGTGCACGTAATACTTTCATTGCTTTTTCTTTATTCTTGATCTGTGATTTCTCATCCTGACAAGATACAACTACACCAGTCGGTAAATGTGTTAAACGTACCGCTGACATCGTTGTATTAACACTCTGTCCACCAGGACCACTAGAAGCAAATGTATCAACACGAACATCTTTTTCATGAATATTAATTTCTACTTCTTCTGCCTCTGGTAATACAGCTACAGTTGCTGTAGATGTATGAATACGTCCACCAGATTCCGTTTCAGGAACACGTTGTACACGGTGAGCACCATTCTCGAATTTCAGTTTCGCGAAAGCACCTTTACCGTTAATCATAAAGATAATCTCTTTATATCCACCTAACTCTGTATAGCTCGCTTCGATAATTTCAGTTTTCCAACCTTGCACCTCAGCATAACGGCTATACATACGATATAAATCACCAGCAAATAAAGCTGCCTCGTCACCACCAGCAGCACCACGAACCTCAACGATAACGTTTTTATCATCATTAGGGTCTTTTGGAACAAGTAAAATTTTCAGACGTTCTGATAATGTTTTCTCTTGTCCTTCTAATTCAGAGACTTCTTCCTTAACCATTTCACGCATATCAGCGTCTAACTTATCTTCTAACATTGCTTTTGCATCTCGTAATTGCTCACGAACATCTTTATACTCACGGTACACCTCTACCGTTTCCTGCATATCAGATTGTTCTTTTGAATACTCACGAAGCTTATTTGTATCACTAATAACCTCTGGGTCACTTAACAATTCATTTAACTTCTCATAACGATCTTCTACAGCTTGCAAACGATCTAACACACCATTCACTTACTCCATCTCTGCAAATACCATACGATCTTTTCCGTTAATATCAAAAACAACTTCAACATGAGCATGCGGAAAGGCTTGTTGTAACAGTTCTTTTACATCCTCACCTTGTCCTACTCCAATTTCAAATGCCACAATTGCTTTCTTCTGCAACACGTTCGGCAATTCTTCCATAAAACGGCGATAGAAATCTAATCCATCTTCACCGCCAACAAGTGCTCTCTTTGGCTCATGCTCTTTCACAACAGGAGAAAGACCACGCCAATCCTCTTCGGGTATATATGGAGGATTTGAAACGACAACATCTAACTTTTGACCTGTTTTATAAAATGGTAACAATAAATCACCGTGATAGAACGTTACTTCTGCACCTAAAGCTTTTGCATTTTCTTTTGCAACCTCAATCGATTCTTGCGCAATATCTACCGTATACACGTGAAGATTTTTATTTTCTAAAGCGAGCGTAATAGAAATTGCTCCACTACCTGTACCAATATCCGCTACATGAAGTTTCTCATTACCAAAATGACGCTTAATTCTCTCTAGCACTCCCACTATGAGCTCTTCCGTTTCGGGCCTTGGTATTAATACTTCTTCATTCACAAAGAACGATCGTCCATAAAACATTTCATAACCGAGCATATATTGGATCGGAGTACCTTCCACGTGCTTGTGGATAAATTCTGCAAAACTTCTCTCTTGTTCCGCAGTTATTTCTTCACGCATATTCATGAGCATTCCTGTTCTGTTCGTCTTCAATACATGACAAAGGACAAGTTCTCCCGCATTTTCATCTCGTCCATTTTCCTGTAAAAAAGAAGAAGCCCATTTCAGGGCTTCATAGACACGCATCTATTTAGAAAATAAAGATGTAAAAGCTTCTACAATAAATAATTTAACTTCTGGCTTTTTCTCTTCCTCTTCTACTTGTACATACTCATTTTGTTTTTCTTGCTTTTTCTCCACGGGATTCTCCACTTTTTCCACTGTTTTTGTTTCTTCTTTACTTACAGGCTGTTCTTCTACTTTTATTTCAGAAGCTGTTACCTTTTTTGCTACTTCCTGTTTTAAAACTTTCTTTTCCTTCACCTTATTTTCTTCTATCTTTGGTGAATCTACTACATCCTCTTCAGGTTGTTCCACTTGATCTTCTTCAGGAGATTCAGCCTTCACAACATGCTCTTCTTTTCTTACAGCTGTACCACTTGAAAAATCTAAGAAACACATTGGGGGAAATAACACACACCACCAATTCGCCCCTTCACCTTTCCCAATTGTAATCAGTACTGCTTCATATTCTCCTGCTGGATAAATAAAGTTCCCATATACCTTTGTAGGGAATTTTACATTCTTACCAAATTTCACTTGGAATGACTCTGTACTGCCTTCCTTTTTTAGCGTATTTTCCACTGTTTTTTCGATTTCTGGAATATGATTTTGAATTACCTTTCGCGCCTCTTCAAATGACGTTAAATCAGCTACCCATCCATCAATTTGCGCTTTTACTTCATCGCGTACTTTACGCTTTAACGCCTGATCCTTATCTGAATCACTATTTGCTAAAATTCGTAATCGAACGGCCTCTTTCGGAATAATAGAAGGCCCTTTCGCATCAGCTTTCATATATCCAAACTGCACAAGTAACTGTGCACCAATTAATAATAGAAGAAGATAAGCAATAACTTGTTTTTTCATTTCCTCCACTTAATCCGTGGATAACTTTGTGAATAGCTGACAATTTAGTATTATTGCATTCGGCTCTTTTATATTTTTACAAAAGTGTTCTAACTGTCGAATTCCCTCTGGTACTTTCTCTCTCTCTATAGTGACAAAGTCAAAAAACTGAAAGATTGTTATAGATTGTGGATGATTTGTTAGTAAGTACAATTGTCGAATATTTTTTTCTTTCATATACTGCAAAAACATTTCAAAAAAATATAAGAAAGTCTGTTTATCCACATGAGGTGTGAATAAACAAGAACGGATAAGTGCATTTTCTTCACTTTGTTCATATCCAATTACAGCTCGTATTTCTTCCGCCTCTTCCAAAATCATAAATTGTGCGTATAACTCATTTATTTTATCATCTTTTTTATTAGCTTGTCCGAAAAAAGAATGTAATCTTTCTACATCCTCTTTCGTAGCAAAATACACTTTCTTCATTCATTCAGTAATAATATGATGTCCTGCTGCTTTTGTTAAGCGATTCATAATTGCATTCCCTATTCCGTCATTCGGGAACGACTCACTAAAAATAACATCCACTTCACTTGCATCAAACGTTCTAAGTACATCATATAATTTGGTCGCAACGCTAGCTAAATCACTTCGCATACCACAAGATAATACGACCTCTGCACTATATATATGCTGATACTCTTCTGTCGTTAATACACCTACTTTAAATCCTTCTTCCTTCTTCTCATCCACAAGACGCTGAATAAACTCACGTGATCCTTCAACAATACTAAGTGGCGCTTTCGGTGCATAATGTGTATATTTCATTCCAGGTGATTTCGGTTTTTCCTTCTCATCCTTTAAAGCTGGATCTAAAGAAACAGTACCTATTACCGCTTCCAATTGTTCTTGCGTAATCCCACCTGGACGTAAAATTGTTGGAACCTCGCTTGTACAATCTATTACAGTTGATTCAACGCCTACTCCCGTTGCCCCACCATCAACAATACCTGCAATCTTTCCATTCAAATCTTCATATACGTGAGAAGCTAATGTTGGACTTGGACGCCCTGAACGATTCGCACTCGGTGCTGCAACCGGTACATTCGCCTCCTCAATAAGAGCGAGCGCTACTGGATGATCTGGCATTCTTACTCCAACCGTATTAAGACCTGCCGTCACCTTCTCAGAAATACCTTCTTTTCTTGGCAAAATAATCGTTAATGGTCCTGGCCAAAAGTGTTCCATTAACTTCTCCGCAACCGGCGGCATTCCATTCACAATCCCATCTAACTGAGATTTTGTACCTATGTGGACAATAAGTGGATTATCACTTGGTCTCCCTTTCGCTTCAAAAATTTTCGCAATCGCTTCATCATTCATCGCGTTTGCACCTAGCCCATATACCGTTTCCGTAGGGAAGGCAATCGCTTCGTTTTCTCTTAATAGTCTTGCTGCTTCTTGTAACTGTGGATAATATTTTTTTCTTTCCACAACATTATCCACAACCCACATTTATATAGGAAAAAGGATATATAATCCAAATCCAACTAGAATGATACCACCTACTATCTCACCATATGTACCGAGCATACCTTTCGCATGTCTACCAATTAATAAACCAAACCACGCTAATAACATACTAATAAATCCAAAAAGTAATATTGTAATAATCGTCTGCGCTCCGTAAATACCAAGACTAAGGCCTACCGAAAAGCTATCTATACTGACGCCAAATGCAAATACAAATAAACTAATTCCAATAGGAGCCGTTCTAGTCTCTTCGTTCTCTAAAATAGACGAATATACGATATAAAACCCTAGCCCAATTAATAAAATAGCACCTGCAAAATGCGCAATGTCCCCATACTTCTCTGATAAAAAACGACCTAATACCATTCCTATAAATGGCATGATAATATGAAAAATCCCTATCGTCATTCCGATATACAGGATTTGTCTTAACTTTAAGGTCATCATCCCCATACCAAGACTCACCGAGAACGCATCCATCCCTAAGGCGAATGCCATAATTATTAAAGGTATTAGCTGTTCAAACGTCATTCATTGTAATTCTTCGTTCTTTTCCTCTAAAGCAGGCAATTTCTCTTTTTTCGGTTTCCCAAGCTTAATTACTAAGAAATATAAGGAAAGCAATGTAATAAGAAAAACAATTAAAAACGGGTATGGAGAATAAAACGTACGTGCTGCCTCCGTTTTTCCTGCAACAAACTTCAATGACTCAATATCTAAAAACTCGGCAAACATTTGTACACCGAGCATACTAAACCAAAAAACAAAAAAACTAATAATAATACCAAAAACTTGCTTCAATCTCGTCATTTAAATATATCCAGCTCCAGCGGCTAGAATGGTCGGCGGCTTCGCGTCTTCCTGCGAGGCAAAAAGCACCTCTACGTCAGAAGCTCCATCCCCCTCCCATTCTGAGCGAGCCGCTTCCGCTTTTAGATATATCCAGTTCCAGCGGCTAGAATCTCCGGTCATTCATTTCGCTCTCTCGATTGAAGCAAAAAGCGCTTCAATCGAGAGAGCTCCAATGCCCTGCGATTCTGGGCGAGCCGCTTCCACTTAAACAGGCCTCACCAATTCAAATTGTTCTCCTAGTTTTGCGTAGTTGTGTCCTGCTAGACGGCTTACTGGTTTTAGTTCTTCTGCGTGAATGCGGCCTTTTTCGTATAGGTGTTCTGCGACGTGGAAACGAACGATGCGTCCGATTAGTAGATCGCAAGCTGGTGAGTCTTCTGTTCCGCCAAGAGGAATTGCACGTTCTAATACGCATTCCATTCGAATATTCGCTTCTTTTACACCTGGAACAGAGATGACGTCACTTTTAATTGGTGTTAGTTTTGCTAGTTCGATTTCACTCTCGTTTGGCGGAAGGTTAGCTGCTGTTTCATTAATCGCTTCTATGTAAGATTCGTCAGAAATATGTACAACAAACTCTCCTTGTTCCATTGCGTTTCGGGAAGTATCTTTCGGTGTTCCTGCTTTTCGTTGTACAGAAACTGAAATAAGTGGTGGATTAGCAGCAACAATATTGAAATAACTATAGGGCGCTCCATTTAATACACCGTCTTTTGTTATAGAAGTAACGAATGCGACGGGACGTGGAATAATGCTGCCCGTTAATAATTTGTAATTCTCTTTTTCCGTTTGTTCATTTGGATTAATTGATAACATTTAAAGTAAAACGTATGCGCCAGGCCCGATTAAAGCTACACCAACAGCGACAGCGATTAACATTAAATTATATTCAAATCCGTCTTGTGTTACCCAGTAACCATTTTTTCCGTGAACAGTGAAGATTGCCATTAACATTGTTCCAACGATAAATAATGAACCAATTACAGTGAAAATACCTGATGCGAATAAGAAACCACCTAGTAATTCAGTTGCGCCAGCCATAAATGCCATAAATACACCAGGGCGTAAACCGATTGATTCCATCCAACCGCCTGTTCCTTTTAAGCCATAACCACCGAACCAACCGAATAATTTTTGAGCACCATGACCCATGAATGTAATTCCTATAATAAGACGAATAATAAGAAGACCGAAATCCATCATTTATTTCATTGTAACTTTCATTACTTCTGTTGAACCTTTTGTAGCTGTTACACCTACAGTTGTCTTAATAGACTCAGCTGCATCTGTGTTTGTAATAACGATTGGAGTAATTGTGCTTTTCGCTTTTTCACGGATTAATTCTAAGTCGAATGAGATTAATTTATCTCCAGCTTTTACAGCTTGGCCTTCAGAAACGTGAGCTTCGAAACCTTCGCCTTCCATTTTTACAGTTTCTAATCCAACGTGGATTAAAATTTCTGTACCGTTTTTCGCTTTAATTCCAATAGCATGTTTTGTGTGGAATAATTGTACGATTTCACCATCAACTGGAGATACAACTACACCTTCAGTAGGGTCGATTGCAACACCGTCACCCATCATACGACCAGCGAATACTGGGTCTGGTACTTCTTCAATATTTTTCACTGCTCCAGTTAACGGAGCTACAATTGTTTCTTCATTTGTTTTTGAACCAAGACCGAATAATTTTTTAAACATTCAAACCTCTGAATGTTTTTTCAGTAAAGTTTGTACAAGTTTTTCCATCTCATCTAACGTTTCTTTATAAATAGAAAGCGATCCTCCAAAGGGATCTGAAATGTCTTTACCTATACCTTCAGTTAGTCCATATAATGTATTCAACTTCTTTTCAACACTCAGATAGTGACCAAGTACAATTTGCTTATGATTTTCTGTCATCGTTACGACAATATCAGCCCAATCAAGCAAAGCTTCGTTTACCTGCTGCGCGGCATGATCGATTGAAATTCCTTTTTCAGCTAAAGCTTCCTTTGCATATATCGATGCATCGCTTCCAGGATAGGCGAAAACACCAGCAGATTGCACTTCAAACTTATCTCCTCCATGATGACGAAGCAACGCCTCAGCCATTTACTTTGTTTCGTATGTTTTAATTTTTCCTACGCGGTTTTCGTGACGACCACCTTCATAGTCAGTTGTTAACCAGATTTTCGCGATATCACGCGCTAGACCAGCACCAATTACACGCTCGCCCATTGCTAGCATATTAGTGTCATTATGCTCTCTCGTTGCTTTCGCGCTGAAAGTATCATGAACTAACGCACAACGAATACCATTTACTTTGTTTGCCGCGATTGACATACCGATGCCTGTCCCACAAACTAAAATACCACGATCCACTTCACCATTTGCTACCATTTCCGCTGCTGGAAATGCAAAATCAGGGTAATCAACAGAACCAGCTTCACATTCACAACCTAAATCAATATATTCAATATTTAATTCTTCTAATAAACTTACAAGTTCTTTACGGATATTCATACCGCCGTGATCAGATGCTATTACTACTTTCATTTAACGGCAAGTAATCGTTTCTTCCTTCGCTGCATAAACAGCACGTGCTCCACCTATTAGTTTTCCACGTGTTTTTGCCATCGTTACATGTGCATTTCCAATTTCCTTCACACTTGTACGAACCGGAACAGCTACATGCTTTAAGTGCATACCAATAAATGTATCACCAATATCCATTCCAGCATCCGCTTTAATAAATTCAACTACTACCGGATCTTTCAAATTATGATACGCATATGTCCCCAATGCACCACCTGCTGATCTAACAGGCGTAACTGTTACAATTTCAAATTGATATTTTATCGCTACTTCTCTCTCAACTACTAAAGCACGGTTTAAATGCTCACAACATTGAAACGCTAATTCAATACCTGTTTGCTCTTGAAATTGTTTTAACTCAGAAAAAATCGCCTCTGCTACTTCCATCGTTCCTGATGTTCCAATTCTTTCTCCTAGCACTTCGCTCGTGCTACACCCCACTACAAAAATTTGACCACTTTGTAATGAAGCTTGTTCTCGGAAATCAGAAAGCGACATTTGTAGCTGTTCTCTTACCTTTACGATTTCTGTCATTACGCCTCTTCCTTTCACAGGTTGGTTCACCAAATTATATTTCACTTATAGATCTGTATACATTGGGAATTTGCTCGTTAACGCTTCTACACGCTTACGTGCTTCTTCTAATGCAGCTTCATTTTCATGATTTTTTAATGTATAAGCAATAAGTGCAGCAATTTCATCCATGTCTTCTAAACCGAAACCACGAGATGTTACAGCTGCCGTACCGATACGTACGCCACTTGTTACAAATGGGCTTGCTGTTTCAAATGGGATTGTATTTTTGTTCACTGTAATACCAACTTCATCTAATACGTGCTCTGCTACTTTACCTGTGATTTCTAAGTTACGAACATCAATCAAGATTAAGTGATTGTCTGTTCCACCAGAAACAAGTGTAAGTCCTTCTTTTTGAAGGCCTTCAGCTAAGCGGTTCGCATTGTTAATGATATTTTGTGCATATGTTTTAAAATCATCTTGAAGTACCTCACCAAATGCAACAGCTTTTGCAGCGATTACGTGCATAAGTGGGCCACCTTGAATACCAGGGAAGATTGATTTATCAATTTGTTTTGCAAATTGCTCTTCGCATAAAATCATACCACCACGTGGACCACGTAATGTTTTATGTGTTGTCGTTGTAACGAAATGTGCATGTGGTACTGGGTTTGGATGTAAACCAGCAGCTACTAAACCAGCGATATGTGCCATATCAACCATTAAGTATGCGCCCACTTCATCTGCAATCTCACGGAATCGTTTGAAATCGATAACACGAGGGTATGCACTTGCACCTGCTACGATTAATTTTGGCTTATGTTCTTTCGCTTTTGCTAATACATCATCGTAATTAATACGGTGAGAGTCAGCATCCACGCCATATTCTACGAAATTATATTGTACTCCACTGAAGTTAACAGGGCTTCCGTGTGTTAAGTGACCACCATGAGATAAATTCATACCAAGTACTGTATCGCCTTGCTCTAGAATTGTGAAATATACTGCCATGTTCGCTTGTGCACCAGAATGTGGTTGAACATTTACGTGCTCTGCGCCGAAAATTTCTTTTACGCGATCACGTGCGATATCTTCTACTACGTCTACGTGTTCACAGCCACCGTAGTAACGTTTTCCAGGATATCCTTCAGCATACTTATTCGTTAAAACAGAACCTTGCGCCTCCATTACTGCTTCACTTACGAAGTTCTCCGAAGCAATTAACTCAATCTTTGAACGCTGTCTTCCTAGTTCTGCCTCAATTGCAGCAAATACCTTTTCATCTTGACGTTTTAAATGATCCACTTACTTCGTTCCGAATAAACGGTCACCAGCATCACCAAGACCTGGCACTACATAACCGTGGTCATTTAACTTTTCATCTAATGCCGCTACATAAATATCAACATCTGGATGCTCTTCTTGCACAACTTTTACTCCTTCTGGAGCAGCTACGATACACATTAATTTAATATGTTTCGCACCGCGTTTTTTCAGAGAGTTAATCGCTTCAGCTGCAGAACCACCTGTTGCTAGCATCGGATCTAGTACGATAAAGTCACGTTCTTCTACATCCGTTGGAAGTTTCACATAGTATTCTACCGGTTGCAATGTTTCAGGGTCACGATATAAACCAACGTGTCCTACTTTTGCTGCTGGAATTAATTTCAGAATTCCATCAACCATTCCTAAACCTGCACGTAAAATCGGAATTAAACCAAGCTTTTTACCAGCGATTACTTTTGTTGTTGCTTTACTTACAGGTGTTTCAATTTCAATGTCTTTAAGTGGAAGGTCGCGAGTAATTTCGAAAGCCATTAAGCTTGCTACTTCGTCCACTAATTCACGAAAATCTTTCGTACCTGTATTCTTATCACGAATATATGTAATCTTATGTTGAATTAACGGGTGATCAAATACATACAGTTTTCCCATTCATTGCTCTCCCGAATAGTAATGTCGAATGAGTCGAATCATTGCGTATACCCCTGTTCCTAATCCTAGTAATAAACCTATAATAAGAAACAATGGAAACGTTCCAACCTTATTATCAATCCACTGCCCACCAAAGATTCCAATAAGAATAGAACCAACTAATTGAGCAAGAATTCCTGACATTAAAGCATAAGCTTTTATATGGCTGCGGTCGTTTTTTTGCAAGGATTCATCCCTCCAATATGTAACCCTCATTCACCTCTCTTCCCTGCTCTTATACTCTAAATAAAGAAAATCTATGATCATGACAAGATATCCTGTCAGCAATCCTACACCTAAGCCCCACATCGCGATCAACTCTTGATATTTGGCTGCAAATAAAATTAATAACCCAATCGTCGCGAATCTCGAATATGTACTTACCGCTGTTGCCTTAAACTTCACGTTTTCTCCATTCGTTACGCGATCTAACAGCTTGTCTGTTCTACGTGCAATGATGCGCAAACTAAGAAAACTGAAAATCGTTCCGATAATCAGCCCAAGAAATACATCCTTGTAAGAGGTGAATCCCCATCCTAGCACTAGAAGCGCAAGCAAGTAGTACATATATTTCTTTTGTCTTTGGACAAGTCCATGTACGTCTATCATCATTTAATGGTCATGGCTTACTTTATGAGCCATATAAACCATCGTTAACATAACGAAAATAAATGACTGGATTGATCCAACGAATACGCTGAATCCCATCCATGCTAACATCGGTACAAGTGCACCTAATGCTCCAAGGAATGATGCCCCGCCTAACTTAGCAAGTAATCCTAACAGGATTTCACCTGCATAAATGTTACCGAACAAACGAAGACCTAACGTTAATGTGTTAGCAAACTCCTCAATAACCTTTAATGGGAATAAGAATTTCATAGGTTGGAAATAACCTTTAACGTATTCTTTCGTACCCTTCATCTTAATTCCATAATAATGGGTGAGGGTAACTACCATCACGGCTAATGTTAATGTAACTGCTGGATCAGACGTTGGTGATCTCCACCATGCAATATGTTCGCCAGCCTCAACTGTTGAATACATGAATGGTAAACCAAGGAAGTTCGATACGATGATAAACATGATAAGCGTAACGCCAAGCGTTAAGAAACGTCCACCTGTTTTCCAGTCCATCGTACTATTGATAATCCCTTTCACGAAGTCAAACACCCATTCCATGAAATTTTGCATTCCTGTTGGGCGAAGAGCTAAGCCGCGAGTTCCTATAACTGCGATTAAGAAAACAATAACTGCTGCTACAGTAACCATCATAACTGATGACAAATCGAACGTTAAACCTAGAAATTCAACTAATTTACCGTGTTCCACTTATTTGTTCATTACGATGAAAGCAATAACTACACCGATGATTGGAAGTGCCTCAACTAAAGCAACCCCGATGAACATAATTGTTTGAAGTGCGCCTTTTAATTCTGGTTGACGAGCAACACCTTCGATTGTACGTGATACGATAAGACCGTTACCAATACCTGCACCTAATGCTGATAAACCAATTGCAATTGCAGCTGCGATTACACCTAAACTCATTCATCGCGCTTCTCCTACTTCTTTAATATAATCGCGAATTAACTTCACTTGATCTTCTTCTTTTAACTCTTTTTCAATTACTTTAGAAGCAATTTGAACAGATAAAGAAGCGACTTGTTCTTGTAAAGCAGCAATCGCTTGCTCTTTTTCGCGTTGAATTTCTTGTACAGCAGATGCTTTAATTGATTCTGCTTCTTCTTTCGCAGCAGCAACAATCACATCTTTTTGATCTACAGCTTGTTTTTTCGCTCTTTCGATTAACTCTTGTGCTTCAACACGCGATTGTTTTAACATTTCACGTTGTTCTTCTACTAATTTCTTCGCTTCAGCGTTACTTCTTTCTGCAGCGTCGATTTCACTAGTAACATGCTCTTCACGTTCTTTCATAATTCCCATTAAAGGACCCCACGCAAATTTGCGTAGCATTACTAATAGAAGTAAGAAAATGAACAATGTATAAGCAATCGTTCCAAATGGAATGGCAGCCCCTAATAATAAAGTTGGCACCTATCTATTCTTCATTAATTCACGTTGAATACGTGCTAATTTTCCTTGTAAACTTCCATCATAAATGCGATTTCCAATACGTACTTTAATGCCGCCTAGTAAATCTTCATCTACAACATTTTTCACGCGAATTGCATCTTTTCCCGTTCTCTTTGCAAATGCTTCTGCAACGTTAAGCTTCTCTTCTTCAGATAGAAGACGAGTAGAATATACAGTTGCATCCGCTACGTTACGTTCTTCATTAGCAAGAACAACATATTCATCTGCAATTTCAGGTAAGATTTCAATACGCTTGTTATCGATTAAAATATATAACGTATTTAAAATAGATTCAGAAACAGATCCGAATACGTTTGCAAGAAACGTTTTCTTCTGCTCTTTTGAAATGTTCGGTTGCGTTAAAAAGCTATGTAGTTCTCCGTTCTTTACATAAACGTTTTGTACAAGGCGTAATTCCTCTTCAAACATTTCTAATACGTGTTTTTCTTTTGCAATTTTAAAAAGAGCGACAGCGTAACGTTTTGCTACAATCCCATTGCTCATTTATTCAGAAGCTACGAATACTTTTTTAAATCCGTTAATTGCTGCTGCAAATTTGTCGTCATCCGCAAGTTTCTTAGTTGTGCGGATTTCTTCTAATAAGTCAGTTGCATTTGAATCTAACCAAGCATGGAATTCTTCTTCGAAACGAGTGATATCGACTACTGGGATATCATCTAGGAATCCACGTGTTAAAGCGTAAAGAATGATAACTTGTTTCTCTACACGTAACGGTTTGTGTAATCCTTGTTTTAATACCTCAACTGTACGAGCACCACGGTTTAATTTCGCTTGTGTTGCTTTATCAAGGTCAGAACCGAACTGAGCGAACGCTTCTAACTCACGGTAAGATGCAAGGTCAAGACGAAGTGTACCTGATACTTTACTCATTGCTTTAATCTGAGCAGATCCACCAACACGAGATACAGAAGTACCCGCATCAATCGCTGGACGTACGCCAGAGAAGAATAGGTCAGATTGTAAGAAGATTTGTCCATCCGTAATCGAAATTACGTTTGTTGGGATGTAAGCTGATACGTCCCCTGCTTGTGTTTCGATGAAAGGTAGTGCAGTTAAAGAACCGCCGCCTCTTGCATCACTTAATTTTGCTGCACGCTCTAATAAACGAGAATGTAAGTAGAATACATCCCCTGGATATGCTTCACGACCTGGAGGACGACGTAATAGTAATGAAAGCTCACGGTAAGCCGCTGCTTGTTTTGATAAGTCATCATATACTACTAATACGTGTTTGCCATTGTACATGAACTCTTCACCCATTGTTACACCAGCATAAGCAGCTAAGTATAATAATGGAGCTGGTTGAGAAGCTGATGCAGTTACAACGATTGTGTAATCTAATGCACCGTGCTTACGTAGTGTTTCTACTACGTTACGTACAGTTGATTCTTTTTGTCCGATAGCTACATAGATACAAATCATATCTTCATCTTTTTGATTAATGATTGTATCAAGTGCAACTGCTGTTTTACCTGTTTGACGGTCACCGATGATTAACTCACGTTGACCACGGCCAATTGGTACAAGAGCATCAATCGCTTTAATACCTGTTTGAAGTGGCTCATGAACAGATTTACGATCCATTACACCTGGTGCTGGACTTTCGATTGGACGAGTGTTTGTTGTATTGATTGGGCCTAAACCATCAACTGGTTGACCTAATGGGTTTACAACACGACCGATTAGTTCTTTCCCTACTGGTACTTGCATGATGCGACCAGTACGACGAACTTCGTCACCTTCACGGATTTCTGTGTAAGGCCCTAAAATAATGATACCTACGTTGTTTTCTTCTAAGTTTTGTGCTAGCCCCATAACGCCGTTAGAGAACTCTACAAGTTCACCAGCCATAACGTTATCAAGACCATGAGCACGCGCAATACCGTCACCAACTTGGATAACTGTACCAACATCACTAACTTCGATTTCAGACTGATAGTTCTCGATTTGTTGCTTTATCAGTGCGCTAATTTCTTCAGCTCTGATGCTCATCTATTCTAACGCTGCCGCTCCACCAACGATTTCCGTAATTTCTTGCGTGATCGCTGCTTGACGTGCACGGTTGAATGAAAGTGTAAGTGAATCGATAACTTCCATTGCGTTGTCTGTAGCACTCTTCATTGCTGTCATACGCGCCGCGTGCTCACTTGCTTTACCGTCTAGTAATGCACCGTACACTAAGCTTTCTGCGTATTGTGGCAATAATACTTTTAAAATTTCTTCTTCAGAAGGTTCGAATTCATAAGCTGTCGTCGGTTTGTCAGACGCCACATCAGTAAGCGGTAAAATTTTATTTTCCGTTACTTCTTGTGAAATTTTACTTACATAATGGTTGTAGTAAATGTACAGCTCATCATAAGCACCGTCTGCGAACATCGCAATTGCTCGAGAAGCAAGATCTTTAATATCAGTAAATGATGGATGGTCAGATAATCCAACTACTTCATCAATGATGTTAAAGCCGCGACGTTTTAAATAATCACGTCCTAGTCGTCCAAGCACAATAATTGAATATTGGTTTGAATCCATATTATGACGTTCACGAACTACGTTACTTACCGTACGTAATACGTTACTGTTATAACCACCTGCTAGTCCGCGATCAGATGTAATAACGATGTATCCTGTACGCTTTACAGGACGCGCATTTAGCATTGGATGATTAATTCCTTTACTTCCTTGCGCAATGCTCGCTACTACTTCTTGAATCTTTTCCATATACGGAACGAAAGATTTAGCATTTTGCTCTGCACGGTTTAACTTAGATGCAGATACCATCTCCATCGCTTTCGTAATTTGACTCGTTTTCTTTGTCGAGGTAATCTTCGCTTTTATATCGCGTAAAGATGCCACTTACGCCATCATTTTCTTCGCGTTTTCAATAACTTCTTCAATGCCACCTACAAGACGGAATGCATCTTCTGGAAGGTCATCATATTTTCCTTCTAGAATTTCTTTGAAACCACTAACTGTATTTTTTACAGGTACATAAGAACCTTTTTGACCTGTAAACTGCTCAGCTACGTGGAAGTTTTGAGATAAGAAGAATTGAATACGACGAGCACGATGTACAACTAACTTATCTTCTTCAGATAACTCATCCATACCTAAGATAGCGATGATATCTTGAAGCTCTTTATAACGTTGTAAAGTTTGCTGTACTTGACGAGCTACTTCATAATGTTCTTCTCCCACGATTTCTGGAGAAAGTGCACGAGATGTAGATGCTAATGGATCTACGGCTGGGTAAATACCCATTTGTGTTAAACGACGCTCTAAGTTTGTTGTTGCATCTAAGTGAGCGAACGTTGTAGCTGGTGCTGGGTCAGTATAGTCATCGGCTGGTACATATACCGCTTGGATAGACGTGATAGACCCTTTATTTGTAGATGTAATACGCTCTTGTAATTGACCCATTTCTGTTGCAAGTGTTGGTTGGTAACCTACCGCAGATGGCATACGACCAAGAAGGGCAGATACTTCAGAACCTGCTTGCGTGAAACGGAAGATGTTATCGATGAACAATAGTACGTCTTGTCCTTGCTCATCACGGAAATGCTCAGCCATTGTTAAACCTGTTAATGCAACACGTTGACGTGCTCCAGGTGGCTCGTTCATTTGTCCGAATACCATCGCAGTTTTCTTAATTACGCCAGAATCACTCATTTCATGGTATAAGTCATTACCCTCACGAGTACGCTCACCTACACCAGCGAATACAGAGATACCACCGTGCTCTTGTGCGATGTTATTAATTAATTCCTGAATTAATACCGTTTTACCTACACCGGCACCACCGAATAGACCGATCTTACCACCCTTAATGTAAGGAGCAAGTAAGTCTACTACTTTAATACCAGTTTCAAGAATTTCTACTTTAGTAGATAATTCTTCAAATGCAGGTGCTTGACGGTGAATTGGATCACGACGTACATCCGCAGGAACTTCACCATCTAAGTCAATTGCATCACCTAATACGTTAAATACACGACCAAGTGTTGCATCACCAACTGGTACAGAGATTGCTTTACCAGTATCTTCTACTTCTGTGCCACGAACAAGTCCATCTGTGGAAGACATTGCAACTGTACGAACTGTGTCATCACCTAAATGAAGTGCAACTTCAAATGTTAAGTTAATGTTTGCTCCGTTTTCGTTGCTTTGTTTTACCGTAAGGGCGTTGTAGATTTCTGGTAGCTTTCCGCCATCAAACTTAACGTCTACAACCGGACCCATGATTTGCGTAACGCGCCCTTTATTCATTTATTTCATATCGGAAACGTTTAAACGGTTCACAGCACGTTGTAATGCCATTTCTGCACGTCTAAAGTCAACATGTGCTTGTTTATCTTGCATACGTTGCTCAGCGCGACGCTTCGATTCATTTGCACGATGGATATCGATATGGTTTGCTTCTTCAGCAGATGATGATAATACAGTTACTTTATCTGGACGAACTTCGATAAAGCCACCGCTTACTGCTACATAATCAGTGTGTCCACCATTTTTCAGACGAACTGCACTAATTTTTAATGGTGCAACAGTTGGAATGTGACCTGGTAAGATCCCCATTTCCCCACTCTCTGCTTTTACACTTACCATTTCTACTTCTTTTTCGTAAACCGGTCCATCAGGAGTTACAATACTGACTGGAAATGTCTTCATTTACCGCAATTCATCTTTTGAAATATAGCGATAAAAATGAGATGTCGTTGTACCCATATACGGACTAAGCCAAAGAAAACCTATTCCAAATGTCAAAATCGCTAAAATAACCCATCCTATAAAACTAAGCCATAAAAGAAACAAATCTAACTTATGTCCCTTCATAAGACTCTTACTTTCTTTCATTGCTTGTGACACACTATATTCTGGATTTCCAATCATTACATAGTACGTCATTGCATAAGAAAAATACATCGCAATCATACCAACGATTGAAATAGCTAATAGTACGAAGAAAGCAATTGCAAACGATGTATTCCCTTCTTCTCCTAAAAATGCGAATAGGCCTACTAACAACATCGGAATCCAAGTACCTGTATATAACAAAATCGCAAGCATTGCCCACATTGTTTTCATCATTCTTTTAAAACCACGAAATCCTTCGAATAGGTGATCTACTTTAGCACCTTCTCGTTTACTAATCTGTAGACATACATTCGTATAACCGTATGATGTAATACCATACGATGCGTTACTCAAAATTATCATGATACAATAAAATACCCCAAATGTAATACCTGCTCCAATTGATATTGTTTCCCCTTCAATTGAACCAGCGAAGCTAACAATTAAAAAAGATATAATAAGTCCTGGAATTAAAAGTATAAGCATTGCAACCATTGAAACAACATAACTTAAAATAAAATATAAAATCGTTGATCCAACACCTAGTCCCCAATTCCCCTTTAAAGAGTGCAACGCTTCTCGTTTCATTTCACCGATCATTTATATTGTTGGAATTTTTTTCTCGTAATATTCTTCTGCAACCTCTTCGTAAAAAGCTGCAGCTGTCGTATAGAAATATGGAATTAACCAGAGGAATCCAATCCCTAATGTAATACAACTTAATATAAACCAACCAATAAAACTTAAACATAAAATAAAATACTCCATTTTATGCCCATCCATCATACGACGACTTTCCGTAATAGCTTGATTCAATGAGTACTCGGGATGGTCATTTAAAATAAAATATGTCATTGCATAAGAAAATGATTTAATAATGCCTGGAATAATAAAAAGTAAAGTCCATAAAAGAAGATAAAGATTCACTAATAAATATACTAAAAACGATTTTAAAAATCTTTTCCCCTCTGTAAACCAAACAAATACATTACCGATACTAGCTTGTTTTTCACGAATGAGATTTAAAGCCAGATAATATCCCCCTAAAGTTAACGGTCCGGTAACAAAAAATGTAAGAATATTTATCGAAAATGAACCATTTCTATCTTGCCAACCGAAAGTTGAAGAAAATCCCCACTTAATACTAAAACTAAAAATCGTGATAAGAATCGAAATTAATAATGTTGCCCCAACAGCTAAGCCCCATTTTCCTTCTAGAGAGTCTAACGCTTCTCCTTTTAAATCACTAATCATCTAATTGTTCATACTGGGTGTTTTTTGTAGAAATTTTATAAACTGTTTACTTGTTAGAGGTTTACTGAAATAGTAACCTTGCATATATTTACAGTTGTTTTTTTGTAGAAACTTAAGTTGTTTTTCCGTTTCAATTCCTTCAGCAACGACAGAGAGATTTAAAGTATTCGCAAGAGAAAGGATAGTGGAAAAGATGGCTCTTTCTTCAGGTCGATGATCGGCTAGTTGTGTAAATTCTCTTGGTACCTTTAATGTATCGATAGGGAAAATTGATAAATAAGCGAGAGAAGAATAGCCAGTACCGAAGTCATCAATGGCCGTTCGAATGCCATATTCTTTTAATTGCTTCAGTCTCGATAGTGTTTCTTTTTCATTAATCATCGCAATTCGTTCTGTTAACTCAAGTGTGACATGTTTTGGATCGACCTGCACGTCGTTTAATATTTGTGAAATATTTTCGATTAATTGATTTTCTTGGAACTCTTTTGCTGATAAATTAACACTTATTTTTAAATTTTGATAGCCAAAGGTATGCCATATTTTTAATTGGAGACAGGATTCTTTTAATACCCAATGTCCAAGTGGAACGACTTGTGGCGTTTCTTCTACAATTGGAATGAACTCACATGGTGAAATGTCACCTAATAGTGGATGTTTCCAACGTATTAATGCTTCAGCGCCGATGATTTTATTTGTTGTCGTATCAATTTGTGGTTGATAGACGAGATAAAATTCCTTGTTTATTAAAGCGAGTGGCAAATCCTTTTCGATTCGAGCTTTTCGTTCCATTTTCTTATATAGTTCTTTCGTATAAAGAGAGCTACGATTTTTCCCTTTATTTTTTGCTTCATACATGGCCATATCGGCATGTTGTAAAATAGAAAGTGGGTCTTCGCCTGCTTCAGGGTATATTGCAATCCCGATACTCGGTGAGATTCGTAAATGTTGATTTTCGATTTCGAATGGTTTATTCATGGCCGCTACAATCATATCAGCTATTTTTTTTACATCTGTCCTTTTTTTATAATTTTCGATGAGAATTGTGAATTCATCCCCAGCTAGTCGAGCAAGTTTCATATGCTGTGTTGATAATCGTTCGAGCCTTTTGGCTACTGCAATTAATAGGAGGTCTCCTACCCGATGCCCGAGAGTATCGTTAATAACCTTAAAGCGGTCTAAATCGAGAAACATAACAGCAAAGGGGCTTTTCGATATTTTTGCTCGTGCAATCGCCTTTTCTAAATATTGATGAAATGCACGGCGATTTGCAAGTTCAGTTAAAGTATCATGATATGCTAGGAAATTAATTTGTTCTTGTTGTTGTTTGCTTTCCGTAATATCTTTAATCATTAAATAGACCCCTGAAATATGATCTTTTAAAAAGATGGGAACAGCTGTAACATGCAAGTAGTAAATATCTCTGTTTTTGTGATACGCGCGTATTTCTAAAGAGATAGAATTCCCCTTTTTTACGCGATGAAAGGCGTTAATAATTTCTTCTAAATCTTCTTCGTATATGAGTGAGTAGTAAGGTTGATTTAATAATTCATTCGTTTGATACCCTAGTAAAGTAGTACCAGCGTTATTAACTTTAAGAAAATTACCATACAAATCTAATGTGAAGATTGGATCTGGATGGTGCTCGTATAAAGATTTAAACATTTGTTGGTTATGATAGAGCTCATTTTTTTGTTCTACTAAATCTTCGGTACGTAGTTTAATTTGTTTCTCGAGTTCCAAGTTGAATTGCATTTGGGCTAGTAATAATATTTTATTTTGTTTTCGAACTAAACTATGGCGTATGAGAACGAAAGTGAAAGTTATTATAAGCCCGATTACTACAATGGGGGCAAAAACATATTCGGCCAATATAAAAATAATAAGCATTACTACAGAAATATAAGGTAATGATAATCGGATTGATTCACCAAATTTAGGCGTTAATAGTACCTGCTCTTGTTTTTCAGGCTCTTTCGTATGAAGAATACAGGCGATTGCTGTTAGCACTAAAACCACTTGATAGAGCGGGGTAACTGTAAACATAGAATACGCCGGTGTGAAATATTTTATATAAGCATAAATAGCATCTGTAGTAGCATACAAAATTAAAGCACTACCGAGAAGTGCACCAACTTGTTTTGGTAATAAGGATAATGGTCTGAATAAAAGATTGATTCCAATTAAAAGAAAGAGTAAATCAGCCATTGGATAGGTAAGTTGAACAAATATATCGATATAGGATGTTGTAAAAACGTGAATGGTTTGCTCAATAAGTAAGTAGTAACTTAAAGTAAATTGGGCTGTAACGATAATACAAATATCACATATCATAAAAAGCTTTTCTAATAAATCTCGGTTATAAATGATCTCGTATAGAAAGGCAAGTGCAAAGCTAATTAAAAAAAGTAGGTAAAAAAAGTCAGACGGATCAACAAACGTATAGTAGTCCTTTAAAATTAAACGTTGATAGGAAACAACTATATCACCAATGAAATAAGAGAGAGCCCCAACAGATAATATGATCCAAAATAAACGGGATAACCCTTGTTTCATATTTGTAAAATAAAATATATAACTACAAGCGATAATATCAATTAATAGGGTACTCATTCCGATTAATATTTGAAAGGGAAATGAGTATTCATATAGAAAGAGCATTGCTACGTAATGAATCGCGTTAGACAACAATAAAATGCTTATAAGAATACTTACATGTGTTTGTTTTTTCATTTATAACCATTGTAACACCTTCTTTTTCCAAGCATAAGCTAATCCAACTAGCAACATTACAACAAAGATGAACATTTCAATTAATGCAAATAAACCTAGCTTGTCATATGCAACAGCCCATGGATATAGAAATAAAGTTTCTACATCAAAGATGACAAACAATAAAGCGAAAATATAGTAACGAGCATGAAACCGAATATTTGCATCATGAAAAGGCTCAATTCCACTCTCATACGTCGTCGCTTTTGCTGCACTTGGTTTGTTTGGGCGCAGCATCCTTCCTAATGTAAGAGCCACTACCGGCAGTAATATGCCTAATAGCAAGAAAATCAAAACGATCATATAACTATTTTCATATACACTTGCCATTCATTTATTCGTCACCTGCTTCCCTGTCTTTGCCTCGTAACGAATTTTCTCTTTCAACTTATTAATTCCATAAATTAAAGCTGCAGGGTTTGGTGGGCATCCAGGAATATACACATCAACTGGAACAATTTGATCTACACCTTTCACAACAGCGTACGAATTCACATACGGGCCACCAGCAGTCGCACAAGACCCCATCGCAATAACCCATTTCGGTTCGGGCATTTGATCATATAAACGCCTAACAATAGGAGCCATCTTCTTCGTTACCGTTCCCGATACAATCATGACATCTGATTGCCTTGGTGAAGTCCGAAAAAATGACCCAAATCGATCTAAATCGTAATGTGATGAACCTACTCCCATCATTTCAATCGCACAGCATGCTAGTCCGAATGTCATCGGCCATAAAGAATTACTCCTCGCCCACCCTTTTAACTGCTCCAATGTAGAAAAAAAGATATTTCTCTCTAATTCCGCTCGTTCATTTGGATGTAGTGCCTCAAAATTTATAACCATTCACCTTGCGAAACCTTCTGTTTCGCTAGCGCCGCTGCTTTTGCTTTCGCAGCTGCTACTGCCTTCGCCTTCACTTTGTCCTTTTCTTCTTCCGTTACTTCCTCTGTTCCTTCTCTTTTCTGCTTCGCAAGCGCCGCCGCTTTTTCCTTCTCTTTTCTGCTTCGCAAGCGCCGCCGCTTTTGCTTTCGCAGCTGCTGCTGCCTTCGCTTTGGCCTTTTCTTCTTCCGTTATTTCCTCTGTTCCTTCTCTTTTTTGCTTCGCGAGCGCCGCCACTTTTGCTTTCGCAGCTGCTGCTGCCTTCGCTTTGGCCTTTTCTTCTTCCATTACTTCCTCTGTTCCTTCTCTTTTTTGCTTCGCAAGCGCCGCTGCTTTTGCTTTCGCAGCAGCTGCTGCACGTTGTTTTGCTTCTTCTACAGTCATTCCGTCAATTTTTGGTAGCGCTTTCTCTTTTTCTTGATTTTCTCCCTTAAGTTTACTTATTTCCGCATCATGTTTCGCGACAAGACGTTTTCTTGCTTCTTCTTTCGCGCGCCTAGCAGCTTCTCTTTTCAGATCCTCTAAATCTTTATTTGGATTACTCATTTACACCTCCACATCATACGGTTCATAATCTTTCCTAAGCGGATACCCTATCCAATCATCAGGCATTAAAATACGCGATAAATTCGGATGTCCCTTAAATGCAATGCCTAGCAGATCATACGCTTCTCGCTCCGGCCAGTCAGCCCCTTTCCACAGCGCTGTTACCGATTCAACTTGCGGCGCTTCTCTATCCAGCTTTACCTTCACCGCTACAGACTGTTTCTTTCCATATGAAAATAAATGAACATACACTTCCATATGAGTCACAAAATCTGTCGCATGTAGCTCTGACATATAATCAAAAGCAAGTCCCTCATGGAATCGTAGTAACTCCATTACTTCATAATATTTGGAGGGCTCTACCACAAGAGTTGGCACATCTTTTGAAAGTTTATTAATGTAGGAATCTACTAATGTACCCTCTCCTATTTTCCCCTTAATAACTTCAACATACTGATTTAAATACGGTTGATTCACAGATAGCTCTTCCTGCTTCGGCTCCTCTTCCTTCTTACCTTCAGCCCCCTTCGCCTTCGCTGCTGCAATTGCCTTCGCCTTTTCATCTCCCAATTAGCCATCGACCTCCCCAAGTACAATATCGACTCCACCTAAAATCGTAATTAAATTGGCGATGTTTTCACCCTTCAATAACTTCGGTAAAATTTGCAAGTTATAAAAAGAAGGTCTGCGGAATTTCAGACGATATGGCTCTTTCTTTCCGTCACTAGCGATATAGCAACCAATCTCCCCGCGCGGTGATTCTATACGGACAAACGCTTCCCCCTTAGGAGCCTTAATAATTTTCGGCACTTTCGCCAGTACGGCTCCGTCCTTCGGAAACTGCTGGACTGCTTGCTCTACAATTTTTAACGACTCTTCAATTTCCTCCATTCGGCAAACGTAGCGATCCCAAGCATCTCCCACGCTCCCAACAGGAATATCAAAATCAAAACGATCATAAATCGAATACGGCTCATCTTTGCGAAGATCCCAGTTTACTCCGGTGCACCGCAAATTCGCTCCGCTTAAAGAATACGAAATCGCTTCTTCCGCGCTATATATACCAACGCCCTTCACGCGATTCAAGAAAATCTCATTACCACTAACAAGGTCGTGATAACCTGCCAATTGCTCTCTCATGTATGGAACAAACTCTTCCACTTTTTCAATCCAACCATCCGGCGCATCCCACTTCACACCACCGACTCTCATATAATTAAAAGTAAGCCGTGCGCCGCATAATTCATTTAATAAATTTATAATCATCTCTCGCTCACGAAATGCGTACAAAAACGGACTGACCGCTCCTATATCAAGAAGATTTGTCCCCCACCAAACGAGATGACTCGCAATCCTTCCCAGCTCCATCGCAAGCACTCGCAAGTATTCAGCACGTTCCGGAATTTCAAGCCCCATCATCGTCTCTACAGCATGGCAAATGACGTAGTTATTCGTCATTGCTGATAAATAGTCCATTCGATCTGTATAAGGGATAATTTGCGTATACTGTAAGCTCTCAGCGATCTTTTCAGTCCCGCGATGCAAATACCCAATAACCGGTGTAGCTTCTTTAATAATTTCTCCGTCAATCTTAATAACGAGCCTGAACACACCATGTGTACTCGGATGCTGAGGTCCTACATTCAAAAGCATTTCTTCCGTACGAATCATTTAGAAGAATAGCTCCTTAATCAATGCCGTTAAGAAAATATTTGCAAGTGCGATTGGTAATAATACTTTCCAGCCAAACTCCATTAACTGGTCACCCCTTATACGCGGGAACGTAACGCGGAACCAAATTAATAGAAAGACTACACTGCTAAATTTCAAAGCAAACCATACAGCACCTGGAATAAATCCAAGAAACATAACTGGGTTCCAGCCGCCTAAAAAGAGTACTGTAATTAAAGATGCCATTCCGAAGAAATATACATACTCTGAAAGCATGAAAAATGCCCAACGAAACCCTGAGTATTCCGTATGGTATCCAGAAACAAGTTCTGATTCCGCTTCAGGTAAGTCAAACGGTGTTCTATTTAACTCTGCAACTGCTGCAATTGAGAAAATAACGAAACCGATTGGTTGCGCGAAAATGTACCATATCTTCTCTTGCGCGGCTACAATCTCATTCAAGTTAAGACTACCCGCTAATAAAACAACTCCAATCACACTCATTACAAGCGGAATCTCATAAGAAATCATTTGCGCCGCCGCGCGCATCCCTCCTAAAAGGGAATATTTATTATTTGATGCCCATCCCCCAGTTACGACACCAATTGTCGTAATCCCAGAAACAGCAATGTAATACAGCAATCCGACACCAATATCCGCGAACTGAAATTTATCGGTAAACGGAATAACCGCAAGTACCATAAATGCTGGCGCAAATGCAATGACAGGTGCTAATATGAACAACGGTTTATCTGCAGCTTTCGGAATACTATCTTCTTTCAATAATAGTTTCAAAACATCAGCTACCGTTTGCAGTAAACCGAACCGCCCTCCAACCTGGTTTGGCCCAATCCGGCCTTGCATAAATCCCATCACTTTCCGTTCTGCCAAAATACCATATGTAACGAAGCCAAGGACTGCAAATAGTAGAAGCACTGCTAATCCGAAAAAAATGAAGAAATTCGTCCAGCTTGAAGGTGATTGTAAGAGCGTCTCAATCATTCATGCTTTATTCTCCTTCCTGACGTTTTCATCGTTTTCGTCGAGCCACTGCAAATTTTTAAATAAATCATCACGTGAATATGCTGCGAGTTCAAAGTTATTTGTCATAACAATTGCCTCTGTCGGGCAAACTTCTGTACATAAATCGCAAAGTATACAAATTTCAAAATTAATATCATACGTATCAATAATTTTCCCTTTTTTCGTAGGGTCAGGATGTTTCTTTCCCGTCAATTGAATGCAATCTGTCGGACAAATGTTAGAACACTGATTACAAACAATACATTTCTCAGGATAAAACTTTTGAATCCCTCTAAAGCGATCTGGCAATGGCAACGGCTGATTTGGATAATCATACGTCACCTTTTTCTTACTCAAATTACTCAACGTATATTTTAAACCTTTAAATAACCCTTTCATCTACTCATTGGAATCCTCCTCTTTCTCATCCTTCTTCGCAAGTATAATAGCGCCAACAAGTGCTACAAGTAAAATAACCGAGGTTAACTCAAATGGAATAATATATTTCGAATAGAGAAGTGTACCGATTTGAAGTGTGTTTTTTTCATGGAGAGGTAAACTTCCTTGTGTGCTTTCATTTGAAAAATCGATACTATTAACAGCGAAATACATAACTGCCCCAAATGCTACAATTGCAAAGAAGATAATCCATTTTCGAAGAGTAAGACGTGATTCATTTTCCGCATTATGTTTCGTTAACATAATGCCAAAAATCATAATAATTGTGATTGCACCAGAGTAAAGTAAAATTTGTGCCACTCCGATAAACTCGGCTGATAAAAGAAAGTACAAACCTGCAATGCTGAGAAATGTCAGAACGAGAGCTAGCATCATATGCATTACTTTCGTTAAGTTCAACATGAGAACACCACCGATAATTGCAGACAAGGATAGTATAAAGAATGCTATAAACTCGCCATTCATCTATCCTTTAAGCGTATCCATTTCATCTACATGAACTGTCGTGCGATTACGATACAAAGCAATTAAAATGGCGAGCCCTACCGCCGCCTCCGCTGCCGCTACAGCCATCGTAAACAGCGAGAAGATTTGCCCTGTTAAATTCGGGAACAAACCTAATTTACTAAACGCCACTAAATTCAAATTGGCAGCATTTAGCATTAATTCGATACAAACTAATACGATTACTGTGTTTCGCTTCGTTAAAGCTCCAAATAAACCGATGCAAAACAAAATAATCGCAAGTGTTAAATACGCAGAAGCTGGAACGCTACTCATTCATCGCAAATCCCCTCCCGTATATAGCAAAATAATGACGAGGACCGCGAGCGAAACTGCTGTTACAGTGCCGTACACTTGTACATTCCCGTTTTGAAGCCTCGACAAGGTGCCACTTACCCCTTTAACCAAACTTGCGATTAAAACAGCAATCCCTTCCACAACATATACTTCAAATAAGCGAAGCACATGAGCGATTCCCTTCGTAATAGGAATCACTGTCATATTGTATAGTTCATCCACATAATATTTTTCTTCCAAGAGCTTATGAAGAAATGACCTTTCTCCTCCAGCCCAATTTTTTGAGATAGTTTTCTTTCCATATATGAAATACGCAAGGGCAATCCCCCCAAATGAAACGAGCGTCGCTACAATCATAATCCAAACTGGTCCATGCGTTTCTTCCACTTTAAATTCTATATCCTTCGTCAGCCAATCTCCGAGAAACGTTCCAAACCACGGTGTATTTATATATCCTGCTACTACCGCGAGAACGCCGAGAACAATCATCGGATACGTCATAATGCGCGGCGAGTCATGCACGTCTTCCTTCGTCTTCGCTTCCCCAGTAAAGACAAGAAAGTATAGGCGGAACATGTAAAATGCTGTTAGAAATGCCGCAAAGACCGCTAGAACAAATAGAAAGTAATTGCCACTCATCCAAGTTGCTGCCAAAATTTCATCTTTACTAAAAAAACCTGAAAGAAGTGGAACTCCACTAATTGCAAGTGTACCTATTAAAAATAACGTACCAGTTACTTTCATCTTCTTCTGTAAACCGCCCATTTTATTAATGTTTTGCGTATGCACAGCATGAATTACACTTCCTGCTGCCAAGAATAGTAACGCTTTAAAAAAGGCATGTGTCGTTAGATGAAATATACCAGCTACATAACCAGCAGAACCTAAGGCAAGCATCATATACCCGAGCTGGCTAACTGTAGAATAAGCAAGCACCCTCTTTATATCCGTCTGTACAAGACCGATAGAGGCCGCAAATATTGCGGTGAAAGCCCCGACAATTGCCACCGTCTGCATCGCCACCGCACTTGCCGAAAATAGCGGGAACATCGTTGCTACTAAATATACACCAGCTGCGACCATCGTTGCCGCATGGATAAGTGCCGAAACAGGCGTCGGCCCCTCCATCGCATCAGGCAACCACGTATGAAGTGGAAATTGACCTGATTTCCCCATCGCCCCGATAAAAATTAATATCGCCGTTATCGTTATCATAGTCGGGGACAGATCGCCTGTATGAATCGCTCTAAAAATTGCGTCATACTCAAAACTACCTGAATGCCAAAAGATTAAAATCATCCCAATAAATAAACCAACATCCCCAATACGAGTCATAATAAAAGCCTTTTTCGCAGCAGCCTTCGCTTCTTCCTTAAAGAAATAAAAACCGATGAGTAAAAATGAACCAAGGCCTACTAACTCCCAAAATATATAAAGCTGCAACAAATTCGTCGATATAACAAGCCCAAGCATCGCAAATGTAAAGAGTCCTAAATATGCATAAAAAGTTGGTAATCTTGCGTCACCTTTCATATAACCTTTTGAATACACATGTACAAGTAAGCTCACAAGTGTAACGATAAATAACATTAAAGCCCCTAATGCAGTCACTTCAAAGCCAAATGATATATCAATATCTCCAGCTCTAAGCCATACCCATTTATGCTTCACTGTGACCTTCGAAAATCTTTCTATTAATACAAGTACCGCGAGTATAAAGGAGAGAGAGACGAAGAAAATACTAAGTACGCTGCTTCCTTCTCTAATTTTCTTCCCGAACATAATAAGTAAAAAAAACGAAACAAGCGGGAAAAGCGGTATGAGCCATGCATAATCGATCATCTACTTCACCCCCAATGTTTTCAATGTATTTTGAAGCGGATCCCCTAGTATTTCTGGCATTACTCCAATGGCAATAATACAGAAGATAAGCAATAGGACCGGGACGTACTCCCATCCGTGTATATCTGTTTTCGCTTCCCACTCTTTCTTACCAAATGTTACTTGGAGTGTCGCTCTTAATACATACACAGCGGTTAAAATAATCCCAAGTACACCGACTGCAGCAATGACTGGCTCCCCTTGGAATAAGCCGAGAAAGGCAAGAAACTCACTCAAAAATCCAGACATCCCCGGCAGTCCCAGCGATGCCATTCCTCCTGCTAGGAAGAAGCCGCTAAGTATTGGGACACTTTTTGCGAGTCCACCAAGCGCTGTAATATCCGACGTGCCAAAGCGCTGTTCTATAACACCAAGCAAGAAGAAGAGTAAGGCTGCAATTAAACCGTGCGAAACAACTTGGAATAGCGCCCCTTGTGTACCTGGCGCATTAAGTGCCGCAAGCCCCATCAAAACAATTCCCATATGCGAAATACTAGAGTAGGCGAGTACCTTCCTAAAATCCGTTTGGATGAGCGCTAAAAAGGCGCCGTACAATAAGTTGATTACTCCTAAAACCGCAATTAGCGTGGCAAACTCGCGAAAGTACTCCGGGAATAACCCCTTCCCGAAGCGAATCATCCCGTACGCTCCAATCTTTAGCAAAACGCCCGCATGAAGCATAACTACAGCAGGGTGCGCTTCAATATGCACATTGACCATCCAGCGATGCAACGGGAAAATAGGTAGTTTAATTGCAAAGGCAATCATTATGGCAATAAATACACCAAGCTGTAAGCTACTCGGGACGATCTGTCCTCCCCCAGCACTTACACCTGTTAATATCTCTTTCAATTCCGCAATATTTGTCGTACCTGTTTTCGCGAACAAAATCGAGAAAACGATGAGCAAAATAGCTGACCCAATGCCGTTATATATTAAATAACTATATGCAGCCTTTTCACTCGACAATTTCCCCCACTTGCCAATTAATAAAAACATTGGTGGCAGTGTAATTTCAAAGAAAATAAAGAACAACATTAAATTTTTAGCAGCGAAGACGCCGAGCATCCCTATTTCTAGCATGAGCAATAGCATATAAAATGCTTTTAAATTTCTTTTAATGGAAAACGCTGCAATTGCTGCAAGCATCGATAGAAGGGCTGTCAGCACCATCATTACAAGTGACAAACCATCAATTCCAAGCTCGTAATAAATAGAAAACCATCTTTTATCCACCGCTGCAAAATCACCAAATTTAATCCATTTCACTTTTTCATCAAATAGCGATAGACTCTTTCCAGAAGCATATGTACAAGCGAGGACGGTGGCGATCCCAAATGGAAGCGCCGTCCCAAATAAACCGAGCGCTCGTACTGTACGCGATTCTTTTTTCGGTGTTAATACAAGTAGTAAAATCCCTAAAAGTGGGGAGAAAATGAAGAACGTCAACAACAAATCATTCATCTATTGTACCACGTTCCCCAAGAAGAAGAAATCTTTCATTAATGGAAAATATTCATAAAAGAAATTGTATCCAATCATCGGCATAATCCCTAGTATTACAATCGAAATTGCACAAAGACTCATAACAACCTTTATATTTAATGGCAACCGAATTTTCTCTTCTACTTCTCCCGTCCGGAAAAACATTTGCTGTAAAATACGGAAATAATATACGAATGAAATGACTGTCGTACCCATCATAATAGAAGCTAGTACGTAATGAGCCGGCTCTACATGAAGGGCACCTAAAAAGATGTTAATCTTTCCGATGAAACCAGCTGTTCCTGGTATCCCAGCCAACGATAAAATAAAAATCGTCATCGCAATCGCTGTAAATGGCGACCTTTTATATAATCCGGTGAAAATAGTGATGTTTTCTTTATCACTTTGTAAGATTAAACCGTGGATAATTGCAAATGTGCCTATATTCATAAGCATATACGCAAGCATGTAAAACCACATACTATCCATCGTAAATGGTGATAATGCCACAAGTGGAACGAGTAAATACCCCGCATGCGCTATGCCTGAATAGGCAAATAAACGTTTTACGTTGTATTGTTTTAATGCGACTACATTCCCAATAATCATCGTAATACTTGCTAGAACAGCAATATATATACTCATACGTCCGTATAAAGATTGCATGTCTCCTTGCACCGATACACTTGCAAAAATCATAAGGAACAGACGAATAATGAGTAGGAACCCAGCAACTTTAGAAATCGTTCCAAGAAAAGCAGTAACAGGTGTAGCCGCCCCTTCATACACATCGGGTGCCCACATATGAAACGGTACTGTTGCAACTTTAAACGAGAGCCCAACGAGCAATAGTAGAAATGCGAGAGCTAACAATAACTGAATACCACTAGTTAGCTCCCCGGTGAATACTTTTTGCATATCCACAATATTGGTTGAGCCTGTAATACCGTATAAATAACTCATTCCAAAGAGCGTAATCGCCGTTCCAATTCCTCCATTAATGACATATTTCATTGCCGCTTCATTTGATGCACGGTTCCTTTTTCGTATTCCTACTAAAACATAGGAAGAAAGTGATAGTAGCTCTAAACCGACGAAAAGTGTAATAAAATCAACACTAGAAGCCATGAACATCGCCCCAAGAAGAGCCATTAAAAATAAGTAATAATACTCTCCCTTATCTTCAATTGGATTTTTCTTGTCATCGCTCATTGCGGTGCATAAGATGAGGGCCGCTCCGCCTAATAACAACGTTTTAAACCCTTTTGAAAATCCATCTAACACAAACGATCCATTTAAAATATCTCCTGCCGGTTCGCCGTATAGCGTAATTAATGACACAATTGCTAATATGACAGCGGCGATTGCACTAAGCGCTACATACCTATGGTTCAGCTTAAAAAACAAATCACATATGGAAAGAAGGATGGCAAACCCGAGAATAATGAATTCTGGCACCATTAGATGCCATGATAAGCTCAGTAACGTATCCATATCCATTTACTTTACTAAATACGTTAAACTCTTTGAATAGCCTAAATAATCAAGGAAAAAGTTACTTACAGATGTCCCAATTGCAATTGTAATTAGGATGAGCAATACGCGCGTCTGCATCACTTTTCCAGCTTTCATTAAACGCTCAATGTGAATACCTTGTAAGGCCCACCACGTAATGGTAATAAACAATAAATGCGAAACGATGGCAATCAGTGCTTGTTGCCCTAAAAGTTGTGCCAATCAATACTCAGAAGTTATGATCGGTGTGCCAACCACAATTGTATCTTTGTTGTTTGTAGAACGTATTGCTATTTGCACATTTATTTTCTCTCTATTTGTTGAAAGAGCGTCATCCCACTTTTTATTGTATGCGGAGACTGACACAAATGCTCTTTCTTCTACTTGTTCGATCGCTCTTGCTGAAAGATCTTTCAAAAACTGATTGGTTTTATTTTGCAAAACACCTTCAATCTTATCATTCAGTACACCTTGAACACAAGTGTAAATTATAGGTTTTTCATTAAAAATTTTATTCATTTTCTGAACATACCTCGGGTCCCATTTCGCCCCACTTACTTCGAAAATAATGAAAGTGTTTTCTTTAGTATTTTCCTTACTCCAAGTTACTACTAATCGTTCTTCATATGAAGCAAACTTTTTATAGGATGTAGCTTTATATCCATCTCGAGATTGCTCTAATTCCCATTTTTGAATATTTGCCTTCTCCTTCACATCGTTTAACAATTTTTGAAACGTATGTATGTTAGAAATTGTTTTTGTTTCTCGCGCTAACCATGACCATTTTTCCACTTTAGCATCATTTTTCTCTAAAGCCTTAATCATGTTCTCCATTTTCTGTTCATCGCTTATTGGTTTCATCTCTCTATATCCAACCAAAAATAAAACAACACTCAACGCAACGATAAGAATGGCTTTAAGCTTCAATTTCATTTAAGCGTGAAGATCAGAAACTTCTTGTTCTTTCACTTCTTCTACTTTTTCGTTTACACGTTCAATAGTTGCACCTAATGCAGCTAATTTCTTATGGAAGTCTACATAACCACGGTCAAGATGCTTTAATTCAGTTACACGAGTGTAACCTTCTGATACTAAACCAGCTAAGATTAATGCTGCAGCTGCACGTAAATCAGTTGCACCTACTTCAGCACCTTGTAAGCTGTTTGGACCGTTCATAATAACAGAACGACCTTCGATTTTAATATCAGCATTCATACGACGGAATTCTTCAACGTGCATAAAGCGGTTTTCGAATACCGTTTCTGTAATCATACTTGTTCCATCAGCTTGTAGTAATAATGCCATCATTTGTGATTGCATGTCTGTTGGGAAACCTGGGTGAGGCATAGTTTTAATATCAACCGCTTTTAACTTATCTGGGCCAATAACACGTACACCTTCATTTTCCTCAATAATTTTAACACCCATTTCTTCCATCTTCGCTGTAATTGAGCGTAAATGTTCTGGAACAGCATTTTCAATTAAGATGTCTCCACCAGTAATTGCTGCTGCAACCATGAATGTTCCCGCTTCAATACGGTCAGGAATAATAGAGTGGTTTCCACCATATAATTTTTCAACGCCTTCGATACGAATTGTTCCAGTTCCAGCTCCGCGTACTTTCGCTCCCATCGCATTTAAGAAGTTAGCTAAGTCAACGATTTCTGGTTCTTTCGCTGCGTTTTCAAGGATTGTTGTCCCTTTTGCTAATGTAGCTGCAGACATAATGTTTTCTGTCGCGCCCACGCTTGGGAAGTCTAAATAAATTTTAGCTCCTTTTAGTTCTCCCTCAACGTATGCCTCAACAAAACCGTTACCAACCTGTACTTTTGCTCCCATTGCTTCGAAGCCTTTTAAATGTTGGTCAATTGGACGTGAACCAATTGCACATCCACCTGGAAGTGCAATACGAGCACGACCGTTACGTGCTAATAATGGTCCCATTACTTGAACAGATGCACGCATTTTACGTACATATTCAAATGGTGCTTCAATGTTTAGTTCTTTAGAAGCATCGATTGTTACTTGGTTATTTTCAAATACGACTTCAGCATTTAAATGACGTAATACCTCATTAATTGTGTATACATCAGACAAAACCGGTACTTCAGATAGTACATTCTTTCCATCACTCGCTAATAGGGCTGCAGCGATTATAGGTAATACAGCATTTTTTGCGCCCTCAACACGCACTGTGCCGTTTAACCGCTTTCCGCCACGGACGATGATCTTTTCCAACTACTTCTTCACCATCAGTTTTCCCTCATAATCATTCATCGTTTTTATTTCAACGCCTTTATAATAATGAGCGACGATATCTGTATATTTCTTACCTTCCGCTGCCATACCATTCGCACCGTATTGACTCATACCAACACCATGACCGAAGCCTTTCGTCGTGACAATGATTTTATTGCCCTCTTGTTTCCATGTAAAATCAGAAGAGCGCAAATCTAACTTTTCACGAACTTGTTTTCCTGTTAATGTTTTCCCTTGAAACGCTACATCCTTTACTCTTTTACCCTCCGTAAGATCTTTAATATTTCCAACCTTTCCATCCGCCAGCACTTTCACACCGAGACGTTTTTGAAAATCAGCTACTGTGAACGTTTGCTCGCTTGTAAACTTTGGAGAGGCTTGATCCCACGGGCTATCTACACTTTTCAAATACGGATAATCATTTCCCCAATAATCAGCCGCATTTTCTGTTCGGCCGTTACTCGTTGAGAAGAAAGACGCTGAAATCGGTTTTCCCTCATACGTTAAAACTTGTCCTGCGGTTTTAGAAACGGCTTCCTCGATTTTCTTTAAATTATTTTCGTAGTTATTGCCCCATTGTTTTTTCAATTCCTCTTTGCTTTTGTACACTTGATCTTTCACCGTATCTACCACATCTGCGTTGTTTTTCTTTTCTCCACTTAGCATACGCTGCACCACGAATGTTCTTGCTGCTAATGCCTGTGCCTTTAGCGCCTCTATTTCAAAACTGGCATTCATCTCAGAAGCTACGACACCGGTCACATATTCCTCCACAGGTAATGTTTCTACCTTCTTCTGTTGATCGCGATATACAGCAACTTGAACCGCTGTATCCACTTTCCCTGGAGCTGGTATACTTTCTATCGCTGGAGGAGTTTTAGAAGCTGCTTCTTCTCCTATTTTTGCTTTCGCAAACGGAATTACAAGAGCAGCAGGTACAATGATAACGAGCGCTATTAAAAGCGCTACTATAATGAAAAATGGCTTTGAAAATTTCATTTATAGCCCAATTACACCTTTTAATTCATCCATTCGTCCTTTTGAAAGCGGAATTGAACTTTTTCTTTCATCATCCAAAATTAAACTAAAACTGTTCCGTGTCCAAGTAATAACTTCTCGTACTCGTTGTAAATTAACGAGGTACGAACGATGACATCTAAAGAAACCGAATCCTGTTAATCTCATTTCTAGTTCACTTAATGTTAATGCACATACGAAATCACCTTCACGCACATGAATATGTGTCACTCCATTTTGCGTTTCAATGAAATGGATTTCCATCGGATCAAGTAAAATGATTTTATCGTTCACTTTCGCTGGTATTCTTTCTAATTTCATCTGTGGAATCATTTGAACGACTTTTTCTTCATCAACTTCTTCCACCTCTTCTTGCTCGATTTCGACCTTTTTCACACCATCGTTGTTTAATATGTATACATCTTCTGTTAACGAAAGAGCGTCTGATAGGAAAGAGGACGTAATAAAAATCGCCTTTCCTTTCTCTTTCATTTTCATAATTGCTTTTCGAATGATAATCGTACTTTCTGTATCTACATTTTGCTCCGGCTCTTCCAAAATAACTAAATCCGGATTATGAATCATAACTCGTCCAATATGAAGGCGACGTTTCTCTGAAAATGATAATTTTTCTATTTTCACGTTTAACTTATCTAAGAGACCGACATATTGTACTACTTCTTCTATACTTATCTTTGATTCATAAAGCCCTAACAAAAATTTAAAGTATTCCTTCACCTTCAAACGATCATATGCTTCATCTTTCAAAAAACAAAAACCGATGCGGGAATAATTTTTCTTTCCAATCGCTTCGCCTCCAAATAGCACATTGCCAGTTGAAGCTTCTTCCTCACCAATAATGATGCGATGCAACACTTTAGCTGTATGGTTATTACATTGCAAAACAACACATTGTCCTTTCTCAACCTCTAGCTCAATTGCCGGTAACTGGTTCGTCTTCCCTAATTGTTTCAACTCCAGTAGCGCCATTTATAATCCCCTCCCAGTAACTTCAATAAAGATATCACCTAATGTTGGCTCGTGTGAATGAATAGATAGTAATTCACCTTTTTTCATCCATTCTGAAATACGTTTTGCACCTAATTCATCTTTTTGCACGACTTCTTTTTGCTTATCTTTTAATACGACTTGTATTTGATCTTTCGCGTATTGTAAGCGAAGGTTTTCTGGTGTATCAAGAGCCACAATTTCTCCGCCGCATAGAAAGGCGATACGGTTACAAAGCGTTTCTGCTTCTTCCATATTGTGCGTCGTTAAGAAAATCGTCGTTCCTTCTTTGTTTAAGTCTTTTAAGATTTTATGAATGTTTTGTACGTTAACTGGATCGAGTGCGGATGTTGGTTCGTCTAAGAAGAGGATATCTGGTTTATGAAGGATTGCTCTTGCTAGTGTGACGCGCTGCTTCATTCCCTTTGATAGTTTCTTTATTAATGTTTTTTTATCATCTAATAGATTCACTTGTGCTAGCACTTCATCGATTCGTTCTTTTTTGCAATCGTATAAGTCGCAAAATAATAGTAAGTTATCATAAATGCTAAGTCTTTCATATAAACCGCTGTTGTCTGTTAAAATACCAATTCGTTTATAATCGATGCTACTTGGTCCTGTAATGTCTTTCCCTAATACTCTTACTGTTCCAACACTATGAAGTAATTGAGAAGTTAATATTTTTACTGTTGTTGTTTTACCCGATCCACTCGGTCCGAGGAATCCGAAAATTTCTCCTTGCTTCACCTCAATATTTACACTTCGAAGTGCCGTTTTTTCATTGAAACTTTTCATTACATCTTTCATTTCAATTGCCAATGTCATTTCGTCATCCCCTTTGTTTTTCTTTATAGATGAAATTTGCTTTCGCAAGTTTCGATTTGTATGTTTCGCTTTTCTTGACTCAATCATTCAGTTTTTAGTCCATTTGTTTCTTTTTGTAACTACAATACAAAGGATAATTGAAAGCACACACCAAATGATAATATTTATTAAATCACCACTAACAGTTGAAAACCCTTTTCCAGCTAGTAGCTTTGGCATTGCATCTGCAAGATGTTTCGTTGGAAGAAAATCGATTGCCTTTTTTACAAACTCACTTTTAATAAATCCTCCTAACATTGGAGCTAAAAGAAAAATAAATAGAATCGGCATACCTACTACTGATGTTGATGCCGTTGTTTTAGCTATTAATCCAATCGCCGTACCTAACATAAGGAAGAAAAATATACTAACAAGCAAAAATAGAACTATTAAAACCATATTCCCCTTTATCACACCTAAAATAGCAAAGTTACTAATACAAATTACAAATGTAATAAGAGCTGTTAATGCGCTTTTTCCTAATAATACTTCTAACGATGATGCTGGCGATAACATCATCACACGTAGCGTGTGCTTTTCTTTTTCTTCCGCAATTAAAGCCGCTTGAACAAAGCTTCCTACCATCGTTAGGGCCATTAAAGTTACCATATTAGCTATTTGATCTTTTGGCCCATTCATCTGTTGATAAACAAAAGAAAATATAATTGGCATTGCCGCCATTACGAGCACAGATGCATTTGCTTTAATATCCTGTACCTCTTTCCGAAAAATAGCAGAAAATCGTCTCATTGAAAATGTCATTTATTCTTGTGAAGAAGAATCGTTAGATGATTCTGTAGAACCATTTGTTGATTTTTCTTCTTTCTTCGGTTCTTCTTTTTTGTCACTAGTCGAACCGCTTGTTGATTTCTCTTCTTTTTGAGACTTATCTTCTGTTTTACTTTCTGGTTTCGTGCTCGTTGACTTCTCTTCTTTTTGAGATTTGTCATCAGCTTTTTTACCAGAAGCATTCGTTGCTTTTGTAGCACCTGCATCAGCTTTAATTTCTGCTACTGATTTATTTAAGTAGCGCTCAGGGTTCACAGCCACATTGTCTTTACGTACTTCAAAGTGAACGTGAGAACCTGCTTCTTTATTCATTGCACTTAGACCGGATTTTCCTAATACTTCACCTTGCGCAACTCTTGCACCTTTTTCTACTTTCACACTGCCTAAGCTTTGATAAGAAACCGCTACACCATTTCCACTATCAACTGTTACAACATAACCAAGAAGTGAATCTTTTTCAGCTTTTGTTACTGTGCCACTTAAAGCAGCTGCAACATTGAACTCTTTTCCATTTTTCGCAGCAATGTCAATTCCTTTATTCGGGGAATATGTGTTGTTATAAAAGACAAGTGCTTTTTCTTGTTCCGCCTCAGTTGCTGCATCTTCATAGAATTTCTTCTGTACGACTACTTCCGCATTAGCGGCAGCTGGCATTTTCACTACTTCTGAAGATTTCGTTACTGGTACTGCTGGATCTTCCGATTGTGTATACGGTGTTGCTTGATCTTGGTTCGGAGTCTTCTTCGGATTAGCTCCTTGGAACCATAGCGCAACCACTAGGATTACCGCTGCACAAGCAATGTATAGTGCCGGAAACACCCATCTTTTTTGAAATAAATGTACTACCTTTTGCGACTTTTTATTATTTCTTCCTCGCATTTATTGACGTACAGGCTTTTCCACATCTTCTTTTCTATATTTTTGCTTTGTTGCTTCTCCGCCTCTTAAATGACGAATAGACTTATGATAATCAAGAATTTCTTTCACTTCATTTGCGAGCTCTGGGTTAATTTCTGGTAGACGTTCTGTTAAATCTTTATGGACTGTACTCTTTGATACCCCAAATTCCTTTGCAATTACACGCACTGTCTTTCTTGTCTCCACGATATACTTACCAATCTTGATAGTTCTCTCTTTGATGTAATCGTGCACACCACTCGCCTCCCTAAATTGGATGTGAGAAGTGTGAAATGAGCTTCGCTGCATTTATTTCAATGCACGACGTGGTAATTTGTCGATATTCTCTAACATAATACCTGTACCAACCGCAACACATTGCATTGGGTTTTCAGCAATTAATACTGGTACCTTTAATTCTTCTGCTAGAAGCATGTCGATACCGTGTAGTAAAGCTCCACCGCCTGTTAAAATAACACCACGGTCGATAATGTCCGCAGATAGTTCTGGTGGTGTGCGCTCTAGTACGCCTTTTGCAGCTTGTACAATGATAGCCGCGTCTTCTTTTAGTGCTTCTGTAATTTCTTCAGAGCATACTGTAATTGTACGTGGTAAACCTGTTACCATGTCACGTCCACGAATTTCAAGCTCTTCACTACGTGCACCTGGGAATACTGTACCGACTTTAATTTTAATATTTTCTGAAGTACGTTCTCCAATTAATAGCTTGTACTTACGTTTAACGTAGTTTAAGATCTCCATATCAAACTTATCGCCAGCCATTTTGATAGAAGAAGAGGTAACAATATCACCCATAGATAGTACAGCGATATCTGTTGTACCTCCACCAATATCAACAACCATGTTACCGCTTGGTTGGAAGATTTCCATACCCGCACCAACTGCGGCTACTTTTGGTTCTTCTTCTAAAAATACTGTTTTACCACCTGAACGTTCAGCAGCTTCACGAATTGCCTTTTGTTCTACTGATGTGATATTTGTTGGACAACAAATTAAAATGCGAGGTTTTGAAAAGAAGCTCTTTACGTCCAACTTGTTAATGAAATACTTTAACATCGCTTCTGTAATTTCGAAATCTGCGATTACACCATCTTTAAGTGGACGAATTGCTACAATATTACCAGGCGTACGTCCCACCATACTTCTTGCTTCTTCACCTACTGCTAATACTTTACCTGTATTACGATCAATTGCCACAACAGATGGCTCATTTAATACAATACCCTTACCTTTAACATGAATTAATACATTAGCCGTACCTAGGTCAATTCCGATATCTCGCGCAAACATCTATTCTTTTTTATCACCAATTGCAAATGTGATTTCAGCTTCACATGCAACTTCACCATCTACTGTCGCAATTGCTTTCCCTTTTCCGATCGGGCCACGTACACGTGTCATTTCTACTTCTAAGCGAAGTTGATCACCAGGGCGTACTTGTTTTTTGAAACGACAATTGTCGATACCTGCAAAGAAAGCAAGTCTGCCGCGGTTTTCTTCTTTCTTTAATACAGCAACCGCTCCGACTTGTGCTAACGCTTCTACAATAAGTACGCCAGGCATAACTGCATAGTCAGGGAAGTGTCCATTAAAGAATTCTTCGTTTGCAGATACATTTTTAATTCCAACCGCTCTTTTTCCTTCATCTACTTCTAATATTTTATCAACAAGTAAAAATGGATAGCGGTGAGGAATGATTTCTTTAATTTGTTCTATATTCAGCATTTAGTAATAACCATATTGCTCTTTTTCTTCTCTTTTATCGTTTAAAACAACACCTAGTAGTTTTCCTGATGCTTTATCTAATATTTGTTTCGCTTTTACGATTTGATCTTTTTCTGTCTTTTCGCTGCGTACAATGAGTACGATTCCATCGCATTTATTCGCAAGTATTTGCGCATCCGTAACCGCAAGGACAGGTGGTGTATCGATTAAAATAATATCAAACATGTTATATGCTTGTAGTAGCGCTTCGTCCATTGCCCGGCTCCCTAATAATTCTGCTGGGTTTGGCGGGATTGGACCTGCTGCCATTAAATATACGTTCTCTATATCTGTTTTTTGAATGCATTGCATAAGATTTGCTTGTCCTGATAATAAGTTCGTTAACCCATTTGAACTATGAATGGCAAATAAGTTTTGTATCGTCGGCTTACGCAAGTCAGCTCCAATTAATAAAACTTTCTTTCCTTGTTGGCCGAAAACAACTGCTAAGTTTGCGATTGTCGTTGTTTTCCCATCACCTGGATCTGCCGAGGTAACGATAATAGAACGAACATGACTATCTACAGATGTAAATTCAATGTTTGTACGAATGTTACGATATTGTTCTGTAATACGCGATTTAGGCTCTTTATGTGCAATTAATTGTCGTAATGGTTTTCTTTTCTTTCTCCCGAACATATTCATAATCTCCTTTTGTGAAATGCGACACTTCCCTTTTCTCTCTCTTATGCTCGATTTCATACGTCTAATTAATTTTTTGTATTGCTGATTTCCCCACATTTAAGAGCCAATTGTTTGTCCCCTCACTTTTCTTGATGATGTAGCGTGTGATTTCACGTTCAGTGTTTCTTCATCCATACGAGCTACAATACCTAACACTGGTAAACCAAGTAAGCTTTCGACATCTTCTTCTTTTTTTACTGTGTTATCTAAATATTCTAGTAAAAATGCAAGACCAACCGAAGCCATTAAACCAACAACGAAAGCAATTACTACATTTAGCATTGGACGTGGTTTAATTGGAGATAGATTTTCTGCAATTTCTGCTTTTGATAATACTGTTACGTTATCTACACTCATAATTTTAGCAACTTCACCCTGAAACACTTCTGCAGTTGTGTTAGCAATATCACGAGCTAGTTTTGGATCCTTATCTTGCGCAGTTACCGCTACTACCTGTGAGTCTTTCTCGTTAGCTACTTCAATTTTCGTATTTAGCTCTTGTACTGTTATATTTAAACCTAATTTTTCTTTCACTTGGTCCAAAATAACAGGGCTTTTAATAATAACCTTGTATGTATTTGTTAATTGAATATTTGTTTGTACCTCATTGTATTGAATTGCTGCCCCTTCTTGTTTCTTCTGGTTAACAAGAATTTGCGTCGAAGATTGATAGATTGGTGTCATAAAGAAGAAGCTAATGATAGCACTTACAATGGCTGCACCAAATGCGATTACGAGGATCATTGCTAAACGTTTTTTTAAGATATGAAATAACTCTTTTAGATTAATTGTTTCTTCCATTTAGTTTGCACCGTAATAATAATATAAGCCTTCTTCACGTTCACGATCGTTCAGAACAACGCCTAACAGTTTACCATTAGCCGATTCTAACAATCCTTTTGCCTTTACTGCTGTTTCTTTTTCTGTTGCTTCACTACGAACGACAAGAATGGAAGCATCACATACATTTGCCATAATTTGCGCATCTGTAACCGCTAAAATAGGCGGCATATCAAAAATAACTAAGTCGTACATGCTGTATGCTTGTCCAAGGAGTTCTTTCATTGATTTTGAACCTAACAATTCTGCCGGGTTTGGTGGGATTGGACCACAAGCTAAAAAGTGTAGATTATCAACTAATGTTGTTTGCACACATTTTTCTAAACGTTCACTATGTGTTAGTACGTTCGTTAGTCCAAAAATATTATCAACTTGGAACATTTGATGCATCGCTGGTTTACGCATATCTGCATCAATTAATAATACCTTTTTTCCTTGTTGAGCAAACACAACTGCCATATTAGCTGTCGTTGTCGTTTTCCCTTCACTTGGATTTGCAGATGTTACCATTAATGAATGTAAATTCGTATCAATAGCTGCAAATTCGATATTTGTTCGAATATTACGATATTGCTCTGAAATCGGTGATTTCGGTTGTTGATGAGCAATTAATTGACGACGTTGACGATGATTTTTTTTCTTTTTAAATAAATTAAGAGCCAATTAAAAAATACCGAACAATTTTTTACGACGAATTTGTTCTGGATCTTCTTTATAAATTGCTTTCCCGCTAATTAATAAGTACGGATTTTCTTTCAAATCACTCATAACATTCATTCCGAATTCTTTTTCAATTAATTCGTAGCTTTCCGCTAAATAAAATCCTCTTGACGTTGTGTTATGTGCATCTGAAGCGACCATATGCGTTAAATTATGTTCTACAAGTTGTAGTGAAAACTTTTTAATTTTTTTACCGAATTTACCTAATAAACTACCTGCTGTTACTTGTGTTAATGCTCCTTTATTTACAAGGTTATATAACTTATCTGGCCGCTCGATTAACTCGGCATTACGTTCTGGATGAACGATAATTGGAATCATTCCCTTAACACGTAATTCGTATAATAATTGTTCAGCATAACGCGGTACGTGATTAGATGGAAATTCAATGAATATGTATTTGTTTGTTTCATTCAAAGTAACAATTTTACCAGCTTCATAGTCTTCTAATAAATCACCATATAACCTGACCTCTTGCCCTGGTAAAATGGTAAGTGGAATATTATGTTGTTGTAGTTCATCATTTAGTTGTTTTACGTTATGAATAATTGAGGTACGTTCATTTATATATTTCCCATTTTGATGGTGCGGCGTTGCGACAATTGTATGTATTCCTTCTGCTATGGCTTGCTGCGCCATCGCTAAACTATCTGTTACTGTTTGTGCACCATCATCGATGCCATGTAAGATGTGACAATGTAAATCAATCATTTATACATGAATCATCTCTTTTTTCAATAACTCATCCATATATTTTATCAGATCTTCTCTTAATTCTTCATACTGAAGCGCCATTTCAATCGTCGTCTTAATAAATCCAAATTTCTCTCCAACATCATAACGTGTTCCTTCAAAGTCATAAGCAAATACACGCTGAATTTCATTTAATCGTTGAATCGCATCTGTTAGCTGAATTTCTCCACCAGCGCCTGTCTGTTGGTTTTCTAAGAACATAAAAATTTCTGGTGTTAATACGTAACGACCCATAATCGCTAAATTTGATGGTGCCGTTCCTTGGGCTGGCTTTTCAACAAACTGACGTACTTGATAACGACGATCGTTTTGTTCAACTGGATCAATAATGCCGTAGCGATGCGTTTCATTTTCTGCCACTGTTTGTACACCAATAACGGATGATTGTGTACCTTCATATTGATCCATCAACTGACGTAAACATGGCGTTTCTGCTTGTACAATATCATCACCAAGTAATACCGCAAATGGTTCATTTCCAATAAATTTACGAGCACACCATACTGCATGACCTAAACCTTTCGGTTCTTTTTGTCTTATGTAATGAATATTAATTCTCGAAGAAGCCTGTACTTTCTCAAGCATTTCATACTTCCCTTTTTCTAAAAGGTTTTGTTCTAGTTCAAAGGAATGATCAAAATGATCTTCAATTGCGCGCTTTCCTTTTCCAGTAACAATAATAATATCTTCAATTCCTGATTCTATCGCTTCTTCTATTATGTATTGAATTGTCGGCTTATCAACGATTGGCAACATTTCTTTCGGCATCGCTTTCGTTGCTGGTAAAAATCTTGTCCCAAGACCAGCTGCTGGAATAATTGCTTTTCTTACTTTTTTCAACTAGCTTTTAATTACAACTTTACTATTAGCAATCTCTAACAATCTTTCTCTTATATCTTCTTTACTCATTTTTTCAAAATCATTCATAAACTGCCTTAAAATACTCTGTTCCATCAATACAGCTTTTCCTATATGAATCTTAGGGAATATTTGCTCAGGATGAATTTCTCCTTCGTTTAAGAGCTCTTCATACATCTTCTCCCCTGGTCTAAGTCCAGTAAACTCAATTCCAATTTCTTCAATAGAATACCCAGAAAGAGTAATGAGGTTTTTTGCTAAATCAACAATTTTAACTGGATCTCCCATATCAAGAACAAATAGCTCTCCACCCTTCGCTAACGTTCCAGCTTGAATAACTAACCTTGAAGCTTCTGGTATTGTCATAAAGTAGCGAATCATATCAGGATGAGTAACCGTTACAGGCCCACCTTTTTGGATTTGTTTCTTAAACAATGGGATTACACTTCCCCTACTTCCGAGCACATTACCAAATCGAACGGCAACGAATTTAGTACTAGTACTCACTGCTGCTAAATGTTGTACAAGCATTTCTGCAAATCGCTTTGTAGCTCCCATTACATTCGTAGGATTTACAGCCTTATCTGTCGAAACCATAACAAACGTATTTACCTTAAATGTATCAGCAGCTTCTGCAACATTTTTCGTACCAAAGATATTGTTTTTAACAGCCTCTTCAGGGTTACGCTCCATTAAAGGCACATGTTTATGTGCAGCAGCGTGGTATACGATATATGGTTGATGCTTTTCTATTATTTCAAAAATCTTATTCCGATCTTGTACATCAGCAATTTCTGTCGTAATTTCAACCGTATCTTTATAAGTAACTCGCATTTCCATTTCTATGTTATAAATACTGTTTTCACCATGTCCTAAAAGAACAATTTTTGCTGGTTTGTATTTCATCACTTGACGGCAAATTTCCGATCCAATCGATCCACCAGCACCAGTTACTAATATTGTTTTACCCGTAATCTTTTCTCCGATACCCGCGTCATCTAACTGAACCGGTTCTCTTCCTAATAAATCCTCTACCTGTACATCACGCACTTCATTGACAGATACTTTACCATCTAGAAGATCCTCGAGCATCGGTACAATTTGAGTTTTCGCTTTTGTTTTTGTACATTTCTCAAAAATTTCATTTATTTGCTTTCTATTTAGTGAAGGAATTGCAATGATAATATGTTCAATATTATTATCTTCTACAATTTCTTTAATATTATTTGTCATCCCAACGACTGGTACGTTATAAATCTCTAGTTTTTGTTTATTTTTGTCATCATCAACAAATGCAATCGGATATAAATCTGCCTCTTTATTATGCTGTAATTGTCTTACCACCATCGTTCCTGCTGAACCCGCACCAACGATTAACGCTCTCTTTTTATTCGTATCCTTTGTAATATATGTATCGCGGAACATACGCCATACGAAACGGGATCCACCAATTAATAATAGATGTAACATCCACGCAATCGCTAAAATCCGCACATAAATATCATGATTTATAATTTGTTGTACAATTGCTGTTACGATAATAGAAAGGGTAATCGCTTTGAATATTTGTTTCAATTCACCAACACTTGCATATTCCCATGCTTTATTGTATAGCTTATAAATACTAGCAAAAAAATGATGGCTACATAATAATGTAATAGAGCTAATAATCACTGTCGTGGGAATTTTACTTAATACATTGGGATGTACAAACCAATAACTTAAATACACAGCAGTTAATACAATAAATGAATCTAAAAAAATTAATAATGAGAGCCGTTTTGGATAACTCAATTATGAACTGGCCTCTTTTCTCGTTTCAGAGTTTCGTTCACTACTATTACTTTTTCCTTCCTTAACACCTTCAGATTTCAAGACACTCTTTATAGTCATAAAAAATACCTTCAAATCAAATAATGATGATAATTTATCTACGTATTCACCATCTAGTTTTGCCTTTACATCAATAGGAAGTTCATCTCTTCCATTTATTTGTGCCCATCCAGTTAATCCTGGTGTAACATCATTTGCACCATACTTATCACGTTCTTTAATTAAATCATATTGATTCCAAAGTGCAGGTCTAGGACCAATTATACTCATTTCACCCTTAATAATATTTATAATTTGTGGAAGTTCATCCAAACTTGTTTTCCGTAAAAATTTACCAACTTTCGTTATATACATATCAGGATCTTCCAAAAGATGAGTAGGCATATCTTTTGGAGTATCAATTCTCATTGTTCTAAACTTCAAAATATAAAATTCTTTTTTCCCTTTACCAATACGGCGTTGCTTAAACAAAACAGGGCCTTTTGAATCCAGCTTTATACAAATTATTAATAATAAGAATACCGGTGATGATACTATTAACCCTATAATCGCAACAATAACATCTATAATTTGTTTCAAACTCTTTTTATATATCACTTACATACTTATTTTTATAGAAGTTTCAAAATCAACAACGCAATAGTCAAACTCAGGATTTAATTTTTTATCATACGCTTTATTTCCCAATACCTTATTAACGACATTTATCTTTTTTGACATTATCTTTATGACTGGATTAAATGTTTTAATAAAGTGGACTTTCTTGTTCATGTTGATAGCCATAAGATTTATAATATCTTTCGTACTAACATATTCTTTATTTTGCGGGAAAAACACCCCATCTAACTCTTTGTCAATAACAACCTTTAAAAATTCACACAGGTTATCAATGAATATCATACTTCTTTCATTACTTATCTCAGGAAAAATTGGTGATTTTTGCGCCAGCGTTTTTAGCCTAGGAAAATTACCTCTACAGTTTGGTCCATATACCATTGGCGTTCGCACCATAACCGTTTTAAATTTATTACTATTCATTTTTTGAATAGCTAAATCAGCCTCGAGCTTACTTCGCCCATAAAAATCAATAGGACTTGGCTCAGTTTCTGCAGTAATAATTTTAGGTTCACCTAATTTTCCATCTGCACCGTAGATAATCATACTACTCATAAAAATGAATTGTTTAACATTTTCTTTTTCGGCTTTTTCTGCGATATTAATTGCTAAATCCCTGTTAATCTTATAATACATTTCTTCCATTTTTGGATCAGCTGAAACATGAGCTATTCCAGCTACGTGTAAAACAACATCATATTGGGAAAAATCCTTTTGTTTCCATCCATCATTTCTAACAGATATTTTGTCAACATCATATTGACTTGACCAATTATTAACCCATTTCTCAAAATTTGTTCCTATGTAACTTTCTTTCCCAGTTATTAAGATTCGTTTCTTATTCATTTATTTATTACAGATTTGATCGATCTTACTCATATATGCCTTTATTACTATATTTCTATCAAACTCTTTTTCGATTTTCTCTCTAGAGTTTATACCCATTTGTTTTCTCTCAACATCTGTTAAGCAAATGAATTTTTCAATCTGTTCAACTAAACTACTTGTGTTTTTAGCTTCAAATGTATATCCATTCTGATTTTCTGAAATTGTTTCCCTACAACCAGGTATATTAGAGGCCATTAACGCTCTCCCTGTAGCAGCTGCTTCTAATAAAACATTAGATAAGCCTTCTCCACCATGAGAAGCTTGAATAAGACAATGAGCTTCTTTAACAAATGGTTTAACATCTGATTGATACCCTAAATATGTAATAAAACCTTCATTTTGCAGCTGATTAATCATGTCGTTATAATGTGGCTGTGTTTTCTCAACAAAACCTATTACATTAAATTGTGTATCTGGATATTTTCTCTTTATAATTTTTGCAGCTTCCAAGTATTGATCAATACCTTTATCCTTCATAATTCTTCCAATAAAAATGAATTTCAGCACATCTTCTTTTGGAAAATCTTCAAATCTATATTCTTCCAAATTCACTCCTGAACCTGGAATAAGTTCATACTGTCCTTTAATTATATTCCTATCTACTAACATTCTCATATCTTCAGTATTTTGAAAGAAAACACAATAAGACTTTTTCAGACTTACCTTATATAAAGTAGATAAAAACGTTTTTAAAATTGAACTCTTACTAAATCCACTTCCTAGACCTGTAATATTATTTATACATGGAATATTTAAAAGCCTACAAGCTAATCCTCCGTATAAATTTGGTTTTATCGTATATGTCAATACAACATCTGGTTTTATTTCCTTCAATATTTTAATATAATGCGCAACTAGTTTAAAATCAGTTACTGGGTTTGTGCCCCTTCGATCAACATTTGTTTCTACGAATTTACATCCCCATTCAACCATCTTATCTACTTTTTCATCTTTGGGTAACGATATATATACTTCATACCCTTTCCTCAACAATTCTTGAATTAGTTCTTTACGAAAATTGTATATTACAAATCCATGATTACCTAATAATAGTACTTTTTTACTCATTCAGACTCCTACACCATAGTATTTAAAGCCTTTTTCGATCATTGCTTTTTTATTATAAATATTTCTCAAATCAAAGAAATACTCACTTCCATCTATTTCACGAAGTTTATCAAAATCAAGATTTCTAAATTCATTCCACTCAGTTAAAATCACTGTAGCATTTGTACTTGCAATTGCTTCATATGCTGTTTCACACCATGTAATACTTCCCTTAATCTCTTCAAGACGCCATGTTCCCTCTTTTAGTCCTTCAGGGTCATATATGTTAAATTTCGCTCCACGTTTAGCAAGCTCAGGTAAAATTACAAGTGCTGGTGCATCTCTCATATCATCTGTATTAGGTTTAAATGTAATCCCTAAAATGGCAAATGTTTTCCCGTCAACATCACCCATAGCATTAACAATTTTATCTACCATTTTTAACTTCTGTTTTTCATTTGCTTCTACTGTTGCCTCAATTAAAGAAATAGTTTCACCGTGCTCATGAGCTATTCTTGCAAGGGCCTTCGTATCTTTTGGGAAACAGCTCCCTCCATATCCAGGACCTGCATGTAAAAACTTTGGTGAAATTCGACCATCCTGCCCCATCGCTTTCGCTACTTTCTGAACATCTGCACCAACTTTTTCACATACATTCGCAACTTCATTAATAAATGTTATTTTCATTGCAAGGAAAGCATTTGCAGCATATTTAATCATTTCTGCTGTTTCAATATTAGTTTCTACAAATGGCGTTTCGTTTAGATAAAGAACCCTATAAACGTCCTTCATTAACTCCATTGCTCTTTCACTTTCAGCTCCGATAACAACTCTATCAGGATGAGTAAAATCTCTAACAGCAGAACCCTCTCTTAAAAATTCTGGATTTGAAACTACATCAAAATCATACTGGATTCCTCTTTTATCCAGCGCTTCTTTTACTGTAGACTTAACAATTTGTCCTGTTCCTACTGGCACTGTGGATTTATCTACAATTACTTTATATCCATTCATATATTTTGCAATACTCTCTGCAACTGCAAGTACATATTGAAGGTCAGCACTTCCATCATCTGCCGGCGGTGTACCTACTGCTATAAAAATAACATCATTATTTTCTACAGCCTCTTTAATATCCGTTGTAAAGTTAAGACGCTTATAATAATGGTTTTTTTGTACGACTGTCTCTAATCCTGGTTCATATATAGGAATTACACCATTTTTTAGGCTCTCGATTTTATTTTTATCGACATCAACACATGTCACTGTATGTCCAAAATCTGATAGAATAGCTCCTGATACTAAACCTACATAACCTGTTCCGACTACTGCTATTTTGGTCATTTAACTTAACTGTTGATTATACCACTTCACAAATTTACTTATTCCCTCTTGAATTGGAGTATCTGGCTTAAATCCTACATCATTAATTAAATCTGAAACATCTGCATATGTTTGATAAACATCTCCTGGTTGCATTGGATAATACTCTTTAACCGCTTCTTTACCTACTGCAGATTCAATAGCCTGAATAAAATCTAATAATTTTACAGGTTTATTATTTCCAATATTATAAACCTTATATGGTAATTCCTTATTATTAAGTACAGGTGAATTTTCTAATAATTTTATAATCCCGTCTACAATATCATCAACATATGTAAAATCTCGATACATATCTCCCTCATTAAATACCTTTATAGGCTTTCCTTCCATAATTGCTTTTGTGAAAGAAAAATAGGCCATATCTGGTCTTCCATAAGGTCCATAAACAGTGAAGAAACGTAATCCAGTTGTTGGAACTTTATACAAGTGGCTATATGTATGAGCCATTAATTCGTTTGATTTTTTCGTTGCCGCATATAGGCTAACTGGATTATCTACTTGATCTTCCGTTGAAAACGGTATTTTTTTATTTGCACCGTATACTGAGCTGGATGATGCATAAAGCAAGTGTTCCACTTTATGATGTCTACACATTTCAAGGATATTCAAAAACCCAACAACATTTGATTGAATATAAGCATCTGGATTTTCAATACTGTATCTTACACCTGCTTGTGCAGCAAGATTAATAACGATATTAATCTCATTTTCAACAAATAATTTCTCCAAATACTCTTTATCAGTTAAGTCCGCTTTATGGAAAATAAACTTCTCATACTGATTTAATATATTTAAACGAAGTTCTTTAAGGCTAACCTCATAATAGTCATTAAGATTATCATATCCAATAACCTTACAACCCATCTCTAATAGTTGCTTAGAAAGGTGCATACCGATAAAGCCAGCTGCACCTGTTATTAAATATGTTTTTTTAGAATCTACATGTTTTAAATTCATTTATTTTTTAGTTTCCAGGTCTAAAAGTTCCATTCCAAATCCCTGAATATTCTTGCTATAGTCCAATAAATCGTTTATAACAGAGTCACAGGTTTTATAATACAATTCTATATTATTTAATCTGCAATTCATGATATTATTTAATTCATTGTCAATATTTATGGGGCTTAGTTTATTTATATGGTCTGAACCAATCCCTAAATTATATTTTTGTATAATTTCAACCTGTGATTTTACTGATGAAAGTATAATATGAAGGCCTCCCTCTAAATAATCAGCAAATTTAGTTGGAAAAGCAACCTCATTAGTTAAATTATTTTCCCGTAGAATTATTCCTATGTCACATGCCGTCAAAGCTAATGGTACCTCTGTACTCTCTAACGATTTAAATATTACCTTATTCGATTCGCTTAATTTATCTATTCTTTTCTTAAATTCTTCTATTTGACCAGAAAATATGCATATTTTAAAATTCTTATTTATTTTTAGTGCATCTAATAAAAATTTTATAGTCTCATCAACCATCTGCCACTTAGAGATCCCGCCTGAATATACAAATACAATTTCATCGTCCGTTATACCTAATTTCTTTCTCCATATGTTCCTATGATATAACCTCTCCTTATAATCCTTAATAACCCCATAATTACCACATGGGATAAGAAAAAAATCTTTTTCTTCTGGTTTTACTTTATATTTATCTATTATATATTGCACTAAGGTTGAGGATACTGCTAAAAAACCTTTACAATGTGGTACCAATTTTTCAGTAGATTTATTTACAAACTTAACCAAAATATTGAATACGCGTTTTTTTAATACTGATCCGTACTCCGTTAATTCTTCATCACAACCATGCATGTCTAAATATATATCACAATTATTTTTCATTTTATAGCTTATTATTATATCGTTAAAAAAGAATGCAAAAAAACCTGAAACAATTATCTTTTTTGGTTTATTTGTATTTAAATACTTTTTTAATTGTTCTCTAAATCTAATTAAATCAAATATAAAAGTTGATTTCTTAAATCCAGTTTTTATTAGATATTGAAAATCTTTAGTATCCTCAAATTTTGTTGAATTAATCCGAGATTGTCTTTGAAAAGAAATAACCTTTGTTTTAATATTAAAGCCATTAAATAATTCATCTGCCCTCCTTTTTATCAATTTATACTCCCCAGTCGATTCATATATATTTCTTGTAGTAATTAATAATACTTCCATTTATGAATTTCCATAATGCTTATACATTAGTAAATATTCGTTACACATTCTTTGAACACTAAAATTTAAACTTATATGTTCCGCACAATTTTGACTAATATTCTCTAAATCTTTTTCCTCTTGAATTAATTCAGTTAATAACCTTAACCATCCAGAGGTATCATTGATTATAAAACTATTTTTATTATTTATCACAACTTCACTAATAGCCCCTACATTATTCGCGATCACTGGTACCCCACAAGCCATCGATTCTAATAAAACTAATGGTAATCCTTCCTTTCTAGAAGGTAACACAAGGACGTCGAAATTTAATATTTCCTTGTAAATATCTGATTTAGCTCCCATAAATTTTATCTTTTCATGTAAATTCAAATCAACTACCATTTTTTCCAAATACTCTCTCTCTTCACCTTCTCCTATAACTATAAACTCATACGGATTTTTAACTTGCGTATCCACTTGTTTTAGTAAAGGAATAAAAATATCTAGCCCTTTTTGTTCATTAAGTCTTCCAATGAAACCTATTTTTTTAACTCTATTTATGTTCTCATAACTTTTGGTTTTTTTAGGAATAGCTACACCATTATAAATACATTTTGTTAACACATCACCATACTGTTCTTTTATGTATGTCTGTACCAATTGATTTGAAGTACCTATCCATAAATCAACTTTTCTAGATAAGAGAAACTTATCAAATTTATGTACTACATCTCTATCTTGCATGTGCTGCGTTCTAAAATGAATCGCCTTTTTGTTTATGATAGAAAGAAATACACAGGCCTTTCTAGAATGCGTATGAATAATATCGGGATTAATTTCATTTAATATGTTTCTATAAACTTTTAGTCTTCTAACACTAAATTTTGCAGCATTTTCAAAATCCATTTCTATTATATTTTTTGTATCTTTAATTTCAAAATTGCTAATAAACTCAGCTTTATATTTTTTAGGTATTGCTACAAAAATTTGCATTTCCTTATTCGCATTACAATATATATCCGCAACAATTCGTTCTACTCCCCCAATACCTGAGGGTTCTAATATGTGTAATATCTTCAATCAGGAATTAAAACTGATATCATTTAATATTTTAATGTATCGTTCTGCAAATCCCTCAAGTGTATAGTTATCTTTATAACAAGTAATATTATCTTTACGCATACTATCGCATATACCCTTGTTATCTTTTAGATATAGTATTTCGGAAATTACATCCTTCACATTTCCACTTTCAAAAAGTCTTACTCCATCTGTTAATTTTCCCACACTCTTATTTCCGCCAGTATTAGATGCTAAAACTGGTGTCCCTATAGATAATACCTCTAAAAGAACTAAATCAAAATAAGTACTTTTATTAGGAAGGATAAATAAATCAGAAGCATTTACTATACTCCCCGGATCATCAGTCCATCCAACTTCAATAAAGTTTTCACTCTCTGATTTTATGTCTCCTGTTCCTCCACTCACAAAAAATATATTGCCATCTATTTTATTAATCTCCTTTGCAACATCTTTTAAGATATCAAAACCCTTTATTTTAGTATGTCTTCCTATATATGATATTAAAAATGCATCTTTAGGAATATTATATTTATCCCTAAATTCATCCCTGCTTAATTTATAACTTAGTTTTTCACAGCCTGTCGGATTATAATAGATTTTTTTGTCTTTCATAATATCATAGAAATCTTTTATAAAGGTTGAGTATATCTCCATAGATTCCTCTGAAGGAAATATAAAATATTCACAATTTCTAAATGCTTCCTCTTCTACCACTTTTAATTTTTCCCTTAAATTAGAAAGTTTTAAACTTGGATTATTAAATTTAAATCTTATAGCATTTACAATTTCATCCGAAGTACTTTCTGGAGTATGGGGAGTTAGTACTGTTTTACCTGTTATATTATGATTTTGTATAGCTTGATAATCTAAAACACTATGTACATGAGTAATATCTTGATATTCAAAATTAATTTTGTTAATTTGATCTCTTATACTTAGATCTCGAAGCTTTATTGAATTTCTTATATAAAGCTTCTCTATTATTGTATTACTCCTGCCCAATAGAGGCTTTAATACACTGTTTCTTCTACTTCTAATAGTATTATTGGATTTCACATTCTCCTTCGTAATTAATGTTACTTTATCTTCCTCATTTATTAATTTTAATCCCTGTTGTAAATTAGCTATATACCCGGCAGGTCCCCCTTTTCTAATATCTAATTCACCCGGAAAAATTATATAATTCATCTACTTGTTAATCCATGATTTGTATGGTGTGTATGGGTAATTAAACTCTCTTGCATTTAAAGCATCTTCTTTTAAGTTAACACTGTTATATAATGAGTAGGCACTATTCGTTAGTAGGAAAACTATTAAACAAAGCTTTACGACAATGTTTTTATAGTGATGTATCACAATGCCCCATAAAAAAATCTCTACCAACAAGTAATAAACTGTACCCCTATCACTTAGAATAGGTATGGATTTAAAAGCAAAATATGCTAAAAACCCTATAAAATATACATTAAGAAAAATATTATACACTCGATTTGTAGGATAATATTTTTTTATTGTATAAACAAAAATTAACATTATAATCATTCTTTTAATTACATTGAAACTAAAATCAAATGTACTAATCTGATCCACATATAATGAATACCAAGGAACTAATTCTACAATAAAACTAGATAACAGATTTGTTAAAGGTAAAAAAGCTAATAAAAAGCAAAAAGTCGTCATAAAAAACATAAACTTCAAAGAAAATTTTCTTGTAGCTAGCCAATATGTTGGTAAAAAAATTATGGCTGTGTAATGAAATAAACTTGCCAATATAATTGTTATAATAAATTTATACTTTTTTTCTGTAATGATAAAATTAAGACTATATAGCACTATTGCAATTGCAATAGTTTGTGAGATTAATCCCATATCATATTTAGCAAAAAACATACTATAGTATAACCATAAAGATAAAAATACGTATTTACTATTCTCAAAAATAAATTTATATTTTATAGCCAAGGTTACTACGGAAATAAACAATAACATACTATTAAAATTTTCAAAGGGAATATTTATGATAAAAAAACCAATCTCCTGATTTATTTCCATAGCACTATTAATTAAACCATTTTGCATCCACGGTATGTTTTGAATTATCTGATGTATTCTTTGATAACTGATATAATCATAACCTATTTCGTACCTTAATCCTGCAAATAATATTAAAAATAGCCCTGCCACAATAAAATAAAATTTCACTATTAGAGTATACTTTTTATTCATAAACCATTCAAAACAAAATAACATTTATTCACCTTTTTTTTTCATTATTTTATAAACAAATCCAAGCAGTAACTCATCCTTCAATAATAATAAAACACTTAAATAAATAATAGCTCCAACTATTACCTGTATTAGAGTAGTTAAAAATGCGCCTTCAAAATATCTACCTAACAAAATGAGACTTAGTCCCATAATTATTGAGGTTGCACCATATCTAATAAAATACCGCAATGCATTCCTTAAATTAATATATTTGGACACAAAAAACAGCTGTATAATTGCAACCGTTACTTCTGCACTAACCGTCGCAATCGCGGTTCCTATACTAGCAAACGAACTAACTAATAGTATGTTTACAAATATACTCACTATAGCTCCAATACTTACAGATAAAGTTAACTTATTATTTTGGTTTGTAGGAAGCAGTATTTGCATTCCAAACACATTTGAAAGACCAATAAAAATTATTATAGGACTGAGTATTATTATAAGAATTTCAACCTTTCCGTATCCTGGACCAAAGAACCAAGAAGTAAAGTTTGTAGATATAGTAGCAATCCCTATAGACATTGGTATTGTCATAAGAAGAACATATCTTAATACTATATTGCTGTAGTATATGATTTTTTCCGAATTCCCTCTCGCATATTCCGCAGCGATTCTTGGAAGCATAACTGTACTTAACCCTGTTACTATACTTAAAGTTACCTTTACAATTTTCATCGCTTGATCATAGAAACCTACCTCTGCTTCTGTAGAAAAATTACCCAAAATTATTCTATCCACAATTATATACAGTTGAATAATAAACTGAGGTAAAAATATAACGAGCACCGGTCTCCAATGTTCGCTTACCTTGTTTAGAGTCACCCTTACAAATTTTATATATTTAAAAACTTGTACCCATATTATAAGTTGTCCTAGAACGTTTGTTATAGCAATAATAAAAACGTAAAGGGCTAAATCACCTTTATCTTTTATAAAGACAAATGTTAGAACAACCGCAGACAAACGAACAATAATATTTCTTGTAACTGCCTTTTTTAATTCTTCTAACCCTATAAACAGCCATGAAACATCTATCATGGCTGCAAATAACATAAGCCATTGGATATAAAAAATAAATTGATTTTCTTTAATATAGAAATGCACAAAGAATATATATATAATTGAAAAGAAAATTGAACAAAATAATTGTATTAGGTAAATCGACCAAAATTCTTCAGACAATTTTGTAATTCCTTTATGCTTGATCCTTGCAATTTGTCTATTACCATAAAGCGGAATACCTAAAACTGCAAACAAAATAAAAAATTGAACTATAGAATATGAATAAGCATTTATTCCAATACCCCCTGGACCTAAAACCCTCGAAACATAAGGCATTGTAACTAAAGGAATAATTAATATAAGCAACTGATATACTAAATTATATATATAATTTAAAGTTAATTTATTCATTTATATACCAAATTCTTTTTCAACTTTCACTAATGCTGAACCAATGATTTGATGCATATCATAATATTTATAGGTAGCTAATCGACCACCAAATATCACATTTTCTTCTTTATCGGCTAATTCTTTATATTTTTTATATACATCTGTATTCTTTTTATTATTAATTGGATAGTATGGCTCATCACCTGGCTTCCATTCAGAAGGATATTCTTTCGTAATTACAGTTTTGTCTTGAGAGCCAAATTCGAAATGTTTATGCTCAATAATTCTAGTATATGGCGTTTCTCTATCTGTGTAGTTAACGACCGCATTTCCTTGGTAATTATCAATATTAGATATTGTTTCATTTTCAAACTGTAAACTTCTATACTCTAACACACCATATTTATAATCAAAAAATTGATCAACCATTCCAGTAAATACTATTTTTTGAGCCATTCCTTCTAAATCTTGTCTATTTTCAAAGAAATCTACCCCTAATCTAACTTCACTATTTTCAAGCATTTTTTCTATAATTAAATTATATCCACCAATAGGAATACCTTGATACTTGTCATTAAAATAATTATTATCATAAGTAAAACGAACCGGTAATCGATTAATAATAAATGAAGGTAGTTCCGTTGCAGAGCGTCCCCACTGTTTTTCAGTATAACCTTTAATCAATTTTTCATAAATATCAGTTCCCACTAGAGAAATAGCCTGTTCTTCTAAATTTTTAGGCTCTGTAATTTTAGCATCTTTTTTTTGTTCTTCAATTTTTTCTTTAGCTTCTTGAGGTGTTATTACCCCCCATAGCTTATTAAACGTGTTCATATTAAAAGGTAGATTATAAATCTCTCCTTTAAAATTAGCAACTGGAGAATTTGTATATCTATTAAATTCAACAAAATCATTTACATAATCCCATATTTTTTTATTGTTAGTATGGAAAATATGAGCTCCATACTTATGAACATTTATACCTTCAATATTTTCAGTATACAAATTTCCACCAATATGGTTTCTTTTATCAATAACAAGACATTTCTTTCCTTTTTTTGATGCTTCATGAGCGAATACCGCTCCAAATAAACCTGCTCCTACAATTAAATAATCATACATTTATTTAGTCACTTCAAGATGCGCTCTTAACTTATTCGTTATATCTTGTTTCGCTGCATCTGGAACATAGTAATACCAAATGCCATCAGCGGCTTTGTGGCCGTCGCCTGGGATTTGAATATCTTCACTGTTTTGCAGACAATTTTTATAATTTTTTTGCATATCAAACATTTGATCTTGTGTTAAGTTTGTCTTCACATTCTTTTGAATTGCTGTTAACACATCACCATAGCTTGATAAAGAAGAGAAGCTTGCACCTTTCTTAATAACAGCTTGCATTACTTGGCGCTGACGCATTTGACGACCGAAGTCACCGCGTGGATCTTCTTTACGCATACGTGTGAATGCTAGAGCTTGGTCACCAGTTAAATGAACATTACCTTTAGCAAAGTGATGACCATTTTGTGTGAATTCTAAATCATTATTTACGTCTACGCCACCAACTGCATCAACAATATCTTTAAAGCCTTCCATGTTCACTTCAATATAATAGTTAATCGGAACATTCAAGAATTTTTCCACTGTCGCAACAGACATGTCTACGCCACCAAATGCATAGGCGTGGTTGATTTTATCGCTTTTCCCTTTTCCAACAATTTCTGTATATGTATCACGAGGGATACTTACTGTTTTCATTGAATTAGTTTTAGGATTTAGTGTGATGACCATTAAAGAATCTGAACGGCCTTTGTCTTCACCACGTTCATCTGCTCCTAGTAATAGGATAGATACAGGTTCAGATTTACTAATTTTTGCTGTTTCTACGCCATTTGATCCTTTATCGCGCTTTAAAGGTTTATGTACCTCATCCAGTGTTTTTGAGACTTTAGAATATACATTATAGGCATATATTCCACCGCCTATAACCAAAACCCCAATAATTCCTAAAATCAAAAATAGAATTTTCTTTTTCATTTACTTAGCCACGAAATAATCCGTTACATATTGTGCCCAAACTTCATGTCCTTTAGCACTTGGGAAACCAAACTCTTCTTGTAAGTACGGTAAAATAGCCTTTGTTGCTGCATCAGGCCATGCTCCCCAGTGATCAACATATGTATAACCATTTTGCGTCGCAAATTGCTTTAATGCCTCAATTGCTTTCGGATAATTCTTCGCACCATACACTGGGTTTGATGGTTGAATCATAATTGTAGCGCCTTTTGCACTAGTAGAAAGTGCTTGAACAAACTTCTGTGTACTCGCAACAGAGTTCCCATTACCAGTTTTACCGTTATCAGTAATAAATGGTGGCTCAAATAAAATCACATCCGGCTTGTCTTTCGCAATCTCTTTATCACGCTTATTCACGATTAACTCGTCTGTGCTTTCACCCTTATATTCCTTTACTGTCACATTCCATAAACCTTTACCGTAAGCAGTTTCTAAATTAGCTGTTAACTTAGCTGCCCAAGCATCTTTTTCAGATGAAGAAGCTTCATCACCAACAATAACAAGATTCACTGCCTTTTTCTCTTTAGCGGCTTTCTTCAACTTCTCTTTCACTTCATCTGGCAAATTCTTCGCATATGCTTCATTAAAAGATGACTTCGCATCTTGCTTTTTCTCTTCTTTTTTCTCTTCTTTTTTCTCTTCTTTCTTCGCTCCGCTATCTTTCACTTCAGCCTTTGTCTTCGTTACTTCACTCGTCTGTCCCGTTGCATTTGCAACTTTCTTATTCCAGTACAATTTACCGCTCACAATCGAAGCAACAAACAATACAAAAACAACAAGAACAAGTACTGCTTTCTTATTCATTTATTTATAAATAGCCTCAACGTTATTGGCTGACACAACCTTAATATTACTAGCAGAATTTGCAAAATCCCAATTCTCATCCTTAATCATATAATTAGGACCATAGTTTTCAATAAGATACTCTTCAACATTTGAAGGAACAGGGAATTCTTCGCCCTTGAATGGCATTAATTTCGTTCCTAACAATGTAGAACTTGCTGTTTTCGTTTTCCATCCTGTAAGGATCTTTTCAGTTCCTCTTTCCTGCGTCGACATCTCATCAGTTCCTTCAAAGAAGTAACACCATACTTTATTAGGATCTTCCGAAAAATAATAGAAAAGATCGATATGAGTTCCTTTATAAGTGAAAGTTTGCTCTACAACATGACCATCAACTGTGAACTCCCTAAACGTCTTAACACCTTTATCATTTAACGTTTTCTCTAGTGCTCTTTTCTTCTCTTCACTTATATTAAAAGTACCAATATCCATATCTAAATCATGGCTTATGAAATCTTTTTCTCGCATAGCTCCAAGTAACGTGCCATAATCTAACCAAAATTCTTGATCATGCTCTTTAAAAGCTTCTTGCACTAATAGTAAACACTCTACTCCATATTGTTTAATATTGTTTCGTACTAATTGCAATTGCTTATTCGCACGATATTCTAAAGGCTTTTTTAACAATGTACGAACTAGCTTATTTCCTTCAATAAATTTTCTAACTTCTTGTTTAAATCCCATCTACTTTGCTTTCGATTCATACTGGTATCCTCCATAGTACTCTAAAAATAACTGTAAATTTTCTTTTGCACGCGTATAACGATCCATTCCATATGTTCCGAAATCACTACCCGCTGCTTCTTTAATCTTTGTCCAAATACTCCATAAAAAGTCTTGGAAAATTTTATTTAATAAGATTCTTTGTCGATACATTTCTTCTACTTTTCCATTAAAATAGTAATCTAAAAATAACTCTTCATCTTCAGCTGAGAATTCACACTCTAAACTATGCGCTGCAATATCCCACATCGGATCATTCAAGCCGCCATACTCCCAGTCGATTAAATACATCTTATTTTCTCCGTTTTTCACAAAGTTTTCAGCAACAGTATCATTATGGCAAGGTGTTAACTGAATATCCATTTTCTCATACATTGCTTTTAATCGCATAACTTGCTTCTTTACCTTTTTATAATCAGCAAAGTTTGAACCATTTGATTTACTTAATAAACCTTCATAATGCTCAATTTTCTCAAATACATTAAACGTATTACTCATCGCTGCACTTGATTCATGTAATTCCTTCAAAATAGCTGCCGTTAACTGCATATTATCGCTACGTCGCGCCGTTTTCGGATTCAATGTTTCTGCATTTGAAATAAGCTCTGCTAACTTAACACCTGTTTCTTCATTAAAGTATAGAAGCTCAGCGTCAATTCCTAGCTCGCTTGCCAAATTAGAATTCACCATTTCATCATGACGACTAATCATTTCTTCCGTACCGCTTCCTGGAATACGAAGTACATATTCTGAATCCCCGACACTTACCTTGAAATTCGTATTTGTCATACCACCAAATGGTTGAATATTTGTAATAGCACCTTCTGAAATATTTAAAGCCTCCATAACGTGGCCTTTAATTTGTTTTTCTTTAAACTCTGCTTCTTTTCTCAATAAACGAGGGTAAATTTTATTCCTCACAACTTCATATTGCTGTTTTGTATCAATTTCTGCCCATACAATATTTTGTAATTTGATATGCCCAATATCATATGTTCTCGCAACATCAAGAAGTAAATACTCATAATTCACATACGGATTTTGATTATGATTAAACAACTCCAACATATTAAGAAAAACATCATAAGAAAGTTTTGAAATTCCAATCATCTCGCCATCAATACGATTTAATTGATGAACATCTTTCGAAATTTTATACAAATTCCCGTTTTGAATCTCTACAAATGCCTCATCACCAGAACCACTTTCATTCGTAATCAATACACAGTCCCGTTCCGGATATTGTAGCAATTGAGAAATCGCATCTTCTTCTATTAAAATATCATCTTCAATTAATAGAAAATCATCTGTAATTAAACTTTGAACACTTGAAAGTGAAGCCATAGAGCCTGTCCATTTATATTTCGGATTTTCTACAAAGTATACTCCTTGCTCTTTATTCCAAGAAGCAAATTTTTCTTTTTTATATCCAGAAACAATAACAATCTTTTCAATTCCGTTATTGTGTAATATCTCTAAATTTCGCTTTAAAAGTATTTTATCACCAATGGATAATAATCCAGATGGTTTACCTAATTCCTTACGATTTCCTGCCGCAAGAATAACTGCTTGCTTAACTTTTTTATACTCTCGCTGATGAATACGAATCTTTTTTTGCTGCAGTGTAGCTAACTCGCTCTGCAAAAATTTAAGACCCTGTTCTTTCACATAATAGCTTATATGTTTTCCATTTTTTTCACTAACAACATAATTTTTTTTCGTCAAATCATTTATAATATAATTCACTTTTCCGGTAGATATCCCACTACGCTCTGCAATTTTCTTCTGACTTAAATGCGGTTCTTTATTAATAATTTCTAATATACCAAGCACATGTTGCATTCATGCTACCTCTCCTCTATATTTCTTTCTCTTAATAAATTCATTTGCATCCGCGACTGTTAAAACAGCCCCTACAATAATGAATAAACAACAAATAATTAATTTCCAAGAAAATGGTGTTCCCATTACTAATATAGAAATCCAAATCGCCCAAGCTGAATATGTAATATTCAGCCCCATAGCTTTCGTTGGGCCCAGTTCATGGATTGCTTTATAGTAAAAAATGTACGAAGCTGTCCCAATTAACGCCACAAATATAATTAAGATAAATTCACTACTTACCATAACTTCTTTCGTTAAAAAATGCCCGCCTAATGTCGGTAAAATGATCAGTCCATATGTTACAGACGAAACAAGTTGGCGAATTTGCAACGCCTCTTCTGGCGAGACTTCCCCATCCTTCATACCGTAGGCACAAATCACACATTCTAATCCCCAACCTATAATACAAATCAAAACAAAAATAAAACCTAACATATAGTTTTGTGTTGCAAATCCATCACCGGTAAAGCCAAGAATAATAATACTACTAATGCTTATTACAAGCCCTAACCAATTCCAAGAGCGTAAACGTTCTTTTAAAAACATAAATGCAAAGAATGCTCCAACGGCTGGATATATGGCTGAAATTGCTGCCGTATACGAAGCCCCTATATACTTTACGGCTAATACATAAAACGTCATCCCTAAAGGTCCGCCCATTAAAGCACCTAACATCACGAAACGACCACTTCTTGTTTTTAATTTAGAAAGCGCTGTTCGTAATTGACCTTTAAGTCCCATATAGAGCATCATCCACAATGTCGACATAAAATCATGTAAAAAGGTGCTAACAAGCGGCGCAAGGAATATAACTTGCTCCGTTTCCAACATAACTGTCGAGGATAATATAATCCCAATTAAAACCGTATCTATAGCCCAAGCAAATCCGGAGAACACACCATAAAAAATCCCTCTACTTTGCTTTCGATTCATCTAACTTCTTAAAGTGGCAAGCTTCTCTTCAACCTTCTCTAAATCCTCGACAGAATCTATTTCAAAGCTGTCATTGCTATTAATTTCATATAAATGAACATTCAGATGACCAATATTATCTTTCACAATATTATCCCAATACAGCTCACTAAAGTCTTCTTGCTCCACTGCTTTTTCTAACTCTTTTACGATATAATCCGCATCGTCCTTACACCAATAGGAAAGGCCACATAAAATGTAATCATCATGACCGTCACCAATTTCAATATCGTACACTTTCTTGCTCTCATCGTGCTTAATAATCCACTCATTGCGGAAATCTTCTTTCCTTGCACTAAAGTATAAAGATGACTCTGGTTTTTCAATAAATATATTACGATGTAAATACACATCAGCATCTACCACATACGCATCTGCCAAATATTCACGCACTACATACATCGTATAAATATTGTTATACACATTATATTTATCGTTATATACAAGGCGTATATTTTCATATTTATCAACAAGATAATTAAATTTTTCCGATAAATATCCAGTAACAACAATAATTTCTTCTATACCAATCTCTTGTAAATATTCAATTTGTCGTTCTAGCATCGGTTTCCCATTTACCTCTACTAATGACTTTGGTTTCGTTAATGTTAATGGGCGCAAGCGTGTCCCCATTCCAGCTGCTAATAAAATCGCTCTCATTTAATTAGCATATCCATTCGGTTGTTTTTGATGCCAATTCCAAGCATGCTCAATGATTGTTTTCACATTTACATACTGAGGATCCCATCCTAACTTCTCTTTTGCCTTCTGAGAAGAAGCAACTAAACGTGCTGGATCCCCCGCACGACGCGGTGCTACCTCAGCAGGAATTTCATGATTTGTAACTTCACGAACTGCATCAACGATTTCTTTTACACTGAAACCATTACCGTTTCCTAAGTTATAGAAATCACTTTCTCCGCCGTTTTGTAGGTCCTTAAGTCCTAAGAAATGAGCTGCTACTAAATCTTCAACATGAATATAATCACGAATACAAGTACCATCTGGTGTATTATAATCTTCACCAAACATCATAATTTTCTCACGTTGACCTAACGCCACTTGCAATACAAGAGGAATTAAATGCGTCTCTGGACGATGATCTTCCCCAATAATACCATTTGGAGTTGCACCAGCCACGTTAAAGTATCTGAAGACCTTATAGTTTAAGTTAGACGCTTGGCTATACCAATGAAGCATTTTTTCAATTGCTAATTTTGTCTCGCCATACGTATTCGTTGGATTTGTTACAGTTTCCTCAGTAATAAGATCCACATCTACTTCACCGTAAGTTGCCGCAGTAGAAGAGAAAATGAACTTATCTACTTTAAACTCGTCCATTACTTCTAATAAGCAAAGTGCGCCATACACGTTGTTGTTATAATATTGAAGAGGTTTCTCCATACTAACACCAACTAAAGAATCAGCCGCGAAATGCATAACCGCGTCAATATTTTCTTGTGTAAAGACGTCTCTTAAGAAACTTTTATCACGAAGGTCTCCTTTATAAAACTTTGCGCCTTCTGTAATGGCATCTTCATGACCTGTTTGTAAATTATCAACCACTACTACAGATAAACCTTCATCTACTAATTTTTTCACAGCGTGTGAACCGATGTAGCCAGCTCCGCCACAAACCAAAATTGAACTCATTTAACAATCCAGCTTATAGCCAACGCCATAAATTGTTTTAATATATTCTCCGCTCGTACCAAGCTTCTTACGCAATCTTTGCACCATAATATCAACCGCTCTCGTATTTCCGATATACTCAAAGCCCCACACTTTCTCAAGTAACTCATCTCTCATAAATACACGCTGTGGATTTGAAACAAACAGCTGACATAAATTAAATTCTCGATACGTTAACTGAATCTCTTGTCCACTAACATGCAATTTTCTTTCCTTAGGACAAATTATTAACTCTCCAGCTCGAATTACTTCGTGGCTTGCAGTGACCCCTTCCTTCTTCACACGCCGACTCATATTCTTCACACGAAGAATGAGCTCCGCATAATTGAAAGGCTTCGTTACATAATCATCCGCACCAAGCTGCAAGCCGAGCAATTTATCATTCATCTGACTTTTTGCAGTTAACATGAGTACTGGAATATCTCTATCCTTCTCACGGAACAAGCGAAGTAACTCATACCCATCTGTATCTGGAAGCATAACATCCAAAATCAATACATCCGGCCCTTCATTCCACTTCTCTAGCGCTTCTCTACCATCAGCCGCTACTAATACTTCATATCCTTCCATCTCTAACTGCATTCGAATCAAATTACGAATACTCGATTCATCATCAACTACAAGTATTTTCATTCATTTAACCGCTTTCAAGTTTTTTATGTCTTCCATTCGTCTTGGAAGCAAAAATGTAATAAATATCGTAGTACCAATCTCTTCACTGCTCTCAATTCGCATACTTCCGCCTTGCTTATTCATAATCTCCTGACAAATATACAAACCATAGCCGTTCCCGTAACTAGAAGGAAGCATTTTCCCTCCTGGAGACCCATTCCACTCGGCGAGTACTTCCTCATCTATACCGATACCATCATCATGAACAAAAACCTTCGCCTCATGCTCACTTACAATTACATTCATGCGAATTTGCGTAGCATCACTATATTTAATCGCATTATCAAGTACATTTAAGAAGATTTGCTTCGTCTTATCAAAATCCGCAACGACATGTACATCCGTTAACTCATTTATCACTTCAATCTCAAATTGCTGCAGGCGAGGTTTCACAATTGAAACTGCTTCTTCTGCTAATTCTTTTATATTCACAACTGTAGGTGACACTTCAAACGTACTCGTCCCGTACTTTGAAGACTTAAGTACTTCCTCTACGAGTGATAATAGACGCTCACTTTCTACAGCTACATACCGGAGACTCTCTTGCACATCTTCCTTCGAGTGTAACTTTGGAATTAAATCAACATAACCGATAATTGCCGTAAGTGGTGTCTTCAATTCATGGGTAATACGGTCCAAGAAATCTTTCTGTTTCTCTTTTTCTTCCTTCAATTGCTTAATATGCAGTTCAATTCCATCAGCCATCGCATTAAAGGATGCTGAAAGCTGCGCAATTTCCACATACTCATTTAGCTCAATCTTACTTTCATACTCGCCATTCGCAAGCCGCTTTGCCATTTGTCTCAACTGATCAATTGGCCTATGAAGAGACCTAGCTAAACGAACCGCAAAGAAAATACCTGCAGCCACTAAACAAAGAGATGTCATTAAAAAAGTCCAGCTCACATTTGTTAAAACTTCCTTCTCACCCGTTAACTCATCTATAAAACGAATGCTCCCAATGACATCGTTTCCATAATAAACCGGGCTTGAAAACAAAAGAATGGGTGCTGGCTCTCCTTCCGCAAAAACATAAGCTTTCTTCCCCTTCAAAGAACTCTCAATATCAATATTCCGATGAAGTAACGCTCCTTTTTGTGTATCTGCAACGACATCTCCATTCTTTCCTATCATCTGTACACGGACATCCATCCGCTTCGCTAAGTAAGAAGCAATTAAAAGCGAATTCGGACCTAACGTCTCGATTTCTGCTTCTTTCTCTAAATAATTCATCGTATAAATTTGCGCCTCTACACTTAACTTCTCAAGAGAATCTGCTGCATTATGATACATATTCTTCTCTAGTGAAATATAAACAACCGTATACAAAAGAAAAAGAATTGGAATCAACAATCCAACTATTCCAAATACCATATTCCGTTTTAACGACATATCATCACCACTTAACAATCATGACGCATTCTCCTTTACGAATAACTCTGCTAGAGAGCCTTTCATATACATGACATTCCCGTTATTATCACCGAGGTATTGCACAACAAAGTACGATGGATACACAGAAATCGTAAGAATATCTTCACGCTCATTCTTTACATGCTTACCCGATTTATAAGCTGTAATATAAGCAATCGGTTCATTCTGTGATTGTAATAATTTCTGAATTTCTCCGTAATCTGTAATTTGTTTTGCGTACCGAATAGAATCAAGCATGTGCGTAAGATCGATAGTACGTACTACATTCCCTTGACGTACTATGACATCCTTTGCTGAAGCGAAGAAATCACTAATACGCTCTGGCGTGTAATACAGGCTTAACAAATACGTTTGAAATGCCGAGATCATCGGATCAGTGCCCTTCTTTCCGTATACGTTCGCCTCATACTGGAACAAGTCACCTACTGCAAAAGTACGCTTATGTCCATTCAAGTACGTTACTTCTCCAGTAAATACTTGTTCTTGGCTCTCTGCCTCTCTCGGTTCTATTCGAATTCGGTCAAAGAATGAAACAATTGTATGTAAACGAACTTCATCCGTTACAACAATTTCTCCCCACTTTTCATGTCTTACTTTCACTTCAATTGGAAGAGATTCGTTCACTCTTTGTAAAACGGCTTGTTTGTCATTCACAATTGTGATTCGATTATATGTTTGTTTCTCCACAACATAAAACAAAACAAGAGAAACAATGATACAAAAGACAAACATTCACTTTTGAGAGAGACGCTGTCTATTCCATATCTCGATTATTCCACTATTTGATATATTTTGGTTCGTCCTTCTAACCGGCTGCCCTTCTATTTCTTTCTCATTCTTCGCAAACATCGTTGGTACGCCAAACGAAACTTTTTCTAAAATGTGACCCGCTTCTTCTGATAAACAATAATCAATAAATAAATCCGCAATAATACCACTCGGTGCACGTTTTAGTTTCGAAATCGCATTGACAGACAAACCTGTTTGCTCAGGTTCGTTACTTAAAATAGGAAAGCCTCGTTTTTGAAGCATTCTCTGATCTCCCATAAAATTGATGCCTATCAAATATTCACCACTTGCCACAAGTTCCGCTGGTATGTAACCATTCACTGTTACTTCTCCAACCTGTCCTGCAAGATGCTTCACATACGCCTTCGCTTCCTCTTCACCTAAAGTATCAATAAGTGATTGAAAAAACGTATATGCAGTACCCGAAACATTCGGATCTGGCATAACAATCTTTCCTGTGTACGCAGAGTTTAATAAATCTTGCCACCTGGATGGATACGGTAGGCCAAGCGGTGCTATTTCTTCGTTCCACCGCTCTTTATTAATTGCGATTGCCAATTTCTCTACTTCGTAACCGTACCAATAACCATCTTTATCTTTAACAGTTTTGGAAATACGATTCGCATGCTGGCTCGTCACAGGAATAGACAGATCTTTTTGCTTCATCATTTGATGTGCATCTACTGTACCGCCAATAATAATATCCGCTTTCGGATTTCCAGATTCTTCTTCCACTCTTCGAAGAAGTTCTTCTGTCGAAAGACGAATAAACTCATACGTACATCCACGCGGTTTACAAAATGATGAAAGCAATGCCTCACCAACTTCCTCACGGGCCGCTACATATGCAACAAGATGACGATCATCCAAAATAGGGAGACCACTTTTATTATATTTAATAGAGGTTGTATCTCGAGAGCAACTAGACATCGCTCCTCCAATTACTAGCAAAAAGAAGAAAAAGGCTATCTTTCTCATTTACGCTACTTTAGAACTTTTTCTCTCATGTCCCATTTGAACAATCAGTAAGAAAATTGTTGATAAAATACCGCCTGCTAACAGTAACATGAAACAACCATCCCAGCCCGAACGATCAACAATAATACCAATTGCTGCGTTTGCTACGAAGCTTCCTCCAACATACCCGAACAGACCACACATACCAACTGTCGTACCTACTGCAAATTTCGGTACTAATTCCATTGCACTTAAACCAATTAAAAACTGTGGTACATAAATTAAACAACCGATAACAGAAACTGCAATACTTACAACAAGTACGCTAGTCGCTTGCCAATATACAACCGTACCAACAACAACCCCGGCCATACTCATAACACATAATGGCATACGTTTCCCTTTAAATAATTTATCGCTTAAAAATCCAACAATTAAAGAACTTGGAATCGCTGCAGCCTCAAATATTGAATACGCCGCATGCGCTTCTGTTTTTGTAAAACCTTTAACTGTTGTTAAGTAAATTGGTACCCAGTTAATAACACCGAAGCGAATTAAGTAAACAAATGCATTGGCAATACATAAGAACCAAACAAATTTATTTTTCACTACATATTTCATTAAAATTTCTTTTGATGACATCTTATTAGCATTATCTGCTTTTTCAAGATTTTCATAGTCATTACGATACTCATCAATTGGAGGAAGACCTTCAGATTCTGGTGTATCCTTCGCATTAATCCATACTAGAACTGAAATTACCATAGCGATAATCGCTGGGAAAATAAATACGCCACCTTGCCAATGACTTTCACCAAAAATGCCTACACCAATTCCAATGAATGGCGGAACAAGTAATCCACCAACGTTATGTGAAATATTCCAAAGACCTGTTTTCGTACCACGTTCTTTCTTTGAGAACCATTTCGTCATAACGATACTACAAGGTGGTGCTCCCATACCTTGTACAATACCGTTTAGAACAAGTAAAGTTAAAATCATCCCAAAGGAAGATGCATAGCCGAAACAAATATTAACAAGCCCAGATAAAAATAAACCTACTGCAATAAATCGTTGAGCAAATGCCTTATCCGATAAATTCCCCATGAAAAATTTACTAAGTCCATAAACAACAGCCATTACTGCCCCTAATAAACCGATTTGTGTCGTGCTAAATCCGAACTCGTCTACTAAATACGTAGTAGATAAATTAAAGTTACTACGAACTAAATAATAAGCAGCATATCCAACTGAAATCCCGATTAACACACGAATACGTAGTAATTTATATACATGGTCGATCATATCCGCTGGTAATCTCTCAATTGCAGGTGCTGGCTTAAGCCATTTAAACATTCATTTCTCTTTCACTTCCATTCCGTCATACACGTTGTCGGAAGGATTTTTAACCACCTTTTGCCCCACTGTTACGCCTTCAGTAATCTCTGTCCAATCTCCATCAGTAGCACCTTTTTTCACATTTTGTTTACGAAGCTTTCCTTTTTCTTCGATATAAACAAATGCATCTTCTTCTTTTTCTACAATGCTCTTACTTGGAACAGCGATCATCGTCTTATTCTCTAAGTTTACTTGTAATGAAACATGGTACCCTGGAGATAAACCATCTTGACTATCAAGGCTTGCTTTATATGTATACTGAGACATATTTTGAGTCGCTTCGCCTACACCACCAGCTTGACCCATCTCTGCACTCGTTGGGAATTCACTTACCTCTGTAATCTTACCTGTCCACTTCTTCTTATTATTCGCTTTCGCAGTTACAGTGAATGTTTGATCCTTTTGAATTTGTGACTTTTGAAGCTCTGTTAACGTCCCTTGAACTTGGAACGGATCTTTAGAAGCAACTTGTAAAAACGCCTTTCCTTGACCACCTAAAGCTTGTGATGAACTTTGCGCCGCATCTTTATCTAACTTTTGAACAACACCAGTAAAATTACTATAAATCGTAAGCTCTTTCTGCTTTTTATTTAACTCTTCTTTCTGTAACTTCCCTTTCTCTTTCTCAAGGTCAGTTGTTTTTTGCGCTATTTCTAACTCACTTACTTGCTCTTCCATCGGATCTGTTACTTCTTTCCCAGCTCCGCTATCTTTCACCTTCTTAATTTCTTTCTTGAGCGAATCAATCTTCTTTTTCCCTTGATCATAACGCATATCTGCCATCTTCTGATCAAGCTCAGCTTGCTTCATTTGAAGATTAATCTCTTCATTATCATAAGAGAATAACTTCGTACCTTTCTCTACCTCTTGTCCCTCTTTTACCTCAATATCTTTCACTTTTCCTTTGGTCGGATCCGCATAGAAACTTTCAATATTCCCAGGCTTCACCTGACCAGAAATTAACTTCGTATTATTCAACTTACGCTCTGTCACTTTCTCAAAACTTACAGCATCAGCCGTTGTTGATGCACCCTTCTTCTTACCTTGCATAATAAAAATATTAACTGCTGCCACAATAACAATTAGTGCAATAACGCCGATAATAATCCATTTTTTCTTCTTATTTGGAGTACGAACCGTATTTGGTAACATAGTCTCTCTCCCTTTATAAATTAATAGTTTAATAAATACCATTCATACTGCACACCTTCTATCTTCTGTAACTTTCCCGTCTCGCAGTACAATGCGGCGTGAAGAATAAGCTGCAACTTCCTCTTCATGCGTAACCATAACAATTGTCGTACCTTCTGCATTAAGCTTCGTAAAAATATCCATAACTTGCTCACCAGACTTCGTATCTAGCGCACCAGTCGGCTCATCGGCCATAATGAACGTTGGATTATTCGCGATTGCCCTTGCAATCGCTACACGCTGCTTCTGTCCACCTGACAATTCATTCGGTAAATGATGTACGCGGTCTGCTAATCCAACTTTACCTAACGCCTCTAAAGCACGCTTACGACGTTCTGCTTTCTTCACGCCACCATATACGAGCGGAAGTTCAACATTTTCCACCGCAGAAAGACGTGGCAGTAAATTAAAATGCTGGAATACAAAGCCGATATATTCATTACGAATTAAAGCAAGCTTTGACTCGTCTGCTGTTAAGATATTCACATCATTCAGCATATATTCGCCTTCTGTTGGACGATCTAAACAACCAATAATGTTCATAAGCGTTGACTTACCGGAACCAGAAGGCCCCATAATCGAAACAAACTCACCACTCTGAATCGTTAAACTAATACCATGCAAAATCGGTACCGCAAGCTTTCCTTGATAATACGTCTTAGCAATATTATTTAGCGTAATCATTTACTCATAACGTAATGCTTCGATTGGATCTAATTTCGCCGCTTTGTTTGCTGGAATTAATCCGAAAACAATACCAAGTGTCATAGAGAATAGCACTCCTCCAACGACAACTTCCCATGAAACGAGCGGTGGCCACTTCGCAAATGTGGAAACGATATATGCCCCGCCATACCCAAGACCAATTCCGATTAAACCACCTAGAAGCGTTAACATAACTGCTTCAATTAAAAACTGTAATAAAATTTTACTACGCGTCGCTCCAAGTGCTTTACGTACTCCAATTTCGCGCGTACGTTCTGTTACAGATACGAGCATAATGTTCATAACACCAATACCACCAACGACTAGTGAAATACCAGCAATACCACCAATGATCATTGTCATAATACCGGTCATCTTTGAAATACCTTCTTGAAGTTCTTTTAAATTCATAACTTCGTATTTACCAGCTGCATCACTCGGTTTACGACTGTTTAAAACATCTGCAGCTTTTTTACCTGCTTTTTCTAAGTTATCTACATTTTTTGCTTGAACAGAAATATTTTGAATTTCATCTTTTCCATACAGTGTCGGCCATAATGAAATTGGAATTAGTGCTTCTGATGATCCCATTCCCATAAACTCGTTATCTGATTTATAGACACCGATAATTTGCATCGGTTGACCCTTCATTTCAATAATTTTACCGACTGGATTGGTATCCTTAAATACCTTTTCTTCCATGTGTTTACTAATCATAACAACGTTATTACCTTGATCCACATCTGATTCTTGTAAAGAACGTCCCTTTAACAACTTTACTTTATTTACTGAAAAATACTCACTGTCTAATCCAGTAATACTCACCATTTCTACTTTATCTTCAATATCAAGTGGTTCCATACTCGAATTTGTTGTTACAACATGTGAGATTTCTGGAATTTTTTTAATTTCAAAAATATCTTCTTCAGTTATCTTCGGCGCTTCTACCATCCCCATACCAAAAGGATCATTCATATCGGCATTATAATGAATCGGTACCGTTTGATTACCTGACCCAACAAATTGAGATTTCAGTGCAGCTTCCCCGCCTTGCCCAATCGCAACGACGGTAATAATAGAGCCTACACCGATAATAATCCCAAGCATCGTCAAAGCCGAGCGTAGTTTATGAGCTAAAATAGACGATAAGGCAATTTTCATACTATCTAGTAAACTCATTTATTGGAACATACCTTTTACTGCGCCAAATCCAATAGTTAAGATAAAGAAGACAACCATAAGAATTGTTGCTTTCTTTTTACTTAAACCAGCCGTAATTTGAAGACCTAACCATGTAATAATAAATCCCCAAATTGTGAACACTTCAATATTATTTGCAATACCTTTTGCAACACCACCACTTGAAGCGAAAATCGGTCCTAAGCCAGTATACATTTCTTTTCCTGATCCGCCTAAAACAAGTGCTAAAACTGTATTTATTAATAAACCAAGTAATGAAATAATGCTTGAATACACACTAATTATTAATAATTTCTTATAAGAAGTATCATTGCTCATTAACATCATTAATACTTTATACACTGCTGCGCTAATAAAGAAACCTACCGCCATACCAATAGCACCGAATAATGCACCCATACCAAACGTCGCTGCAGGTGGAACCTCAAAACCTAACTCCTTATTAAGCTTAATGGCTTCTGGGGTTAAGGAGCCTACATACGCAGCAAGTCCACCAACAACTGCTCCTAATAAAACAAGTATCCAAAACGCACCCCATACAGCATTACTCGTCTTCATTCTCTCAAACTGTAAGCCCGGAGAAGTAATCATTCCAAACAATGACGGCTTCTCTCCTTCAACCTTTTGCGTATTCAAATTCGCTTCCATTTATCCCTTTACACTATCTCGCATTTTCTCAAGTGCCTGCCGGTATATCCACCTCACTTGATAATATGTCATTCCCATTTCACAGGCTATCTCTCCCATCTTTTTCCCCACAAAAAATCGTTCCGAAATAATGTGCCTCTCCCTCTTATTTAACACACTCATAAAATCCTGCGCTCTCATTCCCGTTTCTTCAGACTCAAATTGTTCATCGTACTCTCCGACGCACACATACCTCTCCTGCATTACACATTCTTTCTTCAATCTCTCCAATATATAACCACGTACCGTTATCACCGCATAAGCAGGAAAACTTCCTTTCCCCTCCTCATATCTTTCATACGCATACCAAAGACCAATTAAACCACATTGATAATATTCTTCATGATCTTGATAAATACCTAACTTCTTTATTTGATTTACAATCATTCCTTCATACAAAACAACCGTCTCTGTAAAAGTCGCTGGCTTCACTTATGAGTGTAGTGAATCTTGCATGTTCATTTGGGATAAAACATATCCAGCTTTCCATAATTGCTGACTTAACTTATGGGGACTAATTTGTATCGTTACGGTAAATCCGTTTGAGAAATGAATTTTAGCTTTTTTAGTTTTTTTGAAAAACTCTATTGTATGGATATGCTTGTAGAACAACCAAATACAGTTTGGAGAAGCAGGAGATTCTGTTGGAAAAGCGCAAATATATTCCTTATGATTAATTGGAATCGGAACGTTTTGTTTGAATTTAAAGTTTGCTTGGACTGCATTACGTCTGCCCTGATAAGTAGAATAAACATCTGTTAGACAAGATTTCTGTATGAGCTGGAGAGCGGTTTGGCGAGAGTAAAGATGCTTCCCGCTACTGTCGATAATTTTTGTGCGGTAAGAGGGGTGCTTACATGGCTCTAACATCATTGTAGAACTAGAAATAAAAATATCATTTTCATTGTTCATTTATTTTGCAGATTCGTCTTTTTTCTTCGGCATTTCAATCGGAATAAAAATCTTTGAAAAACCGACGCATACATATTTATAATTTTCTCCACCTAAATCGAAATCTGTCGTATATGTTGAGAAGAAAATATAATCATTTCGCTTTGTATAATGGTCGATTAATAATCCAACTTGTGGCTCAACATACTTTTTCGCCAACTTCTTACCTGCCGATGCTAAATCGCCAAGAAGACCCTCTTCATTTTCTTTTTGAACCTCATCTAGCTTCTTACTCACATCATTACGTTTCATAAACTGCTTCGCTGCCCAATCCGTATATTCTCCTTTACTCGGATTACTATTTGCTAAATAAACTAGGAGAACAACAGCTAGAACTATAATAATATACTTTTTCTTCATTTATAGAGTAATTGGAACTTCGGATACATTTTTTTCTACGAGACGGGCTCCTTTTTTTCGGGTATTTTCATCAATTGATGAAAATACAGATGACGCAAGAATGGTATCCATTACTTGATTTACGACTTGTGCATCGACGGGTGTGATGGGCTTATCGATAGAAAAAACAACTGTTTTTCCATCTTCTTTCGTGAAAATCAATTCGAGTACTTGCATTTATACGTTAGCAAGATCTGAAGTACTTACAAGTTGTACAGCGTGAAGTGATGATTCTTGTAAGGAAGCAAGGGCACGGGCTACGTTGTGTACTTGCTCTAAGTTTGCAGTTGTTTTAACGCGTTTAAATTGTTTGTTCTTCAAAGTTGTTTTTCCATTCTTATCTAATCCATCGTTTAATACAAGACGTAGAGTTAAATCCATTACGATTGTTTCAACTGCCATTTAGCTCCTTTTTCTATTCCAAAACCAATTACTTATTATAATTCCTGTCAATCCGCCGCACGTATCAAGCAATGTATCTTGCCACATCGGTGTACGGTCTCCCGTAAACCATTGATGGATTTCATCCAATGTTGCATACCCTGCAACGAAAAGAAGGGCATATATAAAACATCTTTTTCTCGAACAACCCGATCGATGAAAAGCGTAATACGTCAAAGAACCGAGCATGAAGAACACCATAAAATGAGCACCTTTACGAAGGAAAAATTCAATAAATCCGCCCACACCTTTATTTGCAATACTAACAGGTGTACCTCCGCCATAATCGATAGATACCCACGAAAAATGCTCTTTCACAAACTCAACATTTACATATTGTTCAATATCCGAGCGCATATCCTGTTTTTTATATGGTTGTGCTGAGGAATAGAAGATAATCCCCATCCATAGTAATACAGGAATCCAAAATAACCATTTACGATTCATTTATACACCAAGTAATTCTTTTAATTCGTCTGTTGATAGTTCAGTCATCCAACTATCACTTGTAATGACAGCATTGTTTAGTGATTGTTTTCGTTCTAACATTTCATCGATCTTCTCTTCTAATGTTCCTGTTGTAATAAGTTTGTGAACATGAACGAATCGTTTTTGACCAATACGATATGCACGGTCCGTTGCTTGATTTTCTACAGCTGGATTCCACCAACGATCGTAGTGAATGACATGGTTAGCGGCAGTTAAGTTTAAGCCCGTTCCACCAGCTTTTAAGGATAAGATGAAAATGTCATACGTTCCGTTTTGGAACTGTTCGATCATCTTATCACGCTCTTTCTTCGGTACACTGCCGTTTAAGAAGAGGACGCGCTGACCGAATGTTTCTTCTAATATGCTCTTTAGCATGTTTCCCATGCTGATGTATTGGGTAAAGATTAAACAGCTCTCATTCTGATCTTTAATATTTTCGATTAGTTCCATTACCGTTTTTGTTTTCATAGAACGTTCAACGATATCTTTCGGCTCTGTTTCTTTTAAATAAAGTGCAGGGTGATTGCAAATTTGTTTTAGTTTATTCAACATTAGTAATATGAACCCGCGACGTTCAATCCCGCTTAGCCCTTCAACATTTTGTAATGTATCTTGAACAAGTTGCTCGTATAAGGAAGCCTGTTCACCAGTTAGTGGGCAGTAAGCTTTCTGTTCCTGTTTATCTGGTAAGTTTAATGCGACTGTTTGATCTTTCTTCGTTCGACGCAGTAAAAATGGTGAGATAAAGCGTTGAACTTGTTGGATTTTTCTTTCATCACGATCTTTTTCAATCGGTGTAACGAAGCGGCGCTGGAATTGTCCTAAACTGCCAAGATATCCATGATTAATAAAGTCGAAAATGGACCAAAGCTCAGCAAGTCGGTTTTCCATCGGTGTACCGGTTAAAGCAATTTTATGATTTGCCTGCAAGTTTCGTACTGCTTTCGACTGCTTCGTATGTGGGTTCTTAATATTTTGTGCTTCATCCAAAATAACAGCGTCCCAGCATAACGAAGTAAGTTCTTCCTCGTCAAGTTGAGCTAACGCATAAGACGTTAATACAACATCTGCTGATTGAAGAAAATCTTTAAATGAATCTCCCTTATCTCGGTTACTTCCATAATGTAATTGAACGCGTAAATTTGGTGCGAAACGCTCAAATTCTTTTTGCCAATTTCCAAGAACCGATGTCGGCGCCACGATTAATGCAGGACCTGTTTTGAGCTTTTTCTCTTTTACATATAGTAAGTAAGAGATCGTTTGAATACTTTTCCCAAGCCCCATATCGTCGGCTAATAATGCCCCAAATCCAAGTTGTCGTAAATATAATAACCACTCAATCCCATGTTGTTGATATGGACGGAGTGTTGCGTCTAATGAAGAAGGGATATCTACTTTTGGAATATCTCCAATGTGGAGCAGCTTTTGGAATAGCTCTTCATAATATCCGTCTAGTTCGATTTCAATATCAGTAAACGGACTATCTTCTTCTACAATTTCTGTTTCAGCAGTGTTTGATAAATGTTGCTGGAGGACATCTTTCATTTCTAGTCCGTATTTATCGGCACGGTTCATTAGTTTTCTTACTTCTTCAATAAAGGCTGGATCCAGTCGCATCCATTGACCATTTATATTGAATAATCGTTTGTTTTGTTCAATGAGTTCGAAAAATTCGCTTTCCGATAAATCAATTCCGTTCGTTGAAATGCGCCAGTCAAAATTAACGAGCGTATTCATGCCGAAGAAAGATTGTGTTTGTGCTGTACTTTGCTTCAGTTGTACACGCAGCTTCGGTTTTGCTGCTTTTAAATTTTGCCACCATGATGGTAATAAAATTGTAATACCGGCTGCAAGTAACTCGTCACTTGCTTCTGTTAAGAAATTCCACGCTTCCGTTTCAAACAGTTCTTTTCTGAACGTATCCTCTTCTTTTAGCCACGGTACCAGCTTACTAAAGCCTTCTTGTGTTTCCATAATACGTTCTTCGTAATCGTGCCACCTTTTTGGTAAGGAATCGATGTTTTCGTATACATATATGCGATGTGCCCCGCGCTTTGGTGTCACAATCGTTTCAAGTTTCCACATTTCAAATTCCTCTTGTGGTTCTTGCAGTCTTAGTCCGACTGTAAATGGAAGGTCATCTTCAATGTAACCGATTTTTCGAAGCCAATCTTCTTCATGTAGCGCTGTTTCCAGCTGTCTTTTCGTAAAGTCGTAATGCTCGTATAGTCTCTTTGCATCTTCCCATCCGTCATTTGATCGGTTATCTTGCAATATACTTTCATTTACCGAGGTTGAGAAAAGCGTTGCTAATGTGTCATCTTCGATTGGTGTATTTTGAACTTTCCAAGATGGTTGTTTGGGCCAACGCTCCATATCAGGTACGAAGCTACCGCTTACGAAGGCATCCCATAATTCATTTGCATCTTTCGTAAGTGCTGTAATAGGATCGTTCATTTGAATATGTGCAAAGGAGTTCATCGGTTTGTTTGCGATGTATTCAAATGCTTGTGCGTTTGTTAGCATAACACCTTGTTTCCCTTCAAAGGTTGCTTCTTTTAGAAACGTGCCATAGAAGGAAGTGGCGTGCCATGTAAATGCATTTCGTTTCCAACTTGTTACGGATAATGGAGTACCGCTGTCATCTTCGCCCCAAAGGAACCAACCTTGACTAACATGCTGGAGCCTAATTGTTACTTCAGTTTGATTGATCATTCAGTTTGATTGATCATCGATTAATTTTCCTTTCCGTAATTCCTCTTGTAGTGCACGAAGGCGTGAATGTAGATTGGCGATATGAATAATGAAAGCATCCCATTCATCGGTGCGTTTTAAACGTTTATATAATGTACGTAATTTTTTTAAGTAGCGAACTGCACGTCTATATGATTTACGGTTTCGTTCTTCAATGGCCTCTACAGCAGCGAGATGATAAAGAGGAAGTGCCGCTTCTGGCGCTTCTTTTTCAATATCTTTCAATGGCTCTTTCAACAGTTCAATTGCTTCAAATCCATATAAGAGATGAAGTTCGGACCATGTACGATACTGTTTCTTCGCGAGTACGTATTGTTCGTAGTTTGTGAAACTATACGGTAATAGTTCTTGTAAAATCATTTCGAATCCAGCTTGTTCATTTGTATGCGTTGCATATGTTTCGTACATGATTACAAATAACCGAACGATATCTTTTATGAAGATCGTATCTTCGTGCTCATGTATAGTTTTCTTTACTTGTTTATACGTAAAAGAAAGCCAGTTTTTCCCACGATCCCACTGCATGGCGCTTAATAGCTCTTCTAACCAATAGAAATAAAGACCTACAACAGAAGCAGGCTGTTTTTTTAGTAAGTCCATTGCTAGTAGATCTTCGTCATTTAAAAAGAATAGATGAGAAGATGCTAATGCTTTGGAAAGTGGATTTATTTTCGTGTCAATTCGTTTTTCTTCTTCTTGCAGTTGATCTTTATTGTTTAACAGTTCACTCCATATGTGACGATAAATAAAAAATCTCTCTTGTGTATAGGCGTCAGTGGAGAAGAATACTTCGTGAACGAGACGAGCAGTTTCTTGTAAAATTGATTCAGACTCTGAAGGAATCGCTTCTGATTGTAGGTCCCGAACGATGGATTCCACTTTATCTACAAATAGGCGAACGACGTTAACAGGTTGGTGATAAGAATACGTTTTATTTACTTCGAATGCCTGGATTTCTTCTAATAATTTTTGAAAGCAATAAAGTGCCGCATGTAGTCTGAACAATTCATGTATCGCAATGATACGCGGAGCTTTCCGCTCGAGTTTCGTATAGAAGTCTGTAAAAATACTCATAAGAAAATACATTTGTTTATAAGTAAGCCGAGCTTGTTCTTTTTTAAATGATTCATATTCGTTGTCAAAATATGATTGCCAACTTTTATAATCCGTTTCTTCAAAAGCTGATGATTGCAATACTTGTCTTGCAGTTCGAATAGGAGGAAGAGAAGGTTTCGTATTATTTTTAAATAAAGTTAATACATCTCCTACTTGCCCGAAACTAGACGCTGCAGATAGTAACACAGCGAGCATATGCTCACATTGCGTTGGTGCGAAGCAATCGCAATAGCTTTCAGCGACGTTACGAATCGGGATATGAACGCTATATACGCTGCCTTCAGCATCTACAGTTCCTGATAGCGTGTAACCATCAAAGTCAACGTTGTAGACAACACCACTACGATATAGGTGCCGAGCTGTAGCGACATGTTCCTGATCAGCTGTTTGCTGTGGATCTAGTCCTTGAACGAACTCATTCGCAATCATCATAATTTCATCTTTCGTAATTGAGTGTTGCAGCATTCAGAAGCGTGTCTGCTTTAATGTCGCTTGTACATATGGATCATTTACTATTTGTTCGACTAGTGGTAGCATTGCTTGTTCAAATGGAATGTCGATAGGAAATGGCTTTTGTGAGCCTGGTTTTATCCCGTATTGAACAATTTTGTAATGTGTATTTCCTTCATGGCCGAGCACAATTAATTTATAGCGATTGTCATCGCCGGCGAGTGAAAAGTCAATGGAAGTAGCATCATATGTTACTTCATCTTTATATATATAAGGCTTTGGTGTACCGATCCAGTCTACTTTTGCTTGTACATTCATTTATTTTAAAATTTTCACTTTAACAGTTTTGCGTCCCCATTTTTGGGCAGCGCTATCTGATCCAAGTAGAATGTCGATACGGTTACCTTTAATTGCACCGCCAGTATCTCCAGCGATAGCTTCTCCATAACCTTCAACCCATACTTTAGATCCTAATGGGATTACTTTCGGGTCAACAGCGATCATTTTCATGTTTGGATTCGCAGTTAAATCATGACCCATTGCAGTTAATACACGGCCGCCATATGTGCCACCGTTTTCGCTCGGGTGAGCTGTATATGCTGTAGCTACAACTGTTAACTCACGACCACCAGAAGGTTCGCTAGTTTCAGCAGCTTTCACAGCAGGCTTAGCAGCTGGTTTTGCTTGTGCTGCAGGTGCTTGAGCTTTAGCTGGTGCTGCAGCTTTAGCAGGAGCTGGTGTTTCTTGTTTCTCAATAACAGGTGCTGTACCTGTTAAGAAAGGAACATGAACATAAGCTGTTTTCCCGTTATATTCAAATTGTAACCACTCATTTTGTACTTGGTTCGTTGTTTCGATCATATCGTCTTTCTTCAACGTTCCAAGAATTTCTGAGTTTGTGTTCGCTTCAGCACGTACGTTTAATACGTTAGCTGTTACGTAGTAGATGCTTTTTGTGAACTCTGCATTTACGAATGCGTCTTTACCATCTAAAGTGATTTTTGACCATCCGTTCTCTGTATTTAGAACATCTATTTTATTACCGTTTAGTAATTTACCGACAACTTTTGATTCAGTAGTAGGGTTTTCGCGTACGTTTAGTACGTCTGTTGTTACAACAGTTTCTGCATTGGCAGATGATGTGAAAATCCCAAGACCAAAAACTGCTGCTGTTGCTATTCCAATTAATTTTTTCATGATAGCCTCCATTTATTTATGTTGCTTCATACGTCCTTCTTTTTGCAATTCTTTAAATAATGCTGCCATCATAAAGAAAATAACAAAGACGAATGGGAATGCCGCAATAATAGCTGCCGTTTGCAATGCTTCTAATCCGCCAACATATAATAAGGTAGAAGCTATCGCGGCTAGAACGATCCCCCAAACCATTTTAATGCGGTTCGGTGGATTTAAACTACCATGCGTCGTTAACATTCCTAAAACAAACGTCGCAGAATCTGCTGATGTAATAAAGAATGTTGCAATAAGTAGAATACCTAAAACTGATAAAGCTGATCCAAAGCTACCCATCTGATCGAACATAGCAAATAATCCTACTTCTGTTCCCATCTCTTTCACTTTGTCGAAGATATGCGCATCACCAAACAGCTCCATATGAATACCAGTCCCGCCGAAAACAGAGAACCAAAGTGCACCAATTACGGTCGGAACAAGTAACACACCAATAACAAACTCACGAATCGTACGCCCTCGTGACACACGAGCAATAAATGTACCTACGAATGGTGACCATGCAATCCACCATGCCCAATAGAAAATTGTCCAAGACTGGATCCATTGATTTCCACCTTCATCCAATGGACTTAAACGGAAACTCATGCCTGGCAATTCCTGAATGTAAGAACCAATCGTTGAAGTAAAGTAATTCATAATAAAGTTTGTTGGACCTGCAAATAATACAATTATCATAAGTGCAAATGCCAAAATAATGTTCGTATTACTTAAATATTTAATTCCTTTATCAAGACCGGTTTGCGCAGATAACATGAAAAGAACTGTTACGATTGCGATAATAACTAACTGTGTCGTTAATGAATTAGGGATAGATGTTAAATAGCTAACACCACCTGCAATTTGTTTTGCACCAAGACCTAATGATGTCGCAACACCAAACACAGTCGCGAAAACAGCTAACACATCAAATGAATGAGCAATACGTCCATGTTCCCCGCCCTTAAATAACGGACCTACTGTCGCACTAATTGTACTTGCTTTTCCTTTTCTAAAAGTGAAGTACGCAATACATAACGCTACAAACGCATATAGTCCCCAAGGATGTAATCCCCAATGGAAAAATGAAAAACGCAGTGCAAGGCGCGCACTTTCCTCAGTTGCACCATCTCCAAACGGAGGTGCGTATAAATGGTTTAATGGTTCCGCAACACCCCAGAAAACTAAACCGATACCCATACCAGCACTAAATAACATAGCAAACCATGTCATATAACTATAATCAGGTTCGTCATCATCTTTACCTAAACGAATAGAACCGTATTTCGAGACAATTAAAAAGATGGACACACCTAAAACGATAGAAACAGAAATAATATAAAACCATCCAAACTTACTAACTAGTGCAGTTTGAATTGCAGTTGTTACATTTCCTAGGCTACCTTGTCCAATAATAGATTCGGGAATAATCCCCCAAATTGTAAATGCAATACATAATGTTAATGAAACGATGAATGTCTTTGTCAGTTTCCTCATCAAATCCCCCTTCGTAGGTTTCACTTTTGTAAATAACATCTATTTTTGTAGAACCAATTGCTTCTCTTGCTGATCTTTGCGCGTTTCAGTCTTAGGTTCCGTGCTTTCTTGCACATTGCGATGTGCCACACGTTTCAAACAAATATGCTTCCACTTTCTTTCGTAACGTTTCATTTATTTATCTTTTTTGAATCGAACGGTTTTATCCCAGCCGATGACTTGTTTCTTGCTCTTTGCACGTAAGTATAAGATTAGACTGCGAATAAATAAATACGTGAAGAGCTGTGCGTACGTAAAGTACATGATGACGCTAATAAAAATATTCGTCGGTGTAAAGGTTCGTTCGACGCTCTGGGCACTAAATAATTGCGAAACATATGTAATATATGCAACGTACCACATAAATAGTAACGGAATACTATATTGAATCTGGAATATCCCGAGTAGTCCGATGACAAACCAAACGTTTGAAATGATTAAAAATAGCCAAAATACGACATACACTAAAACTTGCTGCAAGGAATGGACGAGAAGTTTCCCTTTAAAGAAACTTAATGAAGAAAACATCTTTTCTAAAATATATAGGTTTCCTTGGAGCCAACGTGTACGTTGTTTAATAAGAATTTTTAAATGCTCAGGTTCTTGTTCCCATGTAATCGATTCTGGAACGATGGGTAAGAGATAGCCTTTTTGTGTAATTCGTAATGTTAATTCAGCGTCTTCTGCAATTGCATAAGGATCATAGCCACCAAGTTCTTCTAATGCGGAGCGACGAAGAAGCATGTTCGTTCCTGTTAGTGAACCTGTTTGGAATAGTAACCAGCGTCCAGATTGCATAAGGAGCTGGAAGATTTGAAACTCTAGTGAAATCATTCGTGTCAGCCAGTTTCTATTTTCATTGACTGTACGAACGTGTCCAACAGCCCCAACAGCATCTTTGGTTGTTTCAGCATGTTCGACAAGCATTCGTAGAGCATGTGGTTCAGGTTGATTGTCTGCATCGTAAACGCAGAAATATTCACCATCCGAAATACTAAGCCCATAGTTTAATACACGTGATTTTCCTTTTGGTTCACCAGGAGGGACACGAATGTGACGGATATGAGCATAAGCTTTGTCAAAATCATCACCAATTTCAGGTGTTTCATCCTGAGAATTATCGTTTAGTAAATAAACAGTTAGTTTGCCTGGATATTCAATCTTTGCCATCGCCTCTAATGTATCTTTAATAACGACCCCTTCATTATGGGCGGGTATTAAAATATCAACGCTCGGATAATGTTCTAGCGTACGGTCTTTTCGTTTACTATTTCGGTGAATTAAGCCTGCGAGTGTTAAGAAAGAGTAATAAACGAGTAAACCAGAGAATAGAAAGGCTGTAAAAATAAGTACGTATTTAATTGAAAATGTGATGCTGATCCAAAAAACGAGTACACAGAATAAAAGAAATAAAAGGAGTATAACAAGCGTCATCATTCATAATAATGTCGGTCCTTTACTTCCAATTTGCTCTCGCGAAATTTTTATATCTTGAATTGCTTCAGCTGCAAGCCATTGCCCCATTTTTGGCTGTAGGCGGTTCATTACAATGTTAGCACCGGCCTCATTTGTGTTTTGTAGTAAAATAACCAGTGTATTGCTATCGTATTCAGCAGCAAGGTCAAAGTCATTTCTTACCGTTTCAACTAATAATGAAGCTACACGGTCCATGACGCTTTCTTTCGTGTATTTACTAAAGGAAGCGAAATCGAAGTAAATGACAATACCTGATTCATTGCGACGATTCATTGCAGTTATTAATAATGCTTGTCTTCTTTCAAATTCTTGTCTCGTTAATAATTTGGATTCTCCAATGTATTGCTCCAACACTTGCACTCGTTCAGTTAACTTTTTATTTTCGAGAATAACCTTTTTTAATAGGTGGGTCGAGATATAAACGATGAAGAAGTTAGCTGCCATCAGGAAGTGGGTAATAATATATTCCCATTGATCCGATGTACTCCATAAGTTGAGCCACGCTTCATAAAACAAGTAGAATACTGAAATAATGGTTCCTAGTATAAAGAAAACAAATGCGGTTTTATCAGGCAAAAATAGAAATAGTACATTAACGATTACATATATAATTGTAAAAATGAGAGCATGCTCATAATGTGTCACATGTACAGTTGTAAAATAAAATAAAATTTGTAAAATCCACATTTATAGGAACATCATACCTGCAACTGCTGCGTTTAAGAAGTTCGCTAGTGTACCAGCGATAACTGCTTTAATCCCTAATTGTGCAATTTGTTTACGGCGAGTAGGAGCTAACGTTCCAGTTACACCTAATTGAATTGCAATAGAAGAGAAGTTTGCGAATCCACAGATTGCGAATGTTAAAATCAGATTTGTTTTTGCAGAGAACTCTGCCATATGTGGTCCTAAGTTTGCATATGCAACGAATTCGTTGATTGCAAGTTTTTGACCGATAAAGCTTGCTGCCTGTATAGCTTCCCCTGGAGAAACCCCGATTAAGATTGCAAATGGTGATAATAAGTAACCGAAGATTAAATCTAGGCTAAGTTTAATATCGAACCAAGAACCAACCAATCCTAGTAATCCATTTAATAAAGCGATTAATGCGATGAAAGCCATTAACATTGCTGCTACGTTAATAACAAGTTGCATACCTTCAGATGCACCACGTGCAGCGGCGTCGATAACGTTTGCATCTTCACGTTCTGTAGAAAGCTCAACGTTATTATCTACTTCTTCTGTTTCTGGCATAATTAGTTTTGCAATTAATAAACTTGATGGAGCTGCCATAATTGCTGCTGCTAATAAGTGTTCTAACGGAATTCCCATCGCTGCATAGCCGACAAGAACTGACCCGGCAACAGCCGTCATACCACTTACCATAATAGTGAAGAACTCACTATTTGTTAAGCGTGCTAAGTAAGGTTTGATTAAGATTGGTGCCTCAGTTTGTCCTAAAAATACAGTTGTTACTGAGTTTAAACTTTCTGCTTTAGAAGTTCCAAGAAGTTTACTTAATGCACCACCAACGACACTAACAAATTTCTGCATAATACCGAAATGATATAAGATTGCTACTAATGAACTAATAAATACAATTGGAAGTAGTGCTTGAATAAAGAAGACAAATCCCCAAGGGCCTTTTGCGTTGACTAAATCCCCAGCAACGAACCTAATTCCCTCGTAAGAAAAATTAATTAATCCTTGAACACCATCAGCAGCGTGTTTTAAACCTGCTTTACCAGCATCCCAGCGTAATACGATAAATGAAAATGACATTTGTAATGCTAGCGCGATTAAAATTGTGCGCCAATTAATAGCTTTGCGGTTGGAAGATAGTAAAAAAGCAATTGCTAATACTCCAATCACGCCGCCAATTCCCCATAAAAGATTCATTTAAGGTGCTTTCGTATAACCTAAGAAGTGGCTCTTCCAATAAGAGTTACTTAGTGAAGCAATTGCTACACCTTTATCTCCAGATTGGATAAATGATCCGCCCCCAAGGTAAATTCCCATATGAGAAGGACCTGCTTTATAAGTGTTTTGGAAATAAATTAAGTCGCCTGGTTGTGGACTTGAAGTTTTCGGTAAGCTGCTCCAATATCCTGCAACACTTTGACGGCTAATGTTATGACCAAATTTCTTAAATACGTGGTAGATGTAACCACTGCAGTCAACACCGTTAGCAGAAGTACCGCCCCAAACGTATGGTACACCTTGCATAGATTTCGCGTATGCAAGTAGAGAAGAAGTGTCACCGCTGTTGTTGCCTGTATTGTTGTTGTTATTTTGATTATTATTGTTGTTAGGCTTATCTACTGCACCACCAACTGGTGTTTTAGATAGGAAACGTGTTCCGATATAACCATTTTGGCCATTGTAGTTAATTTTACTCCATCCAGAGTTTTCAGAGATTACTTGCACCTTCTGTCCTTGTGAAAGTGCCCCTATGATTCTATAATTTGTACCTTCGCCACTACGTACATTTAGTGCAGAAGCATTAATGTAGTAGTCACCAATTGCACCTTGGTTAGGCTTTTCAGGTTGTTTTGGTTGTTCAGGAGTAGCAGTGCCACCTTTAACGAATTTTACAAACTCGCCACTCACAAAACCAGTTTTTCCTTGGTAATTAACTTTAAACCAGCTACCTTCAGATCCAACTACGTTTAATGTTGTACCATTTAACACGCCGCCAATTACACTATGGTAAGCAGCAGGGCCTGTACGAACACGTAGAGACGTTGCGTTAACAACGTAAGTACCACCAGTTTGAACAGTTACGTTATTGTTTTGATTGTTATTTTGATTGTTGCCTTGTGAACTGTTTTCGTTAGAACCGCCCTTTGTTACGTAGTCTTTACTTATGTAGGCAGCTTGTCCTGCATAATTGATTTTGAACCAATCTTGAACTTCGCCAACGACTTGTACTACTTGTCCTTTTGTAATAGAAGCTACAGTTGTATGAGAAGTGCTAGGGCCTGTACGAACACGAAGGGAAGATACATTTACTGTATAGTTTCCGCTTGCTGGTTGTACAGTTTGTTGATTCGTATCGTTTGTAGCTCCTGTATTTGCAGAAACACCTGATACGAATTGGCCACTAACGTAACCAGTTTGTCCATTGTGGTTGATTTTCACCCAACCATTTTCTTGACCAATTACGTTTAATGTTTGTCCTTCATACACACGTCCTGAAACGGAACTAGAAGTATTAGGAGCCGTACGTACACGTAATACATCAGCAGTAACTTTATTCTTTCCACCTGTTGTACTTACATTAGAATTACTTGCTCCATTTTTTGATACAAATTCGCCACTGACAAAGCCAGTTTTTCCATTATGGTTAATTTTGAACCAACCATTTTCTTCGCCAATCACATCTAATGATTGACCGTTATAAACACGAGAGATGATATCGTGAGAAGTGCTTGATCCTGCACGAACATGTAATACACTAGTATTTACCGTGTAAGATGAAGTGTTTGATGCAGAAGCTTGTACAGTTTGTGTAGCAGCTTTTTGTGTATTTTGTTCCGGGGCAGCTTGCACGCTATCAAGTGTAGGGGCTGCTCCTCCTGCTACAGACACTGCCGCAAGACCGGCAAGGTATTTTTTCATTTAAGAAGATGGTGTGTTTGATTTTAAAAGGCTTTGAGAAAAGGATTTTTGTATTGTTTTTGTAATGGGGCCAACTTGACCATCTCGAATCGCCGCTCCATCAAGGTGTGTCATCGGTAAGATTTCAATTGTTGTTCCTGTAAAGAAACATTCATCAGCTTGGTAAACGTCACGAATGCTAAAAAGTTCTTCTTGTACAGGAATGTGAAGAGTATTAGCTAAAGAAAGGACATACTGACGAATAATTCCATTTAAAATAAGATGATTGGCTGGATGTGTGTAGAGTGTTCCATTTTTAATTAAAAAGAAGTTGGAACGGCTACCTTCAGTTACAATACCATTTCGTACGAGAAGGGCTTCTTTACAACCTTTGCGTTCAGCTTTCGTAGCAGCTAATACATTTGGTAGTAAATTTAATGATTTAATATCACAGCGAAGCCAGCGAGTATCTGGTTCTGATATAGCACGTACACCATATTCAATCCATAAAGCCGGTCTTTCCTTTTTTGTGATATAGGCATAGATTGTCGGGGGAATGTCATATGAGAATGCATGAGTACGAGCTTGTACACCGCGAGATACTTGCAAATAAATGGTTCCATCTTCGTAGAAATTATTACTTTCAATGAGTTTGTAAAGTAAGGTGATGAGCTCTGCTTTTGAGAAAGGGAGCGATAATTCTATTTCTTCTAGGGAGCGATATAGTCTTGTTATGTGCGGATCTAATAAGTGAAAGTTTCCGTTGTAGAGCCGCATTACCTCGTAGACACCATCTCCAAATTGCAAGCCTCTTTCTTCTAGTTCTATGTATGTTTTTTGTTTTGTTGTATCAATAACTGCATCATTCCAAAGTACAAATCTTTCATATGCCAATTTCCATCCCATTTACTCAGCGCTCTTCTTTTCTTCTTTAATAGCTGTTTTTACTTCACCAGTTTTAATCTTGTTACTTTCAGAGAAGCGAAGTAAGTCACCTTCAATGAGTTTGTCTGACATGTTCAATTCATTTTGGGCACGATCAATGAGTGGTTGAGATTCTTCTTTCGGTAATTGTACAACTTCGCTAGTAGCACGGTCGTAGAATGTACTGTTCGTGTACATGTACTTATCTGTAATGAAGCTACCGTCACGAAGAACAACGAATCCTTTATTATCAGGTGAGAATACGTCATGGCCGAATTGAATTTGATTCGTAGAATCTACACCAAGTAAGTTTAGAATAGTTGGTTTAATGTCAATTTCACCAGTTGGTTTTGAAATTGTTTTACCTTCTTTTTGACCTGGAACGTGAATAAACATCGGTGTTTTTTGTAAGTTCATATGGTCAAATGCAGTAATTTCTTCTTTTCCTAAGAACTGTGCCATTGCACGGTTATGGTTTTCAGAAATACCGTAGTGGTCACCGTAGAATACGATCACAGAGTTGTCGTAAATGCCTTCAGCTTTTAGACGCTCAATAAAGTGTTTCATTGCTTCGTCTAAATAACGAGCAGTTACCATGTAACGGTCAAATACGCCATCACCAGAATTGTATTCGTCGATTAATTTCGTATTGTCATCATAAGTGAATGGGTAATGGTTTGTTAAAGTAAGGAAGCGAGTATAGAATGGTTGCTTCACTTCTTTTAACATATCGATAGACTGATCAAAGTATTCGATATCTTTTAATCCCCAGTTTAATTTTGTCTCTGGCGTAATCTTGTAGTCAAGCTCGTTGTAGTAACGATCATAACCAAGTGCCGGATACATAATGTTACGGTTCCAGAACGTTGCGTTGTTTGCGTGGAATACCGATGTGTGGTACCCTTGCTGACGTAAAATTTCTGGAGTTGCTGTGTATTCGTTGTTACCGTGTGTGAAGAATACAGCACCACGGTCTAGTGGATATAAAGAAGTATCTACTAAGAATTCAGCATCAGATGTTTTACCTTGCCCAGTTTGATGGAAGAAGTTATCAAAGTAATAACTTTCTTTCGTAAATTGGTTTAAGAATGGTGTAACTTCTTGTCCGTTAACTGTTGCGCCAATTAAGAATGTTTGTAATGACTCAAGAGAGACAACAATTACGTTTTTCCCTTTTGCAGTACCAAACATATTTGGATCTGGTTTACTTTGTGTTGTTTTCACATAGTTTTCTGTTTCTTGTAATTTACTACCGTCGGCAAATGCTTTTTGTGAACTTGACTTCGCTTGTAAGCCAAGATCGTATGCTTGGTGTACATATAATCCTAAGTTTTTAACAAGCATAACGCGGTCGAATGAACGTGTTAATAGTTCTGGACGCTCAGCTTCTGCAAACCCTAGGTTTACGAAGAAAATAGCAACTGTTGACACGAAGTATAAGGAACGCATCGGACGTGCTACACGCTCTGTCGGTGCAAAGTTTTTCTTCTTCTTCAATAAGATGAAGAATACGATAATATCCGCAAATCCGAGGATAATTTTGTAGTTAAATAATTCTTTCACACTAGAACCTAAGCTTCCAAAGTTAGAAGTTTGCCCTAGTACTGGTAAAGTAACGAAGTCATTGTAGAATCCGTAGAACATTACGTTACCAACAAGAATGAACGTTAAAACAAAATTAATTCCAAGTGCTATATAGTTACGTTTTTTTCCTTTTGCAAATAATGCAAGTCCCACAAACAGTAATGATGCTGCTAATGGACTAATGAATAAAATGAATTCTTGCATGAAAGATTCAAGTTTTAAATCAAAGCTTGTGCGTGTAATAATGTAGGTTTTCAGCCATACGGCTAAAGCTACGAATAAAGTGAAACGCACATTTTGAAATTGTGATTTCAAGGTTTCTTTCATCTATTGATCTAATTTCTGATCGATAAATGATGTGTCTATATTCGAACCAAACCATTCTGCCAACTTCACTCGTGCCTTATCTTTCACATCTTCATTGACATATAATGACGCCTGTATTAGTGCGGCCGTTAATGCCCCTAAATCGTCCGTATAACCAACTCCAGCAATGAAATCTGGGATGGCATCAATCGGTGCAATAAAATAAGCAAGTGCTCCAATTACAATAATTTTCACCCGCTTTGGAACATCAGGTCTTTGCAAAACGTAAAACAGTAATAAACTGGCATAAATGACCGACTGTCCGGCTTGCTTTGCAACATGTTTTACTTTTTTCCAAAACGCTTCAACTGAAAATTTTTGTTTCATTTATCTTCTTCGTTTCTTCTTTTTTCTCATCATTTTCTTTCGGCGCGTATTCGCTTTATCCGCTATAATGTGAAGCGTGCTCGCCACAACAATTCCCATTAGGAACGTTTTAATTTCCACCTCATGTCTCTTCGCAATTTCTATTAAATTCCCGTCCAGTGCTATTACATTTAATAGAAATAAAAACGGAGAAAATACAATTAACATGTATGCAATACGAATTACATCACCAAGTATAATCGTATGTGTAAGAAAGGAACGATGTGGCATTACTTTCTTATACGGATACCAAAATATACGCAGGAATCCCCATTTATTATACGCATTACTGTACGTATCTAAATCAGGTGTTAAAAATGAAGTACCAACTAAAAAGCCAATTGCAAAAGTTAATAAAAAATCAAAATTTGTTAATCCATACGAAAAGAGCAGAAACAAAACAACCGGAAGGGATATTAAGTTTATTTTCGTATGCGTTTTTCCTGATGGCATTTAAGCTTTCAGCACTTTAATTCCTTTTACAATGTTCCAGATGAAGTAGTATAAGCTGATGATTCCGCAAATAGCTAAGACAATCATTGCTCCAATTCCAAGTGTTACATCTGGTTGGTCCGATCCGATGCCCATAATTCCTAAAATGGCTACGCCGATAAATGTAGCGATACTTGGAATGATATGTGTCCATAGAGCACGTTTTGCATGTGGCTTTGTTTCAGCGTCCCCCACAATCCAAACGATGATTGGGAATAAGATAGGGGCAAATAGTACACTAAAGTATGATAAAGCAGCTAGTATTTTGTTTCCATTCATTTACGGGATCATCCAAGTTAAATAATAAGCCTGAACATACGTCATAATCCCAACAATAATTACGAAGAATAAACTATGCTTCACTGTAAAACGGAACAAATCTGACTCTTTTCCGGCAAGTCCAACTGCCGCACAAGCAATTGCAATCGATTGCGGAGAAATCATCTTACCTGTTACACCACCTGTTGTATTTGCCGCAACGAGAAGTACTTCAGATACGCCAACTTGCTGCGCCGTAATTGCTTGTAAATTTGAGAACAGTGCGTTCGCTGACGTATCGGATCCTGTTAAGAATACACCAATCCAACCTAGGAATGGTGAGAAGAACGGGAATAGTCCGCCAGTTCCTGCTAGCGCTAGCGCTAATGTAGAAGATAGACCAGAATAGTTTGCGATAAATGCGAATCCTAATACGAATCCGATAGATAGAATTGGCATCTTAAGTTCGTTTAACGTTTCTTTAAATGTCGTTACTGCATCTTTTGCACTCATTTTCAAAATAAAGATAGAAATAATACAAGCAATTAAAATTGCCGTTCCAGTCGCTGATAAAACATCTAATTTCAAAATTGCTTCATAAGGCGTTGGTTTATTTACGATCGGCTCTGCTTTCATTACTAAATTGTGTAAGCCTGGAACTTCAAACTTAAATACAAGACTTTCTAAAGCGCCTCCTGGAGCAAATAAGGATTTAAAGAAGCTTTGGCTCCAAACAACTACCATAACCGTTAAAATAATGAACGGAGACCATGCTTTCACTACTTTTCCTACTGTGAGTTTTGGCATAGATGTCGTCGTTGTTGCCGCTACTTCACTATTTGCTTGTTTAGATTGATAGATTTCTTTCGGCTGCCAAACTTTTAAGAACAGCGCTAAACTCACTAAACTTACAAGCGCTGACGTAATATCCGGAAGCTCTGGTCCTAGAAACGTTGCTGTAATAAACTGTGTAATTGCAAATGAACTACCTGCTACAAGTAACGCAGGCCACGTTTGTTTTACCCCTTTAAATCCATCCATTAAAAATACGATGAAGAACGGAACAAATAATGATAGAAACGGTAACTGATGTCCAGCCATTTGTCCGATTTTATGTGGATCAATACCTGTTACTTGTCCAGCAACTGTAATCGGAATTCCCATCGCTCCGAATGCTACCGGTGCAGTATTTGCGATTAAACAAAGACCAGCCGCATATAAAGGATTTAATCCGAGACCTACTAGAAGCGCTGCCGTGATTGCTACTGGTGCACCGAATCCCGCAGCCCCTTCTAAAAATGCTCCGAATGAAAAACCAATTAGAATAACGAGTAAACGGTGATCGTTTGTAATAGATAATACAGATGCACGAATGACATCAAATTGACCTGTTTTTACGGAAATTTTATACAAAAATACCGACATAATAATAATCCAAGCAATTGGCCATAGTCCGTATAAAAAACCGTATCCGGTTGCTGCCATCGCCATCGTGAACGGCATTTTATAAGCGAATAACGCTACTAAAATTGTAAGTACAACTGTAATAAACCCTGCCACATACCCCTTCATGCGGAAAACTGCTAAAGCTAAGAAAAAAAAGATGATTGGAATAAGTGCGACTGCTGCCGAAATCCAAATGTTACCGAACGGATCGTAAACTTGTGTCCATGTGTTCATTTATTGGTATAAATGACTACCCGTGTTTTTAAATTCTTTCGCTTTCTCTTTCATTCCTTTTTCAATTGCTTCTGTCGTTTCTAAATCATTTTCTTTCGCATACTCACGAATATCATGTGAAATTCTCATACTACAAAACTTCGGGCCACACATTGAACAAAAATGAGCTGTTTTCGCTCCTTCTGCTGGTAACGTTTCATCGTGATATTCCATCGCGCGTTCAGGATCTAACGATAAATTAAATTGATCGCGCCAGCGGAATTCAAAACGTGCTTTTGAAAGTGCATCATCACGCTGATGAGCCGTTTTATGCCCTTTCGCAAGATCAGCCGCATGTGCTGCAATTTTATACGTAATAACCCCTTCTCGAACATCATCTTTATTTGGTAAACCTAAATGTTCTTTCGGCGTTACATAACAAAGCATCGCCGTTCCAAACCAGCCGATCATTGCTGCTCCAATTGCGGATGTAATATGGTCATATCCTGGTGCAATATCTGTCGTTAGTGGCCCAAGTGTATAAAATGGCGCACCCTGACAAATATCAAGTTCTTTCTCCATATTTTCTTTAATTAAGTGCATCGGTACATGTCCAGGTCCTTCAATCATAACTTGCACATCATGTTTCCAAGCGATTTTCGTCAATTCACCAAGTGTTTCAAGCTCAGAAAATTGCGCTTCGTCATTTGCATCTGCAATCGAACCTGGACGTAATCCATCTCCAAGCGAGAACGAAACATCGTACTGCTTCATAATTTCACAAATCTCTTCAAAATGAGTATATAGGAAGTTTTCTTTATGATGGAATAAACACCACTGTGCCATAATCGAGCCACCGCGTGAAACGATACCTGTCGTACGTTTTGCAGTAATTGGAATGTAACGAAGTAATACACCAGCGTGAATCGTAAAGTAATCAACGCCTTGCTCCGCTTGCTCAATTAACGTATCACGGTACACTTCCCACGTTAAATCTTCTGCAATTCCGTTTACTTTCTCAAGCGCTTGATAAATGGGCACAGTTCCAACCGGTACAGGAGCATTACGAATAATCCATTCGCGCGTTGTATGGATATTTTTACCTGTAGATAAATCCATAATCGTATCTGCACCCCAGCGCGTTGCCCATGTCATCTTCTCTACTTCTTCTGCAATAGAAGACGATATAGCAGAGTTTCCAATATTTGCATTTACCTTCACATGAAAGTTACGTCCGATAATCATCGGTTCTGCTTCCGGATGGTTAATATTCGCTGGTAAAATCGCACGACCTTCTGCAATTTCCTTACGAACAAACTCAGGCTCCACTCCTTCACGAATCGCAACATACTCCATCTCAGACGTAATCATGCCATTACGCGCATAGTGCATTTGCGTAACATTTGCACCTTCCTTCGCTCTAAGCGGCTTACGATCCATTTGCGGGAAAACAGGTGTATGTTTCGAAGCCACTTTCACACCGTCATCCTCTGGTTTTACTTCACGCCCTTCGTATGCCTCTACATCACCACGCCCTAGGGTCCAAGAGTGGCGCGGCGTTGGAATCCCCTTTTCCAGCTCCACTTTATACTCAGGATCTGTATAAGGTCCACTCGTATCATACACACGGATGGGCGGATTTTGGACACCATTTGTATCGCTTTGTGCAATCTCACGCATCGGTACTTTCATACCTTCCCGTGGTCCGTCTACATACACTTTCTTACTTCCTGGTAAACTCGATTTCAATTCAATTTGCTCAGCTGAAACAGATTGTTTCATTTATAAGGCGAAGAAGAGGTGTACCCAGTAGTATAAGAGGAATAATGTGACGATTGTTGTGAGAGGAATAACGATGAGAGATACGCTTAAATAATCTTTCCATTTTACTTTAATTTTGTTTTGTTTCAGAATATACATCCAGATAAGGGAAGCGAGTGTACCGATTGGTAATAATAGTGAACCGATGTCACTACCAATAATGTTTGCGAGGTAGATTGTTTTTAGTGTGACTGGATCTAGTCCCATTTCTGTTAATGTGATTGTACCAATCATAAGTGCAGGGTGGTTATTGAAGACGTTAGAGAGGATGGATACAAGTCCGCCCATTGCAAAGCTAGCATAGAGTAAATGCTGACTTACAAGTGGCTCGAGCCATTGCACAAGTGCGGCTGTTAACCCTGCGTTGTGAAGCCCGTAAATAATTACATACATCTACGGTGTCTTTTTCAAAATATCGACAGGATTTGTTCGTAAGTAGTACCATCTCCAGATGAGAAGAACGAGTGAGCCAAGTACTGCAACGATTTCAATTGGGATGGATAGGAAGGATGCGACGAATAGAAGGCAGCGCATAAGGAAGACGAAACCTAATACTTTTAACATGAATCTTGTCCGTTTTTGTTTCGTATCAACAGAATTTTTTCCTTTTAATGGATGGAAGTTTTTTGTGAAGAATATTTCTTCGATATCATATGAAGAAACAGGTAATCTTTCTGGTAGTTTTTTCTTTAAGACTGTGTACATAAGCCATGACATAAACAATAGTCCTAATGTTGCAGGTACAAACATCATAGCAGTATGCATATAAAGAGTCATATTAACGATATTTAATGCGATTAAGTTTACGATATTACTTACACCGATTGGTGCACTAGAAGCAGTGGCGATTAAAGCACCGCTTAATAAATAAGGAATTTGTTGATGAGGCTTTAATTGAAGATTTTTCAGAAGAAGGATTAGAATTGGGGTTGTAATCAAAATACTACCGTCATTATTAAATAAAAGAGTCATAAGAAAGCATAGTAATTGAATGTACCAGTATAGGCGGCGTCCAGAACCTTTCGCTAAATTTGCGAGTTTTGCTGCAGCCCAGTGGAAGAAGCCGAAGCTTTCTAATATAACTGCCATAACGATGGTCGCCAATATTGTTATGGAAGCGCCTCCGATTTTACTTATAATGTCTATGACATCTGGCCTTGAGACAAGTCCAGTAATGAGGATAATACCAGCGCCAATTGCTGCTGGCCATGCCTCATTTAAGCCACGAGGTCGCCAAAAGATAACAATCATCGTTAAGAAGAATACAATAATAGTAATCCATATCTCAATGCTCATTTATTTTTCCTTCAAAAAAGTTCGATCCTTCAAGAATAAATTCCAGAAGAAAATGAATCCGGGTAGTAAAATTGCAATCCCGATTGCGTAGAGGATAAGAAGCGCATAGAATGTTTCGACCGTTGTAAAGCTTGTAAATACAGTTACGTCCGGGTAAATGATATACGGTAAATGAGCGACGCCGTAAGCATAGCTTGCAAATGCATATTGAGCGACGACAGCTAAAACTGCAATGCGAGGAAATCCTAGTGTGCTATATTTCTTATTTGTCCACCAAAGGGAGGAATAGCCGATAACAAATAAAATGATAGAGACTGTAAACCATGGGAATTGCTTTATTAATCCTTGCATTAGCCAATGTGTTTGTGGGTCCATTACAACGAGAGCTATAATTGCCGTAACGAGCGTTGCAGGACCAAGTATGATGGCATTTCTTCTATAAATTCTATATGCATCTTCTGAACCTTGCTCTCTCGCAAAATCAGCGAGAAAGAGAGAAGATAGAAACAGTTCCGAAGTTAGTCCGAATAGCATATAACAATAAATAACAGGACTAGAAAGAAGTTTTCCGTAAAGGAGTACTTCTTTTCCTTCAGCCATTGTAATGTAGGCACCCTCTGTAACAGGTAAAACGGTAATTAATAGGGCTGGAATTAAGAGCCCTGTAATACCTGAAATAATCCGAAGAAGATGTTGGTACTTCGGCAGAGAGTAAGCAAATACCATAAATGTACTACGAATTGCAACGAGTACTAGAATTAGCATGACTGGTACGAACATAACGGTTGCAAGGGTAAAGGCTGCTTTCGGAAAGAAACCAAGGAAAGCGACAACGACAAACACAAGAAACGTATTTGTTACTTCCCAAGTTGGTGATAAGTATCGATTGGCAAGCTTGGCAGCAAGTGTTGGATGTTTCGCATATACCATGCCCCAAAAACCCGCTCCAAAATCAATGGACCCTAATATACTGTATACGAAAATAAGAGCCCATAAGATGATGATTGCAATGCTTTCCTCATGCACTCATGCACGAGAATCGCCTCCTTGGTGATGTAAATCATTCTTTAGCGGATGTCTCTTAAAGAATGTCCGTAGTACAAAGACTGTTAAAATACCGAGTCCGATATATAAAATGATGAATAGAATAAATAAAGGACCGACGAAATCAGCGCGTGTAGAAGCATCGACTGTACGTTGCATACCATAAATTGTCCACGGCTGACGACCGCTACAGCTGAAAATCCATCCGAATTCAATACCGAGCATCATAACTGGTCCACATGCGGCAGCTCCCCAAAGAAGCCACTTCGGTAACTCTGCTCCTTTTTTTCGGTAAACGAAGTACCAATATAAGAGAGCGATTGCTGCAACGGCAAAGGTAAAGGCAGCGGTGCCCACCATTAAGTTGAACAGCGTATGTGTGTAAAATGGTGGCCATGTTTCTTGTGGGAATTCCTTTAAACCTTTTACGACGGTGCTAGGGTCGAGTCCCACTAATAGGCTAAGCATGTTCGGAATTTCCAGTGCATAGTTTAGTTCAAGTGTGTTAGGATCCACAACCCCACCAATTGATAAAGGAGCATGTGATGTCGTTTCAAATAAAGCTTCAGCAGATGCAAGTTTTTCGGGTGAATGCTTATGTAAGGCGATTGCTGATTCGTGCCCTGAAAGCCACATCGTAGCACCTGTAATAAATGTCACGACGAGTCCTAACAGTAGTCCCTTTTTATGATAAGCCACTTCACGTTCACTTACATTCTTCTTTAATAATTTAAATCCAGCGATAGAGGCAATGACTGCTGCTCCAGTTGCATAGGCTGTAATAACGACGTGGAATGCGCTTGTACCAAAGCTTGGATTAAAGAAAGCTTTCCACGGATCAACGTTAAAAACCGATCCATCTGGTCCCATGGAAAAGCCTGCGGGTGTATTCATCCATGTATTTGCTGATGTAATAAGCACGGCGGATGCCGTGGCACCAATCATGACGAAAAAGAGTGAGATTAATCTCATGAATGGAGGTAATTTATCAGCTGCATATACATAAATAGACATGAATAAAGCCTCTAAAAAGAAGGCGAAAATCTCAATTTGAAAGGGAACAGAAATAACTTGCCCAACAATTTTGGCGAAACCAGGCCAAAGAAGTGAGATTTGTACACCAACAATTGTTCCAGTTGGAATTGCTACACCGAGAAGAATAGCAAACGCCTTTGTCCATCTTTTCGCCATAATGGCATAGTCGGAATCTTTCTTCCAGTGATAGAGTATCTCACTTATAAAAATCATCAAAGAAAGCCCGACTCCAAGTGTTGCAAAGATAATGTGAAATGCTAATGAAGAACCAAAAAACGCTCTTGCTAATGTTACGGTATCCATCTACCCCTCACAAACCTCTTTAGAAGGTCTATATAGTGATTCCACAAGTCGGTCATATTCACGACGTGTAATTTCTTTATTATATAACTTCAATAATAAATCTCTATGCTCTTTTGAAAACGCCATCTTTTTAATGACTTCAGGATACATAAAACACCCTCTCCATTTCACATAAACTTCTTCAACCACAAAACAGAACTTATGTTCGCATAAAAGATTATAAAATATTCCTAGATAAAAAACAAACAAAATATTATTAAATGATAATTTCTTTCTATTCATCTATTTCTTACTCTTCTCTAATTCCATTTCAGCTAAAAGTGGTAGTACATTATCAAAAATATGCGTATTATTATTTTCTCCTGTTACGTACCCACCGTAATATCTACTAAATACATTATCATTTCGGAATGTGGCCATATGTTCATACAATTCCGTCGCAAACTTTGTATCACCTGTTTGTAGTACGTACAAAATCGTTAATCCGTAAGCAGCTGGTGATTCATAATCCACAGTTTGTTTTCCCGTTTCTAAATTATAACGGCCGTATAACTTTCCGTCCTTCTGGAACTTCTTCTTTATGAATTCCAAATAAGCATCTGATGAAAGACCACCTAGACTACGATGATAAGCAACGTATGATTGGTCAATAAGATTCACTTCTTTATCGTACGTAAATGTACCATCTTCCTTATACTCTTTCGGGAATGCCCAGCCGTGCCTTGGATAATCCGCTAGAAATTGAACCACTTCTTGATACTGCTCAGCAGAAACTTTTCCGTATTTTTTCATGTACGAGAATGCATGCGGATTTATGTATGATGTTGTTGCAAAATCACTTTGCTTCCCTGCATCCGCGTCATAATAATCAACGTAATAATTATCTTTCTTATTGTAACGAAGTACAGCATCACTCAATTGATCTGCAAGATTTTTATAACGATCTTCCTTATACATTTCATAAGCACGATATAATTGTTCTATAATACGAAAATCATCTATAAGTGCATTTGTAGCTGACTGCATTTCTCCCTTTTCAGAGACTTTCCATAAAACGATACAATCCTTATGTACAAAGTTATTTTGAACGACCTTTACTTGTTCATCAAATAACGCTTGATCATCTTTATCCAATGTATATTGTAGCCATAGCCCTGCCGATTCTGATAAAGCTTCACGGCCTTTCGCTTCCCCAGTACCTGCCTTTGTATCTTCTAAACGATAGGTGGCAAGTGTCCCATTTTCATTCACCATATGTCTTAAAATAAAATGTTCCGTACGGTTTCCTTGTAAGGCTGACCAAAATACAATTCCACCTAAGGCGATTAAGAGAATAACTCCAATCCCTATATATAAACGTTTTCGCAATCTTTTCACTTATGACCTAATATTGGAGAAGTAGTCAATCACGAATTCACGGAATTGCTGGGCAGTTTTTGATAAATAGCGTTTCTTTGACCAACTTAAGCCGATGGTTCGTTCGCAATTAGGTTCAATAATACATAACTTATTTGATGCTAAAGTAGAGTTTTTTAATAAAGTTAAACTTGGGACAAAGGCGATGCCGAGACCTTGTTTAATGAGATCGCTAATAACGGTCGGTTCATCTACTTCAAAAGCGATATGTGGAGTAAAACCAGCTTCTTTACAAAATTCATCTGTTAAGTGCCGAAATCCGTAGCCAGTATTCATACTAATAAACGATTCGTCTTTTACTTCATGCAAATAGATACTTTCACGGTTTGATAACCGATGGCCTGAAGGAACAGCTAAGAAAATTTCTTCTGTAATAAGTGGTTCCCAAACCATTTCCTCGCCTTCAATTGGCACAGAGGAGATACAAAAATCAATTTCCATATTATCTAGTTGCCGCTTCATAGAAGGAGTAGATGCGAGAAATTGTTGGAATCGAACGTTAGGATGTTCTAGTAAAAAAGAACCGAGTAGTTCTGGTAATATTCGCGGAATAGAAACGGCTAGCGTAATAGAGCCTTGTTGTAATGCAGCTAAATCTTTAATTTCTCGTTCTCCTTCACTTAATTCATGAAAAATGCGTTCTACTCGTTTTAAAAATACTTTTCCGAAAGAGTTTAATGCAATCTGTCGACCTTGGCGATCAAATAAGGGGACGCCTAAGTCCTTTTCTAGTCTAGCGATTGTTTTACTAAGTGAAGGCTGCGCGATATGCAATTCTTCAGCTGCTTTTGTCATATGTTCTAGTCGTGCGACTGTTTGAAAGTATTTTAATTGGAGCAGTTCCATTTAAGAAACTTGTTCTGCATTCGTTTCTCTATGCTGTATATGACTCGTGATCCAAGTAATTCCGCCAGCAACAACGAGGTAACATAACAATATTAAAATTTGCATTCTTAATTGCGACCAATCTCCTAAAGAGATAACATCTTGTAATCCTCTAAGAGAATGAGACATTGGGAGAAACTGTCCGATTTTACTAAGAACAGCTACGTTTAATTCTCCTGGGAAAGTCCCTCCACTCGTCGCTAATTGCAAGACGAGAAGTGTTACTGCCGCAAACTTCCCAACAAGACCAAATACCGTTACTAGCATAAGAATAAATGTCATGAACGTAAAGGAAATAACGATACTTGATAAAACAAAGAGTGGCACACTTGCAACTTCTAATTTCATAACTCCTAGCACAACCACATCTACAAGTAGCGCTTGAATGAGTCCAATTAAATATACTAATCCTAGTTTATTAATAAAATGTACCGTTCCGCTTACCTTCATATTTTGTCTACGGCCAAGCGGTAAAATATTTGATGCCATAATTCCGCCGACATAAAATGCAAGTGATAAGAAATATGGTGCAATACCTGAACCGTAGTTAGGTACGTCAGAAACTGTTGACTTCACTAATTGAACTGGCTCCGAGAACATCGTATTGCGTGCATCATCATTGCGGACATCCGCTATCTTCTCTGCGCCCTCTCCTAATTTCGTAGCAAGTTCTTTCGCACCATCATCAAGTTTAATAAGACCATTCACTAACTTGCCAGCGCCATTATTCAGCTCTGTTCCACCACTCGTAAGCTGATTTACACCTTCTTGTAATGATGTAAATCCATTGCCCCACTTCGTAAATCCATCAGCTAGATTTGCCGCACCATCTGCTATCTTTTTCGTTCCAGCAGTAGCTTCATTTAACTTAACTCCGAATGTATTCATGCCTTCTTCAACTTTACGCTGACCGTCAGCAAGCTTCTTCGCGCCTTGTGTCAATTGTTGTTGGCTATTATTTAAAATATTTGTTGCTTTAGCTAATCCGTTAGAAGTAGCAACGATTTTTTGAAAAGCAGGATCTTGCTGTGCTTCTGGATGACTTTTCATGTACTCCTCTAATTGCTTCTTCACACTACTTGCCGCATCATCCGCTTTCACTTGTCCCTCAGCAAGTTTCTCACTTCCGTTCACCCATTCATTTGTACCAGCACTTAATTCACTAACTCCTGATTGTAAAGTTTCTTCACCCTGCGCTAGTAATTCCAGACCACTATGAAGTGATGTCGCTCCTTGACTTAGCTCATTTGCTCCCCCAGTTAAGGCAGATTGATTAGACGCAAGCTTGTCACTTCCTTCTTTTAATTTCGACGTCCCGTCACTTAAACGGTGAATACCATCTGCGAGCTGATTCGTCCCATTTTTTGCATCCGTCGTTCCTTCAAGTAACTTCCCAGCACCGTTACTTGCATCACTCAACCCCTGTGCCAAATCTTGAAACTTTGAAAAGACACCTTCTGTATAAGATTTCGTAATACTATTTGAAATTTTTGTTTTCATATTTTCAACAGCTGTCGTTCCAATTTGAGCTGCTACAAAGTTTTTACCTGGATTTACTTTGTACTGCAACTTTGCCGGCTCTGGTTTCTCATCCATAAGTGTACTTACCTTTTTAGAGAAATCTTCCGGAATCGTAACAACCATATAATACTTATCTTCTTTTAACCCTTCATCAGCATTTTTTTCTGATACGAAATGAAAAGCCAGTTCCTTATTCTCTTTTAAATTTTTAACAAAGTCGTCTCCTGCATGAATTGTTTTTTCATCCATTGCAGCACCTTTATCTAAATTCACAACTGCAACAGGTAATTTATCTAATCGTCCGTATGGATCCCAATATCCGGCTAAGAAGAACCCTGAATAAATTAAAGGAACGATTAACAAAAAAATTAAAGCGATACGTCCATGTTTATGGTGCCACATCGCCTTCCAATCTTTAAATATAAGTTGAATTACCTTCATTTATTTGCGTTCCATTACCGCAAAGTAATTGTTTTCATTATCAGCAAAGTTAAATGCTCTACCAGTAGGTAAATCTACAACTTGTCCAACTGTAACACCTTTCTCAGAAAGATCTTTATACAGTTGATCCAAGTTATTAGCGAAGAACATAAGTGAAGGAGTACCTAAGTTTAATTCAGGTTGCATCTTCGCAATTAACGCTTTATCGTGAAGGACGATGCTTGTTCCTGCTTCTTTTGCTGGCGCAATTTCAATCCAGCGAAACCCTTGTCCGTTATTTTCTTCCGCAATAATTTGGAATCCTACTGTCTCAGTCCAAAATTGTACGGCTTCATCTTGATTATTTACATATAACATAATTTGTCCAATTTGATTAATCATTCAAAGATATGGTTTACATACTTTCTCATGATTCTTTCCTAATAGAATCTTCGCCCATCTTATATTTGTCGTAGGAGAAGGTCCTGTCATCCACGTATGAAGTGGTAGTGTACTGCAAATGACCATTGCTGAAATCGAGATTGTAGCCGTTATTGTAAATAATAATAGGCTATATAATATTGTGTTTTCTTGCAGTGTGAATAAAGAAAGAAATTTTGTACATAGTTGCAAGAAGAAAAAGTGAGCTAAATAAGCACCATACGTGTAATTTCCGATAAATCGTAAAGCTTTATATAAGAAACCGCGTCGCTGTACGATTGTAATAGATAGCACGTAAAGTATCATAATTTCACAAACGATATATAAAAACATAGAAGGTTTTAAATAAGTAGAGACAGTTAAATGAATAGAGTTTGCTCCGTAAAAACTAAATAACTCATAATTGATGAATAAAAATAAGATGAAAAATAATATTGTGATAAGCGGGATATGTTTCATGACAAATATACGCCAAGTTTTTAATGATACAGCAGCTATTCCTCCCATGACGAAGTAGAATGAGTAGAAGAAGAAGGAACGATCTGTATAATGTAAAATGGTTGAACTCGTCAGTTTTTCTCCATTAAAAATATAGTGAGAAGAATACCACATTAAAAGAAAATATAGACAGGCGAAAATGGTCATATATTTATATATGTCTTTTTTATTTTCTGTTCGTTTTTGAAACCAATAAAATAGTGTGCATAGTAAAGGGAATAATAAATGAATTTGGAACATCATAATAACGTACCAAAGATGAGGTGCGGCTGTTCCGAGTAGTAAACTTTTTATCCCGCCTTGTAATGTCATAATATCGTTTGTTGTTAATAAGTAAAGAATAGACCAAAAGAAATAAGGAATGAGTAAGTGTGTGGCTTTTTCAGAAATATATTCTTTGTATACTAATTGTTTTGTATAGTGACGAATTAGGTGAAACCCAACGATAAATATGAATGCAGGTGCTGAAAACTTTGCGAGATTAAATAACATTCCCATGATGAGGGATTGTTCAAGTAAGACATTTCCTTGATTCATTGTATATAATAAGGAACTTTGCAAAACGACAGCAAGAAATGCAATGCTTTGCAAAACTTTAAATTCCGGTGCGCTTTGTGTCATTGTTTCCATCTCCTTCTCCATTTAAGCAAATTTATTTTTGATCCAGTTCTTACCTTCTACAAGGCGAGCTGTCATTACGGCACAAGCATTATCTGCTGTTACGTTTAACATCGTTGCAGGAGGATCAATAATTGTACTAATTGCTGCGATAATTGGTAATGCTTCTGGCGGGAAGCCGTATAGAGAAACGATTAACATTTCACCAATCATACCTCCGCCTGGAATAGCGCCCATTACTGTTCCTACTAATAGAGAAACAACAAGTGCGATTGCTAATGTTTTCGGTCCTTCAAATTCCATGTTGAAAATACCGAATAAGAAAGCAATTTTTAATACGCCGCCTAAAACAGATCCGTCTTTATGAAGTGTAGATCCAAGAAGGACAACTGTTTCACGAACGTCAGAAGAAATACCCATTTTCTTCGTTGCGTCTAAGTTCGCTGGAATACTAGCGGCACTACTACAAGTTGCAAGAGAGGTAACTGTAGGAGAAACCATGTTCTTCCAAAATATTTGTACACCTTGCTTGCGACCTGCAAGGTATGCATAGAACGTAAAGAATACAAAGAAGTAAATTAGAGAAGCTGGATAGTATACCATTGCTGCTCGGAAGTAAGTTCCAAGAAGTTGTGGTCCGAATTCACCAACTAATGCTGCGAAGTAAGCAGCAAGTCCGATTGGAGCGTAGTACATAATGAAAGATACGACTTTCATTGAAATTTCTGCACCAGCTTGTAAAAATGTAGCGAACGGTTTTCCTTTTTCACCAACTGCTGAAGTTGCAACCCCCATTAAAATAGAGAAGAAAATAAGAGCTAACATATTTTCACGAGATAGTAACTTCGAGAAGTCAGATACTGTTAGAATACCAACGATTTGATCTGCAACACTAACTGCTTTTTCAGCTTTGTCAGGTTGTGTCAATTCTAATACAACACCTTGTGCTGGTGGGAATACTTTCACGACAATAATCATAAAAATAGCAGCTAAAATACTCGTAAATAAGAAAGTCCCAGCCATACTAGACATAATTTTACCGAAACGTTTTAATCCATCCATATTAGCAATAGATGACGCGATGCTAAAGAACACTAACGGTACAACAATCGTAAACATTAAGTTTAAGAAAATGTCACCAAGCGGCTTTAAAGCAACTGCATCGGCACCCATGAAATAACCAATGAAACCACCAATTAGGATAGAAGATAATAAAATAAGTGGAAAGCGATATGCCTTCATTCATGGTTTCATTGACAAAGCTGCTTGCAAGATAGCTTCTCCATTACAAAGTCCGTAATGGACGGATTGAATGACATCAACAGGTATCCCTTTCTCCTTACATAGTTCTTTCATTTTCGGTAATAAATAACGTACTTGTGGCCCAAGTAGCAGTACATCCGCTTCATCAATATGACTGTTCACTTCAGAACCTGATACTGCCCAAATCTTTACCTCTATTCCTCTTGCCTCTGCTGCTTTCTCCATTTTTGTAACAATCAAGCTGGAAGACATTCCCGCTGCACAGCAAAGTAAAATATTCATTTACTCCCCCTTTTCTTCAGCTAATTTTTGTTTATCCCATATTTTTAAGAACGGTAAATAAATGAAGAATGCAAGCGCAAAGTTAACAAGTTGTAAAACAACGCCTGAAATTTTCCCGCCCGATCCTAAATATCCACTAAATAGAATTGGTGTCGTCCAAGGTACAGCAGCTCCACTCGGGCGAGCAACTAATCCCCATTCCATTGCAAAGTAAGAAACAATTGTTAACACGACTGGAACTAATATAAATGGAATAAGTAAAAGTGGATTCATCACAATCGGCATACCAAAAGTTACCATCTCATTAATATTAAATATACCAGGCGCAATTGACAATCTCCCTAAACTTTTTAATTGCTGACTTCGTGCAAACAATAACATTCCTACAACTAAAGCAAGTGTTGCACCGGAACCGCCCATATAAATCCATAAATCAAAAAACTGTGCGGTAATCGTATTTGGTACATCTTGCTCTGCTTGAAAAGCAACTCGATTTTGATCCATTAACGATAACCAAACGGGGCTCATTACACCACCAACAATAGTAGCACCATGAATTCCACACGACCAAAGAACATGAACGAGAATAACTGCTATTATTGCGCCCCAAAGACTAGCACCAAGTACACTAAGTGGCTCCTGTAAAATTTGCCCCACAATATTATGGATACTGCCAAAAGAAGTATTTTCTATAATTAAGCGCAAAATCCAAATAGCCGTTACAACAATAAATCCTGGAACAAGTGCCGCAAATGAACGCGTCACAGCTGGTGGAACTGTCTCTGGCATCTTTATAATTATCTTTTTTTGTACAATAAACCGATAAAGTTCAGTAGATATAAGTGCAATAATCATTGCTACAAACAACCCTTGGCTTCCCATTAATGCAGCTGGGATAGCTCCTTCGACAAGTACACTCTCTTTTGTACTTGGTATAATATATGCAACTTGAAATGGAGTCGCAAGTAAAAATGTCACAAGCGACAATGCCCCGGATGCTAAAGCATCCACTTTATAATATTCCCCAAGTCTGTAAGCGATTCCAAAAACAGCTATTAAAGCCATTATATTAAAAGTTGCACTAACTGGATACCCCAAAGCTCTCTGCCAATTCTCACCAAACAAACCTGCCATAAAATCATTATAACCTGGTATTGGCAATGCACTAATAATAAGAAAAAATGATCCAATAATTAAGAAAGGCATCGTTAAAATAATTCCATCACGTATAGCTTGCAAATGCCTCTGCTCTGCAACTTTTCCTGCTACCGGCATTACATATTTTTCTAAAAACCGTATCATTCATTCATTTACTGACATCTTCCTATATAACTCTACAAATTCACTCGCTAATTCCTTCACCGTAATCGCATTCATTAAATGATCTTGCGCGTGTACCATCAGAAGGGTAACTTCGGTCTTTTCACCACCAGCTTCTTTCTGTATAAGCTCCGTTTGTACACGGTGCGCCTCTTTTAATTCCTCTAACGCTTCTTGTAATTTAGCTTCTGCTTCTGTAAATTCTCCACGCTTTGCGCAATCAATTGCTTCCATTGAGCAACTTCTCGCATTTCCCCCATGCAAGATTAGATGAAAAGCTTTCGTTTCTATCGTATCCATTTATTTGCATCTGCTCCGGTTTAATATATTTACGATATAATCAATCGCCATTTGCGGTTCAACAGTTGTACCACAAGTATAACAATCGATTGCTGCAAAGTTTTTTTCCGGATAAGTGTGAATAGAAAGGTGGCTTTCTGATAGTAAAACTAAAACAGTAACACCATGCGGATCGAATTCTTTTGTACTTACGTTTAAAACATGGGCACCAGAGCGATCGGCAGCGTTAACTAAATGATATTCTAAAAAGTGAATATCATCTAATAGGGAAAAATCCACTCCCCATAAATCTACTATTATATGCTTACCGAAAGTAGAATATTCCATTCAAAACTCCATTTCCTGTTTGTAACATTGATGTAGGATAAGGTTCGATTCCGAATTTACAAGAGCATGGTTATGTTGTTCTAGATGTTCTTCTTTAAATTGAAATAAGGGGAAAAGAAGAGCAGGCAATGTTCGAGGAGTTGGTACTACGTATAATTGTTCAATTTGATTGAGTACATGTGAGGAGTTAGCAGCAATGTGAAATCCCCAGTCAGTTCCGAAAGAAGGAACAATTATATGATAGCTTTTTACAATTAAGCCGGCATTTTCAATTGTATTACCGATACTCCAATATACTAGAGGTGCATCAGCAGGTGAATTAGATTGGCAGACGAACGCACCATCTTCTGTTAAAAACGTAGCTATACGAGCAAAAAGTTCGCTTGTATATAAAGTACTTAATAACTCTGTCGCTGGATCAGGGAAATCAATGATGATTACATCGTATAGAGAGGAAGGAGAATTCAAAAACTCTTTTGCATCGCATACGTGCACATTCACACGATTATCAAAAAATGCACTTTTGTTCAAAGAAACTAATTCAGGAACGTTACGCGCCATATTAATCATTGCCTCGTCTAGATCAACAAGGTCTACATGTAGCACCGTTTCATATTTCAAAACTTCCCGTAAAGCAAGCCCATCGCCACCGCCTAATATGAGAACACGTTTTGGATCAATTACCTTTGACATAATCGGATGCACAAGTGCTTCATGATAAATTTGCTCATCAACGGAACTAAATTGTAGTTGTTTGTCCAACTACATTTTCCGATTGTACTTGTTTGTCCTGTTTGTCTTGTTTGTCTTGTTTGTCTTGTTTGTCTTGTTTGTCTTGTTTGTCTGTTTGTCCTGTTTGTCCTGTTTGTCTTGTTTGTCTTGTTTGTCTTGTTTGTCCTGTTTGTCCTGCTTGTCTTGTTTGTCTTGTTTGTCGTGCTTGTCTTGCTTATCTGGTTTATCTTGTTTGTCCTGTTTGTCTTGCTTGTCCTGCTTATTTTCTATTTCCTGCTGTTCTAGTTCAAATTTGTCAGAGTCTAATTCAGAGCGCTCGTCTTTTTTATAGCTTGTTATTCTATAAATCTTTATTTTGCTTTGTTTTCTATGTTTTGGCATTTATTTTTTAAGTGTTAATGCGTGATCTAAAACTGCTTCTCCATTCATCATGCCGTAGTGCATTGGATTGATAACGTCGATTCCAACGTTTCTCTCATCAGCAAGCGTTTTCATTGAAGAAAGCATGTAACGAACTTGTGGTCCTAGTAATAATACATCTGCTTGATCGATATTTGTTTTTACTGCATCCCCAGATACAGCCCAAATCTTTCCTTCTAGACCGCGAGCTTTTGCAGCCGCTTCCATTTTTGTAACTAGTAAACTTGTAGACATCCCTGCTGAGCAACATAATAAAATATTCATTTACATAGGTACAGAGTTGTTATTTCCTTGTGCTGCTGCTTTTTCAGTACGAACAACAGAACGGTCAGATAATACAACGAATGGATAGTAGATTACCATCGCAATTACAAAGTTGAATAACTGTAGAATTGCACCTGAAAGATGCCCACCTGTTACAAGATAACCACTAATAATTGGTGGTGTTGCCCATGGAATCATCACAACTGTTTTTGGTACCCAACCAATAGATATAGCTGTATAAGAAGTAATTACTAATACAATTGGTGTTAGGATAAACGGTAAGAATAAAATTGGATTTAAAATAATTGGTGTACCAAAGATTACTGGTTCGTTAATATTGAATGCACCTGGTCCAATTGATAAGCGAGATACACCGCGTAATTGTGCACTTTTTGCTACAAGTAATACGACCACTAAGAACGCTAATGTTGCACCAGAACCACCAAGATATACGAAAGTATCAAAGAATGGTTTTGTAATAATGTTTGGAACATCAAATGCAGATGTACCACCTTGGAATAACTTCATATTTTTCTCTAATGCCGGTAAGTATAGTGGCTCAATAATACCACCAACGATATTTGGCCCATGTAAACCAAAGAACCAAAGAAGATGAACAAGGAGTACAATGACAATTGCACTTGGTAATGTCCCTGCTAAACTTTGCAGTGGTGATTGAATCGTATTAAAGATAAATTCATGAACACTTGTACCAGCTAATTTCACTGCTAATTGAATACCTGCAACTACTGTTAAGATAACAAATGCTGGAACTATAGCTGCGAAAGATCTTAAAACTGCCGGTGGTACTCCATCAGGCATTTTAAAAGTAATGTTTCTTTGTACAAAGAAACGGAATACCTCAGTAACAAGGAGTGCCACGATAATTGCTACGAATAACCCTTGTGCCCCTGTCCAAGCTAAGTTCAATCCGCCTTCTTTCGGTGTTGTTGGCGTAAGAATAATTAACGCACCAAATGAAATAATACCTGCTGACAAACCATCAACGCCGTAAGATTTTGCTAAGTTATAACTTGTTGTAAATGCTATGATTAGTGCTAGAATTGCGAAAGAACCAGTCCACATTCCACCGCCAACTTGTTTCCACGTTTCACCAAATAAACCTTTCATGAACTCTTGGAAAGCTTCAGACGGAAAACCATTAATTAGTGATGCCAATGCACCAACTAAAATAAGTGGCATAACTGCAATAAATCCATCACGGATCGCAGCTAAGTGACGTTGCGATCCGATTTTACCAGCGACAGGAACAATATACTTCTCCATAAATGCAATAAATTTTTGCATTTATTCCCCTTTCGCTTCTAACTTTTTATAAAGGTCAATAAATTCTGCTGCTAATTCTTTTACTGTAATCGCATTCATTAAATGATCTTGTGCGTGAATTAAAAGAACACTAATCTCTGTTTTTTCTCCTCTTGCTTCTGATTGTATGAGCTCTGTTTGGAAATGATGCGCTTCATTAATCGCTTCTTTCGCCTTTACCATCGCTTCATCAGCCTCTGCCATTTTCCCCTGTTTGGCAAATTGAAGTGCCTCCATCGCAAAGCTTCGTGCATTACCACTATTTAAAATTAATTGGAATGGAATTTGTTCTGCTGTAGTCATCATTTATTTCTCTACCTTTTTGAAGAACTGTGGAAGATACTCTTTATGTGCTTCCAACATTTCATCTAAAATTTGTTTTGCAACTTTATCTGATGGTACAAGTGGGTTAATTGTCATAGCAAGCAGCGCTTTATGATAATCCCCTGTAACAGCAGCTTCAATTGTTGTGCGCTCGAATGATTTAATTTGCTGTACTAAACCGCGAACTGGTACTGGAAGATCTCCGACCGCAATTGGTTTTGGGCCTTCTTTCGTAATAATACAGTTCACTTCAACAGCCGAATCATGTGGTAAACTTGCAATTGTTCCGTTGTTTCTTGTATTAACAGGCTGGATATCACCTTTATTATTGTAAATAGACGTAATTAAGCTACATGCCGCATCACTGTAATAAGCTCCGCCACGTTTTTCTAATTGTGGTGGCTTAATATCTAAATTCGGGTCTTTATATAACTCGAATAAATCATCTTCTAATTGTTTTACTACTTCTGCACGTGTACCTTTTTCAATTGAAGCTTCTTTCTCTTCTTCTAACATTTCACGTGTTTTGTAGTAATAACGATGATATGGACATGGAATTGCGCGAAGACCGCGAATAAAGTCTGGCTCCCAATTAAGAGCGGCGATATTTTCCATCGTAATTTGCTTTTCTGGATCTGTTACAAGCTCTAACACTCGATCCATTACACTTACGCCATCTAAATATACGTCTAATCCGTATACCATATGGTTTAAACCTGCGAAATCAACATGTACACGACTTGCATCTACTTCAAGTAATCTCGCAAGACCCATGCGAATTCCGATTGGAACGTTACATAGACCGACTACTCTTTGAATATTTGTATAGCGAAGGACAGCTTCTGTTACCATACCAGCTGGGTTAGCAAAGTTAATTAACCATGCATTTGGACAAAGTTCCTCCATATCTTTACAAATATCTAAAATAACAGGAATCGTTCTCAGCGCTTTAAATAAACCACCAGGACCATTCGTTTCCTGACCGATTACATCATATTTTAACGGAATTGCTTCATCTTTTGCACGAGCTTCTAATAAACCTACGCGAAGCTGCGTTGTTACGAAGTCAGCATCTTTTAATGCTTCGCGACGATCAAGCGTTAAATGTACCTCGATTGGTAAACCAGATTTTTTCACCATACGTTTCGCTAAGTTACCAACGATTTCTAACTTTTCTTTTCCTGCCTCAATATCTACTAACCAAATTTCACGAACAGGAAGCTCATCATAACGTTTAATAAATCCTTCAATTAATTCTGGTGTATAACTAGATCCACCGCCGATTGTAGCAATTTTAATTCCAGTCATTTAAAACTTCACAAGCTCTATTCCTTCAGGTAACTCACTCTCCGTTAAAATACGCAATTCTTTCACACGATCCATTACGTAAGAAGAACGTTTCACAAGCTCTGGATCAATATACGCCGGATGTACCATAATTTCTATCGTTTGTTCATCCTTCACTCTTCCTCTTAACTTGGAAAAGTAATCTTCCGTCACACCATCCGCGTAAAAATCGCTGTAAAATACATCAGAAAATGGGCGCACTGCTCTATCTTCCTCACAACGACGAATCGGAACGTTATATTTACTTGCTAACGTCTCAAGAACATCGTGTAAAACCTTTAATCCATGCACATGATGATGACTATCTAAATGAGTTGGTGTTAATCCGTAAGATAAAAATTTCTCAATTTGAGCAGTCCATTCTCTCTCAACTTCTTCAGGATTTATATTCCCTTCCCTTACAACACGTTGTTTATGGAACGCCCCATCTTTCCCTACAAGGGATGGTACATCCTTTAAAAGTGGTTCTCCTGCCGTTAATACGAGATGCACTCCTACTCCTAGCGTTTTATACTCTTTCGCTAAGTGTACTGCATGCTCTGTTCCTGGCATATTCATCATCATCGTCGTTGAATTTACAAGTCCATTTATATGTCCATCGATAATGCCGTAATTTGTACCTTCTGTAAGACCGAAATCATCTGCGTTTACAATTAACTTAATCATTTATAAAATAGATATAACATATCCACCAAAAGACCCGAGGATAACGATAATCCAAGGTGGTGTTTTCCAAAAAGCTAGTAAGCCAAAAAGAAGAGATGCAAAGACAAAATCTGAAGCCTTCATAATTGTACTCGTCCAAATTGGATCGTAAAAAGCGGCAATTAAAATACCGACAACTGCGGCGTTAACACCGAGTAATGCGCCTTGCATAGCGGGTACCTTTCTTATACTGTCCCAAAATGGTAAAACACCAATAACGAGCAAAAAGGCAGGAAGGAAGATAGCGATTGTTGCGATTACTGCTCCGGCGGTTCCGTTTAGCACTGCCCCTATATAAGAAGCAAATGTAAAGAGAGGTCCTGGCACCGCTTGTGTTAATCCGTATCCAGCTAAAAATTGTTCTTTTGTCATCAGTCCGTTCTGTACAAACTCACTTTCAAGAAGAGGTAGTACGACGTGTCCTCCGCCAAATACGAGAGAACCAGAACGATAAAAGCTATCAAATAATGCGATATGAGGAGAGAGCGGTCGCAGTATTGGTAGCAATAGTAATAGTCCGAAAAATAAAATGAGACAAGAACTAGCCATCGTTTTAGAAATAGGAACTTGTATTTTATATGATTGAACGTTTTGAGGAGCTTTGTATAAAATCCAGCCGATCAGCCCTGAAAGTACAATGAGAATGATTTGTGTCCAGCTAATTGGCCATAACAAAGCAATCGCGGCAGTTACAATAGCAATTGTTGCACGGTTTCGGTCCGGTGTTAGCTTTTGCGCCATCCCCCATATTGCATGAGCGACAATTGCGACTGCTACAAGTTTGAGTCCATGAATCCATCCTGTACTTCCAATTTCGAATTTATTAAGGAATGAAGCAAAAAAGACTAAAACGAGAACAGAAGGGAGGGTGAAACCAATCCAAGAGATAATTGCTCCTAATAGCCCGCCCCTTAATAATCCAACGCCCATACCGACTTGACTACTAGCGGGACCAGGAAGGAATTGACACAGTGCTACTAAGTCTCCATAACTTTTTTCATCCAGCCATTTTCTTTTTTGCACATATTCGTGGTGGAAATAACCAAGATGAGCGACAGGACCACCGAATGAAGTAAGTCCTAATTTAAATGAGACGAGAAAAATCTCGAATAATAATCGAAAAGAGTAGTTGTTATTTTTCAATTACTTCTTTACTTTTCTAATCCGTCCTCTTATTTCTCCTTTTTTATGTGATTTCGTATGAACATTTACATATACATTAGCTTGAATAGTTTCTTGGAGAAAATGAACAAGGGATTTTCCTTGTAAAGGCCCTTCGAATTCCTCCACATTTACGGCACCAGTAATACTTCCCTCATTCAAACTAATGCCTTGTTCTAGCGGACCGTATAAATAGAAAACAACAGGACCAATTTGACTGGACTTCCCTAAATGAATTTGACACGACGTGACCTTTTCTATATTTTTTAATATTACCCTGTAATGCAACTTCGTTAAATCATCACTAAAAATAAACTCTGCTACCCCAAAAGCTTCTGTATTTACAGGAGGCAATTCCCTCTTCCCTGTTAACCTAGCAAAAAAGTGTGTTGTCATTTAACTTTTAACAGGCTGATTTTTAATAAAGAAGTCCATGATATAGAATACTTCATCATCTGGTATTTGTATTTCAAATGTATTTTCAATTGGTTGTAATGCTTTTTTCACTTTCATATACATCCAGTACTCATCTTGTCTTCTTTTTTCTTTATCAGGATGAGGAAGAAGTTTTTCTCCTTTTTGAAGCCGATCAACCATACAGCTCATATGCAAAATAACACCCATTAAGCTATCAGGAGTTAGCTGCAAGGAAATTAATTCTTGAATTGTATTTAGTGCGTAACGAATTGTTTTAATTAGTAATGCCCCGTCGTTACGCTGCATTTGTTGTTCAAGAATATCGGCCATTTTCGCATATGTTTCTTCATACGTAATTAATTCTTGAATTGGCTGAATCGCTGTGTAGTTCACAATATCTTGGAAATGATATGTTAAACATGGGACTTGCACATCGAAATTTGTGACGATACAAATGATATTACGCTCTTTTTTTATGTTCTCAATCATTTTCGTTAAATCTTTTTCATGGACGATGCTAATTGGAATAATTTCAATTAATTCTTTATCAAATCGTAAATAGTTCTCTAACATTTTTTGAATAGCTAAGGCACTTCCTTCACCAGTTAAACAAGCTGTTAAAATAACAGACTTCATTGGTGATAGTGGCTTTTTCTTTTCTTCTTGTACGTTTAAATAGAACGGTGTTAAGTTCTTTACTGTTTCATATAGTGCATCTAATGAATAGCCGAGCTGAGCTTTTCGAGCTGCTTCTAGTGCGTGTGGAGTACTTGTCATGGAAAGGACACGTACAGGAATTTTGAATTCAGTTTCTAATATATCACCGATATAAGCAAGAGACCCCATATCAACAAGTAAGAGAAGCCCGTTTACATTTTGAAGTGTTTTCATATACACTTTAACCCGCTCTAAGAAATCTTTCGGTGATTCATGTAGCGGCATATCAATACCGGTCACTTCATCAATACCGAGGAGTTCGTTTGCAACGTTTGCCATTTCTGTTGCGATGCCATTACCGTGCGCTAATATTAATACTTTTACTTCTGTTTGGGAAGCAGGAATTGGATCAACAACGAAGAACATTGTTAAGAAGCCAGCTTCATCCATGGGCATTGTTATTTGTAATTCTTCTTCCAATAGTTGAATGCATTGCATAGCTACGGAAAAAGCTTCTTTATATTTCGTACGAATTTGATTCAATTGTGGATGATGAATTTGCTTCCCGCTTTGTAAACGTTGTAGAGTTGTCTGTACATGTAAACTTAATGCGAGAAAGACTTTTTCATCAAACGTCTTAGATAAATGTTTTTCAGCGAGTTCCGCAATTTTTTCACATACGGCAACGATGTTACGATCAACAATTTTAAAAACATTTTCATGGCTTGTCTTTTTGGACATTTGGTTAAAATATTGTACGAAAAAGCTTTGAATATCATTTTCTATTAGTAATTCTAATTCTTCCTCTTCAATACCGCGTGCTTGAAGCTCTTCATATTTATAATCAATATAGTCGTAAATAGAAGAACGTTTTTCATCTTCTGTTTTATGCTTACTCCAGCCTTCATCACCTGTAAATACAAATGTTTCATTTGGTATTTGGTATAGGTGACGGCTCTTTCTTTCAATAAACAGTCCTTCTTTCATATACCAAGGTAAATCTGTACTTGAAACATAGACAGAATCCCGTTTCTTTGTCACAAAATCAGAATAGGCTTTTGCACAGGCAATTTGTACATCTGTTTTTAATTGACCGATGTTATTGGGACAATTGTAAAAGACGAAAGCCCGCATTGTATTCGGGCTAACATGAATTTCTTTCCTTAGCCGAATTGCTTCATTTGTGAAAAAAAGTTGCAGTAAAGCAAAGCGTTCTTTATGTGTACGCTCACGAAGTGGTGGAAGCGTGACAGTCATCGGTATACGTCTTGTAAATGTTTTTAATAAAAATGAATTTGGCTCTTCTGTTGTTGCAGTAATGATTAATACTTGTGCTTTACGCTCGTTTTCTGTTTCTCCAAGGCGGCGGTATACTCCGCGATCAATAAAGGTGAAAAGCATTTCCTGTCCTTCTGGAGGAAGGCGGTGTACTTCATCTAAGAAAAGAATTCCTTCATGTGCTTTTTCAATTAACCCTTTTTGATCACTTGCACCTGTGTAAGCCCCTTTTTTAATCCCAAATAACTGTCCAAGTAGTAGCTGTGGATTGTTTGCATAATCCGCACAGTTAAAGACGATAAATGGCGCATTTTTCGGAAGTTGTTCAACTTCAATTGCATATTCGTGCATTAAAGAAGCAAACATAGATTTTCCGACCCCTGTTTCTCCTAGCAGTAAAGTATGCATACCGTTTGGAGGATAGAGAATAGAAGCTTTCGCCTTTTCAATTGCGATTTTAAGGCTCGTATTTTCAACTGCAAATGTATCTAATGAAGTAAAGTCTTTTGAATGCGTTTCCAATGAAATGTTCGTTTCTATATAAAAACGAACGGGGCGCGTATTTGTTTTTAATAAACGTTTATCTTTTACAAGTTTGTTTAAGTCGCTACTTACATTGGCACGATCTAGTTGTAGAAGGGTAGCGAGTTCTGATGCGGTTACACCTTCTGTATAATTTCCTTCTTGTATTGCGTTAAAAATGAGATCTATTCGTTTCATTTACAATCTTGTGTCTTTCCAAAAATTAACTTCGAGATGGGAAGAGGGATTATAAGGAAGAAGTTTGTATCCTTGTGACTGTAAATAGTCAATTACTTTTGGCAGTATTTGTACAGTGACACTCGAATCGTGCATTAAAATAACTTCGACTTGTTCATCACTTTGATTACGTACTCTTTCTAGTATGGCAGAAGGATTGTCATAGCTTTTCCAATCATATGTATCAATTGTCCAATCCCACATTTTATATCGAGCTGATACAAGAGCATCACGATAATTCTTTTTTAAGTAAGGCATGCTACCGTATGGAACGCGGACGAGGTGTGTATTTAATTTTGTAACTTGCTGGACAATGTTTTGAGTTTGTTCCATTTCTGTAATTAAAGTGGAAGGATCGCCAGTATAAAGGCGTTTTACATCGTGTGACATACTATGAAGTCCGATATAATGTCCGTCTTTAATTAATCGTTGCATCGTCTTTTTGTAATGCGGTACTTTTCCACCAATAACAAAGAAGGTTGCTTTTCCATTCTTTTCTTTTAAAATGTTTAAAATTTGCATCGTATATTTGTTTGGTCCGTCATCAAATGTTAAGTAAGCAATCTTTTGTGTAGGAGAGGTCGTTTCAGCATTTGGATGATATTCAGCAGGAATAACTGTAGTTGCTTCAGGATTAGATGACGTGTATATAGTAATTGTGAAAAATAAAATGATACATTGAAATATTCGCTTGATCATTTAGTCTTCGCGTTTTTTCATTTTTTTATAGAAGGAAATAATTGGTTTGTAACGTTCGTGTACAAGTCCAATTATTTCAGCAATGATCTCTGTGAAGAAGATTAAAATGAAAAGAAGAATAATCGATAACCATAATGTTGCACTAGTGAAAATAATGGCATTTACACTAAAGAAGATACCGAATGCGTATATAATTAGTACCGTTTTACGATGAGAGAATCCCATTGCAAGCAAACGGTGATGTAAATGCGATTTATCTGGTGCTGAAATAGGTTTTTTATTTACGATACGGCGGATAATCGCGAATGCCGTATCAAATATAGGTACACCTAAAATGATAACTGGAACGATGAAGCTGAATAACGTTACACTTTTGTATAATCCAAGTAACGAGATGACAGAAATACAGTATCCTAAAAATAGTGCTCCTGTATCTCCCATGAAAATTTTTGCTGGATGGAAGTTATAGAATAAAAATCCAAGTGTACTTGCAAGTGCAATTAGTGCTAGAGGTAAAATGATAGCTGTTCCAGTACCCCATGGGCTAGTGAAAGCCATATATGCTAGTGTTGCAAGTACGATAGATGAAATTCCAGCGGATAATCCATCTAATCCGTCAATTAAGTTGATTGCATTTGTAATACCTACAATCCAAAATACTGTAATTGGATAAGCAAGCCATCCAAGTTCAGTATCCCCGAGGATTGGAATATATAATACTTGCACTAATAATCCACTTTTTACAATCATAGCTGCAACTAATAGTTGTCCACCGAATTTTACTTTCGCAGATAGTTCGTACATATCATCTAAAATCCCGATGATTACAATGATAATCGCACCTAATGTTATCGATAACATTCTTTGTTCATATAACCCGCCAACAACAAATCCTACAGCTACACCGATAAATATTGCTAATCCGCCAAGACGAGGCATAATCTTTTGGTGCACTTTACGCGCATTTGGCTTATCTGTTGCTCCTATTTTGAAAGCTAATTTAATAACTAAAGGAGTAACGACGAGTACAGTGATGAAAGATGCCAAAATGGCATAAATCACTTGTGAGTCCATTTATCGAATAGTAGCAACATGATTATTACAAACATTCTTTCGTCCCACTGAGTAGTAATCTATTCCTTGCTTTCTAGCATCCTCATTAGTATAACAATTTCTCCCATCAAATAGAATAGCCGTCCCCATAAGTTGTACATACTTTTCTAATGGATATGTTCGAATAGATTCCCATTCCGTTACGATAAAAACTGCACTCGCGCCTCTAATCGATTCATCTATACATTCAGCATATTGTATCGTCTTCCCAAATGTTTGTTGTACATGCTGAATTGCTTTCGGATCGTATACAACTACATCCGCACCTATATCAATCAATTCTTGTATGATAATAAGAGATGGTGCTTCTCTAATATCGTCTGTATTCGGTTTAAATGCTGCTCCAAGAACTGCAACCCGTTTCTTATTCATATTTATTACTTTTTTCGCTTTTTCAACTAATAACAACTGCTGCTTATTATTCACTTCAATGACCGCTTTTAACAAACGAAAATCATGAGAAACATTTCCTGCCATTTGTACAAGTGCTTTCGTATCTTTCGGAAAACACGATCCCCCATATCCAATGCCCGCCTGTAAAAAATGGGTACCAATTCTCTTATCCATCCCCATTCCTTTTGCTACATCTAATACATTTGCTCCTACCTTCTCACATATATTTGAAATTTCATTAATAAAGCTAATTTTTGTAGCCAAGAATGCATTAGACGCGTATTTAATCATCTCTGCACTCTTAATATCTGTAATATACGTTTGTAAGCATAATGCACTGTACAAATCCTCTACTTTCCGTGCCACTTTCTCATCATCCGCTCCAATTACAATGCGATCACCATGGAAGAAATCATAAATACCGGAACCTTCTCGTAAAAACTCTGGATTCGATACGACATGTAATTTGTGCCTCCCTTGTAACTTCGCCTCAATCCATCCCTGCATCGCTTCATTTGTACCTACAGGAACCGTACTTTTCGTAACAACAATAATATCGTTATTCACGTACGTCCCAATATCCTCACACGCACGCTTAATATACGTTAAATCAGCTCTCCCATTTGCTAATGATGGTGTTCCAACCGCAATAAATATAAATTCAGCATTGTTAAAAGCTTTTAATTTACTTGTCGTAAAAGTTAACTGTGCACACTTATACGCATCATGTATTAATTCATGTAAGCCACATTCATAAATAGGGAAATCCCCTTGTTTTATCCGTTCAATTTTTTCATAATCTATATCAAAACATGTGACCGAATGTCCCAGTCTCGCCAAACCTACTCCTGTAATTAATCCAACATATCCAGTACCGATTATCGTAATTTTCATTTACTTATTAAAGTGTTGTAAAATTGATTCAACAATACGCTCTGATGCACGACCATCACCGTAAGGGTTAGATGCTTGCGCCATCTTATCATGAGCTTCTTTATCAGATAGTAACTCATCAGCAAGATTAAAGATTGTCTCTTCATCTGTTCCTGCTAATTTTAACGTGCCTGCCTCAATACCTTCTGGGCGCTCTGTTGTATCACGAAGAACAAGAACTGGCACGCCAAGTGATGGTGCTTCTTCTTGAACACCGCCAGAATCAGTTAACATTAAGTATGAACGAGCTGCAACATTATGGAAATCAATTACATCTAGCGGCTCGATTAAATGAATACGGCTATGTTCTCCTAAAATATCATTTGCTGTTTCACGAACAACAGGGTTCATGTGAACAGGGTACACGACTTGCACATCTTCATGTTTATCAACAAGGCGCTTAATTGCACGGAACATATTACGCATTGGTTCACCTAAGTTTTCACGGCGATGCGCTGTCATCAGTACAAGGCGATCACTTCCAAGCTTCTCTAGTACCGGATGACTGTATATTTCTTTTACAGTCGTTTTCAATGCGTCAATCGCTGTATTTCCTGTTATGAAAATGCGTGACTCATCTTTATTTTCTCTCTGTAAGTTCGTTGCTGATTTCGCTGTCGGTGAGAAATGAAGGTCTGCCATTACACCTGTTAATTGACGATTCATCTCTTCTGGATATGGAGAATACTTATCCCATGTACGAAGTCCAGCTTCAACATGCCCTACTGGAATTTGATTATAAAAAGCAGCTAAGCTAGCAATAAATGTTGTTGTTGTATCACCATGTACAAGGACAATATCAGGCTTTGCTTCTTTCATTACTTTGTCTAAACCTTCTAAACCGCGCGTTGTAATATCAATTAAAGTTTGACGATCTTTCATAATATTCAAATCGAAATCTGGCGTAATTCCAAAGATGCTTAATACTTGATCTAACATTTGACGATGTTGTGCTGTTACAGTCACAATTGATTCAATTTTTTCTGGATGCTTTTGCAACTCTAATACAAGAGGTGCCATTTTAATTGCTTCTGGACGTGTCCCGAAAATTGTCATTACTTTTAAACGTTCAGTCATTTATTCCTGATTTCTCATAATCCACTCTGCATGAGCATTTGTGGAAGGGGGCGGCTCAGTTGGTGTTTTGTTCGGGTTCGTTTCTTTCTTTGCTTTTTCGCTAGAGTTAGAATTTGAGTCAGGATTTGATGAATCGGTTTTTGTATTTGGATTTGTTGGAGTTTTTGCTTTTTCCCCTAGTTCTTTTTCTATTTCATTACGTACCGTCTCTACACCGATTGGATCCGGAAGGAAGTAATAAATACCGCCTATTTTTTTGTCTTCTCCTTCAAGTTTTAACGTTTGTATTGTAGAAGGATCAAAACCAGAAAGTTTATTGTAAAGAGCAAGTCCATCTGAAATAGGAATGTCGGTTTTTATATATTTTCCAACGACAGTTGTTAAATCTTTAATTTTAAATACAGTAGAGGCAGAATTCAGTTTTTGAGCAACAGCGGCTAGCAATTGTCTTTGTCTAGCGGCTCGGCCATAATCGCCGTTTGGATCCTGCTTTCGCATACGGACGTAAGCGAGTGCCTCTTCACCATTTAAGTTTTGTTGCCCTTGCTTAAATTGGATTTTTTTGTAATAATCCACGTCAGAGCGCTCCCAGAAATCGAAAGGGACATCAACGGTAACACCGCCAACAGCATCAACGATACCTTTAAAGCCTTGGAAATCAATTTTAATATAATGGTCTACAGGAACTTTTAGAAAACCTTCGACAGTTTTGATTGCCATTTGTTCTCCACCATAAGCATGCGCAGCGTTAATCTTATCTTCTTTGTCTTTTCCAACAATTGGAACACGACTATCCCGAGGGATACTCATAAGTGAAATCCTTTGAGTTTTCGGATTGACTGTCGCAAACATTAATGAGTCTGTACGCCCATTTTGACCATCTGTTGCATAATCTTCTATACCCATAATGAGGATTGTAAAAGGTTCCTTTGTAATTTCTACATCTTTAGTTCTTAAATCCGATTTTTCACGACTAAATCCACTATACATCCCCATAAGAGAAGTGTAGGAATTTAATATGTAGACTCCTACACTGCCAAATAAAAATGCGAAAATAAAGAAGTAGAAAAATTTTCTTCTTCGCTTCTTTTTTATTCTGCGATTTTGGAGATGATGATAACGTTCTTCCATTTAGATAAGATCTTGTTCTAAGTACAACATATCTCCTTCTGTAATGGTACATTTCCCATTTGTTAATTCAATCATCCAATCTGTGAATGCTTGTTTTCCATCTTCTTCTACAAACGTATCAAATGTGACATTTTCAAAATAATGTATATCTTTAATGGCATATTTTGAGTTGCGTAATTCATTTTCTAGCTTGCCAAGTAAAGTATAATCAATCTCGGTTTGTATAACCCGCACTAGTTTTCGTTCGACGATGCCGACGTGATTAATACCTTCGCTTGTACATTTTCCATACGCACGAATCAATCCACCTGCACCGAGTTTAATGCCGCCAAAATAGCGTGTAACGACAACAACAGTATCTTTTAAACCGCGTTTCTTTAATACCTCTAACATAGGTACACCAGCTGTGCCGCTCGGTTCACCGTCATCGTTCGCTTTTTGAATTTGATCTTGTTCACCAATTAAATACGCTGAACAGTTATGTGTTGCATTCCAATGCTGTTTTTTTATTTTTTGTATAAACGCTTGCGCTTCTTCTTCAGTTGTAGCTCTACTTACATAACAAATAAATCTTGATTTTTGAATGATAATTTCGTGTTCGCCATAGTCTTTTATTGTTAAATATTGTAATAACAATTACTTCGTATACCATCCAAGACCAAGTGCACCTTCACCTAAATGCGTACCAATTACAGCACCAAAATAACCCGTGCGAATTGCGACATGAGGATATTTTGCTTCTAATTCTTGCTTCCATTCATTCGCTTCCTCTTCACGTTGCGCATGAATGATAACTGCTTCCATAGGTACACCTTTACTTGCCTGTTCATCAAAAATTTCAACGATACGTTTTAGCGCTTTTTTACGTGTACGAATCTTTTCAAATGGAATAATGACTTTCTCTCTAAAATATAAAACTGGCTTCACTTGTAGCAAGCTACCGATGAAAGCTTGCGCACTATTTAATCTTCCACCACGTTGTAAATGATGTAAATCATCCACTACAAAATATGCGTCCATCGTTTGCTTCATTTCATCAAAACGAGCGGTAATTTCTTCCGGTGCTTTCCCTCCGCTTGCTAATTTCGCGCCTTCACGCACATAAAATCCTTGTACTTCACAACTAATTTCAGAGTCATACGTATATACTTTAATACCCTCTACCATCTGTCCAGCTGTCGTTGCTGTTTGGTATGTACCACTAATTCCACTTGAAAGATGAATACTAATAACTGCATCATATTCTTTAGATAATTCTTCGTATAACTCTAAAAACTTTCCAATCGCTGGCTGCGAAGTTTTCGGAAGTTCTTCCTGCTCACGTACTTTTACATAAAAATCATCTACTGAAATTTCAGCTTCTTCTTGATAAGATTCTGTTCCAAACACAACGTTTAATGGAATCATATATATATTTAGTTCGTCACGAATATGCTTCGGTATATATGCTGTACTATCAGTAACAATAGCTGTTTTCATCTATTTCATCCATTTCTCAGCCCAATTTTGGACTTCATCCATAACACTTTCTAACGCTTTTCCTTTGTCAGTTAAGCCATACTCGATTCGAACTGGTACTTCTGGATAAACATTACGAACTACAATGCCTTCGCTTTCCAATTCCTTTAAACGCTCCGACAACATACGATCGCTCATATTCGGTATAATATCTGCGATTTCTCTAAAACGTTTCGGCTCTTCTAGCAAAGATTTAATGATTAAGCCAGTCCATTTTTTACTAAGCAAAGTAAAAGCTGACTCAAACTTTGGACATAAACAAGAATTATGCTCCATCTAGAATCGACCGTATCCTAAGAAATGTTTTTGGTTGTATGAACTGTTAATATCACCGTACGCAATTCCTTTATCACTAGCATGAATCATTTTGCCATCGCCAACGTAAATACCGATGTGAGATGGACCTGCTTTATAAGTACCTTGGAAGAATACTAAATCTCCAGGTTGCGGGCTACTTATTCTAGAAACTGAATTCCAGTAACCTGCAACGTCTTGACGACCTACACCAAAGATGTAAGAAATGAATCCACTACAGTCAAAACCACCGTTTGATGGAGATGCACTTCCCCAAACATATGGTAAACCTAAGTAGCCTTTCGCTTTACCAATTACGCCAGTATCCGGAGCTGGACCTGGTGTTGGTGCTGGCTTTTTCTCTTCTTTTTTAGGTGCCTCGTTTTTAGGTGCCTCGTTTTTAGGTTCTTCTTTTTTAGGCTCTTCTTTTTGAGCTTGTCCACCGCTGTTCGCTGGTGCAACTTGTTGAGCAGGCGCTTGCACTTCTTTAGTAGCTTGTTCTGCTTGTTTTTGAGCAGCAGCTTCTTGTGCAGCTTTTGCTTGTGCTTCCTGCTCAGCCATACGTTGTAATTGTAATGCTTGTTTTTCAAGCTCTTTCAATTGGCCTTCCGTACTTGTCATCGTCGTTACAACTGTATCCATTTTACCACTTAAATCGTTTACTGCTGTTTCTTTTTTCGCTTTTTCAGCGTCAAGTTCTTTCTTAGCAGTTTCAATTTGAGTTTGTGCTTCTTTTAATTCTTTTTGTTTTTCTTTTACTGTTGCAACATCTTTTTTCACGTTCGCTTGATCTTCTTGTTGTGTTTTCATGATATCTTCGTCAGACTCAAGAATTTTAGAAACAGAAGTTAAACGATCAACTAAATCTGCAACGTTTTTAGAGTTTACAAGAACTTCTGTTACAACGTTCGTATTCGGCTGTTCTTGAAGCGCAACTAAACGTTTTCTTAATAACTCTTCACGTTTTGCGATTTTCGTTTGTAGTTCTGCAATGTCTTTATTTTTCTTTTCGATTAATTGCTCAGTATCAGCAACTTTTTTCGTTGTTTCATCAAGCTTTGAAGTATTTTCTTGAACAGACTTATCTAAACCTTGAATTGTTTTATTTAAGTCATTCATTTGTTTTTGTAATTCATCACGTTCTTGTTGTTGTTTATGTAAAGTGTCATTTTGTGTATTAATTTGTGATTTCACGTCAGAAATCTTATCTTCTGCAAATGCATTTGGTGTTAATCCTGAAAACATTAACCCTGCAACTAATGCGCAAGACGCCATTTTTAGCTTTTTCATTTTATCTTTTACACCGCTTTCTTTTTCTTTTTTCCGTATATAACCTATAAATTTTATACCATAATTCGGGATTTTTTTTACCAATCACACAGCCCAAATAAAAAACGATTCTTTCTTTTTAACAGCCTCCATAACACCTTGCGCAGCCAACTCCTGGCCAGTAGATAAATTTCCTTTCCACTGTAACGGGTTTACATCCATTTCTCCCTTTTTTTCAGCAATTCCGCGAACAAGTACAGCACATTCACTAACTCTCCCCATCGTTATGCACTTCCGGCAATATGTGCAGACTTTACTGCACCTTTTACACAAAAATGATGAAAAGAGTCTTTGTGCTATATTTCCGCAACGCTGACACATATATGTAGAAGCCTTATTTTTCACACCTTGTACACATACGACCTCTCCCTTCTTTTGCAAATCATTTAATTTATCCCGTACGTCTGTAGAGAGTTCTTCTAATAGTAACTGCTTCCCAGCTAGCATTTAAAAACGCCAAATGATTTCGACGTTTTCATGTTTGATTTGTATTTCTTGTATGAATTTATTAATTAGCAGTTGTCTATCCTTGAACTCTAATGAATTAAATGATTTCATGGTTTTCGTAATCATTTCATTAGAGATTGAAATTTCTTGTTCGGAATTTCGTTGTTTTAGAATAAGTTTTTCTTTTTCCAAATTGAATTTTTCCATTTGCTGTTCTAACAGCTGTCTACTTATATTTGTATTTGTTGTAAATAGATCAAGAAGACGTTCCATTTTTTTATCTATTTCTTTGATAAGTTTTCCATAGTTGATTTGTTTCTCTTTTTTTTGAATATGATATTTAGCCATTGTTAAATCTTTCATTTGACCAATAACAACGTCTTCAAGTTTTTTCCTAGACCAGGTTTTATTCATACATCTTTCTTCGTATTCAGCCGGGAATCTCTTGGCTCTACAAATGTAGTAATAATATCTTTTGGACTCAGCATCTTTGGATTTTCCAGTACTATATGCTACATAATTCTCTCCGCAACAAGTACAGGTTATTAGACCTGATAACAGGCTTTGTTTAGCTTTATGGGCATTATGTCCCTTGTGACGTTCCAAAAGTGCCTGTACACGTTTAAACTGTTCTAATGAAATGATAGATTCATGTTGCCCTTCGTATTCATTTCCTGAAAATGTTACACGCCCTATATATAATGTATTGGAAAGGATGTCCCTATATCTTCGAAATCTCCAAATAGGATGACCTTCCCTTTTTAAAATTTCCTGAACTTTAGTGATTGAATAATATTGCTCATATAAGTCAAAGGCCCTTTTGATATGATCAGCTTCATCTTTTTTAATTATTAAGTGTCCATCTTGTCTAGTGTAACCAGCTGGATCATAGTCTCCGCCGTTACCTCTTAATCCTTTTTCGGCTCTTTTCAAATGTCCCATTCTCATACGTTCTGCAATTGTTTCACGTTCTAATTGAGCAAATACAGATAGAATACCAATCATTGCTTTACCGAATGGTGTGGAAGTATCTAATGTTTCTGTAATAGATACAAAATCTACATTGTTCTTCAAAAAATGTTCTTCAATTAATTCCAATGTATCTCTTTGAGAGCGTGATAGCCTATCTAATTTGTACACAACGACTACATCTATATTTTTCAAATCGTTTAAAAGTTTTTTTATAGAAGGTCGTTCTAAATTAGAACCGGAATAACCACCGTCTATATATTCATCATAGACATCCCAATTTTTAGCGGTACAAAATGCTCTAATTCGTTCTCTTTGAACTTCTATACTATAGTTTTCAACTTGTTCCTGTGTACTAACACGAATATATATAGCTGCTTTAGTCAAAATAATCACTTAAAATTTAGCGTTAAGAGGTGCCATATACCAAACTAATTTTCCTTTTATTAAAATAGGAGTGTATTCTTGTGTCTTAGAATCATAAAATTGTGTTTTATGTTCAGGATTATAACTTTCAGGTTCTAAAGTGATTCCATCTTGGAACTTAAAAAATCTTTTTAGAGTTGCATCAAATCCATTAACAGCAACTGCAGCAATATCTCCACTTCTAATTTCAACATCTGGATCTATCAACGCTAACATATTTGGTGGTACTACTTTATTCATGCTATCGCCAACTACTTTTAATAAAAATGCATTAGGATGTGAATCAGTTATTTCGACTGGAACATTAATCCACTCTTCCACAGTGACCATTTCAAGTGGAGTTCCAGCAGCTATTGCACCAAGTAGAGGGACAGGCCTACAGTTATTTTCAATTTTTGGCTGATTAGGTCTGATGTGTGTAACTTTAGAATTTTGATCTTCGATGATGTCACTTTTAAAAATCCCAAAATGATCAGCTATTTTTTGGAGTGCTCCCATTCTTGGCTCTTTTAGTCCTTTTTCCCAAGTTGATACCGCTTTATCTGAAACACCGGCTATTTCTCCGAATTCTTTTTGCGAAAGATTATGTTTATCCCTTAATTTTTTAATATTTTTCCCTATGCTCATCTATATTTCAGGAGTGACTCCATCCCTCAATCTACTTAAAGTAGAGCCTGCATTAAAAAAAATGTGATCATAACCAATTTCTAAAAAGTTACAAATTTTTTTCGCATCACCAATAGTGATATCATCTGGATGTCTCTCCATTTTTCTATATGTATCAACATGAACATTTAATTGTTCAGCCACTTCCTTTTGAGTAATTCCTTTCACTAACCTAACTTGCTTTATAGTGAGAATCATTCACCTTCCTTTTTTATTTCCTTTGTACGTTAATATGGTACGTAATTGACCATCTTTCAGGACAACTTCTCTGTCATAATTCGACAAAATTTCAACGTCACTTGACGATTCTTTTTCTCCACCGTACACCCAGTATCCAGCTCGAAGTAAAAACTCAGAAAGACCTTCCGGAATTGGTAGTTCATAACCATCCAAAGTAACTTTGGTTACTTCAATGCCTTCTCTAACTATCATTTTTCCCACTTATACAGCTCGAAAACATTCAACATTTTGTTGTTCAATTAGATATGCTTTTAAGTTATGCTCAAGCACAACTTGTTCACCAAATTTGTAATAAACATCATCTGTTTTAATTTCTTCACCAAACGCATCTTCAATTGGATGATCGTCTCGCTTAACAACCAGATGTTTCTTTTCTTCTTGATATTCCACAAATATTGCATCAACATTGCAATCATTTAAGTGAAGTAAATGTTTGTTAAGCCCTTCTGTATTCCACTCAACTTGTGCCATAGCACCAAAACCATTTTTAAACGTTTTAAATTCATTAGCTGTAAAACTTGCTTTAACACCCGATTTAAAAAACAACGTTACTTCCTTCAACTATCCTCGTTCGGAGAGAAGGTAAATATTTTTAGATTGATTGAATGATTGCTTTGTATATCCAAGTGTTTCATGACCTAATCGGCTAAAACGATTAGCCTTTAAATCTACAATATCTACGTCATCAATAAACCTTTTCTTGTTTAAATTAATTCTTTCATTAATTTCTCTTAATTCTCTTTGATGAATGCTAGCGATTTCTTTAGCTAACATCGCTTTCTTACCTTTACCAAATCCACCCTCAATCCCAGTGAATTCATATCCTGCAATGTTTCGCTTCCCTAAAATATGTAACTCGTTTACTACCATTAATTGATCCATTCATTCAATCAATCTAAAAATATTTACCTTCTCTCCGAACGAGGATAGGGTTGTTTTAATGGTAGGACACTTTGTAGGACTTTTTGTATCTACCTTGTCGGACACTTCTTCCACAATCGGTTGAATGATAATAGCATTTGAAGTTTGAAGCATATCTTTTGTACGCTTCATTGCTACTTGTTTAATCATGTTTAGATCCACGAGTTTCTTCATTAAACGTTGTACAGTTTTATATGAAACGTCCATCATAGCAGCGATTGAATTTTTGCGCAGGAAACTAACACCTACATATTTACAGCTATGGCGTTTTAAAATTTCAAGTAATGTAATGAGTTTAGATCGTACATCGGTACGCTTAATAGACATGCGGATTGCGTCTCTGTATGTGCGTATAGTTTTGTTTAGTTCTTCTACTTCTTTAAATGTAGAAAGGTTGTGGAAGGCTTCTTTGCTTGCAATAACATTGATACGTTTCTTCATTTAATCGATCAACCCTTGTTCTTTCGCATTTTTGTTCATACTTCGAATGTGTTTTTTCGCGCGCACCATCGCCTCTGTCTTACCATAATGAAAATAAATGACCTCTCCATACGGCTCTTCAAAACTACGACCTACCCGGCCTGCAATTTGTACGAGTGCACTTTCTGAAAATATTTCTTCTTCCGTCCCTAAAACTGCAACTTGCAAATTTTTCACCGTTACTCCTCTCTCCAAAATCGTCGTTGTAACTAATAAAGGAATTTCTCCCTTTCTGAAAGCTGCAACTTTCTCTTTTCTCATCGGATCTTCTGCATGCACACCGGCAACTCTATCGTCTAACAACTTTAATAACAGACTCATTTCTTCTATATATCGCACATGGGGAACAAATAAAAAAATGGGGTGCTTTTTATTTAAGTATATTTTTAACCATTGTAGTAAAACTTTAGGAATTCTTTTATTGATGAGGCTTTTCTTCCAATTTCCGCACCAGCAAAATTTGGGGACTGGTAACGGATGACGGTGATACCGTCCAGAAACAACGATACCTTTTTGTTTACCCTTTCTAAAGTTACGCTTCCACTCTTCATCTGGAGTTGCAGTTAAATAAATACATGCCGCTTTCTCTTTCATCGCTTGTTTTACCGCATACTGCAACATTTGATCCGCATGGTATGGAAAGGCATCTATTTCATCTACAATCATGACATGAAACGCTCTATAATAACGCAATAGCTGATGGGTGGTCGCAACGACTAACGCTACATCTTTTTCCCGATCTAAACTCCCACCGTATAAAGCAGCTACATTTATATGCGGAAATACTTCTTTCAATCTCGGTGCTAATTCAAGTACAACATCCGTTCTCGGCGTTGCGATACAAACTCTTTCTCCTTTTTGAAGTGCCTCTGCAATACCATAAAACAACATTTAACTTCTACAAAGCGTCAAACTAGAAACCTCACTTGCCCCTCTATCGTATAAAAGACTGCCAATTTGCCTAACTGTAATACCTGTCGTATACACATCATCAACGAGTAAAATATGTTGGCCATGAAACATCTCTTCACCCTGAAAATAAAAAGGATTGCTTCCCAACATCCTTTCTTTGCGCGTCTTCTTACTTTGTTTTTCTGTTTCCCTTCTTCTTAATGACGGATAAGAAAGACCAACAGGCAAACAAGCTGCTAATAGCTCAGCTTGATTAAAGCCACGTTCATATTCCCTTTCCTTACTAAGCGGAACAGCGATAACGGTTGAAACATTAGCAAAATACTGTTGAAATAAACTTCGAAAAGGAAGATGAAAAATACGAACTAACTCAGCATCACCACGAAACTTAAACTGCGCTAATATTCCTTTCATCTCATTATCGTACATGTATAATGAACGATTTTTCAAAGGTCGATAGCTCTCCACATTCATCCACCGTGCACAATCCTTGCAAATGTCACCTTCTTTATATTCGGCTGGTAATGAATCTAAAGACCGTCCGCACTCTCTACAAATCTCTCCTATAATATAGGAAATCTTTTGCTCACATCTATCACATATATACTTTTTGTGAGCCTTAACAAAAAAATCGCACCAACTAATCGCGTATGAAATATCCTCATCACAAAGTAAGCAATGCATCTACAGTTTCACAACATTAGCTGCTTGTGGTCCACGTGCTCCATCTACAATATCAAACTCCACTTTCTGCCCTTCTTCTAATGACTTATACCCATCTTGTTGAATAGCAGAAAAATGAACAAACACATCCTCACCATCTTCACGCTCAATAAACCCAAATCCCTTTTCTGCATTGAACCATTTCACTTTTCCTTGCATTTATTTAGTTTCGATTAAACCATATTTCCCGTCTTTACGGCCGTATACAACATTAGTTTCATTTGTATCAGCATTTGTGAAGACGAAGAAATTATGTCCTAGCATATCCATTTGTAAAATCGCTTCTTCAACGTCCATCGGTTTTAAATCGAATCGTTTTGTACGTACAAGTTCTAATTCATCCTCTTCTACCTCATCCAGAACAGCTACTGCTTCTGGAAGGATAAAGTTAGTTTTCATAGAACCTTTCTCACGTAACTTACGATTTACTTTTGTTTTATGTTTACGAATTTGTCGCTCAATTTTATCAACTACTAAATCGATAGCAGCGTACATATCGCTATTTGTTTCTTCTGCACGAAGTAATAAATCTGTAAATGGAATTGTTACCTCGATACGTTGCTTGTCAGAGTATACCTTTAAATTAACTTTAATCTCTGGGAATGTATCAAAATAACGCTCTAATTTACTTAGTTTTTTCTCTACATATTCCTTTAATGCTGGAGTTACTTCAATATTTTCACCACGAATGTTGAATTTCATTTAGCTTACAATGCCACAGCAGTTTTTATATTTCTTGCCACTACCGCATTTGCATAAATCGTTACGGCCCACTTGATCACCTTTTACAACTGGCTTTTTCTTCGCTTCTTCACCATCGCTAGATGGATGAACAGCTTCACCTTGAACAACTTCTTGACGCTCTAAGTTTTGTTCAATTTCAGCTTTCATAATGTAACGAGAGATTTCCTCTTCAATAGAAGCAATCATTGACTCGAACATTGCGAATCCTTCCATTTGATACTCACGAAGTGGATCGATTTGACCGTAAGCACGTAAATGAATACCTTCACGAAGGTGATCCATCGCATCAATATGCTCTGTCCATTTCGTATCTACTACACGGAATACAACAACTTTTTCGAACTCACGCATTTGCTCTTCTGGCAGAAGCTTTTCTTTGTCGTTGTAACGCTCTATTAATTTTGCGATAATTGGCTCGCTCATTTCCTCTGGAGCAAGACGACGTAACTCTTCTTCTTTTATATCGCCTTCTTGCAGAAGGTTTGTATTTAAGTAGTCAACAAGACCTTTAATGTTCCAATCTTCTTCAATTTCCTCTTGTATATGAAGCGCAACAGCACGTTCTACCGTAGATTTCATCATACCTTCAATAATACTGCGTAAGTTCTCAGAATCCATTACTTCTTGACGCTGTTTGTAAATAACTTCACGTTGCTGACGAAGTACATCATCGTACTGCAGTAACTGCTTACGTGCATCATAGTTATTTCCTTCTACACGTTTTTGTGCAGATTCTACCGCACGAGAAACCATTTTACTTTCAATCGGCTGTGAATCATCCATACCAAGACGATCCATCATCGCTTTCATATTGTCAGAACCGAAGCGGCGCATTAGTTCATCTTCCATAGACAAGTAGAACTGCGTTACACCAGGGTCCCCTTGACGACCAGCACGACCACGTAACTGATTATCAATACGACGGCTTTCGTGACGCTCTGTACCGATAACTGCTAGACCAACGTTTTTAATATCGTCTCCAAGCTTAATATCCGTACCACGACCAGCCATATTCGTCGCAATCGTTACAGCACCTTTCATACCAGCTTCTGCAATGATATCTGCTTCACGCGCATGGTTTTTCGCGTTTAAAATATTATGGCGTACACCTTTACGTGTTAACATTTTTGAAATAAGCTCTGACGTTTCAATTGCAACTGTACCAACAAGAATCGGTTGCCCTTGTTTATGACGATTTACAATATCCTCAACAACTGCATTGAATTTGCCTTCCATTGATTTGAAGATTAAATCAGCACGGTCATCACGAATAATATCTTTGTTCGTTGGAATTACGATAACATTCATATTGTAAATACTACGGAATTCTTCTTCTTCCGTTTTCGCTGTACCAGTCATACCAGATAACTTTTCATACATACGGAAATAGTTCTGGAACGTAATTGTTGCGAGTGTCATACTTTCATTTTGAATTTCTACGCCTTCTTTTGCTTCAATCGCTTGGTGCAAACCTTCACTATAGCGACGACCTTTCATAAGACGACCAGTGAATTGGTCTACAATTACGATTTCGCCTTCTTGTACAACATAATCTGTATCAAGGTGCATAACAACGTGTGCACGAAGCGCCTGATTAATATGGTGAAGAAGTGCAACATGTTTCAAGTCAAATAAGTTTTCAATATGGAAAGCTTTCTCTGCTTTCGTAATACCATCTTCAGTTAACATTACATTTTTCGTTTTCACATCAAATGAATATTCTTTTTCATTTTCTAATGTACGAACGAATGCATTTGCAAACATGTATAGCTCTGCTGATTTCTGAGCTTGTCCCGAAATAATAAGCGGCGTACGTGCTTCATCGACTAAAATAGAATCGACTTCATCGATAATAGCAAAATGAAGTGGACGCTGAACGCACTGCTCTCTATATAAAACCATGTTGTCACGTAAATAATCGAATCCAAGCTCATTATTTGTGCTATACGTAATATCAGCAGCATAAGCCTCTTGTTTCTCTTCGCGTGACATACTATTTAAGTTAATTCCTACCGTTAAGCCAAGGAACTCATGAAGTTGTCCCATTTCGCTCGCATCACGTTGTGCTAAGTATTCATTGACTGTAACAACGTGAACACCTTTTCCTGTTAAAGCATTTAAATATACAGGTAATGTAGATGTTAACGTTTTACCTTCACCCGTTTTCATCTCAGAGATATTCCCTTCATGTAAGGCAATACCACCCATTAACTGCACGCCATACGGACGCATTCCAAGAACACGAGTCGCAGCTTCGCGAACAACCGCAAAAGCTTCAGGAAGTAGATCATCTACTGTCTCACCTTTTGTTAGACGTTCTTTAAATTCAAGCGTCTTTCCTTTTAATTGTTCATCAGTTAGTGGCTTAATAGATGATTCTAATGCATCGATTTGCTCAACTGTCTTCTGCATACGTTTAATTTGGCGTTGATTTACATCAAATACCTTTTTTAAAATACCGATCATTTAGATGCGAGAACGTAAGTAAGCATCAATAAATGGATCAATTTCTCCATCCATAACCGCTTGTACGTTACCAACTTCTGTATTTGTACGATGGTCTTTTACAAGAGAATACGGGTGGAATACGTAAGAACGAATTTGGCTGCCCCATCCAATTTCTTTTTGTTCCCCACGGATCTCATCTAATTGTGCTTGTTGCTCTTCTAATTTCTTTTGATATAATTTCGCTTTCAACATTTTCATCGCGTGCTCACGGTTTTTAATTTGAGAACGCTCTGACTGACACGTTACAACCGTATTTGTCGGTGTATGCGTAATACGAACTGCTGAATCAGTCGTATTAATGTGCTGTCCACCAGCTCCACTTGCACGGTACGTATCAATTTTTAAGTCTTCTGTACGCACTTCAATTTCAACTTCATCATTGAACTCAGGTACAACTTCACAAGATACGAATGATGTATGACGACGGCCTGAAGAATCGAACGGTGAAATACGTACAAGACGATGTACACCTTTCTCTGCTTTTAAATAACCGTAAGCGTTATGACCTTTAATTAATAAAGTAACGCTCTTAATACCAGCTTCATCGCCCGGTAAGTAGTCAACTGTTTCTACTTTAAATCCACGTTTTTCAGCCCAGCGTGTATACATACGTAATAACATAGAACCCCAGTCTTGTGACTCTGTTCCACCTGCACCTGGGTGTAATTCTAAAATAGCGTTATTTTTATCATAAGGATCGCTTAATAGTAACTGAAGCTCATACTCATTCATTTCTTGAATTAAGCCTTTTACTTCCGATTCTAATTCCTCATGTAAATCCTCATCATATTCTTCTTTTAAAAGTTCATGCGTCATTTCTAAGTTTTCGAACGTCTCGTCTAACTGACGGAACTTTCCAACCATATCTTTTAACGCATTTGCTTCGTTAATTACAGTTTGAGCGCCTTGTTGGTCATCCCAAAATCCTGTGCTCATTTATTTATGTTCAGCTAACCACTCAGCTACTTTTTTTGCATCCTCACCTTGAATGATTCCCGGTGACATTGAACCGCGACCTTTTTCAATAATCTTTTCAATCTCTGCTGCATCATATTTCTGTCCTACTTTTCGTAAATCCGGTCCAGTTGCTCCTGATAAATCTTTCGCATGGCAACCTATACAACTTTTTTGATAAATTTGCTCTGCGCTATCTGTGCTTGCAGATTGTTTCGAAGGTTTACTCTCTTCTTTATTTCCACATGCTCCTAAAGCAAAAACGACTGATGTACCTAGTGCAATAGCCAACAATTTCTTTTTCAATTAGCCTTCATATCCGTATCCTCCCTCAATCTCGTCTCGAACAATTTTTCCGCCTTCAATCGCGATTACACGATGACGGATTGTATTTACGATATCTGCATTATGCGTCGCCATAACAATCGTTGTACCACGCTCATTAATGCGCGTAAAGATCTTCATAATATCAAGAGCTGTTTCAATATCTAAATTACCAGTTGGCTCATCGGCAATTACAACCTTTGGTCTATTAACAATCGCTCTTGCAATAGCCACACGTTGCTGCTCTCCACCTGAAAGTTCACTTGGAAGTGCGTCTGCACGATCATCTAGACCTACTAGTCCTAACACTTCAGTAACACGCTCACGAATTGCATCTGGTTCTTCTTCAATTACTTCTAAAGCAAACGCAACATTCTCATATACCGTTAATTTAGGTAGTAATTTAAAATCTTGGAAAATCACGCCTAATTGACGACGGAAATATGGAACATCTCTTTCTGCCAATGTTTCAATAGTAAGTCCATTTACATTAATAGATCCTGTAGTTGGCTTTTCTTCACGATACATCATTTTAATAAATGTAGATTTTCCGGCTCCACTCGGTCCAACTACGTATACGAATTCACCTTGTTTAATGTTAACTGTGAGACCAGCGACGGCTTTCATACCATTCGGGTACTCCTTATAAACATTCGTCATTTTTATCATTTATACTTTTAAGAAGCGACGAATTGACATTACACTTCCCCACATACCGATTAACGCACCGATTAACACTAATAAACCAGCTAATTGGAATACGAATGGGCTGTATGGTAAAAGCTCGAAAATTGTTCCGCCAAGTTTTTCATTAAACACACTTTGTAGTGAATTATACGTAACTAGAATTAGACCAATTGGAATAATTGATCCTAATACTCCTAGGAATAATCCTTCTAGCAAGAACGGCCAACGAATAAACCAGTTTGTTGCACCTACAAGTTTCATAATTTCAATCTCAGTACTACGAGCATAAATTGTAATTTTAATTGTATTAGAGATTAAGAACATCGCTGTAAATAAAAGACCTGCAATTAATGCGATCCCGATATTACGTCCTGTTTTTACAGTATCAAATAATTTTTCAACTTGACCTTTACCGTATTGAACGTTACTTACAAACTGCATTTTTTCAATCTTTTTCGCAATTTTCGCTGTATCTGTTGGCTCTTTCGCTTTTACAATAAATACGTTTTTCAGTGGGTTATCTTGCTCAAATAACTCGAACGTTTTTCCACTATCGCCTAAACTTTTAATTAAACGTTTCAATTCTTCTTCTTTAGAAGAATATTTAATAGACTCTACTTTCGCGACCTTACTCATATCTTCTTCTAGTTTCTTTTGATCAGCTTCTTTTGCTGCTGGATCAATGTGTACACGAATTTCTACATCTTGCTCTACTTTTGTAGCAAAATGGTTCATGTTCATAATCGCTGTCAAAAAGACACCTACAAGTAATAATGTAACTGTTACTGCACTTACAGAAGCAAATGTCATCCATCCGTTACGGGATAGATTTTTCACACCTTCTCGCAAATGTCGACTAAGGGTTTTAGCCTTCATTTATTTCGCTATTAATTTTAATGCTGACTGTAATTGTAGATCATTTTCTCCAGAACGGATTTTTTCAATGATTTTAGTTTGGATTGCCTCAGCTGTCTTTTTATCAAGCTGTCCTGTCGCTTCCATTTCATTCGCATTTTGGAATGCTTTCAGCGCTGACTCTGTCTCTTTACTAAAGTAACCATCTTCACGACCTGGTACATAACCTAAGCTTTTCAGCATCTCTTGTGCATGCTTCACTTGCACATCATTTGAATTGTATGAAAGTGTTTTTTCAATTTGAATTGGCGTCGCATGGTAGTAATCTGGTTGTTTCACTTCTACAGTTGGCTTGATTCCCTTTTTATGAATCCAGTTTCCATCTGGAGTTAACCATTTGAACATCGTTAATTTAATGTTACTGCCATCTTTAAATGGAACGGCTTGCTGAACAGTTCCTTTCCCAAATGTTGTTTCACCAATTAAATCGTAACCTTCTCCTTCTTTCAACGCGCCAGCTAAAATTTCTGAAGCAGAAGCACTTCCTTTATCAATCAATACTGAAATTGGATATGGCTTTCTCTCTTTCAGCTCTGTAGAGATTTGCTTTTTCTCACCATTTCGCTGCTCTACTTGTAGCATCGGCTTTTTATTCGTCATAATTTCTCCTAGTATATCTTCTACACTATTTAAATAGCCACCAGGATTACCACGCACGTCAATAACTAAGCCTTTTATGTTTTTCTTCTCTAACTCTTTTAACTGATCCTTAAATTCTTTCGCTGTATTTTCGGCAAAAGAAGTAATTTGCATATAACCGATATCTTTTCCACTCTCTTGTTTCACAGAACTAACTACCGTGAAGATCGGGATTTTTTCACGCTTAATTTTAAATACAATCGGATCAGTTACTCCTGCACGTTTAATTTCAATCGCGACAGTCGTTCCCTTTTTACCACGAATTTTTAATACGGCTTCTTCACGCGATAAGTCTTTTACACTGTTTCCATCTACAGATAAAATTTGGTCATTCGGCTTAATACCAATCTTTTCTGCTGGTGAACCTTTAATTGGCGATACGATAATAAGCTTACCGTCTGTTTTGTTCACCTCAGCCCCAATCCCCTCTAACTCAGGATCAAGTGATTCACTAAACTGTTTGGCTGTTTCTTTATCCATATACGTGGAATAAGGGTCCTTCAGCGTAGACAACATGCCTTGTATTGCACCTTCAACTAACTTGTCATCTTTCACGTCTTCCACATAACGTGAATCAATTAGTCCATATGCCTCATTAATTTTTGCCAAATTCCCTTGCGTCGTGCTAGCGTTTCCACTCGAAATTGTTTGCGTCACTTCTGCTGGGTTAACCCCAAATACAGACATTCCTGCAAACATTCCGCCAGCACCAATTAAAAATGCAACAACCATTCCAATAATTGCAACTCTACGTTTCAATGCGGAATTCCCCTTTCCAAAACACACAGGTGGTGTAGCAAAAGGCATTTACATCGCTTCCGAATCCCACTCGTGCTCTTGCTGAACAAATACAACACCTAACTCATGATGTCCTCCAGCATATAATGCTGTTTGAGCAAGACGAAGCTCACCATTTGTATCTACCACTTCTAATTTACAAAAAGCTCCTGTTGTTTTCGTTTGAAGCGCATCATAAAATTCTTCGGCACTCCTTGGAACGACTCCATTTACTTTCGTAATTATTTCTCCAGGCAGTAAATTCAGCTCGGCCCCAATTGTATTTGGAATTGTATCTAACACAACAAGTCCATCATTGCGTGCGGCGAAATATGCTGTTCTTGTCTCATCTACAATTTTTTCTTGCATCGAGATCGTAAAACGTCCAAGCATTGCGACTCCCATTGCAATAATAGCAAGTACGTGCCACCAATAACTCGCGATCCCTAAAACAAGTACAAGCCCAGCCAATCCATAAACACGTCTTCCTGTAAAGAGTAAAGCTTCCGTCGGCTCATAACTTCTAATCTTTCGCATAAATCCAATTAAAAATGGAACGAGGAATAGAGAATATGTATTTGAACCTATTGAAACGACAGGCCACCATGAAATAAACTGGGGTACCGCATCACCCGGTACAAGAATAAAAATCGGCACGATCCATAAACGCTTCGATTCGTGTAAACCAATCTTGAGCCCACGTTTTCCTTTCCTAATCCTCGGCGTAGAATATCCCACCGCGTTTTTAGAAATCAATAAACCCTCCACAACAAGCATGATGCCTAGTAAAATAGCAAGCGATACAATCGTACCCTCTTCACCTTCTCCAAGCTGTAAGAAGGAAACTGGCAGCTTAGAAGATAATAAAACACATACAATTGCGATACTAAACGTATACGCTGCCGATAAATATCGATACATAGCAGTTAATCCAAATAATAATGTCCAAAGTAAAATGGCCCATAAGCTCGCCTTGGAAACAACAAGTCCAAGCCCAATCGTAATAATAGATACGATTAATCCATATCCAAGCCCTGCAAATAGAGACGTTCGCAATTCAAACCAAATATCATAAACTTTAAAAGAAAAATCTTTTCGTTCTCGTAATATACGTAAATATCCAACGAAGATACTACTTATTAAAAATACATAGACAGCAGGGTGCAAGAAAAAACGTCCAACTGCCCGCATTATTTCAAAAAGCCATGCCTCCACGAACTCATTCACCACCATTTACGAACTAAACTGCGCTTCGTATAATCGGCTATATCCTCCGCCTCGCTCAATTAATTCCTCATGCGAACCTTGTTCTGCAATACCATCTTTATTTACAACGACGATACGATCCGCATTTTTAATCGTTGCAAGCCTGTGAGCAATAACTAATGTTGTACGACCGACAGCTAGTTCTGCAAGTGATTTTTGAATAGCAAGTTCCGTCTCTGTATCTAATGCAGAAGTCGCTTCATCCAATATTAAAATTGGTGGGTTTTTCAAGAACATGCGAGCAATTGCTAGACGCTGTTTCTGCCCCCCTGAAAGTTTCACACCACGCTCACCGATAACTGTATCTAAACCATCTGGTTGCGAGTAAATTAAGTCCTCCAACTGGGCACGTTTTACCGCCTGCCAAATTGCAGCTTCTGAAGCCTGTAAATTTCCATAAGCGATATTTTCGCGAATCGTTCCTGAGAATAAGAATACATCTTGTTGTACAATTCCAATTTGTTTACGAAGTGACGATAAAGTCATTTCTTTCGTATCAATGCCATCAATTTGGATTGACCCAGATGCCTGCTCATAAAAGCGTGGTAATAAACTACATAACGTTGTTTTACCTGCCCCTGATGGACCAACGAACGCAACTGTTTCACCTGCGTGTATTTTTAAGCTAATATCATTTAAAATCGGTTCTTTATTTTCATATCCGAACGTAATGTTGTTATAGTGAATATCACCGTGTACATGCTTTACTTCTATCGCATCTTTAGAATCCACAATATCAGGCTCTGTTTCAAGAAGTTCTACATACCTTTTAAAACCTGCGATTCCTTTCGGATAACTTTCAATAACTGCGTTAATTTTTTCAATTGGTCGGAAGAAAATATTCGTTAATAAGACGAATCCGATAAATCCACCATACGTTAACTCACCTTGCAGAACAAACCATGTGCCACATATTAATACGAAGAGCGTTACGAGACGCATGAGCATATAACTAATGGATGAGTTTAGCGCCATAATTTTATACGCCATTAATTTCGTTGTACGGAAACGAGCGTTGTTCACAGCGAATTGTTCTTTCTCAAACTTTTCATTTCCGAATGCTTGTACAACGCGAATACCACCGACGTTATTTTCGATACATGCATTAAAATCAGCAACATCTGAGAATAAACGTCTAAACGTACCCGTCATTTTTTTATTAAAGTAAAGCGCCAACCATAATAGGAATGGAATTACGAAGAATGTTAGAAGCGCTAACTTCCAGTTAATCATCATCATAAATGAAAATGCCCCAACTAAAGTCATTACGGCGATGAATAAATCTTCTGGCCCGTGGTGAGCAATTTCCCCAATTTCCATTAAATCGTTCGTAAGACGTGAAATTAGATGGCCCGTTTTATTATTATCAAAAAATCTGAATGATAGCTTTTGAATATGATCAAATAATTTCTGCCTCATATCTGTTTCAATGTTAACTCCTAGCATATGCCCCCAGTAGGTAACAACATATTGTAAACCTGCATTTAACATATAAACTGCAAGTAAACCAAAGCAAGCCCATAAAATAAGCGTCCAGTTTTGCCCTGGTAATAACTTATCAATAAATTGATTTACGATAAGCGGGAAACCAAGTTCCAGTAATCCTGCGATAACTGCACAGGAAAAATCGAGTATAAATAAACCTTTATACGGTTTATAGTAAGAAAAAAATTTACGTAGCATTTATATACGAACAGCAGTCCCACTCACCGCAACCATTAGCATCCCTTCGCGAACTACTTCGTAATCCACGTCGATACCAACGATGGCATTCGCATTTTTTTGTCTTGCGAATGTTTTCATCTCTTCCATTGCGATGTCGCGCGCTTCTTTCAATTTGCTTTCATAAGCGCCTGCACGACCGCCGACAACGTCACGGACAGATGCGAAAAGGTCACGAACGATATTCGCACCCATAATCGCTTCTCCATTCACGATATCAATATACTCAATAATTTCTTTTCCTTGAATTGTAGACGTTGTTGTTATAATCATTTAGAGCGCTTCTTTACACTGCTGAATTTGAACTAATAAATTTTCATATTCTTGTTCAAGAAATGTGATGTCATCGTGATGATTTGGTATAGAAATCCGGCTGATGACTTCTGTTAATTTTGTTTGTAATCGTAATAATTCTTGTTCAGTAACGTTTACGGAAGCTCGGGTGGTTCTTTTGATGTATTGCTCGTAATTGCCATGAAATATTCTTGGTTCGCTCTCATCTACTTGTAGAATATGGTCTGCAACAGAACGAATAAAGGCACGGTCATGGCTAATGAAAAGTATAGTGCCAGGATACTCTTGTAACATGTTTTCTAATTCTTCTTGTGTTGTTAAATCTAAATAGTTCGTCGGTTCATCGAGCAGAAGCATATTATAGTTTCCTAAAAATACTTTTGCGAGTGCAACCTTCATTCGTTCACCCCCGCTTAGAACGTGCACAGGTTTATGAACATCTTCGCGGCGGAAAAGGAGCCGTGCAAGTATTGTTCGAACGAACGATTCAGTATAGCTCGATTCTTCTAGAACATTTTCTATAATTGTTTTATCTGTGTTTAAAATAGATAGTGTTTGCTCGAAGTATCCGATTTTACAACTTTTCGAAAGCTGGATACCACGCTCGTTTGCGAGAAGCATGTTGAACAAAGTTGTTTTTCCACTTCCGTTTGCCCCTAAAATAGCAAGCTTTGCACCGGGGGCAATTGTCCCATTCATATTTTTGAATAGTGTGCGGTCGCCTATTTTTTTCGTTGTTTTATTAAACTGTACCACCGCTTTACTATGAATGGGCGTATGGTATTGCACGTCAAATTGAGCTTGAGAAAAATCTTTCGGTTTTTCTTTCTTTTCCAATTTTTCAAGACGTGTTTCTAGTGCTTTCGCTGCTTTGCTAACCTGTTCTTGCCCATGAGCTCCACTTAATTTATAAAGTTTAGATTCAGATGAACTGAACCGAGTTGGGATTTTTGTCATGCTAGAAGCTCGTTGTTTTTTTTGTGAAATCGACTGCTCTAAACGTTTTTTTTCTTGTACATATTGCTCGTATTCTGCTTCCTTTTGTATTCTCTCACGTTCTTTTTGCTTTCGATAGTTGGAATAGTTTCCTTTATATTCTTGAATCATCCCGTCTTCAATTTCAATAATTTTTGTACATATATTATCTAAAAAGTCACGATCATGAGATATTAAAACAAGCGCACCTTTATAAGATGAAAGTGCCTTTTCTAATTGCTCTGTACCGAACATATCTAAGTGGCTTGTTGGTTCATCAGCAAATAGAATGCCTGCCTCTTGTTCAAGAGCATGGGCAATCTTTAGGCGCATTCGTTCGCCGCCGCTCATTGAATTTGCGACGTTTGAAATACTCCATTTTCCTTTTGCAAGAGAAGAAGCGGTGTCCAGTATTGTATCGCTAAGCTGAGGAATGATGGCGATAGAACTATGATGAGTTACTGTCCCTTTGTCAGCTTCTATTTCTTTACTTAATATTTGCAACAACGTAGATTTTCCAGCTCCGTTGACTCCAACGATTCCTATGCGATCGTGTGCGTGAATTTCTAGTGATGGTAACGTAAATATGGTACGGTCACCAAAGCTCTTTTCAATATTACGTGCGAATAAAATAGTCATTTATTTCTGTTGGCTATTTTTAAATTTGCTATTATACAGTTGTGCCTTTGTAAGTGCTTCAGCATCATTTTTGATTTCATCCAATCCATTCGCATCCCCGATAATATACCCTTCAAATGATGAACCAACAAAATCAAAGATATACTGGAATTGAGCAATAAGTGGCAATGCTTTCAGTTTTGGATTGTCTCCGCCAACGATGACGACGTACATTTTTTTACCTTTCATTTTCTCTTTGAAATGAAGAGAGGTATTGCGTAAGCTTTGTGACCAGCGATCAACGAAGTTTTTCATATGGCCGCTCATTCCATACCAGTATAGTGGTGTAGCAAAGATAATCGTGTCGTGCTCTAACATGCGTTTGATTAACTGCTCGTAGTCATCATTTACAGGTTGGAATCCTTCTGCATCATGACGCTGATCTGTAATAGGATAGACTGTGTGATCATGTAAATAAATTTGTTCTGTTTCAATCCCATCACTCATCATATGTGTTAAAGCTTCCGTATTTCCATTTTGTCTTGAACTGCCGTGTATAATAAACATTCATTCCTTTTCTTTTTCTTGTTGTAGGAGTGAAACGTGTTTTTGCAAATTCGTTTGAATGTTGGAAAGTAATGAGATTTGCCTTGTTACTTCATCGAGCTTATCTTCGTAAAGTGCAAGGATACTGCTGCATGGATTTTCGTATAGATGTGGTTCGATTTCGAGGCAGCACAGCATTCTTGCGGTCTCTTCTAAATTTAAGCCGAGCTGTAAGTACATTTGGATAAGCTCTACTTTTTCAATGGCACTTTTATCGAAATCACGATAGCCGTTTGTGAGGCGATTTGAAGGGAGCAATCCCTTTTCTTCATAATGTCTTAGTGATCTTTCACTAACGCCAGTTTCTTTTGATAACTCTCCGATTCGCACTCAACTCTGTTTTTTCGCAAAAGAATCTACATGATTTAAAAACACTTGAATGGCTTTAGACGGAATGAAATATTTGCCGCGCACGATGGAGAATGGACGAATTAGTTTTTCAGTTGGAACTTCGACGTGGAATAGTTCTTGGGCTAGTAGTTCTTTCCGCACGGTCCAATCAGAAAGTATAGCGATGCCAAGCCCGGCAGCGACGGCTTCCTTTACACTTTGAATGCTACTAAATGTAAAGAATCGTTTCAGTTTTAAATGGTGTTGATGAATAAAACGATCGCTATAGTCACGTGTCCCAGAGCCACTTTCTCTTAATACCCATACTTGGTCTTGGAGAGTATCTTCGTTTATATCCTTGATGTGAAGTAATGGGTGAGTTGGAGGGACGACGAGCTTCATTTCATCTTGCATAAACGTTTCAACGTCTACGTCAGCGTATACGACTTGCCCCTCTACTAAGCCGATATCAATTTGATTAGAGCGAAGGCTTTGCAAAACTTCTTCTGTATTAGAGATAAGGGTATGAACTTCGACGTGCGGATTTTCATTCGCATAGTTAGCGAGTATTTTTGGAAGTAAATATTCACCAATTGTAAAACTAGCGCCGATGCGAAGTGTTCCTGTTACAACGTTATGTAATTCGTTAATTTCTTGTTTTGCATCTTCATAAAGAGAGAGCATTTGCTTTGCATGTATGTATAATATGTTTCCAGCTTCCGTAACTTGTACATGCTTTGGGGAGCGCTGAATGAGCGTAGTTCCAAATTCATTTTCCAGGTTGCGAATGTGCATGCTTACACCGGGTTGTGAAAGGTTTAAAAGTTCTGCTGCACGAGAGAAATGTTTTTGTTCAACGACAGTCACAAAGATTTTCAAAATGTCGACGTTCATCTACATAAATCCTAATACCCATACAAGAACATATCCAAGAATAGAAAGACAAACCGAGCCGATCAGCCCTGCTACAAATGCTTTGCTTCCTAATTTACGGAACGTTTTAAACTCTACATTTAAACCGAGACCTGCCATCGCCATTGCGATAAGCATGTACGCAATTATTACAATATAGCCGGCAACAACTTCGGGGATAACTCCAAGTGAATGCACCGCACTCATCGCTAAAAATCCGAATATAAACCAAGGAATCGGAAGATCCTTCCACGATTTCTTTTCTTCGCTTCCCTCGCTCTTACCAAACCATAACCCAATTAAAATCGCTACTGGTACAAGCATCGCAACGCGCGTTAATTTCACGATAACTGCGATGTCGACAGCCGTGCTACCGCCTGGTGCCGCAGCCGCAATTACGTGAGCAATTTCATGCAGCGTCGCTCCCGAGAATACACCATAACCGTACGGGGATAAGCCAAGCACTGGATATAATAATGTATAAATAAGCGTAAATATCGTACCTAAAATAGCAATAATTGCAGCACCAACCGCCGTTTCATCGTCCTTTGCTTTCACTTGTGGTGCAATTGCCACGACCGCTGCCGCACCACAAATCGCCGTTCCACACGCCGTTAAAATCCCAAGTTTCTTTTCTACTTTAAATACTTTTGTCAGTCCATATACAACGAAAATGGTGAATGTAATAACTACCGCTGCGATGACCAATACTTTCGGCCCCGCCTTCGCAATATCAACAAGGTTTAATCGCATTCCAAGTAAGATAATCCCAAAGCGAAGCAACTTCTTACTCGCAAAGTTCGTTCCCGCTATCGCTTCTTGAGGGACTCCAATCGCTGCGCGCCAAATCATCCCAATTAGAATAGCAATTACTAATTGTCCCATAATATTTAAAAATGGAAGCTCCGCTAAATATTTCGCGGCAATGGCGATTAATAATGTAATCCCAATACCTTGCGAAAATCCAAAGCCCTTCTTCTTTTGTATAACAAGTGTTTGTTCCACTTACTCCAGCGTAAAGATTTCCTCCACCTTCATCCCAAAATATTTGGCGATTTTTAGGGATAACTCTAGACTCGGATTGTAATGGTGATTTTCAATCGCCACAATCGTCTGACGCGTCACCTGCATCGCCTTTGCCATTTCAACTTGTGTTATATGATTTTGCTTTCTTAATTCTTTAATTTTATTTTTCACACCCATTTATGGAAATAACCCCTTTTGCACGGCACGCCCACAAAATAAAATAAGTACTCCTACAACAACGCTCGTTGCCGTTTTATGATAATGGGCTGATAGTAATAAATAATACGATAAACCGACAGTACCAATCATAATACAAATACTCGGCACTGGATTACGAGAGAAATTTTGCATTCCCCAAAGAAGCGCAAATATAGCTGTAGCCACACATAACACCGGTAATCCCATTCATTTACCCTTCTCCTTTTCATCATAAATACGAAAAGCTTCATCCATATATAATAAAAGTTCTTCTTCAATTGGATACATGCTCATTTTCTGTGAATCATCCTTCGATTTTCTAACTTCCCATAACTTATCTAAAAACGCTTCGTCACCATTAGCCATCTCTAAACACTTCTGCATTAATTTCTTCGTTGCCCGTTGTACCTCATCACTAGCAGCTGCTTTACCTTCTTTCATAAAAGTACGTAATTGCTTTAATAAATCTACCCATTCTAAAACATTAGGATCTTCTTCACTCATATTCGGCAAATTGTGAAGCAACTTTTGCTCTTCCTTTGAAAATACTTCATTTTGAAATATTTCACGTATACGAGGAGACTGTTTTGAAAGCTGAATGAGTTCAAACATAACTTTCCAATCAAGTTCTCCCTCTACATCCACCGAATAAACAACTGCTTGTAAAACACGCTCCATTCGATTAAATTTCTTTTGTTCTTCCTGTACAAATCGAAGTTGTTTTTCGAGCGAGTCCTTTAAGTTAAGCTCACCCTTTACTAACATATTCGCAGCTTCTTTTAATGAAAATCCCATTTCTTTTAAAAATAAAATTTGTTGCAGACGCATGACGTCAGCTTCACTATATAACCGATGCCCACCCTCTGTTTTTCCGCTCGGGTTTAATAAATCTATTTGATCATAATAACGTAGTGTACGTACTGTAACCCCTGTTTCTCTCGTCAATTCTTGTATTGAAATCACTACCATCTATGAAAGTAGCTTCTCTTTCCCTTTCTCCTTCTTCGGAAAAATAACATATGAAAATGAAATTGCTGTATCAACTAAAAATATAATTGCCCACACTTGGCTCACGCGACTTGCAGCTTTATTTAAAACGATTCCCGATTCTAACCAATTTCCCCATTTTTCAAATGGAATAAATCCATACACGAAGAAAAAGAATATATGCACACCAACGAATAAAACAAGATGTAATACCCAATTTTTCATCTCCTGCTTCGCATAGGCCATACCTGTTAATTCTACCTGTTCTTCCATAATAGGCACCGGCTCATTCCGCCATTTCGCAACTAATTTTTGTACAAATATATCAAGCTTCTTCAAATCCTTTTTCCCGTAGAAGACCGCATATAATAAAATAATGACAGTAATGATCTGAAAGTTAGAGAACTTTCCTGTTTGATAATAGTCCACTACCCCTAAAGTTAAAATAAACACTTCATTTACGAGTAGTACAATCCCCATAATAAAACTCGCCTTTTTCAAACGGAATCCGTAGCGAAGTAAAAAGAAACCGATAGCTGATAACCAAAATACAATTTCTGCCCCAATTAAAAAATACCAACGATATTCTGCAAGTATATTCATTCACCCTTCCGCTTTTAATTCCAATAGTAAATCTCTTAATTCAGCTGCACGCTCGAAGTCTAACGCTTTTGCTGCTTCTTTCATCTCTGCTTCAATCTTAGCGATTGTTTTCTCACGTTCTTTCTTCGTCATCTTCTTAGCAGGAGTTGCTTCATATGTTTCCGGTTCTTCAGCCGCTGTCGTTGCACGGATTACATCACGAACGCCTTTTTGAATCGTTTTCGGCGTGATACCATGCTCTTCATTGTAAGCTTCTTGTATAGTACGACGACGCTGCGTTTCTTCAATTGCAATTCCCATTGATCTCGTTATACGATCTGCGTACATAATAACGCGGCCGTTTGAATTACGCGCCGCACGACCAATCGTTTGAATTAACGAACGTTCTGAACGCAAGAATCCTTCCTTATCTGCATCTAAAATAGCTACAAGTGATACTTCTGGAATATCTAATCCTTCTCGTAATAAGTTAATACCGACAAGCACATCAAACTTACCAAGGCGAAGGTCACGGATAATTTCAATACGCTCTAACGTTTTAATTTCAGAGTGAAGATAGTTCACTTTAATTCCTACATCTTTTAAGTAATCCGTTAAATCCTCTGACATTTTTTTCGTTAAAGTCGTAATTAATACACGTTCATTTTTTGCAATGCGATCTTGAATTTCTCCTAATAAATCGTCAATTTGACCTTCAATTGGTCGTATATCAATTGGTGGATCTAAAAGCCCTGTTGGACGAATAATTTGTTCTATTACCTCCGGTGACTGCTCTAATTCGTATGGTCCTGGCGTTGCCGAAACGTAAATAACTTGATTCGTTTTCTCTTCAAACTCATCAAACGTGAGCGGTCTATTATCTAAAGCTGATGGCAGACGGAATCCATGATCCACAAGCACTTGCTTACGCGCTTGGTCTCCGTTATACATCGCTCTTACTTGCGGCACCGATACGTGCGACTCATCCATAACAATTAAGAAATCTTCTGGAAAATAGTCTAACAGTGTATATGGTGTTGAACCTGCTGGACGAAGTGTTAATTGACGGGAATAGTTTTCAATACCTGAACAAAAGCCCATCTCACGCATCATTTCTAAATCATAGCGTGTACGTTGCTCTATACGCTGCGCTTCTAACAACTTACCGTTATCATTTAATTCTTTTAAACGTTCTTCTAATTCTTTTTCAATATTTTCAATAGCGACCTTCAACTTTTCTTCACGTGTAACGAAGTGAGATGCCGGGAAGATTGCTACATGATCACGTTCTGCTAATACTTCACCCGTTAATGCATTTACTTCTCGAATACGATCGATTTCATCACCGAAAAATTCAATTCGAATACAATGTTCGTCAAGCGATGCCGGGAAGATCTCAACTACATCTCCGCGCACACGGAATGTACCACGCTTGAAATCAATATCATTACGTCCATACTGTACATCAACAAGTTCACGAAGCAATTGATTGCGGTCCTTTTCCATACCAACTCGAAGTGAAACAACTAACTCGCGGTATTCTTCCGGTGAACCTAAACCGTATATGCACGACACACTCGCAACGATAATAACATCATCTCGTTCAAATAAAGAAGACGTTGCCGAGTGACGTAATTTATCGATTTCATCATTAATTTGCGCATCTTTTTCAATAAATGTATCCGTATGGGGTACGTACGCTTCCGGCTGATAGTAATCGTAATAACTAACAAAATATTCAACTGCATTATTCGGGAAAAAATCTTTCAGCTCACTATATAATTGTCCTGCTAACGTTTTATTATGAGCCATCACAAGTGTTGGCTTCTGCACTTCTTTAATGACATTTGAAATCGTAAATGTCTTACCCGTCCCTGTCGCTCCAAGCAACACTTGCTTTTTCTTTCCACTATTAATTCCCTCTACAAGCTTCTCTATCGCTCCCGGCTGATCACCTTGCGGGGAATATTCTGAGATAATTTCAAATGGATGTTCCAATTATTGCGATAACTCTACTTCTTTTATTTTCTCTTTCATTCTTGCTTTATCACGATTTAAAATCTCTTTTAAATACTTACCAGTATACGAGCGTTCTTCTTTTACTACTTGCTCTGGCGTTCCCGAAGCGACGATTTGTCCACCCTTGTCCCCGCCTTCTGGTCCAAGATCAACGATATAATCAGCTGTTTTAATCACATCTAAATTATGTTCAATTACAAGTACCGTCTCACCACTCTCTACAAGACGTTGCAACACTTCTAGAAGACGTGCAATATCATGTGCATGTAAACCAGTCGTTGGTTCGTCTAAAATGTATAACGTACGCCCTGTAGAACGACGGTGTAATTCAGAAGCTAATTTCACACGCTGTGCTTCACCACCTGATAACGTCGTTGCTGGCTGCCCTAATTTCATATAACCTAGCCCAACATCTACAAGCGTTTGAAGTTTACGCTTAATTTTTGGGATATTAGCGAAGAACTCTACCCCATCTTCAATCGTCATCCCTAACACTTCAGAAATATTCTTATCTTTATACTTCACTTCTAACGTTTCACGGTTGTAACGTTTACCATGGCAAACTTCACACGGAACGTATACGTCTGGTAAGAAGTGCATTTCGATTTTAATAATTCCATCACCACGGCACGCTTCACAACGTCCACCTTTTACGTTAAAGCTGAAACGCCCTTTTTGATATCCACGTACTTTTGCTTCATTCGTTTGCGCAAACACATCACGAATGTCATCAAATACACCTGTATAAGTTGCTGGATTTGAACGTGGTGTACGCCCAATTGGTGATTGGTCAATATCGATAACTTTATCTAACTGTTCAAGACCTTTAATTTCTTTATGAGTCCCTGGCTTCGCTTTCGCTTTATATAACTTTTGAGCTAACGATTTATATAGCACTTCATTAATCATCGTACTTTTACCAGATCCGGATACACCTGTTACCGCTACAAACGTACCAAGTGGGAATGACATCTTCGCATTCTTTAAGTTATTCTCTTTTGCACCGACAATCTCCACTTTACGTCCGTCACCTTTACGTCTTTCAAGTGGAACTGGAATAAACTCTTTACCGCTTAAATATTTTCCTGTTAATGAATTCTCATCTTGCATAACTTCAGCTGGTGTACCTGCTGATACAACTTGACCACCATGAATACCTGCACCAGGTCCGATATCAAGTAAATAATCAGCAGCCATCATCGTATCTTCATCATGCTCAACAACAATTAACGTATTTCCTAAGTCACGCATTTCCTGCAATGTACGAATAAGACGATCATTATCGCGCTGATGTAAACCGATAGAAGGCTCATCAAGGATGTAAAGTACGCCAGTTAGTCGAGAACCAATTTGTGTTGCTAGGCGAATACGTTGTGCCTCACCACCTGATAAAGTACCAGCCGCACGACTTAACGTTAAATAATCTAAGCCAACGTTTACTAAGAAGCCTACGCGTTCTTGAATTTCTCTTAAAATTAAATGAGCAATTTTTTGTTGTTTCTCCGTTAACTCAACATTTGAGAAGAATTCCTGTACTTCTTGAACAGAATATTTCGTTACGTCAGCAATCGTTTTCTCACCAACGAAAACAGCTAAACTCTCAGGCTTTAAGCGTCCGCCTTTACACTTCGGACAAGCTTGCTCCGCCATATATTTCTCCATTTGTTCACGAACATAATCAGAACTCGTCTCACGATAACGACGCTCGATATTCGGAATAACACCTTCGAATAAAATCTCATTTTCCTTTACTTGACCAAATTCATTTACATAGCGGAAATAAACTTTCTCTTCACCGCTCCCGTACAACACTTTATCAAATAAATCTTTCGGTATATCTTTCACAGGCATATCCATGTCAACGCCGTAATGATTACATACAGATTGTAAAAGTTGTGGGTAATATTGTGAACTTGTCGGTTCCCAAGGAGCAATTGCATGTTCATTTAATGTTAAATCCCAGTTCGGAATGACGAGCTCTAAATCTACCTCTAACTTTGAGCCAAGTCCATCACAAGAAGGACATGCACCGAACGGGCTGTTGAATGAGAACATACGCGGCTCTAATTCACCAATTGAAAAACCACAATGCGGACAAGCATGGTGTTCACTAAATAGAAGTTCCTCTTCTCCCATAACATCGATTAACACTCGTCCTCCGCCAAGCTTTAATGCACTTTCAAGTGAATCAGCAAGACGACTCGCAATTCCTTCTTTTACAACAATACGGTCAATTACAACTTCTATGGAATGCTTCTTATTTTTATCTAACGTAATCTCTTCTGATACATCTAGCATTTCACCATCAACACGTACACGAACATAACCTTGCTTCTTAATATCTTCAAGTACTTTCACATGTGCACCTTTACGTCCTGACACGATAGGAGCTAACACTTGTAATTTCGTACGTTCAGGATATTCAAGAACACGGTCTACCATCTGTTCCACTGTTTGTGATGTAATTTCAATTCCGTGATTTGGACAAATCGGCGTACCAATTCGTGCGAATAATAAACGTAAATAATCATAAATCTCCGTCACTGTCCCGACAGTTGAACGTGGATTACGACTCGTTGTTTTTTGATCGATCGAAATCGCTGGTGACAACCCTTCAATCGTATCCACATCCGGTTTATCCATTTGTCCTAAAAATTGGCGTGCATACGCAGATAACGATTCTACGTATCTGCGCTGCCCTTCTGCATAAATTGTATCAAACGCTAATGATGATTTCCCTGAACCAGACAATCCCGTTACAACAACAAGCTGATTTCTCGGAATGGTTACATCAATATTTTTTAAGTTATGTGCTCTAGCACCTTTTACAACAATAAAATCCTTGCTCATGCTCACCTAACATTTCCTAGTAAAATAAGGGCCACACCATCTATGTTCATGAGTTTTTACAAAAGTCCAAGTGAAATCTTTATCTACAATATAGATATCACCTTTATACATATCGTCCCTCTCACGTAATATATCATCCATATGTAATAAACTCGCATCCTTTATTGTCAGTACATCATCACAGTGTTGATAGAAAATGTGACACCCTTTTTTCACTTCATTATGAAACGCTCTCTCTGCTTCTGTTCCTTCTAAGCACTTCTTTTTCTCATAACTAAATATGTGCCAAAGATAACCACATGCATACTTATCCCCATAAAGAAAAATATCTTCTTTTTCCTCATCACTTAAATGATTTGCAAAACGGTCCTCCCAGCGTTTCCGAAAATATACACCCCATTTCTGAAACTCTCTTACCTTCATACTTTTCTTCTTTAATCCTTCTAAAAACTCCATTCATTTTCTCTTTTTTTCATATAACGGTTCAACAATTGCTTTTTCAATTATCATATTAAAAATAGAAATACAAATTGCCGCAATAATTGCTACACCAAACCCTGTTATATTAAAAGCATCTCCTAATAATGAATCTGTTATTTTTAACGTAATCGCATTAATAACAATTAAGAAGAAACCGAACGTTACAACAGTAATTGGTAGCGTAATTAAAATTAAAAACGGTTTTACAAACACATTTAAAACCGCCAATATAATACTCGCAATAATTGCAGTTTGTATATTTGCTACGTAAAACGCGTCTGGTGCAATCCCTTTTAAAAGTCCCGATACAGCGATTAACACAACGCTATTTACAAGAAGTGATACAATCCATCTCATTTACTCCTGATTTCCTAACTCAATCGCACTCATTAATCGTTCAGAGAACTGTTGTGCCGCATTGACTCCCATACGTTTCAAACGGAAGTTCATCGCTGCCACTTCAATAATAACAGCCAAGTTTCGACCAGGACGAACCGGAAGTGTAATCTTCGTAAGTTCTGTATCAATAATCTTCATCTTCTCTTCATCAAGACCTAAGCGATCATAATTTTTCTTTTGATCCCAAATTTCAAGATTAATAACAAGTGTAATACGCTTATAATTCCGCACTGCCCCTGCACCGAATAACGTCATAACGTTAATGATACCTAGACCACGAATTTCTAATAAATGCTCAATTAAATCTGGTGAGCTTCCTACTAATGTGTCTTCATCTTCTTGGCGAATTTCTACACTATCATCCGCAACAAGGCGATGGCCACGCTTTACAAGTTCAAGAGCTGTCTCACTTTTACCAACACCACTTTGACCTGTAATTAAAACACCAACACCGTAAATATCTACTAATACACCATGAACAGCTGTTGTTGGCGCTAACTTACCTTCTAAATAATTTGTTAAACGACTTGATAATCTCGTTGTCGTTTGAGAAGAGCGTAATAAAGGCATGCCTGATTCACGTGATGCTTGTAATAACTCATCTGGTACATCTTGATTACGAGTTATAATAATACATGGCGTCTCCTCGGTACAAAGCGCTTTCATTCTCTCTTGTTTTTGCTCTGTCGTTAACGTATCAAAGAACGTAAGCTCCGTTTTTCCAAGAAGCTGCACGCGATCAGCTGGATAATATGTAAAGAATCCTGCCATTTCAATTCCAGGTCGTAATAAATCACTTGTATCAATCGGACGGTGAATTCCTTCTTCACCACTTATTAACTCCAATTGAAATTGTTCAATTAAATCTTTTGTCCTTACTTTTGGCATATGTATAAACCTCCACTCCGCTGCGGGTTCAGTCTCGTTTGATGTAAAATTCCATTCTACCGGATATTGTACCATTTTTTTCTGGAAACAAGAAATACGGTTTCTCATCTAATTTTCTGAATATCTTTTATCAGCTTGCCCCATTTTTCGTCTCACAATAATGAAAATAATAGAAATTACAACAAGTCCAATTGACATTACTTGTGCAATACGAAGTGGTCCTAGCATTAAACTATCTGTACGTAAGCCTTCTACGAAGAAGCGCCCTACTGAATACCAAATTAAATATGTAAAGAATAATTCCCCGCGTCGTAAATTCACTTTTCGTAGTGCGAGTAATAAAATGACACCTGCAAAATTCCATAATGATTCATATAAAAACGTCGGGTGATAATACACACCCTCAATATACATTTGATTAATAATGAAATCTGGTAAATGAAGACCTTCTAAAAACTGTCTCGTTACTTCATCACCATGCGCCTCTTGGTTCATAAAGTTTCCCCATCGGCCAATTGCTTGTCCTAATAAAATACTCGGCGCAGCAATATCCGCCAACTTCCAGAATGAAAGCCCGCGTCGTTTCGCAAAAAGAATACCTGTAATAACAGCCCCGATTAAACCACCATGAATCGCCAAACCACCTTGACGAATATTAATAATTTGACTCGGATTTTGCGCGTAATATTCCCATTCAAAAATAACATAGTACATTCTCGCAAATAGAATAGCGATTGGTACTGCAATTAATACAAGGTCAACAAATGTATCTTTTGGAATACCTAGCCTTTCTCCCTCACGAGTTGCTAGCCAAAGACCTAATAGCACACCTGTACCGATAATAATCCCATACCAATAAACAGGAAACGGCCCAAGTTGGATGGCTACGCGGTCAAGCTGTGGTACAGAACCTAACAGCATTTATGATCGGTTAATACCGGACAAAATCGGCAGTAAATCACTCATTTTATCTAGCATAAAGTCTGGTTTGTAAGCTTCTAAATACGCTCTACCTTTCAATGTCCATGAAACCGCAGCTGTTTTTGTACCCGCATTTTGTCCGCCGACGATATCATGATGATTATCTCCAACCATCACTGTTTCTTCTGGTTTTGCATTTAATAACTCGAGCGCTTTTTGAAGTGGTTCTGGATGTGGCTTCACATGTTCCACATCATCAATTGTCACGACAACATCAAAAAACTCATTAAGCTTTGACAACTTTAATCCCATCTCAACGGTTTGTCTCGCTTTCGTTGTAACAATACCAACTTTATAACCTTGCTTTTTCAACTCTTGAACTGTTTCATATACAGTTTCATACTCTTCTACTAATTCATCATGATGCTCATGGTTAAATTGACGATAACATGTAATCATCTCTTCCACCTTATTTTCATCAATCTTGCTGAAAGTATCATGCAAAGATGGACCGATAAATGGCAGCACATCCTCACGCTTATATTGATCTGGATAATATGTATTTAAAGTATGTAAAAACGAAGAAATAATAAGTTCGTTTGTATTAATTAAAGTTCCATCTAAATCAAATAACACTGTATTTATTTGCATTTAACCTTCTCGAGCCGCCATTTCCTCTTTCGTATAAATAATACGCATTGGATTTCCACCTACGAAAGCGCCGCTCGGTACGTCTTTATGGACAAGTGTTCCAGCTGAAACAATAGCGCTATCTCCAATCATTACCCCCGGTAAGATTGTTGTGTTCGCTCCAATCATCACTTCATTTCCTATGACGATCTCTCCAAGTCGATATTCACGAATTAAATATTCATGTGCTAAAAGCGTTGTATTGTATCCGATAATTGAATTGTCACCCACAGTGATCTTTTCGGGAAACATAATGTCCGGCATAACCATAAGTGCAAATGATGTTTTTTCTCCTACTTTCATTCCTAAAAACGTACGATATAACCAATTCTTCACAGATAAAAATGGTGTGTAACGTGCCATTTGAATAATAATAAAGTTTTTCATTACCTTCCAAAAAGACACTGTTTCATACACATTCCATAATGAATTCTCTCCTGAAACAGGATAGCGCGTTGTCCGTCGCACCTATGTGTGCGTACGCTTAACAGCTTGCACATACTTTCGAACAGTCGCTACAGATACATTATATACATCTCCAAGCTCCGACTGTGTCATCTTATTTCCTTGTTCGCCGCGCACAATATATTCAATTGCTGCTGACCAACCGTACACGTTTGTAAAAACAGACCCGGATGTATATAAACGTATGAACGTACAAAACCAAAAGTGTAAACACTCTTCGATTAGTTCATCGTCCTTTTTCGTATAATTATATAATGCGTCCGCGATTCGCGTGCATTGTTCAAATTGCTGTAAATCAGCAGGAATATTTTTATGACTATTAAGTAAAAAGAAATACTTTGCAAGTTGCGATACAATTGGAACACCATTCTTCACTTGCGTTACATCAAAGAAGAATCCAACCTTCTCTGGCGTTGACAATTCATTCATTAAATATAAAGCTAGCATTTGCTCCTCTAGCGTCGCACTTTGCTGAAATGACTTTTGTAATTCTTCAAACAACATGTTTTGTCCTTCATCCGCTAAATTCAGTGCGTTCCACGGTTCTTTCCCTTTTTTATCAGGGTGCAATTCTACTACATGTTGCCACATTTTTTCGGCTACTCGCTGATTTTTCACCATATACGCAGAATATGCAAACCAATAATAAAAACTTACGTCTCCCTCGTATCCTTGACGCTTTAATACTTTGAACCACTTATATGCATGCTCAAAATAACCAATTGTTGCAAGTGTCGTTCCAAGTTTTAAACGATGTTCAAATGAAATCGGATATACTGAAACTAGCTGTCCCGCTAATGCTTCTACTTGTTTATGTTCTCCAATTGAATATAGAAAAATAAGCGTATTACAAAGCGCATGTATATTACCAGGATTTTTCTCTAAAATCATTTCCGTTAATTTCAGCGCTTTGTCTACATTACCAGATTGAAAATGTGCGATGGCTAAATTATTATGACCCGACCAAAATTCCGGATAATCTTTCGTAACAATTTCTAATGTAGCAATTGCTTCTTCTAATTGTCCATTACGAATATAACGATTTGCCTCTTCTTGCATAACAATTAAATCATCTTCATCCTCAATCTCTTCCGCACCCATTGCTTCTTCTTCCATAATCTCAAGCAATTCTAATGTATCTTCTACAAATTCCTTCTCTTTCGCAACTTCTAAATATCGATCCGCATACTTCTTCGCTTGTTGAAATAAACCCATATACGCATAATTATTTGCAATAAAATAATAGCATTGTTCAAGTTCAGGATTGGTTCTAGCAAGCTTTAGAAATGTCTGATTCGACTCTTGGTATTCACCAGCCTCAGATAACGCTATTGCTAATTGGCATAAAATAAACGGCTCCTTCTCGCTTTGTGCCGCTCTTCGAAAATATTTAATTGCATCTTGCAATTTTTGTCCTTTGTAAGCCCTCATCCCTTTTTTATAAAAGAAGTCCGCTAATTGGTTAAAAGAGATAACTTGTCCGTTCTCCTTATATATCCTTTGATTTTTCCCCATATATCCTCCAGTTTTTTGTTTTCTTCGCTCACACATTTATTTTTCTGTTACAGTTTTTAATTCCTCTAATAATTCTTCTACGTAATGTTGCGCACTTTGTGCAGCAATACTACCGTCACCTGTTGCCGTCACAATTTGACGAAGCATTTTTTCACGAACATCACCTGCTGCGAAAATCCCAGGAACTTTCGTTTCCATACGCTCGTTCGTTTCAAGGTAACCATTTTCATTTGTAATACCTAGTTCAACAAATGGTTTTGATAAAGGTAACATACCGATGTATACGAAAACGCCATCAGTTTTTACTTCTTTTTCTTCTCCACTGTTTACGTCTACAAGTGTTACACTTCCTACTTTACCATTTGCATCGTTAATTTCTTTTATAGTGTGATTCCAAATGAAATCCACTTTCTCGTTTTGGAATGCACGATCTTGTAAAATCTTCTGTGCACGAAGAGTGTCGCGACGGTGAACGATTGTTACTTTTGTTGCGAAGCGCGTTAAGAACACACCCTCTTCAACAGCGGAATCTCCGCCTCCAATAACAACAAGTTCTTTTCCTTTAAAGAATGCCCCATCACATACTGCACAATATGATACACCACGGCCGCCAAGTTCTGTTTCACCTGGTACACCAATTTTTTTATATTCTGCACCGCTTGCAACAATAATTGCACGTGCTTTATATTCTTTTTTACCAGCAATAATTGTTTTATATTCTTTACCATCGATGACTGCTTTCACATCACCATATGCATATTCAGCACCAAATTTCTTCGCATGCTCGAACATTTTATTTGATAAGTCTGGTCCTAAAATAGACTCATAACCTGGGTAATTTTCTACATCTTCTGTGTTTGCCATTTGGCCACCTGGAATACCACGCTCAAGCATTAATGTGCTTAAATTCGCACGGGATGTATATACTGCAGCTGTCATACCAGCTGGTCCTGCACCAATAATAATGACATCATAAATTTTTTCTTCTGACACACCACTCACTTATTTCTTACCGAAATAAGTAACAATCGCAAATCCTAAAATGAAGGTAATGATCGAACTTACAATTGAAAAACCGCCAGTTGGAATACCAGGGAACACAATTACAATCGAACCGATAACAAGTCCAATAATTACTGCAAATGTCATATTTTTATAACGATCTAATAAAAAGCTAATTCCTTTACTACTTACAACAAATCCGACCATAACACCAGCACCAATAACCACAATTAACGGTAAATTGAGTGTAGTTAAAGCATTAATTGCCGTTGGATAAACACCAATAATTAATAAAATAAAAGATCCGCTAATTCCAGGAAGGAGCATAGCCATACTAGCCATCCATCCTGCGAAAAATAAACCGATTGCATTTAAAATTGTTAACGTTGTAATTGGATCTGCTGCCTTATCTGGCTTAAAGAACGCTGTTATCGCAACAAGGATAGCTGCAATTATTAATAAGGCGATGTGCTTACCTTTAAACGTCGCCTTTGCATCAGCTTCTCTCATTAACATCGGTAATATACTAATAATTAAACCGAGGAAGAAAAATTGAGTCGGTTCATAATGATTTGCAAGTAAATATTTAATAACGTGACTTAACGTTAAAAACGCTGCCGCCACACCAGCTGCAAGGGGAATTAAAAATCCTAAATGTTTTTTCCATTCACGACTAAAGAACCCGCTAATTGCCGCAAGCAATTGTTCATAAATCCCTAACACAACAGCGATTGTACCGCCGCTCACACCAGGAATTAAATCACTAACGCCCATACAAAATCCACGATATATATTACGCCATTCCATTTAACTCGGATCTAATCGATATGAAAGCAACTCAAAATCTGGGGTATATACAAATGTACCGTAGATTATACCATTCCCTTTAATTAAATAATCAATAATGTGATAATCTCCTGGTGCCATTGCTAAATCATCAATTTTATCAAATGTATGCCAACCAATGATGCCTTCTTCGCTCTCTAATTTGTTTTCTCCTGCAAAATCTGTTGCTAAAAAGGAGAACATCATCCATTCAGAAACAACCTTATCACCTTCTTGGATGACAAAGGTGAAGACCCCTTTTAATGCTGGGTTCTTTAAATAAATACCTGTTTCTTCACGATACTCGCGAACAACGGAATCTCTTACCGTCTCACCACGCTCCATCTTCCCGCCTGGTGCAACCCACCAATTTCGGCGAGGTTTTTGGAGTAAGAGTACTTCATTATCTCTAATTAACACACAGTTTGTCACTCTTTGCATCTAATGGCCCTTTCTCTTCTCCACATCACGATGAGATACATGAACGCTATACTCTGGTTTCAAATGTTTCCCAAGGTATTCTGTAAGCGTAACAGAACGATGCTGTCCACCTGTACATCCAATTGCAATTACAAGTTGACTTTTGCCTTCTCTTTTATAATGAGGCAGCATGAAAGTAATGAGATCTATCAGTTTCTCTAAAAACTTATGTGTCTCATTAAATTTCAGTACATACGACGAAACTTCTTCATCTAGTCCTGTTAATGGCTTCATATGTGGAATGTAATATGGATTTGGTAAAAAACGAACATCAAATACTAAATCTGCATCAATTGGAATACCGTACTTAAATCCAAAGGACATAACATTTACACGAAATGCTTGCTCAGTTTCAGTAGAAAACAAATGAACAATTTTTTCACGTAATTCTTTCGGTTTTAAATCCGATGTATCAAGCACAATATTCGCTCGTGCCTTCATATCTGTTAATAAACTACGCTCCGCTTCGATTCCCTTTAACGGCAAACCAGTCGGCGCAAGTGGATGCGAACGTCTCGTTTCTTTATAACGAGTTACAAGCGTACTATCTTTCGCATCTAAAAATAAAATATGAGGAATAATCCATGTACGTTCTGATAAATCATCAAGCGCTCCCCATAAATGTTCGAAAAACTCTCGGCCACGTAAATCGACGCCAAGCGCTACTTTATTCATTTTCCCTTTTGAATCCGCCATAAGTTCAATAAACTTCGGCAATAACATCGGTGGTAAATTATCTACACAAAAATATCCTAAATCTTCAAAACTTTGTAACGCTACCGTTTTTCCAGCTCCAGACATCCCTGTAATAATTACCATTTTTATATCATTATTCTCTGTCATTTATAGCAGTGAATATAAAATAGATGCTAACTTTAACGTATCATGCCTTACAACACGCTCATCATACTTCGCTAATCTAGCTTGAATGACATCAATATTATTTTCAATAAAACGCTCTTCATCCACTACAACTGGTGTCGACATTTCTTCCTCGTATAACTTGCGTAATTCACAAGGAATATCACGGTTATTTACAATTGCAGTATCAATAAATGGTTGCCCTAAATGATCATGTAACGCCTGCACATGATCAAACGCAGTATACCCCATCGTTTCACCCGCTTGTGTCATAACGTTACATACATATACCTTCTTTGCTTTTGCAGCAAGAACAGCGTCCCCAATTTTGTTAACAACTAAATTCGGCAATATACTCGTATACAAACTTCCTGGACCGAAAACAAGTAAATCAGCTCGTTTAATCTCAGCTAACGTTTCATGTAACGGCTCTACATCTTCTGGAGTTAAAAAGACACGGTTAATCTTCTTTCCGAAATACGGAATCTTTGATTCACCTGTTACAATTTCTCCATCCTCTAGTTCCGCATGCAGTACTGCACTTTGATTCGCTGCTGGTAATACACGTCCTCTGACATTTAATACTTTACTCGTTTCTGTAATTGCATGGAAAAAGTCTCCTGTAATCGAGGTCATACCTGCCAATAACAGATTTCCTAACGCATGACCTTTCAGTCCGTCTCCCGTTGTGAAACGATGCTGAAATAAAGCTTCCACCAGGGGCTCTACATCCGACAGTGCAACAAGTACGTTACGAATGTCACCTGGGGGTGGAATTTCTAGCTCATCACGTAATCTACCTGAACTGCCACCATCATCAGCGATTGTAACAACTGCTGTAATATCAACAGGATATTGCTTTAAGCCTCTTAATAAAACAGAGAGTCCAGTTCCTCCTCCCATGATGACAATTTTAGGTTTTCTCTCTTTTTTCATTTATTTTTTTGCTATCGTTTCCCCCGCGCGTAATTTCTCTGCAATATCATCGATTTTACGCAAACGATGATTAATACCCGATTTACTAATTTTTCCCCCAGATACCATCTCACCTAACTCTTTCAATGTTACATCTTGATAATCTCTTCGTAGTTGCGCAATTTCTCTTAGTTTATCTGGCAAAATATCTAGACCAACTGACTCATCGATATAGCGGATATTTTCAATCTGCCTTAGCGCTGCACCAATTGTTTTATTTAAATTAGCTGTTTCGCAGTTCACTAGTCGATTCACTGAATTACGCATATCACGAACAATTCGAATATCTTCAAATCTTAAAAGTGCGTTATGAGCACCTATAATATTTAAAAATTCCGTAATTTTTTCTGCTTCTTTCAAATACGTAATGTACCCTTTTCTTCTTTCCAACGTCTTACTATTTAAATCAAACCCGTTCATCAGTTCACATATAGCATCATTATGTTCCTTATATAACGAAAAGATCTCTAAATGATAAGATGATGTTTCTGGGTTATTTACTGAACCACCTGCTAAAAATGCACCTCGTAAATACGATCGTTTACAACATTTCTTTTCAATTAATTCTTGTGATATATTTCGAATAAATGAAAAGTCGTCCCGGACAATATGGAGATCTGCTAATATTTCACGAGACTTCTCAACAAGCCGCACAATATATACATTATTTTTCTTCAATCGCATTTTTTTACGAACAAGTAATTCTACCGTTACGTCATATCCTTTTTTCAAAAGCGTATAAATCCTTCTTGCAATTGCCGCATTTTCCGTTTGAATATCGATAGATAGACGACGATTTGAAAAAGAAAGCGACCCGTTCATTCGAAGTAACGCTGATAATTCTACTTTCTCACAGCATTCCTTCACCTCAAGATTCGTCAACTCTTTCTTTGTTTCCGATGCAAATGACACTTATTGTACATATGCAGCTAATGCTTCTAAAGCCTCTTCTGCATCTGAACCTTCTGTTGTAATTGTTATCATGCTACCAGTTCCGATTGCTAAGCTCATAATCCCCATTATGCTCTTTGCATTTACTGTCTTTCCATCTTTCTCGATAAAGATATCTGCATGAAAGCGATTTGCCTCTTGTACAAACAACGCAGCCGGACGTGCTTGCAAGCCGTTTTTTAATGAAACTTTAACCTGTTTTTGAACCACTTAACGATTTGTAAAAATCTTATCAATTAAGCCGTATTCCAAAGCTCTTTCTGCTGTCATGAAGTTGTCGCGGTCTGTGTCGCGTTGTAGAACTTCAAGTGGTTGACCTGTGCGGTCAGCAAGAATTTGGTTTAATTTTTCACGTAAGAATAGGATACGTTTTGCAGCGATTTCGATTTCAGTCGCTTGACCTTGTGCTCCGCCAAGTGGTTGGTGAATCATAACTTCACTGTTAGGAAGAGCGAAACGTTTTCCTTTTTCACCTGCTGCAAGTAAGAATGCACCCATAGATGCAGCCATACCGATACAGATTGTTGATACTTGTGGTTTAATAAACTGCATTGTATCGTAAATTGCCATACCTGCTGTGATAGAACCACCAGGGCTATTGATGTAGATGTGAATATCTTTTTCTGGATCTTGAGATTCCAAGAATAAAAGCTGGGAAACAATTGAGTTAGCTACGTTGTCATCAATTGCACTACCAAGCATAATGATGCGGTCTTTTAATAGTCGAGAGTAAATATCGTAAGCGCGTTCTCCACGATTTGTTTGTTCAATTACTGTAGGAATTAAATTCATTTATTCTTTTAAAAGATAGGTTACTCTATTTAAAATCTTTTCGATTTGTTTCGCGTTTTTACTATACATTTCGCTAGCTGATTTCGACTTTGTTTCTAAAGAAAATAGCTCAAGATCAGCATGGCATTTTTTTAAAGATGCTAATAATAAAGGTTTGTTTTGAGGAGAAGGCATTTGGAGTTTGTCATTGTAAATGTCGATGGTAAGTTGTCCGTATGAGTCAACTTGACCGAGAAAAACATTTTCGATGACAACACCGAGTTTTTCTAATTCAGAATGTAGCCAAGCTCGGTTATGTCCGCTTGATGACAGAGGTTCATCTAGTACATTTCCATCCATAATAACAGTTTGTGGTTCCTTCTCGTTTGGTACTTTTAAGCCTACGTCTTTTGCTGTAAGTGGTTGGCGATCTTTCTTTAATAATACATTTAATTCACCGCTCGGTTCTAGTACAGCAAATTCAACATCCGCTACGCTGAATGCATTTTTTCCTCGGAGTAGTTCAAGTAATTCGTCACTTGTATATTTTTCTTTCTTTAAGTTATCTTCGAGTACTTTTCCATCTTTTATTAATACGGTAGATTTCCCTTCAAAGAAGTCCCGAGCTGTTTTGTTCTTTAAAGAGAGAATGCCTGTGAAAAAAGGTACCACAGCGAAAATGAGTATTGCAAAGACGCCGTGGAAAAATTTTGAATCGAGCCCTGTAGATACTTGGGCAGCGATGTCACCGATTGTCATTCCGGCTATGTATTCAAAAAAGGAGAGCTGAGAGATTTGTCTTTTCCCTAACCATTTCGTAATAGCGAATAAAATGATTAATATGAATACAGAGCGAAGAATAACGAGTGTCCATTCGGGTAGGTGAGACATTTAAAACCCTTTATATTGAGGTTCTTCACGTTCTAATACTGAAACTCTATCTTTTACATCAGCGATGACACTGTCCATTTCTAACATACATTCATGAAATACGCGTTTTGATTCCGCGTCCTGTGAATTTAATGAAAGGGAGCTTAAACTTGCTTGAGCACCCCTTAAACTAGCAAGACAAGTTTTTACGCTAGCGATAACAGTCATTTATCCTTTCGGTTTAAATAGTAATGCTCCAATGAAGCCGAAAATAATCGCTGCTGATACACCTGCGCTCGTTACTTTAAACATACCAGTAATTACGCCGACGATTCCATGTTTCGCAGCTTCTTCCATCGCACCGTGAACGAGGGCGTTTCCGAAACTTGTAATAGGTACAGTTGCCCCGGCTCCGGCAAAATCAATTAATGGTTCATACAAATTGAATCCGTCTAATATAGCTCCAGCAACAACGAGTGTTGCCATTGTATGAGCTGGTGTTAGTTTGCCGACATCAAACATAAGTTGTCCGATTACACATATAAGTCCACCGATTACAAAAGCCCAGAAGAAAATCATTCATTGCGTTGCACCTCCAAATTCAATCGAAACGGCGTGGGCGATACACGGAATCGTTTCTTCTTGTTGGAATGTAAGTGGAGATAGTAAAGCGCCTGTCGCAACGACAAGTATTTTTTTGAATTCTCCTCTTTTCATTCGGTTTAATAAGTGACCGTATACGACTGTTGCAGAACAGCCTGGACCACTTCCGCCAGCTATTACAGGTTGACCTTCTCTATAAATGAGTAGTCCGCAATCTTGAAATTGTTCACTCGTTACTTTTGTCCCATGTTTATGTAGTAAGTCATAAGCAATTTCGCGTCCAACATGTCCGAGGTCGCCTGTTACGATTAAATCATAGTGAGATGCATCAAGATTTCTTTCTCTTAAATGAGCTTCAATTGTATCGACAGCAGCAGGGGCCATTGCACCTCCCATATTAAATGGATCAGTTAATCCCATATCAACAATGCGCCCAATTGTGGCGGAAGTTACTCTTGGGCCATGTCCTGTATCGCTTAAAATAGCTGCGCCCGCACCAGTTACTGTCCACTGGGCCGTAGGAGGTTTTTGACCACCATATTCAGTTGGATAACGAAATTGTTTTTCCACGGCAGCGTTATGGCTTGAAGCTCCAGTTAATAAATATTTTGCACCTTTTGCATTTACGATACTTGCACCGAGCGCTAAACCTTCCATAGAAGTAGAACAAGCGCCAAATAATCCGAGATAAGGTGTGCCAAGTGTGCGGCATGCAAAGCTAGTAGGCGTAATTTGATTAATTAAATCTCCAGCGAGGACGAATTGAATATCATCTTTCCTAAGTCTCGCTTTTTCTGTAGCACGGCTACAAGCTTCTTCAAACAAAATTTTATGTGCTTTTTCGTAGGAATCTTGTCCGAGCCATAAATCTTCATGAAGGGTATCGAAGTCTTCAGGGATTTTTCCCTTTGCCTCAAAGGGGCCACCGATTACACCTGTTGAAATAATAACTGGTTTGTTTTCGAATACCCATGTTCGGTGTCCTTGTAACATTTATAACCCTCCCCATTGAACGAGAATCGTTTTAATAAGAGCGATGACGAAAGCGGAAAATACACCAAATAAGATGACGGATCCTGCTAGTTTAAACATGTTACCACCAACGCCGAGAACGAATCCTTCTGTACGGTGTTCAATACATGCGGCAATAACAGAATTACCAAATCCAGTAACGGGAACTGCGGTACCAGCACCAGCAAATTGTCCGAGGCGATCGTAGACGCCAAATCCGGTCAGTAGCATGGAGATAAAAATAAGAGTTGCAACGGTAGGGTTCCCGGCAGAGCGTTCAGTGAAATCAAAATACGTAATATAAAAGGTAGAAATCAGTTGGCCTATTAGACAAATGAATCCCCCGACGAGAAAAGCTTTTATACAATTTTTGAAAACGGGGCGCTTCGGTTCGCGCTGTTGTTCAAATTTTTTATATTCTTGTTGTACAGGTGTTAAGTTTTTATCTTTACTAGACATTTAAATATTAGATCCCATTTCTGATTGAATGAGCTTCAATTGTTTTTTTATGCCGTCTTTACTTACTTTCTTTTTCTTAATTTTGTTTTCAAGTTCTTCTATGAGCATAAAGATCTTTTTGTCTGTGCTTACACGAATATCGAAAGTAGGATTTTCATCACTTAGTTTCTTTTTTAATTTACTTCGTAAAGGTTTTAAACCAAATCTTTCGTGATGTTCAGGTTTGAGGGCTATGTAAAGATCTAAATTTGTATTAACTGCGGTAGCTTCTATAATTCCCTCCATAGCAAGAGCTTTTTTCTTAGCGTCTTGCGATATAGATTGATTAAAGGATTCTGTACTCATTTTTGTTAATTTAGGACCTTTTTTCTCATCTGTTCGCTTCGCTTCTTCTTTCTTTACCTTTTTATCTAACGGGCTATTATCACATCCGGTAAGTGAACCGAATAGAAGCATTTATTGCTGTGAGTATTGTGGTTCTTCCTGTTGGACTTCTTCAACGCGTGGGTTTAAAGAATCAATAATAGTTTGCGTTTGCTCTGCAGCTGTTTGGAAAAGTTGCTTTGCTTGTTGGTTATCCGTATCAAGAGCGAATCCCTCTAAGCTAGCTTGTGCACTTTTTAATCCAGAAACAGTTTGCTTTAGTTTTGTAATTACAGTCATTTATTTATCTAGTTTCTCTTTAATCCCTTTTGGAATTTCATTTAGCTGTACTTCTTGGTATGTTTCAATATATTCACCTTTTGTTTTAACCTTTACATATGCTCCTTCTCTAAGTCCACGCGGCGCATAAAACTTAACATCTCTTCCTTCACCCGAAGCGTAATACCCAGTAAGTTTATAGTCTCCAGCTACCTCTCCAAATGTGGATAATCGGCCGGATTCTTTCGCTTTTACATATACAAAGTCTTCTTTCACAAGCGGATTATATCTATCAGTCACCTCATTATGAGAAAAGCTTGCCACACCAATAACTAATATAAAAATTCCAATTAAACCTAATAATAATTTCTTCATTTATGAATTAGTGGATGCGGCTGAATCAGCTTGCGCTTTATTCATTTTAAATAATGATAATTTCATTATATATTGCAAGGTAAAGGCTGCAAGTATAATGAAGATTGGGAAGAAGAAATAGCGATAACGAATTTGAACTTCAGTCACTAAGTAAATGAGAAAAGCACCGATAATCAGAATTTGAAAATACTTCATGTTTAAATTTTTAAATGGAGAACTGAAAAGAAAAATAAAGACAGAACCCATGCTCAGCAACATAATGGATACATAGTGTATAAAGTCTAGTTTTATAAATGAAACATCGTTGATGGTATTTCTGGCGATATCATTTATAGGGATATATGCATAAGAATCTGTTGGACTCTCCCACATGATAGTATTTTTTTTGTTCATAAGAGGGATAAGGTCGGTTAAATTTTCGGTTCTTTCTTTAATTAATTGTTTTTGAATTCGATTATGTTCCTCTATATCAAAATCGACGATACTTTGTCTTAATTTAGCGAAGTCCTCTAAGGAATATTGACCGTTAGATTCTTTATTCAAGCCTATAACAAATTTCCAGCCAGAATCTGCATTGGTTATTGGGTTATGTGAAATATTAAGCATTACAGGAATATAGGCTAAAGTATATAAGATAACTAAGTATGTAGAAATAAATGTTATAGAAGAAATAAGATTCCTTTTTAAAACATTGCTGTGAAAGAATAAAAGGAAAAGCCCGGCAGCTATTAAAAATAGGATTCCAATAGGATAAATAATATTTCCTAAAGCGAATAGCAGACCACCGAAAATCATATTTATGTAATTTTTATTTTCATCGCGTGCTAATAGGTGATACGTTCCCCAAGAAAACAACATCATAGAAAGATGCTGATTTGTGAGCACAGGGACTAGTAAAAATAAGTTAATAGATGTTACGTATAAAATTAAACCAAATCGCCCGAAGGTTTCATTGTTTAATCGGTGTTTAGCTATATAAAAAATAGCTAAACCGGTTAGCAATGTATACACAATATTCAAGAACTGTAAGGCAAAGTAACTATGTGAGGTTAATGTAAGAACAAGTGCCTCATAAATTGTAAAGCCCAACTGAGTAGTATTCCAAAAAAAGTACTGATTATCCTTAATGGCTTTCATGTTGCCAGAGGCTAATTCTTTAGCTCCATCCAACATCTATCCGATCGTTTTTCGTAATGACGAGGCTGGGATATGCATTTGTTCTCTATACTTCGCCACTGTTCTTCGAGAAATAACAATTTCATGCTCTTCTTCTAATAATTTTGAAATCTTTTGATCTGAGAGTGGCTTTTTCTTATTCTCTGCTTCCACAAGCGTTTGAATAAACTGTTTCACTCGCTTCGTTGAAACTGCCTCATCCTCTGTCGTCGAAATTGCATTACTAAAGAACGATTTCATCTCAAATAAACCGTGTGGCGTTTGCACATACTTATTTCTTGTTGCGCGACTAATCGTAGACTCATGTACGCTTAGCTCTTCCGCCACCTCTTTTAAAGCGAGCGGCTTCAAATACGCTGGACCTTCCCAAAAGAAATCACGTTGTTTTTCCATAATAATCGTCATCACTTGCAGAAGTGTTTGTTTTCTCTGTTTCAAACTGCGCATAATCCATTGCACATGCTGATACTTTTCTGAAACGTAAGATGCTACTTCACTTTCACTATTATTAAGAAGCGCACTGTACTCAGAGTGAATTTCAATTCTCGGCATATTTCTCTCATTCATCTGTAAAACGAGACGATCGCCTTCCTTTTTCACTGCCATGTCAGGCACAATATACAGTGGTTTATCCGAAGAATACGCAAGGCCTGGTTTCGGCTGCAATGATGTAATACAGTTCACCGCCGATTGTAATTCTTCATTACTACACTTCAGCACATGAACGAGCTTTCGCCAATCCTTCTTCACGAAATAAGCAAAGTGCTCCTCTACAATATCTTCCGCTAATCCATCCCTTCTTTGTAAGCGCTTCAATTGTAAGGTTAAACATTCCTGAATATTACGTGCTCCTACCCCTGCTGGCTCAAGTGATTGGACAATCTCTACAGAGCGATCGACTACATGAATATGCGCAGAAAGGAGATCTGCTAACTCTTCATTCGTTTCTTGTAAATACCCATTTCCATCCATGTTCATAATAATGAAAGAAGCTACTTTTCGCTCTTCTTCTTCTATTTTATAATATTGTATTTGATTTAATAAATGTTGCTGAATCGTCGTGGAGTCCACACTGTAGATTTCCATCTGATTCTCGACTTGTTTGCTGGTACTTTTACTTTTGTTAGAGCTCTTCTTCTTCTCCCTCTCAAAACCACCTAACTCAATAAGGGGATTCTCTAACGATTGCTCATACAAAAACTCCGATAATTCTTGTACATTATACTGGAGCATTGTAATCGCTTGCCTTAACTCTTGTGTCATTGCCAAACGTAAGCTTTGTTCTTGTAAAAGACTTGCCTTCAAACTAATCTCCCCCTTGTTTCTATTGTACAATAAGTTTGGTAAAAGGAGAATCCTATCGCAGACACCCATTCAACTCTTAACTGCATTCTTTATATAGTTTATTATGACACCTTTGTGAATGTTACCATATTCTACTTGTTTTCCGCCTATTTCTACAACCGGAATCATTAAATGATATTTTTCTAAAAGGTCATTATCTTCATATATATCTATTTCCTCAATTTGAAAAGAATATTCACATTGTACTTCTTGTAAAACTTGTTTCGCCTGCACACAAAGACCACAATCTACTTTTGTATATAGTACAACTTTCACCTTATTCACTTAAAGGGTAATACCCTTTGTTAAATGTTTTGCTGCACCTTCATCTGTAATTAGAATTGAAGTGTGCCCTTGCTTTATTACAGCCTGTATTGCTTTTGCCTTTGAAGAACCTCCAGCGACTGCAACAACGTGAGATACATTTTGTAAATCTTCAAGTTGCATACCAACCGTTCTTACTTTATGAACAACATTTCCTTGTTCATTAAAGTAGTAACCGAAAGCTTCACCAACTGCTTCGCTTGCTTGAATCTTTAACCAATCTGCTTCCGAAGTACTTCTGCGACGTGCCATTGTTAACGCATCACCGATTCCATGAATGACGATATTGGAAGATCGAATCAACTCAAGAACTTCTTTCACGGAGGGCTCTGTCACAATAGACGCATATGCTTCGCTACTAACATGGTCTGGAACATACAATAAGCGATAATTACTCATCGTATTTTGCGCCATCTTGGCACAAATGGTATTGGCTTCTAATTCAACACCTTCTCCAATTCCACCACGTGCTGGGACAAATAGCATATGTAAATCTTTGCAATCCAGTTGCATCATGTCCGCAGCAGCAGCTAGCGTAGTTCCTCCAGCCACAGCAACGATATTATTCGCTGTCAGACGGTCTTTTATACAAGTCACACAAGCACGGCCCATCTCCAGTTTGACCCACGGTGATTCATCACTATCACCAGGGACAACGAAAACTTCATCCAAGTCTAATGTTTCCTTAAGTTGCTTTTCTAAAACCTTTAACCCGGAAATTTCTTTCATAAAGTCTTCCAAAGCAAGAACTAAAGCTGTTCCTTCTTCTGTCAATGTCATTCCAGAAGAAGCGACGTGAACTAAGTTTTGTTCTTTCAAAACTTGAACTTCACTTCGCAATACTCGTTCTGTCATACCGAGACTTGCTGATAAGTTTCTTCTTCCAATCGGCTGCATGAGCCTAATGTATTGAAGAATTTGCATTCTCGTTTGCATAACAGGTAGCAGATCAGGTAATAATTTTTTTGTGTTCTGAATCCATGAGCGCATTTAAAGACCTTTAGAAGTCATGTATGCAGCTAGGTCTACTACGCGGTTAGAGTAACCAGTTTCGTTATCGTACCAAGAAAGTACTTTAACCATGTTACCTTCCATTACCATTGTAGATAATGCATCGATTGTAGAAGAAGCTGTACATCCGTTATAGTCGATAGATACTAATGGCTCTTCGCTGTATCCAAGGATACCTTTTAATTCGCCTTCAGCTGCTGCTTTGAATGCTGCGTTTACATCTTCAACTGTTACTTCTTTGTCAAGTTCAACAACTAAGTCAACTAGAGAAACGTTAGCAGTTGGAACACGTACAGCGCCACCGTTTAATTTACCTTTAAGTTCTGGTAATACTAATGCTACAGCTTTAGCAGCACCAGTAGATGTTGGGATCATGTTTTCAGCTGCTGCACGAGCACGACGTAAATCTTTGTGTGGTAAGTCTAAGATTTGTTGGTCGTTAGTGTAAGAGTGAATTGTTGTCATCATTCCGCGTTTCACGCCGAATTTTTCGTTTAATACTTTAGCGAATGGAGCTAGACAGTTTGTAGTACAAGAAGCGTTAGATACTACGTTGTGGTTAGCTGCATCGTATTGTTCGTGGTTAACACCCATAACTACAGTGATATCCTCGTCAGAAGCTGGAGCTGAGATGATAACTTTCTTAACTGATCCACCTAAGTGTTTCTCAGCGTCTGATTTTTTAGTGAAACGGCCAGTAGATTCTACTACTACTTCTACTCCGTAGTCGCTCCATGGTAATTGAGCTGGGTCACGCTCAGCGATAACTTTAATTTCTTTACCGTTAACAACGATGCTGTTTTCGTTAGCAGATACTTCTGCATTTAAAGTTCCGTGAACTGTGTCATATTTTAAAAGGTGAGCTAATGTTTTAGCATCTGTTAAGTCGTTGATTGCTACTACTTCTACCTCAGAGTTGTTAAGTGCTGCGCGGAATACGTTACGTCCGATACGTCCAAATCCATTAATACCAATTTTAGTCATTTATTTGTCGTTAAGACAAACTACACCTGGAAGCTCTTTACCTTCCATGAATTCTAATGACGCACCGCCGCCAGTAGAAATGTGGCTCATTTTATCAGCCATACCGAATTTTTCAACAGCTGCTGCAGAGTCACCACCGCCGATAACAGAGTATGTATCTTCTGCATCTGCTAATGCTTGTCCTACTGCTTTTGTACCTTCTGCGAATGGAGTCATTTCGAATACACCCATTGGTCCATTCCATACAACAAGCTTAGAGTTTTTAATTACATCTGCATAAATTTCACGTGTTTTAGGACCGATGTCCACGCCTTCCCATGTAGAGGGAATAGAGTCGATACCAACGATTTGAGTTGTTGCAGTTTCAGAGAATTCCTCTGTGATTACAACATCAACTGGCATGTAGAAGTTTACGCCTTTTTCTTTGGCAAGTTCCATAAACTCTTTAGCTAGTTCAATCTTGTCGTTTTCACATAGAGATAGACCAATTTCATGACCTAAAGCTTTAACGAATGTATAAGCAAGTCCGCCACCGATGATTAAGTTATCTACTTTGTCTAATAGATGACGAATTACACCGATTTTATCTTTTACTTTCGCACCACCAATGATTGCTGTAAATGGACGCTCTGGGTTAGAAAGTGCTTTTCCTAATACTTCTAACTCTTTTTCCATTAATAAACCAGAAACTGCTGGTAGGTAGTCTGCGATTCCTGCTGTAGAAGCGTGAGCACGGTGAGCTGCACCGAATGCATCGTTTACGAAGATGTCAGCAAGAGCTGCAAATTCTTTCGCAAGTTCTGCATCGTTCTTTTCTTCGCCCGCATAGAAACGTACGTTTTCAAGAACTAATACGTCGCCTTCGTTCATTGCTGCAACCATTTCTTGTGCAACTGGTCCGAATGCTTCGTCTGCTTTTTTAACATCTTTACCAAGAAGCTCGCCTAAACGTGCTGCTACTGGAGTAAGACGTAATTCTTCTACCGCTTGACCTTTTGGACGGCCTAAGTGGCTTGCTAAAATAACTTTCGCACCTTGCTCTACTAAATATTGAATTGTAGGAAGAGCTGCACGGATACGAGTTTCATCTGTAATTTTGCCTTCTTTCATAGGTACGTTGAAATCAACGCGGCAAAATACACGCTTACCTTTTAAATCTACGTCACGAATTGATTTTTTGTTCATTCATTTTACCGCCCCCAGAAGACCTAAGAACGAAGCAGGCTCTAAGCTAGCACCGCCAACTAAAGCGCCGTCGATGTCAGATTGTGCCATATACTCTTTAATGTTTTCTGGTTTTACGCTACCGCCGTATTGAATACGAACAGCTTCTGCAGCTTCTGGAGAAACAGCTTCTGCAACAACTTTACGGATGTGCGCACATACTTCGTTTGCATCTGCAGAAGAAGAAGATTTACCTGTACCGATAGCCCAGATTGGCTCATAAGCGATAACAGTTGCTTTAACTTGCTCTTCTGTTAAACCTGCAAGTGCTTTTGTCACTTGACCTGCTACTAGATCAAATGTTTTTCCGCTTTCGCGCTCTTCTAAAGTCTCACCACAACATACGATTGGTGTTAAACCATGTTCAAATGCTGCAAGAGTCTTTTTGTTTACTGATTCGTCTGTTTCAGCAAACATTTCACGACGCTCAGAGTGGCCAAGTACTACGTAGCCTACTTTTAAGTCGCTAAGTGCTACTGGGCTAATTTCGCCAGTGAATGCACCATTTTTTTCGAAGTGCATGTTTTGTGCACCTACTTGTAAGTCAGTTCCTTCAGTTGCCGCTACTAAGCGCTCTAAGAATAGAGCTGGAGAGCAAACTACTGCATCAACAGCTGAAGCTGCTGGGATTTGACCTTTAACTTCCTCTACGAAGCTAACTGCTTCAGATAGAGTTTTATTCATTTTCCAGTTACCTGCGATAATTGGTTTACGCATTTATTTAATAATTGTTTTACCTGTCATTTCTTTCGGTTGTTCCACATTTAAAAGCGTAAGCATTGTTGGGGCGATATCTCCTAAAATACCACCTTCACGAAGCTCTACATCATTTTTTGTAACGATGAAAGGAACCGGGTTAGTTGTATGAGCTGTCATTGGTCCACCATCAGCAGTTAACTCCTGATCAGCATTACCATGGTCAGCAGTAATAAGTGCTACACCATCTTTTGCAAGAATCGCTTCTACAACTTTTCCTAAACATTCGTCAGTTGCTTCTACTGCTTTAATTGTTGGTTCCATCATCCCAGAATGGCCAACCATATCACAGTTTGCAAAGTTAAGAATGATAACATCATGTTTATCATTTTCGATTTCATTTACTAAAGCGTCCGTTACTTCGTAAATGCTCATTTCAGGTTTCAAGTCATACGTTGCAACCTTTGGTGAGTTAATTAAGATACGCTCTTCTCCTGGGAATTCAGCCTCACGACCACCGCTAAAGAAGAATGTCACGTGCGGATACTTTTCAGTTTCCGCGATGCGAAGTTGCTTTAATCCCGCTTGCGCAACAACTTCACCTAAAGTGTTATCAAGGTTCATTGGCTTAAACGCCACGTAACCATCTACAGTTTCACTGAAGTGTGTCATACAAACGAATTCAGGAATGTGAGGTACTTTTTCACCACGATCGAACTCACGGAAGTCTTCGTTTGTAAATACACGAGCAATTTGAATTGCACGGTCTGGACGGAAGTTATAGAAGATAACTGCATCATCATCATTGATTGTTGCAACTGGCGTGTTATCTTCGTTAACAATTACAGACGGCAATACGAATTCATCATAGATACCGTTCGCATAAGAGTCTTCTACACACTCTTCTGCTGATTTATAAGTAGGGCCTTCACCATTCACCATAGCACTGTAACATTTTTCTACGCGATCCCAACGCTTGTCACGGTCCATGGAGTAATAACGACCAGAGATAGTCGCGAATTGTCCTACACCTGTTTCTTTAATTACTTCATTTGTTGCATCGATATAACCTTTTGCTGTTTGTGGTCCAACATCGCGGCCATCTAAGAACGCATGGATATAAACTTTCTCCACGCCTTCTTTTGCTGCTAAGCGAAGAAGAGCAAACATATGGTTCATGTGACTGTGCACACCACCATCAGAAAGTAAACCGAATAAATGAAGAGCAGTACCTTTTTCTTTCACGCTTTTAATTGCATTTTGGAATGTTTCGTTCTGATCGAACTCACCTTCACGAATTGCAACGTTTACGCGTGTTAAGCTTTGATATACTATGCGGCCAGCACCGATATTTAAGTGACCAACCTCAGAGTTACCCATTTGACCTACTGGAAGACCTACTTCCTCACCACAAGCTGTAAGCGTTGTGTGAGGAAATTTGTTCCAGTAACCATCAAAATTAGGTTTCTTAGCTTGTGCTACAGCATTCCCATGAGTTTCTTCACGAAGTCCGAAACCGTCAAGGATGATTAAAGCTGTTGGCTTTCTCATTTATCGTTTGATGTTATAGAAAGATTTTACACCATCGTAAACAGCGATTTCGCCTAGTTCGTCTTCGATGCGTAATAATTGGTTGTACTTAGCAATACGGTCAGTACGGCTCATAGAACCAGTTTTGATTTGGCCAGCGTTAGTTGCAACTGCGATGTCAGCGATTGTAGCATCTTCAGTTTCACCAGAACGGTGAGATACAACTGCTGTGTAACCAGCACGTTTAGCCATTTCGATAGCTTCGAAAGTCTCAGTTAAAGTACCGATTTGGTTAACTTTAATTAAGATTGAGTTAGAGATACCTTTTTCGATACCTTCAGCAAGTTTTTGAGTGTTAGTTACGAATAAATCGTCACCAACTAATTGTACTTTATCACCGATACGCTCAGTTAATAATTTGTGACCATCCCAGTCGTTTTCGTCTAAACCATCTTCGATAGAGATGATTGGGAAGTCTTTGCAAAGCTCTTCGTAGAAATCAACCATTTCTGCAGAAGTTAAGCCAGTACGGCCTTCGCCTGCAAGGTCATATTTACCAGTTTCTTTGTTGTAGAACTCAGAAGAAGCAACGTCCATTCCTAAGAATACGTTCTCGCCAGCTTTGTAACCAGCTTTTTCGATAGCTTCGATGATTACTTCTAGAGCTTCACGGTTAGAACCAAGGTTTGGAGCGAATCCACCTTCGTCACCTACTGCAGTATTAAGACCTTTGTCATGTAATACAGCTTTAAGTGCATGGAATACTTCAGCACCCATACGGATTGATTCTTTGAATGTTGGAGCGCCAACTGGTAAGATCATGAACTCTTGGAAGTCTACGTTGTTATCAGCGTGAGAACCACCGTTGATGATGTTCATCATTGGAGTTGGTAATTGTTTTGCATTGAATCCACCAAGGTAACGGTATAATGGAAGACCTACGAAGTCAGCTGCTGCGTGAGCTACTGCCATAGATACACCAAGGATAGCGTTAGCGCCTAGTTTACCTTTGTTTGGAGTGCCATCTAATTCGATCATAGCACGGTCGATACCAGCTTGGTCAGTTACATCGAAACCAGCGATTTCTGGAGCGATAATTTCGTTAACGTTGTTTACTGCGTTAATAACACCTTTTCCAAGGTAACGAGATTTGTCACCGTCACGTAATTCTACTGCTTCGTGCTCACCAGTAGATGCACCACTTGGTACGATAGCGCGTCCGAAAGCGCCGCTTTCTGTGTAAACTTCTACTTCTACAGTTGGGTTACCACGAGAGTCAAGGACTTCGCGAGCATAGACATCAATAATTGTTGACATTTAAAATTGCTCACCCGTCATAAGCGACATGAAATGTTTAAAGAAGCGGTTGTAATCAAAATCAATTGCAATTTGATGACTCGGCCAATTAATAAATGGCTTCGGCTCCATTAAAGAGCGAAATTCTCCAATACTTGCTCCCTGTGCATAGGATTCCGTCATGACAACGATAGGTGACTTATGATAAGTGAACATAGAGTTATCAAATAAGGCGAGTATTGGCATTGTGTCATGAAATGGGCTGCCCTTTAAATGCGGCAAGGCATCTTTATAGTATCCGTAGTAATAATGATCGAATAACGGTTTGACAAGTGGGGCTTTTCCTTTGGCTTCAATGTATTCGGCCATTTCTGGTATAATGATGGAATATTGAGTGACGTTTAATGGGTATATGTACATGTTAGGTGCGGATTGAAGGACTATATTAGCGGCAGTAGAATCGCCATAAAAGTTTGCTTCGGAAATAGGGGTAACATTACCGGGATGTAAAAAGGCACCACCCATTACGTAGTAAGAGTTAATTTGCTTCATTAACTCTTTACATACGATAAATAAAATCGCTAGAGAGGTAAGTCTTCCTAAACTTACAATAATTAATTCATCTTTATACTGTTCAATAAGAGGAATAACTTCAAAAAAATTCTCCATTTCTCCGTTAGTCACATTCTCCTTTGGAATAATTGGTCCGAGTCCCTGCTTCCCGTGTACATCTGTAAAGAAAGCGGGAGGGGCACCAGTAAGGGGACGTTCTGAACCACCGAATATTTTGATATTCCTATTCTTTGTTTCGTGCTTGAGAAAATGAGCATTTTGTACGGCCATTTCCTTTGGAACATTGCCGTAATCAGCCACAATCCCAACGATTTCAATTTCATCAATATAAAATGAAAGGAGGAGGGCTATCGTATCATCGATTCCAGGATCACAAAAAATAAGAACTTTTTTGGGCATTCACGACTCTCTTTCCTTTCTATTCGCAAGATATTGCCCTGTATGTCCTGCGACAATGATAATTAAAAACGTACTCGCTACAACTGTAATGAAAAGAGAAATTCCTTTACTCATAAAAAAAGCACCGTAATTCATTAAGCCAAGCGTTGGCGGAATTAATAAAAACGGCATAATAGCGACGAGTGTTTCCGCTCCTAAATCAAACCATTTCACTGGAAGTACTTTTAGGCTAAGTAAAACAAGTAAAAGAAACATCCCAATCAAGCTTCCTGGAATTGGAATATTCAACATTTCTTGCACCCAATTTCCAACCATATAAAACACATAAAGAGCAGCAATTTGGACAAGGATCTTTGTAAATTTCATTTACATAAACATCATTGCAAATAACGGTCCGAGCAAACATGTCAAAATTGCTGTTAATGTCATTGTTACCGATCCAATAACACCTTCATGTTCGTTATTTTTCATTGCTCTCATAACACCCATAATATGAGAAGCACATCCAAATCCGATACCTTTACCAACCGAGTTTGTAACGCGGCTCCATTTTAATAAAATTGGACCTGTAATCGTTCCAGTAATACCTGCGATAACTACGAATGCCGCTGTTAAGGATGGAACGCCACCAACTTGTTCAGAAACGCTCATCGCAACCGGCATTGTCACTGATTTTGGTAATGAAGATAAAATTAAACTTTTATCTGTTCCCATAAGTGAGGCAATAGCAAAATCACTCGCAATCGCAACTGTTGTACCTACTAATACCCCGCCCGCAATTGGTACAACATATTTTTGCAGCACATGACGTTGTTTATAGAGCGGGATTGCAAATGCTACAACACCTGGTCCAAGTAACTTCGCAATCCAGCCACCACCGCTTTCCATATAATGTTGATATGGTATATCAAGCACAATAAATAAGAAAGCCATTAATCCTGTCGCTACAAGCATTGGAATAGTAAATGGTGTTGGAAATAATTGATAGATTTTTTTAGATAATTGATATAATAGCACCGTAAAAAGAACCCAACCGATTCCGATTAATATTTGACTCATCTATAAGTTTAAGTACGTAACAGCAATTGTTAATACAAAGAACAATACAGCTAAAACAATTGTAATACGGTTTAATACCGCTTCAATTCCACGTGCTTTTTGCTTACCAAATAATTGCTCTGCACCGCCGGAAATTGCACCTGAAAGGCCTGAGCTATTACTAGACTGCATAAGTACCATAACAATCATTTACCAATCTAGTTGCTCCAAGAAGTTATATACATCCTCATGTAGCTCGTCACGTTGCTTATCAAGTGTAATGACATGCGTAGAGTCTTCATACCATTTAATGTCCTTTAACGTTGATTCTACACCGTTATAAATAATGTTAGCACTATCCGTATTAATCATTTCATCATGACGCGCTTGTACAACAAACGTTGGTGCATAAATCATATCAACATTATTACGTACATCAGCAATTAGCTCTTGTAATGCTTTTAATGTATTCATCGGTGTCTGTTGGAATTCCAACATTTCTTGTTCGATTTGCTCTGGTGATTTTTGCTCACGCTTTTTATATTCGCGGGCATATGCCAATATACCTTGGTACATTGTTTCTTCACTCTTAATATACATCGGTGCACACATTGGTACCACACCTAAAACAGGGATTGTATATGCTAATTTCAGAGAAAATACCCCGCCTAGTGACAAACCAACGACAGCAATTTTCTCAAAGCCTTTATCTTTTAAAAGCTGATATGCCTCCGTTACGTCTTGCCACCAATCTGTAGGGCCTGTATGAACAAGCTCTTCTGGTGGTACGCCGTGCCCTTTATAAATTGGCGCATGACAAGTATAGCCTTTCTTTTCTAAGAAACGCCCTAGCATGCGTACATCAGCTGAGTTTCCTGTGAATCCATGTAGTAATAAAACAGCGCGGTCTCCACCTTCAAATGTAAATGGTTTCGGAGATGCTAATTTCATTTACTTACGCTTTTTCTTTTTCTTCTTGAATCCTGGTACGTTTTCAAAGAATCCTTTTTTCTTCTTGCCATTACCATCTTTTTTCCCTGGCTGACTAGCGGACGTGGATGCTGTTGTTGATGCGGATCCTCTTCCTGTGCTTTTACCTTTGCCACCACGGTCAAACTTTCTACCTGTACCGCGTTCGCCGCCGCGCTCATTACTGCGCTCGCTACGTCCACCGCGTTTCTTTCTACCTGTTCTTGGCTGTTCGATAACGACTGGACGATCTTTGAACTTACGGCGAGGTGTACCTTTCATGCCAACGATTTCAAAGTCAATTGCGCGCTCGTCTTTGTTTACGTTAATAACGCGAATTGTAATTTCGTCACCGATGCGGAATACGTTACCTGTACGTTCTCCGATCATTGCGAAATGCTTCTCGTCGTAACGGTAGTAATCATCCGTTAAGTAACTAACGTGTACAAGACCTTCAATTGTATTTGGAAGCTCTACGAATAAACCGAAGTTTGTTACAGAGCTAATCATACCGTCATACTCTTCACCGATCTTATCGACCATATACTCTGCTTTTTTCATTTCGTCTGTTTCACGCTCTGCTTCAACAGCACGACGTTCCATATTAGAAGAATGCTCTGCAATCTCTGGTAAGTTTTCACGCCATTTCGCTTGTGTTTCACTGTCGACTTTACCGTTAATGACGTATTCACGAATCAATCTATGAACGATCGTATCTGGGTAACGACGAATTGGCGATGTGAAATGCGTGTAGAACTCAGTTGATAAGCCGAAATGTCCTAAGCTTTCCGAATCGTAACGAGCTTGCTTCATAGAACGAAGCATAACTGTTGAAATTACTACTTCTTCAGGCTGTCCTTGAACCATTTCAAGAATTTGTTGCAATGCACGAGGATGTACTTCATTCGCACGTCCTTTTACCGCATATCCGAAGTTCGTTACAAACTCGAAGAATCGCTCTAACTTATCTTCTTTCGGATCTTCATGGACACGGTACATGAATGGTACGTTCATCCAGTGGAAATGCTCTGCTACTGTTTCGTTCGCAACAAGCATAAATTCTTCAATTAACTTTTCTGATACAGAACGATCACGCATTACAACATCAGTCGGTTTTCCTTCTTCATCTACTAATACTTTTGCTTCTTTAAAGTCAAAGTCAATTGCACCACGGCGCATACGCTTTTCACGTAAAATTTGTGCCAATTGGCCCATCTCTTTAAACATTGGTACTAACGGCTCATAGCGCTTGATTAACTCTTCGTCCTCATCTTCTAAAATGCTTCTTACGTCAGCATATGTCATACGTTCTGTCGTTTTAATCACACTTTGGAAAATCTCGTGTTTAACAACATCACCTAAGTTGTTGATTTCCATTTCACAAGACAGTGTCAGACGGTCTACTTTCGGATTTAATGAACAAATACCGTTAGATAGACGATGTGGAATCATTGGAATTACACGATCAACAAGATATACACTCGTCGCTCTTTCCGCTGCTTCAACATCAATTGGAGAACCTTCTTCAACGTAATGACTTACATCCGCAATATGAACACCAAGCTTGTAATTACCGTTCTCAAGCTTCGTTACTGTAACAGCATCATCTAAGTCCTTCGCGTCTGCACCATCAATCGTTACAATCATTTGATCACGTAAATCACGGCGATTTTTCAAGTCTTCTTCTGAAATCGTTTCTGGTACACTGTTTGCATGCTCCATCACTTCCTCAGGAAATGCTAAAGGTAAATGATGTTTATGGATGACCGATAAAATATCTACTCCTGGATCATTTTTATGACCTAGAATTTGAATAACTTCACCTTCCGCACTTAAACGATTCTCTGGATAGCTCGTAATTTTAACAACTACTTTATGGCCTTCTACAGCACCCATTGATGCGCTTTTCAAGATGAAAATATCACTTGTCCAACGCTTATTGTCAGGTATAACAAATCCAAAGTTTTTCGATTCTGTATATGTACCAACTAGTTCTTTCGTTCCACGTTCTAAAATGCGTACAATTGAACCTTCTTGACGTGAACCACTTGATTGTGAACTAAGGCGTGCTAATACTGTATCACCGTGAAGTGCACCGTTTAGTTCTGTAGGAGGAATGAAAAGATCATCATCTCCCGTTTTCTTCTCTTCTGGCACAACGAAAGCAAAGCCACGCGCATGTCCAATTAACTTACCACGCACTAAATTCATCTTTTCAGGAAGACCATAACGATTGCTACGTGTACGAATAACAAGTCCCTTCTCTTCCATCATTACAAGTGCTTTTACAAAATCTTTAAAGCCCTCAGAACCTTCAATTCCAAATGCCTCTTCTAACTCTTGTATCGTTAACGGTTTATACGCTTCTTCTCTCATAAATAATAACAACTTATCAATATTTTCTTGTATGATTTCTTCCAATTACATCTTTTGGCGATCACGGAACACGCGTGCAATTTCACGTTTCGCTTCTTTCTCTTTTAAATCATGACGTTTATCATATTGTTTCTTACCTTTTGCTAAACCAAGTGCCATTTTTGCAAATCCATTTTTCAAATAGATTCTAAGTGGAACTAATGCGTAACCTGTTTCTTTTGCAGCTCCCGCTAGTTTATCAATTTCTTTTTTATGAAGAAGTAATTTTCTCGTGCGAAGCGGATCATGGTTGAAACGATTCCCTTGCTCGTACGTATTAATATGCATATTATGAACCCATACTTCACCATTATGTATACGTGCAAAGGCATCTTTCAAGTTCACGCGACCAGCGCGAATCGACTTAATTTCCGTTCCTTGAAGGACAAGCCCTGCTTCGTATGTTTCTTCGATGAAATAATCATGAAATGCTTTTTTATTTTGTGCAATAACCTTACCTGTACCTTTTGGCATCTACTTTTCAACTAGTACGATATCATCAACATAGGTATCATCCGACGCTGTCCCGCCATTTTTCAAAATTGAGAAGAAATGCTCTTGATTAGCATTATTTTGAGTAGTAAATTCTAGCGATTTTTGTTCATACTGTGAGGAAGTAAAGTCCAATTCAGCATATTTTGCTGAATTCCCTATAATTACCCTTAAACGACTAAAAGGATTCATTACTTTTCCAGATGCGGACACTATGTATGTAGTATTAGGCTTCAAAGTTACGTCCGCCCTAAATCCACCGTAATATCCCTTTACATGAAGTCCTTTAGAATTATTTACTCCTACATGCTCTTCAATATTGGATATCAAAGTGCCAAATGGTTTAAGAGGTTCTAAACTTGAATTGTTGTCAAAATCAATATTTATAATATAAGATTTCTCCTTTTCCTTTAATTGTACATTATCAAACTTAACCCTCCCATTTGCTGTAGAAGCAAGTTTGACAGCAAAGTTTGACACATCCTCCTCCGTTTTAAACTTCATCTCATGATGTTCCGGCTTAAATCCTGTATACTGCTTCTTTGTTAATGGAACTATTTCTTGATTGGCATTCAGATTACCTACTGTTACTTCTGCTGGAGAACCTATACTTCCCGGTACATCAAATGTTAATGTATATTCTGTATTGGGCTTTACAGTAACAAGCTGATAGGCTGTATCTGCATGTATTAATTTCAGATAATGATTGCCTGTATCAGAAGTGCCGATATTCTCGGTAGAAGAATTAGGATTAGATAAAATCCAGTTATTTAGCTCATCCTCAAAATCTCCATTCTTAACTTGTTCATTAGCGGATGGACTATCTGCTGATACAATACCTGAAAAACCTATGCTGGCACTTAATACAATTGCTGTAGAAAATACTCCTATACCGAATTTTTTAAACAATTTCTTCATTTACTCGCTTGATTCGCAAACCGAATTGCTCCTAATTAGCCAGGCTTTGATTAGTTCTTGTACTATTTTACGTTTTTCTATTTGAAGCATATGACCAGCACCATCTAAAATGGAAAACGTAGCATTCGGAAATTTTTCTAGAAGAAAAAGGTGATCTTTATAACCACAGATTGAATCTTGTTTCCCTAGAATAATGAGTACAGGTTGTGTAAGTGTACCTACATCATTAAGCGGTTCTTCAGAAAGAAAATACCCTTTCTCTCTCCAATTTGACATTAAAAAATTTTTATTAGCTAATAATCGTCCAGGTTGGATTTCGTTCAAAAAGTAGTTAAGGTTCTCTTTATTTTGATAATTCATCAATGTTTCAAAAGCCATTCTTATATCAGAATCCAATTCTGTTAATAAATCTTCATCTTTTGTAACAACTATTTTTTTAGGAAGATCCCTATCTTTCAAATGAAGTGAAGTAGCCAGCAAACAAATACTCTTTACATTTTTATGTCTATGGTGCAAAACACCTTGTGCCAAATATCCTCCAAATGAAAAACCAATTAGAGAAAATGCTTGGTTAGGAATTGTCATATCAATAAAGTTCAAAATATTTAAAAGCATATCATCTGAAGAGTTGAAATTTTTGTCAATTAAACTTCGACCGTGAGCAGGTAAATCTATATATATCCTCTGAAAACCCCGAATCTTATCAAAAATTGGCTCTATCCAGGCTTTCATAGATTTATGGTCTGTACCCATTGAATGCATTATTAATATTGGAAAGCCATTCCCTACGATTTCATAATAAATACTACCCTTTGCAACTAAGCAATCCATTTATTCAAATACAACCATTTCTCCGACATCTATAAATCCAAATCGTTTATAGATATTTTTCCCATCATCTGAAGCCTGTAATACAACTGGTTTTTGTTTATCCGTTGTTTGATTTAGAAGAAATTGAAACATTTCACTGCCAATTCCTTTACCTCTAAATGTTTCTTTTGTCATCACATCATAAATACCATAACTATCTTTGCTTTCTATTAATAAACCAGTAGTTACAGGCATGTCATCTATGCATCCAATAAACATTTGAACTTCTGAACCTAATTTTACTTGTGAAAACTTATTTAAATAACTTTCTAATGCATCTTTTTCTGGTGTACCCTCGAATAAGCTCATGAATACGTCTATATATTTTAAAAGTTCTTCATTATTTTTCACATTAGTAATCATAAGTTGATGGGAAATTCTTTGATCAACATTAAGAGTATTTTCAAGTTTCATCATTACATTACGTTCCGCTTCTTTTAGGTCATATTCTGGCATAAGTTTTGTCCAATCCTCAGTTAAATACTGAGCATCAATCCAAATACTAAAGGGATATTTTTTATATGAAAAATTATTGATTCCATCTCTAATCTTAACTGCATTTTTGATATTTGGAGATTTCGGCAATACTACATTGAATGTATCAGTAGGAATTTCTGTATTTGCTATGATGAAATCTTCTTCCTTTGTAAGTTTTCCGCTAACTGTATGAGTAAATACTTTTAATTTTTCTTCCAAATTGTTTATTACTAGTTGTTGATTTGTAATCATTCAGTCAATCATTGAATAGCCTCTGCCATGTATCGTTTGAATATATCTGTCTTTCTTCTCGCACTTTAACTTTTTTCTTACATACCCAATATATAAGTCTACTACATTTGGATTTACTACTACGTTATATCCCCATACTTGATTCAAAAGCATTTCACGGCTCAATATTGTGTTTTTATTCTTGATTAAAAATACAAGTAAATCGTACTCTCGCTTAGTAAGCGAGAGGTTTTCGCCACCTTTTTTCACAATATTGCTAGATGCATCAACAAAGAGATCTTTAAACTGAAAAAAGTTTATCTCCTTTTGCTGGTTACAATCACTTCTCCTTAAAATTGCTTGAACCCTTGCTACTAATTCTTCTTTCGCAAATGGTTTTCTGATATAATCATCTGCTCCTGCTTGTAACCCTGCTACGCAATCCTTGCTAGAAACATTGTCGGTCACAATAATGATCGGTGTCGTTTTAACTAATCGTATTTGTCTAGAAATTTCTGGTCCGGATATACTTAATGAATCCCAATCCAATATGATAATATCCCAATCTTGTTCATATATTATATTTAAACCTTCGTTTTCATTGTGAAGTTTTAAAATGAAATAGCCTTCTTGCGTTAGACCGCTTATGATTTTCTTCGCTAAAGACCGTTCATTCTTAATTACTAAAACCTGCTTCACCTACTTAGCTAAAGTTTTTGCAAGATTTCCAAACAACTCTATATAAGTCTGAATTGATTCATTTGTGTAAGTATCTTCTGGTGCATAAACAACTTGTTTTTTAGAAACAGCAGTTGTGTTTTGAAGAGCTGGTGATTTAGAAATAACATCCTTAGCAGGTGTTGAAGTAGCTGCATCAGATGTTGCAGCATCACGATCTAATACGAAAAGCCAATCAGGATTTGTTTGTGCAATAGCTTCAACAGAAACGTCATCACCTTTATGACCTGCAGTAGAATTTGAAACTTCTAGTGCTGGAACCCAACCGAAAATTTCATACATTGGTCCCCAAACACGACCAGAATGTGGAGCAGCAAAACCAATATTCCCACCAGTAACGATAACACTCATAACTTTATCTTTTCCGTTATAAGCAGATTTTGCAGTTTCAATAGATTTATCAAAATCAGCCACTAATTTTTTAGCTTCTTTATCTTTATCAAAGATTTTTCCTAAAGTAATTGTAGAATCTTTAAGTCCTTTTACTAAGTTTTTCCCAGGCGTAGTAGATTTCTCAGAAACATCAAAATTAAGATCAATAACAGCTGCATTTGGCACTAACTTTTTGATCTCTTCGTAATGATCAGCAAATCTTTGACCAACGATTACAAGGTCAGGGTTTGCAGCTGCAATAATTTCAAGATTTGGCTCACGGTGATTCCCAATATTTTGAACTTTTTCATCCTTTTTATATGCTGAATCAGCAGGCATGATATCCTTTGGAGCAGCCGCTAATTTAATTCCCCAATCAGCTAAAGTTTCAAAAGTTCTATTATCTAAAGCAACTACATTCTTTGGATTTACAGGAACAGTAACCTTTCCATGTGCATCAGTGATTTCAACCGTTTTTGGCTTATCACTACTATTATCTTTAGTAGCCTTCGAAGTTTCTTTACCTGAATCTGAGCAAGCTACTAACATTAAAGTGAAAATTGCTAGAATACTTACTAATTTTAAAAGCATAGATTTTTTCATTCATCGTAGCCTCCTTGGTTTTCTTTGTCTCAATAAAATAGTAATAAACACGACTGCTCCCACTGTTGCAAGTATTAAAGAAACAGGTAATTCAAAAGGCTTTATAATTGTTCGAGAAATGATGTCACAGGCAGTTATTGACCCCATTCCGATCACACAAACCCAAGGTAAATTACTCCTAAGATCATCACCTCTAAACATTGAAACGATATTTGGCACAATTAATCCTAAGAAAGGTAAGTGTCCAATAACAGCTGCAACAATTCCAACTGCAACAGAGATAAGACCAGTCCCAAAAAGAACAATCCTATTGTAATTAACTCCAAGGCTTGTTGCGACATCTTCTCCTAGTCCAGCTAAAGTCAATCTATTAGCATACATAAAAATAAGAAAAGTAATGATAACAATCAGCCATAAATATTCATATCTTCCTACCTGAATGTTAGCAAATGAACCTACGAACCAAGTTTCAATACTTTGTGTCTTTTGAAAAAGGAGTCCCAAAAAAGTAGACACTGCAGAAATAACTGCTCCAAGCATCAATCCAATAATCGGGACAATTAAAGACGAACGAAGTTTAACTCTTCTTAAAAATAAAAAGAAAATCATAGTTCCTATAAAAGAAAAAATGATTGCACCAGTCATTCTTTGCACTAAAGTCGGGGCAGGGAATAATAAATATACAAAAAGCAGGCCTAAGCCTGACCATTCAATAGTCCCCGTTGTAGTAGGTTCAACAAAACGATTCTGTGTAATAAGTTGCATGACGAGCCCTGCCATCGCCATTGCAGCTCCAGTAAGCATTAATGCAACTGTTCTCGGAACACGAGTTATGAAAAACATCTCCATTCCGTCCTCTTGTCCACGTATATCATAAACTCCAGTAAACAGTGATATAATCCCTAAAATTATAACAACTATAATCGCTATTATAAAAGATTTTGTCCATAATTTATTGTGATTATAAAACTGGGGCTGAGAAATATTCTCAACCCTAGAAATTATATTTTTTGACACTCATAAAGCCCTCTTCCTTAAAACTATAGTTAAGAATATGATTCCACCAAATAATTCAATAATAACTGAAACCACACCTTGAGCATGGAATACATGATACATTAAAAAGTATGCACTCGTCATTATCAAAAATCCTATAGCAAAAGCCATTGGAAAAATATATCTATGATCATAAGTTGACGCCGCCTGATAACTCAAAGTTGCTACTAAAAAGCCGTAGAAAGTAAGTGGCCCAATTAGAGCTGTTGAGATGGACATTAAAATAGCTACTAATACAAGCGTATAAATTACACTAGGTTGATATTTAACCCCGAAAGAAGTAGCAACATCCTTTCCTAGTGACAAAACATTCAAATTCTTAGAATGAGCAAAAATCAATACTGCTACAATTATGATCATAGGAATTACAATAGGAAAATATGCAGGATCTGCATGATTAACAGAACCAAATAATCTTGCTTGTAAAATATCAAATTCTGAAGGCGCAAGTAGTTTTCTCATAAAAGTTGACACTGAATTTAACCCGGTACCAATAATGATTCCAACTAAAAGCATAAGTTGTAAATTCCCGTATTTACCGGAAAGTAACCATCCATAAAGTATCAAACTCATGAAGACCATAACAACGACTTGGAATAAAAATGATCCAATTCCATTAAAATTTATTAACGCACTAGCACCAAAGAAGAATACTGTACTCGTTTGAATTGCTGAATAAAGTGATTCGAAACCTAAAAGTGAAGGAGTAATAATTTTATTATTTGTAATAGATTGGAAAGCAACTGTCGACAAGCTATGGCAAACCGCAGCAATAATCATTGCAACAATAGCTACTATCCTTCTCTTAACAACTGGGATAAAAGAAGGTGAATCTATCGGAACTGGATTGTTATACACTAAAAGTCCATATGAAGAAAGGAGACCTAAACCAATCAATGTTATCAGTAAAATCCAATAACGTCTTGCTTCCTTCTTAGAACGAAAAGCGCTAGCTGATCTACTTTCATTATGAAGGCTAGAATCGATTTCGACATTTTCTTTATTTCTATATTCTAATGTGATCATCTAATAAACAGCGATTGGCCCATAAGGACCATTGATAATTTCTATTTTTGTTTCAAAAATATCAGTCAAAATTGTTGGGTCCATAACCTCTTCTACTGTTCCAAAAGCCGCAATTTGCCCATCTTTCATAGCACAAATTTTGTCAGAGTATTTAGCAGCAAAATTTATGTCATGCATAACAGTCAAAATTGTTCTTCCGAATTCATTAGCTGCACGTCTCAAATGCTCCATCATTTGAACAGATCGAGCAACATCAAGGTTGTTCAGAGGCTCGTCCAAAAGTACATATTCAGTCTCTTGGCACAATACCATTGCTACATATGCCCTTTGTCTTTGACCACCAGAAAGCTCATCTAAATACCTATTCTCTAAATTAGTTAAATCCAAGAAATCGATATATTTAGAAATAATAGCTTCATCCTCTTTCGTTAATCTTCCCTTTGAATAAGGAAAGCGCCCAAATCCAACTAGTTGTCTAACAGTAAGCCTAGTTACAAAATGATTTTCTTGTCGTAATATAGTCAAAATTTTTGCTAAGTCTTTTGATTTGGATTCAGAAACATCCATATTTGCTACTTGAATGTGACCTTCATCCATATCTAAGAGTCTTCCAATCATCAAAAGTGTCGTGGACTTTCCAGCGCCATTTGGTCCAATTAAAGAAGTAAAGCCTGCTTTTGGTATTTCAATATCCAAAGGTCCTATTTTTACCTTATCACTATAGAACTTTTTAACGTTATCAATTTTTATCATTTATGAATTTCCGTTCAATTTATCTAAGATACTCTTATCTATTTTTGTTTGATCCACTTTAGCTATTTTAGAAACAATCCCACGGCGATCTTCCCAATCAATCAAATAATATTTATTTTTTTCCAATTTATTTTGCACGGAAATTTTCAGTTTTCTTTCTTCCCCTTTTTTATCGTACACCTTCTCATCGTAAACATGATACGTAAGATTTTCTCCATTACTCAATTTTTCGTTTTCTACTGTAGAATCAGTCATTACCTTTACATAATATTGTTTAGTTGAATAGTATCCATTACCTGATTTCAGATAGTAGAAAGCACCTCCTATTATAGCTAATAACACAAAAATCCTAATGATCCATTTCATTTACTCTTTCCAAAACTGTTCTAGCAGAATACTGATCATAGTACCTACGAGTAATCCGTTACTTAAAACATATTGTAAGGAAGAAGGAATACCGCTAAATGCACTTTCTGGAAGAAACATTATTCCTAAACTGATTAATAATGTAATTCCTAATATAGTTAATCGGCGTTGATTTAATTCTTCACGTACAATTGATTGAAATGAAAGGCCTATTACTTGGACGAATGTTGCTAAAAGTGCAGCATTAGCAATAGGGCCTGGAAGTAAGGATATAAAGCTTACAATTGAGGGGATAAAAGAAATTCCTGCTAATATGAGACTTGCTATAAGGAATGACTTCACTTTTCTTTGTCCTGTTAGTTGAATAAATCCTGCTGATGCAGGTAATGGTACAATTCCAATTGTAGAGAACAACGACGAGATAATATGTGATATACCTCCGACCCATATACCACGGTTCAGTGTTTGCTTTTCATTTTCTTTAGATAATGGAGCCACTTGCTTTACAGCCGAAATAGCAGCAATCGTATTTGCAACTAAAAGAAATGTAAATAAAATTGCAGTTAGAGTCATTCCAATATCGAATCTAGGCATGCCCCAAGCAAATATCTGTGGTAACTTAACTAACGGTGTGTGTGAAGGCATATGAGACGATTTTCCTAATAAAGCATACAAAAGCCAACCAAATGAAATGCTAAGTAACACAGCGTAACTTTTCATCCAGCCTATCCCTTTAATTGATAAGAAGGTAATCATGGTAAAAACAAAGAGTGCAATAGTAGTTGTTGTATAATCAGGATGAGTTACAGATCCTTGTAATCCCATCATTCCTTTTAGTAACACACCACTAAGCTGAAGTGCTAAGATTAAAAGAAAAGTTCCTGTAACTAAAGGGGTAAATAAACGTAAGATTCGATGCACAAGCCCTGTTATACCAAGTACGAAGAGTAATATACCGGCAATAATTAACCCGCCTTCTAAAAGTTGCAACACGTCTTTTGCACTTTGTCCCTGATGCATAGCTACTTGTCCCAGTATGACAAATATACTTACCCATGAACCTGTTGGACCATCTGCTATGGGATAGCGATGCCCAAACCATGCTTGTATAAATGAACTTACTCCCACGACTAAAAAAGTTCGCTGCATTAATGTTGAGATATCTTCTATTGATAAATGAAATATGCCACCAATAATGATAGGCAATGCAATTGCATTTGTTAATAGAAACACAAACCACTGTAGAATACTAAAGCTCGTATTAAAGTATTTTTTGTTCATATTATTCTCTTTGCCGAAAAAGAATCTCATTTACCATGTACGGAATGGTAAGAATTTACCGTTAAGTGTAATAACGATACGAGGATCGCCACCTTTTGGATCTTCTTGTGTAACCACACCTAGATTGAAGTTAATGGCACTCATTACACCTTCGCCAGCTTTTTCTAAGATTAATTCTCTAAGAGTTGGTGCATATTGTAACATCATTTCATATAGTCGATATAAGATTGGGTCAGTAGGAGGCATTTGCATTACTTGACCTCTAAGTGGAACTACTGTTAATGCCTGAACCACTTCCTCATCTAATTCTAATAGTTTACCGATTTTTTCTGCTTCTGGACGTGTCATTGTAGCTTGTCCTAATAATGCTGTTACAACCCAAGTCTCAGAGTTTTCGCTTACTTTTGAAATTTCTTCCCATGTTAAACCTTTTGCAATTTTTGCTTCCATAATTTTTTGCGTAGCTTCTTGTCTATTCATTTAATTTTTCATACCATTTAATGTTTTATATCCATCAACTACTAAATCTAATTTACCTGTGTGAGGATCAATGACTAAACCATGTACAGGAACATCTTTTGGAATAAGTGGATGATTTCTTACTAAATCAACATTAGCTTGAGTTGAATCGCAGACATCATCGAATCCAAATAACCACTTTTCAAGATCAACACCAGCATATTCAATTGCTGATAAAATTTCGGATGAAGCTACTCCACGATCTAATATTTTTTGAAGTGTTCCTTTTGGATTAGTTTGGCTTGCACCACATTTATGGTGTCCGATAAGAAAGATTTCATCTGCATTTAGATCATATACTGATGCTATAACACTTTGCATAACGCTATCGAAAGGAGAAGTAATTTTACCACCTGCATTTCTGATAACTTTTGCATCACCATCGTGTATATCTAAAGCTTTTGGAAGTAGCTCAATTAAACGAGCATCCATGCAAGAAACAACAACCATACGTTTTTTAGGCATTTTTGTCGCTTCACAAGGAGCGTAGTCCTTATTTTCTACAAATTGTTCATTGAATGATAGAATTTCTTGTAATAACATTTATTTTAACTTCCCTATTGATAGGTTAACACGGTAATTCCCATACTTTAATAGTCGTCCTAGAAAGTTATCCAATTCTTCATTGGAAGCAAAATGTGTTTTTAATAAATAACATCCGTCACCACTTATACGATGTACTTCAGAAATCCCTTCTTCTCCTTGAAAGAAATTCATAAACTCTTGATGGTTAGCTGTTGTTACGAACAGAGTAACAAACGCAGTCACTACTTGTCCTAATTTGATTCGGTTTATTGCGATTGTGTATTGCTCAATAATTCCTAAATCCTCTAACCTTCGAATTCGATTTCCTACCGCCTGCCCCGTCATATGTATTTTTTGACCAAGTTCTTTCCATTGTCTTCTTGAGTTTTCTCCTAATAATTTCAATATCTCAAAATCTGTTTGATCAATGATATAAACCAATCCTTTCACTTATTTAGAAGAATCATGTGCAGGTTTTGATTTAGTGTCCTCAGGCATTTCAAAGGTTTGATTATGGTTAGATTTCACATCTTCGTTAGGAATTGCTGGCACTGCGTCTTCAGGTGAATTATGGATTGGCGAAGAAGTTGTTGTTCCATCTACACTTGTTGTAACTGACATTGGTTGATTTTGATCAATTTTTGTACCTTTGTCCATCTTTTTTGCGGATTCTTTTTCACTTTTATTTATTTGTCTCCATTCTATTTTTTCATTCGATTCTAGTTTGTTCGTTTTCACATCTTCTGTATCTACTGCACCACCCGCTAATAATCCTGTACTTAAAAGTGTTCCTGCTAATAATGTTTTAAACATTTATTTTTTCAATTTGGTAGGATCAATTTGAAGTTGACCTTTCCAAGAACCAGCCACTTTCCCAATCCTGCTTATATTGACATCTAATGTAAGTGGTTGTTTGAAGGAATCTTTCCCTTCAGGACCTTCGATAAATGTAATGACACCTTCTGGTCTATCCTTATCACGAACACCTATATGCTTTAATTCTTCACCTGATGCTTTTAGCTCGAAGGGTCCACCATTTGCTCCTTGAATAAATGCTAATTGTGAGAAGTATTCATTTTCTTTATAAGTTGGGTTGTAATCTTGTTGACCATTTACTTTGCCGTCATCTTCAAGTTGTAACCCCGTTGTATCAAATTCAAACGGTACTACATTTCCATTTTCTTTTTCAATTTTGTAATGAATGGATATACGTGAATCTGCTACATATAATTCTTTCAAATGTACCGTAACACCTTGATCTGTAATTTTTTCATCAATCGGAATGAATTGACCATTTTCAACGTCTCTTCCTTCGTTTATAATCGTATCATTTGAAATTTCATTGGAAAAATAGGAGGCAACATTCGTAGCTGCTACTCGCACTTGTGGAATCATGGCTGTTGAAAAAAGCCCTGCTACCGCTACTGCTATATACATGAAACGTTTTGATTTTTTATTCATATTTGTAAATAATCCCTTCTTCTGTTCAGATTTTTGATTGATATAAGAAACATCTTCTAATTTTGCGCGATTTTCAAATGCTTGCCACGCTTGGTCTACATCAATTTTGATTTCTTTTGATGAATGTACTATTTCTTCCTCTAACATGACATTTTCCCATTGATTTAATTTACTAATTTCTAGTAATAAGTCTTGGCATGCGTTACACGTATCTAAATGTTTTGTGAATTCTTTTCTTGTCTCATAAGGTAATTCCCCATCCATATATGCTTGAATAAATCCCACATCATAACAATTCATTTAAGCCTCCTCTAATTGTTTATAAATCTTACGAAACTTTTGTTTGGCTCGGACCAATAATGTTCCAATAGAAGATATGTCGATTTGAAGCACTTCTGCAATTTCCTTATACTGAAAACCAGAAAATTTCATCAATAAAATGGTTCGATCTCGTTCATTCATGTTACTGAGTACCATTTGGACCTTTGTAATTTCTTCTTTTCTAATCCAGTCATCATCTAATGATGAAATATGTTGTACTTCATGATATTGTATGGTTTTATCTACTCTCGCCTGATGCCGTTTTTCAGATCGCAGATATTTATAGGCTACATAAGTAGAAGATTTTATTAGCCATCCAGGTAGGTGTTCAATACTCTTCCAATCGTTACGATATAGCTGTAAAAATACTTCTTGGGCTAATTCTTCAGCGATAGTCTGACTTTTGACAATCCATACGATCTGTTTCACAACGTAAACATAGTTTTGTTTAAACAAATCTTCAAATGTCACATCCGAAACAGGCCTTTCTTCCTTTTTTATTTTTAACATTTATTTTTCATACTTGTCTCTCTCACCTTTTCTTCTCCAATTTTTCGGATTTACATACTTTTTATATTTTGATACCATCTCTTTCCCGACAAAGACAGCACCTATCAGAAAAAGTATCTCTCCTATTACTATACATCCTGGAATGAAAACGGCCTTTATCTGAGTCGAAAGTGAAGTAAATGGTATGATTAAAGCACTCGCCCACAGTAGAACATATATGATTAGAAGCCCTATTCCAACTTTAAAAAGAAATGGCTTTTTTGGCTTATTTTCGTTTGAAACTATTTCTTTTCCCATCTACAGTTCATCAATGACTTTCGTTAGCTTTTGAAGCGCTGATAAAAAATTTATTAATTCTTCAGGTGATAAACTCGCATAATACTTTTCAGAAACCTGCTGCATATATGCGTCCATTTCTTTTTTATACAACAAGCCTTTCTCACCTAATTCAACTGAAAATGCACGCTTATCTTTTGCATGTTGCCTTCTGAAAATATATCCTTCCATTTCAAGTTTTACTAACTGTTGGCTAATGGCACTCTTCGTTACATTCATTTTTTCTGCTAACTCTTTAGGAGTGGATGATGGGTACCGAATAATTAATGTTAATAACGTATATTGCTGATTATTTAAATTGAAATTCGTATAGGATCTTTCTTTCGTTTCAAGTAATATCCATAATTCTTCAAGTGTTTGATTAATTTCCTCAGCTATATTTTTATTTTTCATTTAAAAACTAAATTGTGGTTTAACATCACCTTTATAAGGTTCATGTTCAACGAATATAGTTATGTCTTTACCAGATTGGTCTTTACCAGTTCTTTTATACGTAAATTTCTTATTATTAAGTTCAGTAAGTTCAAGAGCGGCACTATATTTATTATTTCCAATTGATACATGAGCTCTTATTTTATTTTCGTGTGCAACATCGAAGTAACCATAGTCACCGCGGCTTTGACCTGTTTCGCTATTGAAGAACTCGTATTTATTAGACTTGTCATCAAATTTTGCTAGACTTATAAAATTAGAATTAAACTGTGTTACATCATTACCAGCTTCATCTAATACTTTTGTTCCGTGCCAAAGGGTGCCACCTAAAATTTTATCTCCATCAACGTTTTTAACAATATCGCCTGTAGTAGTGTTCAGCTGCTTGTCCGGATCAGTGAAAGAAAGTTCTTTTTCTTTATATGGAACATGTTCAACGAAAACTTCTACATCTTTACCGTTAGCGTCTTTCCCCATTCGTTTATAAGTAAATACATTTTTATTTAGTTTTGTCATGTCAACAACAGCTTGATACTTCATTGATTCTGAAATTAATATTCTCTTCTTCCCATCATTTGTGACAAAGAAAGTTCCTTTATCGCCACGACTTGCACCTGTTTTAGCATCAAAGAATTCATATCTGCCGGACTTCGCATCATATTTTGCAAGACCAATGAAGTTTGCATTTTCTTTTGTTAAGTCATTCTTATCTTTGTCATACACTCTTGTACCTTTCCAATTAGTATCGCTAAGAATGTTAGCCATTTTTTGGCCTTTCGTTAACTTGTTTTCCTTTTTCGTCTCTTTAGCAGCTTGTTCTTGTTTTTGTTTACCATGATTTTCTTCGGCTTTAGTACCAGCACACCCTGTTAATGCTAATGTGAATCCGAGCAGTATTGATGATAGTGCTTTCGTTTTTTTGTTCATTTATTCTTTCTTTTTTTCCATTGTCTTAATGACAGTATTTATACGATAATCACCATAATGTAAAACACCTGCAAGCGTCTCTTCTAATTGCTGGTGCGAAGATGTGTGAAGAATCATGATATAACACCCATCGCCACTTATACGATACATTTCAGTAATTAAGTCCGTTTTTTCAAAGAATGTTTGAATTTGATTATGATAATGTGGTGCATGCAGAAATAGTGTAACAAACGTCATAATAGACCCTTCCAACTTAGCCCTGTCGATATCTATCGTATATTTTTGAATGACACCCGCCTCTTCTAATTTATTAATTCGTTTCCCAACAGCCTGGCCAGTCAAATGTACTATCTCTCCAATTTCCTTCCAGTTCATTCTAGCGTTTTCTTGTAGTAACTTTATAATTTTAAAATCTGTTGAATCAAACATTTAAATATCACCAAACTCTAATGCACTCATGAACGATTGATGAGCGTGTACTGCGGGGATTAGATTTCCTTGGAATTCTAAATCTTTTGTTGTACAAGCATCTTCAATTACAATACATTGAAATCCGAAGTCACTGGCAGCGCGTACTGTTGCATCAATACATACATGAGTCATCATACCGCAAATGACTAGTTGGTCTATTTTTTCTGTCTTTAATGTTTCTAATAAATTTGTTCTTAAAAAACTGTTAGAGTGGTGTTTTTGTATGACTCTTTCATTAGCGATCGGTTGTACATCATCATGAATTTGAACACCTACTGTATCGGGTAAGAAGAAAGTAGCCCCTTCATTGTTCGCAATATGTTGTACGTGAATAACTGTTTTATGTTTTTCACGAAATACTTTCAAGATTTCTTTCGCTTTTTGTGCGGCTTTTTCAGGTTGATGTAATTCCTTATTGCCGCCTTCAAAGTAATCATTTTGTATGTCGACTAATAGTAAAGCTTCGTTCATCATTAATCCCCCCACTCATTGGAAAGAAGTTAAATCATATATTCGTCCTTTGTTGTTGCCAGTGTAAGGAAGATTTAGTGTGTGGAGAATTCTGTTTACAACCATACCCGACGAAACATGGAGAAACTCTTTCAAATTACCGTTCGTACATGTCGTACTAATGAGCAATGCATAATCTCGTATAGCATCCTCATGTGCCACTTTTGAAAAATCTTTACAACTTGTACAACGCCAGCCCTTCTTCACTTTAACCATTGGAATAACTGAGCATTTCTCACATTGTACTCCATTTAACAACTCCTCTTTTTCTATTTTATATTGCTCAAGTATATTTTGTTGAAGTGGAGAATGCTCCGTTATTATTTGATGAATGAGCCTATCTACATTATCTATAACTTTTCTCTTATATTTACTTTCAAACCACTTTATTTTATGAGGTAAATTTGCACTATGAATAATTGTATGAAGAAGATTGTCATCTGAAGATTTTATAATGGTACGAGGCGAGCTAATAACAACGAGGGACTCAATTGGAAGACTAGAGGAAAATCCATGTAAGCTTAACCATTTCTTTAGTTGTATTTCTTGCCTTTTTATTTGTAAAACTGGATCTGGAAATCCCTCTGAATTTCCTTCTGTTATTCGGATAAGTTGATTAAACTTTGTATCAAACATTAATGTACCTGCTATATTTTTTATCTCAAGAAAAAGAAGAAACTTTGTGGAAAGGATAATAGTATCAATTTGAAAGTATTTATCATAATTAGATAAGCGAACATCATGTAAAACACTATACTCTTTCTCAGAAATAAAACTAAGTGGATAATCAATCGATTGCTCCCCTTTATACCCCGCCATGTGTTTTGCCAAGTTTTCTCCAATTAAATTTCGTTTCGGATGATGTACAGGTAACCTTCTAAGAAGTGCTTCTAACTGTCTTATATAAATCGGCATTTTTCTTTCTTTCACAATCACCTCAAACACTTACTTACTTTCAAAATATTGCTTCTGAAACATACACATTCTTATCGCATTATGATAGTTACCATCAACGAAAAACTCGTCGAGAAGCTCACCTTCCACCATAAATCCAACTTTTTTATAAACATGTACAGCCTTTTCATTCTCTTTATCGACAACTAAATATATCTTATGCATATTTAAGACAGCAAAGGCATAATCCATCGCTAAACGCGTCGCTTCCGCTGCATATCCATGACCTTGATAATTCGGATTAATAATAATTTGAAATTCAGTTCTACGGTGAATATAGTCGATTTCTACTAATTCAACTAATCCAACCATTTCATTATCTTTCTCAACGATAAATCGGCGTTCACTTTGATCGTGTATATGTTTATCATACAAGTCTTGCAATTCTACAAAGGCCTCATACGGTTCTTCAAACCAATACGACATAATATGCGCGTTATTATTCAGTTCGTGTACAAACTTTAAATCTTCTCGTTCTAATGGACGTAACTTCAATTCCTGACTCATTCACACCCCCTTAACTAATCCTGTCTCTATATCAAAGATGCTATCTGCCCAATCAAGATAAAAACTTGCTTCGTGTGATACGAGTATAATGCTGCCCTTAAACTGAATTAGCGCTTTTTGCAAAGCTTCCTTCGCTTCTGCATCTAAATGATTTGTCGGCTCATCTAAAATTAAGAAGTTACAAGGTGATAATAATAATCCGCACAGTTTCACCTTCGATTGTTCACCACCACTTAACGTACGAATTTCTTGCGAAACATGAGTATCTTTCACACCACACGCAGCTAAATGATGACGTATTTCCTTCATATTCAATGTAGGAAACTGTTCCGAAATAATTTGAAGCGGCGTTAAAGAATCATTGCTCCAATTTAAATCTTGCTCATAATATCCAATCTTTATTTGCTCTGAAAAGTGAAATTCTCCAGAAATACTAGCAATAGTGCCAACGATTGTTTTTAATAAAGTAGATTTCCCTACTCCATTGAACCCCGTAATAACAAGTTTTTGCCCACCCATTACTGAAAAATTCAATTTTGGTAAGAGAGCAAAGTCATAACCAACTTCAAGATTATTTACCTCAAGAACTGTTTGAACTGAAATAGGAAATTCCCGAAAATGAATAGACGGTTTATGAGTAAAAGTTGGTGGCGCAATTCTTTCCATACGTTGCAACTGCTTTCTACGTCCTTGTGCTATTTTTGAATTCACTCCAGCAATATTTCTACGAATATACTCTTCCGTTTTTTCAATTTTCTTTTGTTGTGCATGATATTGGCGAATATAATCTTTTCGCAAATGCTCCTTTTGTCTTACAAAATCTGAGTATTTTCCGTAATACTTCTTAACTGTTCCAAACTCTACATCACATATGCAAGAAGTCACCTTTTCCAGAAAATCAAAATCATGTGACACTACAATAAACGCCCCTTCAAAATTCATTAAATAATTAGCAAGCCACTCCACATGCTCCTTATCAAGAAAATTCGTCGGTTCATCTAGTAATAAAATAGTAGGCTCTTCTAATAAAAGCTTCGCTAAAATTACCTTTGCACGCTGTCCTCCGCTTAATTCACCAATAACACGATCCATCCCGATAGCGTCAATACCTAAACCACCTGCCACCTTATTCGTTATACTATCTACCGAATAAAAATCACGCGCCTCCAGCTGTTCTTGAATCTCTGCCGCTTTTAATAGTTGCTTCTCATCTCCAGTCCTAGCACTTTCTTCATATAACTTGTTCATTCTATCTTCCATTTCATACAAATCATAAAAGGCTCTCTTTACATATTGTGAAATGGTATAGCCCCCATCAATTTCTGCGTATTGATCAAGGTGTCCAATTTGAATATTAGGTTGCCACTTTATATCTCCTTTATCAGGGATGATTTCTCCAATCAGTATTTTCATTAACGTGCTTTTTCCTGCACCATTCTGTCCAACAATCCCCATATGTTCCCCTTTATGCAAACTAAAAGAAGCATTTTCATATAAGGCTTTATCTATAAAACTATGTGATAAACTTTCAACTTTAAGTAAACTCATTTACACTTCAAACTTCCTACTTAATACAACATACATTGCACATAATAGTACGAATATCCCAGCATAAATTAACAAAATCTCTACACTAAACATATCCGACAATGGACCAAATATTATCATTCCTAAAGGAAGCGCGCATGAATTCGCAATTTGTACAAGGCTAAACATCCGTCCGTGCATTGATGGTTCTACTTTCTCCTGCAATAACACAGTAACTGGTGTATTGAAGCACGGCATTGTTATACCAATTAAAAAATTAAATACTAAATACATAATAAATACCGGTGCAATTCCTAGTCCTACCATAAGCAGACCATATAATGCACAAGCTAGCGCTGTTGTATACATACGATTACGAAAGCCACCCCACGCCGCAATCAATACGCCACCAGCTGCCGCACCCGCACTAAAGGTCATCTCACTAGCAGTAAGTCTCCACATTTCGGCCCCGAAAGAACGAGTTACCATTAAAGGTGTTAAAAAAGCAGCTGGACTTATTAAAATCATGACGATAATCAATAAAACGATTAGCCTTTTAATAAATACATTTTCTTTTAAATAAGAGAATCCTTCTTTAATTCCTTGTAGATTAGATTTTTGCTTATTCTCTGCATTCACATGTCCCTCTACTTGAATGATAAGCATAATACTAATTCCAATCATAGCCGTAATAACATCAATAAAAAATGTTGTTTCAATGCTAGTAACAGAAAGAATCGCAGCACTTGCTGCTGGAGAAAGAAACATAATTAAAGATGTAATACTGCTATTTATTCCATTTACTTTCATAAGATACTCTTTCGGAACGATTTGCGGAATTAATGCATTCACAGCTGGCGTTTGTACTCCTGTTCCAGCTGAACGAATGAGTAACACAATAAAAAGTAACCAAATACTTTTATATCCTGTTAAAAATAAAATTGCCAAAATTAACGTAGCAATCGCTATAATACTATCCGATAACATAATCATCTTTTTACGGTCATAACGATCAATCCACACACCAGCAAACAAAGATATCGCAATTTGTGGTAGGAAACCGCAAACAGTTGAAATGGTCAACATCACTCCTGATGATGTTGTAAGGGTGATATACCATATAATCGCGTATTGCACGAGAGAGGAACCGAACAACGAAATAGTTTGAGCGGTCAAAAATAATATAATTTTCGTTTTCCAATTGTTTTCACTCATTTATCTATTACTTTTTCTCAGCTTTGAAGTAATAAATCCAAATAGTAATACACCAATACCACTAAAGAACAATACATAACTTATCGGTACTAGGAAAAAGAAAGGTTCTTCAAGAAATCCATCCGCTCCTACTTTACTGTTTGAAGCATGTATAGTTAAAGAAATAACCGCTAAGATCATGAAAGAAATGGCTACTACGTATTTATTTTTCATTTTACATTCTCCTCTATTCATATAATTCTTCTTAATTAACATTCATAAGAAGTATGTCCCGCCATATGGAATGGAAAATAAACCAGCTGGATGCACATCATAATGTACAATTTGCATCGGAAGCTGTGAATACGGCATATACTGACTTTGCATCATTTGTGCAAATTGTGCTTGTTGCTGCATTTGAATAACTTGGTTCACAGCATGAATTGTCCCCTGTGCCCCGGCTAGCGTTATAGCGGCCCCTACTTGTCTACCATTATAAAAATAATGATTCATCATTTATATTCCACCGAGCTTCATTCCAAGGAATGCGAAGAGGATACCGATTATGTAAGTAGTACTTACATATAAAAGGGATGTGTAAATTTTTTTGCGATTGAGAAGCTGAATGGATTCTAATTTAAACGTCGAAAACGTTGTGAATGCGCCCATAAATCCAGTTCCTAATAATAATTGCCAGCCTGTAGTGACTCCGTTGCCAATTATATACCCGAGTAAAAATGCTCCTGTGATATTAATAAGGAATGTAGCAATTGGAAAGGATGTTTTATTTCTTTTTTTAAACCAATTGCTAATTGCAAATCGTGTAATCGCACCGAAAAACCCTCCAGTTGCCACTAATAAAGCTTCCATCATTCATAAGTGATCACCTTCCGTAACTGATTTCTTAATTAAGAAATCACCTAGTGTATAGCCAATTCCAGACATAATGAGACCGCCAAGTATGCTACATGATACATATAGGAAAGCCATGCTCCATTCAGCATGATTAATTAATTGCATGGTTTCTACACTAAATGTTGAAAACGTCGTAAAAGAACCGATGAATCCAGTTCCGATGCCTGTGATAACCTCCGAAGGTAAGATGTTTAGCCGTGCAACATATGTAGTCAGCCATGCTAATAAGAAGCAGCCGATTAAGTTAATGAGTAATGTAGCTAATGGAAATGAATGATGCCAAAATTCATGAATAGTAAGACCTAAATAATAACGAGAAAGGGCTCCTAATATACCGGCTATACCGACGATAATATAAATCAAATTCCTCACCTCTTTAAATAGCTTGCTCAATTACTTCAGCTTGAATACCGCACTCACTGGGTTATGATCGCTATTTTCAAACTTCAAATCTTTCCCTTGTACATTTACAATTTCAACATTCGGTGAAACGATAAAGCCATCAATAATCGTGACAAAGTTTTCACCTTCCACGTATTTCTTTACATCATCTCTCACGGTCATAACAGACGGATCTACAGCCCACTTAAAGCCACCATCAGTAAAGTCCTTCGGTAACTCTACTAACCACTCAGGACGCTCTTTCACGAACTTCGGTTCACTTAACTGAGCGTTAGAAATTAATTGATTCCAGTCTCCGCCCATTATTACATAATCACCATTTTTATAATGTTTGTTCATATATTCTTTTAAATACTCCACTTGTTGCTTTCTAATTTTTCCACCTTCATCATAAGCAGATAAATGTAAATTTACGAGTCTAACAAATTTTCCATTATTAACAGGAATTTTATGTTCAACAATCGCTCGGTCTAAATCAAATAAACGCTTTGGCCACGGCTCCATTCCTGGTAATTGGAACCTCTTCGCTGTTTGAACTGTATATTTAGAAAACGTACTTAGTCCAGCATCAGCATATCCCATTGGACTTGTGATTGGCACCGGAACCCATTTTGTATCATAGTTCTTTCCGAACGAAGAAGCATAATCAGGCAGTCCTTTTTTCAAAAATTCATGTCCATTTATATCAAATGATCTCATTGATTTTATATCTACTTCTTGTAATAGCGCAAAATCACTATTCTCATTTTGTAAAAACGAAAGCATATTCTTTAAATTCGTTTCCGTTTGTTCTTTACTACTTGAACCAGACCCTTTTCCCCCATCCATAAAGAAGTCTTGATCCTTATCTAGTCCAGCATATCCAATATTAAACGTTGTAACTTTAAATTCATTTCCCTGCGCAATTACGCGCTCCTTATTGTTTTCCACCTTTAAGCTTATAACATCAGCCGGCTGTTCTTTTGTAAGTGTCATATACGCTAAAAAACCACCTACAACTCCCACACCTACTAAAATACATATAAGTACTATTTTTAATAACTTTTTCAATTATTTTTCTAAAATATCTTCTAGCAACTTCACTTGCTCACTCACAGTATGTAGCGTCTTCACCGACGTATCATTTCGATTCTTTTCTTCTTCAATACTTGCTAAAACTTCTTCCGTAGCTGCAGAAGTTTGCTGAATTACGTTAGAAGCATGTGTAACATCTTTTACGATATTCGTCGTTTTAACTTGGAAATTTTCTTGATGACCAACAATCTCCCTCATTACATCATTAATCGTATCAATAAACTTCCCTAAATCCGTTACATTCGTTAAAACACTTGCTAACATTTCGTTACACTCTTCTTGTACTCTTTCTGACTTCTCTACCTGCACTTCTACTTTACTTGCTTGATTACTAAACTCCTTCAAAATCCCTTGAATTCTCCCCGCAGAACGATTCGATTCTTCAGCAAGCTTTAACACTTCATTCGCTACAATAGCAAAACCTTTTCCATGTTCTCCTGCCCTTGCAGCTTCAATATTTGCATTTAAAGCTAGCAAACTTGTCTGACTGGAAATATTCGTTATTACATCTACAATTTCATTAATTTGTTTCGATTGTGTCATCAATTCTCTAAATATCGTTCCTGATTGTGAAACAACATCATTTAAACTTCTCATGTTAGCTTCAAAATTTCTTAAAGTGTTTACACTACCCTTTGAGATTTCCAAACTTTTATCAACACGCATCGAAGCATTTCTTACTTGAGAGATGATTTGGTCAATATTTCCCTCCATATCATTCAATACTTCTACTGAACGTGACATCATCTCTGATTGTGATTGAGTACCAACTGCCACTTCTTCAAAAGCAAAATTAATTTCACTCATCGACTCCATCGATGTGTTCATATTCTGTCTTAAATGATTGAAATTACTATCTAACTTCACAACAGTTTCCTCAATAAGCCTTTGCGTTTCTTCTAACTCCTGAGCTTTCTTCATCACTGCTTGCTTCTCATCACTTAAACGAGCCAAAAGATTAGAACCAATCTTTGTGACACCCCACATTGCGATCGTTACAATGGCTAACAAGCTTGCAAAATTTGCAGCTTCAGATGACGCTGTATAAGCAAAAAATTGATTTGGCCAATAACTACAAAGTATAAATGTAACAACAACTGCTACCCCGCCAAGAATTAAAATAAGACGTTCACTCAAATAAATAAGTGAAACTGCTAATGTAAAATAGACCATTTGAAATACAGCTGGGCTTTCATTAAATGCTTGTACCATAATGAAAGACATAATAAGTAGCATACATGTCATGATGTATTTATACATTGCTTCCATACTTTCTATAAAAGTAAGCAGCGTTCCAAATACTACGATAGAAATACCACACATCCAAAATGCTACTGCTCTCTCTGTAAAAATATATCCGTAATACCCAATCGCGAGTACCCCAAGGAAGAAACTGCAAATCGTGATAAACAGCAATAAATGATTTTTCTGTGATTCTTTCTCAAGGTTAGAAAAACAAGTTCTCTTTAACCACTCCATTTACTTTTCGTTCTCTTCTTTTTCCTTATCAAACCATAATAGCTCCTCGTCATCAACTTCACCATTATAATTGATTAAAATCTCTTCTCCCGCTTTTATATCTTTGTAAGCAAAGAAGTTAAACGTATGATTCTCGAAGACGATATCATACGTTGCATTCGGCTTATATGAATGATTAAATAACATGCCGTATCCTAAAAGGAATGCCGTATGATTTACCCCATACTCAAATGCGTAGTCAGCAAGTAACGTTTTCTCAATATGTTCATGCTGTTCATTCGGATAAGAGATAACTGGTGCTGAGTGTATCAACTCACCCTTTTTAATATCACGAGTTGCAAATACACCTCTATTAAATTCTCCATCACTAAGTTCAGAAGTCTTAACTTCAATCATTTATTGCAGATCTTCTCCAATAATCCTTACTTCTCTCTCTAACTTCACACCGAATTTTTCTTCAACTGTCTTTTGTACGAAGTGAATTAAATCAATGTAATCTTGTGCTGTTCCATTGTCAACATTCACCATAAATCCAGCATGTTTTAATGAAACTTCTACTCCGCCAATTCGCTTTCCTTGTAGTCCTGATTCTTGAATCAACTTACCAGCGAAGTTATTTGGTGGGCGCTTAAATACACTACCGCATGAAGGATATTCTAAAGGTTGTTTCGATTCACGCTTATACGTTAAATCATCCATTTTTTCTTTAATCTCTTCACGTACACCTTCTTCAAGTTCAAACCTTGCTTCAAGAATAATGTAATGATTGTTCGCAAATACACTCTTACGATATCCAAATTCAAATGCTTCTTTCGTTAAAGTGCGTAACTCTCCATCACCTGTCATTACGACAGCCTCTGTTAATACAAACGATACTTCACCACCGTAGGCACCAGCATTCATATATAATGCTCCGCCAACTGAACCTGGAATGCCACAAGCAAACTCAAGACCTGTTAAATTGTTGTCTAATGCAATACGTGATACATCAATAATTGCAGCACCACACTGTGCTACAATCGTTGTTCCTGTTACAGTAACATCTGTAATATGAATTAAACTGACCGTAATCCCGCGAATCCCACCATCTTTAATAATGACATTTGATCCATTTCCTAAAAACGTAACTGGAATATTATATTGGTTAGCATACTTAATAACTTCTTGAATTTCATCATAATTCGTAGGCGCAACGAACACATCTGCTTTTCCGCCAACTTTAATATGCGTATGATTCTTTAACATTTCATCTTGTGTAACATGACCTTCAGGCAATACCGTACTTAAATATTTATAAACCTCTTGCATATTCATTTATCCCAATTTTACTAAGCTGTAGTTCTTCTTCCCTTTACGAATAATAATAAATCTTCCATCAAATGAATTTTCTACAGTAACATCCGTGCCTACATCCGTTACTTTCTCACCATTCATAGAAATCGCACCGTTATTAATGTCTTCACGAGCTTGACGTCTAGATGGTTCAATTCCTAAATCAACTAGCCACTCTACAATATTTTTTGTCTCTTTGGAAGACTGGAATGTCGGCATCTCTTTAAAGCCTTGTTCAATTTCATCAGCTGTTAACGATTTAATATCTCCGCTAAATAACGCTGCTGTAATTTTCTCAGCTTGTAATAACGCCTCTTCTCCATGAACGAATTTCGTCATTTCTTCCGCTAACACTTTTTGCGCTTCACGTTTATGAGGCTCGGCTTCTACCTTCGTTGCCAATTCATCAATTCGCTCTTTCGCTAAGAATGTAAAGTATTTCAAGTATTTCATTACATCACGATCATCTGTATTCACCCAGAACTGGTAAAATTCAAATGGCGTTGTTTTTTCAGGATCAAGCCAAACCGCACCACCTGCTGATTTTCCAAATTTCGTACCGTCTGATTTTAATAATAACGGAATTGTTAGTCCAAATACTTTTGCCTCATGTCCTTCTAACTTACGAATTAAATCTAATCCGCTCGTAATATTTCCCCATTGGTCACTACCACCAATTTGCAGTTGAACATCTTCTTTCGTGTATAAATGATGGAAATCCATCGCTTGCAAGATTTGGTACGTGAATTCTGTAAAAGAAATGCCTGTATCTAAACGACTTGCTACAATATCCTTCGCTAACATGCTATTAATGCTAAAGTTTTTCCCGTAATCACGTAAAAACTCAATAATGTTTATTTCATGTGTCCAGTCGTAGTTATTTACCATCTTCACTTCGCTATTTCCGCCGAAATCAAATAGCTTTTTCATTTGCGCTGTTAACGCCTCTACATTATGCTGCACTACTTCTAAAGTTTGCAGTTGACGCTCTGATTGACGCCCGCTTGGATCACCAATTGTTCCTGTTGCCCCGCCAATTAAAATAACCGGATGATGACCAGCTAATTGGAATCTCTTCATCATCATAAAAGGAATCAAATGTCCGATATGCATACTATCACCAGTCGGATCAACTCCGCAGTATAGTGAAATCTTTTTCTCTTCTACTAACTTACGTAAACCTGCTTCATCTGTCTGCTGATTCACAGCACCGCGCCATTCTAATTCATCAATAATATTCATTTAGTAAGCTAAGCTGAATAGACCTTTAATGTGTGATAAGTAACGAACGTTACTTGCTTCTTTCATTAATGATGCTGGTAAGCCTTTAAGTGGAGTATTGCTTGCTCCGATTGTAGCAACAGCATCTTTACGCCCTAGACTAGCAAGTGTTCCAGAGTTTACAGGTGCGAACTCTTCGAATGCTTTGCCTTCTAGTGCTGCGTATAAGTTGTATCCAATTAACTCACCCATTTGCCAAGCGATTTGTGCAGTTGGTGGGTATGGACGTCCGTCTGGAGCGAAGACAACAGCGCTGTCTCCAGCAACGAATACGTCTTTATGAGAAGTAGATTGTAGGTGTGCATCAACTGTTGCACGACCACGGTTTACTTCAAGACCTGATTCACCGATTAATGGGTTACCTTGTACGCCGCCTGTCCAAACGAATGTGTTAGCAACTAATTTTTGACCGTCTTTTAAGTCGATTTCATTGCCAGCAACGTTTGTTACAGGAAGACCAGTTAAGAATGTAACACCGCGTGCTTCTAGGCTAGTAGTTGCACGTTCGATTAAATGGTCTGGTAATACAGGAAGGATTTTTGGACCTGCTTCAACAAGAAGAAGTTTAACTTCTTTTGGATTTACGCCGTGGCTTTTTGCAAGTTTAGGCATAATGTCAGCAAGCTCACCAACTAGCTCAACGCCAGTTAATCCGCCACCACCGATTACGATTGTAGCATCAGCTTCGTTTTTCGTTTTCGCGTATTCACGAATACGGTCTTCAACGTGTTTGTAGATTTTGTTTGCATCAGCAGCAGATTTTAATACCATGCTGTTTTCTTCTAGTCCTGGAATACCGAAGTAAGCAGTTTTACTTCCTAAAGCAACTACAAGTGCATCGTAAGATAGAGTAGTGCCACCAGCTAGTTTGATTTCTTTGCTATCAACTGAGAATGACTCAACTGTTGCGATTTTAAGATCAATATCTTTACCTTTGAAAAGCTTTGTAAGTGGCATTGCAATTGCTTGCTCAGCAACGTTACCAGCTGCAAGGCGGTGTAGTTCAGTGATGATTTGGTGTGTTGGGTATTGGTTAATCACTGTAACTTGTGCTTCTGATTTGCTGTAAAATTTACGTACGTTTAAAGCGGCAAGAAGACCGCCATAACCAGCGCCTAAGATGACAATTTGTTTTGACATTTATTTATTGTTACGTTCTGCACTAATTTGAAGATATGCGTTCACAAAGCGGAACATTTTTTGTGCTTGTGGATCTTTTAGTAATTTTAATAGACCGAATAGGCCGATAACTTCGTTGCTTTCGTCAGCACGATCTTTCGCTTCGATTGCAGTTGCAGCCATGCTTTTCACTGTATCTTTTACAGGCTCTACAAGCTCTGTGATTGCACCAACAGTGTCGCTTTTTAATACTTCATCAGTAGCAACAGTTTGAGCGAAGTCATAAGACTTAGTTAAAATGTTAACAAGCTCAGTTAATTTTGGAAGCTGTTCTACTAGTGTTGTTAATGATTCTTGTACCTCAGGTTTTAACAACTGATCAAGTACATCAAGTTGTCCTTGGCTAGCAGAAATTTGTACAGTTTCTTGTTCTGGCTTTGTTTGAGTCATAGTTTCTGGCATTTATTCGCCTTCTGCAATTAACATCGATGTGTTACCATCTTTTTCAAGATGGCATTCGCCCCAAGTACAAAGAGAGTCAAGAATCGATTCTAAAGACCAACCGTAGTCGGTAAGAGAATATTCTACTTTTGGTGGGACTTGATTGTATACTTTTCTTTGAATAACTCCGTCTTCTTCTAATTCACGTAATTGTTGTGTTAACATTTTTTGTGTAATACCAGGCATTAAACGTTTTAGTTCACTCGTTCTCTTTGTACCTTTCGTTAAGTGACAAAGAATAACAACCTTCCATTTTCCGCCGATAACCTCTAAAGTCGCCTCTACAGGAATATTGTATTTCTTCATTTATTTTACTTGATCTCTTTTTTCTAATGTCATACTCCATGCTGTTAAAATAACAGCACCTACTACCATCAGGCCACCTACCCAAGCAGTATGGATTAATCCTAACGAATTCGTTACAAGGCCACCTATATAAGAACCTAAAGCGATCCCTCCGTTAAATGCGGCAATATTAATTGCTGAAGCAACATCAACCGCACTTGGAACAAAGCGCTCTGCCAATATAACTACATATACTTGTAGCCCCGGAACATTCATAAACGCGAATAGTCCCATGAAAATAATTGTGATTAATCCAGCTACTTTAAATGGCGCTGTAAATGTTAAAACAAATAATATAATCGCTTGAATAAGGAACATGTAAAATAGCGCTCGAATCGGATTATAATTCGATAATTTTCCGCCGACCATATTCCCTATCGCAATTGCGATTCCATACACTAATAAAATGATGGTAACGGTACTTGCTTCAAATCCTGTTACTTCTCGTAATAACGGTGATAAATACGTAAATGTTACGAATGTTCCACCGTATCCTAGTGCAGTAATAATGAAAACAAGTAACAGTCTTCCATTTTTAATTAGCTTAAATTGATCACGAAACGATACAGGTACCCTATTTTTTAAATTAGATGGGACCAGTATACTATTTGCGATGAAAGCAATAATTCCAATTACAACGATCACCATAAATGACGCTCTCCAGCCAAACTCTTGACCGATAAATGTTCCAATTGGCACACCAGTAATAGTCGCAACTGTTAATCCAGTAAACATAATCGCAATTGCGCTAGCACGTTTATTCTCTGGCACGATTGCAGCCGCAATTGTAGATCCTATCGACATAAACACACCGTGTGCAAATGCAGCTACAATCCTTGCGATAATTAATACAGTGAAGCTTGTTGCTACCGCCGCAATACCATTACCAATAATGAAAATAACCATAATCCACATTAATAATGTCTTTCGCGACATACTAGCCGTTAACGCTGTTAAAACAGGAGCTCCTACTGCCGCTCCTAACGCATATAAGGAAACCGTTAAACCAGCTGTTGTAACCGAAACATTTAAATCTTTTGAAATAGATGGTAGTAAACCGACACTAATAAACTCGGTCGTACCAATCCCAAACGCACTAATTGCTAGTGCTAATAAAGCAAACATTTAGAAATCGAAGTTATCAGGATCTGGACCAACGCGGTGATTTTGGTTTAATGCATCGATTTTTTCCATATCTTCTTTTGTTAATTCAAAGTTAAATACATCAGCGTTTGCAATAATGCGATGTTCTTTCGTTGATTTCGGAATTGTAATTACTCCATTTTGTAAGTCCCAACGTAAGATAACTTGCGCTGTTGTTTTGCCGTGTTTATCAGCAATTTCTTGTAATGTTTCGTTATCTAATAATTGACCTTGCATAAGTGGTGACCATGCTTCCATTTGAATACCTTGTTCTTTACAGAAAGCTTGTAATTCTTTTTGTGTTAAACGAGGGTGGTATTCTACTTGGTTAATCATTGGTTTAATTTCTGCATCTTTCATTACATCTTGTAAGTGATGGATTTGGAAGTTACTCACACCAATCGCACGTACGCGCTCTTCTTTATAAAGTGTTTCTAGCGCTCTCCATGTATCTTTATATTTTCCTTCTACAGGCCAGTGAACAAGATATAAATCTAAATAATCTAGTTCTAATTTTTTTAAGCTCTCTTCATATGCAGCAATTGTTTCGTCATATCCTTGATCCGCATTCCATACTTTTGAAGTAATAAATAATTCTTCTCTTGAAATACCAGTCGCTTCAATACCTGCACGGATTCCTTCACCTACAGCTTTTTCATTTCCGTAAATTGCAGCTGTATCGATGCTGCGGTATCCTGCTTTAATCGCTGATTTAATTGCTTCTACAAGTTCTGGTCCTTCTTCTACTTTAAATACACCTAAACCGAACCCTACAAGTTCTGGTCCTTCTTCTACTTTAAATACACCTAAACCGAACCAAGGCATTTCTACACCATTATTTAATACTGTTTTACTTTGTAAGTTTTTCATTCATCTTTTATATTGATTCGGTTTATGCGGTTCATTTGGAGTATATGGTTTATTTGGAGCCTCAGCCTTTTTCCAACTTACCGCCAACTCTGGACTTGTTTTTTCTTCATTTCGCTCAAGTAATACAACCGCATTTTGGATCGTCGGTGTTCCTTTATGCGCAATCCCTTGTAATTTCGTTAAATTCCCTGATACTTTAAAGCTAAATCCACCTGCTGGTGTTTGTTTCGGAATTAAAATGCGGAACTTTTCTCCTACATTAAATTCAGTTTTTGCTTCGCCTTTTTCATTTACAAACTTCGCGCCTTGTGGTGCACCTGTTGCTTGTACTTTATACGTTCCACTTTTCGCGTTTGTTTCTACTGTATATAAACCTGTTTCAAAGAAATCATTTTTTAATACTGCTTCTTGTTCTTCTGTAGGAGTTACACTCATCGTAATTTCTTGTAAATCTTCACTAGCGCTTGCTTTTGCAACGATATCTTTCGTCACTTTCTCTACATTTTTATTGCGGAAATCTAAATCGTTAATATCAATTTGTTTTAACGCATTCCACACTGCAAGCTGCGTTGCATAATGCGCCTCTCTCCAGTCAGAAACACCTAATTCTTGCGGGCTCTTTTGTGGATATCCATTTAATAGTACACGGTACACGTTAATATCCACTTTTCCCATTTCCGGTAAATCTTGACCACTTGGAGATTTCAAATCTACATTTAAGCAAAATGCAATTTTTCCATCTGCCGTTTTAATAAGCTCTGTTCGGATTGGTTTCTTCTTTGACTTACTATAACTCCAATCCATTTCATACTTTGTATGATCCATAACTTCTGCGAATACTTTTTGAAGCGGAAATAACACAAATAAAACACTAAAAAAAACAGCTAAAAGTTTGAACGATTGCTTTATATTCATTTATTGTATTTGCTCTAAACCATTCGGAGTAATCTTGAAGGAAATTTCTTTAAACTTTTTCTTATCTCCTTTTCCAACGAACTCACTATTTTTGTACCAGCTTAAACGATCTGATTCAGCATGATACACTTTTACTACATCTCCATACTCGAACATCATACCATTTGATTGTTCTGCAAAATTCTTTGAAGTCTCTTGCCCTTCTGCTGTTACATGCTTTTTCTCATTATTATTTTGATCATATAACGTAATTCCCATATATAATTCATTGTTAAAGTAACTATGAATTTGTTCATTTGTAGACGTTACATGTATTTTCTTATCGTCATGATTTAACGTTACAATAGAACGAACAACATTACTAAGCCCTTGGTATACAATGCTATCTCCATATGTTACTTCTACTGGTACTTCCGTTACTTTCTTATTCCCAAAACGATCTTTCGTTTCTACTTTTACTTTTTGCTTTCCAATTTTTATCGTATCCGGTTTTTCTACAAAGCCAACTACTTCTCCATTTTTCATTTCAACAAAGTTTTTTGCATCTAATTTATCAGCGTTTGTTCCAATTACTACTTTTTGCGATACGGCTGTTACTTCTTGTTGAGCTTCAATTCTCTCGAAACCTTGCTCTGTCACTTTAAAGGATACTTCATGAACACCATACTGTGTATCTACTAGTTCATTCTTTTTATACACTTTAAATCTATCAAACTCTCTTTGGTACACCTTTACTACATCGCCGTATTCAAAGGCCATTCCATTAAATTGTTCTGCAAATACTTTCGTATTCTCCGATGCTTTTACTGATAAAGCTTTCTTCTCTTTTCCATCTTTATCATATACAATCATCCCCATATACCTCTCATCTGCAAATGAAGTATGCATTGGACCTTCTGAATCTGTTATGCTAAATTTCTTTTCTTCATGATTTAATGTAACAATCGATTTAATATTCGTTCCTCCATACCATGTACCGAAGAACATAATGCTATCTCCGTAAATTACTTCTACAGGAACTTCTGTCACTTTTTTATTACCAAAGCGATCTTTCGTTTCTACTTTTACTTTTTGTTCACCGATTTTCGTTGTATTCGGTTTTTCTACAAAACCTACTACTTCTCCGTCTTTTATTTCAACAAAGTTTCTCGCATCTAACTTTTCTACATCCGTTCCAACTATTACTTGTTGAGGCTTCGCTGTTACTTCTTGCAACATATCCATTCTCTCGAAACCTTTATCTGTCACTTTGAAGAATAGTTCTTTTGCCCCTTTTTTCTCACCTTGACCAGTAAGGTTATTATTTTGATACCATTTCAAGCGATTTGGTTCTGCATGGAATACTTTCACTACATCTCCATACTCGAACTGCATACCATTTACTTGCTTCGCAAAGTTCTTTGAAGTTTCTTGTCCTTCTGCTGTTACATGTTTTTTCTCTTTTCCTTCTCCATCGTATAACGTGATCCCCATGTATAGCTCTTTATTAAAATACTCATGAATTTCTCTATCCATATCAGTTGCATGGAATCTCTTCTCTTCGTGCTTTAAAGTTACAATTGAAGCAATATCATCGCTATATCCTACATATGCAATACTATCTCCATAAACCACTTCTAATTGTACTTCTGTTACTTGCTTATTTCCAAAACGATCTTTCGTTTCTACTTTTGCTGTTTGTTTTCCGACTTTTGATGTAGTTGGTTTTTCTACAAAGCCAATTACTTCTCCGTCTTTCACTTCAACAAAGTTTTTCGCTTCTAGCTTTTCTACTTCTGTTCCGACTACTACTGTTTGTGGCTTTGCTGTTACTTCTTGCAATGATTTTAATCTTTCAAATCCATTTTCAGTAATTTTGAAGAATAATTCTTTTATTTCTTTATTTTTTCCTTCTCCCACATATAAACCTTTTTGATACCAATGTAAACGTGAAGACTCTGCATGGTATACTTTCACCACATCTCCATATTCAAATGCTAACCCATTTAATTCCTTGGCAAGAGCTTCTGTATTCTCCAAGCCTTTTACCGCTACATTTTTCTTCTCTCTGCCTTCTTTATCGTACAGTGTGAACTCAAAATACTTTTCATCTTTAAAGTAATCGTGAATTAAATTTTTTGTATCTGTTGCACTAAATTTTTTCGTACCATGATGTAGAGTTACGGTTGACTTCAAGTCTCCCTCCCCGGTATAGTTCAATCCATATACAAGTAGGCTACCCCCATATCCAACATTCACTACAACTGGAATGAAATTCTTATTTCCTTTTCTATCTACAATTTCTACTTTTACAGTTTTTTCTCCAACTTCAGGCTTATCTTGCATAATCACACCTGTTGTCTTTACACCTTCTCCTAAATTCTGTACAAGTTCCTTTGCTTTTTTCTCATCATATGTAGTACCGATTACTACATTTTGTATTTTTTCATTATTTGGCTCGCCATATGGAACTTCATATAACTCAGTTTGTTTTTCACGAATTGGATGGCTATCTGTAGATAACCAAATTTCTTTTTCTAATTTTGGTAAATTTAATTTTTCAATCTTTTCTCTCGTAGCATCATTTGCAATTAATCCCCATTTATCAAAGAAAGGAATTAAATTTTGTCCTGCCACTTTTGACGTCATATAAATAAACATCTGCTTTTTCTCTTCATCAGATTTAGGCAGTTCTGTATCATGTAACAAACGATACATTTGATGTAATTTCGGATAGAATTGATCCCCATAAGCTAAATGTAACTGCCAAAACATAACTAATTTCTCAAATACATCCATCTTCTCTTGTGCATCCGGTTTACCTAAATAAGCAAATGCAGCTTCATAGCGCCCCTCTTGCTCTAACCTTGTTTTATGCCCGAATGTAGTTTGAACTGCCAAAGAATAAATATTAACGGTTACTTCTCCAAGTCCATCCCATAACCAAGTATCTTGTTGATGTTGATGTCCCACTTCATGCCAAGGCCCCCATCCATCATTAGTTAACTCTTCTAGATTTAGTACTGACTCTAAATTGCCTTTACTATAAGCTGTTCGATAATAAGTCGCATACATATAATTGTCTGTATACCAGTCTTCAACAAAATGAATGGAATGTTTACCTTGATTCGCAACACCCGCACCATCTTTTAATAAACCTGATATCTTATGTTCTATATTAATTATTTCATCGTGTTTCTTTAATAACGCAGTTGGATCTTCTTGCTTCAAATGTTCCGCCACAGTTTCAGGATGCATAGTTAGTAAACTATTTTCTCCCTTCATTTCAATTGCATATGGATTCGGTGATTCCTTCAACATACGTTTCCAATCTTCTGTCGTATGTTTACCTAAAATAAATAAAGGATTTGGTGTACCACCTTTTTTTACTTTAGCAACTACTTCTCCTGTGTTTTGATAATTATAAAAGTATAATAACCCTCCATTTGGAGAAGAAACTTTATTCTCGCCAGGATTTAAATTGAATTGTTTAGGCTCTTCTTTTTCATAAGAATATGTGCCAATATAAGCTTTAATCTGTTGAGTCCCTTCTACTTGAATAACTACTTCTTCATCTGGCTTTACATAAATGCCAGTTGGTTCATAAGGAGAAAAACTCATTCGACGCTGATGCAACTCACGCATCTCTTCTACATCACCTTTTGGCAGCAATTGATACACTCGCTCTTCTTGCTGTTTCTCCTTATCTTCAATCGTCATCTCTGCATATGCTTTAGGTAATTCAAGGCCATATGGAGTTAATAACGTAGCTAAACAAAATCCAGCTACTAATACCCTACTCTGTTTCTTCTTCGACATTTATTCAGCTTCAGAAACTACTGTGAAGCGTTCGTTTACATGTTTTGGATTTTCGATTTCATCAAGTGCTGCAACTGCGAAGTCTTCGTAACTTACGTAGCTATCGCCTTTTGAGTTAACAAGAAGGTTGTCTTTACCAGTTGTGTAAGACCCAGTACGTTTTCCTAATGCGAATAGTGCAGAAGGGCTGATGAATGTCCAAGTAATGTCATTTGTTTGTTGCAAGATTTCTAAGTTTTTACCTTGGTTTTGAGCTGTTGCAAGGTATTCGTTAGGGAAACCTGGTGTATCAAATACACGTGTTGTTTTCTCTTCGTCTACAAATAAGCTTCCAGCTCCGCCAACTACAAGTAATTTTGTATTTGGTGCACCTTTCACAGCTTCAATCAGTACATTTCCTGCATCTACGTGAAGATGTTCTTGTCCTGCTGGAGCACCGAATGCATTTACAACTACATCGAATGCTTGTAGATCGTTAGATGTAAGAGTGAATACATCTTTCTCTAAAACTTTTACATTTTCTTCTGTAATTTTTGCAGCATTTCTTACAATTGCAGTAACTTCATGTCCACGATCTAATGCTTCTTTTAAAATACGGCTTCCAGCTTTACCAGTTGCTCCGATGATTCCGATTTTCATTTATACTGCTTTTTCTTTATCCATTATCGCTGGCTTATCCCAACACTCTGTGTTCGTTAAACCCGGAATAGAATCTGCACTGAAGACTGGATCTTTTCCTTGTTTCTTTTGTTTCACATAGTCTGCTAATGCCGCATACGCAAATCGTCCAAGAAGTGTAATCGCAATTAAGTTTGTGATTACCATTAGACCCATAAATAAATCTGCCATATTCCATACAACTTGAAGCGTCGCAACAGAACCGAATAATACCATTCCCACTACCGCAATACGGTAAATTGTTAACCAAGCTTTACTTTGTTTAATGAACTCAATATTCGTTTCACCATAATAGTAGTTTCCTAGAAGTGAACTAAATGCAAATAAGAAAATAATAATCGCTAAGAAGCTGCTTGCCCACGAACCGATTTGTGAACTTAACGCCACTTGCGTTAATTCAATACCTTCTAAATTTGTTGCCTTATATGCACCAGAACATAGTACGATAAACGCTGTTGATGTACATACTAAGAATGTATCCACTAATACTCCAATTGTTTGAATAAATCCTTGTTTAGCTGGATGCGTTACATCAGCTGTTGCAGCCGCATTTGGCGCACTACCCATACCGGCTTCATTCGCAAATAATCCACGCTGAATACCAAACTTCATTGCAGCACCAATACCGCCACCTACAGCTGAATCTAAACCGAATGCACCTTTAAAGATTTCTGTAAACATATCCGGTATTAAATAATAATTTTTAATAACAACGAAAATAGCTACTGCAATATAAATAATCGCCATCGGCGGCACAATCATTTCTGACATACGCGCAATACTTTTCACACCGCCAAAAATAATAATCGCAACTAATACCGCAAGTACAATCCCTACAACATAACGCTCAATACCAAATGCATTTTTAAATGCTAATGTCACTGTATTTGCTTGTACTGAGTTGAAAATTAAACCGTAACTAATTGTAATTAGAATAGAGAACCAGATCCCCATCCAACGTTTATTTAAACCTTTTTCCATATAATAAGCAGGACCACCACGGAAGCCACTGCCATCTTTTATTTTATAAATTTGCGCAAGCGTACTTTCTACGAAACTTGAAGACGCCCCGATAATCGCAATAACCCACATCCAAAATACAGCTCCGGGTCCGCCCATAGAAATAGCTAGCGCTACACCAGCTAAGTTTCCGATACCAATACGAGCTGCTGAACTCATACAGAACGCTTGGAAAGAAGATACGCTACCCTTTTTACGTGTCTTACCAGTTAGTCCATCACTCATTAATCGAACCATTTCTCCTAAATGAGTAATTTGTACGAATTTTAATTTAATAGAAAAATAAAGCCCCAAACCAATTAGCATTGCAATAAGAACATATGACCAAAGAATCGTATTCGTTGATGAAACGAATTGATCTAAAATATTCATTTATACAGCTTTTTCTTTCTCTGCTACTGCTGGCTTGTCCCAGCACTCTGTATTGTTCAACCCTGGAATAGACTCCGCATAAAAGACTGGATCTTTTCCTTGTTTCTTTTGCTTTACGTAATCTGATAACGCTGCGAAAGCGTACTTAGAAAGGAATACAATTGCCACTAAGTTAATAACAGCCATAATACCCATAAATAAATCTGCTAAGTCCCAAACGATTTGAATTGTCGCTACAGAACCTAACATAACCATACCAAGTACAGCAATGCGGTATGCATTTAATAGCACTTTACTTCCATTTAAGAATTCAATATTTGTTTCACCATAGTAGTAGTTACCTACCAATGAACTGAATGCAAACAAGAAGATTGCAACCGCTACAAATACAGATGCCCACGGTCCGATATGTTGGCTTAGCGCTTGTTGCGTTAATTGAATTCCATTTAAATCAGCTGCACCAGGTACATCAGATAATAAAATGATGAACGCTGTACAACTACAAATTAATAATGTATCTGTAAATACCCCTAAAGTTTGAATGAAACCTTGTTTAACTGGGTGCGTTACGTTCGCAGTCGCTGCTGCGTTCGGTGCACTACCCATACCAGCTTCATTTGAGAATAATCCACGTTTTACTCCTAGTAAAATCGCAGCTCCTAATCCCCCACCAACTACTTCTTTAATTCCGAATGCATGTAAGAAGATTTCTTTAAATACATGCGGAATTGCCGTAATGTTTGTTATAACAACGAATAATGCAACTGCTACATATATAATTGCCATTACTGGAACAATCATTTCAACTGCACGTGCAATTCGCTTAACCCCACCAAAAATAATGATTGCAAGTAAACCAGCCATAAACAGACCTACAAGTCTACTATCCATTTTAAATGCGCCATCAAAAGCTGCCGCTACTGTGTTTGACTGCACTGCATTAAAAATCAATCCAAAACTCACTGTTATTAGAACAGAGAAAACAACACCTAACCAGCGTTTCTTTAAACCCTTTTCCATATAATACGCTGGGCCCCCACGGAATGCGTTCCCATCTTTTACTTTATAAATTTGCGCTAATGTGCTCTCTACAAACGCAGAAGCACCCCCAATTACCGCAATTAACCACATCCAAAATACAGCACCTGGACCACCTGCTGAGATTGCAATAGCTACACCAGCTAAGTTACCAGTACCTACACGAGAAGCTGTACTCATACAAAATGCTTGGAATGATGATACACCGCTTTTTTCCTTTTGCGCTTTTCTTGTCTTTGAACTCGCCCCGTCCCCAAGTAGGCGAATCATTTCTCCGAAGTAGCGAATTTGGACAAATTTCACACGAAATGAAAAATAGAGTCCTAATCCAATTAACATCGCGATAATGATATATGACCAAAGGACATTATTTACATCCCCAATTACTTTAGCTAAAAAATCCATTTATAGCATAACACCAACGATAACCGCTGATAATATACTTACTAATGTCGCACCATACACAAGACGTAAACCGAATGATGATACAACATTTGATTGATTTTCATCGATACCTTTCGTTGCACCTGCGATAATTCCAATTGATGAGAAGTTCGCAAATGATACAAGGAATACAGAAAGAATACCAACTGTACGAGCCGATAAATCACCAGCCACTTTTCCGAGGTCAAGCATTGCAACAAACTCGTTCGATACTAATTTTGTTGCCATAATTTGTCCCGCTGTTACCATCTCTGCTTGCGGGATACCCATTACGAATGCTAATGGTGAGAAAATATATCCTAAAATAGCTTGGAATGTAATACCGAACACTGAATCAAACAAGCTATTGATTGCTGTAATTAATGCTACGAAACCAAGTAACATTGCTGCTACCGTAATTGCAATCGTGAAACCAAGCATAATATATTCGCTTAACATTTCAAAGAATGATTGCTTTTTCTTATTTTCTAACTTCAGTGTATCTTCTTCTTCCGTAATATCGTACGGGTTAATAATATGAATAATAATGAAACCACTAAATAAATTTAATACAAGTGCTGTTACTACATATTTTGGTTCGATCATTTTCATATAAGAACCAACGATTGACATCGATACTGTCGACATTGAAGATGCACATAATGTATATAAACGATGTTTTGGGATTTTACTTAATTGATCTTTTACTGTAATAAATACTTCCGCTTGTCCAACAATTGCAGCTGCTACTGCATTATATGATTCTAATTTCCCTAGACCATTTACTTTACTTAACAAAGTACCAATAGCACGAATAAATATCGGTAAAATCTTAAAGTGTTGTAGAATTCCGATTAATACTGCGAAGAATACGATTGGTAATAATGCAGTTAAGAAGAATGAAACTTCTCCTTTATTAACAAGGCCACCAAATACGAAAACGATTCCAGCTTCCGCATACCCAAGAAGTGCGCCAAATCCATCTGAAATTCCTTTTACTAAAATATAACCCACTTGTGTATTTAATAAGAAATACGATAATGCTAACTGAATTACAAGCATGAGTGCGATTGGTTTATACTTAATCTTCTTTCGATCGGCACTTATAAGAAAACCGAGTACGAATACAACGAGTAATCCTACAAGAAACATAACAAACTTCATTTAAAGCATAACCCCAACGATAATCGCTGATAATATACTTACTAACGTTGCACCGTATACAAGTTTTAGTCCGAATGATGATACAACATTTGCTTGTTTGCCATCGATACTCTTTGTTGCACCTGCGATAATTCCGATAGATGAGAAGTTCGCAAATGATACAAGGAAGATAGATAAAATACCTACTGTACGAGTTGATAAATCACCAGCTACTTTTCCAAGGTCAAGCATTGCAACGAATTCGTTTGTTACTAATTTTGTTGCCATAATTTGTCCCGCTGCTAGCATCTCTGATGTTGGAATACCCATTACGAATGCTAATGGTGAGAAGATATATCCTAAAATACTTTGGAATGTGATTCCGAAAATTGAATCGAATACACCGTTAATTGCTGTAATTAATGCTACGAAACCGATTAACATCGCCGCTACTGTTACAGCGATAGAGAAACCAAGCATAATATATTCGCCTAACATTTCAAAGAATGTTTGTTTTTTGTCTTCTTGTAATTCTAAAATATCGTCTTCTTCTTTTACGTCATATGGATTAATGATATGAACGATAATGAATCCACTAAATAAGTTTAATACAAGTGCTGTTACTACATATTTTGGATCAATCATTTTCATATAAGAACCGACGATTGACATTGATACTGTTGACATTGAAGATGCACAAAGTGTGTATAAACGATTTTTCGGTAATTTGCTTAATTGATCTTTTACTGTAATAAATACTTCACCTTGACCAACAATTGCAGCTGCTACCGCATTATATGATTCTAGTTTTCCTAAACCGTTAATTTTACTTAATACGAAACCGACTGCACGAATGATAATCGGTAAAACTTTAATATGTTGCAAGATCCCGATTAATACTGCTAAGAAAATAATCGGTAATAATACTGTTAAGAAGAATGGTGCTTGTCCATCGTTCGCTAAACCACCAAATACGAAATTAACCCCAGCTTCCGCAAATTTTAAAATAGCGCCAAATCCATCTGCAATCCCTTTTACTAATACAAATCCGACCTTTGTATTTAATAAGAAATACGCAAGTACCAATTGGATGACAAGCATAAGTGCAATTGGCTTATATTTAATTTTCTTACGATCTGAACTTATAAGGAAACCTAGTACAAACACTACAAGTAAACCGACTAGAAACATTACTATTTTCATATGTGAATCCTCCACTTCTCCCACTTAACTTGCTTTATCCAATTCTTTTTTAAATCGTGGTCTCTCTAAATAAGTTCCCATTCTCCACGCATATTCTATAGGGCCCATTCGGTATTTCTGTAGCCAATAGGTGCTAACGAATAATTGAATTGTATAAATTCCAATGGTCAAAAGAATACCGAAGAAATATCCGATTTTACCGAATAAGCCAAAGCCGTATGCGTAAAAAATTGTTGTTGTGATATTGGATTGAGCTAAGTAATTACTAACCGACATTTTCCCCATATTCGCCATATATGTTAGTAAGCGCGATGCTTTTTTGTAATGGAATAATAAAATAATTGTGCTTCCGTAAAAGAATGTCATGGTTACTGATGTAAGGCCATCTTGTAACATAATTAAAATTGGATGCTTTACGAACATGGCTAAGATTTTAATTGTAAAAGAGAAAATACCAGTGATAAGCCAAATCTTTTTGATAGAAGGTATATGTTGATCGACCTCAAATAGCCAGCCCTTTTTTCCTACATACATTCCGAGTAAGAAAAGTGGAGACATAAAAATTATTGCGAAAATTGATATGAAAACTAGTCCGAAGAAACCGTTAATCCCAATATAGTCGAAAGGACTTTCAGTTAATCTAAAGTTGACATGATCCATATAGCTTCCAGTTTCATGAACTTTATGCTCTTTTTCAATATAAGGAGCAAAATCATTAATATTTGTATTTGGATCAGTTTGATAAGACATAAGTGTAATGAGTGCGAGTAGAATAGTTGCCCAAATCAATAATGTTTTTGGTTTTCTATTTATAAACATCATTAAGAAAATCCCGATAAGCCCGTATGCAAATAAGATATCTCCGGACCAAATAAAGCTGCCGTGAATGAAACCTAGTAGTAAAAGAATGCTAATACGCCTTATATATGTGGGGAAAAACTTTTTTCCTTTTGCGATAATACTTGTTTGTAACAAAATAATGCTAAGCCCAAATAAAAAAGAGAATAGGGAAATAAAATTCTGTGTGCCGAAAAATTGAATAAACCAATTAGTACTTTCATCGAGTTTTCCGAAAATATAAGTGGGTTTTTCATTAGCGAATAACCCGAATTGAATTAATGTTATATTAACAAGTAAAATGCCAAATAAAGCGAAACCACGAATTGCATCAACAGCTTCTATACGTTGATTCATTTACTCAGCTGGAGGCGTAAATGTACGTTTCTCTAATTCAGCATCTAGCATAAATAGTGCGTTTGAATCGCTTGTAATACGTTTTAATTTTTGAATGATGCTATCGAATGAAGCTTCTTCTTCTACTTGCTCATCAACGAACCATTTTAAGAATGTAATTGTTGCATGCTCACGCTCATCCCAAGCGATATCAGATAAGTGATAAATACGTTTCGTTACTTCACGCTCGTGCTCAAGTGCGACTTCAAAAGCGTTCAATACAGATTCATATTCGTTATTTGGATTATTGAATCCAGTAATAATAGCGCGCTCACCGCGGTCATTAATATAGTTGTAAAGCTTCATTGCGTGGAAACGCTCTTCTTCAGCTTGTACAAGGAAAAAGTTAGCGAATCCATCATAGCTCTCGGCTGTACAGTAAGCAGCCATTGCCATATAAGCGTGGGCAGAGTAAAATTCAAAGTTCATTTGTTCATTTAATGCGTCGTGCAATTTTTTAGATAACATTCATTTGAGTGCTTCGAACCTTTTCGAAAGCTTTGTGACGTGTGCGTCCATAATGTCTTGTAAATCCAAATCATATTTTTGCGAAAGAATAATAAGGTTAGATAGTACATCACCAAGTTCTTCTTTTAGTTCTTGTTTTAGCTCTTCTTCTGTTTTCGCATCTTCATCAGGACGATCGCGGCCGATTTCAATAGCGCGAACAACTCGTGAAACTTCCCCAACTTCTTCAGTTAAGAAATTTAAGCGAATAAAGGCATTATACTGTGACCAGCTTCGTTTTTCGTAAAATTCCTCAACCCATCTTTGAAATGCAACGATATCCATCTATGATAATTGCTTCCACTTCGTCCCCAAGACAGGACGCTCGTAATTTTGGATTTCATGAATTAGTTTATCTGCCGTCTCAGCGGAAACAATTAACTCTTTATTCGATGGATTCATAAAGCCTTCTTCTGCTGCCCGTTCAACCATTTGCAAAATTGGTCCGTAAAAGTCTTTTATGTTTAATAAACCAACCGGCTTATTATGTATACCAATTTGTGACCAACATACTACTTCAAAGAGCTCTTCAAACGTTCCATATCCGCCTGGTAATGCAATGAAAGCATCCGCAAGCTCTGCCATTTTCGCCTTGCGCTCATGCATCGTTTCTACTTCAATTAATTCTGTTAATCCTGTATGTACGATTTCTCCTCGAAATAGACCACGCGGCATAACACCTGTTACACGTCCACCTAAACGAAGAACTTCGTTTGCTACTTCTCCCATTAATCCAACGCATGAACCACCGTATACGAGCTCATAGTCGTTCTCAACAAACATTCTCCCTAACTGGATTGCCTGCTCTTTAAACTCTGGTCTCTCTCCTAAATTGGACCCTGCAAACACACAAATCTTTCTCATTTATTGCCTTCTGTAATAAATAATGAAATTCAGACCACTAATACAGCCAATTGCAATAAACATGCTAAAACTCTGTCCATCTCCACCTAGACTATACTTATCAACGATAAATCCAGACATAAACAATGTTATCGCTGAAACACCGACACACAATATCGAAATAAACCAAAGCGAAAACTCATTAATCAGCTCTTTCTTCTGTCTTAACACAATTAGCATCACAAGAATAGACGCTACTAAAATACATTTAAAAACAGGACGTAAATACACAAACTCCTCCATTCACCTTTTATTCAGATGTTCTTTTTTTAAATCATCAAACATACCTCCATCTACTTCCCCTCTTCCAACGATTTCACATCTCACTATCAATAAATTTCCAAAAATCCACATTCATTTTGAATATAGAAATAGTCCAAAATCTTGCATAACAGAGGTATGACCCATTTGCCGCAACATTGTGGCTATATTCCCACGGTGATATGCTCCGTGGATGACGATGTGTAGTATTGTTTCAGAAACCGTAGTATCCAGGTGCCCCGCATATGGATTATCAACCTTAAATACTTTTTCATAATCTTGTTGACTACTTAAAAGTTCTTTATATCGTTTAGATAATTCATAAAAACTACTTTCCATTTCCTCAATATTCTTTGTTTCCAGCTGTTCTTTCAATCGGTCTGTGTGTACCATTGCATCACTCATGCTTTTACCAAAAATAATCTCAAGCCAGGCTAAATCTGTGAGGTATATGTGAGACATTACTTTTGCCACCGAAGAAAAACCACTCTTAACTTCCTTATGGAAAATGTCTTGCGGTAGTTCTTTTACGCGATTTAAAATAACTTCATTTGCCCATAAGTGGTAGTTATACATTTTTAATACAGAACGATCCATGCTCATTTCTCCTCCAATTTTCATTTATTTCGGAATGCCTTTATTGTTATTTTGTTTTTTATACAGGTACCAGCCACCCCAGCCGCCACCAATTGCTACAACAACGAGGAAAGCATAGTCTTTAACCTCGACACGTATATTGAAAATATTAGCTATAAGTAAGACAATCCCAACTGTTATTAACGCAAAAAATGCTCTAATTAAGTAGTCTTTCAACTGAACCACTCCCGCCATTTATTGATTCAAGAACGCACGTAGCATCCAAGCGTGTTTTTCTAGTTCTGTGTAGATGCCTAATAGTAGGTCAGATGTCATTTCGTCATCAGAATCTTGAGCGATTTCCATGCCTTTTTTCAGTTCGACTAGCATCATTTCGTAGTCTTTCATGATTGCCTCGACCATCCCTTCTGCAGTTTCTCCATAAGCTGCTTCTTGAATAGAAGATAGTTCTAAGTATTCTTTCATTGTTGCTACTGGTTTGCCACCGATTGCTAAAATGCGTTCTGCAATTTCATCGATGTGAGTAGCTGATTCTGTGTAAAGTTCTTCGAATTTCTCGTGTAATGTGAAGAATTGAGGTCCTTTTACGTACCAATGGAAGTTGTGTAATTTTGTAAATAAAACGCTCCAGTTCGCTACTTGTTTGTTTAATGCTTCGATTACTTGTTTGTTCATTTATACAGCCTTTTGCTTCTCTTCTACATCCTGTCCATCCCAGCACTCTGTATTCTGTAAGCCAGGGATAGAACTTGCAACGAAGACAGGATCTTTTCCTTGTTTCTTTTGCTTTATATAGTCTACTAAAGCTGCGTATGCAAACTTGCTAAGGAATGAGATGGCAATTAAGTTTGTGAATACCATTAGTCCCATGAATAAATCAGCTAAACTCCAAACTGTTTTAAGGGCAGCGATTGATCCGAAGAATACCATTCCGACAACTGCAACACGATAAATCAGTAACCATGTTTTGCTTTCTTTAATGAATGCGATGTTTGTTTCACCATAATAGTAGTTTCCTAGTAAAGAGCTGAAAGCGAATAGGAAAATAATAATCGCTAAGAAAGTGCTTGCCCACGGTCCAATTTGTGAACTTAATGCTTGTTGTGTTAATTCAATACCTTCTAAATTTGAGCCTTTGTAAAGTCCAGAACATAATACGATAAACGCTGTTGATGTACATACTAAGAATGTATCTACGAAAACACCTAATGCTTGAACAAGTCCTTGTTTTACAGGATGAGATACATCAGATGTTGCTGCTGCATTAGGAGAGCTCCCCATACCTGCTTCTGTCGCGAATAAACCGCGCTGGATTCCGAACTTGATTGCTGCGCCAATACCACCAGCGATAGCTTGGTCTAAACCGAATGCACCGTTAAAGATTTCCATGAAAATGCTTGGTAACATATTGAAGTTGTTAATCACGACAAAAATAGCCACACCAATATAAACAATTGCCATTGGGGGAACAATCATTTCTGTAATGCGTGAAATGCTCTTAATACCGCCAAAAATAATAACTGCAACTAGTAAAGCTAGTAGAGCTCCTACGATCGTTCGCTCTAATCCGAAAGCATTTTCAAACGCTATTGTTACTGTATTTGCTTGTACTGAATTGAAAATTAATCCGTACGCAACTGTAATAAGAAGTGAAAACCAGACACCCATCCAGCGTTTGTTTAACCCTTTTTCCATGTAATATGCTGGGCCACCACGGAACCTGCGTCCATCTTTTACTTTATAAATTTGCGCGAGCGTACATTCTACAAAACTAGTAGCTGCTCCGAGAATCGCGATAAACCACATCCAAAATATTGCACCAGGTCCTCCCATTGAAATTGCTAATGCTACACCAGCTAAGTTCCCGATACCAATGCGAGCGGCTGCACTTAAGCAAAATGCTTGGAATGGAGAGATGCTATCTTTCTTTTTTTCTTTTCGATTAAATCCTTTACTAATTAAACTGACCATGTCACTGAAATGAGTAATTTGGACAAATTTTAATTTGAAAGAGAAATAAAGACCGAAGCCGATTAGCATTGCAATAAGAATATATGACCATAAAATATTATTCGTTACCTCAAGGAATCTGCTAAAGATATCAACCATCTAGTCAGTCCCCCTATTCGAAAGTAACTCATTAATAATTTTTTTAATTTCTTCTCTCTCACCTGAAACTACAAGCATATCGCCTTCTTCAATTACCGTTTCTGGTCCTGGATTGAATAGCTTTTTCATATTCTTTTTCATAACTGCAATAATCGTTACGCTATATGTTTTTCTTATTTCAAGGTCGCCAATTGTTTTTCCGATTGCCGGAGCTGCATTCTCCACTTTAAACCACTCAATCGCTAAACCTTCAAAAACCATCTCAACATTTTCTAATGCTCTAGGTTTGTATACCATTCCACCTAATATTGCTGCAATTTGTCTCGCCTCTGAGTCACGTAATGAAATACTAGAAATACTTTCTTCATGGTCTGAATCAAAATGATACATTTCTCTACGTCCGTCATCATGAATCACAATCACCATTTTTTCGTTACCTTTCGTAACGATTTGAAATTTATACCCAATACCTGGAAGTTCACTTTCTCTAATATTCATATTTAGCTCCTCCTCAACAAATTTTATTTGAATCTTCTGTTTTTCAGTCTTTTGTTCATCCAATTAGTTAGTCTTCGTATCCCACTTAAAGATTTTATTTAAAAATTTATATACATTCTTCGATTCTTTCGTAAGAAGAGGTCCTAAAATGGATAGTATAAGCACGTATAGTGCTGAGAATGGTTTCAATACCGACATTAGACCACCAGCGATACCGATATTAGCCATAATGATGGAGAATTCTCCCCTTGAAACGATTGTTAATCCAATATTTGTTGATGCTTTATGAGATAATCCAGCTTGTCTCCCTGCAATCATCCCTGCTACAAAGTTACCGATTATCGTAAGAAGTACAGCACCTAGCGTTAACCATATTGCTCCGCCTAACGAGAACGGATCGATACTTAATCCGAAGCTGAAGAAGAAAATTGCTCCGAAAAAGTCTCTAAATGGAACAACAAGATGTTCAATTCGATCGCTATGCTCTGTCTCAGAGAAAACTAATCCTAAAAGAAGTGCTCCGATTGCTTCTGCAACGTGAATTGTTTCTGAAAAACCAGCAATGAAGAATAACGAAGCAAATACTACAATAATAAAGATTTCATCTGAACTAATATTGAGCAATTTATTTAATAACGGCGTTGCTTTTCTAGCCACAATAAAGAATAGAAGCATATATCCTAAAGCAATTCCAATTGAAGTAAGAGCACCTAAGAAGGAAGCATGATCCCCAAGTACTAAACCAGAAACGACTGATAAATATACAGCAAGGAATATATCTTCAAACATAATAATTCCTAAAATTAATTCGGTTTCATTATTACCAGTTCTTCTTAAATCCACTAATACTTTTGCAACGATGGCACTAGAAGAAATCGTAATAATACCCGCAATAATTAAGATTTCTAGTAATGGGAATCCCATGATAAACCCGTATAATAATCCAAGTGAAAAGTTAATTAAAATATAGATTGTTCCGCCAATCGCAATAGAACGTCCGGATTTAATTAGTTTCTTCATCGAAAATTCTAGCCCTAGATAGAAGAGAAGGAACAGAACACCGATTCTTCCAAGGAAGGATATTACACTTGCACTTTCAATAAATTTGAGATCGATAACACCTATTGTCGGTGCGTGCGGCCCTACTAACATGCCAAGAACAATTAGAAAAGGAATTACTGAGAACTTAAACTTTCCAGCGATTACTGCAGCAATTGCCACTAGAACTAAAGCTGTACCAACTTCAAAAATTAAAGTATCCATTTATGCGATTACACCGCCAATTGTCCCGAACGCAACAGCACCCCAAAACGTAATGCTTCCTGTTGATACTAAATAGCCTGCATAAGACAATACGATTTCACTTGGAATAACCTCTAACATCAATCCAAGCATAATTCCCCAATAACCAAGTCCTTCTAGAAAAACTAAAACTGAATGAATCAACTCTCCTAACATTCATAATTTTTTTAGTACAAAATAACCAATTGCGCAAACAATAGCAGCAAGTGCAAAATATTTCACATAGGGCCCAGCTACTTTATTAATACTTTCCCACTCTGATCCTAATTTAAATCCTAAATATACAAACACAATTGACCATGGAATAACAGCTAATGTAGTTAGCGTAATAAACTTAGCATGTGACATTTTCGCAATACCCGCTGGTATCGAAATCGCATGACGCACAACAGGAATAAAACGTGCCGTAAAAATAACGCCAGTTCCGTAACGATTAAACCAATCTTCAGCATAGTCAATATGTTTCTTCTGAATCAATTACATCAATTTTCTATTTTTATATTCATCTAATTTCCTCTCCGCGAACTTCCTCGCATCTTTCTCAATCCATCTCTCTTCGTACGATTCACTTCCAACATACAATACTTCTCTCTTATGCTGCATCGCATGGCGAAATTCATGCAGTAGTGTTTTAAGCACTTGCTCATACTCATCCCACATACAAACGAAAATTAATTGTTTTTCTTTATGATAAAAACCACCTACGGGGAATAAAAACTCCTCTTCCTCTTCCCCTAATGATAGAAGTACATGATTGGCATCACACGTATCACAAAAAATAACTGGCGTTTTACATACTTCAATAAGTGAAAACAAATCCTCTCTAATCCTTTTGACATCCCAAGGAAGCTCCGAATCCAACACATACCAATTCTCCACCTGTTGATATACATTTTGAAACTGGAGTTCCATTTACTGTAATTTTTTTAGTAATTTTAATAATTGATTTTGTTCTTCTATATTTAATTTATGAAACTGCTCCGCTTGGAAAGTTTCCTTGGGCGGGACGATCTCCTCATATAAAGCTCTTCCCTTTTCTGTTAACGAAATATATTTCGTAGTACCTTCTTGCTCACGCCCAATCCAGTCTAGCTGCTCCATTTTATTTAAAAGCTGCGTGACATTTCCTTTCGTAACAAATAGCTTCTTCCCAAGCTCTTGCTGCGTTAAACGATTATGTCCCCCAACTTGAGCTAGTACATCAAACTGAGCGGCAGATACATTCCATTTTTTCAAATGCTGATTCGTCTCACGAATACTCTTGTTATAAAAACGTGATAAACGAAACCATAATAGTAGTCCTAATCTATCTTCTGTTTTCATTTATTTTTTTAGCTCAATTGCTAAATAGTGTGATTGCTCTTTCGCTTGAATATGAATATCTTCTTCTACTGCTTCTACCGCATCGCGCATAACAAGTATCTCATCATTTATCACACTACTTCCTTCAATTTGTACAAGGTACAATTGACGGCCTTCTTTCACAGGAAAATGAATTTCTTTTCCAGCCTCTAACGATAAAGAATATAAATTCGCATCTTGGTGAATTTGAATTGGTGCACCGCCTTCTACTGGGGAAACCATATGGAACCACTCATTTTCACGTTTACCCCAATCAAATTTAAACTCACCATAGTTTGGTTTATGATCAGCACGGTCTGGTAAAATCCAAATTTGTAATAAACGCAATGTTTCATTTCCTAAATTATGTTCACTATGAAATACACCAGTACCAGCACTCATATATTGAACATGTCCACGCTCAATTGTTCCGCTATTCCCCATGCTATCTTCATGTGTTAAGGCACCATCTACAACGTAAGAAATGATCTCCATGTCGCGGTGCGGATGCATATCAAACCCCGTTTGTGCCGCTACTAAATCATCGTTAATAACACGTAACGCTCCAAAACTCATATTATTTGGATTGTAATAATTAGCAAAGGAAAAATGAAAATGTGTATTTAACCAACCGTGATTTGCTCTGCCCATATTTTTATGATCAACTTTTCTAAACATTTATTTAACGCCTACTGCATCATAAGCTTTCGTTACAGCTTGTAATTCTTTAGAATTTGTACCATATAAATCTTCTGCTGACTGAAGTGCTGCTTGACGCATCATTTTAAAGTCAGAGTTTGCAGTTAGATATTTAGTAAGAGCACGGTAGTAAATTTTTTCTGTCGCTTCACGGCCCACTCCAGTTACTTTCACGCCGTAATGCGTGCCACCGTCAGATACTAAGTACGCAGCTTTATTGTTAATACTACTGTTAATATGAACGCCGCCATTATCAGCTGTTCCAGTATAGCGTTTATTGTAATGATCTGGGTAACCTTCACCTGGTTTTAATGGGTTTGGAATAGATGCTGGATCTTTCAGAGAACGAAGCGCATCACCAGGTTTACCAGGTGTATAAATATCAGCACCTAAATCCCAGCTCTTCTTCTCAACCATGACACCCATAATATCAGATAACGATTCATTTAACGCACCTGATTCATTTTTATAAACAAGGTTTGCTGTATGCTCAGTTACAGCATGCGTTAATTCGTGCCCGATAACATCTAGTCCAGCAGATAATGGAATAAATGTCTTGCCATCTCCATCACCGTACATCATCTGAATACCGTTCCAAGCTGCGTTATTCCAGCTCTCCCCTACGTGAACGGAGGAAATAAGCTTCGCGCCTTTATCATCGAAAGAGTTACGATTAAATGTCTTTTTGTAGTAATCATATACTTTTCCTGCATTTACATGCGCATCAACCGCTGCTTTGTCATCAAAGAACTTATTTTTGCTTTCTACTTCGACACCTGTATATCCAAACCATTGTGAGAACATATTAAACCAGTTTTCATCCATATTCTCTGCATCAAACGTATGAACACCTTGTCCACGCTTTCCATCAAATAAATGGAATGCTCCTGTTTTCTCATTTTGAGCAATTTCAAATGATTGTCTAGCACCTAATACTCCGTAACCAAATCCTGTAATGTTATCTACAGCATTATATTTTTCAATCACATTTCCATTTGTAGCATCAACAAAGTAATGCCAATAGCCTGGAGCTGGTTTTGAAATCGATGCCTTAACTAAGTATGCAAGATAGTAGTTTCCATCTTTTTCATACACAAATAAATCTTTTTTCACACCATCATAATTTTTTACTTTACCAACTTCTTTTTCAATATCTGCCTTTGCAATTGTTTCTGCTTGTTCTGCACTAATACTTGCAAAGGTAGGAATATTTTTATCATCTAAATTCGGAATAACTTGTCCGAAGAATGCTTTTACATTATTCTCTTTATCTAGTGTAACAGTTTGGTCTGAACCATACACAGGAATGTTATTATGTTTCTCAACTAACTTCACATGTGTCGTACCAGATTCAGCATCCTTTTCTTCCCCAACAACATTAAAATGTGTTTCAATATTTCCTGCTAGTTTAAACATATCTTTTTTACTCTCTAAATATTGAAAGACCGTCTCTTTCTTATCTAGTCCTTCCGGTGCTTTCCATTCTTCACCTATGTATGCAGGTGTTTTAAATTCTTGATGATATTGAATTTTTTGTTCTTCCGCTTTCGTTGTCGTTGCTCCAAACGTTCCAAATCCCCCGGCGATAACAGTTAACGCTAATGCTGATGAAATGACTTGCTTTTTCACTATAACATTCCCCATTCCCATAAAGATTTTTGACACTTTTATAAAATTCCGAATCTTCCGCCTGATACCTCTTCGAAAAATTTGAGAAACATTTTTCAGATAATTCCACGCAAAAAGAGGACACCCTATCAGGTGTCCTCTTTTTATAAACATTTAGTCGCGAATACCTAATGCGATTTTCGCCATACGTGACATACGTTCTTTTGACCATGGTGGATTCCAAACGACATTTACTTCTATTTCGTTTACTTCAGGTACGTTCGTTGATAATACTTTTTTAACGTCTGATACGATTTGACCAGCCATTGGGCAGCCGATAGAAGTCATCGTCATTGTAATGACAGCATTATTATTTTCATCCGCTGTAATGTCATAAACTAATCCAAGATTGATAATATCAACACCTAGTTCAGGATCAATAACAGCTTCTAAGTTTGCATATAATTTTTCTTCAAATGCTTGTTGTGACATCTATTCAGTTTTAAAATGAGATACGAGTTGATCTAATTCTTCAACCGTTTGTTTCATTTGTTTTGCAGTTACTGTCATTTCATTCATAACAATAACTTTCTGCTCAGCAGATTGTGCCGTTGCGGCTGTTTCACTAGATACTTCATTTGAAATAGAAGCGATGTTATTAAGTGAAGCGTTCATTTCTTCAGCGCTTGCAGCCATTTCTTCAGCAGTTGCTGATATGTCTTGCATTTGAGTTGATACTTTATTTACTTGTTCAACAATTGTTGTGAAAGAAGTACCAGCCTCACGAACGACAGTAATGCCTTCAAATGCTTCAGAACGACCTTTAGACATCATAGAACTAGCTGTTTCTGTATCATTTTGAATTTGATTTAGTAATTGGTTAATATCTGTTGCAGCAGTTTTAGATTGTTCCGCAAGTTTACGAACTTCATCAGCTACGACAGCAAATCCTTTTCCTTGCTCACCAGCACGAGCTGCTTCAATAGAAGCGTTTAAAGCAAGTAAGTTTGTTTGCTCAGCGATATTAGAAATAGATTGTACAGCCGTATCAATATATTTCGTATGGGTGATTAGACGTTCGACTACTTCTGATGTAGCATTGACAGCTTCATGTATCGTTGTCATTTGTGAAACAGATTTTTGGATAACAGTACTTCCATCGTTAGCATGTTCAGATGTAGCTACAGCAAGTTCGGCTACAGATGAAGCAGATTCAGCGATGCGTTGAACGCTTATTGCCATATCATCCATCGCAGTTGAGCTTTCTTCCATACTAGAAGTTTGCGATTGAATACTTGAATTTAAATTGGACATCGAGCTTTGAACTCGTATTGTTGCCTCGCGTGATGTATTAGTCTTTTCTAGCATATTTTCAGAAGCTGTTTGTACTTCTACAGATGTTTTTTGAACACGATTAATGATATGTTGCAGGTTTTCTAACATTTTATTAAACGATGATGCAATTGCACCGATTTCATCATTGCTATTTACTTGTAGACGGGCTGTTAAGTCGCCTTCTTGAGAGGCTAATTCTTTTAGCTTAATATCAATTTGTTGAATTGGTTTTACAAGCTTACCAGAGAACCACCATGCAAGAATAATTGCAGTTACAATACAAATAACAAGTGATAAGAAGACAACATATTCAATTCGTAGTGAAGATTGATCGATTTTTTCAATAGATTGTTCGCGTAATTTAGCTTGTTCATTACTGTAATTTGTGAAATCACCAATTACTTTATAAACAGTACCATTTTCTGTAGAAGCTACTTGTAAAGCTTCTTCCCATTTTTGTTCTTTTGCAAGAGTGAATACTTTCTCTTCGATGAACTTTCTCCAAGTGGATCCTAATTCCATGGTGCTTTTCACGGATTGAGAAGTGTTAGGGTTAGAAAGAAGTTGCCCTTTTGTATCTTCAAGACGTTTACTCATCTGATTAAACTTGTCTAATTCGACTTGATCATGTTGTAGTAAATAACCTCTTAAAGCAGAAAGTTGTACTTGATAAGCGTCTCCGCGCTCTTTCAATTCTGTTGCAAGAGGAGAAATTTCTTTTTGTAATGTTTCAGCTTTATGAGACTGATCCATGGTAAAGAATAAAATAAAAGCTAAGGCAATGCCGAATAAAGCACAAATCGTTCCCATCATTTAACCATTTGTTTTGAAGTGAGAAACGAGCACTTCCAGTTCTTGCACAATTGTTTTCATGTCTGATGATTTTTTAGCAACGATACTCATTTTGTTTACTTGGTCACCAGCTGAATTTGCTGTTTGTGATGTTTCGGCAGCAACTTCATTTGAAATAGAAGCGATATTATTTAAAACTGCATTCATTTCTTCAGAACTTGCGGCCATTTCTTCAGCAGTTGCAGACATTTCTTGTATTTGTGTAGAGACTTTGTTAATGTGATTAACAATTTCTGAGAATGAAGATCCAGCGGTACGAATGACTGTAATTCCTTCAGAAGCTTCTGACTGACCTTGTGTCATCATGTCATTTGCTATTTTTGTGTCCGCTTGAATTTGATGAAGTAAATGGTTAATGTCAGTTGCTGCTAGTTGAGATTGTTCAGCAAGTTTTCGTACTTCATCGGCAACAACAGCGAATCCTTTTCCATGTTCACCAGCACGGGCCGCTTCAATAGAAGCATTTAAAGCGAGCAAATTCGTCTGCTCAGCAATATTAGAAATAGATTGAAGTGCAGTATCAATATGATTCGTATGTGTAATGAGTCGCTCTACCACTTGTGATGTAGCGTTAACAACTTCGTTAATTGTATGCATTTGTGTAATAGCTTTCTCAATGACTTTATTTCCATCATCTGCTTTTTCAGAAGTTGTAAAAGCTAGGCTAGCGACAGAAGAGGCAGTTTCTGCAATACGCTGAACACTCGTTGCCATATCATCCATTGCGGTTGAACTTTCTTCGATGCTAGAAACTTGGGAACGAATATTGTGCTCAAGAGCATTCATAGTTTCTTTCGTTTTTGCGGTATTGTCCATAGAAGCATTTGTTTCGATAAACACATTTTCGGAAGCTTCTTTTACATTTGTTGATGTTTGTTGCACTTGCTTTATTATATGCTGTAAGTTAGCAAGCATTTGATTAAAGGAATTTGCAATGTCACCAATTTCATCTTTACTCGTTACGTATAATCTAGCGGTTAAATCGCCATCTTGAGAAGCTAATTCTTTTAACTTCGCATCAATTTGTCGAATCGGTTTAACGAGTTTACCAGAGAACCACCATGCCAATAGAATAGACGTTAATGTACATGTAATGAGTGAGAAGAAAATAATATATTGAATAAGGGATGAAGAAGACTCTACGTCAGCAATTAATACGTCCCGTTTGTCATTTTCTTCATTTGCATATTTAGTAAAACGACTTAAAAGATCATTTACATAATCTGTTTGAGCAAGAGCGATTTTGGATGCTTCATCCCATTTTCCTTCACGCGCAAGAGGGAGGACTTCATTATCTACGACGCTGCGCCATTTTGCTCCCATTAAAATGGCTTCTTTCATTCCTTCTGGGAGTTTTTTATCACTTGTTACTTTCTCCCTCGTATCAGCTAGTTTTTTTCCTTCCCGGTTGAATTTATCCAATCCTTTTTGGTCATGTGATAGTAAATATTCTTGTAAACCAGCGACCTGTGCTTGGAACCAATCGCCACGTTCTTTTAATATTGTTGCTCTTTTCGATACATCATTCTTTAATGTTTCGATTTCACTTGCTTGATGCATCTATCCGTGAAGGGATCCTTTTTTGCATGTTGTCGCAATTAATGTGTATAGACCTGGTATACGTTCTTCAATTCCTTCGGGTGAAGTAGAAGGGAAAACCCACCTTTGATGAGACCCGTGTTCTTCAACTAGCTTTTCAATTTTAAAACGTTCTTCCGCAAGTGTTGTAACAATTTCTCCTAACGTCCAGCGGCGTATGTTTGTTTTCGGCAAAGCCTCTTTCTGCGATTCTGTAAGAAGAGTGCTATAAGCAACATCATCTTCAATCAATTCTTCATCGAAATAATTTCCATTGGCCCGAAATGATGGATGATCTACACCTAATAATTTAGTGTAAACAGGATGATAGTCACGAAGGATAAGTATTCCATCTTGTTTAAGTAAGTTAGCAATCTTTTGAAAGAGTGGTTTTAAATCTAAAAAGTAATGAAGTACACCAAGTTCCAGCAATACGACATCAAATGATTCGGAAAGATTTACATCCAGTACATCAGAGACGATGTATTGGATAGAGACACCCGCAGCTTCTGCAAGTTCATTTGCATATTTGGCATTACTCGCTGAAATATCAACAACTGTTACGTCAGATCCTAATAGGGAAAGAGCAACGGCTTTGTTTCCTTTTGACCCGAGTAAATTAATAATACGTTTTCCTTTTGGAGATTGTATGTAAGGTAAATAATGTGCTACTTCGCGTGTGGGCTCTTCCATAATCTTTTTCGCATAATCAACTGGCGCCCCGTGGCGATTCGTCCAAGCTTCATAAGCAGCTGCATTCCAGCTTTTTTCATTCATTCACTTTACCGCTCCATACAGCTTCTCTATCTCATGCTCAATTTGTTTTACATCGATTCGTTCAAATAATGGCTGCACGCTATCAATTTTATTTGGCAACGTATTTTGAGGTTCCCAATTTCGGTTAACAATCGACAATGTGTTTCGAACTCTTTCACTTGAAAATGGTAAAAATGGTTCAAGGAGATTTGCAAAATTAGCGATAAGATAAACACAATTATAAATCGTTTCTTCACATGAAACTGGATCATCTTCTCTTTGTTTCCACGGCTGCTTTTCGTCAAAGTATTTATTTGCAAAACGTACTGCATCAAATATTGTCTCTAACGCCACCTTAAATTTAGTTTGTTCAATCGCCGCTCCTACATTTTTATATAATCCTTCTACTTTATCTTTCAGCTCTACATGAATAGTTCCCTTCGGTACAACGCCCTCATAATACTTTTCAATAAACTTTAATGTCCGATTCACAAAGTTCCCATATGCACCTAACAATTCACTATTATGACTGTAAATAAACTCACGCCATGAAAAATCAGTATCACGATTTTCTGGTGCATTTACTGTTAAAAAGTAACGGATCGAATCTGGATCATAGCTTTCTAATATATCAGGTACCCATACTGCCCAGTTTTTACTTGTCGATAATTTCCTTTTTTCTACCGTTAAATACTCATTTGAAACGATATGACGAGGAATTGCTTCTTCTCCTACCCCAAGTAATACCGCTGGCCAGATGATAGAGTGAAATGGAATATTATCCTTTCCGTGTACATAGTACGTTTTCGTTTCTTTATCCCAAAACTCTTGGTCATCTTTCCCTGTTTTTTCAGCCCAATGTTTACTTGCAGAATAATATCCTGTCACTGCTTCAATCCATACGTAAATTTTCTTATCTTCGTATCCTGCCACTGGAATTAGAACCCCGACTGGTAAATCACGCGATACTGCCCTATCTTGCAATCCTTCCTTTACATATCTTTCTGTTAATTGAATTGCATTGTCACGCCATGTTCCTTCTTGTTTTGCGATTTCTACAGCCTCTTTAATTCGTTGCTGAAATGTATGCAATGCGAAATAGAAGTGCTCTGTTTCTTGCACGGATGGCGTACTACCGCATAACTTACATTTCTTTTCTAACAAATCAAGTGGATCTAAAATGGCAGAACAAGCATCACATTGATCTCCTCTTGCTGCTTCATGACAATGAGGACAGGTTCCTTCTACATAACGATCTGGTAAAAACTGCGTACACGTTTCACAATATGCTTGTTCCACTATTTTTTTATAAATATAGCCTTCTTCTAATAAACGCAAAAATACTTTTTGAACCGTTTCATGATGGTGTTCGCTATCTGTACGTGTATAGCAATCATAAGTAAAACCAAGGCTATGAAAACATCGCTCGAACTCTTCATGATACTTATCAGCAATTTCTAACACCGTCACACCTTCTTGTTTTGCTCTAATTGTAATCGGTGTTCCATTACAATCACTTCCTGAAACATACAACACATTCTCACCTTTTGCCCGATAATAACGTGCTAAAATATCTCCCGGTAACAAACTAGCGATATGCCCAAGATGTAACGAACCATTTGCATACGGCCAAGCGCCTCCAATAAAAATACTCATTTATGCACTATGCACACGATTATGTTTGTTTTCTTTTCTATACGTAAGGAGCTGGGGAGTGAAAATACCAAACAATATAAATATAATTCCAATCCACTGCATAAGCGTTACAACTTCATGTACAAGTGTAATAGAAGCGATAATGGCCGTTGGTAATTCAGCTGCACCTAATATTGTACCAAGTCCTATTCCGACTTTCGGTACGCCAATTGAAAAACAAATGACAGGTACGACAACGCCGAATAATCCGAGGAAGAAAGCATATTTCCATAGACCGGCTTGCAGGGCACCATCTGTTAAAAAAGTTGGCGGGAAGAATAGGCATACGATAAGGGTAGCACTTGTTGTCATGAGAAAGCTTTTCGTATAAGGCGGAACATCTGTAGCAACGCGTCCGCTTGCAAAAACATAGAATGAAAAAGAGACAGCAGCTAATAGTCCAAAGATCATACCTTTCGTAGAAAAATTTTCTCCTAGACCTTCAAAGACACCGCCAGCAAACAATGTACCAGTGAATAAAATGATGATGGATATAACTTTTTCACGGCTTGGAAACGTTCGATTTGCAATAGCTTCGATGACTACTCCGATCCATGTGAACTGGAAGAGTAGAACGACAGCGATAGATGCTGGCAGTTCTTCTACAGAAATAGCATAGAAAATACCAGTCATACTCATTGTTGTGCCGACTGTTAGTAATGACAAGAATTGCTTTTTTGTTACTTTATGGCGTGAAAAGAAAAGAACGAGCAGAAGTAGTCCAATCCATCCGAAGACATATTGTCCCCCTAATAGTTGATGTGCTGAAAATCCGTTAATAAATCCGAGTTTGAAAATAGTTGAAAGCACGCCGTAGCTACAAGCACCGAGTAAAACGAGTAGTGAATACTTAAACTTCTCCATTTACATTGCTTTTGGGAATACAATGGAGCATTTTACACCTTGAGGTGTGTTTTGTATTCCATAAGGAAACTGATGTTTATCTAATATTTGTTTTACAATATATAACCCAAGACCACTACCTTGTACTAAGCCATGTTTGTCAGGATTTGCGCGATAGAATGGCTCAAATAAATGGGCAAGTTTATCTTCATCAATTTGAGAACCTGTATTTAATACTTCTAATGCGTAACCGTTTGGCTTTTCATAAAGCTTTATATATACATGCTGATGGTCAATTGTATAATGAATAGCATTTGAAATAATGTTGAAAATAGCAGTTTGCATAAATTTAGGATCAGCTAAAATTTGTACATCTTGTTTAATGTTAGATTGAACATTTAATTGTTTTACAGATACAAAATAATCTACTTTCTTTATAACGTCCTCAATAATATTAGTCAATGAGATAACTTTTAAATTTGGTTTAAATTGAGGGTTTTGTATTTTGGATAATTCTGACACCTTTTCCGTTAATATGTTAATGTCTTGCATCATCTCATATGAACGTTGTAAATATTTATCTCTATCTTTATAAGCGCCAATTCCGTGAATCATGCCATCGAGTTGTCCCATAACGGCTGCGATTGGTGTTTTTAATTCATGGGATATCATGGACATAAATTCTTTACGAGATTGTTCTAATTGTTGTTCCTTCTTGAGTTCAGTTCTTAAATCTTGATTGCTTTCATGTAAATTTTTCACAATAGTAGGTACTTGTGAGGCAGCTACTTGCAAATTAAAATCTGTTTGATCTGTATTTTTGTTAAGTAGCTTTTTATCTGAGAAATCAAGATTCATAATATCTTTTAAAGCATCGCTCATATATTGGAAAGGTTTGGCGATTATTTTTGCGTAGATTAAAGATCCAAGCAGAGATAATGCAAGCATTGTCGCCCCAATATGTGGAGCTAATTGCTGCAACACATCTGTTAACGTTGGATTATCATGTGTATCATTTGTTTTACTTGCTGCATTTTGTGTATGTAAGGCATCACTGTTAGTAGCTTGCTTTTCCGCTTCTGTAAGTGAAGACGTTGTGTTACTTTTCTCCGGCATATTTTGTGTATGTTCTTTTGCTTTTGCAGTTTGGCTAGGCTGCAAAAGATGATTGATGGCTGTAGAGAGTGTTTTCATATCTATTCGAGAAGATTGAAAATTAGAAATACTACTCTCTGAAACAGCTTTATTTTGCTTTGTTTTACTTTGGTCGTTTTGTTTGTCTGGTTCCGCTTGTTCCGCAGTTTGCGTTCCAGACGCTTTTAAACGATCTTTATCGTAATTTGAGGCTAGAAAATAAATAATTTGATAAAGACAAAGTGATAACAAAATACAAAATAATAAGGTTTTGATGAATATATTTTTGGTGATGTTGTCTTTGCTATGATTCGATTTTGTAGCCAACTATGATTCGATTTTGTAGCCAATGCCTTTCACCGTTTTAATATAAGGGATTTCTAATTTTTTTCGTAAGTTTTTAATATGTGTATCTATAACTCTCACATCACCATAATGTTCATAGCCCCATACCTTATTCAACAAATCACTTCTTGATAGTACTTTTCCCCGATTTTGCAGTAAAGTATATATAATTTCAAATTCTTTTGTAGTCAATTCAATTTGATTACCATGAACATAAGCGGCATATGCTGTAGAATTTAACATCAATTCATGGAATTGTAGTATAGTTGCAGCTTCTGCTTCCTTCGTTGCTGCCCTTCTTAATACAGCTTCTACACGTTTTATAAATACGGTGTAATGGAACGGTTTTGTAATATAGTCATCAATACCTAACTCAAATCCTTTAATTTCACTTTCTTCATTATGTAAGCCTGTTAACATAATGATTGGTACATCAGATTGTCCTCGCATAATTTTACAAATACTATAGCCATCTATATCTGGTAACATTACATCGAGGAGGACAAGGTCGTATGAATTTTTTTGGAAAAGAAGAATGCCTTCTGTTCCAGCACCAACTACATCAACAGTAAAGTTTTGTGCCATTAGAAATTCACGAATAAGTTCTTGTATATCTGGGTTGTCTTCAATCACCAGTATATGCGTCATTTAATTTACAGTGACAGTAGCTTGCTGCTGAATGCGCTCAAATAACCAATGAATATCATTGTTAAACATACGAATACAACCAAGTGTTGTTGCTTTCCCGATTGCTTGATTATTGTTAGTTCCATGAATCGCATACGTTGTTCCGTAAGTTCCTGCCATATTTAATCCGAGCCAGCGGTCCCCAAGTGGATTACGTGGATCGCCGCCTTTAATTTTTCCTGTATAGTAAGGACGGTTTTTAATTTTATTTACGATTTGAAAAGTACCCTTAGGTGTTGGTGTTGCTGCTTTTCCAGTAGCGACAGTGAAACTTTTTATGAATTTTCCATTTTGATAATAATCCATTTTATTTAGTTGTGTGTTTACGATAAGTTGATCTTTCGTTGTAGCTGCTTCTGCAGTAGTGAATGGAAGAGTTAAAAATCCTAATGATAATAGCGCACTTAATAATAGTTTTTTCATTTACATACAATGAATTTGTAATCCTCGTAATGCTTGATTGACATTTTCATCTAATGTTTCAAAGAAGGTAGTAATCTTTGGATTGCATTTGTTGTTTTTATCAATAAGTAATCTTTCATTTAATAAAAGCTCACCATGTAGTCCGAAACTTTGAACTTGAATATTTAGTTCATCTTCAGTTTCAGAAATAATCGGTAAGAAATAGTGAAAAGCTTTCGTTGGAATGATGTAGCTTTTGCCAATCATGCTTTCTTGATTTGAATTAACCCATTTTCTCGTGACAATCTTAATGTTCTTTTTTGAAACGATAAAAGACAGCGTTGTAGATTTTGTTAAACTTACGTCAAATTCATTTGTTTCACATATTTGTAAATTAAAAACGGTTTCATTTTGATGAGATTCAACATTCGTATTAATAAAATCGTGCATTTTATAAGCTTCCATTTAACTTGCGTTTTGTAACAATACTCGTTTTAATTGTTTGCGGAAACGAATGCCTACCGTAATTGCTACGATCACGATAACTCCAAAAATAATTTTACCAATATGACCTTCTAGCACCCCAAAAATATCATGTAAGTTTCCACCTAACCAATAACCACCGATTAAGAAGAATGATACCCAAAACAGAGCACCTGAATAAATTGTAATCGCAAAACGACGGAATGGTAGGTTAATAATTCCTGCAAAGTATCCTGTAAAATGGCGTACACCAGGAATAAAGAAACCGATAAAGATTAGGAAGTACCCATACTTATCAAACCACATTCTTGTTAAGTCGATTTTTCTTTGTGTTAAAAATACGTATTTCCCATATTTTTGAACGAAAGGCATACCTAATTTATTTCCTAAAAAGTATTGAATCGTCATTCCTACACTTGTCCCAATAAAGGATAAGATAATTAAAATTGGTAAACTTAAATCACCCTTCTGTGCTAAAAATCCCGCATATGCTAATGTTGGCTCTCCCGGAAACGGAAGCGCAATATATTCTAACAGCAACCCGACAAGTACAACATAATACCCATATTGCTGAAATAATTCATGAACCCATTCCATTTACTCTTCATCGTCCTCTTCCCCCTCCACTAACATAAATATTTCCTCCACCGGTACATTGAAAATGTGTGCGATTTTTAACGACAATACAATAGATGGTGCATAATCCCCACGCTCAATTAAACTAATCGTTTGCCGTGATGAGCCAATCACTTTCCCTAAATCCCCTTGTGATAAACGATGCTTTGCTCGCAATTCCCTCACTCGATTTTGAAGCTTCATATCTTCCCTCTTTTTCATTTAATAAATCATTTTTCTATGCATTTCGTACATAAATTTTCCAAGATGCAATATCCAAATAAGTGAGATTAAGCCAATTAATACAAAATCGATATCGCTAGCCGCTGTATATATAACAGCTCCCCACCATACATATGCCAGTACTGTATTCGTAAACTCATACGCTTTATATCCAGCCTCATGCACAATGTGTTTTAACCCTTCATCTACGTTTTTCGTCCACATTTTCATTGATTCCATATATGTTACACCTTGTTCAGGATATAGCTTATTATAACGATTTTTTGTTATGATCCCGATAATTACTACAATAGTTAAACAGGCAATAGAAGCTACTACATTCCACACTGCAAATGAAACATTTGTATCCTGCAACAGTGCACGTCTACATGTAATAACTGCATATACAAACCATGCCTGCGTAACTATATCACCCACACGTAAATATATACTTATAATGCCTAATTTTCTGCCTTGTACACTCTCTTCTTCATCGCGTGCTTCCGCTAACATACGTGTATTCTTCCAAGTGTAGTACATCATTAAGATTCCAAAAATAGTACATACAGCTATAAATAGATTAGATGATAATTTTCTCGGTTCATCCGAGAGTAAATCTAAAGCTATATAAGATGTTAAAAAGCCACCTATCATACTTAATGCTATTTTCCCCACGAAATCAAATTGTTTTTTTAATTTACTCTTCATTCACCCATCGTAAGATACCCTTGCCTGTAGCTGCTCAAACCATTCTCTCTCTACTTGTAAATATCCCATTCCACTCTTCTCAGCGCTCTCCAATTCTTTATCAGCTTTCTTCATATAAGTGCGGGAAGCTTCCATATCGTCCTCTAAATATTTAATAATTCCTTGTGTACGGTAATACCCGTTTAAATCCATTTTGGTAATGGCCTTTGCATGTTCCTTTGCTTCTTGCAGAGAAAGGCTATCCATCTGATAAAGAGCTTTATATAAAAGATACCAACTATGAAAATTACCAACGAAAAATTTATTTTCCTTCGTTACAGATAGCTGAACAATTTGTTCTATATACGGTATCGCTCTTTCCATTCCCTTTTGATCAGCTCGGGCATAAAAGACGAGCATCAATCCACTCATTATCTCTCTTATACTTTTATCCTCTTTTAATTTTCCCTCACTAAGTTCTACTAATCTCTCATCCCAATCTTTCGGTCTTTTATAACTAAATAACTCACTCGATATTTGAATCGTATATAAATGCTGCTTAGCTTTTTCATCATCTTTAATTAAAATGAGAAATTGCATGCCATCACTCAGAATCGTTCCTTTTATCGGCACGATTGTAACTGCAAAAATCACAAAGTGGAAAACGGAAAAATATAAAAGATATTGATAATAGCTCACCATATATATGTAACCTGAAGTAATACCGAATAGTAAACTCATAATTGGTCCGCCTAAAGTCATCCACGCCCATTTCTTTGAAAGGTTCGGTGTCTCTATAGAAGACGGTGCTAACATCACCACGCCACCAAAGTACGCCCATAATTTATTTTCTCGAATGCGTAATTTCCCCTTTTCTTTTTGAACAGTGATAGGTCCTACTGTCATAAATTTAAAATTCAAACCACCTATCAAGCCCAATACTACGTGCCCTAGCTCATGAATGGCTAACACTAATAATACAATTCCAAATACTGCCCATATATTCAACATTACTTCTAATTTCCCAGTTCGGATTACTCCGTATAAAATGGACAGAACTAGAGCCACCGTCATTGAGATAGCTGGCCTTCTTAAAATATCCACTTACGAGTTACTTTCAATTTGGCGACCGTTTTCTTCTCCAGTGTCTTGTAATAGGTTGAATACGTCTGCTAGGCAGAATGCAATGAACCAAGTCCATAGACCATGGAAGAAAGCTGAGCTTAATTGAAGTGGTAATGTATAGTTAGTCATTGAGTAGGAAATACATCCACCGACGATTCCGATCATTGTTAATAACATTGTTTTTTGAGCATTTTCTTCTGGATTGAAGAGGAAGTAAATGTATCCGCCTAAAATTGAAGCGCTTACAAGTGTTTCGATTCCATTAAAAATGATATGCTCTCCAAGCTGAGTGTTTGTCCAGAAGCAAATCGCACCGCCGATAATGGCAAACAGGACAGCAATTGTATATTTTATATATTGATTCATTTATATGCGTTTGAAACGGCCGACAATTTCAACTGTTTCAGTAATGTTCATGAATGCTTTGTTATCCACTTGACGGATAATACGTTTCATTTCGCCTAACTCATATCGAGTCACGACAGTGTAAATCATTTTTTTCTTATGGTTTGTATAGCCGCCGACAGCATCTACCATTGTCACCCCGCGTATGCCGTGATGTAATAGTGCGCTTTTTATTTCCTCACCTTTTTCTGTAACTGTCATTATCGTTAATTTAATATGTTTTGTATGCACGGCATCAATTACTTTGCTGACTACAAACCGGCTAATTAACGTATAAAGCGTAATATCCCATCCGAAAATAAATCCTGCTGCAACAAGTAAGATCAAGTTGAATCCAAAGATGATTGCTCCAATCGAAATATCTCGATGTTTTGCTACAATCAATCCAACGACATCAAAACCACCTGTTGAAGAGGCAAATCGGAATATGATTCCTGAAGCTGCTCCGCAAATTACACCACCGAATACAGAAGAAAGTAAAATATCGTCTGAAACTTGATGTACTGGGATAATGTTCATCGCTAAAGATGATACAGCTACAAAATACGCTGTTAAAAAGGTTGTCTTCTTGCCTAAGTAAAAGTGACTTAAAATAAGAAGAGGAATGTTTAGTAAAAAGATAAGTGCACCGATATTGTAATGCATTAAATAACCGATAATCATCCCTACACCAGCAAAACCACCGCTAATCATATTATGCGGGATAAAAAACATGTTCATAGAAATTGCATACAAAATAGAAGCTATGAAAATAACAACCAACTGTATCATAAATTCTAAGTGAAATGTTTTAGCTGCTGGGAAAGATAAAAAGGCGGTGTCGGGAACGTAATCGGCGTCTCCTAGTTGACCCATAGTATGTTTCATCTCCATATTCATTTAGCGAAACATTGGTGTATACGGACCGACCTCGTCATTCTCTTCACTTGATTCTTGTCTGCGAACAGAACGAATCATTCCATATTTATAAAAAATAGAAAATAGCGTTACATTTCCTGCACTATCTTCACATGTATCAACTAACGCAAAAGCTCTTTGTTTACCGCTCGATGCTTGCTGACGCACAAAGCGAGAAACATTGGCAAGGAAGAAAACTTCTAATAAACAAAGCGCCGTTGTTACAAACGATATATATAGAATTGCATCCTGCAATAAAAATTCCATCTAAGCTTTTTGTAATTGTAATTCTTCACGTTCCATTATTTTTCTTAATACAATTGTTTGTTTCATTGTAAATAGGTTACCTGTAATCCAGTACAGTACAAGCCCTGATGGCGCCGCAAATCCCATAAATAAAATCATTGCCGGCATCATAATTTGCTGCATTTTTAGCATTTGTACTTGTTCTCCAGGTGTAATATTAGATTGAAAAACTTTCATCTGAATAAATGTCGTTAACGCTGCAATAATCGGTAATATATGATATGGATCTGCATGTCCTAAGTTCACCCATAAAAATGAAGATGTGCGAATCTCTTCTGTTCGGCTAATCGCATAATACAAAGCAGAGAAAATCGGCATTTGTATAAAAATTGGCCAACAACCAGCAAGTGGATTCCAACCGCCTGATTTCATTAGTTCTGACATTTCTTTTTGATACTGTTTTTGTTTTTCAAGATCTTTGCTTACATCACCGTATTTTTTCTTTAGCTTCTGCAATTCAGGTTGCATTTTTTTCATCTTCGCTTGGCTACGATATTGCGAAACAGCTAATGGAATCATTGCTGAACGAATAACGAGCGTCATAATAATGATCGCAATCCCGAAGCTAGCTCCAGGTATATGATGAGCAACAAATTGAATCATAAACGAGATTGGATATACAAAGTAATGATCCCAAATCCCAGTACTATGTGCATCAATTGGGGCTGCATTACTGCAACCAGATAAAACAAAAACAAGTAATAATGATAAACTAACGAGCACAGCTCGATATGATTTTAACATTTATTTATCTTCTTTTTTCATGAAAAATTTATGATGCGGAAGATCCACATTTAATTCCTCTAATTGTTTCTTTTCATTTTCTAGAACCGATTTTGCTTTTGCCTTTGTTGCTTCATCTAATCCCGCAAAGATATCTTCATGCTTCTCTTTCTCTGGAAGTTTCACACCTAATTTTGTTAATTCTTCTTTTGCTTGCTCATGCGTTAATTTTCCAGATTTCTTTTGCTCTAAAATCGTTGTTAATTCTTCTTTTGCTTGCTCATGCGTTAATTTTCCAGATTTCTTTTGCTCTAAAATCGATTTCGCTTTCTCTTTCGCCTGTTCATCCAAGTTAGCAAACATGTCTCCACGCTTACCTTTCTCAGGCATTTTCACGCCTAACTTTGTTAATTCCTCTTTTGCTTGTTCACGTGTTAGTTTTCCGGATTTCTCTTGCTCTAAAATCGACTTTGCTTTTTCTTTCGCCTGATCATCTAATCCTGCAAACATATCTTTTCGTTTCTCTTTCTCAGGTAGCTTTACACCTAGCTCCTCTAATTGTTTCTTTGTATCGTTCATAATTGTTTTCACTTTTTGTTTTGTAGCGGCATCTAAATCTTTCTTCACCGTTTTTGTAGGCTGATCTGCTGCTGGAGTATTCGTTGCCGCAAATGCTGGTACACCCACTCCTCCTATAATTCCAAATGATAAAGCACCTGCAATTGCTAAATACCCAACTGTTTTCTTCTTCATTCATTCAGTTTCTTTCTTCTTATTTAAATACCAATACACCGGAAGCCCAGTAAATACAATTCCAATTGATAAGAAACAACTTACCGGATCGTTAATAATTGCACTACCAATTACAAAGAACGAACCTAAAATCGCAACGATTGGTACGATTGGGAATAGCGGTACACTATATGCACGCTCTTTATTCTTGTTACGTTTTCTTAAAATGAAGACACCTATAAACGTCATTACATAGAAAATATAAATAATGAATACAGAAATCTCAGATAGCTTATTCGGATCACTAATAAGCATTAAAATAATTCCTAAAATGATTTCAACAGTAATCGCATTTGCTGGTGTTTTAAATCTCGGACTTTCCTTTGCAATAAACTTAGAAAATGGAAGTTGGCCACGCTCTGCCATAGACATTGGAATACGTGGGAATGTTAAAATCTTTCCATTTAAACAGCCGAAAATAGAAACGATAATACCGATACTAATAATTTTCCCGCCATATTCTCCAAGTAACATGCCCGCAGCCGTCGCTGTCGCATTTTCTCCAAGGTCTACAATTTTCGCTGCTGGTAATACATTTAATAACGCCAAGTTAATTAATACGTAAGCAGCAGTTACAATTAAAATCCCAACTGTCATCGCTTTCGGTAATAACTTTGTTGGATTCTTCATTTCTCCGCCAATCGAAGCGAGTAGAATCCAGCCGTCATAAGCAAATAGTGTTGCTAAAATTGCCATACCGATACTTTGATTTTCTGATATCGGCACTACTACATTAAAGATATCGCTATTTCCTTTCCAAAAACCTAATACAACAATTAAAATGATCGGAATCATCTTCCCTATTGTCGTAACCGTTTGGACGATACCTCCATATTTTGTTCCCATACTATTTACAACGCCTAGGAACACAACCGTACCAATTGCGATTGGTAAATTCCATACTTTATCTAAATAGAAAAAATTGATCATTAACGAACTAAAATACAATCCTAACGTTCCAATAATAGCTGGGCCATACACAATCGTTTGCATCCAGCCTGATAAATACCCCCAAAAACTTCCGTAAATCTCCTCTAAATACGTATACAACCCACCATTTTTCGGGATTTGCGCTCCAATTTCAGCTACTGTTAAACCACTTGCTAGTGTCAATAGTCCACCAATTACCCAAGCAAGAATAGCCATATTAGAACTCCCTGAGTAATCTAATACGCTCCCTGGTTTCATAAACACACCAGATCCAATGATAGTCCCTACTACGATAGAAAGCGCTACTGTTAAACCAATTTTGTTTTTCTCATCATGATGCATTCAAACGATAGATTCTTCCTTCACAAGCCGATTCGAGCGTCCTCTCGTAATCGAGAAAATCGCACATAGAAGTGCCAGTATAATAAAGCCACCGCCTACCCAAGCGTTATATATAACAGATGATTTTTCAATAACAACTCCGCCTACTGTTGAACCGAGTGCAATTCCTAAATGAAGCGCAGAGTTATTTAAACTTTGCTGAATACCAGCTGATTCTGGTGCAATTTCAATTAAATAGTTTTGTTGTGCTGGTGAAATAGCCCAGCTCAGCATACTCCAAAGTCCCATCATAATAATGAACAGTGGGAATGAAAATGTCATCATTGGTAACATAAAGATTGCACATGCAAATACGATAATGATGGAAATAATACTTTTCTTCGATCCCCATTTATCAGCAAGCAAGCCCCCAAGGCCTCCTCCAAGTACCGCTGCGATTCCGAAAATGAAGTAAAACACACTAATCCAGTTCGCTTCAACATGCATCACATCTTTTAAAAATGGTGTTAAATATGCATACAGTGTTAAATGACCTGTTAAAAATAAAAATGATGTTAACTGTGCACTTACAATTTTTTTATCTTTCAACGTAGCAATTTGTTCTCTTATTGATAACACCGATGTCGGCGGTACGTTCGTTAAAAATAATGAAATACAAGCGATTGCCATAACTGTTAATATCGAAATTAATACAAATGGTGCACGCCATCCATATGCATTGCCGAGCACAAGACCAAGTGGTACCCCAAGTACAAGTGATCCACTAATTCCCATAAAAATGATTCCAATTGCACGCGCACGAAAATGCGGTTCTACCACACTAGAAGCAAGTGTTACAGATAGCGCAATAATTAATGAACCACTCGCCGCACAAATGACCCTTGAGAACATTAACATCTCGTAATTCACACTAAATGCCGAAACGATATTTCCAATTAAGAAAATCGATAATGCTCCAACATACAATTTTTTTCTTTCAAACTTCCCTGTCACAGCTAATAAAACTGGACCTGACAAAGCAAATACTACCGAAAATATTGTTATAAGCTGACCAGCTGCACTAATAGATACTCCTAAATCATTCGCAACTAAATCAAGCGTTCCTCCTATAATTAGCTCAACCGTTCCGACTACGAAAGCCGCGATAGCTAAAATATATACACGAAAATTCAAGTCTTTCCCCACGCTTTCTTTTTTGGTTACTACGACTATAGTAACCAAAATAGAAACTGTAAGCAAGTACAATTTTTTTACAATAAAAAAGGTAGGTGCATTATACACTTACTTAGACTCCTTTTCGTTTTGTTCCTTTATATCCATCAACAGCTCAATGATTTTCTCATTTTGCTCCACCTGTTTCTCTGAATTTTGATAAATGAAACGAACCCATCTAAGAACAAACACGACTACAACTATCGGTAGTAGTGCCAATATAGCTCCAACTAAATCATATGCCATCTAGTACCTTAACTTCATAAGCAAACTTTTAATTTCCTCATCTTGCATAAAGAGGTCATGGTGCTTCTGGGTAATTTTCGCAAGTGCAACGTCATGATAGAAGAATTCTGTAAAGAACTTCACGAAAGGTTGTGACATTGTTTTCATCGCTTGCCATGATTCTTGCTCTACACCAGCAAATAAAATTTCGCGGTCGTCAACGATGAGTAGTAAGTAGCGCTCTAATGCGTTAGGTTCTTCAGCGGGGATTAGAAAATGCATGTTTTCTAACTCTGTTTCTACTTTTCCAACTATAAGGGACTCAATTTGGACGCCTTGTTTTGCTTTTTGTTCTAGTAAAGGAAGGTATTCTGAAAGAGTATCATTCCAAGCTGAAATACGAATCGATTCTTTTGCACTTTCAATGAGCTCTTTACTTTGAACTCGAATAGAAGATTGCATCTTTAAGCTCCACACACGGTCATCAGTAAATGATTTTTTTGATATATTCGTTTCTAAGTCTTTAATATTTGATTGGAATTCTGTCGTTAATTTTTCAATTGCTAGTTTTAGTGGCAATGCTGTATACAACTTTTTCTTTTCTGAAACAGAATCCATTACCATTCCTTTATCTATCAGGCGTGCTAGCACTTCATATATTTTTGCTTTTGGAACACCAGAGTGCTTCACAATTGTTGTAGCATCTAACGGTTCATTGCTTGATACGACAACTTCATAAGCTTGGCTTTCATATTGTGAGAAACCGAATTTTTGTAACATTTATTCCTCTATTTTAAATTGCTCAACTAATCTTTCTAAGTCTCTCATGTGCTCCGTCAAGCTTTCCATCGTATGAGCTACCTTTTCTAGATGATTCACTTGAGATTCAGTTGCAGCATTTACCTCTTCCGAAACAGCTGCGCTTTCTTGACTCGTACCGGCAATTGTATGCATTACCTCTGTAATTTCCCCTTGCTCGTGACCTATATTGTTTACTTCTTCTACAATTTTTTCAACTGAGATACTAATCGTATTTACAACCGACATAATTGTACGGAATTCCGCCTCTGCCTCTGTCGTCACTTTATTTTGTATATCAGCAATATCTTTCAATTTACTTACGACCTCTACAACTCGTTTTACTTCTAATTGGACATCGCCAATCATCGTTGCGATTTCTCCTGTTGCCTCTTTTGATTGTTCCGCTAACTTTCGAACTTCCTCAGCCACAACAGCAAATCCCTTACCTTGCTCACCTGCACGTGCTGCTTCAATCGAAGCGTTTAAAGCAAGTAAGTTCGTTTGATCCGAAATACCTTTTATAAGCTCTACAACATTTTGAATCGATCCGACTTTTTGCTCTAACTTACCAGATGCTTCCTCTGTATGAACAACAATCGAAGATGACTCTCCTCTTGTACGAACTAAATTCCGCATCGTATTTAACCCTTGCTTAGATGCCTTTTCCGCTTTACCAGCCACTCCTTTTATTTCACCAACGGAGCTATTCATTTCTTCCACTGACTGCGCCATGTTCTCAAGCTGGGCTGAAACTTCATCTACACTATTAGCAAGAGTAGAAGCTCCTCCGCTCACATCATCCATTGCACCTGACACTTCTCTACTAGCGGCCACCGTTTCATTCGTTAAATAATGGAGATTATTTGTTGATTGCTGTACTGTTGATACACTGTTTTTAATTTTACTTACCATTTCATTCATTTGCCCAACCATATGATTAAAATGGTTCGTCAGCTCTCCAACCTCATCTTTACTTGTCACTTTCATTTGCAGCGTTAAATCTCCTTCTGCTACTTTTTGAACGTGATTCGTTAATAATTGCAGTGGTCTTGCTAATCTTCTTGAGAATAAATAGGAGGCTACTATTCCAACTAATAAACTAATACATGCCATTATAATGACTGTATTTCTCATACTACTTAACAATTCATCAATCGTTTGTTTCGGATAAAAAATTCCTATCTTCCATTTCATCGCATCAAATAACTGACTATAAACAACTATATCTTCACCTTTTAATGTAGTTTCAGCATATTTTGTGACATCTTTATTTAAAATCTGCAGCAATGGCTCTTTAGAAATATCTTTCCCTATCTTTTCTGGGTAAACAAGAGCTATATTTTTATCATTTATAATAAACATTTCTCCGTCATTATTGTATTGAATATTATGAAGTAACTTCTGAATTGTTCCGAGCGATACATCCATCGCAACAACGCCTAATACAGATCCATCTTGAGACGTAATAGCTTTAGAAACCCCTACACTTAACTTTCCTGTCGCGATTTCATATGAAGGTTGTCCCCAATGGACCTTTTTCACATCAGCCTCTGAATCTTTATACCACGGTCTTGTCGTTGGATCATATCCTTCCGGCACCTTTCCACCTTCAGCAAGATTGGCACTTAATGTTTTTTTATCTTTCGTACCAATATATAAATCTAAAATACCAGGATGGTTCTTTTTATACTCCAAAAACTCTTTCGTCAAAAACGCTTCCTCTTCTGGAGTAACTCCATCTTGAATCATATTACGAATCATCTCACTGTTCGCATAATACCCCATATCTTCATCAATTCTTTGAACAAATGTCGTAAGTTGCTCTGTCACAAGATCCATCGTATTTTGAGAATACTGGTCTAAGGAACTTACTTCTTTCTCTTTCTGTAATTGATACATAGCTGTACCCAATACTACGAACATCATAGAAATAAGTACTGAAAATACTACCGCAATTTTTAAACGTAAACTTCTCAACATTTATAATTTTGATCGAACAGAGTTTAATTTCTTCTCCATTGTGCTTACTTTATCACGACGATCATCGATACGAATTGTTGTCGCAACGCGCTGTGCACCTTTCGTATATGGAACTTCATGCATTTGTTGAATGACTTCTAGAATGACAGGAAGATCTCCTTCAATAATTGTATTCATTGGTGTTAATTGATACTTCACGCGATCTGCATTTTTCTCTAGCGCCTTTTGTACTTCTGCTACATATTCACTAACACTTGGATTACCTGTTCCTACCGGAATAATCGATACGTCAACAATTGCCATTTATTTTTCATTTCGCTTCTCTTCATTTATCTTTTTTATATCCGAAATTAACTGTACCATTTCTTCTTTCGCATCGGGATACGTCTCATTCCAATGCTTAACTAAAGCCGGCATCGTCTTAGCTATGTAAGAATACAGTGCCCACTTCTGCACCTGTTCTTTTCTTTCTTCATTGCTCTCTCCAAGTAATAGTTCCGTGTATTTCTCTAACAACCCATCAAATTGTTCGTTAAACTTTTCACTCATTTATTTTTTAACCATACCTTTTAATACGAACGCAACGTTCGCTGGACGCTCTGCTAGACGGCGCATGAAATAGCCATACCAGTCGTTTCCATAAGGTACATAAACACGCATCTTGTAGCCTTCTTTTACAAGCTCAAGTTGACGCTCATTACGAATACCATATAACATTTGGAATTCAAATTGGTCTCTTGGAATATTGTGTTCTTCGGCAAGTTTTTTCGTATATTCAATAATTGCTTCGTCATGTGAAGCAATTGCAGTATAATTTCCATTTAATAAGTGCATTTTAATAATTTTTTTATAGTTATCATCTACATCTTTCTTATCCGGGAACGCTACATCTTCAGGTTCTTTATAAGCTCCTTTTACAAGACGTAAATTAGGACTATAAGCATTTAATTCTTCCATATCTTTTTCTGTACGATATAAGTAAGCTTGAATAACTGTACCAATATTATCGTATTCAGATTTTAATTGTTTAAAGATCTCAATTGTTTTCCCGCAGCGCGTATAGTCTTCCATATCAATTGTAATAAACACACCATTTTCTTTTCCAGCTTCTAAAATACGGCGCATATTGTTCATTACGATTTCATCAGAGATATCTAATCCCATAGAAGTCATCTTTAAAGAAAGCTGCGAATTAAGACCTTCTCTTCCAATTGCACGAATCGCTTCAATCGATTCGCTAGCCATTTCATTTGCTTCCGCTTCGTTATCAACAAATTCACCTAAATAATCGATCGTTACACAAAGGCCTTGCTTGTTCAATTGTTTAATAGCTGCTGTCGCTAATTCGATTGTCTCCCCTGCAACAAAACGACCTGCTCCAAAGCGTAAACCGTACTTTTTAGCTAACTTTGTTAGCGCTTTATTTTTTGACAAGAAAAGAAACGAATTTCGCATTAATTGTTCCATTTATTTTAATTGCTTAAATGCGTAATGTGCCATTTTCTTCGTATCAGGATATAGTTGCGCGCGAGTAGAAGATAATACGACGTTAATAACGCGTTTACCGTCTTTCTCATCAACAGTTACGACCGTATATTTCCCGAGTGCAGATAAACCGCTTTTACTTCCAATCGCATATGGATCGTCATATAGTTCCTCTCGTCCATAGTTTGCGATTTTTGGAGAGCGTTCAGAAGTATGTAGAGTTGTATTTACTGAATTCATATATTGTAAAACGATTGGGTATTTTAATGCTTCTTTCGTAATAATGGCAATGTCATATGGTGATACTTTATTTCCAAGTGCATCAGCACCACTTGCGTTTTTGAAAGTTGCATGCTTTGTACCAAGTTCCTTCGCTCTAGCATTCATCATTTTCACAAACTCATTTTTTGATCCTGCGATATGTTCTGCAATTGACTCAGAGATTGGGTCTGCACTAATGATAAGCATAAGTTTTAATGCCTCATCCCGTTTTAATTTTTCCCCAGCACGCAGCTTAATTTTTTTACTTTGACTTTCTGTTTTTATTGCGTTTTCTGTAACTGTAATTTCTTCATTTTCTTTTACATTCTCTAGTAAGAGAAGGGTTGTCATCATTTTGGCTATACTAGCCGGATAAGAGCGTTCATCTTCGCGTTTTCCATACAAAATTTCACCTGTGTCTGCATCGATTGTAATTCCGTATTGCCCCGTAATACTAGGCTGATTACCTCTTACAGTTTGGTGTCTTTGTGCATAAGAGAAGAAAATCATCCCTGTAAATAGTGTAGCAATCATTACAATCATAACTATTGTTCGTTTCATCATCGTTCCCTCTTTTGTTTTCCATATGTACAAATAAATTGGGCAGAAAAAGCAGCCATTAATCATTTATTTTTCGCCCATATTATGCTTCTTATATTGTTGGTTATTACCTTGACGGCCCTTTTCCACACCGTGATTATGTGGACCTGCATTTCCAGTTACGCTTGCTGCGCTAATTCCAGCTTTTGAAGGGTTCTTCTTAAGTTTTGCCATTTAGTTACGTAATGGCTTTCCTTTTACAAGCATGTGCTGCATTCTTGCTTGTGATTTCATCTCACTTACTAAGCTAATAAATGCTTCACGTTCTACATCTAATAAATACTGCTCATCAACTTCTGTTCCATACGGTACTTTTCCGCCCGCAATGACATATGCAAGTTTCTTCGCAATGTGAAGATCATGTTCAGAAATGTAACCTGATAAATGCATTGCTTCTGCACCAAGTACAAGAGTTGCATACCCTGTTTCACCGACAACTGGTATCTTTTTACGGATCGGTGCTTTATAGCCAGCTTCATATAAAGCAAGTGCTTTTTGTTTCGCATCGTATAGTAAGTGATCACCATTCACACTAATACCGTCTTTATCGCCTAAGAAGTTGTTCGATACAGCTTCTTGTGCTGATGTAGAAACTTTCGCCATCGCTACAGATTCGAATACTTTATTCGCAACTTTTTGCAGATCAAACTCTACACCGTTTGGCATTTTATTTAAGTGTTTAATGTATAGCTCTTTATTACCGCCTCCGCCAGGGATTAAGCCAACACCAACTTCTACTAAGCCCATATACGTTTCACTAGAAGCTTGAATGCTAGCTGCTGGTAAGCAAACTTCTGTACCTCCACCAAGCGTCATACCATATGGTGCTGCTACAACTGGCTTAGAAGAGTACTTAATTTTCGTCATTGCATCTTGGAAGTTTTTCACAACCCACTCAATTTCAAAGTAGTTGTCATCTTGTGCTTCCATTAAGATCATTGCTAGGTTCGCACCAACGCAGAAGTTCTTCGATTGGTTACCGATAACAAGACCTTTATAATTCTTTTCTACTTCATCAACAGCGTAGTTAATCATTTGCGTAATATCCATACCGATTGCATTGCTCTTCGAATGGAATTCTAAGCAAAGGATGCCGTCACCTAAATCAATTAAGCTCGCTCCGCTATTTTTCTTTAATACGCCTTTTTTCGCTTTTAATTGCTTAAGAGAAATTGCCTTTTTATTACGTTCGATTCGCTTATATTCGCCATTATCATAATAGTAGCTATCTCCGTTATCATGTTTGTAGAAAGTAGTGCAACCTTTCTCTAACATTTCTTTCACCCAAGTCGGAACAACTGCACCGTTTTCTTCCATCTTTTGAACGGACTTTTCAACGCCAATTGCATCCCAAACTTCAAACGGTCCTTGCTCCCAGCCGAAGCCCCACTTCATCGCTTGGTCAATTGCAACGATATCGTCAGCAATTTCTTTATGAAGTTTTGCAGAGTATAAAAGAGTTGGTGTGATGATGTTCCATAACAACTCTCCTGCGCGGTCTTTCGCGTATACAAGCGCTTTCAATTTATTCGATAAACCTTTTTCTTGTTTACTTAACTCAATAGATGCAGCTTTTAATTTTTTGCGAGCTTCGTATTCCATCGGTTCAGGATTTAGTTCTAAAATTTCTTTTCCTTGTTTTAAGAAGAAGCCTTGACCTGTTTTACTACCAAGCCATTTTTTATCAAGCATGTCATGCATGAAAGTTGGTACTTTAAATACATCACGCTCTTCTTCTTGTACGTTTTCATATACGTTATTTGCAACGTGTACGAATGTATCTAAACCAACAACATCTAATGTACGGAACGTTGCGCTCTTCGGACGGCCAATAAGTGGGCCTGTTACAGAATCAACTTCTCCAATGCTATAGCCACGCTTAATCATTTCTTGAAGCGTTACAAGCAAGCCGTACGTACCAATGCGGTTTCCAATAAAGTTTGGTGTGTCTTTTGCGATAACAACGCCTTTTCCAAGAACATCTTCGCCAAATAGTTTCATGAAGCTTAATACTTGTGGATCTGTTTCTTTCGTCGGTATTACCTCTAGAAGTTTTAAATATCGTGGTGGGTTAAAAAAGTGTGTGCCTAAGAAGTGCTTCTGGAAGTCGTCTGAACGACCTTCTGCCATTTTTTCTACTGAAATGCCTGACGTATTCGAGCTTACAATAGAACCCGGTTTACGAACAGCATCTACTTTTTCAAATAGTTTCTTTTTAATATCTAAGTTTTCAACTACTACTTCAATAATCCAATCTACATCAGCTAGACGCTCAAGATCATCTTCTAAGTTACCTGCTTCAATCAGTGCTAAATTTCCTTTCACTGTCAGAGGAGCTGGTTTTTGCTTTAATAGTTTTTGCACAGCCGTATTACTAAAACGATTTCTCACACTTTTATGTTCTAATGTAAGTCCCTTCGCTTCCTCTTCTTTTGTTAGCGCAGGTGGTACAATATCAAGCAATAATGTCGGAATACCAATATTAGCTAAGTGTGCCGCAATCCCTGAACCCATTACGCCTGAACCTAGAACAGCAGCCTTTTTAATTTGGAACATTTATAGTAATTCAAACACTCCCGCTGCTCCCATTCCGCCGCCGATACACATTGTTACGATACCGAATTGTTGGTTGCGGCGTTTCATTTCGTGAATAAGAGATAGTGTTAATTTTGCTCCTGTACAGCCAAGTGGATGTCCAAGTGCAATTGCACCGCCGTTTACGTTTACTTTTTCTTCATCTAAACCAAGTTCACGAATAACTTGGATCGATTGAGAAGCGAATGCTTCATTTAACTCGAATAAGCCGATATCCGATAGTTCTAATCCTGCTAGTTTTAACGCTTTTGGAATTGCAGCGATTGGGCCAATTCCCATTACTTCTGGTGGTACGCCAGCTACTGCAAATGAACGGAATTTCGCAAGTGGCTTCATGCCATCGCTCACTGCTTTTTCACGATCCATTAATAGTACAGATGCTGCACCGTCACTCATTTGTGAAGAGTTACCAGCTGTTACAGAACCGCGAACGTTAAATGCTGGACGTAATTTACCTAAAATGTCTAGCGTCGTCTCTGCTCTTACACCTTCGTCTTGTGCGAAAATGATTGTTTCTTCTTGCAGTTTATTGTTTGATCCAACCGAGCGTAATGTCACATCTACAGATACTGTTTCATCAGCAAAGTTCCCTGCCGCTAATGCTTTCGCGGCACGTTGATGACTTCTTACTGCAAATGCATCTTGCTCTTCACGAGAAATTCCATATTTCACAGCAACTTGCTCTGCTGTATGTCCCATGCCCATATAATATTCTGGAGCCGCTTCTACAAGGCGACTATTCGGACGAACGACGTGTCCCATCATCGGAACCAAGCTCATTGATTCCGCTCCGCCTGATAATACAGCTTCAGAGTGTCCAAGCATAATGCGCTCTGCTCCGTAAGCGATACTTTGTAAACCTGAAGAACAGTAACGGTTAATTGTAATAGCTGGAACATCGTAAGAAAGCCCTGCTAATCCGCCGATATTACGAGCCATATTTAAACCTTGCTCTGCTTCTGGCATCGCACAACCGAAAATTAAATCGTCGATTGGTCCTTCATAATTCGCACGCTTTAACGTTTCCTTTACTACTAACGCCCCTAGATCGTCAGGACGAACTGTTTTTAATGAACCCCTCTTTGCTTTTCCAATTGGTGTTCTTGCTCCCGCAACAATGACAGCTTCTCTCATTTAATCTAGTTCCGGTGGCTTCGCTTCTTCCTGCGAGGCAAAAAGCGCCTCTACGTCTGAAGCTCCATCCCCCTCACATTCTGAGCGAACCGCTTCCACTTTTTTTTTATAGTAATTCAATTAAACTGTATAACGCTCATCTTCTAAAATTTTCGCAGCGATTTCACGTTTCTTCGGAATTACGTTAAGTGGCGTGTGGCGAGTTAATTTACGTAATGATGATAACATCATGCGCAGCATGTCGCCGTTTTCAACTGCGATAAGTGTTTCTTTCGCATCTGCTTCGATTTCGTTGAATGCTTCTTGGCAGAATACTTCAGTGTATAACACTTTTTGTTTATTCTTTTCAAGACCAGTTGTTTTAATTGCTTTTTCTGTACGAAGAACAGCTGATTCCATTGCATAAAGGTTGCTTACGATGTCAGCGATATTCACAAGAATTTCTTGCTCTTTATCTAATGCTTTACCGTATTTTTGAGCCGCTAATCCAGCTACCATTAAGCCGATTTTCTTCGCGTTAGTTACTAAATATTTTTGAAGTGCTAATGGCTCATCGCCTACTTCTTCTGGCATCATCATCATTAACTCTTCTTGTAATTTTTGTGCTTTTTGAAGAAGTGGTAATTCACCTTTCATCGCTTTACGTAAGAACGTACCTGGTACGATTAGGCGGTTAATTTCGTTCGTTCCTTCGAAAATACGGTTAATACGAGAATCGCGGTACATTCTTTCAATCTCGTATTCTGCCATAAATCCGTAACCACCGTGAATTTGAACACCTTCATCTACTGTATAGTCTAATACTTCAGAACCGAATACTTTGTTTAAAGAGCACTCGATTGCATATTCAGCGATCGAAGCTGCTACTGCTTTACCGTCTTTTACTTCTTCTTCAGATAATGTGCTCATGCGGCTTTCGAATAAACCTACTGTACGATATACAGAGCTTTCAGCTGCATATGTTTTTGCTGCCATATTCGCAAGTTTCTCTTGAATTAATGGGAAACGAGCGATTGGTTGTTTGAACTGTTGACGTTGGTTTGCATATTGTGCTGAAATTTCTACTGCACGTTTCGCAGATCCAACTGTACCAACACCTAATTTATAACGACCGATATTTAAAATGTTGAATGCAATAATATGACCTTTACCGATTTCACCAAGTAGGTTTTCTTTCGGTACTAATGCATCTTCTAAAATTAACGTACGAGTTGAAGAACATTTAATACCCATTTTCTTCTCTTCAGGGCTTGTAGATACACCAGCGTATTCTTTCTCTACAATAAATGCTGAGAAATGCTCGCCATCTATTTTTGCGTATACAACAAATACGTCAGCGAATGCAGAGTTTGTAATCCATTGCTTTTCACCGTTTAATACGTAATGTGTACCTTCTGCATTTAAACGTGCCGTTGTTTTTGCACCTAATGCGTCAGATCCTGAACCTGGCTCAGTTAATGCGTATGCAGCTAATTTTTCACCAGTTGCAAGTAATGGTAAATACTTTTTCTTTTGCTCTTCGTTACCGAATAATACGATTGGTAATGATCCGATGCCTACGTGAGCACCGTGAGTAATTGCAAAACCACCAGCACGAGAGAATTTCTCTGCGATTAACGCTGAACTTACTTTATCAAGACCAATTCCGCCGTATTCTTCTGGTACGTCAGCGCCTAGTAAACCAAGTTCACCAGCTTCTTTTAAAAGACGAACAGAACGATCAAACTCATGTTGCTCTAAATATTCAAGTTCTGGAAGAACTTCATTTACGATAAAGTCCTCTGTCGTTTTTGCAATCATTTTATGCTCAGATGAAAAATCTTCTGGCGTAAACACTTGATCAATCGTAATCTCATCTACTAAAAAGCTACCGCCTTTAACCGCATTTCCTACTGTTTTTTCCATGAAAATTTCCTCCTTCATATTTTCATGAGCCACTTAGAGGCTCTTTCTAGTTAAATTCCTTTCCGCTTCTTCAATCGCCCGTTGCATTTGCATGAACGGATTTTTAATCATCTTCCCATGCCCTGTCGCTAATATAGACGGCTTATACTCCAGCAATTTCTGAGCGCTTGTTAATGAAACTTCTGCATCCCACGTACCAAACATAGGAAACGGAAAAAGCCACTTCAACTGTCCTGCTACCGCCACTCCTCCTCTCGTTTGAAATGCATCTCCAACAATGAGCGCATCATTTCTCGTGTCTAAAAACGCCATTGATCCCGGTGTATGGCCTGGAGCTGCAATTGCTACAAGCGAACCAATTTGATCTCCCTCTTGAAGAAGGATATCTGGAATCGTCTTTATCCTTTTTGACACACTCACTTTTACTTGCGTGCCTGGTTCTCTGAGTTGCAGTGACAAATCCCCTTCAAGTAAACGAGCATCTCTTTCAGAAATATAGACCGAAACATTCGGCAGTTCTTGTTTTATAGCATCAAGCGCTCCTACATGGTCATCATGTGCATGTGTTATAACGATATTAGTAATCGGTTTTCCTAGTTTTCGAGCCGCTTCTAAAATCTTCTTTGCACAAAATGGCAAAGCTGCATCAATTAACGTTAATCCTGTTTCTTCTTCGACAAAGTAACAGTTAATCGGAAATAGACGCGGTAAAAATGCGATTTGATGAACTGTTCCTACTTTTATTAACTTCATTTATAGAGATACAATCATACTTATACTCACAAGCAAGTTCCATACAATGTGTAAAATAATACTAGGTATAATAGATTGCGTCTTTTTGTATAACATCGCAAACACAATCCCCATAATCGTCGCCGTAATTAGAAGACCTCCATGAAGAATTCCAAAAATGAAGGAAGAAATAATGATACCAACTAAAAAATTATATTTCTTTTCTAAAAATCGATATAAAATACCTCGAAATAGAATTTCTTCTTTAACCGGTGTAATTATAGCAACACTTAACACATATATAATACTTTGTAGACTATTTTGAAGTCCTAAGCTCCCTAATTGTTTCTGTTGTTCTGCTGCACTTTCAAAACTAAACACATGTAACATTAAATATTGTGATAACGCAATAATCATAAAACCAATTAATAGATATAAATATGTCTTCCCATTCTTCAAAACGGATAAATCCCAAATATATTTAATAAAATGAAGAACTGGTTTATAAGCTAATAAAACGATAGCAACAACAGCTGCATCTAATAAAAGGAAATAGTACCCTTCTAAATTATCACGCAACGCTTCCTCACCATAAATCCCAAAAGCTAAACCAAGGAATAACCCTCCTAGAAGTAAGAATCCTAAAATGATTGCTATCATTACAAATAGATTTTTATATGTTATATTATCTATTTTCCTTTCCACACTATACGCTTCTAACACCGTTTTACTCATCTATCCTAGAAAAGTCATCAATTGCTGTTTCGTATTTCGTGCATCTTGCGCATCCTTTTGTAGCATTTGTTTCAACTCTGGATCTGTACACGTCTGTGCATACTGCTCCAACTTGTTAATAATTGTTGCGTGTCCACCGATTAAATGACGTAAGTTTTCTACTTCAAGCTCTGTTAAATTTTGCATGGAATACTCCCGCCTTTCTTTGTTCATTTATTCCGCACTTAATTGGCCTTTTAATTGCTGTACAATCATTGGGTTAGCAGGTGCAGCTGGCTTATAATAACTCTTTTGTTTTGCGTACTCATACATATTACGTTGACGCATCTCATCTTGATTACGAATTTGGATTAACGTTTGATGTAACTGTTCATTATCAGACTGAGCAATATAATTTGCATAACTTGTTAAACTTGCATTTAATCCTGCTAAATAATCATTTACCATATCTTTTTCATTCATTTAGTAACCAATTGTTTTCATATAATCACGTAAAATATCATTTGATTTTGCGAATCGAGATTCTTCATCTTCATTTAAATTTAGTTCTACAACTTCTTTCATACCATCTCTAGTAATAATAGCTGGTACTCCTGTACAAATATCATATTCACCGTACTCACCATCTAAAATAGCTGATACAGCAATTACACGGTGATCATCATTAAAGATTGAGCTCGCAATATACGCTAGAGAATTTCCGATTCCGTAATAAGTAGTACCTTTTCGTTTATAAATTTCCCATCCAGCTTTTGCAGTCTTCTCAACAATTTCATCTAAATCTATTTCACCAAATCGTTCTTTTTGTTCTTCTAAAATTTGCAGAATTGGCTTTCCACCAACAGTTACATGAGACCAAGCAACCATTTGAGAATCACCATGTTCTCCTAATGAATATCCATGAATACTACGAGGATCTACATGTAACATTTCAGATAAAATTGTTCGTAAGCGAGAAGAATCTAGTGATGTACCAGTACCGATCACACGATTTCTAGGTAATCCAGATAATTTCCATACTTCATATGTAATAATATCAACTGGGTTCGATGCAAGTAAGAAAATACCATCAAATCCACTTTCCATTACGCCGCCAACAATACTCTCCATAATCTTCGCACTCGCTCCTAAAGTGTCTAAGCGACTTTGTCCAGGTTTTGGTGCTGGTCCCGCTGTAATAATAACGATGTCCATATCTTTGCATTCTTCATAGCTTCCTGCATATACTTTTGTTCTTGTATTTGTAAAGTTAATGCAATGTGATAAATCCATCGCTTCCCCAACTGCACGTTCATGATTTATATCAATTAATAATAGCTCTTCGCAAATGCCCTGATTTACAATGGAATATGCACAACTTGATCCAACTAATCCAGTACCAATAATTGCAATTTTTCTTGTATTTCTTTTCATAGCAATCTCTCCTAATTGATCATATAATCTATTTCTTTTGTTCTTTACACTCTTAATTATAGAGATTCCCACGATAGAAACCATGGATACTTTGTGAAATATTGAGCAAAGTTTTTGTCCTTTTTGTGAATTGTTATATTTAATTTTCGTCATTTAAGATTGCGGTACAGTCATATCACCAGAATGAATACGACCTGCTTTTTTAAGAGCAATGTAAAGTATATAAGAAACAGCTACTGGAATGATGATATAAGTGATTACCATCGCTGGGACAACTTCCCATCCTTGGCTGGAAATTAAGTTAATTGGTGCGATAAGGGAACTTAATCCAAGACCAGCGATTTCTTTTCCTGCTTCTAGTTGGAAAATTAATGCCGATACTGGACCGACTATCGCACTGGCGACGACAGTTGGGACGAGAATCATTGGATTTTTCGTAATGTTTGGCAACTGTACTTTCGGAGTACAAAGCGCCTGAGCTAATATGCCACCTAAATTATTTTCTTTCGCTGAGATTACAGAGAATCCGATAAACTGAGCAACGCATCCTGCTAGAGCTGCACCACCTGCAACGCCATCTAAGCTAAGTGCGATCGCTAATGCAGCTGATGAAGCTGGAGAGATAAGTAATAGTCCCCAAACTACTGCAATAACGATAGAAGCGACGAACGGGCTACCAGCTGAACTATCTTTAATGAATGCTCCAACTGTATTTAAAACTGGGCTAATATTTTGAGCTAACCAAATACCGACTAAACCAGAACCTAATATTGCTGCAAATGGAACGAGCATCATATCTAAAGCAGTTTTTCCACTTAAACGTTTACCGATATAAACTGCTAAAGTTGCTGTTAATAATGCACCGATTGGCTCACCTGTTTTAATGATTAGACCCGCTTCAGTAATTGAAATGGATCCGGCACCAATCGCTCCGGCTACCATCGCTGAAAAGATGACAAGACCGTTTGCACCGAGCATAAAAGCAATGCCGGCACCAATGGCTGGTGCCATAAGTGATTTTGCAACAACTCCGATTGTAATAAGTAATGGAATATCAACAATTCTTCCTATATTTTCGATCAGTAAACCAATTCCGAGGGATACGAAAATACCTTGTGCGATTCCAGCAGATGCTTTAAATACACGAGACATTATATATTCCTTCATTTACATTTTATGATTTTGTTTTACTGGAACGCGTACTGTTTCTTTTGTTAATAAGAGCTGAACGCCGAAGTATAATATACTCGCAAGCGTCATTCCAGAAACAGCATCTACAAATGCATGTTGCTTCGTAAATAGTGTTGATAAAATGATAAGTGTACCGAAGAAAGTAAGAATGTAATATTCAAAAGCATGTTGTTCTCTACGCTTAAAGGCAGCTAACATAATTACAAATGTAGTAAGAACGTGAATGCTAGGGAAACAGTTTACCGGTTGATCGATACTATAAATATAGCGAACTAGTTCAGAAAATACGTCTGTTCCAACGACAGTTGGACGTGGTACAGTTGTCTGCCAAAAATAATAAATAGAAAAACAAGCAAGTTTGCCAAGAATTACACTACTTAAAGTAACGTAATATTGCTTTCGATCAGCAAAGCAGTAATAAATAAGTGCGCCGTATAAGTAAGGAAACCAAAGTAAATAAGGAATAATAAATGCTTTTACAAATGGAATCCAATCATCTACTACAGTTGTGACATCAACTGCGTGAACAGTCGATTTATTTAATACATCGTAAAGGGGACTTACGAGCACTCATCGACTTAAATAATCCGAAATTGTTTGAAACACTACTATATACATATTATGAATATTTTGATTGGAAACCGTATCATTATATAATCCCATACCCCAATACTGTCCTTCAGGGTTTCCCATATTTACAAACCCTTGCGTATACATCATAGCTCTATCCTTTGGGGCATTGTCATAATCTAAATCTTTTTCAGTAAAAATCAAATACGTTCTATCTTGTAAGCCAATAAAAAACACTGGCTTCTTTAACGATAAAAATAAGTCCGTATACCGCTCCTTTGATGCCTCTTTAAAATATTCTTTCATAACGAAAAAACCATCAACTTTTGCTGATTTCTCCTGCATCTCTTCTAACTTTACACTTTCAAACTTTATATTCCTAAACGTATCTTTCGGCTTTTCTCCAACAACTCCAATTACGAGTGCTCTTCCGTTATATTCTAATTTCTCTCCTTCTTTATCCTTTGCACACCCAGCACTCACTTATTGGTACTTTTTCCACACACTTTCAAACTGCTCTTCGTTAAAACCAAGTGTTACATTCGTTCCATCTGTTACAATTGGACGTTTAATCAACATGCCATCAGATGCTAATAGCTCATACATTTCGTCTTCGCTTGCATCTTTCAACTTATCTTTTAGACCAAGTTCGCGGTAACGCATTCCACTTGTATTAAAGAATTTTTTTAATGGTAATTCACTTTTTACATGTAAATTACGTAAATCTTCTTTTGACGGTGGATTTTCAACAATATGAATCATCTCATATGCTACATCGTTTGCCTCAAACCATTTCTTTGCCTTTTGACATGTGCCACACTTTGGATATGAATAAAATGTTACTGTCATAAATTCACCTACTTTTTTACTAACCTTTACCTTTATCATTTAGTCTTGGTTTGTCATTTCTGCATATTTTTCTGCAGTTAATAACTTCTCAACTTGGCTTGCATCAGAAAGTTCAACTTTAACCATCCATGCACCCTCGTATGGAGATTCGTTAACAAGTTCTGGTTGGTCACTTAATTCTTCGTTTACTGCTACAACTTTACCACTTACAGGTGCGTATAATTCAGAAACTGTTTTAACAGATTCTACACTTCCGAATGGCTCGTCAGCTTCGATTGTTGCACCTACTTCAGGAAGTTCAACGAATACGATATCGCCTAGCTCACCTTGTGCAAAGTGAGTAATACCGATTACAACTTCATTACCTTCAGTTTTTACCCATTCGTGTTCTTCAGAGTAACGTAAATTATTTGGAATGCTCATGACTGTACCTCCAGTGAATGTATTAATTATGTAAAAATACCTTATTGGTACTTTTTCCACCTACAAGGCAAAAAGCGCCTTTACGTCAGAAGCTCCATCCCCCTCACAATCTAAACGGGCCGCTTGAGCTTTTCTTATTGTCCAGCTCCAGCGGCTAGAACAGTCGGTCATTCATTTCATTCCTTCACTTGAGGCAAAAAGCGCCTCTAGTTCAGGAGTTCCAATGCCCTCCTGTTCTAAACGAGCCGCTTCCGCTTTTCTTTTGCAAAAATAAACAGGAAACAACATTTACCGTAAATATTCTGTATAAACGTCAATGTCAGCTCCCCATAATACATTTGCTAAATGTGAAGAAGGTGCAGTCGCCACTTCTCGGTACGAGCGATCAATATAAATATGCTCTGCTTGCGGAAATTCTTTTCGGAACTGTTTCCTTAACTTTTCCCCTGCATCATCAGCATCCACTAGCACATATACGTCCTTATCAAAAAACTGATCAATGAGCTCATCCATTTTCGACAAACCAATTGTACCATTTGTACAAACAATTTCCACCGGTTCACGAATAATAGATTCAATCTTTCTTCTATCTGATTTACCTTCTACAATAATGACTTTTTCTACATAAATCATCTACTTTAATTCCATATATAAATATTCAACCGAATGAAATGCATATATCTTCTTCATTAGTGTCCCATTTTCAAAAACAAGTAAACAAGGCACACTTTCGATTCCATACTCTTTCGCTAAATGCGGAGCATAATTTAAATCTAACATTCCAATTTTCAACTCTTCAATCGTCAGCTCGACAACCGTTAACATCTTCTTTGCTAATTGGCATGTTCCACACATCGGTGTATATACATATAGCACTGTTTTTTCTTCATTCTCTATTAGGGCTTTAGCTTCGGCTCCTGTCCAGTCAATCACTTCTATCATTTAAGCACCTACTGACATCGGTTTACATATATGAAACATCGATTCAACTAATAGCATCGTTCGATATGTTCCCGAATATTGCACACGTCCATCGTTCATTAACATTTGCAATCTTACATTTCCGTTCACCAATTGTTTTACATCCTCTTCATCTAAGCACACAATTTGTTCCGTTCCTCTTTCCTCTTGTAACAATTCTATATAATCTCTTGAAATTTGTAATGAACAACTTTCATCTCCAAAGCGGAAATTAACAGTTTTTTCTCCTTGTCTTAAAAGCGGTTCTAAATGATATTGACCGTTAGCGTAATTTACAAATGATTGAAGCAAAGAATATAATTTCACTTATCCATGTGCAATCACCTCCAGCTCTACTTGATCTTGATGTATTCCTTCTATCGCTTGCTGGATTGCTATTTCTTCACCATTTAAATGAACAACTAAACTTCCGTAAGAACCGTTATTCGTTTGTGCGATATTTCCTTGCAAAATGCTAACTTCTATATCACTGCGTTGCATTAATCTTTGAAGTACTGGTCTTTCTACAGCCTCACCGACAAACTGCAAGCGAATTACTTTTCCATCTGGATATTTTTCAATTAAACTTTCAATTGTTTCGTTTGTATCTTCAGAATCTGTTAACTGCTGTACAAAGCGTTTCGTAATGTCTTGCTGTGGATTACGGAATACGTCAAGTACTGGACCTGTTTCTACGATTTTCCCTTTCTCCATTACCGCAACACGATTACAAATCTTCCGAATTACGTGCATCTCATGTGTAATCAATACAATTGTTAAACCGAGACGCTTATTAATATCAAGTAGTAAATCTAAAATTTGATCTGTCGTTTCCGGATCAAGCGCTGACGTTGCTTCGTCACATAAAAGTACTTGTGGATTGTTAGCTAACGCTCTAGCAATCCCAACGCGCTGCTTTTGTCCACCACTTAACTGGGATGGATACGCGTCTCCTCTTCCTTCTAATCCAACGAGATGAATTAACTCATCAACACGTTTTCTTCTCTTCTCCTTTTCAACACCTGCAATCTCAAGTGGAAATGCGATATTTTCACGTACAGTTCGTGACCAAAGTAAGTTGAAGTGCTGAAAAATCATTCCAATTTCTTGCCTTGCCTTACGAAGTTCACTTCCTGTAATTGCTGAAATGACACGATTTGCAATTGTGATTTGGCCAGAAGTTGGTTTCTCTAACTGATTAAACAGCCTTATTAAAGAACTTTTCCCAGCACCACTATATCCGATAACACCAAATATTTCGCCTTTTTCTATTTGTAAATTGGCGTTATCTACAGCAGTGACATCACCGCTTTTTGCCTTATATATTTTCTTTACATTTTCTAATAAGATCATGATGTTCACCCCTTTTTTAAATAAAAAGCGCAATTATCTTTTATCTATTCGAGTCGTTACGCTATCACCAATCCACTGAATGAAAAATACAACTAGCAACACACAAATTGTCGCAACGATTGTTACATCGTTATTTCCACGCTGGAATCCTTCTAAGTAAGCAAGTGTTCCAAGACCACCAGCACCAACAACCCCCGCCATTGCTGTATAGCCTACTAAAGCAATTGTCGTTACCGTAATACCCGATACTAACGCTGGTAATGATTCTGGAATCAATACTTTTAAAATGATTGTGCTTGTTTTTGCCCCCATTGCTTTTGAAGCTTCGATTACACCTTTATCAATTTCACGAAGTGCGATTTCAACCATTCTTGCGTAAAATGGTGCCGCTCCAATAATTAAAGCTGGCAATGCTGCACTCGCCCCGAGAATTGTTCCAAGGATAATCTTTGTGAATGGAATTAATAAAATGATTAAAATGATAAACGGTATAGAACGGAATATATTTACGAAGGCTCCAATGCCTGTATTAACCGCTTTATTTTCCCATAAATTATCTTTCGATGTCATAAAGAGTAACAATCCTAAAATTAGTCCTAAAACAAATGTGGCAAGCGCTGCGATTGCTGTCATATATAACGTTTCACCAGTCGCTTCTAACATTTGATTCCAATCAACATTTGCGAGTAACTTATCCATTTATTCTTTTACAGGAACAACTGCCCCTTTATATTCTTTAGTAATAAAGTCTTCAATTTCTTTAGAATGCAACACTTCTACAAGAGCTTTAATTTCTTTCTTATCTTTATCCCCTTTACGAACTACTACGATGTTAGCATACGGAGAATCACTACCTTCAATTGCAATCGCATCTTTTTCTGGGTTTAATTTCGCATCAATTGCATAGTTAGAATTAATTAGAACAGCGTCGCCTTCTTTATTGTTATACACTTGTGGTAATAAACCAGGCTCGATATCCGTTTTAAATTTTAGATTTTTCGGATTATCCGCAATATCTTTCGGAGTCGCTTTAACTGGATCTACTCCATCTTTAATTTTTAAAATACCTTCTTTTTGTAAAATTGCTAAACCACGTCCATGATCAGCAACAGAATTACTCATAATAATTGTCGCCCCATCAGGAAGTTCTTTTAAGCTCTTATACTTTTGAGAATATACACCAATTGGTTCTAAATGAATTTTCCCTGCTACTTCAAAGTCATATTTTTTATCTTTTATTTCTTTCTCTAAATACGGAATGTGCTGGAAGTAGTTTGCATCTAAATCCTTATCCGCCAACGATTTATTCGGCAACACGTAATCTTGGAATTTTTTAATTTCTAACTCAATTCCTTTTTTCTCAAGTAACGGCTTTGCCTTTTCTAAAATAACCGCATGAGGTACATTAGAAGCACCAACAACTAGTTTCTTTTCATCTTTATCTTTCCCACCACAAGCAGCTAACCCAAAAATTGAAGTTGAAATAAGTGCTGTAAGTAATAATTTTTTCATTTATTCACTTACTGGAAGTACAGCACCTTTATATTCTTTAGTAATAAAGTCCTGAATTTCTTTTGAATGTAATACTTCTACTAGTTCTTTAATTTCTTTTTTCTTCTCGTCACCTTTACGAACTGCAATAATATTTGCATACGGAGAGTCTGATCCTTCAATCGCAATTGCATCCTTTGTTGGATTTAATTTCGCATCAATTGCATAGTTTGAATTAATAAATAAAGCATCTCCCTCATTATTTTCATACAGCTTCGGTGACAGTCCAGGTTCAACATCTGTTTTAAATTTTAAGTTTTTCGGATTTTCCACAACATCTTTTACTGTCGCCTTAACAACATCTACTCCATCTTTAAGCTTAATAACGCCACCTTTTTGTAATAGTGCTAACATACGGCCGCGCTCAGCCACGTTATTACTCATAATAACTGTTCCGCCCTCTGGCAGGTCTTTTAGGCTTTTATATTTCTTAGAATAAATGCCCATTGGCTCTAAATGGATTTTTCCTGCGTTTACAATTTTATATCCTTTTTCTTGAATTTCTTTATCTAAATACGGAATGTGTTGGAAGTAGTTCGCATCAATTTCTTTATCCGCTAACGCTTTATTCGGTAACACATAGTCCTGGAACTTTTTAATCTCTAATTTAATACCCTTTTTCTCTAATATTGGCTGTGCTTTCTCTAAAATAACAGCGTGCGGCACGTTAGAAGCTCCAACGACAAGCTTATTTTCCTCTTTCCCCCCGCAAGCAGCTAATGTAAATACAGATAGTGCTGTAACAACTGACAGTATAATCTTTTTCATTTACGCTTCTTGCTCTGCTGTTTCGTCTTCAATACCTAATTCTTTTTTAATCCAGTCGTAACCTTCAGCTTCTAGACGTTGTGCAAGCTCAGGGCCACCAGATTTAACGATACGACCGTTCATCATAACGTGAACGAAGTCTGGAGTGATGTAGTTTAATAAACGTTGGTAATGCGTAATCATTAGGCAACCGAACTCTTCGCCGCGCATTTGGTTAATACCTTTAGATACAACTTTTAATGCATCAATATCAAGACCTGAGTCGATTTCGTCTAAGATTGCGATTTTTGGCTCAATCATCATTAATTGAAGAATTTCGTTACGTTTTTTCTCTCCACCAGAGAAACCTTCGTTTAAGTAACGTTGTGCCATTTCTGGATCCATTTCTAGGAATTCCATGTTTTTATCTAAAGTACGGATAAATTTCATAAGAGAAATTTCATCGCCTTCTTCACGACGTGCGTTAATCGCAGAACGTAAGAAGTCAGCGTTTGTAACTCCGCTAATTTCACTTGGATATTGCATTGCTAAGAATAGACCTGCTTGCGCGCGCTCGTCTACTTCCATTTCTAATACATCTTCACCGTCGATGATGATGCTACCTTCTGTTACTTCATACTTTGGGTGACCCATAATTGCAGAAGATAAAGTTGATTTACCTGTTCCGTTAGGCCCCATAATTGCGTGGATTTCTCCACCTTTTACTTCAAGGTTTACACCTTTTAAAATTTCTTTGCCATCAATTGATACATGTAAGTCTTTAACCGTTAATGTAGAACCAGCCATTTAGCGAACTTTCCTTTCAATTACCTCAACAAGCTGTGCTTTTACTCCTTCAATTGGAAGCTCATTTACTACAGGTGCTAAGAATCCATGGATGACTAAACGTTCTGCTTCGCGTTTTGGAATACCACGGCTCATCAAGTAGTATAATTGGTATGGATCTACGCGGCCTACTGAAGCTGCGTGACCTGCCATTACATCATCTTCGTCAATTAAAAGAATTGGGTTTGCATCTCCGCGAGCTTTCTCGTCTAACATAAGAACGCGAGAAGATTGTTGTGCATTTGATTTAGATGCACCGTGTTCAATCTTACCAATTCCGTTAAAGATAGATGTTGCACTATCTTTTTGTACACCGTGTTTTAAGATCCAACCTTCAGAGTGTTTACCGAAGTGAACAACTTTAGTTGTAAAGTTTTGTGTTTGGTTACCACGGCCAATTGTTACTGTTTTTGTATCAGCATATGAACCGTCGCCCATTAAGTTCGTAACGTTCTCTGAGATTGTATTTCCGTCATTCATAAGGCCTAGAGCCCAATCAATGCGGCCGTCGCGTCCAACCGTGCCGCGGCGGTTAACGTAAGTTGTTACGTCTTTTGCTAATAGATCAACCGCACCGAATTTCACTTGTGCGCCTTGTTCCACGATTACTTCTGCTACGATATTTGCAATACCTTTAGCATTTTCATTTGCAACATAGTTTTCTACATAAGTTGCAGTACTGTTCGCATCAGCTACGAATAATACGTGGTTATATACGTTAGCTTCTTCGCCGTCTACTAAGAATACAGCTTGAAGTGGAGTTTCAAGAACAACGTTTTTCGGAACATATACGAATGCACCGCCGTTGATTAATGCAGCATGAAGTGCAGTTAGACGATGCTCGTCTACCTTCACGCCGTCTTTCATTAAATACTTTTGTAATAGTTCAGCATGCTCTGTTGCAGCTGTTACGATGTCTGTAAAAATAACACCTTTTTCTTTTGCTTCGTCTGCTAAAGAAACGAAAGCAGTTGTACCAGTACGTTGTACTAATACGCTGTTATTTTCATCGATTAAGTTTTTCACTGCTTCTGGAAGCTCTGTTAAAGAACTTACAGGCTCTTGCTTAGCAGCGTCGCCTTTTCCGATAAAGTCCCATTTTTCAATTTTCGTTTTATCAGGCGTTGGCATTGGAAGTTCAGTTGCTTGTGCAAGAGCTTGTAAGCGGAACTCAGTCAACCAAGCAGCTTCGTTTACTTCGCTTGCGCGCTGACGGATTGTTTCTTGATCGAAAGGTAATGTACCGATTGTCATTTAAATGACATTTGTGAAATACTCCTTTGTCTTGATTAGCGATTCAACAAATGTATCAATTTCTTCTTTTGTATTATATAAATAGAAGCTCGCACGTGCTGTTGAAGAAGCTTTTAGCCACTTCATAAGCGGTTGTGCACAGTGATGTCCTGCGCGAACTGCAATGCCTTCCACATCTAATACTGTTGCTACATCGTGAGGATGTACGTCTTCAATATTAAATGTAACTAGACCAGCGCGATGCTTTGGACCATAAATTGTAACGCCATCTACTTCTGATAGTCTTTCTAAAGCGTATTGCGCTAATTCATGTTCATGCTTTTCAATATTATGAAGACCGATTTCTTCTAGGAAATCAATCGCAGCACCAAGTCCGATTGCATTACCGATAATCGGTGTACCTGCTTCGAACTTCCACGGAAGCTCTTTCCACGTAGATTCTTGTAAATCTACGAAATCAATCATTTCACCGCCAAATTCAATTGGCTCCATATTGTTTAGCAATTCTTTCTTACCATATAATACGCCGACACCTGTTGGTCCGCACATCTTATGAGCAGATAATGCGTAGAAATCACAGTTTAAATCTTGTACATCCACTTTCATATGAGGTGCACTTTGTGCTCCATCAACGATCATGATTGCACCGTTTTCATGTGCGATTGCTCCGATTTCTTTTACAGGGTTAATCGTTCCAAGTACGTTTGACACGTGCATAATAGAAACGATTTTTGTATTCGGTGTAACTGTTTGACGAACATCTTCAATAGAAATTGTACCGTCTGGTTGAAGCGGAAGGTATTTCAAAGTTGCGCCAGTTTTCTTCGCAACTTGTTGCCACGGAATGATGTTACTATGGTGTTCCATGTAAGAAATAACGATTTCATCGCCTTCTTTTACATTTTCAAGACCATAGCTAGCTGCTACTGTATTTAATGCAGTTGTCGTTCCGCGCGTGAAAATAATCTCTTCCATTGATTTCGCGTTAATAAACTTGCGAACTTTCTCACGTGCACCTTCATACGCGTCGGTAGCTTTCGTACCGAGCGTATGAACACCGCGATGCACGTTAGAATTATATTCTTTATAGTAACGTTCTAACGTTTCAATGACTTGAATTGGTTTTTGAGAAGTTGCTGCACTATCGAAATAAACAAGTTGTTTGCCGTTCACTTTTTGATCAAGAATTGGAAACTGTTTGCGTATTTCATGAATATTCATTTACTTATCTTCGTTTAAGCCCTTTTCTAACGCTTTCCACGCTAATGTTGCACATTTAATACGTGCAGGGAACTTGCATACGCCTTGTAATGCTTCAATATCTCCTAAATCAATGCTGTCATCGTACTCTTTTCCTAGCATCATGTCAGAGAAAATTTTAGAAAGCTGAAGTGCCTCTTCAATTTTCTTACCTTTTACTGCTTGTGTCATCATTGAAGCTGAAGACATTGAGATAGAACATCCTTCTCCTTCAAACTTCGCTTCTTGCACAATACCTTCTTCTACTTTCATCGTAAGTTGAATACGATCTCCGCAAGTTGGATTGTTCAAGTTAACGGTAACACTATCTTCTAACACGCCATGGTTACGAGGATTTTTGTAATGATCCATAATAACTTGACGGTATAACGTATCTAAATTATTAAATGACATTTAACCAATAGAACCTTCCATCTCAAACTTGATTAGGCGGTTCATTTCAACTGCGTATTCCATTGGAAGTTCGCGAGTGAATGGCTCGATGAAGCCCATTACGATCATTTCTGTAGCTTCTTGCTCAGAAATACCGCGGCTCATTAGGTAGAATAATTGTTCTTCTGATACTTTAGATACTTTCGCTTCATGCTCAAGTGAAACGTAATCGTTTTTGATTTCGTTGTAAGGAATTGTATCAGATGTAGATTGGTTATCCATGATTAACGTGTCACACTCGATGTTAGAGCGAGAGTTTTTCGCTTTTGGTCCGAATTGTACGATACCACGGTAAGTTACTTTACCACCATGCTTGGCAATCGATTTAGAAACGATTGTTGAAGATGTGTTTGGTGCTAAGTGAATCATTTTCGCACCAGCATCTTGGTGTTGGCCTTTACCAGCAATCGCGATAGATAATGTTAAACCACGAGCGCCTTCGCCTTTTAAGATAACTGCTGGGTATTTCATCGTTAATTTAGATCCGATGTTACCGTCAATCCATTCCATCGTTGCGTTTTCTTCACAAACCGCACGTTTTGTAACTAGGTTGTATACGTTGTTCGCCCAGTTTTGGATTGTTGTATAACGGCAATATGCATCTTTCTTAATGATGATTTCTACTACCGCACTATGAAGTGAGTTAGTCGTGTAAACAGGTGCTGTACAACCTTCTACGTAATGTACGTGTGCGCCTTCGTCTACGATGATAAGCGTACGCTCGAATTGTCCCATATTTTCAGAGTTAATACGGAAATACGCTTGAAGTGGTGTATCCACTTTAATACCTTTTGGAACGTAGATAAATGATCCACCAGACCAAACTGCAGAGTTTAATGCAGAGAATTTGTTGTCTGTTGGTGGGATTACTTTTCCAAAATGCTCACGGAAAATATCTTCGTTCTCTTTTAATGCGCTATCTGTATCTTTGAAGACGATTCCTAGAGCTTCTAGGTCTTCTTTCATGTTGTGGTATACAACTTCAGATTCGTACTGTGCAGATACACCAGCTAAATATTTTTGCTCTGCTTCAGGAATACCTAATTTATCAAATGTCGCTTTAATTTCCTCAGGTACTTCATCCCAAGACTTCTCAGATTTCTCAGATGGTTTTACGTAGTACGTAATTTCATCGAAATCTAAGTCGTTTAAGTCGCCGCCCCATTGTGGCATTGGCATTTCATAGAACTTATCCAGTGATTTTAAACGGAAGTCTAACATCCACTGTGGTTCTTCTTTCATACGTGAAATCTCTTCAACGATTTCTTTTGTTAAACCGCGTCCAGCACGGAAAATCGAAACGTCTTTGTCTTTGAAACCATATTTATAATCGCCGATATCTGGCAGTTGCTTCGCCATCTATAGTTTGACGGAAGATGTATGAGTTATCAACATGTCTGTTAACACATCTCTAAGTAGTTCTGGCATATAATATTGTTTGTCAGAAAGTGTGGATAACTCTGGGTATAAGTATCCGAATGTAAACATATCAATCGTTCCTACCGTATATATACGCTCTAACTCTAGCGATTCTCCGTTAATTAATACGTCTTCCAGTAAAAGTTTATTGCCTGGAATCGTATCTGGAATGACTTCTACACCAGCGTAAATCATTTTCCCCATCACTTTTCCTCGAAATCCGAATCCTTTCACCTCAAGATTCTCCATATTCGGGCGGCGCGCTTTCAAAATCACTTCTCTTAATGTCTTTCCTGACACTTTCAACGCACACGGATTAATTGGATGTGGACAGATTCCGTGAATATCTCCGCGCGTCACAACACCCTCTTCTAATCCTTCAAGAAGTACGCCAGCATTCACCATTCCAATCTCTGCACCACACCACGTTTTCAGCGCACTTGCTAACATGTGCGAAAATGGTGTCTCATGAAACCAATCAACAAGCAATGCATCTTTTAAATGAACGACAGGCTCTGCCATGATATGTTTGCTTTCTTCCTGCAGCATTTCAATTGTGGATAACGGTTCACTATACGCTCCTAACCGCTCTGTCTTAATCGCTCTACCGTCCTTTTTCAACAGTCTCTTATCCTCTTTATCCACAGTAAGCTGCACGTGCCCAACGTAACGGCCCCACTTTTCACAACAACAAAGTAAAGTATTATTCATAAGAACACCACGCTCAAATAAATGATGCGTATGTGCACCTAAAATAACATCTATATCATAATGCTCCGCCATATACTCATCCATGCTTTTTCCAAGGTGAGATAGGACAACTGTAATATGCGCCTCATCTTTCACTTCTTCTAAAATGGATTCTAAATGGATAAGCGGATCTTCAATATGCCAGTCTAACATATGATAAAACTCTGGATACGCTACCGTTAACCCGATAAAGGCAATCGTAATCCCGTCTGTCGTTGTATGTAATTTATAAGGCTTCGCCCATGCCGGACGTACACCCTCTTTTTCAAATAAATTCGCTACGAGCACCTCAAACCCAGCATCATCATATAGACGATTCAAATGCTCCTTCGCCAATGTAATTCCTTCATTATTTCCAATCGTTACATAATCATATAACGCCTCATTTAAAAGCTTCGTATTTCCAAGCCCATTTGTCGCTTCCGAAATACTATGAAAACGATCCACATGATCGCCAATATCCACTTATCTCATTTTTAATAATGCTTCTTTTCCAATCGTTCCTACTGGAATACCTAGCGCTTCCGCTCCAGTCGTTACGGATTCTAACGGTGCTTCAAGAAGTTGTTCAATCGTTCTTACACCAACCGCACGGCCAGCAATAATTCCCCGATCACCTAACTTCTCATTTAAAAGACCTACATCTAATGCACCACACATAATATATCCTTTATCGCTCATTACAGCTAGCAAATTTGTCTTTGGAAGTTTTACACTAACCGCAATAAACGTATAATTATCGATTATAATGGGCTCTACATTAACCATCTAACTATCCGTTTTCTTTTTATCCGGTACAACAACGCCACCACTTCCATAATAAGTAGGCACTTCTCCTTGAACAATGCGCGTTGCAATCGGAACATCTTGTTTCACTTTTATTTCTTTCGTATGAAATGGAATAATCACTTGCAACGTTACTTCCATTTCCATAACAATTTGAATCGCTGTATTATTAATCCCATGCGGCTCAATTTTTTGTTTAATGCCCGTGTTTACATGACCGATTGTCGTGAAATCAATCGGAATATCTGGCCCCATATTTCCGAGAAGCACATTATCCGTTACACGACCAAAAGGAACCGCCATAGTCGCCCCGTTTTTTTCAGAAATACCTAGCTCCTTCAAATTCCCTTGTTCTACTTGCTGTAAATATTTTTCTATGTATGTGGTCGTTGATGTTACGATTTCATTTACTTGCTTTGTATTTAAATTAATTGTAGATACTTTTCCGTTCCGATCCGTTTGTACTTTCATTAATGAATCGACGTCGAATCCTTCATTAATTCTATCCTTTACCGCCTTCGTCATGACTGCTGTCGCCATTTTTTGCGTCTCTACTTCCCCATATTTCATTAACGTTGGCTGAATGCTGTTATTCACAATCCATAACCCTTGCATTTATCGTTTTGTATTTGCTCGTTCTTTTCGTTCCCACAGACTTAAATGCATGTATGGATCGAAAGCCCATTCTGTATACCCATTGTCTTTATACATGCCGAAATGTAAGTGGGGCGGGAATTTTCCGGCTGTGCCAGGAGGGCCGTAACCGGTGCTACCAACAAATCCGATTATTTTTCCAGGCTCAACCATTTGTCCAAGCTGTATTTCTTTTGAGAACCCGCCTAAATGAGCGTAATAATGGTAATTATTATGAAGATCCCGAATGCCGATACGCCATCCACCAAGACGGTTCCATCCTTTCGTCTCAATAATGCCATAGCAAGTGGATCTTACTGGTACGCCATATCCTGCAAAAATATCAGTTCCTTCATGAATTCTTCTTCCGCCAAAACTTCTGCCAGCACCAAAAGTACTACGGTAGCTATGGTCACTGCGAATTGGGAGAGGAAAAGCATTTCCTTCTAAATTAATACGTCCATAATGTTTATAAATTCGGGCGTATTCGGTAATTAAATCAACTGTTTTCGCACGGCTATAATATTCCCAAAGCATAATGTTAATACGTTCTTCTGACGTTCCTTGTTTCTTTAAAATAGTTGCTGCGGTATGCAGAAGATCACGGTCGTTATTTGCATTTGCAAATCCATCTTTGTCACCATCTAAACCCATTCCGCCAAATAAAGAAATCGTATGGGGAAGAGTATCGTTACTATTAACAGGTCCAGCCCAAATTTCTGGTTTGAAATAAAGGGAAATGATGGCATCTGGTTTTTTCGGAATATCTTTTCTTACGCTCCGTATATTTCTTTCATATTGATCCATTGCAGCTAAGTAATACCATGGAATGCCTGAAGATTGCTCGGTTTCTTTATATAGTGCCATGCGCTTTTCGTATATGCTTTGCTGATTATCTTCACCGTAAGCGATGTTTTGGTGAAGAAGAAAACAAATCGAAAGCAAAAGAGAAATTTTTCGAAGCATTTATTTCGCTTCTGCTGTTTTCTCTTTTGCAGAACGTACTTGCTCGTCCGCATGATAAGAAGAACGTACAAGTGGACCAGCTTCACAGTGGCTAAATCCTTTGCTAAGTGCAATTTCTTTAAGCTCTGCAAATTCTGCTGGTGGGTAATATTTAAGAACTGGTAAATGCTTCTTAGATGGTTGTAGATATTGTCCAAGAGTTAAAATATCCACATTGTTTGCACGTAAGTCATCCATTGCTTCAATTAAATCTTCTCTTGTTTCACCTAATCCCACCATAATGCTCGATTTAGTTGGAATATCAGGCTGCATTTCTTTTGCTCGACGTAAAAACTCTAATGAACGGTCATACTTTGCTCTAGCGCGAACTCGGTTAGATAATCGACGTACTGTTTCAATGTTATGGTTTAAAATATCTGGTTTTGCATCCATTAACATTTTTAAGTTTTCTTCTACCCCAGCCATATCAGATGGTAATACTTCAATAGACGTGAATGGGTTTTTACGACGTACAGCTCGTACTGTTTCAGCAAAAACAGCTGCTCCGCCGTCCTTTAAATCATCACGTGCAACCGCTGTTATAACAACGTGCTTTAAGCCCATTTGTACTACTGAATCTGCTACGCGTTCTGGTTCTTGTAAATCAAGCTCAGTTGGTAAGCCTGTTTTAACCGCACAAAAACGACAAGCACGTGTACAAACCGCACCTAAAATCATAAATGTTGCTGTTTTTCTTACAGCCCAGCATTCATGAATATTCGGACATTTTGCCTCTTCACAAACGGTATGAAGATTTTTAGAACGCATCATTTTCTTTAAGCCTGTATAGTTTTCATTCGTGTTTAACTTAATTTTCAACCATTCGGGCTTGCGCTTATATTCTGTTTGTTTTGTCATTTAGCTCTCTTTTTGTTTGTACTCTAAAACAGTATTTGGGCATGTGAATACAATCTTTTTTAATTCCTCTGTGGATAATTCAATTGTAAATTCGGGTACACCAGGTGTAATCAAAATTTTATCGTACGTATAAATGGAACTGTCCACAATAATCGTTACATCTTGTGAATAACCGAAAGGAGCTACGCATCCTGGCGTGCAACCAGTTGTTTCTCGTAACTCATGTGGAGAGCAGAGTGATAAGATTTCTCCCGTTATTTCTTTCATTTCTCCTCGGTCGAGCCGAGTACCCTCTAACGTAAAAAATACGAAATAATCTCCGGATTTTGATTTTAAAAATAAGCTTTTACTTGGAGTTCCTTGTAAACCAAGTCTTTCACGCACGATACGATCTGTCTCATAATCGAGTACTGGCTCGTGTTCAAACTTTTCATAAGAAATATTTGTTTTATGTAGTAAAGAAAGTACATCTTCATACATCTACTTGGACGATGCTTTCCATAATCGTTTTATGGTACTTTGTTCATCGATTGTAATTTCGTAAACATCAGGATTCGTTAAAGTGCTCCATTCATTAAAGCCGATCGTATGATCAAAGTGCTTTAAAATGAGTGTAAGTAGGTTTCCATGTGTAACGAGTAGTGTTGTAGTATGGTTTAATTTTAAAACGTCTTGGATAAGCGATATAGCACGGTCCGTCGCTTGTTTTGTTGACTCTCCGCCTGAAAAGGCAATATCTATGTTTGTAAAAGTAGATTCTAGTTTTTGCATCCAATCATCCATCAGAACGCTGCTTAATATACGTTCAGCTAATCGTTCATCCTCTTCGATAGATAGGTTAGCTTGGAGCGCATAGGGCCGAATAGAATCGATAGCTCGGACAAATGGGCTCGAAATAATATGATCTATTTGTAGCTGATTTTCTAAGAGGAATGTAGCAAGGGTGTTAGCTTGATCTTTTCCGGCAGTCGTTAATTCTGCATCACGTTTTTGTCCAGTTGCGGAACAATGTCGTATGACAATAATTTTCTTCATTCATAATTCATCCCCATCTTTCAAGTTGACGCTATATACTTCGACAAATGTGGAAATAATTCCTTTTTCTTGGAAACGGAATAGTAATCTAAGTATGTGGAAAAGTAATGTGGATAATAAAGTTTCACCAATCGGACAGTTACTGCCAGCAAATAGTGGGGTAGAAAATTGAGGTACAATTATGAAAAAAATAATATGCATTGTATTCAGTATTTGTTGTTGCATTTATGGATTATCGCAACGATGATAGCTTTTTCCTCCTCGCAGCTCCCTCTTTGTTTCTGCATCTATAACGATATACTTATGCAACTCCTCTACTTCATTTTGAGAAAAGGAAGCGAAAAAGTATACTTGGCGATCTGGATGAATAAACGAATCTTGAAGCACCACTCTACTGCGACAGCCGACAGCTGTTTTTTGCCTAAAAATAAATTCCTCATCGGCCACTTCTTTAAATGAGATTTTTTTACGAACACTATATGCTGCATGTTTGTACTCTTTATAGATTTTCTTATCTAATTGTTCATAAAACACATTTTCATTCACAAATGTTTTAGTTAGATTGCTCAGGTATTCTAATTTTTGATTGGATTGTGCATATGTTGTGGACAATTACTCCGGCACACTCATTAATTTCTCTTTCATTTTGCGAATCACAACGAGAGCACAAATTGTTAGTAGAAGAGTGATCCCTTCTGCAACAAAGATGTTGATCGTTTTTGTTTGGTAAAGTGCTGCGAAAAAGTCTACAAATGCGTGGAATAATATAGCGTATACAAGGAAGATGTACTTCTTTTGTTTTACTGCGTATAAGACAAGCATTGTAAAGGAAATTTGCAATACGAGTGCCATAATTCTTTCTACGCTACCAAGGAAGTAAAAATAGGCAGGCTGCTCGATTAACATGTCCTTTACAAGATTTAATTGAGGTAGTTTTTCTGCCATTTGAGCGAAGCTACCATCGTTAATAGCATTTGCGAATATAAGAGTTTGCAATGCAGAGAATCCGCCAACTAAAATAGATTCTATCCCGCCGTGACCAATTCCGTAAGCAAAGCCATCTTTATATTCTAGATATTTTTTTAGTAGGAAGAAGAAGGCAACGAAGCGTCCTAATTCTTCAAAAATACCAGCAGTTAGCCCGCCATAAAGTGCGAAGATAAATGGATTTTCTAAAAATGGAGCGATTGCTGAATTACCGCGCATAAATAGGTGAAATGGTGTTTCGAGAATTTGGGTAAATCCGATAAAGATAAGAACACCAACTCCGACCACTTTCCAATTAATATTATATTTTTTACGGAAATAAACGAGTACAATAATTGGGACCAGAACCGAAACAACGAGTTGCATGATGATGCTGGCAATTACAGTATTTGAAACCATACTTTCACCGCTTTCTAATATATGTACATATCTATTATGCATTTATTTTTTATTACGATCCGCATAAATCTCCATCGCATCACACATAAACTGCGCTAACCCCTCGCCAAACTTATCGATATTTTTCGTAAAGCGCTCATCAGCGACGTACATTTGACCGAGGCCCTTAAAAGCGTCCAATGAATAGTGACTAAAGTTTTGCAAGTAATCGTACCATACTTTAATAGCGTACTGCGCCTCTTTAGAATCTGGTGCACCGTGTCTCAGTGCCGCTAAATTTCTATAAATAGTATTAAACTCTTCTTGGTTCTCTTTTGACATACCTTTTGCATATTCGTTCGCTTTATCTACAGCTGCGTCTCCCCATCTTTCACGTGCTTCTTCTTCATATGGGTTATGGCTGAAATCGAATCCTTCAAATTTCTCTTTGTTCGTCATTTCAATCTCTCCTTTTGTATGCTGAATTGTTTTATCAATCGTCGCAATCACCCTATCTAATCTGGCACGCTTTTCAAGAAGCATTTTCTTATGAAGCTGTAGTGCCTCTTCGCGATCAAATGATGGACTCATGATAATTTCTTTAATTTTCTTCAAAGGGAAGCCAAGCTCTTTAAAAAACAAAATTTGCTGCAATGTCTCTAAATTTTCATTGGAATACAGACGATATCCAGACTCTGTCGTCTCGTCTGGGATTAACAATCCAATTTCATCGTAATGATGCAGTGTGCGCACACTAATTCCAACTAAATCAGCTACTTCTTTTACTCTCATTTACTTTTTAATCATATCATTCAAAGTCTGATCCCCCGTATTATTCAAATGAGGATTTTTGCTCATTTCACGCTTTAACATATCGATGCTTTGTGTATACTCTGTATCATTTAATGCGCCAGATTGAAGGCCTTGAATTTGAGAAATCAACTTTTGGTTTGTTGATACATATGCTTTATAATAGCGAGGAACGATGGACAAAGCAGTTTTATATACTTGATCCGCTACAAGTTTTGGGTCCGTTGTGTTTGCACGATACACAACGAAAACTTCATCGTCGGTAACGAGTGTGGCAGCGTTTGTAACGTCAGGAAGTTTGACTGTCATGCTTGTAATCATTTCAGCGACTTTCTCACGGTTAATAGCTCCTACTTGTTTGTTAGATACTTCATGCTTTTGTTTAGATGAATAGCCGACTCTTGTGAGCCTTGTATTTGTATTTTCCGTATGATACATGTCGTTTTTGTTGGAAACGAGAACACGGCTTCCTTCCTCACGTTCCATTTCGGCTTTATTCGTTGATTGGCAGCCTGCAAATAAGGAAAGAGTGAGAAGGGAAAGTAAAATTTGTTTTTTCACTTATTTCTTCACTTTTCTTAATACGAAGTGTGCACAACCGAAGTTACAGTACTCATATAAATACTCTGATAAAGTACTAATTTTCGTATCATATGTCGCACGTTGGTTACTATCATCAAAGAATCCGCGCAATCTAAGTTGCTCATATCCCCAGTCCCCAACGATATAATCATATTTATTTAAAATTTCTGCATAGCGCTCTTTAAATGCTTCTTCACTAAAACCGTCACGAAAGTTTTTAATTACTTCGTACTGAACATTATTAATGCTCACCGTAGCATGAATTTCTTGCTTTTGCTCCATCATTTACAAACAAATCGAGATATGATCGCCTTCAGAAAGTAATGTATTTGGTTTCATTTGTTGTCCGTTCAATTGAATATCCCCATTTTTAATTTTATCCACAATGAGTGTACGGCTCCAGTCAGAAATATATGTGGATAACACTTTATCAATTCGGTGGGAGCCGAAAACGATGTCTAATACGATCGTGATTTCAACTATGCCACTTTCTTTATGTTGTGTCATAGAAATGGTAGTAGTTGTTTCTGTTTGGTCTTGCTGAATCATATCGATCGTTTCCACATGATCAGTAAATGATTTATAAATGCGCAGTTTTTGATTCCACGTATGATCGTTCGGACATTTATAAATGGAAAAGCGGTATATGTTTTTTCCATTGGCGTTATGCCTGCGAATATTCGTATCAGTAAAGAGGGTATTACGTCCGCAATTTTTACAATATTTTTCGATTGTGTTTTGCTGATTTTCATATAAACTCCAAGAAAGTTGTACTTTCTGCATTTATATAAGTTCAAATAAAAATGAGCGTAATTCTTCTGCAATTTCTTCAGTCATAGAAAATGCGTGCTCTAAGTAGCCTGGTTCGTTTAAATCGTCAGGACCGATGATTGCAAATTTATTGCTCTGCATATCAAGGACAATTGTTTTACCGTAATGACGATCGGAGTATAAAAGCGCTAAATCATGACGCTCATTTTCCCCCATAAAGCTAACGAAACGAGTTTTTGTAGCGACAGTATCGTCGTACAGAAAGAAACGTTCTTCCATTTAAATATCTAAGTTTAAGTGTGGTTTATGATCTAAATGGTGATGCGTTTTAATGAAACGTACTGTTCTTGTTTTGTAACGCATAACGATAGAATATGTTTCAGCTAAATCTCCGCCAAGGAATTTCACGCCGTCTAATAACTCGCCAGCAGAAACACCTGTTGCTGAGAAGATTGCATCATCACCAGATACTAAGTCATCTAACATAAGAAGTTGACGAGGATCTTCTAATCCCATTTCACGACAACGAGCTTCTTCTTCTTCGTTCATTGGAACTAAGCGAGCTTGCATTTCACCTTCAAGGCATTTTAATGCTGCTGCAGAAATAACGCCTTCTGGAGCTCCGCCAACACCTACGAATAAGTCGATACCTGTTCCAGGTAGTGCTGTTGCGATCGATGCACCAACATCGCCATCACCAAATAATTTCACACGTGCGCCTTTTGCGCGAACACGGTCAATAATATCTTGATGACGTTCACGTTCTTGAATGATAACTGTTAGATCACGAATCTTTTTATTGTTAGCTTCTGCTACAATTTCAATTGTTTTTTCAATTGGATCATCTAAGCTAATTTTACCAGCTGCTTTTGGACCAACCGCGATTTTTTCCATGTACATATCAGGAGCGTGAAGAAGGTTTCCTTTATCTGCGATTGCGATAACTGCCATTGCATTTGCAAGACCTTTTGCAACGATGTTTGTACCTTCTAATGGGTCAACGGCGATATCTACTTCTGGACCGATACCTGTTCCTAGTTCTTCACCAATATATAACATCGGTGCTTCATCAAGTTCTCCTTCACCAATTACAACTGTACCTGCCATGTTTACTGAATCGAACATATCACGCATAGCTGTAGTTGCTGCATCATCTGCTTCATTTTTCTTTCCGCGGCCCATCCACTGTGCGGATGCTAATGCTGCTGCTTCTGTTACACGGACAATTTCTAGTGCGAGTTCACGTTCCAATTATTCTGGTACAAATGCAGATACAGGCCCTAATTCCTTCTCTAAATAACTGCGAATATTTGCTGGGTATTTCTCTACCACTGCAATATGTTTTTGAATCGTCTTATATAATTCATCATGATTCATTTGAATATAATCTTGCGTAAGCATTTTTCGAAGAAGGATAATATCTTTCAGTCCTTGTCCTTCTTCTGCACTTATCACTCGCTCGTCCATTAAAATATCGATAATATCTTCATAGCTTCCTGGATCGCGCATAATAAATCCATCAATCATCGCATTCCCTACATCTAATACGCAATCAATCATAAGATGGGTTATGCGCTCTAATGCATAAAATTCAAACTCGGTTTCATATATCTTCTTCTCTTGAAATGTATTTGTTGCTCGTTCTAAACATACTAGCATTTGTTCTATTTTTTTTCTGTCTACGAAGTACATTTACCCTTCTCCCTTTTCCCTTTTCTTTCTCACATACAATATAAGATCCCCAAAAGGTATTCCCGGGGATCTCATAAGCATTCATTTTTTCTCTTTTACTTGGTAAGAACAACTACAATCACCCTCGCACATATTTGCTAGTGTCTTTACATCTGCATTCGCAAATAAACGCTTATACATCTCTTTTTCATCTTCACATACTTGCGGGAATCTCTCTGCAATTTCCTTTAACGGACAGTTTTGCTTTTCAATTACGAAAGAGTTTTCTCCATCTCTCTTTATTTGAACCATATAACCATTTTTCTCTTGCATTGCTGCTACCTCTTGCACTTTATATGCTAAGTTCTTTTGATTACTGATCCTCTTTTGTAATTGTTCTTCCATTCGCTTCGTTCTTTCTTTCAAAACGTAACGAAGTATTTTTTCATCGCCCATTCGAGCTAAATCTTCTAGCATATCAATCGCAAATTGCTTATATTCTTTCGGGAATGTATCTTCTCCCTTTTCACTTAACCCATACAAATAAGTTGGTCTTCCGACATGTTGCCTGACCATCTTAGAATAAATGAATCCATCTTTCTCAAGATTACTTAAATGTCTTCGAATCGCCATTTCTGTAATCTCTAAAACGTCAGCTAATTCTGCTACCGTATGCTCTCCCTTTACTTTCAACAATTGGACAATCTCGTCTTTCGTAGTGCGTGCTTCCCCCATTTACATTTTCTCAATCCACTCCGTCAAGTTATGCACAACTTGCGTCGGTTGAACTTCATATTCTGTTAACTTCTCCACAGTTGTGACTCCAGTGTGGACAAGAAGAGTATGCATACCAGCATTTACTCCCGCTAAAATGTCCGTATCGTAGTTATCCCCAACCATTAATGCCTCATCTTTTCCTATGCCAAGCACTTTTAATGCTTGTTCCATAATGATTGATTCTGGTTTTCCGATAAAGATTGGCTCCACACCTGTTGATACTGTAACAACTGATGTTAATGAACCGTTACCTGGTAATAATCCACGCTCAGTTGGAATGGCAATATCTCCATTTGTAGAAATAAACGTTGCACCGTTACGTACAGCAAGACACGCTTTTGCTAATTTTTCATATGTGATGTCGCGATCTAAACCAACAACAACGAAATCAGGGTTTTCATCCACAAGTTCAAATCCTTTTTCCACAAGAGCATCATGTAAGCCTTCTTCACCAATCATATATACAGTTGCATCTTGTTTACGTTCATAAATGAAATTCGCTGTCGCCATACTCGTTGTGAATACTTGCTCTGCTTTCGCTGGAATATCGAAACGAACAAGTTTTTCTGCAACTTGTTCTGGTTTACGAGTTGAGTTATTCGTAACGAATAAATACGGAATGCCGCGCTCTCCTAATGCTTTCACGAAGTCGCTTGCTTCTTCAATTTGTTCTTCACCACGATACATCGTACCATCTAAGTCAATTAAATAACCTTTATACATTTATTTCATCATCAATTTCGGAATATATCTTTGAAGAATGCTTTCTAATTCATTCATATCTTCTTGTCTAATAAGTAAATTCACATTGTCATTCATTTTTTCTCGCCCGCGATATAAAAATATATTTTCTTTTGGATTTTCCCATGTTGATGTTTTATAGCCTTTTAATTCTTCATATGAATAAAAGTTCAATCCATCTATTACACCTTTTTCATATATTTGTACACTTTTAATAAGATGGATAGCTATTAAAGTCATAAAACAACTTGCTACAGCATAACTACCTGACTGAATGAGAAACTGTTCAAATGTACCCATATCACCACTTACGTATTGAGCATATATATACATACATTGTCCGATAAAGTACGCTGGTCCAAGTAAGGCAATCCAACGTCGCTTCACTCGAGGGTATGCTGCAATAAGCTTTCCCGCGCTTTTTTTCATTTCATTTATTTTATATATCTTCCATAGAACAAAGAATAAAACACATAATGTAAAAATAAACATTTAAAACGTACGATTCACTACGTCTTTAACTTCTTCAAGATATTGTTTACGTACACTGTCATCCACAGAAGGAACACTTGTATAGAATGTATGCTCAAGTGTTTCAATGCCTGTAAATTCAAAAATACCAACATCCGCTGTTTTTTTCATTGCATCAAACATACCGCCTGCTGTGTATACTTCTTTCGAATTTCCCATCGTAGATAATAACAATCCTTTTTTACTGCTTAATAACTTTTCAATACCATTTTCACCGTAAGCATAAGCGAAGCCGTGGCTAAATACACGGTCAACGTATCCTTTTAAAATAGCAGGAAGACCCGCCCACCAAACTGGGTAAATGAATGTAATACTATCAGCCCAAGTGATATGCTTTTGTTCTTCTTTAATATCTCCTGGTGTATTTCCTTGGGAAAATGAGATGAAATCGGAAGCACCTAATACTGGATTGAAGTTTAATTCGTATAAATCACGAACGCGTACTTCATGACCTTTTCCTTCTAATTCACTTTTTACAGTTTCTAAAATTGCATGGTTGAAGCTTTCGGTATTCGGGTGTGCATAAACGATTACATGTTTCATTTAATTACCCATCGCATCATCTTTACCTCCTACTTTAAAGTGACGATTCATAATCTCTTGAATTTGAGTAACTTGTTGCGGGATATTTCGAAATTTCCATCCTTTACTTTCAGCATGCTCATGAATCACTTCGCCATCTAATAAGAAAACGACTTTATCAGCATGGGCCGCTACGAACGGATCGTGCGTTACAATGACAGCTGTTTGCCCTAATTCATCACATGCATTGCGAAGTGCTGCAATGATATTTTTACTATTTTCTGAATCTAATGCCCCTGTTGGCTCATCAGCTAATATAATAGCCGGCTCATTTGCAAAAGCTCTTGCTATCGCAACCCTTTGCTGTTGCCCACCTGATAACTGTGCTGGTAAATGCTTTTCTTTTCCTTTCAATCCAACGAGCTCTAATAAACGATTTGCTGTCACCGTTGCCTTCTTTTGCGAAACATTATCTAATAGTAAAGGCAACCCTACATTTTCCTCCGCATTAAACACTGGAATTAAATTAAACTGTTGAAAAATAAAACCGATTTTATGCCTTCTAAATAAAGCGAGCTCTTTTTCTTTTAATGTTGAAATCTCCGTACCATCAACTCGAATACTACCTACTGATGGAATATCTAATCCACCTAACAACTGAAGTAAAGTCGTTTTCCCCGATCCACTTGCCCCCATAATACAAACAAAATCTCCTTTTTGAATTTGAAGATTAATATCTTTTAAGATCTTTACTTTACTATCCCCAATATCAAACGATTTTTCTAACCCTTCCATTTCAATAATATTCATCCCGATATCCCCTTCTCTCTCTATTTGCCAATCTATATATTCTATTCGAAAATGCAAAATCCCTACTATTTTGTATTTTTTTGTCACTTATGCCGATAATTCCTTTAAAGTATCACTTAATTTGAACTTTCTTAATTGTAATGAAGCAATCATCGCTGCCCCTGCTCCAAGCACCACACTAGCAAAAGCTAATATGCAAACTTGATTATACGGAATGATAATAACCGTTAGATCTAAGCTTGATAACACAATATAGCTAAACAAAATCCCGCCAAAAATGCCAATACAACCAGCTATCGCTCCAAGTAAAGTTCCTTCTAATAAAACAATCCGTCTCATTTGCTTCGGAATAGCCCCTACCGCACGAATCATACTAATTTCAGCACGTCTTTCATGTAAACTTGAGACAATCGCATTCATTAACCCTATTCCAGAAATAATGAAAACAATTACAACTAACAAGCGAATTAACATCATCATTTGCGATAATAACTGCTCCTGTTCTTTTAATAACTCATGGCTATTAATAACTTCTACGTTCTCTTTATTATTTGTAATTTGTTTTACTTGCTTTTTAATCGATTCAAATGATTGCTTAGAATTTGTCATAATTTGAATCGCTTCATATCCTTGCACGTAAAACTTATCACGAACCCATTGTTCATTTACGAAAATGTCTAATCCTCTTCCCCTTAATCCTTGCTCAATAATCGAAACGACTTTAATCGTTTGTTTTTCTTTCCCTTTTCCTTGTACTTCAATCGTATCATGCAACTGAATCCCTAATGTTTTAGCAGTTCTCTTCGTAACGACTCCCTCACCATCTTGTAATGGCTTATTTAAATCTTGTCCTGTAATCACTTTCGCTTTTGTTACTTTTTGATAAGTAACAATATCATTCCCCACAACTTCTATCACATCATATTCAAAATCATCTTTCCTCACATTTTCATACCACTCTTGATCCGCTTTTTTAAAATCATAATTTACAAGCTTCGCTGTAAAGTCAGTAACATTTGCTACGCTCTCTTCTACACCATCAATTTTTTTAACCTTCTCCATCCAACTAAATGGTAATACTTCAGTACTTTGCGACTCTATTGGAATTCTTATTACTAAATCAGCTGGTAAATGTTTTTGTAACCCATCTTTCATACCTTCGTAAATAGAGTTTATATACATCGTTCCAACAAGTGCTAACATAAAACCAAATGCTAGTATAGCAACCGATACAGCTGCCTTATTTCGATAACGAATTACATTCCGGCTGCTAATCGTCGTTTCAATTCGTAATATCATTTGAAGTGGTTTTGCAATCACTGGTGCTATCATCCGAATAAATAACGGAATCGCAAATAACAAACCGACCGCAAATAACAGCGCACCTATCGCACTTGGATTAAAACCGATATACCGCTCTAATAGGTTACCCGTTAGTCCAATAGCAGTACCAATGATTAGAATGCTACCACTAAAAGCACTCCATCTTTTTTCTTTTTTCTCATTACTAGGAAGACCTGGTCTAAGTGCTTGAACTGGTGGAATCTTTCTAACCATGAAAGCTGGTATAATAGCCCCTATAATAGACATAACAATTCCTAGTAAAAACGTAATGAGTAAAATCTCGCCTGAAATCGAAAATGATTCTTTCCCTGCACCCTCAATATTCACCCATTTATTAATAAATGATGCGGCGATTGTTTGCGTACCTGCTCCAAGAATAACTCCTGCTAGCGATCCGATTGCCCCAATACATAAAGCCTCTAATAAGACGACTAATATAATTTGATTTGGATTACTACCAAGTGCACGTAATAATGCCCATTGCTTAAATCGACTTCTGACAGATAAGAAGAAACTTCCCATTATTAAAAGGGCTACAACAAATAAGGCAATACCACCTAAACTAAAAATTAATGGCTTCATTACATTTAGTCGTTCAAATGCCTTATCTACATACGTACGTTGGTCCACCTTTATATTTTCAATCTTTTTATGTACATCAAAAGCAATTGCTTTTTTCACATTTATATCTTGTACTTTCACTTGAACGAGATTGAATTGATTTAGTAAATTTAATTCTTTTTGAAGCCAATGGATTGGAAAATAAGCACTATGCCCCATTGACGCTATTAACGGTGGATTTAAAATACCGACAACTTTCACAGTCTTTTCACCATGCTGCGGAAATGGCAGTTTAATCGTATCTCCTACCCGTATATTTTCACGATCTGTATACCCTTTTGTCAGTGCTACTTCAGCACCTTCTTTCGGATATCGTCCTTCTAATATTTTATAAGAATGCATTTCTGGAGAATCTTGCTCAACACCCCAATAAGATGGCTTTCCCGATAATTCTTTATAATGTGGAAAAGGATACGGTATAAGTGCTTTTGATATTTTTTCAACATTTTCTAAGCCATCTATTCCTTTTAAACTTTCATTATTTAAATACATATCATTTTTTATATAGCCGAATTGTAAATTATAATCTCCATACCGACTTACTACTTGTTCCTTCACACTTTGCTCTACTGATTGATTGCCTAGCAATAACATCGTCGCTAACATAACACCTAAAGCTGCACCGAGGGCAATCAACATATTTCGTAACCAATTTTGTTTCATCGATTTTACCGCATACTTAATTACCCATCGCATTTATGCTGACGGTCTTTCATATTCCATGAGCATAAATTCTCTTCCGCGGCTCAAAAAAATAGGTCCTTGCTGAAAGCCTATATTTTTATATAGCGTAATTGCTCTTGTATTAAATGTTGCTACACTCAGCCGGAACACTTTCGAATTAAATTCTTTCGCCGCAAACGCTATTCCCGCTTGAAAAAATGTTTTCCCCATGCCTTTTCCTGTTAAAGCTGGTTTTATGCCAAGTCCAATATCAATTACCTCTTCTCTCCCATATAAATTAGCATCTCTTCCCCCTGGCACTTGTGCATTTTCCCCAAAACAAAAATAGCCAACGAGCCCTCCATTAGCATCACAACAGCCATAATATGTCCCATCTAATAACTCTTCTATTACTTCCACCTCTCCTGAAAAGTTATATAAATTATATGGCTCCTCGTACGTCCACGTATTTATCTCATTTGCTTCTTCTACCGTTAACTTATGGATATCCATTTATTCCGAGTGATCAGCTCGGTGCGCTAAACGGCTTGAAGCGGCGGCAGCGATTCCGCCAACGATATCGTCAAGGAATGTATGCACTTTTCCAGTTGATTTATCATTTAAGTATTCTAAAATACCGGGTTTTAATTTATCGATATATCCAAAGTTCGTGAAACCGATAGAGCCGTACACGTTAACGATAGAAAGTGCGATAACTTCATCAATTCCGTATAAGCCTTCATCACGTTTTACGATATCTTGTAACGGCTCACTTAACATTCCTTTTTCAGCAAGGACATCGAGTTCGATACCAGTAATTAGTGCGTTTTGTACTTCACGTTTTGATAATACACGCTCAACGTTATAACGGCATTCTGACATCTCTAAATTTGGATGATATTTTTTTTGAAGAAAATGAACAAGTTCAGCAATATCGTCAATTGTTACACCGCGTTCTTGTAATAGTTGTAATGCTCTTTCTTGTAGTTGATTTGATTCTTTCATTTAAGATAGCCAATCTAATTTTCTAATCCCTAACTTATCAATTGGTAAACGAAGTGATCCATAAAAATTCCTCATAAATTGCTCAGAGCGGTTCACATCGTGTAAAATGGCTTCTAAGCGATCTCTATATATACTTTTTTGTTCTTCGTTCCCAGTTTGGTAATATCGTTCGACCGTTTCAAAGTAGTGGAGCGGGAACAGGAGCCTTGCAAATAATAAGCGCCAACCAAATGAGGATAGCGAATAATTCCGTTCATAATCTGTAACGAATTGAACAATTGTTTGCTCCCAGTCTTTCTTCTTTTCAATCATCATATAGCGAATCAATTCTGCTATATCTCGAGTGGGATGATCATACACCCACTCAAAAGGAAGTTTTAGACGCTTCGTTTGGTGCCATAATAAAGGTGTAAATCGCTCCTGGCAAATTGTTGCCGCATCGGTCATTTGCGGCGTATCATCCATCTCTGTATCGACAACATACTGAATTGCATTTTCCGCAACTCCTAAGTAATACGGGAAGGATTCGATAAACAATTGATCGAATACGTCTGTAGGGTGGTTCATCACTTGTGATTGCCAAAACTTTTCTAATTGATCGAGCCTTTTTTCCCATAACGCTTTCCATTCACCAATACGGCTTAATTGCTCAATTTCTTCTGGAAAGAATGCACCTCGTTTATGGAATATAGAAAGCTCACTTCCTAATGACATAGCATGTCGTTCTAACGTGCGCATACCTTTTAATAAGCAGTAATTTTGTTCTTCTATCTCACTTACATAGTAGCCGTGTATAGTCGGAACGAAAGTCGCTACAGTCATATCCCCTTGCTGGTTCATATAGTCACTGAGCTTTTTCATCTCTACAAGTACTTCTTCCTCCATTTCTCCAATTGGAACAAGTACATAAATTTTGTTGCGAATCCAAAAGCTTTTATAGGGGCCAAGGGGGATTAATTCTTTAACATGCATGTGATAATGCTCATAAATATGCTGAATCATCGCAGTCGCCACTTATGCTCCTACTTGTTGATCTGCACATATATTTAAAATGAATTGATTTCTTTCGATTTTTTCATTTACTTTACTCAATAATTCTTGCTGGATTTCTTTAAATAAAAATTGATAGCTTGTATTCCATGTTGGTATAACGGATGAAAGGCCTAATAAATATTCTTTTTTCTCTTCTAGTTCTTGAATTGTTAAAAAAGTGGTCCCCATTTTTGGCATTTAAAATACTTGCTCTACTTCAATAACGCCTGGTACTTCTTCAAGTAACGCGCGCTCGATACCAGCTTTTAGTGTGATTGTAGAACTTGGACAGCTTCCGCATGCACCCATAAGGCGTAATTTTACGATACCTTCTTCAATGTCTACTAATTCAACGTCTCCGCCATCGCGAAGTAAGAACGGACGTAATTTATCTAGTACTTCTAGTACTTGTTCTTGCATATGTGGGTTTTCCATTTATAAATATTTCTCGATTTCTTCGTAAACATCCTTCAAACGAGGATTTCCTTCTCCAACAATCTCTCCATTCACAAGAACGACTGGATAAAATAAATCTTCTTCTACTACGCGCTCTGCGAATGCTTTTTTATCTTCATCTTCTTGTTCTTTTTGAAAATCAATATACTCGAAATTAAATTTATTTTCTTGTCCTTCATATTTACGACCAATCGCCGCTTGTAACCACTCAAACGTTTCTGTTGAAGATGGCATTCCGACGCAGCTCGCACAAATCACTTTCGTCCCATACACTTGCACATTAACCATTTCTTCTCCCCCTCTTCTTGTTCTAACAGTATATTCAGATGTCTTATTACATAAGCACATCTACCACTTCCCCCTACACTCTTCAATCATACTAAGCAAATATCTCTTCGTCATATCAGCCCTTCTCCAAATAGAAAGTTTCTTCTTCTCCTTTGGATCATGCCTCATTCGCTCTACTTCTTTTAATAAAGGCTCCCATTCTTTCGCTGAGCGTTCTAACAAGTATTGCAATCCTCTATCTTTTGAAACAATTGTTTTATGATCTAACGTATATAAAATACGTCCCATCGTAACGACAGCTGATTCTACCCATTCTTCTATGAAAAATAAATAAGGACGCTTCGCTTTTTCACTCCAGTAATGTTCTACGTTATATTTCATTGTATTTACTACATCATCCCACCTTATTTGAAACGGAAGATCCTCTGCTTCTTTTCCCGTAACTGTAATCCCTTGATTTTTCAATGTCCACCATGTGACCGCATTAATGTCCCAATGACCTATATTCGCCTTACCATCTGCACAATACACGTACTCATTCATTTCATCATTGTATTTCCCTAAATCAGCAAGTGGAATATACATACCATCCATTCTTTTACCTAACGTACTATCAATAAGTTTCTTATGAAGCTCTACAATTTGTTGTTTTTCAGCTTCATTCACGTAATCATTTAGTACTACAACAAAATCAACATCGCTCGTTTCTATATGAAATGCACCTAGCGCGATAGAGCCGTAAACATATACTCCGACTATTTTTCCATCTAAAAAAATTTCTTTTAATCCTACTATGTACTGCTCCATTAACTGCTTTACTTCTGCTGGTAAAGCTTGTTTTATTCCATTCTCCACATCTATCCCTCCATTTAAAAAAGCCTTTGCAAATTCGCAAAGACTCCCTGCTTTATAAATATTTCTCGATTTCTTCGTAAACATTTATTCCACACTACCCTTCACTTTCTCAATAACATCTTCTATACGTTCCGCTATACATTCTATCTCCCAATCATCCTCACCGTGCAAAGCTGTATAAACCGGGCATTTTTCATCATTACTATCTACAAAGATTGGATCACCGAGATACGAATCTATTCCAATCCATCCCTCTTTCCAATCTCCTTCTTCATTCCCGGTTAAGCTTTGCCCTTCTTCATCAAAGCTATAACCAAGTTGTCCTTCTTCTATTTCTTCACTATTAAACAATTCTATCGTCATAGGTTCAGATTCATACTCTAGCTCAATTTCATTATCCTCAGCACGATCTACATATTCTAAAAGTTGTTTAATTTTATTATGGTTAATCATTTAGGCAGTTTCATTATTCTTAAATTCCACCTTTTTTTCATATTCATCTAAGAAAATTGTAGCATCATTATATTTAAAAAACTCGACCCAAGCGTCAAAAAACTGACAAATCAGGTCTATTATGTCTGTTTTTTCTTGAAACACAATACTCTCATCTATACTAAGTATTATTTCTCCAGTATTTTCTGTCGGCAGTTTATGTAGTTCAATTTGAAAATTTTTCATCTAGAAACCCCAACTATTTTCTTCAATGTAAATTTGATATTCTTCTACTTCTTCTTCACTTAACTTCTTATTATTTTCATATACCTCTTGCCACTCGAAATAATCTTCATCGAAATAAACAGCGAATTTAACTTTCACGTTTTTCTTCTCTGTATAGTCATAACCAGTAAACTCTACTACATCATACTCTTTTTCTTTCTTCACGAACTTCCAAGTTGGATTATCAGTCATAACTTCTAAAGTAAATCCTTCATCACTTGAACGAACAACATTTTTAATATTCGGCTCAGTTGGTAAGAGGGAAAGGCCGAACATAGCTCCGCCAAACACTATCCCCACTATAACTTGTAAACCAATCATACCAGCAGCACTAGCGCCACCCTTTGATTGTAAGTAATATGCCTTCTTGTGATCCGGCATATCTTCTCCCTTATGTAAAACACGAACAGCATGCTTATAATATAAACGGTTTCCTTGCCATCCAGTAAATATCATCATTCCTAATTGAAGAACTAAACTAAATGTTAAATAAATCCCATCTGGAACATCTATAAAAGGAGTTACAAATATACTAGGTACCGCCAATAACGTAAGTATAATAAATAACTTATACATTTTACGATAAGCTAACCAAAAAGTTGGGAAGAAAAAGGCTACCCAATTCCATGTATTCCCTTGTGCTGGATTCTCTACTTTCCCCCATTTAAAGTCATAATACGCCGTATTCTTTTGAACAATCTTATGTAACTCTTGTGGAGAAATTGTTTCTTGTAAAACAGTGTCTTTCACGTACATTTACGCCTTCTTAACGAACTGTGATTTTAACTTCATAGCTCCGAAGCCGTCGATTTTGCAATCAATATCATGATCTCCATCAACTAGACGAATACTCTTTACTTTCGTACCAATCTTCACAACTGAAGAAGTACCCTTTACTTTTAAATCTTTAATTACAGTAACAGCATCACCATCTTGAAGAACGTTTCCGTTTGCATCTTTTACAACTTTTGCACCATCATTGTTTTCAGCTTCTGCTTCTTTGCCCCACTCATGAGCACATTCTGGACATACGAAAAGAACGCCATCCTCATACGTATATTCTGAATTACATTTTTGACAATTTGGTAAAGTAGCCATAAATTCATTTCCTCCGTTCATTCACCTCGTACCATAGTCAATTTCTTTCAACTGACAGCGTTTATTAAAGAATGTTTTATATCCAAGCTGTAAGAAGATAATGACAGCGAAAGCAGTACTCCCTGAAATACCGAGTATGATAGCAATTTGATATTGAATTGCTGTAAACGGTGATACACCGGATAATATTTGACCGGTCATCATGCCGGGTAAGCTTATAATTCCCATACCGACCATGGAATTGATTGTTGGTAAAATAGCAGAATCAAAAGCGTCCCTTATGAGGGGAGCAGTTGCTTCTTTCGGTGTTGCACCGAGCATAAGGGCACCTTCAATATGATCTCTTTGAGATTTCATATTGTTTAAAAAGGTGTTTGCCCCGAGGCAAATACCGGTCATAGCATTACCAATTAACATGCCGGCAATAGGAACGATATATTGTGGTGCATACCACGGATTATGCCCGATAATAACAAAGATAAATAGTAGTAACGGTCCGATTGATCCCGCAACCATGGAAAGAGCGGCTACACGTTTTAATTCTTTGGACATCGGAATATTAACTCGTTTATAAATATTAAAAATAGCAAATGTAGTAATAGAAGTAATGAGAGCAATTGTATAAAACGGATTACTATTTTCAAATACGTATGTAAGGACATATGCAACAAGTACGAGCTGAATGGTCATACGGAATGTTGCGATCGCAATTTGTTTCTCGCGAGGTATCCCTTTTAATCTCACAAGCCCGATTAAAATAAGAATGAAAATATAGGCAGCAGCAAGTTGCCAAATTTGGAGTTCAATAACGCCCTTCAATCAATAACGCCCTTCAACTGAGAGCACTTCCTTTCTAGTTGCACCGTTTGTTTTACTAATTTCAATAATATCGTCTGCAATTTCTTCTGGAAGTTGTTGCGAGTGCGTGATGAAGATAACGGTTTTTTTCTTTTCTCTTGCGAGTATAGTGAATTGCTTCATAACGCGGCGTTCTGTATCACTATCTAATGCCGAAGTTGGTTCATCTAATAAATAGACAGGCGGATCCATGAGTATGATGCGAGCAAAAGCAAGCCGTTGTTTTTCACCGCCTGATAATGAAGCGGCGTTGTCTTCTAAATTTTTATTTAAGCTAACAGTTATTAATGCATTTTGCAAAGTATCATCACTTGGAAATGGCTTTGCAGAAAGACGAAGTCCCATTAATAGATTGTCTTTAACTGTTCCGTCAAAAATAGGTGGAGTTTGTCCGAGCATAACTACGTCACGGCGTAATTGAATAGGGGGATAATCAGAAATTGGTTTTCCGTTATATTCGATTGTACCGGATGTTGGAGATTGTAAATCATTTAACATGCGAAGTAATGTACTCTTTCCGCTCCCGCTTTCACCGATAATACAAGTGATTGTCTCTTTTTGAATCTGTAAATAAGGAATGTGTAGTATATCTTTATATGTAACGTCTTTTAATATAAACATTTAACCGTTATGATATTTATACATCCAAAGAAGACCGGATTTTAATAATCTCGGTACACGCCCCATTAATGGTTGGTTTGCTAGTAAACCAAATCCGTGTTTTTTGCCGAGGGAACCGAGAACACCTTTTAATTTAATAACAGGTAGTTCATCAGGAAGTGGTTCATTATTCCAACGTTTTAATAATATTTGGACAATTTGTTCTCCTTGACCTTCAGCAAGTTGAGCAGATGGTGCGTGTGGAAGTGCTGCACAATCTCCTACAACGTAAACGTGCTCGTCATTTGGAATATTGTGATATTTTGTTAAAACAACCCGTCCGCTACCATCTTGTTCAACCGGAAGGTTTCGAACAACTTCATTTGCTTGAATACCAGCTGTCCAGACGATTGCATCACATGCAAGAGGTTCATCGTGGTTGTACACAATATTTGGTTCGACTTTAGTAATATTAGAGTTTCGTATAATGGTAACGTTATGCTTTATAAACCATTCTTCTACATATCTACTTAATTTCTCTGGATATGGGAATAAAATTCTATCTTTTCTATCAAATAAATGGATTTTTAAATCAGAACGGCTCTCACGAAGTTCACTTGCTACTTCAACGCCACTTAAGCCAGCACCAACGACAGCAACTGTAGCATTCGGTTCTAGGCTATTTAATTGTTCATATGTCTTACGTGTTTGTTCAATTGATTGTAGACTGTGTGTATATTCCTTTGCCCCAGGAACGTTATGATATTTATCTTCACAGCCAAGTCCGATAATTAAATCATCATATTGGATTGCTTCACCGCCATCAAGATGAACAGCTTTTTCTTCGAGATCAATATTTGTTATTGTGCCGTATTGAATATTGAGGCGTGGGTGCTCAGGAAACGGTATGCGAATATGCGTTTCTGAAATTGTACCCGCTACTAATGCATAATATTCAGTTTTGAAACAATGGTATGGTACTTTGTCGATTAATGTCACTTGTACATCATCTGGAAGTTGGTTGCTTGGAAGTAGCCGTTGCAGAATTCTCATTCCACCGTAGCCACCACCTAGTATTACGAGGTGTTTCATTTAAAACATTGGATTTTCATCCAAATACTCATATACATTATTAACAAGCTCTTCTACTGTCGATCCTTGTACTACTTCACCATTCACAAGGGCAAATGGGCCTTCAAAACAAATGCCACAATATCCTAAACAACCATACTCCATTACATCTAAATTCGGATCTTTTTCTAATTTCTCTAAAGCTGCTTGTGAACCACTCGCAAGGTTACCTACACAAAATTCAATTAACGGTTTAATCAAAATTCTCCCCCCTGTACTACAAAACAAATTACCTTCTGACTTCATTTACGCTTCTATCTTGTACTCATACACCCCGCGGCAAATTACTTCCGCAGGTCCTTTCATTAACACATTTCCTTCTTCTGTCCATGCAATCATTAAATCGCCGCCAGCTAAATGAACTGTAATCTCTTTACCACGTTCCATCTTTCCATTTAAAATAGCAGCTACAACTGCAGCACATGCTCCTGTCCCGCAAGCTTGTGTTACACCAGATCCACGTTCCCAAACACGGAAGTTCATCTCGTCATCATTCAAAATTTCGATAAATTCAACATTTACTCGCTCTGGGAACATTTCATGCGTCTCAAGGACTGGTCCAAGTGTTGTAAGTGGCGCTTTTTCTACATCATCAACAAAAATAACCGCATGCGGATTCCCCATTGAAACAGCTGTAAATGCATAACGATGATTATTGTATAAGAAGTTTTCACGAATAAACGGTGTTTCACCTTCACCAAGCATCGGGATTTCTGCACGTGTTAAACGCGGTGCTCCCATATCAATTTTGGCTAATGTAACTACACCATCTTCTACCGTTACTTCAGCCGTTACAATTCCAGCTAACGTTTCAATTGTGAAAACTGTTTCTTCTACTAGTTTATGCTCATATGCATATTTCGCTACGCAGCGTAAACCGTTGCCGCAGCTTTTCCCTTCTGAACCATCATTATTAAACATGCGCATTTTCACCGGAGCTACGTCAGAAGGACAAATTAAAATTATTCCATCTGCCCCAATACCAGTATTAATATTTGAAACTTTTTCCGCTACAAGAGCTAAATCTTTTTCGAGAATTTGTTCCTCAAACATATTTACATATATATAACTATTGCCAAGACCATGCATTTTTGTAAAAGAAAATTGGCTCATTTAGCACTCTTCTGGCTTACCAGCATTCGTCGCTGTACGGAAAGATGATCCACATCCGCATGATGCGATTGCGTTTGGATTGTCGATTGTAAATCCGCCGCCAAGCATCGATTGTTTATAATCAACTTTTACTCCTTTAACAATTGGAGCACTTTCTTTATCGATAACAAATTCAACACCGAAAAATTCAAGAACTGTGTCGTCTTCTTTTGGTTCTACTTCAAATCCTAAGCCGTAAGAAAGACCGCTACATCCGCCGCCGTGTACAGCAAGGCGCACGTACTTCTCTCCATCTTCAGCATCTTTTAACATATCTTTAATTTGAAAAGCTGCTTGTTCTGTTACTTCAATCATGAAATACACCATCCTTTCTGTTCTCATTCTATTATACATTTATCTTATTCTTCTTAATTTTGTTAATGGTGAATACTCATCATGACTCTTACGCATCTCCTCAACGTCCATTTGTATATAACGTCGCATTGTACGAATATCCGACCAACCACCAATCTTTTGTAATGTGAATGCATCACAGCCATTTAAGATCATATTCTTAGCCCATGTATGACGATAAACATGTGCAGTTACTTTCTTATCTTTAATATCCGCTTTCTCTGCGTAATACTTTAAACGCTTATTAAAGTGATTTGCACCTAATGGCTCGCCATAGCTAGACAAAAAGATCCGCTCTGTTTTAAAATGAGCTTGGTTCTCGTTTATAAGCTGCAATAATAATTTAGTCACATGAGTAGAGACGGGCACTAAACGAGACCTCCTATTTTTACTTTTATCGGATTGAATCGTAATAAAGCGGGTTTTAAAATCAATATCCGCTGCACGTAATCCCATTAACTCCTGTATACGTAGTCCCGAATCTAGTAAAACATTGATTCCTACAAAATCTCGAAACCCTACGAAATCTCGCAAGTTAGGCTGCCGCAATATTCCCTTTACTTCTTCATCGGTAAATGAATTCGTTAAATCGATATCCTGTCGCAGTAGCTTGATCTTTTCTATCGGATTGACTTCGATTAATTCTTCTCTATATAAATGATTAAGTAGTGCACGTAATGTACGAATATTAATGTTTATCGTCGTATCGCATAAACCAATCCCTTGTTTGTCAGAGTCAATAAATTTATGCCCTTCATAACGCTTCTTATCGTATTTCATGTAGTTGATATAGTTACGAAATGTTTCTGTCGTTAGTTCATCGATATATTTAACCTCGTAATTATCGAGCAACCAATCGGTAAAATATCCCCACATCTTCGTATAGTCTCTTAATGTTCTATCTCGACAACCTTCCGCACGTTTTCCCGAAATAACAATATCTAACGCTTGTTCCAAAGTTAGTTGCGGATATTTTTTACTAGCATTCGCCATCTTTGTAATACGCTTTTTCTTCTTTAAAGGCAATTATGCTAGCCCCCTTTCCATTCTTCTGATTCTCATTCCGCCCTCATGATCTGTATAATCACCGGTGATTTGCGCGAAGGTACGTCCATCCACTTGTAATATAATCGGACGACTTTGTTCAGGTTTTGGCATCGTAGATGCAATTCCTTTTCCGATTGCACCCAGCGTTTTCTCATTAAGAGGTAAAACACCTTCTGGTCCAGCTTCTCCTGCACCTTGGTAACGTCCATTATTCATCCCAAAGATAGTTGGACGAGTAAAGATACCACCTTTTGCTCGCCAATCTATATTAATCCCTGAGGGATAGGTCACATCTTTTCCAAGTATATTTTTCGTACTTGTTTCCAAGCTGAAAGTGCTTTCACACATCTATGCGAATAGGGGTAAGGCGTTAACAACTAGCGTCGGCTCGTTGTGTGAGGTTTTCAGTAACGCATTCCCCGTCCCACTAAAATCATATTCTTCATTGGAAAAAGGCACTTTCACTACTATCTTTTCCTTACTTGGAAAACCTATATTTCTTCCTTCTGCCGGCATGGTATATCCCATTCATGCAATATCCTCCTTTCTAATATTTCTTTTTCGTATTCTCCGCTTAAATCCTCTCACCGCACCTCTAGCGGAATCAAATGATCGTCCCGTCTTTTTCGACAATACTCTAGAAATTTCAGCCTCCGTAGCCTTATCGTAATTCTCCGCGGTATATATCATAGTATCTAATACAATAAAATCTATTTCCTTCACGCATATGGTTTCGTATAATCTTGCGTACGTCTCTTCATATGTACTCATATTATCGATTACTTTTTCTTCCGTAGTATCTGTACAGTCCAACGCTTCAAATACGTTACTATCGTCTATAAGCGTTAACTTGTCTCGTTTTTCTCCTCTTCTTCCGCCATAATCTCGTAACGATCGATAGATAAAGTACTTTGCTCTTTTGTCGAAGTCTCCTCGTTCTATATCAAACGCTCTTATTGCATATCTTATCCTGCGATAACAATCCTCAATAAAATGCGTTTCATTGTTTATATGATGCCAATTATTTTTGGCAAGTCGTTCAATCAACGGTATATAATGTGCCTTAATCCTCGCTCTATACTTGTTATTATCGCATATTCCCATGTAATAATCTTCCACTTCTTTTTTAGCTAATAGCGCTATTCTATTTAATGTTGCGTTTATGTCTTCGCCCTTATTGGCGTATTGTCCGATAGTAAGTCTACTTTCCATTTATATTTCCTCTTCTTTCCTTTTACTAATAAACTCGCCAATCCTAGCAGTAACAATTGATGCAGCTACCGCCATTGCAAACACTACCGCCAGTCCTCCTATAATGACGTTCCCTATTATCTTCGTAACTATCAAAAGTACGAACGCAACTATTAACAGAATTGCGGAAGGTTTCCGCCCCTTTTTTATTTTAATTTTTATCTTCATTTATATTTTTTCTGCAATTGATTCTTGTTCAATTTCGTTTTGAACCCTATCAAATTCTAATGTTGCATTATCTGTGTATTTGTTTAAGACATTCGCCATTATCAATCTATCCATATTTGGATTTAAGAGTAAAAAAGCACCCGCAATTTGAGTTAATGATATAACCGTTAATTGCCCTGGTATTGATAAACCGTAATTACTAGGTCCGAAAACATATCCATATTGATGCACCCTCTCGTCTTGAATATTTCCTAAGCTATTATACAACCCTGTTGGACTAGCATGGACATGATAGTTTGCTTGTTTATAATAAATAGCGAGGTGGTCTATCCCTGCCAATTTCTCTAAATCACTAAAATATATTCTATCTTTAGAAGGAAACAAAGTTTTTGCCCATGAATACGGTTTATAGAAATTTTTACCATGTTTCTTTAAGATTGCGTTATACTCTTTTTCTATATTATCTGCTTCTATTCGATCTATTTCAAAGTCACTATCTTTTTTCCTATATTTAGTTAACTCTTGATAATCTTCAACTATCGAATAATCTATAAATTTACATATTAAATCTTTTGTAAATTCTTTATCTTTATACCTTAAAGTTAAATTATGAAAATATACACTACATTCATGAAGACTTCTCCATCTAGACATTGCCCCATCTGAAAATCCAGATTTAAGTAAAGTATATATCTCTTTACTTATAACTACAGCTTTTGCAAAAAGTTTCATAAGTACGTCAAAAGTGACGGAAACAGAATATTTATTATCTTTCACCTTAGCATAGGCTTCCGTATATTCATCTATAATAGCCATCCCATATTCTTCAGCAAGCTTTATAACTGAAGCTAAATCATATAAAGCATCTAACCACCTAAGTTGAAGCTGTGATTCAAATTCTTGTCTAATTAACCTTTCTTCCTCTACCATTTGGGGTGCTGTTTGTTTAAAGGTCGTATAAAGTGGGCTTGCATACTTATCAATGTTTTCCGTTGAATACACTCCTTTTATAGCGGATAATAATTTATCTTCATCAATTTCTTCTCCATTTTTTAATTTTTCTCCAACAACTTTTTTAACCATGTTACCAAGTTCATTTTCAAATGTATTTAAGCTCAATCATATCCCGATGCCCTCGCTTTTTAATTTACGTGCGTGTCGTTGTAATGTGCTCATTGATATTCCCGTAACTTCTGATAATTGACGGAAACTGTACTTCATTTCCGCTTTCATTCGCATAGCTTCATTTAATTTCTTGTTATTGTGGACTTTTGGGCGACCTTCCGTAAAATTCGGGTTCTGTTTAGCAAGCGCCTTTCCTTCCTGCGTACGTTCTACGATCAAATTACGCTCCATTTCGGCTACTGCTAACATAGTTTGCATAAAAAAGCGTCCCATAGTCGTATTTTCTAGTAACCCAACATTTAAAACGTGAACCTTTACACCTCTATTAAAGAGATCTTCGATTATGGCAATACCTTCTTTTGTATTACGCGCTAATCGGTCTAGCTTCGTTACGACAAGCGTATCTCCTTCGCATAGTACTTCGAGTACCTTCGTTAATTCGGGACGATCTATCATTGTTCCCGTGAACTTTTCCGAATAAATAACTTCGCAGCCTTCATCTTTTAGCGTTTGTAGTTGTGTCTCGAATTCCTGCGCCATTGTACTAACACGAGCATATCCATATTTCATTATAGTTCCCCATTTCTGCGCCTTACATTTTGACATTTAAACAGTTACGCCTTCGCGCTTCTCTCTGTTCACCTTCATATAATCGGGCATACGCTCCATATCCTTGTGATCGTGATCCTTTAATTCCGCACATAGCTTCGTATATCTCTCGTTAGCTAGCGAGAATCGAGAGAGAAGAACGTCTTTCTTTAACGGTTGTAACGGAAGATATCGATTTGAAAATCCTTTACCTCGCGATACGACCTTAATCAATCCGACATCTTTCAGTATTTTTATGTAACCTTTTATCGCGTTGGGCTTCTTATTCATTTGTAATGCAAGTTGAGTCTGTGTAGGGTAGGCGCAGCCGTCATCTTCGTTGAAATATTCGACTAGAATCATATAAAGCATTAATGTCGCTTCTCTGACGCCGTAGTCCGATAAGAATAGATAGTAACGAAGATCGCTAGGAATGCGAGTCCAACGAACGCCGTCTTCAAAATCGTTTTTATTGAATGTCGGCTGCGCTGCGAATTTATTTAGTATTTCTAATGCTGATTCGAGTTTCTTTTTCCTGTTGTCTACCATTTATATAGAACGAATGCCTCCGTTTCCTTTTTGGGGCTGATGTTTGATCGTCCAATTCGGATTTACTTCACTGCCTTCGTTTATAAGTACAAAATCGTTTCCGTACTTTTGACGAGCTTCTTCTAAGAGTGCCGTTATATCAGCATCTCGATGTTTTTTAGTTTTCATTTTCGTTACCTCCATTTACTCCCCTTTCTTATTTTGGAATTTTTGTTTGATAGCTTCTTGTACTTCCGTCATAGTTAATGAGTGCACCAACGCGCTTAGCTTACGAATATTTTCCTCACCAACTAGCTTAACGATTCTATTAACGTTCTTCTTATTAGGCTTCAAAACGCCCCGTTCCCATTTGCTGAGATTCGATTGATCTACGCCGAGCATCTTCGCAAATTCAGTCTGAGACACCTCTGCCATTGCTCTAGCTAACTTGATTTGATCTGCATTCATCTACCCCTTTTTCTTTTGTAATTTCATTGATAAGTTATTTAATGTATTTGCAACTTTTATGAAGAATGCGATTAATATCTTTTCTAGTCTGTTCAGCTCTTTAATCGGCTCTTGTAGTGTCACAGGATCTATTAAGTTATATAGATCGATTAATGTATCACGTACCGTTTTCGTCTCGAATAAGCGATACGTTTCGCTTGTTTCTTCGGCAGATACGATATGACCTAACAAACCTGTATCGCCTAATGTTGAGACATATATGTATTCCGTAGTTGTCATAATGTCGCTAACTTTACCGCATTCATAGCCGCTTTCTGTAATGTATTCTCGATACCTTTCGTTAAGATTCGTGATACCTTCTTCGGCTTGTAGGTATTCATTGATGCGTTGACCATCGATGTACACGACTGTTACGAAGAATTTCTTTCCGTATAGTTCGTGGCAATTCGATACGAGTAGAGGGCGAATAGCACCCCTTTGCTTACTTACGTTGCTCATTTAGCTTCGCATTTTTGCGAGTTTGTCTAAGATAAATTCTTCCGTCCCATCAAACCCCTCAGGCACATACTTTAATCGTTGTACGTCGATTAACACCTGATCCGTTGGTTTCGGTAACTTTCGGAAATCTACGGGATTAATAGCCGTAGAGTACGCACCCTTACCTTTTCTCGTCATTTCTCTTAAATACTCGGTTACTCGTTCGACGTCTTCATGTAACTGACTGTACTGCGCTAGTGCATTGTAATAATCGTATAAAGCTTCTCGTGCCTTTTCGATTAGCGGTTTTGCATACTCGTCGAAAATTTCGCCCTTTACACTCTTGTTAAAATCTAGCGATAAGTCCGAATATGTAATAGTTCCTGACGCATATGTATGTGCATATTTAATCGCTTTTGTTTCCTCTTCTTTCGCTAACTGTAACGCCGCTTCCGCCTTCTCGACATCTGCAATCACCTTTTTCTTTTCGGTCGCTACCGACTCGCCTGAGAATTCGCGTTGTAGGGTAACTTCGTATTTAGTTCGCGCATCTACTACCTTTTGCCTAGCATCTTCGACCTTCTCAGCGTACCTTGCTTTAATTTCGTTCGCTTTCTCGTCTTGCGTATGAAAATCGTCTAATAAGTCCCACTTTAGTTCGAATCTGTTTTCCATCATTTAGTCATTTGCGATCACCTCCTGCTTACGTAACATGCGTTTGATTTGCGTATATCTAACTCTATCGTTCATATGACCATATGATTGTACTACTAACGCAGCATCAGCCAGATCGTCGTTTGTGACTTTCTCGTCATTACGTAACTTAACTTCTAACATTGCGCGTTTTTCTCTAATATCCATCTAGCCTACGATATCTCGTGCAGTTATAGCTATTTTAGGGCGTTCGCCGAATAGTTTAATAGCTTCCCTTTCCTTAAATGCCTTTTCTACATCTCTGCGGATCTCTTCTTCTGTTCTTCCGACGACCTTAGTTTCCGATTTAGTCATCTATCGCCCCCTAGCTCGATCTTTTGATCGTTCCATTTGCTTTAATTCCGCTGCAATCCTCTCGATGTCGTGATCGTCGCGTACGTTCATTTCTGCAATGTGGAAATGATTTGTCACCGTCTTGTTATTCGAAGGTTGCGATTGATTCGATTGCGAGAATGCGGTAACCGTTGTCGGTCTGTTCGCAGTACGAATAAAGTTAAATAGACCTGCCTGCTGCGCCTGTGTTAGTACCATTTCATTTTTAAGTAGACGCGCATCTACTTCGTCGAACTTCGGTCTATTCGGGTACATACCGCGAGGGCTGCCGCCATTATGAAACTTAGGTTTATGATTCTTCGAGCCGAACGAATTGACCGTACCGCCACTATATTTATTACCGAACGGACTAAGATTGCCGATCCATTCGACCATCATCTTTTTAACCGACGGCTTCGAGGCTTTTTCGTCTACTTCTCTAGCTTGCGCCATTGCGTGAGAGTTATCGCCCTTCATCTTCTTAGTTTTTTCCGCCATGGCTTTCTGATCGGCTTCGCTGATCTTCGATAGTGCGGGCGCGGTATTTGCTTGTACTTCTTTGATCTTCTTCTCCGTTGCCTTTTTATCGGTATCGGCGATCTTCGAATTTGCAGGCGCAGTATTCGCTTGTACCTCTTTGATTTTCTTTTCAGTCGCCTTTTTATTCGTATCCTCGATCTTCGAATTCGCGGGCGCAGTATTTGCTTGTACCTCCTTGACCTTCTTCGCTACTACGTCCTTATCTAGCTGCTTTACTTTTGCGTCGGCTTCTTTCTTATCGAGATCCGCTTTCTTTGCCGCCTTTTCCTCGACTTCCTTTTTCAGCTTCGCGTTTTTCGCTTCGGCTTCTTTCGGATCTAGTCCCGCCTCTTTGTCCGCCTTTTTCTTGATATCTTCTTCTAGCTTTTTATTATCGGCTTCGGCTTGCTCCTTTTTAAGTTTTACCTCTTTTTCCGCAGGTTTTTGAATCTCGTCGTTTAGTGTGCCGTACTCTTCCTTCTGCTTTTTGATCTCTTCGGTATTCTTTGCGTGCTCGTCGCGAGTCTTCGTAATGACTTCCTTCGCGCTTTCCGCCTTCTCCTTCGCTTGCGTATGGTGCTCTAATTCCTCTTTCTGTTTATCGTTTAACTCGCCTTGTCCCTGCTTCGCCTTTTCTAACGCCGCTAGTTTCTTTTCATGCCCTGCGATAGCTTTGTCGAGCGCTTCGATCTCTTTGCCCGATTCTGCTGCGACATTAGCCGCCGCCATTTGTTCTTTTATTCGAATAGCTACGGCGTTTTCGAGCTTCGCTTGTTTTGCGTCAAGATCCGCCAGTTGTCCGCGGGCTTGTTGTATCGTCTGCTCGTTCGTCGCCTGCTCTTCCTTCGCTGCTTCTAATACTCGCTTAGCTCCCGCAAGTTCGTGTTCTTTTAACTTAACGTTAGCAGCTCCCAATACGCCACCTTGCTTCTTCGCCTCTGCAAGTTCTTGTTCGGCTTTCATAACCATTTGTCCCGCTTGCTCTTCGTTTTTCTTCAATTCGCCGCGTTTCGCTAGTGCTGCGTTACCCTCGTCTACGGCTGCCTTGTAATCTTTCAGATCTTTAACTTGATTTTTATAACCTTGTGCGATCTGCTGCGCCAGTTCAATACGCTGCTTTTCTTTTAGCGCCTCTACTAGCTCGCGGGCTGCGGTCGTATTCTCGGCGATAGCTTGTCCCGTTGTACTATATGCTTGCGCCGTAGTCGGTGCTTTGCCGATAAGATCGTCAGATAGTGAGATCGTCTTGTCTATCTCGTCGTTACTAGCTTTCGTTTTATCTCTAAGACCTTGCAGCTCTTCTTGTAGACGCTTCTTTGTTTCGGGATCTTCGACGCGTTGAATTTCGGTTTGTAGATCGCGATAACGCAGTAACTCTTCCGAAGAAAATCCGACTTTCGCTTTCAGCTTATCGTATTGATTCGCTACATCTTCTAGCGATCTAGACTGTTCACCTAGTGACTGATACGTATCGAGGTTTACGTCTTTGTACTCTTCTGTCTCTTTCTTCGCTCCTGTTAACATATATGTAAGTCCGCCGACTGCTAACGCAACCGCACCGATTGCAGCCGTATATGGATTCGCCATCATAGCGAGGCGTAACGTACTTAATGCAGAAACGACTTTACCGATATTAGTTACGAAGATCATTAACCCCGCAGCCGTTCCCGCAGCAGCTAGACCCGCAGCTATGAATCTAGGATCGATTTCGGATAATGCGCCGATTAATGTAGTTGCGCCACCTGCTACCGCAGTAAATGCAGGTAATAGCGTTTCGCCGATGCTGATCGCCAAACCTTCCGCAGCAGATTTAACTTGCGTCCATGCGCCGACTAGCGTGTCTTGTTGAACCTTCGCAATACGCTCCGCAGTTCCGCCCGACTCTTCTAGCGATGTTTTGTATTCTTGTAGTGCGGGCGCGCCTTGTTTGATTAACGCTAAGAACCCCGCCGACGCTTCCGTACCTACTAATTGCGCTGCGGTTACGGTTTTTTGTGCGTCTGTCATGCCTTCCATTTTCGAACTAATATGACTGATTAACTCAGGAAGCGGCTTGAATTGTCCGTTTGAATTTACTACGCTTATTCCTAGCGCGTCGAATGCTTTTGCCGTCTGTCCCGTTGGGTTTGCTAACGATAGTAACATCGCACGTAATGACGTACCTGCTTGTGATCCTTGAATACCTGCGTCGGACATTTTCGCTACTGCCGTCGCTGCGTCGGTCATTTCCCAACCTAACGCATTTGCTACTGGTGCAACGTATTTCATCGCCATACCTAATTGATTCATATCGGTATTCGCAGTCGTGAAGGTCTTCGCTAGAATGTCGGCTGCCTTGCCCGTATCTTTCGCCTCTAGTCCGAACCCTGTCATGATATTCGATGCGATGTCGGCTGCCGTTCCTAAATCGATTGCACCCGCTGCTGCTAGATTTAATACTGCGGGCATTGCGTCGATACTGTCTTGCGCCTTAAATCCTGCTAACGATAGAAACGCCAAACCGTCCGCAGCTTGCGAGGCGCTGAACTGTGTCGTCGCTCCTAGATTCTTCGCGGTTGCGGTTAACTGTGCGAATTCCGTATCTGTCGCACCTGAGATCGCTTTTACCTTCGCCATTGACTGTTCGAAGTTTGCCGCAGCTTTAACGGAAGCGCCTACCGCAGCTACTACGGCAACGCCCGCGGCTGCCGATGCTTTGTTTAACATCGACATACCTTGCGACGTGCTTTGCGCCCCTTGTCCCAGTCCTTGCATATCTTGTCTTGCCTGACTAACGCCCTGTCTAAATTGAGCGTTATCTAGTACGAGTTTCGCCCGTACTTCGCCTGCATTTGCTGCCATCTATTGCGCCTTATATTTCTCGAAGAACTCCCGAAGCGCAATCTCTATAATGTCATCTCGATTGATTCGAAGCACATCTTCGAAGGTACCTAATTGCGAACATGTCCCCTTGTCGAGATTCACCGTCCTACTAACCTTCTCTTTCGCCCCACCTTCTCTAATACACATATACAACGAATGAATCGGACTTGTATTCTTCTGAGAATCACTAGATTTTGAAACATTCTCCTTTTGGTGCGAGATTGCATTAACGACGTTTTGAGTCGTACTCAATTCGTTAATTATCTCCCGTAGCACGTTCACTTCATTTTTCGTTAAGCCATCGTTCATAGTTTCTGCCTGCGTATCATCAACATCTCCTATAAAGTCTCTGATATCCGCTTCCAAAGGTGGCTCACCCGTAGATATACAGTGCCAACCTACGCTACGATTATATTGGTAGCCAGCCGCCTTCATGGCTTTGGATAACTTCTTTTGACTTATTCCAATTTCTTTTGCTACTATTGATATTCTATTTTCTTTTAACATCTGTAATAAATCTTTTATATTCATTTATTCTACTTCTCTTTCTGCATTTTTATTAAGCCTTTCCATAAATCTACGATCAGCTTTTTCTAGAATCTTCTTTTCTATAGTAGACATCTTTTCAGGTGATTTCTTCTTTAATGCTAGGTACTCTGACAGTGAAATATGCCCTCTATAATATCTAATCTTTTTCTTTAATTTCACAATAGAATTTTTTCCAAGCTTAAATACTAAACCTGCTACTTTAGGTATAAGGTATACGACTAAACCGCTAACAATACCGCCGATGATTGCGACCATCTAATTTATCTTTGCATAGATGCAGGTATCAGTTAGCTGTTTGCCGTTAGCTGAAACATCTTCATTACGTAATATCCCTTCAAGCTCAAAGCCTAGTTTTTCAGGGATCGCACGACTTTTCGTGTTATTAGATTCACATCGTATTTCAATTCTTCTAAATTTGAATAACTGAAATCCAAGGTTTGTTAACGCGCTTACTGTTTCTGTCATATATCCACTGCCACTGAATTGCGTATTAATCCAGTATCCAATTTCACATTTAGAAACCTTCCAATTAATTCCGTGAAGGCTAGCAGTTCCAATAAAATCATTCGTCTCCTTATGGTAGATAAGATAGCGAAAGCTTTCTCTTTTCAAAAAATCTATATGTGCATTTCTCAAGAGAATTTCCGTTTCTTCAACAGTAGGAATTGACTGGAATAAAAACAACCACTGCTTTAATTCACTAATTGAATCTTTAATAGCTTCGTGTACTACATTCCCTTCACCTGCTTGCAGTGGTGCTTGAAGAATGAGCCTGTCTGTTTCTATTTGTAACGGAACATCTAATAAAATAGGATTCATTTACTTCGCACCTAGTTTTTCTTTCACTTTCGCAGGAAGCTCATCTTTCTTCACTTCTTCCCAAGCTGTTACACCTTTTTTATCTGAATTGTATACGCGTAAGAATGCTTCTTTGCGAAGATTTTTTTGTGCATTAAATTCTAATTCTTTCTCTTTACCGTCTTTGTCAAAACCGGTTAGCTTATATTGATAATCTTTATATGGTTCACCATTACTATCCTTACCATTATACTCTTTTCCATCTACTGTAATTTGAACATAATACTCATCTTTACCCATACGGTTTAAATCACAACCAACTAATAAACTTGCAAATACAACTAAAATACTAAACAGTGCAATGTATCTTTTCATTCAATTCCTTTTTTGATTTTCAAAATCCTCTTCTGAAATGACTTTAAAGCCATGTCTTTTAAATAAAGCAGTTGTTACCCCGTAACCAGTTTGTTTACTTCCATTAAATTCTCCTGTGTAAATCGTAGAACTACCACAAGATGGGCTGCGTTCCTTTAAAATAATATATTCTGGGTGTAAGTCTTTCATTTGTTCTAATGCTTTATAAGCACCATTTACGAAAGCTTCTGTGACATCTTCTCCATCTTTTGTCATCACTTTCGCTTTTCCATCCAAAACGTCATCGCCATTCCCACCAATAATTTCAGCTGAGGAACGAGGCGTCGGTAGTCCTCCTAATACTTCAGGACAAATGAGGACTGTATCTTCTTTTTGCAGAAGTTCCTCTATTTTTGAAACAAGGTTGTCATTCCCATCATAACGACAAGCGATACCACCTAAACAAGCGCTAATTACAATCATTTATACGCATGGCTCCTTTTTAAACGGATCAAATAACGGTATCCCCTTACTTCTTCTCACAGCTGCTCCCCACTCTAATCCAACCTCCAAAAATAAATCTCGCACTGTACTGTAAAAAAGTGCCCCAATATCTTTACGAATTTCCCCATATTTATGTGCCCTCACAACACTTTTCACGCGCCAAATGAAATTTCCGTTCACTTCTTCATCAGCTAATATGTGCTCTAATAAAACACCTTGCTCTAGTAAGCCACTCTTTTTATACGCAAGTTCCACCTTACTCCAAAATATATTAATCTTCTTCGGATTACTTGTCATCGGCACCAGTGCGTATATAAAAGACTTCGGTATATCATGACGGCAATACGTTTCATCAAGCTCATACGTTATTTTTCTTTTCTCTTTTATTTGTGGAATGTTTTTAAAAAGAATTGTTTCCCCCTCATATTTTTGCTCATTTTTACTACAGCCAGCTGCATAATCCTCACTTTCACATGCGGACATTTTCATACGGTCAATTGCAGATATAAGAAAAACATATAAATTCGCACTATACCCGCCGCGCTTATGTCTCTCTTTTGTCGCAACGCGCTTTATTATTCCTAATTCCTCTAACTTTGCAATGGAACGGCGTACTGTACGAATACTTTTTTCAACATTCGTCGCAATCGTCTCCATTAACGGACAAGCAACTCCCACTGTTTTTTGTTTCTCATTCACCGCATACTTTCCTAAAAAATGAATAATGATAGAATCAGTTTTATTCAATTGAAATCGATAGCACTTCAAAACTTGTTTTTGATATGCATTAAACTCCTCTTTACTTCGAAATTCACTATATGGTTTCATTAAATTATATAAGCTTCCCATTTAATCAAACTTTCGTACAACTGGAACACGAATCGCTACAAATAGTACGAAGACGATAACGGCGATTGCACCGCTTTTCATAACGGTTACGATTGGAATTCCTATTGCAAGTGCAATGGATGTGAATGCATAAGAGAGCGGGATAAAGCCCATTGATGATAGCATAAGTAAACTCATTACACGCCCCATCATCTCTTCTTTTACAGTTGCTTGAATCATTGCCATAAGTGGAACGATGGCCATTGCGATTGTAATACCGTAAAACATGCCAGCTAATAATGCCTGCCAAAGTACCGTACTAAAGTTAATGGATAAGAAGAATATACCGGACAGTAGCATCATGATAATGCAAAATAGGCCGCGTCTACGATTAATATTTTTTAAACCGACAATGACAGCACCTATCGCCATTCCGCCACCAACAGCAGCTTCTAAGTAACTGAACTGAAGTGAATCACCGTGCAGGACATTTTTAACGAAGAGCGGGAAACCGACTTGCATCGGACCGATTAAAAATAAGTTTAGAAAGGCGCTACAAAGAAGGAAAGTTGAAAGGAATGGTGATTCCTTTACGTATAAAATTCCTTCTTTAATAGAAGTAAACATGCCTTTGTCTGTATCTTTTTGCTCTGACATCGTAAATTGTATTTTTTGAACGAGTATGGCCGCAACGATTAGTAGTAAAATCGTAATCGAAAAGATTGTTTCATAGTTCGTAAATTTGATGAGAATTCCACCAAGTACAGGGCCCAAGATGACCGATGCTTGATTCGTCATTTGCGTAAGTGAATTTGCCTGTGTTAAGCGGCTTTTTTCTACAAGTTCTGGCAGAATAGATCCATCTGCGGACCAGAAAAAAGCATCAGCAAGTCCAAAGAATAAAGCGAATAAAGCAAATGTATATAGTGTTACATCACCGACGATGAACCATGTGAGAATGGTTGCGACAAGAATCGCTCGAATAATATTGGAGTAAAACATAATATTTTTTTTCGGGAATTTATCAGCTACAGCGCCACCGATAATCATAAAAATAAGCCTTGGAACACTAAGAGCTACGAAAACAACACCGAGTGAAGCCTCAAGGTTTAATGTTTTTGCTATGTACCACGTTTGTGAAAAAGTAAAAAAGGCTAAAGCAAAGCTTGAAAAAAGAGTAGCTGCCCAAAGAAAAAGGAAATTCGTATTTTTTAATAACGGTTTTCCGCTTCCTTCTAAAGCAGTTTTATTTTGTTGTAGTTCCTCCATTTAAGCTAATGCGATATAAATATTTACTTGCACGTTATTTGGATCTACCGCTTTTTCATCATACAGTTCGAAATCTGTTGTAAAAGCACGTTTGTTTTCTTTCGACCATTGCCAAATGTATTCCCAAGCCTCGCACACGACTTCAGAAACTGGGCCTTTTCTCGTTGTAAATACCGCATATGTAGCGGCAGGTATTGTTAAAGTTGTCATATTTTCAGGAACGTCTTTTAATGAAGAAACGGGCATACCGATTGTAAATTGATATGTACCAGTTTCATCTGATTCGTAGTTTGAATAGAAAGCGAATGTTTCCTTTGTTTGTTGATTTGGGATGTGATGCATCATTTGTTCTTGGAAGTATTTGTTCCAAAGCCCTGGGATTTTTCCTTCAGTAGACGCCTCTTTTTCATTTGTCGTTGTAAGAGAAACACCGATTGCTTGGAAAGCTTCTTTTTTTACGATAATGGGTTCGTTAATCATTTAAAACATACTGGAGCTATGCATTGGTTGAAGTTTTGCGTTTGGATCGAAGTAAGCTTTTGCATTGTTTACTGCTGTTGGTGCTTCACCAAAGCCGCAAGCAATGAGCTTTACTTTGCCTTCGTATGTACAAATGTCACCAGCAGCGTAGATACCAGGAATATTTGTTTCCATTTTCGAGTTCACAAGAATGCTGTTTTTTTGTATATCTAAGCCCCAGTTTTTAATTGGGCCAAGAGAAGAAACGAAGCCGTAATTTACAATTACGTCATCAACATCGATGATAATTTTTTCTTCTGTTTTTACGTGTTGAAGAACGACTTGTTCAATTTTATCATCACCAATAAGTTCAACTGGAACGTAAGGTGTGCTTACTTCTGCACGAGAATTCATTAAGCTTTCGACGCTATGCTCATGTGCACGGAATTTATCACGGCGATGAACGATTGTAACTTTGTCAGCAATCGGTTCTAACATCATCGTCCAGTCTACCGCTGAGTCGCCACCGCCAAATACAATAACACGCTTGCCAGCAAATTTATTCATATCATCAACGAAATAATGTAAGTTTTTCTTTTCGTATTTTGCGGTCCCCTCTAATTCTAAGCGGCGTGGCTGGAAAGCACCATTACCAGCAGTAATAATGACTGATTTAGAATAGTGAGTTTGTTTATTCGTAACAAGTTTAAATATACCATCAGCTTGTTTCTCAAGCGTATCAACAGCTTCCTCTAAGCAAACAGTTGGATCAAATTTCTTCATTTGCTCTTTTAAGTTATCAACTAACTCTTGTGCACGCACTTTTGGGAATCCAGCTACATCATAAATGTATTTTTCAGGGTAGAGTGCGGATAATTGTCCTCCAAGTTGAGGTAAGCTTTCAATGATTTTTACACTTGCTTGTCTCATACCGCCATAAAATGCTGTGAAAAGTCCAGTTGGACCACCACCAATAATTGTTATGTCGTAAACTTTTTGATTTTCTGCCACTTTCATTTAAAAGAACTTTAATTTACCTTTTTTAAGAACTAATAAAGGTCCACCTAATAAGAATAGATAGCGGTTATCAATTACTTTCTTCATGAAGGAAGCTTTCCAACCTGTTAACTTTTTACCCATAACAACGCCCATTGCATCGTCATGACCTAAAGAACATACAGATCCTTTATTATCGAATGCGAATTTTTTCATTTCGCCTTTGCCACGAACTAATACAGTTAAGTTGTGTGCAATGTTGTAACCTTGTTGAATTGCAATTTGTGCTGTTGGTGGGTATGGGCGGTTAATTTCTTCATTAATGATTAACGCAGCGTCACCAACCATGAATACTTCTTCGTATCCTGGAGCGTGCATGTACTCATCAACTTTTACACGTCCACGCATTGCTTCAAATCCAGACTCTTCCACAATACCGTTACCACGAACACCTGCAGCCCAAACTACTGTTTCAGACTTAAGTAATTCAGTATCCTCACCATTTGCAACGATAATACCTTCTTCAGTTGCTTCTTTAATTGCTGTACCGATGCGGAATTCTACACCTTTTTTCTCAAGTTGTTTTTCAGCGTATTCTACTAACGCTGGATCGAAACCTGGAAGTGCTGTTGGAGCAGCTTCTACACAAATGATACGTGCTTTTTCACGTGGTACATTGTACTCTTTACAAAGTTCAGGAACACGGTTTGCAAGCTCACCTACGTATTCGATACCAGTAAATCCAGCACCACCAACAACGATTGTAACTAACTCATCGCGCTGTTCAGTTGCATATTTAGCGAAACTAGCTTCCATATGCTCACGAATTTGACGAGTCGCATTAATATTAGCGATTGAGAATGCGTGCTCTTTTAATCCTGTAATTCCGAATGTTTCTGATTCGAAGCCAAGACCGATTACTAAGTAGTCATACTCTAACTCGCCGTCTTTTAAGATAATGCGTTTTTCAGCAGCTTTAATTTCTACTACTGTATCTTGTACAAAGTTCACTTTATTTGTATCGATAACGTCTTGAATATCTAGACAGATTTTTTCATCTTGTAATGTACCAGCTGCACTCTCATGTAACCAAGTCGCTTGGTAGTGATAGCTGTTGTTGTTTACTAACGTAATTTCAGCTTCATTTACAGATAATGCTTTTTGCAGACGAACAGTCGTAATCATCCCGCCATAACCTGCACCTAAAACTACGATTTTTGGAGTCTTCACCAAATCACAACCCTTTTCTTTATATAATAGTAATGAAAAATAATACCAAGTACTAAAAACTCTATTTGTCAATCACTCTTTTTCCCTCTCCTTCGCATGCGCCGTAAATACGTGATAGGCTGTATAACCAAATTGCTCTCCTGGATTTATTGTTTTGTCCATTTCAAGATGTAGTTCTGATCTTCTTTCTAGCAAATATTTAATAAGTACAGACGTATTGGGATCGTCAGCAATCGTCTCTGGATGTAAAAATGCTACTTCAGACAATTCCTTCTCCTGTACAATAATGTTTTCCCCTTCAGGCTCCAAAAGGAAAATAATCATATTATCACTAATTTCATTACGGATAACGCCCGATCGAATACCTATAATCCCCTTCACATGAGCGACAATACCTGTCTCTTCTAATACTTCACGTTTCACAGCTTCATCAACCGTCTCACCTTCATTTACAAAACCAGCCGGTAAAGACCATTTCCCCTTTAATCCACTGTATTTTTTCTTAACAAATAGCCACCTGCCATCTTTTGTAGCTACTAAACCACTAACAGCTAACCACACTTTCCCTCGTTTCTCCATTTAAAACATTTGATATCCACTCTTTCGAAGTTTCTTAATTACGATTCCTGCCAAAGCAGCACCTATTAATCCAGTAGATAAAATAAACATATCGGCTTGTCCTAAATGCGATACACTTGTCCCAAATGAAGAAAATGTTTCTTTTGGCTTTGAAAAATAATCCCATACACTCGCTTTATTAATAATAAGCATACAAACAATCGGATACACAATAACCATTACCCATGTAGCTCGCAAAATCATGTTGAGTAAAAATCCAATTCCAAAAAACAAAATAAAGAATAACATCTATCTTTGTTTTAAATATTGGCCACGAAACACTTGCATCGTTTCGTCTTCATTTAACATCGTTAACTCTTCTTCTGTAAACTTACCATTTCCTACCTTAACTACATATACATTTACTTTTTTCTTACCCCATTGGCTATAAACATCTTTCACCGTATCATAATATAAATCGAGACGATTTCCTTTTATAGCACCGCCCTTATCAGCGACAACCCCATATCCGTAATCTGGCACGAATAAAATCGTTCCAATCGGGAATACACGTAAATCCGCAGCGATTGTAGAATATAAATCCCTTTTCGCTTTAACACCTGAATATGTAATACCATACTCTGGATGTCCTGGACTCTTACCAGTTGACTCCACTCCTGACGTATAACCAGTTGCAGTCATTTCAATTGAACGATATTTAGACCAGTCGTTTGCCTGCTCTAAAGCATTTATCACTTCTTTACTCGGAGCAACATTTCTCTTAACTTCTGCTGCATGTACTTCTTTTGCACTCGTTTCCTCATATTTCTTTACAATCTCTAATAAAGAAACTCCTGTGAAAGCCTTCCATGTTACGCATAATGCGGATACAAGTAAACAAGTCATCATAATGCGAATACAATATCGTTTTAACATTTTTATATTCCACACTCCTTCATCGTTAATCATTCAAAAATCATTCTTCCCCAAACGCTCAACAAGTGTTGCAAGTGTACGTACCATTGCACCTGTTGCCCCGGCCGGCCCTAAATCATGCGCTCCTGATGTTTCAGATGTTCCAGCGATATCTAAGTGTACCCACGGTGTATCTTCAGCAAATTCACCTAGGAATGTACCTGCCATAACCGCATGTCCTTCACGGCCTGGTGAGTTATTTAAATCAGCAAACTTACTGTTTCGGACGCGTTCTTTATCACGATCAAAAATCGGTAATTGCCAAATTGATTCATCCGTTTCCATAGAAGCTTCTAGCACTTGCTCAAACAACTCTTCATTGTTTGTCATTGCGCCTGTCGTATGATTTCCAAGTGCAACAATTACACCGCCTGTTAATGTCGCAACATCAATAAGGTAGTTTGCACCTAGTTTTTTTGCATACGTAATACCGTCAGCTAACGCTAGGCGACCTTCTGCATCTGTATTTAATACTTCAATTGTTTTTCCGCTCATAGACGTAATTACATCGTCTGGCTTAAATGCTGTACCACTTACAACGTTATCAGTTGATGGAATAACCGCGATCACATTTTGCTCCGGGCGAAGTTCACCGATAATTTCCATCGCACCTAACACAGCAGCAGCACCGCCCATATCACCTTTCATACCGACCATGCCTTCACGTGGTTTTAAAGAATAACCACCTGTATCGTATGTGATTCCTTTTCCAACAAATCCAATGACATCTGTCCACTCTTCTTTTCCTTTATAAATAAGAGCAATCATTTTTGGCGGCTCTACACTACCTTGATTTACTGCAAGTAACGCACCCATACCAAGGTCTTCCATCTCTTCTTTCTCAAGAACTTTATAATCCATATCATACTTTTCCGCTAACTCAACAGCATACTCAGCAAGCTTCGTCGCTGTTAATACGTTTGGCGGCATATTTACAAGTGTACGAGCCGAATTTGTTGCGCGTCCATGTACGTAGCCAACTGTTAATGCAGCTTCAATTTCCTGTGCATCTTCCGCTGTAATAGCCGTGAACTTCTCTAACTCTACACGATCCTTTTTATCTGATTTATACGTTTGTAATTCATATGTACCAAGACCTTGTACTTCTGCCGCTACATGAGCTACATCAATCACATCTAATTTCTCTGTTACGAAAGAATCAAGTAAGATTGCTGCATCTTGTACTTTTGCTGCCTGTAACGTTTTAAACGCCTTACCAAGAGCCACACGTAACGTTTCTGTCGTATAAGATTCTTTCTTTCCTAAACCGACGAAATAATAACGTTTTACATTTGTTTTTCCTAAACTATGTACTTTTGAAATAGCTTTCTTCTTAGTAGAAAGTTCTTTCTCTTCTAATAAAACTTGTAATTGCCCTTCAAACGCTTTGTCCAGTTCTTGTACAAAACTACTCGTTTTCTCTTCTTCAAATAAGGCAACAATTACCGCTTCATGACCTGCTAATTCTTTTTGTACTTGAAACATTTATAAAGAAATCGTATATAAGGTCCCACTTAAAGCAAAGGAAGTACGTCCTGTTTCTTCAGAGACAACTAATATAAGTGCATCACTTTTTTCTGACAAGCCAATTGCAGCTCTGTGACGTGTTCCTAGTTCAGGATCAACTTCTGTACTTTTCGTTAACGGAAGAATATTAGCCGCTGAAACAATATGATTATTTTTAACGAGAACGGCTCCGTCATGAAGAGGATTACCTGGATAAAAAATTGATTCGAGTAACGGTGCAGTTAAATGAGCGTTTAATGTTGTCCCAGTTTGAATACAAGATTCAAGCGCCTCGTTTCGTTCCACAACGATAAGAGCACCGTGTTTGCGGGCACTTAAATGTTGGACAGCAGTTGTGATAAAATGTGAGCTTTCTGTATAGGGTGATAAATACGCCTGAATATAGTATGTAGCTGCCAATGTTTGTACATTTGCCAACATATGATGAATCTCTTCCATTTTACATAAAATACATTCATCTTCTTTATCAATCGCTTGCCTCATAATGGATAATTCTTTTTCAGCGCTTTCAATCATTTGCTTTGTTTGTATTTTGAGCTCTTCTGACAAGCCCCATTCTTGCATTTATAAACGATTCATAATATCTTCTTTAATAGTAAGTAACTTTTGTTCACTATTTTGTAAAGAATTATCTTTTACACCAAAGTAAAACTTGATTTTCGGCTCTGTTCCAGATGGACGTAAGCAGAACCAAGAACCATCTTCTAATTGATATTTTAACACATTTGATTTCGGTAAGTGAATCTCTTCTTTATGTCCATCTTGTAAAGATGTAACGATGCTCGCTTTATAGTCTTCAACCGCTACGACTGTTAAGCCCGCTACTTCTTTCGGAGGATTTTCACGGAATGTCGCCATCATCTCTTGGATTTGTTCCGCTCCATCTTTCCCTTTTAACGTTAATGACACAAGATCTTCACGGAAGAAACCGTACTTCTCAAATACTTCTAATAGACCATCATATAACGTTTTACCTTGTGATTTGTAGTATGCAGCTACTTCACATGCAAATAAAACAGATTGTACCGCATCTTTATCACGGCAGAATGGACGGATTAAATAACCATAGCTTTCCTCATAACCGAATTGGAATTCATATTGTCCACTTTCTTCATACTGTTTAATTTTCTCACCAATAAATTTAAATCCAGTTAACGTATCAACTGTATCTAAACCGTATGCTTTTGCAATTGTACGACCAATTTCAGACGTTACGATTGTTTTTAATACAACACCGTTCTCTGGAAGCGTTCCGTTTTTTTTCTTTTGAGATAGTAAGTAATCAAGCATTAATGCACCTGTTTGGTTACCAGTTAATACTTGGAACTCACCATCATGATTACGAACTGCTACACCTAGACGGTCTGCATCAGGGTCTGTTGCGATTAGCACATCTGCACCAATTTTTTCACCGTCACGAATTGCATATTCAAACGCTGCATGTTCTTCTGGGTTCGGTGATTTTACTGTAGAGAAGTTTGGATCTGGTAACTCTTGCTCTTTTACAACCGTTACATCTGTAAATCCAACTTCCTCTAAACCACGGCGTACAGAAAGATTTGATGTTCCGTGTAATGGTGTAAAGACGATTTTTAAGTCTTTCCCAACCTTTTGTACCATTTCTTTATTAATAATGACATCGTTCAATTCTGCAGCATATGCATCATCTACTTCTTGTCCAATAATATGTAATAAACCGTCAGCTTTTAATTGCTCCACATCAGCTACTTCAACTGTTAATTCATCTTCTACTGCATTTACGTAACTAATTAACTCATCAGCTTCTTTTGGAGGCAACTGTCCACCATCGTCACCATATACTTTATAACCATTATATTCAGGCGGATTATGACTTGCCGTAAGAACGATTCCACTTACTGTATGTAAATGACGAACTGCGAAAGAAAGCACTGGCGTTGGGCGTAAGCTTTCAAATACATATGTTGTAATACCATGTGCACCAAGTGTTGCAGCTACTTCCATTGCAAATTCAGGTGATTTATGACGAGAATCATATGCTACAACAACACCACGTTTCTTCGCTTCTTCACCTAATTTTTCAATAAATTTCGCTAATCCTTGTGTCGCTTTACGAACTGTATATACATTTAATCGGTTCGTACCAGCACCAAGTTCACCACGCATACCACCTGTACCGAACTCTAAATTTTTATAAAAGCTATCCTCAATTCTCTTCTCATCTTGCTTCATGTTTTCTAGCTGTTCTTTTAATTCTACGTCTAATTCTGCATATGAAAGCCAGCGACTAAATTCTTGTTTCCAATTCATTTAAGACTCTTGATTCGTTTGTTCTTCTAAAATTCTCTTCATCATTGTAACCATGTCACCACGTAATTCTGGGTGTTGCAGGGCCATTTCAATTGTCGTTTGAACGAATCCTAACTTTTCACCAACATCGTAGCGTTTTCCTTCGAAGTCGTAAGCAAATACTCGTTGAATTTCATTTAAGTTTTGAATTGCATCTGTTAACTGAATTTCACCACCAGCACCGACATGTTGCTGTTCTAAGAACATGAAGATTTCAGGCGTTAAAATATAACGGCCCATAATTGCTAAATTTGATGGTGCTGTACCTTGTGCTGGTTTCTCAACGAAATTACGTACTTGATAACGACGTCCTTCTTGCTCTAATGGATCGATAATTCCATAACGGTGTGTTTCTGTTTCCGGAACAGTTTGTACACCAATAACAGAAGATAGTGTTTTATCATATTCGTCCATTAACTGACGTAAACATGGCTTTTCAGCTTGAACGATATCATCACCTAATAAAACAGCAAACGGCTCATCACCGATGAATTTACGTGCACACCAAACAGCGTGTCCTAATCCTTTTGGCTCTTTTTGACGGATATAATGAATGTCTACCATTTTTGAAGAAGCCTGTACTTTTTCAAGTAACTCATACTTTTTCTTTTCTAATAAGTTTTGCTCTAGCTCAAATGCATTATCGAAATGATCTTCAATAGAGCGCTTTCCTTTACCAGTAACGATAATAATATCTTCGATTCCTGATTTTACTGCCTCTTCTACAATGTATTGAATAGTTGGTTTATCTACTATTGGTAACATTTCTTTTGGCATTGCTTTTGTAGCTGGTAAAAAACGTGTTCCTAAGCCAGCTGCTGGGATTATCGCTTTTCTTACTTTTTTCATTTATGAAATCGTCGAATGAGAACGTTGATAAGCAGAACGGCATACAGCATAGTATATGCGAGGTGCGATAATAGCACCGATAATTGTAAATGCAATATCTTTTACTGCAAACCACATCATAATCATCCAGGCAGCTTTATAACTCATATTACCACCCATGAAAATATTGACTGCTCCGTACATGTAAGTAGTACCGATAATATAAGTTAAAATGATTCCTGTGAAAGAAGCGATAGCAAATGTACTGAATGTTGGTCTTTCTTTTTGTTCTACTATTTTTCCTGATACGTAAGCAACGATAATAAATGCGATAATAAAACCACCAGTAGGATCTAAAAGTGCTCCGAATCCAGCTTTGAAGTTAGCGAATATTGGTGCGCCGGCTACGCCAACGAGCATATACACGGTCATTGATAATGCACCAAGTCTACTTCCAAGAAGAAGACCTGCTAAAATTGCGAAAAATGGTTGCATAGATAACGGAACGCCCACTATTTGCAGGAATGGCGCCCAAGATACAATATTTGCACCAATGGCCATAAGAGCAACAAACATGGCAGCTAATGCTAAATCTAAAACATGAAATCTTCTCATTTACTTGTTGTCAATCAAAATATTTTGATAAGAAGGCTTCAAATAGTCTCTTAGCAACGTATATGGAATACGAAATTGTGGAATGCCACTTGAATAAGGAGCAATCTCATATAAAGGGAAATAAATAACGAGATTGTTTGGTTCTAAAAAGAAGTGAAACTTTTTAGCACTCATTATTTTTTCCGTTGCATCAGGAAAATAAATATTTTCATTTTGCTTAATTTGTCTTACAATTTCTGCACGGATTACTTCTTTATATTTATCTTCTTGTTGAAATAAATCGTCTAAGTGTATTAATTTTTTTTCATTTAAATCAAATGTGTTTGCTTTCCACGTATAAAGACCGTGTGCCCCGCCCGTATATTGATAGTAATTCACATATAGGCTGAGAAAAGGTGGTTTATTTAAGGAGATTTTATAATCAACATTCGCCACGTACGGATGGAAGGGTGTACTAGACCCTTCTGTTTCTTTATAATATTTTTTTGCTTCTTTTTCTAATTTCTTTTTAAATTTGTCAGTAGATTTTTTGTAATAGAAATTGAGCTTATTTTGAAATTTAGAATCGGAAAAATTGTGAAAAGAAGGCCTACTAATTTGATATTCTATATAAGGTTTCTTACCTTTTTGCGTTACAGTCTGAACATCGATTGTCAGGTTAGATGCTTTGGCTGCCATTGCACAATTTGGTACAATAGTCAGCAAGGAGAACATTTATTTTTCACGTTTTTCTTTAATTGCTACTGTACATCTTGAAATACATATTAAATCATCATTTTCATCAATGATGCGAATATCCCAAACCATCGTTGAATGCCCTCTATGTATCGGTGTCCCGATTGCTGTTACGATTCCATCTTTCTTTGAGCGAATATGATTTGCATTAATTTCTAGACCGAAACAAATACATTTCTCTTGATCAATTAAATTATATGATCCAACACTTGCTACCGTTTCCGCTAACGCAATAGAAGCACCACCATGTAAAAATCCAAACGGCTGATGCGTACGCTCGTCAACAGGCATCGTAGCAACTACTTTATCTTCTGTCATTTCTAATAACTCAATTCCAAGTGAGTCCATTAAAGTTTTTGCCATTTAGAACTGGATTTTCTTTTCTAAGAAACCTTTTAGTTCGCTAATTGGCATACGAACTTGTTCCATTGTGTCACGGTCACGTACTGTAACAGCTTTGTCTTCAACAGAGTCGAAGTCGTATGTGATACAGAATGGTGTACCGATTTCGTCTTGACGACGGTAACGTTTACCGATAGAACCAGTTTCATCAAAGTCTACCATGAAGTCTTTAGCTAGTTCTGCGAATACTTCAGTAGCACCTTCTGATAGCTTTTTAGATAATGGTAAGATTGCTGCTTTGTATGGTGCTAAAGCAGGGTGGAAACGAAGAACTGTACGAGAATCGTTTTCTAATTGCTCTTCTTCATATGCATCACATAAGAACGCTAATGTTACACGGTCCGCGCCTAAAGATGGCTCGATGCAGTATGGTACGTAACGCTCGTTCGTTTGTGGATCGATATAGTTAAAGTCTTCGTTAGAGTGTTCCATGTGACGTTTTAAGTCGAAGTCTGTACGAGATGCTACGCCCCAAAGTTCGCCCCAACCGAATGGGAATTTGAATTCAATGTCAGTTGTTGCGTTACTGTAGTGAGATAACTCTTCTTCACCGTGGTCACGAAGACGCATGCTCTCTTCATGCATACCAAGTGAAAGTAACCAGTTTTTACAAGTTTCACGCCAGAATGCGAACCACTCTAAATCTTCACCAGGCTTACAGAAGAATTCAAGTTCCATTTGTTCGAATTCACGTGTACGGAATGTGAAGTTACCAGGCGTGATTTCGTTACGGAAACTCTTACCAATTTGGCCGATACCAAATGGAAGTTTTTTACGCATAGAGCGTTGTACGTTTTTGAAGTTTACGAAAATACCTTGTGCTGTTTCAGGACGAAGGAAGATTTCGTTCGTGCTAGACTCTGTAACACCTTGGAATGTTTTGAACATTAAGTTGAACTGACGAATTTCAGTGAACTCTTCACTACCACAATCAGGACATTTTACTTCATGTTCTTTCATTAAGTCAGCCATTTGGTCGAAAGTAAGACCGTCAACCACCATTTCGATGCCTTTTGCATCTAATGCATCTTCAATTAATTTGTCGGCACGGTGACGCGCTTTACATTTTTTACAGTCGATCATTGGATCGTTGAAGTTACCAACGTGACCAGAAGCGATCCAAGTCTTTGGGTTCATTAAAATAGCTGCATCTAAACCAACGTTGTGTGGAGATTCTTGAATGAATTTTTTCCACCAAGCTTTTTTAACGTTATTTTTTAATTCGATTCCAAGTGGACCGTAATCCCAAGTGTTTGCAAGACCACCGTAAATTTCAGAACCAGGGAAAACAAAACCGCGATGTTTCGCTAAGTTTACAACTTGTTCCATTGAATACATAAGAAAATCCTCCTTTTGAAAGTTAACGTATTGGCGATGACGTGCTCTGGTACTTGTGAAACGAGCAGTATATGCTTTGAAAAACATAAAAAAACGCTCATCCCCAGGCATCTATGATAGAGTCTCGCCTATTTTTTCGTTATTTATTCCGTAACTTTCTTTAATGTGCTTAATTGCTTCGCGTTTGCTTAATGGAGCGAGCTCGTTGTTTTGTACGTATTCCCATACTACATCGGGATTCGTTTTTGCGTATTCACGAAGGACCCAGCCAATCGCTTTTTGAATGAAAAATTCTTTTGAAGAATGTAGTTGTCCAATAATCCAGAAAAGAAGTTCTTCATCCATCTTTTGTTTATATTTTAGTTGGAATAAAATAGCGGCACGTTGTAACCATATGTTATCTGATGCAATCCATTTTGGAATATATGCAGAAATTAATTCCGGATGTTGTAAAAAGATAGTACCTAAAAATGTAGGAACGATGCTATCAACAGAATCCCACCAAGATTTCGTAACAATGAGTTCTTCTAGAAATGGGATATGAGTTTCGTTTATATGCTTTTTATATTTTTGCATAATATCAAGTGCGGCTGCTTGGAATTCCCGTTCTGGTAAGTCCCAAAGTTCACGTACGATAATTTGGAAGTCTTTTTTATCTGGAAGAGTATGTATTTGAATGACGTCTTTTAATAATTGGCGTCTTTCCGGTGTTTGAATACCTAGAAATGGGAAGTGATTTTTCATATAACGAGCCATTGGTTCTGCTTTTTCAGGATTTTGATAAGCTGTAAAATGCTCTTGTAATGCTTTTACAAATGGATGCATCTACTCGTTATACCTCTCCGGCTCATTTCGAATGATGAATAAATGAATCGGCAAGAAAACCGAAAATGTGATTACATGAATAATCGTAAATAGTATAGAGTTCGTTCCGTATCTGTCTAAAATAGCGTAGATGAGATAAATAGACAACACAATCGATACGGCTGTTGCTAGTAAACTTATAATTGGTACGAAGTTAAAGATGAAACATGCGACATATATGCCGAATACTTTCCACCCTGCCTCTTCTTTCAAGAAATCTGGTAATTTGTCCTTTGCCAAGTCACCCCACGTCTTACTATTCAAAAATGGAATAAACGCAAGAACCCCATCAGTTGCACCATCATTTTTTGCCATCGTATAAAGTGCAAAAGCCGTTAACAAATACGAAATAATTGCCCAAATTATTATAACAAGAATAAACGCAAAACTAAGAGCAAAGAAACCTGCTAGTACGCTCTGATCTTCCATCTACATAAGGTAGCGTAAATAAATATAAATATGAGAAATGATTAATGAAACAATCATAATTGGGAAGCCGACTTTAAGGAATTCCATGTAGCTAAATTTATGGCCCTCACGACTTGCGATACCTGCAACGATTACGTTAGCAGAAGCCCCGATTAAAGTTCCGTTTCCGCCTAGGCAAGCACCTAATGCTAATGCCCACCATAGTACGTCGATTTGTGCGTCAGAAGGTGATAAACCTAGCCCAACTGCCATATCGTTAATAAGTGGAATCATTGTTGCGACGAATGGAATGTTATCAATTGTTGCAGAGGCGATACCAGATACCCATAGAATAAGGATAGATGCATGAGAAATATCTCCGCCTGTTATTCCGACTACCTTTTGAGCTAACATTTTGATAAGACCGATATCGATAAGTCCTCCAACGAGTACGAATAGTCCCGCGAAGAAGAAAATTGTCACCCATTCTACGCTTGCGAATACTTCTTCAATTTCATGTTCTTTCACCCCGATTAGCATAAGTACAGTAGCACCAGTCAAGGCGATAATAGCTGCATCAACATGGAAAATGGAATGAGTCATGAAACCTACAATTGTAAGTCCAAGTACTGTTAAAGATTTTTTCATTAATACTGGATCTTTAATGTATTGTTTTTCATCTAAGCTCATTAATTTTTTAACTTGTACAGGATCAGCAATTAATTGTTTACGGTACATGAAGTAAAGTATTGTTGCTGTAACTGCAATAATAATAATTACGATTGGCGCTAGATTGAGTAAGAAAGCATTGAAGTCTAGGTGCTTATTTGCAGAACCAATCATAATATTTGGCGGATCACCAATTAATGTTGCTGTTCCCCCAATGTTTGAAAAAATAATTTCAGAAAGTAAATAAGGAACAGGATTTACTTGTAAGATGCGCGTAATAGATAAAGTAACCGGAACAACAAGAAGTACAGTTGTAACGTTATCTAAAAATGCGGAGCCAAGCGCGGTAAGTAGGGAAAGGGAAATTAAAATTTTAATTGGATTTCCTTGGGCCCCTTTTGCTGCTTTAATGGCAACGTATTGGAAAACACCGGATTTACTCGTAATGTTCACCAAAATCATCATACCGATGAGTAGCGTAATCGTCCCCCATTCAATATGTTTCGTAAAGGCGTTATGTAAATCGACGACCCCCACAATTACCATGAGTGCTGCACCAAGAAGTGCGATGACAGCGCGATTAATTTTTTCAGAAATAATAATGGCATATGTAATTAAAAAGACTGCGATAGCAAAATAATACTGCCAGTTAGCGAGTTCTTGCGTTGTTTCGTGCAAAAATCTCATTTACTGTGTACTCACTTTCTTTAATACTTTTGAAAAGTCCACGAGTTCCCCTAATGTTGGAGGTGCTGGTTTCACTAAATACTCTTTATCTTTTTCTACTAATTTAAAAATATTGTACGTCGTCATCGCATCGTCTAGCGCACAATGATGCTTACCCGTTCCTACTTTTCCATACGCCTCAATCGCTTTCCATAATCCTGTTTGATTTCTTTCTCCAAAAAACTTTTTATACTCAAGCGATAAATCACGACACTGTCCGAAAAACGGAAAAGCTACTCCTGACATTTCACAATTATGCTTCAGCACTTTCATATCCATATTTCCCCACGTTACAATGGTCGGTTTACATCTTTTTTCGTATTCTGCAAGTTTATCAATGAGTTCAGGAAATGAAATTCCTTTATCCACGATTTCTTGTTTAATTCCTAAAAATTTCTTGCATCGATCCGTTAACGAAGGAAATGTTTTTGGCCTGACATGTGATGAATACGTATCTTCTACCTTACAACCTACAACCGAGACGAGTCCTACCTCAATAATTTCTGGGAAAAATCCTTTTGGTTTCTTTCTATGCTGGGGCATCGTAAACTCAAAATCTAAAAATAAAAATCGTTGTTCATCCATTTAAAGTTTGTAGTCTTTTTTTAACTGCTCTAATGTTTCTAGACTACGAACCGCAAAAGGTGAATCATCTTCAGAAAATGAATTCATTTGAGTTTCTAATGCTAATTTGAGTGAATCTGTATAATCTGGAATTTCTCCTTCATATTTCTTCACCATTTGTTCTGGAATGTTCGTCTGTTCACGGAAAGCTAAAGCGCGTCTTTCATGGAAAAATGGTACGTCAGCTTGTTTTACGTTATGTAAGTCACCTTGTACCGGATGTTTTAAAACAGCTAATACTTTTACGACGTAACTGCCAGGGCGGCTATTTGTAATTTCACCGATGTATTTTCCTGTTTTATAAATACCAGTAACGATTTCACCAATTTCAAATGTTTCTCTCATTTACCGTTTCTTTTCCGCTAAAAGTTTTTCTTCAACTTTCTGCAATCGATCTGCTTCTCGTTTTGATACACGAATGAACATACGCCACGTAGCAACGGCACCAATGATAAATAGAACGCAAACAATCCCTGGAATAATATATTCTGTTTTATCTTCCGGAAAATATAAAGGCATCATTTACTTTTTCTTCATATCCGACGCTTTTTTTACAATCACACCGCAAGCAATTCGATCACCAGATTTACCCGTTGGTTGTGTCATTCCATCATCAGGGTTTTCAGTAATAATAATAGACGCTCCATCTTTTCTATGAATCGTCGTTTTCCCTTCTTCAAGCGTTATGTGCGGTGCATCGATATCCGCTTTAATCTTTCCAGAACCGTCTGCAATTACATTCGGTAAATCACCATTTTCCGCACCCTTCGGATTGAGTAAGCCATGCTTTTTATTATCTGGATTAAAATGATTCCCAGACGATTCAAAACGCGGCGCTTTACACTCTCCAATTTCATGTACATGTATTCCATGCGGGCCAGGCGCAAAACCTTCCCCTTTAATCGTAATTTTCACTCCACTTGTTTGCTGAACTACTTTCGCAGTCCCTACTTCATCTCCTGAAGCATTATGTAATTTCACTTCAATTTCTTTCGGCTTTCCTTGGTCACAACCTGCCATTTATGAAAACGTATGGCGCAGCCTGTTTAAAATTTCTTCTAAAACAGATCGTGGGCAGCCAATGTTAATTCGAATATGTTCTTCGCCGCCTAATCCGTACTTTTCACCAGGTTCAACGATCAGTTTTCCTTTTTCTTCAAGTAACGTGGTGCGCTCGTTTTGAGAAAGGTTTAGACGAGAACAATCAATCCATAATAAAAAGCTACCTTCTGGCTTTGTTACGGAAAGAGTAGGTATGTGAGTTTTGATATATTCACAAGCGAATTGAGCGTTATCTTCTATATATAATCGGATTTCATTTAGCCAATCATTACATTCTGTATAGGCGCTTTGCATCGTGGTATAAGCAAATGTATTTAGCCCATGGAACCCTTGTCTATATTGAATAGACGTAAAGGTATTACGTAGTTTTTCATTTGGAATAATTATGATAGATGCTTGTAATCCAGCTATATTAAATGTTTTACTTGGAGCCATACAAGTAATGGTGCGTGCTGCTAATTCTTCAGATAAAGAAGCGAATGGTGTATGAGTACGATCTCCGTAAATAATATCGGCATGAATTTCATCTGAGACAACAATTACATTATATTTTGTACATAACACTCCGAGCTTCATTAGCTCGTCTTTCGTCCAAACGCGTCCGATAGGATTGTGAGGACTACAAAGAAGCATTAGTTTAATCCCTTGTTGAAATTGTTTTTCTAAATGATCGAAGTCTATCATATATGCGCCATCTTGTTTATATAATGGGCTCACGCATAATTGTCTGTTGTTTGTTGTAACCATTTCGAAAAATGGAGGATAAATAGGTGGTTGTACAAGAACGGATTCGTTTTCCTTTGTGAAAGCTTGTATGCTCGTACTAAGAGCTGGAACGATTCCCGCACTAAATACGATCCATTCTTTTTGAATATCCCAGTCGTACTGTTTTTTTGTCCAGTTACAAATAATGTCTCCAATATGTTCAGGTGGAAGTGTATAGCCAAAAATAGGGTGTTCGATACGTTTTTGTAATGCAGTTTGAATTGGTTTTGGTACTTCAAAATCCATATCGGCAATCCAGGCATGAATGAGTTCTTCGTTTTTATAAGTATCCCATTTTGTACTATGTGTTCCGCGCCGATTTACCGTTTTATGAAATAGCTGCATCTATAATGAGCAACTTCCGCCTTCTTTTAATACAAGTAACTCTTCAGCTAATTTCTCACATTTTTCAAGCGCAGGTACTTCCTCAAAAGACATAAAGTATATATGTTGAATCTTCTTTGCAATATATTTCGAATCGTCAAACACAGTTACGACGTTCACTACATCGCTCGCTTCTGTTTCATAAAACTCCGGTCCCATTCGAAACGGATCCCAATTCTTCACAACCTCTATCATCTTTTCATATGTACCCATTTATTGCGCGGAAAAAGCGATAATTTCTTCATAAACATGTTCAGGCTTTTCCTCAGGTAGTAAATGCCCTGTATTTTCGTAAGAGATGAATGTTGAATTCGGTAAATCTTTATGGAGACGGTGTCCTACATGTACAGGGACGACGCGATCTTTTTCACCCCAAATGAGTAGTATAGGCGTTTCGATTTTTTGTAATTCAGTTGAAGATAAGTCACCTTCACGGTCTCGTATCATACGAGTTAGGGCGGGGAATATACGGTTGTCATAAAAAGGGGCGGAGTAGCCTTCCTTCATTTCATCATCAATTAATGAGTGATCATGAACGACATTCATTAAGTTATGAACAATCCCGCGCCTTATAATCCAGTTCTTTACGTATAAATGAAAGAACGGTAAATAAGAAGAATACAGTAAAGGTAAGGTTGCGCGTGCTAAATAGCTAGAGCTACATAGTAAAATCGTCTTTGAGATTAGTTCAGGACGTATACGGTTTACATAGAGAGAAATTTGCCCACCCATAGAATGCCCAATTAACACAATATTTGAGAGAGATAAATGTTCAATTAAATCAATAATAATGGTTGCTAAATTATGATAAGAATACTTAAAGAGATGAGACTTATCACTTTTTCCGAATGGTGGCAGATCAAGAGCCAGTACTGTTCCCGCTTTCGATAGTAAAGGAATGAGACGGCGGTAACTGAATGAGGAAGATAAAAAGCCGTGAACGAGTACGAAAGTAGGACGTGTTGTTTTATTTTTATGGTCATACAATTCGTAATGAATAGTAGTGCCGCGAGTGGAAAAAGTGAAATAAGGACAAGTATATTCATGATTCATTTACCCGCGAACAATATTAGGCGGTGTTTTTCCTTGTAACCCTGCAACTAAATTTTCAGCGGCTGTCATGGCCATTTGCTGCCGAGTTTTTAATGTCGCAGATCCGATGTGCGGTAAAGTCACAACATTTTGTAATGATAAGAGCGGATTATCTTTTTGAATCGGCTCTTGTGTAAAAGTATCAATGCCTGCTGCAAAGATTTTCTTTTCTGTTAATGCATGAATTAATGCTGCTTCATCTACTGTTTTCCCGCGAGATGCATTAATAAAGATTGCTGTTTCTTTCATTAATGAAAATTCCTTTTCTCCGATAAGATGGTATGTTTCATCTGTTAAAGGAGTAAGAAGGACGATAAAGTCAGACTGTTTTATTACTGTCTGTAAATCACAATATGTAGCATCAAATTTTTGTTCGGCTTCCTCTTTACGACGACGGTTATAATACAGGACGTTCATATCAAATCCGAATTTTGCTCGCTTTGCAACAGCTTCTCCAATTCGTCCCATTCCGATAACACCGATTGTACTATGGTGCACATCTAGTCCGAAATGTTCTTTTCCGATTTCAGCGTTCCACTCACCATTTTTTACATAGGAGTCAAGTTCGCAAACACGACGACTAGCAGATAACATAAGAGCGAAAACGAGGTCAGCTACTGTATTATCCAATACGTATGGTGTATTCGTTCCAATGACATTTCGCTTTTCCATCGCTAGTAAATCAAAATTGTCATAGCCAACTGAAATGTTACTCACTACTTTTAAGTTAGGTGCTACATCTAACAATTCTTCATTAATAGCAGATCCGAAATTTAATAACCCATCTTTATCTTGTATTTTCTCTAATAGAACATCACGAGGTACTTTCTCATTTTGATTCCATTTTTCATAATCACAGTGTTCTGATAAATAGTTTTCTACAAATGTTGGAACTGGTTCAGCGATATATACTTTTGGTTTCACGGTTCCATCCCCTCTCACTCATGGTGTCACCACAATTCGCTTATCATCATCGTTTTTTTCATAAATAATTCCCTCATGTTTATACTTCTTCAAAATGAAATGAGTTGTTGTAGAAACGACAGATTCAATCGTTGCTAATTTCTCAGAAACAAACATTGCTACTTCTCCCATCGTCTTTCCTTCTAATGTAATAGAAAGATCATATGTCCCTGACATTAAATACACGGATTTCACTTCTGAATAGCGATAAATTTGTTCAGCAACTGCATCAAACCCAACACCGCGCTTCGGCGTAACTTTCACATCAATCATCGCTGTTAAACCCGTATGTTCTTTTACTTTTGTCCAATCAATATGTGTTACATAATCCACGATAATCTTTTCACTTTCTAATTTCGCAACCATCTTCTTCACTTCTTCTATTTCTATATTTAACAGCTTCGCCAATGTATCTACAGACAAACGACTACTTTTTTCAAGACACGCCAATAATTCTAATTCCTTTTCAGTCACCATATAAATCATTTATGGACAAAACGTATTATGTTTTGTCCTTTTTTTATTCTCGACGAACCGTTCCATTCTCTTCATTGCTTCCATAAGTTGTTCAAGCGATGTTGCATACGAACAACGAATAAATCCTTCACCACTTTCTCCAAATACAATTCCAGGTACAACAGCAACTTTTTCTTCTAGTAATAACTGTTCTGCAAATTCCGCTGAAGTTAGTCCAGTTGAGGCAACAGAAGGAAAAACATAAAACGCTCCGCCCGGTACATGACACGTTAATCCCATCTCATTGAAAGATGTCGCCATAAAATTACGGCGTTTCTTATAGCTATCTCTCATTCGAATGACTTCATCATTCCCTCCGCGTAACGCTTCAAGAGCTGCGAACTGGGACATCGTCGGTGCACACATCATAGAATATTGATGAATTTTAAGCATCAACTCTGAAAATTGAACAGGAGCTGCAATCATACCGAGACGCCATCCTGTCATCGCAAATCCTTTTGAAAATCCCGAAATTAAAATCGTATGTTCGCGCATGTTTTGAATGCTCGCGAAACTCGTATACACTTCGTCATATACAAGCTCTGCATAAATTTCATCAGATAATACGATTAAATTGTACTTCTCAACCATTACTGCTAACTTTTCTAGTTCGGATTTGTTTAACATTGCACCTGTTGGATTATTTGGGGAACAAAGTAAAATTGCCTTTGTTTTCGCTGTAATAGCTGCTTCAATTTGTTCCGGTTGTACTTTAAACTCTTTTTCTAAAGTAGTCGCTATAGGAACTGGAACTCCTCCAGCTAATGTTACAAGCGGTGCATAAGAAACGAAGCTCGGTTCAATAATGAGCACTTCATCATCAGCATTTATAATGGCACGCATCGCTACATCTAACGCTTGGCTCGCTCCAACTGTAACAATGATTTCATCATTCGGATCATAAGATACTGCAAATTGTTTTTTTAGATACTTTGCTATTTCTTGACGGAGCTCCAATAATCCTGCATTTGCTGTATACGCTGTATATCCTTGCTCTAAAGAACGGATACATGCTTGCCTTACATTCCAAGGTGTAACAAAATCAGGCTCTCCCACTCCAAGTGAAATAACACCTTTCATACTTGCCGCTAAATCGAAAAACTTTCGAATACCAGACGGTTGTAAAGATTCTGCTACTCTAGATAGTTCAAACTGCTTCATTTACTTTGTTAACTCGGACTCTTCAATCCATTCTGTCAGCTTTTCTCGCAACGTATTAAATCCGTCCTTAGATGGATTCGGTATAAGAATCCTTCCTTGTTTTCTTTTCGCCGCTTTTAACGATAAACTCATTTTTCTGTGCTCTTCATCAATTGAAAGTACTTTTACTTCTACTGTATCGCCGACTTTCAAAAAGTCATGAATATCCTTTACATATCCATTTGTAATTTCAGATATATGCACAAGTCCTTGTGTTTCTGCATCTAACGCTACAAATGCACCGTAATCTTGAATTCCAGTCACTTTCCCTGTTACAACCACTCCTGTTGTATATTGTTCTGACATATGAAACACTCCCATTTATCGAATTTCGTTTGTTTCTGGGTGTGTACCAAGATTTTCAGATGGTTTAAAAAGTAAACCAAGATTGATAAGCCCAGATATACCAACGATGCCGTAAATAATACGTGCGAGAGCTGAGTTTTGTCCGCCGAAAATGGCTGCTACTAAGTCAAACTGGAAGAACCCGATTAGTCCCCAGTTTACTGCACCAATTACAGTAAAGACTAATGCGATACGTTGCAATGTACTCATTTATTTTAAACGCTCTTCTAATTCTGCTTTTAATTCTTCAAATCCTGGTTTACCAAGTAAAGCAAACATGTTTTTCTTGTATGCTTCTACTCCTGGTTGGTCAAATGGATTTACGCCTAATAAGTAGCCGCTCATCGCACATGCTTTTTCGAAGAAGTATACAAGGTAACCGAATGTGTACTCATTTAATTCAGGAATATTTACGATTAAGTTTGGTACTCCGCCATCGCTATGTGCAAGTAATGTACCTTCGTATGCTTTTGTGTTTACGAAGTCTACCGTTTCACCAGCAAGGTAGTTTAATCCATCTAAATCGTTGTCTTCTGATTCGATTTTTAGTTCATGTGTAGATTTCCCTACTTTAAGAACTGTTTCAAATAAGTCACGACGACCTTCTTGAATGTATTGACCTAATGAGTGTAAATCAGTTGAGAAGTTTGCTGAAGATGGGAAAATACCTTTTTGATCTTTTCCTTCACTTTCACCAAATAACTGTTTCCACCACTCAGCGAAGTATTGAAGTGCTGGCTCATAGTTAACAAGCATTTCAATTGTTTTTCCTTTATTGTATAAAGCGTTACGAACTACTGCGTATTGATAAGCTGGGTTTTCTTCTAGTTCTGATGCCCCGAAGTCATCATGACCAGCAGCTGCACCTTTCATCATCTCTTCAATATTTAAGCCACTTACTGCGATTGGTAATAAACCAACTGGCGTTAATACAGAGAAACGTCCTCCAACATCATCTGGAATTACGAATGTTTCGTAGCCTTCGTTATCAGCTAATGTTTTTAATGCACCACGCGCTTTATCTGTAGTTGCATAAATACGTTTGCGAGCTTCTTCTTTTCCATACTTCTCTTCTAATAACTTACGGAAAATACGGAATGCAAGTGCAGGCTCTGTTGTTGTACCTGATTTGGAAATAACGTTAATAGAGAAGTCTTTATCTTCTAATACATCCATTAAATCTTTCATGTAAGTGGAGCTAATGTTTTGTCCAACAAATAGCACTTGTGGAGTTTTACGTTGTTCTTTAGAAAGCGTATTGTAGAAAGAATGGTTTAACATTTCGATTGCTGCACGTGCTCCTAGGTAAGAACCACCGATACCTACAACAAGTAAAATGTCAGAGTCATTTTTAATTTTTTCTGCGCATTTTTGAATGCGAGCAAATTCTTCTTTGTCATATTGAAGCGGAAGCTCTACCCACCCAAGGAAATCGTTCCCAGCTCCAGTTTTTTCGTGGATTGCATGATGTGTTACTTTCACTGCATCACGTAAATAAGTGATTTCATGTTCACCGATGAAGGATAACGCTTTAGAATAGTCGAACGTTACATGTGTACTCATTTATTCACCATTAAAAAAGTGACGCTCTAGTTCCTGTACTAATACTTTCCCAATATTAATATACTTACTTTTCACATCTCCATCTGGATCTTTCGGCTCAGCAAATTGATCAAATCCGCTCGTTCCAGCTGTTAACGCATTTACATTATCATCTAGTTCGTCTTGATACACATGAGAAAGAATATACGGCGTTTCAAGACGGACTATTACACCAGGCACATCTAATTCCCCATCCACTGCTGTAAATGGTACTCGTAAAAATTGATAGCCATCTTCTTCGTCGATTTTGTAATCAAAGCACCCTTTATCGTAATCCCAATTGCCACCAATATTATACCCAAGTGGTTTCATAACTTCTTCTAACTTATATAACGCATATGTACGTCCTTTTAACTGTGATTGAATCGGAATCAAGCCCATTTAATGGTGAATAACAATGAGTATGTCGCTTTCGATAAGAATGAAGGTATGGATTGGGTTAATCATATATTGATCGTCACGCTTTATACCTAGTAAGAGAATGTTTTGTTTTAAAAGAGTATAGCTACAATTTGCAAAAGTTTGTCCGGTGCAAGGCGGAGAAAGCTCCATCAATTGTAATTTGTTATCAGAGATTTCATCGTAAAGTGAAAATAGTACACCTGAAATGGAAGGGAATAAAAGAGAAGCGGTAAAAACATAGCTCGTTAATTTATTTCCTTCTATAATTTCTGATACACCAGCTCTCGTTGCATTTTGAATTTGTTCCGAAGTAAGAAGTTCAGCGATGCAATGAATGTTTGGATTAAGTCCTTTTGCAGTTAAAATATTTAAGATGGACTGTGTATCAGCTAAGCTTTCATTTTTTTCCTTATCAGCCGTTATTAATATGGTGTGTGCCGTTGTAATGTTAGCTTTTAATAAAGTTTGATCGTGATGTGGACAACCTTTTATAAACTCTAAATGATGAAATGGTTTTGGAAGTAAAGAAAGTGTTTCATCAATTAAAACGATGTCAAGGTTTGGTTGTAATATGTGCATTTGTTTTACAACATGTTTTGCGCGCTCATTCCAGCCAACGATAATCATATGACCGTTAGAAGTAGCGGCTTCTTCTCCTTTAATCTTCATATATTGTTTACTAATCATTTCAGTAGCGAATAGAACCATATAATAAGAACAAAATCCAGTTCCTAATAAAATAATGCCTATCCCGATAATTTTTCCTATCGTTGTATGGGGAGCGAAATCGCCATAGCCAACTGTAAAAATTGTAACGATTGACCACCAAATTCCATCAAACCATGTGGTGAAGTGCGATGGTTCTAATCTATGTATAAGAAAGCCGGAAAAAGCAGTAAGTACAACAATAAAGCAAATTAAACGAAAAATAATGGAATCACGAAATGTATCTACTAAATTTGGACGGGATTTCAATTACATACTTTCAACTTCAGTTTGTTGAACACTTTCAAGGTGTTGAAGAGCATAATAAACATCAGCAGTATGTCTTTTTTGATCGATAGACAATTTTAAATGTAAATAGTGCGAACCATTTTCCAATGTTTTGAGCTTCATGTTCTTAACTTTTATATCCATTTCTTTTATTTCTTCAATTACGATCGGGATATTGTCCATATTTCGTACAACAAGTTTCACTGCGATATCACGTTGACGAAATGATCTAGGGCCTACAAATTTCATCGTTAATGGTATAAGTTCTACACTAATCATAAGGAAGCACATTCCGAAAATAGCTTCAATATAGAAACCAGCTCCAACGGCAATACCAATACCAGAAGCACCCCAAATCATGGCGGCAGTCGTTAGCCCAGCGATACTATCGTTTCCTCTTCGTAAAATAACACCTGCACCTAAAAAACCAATTCCTGATACAATTTGAGCGGCAAGTCGAAGGGGGTCCATATTCATATGGTCAGTATGTGGTAAGCTGTAAGCTGCTTTAATAGAAACAATGGTGAGGAGGCAACTAATAATAGAGATAACTAAACAAGTCTTTAAACCAAGTGGTTTACGTTTTAATTCGCGTTCTAAACCGATGGCGAATCCTAAAATAGTTGAGAGACCTAGTTTGAGTAATAAATCGGTATAGTCCATTTAAATTTCCGCAGTCTCTTCTTTCGGTAATCTCACTTCAAATACAGTTCGAATTACATTACTTTCAGCAGTGATTGTCCCATTATGCTGCTCGACAATATTTTTTGCAATAAATAACCCAAGACCTGTACCACCTTTCTGCTCCGTTCTAGCCTTATCACCTGTATAAAACACATCAAAAAGATACGGTAACTGCTCTTCTGAAATGCTATCTCCGTAATTTATAATTTGTACAACTACCTCTTCACTCTCAATATATCCGTTCACATCAACAAACTTTCCATCATACCCATAGCGAATCGCATTCGTTAAAAGATTTTCAAATACTCGGGCTAATAATTTCCCGTCACCGTTAATAGGTAAATGAGGATACATATTCACTCTCGCCTCTAACTCCTTTTTTTCTAATAACGGATACAATTCTTCATCTAACTGTATAATCAATTCACTTATATCAATCGGTCTTTTTTCAAGCTGCAACATCCCATAATTCATTCTCGTAATTTCAAATAATTCATCAATCAAATTTTCCAGTCTTTCGGATTTCGTAAAAGCAATTGTGGAAAAATGTTTAATTTGTTCCTTCGTCAAATTCTCATCTTTAAGAATTAAATCTAAATAACCTAAAACGGATGTTAACGGCGTTCTTAAATCGTGAGCTAAGTTAACAATGAGCTGATCCTTACTATTTTCCGCAAAATCTCCTCGTTCAACCGCTTCTTTTAATTTCTCACTCGCTACATTAATTTCGCGGGCGATATATCCAAACTCATCATTGGATGAGACACGAACTTGATTTGTAAAATCACCGTTTGCAAGATGATGAATCCCATTGGAAATCTCATCAAAATATTTTAAATACGGTCTAGTAAGGAAGAAGAAAAACATAATGGATAGAGGGATAAATATAATTAAAAAGAAATTAATATCCCCAATTTGCCTTATCATTGAACGAAATTGAGCTAAGGGATCCTCCGCATAACGAACTGCTGAATTATAATAGAGCCGTAATCCCTCATACATCATATACGTTACGCCAGCAGCTAATATCATGCTTAACGCAAATAGCATAACCATCTCCGAACGAAAACCTCTCATCTTTTTATCCATTTATCCATTGAAAGTATACCCTACTCCCCAAACTGTTTTTATTAACTTATTCTTTCTTTTATCTTCCCCAAGCTTCTTCCGCAACGTACGAATGTGTACCATAACTGTATTCCCACCTTCAAAATAATCATCTGCCCATACTTGCTTAAATATATTTTCCACACTGTACACTTTCTTCGGATGACTCGCTAATAAGTATAAAATATCAAATTCCTTTGGCGTTAACCCAATTTGTTCTCCGTACACATTTACTGTTCTTTGCTCACGGTCAATAACAACTCCGCCTACTTCTAAAGCGGATTTATTCTCCACTACTTTCGGCTGATTTAACGTAAGAAATCGGCGAAGTTGTGCATTTACACGCGCAACTAATTCAATTGGGGTAAAAGGTTTCGTCATATAATCGTCCGCGCCTAGTACAAGACCTGTCACTTTGTCAAAATCAGACGTTTTCGCACTTAAGAAAATGATTGGCATATGATGTTTCGCACGAATCTGCCTCGTCACTTCATATCCATCCATTTTTGGCATCATAATATCTAACACAACTAAGTCGATTGACTGAGACTGAATAATTCGAATCGCCTCTTCCCCATCAGCCGCTTTCACAACATGATACCCTTCTTTTTCTAAATGTATCGCAATTAAATCAGCAATTTCCGCTTCGTCATCAGCTATTAAAATTGAAATTCGATTCATTTAATCTATTATGTTCAGATATTCTTCTAAGGTAATGTTTTTTTCATAAATATCTTTAGCAATTTCACCAACATATCGAATATGCCATGGTTCATATGAATAACCCGTAATGTGTTCTTTTCCTTTTAAATAACGAATAATAAAACCGGCACGATGAGCATTATTTTTTAACCAGGTTCCTTCAGCTGTGTTAGCAAATTGAGTTTCTAATGTATTATTGACACTATCCGCAGAAACATCCATCGTTAACCCTGTTTGATGTTCACTATGCCCTGACTTTGCAGAAACTTTATCAGCTTGTAACTGACCTTGCGTCTCTACATTTCGCCTATAGACACTTTGTTGATATTTTTCAGAGCGAAAACCAGATATGGCATGTAATACTATTCCATCTTGTTTTGCTAAGAAAAATAATTTTTCCAGAGCAATAGCAGATTCTTTTCGCATATAATTTTTCTCTAGAATCTCATCAAATGAAAACTTAACATTGGGCACAATTAAATCATTAGGTCTATAATTACTTGGAAGTTTTCTATGCTTATTCACCACCACATCCACAGCATCTGGAAAGGTAATAGTTATAAACCCCCCATCACCACTTTGAATGTTCTCTTTACTTTTAGCAATATCAAATGTACTTAGGAGAAAATTACATATGCACAGGAAAAGTAAAAAATTCACCCCTACTAAGCCGCCTATTAATTTTCTATTCATTTATAATTTCAAAATACATTTTACAGATTCAAAAAAAGGTATATAAACTTTATGAAACCCATATAAAAATAATTTTTTTGTTTCTATAAATCGCTTGGCATCTACACTGGTTCCCATGACAACAGAAATCATTCTTCTTTCACCTTGTTTTGCTGTTCCTGTAAAACAATAGCCTGCTTCATCTGTAAATCCAGTTTTTAAACCATCGATTCCTTGAAAATGCAACTTATTACTAGATGTATAGAGCATCTTATTTGTGGTTTTTAAAGTTGTACCATTAAAATATTTAGGCTTGATTAATAGATTTATTATGTTTAATCTTGCCTTTACAATAAATAGATTAATAGAGAAAGATAAAATGCAGATGATGTCGAAATTAATAAAGAAATACACTCATGCTGTAAAATATCCAATAATCCCATCAACAATACCTTTTTTTGATTTTGTTTGGAATTCTTCTGAATTCATTCGTTTCTCATCACTTTCATTCGAAGTAAATCCTAACTCAATTAAAACAGCTGGAGTTGAATTCTCCCTTAAAATAAGATAATCGCTACCTTTAACGCCTCTATTTCGAGCATCTACATCTTGATTGAAAATAGCTTTTTGTATGCTCTTTGCTAATTTCTTATCTGACCATTTATTCGCTCCATAATGAGTTGTTATTCCTTGCACACTCGTATCTTCAAAAGCATCATGATGAATGCTAATGTAAAGATCTGCTGAATGATTTTTAGCTATATTTACCCGTGCTTGTAATTCTTCTTTTTGCTTCGTCTCTGATAATAAGCTAGTATCCTTTTCACGTGTCAAAATGACTTTCGCATCCGTTCTCTCTTCTAACTCTTTTTTTATATTTTGGGCTACTTTTAAATTAAGATCTTTTTCTATTGTTCCATATTTCTTTCCCTTTGTTCCTCTGTCTCCCCCGCCATGACCAGGGTCAATTATAATTGTTTTCCCTTTCAAACGTAAATCATCAGTTGTTACATTTTTATGTGCTTGTACCTTAAATAAAAAAAAACTTGCACTTATAAATACTAGTATAAATAAAAAGACTTTCGTCATTTTTTTCATCTAAATTATGTTTGCTATATCCTGCGGCAATGCATAATCAGAGCCCATTTTTTGATATAGCTTCCTTTGCTCTTTAAAATCTCGATAACCACGACTGATCAAAAAATGAAGAACACCTTCTTTTTTCGCCGCATCTACGACCTTCAAAAATTTATTCACAATGACGAAGATTTCTATCAAGTACTCCATTCATCTCTGCCCATCTTCAAACCTCCTATACAGCTTTTTAAACTCATTGCGAGCTCTGTACAAAGAAACACGTACGGTCTCTTCTTTCATCTCTAGTACGGTTGCTATCTCCTTATAAGAAAGTTCATAATCATACTTTAATAAGAGAATATGCTTATATACCGGATTCATCTTTCCAAGTATGTTTTGTATTTCTACTTGAAGTTCTTTTCTTAACAGTGGCTCGTCTAATCCCTTCGTCCCAATAAGTTGAACAGATTCAATCGGGATTTGTTCAATACGATTTTGCCTTTTCACTAGATCACGATGCCTATTAATCGCAACTTGAAATAACCATGTTTTTATATACGTAATTTTCATATTCGGTATAGATAATAATGCCTTATGTATCGTATCTTGAACGATATCCTCTGCTTCTACTGGTGTTACTCCAATTTTAAGCAAGTATCTATAAATACTTTTAGATGATTCTATAATAACTTTTTCATACTCCATCTATTTGTTTTCCGCAGTAGCGCCTAATACTGCAGCCTTTACATAATTTTGACCATTTAACTTTTGTAAATCAGCAGCAGTTCCTGTCACAACAACACCAATTACTTTTACATCTTGCTCACTTGGTTTTGTTTTCTTTCCTTTTAGGTAGTTATATATGCGCTCATACTCCCCATAATACTTTCCCTTTTTCTCCATTCCACTTTGAATTGCTAAAAGAAAATCTTTTTCTGTTCCATTTCCAAATTCAATATCACCTTGTTTTGCTTTAAAGCCGTACACATTATAAGCACTTTCGGTCACATCATCAATAGAATATGATTTTTTATCATCATACGTATCTACCCAATACCAAACAGGATGAATCCCTTCTGGCAGCATCTTTTTTATTTCAGACACCTTATGTGGTTTATCAAAAGATATAGCCAATTCAGCTACTTTATTTTCACCTTTCACTTTCTCTATATCATTTATATAACTATTATATGAAGCAAATGGCAGATAAAATTGCATCTCTCTTTCCATTGTTTGATTATTGTACAATGCACTCGCCTTATTAATACGCTCATTCCCCATTACAACATTATCTGCTATTGTTAATGGGTTTACATCCGATAATCGGCGAAATGTATTCCAAACTTTATACTCATACACTTCATCTTCCCACTTAACAGGTTTCCCCTCAATAATCTTATATGTTTTATACTCTACTGTGCTTTTAAATAAACCGTTAGAAGTAATTACTACCCCTCTTTCCGTATTAGGCCTTGTAATTTGTCTTATCATATTTACGTCACGATCCATAGCTAGATAAGCTCTATTATTCAATTGTGAAATTCCTATAATAGAGCCGAAGAATAAAACAATAAAAAGTGCAATTGAAATTACGATTATTTTTAATAATTGTCTTCGCTTCGCCTTCTTCAACATTGTTGATACTTTACTTGAATCTATATCAAAATCAAAATCATCTCTGCCCATTTATAGTACTGGTGCCATTGTTTCTTTTAATACTTTTACAGAATGAGCGAATTTCACTTTTTCTTCTTCATTTAGCTCAAGTTCTACAATTTCACGTACACCGTCGCGGTTAATAACAGCTGGAACACCTACGAAAGCATCTTTCTCACCGTATTGTCCTTCAAGGTATGCAGATACAGTTAATACGCTGTTCTCGTTGCTTAAGATTGCTTTAGTTACACGAAGTAGTGACATACCGATTCCGTAGTAAGTTGCACCTTTACGTTCGATGATATGGTAAGCTGCATCACGTACGTTTTCGAAGATTTTGTCTAAGTCTTCTTGTTTGTACTGTTCGTTGTTAGCTAAGATTGTTTCTAGTTTTTGTACACCGATAGTAGCGTGGCTCCATACTGGAAGTTCAGTGTCACCGTGTTCACCAACGATGTAAGCATGAACGTTACGTGGATCTACATCTAAGTAGTCACCTAACATGTAACGGAAACGAGCAGAGTCTAAAGTTGTACCAGAACCGATTACGCGCTCTTTTGGTAGACCAGATTCTTTCCAAGTTACGTAAGTTAAAATGTCAACTGGGTTAGTTGCGATTAAGAAGATTCCATCGAATCCGCTATCCATAATACCGCGAACGATTTGTTTAAAGATCTTTGTATTTTTCTCAACTAAGTCTAAACGAGTTTCACCTGGTTTTTGTGGTAATCCAGCAGTGATAACTACTAAATCTGCATCTTTACAATCTGCATAGCTACCGCTCCAAACTTTTGTTGGTGATGGAGAGAATGGTACTGCATGGCTTAAGTCCATTGCTTCCCCTTCTGCTTTTGCTTCATTAACATCTACAAGTACGAATTCTTCAGCTACACCTTGGTTGATCATTGAGTAAGCGTAACTACAACCTACAGCTCCTGTTCCTACTAATACTACACGATTGATACCTTTTTTCATCTACTTACCTCTGAACTTATATAATTTAATATAAATTCCTTTTCCGGTTTCCCTTGTATATCCCCAATATACCCCTTTTGCTGGATAAGGGTCGTTTATAGAAAAAGAGCACTCTACTTTAAATAGAGTGCTTTTTATTATCCCGCTATTTGCCGGGCAGTAAGACCCCACCTCAAAATCCAGCGAAAGCAATTACTTTTTAGGCGTTAATCCCAATTTCTTTAAAATATCTGCGAGTGTACCGCTTTTTGATTTTTCTACAGCTGTTTGTGATTTAGATGCATCTGGTCCTTTTTTCAAGAAGTTCTTTTCAACGAAGCGAATGTCTTTTTCATCGACAATCCCTTCATTTCTGAACACTCAACGGTAAGCGAAGTGAAGGGGCATCAAGGGGTGAATAAGCTCACTATCCCCAAACTCTCTTGATGTACCAAAATGATAAACGTTTTGGCCTGCCAACCGGCAAGGGAGCCCCTCAAAATTGAGGGGGCTGGGGTGTTTTCTTATACGGGCTGTGTCTGAGGAAAAGTTCCTCAGCAGGTTTGGATAGAATCCAATCTTTTTTGCCATCTACCTTTTCCCCCTGCTAGTAACATTGCTACGCACTTTTGTTTTTGAGCCATCTTGTTTTTTGCTCCCCTTTCTAGTCTTCACTGGTCGTAATATGGATACGCCAAATGGTGGAATTGTAATTTCTACATGTGCCTCTTGATTATGGTACGGTTCTAGAGTCGCCTTAAGACGTTTCTTATTCACTTGCCCCGATCCGCCATATTGCTCGGCATCACTGTTTAAAATCTCGTTATAATACTCGAAATCTGGCACACCTACTTTATAGTTTTCATATGTAGCTTTCGTAAAATTACATACGACAACTAACGCATCTTCTTGTTTATCTCCTTGGCGAATAAACGAGAAAATACTTTGCTCATTATTATTAGCATCAATCCACTGAAATCCTTCAGGTGAATGATCAAGCTGCCAAAGTGGTTTGGAGCGCTTATACAATGCTATGAGCTCTTTAAAGTAATCATGCATATAACGATGCATTTCAAAATCATGTAAATTCCAATCTAAATCTTCAAGGTCTTTCCACTCATCAAACTGCCCAAATTCTCCTCCCATGAAAAGTAATTTCTTTCCTGAGTGAGTAAAGAAATATCCATATAATAAACGAAGCTGAGCAAACTTATCCCAGTAATCTCCTGGCATTTTATTTAATAACGACTTTTTCCCATGAACGACTTCATCATGAGAAAGCGGTAATATGAAGTTTTCAGAGTAAGCATATAGTAAAGAGAACGTTATTTTCTCATGAATATACTTCCTGTACTCAGGTGCACACTCCATGTATTTCAGCACGTCATTCATCCAGCCCATATTCCATTTGTAATTGAATCCAAGTCCACCTTCATAAGTTGGAGCTGTTACAAGTGGCCAAGCTGTTGAATCTTCTGCTGTCATAAGAAAGTCTTCATCTTCTGCAAATACCGCTTCATTTAACTCTCGTAAAAATGAAACAGCGTGCTCATTACTTTGCTCCTGCCCTTCTTTATTCCAGTACAACATATTCGCAACTGCATCCACCCTGAAACCGTCAATATGGAAATATCTCATCCAAAATAACGCATTTGAAATTAAGAAATTACGTACTTCCCTCTTTCCTAAATCAAAATTGACAGTTCCCCATACTTGGTTTTCTTGTACATCCTTATCTTTATATTCATAAGTCGGTGTCCCATCAAACAAATATAAACCGTGAGCATCTTTACAAAAATGCCCCGGCACCCAATCTAAAATGACACCGATTCCATATTTATGACATTCATCGACAAAATACATCAAATCATGTGGTGTGCCGAATCTACTCGTTGCGGCATAATATCCCGTCCCTTGATATCCCCAAGAACGATCATATGGATGCTCAACAAGCGGCATAATTTCAATATGTGTAAATTGATGTTCCACCACATACGGAATGAGTTCTTCTACCATTTCCCTGTAAGAATACAGCGTTCCATCTTCTTTCTTCTTCCAGGAACCGAAATGTAATTCATAAACTGTCATCGCTTCTTTATAAACCGGCTTTTTCTTTTTCTTACGACTCCAGTTTTTATCATTCCATTCGTATCCCTTTATATCAAAAACTACAGATGCCGTATTCGGTCTTACTTCTGCATATACAGCATACGGATCTGCCTTAAAAATGACGTCACCAGCCATCGTTTCAATCGCATATTTATATATTTCCCTTTCTTCAATACGCGGTATAAACAAGGACCAAATTCCCTCTTCTGTCTCTTGTAGCATCTTATGTTGCTCATAATCCCATTCATTAAAATCGCCAACAACACTCATTGCTTTCGCATGAGGAGCCCATACTGTAAATCGTACCCCTCGCATCTCATCTTCCGTCACAATATGTGCGCCAAAGATGTTATAACTCTCATAGTACTTTTCTGTATGAAACTCATCTCGTTTCACTTCTTCACAATTTATTACACTCAATATGCTCACCTATTTCCCTTCAGCAATTAATACTACATCGTCAACATTTTTTTCTGGACGAATGATTGTTCCATCTTCAATAACCATTTCCGATCCAACAATTGCTCTTTCAATCACAACATTTTTACCAATCTTTGCTCCTGGCATAACGACGGAATCAATAACCATACTACCTTCTTCCACCGTCACCCCTTGGAATAACACAGAATGCTTCACGTCCCCTTCAATGACGCATCCTTCGTTAATCAGTGATTCTTCCACCTTTGCCTTTTCCGCAATATATTGAGGCGGTTCGTTTGGATTGACAGAATAAATACGCCAGTTACGGTCGTTTAAATTCAACGATGTTTCATCGCGAAGTAAATCCATATTTGCTTCCCATAAGCTTTTCACTGTTCCAACATCTTTCCAATATCCTTCAAACGGATACGCCATTAGCTTCTTCCCTTCATCTAATAAAAGCGGAAGTACATCTTTTCCGAAATCATTACTAGATTCAGGATTTCTTGCATCCATTTCTAAATACTCTTTCAAAATTGCCCAGTTAAAAATATAGATTCCCATTGATGCAAGATTACTTCTTGGAAATTGCGGTTTCTCTTCAAACTCAACAATTTCCATCTCTTCATTCGTATTCATAATGCCAAAGCGACTCGCTTCATCCCAAGGCACTTCAATAACAGAAATCGAAACGTCCGCTTCTTTCTCAACATGGTAATCTAGCATTTTACTGTAATCCATTTTATAAATATGATCGCCTGATAAAATAAGGACATACTCTGGTTCATACTGACTTAAATAGTTTAAGTTTTGATAAATGGCGCTTGCCGTACCTGTATACCACTTCACACCTGAAGACTCCGCATAAGGAGGTAATACTGTAACTCCACCGTTTACTCGGTCTAAATCCCAAGCATTGCCGATTCCGATATAATTATGAAGTTCGAGCGGTTGATACTGCGTCAAAATTCCAACCGTTTCAATACCAGAATTCGCACAATTACTCAACGTAAAATCAATAATACGATATTTACCACCAAATGGAACAGCTGGCTTGGCTAAATTTTTTGTTAATGCACTTAAACGACTACCTTTTCCCCCTGCTAGTAACATTCAAGAATAACTATTAATCGTACTGTTTTGAATGCTTCCTTTTTCTACAACGTACGGCTCATCAGTGTTTCCTTTTAAAACGACACCGTCACCAATTTTCACGTCTTTATCAATAATAACACCGTCTATTATACAGTTATCTCCAATTTGGCTCTTTTGCATAATAATACTGTTACGAATAATTGAACCTTTTCCAATTTTAACAGAACGGGAAACAACACTGTTTTCTACTTCCCCTTCAATAATACTGCCATTTGCAATCATTGTATTTTTCACGACTGCACCCTTTAGGTAACGAGTTGGTGGCTCATCTTTTACTTTCGTAAAGATCGGTGCTTCTTTCTTAAATAATTGCTTCCAAATAGCAGGTTGCAAAATTTCTAAGCTATGTTTATAGTAACTTTCAATCGAATCAATACTAGCTACATATCCTGTATGCTCATACGTAGCAATATGCAGTGATTTCCCGCGCTTTTCTCTCACTACATCAAATAAACTGTATTGCTCCACATCTTTATATGTCTCAAATAAATCTAACAATAATTGTTTCTTTAACACGTATGTTTGAAGTGAAACCCCTTCATGACAAACTTCAGTAATATCAGCTGACGTATGTATATGTCGCTCTAACACTGCTTGAAAATTTAATGCCGTTACGAGATGGCTATTTGTAATAACAACGTATTCTTCTCTGCTTCTTAGAAAATAATCAATATGTCTTCTAAAATGTGCAAAAGATCCAAACTCATCTTGGTCACATTGGCAATTTGGTGGGAATAAAAACAATCCGTCACGTTTTCTATCTAAATCCCACTGTTTCCCTGAACCAACATGGTCCATTAACGAACGGTTTTTATGGCTTGTAAAAACCGCCATATGGCTTGTAAAAACCGCCACACTATGAATATTAGAATTCACCATATTGGAAAGCATGAAATCAATGAGTCGATAACGGCCTCCAAACGGTAGCGCCGCTAGTGAACGATGCCCTGTTACTTTCTTTAAGGAAGTAAAACTTCCCGTTGCATTAATAATTCCTAACATTTTTTCTCCCATTTATTCCATGAGACTTTTATACAATTTCTTATAAGCAAGAGCTGATTTCTCCCAACTATAATCTTCAGTCATCGCTTGTGTTACAAGCTGTTCCCATACCGGCTTATCGTGATAAAATTCAATTGCACGGCGAACCGTATACAACATGTCATGTGCATTGAAATTCGTGAAACTGAAACCATTTCCTTCCCCTGTTTCTTCATCATAAGATTGTACAGTATCATTTAATCCACCTGTTTCTCTTACAATCGGAATCGTACCGTACGCTAATGCGATAAGTTGTCCAAGTCCACACGGTTCAAACAGTGACGGCATTAAAAATAAATCGCTTCCCGCATATACTTGATGCGCAAGCTCCTCATTAAATCCGATATATACCTTCACCTTCTCTGGATACTCATATGCCATCCATTCAAAGAACTGCTCGTATTCTGAATCGCCGGATCCTAAAATAATACATTGTACATCTTCTTCCATTATTTCACGGAATACAGTACGTACTAAATCAAGACCTTTTTGTTTCGTTAATCTCGTGACCATTGCAATAATTGGCGTATCCTCTTTTTCCGGCAAACCAAAATAACGCTGCAATGCACGTTTATTTTCATTTTTTTCATATAATGACTCTGCATCATACTGAGCTGTAATATACGAGTCCGTTTCTGGGTTATATACGCTCGTGTCAATTCCATTTACAATGCCACTCAGCTTATCATTATATTTTCGCAGCAATCCATCTAATTTCTCACCGAAAAACTCATATTGTATTTCTTCTTTATATGTCGGGCTAACCGCTGTAATTTGATCAGAAGCGATAATACCGCCTTTCATAAAGTTCACATTTCCATAAAACTCTAGCTGCTCACTATGAAAATATTCATCACCAAGCTCTAACAAGTCGTACATCACTTCAGGAGAAAATACACCTTGGAACTGCAAGTTATGAATTGTATATACCGTTTTAATACGCTCATATAATGGGTTGTCTTGATACTTTTCGCGAAGTAAGAAATTAACCATAGCGGTATGCCAATCATGGCTATGAAGAACATCCACTTCAAAATCAAGATGCGGAATACACTCTAAAACCGCCTTCGAAAAATAAGAAAAACGCTCTCCGTCATCATAATGACCGTACAAAGAATCCCTCTTAAAATAATATTCATTATCTATTAAATAATACGTAATCCCGTCTTGCTCACCTTTTAAAATTCCGCAATATTGATTTCTCCATCCAAGAGGAACGTTAATTACTTTATGAAGCGTACATCCATCTCTTAATTTTTGCGGAATAAGACTATAATTCGGAAGTATAATACGTACATCCACACCTAATTTTTTAAGCTCTTTTGGGAGCGCACCCGCTACATCAGCTAATCCTCCCGATTTAACAAACGGTACACATTCTGATACTGCAAATAAAATATTCACTTGTTGTCCCACTGCTCGAAAAGCATATATTACTCTTCTTACAGCTTCCTCCCTTCGAGTTTTCATTTAATACTGTTTAACCGCATTACCAATACCCCAAATTTCATTACTGTACTGCAAAATCGTTCGATCACTCGCAAAATGACCTGATTGTGCAATATTTAAAATCGACATTTCTAGCCATTTCGTTCTATTTTCATAAGCATACCCTACAGCTTCTTGCCTTTCCGCATATGGACCAAAATCTCGCAAAACGAAATATTCATCATTTTGAATAACGAGAGAATCGTAAATTGCTTCAAATTCAGCTCCCGACTGTGCAAAGAAACCATTCGTTAACTGATCTACTACTTTTTTAATATGCATATTGTGGTGATAATAATCACTTGCACGATATCCACCATTTTGATAGTAATGAAGAACCTCTTCAGCCGTTAAACCGAAAATGAAACAGTTATCATCACCGACCCTGTCTTTTATTTCAATATTAGCTCCGTCTAACGTGCCGAGTGTAATCGCACCATTCATCATAAATTTCATATTTCCTGTTCCTGATGCTTCTTTACTCGCAGTTGAAATTTGTTCACTTACATCAGCCGCTGGGAATATATCTTCCGCTACAGAAACTCGATAGTTTTCTAGAAAGATAACTTTCATATATTGGCTTACGTACGGATCGTTATTTACTTTCCTTGCGAGTTCATTAATTAATTTAATAATTTTTTTCGCATAATAATAGCCAGGTGATGCTTTTGCGCCAAAAATAAAAGTACGCGGATAAAATGTAAAACTAGTATCCTCTTTCAAACGGTTATACAAATATAAAATATGAAGAACGTTTAATAATTGTCGCTTGTAAGCATGCAGCCTTTTCACTTGCACATCAAAAATAGAATTTGGATCAATTGTAATCCCCATTTTATTATGAATACGCTCCGCTAAAATCTCTTTACGCTCTTGTTTTACCCCTGCAAATTTCTCTTGGAAACTCGCATTATATTGAACTGTTTGCAACGCCTGCAGCTTAATCGGTTCTTTCTTCCACTCTGTTCCAATCGCCTCTGAAATAAGGTTCGTCAGCTGCGGATTCGCCTTCATTAACCAACGTCTATGAGCGATTCCATTCGTCTTATTATTAAACTTATCTGGATAAAACTCATAAAACAATCGCATTTCACGTTGCTTCAAAATTTCCGTATGAATTTTTGCTACACCGTTTACGCTATGGCTACCGACAATTGCTAAATGAGCCATTTTTACAAGATCATGCGCAATAATCGCCATATCTTCAATGCGATGCCATTCGTACGGATAACGTTCCCAAAGTTCATGACAGAAACGTTCATTAACCTCTTCAATAATCATATAAATTCTCGGTAATAACGGCTTAAAAATGTGAATTGGCCACTTCTCGAGCGCTTCTGATAACGTCGTATGATTCGTATAAGAAATCGTTTGCGTCGTTATGTGCCAAGCCTCTTCCCATGCTAGTTTTTCTTCATCTAATAAAATACGCATCAGTTCTGGAATCGCTAAAACCGGATGTGTATCGTTAATATGAATCGCAATTTTTTCATGTAATTGACGAAGGTCACCATATCTTTCTCTATGCGTACGAACGATATTTTGTAAACTTGCTGATACGAGGAAATACTGTTGTTTTAAGCGAAGTATTTTCCCCTCATCATGCGTATCATCTGGATATAAAAACTCTGATACCGCCTCTGTTTCACGCTTATATTTCAAAATATCTTTGCAGTTTTGCGGAAAAGGAACTGGTTCAGCATTCCAAAGCCTAAGCGTATTTACAGTACTCGTCTCATAGCCTACTACTGGAACATCATATGGTACCGCCATAATGACTTCTGCATTCGTATGCCTGAACTCTAAACGCCCATCAATGTATAGCGGCTCAACACTGCCAAAATAGCTTACTTCTACAGCTTGATCATGCCTTCTTACTTCCCATACATTTTCATGAAGAAGCCATTGTTCTGGAAATTCAACTTGATAACCATCAACAATTTTTTGATCAAACAAGCCATGTTTGTAACGAATCCCACAGCCGTGTCCTGGTAAGTTTAAAGATGCGAGTGAATCAAGAAAACAGGCTGCTAGACGGCCAAGTCCACCATTTCCAAGACCTGCATCTGCTTCCACCTCTTCTAACTCTTGCAAAGAAATCCCAAGCTCCGAAAGGCCCTGCTCACATACATTCCTGATGCCTAAATTTAAAATGTTGCTTCCAAGCAAACGTCCAAGTAAAAACTCAATGGATAAGTAATACATTTGCTTTTGCTCTCCAGACCGATAGCTTTCGTTCGTTGCAATCCATTGACTATTCATATACTCACGTACCATGTACCCAAGCGTATTGTATTGATCACGAGTTGTAGAGTCTTTAAAACTTTTCCCATACATCGTCTCTAACTTTTCTAGAAAGGCTGATTTGAAACTTTCAACATGAGTAAACATTTACTTTTCGAAGCAATCGTATTCCTGTTTTAAAAGCGAATACACTTTAGAATCACTGTACGTATTATTCATTTTTACATTTTGCCTCAATGTACCTTCATATACCATTTTTAATTTTTGCATCACACGTTCAGAAGCTACATTTTTCACACTACATCTTCCTTCAATACGATTCAAATTTAATTCTTGAAAACCAACTTTAATAACTTGTTCTAACGCTTCAACAATAAATCCTTTCCCCCAATATGTTGGGCTAATTACAGCTCCAATCGATGCACTATTATGTGGCATAAGCCATATTCCACACGTTCCAATTACCTTTTGGTTATCATTCAGCATAATAGACCATATAAGAGCCTTACCATCTCGTATCGTTGTAAACATATTTTCTAATAAACACTGAGTTTCCTCTTTCGTTTTATGTACTTCCCTTGGTACATATGTAGCTGTTTCCGAATTAGAATATACTTCAAATAAATCAGATACATGTGCCCCATTTATCTTCGTTAAAATTAATCTATTTGTTTTTAAATCAGCTTGTTCATACATACCCTTCATTTACATGTTAAAATTTATCTTTGCACTTTTTCTCATTGTAATTTTTTCGGTTACAGGTTTCTTTACATTTTCATACTTTGCGACAGGAGAATATGGTGGAACAGGCATTTAAAAATGAGAAGTCAGACATGTTTTGTATGTTGTCATGGAATGATTATTCGTAATAGATTTTGTGTTTTTTGTAAATGTCATATTGTGATGAACGTGTGCGTATTCCCAATCACGATCATTAAAATTTATGTTTCGCGGAGGGAGAAGTGGAACGACATCGAATAAATTTACAAAACGAAAGCTACTAGCTACTTGTAGTTTATAATAATTTCGAAAAGCGATATCTCCTACTTTTGGAGAAGCGAATGTATAAAGGCCATACTGTGCGAAGGCAGTATTGATACGTGCATCTAATATGTGTAATGTAGCAAGCGCACCACCTAAACTATGTCCGGTAGCTAGTAGTTTTTTATGTGCTGGCAATGATACGAGCATATCCATAATAGAATCCCGGCAAGATTCATAAATAGAAAGAAAGCCGTTATGGACATTTCCACTGTTTAAAGCATATGGGTATGGCTTTTGGTTGACGAGTGAATCGATAATCCAGTCTGTATCTGTTTGTGTACCCCGAAAAGCTACAATAATTGTATCCTCAGATTCTAGTATGAATCCAAACCATTCTGTCATTTGAATGGTTTTTCCTTGAAAACCTTGTACATATTGAAAACCATCTGGTATTTCAAAAATCCCATTTTGTTTATATTGTTCATACGTTAACTCACAACAAGAAGCTAACAATATGGCAGTGTCTTTATCAAAGGATAAAGGAGTACGCATTTACTCTTTTCCATCTAATAAACGACCAAGTCCACCTAAAACACTGCCTTCACCGGTGCTTTGAGCTGCTGGACTCGTAAGGCGTGCTGCTAAGCGGCTAAGTGTTAAGGATTGAATCCAAACCGTTCCAGGGCCCTCTAGCGTTGCGAAGAATAAACCTTCACCGCCAAATAGAGCTGTTTTTACTTTTCCTACGAATTCAATATCATAGTTAACGTCTTTTGTCATGGCAACGAGACAACCTGTATCAATGCGAAGTTTCTCGCCAGGTTTTAATTCGCGCTTATATACAGTTCCGCCTGCATGCATGAAAGCTAGACCATCACCTTCAAGTTTCTGCATGATGAAACCTTCACCACCGAAGAAACCAGTTCCTATTTTTTTAGTAAACTCAATTCCGATAGAAACACCTTTTGCAGCACAAAGAAACGCATCTTTTTGGCAAACTATTTTCCCTTGATATTCTGTTAAATCAACAGGAACAATTTTACCAGGATAAGGAGCAGCAAATGAGACGTGGCGTTTGCCGTGACCTGTATTTGTAAATACAGTCATAAACATGCTTTCACCTGTAACAAGACGCTTACCAGCTCCCATTAATTTTCCGAATAGACCGTTAGATGGTCCAGAACCATCACCGAAAATTGTCTCCATTTCGATGTAGTCTTCCATCATCATCATTGCCCCAGCTTCTGCGATAACGCTCTCTTCTGGATCTAATTCAATTTCAACGAACTGCATATCGTCACCGTATAACTTATATTCGATTTCATGTGCCTTCATTTAGTTTTTTGTAACGTTAGCTGCTTGTGGTCCGCGGTTTCCTTCAACGATTTCGAAAGAAACTTCTTGACCTTCTTCTAAAGTTTTGAAGCCGTCGCCTTGGATAGCTGAGAAATGTACGAATACGTCTTCTCCGCCTTCAACTTCGATGAAGCCAAAACCTTTTTCGCCGTTAAACCATTTAACTTTACCTGTTTGCATTTATTCTTTGGAACTAGATTCATTTGAAGATAATTCGCCTTTGAAGGTACGCTCTTCAAAGTCATCAAGCATTTGTTCATACTCTTCATGTTCTTCTGTGGCGAAAACTTGTGGGTTTTTTCCATACATATCTGTACCGATAAAGTTTTCGAAATCCTCTACATATCCAACATTCTCTTCACTATTTACGTACATACCATTATAGTTTTTTGAATCTTGTCTCTCTAAATCAGACGGCGTTTCGGACGTTCCGTAATTTGCGACATCTTGCCACGCATCTTCCGCATCGTACTCAACAGAATGATCTTCATCGTGCTTGTGGAAAGAAGGGGACAATACTTCTTCTTCAACTGGACGAGTCTCCATATTTAATTTATTTGTCGCGTGCTGTATACATGTTGTAGCAGTCGGCATTGCTTCTAATCTTTCAAACGGAATTTCCACGCCAGACACTTCACAAATACCGTACGTACCTGCTTCTATTTTTTGCAAGGCATGTTTCGTATCCTCTAGTTGTTTATGCCAAAGCTCAATAAGCCCGAAATCTTTTTCACGTTCATATAGCTCTGTAGCCATATCACCTGGATGGTTATCATAGCTAGACAATTCTCCGACGGAATCGCGTTCAGAGGCACGATTTTCATTTTCATGAGTTTGTATTGTTTGCTCTAGTTCTTGTTTTTGTTTTTCTAAAACGGATTTAAATTGATCTACTTGTTGTGGAGTTAACATTTATAGAAAGTATCCAAGTAATAATCCAATTCCCATTAGGAAACCGAAAATTGTGTTTGTTTTTGCTGTTGAAATCATCGCAGGTACCATTTCCATTGGAATGCTTTTGCCGATGAAACCTTTTGTCGCTTTAAATGCTTTCGGTGCACTTAAAAATACGATAAACATCCATGGAGATACGATATTTACGATAATTAAAGCAATTGTCCAAATGTAAGCAACAATGAACATAGAAGCGAGAACACCAACGGCTCTTTCGCGTCCAACGAGAATTGCTAACGTTTTACGACCATTTTCTTTATCGCCATCTAAGTCACGAATATTATTAGATAGTAAAATTGCACCAATTAATATGGAGCTTGGAATAGATAGTAAAATTACTTCTGATGTTACTGTTCCAGTTTGGATAAAGAATGAAATACCAATAATGATAACACCCATAAATAATCCTGCTGTTAACTCTCCAAATGGTGTATACGCAATTGGAATTGGTCCACCTGTATAAAGGTAAGCAACGGCCATACAAACAAGACCGATTGCAGCAAGCCACCAGCTAGAATTCATACAAATATAAACGCCTAATAGCATTGCGATGCCCAAAAATCCAAATGCTAAGTTCAGTACTGTTTTTGGCTGAATGCCATCGCGAACGATAGCGCCGCCGATTCCAACTGAACCTTCATGATCGAGTCCTCTTTTATAATCAAAGTATTCATTAAACATGTTTGTTGCTGCTTGAATGAGAAGACAAGCAAGAAGCATCATAAGGAAAAGAGGGAGATGTATTTGATTTATACCTCCGACCTGCATCGCATATGCTGTTCCGATGAAAACAGGAACGAAAGCTGCTGTTAATGTATGGGGACGTAGTAAACTCCACCAAATGCGCCAACCTGTTTGTTTACTTGGCTTTGGCGCCGTAGGAGAGGAATTCGTTTCGACGTTCATTTCCATTCATTTCATTAATTCCTCCAAAGCACCAAGCATCGGTCTAAACTTCAAACTTGTTTCTTCATATTCAAGTTGCGGTACTGAATCAATTACAATCCCACAACCGGCAAATAAGGATGCCCTCTCGCCATTTAATAATCCGCAGCGAAGCGCAACCGCAAATTCACCATTTCCTTCATCATCTATCCATCCAATCGGTGCACCGTACAATCCTCTGTCTAACAATTCCACATCACGAATGAGTTTCATCGCTTCCAAACGAGGCGTCCCGCCAAGAGCTGGTGTTGGATGTAATTCTTCTACCATTGTTAAAAGACTCGCATCACCTTTTGCTTCTACAGGCGTATATAAATGAATTAAGTTTTTCGTTGTTAATAAACCCGGACTTTCCGGAATATTAACGACGTTGCAATGCTCATTTAATACACCGCGAATCATGTTCACTACATAACCATGTTCAGCTAAATTCTTTTCATCATGAAGAAGCGCATTACCATTTTGTTTACTTTCTTCTATAGAATGACCGTGACCGATTGAACCAGCAAGACACATCGACGTAAACTTCTCATCTTCTTTGCGAATTAATCGTTCTGGCGTCGCTCCTAGGAAACATGCTCCTTTATAATCAAAAGAAAATACGTAACAATCCGGTTGCCCAATGCGAAGCGCTTCTAAAACAAGAGCAGAATCAATAGAATGATTCACCTCTACTTTTAACTCCCTCGCTAATACAACCTTCTGCACGTTACCCTGGTTCATCTCATCTTGCACTTTCTCAATTGCTTTCATCCAGCCTTTCGGATCAACTTCTACTTTAGAAGTAACTGCTAATTTCGACCCTTCTAGCGCACATTTACTCTCCACCAAAATTTTCTCTTCTAAAGAAATCATTTCGTTATAAAGAGTTTCTGCACAATCTGTTGCTGAAACAAACGTATTCATCGTTAACCACGCTTTTTCATTTTTTACAGTTAATAAAAATGCGGGTAGTGAAAATGTTGTATCTTTAAATTCTTTCCATAGGTCTGTTTTCTCTTTTTCTGGATCAAATGAAAACCCACCAAATAAAAGAGGACCTGTTCCAAATTCATATTCATCTCTTTGCACAAATGCATTCTCTTTTACTTTCTCCCACTCATCACGAGCAGTTTGAAAGCGCCTATGAGAAGAATTTGCTATAGTAAAAACAGAGCCAATTCCTGCAAATATTACATGCTGAGCTGGGTCTGCAAAATAACATCTATTTTCGAATGAAATCCTTTTTCCTGCTGCATAAAACAGAAGTGGATCCACCCAGTCTATTTGTTTGACAAAACTAACTAATGTTTTTTCATTCTTTACACGCTTAATGGCCGCACTAAGAACTTCTTGCAAGCCTTTTTGTTTCGTTTGAATCACTCATTTTGATTCACCTTGCAACGATGTAGTAATTACGTCCTGCGTTTTTGCCCACAATTTACGGTGCAATGTTAAGTTTTCATCACGGTTCGTACAAATTTCTACAACGTGTAACCCTTCCGTCGTCATTCCCTTTTGTACCTCTTCTCGGAATTGCTCCCAACCATTTACACGGCTAAATGAACCGCCGTACATTTTGACAACATGCTCATAATCAAGACCAATTGGAGTTCCAAATAATGATTCGAAATGTTCCTTTTTCTCATATTGTGGTAAGAATGAGAAAATACCCCCGCCATCATTGTTTACAACGACAATCGTTATATTTAATTCATGTAATTTTGCGGCTAATAATCCGTTTAAATCGTGATAAAATGATAAATCACCAATGACTAATACGAGCGGATCGCAAATAATACTCGCTCCTAAAGCTGTCGAAATGATTCCATCAATCCCGTTTACACCACGATTTGCCATCACCTGAATGTTTTTATCTGATGTGAAGAAGAATGAATCTGTATCACGAATTGGCATACTATTACTTGCAAATAACGTTGCCCCATCTGGTAATACGCGTACAATATCCGTAATAACTTTTCCTTCAAATGCCGTTTCATATGTTTCCATTTCACGAAGCGTTTCCTTCGCTTTTTCGTTTATATGTTGCCACATTCCGAACCAATCATTCTTTTTCATAACTGGCATTTTCTCTATTAATGCTCTGCAAAATGCCATATCACTTGCCTGTACAACTTCTGTCGCAACAAGAGCTGGATCTCTCCATTGTCCAGATTCGTCAACAACGATATGAACTGCTTTCGTTTGTTTTTTGATGAACTGCATTAATGCTTTCGAAACAGGCATACCACCAAAGCGAATTAAAACGTCCGGCTTCCACGTTTCCTTTACAATTGCATTTCGTAAAAACGTATCGTAACAATCAATCACCATCGTTTTATCGTGGTGTCCGCTACGAATGTTAGAAAGTGGATCCGCTAATATTGGATAGCCCGTTTTTTCAGCTAGTTCTGCCGCAAACGCTGCGATTTCTGAATGACTATCATCTCCACAAATAATAAGCCCCTTTTCCATATGTGAAAGGCGCCCTACAAGAGAATCTACATATTCACTCGGCATCATCACGTTCCCTTGCTGAACTACTCCTGTATATTCACCTCGCCCTTTATCCCATAAGCTTTCTAATGAGAAATCTGGGATAAGTGGCTCGCGAACTGGAAAATTGAGATGAACAGGTCCTTGCGGCGCTAAACAAGCACTTGCTATCGTACGCTGCGTCGTCATACGGGCGTAATGATACATCGCTTCACTCGCTTCTGGAAGTGCCATCTCTGTAAATTGCTTCACAAAAGTACCGTATAAATTAAATTGATTCATCGCTTGTGGTGCACCCACATCTCTTAATTCATGCGGTCTATCTGCTGTTAAGACGATAAGTGGCACTCGTGAATGAAAAGCCTCACATACAGCTGGATAATAGTTCGCTGCTGCCGTTCCTGACGTACATAATAGTGCTACTGGACGTTTCTTCGCTTTCGCAATACCAAGCGCAAAAAATCCTGCTGATCTTTCATCTACGTGTAAATATGTGTTCATTCCTTCATGTTGTTCCATTAGTAAAGCAATCGGCGTTGACCGTGAGCCTGGACTAATGACAACATCACATACATCTAGACGCGTTAGTTCATCCACGAACGCGCCTAAATAATATGATAATGCTTCTATATGATTGTTCATTCACTGCATAGTTTTTAGAAATCCCTTTACTATTGTATCAAACTTTTCCGGTTGTTCCACATGAATTGCATGGCCAGCACCATCAATTTTGACAAATTTCGCGTCAGGGACGCATTTTTCAATGTTTTTTAATATGCGAAAGAACTTTTCATCATATTCCCCGTTCATTAAAAGAACAGGTATTTTCAAGTTATGTAGCTCATCCCACCATGAAGGCTGAGCCCCTGTTCCCATGCCTCGCAAGCTATTTGCGAGCCCTTTTGGATTGTTTGCAAGTCGTTCTTTTCGCACTGCTTCTTGTACGTTTTGTGCTAAACGTTTTTGCGTTTCGAACAGCGGAATATTTTCCCACATCGATATAAAGCTTCGGGTGCCTTCTCGCTCAATTTTATGAGCAAGTCGCTCATCTTTTTCACGACGTTCTTTTCTAGCCTCTTCACTTTCAAGTCCAGCTGTACAATTTTCTAATAAAAGAGAACGTACATATTTTGGATATAGGCATGCCATCGTAATCGCCAGTCTACCACCCATTGAATAGCCGAGTATGTGTGCTTTTTCAATATGAAGGTAATCTAGTAGTTCTTTCATTTGCAATGCTACATTTCGAATATCATAGTGAGTTACATCTTCAGGACTTTCCGTTTTTCCGTGCCCCACAATGTCTACTAAAATGACTTGAAACTGTTCACTCCAAGAAGGAACGAAGGAACGCCACGTTTCCATGCTTCCCGTGAAACCATGAAGAAGTAGAAGTGGTTCCCCGCTTCCGACTACTTCATATTTATACGATACACCTTGCAGCGTTACGTTCATTCACGGGAAACGAGGGAATTGACCGAAGTCCGGACTGCGTTTTTCTTTGAACGCGTCACGACCTTCTTTTGCTTCGTCAGTTGTGTAGTACAATAACGTTGCATCTCCAGCTAGTTGTTGAATACCAGCTAGACCGTCTGTGTCTGCGTTGAATGCAGCTTTTAGGAAACGAAGTGCCATTGGGCTGTTTGCTAAGATTTCTTGTGCCCATTGTACTGTTTCTGCTTCAAGCTCTTCTAATGGTACTACTGTGTTTACTAAGCCCATATCAAGCGCTTCCTGTGCGCTGTATTGACGGCATAGGTACCAAATTTCGCGAGCTTTCTTGTGGCCTACCATACGAGCTAAGTAACCAGCTCCGTATCCACCGTCAAAGCTTCCTACTTTAGGACCTGTTTGTCCGAATACAGCGTTGTCTGCAGCGATTGTTAAGTCACATACGATATGAAGTACGTGTCCTCCACCGATTGCATAACCTGCTACCATTGCGATAACTGGTTTAGGAATTGCGCGAATTAGACGTTGTAAGTCTAATACGTTTAGACGTGGGATTTGGTCGTCACCTACATATCCACCATGACCGCGAACTTTTTGGTCGCCGCCAGAACAGAATGCACGTCCACCTTCACCTGTTAAAATGATAACGCCAACATTTGCATCATCACGAGCGTGTGCAAAAGCGTTGATTAACTCCATTACCGTTTTTGGACGGAATGCGTTATGTACTTCAGGACGGTTAATCGAAATCTTTGCGATACCATTGTATGTTGAATAAATAATATCTTCGTAATTGCCTTCTTTTACCCATTCAATAGCCATCTACATCTCCTCCACTAATTGTCTTAACTCTCGTCTTAACAATTTTTTCGAAGCGTTTCGTGGTAATTCCTCTAAGAAACATACTTTCTTCGGCACTTTATATTTCGCTAATTTTCCCTCGCAAAAATGAAGAATTTCTTCTTCTGTTACCTCTCCGCTTTTTACAACAAAAGCAACTGGCACTTGTCCCCAACTTTCTTCAGCCATACCGACAACACCGGCTTCTGCTACTGCAGGATGAGAGAGTAACACTTCTTCAATTTGAGCTGGATATATATTTTCTCCGCCAGAAATAATTAAATCACTGCGGCGATCTAGTACGTATAAAAATCCTTCTTCATCTAAATAACCGAGGTCACCAGTATGAAGCCATCCGTTTTGAATGGTTTCGCGCGTCGCATCTTCACGGTTAAAGTAACCGCCTGTTACGTTCGGTCCTTTTACTACGATCTCGCCTTCTGCTAACGGCGGTACTACTACGCCGTCTTTTTCAATACGAAGTTGACACTGAAATAGTGGTTTTCCAGCTGATCCTACTTTCGTTAACATGTAGTCTGCGGATAACGTACAAATTTGCGACGACGTTTCTGTCATACCGTACGTTTGATACACAGGAATTCCTTTTTCTACACACGTTTCTAATAACGGTTTCGGCGCTGGTCCTCCGCCAAGTAACATGCATCGTAAAGAAGATGGATATGTCTCTTCTCCAAGTCTCTCTAATAAATCAGTTAACATTTTAGAAACGACAGAAATAATCGTTACGCCTCGTGTTTGAAGTGCTTTATGAATGAAATTCGCATCATATTTCGGAACGAGTAAAATGCGCATTCCGTACATAATATTTTTCATTAAAAGAGATAGCCCGCCAACGTGGAACATCGGCATACAAGCTAACCAGCAATCATCATCACTAAGTCCTAAATTAAGCGAAGAACCGACTGCGCTTGCCCAGTGATTACCGTACGTTAAAATAACGCCTTTCGGCTTCCCTGTCGTCCCTGACGTATAAATAATTGTCATCGCTTCTTCTAAAGAGAATTCTTCTTGTATAGATGCTTCCGCCTTCGGTCCATTCATCACTTCAGCGAATGAATATACAGGAACATCTGTAGCCTCAAAATCTTGATCCGTCACTAAACAAACAACTTCAGCATCATCCATTTGCCAAAGTAGCTCTTCTCTTGAAAGACGCGTATTTAAAAGCACAGCTACTGCACCTACGTAAGATAGGGCGTGAATAACTGTAATCATCTCCATACCATTTTTCATCAGAACAGCCACCTTTTGCGCCCGCTTCACTCCTACATGCGGGAGGTATTCACAAACAGATACTACTTTTTCATGCAACTGCATAAAAGTAACCTTTTCGTCCTCTATTTCAATTGCAGTGCGCTCTGGTGTTAAAAACGCACGTTGCTTTAACCAGTTAGGCATTGTCTCCATTTATCGCTCAAAAACAATCCGCTGTTTCGTGATTTCATCCAGTCTCCGGCGGTCTACTTCATACTCAACATCAATACTTTGCGGTACAATTACTTTCCCATCTTTAAGTGTCACTTCCGGCGAAATAATATCCTTCTCCCAATGTCTACTAGAGGCAGATATATCTCCTGGAATCGTAAAGTTCGGCAATGAGGCGAGAGCAACATTTTGCGCTCGTGAAATCCCCATCTCTACCATACCGCCGCACCAAACTGGTATGTTATGCTCCATACAATAATTATGAATTTGAACCGATTCTGTTAATCCACCTACTCGCCCTGGTTTAATATTAACGATGCGGCAACTGCCAAGCGTAATCGCAACGCGCGCATCTTCTAAACTATGGATACTTTCGTCTAAACAAATCGGCGTTTCAATTTTCTTTTGCAGCTGTGCATGATTAAGAAAATCATAGTCCGCTAGCGGTTGTTCAATCATCATTAATTGAAATTCATCTAGTCGTTTCAGTTTCTCTATATCCGCTAATGTGTATGCTGAATTTGCATCAGCCATTAACGGGATGTGCGGAAACTCTTTACGAATTTCTTTCAATAACTCGTAGTCATGTTCTGGCTTTATTTTCACTTTAAAGCGTTCGTATCCCTCTTCCGCGTACTTCTCGATTTGTTTTAACATAACCGGAATCTTATTGATCCCAATTACAACGCCGACTTCAATTTCAGGTCTAGTTCCACCAAGTAATGTCGCTAATGACTTCTTTTGACGCTTCGCATATAAATCCCAAACAGCTCCTTCAATTCCCGCCTTTGCCATTCGGTTTCTTTTTATATGTTGAAATAGACCTGGTACCTCATTCGGATGAGAAATTTCAGCCTTTAATAAATCAGGTAATAAAAAATCTTGTAGTACATGCAGTGCTGTCTTCACCGTTTCTTCCGTATACCACGGTTCAGAAAATGCAACGACTTCACCAAAACCAACGTATCCATCTATATCTTCTAATTCAACGACGATACTCTCACGCCTTTCGTAAGTTCCGTAGCTTGCAGCAAACGGGATTACGAGTGGTATTTCCGTTATATAAAGTGTCGCTTTTTTTATCTCCACTTAGCCATTGAAAGTATAACCTACTCCCCACACTGTTTTTATTAATTTATCCTTTCTTTTATCTTCTCCAAGTTTCTTCCGCAAAGTACGAATATGTACCATTACTGTATTTCCACCTTCATAATAATCATCTGCCCATACGTGCTGAAAAATATTTTCCACATTGTATACTTTCTTCGGATGACTCGCTAATAAATATAAAATATCGAACTCTTTCGGCGTTAATTCAATTTGCTCACCATACACATCAACCGTCCTGCGCTCGGGATTAATTACGACTCCGCCTATTTCTAAAGCAGATTTACTCTCCGCTACTTTCGGTTGATTTAACGTAAAGAACCTACGCAGTTGTGCATTTACACGTGCAACTAATTCTATTGGTGTGAAAGGCTTCGTCATATAATCATCCGCACCTAGTACAAGACCTGTCACCTTATCAAAGTCAGATGTTTTCGCGCTTAAAAAAATAATCGGCATATGATGTTTCGCGCGAATTTGACGCGTCACCTCATAACCATCCATTTTCGGCATCATAATATCTAAAACCACTAAGTCGATTGGCTTCGTTTCAATAATATGAACTGCCTCTTCCCCATCCGCTGCTTTCACAACATGGTACCCTTCTTTTTCTAAATGTATCTCAATTAAGTCAGCAATTTCCGCCTCATCATCAGCGATTAAAATTGAAATGCGCTTCATTTAAATTGTTACATTCTCGTCTTTTGGCAATCGTACTTCAAATATCGTTCTAACTACATTGCTCTCAGCAGAAATCGTACCGTTATGTTGCTCGACAATATTTTTCGCAATGAATAGCCCAAGGCCTGTCCCGCCACGGTTCTCTGTTCTCGCTTTATCACCTGTATAGAACATATCAAAAAGATACGGTAAATCTTCTTCCGGAATGCTATCTCCGTAATTCATAATTTGTACGACAACTTCTCCATTATCAACATACCCATTCATATCAACAAATTGCCCATCATACCCGTAACGAACGGCATTTGTTAACAAGTTTTCAAATACTCTAGCTAACAATTTTCCATCACCGTGCATCGGTAAATGAGGATCCACATTCAATCTAGCTTCTAAATGATGTTTTTCTAATAACGGATACAATTCCTCCTCTAACTGTATAAGCAACTCGCTTATATCAATCGGCTTTTTATCCAGCTTTAGCATGCCATAATTCATACGTGTAATTTCAAATAGCTCATCAATTAAACTTTCCAGTCTTTGCGATTTCGTATATGCAATTGTGGAGAAATGTTTAATTTGTTCTTTTGTTAAATTTTCATCTTTAAGAATTAAATCTAAATATCCTAACACGGATGTTAATGGTGTTCTTAAATCATGAGCTAAATTCACAACAAGCTGATCTTTACTACTTTCAGCAAAATCTCCTCTTTCAACAGCTTCTTTTAACTTTTCACTTGCAACATTTATTTCACGCGCGATATTTCCAAACTCATCATTTGATGAAACTTGAACTTTATTCGTAAAGTTACCGTTCGCAAGATGATGAATCCCATTAGAAATTTCATCAAAATATTTTAAATACGGTTTTGTCAAAAAGAAGAAAAAGATAATAGATAACGGAATAAAGAAAATTAAAAAGAAGTTAATGTCTCCAAATTCCCTTACCATTGACCTAAATTGCGCTAAAGGCTCTTCGTAGCGAACCATCGTTTTATAATACAGCTGCAATCCTTTATAAATTATATAAGTTACAGTTGCTGCAAACACCATACTTAACGCAAATAAGGCAATCATTTTAAATCGAAAACTTTTCATCATATTAGCCATCTATTCCTGAACCGTCACAATAACCCCATCCATATTGTTCCCCGAAATTTCATACTGCTTATTTGCTGGAACGTTCACTTTCATATTCTCAGAAACTTTATAATAAGAAACAGTATATTTCTTACCTTCCACATCAGTTGAAATTTCTTTTTCCTCTTTTAAGAACTCTAAATATTCCTCTAGCGTAAAATTCTTTTTTTGCATAATTGCGCTATGAGGTAGGCCGACATAACGGATGTGCCATGGCTCATATTGAATTCCAGTAATGTTACTTTTATTTTTCGGATAACGTAATACAAAGCCATGCTTCCATACGTTCTCTTCAATCCACTTACCTTCAGGAGCATTCTCCATTTTCTTTTGCGTTGAACCAACGTCCAGCGATAATCCTAAATTATGTTCACTATATCCTGCTGGGAGTGCATAATCAGAGCCCATTTTTTCATATAACTTTTCTTGCTCTTTAAAATCTCGATACCCACTATTCATTAGGAAATGCTGTACGCCATCTTTTCCAGCTGCATCGACAACGTTCAAAAACTTGCTCACAACATCCTTTGATAAGCGAAGATTTCTATCAAATATGACGTAACCTCTTACTAATTCACTATTGTGATTTACATTTATAATATCAGACCTAATACTATCTTTTTTAACTGGGTAATCTTTATTAACTAATAATAGATTCCCTTTATAAACTTGTTCTTTTGTAACCTCTACCTTTTCAATATTCGCCGATTTTACCTTATTATCTTTTCCCGCAATTTTAACGTCGATTTCCTTTTGAAATAACGGTGATATATAAACGCCTACACATACTGTGCATGCTATAAAAAAAGAAATAAATACCCACTTTTTCATTTCTAGTTCCTCCTTAACGTAACTTACGTATAGAATAGAAATAAATACCCACTTTTTCATTTAGCATTCAATGAATGACCCATTGATTACAACCCCTTTCGTATCAATCCTTCTTTCAGCAATGCGCTGATCCCCTTCTGAATCAATTAACGTAATCGGTTCATCTTTCACCGTAAATAAAGTTAAATTTGCAATATCTCCTTCTTGAATACGGCCAAGCTCTGTTTTTTTTAGCCACGCTGCCGCATTTTTCGTAACCGCATCAATTACTTCTTCTAGCGGATACCCTAAGTAAAGGAATTTCGAAAGAACGTGAGCCATACTATACACTGGGCCTTGTATACGATTCTTCCGATAAATATCTGTACTAATTGTATGAAAGGAAATATCGTGACGCTTCGCCGCCTCTGCTACTTTAAAAGAAAAACTAGCGTTACCGTGACCAACATCTAAATGCACACCGCGATTCACTGCATCTAGTAACACAGGTAACGGTTTGCCTTCTTCATCAAATAAATTATTTTCTTTCCCGTTTAAATAATGTGTAATGACATCATCTTTTTCTAAAAGAGGTACAACTTCCTCAATGCGAGGAGGCGCTGAACCGATATGTACCATAATCGGTAATGATGTTTCGCAAGATAAAGAGCGCGCTACATGAAGCGGTTCAATTCCACTATCACAAACGACACTTTTACTCATTCTCGCTTTTAATCCAACGATTACATCTTTATACTGCTCTACTGCTTCTATTACTTTCTCTTTATCTATCCATTCCATATTGGATAATTCATCAATTCGTTTCAAACCGATGCGAGAAATATTTAAAAAGGCAAATAAATTTGTCTTTGCCTGCTCTCTACTTTTTACTAAATCTGCAATGCGATCAGCTCCACAGCTACCCGCATCAACAATTGTCGTTATCCCTTGCTTAACGCCAATTTCATCCACCTCATCGCCATACGGATCAAACTCTGGAAAAGCATGAACGTGCAAATCAATCCAACCACTCGATACGTAAGTACCAGAGTAATCAAGGACATTTCCACCTTCGCCAGCACCAGCTTTCGTCACCTGTGCGATTTTATTATTTTCAATTACAATGTCAATCTCTTCCCCGTTCACACGTTTCACATTACGTAGTACGAATCGTTCTGTCATTTAGTTTCCCCCTACAATTTCTCTCATTTTTTCTTCAATCACATATATGTCATCGCCTTGAAGTGGACGTGGATCGATATCAAAGAATCCTTGTCTTACTCCGTAATCACGTGTGTAAATTGCGATTTCCCCTTCGCGTAATGCTGTCACAACGTCTTTCGCTGATTTATTTAACTCTTTCTCGTTAATATGAATACGTGCTCTAAAAATCGCTCTTCCCGCTTCATCTTGAACGATCGTTACATTTACACCGTTTAATTCTTTTAGCGGCATAAGTACTTGTAACAATTCTTTTTCTTGCTGGCTCTTATCTTCTTTTACTCCGTACTCATCGAGCGCTTGAATTAAACCAAATGTTGTTTCTTTCCCAACTTTCATACTTCTTCCGATGCAATGTAATTGCATTTTCAGCCATTCAATATATTTTCGTTTCCCTCCGACAATACCAGCAGTAGGTCCTTCAATCGCTTTTGAACCGCTATAAATGGCAAGGTCTGCATACTTCACATATTTTTGAATGTCTTCTTCAGCTGCCGCATCGACGATAAGCGGGATGTTATTTCGCTGCGCTACTTCCCAAGCTTCTTCAACAGAAATCATATTTTTTTGCACTGCATGATGTGATTTCACATAAAGAATTGCCGCTGTATTTTCACCGATTGCATCTTCAATATGTTCTGCTTTCCCTTCATTTGCATAGCCAACTTCAACGAGCTTACCTCCGCCTAAGTAAATCATCGTTTCAACAGGAGCACCGTACTGGACGTTATGGCCTTTTAACATAATCACTTCGCTTTTCGCGATGACTTCTTGATGAAGTCTTTCACTTTTACGTCGATTTCCTTCTGTAACGATACCAGCAATAGAAAGCGCAATTCCACTCGATGCTGAATTCACAACAACCGCTGCCTCTGAATCTAAAATTCTCGCAATATGGTCTCCTGCTTTATCTACTAAATCAGCAATTTCCACATAATTTTGTCCACCGTGTTTCATCGCATCCATAACTGTATCTGTAGGAGCGGATACACCTAAAATACTCATTCTACCGCTCGCGTTAATAACTCTTTTTAATCCATACTTAGCATTCAATGAATGACCCATTTACGCATATTGATCAACTAACTTCTTCACGACTGCTAATAATTCACGCACATCTTCTGTTTCCGTATTACCAGTTTCTTTATCAATAATAGAAGAGTACACGTGCGGGATAACTTGCTCTACATTTGCCTCAAGCGCAATACGTACAATTGTTTCGAAGTTTTCTTTATCAATTCCGCCCGTTGGCTCTAATGCGAATCCTTCTTCCGCACAAGCTTTCGCAACTGCGCGATATTCTTCTTCATGAGCTAAACCTTTCATCGGGAAGTACTTCAATGAATTTCCGCCCATATCACGTACAAGTGCGATTGCTGTTTTAATTGGAACGATTGCTTTTTCTTCTCCAGCTGCACTAATTGGGCCAGTAGAAATATTTACGTACCCTACTTTTCCTGTTGGTGATACTAAACTATTAATCCAGCTATCTTTTCCTCCAAGATTTGCGCGCGTTGCCCCAACTGAAGGGAACACTTGGTTAATATGACTGCCAGGATAATGCTTCGCAATTTCAGCTACAACTGCCGCTTGGCGATTATCTCCTGCTCCTAGTCCGATAGATACAGCATCATCAATTTCTTTTCCGTATGCTTTCATCGCTGTAACTGCTTCTTCTACTGTTGGATAATCTTTTGATAATACACCTACTACTACATAACCTTCTGCTGCTTCAAAAATGTCTTTTGCATTTCGGGTATTGTTCGCTAATACATTTAATGCTACGCGGCTTTTATAAAAACGTTTTTGAATGTTTGTCATCTACCTTTCTACATCACCTACTGATGCCGTCATTGCCCGAAGTATATCCTTCTCTGATGACATTGGCGTATCACCGACGATTGTATGTGCAAGCATGCCAGCTGCTGACGCAAATGAAACAGCTTTCTCTGGTGCAAACTCTTCTATCTCGCCATGAATAATCCCGCTCGTATAAGCATCTCCAGCACCTATTCTATCATATACAGAAAACGTAAGTGTTTTTGCAAAAGTGAACGTTCCATCTTTACATATAAACCCGCGCAGTGAGTGTGTATTATCACCGTTAATAGAGCGATGTGTACCAGCAATTGTAGTGATACTATACGTTTCAGCGACCTTTGGAATGAGATCCATCAGCTGTGCCTCTCGCTCCGTCTCTTCTGTTTTCATTCCAAGAACGAACATTGCATCTTTTTCGTTCATCATAACGATATCAGCAAGAGCCAGCATTTCTTCATAATGCGGTTTCGCCTGCTCATATCCATCTTCACCCCAAAGTGATGGACGATAGTTGCAATCAAAAACGACAGTGCCTCCGTTTTCTTTAACTGCTTTCGCTAAAGATTTCATATGATGGCGCACAGTATCATTCATCGCAAGTGTAATACCGCAAAAATGAACGATATCAATTCCCTTAGCAATTTCTCCAAATTGGTACATCTCTTCACATGCCGTATTGAAGCTACTTTCTAGTCGATTCGAATATGTAACGCGGCTTGCACGTGCTCCAAATCCATTTTCTAAAAAGTACATGCCAACATATTTGCCTCCTCTTGAAACAAGCGGGGTTTGCACACCTAACTTTTGAATGTATGATAATGCCACATCTCCAACCGAATTTTCCGGTAAAGTTGAAATAAGAAATCCTTCATGCCCGAGATGAGAAAGTGCTGCTGCCACGTTCACACCTGTACCAGAAAATGAGTATTTTAATGTGTTAGCTTGTGATAACAGTTCATATCCTGGTACTTGCAGGCGCATCATTACTTCACCGAATGCTGCAATTTTCTTACGCATTTATACGTCATAATTCACTACATAATGCTGCATTTCTGTATTGTAGTAGCCTTCGCTATATTCAATTACTTCGCCAACTTCATCGTAAGAATAGCGCATACGTTTTAATAACGCTGTCTCCTCTTTTTCACCTAACGCTTCTGCAACGAAACTAGGCGCAAGTCCAACTGCGAATTCATCTCTGAAGTTTTCTAAATGTATACCTCGGTCTTCGACTAAATCGTAAAGTGATTGTAAATCAAAGTCCGATAAGTCTGTACTTGCCATTTTCGCTGAGAAATAGTGCGTATAATGAATGTACGGTGCATCATTTAACGTATATAAACGTTCAATACGAAAACTTTCTTTACCAAATAAGCGAAATGGCACTGTTCCTTCTTCATTATGAATGACTTCTGCCTTTAGCAATTTCTTTTGTACTTTATATCCTTCTTCCACTAACACTTCAGTAAATTTCTTACCCTTTGACAGTTTTGTCGCAGAAGTATTACGGATGACTTTCGTTCCTTTACCACTTTTCTTTTCCAAATACCCTTCTTGAGCGAGTTCTTTAATCGCATTACGTACTGTAATTTTACTCACTTTGAACTCTTCCTCTAATTGTGGTTCAGAAGGAATATTCGTATGAATCGCATATACACCATGCAGTATTCGATCACGAATAATATTTTTTATTTGTAAATATAATGGTCCTTTTTTTCTCGTTACGTTCACCGTTACACCCACCTAAATAAACATATTCAATAAAAGTGCAAAACCAAATGCAATAAATGATAATAATGTCTCCAGCACCGTCCACGTTTTAAATGTTTCCTTCACCGTTAATCCTAAATACTCTTTTACAAGCCAGAACCCTGCACCAGTTGCTATAACGAGCAATTCTAAATTTACACCAGACATGTGCTGAATAACTGGTGAAACAATTCCTGCTGCTGTCGTTAATGCTACTGTGGCTGAGCCTGTTGCAATTCGAATTAATCCAGCTACCATGAAAGCTAATACGATTGGTGATAACGATATATGTTCAGCCATTTGTGCAATAGCTGTTCCGACACCACTTTCAATTAATATTTGTTTAAACCCACCACCAGCACCGATAATTAAAATAATTGAGCCTACAGGTAGTAAACTTTCATCTGTTAATTTTTTAATCATCTTTTTATTAATCCCTTGTTTTATGCCAAGTAAATAAAATGCTGCAAAACATGAAATTAGTAAAGCGATTACTGGACTTCCTACAAAAACAAAAAATTCAGTTATCTTTTTCGGTAATGAAATATACGGTGCAACGACTGATAAAATCATCAATACAACTGGTAATAAAATAATAAAGAATGAAACTTTACGACTCGGTAAATCTGTTGATACAGTCGTAACTCGAACAAGCTCCGGTTCATTTTCAGGTATAACCCTCTTATGTACCCACTTTGCAAATATCGGTCCTGCGATAATAGCTGTTGGTAACGCGATAATTAATGAATATAAGAGTACCTTTCCTAAGTTTGCGTTATAAATACCGATTGCTGTCATCGCCCCTGGATGTGGTGGCACGAGCCCGTGAACAATAGATAATCCTGCAATGACAGGTAACGCAATTAATAATATATTTTGCTTCGTCGTTTTTCGAATGGAAATAACAAGTGGTAATAAAATGACAATCCCAACTTCAAAAAACACGGGAATCCCTATAACAAACCCTGCAAATAACATAGCCCAAGGTAATTTTTTTACGCCGAAAAATCGAATAAAGAAATCTGCAACTTGCATGCCTGCCCCTGAATCAGACATCATTTTCCCTAAAATTGTTCCGAGAGCCAAAATACCAACTAAATGCCCTAGTACACTACCAACACCAGTTTCATAGGCAGTCACTATTTTCGTTAAATTCAGTCCAGACATAATAGCTAAAAACAAACTAGCAACTGTTAAACTAATAAATGCATGCCATTTCCACCAGGATACCCCTAAAATAACAATTGCGATCGCAAGTAACGTGACGATTAATAAGTATATATCCATTTAGCAGCAATATCCACCATAGCCGCCAGCATAACCGCCGTAACCACCATAACCACAACCGCCGCCTCCGCCGAAGCAGCTAGCACCGATGATGATTAATAAAATAAACAATACGATTAGAAGCGCAAAACCGCCGCCGCACCCATGTCTGCGGTTACAATCATCATGTCTGTGTTCACACTTTTCGCTCATTCACGTTTTAATATGCTGTGATAATTTATTAATGTACAGAGAGCGAATTAAGAAGAAGAAAATGATCTCGATAATCCCGAATAATGTAAGTATAATGAGTAGTTCTTTTAATAAAGAGAAAGAAAACATGCTTTGTAAAAACTGAATCGCAAATACTGTATGAATACCAGCGACGATATAAGGAATGAAAAATAAAATCCCTAATTGAATTGTTGCAGAACGAAACATTTCTGATTCTGTTAAGCCGAGTTTCGTAATCGTAATGTACTTTTGTTTTTCAGTCGTTAAGTCGTTATACATACGGAAATATAAAACACTAGCTGCCCCGATAAAGAAAATAAAGCCGAGAAATGTCCAAATAAAGAAAGTAGCAATTGAATTTCCTTTACTGTATTTTAGATCATCAGCAGCTGTATAAATATCAAATGGTGTGCGAAGATCAGGTTCAGCATCTTTATGTGCCTCATAGAAGCTATCTGTATCATTTCTAATATGTTTTAATATATTTTTCGTCGGAGTAATTGCATTTTCCCAGTTTTCAACGAAGTAGTTATACACTATGGTTGTTTCAATATGAGGAATCATATTATTAAATACATCATCTTGTACAACAATTAAATATGGGAATGCGAAGGCTGGTTCAATCGCTTTATTAATAAATCCTTTAATATAAAATTCCTTTTTATTAGATCCGATTGTAATTGTATTTTGTTTTGCAAATGGATTTGATACAAGATTTAAGAGCTCTGGCGAATACCGAGAAATAATATAAACTTGTGTAGAATCAAGAGTTATTTCTGGTCTCTTTAATTGTTTCGCAAGCGTGTTATAGTCACTCATTTTCATAAGAGTAATGTCTTCTTTTAAACTTGTATCTTTTAACATTATAGATTTATGTTTGTTGTATTGAAAATTAGCATTTGTAAGCTCCGTTTCAATTGTAGCAATGTGCTTTTGTTCAAGTGAATTGCCCTCTTTAGACGTATATGTGAAGGGGAAAGGATATCGTTCTAATATCATTGCTTTCGTATTATTATTAGTAGCAAATAGCGCAATAATAATGGTAAATGCAAGTGCAGATAGCATAGAAACGATAAAGAGCACATTAATATTACTACGAGTACGGCTAGCTAAATCTGAAATCCATAACATGTTTATTTGTTTCATATAAAATTTTCTCCGCTTTTTTAAAATAAAGATAAAGAGAAGAAATGTTTGTGAAAAGAATAAATATGTCCCGATTACTACGAGTGGCAAAATAGATAATATGATAAAGAATACAGACCCATTTTGTGTATTTGATTCTGTTACGTAGCTTTTGGGAAATCCTGCAATATAATAGCACAGCCCTAAACAAATTAAGGCAAACAATGAAATGAGTATAGACGGTCTTTTTTCGCTTTTTTCATTTTTATTATTTTTAATTAATCGAGTTGTTTTACGGGTACCAATGAACATAGGTGTAAATGTAGATACGATGAGAAATAAAATAATAAAAGTTATTGTTGTAACGATGATTGCTTGTGTAGGCCAATATAAATATAAACCTTCAGCACCCGTTAGCTTAGAAGTAACTAATAAGAAAAAATTAGAAAAAACAAGACCACCTTGAATACCAGCAAAGATAGCTAGTATTCCAATGATCATATTCTCTGTAAACAATAGTCGTTTTAATTGTTTTTGAGATATACCGAGAACAGTTAAAACTCCGAATTGTTGTTTTCGTACATTTAAAAATGTCCCGATAGAATATAAGAGAAAGAAGAACGAGAACAAAACGATAACAAACTGTGCCATGCCAGCTAAGTTCATGAGCGGATCTTGTTCATGCAATTGATTCATAATTTGTAACCGCGGATGATACGCATATACAGTAAATGAAAAGAAAACCATGATAGAAAAAGCACTACTTACAAAATAAGCGAAATATGCTTTAGAATTACGCGAGACATTTTTAAATGCGAATTGCCAAAATGTCATTCATCCACGTCTTCCTCCTAGTAATGCTAGGACATCTAATATTTCTTGATAAAACTTCTCGCGATACAATCCGCGGTGTAGTTCATTGTAAAGCTCTCCATCTTTAATGAAAATAACACGGTTACAATAACTTGCTGCAAATGGATCATGCGTAACCATTAAAATCGTTGCATCCTCTTCTTTATTTAATTTCGTAAATAACTCCATTACATCAATTGCCGCTTTCGAATCTAAGTTTCCTGTCGGTTCATCTGCAAGTAGAAGTGACGGATTATGAATAACAGCACGTGCTACCGCAGTACGCTGTGCTTGTCCTCCTGAAACTTCAAAAATACGTTTGTCCAAAATATGATCAATTCCAAGTTTCTTTGAAATGTTATCGAGCTTTTCGTCCATTTCTTTTAAAGGAACATTATCTAACGTTAAAGGTAATACGATATTTTCTCCAATCGTTAACGTATCGAGTAGGTTAAAGTTTTGGAAAACAAATCCTAATTCTTGACGGCGGAAAATTGCTAATTTTTCTCTACGAAATGTATGAGGTTGTTTGCCGTTAATTACGACTTCTCCAGAAGTAGGGGAATCAATGGTAGAGATAACGTTTAAAAATGTAGATTTACCGCTCCCAGACGGCCCCATAATTGCGACAAATTCCCCTTTATCTACGTGTAAATTTATATTTTTTAAAGCGGTATGAGGGACTTTCCCTTCATACACTTTTGAGACATTTTTTATGTGTAATACTTCTTCCATTTAAAACTTAATATGTTGTGATAATTTTTGCATATAAAAGGAACGAATTAAAAGGAAAAAGAGAATTTCAACCGTTCCAAAAATCATAAGTACGACTGTAATTTCAGCGAAGAACGAGAGATGTAATATCTCTTGTAGCATCTTTGTCGCAAACATCGTATGGATGGATGCCATAATGTAAGGAACAAAGAATAAAATAGCAAGTTGAATTGTCGCTGAACGTTTCATCTCGGCTTCTGTTAATCCAATCTTTGTAATCGTTATATACTTTTCTTGCTCATTTGTTAAATCTGTATACATTCGGAAATACAGAACACTGCCCGCACCGATGAAGAAAATAACGCCAAGAAAAGTTCCGATTAAGAAGAATGAAGCGACATTTAGTTTCGTGTTGTATAAAGAGTCACTTGCTTCACTTGCGTGGAACGGTGGATGTTCTGCCTGAATAGCTGCATTGTCGTTATCGATTTTTGTTATAAATGCTGAACCGATATTATGTGCTTTTTCCCAATCGTTAACTTTAAAGTTATATACACTCATTTGTTTTGAAACGGTGGATAATGTTTCTACATTTTCATCAGATAGTATGAGCAATTGATATATTAAGCTGTTTGGGAATGGGCTATAACTTTTATATTCTTTCACTTGTAGTTGTAAATTGTTTTGAGCAAGTGTAAGAGTATTTTTCTTTTCTTTAGTATGAATTGTTCCAACAACTTGATCGTCTAAGTCTTTCATAAGAATATAAGATTCATCCTTATTCACCGCGAGAGTTTCCCAATTTAACGCCTTAGCAAGTACATTATAGTCACTTTGTTTAATGGCATAATAGAGCTGCGTGTTATCTTCAGCTGAAGATACTTCATATATGTCTGATTTAAATTTTGTATAAGTAAAGTGCTCTTCATTAAATTTTTGCTCTAACCAGTTTAAATGTTCATCAGCTAACGTATTTTCAGTATGTGATAAATACGTAAACGGGAAAGGGTTTTGCCTAATCGCATCAAACTTTGTAAATTTCCCGAATCCATATAAGAATGTAATCATTGTAAAAGCGATCGTTGATAGCATCGCTACTATAAATAGCATATTAATATTTGTTCGAATGCGCGCTGCTAAATCAGAGATCCAAAGCATATTAATTCGTTTCATATAAAACTTTCTTCGCGTCTTTAATATACGAATGAGTAAAAAGCTAATTTGTGAAAAGAAAAAATATGTTCCGGCTGCAATAAGCGATGGAATGACAAATATACTAGAGATGGCATATAAAAGCCCAATGGTGTCGCCTAGCGACATAAAGTATAGAGGATTTGCTGCTAATACATATCCAGATATTAAACATATCACACCAAATAGAGAGATGAGAACGGATGCTTTTCTTTCTTTTTGTTTTGTTCCTTCTTTTAAAAGACGTACGTCTTTTCTCGTACGAATGAGCATCGGTGTAAAAGATGATACGAGAATGAAGAGCCCAAGAAAGATGATGATAGTTAAAACGGTAGCACTTGTAGGCACATATAAATATAAACCAGGTACGTGTGTAATTTTGGCGGTAACTAATAAAAAGAACTTTGAAAAGACAACTCCAAGTTGAATGCCAAAAAATATAGAAAGAACACCAATTAACATATTTTCTATAAATATGAGTCGCTTTAATTGTTTTTGAGATATACCAAGTACTGTTAAAATCCCAAATTGTTTTTTACGAACCTTTAAAAATGTACCAATTGAATAGAGTAAAAAGAAAAATGAAAAGAAAACAATGACAACTTCTGAAATTGTCATTAATATGTTCAGAGCATAATTCACGTCTGTCATATGCAATTTAGGATGAAATAAATAAACTGCAAATGAGAAAAAGATTGCGATGGAGAACGCACTGCTTACAAAATAGGCGAAATAAGCTCTGGCGTTTCTTGTTACGTTTTTAAAGGCAAACTGCCAAAAAGTCATTTAACCATTCGTATACTCTGATAACTTTCGCATGTAAAAGGAGCGAATGAATAAGAAAAATATGAATTCAACTACTCCAAAAATAATAAGAACGGCTGAAATTTCTTTGAATAGTGATAAATCAATTACATCTTGAAGCATTTTTGTTGCAAACATTGTATGAATGGACGCCATAACGTACGGAACGAAAAATAAAATGCTAAGTTGAATGGTTGCAGATTTTTTCATCTCTGCATCTGTTACACCAATTTTTGAAATTGCTACATATTTTTCTTGTTCGTTCGTTAAATCCGTATACATTCTGAAATAAAGAACGCTACCTGCTCCAATAAAGAAAATGACACCTAAGAATGTCCCAATTAGGAAGTATGCAGCACTTCCTGATGTGATTCTATATAATGAGCCTGCTGATTCATAGGAGCGTACAAGGGGTCCTTCGTATTGGAATTCTTGTCGATCTCTTTGTATTCTTTTCATAAAATCATCAGCAATTTCATACGTCTTTTCCCAGTTTTGTACGTTATAATTGTACGCTGCTACATGCTTTGTTGTACTTGGTAAGCTGTTGACAACAACGTCAGGTAAAATTAAAGTTTGATATGAAAAGTTAGATGGAATGGCCCCTGCTTGTTCATAGCCCTTTACTTGTAATATCGTATTTGTGCTAGAAAGTGTAATGGATTTTCTATTGAAGCTTGGCTCAAATTGGCTGAATAAGGTGAAATAAGCGCTATCGCTTAAGACATATGCTTCGTTATCGCTCATGAATAGTTGTTTCATTCGCAGGGAAGCTGCAAGTTTATTATAGTCACTTTGTTTTATTGCATAGATGTCATTGTAAGTCGTTATACCTTCATCTTCTTTCAGTGGTGCTTCATATAAATTAGCTTCTATCTTTTTATAAGAGAAATTTTCTTTTTGTAACTGCTGTTCAAGCCAAGTTAAATGCTTGTTAGCAAAAGGATTTGCGTCATATGAAAAATAAGAAAATGGAAAAGGTGAACTTCTCGTAACATCTAGCTTTGTAAACTTTCCGAATCCATATAGGAACGTAATCATTGTGAAAGCAATTGTAGAAAGCATGGCTACAATAAAAAGCATATTAATATTCGTTCGAATACGACTTGCTAAATCAGAAATCCAAAGCATATTAATTCGTTTCATATAAAACTTTCTTCTTTTCTTTAAAATATAAATAAGTAAGAAACTAATTTGAGAAAAGAAAAAATATGTCCCAATTGTAACAAGTGCTGGAATCACAAAAACACTTGAAACCATATAGATAACGCCTACTTGCGGGTTTATTGAGAAGAAATATTTAGGGTTTGCAGCCAAAATATAACCACCTAATAAACAGATAGCACCAAATAGAGAGATAAATATGGATGGTTTTCTTTCCTTTTGTTTCCCACTATTAGTTTTTAAAAGGCTTACCGTCTTTTTCGTACGAATTAGCATGGGTGTAAATGAAGATACAGCGATAAAGAGACCAAGAAACACAATCGTTGTTAAAATGAAAGCATTCGTAGGGGGATATAAATATATCCCTGGTAGATGTGTAATTTTCGCTGTTACTAATAAGAAAAACTGCGAAAAGACAAGTCCAAACTGCATACCGAAAAAGATAGATAAAATACCAATTAACATATTTTCAGTGAAAACGAGTCGATGTAATTGTTTTTTTGATATACCTAAAATAGTTAAAATACCAAATTGCTTTTTACGAACTTTTAAAAACGATCCGATTGAATAGAGTAGAAAAAAGAACGAGAACAAAACAATAACAACTTCTGAAAAAATCATTAATCCTGAAATTTCAGAGATCATAGTGGGATTTTGTAATTTCGGATGAAACAAATAAACAGCGAACGAAAAGAAAACAGCAATGGAAAAGGAACTGCTTACGAAATAAGCAAAATAAGCTCTGGAATTACGTGCTACATTTTTAAAGGCAAACTGCCAAAATGTCATTCATGCTTCGGTCACCTTCTCCGTATGTTCTGCTTGATTATTTGCAGCATTGTGGAAGATGATTTTAATCGTCGTTCCTTTACCAACTTCAGAATCTAGTTTGACAGAGTGACCTAAATAATCACAAATTTTACTTACAATATAAAGACCCATACCGGTAGATTCTCCGAATGTACGACCGTTTTTCCCAGTGTAAAATGGTTCAAATACTCTTCGAATATCTTCTTGCGGAATACCAACGCCTTCATCGCGAACTTCTAGAATAATGTCTTTTCCATTTCGATAAGCGGATAAGAACACTTTCTTTCCACGCTCACCAGAGTAACGGACTGCATTTGTCATTAACTGATAGATAATAAATTTTAGCCATTTCGCATCAGAAGCAACCTTTAGATCAGAATGTACTTCTAAAACAGGGAAGACACCATTACGAATGAATAATTCTTTTAATCCATTAATATTTTTTGTTACCGTATCTTTTAATGAAATCGTCTCAACATGGAAATCTTCATGGAAGTTATTTAACCTAGCCATGTATAAAGCCATATCAAGTCCTTGGTTTAGACGCTCTAACTCTTTTTTGAATTTAGGAATTAAATGTTCGTCTTCCATTTCCAGTACCATAAGCTGCATAACAGAAACAGGTGTCTTCATTTGGTGCACCCAATGGTTAATGAACAATTGATGTTCCTGTTGTTTTACTTCATACGATTGGAGTTCTTTTTGGAAGAGACGGTATTGCGTACGCACGAGTTCATTTACACCGTGAGGCATCGGAGCGGTTGCTCTTTCAATAAACGCATCTTCCATTTTTTCTGGTTGCTCACTTAATCTATGATACATTCTACGGTTACGAACGTAACGATAAGCAAGGAAACAAATAAATAAGTATAAGCTTAAAACGATGAAGTAAAATTTATTATTTTGAAATCCATCTACTGCATCATAGAGAACGAAAATGATACCGAAGTTTAATACGTACAGTAGAAAAAATGTAAAATGATCACGTAAAAATAGCTTCATTTATTCACTCCAAGTTGCGTTAAAACGATACCCAAGTCCACGTACTGTTTCAATAGCATTTTCAATACCAAGCTCATTGAACTTTTTACGAAGACGCGTGATGTTTACGTTTAATGTATTTTCCTCAACGAAGCTCTCATCATCCCAAAGAGCAGCTAATAAATCTTCACGGCTCGCTGTACGAGGGAATTTAGATAATAACATTTCGGCTAAAATAGCTTCTTTCTTCGTTAAAAGAACTTGTTCAGATCCGAAGTGAATTTCTGGACGTTCAGGGAATAGTTTTAAACCTTCTACTTCAACGATACGCTCAGAAATATTTGGTGCATAGTCACCATAAATACGGCGCAATTGACCTTTAATTTTAGCCATTACAACGTCGTAGTGGAACGGTTTCGTAATATAATCATCCGCACCGCTTTCAATCGCCATAATTTGTTCCATCTCACCAGCACGCGCTGAAATGAAAATAATTGGACAAGTAGATTCATGACGAATTTGACGGCACCAGTAGAATCCATCGAATTTAGGTAAGTTTACATCAAGTAAAACAAGGTGTGGTTTCACGGCGTTAAACGATTCCATAATATCATCAAAGTTTTCAGTAACAACAGCGTCGTACCCGTATTTTTGAATATGAGATTGCAGTAATGATGAAATATTTGGATCGTCTTCAACGATTAAAATTTTATACATTCATTTGAAAACGACATTTGAATTAGATTCCTCCTCATCTATTTCTATACTAGACTGATTCCGAATTTTTTCTAACGCTCTGTGAATTCTAGACCTTACTGTGCCTATAGGGATTTGTAATAGTTCTGCAATTTCTTCATACGTATAATCGTGGTAAAAGCGATACACGATTACTATTCTAAATTTAAATGGAAGTTCTTGTATCACCGTTAATAACTGCTCTTCTGTTTCTTTTCTTAATAATACTTTTTCGGGAACGTCTACAACTGGATCATCACTTAATTGTTGTTTTTCAAATAAGCGCATCCTCTTCCATATATTTTTTCTCCACTGACTAATCTGTTTGTAAACAATCCCATTCAACCAAAATAGAAACGGTCTAGATTGATCATATGTTGAAATAGATTTCCAAAGTTGAAAATAAATTTCATTTACGATTTCATTTGTATCATGCCGATTTTTAACTATAGCAAAGACAGTTTCATATATTCTCTGACTCGTTAAATCAAATATAAATTCAAAAGCCTCCTCATCACCTTTTAATAAACGTTCTATCCAGATATGTATATCCTCATTACTTGCCAATCATTCGTTCTTTGTAGAGTCCTTTTGGACAGTTTTATGCGCCATATCCACTGGAATTTTCGTTGTCCAAGTTCCTTCCGTTCCTCCAATTCTGTTAATATTAATATTTACAGATAAGAAGTCTGGAAATCTTTCACCTTCTAACGGTTCAAAAACCATTACTCCTTCTGGTTTATCATGAGCAGCTAACACCGTATCAAAACTTTCCCCCGCTTGATTCGTTACATAAAATATATCTGTATCTGATGCATCCGGATTACCAATACGATTTTTTTGATAATTATCGATACGAGTGTTACTAAGAAAATGCAAATATTGGACAGCATTAAATTTCTTATTTTTATAATACGGGCTCTCCACTTGTTTCCCGTCTTCTTTACCATCTTTTGTAATATCGAGCCCAGTTGTATTAAATTCATATGGGACGAGCGAACCATCTTGCTGTTCAAACCGATAGTAAATAAGTATTTTAGCATCTTGAATTAATATTTCTTTTATATGAAGCGTAATACCATTATCCACTATTTTTTTGTTTAACTGTATAGACTTCCCATTCGCAGCGTCCTTTTTAACTTCTTCACCAATCATTTCATTTAACTTTACCTCTGGCTTTGCAAAATAGGAATTGTTTAATGCCATTGTACTCGTCGGTATAATGACAGCCGCTATTAAACCCGCTATTAATAATTTCTTTTTCGTTTTCTTTTTGCTATCTTTTTTATACATTCGACTAAAGGATTGATAAGCACGCTCTTTAACTTCTTTAGGGACCTCTTGTTTCATTGCTTTTTTACATTCATTTGAAAACGACATTCATTTCCCCTCTTCCCCCTTATTTGTAAACGTAAACACCCAAGTCAACAAATCTTGAAAGACAGTTGTGTTTAAAGAGTACACAACGAATTGCCCTCTTTTTTCATCTTGAATAAGTTCAGCATTTTTAAGTGCACTTAAGTGGTGTGAAATACTTGGTTTCGTCATATTGAAATGTTCGGCAATTTCACCAGCGGTTAGATCACCTTCTTTTAATAAGTCTAAAATTTTTCGCCTTGTTGGATCTGCTAATGCTTTGAATGCTTGATTCAATCACAATTGCATTTCTTTTTTATATAAAAGGTAAGAATATAAATTCGTTATAATGACAGCAACTACTATAATCCCCAGCATCATATAAGATCTCCAATCAGCCGGAGCGAAAACACTTATAATCATAATAATTCCTAAAGCCACAAATACTTTTCCGCTAAATCGATGTGTTTTCCGCCACACTTCTTCATTACTTAACGTCCATGGATTACGCATCCCGACAAAAAAGTTTGGCTTACACTGTGGTAAATAATTACCCATTACTAAAAATAAAACACCCACTAATAATTCTGGAACCCGATTAATAAATAAGTTATATCCTAATCCACTTGTAATAATATCTATATTCCCTACAAATAGTAGCAGGAGTACCCCATTATTCATCATCATAAAAGCTTTAGAAAATTTCTCGTAATTTGCTTTTCTTGGATCAATCTTAGGTATCACATTTAGAAATATATATAATGCAATCATAATTCCGACCATAGAAATCATTCCGTAAAATTTAGACGAATAGCCATCTACCTTACCGCCGCTCCAATGTGTCGCAATTGTATCCGGCAAATGCGGCCAAGCAAACGCCCAAGCTAAACAAGTTGTAACAATTAATATAATTGCGAAAAGATGTTTTTTCATTTAGTATTCATTAGCAAGCTCCTTCATAAAGAGCTCTTCCAATGAACCTTCCTTTATTAAAGAATGCACTTCCCCTGAAAGTGCTAATTTCCCTCTATTAATCATCGCTATTTTATTACATAACTTCTCCGCTACATCTAAAATATGCGTAGAAAAGAAAATCGCACTTCCTTTTTCACAAAGCTCTTTCATAATACCTTTCAATACTACGGCTGCCTTTGGATCAAGACCAACGAAAGGTTCATCTAAAACTAATAATTTCGGCTTATGTAAAACCGCCGATATAATCGCTACTTTTTGTTTCATGCCATGCGAATATGAAGATATTAAATCTCCCAAGTAAGGTGTAATCTCAAAGGCATCCCCATACTTCTGTATCTGTTCTTCCCGATCCTTCGCAGGCACTTTAAACACATCCGCAACAAAGTTCAAAAATTGAATTCCTGTTAATTGCTCATATAAATCTGGATTATCAGGAATATACGCCATTACTCTCTTACATGCAATCGGATCCTTTTTTACTGAATATCCATCAACAAAAATTTCACCCTCTTCAAAATCTATAACTCCTACTAACGACTTAATTGTTGTACTTTTCCCCGCACCGTTATGTCCAATAAATCCAAAGATATCTCCTGCTTTAACAGTAATATTTAAATGATCTACTGCTTTCTTGCCACCTTTATATGTCTTGCTAAAATTTATAATTTCTAACATTTATAAATACAAAAATCTACTTGCAATAACAGTACTTACACGAATCGGCAATGACATTAAAAAGTCGTAATCCTTAAAAGCAAAAATTTCTCCATTTGCCTTAAATATAGTGAAAAACAACGTTAATCCACTGCTAATAACTAGTGCATAAACAGGAATAATTTCACTCATTCCTAGTTTCACCAATCCATATGCCGAGGCTCCGCAATATAACATTAACATGACACCAACTAGAGCAATAGATGCTGTCAGCAATTATTTTATACTTCTTCTCGACTCGTTCTTATACAAGAAAATAGTAATAATCGTAAGCACTATAATAACTGCAAAAGTAAATACTCTGTAGTTCGAGATAGTAGCAGTACCAATTAACAAGGCAGGTATAACCGCCACAATTAAGCCACCAAACATACCAACAAACGATCCTATACTTTGTTTTACTACTTGAGTTTCTGATACCCAATCATAATAACCAAATCGATTATTAATGAAAATCCCCCATACCGCTGAAAAGAATGAATATGTTATCGGTGTTATTACGATGAAAAGAGAACTCCAAACATCTAGCTTTAACCCGATTATCAGTAATACAGCACTAATAAGTGATGCAGGTATACTCAATGAAAGATTCATAAGAATTTTACTGTCATAAACCATCTTTGGCGCAATAGGCAATGACTTAATAATCCATACATTTTTTCCTTCTAAAGACAATGACACACATGTTGTACACGTCATTGAAATCGCTGCTGCAATAGCAAATGGAGCAATCTTTTGCAACAAGTGCTCAATTCCAGGGTACGCTATTAATTGACTTGGCCCTACTACAACTACAGCTAACGAGAAAGCTATCGCCATCACGACTCCCATTCCACTATTTATGACATACACTGTAGAAGAGAAGAAACGTTTCAGCTCTTTTTTATACAATGCGACCAATACACTTTCTTTTCTCATACTATTAATCTCATAATTTGAAAGCATATGATAAGTGGAAATCCCTGTGTTTATTTGCTTATATTTTAACGAAAGTATTTTTACAAAAAGATAATACCAACTAACTGATATCCCAACGAATAGGATGAAAGCTATAATATCAGCATGAACAATTGCTTTTTGAAACATGTTAGCTAGTGGATACACTTTAATTAATTGCTCCGAAACAATTGCACCAATTCCATTCATATCATTAAGGCTATATTGAGCATTTCCGTTTTTTAGCATAAAGAAACCGAATGTAATAATTACTATAAAACTTAAAATCGTAGTTATTTTATTCGCATTTTTAAATTTAGAAGCAATTGCCGTAATCGCAGCTCCAAAGATTGCTGCAATTGTTGTTGGGATTAAAGATGCTATAAACATTTACTTTTTTAAAACAGGTATCCATATCTCGCTTCTGAAATTCGGCGAGGATATCACTTTACTTTCATTCCACAATATTTCCGGACCTCCTGCTAGTTCATAGTTTGAAGAAGGGAACCATTCGGAATAAATACGTCCCCACACATTTTGTAATGCATCAGGAAATGGACCGACAGCTTCAAATATAGCCCATGTTGAAGCTGCGACTTCAAGTTGCGCGAATTGCTCTGGACAATCTTTCGTTGTGGCTACTCCAATATAATGATCGAGTTCGCCTTTTTCCTCCATTCTTCCTTCAGAAAAATTTGTAGAAGCACTAATGATTCCATTTGGTTCCACATTTGAAAGCATCTTTAATGTTTGAATGGACTGTGGGTTTAAACTTTTCCACATAGAAGCAATTTCTTCATTTACACCATTAAAAACGATTGGCACTCGTTTTGTAATACCTATAATTCGAAATGAGTCTTTTTCTTCAATTCGATAGTTCATTTGAGTTCCTCCTTGAATGGATAATTGGAAGGTCATTGGTGAATAAGCTTTCAAAGAATGACTAGTACTTCGAGTTTCTGAAGGCGTTATGCCATGCAAATTTTGAAATGCACGTGCAAATGAATCTGGTGAATTGTAGCCATATTTTATAGCAACATCAATGACTTTTATATTGCTGTTTTTTAGTTCAAAGGCAGCGAGAGTAAGACGTCTACAGCGAATGTAATCTGACAACGATATGCCAGCTAGAAATGAAAACATCCTTTTAAAGTGATACTCGGAGCAGAGTGCTAGCCTCGCAACTTCTTTAAAATCAATTTCATTCGTAAGGTTATCTTCAATATAGTGCATTGCTGCATTCATATTTTTAAGTGAATCCATATTATGACCTCCTCTGTACATCTAGATAAGGTCATCAGCCATACCTCCAGAAATAGAAGACATTACGTCAACGATTTTTTGGAAGAACTGTTTACGTGTCGATTCACCACGATGCAATTCTTTATATAGTTCACCATCTTTAATGAAAATAACTCGTTTACAATAACTTGCCGCAAATGCATCATGTGTTACCATTAAAATTGTAGAGTTATCATATTCATTTAACGATTTCATACTTTCTAATAAATCTGTAGCTGATTTAGAATCAAGCGCTCCAGTTGGCTCGTCCCCGAAAATCATACTTGGATTTGTAACGATTGCACGTGATGCGGCGCAGCGCTGCTTCTGTCCACCAGACACTTGATAAGGGAACTGACTTAAAATATGATCAATACCGAATTTCTTTGAGATTTCAAGAACGCGGCGATCAATCTCACTCGCTTTCACCTTTGATAACGCAAGAGGTAAAGCAATGTTCTCTTTCACTGTTAACGTATCTAATAAGTTATAATCTTGGAAAATGAAACCTAAATGATCGCGGCGGAATAACGCTAGCTTATCATCATTCATCTTCACAATATCTTTTCCATCAATTAAAATTTCACCGTCCGTCGCATTATCAATTGTAGAAAGAACGTTTAGTAGCGTCGTCTTACCAGAACCCGACGGTCCCATAATTCCAACGAACTCACCTTCTTTTACTTGTAAGTTAATACCTTTTAACGCTGCAAATTTGTTACCACCCGTGTCATATACTTTTTCAATATTTTTTGCTTCTAACACTGTTTTCATTTACTTCGCACTCACGATCTTATAATAAGAACGAACTGTTAAGAAGTAATATCCAATATAAATAACACCGTATACTCCGATACTAATTAGAAGCGGAATCATAATTTCAAATGGTAGTATGTTCCCTAAACCTTTTAATGCAAACAGGCTGTGTAAAATTCCGATTACTAGTGGAATTGCAAAGATAAAGCTCACTTGTTTTGCAATAGCTTTTTTCATCTCTTGTTTCGTTACACCGATTTTATGAAGGACAACGTAACGCTCACGATCTGCACTTGCTTCTGTTAGCTGTTTGAAGTAAATAATAGAACCTGTTGCTAATAAGAATACAAGTCCTAAGAACATTCCGATGAACATCATTAGTCCAGTTGCTTCAAGTCCCATATGGAAACCAGTATAGAAGTCTCTAAATGGTGGTGCCATTTCTGATTCACCAGCTGGCATCACTTTTGTTAATTTTTCTGTTAATACTTTACTGTTTCTTTCATCTTTTACATCAATATTTTTTACAACACGTGTTCCAAATGCTTGCTTCGCTTGTGCATACATTTCGTCTGAAACGACAACAACTAGTTCACCTAAGTTCGTAATTGCATTATTATTTGCACCTTGAATTGTCAATGTCTTCGTTTCATTTCCAATTTGAAATACCGCTTTATTTCCTTTATATTCAGGGCTAAACTCATACCCTTCAATATAAGAACTATCATATATAAACGCTTCTCTAGTAGCTACATTCACTGTTTCCGCATCGATTTTTTTCGCAAGTTTGTTGAATTCAGATTGAGATATAAATTGATATTTCTCTGAGATACTGTAGTTCATATTAAAGATGAAATCGACTTTATCTCCTTCAAACTTTCCTTTTACAGGAACCATCTCAACTTCAAATTGATCTTTTACAGGGTGATTCTCTTTCTCTTCAGCAAAAATCGCATTTACTTTCTTATCTAGTTCTGCATCTTTCTTCTCATAAGAGTAGCTGTATGGTGCAACTGCTTTTGATTGTGTAAATGTGTTGTAATACATCGTAACTGATGTACCAACTGCTGTTAATGTTACCGCACTTAAAATAGAAATTGTCGCAAGCGACTTTGCATTCCCTTTAATACGATATAGTAACTGTGACGTCGTTACCATATTCATACCGTTATAAAACGATGATTTATTATTTCTTGCACGTTTCAATACGAATACTGTAAAGAACATAAATAGTAAGTACGTACCTAATACTGTCGCAAGTAAAATATAAAGTGCAACTGCCATAAAGTCTGCATACATAACTGCCTTCATAAACATTAATGCTAAGAAATAACCTGAACCGATTAAGAAAACTGAAATTAATGCCATAATTACTGATCCTTTTGGCATTGCTTCTCCTTCGCGTTCTGCACGGAAAAGTTCAATTAGCTTGAATCGATAAATTAAACGATACCCTTGAAGTGATGTATACAATATAATCACAAAGAAAATAATTGTTGTATCAACAATTGCAGCCATCGGTACTTCAAAATGAACATTTAAATTTAATCCCATCATACTTACTAGTAGTTCAAGGAATAGTTTTGAAAGAACGCTACCAATCGCAATTCCGATAATTAAAGACATTAATCCCATTAACATATTTTCATAAAAGAGCATTTTACCGATTTGTTTTTTACGAATACCTAGTAAAGAATATAATCCAACTTCTTTTTTACGTTTACGTGTAAAGAATCCGTTCGAATATATAATGAACACCGCTACGAAGATGATAAGCATGACACTTGAAACTTGAAATGCACCGCTAATTTTTTTAGAACCTTCCGCAGCTTTTTCCATTTGTGAATTATACTGCAACGCCTTAAATGTAAAATAAATGACGATGCTAAATATCATAGATGCAAAATATACAAAGTAGTCTTTAAAGTTCCGCTGTATGTTGCGGAGGGCAATGCTAGATAAGGTCATTTATGCATATGCTCTCCTTAGCTCTTTTTTACAGCTAAAGACGTAAGCTGGCGGGAAATTGAGCCATACTTTTTCTAATGTAATTTCAGGGAAGAAATGCTGTATAAATCCTTTTTTCACAAGTGAATATTGAAATGTAATGAATTCACCATTCTCATGTATCACTTCCATCGCATTGTTTAAAATGCGCTTTGAAACTTCTTCTGGTAAAGAAGTGAAAGGCAACCCTGATAAAATGTAATCAATACATTCTATATCGAGCTCCTCCATATACTTCTTTATATTTTCAGCTGAACCGTGTATAACAACGACGTTCTGCTCATCTTTAAATTTTCTCTTTAGCTCTTTGCAAAACACTTCATTAATTTCAATAAGAAGAAATATTGTTTCTTTCTTTTTTCTCTTCATAATCTCTTTCGTAAAAACCCCTGTACCAGGCCCTAACTCTACAATACATTTCGCTTTATTAAAATCAATTACATCTACCATTTTCTTTGCTAATATTTTTGAACTTGGCGCAATTGCACCAGTATGTTTCGGATGTTTAATAAATTCATGTAAGAATGTTATGAGTTGCATCTATTTACTAACCACTGCACTTCTTTTTACATAATACACACTTATAATTAAAACGATGATTCCTCCAAAATACACACCATACTCTATCGCAACAGCTACAATCTTTTCAATATGTTGTCCAAATAAAGAACCGAGCACAAAGTAAACGAGTGTCCAAACAAAGCCTGTCGTATAGGAATATAAAGCATACGTCTTAAATGACATGTTATTCATTCCTACTAAATACGGCACGATATGTCTTACAACCGGTATGAAATAACTCGTAATTAATGCGTAATGTCCGTATGCCTCGACCATTTCTTGCGATTTTATAAAATACTTCGCTTTCTTCTTTTTCATTAATTTATGGAGTACTTTTGTCCCAAATATTTTCCCTAGTATATAACCTAAAGAAAGCCCGGATACAACGCCTAAATATGTTAATAAAAACGCAGGAATAACACTTAATATACCTAATGAAGATACGAAACCACCGCTCATCACAATCATTTCATCTGGAATTGGCATACCGATAATTCCTAACCATAAACAGAAAAATAATGCCCAATACCCGTATTGTTCAATGTATGATAATAATTCATGTAATTCCATTTACAATCCTAACTTTGCCTTTGCACCGTCAGGAATTTTATCTACTTCAATTTGCACTTTATCATGTAAAAACTTCCCTCTCGTAATAACATGCCAATACGATCCTTTCGATAATTCATCTACCCCTTTAATCGTAACCTCTTTTACCTCTCCTTTTTCATCATAAGCTTTTACTGTATACTCACGACCTTTATTTCCACCTAACTCTTTTCCATCATTATCGATCACTGCATAACGATATTCTAAATCAAGAAATGGGTTCATTCGATCAATTGCAGCACTCCCATTTAATAAATATGCCGCTCCCGCTACAGTCACAAGTAATGATCCTAAAATAAATCTTTTCATTTATTTAACGTTAATTGGTAGTGGTGCATTAGCTGCAACTAGTTTTTGTTCACGCATTTCTTCCCAGAACGCTGCCGGAATCACTGTTTTCAATGCAGCTTGGTCTTCTGCAATTCGTTCCGGTTTACTTGCACCAGGAATAACAGCTGCAACTGCTGGGTTAGCCAGTGAAAACTGTAAAGCAGCAGCTTTAATACTGATTCCATGACGATCTGCAAGGTTTTTAATTTTATTAACTTTTGCAATGATTTCTGGTGACGCTTTTTGGTATTCGAAGTGAGCACCTCCAGCAAGTACACCTGAGCTATATGGTCCACCAACAACAATGTCCATATTGTTTTTTACAGCTGCAGGCATTACGCGTTGTAACGCACGCTCATGGTCTAATAATGAATAGCGACCAGCTAGTAAAGAAACATTTGGTTTTGCTTCTTCTAAATCCAGCATAAGTTCAATTGATTCTACTTTGTTTACTCCAAGGCCCCAGCCTTTAATTACACCTTCATCACGCAATTGAGTAAGTGCACGGAATGCTCCTGTTCGAGCAATTTCAAATTGTGAAATCCACTCATCTCCATAAAAATCTTGTGCTACATCATGAATATAAACAAAATCTAGACGATCTGTTTTTAAACGTTTTAAACTATCCTCAATAGAACGAAGAGTTGCATCCGCACTGTAGTCATTGATGATTTTATTTTTACGACCAAATTCGAAAAGTCCGCCCTTTTCACCTAAATCACGTGTAGATGGATCTTCCAATTCATCTGAAATAATTCGACCTACTTTTGTACTTAAGAAGTAATCATCACGATTTCGTTTCGATAGTGCTTCACCAAGACGAATCTCTGCTAAACCAGATCCATAAAGTGGAGCTGTATCAAAGTAACGAACACCATTATCCCAAGCAGCATCCACTGTTGCGATTGCTTCTTCTTCTGGAATATTACGGTACATATTACCTAGTGGTGCTGTACCAAAACCAAGTGTGCCTTTTAATAAATCTTTCATTTAACCTAAATATGCTTGTTGTAATGCATCTAAACCATCTTTATAAATTCCATGGAATAGATTAATTGCCTCTTCATCAGTAACCGCTACAGGAGTGAAGCTACCAGACCATTCAACTAATGATATGTTAGCATCTTTACCCTCTTTCACACGAATTGTAGATAAATAGTTTGTCACAGGGAACGGTGCTTGCATAATTGAATATGTGTAGTAGCGCTCTTTCTCATTAAATGCTTCTAAACGTTCTACAATCGCATCGCCATCAGGATTAGCTAAATGACGTACACGTCCACCTTCAGTTACTTTACTGCTAGGAATATACGGTAACCAATCTGGAAGTGCATCAAAACCTCCAATTAATTTCCATACTTGTTCAGGTGAAGCTGGAATTTCAATAGATGTAATAGTGTTTGCCATTTTCATCTAGATAAGCTCATTTATAGCACCTCCAGATATGGAAGACATCATATCAATAATTTGTTGGAAGAATTGTTTGCGTGTCATATCCCCGCGGTGTAATTCTTTATATAACTTGCCATCTTTAATAAATACAACGCGTTTACAATAACTTGCCGCAAATGCATCATGCGTTACCATTAAAATTGTTACACGATCTTTTTCGTTTAATGTTTTCATGCTTTCTAATAAATCTGTCGCTGACTTTGAATCAAGTGCACCCGTTGGCTCATCCCCAAAAATCATACTTGGATTTGTTACAATCGCTCTTGATGCTGCACAGCGCTGTTTTTGTCCACCTGATGCTTCATACGGATATTGATTTAAAATATGATCTATTCCAAACTTCTTCGCAATCGTCTCGACTCGTAATTCTACTTCTTTCGCCTTCACTTTTGATAAAGCGAGTGGCAGTGCAATATTCTCTCGTACTGTTAACGTATCTAACAAGTTATAATCTTGAAAAATGAATCCTAAATGATTACGACGAAATAGCGCCAATTCATCATCATTCATCTTCACAATATCTTTTCCATCAATTAAAATCTCACCTTTTAAAGCTGTATCAATGGTAGAAAGAACATTTAAAAGTGTCGTCTTACCAGAACCAGATGGTCCCATAATACCGACAAACTCTCCTTCTTTTACCTGTAAATGAATATCTTTCAACGCTTCAAACGTATTCCCGCCTGTATCATATATTTTCGAAATCCCTTTCGCTTCTAACATTGTTTTCATTCATTTACTAACAACCCTAAAATAAGCACGAACCGTCAACAAATAATAACCAATATAAATAACGCTATACACGCCAATGCTAATTAACAATGGGACTGCAATTTCATACGGAATAACTGTCGCTAATCCTTTCAGCGCAAATAAAGTGTGTAATATACCAAGTACTAAAGGAGTGAAGAAGATAAATCGCATTTGTTTTGCGATTGCCTTTTTCATTTCTTTTTTCGTGACACCGAGTTTTCGAAGAACGATGTACCGTTCACGGTCTGCATGTGCTTCTGTTAATTGTTTGAAGTAAATGATAGACCCTGTTGCGAGTAAAAATACAAGTCCTAAGAACATACCACTAAACATCATTAATCCTGATATTTCAATACCATCGCGGAATATCGTGTAAAAATCACTAAACTGATTTTTCCCTTCTGCATCTTCTTCCGGTATTACTTTCTTTAATTTCTCTGTTAGTACTTTACTGTTTCTTTCATCTTTCACATCAATATTTTTCACAGTATGAGCTCCAATTGCCTTCTTTGCTTGCTCATACACTTCATCTGGAACGACAACTAGAAGTTCATATAAGTTTGTAATGTTTTTTGCTTGTACTTCTTTCACTTGTACTGGTGCTACTTCTCCAATTGGGAATATGGCTTTTTTCCCTTTGTATATACCACTATCTCTATTTCCTTCGCTATACATAGCATCAAACGCATACGCTTCTGTCTTCTTTAAAGACACAGTTTCTTCATTCAAATATTTTGCTATTTTATTAAATACTGACTGTGCGATAATTTCAGTTGTTCTTGCATGTAAACCATCTTTATTTGAAATATCATCACCGTATTCACCTATCACTTTTACTGTCTCTAACTCATATTGATGAATGACTTCATTCTTTTCTTCTTTTAAAATCTCATTCACTTTACGATCCACATGATTATCTTTCATTTCATATGAATAACTAACTGGCTTATATTTTTTCGCCTGCATATATGTGTTGTAATACATTGTTACAGAAGTTCCAACCGCCGTTAAAGTTACTGCACTTAATACTGCAATCGTTGCTAACGATTTCGCATTTCCTTTAATGCGGTATAGTAACTGAGATGTCGTCACAATTTGCATTCCGTTATAGAATGAAGATTTTTTGTTTCGCACTCTTTTTAATACAAAAATAGTAAAGAACATAAATAATAAATACGTTCCAAGTACTGTTGCTAATAAAATGTAAAGAGCAAGTGGCATAAAGTTATCACTGTTTGCATTTTTAATAGCCGTTACTGATAAGAAATACCCTGATCCAATTAATAATATAGAAATGATTGCCATTATTTTAGAACCTTTTGGCATGACTTCGCCTTCGTTATCTGCACGGAATAGCTCAATTAACTTAAATTGATAAATAACGCGGTACCCTTTAAACGATGTGTATAAAATAATGAAACAAAAAATAACTGCTGTATCTATAACCGCTCCAATCGGTACTTCAAAGTGAACTTTTACACCTAACTCCATCATATTTACAAGTAAATTCAGGAACCCTTTTGAAAGTAAACTACCTATTATAATTCCGATTACTAACGATAATAATCCCATTAACATGTTTTCATAAAAAAGCATTTTACCTATTTCTTTTTTTCGAATACCAAGTAAAGAATAAAGACCTATTTCTTTCTTACGCTTTCGTGTAAAGAAACCATTCGAATATATAATAAATATAGCAACGAAAATAATGAGCATTACACTTGCAAGCTGGAATCCTCGTCCGATGTTATCTCCAGCTTCACTTATTTGTGAATTGTATTGCAGCGCTTTAAATGTAAAATAAATGACGATGCTAAAAATCATAGACGCAAAGTATATAAAATAATCTTTGAAATTTCGTTTTATATTACGAAGCGCAATGCTAGATAAGCTCATTTACACAACCGCAGGATTATAAATCATCGTAAAGTGCCCTTGCAACAATTCAATATGACACGGTGTATGAAGCGAACTTTCTCCATCTGTATCTACTTCTTTTTCTTCTTTCGTTTCAATATGAATGGATTTCGCTTTTACGTGGAAGATGTCATTTTCATTTGAGTCTTCAAATAGCTTCTTTCCGATGTAATCTTTAAATGCTTGAATACCTGTTGATTTGACTACGAAAATATCAAGTGTTCCGTCATCACATTTTACGTTCGGAATAAAGGATGGAATACCACCAAGATATTCACCATTTCCAACCATGACAAGGACAGCTTCGTCTTCATATACTTGTCCGTCATAAGTAATTTTTACTGGGAATGTTTCAGCATTTTTTACAGTTCGAATTGTGCTTAAGTAGTAGCCGATTTTTCCAAGCTTTGCTTTTTCTTCTGCATCGATATTGTTTGATACTTCAGATACGAGACCAATGCCCCAGAAGTTTAAGAAATGTTGTCCATTTGCTTTTGCAACGTCAACTGGTTTTACGTGTTCCTTTGTGATAAGTTTTGCCGCTTCTGCAATGTTTTGCGGAACACCAAGTGTGCGAGAGAAGTCGTTGCAAGTTCCGCCTGGAATAATTGCAAGTGTAGGTCTAGTTTCAAGAGGGGCTAAGCCGTTTGTGCATTCAAATACAGTTCCGTCACCGCCAAAGACGATAATTAAATCTACTTTGCTAGCAAACTCCTGACAATATTTTGTTGCATCACCTTGTTTTTTCGTATGAAGGATACGTAAGTCAGGAAAATTTGCCGCAAGAGGTGGTACGATTTTCGCTAAATTTGTATGTAAGTCGCCTTGTCCAGCTTTTGGGTTTACGATGAGGAGTACTTTTTCAAATTTTGTCTTTGTCATTTTTATTCTCTCCCTTTGTCTTTTACGAATTGTGATAGAAAATAAACTTCCATCAGTAATTGATGGAAGTTTACCCCGCTTAACGGGCAGTAAGACTCCCACTTACTCCGTTACAACTGAAGCGATAAATGGTAAGTTACGATATTTTTCTGCGCAGTCGATACCGTAGCCAACGATAAATTCGTCTGGAATTTGGAAGCCAACATATTCAGCTTTTAAGTCCACTTTACGGCGTTCAGGTTTATCAAGTAACGTACAGAATTTCAATGCTTTTGGTTTATGCATGAAGAAGTGATCTTTTAAGAAGTGAAGTGTTAAACCAGAATCGATAATGTCTTCTACGACAATTACGTTTTTTCCAGTAATGTTTACATCGATATCTTTTAATAGTTTTACTTTTCCAGTTGTTTCTGTTTGATTTCCGTAACTAGATGCAGAGATAAAGTCGATTGTTACTTCGTTTTTAATATGACGAATTAAATCAGCAGCGAATACGAAAGATCCTTTTAATACAGCGATTACAACGATTTCTTCTCCTTCAAAATCACGTTCGATTTGAAGCGCTAGTTCTTTTACTTTTTCTTGTAATTGTTCTTCAGAAATTAAAGTGTCTTTTATTTCAATTTTCATTTAATTCTTATCTATATGATTTTTCATATTATCAAGTCCAGCTTCTTTGAGCTGTGATATCATACCATGGGAAATTACGCCTAATACTAAAGTCATTCCAATTAGTGAAATGCGAATTGCAGGTACATCAATTATGTAAGCTAACATACCAAGAACAATTGTTAAAAGCAATGCTTTTATAAATGTTACACTTGTATACTGTTTCTTCTTCATCATTTACATGTTACTTTCGCGTGTTTCAGAAGTAGAGCGGGCTGGAGCGATAACTAATTGTCTCGGCTCAGTTTTCTTGAAGTGATTTTTGACGTTACACTTACGACGTTGAACAACCCACGCTTTAATAGGATTTGTTAAAATAATCTTTTGCTCTTCGTTAGGGGCCTCTTCTTCCAATCTACAACTTTCGCTCCATTTACGCCATTTCATTGTAAATTGGGAAGAAGAATGATCGTATTTACGATCAAACAAGTGCAAAAAATCCATTTCTCCAGCTAGCATTACGGTGTTACTAGTCGCTAAAAAAGAAAAGGTTGTCCAACGTTTCTCCATTTACGCCTTAACTTTATTACGACGATTCAAACCAAATAGTGTACCTACCGCTACAAGACATGCACTTAAGCCCATCATCACTACATTATTAGATGCTGTGTTTGGTAATTTTTCACCTTTTACAACTGGCTTCGCGACTTCTTTTTTGGCCGCATCATTTTTTTGTTGTACTTGTGCCTCTTCTTTTTTCCTTACTTCATTCTTTTGTTGCTCTTTTATCGCTGCTTCTTTTTTAGCCATATCACTTTTCTCTTGGACTTGTGCCGCTTGCTTTTCCTCTTCTTCATTTTTTTGCTGCGCCTTAATTGCTTCTTCTTTTTTAGCTTTATCTTGTTGCACTTGCGCTGCTTCTTCCTTTGTTACTGTTCCAGTATCCGCACTTGCTACTGAAGAATATCCTACTGTTAAAAGTGCCATTGCACAGATAGGTAATAGTTTCTTTTTCATTTACTTTGAATAACTACCAGTTAACTTCGCCTCGATAATATATCTATCTGGTGCATCCCCTATATAATCAAATGGATAGCAAGTTGTCAGTGTTAATAGTGGTTCTTCTTTTTTTATAATAACAGTACGATCATCCGCATGGGTAATCCATGTCTTTTGAATTTCATATGTGTAAGTTTTATTATCATACTCTACAATAAGAGTATCCTTTTCTTTCAACTCTCCTAAATCTGTAAATACAGTATCCCGGTGCCCACTCAGTACAGTATGCCCCCCTCCAGATGGCGTTGTCGTTAAATCGCTAACGAACATACCAACTCCTTTTTTAAGCGTTGCATCATTCGCTCCCCAATATATAGAAAACTTCTTCTTTATTTTCGGTATATTTAACATTGCTACTTTTTCTCCTTCTTTATGTTCTATTTGAGAAGAAGGCACTTGAGAAGTTACAGGTGTTTCATGAGAAAATTGAGTATCTTGTATATTTTTAAGTTTCTTTATTTCTTCTGCCGTTAATTCTTGCGCAGAGCTTTTTCCTTCATACCATTCCACAGCGTAATATAATCCCATGAATAGCCCTATGGCCATTCATATGTTCCCCTCAAATTTATAACCAGTTCGTACTACAGTTGTAATGTACTTTGCTTTCTCTCCTAATTTATTTCGCAAATTACGAATATGGCTATTAACCGTTCGGTCATCACCGGCAAATTCGTATCCCCAAATTCTTGAAATTAATTGTTCCCTTGTTAGTACAATTCCTTGGTTTTTCATGAAATACACCAATATTTCAAACTCCGTATGCGTTAAACTAACATCTACCTCATCAACAGTAACAGTACGTGATGGAAAATGAACGTGGATACCGCGGATTGATAATGTATCATCCTCATTCTCTAAAGGTTTCTTCGATGCTTTTCTACTTTCTAATAATCGTTTCGCCCTTGCTAATAAAATTGGTGGACTATATGGCTTCGTCACATAGTCATCTGCTCCAAGTTCAAAGCCAAGTAACGTATCATCTTCATCAACACGTGCCGTCAGCATAATAATAGGAACCTCGGATGTCTTACGAATTCTTCGGCAAACAGACCATCCATCAAGTTCCGGCAACATAATATCTAAAATAACTAAATCAACCTCTTCTTCCTCAAATACAACTAAAGCTTCTTTCCCATCTCTCGCTTCAAACACTACATATTGCTCGCTCAAAAAATAATCTTTTAATATTTCACGTAAAATCTCTTCATCTTCAACAATTAAAATGTTTTTTGACATCTACGCTTTTTTCAGCAAGTAGAAGTAAAATAACACACCATCTTCTGTATTCTTTACCCCATATTCAGCATCGTGCAGTTCTAAAATATTCTTTGAAATAGCAAGCCCAAGCCCTGTTCCACCTTGTGAACGATGACGTGCTGCATCCACGCGATAAAAACGATCCCAAATTTTATCTAATTGCTCTTCTTCAATATGAGTACCTTTATTTTCAATACACACTTTTATACGATCCTTCTCATCTATTGTAGAAATAATAATATCCTCTTTATTTGGTGTATAACGTATGGCATTCGTAATGAAGTTCACGATAACTTGTTCAATCCGATTTTGATTTGCAATCACTTCAAATGAACATATATTTTTATGAACACGAAGTTCTTTTTTCTCTATCTCCACAGAAAGGTGTTCACATATATCTTCAATTACTGTATCAATATAAAATGAATCTTTTTTCATTTTATATGTACCCGATTCAAATTTAGCTAACTCAAGCATATCCAAAATTAACGTATCCATTTTGTCTACTTCTCGTTCCATCGCTTGAAAATAGTATTCTTTTTTATGTTCAGCTACCCCATCCTTTAAAATAGAAATACAGCTTTTCATAATACTTAAAGGTGTTTTTAATTCATGTGAAACACCAGAAATGAATTCTTTCCGCGTCTTTTCTAGCTTTCTTTCCTTTTCAATATCTTGTTCTAGCTGTCCAATATGCGAATGGAGTTTATTCGATAGCGTATTAATATTTTTCGATAAATCACCAATTTCATCTTTTGAAGTAATCGGAATTTTTTCTGTGAAATCTAAATGAGCTATTTTTTTTGTTGTATCATTTATTTTTAGTAACGGTTTTGCAATTTGTTTTGAGTAATAAAACGAAGCTAGAAAAACCAAAACGACTACAAATGCAATAATGTAAATGTAATAATCTTGTACCATCTTTACGGCCTCATCTACTGGCTGTAAAGAAGCCATTGCATATAGATATGTTACCGATCCATCTTTTTCTTTTATTGGCTTGATTAATAATTTATATTTTATATCATTTTTTTCATAGTCCATTGTTTGTGTTGCATATTGTATGTGTTTGCTCTCTTTTAATAATAAATCCGTTTGAAATTCTTTTATGTTATCTAAGAATATGCTATTTTTATAAATTTGATTTATAGGTCCTCCTACATCTGGAAGCTGAACTTTCGTAATAGTCCCAAACATATTGAAATCTGAATTTAAAACAACACTCTTCTTTTCTAAATCATTCAAATTTCCAGCAACGTTTTTTCTGTTCTGAGGGATAAGATCTTGAGCAACTTTTGGTTTTTCCTCACTTACCTTAGGCTCTTTTCCAGGTAACTTTTTACTTAATGTTTCATTAGCCCAACTTAAATTCTGTTCTGTTAATTGTAAATACACTGTGATAAAATGCTCATTTCTTTGTAGTCCACTAAAATGAACTGTTTCCCCTACAAATTCAGGTAGTTTTCCCCTTTCAATCTCATCTATATTCATGAGATAGTACAACGGAATAATGATCGTTTTTTGCTCAAAACCATTCTTTGCTTTTCGTTCGAAAGCAACCTCAAAATAGAAATCATCTGCATGTTTTAAATTCCCATTCTGATCTAATGTCGTAATCCACGTATTATTTTCTCTTAAAAAGTCTTGCTCCAGTTTCTGAATTTCTTCTGCATTTCCTGCATGGTTTAAATAATTCTTTTCAAAGAAATTTAAATTCACTTTAATATCTTCTACTTTTCGATTTGCATAATATTGTTTAAAAAATATCGTTTGTCCAATAAAAATCGTCGCTAAAATCAACATACATAACGCTGTTGTAAGGATAAATAATTTTAGTACGATACCTTTTCTCATTTAAGCGCCCTTTTTGCTTGTATTTATTTGATAAGCATTGATGCTTTTGAATAAGCGTGGTGAAGTGATAAATAAAAATATAAGTAAGACGGTACATAGAATATAGGAACCAATCATTGTGCTGCCATTTACGATTAATGAATATAGCACAGCTGATTGACCTTTCGGTGCATATTGTCCCCAGAAAATAATACCGGCAATAAAGTGACAGAAGTAACGAGCTAGACTACCGATAAATGTAGCAACGATAATGAATCCAATTACTTTCTTTCCTTGGTTTTGTTTTGATGAAGGTTTATCTTTATGGCTACTTAAGTTTGATTGTTCGTTGCCATTCGCATTAGATGCTAAAAGTGCATTTTGAATTGGACGATAGAATAAACCAGCAAATCCGATAAAAGCAAAGGCAATGAAGTACTCAATGAATGCTTGAACTGGTGTTAAAATGTAGGCATCACCTACGACAATTTGTAATAGTCCCCAAACTAAACCACCTAAGAAAGCTGATTTAAAGCCCCAGCGGTAAGCAATAATAAAAATAGGAATCATAGCGAATGAGATAGAACCGCCTGTTGGAAGTTTAATTGATAATGGTAAAATGTCGATGACCATGGCGAAGGCTGCAAGAATTGCAGATTCGATCATCGCTTGTAAATTGGTGTTACGCATTCACGCTAATTCCACCTTTATCATTTTCGCGTCACAATGACGAATACTAATTAATTGTCCACGACACTCCAATGTACAAGGACCTTTAAACATCGCTTTCTGTTTCAGGCGAAGTTCGCTTCCTTCCGCAAGACCGAAAGCAGCCAGTCTACGCTTTAATAACTGATCTAACGACTGAATACTTTTTACTAACACTTTCTCGCCAATTTTAATATCTACTAAGCTCATCTAGAATCCGAGTAAGGACCCAACTTGGTATATAATGAGCGTTAATACATAAGCAACAACGAGCGGATAAACGACAGAGAAAACTGTCCATTTCATCGATCCTGTTTCACGTTTAATAACAGCTACTGTCGCTAAGCACGGAACATATAATAAAATAAAGAACATAAATGCATACGCTGATAATGCTGTATAATGTGCTCCCATTACATTTCCTAGCACATCTTCTTTCACCGCATAAATAATTGCCATTGTAGAAACGACAACTTCTTTTGCTAAAAATCCTGTTAAAAGGGATGCTGCAGCTTGCCACGTTCCAAAGCCGAGCGGTGCAAATAGTGGTGCGATAAATCCACCAATCATCGCTAAGAAACTGTCTCCCATATCAACACCAAATCCTGATGGACCTGCATAGTTTAATAACCAAATGACAACAGAACCACCGAAGATGAATGTACCCGCTTTACGAACAAATCCTTTCCCTTTCTCCCACGTGCTGAGCCATAACGTTTTCGCTTGCGGTACACGGTAAGGTGGTAGTTCAATTACAAAAATAGATTTTTCTGCTTTTAAAATAGTAAGAGACATAATTTTTGTAACAAGTAACGCAAGAACAATACCTGCAACATATAAAGAAAATACAACAGTAGCCTGACTATGAGGGAAGAACACTCCCGCAAATAATGCATATACAGGTAAACGTGCTGAACAAGACATAAATGGAGTTACTAAAACTGTAAGTAAACGTTCTTTCTCCTGTTCAATCGTTCTCGCTGCCATAATACCTGGAACGTTACACCCAAAGCCGATAATCATCGGAATGAATGCTTTTCCGTTTAAACCGAAAAACTCCATAATTCTATCCATAACAACTGCAATTCGTGCCATATATCCTGAGTCTTCTAATAATGAAATGAAGAAGAATAGTGCAAAGATTTGTGGAACGAATACTAATACCGCACCAACGCCCGCAATAATACCTTCTGTAACGAGTGCTTGAATAAAGTCAGAAGCGCCAACACTTGTGAGCCCAGCTGTAACCCAATCAGTAAGTTGTCCGCCAAAAAATCCATCAAGCATATCCGATAAAGGTGTACCAATCCACGTAAACGTAACCTGAAAAATGAAAAACATAACTGCTAAAAAGATTGGAAGTCCTAAAATTTTATGTGTAATTAACCTATCAATTTTTTCCGAAAAAGGAATGTTTCCTTCTTTCTCATGCTTCATAACATTTGTTTTTAACTTTTCAATATACGCTTCACGAGTTTTGTAAATATGCTCTTCCAACGTACAATCAAGTTTTCCACCTAAACGAGATCGAATGGCTATAAGTTCCTTATAAATTGGTAATGCTTTCATTTCTTTTTCTACTACTTCGTTATTACTTAAAAATTGAAGGGCTAACCATCTCGGATGCTCATAATTCGCTATCTCTAGAAGAGCGATTATCTCTCCAATCCCTTCATCCATTTGTACACCATATGAAATAAGGAATGGCTTTTTCTCTTTTTGTTTCTCTTCATGAAGAGTAGTAAGTAGTTCTTCACAGCCTTTTCCGGTTCTTGCGATGACAGGAACGACTGTTACACCTAATAGTTCTGATAATCGTTTTACGTCAATTACAATTCCTCTTTGCTTCGCCACATCAACCATATTTAAACCAATTGAAACTGGCTTACCAAATTCAAGCAACTGCAACGTTAAATGCATATTTCGCTCGAATTGCGAAGAATCCACTATATTTAACATATGATGAAATTCGTCTGTTAGTAGAAAATTCGTAACGACACCTTCATCACGTGAAACTGGATTCAAATCATACACGCCTGGTAAATCAATTAATGTTCCTTGCTTATCTTTTAATTTACCAACCTTCTTTTCTACTGTTACACCGCTCCAGTTTCCTACGTATTCATAAGAACCAGTAAGTGCATTAAATAATGATGTCTTCCCTGTATTCGGATTCCCTAGCAAAGCTACCTTATTCACTTACTTTTTAATTTTTACAAGTTGTGATGTTTCTACACCATTTTTGCCAGGGAATTCTTTACTCGGGTCCTTATCAAATTTTAATACACCCACCGATTTTTCTTCACCTTTTACATTGTTGTAAGTTGCATCATCAACAATCGCGAACATATCTGCATATGCACGGCCACTTCCGATAATTGTGTTGCCTTCATATTTTAATTTCGCGCCGTCAATTGTAGCATTTTCAACTTTGTTTTTTGCGAATAATACACCTTGTTCTGTTGTTACAGCTGGTAATTTATCAAGTGGTTTCGTGTCATCTTTTGCATCCACGTTGCTAAGTAACTCTTTCTTCACTAGTTCTTCACCAGTTTTTTTATCCATTACGAGAACTTTTTTATCTTCTAACGTTGTAAGTTTCATTTTATAGAAGTCTTTTTCTTTCACTTCATTTTTGTTTTTATCTGCAATTTGTGTTACTTGCTCTTCTGATCCGTACAGTACAAAGCCGTTCGCCTTTTCTCCTAATAAAGAACAACCTGATAATGCTCCGAATGAAATTGCTGCTGCTAATCCGATTCCTACTAATTTTTTCATTTATTTCTCATACTGCTTCATAATACGAGCTAATTCATCGTCAACAGCAGAATTTTTGTTTAAGCTTGCAAATTCATCATCTAATGACTTTTCTTTTTTGTAAACTTCACCACTTGCTTCTGCTTCAGCTTCTAATTGAAGAGCTTTCTCTTCCATTCGGCTTAAACCAGCTTTTGCTGAATTTGAATCAAACCCAGACATCGCCTGATTAATATTCTTTTGTGCTTTCGCTGCATTTACACGCGCTACAAGTGTTTCACGTTTATTTTTCAGCTCTGTTAATTGCTTGCGCATTTCTTCTAACTTCGCACGAAGATTATCAGCAGCTGCTTTATTTTGCTCATAACTTGCTTTATACTCATTCATTTTTTGCTCTGCATTTTGTTTTTCTTCTAGTGCACGGCGCGCAAGATCTAAGTTACTAGCTTGAACAGCCATATGAGCCTGATCTTCACGCTTTTTCACAAGTGCTTCTTGCTCTTCAAATAATAATTTGAACTTTTTCTCAAGCGCGATTTGAGCTGCTACACTTTTCTCAGCTTCTTGTACATCCGCTTGCATATCGCGTAAATATTGATCCGTCATCTTAACTGGATCTTCCGCTTTTTCAATTAATGAATACACATTTGACATTGTTAAATCTCGTAATCGTTTAAATACAGACATTTATAAACAAGCGCCTAAAATAAGTGCACCAACAATATGTAATGATCCAGCTAACATCGCATGCGCAACACTGCCTTCCTTCGTACCTTCTTCTAAATCTAAACCAGACATTTTCTTTAGCACAAATTCAATAAACATTTCTACCACTAACAAAATAACGAAAGAAACTGCTGAAGCAAGTAGTGCTTGCCATAAGTCATTTGCTTTCGTTATTGATTGAGATAAAATGTACCCTTGTGCGAATAATTTCATGACGAAACGAGTTGTTACAGCTGTATTCCCATTTTTTATTTCTTTTAAATCATTGTATTTTGTAAAAATTGAATCAACCCACATAATTGCAAATAAAAGTACTGCACTCGCTCCAGTCCATACGAGCATGGCTACTACATTCATCCATGTCATTTACGTTGCTCTTATAATTTGTACATCAGCAGGAATGATTGCTTCTCCCTCATACATCATTGTGCGACCATTTTGCCATTCAATACGTAATAATTTTCGGTTATCAGATTGAAATTCCCATACGTACTGTTCTTCTGAAGCAGAGAATGGTGTTTTTCCCATTACAACAACACGTCCGTTATATTGCTCTTCCATATGGTACTCGGTATCATCCATTTCAATTGTCGTCGGAACTTCATCAATTGAATCTAAGCGACCATCAATTGGTGTATATAATTTATAATACGTATTTTCACGATCTTCAATTTTCAAATAACGAATATCTTTCCCATCTTGCAGTGTTAAAACAATTTCCTTACGAGAATGCATGCTCGTTTTTCCAGTTAATTCGTACATGACTAATGAAACTTCAATCATATCGCCAGGAGCTAACGTTAAAAGACTCTTTTCAGGTTTCGGCGGCTCTGGACTTTTCATCTATCTTCTCTTCGTAATTTTCCCGGAACCACCGACCCTCGTTTTCGGAGGAGATGTATTCCTTGGCGGGGTTTTAATAGATGATTTTGGCTTCACATCTGATCCGTTCGAACCACCTGGTGTTTTTGTAATTTTCCCTTTGCTTCCGGTAGAAGGTGGGGGCGTCGTATTACTTCCTTTTTCAGTAATACTTCCCTTATCACCTACTGATGGCTTCGAATCTACATTATCGCCTCGCTTAATGATAGATCCTTTCCCTTCCTTCGTAATTGGAGGCGGGGTTTTCTTTTCTTCTTTCGTAGGTGGCCTTTCCGGAATAACTGGTTTATAATTTTGTCTGTCATTATATCCTCGATAATCACCAGATGATGATTTTTTTGAACCGAATATATCGTTTAATATACTCCCCATAATATACCCTTGCAAGAAGGATGGTTGGTAATTTTGACGGACAAACTCTTTATTACTTATTTCAATTAACGTATCAGATGGTTTCCCTTTATCCTTTTGCAGATTATAAATCTTATCAGAATAAACGAGGAACATTTGATTTTCGTCTTCTTTAGATGCTTGCTTCGGTTCTCTTTCATTAATGAGTTCCTTTGCTACTTCAGGAACAGACCGATTGGCGGCCCTATACACGTAAGATTCTTGTTTACCTTCCTTTGCAACAGACTCGAGTGGATAACGATCTTGAATCGACTTCGTCTGCCCGCCTTGACAGCCTGATAAGGCATAACCGGCAACAACAAGTAAAATAACGATAGCAAGTATAGGGATCACTTAATGAATATCACGTTTCTTGAAGTTACCGCCTTTTACTTCTGCTACGTCATAAACTGTAATAAAGGCATTTGGATCGATTTCATTAATAAGATCTTTCATTTTACTTTCTTCTAAACGGTTAATTACACAAGAAATTTCTTTGAATTTCTCTCTTGAATAACCACCGTATACTTCATTATACGTTGCGCTTCGGCCTAAACGATCGCGAATTGTTTCTACCATTAATTCAGGTTCTTTTGTGATAATTTTAAATGTTTTCGAACCACTTAAACCAACTTCAACGATATGAATCACTTTCGAAGCAATAAAGTAAGCAATTGCCGAAAGAATAGCTCCTTGAAGACCGAATACTGTTGATACGAAAATAAACACGAACATGTTTAAGAATAAAATAAGGTCACTCGTTCCAAAAGGTAACTTGCGAGAAAGTAATACAGCTAGCATATCGATTCCATCTAATGCTCCGCCGTTACGTAATGCTAGTCCCATACCAAAACCGATAATAATACCACCAACAACTGTAACTAATAATGTATCGCCTTCAATAATAGTTGGTATTCCGTGCATAACAACGGTACCTATTGCTAATGAAGCAATCCCGATAATGGAATAAATTGCAAAGCTTTTACCGATTTGCTTATATCCTAACCAAACGAAAGGAATGTTAATAACTGCGATTAGAGCCCCTAATGGCAATCCAAATAATCTTGAACTAACGATACTTAAACCAGTCACACCACCGTCGGATACGTTATTTGGAATTAAGACAGCTTCTAATCCGTACGCTGTAATAAATGCCCCAATAATAATCATCAAAGCTTTTGAAGCGATTTTTAGCTTATTGGGCTTGTTTTTGATAATTTTCTCCATTTAAGAAAATATAAAACTAAGTACTGACACGAATAAAGCGAATCCTAAAATAGCTCCGCAAAACTTCATATGACGTTTACGTCCCATTACGACAATCGCAACGTATTCACGAATCATTGCGTTAGGCCAGTAATAAAATGCAGTTTTTGATCCAATTCCTTGGCTATTCAGGCCAGCTTGTCTAGCATATATACCAGCGCGGAAAAGGTGGAAATTATTCGTTGTAAAAATACTTCTATACTTACCTTCTGGCTTTAAAGAATCCATAATTTCTTTAGAGAAAGACATATTTTGATATGTGTTTACAGAGCGATTTTCTTGCACTGTATGTTCAAGAGGAATTCCTTTTTCAACCGCATAATTTTGCATCGCTTCTGCTTCAGGAAGCCCTTCATCTGGACCTTGTCCACCAGAGAAAATAATTGTTGGTGGTGTATTCACAGCTGCTTGTTTCCAATAAAAGTCGATAGCTTTATTAATGCGGCTTGCAAGTAAAGGTGGTACTTTATCATTAATTAAGCCGCTACCAAGAACGATGATGAAATCTTGGTTACGTCTCGGTCTGTTAAATTGATATAGAAAATAAGCGCTTAAGAAGTTAGATAAGTGTATAAAGAAATAGAAGCTTATAAGAGAAATACCTGCAAAAATAGGCTCTAAATGCGATGAGACCAAACTTGCTGGATTTATAATAGGGAGTAACATAAAGAATAACATCCCTAAAGCAGCAAGGAGTGTTAAACAGTTAGTGAACCGTCTTCCTTCTCGCTTCATTAAAATTCTAGCATTAAGAAATAGCCCAAACATTAAAGCAACAATACCGAAAGGAAGCATAATGAGAAGTGCTAAACAAGGTAAAAATATAATATAACGCAAGACAGCACTATCTGAGTTCAAAGATACAATCACACAAAAAAGAAGGAAAAAACAGATAAAGGCATTAAATAAAAAGCCATTTATTATTTTTCGTGGATCTTTTAAATAAGAGATAAGAAAAATAATAAATAATATAAGAGGAATAATTCCAAAATACATCTATAAGGTAAATTGTATCTCTTGGTCATTTACATCATTATCCCTTACATCTGCTGTACTAATCCCGCTAAATGTTCTCACATTTAATCCAGTGTTCGATGATCCCGATCCATTATAAGCTTTCGTCTTTTCAATCGGCTGCACGTTATATTTATCCCCTAAATTAATCGTCCCATTGCAGTTTTCAATAATAACACCTTCAACAACTGCCGGCATATTGTCACCTACTTTCATTTAGTGATATCCTTTAGCAGAGTCTTTGTGGATTTTATTTTTAAAAATACTGTAGCTCCAAAGTTGATAGCCAATAACAATTGGTACCATAACTATTGCGACGAAGAACATAATTTTTAAGTTTAATTGGCTACCAGCTGCGTTGTATAACGTTGTACTATAGGCGTCGTTAATGCGAGACGGTAACATTCTTGGGAACATACCTGCAAAGCCAGTTGTCATAAACATTGCGATTGTTAAGCAAACAAATGTAAAGGCAAGGCCGATTTTATGTTTGTACACCATAATAAGTGCGAGTACACTCATTAACATTGCAAGTACTGGAAGAATAAATAGTACCGGATATTCCGTAAAGTTTTGGAATAAGTTTGTGCGATTTGCAGTTGCTACATAGAAGATAGCTAAAATGATAGCAGCTGCCATTGAAAATGGTCTTGCGATTTTATAAGCACGATCAGATACTTCACCAGTCGTTTTAATCATGACCCAAAGAGCACCAGATACGACGAATATAGCAGTGAAGAACAGACCACCTAAAATACCGTAATGGTTTAGTAAGCTAAGTAAATTTCCTTCATAGCCATTTTTTCCGATTTGTAGTCCGTAATATAGGTTAGCGAATGTAACACCGAATAAAAAGGCGATTAGGAAACTACCAATTGTAAATGCCCATTTACAAGTTTTTTGCCAAATTGGTGAATCATCTTTATGCATAAATTCAAGTCCAGCAGCACGAGCAAATAGTGCAAGTAATACTAAAAATAGTGGTGTGTATAGGTAACTAAACATATTTGCATATGTGATTGGGAAGGCAGCAAATGTTGCACCACCAGCTGTAATTAACCATACTTCATTACCACCCCAGAATGGGCCAATTGCTTCTTGTAATTGATTTCGTTCTTGTCGGTCTTTCGCAACGAATGGAAAAATCATTCCGTTACCGAGTGCGTAGCCATCAAGAATGAAGTAAACTGTCCAAATTACGCCCCATAAACCGAACCAGATGATTGCAAGCATATCATGAGACATTCATGAGACATGAGCTGTACCTCCTTCAGTAGCAGGCTCTTCTAATGCAGCTGGTCCTTTTTTTGCGAACTTCAGCATTAAGTATACGTCTGCAATTAAAAGTAAAGTGTAGAACAATATTAAACTAATTAATGAGAACCAAATTTGTGGAACTGATATAGGTGATACAGATTCTGCTGTACGCATTAGTTTATAAACTGTCCATGGTTGACGACCTACTTCAGCAACAATCCAGCCAGCGTTAATCGCAATGTACGGAAGTAAGACAGACCACATTGTAATTTTTAAATAACGTTTTGAGTTTTCTAGTTTTCCTTTTCGGTTTAAATAGAAACCGAACCAAGTTAATGCCATAAAGAACATGCCAAGTGCGACCATTAAGCGGAAGCTATAGTACACGAGGTTAACGTTTGGACGATCTTCTTTCGGAATATCTTTTAAACCAACAATTTCTCCATCAAATGAGTTTGTATAGAAGAAACTTCCGAGTTTTGGAATTGTAAGTAGTTCAAAGTTCTTTTCATTTTTCACATCAGGAATTTGAATGATTGAGAAACCTTGTCCTTTTCCAGTTTCCCAAACTGCTTCCATCGCAGCTCCTTTAGCAGGTTGATATTTAGCTGCCGATACACCAGATTGATGTCCCATAAACGGTGTAATAGTTGCGGCGAATAAGCCTAACATTAAACCAAACTTAAATGATTTTTTGAAGAATTCCACTTCATTTTTACGTAGTAAGTGATAGGCACTAATGGCCATAACGAAGAAAGCACCAACGATATAACAACTAATTACAGTATGGAAGAACATATTCCAAGCATATGGATTTGTAACAAGTGCCCAGAAATCATTTAATTCAGCGCGGCCGTTACGTACTACATAGCCAACAGGATTTTGCATAAAGCCGTTTGCTGTAATAATCCAAAGTGCGGAAATATTTGTTCCAAGTGCAACCATCCACATACAGAAGGCACGGAACTTTGGTGAAATTTTGTCTTTACCGAATAACCATATTCCCATGAACGTAGATTCTAAGAAGAAGGCAACGAGTGCTTCTATTGCGAGAGGGGATCCGAAAATATCTCCCATATATTTAGAGTACTCAGACCAGTTTGTTCCAAATTGGAATTCCATCGTAATCCCGGTTATAATCCCCATTACGAAGTTAATTGTAAATAATTTACCCCAGAAATTTGCCATTTTGCGGTATGTTGGATTCAATGTGCGGGCGTATTGAGTTTCCATACATGCTACTAAAATAACAAGTCCGATTGTTAAAGGTACAAATAAAAAGTGATAAAAAATAGTAATTGCAAATTGAAAACGACTTAGTAACAGAACGTCGGACATTTAATTGTCGTAACCATTCACAACTAAATCTAATTTTCCTGTATCAGGATCTATAACAAGACCGTGAACAGGTACTTCTTCTGGAAGTAATGGATGGTTGCGAAGTATTGATACGCTATGTTCTACACTTTCTTCTACACTAGAGAACCCTTGTAGGAATCTTTCTAAATCGATTCCAGAATAACGAAGTGTATCTAATTTCTCATTTGTTATACCGCGCTCTTTCATCTTCTCAATTGTACTGCTTGCTTGTATTTTTGCCATACCGCAATCATGGTGACCAACTACACAAACTTCATCGGCACCAAGTTCATATACAGCAACTAAAATACTACGCATAATACTTCCGAATGGATGGGAGATAACAGCGCCTGCTACTTTAATAATTTTCACATCACCGTTACGCATATTCATCGCTTTCGGTAATAATTCAACAAGACGAGTATCCATACAAGAGATAATTACCATTTTTTTATTTGGAAATTTTCCTGTTTCATACTCTTCGTATTTTTTCTCTTCAACAAATTTTTCATTGTATTGTAAAATCTCTTCTAATGACTTCATTTAAGAATTTACTTTGTCATCCTTTTTATCTGGGACAGGATCAAATCCTCCCGGGTGGAAAGGGTGACATTTTAATATACGCGTACAAGTAAGCCAAAAGCCTTTGAGTGCGCCATGTTTTTGAAACGCCTCTAATCCGTAATGAGAACAAGTCGGATAAAAGCGGCACGTTGGCGGCGTCACCGGAGAAATGAATTTTTGATAAAAGCGTATAATCCCAATGAAAATCTGTTTCATTTATCCAAATACTTTTTCAAGTTCGTCTTTATCTTGGCTTAACCAGAAGTTCATTAAGCGTTGTGCTCCTTCTAAATCGTGAAGCTTCGCTTGGCCACATTGTGTTTCGTTTGCAGCTGGAATTTCTGTAATTTGAACCGCATCTTTTAATGTTAGTTCTAATAAATCAATGATTTCACGAACTGTTGGTGTTCCGCTTACAACAAGATAATATCCTGTTTGGCAACCCATCGGTGAAATATCGATAATATCAAAATGCGGATAACGATCAATATATTTACGTAAATTAAATGCTAATAAATGCTCTAACGTATGAATAACATCTGGTTTCATTGCTTGTTTATTCGGTTGGCAAAAACGAATATCGAATTTATTTACAATACCGTCACTACCTACGTTGTGAACTCCGCAATGTCTTACATAAGGTGCCTTTACAATCGTATGATCTAATTCAAAGCTTTCTACTGATGGCATTCATTTCCCCTCCTCCTTTTTTAAATAACAATCCATCATCGTTTCTATATAATTCATCGTTTCTAAATCAAGTCCGTATACTCTTGCACTCTCTCCCTCTTCAGGTTTAATTAAATCCCAATACTTATTTATTAATTGTTCATTTTCATGAAATACGTGCATTGAAAAGGCCACTACCCTTTCCCCTAATTTTTGAATTTCCGGTGAATCTACTGGTTCATTTATACGCTGACGAATTTCTCTTAATACTTGTAACCATTCTTTCGTTCTTTCATCGTTTTCTTCAAGTGTTGGTAAATCCTCTATAACCTTCTGTTCTTCCTCCGTAAAATATTTTTGTCGGAAATTTTCTCTCTGTTCAATTCCCTGTACTGATTTTATGAATAACATTAAATCTTCTGTTTTAAGCTCTCCAGTTAATTCAATGGAATGAAATGTTGTATATAATAGTTTTTCTAAGTTCTGTAATCTTTTTACTTCCGCTTGTATTGTTTGAATTTCATTTTGAATTGCACTTTTCCATCTTTCTTCTGAATTCCCCTTTTCCTCTTTTAACACTTTTTTTATTTCCGAAAGCTTAAAACCAAGCTTTTTAAACGTTGTTATTTGTTGCAATGTAATTAATACTCCATTCACTTATTTCACCTCTTCCTTATTCCCACTAAATTTCAATCCGATAATAAATAGTGCCAATAAGCAAACGAGGAAAATTTTGATGAGCGAAAATGGTTCTTTGAAATATAAAATATCTACTAATATCGTTCCAACTGTACCAATTCCAGTAAATACTGCATATGCCGTACCAATTGGAATTTTTTTAGTTGCTTCAATTAGTAGTTGAAAGCTCACTAAAATTGCAATGAGTGTCAAAATACTCATTGCATTTGTTTTTAATCCTGTCGCCCAATATATTTCAATTAAGCCCCCAAATACTAAATACATCCACGCCCTATTTATGCTAATCTCCTTTTTCTTTTTCACTTCTTCTTTTATCTCTTCTCTTGTTTCTTGTTTCGAAGAATTACGCTTCTTTTTCGGAAAAAGAATGTAAGACATCGCCCATATAAAATGAATAATAAGCACTGATGTCCAGATACTTGTAATCGTATTAATCGTTTCATTTTTATAAAATCCAATTTGTTTATTTAAAATCCACTCTTTCATATGAAGGAAATAGGAACCGCTTGGCAACTCTTGAGCTGGTACAAGCCCTACTATAAAAATAAATAGAAGCTGTGCAAAAATGAAAATCCCCAGATGCTTATAAAAATATTGCCTCTCCATCCGCGCATGCTTAATTCCATATAGCTTCTCTTTTCGCGTGCCCGTCATTTCCCCTCCTCCTTTTTTAAATAACAATTAACTCACTACTTTCAATCCAATAATCGTCCCCATAATCCCAACGATACAAATAATCCGAAAAGCGTTTTTAGGTTCTTGAAAAAATAAAATACCGACAACTGCTGCCCCGAGCGTTCCGATTCCAGTCCAAACTGCATATGCGATCGATAACTGAATTTCTTGAAGCGCCATCGTTAAAAATTGAAAACTAATAATAAAACCACCTATTAAAATAATATTATTCGTCCAACTATTATTTTTTGCTACTTTCTTTATCCCAATTACACCGACAATTTCAAAGAGCCCAGCTATAATTAAATAGATCCATGCCACTTATGGAAGTATGTCAGAAATCCCAACGAAGAAAGTGATTGTCCCAATTATAAAACAAAAGATAGCTTTCGATTTTTGTTTTTGTTGTATTTCATCAACTCCCGAAAGAATAAATGTGATGCTTAAAAGGATAAATACATAAGAGGAAAGAATAGAAATTTGTGCAAAAAGACTAAAAAAAGCAAGAATAACAGCAATAGCAGATAGTAAGATTCGAAGGTTTGTTAGCATTTATCGAAATATTTCTGAGAAGCCAAGAAATAAAGCACCAACTCCTGCTAACAGAGCAAGTATACTACCCCCTTTTTGCTGTTTTAAGATTTCCTCTATACTAATAATGAAAGCCATCATCCCTAAAAAGATGAACATATAAGGCATAATTTCTCTATTACTAGTAAAGAAACTATAGATTGCTATACATAAAGCAATAAGTGAAAAAGTAATTCGCAGTCCTTTTAGCATTTATTTTATATAGCTAATGATACGAACAATCCAAATGAAAGCACCGGCAACAATACAAATGAATCCTGTTCCTGAATCCTTCTTTTTTATTTGTTCCATTGCAATGAGGAACATGAGAGCTCCTAATAAAAATTGTGAAAGTGGTAGAAAGTTATTTTGACCTGTATAGAGCCCGATTGCCGACATAATGATCACAGTGAGTGCGATTGCAATGCGAAGTACACGAAGCATTTATGAATCCTCCTTATTATTTTTTGTATAAGGATTATCTTCTGGTTTATCAACGGAATGTTTGTATGCATAGCCTTTATTAATCGTCATGACGGAGAGTACTAGTATGACTAGGACGATTATAATACCGATAATTAATATTTTGAACATGAAATCCCTTCTTTTCTTTATTTTACATAATTTTGTAATTGATGAAAACAATTACAATCCATTGATTATTCCCATTTGTGCGACTAATTCTTTCGTCTCATGATTTCCTAATTCATAAATCATTTTATATGCTTTTTGTAGTTGTTCATCATATCGATCATTATTTGAATCGTGATGATATTCAACAAATGGAACGTGGGACCGTACAAATGAACCTAAATCCTCTACATATGCTTGATCAAAGTACGCTCTTAACTCCGTAATTTCCTCATCATTTGCGTAAACTTCAAAATTGTACGTATCTGCCGTCTTCACTTGTGAAATTTGACCATTACCTATTGATATATAATATGGTTTTTTCTTCTCCATGTAACACCCTTCTTTCATCCTTTTAGTTTCTATTGTTTTCATTTACTTCGTAAAACAGCCGATTTCTTCTATATGTTTCATCGTACGCGCTAATACATCGTCGCGCATAATAAAGCTAAATTTTCTATCAGTTTTAATGTTATCAGGAATGTCTTTTAATAAAACAGACCCTTTCGTTTCTTCGTAATGCGTATGTTCTTCTACCGCACTAATTGTTGCAAAATAAATGTTTTTAATGATTATTTTGTCTTTTCCAGATACTTTATATTGTCCTAAGTAAGTTAAATCCGAAACTATGCCGCCGGTTTCTTCATGAACTTCTCGAATCGCCGCTTCTTCCGGTGTTTCCCCTAGTTCTACTTTACCACCTGGAAATTCAAGACCGCGACGTAAATGATGCGTTAATAACCATTGATCCCCGTACCGGCATACAACCCAAACATGCTTTGGCTCAGGAGAAAATGGATAACGTTCAAACGATAATTGTACAGTGTTGTGGTAATAATCTTTAAATTTGTACATTTATTCATAAACTGTAAACTGCGGTTTACTCGGATGATCTTTTACTAGTGCATCATCTGGAAACTTTGAAACTTTTTGATATAGAGCAATGTCACCAATACAACCTGCTGTTAGTAGAACCCCTAAAAATGAGATTGCTTGAACATTCATAGCTAATCCAATTGCAATTGGTAAAATTCCAGTCGATAAAAATGGCAACATTAAAACTTTCTTCATTTGCTTTACTGTAATTTCTTTTTTAGAATGAGCGTATGCTACACCTAATTTCCAATTGACGCCCCATTTCAGCTCACTCCACGGAACACCTCCGATATAGCGAAATCCTATTAAATGTATCGCTTCATGTATACAAACGAGAACAATCATTCCAATAATTAAAAGAAACATAATCGGCAATGTAATTTCAAATTGAAACTTGCCTGAAAAAAGCGCATGTAAATAACTAATTCCAATCGCCAGAGCGAATATTATAAAAAATGAATAGATATTTAATTTAACCATTGAAACAGTAACAGTCGTCTCTTTTCTTTTATCCATTCATCTTGTTTTTATCTCTACCTCTAAAAACGAAAGAACATCTAATAAATCATCTATCACACGTGAATGCTCAAAGTCACCCCAAAATAAATCTCTCTTCCAAACGCCAAGAATTCCTACTTGTTCAGAACCGAGCGCGTCGTTTTCTGGATGATCTCCAACGTAAAGACATTCTTCGGCTTTTACATTCAGCTTTTGTAAAGCACGTTCGAAAATTTCAGGATGAGGTTTTTTGATTCCTTCCGCTTCTGAAACGAGAATTGTATTTGTATACGTATGTACGTTTAATGCTCGAAGGTTGCTCATTTGAAATTCAGTAAAGCCGTTTGTAATTATACCAATTTTAATGTTTCGCTGTTTTAATTGTTGAAGTAGTGCATGCATGTTTGGGAAAGGAATACAATGATGTTGGAAGTTTGTAATGTAGTCGTGCAACAGTTGCTCTTGCGTTAAAGTGGTAATGTTGTATTCGCAAAGGAGAGTGGAATATACCTTATCTTTCCATGTGTAACCATTATTATCGAGCTCGAGAAAACGAGAGCAATACTCGAATTCTTCTATGTTTATCAAATGAAAGGCGAAAGGATTATATTGATCGCGAATAAATTGCTCTAGAGATTGGCGACGATCTAATAGTGTTCCATCTAAGTCAAATAAGACTGCTCGAGTCATTTACTCTATCGTTTTCGAAACATCATATAATCCAGCTAACACTTCCGCTCTCATTTTTACAAGCTCAGGGAACTGATAGAAAAACGCAATTTTGTTATATTTTAACTCCGTTCCTTCTTTCACCTTTTTTGAATCTTGTAAAATAAACGCTGTAAATGTATCTGCAATATCTTCTGCTACATTTGTCGTCCCGTACAGTGAAACAAACTCATTTTGTTTCTCTTTAAAAAATTCAATTTGAGCTTCTTCGCTGTCTTCCACTTTCTTTTCTGTCCACTCCGGCTCAATTGGTTTCCAGAACAAATTGTGGAATTGATTTATATAAGAGCTCTCCTTCGCACATCCTTCTTGCAAGAAAAGAGATTTACATTTATTTTGGTATGATGAAATATCTTTATCTTCTTCAAAAGCCTTTAAGTATTTTTCATTTACTGATATTTGTTTATGTCCGAGTGTTAATACGTGGGCTGTCTCATGTATTAATGTTTTCATCACTTGATCAATATTTACTGCAGAATCAAGCGTATCTAAACTAAGTGTCCACTCTTTCGGATACTCTACACTCGGCATAACGTGGGCGACAATTCCGTCGTAACCATCTGTTACCATGTCAAACTCTTTTATGTCAGTGCGATACTTAGCTGGAATAAGAGTGCTATACATCTCCCATAATGATTGATGATACGCTTTATCTTGACGTTGTTTTAGTATCTCTTCTTTCGCTTCTTTATCTTCTGCGAACACCTTATTCAATCGTTTCCGATCTAGTTTATCGAAATAGGGATCTACAATTTCATCACCATCAATATAATAAGAAGCTAAAAAGAAATAATTTTCATCATCCTCTTTTTTCATTTCCGCTTCTTTCATATCATTACTTGAATTTCCTTCTAAATCATAATCCTCTAGTACTTCAAGTTCTGAAAGTCCATCTATTTTTTTATATACTTTTTGAAGCGTCTTATCACCTATTTGTGCACATTCTTCTGTCGTTTCGCACACATCTTTTTTCTCTCTTTTTGAAGTTTGCTCCGACATATCACATCCAGCTACTAAGCCCGTTGAAATCATAAAACACACTAACTTGCCATACAGTTTCTTCATACGCCCCTCCATTTACCTTTTATCACACATTTTTGTTTCATTTGTAACATTTCCATCCGCAACCGTAACTGTATGGAAACAGTCTTTCACACGTACTGTAACGACATTATCTTTTCGATCTATTACATGATAATCGTTGAACTTTTTATTTAGTGCACTACGAATTTGCTCCCCTTCAAAAATCGGAAAACCGTGAGACATTACCCAAATGAGACCAGCAACAGCAAGAATCGTTTTCATACGTTTCATTCAGCTTCTTTTTCGTTTTCCGATTAGAAGTTTTTCAAATGCTTCTACAAACACATACATCAGTGTTGCGAGAACACATGTGAGTAGCACACTCAGTAAGACGAGTGTGAAGTTAAAGACTTGGAATCCATAGCTAATTAAGTAGCCAAGTCCTTGTTTAGAAACGAGAAGCTCACCGAAAATAACACCGACCCATGATAATCCAACGTTCACTTTTAGCGTTGAAATAATTGCAGGGAACGATGAGGGGAGTATAACTTGCTTATAGCATTGCCATTTATTTGCGCCAAATGTGTCCATTACTTTTATATAGTTAGAATCGACTTCTTGAAATGCGCTGTAAATAACGAGAATGGTAATGATGATGGAAATGATTACGCCCATTGCAATAGACGATGAAATATTAGGACCGAAGATTACAATGATAATAGGGCCGAGTGCGACTTTTGGCATTGCATTTAGGACGACGAGATATGGATCAAGAACGCGAGCTAAAAGTGGTATCCACCAAAGGAACGTGGCAATAATAGCCCCGAGTACTGTTCCAAGAATGAAGCCTACTCCTGTTTCAAGTAGCGTCGTCCATATGTGAATCCAAAGCGAACCGTCAATCCACTTGCTAAGAAAGAGATCCCAAATACTCGACGGAGAGCTAAAGAGTAAAGGATCAATCCATTCTTTTTTGCTAGCTATTTCCCATAGTGCAAAGAAAAGAATGAGTAGTAAAAGTTGTAGCGAGCGAGCAATCCATGCACGCCTGCGTTCTTTCTTTCGAAAGTGTTCATGTAGCTGTTTTATATTATCCAATTATCCAAGGCGCTCCAGCTCCTTCCATATGTCTTGGAAAAGGGCTGGGAAGTCGTAATGATGGCGTGATTCTAACGGTGATAAGGAGCGAATACTTTCTGGGACGATGAACGTTTTTGCAATTTTTCCAGGATTCGCTTGTAGTAAATAAATACGATCACTCATCGCAATTGCTTCTTCAATATCATGTGTCACGAGTAAAGATGTTTTTTTAAAGTTACGTAATAATGTGAAGACGAGATCCTCTAGTTTTAACTTTGTTTGATAATCGAGAGCGGAAAATGGTTCATCTAACAATAAAATTTTTGGATCAGTCGCTAATGTTCGAACGAGTGCAGCGCGTTGACGCATACCACCGGATAATTCACGAGGATATTGCTGTTCTACATCATGCAAACCGACTTGTTTTAAAAGCTTTAAAGTATGTTCTTTCGTTTGTTCATCATAAATCTTTCGAATATGAAGTCCAAGCATAATATTTTCTTCAATTGTTTTCCACGGAAACAAGTAATCTTGCTGGAGCATATAACCCATAGATGGAGTTTTTGTTGTAATTGGTTCACCATCTAAAAATACGATGCCTTCAATTGGATCAAGTAGACCGGCAATAATCGAGAGAAGCGTTGTTTTCCCGCAACCACTTGGACCGAGTATAGAAACAAATTCTCCTTCTTCCACTTGTAAGCTCATATCTTCGAGAATCAGTTTGGCATTCTCTTTTGCGAAAAAACAGTGAGAAACGTTACGTATTTGTAAAAAACTCATCTATTTCTTAATAACGCTTTCGGCAATTTTCGTATTGACGAGCGCTTCATGTGGGACTTCTTTTTGTAATTCACCAGCGTCTTTCATAATAGTTTGGAGCTGTTTCCATTCTTCCGCATCTAATAGCGGATTTGTCGCATAAGAATGTTGCTTTTTATACCGTTCAATTACTTTTACTGTAATGTCTTTTGAAGTATCTTTAAATAGTGGAGAAACGGCATCAGCAATCTCTTCGGGACTATGAGTATCAACCCATTGCTGCGCTTTATAGAGAGCACGTGTGAACTTTTCAGCAGCAGCTTTATCTTTCTTTAAGAAACTTTCTTTTGCCATGAACGTTGTATAAGGAACAGTACCAGATTCATTTCCGAACGAAGCAACGATATAACCTTTACCTTCTTTCTCAAATATACTTGCAGTTGGTTCAAAGAGCTGCACAAACTCTCCTGTACCAGATGCAAAGGCATTTGCAATATTAGCAAACTCGATATTTTGAATTAAGTTCGTATCTTTATGAGGATCAATGCCATTTTTCTTTAAAACGTATTCCCCAACCATTTGCGGCATGCCGCCTTTACGTTGACCTAAAAACGTAACACCTTTTACGTCATTCCAATTAAAAGAGTCTAGCTTTTTACGCGAAACTAAAAATGTCCCATCTGTTTGTGTAAGCTGTGCGAAGTTAATAACAGGGTCTTTTGCTCCCTGTTGATGAACGTAAATAGACGTTTCAGAACCGACAAGAGCAATATCAATTCCGCCAGATAAAAGAGCGGTCATCGTTTTATCTCCGCCAGCTGTTGTTTGTAAGTCAATATTTAATCCTTCATCTTTAAAAAATCCCTTCTCAATTCCAACATATAACGGGGCATAGAAGAGAGAATGGGTAACTTCGCCGACACGAATGTTTTGAGTTTGATCTTTTGGTCCTTCTTTTTTACTACTACAAGCAGCGAAAGTGAAAACAGCTAGTAACATCTATTTTTGTAGTGTTTTTTCGACGATATGGTTCTTCAAAACCCACTCCTCAAACTGAGCACTTCCAAATTCCCAGCTTAAATCACGAGCATGTACAGAAAAAACGTAATGACCAGCATATTCGTCCATAAACCTTCCTAACTCTACATCGTCTTTCTGAATACCGTATACTCCAAAATTAAAATACACATCCCATACGTCTTCATTCTTCCTCTTATAAGCAATCGATTCCATATCACATTCTGTTCCGAAATAATCAAGATGTAAATGTACGCTATCATCGTATTCGTAATCCATCTATTTAAAGAGTATATCTTTACTATACTGCTTTCCAGCGAGTAAATCATATTGAATCATTTTATATTGCTCTAACATTTCTTTTTGTTTCTTTGTTAAGTCTTTAATCTCTTCGCCATTTTTATCAACTTTTAATTCATCTCTAAGCACTGGTATTTCTTCATGTAACTCCGATAAAAATTGATAAAATGGTGATTTATTTAATCCTGCGTAATCAAAAACAAGATTTGAAAAATAAATTGGACTTACTAAACCTAAATTGTCATTTGGTATATCAAAATTTGCATACATTAATAATGGCGTTTCTGCCATTGCTAATCTTTCATTTATAGTTTCTTCATTCTCAATATATCCAGCTTCTTTATAGATAGCTTTATTTGTCCCTAATACCGGTAAGTGATCCCCAAAGAAAACCAATATAGTAGGTCTTTCTAGCTCTTGAATTTGTTCTATTAAATATTTAAGAGCCTCATCAGAACGCCGTACACCCTCAGTATATGTTTCTAATTCTGCTTTCGATCCCTCATCTGTTAATCCGCTAATTTCTATTTGCTTTTCTTCAAACCTTCCTGGATTGAATGGAAAATGATTTTGCATCGTAACTGCATGAATAAACGTAGGTTGCTTTCTCTTATTCAATTCCTCTATTATTTCTTTACTAATAGATATATCGCTAATATAATCTCCATCTACCTCTACGTTTTTCATTGTATCTTCTGCATTGAAATTATCAAATCCAAAAACATTATATACATCATCCCGCTTATAAAACGATCTTCCATAAGCATGAATTGCATTCGTATAATATCCATGGTTTTTCAACTCACTTGCGATAGATGGAATTTCTTTCTGCCCCGCCACTGCTTGTTGATATGGTACAGAACCCGGCTTTAAAAAGCTCATTGAATAGCTCGTTAACGCTTCAAATTCTGTATTCGCTGTGCTTCCCCCGAATACAGGAGCTATTGTTTGTCCACCCGGAAAATTCTCAATATAGTGATGTAAATTCGCCAATGGATCTTCGCTAAATGAAAGATTCACTAGCTTTGTTGGATCCCAAAAAGCCTCACTCATGAAAAATATAATATTTGGTTTCTCTATCTTCTCTTTTTTCCCTACATTGCTTTCATATTGTTTCTTTATATTATTTGAAATTTGTAGCATAGTTTCTTTTGAATATTCTTCTGGCTTCTCAATGACAGTTGTGTCTAAGTTACTGACAAATCCTAAAACAAAACCATTATCACCATAGTTTACATTTTGATTCCAAGCCACGAAGGTTACCCCATATTTTTGCAATACATTACTCATAAATGTATTAGGATAATTACTATATGCATACACCATAAACATAGAGCCACATATTAAAATAATTCTCGTAATAATATGAGGTTTTATAACTGGAATATGCTTCCTTATATAAATAACTAAATATACAAGCAAAACAATACCAACTATTACTAGAAATATATTCCACCAACTGAAATATTCCATAACCATTGGTATAACAGACTGCATTTGAGTAATCTGTGTGAAATCAGACGGATAGAATGGATCTCCTCTAAAAATGATTTTAAAATGGTTCACAATCCCAAAAATAATTAGCACCAAACTTGTTATCGTTACACTCAAAAATATTCGTCCGAGCAAACTGTACACAAAAACATATATCATATAAATAAATAATAAGCTTAACATATACTGTCCGTATCGCTCATAAACCCAGTTATTAACTAATAAAAGGTTCATATTCTCCTGCATCATGATGTACATCCAATTCACTGTGTGGGCTATTAAAAACAAGAAAATATACCCTCGAATAACCGGTCTAAACTTATAACTAACACTTTTATTTAAATGAATGGCGTATAGTAGTACGCCCCACAAAACAATAATTAGCATACTGATTTGCATTTTCTCATTAAAAAATTCTTTAGTTTTCTCGAATTCGAAAGATTTTAGTATTACAAAAAACAATGTTTCTAAACAAATTGCCCACATTCCACTAAGAATGATTGAAGTTAATAGGTTTTTTTTCGGTTGTTGGGCCGAAAAACTAAAATGAAATTCATCTCTTCTTCGTTGTTGTGTTAAAACATTAAAACGCAATTTATTCCCTCTTTCCTTTACCCCTTGCCTCGCATTAGCAAACATTTAACTACCTTTTTCTATCGATTTAGAAGTTACCGGAATAAACAAAGATTTATCTATTTCCTTCTTTTCCTTTCTTTGTTCATATGGCTCATTCTTTATCTCTTTAATTATCATATGTAGAACGAATATAGAAATAGTAAAAAATAGTAGTGGCGCAATGACAGTCCATGGCCCTGTTAACAATTCACCTTTATTTGCCCAATTAGACCAACCCATCTATGAATTTAAAAATTTTATAAGTTCTGCATTTAATTCATCTGCTTGGTCGATTGGAGAGCCGTGACCACTATTTGTAAGAGCATGTAGTTGAGCATTTTTAATCCGTTTTTGCGTGAGTTCAGCGCTTTTGTATGGGATCAGTTGGTCGTGAACGCCGTGGAATATTTTTGTTGGAACGTTAATTTTACTTAAGTCTTTCGTTACGTCTTCGTTTGCAGCTGCTTGCAAAATTTTGATGAGAGCATAGGAAGCGGACTGCATACCGAGATAAGAAAACCATTCAAGGGTTGCAGCTCCTAAGTTTCTATTGAAAAATGATAAAGATACATCACTTAAAAATTTTGGTAAATTCACATACATTTGATGAATGAGGGTATCTGCTTGTTCTTTTGGCACACCGTAAGGGGACTCTTGATTTTTCACGAAAGAGGGAGAGACAGCATCAATTAATGCGAGCTTAGAAATACGGCGTCCATTGTAGCGAGACATATAGCGAATAGAAAGAGCACCGCCGACTGAAAAACCGACTAACGTAGCATTTTCTACTTGGAGTGCTTCCAGAACAATTGCAATATCATCAGCTAATCGGTCATACGTGTAACCAGTCCATGGCTTATCAGATTGCCCATTTCCGCGTATATCCATGGCGATGCAGCGAAAGCCGTGCTCCGGTAAAACATTGAGTTGATATTGATACATTTGATGATTTAAAGGCCAGCCATGGACGAAAAAAACAGTTTTACTACCAGGACCGGGATTAACGTCTTGTACAAAAATATGAACATCTTTCTCGACCGTAACAAACATTTAGTATGCTCTATCCCAAAAACGTTGTTTTGTCATTGTTTGAATAAATCTATTCGCCAGTCTTGTCGGGTTTTGTTCTATTAAGACACCAGGCTTTCCTTCAATATTTAAAGATTGAATAATAGTAGAGCCATTTTGAAAAGCGCCAATTGGCTTAAAATGATTATATGATTCTACGACAAATGAATTTGCTTTATTAAGAAAATGTTCATCCATCTTTCCACCAAGAAGAAGTATCCCGTCATAAAGAAGAGGCGATCCTGTTAAGAAACTATCATCAACTTCCCAGCGCACATTTTGTGTTCCTTGCACCAAGCCTAATCGTTCAGAAACAATCACTGGCTGAAGACCTACTTGTTTGAACTGATTTATTATATACTGTGCATCTTGCCCGTCATATCCGTTTGCAACAATGACACCTACTCGTAATGTACTTGGACTAAAGGTCGTATTAGCCATACTGAGTGCTGGAGATACTTTTGTAACGTTGGATTCCTGAACATTGGGAACTTTAGCTCCAATTGCTTCTGCTACTAACGTAGACAATTCTGTACTAATGTGTCCAATCATAGTGACGACTTGTTGGCGGACAGATTTACTTTTTACTTTTCCTAATTCAAAGGAAAAGGCCTGTATAATGTGGATTTTTTCGACGTGACTCATACTATTCCAAAATAAACGTGCTTGAGAGAAGTGGTCTTTGAAACTAGCGGCTGTTTCTCTCGTTTTATGCCCAGATACAGTAGAAGGATATGTAACGAATCCGCCCTTTGTCCCAGGAACAGTATACGGAGAGTTATTTGCTAAGGAGTTATTGTGGTAAGCAACTTTTCCTTTATCGATTATATATTTAGAGGCACCATCTCTTTGGTTGTTATGAAACGGGCATATCGGACGGTTAATCGGTAATTCTTGATAATTTGTACCGACGCGTGCCAGTTGTGTATCTGTATAAGAAAAGAGTCTGCCTTGTAAGAGAGGATCATTGGTAAAATCAATACCACGGACGATGCTTCCAGGATGTAGTGCGACTTGTTCCGTTTCAGCGAATACATTGTCTACATTGCGATTTAACTTCATTTTTCCGATAATCTTAACGGGAAAATCTTCTTCAGGCCAAATTTTCGTTGCATCTAATATATCGAAATCGTATTTAAATTCGTCCTCTTCTTCTAAAATTTGAATGCCGAGTTCATACTCAGGATAGTTTCCAGCATTAATATTTTCCCACAAATCACGGCGATGGTAATCAGGATCAGCACCGCCTAGTTTTTGAGCTTCATCCCAAATTAATGAATGAACGCCGAGCTTCGGCTTCCAGTGGAATTTTATGAATCGCGACTTTCCATTTTTATTAACGAAACGAAATGTATGAACGCCAAACCCTTGCATCATTCGAAAACTTCTTGGAATTGTACGGTCGGACATAATCCACATCATCATTGCAGCTGATTCTTGATTATTGGCGATGAAGTCCCAAAAAGTATCATGAGCTGTTTGGCCCTGTGGAATTTCATTATGTGGCTCTGGTTTAAGGGCATGAATAAGATCAGGAAATTTAATACCATCTTGAATAAAGAAAATCGGTATGTTATTTCCTACTAAATCGAAATTTCCTTCTTCTGTATAAAATTTAACAGCGAATCCTCTAACATCTCGATTCGTTTCATTTGCTCCTTTTGATCCCGCTACTTCAGAAAAACGAACGAAAAGTGGTGTTGTTTTTGAAGGGTTTTGTAGAAAGTGTGCCATTGTTAGCTCTTCTAAAGATTCATATAACTCAAAGATGCCATGTGCTCCGTATCCTCGTGCATGAACGACTCTTTCAGGAATTCGTTCACGGTCAAAATGAGAAAGCTTTTCGCGCATAAGAAAATCTTCTAGAAGGGTAGGACCACGATCACTGGCAGTTAAAGAGTTTTCATCATTTGATATTTTAACACCTGTATTTGTCGTCATCTCCTTTCCTTCATTTTCGCGTGTAAAGGATTGGAGCTGTTCTGTCTTTTTATTTTTTTTGCCGTCCATTCATATGGTAACTCCTAGCTTTTCTTCCACTTGGATTTCATGATTTCCAAACTTCATTGGAAGAATGATGTCTATTCTCGTTCCAATATCTCTTTCACTTACAATGCATAATTCACCAAGATGCTCGGTAACAATTCGATCCGCTACCGTAAGTCCTAGACCAATTTTATCTTGTTTCGTTGTATAAAAGGCCTCTGTCACACGGGCTAAATTTTCCTTCTTAATACCGTAACCACTATCGATTATACTTATCATCACATAATCTTTCCCTTTGTTTTCTAGTCGCAAATCTAAAATGCCACCTTGCTCCATTGCCTCCAGAGCATTATTTATGACATATAGAAAAACTCCTCTTATTTTTCGTTCATCACATTCAACTTCCACTGTTTTTTCTTCCACATTAGAAATAAGTTGAACATTTGATTCACTCATTTTTTCGCGAAGAGTTTTTACTGCTTGTAATACAATTTCTCCTACATCATGTTTCTCATAAATAGAAGGTTTACATGTAGCAACTTCCATTAACTCACTTATCATATTATTCATATTTTCTATTTCAAAGATCATTCGTTTATAAATAGGATCATCTTCATGCTTCTCTCGCTGTAATTGCGTAAATCCTTTTAATGAAGCAAGTGGATTTTTAATTTCATGCCCGACTGTCGCTGCCATTTTTCCGATCACCGCTAATTTTTGTGATTCACTAGCAATCTTAATACTTTCCTTTACAGCTGAAAGATATTGTAAAAATCGATTTAAAATGATGTATGCAGCTATTAATAAAAGTGTATACATAATAAGAAACATAAACGCTTTTACTTCCTCTAATACAAATAAATAAATCACATATTTCCCTATAATCGTAGCAAGTAAAAACACAAAATACTTTTTATTTAAAAATATAGGTACAAAGAAAATGAGAATAATTTCTATTATATTTACTCCATCAAATGCCGCCTTATTATAAAGAATATATGAAAGTATATTAGCTATTTCTATCCCTATGTATGCAAATAAACATGCATATTTAACAAGGTTTGCTTTCTCTTTTTTTATTAAATATATATTCACACCGAGTATTGCTGTTCCGCAAATAACTTGCCATAGTATGCTATGTCCCTTATCCGTTAGTGATTTATTTTCTAATACGATTGCATAGAAAATTTGATATGCAGTAACAGTAACAAATAACACCCATAAGAAAATTTTTGCATTCCTTTCTTCTTCTTTATATGATAGAAAACTTTCTTTCACTTACATCGGCAACATTACCTTTACCGTCGTTCCAACTCCAACTTCACTTTCAAAGCTCATTTTACCGTTGTGGTCTTTAATAATTTTTTCTGTAACTACTAACCCTAAACCCGTGCCCGTTTCTTTCGTTGTGTAAAAAGCTTCATTTAACTTTGGAATTTTATCTTTTGGAATGCCGCAACCCTCATCTTTCACCTGAACGACGATTCCATCTTCTACAGTAACTTTAATCGTAATCGTTCCACCAACTGACATTGCTTCAATCCCATTTTTGATTAAATTAAAAAATACTTGTTTTAATCGTTTTTCGTCGCATGTAATTGACGGTATGTCTTTACTGTAAATACCTTGTATGTGCACCCCTTGTTCTAAAGCAGGCTTACCCATCACCCGAATAACATAAGCGATAATTTCTTGTATGTTATGAATTTCTGATTCTACCGATTTAGATTTCTCAAACCCACTAAGTTCTGTAGTAATTGTATGAATTCGTTCTACCTCTTGCTTCATAATATCGCTATAAATCTTATCCTCGGGATGCTTGTTTGCTTGTTTATTCACAAGTTTTTTTAAATTTGCTAAAGGTCTTCTAATCTTATAGCCAATAACTGTTGCCATTTTTCCAACAGTTGCTAGTTTTTCTGTTTGTTTTATTTCTTTATCCATCATCTCAATCGTACGAATGTAAGACTGGAATCTTAAAAATATAATCCAACATATAATGGAGAATACGCTACATAATGCCATTGGGATTAAAACGAGAGAAGATTGAATAATGATTCCTATAAGAGCGTACCTTCCAACAATTATCCCTATAACTAACCAAAAATATTTTTTACTCACGAAGATTGGTGCAAATAAAATTAAAAATCCTTCTACTATATTTCCACCATCAAATTCAGCATCACTACCATAATAAATCATAATATTATGGATAAAATCTAATACATTATAGCCAATTAGAATGATATACTTTACCGCAAATGGATTCTTCCATTTCATAAAGTATATGCCGATGCAAAACAATACCACCATCAAAAAATAGAGCCATAAACCTAAACCATCTTCGAATTCTCCTACTCCTTCTTGCTCTCCCCCTATTAAAGGTACGATAAATTCATAGGCAAGATCATATACAAAAAATATAATAAAAAATAAGCTTAAAAATACTTTGAGTGCCTTTATTTCTTCATTTTTAAATATATAGCCTTTATTCATTTATAACCACCATTTCTCCTGCGGAATTAAAGTAATATCCAAACTAAAGTTCTCTTTAAACCAATCATATATCAATGTCTCTTTCACTAAATATTCAGAGGCAGAGTGCGACACACCGATGAGTGACATATTCGTTGTTTTTACGTAATCCATAATGAGCGAGTATTTATGTCTACCGTAATCATTGTCGATATGGCAATGGATTTCTCCTGTAATATATGCTTCAGCACCTTTTTCTTCTGCTTCGTTCATTAAAGATATGACATCGCCACATCCAGCGATAATTGCAATTTTTTTAATGGAATCATGTTGTTTACCTTCGAAGTCTGTGTAAGGAATGTGGAAGAGTTTTTTTAGACGTTTTTGGAGTGCTTCTGTTGATGTTTCATCTATTTCACAAATGAGACCGACTGGCTCACTTTCTGGACCACCGTAAGCAAATCCGTCAATTACACTGGCTTGGAGTGCTTTTGCAATCGAAATGCTTGTTCCATACGTTTGATGAAAATCCATTGGTCCGTGACATGTATATATAGAAAGTTGTTTTTCTTTTATCGCCTGCAAATATTTTTCTGGAATGGGAATAAAACCACGGCCTGATTTTCCAAGCGGATCACCGCACTCCATTACAAGTGGATGATGCATAAAGAGTAAATCACCGGGTGTCGATTGTGAAATGAAAGCTTCAAGAACGTCATCTGTAGGGAATACAGCTAAAAATACTTTGTTTACATTTTCAGCCCCTCGTATCATAAGACCGTTAAATAGCTCGACAAAAGTCGCTTCAAAAAATTGTTGCCACGGAAATTGGATAGAATCATATACGGCAGGGATAAATCGACTAAAGGCAATGTCTTTTCCGTATTTTTCAATTTGGAATATATGATTGAGTGATTGTTCTATTTCTTTTAAAGCTGGCATTTACACTCGAACATGTAACTTCATATTTGGATTATAAAACTGGCTCGGACTCTTCAGCTGAAAAGTTCCTCCACCTTCATGCCAATCAACTGTTAACTTATCATCCATAAATACAAGCTTTGTGCGATCTGCGATAAAGCTAAACTGGCTTGATTCAATATCTACATCGCGCTCATCTTTTTCTGCTACAGCTACTAAATCGATAATTCCGCTCATTACACAACCGCAACCTTCATTATCATAAAATAATTTTATATATTTCGCTTCATTTGGAATCGTATCCGTAATCTTTTTATATGCTGATTCTGTTACAGTAACGTACATCTATTTTGATATAGGTTCCCCCACAGTAGAGTGAACTTTTACTTTCTCCGATTTCACAAACCATAAACCGAAGAAAGTAATAATTCCACCGATTATTTGTTGAAACGATACATATTCATTTGCCCATACAGCTGCAAATAAAACAGCTACAAGTGGCGTTATATACATATATACCATCGTATGTGACGCCCCAATTTTTTGAACACCAACATACCACATCACTAAACCAAATACCGTTACAAAGAAAATAGAATATAGTAAAGCGAATAGTGTCATTCCATGTGTAATGTGAAATGGCATTATAAATACGTATGGTCCACTTAACAATAAGAGTGGAATCGCGCCAACTAGTGCTGACCATGCGGTAACACGTAGTGCTGAGTATTTTTTAATTAATGGACTTGCTAAAACAGGATAAAGCCCCCAGCATATTGATGTAATGAGTCCAATCCCATTTCCATAAAAAGAACTAGCAAGTGAATTCCCTGCTACTAAAACTAATGCTACACCACCAAAGGCAATGATAGAACCGATAAGCTTTCGAGAAGAAAACTTTTCTTGTTTTAAGAAAATCGCAAATACAGTTGTAAAAATAGGTGAAATAGAAATGAGTAAAGAGGCATTTGTAGCGGATGTATATTTGACAGTTTCCATAAATAACGTTTGATACAGTACAATACCTACAACGCTAACGATGATTAATCTAGGTATATCTTTTCTCTCCATATAAACCGACTTTTCAATAAAAAAAGTAAGGAATAACATAAGCGGTGCCGCCGATATCATCCGAAGTGCAGTAAACTCAATTGCTGTAAATTCTAAAAGTCCATATTTCGCAATCGTAAAATTAATACCCCAAATAATAACGACTGTTAAAATTAATAACTCAATCCCCCATCTTCTCATCTAGCTCTTTGTTAGTTCCTTTTCATCTTTCATGCTATAGTAGCCTAAATTAACAATGATTAAAAAATAACCGCCCATAATCCCTACTGCAAATGCCCACATAACCATGTGGTGCTCAATTTCGTACATAATAACGGCGCCCAAGATTGCAGCTGCAAAGCGATTAAACATACCGAGCGTTGGTGCTTTCGTTTTCTTTACAATGCTATCTCCTAACTTCTCAATCCTTCTTCCTAAAAGCCAAACACAATACATGCTTACAATAAGTCCAATTCCTGCACCTAGAAAATGCGCTGAAAACGGTGTTAACATCTAAGCGATTGGACCGCCTAAGTTAATAATAGCTTCAGAAACGCTGTCGAACTTTTTGAAGTTCTCTTTGAATTCGTTTGCAAGTTCAATTGCTTTTGTTTTGTAAGCAGCTTTATCAGCCCAAGTTTGTTCAGGCATTAACACTTCGTCAGGTACACCTGGTACGTGAAGTGGTACTTCAAGACCGAAGATGTCATGTTTAGCAGTTTCAGCTTTTGCAAGTTCACCGCTTAGTGCTGCTTGAATCATTGCGCGAGTGTAACCTAAGTTCATACGCTTACCAACACCGTATTCGCCACCAGTCCAGCCAGTGTTTACTAAGAATACTTTCGCATCGTGTTTCTCGATTTTTTCACCAAGCATTTCAGCATAGCGAGATGCATCAAGTGGTAAGAATGGTGAACCGAAGCAAGTTGAGAATGTAGCTTGCGGAGATGTAACGCCGCGCTCTGTTCCTGCTAGTTTACTAGTGTAACCACTTAAGAAATGGTACATAGCTTGTTCTTTTGATAACTTACTGATTGGAGGCAGTACGCCAGATGCATCAGCAGTTAAGAAAATGATTGTATTTGGATGTCCTGCAACACTTGGCAGTACGATATTGTCAATCGCATGCATAGGGTAGGCAGCACGTGTATTTTCTGTTAAAGTAGTATCGTTATAGTCAGCGATGCGTGTTTGATCATTAATGACAACGTTTTCTAAAACAGATCCAAATTTGATTGCATCGAAGATTTGTGGTTCTTTCTCATGAGAAAGGTTTACACATTTCGCATAGCAACCGCCTTCAATATTGAATACACCGTTATCAGACCAACCATGCTCATCATCACCGATTAATTTACGGTTTGGATCAGCAGATAAAGTTGTTTTACCTGTTCCAGATAAACCGAAGAATAGTGCTACGTCACCTTCTTCACCTACGTTTGCAGAGCAATGCATAGAAAGAATATCTTGTTCAGGTAGTAAGAAGTTCATAATAGAGAAGATTGATTTTTTCATTTCTCCAGCGTATTCTGTACCACCAATTAGTACGATACGTTTTTCGAATGAAACCATAATGAATGCTTCAGAGTTTGTACCGTCAATTACTGGATCTGCTTTAAAGTTCGGTGCAGAAACAATTGTAAACTCTGATTCATGAGTTGTTAATTCTTCTTCAGTTGGACGAATAAATAATTGATGTACAAATAAATTGTGCCATGCATATTCGTTAATAACTTGAATTGGTAGGCGATAGTTGCGATCAGCGCCTGCAAATCCTTTGAAGACGAATAACTCTTCTTTTTCTTTTAAGTATTCTAAAACTTTAGTATATAATTTATTAAAATGTTCTTCAGAAATCGGTTGGTTCACAGCTCCCCAAGCAATTTTGTCAGCAACCGATGCTTCTTTCACAATAAATTTATCTTTAGGAGAACGTCCTGTGTATTTTCCTGTTGAAGCAGAAACTGCACCAGTAGAAGTTAATTTCCCTTCATTTCGCATTAATACTTTTTCCACTAATTGCGGAACACTTAGTTGAATCTGTGCATTGCTTCCGTTCAATAATTCATGTAAACCGATTTGGACATTCACAGTACTCATTTATAGACCAGCTTGCTCTTTTAAAGTAGCTGCTTTGTCTGTACGTTCCCATGAAAGATCTACATCAGTACGTCCGAAGTGACCGTAAGCTGCTGTTTGTTTGTAAATTGGGCGACGTAAGTCTAGCATTTTAATAATACCAGCTGGGCGAAGATCGAAGTTGTTACGAACTAGTTCTACTAGTACGTCTTCAGATACTTTACCAGTGCCAAATGTATCAACTGAAATTGATACTGGTTGTGCTACGCCAATTGCGTATGCAAGTTGTACTTCTGCTTTGTCAGCAAGGCCAGCTGCTACGATATTTTTCGCAACATAACGAGCTGCATATGCTGCTGAACGGTCAACTTTCGTTGCATCTTTACCAGAGAATGCACCGCCACCGTGGCGAGCGTATCCACCGTAAGTATCAACGATAATTTTACGTCCTGTTAAACCAGCATCACCTTGTGGTCCACCAATTACGAAGCGGCCAGTTGGATTAATGAAGAATTTCGTTTCTCCATCCATTAATTCTGCTGGAACTACAGCTTTAATTACATGCTCTTTTAAATCGCGATCGATTTCTTCCCATGTAACATCTGGATGATGCTGTGTAGAAATTACAATTGTATCTACACGTACAGGTTTACCATTTTCATCATACTCAACTGTAACTTGCGTTTTTCCATCCGGACGTAAGTATGATAATGTGTCATCTTTACGTACTTCAGTTAAACGGCGAGCTAATTTGTGAGCAAGCGAGATTGGAAGTGGCATTAATTCTTGTGTTTCATTACATGCAAAACCAAACATTAAACCTTGGTCTCCTGCACCAATTGCCTCAATCTCAGCGTCAGTCATTTGACCTTCGCGTGCTTCTAGCGCTTGGTCAACACCCATAGCGATGTCAGCAGATTGCTCATCGATAGATGTTAAAACTGCACAAGTTTCTGCATCGAATCCGTATTTTGCGCGTGTGTAACCAATGCCTTGAATTGTTTCACGAACGATTTTTGGAATATCTACGTAAGTAGAAGTCGTAATTTCCCCCGCTACCAATACTAAACCAGTTGTTACAGTTGTTTCACAAGCTACACGTGCATTTGCGTCCTTTGATAAGATCGCATCTAAAATTGAATCAGAAATTTGGTCACAAATTTTATCTGGATGTCCTTCAGTTACAGACTCAGATGTGAACAGATGACGTTTTTTTGTCATTTATTTTGTTTTATTTACTACTTGGATGCAAGAACCACAATAAACTTCGCCGTCTAGCTCAATATACTTTTTCATATTCGTCATGCCACTTGCCGGAAAAGGCATATGAATCCATGCTTTTTCATACGTTTTTATTTCTTTTTGGCATGATTTACAAACAGTTGGCTTTTTTTGAAACATTCAACCTTTCATTTGACGTGCTTTACCCGCGCAAAAGGCACTGCTTAGTAAAAATAGCGTGGCGAATATAATACTTACTAATGTAGCGTATGGAATTGCTCCTTTTAGAGAAAAACCGACAGTGATGGAAGCAACGAATAAGAGGATGAATGTTGTTGTTAATTTTTTATAAAGTTCCATTCATTGGCGATGCAGCTCGAATGTAATATGGCCTAATTCCGGTAAAATTAATTTATTCATTGCAAGGCGAACCGCGCCACTAGACCCTGGCATCGAGAAGACTACTTTGCGCCCAATTGTACCACCAATCGCTCTACTTAACATTGCGCTGCTTCCGATATCTTCTAAATAACTAATCATGCGGAACAACTCACCAAATCCAACAATTTCTTTATCTAATAGTGCTGATACCGCCTCAATCGTTACATCACGTTTCGTAATACCAGTACCGCCATTAGTTAATACAACATCCACGTCTTCCCTATGATAACCATCTAACACTGCTTGTTGAATATTTTCTTTATCATCTTTTACAATTTCATAAGAGGCCACTGTATGTCCTGCTTCTTTTAATAATTTATGTAATAATTGTCCGCTCTTATCTGTTTCTTCCGTACGTGTATCGGAAATCGTCACGATCTTACAACGCACTTCTTTTGGAGCTTGTTTTTTATGTTCAGTTACACTCATTCATTTATTTGAAAGGTTTTTTTGAACCTGCGCATATTCTTCTTTCGTATTCACATTTATAAACCATTCTGCATTTGCTTGTACATCTTCTCCGGCAACATATTTCACATTACATTGTGATAAAAGCTGCCCCATACTTCTTTTTTCTTCTTGAAGTAAAGTATAAATCTTTTCTTTCACACGGTTATGATACGCTGCAAGTAACGGTTGTTTTCTTCCATTAATAATAGGTACAACCGCATCATATTCATTGCTCGTTTGCTCTAGTAAAATGGTAAACCATTCATGCGAAACATTTGGCGCATCGCAAGGCATAATAGCATACCAATCTGCTTCTATGTATTCCATACCTGATACAACCCCAGCAAGTGGTCCATTCCCTTTATAATGCGGAATATCTTCTATAACAGGCACTTGTACGAATTGCTCTACTCGCTCTTTTATATCAGTATGGCTAATTACTACAATGTCTTGCAAAGTATTTCCCATCACTTTCACAATATGCTCAACAAAAGTAGTTCCCTTCCAAATTGCTAACGCTTTCGGTTCGCCAAATCTACTCGACATACCACCTGCTAATACAATTCCAGCCCACTTACTCATTTAAGCGAGTAATTCTGATGCTGTGTGCTGAAGGACTTCTTCATATTGATTAAGTAAGCCACGAAAGATCTCATCCCAGCTTTTTGATTTCGCATAAGACGAAGCTACTATTCCCATCTGTATAAGTTTTTCTTCATTTTGTAATAAAGAATAAATGGATGATAGAAATGCATCCGCATCTTTTGGTGGACAAAGAACTCCCGTTTTTCCATCTGTAATAATATTTTTAACTCCGCCACTATTTGCACCAATGACAGGGGTACCACATGCAAGTGATTCGAGTACGACATTTCCAAACGTTTCAGTAGCTGATGGAAATACCATTATGTTAGAACAAGCATATGCTTCAGCTAAATCTTTACCTTGTAAATAGCCAGTAAAAGTGACATTTGTTTTCGGGACAGCTTCACATAAGTTTGTTGCTAGAGGACCATCTCCGGCGATGAGCCAATGAATGTTGTTTCGAGTATGCGCTGATTTAATGATAAGGTCTTGCAGCGTATCAATATCTTTCTCAGGAGCAATCCGTCCAACGTAGGAAAGAACATAATTCGCTGTAATATTATATTTTTTTCGGAATAGGTCTGTATTGTAAGCTGGATGAAAGAGTGTGCAATCTACACCACGTCCCCAAATAGAGAGGGACTGAAACCCTTTATTTTTTAGTTGATGTAATGTTTCAGAGGAAGGAACAAAATTTTTTTGCATATGACTATGAAACCATTTTAAATAGTTCCAAAGCATATTGGAGAGGAATTCGATTTTGTAATAGCGTAAATAGGCATCGAAATCAGTATGATAAGAACCGACAACTGGAATGTTTAACTTTTTTGCATAATACAATCCACAAAGTCCCATGTTGAAAGGTGTGGCAATGTGAATGATATCAGGTTTAAAGGTAAGAAGTTCCCGTTTAATGCGCGGAGTAGGAAAAGAAAAGCGGCATTCTGGATATAATATTGTTAACGGGATACTTCTCATTTTGTTCACATTTGCTACGAAATTATCTTCAGCGGTATGCTGAGGGGCGAAAACAGAATAGGAGATATTTTCTTTTTGAAAGTAACGTGTTAATCGTTCTAATGTTTTCGCAACCCCATTGACTTGTGGTGTAAAAGTATCGGTAAATATAGCGACTCTCATCATTTACGTGAAGAGTGGGATGCATTGATAAAAAGAGATGATGCCAGAGCAAGTGCCGAGGCACATACCGACGAATACATCTGACGGATAGTGAAGCCCTAAATAAATGCGAGAAATCCCGACGCATAATGCTAACGGTAATAGAAAAACAAGCAAGCTTGGATTATAGCAAATAAATGGAATGAACACAGAGAAAACAGCCGTTGTATGACCAGACGGGAAAGAGTGGTCTTTTAATGGATGGACTGGATATTTTGCATCCTGAATTGTTAAATAAGGACGTTTTCGTGGATACCATCTTTTTAATATTTGTACAGGAATATGGCTAATTGCTAAAGAAATAGCAGTTGCAATTGCAGCTTGATGCAAATTCCCTTTTGCGAAAATTAAAAAGAAAAGTGTGAGTGCAATGGAGAAAGTGGCACCACCAATATGAGTAATATTGCTGAAAAAGATATTTAATGTTTTTTGATCAAAGTAGCGATTAATTCCTTTGAAAATGTAACATTCGATTTTATATAATCCACTGACCTTCATTTATTTTTGTAATGATTTATAGTATTGCCCTTTTTCAACGTATTGTGTGCGAATTCGTTCCATGTCTTTACGGTCTTCTTCTGTTAATTCACGAATGACTTTCGCTGGGCGACCGAACGCTAACGTATTCGGTGGAATTTTCTTCCCTTGTGAAACGAGACTTCCAGCACCGATAAAGGCTCCTTCACCAATTTCAGCACCATCTAATATAATAGATCCCATTCCAATTAAAGCATCTTTTTTAATGTGACAGCTATGTAAAATGACTTGATGCCCAACTGTAACGTCATCTTCTAAAATAAGAGGATATTGAGGGCTTTGGTGGAGTGTACATTGATCTTGTACATTTACCCGGTCACCAATTATTGTCGGTGATACGTCACCTCGGATGACTGTATTAAACCAAATACTTGCTTCTTCACCAATGGAAACATCGCCTGTAATCGTAACATAGTCAGCGATAAAAGCACTACTCGAAATTTTTGGGTTTTTTTCTTTATAAGGATATATCATTTACTTATTTGTTTCTATTATGTTATTGATACGTATTTCAGTAAATGACTGAATATAATTCAAAATTTCATCACGCTCATACTCATTTAATAATTCATGATAACAATTAGGCCATTCTTTATATGCCTTATCACTTATTTTAACATTATCAAACCACATGCGGACACGTATTTTATCTACAAGTTTATCCTCACACGCTTGCATTAGCAAGAGTGGAACGTCTGGAAAATCGTCTATTTTTTTATGAGCAATTTCAATAGACTTAATTAATTCACTATACCAACGTACTGACACTTTGCGCAAGAACAAAGAATCATTCTCCATCGCATCTCTCACTTCATGATTACGTGTCGACATTTCCACTGTAAGATTCGTTGCAAATTGCAATTTTGGTGCAACAACATTTAATATTTTTGAAGCAGCTCGAAGTGGAGCAGCAGGTGCAGCTAATACGCCTAAACATGGCGAACTTAAAATGATACCATCTACATCTTCTCTCTTCGTTTCTTGCATCATACGAATAACGATAAGACCGCCCATACTATGACCGAATAGAAAAATAGGTAACCGATATTTTCTTGCTTCTTTCACCCATAATTTAACTTCTTCTATGTATTCATCAAATGAATCAATATGTCCTCTATTTCTGGAAGTCGTTCCATGTGACGGAAGATCTCCCATCACGACATGGTAGCCGATATGATTCCACATTTCCGCGACCGCTTCGTAACGTCCGTGATATTCCATTGCGCCGTGTACAATAACGACTACAGCTTTCGCTTCCTCCGCTTCATAATTCCACATACAAACCTCCTCCATTTCACTCTTTTTCATTCACTGCGCCATTTTCTTTCGGTACAACTTCCCGTTCCAGTAGAAGAATCGTGAAGTAAGCCCTCCGTATTTTACAATGCGCCGTGCCATTTTGTGCATATTCTTTTGCGCTGATACTTTTTGGTCTGATAAATAAATACCAAGTAACCCTCGACTTATAAGACGATGAAATTTCGCATGAGGCAAATCACCAATGCTTTTCTCTGCTTCTTTTACAAAATGTTTCATGCGATCTAATATAGCTTGCTCGTTTTCATAATAACTACAGAAATTCAAATCCCCGCCGGCGCGGTCTTCTTCTTGATCGATAAAATAATCAAGTAAAATATGAAGTCCTTGTACGTAAGGGAAGTACCCTTGTCTAATTTTCGCAATATCTTCATCATGTAAGTCATCATGAAATGCATATGCTACAAGACAGAAGATTCCAAGCGTAGAACCGGCACAGGCTGAAAACTCAAACCAGCTCATCGGTGGTAAGTTTTCTTTATGTGCTTCAAACCATGTTTTTAAACGTGGTTCTCTTTCTTCTAACTTCACGTGTTTATGAATTTGTAAATCACAATAATAACAAGCTAGTTCATGAAGAACAGGAGCAATTTTGTCATAGTGCTTCGTTTTCTTTAAAACATCTTGGCACGTTTCCACAAGTTCATCTAAATAACCACCATCATCTTGATCATCACGATAACGATAATAATTACCGCCACCTTCTACTTCAGGTGATAATGCCATTAACATCGATTCATGTAGCGCGGCAAAATCGTTCGGATCAAGTGATGTACTGCGATCACATAAATTATCTAAATAGTCGCTAATCGTTTGATACGCTACGATAAAACGAATACATTCCTCTCGGTGTTCATTTGCTAATAGCGCTAAAATGCCACCGCCCTCGCAATGAAACGTTTTATGCTCAATACTTGCGATTGCCTGACTATGAAGCTCATCATTCGGAATATGGTAGGCACGCTCTTTCCACATCGCTAGCTCATGGTGTACAACCGGAAACACATCACGGTATACTTTCGCCATGAGCGTTATGGGATTACTCGGTACGTTCACTTCTTCCTTCATTTATGATCGTATTTTTGAAAATATATATATAAGAAGTTCAATCACAAAAATAACTAAAACAGATAGTCCGAACAAAGGCATGACAGCACCTAGTATAACCATCATGATAAAGAAAACGAGTACGCTTTTCTTATCTCTTTGCTTTGGAGGTGCTGCTAATTTTCCTTTCGGCTTTCTTGCTAACCACATTTTTATTCCGTAATAAATGAGAAGTAATAAAGATAGTGTCGTTAGTAAGCATAATATTTTATTTGGCCATCCGAATAAATGTCCTTCGTGAAGCGGGATACCGTAAGTGAACCATTGTGCAAGTAATCCATAATCACGATAGTCCGTTTTGGAAATGAGTTCTCCGCTATATTGATCAAAATAAGCTGTTATTTCTTCATTCGGTGCGACATGCATACCCGTAATACCGGAACCGCTCGATTTCGAAACGGTGAATACACCTTTCGAATCAGCCGGTAGTGAGATAACATATGGCTTCTTTATTTCAATTCCTTTTTGTAATTCATCGATAGAAATGGCTTTTGGTTCATTTGAATTCGATTCAGGCGGAGCTTCTTTTCTTGTTGCCCACGGCAATTCTTTTACCTTTGATTCAGGAGGTGCCATGTACAATTTTGGATATCCGAGTGATTCATTAGAAGATGCAATTTTATAAATTTGGTTCCCCATAAATCCTGACCACGGCAATCCAGATGCGACTAGCAGAAAGAGAGGAATTGTAAATATAATACCGATAATAGAATGACGTCTTTTTGCTTTTTCTCGCTTATTGGATGATGGTGTGTTTTTGAATTGGCGTATACTCATGTACAATCCGGTTACGATTAAAAAGATTGTCCAGCATGCCGCAAGTTCTACAGTATAGTTGACGACAGTGCCACCAATTAAAAGAGAACTATGTAATTCCCTCATTATATTGGCAAACGTTTCACTTGCGTTTTGATCCCCAACAATTTGATTATTACTATCTAAATACACATATTTTTGTTGCCCAGTATATTCATTTGCAATCGTAAGTCTCGTATTATAGTCCCCATTAAACTCACTAATTTTCGCCACGCTATAATGTGGATATTTTTTCTCTGTTAAGAGAAGCGAATCAGCCATCGAAATAGATTCTGTTTGAGCGCTCTTCCCAAAATATAAATCTTTATAGATGAAATCTTCAACCTCTTCCCGAAATAAATATCCAATTCCGCTCAGTGACAAAGTAATAAGAAGCGGCGTAATAAAAAGCCCCGCATAAAAATGCCAACGCCAAAAAATGTAATGAAGCGAACGATTTTGTTTCATTTATCGTTTCTCAATCGCTACAATAAATGGCGGGTTATTTTGCTGGTTAATGAAGCCGTATCGCAAAACGTGAGCTTGTTTTTGGTCTAGTTCTTCGGCAAATTTGAGAACAGCGTCGCGTTCTACTTGTCCTTCTGGATGTCCGTGGTAAATGACAAGGATGATGATACCTTCAGGCGCCATTACGTCTAATAATTGCTCGATCGCCGAGATTGTTGAGTTCGGCTTTGTAACGATATGTTTGTCTCCACCTGGAAGATAACCTAGGTTAAAGATAGCGCCTGTTACTTTTCCTTTTGCATCTTCCGGTAATACGGATAGAAGTGTATCGTGACTATCGTGAACTAAAACAGTATGGTCAAAAAGTTCTTTTTCTTTTAGGCGGATGGTAGAACTTTCGATAGCTTCTTTTTGAATATCAAATCCAAATACTTTTCCGTTATCTCCAACGATTTCAGCTAGGAAGCAAGTGTCATGGCCGTTTCCTAAAGTTGCATCTACAGCGTAATCGCCTTCTTTTACTACCGTTTGCAGAAGCGAGCGAGCAAACGGTAATACACGTTCTAATTTCATTCATTTTTGTTTCTCCTCATTTGCATATTTTCCTTGCCAGCTTCCGCGGCGTACAAATTCTGCATCAATGGAATTTAATACTTCCCATTTATTTAAGCTCCACATTGGACCAATCATTAAATCGGGTGGACCGTCACCTGTGATACGGTGCACAATTACGTCTTCTGGAATAATTTCAAGTTGGTCAACAACGAGACTTACGTAATCTTCAAGAGAAAGGAATTCTAATTGTCCTTTTTCATATTGCTTCACCATTGGCGTTCCTTTTAATAAATGAAGCAAATGGATTTTAATTCCTTGTACGTCAAGCTTTGCTACTTCACGAGTTGTTTCCATCATCATGTCGTAATCTTCAAGGGGAAGACCGTTAATAATATGCGAGCAAACTCTAATGCCATGCTTACGTAATTTATTTACGCCTTCAACGTAAGAAGGATAAGCGTGAGCACGATTAATAAGATTTGCAGTACGTTCATGGACGGTTTGTAGTCCGAGTTCAACCCAAAGGTACGTGCGTTTATTTAAGTCCGCTAAATATGCAACAACATCGTCCGGTAAACAATCTGGACGAGTTGCAATAGAAAGACCGACAACGTCTTTTTCTGCTAGAAGCGGTTCAAATTTTTCTTTTAACACTTCAAGTGGAGCATGTGTATTTGTGTAAGCCTGGAAATAAGCGATACATTTTCCGTCTTTCCACTTTGCGTGCATTTTTTCTTTCATTTCATGATATTGCGTTATAACATCATCGCGGCGATCGCCAGCGAAGTCACCAGATCCAGCGGCACTGCAAAATGTACAGCCACCATAAGCAACTGTACCGTCACGGTTCGGGCAATCGAAGCCAGCATCTAATGAAACTTTAAAGATTTTTTCACCAAATTCATTTCGTAAATGGTAATTCCATGTATGATAACGTTTATTGTCGTTTGTATATGGAAAAGGGTTTTGAACCTTCATTTAGTGCGGTGTAATAATCATTTGATGTTGCAATTGGCGAATTGCCATACGTGCTCTATTTAACTGCTCACGTTGCTCATCATTCGCATGTTGTTGCATCGTTTGTAAATCGTTATATGCTTGTTCTAATTGTAACTGTGCATCTGAATACTCCATCGTATTGTAATGCTCTTGTCTCATACCAAGATCTAATTGCTCTTTCGCGTATTCCACCGCTTGTTCCGCCTGTGTAATATACGATTCAAGTGATTGACGCTCTGCCATTTACTCTGACTGCTTCGATTTTTGAGGCTGTCCTTTTTTACTATTACGCTGCTTCACTTGAACAATCGGATCAAGTTCATTTGAAAACTCAGCGTTATGTCCATTTTGTGTTTTTTGCTCTGGGTTATTTTGATCTGAACGTTTCGCCATTTATTTCTTTAAAGGTGTTACCGTCCAGTACGTAATAACACGCCAAATCCATTCTAGTGGACCCATCTTAAAGATTTTCATCCAAATCACACTAAACACAATTTGAATTGCGTAAATTGCAATACATACATATAACGTCTGCATGTACGTTAAGTTTCCCGCAAAGTTAAATACACTGCCTGCAATTAAAATCATTGCAGTTTGTCCGATATAGTTCGTTAAAGCCATACGACCGTAGTATTTGAGTGGTGCTAACAATGTTTGAACTGTTTTTAATTGAAGTAATAAAATTAACGCTCCCACATAGAAAGCTGAAATGACTGGTCCAACTGTAACACCAATTTTTAAAAATTGGCCTGCAGCATCCATTGTTCCGTCCTCATTCATAAGTATCATATTTACAAATGGCTCAGCAGGTACGTGCCCGTATTGATACCATACAGCTACGACACTTAAAACAAACATAATACATGTAAAAATAGCGACTTTCTTTATGTTTTGCGTGAGATTTTCAAATACACGATATTGGCCTGTAGCAAGACCTAATAAAATTAAGCCGAGTGGTAATAGTTCTTTAATCCCCATTAAACTAAAAGCAATTGTTAAAATAAGGCCAATAACTAAGTTCACTTGTTTTTTCGCTTTATAAAATGGTAAAACGATTAACCCGCAAATTGCATATAACGTTAATGCCTCTCCAGGCTGAAACATGTAATGAATCAAACCGAAAATAAATAGTGCAACTAAACGACGTAAAAATAGAACATATCCATTTTTCCCCTTTGCAATCGCTCTTGAAATAAAGATATAGAATCCTACTCCAAATAAGAATGAGAAGATTGAGAAGAAACGACTTTCTACAAATAAGTATAGAAATCTTTGATAACTCGCATCCACTGTATTAGGGTCTGGAATTTTAATATTAAGTAGTGCAAGAATATTTACTAAAATAATCCCCAGTAGTGCGAAACCACGAATGTAATCTAACTCATCAATTCGTTTGTTTGTAATATTGTTCCCCATTTACGCTTTTTGTGTGCCTAAGTCTGCGAGCACATCTAAAATTTCTTTATAAAACTCTTCACGTGTACCACCACGGTGAATTTCTTTATATAGCTCACCATCTTGAATGAATAAAATACGCTGACAGTAACTTGCACTATATGGATCGTGAGTAACCATCATAATAGATACACCTTGTTCTTCATTTAAGTTTGTCATCGCATCAAGTAAACTTGCTGCATTTTTAGAATCAAGAGCTCCTGTTGGCTCGTCTCCTAAAATAATTGCTGGCTCATGTACTAAAGCACGCGCTGCTGCTGAACGTTGTTTCTGTCCACCAGATACTTCAGATGGATACTTTTGAAGTATCGCTGAAATCCCTAACATATCAGCTACTTTTTCTACTTTCGGTCCAATATTACGTGATGAAACACCTTGAAGTGAAAGTGGAAGTGCAATGTTTTCGTAAATAGATAAGTTCTCTAATAAGTTAAAGTCTTGGAAAATGAATCCTAATTTTTGTGAACGGAAATCTGAAAGCTCACCTTGTTTCATTTTCGTAATATCCGTACCCGCAATTTCAACAACGCCGCCTGTTGCTTTATCTAACGTTGAAATTACATTTAATAATGTCGTTTTACCAGAACCAGATGGTCCCATAATTCCTACAAACTCACCCTCTTGAATTGAGAATGATACACCTTTTAACGCGTGTGATTGATTCTCACCTTTTTTACCGTACACTTTTTGAACGTTTTTCACGTCTACAACTGGTTTCGTCATTTAGTCCTCTTTTGGAAGAACAATTCCTTTATACAATTGAACTGTAATGAAGTAATAAATCGCATAAATAACTACGAAAATAACAATCGGTAACCAAATACGGAAGTACGGATCGACTAAAATAAATCCGAAAATATTCATACCAACTAATACGTGAGCAATACCCACAATTGCTGGGAATAAGAATACTAAGAACAACTCTTTATAAATCGATTTCGTTAATAATTCACGGCGCACACCGATTTTACGAAGCATTTGATAACGCGTAATATCTTTTGATGCACCAGAAAGAATTTTGAACATTAAGCAACTTGCCATCATTGCTAAGAAAGCAATTCCAAGGAAGAAGCCCATAAACACTGTTCCACTTGCAACGCCATAGAACATGTCATACATTTGATATTTACTATTCATTTGCTCAGCTTTTACATTTTTATATTTAACTAGCTGCAACTCGTCAAGTTGTTTCCATTCTTTTGTGTATGCTACAAAATCGTCTGTTTTTCCAGTAAATACGATTCCTTCTTTACCATTTACAGTATCGTACATTTTTTGATCCACAATTTTAATGGCACGATCTTGGTATATATAATATGGTTGGATTGTTCTAAATACCTCATCCCATTCTTCAGGCATTGCTTTTTCATTTTGATTTTGCTCTGATCTCACTCCTGCTACTGTACCTACTGGAGCCTCTCCTGAAATTTCTTTATATTTACCGAAATTCTCTTTACCTAAACCAGCTCGAATCAGTGGCTTTTGTTTCTCTAAATCTTTTTTTGCATAATAAATATATTTGTCGTCTACTTTATAACGATACTCTGCTTTACTTTTAAATGATATGCCATCTAAAATTTTCTTTTCTTCAGCTGTCGGATTATGAACTATTGAGTCGTAAATCTCTACACCATCAACCATTTTTATAACGTTATTTTTAAATGCCATACCACCTGATATCGCACCAGCTCCAAGCGCTACTAACATCGCTACTGTCGCAAGTACTTTCGTTAAGCTATTAATACGGAAGTTTAATTGTGCAAATGTAAAAGCGTTAAGCCCTTTTTCACTACGCTTTTTATTACTTTTCAACTTTTTAATAATAACCGGGAGAAGCGATCCAAACAGCATGTAAGTACCAGCTGTTGTTGTAACTAATGCAATAAGGATTCCCATCTCTCTTAACGTTTCCATATTCATCATAGCTGCATATCCAATGCCTAATAAAATAACAGCAAGTAATGCAACTAAACCTGTCATTTTTCCTTTTACTGCAACACGTTCTGTTTGTGCATCAGCATGTACAAGTTGTAAGACAGAAATACGAGATAATTTAATACTATTCATAATTGCTGATAATACAAATAGTGCAAAGAAGAAGATGCAAGTAACAGTCATAGATGGAATATAAAATGCTTTGTAACCTTCACCCGCAAATTCCAATTGTTTCATTAATAACTGTCCGATACCTTCTGCAAGTCCTACACCAACTGTAATTCCAATCGCAAGGGACGCAACTCCTAATACAATCGTCTCAATAAACATAAGTAATGTAACTTTATGTTTTTTAGCTCCTAACATCATATACATACCAAACTCTTTTTGACGAAGAGATAATAAGAAAGAGTTCGCATATAAAATATAGAAGAACGTTATAATAGCTAGTAAAAATGAACCTGCTTGGAATACGAATCCAATAGACTTAATCACTGAATTAGATTCAATAAATGCTTTATTCAGCGCTAACGTTTGAAACATATAAAAAATTGAAATAGACATGACAAGGCCGACAAGTAAGACGATATAATCTTTCAGCTTACTTTTTAGCCCTGACATGGAAAGTTTAAATAACATTTACAAATCTACATCGATCTCCGTTTTAAACTTTTCATCCTTTGAAATACCTAAATATTTGAGCGTTTCTGATGGCGTTGCGTGATGAAAATGTTTCTGCAGTAGCGCAATCGCTATTCCTCTTTTGTACGCGTGAAACCCAAATGTTTTTCTCATTGAGTTCGTTCCAATCTTCCCAACAATTCCAACTGCTTCTGCAGCATTATGAATCACCCGATAAGCTTGTTGACGCGTAATTGAATTTGTCGTTTTATTAGATTGAAATACGTAGTTTTCTCTTTGAACATCAAAAGATTGTACGTACGCTAAAAGCGCTTCTTTTACTTTTGTATTTAAATAAATATCTTGTTTAAATTTTTCATCTTTCACAGGAAGAGAATAAAACTCTTTAGCAGTTCCATTTTCATTTAATACATCTTCAAACTTCATACTAAGTAGCTCAGTAATTTTTAATCCCGTGTTAATTCCAATAACAAATAAAAGATAATCTCGCTGGGAATGCTCTTTCAAATATTTTTTCATAGCCTCAATTTGGCTTATATCTTTTAATGCCTCTACAACTTCCATTTATGAGTCACCTCCCGCTGAAAGCAACTCATTAATAATTCTCTTCACTTCATGTCTTTCACCCGATAATACGAGCATATCGCCAGCTTCAATGATAGAATCTGGACCTGGATTGAAAAATTTCTTCATATTCTTTTTCAAAATAGCAATGATTGTTACGTTATATGTTTTTCGAACATGTAAACTACCAATTGTTTTTTGTACGACTGGTGCGTTATTTTCTATTTTAAACCACTCAATTGATAATCCTTCAAAAGCCATCTCAATCGTGTCTAACGCTTGTGGCCTATAGACCATTCCACCTAATATAGCCGCAATTTGCCTCGCTTCAGAATCGCGAAGAGAAATGCTTGAAATACTTTCATCATGATCCACATCAAAATGATACATTTCCCTTCTTCCATCATCATGAATAACAATAACCATTTTTTCATTACCTTTTGTAATTACTTCAAACTTACAACCAATACCCGGAAGTTCACTTTCTCTAATATTCATTTATCCAACTTCTTTTTCTCGCTTCGCACGTTCTTTAGCGCTCCATTTAAATATTTTATCCAACAGAGAGTATATTCTCCCAGATTCTTTCGTTAACAACGGACCTAACGATGCCAATATTAACACGTACAAAGCTGAGAATGGTTTAATCGTCGCCATTAAGCCGCCCGCAATTCCAATATTCGCGACAATAATGGAGAATTCTCCGCGTGATACAAGCGTTAATCCGATATTCGTAGATGCCTTATGTGATAACCCTGCTTTACGTCCCGCAGCCATTCCAGCGATAAAATTACCGATGAGCGTAATGAAAACTGCTCCTAAGGCCAACCACACAGCTCCTCCAAGAGAAAATGGATCTATACTTAAACCGAAACTGAAAAAGAATATAGCTCCAAAGAAATCACGAAACGGAACGACAAGATGCTCGATTCGATCACTATGCTCTGTTTCAGAAAAGACAAGCCCTAATAATAAAGCCCCAATCGCCTCAGCAACATGAATCGTTTCTGAAAAACCAGCCACAAAGAATAAAATAGCGAATATTACGATAATAAAAATTTCATTGGACGAAATATCTAATACTTTATTTAGGAACGGCGTAGCTTTTCGAGCGATTATAAAGAATAGTAACATATACCCTACTGCGATTAAAACAGATGTAAGGGCACCTACAAATGACGTTGCACCTCCAAGTACTAATCCTGAAACAACTGACAAATATACAGCTAAAAAGATATCATCAAACATAATGATTCCTAAAATTAGCTCCGTCTCTTTATTACCAGATCGTCTTAAATCAACAATTACTTTTGCGACAATTGCACTCGAGGAAATTGTTATGATCCCTGCAATAATTAATGTTTCTAATAAAGGGAAACCCATTATATATCCGTAAAGCAAACCTAATATAAAATTAAGCACTATATGAACAGTCCCCCCAAAAGCAATCGACTTTCCTGATTTAATTAATTTTTTTATTGAGAATTCTAAGCCTAAATAGAATAGGAGGAATATGACGCCAACACGGCCGAGGAAGGAAATTACTTCTCCGCTTTCAATAAACCTTAAATCGATAAGCCCTAAATCTGGGGCATGAGGCCCCACTAGCATACCGAGTATAATGAGAAAAGGAATAATCGAGAACTTTAACTTTGCAGCGAGGATTGCTGCAAAAGCTACTAATACTAACGCAGTTCCAACTTCAAAGACTAAAGTATCCATCTAAACTGCAATTTTTTCTTCAACTGTTTCTTCTACTTTTACTCGTTTGTCATAAATACTCGTTGCTATAAGCGCTACTACAAGCATTACCATGATTGCGATGAACAATACTTCCATATTGTATAAATCAACAATTGCTCCGCCAACGACTGGTCCGAACATTTTCCCTACAGTCGCCGCACTATTTACGACCCCTTGATAAAACCCTAATTTATCTTTCGGTGCAAGTATATTTGCAATGGTCGGAACTGCCGGCCATACAAATAACTCACCAATCGTTAATGTTACCATCGCAACGAGGAACATCGTAAATTGCTGCGCTTGACTTAACACAATGAATGAAGCCGCAAAAATGAAAATCCCAATCATAATTTGTTGTTTTAAAGAACGCTTCATCCAGCGAATTAGCATACTAACGAGCGGCTGCGCACAAACAATCATTGCTCCGTTTATCGTCCATAATAAACTATAGTGACGAAGGCTAATATTTAATTCTTGCATATGTGTTGCAATCGCCCCTTGCCACTGTACGTATGTAACCCAGCATAAAGCATATGCTACACACACAATAAGGAGTGCTTTGAATCCCGGTGTAAGAGACCACCCTTTTTTCGTTTCGACTTCTTTTTGCACCTCTGACCCTTTTTTGTCTTCCATACCACGGAATCCAATAAAAGCAATTAAGAAGAAAACGAAGTATAAAATAAAATTCGCTAAGAAAATATAATCAAAACGATACGACGCAACTAAACCACCGCATGCTGTTCCAATCGCAATACCAACATTTTGTCCAACATACATCGCATTAAATGCTCGTCTTCCGCCCTCTGGCCAAACCGTACCAACCATCGCATACATCGATGGAAAGACCATTCCAGAACCAAAGCCAATTAATGCTAGCCATACAACATATAACGGCCAACCGTGGAAGAACACAAGACCTAAAATCGATACGAGTGTAATGACAATTCCTACTAAAATTGATTTATAACCGCCCCATTTATCAAATAAAACACCGCCGAGCAAGTTTCCGATTACACCAGTAAGCGAGTTGATCATTAATACCATTCCAGCCACTGATAAAGATTTCCCTAGATGATCATGCAAATAAATTGTATTAAAAGGCCATAAAAAAGAAGCACCCGTGACATTAATAATCATCCCAGCTACTAATAACCATACTTTCCTTGGCATATTCTCCCCTCCTATTCTATTTTTTTCGTTCATTTAGTTTGCAACAACGTTAACAAGTTTTCCAGGAACGACAATTACTTTACGAACTGTTTTCCCTTCAATTTGGTCTTGAATTGCTTCAAGTGCAAGTTGTTCCATTTCTTCTTTTGATGCGTCTTTACTCATTGTTAATTTTGCGCGAACTTTGCCCATAATTTGAACAACGATTTCAACTTCATCTTCTACAAGTTTAGACTCATCAAATGTTGGCCAGCTTGCATATGTGATTGTTTCATTGTATCCAAGCTTGCTCCAAAGTTCTTCCCCGATATGAGGTGCAACTGGTGCAATCATTTTTACGAAACCTTCTACATATTCTTTCGGAAGTGTCTCAGCTTTGTATGCATCGTTGATGAATACCATCATTTGAGAAATCGCTGTGTTGAAGCGAAGCTCTGCATAGTCTTCTGTTACTTTCTTCACTGTTTGGTGGTAAGCTTTTTCAAGCTCTTTATTTGGTGCATCAGTGATTTTCTCACTTAATTCACCGTTATCTTGAATGAATAGGCGCCATACACGGTCTAGGAAACGACGAGCTCCGTCAAGACCATTTTCAGACCAAGCGATTGAAGCATCTAATGGTCCCATGAACATTTCGTATAGACGAAGTGTATCTGCACCATGGCTTGCTACAATATCATCAGGATTTACAACGTTACCTTTTGATTTACTCATTTTCTCGTTGTTTTCACCTAAGATCATACCTTGGTTGAATAGTTGTTGGAACGGCTCTTTCGTTGGAACTACACCGATATCGTATAATACTTTATGCCAGAAACGAGCATATAGTAAGTGAAGTACAGCATGCTCTGCACCGCCAATATAAATATCAACTGGAAGCCATTGTTTTACTTTTTCAGGATCTACAAGTGCTTCATTATTGTTTGGATCCATGTAGCGTAGGTAGTACCAACAGCTACCAGCCCATTGTGGCATTGTGTTCGTTTCACGACGACCCTTTTTACCAGTTTCAGGATCAACAACATTTACCCACTCGTCGATGTTAGCTAGTGGTGATTCCCCTGTACCTGAAGGACGGATGTTTTCTGTTTTCGGAAGAACTAACGGTAATTCTTCTTCTTTCACAGCTGTCATTGTGCCATCTTCCCAATGGATTACTGGAATTGGCTCACCCCAGTAACGTTGGCGGCTAAATAACCAGTCACGTAGACGGTACGTTACTTTTTGATTTCCTGCACTCGTTACTTCAAGCCATTCAATCATTTTTGCGATTGCTTCTTCTTTATTTAGTCCATTAAGGAATGCTGAGTTTACGTGTGCACCATCACCTGTGTACACTTCTTTCGTAATGTCTCCGCCTTTTACAACTTCCTTCATTGGAAGATTGAATACTGATGCGAATTCATAGTCACGCTCATCGTGAGCTGGAACTGCCATTACAGCACCTGTTCCGTAAGTTGCAAGAACATAGTCAGCAATCCAGATTGGTAATTTTTCACCGTTTACTGGGTTAACTGTGTAAGCACCAGTGAATACACCAGTTTTTTCTTTCGCAAGTTCTGTACGCTCTAGGTCACTCTTCATTTTTACAGAATTAATGTAAGCTTCTACAGCTTCTTTTTGTTCTGCTGTTGTAATTTCAGCAACAAGCGCATGCTCTGGAGCAAGTACACAGTATGTTGCACCAAATAATGTATCAGGACGCGTTGTGAAAACTGTGAACTTCTCATCTGTACCATCAATGTTGAAGTGGACTTCTGCACCTTCAGAACGACCGATCCAGTTACGCTGCATATCTTTTAAGCTTTCTGGCCAATCAAGCTCATCTAGATCTTCTAATAGACGATCTCCGTAAGCTGTAATTTTTAACATCCACTGTCTCATCGGGCGACGTTCAACTGGATGTCCACCGCGCTCACTCTTACCGTCAATTATTTCTTCATTCGCAAGTACTGTACCAAGTGCTGGACACCAGTTTACAGGTACTTCATCAACGTAAGCTAAGCCTTTTTCAAATAGTTTTAAGAAAATCCATTGCGTCCACTTGTAGTAGTTTGGATCCGTTGTATTTACTTCACGATCCCAATCGTAAGAGAAACCTAATGCTTTAATTTGATTACGGAACGTATTAATATTAAGCTCTGTAAATTCTGCCGGGCTGTTTCCAGTATCAAGTGCATATTGCTCTGCTGGAAGACCGAATGCATCCCATCCCATTGGATGAAGAACGTTATATCCTTGCATACGCTTCATACGAGATAAAATATCTGTCGCTGTATAACCTTCTGGATGTCCTACGTGTAGGCCTGCACCTGATGGATATGGGAACATATCTAGTGCATAAAATTTTGGTTTTTCTGTTTCATCTGGCGTACGGAATGTTTTATTCTCTTCCCAGTACCCTTGCCACTTCTTCTCAACTTCTTGATGATTAAAACTCATTTATGCTCTGAGCTTTTTTATATAGAAAATAATTTCTGGATCGCCTTCATCTAAGTTTTCAATTATTCCACTACGCATAAATCCATTCGCTTTAAAAACTTTTTGCATATTTGCATTCGATTCGTTCGTTGAAGAAAAAATTTTTTGCGTAGGAGAATTACTTAACATATAGGAGATTAATGAGCTTGCATGGCCTTGTCTTCTTTTTGTTGGCGAAACAATGATTAATGAGAGGAACGTGTAGCTAAAGAAGTTCGTATCATACGTCAGAAAACCTAAAATAGACTTGTCTTCTTTTATAATGATGCATTTCTCCTCATCAATAGCGTGTTTAATATAATTTCGTCTACTATCGTCTCCGATTACATCAATATCTATATGTAAGATTGAATCTAAATCGTCGTTTGAAGCTTTTGTTACGTTCTTCAATCAGAAATGAGCTTCAAATATACTATGACCTTGGTGATGCTGTTGACCTTGGTGATGCTGTTGACCTTGGTGATGCTGTTGACCTTGGTGTGTTTGGAAAAGAACAGCTTGCGGATGAATATGGTGGTGACCATGATGATGTACTTGTTGCTGATGATGGCCATGATGTTGGTGATGGCCGTGATGTTGATGATGACCATGATGTTGGTGATGGTCGTGATGTTGATGATGACCATGATGCTGATGATGACCATGATGTTGGTGATGGCCGTGGTGCACATGATGACCGTGAACACCTTGAGGGAAGCCTCCGACTCCACCAGCTACAACACCGACGCCAGGTACAGGAAATCCTGTTTGTACTCCTCCCACAAAAGATGGAAATGTAGTTGGCATACCTACAGGTACTCCTCCTTGTGCTCCTCCTACGAAAGATGGAAATGTAGTTGGCATACCTACAGGTACTCCCCCTTGTGCTCCTCCTACCAATGTCGGAATCCCTGTTTGTGCTCCAACCACCGATGTTGGAAACCCTCCATGTGCTCCACCCATCCAGCTCGGAATTCCACCGTATCCTTGTTGCCCTGCTCCTCCCATTAACATCATTTGTTCATAACTGTCCGATCCACCTCCGAAGAAGCCATGTGGTGCATTATTGTCCATCCCTTTCATCTATTTGATTGGATGTTCAACAATAAAGGACATCCAGCCGTCTTTATATTCTGCATGTATATTACCATGATGAAGTTCAACAATTCTTTTTGAAATAGCAAGCCCCAGACCATTTCCCTGGTCATCTTTTCTTGCCTTGTCCCCCCTGAAAAACCTTTCAAACAATTTATTTGGATCGCTAACAGGCGGCTTCTCGACTTTATTTGATACTTTCAAAATTGCTTTGTTACCTATCAGTTCAAGACATACGGATAACTCGGAAGGTTTCATGCTGTACTTTATCGCATTCATAAAAAGATTTTCATAAACACGTACCATTTTTTCTACATCTATGGAGATAGGTATTGTTTCTTGCGTGATTGATTTTTGAACGATTAAACTTTCCTTTTCAAATATAGGAATGTATTCTCCAATTATTTGCTCCAACAAACCTGATAAATCAACTTCATTAAGGTTTAACTTAGCATCTATGCCTGATAAACGAGTATATTCAAACAGCTCATCAATTAAATACTTCAGTCTCTGTGACTTTGAATACGTGGTTTCAAGGTATTCCTGTAATTGTGTGTTACTGTTGTATTGCCCTCTTTTTAATAAATCTATATAACCAATAATAGATGTCAACGGTGTGCGTAAGTCATGAGATACGTTAGTTATAAGTTCATTTTTTGTACGTTCTAATCGTCTTTCCTGTTCAAATGTATCCTCCAATTCCTTGGACATATAATTTATATTTTGAGCAAGTTGGGTCAATTCGTCTTTCCCCTCAATCCCAATTATCAAACCCAGTTTTCCATTGGCAATATCATTCACTTACGCTTTTTGTGTGCCTAAGTTTGCAAGCACATCTAAAATTTCTTTATAGAACTCTTCACGTGTACCACCGCGATGAATTTCTTTATATAGCTCACCATCTTGGATGAATAAAATACGCTGACAGTAACTTGCGCTGTAAGGATCATGCGTAACCATCATAATGGATACACCTTGCTCTTTATTTAGACTTGTCATGGCATTAAGTAAACTCGTTGCATTTTTAGAATCTAGAGCTCCAGTCGGCTCGTCTCCTAAAATAATTGCAGGTTCATGAACTAACGCACGTGCTGCTGCGGAACGTTGCTTTTGTCCACCAGATACTTCAGAAGGATACTTTTGAAGTATTGCTGTAATGCCTAACATATCAGCTACTTTTTCTACTTTCTTTCCAATATTACGGGATGAAACACCTTGAAGTGAAAGTGGGAGTGCAATGTTTTCATATATAGATAAATTCTCTAATAAGTTAAAGTCCTGGAAAATAAATCCTAATTTTTGCGAACGGAAATCAGAAAGCTCACCTTGCTTCATTTTCGTAATATCCGTTCCTGCAATTTCAACAACGCCGCCTGTCGCTTTATCTAACGTAGAAATTACATTTAATAATGTTGTTTTACCCGAACCAGATGGCCCCATAACACCGACAAACTCCCCCTCTTGAATTGAGAATGATACACCTTTTAACGCGTGCGATTGATTCTCACCTTTTTTACCGTACAATTTTTGAATGTTTTTTACATCTACAACTGGTTTCATTTAATCTTTTTTCGGGAGTACAATTCCTTTATATAATTGAACTGTAATCAAGTAATAAATCGAGTAAATTACTACAAAAATAACAAGTGGTAACCATATACGGAAATACGGATCAATTAAAAGAGGGCTGAACATGTTCATACCAACTAATACGTGAACAATACCCACAATTGCTGGGACTAAGAATACAAAAAATAACTCTTTATAAATCGATTGTGTTAATAACTCTCGGCGAACACCGATTTTACGAAGCATTTGATAACGTGCGAGTTCTTTGGACGCACCAGACAGAACTTTAAACATCAGACAACTTGCCATCATTGCTAAGAACGCAATTCCAACGAAGAAGCCCATAAACATGAGTCCGCTAGAAAAACTTTGATTCCACTTATATGTTTGATACTTACTACCCAGTTCTTCTGCTTTCACATTTTTATATTTAACTACCTGTAATTCATCAAGTTTTTTCCATTCTTTTAAGTATGCGCCAAAATTATCTGTTTTCCCAATAAACACGGTATTTTCTGTACCTTTCATATTATCATATATGTTTTGATTGACAATTTTCACTTCATGATTCGGATACATATACTCTGGTTGAATTGTTTGGAAAGCATCGCTCCATTGTTTTGGTTTTCCATCATCTTTACCCCATTGTCTTGACAATGCAAATGCATTCATGGGAATTTTCTCTGAAACTTTGATTGCCTTTTCATTTTTTCTATCTTTTACTAAAGGACGATTATTCTCTAGCTCCTCTTTTATATAATAAACATACCTATCATCCACCTTGTAGCGATATTCAAGTTTCTCTTTAAATGGAATACCGTCTAACAATTTCTTTTTTTCCACTGTTGGATTATGAACTACTGAATCATAAATCGTTCCTTTATCAGTCTGTTTTAGAACATCGTTTTTAAACGCCATACCACAAGCAATTCCACCAGCTCCAAGAGCTACTAAGATTGCTACAGTTGCCAGTACATTGGTTAGGCTGGTAATACGGAAGTTTAATTGAGCAAAAGTAAAAGCATTCAGCCTTTTTTCCCTACGTTTTTTATTACTCTGTACCTTTTTAATCATAACGGGGAGAAGAGATCCAAATAGCATATAAGTACCAACTGTTGCTGCGATTAATCCAATAGCCATGAATGTAGGAGTTGTCAGTATATCATCTCCCTGTAGCTGTGATATATAGATCAGTGATGCATAACCAATACCTAGTAAAATCAAACCAAGGAATGCAACTACAGCTGTCATTTTACCTTTTACTGCGACACGCTCTGTTTGTGCATCTGCATGTACAAGCTGCAAAACAGAAATACGTGACAATTTCATACTATTCATGATGGCTGATAGTACAAATAAGGCGAAAAAGAAGATGCAAGTAACAGTCATAGATGGAATATAAAATACTTGATAACCCTCACCAGAAAACTCCAACTGTTTCATCAATAACTGACCGATACCTTCTGCAAGTCCCACACCAATTGTAATTCCAATCACAAGTGACGCTGCACCTAATACGATTGTTTCAATAAACATAAGTAGTGTAACTTTATGTTTTTTTGCTCCTAACATCATATACATCCCAAACTCTTTTTGGCGAAGGGATAATAAGAAAGAATTTGCATATAAAATATAGAAGAACGTTATAATTGCTAGTAAAACGGAGCCAATTTGAAATGCAAATACAATAGCAGGCATCTGTGTATTAGATTCAAGAAATGCTTTATTTTGCGCTAGGGTTTGGAACATATAGAAAATTGAAATAGATATAATAAGACCCAAAAGTAATACAGTATAATCTTGTAACTTACTTTTTAGCCCTGACATTTATAAGAAGAATTGCTTTAAACCTTCGCTGAAAGGAATTATACCAATTTCTTTCCCTGACGGTCGCTCATGACTTTTCTCTTTGTTTGCTTCTGCAAATGAAGAGCTTTTATTTTTCTTACTTATACTTACTAAATTACATAACGCAATAGCCTTAACTTTTTTCTTTTTCAATGTTCTCCATTCCGATACAGCAATTTTCAATTATAGTGTAACAACATTAGTACACATTTTAGACACTTCAGGGTCATGAGTAACAATTAGAATTGTTTTTCCTTCATTATTTAATGACTTTAATATACTAAGCACCTGATCCCGATTCACTTCATCTAATGATCCAGTTGGCTCATCTGCTAGAATGATATCATTCTTTTTTAACAGGAGCCTAGCTAATGCTATTCTTTGTTGTTCTCCACCACTAAGTTGATAAATTTTACTGTTTAATTTGTCTAGTAACCCAACTTTTTTTAGAACTTCTTTTTTCTTGTCATCTTTATTAGGTAACTTAACATATTCTAGTGCTACATCTAAATTTTTGCTCACAGTCTCATTATCAATTAATGCATAATTTTGAAAGAGATAGCCTATTGTATATCTAAAAAGCTCGATTTGTTTTTTCTCGTTTTTCCAAGCGTTTTCTATTCCTTGTATAATTACATCTCCAGAATCTGGTTCTTCTAAAAGACCTACTATATTTAATAGCGTTGATTTTCCGGTTCCACTTTGACCCGTAATAGCCATCATTTCTCCTTTATTTACAACCAAATTAAAATTATCAAGCACTTGTTTATTTTCATATTTCTTAGATATATTTTTTAGCTCAATTTCCACCTACGCTCCTTTTAATACGTCCTTATTTTTCTTCTTTTCTACAAATCGAATGATGAAATAAACAATTAATAATTCAACTAACCAATAAGTTGGAATTATAAGTGAAATAATTGTATAAGTTGCTAATTTAAATGTTAATGCACCTAAATAAATTATTAACCAAAAAAGACTTAAGAGAAAACAGATTTTACTGTGTCGCTTATAAAAATCAAAGCCATTGATTCTTTGAACGGCATGAATAAATTTATTTCTTTCTAAATAATTTAAAATTGTAAAACAAGTAATAATAATCTCTATGCTAAGTAATAATGTTACAAAAAGAAGAGTAAATTGAAGTTCGCTTTTTAATTTAAAGAGATAATCATCTACAATACTATATAATGACGGCGTTGTAAGAATGATATCTTGAAGACCTGCGATTTTAATGTCTTCTTTTAATTCTTTATAAGGCTGACTTGGATTATCTATTTTTGGGAAAAAATAACGCCCAGTTAAATAACTTAAATAGCTGTCTCCTCCCATATTTTCGGAGTTAATAACAATCAATATAGCGCCCTTGCTATAATTTTGGTTTTTAACCTCTAGCATAGGATTATACAAAAAATGTTTTTGGTTATCTTGGATATAGGTAAGTTTAATTTCAACCTGTTTATGTGGTTCAATTTTTTCTCCTATGCTTTCCTTATGTTTATCTTCATCAATAAACCTTGTGAATTGATACCATTCTTTATACATTTTTAAAATATCAGCTTCGTTGCTGCGATATTTATTGGGAACTAATATAACTAAATAATCACCATAATCAGCATCGATATTGATTTTTTTACCATTCAAATCATAAACTGGATTATCATGTAAATAATTAGAGTTCACTTGAAGGGTGTTACCGCCGTGAGGATCATACTCTTTAACATCTCCTATAGTATTGTTTAAAGAATTGTTATACTCTAACTGTTTTTTGTACGTTATACCATCTGATGGTTTTATAAGCAAAGCCCCTTTTTGGTTAGTTATTCCAAAAAGTTTCTTGCTTTTAATTCCAGTTTCATATTCCCAGTTTGTGCGGTCGCCTATAATATTACTTTGATATTCATAAAAACTATAATTTTTTGTTGTATCCCATTTTTCCTGGTTAGAGTTTTGTACAGATAGATCTTGATAATAATTTATAAGATTAAAAGAGAAGATAATTAGAAAAATCGAAAAGATAAACTTTGAACTATAATTTAAAAATTGAACTAGTTTTAATGGTTTTTTATTTTTTAATAGTTCCAGAATTTTTATATGATATATCATTAAAGAAGGAAGTAGGCTAACTAGAATAGAAATACCTGAAAAAATTAATTGCCACACAATCCATGTACTACCAAAATCTAAGAATTTACTCATCCTATTATAAAAAAACAAGTACATTACTTGTCCTATAATAACTACGATTAAGGATAACGTATGAATTTGAATACTTTCTTTTAATAGATGCTTAAAAATCAGTTCTCTATCCGTATATCCAAACAGTTTTCTAATTGCCAAACTTTTATAATTTAATAATATATAATATAAAAAACTCAAGAAGATGAGTAACAGAACTATAGTAAGAACTATAATAAAGTACTTATCAACTCCCTGATTTTCTAGGATGTTCATAGCACCTGCTCGTTCTGACTCTTCTGTTTTGAACCCGATTTCGGTATTTAATTTCTCTTTTACCTTTTGAACAACGTTTGGATTGTTACTATCAATAAAATAAGCGCCTCTCAAGTTTTCATCTTTTGCCGCTTCTATAGGTTTAATTTCTACCATAAGTTCAGGTGAAAATATGTTTATCTTTCCAACCTGCTCTTTATCTTTCGTATCTCTTGATGACAAATAACTTGCTACGGAATGATCTTGATTGAATATCTTTCCCCATTCTAGTGGATATTTTTGTTTAAATTGTGTTTCATCCCCTATAGCTGCATAGATAATTACTTTTTGTTTTTTTGAAGTTTTAATCGGTTTATATGATAATTTATAGATGTTGATTTTTTCCTTTTTGGATAATTCCTCAATCTTTCTCAGTTTATCTTCCGGGCGTTCATCTTTATTCAATTCAACCACTTGAATTCCATTTTTATCAGAAAAATTTATATTTACCATTTCTCTTTTTTCAAAGTGCTTAGTAAATACAAATGAAGATACAGCATAGGCTACAAGTACTAAAGTAATTAATATTTTTTTCATACCAGTCTCCATTTATTTAACAGACCAATAAGATTCATCTACACCAGCTGTATCAGGTGCACTTGCATATGAAGTGTAACCTGGGTTCGTCCATGGAGAACTATAATAATATGCTCCGATTACTGAAGATTTGTGAACTTTGCTTCCGTGGTAATAATTTGACCAAACTGAACCACCACCGGTTCCATAATTCCATGTCCCCCCCCCTACATTTTGTGTTGCAGCAAATGCTGCTGTTGCTCCTGAACCAAGTATTGCAGCACTTAATACTAATGAACTTACAGTTTTTTTCAATTTCAATGTTTTTTCCCCCTTTAACATCTACATTTGTAAAAGTAGCTCTATGCACAGCACACCTTCTAGATGTGTTAACTCAATATAATCGCCTACTTTGACTGGAACTTTTTGCGATTCAGCATTTTGTTGTTTGTTTCCATAAATATCTTTATTGTATACTACTTTTCCTGATGCATTTTGCACTTTAATACTCGCATACGTTTCATTAAAATAATGATGCGGTACGCCTGCTTTTAAGTCAATTTGCATTTCTTCAGTCGACTTATTGAAATTGATTTTAGCAAACTCGAAATCACTAATTCCTTTTAGTGACCATGCAAATTGATTCCCTACTAAAATATCAGAATTTCCATTTGTAATTCCTACTTTTTTCTCTACAGTTCGATCAAATATATCTGTTAATGTAATTTTTGCATAAGCTGATTGAGGCAATTGCATAGTTTGACTTATCTCAGTTTGATAAGACTTAATATTGTCGATTACTTTCAAAGGTTGTCCCGTTAACTTTTCATTGTTATAGATTTCAATTTCCCCTTTAAACTGCGGAGTACTTTGTTCTTTCAATTTCCAAGACACATTTAACTTTTCATTTTTAATATGTAATGACAACTAAAGGTTAGTTAAAGTCGCTCGTGTTTTTTCCTTTGCTGCTTCCCCTTCTATATGAGTAAATTCTATATAATCTCCTATTTTTATAGGTATTGTTTGGATTTCAGCATTTTGTTGTCTATTTCCCACAATTTCCTTATTGTATATAACGCTACCGGACGAGTTCTGGACTCTAATACTTGCATAGGTACTATTAAAGTAAGAATGCGGTACGCCAGCTTCTAACTTTATTTTCAGCTCTTCTGCTGTTTTATTATAATCTACTTTTGCAATTTCTCGATCACTATATCCTTTAAAAGACCATGCAAATTGTTTCCCGTCTAAAATTGTTGTCTCTGGCATTTTTTCTACTTTCTTTAAACCCTCTTTTGTAAACTGATACCTTGCTTTTTTTCCAATAGTCTCATGTTTTTTATTTTCAAGATTCATTAAAGTTGCTCGTGTCTTTTCCTTTGCTGCTTCCCCTTCTAAATGAGTAAATTCTATATAATCTCCCACTTTTATAGGCACTATTTGGGTTTCAGCACTTTGTTGTCTATTCCCCACGATTTCCTTATTGTATATAACGCTACCGGATGCGTTCTGAACTTTAATACTTGCATACGTACTAGTAAAGTAGGAATGTGGTACACCAGCTTCTAGTTTTACCTTCATCTCTTCTGCCATTTTGTTATAATCTACTTTTGCAATTTCTCGATCACTATATCCTTTTAAGGACCATGCAAATTGATTTCCGTCTAAAATTGTTGCTTCTGGCATTTTTTCTACTTTCTTCAAGCCTTCTTTTGTGACTTCATACATTGCTTTTTTTCCAAAGCTTTCTTGTTTACTGTTGTCTACATTTGTAAAAGTAGCTCTATGCACTCAATATGATATTGTATTAAAAAATGGTGGAGTTAATCCAAATATAACAATCACTTTATTAGAAGAAGGGTTTTCCCATTTATGTTTTGCATACGGCGGGATTTTAACACTATCGCCTGTATAGAGAAGTAAAACCTCATCATTTAAGTAAAGAGTTACATGCCCCTCCATAATAAATGCTATTTCTTCACCTTTATGAGCTACATGCTCTGTAGATGAAGAGGTTTGAGGTAATAAATTCATCTAGCAGTTTTTTTCAGCTTCTTGGCGCTGACGTTCAATTTCAGCACGAAGTTGTGGTTCTGGTGCTTGCCAGCCTTCTGGTTTTAAAATTTTGCCGTCGCCTTCACGGAATCGAGGTTTCCCATCAGGGAATAGTTTTGCCATGTTTGCGTTGTTTACAATCTCGAATCCTTTATCTGGACGTACGCCCATTTCTGCAAACGTTCCGAATGCAAAGTAAATAAGGTCAATAAGTGCATCGTATTGATCTTCAACAGTAGTTGCTTCTAGAAATTCTTCTAGCTCTTCTTGCATAAAACTTGCACGGATTTTTGCGCGCTCTTCTGTTAGTTTTGTTGGAGTATTTGTTACAGGATGTCCGAAATCTTCATGCATTTTTGCAACAAGCTCGTACCCTTTATCTAAACCTTTTTCGTTTGTCATTTATTCTTCTTTTTTTATTAAAATGGATAAAATAAGGTCGATGCCGAACATACCAACGAGTAACATCGGTATAACGACAAGTAAATAACGTGTGAAGGAAACATTTTTTAAGTATGTATGAGCAAATAAAAAGACGCCGAGAAATAAAATACCGTTTAAAATAGGCTTTACTAATTTTTTAGACATAAGCTCCCCCATTCATTCAATCACACCAGAATTTGTAATATTTACGGTGTATTTTATATGAATCGGAACATCTTTGTACATTTGTCTCCACTCTTCTAATTTGAATGGGCGATAATGGTGTTTATATTTTGCTCCTAGCCCGAGGGGATCGACGTTTAAAGATTTAAACTGCTTAATTAATTTGGCAGCCTGTACATTCAATTGTTTTTGGACATTTTTTTCAATGTTTTTTGTGTTCTTGTTATTTTCTAAGTTAATTTGTTTCGATAGTTCTTGAATACGTGCATCAAGATGAACGTGAATGAAAAAAGAAGGCTTTCCGTTTTTAATCTTTATATCGTAAGTTGGAACAGAACGAATATTATTAATCATTACGTACGCAGAATCTGTTTTAAATTCATGTGAATCTAATTTATGTTTTTCTAATAGTCCTTTAAATATGAACATATCTTTTTGCACAATTTTACCGATATATTTATCTTTTTTAAAAAGACCAATTCCGGTGATTTTTATTTTATCACCATGTTTCTTTAAAATTGGAATATAGTAGTCTTGCCCTTCTTGATAATAACGGAATGCCCCTACATGCAGATTATCCCTTGGTAAAGGACCGGTCTCCATATTATGTTCTAGCAACTTTTTTATATAAATTGCAACGTTGTATGAGGTTGTATATTTGCCTTTTAAAAGTTCAGTACCATTCCCCTCTAATAAAGCAACATATAAAGCGTTTCCTATATTCACATCTCGAAGTAATGTATCGAATGAAGTAGACATTCCTTTTTTGGCAAGTCTTATCGTATATAGAGCGACACGCATTTGTCCGCTAGCAAACGGTTGAGAAGACTCTAAAGATGTGTCTGCTTTTACTTGTTTTACCGCATTTGCGCTGCCTTCAAAAACTTGAACTTTATTTCCCTTTTTCTGAATGGGACAAACGAATGTCACTTTTACTTTATTATCTTTTGCTACATCAAAAATGCTTCCTTGAATAAGTTGTACATCATCGATAATATTTTTTTGTAAACATCCAGTTAGACTGAAGAATGTTATACAAGAAATCAGTATTAATTTGCTTTTGCTTTTGATTTTTTCCATTTAATTTGCTTTTGCTTTTGATTTTTTCCATTTTCTTTTCACCCACACAATAATAAATAGAATTGGGATATATACATAAATGAGCCAAAAACTAACTTTTGATGCATTACTAATAAAATTGTTAATATCGTGCCTGTTTGTTAAAAGTTGTGAAACAATGAGGGTGATAAGGATAAAAGCGATTAAAATACCCCTTTGTTTTACACGGAATATTTCGTGAGTCCCTCTTATTGCCGCCCATAAGGGAAGGATAAAACTTGTAATAATAACAAGTGCATAGCCTGAAATTGCAATATATTCTAGTCTTTCTATGAATGGTAATTGGATTACTTGGGTCATAGAAAGTTGCGACCATATCGTTTTTAACAATTGTTTCTCACTAAAAAATGCAAAGGCTAAAAGGGTACTAAATAAATATAGAAGATTTGAAAATAGTGCCCCCAGTTGAGCGTATTTATGAGATTGCATAGGTTTTTTTACAAATGGATACACCATGAGGTAAATCTCAAAACCGGTCATACTGTAGATGGACAGTTGAGAGGCTTTTAAAATATCTGAAAAAGAATGTGTGAATATAGGAAGTAAATTATCCCAATGTGAGTATTTCAAAACGAATAGGCTAAGCAATAAATATCCCAATGTACCACCAACTGAGATGACGCAAATACCAGTAATGACACGAAAGCCAGAAGAAATAATGTAGTAGCTAACTAAGCATAAAAATAGTGTTAACATCCAAGTTGAAGCGGTAGGAAACATCCACACTTGAATAATTTCAACGTATGTTCGAATGACGGAAATACTGACGATTAAAAAATAAGCAGCAAAGATGATATTAATACCGTCCCCAAGCCATTTTCCAAATGTTTGCCGATGTAAATCAATTAAATTACCGTTTGTTTCTTTTAATAAGACATACATCATCCATATAAGAATATGGATACAGAATCCTGAGATTAAAACTCCCATCCAGCCGTCGTATCCAGCGGCTTTTGCAATAATCCGAGCGAAACCGAGAACCCCGGCACCAAACTGTGCACTGTGAATTAAGAAGAAAACAAAGATAGGAGATATTTGATATTTTTCTTGAACTTTACTCATTTAATCATCAAAATCCGATTTATGTTTTGTTGAAATCCCTTTTGCTGATTTTTTCACATGTTGTGGCCTTGCTTGTACATCTCTTGTATCAATCATCGTTAAAGGAAAACGAATCCAAGAATCTTTAACAGATTGTTGTCTTGTTGGATAAAACAAAGCATACGGTTTACGTAAGGAAGTAAGTCTAAATAGATGGGTAAATAAAAAGATAAATCCAAGAGAGATGCCGAAGAGCCCTCCTATTTCTGCGAATGCTAGAAATGGGAAACGTAGTAATCGAACAGCGTTACCCATTTTATAAATAGGCGTAATAAAGGAAGCGAGTGCTGATAAGGCAACGATAATTAATAAAATATTACTCGTTAAACCAGCTTGTACAGATGCTTGCCCGATTACGATACCGCCTACAATACCGAGTGTTTGACCAACTTTCATCGGTAACCTCGCGCCAGCTTCTCTTAATAAATCAATTGCGAGTTCTAAAAATAGTGCTTCAATTAAAGGCGGGAATGGTACTTGTGCCCTTGATAAAATTAAAGTTTCAAGTAAATCACTTGGAATAAGTTCATAATGATAATTTAAAACTGCAACGTATAACGGTGTAGCGCATATCGAGAATAGAACGGCGATAAGACGTAAAATCCTTGAAAATGTAGCGTATAGCCAAGAGACGTTATAGTCTTCAGGTGAAATGAAAAAATCGAAATAGGATACAGGTGTTAGTAAAACACTAGGAGAGCCATCGACAAAAATAGCGATTTTTCCATCAATGAGTGCTTTTGTAACTCTATCAGTACGTTCTGTATTGATATAGAGAGGGAAAATCGACTTTTCTCCCATCAATTCTTGTATATAAGCACTATCGTTAATTTGATCATATTCAAGAGCTCGTAAAGATTCCTCTAGAAAATCAACATTATCTTTTTCAGCGAGGTTATCTAAATACATCATGACAACTTTTGTTTTGGAAAACTCGCCAACAATCATTTCTTTTGTTTGTAAATCTAAAACGGGAAGACGTTTTCGAACTAAATTAATATTCGTATCAATATCCTCTACGAAGCCTTCTTGAGGACCGATAACAGTCGATTCATTTAAAGGCGGAGTTGGTGCACGATAATTATCAATTGCAATGTTTGCAAGCATACATTTTTGATCTTGCTGGTTCAATTGAATAATCGCATGTCCTTTTAAAACCATGTCCTCAATTTTTTGTAAGTCATTCGTAATTGTGATACCACTCATCGGAATATGTTCTTTCAGTTCTTCTAGTGAAGCATTAGGTCGTTCTAAAAGAGTAGGCATTAAATACTTTTGCAATTTCTCCCCATCAAGTGAAGGTCGATAGTAAGAAATCCAATAAGGCATCGTTTCATCATTAGATGTGTGATAATTAACAAAGTCACTAGACCTCTTGAGCTTCTCTATTAAATCTTGTAGTGAATGAATACGGTCTTTTTCTGGCTTCGAAAAATCATAAATACTATTACTTCCAGAGCTTTGCGAATCGTCCTGCTTAGAGTTTTGTTGCTTATCTTGAGACGAGTCGTCCTGCTTAGAGTCTTGCTGTTTCTGTTGAGAAGAATCATCCTGTTTAGAGTTTTGCTGTTTCTCATGAGAAGAATCATCTTGTTTAAAGTTTTGTTGTTTCTCATGAGAAGAATCGTCTTGTTTCGAGTTTTGCTGTTTTTCATGAGAAGAATCATCTTTTCTCATTCATCTTTTCTCATGAGAAGAATCGTCTTGTTTCGAGTTTTGCTGTTTTTCATGAGAAGAATCATCTTGTTCCGATTTTTTTTGCTCGCTACTTTCACCTTTATTATGTTTCATACTTCTAGTCTGATCTTTGTTCTCATTCTCTTGATTACTAGACTGCTGCTCCTGGTTATCTGCTTCTTTTGTTTCTGGTGTATTTGATTTTTTTTTCTTACGTAGCCAATTCCAAATCATCTACACAAAACTAGACACTTTCCGATTTAAAAATTCATAAACTTTCTTTTCAAATAAATGAACATCTAACGCTCCCGCCATATGCCCATTTATACTTTCTATTTCATAGACCTCCGCATACTTCCCTTGTTTTTGCAAAATGTCTACCATTTTATAATTGGAACGAGATGGTTGAAGTAAATCTTGTTTACACGGAATCATAAGTACATTCGCTTCTATGCTAGAAAGAGCCTCTTCTAAAGAAGAAAATCCATGCGCAATATCATGTAATAAAACTGCTTTCGCAGTGTACATCCACGAATTTGCATCTACTAACTCCATACTTTTGTATGTCACTTTATTTATCTCTTTCTCAAATGATGTTAATGTAGAAAACTTTTCATAAGGTTCTACCTCAATACTGTTACGAGGAAATGCCGTTTCATAAAAATGCTCATCAAACGCGTTCATAAACATCATTCTACTTGCTAAATGAAGCCCCTGCATTGGCTGTGTTTCTCCATATTTCCCGCCCTTCCAACTTGGATCTAGTTGAATTGCTTCAATCGCATTTTGCGCTACATTTACTGACGTTATAATTGGATTTTGCGGGTTCGTAATAACGCCAATCATTCGCTCTACCATATGAGAGTAGTGAACAGCCCATTGCTGTGCAATCATTCCCCCCACCGACGGCCCTATTACAGCATGTAACCTTGAGATTCCCATATTTTTTATTAACTCATATTGCATACGAGCTACATCAAGAAAGGTAAACACAGGGAAATCCATAACATATTCTTCCCCTGTTTCTGGATTAATCGACTTCGGTCCCGTTGTAATTACATACGGGTTCTTCACCTGTACATTACAAAGATTATCAGTACATATAACAAAATATTTATTTGTATCAATCGCTTTTCCAGGTCCAATTAGCCCATCCCACCAACCAGACTCTTCATCATGCACAGTGTATTTTCCTGCTGCGTGACTTGTTGCACTAAAATAATGACAAACCAAAATGGCATTTGACCTTTCTCTATTTAAAATACCATACGTCTCATATCCCATTTGAACAGGAATTTCCCTACCATTCTCAAACGTAAACTTATTTAATGCAAACTTCTCCTTTTTTACAATTTGCACCTATTTCATTTCGCCTTCATATTGAAGCATACCGCCAACCATATTCATTGTTTTAAATCCTTGCTCATTTAAATAATGGCATACATTCTCACTGCGCATTCCCGAACGGCAAATAAAGATATATTCATTCTCTTTATTAAAGAAGTCTACTTTATTTGGGATATCACCCATTTTAATATGTACCGCTTCTGGAATTTTCCCTGACGCTACTTCTTCATCTTCCCTTACATCTACTAAAAATAACGTTTCTCCATTTTCTAAACGTTCTTGCACTTCTTCTGTTGTAATTGTTTTTACTTCTGTCATATGTCGTTCCTCCTTATATACAATAAAACCTTTTGTTTCTTCTTTAAACAACTACGAACCTAATGTACGTGTACTCGTTGCTAACGGCGGAAGAAATACCGATGTTCTAATTACTGCTTCTGACTGGCGTTTCCCATTTAAAAAAATAGCCGCACTCGATCCTCCAGCACCCGCATATATTTTCGCTACAGCTAAAGGTGAGATATCATAACAGTCGCCGACATTAACAGCTCCTGTATTATTAATAATTTTTACTTTACGCAAGTTAATCCCCATTTAAGGGAGTCCAGCAATTGAATCCATATTATCTGTATTAGGGACAGCTTGCGCTATACTCGATGCATTTACACTTTGCCCCATATTTGTTCCTGTTACAGTACCAGCAGGAGTACCTCGTGTATATGTTGTCGTCACAGAATCACCCGGCTGTAAACAAAGCTTCGTCTCTGTTCCTATTACTGTAACAACATCAATCCAAGTACACCCCATTGAACCACTATACGATTTCGTAGCAGTAAATGAAGTATCACTCAAATTGTCACCTGTAAATATATTCCCAGTATTATTAACAATAACAAACTCTTTTATATGCGCAGGCATTTAACTTAATCTAATAATAGTTAGAGTAGCTCCTGGCGTTGCCGTTGATAATGTAGCTATTGCAACTAATCCAAATAATTGCAAACTAATAGCAGCTCCAGCAGGCAAGTTAGCAATTATTGGTGCACTAAATGAACCAGTAGCCACTGTCGGAGAGTTTATCGTTCCCGCAAGCGGACTGCCATTTACAGTTATACGAGAACTTACAAGTAATCCTGCCGTTAAATTAATGGTATAGGCTATATAATAATTCCCTGCATTCGCAACTGTAAATACAGTATTTCCACCACTAACGGTTATTCCGGGTCCAATATTTTGATTGTTTGGTAATGGGATATTCGTACCGCCTAATAAAACGGAAATAGCGGTTCCTGATGTATTATTCGCAAATGCATACGTTGCAGTTGTACTAACTCCAGTCACCCCTGTCGCTCCAGTGGCTCCAACTCCTGTTGGGCCAGTTGGACCTTGGATTCCTTGTGAACCTGTTGGACCCGTATCACCGGTTGGACCTTGTGAACCTGTTGCTCCCGTGGCTCCGGTTGGACCTTGAATTCCTTGCGGGCCTTGAATTCCTTGCAGCCCTGTTGCTCCTGTTGCTCCTGTCGCTCCCGTGATTCCCGTTGGACCTTGAATTCCTTGTGGGCCTTGCGAACCGGTTGCTCCCGTGTCCCCGGTTGGGCCTTGTGGACCTTGTAAGCCTTGCACACCTTGTGGACCTGTTGGACCTATTTCCCCTTGCACACCTTGAATTCCAGTTGGGCCTTGTGGACCGGTCGGACCTTGGATTCCTTGTATCCCTTGAATTCCCTGTGGGCCTTGTGCTCCGGTTGCTCCGGTTGCTCCTTGTATCCCTTGCGGACCTTGTGCTCCTTGAATTCCTTGTGGTCCTGTTGGCCCTTGAATTCCTTGGAGACCTTGGATTCCTTGGGGACCTTGATCTCCCGTCGCCCCAGTTACTCCTTGTATCCCTTGTGGACCTTGAATTCCTTGCGGACCTGTTGAACCTATTTCTCCTTGTATACCTTGGATTCCTTGGGGACCCTGTAAACCCGTCACTCCGGTTGCTCCCGTTTCTCCTGTTGCTCCTGTCACTCCAGCCGGCCCTGTCGCTCCGGTATCTCCGGTTGCCCCTGTCGAACCGGTTGCTCCGGTCGGTCCAGGTGGCCCACCGGATGGACCTGTCACTCCTGTCGGACCTGATGGTCCCGTTGGGCCAGTCGGTCCTGCTGGTCCTCCAGAAGGTCCCGTTACCCCTGTTGGACCTGTTGTTCCAGTTGGTCCTGTTGTTCCTTCCCCTGTCGCCCCTGTTGCTCCCGTATCTCCTGTTATTCCTGTCGGACCTTGGATTCCTTGAATTCCTTGAAGACCTTGCACTCCTTGTGCACCCGTTGGTCCTTGAATTCCTTGTATTCCTTGCACTCCCTGTGGCCCCATTGGACCTGTTGGACCAATTGCCCCTTGAGCACCTTGCACTCCTTGCGGGCCCTCTGGACCTGTTGCTCCTATTTCCCCTTGTACTCCTTGAATTCCGGTTGCTCCTTGTACTCCTGTTGCTCCCGTTACACCTTGAACCCCTTGAATTCCCTGAATTCCTTGTGGACCTTCTGGACCTGTCGCTCCTACTGGCCCTTGAATTCCCTGGATCCCTTGAGGACCCTCTGAGCCTGTTGCTCCAACTGGTCCTGGCACTCCTTGTATTCCTTGCGGGCCCTGAAGTCCTTCTGGCCCTTCCGGACCTGTCGGTCCTATATCTCCCATCGGACCTTGAATCCCTTGAACTCCTTGTGATCCCGTTGCTCCTGATGGACCTGGTATCCCTTGTATACCTTGTGGACCTTGATCTCCAGTTGCTCCTGTTACACCTTGAGGTCCTATAGCTCCCTGTATACCTTGTGGGCCTTGATCTCCGGTTGCTCCCGTTATTCCTTGAATCCCCTGAACACCTTGGATCCCTTGCTCACCAGTTACTCCCGTCGGACCAGGAATACCTTGAATTCCCTGCGGCCCTTCTGGACCTGTTGGGCCAATTGGCCCTTGGATTCCTTGGATTCCTTGTAGCCCCTGCGCACCTGTTTCTCCTGTACTTCCTGTCGGACCGGTTAGCCCCTGACCTGTTGCTCCAGTATTTCCAGTTGCTCCGGTTGCTCCTGTCACCCCTGTACTTCCACTCGGTCCACCCCCAGGACCTGTTGCTCCTGTCGGGCCAGTTGGACCTGGAGGGCCTCCTGAAGGTCCAGTTATCCCTGTTGGACCTGTTATTCCTGTCGGGCCTGTAATCCCTTGACCTGTTGCTCCTGTTGTTCCCATACTTCCACTCGGTCCCTCTGTCCCTTGGATTCCTTGCGCTCCTTGAATCCCTTGTGGACCTGTTGCTCCCGGTATCCCTTGCACTCCTTGGATTCCTTGAGAACCTTCAGGTCCGGTAGCTCCAATCGGACCCTGTAATCCCTGTACACCCTGTATCCCTTGTACTCCAGTCGTACCTATTGGACCAATGGGCCCTTGTAATCCTTGCACCCCCTGTAAACCTGTCGCTCCAGTTTCTCCTTGTGGTCCTCTCAATCCTTGTGACCCCTGCTGTCCTTCTGGTCCTGTTGCACCTATTTGTCCGGCTGGCCCTTGAATTCCTTGCACACCTTGAGGTCCTGTTGGGCCCATCTCCCCCATCGGGCCTTGAAATCCTCTTGGTCCTTGTGGGCCAGTCGGACCTTGTGGACCGGTTGGACCAGTAATCCCAATGCCAGTAAATCCCGTTGGAACGGGAGGAAAAGTAGGGCCAATAAGATTTGGTGAAATTCTGAAATTAGAGTTTAATGAATTTTGTTTATCGCGCTCTTTCACTTATCCTCCTATATAAGACATTTCAATTTTCGGACGATTTTTTGCACTTTCTTCTGTCCGTTCATCTGAATATCTATCTTTTCTATTCATCCATACATCTAGTATCACATGTAATAGCTCTTCATCCGAAAGATTATCTCTAAGAAGTTCCCTTATATCCAATCCTTGCGTCGCAAACAAACAAGTATAAAACTTTCCATCCGCCGAAATTCTCGCTCTCGTACAAGAAGAACAAAACGACTCAGAAACAGAAGTAATAAAACCGACTTCTACATTTGTTCCAACATACCGATATCGTTTCGCAACTTCACCAAAATAATGCGCTTCAGCTGGCTCAAGCGGATACACTCCATGAATCGTCTCAATTAATTCCCGCTTTGTAACTACTTGATCAAAATTCCATCCATTCGTACTACCAACGTCCATAAACTCAATAAATCTAAGCGTGATTCCTTGTTCTTTAAAATATGCAGCCATCGGCAGTACTTGATGATCGTTCATCCCTTTTTTCACAACCATATTTACTTTTACTTCAAGCCCTGCCTCTTTTGCTGCTATAATGCCCTTAATCACAGGTTTCGTATTAATATTTCGACCATTAATATTTCTAAATGTATCATCATCTATCGCATCTAAACTAACATTCACTCTATGTAATCCAGCTTCTTTTAATGCCTTCGCTTGTTTCGTTAAATGAATCGCATTTGTCGTTAACCCTATATCTACTAGCCCGTCAATTTTCACGAGACGTGAAATAAGTTTTGTTAAATCTTTACGAAGCAGTGGTTCGCCACCAGTAAGTCTAATTTTTCGTACACCGATGCTAACAAACACTTTTGCCAAACGTTCGATTTCATCAAACGTCAGTAAAAACTCATCTTTCAAAAAAGCATAATCAGGCCCAAATACTTCTGCTGGCATACAATATGTACATCTAAAATTGCAACGATCAATGACAGATATGCGTAAATCTTGAAGTGGGCGTCCAAAAAAGTCTTTAACCATCTCCTGCATCGCCACTCAACCTATATATCTTGCATATAAACTTTTCGCTACATTCATATCATTTGTCCCATGAATAAACGCCCTACCATCTGTAAATAGAACAAATCGATATTCTTCGATCGGGAATGATAATAAATAAGGTGTTGCCTTTACCTCTACACTTTTTTGTAAACGCTTTTTAATTTCTTCTAAATTAAAATCTTTCCGCATCCCTGGACGAATTTGTACTGTATTCCGCCCACATAACACTTCTGTTTTCGTTTGTGCTTCAAATGTTAAACTCGGATATGTACGTAATCTTCCACAAGATAAACACGTATCTTTTTTCTGCCTATTCACTTTAAATGCCATCTGCTGATTATTCCAAAGGTCAAACGATAGCATCGTTTCACGAAGCGCACCAAAGTCTTCTACTAATATTTTCAACGCTTCTGTTATTTGATGCGCAACTACTAACTGCACCGCTGGCTGTATAATACCAACTGTATCACATGTTGCTCCACTCGCCGGATGCTCCATTAAACAGCGGAAACACGGTGTTTTCCCTGGTAAAATTGTATAAGTCACTCCATAACTTCCGACACAACCACCATATATCCACGAAATATTATACTTTTGTGAAATATCATTAATGAGAAGACGCGTTTCAAAATTATCTGTCGCATCTAATATCAAGTCTACACCATTCACTAGTTCTTCCATTTCTTGCACCGTTACATCAGTTACAACTGGATTAATTTCCACCTCAGAATTAATTGCTTTTAAATGTTCTGCTGCCGCTACCGCCTTCGGTTTATATTGCTTTGCATCTTCTTCTGTATATAATTGTTGTCTTTGTAAATTGCTCCATTCTACATAATCACGATCTGCAATCGTTACTTTTCCAACACCTGCTCTAACAATCGCTTCTGCATTTGCCGCACCTAGGGCACCAGCGCCGATAATAAGCACATGCTTCTCTCTTATTTTTCGTTGCCCTTCTTCTCCAACACCAGGAAATAATATTTGTCTTGAATATCGCTCCTGCATTTACGAATTTCTCGTATAATCTCCACTTTTTCCACCTGTTTTTTCGAGTAAGTACGTTTCACCAATAATCATACCTTTATCAACAGCTTTACACATATCATACACAGTAAGAGCCGTAGCAGAAGCAGCTGTTAAAGCTTCCATTTCAACGCCAGTGCTACCTTCTGTTTTAACTTTTACTTCAATAAGTAATCGATATTGTTCTTCTGATTGTTTCCAATCGAAAGAAACGTCAACACCTTTTAATAATAAAGGATGGCACATTGGGATAATATCAGAAGTGCGTTTTGCAGCCATAATGCCTGCGATTTGGGCAACTGCTAATACGTCACCTTTCCCAATTTCGTTGTGAGAGATTTTATCGTAAATTTCTTTCGTTACGACAATGCTAGAGCGCGCAATTGCTGTTCGAACGGTTGTTTTTTTGTCGCTTATATCAACCATCTTCGCGCGTCCTTGGTCATTAAAGTGTGTAAATGAAGACATCTATTTGTATGATTGAAGAGGCTTTGCCCATGGCCAATCACATCCCTCGGAGTGCTCTAACAATAATACGGATACTTTCATCCCTGCCTCAAATCCTCTCGTTCCTCCAGGCAATACGATAAACGCATTTGCATCCGCAAGTGAAGATACCGCACTCGATTTATCTAAACCGACCGGCATCACTTGTAATGCCCCATCCACGATCGTCACGTTTGCTCTTACGAAACGAGTAAATGGATTTGGCTTTGGAAAATCTTTTTGTAAAATAGCATCAGCTCTATATAAGTGAGGCTCCTTCGCATACAAATATGTTTTTATAATCGGATGCACAAATAATTCAAAGCCTACATAACAAGCAGACGGATTCCCTGATAAACCGAAAAGTAACTTTCCATCAACTTCAGCTACTGTCGTTACACTTCCTGGTCTCATCGCTATTTTATTAAAGAGGACATTCGCCTGTAATCTTTCGTATATAGCTGGTAAGTAGTCATAATCTCCTACCGACACACCGCCTGTTGTAATTAAAATATCAACCTCATCCATCGCCGATTGAACAGCTGTAAAACATGCATCTAGCTCATCGGCAAGTTGACCATAATAACGAACTTTTCCGCCAGCTTTCATAATTTGAGCGGCAATCATATAAGAGTTACTATTTCTAATCTTCCCTGGCTCTAACGACTCGTGTACTTCTAGTAACTCACTCCCTGTCGTTACAATACCGACAACAGGCTGTTTTACAACTTTCACAGTACTATATCCAAACGTCGCTAATAGCGCAGCAACACCTGGCTTGATTGCAACACCTTTCTTAACGAGAACTTGATTTTGTTTTATATCTTCTCCTTTAAATGACACATTGTCACCACTATTAAAAGGACGCTTTAACCTCATATATGTTTTTCCGTTCTTCTCAAATCCTTCTGTCAGTTCTAGCATTACGACTGCATTGCAATCCTCTGGAATAGCTGCTCCCGTCATAATACGAACCGCTTCAAAAGAACCTACCTCTTCTACAAAAACAGACCCCGCTCCAATTTCTCCTATCACTTCAAATTCAACTGGATTCTCTTGATTCGCTTCTTTCGTATCTTCTGCTCGAATTGCGAAACCATCGTAAGGAGAACGATCAAAATGAGGAACGTCATGATCTGAGACAACATCTTCCCCAAGAATTCTCCCGTAACTTTCCGTAATAGAAACTTCTTCTACTTCACCATGCTTCGCATATTTCATTACCCGCTCTACTGCCTCAGCAACTTGAATTGGAATTCGTTTTTCTACCATTCATTTCGCACTCCTAACCGTTTGTAAAAACCAGTCTATGTACAACTCTTCTTCTGTTATATGAAATACTTTATGTTCTTCTCGTAAGTTTACCGGCGCATTATACCACGTAATGACCGCTACTACATTTTCTAGTTTATGTACAAGTTCAACGTCTTCCGCAGAACAAAGTAACACTACTTTCGGATAGTTTTCTTTTTTATAGCCCTCTATTAAAATTGTATCCACTTCAAAAAACTCATATAAGCGAATAATTTCTTGTAAGGACCATTCCTCTCTTAACGAAGAAAGTGAAAGTAATCCCGCACCTTCTACACTACTTACGACAGCACCGGCTTTTCTGTGTCTTTCACTATCTTTTTGCGCTACTTCTGGAAAACCTCCGTGCCCGTGATGTTTAATTGTAGCAACTTTCATTTCACTTTCGGCTAAAGCATGCACAACTTTCTCTACAAGTGTTGTTTTCCCGCTATTTTGATACCCTACTATTTGTATGATTGAAGAGGCTTTGCCCATTTATAACTCCTTCCCAGGCTCTCCCGCCGGATATGGCGTTTTTTCTAATTGGTCACCAATCCACGAGTCACCATCTTCCCAAAACTCCTTTTTCCAAATCGGAACAATTTGTTTTATGCGTTCCATAATATATTCATTCGCTTCATAGGCCGCTTTACGATGCGGTGTTGAAACAGCCACAACAACCGCAATATCAGAAATTTGCAATATACCGATGCGATGTGTAATCGCGACGTGTGTATCTGGCCATTTCTCCTTCACTTCTGAGCCGATTTTCTGTAGCATCTTTTCTGCCATCGTCTTATAAGCGACATACTCCAAGTATAATGTACGACGCCCTTTCGTAAACTCCCTAACCGTTCCAATAAACGTTGTAACAGCACCGCATTCACGGCGAATTACCTTCTTCGCTACCTCTTCAATCGAGATTTCTGTATCAATTACTTCATAATATGTATTTGTCATTTAACCACCGCTCACTGGTGGTATGAGTGCAACAACATCACCAGATTGAATTTTATCATCTTCATTTGCGTATTCTTCATTAATTGCAACCATAATTGGCGCTGATATTGGTACATTATATTCATTGGCAACAATATCTTTTAAATCTGCAACCGTAATATTTTCTTTCTCTATTCGTAATTCACTTGTTCCTGCTTCTTCTTGCAAGTGTGCAAATAACAATACTCGAATCATTTACCGCTCTACACCGTTAGAGTGTGCTTTCATTTTTTCCTTCGCTCGTGCATAAACCTTTTCTGCGATCGCACTAGAAACATTTTTTTCTCTCTCCACTTTCTTGATCTTTATGTGATCTAAATTATCTTCCAAAGTAAGTGTAACTTTGTCATTTGGTGGATTATGTGCACCTTGAAAAGTAAGAAATTGTAGCGTCACTTCAAATCGAGGAACGAATTCATCTTTCTTACCGAGACGCTTTATATTTATAACTGAATCACATTCATATTGATCTTCTGTCGCTTGCCTTATAACGGAGTAATATCGATTTAAGAGCGCACTCTCTAAAAGTTGTTCTTTCGATTCTTTCGCCAAAGAGTCGCTTGGAGAAAAGAGAAAGATAGAACATATCATCGTCATCATTACACATATCTTTTTCATTTAACCTTTTGCAATTCCTAACATAATTCCGGCCGCAATAATAAAGACGATACCAACAACGATACCTGTTAATTGACGTTTCGTTTTTCTTTCACCTAATATAAGAATCCCGCCAAGCGTCGAAATAACAATTCCCATTTGCGATAGTGAAAAGCTTGTTGCGACTCCGACACGCGGCTGCGAAATGAATAAAAACATATTTCCAGCTGCCCAAATTAATCCTGGAATAATATTTCGTATCGCATATTTATTAAATGGATGATGTTTAAACGTAAGTAAAATACCTCCTAACACCATACCAACTGCTTGTGGTAATAAAGCCGACCAACCATCTACGTTAAATAACCTAATAACTACTACGTAAACTAAATAACCAACTGTTGAAATTAATAAAATTATGATGCCCCTTTTAAAATTTGCTGCTTGCTCTGCATTTTTTTCTTCTTCACTTTGAAGTGATGTTAAAATAACACCGATAATAATACAAACGAGCGCTAAAATTCCAAGGACGACTGATATTGTCGTGGACCATTCATAAAATACGATGACGCCAAATAAAGTCGTCGCAACTAATTGCAGTCCCGTTGAAATTGGCATCGTCCTCGAAACACCCATTAAATCAATACTTTTCAATTGATTCGCCTGACCGAGTGCCCAAAATAAACCTGACACAATTCCAACCCCAATAACGGTAGGAGTTAATACTGGCTTTACAAAAATATAAACAACAATCGAGAAAATAAGTGCACCAAGCGTTGTACCAAGCGTTTGACTATACGGTCCACCGCCCAGTTTCACGTTAAATAGCACAATACTTCCCCAAAATATAGCTGGTAAAATCGCTAAAAATATATCCATTTATCCACGCCCAGCTTGAAACGATGGGTATAAAGTCATTCCACCATCTGCAAATAACGTAATTCCAGTTACATAACTCGCCTCCGCTGAAGCGAGCCAAGTTGCTACTGCTGCGATTTCTTCAGGTTTTCCAATGTAGCCCATCGGTATCATACTTTCTACGTCAGCACGCTTTTTAGGATCAGCAAACTTTTCAGCATTGATTGGCGTATTAATTGCACCTGGTCCAATATTATTTACTCGAATACCTTTTGGTGCATATTCTAACGCTAACGTTTCTGTCATAAGTTTAATACCGCCTTTACTTGCTGCGTAGTGCACGAATAGTGGCCACGGAATTTTCTCATGAACGCTAGACATATTAATGACAGATCCTTTAATGTCATGTTCCACAAAATATTTAATCGCTTCACGGCTCCCTAAAAAAGCGCCTGTTAAATTTGTATTGATTACTTTATTCCAATCTTCTAACGGCATTTCATGCGACGGTACCGCGTTTTCTATTCCTGCATTATTAAGCATAACGTCGAGCGTACCAAACTCTTTCACAGCAGATTGAATGAGATTCATAACATCTGATTCCACCGTCACATCACCTTTTACAGCAATCGCTTCTCCGCCTACCTTTTTAATTTCTTCTAACACATCGTTCGCTTCTGAATCTCGTGAGCGATAGTTAATAACGACTTTTGCTTTCTCCTTAGCAAACCTTACTCCCATCGCTCTTCCAAGACCCGTTGCTGATCCTGTAATAACGACAACTTTCCCTTCTAAATCACTATACATTTAATGATTAATTGTCTCTTGAAGAAATTCTGTCGCTTGATGTTCAGAAACGTTTTGTACGAGCGCAACTTCGCTAATCATCATTTTGCGTGCATTATCTAGCATTTGTTTTTCGCTCGCGTTTAATGCTCTTTCTTTATTACGGCGAAGTAAATCCCGAACAACTTCTGCACTATCTTGCAGATTGCCGTTTTTCATTTTTTCCATATTCATTGTATATCTTTGTTTCCATGAGAGTGATGGGTCTGATTCCCCATTTTGAAATTCAAGAAGTATATCTTTTAACGTACCTTTATCGACGATATAACGAATACCTGATTTTTGTAATTGATCCATCGGAAGCATTACTTGCATATCTTTACTAAGGATGCGTATCACACAATATTGACGCGAAGTACCTAATATTTCTTTCTCCTCAATTGCTTCGATGATCCCTGCACCGTGCATTGGATAAACGATTTTATCACCAATTTGAAACAAATCATCCACCTCCATTTAACACCATCCTAGATCGCAGCCCTCCGCCGCTTGATTATTGCCACGGTGCGTATCTATGATGCGATAAAACTTTCCATTTTCATATATATATCCGTCTTCTAACACATATTGTTTATCTTCAGTATAGACATAAAACTTACCTATCATAAATTTACTCGTATATAATTCCAAATAATTTGATCTAAATTTAGCTACAACTTTATTTGTAATATCAATTTTTATTGTGTGCCCCACCTTCTCTCCCTCCTTTGCAAAGAACGGATTTAGGTATATTGTATTAGCGATTTTACATTTTATGCTTAAAAATGAGTGGATATGCCCTCTTTCTTCACCCTGTACTATTTTTCTAAAAAAGTCACCTATATTTATTTCACATAAAAGCGAAGAAAAACACATTTATGCTTTATAAACAATCATTGCTGAAAAACAATAAATTTGGTTTTCATCATCGTTAATGGAAACACCAACTTGGTACTTAATATCTACAAAGTGACTATCATCAATCTTTTTCAAAAACACATTTACAGCGTCTTCTAAGTCTTTTTCGTGACTTTCATCAAACACTTTCACACGAATCATTTATGTTGGGACAACATGGGTTGGTAATACGTTCATAATAGATTGGGGTGCGCCTAATTTCTTTGTCGTTAAAAGGTTTGCTTCTGTTTCATGATCTTGGGCATCTTTACACATACCGAGGTGATAACGATCACCTAAAAATGGATCAATATAAAAACCGTTTTTGAATACTTTATCATTCGGATGTTTTTCATTGTGAATGTCAGAACAGTTAATGCAATAGAACATAGCTTTCATCTACTCAAGTAGTGGGCATATTCCTTCTGATTTTTTATATCTTGCGTATTGCCTCTTGAGGGAAGGAGGAGAGACGATGTACGCATGATATAAGTAAGGCGCTTCTTTCAATATGAATGATGGAGTTTCATGTTGAGAGAAGTTTTTATTTTTTATTGCCTTTGTGAGTATATTATGAGGGAATGCTGAGAGGGTGTTTGTCCTGTTGAAAAAATGTTGAGAATTTCTCAATTAGCCTTCAACAACCTTTTTCAGTTTTTCATTTACAATCGCTACCCATCCACCGCTCATTCTATCGCGAATAATAGAGCTCTTCGCATTCGCTTTCGGAAGAATTTCATCAGGATGTTTCCAGCCGCCGTGAATTAACGTAAATTCTGTTTTATTATCTCCTAGATCTTTCAGATTAAATGAAACGACCCAGCCATCTGTATCCCATGAGAAAGATAGATGGTTTGGTTCATCAATTTCTAACACTTTACATGGTGATGGTCCAAATGGTGATTGCACGTGAAACTCGTGCCCAACCTCTAATTCAAAATCATTCGGCATAAACCATGATGCAATTCCTTCTGCAGTTGACACTACATTCCATACTTTTTGAATAGACGCGTTAAAAACTATTGTTTGTTTAATATCGTTTAATGTATTTTGTTGAGACATTTTTTTAGCTCCTTTATCTGGCATTTACTCTTCATTCTCCACAATATGTTTCAGCATGGACAATTTATTATCCCAAAAGCGTTCATAATATGAGAGCCACTGTTGTAATTCCTCTAATGGTTCTGGATGCAAACGATATATCTTCTCTCTTCCGCTTTTTCTTCCGCTTACTAAATTTGCTTCCGAAAGAATATGAAGGTGCTTGACAACCGCAGTACGACTCATCGGAAAATGATCCGTTATTTTTGAAATCGGTAACTCTTTATCACTTAATAACCGTATTACTTCTCGGCGGGTTGGATCAGCAATTGCTTGAAATACATCATATTTCGCTGCTGATGAAGACACTTATTGCTCACTTGTTTGTGTAGCTGGTTTTAATAAAATCCAAGCGATAATTAGTGTAAATACTGCTAATACGAAAGTACTCATATAAATGACGTGTACACTTGATGCTAATGCAGATTGCGATTCGGTTACTACGTTTGCTGTAGTTCCTCCGTGTCCGCCACCAGATACAAGATCAAGGTTTTTAATGCCACGTGCGTGAATCATCGTATTGAAAATCGTTCCGAAGATTGCAGCTCCTAGTGTTTGACTAAATGTATTAATAAATGTGTTTAAACCAACTGCCGTTCCGCGCGTATGGGCCGGTACAGCTGCTTGAATTGTTACCATATAAATGGGTGTCACAAGCCCCATTCCTAAGCCGAATAATCCGACTGCAACATAAATGAGGAATGATGGTGAATTTGTTGATAATGTAAATAATAAGAAAGTAGCAACTGATAAAATGCTAGCTCCAAGTAAAATAATTTGTTTCGTTTGTAATTTGCCAACTAAGTTACCGGAGAACATAGCACCGAATGTCCACATAACAGGAATCGGCATTAAAATGAGTCCAGCTTCTGTCGCATTTTTTCCTAAAACACCTTGGCTCCAAATTGGAAGATACACTGTAATACTAATAATCATTGCGCCAGCAATAAGTGTTAGTATGTTTATTGTAGATAATGTACGGTTAGAGAAAAGTGCTAGCGGAATTAATGGTTCCGGAGATTTTTTCTCGATGTATAAGAAAATAATGAATGAAACAGCGGCAAAGATTAATAGGCCGATAATTGAAATGTCTCCCCAGTTTTGCTTACTGCTACCTGTTAATAATGCGTATAGTAAAGCGATTGTACTTAATGAGAAGACTGTCGCACCAAGATAGTCGATATGTTGCTTAGCGGCGGACTTAACAGATTCCTTATAAGAAGTGGCAAACATTAAGCAAGCGATAATTCCAAAAGGAACGTTTAAGAAGAAAATATAGCGCCAAGAAAGAGAATCAACTAAAAATCCACCTACTAACGGCCCAATAACACCAGATACACCCCAAACGGCACTCATCCAGCCTTGTGCTTTCGCGCGGTCTTTCGCTTCGCTATATAAGTCTCCAATAATCGTCATTGTGATCGGCATAACAGCACCAGCTCCTATACCTTGAAGAGCACGGAAGAAGATTAATTGTTCCATTGATGTAACGACTCCGCAAAGTGCAGAACCGATTAAGAAGATTGTTGCTCCGATGAGCAAGACTTTTTTACGGCCGAATAAATCAGCTAGTTTTCCGTATATTGGAGTCGAAACAGCTGTTGCAAGCATATAGATTGCATATACCCAACTAACAAGTTCGACGCCTGACAAATCACTCGTTATACGAGGGATCGCTGTACTAACAATCGTTCCTTCTACCGCAGAAAGAAACGTCATTAGCATTAAAGACATCATGACTTTTTTTCTCATTTAATATTGCATTTTCGCATTTTCTCCAGCTGTCGTTCCAGCAATTCTACCAGTAATGAGAGCAGATGTAATGTTATAGCCGCCCGTATAACCGTGAATATCAAGAACTTCTCCGCAGAAATATAAACCATTCGTGAATTTAGAAGACATTTCTTTCGGATTAATTTCTTTAACGGATACACCTCCGCCAGTAACGAATGCTTTTTCAATTGACTGCGTACCATTTACATTCACAGTAAATTCTTTAAAGTCTTTCACAAGTGAACGAATCTTCTCATGTGAAACTTGTCCAGCTTGTTCGCTGCCATCAATTTCATTTTTTTCTAATAAGAATAAGAAGTAACGTTCAGGAACATAGCCTTTTAAAACGTTTTTAATTCCTTTTTTCGGATCTTCTTTCATTTGTTTCAGCATGCGTTGGAATAGTTGTTCACTATTTTCTTCTGGCAATGCATCGATACTCATTTGAACTGTATTCGTTTTAAATTTTTTCAACGTTTTTACAACGAATTGGCTACAACGAAGGGCAGCAGGACCAGATAAGCCAAAGTGAGTGAAGAGCATGTCCATTTTATGAGAAATGACAACTTTTCCTTTCGGGTTTAATACGCTTAAGTTTATATCACGTAAAGCAAGACCTTGTAATGAGCGGTCACGAATAAATGGTTCATTTGAAAGGATTGGTACTTCTGTTGGGAATAATTCTGTAATTGTATGACCAGCTTTTTCAGCCCAAGCGTATCCGTCTCCAGTAGAACCAGTTTGAGGAACAGATTTTCCGCCAACAGCGATAACGACGTGATTCGTTTCTAACACTTCGCCTGTTTGTAATACAACTGCTTTCGTTTGACCATTTTCATATTCAATCGTTTCAACAGGTGTATTCGTACGGATTTTTACACCTAAGTCTTTTAATCGTGTCAAAAGTGCATCTACAACAGATTGCGCTTTGTTTGATACAGGGAACATACGACCATGATCTTCTTCTTTCAATTTTACCCCGAGATTTTCGAAGAATGTAATAATATCTTCATTATTAAAAATAGAAAAAGCACTGTATAAGAAGCGGCCGTTTCCTGGTATATGTTTAACGATTTCATCAAGTGGTAGACGGTTCGTTACGTTACAACGACCACCACCAGAAATCGCAAGTTTACGCCCTAGTTTATTTCCTTTATCAAGAAGTAAGACATTTGCGCCTTCTTCTGCAGCACCGATTGCAGCCATTAGCCCAGAAGGCCCGCCACCGATTACAATAACATCATAATGCATTTACGCCCCTTTTGATTTCAACTTTATTTTGAATCTACTGCCAAGTTTACGCTGGATTTTCTCTAACGCTTCTCCGCTAAATACTCTTTCAAGTACTCCTGTGCGAATTGCTAACAGACCGTAAACAAGACCACCAACACCTGCACAAATCGCAACTGTAATTAAAGCGCCAATACGGCCATCTGGCGAAATCATGAAGGATAGAATCCACTGTGATAGTTTTACCGCCACGACCATTACAAGTGTTAATACTGCAATTTGGAATGTTCTCTTATATACAACACCAAATGAATAGTGTGCATGTTTTTGGATTTGTCTATTCGTATACCATACGGAAGCTAAGAAGCCGACTGCAGTAGCTAAAATCGCTCCTACTGTACCGAAATATCGAATAAAGATTACGTTACATACAAATTTCAAAATAACACCCATAACAAGTGCGACAATCGCATGTTTTTGTTGATTAATCCCTTGCAGAATCGCGGCTGTTACCGTAAATAAAGCAAATAACAATGCAACTGGTGCATACCACATTAACACTTGTCCACCTAGTGGATCTGAATCGTAAAACGCAGTGTAAATTGGGTAAGCAAGTGTTGAAATACCGACAACTGCTGGCAATGTTAAAAACATATTTGCCTGGAATGTTTGTGTAATTTGTAATTTTAAATAGCGATATTGTTTTTCCGTAAATGATTTTGTAATCGCTGGTACAAGCGTTAAACTAAACGCTGTTGCAAGCGATACTGGAATCATAATTAATTTATGCGTCCACATTGTGAAAATACCGAGCGCTCGCTCTGCGATATCACCTTGACCAATTGCCTGCATAATAGAGTTAAATGTCAATGTATCAATTTGTTGATATAAAGGAATTGTTAACCCAATTACAACGTAAGGAATTGCATACGCAAATAACTCTTTAAACAATTGAACGGTACTTACTGTCGATTCTGGTACAGTTTGTTCAATTAAATATTGATCCAAATATTTTTTACGTTTTAACCAGTACCAAATTAATACGCCGAGTGCTCCAACTGCTGAAACGAATGCAGCGAATGTCGCAACCCCGACTGCCGTTGCTACTGTACCGCCAAGTATTTTAATAACGATGAAACTACCCGCTAATAAAAAGACGATACGAATAATTTGTTCAATAATTTGTGATACCGTAGTCGGCCCCATCGATTGGTGACCTTGGAAATAACCACGAATCAAACTTGCTGCCGGTACAACAATAAGTGCAAAACTTACGAGGCGAATAATCGTCGTAACTTCTTCTACCTTATTTTGTAAACTTTGTTTACCAAGCATTGCTTCTGCAAATAATGGTGCGGTCATGTACAGTACTAAGAAGGAAAGAACTCCTGTTACTATCATCATAACCATTCCCGAGCGGAACATTCTTCGGCTCGTTTTATAATCTCCAAGTGCATTATATTTGGAAACAAACTTTGAAACAGCAAGCGGCACCCCTGCCGTTGCAATACTTAAAAATATCGTATATGGAATATATCCATATGTATAGAGCGTTCCGCCTTCTGTGCCTACTAATGCATGAAACGGAAAGACGTAAATCATGCCTAAGAACTTTACTAAAAATGTCCCTAACGTCACAATAAGCGTTCCGCGCAGAAATTTTGAATCGGACATCTACTTCTCAGTATCTACTTGATATGTTTTTAACATTTCTACTTCTTCATCTGTTAGCTCTCGGTATTCTCCAAGTTCTAGTTCTTTATCTAATACTAACGGACCCATCTCTGTTCTCTTTAGGTAAACAACCTTTTTCCCTACTGCTTCAAACATGCGCTTCACTTGATGGAATTTTCCTTCTGTAATCACAAGCTCAATTTCAGAAATATCATCGCTTTTTAATATTGTAAGTGCACCTGGTTTCGTTTCATAACCATCGTCTAAAATAACACCTTTAGCAAACTCTTTTACATCCTCTTCCGTTACAACTCCTGCAACGTGTGCATAGTATTTTTTCGGCACATGCTTTTTCGGAGATAATAATTGATGTGATAACTTCCCGTCGTTTGTTATCAATAAGAAACCTTCCGTATCGATATCAAGTCGTCCAACTGGGAACGGATCAAAGATTGCATCTTCTAATTCTAATAAATCTATTACTGTTTCGTGATTATCATCTTCTGTAGCTGAAATTACACCTTGTGGTTTATGCAGCATTAAATAAACAAACTCTTTATATTCTACAACTTCACCGTGAATCATAACTTCTTGCTCTTCTACATTTACATGAACCTTCGCATCTTTCACCGGCGTTCCATCAATCTTCACAACGCCGTCTTTCAATAATTTCTTTACTTCTTTTCTACTTCCGTATCCCATATTCGCTAATAATTTATCTAATCTCACGCTTTTCACTTATTTCGCTAATTCATGAATTGCTTGAGCGTAAATTGCTGTTGCTTTTAATAAGTCTTCAATTTCAATGTACTCATCTTTTTGATGTGCAAGTTCTTCTTTTCCAGGGAATAGTGGGCCAAATGCAACGCCAGCTTTCAATGAACGGGCATAAGTACCACCGCCGATTGCTAATAGCTCTGCTTTTTCTCCTGTTTGTTCTTCATACACGCGCTGCAGCGTACGAATTAATACGTGGTCTTTATCGACGTGATGCGGACGAGAGTTAGAATAATCCGCTACTTCAAATCCATGAATACTAACGTATCCTTTTAACTTCGCAATCATTTCTTCAAAGTTAGTCGTAACTGGGTAACGTACGTTTAACCCTAAGTTACCACCGTTTTCTTTCGTATAAGAAAGGCGACCGACATTCACTGTTAATGGACCGCTAACTTCGTCTTTATAAGCAATAGTAGCTTTCTCACCAAAAATATCACCAGTAAATGTTTCTACTGCAAATGTCGCAAATGCATTTGCTTTACCATCAAGTGAAACTGTAGTTAAGAAGTTTGCTAATAGTAAACCTGCATTTTCTCCTTTTTCAGGAGTAGATCCGTGCGCTGAAATTCCTTCTATTTGCAACGTCACTGTATTTCCTTCTATAGTTGATTTCCCTATTTTTTTAGCCATTTGTAAATACTCTTCATATGCTACTGTAAGTGCATTTACATCTTCTCCTGTAATAACCGCTTTTGCAAAATCAGGAACCATATTTAAACGGCGGCCTGACTCAAATGAAACGAGTTCATATGCACTTTTTTTCTCTTCACTACCATTTTGCACAACTTGTATATCAGAAATTCCTTTTTCTGCATTAATAATTGGAAATTCCGCGTCTGGCGCAAAACCGATTGTTGGCATTTCTTCGTTTTTAAAGTAGTGATCTACACATTTCCAGTTACTTTCTTCATCTGTTCCTAAAATCATACGAACGCGTTTTGAAAGAGGTAACCCTAATTCTTTCACAATTTTCATCGCATAATAAGCTGCCATCGTTGGGCCTTTATCATCAATTGCACCACGTGCAAAAATCTTTCCTTCGCGAATATCTGCACTATATGCAGGAGTCGTCCAGCCATCTCCTTCTGGTACAACATCAACGTGACAAAGAATACCTACTAATTCTTCTCCTTGTCCCATTTCAAGATGACCTGCATAACCTTCTAAATTTTTAGAAGCAAAACCTTCTAATTCTCCTTTATGTAACATGAAAGATAAAGCTTTTTCTACACCTTCACCGAACGGTGCGCCCTCTTTCGCCGACTCTTCTTCCCACACACTTTTAATTTGCAAAAATTGTTGTGTATCACGAATTAAATCATCTTTTCGTTTTGCAACTTCTTCTGTCCAATTAATCGCTGACATCTATTTTTGTAGTTTTATTTCAGCAATCGATTTATATTTCGGCGTTTCCTTCACGTGAGATTCGTATAAAGTAATTGTATCTGCTTGAAATGATATTTCAGGCACTTCTTTTATATTTTCCAAATGAAACTTTTTTTCTCCTATCCAATTACGAGCAACAGTAATATGGGGATGATACGGACGTGTTTCTAAAGAAAACCCATTCTCTTCACAAATCGCATGCACTTGCTTTTGTAACTGAAACAAATCATGATTCTCACTTACCTTCGCCCAAAAAATACGTGGCCTGTCTTCCATGCCAAATGTTGAAAATCCTTGTAATGTGAAAGGTAGTTCCTTTTTTTCTATAAGTGTTTGTAATCCATTCTTTATTCCTTCTAATTGTTCCTCTGTCGCACTGCCTAAAAAGGAAAGGGTAATATGATAGTCTTCCTTATGTACCCACGAGCGAAATGGTAATTCCTCCTTCATATCCTCTTTATAATTAGAGAGCACTTCTTTTATATAATTTGGTAAAGTAATTGCGACAAAATAATGCGGCTCCATTCACATTATCGTCAATATATACGTGCTAATGGGAGCCAATTGAAGTTCCTTTCCTCTAAATGAAGAAATTGGCTCTATTTTCGCTTGCTTTTCGTTTACTAACACATGCCACGTTCCTTCTTTTGGAAGTTGCACCGTTTTAGCCTCCAAACCGCTATTAAATAAAACGACAATTTCTTTCCACGGCCCAAACAATTCTACATGCTCTAGGTGGTATGCAAGTACTTCTGTAGATGTTTGCAAAAAAGTCATATGCTTTTTTATAAGATCTGCGTTTTGTAATCGGAATGCCCCGTGCTCTTTGCGAATCGCAATTAACCCTTTTATATAGTTAACTGTCTCCATCTCTTTCCCTTTTTGATCCCAGTCTAATCGATTTATTTCATCATTTGCATTATAACTATTTTCATTTCCATTCTTCGTACGATAAAACTCTTGTCCTGCGTGTAAGAAAGGAATTCCTTGCGAAAGAATAACTATTGCGCTTGCTAGAAGATGCCGTTTTTTCAAAATCTCTTCCGGTTCTTCATTACTGTGCACTAGTTTATCCCACATCGTCATGTTGTCATGACATTCTACATAGTTAATACTTTGTACCGGTTCTAGAAACAATCCTGTTTCTTTCACACTTAAAAGACTACCTGATGCTATATACTGTAAATGATGACAGTCTACATGCCCACCAAACGCAAAACCACGTTTATTTACATTAAATGTGCTACCTTTTATTCCATCACGAAATTGATCATTAAACTGCGCGATATGTGGCATTTTTCTTGCATTATTTAACGTTGCTTTTTCCTCAAGAGGAAGCGGTGTTTGTAAATCCCATCCTTCTCCTAATAACAATGCATCACTCTTTATGTTTCGTACTTCTTTTTCTATCTTGTTCATTGTCTCTACATCCAAAATTCCCATTAAGTCGAATCGGAAACCATCAACATTGTATTCCGTCAGCCAATATAAAATAGACTCGACAATGAATTCCCGCATCATTTTTCGCTCAGACGCTATATCATTTCCAACTCCCGTCCCATTAGAAGGCATACCATCTTCGCCATGGCGAAAATAATAACCTGGAACAAGCTTTTCAAATGATGATAGCTCCCTTTCATAAACGTGATTATATACAACATCTATAACTACTCGGATACCGTTCTCATGAAATGTTTCAATCAATTGTTTACACTCTACTATCCTCTTATACGGATCAGAAAGGTTTGTAGCATAAAATCCCGTTGGCGTATTGTAATATAATGGATTGTAACCCCAATTATATGCGGCGGAAGGATTTGCCTCATCTACACCACCGAAACAAAATAACGGTAATAATTCAACATGTGTAACACCTAAATCTTTTATATGAGACAATCCTGTTAACGTCCCATTTCGTCCCGTCGTTCCCTCTTCCATCAACCCTTTATACATCCCTTTTTTATTCACTCCACTATCTGGGTGAATAGTCGCATCACGAATATGCAGTTCATACAGTATAGCATCTGTCATTGACTGTAATGGTGGTAATTCCTCTCGTCTTGTTACATTCGTCTTTTCCAAATCGATAACAACACCGTATTTTCCATTTGCAGTCACTGACTTTGTGTATGGATCCACCGCTTCATTCCATATTAAATTAATACAGACGAGGAAGGTATATCGAGCCCCATCGTGATTCCCTTGTAATGCATGAACCCAAACACCATTTTCTTCTCTATACATTTCATAATCGGTATATTCTTTATCACTTTTATAAATTCTTACTTTTGCAAGCCTCGCAGTTGGAGCCCACACTTTAAATGTTGTTGCTTCTTTTTTGTATACAGCACCTAAATCTGCACCTTCGTAATAATACTTCTCATCGAAAATTGCCGTTCGTATAACAGCGCCTATTTGTAAATCCGTTTCTTCATTCCGTTCATCTCGTACTGTATAATACTTCCCCACATCTAGTGACTCTTCTATAAAGCACTCATACTTTGTTGCATCCGGAAGCGCGATAGTATGAGCAATCGGTAAATCTTTCACATTATTTCCTTCTTGCAAACGAAATGTCCGACTTGTTCCATACGCATGTGGGAGCAAAATTGTAATTTTATTCATTTCATCTAAATAGGCATCAAATGGACGTTTTACTTTCAACATTTATTCTGAAGCAAGTAGTTGCTGTAAATATTGATGCCAATATTCAGCTTCTGCTTGCTGTTTTTTTGTTGTGTGCCATTGAATAGATAAAATCGTTTGTGCTATTACATACCATCTCATACGCCTAAGCAATGATTCATCCATTTCAATATCATAATATCCGAGCCACTCACTCCATTCATGACGCGGAATGTACCAGTATAATAACATACCAAGGTCTAGAGCTGGGTCAGCAATGACAGCTCCATCCCAATCAATTAAAAACAACTCATCTTCGTCCGACAATATCCAGTTGTTATGGTTTACATCACAATGACATACAACGAATTCATTGTATTCAATATTTTTTAATGAATCCGTTAAATATTGAAGGCCTTGCTGAATTGTTTCATCTACCCTTATATCTCCCCTTAAAACAAGTTGCAATTGTTGTAATAACTCTTGTGCGTGAAGCGGTTGCTTCCCAAGTCTTTGAATCATTTGCACAAGCGCTTTAGAGGAGTGTATTTTCTTCAAAAGTTTCGCAACACGTTCTAGTTTCATATCCTCCGGCTCTAGCTTCTGTCCCGGAAGCCATTTTTGAGCAGAAATCACATCACCGTTCGTTACCCTTCTTGTCCAAAGTAATTTTGGAACAATTCCTTCTGCTGACAATACCGCTAAAAAGGGCGATGTATTCCGCTTTAAAAATAACTTCTGTTGTCCGTTTTGCGCAATATATGCATCGCCCGTTACTCCACCAGCCGGTACAAGACTCCACTCTTTTCCTAATAATTGTTCCAACCATTCCATATTCATTTAAGAAAAATTGTCCATTCCAGCAATCCACTGAGTAAGTTGTTCTTGATTATTGGAAATATGGTTGTCCAAATTAGAGGAAGATTTACCCGATTGACTATAAGAATATACATCGTTTAGCATTGCTTTAACGTCACTACTTATATTATCGTTTGCGAGTAACGATTGAATGAGACGCTCTAATTGCTCACATTCAGAAACTGTCCCGCAGCAATCACTTTGGTGATTGACTAAAATATCTTTCAGCACTTCTAATTGATGTTGTTGATTAATCGGCATTTACTGCATAGGCTCTGTACGATATTTTGCTTCAACTCGGTAAATACGATGACCTTTACTAGAGAACTTCTCTTCGTACTCAGTCATAATGTTACCTTCAAAATCACTGTTATGAAGATCTAGACTTAAGTAAGTTAGTAACATACCATACTCAGCCATACTCATTAGAGAGTATTCAAATAACCCTTGGTTATCTGTTTTGAAATGAATTTCTCCGCCCTCTACTAACACTTCTTCATAATTGCGTAAAAACGTTTTATACGTTAAACGACGCTTCGTATGACGATTCTTCGGCCATGGATCTGAGAAGTTTAAATAAACGCGATCAATTTCACCTTTTGCAAAGAAAACTGTTAAATCTTCAGCATCTTTATTAATTAACTTTAAATTCGGTAACTCTTCTTCAATTAATTTATCAAGCGCATCTACAACAACACTTGTGAATTTTTCAATTCCAATATAATTAATATGTGGATTTGCTTTTGCCATATCATACATAAAGCGGCCACGCCCTGTACCTACTTCAATGTGAATTGGTTGTTCATTTCCAAATACTTCTTGCCAGTTACCCGCGCGCTCTTCTGGGTTTCCAACTACGATATGTGAATACTCATTAATTCGATCTAATGCATATGGTTTATGTCTTAAACGCATTTAAGCTTCTATACTCGTTTTTCGCTCTATCTTTTCCACAATATGCCCTTCCTCATTCCACTTCACCGCACGATAATATGCGTCATGATAAAACGTAAACCAAGCATCGTTTTCCGCACCATATTCCATCCACTTTTGCTTATTTTCAATTGATGTCATCGGATAATCATCATAGGCCATTACCCATAGTACATTTTGGTGTGCGTGCGTCGGCAACAGATCTGCTAAGTGAAGCATCGTTTCACCTTGACTTTCCAAAGCGATAACTGCATGTCCATCACTATGACCACCCGTATGTGCCATTTTTATTTCATCTGTAATGTCTAATTCTTGCCTAAACGTAACAACTTGATCTACAATTGGCTCCCAATTTTCCTTCCAATATGTATTACGTGATCTAATATTGGGGTTCCTCATCTCATTCCATTCTGTTTCACTTACGTAAATTTTCGCATTCGGAAACGCCGGCACAAGTTGGTCACCTTCCCATTTTGTTAAGCCAGATGCATGATCAAAATGAAGGTGTGTCATTAAAACGTATTGAATATCTTCAGCCTTTAATCCTAATTTCTCCAATGATTCATAAACCGATGATTCTTCTGTTACACCTTGATTTCGCTTCATCTTCTCATTCAATTTACCGTTTCCTATTCCGGAATCAATAAGCATATTTCCGTCTTTCGTCTGCAACAGTAACGGATCTGTTCGTAAATAAATATGATTTGTATCGTTATGTTTATATTTTCGTGACCAAAGTACTTTCGGCACAACGCCAAACATTGCCCCGCCATCTAAATGTGTATTTCCACCTTTTAACCACGTCACTTTTATATCCCCAATTTGTAACTGTTCCATTTATGCTGCTATAACCTCTAAAACAGTACCTGTTTTAGCATCAACTAAAAATTCGAATCGTTCTTGTATATCACCTAACATTGTTGTAAGACCGCCGCGATAAACTTCATATGCGACATCATATTTTTCAAATGTCTCTGGAACCATATGTACCCAAGAGCCAGTAATTTCACCTTTATGACTTAATGCTTGTTTCACCATTTTCAATGCTTTTTCTGAAGAAATATGGGATTGTTCTTGTACTTTGTTTGCAACGAGATAACCAGCTGCGAATCCAACGCCAAGACCTGCTACTAAACCTTTCCAGCTCATTTACGCGTTATTCTTAATCGTTTCTAACGTCGTTTTGTCCGTTGTTCTTACAAGCTTTGTAATAAGTTCTTTTGCTGCTGCATAATCATCAACATGTAAAATAGAAGCATGCGTATGAATGTAGCGAGCACAAACACCAATTACTGCTGATGGGATACCTGAGTTACTTGTATGTACACGGCCCGCATCTGTACCACCTTGTGAAATAAAGTATTGGTACGGAATATTATGTGTTTCTGCTGTATCTAAAATGAATTCGCGCATTCCTCGATGAGTTACCATCGTACGATCGTAAATACGAAGAAGAGCACCTTTTCCTAATTGACCGAACTGCGTTTTATCACCAGAAGCATCGTTTGCTGGACTTGCATCAAGCGCATAGAAAATGTCTGGTTGAATCATATTAGCAGCTGTTTGTGCTCCGCGAAGACCTACTTCTTCTTGTACAGTAGCACCAGAGTATAATGTATTCGGTAATGTTTCATCTTTTAATTCTTTTAATAACTCGATTGCCAGGCCACATCCATAACGGTTGTCCCAAGCTTTCGCCATAATCTTCTTCTCATTTGCCATCGGTGTGAACGGGCAGATTGGCACGATTTGTTGTCCCGGTTTTACACCAATTTCAATCGCATCTTCATAACTATCTGCACCTATATCGATTAGCATATTTTTTATATCCATCGGTTTTGCACGTTGCGCATCACTTAATAAATGAGGAGGGATAGAACCAACAACCCCAATAACAGGACCATTCTTCGTCATCACTTGTACACGCTGCGCTAATAGCACTTGGCTCCACCAGCCGCCTAACGTTTGAAAACGAAGCATTCCGTTTTTCGTAATTTGCGTAACCATGAAACCTACTTCATCCATATGACCTGCTACAAGAACACGTGGGCCAGTCTCGTCCCCTTTTTTCAGACCAAATACGCTACCTAAACCGTCTTGTACAATTTCATCAGCATATTTGCTTAATTCTTGCTTCATAAAACGGCGTACATCATGTTCAAAACCTGACGCACCTTGTAATTCTGTTAACGTACGAAATAATTGTAATGTCTCTTTATTCACTTATGCTTGCTTTTTATCATACTTATATTGCCCAACGAGTAACTTAACAACGTGTACAAATAATTCCGTTCGATCAACATAATCGTCTGTAAAAATACCGATAGCACCTTCGTGACTACGAATATCTTTCCGCTCTACAAACTCTTCCATCACTTCACTTAACTCTTTACCATCTTCAAGCTGCGCTAAAAAATCGTCTGGTAACTTAATACGTGCTCCTCCAGCAACGAATATCTTATCGTCACTCGTTGCGAGTGCGCCCCAGTTACACATAAATAAACCGTGATCCATTTTCATTACGCCGCCTTCTAACCCGATACCAATTTGAGCTTCTCCTTCTTGCAATGCTCGCTTCGCTCTATTCATTGCTCCTTGCATCGTCTCTTCATCTGAAAATGGCTGTGCCGATACTCCCGATGGAACAGAAAAAGATGTAATTTCAGCATCTTTCCAAACCTTCTCCACAGCCCCAACCTTCGTCTTATTCTTCGATCCAACTACTACCTTCATTTATTTTAAACCTTCAATAAACTCTTCGATTTGCTCTTGTGTTTTACGATCTTTGTTTACATAGCGTCCAGTTTCTTCACCTTTATTGTACGCTACAAAGCTCGGAATGCCAAATACGTCTAATTTTACGCATAGATCAATAAACTCATCACGATCTACATAGTAAAATGAGAAATCGCTATACTTCTCTTCTACTTCTGGCATAAATGGATCAACGAAACGGCAATCTGGGCACCATTCTGCTGAGAACATGAAGACTACATTCTCTTCATTTTTTAATTCTTGGAATTGTTCCATGCTTTCTAATGATTTCATTCATCCTTTCTCTTTTCCATCTGTCTTCTTCCGATTCTTCGCTAAAATAAAGATTGGTTCAAAGTCCCCATCTTCATATACGAATGAAAGTGATGTAATCGGAACATGCCCTTCGGCAAAAAATTTCATTGTCATTTGTGCAATAATATCATAACCGATTTCGTTGACGATATCAGCAATAATTAATACGTCTTGGTGAGGAACAGCAACAACCATGTCACCAGAGATCTTTTCACGCATCGATTGTAGTAACGATTCGTTTAAAATACGACTCGCATCATACCCATCATTTGTGTTTAAAAAGTAGAATGTATTATCCGCTACTGTGTCCTGCTTAAATTCATAACCTAATGAGCGAGCATTAAATAATGCCATTTCGCGCACTTGCTGCTCTGTAAGCTCTAATTTTTGCAATAAGTGCTCATCAATTAGGCGATACGTTTTATTAGAATCTAGCGCGTAATAAATACGTGTTTCCGCCGTATGATCCGTCATAATAAACGGATTTCCTTCTTCTGATTGTTTTGGGAAAGAAGTAGAGCGAATAACAGGTAAAATTTTCGCCGTGCTATTTTCTTCTCTATGCATTGCAATTAACGCTTCTTGTACATAATAAGCAACCTCTTCAATCGCCTTTTCTTTGTTCACTTCCCATTTTGCTACTACTCCTGGAAGTGATACGTTAATACCTTTTTTCGAGTTTGTTTGTTCAATACGAAGAACTTCTTTCTCGCTATCATAATGAAAACTCCATTCTGGTCGAGATAATTTCTTCATTAACTCCTCTTTCATCTTTTTACTTGTCATTTTCATCTCTTTTTCCTCCCTTCCAAAAAAATAACCTCCCCCGCGAAGGTAGAGGTTGTTTTTACAATTCAATTAAAATTTAAACTCTTGTCCAACTTCAAAGCTATCTTCTAATACAAGAATACCTTTTTCTTGTGGAGCGTCTGGAAGCTCTAATTCACGTGCAGAGCAGATCATTCCAGAAGAAGGAACACCGCGAAGCTCAGCTGGCTTAATTAACATACCACTTGGCATTACAGCACCGATTTTTGCAACGACAACTTTTTGTCCTGCATCAACGTTTGGTGCACCACATACGATTTGTAATGTTTCTGTACCGATTTCCACTGTACAAATGTTTAATTTATCAGCATTTGGGTGCTTTTCTTTTTCAGCTACATAACCTACAACAAATTTTGGAGAAAGATCCGCTTCTACTTTTTCTTCAAAGCCGTTCTTCGCTAAAATTTCGTTGATTGTTTCTACAAGCTCTTTCGTTAATGTCAGGTTACCTGTTTCTTTTACTTCTAAGTAAGAAGATGCATTAAAGATGTTGAATCCTGCTGTTACATTACTTTCACGATCGTATACGCGTGCAACATCTCCTTTGCGATCAAAAGTACGGTTCTCTAAAGTAATATCTTGTAAGGCAACAATTAAAGTGTCACCAATTCCTTCAAGGTTATAAAAAACGTTCACTTCGTTCATTTATAATTGTTTTATAACCTCATCCATACTTCCAATATAAACAGGCTGCCACGTTTCTGTACCACGCTCTGCCGTATAGACTGGATAAGCATCATCATCTACATTCACGAAAACTGGATCACCCATATCTGTTTCATATCCAATAACAATCCATTCTTCTTGCCATTTTCCACTTTCATTGCTTATTAATGAATTTTTATGTTTATCATATCGATAACCAATCTGCCCTTTTTCCAGTTCATCTTCACTAAATACATATATTTCATAAGTACCTAGCTCAACATCTTGCTGTTTTGAAGTTTCAATTCGTTTTAGAAGTTCTGCGATTTTTGGTTGTTGTTTCATTTAAGCTTTACTCTTCCGATATTCATCTACACTATCTGTTACACTTTGCAGTAAAGAATTTACATACTGCGGATCAGATAATTTTTTATCTTCATCATGATTGGACATAAACCCGAGCTCTAATAGTACGCCAGGAACTTTCGCCCAATTAAATCCAGAAAGATCATTCCTAAATTTAATCCCATTTACTTTCACCTGATTATTTTCTCTCATTTTATTTACTATCTTTTGAGAGATTTGAAGACTTTCCGCATAAATCTCTTTCGTATACGGACTTCCTTCGGCTGGCGTCAATACAGCAAACCCACTTTGATTTGGATTCTCAGATCCATCTGCATGAAGGCGTAAAAATAAATCGGCCTTATGATCGTTTGCGAATGCCGCACGTTCTTTATTGCTTATATCAACATCTTGTGACGTTCTCGTCATTACTACTTGTATCCCTTTTGCTTCAAGCTTTTCTTTTAATAAAAAAGCCATTTCTAATACAAGGACAGCCTCTCTCTTTTTCGTCACAACACCCGTTGTACCATCTGTCACTTTATATTTTTGCGTCGTTGCCCCTGGTCCAATCGGCTCCAAATTTAAATTCGCTTTTTGTTGATGCCCTGGATCAATAACGACGAGAAACTTCCCTTGTTTTTCATTACTCTCTACTTTTTGTTCATTATTTTGCATAAGTTGCTCAGTTGGCTGCACCGGCGTAGTTTCCTCTTTCTTTTCCTCGGCCGATACTTCCTCCTGCTTAGTTTCTACTTGTTCATTCGTTTGAATAGTTTGCGGTTCTTCTTGCTGCTTTTCTACCGGTGCTTCTTTCTTATCATCTTTACTATTTTCTTGTGTAGAAGATAATGTTTCTTTTTTCGACTGTTCTTGTGAACAACCTCCCATATATATTCCAATGAATGCAGTCATGACCATTATTTTTATATACTTCATTTACTTCCGCTTCTCCAGATTCTTCTGCTCTTCTGCTTCCGCCATTACTTCTGCTTCTTCAGATTCTTCTGCTTCCGCCATTACTTCTGCTTCCACCACTACTTCTGCAACTTCTCCAAACTCTTCTAGTATTTCCACAATGATTGTTTCTTCAAGTTTTTCTTCTGCTTTGACAATCACTGATTCTTCTGGAGCTTGCTTTTCTACTTCCATAATAGGTTGTTCTATTTCTGTATTACGTTTAATTTCTTCTAATAATATTGTATCCTCGTGCTCTACTTTGGAATCTACTAATTCCTCTTGTAAAATGTTTTCGTTTAACACCACTACATCTTTTTCTTGCTCTGCATCTTCCATACGCTCCGCTACCGTTTTACGAAGTAATCCATCCGCTGAAACTTCCTGCGGTGTATTTATTTCTTGAATTACTTCTTTTTCTTCTACTACTGGCTCTTGGCGCTCAATTTCATAACCGTTTTTCTCGAGCCATTGATCAACAACTGACTTTTCTTCCTTTTTACTCTGTTGACCTCGCTGATTAACGCCTTGATGACTAGAAGAAGTCGGTGCTTGTCCTTCTGAGAAATAAGATAATGTATACCCTTTTTTCTCTAACCATGCATCAACGACTGATTTGCCCTCTACAGATATTTCAAGATCTTCTCTTTCCTTTTCTTCCTCCTGCTTTTCTTCCTTTTTCTCTACTGAAGGACGATTATATCCATAAATCGGCGAAATCATTTCTGTTGGACGAAATGGTCTACGGCTACTTTCTTGCGGCGATACAGATACTTTTTTTACGACTGGCTCTGGATCCGGTTCATATTGCACTTCCGGCTCTTCATATGTAGAAACTGCATTCTCCACATACTGCCGTCTACTTCTCTCCACTTTTATTCCTCTTTGAGTAGGCTGCTCTTCATATATACCTCTTTGAACAGGTTGTTCTTCAAAGTGAGGTAATTCTCTTACGTCATCCTCATCAAATCCATCATCTGGTATTAATGGAAAACGGCATTTACCTGCATTTCTGCTTGCCATTTGTGCTTCTCTTGCTTCAGTGTAGTGGTTTACACGAGGAATTTTCGGCTGACTTTCAATTTGTTTCATTGCTTCTTTATTCATCGCTGTTTGTTCTTCCTCTTTGTTAAACAGCTTTTTCATCCAATCTAACATCTATACATTCGTTTCCTGCATAGCAGCAAATTCATCCTCGGAAATAAGGACATCTCTTGGTTTCGTTCCTCTTGCTTCAGAAATAATCCCTTGCGATTCCATCTCTTCAATGAGACGTGCCGCGCGATTATAACCGATGCGGAATTTTCGCTGTACAGAAGATGTGGACGCTCCCCCTTGTTCTACAACAAATTGACATGCATCTAAAAATAGTTCATCTTCCGACTCACTCTGTTCTGATTTTGCTAATAAATCCTCTTGCTTAAATAAGTAATTCGGCTTCATTTGCTTTTTCACATGATCAACTGTTTTTTCAATCTCATCATCTGATACATATACACCTTGTACACGAACTGGCTTAGATGTACCGTTCCCTAAGAATAACATATCACCACGGCCAAGTAATTTTTCCGCGCCCCCAATATCGATAATCGTACGCGAATCAACTTGAGATGATACAGTAAACGCTATACGCGTTGGAATATTTGATTTAATTAAACCTGTAATAACATCTACCGATGGACGCTGCGTCGCAACTAATAAGTGAATACCACAAGCACGAGCTTTTTGGGCAATACGACAAATCGCTTCCTCAACATCACCAGGTGCCACCATCATTAAGTCAGCTAACTCGTCAATGACGATAACAATGTAAGGTAATGTCTCACCCGGAATTTCTCGCTCGCTTACAATCGTATTATAACGAGTTAAATCACGAGCACCAGCATGCGCAAACAATTCATAACGGCGTTCCATCTCTTCAACTGCCCACTTTAATGCGGCTGTAGCTGCTTTTACGTCAGTAATAACAGGTGCTACAAGATGTGGAACAGAATTATATGGTGCAAGCTCAACCATCTTCGGATCAATTAGTATCAACTTCACTTCATGCGGCTTCGCTTTATATAAAATACTCGTTAGAATTGCGTTAATGCACACACTTTTCCCTGAACCCGTTGCACCCGCAATAAGTCCGTGTGGCATTTTTCGAATATCCGTTACAATTGGATCACCAGAAATATCAAGTCCAAGTGCAACAGTAAGCGGTGATTCGCTCTTTGTAAATACAGGGCTTCTTAAAATTTCACGAAGAAATACTGGCTTACTTTCTTTATTTGGAACTTCAATTCCAATTGCACTCTTTCCTGGAATTGGTGCTTCAATACGAATATCTTTCGCAGCTAAACTCAGCTTAATATCATCACTTAAGTTTGTAATTTTATTTACTTTTACACCTGGGTCTGGCTGTACTTCAAAACGAGTTACTGCCGGCCCTTGCGACACATTCATAACATGTGCTCCAACATGGAAATTATTAAACGTTGTATCTAACAATTCTTTCTGTTCTTCTAACCATTCCGTATTATCTAACGCTGACTGCTGCGGAATTGACAATAATGCTAATGGCGGAATGGTATATGTTGGTGGTGTTTGTAATACATTTCGCATATCGTTCTCTCTTTGATTTACAACATATGCTTTCTCTTTTGGTTCTGTACTTGAAATTGGCTCTTGTACTTGCCCTGCAACCATTTGTTGTACTGGTTGTTCTTCCACTCGTGGTTCTACTACCTCTTGTTGCACTGGTCTTTCTTCCACTCGTGGTTCTACTACCTCTTGTTGTACTGGTCTTTCTTCCACTCGTGATTCTACTACCTCTTGTTGTACTGGTCTTTCTTCCACTCGTGGTTCTGCTACCTCTTGTTGCACTGGTCTTTCTTCCACTCGCGGTTCTACTACCATTTGTTGCGCTGGTTTTTCTTCTAATTGGTGTACTGGCTTATTCTCTACTCGTTCACTCATAGAAGGTTGTATTGCACTCGTTCTAGCCGCATGCCTTTCCATTAATCGCGTTCTATCTTGTTTCAACATAACAACATTAAATGGTACATGACGCTTTTTCTCACGTTTTGGCTCTTCTTTTTGCACAACTGGTTGTTCTTTAGCGACTGGCGCTTCTTCTGCAACTGGTTGTTCTTCTACAACTGGTTGTTCTTCAACGACTGACGCTTCTTCTACAACTGGTTGTTCTTCAGCGACTGACGCTTCTTCTACAACTGGTTGTTCTTCAGCGACTGGTGTTTCTTCTACAACTAGTTTACTTTCCTCGGTTTCTGCAATTAAAACATTCGCAAAACTTTGGACATCTTCCTTCGTTTGTTCATCAGCCTCAGCAACATGTATGAATTCATTTTTTTGTTCAATTGCTTCATCTAATACCATTTCTTGCTGCGTTTCCTCAAGTTCTACAATTGCTTCTACTTCAGGCCCCTCTGTTTCTGCAATTACTTCTGCTTCTTCAGATTCTTCTGCTTCCACAACTACTTCCGCTTCTTCAGATTCTTCTGCTTCCGCCATTTACATATCTTCTCTTGTTTCTAATTGAACACGCTCTAGACGTGGGTTTGGACGGTATTTACGACCAGCTTTCGCTTCTGGTTTTCCATTTAATTCTACGTTATCACCAGTAAAGCCAATATTCATTTTTAATAAGCTACTTCCTACTCCGTATATATCAACAGGAACATTTTGAGCTTCAAATTCACGAATACGCTTCTCATCAAATCCACCAGTTACAACGATATCTACATGCTGGAACCCTTCCTCATCAAGAGCTTTACGAAGTGCAAATACAAGTGATGGATTTACACCACGTGGATCAAATGTTCCAAGTACTTCTGGGTGACGAATGAAGTATTGATCAATCATTGTACGAGACGTATCGACACGCACACCTTTTAATGTTGATCCAAATTCACGCGCTACGCGAAGTGCATCTGTAATGACATCATTATTGTAATCAATTAATACAACTAATTCATCTTCTGGGAACTTTTTATGATATGCTTTTGCCGCTTCAACAACATCACCGTTAAACATTTGAATTAATGCGTGAGGCATCGTCCCCATACCACTTCTGCCCCACCATTCATTCATTGCATGCGTCGCTTGTGCGCTCATACCTCCGATGTATGCCGCATAACCGTCACCAGCTTGTTGCGTATAATGATCATCACGATCTCCCATGAAAATAACTGGTTTTTCTTTATCTACACTACGTGCAGCTTGGACAACGTTATATACGTTTGTCGCAACTGATGTACGACGAGCTAAAATCCCATCAATTACACCTTCTAAAAATCCGAAATTTTCATAAAAGCCATGAATTGTTAGAACAGTTTCAAACGGACTAATATTATCGCCATCCTTTAAAGAATGAATTTCTAATTCCTCAGGATTTTTGGCAAATGTTTGTAGCAATGCGATTACCTCATCTGCTCCGCAAAGAACCGCATGTTCTTTTTGGAAAAATTGCATCGTTACAACACTTTTCGGGCGAAATTCTTCAATGATTTCTCTAGTTTTTAAAAAGTAAACGGCAGAGAACCAACCTTCTCCAACACGCTCATCAAATTTAAATGTTTTATTTGTTAGTCGATTTATTTCACCTTTTAATTTTAATTCAATTTCTTTCATTTACTTCTCTGCAACTTGAACTTCTTTTACGTAAGCTGCTTCGAATTTTTGGATGTCTCCTGCGCCCATGAAAATTAGAACGCCGTTTTTATGTTTCTTTAATACATCCGTTGTTGTATCTGTAATTAGTTCTGCACCGTCAATACGCTTTTGCAGATCTTCGATTGTTAAGTCACCTTTGTTTTCACGTGCTGATCCGAAAATATCACATAAGTATACTTGGTCAGCTTTGCTTAGGCTTTCTGCGAACTCATCTAAGAACTTTTCCGTACGTGAGAATGTGTGTGGCTGGAATACAGCGACAACTTCACGCTCTGGGTGTTTTTGACGAGCAGCTTCAATCGTTGCATTAATTTCTGTCGGATGGTGTGCGTAGTCATCGATGATAACTTGCTCTCCCATTGGCTTTTCATTAAAGCGACGTTTTACGCCTTCAAAAGTTGTTAGCTGATGCTTCACTGCTTCTACATCAACGTTTTCATAATGGCAAAGTGCGATTACTGCTAATGCATTTAATACGCTGTGATTGCCGTATCCTGTAATTTTGAACGTGTCATAGTACGTATTACGAACGAATACATCGAAAATAGTACCATCTGTTCTCTTTTGAATGTTACGTGCTTGGAAATCATTATCTTCTCCAAATCCATAGAAAATAACAGGTACTTTCGCTTGAATTTTTTGAAGTTCTTCATCATCACCACATGCAATAATACCCTTTTTCACTTGCAATGCCATCTCTTGGAATGCACCAAATACATCATTGATGTCTGCAAAATAATCTGGATGATCAAAATCAATATTTGTCATAATTGCATAGTCTGGATTGTAAGACAAGAAATGACGACGATACTCACAAGCTTCAAATACAAAATACTTACTATTTTCTACCCCATGCCCAGTTCCATCTCCAATAAGATAAGATGTCGGGTGTGCACCTTGCATTACATGGGCTAACAAACCTGTTGTTGATGTTTTTCCATGTGCACCAGTTACAGCAACACTTGTGTATTGGTTCATAAGGTCACCTAAAAAGTGGTGGTAACGATGTACTGGGATGTTTAATTCTTTCGCTGCTACGATTTCTTCATGCGTATCAGGGAATGCATTTCCTGCAATAATCACTTGTCCTTCTTTAACATTATTTTTATCAAAAGGAAGGATTGAGATACTACGCTTTTCCAACGCTGTTTGTGTAAAGAAACGCTTTTCATAATCAGACCCTTGAACAGTATGCTTCATGTCATGAAGAATTTGTGCTAATGAACTCATTCCTGTTCCTTTAATTCCTACAAAATGGTAAACTGTCATTTATTCTTCATTGCCAGCCTCCGAATTTTTCTCTTCTAAAAAACCGTAATAAATTTCTAATTTCTCTTCTGTTAGTTGAACTACTTTTTGCAATTGTTCCTGTTGTTCTTTTAACCGCTCTAAGTGAGTTGTTAAAATCGAAATTCTCTTTTTTACTTTCGTAGGTACTTCCTCTTTCCGCTGCTTGATTTCCTCTATAATACATCCATCACTTGCAAACTCAGCGATTTCTTCTAATGACATTCCAGTTTGCTTTAACGAATATAAAAATTTCAATAGGCACACATCACCTTCTGTATACTGACGAATGCCGCTATTTCGCGTTGGTGGTGGCAATAAACCTAATTTCTCATAATAGCGCAAAGTATGAATACCCATCCCTGTTAATTCTGCTACTTCACCGATTTTATACATTTATTTTGATTTTATTTGTATAAAACCTGAAGAACACAATACTCCCGTAATAACTAACATCATCCCTATACATTGTGCGGGTGCTATATTTACTCCTTCTGTAAAAGAAATAATCATTGTAACAACAGGCACTAGATTAAAAAATAAAGATGTTCTCGCTGCACCAATTTGAGCAATCCCATTATTCCACCATAAGTAACCGAGCACACTCATTCCGATTGCCATAAAGAGAATCGCTCCCCAAGCTAATAGGGGAATTTCCAAAACTGGTACTATACTTTTTTGCATAGAAGATATCATAATAAAGGCAAGGGCACCAATAGTCATCGTATATGTTGTAGTTTGTATTGGGCTACCAGTTTTAATAAACCTTCTGCCTAGTACACCGTATAACGCCCAGCAAATATTTCCTAATAAAATATAAAAATCCCCTTTTGAAAATGATAAATTTTGTAGTGTGGTAAACGAGCCTTGTGTAAGCACACACACAACACCAAGTAGTGCAAGTAACATTCCAATTGCTTGGCGCTTCACTATTTTCTCTCGCAAAATGACACTTGCTAATAACGTCGTAACGAGCGGATTTGTCGACATAATAAGTGCACCATTCATAGCTTCTGTATGTTTCATTCCTAAAAAGAAAAAGAAGTTAAAGCCGAATACACCAACTATACCAAGCAAAAGGTAATAAGCCCTATTCTGTCTCCATACTTCCCACTCAAAATCTTTTCGTATTTTTAATAGACATAACATCACAAGTGCAGCAATTCCAAAGCGCCATGCCGCTATATGAATCGCTTCGAAATACTGCACCGCATATTTCGAAGCGTTAAATGTCCCACCAGTAAATATCGCAAATCCTAACAGCTGAGCATATACTTTATTCTTCATTCATCGAATTTCCTTCCATTCTGAAGCTAGTAAACTATAAACAGCAATATCATGAAAATGATCATATATCCATTCATCATCTCTTAAAATACCATCTAATTTAAACCCTAAACGTTCTGGAATCGCGCGGCTTTTCACATTTTCAACACCGCACCTGATTTCAACTTTATTCAGCTTTAAATTTTCAAATGCATAGTGAAGTACAGCCTTTACGCTACGCGTCATAATACCTTTCCCACCAGCATCTTCTGTAAGATAATATCCAAGACTCGTCGCTTTCTTCCCCCAGCTTACCGGATGAATGCCTACCATTCCAACGAGCTTTCCTTTGTAGCGTATACCACTTTCAAAACCGTCTCCCTCTGCAAATTTCTTTAACCACATTGGAAAGATCTCATCATAAGCATCAGCGGATTTCGTCCCATCTACCCAAGGGAGCCATCTTCTTAAATGGTTACGGTTTTGATCTAATAATTCATATAATTCCTCTTTATGATGTTTTTCTAATAGTTGTAGTTCAATTTCATCATCTACTCTGAGTGTGAACATTTAAACGATATATCTATAAAATTTCTTATCTACCTCTAACACTGGAAAACTTTTTGGCAACTCTTCTACATTCACACTTTGAAAACCATTCTTTTCATAAAAGCGATGTGCCGCTAAAAATTTTACTGTTGTTCCTAAGTAAATATCTTTCAATTTTTTATCCTCAGCCCATGAAATTGCTGTTTGAAGCAACATATGTGATGCGCCCCATTCTTTTCCGCGAAACTCTTTCTTCACAAACATTTTTCTAAGCGCTACTTGATGATCCTCAATATCTAATAAAGCTACTGTTCCAACTACTTTACCATCATAAATTGCTACCCAAAAGTTTCCGTGATCCTTTTGATAGAATGTTTCTATTTCAAGTAAATCAGGTTGCTCTTCTTTCGTAATTGGGACATTGTACTCTTTTTGCTGAATATGAACAATAAGATCTACTACTTCCTCTTGGAACTTATATTCATAAGGAATAATACAAATCTGCTCGTTCATCGAATTTCCTTCCATTCATTTCTTCCCTACCATTTCTATTTTCACATTTGGATTTTCTTTTTCTACAAGTGATACAAACTGCGTCATATCTTGCGGCATCGCAATCATATGTACTTTGTATGCATTCGTCGTAATTTCAAGGGACTTCCCAACTTGACGAATTATTCTTATCTCTTTCAATACGATATCATCATTTAAAATACCGTACTTTAGCACACCATTTTCCACTTTATGTTGCTTAATGAATATTTCCCAAACGAGAGGGACGTTTACTATAAGGCATAACCCCATTCCAATTAGAGCTGAAACCCAATCCCCTTTTCTTGTAAAGAACATTACAATCGGATATACCACCATTTATTTTAAGTTCTCTGGGTTTAAAGCTTCTAATTCAGGTACAACGAAGCGTCCGTCTTTACGGATTAGTACGTCGTCGAAGTAAATTTCGCCGCCGCCGTATTCAGGGCGCTGAATGCATACTAAATCCCAGTGGATGTTAGAGTTGTTGCCGTTCCATGCATCGTCGTAAGCTTGTCCAGGAGTGAAATGGAAGCTGCCATCGATTTTTTCATCGAATAGGATGTCTCCCATTGGATGTAAGATGTATGGGTTTACGCCAATTGCGAATTCACCAACGTAGCGTGCGCCTTCGTCTGTATCGAAGATTTTGTTAATGCGCTCTGAATCGTTTGCAGTTGCTTCAACGATTTGACCGTTCTCAAACTTAAGTTGTACATTTTCAAATGTATAACCGTTGTAAGGAGATGGTGTGTTGTAAGAAACTGTACCGTTAACAGAATCACGAACTGGTGCAGAGTATACTTCACCGTCTGGAATGTTTAAATGACCTGAGCATTTAATAGCTGGAATGTCTTTAATAGAGAATGTTAAGTCAGTTCCAGGACCAGTTAAGCGAACTTTATCTGTTTTATTCATTAATGTAACAAGGCTATCCATCGCCTTATCCATTTTACCGTAGTCTAAGTTACATACTTCGAAGTAGAAGTCTTCGAAAGCTTCTGTGCTCATTTTAGCAAGCTGTGCCATAGAAGCATTTGGGTAGCGAAGAACAACCCAGCGTGTTTTCGGAACACGGATGTCTCTATGAACTTTCTTACCAACTGTTTGACCGTGAACTTTCATGCGCTCACTTGGAACGTCAGCTTGTTCGTTAATGTTGTCGCCAGAGCGAAGTCCGATATAAGCGTCCATATCTTTCATTACGCTCGCTTCATATGCAGCGATTTGTTCGAAATGTTCTTCAGTAGCACCCATTAATAAAGAGCGATCTACTTGATGATCTTTTAAAGAAACGAATGGGAAACCACCAGCTGCATATGCTTCTTTTACAAGTGCAGTTACAAGTTCTTTTTGTAAGCCAAAGTTTTCAATTAATACTTTCTCGCCTTTTTGTAAGCGAATAGAGTAGTTAATTAAATTGTATGCTAACTTTTCAATGCGTGGATCTTTCATTCACGATTCACCTCTCATACGAAATCTAGAGCGCTTCTCGTTCTTTTCAGCTTTTTTCTCAATTTTTTCTAATTTACGCTCTTCTTTTTCAACCTTCTTCTCTTGTCTCGACGCACGATAATGATTGTATACTTCAATCGCTGCACTACTCCACTGTACAACTTGCGCCACTTTATCTGCATTATTTTCAATTTCGTCCGTCACAGACTCTGATACATTACGAAGTTTCGTATTTAAAGAATGGATTGTTGTTCCAATTCCATCTACACCTGCTACCACTTTATTTAATGATTGCGACTTCTGTTGAATATCATCAGCTAACGCATTTGTTTTATGTAATAATTGCTCCGTCTCTACGCTAATTCCTTGCATTTGCTTTTCTAAACCTTCTAACGTGCTCGCAACGTTTTCTAACGTCTTCTGAACCGATAACAACGTTCTACATACATACACTACTAATACAGCAAAAGCAACCGCGATAATAGCCGCACTTACATATAAAAGAACTTGCATTTCATCACTTCCTTTATCTTTTTTCATTTACTTTATATTCTCTTCTAAAGCATCTTTTTTAATATTCCAATGAGAAGTATTCCATACTACTAGCCCATCTTTTATGTATAACACTTGCGGTGATTCGTGCTTAATACTGTATTGTTCTGCAACACGATTCGAAACATCTCTCGCATCTTGCACGTATAAGTAATACGCTGGTACTTCTCTTTCTTCACTGCAATACGCTTGAAACTCTGTGTATGCACCATGACTAATCGGGCATGTCGTACTATGTTTAAAAAGAACATAAGGCTCGTTCTTTTCTACTAAGACTTCAAGCTCTTCAATTGTTTCCAGTTTTGTCATATTCATTTACAAGAAGGAAACAAACGGTTTATCGCTGTTTTTCTCTTTTATAATAACTGCCTCGATTTTACTCTCGGATTTTATCTGTAATTGTACTTTCGCATCTTTAGGCAATTTCTCTAACATACCTTGAGCAGCCATTTGAGTAAGAGCCATTAATTCTGTTTTACCATTATATTTAATAACAATATTCATATTTAGTGTATCCATTTGATTTTTCTTATAAGTAACTTTAGCATTAACTGGGATAAAATCTCCAGGAGAAAACTCTTTTATTGCCTTACCAAATTCACTTATTTTTGTATTATCTTCTCCATGCGCTTGTGTAAATTCATCAGAAGGATATGAATACGCTTTTTCATCGATTGTACTCCAACTTCCAAGGTTCGTATCATTCTTTTGAACGGTAGCACTAGCAATATACGTACCATTTTTTAAAGAACTTGTACTTTCTTGTTTAAAAATAGCAAACGTAATTGGAGATTTGTTATATTTATCATTTTTATTAATAGCTTCTATAAGTTGTTTAGCAACTTCAGTACCTTTAGAAATAGCTTCCTCATTTGATACACTTGTAGACATAGATAAACCAACCATAACACCAGATAAACTTAATTCATTTGAATTCTGTTTCCCGAAATAGTCTTGTTCTATAATATTCGTCAAAACTGGTGCTTCTACTTTCGCGACTAGTTCATCAATTAACTTCTCTGGAATATACTGATTTAATTGTAATACGTGATTTTCCGTATCAAATTGTTGCATTGCAATATTCATTAAACCATTTTCATACTCTGCTAAATCTAATTTAGAATTTGTTTTTATATTAGCTGTATTAATAACCTTTTGTTCTTTTAAAGGAATAACAGTTCTATAATAATCTTTAGAAACAGCAGTTCTCGGAATCATACTTTTTTCTTTTGTATCTTTTTGTATAACTTCATCCTTCTTGCTAATCGTATTATTACTACAAGCTCCCAGTAATAAGCTTACGACTGCGAAGGATAATGCCATTTTCTTCATTTATAATTTACTTCCAAACGCTTTTAATTCTTTCATAAAGTCATTGAACTGCGAAATATTCATTTGCTGCGCTGCATCTAATAAAGCAACAGCTGGATCTGGACGCACTTCAGCCATCGTTGCTTTTACAGCTCGTAGTAGAAGGCCACGTTGCCCTGTAGAATGCGTTACATCGACAACGACAGGTAAATGGGTTTCTTTCTTTAAAATCGGTACAGCGGAAATATCAAGCGTATTACGATTCGCTCTTGCATACGCGCGAACAACTCGTTCACATAAAGACAACATTTACTTCGTTGAATCTCTAAATTGGATACGGTGAGGTAAGATAACAGTGTGATCTTCCACTTTTTCTTTGTTCATATACTTTGTTAATAAACGCATTGCTACTGCACCGATATCATACATTGGCTGTACAACTGTTGAAAGTTGCGGGCGTACCATTAATGCAAGGCGTGTATTATCGAAACCAAGTACTTCTATATCAGTTGGTACGTTTAATCCAGCATCTTGCGCTGCGTGGATTACACCTAGTGCCATTTCATCAGAAGATACGAAGATAGCTGTTGGCTTTTCATCCATGCCCCAAAGCTTTTCGAATGCCTCGATACCTGAATCATATGTGTAATCTCCATCGATTACAAGATTTTCATCATATGAAATACTTGCTTCTTCTAAAGCTTTTTTATAACCTTGTAACTTTTTAGCGCTTCCCGCTTTATCAATGAAAGGACCAGAGACGAAACCGATACGTTTATGTCCTTGCTCAATAAAGTGCTTCATTGCATCGTAAGCTGCTTGTGTATAATCAATATTTACTGATGGCGTTTCATTTTGCTCATCAAATGATGCTGCTAATACAATCGGTACTGGAGACTTTTTAAATTCTTCAATGTGAATGTCTGTAATATCTTCACCCATGAAAACAATTCCGTCTACTTGTTTTCCAAGCATCGTATTTAATAAATGGAACTCTTTCTCTTTGTTTTGGTCAGAGTTACTTAAAATGATGTTATATTTGTACATTGTTGCGATATCTTCAATTCCACGAGCAAGTTCTGCATAAAACGTATTTGAGATATCAGGAATAATAACACCCACTGTAGTTGTCTTCTTACTTGCTAGTCCACGTGCTACCGCATTTGGGCGGTATCCTAAACGATCAATTGCTTCTAATACTTTCTTTCTTGTTGTAGGCTTTACATTTGGGTTACCGTTCACAACACGAGATACGGTAGCCATTGAAACGTTCGCTTCGCGCGCTACATCATAGATTGTTACGTTCATTTATTCATATTCAGGATAGTATTTTTTAACTACTGTATCTACAGTTTCATTTTTTTTAACGTGTAAAAATCTTGCGTACAATTCTTTTCCTGTCTCAAATGGCGTTTCATCTAACTCAAAAACATGAAGTACTTTTTGAAACTTCCATGTTACTTGTTGATCGTATACATTATCGTACGTATCTTCTGATTGTATAGCGATCTTTTTCCCTAGCTCATGAGCTTCTTCTAAACTGTTCGCTTTAACGAGAATGATACTCTCTTCAAAAAGCGTATCGTGATTCTTTTCATAATGCTCATCTATTTTACTAGGATTAGGCTCACCTGAATGAGCAGATTCAAACAATAATTTTACAGCGTACATTTATGCCGAATGTTTCACTTTATAAACAATACTTGCTACAAGTGAAGCTGGTATTGTAAATACGTTACTTTGATAATGGTAATGTACTTGGGATTCTTCATAAGACATTTTGTCGTATAGTTCATTTTGTGCGACCTTCATTTTTTGCTGTTTTTCTTTGAGCATTTATAGAAAAAATAACCATTCTTCTTCTAGAAATGCGAACAGTTCCTCTTGGTTGCTTAAATTACGATCCATACATGTTTGTGCAACACATTTTAACCCTTGTAATAATGCTTCTATGTGCAAAGTATCGTACTGGATTGTATTTCCCTCTATCATCGTTTCGTCTTTTTCTAAGTTAATTGCTATTTTTAGTACAGCTTTATTGCTTTGTAGATTTACAACTTCGATATAAAAAAACTGTTTGTCTAAGTCAATCGTAACATAATCGAATCGTTCGACTAACTCTAAATCCCCCACTTATAACGTTTCCGAATTCATATGAATAAATAAAATAATACCTGCAACCATAAGTACCATAATGCTACCTGCAAATAGTGTAATACCGATAAACATGAAGTTCGTACTTATATCTATCGAAATACTTTCAGTAAAAATAGAAATTACATACGTGATAAGGGCAATTCCTGCAAGAATACTTCCTGGAACAAATCGCTTTAAGCCATTTTGTTTTAACGTCATATATGCAAAAAAAGCAGTCGTGCAAAGCGTAATTATCCAAAGAATGATCATTTATGCTCTATCTTTAGAAGAATTTTGTTGTTTTAATAAGTCGCGAATTTCGCCAAGAAGTTCTTCTTCTTTTGTTGGTTCTGGAATTTCTTCTGTTTTTTCTTCTTCTCTTTTAGATGTTAGTTTGTTGAATACTTTAACAAACATAAAGATAGCAGCTGTAATAATTAAGAAGTCAAAAATTGTTTGGATGAAGTTACCGTACATAATAGATGACTTACCAAATGTGATTTTTAAATCTGTAAAGTCAACGCCACCTAATACCATACCAAGTAATGGTGTGATGATATCTTTTACTAAAGAACTAACGATTTTACCGAATGCAGCACCGATTACAACCCCGACAGCTAAATCAATTACATTCCCTTTGAAAGCGAACTTTTTAAACTCGTTCCACATTTAATTTTTATTTACATCGTTAAGTAGAGTTTGTAGCATTTGTTGCGTTTTTAATCCTTCTAATCCATCTACAACAGGCTTCGTATCTCCGTGTACACATTCAATAAAATGATGAACAGCATCTTCAAAACCACGCTGCTTTAACGTCGTTTCCCATGATGGAGAACCGCTTTGTGAAACAGAGTTTTCCTCTTCAATTTCAAATGTATTCATATTTTTTACGCGAATGATTTTTCCTGTCGTTACAAGTTCAATTTGTTCTAAATTTGTACCTGCATGGCGGTGCATTGCTGTTGAAAGTAATAGTCCGTTTGTTGTTGTATATGTATGATGACCGTAAAGAAGTTCATTTTTCTCATTTATTTGCATCATATTATGAACGACGTTAAGGTTATCATTAGCTAACCAGCGAGCGGTATCTACAATATGTAAATAATCATCTAACATAGTAAAGTCATACGTATTTGGCCCCACTTTATTTGTACGGTGTTTTTCAATTCGAATCCATGAAATAGTATTAGCCTGTTCTTTTGCAGCAATGTACATAGGAACGAAGCGGCGGTTAAATCCGACCATTAACTTTCGATTGTACTTTTCGCTCAATTCGACTAGTTTTTCAGCTTGTTCTACTGTAGCTGCTAACGGCTTATCTACATAAACATCGATTCCTTTTTTTAGAAGTTCAGAAACGATTTCATAATGTGTAGCAGTGGAACTATGAACGAAAACTGCATCACATTCCGAAGCTAATGTTTCAATAGAATGAAAGTCTTGAATACGATATTGCTGACAAATTTGTTTTCTTTTTTCCGCGTTAGGTGTAAACGCTCCAACAAAGTGCCAATCTAATTCTTTTGTAAGTGTTGGAAGATATGCCTTTTGTGCAATACTTCCAAGTCCAATCATCCCAATTTTAGGTTTATTCATTTGTATTCCCACCCTATCAATATTGATGTAACGGGTTAAATGTAGCATTTACTTACGTCCTTCTACTAGAATCTTCTCTATCTCTTCAAAATTATGAGCACGAGCATGCTCTAGTGGGGTGACACCGTCATTATCGGGAATGTTTACATCTGCGCCGTGTTCAATGAGTAGGCGAATGACTTGTTGTTGTGTTTCATCGCCGTTACTTAGTACGATTGCTTCCATTAAAGCAGTCCATCCTAGGTTATTTACATGGTTTACATCGATATTTGTTTGAGTGAGGAGTTCTTTTATAATAGTAATATAGCCATGTTCTGAGGCTGGGATAAGAGCTGTTCCACCGTAACGATTCGTAAGCGCTGGATCCGCACCAGCATCAATTGTTAGTTTTAAAATGTCTAAGTAACCTTCCGCACCGGCGTATAGAAATGGATTGTTTTTCATATTATCTTGGATATTTACATCGGCGCCAGCATCGATAAGAGCTTTTGCGGTCTTTATATCATTTTTGTATGTGGCAATCATAAGCGGGGTGCGTCCTTGACTATCCGTTGCATTTATATTTGCTCCTTGTTTTAATAAAGATATAACAGTGTTCGTTTCGTTTTTTTCAGTAGCTGCTAGTAGTGCAGTCTCCATGTTTGTCATCTCCTTTGTTACTTCTTGTTCTTGCGAGCATCCTTGTAAAAAAATTACACAACATATCATGCTTAATGTTTTTTTGAACATTTACTCACCACATTTCTCTACTTTTTCCAATGAGAAGAAAATGCTTGTGCCTTCTCTAGGCTCACTTTCCGCCCAAATTTCTCCGCCATGTTCTTCCACAATTTGCTTCGCAATCGCTAAACCAAGTCCACTTCCACCTGTGCTAGAGTTTCGCGATTGTTCTGCACGATAAAAACGTTCAAAGATATATGGAAGCGTATCAGATTCTATACCTGATCCATTGTCCATCACTTTCACAATAACTCTATTCTTATCACTCGATACTGTTACAGTAATTTTCTTCTCTTCTTTATCCATGTATTTCACACTATTATGAATTAAATTTGATATCACTCTATTTATCTTTTCGCAATCAGCCGTCACATATAATGGCGATGGATGTAATTGTAAGCACACTTCTATACCTTCTTCACTTAAATCCATCTGCATCTCTTCTATTAATTCCTGCATAAACATATTTAATTCAACTGTTTCAAACTGGAATGGAACTCGATTTAAATCGAGCTTCGAAAATAAAAATAGTTCATCAATGAGTGTATCCATATGTTTTGCTTTCGTATGAATCGTTGTTAAATACTTATCCATTTTTTCCGGGGTATTTGCTACCCCGTCCTTTATTCCTTCCACATATCCGATAATAGATGTAATCGGTGTTTTCAAATCATGGGAGATGTTTGAAATGAGCTCTTTTCGATTTTCTTCATACTGCGTTTGTACTTCAATCGACTCTTTTAACTTCTTCCTCATTTCCTCAAATCCTTGATTTAATTGGCCTATTTCATCATACGATGTAACTGGAATTTGAAATTCTAAATTCCCTTCTTTAATTCTCTCCGTTGCATCTTTCAATACAAAGATTGGTTTTATTACACTTTTTGAGACGAAATAGCTTACTAACCCAATGAGCAAAATGGCTAACAGTAAAAGTGCTACGAACAAAATCGGAAATAATTTTTGTGTAAGATCTACAAACGAACTTTGCTTTTTTAGTACAAATATACTCCCTTCTTCATTATTTTGAAAAGAAAAATCAAATTTTACATATCGATAAAATGTATCGCCTAGTTCCGTTGTACCACGACTATTAATATTCGCTGATTCAAATTTCGGAAGAGCTTCTTTTAAAGATTCATTTTCAAATACTTTTGTAGCATAAGAAATGGTTTCTCCCTTTCTTACAACTATTTTCACACCTTCTTTTTCAAGTGATGCAACGAACGATTCATCTAATAGTTGAGATTGATGTTGCTTTGCCGCTCCTTTCAATTCAAGATACGCATTCTCTTCTTCTGGAGTCAGCGGCTTTTGAATATAAGAACTTTTATAAAAATTTTTCACTGCTTCCAAGTCACCTGTTATCGAAAATACAATTAAAAATCCCGTAACTAAAATAAGCGTAATGGAGACGAGAATAACAGCGATATAAGAAAATAAAAACCTTGTTTTAATAGACATCATCTACACATTAAAACGATAACCAGCTCCCCATACCGTTTCAATATATTGCGGGTGGGCAGGATCTCTTTCAATTTTTTCACGTAACTTTCTAATGTGAACGACAACAGTAGCTAAATCGCCAGCAGAATCTAATCCCCAAATGCGTTCAAATAACTGTTCTTTATTTAATACTTGGTTTGGGTGCGTTACAAAGAATGTTAATAAATCAAATTCCTTCGTTGTAAACGCGATTTCTTCATTGTTAATAAAAACTTTCCTCGCTCGTTGATCGATAGAAATTCCATGAATATATAACGTATCACGTTGCTTACTTACATTTCCTGATAATCTTTCATAACGAGAAATATGTGCCTTTACCCTTGCGACTAATTCACTTGGGCTAAACGGTTTCGTTATATAATCATCCGCTCCTAATCCGAGTCCGCGAATTTTATCTATATCTTCTTTTTTGGCTGAAACAAGTAAAATCGGAATATCTTTTATAGCACGTATTTGTTTACAAATTTCGAATCCATTCATTTTCGGAAGCATAATATCTAAAATAATTAAATCATAGTCTTCTTGCAGAGCCATTTGTAAACCTATTTCTCCAGAATGCTCTACATCAACTTGGAAATCATTAATTTCTAAATAATCTCGCTGTAATTCTGCAATACTTACTTCATCTTCTATTAGTAAAATTCTTTTCAATTTACTCACTTAGAAGAAAAACTTCATACTATAATAAAATAAAAGATAAAAAGAAAAAAGTACTAAACCTAAATCAATTAATACTGACTTTTTATTTCCTTCTTTTACACGTATCGTAATACCAAACATACTTCTAACCATCCAAAAAGCCACCAAAAATAATCCACCTAAATGGTCATTTGTATAATCTTTATCATAAAACATTTGTATTGCACCAATAATTAATAAAATAAGTATGATATTAGTCCCAATCTTTAAAGCCTTGTTTGATTTAATATTCTTTAATACATCCCCCAATTATAACGTTTTGTAAAATTCTTGTGTGATAGAAATAAAGTGGGTAGCCTCTTCTAAAAAAGGATAATGGTTACTGTCCTCAAATGGAATAAAGATAGAATTACGTATACCCTCATGCATCTCGATAGAATATTGAATTGGGCAATGCACATCGTGTCGTCCGCACATAATAAGTGTCTTTGTTTTTATAGAAGGTAAATACTCCCTTAAATCAAACGAAGGATATTCATGAGCGAAAGCGTTCATTCGGCTAGCGGACATTGTTTTTTGGAGTGGTATACAAAAATAAAAGTTATGGTTTTCGGGTTTGTGTAAAGATAATTTTGTCCGTTTAGTAGATAATTCTTTTCGCTCTTCATTTGTAAGATGAGGGCTTTTCAAGTTCTCGATTAGTTCTTGCATATAATGAAATTGTGGATGGTGGGAATGGTAAATACAGTTTGATGTTTTCGTATAATCACTTGCTGCGGCTCCGGCTACGACTAATGATTGTAGGGAGTTAGGATATGAAATTGCGTATAAAAGTCCAAGCATACCACCTGTTGAATGGCCGGCGAAATGCCAGGTAGGAAATTGTAAAGCCTCTTTAATTGCTTCTAAGTCGTGAATCGTTTCAATCATACTTAATTCGTTTTCTACTTTGGCTTTTACAGAGTTACCAGCGTCTCGTAAATTAACGAGGAATACACGATGTGTGGAAGTGAAAACATCCGCAAAGTAATCACCAGTTTCATTAAATTGTGAATAATGGTGTGTAACACAAAGCGGTTCACCATTCCCTTTTGTAAAGAGTTCAAATGTGCCACGCTTCGTGTTGATTATTTGTTGTTTCCACATTTAATACAAAGATTTTGTCATATTATTCCGAATAATTTCAAGGGATTTCGCTACAGTTAATGCATTCTTTTCTTCAATTTCTGGTTTACGGGGGATAGGTTTATACATGTTGTCTGGATCTTCCCATGTGAGGGGAAGTTCTGTTTCTGCTTGTCCTTTCCAAGCGTCAATCCATTCTGGAGGAAGATAACCTGAGATGTTTTGGATGTTGTTCATTTCGAGCCAAATGAGTGCCCAAGCTCTTGGTACGACGCGCCATAGGTCATAACCACCACCGCCGACTGCAATCCAGCGACCGTCGCAATATTCATTAGCGATTTCGCGAGCGAGCCTCGGTATTTCACGGTAAATATCCATCGTTGCACAAAGGTGTGTAAGTGGGTCGTAATAATGCGCATCCGCACCATTTTGCGTTAAAATAATATCTGGTTTAAAGTACGCTGCAACTTCTTTTACAACTGTTCGATATGATTCTAGAAACGATTCGTCTTCTGTAAAAGCGTCGAGTGGAACGTTAAAAGAATAACTATAGCCATTACCTTGTCCGCGTTCATTTACAGCGCCAGTTCCAGGGAATAAATAACGTCCGGTTTCGTGTAATGAAATGGTGCATACGTTAGGATCATCGTAAAATGACCATTGTACACCATCACCGTGATGAGCATCAGTATCAATATATAAAACACGTAAACCGTATTTCTTTTGAATGTATTTCATTGCGATGGAGCTATCGTTATAAATGCAAAAGCCAGATGCCTTACCACGAAAGCCGTGATGTAAGCCGCCACCTAAATTGAGGGCGTGCTTTACTTTCCCGGAAAGGACAGCATCGACAGCTGTTAACGTACCGCCAACGAGCAGTGCACTTGCCTCGTGCATATTTGGAAACATCGGTGTATCTTCTGTTCCAAGTCCATATGTCATCGCAATTGATTTTTCTAATTTTCCTTCTCCAGCACGTTTTACCGCATTTATGTACTCCTCTGTATGAACGTAAGCAATCTCTTCATCTGTAGCCATCCGTGGTGAGATGACTTGAGAAGGAGAGATAAAACCGCTTTTTTGTAATAGGTCATACGTAAGTGTGACGCGCAGTTGGTTAAAAGGATGTTCAGGGCTAAATGAATAGCCCCGAAAGTCATCCGAATAAATAAATGCGCTACTCATTCATGCTTGCATCCCCATAATGTTCGGCCATAATACGCGGTAGCCTTCTGCCTCAAGTGCATCAATTACTTTTAGAGGATTCATCGTTTGAATGCGGAAAACGAGTACTTTATCATTCTCGTCTTTTGCTGGATAGACGAGAACGCTCACGATATTTATTTGTAAATCACTAAAAATAGCAACAACTTTACCAAGAATACCAGGTTCATTTTTTACTTGAATTTCAATTTGTGAACTTGGTTGATGTGCGCCTGTTAATTTTACTAACGTGTGCAGTACTGTAGATTCAGAAATGATTCCAACTAACTTTCCAGCCTTTGTAACAGGAAGACAGCCAATTTTATTTTCAAAAAATAAAGTAGCAATTTCCTCAACGAAATCGAGAGGATGGCAAGTCATAACAGGATGTTTCATAATAAGTTCAAGCGGTTGCTGTAGCATATCGAGTGAAACTTGTTCATCTAAAATAGACGGACTTGCATCTCTTACATCCCGATCAGAAATAATGCCTACGACATGATTATTTTGATCGACAATTGGAATGTGCCGAATGCCTTTCGTACGTATCGTTCGGATTGCTGTTTCGATTGTATCGTTTGGATGTAGTGTAACTACATTTTGATTCATAATTTCTTCTACAATCATTTAATACATAAAACGATTGTGAAAACGTAGACGATCAAATGCTTGAATAGAATCCGTATCGACGCGTTTACCGATGCGGACCATTAAACAGTTGGCAGGATGTGAACAAATTTCAGGATCATCTGTAGCCATCCATTGTAAACCACCAGCATTCATCATCTTTTCCATTACTTTTCGGTACTCCCAAACATTTAAGCCTGTTTGTTTTAAATCCCAGTGCCAATAATATTCAGTCGTCAATATAATGTAATCTTCCATATAATCGTCCATCATAGACACTTCTAATAAGTTCTTTCCGACAGAGCACCCACGGAAGGCTGGGACGACTTCAATTGCCCCGAGCTCAATTAAGTTTTCCATTTTTCCTTCTGACCATCGTTCGAGCGGATCAGGATACAAGTATGTAACATATCCAACAATCGTTTGGTCATGTCTAGCAATAATAAGACGAGCTTCTGGTAATTTAGAAATTTCGACAATTGCTTTATATTGCTGCTCGGCAGGACGAAACGCAATTAAATCTGGATGGAATTCATACATTTCAAGATTATGGGTAGAGACAGGACCTTCAATAATTAAAGTGCCTTTCGCTGTTTTTAAGTTTCTAGCATTATATATTTTTTTATGAATCAATGTATTGCTCACTTAATCTTCCATCGTCGATAAGTCACCTGTTGGTAAATTTAACTCCCACGCCTTTAATACGCGGCGCATAATTTTACCACTTCTCGTTTTCGGTAATTTATCTCTAAATTCAATTTGTCTTGGCGCTGCATGAGCTGCTAGGCCTTTTTTTACAAATTGACGAATCTCTTCTTTTAATTCATCAGATGGTTCGTATCCCGCACGAAGCGCAATAAATGCTTTAATAATTTCCCCACGCACTGGATCTGGAATACCGATTACACCAGCTTCCGCAACAGCAGCATGCTCGATTAGTTTACTTTCTACTTCAAATGGACCAACGCGCTCACCTGACGTCATAATTACATCGTCAATACGTCCTTGGAACCAGAAGTATCCGTCTTCATCCATATAAGCTGAATCACCTGATACATACCAGTCTCCCGGCATAAAGTATGACTCATATTTTTGCGGGTTATTCCAGATTCCACGCATCATAGCTGGCCAACCTTTACCAATTGCTAAGTTCCCCATTGTGTATGGAGGCACTTCATTTCCTTCATTATCAACAATCGCTGCTTTCACACCTGGAATTGGTTTACCCATTGAGCCTGGACGAATTTCCATACACGGATAGTTACAAATAACTTGTCCACCTGTTTCTGTCATCCACCACGTATCATGAATACGAAGTCCAAATGCGTTCATACCCCAGCGAATTACTTCTGGATTTAATGGCTCACCTACGCTTAATACGTGGCGTACTTGTGATAAGTCGTATTTTTTAATTGCATCTTGTCCAGCTCCCATTAACATACGGAACGCTGTCGGTGCACTATACCAAACTGTTACACCGTAATCTTGCAATGCTTCATACCATGCATCTGGACTAAATCGTCCACCTAAAATAACATTTGATGCTCCGACTAACCACGGTGCAAAAATGCCGTAAGCAGTTCCCGTTACCCAGCCCGGGTCAGCAGTACACCAATATACGTCATCTTCTTTTAAATCTAATACCCATTTCGCCGTTTGATAGTGCTGAACCATTGCATTTTGCGCATGGAGAACACCTTTTGGCTTACCAGTAGAACCAGACGTATAGTGAAGAATTAAACCGTCTTCGCGGCCTAACCATTCGATATGTAATTCTTTTGAAGCTTGTTCAAATAAAGGATTGAACGCTACCGTTTTACCGCCTTCTTCTACATTATCTCCAACAAGGAAGACTGTTTTTAAAGCTGGTAAATCATTTAATGGTATGCGCTCTAACAATTCAGGAGTTGTAATTAACACCTTTGCTTCGCTATCTTCTAAACGATCACGAACTGCGCCTTCCATAAATGCTTCAAATAGCGGTCCAACAATTGCTCCTAATTTCACTGCGCCTAAAAGTGCGAAATATAATTCTGGAGAACGTGGCATAAAAATAAAAACGCGATCGCCTTTTTCAACATCGCCATAATTTTTCAGGACGTTTCCTGCTTTATTAGAAAAATCCTTCATTTCCTTAAATGTATATTTCTCTTTTCGCGATCCATCTTGATAATAAAGGGCTACTTTATTTTTTCGATCGGATTTCGCATGCTTATCAATTGCCTCATACGCCATATTCACTCGGCCTGTTTCATTCCAAGTAAAATTTTTATTAACCTCTTCCCAGTTAAAATTCGCGTATGCCTCTTCATAATTCGGCAAATTATTTTCTCCTTTAATGACAGGAAGCGTTTCTACTTTCATTTATTTTATTTTTTTAATAATCTTTGCAGGATTTCCGCCAACTACTACATTGTCCGGCACATCTTTCGTTACGACGGCGCCAGATGCGATCACCGCGTTGTCTCCAATTGTTACACCAGGATTAATAATCGCTCTTCCGCCAATCCATACGTTATCACCAATTGTAACTGGTTTTCCGTATTCTAATCCGCTTATGCGCTCTACCGGATCGAGCGGGTGCGTTGCTGTATAAATGTGAACACCTGGAGCTAACATACAGTTCACTCCAATTGTTACTGGGCATACATCTAAAATCGTACAATCAAAATTCGCATAAAAATTTTCGCCAACGTGAATGTTGTAACCGTAATCACATCTAAAAGAAGATTCAAGATGAATATTGTCTCCTGTCGTTCCGAATAATTCTTTTATGATTTCGCTACGCTCTTTTAATTGCACTTCTGGCGTATCATTGAATTTTCTCGTTAATACACGTGCTTGCGCTCTCTCTCGTACTAAAACTGGATCAGCCGGTATGTACATTTCTCCTAATATCATCTTTTCTTTTTCTGTTTTCATTCAATCCCAATCTGCGCCATGATTTTTGATCTCCTTTATTCCTTTTAACGTTAACGAAATACGGGAAATTAAATAGCAACTTGCGACAATAATCCATGTTTGTGATTGAAGCGTAAAAAATTGAACATATGGATTTTGTATTGTATGACCACTTAAAACTAAAATATTTAATGCTTGCACACATATGCATGCATACACTGCCAGACAAGCTGAAATCGTATCAAATACATTCCAGCGAAAGTACACTTTTGTTTTTGTAAAATCAATTTTATATCCTTTTTTCCGTACTATATGTTTTCTATCAAACGGAATAATGATTGAAAACATAACAATCATCATCACGCCAGCTGTAATCATTGAAACTTTAAATCCGATTGGCATCGGTAATAGCAAACCACAAGAAAATACGACTATAATTCCAAGTAAAGCAAAAGCAAGAAGTAATTTATTAGACATAAAAAAGCCTCCCTCATCTATTCTTTCATAAATGTATACAGACGAGGAAGGCACTTCGTTCAATTAAAGGGATTTCCGCTCAATTTCATCCACCTCCAGCAATTGTTTCAATTTCTTTATTCCGTTATGAAGTCTCGACTTCACCGTTCCGACTGGAATCTCTAATACCTCTGCAATTTCTTTTTGCTGCATGTCATGATAATAAGAAAGGATTAGGACCGCTCTTTGCTCTTCGGGAACTTTCAAAATTGCTTCTCTTACTGTGAGCCGATCTTCGTGAGAAAATTCTTTTTCCTGAATCGGCACTAAAAATGGCAAAAGCGTACGCCACTTTTTTCTTCTATTTAATTTATTAATCATAAGACGATAACCAATTTGAAATAAATACGTTTTTATTTTGCCCTTTTCAGATTCATACATATGTTTCTTACGCTCTAGCGTCAAAAACGTATCTTGCACGAGGTCGATACTCAATTGTTCATCTCGGTTAAATCGATACAAAAATGTGTATAGCGCTGGTTTGATTAAAACATATAGTTTTTCTCCCGCCTGCTTATCTCCATTTTTGTACGCAAGCATGAGCTCTTCCTCAATCCCAATCTGCGCCATTTACAACGCCATAAAGAGTATCGTAATAAGAGAAAGAATTGGAACTCCAACTAGCAACGATACATGAAACACAACAGATAAATCATTCCCAATCGTTGCCTCCACAGGATCTTTCGCTGGGGAACCAAGAAATCCGATTAATCGATCGAAGCGACTTACCGTTTTTGGAAAATCTGGTATTTCTATATGGTCATTATCTAAATGTTGCTGTAATTTATATTCATTCTTAAAGGGATTTCCGCTCAATTTCATTTAGTAACGAATTAAGAAATATTTCTTTTTACCGCGGCGAATGATTGTGAATTTACCTTCGATGCGGTCGTTTTCTGTTACAACGTAGTCTAATGCTTGTGTACGCTCACCGTTTACGTAGATTGCACCGTTCGTTACATCTTCACGTGCTTGACGTTTAGATGGAGAAATTTTGCTTTCTACAAGTAAGTCAATTAATACTGTATCTTCTGCAGTACGTTCTACAGATGGTACGTCTTTGAATCCTTGTTCGATTTCATTTGCAGTCAGTTCTGCTACAGAGCCGCTGAATAATGCAGCTGAAATTTTAATCGCTTGCTCTAATGCTTCTTCGCCGTGAACAAGTTTTGTCATTTCAGAACCTAATGCTTTTTGTGCTGCACGTTTTTCTGGTGCTTCAGCTACTTGCTTTTCAAGCTCAAGAATTTCTTCATGAGATAAGAATGTGAAGTATTTTAAGTATTTAACAACGTCGCGGTCATCTGTGTTAATCCAGAATTGGTAGAACTCGTAAGGAGTTGTTTTCTCTGGGTCTAACCAAATTGCGCCGCCTTCTGTTTTACCAAACTTCGTACCGTCAGATTTTGTAACAAGTGGAATTGTTAAACCGAACGCTTTCGCATCTTCTTCTGATTTACGGATTAATTCAAGACCAGCTGTAATGTTACCCCATTGGTCACTACCACCGATTTGTAGACGGCAATTATGATTTTGGTATAAGTTTAAGAAGTCGTATGATTGTAAAATCATATAACTAAACTCAGTGAATGAAATACCAGTATCTAAACGAGATGCTACTGTATCTTTTGCTAACATATAGTTTAAACCGAAGTTTTTACCGATATCGCGTAAGAATGAAATTACATCTAAGTTACCAAGCCAATCATAGTTATTAGCCATTGTTGCTGGGTTGTCCACGTTTTCGAACTCTAAGAAGTTTGAAAGTTGATTTTTAATGCTTTCTGTGTAGTAAGCAACTGTATCTTTCGTATTTAATGTACGCTCTGCTTTTTTACCACTTGGGTCACCGATCATACCAGTACCACCGCCAACAAGTGCGATTGGTTGGTGACCAGCTAATTGGAAACGACGTAACATTAATACTGGTAACATATGACCGATGTGTAAGCTATCCGCTGTCGGGTCGAAACCACAGTATAATTTAACGCTTTCTCTTTCTAATAATTGCTCAAGTCCCTCAGCATCTGTTTGCTGATTAATTAGACCGCGAAATTCAAGATCTTGTAAAATACCCATTTAGATTGCCTTATGAGTTCTTTTAAATAGAATATGAAGAATTAATACGAGCATATAAAGTAAGCTAATAAGCATAACAATAAATGCTGTTGGATAAAATTTTGCTGCATATATAAAGAAATCGATTTGATAAATATCTTGGTAATTTGAAACGGTACCTTTAAAATAATTCGTAAACTTAGCGCTATATTTCCATTCATCAGGATAATCTATTAAATTACTCCCCTGATACCAACTCATAAGTGCTGAAGTAATAAAAAGCATACATGCACTGCCCAATTGAACCATTTATTTATTTTCCTCTTTCTGAACATATACATAAGCATCTTTCTGCTCTTTATGTACATCAACCTTCGAATTCTCTGCAAGCTGACCCGCATTTAGCAAAGAAAAAATAATGAGCGCTTCTAGTGACATTTAAGCATTAGCTAAAATTTGGTCATAGCACGAAATAATAAGTGGTTCCAAATCTTTTAAATCATAAACATTATCAATGAAAATTCTACTCACTCCTTGTGATTTTGGAGCCTGTTCAACTACAAAATTAGGGCATAGCTGTTTAGTAGCTTCTAAATCTAATCTTACAACTAAGGATTTTGCTTCTCCATCGAGGAAGAGACGTATAAACCATTTTGTGATTACACGATTCATGATGCAAAAATAACTAATGGTATCTTTATATTTAAGGTCGCTGATGTCTCTGTGATTTTCAGTTAAAACTTCTTTAACAATGTTAAATGCGGTTAGTTTATCTTCGGTAGTGAAAACTCTATCTGGTTTGTCTTCTTTGCTAATGTCTTCAATTATTTCGGTAGAAGCGGCTGCAACCAAGTTTGTTTCTATTTTCTCCGTTGTTTTTGTTTCTTTTGGTGTTAAACCATCACTGATTATTTCTAATAGTGTTTGATTAATTGCTTTTTTAACAATTGGTCGAAATCGCTCTAAAACGTTATTTGTAATTCTAGTTGAGCTAAAGTCTTTAATTAGAAAGCGAAGGAAGTCATCTGAAGGATTTTTAAATAATTCTTTAATTGTAGAGTTTAAATTGGTCATATAAATAAGCTCTTCGGCATATTTCACGATTCCCTCAGCTTCAAAATTTTCTTTTGTAAAAGTTTCAATTGTTTCAATGTCTGTATTGGTTAAATTATCCATATTAAATGTGAAGAAAGGTTTTTCATCCATCACGTTGTCATTTGTTAAATCAGTATAAAACTTGTATTCTATACCATTAGTTAGCACTCCTACTTTGACATCGGGTAAGGAATTAAAATACCTGGATAATTGTGCATCATGTTTCAGGAGGTTTTCTGTTACAGATTTTGCCTCAATTAAAATAATTGGAACTCCATTTTTGAAAACCGCATAATCGACCTTTTCCCCCTTTTTAGTTCCAAAGTCCGCAATATACTCAGGTCTAACTTCTAAAGGATTAAAAACGTCATAACCTAGCTTTTGAAGAAACGGAATAATTAATGATTGTTTGGTCATTTCTTCATTAGTTATGTACTCTTTTCGCTCTAAAACTTGGTTAGCTATTTTATTTATATCATTTCTAAATTCCATTTAACGAGAGTAGAACTCTACGATTAATGCTTCATTGATTTCAGCTGCTAACTCAGAACGCTCAGCGTGACGAGTGTAAGTAGCTTCTAACTTATCAGCATCGAAAGTTAAGTATTCTGGTACGAAGTTGTTAACTTCGATCGCTTCTTTAACAACAACAAGGCTGTTAGATTTTTCGCGAACGCTGATAGTTTGGTTAGGTTTAACGCGGTAAGATGGGATATCTACGCGAGATCCATCAACCGTGATGTGACCGTGGTTTACTAATTGGCGAGCTGCACGACGAGTGCGAGCTAAGCCCATACGGTAAACTAAGTTGTCAAGACGAGCTTCAAGAAGGATCATGAAGTTTTCGCCGTGCTTACCAGGCATTTTACCTGCTTGGTCAAATGTGCGACGGAATTGACGCTCAGTCATGCCGTACATGTGACGAAGTTTTTGTTTCTCTTGTAATTGTAAACCGTATTCTGAAAGTTTCTTACGTTGGTTAGGACCGTGAGGACCTGGTGCGTAAGGGCGTTTTTCTAATTCTTTTCCTGTGCCGCTTAGAGAGATTCCAAGACGACGAGACAGTTTCCAAGCTGGACCTGTATAACGAGCCATTTATTGATTACTAACAGTAGATATTTTCTTTAACGCTTGCTCCAGATCAGAAACGATATCCTCCCACGATTCTAAACCGACAGATAAACGTATTAAATTATCGAAAATACCCATTTCTTTTCTTAGTTCCGCCGGAATCGCCGCATGCGTCATCGTTGCTGGATGCTGAATTAACGTTTCTGTATCACCTAAACTTACCGCGATCGTAATAAAGTGAAGGTCATTGATAAACGCTTGTGTTTCCTCTTTCCCGCCTTTGACAGAAAAAGAAATAACGCCACCGCCCCGTTTCATTTGGCGAGATGCTAATTCCCCTTCTGGGTACCAAACCCCTTCTACTACATCATGATTTTTTAGGAACGATACAATTTTTTCTGCATTATCACAATGACGATCCATCCTTACTGCTAACGTCTTTAATCCGCGTAATAATAACCACGCATCAAACGGCGCCATAATACCGCCGATATCTTTTCGCATCGGACGAATTTTCTTTTCAATATCCGTCTCTGTTTCCATATCACAAAACGAATGCGTAATCATAAATTTTTCTTCTAACACTTCTAAAAAGCCGTACGTGCACCCATATAATCCATTTGAACAAATAATATGATCTCCAGCCTTTAAAAAACCAATTAAAGTTGCTGAAATGGCTGCCATACCAGATCCGAAGGCAAGTGCTTCTTCTCCTCCTTCTAACACAGCCATGCGTTCTTCAAATAATTTTACAGTCGGATTTCCAAGCCTCGAGTAAATATAAGATGGATCTACTCCCGCAAAACTCGCCTCTCCTTGCTGCGCAGTCTCAAATGTAAATGTAGAGGTTTGAAATAAAGGTGGTGTTAAACTTCCTTTATGTTCCTCAGATGTATAACCGTGATGAATTAACGCTGTCTCCATATGCTTCTTTTTCATTTATATATGTTTTAACAGTGTTTCCACAAACTTTTCTAAATAGTGCTGATCTACTTCATCGAAACGATTTTTTTCAGGACTATCAATATCCAGTACACCAATAACATTTCCATCTTTTATAATCGGTACAACGATTTCCGAATTAGAGGCACTGTCGCAAGCGATATGTCCTGGGAATTGGTGAACGTCCGCTACAAGTTGCGTTGTTTTCGTTTCAGCTGCTACGCCGCAAACACCGCGCCCGAATGGAATACGTACGCAAGCTGGCATTCCTTGGAATGGCCCAAGAACAAGCTGATTTCCTTCTGTTACATAAAAGCCAACCCAATTAACGCGATCTAAAAATTGGTTTAATAATGCGGACGCATTTGATAAGTTTGCGACTACGTTTAATTCGCCAGTTAATAATGCATCCAGTTGTTTAATTACTGTCTCATACTGCTTTTCACGAGAACCTGCATAACTTTCTTTTGTAAACATTCACATATGAACAGCTCTTGGCCATTCCTGATACATATTCTTTTTACATAACGCTTGTTCCATCCATTGCTCAACTTCCTTCGTATACATTTCTAAGAAAAATGTCTCGGATGGAAAAGAATGCAATACTTCTGATATATACTGCGGATATAAAAACGGCATATTTATCATGCCTTTTAATTGCGTCATAAACATTGTAAAAGATACCTTTCGAAACTCTTTCTTTATTTGTCCTTCTCTAATGATTTGCTCTATATAATATCTTTCTTTAGAAAAATAAACGGTCATCACTTCACGAATTAATGTCGTATCAAGCGAAAGCTCTCTATAAAAAAAACGTGTCAGTTCCCTATTTTCAAATTGATATCGTAAAATCCCGCGCACCATTTGCACCATCACATCTTTAGCCGACAAATACTCTCTCTGTTCAAAAGACGTTTCAATTACGTGAATATATCCTTCTAAAAAATCAGTAATAAGCTGCTCTAATAGGCCTTGCTTTCCAGCAAAATAGTATGAAATATTCGCTACATTCACATCCGCTCGCTTTGCAATGTCTCGCACTGATGTCCCGTCATAACCTTTCGTATTAAACAACGATATTGCCGCATCAATTACTTTTTGTTTCGTCTGCTTCATGCGCTCACTTCCTCTCACCTAACGAACCGAGGTGGGGATTTTTGTAGTTTCTTTTCTTTGCCATAAATTGTTACATAATAGCGCAATAATTGTTAATGAGGCTCCGGCAATTTCGATTTTGTCGACCGTATAACCTCGAAATATGGAACCGATAAGTGCAAGGACAGGAACTAAATTCATAAATAATATGCCGTTAATAGATGAAATATAGCGATTCCCCATATTCCAGCAAAATACAGCGATAACGCCTGCAATAATCGACATATAAAAGAGTTCAAAACGAACGCTCACAATTGTGAGTAGTGATGGTACAGTAACGATGTTTGTGTAAGTTAATAAAGTGACAATAACGATGAGTGACATTGAGCCGAACAAACAAGTTAAAGTTGTATATCGAAGTGGTGACCAAGATTGAAAACGAGCACCGCCATTTGTATAAATGACCCAGCAAGTAACGCCACATAACATCAATATATTCGTAGATAAGTGACTTGCAGCTCCAAATAATAAGTGAATATTTCCTTTTGAAATGACAAGCATAACACCGAGTAATGCAACGAACATACAAAGAAAAGTGTAGTTTTGTGGGCGCTTGTTTTTTGTTATCCATTGTAATGATAAGGCAATTAGTGGCATGAGAGACTGAATCATCGCTGCATGGATTGCTCCAGAAGGCCCGGCAAGTTGTTGTCCGTAGAAAACGAGAAAACCATATCCAGCGAAACCGACTGTTCCGTAAAAGAATAAAGAAAGTGTTCGTTTTTCTAAGCGGAGCGAATGTGTCCCTTCAGTAATTAATAGCAAAATAAGAAAAATAATAGCTGCTGATCCGTAGCGGATAGTTGTGAAAAAGAACGGATCGATAAATTGTAAGGCATTTGCCATTACAGGAAACATAAACCCCCAGGCAGTTACGGCAAGTAAGCATAGGAGGGATCCGAGTAGCATTTGTTTTTTGTTCAAGAGTACCATCTACCTATCCTCAAATGATTGCCATAACGGGCACTCTTTCATATGAGATACGAAATAGATTTTGCGCATGAGTGGGGGTTCAACAGAAATCACATGCACATTCCCTTGCTTTACCGCTTGCTCTACTGACATTTCTGGAAGTAAAGTGATGCCAAGTCCAGCTCCGACCATCGCAAGCATCGGTTCTGCATAAGAAGTTTCAAACGCAATGATTGGCTTCGCACCTATACCTTGAAACATGTTCATAATCATTTTCCTTACATCACATATTTCTGGGTACACAATTAATTTCTCATTTTCCAAACTTTCCATTTGGATTATTGTTTTCTCTTTATAAGGATGATCATTTGAAACTACACAAACGATTTTTTCCTCCCGCATTTCTTTTATATATGTAGCGCCTTCTACTACTGAATCAATGAACATCGCTTCAATCTTCCGCTCTTTAAACAATTCCATTAATACTTTCGTATGCTCAATTTTCCATTCTATTTTGAATCCATCACCTAATATATCTTTACATTTCGATATGTAATGCGCTGCTAAACTTGGCAATATACCTATCGACATTTTCCGTTTCTCTTGATATTTCTTCATTTCCGTTTTCACTTCATGTATTTGTTCCAAAATCGGTAACATTCTTGCTATAAATATCTCACCAGCCTCTGTTAACTCCACTCCTTGAGCAGAACGCTTGAGTAAAGTAACCTCTAAATCCGCTTCTAATCTTTGAATTTGTTTACTAAGTGCTGGTTGTGAAATATGTAAAAGCTTACTCGCCTTTGATAAACTGCGCGTATGCTTTACTTCCATAAACGATCGTACTGCCTCTAAATCCATCATTTATGAAAGGGTTTGATCATTGTCTACATATTCAGCTATTTTTTGAACAACGCCGGGTTCAAGTTGCTCTAGTACAGAAGCCGCTTGTTCTAAAGCTGCATCGTATTGATATTCACGGAATAATTTCTCTGCATAATTTAAGCTTTCCGCAAGATTTTCATCATGACTGCGGTAACGGTTTCCGTATTGAATTAATTTTTCAACTAAATACGCTTGTCCAATTAACTCTTCTGTCATTTCAGCTACACCGTTAACAGTTGTGTATGCTTCTTCTAAACTGCTATTTACAGCATGCATATTTAACGGTTTTATTTCTAATTGCTCATATACAGCTTGCATTGCCATTTGTCCTCTTTGTAAATCTTCCATAATACTCTCTGGAAGACCTGGCAAATTCGACTTTTGCATAAAGCGTTTCGTTTCAAAAATTGTATTGCGCATTTCTTGCAACTTCTCACGTGCTTCAAATTCTTCTTTACGCATCGTTTGTAGCATTTCTTTATATTCTGCATGAAGTACTTTTAAAGTTTCACATTGCTCATAAACCTCTTCTAGTTCCTCACGAATAATAGAGAATGCAATATCTTGTTCAGCAACGCGTAATTGCATCACTTCAAAACGTTTCATTAAAATGTGCATTTGCTTTTCAATTACTTTTTGAGACTCAATATCCTTATCTTGTAACTGATAGCTTTGTTTCACAAGTTGCGTTTCTGCTTTCGTTTCAATTGCTTCTTCACGAAGCTCTTCTAAATCTTCATAAACAGAAAGTGTTTTTTGCTCTACATAATGTCTCGCATGCACTTCTTGTTCCAGTTGATCATAGAAACCATCTAAATGAGTTTTTAATTTTTCTACTTTTTCAGCCGCTTCCGTTATATGAAGCTCCTGTATATCCATTAAACATGTTTGTAGTTGTGTCGTCATATCGCGGACTTCTTTAGGGATTTCCAGGTAATCTAATACATAACCTTGTCTTACCATATCATTATGGCCGTGTAATAAATCTTCCAGCTGAACTGGTAACGTTGCTTGACACTCTACCAATAAATCTGGAATTTGGTGAATAATGATTTCTAAATCTGCTAAACCTTCTTCCAAACTAATAACAATTTCTCTCGCTTTTAAATAGTCGCCATTATTTGTTGCTTCTTCAAAACTATTAAATTTATTAGATTCGGCATCTAGCATCTCTTCAATTCTCTGCTCAGCTGCTCCATACATATGTCGATGAGCAAGAACACTCTTTTTCATACTACGATATGTATCACGTAACCCTTCAATTTCCGAGCTATTTTTTTCATGGCTTTCTAACAGTTGCTGTAATTCATTTAAAATGTCTGTAATACGATTATCAGCGTCATCTAAACCACTTATGGATTCGTTCATCGCATGCTTTGCTTTGCGGAAGGAGAATTGCGAGGCGAATTTTCGCGCTTGCCCTAAATCTTTTTCAGCTTTCGGAAGAGTTGTTGATACGATTTCATCCCACTCTTCACGCCATTTACCAAACAGTTCTTCTGTTTGACCTGTCATGTTTAAATCTTTTACTCGCTTTAGTTCATCTGCCACAGGTTTATCTTTTATTTCTTGTTTCCACTGCTCCAGTGCTTCAATATCTTTATATGAACGATTTCTTATCACAAGCTCTATCATTTACCTCATCACTTCATATAATTTTGGCATTGTCTCTTTTACAATACCTTCAAATTGTTTTACTTCTTCCATCGTGTTGTCTGGTGCTAGACTAATACGAATAGCGCATGCAGCAGCTGCATGCGGTACTCCCATTGATACTAACACTCTGCTCACTTCATTTGCTTTTGAAGAACAAGCAGACTTCGTTGATACATATACACCGTGTTCTTCTAAAGCATGAACGACCACTTCCGGTTTTAAACCGACAAACGACACATTTAAAATGTGTGGTGCTGCATATGCAAGCGACGTATTAATTGTTACATCTTCCATCTCTTTAAAGAAACGTACAAGCTCTGTTTGTAAACTTTGCAAATGAGCTATCTTTTCTTTCACTTGTTCCATTGTCATGCGAAGTGCTTTCACCATCGCTACAATGCCAGGTAAGTTCTCTGTACCAGAGCGATACTTAAGCTCTTGTTGACCACCTGATAAAATTGGATCTAATCTTACGCCATCACGCACGTAAAGAAGACCCGTTCCTTTTACACTGTGGAATTTATGTCCAGATATTGAGCAAAGGTCAATATGAGAAGCATATAAATCAAGCGGTACTTTTCCTATCCCTTGTACATGGTCCACATGGAATCTTATTTTCGGATAATTCAATAATAACGTTCCAATTTCAGCAACGGGCTGAATTGCTCCAGTTTCGTTGTTCACATGAATAATTGACACAAGAATTGTATCTTCACGAAGCACTCGCTTCACATCCTCTACCGATACAACACCATGCTCATTAACCGGTAAATATGTTACATCAAACCCGAGTTCTTCTAATTGCTTATATGCCTCAAACACAGACGCGTGTTCAATATTTGTTGTAATGATATGTTTGCCGCGCGAACGATTCCTCATCGCTATCCCTTTAATCGCAAGGTTATTCCCTTCCGTTCCACCCGATGTGAAAATAATTTCAGAAGGTTTAACGTGAAGAAGCTGCGCTGCAATCGTCCTTGATTGTGTTAATAGACGCTCTGCCTCTCCTCCAAGCGAATGAATAGAAGAAGGATTTCCAAAATATTTCCCAGCAACCGTTACGTACGATTGAAGAGCTTCTGGATATGGCTTCGTCGTCGCACTATTATCAAAATAGATCATTTAGAAAAGTTCTTCGAATTTTTCTTCTTCCGCTACTACTTCTACCGTTTGTAATACCATTGTTTCTTTGTTCGCTACAGCTTCTTCGATTAATGGTGTGAAATCGTATTTCGCTTCAAAACGATTTGCTTTTTCACGCTTCGGCTTCGTCGCTGGGCTTGCTGGTGTGAATACTGTACAGCAATCTTCGTATGGACGAATTGAAATATCATACGTGCCGATTTCTTCAGCGATTTTAATAATTTCTAATTTATCCATCGTAATAAGCGGACGAATAACAGGATAGTTTGTCACTTCGTTAATCGTATGCATACTATCTAACGTTTGGCTCGCTACTTGTCCAAGACTTTCACCAGTCGTAATTGCAAGTGCATTACGCTCCTCTGCAATCTGCTCTGTAATACGCATCATCATACGACGCATTACTGTCATAGAATAACTAGATGGAATTTCTTTATTAATCGTTTTTTGCACTTCCGTAAATGGAACAAGGTGAAGTGTTACACGTTTACAGTATTTCGTTAACTCTTGTGCTAAATCGATTACTTTTTGTTTCGCGCGCTCACTTGTGAAAGGTGGACTATGGAAGTGAACTGCCTCCACAGACACGCCGCGTTTCATCGTTAAGTACGCTGCTACTGGGCTATCAATACCACCAGAAAGAAGGACCATTACTTTTCCGCCAACGCCAACTGGTAAACCGCCAGCTCCCATGTGCTCACCACACATAATATAGCTGTAACCACTGCGAATTTCTACACGTACATTCACATCTGGATTATGGACGTCTACTGTGATATCCTCTGTATTTTCTAAAATGTGCCCACCGATTTCTGGAAGTAACTCCATCGTCTTCATTGGGAAACGCTTATCAGAACGGTGCACTGTAATTTTAAATGTTTTCACATCATCTTTTACTTGTAAGAAAGCTGCTAATGCACCTTTTTTAATATCTTCTAATTCTGATGGTACTTTCATCGCTAAATTAAACTTGTGAATACCAAATACATCTTTCAATCTTTCAGAGATCGCTTCATGGTCTTCGCCATTTAACTGAATGTACATACGGTCATGTGTTGCATCGATTTTAATGTTTGGGAATTTTTTCAGTTTGAACTTAACGTTATCTTTTAATGTGCTTACAAATTTAGAACGGTTCTTACCTTTTGTCGTCATTTCTCCGTAACGTACTAAAATATATTCATATGTCATCATTTATTTTTGGAAACCGCCTAATTGTTGCTCAGCTAGTGAAACTAGACGTTTCGTAATTTCGCCACCAACAGAACCGTTAGCGCGAGACGTTGCATCAGCTCCAAGTTGAACACCAAACTCTTGAGCGATTTCGTATTTCATTTGATCTAATGCTGCTTGAGCACCAGACACTGCTAATTTATTTGTGCTTGCCATTTATTTTGAAGGAAGCTCCATCTCTTGTTTTCTAAGTTCAATACGACGGATTTTTCCGGAAATCGTTTTTGGTAGTTCATCTACAAATTCAATTTTGCGAGGATATTTATATGGTGCAGTGAGTTCTTTCACGTGTTGTTGGAGCACTGGAATTAATGTTTCTTCGTTCTTTTCTATATTCTCTCTTAATACGATAAATGCCTTCACGACACTCCCTCGAATTTCATCTGGACTTGCGACAACCGCACATTCTCTTACGTAAGGATGTTTTACAAGTGCATCTTCGACTTCGAACGGCCCGATTGTATAACCAGAGCTAATGATAATATCATCTCCGCGCCCTTCAAACCAGAAATAGCCATCTTCATCTTTTTTCGCTTTATCACCCGTAATATAATAATCACCACGGAATTGCATCGCTGTGCGCTCATCATCTTTATAATATTGCTTAAAAAGGGCTGGTGTTTCAATATGAACTGCAATATCGCCAACTTCTCCTACCTGCACTGGGATTCCTTCTTCATTAACGATATCAACATGGTTTCCTGGCGTTGGTTTTCCCATTGATCCCGGTCTAATATCGATCCCTTTCATTACGCCAACAAGTAATGTATTTTCCGTTTGCCCATAGCCGTCTCTTACTGTAATATCAAAATGCTTTTGGAACGTTTCAATGACTTCTCTATTTAACGGCTCACCTGCGGATACAGCGCTATGTAACGCTTCTAAATTGTACCCAGTCAAGTCTTCTACCTTTGCCATTAATCTATACTCAGTCGGCGTACAACAAAGCACATTCACCTTATTATCGTCTAATAAATTTAAATACGTTTTCGGTTCAAACTTACCGTTGTATACGAATCCTGTTGCCCCTGAACCGAGAGTTGCTAAAAACGGGCTCCAAATCCACTTTTGCCACCCTGGACTAGCCGTTGCCCATACAACATCATTCTCTTCAATTCCGAGCCAATTTGGGGCGCTCGTACGTAAATGAGCGTATGCCCACGCATGCGTATGAACAACACCCTTTGGGTTCCCTGTCGTCCCTGACGTGTAAGATAAAAAGACCATATCTTCTTTATCTGTTTTCGCCATTTCTAACATGTCACTTTCTGTTTCTAATGCTGTTTTTAAATTGATCCATCCGTCTACTGACTGCTCGCTCAGAACGAACTTTTGAAGAGATTCCATCGCCTCTATGTCATCAAACTGTCCGATGTATGGTTCATAACTTACAATCGCTTTTACTTCTCCGTGTCCAATGCGGTATTCGATATCTTTTTTACGCAACATTTCCGAACTCGGAATTACGACAAATCCTGCTTTAATCGCAGCGATATACGTCATGTAAGCTTCAATTAAACGTGGCATCATAATAAGAAGCTTGTCCCCTTTTTGTAAGCCACTTTTTATAAAAGCGTTTCCAATTTTATTTGCACCTTGCATTAATTCAAAATATGTAACTTCTCGTCTATTCCCTTTATCATCTTGCCAAATTAAAGCAAGCTTCTCTTTATCATCTGTATATTTCTCTATTTCTGAAACTAAATTATAAGATGGTGGTGCCAACAATTCCTCTCTCTTCATAAACATTTATTTTTGTTCAGTAAGGTTCGTTGTAATTTGCCATTCAATGCTAAATTTATCTTTTAGTTGTCCGTATGCTGGGCTCCAGAACGTTTCTTGAAGTGGCATAATAACTTCCCCACCCTCTTGTAACTTTTCGAATACTTCTTTTGCTTTTTCTGCATTACTAATTTGAATTGCGATTGTTACTTGAGATCCGATTGCATGCCCTTGACCTGGGAATGTATCAGAAATCATAAGGTCCGTATTACCAACTTTTAAAGTAGCATGTAAAACGCGCTCTTTCGCTTCAGCTGGAATCGGGTATTCTGGATTTTCAGGCATGTCACCAAAAGTTTGCATTACTTCTACTTTTGCGTCTAACGCCTCTTTGTAAAACTGTACAGCTTCTTGCCCACTACCATCTAAAACTAAGTACGGATTAATACTTAAAATCATTTACGCATCTTTTCTATAGACAACCTGGCCATCAATGACGGTCATTTCCGCTTGCACTTCTTTTATTTCTTCTACCTCTATTTCAAATATGTTTCGATCTAATATCGTAAAGTCTGCTTCATATCCTTTTATAATTTGTCCTCGCTTCGCTTCTTTTCCTATTGCATAAGCACTTCCTGTCGTAAATAAAGAAACAGCCTCATATACCGTTAATCTTTCTTCTGGCATATAGCATACACCATCAATAACACTTCTACGTGTAACAGCGCTATATATACCTAGAAACGGATTCACTTGTTCAATGGGTGCATCAGATCCACCGTTGCAATGTAAGCCTGCGTCCAGTAACGTCTTCCAAGCATACGCGTAACGAAGACGATGTGCTCCTAGTTTTTCAATGACTGATGGAAAATCTGATGAAACAAAGACCGGTTGAATATCAATAATAGCTGGCAAGTGTTTCATTCTTTCAATCAACTCTTCACGAGCTAGCTGACAATGAATAATACGGTCACGCAATCCTTCTGCTGGTGGATGTAATTCAAGCGCATCAATAACATATTCAAGCGATAAGTCACCAATTGTATGAATGGCAACTGGCATATGTAAATCTCGTGCTTTTTTCACTAAACTTGCAAGCTCTTCACGTGAGAAAATGGCGACTCCATTTGTTTCCTTCGCATCTTCATACGGTTCACTTAATAAAGCTGTTCTTCCTCCAAAAGAACCGTCAGAAAAAATTTTCATCGCACCAAATTCAATATAGTGCTCATTTTCATATTCTTTTCTTTCATGTGCTACTTCATGGTGAACGAGTAAATGCGCTTTAAATGGCATTTCTTTTATAACGTAAAAAAACGCATTATACGTTTTTCTAAAACCACCATAATAATTTAAATCTTCCGTATGCCCACCAACGATTCCGTATTGCCAGCAGTCTTTAATCGCTGTTTGCAAAGCTCTTTGTAAATAAGCTTCATCAATTTCAGGCTGAACGTGTTTCATTAATTCTTGTCCTTGTTCATATAAAAGCCCTGTTAACTTATTTAGTGCATCCCGGCCAATTTTCCCGCCTTTAGGGTCTTGCGTCTCTTCTGTTATGTTCGCTTCTTGCAGTATGTATGAATTCACCCATGTAACGTGACGACAAACTCGTTTTAATAAAATGGGATGTTCTTTCGAAATTGCATCTAAATCACGTGCGTGAACATCTTTCGTATCTGTAAAGTTATTTTCATTCCAGCCTTCTCCGATAATCAAACAACCTTTTGGCGCGTCTTCTACTTGCTTCTGAACAAGAGTAAGCACTTCGCTATAAGAGGTACAATTTGATAAATCTAGACGAAGTAATCTCTCTCCATGCCCAATAAGATGCATATGGCTATCAACGAGACCTGGAATCATTGTTTTTCCTTCTAAGTCATACAACTTCTTCGCAAAATATCGATTTTGTAACTCTTCCTTATTCCCGATATCCACAATGATGCCATTTTCGACGTAAACGGCTTCCACTTTTTTATTTTCTTCTCGCATTGTATAAATGCTTCCCCCATGCCAAATTTCTCCCATCTATAAAAATGTTCTCTGTACTTTTTCCCAGAAGGAATTGTTCTTTAATTTAACTGTTTTAATTTGTTTATCGCTTAAGTGTACAACAGCTTTTTCAACTTGTTTAATGCTAAGCGCTTCGTTATCCATGCCGATAACAGGATAATCGTTACCGTCTGGTTTAAGTTTTAAAGTTAGTGTACGTTCGTGATTTAAGATGAACGGTGAACCGAGCGTACGGTATGTGTTGTTATTTAAAGATGCTAGTTCGCTTACTTGGAAACATGGGATAAGCGGATCGACAACGGCACCATGTAATGATTTGTTGTAAGCTGTACTTCCTGTTGGGGTAGAAACAACTAAACCGTCACCTCTAAATGTTTCGAAATATAAGTCATCAACGTGAACATCTACAACGAATGTTTTAATAATGCTAGAACGTAATGAGAACTCATTTAAACAATGGAAAGATGTACCGTGATCTACATCTACCTGAATTGTTGGATATTTTCGCACTTCAATTTCATTTTTTGTAATTTCTTGAAGGGCTGTATCAACGTGATCAATGTGGAAATCACAGTAGAAAGAAATTTCATCTTTCGTAGAAATCCCTGCGTATAAGCAATCTTCTCTAAAACCAGTTTTACGAACGGCTTGTAAGAAAGTTGCATCATCTCCAACACTGACGATAGCGTTTGCATTTTTTGGTTGATCTAATATGGTAAATCCATTGTCTTCTAAAATACGATAGATTGGTTTCATCTTTTCAACGAGTGTTGCTTTGTCATCACCATAAAAGAAAAATAAATTGCGACGATCTGCCATCTATGCTTGAACAGGTTTTTCTGTCATACCAGATTTTTGTTTTCTCATAAATACGAGTAGCTTTATCGCTGTTTTTACAGTACGGAATATACGAAAAGATGCTGTTAACTCGCATCTCGATGCAAATCCTTTCCCTTGAAAAACAGGGGTAATTTCAAATTCTGGCACGTCAACAATATGCATATATTGTCCTACAACTCCAGCAGCCATTCCTTTTGTCCCCCATGCATATCCGGTGACAATCCCAGTACTAGCTGCATCGCCTGCTCCAATTTGTGTATGCCATTTCCAACCATTGATTTTCACTCGTTTGAGAAAATCTTTAACGATAGTATGAACTTTTTGAAGCCTTTTTATCAGTTCCCCAATGCTGTCAAGTTGCGCCATAATTTTATTATCTATTCCGCCGTCCTTTTCAGCTTTTTCGATTTTCTGCCCTGTCTTTTTCTGCTGTTTTTCAATTCTTTCCAACACATCAAATGTATATCGAATCATCCATATTTTCACTTGAAACAAACATTGCTTTTCCATTTAAATTTGAAATTCAGGATCATCTTCTTTTCGTTTATCCATCATTTCTTTCACTTTATCAACAGCTTGTGGTGCTAATTCAATTATTTTATCAATGACGTGTGTTTGCTTATCTAAGTGTAACACTTTCACACCATCTCCATTTATAACAAGAAAGGCAACAGGATTAATAGAAACTCCTCCACCACTTCCCCCGCCAAATGGATGACGACCTGAATGTTCTACTTTACCAAATTCACTTCCACCAGCAGCAAAACCAAAACTTACTTTCGAAACGGTAAGAATTACACTTCCATCTGCTGCTTTAATTGGATCACCAACAATTGTATTTACATCAGTCATTTGTTTTAAATGCTGCATTGCGGTTGTCATTAAACCTTGAATTGGATGGTCCACTTACTTTGCAGATTTAGCTGCTTCTAATGCTGCTTCATAGTTTGGATGGCTTGTACCTTCGCCTACGTATTCTGCGTAAACTACTTTGTCATTGCTATCTACTACGAATACTGCACGAGCAAGTAAACGAAGTTCTTTCATTACTAAGCCGTAAGCTTCACCGAATGAAAGGTCACGGTGATCAGAAAGTGTTACAACATTTTCTAAACCGTTTGCTGCACACCAGCGTTTTTGAGCGAATGGTAAGTCAGCGCTAATTGTTAATACTTTCGCGTTTTCAATACCTGCTGCATCTTGGTTAAAACGACGTGTTTGTGCATCACATACACCTGTGTCGATTGAAGGTACAACACTAATTAATTTTACTTCGCCTTTGTATGTTTCTAAACTTACTGGAGATAAGTCGTTTGCTAATACTTGGAAGTTTGGCGCTTGATCGCCAACTTTAACTTCTGTTCCAACTAAAGTCATTGGATTACCTTTAAAAGTTACGTTTGCCACTTACTTTTGTGTTGCAAACCAAGTATTTAATTGATCCATCATGTTCTCCATAGCCTTCATATTAGAGAATTTAGGTAATTCCACTAGTAGTGCCTGTTTCGGCATTGTTACACCTTGGCCTTTCTTTTGGAGAACAAATATACTTTTTGCATTTTTCTCGTTTTTAAACATGGAAACAGGTAGCTGTAACAAACCTTGAATAAAGCATGTTTCTTTAATAAATGCATGTAGTTTCGGCGCTTGATCACTTTCAAAAATAAAGTTTGGTACTAAGAAGAATAAATACCCGCCTTCTTTCGTATGTTTCACACTTTGTTCAATAAATAAGTGATGCGCATATGACATTCCTTCATCTGCTTTTAACTTATATTCACTCGCACTGATTTCGTTTGGATAATAACCAATTGGTAAATCTGAAACGACTGCATCAACTGGATCGATATAAAGTGGTGCTAGTCCATCTTGATGGAAGAATTCGATTCCATGCTTTTGTAAATTCGCATTTACTAAAGCAAGTTTAATTAGCACTTCATCCACTTCTACACCAAATCCACTCATTGCTAGTTCTTCTTTAGCGCTATTAAATACTGTAGTCATTAAATTACCTGTTCCAATTGCAGGATCTAAAACAGTAATTTCTGTTTTGCCTTGCATAAATTTATGGAATAAGTAGCTCATGAACATTCCAACTGCATCTGGCGTCATTTCGTGATTCGCTTGTACGCCCTCTTTCATTCCTTTTAAAATGGCTAGCTGAAATGCTTTACGAATTTCTTCACCTTTATATGTTTCTTCATTAAACGTACTATATTCACGATTCAACCTTTCAATTGTTGATTCGGATAATTCCTCTTGTAAAATCGCACCTTCAAACAAGTTATCACCTGTTTCTACAAGCGCCTCTAAATATGTTACATCTAATTCTTTACGTAAAACTACCGTAGAAGAATCAAAAATAGAAAATAATGTTTCGACTGCCTGACTCACGTACATTTAACCAATATCTCCAAGACGTAGTACGTCACGAGCGATCATAACTTCTTCGTCAGTTGGAATTACGATAATTTTTACTGGAGAGTGAGGGAAGCTGATGAATGCTTCTTCACCGAATACGTTATTGCGTTTTGCGTCGAAGTATACGCCCATGTACTCAAGGCCTTCTAATACGCGCTCACGAATAATTGCACTGTTTTCACCTACACCAGCTGTAAAGATGATAGCGTCAACGCCTTTCATACGAGCTGTGTAAGAACCGATGTATTTATGGATACGGCTTACGAACACGTCAAGTGCTACTTTCGCACGGTGGTCGCCTTCTTCTTCTTTCGCAATGATGTCACGTAGGTCACTAGAGTAACCAGTAAGACCTAACATACCACTCTTCTTGTTTAATACGCTAACTACTTCTTCTACAGTTTGGCCTGTTTTTTCCATGATGTATGGAATTAACGCAGGGTCAATGTTACCAGAACGTGTACCCATTGTTACACCAGCAAGTGGAGTGAAGCCCATAGAAGTATCGATAGACTTACCGCCTTCTACTGCTGCGATACTTGCACCGTTACCTAAGTGACAAGAAAGTAGACTTAAGCTTTCAATTGGACGACCTAATAATTCAGCCGCACGCTCAGTTACGTATTTATGAGAAGTTCCGTGGAAACCGTATTTACGGATACCAAATTTCTCATAGTACTCATACGGTAAGCTGTATAGGAATGCAGATTCCGGCATTGTTTGGTGGAATGCTGTATCGAATACTGCTACTGCTGGTACGTTTGGTAATACTTCTTGGAATGCTTTAATACCAACAAGGTTTGCTGGGTTGTGAAGTGGTGCTAAATCGCTTAATTCTTCGATTTCCGCTAATACTTCATCAGTAATTAAAACAGAATCCGCAAATTTTTCGCCGCCGTGTACAACACGGTGACCGATACCACCAATCTCATCAAGAGATTTTACGATTCCGTTTTCAGTTAATTTGCTAAGAAGCATGTTAACCGCTACTGCGTGATCTGGGATGTTTGTAATTTCTTTTTGTTTTTCGCCATCTACAGTAATAGTGAAGATACTATCTTCTAAACCGATACGTTCTACTAAACCTTTTGTTAATACTGTTTCACTTGGCATTTCAAATAATTGGAATTTTAAGGAAGAGCTTCCTGCGTTAATCGCGATGATTTTTGACATCTATAGGATCTCGTCTTTTTTCTTTTTGATAAATTTTAAAATTCCATCTGGATATAATAATTTTTCCTTCTGAATGAATGCAGTAATAGGAACCCATTTTGCATAAGACGCTGTTTGTTCATCCTTTATATTCAGTAATTTCATTTCATATAGTGATGTGTCTAATAAACGCAAAGAATATAGTTGAATAATCTCATGACCAATTTCCCCATCTAGATGAAAGATGTTTTCTAAGCAACCTAAATAATCGATAATTTCCACTTCTGTATGAAGCTCTTCGTTAAACTCTCGAATAACTGTTTCGTCTGATTTTTCTCCGAGTTCAATTAATCCACCAAGAGGTCGGTAATAGGTTTCATTGTCTATATTATATTCTTGCAGTAGAAGTCGATCGTGATGTATAACAATACCAAAGGATTTTGCGCGTGGGTACATTCAAACGCAAATGTTTTGTAATCCCCAATCTTCTTCAGTGATAGTTGCTACATCGGCAGGAAGTAGTAAAAGGACAGAGAAATTATGCTTGACCATTTGAGCTAAAATTTGTTCAAGAGAAAGTGCTTCTTCATATGTTCCCCCGGTTCGAATAAACAATATGGATTCTTCCATTCATAATTTAATATCTGTATAGGAAGGCCAAGAAGTTGGTGCATTTACATCTGTTTTAAAGTCATGGCAGGAGTCAATTTCATAAATGTCGTCTCGTAGTCTTAATTTCGCATCATCATCCCAAAATGAGATGAAGGACAAATTTTCTAATTCTAAAAAACGGTGAAAGCGATTTTGTAATAATAAATTTACTTTCTCTAATGAAGGACTTAGCATAAAATCAATAACACCAAAAAATGGTGATAATCCTAGTTGATATAAAGCCCAGGCAGGCCAGCAGTTTTGTCCTAAGCTGAATACTGCATTATAATTTTGTTTTATATTGGATAGATTCATTTATGATTTTTTTTCTCTCTCCACTATGTGGCGCACTTGATAAAATCGATTCGCAAATTCAGTAACATTTCTTGTTAAACGATAATTTACTGTAGATCCGATTGCCATTCCGATTACTGGGATACCTTGGAATAATTTACGACGAAGAGCATAAATCGAAAATGTTTTCAAAATTTGCTTTAACACAACTTCAGTAGAAGCTGTTTGTAACACTGCTTCGTCTCCTTCGTAAAAGAACGAATCTTCTTGCTCCAGCTCTCGCAGCAAATTGTACCAAGCGTATTGCTGAAGTCTTCCTGGCAGTAATGACGCATGAAACACCTTTAGCGCAAGCATCATTTCATAAGGCTTGTTCACATCATGCCCAAACGATGTTGCAATAAGTTGAACAGCTTTCACATTTAACGCGATCATAACTGGAAAATCAGCTGTTAATAATAATAAACCCCCAGCACCCGTTGCTCCGCCTTGTACGAATGAATATAGGCGATGTCTTGCTGTTTGCTGCTCTGCTATGTATGTTAATTGATCAATAGATAATGCTTTCAAATCTTCTAGTTGCTCAATCGATTCATCAAATAATCTCGACGTTCCTAAAATACGATTACGCGCATCTAATTGTGATTGTGAACTTTGAATCAGTGCATGCAAATGAAAAAGCCATCCATCTGCTTTCGTAAAGAATTCTTTTCGTTTTTTCTCAGGTAATTTCGCAACTGTAGTATGTAACCATTTATCAAACACTTTTTGAAAATCGGTCGCTTCTTGCTCAACTAATTGCGCTTCCCATTCCTTTATATTGTCTAAAATGGCTTGTTCTCGCTTCGATCGCATTTAATTTGTTGCATGTTTTTTGGTCATTGGAATAGATACTGGTTGCTTTTCTGCTGCTTTCTCTGTTTTTGGATAATAAATTAAATCCAATGTTTTTGCCTGTACGGCAATTGAAAGAATAGTAAAAGCAATTTCTGTCCAATTTAAATAATATAATGAAAGCGCAAGAACAATCGCGTCAAAGACGAAGAAAATTTGCCCAATTGTAAAACGAGTTCTTTTACTTAATACAATTGTTAAAATATCGTCTCCACCGGTTGCACCGCCAAATCGCAATATAAAACCGAGTCCAATACCAGCTAAAGCACCGCCAACTATTGCAGCTATAAATAAATTGTTTGATAAATCTACCGTAAATGGAGAATAATTTTCCATAAGGGAATAAAATACTCCGAATGAAAGTGAACCTAAGAATGAATAGCCAACCATTTTTTTACCTAAAAATGAAGCACACAGTAAAATAATTGGGATATCCATTATTACAGTTGAAATAGATGGTGAAATATCATAAAAATTTTGGATGAATAGTGCAATACCTACAAAGCCACCTTCTGTTAAGTGGTTTTGGAAGTGAATGTGATATAGCGCTGCTGCTAAAATAAATGAACCGATTAAAACCATAAAAACTTCTTTAATAATTTGTCGACTTTGGATGTTCCTCATTCATGCTTTTTTGTCGTAACAAGCTTTGCAATATATTTCTTGCGCCGTTTTTGCTAAACATACATCAAACGGACCTACTAATATACTTCTTTCTTTTGGCAACTTCACAAAAGCAACTAGCTCTTCTTCATATTCAATCTTTTTCTGACATGAAACGCATTTTAATTCTCTTCTTTTAAACATGTCTTTTAGCATTCATTGGTGTGCTTTTCCCTCAGATACATTTTGAGTGAGGCGATACCAAAGCCAAAGGTCGTTAATAATAGAGGCTAAATCAGCTATTTCAGAATTAAGCCTACAGGAAATTTCAAAATTCTCTTCGTTATTTAAACGATGTTGTTTTTGATTAATGTAATGTTCAAGCTCTTTTATACGATCGGGTATTTTTCCGCGAATTTGCTCCCATTTTAATAAAATACGATGCTGCGTTTTTTCAGAGATGTCTTCCCATTCTTCTTGTATGTTTGGCACTGCAATTTCTAGATTTTCATTGTATATAAAATACTTTTCCATTCACGCTTCCACCTTCTTTTGATTCACCTGGCTGTATACTTTCGTCGGTAAACCGAATAATGAAATGAATCCAACTGCTGCATCATGATTAAATTCATCCTGGGCAGTATACGTAGCTAATTTCTCATCATATAACGAGTATTCAGATTTACGTCCTTCTACAATCGCATGACCTTTAAATAATTTCACACGCACTGTACCTGTTACATGCTTTTGCGTTTCTTGTAAAAATGCATGAAGCGCTTGTTTTAAAGGAGAGAACCATAAGCCATTATAAATAAGTTCCGTTATTTTCTGTTCAATCACCGGTTTAAAATGTGCTACTTCTTTCACGTGTGTTAAATCTTCCAACTCTTTATGCGCTGTAATTAACGTCATTGCTGCTGGGCATTCGTATACTTCACGAGATTTAATACCGACAAGACGATTTTCTACGTGATCAATACGTCCAACGCCATGTTTTCCGGCAAGGGCATTTAACGTTTTAATTAGTTCTGACAGTGAATATGAAGTGCCATTTAAAGTCGTCGGTACTCCTGCTTCAAATCCAATTTCTACAAACTCCGGTTTATTCGGCGTATCTTCTAATGCTAATGTCATTTCGTATGCATCTTCTGGCGGCGCTGCCCATGGATCTTCTAAAATTCCACATTCGTTGCTGCGTCCCCATAAGTTTTGATCGATTGAAAATGGGCTATCTAAATTAATTGGAATTGGTACATCGTTTTCTTTTGCATATGCAATTTCTTCTTCACGTGACCACTTCCATTCACGTACAGGCGCAATCACTTCTAAATATGGATTTAATGCTTGAATAGAAACTTCAAAACGCACTTGGTCATTCCCTTTCCCTGTACATCCGTGTGCAACTGCAGTTGCGCCTTCTTGTTCTGCGATTTCTACTAATTTTTTCGCAATAAGTGGACGAGATAATGCAGAGACGAGAGGATATTTCCCTTCGTATAACGTGTGTGCTTGCATCGCCATCAATGCATATTCATTCGCGAATTCTTCTTGAACATCAATCATATACGATTTAATTGCACCTACTGAAAGTGCTTTTTCTTTTACAAACGCTAAGTCTTTTCCTTCCCCTAAATCTAAACAAAGCGCGATAATATCATAATTCTTCTCTTGTAACCATTTAATTGCAACGGAAGTATCAAGACCTCCGGAATATGCTAATACAACTTTTTTCTTCTCCATTTTGCATCCCCCTAAAGAATAATTATTCATTCAACTTCCAACAAACTCTCCAACTAATCCTTTCGCCTTCTCCAAAGCTTTTTCAATTTGCTCAAACCCTGTCCCGCCAGCACTGTTACGACGCTTTACAGCTGCATATGGTGAAAGAACTTCATACAAATCTTCTTCAAATAATGAGCTCATTTCTTTATATGTTGCAAGTGGTACATCTAGTAAATAAATTCCTTTTTGTGTGCAGTGTAGCACTAGCTTCCCAACAATTTCATGAGCTTGACGGAATGGGAGTCCTTTACTTGCTAAGTAGTCAGCAATTTCTGTTGCGTTTGAGAAATCTTGCGTTACAGCTTGCCCCATTTTTTCTTTATTTACAGTCATCGTTTCTAGCATGCCTGCCATAATATGAAGGCATCCTTCTACTGTTTTTACTGTATCAAACATTCCTTCTTTATCTTCTTGTAAGTCTTTATTGTACGCGAGCGGTAATCCTTTCATTACTGTAAGTAAACTGAATAAATTACCGTATACTCTGCCTGTTTTACCGCGGATTAGTTCTGCCATATCCGGATTTTTCTTTTGCGGCATAATACTGCTTCCCGTTGCGTATTGATCGCTCATTTCAATAAATTGAAACTCTTGGCTACTCCATAAAATAAGTTCTTCGCAAAAGCGTGATAAGTGCATCATGAGCATAGATGAGTTACTTAAAAACTCCAGTATGAAATCACGATCGCTTACCGCATCTAAACTATTTTCATAGATGCCATTAAATCCAAGAAGCTCCGCGCTATATTCTCGGTCAATCGGGAATGTTGTCCCAGCTAGCGCCCCTGCTCCGAGTGGTGAAATGTTAATGCGTTTTAATGAATCTTCATAACGATTCACATCGCGCTCTAACATCCAAAAGTAAGCAAGAATATGATGTGCAAATGATATAGGCTGTGCACGCTGTAAGTGCGTATAGCCAGGCATAATTGTTTCAATATTATTTTCTGCTTGATGAACAAGAACAGTTTGCAATTGTTTTGTAGCTTTTATAATATCTTCTACCTTTTCTTTTACATACAAATGCATATCTGTCGCTACTTGGTCGTTACGGCTTCGGCCTGTATGAAGTTTCCCTCCTACTTCACCGATTTTTTCGATTAACATCTTTTCAATATTTAAATGAATGTCTTCCGCTTCAACTGAAAAATGTAACTTATTTTGTTTCGCTTTTTCTAATAAATATTGAAGACCTATTTTTATTTTCTCCGCTTCATCTTTCGTAACGATCCCTTGCTTTGCTAACATCGTTACGTGTGCAATACTCCCATTTATATCTTGATTTACTAATTGTTGATCGAAGGAGATGGACGCTCCAAACTCTTCAACCCACGCTTCCGCTTCTTCTATAAAACGTCCGCCCCAAAGTTTGCTCACTTAATCATACTTATGTCGATCTTCTGTAATTCGAATATACTCAATATCCATCAAATCTCGAAGCAATGCACCGTTACTTAGTTCAATTCCATGTGTCTCTTTAAAATGTGTACGAATCGTATGTAACATTTCAATTTCTTTTCCATTCACATCTAAAATAATACGTTCAGAATCATCCATGTAGCATCCTCCTTTTCTAAACATTCATTTCACATACTTCACTATAAATACAAGACAAGCCACACTAACAACAGTAATTGCCAACACATAAGGCGGAAGAAATTTTAAGGACCACAGCGCCATCATGAACGTAGCTACCGTTAAATAAGATTGCCTTGCATCCTCTGTCATTTTTTTACGAAGGCAGAACACATACAAATAGCCAATTGGCGGCGTAATAAAGCAAAGAACATATATGATTTTGGATTTCAAATACCATTTTTGTTCTCCAAGTTTCTTTATATCTTCTTCTATTCTCCCATACTCTTGCTCTCTCGCTTCTTCTACAAGCGGATCTTCCTCTTCTCCTCGCTTTTCTTTCATATAAGGAAGGAAGTGCATGAAAAAATAATATGCAAATACCATTGCGCCAAATCCGATATTTAATCTTTCTAGCGGGATATGCTCACTTAGATAGGCAGCAGCAATCACTAAAGAAAAACAATACGTCATCGTCCAAAATGAATGTTTTCTCTTTTTTCGTTCCATTTCTTTTTTACCTTGTACATATTTTCTTTTCGAAAGCCATATCGAAATACAGCAATCTATTACAAATAGAATAAAAATAAATATGCCAACGTGTACTGTTTCTACATTCTCATATGAAAATACATTTGGGAATGCAACGTGTAATACAATAAGTGTGTACAAAATTAACCCTACAAAATAAATACGCCTCATTCACCTAATTCTTTGAGCAATTGGATGATCGTCTTTTAGTTGCAACAAATCCCATAAATTCCCGTATAAATCCTTGAATACTGCAACCATTCCATATTCTTGTTCTTTCGGCTCTCTTACAAATTCTATTCCTCTTGAAATCATTTCATTATAATCTCTCCAAAAATCGTCAGTATTTAAGAAAAGAAAAACTCTGCCACCTGACTGGTTACCGATAAAGGAATCTTGCTCCGGTTTAGATGCTCTAGCCAGTAATATTGTGGTGCCGACTGAACCAGGAGGAGATACCACTACCCATCTCTTGTTTTGCTCTGGCTGATATATATCTTGGACTAATGTAAAATTTAGTTTCTTTGTATAGAACTCAATTGCCTCATCATAGTCTTTTACTACTAATGCGATATGGACTATTGATTGAATCATTTAAAGATCACCTTGCTCCTCATCACCACGAACAACAAGGACATCGCATTTCGCATAGCGAATAATATGTTCAGAGACGCTACCGATTAGGAAACGCTCAACAGCATTTAAACCAGTTGCACCGCACATAATTAAATCTACTTTATTGTTTGGAGCGATTTCTTTTGAAATTTTAGATTTAGGATTACCGAATTCTAATACAGTTTCAATTTTTTCAAGGCCAGCTTCAAGCGCAGTTTTTTTGTAGTCTTCTAATAAATCTTCTGCAAATAGATTTGCACGTTCAGCAATTGCGCGACTATAAGCCTCTACTGCTGAGTACGCTTTTACATCAACGATATGAGCAATTGTTAATGTTGCATTGTTGCGTTTTGCAACTTGAATTGCTTTTTTAAAGGCTTTTTCTGCTTCTTTAGAACCATCCACCGCGATTAAAATATTTGTATATGTATTATTCATAGTAAATTCCTCCCAATCATTTTTATTACCGTTTACAACTTTATTATAAAACAACTATCGATGTCTGTGAATAACATCCACTGCACCAGTCACTTCAATAATTGTACCGGTAATCATATCGGAATCGTCCTCACATAAAAACGAAATCGTTCTTGCAATATCTTCACCTGTTCCAGATCTACCAATTGGTGTGTTATGACTTTTCAGCTGGCGTGCTTCTTGAATTGTCGCCTCTTTCATTTCACCAATAATATCACCAGGACATACCATGTTCGCAGTAATACCATATTCCGCCTCTTCGTAAGCTACTGTTTTCGTTAATGAAACAAGTCCTACTTTTGCTGCCGCGAAAGCTGAGCGATAAATCCATCCCGGTGCACTATCTGCCCCTTGAAATCCGTAATTAATAATACGGCCAAAGTTCTGTTTTCTCATGACTGGAACGACAAGTTTTAATAAATGAAATACCGCTGTTAAATTGCCCTGAATCATTTCATTCCATTCTTCTTCTTCGTAATCGACTAATTTTTTCCGTTCAAATACATATGGACCAGCATTATTAATTAAAAAGTCAATTTTGCCAAAATGGCTCATCGCTTCTTCTACTATTTTATGTAAATCTTCCTTTTTCGTGACATCCGCTTGCACGAATTGTAGACGCTCTTTCACATCTTTATATGTTTCTTTCATCGTTTCCATAGCCGCTACATCGCTATGATACGTTACTGTTACTGAATATCCTTTAGCCAATAATTTTTCTGTTACTTGCTTTCCTAAACCTTTCGTACCGGCTGTAATGAGCGCGTGTCTCACAAACATGCCTCCTTTTAAATTGCTATACTTCATTTATGATAAAGCAGGAGCTTTTTCAAGAAGCTCTTTCGCATCAGCGTATTGTAAGCCGTGAGCTTCTGCAACTGCTGCGAATGTTACATATCCATCTAATGTGTTAATACCTTTTAGTAATGCAGAATTGCCTAAGCAAGCGTCTTTATAGCCTTTATTCGCAATTTGTACTGCATATGGTACTGTTACGTTTGTTAATGCAAGAGTTGATGTACGTGGAACTGCTCCTGGCATATTAGCAACTGCATAATGAACAACGCCATGTTTTTCGTAAGTTGGGTTGTCGTGAGTTGTAATACGGTCAGTTGTTTCGAAAATACCACCTTGGTCAATCGCGATATCTACAACGACAGAACCTGGCTCCATTGATTGAATCATTTCTTCTGTTACAAGTTTTGGCGCTTTTGCACCTGGAATTAATACCGCACCAATAACAAGATCAGATTCTCTTACTGCTTCTGCAATGTTGTAAGGATTAGACATTAACGTTTTTACTTGGTTACCGAAAATGTCATCTAATTGACGAAGACGTTCTGCACTTAAGTCGATGATTGTTACATCTGCACCTAAACCTACTGCAATCTTCGCTGCGTTTGTACCAGCTTGACCACCACCGATAACTGTTACTTTTCCGCGTTTCACCCCTGGAACGCCTGCAAGTAAAATACCTTTACCACCTTTGTTTTTCTCAAGGAACTGTGCACCGATTTGTGCAGACATACGACCAGCTACTTCACTCATAGGTGCAAGTAATGGTAAAGAACGATTGTCTAATTGCACTGTTTCGTATGCAATTGATGCAACTTTGTTATCAATTAATGCTTTCGTTAATTCTGGTTCTGGAGCTAAGTGTAAGTATGTGAATAAAATTAAACCTTCGCGGAAATAGCCGTATTCACTTGCAACTGGCTCTTTTACCTTCATAACCATATCTTGGTTCCATGCTTCTTCAGCAGTTTCAACAAGTTTCGCACCAGCTTGTACGTATTCTTCATCTGTAAAGCCAGATCCTAAACCTGCTCCTTTTTGAACAAAAACTTCATGACCATTTTGTACTAAATGTACTGCCCCCGCTGGCGTCATTGCCACACGGTTTTCATTGTTTTTAATTTCTGTTGGAATACCGATACGCATTTAATCTCCACCATCACTTGAGCTGCTACAATCATTGCTACTGTAGTCACCAAATCCACTTGATGAACTTGAAGCGTATGAAGATTTTTTTCTCTTTTTTCTTTTCCTATCTCTCTTACTTTCATGACTAGGCCATACTGTATCAAAGGATATAACGAATAAAACTAATTCTATTACGGCAAGTATAACCTCTGAAATACTCTCAATAATATTCGGGGTTATCCCAAAACTGTAAAGCACCCCAAATGAACCCATACACAAAATCACATACAGAACCATACAAACATACCGAAACGTTTTTTCTATCATAATGACTATTTTTTTTGAAGTTGGAATGTTCTGTTCCTGTTTTTTCTTTATATATTTTTGTCTCTTAGCTTGCTTTTCCTTCTTATTTTTTCTCCCCATTCATAATTGCTCCACTATAATCGTATCAGCCTCTATATGTTCAAAACAAAGATTTACCGTTCTCTTTAATGCTCTCGTTCTATGAATCGTACATGCTGGAATTAAAATTGAATCATTCGGCTTTAAAACCGCTGTTTCTCCATCTTGAAAATCGATAAGTAATTCTCCCTCTAACACAATAAATAACTCATCCGAATTAGAATGATAGTGCCAATCATATTCACCAGTAAATACGGCGATTCGTAAGCTATGATTATTTATATTTGAGACAACAAAGTTTTTGTGTTGATCTTGAATATCCTTTGTTAATTCTATTAAGTTCACAGTTTCCATCTTTCTTCTCATTTATTCCCCCGTTCTCTTACGTACAAACAAACTATATTCTATTGGATGATGAAAACTTAATTTACTAGCTAATTTTTGCGAAGGAATATTGTCTACATAACAATCCCAACACGGGGTAATATCATTTTGTATACAATGTTCAATGAAACGTGTTGCGACAGCTTGAGCTAATCCTTTCCCTTGATGCGCTTCATGTGTCACAATATCAATTTCAGCAAATCCATTCCCACTAAATATCGAAACACATTCCGCTACAATCATCCCATTTTGTTCTATACAAAATCCAAAACCATCATTCAAAAATGCTTCATTTGATCCCCAATATTCTTTATAATACGCCTGTGTAAATTCATTACTTCGTTCTATATCTCTTCTATCAATACGCTTCACTTCATATGTATTTTTGTTACAATCCCGCTTTCTCTCTTCAAAGGTTACTCTTTGAAATTTCATTCGCGGGATTTTCCGAAGCACATTACTAAAACGCTCTTCTAACATCATTTCCCACTCTTCACTCGAAGTGAACAATGTAAATCTCTTTTCTGTTTTTTCAATGGCCGTTTTTATATACAAAAACAAATCTTCGTTATAACTTTTATCTTGCGTATCACCAAATACATAATAAATGCCATTAGCTGTGATAATTAGTCCTGCTGTTAACTCCTCGTTTACAAAAACCTTACCATCTATCGTTTGATCACATACCGCATAAGCAAAAGTCGTCGTTCTTGTATTACTTTCTAAAATCGAAAGTATTTTTCTATACTGGGCTACAGATAATTCCCTCATTTATTTCATCGCTTCTTTCACAGCATCTTGAATCATAACAACTTCTGTTTTCATATCAACAGACGGCGCTTCTTCATCAATACACTCATACCAAAACGCTACATGCTTTTTATCAATTTCATGATGAGAATTTTCGACAAGAGCTCCGCCTTCTCCTTGCACAGAATACCAATATAAGTACTCTTCTCCATCTCTTATTTCCCGGAAAATTGTCTCTACGTACATTTTCTCGTCGTTTAGTGTCAAAAGCACTTCTTTCATATTGCCATTAAGAAGCTGCATCCATTCATCTACACGATGACTTTTACCTTGTTTCACTTTAAATCTCGTTAACTCCACATTCATTCACTTTTCTTTTCGGTGCAAATCTCGGTGCTGATTGATTGCAACTCTAAAGAGCCACAGTGTTAAATGCTCTAACGGTATTTCCTCCATAAGCAATAAAGCTTTATACAACGTATCTTGCACAATATCTTCCGCTTCTTTTCTATCTGCTCCAATCTTAATTAAGTATCTAAACACAGCTTTTGACTTCTCTATCAGTAACGATTCAAACGTATCATGGCTCATTCAATATTTCTCAACTGTTACACCTCTTACAGCCGCCTTAATATACGGTGCTCCTTGTAAACTTTGTAAATCCTCTGTTTTTCCTGTTACGACTACACCGTATATTGGTAGGTCTTTTGGTTTGGTGTTTTTTATTTCTTTATAATATTGTTCAAAATAATCACTTGGTATACCTTCACTATTTTTTGCTAAATACTTCATTTGGTATAGAAATTCTTTTGAGTTTATTGTTACATCGTTTTTCACATCTTCTTTTACTTTTGCATAACTTCCTTCAAATCCAAAAACGTTTTTAGCCATTTAGTAATATTGGCGAAGTCCTTGTAGTAATTTTTCAATTTCGTATTCAGTTTCTTTACATATAGACATTGTGCGTAATCTGAAAAATAAGCTACGCAAAAAAGATTTTATATTTCCGTATAGAAATTCGTATGATTCAATATGTAGCGTTGATTTTTGAACTTGTAATTGAGCCGCTAAATCACGAAGGGCTACTATGAGTACTTCTTCCTTTAGGCCATCTTGCAGCATTCATCTTCTTCGTATTTGTAGTAAAGAGAATGGACACCAACTTTGTTTAATAAAGTTTGTAGTTATTTCTCCGTAATGTAAAGTTTCCAGTTTAGGACTATTCACAAGCGCTTCAAATGTATCGGAAGCATGAGCGATACTATGTGCCCAGCCGTGGTCTTGCACATATCCACGGAAATCATGTTCATTGTTCATATATAGAATTAATTGATCTTTTACATGTAAAAGATCAGCCTGTGATAAGAAATTATAATTTGTATCCGCATCAATAATGAGCGCAATTAATAATGTCGTAAATGCACGGGTAAATACAGCATCTTCGTCATCTGAATGAATTTTATAAAATAAATATTTTTTGCTGATGCTTTCTAATAATAATTTCTGTAAGTGTGCATGTGAAATGTAGTCCTTTTTGATGAGATGATAAAAAGTAGAGTAAATAAGTTTATCCCTTAAATAACTATCAGTAACACCGATATGTTCAAGCATATTGGAACTTAAAGAATCAATATGAAGTGTATTATCTATGATGTAATTATTATTACGAATTTCTTCTAACTGTTGTTGTAACATCTATTTCTGATTTAACACCATCTTCTCCTCATACTTATCATTCCATTTAATCACAACCTCTATCGGTTCATCTTTAGATAGAGGTGCACAACTTACACAAGAAGATTTCATTTCAATCTTTGCTCCTTTATGACTTTCTGACGTTTCTGTCATTGCACTAAAGGCTCCATTAATAGCAATCTCTAAATTTTTAAATTCTGTATTTCCATCTCCGCCCTTATACTGAAACGTAAATATTCCATCTTCACTGTCATCCTTAATATGCCCTTTATATTGCCCCGTCCAACTTTTGCTCTCACTAGAAAAAGTAACATACGAAATCGAACAACTTCCTAAAAAGAAAATACAAATAAAAAAGAATAATGCTCTCTTCATAATGCCCTCCATCTATTTTTCTACTACTTCAAATTTCTCTACAATCATTTGCCCTGGGTAACTTTCAAGTATGTGAGAAGACCATACTTTTATTTTATCCCCTGTTTTTAATTGATTAGATGCGTTTTTCTCCTTAAAGCTCAACACTATATCTGATGGATGCTCTTTATTCATTTGTTGTTCCATATAATTTCGCAACTCTACTTTTGTTTCAAACGTCTTATCACCGACAAAAAACACAGTGTCATTTCTTACTATAATATATCCTTCTTTAGGTACTGCTTTTACCGCTACTTGCTCTACTTGTTTTGTAGTACACGCTGATAATACAAGTAGAAAGACACTTAAAAATATATACATAGAAAATTTCATTTATTTTACAAATTGTAATTCTTTCGGGAATTTCGTTAAAATTTCTGATCCGTCTTTTGTGATGTAAATATCATCTTCAATACGAACGCCACCCACGTTTGGTACGTAAATACCTGGTTCGATTGTGAAGACCATACCTTCTTTTAATAGAGAATCGTTGCCTTCTTTTACATCTGGATATTCGTGAACGCTAATTCCAAGTCCGTGACCAAGTCGGTGTGGGAAGAAGTCTCCGTAACCTGCATCTGCGATAACAGAACGAGCAGCATTATCGATTGCACCAAGTGTAACGCCTGGTTTACATGCTTCAACTGCTTGTAATTGTCCAGCAAGTACAGTGTTGTAAATGCGAGTTTGTTCTTCAGAAAGTTCACCGAATGCTACTGTACGTGTAATGTCAGAGCAATAACCGTCAATAATTACACCTAAATCAAATAGTACGAAATCGCCGCGTTTCATTTTGTTTGCACCTGGAATACCGTGTGGAAGAGCAGAGTTCGCACCTGCTAATACCATCGTGTCAAATGACATTTTATGTATGCCTTTTGTTTTTAATTCGTGTTCAATGATTGCTAAAACTTCTAGTTCGCTGCGGTTTTCTTTAATTGCATTTACCCCAACTTCAACAGCATAATCTGCCATTTTAGCTGCTTCACGTAAAATAGAAAGTTCTTTTTCATCTTTAATTAAACGAAGCTCGCGAACTTTCTCTTCAGCTGATCTGAAAGCTGCATTTGGGAATAATTTTGTTAATTCTTCGTAACGTTCTACGTTTAAATGTTCTTTTTCAATTGCAACTGCATTTGGATTGATGCCACGGTCTTTAATTGCTTTTGCAATCATATCCCATGGTCTGTCAGTATCAGTAAATCCGATAATTTCATGTGCCCAGCCAGCGTTACGTGCTTGGCCTTCTTCCATTTTAGGGCAAATTAAAATAGGCTCTTTTTCTTGGAATACAAACATACCAAGTAGTCTTTCATGTGGTTCACAGTGGAAGTTTGTCATGTAGAAAACGTTTGGTGTAGAAGTTAAGAACGCAGCTTCTACGTTTTTTTCTTTTAGCCATTGCATTAAATTTTCTAATCTAGCATTCATTTATAGCGTAATACTTTCTCCAGCTTCTAATACTTTCCCTGTACAATTTTGTAGTTTTTCTACAAATTGATATGGATCCTGTTCAATAACTGGGAACGTATTGTAATGCATCGGTACAACAGTTTTCGCATGAATCCATTTTGCTGCTAAAACAGCATCTTCTGGTCCCATTGTGAAATTATCACCAATTGGTAAAAATGCTATATCTATATCATTCAGTTCCCCAATTAACTTCATATCAGAGAATAGAGCAGTATCCCCTGCATGGTAAACAGTTTTCTCTTCTGCTGTAAACAAAATACCAGCGGGCATACCTGTATATGTAATCGTCTTATTTTCTTCATCAATATAACTAGAGCCGTGGAAAGCTTGTGTAAACTTCACTTTTCCGAAATCAAATTCATGCGAACCTCCAATATGCATCGGATGTGTATGTACTCCTTGCCAACTTAAAAATGTTGCTAGTTCAAATGGTGCTACAACAACCGCATTATTTTTTTTCGCAAGCTCTACTGTATCTCCAACATGATCACCATGTCCATGTGACAAAAGAATCGCATCTACTTTTACATCTTCAGCCTTTAAATCCGTTTTCGGATTTCCTGTTAAAAACGGGTCAATTAAAATAACTTTTCCATTCGCCTCAATTTTCACAACTGAATGTCCATGATAAGATACTTTCATTTATGCGTGTAGTACAGCTTTTAAAGTCTGTATTTGTTTAGTTGATTCTTCTCTTTTTGAACGTGGCTGTTCAGGTGTTTCATTCAAATCCATTGCAACTTTTTTCCCGTCTACACAAGCTAAAAATACTGCGCCTATAACCTCTAAAATTTTTTTCATCATGTATTCGCTCCTTTGTTTCATTTATTTATCAATCAATTGCACCATAAGTAATGCTTTTCCAACGACATTACCTTCATGGTGTACTTCTACATCAACCTTACCAAATTTACGACCAATTTCTAATACTTTCGGATGAACGGATACAACATTATCAATCTGAACCGGCTTTACAAAATAAATTGTTAAGTTCTCAACAATTGAATCACTCTTCTTCTGAGCACGAATGACACGGTTTGTTGCTTCTGTCACAATCGTTGTAAATACACCGTAAGATAATGTTCCGATTGAATTCGTCATTTGTGGTGTCACTGAAAATTGATACAAATGCTCATTTTTTGCTTCTTTCGGCGTCATAAATTGATTCGTTACAATATCATCAATCGTTTCACCAACTTGTGGTTGACGCTGAATCATCTGTAATGCCTGAAGTACATCTTGACGACTAATGATACCTTGCAATTTATTTCCATCTTCCACAACAGGAAGTAATTCAATACCTTCCCACACCATCATACGCGCTGCAGCTGCGACAGACATCTTTCCATTTACCGTAATCGGGTGTTTCGTCATCACTTTATCAATTGGTGTATCTTTCGCAACACCAATCATATCTTTCGAAGTTACGATACCTAACACCTTTTTATTTTCATCCACAATTGGATAACGTCCATGCATCGTCTCTTCATTGTACTCATGCCATTTCTGCACGATGTCACTAGGCTTTAAATATAGTGTTTCTTCAATCGGTGTTAAAATATCTTCAACGAGTACAATTTCTTTCTTAATAAGTTGATCATAAATTGCACGGTTAATTAACGTTGCGACCGTAAATGTATCATAGCTACTCGAAATAATTGGCAACTTCAATTCGTCTGCTAACTTTTTCACATGCTCTTCTGTATCAAATCCACCTGTAATTAATACCGCGGCCCCTGTTTCTAATGCTAATTGATGTGCATTCGTACGGTTCCCGATGATAAGCAAGTTCCCCGCTTCTGTATAGCGCATCATCGCTTCTAATTTCATAGCCCCGATTACGAATTTATTTAATGTTTTATGTAGTCCTTCTCTGCCTCCAAGTACTTGACCATCGACAATGTTAACGACTTCTGCATATGTTAGTTTTTCGATATTCTCTTTCTTCTTTTGTTCAATTCGAATTGTTCCGACACGTTCAATTGTACTAACATATCCTTTATTTTCTGCATCTTTAATCGCACGGTAAGCTGTCCCTTCACTTACACTCAAATCTTTCGCAATTTGCCTTACAGAAATTTTATGCCCTACCGGTAGGCTATTAATATGTTCTAAAATTTGATTATGTTTGGTAGCCAATCACCATTGTGATGCTTTTTTACGTCCTCTATTTTTTAAAATCATATATGCAACAAACGCAGAAGGTATATTAAATAGGTTGCCTTGCACATGAAAATGTAATTGTTCCTCTTCAAAAGACATTTTTTCATATAGTTCTCGCTGAGATAATCCTGTCCGTTTCATTTTTTCATGTAAACCTTGTAAATATAAATATTGGATCGGTATCATTACAAGAAAGTAAAATAGTGCGATCCCACCAAAGAAGATTATTTCTGATGACATATTGCATACCGCCTCCTCAAAATCCATTTACGTTGCTTCATAAGCTTCTGATTCTTTAACTGCTAATGGTAAGAAATGTTTATATTGGCGAAATCCATTAAATGCACTCGCACTACCAAATAGAACGAATAAAACACCGACGATCATACGAGCGGTTGAAAGTTCTAAAAAGAATTGGTTTATCCCAAAGAATAAGACGAATGAACCGAGTGCCATTGCGGATTTCCCTGAGAGCCAACCTTTTTCCATTTATTTACAAATCTCACGTAAATTAGCAAACAGACGATCCGCTTCTTCCCAAGAAGATGCTTTTGCACCAGAAGCCATCGGATGTCCTCCGCCATTATATTGCATTGCTAATTTATTTATAACTGGTCCTTTTGAACGAAGGCGAACACGAATTACATCGTCTTCCTCTAAAAATAGAACCCATGCCCTTAATCCGTCAATATTACCAAGCGCTCCAACAACACCAGATGCTTCAGAAGGAAGTACATCAAACTCTTCTAATACTTCTTTCGTTAATTTAATGTAAGCTGCTCCTTCTTCTACCATCGTAAAGTTCTGTAAAATATAGCCGTTTAAACGAGCAATTTTTTCTTTTGTCTTATACATTTCATTGTATAAATCTGTGAATTTCACACCAATATCAACAAGCTCACTTACGTAAAGAAGTGTTTTTGCTGTTGTATTCGGGAATAAGAAACGACCTGTATCTCCAACAATTCCTGCTAAAATAAGGCAAGCTGCTTCTTTTGTTATTTTTAATCCTTTATCTTTTCCATAGTTATAAAACTCATAAATCATTTCACTTGTAGAACTTGCTGTCGTATCTACCCACGTAATATCTCCGTACGGATCTTCATTCGGATGATGATCAATTTTGATTAACATCTTCCCTTTTGTATAGCGTTGATCGTCAACACGTTCTTGGTTCGCAGTATCACAAACGATAACAAGTGCATTTTCGTATACACCATCTTCAATATCATCCATTACTCGTAAGTATGCTAGTGACGGTTCATTGTACCCGACCGTATAAATATTTTTCTCCGGAAACGATTCTTGTAGGATTGTACCAAGACCACCTTGTGAACCTAACGCATCTGGATCCGGACGCACGTGACGATGAATAATAATTGTATCAAATTCTTTAATTGCTCCTAAAATTTGCTCATGCATATGTATAATCTCCTTTTTATTCAACTTCTTCACTTTATCCTCCATTATAACGGAAAGTATTTCATACATTTATTTTTCTTTCTCTATATCAATACTAATTTCAAGTACAGTATCAAAAGAAATTGTATCGACTTTAAAGCGGTATATACGATCGTAATGTTTGTACGTTTTGTTTTCGATTGCTTTTTTGAGTAGGTCTTTATTTTTTGCGATACTTTGAATGTTTTTCGTTAAAAGATGCTGGAGGTCATTATGGATAGAAGTGGTCATATTTTCGAGTGTTAGATTGTCTAAATCATATTTTTCTCGATTTATTATTTTTATTTTAATCTCTTGAATTGTTAAGAGACGTTTATTTTCTGTGTTCAACTTTTCTTGATCTTCGAGAAGGACGTGGAGCTTTGCTTCTTGTTTTTCTATAATTTCTCGTTGCTCTGCTATTTTACTAGCTTGTTCTTCTTGAAAAACACCGTATATGTACAAAAAAATAAACCAGCTCAACACGCCTCCAACAGCAGCACCCGCTAAAACTAAGTACCATCTTTTTGCTGTATTGGCACTTGGCACTCTCATTCATACATGTTCCTGCGTTAGCCATTTAATAATAATAAGACCTGTTTGCATACCGCCAGTTGCGAAAAAAATAAGGAGAATTTGTTTTACGATATCTTTCATATCTCCGCCAAAGAAGCTTCTTTCAAAGCTATAAAAGGTATCAAACGTTCCGCCAATTGCTGCAACGAGTGCCCAAATTCTTAAATTTTGGGCGAATTGATTAATATAAGTTAGAGCTGGCTTTCCAATAAGAAATGCACCGAATCCGCCAATTAATGAACCACCAAGTATAACCCCAAAGGCAATAAAATAACTAATAATGAGCAGAGAGAAAAAAGTATGTTCTCTTACATCCATCGTCATTCCCCTTTCTTCTTCATATATATGGACAAAGTATGAGAAGTATGTTTTGATTTCCGCTTTCCTCATTTATATTTTCACAACTACATTCTCTTCCCCGACAATTTCGCGAAGTGTTCCTAAGCATTTTTCACTTGGATGAATCGATAAACTTCGAGATAATTGTACCATTTTATGTTCCTTTTCATAATAAATTAGTACTTTCGCAAAACCCGAATAGTCAAACAATATTTTTGTAACCTGATTTAAAAGCTTTTTTTCATACTGAGACGGCAATTTCACGTAAACAGATGCATCTTTCTTTTCTTCATAAACATCCATTTCTTCTAACGGATATAGTCCGTTTACAATCCATTGCAGTTTATGATTTCTTAACTCAATCGTACCGTCAACTAAAACAATTGCCCCTTCTTGTAACTTGTCTGAGAAATGTATATACGTGTCCGGGAAAACAACCGCTTCCATTTCATCATTTTGATCACAGAATGTAATAAACGCCATCTTTTGCAACTTTTTCGTACGAATGACTCTCACACTTGTTATATACACGATAGCCCTTTGTACTTTTTTCTTATGTCGCATCGCCTGAGCGAGAGATGGAATTTCTAATTCTTTTGCTAACTTCATATACTGCGCTGTCGGATAGCTGGATAAATAAAAGCCAAGTGCTTCCTTCTCTTTATTTAACTGTTCAATAAAAGAGAGCTCTTCTCCTTGTACATATTTTGATTTCGGAACAGTATCTCCTAAGTCACGGGCAAGATTTGCGTACTCTAACGCTCCTTTAAGGCTTTTCCATAAATTCGTTCTCGAAATACCAAAATCGTCAAAACATCCCGACCAGACGAACGCCTCTAAATTTCGCTCTGTTACAAACTTCGCTGGCATACGAAGACAAAATTCAAATAAATCCTCAAACATTTTGTTCTCTCGTTCTTCTAACAAAGCCGTCACTGTAGCCATCCCGATATTTCGAATCGAAAGTAAGCTGTAACGTATCGCGTTCCCTTCTATTTGGAAGTTGTAACCACTTCTCTGAAGAGACGGTGGCAAAACGTGGAAACCTTTCCGCTTCGTTTCTCGTATATACTGTACAATTTTATCTTCATTTCCAATTGCACTTGATAATAGTGCTGTCATAAATTCCAGCGTATAATTCGCTTTTAAGTAGGCAAGCTGATATCCGATCATACTGTAAGCTACAGCGTGACTTCGGTTAAAACCGTAATTCGCAAATCTTACAATTAAATCGTAAATTTTCTCTGCTGCTGTCTCATCGTATCCGTTTTGCAAACAACCTTGCACGAAATGCTTACGTTCTTGATCTAAAATATCACGATTTTTTTTACTCACTGCTCGGCGTAATAAATCTGCTTCTCCGAGCGAAAATCCTGCTAATTTCGATGCAATTTGCATAATTTGTTCTTGGTATACAATTACACCGTATGTTCTTTCTAAAATCGGCTTTAAATCCGGATGTAAATATTCAATTTTTCTTTTTCCGTGCTTCGATTCAATAAAGGTTGGGATTTGTTCCATCGGTCCTGGTCTGTATAAAGAGTTAACAGCGACAATGTCTTCAAACTCATTCGGTTTTAATCCGCGAAGTACATTTCGCATACCACCTGATTCAAGCTGGAAGACCCCCGTCGTATCCCCTCTCCCTAACAATTGGAACGTCTTTTCATCTTGGAGAGGTAAATTCCTTATATCAATTTCTTTCCCCGTTTTTTTCACAATAAACTTTATAATATTTTCAAGTAACGTTAAATTACGTAATCCTAAAAAGTCCATCTTGAGCAACCCGAGTTCTTCTAATGCATCAGCAGGATATTGCGTAACATAAACATCGTTATGTCCTTCTTGAATTGCTACACTACCTGTTAACGGTTCTTGACTCATAATAACGCCAGCGGCATGAATAGACGTATGACGAGGTAAGCCTTCTACACGTTTTGCAATTTCAAACACACGCTCATGCAGAAGATTTCCTTGTATAAACTCACGGAGTGATTGCGATTCTTCATATGCATCTTTTAACGTTATACCAAGCTTTGATGGGATAAGTTTTGAAAATATGTCAATGTCTCGCGGCGGAAGCCCCATTACACGAGCAATATCTCTAATTGCCGCTTTCGCTGCAAGCGTCCCAAACGTTACAATTTGAGCCACGCGGAGCTGACCATACTTATCTTTCACATATCGGATCATCTCATCACGTCTTATATCTGGAAAATCGATATCAATATCCGGAAGGGTCACACGTTCGGGATTTAAAAATCTTTCAAATAATAAATCGTATTCAATCGGATCAATATCTGTAATTTCTAATACGTACGAAACGAGTGAGCCAGCTGCCGATCCACGGCCTGGTCCTGTTAAAATATGATTTTCATGTGCATACTTCATAAAGTCCCATACGATGAGAAAATAATCACTAAATCCCATACTAGAAATGACGTTTAGTTCATGATTCAAACGCTTTATATGCACTTCTTTTGGCGTACCATACCGTTTATGCAAGCCTTCTTCACAAACACGGCGCAAGTAAGTATCATTCGTCACGTTAGATGGAACAGGAAATTTCGGTAATTGATTTACATGAAACGGTATTTCTACTTTACAACGTTCTGCAATTTTTACAGTGTTGTAAATCGCCTCTTCCGTGTGAGAAAATAGTGCTTCCATTTCATCCGATGACTTTAAATAATATTGATCTGTTTTGAGCCTCGGCCTATCTGGATCAGTCAGTTTCGTTCCACTTTCAACTGATAGTAAACATTCATGAACGAGCGCATCACTTTGATTGATATAGCACACATCATTTGTTGCAACGACTGGAACATTTACCTTACTAATAAATTCGGGTAATTTTTCTTGTAAAAGCAGTTCATCTTGAATCGCATGATGCTGCAAACTCATATAAAAATTGCCGAACATATTTTTATATGTACGAGCTACTTTTTCCGCCTGATCCTCTTTGTCTTCTAATAATAATTGTTCAATTTCCCCATCTTTACCTGGTGAAATAGCAATTAACCCTTTCGCATAATGCGAAAGCCACTTCTTCGGAATACCTTCTTTTGACTTCGTCATAATGCTACTAGAAATCTTTAATAAATTTTGATAGCCTATTTCATCTTCAGCAAGTAAGACGAGCGGATAAGACTTTTCTTCTTCTTCACTAAAAATAGCAGCTGTTAAGCCGATAATAGGCTGTATACCATGTTTCTTACATGCTTTATAAAACGGAATAACGCCATACATAACATTTTCATCCGTAATAGCCAATGATGAAAAACCAAGCTCTTTCGCCCTGACTACAAGCTCATCAATTTTACAAGCACTTTTTAATAAACTAAAAACGGTTTGACATTGTAAATGCACAAACTTCACTTATTCTTTACCAATCAGCGCTAATTGTTTTGTTTTCTCAGCAACTTCATTTGGATCTACTTGACGACGAGCTACTCCTGTCTCCATTGCTGCTTTCGCAACGTAAGCTGCCACTCGAGGCGCTACACGCGCGTCAAACGGTGCCGGAATGATATAGTCTGCATTCAACTCATCTTCTGCTACAAGCTCAGCAATAGCCTGTACAGCTGCCATCTTCATTTCTTCATTAATTTGTGTCGCATGTACGTCAAGTGCACCGCGGAAAATACCTGGGAACGCTAGTACATTATTTACTTGGTTCGGGAAGTCAGAACGACCTGTTCCAACAACAGCTGCGCCCGCTGCTTTTGCCAATTCTGGCATAATTTCCGGAACCGGATTCGCCATTGCAAAAATAATCGCATTGTCATTCATTGTACGAACCATCTCTTCTGTTAATGCACCTTCTGCAGATACACCAATGAATACGTCCGCACCTTGTACAACATCAGCTAAAGAACCTTCTATACGATTCTTATTTGTATATTTTGCAACTTCATCTTTCACTGGATTCATACCAGTAGGACGACCATCATAGATTGCACCTTTACGGTCACACATAATAATGTCGCGTACTCCATAGCGATATAAAAGTTTAATAATTGCAATACCTGCTGCACCTGCGCCATTTGCGACAACTTTAATGTCAGACATTTTCTTTCCAACTAATTTCAGCGCGTTCACAAGGCCCGCTACTGTTACGATAGCTGTTCCGTGTTGATCATCATGGAAGATAGGAATATTTGTTTCTTTCTTCAAACGTTCTTCAATAATGAAGCAGTTTGGTGCTGCGATATCTTCTAAGTTAACGCCGCCAAAAGTTGGCTCCATTAATTTTACAGTTTCAACAATTTTATCTACATCGTTTGTATTTAAGGCGATTGGGAATGCATCTACACCAGCAAAGCTCTTGAATAATACAGCTTTACCTTCCATTACTGGAAGAGATGCTTCAGGTCCAATGTTACCAAGACCAAGTACAGCCGTTCCATCCGTCACAACTGCTACCATATTTCCCTTCATCGTATATTCATATACCTTACTTTTATCGTCATAAATTTCTTTACAAGGCTCTGCAACCCCTGGAGAATATGCAAGACTTAAATCTTTTGCATTTTCTACTTTTACTTTTGATACAGTTTCTAATTTTCCTTGATGCACTTTATGCATGTGAAGTGCTTCTTCACGAAGTGTTGACAAACTATCCACTTACGAGTGAAACTGTATATTCTCTACTAATTCATCGTAAATTTTTAGTGCATCATTTTCTTGTTTTTCTTCCAAAGTAGCATAAAGCTTTCTATACATATCGATAGAATCTCCTGAAACTTTACAAGAAAGAGTTGCTACGTAATCATTTACGATCATCCAAATGCGATATAGTAAATAATTATCGACTTGTTCAATTAGTGTTTTAAAGAACGTTTGGTGAAGCATTGGAATCGAACTTTCATTTTCTTCAAGCACTTTCTGTAATCTACTTAGCACTTTAGAAAATGTTTCTTTCGGTAAATTACATACAATTCGAATCATATCTTTCTCAAGCAATCGTTTTGTTTGTAATAAATCACGAATTGTTTTCTCATCTTGCAATAGAAACGGAGCAATTAGTTGTACAAGACCGTTATCGTAAAAGTTTCGAATAAACGTCCCTTCACCACGTCTCGTTTCAATTAATCCTACCAGTTCTAAAGCACGCAATGCTTCTCTTACAGATGAGCGTCCTACGTTTAAGCGTGAACTTAGCTCCCGCTCAGACGGCAAACGATCCCCTGCTACCAATCCATCCTCTTCCATCTAGCTCTGCCATACAGCCATTTCCCCTCCTTGATGAACTTCTAAAATCTTGCGAAGTGATTCTTTCATATCATCACGATGTACAACCGCATCTAATTGACCATGGTCTAGTAAAAATTCTGCCGTTTGGAAATCTTCCGGTAGTTTCTCACGCACTGTTTGTTCAATTACACGTCTACCAGCAAAGCCGATAAGTGCACCTGGCTCTGCAAGATTATAATCACCAAGTGAAGCGAAACTCGCTGAAACCCCGCCCGTCGTTGGGTGAGTCATAACAGAAATAAATAACCCTCCTGCATTACTATGCTTTTTCAAAGCTACGCTTGTTTTTGCCATTTGCATTAAACTTAATATACCTTCTTGCATACGGGCACCACCCGAAGCAGTAAAGATAATAAATGGAACTTGTAAGTCGTATGCCTTTTCAACCGCACGGGCAATTTTTTCTCCTACAACAGAGCCCATGCTCCCCATTCGAAAACGAGAATCCATTACTGCAACAACAACAAGCATGTCATCAATTGTTCCTTCACCAGTTACAACCGCTTCATTCAATTCAGTCTTCTTACGATCGTTCTCTAATTTCTCTTCATATCCTGGAAACTCGAGTGGATTTAATGAAACCATTTCTTTGTCATACTCACGGAATGACCCTTCGTCCAATATACTATCAAGGCGTTCCCATGCATTCATAGGATGATGATATCCACAGTTCACACATACTTTTAAATTTTTCAGAAGTTCTTTCGTATACATGATTTTTTTACATTTCGGACATTTTGTCATAACGCCATCTGGTACATCTTTTCGTACTTGTTCTGAAGGTATTGCAGCATACTTTTTCTTTTTCACTTATTTTATCCCAATGGAAGCGTTTGAAAACGAAACTTGCCCAATTTTCATATATTTTTCATAACGTTTTTCGATTAATTCATCTTTCGAAATTCCGTTTAATTGTTCAAAAGTTTTTCTAAGCATTAAGTCTATATTTTCTGACTGTTTCAAAAGATTACGGTGGGCTCCACCTTTCGCCTCTGGAATAATTTCATCAATTACACCTAATTCTTTCAAATCTGTAGCTGTAATTTTCATTGCTTCTGCAGCTTCCTTTGCTTTTCCTGCGTCTTTCCAAAGAATTGCCGCTGCACCCTCTGGTGTAATAACAGAATAAGTGGAATTTTCTAGCATATGAATGTAATCTCCTACTCCAAGACCTAGCGCACCACCACTACCACCTTCACCGATAACGATACAAATAACTGGTACCGTTAAACCTGCCATCTCAAATAGATTGCGGGCAATAGCTTCACTTTGTCCACGTTCTTCAGCTGCTTTACCAGGATAAGCTCCCTTCGTATCGATGAAACAAATAATAGGACGATTAAACTTTTCAGCTTGTTTCATGAGACGCAGTGCTTTTCGATATCCTTCTGGATGAGGCATCCCAAAATTACGACGAATATTTTCTTTCGTATCTTTTCCGCGCTGATGCCCAATTACAGTTACAGGCATCCCCTTATATTTCGCAATGCCGCCGACAATCGCTGCATCATCGCCGAATAAGCGATCTCCATGACATTCAAAAAAATCAGTAAATAAGTGCTCAATATAATCGAGCGTTGTCGGTCGTTCTGCATGACGAGCAATTTGCACACGGTCCCATACTTTCATATTGCCGTATATATCTTCCTCTAATTTTTCTAGCTTGTCTTCCAAAATACGAATCTCCTCACTGAAGTCCATCTGGCTGCTTTTCGTATAGTCTTTCAGTTCACGAATCTTATTTCTTAGCTCAACAACTGGTTTTTCAAATTCTAGCTCTGCCATTTAGATGGATAATTCTTTAGATAATTGATACATATCTTTATCGATTGTATGCTTTTGAGCTAACGCTTCGATAATGTCATGATCAACAAGTTTATTATCTTGAATACCTACACAACGTCCGCCATTACCAGCAATTAATAATTCCACTGCTCTTGCGCCAAGACGACTTGCTAATACACGGTCTTGTGCACTTGGTGATCCACCACGTTGTACGTGACCTAATACAGTTACACGAGTATCAAAGTTTGTTGCTTCTTCAATGTGCTTACCGATGTCAATCGCACTTCCAACACCTTCAGCTACAACGATAATACTGTGCTTTTTACCACGTTCACTACCACGCTTCAGACGAGCAATCACATCATCCATGTCATACTCTTCTTCTGGAATTAAGATCGTTTCTGCACCATCAGCTAAACCAGCCCATAATGCGATATCTCCAGCATGACGTCCCATTACTTCGATAACATATGTACGTTCATGAGATGTAGCTGTGTCACGGATTTTATCAATTGCATCAATAACAGTATTTAAAGCTGTATCGAAACCAATTGTGAAGTCTGTTCCAGGAATATCATTATCAATTGTACCTGGTACACCAACACAGGGGAATCCTTGTTCAGTTAATTTTTTAGCACCTTGGTAAGAACCATCTCCACCAATAACAACAAGTCCTTCGATACCGTGTTTCTTTAATTGCTCGATACCTTTTAGTCGTACTTCTGGGTCTTTAAACTCAGGACATCTTGCTGTATATAATTTCGTACCACCGCGGTGGATAATATCGCCAACAGAACCAAGTTCTAATTTTTCAATGTGACCAGAAATTAATCCAGCGTATCCATGGTAAATACCATATACTTCAATATCATGGAAAATCGCTTTACGAACAACTGCACGAATGGCAGCATTCATACCAGGTGAATCTCCACCACTTGTTAATACACCAATACGTTTCATTTATAGCACTTCCGCATGTCCATTATAAACAATTCCGCGTGCCGCATCAACTGTTACTTCTTGGCCATTTTTTAAAGTTGCTGTTACGCCGTTTACACCAACGATAACAGGAATACCGATTGATACACCTACAACAGCTGCATGGCTAGTTAAGCCACCTTCTTCTACAACTAAAGCAGCAGCTTTTTCGATTGCAGAAATCATATCTTTATCAGTGCTTGTTGTAACAAGGATATCACCTTCGTTTACGTTCGCTACAGCTTCAGCAGCTGTTTTCGCTACAACTACTTTACCTTTTGCAGCTTTACGACCGATTCCTTGTCCTTTAGCAACTTCTTCACCAACAACATGGATTTTCATTAAGTTTGTTGTACCAGTTTCAGCAACTGGAACACCCGCAGTGATTACTACAGTGTCTCCAAGTCCGATTAGACCTGCATCCATACCTGTGTGAATCGCAGTATCTAACATTTCGTCAGTAGATGCTGCACGTTTCCCAGCCATAAACGCTTGTACACCCCAAACAAGTGCAAGACGACGTCCTACTTGCTCGTCAGATGTTACAGCTACGATTGGAGATTTCGGACGATATTTAGAGATCATTTTCGCAGTATGTCCACTTTCTGTTGGAGCTACGATTGCAGCTACATCAAGAGCAAGTGCTGTATGCGCAACAGATTGGCTAATTGCATCTGTAATTGTTGGAGTGAACTCTTTAATACGTTTTTTGAACATATCTTCATATTGTAATGATTTTTCAACACGTACCGCAATGTTAGCCATCATTGTTACAGCTTCTACAGGGTATTGACCCGCAGCAGTTTCACCTGAAAGCATGATTGCATCTGTTCCATCGAAGATTGCGTTTGCTACGTCACTTGCTTCCGCACGAGTTGGACGTGGGTTACGTTGCATAGAATCTAACATTTGTGTTGCAGTAATAACTGGTTTGCCTAATACGTTACATTTTTTGATTAGACGTTTTTGTACTAACGGTACTTCTTCTGGTGGAATTTCTACACCCATATCACCACGAGCAACCATTAAACCGTCAGAAACTTCTAAGATTGAATCGATGTTGTCGATACCTTCTTGATTTTCGATTTTCGGTACGATTTGGATGTATTGAGCATTATGCCCTTCTAATAACTCACGAATTTCTAATACGTCAGATGCTTTACGTACGAAAGATGCTGCGATGAAATCAACTTTTTGCTCGATACCGAAAACGATATCTTGTACGTCTTTTTCAGTGATACCAGGAAGCTTAATGCTTACGTTTGGTACGTTAACACCTTTTTTATTTTTTACAGTTCCGCTGTTTAATACTTTTGTACGGATGTTTCCGTCAGCTTTCTCGATTACTTCTAGTTCGATAAGACCGTCATCGATTAGAATACGAGAACCTGGATCAACATCATCATAAAGACCAGCATAAGATACAGAGAACTTCTCTGCAGTTCCTAATACTTGCTCAGTAGAAAGAATTACTTCTGCACCTGTTACAAGCTCAGCTTGTCCGTCTACGAAGTCGTGAGTACGGATTTCTGGACCTTTTGTATCAAGTAAAATACCAACTGTTTTACCAGTTTTCTTTGAAGCTTCACGAATGTTTTTAATACGAGCGCCGTGCTCTTCATGACTACCATGAGAGAAGTTTAAACGAGCAACGTTCATACCCGCTTCCATTAATTGTTCTAATTTCTCAATACTTTCACTAGCAGGACCTATAGTACATACAATTTTAGTTTTACGCATCTACTTCTGAATAATAATAGTAGATCTCTTTCTAAACTTCCATTCCATCCACTTCATAACAAGCGGCTTCAATAAAATCCTAGTAAAAGGGACAACAAAAATAAACCCCATTATATCCGTCACATATCCAGGAAGCACTAAAAGAATACCTCCTACAAACACAAAAATACCATCTAGCACTGCCTCACCTGGCATTTCTCCTCTATTCAACTTAGATTGAATCTCTCTTAGCACTTTAAACCCTTGCCTTTTCGCCAAATATACACCTACAACACCAGTAAATACAATCATTTATTGTTTTGAAGAGGGTGAACCTTTAATGTATTTCCACAAGTCATGGAAGACATGAGCTTTGTGTAATGTATTAAGTAGTACTAATGTGACTGGACCGATGATTAATCCTAAGAAACCGAAGAGCTTAAAGCCGATAAATAGAGCGAATAGTGTCGCTAATGGATCAAGGCCAATATTAGATGAAAGTACTTTAGGTTCCATAATTTGTCTTTGGACAATCACGACGATGTATAGAATGAGAAGACCGATGGCGAATGCAGTGTCGCCAGTGAAAAATACGTATATAACCCAAGGGACGAAGACGGCTCCTGTCCCTAAGTATGGGAGTAAATCTACAACCCCTGTAATAATCGCGATCGTAATGGCGTATGGTACGCGTAATATTAAAAGCCCGATTAGTACAATAACGGTTGTCATAGATACGAGTGTAAGCTGCGCTTTAACAAAACCGAACAAAGCTTTTCTTAAATCGACAAAAATAGTTTTTCCGTAGCCATGTACCCGATTCGGTAGAAGCTTTCTTGCTTTTTGAGCAAGACGGTGCCAATCGTAACTAATGAAGAAAGTAGCTAATAAAATGAATACAAGAACAGTTAAAGTTGTTGGCAATGCACTAATGAAATTTGTTAATCCACTTATAATAGCTGTTAAAAGTTCTTTCATTTGTGTTGTTGCTTCAGTTCCTAAGTTTTGGATGTTTTGTGTAATTGTATAACGCTGCGGTTCTCCAAGATGATTAAATTTAGAAATTAAATCGTCATAGAGAGGCATAATATGATTAAGTGCAAATTGTTGAGCGAATGCAACGATATCCGGAAACTTTACTGTAACAAGTTGTAGTAAGTATGTTGTGGCAGATATTGCTTCCGTTACAAGGTATGTAACAAGCCCGACGATAGCTCCGAATACGAGAATTAAACTAACGAGTACTGCTAGTGCGCGAGGGAATTGTAGTTTTTGATTAAGGAAATTGACGACAGGATTAATCAAATAAGCAAATGCAAAAGCGATAATAAAAGGATAGATAAGTCCTGACATTTATTTAAACATCTGTATAATACTCATAACCGCATAGGCAATTCCAGCCCCAATTAACGGACCTACAGCCACCCCATTAAATAAGGCAACCGCTATAATTGTCCCAAAAACAAGCGCAGTTGTAATATGAGGGTCCGTCGTCAATAATTGTACGCCGCCTTTCGCTAACAAAGCGACCGCCACACCTGAAGCTAAAGCAATCCATGCATAATATGATTTCGCTGCTTCTCCGAGTTGTTTAAAGCCTATTTCCCCTGTTGCAATCGGTACGAGCACTGCTATTGTAATGACTGTTACACCCAGGTTAATCCCTTTCGTTTGTAAATAAGGAAAGACTTTATCTCCTAAAAACGTAAACTTCAATAAGAATAACACTCCAATGGCTACAGTAAGCGATTGGTTTTTAGCAATAAGTCCTATAATAAGTAGTATGAATAAAAATAACGTTGACTGACTAATCATGTTTGCACTTCCTTTCTGAAAATAATGAACTCGCTTCCAAACAAAAACACCTTTAAACCTATCGTTATACATTTATCGTTGTGCAATTGGAACATACACTTGATGTGTTGGTCCATTATAATCAGCACGCGGACGGATTAAACGGTTATTTTCATATTGTTCTAGAATATGAGCTAACCAGCCTGACATACGGCTAATTGCAAAAATAGGTGTAAATAAGTCATGGTCAATTCCTAAACAATGGTATACAGAAGCTGAATAGAAATCAACATTTGGTGGAAGACCTTTTTCTTTTGTTACAATGTCTTCAATTTTGATAGACATATTATACCATTTCTCTTCTCCTAAAAGCACGCATAATCTCTTAGACATTTCACGTAAATGTTTTGCACGTGGATCACCTTGCTCATACACACGGTGGCCAAAGCCCATGATTTTCACTTTATTTTGAAGAGCATTATGAATATATGATTCTACATTTTCTTCTTCGCCAATTTCAGTTAACATCTTCATTACATTTTCATTTGCCCCGCCGTGAAGAGGACCTTTTAATGCACCGATTGCTGCTGTAATACCAGAATATACATCTGAAAGTGTAGCTACGCAAACACGTGCAGTAAATGTAGAAGCGTTTAACTCATGATCTGCATGAAGTACAAGCGCCTTATCAAAAGCTTCAATTTCAACTTCATTTGGCTCACGATCATTTAACATGTACAAGAAGTTTGCAGCTAATGATAAATCTTTTCTCGGTTCAACAATATTTAAACCTTTACGAATTCTTGCATAAGCTGCGATTAAAGTTCCCACTTGAGCTTGCAATTTAACCGCTTTCAAATAATTGGACTTTTCATCCATAATTTCAGCGCTCTCATCGTATAATGATAGCATGGAAATTGCAGTTCGTAAAACAGACATAGGATGTGCAATTTTTAAATCTACTTGTTTCAAATATGTTAAAATTTCACCTGGTACTTTATAGTATTCTGATACAGTTTCATTAAATTCCGCTAGTTCTTGTTCGTTAGGAAGCTTGCGGTGCCATAATAAGTACACTACTTCTTCAAATGTAGCATTCTCAGCTAAATCATCAATATTATACCCAACATAAGTTAATGTATCATCAATAATAGAGCTCACAGATGATGTTGTTGCTACTACCCCTTCTAAACCTCGAATAACAGTCATTTATGCGTTTTTGATTATCGCTACATCCATGTTTTTAATAAGCTCATTAGCAAATTCAGAACATTTCACTTCTGTTGCGCCTTCCATTAGACGAGCGAAGTCGTATGTTACTACTTTTGATGCAATTGTTTTCTCAACTGAATCAGTTACTAATTTCGCAGCTTCATTCCAGCCTAAATGTTCTAGTAATAATACACCAGAAAGAAGAACAGAAGATGGGTTTACTTTATCTAAACCTGCGTATTTTGGAGCTGTACCATGTGTAGCTTCAAAGATAGCATGTCCAGTAACATAGTTAATGTTTGCACCAGGTGCAATACCAATTCCACCTACTTGTGCAGCAAGTGCATCAGAGATGTAGTCTCCATTTAAGTTCATTGTTGCAACAACATCGAACTCACGTGGACGAGTTAAAATTTGTTGTAAGAAGATGTCTGCAATAGAATCTTTTACGATGATTTTTCCAGCCACTTCTGCGTCTGCCATCGCTTTATTCGCTGCATCTTTGCCATCTTTTTCAACGATGCGATCATATTCAGCCCAAGTAAATACTTTATCGCCAAATTCTTGTTCCGCAACTTCGTAACCCCAGTTTTTGAAAGCACCTTCTGTAAATTTCATAATGTTTCCTTTATGAACTAATGTAACAGAAGAGCGTTTTTCGTTAATTGCATATTGAATTGCAGCACGAACAAGACGCTTTGTCCCTTCTTCTGAAATTGGTTTAATACCAATACCAGATGTTTCTGGGAAGCGGATTTTATTAACACCCATTGCTTCTTTTAAGAAAGCAAGAACTTTTTCTGCTTCTGGAGATCCTTGTGCATATTCAATTCCAGCATAAATGTCTTCTGTATTTTCACGGAAAATAACCATATCAGTATCTTCCGGACGTTTTACAGGTGAAGGAACACCGTCAAAATAACGAACTGGACGTAGACATACATATAAATCTAACTCTTGACGAAGCGCTACGTTTAGAGAACGAATACCGCCGCCAACTGGAGTTGTAAGTGGACCTTTAATCGCGATTAAGTATTCACGGATTAAATTTAAAGTCTCTTCTGGTAACCACTCGCCTGTTTGGTTGAATGCTTTTTCCCCTGCAAGCACTTCTTTCCAAACGATTTTCTTCTCACCATCATAAGCTTTTTCTACTGCTGCTTCTAGTACGCGAGATGCAGCTTCCCAAATATCAGGACCAATTCCATCTCCTTCGATAAATGGAATAATCGGATTGTTCGGTACATTCATAACACCATTAGTTACAGTAATTTTTTCACCTGTTGTCAATGTGATAACCCCCATTTAAACAAGAACTTTCATAACATTACGTACAGATTCTACAGAGCGATCTAACGCTTCTTTTTCTTCTGCAAGAAGTTCTAATTCAATAATTTTTTCAATTCCGTTACCACCTAGAATTACTGGTACCCCTAAGTAAAGGTCACTATAACCATATTCACCTTCAAGATACGCAATAGCCGGTAATACACGGCGTTGATCTTTTAAGATTGCTTCTGTCATTTCAACTAAAGAAGCCGCTGGTGCGTAATATGCACTACCGTTTCCTAATAAGCCCACAATCTCTCCGCCACCCTTACGTGTACGTTCTACAATTGCCTCTAAACGCTCTTTCGGAATTAACGTTTCTAACGGAATGCCACCCGCATAGGAATAACGTACAAGAGGTACCATGTCGTCACCGTGTCCACCAAGAACAAATCCTGTAATGTCTTTCACAGAAAAATTTAATTCTTGTGCAATGAATGTACGGAAACGAGCTGTATCTAATACGCCCGATTGCCCGATAACACGCTCTTTCGGGAATCCCGCTTCTTTAAATACAGAATATGTCATCGCATCAACTGGATTTGTTAATACAACAATAATCGCATTTGGTGAATGTTTTGCAATGTCGCGCGTAATACTTTTCATAATTTTAGAGTTTGTTGCTACTAAGTCATCACGGCTCATACCAGGCTTACGTGCAATACCTGCTGTAATAACGACAACGTCAGAATCAGCAGTATCTGCGTAATCAGATGTTCCAATAATGTTAGCATCAAAACCTTGTACTGGGCTCGCTTCTAACATATCTAACGCTTTCCCTTTTGTTGGATTTTCCAGTTGTGGAATGTCCACTAATACAACATCTGCAAGTTCTTTTTGTGCTAATAAGAATGCTGTTGTTGCTCCTGTAAATCCTGCACCGATGACTGAAACTTTCTTGCGTTTGATTGTCATTTAAAAATTATCTAATGCTTTTTCCATAATGGAAACAGATTTAAAAGGTGGCGTTACCGTTAATGAACCTTTAACAACCGTTTCTCCTTTTTCATCATGAGCAGATACAAGCATATCAATTGTATGTGCCTCCTCAGAAACAGCCACAACTTCAAAGTGGATTTGTAACGTTTCATAATGGTGAACATGCTTCACGAACGTAAGGTCCTTCCTAATAATATGACTACCTGGACCTGGTAAATATTTCGTAACCGCCGTTGTAATCATTCCCGTTAGCATAATGCTTGGTACAATCGGCTTTTCATACGGAGTTTGGGATGCGTAATCATGCTGAATATATAATGGATTGGCATCATTCGTTAACCCTAAATACAATAACAAATCTTTATCCTCAATTTTTTCAGTGATAGATAATTTCTCTCCTACTGTAATTTCATCCATTTTACGACCAATTTGAACTTTTTTCTTTAACATTTAACGTGTTGTTATCCACACTTTATACACTTCTATACTCTTATTACATTCTACTTCTGTATGAACATTGAATTCTCGATTTTGTGCTAAGAAAAAAGAAAGAGCATACGCTATTTTATAGTCTGGTGTTTCATATCCATCAAATACTCTTCCGTACATTTCATTCGCGATTGAATCCGCCCACACTTCAGCTTCTCTTATCGTTTCAAAGATAACGTCTTCTCTTTTCCATCTCACTTATTCATCCCCTTTTGGCTCCTCTAATTTATATCCTAAACCACGTATCGTTTTAATGTACGTCGGTTTTTTCGTATTTTTTTCAATTTTATCGCGTAAGTGGCTAATATGAACATCAACAATCCGTGTATCACCAGCAAAATCATAATTCCATACAGCACTTAATAATTGATCACGCGTCAAAACGCGACTTTTATTTTTCGCAAGATAAACAAGTAGTTCAAATTCTTTTGGGGTTAATTCAAGCTTTCTTCCTTGGAAATAAGCCTCATAAAACTCCGGTAAAATTTTAAGGTCTGCAATTAGGATGCTATCTTCATCTGGCGCTTCTGCAACTTGCTCTTCTTGCTGTAATTTCGTACGACGCAAAATCGCCTTCACACGAGCAACAACTTCCCTTGGACTAAATGGCTTCGTCATATAATCATCCGCCCCAAGTTCAAGACCTAGCACCTTATCAAATTCATCATCTTTTGCTGTTAACATTAAAATCGGCGTCATAACGCGCTGCAATCGTAATTCTTTACAAACTTCCATACCATCCATTTTTGGAAGCATTAAATCTAATATAATTAAATCCGGACGTTCTGTTGTCGCTTTTTGAAGCGCCATTTCTCCGTCCATCGCTGTTATTACTTCAAAACCAGCTTGTTGTAAATTAAATTCAATTAAAGTTAAGATAAATTCCTCATCATCAACTACTAAAATACGATTGTTCATCTATTTTTCAGTTGCCGATTTTGGTAAAACAACTGTAAATGTTGTCCCTTCCCCAACTTCACTATCCACAGTAATTGTACCGTGATGTGCCTCAACTAAATGCTTTACAATCGATAATCCAAGACCTGTACCACCAGTATTTCTACTTCTCGCTTTATCCACTCGGTAAAAACGTTCAAAAATACGTGGGATTTCATCTTTACTAATACCAATTCCAGTATCAGATACTGTTATATAAGCATTGTATTTATCTTCTGCTAATTCAACAGAAACAACGCCTCCAGCCGGTGTATATACAATTGCATTATTAATTAAATTAATAAAGATTTGTTTCAAACGACCAGGATCTCCAATGACAGAGACACGCTTTAATACATTCACTTGTAAAGAGATTTCTTTTTCGCCTGCTTTATTGTCAAGCACCATATGGATATCTTCAAGAAGTCCCTTCATATCAACGGTTTCCATATTTAATTTAAACCCTTGTTGCTCAATCTTTGACAAATCTAATAAATCTTCAATTAACCCTTGCATGCGTTCACTTTCTTTTAAAATAATGTGTAAGAAATGTTCGCAGAATTTCTTATTATCCATCGCTCCATCCAAGAGCGTTTCTGAAAAACCTTTAATAGAAGTAATTGGCGTCTTTAGTTCATGAGAAACATTCGCTAAAAAGTCTTTTCTCATTTGTTCTAATCTCTTTAACTCTGTTATGTCATGGAATACGAGAACAATCCCTTTCCATTCATGGTTCGTCCCGATAATCGGCGCTCCATATACTTCGAAATGCTTTCGCTCAATTCCAAGTGGCAATAACATTTGTTTACGCACTTTCACTTCTGTCATAAAGATTTCTTCCACAAGCTCTATAATTTCTGTATGATGGAACGATTCATAATATAAGCGATCTAAATATTCTTCATCTGTTACGTGGAAAGTCTCTTTATAAGAACGGTTTACAAGGTTTATATAACCGCGGCTATCAATTAAAATCATTCCACTTCCCATATTTTCGATTAACGTATGCAGACGATCTTGTTGCATTTCTTGTTCGAGTGTCATCTCTTGTAAATTACGAGCTAAAATATTAATTGCTTTACTCAGCATCCCTGTTTCATCCGAATGACTTTCATAAGCACGTGCTTTATAATTTCCCTTCGCTAATTCAATCGCAACTTTCGTAACTGATTCAATTGGCCTAATATATTGCCCTGTAATTTTCATACCTAAAAACACGACTACAAGACAAGCGATGACAAATCCGATAATTAATAATCCCCACGTTTTTTGATGAACAGCTTTCAAAGGCTCAATTGTACTTTTCACCAAAATGTATCCTTGTTTCCCTGCTACATCTTGAACGAACACCGCATGATAAAATTCATTCTTCTGATCCGTTTCTTTCGTAATGACTTTATTTCTTTGTTTCGCTGTTTCGACAGAAAGTTCTTTAATCATCTCTTGACTAAATGCAAATTGTTGTCCTTTGCTATATTGAACTTTCTTTTTTTCATCCACAAATATAATAGAAGCTGGTATTTTTTCTTCTAGCTTTTCAAATACATACGGCTTTTTTAAAACATCCTCAAAACCTTGTTCTTCTGCTAATACCGCAACATATCCTGTTTCTTTTACCATTCTCTCTTTCGCATGATCTATATAATAGTTTTCAAACACGGTTTCTAACAGTAAACCTAGTCCAACTAAAATAAACACAATAAGAGAAACAAATGTAAAAAGAAGCCTGGAACGAAATTTATTCATTTATTTTGCATCGTACCAAGTTGGACCGTAAGAATAATCAACTTTTAATGGAACTGCTAGTTCAATTGCATGCTCCATCACTTCAGGTACAAGCTTCTCTAATTTTTCAATTTCTTCTTTTGGTGCTTCAAAGATTAATTCATCGTGTACTTGCAGAAGAAGACGCGCTTGTAATCCTTCTTCTTCTAGACGATCTGCCATAATAATCATAGCTATTTTTATAATATCTGCAGCACTACCTTGAATTGGTGTATTCATAGCTGTACGTTCTGCAAAGCTACGTAAATTGAAATTACGACTCGTAATTTCCGGAATGTAACGGCGACGATTTAATAATGTAGCCACATACCCTTTTTGTTTCGCATCTTTTACGATGTCATCCATGTATTCTTGTACACCAGGGAAACTTTCTAAATACTTTTCAATAAATTCCGCTGCTGCTTTTCTTGTAATTCCTAAGTTTTGCGAAAGGCCATAATCACTAATGCCATACACAATTCCGAAGTTAACAGCTTTCGCTTGTCGTCTCATATTCGAAGTTACTTCATCTTTTCCAACACCGAATACGTCCATAGCTGTTTTCGTATGAATATCCATATCATGTTGGAATGCTTCAACTAGCCCTTTATCATTTGCAATATGAGCTAATACACGAAGTTCAATTTGTGAATAATCGGCCGCATACATAATCCATCCTTCTTCTGATGGAACAAATGCCTGACGAATCTTTCTTCCTTCTTCTAATCGAATCGGTATATTTTGCAAGTTCGGATCTGTTGAACTTAATCGACCTGTTTGCGTTAAAACTTGATTAAAGCGAGTATGAATTTTCGATGAATCTTCATGTACAACCTTCAGTAAACCTTCAATGTAAGTTGAATTTAATTTCCCTAACTGACGATAATGTAAAATGTTTGGAATAATTTCATGATGATCCATAAGTTTATCTAGTACATCAGCTGACGTAGAATAACCTGTTTTCGTCTTTTTAATCACTGGTAAGTTTAAATTCTCAAACAGAATAACCCCAAGTTGCTTCGGTGAATTAATATTAAATTCTGTTCCCGCAAGCTTATAAATTTCCTGTTCCATTTCCTTTAATCTACCTGCAAGTTCTTCTCCCATATTACGAAGACGCTCCGTATCAACTTTTACACCTTTTACTTCCATATCAGCTAATACACGTGCAAGTGGTAATTCTAACTCTGTAAACAATTCATATTGCTCGTTCTTTTTTAATTCTTCTACGAATGTTTGCTTTACATCATATAATACATGCACTTTACGAGCTACATGCTCCGCTACTACCTCTAGCTCTGGAACAGCGCGCTTCGCACCTTTTCCGTAAACTTCTTCATCCGATTTCACGGCATGCGTTTCTTTCATTTTCGCTACAGTACGGAAATCTTTATCCGTATCAGCTGGATCAAGTAAATAAGCAGCGATTAATAAATCAAAGTCAATCCCTTGAATATCTACACCTTTCCAATTAAGAGCAACAATGGCACGCTTCGCATCAAATGTATGCTTTTTCATTTCTCCATTTGCAAGCCATGCTTTGAAAGCCTCGGATGCAAGAGCTATGTCCGTCTGAATAAAATAGCAACCATTTTCATTTTGAATACCAAAACCTTGAATGTCCGCTTTATGATAGTTATCTTCTTGCACTTCTACAATAAGTGCACTATCTTGCTGAAGCATTTCTTCTGTAACTTCTTCCACAATATCAAATGTAATCTCATCTAATTCAGCTGGAGCTGTTTCTTCTGGCGTAACACCTAATTTATTTAAAAGAGATGTAAATCCTAAACTCTCGAACATTGGAGCCACATCACTTGCTTCATACCCTTTATATTCCATATCATCCACATGCACTGTAATCGGTGCATCTGTAATAATAGTTGCAAGATCTTTACTCATTAAAGCTTGTTCTTTATTTGCTTCCAGTTTTTCTTTTAATTTCTTCCCGCTTACTTGATCGATATTTTCATACACTGCTTCAACCGTTTCAAACTGCGTTAACAATTTAATTGCAGTTTTTTCACCAACTCCTGGCACACCCGGAATATTATCTGACTGGTCCCCCATTAAACCTTTCATATCGATAATTTGCTTTGGAGATAAGCTGTATTTCTCAAATAAAGCTTCTTTCGTATATTCATCTACTTCTGTAATCCCTTTTCGAGGTATACACACAAGCGTATTATCTGAAACAAGTTGAAGTAAATCTTTATCTCCTGAAATAACCTTAACATGAAACCCTTGCTCACTCGCTTCTTTCGCTAACGTCCCCATAATGTCATCCGCTTCATAATTTTCTAGTTCATAACGCGGTACATTAAATGCATCAAGCATCTCACGAATAAACGGGAATTGTTCTGATAACTCAGGTGGAGTCTTTTGACGTCCTCCTTTATACTCGCTATACGTTTTATGACGGAATGTCGTTTTTCCTGCATCAAACGCAACAAGCATATGCGTTGGCTTTTCTTCCTCTAATATTCTCATTAACATCTATATTCTAGGCTGACAAATTGGGCAATAATGCGTCCCTCTTCCGCCAACAACTGTTTTTTCTAATATCGTGCCACAAGTTACACATGGTTCTCCCTTTTTCCCATATACATTTAGGAGTTCTTGAAACGAACCAATTTGCCCTTGTGAGTTGATATACGTTCGAATTGTACTTCCGCCTCGCTTCACTGCTTCGCCTAGCGTTGTAACAATTGCCTCGTAAATTCTTTCGATTTCTTCTTCCGTTAAAGATGCAGCTTCTCGCTCTGGATGGATATGAGAACGGAATAAAACTTCATCTACATATATATTTCCAAGCCCTACTAAAAGACGCTGATCTAATAATACGACTTTTATTTTACGATTTGTCTTTTGCAATCTTTCTTGTAAATACTGTGGTGTCAATTCAGCATCAAATGGCTCTGGACCTAAGTCAGCAAGAGGCATTTGATTCAGTTCTTCACCTTTCTTAAAGAGATGCATCGTACCAAACTTTCTCACATCTTTATAATGTAATTCAGTTCCATCTGTAAATAAGAAACGGACATGCGTATGTTTATCAATCGGCTCATCCTCTTGATGCACTAAAAATTTACCTTCCATACGCAAATGTGAAACAATAACATAATTCGTTACATATAAAAGCAAAAACTTACCTCTTCGCTTTATGGTTTCAATTTTCTCGCCTCTGAGCATTTCTTTAAAGATTTCCGCATCATCTGGTCGTTTCACTATTTTGGGATAAGTAACAATAACATCTTCAATCGTTTTTCCCGTTACAAGATTTTCGAGTGTCCGTCTGACGTTTTCAACCTCTGGTAATTCAGGCATTTACATTTTCCAAATTCCAATAATAATGAGTAATACCCCAGGCAGGAATGTAAATTTTTGTAACCATTTCATATTCGATAAAACTGTACCCAGCTTCATTCCAATAAACAAAAATAAAGAACTCATAACTGCAACTAATATTGCCATCATAGCGGGTGCATAACCTAATAAAGATGCACCAATTCCAGCACCAAACGAATCCACGGAAAGTGCGATACCAAGAAGTAACGCTTCTCCTGCAGAAATGGTTCCTGATTTATCAAAATCTGCAACAGTCGGTTTCCGTAAAATTTGAATCACTAACCCGAGTGAAGCAATTTCTAGTTTCCAAACCTTCTCTTCTTGCTTCGGTTCTTCCCTTTTATCACTTCGAAAAAATTGATATAATACCCAAATCCCTATTCCAATAAGAACAAGCCCACCGATACGCGTTGCGATAACAGGTGAAAATATTTTCGCGATCATATGTCCAATTCCCATTGAAACAAGCATAACAGCCGCTGAACAGATTCCGATAATTATAATTGATTTTAGTGGAATTCTTACGCTTCTTAAACCATATGTTAGCCCTACACTACAGCTATCTAAGCTTAATGTAAAAGCTAATAAAATAAGAGATAAATAAAGGTACATTTAGTCAATAATGTTCCATTTCTTTAAAATTCCCTGCAATTGTGTTTTCGTTCCCATAATTGTGCCATCATTATTTATCACTTCATCCGCATGCTTCACTTTTTCTTCTAACGGCATTTGCGATTGTATACGTGCTGTTGCTTCTTCTTCCGAAAAATCATTTCGCGCCATTAAACGTTTTAATTGCGTATCAGGCGTGACAGCTACAACTAAAATGCGGTCAACGAGACTTGTTAATTTACTTTCAAACAAAAGAGGGATATCTAACACAACCGCTTGCATACCTTCTTTTATGTACATTTCCTTTTGTGCATTCATTTCCTCACGTACTGCAGGATGAACAATCTTATTTAACTGCAATCGTTTTTCTTCATTATAGAAAACGACACTTCCTAATTTCGGCCGATCCAGTTCTCCATCCTTTTGTAACACTTCCGTTCCAAATACTTCTACTATTTTGTTATATGCTGGTTTTCCTCGTTCTACAACTTCTCTTGCAATAACATCTGCGTCAATAACCGGTACACTTAGCTCACGAAACATTTCTGATACCGTACTTTTTCCGCTTGCAATGCCTCCCGTTAATCCAATTACCACTGTCATTTAAATATGTTGCACATTTTCTTGTTTCGCTAATTCATCAACAACTAACGCTACAAGATCTACGACACGACGAGAGTAGCCCCACTCGTTATCATACCAAGCAAGTACTTTCACTTTACGATCTCCCATTACCATTGTAGATAAACCATCAATGATAGCTGAGTGTGTATTTGTATTAAAGTCGATAGATACTAAAGGCTCTTCGCTAAATTCTACAATGCCTTTTAACGCACCGTTTGCAACAGTTTTAAATGCTTCGTTAATTGCTTCTACTGTTACGTCACGTTTTACATCTACTACTAAATCAACAAGAGACACGTTTGGTGTTGGTACACGAAGTGCCATACCGTGAAGTTTTCCATTTAAATGTGGAAGAACTTTTGCTAGCGCTTTCGCAGCACCTGTCGTTGTTGGAATAATCGACTGTCCGCAAGCACGTGCTCTTCTTAAATCTTTATGTGGGTTATCAATATTTTTTTGGTCATTTGTATAAGCATGAACAGTTGTCATTAAACCGTTTTCAATTCCGAACTGCTCATCTAACACCTTTACAACAGGCGCTAAACAGTTTGTTGTACAAGATGCATTTGAAATAACAGTATGTTTTGTAATATCTAATTGGTCTTCATTCACACCAACTACGATTGTTACATCTTCATTTTTACCAGGCGCTGTTAAAATAACTTTTTTCGCTCCAGCTTCAACGTGAAGAATTGCTTTTTCTTTTGAATTAAATTTACCAGTTGCTTCAATTACAACTTCAACACCTAGATCTGTCCAAGGCAATTCCTTTGGATCGCGGTTGTTTAAAAGGCGAATCATTTTCCCATCAACTAATAAGTGATCTTCAAATGCTTCTACTGTTCCGTCAAACTTACCGTGAACTGTATCATATTTAATTAAATGTGCTAACGTTTCAGATGGATAGCTTGCATTGATTGCTACAATTTCGAATGCGCTTTCTTTTATTGCCTGACGAAATACCATTCTCCCAATACGTCCAAATCCATTAATTGCCACACGAGTCATTTAAAGAGCTTTTGTTTCTCTCTGCTTAATTTCGAAGCTACCAGTGCCTCGAGGAAGCTCGATGCTCTCACGCGTTTTCGCGTTTAAACCTTCTGCAATATATTCTGCAGCAACATTTGGATCAATACGATCCCCACAAGTATAAACATCAATACTTGCGTAACCGTGCTCCGGAAAGCTATGAATTGTTAAATGTGATTCCGAGATAATTACTACTCCACTTACACCTTGTGGTGCAAATTTATGGAAAGCAACCTCACGCACTTCAGCACCAGCTCTTAGTGCTGCATCCACAAATAATTGTTCAATATACGGCATGTCATTAAGCTTGTCGAAATCGCAATCCCAAAGTTCAGCGATTACGTGACGACCCATCGTATCCATAGTATCCATCTATTCTCTTTCTTTTTGCAGTATATCTTTTAATTCTTCAATAAATACATTTAAATCTTTAAATTGGCGATATACAGAAGCAAAGCGTACGTAAGCAACATCATCGATATCACGAAGTTCTTCCATAACAATTTCACCAATCATATCACTTTTCACTTCTGATATACCTAAATTACGAAGTTCACGCTCCACACTTTGTGTTACTTCCTCTAATTGTCTTAAAGATACTGGTCTTTTCTCACATGCTTTAATTAAACCGCGTAAAATCTTTTCTTTATTAAACTCTTCTCGTGTGCCTTCTTTTTTAACAACGATAAGAGGTGACTCTTCTACTCTTTCAAATGTCGTAAAGCGACTTAAACAACTTTCACACTCTCTCCTTCTTCGAATAGAGCGCCCTTCGTCTACCGGACGCGAATCTAACACTTAATCACGCTTATATTTTTTCAGCACTTCTTCTAGTCGTTTTCGTTCATCTTCTAACGTACTCGTATCTTTTTCCGCACCTACATCATTTTTCACAGTTTCTTTTTCTTTCGGCTCTTCTTTCAACCAATCTGGTACCATTTCTTTTCGTACTGTTTTCTTCGCTGTACGACCTTTTTTCTTCGTCTCAGCCCATTCTTGGTATTGACGGTTTTCTTCTTTTGCTAGCGCCATTGCTTCAGCTACTGTACCGACCTTTTTACGAGCCCAATGCCCAGCAATCTTCTCCACATACGTTTTCGCAAGCTTCATATCTGAGCGTAGCATAACGTAATAAATAAGTACATTCACAACGCCTGGCGTTAATTTTTGATTTATCATGACATCTTCAACAATTTGCAAGTCTGCTTTCGTCGCCTCTGCACCACCAGAAATCTCTTTCAATAGTTGTTTTGGTGAGATTTCTTCTAATTGTTTTATGAGCATCTCTTCTTGCGATGAAGGCTCTTTCTCTTTCATCGTACGTGCAGCGTGTGACTGTACTCTTTCACTTAATATTGGTAACGCTTGACCATTTTCGAATTGGTACCAATCGCGCGCTCCTTTTCTAAGCCTTTCCATATCAATCGTTTGCATCTCTGTCACCGCACCAAGAACGATATTTTGCATCGATAACACATCCACACCATACACGTAAGCAAGTGTAATGACACATTCTCGCACTTGATCTGTAATCGCCTTTTTAGGAACAAGAGCGGACAATCCGTCTACAAATAAGGAGAAATCAAAGAAATCGTTCCAAACTTTCGGAGCATCTCCCTTTTCATTATTTGGCATAGTTGTCGCTTTTGGAATACGGAGTTCTTCTTGCGCATGCTCAAGCTGGCCTGGATTAAACGAATCAAACACCTCATTAAAAGAACGCGTAATATTTTCATAAGAAGCAAAATCAAATTCTTCTTCTAAGAAATATTGTTTTACTTGATTATATTTTGTCCGACTCAATCGATTGTATAAAAAGATACTTAAAACAATATCATCAAAAAACTGCTTTGGAGATATAGGTGGTTGCAATTCGTATATAAACATTCGAATATCTTTTTCTTTCTTAATATATACCTTTAAAAGCCCAATCGCCTCTAGCTTTACTCGTTCCTCATATATTTCGGGAAGTTGCATTTGCATGGTCACCATAAGGGAATGATGTGTATTCTCTTTTCCAAATACACGATCTTGCTCTAACTCCCCCCATAGCGTCATGTATAAGCTAAAAGCTCTACTACCTATTAACGGCTGATACAACATCGTTAACACTTTTCGGTCGTAATTATGTAGTAGTCCTTTCGCACTTACTTTGTAACGATCAATCGGCAATAGCTCCATCCATGACTGTTTTTGCATTTACTTATGACGGCGGTTTTTCCCACCAATCGTAATTGGTTTCGCTAAATATTTAATTCGTTCCATAATACGGGCCGCTTTCATTTCTTCTGCTTCACCGCGCTGTGTATACGTTAAATGATGTTCCAACTGTTTGAAATCAAAATTAGACGTAAAGAACGTTGGTAAGTTTTCTAGCATACGGAATTGTAAGATTGCACCGAGTACATCGTCACGTACGAAACTGGACATTGCTTCCGCTCCGATATCATCTAACATTAAAACTTGTACGCGTTTAACCGCATCAATCTTTTCTCCAATTGAATTATCTTGAATCGAACTTTTAATTTCACGTAAAAATTCCGGGAAGTATACGAGCATTGAACTTATTTTCTTTCGAGCAAGCTCATTCGCAATCGCCCCTAAAAGATATGTTTTCCCAACACCAAATTTACCGTAAAGATATAGCCCCTGTACTTTTTTACCCGGTTCATATGTGCTTAAAAATTCATTCGCTGCACCAATTGCATCAATACGTGCATTTAACTCTGAAGGGTCTAAATTTTCCATAGTCGCCTGTAAAATATCCGTTGGCATATATACACTTTGAACGAGTTTTTCATATTTTTTTCTCTCATCATATGCTACTTTTCTAATGCAACGATCGTATTGAATATCAATCATCTTACCTTGGATAACGAGCTTCGGCTCATATCCTTGTAGCATATTTTTACATGACCCTAGATCCGGACAATCTGAACAACCTACACATTGTCCAATATATTCATATAACTTCACAAGACTGCGCTCAATCATAGAAGTTGTTACTTCGCCTTTATGCTCGTCTATAAATTCTTTCACACGCGGATGTGCCATCACTTCCGCCTTTAATACTTCATATCTGTTTTTAAAATTTTCATTTTCCATTAATTTTGTAAATGAATTTTGAATATGCTCCATTCAAAAACTTAGAAAATCAAGGGCGTTACCTTTATTTTTTAAATTTTTCACATTGCGTTCAAACTCATGTAATCCGTGTATTTGTATCCGTTCTTGAAATACATTTCGCAAAGTAATAATCATATTATGGTCTTGTTCTTTCGTATACAAGTAGATTTTTTTCGGTGAAATAGAAAGAAGTGGTGCAATTACTTTTGTATCAATATATACATCTTTTTGCTTTAGCAAATCCTCATCTATATATTGAACCAATTTCTCCTGTTTTAAACGTCTACCTTTATCATCATAGAAAATAAAACTTTCATCAAAAATAAGATGCATACAGGACAAACGTGACTTTCGATTACTAACTTGTTGCCGGAGCGTCTCAATGAACATTTGATATTCTTGTTCCATCTTATACTCATCAATTGCCACTTCAGTAAGCCTAGCTACCATTTCCCTATATGTACGAAGACGAAAACGAACATATGATGAAAACGAGAATGAGAGCGAATCACAAAGCCAATTATTTAAAGAAGACTTAATATACGATTCAAATGTGTAACGTGTTAACTCACGAGTAACCCCTTTTCTTCTTCCCTTTAAAACTTCTTGTGCTATATGCAATATTTGATGACACTCTTCTTGTTCTTCATAAAAAAACTTTTCTTTTAAAATTGTATAAATCCACTCATTTTGTTTCACATTCACAATGAAATATACCATTACTGGCAATAAAATCTTTTCAATATAGTGTGATTCACATACTGGTATGTGAATTACAACTTTTTGTTCCTGTAAATACACACTCGTTTCTTTATATAACACTTCCGCCCTTTTCAGTAGTTGTTTATATACGTACATAGCATCATTTTTTTCTTCGAAGCAAATTTCAATCACTTTTGTCCCCCCTTTTATCCCCACTTATCGTTTTCCTTCTACTTTAATCATGTCAACAAAAGCATCTAATGCGATTGTTTCTGATTTTTGTTCACCATATTTACGTACGTTTACGCCATTTTCAGTTACTTCATTGTCACCTACTACAAGCATGTACGGAATTTTTTGCATTTGCGCTTCACGGATTTTGTAACCAATTTTCTCTTCACGAGTATCTAATTCAACACGAATACCAGCACGGCGTAATTCGTCTTGTACTTTCTGCGCATAGTCTAAATGCACTTGCGGAGAAACAGGGATTACTTGTACTTGAACTGGAGCTAACCAAGTTGGGAATGCACCTTTGTATTCTTCAATTAAGAAGGCTACGAAGCGTTCCATAGTTGATACAACACCACGGTGAATTACAACTGGGCGATGTTGTTTACCGTCTTCACCAACGTAAGTTAATTCAAAGCGTTCTGGAAGTAAGAAGTCTAATTGTACAGTTGAAAGTGTTTCGTCTTTTCCAAGAGCAGTACGAACTTGAACATCAAGTTTCGGACCGTAGAACGCCGCTTCACCTTCAGCCTCATAGTAATCAAGACCCATTTCATCCATTGCTTCTTTTAACATACCTTGTGCTTTTTCCCACATCTCGTCATCAGCATAGTACTTTTTAGTATCTGCTGGGTCGCGATAAGATAGACGGAATGAGTAGTTCTCTAAACCGAAATCTTTGTACACTTCTAGCGTTAAGTTTACAACACGTTTTAACTCTTCTTTAATTTGATCTGGGCGAACGAAAATGTGCGCATCGTTTAAAGTCATTCCGCGAACACGTTGTAGTCCAGATAATGCACCTGACATTTCATAACGGTGCATTGTTCCAAGTTCCGCAATACGGATTGGTAATTCACGATAGCTGTGAATATCATTTTTATAAACCATCATGTGGTGAGGGCAGTTCATTGGACGAAGAACTAATTCTTCATTATCCATTTCCATTGATGGGAACATGCCATCACGGTAGTGGTTCCAGTGACCAGAAGTTTCATACAGCTCTCTGCTTCCTAGTACTGGAGTGTATACGTGATCATAACCTAAGCTTGCTTCTTTATCAACGATATAACGCTCGATAATGCGGCGAATTGTTGCACCTTTTGGTAACCAAAGTGGTAAACCTTGTCCTACTTTTTGGCTATTAGTAAATAGTTTTAATTCTTTACCTAATTTACGGTGATCGCGCTCTTTTGCTTCTTCAAGCATACGTAAGTGCTCATCTAATTCTGCTTTCTTAACGAATGCAGTACCGTAAATACGTTGTAACATTTTATTATTGCTATCGCCGCGCCAGTAAGCACCTGCAACGCTTAATAATTTAAATACTTTAATTTTCCCTGTATTTGGAAGGTGGACACCACGGCAAAGGTCGAAGAATTCGCCTTGCTCATAGATTGAAATAACTGCATCTTCTGGAAGATCGTTAATTAAATCTAATTTTAACTCATCGCCGATTTCTTCAAAGCGACGAAGTGCTTCTGCACGTGGTACTTCATGACGAACGATTTCTAAGTTCTCGTTCACGATTTTTTGCATTTCTTTTTCGATTTTCTTGAAGTCTTCAACTGTAATTGCTTCTTCCATATCAATATCGTAGTAGAAGCCATTTTCGATTACTGGACCAATGCCAAGCTCAAGCTTAACATCTTTATATAAACGTTTTAACGCTTGTGCTAAAAGGTGGGCTGTTGAATGGCGTAAAATGTATAAGCCATCTTCAGAATCTAATGTAATAATAGAAACTGCACCATCTTCTTCGATTGGTGTAACAAGATCGATCATCTCATCGTTTAATTTTCCAGCTACAGCTTTTTTCTTTAAGCCTGGGCTAATAGAAGCTGCGATTTCTTCAGTTGTTACGCCTTTTGGAAACTCCTTCACAGCTCCATCAGGGAAAGTAATTTTAACTACATCTGCCATTTACTTATCGTTTTTCGGTGCTAAAACTAAGAACATACTACGTCCTTCCATTTTAGGCTTAGATTCAACTGTACTAACTTCAGCACAAGCTTCTGAGAAGCGATCTAAAACACGTTGACCGATTTCTTTATGAGTAATGGCACGTCCTTTAAAGCGAATTGACGCTTTAACCTTGTCGCCTTTCTCTAAAAACTTGATAGCATTACGAAGTTTTGTGTTAAAGTCGTGTTCATCAATTGTTGGACTTAAACGAACTTCTTTCATGCTAATTACTTTTTGATTTTTGCGCTGCTCTTTTTCTTTCTTCTGTTGCTCAAAGCGGAATTTACCGTAGTCCATAATGCGGCATACTGGCGGTTTCGCATTTGGAGCAACTAATACTAAATCAAGATTAAGATTTGCAGCTAAGTCTAAAGCGTCATTACGAGACTTGATTCCAAGTTGATCGCCATTTGCGCCAACTAAACGTACTTCACGTGCACGAATTTGCTCGTTAATCATCATATCCTTGCTAATAGTAAGCCACCTCCAAGGTTTTCTCAGAACATATTTTGTAGTCATAGAACCCGACAAAAAAAGTGCGGGCATTTATTTTAAGTTGTCAAGCATTTGACGAATGCGTTTGAAGTCACCAGCGCTTACTACACCAGCTTTACGTAGTTTACGTTTAGCTTTTGTAGATTTGTTAGCGAATAAATGGCTTGTGTAAGCGTGAGAACGTTTCAGTTTACCTGATCCAGTCTTTTTGAAACGCTTTGCAGCGCCGCGATGAGTTTTTTGTTTAGGCATTTAGTTAATGTTGTTTTTTGCAACTGTTGCTAATTCAGCGAAAGCTTTTTCGTCATGAACAGCTAAGTCAGCAAGCATCTTGCGGTTAACTTCGATGCCAGCATTTTTTAAACCGTGCATTAAGCGGCTGTAAGAAAGACCATTCATACGAGCTGCTGCGTTGATACGTGTGATCCATAATTTACGGAAGTCACGTTTCTTTTGACGACGGTCACGGAATGCATACATTAGAGATTTCATAACCTGTTGGTTAGCAACCTTGAATAATGTATTTTTAGAACCGTAGTAACCTTTTGCTAATTTTATAACTTTTTTACGACGTTGACGAGTAACTGTACCACCTTTTACTCTTGGCATTTAGTATCCTTGTGTTTGACGCTGATGATTTACTTCGTTTTTATCTAAATATGCTTTTTCAATCTCTTCTTGCTCAAACTCAAGTGCTTGTCCAAGTCGAAGATAGCTTGTAAATAATTCAATATAGTTCGTGATAGATGGTTGATCTGTAAAACGAATTACTTTCGCATATGTGTCTAAGAAAATTTCCACTTGTGTTTTATTCGTTTGTGCACATTTATAGAATAAGAAGTTTTTATCAATACCTAAATCGATTCCGATTGATAAAATAAAATGCAAACCATCTACGTATTCTTCTAGTATTACTTCACGTTCTGATGCTGGTTTGTTGCTCCAATATTTAAAACAACGTGTTTCATTTGCAAGTTCTCCAATTTCTACAAGAAGAGCTAACATTTTTTCTTTTAACAACTTTTTCGGTTGTAAGTCATGTTCTTTTGCAATACGGTCATCTAATTCTTTTTGTAATTTAAATAGTTGTAGTAAGTCCATTTAATTAAATGTAATGTTATGTACAGCCTCTTTATCAAGACGTTTAATAACTTCCACAATTAACTTCACTGCATTTTCATAATCATCACGGTGTAACATTGCCGCATGCGAATGGATGTAGCGTGTCGCAATCGTAATTGCCATAGACGGAATACCATTTACAGAAATGTGAATCGCACCTGCATCTGTTCCCCCGCCAGCTACTGAATCATATTGGTATGGAATTTGTAGTTCGTCTGCAACATCAACTACGAAATCACGTAAACCTGTATGTCCAATAACAGAAGCATCATATAAAATAATCTGCGGTCCATCGCCCATTTTACTTTGTGCTTCTTTTGACGTTACACCCGGTGTATCTCCAGCGATACCAACATCTACTGCGAACGCGATATCTGGTTTGATATAATTCGCAGATGTTTTTGCACCACGAAGACCAACCTCTTCTTGTACAGTTCCAACGCCGTATACAACGTTTGGATGTTTTTCATCTTTTAATTGTTTTAATACGTCAATTGCAATCGCACAACCGATTCGGTTATCCCATGCTTTTGCAAGTAACATTTTTTCATTCTTCATCACTTGGAATTCAAAGTAAGGCACAACTTGATCTCCTGGTCGTACGCCCCACTCCATTGCCTCTTCTTGGCTAGAAGCACCGATATCGATAAACATGTCTTTAATATCAACTGGCTTTTTACGAGCTTCTGGAGGTAAAATGTGTGGTGGTTTTGAACCAATTACACCTGTTACATCTCCTTTACGCGTTACAATTGTCACGCGCTGTGCAAGCATAACTTGTGACCACCAGCCACCAACTGTTTGGAAACGAAGGAAGCCTTTGTCATCAATTTGCGTAATCATAAAGCCAACTTCATCTAAATGACCTGCAACCATAATTTTCGGGCCGTTTTCTTCCCCAACTTTTTTCGCAACTAAACTTCCTAAATTATCAGTAGAAAGTTCGTCCGCAAACGGCTCAATATATTTCTTCATTACTTCACGTGGTTCACGCTCGTTACCAGCAATACCACGTGCATCTGTTAACTCTTTTAGCATTTAAAAAGGTCTTTCTAATCCTGCGGCAGTATGAGCTCCTAAAATAATTAAACGAGTTAATTGCATGGCCATAAAATGCGGGGTATATATCATCCCCCTTTTTAACCATGACATAATCATCCCGATGTGAGCCCCTGTCACATAACTAATTAGAATATCACGAGGAACCATAAGATCTTTATCATCTGGTTGAGAAATTGATAAGCTTAATGTTAAATGTGTTTGTATTGTCTTCATCATTTTATAAGAGTAGTTTCCTGCAGCTTTATCCCCGAGCATAACATTATAGAAGTTCACGTTTTCTGCGATGTGTTCGAACAGAGCCAAAAATGTTGGATGTGGTGAATCGAATGTAAGTTGAAAATCCTCTTTATTTCTATTTTTCGGTTTGATTACTTCTGCTAGCTTCTCCAACATTTCTTCAATGCTTTTGTCTAATAAGTCGTATTTATCATGGTAATGGCTATAAAATGTAGCGCGATTTACAGGAGCACGTTCTGCGATATGTTGAACAGTTACATTTTCAAAACCTTTTTCGCCTACTAAAGCGACAAAAGCATCCTGTATGAGTTGTCTCGTCCGCTTTACACGTGGATCATTTGTATTTTTAATAGACATTTACTTATGAATACGAACTGTCACATTCATGCCAGGAACAATATTTACTGATTTGCTATGATCTAAAGAAATTTTAACTGGTACTACTTGTGTTACTTTCGTATAGTTCGCTGTTGCGTTGCTTGATGGTAACATAGAGAATGTATTCGCTGTTGTTAATCCAACTTGCTCTACTTTTCCTGATAACGTTGTATCTGGGTATGCATCTACATACACATCTACATCTTGACCTTTTTGCACATCGTCAACATCTGTTTCTTCAATGTTTGCTGTTACCCATAAATTGTTCATATCAAATGCATAAGCAATTGGGCTACCAGCTCCAACGAAAGCATTTGTCATTGCATTTGATTGTACAACTGTCGCATTTTGCGGAATTGTTACGTCTACTGTTTGCTCCCCATTTGCTCCAGCTACAGTGACAGCACCTAATTTATCGTTCTCATTGTAGTTTTTTCCTACTTCAGCTTTCCAGTCAGTCAATTTACCCGCTACTGGTGAAGCAATTGGAATTACCTTTCCATCAATTTTTGCATTTTCTGTTTTTAAATAGTTTTCCGCTTGATTGTAATAGTAATAACCGCCAATACCGCCGCCAACTAGTACAATTAATGTGATAATATTGATAATCACCATTTAATTCCCTGCTTTTCTATTTGGTTTATTGCCTGACGGTAAGAAGAACGATAACACCCAAGCAATCCCTGCGAGTATCGTTGCAATTAAGAAGGCATCGTTAATACCGTTAATTGCAGATAGCTTTGAGATTTGTCCAAATAGTAGTTGCGTGCTCATCGCATCTCCCGCTTGAGCTGATCCAGCTAAAGCTGCTAAGCTTTGGCCCATACCATGTACTTTATCAACTAAAATTGGATTTGACGTTGTTAACATGTTGCCATAATCCGCTACGTGAGCAGTCGTTTGTTGCGTCATAAGCGTGATTAAGATCGCTGTTCCAATTGAACCAGCTACTTGTCTTGACGTATTTTGCGTTGCTGTACCATGAGAAATTAATTTCATCGGCAGCGCGTTCATACCAGCTGTCATAATTGGCATCATAATGAATGACATACCAATTGAACGTATAATATAATCCATCATAATAACGCTATACGGTGTATCCATCGATAATGTTGTAAATTCATATGTCGCATATGTTGTAATGGCTAATCCGACAATTGCTAACGGACGAATACCATACTTATCAAATAGCTTACCTGCAACTGGGCCCATAATCCCCATAATTAATGATCCTGGAAGTAATAATAAACCTGATTCTATCGGTGTGAAACCGCGAATGTTTTGCAAGTATACCGGAAGCAATAACATACCTCCGAATAATGCCATCGTAACGATTGCATTGATTACTAAAGTAAAAGTAAATACTGGATATTTAAACACTTGTAAATCAAGCATTTTATTGTCCGTTGTTAGCTCTCTCCAAATAAATACTGCAATACCTACTACACCAATGATAAGTGAAATCACAACCTCTGCACTAGTCCAGCTATTATTTCCCGCTTCACTAAATCCATACAATAAGCTACCTAGTCCAATACTTGAACTAATAACACCGAATACATCTAGCTTTGTGTTAGATACTGGCTGAGCTAGTGTAAAGAATTTTAAAGATAGGAAAGTAATAATTAAACCAATCACAAACATTCCGTAGAACATTAAGTTCCAGCTATAGTTTTCAATTACCCATCCTGTTACAGTTGGTCCGATAGCTGGTGCTAAAATCATCGCTACCCCTAGTAATCCCATAGCTGCTCCGCGCTTATGAGGCGGGAATAATGTCATGAAGATATTCATACCAACCGGCATTAAAATACCTGCTCCAACCGCTTGAATCACTCGGCCCGTCATCATCATTGTAAAGTTTCCTGAAGTAGCACAAATGATGGATCCTACCGTGAAGAATAACATTGCCGCTACGAACAATTTACGATACGTAAATCGTGAAACTAAAAAGGCACTAATCGGTACTAAAATACCATTTACAAGCATAAAGCCTGTAATTAACCATTGTGCTGTTGAAGTTGATACATTAAATTCATTCATTAACGGAGGCAATGCAACGTTAATGATCGTTTGGTTTAAAATAGAAACGAACATGCCGAGAATTAATACTGTTACTACTGCTTTTACGTTCACATTCTCTATAGGCATAGACGTTTGTTTTTTCGGCATTTCTTTTTCTTGTTTCACTTCTTCTTGCTTACCTGTTTCTAACTCAACTACATTAGAAATTTCCGTTTCTTGCTTTCGTTCAATTTCTTTTTCTTCTGTTTCTACCTTACTTACTTCTATTTTACTTACGGCTGGGACTTGTTCTTCTCCCACTTATATAAACATTAAGGTGTGATAAGAAATCAACGTAAGTAATCCTGTTATAAACAAAATAGTCCCGATAGAACGAATACTTGATATTTGTCTTCCACTTACAATAGCTAATAGTCCAGTTAAAGGAAACAAGCTCCAATATACAGTGGCCGAGATTGGCAGTTGTTTCTCAATATCTATTCCCATTCCTATACTAACGATAGGAAAAATGAGCAGAAAGGCACAAATCAATCCAGCCATAATGGTAAGTAATTTACGATGTTTAATTCCGACAGCAATTAAAAAAATGCTAATAATACCTTCACATAGCATCAAAATAGGAGCCAAAATAGGAGCCAATCAGTAGGTACCCCCTAATATTCCTGCAATAAAAATAATGAACCCCATATTGCGTATACTTTTAATTTTTGCTTGTAATCCACTTGATCCTGCCGATAATCCAGTTAAAGAAAACAATATCCAATATAAAGTAGTTGAAATAGGGAGGATTGTATCGCTATTCACCCCCATTTAAATTAAAAATGCCAATAGATTATTAAAAATGTGAAATAGCATAGCTGGAATGATAGATTTTGTTTTCTTGCATAAAATAGCCATTAATAATCCCGTGAAGAAAGTAATTACCATTACTCCAAGTGAATATGTATGAGCGATACCAAAGAAGAAACTTGTTAAGACTGCTGCAATCCAAAATGGAAAGCGTTCAGAGAAGAAGTGGAGTAAAAAACCACGGAAAATAAGTTCTTCAAAAATTGGGGTGAGTATGGCAAAGCCGATAAGTAATAATATTTGATACTGTTCAAATACGTCTAAGTTTAGTGCGGAAGCTTGTTGCTTTGTTGCGTCTTGGAACACATATTTTAAAAAGATATAATTGAGTACGATGCTTATAGCGAAGAAAAGAAGTAAGTATACGTATGTGCGCCATTTTTTAAGTACTGTAAAGTTAAAGGATTGTAGTAATAATTTTTTTGCGGGTTCAAATTTAAAAATGAAGAATAACAACACAGCTAGTTGTAATCCGATACTTGCAGTATTTGCAATAGATTCATACAGGGCAATTTGTTTTTTATTTGTGAGACCAGCTGTATAAATTGTTAATGGCATTGCGAGGAACACAGTAATAAGTCCGGTTCCGAAAAAAGCGAATAAAACGGAGCTAATAAATTGTCCCCATGACATAGAGTATTTCTGTTCATTAGAAAGTTGTGTAGCGGGTTGCATTCATTGATAACTATGTTCTGCCTTGTTATTCAATTTTGCTTGCTCTATTTGCAATTCACACTCTACCAATCGATCTAATTGCTGAATAGCTTTTAAAGCTTTTTCATAAGAAATAGTTCGGTAATGGTGCGCTCCGCCTGGTTCTTCATCTGCTTCGTCTGCCCATTTAATAATGTTTTGTAGAGGTGTTCTTTCAAGTGATTGTTCTACTAGGAAAGAATCAGTATGCAATAGAATTGCAACAGAAATTTCTTTTGCTAGTTTTGGATGTTCTCCTAGTCTAATAAGCAACTTGTGAGCTCTTTCCGCTCCTTTAATTGCATGTATATCATTCTTTTTATATAAGTCATAGTCCCATTCGCCGCCTGTGTACCACGTATGATGTCCGATATCGTGAAGGAAACCGGCTTTTGTCGCAGCATCGACTGAGGCGTGATGCTTTTTGGCTAAGTGAAACGCATGGTAAGCGACAGCAATCGCGTGGACCATTCCAGAACGATTTACGTATTTTTGTGTAATGTGATGTTTAAAAATTTGTTCAAGCGTAATACGGTGCATTTATTTTTTTAATCCTTGCTCCAGTGTTCCTAACATTTCGTGTTTTTCATTTTCATCAGCATTTTTCCAAATGACTTCAAATAAAACACCAAGACCTGGAAGCATTTTCTCTTCACCGCTTTGAATTGCATCGACAATCGTTTCTTGTAATTGGTCTTGTGAATTTCCAGATACATTCGCTAATACAGCGCCGCGTAAATTAAAACTCATTTATTTGTTCGCAACTGGGCTTTGTAAATAATACGTTAAAATCCCTGCTGCAACCGCAACATTTAATGATTCTGCCCCGCCGTAAATTGGAATATACAAGTTTTGATCCGTTTTTGCAAGAATTTCTTGGCGCACGCCGCTTCCTTCATTCCCTACAATTAATGCAAAACTTGCGGCTGGTGTTACTTCACCGTAAGGAACTCCATTTTCAAGAGCTGTTCCATATACAGGAACGTTATTTTCCTTTAACTTGTCTACCCATTCTTCTAAATTCCCTTTTACAATCGGTAAGTGGAAAATAGAGCCTTGTGTAGAGCGAAGTACTTTACTATTATATGCATCAACGCACCCTTCTCCAAGCACGACGGCCTGAATACCAGCTGCATCAGCTGTACGAATAATTGTCCCTAAGTTACCTGGGTCTTGAAGACCGTCTAATAAAAGAAACTTCCCATTGGCAAGAGCTACTTCACTCTCGTGTTTCTCACAAACAGCAAATACACCTTGCGTCGTTTCTGTTTCACGAAGTACTTTTACGATTGCTTCAGGCACGATATACATTTCCAGATCATTCACTGTCCAATCTTTCGGAAGATCTGTTTGATCTGAAACGATAAGTTCTGTTACAACTCCTGCCTTTAAAGCTTCCTCCACTAAGTGGAATCCTTCAACAAAAAACAATCCTTGTTTATCGCGTTCTTTTTTCGTCTGCAGCTTTTTCCACTGCTTCACACGCGGATTTTGTACTGAATCAATGTTTTTCATAATATGTATTTCCCTCTCTTCTTGTCTTATCATTTACGCTCGTTTGAATTGTTGTAAGAAACGTACATCATTTGTATAGAAATGACGAATGTCATCTACGCCGTATTTCAACATTGCGATACGCTCTGCGCCCATACCGAATGCGAAACCTTGATATTCTTTTGAATCATAACCAGCCATTTCAAGTACGTTCGGGTGAACCATACCTGCGCCTAAAATTTCAATCCAGCCAGTCCCTTTACAAGTGCCACAACCTTTACCATGACACATCATACACGAAATATCCATCTCTACAGATGGCTCTGTGAATGGGAAGAAACTTGGACGAAGACGGATTTCACGGTCTTCACCGAACATCTTTTTCACGAATACTTGCAGTGTACCTTTTAAGTCACTCATGCGAATATTTTTATCAATTACAAGACCTTCAATTTGCATGAATTGGTGTGAATGCGTCGCATCATCGTCATCGCGGCGATACACTTTACCAGGACAAATAATTTTAATTGGTCCTTTTTCTTTGTTATTTTCCATCGTGCGTGCTTGCACAGAAGATGTATGTGTACGTAGTAACGTTTCTTCTGTAATGTAGAATGTATCTTGCATATCACGTGCTGGATGATCTTTCGGTAAGTTTAATGCTTCGAAGTTGTAGTAGTCTTTTTCTACTTCTGTTCCTTCAGCTACCTCATAACCCATACCGATGAATACATCTTCAATTTGTTCAACAACAGCTGTTAACGGATGGTGACAACCTGTTTCAACAGGACGACCTGGCAGTGTAACATCAATTGTTTCAGTAGCTAATTTCGCTTCAATTACTGCTTTTTCTAAGTTGCCAATTTTATCCTCTAGACGCGTTTGAATCGCCTCACGTACTTCATTTACTAACGCTCCCATACGTGGACGCTCTTCTGCTGATAATTTTCCCATGCCGCGTAATACTTCTGTAATTGGGCCTTTTTTTCCTAAATACGCTACGCGTACATCGTTTAAGCCCTTTAGCTCTTTCGCTTCTTCAATAAGCTCCAGCGCTTTTTGCTTTAGCTCTTTTAAACGTGCTTCCATTTGGAACCCTCCTAATTTTAAAAATAAAAAAACCCCGCTCCCAAAAAGGGACGAGGTAAATTCGCGGTACCACCCTAAATTGACAGAACAAGTCTGCCCACTCATTTACTTACGTAACTCCGCACCAAATTTCTCTTCTACCGCTGTTAATACACGGTTATGTGCTTCTGTTACTTCTTCGTCTGTTAACGTACGTTCTGCATCGAAGTAGGTCATAGAGAATGCAAGTGATTTCTTGCCTTCTTCCATTTTTTCACCTTCGTATAAATCAAATAGTGTTACGTCTTTCAGAAGTTCTCCGCCAGCTTCAGCAATGACTTGCTTCATTTCACCAGCTTTTGTTTCTGTTGTTACTACAACAGCCATATCACGTGTCATAGATGGGAAACGCGGGATTGGTGAGTAGTAAGTTTCTTCCACGTCTGCACCGAATACTTTTGCAAGAGATAGTTCGAATACGAATGTATCTTTCACATCTAATTGTTTTTGCGATTCTGGGTGCAATTGACCGATGAATCCAATTACTTCGTCATCTAATACGATGTCAGCTGTACGGCCTGGGTGCATACCTTCACGTTTTGCTGGTGCATATGCGATTTGGTTTGCAACGCCAAGTACGTCGAATAATCCTTCTAGTACACCTTTCATAACGAAGAAGTCTACTACTTTCTTTTCACCTTGCCATGCATGGTGAAAAGCAAGACCTGTCATAACACCTGCAAGATGTTGTTCTTCTTTCGGAAGTTCTCCTGCTTCTGTCGGTAAGAAGATAGAACCTACTTCGTATAAAGCAACACTATCGTTTTTACGAGCATTATTGTATGAAACTGCTTCTAACAATTGTGGCACTAAGCTTAAACGAAGTTGACTACGCTCTTCACTCATTGGAAGCGCAAGATTTACAGGAGCTTTTTCGTTCGGTTCAACCATATATTGTTTCGCTTTGTCAGCGCTTGTTAATGAATATGTGATTGCTTCATATAAACCAGCACCTTCTAAGAAGCGACGTACTTTACGACGTTTCGTTTGCGCTGCTGTTAATTTACCACGTGTCATCGTTCCAGAAGGTAATGTAACTGGAATGTGATCATAACCATACAGACGACCTACTTCTTCTACTAAGTCTTCTGAAATTGTAATGTCAGGACGACGTGCTGGTACATTTACATGGAATGTGCCTTCAACTTCTGTGAATGGGAATTTCAAGTTTGTGAACATTGTACCCATTTCACTTGCAGAAATATCTGTACCTAATACACGGTTTACTTTTTCAGCAGTAACAGATACTGTACGTTCTTGTACTTGTAAGTTATCAGCTTCTACTACACCTTCAAGTGCTTCCCCACCAGCGTATTTCGCCATTAAAGCAGCAGCGTGTTGAATTGCTTCAAATGTACGTGTTGGATCAATTCCTTTTTCGAAACGTGCACTTGATTCGCTACGAAGACCTAAGTCTTTTGATGTACGGCGTACTGTTTGACCTGCAAAGTATGCAGACTCGATTAAAACATTTACCGTCTCATTTGTAACTTCGGAATCAGCTCCGCCCATTACACCAGCAACAGCTAAAGCTTTTGTGCCGTTTGTAATTACAAGATGATGGTTTTGTAACGTACGCTCTTGATCATCTAACGTTTCAATTTTTTCGCCTTCTTTTGCAAGACGAACAACGATTTCTTTTGAACCTAATTTATCGTAATCGAATGCATGTAACGGTTGACCGTATTCCATTAAAATGTAGTTTGTAATATCAACTACATTGCTAATTGGACGAATGCCCGCTGCCATAAGGCGCGTTTGCATCCACATTGGTGATGGACCAATTTTTACGTTCTTCACCATTTTTGCAATATATAACGGGTTTTCTTCCTTCGCTTCTACACTTACAGAAATATAGTCAGAAGTTTTTTCTGCTGTTTCTTGTAAGTCGATAGCTGGAAGTTTTACTTCACGGCCATAAATAGCAGCTACTTCATATGCAACACCTAGCATGTTTAAGCAATCTGCACGGTTTGGTGTTAAACCAAGCTCAAGTACTTCATCATGTAAGTTTAAAATTTCAAGTGCATCTGCACCAACTTCAGTGTCACTTGGGAAGATGAAAATACCATCTGCGTATTCTTTTGAAACTAACTTTCCATCAATGCCAAGCTCCTGAAGAGCACAAACCATACCGTGAGAAGCTTCACCGCGTAGTTTTGCTTTTTTAATTTTGAAGTTACCAGGAAGTACAGCACCAACTTTTGCAACTGGTACTTTTAAACCTTTTGCAATGTTAGCAGCTCCACAAATAATTTGAACTGGCTCTTCTTCACCGATATCGATTAAGCATTTGCTTAATTTATCAGCTTCTGGGTGTTTTTCACATTCTAATACGTGACCAACTACAACACCTTTTACACCTTTATTTAATACTTCAACACCTTCTACTTCTATACCACTTTTCGTGATTTTGTCTGCTAGTTCTTGTGCTGTTACATCTTTAATATCTACATACTTTTGTAACCAACGATATGATACGAACATTTAAAACTCAGAAGAACCTGGAGTTCTTGGGAATGGAATTACGTCACGGATGTTAGCCATACCAGTGATGTACATTAGGAAGCGCTCGAAACCTAGACCGAATCCAGCGTGTTTTGTACCGCCGTATTTTCTAAGTTCTAAGTACCACCAGTAGTCCTCTTCGTTCATACCTAGTTCTTTAATTCTGTCTACTAAAACGTCCATTCTTTCTTCACGTTGACTTCCGCCGATTAATTCGCCGATGCCAGGAACTAGAAGGTCAGTAGCAGCTACTGTTTTTCCATCTTCATTCATACGCATATAGAACGCTTTAATGTCTTTTGGATAGTCCGTTACGAATACAGGGCGTTTAAAGATTTCTTCTGATAAGTATCTTTCGTGCTCTGTTTGTAAGTCAATACCCCATTCTACTGGGTATTTAAAGTCAGCACCTGATTCTTGAAGTACTTTAATTGCTTCTGTATAAGTGATACGACCGAAGTCAGAGTTAATCACATTGTTCATGCGCTCTAGAACTGTTTTATCAACGAAGCTGTTGAAGAAGTCCATTTCTTCTGGTGCATGTTCTAATACATATTTCATTGCATATTTCAGCATATCTTCTGTAAGATCCATTACATCGCCTAATTCAGCAAATGCAATCTCAGGCTCAACCATCCAAAACTCAGCTGCATGGCGAGTTGTGTTTGAGTTTTCTGCACGGAATGTAGGTCCGAATGTGTATACATCACGGAATGCTAATGCATAAGCTTCAGCGTTCAGCTGCCCACTTACTGTTAAGTTTGTTTCTTTACCGAAGAAGTCTTTTGATTCATCAACTTGTCCGTCTTCACCTTTTGGTACGTTGTTTAAATCTTGCGTTGTTACGCGGAACATTTCGCCAGCACCTTCTGTATCACTACCAGTGATGATTGGTGTGTGAACATGTACGAATCCACGCTCTTGGAAGAATTGGTGAATCGCAAATGCTGCGATAGAACGTACACGGAACGTTGCAGAGAATGCATTTGTTCTTGGACGTAAGTGAGCGATTGTACGTAAGTATTCAAACGTATGACGCTTCTTTTGAAGTGGGTAATCAGAGTCTGATAAGCCCTCGATATCAATTTTTTCTGCTTTAATTTCAAATGGCTGCTTCGCTCCAGGCGTTGCAATTACTTTACCTTCTACTTTAACTGAAGAGCTAAGTGGAAGTTTTGTAATTTCTTTGAAGTTCTCTAATTCTGTATCGAAAACGATTTGAACGCCTTTGAAGAAGCTACCGTCGTTTAATTCGATGAAGCCAAATGCTTTTGAATCACGTAAATTACGAATCCACCCTGATACTTGTACTGTTTGATCTGCATATTTTTCTGTATCTCTATACAGACTTTTTACTAATGTGTTTTCCATTTATGCTAGCCATATTAAAGTTTCCGCACCTTCCTCGGGTGTACGAGAGAAAGGTTTCATTGCTGCCATAGTTAGGCGAGCAACCAGACCATTGTCCTGGTTAAAATTCGTATTCACTAGCCCCGGGTCAAAGCTATAAGCACTAACACCCGTTCCCTCCAACCGCTGTGCCAATTCAGAGGTGAATAAAATATTAGCCAGTTTTGTTTGCGCATAACGCATTGTAGGACCGCCCATGAACTTCTTAACACCGCGATACAGTTGTTCTGCATCTAAATCACCGAAATCAATTCCCTTTTTAGCCATTTTGTGACCGTGAGATGCGGTGGTAATGACACGAGCAGGAGCACTTTCTTTTAAACGCTCCAACAACAAATGAGTGAGTAAAAATGGACCTAAATGGTTTACTGCCCAGGTCATCTCCAAACCTTCCTCCGTAATTTGCCTTGTTTGAAATAAAGCACCAGCATTATTCACTAATATATCTATTCTCGGACACCTTTCTAAAATATCAGTAGCTACCCGGCGTATAGATTGTTGGGAAGCCATATCAGCCAGAAATAAATCTGCCACCACATTCCCATTCGTTACATCCTTAATTTGATTCATAGCATCATTCGCTTTTGCCTCGTTGCGTGCAATAATTCCTAGCTTGGCACCGCGCTCCGCAAATGCCTTAGCTGCCGCTAATCCAATACCACTTGTCGCACCAGTGATTACTATATACTTGTCACGCAATGTCCACTTTGTATGACTTGGAATTTCCCCCATTGTACAAAAACCCCTTCCCTTGCCCATTTAGCTTCGTTTCTGCTTCTTATTTGATGAAGATACTTTATGAGAACCAGTTTCATGTGTTGTTGTCCCTTGTCCTTCCACTTCTGGAGAACCTAGGATTGATCTTGAATGGTCTTTTTTCACTTTTTTACTCATCTATTTCAATAAGCGAAACGCTTTCTCTGTATTAGCAAAATGCAGTTTTACAAACTCAGGTAGTCTTTCTTTACCGACTTTTTGTATTAATTTAGCAGCGGCAATATCAACTTGTTTACCAGCACCTTTTGGAAGTGGCATACCAGCTTTTTTACTGAGTTCGTCAAACTGTTTTACGAATGAGTAACGAGCTAAAATGGAAGCGGCGGCAACAGCTAAATGAACACTTTCACCTTTCGTAGCGAAGTAAACATTTTCACGCTGTACCTGTTTTTGTTTTGCTAAATACTTATAGTATGTATCAGGTTGCGTAAATTGGTCGATTAAGATGCCTTCTGGTGTTGTAGGCGCAATTTTCGCTAATAAGTTTGTAATGGCTTTATTGTGTAGTAAAGCTTTTAGCTTACCTTGATTATTTCCTTTATCAAATAGCGTGTTATATTTTTCGTTATGAAGAACGAGAGAGCTGTAAGGAACAACGTGAAGTAGTTGTTTTGCAATAGCGGTAATTTGAGCATCGTTTAAGTTTTTGGAGTCTTTTACACCAAGTTCTTTTAAAAGTGGAATTTGTTTTGCATCCACATATACAGAAACTACTGTCATCGGTCCGAAGTAATCACCAGTACCTACTTCGTCTGATCCTACTATAGACATTGTACCGATGGAAGCGGGCGGCGCATAACGATGTGAATCGACCGATTTTTTTACAGTTGTTTTCGGTGTTTGAGAGACAGTTTGCCAACGAGAAGCTTCTGCTTCAGCACGTCCACCTTGGAACATTACTTTTCCAGATTTATATGCTGTAATCGTGCAAGATGGCACCTTTGCCATAAAGATACCGCCTTGCGGAATTTTTGAGCTAAGTGCTTGTTTATACTGTTGTTTCATTTATTCCATTCCTTTTTTTGTCATACTTTCTTTCAACTTCTCATGTTCTTCTTTTAATTTTATGTAATCGTGTATGACGTTTACCGCCGTCAATACCGCTAGTCTACTCGTATCAAGCGAAGGATTCTTGGCATTGAGTTCGCGCATTTTATCATCCACAATCGCTGCTACCATGCGGATATGACTTGTACTTTCATCGCCAACAACTGAATACTGTTGGCCATATATTTCTACATTAATTCGACTTTTATTTCCCTTTTGTTGTGACAACTCACCGGCCTCCAATTATACTCTGCTACCTGTCTGCCATAGCTCCTTCACCTTTTCAGAGAGAATCGGTGTATCGTCTACAATTATTTTGCTAATTGATGATTTTTGTAACGATGTTTGTATTTGTTCAATCGGAAGAATATTTCCAACAATAATTAAAACAAACAAAATAATATATACTTCTAAAAATCCGAGGATTGCCCCCGCAAACGCATTTACTTGCTTTAAAACCGGTATTTCTGCAAACATATTTAACAAATTACCAAGTAATGAAAGTGCGATTTTTGTAATAATAAATAATACGATAAACGCAAGTGCTTGATAAAATACTGTCTCAATATTATTTGCATCAATCCATTCTGGAACAGATACATTTTTATCAAATGGATACGGAATAAATTTCGCAAGTGCTGGCGCTAAATCTTTACAGTACCAGTATGCAACAAGGTATGCGATAATAAAGCTTGTTAACTTTACAAGTTGTAAGATAAAACCTCTGCGTAATCCGAGGAAAAATCCCATAACAAGCAGTAAAATGATAATAATATCAATCATTTACTTATTACGTTTAATATAGTCTAATAAACGTTCAATATCCCATGTGTTAATCACGTTATCTTTTTGAATCCAACCTTTACGTGCTGCTGCTACACCTGTTTCCATGTCTTCTAACATTTCAAGTGTATGAGCATCCGTATTAATCGCTACTTTTACACCAGCATCTTGTGCTTGTTTTAATAATTTCGCGCTTAAATCTAGACGGTTCGGATTTGCATTTAATTCTAAAACTGTATTTGTTTCTTTTGCGAGTTCAATTAATAAATCTGTGTCTACATCATAACCCTCTCGACGTCCAAGAAGGCGTCCTGTCGGATGAGCAATCATTGTAACATGTCTATTCTCAAGTGCAGCGCGAAGACGCTTCATAATCGTTTCACGGTCTTGTGAGAAGCTAGAGTGAATAGCTCCAATAACATAATCTAATTCTGCTAATACTTCATCATCAAAATCAAGTGTTGCATCCGGTAAAATGTCCATTTCAATTCCGCGTAAAATTGTAATGTCTGGATACCTTTCATTCATACGTTCAATTTCTTTCGCTTGTTCACGAAGACGCTCTTTCGTTAAACCGTTCGCTACTTTCAAGTATTGTGAATGATCAGTAATCGCCATAAACTTATATCCACGGGCACGACATGCCTGTACCATTTCTTCAATAGAAAAAGCACCGTCACTCCACGTTGTATGCATATGTAAATCACCTTGTATATCGGAAAACTGAATTAAGTTTGGATACTCTTTAATTAATTCAATTTCTTTTCCATCTTCACGCACTTCTGGCGGAATAAATGGAAGACCGAAATGAGCAAAGAATTCTTCTTCAGTCTCGAATGTTTTTACTTCACCTGTTTCCAAGTTCTCTACACCGTACTCACTAATTTTTTCGCCTTTATCTTTTGCAATTTGGCGCATTTTTACGTTATGGTCTTTTGATCCTGTGAAATGGTGAAGCGTTGTAATAAACTCTTCTGGTTTTACTAAGCGAAAATCGATTGAAATATCATATTCGTATTGAAGACGAACAGAAACTTTCGTATCTCCACTTGCGATTACTTCAATCATATTATCGAATTGCAATAAATGTTCACGTACTGCTGCTGGTTCTGTCGTTGCAATAATGAAGTCTAAATCCTTCACTGTCTCACGAACACGGCGTAAACTACCAGCGCGAGAGAAACGAATTACTTCAGCAATATTCGACAATTTCTCCTCTATTTCCCCGGCAATAGGTAATACCATCGCAATCGGTAAACGTTCTGGACGAGATCCTACTTGATCAATTGCTTCTAATATTTTCTCTTCTGTTTTCTTACCAAAACCTGCTAAAGCTTGTACTTTATTTTCCTCACAAACAGCTTTTAACGATTCCATATCCACAACACCAAGTTCTTTGTATAACTTAGCTACCTTTTTACCACCAAGGCCCGGAAGTTTTAATAACGGTAACAAACTGCTTGGCACTTCTTTTTCAAGTTCTTGTAATACTTCAGATGTTCCCGATTCTATATATTCTTGAATAACTGCTGCCGTTCCTTTTCCGATGCCTGGAATCTTTGTGAAATCTTCAATTTCAGAAAGACTACGATCATCACTTTCTAGTGCTGCTGCCGCTTTACGAAATGCAGATATTTTAAATGGATTCGCACCCTTTAGTTCCATAAAAAGCCCGATTGTCTCTAGTAATTTAATAACTTGTTTTTTATTTACTTTCATCATCTATTTTAATTCGACAACTGTTACGCCTAGGCCTCCCTCGCCCATGTCACCGTAACGGTAGTTTTTCACGCCGCGATGTTTTTTCAAGTAATCTTGTACACCTTGGCGAAGCGCTCCTGTTCCTTTACCGTGAATGATTGATACACGAGGATAGCTTGCAAGCTGTGCATCGTCTAAATATTTTTCAACGCGCATCATTGCATCTTCATAACGCTCACCGCGAAGGTCAAGCTCTAACGACACGTGATAATCTCTACCCTTCACACTTGCGACTGCTTTTTTCTCTGTTTGCTTCGGTGTATTAATGTACTCCATATTGGATTCTTTCACTTTCATCTTCAGAATTCCAATTTGTACGCTCCACTCTGTATCACTTACTTTTTCAAGTAATTGACCTTTTTGGCCGAACGTTAATACTTTTACTTCATCGCCTGCACGCAATTGTTGTTTTGGCGCTGTGTTTTTCACGTTCACTTTTTGTTTCTTCACAAGCTCTGGCGCTGCGCCTTCTAGACGACTCTTCGCTTCAATAAGCTCGTGATCTTTCACGTTTACAAGCTGCGCTTTACGCAATTGACGAAGTTCGTGAATAATGCCCTCTGCTTCTTTCTTCGCAGCTTCGACTTTTTCTTCCCCTTCTTTTTGCGCTTTTAATAATTTTTCATCACGCTCTTCGTTAAATTCAATAATTTGACGCTGTAATTCGCGATGAAGTTTTTCAGATTGCTTACGAAGCGCTTCTGCTTCGTTCCAGTCACGCTCTGCGTTCTTTTGACTTTCTTCTAACTTCGCAATCATATTTTCAATTTTATTTGTATCCGTACTAATATGGTTACGCGCTTGGTCAATAACGCGATCAGATAATCCGAGGCGCTTCGAAATTTCAAAGGCGTTACTACGTCCTGGTACACCGATTAGTAATTTATACGTTGGGCTTAATGTGTTCACATCAAACTCAACACTCGCATTAATAACTTGCGCACGGTTATATCCGTATGCTTTTAATTCCGGGTAATGCGTCGTTGCAACAACGCGAGCACCACGATTACATACTTCATCTAAAATTGAAATTGCTAGTGCAGCACCTTCTTGCGGGTCTGTTCCAGCACCTAATTCATCAAATAAAACTAAGCTTTCAAAATCAGCTTTTTCTAAAATATCTACAATGTTCACCATATGCGAGGAGAACGTACTTAAACTTTGTTCAATCGATTGTTCATCACCGATATCAGCAAAGATATTTTTAAATATACAAATCTCTGATTCGTCCATTACTGGAATATGAAGACCAGATTGTGCCATTAGTACACATATACCAACTGTTTTCAGCGTAACTGTTTTACCACCTGTATTCGGTCCTGTAATAACAATTGTTGTAAAGTCTTTACCAAGCATAATGTTATTTGGCACGATAATTTCCGGATCGATAAGCGGATGGCGTGCTTGTTTTAAATCCATGTAGCGTTCATTATTTACGATTGGCTTCGTCGCTTTAATTCGCTTCGCATAAAGAGCTTTTGCAAAAATAAAATCAAGATTTGCAACTACTTCTACGTTTGATAGAACGATATCAGCTTCTACCGCCACTTCTTCCGTTAACATCATTAAAATGCGTTCTACTTCTTGTTTTTCTTTCACACGTGCTTCTTGAAGTGCGTTGTTTAATTCTACAATTACTTGCGGTTCTATAAATAACGTTTGTCCAGAAGCAGATTGATCATGAACAATACCACCATATACGCCGCGGTACTCTTGTTTTACTGGGATTACGTAACGTTCATTACGAATCGTTACAATTGCGTCTGATAACATTTTTTGTGCGTTTGAAGAACGCGTCATGTTTTCTAATTTTTCACGAATACGGCTTTCCGCAGTACGAATTTGGTTACGAATACCACGCAGTTTATCACTTGCGCTATCGACTACTTCACCGCCGTCACCGATACAATTTGTAATCTTCTTTTCTAAATCATATAAAGATACAATTTGCGCGACATGTGTTTCTAAAATTGGAAGTTCAACACCGTTGTCAATCATATCGTCAATGAAGCGTTTCATTTGGCGACTACCGTACATCGTACTTGCGATTTCAATTAATTCATGAGGACTTAACATACTTCCAATTTTCGCGCGCTTAATATTTGAACGAATATCAGAAATCCCTCCAAGTGGTACATGTCCTTTTAAACGAATGACTTTCGCCGCTTCATCCGTCGTATCTTGCAGTTCTACAATTTCTTCAAAATCAGTGCTCGGCACTAAATTCTTCACTTTGTCACGACCAAGTGAAGAGGCTGTATGTTCAAGTAATTGTTCTTTTACTTTATTGTATTCTAATACACGCAACGTTCTTTCTAACATCTATAACTGCCCTATTAAGATTTCTAACTCTTCAGCTGCAACGCTCCGCCACTTTCCTACTTCAAGCTCATGTAATTCTATATTCATAATGCGCACTCGCTTTAGCTTTGTTACAGTAAACCCGAAAGCACGGCTCATTCTACGAATTTGTCTATTCATTCCTTGTGTTAAAACGATGCGAAATGTAGATTGGCCGACTCTCGTCACTTTGCATGGCTTCGTCATTCCATCTTTAATCTTTACACCGCTGGACATCTCATCAATAAACCAATCTGTAAAAGGTTTATCCACCGTCACAACATATTCTTTCTCATGCTCATGATCTCCGTGTAAAATTTGATTCGCAATCGCGCCATCATTCGTTAATAAAATAAGTCCTTCCGACGCTTTATCTAATCGCCCAACGGGAAAGATTCGCTCTGGATAATTGATATAATCAATAATATTATCTTCAATATGATCGGCTGCTGTACAAGTAATTCCAACTGGTTTATGAAAAGCGATATACACCTTTTCTTTCTCTTCTTTTGCAATAACCTGTCCATCAATCGTTACTACATCACCATCGCTCACGAGAGCACCGTGCGTACAAATTTCACCGTTAATAGCCACGCGTCCAGCTTTAATAAGACAATCTGTCTCGCGTCTGGAACAGGATTTTGCTTCGCTTATATATTGGTTGATTTTCATCTATTTTTCTACAGCAATTTCCTGCTTTTGAAACTTAGAAACTACATAACCAAATCCTATACCGATTATGCCTGGAACTAACCAGCCAATTCCTACACTATATAATGGAATCTTATTTAAAATAGGTGCTAATGCTGCAATTTGAAGATTTGCATTGTGTAATCCATCAAAGAAACTAATTGCGAACGCTCCTACTATACCACCCACATACATCGCTAATGGAAGACGAACGTAGTTTTCAACAAGTGATAATACGATAAGAACGATTCCAATTGGATAAATGGCGATTAAGATTGGTAATGCTAATGCGTTTAACTGCGTTAAACCAAGATTGGCTACCATAAATGCTAATACACAGAAAATGAAAACGACTTTTTGATAGGAAATCTTTGGTAATAAGGAAGAGAAATATTCTCCACAAGCTGCAACAATACCTACAGAAGTTGTTAAACATGCTGCTGTAATTGCGATACCTAGTAATAATGTTCCGTAACTTCCAAATAAATGATTCACAACGTTTGTTAAAATAATTCCTCCGTTTGCGCCCATTCCAAGTGATACACTAGAAGCTCCAAGATACGCAAGCGCTAAATACACAAGTAATAAACCAAGTGCTGCAATAAATCCTGCAAAGATTGTTACTTTCGCAATGCTATTCTTATTTGTAACACCTTTTGCTTTTAAAGCATTAATGACAACATTTCCGAAAACAAGTGCTGCAAGTCCATCTAAAGTTAAATATCCGTCAATAAAACCTTTGAAAAGAGGAGCACTATACGCTTCTGTCGGTGAACCAAATTCTCCAATTGGTGTAATAAGTGCTTTACCTACAATAATTGCAATAACAGCTAATAAAATTGGAGTTAACACTTTACCTATGCGTCCCACTAATTTTGAAGGATTTAAAGCTAAATAGAAAGTTACCGCAAAGAAAATAAAAGTGAAGATAACAAGTGGATAGGATTGACTGGCTATCTCACTTGGTAAAAATGGTGCAACACTCATTTCATAAGCAACTGTCCCTGTACGTGGAACGCTTACGAATACGCCTAAACATAAATAAATTGCAGTAATAAAAACAAGTGCGAATATAGGATGTACACGTCCTGCTAGCTCATTAATATCTCCTTTTAGAGCTATAACAATTACCCCTAATAACGGCAATCCAACACCTGTTACGATAAAACCAAACAGCGCGATCCATACATCTGTTCCAGCACCTTGTCCTAACGCTGGTGGAAAAATCATATTACCTGCACCAAAAAATAGTGCAAATAACATTAAACTGATTGCAAACATCTCAGAAAATTTTAAAGATGATTTCATTTATTTGTTTAGCTTCACTTTACGAATTAAGAAAACACCTGAAACAAGAAGTAACGCTGCAAATAATCCGATACGTGCTTCGTCTCCTGTTTTTGGATTATCTGTTTTTTCAGCTTTTCCACTTTCATTTGTTTGTTTATTCGCTTCTTTATTCTCTACTTTCGTTTTTTCTTCTTTTACTTGTGTATCTGTTTTCGCTTGGTCATTATTTTTTGTTGCAGCAACTACACCGTTATCGCCACCTACAGCTTTTACATTTGCATCAAACGCAAAACGAATTGTATAGTGATGGTCATAGTTTGCACTTGGTACAACAACATGAATTTTTACTCCTAACGGCTTTGATAGATCATCAACTTTAAATTCAACCGTTCTTTTATCAGCCGCTTCGTCCTTACTCACTACTTTTGCATCAACAAAATTTCCATTCTCCGGTGCTTTAAATTCTGTAATCCAAGCACTATGGTTCATTGGAACTTGAACTTTCATCTCACCATTTTTTACAACTAACTTAGCTGGCTTTTCAAAATAATCATTTGCCATTGAAGCTGACTCGTTTTCCGCTTTTTGTATTACGTAGTTAATATCATACGTACCGTCAGCTAATTTTGCTGAAGCTTGTCCGAACGGCACTACAAGAAAAGCTAGCATACATACAAATGTCATAATAAAAGCGGGTAATACAGAAAACTTTTTCATTTTTCTTGTTTCCTCCTTGTTTATCTTGTATTTCACTTATTTAACACTGTTCCCATCAAATACAAAGCGAATATCATATGAAGCATTGTAATTAATAATTGGGATATTAATTTTCACCTTGCCGTTTAGTTTTTTTGACAAGTCAGCAATTTCAAATTCTACAACTCTAGTATTATCTTTTTTGTTTTCACTTAACACGGTTGTTTCTACAAATTGACCATCTTTTTCTACTTGAAAACTTTTAATAGAAGAACTATCTTTCACTTTAAATGAAACATATTGTTTACCATTTTTAACTGTTAATGTTGCTGGGCTTTCAAAATAACTATTCATTCTAGATGATTCATCTTTATCGCCTTTCCATACTGTAAAAGCAATATTATATTTCCCATCAGCTAGTTTTATAGCAGCCTTTGCATCCTGTGAACCTAGTGTTGCGATAAACGTAAATAAAACAGCAAATACGGCAATAATCATTTTAAATTGTTTAAACATTCATCTGGTTTTTCTACTTCCGGTTTTTCTACTTCTGGTTTTTCTACTTCTGGTTTTTCTACTTCTGGTTTTTCTACTTCTGGTTGGTTTTTCTACTTCTGGTTTTTCTACTTCTGGTTTTTCTACTTCTGGTTTTTCTACTTCTGGTTGTTTCTCTTCATTTTTAATTTGTTCAAGTTTATCTTGTTCAAATAAAAGTTGTACATCATGCGTTTGCTTATAATTTCTTGCTGCCATTTCGATAAATACTTTTGCATTTAGTTTTTTAGATAAATCGTTTACTTCAAACTCTACTACTCTTGTATCTTTTTCCTTATCCTCACTCACTACTTTTGCATCAACAAATGCACCATCTTTTTTTGTTTGGAAATTTTTAATTAACGAGCTACTTTTTAGTGTTACAACGGCTTTTCTCTTACCACTTTCTACCTTTAATACTCCTGGATTTACCATGTAACTATTCATCTTGGATTCTTCATCTGTTTGATCTTTGAACACTTTAAATGGAATGCTGTACTCACCATCTGTAATTGTGTTAGAATTTGGTTGTTGATCTGGGTCAGGCTTTTGGTCGGGCTTCTGACTCGGATCAGGTTTTTCATTTGGATCTGGCTTATTAGCTGGGTCCTCTTTTTCATTTGGCTTTTCTACATGAACGGGTTTAATACTATTTTGATCAAAGACAATGCGCACATCATAATCATGATGATAATTTAAAAAATCAATATCTACTTTTACTTTTGCATTTAATACCTTCTCTACATCTTCCACATCAAATTCTACTACTCTTGTATCTTTTTCTTTATCTTCACTAATTACATTTGTCTCAACAAGTTGGCCTGCTTTTTCTGTTTCAAACTTCATAATCCATGAACTATTCGTTAATGTAAAAGATACTTTCTTTTTCCCATCCTTCACTTTTAAAGTTCCCGGGCTTACTGAATATTGATTCATCATCGATTCTTCATCTGATGTATCTTTTAAAACTTTGAAGCCAATTGAATATTCACCGTCAGCTAACTTGGTAGCTGCTTGAACTGCAAGTGGTTGTAATGTTGATACGAATGTAAATATCATTTACAATCTACCCGCTCTATATTTACGAACTAAAAAAGCAAGTGAACCTAGCAGTAACACCATGTATAAACCAAGTTGTGCTGTATCTGCAGTTTTTGAGTTTTTCTCTTTTTTTGCACTATTATCTGTAGCATCGTTTTTCTTCTTATCATCTGCATTTCGATTAAAATCAGGATTACCTACTGTTTTTACATTATCTACTTTCGGTGTAGTCACTGGATTTTTCGGTTCATTTTTTGGATCCTCTTTAATAGTTCCTAACGCACCGATATTATTTGTATCAAATTGAATTTGTACATCGTAGAAATGATGGTAGTTCATCTCATCGATGTCTACCTTTACTTTTGCGTTTAATTTTTTAAATAGATCTTCTACTTCAAACTGTACTACTCGCGTATTTACATTTTTATCTTCGCTTACTACTTTCGCATCAGCGAATAGCTCATTGTTTTCCGTTTGGAATTTCGTAATCCATGCACTATTTTTCAGCGTCATCTCAATGTATTTTTTACCATCTTTTACGATTAATTTCGCGGGATTGACAACATAGTCATGCATCTTTGAAATCTCATCTGTTTTATCTTTTAATACTTTAAATGTAATATCATATTGACCATCTACTAAATTTTTCGGATCAACTATTACTTTCGGTTTAGTATTTCCACCTTGGTTGTTGTTTCCGCCTTGGTTATTGTTTCCGCCTTGGTTGTTGTTTCCACCTTGGTTGTTGTTTCCACCTTGGTTGTTGTTTCCACCTTGGTTGTTGTTTCCACCTTGGTTCCCTAAAGCTTTCATACTATCTTGATCAAATACAAATTGAACATCGTAGACATGGTGATAATTCATTGAATCAATATCTACTTTTACTTTTGCATTTAATTTTTTAGACAAATCGTTTACTTCTACTTCTACTACTCTTGTATTTTGTTCTTTATTTTCACTTAACACTTTTGTATTAACGAAAGAACCATTCTTCTCAAATTCAAACTTCGTAATCCATGTACTATTTGTTAATGTAAACGATACATATTTCTTACCATCTTTTACTTTTAATACACCTGGACTTTTTGTGTATGTGTTCATCATTGAGATTTCATCTGTTTGATTTTTTAACACTTTAAACCCAATGCTGTATTCACCATCTTTAAGAGCTTTTGGATCAATTGTTGTGTTATTATCTTGGTTGTTATTTCCGCCTTGGTTGTCGTTTCCACCTTGGTTATTGTTTCCGCCTTGGTTGTCGTTTCCACCTTCGCCTTGGTTGTCGTTTCCACCTTGGTTATTGTTTCCGCCTTGGTTGTCGTTTCCACCTTGGTTGTCGTTTCCACCTTGGTTGTCGTTTCCGCCTTGGTTGTCGTTTCCGCCTTGGTTATCTAACGGCTTAATGCTACCTTTATCAAATGCAAATTGAATATCGTAAAAATGGTGATAATTCATTGAATCGATATCTACTTTTACTTTTGCATTTAACTTTTTCGATAAATCCGGCACTTCTACTTCCACTACGCGTGTATCAGCTTTTTTATCTTCACTTATTACATTTGCATCAACAAACGAACCATTTTTCTCAAATTCAAACTTTGTAATCCAAGCACTATTCGTTAACGTAAAGGATACATACTTCTTACCACCTTTTACTTTTAACACACCTGGACTTTTTGTATATGTGTTCATTCACGGATACATCATTTTTTTCAATTCATCTAACGCTTCAATTGCTGCTAAATTGCCTGTCGTTCCAAATAAACGCTCTTCTAAATCGTAAACACGGTTATTTTTAACTGCTGCGAAGTGCTTCCAAATGTCATTCGTTTTAAATTCTTTATCGAACATTTTTACAACTTCATCAGGCATACCATGAGCTGCTCGTAAAATAATATCTGGATCAGCTTTCTTTAAGTACTCTGTATTAGAAGCTAAATACTCTACTCGTTCACCTTGTACAATGTTTTTACCACCTAATTGTTTCACTAAATCTCCAATATAAGAATGCTCTGTTGCTACTAAATAACTTCCTGGCACACCTAACAAAATAAGTACTGTCGGTTCTTTCTTTCCTTTTACTTCTTTTTGAATGCTAGCAACCTTTTTATCTAACTTAGTTACAACTTCTTCAGCCTGCTTTTCACGTCCATATTTCTTACCTAAATCGCTAATGGAATTTTGCATATTTTTCAAGCTTGTTAAATCTAAAAAGTTTGCTTTCATACCCACACCATCAAAAACTGGCTTTAATTCATATTCAAGTGTTGTCACAGATAATACTTCTGACGGCTTTAATGATTTTACCTTTTCCATATCTGGACTCATTGGATTCCCAACTTCAGGTAAACCTTTATATCGCTTTGGTAAAGTTTTAGAACTTGTTGGAACGCCGACTAAATCTACTTCTAACGCATCCATAATTTCAGTAACAGCCACTGTTGTTGCAACAATGCGCTCTTTACTCTCACTCTTTACTTGCTTTGCTGTTTCTTTTTTGGGTGATGAACAACCGGCTATACTCATTAACAACATGATAGCCATTTAATTTCCATAAACTTTATCACTCTTTCTAAGCAAGAATATTAAGAATGGACCACCAATAACCGCCATAATTGTTGCTGCTGGAATTTCATTAGGTGGCACAATTAACCTTCCAATCGTATCCGCTGTCAAAATTAATAACGCCCCTGCAAGAGCAGAAAATGGAATTAATACTTTATGGTCTGAACCGACTAGTTGTCTTGAAATATGCGGAATGAGTAATCCCACGAAAGCAATGACTCCTGCAATCGCTGTTGATACTGCCGCTAAAAGTACTGCAATGGCAGAAATAATAAGACGCACTCTCGTCACGTGCAAGCCTAAGTTTTTCGCAGTCTTATCTTGTAGTGATAATAAGTTACACCAAGCTCCTACAAACAAAGCAAGAATAAGACCAATTGTTCCATAAGTAACCATTACTTCTACATCGCCCCACGTCTTCATTGTTATGTTAGAAGTCGTCGTTTGCTTAATACTCTTAATAAAATATCCACAAATCGTAACGAATGATTCGTTTAATCCAGTAAACATCGCATTAATGGCAATACCAATTAAAATAATGCGTAGTGGACTTAATCCAGACTTCCATGAAAAAGAGTAAACGAGATAACACGCAAGCGCACCGCCTAAAAATGCGAATACTGGTGTCCAGAAAAAGAATTGCGGAAACAACGTAATAATAACGAGTGTCATAAAACTTGCTCCAGAAGATATCCCGATTACCCCAGCGTCAGCAAGTGGATTCTTCATAACAGCTTGAAAAAGCACACCTGAAACAGCCAGAGCTGCTCCAGTAAATAGTGCAATAATAATACGCGGGAAACGTAAATCTTTAATCACTTCAACATCTTCATTTCCCCCTGTAAATATCCCTTGTACAAGCTCAACAATACCTACTTCTAAACTCCCTTTCATCGCTGACAATGATGTCATAATAATGAGCAATGCAGTAACAATGAGGAAACTCCAAGTTTTTTTATTCATTTAGATTCCCATTGGTACCATGTATAATCCTGTATCTTCATCCTGCTTTACAATGACATCTACACCATATATTGCTTTAACCATTTCTTCTGTTATTACATCATTAGGATTACCTTTCGTAACAATCTCTCCATCTTTCATAACGATAATATGATCACTGTAACGAATGGCTTGATTAATATCATGTAATACCATTACAATCGTTAGTCCATACACTTCATTTAACTCTTTCACTAACTCTAATATTTCTATCTGATAATAAATATCTAAATATGTTGTCGGCTCATCTAAGAAAAGCATTGGTGTATTTTGAGCTAATGTCATTGCAATCCAAACTCGCTGTCTCTCTCCGCCTGATAATGCATGAATTGGCTTATCACGTTTACTTTGTAAATTCGTACATGTTAGTGCACGCTCAATCGCTTCTCTATCTTCATCTGTTTGCGAAGAGAAAATATTTTTATATGGCATACGCCCAAAGCTTATTAGTTTTTCCACCGTAATATCTGCTGGAGCCTCATTTTGTTGATGGACAACAGCTAGCTTTCTAGCAAACTCTTTCGGTTTATACTCACTAATCGCTTTCCCATCAAGTATTACTTCTCCACTACTAGGAGCATGGTTTCTAGACATAACACTAAGTAATGTGGATTTCCCGCATCCATTTGGACCAATGATTGTTGTAATTTTTCCAAGTTCTATTTCACTACTAACAGACTTTAAACGATTTGTTACATTATCGTATGAAAAGGTTACATTTTTAATTTCCATTTAATTTCTTTTCACTAATTTTGCATGTACAACTAGCCTTCCAGCCTCTGGATCAAGCGCATAGTCACATGTAGAAAGTGTTACAATTTCATCATTAGCCGTCAATTCCGTATCCGTTTTGTAAAGTGATTTTTCTTGAATTTTCTTTAAGAACGACGTATATGCTGCATCATTTTCAAAATCCGTTTCAATGTAATAAAAGTCCGTTGTTGTCGTATATACTGAAAAAACTTCAACGTCGTATCCTTCAAATAATGTATCGTAATATAATTTACGATGGGACATGAAGAATTCTTCATCCAACATCTTTTTTAAACTCCCAAACATAGAACCGTCCTTCATACGATGACCGTATAAAATAGTATTTCTGTTTTGAGATTTCACATCATTACGATGGTCCATAAAAATACTTCCCGCTCTCATATCTTCACCTTTATAATTACGAAATAAATAGTAATCATTATCCTTCGCTTGAACGATTGGATAATTAATTTGTGTATCATCCATCGTAACCCATCCAACTATCTCTGGATTAATTTTTTGGAGAGCTTGAAACTGTTTACGTACTTCCCCATCCTCTGATTTTTCTTCCATTGGACTTCTCTTATAAATATGTTGCGCCTCAGCCATTACTTTACGATTTTCATAATAATCCATGAAAATCCCACCCAATTCATACATTTACTGTGCTGCAGCCATTGGCATACGTACAACTTTTACATCATAGTAAGCAATTTTATTATCAAGAATATATTCTGGCATTCCGCCTTGATGTGAGTGAGCATCTTTAAATGCTGAGCTCTTTGTCCAACCTTGGAAATCTTCTTTTGCATTCCAGCGAGTGCTAATTGTTACTTCATCATAATCAACTGTATTTTGCGTTAAAAGAACTTCTAATCCTAAAAAGCCTGGCATCGTTTCAACTTTACCTACTTTATTAAAACGCTCAATTAATTTATGTCCATTTCCCTTTGTGATTTTAGCTGTATTTGTAACAATAATCATTTAACCTTTAATTTTCTCAATGAAAACTACTTTTAAATAGTCTCCCTCTTTAAATTGATCGATTGTACGGAAATCTTCTGGTAAAGAATGTTCTTCTAATATTTTGTATTTACCGTTCATTTCTTTAAATGCAGTATCGATAAAGCCTTTAAACTTTTTCATATCAAATGCGCTACAATTTGTAGAAGCAACGATAATACCGTTATTTTCTGTAATGGAAATTGTTTCTTTTAATAAATTTTTATAATCTTTCGCTGCACTAAATGTATATTTTTTTGATCGAGCAAAACTTGGCGGATCAAGTACAACCATATCAAATTTCATATTTTTCTTAGCTGCATATTTGAAATATAGAAATACATCTTCTACAATAATATCTTGTGCTTCATAATCAACTTCATTTACACTAAATTGCTCAATCGTTTTACCTAAACTACGATTTGCAAGGTCCACACTCGTTGTTTTACTCGCTCCGCCAAGCGCTGCAAATACAGAGAAAGCACCTGTATAAGAGAACATATTTAACACAGTTCTTCCTTGTGCATATGTATCACGGATTTGTTTTCGAACGTTACGCTGATCTAAAAATACACCAACCATCGCTCCGTCATTTAAATAAACCGCAAAGTTCACACCATTCTCTTTTACGATAAGTGGGAACTCACCGCGCTCTCCTGCTACGAAATCATCGCCTTCAATGTATTTCCCTTTCGTATCAAAACGCTTTTTCTCATAAATACCTTTAAAGTTTGCTACTTTTTGAAGCGCCGCTATGATTTCATCTCTAAAAGTATAAATCCCTTCACTATACCAGCTCACTACGTAATAACCGTCATAATAATCGATGATTAAGCCGCCAAGACCATCACCTTCACCATTTAGGACACGGAATGCTGTCGTATCATTTGCTTTGTAAAACTGTTTTCGTTTATGTAAGGCAGATTTGATTTTACTTTCAAAGAAAGATTGATTAATTTGTTCACTCTCTTTTCTCGTTAAAATCCAGCCGTATCCTTTATTTTGTTTTCCATAATAGCCTTTTCCGATAAATTGGTTCTTCTCATCTACTACTTTGATGAGTGTCCCTTCTTCACGAATATCGTTTGAATTTTGAATCGCATCTTTTAAAATAAGCGGATATCCACTTTTAATTTCTTTTATAAATTTCGGTTTTATTTTTATAGTTACTTCAGATCGCATTTATTGAACGATATTTTGTACTCTACCAACTTGCCCGTCCTGCAATCGAACTTTAATGCCGTGCGGATGAGAAGGGGAATTCGTTAAAATATCTTTTACCATTCCTCTTGTTAGCTTGCCAGTTCGCTGATCTTGTTTTAGCACAATATCAACTTCAAGACCTGGCGCGATGTTAGATCGTTTTTGTCCGTTCATTTACACACCTGTACGTCTACGTTGGTTGTTTGTTTTCTTCGTTTGTTGGTTTTGTAATTTTTTCGTTGCTTGGCTTTGATTTGTATTATTTGAACCATTTCCATTTCCTTGCTTTTTCTTTGCAAGTTGTTCACGCATTAAATCAGCTAAGCTTACTTTTTTGTTTTCTGACATTTACATCACTTCCAACTTATAGCCGATGCCCCATAACGTTTTAATATATTCTGGATTAGATGGATCACTTTCAATTTTCTCACGCAACCTTCTCATATGAACATTAATAACGTTATCGTCACCGTAATACTCTTCGTTCCAAACTAACGTATATATTTGCGCTTTTGTAAATACACGATTTTGATTTTTTACGAACAGTTTTAAAATCTCAAATTCTTTTAACGTAAGTTTAAGCTGTCTTCCCTTTTTCTCCACAGTAAAGTTAATTGGGTCAATTATTAAATCACCAATTTGAACGGTCTCATCTTTCGGTTCCGTAGCTGAATACTTTGTAGACCTTCGAATAACAGCTTTGACACGTGCTGCTAATTCAATCATAGAAAATGGCTTGCAAATATAATCATCTGCTCCAAGTCCTAATCCAACAGCTTTATCAACATCCGTATCTTTTGCTGACATCATTAAAATTGGAACAGCACTTTTTTCTCGAACGATTCGTACAACCTCTAAGCCGTCTAACTTTGGCATCATAATATCGAGAATGATCAACTCAAATGAACCTTTAAAAAATGCGGTAACTCCTTCTTCTCCGTCAGACGCGATTGTAACTTGAAAACCTTCTTTTATTAAATACTGTTCCACCATCTCTTGAATTGAAATATCATCTTCAACTAATAAAATATGATGTGACATCTAAAACTGCATCTTCGTTAATACAACTGTAAAAATTGTTTTTTCATACGGCCTACTAGAAAGATGAATTTTTCCATCCATCGCTTCCACAAGCCTTTTTGTAATCGTTAATCCTAGACCGCTTCCTTGGTACAATCTATTTCTTGAATCTTCAAGTGTGTACATACGCTCAAACACTTTATCAATATGAGATTCATCAATTCCTTTTCCTTTATCCCATACGTCTATATACACACTCGTTTCATCATCTCTTACAGTCATCCCGAGTGTCTTTCCATCGTCCCCATATGTAATCGCATTTGATATTAAATTATTCAATACCCTGCCTAACACTTCTGCATTTCCAAGTGCATATATATTTCTTTCTGGTATATCAATATGAACTTGAAAACCTTTCGTCGTCAATAAATCATAAAAAGATAAAATCTTCTCGCGGCAAACTTCATTCATATTTACTTTTGTCATCTCGATTGCCTTGTCACCAGATTCTAATTTTGCCAAATCAAAAAACTTATGAATCAGTTCCATTACTTCTAGTGTTTTTACATGCACCTTTTCAAGTAATATTTGTTGTTCTTCTTTATTTATCGTTTTATCCTTATTTAACATTTCTGTATATCCAAGAATAACTGTTAGTGGCGTCTTTAAATCATGTGAAATATTTGAAAGCATTTTTCTCATCGAAATTTCTACTTTTGCATGATTTGCATTCGTTTTCTGTTTTGCATCTAATAATTGATTAATTGCCACTAATAATTTTTGCAATTCTAGATCATCTGTCATAACGAGTAACTTCTCACCTGTTTTTTCATTTACAATACTTTCTAACTTTTTATATGTGTATCGTAAGTTTTTACTACTATTTTTTCTCATTTAAGCATGAATGCCCTCTCCATCCATTACGTTTAAGAAATATTCTTCTAAGGAGCTATGTTTTTTATTAATACTTTCAATTTCTACATCGTTCATAATAAGTGCTTTTGAAATGGCTTGCTGTGTCGCCGCCAATTCATACACACGAATCATGTTTCCACTCATTATTTTGTAATTTTTTATACCGAGTTTATCTTCTAAAATATAAGCTGCACGCTTCACATCAGGAACAGTAATTTCAATGTACTCTGTTTGTTTTCCGTTAATACTCTTCATTGAAACTTCTTTTATTAGTTTTCCATTTTGAATTACACCAATTGTATCTGCCATTAGTTCCATCTCGCCTAAAATATGACTAGAGACTAATAACGTAATACCGTATTCTTTGCAGAGCATTTTAAATAAGTCTCGTAACTCTTTAATACCAATTGGATCTAAACCGTTAATCGGCTCATCTAAAATAAGTAGTTCTGGCTTTGTCATGATTGCCCTTGCAATACCAAGTCGTTGCTTCATCCCTAATGAAAAATCTTTTACTTTTTTATTATCTATACCGTGCAGTTTTACTAAATGTAAAGCATGATCAATTGCGTTCTTGTCGTAATACCCCATATATTCACAATGTAATTCTAGGTTTTCCTTCGCCGTTAATTTATCATAAAAGATTGGATATTCGATAATTGTCCCCATGCGCTTTAACAATTCATAAGAGTTATCAGTTAACTTCTCACCGAAAATTTCAATATCACCGCTCGTCGGTTTTATTAAATTTGTCATCATTTTCATAATCGTTGTTTTACCCGCACCATTTGGTCCTAAAAAACCATATATCTCTCCTTTTTTCACATGCATATTAACGCTAGAGATAACTTCTTTCCCTTTAAACACTCATGCCACATCAACCTTGTCGATTTTACGATACGATAGATAACTAATGAAAATCCCTAATAAACAGAGCACTATTGGGATAGCTATAAAATTAAACATACTTACTTGACCGTTCCCAGAACCAAAGTTACTACTAATTAACATCCCAATCATTACTGCAGAAGTAATCGTTGTCGGTGTCGATTTCTTTCTCATCCCAAAAAATAAAGGAATTAAACTTATACCAGATATCATAAATGCACTTATAAAGGTAGCTGGAACGATAGCTATTATTTCACCTATCGTAACTGGCGTTTCAATCAGTCCCATCATTGGACTCACAAAATATACGAGCAAACTAATAATGAAAGTAGCGATAATCGTGCTCACAAAACAAAAACAAAAAACAATTGTTAATTTCGCCCTCATTAACATTTTCCTTTGCAGTGGGTACATAAACAATAGTTGCATCGTTTTGTTCTTATACTCATCAATTACTAAACGTGATAAAATGACCGAACTAAAAATAATAAATGTTATCCTAATAAAAGTGTTTATTAAAACCATTTGTTGCGTGAAGTCAGAGAATAGCCCATCTACCTCGTCTTTCACTCCCAACGCCATAAGGTTTACTACAACGAAAATTGCTATAATAAAAATGGCTACCCCTTTAAAGTAACTAGATAATTTATGTTTCTTCCATTCAAGTTTCATTAATTTAAACATTTATAATGCATCTTCCCTCTCAATATTTTTAATCCCATAATAAGCAATCGCTATACCGATCGCTGCAAATGTGAATTGAAGAGGAAGAAAAGTCGCGATAGGAAATATTGGTGGGTTATTAATTGCAATTGATACAACAATCAGAGATGAAACGATTGTAGTTGGTACTGAACGTTTACGCATTCCGAAATATAGAGGGATTAAACTTATTCCCGCAGTTGCGATTGCTAAAGGGACAAGGTTTATTCCTTCTTGCGTCAATTGATCTACTGTGAATGAATTAGGAAGAATTGAAAAATAGCTATCTATCCCCCAAAAAAACCCTACTACTAAAATGTTAGATACAATAACTGTTATAAATGTTACTATCGCTGTAATTGCCAACTTACTAATCATCATTTTCTTCCGATCAATGGGATACGAAAACATGATTAATATTGTTTTATTTTTATATTCATCAATTATTAGTTTCGCGATTAGTACACCACCAAAAATAATAAATGTTGATCTTACTAACGCGCTAGCCATTAACAAAATCGTCTGCGGATTCCTTATTTCGGGATCACCTTCAACTTGAGCAACGATGCTCACAAAGATCATTAATGCCAGTATAACGATATTTGCAATAACTGCTCCCTTCACATACCATCCGAGCTTAAACTTCTTCAATTCTAGCTTCATTTACATTTTAGGAGCTTCCATTCCAGCCATAGCCCATTCTTCTTTTGCTGGGCCGTATACACCAGGAACTGTTAAGCCAGCTTGTCGCATTAAAACCGTCATTTGTCCGCGGTGATGATTTTGATGATTAATGAGTGTCATTAAAAATATAGAATTCGGCATAGGACGACCAAAGAAGTCATTAATAGTTGCTAAATCTTTATCAGTCCACTTACTTTGAAGTGTTTCAACGAAAGTCACATTCACTTTACGGTATTCATCTGCAATTGTTTTTGCAGAAGTTGGAACAGGATAACCTTTCGATTCTCCTTCAAACTTTAGCCCTGTGCCAGATAGTATAACAGGAATTGCCGTCACGATATGCCAAGCAACTCTTCCTAACGTCCAATGTCCAGGTGCAATTTCCTGTGATAAAGATTCATCGGTTAATGCATCGAGCATCTTCTGAGTAGATTCAGCCTCGTATGTCCATGATTGTAGAAAACCTTCAATAGTTTGGTACATCTAATTAACCTTCTTCCCACTCTTCCTCATCAACCATAAGAAATAAGGTGCTCCAAGTACAGCAACGACAAGACCAGAAGGGATTTCTTTCGGGTATGCAATTGTTCGGCCGAGTAAGTCAGCGACGGCAAGAAGAATTGCTCCAAACAGTGCTGAACAAACGAATAATCTTTGATGATTCATACCAACAACGATTCGTGCTAAGTGAGGTGCAACAAGGCCTAAAAAGGAAATTGTACCGACAGCCGCGATATTTATAGATGCAAGAAGTGTCGCTAACACAATTAGAGCAAGGCGCGTTTTATTTACAGGCTGTCCGAGTCCAGTTGCTAAATCGTCTCCAAGTACGAGAACATCAAGTTGTTTCATTAAGAAAAAGATAATTGGTATAAGAATAAGTGATGGATATAGAATGATATTTTCTAAGTGATTCCATCCTCTTGCATACGTACTGCCAGATAACCATGTTAAAGCAGCGGCAACATTCAAATTGGCTCTAACGATAAAGATTTGAATAATTGCTGAGCCGAGAGCCGAAATGCCAATCCCTATTAAAGCAAGAGCTGTGGGACTAAATCCTGCTTTCCATGAGAAGAAGAGGACAATTCCAACTGCAAGTAGTCCGCCGATAAATGCACCAATTGGTAGGAAGAAACCTGGAAGTGCAGGGAAAACATACATAACAGTTAAAGCACCGACACCTGCTCCAGACGAAATACCAATAATCGAAGGGTCGGCAAGTGGATTTCGTAATAATCCTTGGAAGACAAGCCCACTTATTGCAAGGCATGCGCCAGCAATAGCGGCAACGAGCATTCTTGGTAAACGAAGGTTCATCATCATATTTTTATCAAATTGTGTTAATTGCCCTGTTATAACAGTAGTAATGCTTTCGATATAAGCATTACTACCGATTGTAACACCAAGAGCAATCGTCACAATACAAAGCGTGATAGATATAATGATTACCTTTTTATAGGAGTAATAGCGAGAACTAGCTCCAGCTGCATTCGTACCGTTATCATTCATATATTGTTTCGACTTCATCATACGATACACTAAATAAATAAGCCAAGGTGACCCAATCATTGCTGTGACTGCCCCAACAGGAAGTTCTGCACCAGTTGGATCTATTAATCTACCGACGACATCTGCCCCAAGTAATAATACTGCTCCCCATAAGAATGAGGAGAGAAGAAGAGTAAAGTGTTGACGATAACCAATAAGGCGCATTAAGTGTGGTGCAACTAAGCCAACAAACCCAATCGGTCCAACGACAGTTACAATTACTGCTGTTAAAAAGATTGCAGCAATGAAGGCGATAAGACGTGTTACTGCTGTTTTTTCACCAAGAGAAACAGCAACATCGTCACCAAGTAAGAGAATGTTGAGTTTACGAGACATAAATAGTAAAACTAGGAAAGAAATAATGATAAATGGAAAAGCGAATTGAACGCCATCCCAGTTATTTTGGATAAGAGAGCCAGCTCCCCATAAAAATAAACCAGCTGTTTCATTTTCATAGAAAAGCTGCATCGTTCCAGTAAAGGCAGAAAGCATTAATGTAACGACCATCCCAGCTAGTGCCATTCTAAGTGGGGTTCCCTTTTTCCCACCAGAAATACGGTATACAAATAAAGCAGTAATAGCACCACCGATAAATGTGAAAAGAAGTGAGTTAATTTGCAGACCTTTCGGTAAGAAAATTGTAGCCGCTACTAGAAAGAAATATGCGCCGGAGTGAATACCCATTGTACTGGATTCAGCAAGTGGGTTTTTTGTTAATGTTTGCAAAATGACCCCAGATGCAGCAAGAGCACCTCCAGCTAAAATAGCAATTACGGCTCTAGGTAATCGAAGCATGATTAAAGTTTGATGCTCTAGTGATTGGTTCGGTGAGATAAGAGCATCGATAATCATACTATAGGAAATGTTTGCTTGACCTTGTCCGATATGAATAAAGAAAAGGAGGAGCAAGAGAGCTGCTCCTCCTCCGAATACAAGACTTGCTCGAAGTGTATGTTGTAAGCTATTCATTCACTTCTTCGCTGTCATTACATCTGCTACTTGTGTTGCTAAAGATTTTGCAGACTCAGGACCACCGAAAATCCAAGTGTCGCCTTTTAATTTATACATTTTGTTTTCTTTTTTGAACTTTAATTCTTCCCAAGCAGGATTGCCTTTTAGTTGAGTATCAAAAATGTTATCTTCATCCGCTACAATGTAAATGAAGTTTGAATCTTGTACACTTTGTAATGATTCTACAGTTGTTTGTTTGAAACCGTCTGCCTCTGATTTACCTGCTTCAAAAGTGTTTGTTAAACCTAATTTTTTTGTAACTTGTAAAGCTGTAGAATTGTCAGTTAAGATGCGGAATGTTGGCACATTTTTAGCAGTAAATGCTTGTGCCATTGCGATGTTTTTATCTTTTAAGCCTGCTTTGTCAATTTTTGCTTTTGCATCAGCAAATGTTTTATCCATATCAGCTAATACTTTTTTACCTTGTTCTTCTTTTCCAACAGCTTTTGCAATTTGTTTAAATGTTTCTGTCATTTCAGCAAAGTGATCGTTGTTGCTAGTCGATGGATCGAACATAACTGTAGGAGCAATTTGCTCTAATTCGTTTTTAATTGCTTTACCACGGAATGATGCTGTGATAATTAAATCTGGTTTTAAACGGCTAATTTCTTCTAAGTTTGGTTGTTGACGTGTCCCTACATCTACAACATCTTTACTCGGTTTTGTTTCTGTATTTACCCATTTATTATAATTCTTAATGTCTGCCATCCCTACTGGATGAACACCAAGTGCTAATAAGTCTTCTGCATATACCCACTCAAGTACAACAACTTTTTTCGCTGGTTTATCTAACTTCGTTTCCCCTTCAGCGTGTTTAATTGTTATAGCTTGCTTTTTATTGTCCGCTTTTGTTTCCTCTTTCTCCTCTTTTTGCTGTCCACATCCAACAGCGAATAGAAGAACTACTATGAAAATACTGAGAATTCTCTTCATTTAACTTAGTCTTATAATTGTTAACACCGCTCCTGGAGTAGTCGTTGATAACGTCGCAACAGCTAACAAGCCAAATAATTGCAAACTAATTGCACTCCCCGCCGCAAGAGTCGTAATAATTGTCGCACTAAATGATGTCGTTGCTAATGCAGGAGAATTGATAGTCCCAGCAAGCGGTGCCCCATTAATTGTAATTCGTGAACTGACTAATAAAGAGGCAGTTATATTAATTGTATATGAAATATAATAATTCCCTGCATTTGCAGCCGTAAATACTGTGTTCCCCCCAGACACTGTAATACCTGGACCGATATTCTGATTGTTTGGAAGCGGGACATTTGTTCCACCAAGTAGTACCGATATTGCTGTACCCGACGTATTATTTGCAAATGCGTATGTTGCCGTTATACTTGTGCCGGTTGCTCCGGTTGGGCCTGTGTCGCCTGTTGCTCCGGTTGCTCCTGTTATTCCTGTCGCTCCTGTTGGACCCGTTGCTCCTGTTATTCCTGTCGCTCCTGTTGGACCCGTTGCTCCTGTCACTCCTGTTGGACCTGTTGCTCCCGTTATTCCTGTCGCTCCTGTCACTCCCGTTGGACCTGTTGCTCCTGTTATTCCTGTTGCTCCCGTTGGGCCTGTGTCGCCTGTTGCTCCCGTTATTCCTGTCGCTCCTGTTGGACCTGTTGCTCCCGTTATTCCTGTCGCTCCTGTTGGACCCGTTGCTCCCGTTATTCCTGTCGCTCCCGTTGGACCTGTTGGACCAAGCTTAGGTACTGTCCCATCGCAACTAAAACAACATGAATCAACATGTACACCATTTTGATTATTACACCCACAATATCCATTTGTATTATTGAGCCATGAAGACATTTAGCCCGTTTGCTCATCCTCATTCTTTCTCTTCTCTTCATCTATTAGGACGCGGCGCAAAATTTTCCCTACTGTCGTTTTCGGCAATTCATCTCTAAACTCGTATACTTTCGGTACTTTATAAGCCGCTAAATATTTACGTGCAAACTGATCTAATTCCTCTTCAGAACATTCAGCGCCTTCTTTCAAAACAACAAATGCTTTTACAGTTTCCCCTCGGTACGGATCAGGAACACCGATCGTCACTACTTCTTGCACCTTTTCGTGTTCATATAACACTTCTTCTACTTCACGAGGATATACGTTAAAACCGCTAGCAACAATCATATCTTTCTTACGATCTTTCACATAGAAAAAGCCCTCCTCATCCATGTATCCTACATCACCTGTATGAAGCCAGCCATCTTGCAATACAGCCGCCGTTTCTTCTGGCTTATTCCAATACCCTTTCATAATTTGTGGGCCTTTAACAACTATTTCACCGATTTCACCTGGAGGTAATGCCTCTCCTGTTTCAAGTGACATGATGATTGCCTCCGTATCTGGCCACGGTACCCCAATACTTCCTGGCACACGTTTTTCCCACAAGAAATTCCCATGTGTAACGGGTGATGACTCCGTTAATCCATAACCTTCTACTAGTTTACCACCTGTAACGCTCTCAAACTCCTCCTGTACTTCTACAGGAAGCGGTGCAGAGCCACTAATACAAGCTTGAATAGAAGAAATATCATATTCTTTTAAAAGAGGGCTATTTAATAGAGCAATATAAATGGTCGGCGCTCCTGGAAATAGTGTAACTTTATGTTTTTTAATTGCTTCAAAAACCATTTTCATATCAAACTTCGGAATAAGCACCATTTTATACCCTTGCATAATACTTAAATTCATTACAGCTGTCATTCCGTACACATGAAAAAACGGAAGGACACCAAGGATCACTTCTTCTCCCTCTTTACAATTATATAACCAATGTGCTCCCATTAAAGTGTTCGAAACGAGGTTTTTATGCGTCAGCATAACCCCTTTTGGAAATCCTGTCGTTCCCCCCGTATACTGCAAAAGAGCTAGATCACTTTCAGGATCACAGGGAACCTCAACATCAGCAGTACTTTCCCTTTCTACTGATTTCCATAGATGAATCGTTTCGCTTTCCGACACATTCACAACAAGATTCGCCTGCTTTTTTTGTACAAATGGATAAAGTAAATTTTTAGGAAATGGTAAGAAATCTGCAATACGAGTTACGATAATGTGCTCCAGCTTTGTGGCATTTTGAACATTAGTAACTCTCGGAAACACTAAATCAAGGCAAAGAATGACTTTTGCCCCCGAGTCATGAAGTTGGTACTCAAGCTCTCTTTCTGTATAAAGAGGATTCGTTTGTACTACAATCCCCCCCGCAAGCAAAGTACCATAATAACCGATTACAGATTGCGGACAATTCGGCAACATAATCGCAACTCTATCTCCCTTTTCAACACCAAGCCTTTGAAGATAATTCGCAAACTTCTTTACCTTGTCATGGAAATCTGAAAATGTAACATCTTTACCTAAAAAATGAAGCGCTTTCTTTTCTGGATAACGAGAAGCTATTTTCTCTAAATATCCATGAAGTGGCTGAATATCATAAGAAATAGTACTAGGAATTTCCTCTGGATAACTTTTCAACCAAGGTTTTTCCACCTTCATTCCCCCTTCAAATACATAAAAAATAAATGAATGTTCATTCATGATGGTTGTTTTCATTTATTGACGATAACCACAAGCTGCAATAAGTAGCCCATGTACCGTTTTTGAAAGTGCGACCAGATCATACTTATGATCGCTCATTACCCAATTGGTCACAACTTCATCTACTGTTCCAAAGATCATTTGTCTTGCCACACGAACATTTAAGTCCGCCTGAAACTCACCTTGCTTTATACCTGTCTCTAAAATTTCATCCATAACTTGTAAGTAGCCTTTTAATACTTCATTTATTTTAAGGCGCAAGTCTTGATTGGACTGTCTTAGCTCTAATTGCGTAACGATAGCAAGAGGATCATTTTGTGATAACAGCAAGAAGTGCGTTTCTACCAACATGAATAACTTCGCTACAGCGCTTTCAATTCCTGCTGTTTTTTGACGAATTGTTTCAACAAATTCTCCCATCTTCTCTTGGAATAAGGATATTAATATATCTTCTTTATTTTTAAAGTATAAATAAATCGTGCCATCAGCTACCCCAGCTTGCTTTGCAATTTTAGAAACTTGCGCTTGATGGTACCCATTCTCTGCAATCACAATGACTGCCGCATCAATAATTTGATTGTATTTCGGTCTATTTTTCTTCACTTTACTGTCCCCTTCAAGAAGATGACTGAATGAATAGTCATTCATCTACCTACCACTAAACGAAGGCTTACGTTTTTCTAAAAACGCTGCTACACCTTCTCTTCCATCTTCACTCGTAAATACTTCACCGAAGATTTGAGCTTCGCGCTGTACACCTTCGTAATAATGAGACGATTTTGTCGTTTGCAATAACTCTAGCACAGCACGAGTTGTTGCTAGACTTTTTCCAGCAATTTGTTTTGCAACTTTAAGTGTATCGTCTAAAAGTGTTTCTTCAGAAAACACTCCGTTAACAAGTCCCCATTTTAATGCTTCTGCACCAGTAATTGGTGTACTCGTTAACATCATTTCACAAGCTTTCGCTTTCCCAACATAACGTGGTAAGCGCTGTGTACCTGCAAAACCAGGAATTAATCCAAGTGTTAATTCAGGTAAACCAAGTTTTGCACCTTCAGTTACAAAGCGCATGTGGCAAGACATAGCAAACTCAAGGCCGCCGCCAAGTGCCGCTCCATGAATTGCCGCGATAACTGGTTTTGAACATTTTTCAACACGCTCAAACGTAACTTGTCCAAGTTGCGCTAATTCCGTCGCTTGTTTTGCTTCAGTAACAGATGTAAATTCTTTAATATCTGCTCCTGCTGAGAAGAAGCGCCCTTCACCATGGATAACAACAACACGAATGTTATCATCCTTTTCCACTTGGTCAATTAACTCAGTAACGTCATGCATAACTTGTGAAGACATCGCATTCGCTGGCCCGTGATTTAACGTTGCCACCGCAATATGGTCTTCAACTCTTACAGATAGGAATTTCAACATGATCCCTCCCATTTAGATTACTTTCGCTTCTGTATGGAGCAACGATACAAGTTCTTTTACTTGATCTTGCAGCTCGCCTTGTAACACTTTTCCTGCATCTTTCTTAGGAGGCAAGTAGATTTCAATTGTTTTTGTCTTTGCTTCCACATCATCTTCTTCTAAATCTAAATCATCTAATTCTACTTCTTCCAGTGGCTTTTTCTTCGCTTTCATAATACCTGGAAGCGATGGATAACGCGGTTCGTTTAAACCTTGTTGTGCTGTTACTAAAACTGGTAATGTCGTTTCAATAACTTCTGTATCACCTTCAACGTCACGCTCAATCTTCACGTTTGTACCGTCAATCTCAAGTTTTGTAATTGTCGTTACGTACGGAATATTTAACGCTTCAGCTACGCGTGGACCAACTTGTCCAGATGCACCGTCAATCGCAACGTTTCCGCCTAAAATTAAATCTGCATCTTTATCTTTTAAATATTCAGCAAGTACTTTTGCTGTTGTAAACTGATCACCATTTTCAACATCATCTTCAATATTAATTAATACTGCTTTATCACAGCCCATCGCTAATGCTGTACGAAGTTCTTTCTCACTATCTTCGCCACCAACTGTTACGACAGTAACTTCTCCACCTTGTGCGTCTCTTACTTGAATTGCTTCTTCAATCGCATATTCATCGTAAGGGTTGATGATGAATTCCGCTTCGCCATCGTAAATTGCACCGTTTTTAATTACGATTTTTTCTTCTGTATCAAATGTTCGTTTCATTCATGAATGTACTTTTAACTTTTTAAACTCTTCTGTTAAAAGGGGTAAAACTTCGAATAAGTCACCGACAATACCATAGTCAGCTACTTTGAAGATACTTGCTTCTGGATCTTTATTAATTGCAACGATTATTTTTGAGTTAGACATACCAGCTAAATGCTGAATCGCACCAGAAATACCGCATGCAATATATAGATCTGGCGTAACGACTTTACCCGTTTGACCAATTTGTAATGAGTAATCGCAATACTCAGCGTCACAAGCACCACGAGATGCTCCAACAGCGCCGCCTAGTACATCAGCTAACTCTTTTAATGGCTTAAATCCATCTTCACTCTTCACACCACGTCCGCCAGCGATAATAACTTTCGCTTCTGAAAGATCAACACCTTCTGCAGTTTTACGGACAACATCTTGAATGATTGTACGTAAATCTTTCACATCTACTGTAATAGAAGACACGTCACCTGTGCGAGACTCATCTTTTTCAAGAGTTGCAATGTTATTTGGACGCACTGTCGCAAATAAGATACCATCTGTTACAATCTTCTTCTCAAACGCTTTACCAGAGTAAATCGGGCGAGTGAAGATAACATTTCCACCTTCAACTTCTAAAGCAGTTACGTCAGAAATTAGACCAGCTTCAAGTTTCGCTGCTAATTTTGGTGATAAATCTTTACCAAGTGCTGTATGTCCAAATACAATACCTTCTGGCTTTTCTTCAGCATATACAGCTAAAAACGCTTGTGCGTAACCATCAGATGTATATGATTTTAATTTATCATTTTCAACTGTCACAACGCGATCTGCACCGTAATGAATCAATTCATTTGCAACAGAGGCAACGCTGTCTCCAACTAGAAGACCTACCACTTCACCGCCTTCTGCAATTGTTTTTGCTGCTGCTACCGCTTCAAACGAAACGTTTCGTAGCGATCCGTCACGAACTTCACCCATTACTAATACTTTACGAGCCATAGATTTTCCCTCCTGCATTTAGAAGTGTTTAGAAACTAATTCTACTAACGCTTCTTTCGGTTTGTAACCTAACGCTTGATCAACTACTTTACCGTCTTTTAATACGAAAAGAGCTGGAATGCTCATTACTTCAAATTGACGAGCAGTTTCTTGATTTTCATCAACGTCTACTTTTACTACTTTTACTTTTTCGCCTAATTCTGAATCAATTTCCTCTAATACAGGAGCTATCATTTTACAAGGTCCACACCAAGGTGCCCAGAAATCTAATAATACAACACCTTCGCTAGTTTCAGCTGCGAAGCTTTGGTCATTTGCGTTTATAATTGCCATCTACAACGTCTTCTTATCTGTTAAATACGTATAAATTGTTTCCGCGACATTTTTCGGCATACCTGCTTCGACAAATTCTGCTAAAGAAGCTTCCTTCATCTTCTTTAATGAACCAAAATGTTTTAACAATACCTTTTTCCGTTTATCACCGATTCCTGGAATATCATCCAGTGCTGATTGAATGACAGATTTCCCGTGTAATTGACGATGGAATGTAATCGCAAATCGATGCACTTCATCTTGAATGCGCTGCAATAAATAAAATTCTTGGCTATTCCTCTCAAGTATCACAGGTTCAGGTGGATCCCCAATAATTAAATGGGAGGTTTTATGTTTGTCATCTTTTACAAGACCTGCCATCGGAATATATAGCCCAAGCTCATTTTCTAGAACATCACTTACAGCTGCCAGATGACCTTTTCCCCCGTCAATAATGATTAAATCTGGTAATGGTAAGCTCTCTTTGAGTGCCCTTGTATAACGGCGCCTCACAACTTCTCTCATAGACTCATAATCATCTGGTCCTTGAACCGTTTTAATTTTATATTTCCTGTACTCTTTCTTCGCTGGTTTCCCATCGATAAAAGCAATCATTGCGGAAACGGGGTTTGTTCCTTGAATATTCGAGTTATCAAACGCTTCAATACGATATGGTGTTTCAATCCCGAGCTGCTTTCCTAAATGATCTACAGCTTTAATCGTTCGCTCTTCATCACGTTCAATTAAGTAGAATTTCTCTTCAAGTGCAATTTTCGCATTTTTATTTGCTAATTCTACAAGATCTTTTTTCTTACCACGTTTCGGCTGTGTCGCTTCAACTTCTAAAAAGCGCTCTACTAATTCTGAATCTATACTTCCTGGAACGACAATTTCTTTCGGTTTAAAATGACTGCTGTTTTCATAAAATTGACCGATAAACGTTAAAAATCCCTCTTCTGGTTCATCATAGATTGGAAACATAGAAACATCACGTTCAATTAGCTTTCCTTTTCGAACGAAGAAAACTTGAACGCACATCCATCCTTTATCAACTGCATATCCAAATACATCACGGTCCACTAAGTCACTCATAATCATCTTTTGTTTTTCCATAATTGCATCTATATGAGCAATTTGATCTCGCAATTCTTTCGCACGTTCAAATTCTAGTTTCTCTGAAGCCTCATACATCTTTGTTTCTAATTCTGAGCGAATTTCTTTATGTCCACCATTTAAAAACTTAATAATTTCATCCACAATTTCTTTATTTTGTTCTTCCGTCACTTCTTTCACACAAGGTGCTAAACATTGGCCCATATGATAATATAAACACACTTTATCGGGCATGTTTGAGCATTTGCGAAGCGGATACATGCGATCTAATAGTTTTTTCGTTTCATGGGCTGATTGTGCATTCGGATAAGGGCCAAAATACTTTCCTTTATCCTTTTTTACGTTACGCGTAATGAGTAAGCGCGGCTGTTTTTCAGCAGTAATTTTAATAAAAGGATATGTTTTATCATCTTTTAATTGAATATTATATTTTGGATCATACTTTTTTATTAAATTTAACTCTAAAATAAGAGCCTCCAAATTTGAGGAGGTTACGATATATTCAAAATCTACAATTTCTCCTACAAGCCGAAGTGTTTTCCCATCATGCGAACCAGTAAAGTACGAGCGCACACGATTTTTTAACACTTTTGCCTTCCCGACATATATAACCGTTCCTTGCTTATCTTTCATTAAATAACAACCAGGTTGATCTGGTAAAATAACCAATTTCTCTTTCAAATGTTCGTGCACCTACACTTCAATGAGATCTTTTATGTCCCATTTCACAAGAAATGTAATAGAGTCTGAACGTTTTTTCTTTTCTTCGTATGACTCTGCTACGACGTTTCGTTGCTTCTGAATTTGCTCAGCAATGAATCCAGCTTCTAATTGATAAGAAGAATGTCTGTTTTGTTTTTGACGTTCAGCAATGAGAGTGCCTTTAAGTTGGAACTGCATTTCACGACGTTTATGTTCAATAATACTTAAGGTGCCCCAACCAGCTTTTTCAAAGAACTGAATGACTTCTTCAATTGTTTCTAGCGGATATTTTCTTGCAAGGTTTCTACCGGACCAGTATAAAATACCATCTAAATCGTTACCAATTAAATCAGGTAGTAATTCTTCACGTAGCAATTCATAGGCGAAGGCGTTCAATGAAACATCTTCTAAAGATGTTATATCGATTGTATTTTTGCTCACTTACTGGTTTGCTAGCTGTGGATCGATGAACGCTAATAATGCACTCACACCTACATAAGATAGACCTAAGAAAATAGCTAATGTTACATAAGTAGAGATTCTTTGTGAACGTGGAGACACTGTAATTCCCCAGCTAATGCAGAATGTCCATAGTCCATTTGCAAAGTGGAAAATTGTTGAAACAACACCGACTAAGTAGAATGCAAACATAGCTGGATTGTTTAAAATATCTGCCATCATATCATAGTTTACCTCTTTACCTAACATTGCTTGAATACGAGTTTCCCAGACGTGCCAAGAAATGAAGATCAGCGTAACGATACCTGAAATTCGTTGGAAGACGAACATCCAGTTACGGAAATAACCGTAAGAAACCGCATTGTTCTTAGCTGTAAATGCAATATATAAGCCATATATAGCATGGTACAGTATCGGTAAAAAGATGATGAAAATTTCTAGCGCATACCGGAATGGAAGGAGCTCCATAAAGCCTGCAGCTTTGTTAAAAGCCTCTGCTCCTCTTGTTGCAAAGTTGTTTACAATTAGATGTTGCGTCAAAAAGACACCAACCGGGATGACCCCCATTCAGACATGTTGCTTATCCCCCTTCTCTTCACCCTTAGCAGCTACATCGTGTTTTGAAGAATAGTCACGTTTACGTGGTTTAATTAATGAAACATCCACTTCTTCGTAATGGAATGCTGGTGCATTTCCTTCTCCCTCAAATTTTGCCATTGTAGTTTTTAAGAAGTTTGCATCATCACGATTTGGGAATTCCGGTTTGTAATGCGCTCCGCGGCTTTCATTACGGTTATATGCCCCAATTGTAATAACACGAGCTAGCTCAAACATATTTGCAAGTTGGCGTGTAAATGAAGCACCTTGGTTACTCCATCTTGCTGTATCGTTAATGTTAATGCGTTTGTAACGCGCCATTAACTCTTCAATTTTTGCATCTGTTTCTAATAACTTTTTATTTTCACGAACTACTGTAACGTTATCTGTCATCCATTCTCCAAGCTCTTTGTGAAGAACATATGCATTTTCGTTACCATCAAGCGTTAAAATATTGTTAAATTTCTCTGTTTCGATTAATTCATTTTGCTCATATACAGTAGATGAAACAGCATCAGATGATTTAGAAAGACCTTTCATATACTCAATTGCATTCGGTCCTGCTACCATACCACCGTAAATTGCTGATAATAGTGAGTTCGCACCAAGGCGGTTACCACCGTGCATAGAATAATCGCACTCACCTGCTGCAAATAAACCTGGAATACTTGTCATTTGCTTATAATCAACCCATAGCCCGCCCATTGAATAGTGAACCGCTGGGAAGATCTTCATTGGCAGTTTACGAGGATCATCTCCTGTAAACTTCTCATAGATTTCAATAATTCCACCAAGTTTAATATCTAGTTCTTTCGGATCTTTATGAGAAAGATCTAAGTACACCATGTTTTCACCGTTAATACCTAGTTTTTGCTCTACGCAAACATCGAAGATTTCACGCGTTGCAATATCACGAGGTACAAGGTTTCCGTAAGCAGGATATTTCTCTTCTAAGAAGTACCATGGCTTACCATCTTTATATGTCCAAACACGCCCACCTTCACCACGTGCAGATTCACTCATAAGACGTAACTTATCGTCTCCAGGAATTGCCGTTGGATGGATTTGAATAAACTCACCGTTCGCATAATATGCACCTTGTTGATATACAGCAGACGCTGCTGTACCTGTATTGATAATAGAGTTAGTTGATTTTCCAAAGATGATACCAGGGCCCCCTGTTGCCATAATCACGGCATCAGCTTGGAAACTCTTAATCTCCATAGTTTGTAAGTCTTGTGCAACGATTCCTCGGCACACACCTTCATCATCAACAACAGCTCGTAAGAAATCCCAACCTTCATATTTCGTTACAAGTCCTGCTACTTCGTGACGACGTACTTGCTCATCTAATGCGTATAGTAATTGCTGTCCAGTTGTTGCACCAGCAAATGCTGTACGGTGATGTTGTGTTCCACCAAAACGACGGAAATCAAGAAGTCCTTCTTCCGTACGGTTGAACATAACACCCATACGGTCCATTAAATGAATGATACCAGGTGCTGCTTCACACATTGCTTTAACTGGTGGTTGGTTCGCTAAGAAATCCCCACCATAAATTGTATCGTCAAAGTGGATCCATGGAGAATCCCCTTCACCTTTCGTATTTACGGCACCGTTAATTCCGCCCTGAGCACATACAGAATGTGAACGTTTTACTGGTACTAATGAAAACAGTTCAACATTTACTCCTGCTTCTGCCGCTTTAATCGTTGCCATTAAGCCAGCCAAGCCACCGCCGACTACTATAAGTTTCCCTTTCATTTAATAATTATTATCGCTACCAAAGAAATCTTTGAACGATTGAATTGTTGTATCACGGTTTAATGCTGCGATTGAAGTTGTTAATGGAATACCTTTCGGACATGATTGCACACAGTTTTGAGAGTTACCACAGTTTGCAAGCCCTCCATCTCCCATAATTGCACGTAAGCGATCCGCTTTATGCATTTCACCCGTTGGATGTGAGTTGAATAAACGAGCTTGTGATAACGGTGCTGGTCCAATAAAGTCAGATTTACTGTTTACGTTGGGACATGATTCTAAGCAAACACCACATGTCATACATTTTGAAAGCTCATAAGCCCATTGACGTTTCTTCTCCGGCATTCTTGGTCCTGGACCTAGATCATACGTGCCATCGATTGGAATCCAAGCCTTAACGCGTTTTAATGCGTTAAACATACGACTACGGTCAACTTGTAAATCACGTACAACCGGGAATGTCTTCATCGGTTTTAAGCGAATTGGCTGTTCTAATTGATCAATAAGCGCTGTACATGATTGACGTGGTTTTCCATTAATAACCATCGAGCAAGCGCCACATACTTCCTCTAAACAGTTCATATCCCATGCAATCGGAGTTGTTTGGTTCCCTTTTGAATCAATAGGATTACGGCGAATTTCCATAAGTGCCGAAATAATATTCATATTTGGACGATATGGAATTTCAAACTCTTGGTCAAACTCTTGTGCATCTGGTCCATCTTGTCTCGTAATGATGAGGCGGATTGTTTTCTCAGACATTTAATTTAGTAATTTCACCTTCCATTCTTCAGGCCATGGCTCGCCTCTTCCTGTTTTTTTCGATGCTTGTACCATCATACCGCGTCCAACTAAACAAACTTCCCCTTCTGCATTTTTGACCATATAGTGCAAATCTAAAGAAGAATTCCCAACTGTTCCCGCCTTTACATATACTTTCAACTGCTCATCAAAATATATTTGTTTGATGAAATTACATTGTAAATCTGCAACAACGATCATCGTTTCTGATGATTCATTTGTCCATTCTTGCATAAATCCAAGTTCTTTAAACAATGCGATACGTGCTTCTTCAAAATATGTAAAAGCAATGACATTATTTACATGTCCAAACATATCTACTTCACCGAAACGAACTTTTACAGGATTGTAAAACGAAAAACCACTTTCCCATTGCTTAAAGTCTTCAATATAAGAAATTCTCTTCATTTATTTTTTATCCTTCATTGCCTCTTCTAATGTTAGATGGTGTTTATATATGTATGTGGCATATGGATTACCAACGTAGCGTAAGTGCCATGGTTCGTATGCGTACTCTGTTGTTTCTGTTTTATCTTCTAAATAACGAATGACAAATCCAAACTCATGGGCATGTTTTGCAACCCATTTCCCTTCTGTTGTCTCGCCAAAGATTGGTTCTAATTGGAATTTAGCAGATTTTGAGCTAATATCCATTGCTAGACCAGTTTGATGCTCACTTGTTCCCGGAATTGCACTTACCGAATTAGCCTCAGTTTTTCCTTGGCGCTTAATATAGGTATTATGTAATGAATGTTGGCGTTTGTAAGAACGGTAACCTGAAACTGCTGTAAGTTCTACCCCTTCGTTTTTCGCTGCTTGGAACATTTTCTCAAGCGCATCTGCAGCATCTTTACGAAGTAATGTTTTCTCTTTATCTTTTGGACTAGTAAATGGTACGTTCGGTTTCTTTAAATCTTCTGGAATATACCCATCTGGCAATTTACGATGTTTATTGACTAATACAAGAGCAGAATCTGGATTTGTTACAACGGAAAAATTATCATCTAGTTTTTTTTCATTATGATTAGCTTTTGGAAAAGCAGGAATCTCTTCTTTTGGATGGTTACTATGTTTTTGACTTTCGACAGCTTTCGCCCCATTTTGTAATGGTGATTGAGAACTGAAATAAGCGAAAGATGTGATACCGATTACAATAGTAGCGGCAGAAATAATTATTATTTTTTTCATTTACTCCGCATTTTTTTCTGCTCCTATTTCTAGCTTTTTACGCTCAGTTGCAGAAAGTGCACCTAAAATACGGTTCTTCATAATAAACGGATATGTACCTTCTTGTAACATTAATAAACAATCAATAATTAAACGTTTTTTCTCGATTTCAGCTGCAGATTTTTGCTTTAACTTATTTGCAAATGGATGCCATAGTACATAACCTGAAAAAATACCAAAAATCGTTGCAATAAACGCACCTGAAATAGCATGTCCTAACTTGTCAATATCAGTTAAATTACCAAGCGCAGCTACAAGACCAATAACAGCACCCAAAACACCTAATGTCGGTGCATACGTACCAGCTTGTGAAAAAATCGCCGCTCCTTTTGCATGCCTTTCTTCAATTGCTTCTAATTCAGCTTCTAAAATCTGCTCTAAATCTTCTGCGGATACGCCATCAATCACAAATTTCATACCACGTAAAAGAAATTCATCTTGAATTTTGTCTAATTGTTGCTCTAAAGACAAAATACCGTATTTTCTACTTTCAGATGTCCAATGAACAAATAATTCTAGCAACTGTTCATAACTTAAATCCTTTTTATTTGAACCAAAAAGAACTTTAAATAATTTTGGAACCCTTTTTAGTTGATTCATCGGAAATGCAATACAAACTGCGGCAAATGTACCGATAAAAATAATTAATGCTGCGGCAGGATTCAATAAGGCTGTTACGTCAGCGCCCTTGACGACCATCCCTACTACTACCGCTACAAATCCTAAAATAAGTCCAATAATTGTTGCAAAATCCATTCCCATTTATTGCATATTTCTCGTTAAAGGTAAAATAAACACTTCTACACGTCTATTTTTTGCTTTTCCTTCCGGCGTATCATTTGGTGCAATCGAACGGTATTCTCCGTAACCAATTGCACTAAATTTCCCTGGTTGCAAATCTTTATTTTGAAGTAATACCTGCATAAAATTAACGGCACGCTGTGTACTTAACTCCCAGTTTGATGCAAACTGAGCATTTGCGATAGGAACAGTATCTGTATGACCAGATACTGTAATCTCACGAGGTGATGCGGAAACAAGCAGGTTAGACATCTCTTTTGCAATCCCTAACGATTCTAATTTCACATCTGCTTTCCCCGAGTCGAATAATACATTTTCTAATATTGTTACCATTAATCCATTTTCTGTTAAATCGGTTTTAAAAGAAGACGATAATTGCTTTTCCTCAATATACTTATCGATACCTTTTTGTACCGCTTTTAATTCATTCATTTCTTGCTGCTTTACTTCAGCCTCAGCATTCTTTTTAATCTGCTCAGATTCTAAACTATTTGCTGACAACTCTTTCTCTTCATTCGGCTTCTGATCACTTAAAAACTCTTTATTTCCTGTTCCACCTGCTAGTTCACTCCGAAAAGCTACTGCCATCTGTTTAAACTTCGCAGCATCTATACTACTCATTGCGAATAAAACGATGAACAATGCAAATAACAACGTTAACATATCAGAATACGGAATTAACCACGTTTCATCGATATGCTCATCATGTTTTTTCTTTTTACCTCTTCTATTTTTTTTACTCCGCATTTATTTTGCTTCAAATGATTTTAAGTTGTCACGACGGATTTTATCTTTTTCCGTATCTGATTTTTTGAAATCATAGTCATATAAAGCGCCTTCCCAATCGCCGTACATTGGATTAGGGAAAATGATGAATTTCTCACCAAATTGTGCTTTTGAATCTGCAACAGTTTGATTGCGATCTTTTACCGATTTACCATCAAAACCAGTGAAATCAGATAAGTTATCACCGAAGAATAAGACAATATCGTGTGTTTGAGAAACGAGTTCACGGCGTTTCTCTTTCCCTTTTTCTTTCGGATCTTGTAGTAATATATGTTCTTTCGTTGCTTGAGGAGCACCTACGCGCTCAAGATTTTTAATAGTTGCATCTAGTTGGTTCGTTTTACGATTTGAGATGTAGTAAATATCTACACCTTTAGACTCTGTATATTTTAAGAAATCAATTGCGCCTGGAAGAGCTTCAGCTTCAGCCTTACTAATCCAATCATCCCATTTGTAAGGATAGCCTTTTCCTGTTTTTACGCTCATTGCTTGATGAGGACTGTTGTCTAAAACAGTTTCATCTAAATCAAGTACGATAGCAGGTTTTTTTGCTGTCCCTTTTGCAAGAGCTGCATCCAGCTTCAATTGACCGATATTGTACCCTTGATAGTAAAGTGCTTTCGTTTCACCAGCTGTTTGATACCATAAATCAGCCATTAATTGCTGTTCTGTTAATTTTACTTTTTCTTCTTTTGCCGCTGTTTTCTCTGTCGTTCCTGAACATGCTACAAGCGATGTAGATAGAACCGCTACAGATAATAAAGTGGTAATGCCCCTCTTCATCTTCATTTATTTCGCCCTCTCTACAAAGATTTCATTTAACGTCGGCTCTAACATTTTAAATTGGCGCAAGGTAGCACCTTGTTCCTGCAATTGTTGTAAAATCTTTAGAGCTTCTGCATCGTCTTGTACTTTTATATAAAGAAGGCCTTGTTGTTTTTCATATGAAACATGTATAGCTTCTAATCCCTTTTCATTCTCTGCTGTATCTTCAATCGTTAAATTACGGAAACCATATTCTTTCTTAATATCACTTAACTGTCCTTTGACAACTGCTTCGCCTTTTTTCAAAATACATACATGTTGGCAAAAAGCTTCTACTTGTTCCATACGATGACTGGATAAAATAATCGTCTTCCCGCTCTGTACTTGTTCTTCAATAATGCTAGCTAACATCCCAGCATTAACTGGGTCCAGTCCACTAAATGGTTCATCTAAAATTAAAAGTTCCGGATTATGAAGAAGAGCAGCGATTAATTGGATTTTTTGCTGATTCCCTTTTGAAAGCTCTCCTGCCGTTTTAAATTTGTATTCTGGAATTGCTAATCGCTCTAACCAGTGATCAATGGCAAGATCTACTTCTTTCTTCGTCATTCCTTCTAATCTACCAAAATATCGCAACTGATCTATCACTCTACTTTTTGTATATAAACCTCTTTCCTCTGGTAAATACCCAATCGTTACCCCACTATTCCCAAAGGCTTTTCCATCCCACGTAATAGAGCCTTCATTAGGCGTTAATAATCCGAGAAGCATTTTGATTGTTGTTGTTTTCCCAGCGCCATTACGTCCAAGTAACCCTAGCACTTCACCTTTTGGCACTGAAATTTGCAAACTGTTAACTGCTTTTGATTCCCCAAATAGTTTCGTTAAGTTTTGAATTTGTAAACTCAAAGTATAAAGCCTCCCCTTTATTATCATTTATTGACGCTTAATAAATTTTGCTAAGTCTTTAAATTTCACTTTGTCTGAGTAATTCATTACACCGTTTACATAGATACGGCTTGTAACAGCGTTTAATATACTAATCGTCGCCAATAAGACTACTAATGTTATCGTAATTTCTAACATACCTGCTTCACCGGCTACAATACGTGAGAAGGTAACCATCGGTGTAAAGAACGGAACGTAAGAACTTACAACAACGATAGTACTATTCGGATCACTTAATGACTTAATACTAATGAAGAATGCAGCCATAATTAAAATCATTATCGGGAAAGATACAGCTTGTAAATCCTCCGTCTTAGAAACAACAGCGCCAGCTGCAGCGTACATCATCGCATAAAGTAAATATCCCGTAATGAAATAAACAAGGAACATACTTATAACTTTTGCATCTAATTTTGTAAAGTCAATTGGAACTCCAAATAATGAGGCGTTTTCTAAATCGACCCACCCTAACAAATAAGGAATAAGATAACCGCACGCTAATATTAGCAGTTGTAATAAAGCCGTTGAAACAACTGCTAATATTTTCGCATACATCATCGTAAGCGGTTTTACTTTCGGCAGCATGACTTCCATTACACGTGACGCCTTTTCTGATGCAATATTCATTGCAATTGTATTTCCGAACGCGACAATAAACATATATAAAGCAAATGTAAAGAAATAGGCAATTCCGAAAGAAGAAGAGCGATCTTTTATTGCTTCTTGTTTCACTGAAATTTCCTTTTGCAATTGCTGTGCAATTTCTGGTGAAACATTATGCTTTGCAATTGTCACCATTGTATATTGTTGTTTGAAATAACTTGCCATGATCGCAGAAGTTGCTTGGCTTGGAAATCCATTATACATATACGTAACCTCTGGGACTCCGTTCTTTTCTATTACATGAAACAATCCATCCAGCTCACCGTCTTCTACTTGTTTATGCAATTTATCAAAATCTGCTTTTGAACCGACAGTTATTTTTGCTGATGGTAACAACTTAGTTAACTCTTCTTTTTGTACGTTATATGTGGAACTTTCTGTTACAACTGCAATTTTATCTTTATCCTTATTTTTATCATTCCCTGAAGTAAAATGATTAAATGCAAAAATCCCAAATACAACTAAAAATAATATGGCACTCGTAATTAATGATTTTTTAGATAAAAACGCTTCTCTAAAATAAAATGAAAATACATGAGAAAATTTACGCATTTATTCTTTTATTTTAGACTTTAAATTTGTAACTAATTGCTCTACCGTTACATTTGCAAGTACGTTTTCCATCGTTTCTTGCGCTTGCATTAAAACAATTTCTAATACTGATTGAATATTAGCTCCTACTGGACATTCAATGTTGGGATTTTCATGGAAGGAAAATAGATGTCCTTCTTCTACAACTTCCACTGCTTTATATACATCAAGTAATGTAATTTCTTCTAAATCACGAGCAAGTGTCGTACCACCTTTACCGGCTTGTACATCAACAAGTCCTGCTCTCTTCAACATTCCTGTAATGCGACGAATCACAACTGGATTTGTATTCACACTACCAGCAATCCATTCAGAGGTACAGCGAGAGTTTCGATCTATCGCAAGTAACGTCAACATATGAACACCTACTGTAAAACGACTACTAATTCCCATCTGCACACCCTCCTTTGTATTCATCTATTTTTCAGTATTTAAAATAAATTTACCTACGATAGCTGCTACGATACCACCAAGAATTGGTGCTACGATGAATACCCATAGTTGAGAAAGTGCTTCTCCACCAACAAATAAAGCTGGTGCGATACTACGAGCAGGGTTAACAGATGTTCCAGTTAACGGAATTCCTAATAAGTGAATTAAAACTAATGTGAAACCAATTACTAGTCCCGCTAAAGAAGAACTTCCTTTTTTACCTGTTACAGCCATGATAACTAAAATAAATACGAAAGTTAAAACGAACTCAACTAAAAATGCTCCAGATAAACCAAGAGTTCCGAAACCATTTTGTCCTAAATTATCTAAAGGTGTTTTAGCAGAGCGTAAAATCGTTACTAACGTTGCAGTTCCTAATAAACCACCTAAAATTTGAGCTAATACATAATAACAAAGTTCCATAGCGTTCATTCTTTTATTAATGAACATAGCTACCGATACTGCTGGGTTAATGTGACATCCAGAAATTGTTCCAATGCTATATGCCATAGCTACAATAGATAGACCGAAAGCCATAGCGATTCCTAATGTTCCAATTCCTTCAATTCCGCCGCCAGTGACAGCTACTCCAGTTCCGAATAATACAAGTACAAATGTACCAATAAATTCAGCGATTGCTTTTTTTAACATTTATGCTGATTTTTTCTGTTTAACGACTGGAACAGAACGGTTTAAAATACTATTTGCAACCATTCCTAACATAATAATAATCATTCCAAATAGGGAAAGGCCACCAGGGAATGAGCCGTTCAAGAAAACAATTTCACCAAGTACTGTAAAGACCATCGTTCCAGCTTGTGTTGCTTCAACAGCACCAAGTAAAGCGAGGTTGTCTTTTGCTAAGTCAGTGGCAAAGAAAAATGTCATCGTCGCAATAACGCCGGAACATAAAGCTAACAAAAATCCTTGTAGCATTTGGCTGGATGTTGGAATGCCAGTAGTAGAAAATCCATATATACCAAGTAAAATTGTAATAGGAAGACTGCCTATTGCCATTCCTAATACACGCTGGAATGTATCAAGACGTCCACTCACAAGTTCCATCATCTTTCGGTTGCCGAACGGATATAAGAAAGCAGCTAACACGACAGGTAAAAAACCTGAAATGAACTGAGTTATTGTAATGTGTCCTGCTGCAGTTGTTTGCATACAAATTACACCTAGTAAAATAAATAATGCTACATATAAACTACGAAGCGGAATTTTCCCGCGTACAAGTTTTGTACCTGACTTCGTTTCTATTTTTACGAAAAATAGTGGTGATAAAAGTAAACCTGCTAATATCGTAACTTGCCAAGTTCCGGCAACGAGCCAAGCTGGAGAGAAGACAGCTGCGAAACTTAATAAAGAATAGAAACCAATCCCTGCAACGGAACCCCATCCGATCCATGCGAATGGATGTTTTTTTAACTCTGCCCATAATCCACCTAAGTTTTTGCGAAATAAAACGATAAGGAATAAAATAGGGAGAGCGAATAAAAAGCGGAAGGAAGCTGTCCAAGCCCAGCTCGTTCCAGATACATTCATTGCTCTATTAATAATAAAAGTTGCAGAAAAAAAGGCTGATGATAAGAGGCCTAATAATATTGCGCGCATTCATGAAGAATATTTCATCGTTAAATGTAATACAGCCACTTCATCTTCTTCATTTTTATAGCTATGTTTCTTATTCGCTTCAAATTGAATGGAGTCAAACTCGTTTAATTCATATACATCATTCTCCACTTGAATGGATACTTTCCCTTTCATTACCGTTACAAGCTCAATAGCACCTTCATGATGAGCTTCCGGTTCATATATACTATTCGCTCTTAAACAAGCACGGTGCATTTCCATCCCTGTTTCTTTCGTGTAACGGAACATCGTTTCTAAATGCCATGCTTGTCCTACATCTACTGCAAATCCTTCTCCGCAGCGCGCAACAGCTACAGGTTCTCCAACAACCATTAATCTCGATAACGGAATCGATAACCCTTTCGTTATTTTCCAAATGACAGCTAACGTTGGATTCGTTTCGCCTCTCTCAATTTTCCCTAATGTTAATTTACTAACTCCTGTTTTTTGGGCTAATTCTTCTAAACTTAATTTTTGTTCATTTCGAATTTGTCTTAATAGCTGACCTACTTGCTGAATGACTTCTTTCGTTTGCATATCTTCATGTTCTTTCATCTACACAAGATTATTTAATTCCACCTCATTTAAACTTCCAACAATAATATTCCCTTTATACACGACTAAACGCTTTTCTGTTTGACGCGCTACCGCTTCAGCAGTACATGTTGCCTTCGTTAAAACAAAGCTCGCTTCATCTCCTACATTTGGCCAAGCTCGTTTCCCTTCCTTGTTTAACGTTTCTTTTCCTCCCGTAATAAAGCGAAGTGCTTTTCCTAAAGACCTTTCGTCACTCCATCCAAAACGCTCTGCTAATCGATTTGCCTTTTGAAGCATATCGCCAGTTCCAAACGGCGACCAATGATCTGTAATACTATCATTTCCTAATGAAACTTTAACACCTTTTTTATCTAATAATGGAATTGGAATTACTTGTTTACCAATTGGCACGGTTGAAGTAATATCAATACTTAAAGCTGCTAGTCTTTCTGCCACTTCTTCAGCTTCTTTATCAGTAACACCACCAAGTCCAAGCGCATGACTAATTGTCACACGACCTTGCCACCCTGCTTCTTCTGTTAAGCTTGCCAACCTCTTCATCGTAAACGTTCCCAGATTATTTGCATCATGCAAATGAATATCAACATCTGCATTAAACTCTACTGCGATATCCATAATCGCATGTAATGATTTTTCGATATCATTATCCACTGTAGCTGGATCCACTCCACCGACTAGATTCGCACCCATACGCATCGCATCTTTCACAAGTTGTACAGAATTACTGCGTAATAATCCATGTTGCGGAAAAGCAACGATTCTACCAGACATCCGATTTTTATATGTTTCTAATGCAGCTAACGTCGCCTCCAAATTATGAAGTCCAATAATTGGATCAACATTACAATGCGTTCTAATATTCGTTGCACCATTTCGAAGTAGTAACTCTAGCATATTTTCCGCCCTGTCTTGAGCATTTGTTAATTGCTTTGGCAAAATCTTCTCTTCCTCATTAAAACGTGTAAAAATACTGTCTGCTGGCATACAAGCTTTCCAAGGCCCACTATAATATGTTTTATCAATATGAATATGCATCTCTTCGAAAGACGGCAAAATTAATAAGCGATTGGCATCAAAAGTTACTATCCCTTCCTCTTGAACAATCCCTTCTATAATTTTTTTAATTCGTCCATCTTCAATGAGTAAACTACATAATTCTGTTTCTGTTCGTGAAATTGACCCTTCTTCATATGTATACCTTGATTCAAGCATTACATTAGTCAACCAATATACTGTCATTTCTATTTCCCCACCCTTTATTAAAAATCGCCGCATTTACTTTCCAGTGCGCCATATTTGTTCTAGCAATATACTTACAACTGTACCTACAAATAAACCATTCCCGAATATATATTGCATAACAGATGGCAATGATTGGAGTGCTCCAGACGGTAAAAACATAACGCCGCTGCCAAATAATACTGCAACGCCTAAAACCGTTACATTCCTTTCACTCATCGGCACTTGTTTTATATTATTAAATCCAATTCCAATTAACTGTACGAACGAAGCCATTAAAACTGCAGATGCGACAGCAGATGGTAAAGATGCTAAGTAACGAATAATACTTGGAAAAAGTGACATTACGACTAGTAACGCACATGCCATTAAGAACGATCGTATATATTTTTGCTTTGTTAAGCGTATAAATCCTGCCGTTGCTGGTAACGGAACGACACCTACAGTTGAAAATACAGAAGAAATGATATGTGAAATCCCTCCAACCCACGTACCATCCTTCAACTGTCTTTGTTCAATAGTCGCTTTATGAATCGTAACTTGATTAATCGCTATAATAGCTGCCACTGTATTTGAAACTAAAATACATACCATAACGAAACTTGATACAGCCATACCTGTATTCCATTTTGGAAGTCCCCAAGCAAATATATGTGGAAGTTGTACAAAATGAGTTACTTGAGATGGGATTGTCACTTTCCCTGCAATGAGAAAAATAATCCACCCACTAATTAATCCTATTAAAACGGCATAACTTTTAACGAAACCTTTCCCAAAATTAGACAGTATAATAACGAACAGAAATATACTAAACGCGATTATTGCTGTAAATCCATCAATTTGAGAAATAGTAGCTGTAATTCCTAGCATTCCTTTTAAAAATACACCACTTAATTGTAAACATAATAAAAGTAAAAATGTCCCTGTCACAACCGGCGTAAATAAAAATAAAATACGTCCAATAAAACCAGTTACTCCTAATCCTATTAAAATAACACCGGAAATGATCATTCCTAATTCCAAAATTTGCAGTGTACTATGTAATTGATCCTGTCCGACAGTTGCATAAGCAAGTACGGTAAATACACCAACCCAAGATCCAGCTGGCCCATCCGCAATTGGTAGTCTATGTCCAATCCATCCTTGTAAAAAAGAAGATATACCGACTACAAAAAACGTACGCTGCATTAAATAAAATATTTCTTCCGTCGTAAGATGAAATAACCCTCCAACGACAATTGGTAGTGCGATTGAATTCGCTAATAAAAATATAAACCATTGCAAAGTTCCCATAATATGATTTTGGTTATGTTGATTGTCCAAATTTTTCATTTATAGTTCGAGCTCTCCCATGCGAAGAAGCTCAACAACTGCTTGTGAACGTCCTTTAACCCCTAGCTTTTGCATTGCGTTTGAGATGTGGTTGCGAACCGTCTTTTCACTTATAAAAAGTTCACCTGCAATTTCTTTCGTTGTTTTATCTTGAACCAGTAATTCAAATACTTCTCTCTCTCTCTTTGTGAGTAAAGGTTTAGATTGATACGCTTTTTCCTTCAACTATAATTTATTTACAGCTCTTCTTATAGCTTTACCTATTTCCACACTAGACTGCGGATTTTGCCCTGTAATTAAACGACCATCCACTACAACATGTGGCGTAAAATTAGGAGCTACATAAAACAAAGCCCCTTCTTCTTTCAATTTACTTTCTAGCAAAAATGGAACCCGCTTTTCTAAATGTACAGTTTTTTCTTCATCGTTTGTATAACCTGTTATACGCTTACCGGCAACAAAAAACGAACCATCTTTATTTTTCACACCAACTAAAGAACTTACCCCGTGACAAACAGCCGCTACGATCCGGTTATTGTTATACATATTCTCAATTAAATTTGCTACATATGGATTACCTGGAAAATCTACAATCGCCCCGTGTCCACCACCAAATAATACCGCATCATACTCTGAAGAATGAACAGTTGAAATCGCCCTCGTATTTTGCAATAAAGAAGCGACATGCTTAAATTCACGAGGTATGCCATTCGGAATAGACACTCTATCAATCGGCACTCTTCCGCCTTTTATAGAAACAATATCAACATCGAACTTAGCTTTTTTAAATAAAAGATAAGGAGCTGCGAGCTCTTCCAGCCACAAACCAGTCGGGTGTCCATTCATATCATGAGCACTTGTTGAAACTAACAGTATCCTTTTCAACATTTACGAAATCATTTGCAAAATAGCAATAATTTCTTTTTCAATTTCAGAATCATCAATTGCTTCTATATACTCCGGCTTAAAAAGTTGATACTTCTTTAATTGATAAAAATCCAGTATCGCTTTCTTTAACGTAATATCGTATTGAATACAAAAAGAATGATCTATAATACGCCTTAACATCACATCATCTTGTACCATAAATAATTGTGCGTTCATTTTATTAAAGTAGCCTTGTTCCATACCCGATTCAAAAAACATTTGCAAATTATGATTACGATTTTGTTGTGCAGCGACTAGCTGATCAGATAAGTGCGGATACGCCTCTTTCAAATCGTTTAAAAAGACATCAGAAATATATGTCACACATTTTAAAGAATGGATGAACGTCTTTTGGAATCGTTCTGTAAAGGACAGACTTTCATCTTGATTATCCGCATCACCTTCAAGAAGATAGTTTATGAAATCCTCTACTACCGCTTCAATAATCTCATCTTTCGAAGAAAAACGTTTATATAAAGTAGCTTTACTAATATCCATATATTTCGCGATTTCATCTATTTTTAATTGGCTAAAACTCGTTTTTCGAATAATAGGCTTTATTTTATTAATATAAGTATTTGCACACGCAACTTTTCTCATTTACATGTTATTTTTTACGTGTTGTAATACGAATGCAGCTACTGGACCACCTGAAGCTGGATTTTGACCAGTGATAACACGATTATCTTCTACAGCGTAAGCTTCCCAAGGCTGCGCAGCTTTTTCGTAAAGTCCTCCATTTTTAATGAGTTCATCTTCTGTTAAAAATGGAACAAATTGATCCAATTCAGCTAGTTTTTCTTCTTCATTTGAGAATCCTGTTACTTTTTTACCGCTAATTAAACGTTCCCCATTACTTAATGTGATATGAAATAAGCCAGCAGCTCCGTGACAAACAGAGGAAACAATTCCACCATTTTCATAAATGTTGCGGCTAATCATTTGAAGTTCTTTATTTTCTGGGAAGTCCCAAATCACACCGTGACCGCCTGCGTAATAAATCACAGCGTAGTCTTCTGGATTCACTTCACTCGGTTTCATTGTAGAGCCGAGACGATTCATAAACTCTTTCTTTTGATACCATTCCCAATCGATGCTCTCCGCCATTGCTAAACTATGCGGATCAATCGGTGTATAACCACCTTGTGGGCTGACATAATCTACTTCGTAACCAGCTTCTTCAACTTTTTTAACGAAATGGACAGCTTCACCAAGCCAAAGCCCAGTAGCTCGATTTAAATTTGGATATTTTTCTACGCTCGTTAACACAACTAACATTTTTTTCTTCACCATTTATTGCTCCATCTTTTTTTGAAAAGAAGACATTCCTATTAATAAGAAGAAATGAGCAGAAATTAAAATGACGATTAAACTAAAATTCAAACGATAACTATTTGTAGACTCCATAATTTTGCTCGCTACAGCTGGTCCAAATGCCATACCGAAAAAGTTAATTAAATTATATAAACCAAGTCCCACTCCAACTTTAGCTGGATGTAATGTTTTCGGTATAAATGTGTTTAATGATACTTGAATAGCTGAATAACTCATAAATGTTAAAATAATCGCTACTAAAATAACAATAAAGCTCCCGTTCGGAATAAGCCCTAAAATTAAAAAACCAACGATCATAACTACAGACGCTACATTAATCAGTCTCACATTCCCAAACGAAGGAACAATCTTTCCGGTAACAAAACTAGATACAATACCAAAGAGAGATGCAACAAACAATACAATCCCGATCACGAACGGAGACAAACCATGCTCTCTCCCTAGCAGTAATGGTAATAATAACAAACTAGCACATAGCGCCACATTAATTATAAATCCAACCGCAATTAAACGAAGAAATGGTTTATTCATAAATAACTCAATATCAATAAAGGGATTCTCCGCGTTCTTCATACGAACCGTGAATAAAAATAAGAAAGCAACAGATAGCACAAATAGCCAACTATTCATATTTACACCTAATAAAACGCTCGCAATTAATGTAAATAATAACACCGCTCCAATGTAATCAAAATGAAACGCTTCTTCCGAACGCTGTGATTCTTCCGGCATAAATTTTACAAGTAAAAAAATCCCAACAACTGCAATAACCATAAACAAAAATAAATACGGCCATCCTAACGTATTTGTAATTGCTCCACCAACTAAAGGACCGATACCAACTGCTAATGCAATAGAAGAACTAATCATTGCTAGCACACCCGCTTTCTTAGCAGGAGTAATTAATTTTGCCACCGCAATCATACTAAGCGCAATAAACGCCGCTCCCCCACTCGCCTGCACTAATCTTGCGAAAATGACAATCGCATAAGATTGATTTACAAATCCAATAATTGAACCAGCTACAAATATGATAATGGAAGTTATTAATAGTTTTTTTACACTGTAACGGTCCGCCAGTTTCCCATATATTATCGAACCAATACCGACAACTAAGGAATACCCTACTACAACCCAACTGACTATCGATTGGCTAATCGATAGATTATTCGCAATGTCCTCTAACGCTACATTAAATAAAACCGCATTCATCGGTCCTAATAAAACAATAAAACATAATGTAAAAACAAACCATTTTGAATGGTTACTTATATCTTCCCCCATTTATTCTTCTAAATGAATATGCTTCACATTTTCAATCGGCTGACCGAACCATTTCGATGCAATTTCTTTAAATAGGCCTATTTTCCCTGTTGTTAAGAAGAGATGATCACTTTGTTCCTCTCCCTCATTCAACATTTTACTATGATATAAAATTGTACTTACTTCGCGCGCTGTTTCATCACCAGAACTAATTAGTTGCACTTTATCTCCCATTACCTTTTTAATAACAGGACCTAAAATTGGATAATGTGTACAACCTAAAATAAGTGTATCAATATCGGTATTTTTCAGCGGTTGCAATGTTTCTCTTACAACTTCATACGCCATTTCACTTTCGAAATTTCCACTTTCTACAAGCTCGACGAAAGGCGGACATGCTAAACTTTCTACCATAACACGGTTATTAATAGACTTTAACGCTTCTTCGTATGCACCACTTTTCACCGTTCCAATCGTGCCAATAATCCCAACATGATACGTATTTGTCACTTTTAAAGCTGTACGTGATCCTGGGTGAATAACTCCCACTACCGGAATTGGTAATTGTTTCTGCATTTCTTCTAATACAACCGCAGTTGCTGTATTACACGCAATAACTAACATCTTGATATTTAAATCTAGTAAATGCTCCGTCATTTCCCACGTAAATTGACGCACTTCTTCTCGAGAACGTGGACCATACGGGCAACGTGCTGTATCCCCTAAATATATAATACGCTCTTTCGGCAACTGACGAATTAATTCCTTCGCTACTGTTAAACCACCAACTCCTGAATCGATAACACCGATTGCTCTATTCAACTTCATCACCCATTTTCTCATTTAAAAACTACCTGTATTCACGTTTTCTGGACGATCTACAGGTTTTATTAACTTTCCGCCCTTTTCATCTATGAGATTCGCTTTACCATTTACTTCAATAGAAACACTTTTTACGCCTTTCTTTTCTGTTAAAGATAAAACTAACGACTTCAATACGTAATTTGAAACCATATTTTTATCTGGGTTTATAAATATATTTTCATTAAAGTTTAATGTAAGATTTCCGTCTTGTAATTTCGGATTCGTAATAAGCTTAACTCCTGGATTAAAATCATTCAGGAGCGATTGATGAATCGGTCCTTTTACAAGTTCATCTATAATGGCTGCGTAATCATTTTCTTTTCCTTCTACAACGCGGCGTGTTACCGGTACGTAGTATTGCTGCTTATTATTATTTTGCGCCATAAAGTAAAGCGTAACTGGTTTTGTATTTGTTACATCTGCTACTTGTTCATCATCGAAGTTAATACCATTCGCACGACTCACCCCTCCTCCAAGCGGTGTACCCGCGACAGGCATCTTCGCTAACTTTTCACCATTTATTTGGAACTGCACTTGTTTTATTTCTTTAAATTGAGTCAAAGTCCACGCTACTGACTCAACAATTTGACGCTCTTCTTCTTTTGCATAGTTTTTCATTTCTTTAGAGAAATCAATTACTACTGTCCCATCTTTTTTCAAATCTAGAGTCATGGATGTATTTGCTGGAATGACTGCACGGAACCCATTCGGTAACAAATCAGTTATCGGCCCGTCTTTCACAAGGTATTCTAGCGTTTGCTGTATTACTTCATTCGCTTTCGGAGTAGGCATTGCGATTGTTTGCGGTACAACATATCCATTTTTATCAACTAAGTATATTTCTCTATTTATCGTTTGCCCTTGTTTATTTTTAGCCGTCCCTTTCTTTTCACCATCTGTATACGTAACTTTTTTTGGTGGATCAATTTGTTCGGTCGCTTTCTCCTGATTTATGAAGCCACACCCTGTTAATAAAACAGCACTTACCGTAGCACCAATAACCCATTTAAAAGTGGATTTAGGCATCTACTCTATATGAGATACGATGTCACCTAACGCTTCTTTTTGCATGTCGATCAGTTGGAAAATGCCTTTTTCCGCAGCATCAAGTAGTTCATTTAACTGTGCTCTGCTAAACGTCGCTTCTTCTCCAGTTCCTTGCACTTCGACAAACTGACCTTTTCCAGTCATAATCACGTTCATATCAACGTCCGCTTTAGAATCTTCTGCATAATTTAAATCTAAAACAACACCTTGCTCTTCCACAATTCCTACTGACGTTGCTGCCAAATAATCTTTCACTGGAATTTTAGATACCTTTTCTGCTTGTAATAACTTCTCAAACGCCAATACCATCGCTACATATGCACCTGTGATAGAAGCTGTTCTCGTTCCACCATCTGCTTGAATAACATCACAGTCAATCCAAACTGTTCTCTCGCCAAGTGCTTCTAAGTCAACTACCGCACGTAATGCTCGTCCAATTAAACGCTGGATTTCCATTGTACGTCCAGTTACTTTCCCTTTACTTGACTCCCTGATTGTACGTTGTTCTGTTGCACGCGGAATCATCGCGTATTCAGCTGTTACCCAGCCCTTTCCTTCTCCACGCATAAACGGTGGGACACGCTCTTCAATTGTCGCTGAGCAAATTACCTTTGTATCCCCAACTTCAATTAATACTGATCCTTCTGGGTGTTTTAAATAATTCGTATGAATATGTATATGGCGTAATTCTGTTTTCTCTCTACCATCTACTCGCATTTATTCTCCTAAAAACCATTCCGGAATTTTTTCTTCTAACTTACGAAGAGCACGTCCGCGGTGACTAATGGTATTTTTCTCATCTGAACTTAGTTCCGCCATCGCTTTTTTATATTCTTCCACATAAAAGATTGGATCATATCCAAAACCGTTTTCCCCGCGGCGCTGTTCTAAAATGTACCCTTCACACGTTCCATTCACAATGACCGGTTCTTTATCCGCTTCTGGGAATGCAACTGCTAACGCACAGTAGAAACGTGCTTTACGTTTTTCAAAGTCAATTCCATTTAATTCTTGTAACACTTTATCCATGTTCGCTTGATCGTCTTTCGGCTCTCCTGCAAAGCGAGCTGAATACACGCCTGGTTTTCCATTTAAAGCATCTACAATCAGACCTGAATCATCCGCAATTACGATAGAATCCAACTGTCTACTCAAACTATCTGCTTTTAAGATTGCATTTTCTTCAAACGTTTCACCAGTTTCTTCAACTTCTTCAATATGAGGAAAATCGTGTAATGATTTCACTTCTAAATCAAAGCGCTCAAATAACTCATCAAACTCACGCACTTTCCCCATATTTTTTGTCGCAACAACAACTTGTTTCATATTTTCCACTTATCCTCTTTTAAAAACTGCTTGTTCAACTAGTTGTCCGTCTAACGTTTCAAAGCGAACATCTATATGTTTTTCATTCATTTCTAATAAGGCAAATGTCTTTTCTACACGCTGACGTGGTAATAAAATACTTCCTGGATTGATAAATAAAACTCCATCAATAAATTCCGCACCTGATACGTGAGAATGTCCGAAGCACGCAACTTGTGCCCCCACTTCTTCTGCATAGTACGCTAACGTTTGTAATGTCATCTTCACATTATGACGATGTCCATGCACAACTAAGAAGCGAATGCCATCTACGTCAGTTACAATTTCATCTTGAAAGTTAGCATAATCACAATTCCCTTTTACAACATGGAAACCTTGCAGTTCTTCATGAACAGGTGTTAGTTCTGAATCACCGCAATGAATCATGATATCTACGTTTCCTTCATATTTCTCTTTTAACTGCTGTAATTCCTTCACAGAGCTATGACTATCGCTTACGATTAAAGCTTTCATTTAATTTAAAGAATCAATAGGCTTATGGTGGAACTCAAATCCGTATCCAGATTCTCCTGATTGTCCACTTACAATGTTATAAAACTTTTTCCCATAAAAACTAGGTTCATTCTGTGAATACACTTGTATAATGAATTGTGTTCTTCCTATTGTACTTGGAACTCTTTCATAAATTTCATCACTTTCAATGAATCCTAAATATGTATTGATTTTGTCTTGTAGAAGTAAAATGTGCTCATCGTCAAGTTCTTCGCTTTTATTCCACTCTAAAGCATCAAAGATTGTTAAGTACACCTAAATCGACTTAATCCGTATTATGTAATGCCATATAAAAGTCTCCTTATTCTTCTTTTTTATTCCATTTATTTTCGTTGGCGGAATCTTTTCTAATAAATGTTCAAATGGTGGTTTGTTCCTACTTTTAATAATTGCACCCGATTCCGCAATTTCGAGGAAGGCTTTTTTCTGATTTTTAGTAAGGGGTGCAGTAGATGACGATTTTAACTCCACTAAGTCAATCTTACCATTTGCGTCCTTACCTCCTATATCTATACGAGTGCGTACGCCCGATTTTGTTTGTGCGGTTATTTGCTCATTCAATTCAGACTTAGGTTTTTGTTGTTTTATAATCTTGAACGTTTTTGTTTCGTATTCTTTACCTGCCAAGCTATTAGCTTTTAAAGTTTTCCGTTGTTTTTCTAGTGTGGCTGCTGCATCTATTGCATTGGAAACCTTTTTGGCGCCTTTTACTACTTTTATTCCCTTACCAACAGGAGTAAGACCCGCAAAAACCATTCAAGTAACTTTCTCTAAACTTTCGCCATCTTTTTTCGAAGAAGATGTATTAATTGTATCCCTGCCTTTTTCTGAAGAAGTCACAGTATTTGTTATCTCGTCTTTGATTGGATTGTCTTTGTATCCAGCATACGCTGTGCGAAATTTTTCCGCAGCTCTTTCTAGTTCGTTAGCTATTTTATCGAATTCTGTTAAAACAGTGAACATTTAAACTGTCCAACCAATCACACGTCCAGTCAATTGGAGATTCTCGTTTTCCGCTTCTATTAATTGTAACACACTGCCGGGGATAAGTTCCGATAACGGCTGCTCAATCGCACTAGAAACGTTATTTTTTTTGAATATGAATGAGCCGACGCCAGTTACGCTAAACGATGCGATTCCTTGCCGCTGCATTTTGTTTGTATCGTTATAAACGATTACTAAGTATGCGCTGAATTCGCATATCGCATTATAAGGGATGTTATATCCTTTGAATTGATTGTGCAACGTTCGATCCGCCGAGTTCATCTATTTTATACATTTTGATCGCAGTCTTAATATATCTTCCTCTTCGCGAATGCCTGCCGATCCCTTCCTCACATTTTTTACGACAGTCCAATTCGGGTCAGTTTCATCACCGATGTTCTGTATTGTAAAGTTGCCGTCACCATATTTTCGTTGACCTTCTGCCAATTTCTCCGTTAAATCATTCTCTTTTGCTCTCGCCATTTAGTTATTAATAAACTTGTCAAAGACAAAACCGTAATCTTTTACGTTATATTGTTTCTTCGTATCAACGAGCCAATTAAAGGCGATTTCATTCATCTCTTTAAATTGTTCTGCTAAATTTACTTGTGCATTTGAAATACGGCTAAAAGCGTTAGATGCCATATCTAGACTTTTATGTGCATACTGCAATGTAATATCGTTGTCGTATGAAATTTCTTCGATTTTAAGTAAAGCCTTATATAAATCTTTTAATTCTTCAATATGTTTTTTATGAACGTCAATTGAGTAATGCTCATCTCCCATTTGAAACTTAATTTCTACATCTAAATCGATTGTTCCCGCAGTTTCAAGTGCTACGTTTTTAATTTGATACTTACTATAACTAAAGCGGCGTAGTGTGCGCTTTTTACTTGTCGCACTTGTACCATCTAGGTGGATTAATCCTTTGTTTGTGAAACAATATTCATCTGATTTTGATTTAATTAGAAAATAAATTTTCTCTCCATCTTCATGCATTACGTAATCATCAGCATCAACTTTATCATAATCTTTCGGTGTAATAACAGAACCTACGTCGCTTAATCCTAAAACATCAGCTGCCATTTTTTTAAACATTTATACGGGCAAATATCCTTCTCTTTCAACACGCAATAACCATTGATAGGCAATATGAAACTCTTCCAATTCAATATTATATGCTGTCATAAGTTCTTCTTCATCAATAGCCAATCCGAAACGTTTTCTTCCAATTCTCTCTAAAACAGCAGCCCAAATCTCTACTTTATCCATTAATAGTGCAAATGGGAAAACGCTAATTTGTAATTCCTTCCAATATGTAACCATCGCACTAAATATATCGGGATAATTTTGCTCCAATCGGCTTGATAATGTATGTATAATGTTATCGGATTGCTCCTCATTATGACCTGTAAATGCTGGAATCACCTTAACTCTATTTCCAAACTTTTCTACTTCTATCTCTTCTTCTACTTGATTTTCTATCATTTTATACAAAATAGAAGTTTTCAAATAAGGATGTTGCTTTTCGTCTATTAAAAATTTCTTTAAAACAGGTAATGCAAGATCCAAATCTTTTAACGAAATCTGTTGAATAGCTCTTAGCTTTTGCCCAAAGTTTTCTCCAAAAATCTCATTGGTAAATTCATCCAATTCGAAATTTGAATCGATTAGCGACGTGTCTTCTTCATTTAGCATACCTTCTGCAAATAAAGCGAGCTGCGCTAATTTTTCCTTTTGCTCAGGCATTATATCTTTCGTTTGCAAAACTTTTTCAACAGTTTCAATAACACCTTCATAATCATTTGTTTGAACTAAAATAGTCACATATGTTTCAAGAATATCACCAAATAATACAGCTCCCGTTTCAAGTAACTGTTCACATTTGTCTTTCGCTTCTTCCATACGTTTTAATTCCAGCAAACAAATAACGGAAGCTAATTCCGTTTGTTCCGTTTCCGCATTATACTGACGTAATATTTCAAAGCAGCGCAATGCATCTTCGAATTCCCGCTCTTTCAGCGCTAAAAAACCTTCATCAATATAGCGTGCTGATAGCTGCGGAAACAATACGACCGTATTTTCTTTTTTATCCATTTATGCAGCGTTTTCTACTAAGAAGTCTACAGCTTTACGCACTTTAAGATCTTCAGATAAAGCGTCTGCGCTTCCAAGAGCTTGCTTGATAGCGTCTACTGGCATACCGTACATTTCAGCCATTTTTTCAACTTCTACAGTTACTTCTTCTTCAGTAACTTCGATGTTTTCAGCTTCAATGATAGCTTCAAGAACAAGGTTGATTCTTACACGTTTTTGTGCATCCTCTTTCATTTGCTCTTTTAATTTGTCAGCATCAGTACCTGTGAATTGGTAGTAAAGCTCAAGGTTCATACCTTGTTGGCTTAAACGTTGCTCGAATTCACGAACCATACGATCTAACTCAGTGTCGATCATAGCTTCTGGAATGTCGATTTCAGCGTTAGCAGCAGCTAATTCTACTACTTCGTCACGTACTTTGTGCTCAGCTTCGTGCTTTTTGCCTTCTTCTAAGTTTGTACGAAGTTTTGTTTTTAATTCATCAAGAGTTGCAACTTCTTCGTCAGCATCTTTAGCGAACTCGTCGTTTAACTCAGGAAGTTCTTTTGTTTTGATTTCGTGAATTGTTACTTTGAATGTTGCTGGTTTGCCAGCTAATTCAGCAGCATGGTACTCTTCTGGGAATGATACTTCAACGTCTTTAGACTCACCAGATTTAAGACCAATTACTTGCTCTTCGAAACCTGGGATGAAAGTACCAGAACCGATTGCAAGAGAATAGTTTTCGCCTTTTCCGCCTTCAAATGCTTCGCCATCAACGAAACCTTCGAAGTCGATTACAGCTGTATCACCATTTTCAATAGTTCCTTCTTCTTTAACAACTAGTTCAGCTTGACGCTCTTGTAAAGCTTTTACTTCATTCTCTACATCTTCGTCAGTTACAGTTGTTTCAACTTTTTCTACTGCTAAACCTTTGTACTCACCTAATTTAACTTCAGGTTTCACTGTAACTTTTGCAGTGAAGATAAGGTTAGCATTTTTTTCGAACTTCTCGATGTCGATTTCAGGATGAGCAACTGGGAAGATACCAGCTTCATCGATTGCTTCACCGTATGCTTTTGGTAAGATGATATCTAAAGCATCTTGGTATAAAGATTCGATACCAAAGCGTTGTTCGAATAACGGACGAGGCATTTTCCCTTTACGGAAACCTGGTACGTTGATTGTTTTTACTACTTTTTTGAACGCAGCGTCGATAGAGTTGTTTACTTCTTTAGCATCAACTTCAATTGTTAAAACGCCTACGTTACCTTCTAATTTTTCCCATTTTGCAGCCATTTATGCAGATGTTTTTGTATCAAGTACAGTACCGTCTTGTAACACCAATTTCGGTGGTTCATTATCAGCTACTGTTTCTTTCGTAAGAATACACTTCTCGATATCTTTGCGAGATGGAAGTTCAAACATTACATCAAGCATTAAGCCTTCAATAATAGAACGAAGTCCACGAGCACCTGTTTTACGTTCAATTGCTTTTTTCGCAATTTCAATCAGTGCGCCTTCTTCAAACTCTAACTCAACATCGTCAAGCTCCAACAGTTTTTGGAATTGCTTAACAAGTGCATTTTTCGGTTTCGTTAAAATATCAACAAGAGCATCTTCATCAAGTGGCTCTAGGTTCGCAATAACTGGAAGACGACCGATAAACTCTGGAATTAAACCAAATCTTAAAAGGTCCTCTGGTAATACGTGAGATAAAACATGCTTTTCATTTACATCAGCATTTTTCTTCTCTGAACCAAATCCAATTACTTTTTCACCAAGGCGACGTTTAATAATTGGCTCAATGCCATCAAACGCTCCACCACAAATGAATAGGATATTCGTTGTATCAATTTGAATGAACTCTTGATGCGGATGCTTACGACCACCTTGAGGTGGAACGCTCGCTACAGTACCTTCTAAAATTTTCAGCAGTGCCTGCTGTACACCTTCACCAGATACATCACGTGTAATTGATGGATTTTCGGACTTACGTGCCACTTTATCAATCTCATCAATATAAATAATTCCTTTTTCCGCTTTTTCTACATCGTAATCAGCCGCTTGAATTAGTTTTAGTAAAATGTTTTCTACATCTTCCCCAACGTATCCAGCTTCTGTTAAAGATGTTGCATCCGCGATTGCAAATGGAACATTTAAAATACGCGCTAATGTTTGTGCCAATAATGTTTTACCACTACCTGTTGGCCCAATAAGTGAAATATTACTCTTCGCTAATTCTACATCATCAATTTTGCTGTTAGAATTAATACGTTTGTAATGGTTATATACCGCTACCGCTAGTGCTTTTTTCGCGTTATCTTGTCCGATGACATACTCATCTAAGATTTCACGAATTTCTACCGGTTTCGGTACATCTTTGAATTCTACTTCTTCGTCCTTTGCAAGCTCCTCTTGTACAATTTCAGTACAAAGCTCGATGCACTCGTCACAAATGTAAACACCTGGACCTGCAACTAACTTTCGAACTTGCGTTTGTGTTTTACCACAGAAAGAACATTTTAATTGCCCTTTTTCATCATTAAATTTAAACATTCACATAGATTGTGCATCTGTTTCGTCTACAGTAGTATGTACATCAAGCTCTCGATGCACATTTTCCTGCATAAATGTTAACTCAAATACTTCTTTTAACTTACGAACAGGAATGATTTCAATTCCCTTTATTGTGTACAAAAACGGTTGCATGTTTTCAGCAGGAATAATAACTTTCTTAGCTCCTGCTTTTTTCGCAGCTTTTATTTTTGCGTACACACCACCAATAGGCTTCACTTCTCCATGTATACTTATTTCACCTGTCATCGCCACTTCATTATTCACATACGTACGATGCACGGCTGAATAAACACCCGTTGCCATAGCAATCCCTGCAGAAGGACCATCGATCGGGATACCACCTGGAAAATTAATATGTATATCGTACCCTTCTGGCAACACATCTAAAGAACGAAGTACTGTTAATACATTATCTACAGAACCTTTCGCCATACTTTTACGACGAATTGATTTTGTTTGGCTACCAATACTTTCCTCTTCTACAATACCGGTAACATTTACCGAGCCTTTATCTTTCGCCGTGATTGCTGTTACTTCTATTTCTAATAACGCTCCTGTATTCGGTCCGTATACAGCAAGTCCGTTTACAAGACCGATCCTCGGAATAGGGTAAATACGTTTTTCATATTTCGGTGTAAGCTGACTAGAATGAACAACCCACTCTATATCTTCATCTTTAATGAAAGGACGTTCTTCATTTATCGCCATACCAGCAGAGATTTGCACGAGATTAATTGCTTCTCGTCCATTCCTTGCATACATGCCAATCATTTCAATACCGTTCTCACCTATTTGCATTTCCACTTTGTCAGCTGCATTCTTCGCTACTTTTTGAATTTCTTCTGTATCTAGCTCACGGAAAAATACCTCTAAACAACGGGACCGAATAGCAGGTGGAATTTCCTCTGGTGAACGTGTTGTCGCTCCAACTAAGCGGAAATCTGCTGGTAAACCTTTTTGAAAAATATCATGTATATACGTTGGAATCATCGTATTCTCTTCACTATAGTACGCACTTTCTAAAAATACTTTTCGATCTTCTAACACCTTTAACATTTTGTTCATTTGAATCGGATGTAGTTCACCGATTTCATCAATAAACAAAATACCACCATGTGCATCTGTTACTGCGCCTTTTTTCGGTTGTGGAATACCTGCTTGCCCCATCGCACCAGCACCTTGATAAATCGGATCATGAACCGAGCCAATTAAAGGGTCTGCAATACCACGTTCATCAAACCGAGCTGTCGTCGCATCAAGTTCGATAAATGTTGCATTCGTACGAAATGGAGATTTCGGATTTCGTTTCGCCTCTTCTAATACAAGACGCGCTGCCGCTGTCTTTCCGACACCTGGCGGGCCATATATAATTACATGTTGCGGATTCGGACCACAAAGAGCCGCTTTTAACGACTTAATCCCGTCTTCTTGCCCTACAATATCTAAAAAGGATGTAGGGCGCACCTTTTCCGCGAGCGGCTCTGTTAGAGAAATCTCACGCATTTTACGAAGCTGTTCTAATTCTTTTTTTGATTCTCGATCAATTGAAACTTTTTGTGTTCGCTGATTTCGAAGTAAGTGCCAAAAATACAATCCGACAATTACACCAAAAACAAGTTGAACAAGTAAAAATATATTTGTCCAGCTCATCATTCATTGTTTCACTCCTACTAATGCGTGCTCCAATACTTCGTCTAAATGAGATGCAAGCACAAACGTAAGATTTTCTTTTACGCTTTCTGGAATATCATCTAAATCTTTCTCGTTCTCTGCTGGCAAAATAATTTTTGTTAAGCCTGCGCGATGAGCACTTAATGTTTTTTCTTTCAATCCACCAATTGGTAATACACGGCCACGAAGTGTAATTTCACCGGTCATACCAACTTCTTTACTTACAGGAATACCTGTTAGTGCAGAAATAAGCGCCGTTGCCATCGTAATACCTGCTGACGGTCCATCTTTTGGAACTGCTCCTTCTGGAACATGAATATGAATATCATTTTTCTCATGGAAATTTGGATCGATATGAAGCTCTTCGGCACGAGAACGAATATAGCTAAACGCAGCTTGTGCTGATTCTTTCATAACATCCCCAAGTTTCCCTGTTAAAATTAATTTCCCTTTACCTGGCGCTACAGACACTTCAATTGCAAGTGTATCGCCGCCCGCCGCTGTATACGCTAACCCGGTTGCCATTCCGACTTGGTCTGTTTTCTCTGCTTGCCCATAACGGAATATGTGTTTACCAAGTAAATCTACAATATTTTTCTCTGTCACAACAATACGTTTACGCTCCGCTGTAACAATAATTTTCGCTGCTTTACGACAAACTTTTGCAATTTGGCGCTCTAGCGTACGAACACCAGCCTCACGTGTATAATAACGAATAATTTCAAGAAGCGCTTCATCACGTACTTGCAAATTACCTTTTCGTAAGCCATGCTCTTTTAATTGTTTCGGCAATAAATGCTCTCGAGCAATGTGCACCTTTTCCAGTTCTGTATACCCAGCAATCGAAATGATTTCCATACGGTCAAGTAATGGACCTGGAATACTTGAAAGTGTATTAGCAGTTGCTACAAACATAACTTTCGATAGATCATATGGTTCCTCAATGTAATGGTCACTGAAGTTATGGTTTTGTTCTGGATCTAACACTTCAAGTAATGCTGCTGATGGATCGCCACGGAAATCGTTAGACATTTTATCAATCTCATCTAATAAGAAGACTGGATTAACTGTTTTCGCCTTTTTCATACCTTGAATAATGCGTCCCGGCATTGCTCCAACGTATGTACGACGGTGACCACGAATTTCAGATTCATCACGCACACCACCAAGGGATACACGGACAAAATTACGATTTAATGATGTCGCAATTGAACGAGCTAACGACGTTTTCCCGACCCCTGGAGGGCCTACTAAACAAAGAATAGGTCCTTTTAATGAGTTCGTCAATTTTTGTACAGCTAAATATTCAAGCACTCGCTCTTTTACTTTTTCAAGGCCATAATGATCTTTATTTAAAATCTCTTCAGAATGAACAAGATCAATCATATCCTCTGTCGCTTCTGTCCATGGAAGTGCTAATAACCAATCGATATAATTGCGAATAACACCGCTCTCCGCAGAACTTGCTGGTAACTTTTCATAACGATCTAATTCTTTCAGTGCAGCCTTCGTTGTTTCTTCAGGCATTCCTGACTGTTCAATTTTCTCACGAAGTTCTTCAACTTCCCCGCCCTTACCTTCTTTATCGCCAAGTTCAGTTTGAATCGCCTTCATTTGCTCACGTAAGAAATATTCTTTTTGCGTGCGCTCCATTGAACGTTTCACTTTTTGTCCAATTTTCTTTTCTAAACTAAGTAACTCTTGTTCATCTTGAATAATTGAAATAAGTGTATGTAATCGTTCTTTCACAGATACAATCTCTAAAATCTCTTGTTTCTGTTTCGTTTTAATTGGCAAGTGAGAAGCAATTAAATCAGCTAGTCTTCCTGGTTCTTCTACATCAGCTACCGTTGCAAATGTTTCATTTGAAACCTTTTTCGAAACTTTAATATATTGTTCGAAATGTTCCAGTAACGTACGCATAAGAGCCTTCTCTTCTAAATCATCTTCCACTTCTTCAGTTACCGTTCTAATAGAAACTTGTACTACATTTTCTTCTTCAATAAACTCTATTACTTCTGCTCTATGTAAACCTTCTACAAGGACACGTAGCGTACCGTTCGGCAATTTCAACATTTGCTTCACTTTCGCAACTGTACCTACACTATACATGTCATCTTCTTTCGGATCATCGATATTCATTTCTTTTTGCATCGCTAAAAAGATGATATTTTCATCCATTGCTGCCTGCTCTAGTGCCTGTATCGATTTATCACGTCCTACATCAAGATGCAGAACCATTCACGCGTTTTTTGTTTTTGTCATTTTATGAATTGCCTTCCATGCTTCTTCTTTTCCAAGTCCTGTTTCAGAAGAGAATAGAACGATTTCATCGCCAATTTCAACAGCAAGCGTTTCTTTTACAACTTTTAAATGCTTTTGCCATTTCCCTTTCGGAATTTTATCGGCTTTCGTTGCAATAATAATGGTTGGGATTTCATAATGCTTTAAGAAATCATACATCATCACGTCATCTTTTGTTGGTTGGTGACGTAAATCAACTACTAATACAGCTGCGTCTAATTGCTGCCGTGTTGTAAAGTACGTTTCAATCATCTTGCCCCATGCCGCGCGCTCCGTTTTAGATACTTTCGCATATCCATACCCTGGAACGTCAACAAAATGCATCATCTCATTGATTAAGAAAAAGTTCAGCGTTTGCGTTTTTCCTGGTTTAGAAGAAATACGTACTAACTTTTTACGATTTAAAATTTTATTAATAAAGGAAGACTTCCCGACATTTGAACGACCCGCTAATGCAATTTCTGGTAAATCACTGTCTGGATATTGTTCTGGTTTAACAGCACTAATTACAATATCTGCTTTTGTTACTTTCATTTAGCGTACGTTTAATGTTACTTCAATATTCCCGCGTGTTGCTTTAGAGTACGGACATACACCGTGAGCGGCTTCTACAAGTTCTTGTGCTTCGGTATGAGAAACGCCAGCGACATGTACGTCAAGTACAGCAGATAGTCCGAAACCACCATCTGTATCTTTGCCGATAGAAACGTGAGCAGTTACTTCTGTACTTTCCACTTTCACACGTTTTGTACGAATGACAAGTTGCAATGCACTATCAAAACAAGCGGCATAACCAGCGGCAAATAGTTGCTCAGGGTTTGTTGCCTCCCCACCAGCACCACCTAGTGCTTTCGGCATTTTTACATCAAGATTTAATATGCCATCATCTGAAACTACTTTCCCGTTTCTTCCACCTGTTGCTGTTACTGAAGCAGTATATAATTTATCCATTTATTCCCCTTTTCTATCATTTATTGTTTTCATTGTTTCAATTAGTTTATTTAATTGGATTAATAAAGAATGATACTCTTGCTCTGTAATCCCTAAATTTGTAGCCATCGTTTTCGGTAATGAACAAGCCTTTTCTTTTAAATCTTTACCTTGTTCTGTTAATTCAATACAAACTTTTCGCTCATCTTCTTTTGAACGAACACGTTTTACAATGTTTAATGATTCCATCCGTTTTAACATAGGTGTTAATGTGCCGGAATCTAGAAATAGACGTTCTCCAATTTCTTTTACTGTTAGTCCGTCTTGTTCCCATAGTACGAGTAAAGTAATGTACTGGGGGTACGTAATGCCCATTTCGTCTAAATACGGTCGATAAAAACGTGTAACCTCTCTAGAACAGGCGTAAATAGAAAAACAAAGTTGGTTATCTAGATGCAAAGGATCTTCTATCATTTATAAAGATGGAACGGATGGTGTCCACACTCTTTTATGTTCTACTTCTTCCGCACGACTCTCTACTTCTTCCGTTTCTAAATCAAAAATCTTTGCAAACAACGCTAATTTTTCGCCCGCTCCCTCTTCAGCAGCTATTTCTTTCGCTACTAAAATTGGGTCTTTTAATAATTGGTTAATAATACTTTTCGTATGCTTACTAATTACTTTTTTCTCACGATCACTAAGATTTGGTATTTTTCGTTCAAGACTTTCCATCGTTTCGCTTTGGATTACAAGTGCCTTATCACGAAGAGCTGCTATTAACGGAACAACACCAAGTGTACTTAACCACGTTTTAAATAGAACAATTTCCTCTTCAATCATAAATTGAATTTTCTCTGCTTCTTTCAAACGCTCAGCACGATTTGCTTCCACTACTCCTTGCAGATCATCAATGTCATATAAGAAAGAACCTTCTAACTGATCAATCGCTGGATCAATATCACGTGGTACTGCAATATCAACCATAAATAAAGGACGACCAGAGCGCATTTTCTCTACCTTTGTCATCATCTCTTTCGTAATGACATACTCTGATGCACCAGTGGAACTAATTAAAATGTCCGCTTCTAATAATGCACATTGTAATTCACTTAAAGATTTTGCATGTCCCATATATTTCTCAGCCATTACTTCTGCTTTCGAAAGCGTTCTATTCATAACTGTTACTTTACGAGCACCACTTCCGTATAAGTTTTGTAATGCAAGTTCTCCCATTTTACCAGCACCAAGAATAAGTACATGACAATCTGTTAACTCACCAAATATTTTCTTTCCAAGTTCAACAGCAGCATAACTAACAGACATTGCACTCTCACCAATTGTTGTTTCTGAGTGAGCACGTTTTGCTAACGTAATGACTTGCTTAAACAATTCATTAAAAATTGTGCCTGTCGCTTTTACTTGTTGCGCTTCTAAAAAGCTATCTTTTATTTGACCTAAAATCTGCGTTTCTCCAACTACCATAGAATCTAAACCGCACGTTACGCGGAATAAATGATCTATTGCACCATCTTGTTCAAAAATAGTTAAATATGGTGCGACTTCTTCTATTTCAAGCTGAAACCAATCAGCTAAAAACTTCTTAATGTAATACCGTCCCGTGTGTAATTGATCGACAACAGCATAAATCTCAGTGCGATTACAAGTTGATACAATGACATTTTCTAACACGCTCTTTTGATTTTGTAATGTAGTCATTGCTTGTTCTAGCTCTGCTGCCTGAAATGTGAGTTTCTCACGAAATTCTACAGGGGCTGTTCGATAATTTACACTAACAACAAGAATATGCACTTATAAATACCAAAAGTGGAAATTAGATAAACTACTTAATAGAAAAATGTTAACTAGCATTACGAGAAATGCCCCTACATTCCACAGTACAATTTTCTTCCCTTGCAACACATCTGTCACTCGTAAATACAAGCCCGCACAATATACAAATAGAACGACAAACGAACCGATTACTTTCGTATCATACCAATGGAAATTGTCCAATTTTGTATAGCCCCATATGCATCCTAATAAAATTGCTAGTAAGAAAAATGGAACAGAAAATAAATTTAATCCGTAAGACGTAGATTCAAGCTTCGGCAAATTCCCTAACCTTCTTAATCTCGCATTCCACTTTTTCTTTTTTAATAGGCGATATTGCAGTAAATACATAATAGAAAAAATAAACGATACCGTAAACGTTGCATAAGAAATAATCGCCATTCCAACATGCACGTATACAAGTTCTGAAACTAATTGCTCTGCAAGTACTGGCGACATTTTTCCGAGCGGTGTAAAAATAGAAAAAGCGCTTACGCCAAATGCGACAACATTTGTAAAAAAGACTAAAAAATCAACGCGCATAAATCGATTTATGACTAACGACATCGTAATCAATAACCAAACATAAAAATAAATTCCTGATAATAAAGTTAAAATGGGATTCGTTTCTGAATCTGTCGCCCTAAGCAACATAAAAATTGACTGCAATACCCATACAATCGAAAGTAACCAAAAAGCAAATCGGTTCGCCTTTCGGTTACTTTGGAAATAATCTATAAAATATAAACTAATGCTACAAGCATATAAAATAATTGCAATATGATAAATAATACTGTTATTTAAAAAACTCATTTATTGTTGTCCCTTATTTGCAGCAAGAATGAGTTCTTTTGCGCCTTGTTTAATTAAACGGTCCGCAGCCTCTAGCCCTACTTCCTTTGGTTCAACGCCTACCACTGTCTCTTTTAATAAAACAGAGCCGTCCATAGAACCGACAAGAGCTGTTAATTCGATTGCATCATCCTTTGTAAGAGTTGCATATCCAGCGATCGGAACTTGGCATCCACCTTCAAGTTTATGAAGAAATACTCGCTCCGCTGCCACTGTTCTTTCTGTTACTGCATCATTCATATGCGATAACAACTGTAATAAATCGTTATCGGCCTCACGACATTCAATCGCTAATGCACCTTGTCCTACAGCTGGTACACATAACGTTTCATCTAAATATTCTGTAATCACTTCATCATCCCAGCCCATTCTTTGTAATCCAGCTGTCGCTAAAATAATTGCATCATAATCTTCTTCTTTTAATTTACGTAAACGTGTATCGATATTTCCGCGAATCCATTTCACTTGTAAATCTGGTCTCGCAGCTAATAACTGTGCACTACGTCTTAAACTACTCGTTCCTAAAATCGCACCTTCTGCTAAATCTTCAAACGATTCTCCGCTTTTAGAAATAAAAGCATCACGAGGGTCAACACGCTTTGGTGTACAACCAATCATTAATCCTTCTGGAAGTACGGCCGGCATATCTTTCATACTATGTACAGCCATATCTATTTCTTTCGTAAGTAACGCATGTTCAATTTCTTTAACGAACAAACCTTTTCCGCCTACTTTTGAAAGAGTAACATCTAAAATCACATCACCTTTAGTGACAATTTCTTTTACTTCAAATTCATATGGTAAACCAAGTGCTTTTAACTGATCAATAAACCAGTTTGTTTGTGTTAATGCTAGTTTACTCTTTCGTGAACCTACAATAATTTTGCGCATTCACTTTATAGATTCACAAATGCATTGTAGTAATGCTTCTACAGTGTACTCTTTCGGCACAATAACATGCGGAAAATAAAGGTTCGCCTCTTTTTCCGTAATAGGCCCTATACAAGCAATTGTACATTTTTTTGTCCATTCTCTCCAGTTTGTGCCCTCAAGTAAACAAACAAAACTATCAACAGTTGAAGGACTCGTAAATGTAATAATATTTACTTTCCTTAATTTCAATGCTGTTATAAGTTCTTGTTTTTTCTCTACATTTACTTTCGTACCGTATACGATTAGCTCATCTAGAGAAACACCAATTCCCCGAAGTTTAACTGGAATTACATCTCTCGCTAAATTCCCTTTCGGAAATAAAATACGCTCGTTTCCACTTAATTCTTTTAGAAACTCTTCGGCAAATACTTCTGCAACAAATGAGGTCGGAACAAAATGAACTTGATAGCCCCTTTTTTCTAACTCTAATTTTGTTTTCACGCCTACCGCAGCGATTTTAATAGTTAATGGTAGTTTCTTTTCCAAACCATCTAGAAAAAAAGTTACACCATTTTTACTCGTAAAAATTACCCAGTCATACGAATGTAGCTGCCTTGCTATATGGTGAATTCGCCTATGAGATGTGCCTTCCATACGCAAAAGCGGAATTTCCAATGGAATTCCGCTCCGTTCTTTCACTGCTACACTCATTTGTTTCGCTTGATGCTGGGCACGTGTAATCAATACTGTTTTGCCCACAAGAGCATTCATTTATTTAGCGCCTCCTTCTTGTAACCATTTTGCTGCATCTTTCGCATGATACGTAATAATTAAGTCTGCTCCTGCACGTTTCATGCTAATTAATTTTTCAAGCACAACTTCTTTTTCATTAATCCAACCATTTTGCGCTGCCGCTTTAATCATTGAATATTCACCACTTACGTTGTAAGCAACGATTGGTAAATTAAAGTTATTTTTCACATCACGAATGATATCTAAGTAAGAAAGAGCTGGCTTTACAATTAAGAAATCAGCACCTTCCATTACATCTGATTCTGCTTCACGGAATGCTTCCGTACGGTTCGCTGGGTCCATTTGATATGTTTTACGGTCACCAAATTGTGGCGCACCGTGTGCAGCATCACGGAACGGTCCATAAAATGCTGATGAATATTTCACAGCGTACGACATAACTGGCACGTGTCCAAAACCATTCTCATCTAACGCATGGCGAATTGCTGTTACGAATCCGTCCATCATGTTTGATGGCGCAATAATGTCCGCTCCTGCTTTCGCTTGGCTTACAGCTGTTTTCGCAAGTACTGTAAGAGACTCGTCATTTAAAATAATACCATCTTCAATTACACCGCAATGACCATGGCTTGTGAATTGACATAAACATGTATCCGCAACTACTACTAACTCAGGGAATTCACCTTTAATTTGCTTAATGGCACGCTGTACAATTCCATGATCACAATATGCTGATGATCCAACTTCATCCTTTTCAGCAGGTAAACCAAATACAATAACAGAACGAATACCTAAATCAACAACCTCTTGCATTTCAGCTTGCAATAAATCTAAAGAGATTTGATATACGCCTGGCATAGAAGGAACTTCATTACGAACATTCTCTCCTTCTAATACAAAAATAGGGTAAATAAAATCTTCCGTATGTAAAAACGTTTCACGCACAAGCGCACGCATGCCCCCGCTTTGTCTTAAGCGACGATGACGATTAAATTGTAAAGAGTTCATTTATGCTTGTAACTTTGACATTGCAATTTCAGCCGCTGCGATCGTCGCTTCAATATCTGCATCACTATGTGCTGTCGATAAAAACAAACCTTCAAATTGAGATGGTGGCAAGAATACACCTTGTTCTACCATTTCACGATAGTAAGCCGCGAAGAATTCTAAGTTTGAAGATTTCGCTGTATCGTAATTAATAACTGGCTCATCTGTAAAGAAAATACCAATCATAGAACCTGCACGGTTAATATGATGAGGAATACCATGTTTTTCAGCCGCTTTACGTAGTCCTGCTTCTAACATTTCTGCTTTACGCTCAAACTCTACATATGATTCTGGCGTTAATTGTACTAACGTTTCATAACCTGCTGCCATTGCAAGTGGGTTACCTGATAAAGTACCCGCTTGATAAATCGGTCCGCTCGGCGCAACTTGACGCATAATTTCTGCTTTACCACCGTACGCTCCTACTGGTAAGCCACCACCGATTACTTTACCTAAACAAGTTAAATCAGGTGTTACACCGTAGTAACCTTGTCCACAGTTATAAGCAACACGGAATCCTGTCATTACTTCATCAAAAATAAGCAGTGCACCGTTTTGTTCTGTTACTTCACGAAGCCCTTCTAAAAATCCTGGTTGCGGAGGAACAACCCCCATATTCCCTGCTACTGGTTCTACAATTACACAAGCAATATCATCACCGAATTGTTCAAAAGCGTATTTCACACTTTCTAAATCATTATAAGCTACTGTAATCGTATTTTTCGCTACACCTTCTGGTACACCAGGGCTATCTGGTAGACCTAGAGTCGCCACACCAGAACCAGCTTTAATTAATAACGAATCACCATGACCGTGGTAACAACCAATAAATTTTAAAATTTTGTTACGGCCTGTATAACCACGAGCTAAACGTAGTGCACTCATTGTCGCTTCTGTTCCAGAGTTAACCATACGGACAATTTCAATCGATGGTACACGCTCAATAACAAGTTTCGCTAATTTATTTTCGATTTCTGTCGGTGCACCGAAGCTTGTACCTCTTTCAGCAACAGATTTTAACGCTTCAACAACACGATCATTTGCATGACCATGAATTAAAGGACCCCATGATAATACATAATCGATGTATTCATTTCCATCAATATCATATACTTTAGAGCCTTTTCCACGCTCCATAAACAACGGATTCATACCAACAGATTTAAAGGCACGAACAGGGCTGTTTACGCCACCAGGCATTAAGTCTTGTGCCTCTTCAAACGCCGCAATCGACTTATCAAACTTTTTCATTTATTTCGCCTTTGCCTTTGAAACGGGAATATAAATAATTTGTCCCGTAGTTAAATATATATCTTCTGTTTGATTGACACGGTATAAGTTTTGTACAGACGTGTCATAACGTTCTGCAACAGATTCGATTGTATCCCCTTCTTGCACGAAATACATTCTTAACTTCGTAAATTCTTCTTCCGGTTCTTTCGTAAATAATTGTGTTAAATAAAGCGCATTTTCATCTCGCTGTGAGTATGCTTCTTCTTGCTCTTCCTGCTTTTTCGCTTTTTCTTTTTGATAATCTTTTCGTCCAAACAATTCAAATTGCAGCGTCGTTTCTTGCTCCTCTTCACGCTCGGAAAATTCATGTTCTGCCAATTCCTCTTCCGCTTCTTCTTGCTCTTTTCTTTCTTCTAGCTGGAACGGTTCAAATGCGTAATCCTCCCATTCATCCGATTCTTTATAGGTTGCTTCCGCTACATGCGGCGCGGGTCTATTTTCATCCTCTTCAGCTGAATCATCTTCTAACTCAGCATACGCCGTTTCTTCCTCTTCATCCTCGATTCTTTCCTCATCACATAAACCTGTAATAGATATATCCGCTAATAATTGTAAGCAACCATTTTCCTTCAATTCATAATCAAATTCCTCAATTGATACATATAATTCTTCAATTACTTTCACTCGATTTCTTGGAATTGATATTTCAAGTGGAAAGGAATGAACAAGTTCATTCACCCCATCTTCCCTTGTTTCTACATAATCAATTGACTTTGCTGGCGATAGTTCTCTTAATGAATAGGCTGAATCATCTTGCCTTGCAACATACTCTCCCGTTAAATCTAACTGCCCTCTCACGATAACTTCATGATCAAGTTCTTCTATCTCAACGTCTGGATCTAACGAAATTGACAAAAGTTCTTCGACTTCCTGTCCTTTTTGGAACCAAACAGATTCTTTTAATGAAAATCGTAACGAATGATCTGTTGTCACTTCTTTTCCCCCTCCCAAACTATATGTCATTTATCCGTTCCCTTGCTGGGCAGCTTGTAATTGTGACAGGAAATATTCTACATTGCTAACGAGCCAATGTGATTGTTGCAAGCTCTTTACTCCGCGAATCTCATTTTCCTTATTGCGACTCTGCCTTCTTCTTTTATAAGACTCAATTTGCCGAATAAATTGTGATGGATAGGTCATGTAAGCATACATGAGCAGTTGCTCTTCTTTCGTAAACGGGAAGTTTTTTTGGTACATTTGATACCATTCAAAACGATCACTTCGCGCAATTGGATATGTGTTTAAAGACCGCGAATAAAACCCTACAATATCTTGCACAGGCGTTGCAAACTTCGATTTTTCTAAACTAATAAAATAGCCATTCCGTTCATAGTCAAATAAAAAATGATTAAGTGACACGTTACCATGCACAAAAGTAATGCGTGTTTTATCTTTTTCTTTCATCGCATCGTTCCACTCATTTAATTGCTTCGTTGCAAATTCACGCGCCCTCATTACATGATGATAGTACGTACAATATTGTAATTCAAACGGAGACATATACCACTTCGCTTCAGATTCTACAAGAAACTCTTCTAACATCTCACCATCATTTTCCCAACGATCGGATATACTTGTGTAATGTTTTTCTAAATCCTCTTCTGTATATGTTTCTTCTTTCACCGTTTTTTGGTGCAACGTTCCAAGCGTTTGAAACATTTTATGGTATTGATCATTATCCTCGCCGTTTCCTTCCGCACGTTCTAACCAAGGCATTAAATAATAATTATAAGTCCCGTCACTTAAAATATAATTCCCATCCGTCGCATGGTATATAGGTACATAATTTGAAAAACCTTTCTCCTTCAAATATTGAATATGATGCAGAAAGTTATTCCGCTCTAACTTTCTATCTTCTATTTTCTTTAACGCATATGGACCTTGATTCGTGTAAATTTTCGTTACACTTCCGTGCTCTTCCATATGATGCGTATCCAATCTATATTGCCTTACAATGGGTTCATAGCGATTTCGTAATTCAATATCCATTTATTTCTCAAGATCTGCTAGACGTTGGCGAACTGCTTCGCGTTTTTCTAAATAATCTTGTTCTTTTGCACGCTCTCCGTCAATAACTTCTGCAGGAGCTTTCGCTACGAAACCTTGGTTTGAAAGTTTCTTCTGTACACGTTCTACCTCTTTATCAAACTTCTCAAGTTCTTTTTCAAGACGTGCTCTCTCTTCATCAAGATTGATAAGATCAGCTAACGGTAAGAATAACTCTGCACCTGATACGATTGCAGTCATCGCTTTTTCTGGCGCTTGTAAATTCGTTTGAATTGTTAATTCACTTGGGTTACAGAAACGCTCAATGTAAGAGCCGTTTTTCGTAAGTTGAGCAAGGATAGCCTCATCTTTTGCTTTAATTTGCATTTGAACTTTTTTGCTCATTGGCGTATTTACTTCTGCACGGATGTTACGAACAGAGCGAATGATATCAACTAGAAGGTGCATTTCTGCTGCCGCTTCTTTATCTTGTAAATCTTCGCGAACTGTTGGCCACGCTGCTACTGTAATAGACTCGCCTTCGTGCGGTAAATGTTGCCAAATTTTCTCTGTTACGAACGGCATGAATGGGTGTAATAGACGCATCGTTTGGTCTAATACGTAAGCTAAAATAGAACGAGTTGTTTTCTTAGCTGCTTCATCTTCACCGTATAGTGGAAGTTTCGCCATCTCAATGTACCAGTCACAGAAATCATCCCAAATGAAGTTGTATAATGAACGACCAGCTTCACCGAACTCATATTTATCCATGTTACGTGTTACACTTTCGATTGTTTCGTTTAAGCGAGTTAAAATCCACTTATCTGCAACTGATTTTTCACCAGTTAAATCAATTTCTTCATACTTCATATCATCCATGTTCATTAATACGAAACGTGATGCGTTCCAAATTTTATTAATGAAGTTCCAAGTAGATTCTACTTTTTCCATGCTGAAACGTAAATCTTGGCCTGGTGCACTTCCTGTTGATAAGAAGTAACGCATTGCATCTGCGCCGTACTTCTCGATAACATCCATCGGGTCGATACCGTTACCAAGAGATTTGCTCATTTTACGTCCCTGTTCATCACGAACTAAACCGTGAATTAATACATCTTTAAATGGACGCTCTCCTGTAAACTCTAAACCTTGGAAAATCATACGAGATACCCAGAAGAAGATGATGTCATAACCAGTTACTAAAGCATCTGTTGAATAGAACTTTTTAAAGTCTACTGCCTCTTCATTTGGCCAACCAAGTGTTGAGAACGGCCATAACGCTGAGCTAAACCATGTATCAAGTACGTCGTTATCTTGATTCCAGTTTTCAATATCCGCTGGCGCTTCAGTACCTACGTATACTTCACCAGTTTCTTTATGATACCAAGCTGGAATGCGGTGTCCCCACCATAATTGACGAGAAATACACCAGTCATGAATGTTTTCCATCCAGCGTAAGTATGTGTTTTCAAAACGCTCTGGTACGAACGTTACTTTTTCTTCTTCTTTTTGTTGAAGTGCTACTGCTTTTTCTGCAAGTGGAGCCATTTTTACGAACCATTGTGTTGATAAATAAGGCTCAACAACTGCACCGCTACGCTCACTATGACCTACTGAATGCATATGAGGCTCAATTTCTACTAATACGCCCGCTTCTTGTAAGTCTTTCACTAACGCTTTACGGCATTCGAAACGATCCATACCGTTATACTTACCAGCTTTTTCGTTCATCGTTCCATCTTCGTTCATTACTAAGATGCGTGGTAAGTCATGACGGTTACCTACTTCAAAGTCATTCGGGTCATGAGCTGGTGTAATTTTTACAACGCCTGTTCCGAAGTCTTTTTCTACGTACTCATCGGCAATAATCGGAATCTCACGGCCTACGATTGGAAGTGTAACTGTTTTTCCGATTAAATGTTTGTAACGATCGTCTTCTGGATGAACTGCTACAGCTGTATCACCAAGCATCGTTTCTGGACGAGTAGTTGCAAGACGAATGTGACCAGAACCATCTGTTAACGGATAGTTCATATGGTAGAATGCACCTTGAACTTCTTTATGAATTACTTCGATATCAGAAAGAGCTGTACGTGTTGCTGGGTCCCAGTTGATAATATATTCACCGCGGTAAATTAAGCCTTTTTCGTATAATTGAACGAATACTTTATTAACTGCATCAGATAAACCTTCGTCTAATGTGAAACGTTCACGAGAATAGTCTAGTCCTAAACCAACTTTTCCCCATTGTTGACGAATGTGAGAAGCGTACTCTTCTTTCCACTCCCAAGCTTTTTCAAGGAATTTCTCACGGCCAAGATCGTAACGTGAAATACCTTCTTCACGAAGTTTTCCTTCTACTTTCGCTTGTGTTGCGATACCAGCATGGTCCATTCCTGGAAGCCATAATACATCGTATCCTTGCATACGCTTCGTACGAGTTAAAATATCTTGAAGAGTTGTATCCCAAGCATGACCTAAGTGTAACTTACCAGTTACGTTCGGAGGTGGAATTACAATTGTATACGGTTGTTTCTTCTCGTCTCCTGTTGCTTCGAAATATTTGCCTTCAAGCCACCATTGATAAAGGCCTTCTTCAACGGACATATGATCATATTTAGTTGGTAAATTCTTTTCCGTGTTTGACATCTAGTTTTTCTCGCGAATATATTTTCTAACTTCAGAAATGAAATATAGAGAACCCGTTATGATAAAGACATCATTTTCCCCTATCATTTCAACCTTTGTATCAATTGCCTCTTTCCAATCTTCAAAGACTATTTTTGATTCTTTTTGCGAATGCGATGCAAGTTTGTCAGCAGAAATGGCACGATCAAAGGCGAATGTTGTAAAAATAATTTCATCGGCAATTGTTTCTAATTGACCTACCATGTTATGCAACTGTTTATCACCAAGTGCAGTAAATAAAACTATTATATTTTTATCTTTATAATGTGCCTCTACTGTTTTCACAAGGCTCTCAATACCTTCTGGATTATGAGCACCATCTATTATAATATCAGGATTACTTTTCAGCTTTTCAAACCGGCCAATCCAATACGCTTCATGTAATCCAGCTCTTATTTCCTCTTCCTCAATTAAAAATGATACATATGTTTTTAAATACATAATTGCCATAAGTGCGAGTGAAGCATTTCCTACTTGGTGAACACCTTTCATTGACATTCGAACATCTTCAAAAGATGCGAAAGGACAAGCAAAATCGAAACGTTCCCCATCTTCGTTAGACTGTTTATGTAACGCTGTAAAATGTTTGCCCAGTTCATATAAGTTTGCATGATTTTCCTTTGCAACCTTTTGAATGACTTGCAATGCTTCATCATCTTGCACGCCTGTAATAACCGGAACACCCGACTTAATAATTCCTGCCTTCTCATACGCAATTTCTCCTAGTGTATCCCCTAAAATATGCATATGATCGTGACCGATATTTGTAATAATTGTGAGAACAGGATGAATAACATTCGTAGAGTCAAAGCGCCCTCCAAGCCCTGTTTCAAATAAAACAACATCACAGAAATTGATTTTACCGAAATAACAAATCGCCATAACAGTAATAATCTCAAACTCAGTCGCTTCCCCTAAACCTGTCTCGTCTAGTTTTTCAACGACTGGCTTTACCATGTTTACAAGTTCCGCAATCTCTTCATCTGCAATTGGTGTTCCGTTCACACTAATACGCTCATTAAATGTTTCAATGTAAGGAGAGGTGAACGTTCCAACCTTATATTTTGCACCTTCTAGCATATAGCGCATATACGTTAAAGTTGAACCTTTTCCATTTGTACCAGCAAGATGAACACATTTTATATGACGCTCTGGATTTCCGAGTTCTTCTAGCATCCAGCTCATTCTTTCTAGTCCTGGTTTAATGCCAAACTTCAATCGACTATGAATCCACCCTATCGCTTCTTCGTATGTATGTATCACTCATTTCACTTTTTGTGAAACAATTTTTTCATACGAAAGTATACCATCAATAACAACTTGATTTAATTTCGCCAAAGATTCTTTATCGCCCTTTCCGTCCTTCACTGTTTGCACAGCTATTGACGTATACATATACAGCTTTTTTACCTCCTCCTGCTTCATACTTTTCCCTACTTTTTCAATTGCTTTCCATTCTTTCTCAATTACTTCTATATCTTTTACATTACTTTTCCCACTAGCTTGTACGCTAGAAGCATATTTTGCTAAATGAGTATATAATGGCTGTACTTTCGTTAAAAATGCTCCTATTTCTTTATTATCTTTAAGCAACGCTTTATCCGTAATATCCCAGTTCTTTTTTAAAACGGAGACACCATCGTTTTTATACTGCGTCATTAATTGATTTATAGCCTGTTCATCGCTAGCAATACCAACAATTAGTGCATACTTATCACCGCTCGGTTTCAAAGCAGCAACCCCTCCGTTACCTTTCCATTCTTCAAGAGCGGCCTGTCCCGTTTCTTTGGAAGAATAAAGCCCACCTTGAACAAAAAATAATTTCATTGGCTCTAATGACGTTCCTGTCTGCGCTTTTTGTTTTTCCTCTTTTGATGCTGGTGTTTGTTCTTCCGTTCCGTCCACCTTTGATTCTTCATTTTCAGTCTGCTTCGAAGCCGTTACCGTGCTCTCCCCTGTTGTCCCTTGCCCTGTAAGCAACTGCAGCATTCCCATTCCAAACGCCGTACCAATTATAATTGCAGTTGCAACAATTACAATTAATGTATTACTCCACTTCTTTCTGTATTTTTCCACGGGCGCTGATTTCTTTTTTTGAAACGGAACAACGTTTTTCGGTCTTTCACTTTCCACTACCATCCATTCAAACTCATCTTTCTTCTTTTCTTCATACTTCGCTTCTGTTCCATTTACTTTCACCGAGATCGTTCGTGATTGCTTGTCCATTTACGCATGGGTTACATCAATATCAAATTGTTTTAATTCCCGGACAAGACGTGCAATTGGTAAGCCGACTACACTGTAGTAATCTCCTTGAATATGTTGAACAAAAATAGACCCTTTTCCTTGGATACCATAACTTCCTGCTTTATCAAGAGGTTCTTTCGATGCAACATATACGTCGATTTCCTCTTCTGTTAATTCCCAAAACGTAACTTCTGTACGCTCATAAAAAGTGACCGTTTTTTCTTTCGATATAATTGCCACACCTGTATACACTTCGTGTGTTTTTCCTGATAATAATTGTAACATTTCTTTCGCCTCAACCTCATTAGAAGGCTTTCCAAGAATACGCGACTCATATGTAACGATTGTGTCTGCACCTAACACAATGTGATCACTATTATTTTCTGCTACCGCAGATGCTTTTTGCAAAGCAAGGGACATAACAATATCAGGAGGTGATGAATACGCACCAATCGTTTCTTCTACTTCACTTACAACGATTTCAAATGGTACGCTAGCTAACTCCAGCAATTCCTTCCTCCGAGGTGATCCTGAAGCTAAAATAATTTTTCTCATATTTTCTCCTTCCTTTCTCACTTATGTTACATTTACACAAACAAAATGCTCTTGTTGTAAAAAGCGCAGTTCTTCCATCATGTATTTCGCACAATCTTCTGGGCTTCGAATGCTATATCGATTTTGATACTCTAAACGTACCATTCTTCTACCTAGTTCAAAAGCAGCCATAAGCTGAGATGCCTTTGCAATCCCAACACCATGAATACTGATTAACTCTTCTAACGTTGCATCTTTCAACATACGTAAACCATCAAAGTGATGTAAAATTTTATCTGACAACTTTAAAACTGTCTCTTCTTTAGAACCTGTTCTGAGTAACACTGCAAGAAGCTCCCGATTTGATAAACTCCCTGTTCCTTCTAATAATAAACGCTCCCGTGGCTGTTCTTCTCTGACAACATCACGAATACCGTTCATCTCTCCACCCCTTTTACCTGTTTTCTCAAAGAAAACCCCATGCAACTAATAAAATTCTATATTCAATACTTCTGTAACTCCGTCTTTTTTATCAATTTTGATATTCTCTATAAACATACTTATGAATTGCTTCTTTTCATCAGGAGATAGATGAGACCAATTTTTTTTGATATTATTCACTTTTTCCTTTATCACATCTACATCTATCTCTTGATGGTTATTCACCTCTAAAGTTTGTAACTTTTCTTTGGCAGACTTCAATATTATTTTTGTTTCATTCATCCGTTCTGTAAATTCATCGTCTGTCATTAAGTCGTTTGACCAAGCTTTTTGGTATTTTTCTCTTTGTTTTTCCACTTTTTTAATCTGTTTTTTTAGTATTTCTAATTCGTTATTATCATTATTTATTTTAGGTACTTGTTCAAATTGTAAATTTGAAATGTAATTCATCTAAACCTTTCTTTCACTAGTAGCAAAAGGTTTAGTTGTATGTTTATTCAGTGCACACGACTGGCATCGATATTGATTACACTCCACATGTTGCTCATCTTTTTTTCTGTAATATCTGGATCGTTCACTACCCAAATGATTCCCACAATTGGGGCATATTAATTTCATTTGATATATAAAAATTGAATGTGTTTGTCTCTTTCTAATGTTTTTTCTGCTAGATAGTATTTTTTGTAATTGTATAAACCGCTCTTTAGTAATGATTCCTTCATGTGTACCCTCAATTATTTCGTTAGACCACTTTATAGCTCCGTACATGGCGTTATTAGAAAGAATATCTAATATGGTACGTATATGCCATTTGTAGCCCCTTATAGGCTTAACATAGCTGTCTAAATGGATAGCGAGTTGTCTAATAGAGTAACCTTCTTCGGTTTTTCTTACTATATCTAAAACCACTTTACTTTCAATCTCATTTATTACAAGTTTGTTATGTTTATTTTTATCGAATCCAAAAGGAGCTTTTGCTGAATATTCGCCTTGTCTAGCTTTTTCTAATTGACCCATTCGTACACGTTCACCTAAATTTTCTCGTTCCCATTGGGCAAGTGCAGCAACAATTGTAATGAACATTCTTCCCATTGCTGTAGAAGTATCATAAACCTCTGTTGCAGATTTAAAAGCGCAGTTATATTTATCAAATGTATCGAGTAACTTGTACAGATCCATAACAGAACGAGTTAAACGATCTAAACGATAAACGAGAACAGTGGTGATTAGGCCTTGCTGAATATGATTTAATAAAATACTTAATTGTGGTCGATTCGTATCTTTTGCTGATACACCTTCATCCACATAAAACTTAAAATTATCCCAGTCTTGTGCCACACAGTATGCTTTTAATTTTTCACGTTGAGCTGAGATAGAAAAACCGTCTCGCGCTTGTTCCTCAGTACTTACTCTTATATAAATCCCAACAGTCACTTAGTCTAATGAAACTAAGTACATTACTACTTTACCGTGTATTTTTATATTCGCGGCATCTTCATAAGATACTGTGTAATCAAAGAAACAATTATCATAAGAATCTGGTCGGAATATTAACCGTTTATTTTCCTTGTCATTAAAGAAACGCTTTACACAATAATCACACCCATTACTAAAAACAACCATGTCATTATCATAAAGTTCTTCTAATGTCACTTCTTTTACGGCAATTAAAGAAGAATGAGGTATGACTTTATTCATTGAATCACCATTAACACGAGTCATAAAAATATCTTCTCTACCTGCCCATTTCCCCATTAATGAATCAGGAATACGTATAGTTTCCAAATCCATTTCTGTCATTCCGTCAACTTGTATAGGTAAACCAGCTGAAATTGAAGTTGGGAAATAAGTGTAATCAGATTCATTTATTAAAGAAATAATTTTATTATTAGCCTTATACACCTCATTTGTAGGCGGAAACAAATCATTAATTGATATATCTAATGCTTGTGCAATTGCGAATAGCACATCTTGTTCAGGTTCATTTGTACCATTTTCATAAGATGAAATTGTATTATGTTTTTTTCCTATTCGTAAACCTAATTCTTTTTGTGTCATTTTCTTTAGTTTCCTAAAGTTTTTAATTTGTTGACCAACATATTTAGAAACATCTTGTTTCATTTATCCAATACAGTTCGTTCCATTAATAGCACCATCCGTCTCCAAAACTTCATATTTCATGAAGTTTGTTGGTAAAAAAATTTCTTCAATACCTTTTCCAAGCTTTTGAGCGATCAAGAACATTTCATTGGCTTTAAATTGAGTAACCCCATGCTCTTTATTAACATATGTTCTTTTATCAATTCCTATTAAATCAGCCATATCTTGTTGCGTTAACCTATTATACATTCATGATTCGTCACCTTCCTTATATAATTTTTCTTTACGTTCTTCTTCTAAAATACGAGGGATAGATGTTTTCATGAAAAATTCCACCATTCTTAACTTTGTTTCTTCACTTGGTGGATTATCCAATTAAAAGTATCCTCGTTCGGAGAGAAGGTAAATATTTTTAGATTGATTGAATGATTGCTTTGTATATCCAAATAATTGACCTAGTGGCTCAAACCCACTAGCCCTAACATCCAGAATGTCCACACCATCTTTAAAACGATTTCGATTATCATTAATGCGACGATTCACTTCTTTAAATGGTTGTCCATGAATTTCAGCAATATCTTTTACTAATATCGCTTTCTTCCCTTCACCAAATCCACCCTCAATTCCAGTGAATTCATATCCTGCGATATTTTGTTTCCCTAAAATATGTAGCTCGTTTGCGGCTGTTAATTGATCCATTCATTCAATCAATCTAAAAATATTTACCTTCTCTCCGAACGAGGATACTTTTAACGGTTGTATACCAGCTTGACTATAATCCACAGAGGAACGCAAAATGGTAAAAGGAATCGTCATGACTACATGGTCTGCTTCTACATCAAATATATCTTGTTTCTTTTGGAATGTAAGTGTATAGCTCCCGTTTGCATTTTCTTTTAAGGCAATTAAACGTGTTTTCATCTCAATTTGCCCGTGTAGTCGCTGTTTTAATTTCTTAGGGATTTGATCATTGCCCCCGTGCACACGTAACTGTTCTCCGACTTCACCGACACCAGAAGACAAACCATAGACTAAAGATAGAGCACTTGTATCGCTTGAATCAGAACTTAAAAAAGCATTAATAGTTACATCTAGAAATTTTCCTAATCTAGAACTCATTCCCCCAGGTACATACGTACTAATATAATCCGTGACAGACATATGGTCTAGTTCAAAGCCCCTTTGTGTATAATGATTGTACAGGGTAGGGAAGCCGGCTAAGGTAACATCGGTTTGAATCTGATTAAAAATTTGTTGGAAATCCGCTACCAGATCTGCAAACGAATAAGGGGCCCCATTAAAATAATAGATGATTTCTGTTCCAGGTAATTCAGCTGCAGTTAGATTATCTAATTGTAATCCCAGCTCAGTCACCAACTGCTGAATTCTGATTGCTCCTGGACCTATGAACTCTCCTCCAGCTTCTACAAATTGATCGTCTGCGAAGTCTCCTCGGCGTGTGTGAACTCTTCCTCCTACCCGTTCGTTTGCTTCATAGATTGTCGCTGTATAACCAGCTTGCTTCAATCGATACGCACAAGCTAGTCCCGCTAGTCCAGCCCCAACAATAACAATTTTAGGTGAGGAAGAAGGGGAGGGAAGACCGTCCAAATGTAAAAAAGGATCTCGAAGTTCCAACATCATAGAAGTAGCAAGTTTTTCATTTTTCTTTATATATTTTTTTTCATGTAAAGGGACAGCAGGCTGAACCATAGTGTCTCCCAATGCTTTATAGATTTCAAGATAAGCCTGTTTTAAAATGCGCATGAGTGTCATTCTTCCCATTCATTCTCCGTAAATAAATTCATGATTCCAGAAATACTTGTCCATTAAGTTATTTACAATCCCGTTGAAATAAGCGAATTTACCTTTATTCATTTTTGTTCCGGCCTTGACTTTCACTACAAACTCTTTAACAGCTTTTAAACCAATCGTAAGCTCCTGGTCTTTAGTGAATGCTTTATTACCTGTAGAGAAGTTTGTAACTTTATTACACTGTCGTATAATCTTCCACATTTCTTGAATAGTTTTTGATTCAGAATAAAAAGAGCGCACTAAAGAAATAAAACGTTCTGGTACCCAGTGAGCTACGAAATCGGCTTTTTTAATGTTGTCCACAGGTATAGTATTATCCCCAGTACTATTACGTTTGTTTATATCTTTTATATTTTGTTTTAAGGAAATAGGGGTTGTTTTATTGGTAGGACACTTTGAAGGACTTTTTGCATCTACCTTGTCGGACACTTCTGCCACAATTGGTTGAATGATAATAGCATTAGATGTTTGCAACATATCTTTTTTACGTTTCATTGCTACCTGTTTAATCATGTCTAGATCCACAAGCTTCTTCATTAAACGTTGTACAGTCTTATATGAAACTTCCATCTTTTCAGCAATTCTATTTTTGCATAGGAAACTAACACCTACATATTTGCAGCTGTGGCGCTTTAAAATTTCAAGTAATGTAATCAGTTTAGATTGTACGTCAGTACGCTTAATAGAGATACGGATAATATCTCTGTATGCACGTATAGTTTTGTTCAATTCTTCTAACTCTATAAATGATGATAAGTTGTGGAAGGACTCTTCATTTGCGATAACATCGATACGCTTTTTTTCCATTTATCGAGCAGCCGTTTTGAAAAGATCGATATTATCTAATGCTTTTCCTGTTCCAATTGCTACGCAATCTAATGGATTTTCTGCAACAAGAACTGGCATATTTGTTTCTTCACTAATCACTTTATCTAAGTTACGTAGTAATGCACCACCGCCTGTTAATACAATACCACGGTCCATAATATCTGCCGCTAATTCAGGTGGAGTTTTTTCCAACGTATTTTTAACTGATTCTACAATTGCATCTACTGTATCTTTTAATGCATCTGCAATTTCTTCTGGTTGAATTAGTACTGTTTTTGGTAAACCACTTACTAAATCACGACCACGAATTTCCATAGGCTCGATACCTTCTGGCTCGCCTGCAGAACCGATTTCTAATTTTAATGCCTCTGCTGTTCTTTCACCAATCATTAAGTTATAGCTTTTCTTAATGTACTGAATGATTGAATCATCCATATCATCACCAGCAACACGAACTGATTGACTTGTTACAATACCACCTAATGAGATGATCGCAACTTCTGTTGTACCACCACCGATATCAACAACCATACTACCAGTTGGTTCCCAAACAGGTAAGTTCGCACCAATTGCTGCTGCAAATGGTTCTTCGATTGGATATGCATCACGAGCACCCGCTTGACGAGTCGCATCAATTACTGCACGTCTTTCAACAGCTGTAATACCAGACGGTACACATACCATTACATACGGTTTACGTGAGAAGAAGCCGTTTGATTTTTGAGCTTGTTGAATGTAATATTTCATCATTGTTGCTGTTGTTTCGTAATCAGCAATTACACCGTCTTTCATCGGACGAAGTGCTACTACGTTTCCTGGTGTACGACCAATCATTTGTTTTGCATCGCTACCTACAGCAACGATTTGTTTCGTATCAGTTTGTAATGCTACTACTGAAGGTTCACGTAAAACTACACCTTTTCCTTTTACATATACAAGCGTGTTCGCAGTTCCTAAATCTATTCCAAGATCGCGAGTAAAGCCACCAAATCCAAACATCTATTCTAATGGCGCTGAAGGCATTGCACGTTTAGCTACTATAATATGCTCTACGTCATTTAAATCAGCGGTAGGTTTTACATAAGCTGTTTTTGTTAAGCCGTATGCATCTGGTTGAACATCAACGATTTCCCCAATCTCAAGACCTTTCGGGAAAATATCCCCACCAAGTCCAGACGTTACAACCATTTGCCCTTTAGCTACTGGTGCATCAGAACCAATCTTTGTGAAAAGTAACAATTTTTTTTCTTTGTCATAACCTTCGATTAAGCCGAAGATATTTTCATTTCCTTGTACAAAAGCAGAAACACGATTTGTTCGACTCATAGAACTTAACAACTCTACTGATGCTGTAAACTGAGATACACTTTTCACGCGTCCAACGAAACCTTTTGAAGTCATAACAGCCATATCCTTTTTAATCCCTTGTTGTGCCCCTTTATCAATTCCAATTAAGTCGTACCATTTATCTGGATTGCGAGAAACAACAGTAGCTGGAATTTCAGAATAATCGCTCGGCAACTCTTTTTTTTCAGTTAGTTGTCTTAATTTGTTGTTGTCGTCCTCTAATTGTCTCACTTTATTTGATAAACTCGCATAGTTATCTATTTTTGCTTTTAATTCTTTATTCTCTTCATACGTGCGCTTTACATCCTCTACATTTTCAAAGAATCCAGCTACATATTTCGCTGGCTTTTGGAATACACGTTCTACAACCCCGACAGTGTCTTTAACAAACTGCTCTGGCCATGTTAAACTGTTCCGTTCTTTCAATGAGATTCCAATCAATGCCACGAGAAGAATAATACTAACTAACAAAACAATTAATCTTTTGTTTAAGAAAAACTGTGGCACTTAGAAAATCCTTTTTTCTTTTTCTTCCATCGCTCTTGAAAGACGCACTAAATATCGTCTCAGTGGGAAACAAACTATCAATAAGAAAATTCCATTCAGCAATAAAGTAGAAAGGAGACGATCAGTGAAAAAGACATACGCCGACATATGAGTACGTCCTAACAAAGTTAAAAATCCATACACATAATATTCTAATGCTGCAATGCTAGCTAACACGATAGACACAACAATGAATAAATTCAATTGTAGTACCTTCATCACACTATAAACTAAATAAGCTAAAATCGGATAAGCAAATATATATATACCGACAAGTTCTGTGTATACGGTATCAAATAAGAAACCAAATAATAGCCCGTAATAAATCCCTTGGACCAGACCATAGTACACAGTAACAAAACATAACACAATGATAAAGAAATGCGGCGCTGCTATACTGTCTTTCCAAAAAACTTCTGTTGGAACAATAGTAGCAAACATATTTTCAAACAGAAAAACAAAAAGGAGCAAAAGAGGAAGAGCTGCTCTTTTTAAAATCTTTATCATCTATACAATTCCCCTTTCTAACTTTGTTAAATTAGGTCTAAGATGAGTGAGAAGTTGCAGGCGATCGACAACAATGTGATTGTCCTCATTAATATACGCACATTCTGCCGTCTCTGCTCCGTCTTCTTTCTCTTCCGGAGCCCGCATTGCCACATCACTAATTCGAAGTTGCATCGGGTTCATAACAGATGCAGCGATTACAGCCTCTGAATCCCCATAATACCCAGCATGTGCAATCCCTCTTAATGATCCTACGACAAAAATATTCCCCCCAGCGATAACCGTTCCGCCTGGATTAACATCTCCAATTAACAATAAATTTCCTTTTACATGTAAAACTTGTCCAGAGCGAACAATTTTGGAAATAGGGACAATCTCTGTTTCTTCTTTCCATGCTATTGCTTCCGCTTTAGTTATAACATCACTTTCAATTGAATCCACAACAAGATTCTTTTTATTACGAATTAACGTACGAAGCTCTTCTTGGTGGACTTCTGTTAAATAACGATTTCCCACTTTCACATGCACTTCAATTAAAGAACGACCATCACCATCATAGTAATGTGTAGATAGTTTTTCGTCCAATTCTTTCAGTAATTCAGAGAATGAACAGCAGTCATCTAAATGAAGCGTTATCCCGTCTTTTGTCCCTTTTATCGTTACATTTTGTTGCTTTTTTTCTTCCACTTAACGGATACCAAAGAAGTTTTTCATCTTTGTAAATACCGATACCTTTTCTTGTTCAAATGCTTGTAATGGTACATTCTCACCCAACAAGCGTCTTGCAATATTACGATAAGCTATTGCTGCTTTTCCACTCGGTTGCAACGCTACAGGTTCACCTGTATTTGTAGCACGAATAACTTCATCATCGTCTTCAACAACACCAAGAAGCTCGATTGATAATGTACGTACGATTTCATCAACATCTAACATATCTTGTTCATGAAGCATATGACTACGTACACGGTTAATAACGAGTTTCGGTGGTTCAATATCCTCTTTTTCTAAAAGCCCGATAATACGATCTGCATCACGCATTGAGGATACTTCTGGCGTCGTAACGACGATTGCTTTATCCGCACCAGCTACCGCATTTTTAAATCCCTGCTCAATCCCCGCAGGACAATCAATTAATATGTAATCATAATCTTGACGTAATACTTGTATTAATTCATCCATTTGTTCAGGTGTTACCGCTGATTTATCACTCGTTTGTGCTGCAGGTAATAAATAAAGATCATCAAAACGTTTATCTTTAATAAGAGCCTGAGGTAAACGACAACGCCCTTCAACGACATCAACAAGATCAAATACAATACGATTTTCCAGCCCCATTACTACGTCTAAGTTTCGAAGACCAATATCTGTGTCAATTAAGCACACTTTCTTTCCAGATAAGGCTAGGGCTGTACCAATGTTCGCAGACGTTGTAGTTTTACCTACTCCGCCCTTTCCAGATGTAATTACAATTGCCTCTCCCACTTAATCAAATGAAATCACCTGAATCGGATCAATAAATTTTTCATTCTTTTTTATTGCGAAATAAAATTTCCCATTTTTATTATTTGCATCATTACTCACCGTTCCAATTTTTTGTTTCTTTGAAACGTAATCATATAACTTTACTGACATATCATTTAAATTTGCATACCACGACTCCGTGCCATCTGCATGTTGAATTTGAACCGTATTTCCAAGTTCCTCTTTCTTACCTGCAAAAACAACTAATCCTTCATTTACTGACTCAACTGTTGCATTTGTAGCCGTTTGGACAAATACACCTTGGCCATTTTTTTGAAATCCTTGCATTACCTTTCCTGAAGCAGGAATTGCATAGTCTTTTTGCTGGATTGTCCCTTCTTTTTTCTCGTTAGGAGAATAGAAGACCAGAGGTTTTCCAAACTGTTTTTCATACCATTTCGCTACAGTAGCAAACTGAAACTCTTCTTTCATCACTTTTTCTGTAACAGCTTTAGCACCATCGAAAGAAGAAGGCGCATTCTTATATAAAATAGCAACTGAAAGAACTAAGATTGCTGATAATAAAACTTTGAAGAAAAGAACTTCCTTTCGAAACAAAGGATGAATTTCCTTTTCTCCATCTTCAATAAATACCCCTTCACTATCAAAATTCCCTCCGGTAAAATACTGCTCTTCCTCCATCCTTTCTTGCTCTGCCTTCCTTTTCGCAATCCGCTTTTTAATTTCTTCTACACTTCTATTCTTCATCTAACCGATTAATTCTTCAACAGATGAAGTTGTTCGTTTTTCAGTAAAATACGCATAGAGTAATTCATTTTCATCCAATGTGTAATGCTCTTTATATTTTCCATGGATGATAATAGAGTGCTTATACCCTCTACGAAATTTTGTGAAAATCGTATATAAACGATCTTCTGATTGCACCTCGATAGGTGCAATCTTTTCAATCCCTCTTTTATTTCCGTAATAACGCTCTAATAAAAAGCGCATAAACGCATAACGTCTTTGCTTCCATTCTTGATATAACGATATTGCTAAAAATATGAGTAGTACCCACATCATAATATTGTTATTATTCCAAAGTAACTGCCATCCTAATATGACACTAAAAAAAACACATGACAATTGCATCATTTTTTCATGTGCTTGTAAATAAGGAAAACGATATGATAATACATTAAACAACACTTTCCCACCATCAAGTGGCCAAATAGGGAGTAAATTAAACGCTAAAATAATTATATTATTCCACATAAAAAAATAATATAATTCCGCATTCAGCCAGCCAATTTCAAACAATATATAACCTACTAGCATCATCCAAATATGTTGAATAGGTCCTGCAATTACGACAACAAGTTCCTCTTTCAATGATTTATTTCCATGTTCCTCAAGCTCAGCCACACCACCAAATGGTAACAGTTGAATTTTTTTAATACGCCAATTATAATGCGCTGCTGCAAAAGCGTGGCCGAGTTCATGAATGAGTACGATACAAAACAACAATAGTAACTCTTTAAAACGCGCCGTAAAAATACCGATAACAATAATAACCCAAAACAACGGATGGACTGAAATTTTCGTTAAAACTTCCTTATATTTAATCAACTATTTTTTCCGTTCTACAATTTCTTTTTTACTTCCAAATCTTATAATAGCGTACTTTTCGATAGTATCATCTTGGAAATAAATTTCAAATGGAATATTTTTTTGTAATTCTTTTTGTAAAAATTGTTTTTGCAAATCTTTAGGTGCAGCGATTAATACTGCTTCATCCTCTATATTGCCATATGTAATGAGTTCTCGCTCTAACTCATAAGCAATCGTTTCATACGACATTACATATCCCGTCGCCTTACACGGTACACACTCTTCTAGCAATACGTCACGTAAAGAATGTTTTTTACGTTTACGTGTCATCTCCAAAATCCCTAACTCAGTAAACCCAAGTACCCTTGTATAAGTGCGATCATTTTGCATAGCAGCTATGAGACGTTCTCTTACCTTTTCTTTATCTTCTCGTTTTTTCATATTAATAAAGTCGATTAATATCATTCCACCAATATCGCGAAGTCTTAATTGGCGAGCGATTTCGTCAGCGGCCATTTCATTTGTACGAAGTACTGTATCTTGTAAATTTTGTTTTCCAGTAAATTTCCCCGTATTCACATCTATTACAGTCATCGTCTCCATTTGTTCCACAATTAAATAAGCACCATTTTGGAGCCACACAATTTTTTGAAGTGCTTTTTCAATTTCTCGCTCTATTCCGAAATGATTAAACATCGAAGATTTTTCATTATAAAAAGATACTTTTTCTTTTCCGACCTTGTCTTCTAATTCTTTTACTACACTTCTTATATCTACAACTATTTTTTCGATCGTTTCAATTGGGTTCTCTTGAAATACACGATCTAAAAAAGTCGCTGGTCGATGAAGTAATAACGGTGCCTTTCCTTGGCCCTCTTTTCTTTTTAACTCTTCATATAACTGCTGTAACCTTTGCATTTCAGTTTGTATTTCTTCAATTTCTCCTTTTTCAGAAGCGGAGCGGAAAATATAACCTCCTGTCCCTTCTACTTCAATTTCGAGTAACTGCTGTCTTCTTTTATTATTTTTTATTTTCCGAGAAACAGCGCGCATTTCATCATATGGCATATAAACGACATATTTCCCGGTAAATTCTATATTCGCTGTTAATTTCGGTCCTTTCGTATCAATCGCCTCTTTCACAACTTGTACGAGTACTGCTTGTCCTTCATGTATACGATAAGAAGGCGGTACATCATCATATGAAAGATACGCATGTTTTTCTAAACCGATGTTTACAAATGCTGCATTCATTCCAGCGATTGTTCTTACGATACGTCCAACGTAAATATGCCCAACAATCTCTTGTTCTTCATTACGTTTCCATAAAAATTCAACAATTTTGTTCTTCTCTTCAATTGCAACGCGCTTTTCCGATCCAGCATAGTTCATTTAAGCGTTGATAGCTTCAACAACTAGCTTAGTGTAAGGTTGACGATGACCTTGTTTCTTACGATTGTTCTTTTTCGCTTTGTATTTGAAAACGATGATTTTCTTAGCGCGACCTTGTTTTTCAACTTTAGCAGTCACTGTTGCGCCTTCTACAACTGGGCTACCAACTTTAACGTTTTCGCCACCAACGAAAAGAACTTTGTCAAAAGTAACAGTTTCACCAGCTTCAACATCTAATTTTTCAATGTAGATTGCTTGACCAGCTTCAACTTTAATTTGTTTTCCACCTGTTTCGATAATTGCGTACATTTACACCTCCTGCACTTTTTCTATTAAACGGATATACTTTCCGTAATCAAGTTCGATCGTCTTTAGCGAAACAACTAATCCTTCTAAAAGCGTTTGAGCTTTTTCTGCTGCATGAACGTCTAAATCATTAGGCAATTCATACGTTAAGAATCCACCATCACTTCCGAGTTCAATAGTTGCCTGCACATTACAAAGCTCTTCCACTGCATTTATAGAACCAAACACAACCGCTGTAGTTCCAGCACAGACAAGGTCTTGTCCATGTGGCGCATAATCGGCATGTCCAGTCATTTATGCTTCTTGAGCAACAGGATATACGCTCACTTGTTTGCGGTCACGACCAAGACGCTCAAAGCGTACTACGCCGTCAACTTTCGCGTATAAAGTGTCATCGCCACCACGACCAACGTTAACACCTGGATAAATTTTTGTACCGCGTTGACGGTAAAGAATTGAACCACCTGAAACCGTTTGACCATCTGCGCGTTTAGCACCAAGACGTTTTGACTGAGAGTCACGACCGTTCTTTGTACTACCTACACCTTTCTTAGATGCGAAAAACTGAAGATCTAATCTTAACATTTATTTCACCACACTTTTTTCGATTGGTTGTAATATAACTGAGACTTCTTCGTCTCGTACTGTATAAGAAATGGAATACCATTTATTGTTTTGGTTCGCAAGCCAATGCTGTAGTTCTTCTACACTCGTTAGCTTACCACGAAAATCAAAAAAGAAACGAGCATTCTCCGCGTCACATTCAATTGTGATACAAACATAATTTTCAACATATACGTCTAAACTATGCTGAAGCATTAAGAAAAACTGATTCGTCCATGTACATACAGTCTCATCTAGATGAGATAAGTTATGTAATTTCCCTAATACTTCGTACTCCAATAAGCACGGTTGCTGTTTCCAATTATATGTTAAAATCCACTCTGAAAATAAAGGCATTGATAGCCCCATCAGATTGGATTCTTGTCTCGCTTCTTGGACAAAACGATCGATGAGCATATGAATCTCTTCCACCTTTCCAAGGGAAAGATTTCCTTTAACCATCTGCAAACGATTAAGCCAATCATGTCTTGAGTGGCTCAACGCATCTATAATTGTCCATTTTTCATTCATTTAATCGATAAACTCAAATTGATGTTCAAGAATTTTTACAATATCTCCGTCTACTGCACCACGTGCACGAAGGGCTTCATCAATACCCATTCCACGCATTTGACGAGCAAATCGGCGTACAGATTCATCACGTGAGAAGTCTGTCATTTTGAATGTTTTCTCAATATCATAACCAGAAATAACAAATGTGCCATCACTTTCGCGTGTAATTTCAAAATTAGATTCAGATTCAAATTTGTACATTACACTTGCTTCAGATTCTTCTACATCATCGTACATTGGGAATTCTGGTGTTGTTTCTAATAAGTTCGCTACTTCAAATAGTAAGTCACGAACACCTTGTTTCGTTACAGCTGAGATTGGGAAAATTTTCACTTCGTCTCCCAATTTTTCTTTAAATGCTTGTAAATTTTCTTCTGCACCTGGCATATCCATTTTGTTTGCAACAACAACTTGTGGACGCTCAGTTAAACGCATATTGTATTCTTTTAGTTCACTATTGATTGTTACATAATCTTCATATGGCTCACGGCCTTCTAAACCAGACATATCAATAACGTGCACGATTACACGTGTACGCTCAATATGACGTAAGAATTGGTGTCCAAGTCCGACGCCGGCATGTGCACCTTCAATTAGTCCAGGAAGGTCAGCCATAACGAAGCTGCGGTTATCACCAGTTTCAACAACACCAAGATTTGGAACGATTGTTGTAAAGTGATACTCTGCAATTTTCGGACGCGCTGATGATACAACAGATAATAATGTAGATTTACCTACACTTGGGAATCCAACAAGTCCAACATCTGCTAGCACTTTAAGTTCTAGCGTGACATCACGTTCTTGACCTGGTTCCCCGTTCTCAGCAATTTCTGGCGCTGGGTTCGTCGGTGTTGCGAAACGTGAATTACCACGGCCACCGCGGCCACCTTTTGCGATTACAGCTGTTTGTTCATGCGTTACTAAATCGGCAAGAATTTCACCTGTTTTTTCATCTTTTACTATTGTTCCCGGTGGAACCTTTACGATTAAATCTTCAGATTTACGACCGTGCTGACCTTTACTCATTCCATGCTGACCACGATCAGCTTTGAAATGACGTTGGTAGCGGAAGTCCATTAATGTACGTAAGCCTTCCTCAACAACGAAAACAACATCTGCGCCTTTACCACCGTCGCCACCTGCTGGGCCACCTTTTGGAACATACTTCTCACGACGATACGCAACCATTCCGTTACCACCGTCGCCGCCTTTTACATATATCTTGACCTGATCTACAAACATTTAACCTGCATGCCCTTCACTCCACTCTGTAAGAAGCGCATAACCGTATCCACGTTTCGTTACAATCGCATTTTTAATGCCTAGCTCCTCTAGTTTCTTCCTTACGCGCTTTACATTCACAGTCAGTGTATTATCATCAACAAAAGCTACCTCATCCCACAGAGCTTCTAACAATTCTTCACGCGTTACATATTGATTCGCTTGTTTCATTAAACACTCTAATAAGTAAAATTCATTTTTTGTCAGCTCTGTTTGTTGTCCTTGCCACTCAACAACGTGTTGGGACGGGAATAACAAAAGTCCATTCACGCCTAAACAATCACTTTCTGCCGCAGAAGCATACTCACCATACCCACGTCGAAGTGCACTTTTCACCTTAGCCATGACAATATCTAAATGGAATGGCTTTGTAATGTAATCATCTCCGCCATTTTCAATTGCCATTACTTGATCCATTTCCCCTGTTCTTGCAGAAACAAAAATAATTGGTGCATTCGATACGCTGCGGATTTGACGACACCAATAGAAACCATCAAAATACGGTAAATTGATATCCAGTAATACGAGATGTGGATTCACTTTTACGAATTCATCTTTTATATGACGTAAATCAATTGCTCTAAATGATTGATAGCCATACCTATCTAAATGCTCCTCTAATATTCCCGCAATTTTCTCATCGTCTTCTACAATTAATATTTTATACATGTTCTCTTTCTCCCCATACATTTACAGTTTTGTCATTTTTCTCATCAATGTATGATATTCTTCATCTTTTGCAAATTGGAATGTGAATGTCGTTCCTTCTCCTTCAGCTGATTGAACATACATTCCATGGTGTAAATTATCGCAAATTTCCTTCGTAATATACAAACCCATTCCAGTCGCTTCTCTCGTTTTACGGCCGTTTATCCCCGTAAAGAATGGATCAAATATACGTTTTATATCTTGCTCAGGAATACCAATTCCATTGTCCTTAATATGTAATAACACCTTTTGATCTTTCTCTTCAATTTGAAATTGAATTTCTTTTTTCTCTTCCTCTGAAATTTTTGTATACTTAATTGCATTTACAACAATTTGACCTATAGCAATACTTAGCCATTTTCTATCGGATGCAACCATACACGCCTCTTCTTCAAACATCACTTTCGGAAATACAGAAGATTGAATGAAAGACTTTCTATTTTCATTAATAATTCCTCGTACGACATCTATCACATTTACTACTTCTACTTTATAATCTTTCGCAAACTGCTCTAGCCTTGCCATATGTAACGCTAAATCTAACCCATTTAGTATGCGGTTATTTTCTTCACGAATACTTTCAACTGTTGCTCTCGCTTCACGATGCTCTTTACCAAATTTCTGTAATAACAATTCAATAACAGATACTGGTGTCTTCATTTGATGAATCCATTGATTCATAAAAATCATTTGCTGTTGCTCTTTCGCATGCTGTTTATGAACTTCATTCATATATTGCTGTCTTAATAGCGTAAACGATTCAACGATCATCTCTTGTTCTGCCGTATACGAAGTATCAATAAGTAAAGAATCATGTAATGTATTTCCACCAGCAACATATTTTTCGATTCTCTTAAAAAAAACACTTCTTTTTCGGTAATCGTAAATGAGGTATACAGTAAACACAACTGTCCCTAATAAAAGTCCGTATAACCACGTACTCCAATCAATTGATCTTTTTTCTAAAAGACTTTGCAACTGCAATACGAGTCCAAATAAACAAAGACTTACAACATAAGAAAAAAGTAAAGCAAAGCGGTCTATGAGGTAACTTTTAACCTGCATTTAAGCGCGAGCTGGCGAAAGTTCATGATATTCTCCTCCTAGCATCGCAAGTACGTCCAGAATTTCTTGGAAAAAGGCTTGTTTCGTTCTTCCTTTATGTATTTCTGAAAAAATTTCTCCGTCGCGAATGAAAAGAATACGTTCGCAATAACTCGCCGCTACTGGATCATGCGTTACCATTGCAATTGTCACTTTCTTTTGTTCATGTAAATCTTGCAATGCACTCATTAATGATTTTGCTGACTTCGAATCTAAGTTTCCAGTTGGCTCATCCGCTAAAATTAGCGTAGGTTCATGAATAATCGCTCTCGCTGCTGCTGCACGTTGTTGTTGTCCGCCTGACACTTCATATACTTTTTTATTTAATATTTCTTCGATATTTAAAAACTTTGCAATCTCAAGCACTTTCGCATCGATTTCATTTACAGATTTCTTCGCCATGACAAGTGGTAAAATAATATTTTCTTTAATCGATAACGTATCAAGTAAGTTAAAATCCTGGAAAATGAATCCTAAATGTGTACGGCGAAACTCTGCTAATTTTGCAGCACGCATTTGATTAATTTCTTCACCATTTACAAGCACATGACCTGAAGTTTGCTTATCAATTGTTGCTAATAAATTTAAAAGCGTTGTTTTCCCACTCCCTGAAGGACCCATAATTCCTACAAATTCGCCTTCTTCTATTTTAAAATTTATATCGTTTAAAGCAGTCGTCACTACTGAACCTTTCGATTGGTACACCTTCGTTAATCCTTTTACTTCAAGAACACTCATCTAGCTTTGCACGTGTTTCAAATATCCTCTCTGCGCGATCATAAAGTAAATCGCAGAAGCTACCATGTATGCTCCAATTACAATCGCTCCTGATTTCCACAAATCGATATAAAGCATTTTCCCTAACGTATGAAGAGCAAATCCACTATGAATTGCACCGATTAAAATTGGGATAAAGAAGATAACGCCCATTTGTCGAATTGCAATTTTGCGTATTTCTTTATCTGTCATACCGATTCTCTTTAACGATTTAAATTGAATACGATCTTGTTCTTTATCGTTAAACCATTTAAAGTATGTCATACTACAAGCGAAGAAAAAGAACAGCACAGCTACGAAGAAACCGATAAACATCGTAATTGCTCCTGATTCCCTTATATCTTTATAAGCAAGCACTGAGTTGTTTAGTTCCATTTGCTTATCTGGTGCAATTTCATTTTTCAAATCTAACACAAGGTCTTCCGTACTTTTCCAGTCTTCTATATAATAACCGTAATATTTCGTCTTTTCTTCATCTGGTACAAGCTTTGCGTATTTCTCAAAATCTTGATCATTCACAATGAGATATTCACTATCATTAAAAACAGAAAATGGAGTTGGCTCATTTAATTGAACAGACTGCGTTTGGCCGTTCATTTTAAATTCATACGGTTTTGAACGATCTATCTTCAGCATGTCGTTCGCTATATCCATTATGACCATCGTTGCACTACCTGGTGCATTATGAACTTCTCTAACTTGCTCTCTCTTTTGTTTACGTACTTCAGCATTATATTCTTTTTCTGAAACAATCGCCATTGGTACTTCATGTTCACCGTTAAACATCGTGATTTTTTGAGTTCCAGGAAGCTTTACATACGTTACTTCTCGCGCTTCTTCAAATCCGTGTTTTTTTATTAATTCTTTTGTTTTCCCTTCTTTTATGACATTATGCGTATGAATGCCTTTTTCCTCATACGAAATAGCATGCGGGGTACTAGTTACTGCCTTATAACTCATATCCTCAAAAAATACGTACAGTGTACCAACTGCCGAAGATACAACTGCCGTAATAATAGAAATTACAAATAGAAAACGAGCATTATCTTTCATTTTATAAATAAGGTTGCTAAGTACGAACATATTTGGATATGTATAAAAAGATTTTTTTCGTTTTTGTAACGCCTTCAATACGACTGTACTACCTTGCGTAAACAGTAAATAAGTTCCGCCTATCGTCAGCCCTACAATCGGTAAAAACAGAATGATAAAATTCATAAATGTCACTTGGAAGCTCAGTACATATGCAACAATAATACATCCTATACCAACTACACATAGCGATGTAAATGCAAAAGGTTCTACTTTTTGTTTTCTTGCTTCTCTTAATAAATCAATAATTTGCAAGCGCCCTACTGTCCAAACACTAAACAATGATAGGATTAAAAATAGAATAAAGTATACACCTGCTGTAATAAGAATTGCTTTACTATTCCATACGAGTGGAAGTGTTTTATCTATTTTCAATATTACGCTTAATGCTTGGAAAAATAATTTTGAACAAAGCATGCCAAGCCCAATACCTACTACAATTGCAATACTACCTAACATAAGCTGTTCTAATATAATCATTCGGCCAAGTTGAGATTTTGTTCCGCCTATTAATGTTAATAGACCAAACTCTTTTTTTCTTGCTCGTAAAAATGTTGAATTTGCATATAAAATAAAGAGTGCTGAGAAGATGACTACAATATAATTCATCGATTCTAGCCCTTTTGAGATCATCTCTCTCATACTAATATTACCACTTACGACATCTGGATGATAAATAAAGGAAGCATACATCTAGTCTAAATGTTTCCTATATTCTCTTTGAGCGAAGAAGAAATACACGATGCATGCAGCGATATAAAATAGAATAAACAAGCCTACTTTTCTTAATGAACCATCCATAAAGAACGTATTATGAAACGTATATAATGCAACTGCACTATGCATACTTCCTACTATAATTGGCGCAAAAAATAGCATACACAATTGCCAATGGGAAATTTTCCACACTTCTTCTTTCGTCATTCCAAGCTTAGAGAGCGCCCCGTACTCTTTACGATCCGATGCAATATTATGAAACCATTTAAAATATACGATGCTACATGATGTAAGGAAAAATAATATACTAATGAATGAACCCATAAATAGAGTAATATCACCGAACGATTTCATATTCAAATACAACTCCATATTACTTCGAAATGCATGATTATTATCTTGTTTCATATGTTTCCGTAAACCTTCATTTAATTTTTTCGTATTTTCGATATTTGGTAATGTATAGCCTCTATATATCATTTTTTCAGAATCAGGAACCTTATTTGCTATACTGTCAAAGTCTTCATCATTCATGACGAAGAACAGACCATTAATGTGCGAAGGGTGATGGTTAAATTGTACTCCTTCCTTTTGACCATTAAATACGAATGAATATGTTTGATTCATTACTTGTAATTGAATCTCTTTTTGATCATATATATACGGATGATTGTATTTACTATAATAAACAAGTGTAACTGTTCCTTTTTTAGGATGATACGTTTTCTGTTTTTGTTTTCTTGCCTCTTGATTGTATTCACTTTCTTTAATGAGCGGCGCTTCTTCTGTCTCTCCTTTATTGGACTGAAAAGATGCATACACTCCAACAAAACTCATAGATTGAAAGTCATCATACCCATATTGATGCAATAATTGTTCAACCGTGCCTTCCGCAAAGACTTCATGAGAAGAAGTACCTTTTTCTATGTAAGAAAATGAGTGCGCGCCCCCATCCCGCCACATATCTTGCATGCTAGAAAAATATAAGAACACCGTACCTGTTGCCGTAACTACAAACGTCGTTGCCATCGACATTAGAAAGAAAAAACGACCATTTTCCTTCATTCGATGTGACAATTGATTCACAATAAATAAGTACGGATATGTATACATAATCTTTTTATTTCGTTTTATCACTTCTAATATTTGAGCAGTGCCGTGTGTAAAAGAAAAATACGTTCCGAAAAAGACAAGTATAGATACAGGAAAAAAATAGAATGCTATCGTCGGCATCGTCGCTTGTAACGCTAACGCATATCCTATCCCTAAACAAATAAAACCGAATATACAAAGCCACATTGATGTTTTCTTCTCTTTTTTATCCGTTCGAAATTCTTTCAATAACCGAATGATTTTTATATTCCATATTCGTAAAGCACTTATAAAAGATAAGACAACAAATACGACCATATACGCAATAAACGTTCCCCCAATTGCTCTCACGTCAAATATAACAGGGAGTTCTTTCGGGAGTTGCAGTAACATACTAAACACCATGAAGAAGAGCTTTAAAAAGATCATACCAAGCCCAATGCCGAAAATATTAGCAAATACCCCGATCAATATTTGCTCGGTCATAATCACTCCTATTACGTTAGATTTCGTTGCTCCCATTAACATATATAATCCTAATTCTTTCTTACGTGCCTCTACGAAAATAGAAGTAGCGTACAAAATAAATATGACAAAAAAAGAAATAATTATAACATTACATATGATAAGTCCCCAGCGTACGTTTTGATACCACATCGTCTCTTGCATATACGGATGTACAATAACAGACATGTATGCAAAAGACGCAAATATTGCAAAACAACTACTTAAGAAAAACACTTTATAATTACGCCAATTCCCTTTTATATTTTGCAGCGCTAGTTGCCGAATGTTCATTTACAACCAATAAGAAGAATAACTCCCCAGCACCGTAACAGAAAAACCAAGTGCTTCAAGTTCCATCGTTACCCCTGGTAATAATACATCATCGTATGCTTTATCGACATCGATTAAGAAAAAGTAATTTCCAAGACCTGTTTTCATCGGGCGCGATTCGATTTTTGATAAATTTAATTTTCTCCATGCAAAAGCTGATAACACTTGATATAGCGCCCCTGCATAATCTGCAGGTAACGTTATCATAAGCGTCGTTTTCTCCCCGCGGTTTTCTCCGTTATTTGAGAGTATTGCTTTCTTTTTCTTATGGAGCACTAGGAAGCGTGTATGATTGTTTTTATGCGTATGAATGTCACGTCTTACAATTGTTAATCCGTATTTTTCTGCGGCTGCTTCATTTGCAATGGCAGCGATTTTTTCTTCAGGATGTTCTTTCACATATTGTGCAGCAGCACTTGTTGATGTCATGTCTCGAACAGTTACCCCTTTTAATTCTTCATTTAAAAACTTATGACATTGTGCGATAGCATGCGGATGCGAATGCACTGCATATACTTCTCCCCACACTTCTGCATACTGCGGATGTACGAGTAAATGTTGCTGAATTGGTACTGTAATTTCTCCTACAATAGAAAGTGGTTGCTCATGCACGAGGTAATCGACCGTTATATTTACTGAACCTTCTATTGCGTTTTCTAACGGTACGACTGCGAAATCTACACTTTCATTTGCGGCTGCATCTATACAATCCGGAATCGTTCGATACGGTACATGCTCTGCTTCCGGAAAAAAACGACTCACCGCCATATTTGTAAATGTTGCTTCCGGTCCTAAATATCCTACTCGAATCATTTAATCTATCAAAATTTCATCTCTTGCTTCAATAGAATAGACAGCTTGCTCTGCCCCAAACCGATAATATGTTTGAATTAACTTCATACGTAACCTTTCTAAAAGTTTACGCGAAGGTATATTAGCCATTTGTGTTACTGCAATTACTTTTGATAGTTGTAATTCATGAAAAGCATAACGGATTACCTCTTGAGCGACTTCCGTTGCATATCCAACTCTCCAATACATCGGCAAAAATTGATAGGATACTTCAATCTCTTGATTTACATCATTTGGATCGAGTGATACTACGCCAATGAATGTTTTTGTTTTCTTTTCTCTAACAATCCAATACCAACAGTTTTCTTCTGGGGATAACATATCATTGAAAACACCCCTAATTGCCTCCGCTTTCCGCGGTCCACCAAGATATTTTCTCACTTCTTTATTTAAATATAGTTCTTTTATATTTTCGTAATCTAATTCATGAACTGTATTTAATAAACAACGTTTCGTTTCAAGCAATTATTTTAACTTCGCAAGACGATCCGCTAACTGACCACGCCAAATATCGGCTAGTTCAGGAACAGCAAGAATCTTTTCAATGCCACCTTTATCTTTTCTATTATGAAAATAAATTTCGTTAGAGAACAAAACAGATACATTGTTTGATGGACGCTCTAGTAATGTGATTTTAGAATCTTTACGTACAGTACCTTCTTGAAGAACGCGGCATAGGTAGCCAGTAAATCCAGTTGCTACAATGCGCGGCAGTATGCCAGGGATGCCAAGACGTTTTGAAATTGTGCTACAAGGTACTCTTGCTTGTGTCACTTGAATGATTGCTTCACCTAGTTGATATGTATCTCCGATGCAAACATCACGCTCTAACATATTTGTTACGGTAATGTTTTCGCCAAATGTGGAAGCTGGAAGCGTAGTTTGAAATTCCTCTTCCCATAGTGCGTAATGCTCGTGTGGATACACACAAACAGCGCGATCAGGACCGCCGTGATGTTTTAAATCCGCTACGTCATCACCACGAAATCCGTCTTTTGAGAGAAAGGCCTCTTCTGTAGGAGCTTTGCATATACCTGTTATCATTTCTTTATCTTCGCCATATTTCATTTGTTTCGGTTTACCAGTACTAAAGTGAACGAGTTCAATTCCCATTTAATAAACGAGGAATCCTGCTTTATCTAGTGCCTCACAAGCAGCATCTAATTTCTCTTTAGAATCTGCTTCAATTGTATGTAAGTGAATACCATCTGTTAGTTGCGAAAGGTAAGAAGCATTTGTGTTTTCGATTTTTTGTAAATATTGTTCTACATCAAAGCGATTACTTACCATAATGGATGCTGTTAAATCGCCATATACAGGATGCTCAACTTTTACGTCTTTAATTGTAACACCGTGATCAACTAGCATTGTAAGTTCTTGGCGTACTTCAGCTGGTTTATGTTGGCATACGATTACACGTTCAAAAGCCTGTTGCTTCTCTTGTGGTTTTAAATATAAATAGCCTTGAGCAGTTGCAATAATTGGTTCGTTTCTTGCTTTAAGCAAGGAAATATCTTGCACGATAACTTGTCTACTTACGTTCGTCTTTTTCGATAGTTCATTCCCCGATAACGGTTCATTTGCAGCAAGAAGCCACTGGAGGATAAGCTGTCGTCTTTCTTCACCTAAAATCTTTTTTTGATCATTTGGTTTCATTTATGATTTAACACCTCTATAAAATTGATTTCCAATTGTGTGTAGTGCATGAATAGTAGTATCAATTTGTTCTTTCGTTGTTTGTTGTCCGAAAGAGAAGCGGACATATTGTTTAGCCTCTTCATACGTTCTTCCAATTGCAAGCATTGTTTTCGAAGGTTCTTGTTTACCGACTTGGCAAGCACTTCCGGTCGAGATGGCAATACCGCGGCGGTTACATTCTAACGTTGTATATTGACCTTCTATTCCTTTTATTGTAACCCCAATAATATGTGGTAAACAAGAAGTAGAATGACCTTCTACTTCAATTTCTAGAGGAAGTGTTTGTAATCGCTCTAAAAAGTAGGATCGTAACTCTTTAAAACGTAAACTTTCTTCCTGTTGATTTTTCAATATATTTTCAGCAGCTGTTAAAAAAGATGCGATGCCAGGAACGTTCACTGTGCCTGGGCGAAATCCTTTTTCGTGAGAAGTTCCCGGGAATATTTGTGCCCAGCGAACTTGCGGATTTATATAGCAAGCGCCGACACCTTTTGGACCGTATATTTTATGTGCTGAAACAGAAAGACTATCAATTCCCATCTCAAAAACATGGATAGGCAGTTTACCAAACGTTTGCACACAATCCGTATGAAATAAAACGTTATATTTTTTTAAAAGTGCCCCGATCTCTGCGATATTTTGGACGGTTCCAATTTCAGAGTTTCCGTGCTGTATGCTTGCTAGAACCGTATTTTCTGTAATAGCTGCCTCTAAATCTACTAAATGTATGAGTCCGCTTTTATTAACAGGAATTTCAGTAATCGTATAGCCTTGCGATTTTAAAGATTGAAAATAACTTCGAATGGATGCATGTTCCATAGGTGTAGTAATAATATGTTTCCCGCTTCTAGCATTTAGAAGTGATTGAATCGCAAGATAGTTAGATTCTGAACCGCCACTTGTAAAAAATACTCCTTGTTCTTTTCCTCCAATCATTTCTGCAAATGTTTTTCTGCACAATTGTAATAAAGAAGAAGCTGTTCCTCCAACATCATGTAAACTTTGTTCATTTCCAAAGTATTGTATTGCTGCTTTCGTATATGTTTGTAATGCTTCCACGCTCATAGGTGTAGTAGCTGCATAGTCAAGATATATCATTCACACAAGTTGTAGTTTTCTTTTCACTCGAACGATCTCTTTCTTTACTTTATTTCTATCTGGATAATCACTTCTGTAATGACCACCTATACTCTCTTCTCTTTGCAGAGCCGATACAACTATAAGCTCACAAACTGTTAACATATTAATAAGTGTTATCTCTTCATTCGTCAGAACATTATGTTGCAATATCATATTTTGAACACCGTACTTACTAAGCCATCTCTTCGCATAAGATAAACTTTGCTCTGTTCGCACAATTCCAACATAGTTCATCATACATTTTTGTATTTCTTCTTTCGCCGGCAACTGATTCAGAACGATAAACTTTGCTTCCTTTTCAGCTAGTGTGTTCACTCTTTCTTTTGCCACTCTAGATAAAATGTGTTGTCCTATTCTATTTCCAAATACAAGGCCTTCTAATAATGAATTACTCGCTAACCTATTTGCGCCGTGAACACCATTACAAGCTACTTCACCGACTGCGTATAAATTTGGAATAGACGTCTCTCCATCACAACTTGTTTTTACGCCACCCATATGAAAATGAGCACCAGGTACGACTGGAATACGTTTTTCATGTATGTTGACACTATTCTTTTTACACAATGATGATACGGTCGGAAAACGTTCTTCAAAGTTTTGGATAGATTCGATATTTAAATACACTTTTTCACCCGCCAAAAGCTGTTCATGAATAGCTCTTGCCACTACATCACGCGGTGCGAGGTCCTGATCAGGATGTATCCCCATCATAAAACGCTGTCCTTTTCCATTTATAAGGACAGCTCCTTCACCGCGAACAGCTTCAGAAACAAGGCCACAGCATCGTCCATCTACGTGTAACATCGTCGGATGAAATTGTATAAACTCTAAATCTACAAGCTTTCCGCCTGCGCGGTACACCATCGCAAGTCCATCGCCTGTAATTGTCTCGTCATTAGAGGTAAAAGCGTATAAACCACCAATTCCTCCCGTTGCTAACACAGTATAATCAGCAATGTAGCGTTTTAATGCTCCTCCACTATTTCGCGTTAACACTCCAACACATTTATCGTTTTCTATAATAAAATCGAGCACCATTTCCTGTTCCACTACCGTAACGTACGGAGCTACTTCTTGAATGAGATGCTCTAATAAATTCTTTCCTGTTGCATCTCCGCCTGCATGTAAAATACGACGTTTTCGGTGTGCCCCTTCTTTTCCAAGATGAGGACCTGATTCATCTCCATCAAATTTCATTCCATTTGCAATGAGATCATTTATTTCTTTCGGCCCCTCATCAACTAAATAACGGACCGCTTCTTCATCGTTATAATGACATCCTGCCACCAATGTATCTTCAAAATGACCATTTGAATTGTCATATGTAGCAAGAGCTGCTGCAATTCCACCTTGGGCTAAATGTGTATTATTATTACGTTCTGTCTTCTTTGTGATAATAATCACATTCTTTTCGTGACAAATCTCTTTTGCAACACGAAGTGCCGCAACACCACTTCCAATAATTAAGACATCTGCACTTGGCATTTACGCTTCAATATTGAAACTAATATCAAGTGCTTTCACTGAATGTGTTAACGCTCCAAGTGAAATATAATCTACCCCTGTTTTTCCGTATTTCGATAAATCTTCAACTGTAATGCCACCTGACGCTTCCGTAACAATGGCGCTTGGAACAATCTTTGAAAACTCTTGAATTTCATCTGGCGTACGGTTATCAAACATAATAATATCCGCACCGGCTGCTACCGCCTCTCTCACTTGCTCCTCCGTTTCTGTTTCCACTTCTACTTTCACCATATGTCCTAATTTTTCTTTCACCGATATAACAGCTTTTGTAATAGAACCAGCAAACGCAATATGATTGTCTTTAATCATGACACCATCATATAAACCGAAGCGGTGGTTAAATCCTCCTCCGCACACGACTGCATATTTATCAAACATACGTAGCCCAGGCATCGTTTTTCGCGTATCGCAAATGCGAGTATGACTGCTATCTAACGCAAGAACCGCTTTACGTGTCATCGTCGCTATCCCACTCATACGCTGAATAACGTTTAATATAACGCGCTCTGCTGTTAATAACGAGGCAATCGGGCCTTGCACAGTTGCAATGATTTCGCCTTTTTCTACAAGATCTCCATCTTTTTTATGAAGCTCCACTTCAATTCTCTCATCAATTAATTTAAACCCTTCTTCAATTACTAAACGTCCCGCAAAGACCCCTGTATCCTTCGCAAGAAACGTTCCTTTTGAAAGTAAATTGTCTGGAAAAATAAGCTGTGATGTTACATCTCTTTCTCCTATATCTTCTAGAAAAAATCGATTTAATGCTTCTTTCACTTTTATCGTGTTCATTTAAACACGCTCTAACATACGATTTAATGCGAGAACTGCTTCTTTCGTTACTTGTTTATCTACGCTAATAACATTAATCTCTTCTCCGCTTTCTACCGTTTCAAGCACCCATAGTAAGTGAGGCAGGTCAATTCGATTCATCGTTAAGCACGGACACATAAATGGATTAAGTGAAACAATTTCTTTATCTGGATGTTGCTGAATAATTCGGTTCACTAAATTCATTTCTGTACCAATTGCCCATTTACTTCCAGCTGGAGCTGATTCAATCATATCAATAATATATTTCGTTGAACCTGCATAGTCGGAAGCGGCTACAACTTCATAACAACATTCTGGATGTACAATAATATTCATATCCGGATGATTTTTTCGCACACTTTCAATATTTTTCACTGTAAAGTTTTGATGAACTGAACAATGCCCTTTCCATAAAATCACTTGGATTTCTTCTATATTTCCATCGTATTCTAATGAATCTGTATGTGGGTCCCATACCGCCATTTTATCTAACGGAATACCTAAATCGTATGCTGTATTTCTTCCCAAATGTTGGTCCGGTAAAAAGACAAGACGCTCTTTTTGTGTAAACGCCCAAGAAACCATTTGTTTTGCATTTGAAGAAGTTACTGTCGCTCCGCCATTACGACCGCAAAATGCTTTAATTGCAGCTGTAGAGTTTACATATGTTAACGGAATCATCGTATCTCCAAATAACTTCGTGAGCTCTTTCCACGCTCTTTCTGTTTGTTCAATATCTGCCATGTCCGCCATTGAACAACCTGCGCGCATATCTGGTAAGATGACAACTTGTTCATCTGTCGTTAACATATCTGCTGTTTCTGCCATAAAGTGCACACCACAAAACACAATGTATTTTGCTTCTTTATTACTCGCTGCAACTTGCGCAAGCTGAAGTGAGTCCCCTGCTGCATCAGAAAATTGTACAACTTCATCCTTTTGATAATGATGCCCTGGAATAAATAACGTTTTCCCCATTTTTTCTTTAATTTCACGAACACGCTTTTCCATATCTTCCGTTGACATTGTGTAATAACGCTCTGGTAACATCGTTTCAATTGGCTGTACTTTTTCTAAAATACTCATTTAAACTTCTTCGTCGTCCTCTTCTTCTGCGACTGGCTCTCCAAATACATTTGGTGGATCTGGTTGATAGTACATCGTTCCTGGCTGTGGTGCATATGCAGACTGAGTTGGTTGATAATATAAAGGATTAGCGTATTGTGGTCCCCCAGGTTGTGGACTATATAACCTACTCTCTCCTCCGCATCCACAATCTTCCTCACCTTGTATGAGTGGCGGCATATTATTATCCATCGGCATCATATTTGGATTTGGCATAGACGTATATTGCGGCCCAAACGGCGCCCCTTGCTGATACGGCATATTGTAATATGGGTTTTGTTGTTGATAATACGGATTCGGCGGCATCATCGGCTGTTGATACGGCATTTGATATGGCATCATATTCGGTGGTTGATTGTTATCCATTATTGGCATCATATTTGGCATTTGGTTATTATCCATTATCGGCATCATATTTGCTTTCTTCACTTGCGGCGATACTATATTCCCTACATTTTCTTTCTTCACTTGCGGCGATACTATGTTATCCTTTTTCGTTTGCGGAGAAATGACGTTGTTAGGTTTCATTTTCGTAATTTGCGGAGCAATTAACTCGCTTCCTTTTTTAATTACATCTGAAATTTTATATTCTTTTTTCGTTTTTATTGGCGGTTGCGGCGGTTGCGGCGGCTGTGGCAATACATTTATCGAAAACTTCGTATTTTCTTTTTCCGCCGGTTTTTGTTTTTCTATAACAGGTGGTTTTTGAATAACAGACGGTTTTTCAACTGGTTTTTCTTTTTGAATTGGCTGTTCTTTTTGCACTTCTTTTTGTGGCTTCACCTGTACTTCTTTTTGCGGTTTTACTTGCACTTCTTTTTGTGTTTGTTGCATAGCAGGTTGCTGGGTAATTGGTGCCGATTGATACGTAACTTCTTCCTCATCTTCTATTCCAAGCGGCGTTGGTGTTGCTGCAAATTCTTTTTGTTGCACTTCTTTTACGTATTGCTTTGGAGGTGCTGAGCCTGCTCCAACTTGATGTTTCACGTGGACGCCGTTTGATGGTACTTTAATTTTCATACCTGGCATGATTAAATCCGGATTACTAAGCTGTGTATTTGTTTTTTTCAGCGTATCAAAATCCACTCCGTACTTTTTCGCAATTTTCCAAAGGGTATCCCCTTTTTGCACCTATCGCACTGTACCAGTTAAACCGTAACGAATGTCTCGGAACATATTCACTATGTCACGATTAAAATCGTTTGTAACGGTACCATTACGTAAACGTGTGTTCATTGCATCGACACGAGTAAACATATCATTTCTTACAGAAACGTAGACATTTCTGTTTCCAACTTCATTTGCAACAGCTTGGCGAATTTCGTTTGCGAGCGCTGTTTCATTCGATACTGGATTACGTGGTTTTACCGCAATCGCTACGTCGTTTCCATATACAACTGTAGACACGCGGTCTACGTTATTCATACGTTTCACACGATTTGTAATTTTTTCTGCAGTTTTACCATCATTGTTAATGTATGAATTGTTCATTGTAATATTACGAGTTGGATGCGGATTAGCAATTTGCCCGTTGTAATTTACATCACGGTAATAATTATTATACCCTGTATCGTTACGACCGTTTCTATATGTTACATAATCTGTATAACGATCGTTACGCGCTACATTATCACGATACTGATGTGTATCATTATAAGATGTACGCTCGTAATTGTAGTTACGTCCATCCATCGCATTGTTATCTTTTGGTGTACCACATGCAGCTAATGCACTGGTAACTAACAAAGAAGCAGCAATCACTTTTACTTTCGTATTCAATTATTCATCGTTATCTTGTAAACGACGTTTTTTAATAAAATAACTAACGGAATAAGAAACTAAAAAGCATATGAAGAAAATACTACCTGTTAGAAGTGCTTCAAACAGAGGTCTTTCTGGACTGAAAATGATATAAATAATAACTATGATAGTTGCTACAATAAGAGAGCGTAAGACAAGTTTGTAATAAGGAGTTAATTTTATTTCTTTTTCGCCTTCTTCTACATCGATTGAAACACTTAACTGTAAATAAGCAAGTAAAATACTCGTAAGCATAAATAATAGCCACAATGGAGATTTTGTAATTTGATCAATTCCTTCAGTGAATCCGATATAGCCTAAAATGCCAATTATACCAAGCGATTGAAAAAGAAAGGCAATACGTATGTTTTTTAATGTTTTCAGAATGAGACGTTCATCCTTTATTTTTTTCACAATATCCATCTATGAGCTGCTTTTTTTCTTATTTCGCACTGCATATTGCTTCATTTTTTCAATCGTCTTCACAAAACTTTCTTTTGATTTTATACGAATACCACGTTTCAATTTCGCACGATCATAACTCTCAAGCTTTTTCATATCAATTTGAAAGAAGGAATGAATCGCATTATCACTTTTTGGTACACCCTTGAAAATTTGTAATATCCCTTCCTCTGAAACACCAAAATAACCGCTCGTCTTCAATAACGGAGAAATATCGTCCACTTTCCTTTGCAATACAATTTGTACATCATCACGATCAACGAGTTGCCATTCTTTATATTGCTGTAAAAACTTTTCTAAATCCGCTACTTTTTCTGTAAATATTTCTTCACTTACTTCTCCGTCAACATACATACGCTCTAATAAAATTGTAACTTCAGGTTCTTTTTCTGTTACTTCTGGTACTGGCCCTTCCGCCCTCACACTCGTTTCATAAGCTAAACAAAACATCATAACGAAAGCTTGCACTGCAATCAGTATCCATTTCATTTACTTGTTTTTAGCTAAAATTTCTTTTGCGATTTCATCAATTAGCATATCTTTTCCGATTGGATTGAATGCTTTCGTATTGAAGATTTCATTCGATACTTCATATACGTGATTGTTTTTTACTGCTTTATTGTCTTTCCAAACGGCACTATTTTTATAGTCTTCGTACACTTTATCAGCTTCGCCGCCGAAGTTTACAATAAACATTTGATCAGGCTGGAATGCAACAAGCCCTTCTAATGATACTTGCGCCATCGTTTGTTTTAAATCTGTACCTTTTGTTGCTGGAAGTTTTAAGTCGTTAAAGATGATGTCACCGTATCCGAAGCTACCGTATACACGGAAGTTTTGTGGTGTAACTGCGACAAACATAAAGTTTTCATCTTTTGTTTTTTCTTTAATTTTTTTAGATAAAGAGTCTGCTTTTTTATCGTAGTCGGCAATCCATTTGTCAGCCTTCTTTTCTTCATCAAATAGTTTACCTACTTCTTTAAACTTACCGCGCCAGTCTTCTAAGTTAGTTTCTAGAACAACAGTCGGTGCAACCTTTTCTAATTGATCATAAATTTTTAATTGACGATTATTTAAAATAATTAAGTCCGGTTTTAAAGCTGTAACAGCTTCTAAATCAACTTTAGGTGCCCAGTACCAGCCAACTGCTTTTACGCCATCTAGCTTGTCTGTTAAGTGATTTTGGATTTTATCTTTATATGTATTTGCTGTACCAACAGGTTTGTGTCCAAGAAGTAATAACTCTTCTGTTGATCCAGATAAGTCAACAATTCTCTTTGGATTTACAGGAATTGTAGCTTCCCCTTTAGCGTGTTTCACAACTTTTGTTTTCGGTTGTTCTTTTGCTTTTGACTCTTCTTTTTGAGAAGAACAGCCAACGATAGAAAGAACGACTAGCATAATAGTTAATAAAATAAATAACTTACGTTTCATTCACCTCTTACCATTTAGTAAAAGACTAAGTGCCTTTTTAATATATTGATCCGTCGTTAATGATTCTTTTAATAACTCTGGTACAACACGAGAAACTTCCCGTTCTGCATATCCAAGTGCACGCAGTGCTTCCAGTGCTTCATCAAGTTCAACTGAGGAACCTTTCTTCTCATCAAAACTGTCAACATCTGAGAACAAATCAACAAACGCATCTGGTACAACATCTGCTAGTTTTCCTTTTAAATCTAAAATCATTTGGCGCGCTGTTTTCTTTCCGACGCCCGGGAATTTCACTAAAAACTTCTCATCTTCATGTTCAATCGCTTGAACGACCTGTCCTGTTTGACCAGAAGCTAAAATTGCAAGAGCGCCTTTTGGCCCAATGCCAGACACACCTAACAATTTTGTAAATAATAAACGCTCTTCACGTGTTTTAAACCCGTAAAGTGCCATAATATCTTCTCTCACATAATGATATGTATAGACACGGATTTCTTGCTTACTTCTTTGAAATACATACGGATTTGGTGTGAAAATTTGGTAGCCAATTCCATTATGGTCAATTACGACATATTCCGGTCCTACATACTCCACTCATACTTTTGGCATCTCCATTCCGAAATGTTCATACGCAAGTGGCGTTACGATCCGGCCTCTTGGTGTTCGTTGTAAAAAGCCAATTTGTAATAAATACGGCTCATACACATCTTCAATTGTATGAGATTCTTCTCCAATCGTTGCCGAAACTGTCTCTAACCCAACTGGGCCACCACGGAATTTCTCAATTATACCAAGCAATAATTTATGATCGATATGATCGAGTCCTAATTTATCTACCTGCAGTAGTTCTAATGCCATTTGTGTAATTTCCATTGCAATTGTTCCGTCGCTGCGAACTTGTGCGAAATCACGTACACGTCGTAATAAACGATTCGCAATACGAGGTGTACCACGAGCACGTCTTGCAATTTCTAGTGCAGCTAAAGAATCAATTTCCACTTCGAATACTTCCGCTGTACGTTCAACAATCGCAGAAAGCTGATCCACTGTATAATACTCTAATCTTGAAAGTACACCGAAACGGTCACGGAGCGGCGCTGATAATGCTCCGGCACGTGTTGTCGCTCCAACTAATGTAAATGGAGGTAAATCTAAGCGTACAGACCGTGCTGACGGTCCTTTTCCAATTACGATATCAAGGCAAAAGTCTTCCATCGCAGGATATAGTACTTCTTCAATTGATCTATGCAAACGATGAATTTCATCAATAAACAATACATCTCCAGGCTGAAGTGCTGTTAATACCGCTGCTAAATCTCCTGGTCTTTCAATTGCGGGACCTGAAGTCGTTCGAATGTTAACACCCATTTCATTGGCAATAATATTCGCAAGCGTCGTTTTACCAAGTCCAGGTGGTCCATATAAAAGTACGTGATCTAACGTTTCTTCACGCATTTTCGCCGCTTCAATAAACACTTCTAAATTATGTTTCGCTTTATCTTGGCCAATATACTGACGGAGCGTCTGTGGCCGTAATGAATACTCTAAATCCGCATCTTCGTATCCAGATTCCCCTGAAAGGAGACGTTCGTCCATTTATTTGAATCGATTTATTATATACATAATAAAAGATAATGCAATACTTAACACAATACATGTAATGATAGGAAAATAAAAGGTAACGTTACCTTTTTTCACAAAAATATCGCCTGGAAGCCTTCCAATGAACTTCCAAGCTAAGCCAACAACAATGAGTAAGATACCTGCTGTTATAAGCAATTTCGGCATCTCCATCATTTATTTGTTTCTCATTTTAGCGTGAGATGCAACGAACATTGCGTCACCGAAGCTAAAGAAACGATATTTTTCTTTTACTGCTTCATTATAAGCATGAAGTACATTATCTCTATTTGAAAATGCACTTACAAGCATAATTAATGTTGATTTCGGCAAATGGAAGTTTGTAATTAAACCATCAATTGCTTTAAATTCATATCCTGGGTACATAAAAATATCTGTCCAGCCAGAAGCTGCGCAAAGCTTACCACTATGATCGGTCGCAATCGTTTCTAACGTACGAGTTGATGTCGTACCTACAGTAATAATACGTCCACCATTCTCTTTCACACGATTTAATAATGCCGCTGTCTCTTCAGACATATGGTAATATTCTGCGTGCATATGGTGCTCTTCAATCGTATCTGCAGAAACTGGTCTAAATGTTCCAAGCCCTACGTGAAGTGTAATAAATGCTAACTGAACGCCTTTTTTCTTTAACTTCTCAAGTAACTCTTCTGTAAAGTGAAGTCCTGCTGTCGGCGCTGCTGCCGAACCGATTTCTTTCGCATATACTGTTTGATAGCGATCGCGATCTTCCAGTGTCTCTTTAATATATGGAGGAAGTGGCATTTCCCCAAGTTCATCTAAAATTTCATAGAAGATGCCGTCATATGAAAATTCAAGTTGACGTCCACCTTGATCTGCAGTTCCTGTGCAAGTTGCTTTTAATTTCCCTTCACCAAAAGAAATTACAGTTCCTTCTTTTACACGTTTCGCTGGCTTAACAAGCGTTTCCCACTTATCGCCTTCCTCTTGTTTCAAAAGAAGCACTTCAATGTGCGCGCCTGTATCTTCTTTCACACCGTGCAAGCGAGCAGGCATAACTTTCGTTTCATTTAAAACTAAGCAATCCCCCTCATGTAAGTAAGAAAGAATGTCCGTAAAATGTTTATGCTCAATATCACCAGTTTCACGGTCTAACACCATTAATCTTGATGTTTCACGATCCTCTAGCGGGACTTGTGCAATAAGTTCTTCTGGTAAATGAAAATCAAACAGATTAATATCCATTTAGAAGTTTTTAGCATTCGGTTTATTAAAGCCATACTGTTCAAAGAACTCTTCGCGGAAATCGCCAAGACGGTCTTCACGAATAGCTTGTCTCACCTGCTCCATTAAGTTTAACAGAAAATGAAGGTTGTGATAAGACGTTAAACGAATTCCGAACGTTTCATCACATTTCATTAAGTGACGAATGTATGCACGAGAGTAATTTTTACATGTATAGCAATCACAATTCGGATCAAGCGGACCGAAGTCTCTTGCAAATTTCGCATTTTTTACAACTAGACGACCTTCACTTGTCATACATGTACCATTTCGAGCAATACGAGTTGGAAGTACACAGTCAAACATATCAACTCCGCGAATTGCACCATCAATTAATGAGTCAGGAGAACCTACTCCCATTAAGTAACGTGGCTTATTATCTGGAAGAAGTGGTGTTGTAAACTCAAGTACACGGTTCATAATATCTTTTGGTTCCCCAACAGATAAACCACCTATAGCATAACCAGGGAAGTCCATTGAAACAAGGTCTTTCGCACTTTGACGACGAAGCTCTTCAAACTCTCCGCCCTGTACGATACCGAATAAACCTTGATCTTGTGGACGTTCATGTGCTTTTAAGCAACGTTCTGCCCAGCGGCTTGTACGTTCTACAGATTTCTTCATATATTCAAAAGTAGCTGGGAACGGCGGACACTCATCAAATGCCATCATAATATCTGAACCTAATGCATTTTGGATTTCCATCGCTTTTTCTGGTGATAAGAATAATTTATCTCCATTTAAGTGGTTACGGAAGTGAACACCTTCCTCTTCAATACGGCGGAATTCACTTAAACTGAATACTTGGAAACCACCAGAATCCGTTAAGATCGCACGGTCCCAGTTCATAAATTTATGCAAACCACCTGCTTCACGAACAATTTCGTGACCTGGACGTAGCCATAAATGATACGTATTACTTAGAATAATGCCAGAATCCATTGCTTTTAATTCTTCTGGTGACATTGTCTTAACTGTTGCAAGTGTACCAACTGGCATAAATGTTGGTGTATCAAATGAACCGTGTGGCGTGTGTACACGACCTAAACGCGCACCCGTTTGTTTACAAGTTTTAATAAATTCATAACGAATTGCTGTCATTTAGTTTTTCACAACTTCACGAATCGCATTGCGATCGAAAGTTAAGTGTGAACCACCAGATTTAACAACGATTTTCGTTTCATCTACTGATTCGATTGTACCGTGTAAGCCACCAATTGTTATGATAGCATCACCTTTTGCTAATTCGTTTTGCATTTGAGCAACTGCTTTTTGACGTTTTTGTTGCGGGCGAATTAATAAGAAATAGAAAATCGCAAACATCGCAACGATCATAACGATATTCATCATACCTGCATTCATTTAGTTATTTTGCTTTGACATATTTACACCGAAAATACCACCGAGTGTACTCGCGCCCATTAATGCCAATTGGTAAAGTAACTGTGAGTTCGATAAAGTTTGAGAGAAGCCTAAATAGTTAACTAAAAAAACGAGTATGGCGAATGTGAGTCCTGTTGTAAAACCTACTAGCCAGCCTTTCCCTTGTGCTTTTTTACCGGCAATAAACCCAGACATAAGCATAGATAAAAGAGCTAGTATCAAAATAGTGACGGTTAATGTACCTTCATTCATGTTCGTAAACTTTAATAATAGAGCCGTAACCATGCTAGTAATAGATGCGAGAATAAGTAGGGTAATAATACCGAAACCAATTGCAGTTGATAATTTTTTCGTTCCATCCATTTAGTTTTCTTTCAAATCAACAAAAAATTGTCCATTTTGAAGGCTACAGTATAAAATTTGTGTTATATCGTTATAACCTAAGTTTTTTAGTTTTTCAATGAGCCATTCGTCTGTATGTTCAATCATTTGTAAATGATTAGATTGAATTTCTCCATCAATAATTAATGGGAGAGTAAAAATAGGCGTATCATTTTTACTCTTTTGTTTTTGAAAAACGGATAACTTCCCTGATGGTTCCAAAATAGCGTATTCCACATCCCGCACGTCTCCGACTCCTTGCTCCCTTAATTGCATCATTAAATCATCTATGTTATAGCGCTGTTTTCTCATCTTTTTTCCATCAATTTTTCCTGCATTTATAAGAATAGCAGGCTCCCCTTCTATTAAATGCCGAAATCGTTGAAACTTCAAAGAAATGACCGACAAAATAATTTGTATGCACATAAGGAAAGTCATCGGAACTAATTGATGCCAAAGTGATTTATCTGTATTTTCAATTGCTACTACAGCCATTTCACCAAGCATAATGAATACGACTAAATCTAATACACTTAGCTCTCCAATTTCACGTTTACCCATAAGACGGAAAATAATTAAGATAATGATATACAAAAGCATCGTCCGGCCAATTATCGATACCCATTCCATTTATTTCAAAAATGAAAGTTTCCGAATGATAGGGAGGCGACTTAATTCCTCTTTTCGAATTAGTTTAAAGGTGAAGAGTAGAACGACATAAACAATTGTTGTTAAAGTGATTTCCCATAATGTTTGTATGCCAAGAGAATGAGAGAAAATAATATACTTATGAAGGTAAAAACCGAAGGCACCTGCAATACCGATGGCAAGTCCGCCGAAAATATAGTCTTTTGCGTAAATGGTAAATGTAATCTTTTTTAAAACGGTAGCGTAGTGAAGGAATGTCACGGTTACTATATTTGCTGCAATAGCAAGAGCAACCCCCATCATTTGAAATTCTGGCTTTGAAGCTAGTACAAAAATAACGATTAATTTCACGATGGCGCCAATAAATGTGTTCATCATAGCAGCGCGTGCTAAATTTAAAGCTTGCAATACAGATGTAAGTGGACTTTGAAAATAATGAAATAAAAAGCAAGGTGCAAGTAGCTGAATGAATGCTGTTGCGCTGTCTGATCCGTACATAAGAGTTAAAACAGGGGAAGCGAATACATATAATATAACGACAGACCACCCACCAGTAATTAATGAAATTCGAAGTGCTTGTTGTAAACGGTGCTCCACTAATTTATGTTGCCTTTTTGCCATTGCTTCACTAATTGAAGGAACGAGCGCTGTAGAAAGAGCGTATGTAATGAAGGCGGGTAGTGATAGGAGCGGGAATGCATAACCGTTTAATATACCGTATTGCTGGGTTGCGACAGAAGCGGCAACTCCGGCAATTGCTAAACTTTGCATAACGACGATAGGTTCAAAAAAATAAGAAACGGAACCGATTAAACGACTTCCTGTAGTTGGAAGGGCAATATCCATAAGAGAATAAAATGTACCTTTGCTCTCCTTTACGGTAGTTAAAAATCCAGAGCGAATAGATAAGTGTTTTTCACGTTGGAATAAAGTGAGTAAGAATAATAAGGATGCAACTTCGCCGAGAACGGCTGATAACATAGCGCCGGCTGCAGCATATTCTACGCCATAAGGTAAAAATAGTCGAATACATACAGCGATAATTGTAATGCGGACAACTTGTTCGATCACTTGAGCATAAGCGCTAGGTTTCATATTTTGTTTCCCTTGGAAATAACCGCGTAAAACAGAAGAAACAGCAATAACAGGAACGACAGGTAAAATGGCCATTAATGGATAGTACGTTCTTTCATCGGTTAATAATGTTTTTGCTAAAATAGGTGTAAGGAGCATAATTCCAATTGTTAAAATGATGCTAATAAAGGAAGTGACAGCTAGTGATACAGTTAATATTTTTTTTATTTTTTGTTTATCGTTCACCGCTTCCGCTTCTGCTACAAATTTTGCGATTGCGACAGGAAGACCGATTTGTGTTAATGTAATTGCTAAAATGAATGTAGGAACGGCCATCATATAAAGGCCAACGCCTTCTTCTCCTAGTATACGTGCCATCACAATCCGGTTAATAAATCCCAGGATTTTGGTAATAAAGCCGGCAATCATTAAAATAAATGCGCCTTTTAAAAAGCTTTGTCTCGTCATTTATTTATTTTCATACTCATCAAATGACCAAAGTGGCGCTTGGTACGCTTCAACAGTTAAATATGTCATATACTCATTAGGTGTTACTCTTAATACATCGTTCACTAATTCATACAACCTAACATTACTGTCTATCTTTTTCCACTTTTTCACTTTAAGAAACTTCCAAATGTCATCATCTGTCACTCGGTCATAACCGAACATTTGAAACTCCTCTACTTTACTAACTAAAACGACTTGTAACTGTCCGCGGTATGATTCTACCAAATCTTCTTTTTCTAACATACGTAACATTTATACTTGCGGTTCAGATACTTCTTTCTCAACCTTCTTCTTGTTTTTGCCCTTTTTCAAACGACGGTTTTCAAGCATTAACCAAATTTGAGAAGCAACGAAAATAGAAGAGTACGTACCTACAACTAATCCAATTAATAACGCAAGTGAGAAGTTACGCAGTGATTCACTACCGAAAATAAGTAGTGCAATTACTGGGAACAACACTGTTAAAACAGTATTAATTGAACGACCAATTGTTTGACGAATACTTGAGTTTACGATTTCTTCTAAATCTTTTAAATCGCGAACTCGTTTTTTCTGTTTGTATAATTCACGGTTTCTATCAAACGTAACGATTGAGTCATTGATAGAGTAACCAATAATGGTTAATACCGCAGCGATAAACGTTAAGTCTACTTCTATTCGGAAAAGACTAAATACAACAATCATAACGAAGGCATCATGTAATAATGCGATTACTGCAGATACTGCGTACGTAAGACGGAAACGAATACTTACATATAAAACGATTACTGCAGAAGCAATTAATACTGCGATAAATGCATTTCGCGCAATTTCTTTCCCAATTGTCGGCGAAACTGTACTTACGTTTGGATCTGTGCCATATTTATCGTGGAAGAATGTTTTCGTTTTCGCAATTTCATCTTTTGATAGAACACCTAATGTACGAACTGCGAAACCTTTATTGTCATCTCCAGTCGGTACAATATTTTCTTCTTTCACATCGATTTTCAATTCTTTAAAATCTTTATGAACATCAGCAACAGTAACTGCTTGTTTTGATTGCAAGTCGATACGTGTACCACTTGCAAAGTCAATACCAAGATTCATTTTGAAAATCGGTAATATAATTGCCCCAGCAATTACGACTACAATTGAGAATAAGAAGAATTTATGACCGATATTTACGAAGTTAATACGATCAAATCTCGTTGGTGGATGTACTACACCTTTTGTTAATGGAATAATATCCTTTTCCTTAACACCAAAATAAGATTGTTTTTTATCGAAGTAACGGCTCTTTACAAGTAAACCTAGTAAGAAACGCGTACCGAATACGTTCGTAATGAAACCGACTAAAATACTAACAATTAAACTTGTTGCGAAACCTTTTACAGAGCTATTACCGTAAGCAAATAATACACCAGCTGCTGCAATTGTTGTAATGTTCGCATCTAAAATTGTCGCTAATGAACGATGGTTACCAGCACGAAATGCTGACATCATTGACTTACCAATTTTCAGCTCTTCCTTTAACCTCTCGTACGTAATGATATTCGCATCAACTGCGATACCTACCCCGAGCACTAATGCCGCAATACCTGGCAACGTAAGAACCGCATGCATCCAGTTAAAGACAAGTAATGTAACGAAAATGTATAAAGCTAACATAATAACCGCTACAAGCCCTGGTAAACGGTAGAATACAAGCATAAATAAGAAGATAATAGCAATACCGATTGCACTAGCGAAAATCGTTTGCTCTAATGCTTGTTGACCAAATTTCGCTCCAACAGATGTTGAATACATTTCTTTTAAATCAACAGGAAGTGCACCTGCATTTAATAAAGATGAAAGTTCTTTCGCACTTTCAACTGTAAAGTTTCCACCTACGATAGATACTTCAGCTTGGTTAAACACTTGGCTTACTGTTGCTGCTGATAAAAACTTCGGATTCGGTTTTGCAGATTCTGCTTTATACGAATCTTTTCCTTCTTCAAAATCAAGCCAAATTACCATTAAATTTGTTGGTGGTGGCATTTTTGAAATTTTTTCAGTTACATCACGGAATTTTTCAGCGCTTTTTAATGTAAGACCTACGCTCGCACGGCCTTGCTCATCAAATGTTTGCTTCGCTCCGCCGCCTTTTAAATCCGTTCCGTCCATAAGAAGATTGTCATCTACATCACGGAATGTTAATTTCGCTTGTGTTGATAACATTTCACGTGCTTTTTGCTGATCTTGTACACCAGCAAGCTGTACCCGAATTCGATTTTCTCCCTCAATTTGGATGTTCGGCTCACTTACACCGAGTACATTGACACGATTTTCAAGAGCACCTACTGTACTTACAAGTGCCCCTCGATCAATTTTATCGCCTTTTTTGGCTGGTTTTACTTCATACAGAACTTCAAAACCACCGCGAAGGTCTAGTCCTAGACTAATTCCTTTTGCTATGTCTTTTCCTGCCGCACCAATTACGCCACCGATTAATAAAACGATGAGGAAAAAGGCGGCAATTCTCGTACCACGCTTTGCCATTTAATTTGGAGAATACGGATTTATATGTACAAACACATTCTGTACGTTATCTTGTTTCATAAGCGTTTCTTTCACATGCTTTCCAATGCTATGTCCTTCTTCTACAGTAATGTATGGATCTACAGACACTTTAATATCGACAATAACATAATGACCATGTTCTCTCGCATATAAAGAACCGATTTTTTTCACACCATTTACTTGAAGGACAGCTTCTCTAAGCGGAATAACATCTTCCTCATGAAGTACATGATCAAGCGTTGCATGAATCGCTTCCGCTCCAATACTCCACGCCATCTTTGCAACAAGGAGTGAAACAAATAACCCAGCAACCGGATCCGCATATACAAGCCAATCTAAACCTAGCTTACCACCGATAATAGCTGCACAAATACCGATTAAAGCTGCAATTGAAGAAAACACATCCGAACGGTGCTCATATGCATTTGCAATAATTGCATCACTTTTTACCCTCTTCCCTAATCGGAATTTATATTGAAACATTCCTTCTTTCACGATAATCGAAAGAACAACAGCAAAAATCGTAATTCCTTTCGGTGGTTCTAGTTCTTGCGAAAAAGCTTTTATAGACGAAATCGCTATCTCGATTCCCACAATAAATAATAATACTGCAACAATAATCGCTGAAATCGATTCCGCTTTACCATGACCGTACGGGTGATCTTCATCTGGTGGTTGCTTCGCTGCTCGCAATCCAAAAAGTACAGCTAGCGAACCAATTACATCTGATGCAGAATGCACAGCATCCGCTAATAGTGCTTTACTGTTCCCGATATAACCAATTACCGCCTTTACAATCGCTAATATAATATTACCAACGATCCCGACAATAGCACCAAACTCGGCCTGTTTAAAACGTTCATCTTTTTCCATTTATTTATGATTACGAATCGTTTCAAACCATGTATATAGTTGCTGATATGTGCTATAAACCAATTCTTTTTCTAATTGTAAGTGGTTCATTTTCTCACGATATGTGTTCGATTCAATTAAATCACGCTTTTGTTTTTGTTCGGCCATAAAAATGACACCGTCTTTTATTGTAACAAATTCTAACTCAAAAAACACCTGTGTCATAAAATTTACTGTATCTTTTGACCAACCTTTATGGCGACATAGTTGTTCTCCATATTGCCTTAAAGAAAATGGGGATTTTTGGTTTAAGAAAGAATAGTACCATTTAAAATGTTCCCGCGTTGGTACTGTACTAAATAGATGATTGTTCTCTTGATAAAATAACGTGTAGATTCTAGATGGGAATCCTACTTTAAATAAATCACGCAATTCATCTGTTCCTTTTGGCAAATCGAGTAACACGATGTATTGATCATCTAAATGAGTTACCTCTGATGCATGCACAAGATGTTCTTTATAGTCTTCTAAAGAAAACTTATTCAATACCTCTTCAGAAAAATACACCATTGTTATTTTTTCTTTCGGAAGTTCTGCTAAATTCGCTTCCACATTACGCATACTACGCCAATCAAATAATTGCCATGCCTCTACAGCAATATCTTGTACCATTAATTGCGGCTTCTTAAAATTATTCCATTCATTAATGGATGCCTCTCCTATTACAGATACCTTTGCAACTGGAGAAATTTCTTTTGCATACGCACCAAATCCGAATCCAATTGTATCCAGTGTCGCCTGTCCGTCACGAAGTGCCATTTTCAAATGTGAACCATCTGATCCGATTGCACGAATACTTTCTAATTCAGCATTTTTCACTGCAAGACGTGGTTTTGGATTTCCAACACCAAATGGCGCTAACTTTTGCATATCCTCAATTGCTGCAAGTGTTACATCTTCCACTTTACAACATGTATCAACTGCTGTGATTGGAATAAAATCTGCTTCTGTTAAAATTGCATCCGCTTGCGCATTTAAGCGACGACGTAACTCATCTACATCATTCATATGCAGCGTCATTCCCGCAGCCATCGGATGCCCTCCGAAGTGAGGTAATAACTCTCTACAATCTGACAAGTTTGCAAACAAATCAAATCCTGCAATACTACGAGCTGAACCCTTTGCTGTTTCTTTGACAGGATCAATGCTTAATACAATCGTTGGACGATAAAAACGTTCAACTAATTTAGAAGCGACAATTCCAATTACACCTGGATTCCAGCCTTCTTTTGCAAGCACTAACACTTTATTTTCTTCTGGCGGGAAATTATTTTCCACTTCAGCGATAGCCTCTTCTGTAATTTGCTTTACAATATCTTTTCGAAGTTTGTTCAGCTCATCAATTTCTTCAGCCAGTTCTTTCGCTTCCTCTGGATCATCTGATAATAATAGGTGTACAGCCGGCGTAGCATCTTCTAAACGCCCAACTGCATTAATACGCGGTGCGATTGAGAATCCAATGCTTTCTTCTGTAATTTCACTTTGCGAAACGTTAGCAACTTTAAACAATGCCTTTAAACCAATATTTTTCGTCATTCGCATATGTTTTAAACCGCGCTTCACTAGCAATCTATTTTCGCCATGAAGTGATACTAAATCGGCTACAGTACCGATTACTGCAATTTCTAATAAATGTTCTGGTACACGACCTAATAGTGCATGCGCAACTTTAAACGCAACACCTACACCGGCTAAATAATGAAACGGATACACACCGCCATCTAGTTTCGGATGAATAATCGCAAGTGCTTCTGGTAATTCTGGCGGTGGCTCATGGTGATCCGTAATAATAAGATCTATTCCAAGTTCCTTTGCTACCTTCGCTTCATGTACCGCTGCGATACCAGTATCGACAGTAATAATGAGTGAGAACCCTGCACTATGCGCCCAACGAAACGCTTCTTCGTTCGGTCCATAACCTTCTGTAAAACGGTTCGGAATATAAAATTCTACCTCTGCACCTAATTCTTGCAGAGCAAGATATAAAACCGTTGTACTACTTACTCCGTCCGCATCATAATCACCAAATATTAATATTTGCTCTCCATTTTGAATCGCCTTATTTACACGTTCTACCGTTCTATCCATTCCTTCTAATAAAAACGGATCGTGAAATTCTTGATTTTCTGTATTTAAAAAATCTAAAATCTTATCTTCTGTATCTAATCCTCTACCGAGGAATAACGAAATGACAAGTGGTGATAGTTTTAATTTATTTGCTAATTCACTCACTCGCTCTTCATTATATTCTTTTTCTTTCCAACGCGTCTTCGGTTGTAACACTTAGTATTTTTCTAATACTAATACATCGTAACCATCTAACATTTTACGACCATCTAAGTAAGTAAGCTCTACTAAGAATGCAATCCCTGCTACAACTCCGCCAAGTTCTTCAACTAGCTTAATTGTTGCTTCAATTGTTCCACCTGTAGCTAATAGATCATCAGTAATTAATACGCGTTGACCTGGTTTAATTGCATCTTTATGGATTGTTAAAACATCTGTACCATATTCTTTGCCGTAGTCAACTGTAATTACTTCACGTGGTAATTTTCCTAATTTACGAACTGGCGCAAATCCTACTTCTAATGCATAAGAAACTGGGCAACCGATAATAAAACCACGAGCTTCTGGTCCTACTACAACATCGATATCTCTTTCTTTTGCATACTCAACGATTGCATCTGTTGCTGCTTTGTATGCTTTACCGTCGTTCATTAAAGGTGTAATGTCTTTAAACACAATACCTTCTTTCGGATAATCCGGTACAATTGCGATATGTTGCTTGAAATCCATTTAATGCATCATGCGTCGTACTGCATAAATTTCAGGAACACGTTTAATGCGTTCTACTACTTTTTTCAAGTGTTGTAAGTTACGAATCGATATCGACATATTAATCGTTGCCATCTTATTACGATCACTTCTACCAGAAACAGCTGAAATGTATGTTTTCGTCTCTGTAACAGCTTGCAATACTTCATTTAATAAACCACGGCGATCATAGCCTGAAATTTCGATATCAACGTTGTATTCAATTTCTTTTTCAGGGCTACCTTCCCACTCTACTTCTAATAAGCGCTCTACAGCTTCTTCTGTATGAATATTTACACAATCACGACGGTGAATCGATACGCCCCGACCTTTCGTAATATACCCAACGATATCATCACCTGGAACTGGGTTACAGCATTTTGACAAACGAATTAATAAATTGTCAGCACCGCTTACCTTTACACCAGAATCCCATTTTCGAATTTTCATCGGTTTACGAACTTCTTTAACTTCAACAATTTCTTCTTCTTCACGCTGCTTACGGAACTTGTCCGTTAGTCGCGTAACAATTTGCGACGCTGTAATTCCGCTATATCCAACTGCTGCAAACATATCTTCTTCATTTGCAAAATTGAACTTCTCAGCAACACGTTTTAAATTGTCAGGAGCTAACACTTCTTTCATCTCATACTCTAGACCACGTACTTCTTTTTCAACAAGTTCACGGCCTTTTTCAATATTTTCGTCTCTACGCTGTTTCTTAAAGAATTGACGTATTTTATTTTTCGCATGAGATGTTTGAGCAAGTTTCACCCAATCTTGGCTTGGGCCATACGAATGTTTCGATGTTAAAATTTCAATGATGTCACCCGTTTTTAATTTATAATCAAGGGTCACCATTTTTCCATTTACTTTTGCACCAATTGTTTTATTCCCGATTTCTGAATGGACACGATAAGAAAAGTCAATTGGAACAGATCCAAGTGGTAATTCCATTACATCGCCTTTCGGTGTGAAGACGAATACCATGTCAGAGAATAAATCAATTTTTAATGACTCCATAAACTCTTCTGCATTAGAAGCTTCATTTTGCCATTCTAATATTTGACGGAACCACGTTAGTTTCTTCTCTAATGTACCTGTTGTTTCTGCTGTCTTTCCTTCTTTATACGCCCAGTGTGCCGCGATACCGAATTCTGCAATTTCGTGCATTTCTTTCGTACGAATTTGCACTTCTAGCGGATCACCTTTCGGTCCAATTACCGTCGTATGAAGAGATTGATATAGATTTGCTTTCGGCATTGCAATATAATCTTTGAAACGACCTGGCATTGGCTTCCAGCAAGTATGAATAATTCCAAGCACCGCGTAACAATCTTTAATACTATTTACAACGACACGTACAGCTAGTAAATCGTAAATTTCATTGAACTGTTTATTTTGTAATGCCATTTTACGATAAATGCTGTAAATATGTTTTGGTCTTCCAGAAATCTCAGGTTGAATGGAAACTTCTTTTAATTTCTCACGAATACCAGTCATTACTTCATCTAAATATTCTTCACGCTCTGCACGTTTACGCTTCATTAAATTTACAATACGATAATATTGTTGCGGATTTAAATAGCGAAGTGACGTATCCTCTAACTCCCATTTAATAGTACTAATTCCGAGTCTATGTGCTAAAGGTGCAAAGATTTCTAACGTTTCATTCGCAATGCGACGCTGCTTCTCTTGAGGCAAATGTTTCAATGTACGCATGTTATGAAGACGATCAGCTAGTTTAATTAAAATAACTCGAATATCTTGAGCCATTGCGATAAACATTTTGCGATGGTTTTCTGCTTGTTGCTGCTCATGAGATTTATATTTAATCTTTCCGAGCTTTGTAACACCATCGACAAGCATAGCGATTTCTTTATTAAATTCTCGTTCAATATCTTCTAATGTAATCTCTGTATCTTCCACTACATCATGTAAGAAACCTGCCGATACTGTAGCTGGATCCATGTGTAAATCAACTAAAATACCTGCAACTTGAATTGGGTGAATAATATATGGTTCACCCGATTTTCTATATTGTTCGCTATGTGCATCGCGTGCATATTCATACGCACGTGCCACTAGCTCAATATCTTCAACCGCTAAATATTGACTTGCTTTCTCGAGTACCTGTTCAGCTGTTAGTACTTGCTCATTTGCCATCTATTTACTTTCTACAATTAAGGTCACCGGACCATCATTGATTAAAGAAACGTCCATCATTGCACCGAACTTCCCTGTTTCTACATGCAATCCTTGTTTACGAACTTCTTCATTAAAGAAATCGTATAAATGCTCTGCATAATCAGGTTTCGCAGCATCCATAAAGTTTGGACGTCTTCCCTTGCGGCAATCTCCATATAATGTGAATTGCGAAATTGATAGAACTTGTCCTTCTACATCGAGTACAGAATGGTTCATCTTTCCGCTCTCATCTTCAAAGATGCGTAAATTCGCTATTTTTTCCGCAATGTACGTTGCATCTTTTTCAGTATCTTCATGCGTAATGCCAACTAGTAATGTTAAACCGAATGGAATTTGTCCTACAATCTCACCATCTACTGTGACAGACGCCTCTTTTGATCGTTGTAAAACAACTCTCATCTATTGATTCCAAATAAACATTAACATTCGATTCACAACAATAATAATGGCTAGTCCACTCGCCAAAATAGGATGCTTCAAATGATACAACGCCGCAATACCTACTCCAAACATGATAATCTCTAACAATACATGCAATATACCTTGTACTTCCCATTCTCCATGTGGAGCTACAAATAGCCCCCAAATGACTGCAACAGCAATCGGAAGAATAATAGCAAGTGTAATTTTTATAGCCGTTATTGTTCCTACCCGAAATCCCCAGTATCCAACAATCCCAAGAACACATAACTCTAACATAAAACGTAAAGTTATATTGAATTCTTGAAGCATCTAAGAGCGTTCAATCTGCTTCTTAAGACGCTTTACATCTTGAAGAGAAATTCCAAACTCAGAAGCAAGCTCCATTGAAGTATTGTTTTGTTCTTTTGAAATAAAATCATGAAAATTCACGTTAAACAGTTGATTTGCACCGTTTGTAACAGAATGCCCTTTTTCATTCATACGCATCTATATTAATTTCTCTGCTACGTATGAAGCAAATACATCTAATGCTACTTCTTCTTGTCCACCTGTTGCCATATCTTTTAAGTTAATGATGCCTTTATCTAGCTCATCTTCCCCTAATACAGCTACAAATTTCGCATTTAAACGATCTGCTGATTTAAATTGCGCTTTCATTTTGCGATCTAAATAATCTTTTTCAACTGATAATCCAGCTTTACGAAGATCAAACGCAACTTTCGCAGCATGGTCTTTCGCTTTTTCACCAAGAGCTACAACGTAACAATCAATACTATGTTCAATTGGTAACTCAATGTTTTCAGCTTTTAGCGCCATAATTAGACGTTCAATACTCATCGCAAAACCGATACCAGGCATTTCTGGTCCACCGATTTCTTGTACAAGTCCATTATAACGACCACCACCGCTTAATGTAGTGATAGCACCGAAACCTTCTGCCTCACTCATAATTTCAAAAACAGTGTGTTGGTAGTAGTCTAAACCACGCACTAAGTTTGGATCTTTTTCAAACGGAACATCCATCATCGTTAATAGTTCTTGAACTTTATCGTAGTATACTGCTGAATCTTCGTTTAAGTACTCTGTAATAGATGGTGCTGTACCCATTAATTCATGGTTACGGTCCTTCTTACAGTCTAAAATACGAAGTGGGTTCTTTTCTAAGCGAGATTGGCAATCAGAGCAGAACTCGCCGATGCGTGGCTCGAAATGAGCGATTAATGCATCCCGGTGCGCTTGACGGCTCGCTGCATCACCTAAGCTGTTTAATACAACTTTAATATTTTTTAAGCCCATGCCGCGGTAAAACTCTACAGCAAGTGCAATTACTTCTGCATCAATTGCAGGGTCGTTACTACCAATTGCTTCAATACCGAATTGTACGAATTGACGATAGCGACCTGCTTGTGGTCTTTCGTAACGGAACATTTGACCGATATAGTATAACTTTGTTGGTTGCGTTGCGTCACCGAACATTTTGTTTTCAACGTAAGAACGTACAACAGGTGCAGTACCTTCTGGACGTAATGTTAAACTGCGCTCACCACGATCTTGGAATGAATACATTTCTTTTTGTACGATATCTGTCGTATCACCAACACCACGTAAAAATAACTCAGTGTGCTCAAAAATTGGTGTGCGAATTTCTTTATAATTGTAACGACGGCAAATTTCGCGTGCTTGCCCTTCGATATACTGCCATAACTCAACAGTGCCTGGAAGAATATCTTGCGTTCCGCGTGGGATTTGAATAGACATATTCAGTTCCTCCTCAAATTGTTTTAATCTTAATAAAAATAAAAAAACTCCCGCCTCTACTGTTTGAACAGTAGGGACGAGAGTATTATACCCGTGGTGCCACCCTAATTGAAGCACGTATGCTTCCACTTTTTTAATAACGCTTAAATGTGCGTTCATTTACTTCTCTTCTTTCACGTTCAACTTCAAGTTCAGTTCTTCAAGCTGTGCTTCTGCAACTGGGCTTGGAGCTTCTGTTAATAAGCAGCTTGCGCTTGCTGTTTTCGGGAATGCAATTGTATCACGAAGGTTCGTACGACCTGCAAGTAACATAACAAGACGGTCTAAACCTAATGCGATTCCACCGTGTGGTGGTGTACCGTATTCGAATGCTTCTAATAAGAATCCGAATTGCTCTTGCGCCTCTTCTTGTGAGAATCCAAGTGCTTTGAACATTTTTTCTTGTACGTCACGCTCGTAAATACGAAGTGATCCGCCACCAAGCTCATAACCGTTTAATACAAGGTCATACGCTTGTGCACGTGCTTTTTCTGGTGCTGTTTCTAATAGCTCAACGTCTTCACGGAATGGCATTGTGAATGGGTGGTGAGCTGCGAAGTAACGATCTGCATCTTCATCGTACTCAAGAAGTGGCCAATCAGTTACCCATAGGAAGTTAAATTTACTTTCATCGATTAACTCAAGCTCTTTACCTAAACGTAAACGAAGTGCACCTAAGCTATCTGCAACAACGCTTTTCTTATCTGCTACGAATAGTAATAAATCGCCAGCAGTAGCTTCTAATGTACTCATTAACGCTTTTGCATCTTCTTCACCGAAGAATTTCGCAATTGGTCCTTTTAAGCCGTCTTCTTCAACTTTAAGCCAAGCTAGACCTTTAGCACCGTATACTTTTACGAATTCAGTTAATGCATCGATGTCTTTACGAGAGTATTTGCTTGCAGCACCTTTTGCATTAATTGCTTTTACTTGTCCGCCGCTTTCTACAGCGCTTGTAAATACTTTAAATCCACAATCTGCTGCAAATTCAGATAGGTCTGTTAGTTCCATTTCAAAGCGTGTATCTGGCTTATCAGAACCGTAGCGAGCCATTGCATCAGCATATTTCATACGAGGGAATGGTGCACTAACTTCTACACCTTTTGCATCCTTCATGACTTTCGTCATCATACGCTCCATCATTTCTAAAATTTCATCTTGTGTTAAGAATGATGCCTCGATATCAATTTGCGTGAATTCTGGTTGACGGTCCGCACGTAAATCTTCGTCACGGAAACAACGTGCTACTTGATAGTAACGCTCAAATCCACCGACCATAAGAAGCTGTTTAAATAATTGTGGTGACTGTGGTAATGCATAGAATTCACCGTCATGCACACGGCTTGGTACTAAATAATCACGAGCTCCTTCTGGTGTGCTCTTCGTTAAAATTGGAGTTTCAACTTCTAAGAAGTCTTCTGTGTCTAAGAAGTTACGGATTGTTTTCGTTACATCGTGACGCATTTTGAATGTATTGAACATTACAGGACGACGTAAGTCTAAATAACGATATTTTAAACGTACATCTTCTGATGCATCTGTATCATCAGCAATAATGATTGGTGTTGTTTTCGCTGCGTTTAATACGTTTACTTTCGTTGCTTGTACTTCAATACGGCCAGTTGCCATATTGTCATTAATTGCACCTTCACCACGTTCAACAACTGTACCTTCTACGTGTAATACGTATTCGCTACGAATTGTTTCTGCTACTTCTAGCGCTTCTTTTGATGTTTCTGGGTTAAATACAACCTGCACGATACCTGTACGGTCACGTAAATCGATGAAGATTAATCCACCTAAGTCACGACGTTTTTGTACCCAACCTTTTAATTGAACTGTTTGTCCAACAGCTTCTACTGTTACTTTTCCACATGCATGTGTTCTTTCAGCCACTTATTCTTGCCCTACACGCTTCACTTCTACGTTTTTAATACGCTCGCGTACAACGTGACTTGCCATAATTAAGCCTGCCACAGATGGTACAAATGCATTTGAAGAAGGTGGTAATTTCGCCTTACGAATTTTTGCATTTTCGTCTGGTACGATTTCTTTACGTACTTCTTCACGAATTACGATTGGGTTTTCGTCAGAGAAGACAACTTTTACACCTTTTTTAATACCCTCTTTACGAAGCTTCGTACGAATTACTTTCGCAATCGGATCTGTATGTGTTTTAGAAATGTCCGCAATACGGAAACGAGTTGGGTCCATTTTATTTGCTGCACCCATACATGAGATAATTTTAATTTTACGACGTAAACATTGTTTAATTAAATGGATTTTGAACGTAATCGTATCAGATGCATCCACTACGAAATCTAAACCGTGTTTAAAGAACTCTTCATATGTTTCATCTGTATAAAACATTTCTAGTCCAATTACTTCACATTCCGGATTAATGTCTGCAATACGCTCTTTCATTAATTCTACTTTTGAACGCCCTACAGTAGATACTAAAGCGTGAATTTGACGGTTTACGTTTGTAATATCTACAACGTCTTTGTCAACTAATACGAGACGTCCTACGCCAGAACGCGCTAACGCTTCAGCTGAAAATGATCCTACGCCGCCAATTCCTAAAATACCGACTGTACTATTTTTTAATATTTCAAGTCCTTCTTTACCGAAGGCTAATTCATTACGTGAAAATTGATGTAACATTTAATTCTCTGCGGAATATATAATATCTAAGTTTCCGTTTTGATCAGTCTTGAAGATTGGAGCGATTTGTTCCTCTTGCTCTTCAACTGAAACGAGTTTTCGAGCGCGGTCCATAATTCTAACAAGCATTGCGTAATCTTCTTCGATTGCTTGTTGTTTTTTTGTGAGTACCGCTAATTTTGCTTCAAGTTCATGATTCGTTTTTTGCAAGGAAGTAAGCTGATCTTGTAATACATCATTTTCAGTTTGCAACTTTGCGGTTGAAGGGTTATTATGTTCCATGTTTTGCAAAAATGAGATGACATTTTGCATTGTAAGTTCCTGTTTACTTGGCGTGATATTTTCTGAAAACTCAGCATCGATTACGAGCTGCCGAGTTTGTGTAAACTGCTCTTTTTCTATTTTAGCTTCAGAACGTTTTAATTCTTTACGTTGTTTTTTTGCAATCTGCACCGCATCTTCGTAATTCGCTCGTACTTCAGCATTCCATCTAAAGCCGCAAGCTGCTGAAGTACGGTTCAAAGCATCGCCAACTTCATCGAATGCTTTGATTTGTGTACTGCCGCTGCGAATATGCCGTAAAACAGTTTCTGCTAAAAGGAGATCATCTTCTCTTGTCCATGCATCTTGACGTGTTTTCATAAGCGAAGCCTCCGTAATGGTGACGTTTTCGTTTATGTTACCCTTTATTTTTCGTTTTATTCGAACTTTGTAATCTTTCATTTACCCTTTATTTTTCGTTTTATTCGAACTTTGTAATCTTTCATAAACAGTAGAAAGTGCTTGTTCAAATTTCCCTGTTGTTTTCGGCTTATAATATTGCTTGTTTTTTATTTTATCAGGTAAGTATTGTTGTTGTACCCAGCCATTTGGATGGTCATGTGGGTATAAGTATCCAATGCCTCTTCCAAGTGATTCGGCACCTTTATAATGACTATCTTTTAAATGACTTGGAATATCACCTGTTTGACCGTTACGTAAATCGTGTAGTGCAGCATCAAGTGCTTTATAAGCTGAATTTGATTTTGGTGATAGGCATAGCTCGATAACGGCATTTGCAAGTGGTATGCGTGCCTCTGGGAATCCAACTCGTTCAGCTGACTCGATCGCTGCAAGTGTGCGCGGTCCAGCATGCGGGCTAGCAAGTCCGATATCTTCATATGCCATAATAAGAAGGCGTCTACCGATACTTTGTAAATCACCAGCTTCAATAAGGCGTGCTAAATAATGAAGTGCTGCATTTACATCACTTCCGCGCACTGATTTTTGAAATGCCGATAATACGTCATAATGAGCATCTCCACCTTTGTCATGAACGAAACTTTTTTTTTGTAAGCATTCTTCTGCGATTTCTAGCGTGATTTCCGCAGCTTTGTCGTCAGTTGTAAAGCTAGATAAAACAGCTAATTCAAGTGCATTATAAGCTGAACGCATATCTCCGCCTGAAGCATTTGCAAAGTGATGTAATGCTTCAGGCGTAACAGTTACATCATATTCCCCAAGCCCTTTTTCTTTATCTTCAAGAGCTCGTTTTAAACCAATTAAAATATCATCTTCTGTTAGTGCATGTAACTCGAAGATTTGACATCTGCTTCGGATAGCAGAGTTTATCGCATGGAATGGATTACTCGTCGTTGCACCGATTAAAGTAAGGAGTCCACTTTCTAAATGAGGTAATAGAAAGTCTTGTTTCGCCTTATCTAACCTGTGAACTTCATCTAAAATTAAAACGAGGTGTCGATGCATCTTCGCTTCTTGTACGACAACTTCCATATCTTTTTTATTGTGAGTAACAGCATTTAATAGGCGAAACGGTGTTCCAGTACTTCCCGCAATTGCGCTAGCGATTGATGTTTTTCCTGTACCTGGAGGACCGTATAAAATCATAGATTGAAAATGATTTGCTTGGACCATTCGCCATAAAATCTTTCCTTCACCAACTAAATGCTGTTGTCCAATAATTTCTTGAATATTTGTAGGGCGCATTCGATGTGCGAGTGGTTGTTTCATTTAAATGTAAAACATATAGCCCCCGTGATTTTCTTCCTCATAACGCACTAAATCTTCTAAAGTTGTACTATCTAACACTTCTTGCACCGCATCACGAACACGCATCCATAATTGGCGCTGTGCTGGTTCTTCTTCTTCTATCATTTCTACAACACTAATTGGACCCTCTAGTACACGGATTACATCCCCAGCTGTAATGTTGGCCGGTTGATCAGATAATACATATCCGCCATATGCACCACGCGTACTCTTTACAAGACGAGCGTTACGAAGTGGTGAAATTAATTGCTCTAAGTAATGTTCCGATAAGTCATGTGCCTGTGCGATTGATTTTAATGAAATCGGACCTTCACCAAACTTTTTTGCAAGATCGATCATAATTGTTAAGCCGTAGCGGCCTTTTGTTGAAATCTTCATCTAATTTTGTGTTAATCGCTTCACGATTTTCACTGTTTCGTACGCCGCTTTTTCAATTTGCTCTTTCGTATTTCCAAGACCGAAACTAAAGCGTACGGATGAACGTATTTGATTGGAGTCTTTTCCGAACATCGCCACTAATACATGTGATGGATCAATCGAACCAGCTGTACAAGCAGAACCACTTGATACTGCAATGCCAGCTAAATCTAAGTTCACAAGAAATGGTTCAATGTTCATTCCTGTAAAACTGATATTCAATACATGTGGTAAGCGATATTCCAAGTTTCCGTTTACCTCGAAAGTAATGCCTTCATTTTTGAAGACAGATACCATTATATCTTTAAACTCTTCATATTGGGCATTTTTTTGCTCACGAGTTTTTTCAGCTAAAAGAATTGCATGTTGAAGTCCGACAATACTAGGTACATTTTCAGTACCAGCACGGCGTTTTCTTTCTTGCTCTCCGCCTATTAATAACGGTTCAAATTTCAAATTTGTACTAGCGTATAGGAACCCTACGCCTTTTGGCCCGTTAATTTTATGCGCTGAAATTGATAATAAATCAATCCCAAACTCTTTCACATTTATTTCTACTAAACCGTAAGCTTGTACCGCATCTGTATGGAAATAAGCTTGATGCTCTTTTAGCAATTTCCCTATTTCCACAATCGATTGCATCGTCCCTACTTCATTATTCCCAAACATAATAGATACAAGAATTGTTTCTTCTGTTAATGCCTTTTGTATGTCAGAAAGTTGAACACGCCCCGTTTCATCGACAGGTAAATATGTCACTTCAAACCCTTCACGCTCAAGCAATTCACACGTATGCAAAATCGCATGATGTTCAATTTGCGTCGTTATAATGTGGTTACCTTTATGACGGTTCGCGCGCGCTACACCTATAAGCGCTAAATTATCAGCTTCTGTACCACCGCTCGTGAATATAATTTCATTCGGGTTCGCATGGATGCTTTTTGCACACTCGCGTCTCGCCTCATTTACTGCATGGCGCGCTTGACGTCCATAAAAGTGAATACTCGACGGGTTTCCAAATGTTTCTGTCATATATGGAATCATCTTTTCGACCACTTCTGGGTGAGTCGGAGATGTCGCAGCATGATCTAAGTAAATGCGTTCCATTTATCCTAAATAATCTAATTTCTTACCACTATGATATACTTCATCAATTGTAGCGCCGCCTAAGCACTCATCTCCATCATAGAAAACAACTGCTTGGCCTGGCGTAATTGCACGAATTGGCTCATCACAAAGAATACGAACTGTATTTTCATCAACAATTTGAACCGTTACTTTATTATCTGCTTGACGATAACGGAATTTCGCTGTGCATTTAAATTCTGTTTCTTTTGCTTTGTTACTTACCCATCCTACATTCGTAGCGATAACTTCATCACCATATAAAAGTTCATTATGGAATCCTTGATCAACATATAAAATGTTATCTTTTAAGTTTTTCCCAACAGCGAACCATGGATCACCGTTACCACCAATACCAAGGCCATGACGTTGTCCAATTGTATAGTACATTAAACCGTCATGTTTTCCTTTCACTTCACCAGATAATGTTTGCATCACACCTGGTTGCGCTGGTAAATAGTTACTTAAGAAATCTTTAAAGTTACGCTCGCCAATGAAGCAAATACCAGTACTATCTTTCTTCGCCGCTGTCGCTAAACCAGCTTCTGTCGCCATTTCGCGAATTTGTGGTTTCTTTAATTCACCTAATGGGAACATTGTTTTTGATAATTGTTCTTGGCTTAATTGATTTAAGAAATACGTTTGGTCTTTATTGTCATCAACGCCGCGAAGCATTTTATATTCGCCGTCCATATAAGCAACGCGTGCATAATGGCCTGTCGCTACATAATCAGCACCAAGCGCAATTGCATGCTCTAAAAATGCTTTAAATTTAATTTCTTTGTTACACATTACATCTGGGTTTGGTGTACGACCAGCTCGGTACTCATCTAAGAAGTACGTAAATACTTTGTCCCAGTATTGTTTTTCAAAGTTTACTGCATAATACGGAATACCGATTTGGTTACACACTTCAATTACATCATTGTAATCTTCTGTTGCTGTGCAGACACCATTCTCATCTGTATCATCCCAGTTTTTCATAAAAATTCCGATCACATCATAACCTTGCTCTTTTAATAAAAGAGCTGCTACAGATGAATCGACGCCACCGGACATCCCGATGACAACGCGTGTTTCGTGAGGTAGTTTGTTCATCATGTCACCTCCCATTTATTCAGCTTCTTGCTCTAATAAACGAATACCATTACCAGCTAAAAAGTGGTCTGGCTGAATTTCAGTCGCTTTCTTAAATAAAGTAAGAGCTTTCTCGTTATTTTCTTCAAATACGTACGCAACACCTAAATTATAATACGCATCTGCATGCTCTTCATCCATTTCTAATACCTTTTCAAAATAAGGTTTTGCCTCCTGAATATGTTCTAGTCGCGCGAAGCAAAGTCCGCATTGGAAAACAGCTTCTACATCGTCTTCATCTAATTCCGTCGCTCTTTGTAAAAACGGTAATGCAAGACGATCATTTCCAAGTTGCACATGTGTGATACCTAACATAAATGTTACATCAGCTGACTGTAAGCCCGATTGCATCGCTTGTTCAAATACAGCTTTCGCCTCTACAAATTGCTCTTGACCATAATATACGTTTCCTAAGCCATAATAAGCAGCCGCAGATTTATCATCTAACTCTAATGCACGCTTATAAAATAAAATTGCTCGTTCACTATCACCTAATACATCTAATAAATTCGCAAAGTTAATATATCCAAGCGCATCTTTCGGATTTTCTTCGATTGCTTCTGTAAAATTTTTAGCTGCTTCTTCCCAGTTTCCTTCTTGCATATATTGAATACCTGTTTCAAGTTTGTTTGACATTTACATGAAATCATACGGTGAAATGTTTTCCACGTCCATTTCCTCGCCATTAACCGTTACCATCTGCACCTCTCCTTGTGATTCTTGCAAGCGACCAGCTAAAGTCGTTTGACGCATTGCATCATCAAGGCGATTCACACCGGATTGAAAAGCCGCTTCCTCCCCGCAAATAATAAGGAATTTCTTACTCCTTGTAATGCCCGTGTAAATTAAATTACGACGTAACATACGGTAGTAGCTCTTTACAATCGGCATAATAACTATTGGGAATTCACTACCTTGTGATTTATGAATCGAGCAGCAATATGCATGGGTAATTTGATTTAAATCCGGCTTTGTATACGTTACTTCAATTCCATCAAATGAAACGATAATCATGTCCTGTTGCTCAACATTTTCTTTTGCATAAAACACCGAAACGATTTCTCCGATATCACCATTAAACACTTGGCTCTCTGGCTGATTAACGAGTTGCAGTACTTTATCACCTCTGCGGTATACAACATCACCGTAAGCAATTTCTTTACTCTTTTCTTTTTTCGGATTAAACACTTCTTGCAATGCTTCATTCAGCACATTAATACCAGCAGGCCCACGGTACATCGGCGCTAATACTTGTACATCTCTTGCACTAAATCCTTTTGTCTTGGCATTTTCACATACTTTTTTTACAACTTCAACAATTTGAGCCCCTGTACAACTGATAAATGAACGATCTTTTTTATTTTGCGCTAAATCCGGTGGAAGCGTTCCGTCTTTTATCGCATGGGCAAGCTGAATAACAGACGAACCTTCCGCCTGACGATAAATTTCTGTAAGTTTTACCGTTGGGATGGCTCCTGCATTTAATAAATCTTTTAACACTTGTCCAGGTCCTACAGATGGTAACTGATCTTCATCACCTACAACGATAACTTGAATATTTGTCGGAAGTGACTTGAATAGCTGATTTGCAAGCCAAATATCTACCATCGAAAACTCATCAATAATGAGTAACTTCCCTTGAACTGGATCGGTTTCATTACGCTGGAAAGACCCTTCTGGCGTCCAACCAAGCAGACGATGAATTGTACAAGCAGGGAGCCCGGTAGATTCACTCATTCGCTTCGCTGCTCTTCCTGTTGGAGCCGTTAATAATATTGGAAATGGATTATCATCACTGTATTCATTCGGATTTAATGATACCCCATGCAAGGACGCGTACATTTCAACAATTCCTTTAATAACTGTTGTTTTCCCCGTTCCTGGTCCACCTGTCAATAACATCATCGGCTTATGAAGTGCCGTTTGAATCGCTTCTTGCTGAAACGGTGCATACTGCACCTTCAGCTGTTCTTCAATTTCACCTAATGTTTTTAACACTTCTGCTTCAGGAAACGAAGGGGTTTCCTCTTGATTCATAAGCCTGCGAATGGACTTTACAACACCTTTTTCAGAGTAAAATAACGATGCTAAATACAATCGTTCTTCTTCAATGATGACTTTCCCTTCACTTTGCATCATTTCAACACAACCTATAATGTCTTCCTCAGTCACTCTACCTTCTTGATTATTTAAAAGTGACATCGTTTCTCTTACAAGCTGATCTTTCCCCATATAAACGTGACCGAGCTGCAGTGAAACATTCTCTAATGTATAAAAACATCCCGCACGTACACGGTCATCATGATTACCCGATATACCTAACGCACGTCCTATATCATCCGCTCGTCCAAAACCAATCCCGTCCACTTCTTCAATAAGTTTATATGGATTATTACGAATCACTTCTAATGTCATTTCTTTATATTGCTGATAAATTTTAATAGAAAGCTTCGTTCCAAAACCGTAACCATTTAAAAAGCTCATTACTTTCTCTAACCCTTGATGCTCAACAATTGTCTCATATATTTCCTGTGCTTTTTGTTTGTTAACAACACCATTTAACGCATCAGGATCATCCATAATTTTAGAAATAGCATGCTCACCAAGGTGATCTACGATTTTTTCAGCCGTACGCTTTCCAATCCCTTTAAATAAATCGCTCGCTAAATATTGCACCATACCTGCTTTTGTTTGCGGCAATTCTTTCTTAAACGTTTCAACTAAATATTGTTTCCCATACTTCGGGTGGTCTTTAAAGTGACCTGTTAATGTAAACACTTCATCTTCATACATACGGGGAAAATGACCGTTTATCATTACTTTTTTTTCGTCGTATGTTTCATTCGTTTCAATGATTTTCATACTGACAACGGAATAGAGGTTTTCTTCGTTGTGGAAAATGGTATGAAGAACTTGCGCTTTTATAAATTTTTTCTCTTCCTCAAACAAATCCATGGCATGTTGATTTCCCATTTATCCGATCGTTCTTTCGTTCTCATCAAATAAATCATCAAGAGAGCTTAATGAACCATCTTCCTCTACTTGATGCGTATGGATTTTCCCCTTTGAAACCGATAATTCGATATAACAATTCCAGCAATAAAATTGGTTGACACCTATTTTTCCGATGTCTTTCCCTTTGCAATTTGGACAAATAAACATCTATGCGCTCATATGCAAATAAAAAAGTCCGATTTCTGAGAAAAGATACGATAGACCGTAACATCCCACGCCAAGCATTCCATAATGCCATAATTGCTGCGCTCTTTCTTTTCGTGAAGAACGAATAAAGAAACCTTTCCAAATACCAAACCCGATACAGATCCATTCAAGAATCATAAAAAGTGCTGATAATGCGAGCATAGATAAAACCATTATTAGCCCTCCAGAGTATATTTTTACGTTCTGTATTTTCATTTAAACATCTTCTCTTTTCCAAAGAGGCCTCACATGAACAATCACTGTACGAATAACTGCTAAAATTGGAACCGATATTAGCAATCCTACAATCCCGGCTATCTCTCCTCCAACTAGTAATGCAAGCATAATAATAACGGGATGCATACGAAGCGACTTACCAACGATGTAAGGCGATAAAATGTTACTTTCCAGAAATTGCAAAATAGCAATTGTAATCCCCGCCTTAATGAGTAAACTCGTTGATACCGTTGCCGCAATCATCAATGTGGGAATCGCCCCTAAAATAGGACCAAAGTATGGGATTATATCCGTTACCCCAATAATAATGCCGAGCAGCAATGGATATTTCATACCGATAAACCAAAAAGAAAGAACAGATACCCCCCCTAATACTAAACAAACAAATAACTGTCCTCGAATATAACTTCCGAGTGATTTATCAATTTCTTTCGCAAGCATTTGACCCGTACTACGCCACTTACTTGGAACTAGTTTCCAAAAGATATGATACAACTCACCGTAATCTTTTAATATGTAAAATACAATGAACGGAATCAAGAAAATAATGAGCAATGAATCCAGTACACCACGGGCTGTGCTCATAACTTTATTTAAAAGCGTTTGTATCTTCATTTCTACACCAACGAAAATTTGCTTTACCTTTTCATGAATAAATGATGGGAAATTCGCTGTTTGTTCTGTAACCCCATCCATCCAAGAATCGTACATTTTTGTAAACTGCGGAAATTGTTCATTAATCTCTTGTAACTGTTTAATAACAACTGGCGTTCCTTTATAAATCCCATAGCCAATCCCGCCAAAGAACAGAATGTAAATGAGCAAAATAGCAAGCGTGCGAGGCATTCCCTCTTTATGAATTTTTTCAATTAAAGGATGCAATAAATACGCAATAAAACAAGCAATAAGAAACGGTGTAATCGCCACTTTACATACAAAAATAATCGGCGCCCATAGTGGCTTGATCTTTAAGAAGACAAGCAAACAAAGAAATACAAGTAACAATAATCCTAAACGATATATCCAAATGATTTTAAGATTCTTCACACGAAAAACCTCCTCCACTTATTTAAGGAGCTGTTCTTGTATTTTTTGAACAAGAGAGCTCACATCAGTTGTTTGAATATGTTTTATTCTTTTCCATTCCGTATCATACATAAATACAATTTGATTGCTGAAAAGTCGTTTCTGTTCTTTTAGATTAGAAATTTTTGCGAAAGAGTACTCTTCAAATATTGGTTTTTGGCTTAAATCTGGCCCGAAAAAGAAGAGCCTTTTATTCGTTAAGATTAACAGGCCTGGTCTTGCGACGGAACGATATATAAATATATCTAATGAACACGCTGTGTAAAACAATATAGTTTCGTTCGTAGTTAACATGCTTTTAGCTTTGTTTAATAAGGTTGTCATTTATTTTGAAACAGATTTAACGTACTCTTGTACAAATGCTAAAGCTTCTTCAACTTGTGCTGGGTTTTTACCGCCCGCTTGAGCCATATCAGGACGGCCACCACCGCCACCGCCACAACGAGAAGCTACTTCTTTCACAAGTTTACCAGCATGGTAACCTTGGCTAATTAAATCTTTCGTTACGCCAGCTAAAATGTTTACTTTATCGTCATTTACAGACACTAATACAACAACTGCAGACTCTAACTTATTTTTAAGGTCATCCATCATCGTACGTAAGTTGTTCATATCCGCAACATTTACTTTCGCTGCTAATACGTTCACACCATCAATTGTCATTACTGAATCAGTTAGGTTTCCAGCTTCGATATTGCTTAATTTTGCAGCAAGAGATTCATTTTCTTTTTGAAGTTGTTTCACTTCAGCAAATAAGCCATCAACTCTCGTTAAAATATCTTTCGGATTTGTTTTCATTTTTCCTGCTGCTTCTTTTAATAAACCTACTTGATCGTTCATTAATTCGTATGCAGACTTACCAGTTACCGCCTCAATACGACGAGTTCCTGCACCGATACCAGACTCAGCAACGATTTTGAAAATACCGATAGAAGCTGTGTTATCAACGTGACAACCACCGCAAAGCTCTAAGCTGTAATCGCCTACTTGTACAACGCGTACAACATCACCGTATTTTTCACCGAATAATGCCATTGCACCCATTTCTTTCGCTTCTTCGATTGATTTTTGAGAAATCTCAACGTTAATACTTTCCCAAACTTTCTCGTTTACGATACGCTCAATTTTTTCTAATTCGTCAGCTTGTACTTGACCGAAGTGAGAGAAGTCAAAGCGTAAACGTTCAGAAGTTACAAGAGAACCTGCTTGGTTAACATGCGTTCCAAGTACATCTTTTAACGCTTGGTGTAGTAAGTGAGTTGCTGTGTGGTTTTTCACAACGCTACTACGGTTTTTCGTATCGATAAGAGCTTTTACAGCCGCATCTTTCGTTAATGTACCTTCTTCCACAACTACTTTGTGTAAGTTTTGACCATTTGGTGCTTTTTGTACATCTTTTACAACAACTTTCACGCCATCAGCAAGAAGGTAACCACGGTCTGCAATTTGTCCACCGCTCTCAGCATAGAAAGGTGTTACATCAAGCATTAACTGTCCTTCTTCACCTGCTTGTAAGCTATCTGTATACTCACCGTTTTTCACAAGTGCAACTATATTACTTTCTGTTGCAACTGTACCGTAACCAACGAATTCGCTCGCTACTTTAACTTCACCAAGTACACCGCCTTGAACTTGCATAGAATCAACGTCTTGACGAGCAGCACGTGCACGCTCACGTTGTTTTTCCATTTCAGCTTCAAAGCCTTTATGGTCAACTGTCATACCAGCTTCTTCTGCATATTCTTCTGTTAATTCAATTGGGAAACCGTACGTGTCGTATAAACGGAACGCATCTACGCCAGAAATAACAGTTGTTTTTTCTTCTTTCGCTTTTGCAATCACTTCAGCTAAAATTGCTTCTCCATCATGAAGTGTTTCGTAGAAGCGTTCTTCTTCATTTTTCACAACTTTTGCGATGAAATCTTTCTTTTCAAGTACTTCTGGATAGAAGTCTTTCATTACTTCTCCAACAACCGGTACTAATTCAAACATGAATGGACGGTTGATGTTTAATTTCTTAGAATAACGAACAGCGCGGCGTAATAAACGACGTAATACATAACCACGGCCTTCATTAGATGGAAGAGCACCGTCACCAACAGCGAATGTTACTGTACGAATATGGTCAGCAATTACTTTAAACGCCATATCTTTTTCTAAGTCTCCATTACGATACTTCTCACCAGAAATTGATTCTGTTGCACCAATCATTGGCATGAATAGATCCGTATCAAAGTTCGTAGGCACATCTTGAACGATAGATGTCATACGCTCTAGACCCATCCCTGTATCAATGTTCTTCTTAGGAAGTGGTGTATATGAACCGTCTGGATTATGGTTAAATTGAGAGAATACAAGGTTCCATACTTCTAAGTAACGTTCGTTTTCTCCGCCCGGATATAATTCTGGGTCACTAAAGTCATTACCGTAAGCTTCCCCGCGATCATAGAAAATCTCTGTATTCGGTCCACTTGGTCCTTCGCCGATATCCCAGAAGTTTTCTTCTAAGCGGATGATGCGCTCTTTTGGAACACCCATTTTCTCATTCCAAATTGTAAATGCTTCTTCATCTTCCGGATGGATTGTAACTGATAGTAATTCTTTATCGAATCCAATCCATTTGTCGCTCGTTAAAAATTCCCAAGCCCAAGTAATTGCTTCTTCTTTGAAGTAATCACCGATTGAGAAGTTCCCTAACATTTCAAAGAATGTATGGTGACGAGCTGTTTTCCCTACATTTTCAATATCGTTTGTACGAATTGATTTTTGGGCATTTGTAATACGTGGATTTTGTGGAATTACGCGTCCATCAAAATATTTTTTTAATGTTGCTACACCACTGTTAATCCATAGAAGAGATGGATCTTCATGTGGAACTAGTGATGCACTAGGTTCTACTGCATGTCCTTTTTCTTGGAAAAAGTCTAAAAACATTTGACGAATTTGTGCGCCTGTTAGTTGTCTCATCTACTCCTCACGATGATGTTTCAAGTAAGACTTCACAAGCTCTTCAATTATCTCATCACGTTCAAGCTTGCGAACGATGCTTCGTGCATCTTTATGGCGAGGTATGTATGCTGGGTCTCCACTTAATAAATAACCGACGATTTGGTTAATCGGATTATAGCCTTTTTCTTGAAGTGCATCATACACAGTTAAAAGTACATCATTTACATGGACACTCTGTTTTTCATCTTGAATGCTAAACTTCATTGTTTTATCAAAACCGTCCATTTATTTACTATCTAAAAATCCTTGTAAGATTACGACTGCAGCCATCTTATCGATTACTTGCTTTCGCTTCTTACGGCTTACATCAGCTGAAATGAGTAGACGTTCCGCTGCCATCGTCGACAAACGCTCGTCCCACATTACAACGTCTAATTGTAACAGCTCTCGTAGGTTTTCTGCAAATTGCTGGCACGCTTCACCACGTGGGCCAATTGTACCATTCATATTTTTAGGTAAACCTACTACTATTTTGTCCACATCATACTGTTTTACTAACTCAGAAATACGGTCAAAACCAAAGTGACCTCGTTCTTCGTTAATCTTGATTGTTTCCAGTCCTTGTGCTGTCCAGCCCATTTCGTCGCTCATTGCAACTCCGACTGTTTTTGTACCTACATCTAAACCTAATATCCGCATTTATTCAGCTTCTTGCTCATCAGCTAGAGTGTTGAACATTTCTTGTACCATTTCCCACTCTTCTTCAGATTCGATTGGAAGTAAAGTTCCGCCCTCTTCTTCATTTTGCTCATAAGCCATTGCATCATAAATTTGGTCTCCATCTTCGTCTACTTCACCGATTGGAGAGAAGACTACATATGATTTTTTGCCAAATTTTTCAGCATCAAAAGTGAAAACAATCTCACATAAATGTTCGTTACCTTTTTCGTCTACAATTGTAATTTGATTTTCTTCCATTTTGGTCACTCACTGTTTTTTCGTAATATATTTTTGCTTTAATGCATTATGCTCTTCTAATGTTTTCGCATAGTACACTTCACCACTTGGTGCAGCTAAGAAATAATAATAATCTGTTTGCGCAGGTTCTAACGCAGCTTCCACTGAATGTTTACCAGAGTTCGCAATCGGTCCAACTGGCAATCCTTTCACAACATACGTATTGTACGGTGAATTCACCTTTAAATCCTCGTATAATACACGTTGCTTATGCTTTCCAAGCGCGTATAATACCGTTGGATCTGTTTGAAGCGGCATACCTTTCGTTAAACGATTATAAAAGACACTAGAAATCTTTTGGCGATCTGTAAAACCAGTCGCCTCTTCTTCAATAAGTGAAGATAATGTTAAAAGCTGATGAACATCCCAGTTCTTCGCTTTCATTTTCGCCTCATTTTGAACAATGATTGCATTTGTTTTCTCAAGCATTGGAATTACGATTTCTTCTAACGTCGTATCTTTCTTATAAAACGAATACGTTGCAGGATATAAATAACCTTCTAATGGGTATTTAATATTACTATCAAAGATTTTATCCGTTAATAACTTCGGATACTTTTGCTGCATTTTTTGAATAAATGCTTTATCGTTTAATTGACGCGTAACATCATCTTTATTCCACTTTAGTTCTGCCGCAATCGTTTCTGCAATTTCAGTTACTTGCGCCCCTTCTTTAATCGTCACTTTATAAAGAGCCGGACGATGCACGTTGCCAGATGACATTTGTTCGATAACATCTTTAGCATCCATCGAAGGATTTAATAAATATGTACCTGCTTGTAAACTTTTCGATTTAGCCTTTGTATAAAAACTAAAAACTGTACCGTTTTTCACAGCACCTTTTTCTTCTAAAATTTCTCCAATTTTACTTGTAGATGATCCTTTCGGAATTTCTACTTCAATCTCTTTTTTATTTCCGCTATCAACTGGTCCTAATGCCGATGAAATATACGCATAGACTGAACCACAAACTAAAAGCAGTGCAATAATCGAAAATAAAAAAATGCGTCTACGCTTCTTTTTCACTCATCCTCTCTTTTTACTAACAGCTACTCCATCTCCAATTGGGAAAATCGTTGTATCATATCCTTCATGGTTCATAAGCCATTCATTGTACGTCTTAATACGACGGATTAAACCACGTGTACGTCTGTTTTCAATTTTCTCTTTTGTCGTTACAAGCCCATGGTACATAACATTATCTGAAATAATTACGCCACCAGGGTTTAATAACGGTTCATATAAGTCAAAAAAGCGACGATATTGTCCTTTTGCTGCATCAATAAAAATAACGTCAAATGTTCCGTGTTCTTTTACTTGTTCGCCCGTCTCTAACGCATCACCGTATATAACTGAAATACGTTCTTTTACTGGGGAACGATCTATATATTCAAGTGCTTTTTCATATCGTTCACGATTGCGCTCAACTGTCACAATATGTGAATTTGGAATAGCTTGCATCATACGAATACTAGAATAGCCAATTGCTGTACCAAGCTCTAAAATGCTTTTCGGTCCAATTAAACGTAAAAATTGCAGCATAAATTCCATTCCAAGTCGATCCATAATCGGCACATGATTTTCTGTTGCATATTCTTCCATTTCAAGAATTAATTTATCTTTTGGATCAATAAATGATAATAGGTACTCGTTAACTGCATCCTCCATTTAGTAAACCGTTTCTTTAAAGAAAAATCCTGTATCTAACGGACGATTTACTGGTTGCATTTCTTCTATTTCTTTATATAGATCATCTTTCACGTCATAATACGCATCACGATCTTCCACACATAAATCAATCGCTTGACGATATTTCTTCGTTACTTCAATAATGTATTCAGAGCTTTTTAGTACACCATCGATTTTTAAGCTATCGACTTCCGCCTCGATTAGTTCCTCTAATTCATCGATGAAACAAATATCATTCGGACTCATAATGTGAGTACCATTTTCATCTTCATAAATTGGATATTTATTGTTACGCTCTGGGTCATATAAGAACATATTCTCTTCATATTTTTTCTTTTCAATGTCAAGATTACGCCCTTGATACTCAAAGTAGTTTCCTACTAACGAACGCTTTGATTGGAACATACAAGTCATACCGTGAATTTGCACTTCAAGTTCCACTTCAGCATTTTCTTTTAAATCAACAATTTCATCTAAGCTAAGCTCACGAGCTAATACAGCACGCTTCGCTCCTCTTTGGCCCCAGTAGTTACAAGTGAACCAGTTTGTTGCTGTCGTTTCTGTATTCCAGTGCAGTTGCATATTTGGTGCTACTTCGCGAACAGCCATTAACACGGCTGGATCTCCGAAGACAATTGCATCTACATGTACTTCGTTTAAAAATGCAACGTAATCTGTTAATTCTTCTACTTTATCATTGTGGAACATAGCATTCATTGCTACGTATACTTTCACACCATTTTCATGTGCAATTTTAACAGCTTGTTTTACATCTTCACGTGAAAATTCCCCTGCTAAACGTAAACCAAACTTTTGTTCACCGATCATTACTGCATCTGCTCCTGCTTTCGCAAGAGGTTCGATATCCGCCACCGCTCTTGGCGTTACTAACAATTCAGGTTTCTTCATTTATTGAAGTATGTTTTTGCGCATCATATTATTCACATACACTGGTTGATCCACTTTGAATTTCACGATTTGCAACGGATGTCTCGCTGCATCTAATTCGTTTCCATCCTCATCCCAAATTTTCTCCACCGTCTGCGTAAAGTTTTCTATTTCTGGTCCAAAGAACTCCACTTCATGTCCTGGTTTGAAGTGATTACGTTGCTCAAGCGTTACGATGCCCGTTTCTTCATTATAATCTAACACTAAACCAGCAAAATCATACGTTGTTTTCTTACTATGATTTCCAAACATTTGCTCTTGATGTCCTGGTACCCCTTCAAAGAATGCAGGAGCTGTATCACGATTTGCACATTTATCAAGCTCATCTAACCATTCTTGTTTAAACTCAAAGTTATCCGGATCCGCACAATACGCATCAATTACTTTGCGATATACAGTTGCTACAGTCGCTACGTAATGGATAGATTTCATACGTCCTTCAACTTTTAAGCTATCAATTCCAATTTCAATCATTTTCGGAATTGACAAGATTAAATTTAAATCTTTTGGACTCATCGCAAAGTGAGCATCTTCTTCTTGGAATAAAGGAAGCTCTTTTGCATCTTTATGTTGTGATACCGTTTGAACTAAGTCATAGTCCCAGCGACAAGATTGACAACAGCCACCACGGTTAGAGTCACGCGCTGTCATATGGTTACTTAATGTACATCTTCCTGAATATGCGATACACATTGCACCATGGACGAATGCTTCAATTTCAATGTCCACTTTGTCTTTAATTTCTTTCATTTCTTCATAGCTTGCTTCACGAGCTAATACAAGACGATGTAAACCTTCTTCTTTCCAATACTGTGCTGCTTTCCAGTTGGATAGCGATTGTTGTGTACTTAAATGCACCTCAACAGAAGGCGCTACACGTTTACACGTCTCAATAATAAGCGGATCTGCAACGATAATTCCCGTTACGCCAGCTTTTTCAATCCCTTTTAAATATTCCTCTAGCCCGTCCATATTTTCATTATGTGCAAAAATATTTGTTGTTACGTATATTTTTGCTCCATATTTCTTTGCAAATTCAACGCCTTCTGCCATATCTTCTAGCGTAAAGTTACCTGCATTAGAACGAAGACCAAATTCTTGTCCACCTAAATATACAGCATCTGCCCCATAATGGATAGCTACTTTTAATTTTTCTAAGTTACCCGCAGGGATTAACAGTTCAGGTTTCTTCACAATAACGCGCTTGCCATCGATCACTCGTGAAATTTCTTGTACAGTCATTTACAAATTTACTTTTTGTTCAAGAATTGTTGCAATTTTTGTCACCATAATATCAATTGCAACATGGTTTTGTCCACCTTCAGGGATAATAATATCTGCAAATTTCTTAGAAGGCTCAATAAATTGATTGTGCATTGGACGTACAACAGTTACGTATTGATCAATAACTGAATCCATCGTACGACCGCGCTCTTTAATATCACGCTGCATGCGGCGTAAAATACGAAGATCCGCATCTGTATCAACGAATAACTTAATGTCCATCAACTCACAAAGACGTGGGTCTTCTAAAATAAGAATTCCTTCTAAAATAATTACATCTTTCGGCTCAACTGGAATAATTTCTTCTGAACGCGTATGCAATGTATAGTCATATACAGGCTTATCAATTTGCTCATATGCAAGCAACTGCTGCAAATGTTCAATTAACAGATCATTATCAAACGCAAGCGGATGATCATAATTTGTTTTTAAACGCTCTTCCATCGGTAAATGGCTTTGATCTTTGTAATAATAATCTTGCTCCAAGATTAAAATGGAATGACCTTTAAAATGGTCAAAAATCGCTTTCGTTACACTTGTTTTTCCTGATCCTGAACCACCAGCGATTCCAATTACAACAGGCTTATTCGTCCCCATTTATTTAACAGAGATAATCTCTACTTGCATTTCTCCGCCTGGCGTTTGAATTGCTACTTTCTCGCCAATTTGCTTACCTAATAAGCTCTTTGCGATTGGAGAATCGTTAGAAATTCTTCCTTCGAATGGGTCAGCTTCCGCGCTACCTACGATTGTGTAAGCTTCTTCATCTCCATTTGGTAATTCTTTAAATGTTACTGTTTTACCTAATGTAACAACAGTAGATTCTTCGCCATTATCTTCGATGATAACTGCGTTACGAATCATATTTTCTAATTGTGTAATACGTCCTTCTACAAATGCTTGCTCATCTTTCGCTGCATCGTACTCAGAGTTCTCAGAAAGATCGCCGAAGCTACGCGCGATTTTAATACGCTCTACTACTTCTTTACGTCTTACTGTTTTTAATTGCTCAACTTCGTTCTCTAATTTTTGCTTACCCTCTTGCGTCATAGGGTATGTTTTTTCTGTTGACATATTTTCCACTCCTTTTATATACCAATCCCCCGAAAAAAGAGGAGTTCCATATGAAAACTCCTCCGCTTCCATTTACTTTTCATTCTCTAATCGATGGATTTCTTCTACGATATCTTTGAAAATGGATGTAACATTATTTACACTGCTATCAGTTTCTATATCAACGACAACTAAAGCATATCTTGGATTTTCATATGGAAAATAACCTGCAAACCAGCGATTCACCTTCATCCCTTTTCCTGTTTGTGCTGTCCCAGATTTTCCAGCGACACTTAGTGGCAACGACCTGAATGCTGCTCCTGTTCCTTTCTCTGTTGTTACAACGCCTCTTAATAACTCTTGTAATGTTTTCACTGTTTCATAAGAAAGCTGTTTTCCATTTAATTTATGGTTTTCAAATGTAAAAAAGTCACTTCCATTTTTATACACTATTTTTTCAACAGCTTTCACTTCCATCTTTTCTCCATTCCTAGCAATCGTCGCCATCATATTTGCGATTGCTAGAGGTGATATACGTACATCTTTCTGTCCAATTGCTGTTTGCGCTACCGCTTTCTTACTAGTCTTATTTTCTTCACTCCCCCAAATAATAGCACTCTTCTCCTCTGGCATTTGCTCGAAACGTGATGTATGAAATACCGAACCGTTCCAACCAACCTTTCCAATCGCTCCTAAAGCCGCTACGTACGTTTCTAACACCATCTCATCCTTTTGTATTAGCTCGTTACCTAACTGTGAGAATGCCCTGTTACAGCTTCTAGCAAAGCTCTCTTTAAAACTAAGTGTTCCCATCAAAACTTGTGGGTCGTTTTCACCATATAAATCTTTATTACAATTAAATGTACGATTCAACACATTTACATTTTGATCAATCGCTGCCGCTGCAACTATTGTTTTAAAAACAGAACCAGGAAAATGCGGTGTTAACATTTGATTTTCAAGTGTAGCTTTATATAATCTTTCGTTTTTAACCTGTAAAGATGGTTTGCTAACCATCGCTAATATTTCATTTGTCTTTACATCAAGTAATACTACTCCCCCCTTCTTTATTTCACTTTTTTCAATTGCCTCTTCTGCTTCTTGCTGCAACTCTTTATGTAAAGTAGTTTGAATTGTAACTGGATAAAATGGATTTCCTGGCGAAGTGTATTTCGCCTGTTTTCCAAAAATCGGTTCTCCTTGCCGGTCCACTTGATACAATACTTTTGCCTCTCCATCAGTTAATAAAAATTCATCAAAAGATTGCTGTAATCCGGAAATACCAATTTGCGTTTGTTTTGAAATTTTTTCTACTTCTCCATATCGCTTTTGGAATTCTCGTTCATTCTCCCCCACTTCACCCACTAAATGATTTGTCTCTCCAGTTTGTTTCAATCGAACTTCAGCCGCTACAATGCCTAATACATTTAATTGATTAATCTTCTCCATCTGCTCTCGTACTAAAGGAAATGGCTCATTTCCTTTTTGGAGTATAAATGCATTTTTTTTATCTTTCATTTGTAGTTTGATCTCTTGTCTCGACACACCAATGATATGCGCAATTTTCTCTAACATGTCATTTTTTATTTGTAGAAAAGGAAAAATAATTAAAACTGGGTATTTCTCTTCACCAATTTCTTTACCATTCCGATCTGTAAAATGTCCTCTTCCATTATCTACTGTAAGTGATTGTGTTCGTTGCGTAACGCTTCTTTCGATTAAATTGATATTTCGATCAGCAAAAGATTCAGTATCTATAATCTGTATTTGAAGTAAACGACAAAGTAATAAAAACATTTAGTTTAGAGTTTGAACAAGCACTGGTTTCCAGCCCTCATTTTCTACCCAATCAATATTTACATAATATTTTTTACCTGATTGCTTATCTTGTACGTTACCGTAAGCTTTATTCTTACCGTTATTTCCGATTCTATGAATAACTAATTGCTCTACCGGAACGTCAATTGCAATGGAAATCGCTTTATTCATCTCATTCCAATCTGCTGTACCTTTGTTAAACGTCATCGCAGGTGTTGCACCTTGCTCTGTACCTACTGGCTTCCAAGAAGGTTTCGTATAAGCATCTGTTGCCTTTGGCTGTGTTTTTTCAGCTACTACTTTCTCATTAGCTTTCGCTTCTTCTTCAGCTTTTGCCTTTTCTTCTTCAGCCTTTTGCTTCTCTTCTTCTTCCTTCTTCTTAGCTTCTGCCTTCTCTTTTTCGTCCTTCTTCGTCTCTTCTTTACCTTTAGCTTTCTCAGCTTTATTTTCTTTTGTTGTTTGCTGAGCTACCTTTTTATCACTAGAAGACGCTTGCTCTTTTGTGTCAGGAACGAACAATTGATATGCTACAATAGCTACTGCCACTAATACAATAGCGATTGCAATATTTAAAACACCGTTTTGACGACGTTTTTGTTGTTTCTGTTGGAATCTAGATCCTCCTGCCATTTAGCGTAATTTCTTTAATTTAAAATGAACAACCGCGCTGTAATACGGTCTTTTGCTTTCGGGATCCATAACCATTTGATGCGAGATGTGATGAACTTCAAGCATAAGTGCTTTATTATTATCAATTTGTTCACTAATTTTTCTTTCTAAGGAAGCTAAGTCTCCCGCTTCAAAAAATTCTATTTTATCTTCTAACATTTCAAAGGTAAATGACATCTATTGCTTAGTTGCCTCCATTACCCAAACGAAATGATTTAATCTCGTAAACGTTACATGGAAGCCATTGTTTTCAAATATAGTCTGCATGATCGGAATACGTGTATAGTATTCCGTTTGCAAATCGTTTGCTAACTGGTGAAAACCTCTTTGTTTTGCTATTTCAACAGTTTTATCATATGCATCTTGATCTGCAAATATCGTATCAGCAAACACTATTTTACCACCTTTGTTTAGCAATTGACTATACTTCGCAACAGCTACATTTTTTTCATCATCTGTTAAATGATGAAATGCATAGGTGCTTACAATGGTATCAATTGAATTCGGAACTTCAAACGAAAGAAAATCACCTTCTGTAATAGAAAACTCCTTTGGCAATTTCTCTTTTGCAATCATGCGCATTTCACGCGACGGTTCTATACCGTAAACTGTACGACCGGCAAGTAATAATTTATTTGTTAAATTGCCAGTACCAACACCAAATTCTAATACGTTACCAAATGACTTGTTAACTACATCCTCTAAAATATCCTCATAATGGGCGAAAACTTCTTTATATTGTATATCTTCGCCTTGTACGAATGAGTCGTACGTATGAGCCCACTCATCAAATAAACCATTAAATTCTGTGCCCATTTACTTTAACTCTTCTAGTACTTTTACGATAAAGTTTGTAGAATGAAGAGCTGCTTGATCTAAAAATTGATCAAATGAAACATTTGATTCTTTACCAGCAATATCAGAAAGTGCGCGAATGATAACAAACGGAACTTCATATTGGTGGCATACTTGTGCAACAGCTGCCGCTTCCATTTCTACTGCATAAAGATTTTCAAATTTATCACGAATTGCTGCAACGCGGTTCGGATCACTCATAAATGAATCACCTGTTGCAATCATACCTTTTACAACTTGAATATTTTCTTCAGATTGCATACATTTCTCAGCTAATGCAACTAATGCCTCATCAGCTTTAAATCCAGGTGGCATTCCTGGTACTTGACCATATTCATAGTTAAATGCTGTTACATCTACGTCATGGTGACGAACTTCTGTTGAAATAACTACATCTCCAACATTTAGAGAATGATGGAATCCACCAGCTGAACCAGTATTAATTACTTTTTCAGGCTTATATTTTTCTAATAAAATTGTCGTTGACATCGCTGCATTTACTTTACCAATACCAGACTTTAACAAGATTACTTCATGTCCTGCTAATAGTCCTTTCGTAAATTCACAACCCGCAACCGTTTCTGTTTCTGCTTGTTCTAATTTGTCACGTAAAATACGTACTTCTTCTTCCATTGCTCCAATTACAGCAATTCTCAATTATTCCCATCCTTTGTATATGTCTTTACTTAAATAGCGCTCACTACTATCAGGAAAAATCGTTACAATATTTGTACCTGGTGTTGCTTTCTCTGCCTCCAGTAAACTTGCATGAAATGCTGCTCCTGAAGAGCTCCCAACTAAAAGGCCTTCTTTTTGCGCTAATTCTTTTACTCGTAAAAATGCATTTCGATCAGAAATCGTATGAATTTCATCAAAATAAGATGTTTTCAAAAATGGTGGAATGAATTCAAGACCAATTCCTTCTGTTTCATGTGAACCAGCTTTACCACCATTTAAAATAGATCCTTCTGGTTCCACAATAACTGTTTTAATATCTATATTTTTTTCTTTCAAATAAGATGCAGTTCCCATGAATGTACCGCCGGTTCCTGCTCCAGCAACAAATATGTTAATCTCTCCATTCAATGCATCCCAAAGTTCAGGACCTAACGTTTTGAAATAAGCACGCGGGTTCGCTTCATTCGCAAACTGACTTGGAGAGTATGAATTCGGTGTTTCATTTACTAACTCTTTTGCTTTTGCAATTGCTCCGGTCATTCCTTGCTCAGTCGGTGTATGCACGACTGTTGCGCCTAGCGCTTTCATTAATTCTTGTTTCTCAATACTAAATTTCTCTGGTACACAAACAATAACGCGTAAATCATGTTCTAACGCTGCAAGTGCCAGTCCAATACCAGTATTCCCAGCAGTCGGTTCAATAATTGTTCCACCCTGCGTGACAAGCCCTTTTTCTAGCGCATCTTCGATTAATTCTCTTCCTAAACGATCCTTAACGCTTCCACCTGGGTTATAAAATTCAAGCTTCGCAAATAAACGGACCCCTTCTGGAAGTGAAAACCGAGTAATTTCTACAATTGGTGTATGACCAATTAACTCATGAACTCCACGATATACATTCATTTATGCTAGCGCTTGTGCTAAATCTTCAATTAAATCTTCACCATCTTCAATTCCGACAGAGATACGAATTAATGTATCTGTAATTCCTAATGCTTTACGGCGATCTGCTGGGATTGATGCATGTGTCATTTGAGATGGGATAGAAATTAAACTTTCTACTGCTCCTAGGCTTTCAGCAAGTGTAAAGTATTGCAGTTTCTGAAGTACTTTATTTAATGTTTCCTCACTATCTACATCAAATGAGATGATAGCACCAAATCCGTTTGCTTGTTCTGTTGCTAATTCATGGTTTTGATGTGATTCAAGGCCTGGATAATATACTTTATTTACTTTTGGATGATTAGCTAAGAATTCAGCAATTGCGCGTGAATTCGTTTCGTGTTCTTCCATACGAATTCCTAACGTTTTTAAACCGCGAAGTAGTAAGAAGCTATCTTGTGGTCCAAGAATACCCCCCGTTGAGTTTTGTACAAAGTGAAGGTCTTCTGCTAGTTGTGGGCTATTTACCACTACTAGACCTGCAACTACGTCACTATGACCTCCTAAATATTTCGTTGCACTATGAAGTACAATGTCTGCTCCTAAAGAAATCGGCGACTGCCAATATGGCGTCATGAATGTATTATCAATAATTGTTAATAAATCTTTCTCTTTAGCAAGAGTAGATATTTTCTTAATATCAGTAATTTTTAGTAATGGATTCGTTGGTGTTTCCACATAGATTGCTTTCGTATTTGGACGAATTGCTTCTACAACTTCCTCTAGGTTTGTTGTATCTACAAATGTATGTTCAATACCGAAGCGGTTTAATACTTTTGTAATAACACGATACGTTCCGCCATAAACATCATCTGTTAAAATAACGTGGTCACCTTTTGAGAACAACATAATTGTTGCTGTAATAGCAGCCATTCCAGAACCAAATGCAAATCCAGCATGACCGTTTTCTAATACGGCAATCATTTCTTCTAAAGCTGCACGTGTTGGGTTACCTGTACGTGAATATTCATATCCTTGATGCTTACCAACTGCCTCTTGTTTATACGTACTTGTTTGATAAATCGGTACGTTTACAGATCCAGTTGAAGGTTCTCCTATGCGAATACCATGAATTAACTTTGTCTTTGCTCTCATCTATTCCACACCTTTATATGCTTCCATATAAATTTCTTTCAACTCTGAAATGAGCGGTAATTTCGGATTAGCTGTTGTACATTGGTCTTCAAAAGCTCGTTCTGCTAATACCCCAACAACCTCTTCAAATTTCTCTTTATCGACTCCTTGTCCCATAATACTCATATTAATATTCAAGCTTTTTCCAAGTGAAATAATTGCTTCAACAAGTGATTCCACCCCTTCTACTGCCGAGCTTGCTGGAAGCCCAAGCATTCTCGCAATATGTGCATAGCGTTCATCTGCTACAAAATGCTCATATTTTGGGAACAATGCATGTTTTCTTGGCTTAATAGCATTATACCGAACTACATGCGGCATAAGAATTGCATTTGCACGTCCGTGCGGAATATGGAATTCTGGTCCGATTTTATGTGCTAAACTGTGATTAATTCCAAGGAAAGCATTTGCAAATGCCATTCCTGCGATTGCGGAAGCGTTATGCATTTTTTCTCGTGCTTTTGCGTCATTTCCGTCTTTATACGCTCTTGGTAAATATTTAAAGACGAGATCAATTGCTTTTAATGCTAATCCATCTGTATAGTCATTTGCCAAAACAGACACATACGCTTCAATTGCATGCGTTAATACGTCCATGCCAGTATCTGCTGTTACATGAGGTGGTACTGTCATTACAAATTGCGGATCAACAATCGCTACATCTGGTGTTAATTCATAATCTGCAAGCGGATACTTTATATTATTTTTCTTATCTGTAATAACCGCAAATGGTGTCACTTCTGACCCTGTTCCTGATGTTGTTGGAATGGCAACAAACTGCGCTTTATTTCCTAATTCCGGATATTTACATGTACGTTTTCTTATATCTAAAAATTTCTGTTTAATGCCATAGAATGATGTTTCTGGGTGCTCATAGAATAACCACATCCCTTTTGCCGCATCCATAGCTGAACCACCACCAAGTGCAATAATTACATCAGGCTTAAAGCTTCTCATCATTTCCGCACCTTTAAAAACAGTTTCATCTGACGGATCTGGCTCGACCTCAAAGAACACTTCAACTTTCACATCATTTGCATGCTTACGTAAATAGTGCGTAACTGTGTCTACATAGCCGTGCTCAACCATTCCTGGATCCGTTACAATAAATGCGCGTGAAATGTTAGGCATATTTGCTAAATACGCCGTAGCATGTTTTTCAAAATAAATTTTTGGTGGCAACTTGAACCACTGCATATTCTTTTTTCTATTTGCCAGCCTTTTTATATTTAATAAATGAGTCGCTGTTACGTTTTGAGAAACTGAGTTTTTCCCGTAGGAACCACAACCAAGTGTAAGCGATGGAATAAACCCATTATATATATCACCTATTCCGCCTTGTGATGAAGGTGCATTTACAATAAGACGGCAAGCTTTCATACGTAAACCAAATTGTTTTTGCACTTCTTTATTTGTAGAATGAATGACTGCTGAATGCCCTAAACCTCCAAGGTTCAACATTTCTTCGCAATATGTAAAGCCTTCTTCTAATGAATTCGCTTTTACACAAGCTAATACTGGACTCAGCTTCTCACGAGATAGTGGATACGCTGCACCAATTCCTTTAATCTCAGCTACAAGCATTTTTGTATGTTCAGGCACAGTAATCCCAACTAATTCGGCAATATACTGCGCTGATTTCCCTACAATATCACTATTTACAGCACATGTATTTTCATTTATAACGAGCTTTTCTAATTTCTTTCTCTCTTCCTCTGTTACAAAGTAACAATTATTTGCAATCATTTCTGTTTTAACATCATCATAAATTTCTTTATCGATAATGATTGCCTGTTCCGATGCACAAATCATACCGTTATCAAATGTTTTCGATAAAATTAAATCATTAACAGCTCGTTTTACATGTGCTGATTTCTCTATATAACACGGTACATTACCAGGACCTACACCTAACGCTGGTTTACCAGTAGAATAAGCCGATTTCACCATACCAGCTCCTCCAGTCGCTAGAACGAGTGCGACACCATCATGATTCATTAATTGTTTCGTCGCTTCGACAGACGGTCTTTCAATCCATTGAATACAATGCTTTGGTGCACCAGCTTTCAATGCTGCATCATATACTGTTTTTGCCGCTGCAACGGAACAGTTTTGTGCAGAAGGATGAAATGCGAAAATAATTGGATTTCTCGTTTTTATCGCGATTAATGCTTTAAACATGGTTGTTGACGTTGGGTTCGTTACTGGCGTTACCCCAGCTACTACACCGACTGGTTCCGCGATTTCTATTATTTCTTCATGAGGATCTTCATGAATAATTCCTACCGTTTTATCTTTCTTTATGCTATGCCAAATATATTCAGTGGCAAAAATATTTTTTATACATTTGTCTTCATAGACACCACGGCCTGTTTCTTCAACAGCCAGTTTTGCAAGCGGCATATGTTGATCAACACCCGCTAGTGCCATTTCATGAACAATGTTGTCAATCTGCTCTTGTGTAAAACTTTCTAATGCTTGTAAAGCTACTTGACCGTTATTTACTAACGTATCAATCATCTCTTTTACCTCTTGCATTTCATTTACAACTTTCTCTTTGACTACCATTTACTCACATTCCTTTTCCTCCAACTGGTCACGCATCACTTTTACACGCTGAAAGAAAAAGAACGATAAACTTAAAAATATAACGATGCTCCCCATCATAACAAAAAATTGTATCGTTTCTTTTGCTCCATTCGGAATCAATAAGCCAACCATTAACAATGTGCTTACAGCGAGAAGGATCTGTCCGAACCGAGTATAATCTTCTATTTTCCCTTGTAATTCTTTCATCATTCATTTCCTTACATCTTGTATACTTTTATACATAAAGTCCATTGCTTCTGTTACTTTTGTTCCAGGATTTGATCCAAATAAGTCTGGTGGTAAAATAACTACACGATTTTGTTTTACTGCATCTAAATTTTTCCACGCTTCATTTTTCATCATTTCGCCTTCGAATGCTTTTTTCACGTTATTCGGGTCTCCGTGTGTAATTAAATAAATTACATCTGGATTCGCCTCAATAATACGTTCTACACTTAGCTGTGCATATTGCGGATATTCTTTCATTTCTGGAAAACCAGCTGCAATATTTTTTCCGCCCGTTTTCTCTAAAATGTCACCTGACAGAGATGTTGGTAATGCTGCTAAATAAGTTCCTGGTGCTCCATACACTAGCAATGCTTTCACATCACTCTTTTTCTCATATTTCTTCATTTGATCATTAATTTTTTGATTCAGTTCTTTTGCCTTATCTTCTTTCTGCATTACTGTTCCGTATATTTCAATATTCTTTTGAATATCTTGTACAGAATTTGCAGAAGAAATGACTACTTTCGTCCCTTGACCTTCAACCGTTGGAACATTCTTTTGAAATCCATTGTTAGCAACAAGTACATCTGGCTTTAAGCTAGCAATTTGCTCAAAATTCGGCTGATGTGCATTCCCAATTACTTGCGCTTTCTTTAACTCCTCCGGAAGAGTTAATTTCGTATCTGGACGACCTACAATCTTTCCGCCTAAAGCATGAATAATATCCATATCACCCATACTTAATGTTGCAAAGCTCTCTGGTGTTTTATCGAATGTTACCTTTCTTCCCGATAGGTCGGTAATTTCGATTTTTTCTTTTCCTTTTTCTGTTTTGGTTGCAGATGCTTTGTCGTTTCCCTTTGCATTGCAACCTATTAATAAGAAAAAAACAGATAAAATCGCTGTAAATAGCGTAATAGACTTTTTCATTCAACGGAAATCACGTTGTTTTCCTCCTCTATGAATTAAATATAAGAAGAACGGACCACCTAAGAAGGCTAATAAAATACCAACAGGCAATTCGATTGGATCGAACCAACTTCGAGCTATCGCATCCGCAAAAACAAGTAATACCCCGCCGCCAAGGCATGATAGAGGCAGCAAATATTTATAATCATTTCCAACTAATAAACGTAGCATATGTGGTACAACAAGACCGACAAATCCAATAAGTCCAGAAACACTAACTGCAATTCCAGCTAATAATGTGCTTACTACGATTAAATAAAAACGACTTTTTTCCACGTTATGTCCTAATAACTTTGCCATTTCATCTCCAAGCATTAATACTCGAATATGCTTAATACCAAAGAAGGCTAATATAATAGCAAATATCGCATAATAAATAATCATATTTAAATGTGCCCAGCTTACACCACCAATGCCACCAGCTAACCACGGTAAAACAGATTGTACTTTGTCACTATGTAATAACATTAATGCTGACGTTGCTGCACCAATCAATGCATTAATCGACACACCTACTAAGACAATTCTTGAAGGTGGTGCCCCTTTTTGCCATGATAAAGCATAAATGACCATTGCTGTGATGAAAGCTCCTAAAAACGCGCCTAGCGGTAAAAAAGCCATGTGCTGAGGAAATAAAATCATAATTACAATTGCTACAAGACCCGCTCCAGATGAAACCCCGATAATACCAGGGTCTGCAAGAGGGTTTCTCATAACCCCTTGCAATAATGCACCAGATGCCGCTAAACACGTTCCTACTATAAATCCAACGAGCACCCTTGGTATACGAAGATCCCATACGATTCGATGAACTGTCGAACCTTCATCTTGCATCCCTGTTAGGATGTCTCGTAAAGAAAAGGATAAACTTCCCGCGAAAAGACCGTAAAAAAGACCTAGAATCGTTAATACGACTAAAGTAACTGCTATTACCCATCTTTTTTTCGCAAAAGGATGTTCCTTTTCTTTTACTACTTCATTACTCTCCATCTAACTCAGTGGTAATACGCTCTTCTGTGTGCATCGCTCTTCTCCTTTTTTAGAAATTCGTTTCGGTGTAAAAAATGGTTTGTCACTTCCTTGAAAAATATCCACTTCTATACCAAATACATGTTGAAACATTTCATGACATAATACTTCTTCCGGTACACCGTCATACTGAATCTTCCCTCGCTTTAATACGAGTAAACGATCACTATATTGAGTAGCTTGGTTAATGTCATGTAAAACCATTACAATTGTCATACCAAACTCCTCATTTAATCGTTTCACAAGTTCCATTACTTCCAACTGATGAACGATATCTAAAAAAGTTGTTGGTTCATCTAATAATAAAACACTCGTGCGTTGTGCTAGCGTCATTGCAATCCAAGCACGCTGCCTTTCTCCTCCTGATAAAGATTGTAAAAGACGATATTCATACCCTTCAAGATTTGTAACAGATAATGCCCAATTAACAATTTCTTCATCTTCTTTATTTAAGCGACCACTCCATGATTTATGGGGGCCTCTTCCAAATTCGATTAATTCTTTCACTGTTAAATCTAATTGATGATCATGCATTTGTGGTAACATCGCTAATTGCTTCGCTACATCGGCACTCTTCATCGTATGAATATTTTTCCCATCTAAAATGATTTCCCCTTCGCTTTGTTTAAGTAGTCTTGCCATTAAACGAAGCAAAGTAGATTTCCCTGATCCATTCGGCCCAATTAAACTAACAACTTCTCCAGCTTTAATATTTACATTCATATTTTTCATTTGAAATCTTTCAGAATGTGCGTAAAACACTTTTTCAACGGAAATCACTTAAGAGAGCACTGTTAAGTACTCAAACACACGCTGTGCTTTTTCTCCACCCATTCGAGCATGTTGAAGAAGGGAAATACCATGTGGACCAGATGCACGTAATGCTTCTGGTTGTGCTACTAAAATAGCTTGTACAACTTCTAACTCTCCAAGCATCGCTGCAGCAAAAATATCCATGCGAGCACCCTTTTCCAGTAAATAAAGAGCAATATCTTTACGACCTACATGTGCCGATGCTCCTAAGGCACTTTCCCAATCTGATCCGCCCCAATTGTAAGAGGCATGAAGTAAGCTTGGCGATTCAACCAACAATTCCTGTACTTTTTCTAAATCTCCGTGAGCTGCCATAACAAATTCTCTTACTAACTCAGTGGTAATACGCTCTTCTGTGTGCATTCATCCAACTCGCTTAATCGAATAAACAAGAACATCCATCCCCTGAAATGAAGTTGTTTTCTCATAACTAAGCCCTGTTTTTCTAGCAACAAATATTGAGGCGGGATGGTTCGGATTAATAAGAGAAATTAATTTATTCATTTGTAATGCTTGGAAACCGTAGTCTCGAAATGCCGCAGCTGCTTCTTTCGCATACCCTTTCCCCCAATACTGAGGAAGTAACCAATAACCAATTTCAATTTCCTCTTTTCCATCTATCTTCTGCTTCACTAGTCCCGCATGACCAATTCGTATTCCCGTTTCCTTTTCAATCATTACAAATAAACCGAGACCAGTTTTATAATTAGGAATTACCCACTCCTCCAAGCTTTTTTTGCATTGCATATATGTTTTTAACGTCCCATTTCCAATATAGCGCATTACCTTCTCGCTTCCCCATAGTGAAGCGTAGAACTGTAAATCATCCATTGTATATTTGCGAATTTGTAAACGATCTGTATGAAACATTTACCGATGGCCATCTCTTTTTGCGACTTGGTATCCATAATACGCACATGTACCATTTCTTGATAACTCTCTAACTTCAAATCCACAACTTCTATAAAAATCAAAATTGTTCGCAGATGTATGTGCAAACCAATCACCATGGGGAAGCTTTTGTAAACAAAGAGCTACAAGTTTCTTACCTAATCCTTTTCCCCTATACTCACACTTCACAACCAAATTTACTATGTTAGCAACCATCATTCCATCAGAAATCACTCTAACCATGGCAACCATTTCTTCTTCATCCCAAATTGTGAAAGCCCATGTTGAATTTTCAAATGCAAGCGTAAACTTTTCAATTTGCCAAGAAGGGATATTATCATTACTCCAACCGGCATCTTCAAATAAAGTTTTAATTGCATATGCTGGTACTCCATTCGTTCCTTCACGGATAATAAGCCCATTATGGTAAATATACATTTATTCTCGTATAATCCCGTAACTTGTCCCAACTAGCACCGTCTTTTCATGTTGATTGCGATAAACGGATTCGATTGAAACTTTTTTATATCCTTCCATTTGCTCTATATTTGTTAAAGTTAATTCACAAGTAATCGTATCCCCTGTAAAAACTGGTCTAATAAACTCACTTACTAATTCTCTTGCTATGTAATGTAACTCTTCGCCTACTTTCGTTCCAATGCTAGCAGTCAATAAACCATGAACCATTAATCGTCCATTCTCATCATATTCCATATGATGTCTCCCTTTATCACCTGTAATATTTGCAAATTCGAAAACTTCTTCCTCAGTAAATCTTCTTTCGTATTTAAATACTTCTCCAACTTTTATACTCATTTAGTAAACGCGTTTTCGATTCTCCGCATGACTAGAGATAAGTAATAGTGCGGGTTCTTCTCCTACATTACGAACAATATGTGGAACGCATGCATTCCAAGAGAAAGAATCACCTTCTTCTACAATTGCAATATCTTCACCATGTTGAACTTCTAGCTTTCCGCGTAATACAAGATGACACTCTTCACCTTCGTGGGCATTTGGTGAGTTTTCTTTCGGAAACCCGGCAGGAATTTCTACGAGATTCAGGCGAAGGCCACCTTGCTCCGCAACATGTTCAATTCTTTGCTCATCTTTTCCGTATACACTGTATTTTCGTTCTTCTTTTTTGACAATTTTCAATCGATCTTTTTGTTCTAACAATAAATAGGGAAGGGGAACGTTTAAAAAATTGGAGATCGTTTCTAAAGTTGAGATAGATGGTGATGTTTTATTATTTTCAACCTGACTCATAAATCCTTTAGAAAGACCTGTTCCTTCACAAATTTGTGCAATTGTTATGCCTCTACGTTGACGAATTTCACGTATTGCAGAACCAATATTCATAAAATCAAGCTCCTTTTTGTAAACAACTATTTGTATCATAGCAAAAAAAATATATTTTTTCCCAATGAAAATGAATTGACGAATAAAAAAAATTAGTGTATGTTTTGTAATGTAAATAAAAGTTTTGTATAAGAAAACAATAAAGGAGAGAAAGAAATGAATCAATTAGTTCTTCTTTGACATTTTCTCTTTTAAGAAATTATCTACAAAACCATCAGCTTTCGCAACAAATAAGTACGCACCCATTGCTAACAATGCAAGTTCTAATTCGAAGCCAGGATTCTTTCCATCTCCTAATAAACCAGCTGACCATTTCACTTTTACAATTGCTCCAACCATAACAAGTGCAAATAATAATCCAATATATCTTACACCTAAACCTAGAATTAACAATAGACCACCAACTAATTCCACTGTTGCTACACCGTATGCCAGTCCTCCTGGTAAACCAATACTTGTAAACCATCCTGCAATATTGTCAATTCCCGATTGGAATTTTGTTAAACCGTGCGTAAAGAACGTTACCCCTAACACGATACGAATAATTAAGTTACCAATATGTTGATTCATTTAGGCTTCTCCTTTAATTTTGAAATGGATACAATGTCCAAATGGATCCTGGGCTTGTAATATTCCATCTTTGTACGTAGCAATTTTGCCAATATTTTTTAAGCTTTCACATACTTGCTCTTTTTGTTTTTCATCCGCTAGTACAATTGTAAAATATTTCAACCCAACGGAATTTGGCATTTGCGGTAGTATTCCTTCACCTTGCCACGTATTTAAACCGATATGGTGATGATAGCCACCTGCCGATACGAACAACGCGCCATTACGAGCTGGGATTGTTACTTCAAAACCAAGACCATCCACATAGAAACGTTTCGCTTCTTCTAAATCAGCTACATGGAAATGAACATGCCCCATCACAGTACCAGCTGGAAATCCACTCCATGTGCTTCCTTGCTGCAATAATTCTTCACCAGCTAACGGGTTACTAACAAATGGTAGCTCTCCATTCTCATCACGCCAAACTTCTTTTTGGCGATCATGATAAATTTCAATCCCGTTTCCATCTGGATCAGCTAAATAAAGAGCTTCACTAAAGTAATGGTCAGCTCCGCCATGCAGTGGATATACCATTTCTACAAGATGACGAAGAACGTTCGCTAAGTCCTGTCTGTTTGGTAATAAAATTGCATAATGATATAGCCCTGTTCTCCCTCTTTGCTTTGGTAAAGCTTCTTTCTTTTCTTCAATGATAAGGAGTGGTTCTTCATTTTCATTCCCAAATGTAACGACTGTTTCCTCTTCTTTTAGCACTTTCATGCTTAATACTTCTGTATAAAACTCTAGTGATTTCTTTATATTTGATACGTATAAATGAACAACACCAAGTGTTGTTTCGGGATGAAGTTGAAAGCTCATTTACTTTCTTATAATTGCTTTTTCGTTTTGTAAAAATAGTTCATCAAACTGCTTTGCAAGCTCAAAATCTAGTTTCGTTAAACCTTTTGCATTCCAAGATGACAAAGTAATAATGACTGCTTTATACTGGATAAGGATAAATGGATGGTGATTATGTTCTTCTGATAGTTTGGCGGCTTCAGAGACAAATTCGACTCCTTTTAAGTAGTCGGAAAACATATATTTTCGTTCAATCCATTTTTCATCTTTTACCATCCATTTATCTACCTTTAATAATTCTCCTTGAACTTCTTCTTCAGTTAATCGTAGCATCATTCAGTTAATCGTAGCATCATTTCTCACACCCTTTACTGGAAGTAACGTAAGACCATTGTTAATAAGGCGTGTTACAGCTTCGTCAGTTGTGAAAGTATTAAGTTGTTGTAATAGTGCTGCTGATGTTTCGTGTCCTTTGTTATGCTCTAAAAGTAATTCTAATATTTCAAGGCGAAGCAGCCATTCTTTCGCATAAAATATATTTAATACTTCTTGAATTGCTACTAATTGATTGATATGGACGTCGTGTAAAATACCTTCACTTCGAATATCTCGAACTGTTTGATACATACGTTCAAGTTCATTCAGTACAAGTGGAGCAGGAATTTCTTGTACTTCTTCATCCATTGGGAAAAATGCTGCGGCATCTGCGGCACCTGGGAATACGGAAGTAATTGTTGAACCAACAGCCATATCAAATGCGCCCCATGAAGCATCAAATAGTAAACGATCTTTATAAGTAACTGTACAATCTATAAACGAGATAAGGGCAATTTTATTATCATTCTTTACAATGTCAGTTACTGTTCCTTTTACATGAATGTCACTTGCAAAAGTAAAATCTGCACCGTTACCAATTGTAATGCCTAATGAATGTAACTTTTCTTCTGTACAATCTTCTAGTGCGATATTACCATTTAGTAATCCGACCGGTGTCCCGAATCCATCACTGTGTACAGAGGTAGAATGATTTGCCAACTGCTTATTATGAATTGCTAATGCAGTTGGAGAGCTTGTTCGCATGTAAATGACTTCGCCGGCATCATTTTTAATTGTTTCTGTAAATGTACCTGTAATTTGTAATCCGCTACTTAACTCAGTTGTGGCATGATTTTCGGAGTGAATTGCTTTTTCTAATCCTTCTGTGCCACCTGTTTTGAATGCCATCGTTTCAGAGAACGTCTCAAGCGCCTCAGTTAACTCTTCAAATGATTGACAAACAAATAGCTGTGGTTGCATTTTTGTCACATCATAAGTTGTCCCTGTGCAAGCTTCAATTGAGAAAGGAACTTTTTCTACAGCATCTGTTAAGCAATGTTTGCTTTCGCCGACAGAGGAAAGAAGACCAGCACCGTAGATTTTTGGATCTTCAATATTTCCAATTAATCCGTACTCCACTGTCCACCAGAAAAGACGTGAAATTTGTTCAGCTTCTGATAAACCAGAAACTAAGTTTTGTTTTTCGATTACAGTATTTTCAGCAACTTTAACTTCATCAGGAGTAGAAGTAGGGCTTTCTTTGACAATCGTTAACGTACGAACAGCTTCAAATGCATCATGTTCTTCTTTTGTTGAGAAAGCTTTCGCACCAATTTGGCCAAAACGTTTCACATATTTTGCATATGTAGAATCGAGTAAAATCGGTGCGTGTCCTGCCGCTTCGTGTACAATATCTGGAGCTGGTGTGTACTCGATATTTTCAACTTTACGAATATCTGTTGCAATTGGTAGTAACCCGTGCCCCTGAAAATCGAAAAATGCGACGCCAGGAATAAGGCCATCAATTGTTACAGCTCCCCAGCCGCTTGGTGCTAAGCATTCATTCATTTCTTCTACCTTTGGAATTGCATCTATATTAATACCAGATGATTGTAGTCCATTCACATAGGCTGGATGGGCAACGTCTTTTAAGAAGCTATGATTTTGTCTCATAATGTAACGCCACACAGCGTGATTCACCGGTGTGTATTGATCATAATGTTGTGTGGATACGAATGGTTTTAAATGCGATGGGATTTCTGTTTTCTTTGTCATTTATTTCACTTCTAAATCAACATTTAAATTAGAGGTATTTCCAGCTGCATCAGTTGCTACAATGTGAATTGTATTCTTTCCTTGCTGTAATTGACTACGATCGAAATAAATTTCGTAGTTTTTCTCCCAATGGTTCAGGAATGCATTTTCCCATGTGCCATTCCCGTTAATTTCATACTGTATCGTGACAGGATGTCCTGGAGCAACCCATCCGGATTCTGTCATCCAATCTAACAGTATATCAGTTACTTTTCCTCTAATTATGAGATTTTTTTGATCAACTTCGTGTGTTAATTTAGGTGCAGTGCGGTCGACAAACACAGCCCCTGTTTGTTTCGTTTCTCCACCAGAATTAGAAGCAACAGCTTCAATTTGGTATAAGCCGTCAGGCAGAGGGGATCCACCAACTTTTGTACCATTCCATTTGAAAGATTTATAACCTGGTGTTTCATTTTTACCTTGATAAACGATACCTTGATAGGTTACTCGGTCTTTCGTAATTAAATTAGCGTGAAACGTTACATCCGCAACTGGTGTAACCAAATAGTAATTGATAAGGTTGTCATCTAGTATTTGGTCATTATTTGGACTGAAAGTAGAATTAACAATTTCAAGGCCATCAATACGTTTGTATTCTTTTGGATCAATGCTAAATGTAAATGGAATACGTATTTCTTCTGTCTTACCTTGTTCTTTTACATATACATTCCCTGTATATACACCTTGTGGCAAAGAACTATCCACAGTAATGGTAAAAGGTTTTTCTATGTTACTATTCGGTTTTACGCTCACAGAAGAAGCGAAAGAAGTTTGAACTTTCGTTTTTGTATCTAATAGTTCAATGCGAGTTGAAAAGTTTTTCTTTTTGCTAGAAAGATTTTGTAATGTAATATTTTGTGTTAATTTTACTTTTCCGCTATTTGGTTTAATTAGACCGAAACTTACATTGTTTGGTGTAACTAATGCGTCCGCTTTTACTGCTTTTGGAATATTAATTAAGCCCGATCCTTGTGTCATAACAGGATATGTATTTTCATTTACGTCTTTTAATGTTTTGGCTGTATTGGCAAGAGATGATTTTAATTGTTCTGTCGTCCAATCAGGATGCATTTGACGTAATAGAGCAACGGCTCCAGCTACTTGCGGCGCAGCCATACTTGTCCCATTGTGAGATTCATAGCCACCTCTTGGAACTGTACTTGTAATTTGTACGCCAGGTGCAACAACATCAGGCTTTATAAGCCAACTTCCTTGTGATGGTCCCCTTGAACTAAAATTACCAATAAGTTCTGTTTGTTTTGGTTGTCCAATTTTTATATTTTTCTTTCGTTTTATAATTAAACTTTTCAACTCTTCACCATTCGTATTGGATAGTTGCATAACAGGAAGAGCTACCTCTTCACGTCCAAAATATTCTGGCATAAGATTAATTTCTTTTTCGTTAGAAATTAGTAGCACGCCGAGAGCGCCAGCTTGTTTTGCTTGTTCTGCTTTTACTAACGTGCTCGAAGTCCCTTGTAAGACAAGCGCGAACTTATCTTTTACATCTTGTTTACCGTAATCACTTGGATTACCGTATCCAACATATACAAGCTGGGCATCTTTTCCTACTTGGAAATCCGATTCTGATAACGGTAATCCTTGGTAAGATTTATTGGAACCAGCTACTTGGAATGTTGGAAATGGAATAGAAACTGTAGATGCTCCAACAGAGATGACACTACTTGCATTACCAGGTGCATCCACAGACCAAGGTTTTGGTCCATCATTACCATTTGATACGACCGCAGTAACACCAAGTTTCGCTGCACGTTCTAGCGTCATTGTTACAGGTTGATCGGGTACATTTAAATCTTGACCAAGAGATAGATTTAAAACATCGGCACCATCTTGAATAGCACGCTCAATACCTTGAATAATATCTTCGGTTGTACCAGTTCCCCCATCATTCATGACGCGGTAAGCAAGTATAGAAGTATTTGGAGCAATCCCTTTTATTTTTCCATTACCAGCGATAATTCCAGCAACATGAGTACCGTGTACGTTTCCATCCATCGGATCATTATCTTCATCGACTGTATCATAGCCACCGATATAATTTGCTTGTAAATCAGGGTGTGTATAGTCTACACCTGAATCGATAATAGCGACTTTCATTCCTTTTCCATCAAGTGGTTTGCCAGTCGGATCTTTTAAATTCCAAGCTTCAGGCGCACCAACTGTCGGTCCTCCAATGTTTGGTGTTTCTTGATTAACCGGACTTTTTGACGTTTCATGTAATTTGTATGTTAAGTTTGGATAAATTGCTTTTACTTCAGGTAAAGAAGCTAGAGCGGCAATTTGATCCCCTGGGATAGAGATAGAAAACCCAGAAAATAACGTACTATACGTTTCTTTTATCGTTGCTTTCGGTGCTTTTTCTTTTATTTTCTTAGTAGTATCTTCTTGTGCTTTTTTAAGTTGTGCATGATAAGACTGTGCATTATTATTTTGTAAATCTGGCGCATGTTGAATGTTACTTTGTGAAGCGAGTGGAGCATGTTGCAATTCTACAATGACAGATATTTCTTTTGATGTTTTTGTTTCAACATTTTGCGAAATTTTATTTTCTCCCCATTGTGTAATGTTTGCTTTTAACTGTGGACTAAATTGCTTCTCTTTTTGCAGTGATTCAGCATGGCGCTTAAAGCTCCAAAGCTTGAAAAGACGAGCGCCATACTTAGTAGTGTAGATGTAGTTTTTTTCATTGAAACTCCCCCTAATAAAAAGTGCCAATTATTCTTCTTTCACCGAGATGACACTTTCCCAATTCCATTTCTCGTAATACCACTCTGGTACATCTATATTTTCAATCCACTTCTTTTCATGTTTCCCATCACTATGAGCAACCCATATATCAGCTTTCTTACGGTCTGAACGTATCCATATTAATTGGTTGCCCTGTTTCAAAAAGATGGGGTGATAATCACCTTGCTTATTAGATGACTTTGTAATTTGATACTGTTCATCGCTTGTGCTATTTATCTCATATAAAGATGGGAATGGCCTTTCTTTGGGCGGTGTTTCTATCCCCGCCTCTTTTGCTCTTGAAACGATAATAAGTTCATCATTCTTCCATGTGAAATCCCAATCAACATAGCCTTTCGGGGTAAATGTATTCTGCTGAAGTACTGGCAGTTCTTTTACTTTTAAATGTTTATTCTCTAATGCAACTCTCCCGCTTCCTTCAATATAAGCTAATATATTTTTGGATGAAGCCCATTGGAACCATTGTGTGTTTAATAACATTTGATCTACTTTTTCAAACCGACTGCCATCTGCCCGAACTAGGCAAAGTGTATTACTATCAGCTGACCATGAAGCTGTCGGTACAGCTAAAAATGAGATCCACTTTTGATCTGGTGACCACTTAAATCCACTTGCAACTAAAGCTAAAAAATCATCATGTTCATTTGGTAATGCATACAAATGTTTCATTTTATGTGGATTCATATGGGCATTCTTTTGCACTTCATATAACTGAGCTCCTGTCCATCCGGTTGGAAGTAAATACGCTTCAGAAGATACAAAAAACTTTTTCCCATCAGGGTACCATGCATAGTCGCCTACACCCGCCGATACATTTTCAAAATCTGCATTCTTTTTTTGGACGTCAAACGTATTTAATGTACGCGCAAATACAAATGCAATTACATTCTCTACTGGTGACCATTGATAGTTCGATACTTCAGATTGGATTGGTGTAACTTTCTTTCCATCTTTCAGCCGATACAATTCCAGTTGATTTTGTCTCTTTCCTTTTGCATATGCAAGCCACTCTCCATCATGGGACCACTTCGGCCCTGTTATGTACTCTCCTTTTGTAAGTTGTTTTTCTTTCCCATCAACTTTCATCCAGAGATTATGATGACGAATAAAAGCAATTTTCACTCCGTTATTTTCTGCGCTAGTAATAGTGATTGAATATAAAAATATGAGCAACACTACACTGCTACTTACTATGAGCCTTTTCATTTATTTATGTGTTTTATTTGGCTTTTTTTTCGCCGGGTTCCCGTTCCCTTGACGTTTTCTATTTTGTTCATCTTTTGCTTGTTTTTCATGTAATGTATTTAAAAAATCATTTGAGTTACTCATTTTCATTTAAGCGCTTAGTTTTCTTCGGTAATATAAGTAAAATATGCCATACATAATAAATAGCATAAGTAAAACTTGTAACTTTACATTTTCTTTTAAAGTGGCCGCAAAAGGGTCTGGTAAGTAAGGAGATGGACCACTTGTTTCTAAACCTAGCCATTTGTTTAAAAGGCTAATAATACAAAACATGAAGACACCAGACCAGCTTGCAATAATTGCTTTTTGTTTAATTTTTGTTTCTCGTTCATCATCTTTTATCCAAGGGTTAGCAGTTTTATCACTACTAAAGAAACCGTTTATGTAGCCCCATACCATCATTCCAATAAAGGCGATTATCCATTTCATCTATAGATTCATTTCGTATATGCCCGTTTCTTTCAAAAAATCAGATCTAGTTAAAATGACTTTCTCTACATATTGTCTAAATGCTGTAATTGTTCCATCGTGAGATACAATGCAAATTCTTTCGGCCCTCAGCTCATAACACCAGAGAAGAAATTCATCTACTATTTGCTGCAAACTATTCTCTGAAATAGTATTTATACCTTCCTGCCATAAAAACTTATTCGTACCTTTCTCTATCGAAAAATGCGGAAATAACAGTTTCATCATTTTCTGATCTACTATGCGATCGCACGGTAATGTTTTCGCTTCTTCCCGATAAGGAAAAATACGCGGGGATACATATGGGTGGACGATTTTTTGACAAGCAACTTTCGTACTCCATATTGTCGCCGTTTGCAAAGTTCGAAGTGTAGGGCTAGCGATTAATATATCTGTTTCTTGTAATGGCACATCGTATTGAAGTAATTCAGCCTGATTCCTTCCCTCTCTTGTCAATCTTGGATGCAACGTTTGTAAACTTGACGGTACATTCTTTGTATGTTCACCTTCTCCATGCCGAACAAAGACGAGTTTCATACCCATCCTCCTCTCACTATGATATTCTCTTACACATTTCTTCCCTATCTCATTCTTTATTCCTGCTATGGAAAGAAGAATCACCTACTTATATAATCGAAAAGTATCGGTCTCTCCATCAATTAATCTCGCTTCTTGAAAGGCTTCTTCTAACGTTTTATCATGGTTAATAACACCGTAAAATAAGCGTATTGTAAACATAAGCGCTGCATTCCCATCTACGTAATCTATCGACCCAATATACGATTTCGCGCCACTATATAAAAATGATTCTGCTAATTTCCCCTCCCCTAACGTGCACCCGCTATTTACAATATGTGTATTATGCAATTTTGCATATTTATAAATTTCTTTTGCTCCAAAGTTCCCTCTCGGTTCATCTTGTTCGTAAATATCTTCACCTAATTCTTCCATGACAAACTTCCCTTCCTCACCATGAAAGCAAAAAACAACATAATTGATATCGTTATATAAGTTCTTTCCAGAAAGAACTTCCACGAAATCATTCGGTCTACCAATCCAATATGTCACAACTCTTGCCCCAAAATATTCAAGCGATGCTCGGATTGATTGTGCCTCTAAATCAGAATTAAAACCAACTACTAATGCAATATTCAATTAAGCAGCTTGCTTTTGACGTTTTTGAGTTTTTGATCCCAATACTTTCGGGATAACGAAACCATCCATTCCAAATTTCCCAGCGTTCATACCAGAAACAAGAACGAACATAGATAAGATAACCATCTCAGGGTTCACACCGATTGACCCACTAAACATATAGGAAAAGTTCATTACAAGGCCAAAAAAGACCGCTGTTTTTGTTAAACAGCCTACAATTAAACCAATTCCGACTAAAATTTCTCCCCATGTTACAAGTGTATTAAACAGATCTACATTTGGAATTGCAAATTCTTGTAAAAATGATGCCCACCAAGATTGAACAGCCGGTTGTGCTCCTTTAGATTTTTCAATTGCACCTTGTAAATAACCCGTTGCATCGAATCCTTTTCCTTGTAGTTTACCGATTCCAGCCATTAACCATGTGTAACCAAGATATACTCGAATTACTGCTAATACAAAAGAAACTGCTTTGTTTTCTCTTAAAAATTGAATAACCATTTATTTTCCAACTTGGATCGGATTATTTTTAAAGAAATCTTTTACATACCCTACAAATTCCTGTGGTTCTTGGCGAAATGGTGCGTGATAACCTTTTTCAATAATATGTAAAGTGCTATTTTTTAAGTATTGGTGATACGTTTCTCCTTCTTTCCAAGAAACGCTACTATCATTTCTTCCCCATATAATTAAAGTTGGTTGTTTCATTTCATTTGCATTGATTTTAAGTCGTCTAGGCCATAACTTCATTTTATTATAATGTTCTTCATCATTACGCTTGAATTTCACTTTGCTCTCATCATAATCTGCAATGGAAGAAACGGCACTTAAATCAGTCGACAACTGTGGCTTTGGTGAGCCTTGTTTATTAACGAATGTATGAGGACCACCTGTAGCGTCAGTTAAAATAAGGTGGGTAACCGCTTCAGGGTATAAATATGTTAAATTAAGAGAAATTTCTCCACCCATCGAATGCCCCAATATTGCGAATGAATCATACCCTAGTTTTTTCATTAACTTATAATACAAATTTGCATGAGTTGGGAAAGAATAATGAAAGTCCATCGGTTTAGATGAACGCCCGAACCCTAAAGCATCTACAGAAATAATCGTATGATCTTTTGCTAAATCGGAATAAATCTTTTGGAAACCATCTGATGATCCTCCAAATCCATGGATCATAAGTAAAGGTGGTTTTTCATTACCGATTTTTTTAAAGTAAATCGTTTGACCGTCTATTTCTACCATTTTTTCCTCGGTAGCTAGTTTTGCTGTAATTGTATTTTTAACTTGTTTTACTTGTTCTACTGGCTTTTCTGCTGCACTACATCCTACTAATAGTGTAAGAGTAAGACAACCTACCATCTAACATAATGCTGTATCTATCACAGCAAATAGCATATTACGATTTCCAGGAAGTTGGCTACCATTTTTTATCATAAGAGGTGAAAGGAGCGTTTCTTGGAAATTGTCTGTTTGAAGAAAGTTACGAAATGTAAATTGTGAATGCGGGACATCAATTCGTACTATACCATGCCAACACTCACAAATCTTTTTTAATAATTGAATAGCATCTTCCTCTTGTTTTGCGATAAGTGGATTGATACATAAAATATTCCCTTTCTGTATACAGAAGGAAAAAGCTTCTATACAGTTATTTCTCTCAATTTTAAAAGAGTGTACAGCTCTTGGTAATAATAATGAGTAGAGTAGAGAGCGATTGGCACCAGTTACAATTTCATCGAGAGAGGTAATAGAGATAAGGTCTTTTTCTTCCGCTTGTTGTGTTTGAACGGTATTCGTCTTAGTAGTTTGTTTTTCAAAACGATGAATCATCGTTACTGTTTGAAATCCGCATGATGTGTATAAGGGCTCGCTAGCTTTTGTTGCAATAAGTGCAATTGGTTGTTTTTGGGGAGCGTGTTTCAAACAGCTGTCTAGTAACATACGTCCAATCCCTTGTCCTTGAAAATGAGGGTGAACGATTAACATGCCAATGGAAGAAAAGCTACTTGTAAAGGGAAATACACCTCCAGTTGCAATGAGTTTATTTTCATGAATATAACCTATAAGTGTGCCGATAGAGAGATACATTTTGAATTGTTTTTTCATAAAGATTTCATCTTGTAACCATCCAACAGATTTGTAAAGATTGAGTAATTCAAAAATGAAAGATTCATTTAGCTTTACTATTTTCATTTAGCGTCTTCCTTTATTCGGGTCGCCACCGCCAACAATATCAAAGACACGTTTCGCTATATTTGTATTCTCTTGAACACCGGAGAATAAGTATTTACCTGGTCCAAATGCATATACGTTGACATCTTCACCTGTATGTCCACCTGTTGTCCACCCTGTAACCGAACGCTTATTGAAGATATCTTCAATCGCATTATCAATCTTCGTTACATCTTTTGATGGAACTATATCATTTACAGCTTTAATTTCTTCTGGTGTTAATTGTAAATCGATATATTTTTTCAATGTTTCTTCTACATTTGCACCTTTTGCAATCTCATTTGCCATAAAGTCTGGTGTACGTTTTGCAGCTTTAATTGGATCTACTTTAAAGTTGTACTCACCATTCGCACCTAGAGATAATCCACCTGTAGCGTGGTCTGCGGTTGCAACGACTAACGTATTTTTATCTTTTTTCGCAAACTCAATCGCTGCTTTAAATGCTTTTTCAAAGTCTTCCATTTCACTCATTGCACCGACAATATCATTATCATGCCCAGCCCAGTCGATTTGACTTCCTTCAACCATTAAGAAGAAACCATCTTTGTTTTTGTTTAAACGTTCAATTGCTGCATTCGTCATTTCTTCTAATGAAGGTGTTTTCTCATTACGATCAATCATTTTATCTAATCCGCCTGGTGCAAATAAACCTAGAATCTGATCATTTTTATCATTTAACAATTGGTCTCGATCTGTTACATAACTATAACCAGATTTCTTGAACTCTTCTGTAAGATTACGATCTTTTCTAACAAAGTTCTTTACACCGCCGCCAAGCATAACATCAACTTTATGCTTCCCTTTAATTTTTTCATCAAAATAATCATTTGCAATTGCGTCCATATTTTTACGGCTAATATCATGGGCACCGAAAGCAGCTGGTGTTGCATGTGTAATTTCAGAAGTCGCAACAAGTCCCGTTGATTTCCCTTTTTCTTTCGCTTGTTCAAGAACAGTTTTCACTTCTGCTTTATCATTATCAACCGCAATTGCCGCATTATATGTTTTAATCCCTGCTGACATAGCTGTTGCTGCTGATGCAGAGTCTGTAATATTTTCATGTTCATCTTCCGGATATGTTTTTTGTGTTCCTACAAGATGCTTATCAAATTCTGTAGATTCCATCTCGAATGTTTTTGGATTATCCTTCATATAACGATGAGCCGTCATGTATGAAGGACCCATGCCATCTCCAATTAACACAATAACATTTTTAATCTTTGCATTGTTTCCGCTCTCATCTGCATTAACCTCACTAGAACGTGTAAAATTCCATGTTGCTACCGAAGTAACTGCTAACGACGCTACAACTGCAAATGGCCATGCTTTTTCCACAAACTTTTTCACTTATTTCTTCTCTATCGTGCGGACCTCTTCGATCTTCCAGGTCTCATCTTCTTTTCCAAGCGCATACTGTACTTTCTTTTGAATAGCAATTTCCCCATCTAATTCTTTTTCCTTTGTTTCAACAATGATATACCCTGCTTTACTAGCTTTCATATCTATATGTTCCAATTCAATTTTCTTATTTCCCTTTTGAAAAGCTGCTTCTTTTTGTGTTTTTAAGTCTTCGGCACTAGGTAGCTTCTTTGAAAATAACTCCATATGTTCAGCAAGTTTTTGTTCATTCGTCGTCCGTACAAATGCCTCAATAACATCTTGAATAGACTGTTCTTCCTCTTTCGTTATCTGTACTTTTTCCTCAGTTTTTTTCGTAGTAGGTTTTTGTTCTATATTATTCTCTTGAGGTTGACATCCAACTAGCAATAATACAAATAATAGAAGAAAACTTACATTCCGTAAAAAAAATCTCATCTGTCCATCTCCTAAAAAGAAAAGTGAGGCATTTTGCCTCACTTATAGTGGTAACATAATTTGATTTGAGCATGCTTCGATATCATCAATATCTTGGCGAATGGTTGCCATTTTATTATCAAGATCTTCAGCTTTCATTGCCGCATCATGAAGTTCATCTTTTAAATACTCAGGTATTTTCCCTTCATATTTATAGTAAAGTTTGTGTTCTAAACTTGCCCAAAAGTCCATTGCTAGCGTACGTAACTGAATTTCTGCAAATACATCTTTTGTACCAGAATTTAGTGATAAAGGATATTTAATAATCATGTGTAAACTTTTATATCCGTTTCCTTTTGGATTAGCGATATAATCTTTTACTTCTATGATTTCCATATCTTCACGCTTTTGAATGACATTTTTCAAATGATAGATATCTTCTACGAAGCAACATGTAATACGAATGCCAATGATATCTTGTAAATGCGTTTGCGCATTTTCAACTGTCGGTAATAAATTTTTACGTTCTAGCTTTTTAATAATACTTTCAGGTTGTTTTAGTCTTGTTTTTATATGTTCAAACGGGTTGTAATCCTCTAAAAATTGGGCTTCCCGGTTCATAATTTCAAATTTAGTTTTTAACTCTTCTAAAGCAAATGTATATGGTAGTACAAAAGCTTTCCAGTAGTTAACTGTTGATTGATTATATTCCATTTAAAACGATTCGTATGTAACAAACTCGCTAATTGGCTTTCGATATCCTCTAGGACGAATTTTAATAGTATCACTTTTCCCTATCGTAATCATTAAAACAGGTACTATATGCCCTGGCATATTCAACTCATTTTGTACTGCTTTTTCATCAAAACCAATCATTGGACACGTATCATAGCCGTAATATTTAGCAGCATACATAAAAGTCATTGCGCTTAACGAAGCATTTCTAATCGCTTCCTCTTCCATGAAGCGCTCTCCTTTTCCTTCATATAACCCTTTCGTTTGCCTAATTGTATCTTTATATTCACATTCATCAATTATTTTTAAAACCTTCATACCAAAATAAATATTTTCAACATTTTGATACGCTCTCTTATCACCACAAACAAGCACTACAGCAGATGCACTCGCTACTTTATATTGTCCGAAAGCTAAATCTTTTAATTTTTCTTTTCGCTCTTGATCACGAATTACGACATAATGTGCATGTTGCAAATTATAACAAGAGGGGGAAAGCTTTGTTAACTCAAATATTTTTTTAAAATCCTCATCAGGGATTTCTATGCCTTGTATAAATTTCATTGCGGAACGCCTAGCAATTGCTAATTCTTCAAAGTTCACCATTTATTTCATCCTTATTTCATCATCATTTTCCGTCTCATCTACTTTTGTAAAACTTTCTTTATCCCAGTCAAATGATTCGAATATGTCATCTTTTGGGCTACCTTTTTTTGTTTTTTCAACAGTTACTGTTGGAGGTAATTTATAATGTTCTGATCCATATAAATCTTTACCTGTACTCGCATCAATAAACGCATGACTAGGTTCTGGTTCATATACAAGATGATACCCTTTTACTTCCTCACCATTTTCATATTTACATGAGGAGAATGTTAAATCAGCAAACACCAGCCTCATATTTTGTCTTGCTTTCAGATTTTCTAAAACGATGTTCTCATCAACAAGCTTATAATCATCGGTGATTTCGATAATGTGTGCCACTTTCCTTCTTCCTTCTTTATCTTTTGGATTCATCATACCTCTCCTCATCTATTCACTCCAAATTTTCTCCCCAGTACGTGCATCAATATAACGAACTTCCCGACTACAATCAAAAAGTTCTTTATGATTTTCATTCGTCGTTTGTTTATAAAGTAGTTCGTATTTCGTTTCCTCTGCATCATGATCTATACGCCATTCTAATTTAACTCGGATGCCCTCTTTATATATTTCTAACACTTTTTCTTTTGTTATTTTTGTTGTTGTTTCATATGTAAGTAATTCTTTTATGAAGTTGCTAGACTCTCCGGAGTAGTGCATCACAGCACCATTTTCCGCATTGATGTTGATCATAAAGTGCTTATACTCTGCCGGAATACCATTCACATATACGGAAAAGTTAAATCTTTCAATACCATCTTCTGCTTCTCCACGTTCCTCCCAAAGGCGAAGATATTGTGTGATATCCGGAATCACTCGCTCTAAAAATCGAATTGCTTTTTGTAAACATTCCTCTCTAGACAGTATTTGTTTTGCTTCTTTATCTTCTGTCAGTTTTATAAAGCCAATTAATTCATTGGTAGATTTATCAACCGTAATGCCAATTAAATTATTATATTTTAACATCGGTAAATGCTTTTTAAAGAATTCATTCATTAAATATGGATTCTTTTCTTCTTTCTGTTTCTGTAACTCCTCTTTCGTAACAAATTTCATTTATTCTTCGCATGTATCAATTTTGTATAACCATTTTTGTACACTAGCAGGTGGTCCTTCTGTTCGCCACTTTATTGTACACATTCCGCAGGAACAGTGAACTTTTCCTTTTGCAAAAATACCGGGAATTTCAGGTGTATATCCCCATGCGTATTTTGCAATATTCATTTTTCGACGCATTGTACGTTGACGTTGGTGTCTTGTATAAGCACGTGTTCTTTCAAATTTCATTTATTCTTTCGCTTTTTTCTCTTTCTCTGCTCTTACAAATTCATGGAACATTTTCATTAACGCACGCTTTTCAATTCTTGATACGTAGCTCCTTGAAATACCAAGTGCCTTGGCAATCTCCCGCTGCGTTTTCTCCTTATCAAGCCCAAGTCCAAAACGCTTCACGATAACTTCTTTCTCTCGTTCGTCTAAAATATCGATATACTCTTTAATCTTTTCTAACTCCATACTAAGCTGAATCATATCAATTACATCTTCAGACTCAGATTTTAATATATCAATAAGCGATATTTCATTCCCCTCTTTATCTTGCCCGATCGGATCATGAAGTGAAACGTCTTTTTTCGTTTTCTTTAGTACACGTAAATGCATCAAAATTTCGTTTTCAATACAGCGTGCTGCATACGTCGCAAGCTTTGTTCCTTTCCCTGCTGAATAACTCTCAATCGCTTTAATGAGCCCAATTGTACCAATTGAAATTAAATCTTCTGCATCTTCTCCTGTGTTTTCAAATTTTTTAACGATATGAGCTACAAGCCGTAAATTATGTTCAATTAAAAGATTTCTCGCTTGAGCATCACCTTGCTCCATTAACTCTAAGTACTTTCTCTCATCATCTGATGATAACGGCTGCGGGAACGCATTATTCTTCACATAAGAAACAAAGACAAACACTTCTCGAACCATTTACTTGTGAGTTAATCGAGTAGCAATTTTTTCACCGAGACGAAGTTCTTGTCCGCTCTTCAAATTCTGCACTACTTCTATCATATCTTTTTCAAACAATAATACAACTGTTGAACCAAATGTAAAGTATGCCATTTCTTCACCTTTTTGAACAGTACTTCTTTCATGCAAAAGCTCAATACTATTAACAAACATAGCCCCTACTTTTACAAGCGCCATATGTTCGCCGTCACTATTCACTTCTGTAACAGAACGATAATTTTTTGACAGTGGTTCTTTACCGTATTCCATACCAGCTGCATTTACCGGATATGATTTTCTACCGAGTATAAATCTTTCAGTCACAGCCCCAGAAAGTGGACTATGAATGCGATGATAATGACTTGGACTCAAATAAATGACCATGTATGTACCGCCTGCATATCGCTTTGCACGTTCTTCATTACCTAGCATATCCACAATTGAATAACGCTTACCTTTAATATCAAATGTTTTTGTATCTTCAATAGGACCGTGGTCAGCAAAAACACCATCAACAGGGCTAACGACACTCGATGTATCTGTATCAATACTACGCTTTCCTTCTTTTAGCCTACGCGTAAATAAGTCATGCAATGTTCTATATTCCTTCAAACCCTTTTCCATCTCATCTTGATTAATTTGAAAAACTTTCGCATATGATGGAATTATGATAGAGCTCAAACGAGATTGTGCAAATTTACGTAATATATAAGAAGTAAAGCGACCATTTGTAAGTTCTATCATTCAAGAAGATTTGGCAAGCTTGTCCTCTAATGAGCGTCTAATAATTTCTTGTTTTATAAGTAAAATGAAGTCAGGATTTAATTTTAGTTCTTTTGCTTTATAATAAGACTCAGTGAGTAACTCAGTAGATAACTGTTCCATTTATTCCTCCCAGTTAATTAAACCTTTTTTCTTCATATTTTTCATAATTCTTCGTTCAATTTTTCGATTAAAGCGAGTCACCAATCCATCCGTTTGCGCTACTGGCACAACTAAGATTGTATGAAGTCCTACACGATTTCCACCAAGCACATCTGTAAGCAACTGATCCCCAATTACTACAACTTCATCCGGCTGCAGGTGCATCTCTTGTATCGCACGCTTAAATGCACGAACAAATGGTTTACGTGCACTATGAATAAATGGAATATTTAATGGATCAGCAAAGTCTTTCACACGTTGCTCATTATTATTTGAAACGACCGTTACTTGAATACCTTGCTCTTTCATTTTTAAAAACCACTCTTCAAGTTGCGGCGTTGCATTTGGACGATCCCATTCAATTAACGTGTTATCTAAATCAGTAATAACTCCTTTAATTCCACGTTTTTTCAAATCTTCTGGTTGAACATGATATACATTTTTCACATATTCATTTGGTAAAAATAATTTCAATTAAATTAAAGATTTACGCAATGAAACACTTACTCCTTTTGGTACATGAGCAACAATTTTCGCTCCTGATTCATTTACAGTAACCCAGCCCAGCCCAGAGAATACAACGTCCGTTTTCGGCTCACGAATATTAAATTCATATTTCACAAACCCAGGCATATTTTCTAATTCTTCTGGTGTCGGTGGATTCAATAATTCCCCAGCATGTCTTTCGTACAATTCATCAGCCTTTTCAAGCTTTGTGCGATGGATTGTTAAACGGTTTGAGAAATGACAAGTGAATGCACGACGGCCTCCACTTACATAATCAAATCGTGCTAATCCGCCAAAGAATAATGTTTGTTCCTCATTTAATTGAAATACCATTGGCTTAATCTCTGTAGTCGGTGTAATAAGCTTTAAGCTTTGTTTCCCAACATAATGCGCCATTTGATGATGGTTAATAATACCTGGCGTATCAAATAAAGAAGATTCTTCGTCTAATGGAATATCAATTAAATCAAGTGTTGTTCCTGGGAAATGAGATGTTGTAATTACATTTTCAGTCTCATCACTAAATTCTTTAATCATACGATTAATAAATGTTGATTTTCCTACATTCGTACATCCAACAACGTAAACATCTTTGCCGTCGCGATAATACTCAATAGCATCCGCTAATTCAGCAATCCCTTGTCCCTTCGCTGCACTAATTAAAAAGACATCCTCTGGCTTTAATCCTAACTGCTTTGCACTATAGCGCATCCAATGCTTTACTTTATCATGTTTTACTGACTTAGGAATTAAATCCGCCTTATTTCCAACAAGTAATACTTTATTATTTCCTACGAAACGATGTAAGCCAGGTAACCAGCTACCATTAAAATCAAAAATATCTACAATCTTGACTACTAATGCATCCGATTTTCCAATTCCATTTAGAATGCGTAGGAAGTCATCATCTGTTAGTGATACATCTTGAATTTCATTGTAATGTTTCAAGCGAAAACAGCGTTGACAAATCACTTGCTCTTTTTCTAAAGATGAGGCAGGCGCATACCCAACTTCATTTTTATTTTCTGTTTGAATTTCTACACCGCAACCAATACATTTAATTGTTTCAGTCAATTAGCCTCCAAGCTTTCTCATTACTAATTGTTTCATTCTATCAATATTTGGCACGCGTCCTGTCCACATTTCAAATGCAAGTGCTCCTTGATAAACAAACATATCAATACCATTTTGAATGATTGCACCTTGCTCTTTTGCCTCACATAGAATTTTCGTTTCAAATGGATTATAAATTATATCTGATACAATTGTTCCTTCTTTTAACGAACAAATTTGTAATGGCGTATGTTCAACATGTGGATGCATACCTCTTGTTGTCGTCTGAATGATAATATCATAATTCTCTTGTTCTTCTGTCGCTTTTTCTAACGATAAAGCAACAGAATGAACATCAGCCGCACATGCAGCAATAAGTTCTTTCGCCTTATCGACTGTACGATTTGCTACATCAATTTTTTTCACACCTACATCAGCAAGAGAAAAATAAATAGCTCGGCTAGCACCACCAGCGCCAAGTAATAAAATACGTTTCTCTTGAAGTGGTTCACTACTAATTGACTGTAAGGCTCGGACAAAACCGATTCCATCTGTATTGTAGCCAATCAATTTTCCATCCTTATGAACCACTGTATTTACTGCACCAATTTGCCTTGCTAGTGGGTCAATCTCATCCAAATAATCCATAATAGCAACTTTGTGCGGAGTTGTTACATTAAATCCTGAAATACCTAACGCTTTTAAACCTCTTACTGCTTCCCCTAGCTTTTCTTCTACAAGAAACGCATGATAATAGGCATCCATATTCAAGTGTTCAAATGCATCGTTATGCATAACGGGTGATAATGAATGTCCAATTGGATTTCCGATTACACCATATAATTGTTTCATTTATCGAGGAAGCTTAATTTGTTTATTTTCTCTTGATTCTTTATATAAAACAATTGTGCTTCCAATTACTTGAACGATTTCAGCACGTGCACCTTGTGCAAGTTCTTCTGCAACTTCACGACGATCGAATTCACAATTTTGTAGCACGCTCACTTTAAATAATTCACGAACCTCTAATGCTTCTCCAATTTGTTTCACCATATTTTCATTTACGCCGCCTTTTCCAACCTGAAAAATCGGTGTTAAATGATGTGCCTGTGCACGTAAAAATCTTTTTTGTTTTCCTGTTAACATTCACGATTCATACAACCCATTCCTCTCGATATATACCTGTACTCTTTCCGGAAGTAAATATTTGCACGTTTTCTTCTCCATATATCTCTCACGTAACAAAGAAGAAGAAACTGCAAACTCTGGAATTTCCACTTTTACGATATTATAAGGCGTATGCAATGTATAACCTGGTCTCGCAACTCCAACGAAAGTTACAAGTTTAAGTAACTTTTCAATGTTATACCACTTTGGCAAATACTCAACCATATCTCCACCAATAATAAAGTGGAACTGCACATCCGGATACTTTTCCGTTAATTGTAACATAGTGTCATACGTATAAGATGGGCCTTCTCTGTTTAGCTCTTCTAAACAAATTGAAAAGTATGCTTCTTCCTCAGTCGCAAGCTCTAACATCTTTAAACGATTTTCTACACTTGTAATATTCCGCCCTTGTTTATGTGGCGGAATTTGATTTGGCAAGAACCATACTTCTTCCAAGTCCAAAGCGTGATATACTTCATTTGCAATTAGCAAATGCCCATAATGAGGCGGATCAAATGTACCGCCAATGATGCCAATTTTTCTCAATCATTTAATAATTTCCTCCTTGATAACTGCATTGTATGTTTGGAATGTTAATGGATAAATCGTTTGATCTTTATCCATTAAAAATTGAATTGTTCGCTTTAAAGCAAACAGTAACGCTTGATTTATATCTTTATATGCGAGTTTTCTCGCTTCTTCTACACCAGGAAACTTACGCCCCGGCTCAATGTAATCTGCTACATAAATCACTTTATCTAGCATCGTCATTTTCTCATGACCACTTGTATGGTATGTAATAGCTTGCAAAATTTCAGGATCCATAATGCCTACTTCTTTTTCTACTAAGTATGCCCCAACAGGTGCATGCCATAACTCTTTGTTATAGTGAAGTAGATCCTTCGGCAAATCTTCCCTCTTAATAATCTCTTCCATTTCTGAAATCGCTCTACATTTTGCATAATCATGAAAGATAGCAGCTGTTTCTGCCTTTTTCTCATCTACATCATATAAACGAGCCAGTTCAATCGCTGTTTCCATTACACCTATTGTGTGTACATAACGCTTTTCATGCATTTGTTGTTTGACAATATGAAGTGCTTCCTCACGATTCATTCATTGATCTAACTCTTCAGTAATATCTTCACGTGGTACATCGCCCCATAGACGCTCTAAATTGTAGTGATCACGCTCATCTTTATGGAATACATGAGCAACCACATCACCAAGGTCTACTAACACCCAACGAGCCTCATCAAAACCTTCCATACGTTGTACATTAATTTCGAATTCATGTGCCTTCGCTTTAATTTCACGTGCAATTGCTTGCACCTGTTTATCAGAGTTTCCGTGACAAATAATGAAATAGTCTGCAATTGGTGAAATTCCTTGCATATTTAGTACAACCATATCTTCTGCTCTCTTATCATCAGCTGCTTTTGCTGCTAATACTAATAAATCTTTATCTTTCATTTATCCATTCTTCTTCGCCATAAAAAAGATGCGCTCTGTTTGCTCTGTCACTTCGATTCGTTCAAAGTCTCCTGTGACGCGAAGCACTGTAAATCCAGCCTCTTCAAGCCATTTCGTTAATTCTTCAACCGAATATGCTCGTTGCACGTGACATTCATCAAAACGATGATATACATCTTCTTCTGGATCTTGTACAAAGAATGTCAAATCATGTTCCACACTATTTGATTCTTCTCCAGGGAAACAGTTCCAAATAAGTGATATTTCCTCGCCATTCACTGTATATGTTTCATTTTGAAATACGTGGTGTATTTTATATAAAGAGTGTACGTCAAATAAAAACAAGCCATCTTGACGTAAATGATGGAAGACTCTTCTAAACGTTTCTTGCACTCCATCTTCTTGCAATACATAGTTTAACGAATCACAAAAGATTGTTACACAATCAAATTCACCAGGAACATCAAGCTCTCTCATATCCTGTTGGTAAAAAGGAAGAAAATAACCTTCTCCCCCTAATTTCTGCTGTGCGACAGTTAACATTTCTTCTGAAAGATCGACACCAGTTAAATCATAACCTTTTCGCATAAGCGGCAGTGTTACGTTACCAGTTCCACATGCTACATCAAGAATTTTTGCCTCTTTCATGCCCGCATGCTGCAAACTTTCCTCTGTGAATTCTACCCATTTATCATAAGGGACATCATTCATCAGTTCGTCATACAGTAATGCAAATTGTTCGTATTTCATTTATGTGTGTTTATTGAATTGCTGATCAACGCATTTTAAATCTTCATCAAACTTCTCGTGTGTCCGTTCGATTAATTTATGAAACATATCTCCAACATGTTCTTCTAAAACTAGAATGCCTTCTCCTGTAACGCCGCCTTTGACACATACCTTTTCTTGTAAAGTAGGTAATGTGAAAATCTCTTTTTCAAGTAATTTCCCCATTCCAACGACCATTTCACTTACTAAAGTAGTAGCTTCTTCATGTGTAATATTTGTTTTATCTACAGCAGCATTAATGAAACATTGTAATAAATAACTAAAGAATGCAGGGCCGCAGCTTGCTATATCAGATGAAACGCGCGTGATATCTTCTTCTATTACAAGTGGAGTAGAAATTTTTTTGAATAGCCGAAGTAGTTTTTGTTGCCACTCTTCAGAGCATTTACTTCCAAATGTAAATAATGATGCGCCAGATAGGGCGCGGTTTGTAATGCTCGGAATGATACGTGCGACGTGGCAAGGTACAAGTGTCTCTAATTGTGATGGAGATATTGGACTTGTGATAGAAACTAAGCACTTTTTATCAGAAAAATGTTCAGCGTATTTTTGTAGGATAGGGTATATATCTTTCGGTTTAACGCAAATAAAAATAAGTTGTGATTGTTCGAGTACTTCTGGGATTGTTTTGGCTATATGAATAGAAGGGTGTTTTTCCTTTATATGATATGCTTTGGCAGGCGTCCGATTAATGATTGTAAGGCACGAAGGTTTGACAGCACGGGTCTCTAAAAATGCATCGATTAGTATATTCCCCATTTACGGAATAATAATTTGATCTTTTATCTTTTCCAAAGATTTCACACCAATCCCATCAATTTCTAATAAATCTTCTATTTTCTGAAACGGACCATGTTCCTCTCGATATTTCAAAATACTTTCCGCTTTTCGAGAGCCAATGCCTGTAATTTTTTCAAGTTGCTCTTTAGAAGCTGCATTTATTTGAACTTTCCCTTCCCCCTTTGAAGAGGTAGCCACATCTTGCACTTGCTCATTTTTATTCGGTACATAAAGAATCATTTGGTCTTGTACAATTTGTGCTAAATTCACCTTCTTTATATCTGCCTCGGGCAAAAAACCACCCGCCTTTTCAACGGCATCCTTGACCCGGTCTCCTTCTTTCATTTCATACACCCCCTCTTTAACAACGGCCCCTTTCATATCAATTATTATTTTTTTCTGTTCCTTTGCATCTAATATTTTCGGTTTACTTTTTTTCTCTACATCTTTCGCCTGAACATCCGTTGTAATGACCGATCGCTCTGTATGCTGGTTTGTTTTCCAGAAAAAAAGAAAAAGTACAGTTACAATAATAGCTACTAACCCCAACCATTTTTTCGGAAAATCCCACATTTATAGCAGCATTTTTGCTTTCGTGAATACCCGCTGTAATTCTTCCATTGATAGACTATCTTTTTCCAAAGATGCAAATAGTTCTTTCAACTCCATATAACGCTTTTGTTCCTCAAGCGCTGCAATATCATATTCTAGTGGAACATGTTTTACTGTTACATTCGCTTGTTCAAATAACTCTACGGCATACGAATGATTTTTATAATCTTGCGCATAGTAAACTGCCGTAATACCACTTTGAATAATCGCCTTACAGCATTGTAAACAAGGGAAATGCGTAACATAAATTTCCGCTTCCTCTGTTTTCACACCAAACTTTGCACATTGTAATAAAGCATTCATTTCTGCATGAATTGTACGAACACAATGATTATCAATGACATAGCACCCATCATCGATACAATGCACACCACCTTTAATTGAACCATTATAGCCGCCAGCAATAATACGTTTGTCACGAACGATTGTTGCCCCTACCGCAAGTCTTGTACATGTACTACGTAAAGATAACAGATGACTTTGCGTCATAAAATATTGATCCCATGAAATTCGTTCCATCTATGTTGCAATCTCTTTTATAATGGGGATTGCAATCGCCTTTTCCTTGTCATTTTTATGGATTGCTTGTTGTTTCGTTTTATATGTTTTCTTCTGTTTATATCGTACTTCGCGTAAAACCTTCATTCATCTATTATGTATTTCATCATATGTGATTTTACTTTTAAAGGTTCCGGTTTCCCCTTTAAAAACATAGGAAATGGCACCTTGTTTATCCGTTCGCCATATTTCAATACCCATCTTCTCAAAACGCTCTATAATCTCCTTATCCGGATGCCCATACCTATTCCGTTCTCCCACAGAAACAATCGCTACACTAGGCTGTATAAGCCTCAAAAAAGGCGCTGTAGATGACGTTTTACTCCCATGATGTGCAACTTTTAAAACATCCGCCCGTAAATATGGATATGTCGATACTAAAAGTTCCTCTCCCTCTTCTTCTAAATCCCCTGTAAACAGCCATGTTAATCCTCCTAATTTGGCCCACATTACAATTGAAGAGTTATTTTCACTTTTTTCTTTCCCTTTCGGAGCTAGTATAAAAAATTCCGCTCCATTTATACTCCAACACTCCCCTTCTTCCACTACACTTATTTTCACTTCTTTTTCTAATGCCTTTTTCTTTAACAATTTTTCTAATACTGTTTCTTGTTTCTTTTGACCAAATACAACTTCTTTTACAGTTATATACGATAATAAATCCGATGCGGCACCTATATGATCCGCATCTCCATGCGTTATGATTAATTTATCAATTGTTTTTACACCTTCCTTTTGCAAAAAAGGAACAAGAATATCATGACCAACAGAAAATTCATGCTTTTTTCGTTGCCATTCTTCTTTATTTATCCGAAGTGTTCCACCTGTATCAATAAGATAAACCCCTTTATCATATGGAAGTCGAATTAATATTGCATCACCTTGTCCAACATCAATAAATGTCACACTCCCACTCTCGCGAAAATATGGGTATACATAATGACACGTGCTAATAAAAAGAAAGCCACTCATGACTATGAACACAATTTTTTTTGGCATCCCTCTTTCCAAGACGATCAATATACTAGTAATCATCACACAATATACAACTATAAGAAGTATGGGTGTTTGCCCAAAAACTAGGCGGGTAAACGGTAAGCTTTCACAGTAACTTAGTAAATTATTAGAAATAATTAAACCTACTGACAGTACACTCGCAATTCCTTTTGCGAGAAATGGGATAATTGGTATAAATACCAGAATAATAATACTACATGGTAATACAATTATAGATAAAAATGGAACGTATATAAGGTTGAGGAAAATACTATATGGAGAAAAATAACCAAAATGATATAACAAAATCGGGGTACTAACGAGCTGCGAGATAATAGAAATGTAAATAGCATTTCGAATCACTCCATTACTATGCCTTAGTAGTATCGGAGCAGATAAAATTAAAGCGAAACTACCTACAAATGAAAATTGAAATCCAATATTAAAAACAAGATACGGGTCGTATATAAGCATACATATAGCCGTTATACTTAAGGCATCTAAACTAGATAAGCGAACAGAACAAATGAAAGCAACCAACAATAAAACACCTGTTATAGAAGCTCTTATAACAGACGGTGATGCACCTGCTATAATCATGTACACTGGAATACAAACAATTAGAAATACTGTTGCCATCTCCTTTGTTACACCACTTCTCAGTAAAACAAAGTAAACTATCACCATTAACAGTACAATATGCGATCCTGAAATCGCCAATAAATGCACAAGACCAAATTGCTGATACTGTTCCTCAACTTCAAACGTCATTTGTTGTCGGTCACCAAATAATAATGCATTCATAAAAGCACCTGATTGCTCTGGAAACATTTCTGTAACTTTAAAGATTATGTGCTGCCTATAAAAAAGAATCCATTGTACAAATGATAATGATGTTTTTTGGCACTCAGAAATATATATAGCATGAAATATAAAATGAATATTTTGTTTATATAAATAATCTCGGTAATCAAAACCATGAAAATTCCGAGCAGTTTGCGGTTCTTCCCTCTCACCTTTGAATACACAGGATACTCCCGCATATAATTGTTGTAATTGTTTCTTTTCCAAGGCTGATTTCATTTTGTAACTTAACTGCACTGTATTTTTATTCTGATCTTCAAATTGAAAAGATAGGCGATCCCCATTAATAAGAGGTGTATTTTGTATCACCCCTCTTGTAGCTTCATAGGGCTCCCGTAGAGGCTTATTTTGTCCTTGAACATACGAAGTGTACATAGCACCACTAAAACACGCTATCATTTAAGAACCGATGAATTTAATAACAGTTGCAATAATGAAAAGTGTTGCGAAAAAACCAAATGAGACGATAAATCCTACCCCTGAATCAATAGCGTCATTGCGTTTACTTTGAACATTTTGTTCAAAATCATTCATTTACATATGATTTAGCCGCAGTAAGAAAAACTCAAGCACAAGTTTCTTATCCATTTTCCCCGTCTTCATACTATAATCAGCTTCCGCTAATTCTATAATAACTTTTTTTAATTCTTCAAAAGAGAAAAACTTCGTTTGATTCATCGCCAACTTTACACGATACGGATGTACACCAATATGAGACGCAATTTGATTTTGTCCGTAACCACGTTGTTGCAACTCTTTCACTTGATGCAGCAAACGGAATTGACTCACTAATAACGCAAGCAATTTAATCGGTTCTTCCTGCTGCGTAAATAATCCATCTAAAATTTGCATTGCACCCGCAATATCTTTTTTCACTACTTTTTCTGTCAAAGCAAATACATTTTGCTCCACAGACTTCGGCACAAGCTCTGTAACAAGTTTTGGTGTAATCTCTCCGCCCGTACCAACGTATAACGTTAACTTGTCCATTTCCTTCGCCAACATCGTTACATTACTTCCCACAAGCTCTAATAACAAACTAACAGCTGCATTATCAATATGTACATGTACTTCATCTGCACGAGCACCAATCCATTTCTGAACATCTTGCACTTGCATCGCATTCGCTTCTACTACATCCGCTGTTTTCTTTAATAGTTTTGTAATTTTTTTTCGTTCATCGAGTTTTTCGTAAGGCGCAACAAAAACAAGAATAGAAAATGGAGAAGGTTCACCAATATATTCTTCTAAAATTTTCATATTTTGTTCTAACTTTTCTTTTTGTGAAGTTAAAAAAAGTGGTGATTTCATTAATATCACTTTCCGTTCCCCGAAAAAAGGAAGTGTACGCGCATCCTCAACCACATCTTCTAAATACGACTCTTCCAAGTCGTATGTCACAACATTAAATTCTCGATCTTCCTCTTCCAGTGCTTCCGTTGTAATAAGCTTTATCGTTTCATTTATAAAAAACGCTTCCGTTCCATACAGTAAATATAACGGAGCAAACTGCTTCTTTTTAATTTTTTTATGTATATCACTCATTTACGCGTTTACTTGTTTCGCTAAGCGAGATTTTTGACGAGCTGCAGCGTTTTGGTGGATAAGACCTTTACGAGCTGCTTTGTCAAGTTTTTTAGAAGCAGTTTTGAAAGCTTCTTTAGCATTTTCAAGATCGTTATTAGTAACTAAAGCTTCTACAGTTTTAACAGCAGAACGCATGTCAGACTTGATAGAAGCGTTATGTGCACGACGCTCTTCGCTAAGTTTAGCGCGTTTGATAGCAGATTTGATGTTTGCCATTCAATGTGTATATGCTCCTGTATTATCTTGATCAATTTGATGATGCAGCGCTGCATTTAACCCACTCGCTATTACATTTGCCATATCTTCAATAAAAGCATCTACTTCTTTTGGGGTCACCATTAAATTATGGCCGAGAGGAGACAGTACTTCATAGATCAATTTTCTTTTTTCTTCTTCTTCCAACGTACCAATAGCACCTAAAAACATATTCCGACTTTTTTCATCCGGCATATCTTCTTCTGTTAATTTTTTCTTTTCTCCGAATGAAAATCCCGCTGGTAATAAAGACCGTGACGGCTTATGTCCCTCTTTCATCTCTCTTCCAAAGTGCTTCAAAATAAAATCGATCGTATCACTCGTAATAGAAACTGCGTCTACTACAGTTGGAACACCAATCGCAATAACAGGAATTCCTAATGTTTCTTTACTTAGCTCCTTACGTTTATTCCCAACACCAGATCCAGGATGAATCCCTGTATCCGAAATTTGTATCGTACTATTTACACGTTCAATAGAGCGTGCAGCTAACGCATCAATTGCAATTACAAAGTCGGGCTTCGTCTTCTCAATGATTCCATAAATAACATCGCTCGTTTCGATTCCTGTAATTCCCATTACTCCCGGACGAATCGCACTAACAGGCCTAAAACCTTCTTCTACACTTTCAGGCTGCAATTGAAACAAATGTCTCGTTACCAATACATTTTCTACAACTATCGGTCCAAGTGCATCTGGTGTCACATTCCAATTCCCAAGACCAACAATTAAACAGCTCGCTTCTTTTGTAACGCCAACCTCCTCTAAGAAATAAGAAAATTCTTTCGCAAAAATACGCTCTACCTTTTGTTGCAGTTCCGTATCTTGTTGACGTATACCTTGCACTTCAAGCGTTAAATAATTTCCAGGTTTTTTACCCATCGATTCCGATGCAACTTCATCAATTGTGACTTTTGTAATTGTAATATCCTCTTCTTCCCTCTCTTTTACAATAACTCCTTGTATCCCTTTTTGTTCTTCTTGGCGCTCTTGCAACATTTGATGCGCTTCTACAGCAAGGTCAGTTCTAACATTATATTTACTTAAATCTAATGGTTCTTTCATCGTATCTCCTCCGTAATTCATTTAGCTAAAAATCTCTTTCACTTTCCCAACAACTATATCCGTTCCAAACTTTGTTATTTCATAAGCAACACTTGCTATCGCCATACCAATTCCTTCTACGACATTAAAACTTCTTAAACTTTCTAATTGTTTTTGTTTCTCAATAGTTGAAAACGAACTTCCCAAAATTTCTGATTCAGTACCCGCACCCTCTGTCCCTGTCATATGAGCTATTTGTTCATATGACAGCTGCTGATAACCTTTCATACTTTTCAAACCATGATTAGCAAGCGCAACTCCTGCTATCATCATTTAGTTGTCATCCATTTTCAATACAGCCATGAATGCCTCTTGCGGTACTTCTACAGAACCAACAGACTTCATACGTTTTTTACCTTCTTTTTGTTTATCAAGAAGTTTACGCTTACGAGAAATGTCACCACCGTAACATTTTGCAAGTACGTTTTTACGCATCGCCTTAATTGTAGAACGCGCTACAACCTTGTTTCCGATAGTCGCCTGAATTGGCACCTCGAACTGTTGTCTTGGAATCAATTCTTTTAATTTCTCTACGATTACTTTACCACGGTCATACGCTGAATCACGGTGCACAATAAATGATAAAGCATCCACTTGTTCATTATTTAAAAGAATATCCATTTTCACAAGTTTAGATGGTTTATAACCAATTAACTCGTAGTCAAATGATGCATATCCTTTCGTATTTGATTTCAATTGATCGAAGAAATCATATACGATCTCTGATAACGGGATGTCATATGTCAATGTAACACGTGTTTCATCTAAATATTGCATATCAATAAACGTTCCACGTTTACCTTGGCAAATTTCCATTACAGCTCCAACATAGTCATTCGGAACCATAATTGCAGCTTTCACAAACGGCTCTTCTACACGATCGATAGACTGTGGATCTGGCATATTAGATGGATTATCAACAATAACATCTTCACCGTTTGTTAAATAAACTTTATAAATAACGCTTGGCGCTGTTGTAATTAAGTCAATCTTAAATTCACGTTCAATACGTTCTTGAATAATTTCCATGTGAAGCAGTCCTAAGAAACCACAACGGAAACCAAAACCTAAAGCTTGAGATGTTTCCGGCTCAAATTCAAGAGCAGAATCATTCAATTCTAATTTTTCTAACGCATCACGTAAGTCGTTATAACGTGCAGAATCGATCGGATATAAACCACAGAATACCATTGGGTTTAATTTACGATATCCTTTTAACGGCTCTGCAGCTGGACGTTTCGCATGTGTAATCGTATCACCAACGCGTGTATCACCAACGTTTTTAATAGATGCTGCTAAGAAACCTACATCACCCACTGTTAACTCGTCACGTTGCGTTGTTTTCGGTGTAAACACACCTACTTCTGTTACTTCAAATTCTTTTCCAGTTGCCATCATACGTACTTTATCGCCAACTTTTACCGTTCCGTTTACAACACGGATATATGCAATTACACCACGATACGGATCATATAAAGAGTCGAAAATCATACATTGTAACGGCTCTTCTGAATCACCTGTTGGAGCTGGTACTTTTTCAACGATTTGTTCTAAAATGTCCTCAATACCAATGCCAGCTTTCGCCGAAGCAAGTACAGCTTCCGATGCATCTAAACCAATTACATCTTCTACCTCTTGACGTACGCGTTCTGGATCCGCACTTGGTAAGTCGATTTTATTAATAACTGGTAAGATTTCCAAATTATTATCAAGCGCTAAATATACGTTTGCTAACGTTTGCGCCTCAATCCCTTGCGCTGCATCAACAACAAGAATTGCACCTTCACAAGCCGCTAAACTACGAGATACTTCATACGTAAAGTCGACGTGTCCTGGTGTATCAATCAAGTGAAGAATATACTCTTCACCGTCTTTCGCTTTATAGTTTAATTGAACTGCATTTAATTTAATTGTAATACCGCGCTCACGCTCTAACTCCATAGAGTCAAGCAACTGAGCTTTCATTTCGCGCTGTGTTAACGCGTTTGTTTTCTCCAAAATACGGTCTGCCAACGTTGATTTCCCGTGGTCAATGTGAGCAATGATGGAGAAGTTACGAATTTTGGACTGTCTTTTTGCTCTTTCTTCTTTATTCATCTACTTCTCTAACGTATTACGGATTTGTTCCATTCGCATTTTTCCCCAATCATACATCATTTCAACGATTGGTAAAAGTGACATGCCTAGTTCCGTCATATAATACTCAACACGAGGAGGAATTTCGGGATATACTGTTCGATCAACAATCCCATCTTCCATTAACTCTTTTAATTGGTTCGATAAAACTTTATGAGAAATGCTTGGGAATAACCGTTGTAATTCACTAAAACGATGAGGGCCTTCCACACCAAGATGCCACAGTATCACAACTTTCCACTTTCCACTAATAATAGAAAGCGTCAATTCCTTTTCACAATTAAAATTGCCATTTTGTAGTTTCTCTTGAATATCTTTTCGAATATTTTCGGACATTTAGTCAATCAAAAATGACTGGAACACTTCATTCCCTAATAATTTTCCTTTTCGTGTTAAACGCACATATCCATCTCTCTCTTCAAGCAACCCTTGTTCTTGATTGCCTTGTAACTGCTTCGCGAAAACTTGATCCATCTCCATATTGAATTTCTTTTGGAATTCTATTTTAGACACACCTTTTGTTTTTCGAAGTCCTAAAAACAACTCTTCTTCCATTTTTTCCTTCTCAGTCACTTCATGAACATCTAAATAAGGAAATCCTGTTTCATCAATTTTCATGAAATATTGTTTGAGCGGTCCTACATTTTGAATACGTTCTCCATTTACATAACTGTGCGCTCCAGCTCCAAATCCATAGTACTCTTCATTATTCCAGTAAGTGAGATTGTGTCTGCTTTCATTATCACCTTTTGAGAAATTACTAATTTCATACTGGTTATAACCGTGTTTCTCCATTTCATCCATTACCATTTCGTACATTTTCGCTTCATGGTCTTCACCTGGGAGTCTTAATTTCCCTTTATTCATTAAGTTATAAAATACTGTTTTCGGTTCCACAATTAATGAATATGCTGAGAAATGTTGCACTCCAAGCGTAAAGGCAATGTCTAACGTTTCTTTTACATCTTCTATCGTCTGCCCTGGCAGAGCATAAATTATATCTACATTAATATTTGTAAAGCCAACTTCCTGCGCTTCTCGAATTGCTACAAACGCATCCTCCCTCGTATGCTTGCGCCCGATTTTCTCAAGCAGTTCATCACGAAACGTTTGTACACCAAAACTAATTCTGTTCACGCCACCTTCTAACAGTAAGTTCAACTTCTCTTTCGGTAAGTCCCCTGGATTCGCTTCAAAAGTTAATTCACAATTCGGAGCAAACGGACGCAAACGACGATTAATGATATCGAGCAGTTTTTTTGTCTGTTCCATATTTAATGCTGTCGGCGTTCCTCCACCAACAAAAATCGTTTTCATACTATCAAACGGTACTTTTTGAACTGTATTTATTATTTCTTTCTCTAGGTACTCTAAATATTGATCTACCGGTTGGCGTTCAATAAACACTTTATTAAAATCACAATAGTGACAAATATGCTGACAAAATGGAATATGAATATATGCAGCTTGTACCAATTACTTTTTAAGTCCGTCTGTAAATTGTCTTGTAAATAACTGCAGTAAACTAATTACACGAGAGTATTGCATTCTCGTCGGACCTAAAATTGCAATTGTTCCAAGTTGCTCTTCTCCAATCGAATACGTTGCAGAAATCAAACTGCAATCCTCCATTGCCGTAGAAGAATTTTCTCTACCAATTTTCACTTGAATTCCGACTTGTTTATGACGCAAAATGTCATAAAACGCAGCCTCATTATCAATCATAGTCAGCAAAGATCTTACTTTGTGAATGTCATGGAACTCTGGCTGCGAAAGCATATTCGCTTTCCCTCCAAAGTATATCTTTTCCGATAACGGAACTTGAAATGTACCATCTAACATTTTTATCGCACTATCGTAATTATGAACATACCCACGCAAAACTGTAACAATCTCTTTAAAGATTTTATTATGAAGTTCTGCCATCGGTACACCAGATAGCTTTTCATTTAAAATGTTAACCATTTTTTCTAAATCTGATAAATCAACAGATTCCGGAACGGTAATCGTTTTACTTTGTACATGCCCTGTATCCGTTACAATAATAGCGACTGCTGTTTGACGATCAAGCGGCACAATTTGTACGTTTTTAAGTTTATTTGTGCTTAACTTAGGCCCGAGAACAATCGCCGTATAGCTCGTAAGCTCTGACAAAATTTGAGCAGATTGCTGTGCAACTTTTTCTGCTTCAAAAATTCTTTCAGCAAATAAATCTTTAATTTGTACAATTTCATCGTTCGGTAAGTTTTGCGGCGCTAAAAGATGGTCTACATAAAATCGGTATCCTTTCTCAGAAGGAACCCGTCCAGAAGAACTATGCGTTTTTTCAATAAAACCTAATTCTTCTAAATCAGCCATTTCATTTCGAATAGTAGCTGAACTAAATGTAATTTCTTCTTTTTTAGCCAACTTTCTAGACCCAACGGGCTGCGCTGATCCAATAAAGTCATCAATAATTGTTTGTAAAATTAAGAGCTGACGTTCCGTAAGCATTTATTGATTTACTTTTACCATTGATGGGCGAATCACACGGTCTTTTAGTTTATAACCTTTTTGGAATTCTTCAACTACCGCGTTTGATTCAAATTCACTGTCTTCCACTTGCATAATAGCTTGGTGTTCATTCGGATCAAACTGTTTACCAACAGCTTCGATCGCTTCAACACCTTCTTTAGTCAACGCTTCTAGCAATTGACGATGCACCATTTCCATACCTTGTAACAAGGATTTCGTTTGCTCGTCAGTCGCTTCCACTTGCATCGCTCTTTCAAAATTATCAAGAGCTGGCAAAATATCTGAAACTAGACTTTGTGCTCTATATTTGTCAGCAGCCTGTTTATCCATTTGGACACGGCGCTTATAATTTTCAAAATCAGCTTGTAGACGTAATGTGCGACCTTCCGTTTCCGTTAGTTTCGCTTGTAACTCATCTACTTTTTCTTGTAAAAGAGCAGCCTCACTTTTTTCTTCTACAGTTTTTTCACTGTTTTCTGGCGTGACAGCTTCTTCAACTTGCGCTTCTTTCACTTCTTCTACCACTTGTTCGTTACGCTCTTCCACAATTTTCACTTACTTGTCTTCTTTTACTTCTTCAAACTCAGCGTCTACTACATTATCTTTTTTCGCGCCAGCGTCTTGTGCTCCTTGTGCACCTTCCGCTTGCCCTGCAGCTGCTTGAGCTTGCTCGTATAACTTAACGCTTAATTGTTGTACGATTTCTTGTAAAGCATCTTTTTTCGCACGGATTTCATCAAGATCATTTTTCTCGATTGCCGCTTGTAATGCTTCTTTCGCTTCTGTCGCCTTTGCAACCTCAGCCGCATCTACTTTACCTTCTAAATCTTTTACAACTTTATCTGTTTGGAATACAAGTTGGTCAGCTTCATTACGAAGTTCAACTTCTTCCTTACGTTTTTGGTCAGCGTCAGCATTTGCTTCTGCTTCTTGTACCATACGATCTACTTCTTCATCAGAAAGACCTGAAGAAGATTGAATTGTAATAGCTTGCTCTTTGCTTGTTCCTAAGTCTTTTGCACGTACGTTAACGATACCGTTCGCATCAATATCGAATGTTACTTCGATTTGCGGAATACCACGTGGTGCTGGCGGAAGATCCGTTAATTGGAAACGACCTAATGTTTTGTTGTCAGCTGACATTGGACGCTCACCTTGTAGTACGTGAATGTCTACTGCCGGTTGGTTATCAGCAGCTGTTGAGAATACTTGTGACTTACTTGTTGGAATTGTAGTGTTACGCTCGATTAATTTCGTGAACACGCCACCCATAGTTTCAATACCTAAAGAAAGTGGAGTTACGTCTAATAATAGTACGCCTTCTACATCACCAGTAAGTACGCCACCTTGAACCGCAGCACCTAATGCTACAACTTCATCAGGGTTTACGCCTTTGTATGGCTCTTTACCAGTTTCACGTTTAATAGCTTCTTGTACAGCTGGGATACGAGTAGATCCACCAACAAGGATAACTTTATCTAATTCGCTTGGAGCAAAGCCAGCGTCTTTTAATGCACGGCGAGTTGGCTCTAACGTTCTTTCAACAAGACCTGCTGAAAGCTCTTCGAATTTCGCTCTTGTTAACGTTAATTCTAAGTGTAATGGGCCAGCAGCTCCAGCACTAATGAATGGTAATGAAATTTGTGTTTGTGTTACACCTGAAAGATCTTTTTTCGCTTTTTCAGCTGCATCTTTCAAACGTTGAAGTGCCATTTTATCTTGGCTTAAATCAATGTTGTTTTCTTTTTTAAATTCAGCTACTAAGTGATCGATAATAACTTGGTCAAAGTCATCTCCACCAAGACGGTTGTCACCAGCAGTTGAAATAACTTCGAATGTGCCGTCTGCTAACTCAAGGATAGATACATCAAATGTACCGCCACCTAAGTCATATACTAAGATTTTTTGCTCTTCATCTTGTTTTTCTAAACCGTAAGCAAGTGCTGCCGCTGTTGGCTCGTTAATGATACGCTCAACTTCTAAACCAGCGATTCGACCAGCATCTTTCGTTGCTTGACGCTCTGCATCGTTGAAGTATGCAGGTACTGTAATAACAGCTTTCGTTACTGTTTCACCTAAGTATGCTTCAGCAGAAGCTTTTAAGTTTTGTAAAATGATTGCAGAAATTTCTTGAGGTGTAAAATCTTTACCTTCAACTTCTACTTTGTAGTCTGTACCCATATGACGTTTAACAGACATGATTGTATTTGGGTTTGTAATTGCTTGACGCTTCGCAACTTCCCCAACTTGACGCTCTTCATTTTTGAAAGCTACAACAGAAGGTGTTGTACGGTTTCCTTCTGGATTTGGGATAACCTTTGGCTCTCCACCTTCCATAACAGCTACACAAGAGTTTGTTGTACCTAAGTCAATACCGATAATTTTACTCATTTATTCCCCTTTGAAAGCACGTTTAAGCTTTCCGAATAAACTATCATCCTGCTCTTCTTGCCCTGCAAATTCACGTAATAAATCTTTTTGATGTGAATTTAATTTCGTTGGTACAACAACACGAACGACTACATATTGATCTCCTTGACCGTATCCACGTACGTTTGGAGCACCTTTTCCTTTTAAGCGGAATTCTGTTCCTGTTTGTGTTCCTGCTGGAATTTTCAGCTTCACTTTCCCATGAACAGTAGGAACTTCTACTTCAGCACCAAGTGCCATTTGCGCAAATGTTAATGGCATTTCGCAAATAATATGATCACCTTCACGCTCGAAGAATTCATGATTTCTTACATGAACAACTACATATAAATCTCCTGCCGGTCCGCCATTTACGCCCGCTTCACCTTTTCCAGATACACGAATTTGTTGGCCATTATCAATACCAGCTGGAATTTTAACGTTAATTTTTTTACGTTTACGTACTTTACCTGAACCGTGACATGTCGTACATTTTTCTTTAATCGTTTGACCAGTTCCTGAACAATGACCACAAGCTTGACGGTTTACAATACGACCAAACGGTGTATTTTGTTCTACACTTACTTGACCTGATCCTGAACAATGTTTACATGTTTCTTTTGAAGTTCCTGGTTTTGCCCCGCTACCTTTACAAGTATCACATGGATCTTCTACTGGAATTTCAACGTTTAACTCTTTACCAAAAATAGCTTCTTCAAAGTTTAAAGTGACTTGATATTGTAAGTCAGCACCTTGGCGCGGAGCATTTGGATCACGACGTCTGCCGCCACCGCCGCCAAAGAACGAACTAAAGATATCTTCAAAACCGAAGCCACCGCCGAAGTCTCCTCCGCCACCGAAGCCTTGATTTGCACCAGCATGACCAAATTGATCGTACTGCGCACGCTTTTGATCATCGCTCAATACTTCGTATGCCTCTTGTACTTCTTTAAACTTTTCAATTGCATTTTCTTCTTTACTTACGTCTGGATGGTATTTTTTAGCCAAACGACGATACGCTTTTTTAATTTCATCTTTTGAAGCACCCTGGCTAAGTCCAAGGACCTCATAATAGTCTCGTTTACTCATTTACGCATTTCGTGCAATAATTGCTACCCAATCATCCATTCGTAATACTTCTTCAATTGTAAATCCAGCTTTTTCTAACGCCTCAGAAATTACTTTTTCTTTCGCTGCAATAATACCAGACGTAATGAATAATCCGCCTGACTTCACAACTCTTGCTGCATCTTCAGGGAATAGAAGAATAATTTCTGCTAATAAATTCGCTACGATTAAATCAACAGGTCCTTCAATACCTTCTAAAAGACTATTTTGTCCAACAGACACGATATCATCTGTTTTATTTAAACGTACATTCATTTCTGCACTTTCTACTGCAACTGGATCTAAATCGTATGCTTGAACAGAAGACGCACCTAATTTTGCCGCTGCAATACTAAGTACACCCGAACCCGTTCCTACATCAATGACAGTATCACCTGATTGAACTGTTTTTTCTAAAGCACGAATACACATCGTTGTTGTTGGATGAGTTCCTGTACCAAACGCCATACCCGGGTCTAATTCAATGATTTTTTCATCCGGAGAAGATGGTGTGTATTCTTCCCATGTCGGTACGATTGTGAATGTATCAGAAATTTGTACTGGATGGTAATATTTTTTCCAAGCAGTAGCCCAATCTTCTTCGTCGACTTCGTTAATGGTAATATTTCCAGTACCAATTTCAATGTCGTAAGATGGAAGCACATCAATAGATGATTTTACACCCGCAATCGTTTCCTGTAAAGAATCCGTTTGTGGGAAATATGCTTTTACTAATACACCCTCTGCCGGGTATTCATCTGGGTTCAATGCATAAATTTCACCATATTGTTGCTCGCGCTCTTTCGTCAACTCCGCTGGATCCTCAATCGCAACTCCACTAGCTCCAGCTTCATGTAAAATATGAGAGACAGCTTCTACTGCTTCTTCTGTTGTATGAATACTAACTTCTGACCATTTCACTCACCCCATCAATTCAAAATGATAAGAAGCAGCACTTAACGCATAAAGCGGTGCTGTTTCCGTTCTTAAAATCCTCGGTCCTAAACTACATGGTACAAATTTATGTTCACGAAGCGCTGTAATCTCTTCCTCAGCTAAGCCACCTTCTGGGCCAAATACAATCAATAGCTTTTGACCTGGGTTCATTGTCGTTAAGGCTTTCGCAAAATTAGATTTCTCGCCTTGTTTCGCTTCCTCTTCGTACGCAACAAGACAAACATCATACTCATTACTCATTGAAAGCAATTGCTTAAACGATGCTGGAGCATGTACTTCTGGAACTTCACTTCTATGCGATTGTTCCGCAGCTTCTTTCACAATTTTTCTTAAACGCTCAACTTTTTTATCAGCTTTTTTCGCATCCCATTTTACGATAGAGCGAGATGCTTGAAATGGTAAAAATGCGGCTGCCCCAAGCTCAGTTCCTTTTTGGAAAATTAACTCTAGCTTGTCTCCTTTTGGCAGTCCACTTGCAATCGTCACGAACACAGGAAGTTCACTCGATGCCTCTACCCATTCTACAATAGCCGTCTCAACAAATTCACTGGTAATTTCATCAATTGAACATACTGCTGTTTTTCCGTTTACACAGCAATAAATGTGATCACCAGCTGACATACGCATTACTCTCGCAATGTGATGTACATCATCACCTACAATGCGAATCTTTGCTTCACTTACATGTTTTTCTTCTACAAAATAACGTTGCATTTACGCACTCGCTGATTCTTTTTTCACATCATCTTCAATAACACGAACAAATTGCGCTTCGTTATATGGATAACCAGCTTTCGTAATTTTCACTTTCACTAGCTTACCAATTAATTCTTCTGACCCTTCAAAGACAATTTTCAAATAGTTATCTGTATAACCTACATATAACCCTTCACGGTCGCCATCTTTAAATTGCTCTTCCGGGATAATTTCAAGCACTTCTCCTTCAAACTGTGAAGCATACTCTTTCGCTAATTGATTAGATAGTTCAATTAAACGGTGAACACGATCGTTCTTCACATCTTCAGGAACTTGATCTTCCATACGCGCTGCAGGTGTTCCCGTACGTTTTGAATACGGGAATACGTGTAACTCAGAGAAGCGATTCTCTTTAATGAAATTGTACGTTTCCATAAATTCTTCTTCTGTTTCACCTGGGAAGCCAACAATTACGTCTGATGTAATCGCAAGACCTGGTAACGCTTCTTTCAAACGATCTAAACGCTCTTGGAAAAATTCCATCGTATACTTACGACGCATACGTTTTAATACAGTATTAGATCCTGATTGCAACGGAATGTGCAAGTGACGTACAACTACTTCAGATTTATCTAACACTTCAATTACTTCATCTGAAATTTGACTCGCTTCAATAGAAGAAATACGAAGACGTTTTAATCCATCTACTTCTGCTTCCATATCACGAAGTAACCCAGCTAAGTTATAATCTTTAATATCTTCACCGTATCCACCTGTATGAATACCAGTTAATACGATTTCTTTATAGCCTGCATCCACTAATTGCTGCGCTTGTTTAATAACTTCTTTTCCATCACGAGAACGCATTAAACCACGCGCCCAAGGAATAATACAGAACGTACAGAAGTTATTACAACCTTCTTGTATTTTTAATGAAGCACGTGTACGATCCGTGAAATATGGTACATCAAGTTCTTCGTATACACGTGTTTTCATAATGTTACGGACAGCATTAATTGGTTGACGCTCTTTACGGAATTCTTCGATGTATCCTAACATTTTTTCACGATCTTGTGTACCAACTACAATATCTACACCTGGAATCGCCATAATTTCAGCTGGAGATGTTTGTGCATAACATCCCGTTACACAAATAACCGCATCTGGATTTTGACGCACAGCACGTCTAATTACTTGACGGCTTTTTTTATCTCCAGTATTCGTTACTGTACATGTATTAATAACATATACATCAGATTTCTTTTCATATTCAGTTCTTTCATAACCACCTTGTTTAAACAATTGCCAAATAGCTTCTGTTTCATAGTGGTTTACTTTACAACCTAACGTGTGGAACGCAACAGTTGACATTTAGAATTTACGCTTTCTTGCCGCTTCAGATTTCTTCTTACGTTTTACACTTGGTTTTTCATAAAACTCGCGCTTTCTTGCTTCAGCAAGTGTACCAGTTTTAGAAACCGATCTTTTAAAACGGCGAAGTGCATCCTCCAAAGACTCGTTTTTACGAACGACTGTTTTTGACATTTATGCTAATAGCTGGATAACCAGCTTATTCACAAGTGATCCGTCTGTTTTACCTTTTACTTTCGGCATAACAGCAGTCATCACCTTACCCATATCTGCTTTAGATGTCGCACCAACTTCAGAAATAACTTGCTTGATTACATCAATCAGGTCTTCTTCAGTTAATTGCTCCGGCAAATATGCGCTTAAAATCTGAATTTCACTTTGCAGTTTATCAACAAGGTCTTCACGACCAGCTTTTTTAAATTCAAGGAGGGAGTCCTTATACTGTTTTACTTCACGAGCTAAAACTGTTAATTCCTCTTCTTCAGTAAGAGTATGTTGCAGTTTAATACCTTCATTTTGTAAAGCAGCCTTAACCATACGAATAACGGTTAATTTTTCTTTTTGTTTATTCTTCATCGCTTGTTTCATATCATCGTTTAAACGACCGAGAAGACTCATTCACTCCTTTTGCTTTTCGCTTTCTAAAAACATCACTTGCTCAATGATCCCCTCAAGCAAAAGCTCCTCTGGAAGGATTGTTTTAATAACGAAGGATTGCCCCTTAATTAATAATTGGCCATGTTTTAGTAACAATCTTACTTCTTTATCTGAAAACACTAATAAACCTTGATGATTTTCTATATAGATATGCACTTGCCCAACAAGCGTGATCCGAGGTAGATCCATTAGCACATCCACTGGCAGGTCTATTTGCTTCGTTAACCAATTCTTCATTTGTTCTAATTTTTTCATTCAGTCTCCTTGAATATCGGATTCGGATATCGGTTGTGACTCTGCAATATTTTCAATTACAGTATAATGCAATGTAACTTTTAGTTGATCCGCCTCAACCTCTTTACTCAAAATCTTATCACTTACAATCATAGCATGTTCATCCAATTTTTTCTTTAGTTCTTTTTCAGCCATCTCTTTCGCTACTTTCAATGCCTGTTTTTCTGTGTATTCTCGATTCGCTTCTTCCTCTTCTCGCACAATATCTTTTTCATACGCAATCGGTAATGTAAAACCAAATAATTTCACATCATGTTTTACATGTTCAGTACGAGAGCGTTTATACTTATCATGTTGAAATCCCCATATTTTTATTTTTGCACTCCCAAAATTAAGAAAATATTCATTGTACGCATTACCAGTATACACTTGAAATTGTGTTTTCAGCGGCACACTCACCTCGGATGTATACCAAGTTTCTCCATATACAATACCTTTCGCCGAAACAACTGACGGGTTTCCCTCATTACCATATATACCTGACACAAGAAGTTGTCCTTTTTCAACATGGTCATTTTTCATAACGACCGGTTTCCCAACCTCTACAAACGTTTTTGTAATAATCGCTTCTTTTTTTGCCACTAAATTTTGCGGGTGCTGTTCCTTTTCTTTTTTCGGCTCATTTTTTTCCACAATTTTAAAATGGTAGGTGGTCCCTCTTACTTCCAGTCCCGCCCAAGTAATCGCATTAATATTGTCTGTCAAATGGCGTTGTACATCTTCTACACTAGGCATTTGAAACTGTAGTTTCCCTTTTTTAATACCCATTTTATCCAATTCTTTCATCAATATATATTCTGTTTCAGGTTTCGCTCCTGTAACCTCAATTTTCCAAACCATATTTGACATTGCAATCATGCCAAAAAAGAAAATTAAAAAACCGATTAAGAATCCACTATTTTTAATTAAACGCTTATTCCAAAAAGGAAAGCCGTAGCGTCCAATGAAATATAATTTACAATCATTTTTTCTATAGATTGGTTTTATTTTTTTCACATCGCGTAACAACATACAAAAAACTAACGTTTCATCAGCAATCTTCTTAACATCCCAAACTAATAATTTTCTACGTACGCATTCATTAACGAACCGCTCCGCTCCTCTACCTTCAATTCGTACTTTTACATATCCAAGCCACTTTATAAACCATTTATTTTTCATTCATTCCATTTTATCATATGCCTCAATAATACGTTGCACTAACGGATGTCTTACAACGTCACTTTGCTCTAATGTAATGAATGAAAGTCCCGATACACCAGATAAAACATTTGTAGCAATAGAAAGACCTGATTTTGCCCCTTTTGGCAAATCTACCTGTGAAGGGTCCCCTGTTATAACCATTTTAGAACTAAAACCTAATCTTGTTAAAAACATTTTTATTTGGACACCAGTTGTATTTTGCGCTTCATCTAAAATAACAAATGAATCATCAAGCGTGCGCCCTCTCATATAAGCAAGAGGCGCAATTTCAATTACACCTCGCTCCATCATACGCTGCGTATATTCTTGTCCAAGAATATCGTGCAGTGCATCATACAATGGACGTAAATATGGATCTACCTTCTCTTTTAAATCCCCTGGTAAAAAACCTAAACTCTCTCCAGCTTCTACAGCAGGCCTTGTTAGAATAATTTTCTTTACATACCCTTGTTTTAACGCTCTTACAGCCATTACTACAGCTAAGTACGTTTTTCCAGTCCCAGCAGGTCCTATCCCAAATACAATATCATTCTTCTTCATCGCATGAATATATCGTCTTTGTCCCATTGTTTTTACACGAATAGATTTACCCTTTGCCGTTTTAAAAATTTCTTCTTCATATAACTCTTCAAATTGAGCAATTTTCCCTTGTTGTGCGAGCTGAATTGCATACGCAACATCTCTTTCTGTAATGGATACACTTTTACGAATAACAACAAGTAATTGCTGTAAGATTTTTTCTACGAGTGTCACGGTTTCATCTGCCCCAGACACATGAACTGTTTCTCCTCTACTTACGATAGATACATTAAGTTCTCGTTCAATTACTTTTAAATGAGCATCATTGACTCCAAAAAGAGCGATTGCTTCGTTAGCATTTTCCAATTGTTGGTTCATTTCTACTAATTGTTCTGCCATTCATTCTTTCTCCTTATCTTCCGGTAGTTCCGGATATGTAATACGCGAATGGAAAATACCATTTAACGTCTCACATAACGTTTTACCAACAATTTGTAATTCCTTAAATGTCAAATCACATTCACTAAATTGTCCATCTTGCAAACGATCTTTAATAATACTTTGTACTAAATTATTAATTTGATCTGGCGTTGGATGATTCATAGAACGTACCGCAGCCTCTACACTATCAGCGATACCAACAATTGCCGACTCTTTAGAAGTTGCTTTTGATCCTGGATAACGAAACATCTCTTCTGTATATTTCTCTTTATCTTCTTTAATTGCCTTATAGTAAAAATATTTAAGTAACGTTGTACCATGATGTTGTCCAGCAATATCAATAATTTCTTGTGGAATATGGTACTCTTCTAGCATCCTCACCCCGTCCGTTACATGAGCGATAATAATATCTTTACTCGTTACAGGGGCGAGTTTATCATGTGGGTTTTCAATTCCCATCTGATTTTCAATAAAGAACTGTGGTTGTACCGTTTTTCCTACATCATGATAATACGCTCCTACACGGGCTAATACACCGTTTGCCCCGACTGCTTCACAAGCAGCTTCGGAAAGATTCGCTACCATTACACTATGGTGATATGTCCCCGGCGCTTCTAGCAAAATTTTACGCAAAAGCGGATGATTTGGACTTGATAGTTCCATAAGCTTCATACTTGATACAATGCCAAGTCCGCTCTCTAAATACGGTAAAATCCCCATAGCTAAAACCGAAGAGATAATCCCTGAAACAGAAGCCATTAATAATTGCGTACCAATTTCAAGAGGCGAAAAATTCCCATTACGCAATAATAATAACGCTGCCAATACGACCACATTTAATACAGAAACGAGTATACCCGCTTGTAAAATCATCGTACGACGATTTTTCTCTCTCAAGAAAATACTAACTGATAATGAACTTAATAACACATAGATCCCCACACTATAATTCAGGGTGCTCGTTACTCCTTCATTAAACATAATGCTTCCGCATACAGAAAAAATCATGCTTGTTAAAAAAACAAATCGATCACCAATCATTAGCTTTACAAGTATTGTTCCCATTGCAACCGGAACAACATACGCGATCCCTGCATACTCAAGCTTTTGGAACAAGCTAATGATTTTCATTAAAACGATCGTGATAGACAAAATGGTAATGTACGCTAAAATGTATGGTCTATCTTCCCTTTTCCGTTGTAAAAACACTTCAAATTGCTTATGCATAAAGTACAATAGCACACCAATGAGTACCGCTAATCCAACATAAGGCTGAAAACTGTTCCCTTTTTCTAACAGGCCAACTAATTTCAACTGATTATACATATCACTTGAAATCGTTTCGCCTTCTCGAACAAGGACCTGCCCTTGAAGAATATAAACAGGTGGAACCAAATCTTCTTCCGCTTTTCTCTTCTCTTTTGTTAAGGTCGGATCATAAAAATAGTTTGCAGAAATCGCATATTTCCCTAACGCCTTAATAGATTCCTTTAAACCATTATCAACATTAACACTATTCATCTCACTTACATATCGTTCCTTCGCATCCTTCAATTCGTCCATTTTAATATGCTCAGTCATGATACTATTAATAGCTGTAACTGCTGCATCTTTCCCTAATACTAATTGGTTCGAATCTGCATTAATTAAGTTTAGTAAGTTTGAATCAGATAATTCTTTCGTTAAATCAGTAGGCAATTTTTTTTTCAACTTGTCCACTTTTTCAGCATCAGTAATCTTTTTTTGCTCATCCGGTCCAACCGCTTTAATCTCTTGTATCACTTCATCTACTTTAGCAAAGACATCATTCACAATATCCACTTTATTTTGTTTATACTCACTTTTATATGTATATTGATCTTCAACTTTTGTAGCGGCTTCTTTTTTCTTTTTGTCCGTTGTAACTTTATCTTCAATTTTAATAGGAGAATGGATTGTTTTTTTCGCAATAGAATATGTTGTAACATCTAATTGCTCTGGTTTTACATTATTCATAAGTGCAAAAAACAGCACTGCTCCTAATAAAACGTAAGAAATCCAACTTAGTTTTTTCGAATGTTGTAAATTACGAAACCACTTAGAAATTTCTTGAGATCTTGACATTCATCGTCCTAATCCAAATGCTTCTAAAATTTCTTTTTGTCTTCCAAACATTTCTTTTTCATCTTCTTCTGTCATGTGATCATAACCAAGCAAATGTAAAAAGCCATGTAACGCTAAAAACCCAAGTTCACGATCAAAAGAGTGGCCATATTCTTCAGCTTGCTCTTTCGCTCTTGGAATAGAAATAATAAGATCTCCTAACATACGTGGCATCTCCGCACCGACAATTTCCATTTCACCTTCTCCCATTTCTTCCATAGCGAAAGAAATAACATCCGTAGGCTGATCCTTATCTCGGTAATCACGGTTTATTTCACGAATGCGTTCATTATCTACAAACGTAACCGATAATTCTGCCCCTTCTTCTATATTTTCCATTTGGGCTGCTTTCTCTACCAACCCACGAATCAAACTTATATAATCGTCTTTCACTTCTTCTGTTTCATCAATAAAATCAATTAATAAACTCATCTATACCACATACGGTACAAAGATAATAGCACCAATTATAACGGCTATAACTGCAAAGAGTAAAACTGCTCCTGCTGCGACATCCTTTGCAATTTTCGCAAATGGATGTATATCGGCAGTCACTAAGTCTACTGTTTTTTCCACAGCCGTATTTACCATCTCTAAACCCATTACAATCCCTATCACAATAAGTAATACCACCCACTCTATTTTCGTAATATGGAAATAAAAACCGCAGCATATAACAATGACTGCGGCTAAATAATGAATTCTCATATTTCGTTCATGACGAAGACAAAAGAATATACCAGCTATAGCATATCCAAAACTATCTAAAAGTTTTCCTTTTCTCATCTATTCATGTAAATCCTCCGCTAAAAATGCTCCTGGTAACAATTCTCCGACTGTCGTCTCTTGAACGTCACCATGTAAATTTGATAGGTATACTTTCGTATCCTGTTTACATAATTCTACCATAACTTGTCGACATGCTCCACAAGGAGGTACTGGACGTTTTGTATCTGCTACAACCGCAATGGCTACAAACTCTTTATCTCCTTCAGAAACTGCCTTAAATAAAGCAGTTCTTTCTGCACAATTACATAAGCCATATGATGCATTCTCAACATTACAGCCACGATATACTTTTCCATCGTGCGTTAATAATGCTGCACCTACTTGAAATTTTGAATATGGTACGTACGCTTGTTTACGCGCTTCGATTGCTTCTTGAATTAATTGTTTACTATTCATATCCCGCATTTAGTACTCGTCTTCACGGAAACCAAGATCACGAAGCTGAGACATCTTATTGCGCCAATCTTTTTGTACTTTTACCCATACCTCTAAAAATACTTTAGAACCAAGAAGTGCTTCAATATCAAAACGAGCTCGTTTCCCTACTTCTTTTAACATCTTCCCTTGTTTCCCAATAATAATTCCTTTTTGCGATGCACGTTCAACAACAATCGTTGCATTTATATAAACTGCACCGCCCTCACGCTTCTGAATTGCATCAATAACAACCGCTACAGAATGCGGCACTTCTTCACGTGTTAAATGTAGTACTTTTTCACGAATAAGCTCTGAAATAATAAATCGCTCTGGATGATCCGTTACTTGATTATCCGGGTAATATTGCGGTCCTTCTGGTAAATACTTTTTAATTGCTCCGATTAACGCTTCAACGTTATTACCGTCCAATGCAGAAATTGGCACAATCTCTGCGAACTCATATAATTTACGATATTGATCAATCAACTCCAGCAATTGCTCTGGATGAACTTGGTCAATTTTATTAATTACTAAAAATACCGGTTGTTTCGTTTCTTGTAATTTCTCAATAATAAATTCCTCACCACGACCATATCCTTCAGTTGCATTGACCATAAACAAAACAATATCAACTTCTTTTAATGTCGTTTGAGCCATCTTCACCATGAAATCGCCTAGTTTATGTTTAGGTTTATGTATTCCTGGTGTATCAATGAAAACTACTTGTGAATCATTTTCTGTATATACGCCTTGAATTTTATTACGAGTCGTTTGTGGCTTGTCACTCATAATAGCAATTTTTTGGCCGATAATACGATTTAAAAATGTAGATTTCCCAACATTTGGTCTGCCAATAATAGAGACAAAACCTGATTTATAACCTTTTCTATTCATTCAAGAAATTGGAGAGTCTAGATGCGCTAGCTCCTCTTCATGTTGATCCATCTCATCGTTTACGTCTTTTTCCATCTCTTTTAAAAGCAAATACGTTTCAATGCTTCCTGTTTTGGAGAAAAACTTCCAGGTAAAATCTAGCATTTATATTTGAAACTTATCAAGTTGTTCTAGGAAACGTCTTGATTTCAAATAAATTCCGCAATATTCATCATAATATGTATTCAATACTAAACGCATTTGTTTTTTTGTGCTATCCTTCACTGATACATTGCCGAGCCTATGTAAATCGAAATGGAAGAAAAGACGTAACAATTTGTGTACAGCTTCTCCCACCGGTATACGATACGGATCTTGCTCCGCATGACGTGAGCACAGAAAACCGCCTTCCCTGACAGAGAAGGCGACAAAATCTGTTTCTTGATGACAAATCGCACATGTATCAAAATACGGGCGCATCCCTAATACCGGAAGCATTTTCGTTTGATAAATTAATGATAATACTTCTGGATCAACACCCTCACACATATAATGCAACGTTTGATATAACATTTCAAATAAGTACGGATTATGTTTTTTATCTTCTGTTGCTTTATCAGTTAACTCAACAACAAATGATGCATAAGCAGTTAAAAATATATCCTCGCGAATTTCTTTCATAGTTGAAATAATCTCGCCTTGTTGCAAAGTTCCAAGCCCAGATCCCACTTGAATAAGAAAATGCCCATGTGTCATAAGTTGCGAAACAGATGCTAACCGACTTTTCGGTTTTTTCGCCCCTCTTGCCATTGCACTTATCTTACCAAATTCTCTTGAAAATATTGTAACAATCTTATTCGTTTCTCCGTAATCTGTCGTACGGATAACGATGCCCTCAACTTTTTGAAACATTTATTCGTTATTTACTAAGTTTACAAACGCACGTGTAATATTTGTTTTTGTAATTCGTCCAATTACTTCTAAACCTTGCTTCGTATCTTTCACAACCGGCATCGCATCAATCTGTCTTTCTATTAATTCCATCGCAATATCATATAAAGAATCTTCTCTACGACACATAGCAATGTTTGGCATCCTTGTCATGATAATATTAACCGGAAGAGAGGTTAAATCCTGCTTCCCTAAGCTAGCTCTTAATAGATCTTTTCGAGACACAACACCAACTAATAGAGTAGATTGATCTACAACAAACAATGTACCAACATCCTCTAAAAACATCGTACAAATCGCATCGTATACTGATACATTTTTATCAATTACAGCCGGTCTAGATTGATAATCTTGTACTTTAATTTTCTTAACAGCTTCAGATAATAGCTGTCCCCCAGTTTTACCCGTATAAAAATAACCTACACGTGGACGCGCTTCTAAATAACCAGCCATCGTTAAAATCGCTAAGTCTGGTCTTAGCGTTGCACGTGTTAAACCCAATTGCGCAGCAATTGACTCCCCTGTAATAGGACCGTGATCTTTTACAATCTGAATGATATGTTCTTGCCGTTTATTCAGCTCTATGATAATCACCACCTAAAACATTTTTTGGTTTTGCACTGAATTCACAATAATATTTGCTGTTTCTTCAATTGCTTTATTCGATACATCAATTACTTGACAATTTATTTTACTAATTACTGCTTCAAAGTGATCAATCTCTTCTTGAATACGATTAATATTGGCATATGTTGCTCCGTCACTTAATCCAAGTGATTTTAATCGTTCTTTTCGAATATGATTTAACTTATCCGGTGTAATTTTTAAACCGAAACATTTCTCTTTTGCCACTTGATATAATTCATCAGGTGGATCCACTTCTGGTACAAGCGGTACATTGGCAACTTTCAACCGTTTGTTATGAGCTAAGTATTGAGAAAGTGGTGTTTTTGATGTACGTGAAATTCCAATTAACACGATATCCGCTTTTAAAATACCTCGTGCATCTCTACCATCATCGTACTTTACAGCAAACTCAATTGCTTCAATCTTTTTGAAGTACTCTTCATCTAATCTACGAACAACACCCGGCTCATATCTCGGCACTTGCCCTGTAATTTCTTCAATTTGATCGATAAGAGGTCCAATAATATCGTATGCCTCTACCCCTTCTTTTGCAGCCTCTGTCACTAAATACTGGCGCATTTCCGGCTTTACTAACGTAAAACAAATAAGCGCTTGATTACTCTTGGCAATCGAAATCACTTCTTTTAATGTCCCTGTATCTTCTACATACGGTACACGTCTAATATCAGGAGCAAATGGGAATTGCCCCATTGCTGCTCGAACAACTAAATCAGCCGTTTCTCCTACAGAGTCAGATACGACATATACGATTTTATTATCCATCTAGCAAGCCCCATATACTGTGTGATCATGAGATCTGTTACCTTTGCAAGTTGATATATATAAATCAACTTCATCTTGTCCAGAGTCTACATAAATCCAATTACCTTGCTGTTTTCTTGAACGATGAGTATACGATGCGACAAACACAATTTCGACATGAAATTCAGTTCCAACTTGCACAATTTCATCCTTCACGGGACATGCGTCTGCATCAACTAATACATTATTGATGTTTTGCATCTATTTTCTCGCTTTTTGATTTTGTAAATATGCTACATAATATTTCGCAGCCTCTACAGGATCTGTTTTTTCCATTTGTTTTACTTTAAAGATGATTTCCATCTTTACAAGTTTTTCCTTATGACGTCTAAGCGTCTCTAAATGGCCTTGCAACACTTCTTCTGCGTATTCTGGATTAATAAATTCATCCGTCGAAATATCAGTGATAATGTTTTTCAACTTTTCATCAGAGAGCCAACTTAAAAATGTTCCGACTGAAGGTTCATTTCCCTTTTCATAATATGCGTATAGTTCATATAAAATCCCTTTATGTTCTTCTGTATGAAAATCTTCTATATGGGATTCCATGCGAACGGCTACTTCTGCACTTTGTAACATATGGTAAATAATTTCTCTTTCCGCCCTTTCAAAACCTGTTAACTTCGGTTTTGTTTGAACAACTTGAGACGGCTTAGAAACCTGCTTTATTTGTTTTTGCTGTACCTTTTGTTCTTTGCGATATTGGTGCAATTGATTCAAAAGTGTTTCCATTGAATAAGAAAACTCTTGCGATAACGACTTCAAATAAGATTCTGCCTGCATCGCGTCTTGTAACAACGATAACTCTTTTAAAACACTTTTCACATATTCTTCTTTGCCAGACTCATCTTGCAAATTTTTCCCTAAACGCAAATAATTTATTTTAAAACCAACAAAACTTATACTTGATTTCACAAGATTTTCAAAAGCGGTAGTCCCATATTGTTGCACATATTCATCAGGATCAAGCTTATCTGGCAAGGATGTGACTTTCACTTGGCAACCAACTTTTAACAGTAATTGCCCTGCCTTCATCGTCGCTTCTCGTCCTGCTTTATCACCATCATAGCAAAGAACAACAGTTTCAACGTTACGTCGCAGAAGTTTTGCTTGTTCTTCAGTTAAAGCTGTTCCCATTGTCGCAACAGCTTCTTCCACACCACTCTTTACCGCAGCTAGCACATCGGCATACCCTTCAAAAAGGACTACTTGCCCACGCTTTCTAATAAACGGCCTTGCTTGGTGGAAGTTATACAACAATTTACTTTTGTGAAAAATCGGTGTTTCAGGGCTATTTAAATATTTCGGAGTATCATCTCCTAACGCCCTTCCACTAAACGCTATCACCTTACCTTGTAACGTATGAATCGGAAACATAACTCTTCCACGGAAGCGATCATAATGACTACCATCCTTCTCGCTTCTTATTAGAAGACCAGCTTGTTCCATACTAGACAGCGATAAACCTCTTTTTTGTAAAATTTTCGTTGCAGCATCCCAAGCAAGTGATGCATAACCAATTTCAAACTTCTCAATCATCTCTTTCGTAATACCACGGTTTAATAAATAAGAAAGTGCTTCATTTCCCTCTTCCGTATTTACCAATAAATGATGATAATACTTTTTCAAAAGTTCGTGAGCCTGTTGCATGATGACAGTGTCATCAGATATGTCTTCTTGTTGTACTTGCCCCGATGTATACTCTGCAACCGCAATTCCATTTCTTTCACCTAACTTTTGAACAGCCTCGGTAAAAGCAAGTCCTTCCATTTTCATTAGAAAGGAAAATACATTTCCACCTTCTCCACATCCGAAGCAATGAAAAATTTGCTTATCAGATGAAACAGAGAATGAAGGAGAATTCTCACCATGAAATGGACAAAGGCCAAAATAGTTACGTCCCTGCTTTCTAAGTTGAACGTATTCACCAATCACTTCTACAATATCGGATGACGTCCGAATCTGTTCAACAACTTCTTCGGGAATTCTGTTGCCCATCTATTCTAAGAAATCCTTAAGACGCTTACTACGGCTTGGATGTCTTAATTTGCGAAGTGCTTTTGCTTCAATTTGACGGATACGTTCTCTCGTTACGCCGAATACTTTCCCAACTTCTTCAAGCGTACGAGTTCGTCCATCATCTAAACCGAAACGAAGACGTAGAACATTTTCTTCACGATCTGTTAGTGTATCTAACACATCTTCTAATTGTTCTTTTAGCAATTCATACGCTGCATGGTCCGCAGGCGATGTTGCTTCTTGGTCTTCAATAAAGTCACCTAAATGGGAGTCGTCTTCTTCACCAATTGGTGTTTCAAGAGAAACTGGCTCCTGTGCAATTTTTAAGATTTCACGTACTTTTTCTGGCGCAAGATCCATTTCTTCACCAATCTCTTCAGGAGATGGTTCACGTCCTAAATCTTGTAACAATTGACGTTGTACACGAATTAACTTATTAATCGTTTCAACCATATGAACTGGAATACGAATTGTTCGCGCTTGGTCTGCAATCGCACGTGTAATCGCTTGGCGAATCCACCAAGTTGCATACGTACTAAATTTGAAACCTTTACGATAATCGAACTTTTCAACCGCTTTAATTAGACCCATATTTCCTTCTTGGATTAAGTCTAAGAAAAGCATGCCACGGCCCACGTAACGCTTTGCAATACTTACTACAAGACGTAAGTTCGCTTCCGCAAGACGGCGTTTTGCTTCTTCATCGCCTTCTTCAATACGCGTCGCAAGTCGAATTTCTTCTTCAGCGGATAGTAAGTCAACGCGACCAATTTCTTTTAAGTACATACGAACAGGATCATTGATTTTCACACCTGGTGGCACACTTAAATCATTAAGGTCGAATTCTTCTTCCGTTTTTGTAATTTGGCGATTATTAGGACCTTCTTCGTTGTCATTGTCGCCAACTAAGTCAATCCCTTGTTCACCTAAATATTCATAGTATTCATCCATTTGATCGGATTCAATTTCAAATCCATTCATGCGTTCTGCGATCTCTTCATATGTAAGAACGCCACGTTTTTTTCCGACCTCAGTGAGTTGTTCTTTCACTTGCTCAAGGGTCATTTCAGTTTCAATTTGTTTAGAACGAGCTGGTTTGTCAGCCATTTATTTTTTCTTAGATAGCCAATCAGCTACTTTAGCCGCTTGGTCAGCTGGCACTAAATTTGGCGGCATGTTACCTTTTCCTTTCGAAAGAATTTCTTTAATTTCATCCTTTGAAAGTTTCCCACCAATTTTTTGTAAATTAGGTCCTACTGCTCCTTGTAACTGATCACCATGACAGCTCGTACAGCTTTGCTTCACAATATCCTCTGGCTTTGATGCTGTTTGTGCTGGCTTCCCGCCATTTTTTGCATCAGCTAACTCTTTAGATTTATTTAGCCCCTGAAATGAAAATACAAACATAACGATAATACCCAATGCTGCAATAAGAGCGAACGGAATCAGTGGATTACGTTTCATTCATGATAAAATCTCCCCTATCATTTTCATTTTCGCTTCTACTTCTACACGTTTCGCTTTTGTCTCTTCAGAATCTACTGCACGTTCTAATTGTTTTAAGATATTTTGGAAGTTTTTCAATTCTCCTTCCCACTTTTCAACAAAAGCCTCACCTTTTTCTTTTATTAAAAATGGACCCATAAATAATTCAGCTTGTTTATTATCTGAGTAAGGTGCTGCAATAGTTCCTCGTTCCCCAACTAAAATTTCGTAAATTTTCCCGTCTTCTTTTACGATTTTTTCATGGATAAGCTCCCAGCCATTTTCAATAAACCATTCACGAATGTGATGTGCTGCAATGTTCGGCTGTAAAATTAAACGTGTTACACCTTCTAATTTTTCTTTACCATTTTCTAAAATGTCACGAATTAGTGCTCCACCCATACCAGCAACTGTAATTACATCTACTTCCCCTGGTGTAATTACTTCTAATCCATTCCCTTTACGAACGTCTACTTTATCTTGTAAGCCACTTTCAGCTACAGTTGCTTGCGCAGAACGAAACGGCCCATCCACAACTTCTCCTGCAACTGCTTTTGTAGCAATATTATTTATAATTGTATAACACGGTAAATACGCATGATCCGATCCAATATCAGCTACTGTAGACCCTACTGGAATCTCGCGCACAACTTCTTCTAATCGTTTTGAAAGCTTTACTTCATTCATTTATACAAATGTGAACGGATCTGTATGTAACTGCGAAGCATGAATTTGCACATTGAATTTCTTCGCATCTACTTTTTCTTGCAGTTGCTTTTGCACACCTTGCTTCATTACCTTTTCAACGTTATGTCCTGGATCAACTATATTTAAACCGAGCATCATCGCATCATGAGCGACATGATAATACATGTCACCTGTTACATATACATCTGCCCCTTTAAATTTCGCTTGGTTTATATATTTATTACCATCCCCACCAAGTACAGCGACTTTACGCACTTTATCATCTAACTTGCCAACAACTCTTGCGCCCTTCACGTCTAATGATTGTTTCACATGTTCAGCAAACTGTCCAAGCGTCATTTCTTCTTGTAAATAGCCTATTTTTCCAAGCCCTAACGTTTCACCTTTATTATCAAGAGGATATACATCATATGCCACTTCTTCGTATGGGTGAGCTACCAACATCTCTTTCATAACTTTTCTTTGTAGTGAAGTTGGAATTATCGTTTCGATACGTACCTCTTCCACACGTTCTAACCGCCCAGTTTCTCCGATATAAGGATTTGTTCCCTCCTGAGGTACAAACGTGCCTGCTCCCTCACTACTGAACATACAGTGGCTGTAATTGCCGATATGACCAGCGCCTGCGTCTCCTAATGCTTTACGAACCTCTTCTGCATGAGTTACTGGCACAAACACAACAATTTTTTTCATTTCTTCTGCGTATGTCGGAGCTAATACTTCTGTATTTTGTAATCCTAACGCATCAGCAAGTAAATCATTTACTCCACCTTTAGCGACGTCTACATTTGTATGAGCGGCATAAACGGAAATATCATTTTTAATACACTTTTCAATAATTTTCCCATATGCCTTCTCTGTATGAATCGCTTTTAACGGATTAAAAATTAAAGGGTGATGCGCAATAATGACATTCGCTCCTAATTGAATTGCTTCATCTACAACCTCCTCCGTTACATCTAAAGCAATCAATACGTGCTGCACGGGTTTATTAAGCGCACCAATCTGTAGGCCAATCTTATCCCCCTCCATCGCTAAATGCTTCGGATACATACTTTCAAATAAAGAAATAACTTCATGGCCATTTGGAATTTTACTCATTTATTGTTCTTTTTTCACTTTTACACGAGGTAAGATTTTTTGAAGTGGTACTTTTCGAATTCTTTCCCACGTAGCCGGATTCATTGGATCATATTGATCTAAGAAAGCAATAACCTCTTTTGTAATTGGCGTTGGAGTAGAAGCACCTGCTGTAACAGCTACGTTTTCTACACCTTGTAGCCACTCTAATTGAATTTCGCTTACATCCGCAACACGATAAGCTTTCGTACCAGCAATTTCTTGTGATACTTGCGCTAAGCGATTCGAATTGTTACTTTTTGGATCACCAACAACGATTGTTAAATCTGCAACATCCGCTTGTTTAGCCACAGCTTCTTGGCGAACTTGAGTTGCTAAACAAATTTCCTTATGGAATTCTGCTGTTGGAAATTTTTTCTGAATGTCCTCCATTAAATGTTGAACATCCCATTGACTCATTGTTGTTTGATTCGTAACTAAAATTTTATCCGTTGTGATTTCTAATGTTTCTAAATCATCAGCTCTTTCGATAAGATGAACGATATCAGGTGCAATACCAACCGCGCCTTCTGGTTCAGGATGATTTTTTTTGCCGATATAAATGACATGGTATCCTTCAGCTTTTTTTGCTTCAATAAGGTCATGTGTTTTTGTAACATCTGGACAAGTTGCATCGATTGTCGTTAAACCTTTTTCTTTTGCACGTTGTTTAACTTCAGGAGAAACACCGTGAGCAGTAAAAATAACAGTACCAGAATCGATTTGATCTAAAATATCTAAGCGACTTGGTCCGTCTAATGTAATGATTCCATCTTCTTCAAAAGCGTCTGTAACATGTTTATTGTGAACAATCATACCTAAAATATAAATAGGTCTCGGTAATGATTTATCTAATGCAGCGTTACGTGCAATTACCATTGCGTCGACAACACCGTAGCAATAACCACGAGGGGAAATTTTAACAATTTTCATTTACACATATAGTTTTGGTTTTGTTGCTATTTTTTGAACAGGCTCCTCTCTTACTTCTGTTTCTATGGCTGGCTCAATCACTATTTTTTTTCTTTTTCTTTTTTTTTGTGGAGGAGGGGGAGTTGCTACCTCAACCTTTTCTGTTAGATCTTCAGTTTGATCTTCGGTTTGATCTGCTTCTGTACTTTTTCCAGAGGTGAGGATTTTAACAATGCTTGGTAGGTTACGCATAATGGGACCGTACTGTTCGACGACAGGGCTTACAGATTGAACGACTTGTGATACTTTTTCGATATTGTTTATCATATTAGTTGGATTCGAAATTAAATTCGAAAAAAAACTGCCGATGCCGCTGCTTGATGTTGTAGTTGCTGCACCGCCGCGCGTTTCGTTTGAATCATACATTCATGCAAATGGTCCCTCCTTATCGACAAATGGAAGGGCCACCGATGATGCACCAACAACCACCGCCCCAATATCAACAGCAACATCAACAGCAATACCAACAACAATACCCGCATCAATACTCACAGCAATATCAACCATACATGCAGCAGCATCCTCAGCAAATGATTCCCCCTCAAATGTATGATTCAATTATCTTTTTTTATTGCTATATTTTTTCTTCACTTTGTCACGTTCTGTTGCAAGTTTTCGCTTATAGTTTGGTTTTACTTTTTTCGGCTTTTTAACAACTTTTGTTGCCATAACATCTAGTCCATCATTTGGTTTTTTACGACTCTTACGACGACGACGGTCACCTAAATCCGCCCACTCATCTCCGCGTAAATCTACATGCTTAAACTCGATATGACGTTGTTTTTCCAAACTATCTAATGCTTCTTCATTTGCTGGATCATAAATTGTCACTGCAATACCTGAATGACCCGCACGTGCAGTTCTTCCAACGCGGTGAACGAAGAAATCTAAATCTGATGGAAGTTCATAGTTAATAACATGGCTAATCCCTTCAATATCAATACCGCGTGCCGCTAAATCTGTTGCGACAATGTATTGGAACTCTAAATCACGAACTTGTTTCATCATTTTTTTACGATCACGTGGTGATAAGTCACCGTGTATACGCCCTACTTTTAACCCACGTTCTGCTAATCCATCGGCTACTTCATCAGCCTTCTTCTTCGTGTTTGTAAACACAATTGCTAAGTACGGTTTAAATTGAAGTAGCATATTTTTCACTAATTCAATTTTATTACGGTGTCTTGAAGGCACAAGGTAATGCTCAATATTTCCTGCTGCAACTTGTTTCGGATTAATATGAATATGTTCTGGGTTCTCCATATATTTCTTCAAAAATGGTTTTAATTTTTGAGGAATTGTTGCAGAGAAAACTAGCATTTGCAAGTTTTTAGGCATGCGTGCTGCAATTTTATCTACATCTTGAATGAATCCCATATCAAGCATTAAATCCGCTTCATCGACAATAATAGTATCCGCTTTATAAACAAATAGCGCCTTTTCTTCTACTAAGTCTTTAATACGTCCTGGTGTTCCAACTACAATATGCGGTTGTTTTTTCAACTTCTCAATCGATCGTTGTTTATCAGTTCCACCAATTAAGCAACGTGCTGTAATCATTTGATCTTCTGCACAGAACTTTGTTAATTTCACGATTTCTTCGTAAATTTGTTGTGCTAACTCACGAGTAGGCGCTGTAATAACAAGTTGTACTTCTTCACGACTTGCATTAATTCTGTTTAATGTAGGAAGTAAGTATGCATGTGTTTTCCCAGAACCTGTTTGGGATTGTCCAATTACACTCACACCTTTTTTCACGACCGGGAAAATTTTCTTTTGAATTCCTGTCGGCTCTGAAAAGCGTAGTTCACGAACTGCATCTATTAAAAATGGTTTAAAATCATACTGTGTAAAAGTTTGTAGTGTCATTTATTGCGCTTTAATTTTTTCAAGAATCCCCTCATCAAAAGTACCGTTTTTCAGCATTTCGATTTCTAATTTATATGGTGGCTTCTTATCTTTTTTATCTTCACCTACATATGGTGTTTCAAGAATTTTTGGTACGTTCATTAACTGCGGATGATGTACAATATGATGCAACGCTTTATAACCGATATGACCAAAACCGATATTTTCGTGACGGTCCTTTCCGGCCCCACGCACATTTTTACTATCATTAATATGAAGTACTTGTAATCGATCTACACCAACGATCTTGTCAAATTCGTTCAATACACCGTCAAAATCATTTACAATGTCATAACCCGCATCATGCGTATGACACGTATCAAAACATACAGATAGCTTTTCATTATATTTTACACCATCAATAATCTTTGCAATTTCCTCAAAGCTACGACCGCACTCTGTTCCTTTTCCAGCCATCGTCTCTAGCGCAATGTTAACCGTCTGTTCGGGCGTTATTACTTCATTAAGCCCTTTAATGATCTGTTGAATACCTGCATCTGCTCCAGCACCAACGTGCGCTCCTGGGTGAAGAACAATTTGTTTCGCAACACCTAATGCCGCTGTTCTTTCAATTTCCATGCGCAGGAAGTCTACACCTAATTGGAATGTTTCTGGCTTCGTCGTATTACCAACGTTAATAATATATGGTGCATGGACGATAATTTCCTCGATACCATTCAGTTCCATATGTTTTCGTCCTGCTTCTATGTTCAATTCTTCAATTGGTTTTCTTCGTGTGTTTTGCGGTGCACCTGTATAAATCATAAACGTCGTTGCACCATATGAAACAGCCTCTTCACTTGCTGCTAATAACATTTTCTTACCACTCATTGAGACATGAGATCCAACCTTTAACATTTATTTTAGTAGTTGCTGAAATAAAGTGTTTACTTGTTGCGCGGTAGCAGGAGAAGTTACTTTTGCGATTTGTTTTAAGAGCTCTAGTCGCTCATTATTATCGTAAATGTTAATATTCTTTCCTTTCATAAGTAAAACAATTTGATCAGCTTGTGCAGTTGTAATTGAAACTTCATATTCTTTACTATATTTCAATAGCTCTTTTGTAGAAATATGATTTAATTTTTTATTCACAATTTGTTTAATGAGATTCATTTAGTGAATAGCTGATTTAAACTTACCACCATTTGTTTCTTGTGTACTCATAATCGTAACAAACGCATTTTCATCAATTTCATGCACAATTGATTTTAACTTCGTCACTTCCAAACGCGTTACAACTGCATAAATAACTTCTTTTTCTTTATCCGTGTAACCGCCTTTGGCTACAAGCTTTGTAGTTCCACGACCGAGACGATGCAAAATGGCATTTGATACTTCCTCATACTGATCTGATACAATTAAAACTGCTTTCGTTTCATCTAAACCTTGAATTACCGTATCAATTGTTTTGAATGCAATATAGTACGTCATAACAGAATACATAGCTTGTTCGACACCAAATACAAATGCTGCCCATGCAAAAATAAATAAGTTCACAAACATTACGAATTCACCAACAGAAAACGGTAATTTCTTCGTTAATAAAATCCCCATAATTTCTGTTCCGTCCATTGATCCGCCATGACGAATAACAAGTCCTACACCAAGCCCTAAAATAAGCCCACCAAAAACTGTTGCTAAAATGGGCTCAGTTGTAAATGGTGGAACAGCATGTAATGTCGATTCAATAAATGCTAAAGCTACAATGCCAAATGCTGAGGATAACATAAATGTTTTTCCGATTTGCTTATACCCAGAGTACATAAACGGAATGTTGAGGATAACAACTAAAGTAGAAAAACTTAACCACCAAATATTAGGAGTAAGATAATCTAATATAAGAGAAATACCAATAATTCCACCATCAATAATTTTATTTGGCATTAAGAATAATTCAATCGCTACCGCTGCGCATGCTGCGCCAAAAATAATCATTACTAAACGATAAATGAGATGGATAACACTTTCTTTTCGATGTTGCTTTTGTTCCATTTATATCCTCCCGTGATGCTCATGCTCGTGTTTTAAACGATGGACATGATGTCCATATAAGACGGACATTTCTGCATCTTCTAACTCTCGGAACTCCTTTACATTCCCATGGAAATGTAAATGTTGGTTTAGACATGCAACATGTGTTACTTTCTCGGTAACAGCTCCCATATCATGAGTAACAAGAATTAATGTGATCCCGAGCCTTTTGTTTAAATCCTCTAATATCTCATAAAAACTTTCCACATTTTTCACATCAATCCCAACAGTAGGCTCGTCCAAAATAAGTAATTCAGGATCACTAACGAGCGCACGAGCAATAAATACACGTTGTTGTTGTCCACCAGAAAGCTCTCCAATATTGCGACCTTGAAACTCACTCATCCCTACATCAGCAATCGCCTTTTCTACCTTCGCCTTGTCATCTTTCGTGAAAAAGCGAAAAAGACCTTTTTTCGAAACGAGCCCCATTGACACAACTTCAAAAACAGTTGCTGGAAAACCAGAGTTGAAACTATTTGCCTTTTGGGATACATAGCCAAGTTTGTTCCATTCTTTAAACTTCTTGCTATCAACACCAAACAAGCGAATACTTCCTTGTTTAGGCTTTAAAACACCTAATAAACATTTTAGTAAAGTGGATTTCCCAGAACCGTTTGGCCCAACTAAACCTAAAAAAGCTCCCTTCGGAACTTGCAAATTAATATCTTCTAACACATTTCGATCTTCATATCGAAACGTTAATCCTTCTATTTCCAATATATTATTCATTTATGCAGTTTTTTTCTTCTTCCATAAAATCGCACCGATTAAAATAAGAACTGCTATCATAACAATTGTACCACCTGGTGCTAGATCAAGTTGATACGAAGCAAACATTCCACCAATTACTGCAATTTCACCAAATAAAATGGAAAAGAAAATTGTTTGTTTAAATCCTTTAGCAATACGAATACTTGCTGCAACTGGTAACGTCATTAATGATGATACGAGAAGAACACCTACTACACGCATTGATACTGCAATGACAAGAGCAACTAATATAATGAAGATAAAGTGAATCCACTTTGCCCTTAGACCAGTTGATACTGCGTATTCCTCATCAAATGATAATAAAAACAGCTCTTTATATAATAAAATAATTGTCGCAATAACAACAATTGCTACAATCCCAATAATAATTAAATCCGTACTCGTTACAGCACTTACACTACCAAATAAATAACTAAATAAGTCTGTGTTAAATCCATTTGCAAGTGAAATGAAAATAACTCCAACTCCCATTCCCGCTGAAAGAATAATCGGAATTGCTAATTCTTGATAATGCTTATATACAGTTCGTAACTTTTCAATTAGTAACGCTCCACCAATCGAGAAAATCATCCCCATATATAGAGGATTTAAAAAGCCACCTGTAAAAATTGTTTTTTCAAGTAGTAAACTTGCTGCAATACCTGATAACGTCACGTGACTTAATGCATCCGCAATAAGAGATAAACGACGAATAACAACAAACACACCGATAAGCGGTGCAACAAGTCCAATTAAAATACCTGCATATAAAGAATTACGTAAAAAGTCATATTGTAAAAAATCTTGTATCATTTATTTTGCACATTTTGGACAACGGCCGTATATTTCAAATTTATGCCCTGTTACTTCATAACCGTTAAAATCTTTATTCATAAAATCCATTGGACAGGAAGTAATCTCTTTCGTTCCCCCGCAATCTAAACAAATAAAATGATGATGATGTTCCATAATAGAACATGTAAAACGAAAATGTTTTTCACCATTTAATTCTGTTTGTTCTAAAACGCCGATTTCAGCAAAAACCGTTAAGTTACGATAAATCGTATCAAAACTAAGACCTGGATAATCATCCTTCATATGCTCTAAAACGTCTTTTGCTGTTAAATAACGATTGTGAGCGGCAAATAATCTGAGCATCTCTTCCCTTTTCCCAGTATGTTTGTATCCTTTTTCTTTCATTAGGCGTAAAGCTTCTGTTAGATTCATACCTATCCCTACTTTATGCAGTTTTTTTCTTCTTCCATAAAATCGCACTTATTGTTCTTGAGTTTCTTTTTCTTTATCTCTTTCAGCAGCCATTTCAGCAGCAATTACATCGATTTCTTTTTTCAGTTCTTCTACCATTGTTTCTTCTGGTACTTTACGAACAACTTGCCCTTTACGGAATAATAATCCTTCTCCACGTGCACCAGCAATACCGATATCAGCTTCACGAGCTTCACCAGGACCGTTTACAGCGCAACCAAGTACTGCAACTTTAATTGGTACTTTCAGTGTAGAAATATATTCTTCCACTTCGTTAGCGATGCTAATTAAATCAATTTCAATACGACCGCAAGTTGGACAAGAGATAAGCGTTGCTGCATTAGATGCAAGACCGAATGACTTTAATAGTTCACGTGCAACTTTTACTTCTTCAACTGGATCAGCACTTAATGAAATACGAAGTGTGTTTCCGATGCCTTTACTTAAAATTGCTCCAAGACCAGCGGCACTTTTTACAGTTCCAGCAAACAATGTGCCAGATTCTGTAATACCTAAATGTAATGGATAATCAAAAGCGCGAGCAGCTTTTTCATATGCTTCAATTGCTAAGTTAACATCAGAGGCTTTCATAGATACGATAATATCGTGGAAATCTAAGTCCTCTAAAATTTTAATGTGATGTAGTGCGCTCTCAACCATGCCATCTGCAGTTGGGTATCCGTACTTTTCTAAAATGTGACGCTCTAATGAACCAGCGTTTACACCGATACGGATTGGAATGCCGCGCTCTTTTGCTGCATTTACAACAGCTTCTACTTTATGGCGACGACCAATGTTACCTGGATTGATACGTACTTTATCAATACCACCTTCAATTGCTTTTAAAGCAAGGCGATAATCAAAATGAATATCAGCAACAAGTGGAATGTTGATTTGTTTTTTAATATCAGCAATAGCATTTGCTGCGCGTTCATCTGGAACGGCAACACGAACAACTTGACAACCAGCTTCTTCTAAACGTTTAATTTCAGCAACTGTTGCTTCAACATCATGTGTTTTTGTTGTTGTCATACTTTGTATAATTAATTCATTATTACCGCCAATTGTTAAATTACCGACTTTAACTGGACGTGTTTTTGTACGATGAGTCATTTATTGATATAACGGGAATTTATAAGTCTTTCCAATTTGAATTTTTGTAGCAGATGTACTTTTATTTAATTGTTTAAAGTCATCAATTACCTTTTCAATAGAAGGGATTTTTTTCTTATTAATTTGTTCTGTAATCGAAAGAACGGTCTCGCCAGTTTTTACTTCAATTGTTTTATAAGTAACATCTGTTTCTTCCTTTTTGCTTTGTTCTGTAGTTGTTTCTTCTTTTTTTATAGTTTGAGCAGCTGTTGTTTTTTTGTATGAACTTAACATCGGTAAAGTACCGATTTTTATATCGTAATAAAATATATAACCGAGAACAAGCACGAATAAGAATATACCTAATCTCTTCATTTATTTTTCTTTCGGTTGTGGAACTTCTTTAAGTGTTAAGTATAGAACAATTAAAACAACTGCGATATAAATGAATGTTGAACCAGGTACGACAATTTTAAATAAATCCATAATCATAAAGAAGATTGTTGGAATTGTGTAACTGTAAGCAGTTAATGTCCAAACCTGTTTATAGGATAATTTACGTTGTCCGCTCATAGCAGAACCGATGAACGCAAGTAAAGTCACGCCTACAAAAGTAATGAATAATTGGAATAGGTACACCAAAAACCCGATAACAAATAATAAAATTGGATAAATACTATCGAATAGAGAAATAAAGTCTTGTAAATCTTTTTTCTCAAGAGATGCACCTAATAAGTCGTTATAGGAATACGTTTGTGTTTGACCATTTCCCATGGAGACTACTTTATCTTTTAAAACAAATAAACCTGTTTTATTTTGATATTTTTCTAAGTCTGTTGAATTTGGATCAAATACGAAAAGGGCATTTCCATCTTCTTTTTCGATAGGTTGATCAATATCTGCTGTTAGTTCGCCATTTTCAATTTTAAAGTCAGGTAAATCTTTTTCGATTACTTTATTTACCATATTAACACCGTCTTGAATAACGCTACCGTACAAGAAAGTCCTTGGAATAGTAGTAATTAGGCAAAGAAGCATAATATACAAAATGGTTTTACCGATTTTTTGAAAACGGAAAAGCGCAATATCTTTAGGCGAATATAGGCTTTTTGCTAGCTGTTTAAAAATGGACATAGATTCACTTCCTTTATGTATGTATAAAGTCATTTATTTTGCTTCTTGGTAACGTTTTTCAGCAGCGTTCCAATCTACAACGTTCCAGAATGCACCGATGTAGTCTGGACGACGGTTTTGATAATTTAAGTAGTAAGCATGCTCCCAAACATCTAAACCGATAACTGGAGTTTTACCTTCAGTTAGAGGAGAATCTTGGTTTGGCGTGCTTGTTACTTCTAATTCACCATTGTTTACTACTAACCAAGCCCAACCAGAACCGAAGCGAGTTGCGCCAGCTTTTGCGAATTCTTCTTTGAATGCATCGAAGCTACCGAATTTCGCTTCAATCGCAGTTGCAAGTTCACCTACTGGTTGTCCGCCACCGTTTGGAGAAAGAATTGTCCAGAAGAATGTATGGTTAGCATGTCCACCACCATTGTTACGTACTGCTGTACGGATTGCTTCTGGTACTTCGTTTAAGTTTGCAACTAATTCTTCTACGCTTTTGTCAGCTAATTCTGCATGACCTTCTAAAGCAGCGTTTAAGTTTGTAATGTACGTGTTGTGATGTTTTGTATGATGGATGTTCATTGTTTCTTTGTCAAAGTGAGGCTCTAAAGCATCATACGCATAAGGTAAGTTTGGTAATTCGTGTTTTGCCATTTAACCTTCTGGTTCAGTTTGATTCTGAGTAGTTCCTTGCGCTACAACGCTGGGTTTCCCCACATTTCCCTCATCATATTTGACATTTTTGACTGCAAAATAAATAAGAAAATGTCCAGCACCTAAAATACATAGTAAGAAAGGTAAACTTTTTTCAGGCGGAAAGAATAATACAGCACATAAAAAACTTAAAACCGAACAAATTCTTCCAGCATTTAACCATAATTCCCGGACAACTACATACTCTACACGCCATTCTCTCGCATTTTTCGCTCTACCAATTACGTCATATGTCATTGACCCGTACGGAACGAGTAAAATAGGGTATGCAATCGCGATACATGCTGCATAAATAAGTAATTTTGTGTATGTAACATTGAATATAACTAAAAATACGACAGCATATAAAATAATGCCTCCAAGTAAAATCGCTTTTTTTCGCCACTCTTTCTTTAACATACGAGCAACTAAGTAGTAACATACAAATGATACAGCGGAGTTTACTAAGCTATATTTCCCTAATGCGAGCTCACTATCGGTTGCTAAGTACACATATACTGAAATAACAAAAATAAACGTTCCCTCTCTCAACCCTTGGAAAAAATGAGCACGTGTAATTCTTCCCCAATTTTTATCAATCCGTCGCTCTTTCAATACTTTTGTAATTTCATAACGACCTTCACATTCTCTCTTAGATAAAAAAAAGCTTAAAACGACAGCAATTGCAAATAGCACTAATGAAAGAAAGAATATGACAGTATAACCACTCCATTTTGCCATACGTGAAATTGTGTATCCTGCCGCTATCGGTCCAATCATTCCAGAGAAGGATGTAAGAAGTCCAAGAAACCCATTAAAGAAATCTCTTGTTTCTGGTTCTGTAATTTCAAATGTCAATAAGTTAAACGCGAGCCAATAAAAACCATATCCGACTCCTAAAAGAGCCCCCATTAATAAAATATAGTGAGAAGCACTTTTTCCCGCTACTAAAACAACGATAAAAAAAATAGCTAAAGTGCCTACGCCTATTCGTAACAAAATCGAGCGGTCAATACGTTTCGCTAATTTCCCACCTATAAGAAATGTGAGAGGCTGCAATACAACGCTGGCCAAATTATACAAGCCAAGATTCACATAATTTTGTGTTTGTTTCCATAAATAAATATTAACAAACGTATTCGATAAAGAAATTGCGAGCGTGTATAAACCTCCAATAAGGAGCAATAACACTAAATCCCGATTCACTTCAACGTCACCAATTATATGTTTCCACTTCATTTATTCCTCATCTTGAGCTTCTTTTTCATTTTTATTATCTTTTGCATCTTTTGGAGCTTCACCATTTATTTCTTGGTTTTTCAAATCAAAGTAAGCATCCATAATTTCACGACTAATATATCCATTAATACCAGTCTTATCATCATGTACCCACGGAACAACAACAGAGAATGCGACTTCTGGATCTTCAAGTGGCGCATAACCTACTAATGTTAAGTTATAAGTCTCCACACGCTGACCATCTGCTTTTTTACCAATCGCTTTATCTCCACCATACACAGTTTGCGCTGTACCAGTTTTCCCTGCAGCTTTATATTTTGCACCAGTAAAGTATTTTGTAGCTGTACCGCCTGAATCGTTAAATACTTGTCTAAATCCTTCTTGAACACGTTTAATTTGCGATTCAGGCATATCAATACGATTTAGCACTTTCGGCTCCATCGAATGAACAACTTTTCCAACTTCATCTGGTTTCGCTTCCGGTTGACGAATTTCTTTCACAACTTGCGGTTGCATGCGATATCCACCATTGGCAATTGTCGAAATATATTGCGCTAATTGAAGTGGTGTATACGTATCATACTGTCCAATTGATAAATCTAATAAGAAACCTGGGATATTGTCTGTAGTACCTCTTTGTCCAGCAGATTCATTCGGTAAATCAATGCCTGTTTTTACACCAAGTCCAAACTGACCATAATAGTATCGCATCGTATCATATGCTTTTTGCGGTATATTTAACGTACCACCTCTAACATATGGAGCATTAGCGATATTCATCGCTGTTTTAAACATATATACGTTAGAAGACATTTTTAATGCTGTTAAATCATTAATATATCCCATCGTCTTCCAAGAAGATTTGCTCTTCGTCCCTTTTAATACGATTGGTTCATCGAGTTGAACTGAACCCGGTTGAATTGCACCTGTTTGATATCCTGTAAGTACTGTCGCACCTTTTACAGTCGATCCCATCGGATAAGAACTTGTCATCGTTCCTAATGCGAAATCTTGTACTTTCGTTTCGCCATTTTCATCCACTAATTGTTTGCCAGCCATAGATAACACTTCACCGTTTTTCGGATTCATCATTACAACAAACGCTCGATCTAAAAGAGGTTCTGACCCTTTAAATTTCTTTAAATTTTTGGTAATAATATCTTCCACACGCTTTTGTAATTCCATATCAATTGTTAAGTTCAGATTATTACCGCTTTGTCCTTGTGATACATTAATTGTTTCCAAAATATTACCGTTTTTATCTGTAATATTTTTCACTTCTGCTTTCGTACCGTGCAGGCTATCTTCATATTGCTGTTCAAGATAACTTTTCCCTACTCGGTCATTTCGATTATAATCACGAACAAGATAGTAATCTAGTCTTTCTCTCGGTAAACCTTCATCCGCCGTCGACACCCCACCAAGAACACTTCGGAATAAATCATCATACGTATATTTTCGATCCCAATCAACATTCGTATCTACACCTGGTAATGTTGCTAGGCTCTCACTAATAATCGCATATTCTCTTTCTGTAGCATCTTTTTTAATAACTTGAGGTGTCATTGCATATCCGCCGTCCATCTTACTTTTAATCGCTAGTATTTCTAAATCTTTTGCGGATAATTGATTAATCTCTTCTTCTGTCACACGACTTCGTTGACGCTCGTCTAATTCTTTATCGTCAATTTTGTTATCTTTCAATTCTTGACGATCCTTACTCGTAATTTTTGTTTTTGCTTCCTCTTTATGCATCGCAATCCAATAATCTTTTTTATCTCGATCTGTTAATTTATCTGTCGGTACTTCAATCAACTCTGCTAATTTTTTCGCTGTTTCTAAGCGATCTTCTGCAGTTGATCCTTTCATTTTTGTAAATGTAATGGTACGAACAGCTGTATTATCTACTACAGGTCGCCCATAGCGGTCAAAAATTTTCCCGCGCGGTACAGGATTACTTATCGTTGAATTCTCTTTCTTCTCTACTTCATTCTTATATTCCTCACCACGAACAATTTGTACATATCCGAGCCTTACAATAACCGCGGAGAACATTAAAAATACGCAAAAAAACAGCACGTTTAAACGAAAAGGAACGTGAGTTTTTTTCTTTTGTTGTTTCTGCTTCTTGCTCATTTACCTTTTGATTTCTGTTAACATTCGCAGCTGTTCATTATATTTTTCTTTTCGTAATTTTACATATCCGACCTCTTCAGCGAGGTTACCAACATGTTTGATCATAAACTCAACATAATTTGCTACATTTATTTTTTTTCGGATAGATGCATCATTCACATAAGTAAATAACGATCTAGATAACGGCTTATATTCACCTGATTGAATGGTCTCTTTCGTCGGAAATACACCGTTCACTTTTATCGCTTTCACCCTATCTCGATTGGCCATATAATAAGCATATCCTACAAAAGCAATGGCATTTTTATCATGCATTACTCCTTGCATAATAACTTGATCATCTTCAGACAAAGAGACTTTTTTTACAATGCGACAATTTTGTAAGATGACATTTTGAAAATAATCATAAGTACCAGAGTCTACACCTGGTGCATAAAACTCCACTTGTGCACGTGGCCATGTTGAATGAACTTGCGACCATCGCTTCTCTCTTCCATCTTCACTCCATAAGAGACGTAACTCGTCTACTGTCATATTGTCTACCCAAGTATTGTGACGATTTACAACAATCGTAAGACCATCATAAGCAACCTCAAAGGGTGTAAACTGAATGGAGTTATTCTTCATTTCATTTTCTTCCACTTGTTTCATTACTCTCGAAGCATTATTTATATCCACTTCTCCTTTACTGAAACGATTAAATCCTCCTCCAGTTCCAGAAACACTAATAGAGATTTTCACGTTTGGATGCTCCTTTGTATATTCCTCCGCTACTGCTTCTATAATAGGAAAAACCGTTGAGGATCCATCAACTCTCACTTCTCCCATTTCGTTAACAGCAAATGCAGTAGACATTTATGTCACCCTCCTAAAACAGCGCACAATATACTGCGAAATGATGTTCATTATAAAAGTAAACAAGAATAACGTTGCGCCTACGGCATACATGCTGTAATAAGCAATCGTTCCATGCGGAGCATCACCTAAACTCACTTGCACAATATAAGCTGTTAACGTTTGAAGAGAGTGTGTCGGATCAAGCGATACATTCGGTGTGGATCCCGCTGCAATTACAACTATCATTGTTTCACCGATTGCCCTGGAAGCCGCTAATATAATCGCTGCCATAATCCCTGTAAAAGCGGCGGGAAACACTACTTGTTTTACCATCTCAAACCGAGTCGCTCCGAGCGCTAACGAGGCTTCTTTCGTTCCTTTCGCCACAGCTCTCATCGAGTCTTCAGATAAAGATGCAACTGTAGGTATCATCATAAATCCAATAACGATTCCTGGACTAATTGCATTAAAAAACTGTAAATCTGGTATCATTCGTTGTAAAAGCGGGGTGACAACTGTTAATGCAAAAAAACCATATACAATTGTCGGGATGCCTGCTAATAGTTCTAACATCGGCTTTAATATTTTTCGCGCACCATTTGAAGCATATTCGCTCAAAAATACAGCACACGCTAAACCGATAGGAATTGCTACAAACATGGCGATTGCCGTTACAAGGACTGTTCCACATATAAGTGGTAATATACCGAATTTAGGATCTTCAAAAAACGGTAACCATTCTTTCTCCGTCAAAAAGGAGTATAATGATATTTTTTGAAAAAACATCATTGTTTCATTTGCCAACGTAAAAATAATTCCAATTGTCGTCACAATAGACACACTAGCAATTATTTTTAATAATAATGGAACTATTTGATTGATTCGCTGCGTTTTTTTTCTTTGTTTTTTATTTCTTTCAATCAAATGTTGTACAGAAAATGTAATTTGACTTTTGTCATTATGAGCCAATTATTTTCGATTTCGTAACCATAAGACAAATATATTGATAAAGAGTAACAGACCTAGCAAAACAATCATCCCAGCTGCTGCTACATACTGAAATTCTTCTTGTGGTCTACTCATCCAATTAAAAATCTGAATTGGTAAAACTGTAAATCTATCAAATATACTAAATGGAACATAATTTGCAAACGCTAATGCTCCGATTACTAACAACGGTGCTGCTTCTCCAATTGCTCTTGATACCGCTAACGTACAACCCGTTATAATTCCTGGGAAAGCTACTGGCAATACAATTTGATACATCGTTTGCCACTTCGTAGCACCTAATCCGTAAGAAGCCTCTAATAATGAATTTGGTACAGATCGTATCGCTTCTTGACTAGCTACAACAACTGTCGGTAAGACGAGTAAACTCATCGTCAGCGCCGCTGCAACGATACTCTCGCCTAAATGCAGAGCATATACAAAAATAGTTAAGCCGAGTAATCCAAATACAACGGAAGGTACTCCTGCTAACGTTTGATTATTAATTTCTACTACCTTTTTAAATATAGATTCCTTCGCATATTGCTCTAAATAAAGGGCAGTCCCGACTCCAAATATAAAAGAGACCGGTATGACAATACTCATAAATAATATTGTCCCTGACAAAGCTGCAGCAATCCCAGCTTCTTTCGGATTACGTGAAGCGAAGTTTGTAAAGAAATCTATTGAAAGATAGCTTAACCCTTTTTCAAAAATTTGAAAAAGTAAAACAAGCAAAATTACTATTGAAAACAAAATTGCTATATAAAATAACAATTTGTAAATTCGATCTTTTAAAAAACGTGATGCCATATTTTCTTGTATTTTTTTATGATTCAACATTCGCATTCAACCGAACCGTCCTGTAATATAATCTTCTGTGCGCTTATCTGAAGGTGTTGTGAATAATTTATTTGTATCTGTATATTCCACAACTTCCCCACTTAAGAAGAAAGCTGTTTTATCTGAAATACGTGCTGCTTGTTGCATATTATGCGTTACAATTACAATACTAAAGTCTTTCTTTAACTCTTGAATTAATTCTTCTACTTTTAACGTCGAAATTGGATCTAACGCCGATGTTGGTTCATCCATTAAAATAACGTCTGGCTCAATCGCTAAGCAACGTGCAATACATAGTCGTTGTTGCTGTCCACCAGATAAACCGTATGCGTTATCGTGCAAACGATCTTTTAATTCATCCCAAATTGCTGCCCCACGTAAACTTTTTTCAACAATTTCATCCAACGTTTTTTTATCACGAACACCGTGGATTTTCGGTCCATATGCTACATTTTCATAAACAGATTTCGGAAATGGATTTGGCTTTTGGAACACCATTCCTACATGCGTTCGTAATTCTTCAACTGGATACGATTTATCAAATATATTACGTTCTCTATATTCGATCACACCTGTAGTTCGAACGATCGGTACTAACTCTACCATTCGATTTAATGTTTTTAAGTACGTTGATTTACCGCAACCACTTGGTCCGATAATTGCTGTAACTTCATTCTCATGAATACTTAAGTTAATATCCTTTAAAGCATGGTCTTCTCCATACCATAAATTTAGGTTTTTCGTATCAAATACTACTTTTTTTGGAGCAGTCTCGATTTTCTCTTCGTTTTTCACCTGTACATTTACTACTGTTGCTACCATTTGAATTCCCCTTTCATCCACTTCCAACTTATTTTCGATTTCGTAACCATAAGACAACTATTCATTCAATAAATAATGCTTTCCTTTTACTAAATAAAATACATTCTCAGCAATGTTTGTAACATGATCTGCTACACGCTCAATATATCTTGCCACAAAGGATAATTGTGTAATTTGTGTAATAGCTTCTGGTTGTTCAGGGATCGAGGATATAAATTCACGAATTGCCTTCCCATATATTTCATCAACTGAATCATCCATCTCGGCAATTTGTTTAGCAAAAGTTAAATTTTCTTGTTCGTATGCTTCCAATGATAAATTTAGCATCTCATGAGCAATCGCAAACATTTCATCAAGATTTTGCAAACTAACAGTTACTTCTTTTTCCCCAAGACGAATTGTGGATTTCGCAATATTAACAGCATGATCTGCAATACGCTCTAAATCTGTCGCTGTTTTAATTGAAATAAAAATTCTTCTTAAATCACTTGCTACAGGCTGTTGCTTCGTAATAAGCATAAGAGCAAGATCGTTTATTTCCTCTTCCAAATTATCCATGCGGTAATCACCATCAATGACCTCTAACGCTTTCTCTACATCTCTTGTATGCAGACCTTCCATAGCAATTAATAAAGCTTCCTTTGCTAATTCACCAAGCTCAATTACCTTTTGCTGCAACGTGTTTAAATCACATTGAAACTGTTCTCTTACCATCGTTTCTTCCCCCTCAATATTATGTGCCATCTACACCTTTTGATATTGTCTAATTTTTTCTATAAGATTTTTCATATTTTCCCTTGCTATCACTGGGTTTCTAGCATGTGAATACACCAAAAATTTTGGTTGTTTTGTGTCAGAAACGATATAAGACCACTCTTTTTCGGTATATTTGAACTGTACTCCTTCAAATATACCTTCTTCCTTTCTTTCCATATCGGCCAATAATTTCCTCATCACTTTCCCTTTTTCGTTCCATGAACATACAACTTCGTCATAAAGTAAATAAAGCGGCGGTGATTGCTCTACTATGCTAAGAAACGCCTTTTCTTGCAGTGCTATTAACTCGAATAACTTTCCAATTCGATATAAAATATCTCGTTTCCACTTTACTTGAAAAGCTTTTTTTTCATCATGTATATAAAATAGAAGGTAACATTCTCCTAATTTCAAAGACATTGGGTAAATATTCCCTTTTGATTCCAATAATAAATCAGGAAGATCTATTTCTTCAAAATCTGTACCTTGGTAAATATTACTATGATTATCATATAACTCGAAATAATTTCCTTGCTCAGAAAACATAAGCGCCATATTCGCCTTACTTGATTTCATCAAAGCTTTCACATGATCTTTTTGTTCGCCCGCATAAATCCATGTAACTGTGCACCCAAGCCTTTGAAGAAAGAGCATAAGTAAATGTTGTAACATATCATTTCTCTTATTAATAAGAAGATGAAACTTTTGTTTTTGTATTTGTTCAATATCAATGCGCTCTAATACAGCTTCTATATAGTCATTTAAAGAAACGTGGACCGGCGTATTTTGTCCCATTTCTTTCTCACATACGTAATAAAACGACTCGGACATATATACTTGTTCTATCGCTTTTTGCTGCTTATACGTTAACAGCATCCCATCCTTACCATACAGTTTTATAACAACTTCTTTTTCATTTTCCACTTGAACGAAAACCCCACCTGCACATTGCAAATTATGAATGCTATACTGAAACAGCGACTCGTTCATTTCTTTACATTCCATCGTATGAATCCCGATACCATGAATAGCATGTAAAAATAAATTTTTATAAGAAGTTGTTTCTATATGTTCTTGACTCCCAATTAGTATACTTTCACCTTTTCCGAAAAGAGATCCATACGCCATCGCCACTTTTACAATAAATTGCGGAGTAATCTCAACATTCCCTCTCCCTACAATACGGCTTTTTTGTAACCAGCCAGCGCTTTTTTCACTTTCTTGAACACCAGCCGATCCTACTATCGAATGACTATCAATGGCCTTATAAGGCCATAGTTTTCCTTTTTGCTTAATGACCGTACTCTTCCCTATATGACAATGATCTGCTACAATGCTTTTTTGAAACAATGTAACGTCATCTTCAACCATTGTATGCTCTCCTATTGTCGTTTCTAATAGCTCACAATACTCCCCAATGTGAGCATTTGCAAAAACAATACTTTTTTGAAGATGAGAATAACTTGAAACAATACTATTTTTCCCGATAATAGAATACGGCTCAATTACAGCCCCCGCACCAATCTTTGCTCCTTCTCCAATAAAAGATGGACCATGAATTTTCGTTCCTTTTCCAATCGTCACATCTTCTCCCATCCATACCATTGGTAATACTTCCGTATAAGGAATAGGTACTTGCAATTTTTTCGTTAACAAATCAAATTGTGCTTGTCGATATTGATCAAATGTACCAATATCTAACCAATAACCTTCTGACAAATATGCAAATAACGCGTTCTTATTTGCTAATAATGGAAACACATCTTGACTGAAATCAAAAAATTCTCGGGGTGGTATGTAAGAAAAGATTTCTGGCTCCATAATATAAATACCTGTATTCACAATATTGGAGATTACCTCATTCCAGCTCGGTTTTTCTATATATCGTGTAACCTCTTGTTCTTTGTTCATTACAACCAAACCGAATGAGAGTGGGTTTTCTACTTCCTTTACAAACATAGTTACCATTCTTTTCTTTTGTTCATGAAACGCAATTCCTTCTGATAATCGAAAATCAGTTAATGCATCCCCACTTATAACAACAAATGTTTCATCTAAAAATTTTTCCGCTTGTTTAATACTTCCTGCCGTTCCAAGCGGAGGGGAGTCTTCAAAATAGTACAAGTTAACTCCCCATTTACTACCATTGCCAAAATATTGCTTAATGGCCGTACTCATATATTGAACTGTAATTGCAATTTCACGAATACCATGCTGACGTAACAATTCAATGTTGTATTCCAAGACTGGTTTTTCTAATAATGGCAACATCGGCTTTGGAGTATTACATGTTAATGGTCTAAGGCGTCTTCCTTTTCCTCCAGCTAAAATAACCCCCTTCATCTATACAAGCCCATTTATAACCATTGTTCCTTTTTCTGTAATAATTTTTTCTACATTTTTATCAAATGGCTCTACTGGAATTTGTTTTACCATTTGAAAACCATAAGCTAATGATAGCGTTTTCCCTTTATAATGCACGAGATAACGATCATAATAGCCCCCGCCATATCCAATCCGTTCTCCGCGCTGCGTATAAGCTACGCCTGGTACGATTTGAAGATCTATTTCATCCGCATTCACTTCTTCTGTAAGCGATGGAATCGGTTCACGTAAATTCATATACACTGTTTCTAATTGATCAAAATTACTAATTTTCCGGAAGGACATTGTTCTTGTTCCTTTGTTACACTTCGGAACTACAACTTTCTTTCCTTCTTCCCAAGCTTTTTCGATAATAGGGTATGTATTCACTTCATTTTCCATTGAGAGAGTGATTCCAATTGTTTCAGCTTCAATCCACTCTTTTTGCGCATACAACGAAACTGCAATTTGCTCTGATAAAGTTGCATACTGTTCTTCCGATAAAGAATTCATGTGTTCTATTATTTGTTTACGCAAACGTATTTTCTCTTTTTTCACCTAATTCTTATTCAGCTCTTTTTGAATTTCTTGCTTCAATAAAAATAAAGCTGTTTGATAGTCTTGTGGATCGATTAGCTGTGACTGATTTAATTCACGTAGCTCATCTTGCATTAATTGCAAATCTGCAATTCGATCACCCGTATAAATAATCGTACCAAATTTCTTTAGCAATTGCTGAATATCATAAATAGATACCATTTCATCACCCTCTATGCTCACTTATATCATCTTCGCTTCGTATTTGTGCTTTTTTACAAGCCAAGCTCCTCCGATAACACCTGCATCATTACCAAGTGTTGCAATGGCTAACTTCGTACTCTTTACAGCACGTGAGAAAGCATATTGCTCGAAATAACTTTGAATTGGTTCTAATAGTGCATCTCCAGCTTTAGACACGCCTCCACCAATAACAATTTTCTCTGGGTTCAACGTACTAGAAAGATTCGCTACAGCTAATCCTAAATAAGAAGCTACTTTTTCTACTACTTCACTTGCTAGTTCATCACCTTGCCCGTGCGCTTCAAAAACATCTTTTGATGTAATACGTCCTTCTTCTGCTAACATAGAACGTAACATGCTTTCTTTATCAGTCTCTTGTATTTTCTGCATAGCAACACGCACAATACCTGTTGCAGAAGCTACTGTTTCTAAACAACCAGACTTTCCGCAATTACATGGGAAAGCATTTTCTGTAACGACTGTAATATGTCCAATCTCACCAGCAGCACCACTTACACCGTGTACAATCTCACCATTAGCGATTACACCACCACCAACGCCCGTGCCAAGCGTCATACAAATTAAATCTTTTGCTCCTTCACCAGCACCTTTCCACATTTCGCCAAGCGCTGCTAAGTTTGCATCGTTATCAATTACAACCGGTAACCCTGTTTCTACTTCTAGTAAATCTTTTAATGGATAGTTTTTCCACCCTAAATTAACCGCTTCATAAATCATTCCAGATGCCACATGCACAGGACCAGGAGCTCCCATACCAATACCAATTAACTTGCTTTTTAATTCGCCTAACTCTTCTAATTTTTTATCAATTGCCTTCGCTACATCAAGTGTAATATGTTTTCCTTGCTCATTTGTATTCGTAGGGATTTCCCACTTATGTAAAATTTCACCGTATACATTAATAAATGCTAATTTAATCGTTGTACCACCAAGGTCAACACCAACTAACCATTTCTCTTCCATTTAAGCTGCTGGTGGGTACCCGTTATATAGAACAGTCATGATCGTAAACCATCCGAAAACGAGTACAGTTGCAATTGCAAAGCCGCCTGCGAAAAAGTTCTTTTCGCGAAGTGTTCTAAGCGTAGCAAAAACAGCTAACAGAGTGACAAGCGTAAAAATAATAACAAGGCCCATTTATTGTAAAAATGGATTATTTTCTTTTTCAAAACCGATGCTTGTTTCTGGACCATGTCCACATAGCACCGCTGTTTCATCTGGCAATACGAATAATTTCTCTTCAATGCTTCCAATTAATTCAGCAAAACTTCCACCAGGTAAATCGGTTCTTCCAATACTCATTTGGAATAATACATCTCCTGAGAACACTGCATTCGCCTCTTTACTATAATAAGAAATACTTCCTGGAGAATGTCCTGGCGTCTCAAAAATTTCAAAATTAAATGAACCAACTGTTAATGTACCTTCTGCATCAATAATATGATCCGCTGGCTTAGCTGTAATACTACGGTTCATCATAAAAATTTGAGAGCCATTTACAGTTCCATCTCCTAACCAATCTGCTTCTTCTTTATGTACGTATACAGGAATATGGAAAGCGTCTCTTACCGCATCAACAGCACCAATATGATCAAAGTGAGCATGTGTTAATAAAACCGCCAGTGGTTTTAATTGTTCTTCTTGTAAATATGTAACGAGCTTCTCTCCTTCATGACCAGGATCAAAGATAATACACTCATTTTGATCATTTGTTAAAATATAAGCATTTGTTTGTAATGGTCCTAACGGCATTTGTGTCCATTTCATATGAAAATCTCCTCCAGTTATTAAACTTACTTTTAATGATACAACATTTCTTTCTCTTAGGAAAAGAAAGGGTGCTATCTCGACAATCATTTATATTGTTAAATACCGATTCAGATGTAAATTCCGTATGCCTTTCGTATGTATAACAACATCAAAGGCATTCCCTAATCCTCCGTTCAAAATCATAGAACGAATTGCTCGATTTTGTTTTTGAGTTTCAGAAAAAGGATTCGTATCTTGATGACTCGTAAGCTGTTCTAATATTCCTGCAGCTAACAAAAACTCAGATTGCTTCTTATGCCATACTGCACTCATTCCTTGAAGGTTAAAAATCTCCTTTAACTCATCCCAATGAATATGAGTAGTAAGATCCATTTCCCCTGGATACGCTAAAGGATTACGTATTAACTTATGCTTATAATACCCACGTAAACTTCCTTCTCGATGCGCAGGATGCGTCCATTCTGCTTTTGTGTATCCATAGTCAACTGTAATACATATACCTTTTTGAAACCATTTTGCAATTCCTTTTATATAATCTTCCATCGCAATTGGCACCTCAAAACGCTGCCCTTCTGCAATATGAATGTTATATTTCAGTAAGTAGCGACCTATTCTTTTATCTAACAGTCTACATACTTCAGCAAGGTTCCCTTCCTCTGTATACGTAATACGTACTTCATACAACATTCCATTTCTCTTCTCAATTACTTCAACAGGAAATGCATCAAATAACTCATTCGAAAAAAGAATCCCTTCAAATGATTCTCCCATTTTACTATAAGATGTATAACACGATACATTAGAAAATGAGCACAGATTCTCCTGTTGTAATTTTCTATGAAAAGGGCTCACTTCAATCATTGAATAGTTTAAATCAATAAAGGTTTCCGGAGATAATTGCTTCCATTCTTGTAAAACATCGTAGGCAAACTTTCCTGTTCCCCCGCCAATCTCACAAATATTTGGAGCAACTTCATCATTCTCAACAAGACGAATAAAAAACTTAGCAAACGTTTTTGCAAAAGCAGAGGATACATTGCTACTTGTAAAAAAATCGCCTTGTCTTCCAATCTTTTCACGGTCCTTCATATAATAGCCATGCCCTTCTGCATACAATACGAGGTTCATATACGTACTATATGAAATCGAATAATCTTTCTCTTTCCCCATCCATTCTCTTAAAATGAGCTCCATTCCCATCTAACCTAATAATACGCGAACGAGTTGAATAATTGTTTCGTTTTCTACTTTGTAGTAAATTTCTAATCCTTTTCTTTCACTAGAAACGATTTTAGCACTTTTTAATTTTGCTAAATGCTGTGAAATTGTAGACTGTGGCATGTTTAAGCCAGTGTACATTGTAGAAACGTTGCTTGGACCACGCTCGATTAATCCTTTTACGATACATAAACGAACTGGGTGAGCAAGTACTTTCAATAATTCTGCATTGCTTTCATAAAGTTCTATTTCTTTTTGAAAGGTTTCTAACATCTAGAGCTCATCTTTTAGCAACTTTAAAAATCTGTGATTCCATATATTCTCATAAAAGTCAATTGTCTCTTTTGCGGACATAAATGGATTGTTTAACGTAGAAGTTGTTTTCGGTGCCATAAAGTTTTCATACCCTAGTCCGTGAGCAAATTTAATCGTAGCATCCATACAGTACTCTGTTTGGGCACCACAAAATTCAATACGATGTACAGAAAATTGATCTAAAATTTCTTTTAAGTTTGTTTTATAAAACGAATTTGCATGTGTTTTTCTTACAAAGAAATCTTGGTCTTGAACATCTAGATCGGTATGAATAGCCCAAAGCTCTTTTTCGGGCACTAAATCATCATCACAATGTTGAACAAAAATGATTGGTTTATTTGATTTTCTGTATGAAGAAATTCTTTTATTTACTTTTGTAAGCAAGTTTTGTAAATCAAATAAATGCTCTCCGCTATAACATACCCCATTTTGTAAATCGATAGCGATTAAAATATCTGAACAAGTATCCATTTACCCCCTTTTATTTCTTAATATATCGATAAAACCATTATTTATAAATAAGTGATGTGCTTTTATCCCCCTATTTGTGGGAGGCGGGCTGCCCGTAAACGCCCGATTGGTGAAGGCTAATAATGAGTGGGAATGAACAAAACCCCTACTGATTAAAGTTTTGTACAGAGATAATAAAGTAGTTTCATTTACAATAAAATTCTTTAAAAAATAATAAAGTTGTTTTATTATAATTGGGGTAGAGTCAAGAAAATGCGCATTTACAACGATAAGCATTTATTTATCTGTTTGTTTTTGCTTCTTTTTCAAATACTCCGCACGCAATTTTTCAAGTTGCTGCTTTTTATCAAATTTGGCAGGCGTCTGTTTTTCATGAAACTTTGCCACAGCTACCTGACTTTTGTAATCCAATTGATATTTCCCCACTTTGTTCACTTAAGTAGCTGATAAAGGCGATGCAGAATTTTTAAAAGTTCTTCTGTGCCAACGGCTATCGCTTGAAACAGTAAAATCATATTCCAATTGGATTTTCACGCCTGCGGTATTACTACTCCCACCTGAACCTTGATAGTTAGTGGCGAATTGATTAGGTAGTTGAAACACTGTTGCATCTAGAATGCGGATACGATTAAAAGTCGAGATTATATGTACAGAAAGTGAGTGATTTGAACAGAGTTTTTGTGTGAGAAGAGAAGTAAAGACTTCTCGAAGAAATGCGACAGCTGCTGGATTAAAACGCTGATTCAGCCCTTCAGGACTTATTAGTGTAGCTGTATTTGCATAAAGCTGACTACATAATTGAGTGAGAGAATCACTTGCTACGTGTTGACTAATCCAAATACATAAAGCGGCCAAATCTTGTGCGCCATACTTACTTTTACGTTTTACGAAACCCGTCTCCTGTGCGAGCTGTTGAAGGATACTTGGAGATAGAAATCTCTGTAGTTCTTCAGCGAATAAATGAAACTCATCTTGAATCGATAGATTCATCTAATCAAAAGGCTTAGAAATAGAATCAATAAATAATTCAAAACCATCCACAACTATTTTTTGTTCTGATTCTGATAAATTATTGAGAATACTTTGATAAAATGTAATGGATTGCTCTCTTAAGCAATTAACAGTTATGTGACCTTTTTCTGTGAGGTGCAGAAAAAGTTCTCTTCTATTTTTTTCATTTACTTCACGATAAATAAGCCCCTTTTTTACTAACTTATCTACCAATCTACTTACAGTTGAAGTCTCTAATCTAAGTTTATTGGATAGTTGCCAAACAGTTAATTTTTCCACCTCTAGTTCCTCTAACGCCATCATTTGAGAAGTTGGTAAAGGTTTTTCAAATGGTCCATTGGGCAAATTTTGAGATTCAAAAACCCCAGTTATTATAATCATTTTCTTAATATCTGTTCTTAGTTTTAAGGCATCTTCTCTTTTCAAATAGGTCACTCATTTATAATTCTCTATTTGTCTATACTTTTCATACCGCTGTTGTATAAGCTCTTCCGAGGATAATAGTATCAATTTTTTCAGAGATGATTCGATTACAGATTCAATCACTTTTGCCTGTGATTTTATATCATTTTGTGCTCCACCTTTAATTTCAGGAATGATTTCATCAATAATTCCTAAATGTTTTAAATCTTTTGCTGAAATTTTCATATGTTCAGCAGCTTCTGGAGCATACTTAGCGTCCTTCCATAGGATAGATGCTGCTCCTTCTGGCGAAATTACCGAGTACCATGAATACTCTAACATATGGATATGGTTACCGACACTAATGCCAAGAGCTCCACCACTTGATGCCTCTCCAATTACAATACAAACAATTGGCACTTTAAGTGTAGCCATTTCAAATAGATTTCGAGCTATCGCTTCAGAAATTCCACGTTCTTCAGACCCTTTCCCTGGATAGGCGCCTATTGTATCAATAAATGTAATAATAGGGCGATTAAATTTATCAGCTTGTTTCATAAGTCTTAGCGCTTTTCTATAACCTTCTGGATGTGCCATTCCAAAATTTCTTTCTATATTTTCCTTTGTATTTCTACCTCTTTGATGACCAATAACCGTAACGGGCATCCCTTTAAATTTTGCAATACCACCTATCATTGCTTTATCATCACCATATAATCGATCACCATGAAGTTCGAGAAAGTTTGTAAACAATAAAGGTATATAGTCCAATGTCGTGGGCCGGTTACGTAGCCTTGCAATTTGAACTCGTTGAAAAGGTGTAATATTAGAATAAATTTTATCTTGCATTTTATTTAAACGTTTTTCTAATACATGAATTTCTGGCGATAAATCTACATTATTTTCTTTCATAATTTTCTTTAATTCATCAAATTTCTCTTTTAATTCAATAATAGGACGTTCAAAATCCAAACTCATCTATGCATTTACAGGTTCTTCTACATAAGAAAGGGCATTTTCAAAATCGGATATTAAATCGTTAACATTTTCAAGACCGACTGATAAGCGAAGTAATGAATTAGAGATACCTCTTTCATCACGAGCTTCTTGCGACAGTGCGGCATGGGACATTTTAGCTGGGTAGGAAAGAATCGATTCGACAGCTCCTAAACTCACTGCAAAAACAGGTAATGTTACTTTTGATAAAAATTGGCGGAGTGCATCTTCTGACTGCAAAGTAAACGATAAGACCGCTCCAGCTGACGTTGCTTGAGATTGTTGAATATCAAATCCAAGATGTGTTTGTAATCCTGGATAATAGACATTTTGTACTTTAGCATGCTCTTGTAAAAAGTGTGCAATTTTATTAGCATTTGCAGCTGAGTGCTCAAGACGTACATGTAATGTTTTTAGACCGCGAAGTACGAGAGAACAATCTTGAGGTCCTAAAATAGCGCCAAATGCATTTTGTAAAAATCCAAGCTTTTGAGCGAGTTCGGCATCTTTTACGACCGCTAATCCGGCAGTAACATCACTGTGACCAGCAATAAATTTTGTGGCACTATGAAGAACGACATCGGCGCCAAGATCAAGTGGCTTCTGGAATAAGGGTGTCAAAAATGTATTATCAACAAATGTAAGAGCACCAATAGATTTTGCGAGTTTAGAAACCTCGCGAATATCTGTTACTTTTAAAAGTGGGTTAGATGGTGTTTCTACATAAAAGAGCTTCGTATTTGATTTAATATTTTGCTTTATTTCTTCTAAATTGGTCATATCAACAAATGTATGTGAAACACCGTAACGGGAGAGTACTTCAGTTATAATTCGATAAGTGCCTCCGTATACGTCTTCTGAAATGAGAACGTGATCGCCTTGTGAAAGAAGTAGAAAAGCAGTAGAAATCGCTGCAATGCCTGATGCAAAGGCGAACCCCTTTGTTCCGCCTTCTAATAAAGCAATGATATCTTCCAGAGCTTCACGAGTTGGATTTCCAGATCGGCTATAGTCGTATTTGCCAAAAGTATCTACATCAAACTGGTGAAATGTTGATGTGTTATAAATGGGAACGTTAACAGCTCCTGTTTGTGCGTCGTGTTTATATTGGTTGTGTAGTAAGAGTGTATCTATAGAATAACTCATTCATATTCTCACACCTTCTTTTACAAGTTTAATGGCTTGATTTAAGTCTTGAATTAAATCATTACTGTTTTCAATGCCGACAGAGAATCGAAGAAGACGATTACATACACCGTTTGCCGTTCTGATTTCTTCTGGAATATCAGCATGTGTTTGCGTTGCTGGATAAGTCATTAAACTTTCTACACCACCAAGACTTTCGGCAAATGTGATTAAGGATAAAGATTGTAAGAATGGATTAATCCAAGCTTCATCTTTAAGTCGGAATGAAATCATACCGCCTCTCCCAGGATAGAAGACATCTGTCACACCGTCTTCATCATTTAAATAAGCAACAATTGCTTTCGCATTTTCTTCATGTTGTCTCATGCGAAGTGCTAAAGTTTTCATGCCACGAATTAATAGCCATGAGTCAAATGGGCTTAAGACAGCACCGGAAGCATTATGATAATGAGCAATTTCTTCACAAAGTTTTTTTCTTTTTGCAACGACAAGTCCGCTTAATACATCATTATGCCCACCTAAATATTTCGTTGCACTATGAAGTACGATGTCAGCACCTTCTGTTAATGGCTGCTGTATATAAGGCGTGTAGAATGTATTGTCTACGATAAGAAGTAGTCCGTGTCTTTTCGCTACAGTTGCGACAGTGGCAATATCAGTAACTTGCATTAATGGATTAGTCGGAGTTTCTATGAAAATAGCCTTCGTTTCAGTTGTGATAGCTTGCTCAATTTGTTTAATAGATTGTGTATTTACGTATCTACATCGAACATTCCATTTTTTTTCATGTTCGGAAAATAAGCGATACGTTCCCCCGTATAAATCTTCGGATACAATAAGTTCATCTCCAGAACGGAATAATGAAAGGACGAGGAGAACAGCTGCCATACCTGAACTACAGGCGTAACCTTGTTCGCCATATTCTAAGTCTGCGATTGCCTGTTCTAAAAGACCACGAGTTGGATTTCCAGTTCGTGAATAGTCAAAGCCGGTAGATTTACCAAGTCCTTCGTGACGATAAGCGGTTGAGAAATAAACGGGTGGATTAACAGTTCCTGTTGTAGTTTCGCTACGATTTCCGATTTGTGCTAGTTTTGTTTCGATAGTTGACATGTAAAAATTCCTCCTTTTTAAATTGAACCAGTAGTTGAATATAAAATAAAAAAAGCCTTCTAAGAAGAAGGCTTTCGGATTGAATAGAGTCTTCTTCTCATCTGTCAAATCTTTCACTCAATTAATACCTTCTTTCACTTCTTGCTTTTCCCTCACATATTTAACAAGATGTTCTGTAATCTCATATTTTAGAAATGGTGTAATTAAATAGATACCGTTGAAATATTTCATCGCCGCATCAATTAATTCTTGTGAAATACGAATCCCTTCCTCAATAGCTGCCTCTTTCGTTTCGTGTCCATCCATTCTCTCTCTTATTTCTTCAGGAAGAGTAATACCCGGCACCTCAAAATGGAGAAAGTCTGCATTCCGCTTACTTACTAATGGCATAATTCCAATAAAAATAGGTTGTTCCAAATGTTTTGTTGCTTCATATACTTCTTCTATTAAAGCAACATCATATATCGGCTGTGTTAAGAAATATTCAGCCCCAGCATCTATTTTTCGTTCCATTCGCTTTACCGCTGCTTTTAAATGCCTTACGTGAGGATTAAACGCACCTCCGACTGAAAACCTTGTTGCCGGTCCAATGGATTTCCCTAAAATGGAACGTCCATCGTTCATTTCTTTAATCATTTTAATTAACTCTATAGAGGACAGATCATATACAGAAGTTGCTCCCGGAAAATCACCAACGCGCGCTGGATCACCAGTTAAAGCTAATACTTCCTCCATACCTAGCGCTGATAAACCTAGTAAATGAGATTGTAGTCCAATGACGTTATGGTCTCTACACGTTAAATGTGTCAATACTGGAATATCGTGCTTCGTTAATAATGCACCCATTGCCATATTCGAGACACGAGGCGATGCTAATGAATTATCTGCTAGAGTAATAACGTCTGCTCCCGCTCTTTTTAACGCTCTTGCTCCTTCAAAAAAACGCTGTGTATCTAACGTTTTCGGCGGATCTAATTCCACTACAACTGTCGTTTGTTTTTTTGCCTTTTCTGCAAGAGTAACCTGAGCCTTCGAACGCTTCTCGTGTGTATGAACTACTTTCGGTCTTTGAATCGTGTCTTTTTCAATTACAGGTGTTACATTCGCAACAGCGCGCTTCATACTTTGAATATGTTCTGGAGTCGTACCACAACAACCACCCAATAACCGAATACCTTGCTCAATAAATTTCGGTGTCATCGCTTCGAAATAAGCTGGGCTTCCCTCATACACGTAACGTCCCTCCACATAATTCGGGAGACCTGCATTTGGGTATGCTGATAAATAGCCATTTTGCGGAATCGATATCATTTTGAAAGCTTCCGTCATATGAAGCGGCCCTAGTTGACAATTCAATCCAACAACATTTGCACCGTAATCTATAAGCTTCTTTAATATTTCATTGACATCATTTCCATTTTGAGTCGTACCTGCTTCATGTAACGCTAATTGAGCAACAATCGGAATATTCGTTTGCTTACGCAATACTTTAACGGCATGAAGTAATTCAAATTCATCGTAAAAAGTTTCTAATAGTAATCCATCAACCTGTTCTTCTAGTAAAGCACCTGCCTGTTCAAGTAGCATAAATTCTCGCTCCATATCAGTCGTTGTGACAGCTCCGATATGTTTCATACCACCGATTGTTCCTAAAATTGCATTTCTGTCTGTAACAGATGCTTTCGCAAGCTTCACTGCCGCTTTATTAATTTGAACAACTTGATTTTCTAAGCCATACATACGTAATTTCGCCTCATTTGCTCCATACGTATTTGTTTGAATCACATCTGCACCAGCAGCTACATATTGTTTATGAATCGATATAATTAGGTCTGGATCAGATACATTCAATTCTTCAAAACTACTTTGCAAACCATGTGAATGTAATAACGTTCCAACCGCACCATCACCTATTACAATTCCTTTTGATAATAAATCTAGTAATTTCACCTATAGTACACTAAAATACCTTGCCTCAGGGTGAGAAAATACCATAGCCGTTACTGATGCTTCTGGTTCCATCATGAATCCTTCCGTTAATGAAATACCTATTTCCTCTGGATGAATTAGACGGAACAATTTTTCTTGATCCGCAAGTTCTGGGCATGCTGGATAACCAAATGACACACGTATTCCTCTATATTTCGTACGGAAACGCTCTTCCATCGTCAGTTCAGGTGAATCTGGAATGCCCCAGCGGTCACGAATGAGCATATGTGTTTTTTCAGCAAGCCCCTCTGCTAATTCAAGCGCTAACGATTGAATTGCATGACTGCGTAAATAATCTCCCTTCGCCTTCCACTCTTCCGCAATATCCCGAACTCCTTCCCCAACAGTAACAGATAAGAAAGCAACATAGTCCATCTCATCTCCAATAGGGCGCAAATAATCACCTAAAGTACGGTATGGTGCCTTCCCTTGTCTAGGAAATGTGAAACGCTCTATCACGCGCGTATAATCTTCTGGATCGTATATTACAATGTTTTGTCCATCACTTTGCGCTGGGAAAAATTGATACACCGCTTTCGGTTTTAACCAAGATTGTCCTTCCACCAATAATTCGTCTATTAAATCATTTAATTCATGCGCTCTTTTATCCCCCTCTTTCAAAAGTTTCTTCACATTTCCTTTTAATCCAAGATGATGTCCAAGTAACATTTGTCTATTTAAAAATGGGGCAAGATGTGAGACAGGAACACCTCGTAATACAATTCGTTTTGTTGAATCAGGCACCATAACCTCTGATTTTGGTAATGGCTCAATTACTGCTGGAATTTCCACTTTCTTCTCTTCTTTTTTTACGATATGAAGATGACGTTCTTTTTTATCCTGTTTCATCTTCTCACGCTCTTCTTCTTTTTGAAGCTTATTAATAATATCAAGACCTGTCATCGCATCGCTCGCATAACATACGAGCCCTTTATACGATGGAGAAATACGATTATCTGTAAACTTTCTCGTTAACGCTGCACCACCGACAACAATCGGAATATCAATATTCGCCGCTTTTAAATCTTCAGCAGTTGTTACCATTTGTTGTGCTGATTTTACTAGCAAGCCAGAGAGACCTATAATATCAGGTTTTTTTTCTTGCACTTCTTGAACGATTCGATCCGAACGAACATTGATTCCTAAATTAATAATCTCATATCCGTTATTCGATAAAATAATTTCAACAAGATTTTTCCCAATATCATGTACGTCCCCTTTAACGGTCGCTAATAATACTTTTCCTTTTTTCGCACTATCGCCAGATTCCATATGTGGCTCCAAATAACTTACAGCTGCTTTCATACTTTCAGCACTTTGCAATACTTCAGCAACTATAAGTTCGTTATTATTAAATAATCGTCCAACCTCATCCATCCCTGTCATAAGTGGACCATTAATAATATCTAAAGGTTTTCTTCCCTCTGTCAGCGCGAGACTTAAATCTTCATGTAATCCTTGCTTTGTACCTTCTACAATATAGTTGGCTAGTCGCTCATCAAGCGTTAATGTTTCTTGAACAACAACCTCTTTCTTTTTTGCCGCGCGATAAAAATTCGTAAATTCTTCTAACGTCTCTTTCGTCGTTTCAAATAATAATGCATCTGCAAGACGTTTTTCTTCCTCTGGAATTGACGCATAGCGCTCTAATTTCTCAGTATTAACAATCGCATAATCTAATCCTGCTTTCGTTGCATGATATAAAAAGACAGAATTTAACACTTCACGTCCCGCTGGTGGTAAACCAAATGATATATTACTCACACCTAAGATCGTTAAACAATCTGGTAACGCTTCTTTAATAAGTCGAATTCCTTCTATCGTCGCTGCCGCTGAGCCAATGTATTCTTCATCACCTGTCCCTACTGGAAATACAAGTGCATCAAAAATAATATCTGACGGGCGTATACCATATTTCGTCGTCAATAATTCATAACTTCTTTTCGCAATTTCTAGTTTTCTTTCAGCACTTACTGCCATACCATCTTCGTCGATTGTCCCAACTACAATTGCGGCACCATACTTGCGAAGCAGTGGCGTTACCTTTTCAAAACGCTCTTCTCCATCTTCTAAGTTAATAGAGTTAATAACAGCTTTCCCTTGAATATAAGTAAGTGCTCTCGCCATTACATTTTCATCTGTTGAATCAATCATAATCGGTACTTTTAACACTTTCGTAACTTCTGATAAGAATTTTTCCATATCTTCTATTTCATCACGATCAGGGTCCGCCATACAAATATCAATAATATGAGCATTTTTCTTCACTTGTGCTCTTGCCACTTCAGCAGCCTCTTCAAATTTACCTTCTGCCACTAATCGTTTAAATTTACGTGACCCTATAACATTCGTTCTTTCACCTACAAATAACGGTCTCATAGACTCATCATATTGCAGCGCCTCTAATCCACTAATTCCATGTCCGGCTCGTTCATTTTGTTCACGCGGTGTAAGAGATGCTAGCGCTTCTTTCATTGCTCTTATATGTTCTGGTGTTGTGCCGCAACAACCACCAATAATATTAATCCATCCTTCTTCAGCAAATCGCTTCACTTTTTCAGCGAGAGAAGATGGAGATTCATGATAATGTCCATCTTCATCAGGAAGACCTGCATTTGGATAACAAGAAATGTAATACTCCGATAAATCAGATAAGGAACGAATATGGTCTCTCATAAACTCCGGACCAGTCGCACAGTTTAATCCAACAGATAATGGCTTCATATGTTCTACGGATAAGTAAAAAGCCTCAATTGTTTGCCCAGCCAGAGTCGTCCCCATCGGCTCAATCGTCCCAGAGATCATAATAGGAACAGTTTTATTTAGTTCTTCAAAAGCTGCTTGAATTCCAATATAAGCTGCTTTCACATTACGCATATCTTGACTCGTCTCAACGAGTAATACATCAACTTCGCCATTTAATAATCCTCTCGCCTGCCTAGTATAAGCTTCAATTAGTTCTTCAAATGTAACTCCTCCTGTAACACTAATTGCTTTCGTTGTCGGCCCCATCGCACCTGCAACATATACTTCATTCCCGCTTTCTTTAACAGCTTGTTTCGCTAAGCGTGCTGCCTTTTCATTTAGTTCTTCATCTAAATGAGACAGCTCATAATCACTTAATACGATATTTGTCGCCCCAAATGTATTTGTTTCAATAATGTCAGCTCCAGCTTCAATATAAGCTTTATGAATCTTTAAAATAACATCCGGCCTTGTTTCTACTAAATATTCATTACAGCCCTCGTACTCTTCTCCTCCGAAATCTTCCGCAGTTAAGTCCTCTTGTTGTATCATTGTCCCCATTGCACCATCTAATATTAAAATGTTATTTTGTAATTTCTCTGCTATACACTTCATTCATGCCTCTGAAATATGTTTAATAATAGTTTTAATCGCTTCTTCTCCATTGTATTTCTTTAATGCCCTTTTATACACCTCATTATTTTGATCCAACTCTTCGACATGCTTTATAAGAGAATTCATAGTAACATCTTCTTCGTACAATACTGAGGCATAACCTTGTTTTTCGAAGGATTCTGCATTTAAAATTTGATCTCCACGACTAGCAAATTTTGATAAGGGAATTAAAACCATTGGCTTTTCTAATGTTAAAAACTCAAAGATTGCATTGGATCCCGCACGTGAAATAACAAAATCTGTTGCCGCTAATATGTCTGGTAACTCCTCATGGATATATTCAAATTGTTTATATCCTTCTTTATTTTGTAAGCTTTCATCAAGATTACCTTTTCCGCAAAGATGAACAATTTGATACTTTTTAAGAAGTTTTGGTAACGCTTCTCGAACTGTTTCATTGATTTTCTTCGCACCCAAACTTCCACCCATAATTGTAATAACCGGCTTTTTACGTGAAAAACTTAAAAACGCTAAACCTTTTTCACGATTTCCCTTTAGCACTTCTTCACGTACAGGAGCTCCCGTATATATTACTTTTTCTTTCGGTAAATGTTTCGCTGCTTCCTCAAATGTAACAAATATTTTCGAAGCAAAACGGAGCGCAATTTTGTTTGCTAGTCCTGGTGTCATATCGGATTCATGCAATAAAACTGGCACCCTATTTAACCATCCTCCAATTACGACTGGTACAGATACGAAACCACCTTTTGAAAAAATCACATCCGGTTTTAGTTTTCGAATCCTTACATACGCATCCATAACCCCCTTCATTACAAGAAAAGGATCTTTTATATTTTTCAAATCAAAATAACGACGTAGCTTTCCACTCGCAATACTATAATACGGAATGCCCTCTTTTTCTATAATCGCTTTCTCAATCCCTTGATGAGAACCAATATAAGAGATATCCCAATGCTGTTCTTGTAAATATGGAATGATGGCTAAATTAGGTGTTACATGCCCTGCCGAACCGCCACCTGTAAAGACTATTTTCTTCATTTAGAACTTATTTGCGTTTAAATGATGGGTTGCTTCATGGTCTTCTTTTATTTTTTGTTTTTTATAACTTTCATCAGCTAACATTTCTAGTTCTGCTGTTATTTCTGATTTTTCAAGCTCTCGTTCTTGCGAAAATTTCCTTGAAATATAAACAATCACACTACCAACGTACAACACAAAGCATATAATAAGTGCAGTATTTTCATAGAGACTTAGCTCCAACACAGTCACTCCTAATCCATTCGTATTTTCACGCTTAATCAATTATCCCGCATTAACGGGCAGTAAGACTCCCAACTCAAAATTCGGCGAATGCGAGGAAGTTAGGTGGCAGATAACTGCCCGTAAAAGCCCGATTGGTGAAGGCTCACCAATTTCTCTTAATTGTTCTTGATTAACTGCTCTTTCATTTTTTGTCCAATCATATGTATGGTGCCATCCTGCTTCTTTTAACTGGCCTGATACAAAACGAACAATGTGTTTATTTTGAAATCCCGATGCTATATAAAATTTCATTTATACGTTCATCTTTTCCTTCAGTTGTAATCCTGTAATGGATTCTAATACATCCATCGCTTCTCCAAACGTCATATCAAAAATCGTCTTATCCTCTATGTATGGAAACTGTCTGAAACGCTTTTCTAACATCTTCACAGCATCTGATGTAAAGTTTGCACTATCAACACCAAATTCTGTTTCAAGAAGCACGATCCAATCTAACACATGAAAACCTAATCCATTTACGAATGAAATCAGTTTCTCTTCTGGTTGTGAAGATAAGAATACGTATCGCTCCATCTCACTGAACAATTCTTCGCCTAAAACTTCTGCTAATTCATCATCATGTTCGCGTTCAATAATCTCTTCATATCCGTAATCATCAGTAAGCTCTTCTACTTCTTCACTATCTGCAAAAAGCAATTGACTAAGAAGCGCATCTTTCTTAAATTCACTCTTTTGTACCACTTCTAAAAAACTTGTTTCCCAACCATTTTCTAATTTCATTTACATAATAATAATTTTATCATCTAGTTTTGTCTGCCCAGTAAGAAGTGCGTTTAAATATTCCACTTTTCTTATACAAGCTTGTATATGTCTTTCAACCTCTTGTAACTCTGCTTGATGATGTGTTTCAATTGGATGAATTTGTACGTTAAATTTTTCAAATTGACTACTATATGTTATTTCTGCATAGCCGCTCATAATGTCCGTTTCGTTATGAAATAAAAATTGTTTCGTTTTGTCACAGAATGATACATCCTGAAAGCCATATACTTTTAATGCGTCAATTACTTTTTTTATCATTTTTGTATTCATTCACAAATAACCATTCTGCTCGCACCATGTATGAAATTGTCCTACGTCCACTCCAACTAACACGATATCCTTTAGCTCGACATCAATACTTTGTTCTCCAATTATAATAGCAAAGTGTGGTTTTAATTGTTCTTCATTTTTCTTTACAATTCCAATTCGGTTCCGATGCGGTCCATCTTTTATATATGCTTTTTGCCCTACAATATCAAAGTTCAAGATTCTCACCTCTTTTACTGCGCTCAATCACTCCAGGCATTCTTCTAGTTGCTCTTTTAACTCTTCCTCAATCTCATAACAAGATTCATCAACAAGTTCCCCTACTTTTTTACTTCCCCAAACGCTTAATTGAATTGGCATTCCTAAAAAGATTCTTTCGCATTTCCAAATTGAACTATTGTGAAATTCAATCATCTCTTTTTCTTCATCTAATATAGCTATAGCAACTGATGAATAATAACCCACCTCAAAGGGATTCTCTTTTTCTCTTGCAAATCCCATATCTAATTCCATTTATGAAGCAATTTCACCAGTTTTTGTATCATCTTGATTGTACGTATCTTGATCTAATTCACCAAGCCATTTACTAGAAATAAGACCTGCTGTCATAGAACCACTTACGTTAAGAGCCGTACGCCCCATATCGATTAATGGTTCAACCGAGATAACAAGAGCGACAATGCCGATTGGTAAGTTCATTGTAGATAGTACGATTAACGCTGCGAATGTTGCACCGCCACCAACACCGGCAACACCGAATGAGCTAATAGCAACGACAGCGATTAAAGTTAAAATAAATTGTGGTTGTAACGGATCAATTCCTACAGTTGGAGCGACCATCATAGCAAGCATTGCTGGATAAATACCTGCGCAACCGTTTTGGCCGATAGATACCCCAAAGGATGCTGCGAAGTTAGCGATGCCTTCAGAAATACCAAGCTTTTCTTTTTGTGCTTCAATATTTAATGGCATTGCACCAGCACTAGAGCGAGATGTGAATGCAAATGTTAATACAGGGAATACCTTTTTCAAATATTGAATTGGATTTAAACCAGATAGAGCAATTAATAATAAGTGAATAATGAACATTACGATAAGTGCTACGTAAGACGCTAACACGAAATTACCAAGTTTTAAAATAGCATTTATATCGCTACCAGCAACTGTTTTTGCCATAAGAGCTAATACGCCGTATGGAGTAAGGCGTAAAATTAATGTTACCATACGCATTACGATTGCATATACAGCATCAAGCATCTTCTTAAATAGCTCTGCTTGTTCTGGATATTTTCGTTTTACACCTATAAAGGCAATGCCGATAAAGGCTGCAAATATTACGACAGAAATTGTTGATGTTGGACGAGCACCTGTTAAATCAAGAAACGGATTTGTAGGTAATAGCTCTAATAATTTGTCTGGAATTGTTGTCTTTTCAATAGAAGTAAATCTTTCTTCAACTAGTTTCAGACGAGCAGATTCTGCATCACCTTGTTGTAGGCCTGTTGCTGATACATCAAATCCTGCACTTGCAGCGATACCGACAGCTGCAGCAATTCCTGTAGTAAGAATTAAAATTCCGATAATAAGACCACTGATTTTACCAAGATTTTTCGTTAATTGTAATTTTGTAAATGCTGAAATAATAGATACTAAAATAAGTGGCATAACGATCATTTGAAGCAATTTCACATAACCGTTACCGATTAAGCCAAACCAAGTATTTGATTCAATAATTACTTTAGAAGTAGGCTCATAAATAAATTGTAATATAAGACCAAATAAAATTCCGACCCCTAAAGCAGTAAATACACGTTTATTAAAAGATACATGCTTACGTTGCATATAATATAATACGCCGACTAAAATGAGCATGACTGCAACGTTAATTCCGACAAGCAGTGTATTCATTTAAATTGTTAATTTATAATTACAAGATTTACATCCATCTAGTAGACTATCATTTCGTGTTAATTCCATGTTAGGGAATAGGATTTCAAAAATCCCTTTCATCATATCCCCATGCATATTACAAATTTCAGTTGGGTGATGAACAGCAACTTCTTTAAATGGACAATTGTGTACATCATAGAAAATTTTTGTTCCATCTGCACTTAATTCAAATGCAGGTGATAAACCAGCTGTTGAGAAAGCTTCTTTTGCAATTTGAACTTTTTGTTCTACTGTTAAGTCGTCTTCACTCACATTTAAGCGGTGCATATGTTGTTGCATTAATTCTGCTCCGAATTGTTTTCCTGTTTCGTATAGCGCTTTTTCACCAGCAGCTCCAAGGCTAAGGAGAGAATTAAACGCTATTTTTGCTAATAATTGATAATCACGGAATGGAAATTGCAATTGGATAACATCATCAGATAATACATATAATCTGCTTGGTCTTCCACCTTTTCCAGTTTTCTTTGTTTCAGATTTAAGCATATGAACATCTTCTAATTTAGATAAATGTAAGCGTGCTACGTTTGGATGAATGTCAAACTCATCTGCAATTTCTTGTACAGTTACGTAACTATGTTTTTGAGAAATATATTTATAAATGTAATAACGAGTTGGGTCAGATAATACACCTGTAATTTTTAAAGCTTGTTCCATGAGGATCTCCACCTTTATCACTTTATCCAAGATAATAACATTATAATACAGATAAACTTCCATTTAAACATTAACATCTTCTTCTAAAAATCCTAAAGCATACCCTTTTCGTATCGAAGATTCTAATGTTTCATGTTTGTACGTAACACATTCTCCGTTCGCTTCTTTAATCGCTTGTTGCAAATCATATCCATCTAACAACTCGTAAACGCTCGCTTGCCTTACTTGCCGCATTGATTTACATAAAATTGAGCACTTTCCTTTGCAAAATGGACACTTTAATTCAACAAGCCGCTGTGCAGCTACAGCCAATAAAGATTGTTCAATTTCTTGCCTCATTATGCCATAATCCATGAATCTGAGTATCGCTCCTTTCGCATCATTCGTATGCAGCGTCGTCATTACTAAATGTCCAGTTAAACTTGCTCTTACAGCTGTTTTTGCTGTTTCTTCATCTCGGATTTCACCAACTAATATAATATCTGGATCGTGGCGTAAAATAGCCTTTAGTCCAGCCTCATATGTGATACCTGCTTTTTCATTTATTTGAATTTGTAATAAATCGTCTTTCCTTTTTTCAACTGGGTCTTCAAGTGTTACAATGCGACGGGTTTTCCTTTTTCTAATTACCTCTAATAATGCATACATTGTCGTTGTCTTCCCAGAACCAGTCGGTCCAGTAAATACGAGTAGTCCATGTGAATAACGTAAAAAAGAGAGGAGTTTTTCCGCCGTACTTGGAAATAACGAAAGATGAGATAACGGCTGCACAGATGCTTGTAAATGAAGGCGAATCACGAGACTTTCTCGATATACAGTCGGAAGTGTTGAAAGACGTAAATACACTTCTTGTCCATCAATTTGTAAATACAATGAACCATTTTGTGGCTTCCGCCTCTCTCCTATATCCATGGATGCCAAAAATTTAAAGTGCGAAACAAGTTTTTCTCCAAACTCCTTTTCAATACATTGTTTCGTAATTAAATCTTTTCCTATACGTAGCTGAACCGCTACATCCTTCTGTCGGGGCACAATATGTAAGTCCGATGCTTGTACCCTACACGCTCCTTTCAAAATTGTATTCGCAAAAATTTCAATTCCATTCATCATCTAAATGGAATTCATCATTTGAAACATCGGCATAATCATCGCTAAATACATAAGAATAACTATTCCTCCAATGCATGTAAATAAAATCGGTTGAATGATAACTAACATACGTTTCATTTTTTGTTCCATCTTTTCTATAACAAGATCGCTATAGTCCTCTAATTCAACTGCCAAATTACCGTTTGCTTGTCCATGCGTAATAATATAAGAAAGTTCTTTTTCGTAATAACCACTTTTAGCAATAATAGATTGTAACGATTCTCCTGCAATTAATTGCCGTTCAATTCGGGCCGCTTCATACTGAAAGAATCGATTATATTTTTGCTCCATCATTATCGTGAGTGCTTCAAGCACTGATAGTCCGCCGTACAATAAACCACTCAATTGAGTGGAGAAATAATGCGAATGCTTTAAAATAAGAAATACTTTTATGAGAGGAATACGAAGCATGATTTTTACCTGTTGAATATGTGGGAGTTTCCGAAAATAAAACAAATATACACTACATCCAATAATAAAGATAAGAATACCGCTAAAAATAATGTAAGGTATTCGTTTAATTGCACTTAAAATTTGCTCTGTAAATAGCGGCGCTGTAGAACCGAACGAACTATACACCATTTCAACCTGCGGTAATAAGATGAGATTGAAAACAGCAAGCATAATCATTAAAAAAAATGCTAAAAACATAGGATACTGCATTATTTTCATCATATCTTTCCTATACTTATCCTTCTTATAAAGAAGTGCGCTCCCTTGTTGCAATGCAAAAGAAATATCACCATGTTTCTCAGCATAAAATAAATAACTTAACATCTCCTGATGAAACATTAATTGATGAAAAGAATCGTGTAGACTTTTCCCCTCTTTTAATCCCTCAATTATATGCTGTAATTGTACTTTCTTTTCTAAGGGTAATTGAAACCGTAAAAATTCTAGTGCCTGCAAAAGGGAGTATCCTTTTTCTAATAGTTCTCCTAATCGTTTCAACAATACTAATTGCTCACTTAAACTCCATGTTTTCTTAAACATTAACATTCACAATGTCCCGATTGATACTGTTCCATCATCTGAAATATGAATAGGTTCACCATTCGGACACTTATGAGTTGTAATATATTTTTCATCACTCAGCTCTTTTAACGACGGAATTTTATTATGCTGCAATTGGTATACCTGTATTTGCGCTTCTATAGATTTCACATAGGCTGCGCATCCTTTTCCTTGAACTGATGAGCGCTGCTTAACTACATTCGGAATAATTAATAGTAATAATACAGTTATAACAACCATAACTAATAGCATCTCTAAAAGAGTAAATCCTTCCTCATTCTGCATTCAGCCATTATGGATCCTTTTTGATATTTCACGATACGTAAATCTCCCTCTTCCGAGCTGAAATACAATCCCATATTTATAACTTCGATACGAAAGTAAAATCGTACCACCTCTATTAATATTTCCGCTCGGATTATATGTCATCGGATTTGGAAAGGTATGCAAATCAATTTGTATATCGTTATCATAGTCTCTCGACACAATAAAATGATTCGTACCTGACTCCTCAATGTAATACGTGGTTTTCTCTTTATACCACCGTAACGTATAGTATTTCTGACGATTTATCGCTAATTGTTGCATATACAAAATATCATTTGAAAACTGGCTCAAAAATTGTTCAACTTTTTGCTTTTCATATAATGAATGAACATTAAAATACGTAATCATACTTAAGACAGAAATTACAAATAAAACGAGCAACATTTCTAAAAGAGTAAATCCTTTTTGTTTCACCTAATGTATTTTTTCTCCCACATAAAAGCATTGTTCCATCATTCTTCCCTTCACATCTTTCCACATAGTACACACTTCACTTCCTCCCCAATATGTGTAATATACAAGTTCGTTTATAATTTTTTCTTTTACTCGCCTTTCCTCATTCTCATACATATATAAAGCTGCTTCTTTTTTTAATAATACGAATGCCTTATAGCGGAGTTGTATATTTTTTCTTTCTTGCATGACCAATACTGTTTGCGGCAGTAGTACCGATACCGCCATCATTAGTATACTTAACGATACAAGCATTTCAGCCATTCATTCCTTTATTTCCATTTCGCTATATCTTACAACTACACCTTCATGTATTTTCCCACTAGTATCTTTCATATTTATAAAGAGCACATGAGGTGTTAATTTGTACGAAACATTGCCAACCTTTTGTAATATAACTTCCCTTCCACGCATATTCACTTTTCTTATAAGATGATTATTCACTTTTTCATATATCACTTCATCCCCATTACGCAAACGGAAGCGTAAAATACTACCTTTATTTTCAAGGGCCATTATATGTTCCCCAAACGATACCTCACGAAACTCCAGTTGTACTTGGCCTAAAAACACATCCCACTCCCACTCATTTAATCCTTTTGAATGTTTATTCTCCATTCCGATAAAATGCAGACTCGGTAAGAGTAAAAAGAACAGTGATACTAGAAACAAACATACGATCATTTCTATTAATGTAAATCCAACTTCTAATGTATTTTTTCTCCCACATAAAAGCATTCATCCTTCTATCCAATCAAATATTTTCTCATCATTTTTTCTATACCGAAAGCTCACCGTATAGAAAATTCTTTGTTTTGTCTCGCACTGCAAAGAAACGAGAATCATATCATTTTCAAATTCGTACCTTCCACTCACTTTTCCCTTATTATACTGAAAGAAAAAGGTACCATCTCTTTCTATTTTCTGTAAGTCTATTTTTACATCTGCAATAGCTCGATTAATCAGCTCTTCCACTAAAAATTTTTGCTCTATTTCAGTATAAAATTTTTTATCAGAAAGCAACATATTCGCTTCGTATACAAAAAAGGAGGTTAATAAAACAAGAAAAATGATTGTTGCTGGCATTGTAAATCCATCTTGTTTCCTCATTTACTTATACGTACCCCTTCTCACCCACTGCGTTGCAATCCATTTCTCACCTTTCGTTACAGGTGCCCCTCCGTGTAACGTAAGCTCATTTAGTGATTGATCTTGATAAAAATACTCAAAGTATACTGCCATTCCTTTTCTAGGGTGTACAGAAAGATTTAATTTCGGGAAGAACGTTTCTCCGCCTTCTTCTACATCATTTAAGTACATGACAAGCGTGCTAATACGATTATTAGCAGCTGATCTACTATGTTCCGCAAAATAATCATAGTGCGCTTTATATTGTTGATCCACTTCATAATTTAAAATGTGCAATCCTTCTCCATGCGCCACCGGAACATTCATGATAGATGAAATTCGTTTTTCAATCTTCGAAGTAAGTTCATTCTCTTCCAAAAATGCGCCGCTACTTGTTCGGATATCATTTACATCACGTGATGAACCAATTGTAGAACGTTTTATTTTATTTTTAGACATTTCAATTAATTTATCGCATTCTTCGTCACTTATTACATTTCCTAATACGACAATAAGAGGTTCTTCGAATTTCGAAATAATTTGTATTTCCCTATCTTCTGTCATAATCGTATTTCCTTTATGATCAAAAATAGTTTGTTCTTTATTTTCACCTATTTGATTGTTATTTGTCATTTATTCATTAATCTTTTCCTTTAATTCATTCATAATTTGCTTTACTGACTTATTTGTCGTGTCGATATGGATATCTGCTTCTTCATAATAAGCTCGGCGCGATTCAAATTTCGTCACAAATGCCTCTATATCTTTCTTCTGAAATAGTGGACGTGTCGTATCTTCACGAAGCCTTTCTGCAATTACATGCGGATCACAATATAAATACACGACAGTTCCGTTCTCTTTCATCCACTTTCGATTTTCCACTCGCTCAATAATCCCTCCACCAGTTGTAATGATTGCATTATGAACTGGTAGTGAACGTAACATCTCACTTTCATATTCCCGAAAAGTCATTTCGCCTTCTTCTGCAAAAATATTTCGAATCTCCTTCTCTTGTTTCTCTTCGATTTTTTGATCTGTATCTACAACATCCATTTGAAGTTCTTTACTTAACGCTTTTCCAATTGTTGTTTTCCCAGCTCCCATTTAACTTGATTTTTTCCTTTTATTTTTTACGTTTCGATACAACAAAGCAGCACTCAGCGGCATAACACCAAACCATTTATTTAAAAATGGCTCTTTTTCAGAACGGCGTTGTTCTTTCTTTTGTTTACGATCTTCTTTTGGTGCATCCATATATGACACAAACTGCTGCGTCACAAAGCGAACATAATCATTAGTAGACATTTACTGTACGGATTCTTTTTCCTCAGTAACCGCATGTATTTTATTGTTCACCCATACGAACCCTATTCCGATACAAATTGAAATGCCCCAGCCTACAGCAGTCATAATCGCTCTCATTTCACCGTAGCCATCTACACCGAAAACGGAGATGAAATAAATTTTTAAAAAGCTTTTTAATATAAATTGAAGCCCGAAAAATAGCGTTAAATATTGCAGTGCTGGATATATACGACTATCACGATACAGTTCACGACTTTTATCACGGTCATGTCCTTGCAATGCTGCAATATCTGCTGCGAAATATAACATAAGTGGTTTTTTTATAAAAATTGTACATATGACGATAATACCGAGTACGATGTGATAATACGCATCGTTCCACAACATTTGTTCAGCTGATCCAGATAATAAATCTACCGTCGTATTAGAAATGAGTGTAATTAAAATAAAGAATCCTGTCACGTTAAACTGCTTTTCTTTTTTAAAGGTATACAGTGTATAAATAATCCCCGGAACAGAGGAAAGTAACATCGCGTAATAAGGATCAATATAAGGTTTTGCAAATTTCCAAATGAGGAATGGGATTACGAGATAAAAGACAAGATCTAATATAGCTTTTTTATTTTGATTCATTTACTCACTCACATATTTTTGAAACATATCATGGATGCCTTTATTTACGAGGTTCGAGATCTGTTCGTCAGATTTATTCGGATAACGATCGCGCAATCTGATAGATGCCTTCACCATTAAATTTTCTAATACAGAACGGCCACCTTCTCCATAAATAATTTCAGCATACTTAACAAGCCTTCCATCCTCTACTGTCGCTGGATTATGATTGAAGAAAAATTTACTCATCTACTCGCTATCGCCACTACGCTCTTGCTGTTTTTTCTGTGCCATACGTTTCTGCTGTGCACGATCCTTTGCGCTTACATGATTTGCATCAGTTGGCAGATTTTCTTTCGAACGTCCAATTCCATTGCTCATTTAAGATAGAAAATGATTAGCGGTAACATAAAAGAGACCACCGTTAATAATTTGCACTGTAATGCGTGGTTCATACTGTTCTTGCAGGGCTTGTTTTTCAATTTCATAGCTTTCAGGAAGTTCATCACTATCTTCATAAAAACGATTTAAAAGATCTAAATCGTGATTCCAGCGTACTCTCGCTTCTTTCGCCCACGTATGGTCATCTTCTGCAATTATATTTTTTAAAGCGTCCTCTATACGTTGTAAGCCGCTTTGAGGCTTAATGATAGGAGAGAGCGTAAAACAAAAGTCAGGTATTTTTGGTGTAAGTTTAATGCTAGTTAATGTTTCATGAAAATTTGCCATCATTGTTCCAGAGATGAGATGAATACCAATGGAGTGAAGGATGTCTTTTTTTCGATCACATTGGTAAGACACTTTTATATTTACACCGAGCCAAGGATGGAGCGGTGTATGCGTTGCTCCGTTATGTTTTACCTCTTCATATAGGCGTATGTAAGAGCCTAATTCTTTCGTTGTCTGGAAAATTTGATGTAGTCGTGGTGAACCGTAGTGAATAAGTTCGCCATCGTTTTCTTCATTTTCTGGATTTGTAATAAGAGTAAGGCGCATCGGATTCGGTACGCCTCCTGTTTTTTCAAGATAGTGCCAATAGAAAGGGCGGTTCATTAATAATTTATCCATCTCAATTGTTAACTGCACATCTAATAGGTGAGGGGAACGTCCTAAAATTTCGCAGTTATTCGCCTCAAAGAAATTGTTTAAGTAATTATGGATTTCATGTTGCTGCATTCATGTTGCTGCATAGCCTTGCACCTCTGCTTCATTTCGCTTCGCAAAGTCGATAATAGATGTTAAGTTTTCCATCTTAATTCGAATTTCTCCTTCGCTTTTTGATTGCGCAAAAATTTCTTGAATATGCGCATCGATGTTTTTCATATTAATTCTTGTTAAAATTTCATCGAGTTCACCGATAACACGCTCAAATAAATTTATTTTTTCATATAACAGTTTCAAAATGTGTTCTTCAACAGTATGCTTTGTAGCTAAGTTATAAATATGAACATCATTTTTTTGACCAAGACGGTGAATACGTCCAATTCTTTGTTCAAGACGCATTGGGTTCCATGGCAAATCATAATTGATCATATGGCTACAAAATTGTAAGTTAATTCCTTCTCCGCCAGCTTCCGTTGCAATTAATACTTGCGCGTGTTTTTGGAAAAGTTCCTTCATCCAATCTTTTTTCCCGCGTTTAAATCCACCGCGAAACGGAACGGAAGAAATGCCATGCTGCTGTAAAAACCATTGTAAGTACATTTGTGACGCTCGATATTCCGTGAAGATGACGACTTTATCGTCAATTTCTTTTATAAGCTCAAGAGCTTTATTTGCTTTTGAGTTGAATGGAATATGATTAATATTGTCCATTAGCACATCAATATGTGGATCTTTTATATACTGTTCATTTTCTTTCTGACGTTTTTCTACATGCTTTTTTAATGAATAGTACACAGCTTCACGGCTACTACATGCCTCGCGTTTTAATGTTAAGGATGAGAAAGCAGATGTGAAGGCATCTCGTCCTCCCCAATGTTCAATTGCACTATATAAAGCTTGCTCTTCTTTATTAAATTCCACAAAAATTGTACGTACATGCCTCTTCGGCCAATCAATTCCGGTATTATGACGTCTATTTCGGACCATTACTTTGTTAATGAGAGCTTTTAAGTCTTCATCTGATTCGGCTGAACGATTTTTTGAAGCATAGTATTCTTCAAAGTTGGATTGATTGCCTAAATGTCCTGGCTTTAATAAAGAAACAAGGTTGAAAATTTCATCAATCTTGTTTTGAACAGGAGTAGCTGTTAGCAATAAACAAAACTTCTTTTTTAATCGCTGTGCAAATTCATAGTTTTTTGTTTTATTATTTTTTAGTTTATGTGCTTCATCGATAATAATAAGGTCATATTCTAAGTTCAAAACGATATCGCGATGTGGTGAACGTTTTGCAGTATCAATTGATGATACGATCACGTCAGCTTGCTCCCACGAGTAGCTTTTCTTTTGGGCTACAGCTGGAATGAAAAACTTTGTATTTAGTTCGTATGCCCATTGTGACACGAGAGAGGCTGGGACGAGTATGAGTACCTTTTTCACAAGCCCACGCACCATATATTCTTTTAAAATAAGTCCAGCTTCAATTGTTTTTCCAAGCCCTACTTCGTCTGCTAGTATCGCTTTACCGTTCATTTGTTCAATAACATTTTGAGCGACTTCTAATTGATGAGGAAGCGGTGTGAAATGGGATAAGTGCTTCGGTGCTTGTAGTCCATCGAAAGTAGGAACAAGTAATGATTTTTCTGTTTCATAAGCTAAATGGTATAAATCCCAGTTTGTCCAAGGACCATCTTCTTCAATTCTATTTAAAAAATTGTTTTGCCACGTCCGATCTACGGAAATATCAACATTCATTTACTTTGAACGTTTATAAAATGGTGTTGGAACAACTACTGCTTTGACGCGTTTATTACGAATTTCAATTTCTACTTCTGTATCAACTGCTGCGTATTTTACATCAATTAGTGCTAAACCAATGCTTTTCTTTAACGTTGGAGATTGTGTACCACTCGTTACTTCCCCGATTTTTTCTTCTCCTACAAATACAGGGTAATGCGTACGAGGAATACCGCGTTCGATTACTTCGATGCCGACTAATTTACGAGATGCACCGTTTTCTTTTTGCTCTTTTAACGTTTCTTTTCCAAAGAAGTCTGCTTCTTTGTTTGGTTTTACCGCAAAGCCAATTCCTGCTTCAATCGGTGTAATATCTTTTGATAATTCTTGTCCGTATAACGGAAGTGTTGCTTCAAAGCGAAGTGTATCACGAGCACCTAAACCACATGCTTTTAAGCCCTCTTCTGCTCCAACTTCAAGAAGTTTCTCCCAAAGTTTTGCAGCATCTTCACTCTTACAGTAAATTTCGAATCCGTCTTCACCTGTGTAACCTGTACGAGATACAAGTGCAGGAATTCCATCTACAAGAATATCGTTTTTAAATTTAAAGAACTTAATTTCTTTCAAATCTTCTGACACAACTTTTTGTAAAATGCCTTCTGCTTTTGGTCCTTGAATTGCAAGCTGCGCAACTTCACTAGAAACATTGACTACTTTCGCATCGCCAATTACATGACTTGCTAACCATTCGTAATCTTTCTCGATATTTGATGCATTGATTACTAATAAATAGTCTTCTTCACCACGTTTGTAGATTAATAAATCATCTACTGTACCACCATTTTCATAGCACATAGCTGTATATTGTGCGCCTCCTACCTTTAAGGTAGATACGTCATTTGTAACAACACGTTGTAAAAATGCTAAACTATCTACACCTTTTACCTCAACTTCTCCCATATGAGACACATCGAACAAACCTGCCGCTGTACGTACAGCTTCGTGTTCTTCTTTAATGCTTGAAAATTGAACTGGTAATTCCCAGCCACCAAAGTCGATTGTTTTCCCACCATACTTCGCGTATACATCAAATAACGGTGTACGTTGTAATGTAATCATTCATTGGATAGCCCCCATTTCGTTTACAAGTGTGTCAATTTCCTCTTTTGTACGAAGCTCAGTTACTGCTAACAGCATATGATTTTCTAATTCTTTATAATCACGGCCTAGATCATAACCACCGATAATATTCTTTTGTAGTAATGCGTCGTTTACTTCTTTCACTGGACGTTTGCAATCTACAACGAACTCATTGAAGAATGGTCCAGCAAATGTAGCTGTGAAGCCTTTCGCTTCGAATTGACGTTTTGCATATTGTGCTTTAGAAATATTTTGACGTGCCATTTCTTTCACACCTTGTTTTCCAAGTGCCGTCATTGCAACAGAAGCTGCTAATGCATTTAACGCTTGGTTTGAACAAATGTTAGATGTCGCTTTATCACGACGAATATGCTGTTCACGCGCTTGTAGCGTTAATACAAACCCACGTTTACCATCTGAATCTACAGTTTGTCCGACAAGACGTCCTGGAATTTTACGCATAAATGCTTTCGTTGTTGCAAAGTAACCACAGTGTGGTCCACCAAACTGTGTTGGAATACCGAATGGTTGTGCATCACCGATTACAATGTCAGCACCAAATTTCCCTGGTGGTGTTAATGCGCCTAATGATAATGGATTTGAAGAAACGATAAATAATGATTTTTGTTGATGAACGATTTTTTCAATATCAGCTAACTTTTCAACTTGTCCGAAGAAGTTTGGATATTGAACGATTACACAAGCAACTGTATCGTCTACTTCGCTTTGTAATACGTCTAAATCTGTTACACCATCTTTATGATTAATTTCAACAACTTCTAGATGTTGACCTTTTGCATAAGTTTCAAGTACTGCTCTTGATTCCGGGTGCACTGCACTAGATACAAGAATTTTCTTTTTACGAGTATGGCCAGCCGCTAACATTGCCGCTTCAGCTAAAGCTGTACCTCCGTCATACATAGAAGAGTTTGCTACATCCATTCCTGTTAATTCACAAATCATTGTTTGGAATTCAAAGATTGCTTGTAATTCCCCTTGTGAAATTTCTGGTTGGTATGGCGTGTAAGCTGTATAAAACTCTGAACGAGAAATAACATGATCAACAATTACTGGAGCGTAATGATCGTATACGCCTGCTCCTAAGAAAGAAGCGTATTCTTTTAAATTAGCATTTTTACCAGCCATTTGAGATAACTCTTTTAAAAGCTCTGGCTCTGATTTTGCTTCTTTAATTTTTAAATCCCCTTTAAAACGAACACTCTCTGGAATATCAGAGAATAATTCGTCGATCGTTTGAACGCCGATCGTTTGTAACATTTCTTTTTTGTCTTCTTCTGTCATTGGAAGATAACGATGCAACATTCAAACTTGTACAGGAGCAAGCTTTTCATAACGTAAAACAGGTTTACGCGCAGCCATCGTTTCGTCTAAACGTTTAATAACTGTAGTATGCGGTGCTTCTTGTACAACTTCTGGATTTTCTTCTACTTCTTTAGCGATTTGAATCATCTTATCAATGAAACCATCTAACGTTTCTTTTGATTCTGTTTCTGTTGGTTCAATCATAATACATTCTTCCACATTTAATGGGAAGTAAATTGTTGGTGGGTGGTAACCGAAATCAAGCAGACGTTTTGCAATATCTAATGTACGTACACCAAGTTTCTTTTGACGACGACCTGATAATACAAATTCATGCTTACAATGTCTATCGAACGGAAGATCATAGAACGGTGCTAATCTTCTCATCATATAATTCGCATTTAATACAGCATACTCAGTTACTGCACGTAGCCCATCTGGACCCATAGAACGAATGTATGTGTATGCACGAACGTTAATGCCGAAGTTACCATAGAATGGTTTCACACGCCCAATTGCCTCTGGACGATCGTAATTGAAGTGGTAGCCATTTTCCGTTTTCTCTAAAATTGGTTTTGGTAAGTACGGAATTAAATCAGCTTTCACACCTACTGGACCAGAACCTGGACCACCGCCACCATGCGGACCTGTAAATGTTTTATGAAGGTTTAAATGCACAACGTCAAATCCCATATCTCCTGGGCGCGCTTGGCTTAATACCGCATTTAAGTTTGCACCATCATAGTATAATTTACCGCCTGCATTATGGACGATTTCAGCCATTTCTAAAATGTTTTCTTCGAATAGACCTAATGTATTTGGATTTGTTAACATAAGTGCTGCTGTTTCTTCGTTTACAACACGTTTTAAATCTTCTAAGTCAACAAGACCATGTTCATTTGATTTTACTGTAATTGTTTCAAAACCAGCTACAGTTGCAGATGCTGGATTCGTTCCGTGAGCAGAGTCAGGAACAATTACTTTCGTACGGTTAAAGTCACCATTTGCTTCATGGTAGGCACGAATTAACATTAAACCTGTCCATTCTCCGTGTGCACCAGCTGCTGGTTGTAATGTAACAGTATCCATACCTGTTATTTCAATTAAATGCTCTTGTAAGTCGTACATTAATTCCATTGCACCTTGTACTGTCTTTTCATCTTGAAGTGGATGAATATTTGCAAATCCTGCAAAACGAGCTACATTCTCATTAATTTTCGGATTATATTTCATCGTACAAGATCCAAGTGGATAGAATCCAGAATCAACGCCGTGGTTACGGTTTGAAAGTGCTGTATAGTGGCGCATAATATCGAGTTCAGATACTTCTGGTAGCTCTGCATCTTCTACACGAATATAATCGCTCTCAAATACATCTTCTAGTTTCACTTCTTCTACATCTAATTTGGGTAAGCTATATCCTACGCGTCCTTCTTTAGTCACTTCAAAAATAAGTGCTTGGTCTTGGTTCTTCATTTAACTTTCTGTTATGTAATCAAGTTCTACCTTTACAATGTCCTCACATGCTATTGAAATGATTGTTCCTTGTTTATCAATCGCTGTCACTTCTCTATTATCCATTACACGGTGCGCTACTCTTTCTAACACTTTCCCTTGGTCTCGATAGCAAAATTCTTTTACATCTTTAATTGTTTCTCCATTTTCTAAATGGTATACCATTCACTTTTCAAAGCGATCTAACATTTCGTCTCTCATTCCGAAACTAACAACCGCAATTCCTACATACATAAACAGAAGGAATGCCGGATGAACTGTATTGTACCAGCTGCTATCAACAATTAAATAAATCGTTAACGCCACAACAAGAACAAACGCCAAAATAAACATTTATTCCCCCTCGTATAAACACGCAATCATCTGCTGTAATTCTTCAAGTGAAAGCTGCAACACTTTACTTTCTCTCACAATTTCTTCAGCCTTACTTTCCAATAAACGTAAGCGCTGTTCTTTTAATAGTTCATTGTTTTTACGTGAAACATAAGTCCCCTTCCCAGCAACAGTTTCTATATATCCTTCTTTTTCAAGTTCCTCGTACGCACGCTTCGTTGTAATTACACTAATTTGTAATTCCTTCGCTAAGCTACGAATAGACGGCAGTTGGTCTCCACCCTTTAAACCACCATTTAAAATAAGCTGGCTTAATTGCTTCCTTATTTGCACATAAATAGGGTCTTGGGAAGAATTCGAAATAATAATATTCATTTATATATGAGCTGACGCATAGGCACCTCTCCCTTTCGCAGTGTAAACGATGATATCATCCAAGGTCGGTTTTTCTAATATTACTTCTTGCCCAAACCAGTCTATAATTGCTTGTCTATCCTCTGCTAAACCTTCAAAACCAAATTTATTTTTTCGTAATCCAACAAATAGCTCTTTTCCTTCTTGGTCCAATAAATCATTACTTCCCTTTACGATTACATAGCTCTCCATTAATTTATCTTTTTCACCAGTAAATATAATTTCTCCATCGTTGATAAACGTAATATAATCAGCAATACGTTCTAAGTCTGTCGTAATGTGTGTTGAAAATAATACAGATACTTCATCTTCCATTACTATTTCTTGCAATATATCAAGCAATTCACTTCGAACAACTGGGTCCAATCCTGCTGTTGGTTCATCCATAATGATAAACTCTGCGTGGTGTGAAAGTGCGATGGCAATCGCAAACTTCATTTTCATCCCTTTAGATAGTTCTTTAATTTTTTTATACTTTGGAACTTGTAAGCGTTGCATATATGATTGATACTGATTTTCATCCCACTTTTTATATAACGGTGCAATAATACGCTTCATTTGTTCACACGTTAAATCCTCGTAGTAATGATTTTCATCATATACAAAACCGATATTTTGTTTTATTTCCTTTTCTGCTTTCTTATTGTCCTTGCCAAAAATTTTTATATCGCCGATATCTTTTCTAATTAAATTCATAATCATTTTGATCGTCGTACTTTTCCCAGCACCATTTGGTCCGACAAATCCCATAATATATCCACGTGGCAGCGTAAAACTTATATTTTCCACTGAGAAATCTTGATAATTTTTACAAACGTTTTTTAACTCCAACATCTATAAATCACGCGATCCATAGATTTTAATTGTTAGAAACATAGAAGCGATATACACACTAGCCAATATAATTCCTCCAGCTATAAATACGCCAAGATGTGATGGATTCGTAATCCAATTAATGAATGATGGTGCTGTTTCGTTCAGTCCATCCCCTATAAATATCCATGCAATTCCACCTACTGCCATCGATGCTCCTGACAATATACTTCTTGCTATCTTTGATTTCGTTCCGTAATAACTAGGAAAAAATGCCGCAACAAAAACCAAAGCGTAAACAGCCCCTTTTACTACTCCATACCACGGAATTTCAATATACAAATTAGGATGATATGCACCGATATCATCAATAACAGCGACACCTCTTATAAGAAAAACAACTAGCATAGTGGAAACCATGCCCCCTACAATGAATATTGCACAGGAAATATATCTAGCAATAATGATATCCTTTCTGCTTAACGGTAAACTATTTATAATAATGTCACCTTTATTCCTTTCATCCATAAAGATTAACGTCATAACGGAGGAAAGAGTTATAAATAGACAGCTCATCGGAAATAACATTTCACCATCTGGCTCTAATATAAAGAATAAAAGAGGCATACCCAGATTCACTAACCAAGTTACCCGAAAAAAGAATAAATCTTTATATATGAGCTGACGCATTTAAAGCTCCTTCTCTTTAAAAATCGCAATTGAAAAAAGCATTGAGATGAAATAACTTAAACATGCCACTATACTTAAAATACTTATAACTAGCATCACATCTGACGATTGAAAAAACATTAACAGAAGCCTTTCATCAGCAAATATATTGCACATAAACCCTAACAAGCCTATTAGAAGAAAAAATATAACTACTCCAAGGATAGTAACCGTTCGCTTATCCCCACTATATTTTATGGGGAGGATCATAACAGCATAAAGAACGGAAAAGAAAATAGCTATAAATAATGCATACCACGGAATATTTATATTTTCTCTTAATACAAATACAGGTAGTACAAAGAAAACAAATGTAACAACTAGACTAAATGCAATAAAAAATACAGTAGTCATGTATTTCGCAATAACAATGTCTCTTCTAGTAAAAGGTAAACTCACTAATATTTTTTCTGTGTTATTTTTTTCTTCAACTGATAAAGAAATTGAAATCATTGAAAGACATATAACAAAACAAACATACGCCAATTGAAATGGTTCTATAGAGCTTTGGAATGCTCCGTATATTGGCAAGATTAAATAGATGAGAAACATTTTTCTTTGTAAGAAAAACTCCTTCAAAATCAACTGTTTCATTTACAAATCACGCTCACTATACAAATGAATTGAGAGTAACATAGACATGATATATAAAAGAAGCAGCCCTGCTATGAAACAAATATTTATGAATATACTAGTGTTCCAAGCATTTTCTACACTTAACCATACTTTACTTACAATCAGTCCACTTAAATACCCAAATGCAATTCCGATAAAAGGAGCAATTTGTTTTGCGCTGTTGTACCCTACTGCAAATTCAATCGGGAGCACAATTATGCTATAAACAAAACCACCTGTTATTCCTCCAAGAATCGCCCCCCATAGAATAAATACAGTTGTATTTTCGTTTTGCAACTGGATTAAACTAATAGCAAATGGGAAAATCCCACCTAAAGCAACTAAAATACTTACAAATATGTATTTCGCTATGACAATTTCTTTACGCTGCAACGGTAAACTATTTATTATCATTTCACTTTTACTTTTATCCTCGTAACTCATTGACAGCATCATTCCAAGAACAGGTATAAACATGCTAAATGTCATCAGAAAACTATCACTACGAAAATCAACAATGAGAAGGAAAAGCAAGCATATTAGATACACAAAGCTTAACTTTTTTTGCAACATCATATCTTTTAAAACTAGTTGCTTGATCATTTAAAATTCTCTTTTTTCATATACTCTTACTGAAACGAAGATAGATACTATGAACATGCATATTGAACTAACGAATAACACGCTGTTATATAGTTGAATTTGTTCTAGGTTGATTTGAAAGAACATAGAACAGATTGCTATCGGTGCTATTAGTATGAAAAGCGTAATAAAAATAGTTTTTTTATATGCTAACCAAAACGATATTGGTAAAACAAAGCTTAAATACACTAAAATAAAGCTAATACTAGCAACCATTGTCGTTTCAATAAATTCAAATAGGTTAACCCCATTCTTCATTCCCATCGTGAAACAACCGACCGTTACGCTTATAAATAGAATAATAATCGCTACTATATACTTTGCAAACACAATTTCTTTTTTCAATATTGGTAAACTATTTACTATAACTTCACTCTCATTTTTACTATCCTCATTAAATGTTTTAACGGTTGCCATAACTGTAAAAATGACTGACATAATTATGAATAAATTTTTCGTATCTGTTAAAGCCATTTACTCTTTTTCAGAGTAACTGTCCTTTTGAAATAACTTATTATATAGTTTGGCGATACTCCATATAATTACGATTGCAATGGAGGCAATAATTGACCAAACGATAGATAAAATTTCAAGTGTCATGTTCGGAAGGAATGTAAGAATGGATAATACTTTATGAAACAACCATTCTATTATATGAAAACTTACTTGCAGTAGAATGGCGATCCCGATTGTGATCCATGCTAACATTTGTTTTCCTTTTTCTTTCCACATTTAGCTTAATAGTTTTAAGCCAACAGCGCCGCATAGAATGCAGCTTAAGAAGGCAAGACGGCGCCAATCCGCTGATTCTCGGAAAATAAGAATGCCTAGAAGTGCACTTCCGGCAGTTCCGATTCCAGTCCAAATCGCGTAAGCAGTTCCCATCGGTAACGTGTCCATCGCAAGAGATAAGAAGAAGAAACTTACTGCGAAGTTAGCGATTAAAATAACTTTTGGTGCCCAGCCTTTCTTTTCAGTGGCTACTTTCATAAAGAGTACACCAATAATTTCACAAATACCAGCTAGAATTAAAAATACCCAAGCCATTTATGCGGCCTCCTTCGCTTCTTTTTCTTCTGTTACTCGTTTTAAACCAATTACTCCGAAGAAGATTAAACCAATTAATAATACTTTTACAATAGAGAAAGGTTCTCCGAAGATGAAAATCTCTGTCAGAACGATTCCGCCAGCTCCAATTCCTGTGAAGACTGCGTATACAGTGCCGACAGGTAAATCTTTATAAGCTCTAAATAATAAGACGAAACTAATTGTAATTAATAGCGCAACACCAGCCCATTCAAGTGGTGCCTCCGCTTTTTTTAGTCCAATCACCCAAAAGATTTCAATAATACCAGCGATGATTACATAAATCCATGCCATTCAGTTTGAAAGTCCGCGCCAAAATACTTTCCAAGAAGCGTCTAAACGTGTCTCAAAACGATTCAAACCTGCGTATAGTAGTTCAACCATAAGACCGTCGAGTAAGCATAGAAAAGCCTCTAAGGCGTCTTTTACTTCAATGTTATGCAGCTCATCTTGTTCGCTTGCTCTTTTAAATACAGGGAATAAAAGTTTTCCGACGTTTTCAATGTGTACATTTGCTTTATTAATAATTTGTTCGCGAAATGCATCAGGCGGAAAATAAGAAGTTCGTAACCAAAACATTGATTCTTCACTTTCACCAAATCGTTTTGCGTAGCCTTTTAATAATTTTAATAGCAATTCTTCAGTGGACGAATTGGAAAAGCTTTCGATATCGCCTGTGAAGCTCTGCAAATCTTTTTGAAGAGCAGATTCTAAGCATATGAAATATAGCTCTTCTTTTCCTTTAAAGTGTGCGTAAATCGATGGTTTTTTAATCCCAACTTCTTGGGCAATATTTGCCAATGAAGTTCCTTCATAGCCGTAGCGTGCGAAATGAGAAAGTGCTACAGCTTTAATGCGGTTTGCTGTCATTTTCATTCAGACTGTTTTTCGCTCAATTAAATGGAATGGAAGTTCTTCTGAGTTCCCGGTTATTTGTTCGTCTTGCATCTCTTGATGGAATAAGGTAAAAGCGCGTGATCCCATCGTTAGACCAGGGTGTTCAATAGTCGAAATTTCTAACGCCTTTGAAATTTCATGGTTATCAAATCCTAAAATAGCGAGATCTTCAGGGACGCGAAGACCACGTTTTCTTGCCTCTGTTAATAAACCGGCAGCTACTTGGTCATTCGCTGTGAAAATAGCAGTTGGACGATTTTTCATATGTAAAATACGGTGGAGTATTTGTGCTCCGTCCTGCATTGTATAGCATTGATGAAAAATCCATTCCGGATGTAACGTTTTACCTTCGTTACCAAGTGTATCAGCAAACGCTTTTTCACGTTCCATGGAATTTACACTCGTTTTTCTTGCTAAACAAATTCCGATTTTTTCATGGCCTTTACTTAGTAAATATGCAGTACCGAGCCGGAATCCTTCATAATGATCTACGTAGACAGATGAAATGAGGGGGTGGTTCATTTTTTCACATGAAATAATAGGGGCGAATTTTGCGAAAGGTTCAATTTGTTCCCATGAACTCGTTCGAGAACAAATAATCATCCCGTCGAATTGTTTCATTTTCATCATTTCAAGAACACGAATTTCTTCAATACTATCGTAATTTGTTTGGCATAAATTAATGTGATATCCAGCTGCTAACGCTTCGTTTCCGATTCCTTCAATAATGGTACTGAAGTAAGGGACGTTAATGAAAGGGAGCATAACCCCGATTGTATATGTTTTCCCCTTTATTAAATGAATAGCATTTATATTTTTTGCGTAGTTTAATTCTTCAACCGCCTCTAGAACTCGTTTCCGTTTGTCTTCTTTTACGTAAGGGTGATTATTTAAGACACGGGAAACAGTTGATATAGATACACCAGCAGTTTTAGCGATTTGTTTTATATTGGCCATTTATTTCATATTGTTTGCAATGTAATATAGATTCTTTTTTATTACATCTGCATCGTTCTCTTCTACATTACGATATAATAACTGATATTCAATCCCCTTTTCTTTCCATAGAAGCGTAGCAAATTCCTCTCCTCTCTCGAAATCATCTTTATTTTTAAAATAAGCAGACGCTCCATTATTCAATTTCATTTGTTCTTGAAATCGCTTTTCTTCTACAAAACCCGGAAAACTGTAAGAGAAATTTGCAACAGTTAGCTCAATATACTCATGTCTACCTTGCTCCTGTTGTTTATATTTAATCGTTAAGACAGCATTCTTCTTTTCAATCATTCTTACTTCACCCAACACATCACTCGTAATATCATACGGTAAAAAGGTAGGAACTTTAAATTTCGCCGGAAAATATTTTGGAAGTTCTTTTAACGGAATAGGATCCGTAACGCGATCTGTAGCCCCACCTGTTGTTCCCACAAATGTTTTTTCTTCTTGCATTTATTTCTTTTTAATTTTACCTGTCCAAGATTTAAATCCACCTTGTAATTGGTAGAAATCTTTGTAACCTTGTTTTTTTAAGTATTGAGCTGCACGGCCTGTACGGAATCCGCTTTGGCAGTATAAGTAAACAGGTTGATCTTGGCGAAGTTCTTTATGACGAAGGCGAATTTGTGATAACGGAATGTTACGTGCACCTAAAATGTGCCCTGCGTTATATTCGTCTGCTTCGCGAATATCGATAAGCTGTGCTTTACGGTAGCCAGCGCGAAATTCTTCTTCTGTAAGAGTTTTAATTAATTTTTTCTGATAGAAATACATCCATACAGTGTAACCGATGAACGCTACGATTACGGCTAATAAAATAATCCAAGTTGTTGACACTTATTTTTTATAATTCCATTCCTTACTTTCATACTTCTCTTTTGCTAATGCTTGAACTTCATGTAACTGTTCTTCTGTTAATTCATATGGCACAAGCTCTATGTCCAATCCTTTTTCAAACCCAACCTCGAACGCTTTAATTAACTGTTCAATCGTAAATGTACGGTCTGTCAATTTATTAATTGCTACCGCTTTAGAAGAAAACATACTTTTCATACGTTCTTTCACACGTTCATTTGGGAATAAAAATAGGTCGTATAGTTCGTCTAAATCTATTTCTAACGGAATCGATCCGTGCTGTAAAATAACACCTTTTTGACGTGTTTGAGCACTACCTGCGATTTTTCTTCCTTCAACTACAATTTCATACCAAGATGGCGCATCAAAACATACTCCTGAACGCGGATTTTTTAAATTCTCACGATCCGCCTCTGTTTTCGGAACTGCATAATACGCTTCTAATCCTAATGCCTTAAAACCGTCCAATAAGCCTTGCGAAATAACGCGGTATGCTTCCGTAACTGTTTTTGGCATATTTGGATGATCTTCAGACACAATAACACTGTACGTTAATTCTTTGTCATGTAGTACACCCCTGCCGCCTGTTTGACGACGAACGAATCCATATTCCTTTTCGTTAACTACATCCATATTTATATCTTTTTCAACACGCTGGAAATACCCGACTGTTAATGTTGGTACTTCCCATTCATAAAAACGAATTGTTGGTTGCATCTTCTTTTCACTTTGCCAATTTAATAAACATTCATCTAACGCCATATTAAACGCTGGCGAACATTGACCAGAGTTAATATAACACCATTTTTCTTTTCCCATTTATAGTAAATTAAGTACTTTTTCTACTTTAATTCCTTTATCTTGTAAAGAACGAAGGCGATTTACAACGTCCATAATTTCTTTGTCGAATGTAACGCTAATACCTTGGCTTTGTAGTTCTTCTTTTAAGCCTTCAATAGAATCATCTATGTCGATGCCAAGCTCGTAATCTTGACAAACTTCAATTGTCTTTTTCACGAGTTTTACATAATTTTCTTGTAGTTTTGAATTTGTTTCAGTCAAAGCAGGTTGTTTCGGTTTTGCTGGAGCAACCGGTACTGTCTCTTGCTTTGTAACTGGAGTAGGGACTGCTTTTTTCACAGGTGCTGGAGTAGTTAGTTCTACAGCTGCTTCTATGCTTACTGGCTTCGGCGTCGGTACCGGAGTAGGTTTAGGTGCCATAGCAGGTGTTTCTACACGCGTAACAGGTTTAGGAGCAGGTGTAACTGCTTTTGGAGCTTCTACAACTACTTCTTTTTTCGGCGTGGCTTCTACAGGTGTTTCTTCTTGCTCAGCAGCCTCTTTATTTTCTTTACTCCACATAACGCGTTCTATTTCTAGAGAAACATTGTTTTTGTTCATCGCTGATAATGTAACTTTACCAACTTCAGCGTTTCCAGTGAAATCAACAATTTTATAAATAACACTCTTGTTCCAATCCACGTTTCCGCTCAAAAATAATTCTTCGTTACATTTCGGCGTTAAGCCCTCGATTTTAATTTCTGCGTTTACACCGTTTTCACTGTATACCATAATTAGCGAAGCATTTACATCTTCGTCTGCTAACATTAGTTCACGTACCATTTTGCCGGTGCGTACTTGCGTTTTCTTCTTAACTGACATTTAAAAATTTGATTTTTTATATAGTAATTTATATAAAACGTAAAATGTAATAGCGATTAAGGCGTTTTGCCAAAAGGTTAGGTGATAAATGAGATAAGGTTGCTTTTTAAAATAAATATTTAAGAATACAGCTGAACAAAATGGAGTAGCAAAAGCGATACCAAATAGAATTCTTCTTTTCCAATTCATCTTTTGATCAAAGGAGTAACGCTTTAATAAATATAAAATAAGTAGGATTCCTAGTATAATTAGTGAAACAGACAAAGTAGTTCCCAGAATACTAAAAGGTGGACTTATTATTTCGGTGTTCTTTTCAAAAAAGAAAATGAAAAGAGAAGCAATGGCGTCCATTCCAAATTGTATAGCAAGAAGTAAGCTAATAACAAAGCTGATTAAAGAAGTTTTTTCTAATTTTGTTTGAGCTGGTAAAGCCGATATGAGTTCATCACAATAAGATTGTAAGTCATTGCCAAAAATATCATAAGCATTTTTATTTTCTCTTTGTGCCTCGATGAGATGATCTAATATTTCTAATAATAGTTCTTCTACTTGTTGTTCAGGTACGTTAGATAACCGAAGATATACTAGCATATCGCCATAAGAAGCTTCGTTTTCAGATGTTAGAAGTTCGCGTTTTTTGTTGTTCAATTCAATCATGTCTTTCGCCTTCATCCCCATTCACTCCCCTTGTAATAAGTTGTTCACCGTCGTTGAAACCATTCCCCAGCTTTGTTTAAATTCTTCAAGCTGTTCTATTCCTTTATCGGTTACATGATAATATTTTCGCTTTGGACCGAGTGAGGAAGTTTTTAATGTTCCTTCAATCAGCTTCTCTTTTTGCATACGTAACAATAAAGGATATATGCTGCCTTCACTCACAAATGTAAAGCCGTGCTTATTTAATTTTGTGCTTAGTTCGTATCCGTACACTTCTTCTTGCGAAATGATGTATAGGATGCAACCTTCGAGTACACCTTTTAACATTTGGCTGTGCATTCATGTGAAATATTGAATTTCTGCGTCAGGAAAAAAGTGGCGAATATATCCTCGAATCGTTTCCTCCAATATTTCTGCATCATCTTTTTTATAGACGTATTTCCCAATACCGTATCGTCCCCATTTATATTTCCGCTTCTCTTCGTCCATTTCAAGTTTCGTATTCGGATAACGCGCTTGAATAACCTTTTTTGCCGGCTTCGTAAAGCGATGCTGAATTAATTCAAACGTTAAATTTGGTATCACCATATCTTTCAAAGCATTGTATAATCTCTCAAACAATTCACGATACCCTTTTTCCCATCCTTCATGCATATAAAGTGGCGCAACGATAAAGCCAAGTGGATAATTAGCCCCTGCCACTTTACGAGCAGCCTCAATTCTCTCTTCGAACGGCGATGTCCCCGGTTCAAAATTTTTAATCACATAACGTGAATTAATGCTAAATCGAAAACGCGTTTTTCCATTATGCTTTGCATCTAATAAATGATCAACGTGCGAATATTTCGTAACGAAACGTAAACGCCCATTCTCACTTTCTCCGATAAATTCGATTGCCCGCTTTAATGCATGCGTTAAATGATCAATTCCAACGATATCTGATGTACACGCCGCTTCAAATCTTGTTATTTCTGGTTCCCTTTCATCCATATATTGCTGTGCCTTCTCAAATATTTCATCTAGATTCACATACACACGAACGTAAGGTTTACTACCAAGCGTCGTTTGCAAATAACAATAATGACAATGTCCCATACAGCCTGTTGCGAGCGGAATTGCATATTCAGCTGACGGTTTTGATGTATCAAACTTTAGCGTCTTCCTCACCCCAACGACAAGTGTTGCCTTTGCATTACGATACTTTTGCAATTCATTTTCGCCTGGTAAATTTCTAATTTGATTGTGTGATGTCGTTTCACGAATTTCTAATCCCATCTTCGTAAACTTCTCATAAAGCTCTTTTCCGAGCGGATATTCGAGCGCCCCCGGTTCAAAGTAAACGAGTTTTGGCATAAATGGTTTCATTTAATTACTTTTCTCTTCATTTGCTTTTTGAACACCACGAAGTGTTTCTACTCGGACCCCATCTTGTTCAAAGTATTGTACTAAATCACCGATACGGTCAATCGCTTCCCAACTTAAATGATGTTCAATCCCTTCAACATCATTGTAAATCTTGTTTTCATCCAAACCAATAATACGCATAAACTGCTCTAGCAAGTCATGACGATATACGAGACGTTCTCCGATTTTTTTACCTTTTGATGTTAATACAAGCCCTCTATATTTTTCATAAATTAGATATTCATCTTTGTCTAATTTTTGCACCATTTTTGTTACAGAGGATGGATGTACACTAAGCGCTTCAGCAATATCAGATACGCGGGCATAACCCTTTTCATCAATCAACAAATAAATTTGTTCAATATAATCTTCCATTTAGGAAATACGGTCTTTCTTTATACTTTCAAGCACTTCTTTCAAACTTTTATCTATCATACTTTCAATTCGAAGGTGATGATTTTCAAATAGTAAATTTCTTGTCACATCATTTGGAACAACGACGCATTTTAATCCTGCCGCAATCGCTGCTTTCAATCCATTTAATGAGTCTTCAAATACAACAGCTTCTGATGGTTCAATTCCTAATTCCTCTATTGCAATTCGATAAAGTGCTGGATCTGGTTTTACCTTCTCAACATCTTCTCTCGTTTTAATTACTTCAAAATAATCTCGAATCTGTAGATCTTCTAAAAAACGAACAACCCATTCTCTAGATGAACTAGAAGCTAATGCGATTTTCAATCCCATTTCTTTCGCTTCTTCTAAATATTCTTTTACCCCATCACGCGCTTCTGGTATTTTCATCTTCTCTTTATGTAAAGTCGTCACCTTTTCTTTTAGTGCACTCTCGTTAAACTTTTCTTTTAATTGTTCCTTTAAATATGCATAAAGTACATCATCTGTCGTTCCAATACATTTCGCAAATTCCTCTAAAGGTAACTCTCCGCCGTACTCCCGAACAGCATCTCTGAAAGAGTGAAACCATATTGTTTCTGTGTCCACAATTAATCCATCAAAATCAAAAATAATTGCTTTCATCTAAAAGGAAGCACGGTCTTTCTTTTTGTTCTTTTTACCTTCAATGACAGTTAAATGAGATTGTTTTCTTTTTCGTTTCAACGATGGAGAATTACCCTTTTTGCCCTTGTCATCAGAAGTATTTCGTTTCAAGAATGAATTGCTTAGGGGTGCTACATTTTGTTTCCCATGTTTGCGGTTCGATTGTTTTGCAGCGCGCTTATATGAGCTTTGCGAATTTGCAGAACCACTGGAATTTGTAAACATCTTGTATAGCAAGTAAAAGATACCGACAACAAGTAACATATACCCGATATTTTTTAATACACCCATTGGATTTGTAATTACAGATGAAACAAGGCCGAATATTGCTAATCCGATTATAAGCACAAATATAGCGAAAGTAAACGAACGACCGTTCATTTATTGTTTGTTTTCTAAACGTAATAATTCTTCAAACGATGCAATAGCTACTTCCACTTGATCATCTGTTGGTTCTTTTGTTGTTAATAGTTGCAGCCATAATCCGGGATATCCAAGTATGCGTAATACAGGAATATCTCGCAATCGATTCGTAAATTGTAGTACTTCAAACGAAATGCCGAGAACGACTGGAATTAATAAAATTCGGTTTATTACTCGTGCCCAAAGTGGATCTGTAGGAACGAGGAAATAAACAAACATTCCAATAATGACTGTAAATATAATAAAGCTACTACCACATCTATAATGGAGGCGGGTTTGCTTTTGAACGTTTTCTACAGTCATAGGAAGATTATTCTCATAAGCATTGATTACTTTATGCTCCGCACCATGATACTGAAATACCCGTTTAATAAGTGGGGTTAAAGAAATAAAGTATATATAGCTCAATAGTAGCATGAGCTTAATGACACTTTCGACAATGATTTGCCCTGTATGAGATGGGAAAATCGGTCTCGTTAATTCAGCTAATAGTGCAGGAACTGCTGTGAAAATGACTTTACCGAATATGAAAGATAAAACGCCAACTGCTGCAACTCCTAATACCATCGTTAATTTCGATTGTTCTTCTTTTTTATTTGCAATTTGTTCATCATCTTCTGGGTGGACATCAAATCGTTCTGAAGCGAAGTTTAAATGCTTTGCTCCATTCGCACTTGCGTCCACAATAGCGGCAATACCTCGTAAAAATGGAATTTTTTTTAGGATAGATAATGCTTTATTACGAACGCGTGGTAATCGATAAAATTCAATCGATTTATCTTTACGACGAACCGCTGTAACAGTATATTCTCTACCGCCAAACATAACTCCTTCTATGACTGCTTGCCCGCCATATATTTGTTTTGACTCTTCTGCCATGTTAACACCAACCTGTATTTGTTTCTCTCTTATGTAGAAAAAGAGGCAATTGTCATACTGGGTTCTGCCGTTTTGAAATAAGACAATCACTTACTTATTTGAATAGTTCGTCTTCTCTTCTCCTTCTTGCTCCGCTTTATTACTATTTACTGCGTAAGAAACAGAGTATGCAATAAACACACCATACAATATAAAAATACATATTGTCGTCACAATCGTCTCTTTCGGCAAATTGAACGCACTTTTAATAACAGGTGCCATTAAACCCATTCCGAAAAACAGTAACGCCCACCAAAATAGCCCATAAATAATCCCTGGAATGATTCCTTCAAATTTCGCCAAAAACACTTTATACAAAAAGGAAATCAAAATTGAAAGAAGTCCCATGCAAACAATTCCTGACAGGTTGCCCCATATCCCTTCTTTCCAACTCCCAAACGCAAATGGTAACAGTAAATAATTAGGTCCCGCTTCCGTGAATGAAAATATATGAAGGAAATACCATATCCCTCCCCAAAAAATCCCACCAAACAAACCGATTTGCACATAATTCCTTGTTCCTAATTGTTCTTGACTCACATCAACACCTCCGCTCAATTATGCCTCCCTTAATTTCTCCATTAATGCAAATAACGCTAACTTATAGCCATAAAAACCAAATCCAACAATTTGTCCCGCACAAACAGCCGCCGTCACAGATTCGTGACGGAACGATTCACGTTGGTGAATGTTAGAAATATGTACTTCAATAACAGGAATCGAAATGCTCGCAATTGCATCTCGAATCGCATAGCTATAATGCGTAAATGCTCCAGGATTTAAAATGATCCCTTCATATATATCTTCAGCCTCATGAAGACGATCGATAATCGCACCTTCATGATTCGATTGGAAACATTCTAACTCCACTCCCATTGTTTCTGCTTCTTGCTTCATATCTGCTTCAAGTGTCGCTAACGTGCCCTTTCCATATACGTTTACCTCACGAACACCGAGGCGATTTAGGTTTGGACCGTTTACGAGGAGTAACTTTTTCATTTACAAAATAATAAGTTCTTTTGGTGATTTCGTAATTACTTCATTACCTTCACTCGTTACAATGATATCATCTTCAATACGTACGCCGCCAATACCTGGAATATAAATACCTGGTTCTACTGTGACAGCCATACCTGGTTCAAGTACTGTATCAGAACGGAACGCTAAACCTGGCGCTTCATGGATTTCAAGACCGATTCCATGACCAGTAGAGTGTCCAAAGTATTCACCATATCCTTTTTCCGTTATGTAATCACGCGTTAATGCATCCGCCTCGCGGCCTGTTAAACCAGCTTTAATACCGTTTACACCACGTAGTTGTGCTTCTAAAACGACGTGATAAATTTCTTTTAATTTATCAGATGGTTCACCGACTGCAATTGTACGAGTAATATCAGAACAATATCCTTTGTAATAAGCGCCGAAGTCTAATGTAACGAAATCTCCTGTTTCTATCACTTTTTCAGATGCCACGCCGTGCGGTAATGCCGAACGAAGACCTGAAGCAACGATAATATCAAACGAAGAAGATGTTGCTCCTTGTTTTCTCATGAAAAATTCAAGTTCATTTGACACTTCAATTTCAGATACTCCCGGGCGAATGAATGATAGAATATGCTCAAAGGCAGCATCTGCAATCTGTGCAGCTTCCTTTAATATCTTAATCTCTGAATCAGTCTTTATCAAGCGTAACTTTTCTACAAGCCCAGAAGTCGGGATAAATTCAGCTTCGATCGCTTCACTATGCGTTACGTAAGAGCTATATGTAAGAGTATCCTGCTCAAAGCCAAGCTTTTGAATTCCAAGTTCTTTCACTTGCTTTGCAACTTCATCAATAATTAATCCTGCATGCTGCACGATTTCATATCCAACAGCTTGTTTACTAGCCTGCTCTACATAACGAAAATCCGTAATAAATTGAGCACGCTCTTTTGAAATAAGTATAACACCAGCTGTTCCAGTGAAGTTAGCCATGTATCTACGACTATGTTCATTTGTTAACAAAATACCATCAATACCAGCCTCAGCAAATGCGCTTCTTAATCTTTCAATTTTCTCCATCTATGCACGAGAAACGTATTTACCTTCACCAGTGTTGATGATAAGCATTTCGCCTTCGTTAATGAAGATTGGTACTTGTACAACAAGACCAGTTTCTAATGTAGCTGGTTTTGTTACGTTAGAAGCTGTGTCACCTTTAATACCAGGCTCTGTTTCTGACACTTTTAATTCAACTGTGTTCGGAAGTTCAACACCAAGTACTTCGTCTTGGTATGTCATAATAGATACTTCCATGTTTTCTTTTAGGAATTTAAGTTCGCGCTCGATTTGGTTTTCGCCAAGTTCGATTTGCTCATAAGTTCCGTTATCCATAAATACGTGAGACTCACCACTCGCGTATAAGTATTGCATACGACGGTTTTCGATGTGTGCTTTTTCTACTTTTTCACCTGCACGGAATGTTTTCTCTTGAACAGATCCTGTGCGAAGGTTACGTAGTTTAGAGCGAACGAATGCAGCACCTTTACCTGGTTTTACGTGTTGGAAATCCATTACTTGCCAAAGGGCATTGTCCACTGAAATTGTTAAACCTGTACGAAAATCGTTTACTGAAATCATTTATAGGAAATAGGGCATATAGTAAATCGCGGTGACAACAAAACTAACTAAAACAAGTGAAAGAGTACCCGCTATATATGGTGTAAAAATGAATTGAAATGGTTTTATTTCACCAGTCTCAACACCAGTTAATGTTTTACTTATTGCATGATCTGTCATGTTGTTTCTATGGGTACTCATAATAATTAACCATGTAATTGCAAATATTGCTAAAGTGCCAAGGGAAAAGATATCCATAAATGACCAACCGACCAATTTTGAAAAAAGATAAATAAGAGATAATTCTACTGCAATTGTTAAACTAATTTTCAAAACCTTCATCTAATTTTCAAAACCTTCATATTTTCCCCCCTCATTTTGTACGTCCAGCCAATTTAAAAAATTCTTGCGTGATACGACATGTAGTACGCAAGGTGACTTTACTTCTTTCTCCAGTGCAGCATGTTCGCCTGGAAACTTGCTTTCCACATGCAATGAAATGTAAGGTAGTTTTTCTTGTGCTTTTAACGAGCGAATGTTAGTCGTTTTAGCACCAGTGAATACGTATGTAAGTTGTAAGTCTAAAAAAGCGATTTTAAAGATTTCTTTTTTAGCTGCCTCATTATACCCTTTGCCCCAATATGGATAGCCAAGCCAACTACCAATGTGAGATTGTTTCTTCTCATAATGAATATGTTTAAGCGTGGTGAGACCAATTATTTCATTCTCTTCATTTACAATCACCTATTTCAACAATGCGATAAAAATGCAGCCAATTCCAAGTGCCAGAAAAAAGAGTTTCAAGAAAGAGATTTCACTCGCTACACTCGCTATGCCTATTGTCATTGTTAAAATTAATACGGTCGGTCCAACAAACGCCAACATACCATTTATAAACAATGCTTTCTTCGCATCATTCACGTAAAGCATGAGCAAAGCGGCGAATATTTCCGCGCTACCTGAAAACAACCGAAGTAACCCCATTACGAGCACGGATGTTTCCATTGCCGCTAGCCACTGTTTCATTCACCATACGCCTTGAGCCTTTCGATTCGGTAGTACTGGTTTTCCATATCTATCTTTCACTTGCATAACTGTTCCGGGGCCTCTTGCTTTTGATAACTCCACAAACCTATCAAATATGCCAAGCTCCAGCACCGCCTGTAGCGATGGACGTTTCACAACATCATCATAAGAAAACCCGTGTGCACTTATAAAAAGCTGGACCCCTGCATGCACCGCCTCCATAATTGCTTCACTATCTTCTTTACGTCCAATCTCATCTACAATCAAAACATCTGGACTCATAGAACGAATCATCATCATCATTCCTTCAGCCTTTGGACATGCGTCTAACACGTCTACTCGTGTACCAAATTCATACTGAGGGATTCCTTTCACACATCCAGCAATTTCTGACCGCTCATCAACAATCCCCACTTTGCAAGAAGGAATTTTCGAAGCACCGACCCCTTGACTCATGCAACGTGCTACATCTCTTAAAAGTGTCGTTTTCCCCGTTTGTGGCGGGCCAATTACCATCGTGTTTAACCACCTTGATTCATACAAATACGGCAAAAGCGGCTCAGCTATTCCTATTTTTTGACGAGCAATACGAATATTAAATGAAGAGACATCACGAATCATTTTCACTGTACTTTTCTCTGTAATGACTTTTCCTGCTAGGCCAATTCTATGTCCCCCTCGCAGTGTCACATACCCACGTTTCAATTCCTCTTCCATCGTATAAATTGAGAATTGACTTAACTTATTCAATAAGTAACTGGCATCTTCTGCTGTAGCGATATAGTCATAAAAAAACACCTCTCCATGCGCAATACACTCTAGCGGTCTTCCAATTCGAACACGAATTTCCTCTAAAGTATCGCACCACTTACAACTTTCAACTAACTGTTTCATCGTTTTTGGTAAAACCTCTAATACTTCTTTCATCTATAGCAGTAAAATTACGATAAGTAGCCCCGCTAGTACCCCTAAGCTCTTGATCATTTTTTCATATTGCAGTTGTAACGCTTTCGCTTCTCCTTCCTCTCTCTCTAAATGTGTAATACATAATCGAATATGTTTTTGTTGTGATTCTCGATCATGTTGTCCAAGTGTTTCACCAAATTGCTGCAAGATTTCATACTCGGTTTGTTGAAATGCCGTTAACTTCCAATTCTCTTTCAAACTTTCTATCCAAGCTTCCCTTACTGTTTGTTCCCCGTTTTCTAGTTTTTTGGCGAAGCTTTGAAATATCCAATTTAATGGATTGGGCATTTGTTTAACTAATCGTTCGGCAGCTTCAGATAAAGGGGTGTGTCCATACATAATTTCTGCTTCTAATGATTGGAGTGCTGATTTTAATAGTCTAAGTTGCCGCGGCCTCTCACTATATCTTTTTGCGTATGAAAACCCGAAAAAAGTGCTTACCGCAACGATTAAGACTGCACCAATTATTTTCACCATTTATCCCGTCGGTAAAAATCCGAGAATAGTTTCAATTACAACTGTCAAAATAGGAATTGCCATAACGAGAATTAAAATTTTACCAGCTAGTTCAATTTTCGAAGCGATTGCACCTTGCCCAGCATCTTTCGTAATTTGCGCTCCAAACTCAGCGATATAAGCAATCCCAATAATTTTCAATAACGTTTCTACATAGACGTTGCTAACTTTCGCTTCACTCGCTACTCTCTCAATCATTTGTAAAATAGAGTGAATTTGATCGATTAAAATAAGAAACATCTACCGCATCATGAGCGTAATGTTCCCTGCAGCAATAATAATTGTGATACTTAAAAAGAACATAAATGATACGATAGCTAAGCAAGCAAATACGTAAATAATGCTTCGTCCAATGATATCTAAACATTGAATAATTGCTCCTCCGCCAACTGGTTGCAATACTGCTGCTGCGAATTTATAAATAAACGCGATACAAAAAATTTGAATCGCAGGAAAAGCGACGATTAAACATAGAATAACGAGCCCTATGATTCCCACTGTGTTTTTTAATAATCCCGACGCACTAATAACTGTATCCGCCGCCTCTGTAAACATCCTTCCAACTACAGGAATGAAGTTCCCTGTTACAAATTTAGCAGTTTTCACAGCTATCCCATCGGCAACCGCTGTCGCTGTTCCTTGTACAGATAATACCCCTAAAAAAATTGTTAAAAAAATACCGATAATCCCAACGCTAATATTTTGCAGAAGCTTGGACAATTTCGTAACTTTATATTGATCACTCATCGTACTTACAATACTTAATATCGTTGCAAGTAATAAAAGTGGTAGAACGATATAATTCATCAAAAGCCCGCTCGTATTCATTAAAAAGATGATAATCGGATGAAAAAACGATACAGATACAACACCACCTCCAGTTGCTATGAGTGCAAGCAAGATTGGCAATAGCGCTAATATGAAATCTACCATTGTTTGTATCGTTTCTCTTGCATATGTCATAACGACATAAAAACTATTTAAAGCGAAAATAATAAGTACCATATATACAACTGCATCCGCAATTTTACTTACACTACTCTTTGAAAATGCAGATTGCAGTGATTGCAACAATGCACTAAAAATTGTGAGCATAATGAGTGTTCCAAGTAGCTTTCCATTTGCAGCAAGCTCGTGAAACAAATATTTTAATAAACCTAGCATCCACTCTTTTATAGAGAATTCTTTTTCTCCCTTTACAAACTCCATAAAGCTTCCTTTTTGACTCTCTGGTAAATAACCTCCATATTTTGTAACAAGCCCGTCCCAAAATTGCTTCACATCTTCAATTCCGAGCTTATCCAATTGTTGATCAACGACGTTTGTTTCTACAGGAGAAGCTTGTACAACAACCGGTAAAGAAAAGAAAAGGAAGCAAGCAAATAGCAGCTTAGCTCCAAACTTCCTCAACATTTATTGTCCATTTACTCTACCTGTCCTCCCTTCCGTTTGAACTTGGATTTGTTTATTCTCTAGTTGCCACCTGCTTGAAAAGAAATCTTTCATTTCTACATTCGTTTCTTCTACCTTTTTTGGAGGTTCATTCGTATTAATTTCAATTGGCTTTACTGTTTCGATTGCGTCATTTTCACTGCGTTCTTTTTCTTTCAACGTCACAACAACAGATTGAATATCTTTTGCTGACTTTACTTCTTTTGTACTTTCCGCTGCGACTATTTGTATTTCAGAGACTGTCATACCATACTTTTTCTCAAACTCTTTCCCTACTTCTTTTTTCATTTTGGTAGCCATCTCTTCTAAACTATATGCACGTGTTAGAGCTTGTATTTCTTTTTTCTTCGAATCTATTGAATTTTTTACAGATCCCTCTGCTACATACTTTTCTTCATTAAAATTTGCAATTACTTCATTTACATCTGTTTGCAACAGTTTAAAAAGAGGTGTTAAAATTAATACAACTAATAGTAGACTTACGACGAATTTAACGTATTTTTGTAAATTCGAGTTTGGGAGAATAAGATGAAGCATTGTCGCTAAGAGTAAAAAAACGATAATATTTCTAATCCACTCTGTAACAAATTGCATACCCTTCACTCAATTTTTCGGTGAAACTGAAACGCGATGGGCTGGTACATCTAGCAGCCTTATCACAGCTTCTTTTACCATTGCTTTAACTTGTATATTATCCACTCCTTTTGCTACGACGAGAACACCTCTTACTTTCGGTTTCTCTGTCCGTAAAACAACGGGAGTTTCTTTATCACCTTCACGTATAATGACAGTCTTTTCATCGAGAGACTCGTCCTCTACTTCCCTCTTACCGCCTGTTTTATCTGTTTCACCTGTTGTTTGTGAACGTTTCACTGTATTTTTTTCTAATATTTTTTCTTCAGATGAATCTAAATTCACTTTAATTGTTACATCTTTTACCCCTGCTATTTCTTCTAAAGCTGTTTTTAATTCTTGTTCATACGCTTTTTCATACTTTTCTACATTTGACATACTATCGTTACTTTTTTGTCCAAAAGTTGGTACGTCTTTTTCTTGATTTTGAGTTTTTTGTTCTTTAAATACAGGTACTTCTTCTTTTTTACCTGAAAAGAAATTACTAGAAAACATAAGCAAAATCCCAAGAATAAGTAGGACAAGTAAAAACTTAGGTGTTACCTTTTTCCCCTTCTCACTGCTTTCTTTTTCATCCCCATTCAATAAGTTTCGAAAAAATGAGAACTTCGAATTTTTATCTTTATTGTCCATTTATTTTGCTGATGGATCAAATTTCACACCTACATTTTTAGAACCGCCTTCACTTCTTACAAGCTGTATAATTTTGTTCGCTTCTTTTTGTGAATGTTTCGCTGCCTTCACTGTTACTCTAATGTCAGTTCCATCAGCTCTTACAAGGGCATCTTTATATCCTCCTTGAGCTTTAATAACTGTTTCAAGTAAACCTTCTTTTGTTTCCATTGTAGCGATTGCATCCATACCATCTTTTGCCTTGCTTCTTTCTTCAGCTGTAGCGTTAGAAGACTTTATTACATTTTGTAATTTTTCTCTTTCAGCACTACGCTTATCTTCCATTTGCATACGTAAAGCTGTGAAATTCTCATCACTTGATTGAACTGATACATTCCCCTCTTTTTTACTTGTTTCTTTTTTAACATTTTCTTTTTTATCTGTCTCTTTATTTGTTGTCTCTTTATTTGGTGTTTCCTCGCTTGTAGTTTCTTTGTTTGGAGTTTCTTTTGTTGTTTCTTTATTTGGCGTTTCGTTTGTTACTGCTTTGTCAGTACCTTGTTTCTCTTGTCCAATCTTTTCACCTGTTGCCGGCGATGCTGTATTCATTTTGTCAGGAGTTGTTACGTAATACACAGATAGTACAACAACTAAACTTAACATCGTTAATAGCCAAACCGTTTGTTTTTTTAACACTTACGCTTTCACAAGAAATAGCGGTTGTCCATACTCAACAAGCTGTCCGTTATTAACAAGAATCTCAACAATTTCGCCCTCTACATCAGCGTCAATTTCGTTAAATAACTTCATAGCCTCGACAATACATACGATAGAATCTTTCGATACTCTGTCTCCAACACTTACATATGGAGGTGTATCAGGTGAAGATGAAGAATAGAATGTACCTACCATTGGTGAGGTGATCTTATGTAGGTTTTCATCTTGAACAGCTTTCTTCTCTTCTTGTTTTGGTGCTTCTACTTGCGCTGCCGCTACTGCTGTTTCAACTTCAACAGGTGCTACTGGTTGCATAGCTTGTTTCGCTACAGGCGCTTGCATCGCAACAACTTCATTACCACGCTTTTTCATTTTGATTGTTGTACCGTCTTTTTTGTATTCAAATTCATCAATATTAGAGCTATCAATTAATTTAATTAATTCACGAACTTCTTGAATTTTAAACATTCACTGCGTCACAAGTTCATGCTCTTCCAAAAACTTCGTATTAAACTCACCTTTTACAAAATCAGGATGATCTAACAATTGCAAATGGAACGGGATTGTTGTATGTACGCCTTCAATGACAAATTCACTAAGCGCTCGCTTCATTTTTGCAATTGCCTCTTCACGTGTTTTTCCGTGAACAATTAATTTAGCAACCATCGAATCATAGAAAGGTGGGATTGAATATCCCGGATATACAGCTGAATCGACGCGAATACCAAATCCGCCTGGTGGTAAGTACATTTCTACTTTACCTGGAGATGGCATAAATTTTTTGGCAGGGTTTTCCGCATTAATTCGGCATTCAATTGCCCAACCATTAAATTGTACTTCTTCTTGCTGTAACGATAACTTTTCTCCAGAAGCAACAAGAATTTGCTCTTTAATTAAGTCCATTCCTGTTACCATTTCAGTAACCGGATGCTCAACTTGAATTCTCGTATTCATCTCCATGAAATAAAAGCTTTTCGTTTTATATTCATAAATAAACTCAACCGTACCAGCACCTGTATAATCAACCGCTACCGCCGCTTTAACTGCCGCTTCACCCATCTGCTTGCGAACATTTTCATCAAGTGCAGGTGATGGACTTTCTTCTAATAGTTTCTGCAAACGGCGCTGAATTGTACAATCACGCTCTCCTAAATGAATGGCATTCCCGTGTGTATCTGCCATTATTTGAATCTCAACATGGCGGAAATCTTCAACGTACTTTTCTAAGTATACACCAGGGTTCCCAAAAGCGGTACTAGCTTCTTGCTGTGTAATTTGAATTCCTTTTACAAGCTCTTCTTCATGGCGTGCAACACGAATACCTTTTCCGCCGCCACCTGCAGTCGCTTTAATAATAACTGGATATCCAATTTGATTTGCAAGCTCGATCGCTTCTTCGGTATTTTTTATAATCCCTTGTGAACCTGGTACAATCGGAACCCCTGCTTTTTCCATTGTATCACGAGCAACGTCTTTTGTGCCCATCTTTGAAATAGCTTCTGGACTTGGACCGATAAAAATTAAGTTACATTCACGGCATAACTCTGCGAAATCTGCATTCTCTGCTAAAAATCCGTATCCCGGATGGATAGCATCGCAACCAGTTAACTTCGCAACGCTAATAATGTTCGTCAAATTTAAATAACTTTCTTTTGAAACTGTTGGTCCTACACAATACGCCTCATCTGCAATTTGTACGTGAAGTGACTCTTTATCTGCTTCTGAATAAATTGCAACTGTTTCAATATCCATTTCTTTACAAGCACGAATAATTCGTACAGCAATTTCCCCACGATTGGCTATTAATACTTTTTTTATCATTTACACTGGTTCAATTTCTGTTTTTTGTGTTTCGAATGTTACGCCAACGATGTGAACATTCACTTCTTTTGGCTCAAGTCCTGTCATTGTAAAGAGTGCTTGGCGAATATTGTCTTGAATCTTTTGTGCAACAACTGGAATTGCTACACCAAAATACATTACAACATAAAGGTCAACGATAATATCTTCGTTTGCTAATTCAACCTTTACACCTTTACCATGATTTTTCTTACCTAACTTCTCAACAACATCAGTAGCAAAATTACCACGCATTGCCGCCACACCTTCTACCTCAGCAGCTGCAATACCTGCAATTACTTCAATTACTTCTGGTGCAATTTCTACTTTACCAAGAGTTGTATCTTGACCCATATCTAACATATGTTCAGCCATTTACAGTGTATCTTTTATATTAGATAAAACGCCGTTAATAAAACGACGAGATTCCTCATCCCCAAATGTTTTAGCAATTTCAATTGCCTCGTTAATTGTTACGTTGTGTGGAATTTCTTCCATGTACTTCATTTCATACACAGCTACACGTAAAATACTACGATCCACAATACTAATACGCTCAAGCTTCCACTTTTTTAAGTTTTGACGAATTGCTGCGTCAATCTCTTCTTTATTGTCTACAAATCCTACAACAAGTGATTCTAAAAACTCATTTGTTTCTTCACCTTCATCTAGCGTATTTTCCACCGCTACCTTCGGTTCTAATTCACCTGTAATATCCATTTGGTATAATGCTTGCATAGCTCTTTCTCTAGCCGTCCTACGTTTCATTTATTTACAAACGACACCTGCGCGCTTGGCAGATTCAACAGTATTATGAAGAAGCATTGTAATCGTCATTGGACCAACACCCTTTGGCACAGGCGTAATGTAACCCGCAACGTCTAACACGTTGTCAAAGTCAACATCACCACAAAGCTTGCCTGTTTCTAATCGATTCACACCAACGTCAATTACAACCGCGCCTTCTTTCATATAATCAGCTGTTACCATTTTAGGTCGTCCAACAGCGACGATTAAAATATCAGCTAACTTCGATAATTCTTTAATATTTTGCGTCTTAGAATGACAATATGTGACAGTTGCATTTTCATTTAAGAACAATTGCCCCACTGGTTTGCCGACAATATTACTTCTTCCAATTATTACAACATGTTTTCCCGAAATATCAAGATTCGTTTCTTTTACTAATTCTACAATACCATGCGGTGTACATGGAAGGAATGTATCTTGTCCCGTCATCATACGTCCCACGCTGATTGGGTGAAATCCATCTACATCCTTTTCTGGTGAAATTCTTTCAATGATAGCTTTTTCTTCAATATGTTTTGGTAAAGGTAATTGCACTAATATGCCATTAATGCGGTCATCGCCATTTAAGCGATCGATTTCAGCAAGCAAACGTTCCTCAGTAATCGTTTCAGGAAGTTCAATTAGCTCAGAATAAATTCCTACTTGTTCACAGCCTTTTTCTTTTCCTTTTACGTAAGAACGAGATGCTGGATCTTCTCCCACTAAAATAACTGCTAATCCTGGTACAATCCCTTGCTCTTTCAACTTCACAACTTCTTCTGTTAATTGTGCTCGTTTTTTCTCCGCAACTTCATTTCCTTTGATGATTACTGCTACCATTTATTTTCCATTATTCAATTCACGCTCCTCTATGCCTGATACGCTACAATCTAGTATTCCATCTTGTAATTGAACTGAAACAGCATCTCCAAGGCTGACATCTTTCACACTTTTTAACACTTGCTTCTCTTCATCATATACAAGCCCGTATCCTCTCATCATTACTTTAAGCGGACTTAATGCTTCAAGTTTTTGAGCAGCTCTTACAAATGCAAATTCTTTCGTTTGAAGTAATGTTTGCATTTCACGTTGTAATTGCTTTTGCAACGTTTCAATCGCTACCTTTGTTTGCATAATTTTTTGAGACGGGTGGTGCTTCTCTAAATAAAATGAAAGCTGTTTTAACTGATTTACCTTTTTATCAATGTAGCGCTCTTTCGCTAAAACAAGCTGTTCTAACGCTCTATCTAATTGCTCTTCCTTTTGTTCATATACTTGTCTTGGATAACGGAATGCATAAGATTTTTGCAATACTTGTAATTTTTCTTCTTTTTTATGTACTAACTCTCTCATTGCTCTTTGCAATCTTAGAGTTCTTTGTAATACCTTTTCTTGTAACTCTATAACGTTCGGTGCTGCTAGTTCAGCTGCTGCAGTCGGTGTTGGCGCACGTAAATCGGCAACAAAATCTGCGATTGTAAAATCTGTTTCATGCCCTACTGCTGAAATAATAGGAATTTCACTCTTAAAGATTGCTCTTGCAACCACTTCCTCGTTGAAAGCCCATAATTCCTCAATAGAACCTCCCCCACGCCCAACAATTAATACATCTATATCTCCCATTTCATTCGCTGTACGAATCGCTTGTACAATTGAGGGAGCTGCTGACTCCCCCTGTACAAGTACTGGAAATACAATAACATTCCCAATTGGATAACGACGTTTAATCGTTGTTATGATATCACGAATCGCAGCTCCTGTTGGCGACGTAATTACTCCTATTGTTTTAGCATAAGGAGGGATTATTTTTTTATAAACTTGAGAAAACAATCCTTCTTCCTCTAAACGAACTTTTAATTGTTCGTAAGCCAAATGCAAATTTCCGACTCCGTCAGGTTGCATGTCTTGAATATAAATCTGATAAGAACCACTCGCCTCGTAAACAGAGATTTTCCCTTTTACAAGTACCTTCATCCCATTTTCAGGTCTGAATTTAATATTACGATTATGACCCGCAAACATAACCGCTGCGATTCTGGCATTTTCGTCTTTCAATGTAAAATACATGTGACCACGACTATGATTTTTAAAGTTGGAAATTTCACCTTTTAACCAAACAGACTGTAAATGCGGGTCATATTCTATTTTTGTTTTTATATAGCGTGTTAATGCTGTAACGGTTAAATATTGTTTCTCCATCTATGCTTCATCTCCTAAAGCAGTAAACGGTTCAAGCTCTCCATCTTCCCCAAGAATAACTGCCATTTGTTCTTGTACGTTCTTCAACTTCTCATCGCAAAGCTTAGATAATTCCATACCCTCTTTAAAATAAGAAATCGCTTCTTCTAAAGGTACATCACCTTGCTCTAGCTTAGATACGAGATGCTCAAGTTGCGAAATTGCCTCTTCAAAACTCACTTTATTTTCCATTTAGTTATTACGTTTTGCAATCAAATCGCAAATAGATAGTAAATATTCATCTTGTAATTGCAAAGAGCTAATTGCATCCTTTGCTTTTGCAATTGTTTCTTCTAAAATATTCTTTGCTCTATCTACAGTAAATAACGTCGTATATGTGCTCTTTTCGTTGGAAACATCACTACCAATCGGTTTTCCAATCTCTTCTTCCGTTCCTTCTACATCTAAAATATCATCTCGAATTTGGAAAGCTAGGCCAATATTTTTTGCAAACTCAAGTAACTTTTCTTCCTGCTCTTTCGTAGCATTAGAAAGTATCGCTCCTGCAAGTACAGCGAATTCAAGTAGTTTCCCGGTCTTATGCTTATGAATATACTCTAACTCATCAATCGTAAGTTGTTTCCCTTCAGCTTCCATATCTGCCACTTGTCCGCCAACCATTCCTTCTGGCCCAGCTGCTTTTGCAAGCTCAAGTACAAGTCTTACTTTTTTTTCAGCAGCGATTTCTTTTTGCTCATATGCCATAACAATTTGAAAAGCATACGTTAACAAACCATCTCCTGCTAAAACTGCCATTGCTTCACCAAATACTTTATGATTCGTGGGCTTTCCTCTTCTTAAATCATCATCATCCATACAAGGTAAATCATCATGAACTAACGAGTATGTATGTATCATTTCAAGAGCACAAGCTGCACCTACTCCAAGATTTCTTTCTTTCCCAAACGCTTGTAATGTTGCAAACAAAAGTAACGGGCGGAGACGTTTTCCACCCGCTTCCAAAGAATATGCCATCGCTTCACGAAGTACATTTGGACATTGTAATTCATTTGCATAGCTTACAAGCTTCTCTTCTACGAAAGTTTTACTTTCTTTCAAAAAAGTATCAAAAGCGATCGTCACTTACGCCCTTTTTTGTTTTGATGGAATCATTGTATGAATATGGTCTACAACAGCATCTGTCGTTAAACCAATTTCTTCTAATAATTTTGTTACACTACCGTGCTCTATGAAACGATCTGGAATACCCATTCTTTCAATTAATGCACTATGGTATCCGTTCTCAGATGCAAATTCAACTACTCCCGTTCCAAAACCACCGATTAAACAAGCTTCTTCAATCGTTAAAATCGGTATGTTTTTTCCTAAGAGATCATGTAAATACGCTTCATCCATTGGTTTAATAAAGCGAGCGTTCACTACTTTCACTGAAACTCCAGCCTGTTCAAGACGCTCTGCTGCTTCCATTGCCATTGGAATTGTCGTACCAAATGTTAAAATAGCTGCCTGCGTACCTTCTTTTAACGTTTCCCATGTGCCGATTGGAATTGCCTTTAATTCTTCATCCATATGAACACCAAGTCCATTACCACGTGCATAACGTAAAGCGATTGGTCCATCTTCGTATTGCATCGCCGTATACACTAAATGTTGCCCTTCATTTTCATCTTTCGGCATCATTATTACCATATTCGGTAAGTGACGTAAAAACGAGATGTCAAATACACCTTGATGCGTTTCACCGTCTGCTCCTACTAATCCAGAGCGATCTATTCCGATGAAAACATTTAAATTTTGACGACATATATCATGAACAACTTGGTCATATGCTCTTTGTAAAAACGTTGAATAAATTGCTAAGAATGGTTTCATCCCTTGCGTTGCCATACCTGCTGCCATTGTTGTAGCATGCTGTTCTGCAATACCTACATCGATCATACGATTCGGGAATTCCTTTTGGAATTTCTCAAGTTTCGATCCAACAGGCATTGCAGGCGTAATTGCCACGATGCGCTCATCTTCTCTCGCCAACTTAAGTACTGTTTCACTAACAACAGCACTCCATGCTGGTGCAACTTCCTTCGGTTTAACGAAGTCACCTGACTCAATTTTATACGGTCCTGTTCCATGCCAAGTTCCAATTACGTCACTCTCAGCTGGTTTATAACCTTTTCCTTTTTTCGTAATCACATGAACAAGTACTGGGCCTTTTGTTTTCTTTGCATATTGCAACGTTTCGAATAACTTTTCATAATCATGCCCATCGACTGGACCTAAATATGTAAAGCCTAACTCTTCGAAAAAGACGCCTGATACTAGTAAATATTTAAGACTATCTTTTATTTTCTCTGCTGTTGCAGCCACTTTCCCACCGACTGCTGGGATTTTTTTCAATATATATTCCAGTTCATCTTTTACCCAATGGTATTTTCCTGCGGTACGTAAACGGCCAAGTACATTATGAAGCGCACCAACGTTTGGTGCAATTGACATTTCATTGTCATTCAAAATAACAATCATGTCTGTTTTTTCATGCCCAATATGGTTCAATGCCTCTAAGGCCATTCCGCCCGTTAAAGCACCATCTCCAATGATTGGTATAACATATTCTTTCGTTTTCTTTAAATCACGTGCTAAAGCCATTCCCATTGCAGCAGATAGTGACGTCGAGCTATGACCTGTTTCCCATACATCGTGCTCACTCTCACAACGTTTTGGAAAACCACATAGACCTTGATATTGCCTTAATGTACCGAATTCCTTCGCACGTCCTGTTAAAATTTTATGTACATAGGATTGATGTCCTACATCCCATAAAAATTTATCTTTCGGACTATCAAATAATTTATGCAAAGCAATTGTGAGTTCTACTACACCTAAGTTAGGTGCAATATGTCCACCTGTTTGAGAGAGCTCTTCAATTAAAAATTTACGAATATCCTCACTCAATCCCTCTAGTTCACTGATAGACATATCTTTCAAAAAACTAGGGTTTTGAATTTGCGTTAGATCCACATGGATCACTTATTCCCCTTTTCCTTTTTGTTTTAGAACGTCATGCGCTTCTGTAACAACTTGCTCAATAGAAATTGGAGAATGATTTTCGCCACTCTCATTACGTTCACCATGCCATTTTAAATGAATTAAAAATTCAATATTACCATCTCCACCCGTAATCGGTGAGAATGTTAACCCTTCTACATCATAGCCTTCTTTTAAAGCAAAATCGACAATCATTTCTACGACAGCTTCATGTACTTTTCTATCACGAACGATGCCTTTTTTCCCAACTTGCTCTCTTCCAGCTTCAAACTGCGGTTTAATTAACGCTGCTACATCACCGTTAAGCATAAGCATTGTTTTTAAAACTGGCAGTATTAGTTTTAATGATATAAACGAAACATCTATACTGGCAAATTGTGGTAAGCCACGTTCTAATTCTGCTGGTGTCACGTAACGGAAATTTGTACGTTCCATTACGACAACACGCTCATCTTGACGCAATTTCCACGCCAATTGATTATATCCTACATCTAATGCATAAGATAGTTTCGCTCCATTTTGAAGCGCACAATCTGTAAAGCCACCAGTTGATGAACCAATATCTATCATAACTTTATCTTGTAAATCTAGATGAAATGTCTCTAGTGCCTTTTCAAGCTTATAACCACCACGGCTTACATACGGCATAACTTGTCCCTTTACCGTAATCTCTGTATCTTGTGGGATCTTCTCTCCCGGCTTATCGAGTCTCATCTCATTCGCATATACGAGCCCAGCCATAATAGCACGTTTCGCTTTCTCACGTGTTTCTATAAGCCCTCGCTCTACTAATAGTACATCTACTCTTTCTTTTTTTGCACTCATTTACAACATATTTAAGAAACGATCAGAGACAACACCTGTATCCTCAGGTGTACGGCAAATAATTAAGCAAGTATCATCACCACAGATGGTTCCGATGATCTCATCCCACTCTAAATGATCAATAAGTGCTCCAAGTGAATGAGCGTTACCAGGCAATGTTTTTAGCACAAGCATATGTCCTGCCGTGTCTAATTTTACAAATGAATCCACTAGATTTCGTTTTAATTTTTGTAACGGGTTAAACCGTTGATCTGCTGGCAAGCTATATTTATAGCGACCATCATGTAATGGCACCTTCACTAAGTGCAGTTCTTTAATATCGCGCGATACTGTTGCTTGCGTTACATTAAATCCCTCATTACGTAAAATATCAACTAATTCATCTTGTGTTTCGATTTCTTTGTTCGCAATAATTTCCCTGATTTTAATATGGCGCTGACCTTTATTCATTTACTGGATAGCCTCTGCTGTCTGTTTAAAATGATGTGCTTGCGTAAGTAACTCTTTCGCATGTTCTGTCGTTAAATCTGTAATTTCCACACCAGAAATCATTCGAGCTATTTCGGTTACTTTATCCTCCATAGTTAAAACGGTAACTGATGTAATTGTCCGATCATTCGCTACCTGTTTTCGAATAAATAAATGCGAATCCGCCATTGAAGCTACTTGAGGTAAGTGCGTAATACAAAGCACTTGCGAGTTTACTGATACACGATAAATTTTTTCCGCAATAGCCTGTGCAACTCGACCACTCACACCAGTATCCACTTCATCAAAAATAACAGATGCAATACCTTGATGTTTAGAAAAAATACTTTTTAAAGCTAAAATAATACGAGATAACTCTCCACCAGAAGCGACCTTTGAAAGTGGTTTTAACGGTTCACCTGGGTTCGTTGAAATATAAAACTCCACATGATCATAGCCGTCCGCCGTAAGGCGCACCGGCGCGCCTTCCACAAGAGGTTCTTCTGCATTTCCTTCTCTCTTCATGATTCTCACTTCAAATTTCGTTTTTTCCATATATAGTTCTTTTAATTCTTGATGAATAGCATTTGTAAGATGCTCTGCAAGTTCATGACGCATATTACTTAACAACGTTGCTTCTTTCAGAATAACATTTTCTAATTCCTTTAACTGCTTCTTCGTCGTTTCAATATGAACGTCTTTATTTTCAATCGTAAAAATTTCTTGCTCAATTTTATCAGCATACGCTAAAATCTCTTCTACATTATTTCCATATTTTCTCTTTAACATACGAATTTCATTTAAACGCGTTTCAATTTCATCTAGACGATTCGGATCATATTCCATCATATCGAGATTTTCTCTAAGTTGATACGCAACTTCTTCTAATAAGTAATAGCTATTTGCAATTGAATCATGATTTTCTTGATATACCTCATCTAAATGTGTAATACTCTCCATTTGTCCCATTGCACTTCTTACATTATCTAATCCTTGTCCGTCAGCACTTAGCGAACGATACGCATCACCTAACGCTTTATAAATCTTTTCAAAATTAGAAATTTGCAATCGTTCCTCAGTTAATTCATTTTCTTCATCCATCTTTAAATCCGCCTTACGGATTTCTTCATGCTGAAATTGAATTAAATCTAAGCGATGTGCCATTTGTTGTTCATTTTCACTTAACGATTTCAATTGTTTTTTTAATTTCTCATAGTCAGCGTAAACAGTTTGATATATATCCAACTGTTTAACAATACGCTCTCCATCAAAATGATCGAGCATAAACAGATGTCGCTCTTCATTCATTAAGTCTTGCGTTTCGTGCTGTCCATGAATATCAACAAGCGTTTTGCCAATCTCTTTTAATATACTAAGGGTGACAAGTTTCCCATTTACACGACATACACTCTTTCCATTTGCAGCAATATCACGCTTCAAAATAATCATGCCGTCTTCTATTTCTATATCTAACTCTTCTGCCTTTTCAATACATGGATGCTTATCATCTTCCACATAAAATAACCCTTCTATCTCAGCTTTTTCTGTTCCGTATCGAACAAATTCCGCTGAACCACGGCCACCTACAAGTAAACTAATCGCATCAATAATAATCGATTTTCCAGCTCCTGTTTCACCACTTAAAACTGTTAAACCTTTTTGAAAAGAAATATTTAATGCCTCAATAATAGCAAAGTTTCTAATCGATAATTCCGATAACAATGCTCCATTCACCTCGTTATAAACTAATCCCCTACTAAGGGCTTTTCTCAGTTCTTTATTCAATTAGCTCGCTTTTTTTTCTTGATCATAAATATTAATTCCAGCCTCATGTAACATCCATTCAATATGAACACCGTACCCTGATGTTGGATCATTGACAAATACATGTGTAACGGCTCCGATTACTTTCCCGTTTTGTACAATTGGACTTCCACTCATTCCTTGTACGATACCACCTGTTTTTGCTAATAAACGCTTATCTGTTACTTTTATTACCATACCTTTTGTAGCTGGAAATTTTTGCGGCACTGTACTAACAACTTCAATATCAAATGCTTCTACTTTATTTTGATCAATAACTGTTAATATTTTTGCCGGTCCTTCTTTTACTTGATGAGATAATGCGATAGGCATTGCTTTATCCATTACGCCGTTTGTCATATTTGTATTTAATTTTCCAAAAATACCATACGGACTATTTATTGTAATATTGCCAATCACTTCACGATCTGGTGAGAACCTTGCTAACTTCTCTCCTGGATTCCCATGACTACCTTTTTCAATCGATGTAACTGTCGAACGCATAATTTGTCCATCTTCAACTTGAATCGGCTTTTTCGTATCATTATCAGAAATGACATGACCCAGTGCTCCGTATTTCATGGAATCTGGATGAACAAATGTCATTGTTCCGATTCCAGCTGCCGAATCACGAATATATAAGCCAATACGATAAGACGATTCTCCACTGTCTTTTTGTGGTGTTAATTTAGTGCGAATGTATTTTCCATCTCTTAACAAAACAAGGTTAAGTGGTTCACCTGTTTCACCACTACTATGAATAAATGGTGCGACATCACTCATTCTTTCAATTGTTTTACCATTAATTTCAGTAATCATATCTCCAATTTGCACACCAGCTGTTTCACCAGGAGATATTTTACCTTTTTCAGTTTGGATTAAATGATGGCCTACAACAAGTACACCTTTTGTGTTTAATTTCACACCAATCGATTGTCCACCTGGAATAACTTTAAAATCTTTTAATACTTTCACATTTACTTTTTTCACTGGAAAACCAGCGATTCGGAAAACCATGTCCGCTTCACCATTTTGATGAGAATTTACCATAAGTCCTTGTTTTTGTTCATTCGAACTCACTGTAAATACATGACGATTTGTAGATGCAGCTTTAAAAACTGGTAATGAAGCTATTTCTGATTGTTGTCCTTCAAAAACAACAAGTTGCTTCGGAGATGAAATAAACGTCCGAAGCGGCTTAAAACATCCAATAAAAACTAAAGAAACAAGGAGACAAAGACCTATTATTTTTCGAAATCTTTCTAATTTCAATTTGTTCACTTATCCGCAACCATTGCGATAAACTCGGAATTCGTAGGTTTTCGCAACCATTGCGATAAACTCGGAATTCGTAGGTTTTGCTTTTGACATGGATACTGTATAACCAAATAAGGACGAAATAGAATCAATATTTCCACGGCTCCACGCTACTTCAATCGCGTGACGGATTGCACGCTCTACACGGCTCGCTGTTGTATTATATTTCTTTGCAATATCTGGATATAATACTTTCGTAATAGACCCTAGTAATTCGATATCATTGTACACCATAGAAATCGCTTCTCGTAAGTACATGTACCCTTTAATATGAGCAGGTACACCAATTTCATGAATAATACTCGTAATACTTGCATCTAAGTTTTTCGGTTTTCCATCTATTGTTGTTGCTGATCGGAAAGATGGTAATGGACGTCTAATCGTAGCATTTGCCTTGCCACTCACTTGACGAATATGACTAGTTAAATTCTCCATATCAAATGGTTTTAATATGAAATATGAAGCACCTAGGTCAACTGCTTTTTTCGTCACATCTTCTTGTCCAAATGCTGTTAACATAATTACGCTAGGCTGTCTTAACCTTTCAATATGTCGCATTTTCTCTAGTACAGCTAAACCATCTAAATGTGGCATAATAATGTCTAAAACGAGTACATCAGGCTGCTTATCTGTTAATAAGTTTAAACACTCTTGACCATTATAAGCAGTACCGATTACTTCCATATCATCTTGAGCAGCTACATAACTCTCTAGCATTGATACTAATTCTTTATTATCATCCACAAGACATACTTTAATTTTCTCCACAGCTTTTCCTCCCTTACCGAATCGATTCTCCGACATTTAGGTCGAAAAGCTCGATTGGTGAAGATTACTAATCAGTGCAGGATGAACACCATCTACTACCGCTGATTCTTCTTTTTTATCTATTTCAGCACTCGCATGTTTATCTGCTGGATTATCTGCAAGTCCTAACATTTCAAAAGTAACTGCAACAACAAAAACTCTGATAGTTGCTACTATTCCTAGCCATGTTAATATTTTATTTCCCTTCCCCTTATCTGTGCTTTTTAATCCTTTCATAAAAAACCTCTTCTTATATGTAATATTACCAAAATAGGTTTTGTTTTCCATAAAATCAAATAACCCCCTTTCGTTAATTTCAAAAACTTTGACACATTGAAATTTACTACTCCATTTTTTCGTAACAAAATAAAAAGACCAACGAATCATAGCATTCATCTAATTTAAACTATTTTTTTTATTATTGAAAATCGTAAACAATTTATACAATCCTAAAGAAGCCGGAATATTCATAAATGCAAAAGCCTCATAAGTATAATGAGGTGCCGTTTCCCATAGTAACAAGAAAGTAAGTATTCCTAGTATACTAACCATTGAGATCCGTATAACCTCTGATTCAGCTTCATCTTTCTGCTTATAAAGAATAACTGCTGCTAAAACAGCTAGATAGATAAATAACTTAAAAATATACGAATATATGGTAACCATTTTATACTTCGTTTCTTTATAGTTTGATACAAAATTTGTGACCGTTTCATCTTTCTGCTGGAACCATTCCCCAATACGATACATTGAAAATTGACTCGATACCCATTCTCTAGTTATTTTTTCATTTAAATGTTTTACATAACCCATTACGCCAAGTTCATTAAATCGCTGTACTATAACTTCTTTATTGTGTTCATTCAAGTCCTTCGTATTCTTCATCTTTTCATCATTAATATAATCTGAATCCGCCTGATTCCAGACACCATACGTATCTTTGTTAACGCCCATTTTTATCCAATGGGTGTATGGAATTTTTTCAATTTCATTATCGGTACTGAGGTTCAGTTTGGTCGTTATACCTTTAAAACTTATAATGAGAATTAAACAAAATACAACACTACTTAACACCTTCAGAGAATATTTCTTACGAAACTTTAAAATATTTTCAATTAAAATTGCCAACGCTACGGCCAATGCTGTCGGTCTTATAATATAAGTACAAGCTGCAAAAACTCCTAATAAAACCCATAAAATAATCTGCATTCTTTTTGTTTCTGCCGTTTTCAAACACAAATACGTATACATCGTTGCTGAAATAAAAAATATTACTAATGTGTGTGTATAAAAAACTGGCGCCTGCCAATATATAAAAATATTTAGCACAGACAATACAATCGATATGTGAGCAACTTTAAAGTTTGTAATTTTCCTTACAATCAATACATTTAAAATAATACTCCCTGTTATACATGCTATTGGTAATATTTTTATTGCTACATCTACACTTCCGATTAATTTGGCAAAGTACCCTCCTAATAATACAATATGTGTATTATATGGATAAAATAAAAGCTGTCCCATCTCTAAAAAATAATTATCTCCATTAAACACAGAGACAATTCCTTCTTTAAGGATGGCATAATCTCCTACAACTGGGTTAAACGCTATAGAAGTAATAATTATTTCTACTGTCAAAATACTCATTATACCTAAGGCAATCACGACATTTGTATACGTTCTTTTCATTTTATTAATAACCCATTTATAATACATAAAGAAAAGCCCAAATAAAAGAAGTGTCGCTACTATAACAACGCCTACTTTTCGTGCAGTATACTCTTCAGTCGGATAAGGAAATTCTCCACTCATCCAAATTATTTTCGGGATAAAAAATTTACTTACTATCATTGAAAATACAGATAAAAACACCGTCATAACAATGATTGGATAAAATTGATTCACTATTTTTTTTACAGACATCTATTTTTTCATTGTTAATCTACCTTTTGCTAACCACCAAATCCCACTTACTAACATTACATCTAAGCAAACTGTAAATAAAAATAAATGTTTAGCGAAATCCCCTTCACCACTTCCAACAAATGGGACCACATAAGAAACCATACCAATTATAGCTACCGCTGTAAATATGTCAGGAATAAGCCGCTCACTATGCGTCTTAGCTCTTCTGTATTCTAGCAAAACTCCTAGTCCATATAAAATGTATAAAAGAACAATCCATATAAATCCATTTGGATGATACTGCTCTTTTACATGGCTCCATAAAGAAAATGTCTCTACTTGAGCAACAGGAACTGGATTATCTTTTTTCTCATAATTACCAAGAAAAGCAACTCCATCAACGGACGGACGGATGGTCCAAGCATATTCAGCTGTTGCCTCTAGTTTACTCCAAAATCTTTGTGGATGCGTTAAATAAAATTTGGCGATATCAGGGAATTTTATTTTATTATATAATTCTTTATGCAATCTCGGGTCTTCCTGTGGTATCGCTGCATTAGACCAAAAATGAGTTCCTGCATTTACAGCAAGTTCTGGATCTACTCCAAGATCACGTAAATCTTGTTCTGGGTTTGGTGAATCTTTAAGAACTCCATAAAATATAGTTTGATATATATTAATTTTATCAATCCATGCAGGTGAGCTTTTATAACAAATGAAAGATAAAATTAAAAGTAATGCCGTCATTGATACAATTATACTTCTCCATACTGTATCCTTGCGTATAAACCATAGTCTAATAGTAAGTAGTGCCGCTATAAATCCTGCTGGTGTATACTGCGTTTTAGAACAAGCTAGCATTATTGCTGATACATAAAACAAAATAACTAACCAAACAGACGGATGTTTCTGGCGCGCAAGTTGTATTCCTAATGCAATTGTTAAAAATAGAAACACATACGTTACAGCTTCACCATACATAGAATTAAAATATAATATGTATCCAATATCTGCAAAAACAACAATTGTTAACGTTACAAGAAAACCATTCACGATTTTATTATTCGTTTTATTCAGTTTGACAATTAGATATAGTGCTAGAAGAAAAATCATAATATATTCGACCGCTAGAACTCGTATATCAAACCAAGGTCCTGGTAATAATTTTCCAATCCATAAAGCTGGAACCATGAGAAACAACTGCGAAGAAACATAATCACCTGCAGCTGGATTCACATAAGCATATAAATGATGGATAAATGAAAAATATTTATCTACCCTCGCTTCATTTGGATCTGGATAAGCCAATCCAATTTGAATCATAATACGTTCAAAGTCACCATTGTCAGCGAGACCAACAATAGGCTTACTAAGTAATAAACCAATCATTACTATTGCGGCAACAACAACTGCTATAACTTCCCATTTCAACCACTTTGTCTGCATTCATTTATCCGCTTTATGATTTATCGTTGTCTTATTATGCTCTGTTTTCACCCATGTATGTTGTTGTCTCCATTTAAACAAACCCACAACTTGAGCATAAATAAATGTATACGCATAATAAAACACAGAGAAACTCATCCGAATTAATTTATATTCTCGATTGGTATCTACCTTAATCGCATAATACATACAAATAATCAATTGGTAAGCAAAAAGTACTAAAGAAAAAATACTCAGTCCAAAAATCACACCAATTAGACGTTTCCCTACAAGTGGTATATCTTGATACGATTGTGTAGCAAGAACATAGGCAAGAGCACCAAAAACACCGAGTAAAGTAATTAGCATTTGAACTGCACGCGCCATACCAAACAGATAAAACAACTGATCAATAATTCTCAGTTTTCCTTTTTCAGTAAAAAGTTTTTTTACCATAGGTTTAAAATTCGTAAACGCCACATACCAATGTCCTTGTGACCAACGTGTACGTTGCTTAATACTAATTTTAAAGTTATCTGGTTTTTCATCGTATACACGGACGAAATGATTCCACAATACTCTTCCATTATCTTTAACAATTTCCATTTCTAATTCTAAATCTTCCGTTAATGAATTAAAACGAAAACCACCATGTTTCATTAAGTATTCCATTTTAACAATGAATCCAGTTCCGCCAATGGCATTCGGTAGGCCTGCACGATATTTTGCTAACTGGAAGAAACGATTTGTTACGTAATAACTCATGGCATAACCAAGCGATAAATTAGTCGCTGAATTTTTTGAATCTAAATAAATTTGAATCGCCTCTGGTTTATCTTTAGCAATGTACTGTGAATTTAACTCTTGTAAAACATTTGAATCAACATGATTATCAGCATCTAAAATCATTAAACAGTCATATTTTTCAGTCAGTTTATCGAATCCTAAATGACGTAACGCATATTGTAAACCTGCTGGTTTTCCTACTCCTTCACGTGGGAATACTTGTTCACTTGTATTAACATACTTCATTCCCTTTTCTTCACAAATAGCACCTGTTCTATCCGTACTATTATCATTTACAACATAAATATCATACAAATCATCTCGATATTGAATTTTTCTCAAATTATCAATAGTTGATCCAATTACTTTCTCTTCATTATGTGCTGCAACTAATATTAAAAATCTTGTCTTATCTTCGATTAATTCATAGTCACGTTTCGCTTTACCAAATCCGAAAAAGGATAAAATCACGTAGTATACCGTATTAATGTTAACGTATACAGTAAGTATAAAAAACAACGTCAACAACACGGCAACCACTTTTCCAGTCAAAAATTCCATTTATTCTTCGTCTTTATTTTGTTTTTCTAATTCAACTAGCTTTTGAATTAAAATGTGTTGTGGCATATGCATGAGCTGTTCGAGCGGGACACCTAATGCTTTTGATAAGCGGACTGCAGTGTCTGGAGAAATTTGTAATGGTCTCATTCATTTTTTTATCGGCAATAAAGTTCTTGCTGTTTCAGGATAATCGGTAATAATCGCCGATATATTCATATCAAAATATTTACGCATAAGAGTTTCTTCATTTATTGTATAGGGGCGAACCTCTACACCACTTTCCATTGTTAGTTCAGCTATGGCATCTTGAAGGTAACGATAATTAGGATGTACTGCTGTTGCGCCCATTTTTTTTGCATATGCCCACGGACTATGCAAACCTTCACGATATAAAATAGCTGTTTGAATATCAGGAGCCATCATATGACACTTTTTCATACTGTAGTGATTAAACGAAGAAAATACAACACGATCTTCTAGACTAAACTTACGTACAAGTGTTATAACCTCTTCTTCTAAACCTCTGTATGGGATTTTATTATTTTTAAATTCAATATTGAGTAGCAATTTCGTTTTGATAAGCCATTCTAATACTTCTTCTAGAAGAGGTATTTTACAAAAACCTACTTTATCACCGAATTTATAACTCGCATCCAACTTACATAAATCCTCATATAAATAATTTCGAACCGCACCTTTTCCATTTGTTGTCCGATCCACCGTTTCATCATGAATGACGACAACCTTTCCATCTTTCGTTAGTTGAACATCAAGCTCAATTCCGTCCGCTCTAAAAGACTCCGCCGCTTCAAATGAAACCATTGTATTTTCCGGATACGTTCCCGCTGCACCACGATGTGCAAATATAAGAGTCATTTATTGCATGCTATTTTTTGCACACTCATACTTTTCTAGCTTGTAATATAGATTTCGAACTGAAATTCCTAATGCTTTTGCAGTTTTCGTTTTATTCCCATCAAATTTCTCTAGATATCCACGAATAATATTCCCTTCAAACTCTGTCACTAAATGTTCAAGTGGCTTTTCTTCTAATTCAGGTAATAAGTTATTTTGTGCTAACTCCGTTTGCTCTTCTTTATGCAGAGGGGGTAAATGCTGTACATCAATATATATCTCGTTATAATTCATAAAGATAATCGCTCGTCCTAAAATATTTTCAAGTTCCCTTACATTCCCTGGCCATTCATATGATTGTAGATAGGAAATAGCCGAATCAGTGAGCCCCTCTACATTCCGACCATAATCTTGGTTTATTTTTTGTATCAATCGTTCAGCAATTGCCGGTATATCTCCTTTTCGCTGACGAAGAGACGGAATTTGAATTGGAATTTTATTTAATCGATAATATAAATCCTCTCTAAACTCTCCTTCTAGAATAGCCTTTTCTAAATTCACATGTGTCGCTGCAATTACCCGAACATTAATAGGTATCGCCTTCGTTCCACCAACTTTTACAATTTCTTTTTCTTGCAACACGCGGAGGAGTTTCGCTTGCGTATTTGCAGACAGCTCACCTATTTCATCTAAAAAGATACTACCGTTATTCGCTTCCTCAAAGAATCCGCGCTTCCCCCCTCTTTTCGCTCCAGAAAACGCACCCTCCTCATACCCGAATAATTCACTTTCTAACAACGTCTCCGAAATCGCCGCACAGTTTACACGGACGAACTTATTATATTTTCGATTACTTCCATTATGGATTGCATGTGCAAATAACTCTTTACCCGTCCCAGATTCTCCGCGTAACAATACCGTTGCCGGTGTATTCGCTCCAAGTTTCGCCTGCTCGATAGCTGCAGTTGTTTCATCTGAATTTCCGACAATATCATCAAATGAATATTTTGCTTCTAATGTACGAATAATCTGTCTCGCCCTATTCAACTCATTTGTTAACTTTTGAATTTCTGATACGTCACGAATTACACCGACGCTTCCTTTTAATATCCCATCAACAATAACGGGTGCTACGTTTACAATTACATCGCGCTTCTTTTGCCCAATCTTCATATGTATGCCGCGTACCGCCCTACGCGTTCGAAGTACTTTCATATGCATACTTTCACCTTCTACAATATCAGTTGTAGCCGGTTGTCCAAGAATATCTTCTTCTGTTAAACCCGTTAACTTCGTATAAGCAGGGTTTATAACTAATCCTCTTCCTTTCTCATCGACAACCGAAATTGCTTCTTCAGATGAGTTGATAATTGCCTCTAGTAACGTTTGAATTTCTTTTAAATCTGTAACTTCTTCCGCTAAATCTACAACTTCTGTAATATCTTTAAAAATCGCAAATGCCCCTTGAACCTCTCCTCCTTCTTTTAATATTGGAATACGTGTTGTAATAATTTTCTTTTCATTTTCTAACGTCAGTTCATAATTTACTTCTATTTGTTTCGTACGTATAATGCGAAGCAACTTACTAGTTGGAATAACTTCTAAAATATATTTCCCTATCGCGTCTTCTTTTTTATATCCGATAATACGTTCTGCACTTTTATTAAAAAGACGGACTTGTCCCTCTTTATCAATTACAATCATACCGTCATGTGTAGAATTTAAAATTAATTCTCCTTGTTGCGTCTGTTCCTCTAACTGTCCAATTAATCCTTCCTTCTCATGCGCTAATTTCGTAACAATTTTCGCAATATCACCTGGAATGAGAAGAGTATCTTTATGCTTTTTCTCTAGTAAAACTTTATGTAAACCATCGTCACCTGTCATATCAAATATGACATCGATATGCATAGAAAGAAACGGAGTTACACTCTCTCCAATCGCAATCCCATTTTCCTTAGCAATTTGTAATCCTTGCGCAATCGGATTTATATCAATAACCCCTATAATTTGAAATATATTCGAACTTTGTAACAGATTCAGCAGTGTGCTTCCACCCTCACCTGCACCAACAATTAAAACCTTTTGTTTCATTTATTTTGAAGCAGTCGTAACTGCCAATGCTAATGAATATACTTTTGTTTCTGCTGAATCAGCACGAGATGTTAAAACAATCGGTGCTTTTGCGCCAGCAATCATCGCTCCTACTTTTGCGTCCGCAAAGTAAACGAGTGATTTATAGAGCACATTTCCAGCTTCAATCGTTGGGACGAGTAAAATGTCTGCCTTACCTGCTACATCACTTACTATGCCTTTATGCTCTGCTGCGATTTGTGATACTGCATTATCTAAAGCAAGTGGTCCATCAACGATACAATTTTTAATTTGTCCGCGGCGATTCATTTGTGTTAACATCGCTGCATCAATTGTCGCCTGCATCGCTGGATTCACAACCTCTACTGCTGCGATTGGTGCCACTTTTGGCAACTCGATTCCTATTGCCCGGGCAACTTCTACAGTATTTTGTATAATAGCAGCTTTTTGTGTCACATCAGGTGCGATGTTCATCGCTGCATCTGTAACGAAAATAAGACGATCGTAATTTGGAACTTCAAATGCTGCTACATGTGAAAGCACGCTACCTTTACGTAACCCCCACTCTTTATTTAACACAGCCTTTAAAATATTCGCCGTTGGGATGTTGCCCTTCATAAGCACGTCTGCTTCACCGTTTCTCACAGATTTAACAGAAAGCTCTGCAGCCTCAGCACTTGACGCTACTGCAATCACTTCAATGTGTTCTGAAGTTTGTAAACCATGTTCTTGTAGCATCCCCATTATTTTTTCTTGATTTCCATATAGACGAAATTGAGCTAGCTGTAATTTAATTGCTTTCGCTACAGCTTCAATTACTTCATGATCTTCAGCTACTGCTACAGCTACAGTTTTTTTAGGCTGTCCTGCTGCTTGATCAATTAAGTGTTCTAACTTCATTTAGCGACGGCTAATAATGTCGTGACCGTTGCGTAAGTATGTGCTACGAGAGTTTTTCAAGCTTGCAATGCGCTCTTCAGCTAGACGATCTGCTGCTACATAAGTTGCTATGCCATCGCGTTTTGAAATTTCGATTACTTTTGCAATTGTGTCATAAATTGACTCAACACGTTTTAGTGCACGTTCTCTATTGTATCCATATAATTCGTCTGCTACGTTAATTACGCCACCTGCATTAATTACATAGTCTGGTGCGTATACAATACCCATTTCATGAATGATGTCGCCATGACGATCTTCTTTTAATTGGTTATTTGCAGAACCCGCAATTACTTTTGCTTTAAGTTGTGGAATAGTTTCATCATTAACTGTTGCGCCTAATGCACATGGTGCGTAAATATCACATTCAACACTGTAAATTTCATTTGGCTCAACTGCTGTTGCACCGAATTCTTCTACTGCACGTTGTACAGCTTCTTTATTAATATCTGTAACAATTAATTTTGCTCCTTCAGCGTGTAAATGTTTGCATAGGTGATATGCTACGTTACCAACGCCTTGAATAGAAATTAATTTTCCTTCTAGATTATCTGTACCGAACGCTTCTTTCGCAGCTGCTTTCATACCACGGTAAACACCGTATGCAGTTACTGGAGATGGGTTTCCAGAAGAACCGAATGAAGGTGAAATACCTGTTACAAAGTCAGTTTCTTCATGGATAATATCCATATCATCTACTGTAGTACCAACATCTTCAGCTGTAATGTAACGTCCGTTTAATCCTTGAATATAGCGTCCTAATGCACGGAACATCGCTTCACTCTTATCTTTACGTGGGTCACCGATAATTACTGTTTTCGCTCCACCTAGGTTTAGACCAGCTGCTGCGTTTTTGTATGTCATCCCTTTTGCAAGACGCAATGCATCTTCAATCGCCGCTTCTTCAGAATCATATGTCCACATTCTTGTTCCACCAAGAGCTGGTCCAAGTGTTGTATCATGAATTGCAATAATTGCTTTTAAACCTGATTCTTTATCTTGACAAAATACCACTTGCTCATAATCATATTTTTCTAAGTATTCGAAGATTTCTAATGTCATTCAACCCCTAGCTACTGTTTGTTTTTCTCTTACAACATACTCTTTCGGCGCTTCTTCTTCACGTAATACACGAAGTGCTCCCTCTGCTAATGCTTCTAACTCATCTTCCCCTGGATGTACGATAACATCTGCAATCCAGTCCACTCGTTCTTTTATTTCATCAACAAGTATTTTACTGTATGCAAGTCCACCAGTTAATACGATTGCATCGATTTTCCCGTGAAGTACAGCACTAGCTCCACCAATCTCTTTCGCAACTTGATATGCCATTGCTTTATAAATAAGAGTTGCTTCAGGATCGCCTTTTTCAACCATTTGTTCTACTTTAATTGCATCATTTGTACCGATAAGACTTACAAGTCCACCTTGTCCGACAAGTTTTTTAACCATTTCGTCTCGGTAATACTCACCAGAGAAACACATCTCAACTAATTGTCCTACTGGTACTGTACCAGCACGCTCTGGACTAAATGGTCCTTCTCCGTTTAAGCCATTATTAACATCGATAACTTTTCCTTTTTTATGAGCACCAACTGTAATACCGCCGCCCATATGTGTAACTAATAAATTTAAATCCTCGTATTTGCGGTTTAATTCTACAGCCACTTTACGAGCAACTGCTTTTTGATTTAATGCATGGAAAATACTTTTACGTTCCATACCAGCAATACCGCTTATACGAGCAATCGGTTCCATTTCATCTACAACGACAGGATCCACAATGAATGCTGGAATATTTAATCCAGAAGCGATTTCATATGCTAAAATGCCTCCAAGATTTGAAGCGTGATGACCGCTAAATCCATTTTTTAAATCTTCTAACATCGCATCGTTTACTGTGTATGTTCCGCCTTCTATTGGACGAAGTAATCCACCACGCCCACAAACAGCGTTCAATTTTGAAATGTTAATGCCGTGAGAATGTAAAACTTCTAAGATTGTTTCTTTTCGAAACTCATATTGGTCAATAATTCGTTTATATTCCCCAATCTTTTCTTCATCATGACGAATTGTTTCTTCTAAAACAGGTCTTTCATTATCAAAAACACCAATTTTTGTGGATGTACTACCCGGGTTAATAACAAGAATTCGATTTAAGGACAATGTTGCTACCTCCACTTATGAGTGTAACGCTCTTCCATCTACAGCAAGTGCTGCTTCACCAATCGCCTCAGATAATGATGGATGCGGATGAATTGTATGTGCTACTTCCCACGGTGTTGCATCAAGTACTCTTGCAAGACCAGCTTCAGAAATCATATCTGTTACGTGTGGTCCAATCATATGAACACCAAGAATGTCATTTGTTTCTTCATCAACTACAAGCTTTACAAAACCATCAGATTCTCCGTATACAAGCGCTTTTCCGATTGCGCGGAATGAGAACTTACCTACTTTTAACTTATAGCCTTTTTCTTTCGCTTCTTGTTCTGTTAAACCGACAGAAGCAACTTCTGGACTGCTATATACGCATTTTGATACCATTGAGTAATCAATTGGTGTAACTTCTTTCCCTGCAATATGTTCTACTGCAACAATTCCTTCATGAGAAGCAACGTGAGCAAGTTGTAAACCACCGATTACATCTCCAATTGCGTAAATATGAGATTCTTTCGTTTGATAAAACTCATTTGTTTGAATGTATCCTTTTTCCACAACGATATCAGTATTCTCTAAACCAATATTTTGCGTATTCGCTTGTCTTCCTACAGATACAAGCATTTTTTCTGCTTTAAATTCTTTATTCTCACCGTTATGTTCAGCTTGAATTGTTACTCCATTATCTTTTACCAATGTTTCTGGTAATACTTTTGCACCAGTTACCACTTTAATACCTTTTTTCTTGAATAGACGTTGCATTTCTTTTGAAACGTCCTGATCTTCTAGTGGTAAAATCGTTTTCGCATACTCTAACACTGTAACTTCTACACCGAAGTCAGCAAGCATAGATGCCCACTCAATACCGATTACACCGCCACCAACGATAATAATCGAACTAGGAAGCGTTTCCATTTTCAGGGCATGATCTGAAGACATTACATACTCTCCATCTAATTCTAAACCTGGTAATGAATTTGGACGAGAACCTGTTGCAACAAGTACATTTTTTGGAATTAACATTTCATTCTCTTCTCCACTTGCAAGTTCAACTGAAATTGTCCCTGGCATCGGAGAAAAAATAGACGGGCCAAGAATACGGCCAATACCTTCAAACACATCAATTTTACCTTGTTTCATTAAATGTTGAACGCCTTTATGGAGCTGCGTTACAATCTTCTCTTTACGCTCTTGTACTTTTGCAAAGTTTAGTTCTACATTACTTGCAATAACTCCGAACTCTTCGCTTTTTTTAGCAGTTGCGTATACTTCCGCACTACGTAAAAGAGCTTTACTAGGAATACATCCTTTATGCAAACAAGTACCACCAAGATTTTCTTTTTCAACAAGTGCTGTTTTTAATCCTAGTTGTGATGCGCGAATTGCAGCAACATATCCACCTGTACCGCCGCCAACGATGACTAAATCATATTCTCTTGCCATCTATTCTGCGTATACGTGCTTCAATGCATCTTCAGGTGCTGCATACGGAGCATTTTCTGCATATTCTGTTGCTTCATTTACGATATGCATAATTTCATCTAACATTTGTTTTTCAAATTCCTCAGTTAACACGCCAGCTTCTTTTAAATAAGCTGCAAATGTTATAATTGAATCTTTTTTCTTTGCTTCTTCTACTTCTTCTTTATCACGATAAACACGATCATCGTCGTCACTAGAATGTGCTGTTAAACGATATGATACTGTTTCAATTAAAGTTGGACCTTCACCACGACGACCGCGGTCTGCCGCTTCCTTTACAGCTTTATATACTGCAAGTGGATCGTTTCCGTCTATTGTATATCCAGGCATACCGTAACCAATTGCACGATCTGATACGTTTTTACATGCTAATTGTTTTTCAACCGGAATAGAGATTGCATATTTGTTATTTTCACACATAAAAATAACAGGTAGTTTGTGTACACCAGCAAAGTTTGCGCCTTCATGGAAATCACCTTGGTTTGAAGAACCTTCTCCAAATGTAACAAACGTTACTAAATCTTTCTTCTCCATTTTTCCAGCTAGTGCAATACCAACTGCATGTGGTACTTGTGTTGTTACAGGAGATGATCCTGTAACAATACGGTTTTTCTTTTGACCGAAGTGACCAGGCATTTGACGCCCACCAGAGTTTGGATCTCCAGCTTTCGCAAAAGCAGACAACATAAGCTCTTTAGCTGTCATACCAAACGCTAGTACAACACCCATATCACGGTAGTATGGTAATGCATAATCTTTCTCTCTATCAAGAGCGAACGCCGCTCCAACTTGTGCAGCCTCTTGTCCTTGACAAGAAATTACGAATGGAATTTTACCTGCACGGTTTAATAACCACATACGTTCGTCAATTTTACGTGCAAGTAACATCGTACGGAACATTTCTAATACTTGCTCATCACTTAAGCCAAGCTCTTCATGGCGCTTTTCTTTTACTTCTGCCATTTAAAATTCCGCAAGTTCACGCATTGCTTTTTCAACTTTATCTGGATTTACCATAAAGAATTTTTCCATTGTTGGTGCATATGGCATTGCTGGAACATCTGGGCCTGCAAGACGTGCAACTGGTGCATCTAAATCAAACAGACAATTTTCAGCGATAATTGCCGCCACTTCACTCATAATGCTTCCTTCTTTATTATCTTCTGTTACAAGAAGAACTTTACCTGTTTTAGAAGCAGCTTCAATGATTGCTTCTTTATCTAATGGATACACAGTACGTAAATCAAGAATGTGTGCAGAAATGCCATCTTGCGCTAACTTCTCAGCTGCTTGAAGTGCAAAGTGAACACATAATCCGTAAGTGATAACAGTAATATCATCACCTTCGCGTTTTACATCTGCTTTTCCGATTGGTAATACGTAGTCATCTTCTGGCACTTCACCTTTAATTAAGCGATATGCACGTTTATGTTCGAAGAATAATACTGGATCTTCATCACGGATTGCTGCTTTTAATAAGCCTTTTGCATCATATGGTGTAGAAGGAATAACAATTTTTAAACCTGGTTGGTTTGCAAACATCGCTTCTACAGATTGTGAATGATACAACGCACCGTGAACACCCCCGCCAAATGGCGCACGAATTGTAACTGGACAAGTCCAATCGTTGTTAGAACGATAACGAATTTTTGCTGCCTCAGAAACAATTTGGTTAACTGCTGGCATGATGAAATCAGCAAACTGCATTTCAGCGATTGGGCGCATACCATACATTGCCGCACCAATTGCTACCCCAGCGATTGCAGATTCTGCAAGCGGTGCATCAAGCGCACGATCTTCACCAAATTGATCATATAAACCGTGTGTCGCTTTAAACACGCCACCTTTTTTACCAACATCTTCTCCTAAAACGAATACTTTCTCATCGCGTTCCATTTCTTCGCGCATTGCTAATGTAATAGCATCAATATAAGACATTACAGCCATTTAATATACAGATGTATTATTTTCTGACATGTTTTCTAAAATTTCTTTTACACGTCCTAAGAACTTACCACAAATTAATCCATCAAGTACACGGTGATCAAGTGATAAACATAAGTTAACCATATCACGAGCACCGAACATACCATTATCCATAATTACTGGGCGTTTTACAATTGATTCAACTTGTAAAATAGCCGCTTGTGGGTAATTAATAATGCCCATAGATTGAACAGAACCGAATGATCCTGTGTTATTAATTGTAAATGTTCCGCCTTGCATTTCGTCCGCTTTTAATGATTTCGTGCGTACTTTTCCTGCAAGCTCTGTAATTTCACGAGCGATACCTTTAATTGTTTTCTCGTCCGCTTGTTTAATTACTGGTACAAATAGCTCTTCTTCTGTTGCAACAGCGATAGAAAGGTTAATATCTTTCTTCTGAACGATTTTATCGCCAGCCCACATAGAATTGATTTGAGGATACTCTTTTAACGCTTGCGCTACTGCTTTTACGAAGAAAGCAAAGAACGTTAAGTTAAAGCCTTCGCGCTTCTTAAAGTCACCTTTAATCGAATTACGGTATGACACAAGGTTAGTCACGTCTACTTCAATCATCATCCAAGCGTGTGGCGCCTCATGTTTACTACGTAACATATTCGCTGCAATCGCTTTACGCACACCTGTTACTGGAATTTCGATATCGCCAGGCATTGTCGGTACAGAAACTGGTTTCGCAGCTTCTACTTTTTGCGCTACTGGCGCTGCTTTTGGTGCTTCTGGACGCGCTTCTACTACTGCTACAGCTTCCTCTTTTTTCGCACCTACTTGCGGAATATTTCCAGATTCCACTAGCTTTAAAATATCTTTACGAGTGATACGACCATTTGCTCCCGTACCTTCTACTAAATCTAAATCAACATTATGCTCGCCCGCAAGTTTTAATACCGCTGGTGAAAAACGTGGTTTTCCATCAGTTGGTTGTTTTACTTTCGGCGCTTTTTCAGGCGTAGTTACTTCTGCCTTTGGTTCTTCTTTTATTTTTTCTTCTACAGCTGTTGCTGCTACTTCATCCGCACCTTCTACTTGAATGACACAAACTACTTCACCTACAGCTAACGTATCGCCTTCACCAGCGATTAACTCTTTCACAATACCAGTGAAAGAAGATGGTACTTCTGCATTTACTTTGTCAGTCATTACTTCTGCAAGCGGATCATACTTATTTACGTGATCGCCAACATTAACGAGCCATTTACTAATTGTGCCCTCTGTAACGCTCTCCCCGAGCTGAGGCATTGTAATATTTTCTACAGCCATTTACTTAACTGAAAACATATATTTTTTATACGTTTTCCGTACCGATAATATAAGACCCATCATAATCATATTCGAGAATAAGGAACTTCCCCCATACGATAAGAAAGGTAATGCAATACCTTTTACAGGCATTAATCCAACAATCATACCGATGTTTTGGAATATTTGAACCGTTAATATTCCGATTGATCCAGCACATAATAATGTACCGAATAAATTATCAGCTGAATAACCAATAATAATTGTTCGATATAGTAGTAATAGGAATAAGAAAACAACTAACGCTGCTACTATAAATCCACCTTCTTCGGCAATCGTAGCGAAAATAAAGTCAGTATGTTTCTCTGGGATATAGACGCTTCCTTCACCAAAACCTTTACCTTCCATTCCCCCACTACCTACAGCTAAAATCGATTGCTGCGTTTGATAACCTTGATCTACATTTTCAAATGGATTTAACCAACCTACAATACGCGACTGTTGGTGAGGTTTTAGTAAAGTAACTAAATTATTAAAGAAGAAATCCCTATACCTTAGGAAAATAAATATTAACGCAGATAATATAGTCAACGGAATAACTGTACATAATGCTATCAATTTCTTTTGAATACCTGACATAAATAAAATACATGCAATGGCAGCAGCATATAAGAACACCATACCTGTATCTGGTTGGCTATATACAACGGCCATAGGTGGAAGAGATACTAACATTATCTTCCCCACTAATTGTAAATCTGTTTGGAATGTCCGGGCCATATATTGAGCATTATGTTTCACCGCTATACTTGCAACTATGAGAAGCAATGAAATTTTGAAAAACTCAGACGGCTGAATTTGTCCAGCTACTGGGAAAACGAACCATCTTTTTGCACCTAATTTTTCAGGTGTAAAAGTGGAAACCGGTAGTATTTTCAAAAGAATAAGTGAACCAAACCCAGCGATATAAAGCGGCCAAGACAATTTTTGCAACTGATCTAAGTCGATACTAGCAACAAGAAGTAACAATACGACCCCAATTATGTAGTTAACTCCCTGCTTCATAGCAAAGTTTGCATCTCCATACTGTCCAGTTTGCTGACTGCTATATATAGCAGCTATACTCGTAACACATAGTGCACACAAAATTAAAATTAATTTTACATCTAAACTTTTTAGAAACTCGGTACTTCTTTTCATGACATCCTCCTGAAACATTCATTTTTTTAACAAAATATTTATTTTATGTGCTTCATCTACTGTAGCTAACATTATGGATTCGATTTCCGCACTTTTCTCTAAAAACTCTTTCGCCCACTCTTCTGTTTTTCCTAATAAAGCGAGAACGTCCTGCTGAATTCTTCCATCCTTCACTAAAATAAAAGCAACGGGTGACTTTTTCCCTAACACCTTCAGATCAAGCCGAGTAACCGCTTCATATTCTGGATACTGAAATATTGAAACAACGCCACTTGCTTCCCATAATGCTAATTTAATCGTATGAATATCGCTCACATTCCGCATACGAAGTTCCGAAAATAAATATTCCACCGTAATTCTCGCTTTTTTTAAATTACTAAAATCAATGGAACCATTATGTATAAGAATGATAGGTGCGGGCTCTAAAAAACGTCTCCATCTATCCCATTTTAACATTAAAACAGAGCTTATAATATGAAGTACAACGAGTATGAACGTTGTAATCATCGAACCGAGTAATCCAACTTTTTCATCAGATAATGCGTTAGAAATATTCCCCCCTAATAATAATACTAGTACAACATCTAAAAATCGAAGTTGTGCAATGGACCTTTGTCCCATCGCTTTCGCAACTAATATTAAAAATACGTATGCTATTATAGCCCGTACAACCCATTCCATATTAGAAAGGTGCCGTGCCCCTTCAAAAATATGCATATGCATCACTTCGCACCCCATTTATATATTGATTTCCATAATTTCCATATATTCAACAATCATTTTTTTATGCGATCCAACAATATAATCAGGTAGCTCCGTTACTGTAAAGAATTTAAGCTGAACCGCCTCTTCTTTATTCATAACAAAATCCCCTTCGTATTCATCCGTATAATAGGCTGTCGTTACAGATTGAAATTCATCACCGTTTGCTAATTTTGTAAAGTAGTTCGCTCCAGAAAACACATTGATTAATCGTAAGTTCTTTACTTCTATTCCTGTCTCTTCATATACTTCACGGTAAGCTGTTTCTTCTGGTGATTCACCAAGCTCCATGAGCCCGCCAGGCAGCCCCCATTTTCCATACGGTTCTGTTCGTTGTTGCAATAATACATCCCCATGTTCATTTATAACGAGTACAACAGCACCAACTAAAATTAAAGGGCGATGACCAACTATTTTTCGTAATTCTTCTACATATCCCATCGTATCGCCTCCTTTTTCGTTGTCCACTCAATGACCACGATGTTTTTGCTTTGCTTTTTGTACTTTTATAAAACGTTTTCTCTGCTTTTCAGCTTCTCGTTTCTCTTTAGATTGCACTTTCTGTTCTTGTTTATGCAGTTCATAAGATAAACTAATTGCTTCTTGTGCCTTTGTAAAACGTTTTACATTTACTTCTTTTGCCGCTTCTCGTATGATACGTTTTATATTTTTTGGACGCTGTTTTTCTTTAACATCCACACCATATTTTGCAACGTGCTGGAAATATGCTAACATTGGACCATTCACAAATATAAGTACTTCCTCGTCTGAAGGTTCCGTTCCAAAAATATACCTCGCTCCATACAATTTCTCTTTTTCTTTATGCATAATAATTCCTACAAAAAATTGACCGTCGTGATATACTGTCAAATCCATTTATAGTTCTTCACAATTCTCTTCGAAATACGATTGTAATTTCGCAATAACTTGCATCGGTTCATGACCTTCAATTTCATGACGTTCTACCATCGTTACAATTTTCCCATCCTTTAATAAAGCAAATGATGGAGAAGAAGGTGGATACCCTTCAAAATATTCACGAGCTCTTGCTGTTGCTTCTTTATCTTGGCCTGCAAACACCGTTACAAGATGGTTAGGACGTTTATCATAATGTACGGAATGCGCAGCAGCAGGGCGAGCAATACCACCTGCACAACCACATACAGAGTTTACCATTACAAGTGTTGTACCATTTCTTTTAAACGCTTCTTCAACTGCTTCTGGTGTCGTTAATTCTGTATATCCAGCAGAAACGATCTCTTCACGCGCTTGACGAACAACATCATTCATTTATTTTCCGCTGCCAAACCACTTCTTCACTAATTTATCCATTTCTCCGTTTTCTTGCATTTTTTTAATCACTTTATTAAATTCAGCTGTTTTATCACTGTTTTTCGGAAGGGCAATTGCTGCTCCTACTTCTTCTGGTGCTTCTTTAATTTCAATTCCTTGTAAATCTTTCATTTTCTCTAAATAATTTTTCGCTACTGTATCTTCTAAAATCGCTGCATCAAAACGACCCGCTTTAATTTCTTGTACAATTTCTGGTATACGGTCACGCCCCTCAGCTTTGAAATCAACTTGTTTTTTAAATTCCGCCGCCTTCTCTTCTTGAATAGACCCTGTTTGTACCCCTACTTTTTTCCCTTTTAAATCTTCTCCTGATTTAATGTTAGAATCCTTTTTAGAAACAATCATGTTTTTAGCAACAAAATATATATCTGTAAAATCTACATTATTTTTACGCTCTGCCGTTGGCGTCATACCTGCCATTACGAAATCAACTTTCCCTGAGCTAAGAGATGCTAATAAACCACCAAAATCCATATCTTTCACTTTCACTTCATACCCAAGTTCTTTTCCGATATACTTTGCAATATCAATGTCAAAGCCAATAATTTCATCACTCTTTGAAGCTTCTACATATTCATAAGGTTTATAGTCTGCTGAAGTTCCCATTACAAGTACTTTCTTATTTCCTTTTTCTTCTTTTACGTCCCCATTACTACACGCACTAAACATTTAATCACTTTTCTTCATTCTCCCTTCAATTGCCTTCCCGACTAATGTAAGAATAATGACTAGCGTATAGTAGATCAGACCAACAAATAGTAGTGGCTCAAGATATTTAAACGTTTCACCGCCTACAATGTAAGCGCGGCGCATTAAATCAGTCGCACCTATTACTGTGACTACAGCCGACTCTTTCGTAAGCGTCGCAAACTCGTTTACAAGTGCTGGTAATATATTTTTTAAAGCTTGGGGAAAAATAATATTTCGCATCATTTTTCCATATGGAATTCCTAAAGCCATCGCTGCTTCTGTTTGTCCTTTATCAACCGCTTGAATGCCGGCACGGATTACTTCTGACATGTATGCACCTGAATTCAAACTAAATGCTAGTACAGCTGCTAAAAAGGCTGGTATCTCATAACCAATTACTTGCGGGACACCGAAATAAATAATCATTAATTGTAATACTAGCGGTGTACCACGAAAAATTGATGTATAAAGATCTGCTGCTATATTTAGCGCTCGTATTCTAGCAATCTTACAAAGTGCTAATAACATTCCTAAAATAAATCCTGCTAAAGCTGATACTGCTACAATTTTCAAAGTAACTTCTAGCCCTTTTAATATATACGGTATCGAAGGCGTAATCGCCGAAAAATCCAAGTTCATTCTTTTCATTTACAATATTTTTTGTAAAAATTGTTGCGCACGTTCACTTTTTGGCGCTGCAAAAAATTGTGCTGGCGGACTATCTTCTACAAGCTTTCCACCATCTAAAAAGAGAACACGGTCTGCTACTTCTTTTGCAAATCCCATTTCATGTGTAACGATAGCCATCGTCATTCCTGTCGTAACTAATGATTTCATAACTTCTAACACTTCTTTCACCATTTCTGGATCTAGTGCTGATGTTGGTTCATCAAATAACATAACTTCCGGTTCCATCGCTAACGCTCTCGCAATTGCTACACGTTGCTTTTGTCCTCCTGAAAGGCGATTCGGATACGTATCTTTTTTATCTAATAATCCTACCTTTTCTAACAGTTTTTCGGCTTTCTTTTCAGCTTCTTGTTTCGTTACACCTTTTACATTGATAGGAGCATACGTAATATTTTCTAATACAGTCATATGAGGAAATAGATGAAAATGCTGAAATACCATTCCGACATTTTCACGAACGTGCATAATATTCGTTTTCGGATTCGTTACTTCTTCCGTTCCAATCCAAATGTGACCATTTGTCGGTGCTTCTAACACATTCATACAACGTAAAAATGTTGATTTCCCTGATCCAGACGGTCCAATAATTGCTACTACTTCCCCTTTTTCAATTGTTGTTGTAATCCCTTTTAATACTTCGTTTTTCCCAAATGATTTATGAAGGTTTTCAATTTTAATCACCTATATAAGTTCTTTTATATTATCCTTTCCCTTAAAGCGACTTTTAATGAGTAAATATTGCTCCATTTCATATACAAGTTGAACAAGTTTTGCACGTATTTCAAATTCTTCACGTGTGACTGGTAACGGCATTTCTCTAAACAATTCTCTCATTTCTTGAAGCTGCCTTAAGGAAATAACCCCTGTACTTTCAGGGCTAATCGCATTCCCAATATTTTCAACAACATCGGCAATCATGTCAGCTTGTTCATATGTCCACGATAAAGAGGCTGCCAATGGTATCATTCGCTCTAAAATTTCGAATTGTTGCATGCGCATATTAAAGTAACGATAGTAATAATCATCTTCGCGCATAAATGCATTCTCAAGTTTCTTAAAAGATAAATCTCTTGCTTCATTTAGCATATTTTCGGTTTCAATGAGTTCTGCCCCGCTCCAACTACTTTCTCGGTTTCGTAAATACACAACCATTTCAAACAATATCGTTTTAAAATTACTTTCTATTTTATTCCGATACTCTCTTAGCTTATTTTCACTACTTGGCATATACATGTTCACTAATAACGCCACACTAATCCCTATCGTTAATATAGCAATTTCATTTCCAACTATAAGCCATGTAATGTGTTTCAATGAATATAGATGCATAACAATAACTGAACTCGTGACGATGCCTTCTTGAATTTTCAACATAACTGCCGTCGGAATAAATGTAAGTAATAATACGCTAATTGCAAGTGGGGTATAGCCAATTGTTTCAAAAATGCAAAATGCGAATACCATTGATAATACACAAGCTAAAAATCGATGTACCGATACTTGAAGTGATTTACGCTTCGTATTTTGTACACATAATATAACTAAAATACCTGCTGAACTATAAAATTCTAATCCTAATAACTGAGCAATAAAAACTGCCGCTCCTGTCCCTATTGCTGTTTTTACTGTACGGTATCCAATTTTAAACATTCAAGACAACTTATGATAAAAGAAAAAGCCAACCTTTGCGTTGGCTTTTTCATATGCAATGGCGCCTTTTTCTTTTGCCAATTGCGGAAATGTTTTTTTCGACTTCACAATCCACACTTTCGTTCCAATTGGGATACGATCAAATAAATATTCCACATCGTTTTTCTTCATTCTTATACACCCTTGTGAAATATACTTTCCAATTGAACTTGGTTGGTTTGTTCCATGTATTCCATATTTACTCCCATCAGTTCCTCTTGCATTAAACCCAATCCACCTTGATCCAAGCGGATTTTTTGGTGAGCCACCTGGAATATCTTTTGCAATATAGTACGGATCCTTCGCTTTCATTACAATATCAAAAGTTCCTTCTGGGGTTAATTCATTCGTTTTTCCTGTCGCTACTGGAAAAAACTTTTGAATCTTCCCATCGTCAATGTAAGCTAGTTTATTCGTCGCTTTATTTACAATAATGAAAGGATCTCCGGCACGTGGATTATCACCAAGAGGCCAAATCGGCGATAAAGAAAGACATAATATGAAAGAGAGAAGATACGGCATTTATTCATTTAACAATACCCAACGCATATGATCTTCCCACACACCATTTACCATTAACATCTTCCTAGATACACCCTCATACTGGAAGCCTATTTTCGTCACTACTTGTATAGATGCTAAATTACGCGGCATAATTGGTGCTTCTATACGATGTAAATGAAATTCCTCAAAAGCAACTGCAATTGCTTTTCTAAGCGCTTCTGTCGTATAACCTTTATTCAATTCTGCCTTATCTAATTTATAACTGAGTACACAAGATTGATAAATACCACGAACAATTAAATTAAATGAAATACAGCCAATTATTTTCGTGTCATCACCTTTTTTAAAAATCCATAACCTAATGATCTTACCTTCTGTAAACTCTTTTCTATCCTTTTGTAGCTTTTTCTTTTGATAATCTAACGTAAAAAAATCCTCCGGTCTATACTCTTCCCAAGCTTTTAAAAATTCACGATTTCTGTCGTAATATTGAAGAATTTTTTCAGCATACGACTCATCGATTTCCCTTAAGTGTAAGCGACCTGTCTCATATATTTTCATTTACTTCGCCACTTCTTCAATAATTGCAACAACTAATTCTGCTGTTTTCGCTAATTCTTCAACAGGAATCTTCTCGTTTGTTGTATGAATTTCTTCATAACCAACTGCTAAGTTAACTGTTGGAATACCGTGTCCTGCAATTACGTTTGCATCACTTCCGCCACCACTTTGGTGAAGAGAAGGTGTACGACCAATTTTTTCAGCTGCACGTTTTGCAACTTCTACAACGTGGTCGCCATCAGCAAATTTAAATCCTGGGTACATAACGTTTATTTCAACGTCTGCTTGACCACCCATATCTTTTGCAGTTGTTTCAAATGCTTCTTTCATTTTCGCAACTTGTGCTTCCATTTTCTCATTGATTAAAGAACGAGCCTCTGCAAAGATTTGTACATGATCGCAAACGATATTTGTTTGTGTACCACCTTCAAAACGTCCAATATTTGCAGTCGTTTCAGAATCAATACGACCAAGTGGCATCTTCGCAATTGCTTTCGCTGCGATAGTAATTGCAGATACACCTTTTTCTGGTGCTACACCAGCGTGAGCTGTTTTCCCGCGAATAATTGCGTTCACTTTCGCTTGTGTTGGAGCTGCAACAACGATTTCACCAACTTTTCCATCGCTATCTAATGCGTAACCATATTTCGCTGTAATGCGCGCACGGTCTAATGCTTTTGCACCAACAAGGCCAGATTCTTCTCCAACTGTAATAATAAATTCAATTTTACCATGAGGAATATTTTTCTCTTTTAACACACGAATTGCTTCAAACATTGATGCTAATCCTGCTTTATCATCCGCACCTAAAATTGTAGTGCCATCTGATACGATATATCCATCTTTAATAGAAGGCTTAATTCCATTACCAGGAACTACTGTATCCATATGAGAAGTAAAGTAAATTGTATCCACACCATCTTTTGTTGCTGGTAAAGTACAAATTAAGTTACCTGCACCATGACCAGTTACAGCCATTGTGTCATCTTCAAATACTTCTACACCTAAATCTGTAAATTTCTTTGTTAATACTTTGCAGATTTCTGCTTCAAATTTCGTTTCAGAATCTACTTGTACTAATTCCATAAATTCATTTACTAAACGTTCTTGATTAATCATCTACATAAACTTATTTTCTAACTTTTGTTGAAACGACTTCTCTTGCTTACGTAGTAGTTGACTACCTCGTTGTAAAAGCGGTGTTCCATACTTATCATTAATTTGATCAATGACAGCAAGTAGCGGTTCTTTTTTCGCATCCTCTTCAAATGAAAACAAATCTAATTGTTTCACCGATTCTGTTTTCCACTCTATTTCAGTAGCTGTAACACCTAGTAAACGAACGGAATCACCATCCCAATGTTGCTTCCATAAACGGGATGCTGCTTGAAAAATATCGCGTTCTTCCCAAATGGCATTTTTCAATTGCTTACTCCTTGTTACTGTTCGCCTATCATGGTATTTAATCATAATTTGAATATTATAGCTGACAAGAGTTCGCTTTTGTAACCTTTTACTCACTGATTTTGATAAACGTTCTAACATATCAAGTAACTCTTTCTCTTCATCCATATCCTTTGAAAAGGTCGTCGAATTACCGACACTTTTATGCTGCCCCATTTGACTCGGATCAACTTCTCTATCATCCATACCTTTTGCACGCCTTTGTAAATCAACACCGTGCTTTCCAATTTTAGCGCGAATGATATGCTCGTCTCCCTTTGCCAATTGTTCAATTGTCTGTATATGAATATCATTTAATTTATCAGCTGTTTTCTCACCAATTCCATGCATGGCCCCAACTGGAAGTGGCCAAATTAATTCTGGAATATCACGTTTTCGAAGCACAGTAATACCAAGTGGTTTTTTCATATCTGAAGCGGTCTTTGCTAGAAAAAGATTTGGAGCAATTCCAATACTACATGGAAGCTGTAACTCTGTTAACAACGCTTGTTGAATCATCTTTGCTATTTCAAGAGGCGAACCGAGTGCATAGCAATCTGTAATATCTAAATATCCTTCATCTATAGAGACTGGTTGTATCTTTTCTGTAAAACGGGAAAGGATTTGAAACATTTGAAATGAAGCTTCACGATATAATGTGAAATTAGGACGCCTTACAACTAATTGTGGGCATAACCTTTTCGCTTCCCAAAGAGGCATCGTCGTACGTATTCCATATTCTCTCGCCTCATAACTACACGTTATAATAATTCCTTTTCTCTCTTTTTCATTTCCAGCAACCGCTAATGGCTTTCCTTGTAATGATGAATCATGAGCAATTTCAACAGATGCGAAAAAACAATTCATATCCACATGTAAAATAACACGGCCATTTTTCGGATACATTTCTCGCATAGTACTCCCCCCTCCAAAGAACATTTGTTCCTTCATTTAACTCGCTTCTAAATCTAAAGAAGTCTTCCACCCAGCAGCAGTAACGCCAGATTCTAATAACATTCTACTTACTATTTTTTCAATTAAGATAGCCGCATCTGTCTTGCAATGTAATGTAGCCTGTATACAGACTTTTTGGTTAGAATCTACATCTTCACTATATAACTCTTTTAAACCGAGACCTTCTGTACTTACCATGTGCATGAGTAAAAAACGAATATGTGCTTCATTTTCTTCGGAACAAGTAAGAGAAAGGAAGTAGTTTGTTTGTTCAGGTGATTCTTCTTTTGATTTTTTATTCATAAAGAGAGCGATCGGGCGAAGTAGTATATTTGCTAGTAAAACGCCGGCTGCACCTAATATAGCTGCAACGAGAAAACCAGCGCCTGTAAGAGTACCAACAGCAGCGGCACACCATAAAGTAGCCGCAGTATTTAATCCTCTAATACTAAAACCGTCACGGATAATCACACCGCCTCCTAAAAAGCCAATCCCACTAACGACTTGAGCAGCAATACGTGAGGGGCTAGCATCATGATCAAGCATGACGGATAATAAAACAAATATACAGGCACCAAGTGATACGAGAGCATTTGTCCGCAGCCCGGCCATCCGGTGTCTCCATTGCCTTTCCATTCCGATGCAAGCACCTACAATAGTTGCGATAAATAATCTTAATACAATGTCATACCATACCATCATGGTCACCTCCATTTAGCCCTCACCAATCGGGCTTTTACGGGCAGCCCGATCCCCACCTACTTTTTTGCTTTCGCTGAATTTTGAGCTGGGGGTCTTACTGCCCGCAAATAGCGGGATAAAAACAAGAATGAGTGGATACTCCCCACTCATTCTTAAAAACATTTATAACCAGCTATGAAACTTTTTAATATAAACTTTTTTCAGGAATTGTGTTAAGAAAGCATAGCCTAATAGTATTCCTACTAGCCAAGGGAAATAGCTAAGTGGTAATGCTTGTAAACCAACGGCCGCACCAAGTGGTGAGAATGGAATATAAATTCCGATTGCCATAATACAAGCGGTTAATAACAGTACCGGTGCTGATGCAGTACTTTGAATGAATGGAATCTTCTGTGTTCTTATCATGTGAACGATTAAAGTTTGTGTGAGCAGTCCAACGACAAACCAACCAGATTGGAATAATGATTGTTCGCTAGGTGTATTTGCACCGAAGACATTCCACATGACTACGTATGTGATAATATCAAATATGGAACTAATTGGACCGATACAAATAATGAAGTTCCGTAAGTTTGCAGTGTCCCATTTTCTCGGTTTTTCTAAAAACTCTTTATCCATTTTGTCCCATGGAATAGATAGCTGTGAAATATCGTAAAGCAAGTTTTGAATTAAAAGGTGAATGGCAAGCATCGGTAAAAAGGGAATGAAAGCACTTGCCACTAACACACTAAATACATTTCCAAAGTTAGAGCTAGCCGTCATTTTAATATATTTTAAAATATTTCCGAACGTAGTGCGTCCTTCTAAAATACCCGCTTCTAATATAGTTAAACTTTTTTCAAGTAGAATAATATCGGAAGACTCTTTTGCGATATCAGTTGCAGTATCAACAGATATTCCAACGTCAGCTTCACGTAGTGCTACGGCATCGTTAATGCCATCTCCCATATAACCTACAGTGTGACCGTTCTCTTTTAATACTTGAATAATTCGAGCTTTTTGCATTGGATTTAGTTTTGCGAACACGGTTGTTTCCGCAGCTAGTTTTGCTAATGCTTTATCAGGTAAAGAATCAATCTCGTAACCGAGGATAGGCTCACCAATATCCAATCCAACTTCATTACAAACTTTTTTTGTAACAATTTCGTTATCACCAGTTAAAATTTTCACTTGTACACCATGTTTCTGTAATGCTTGAATGGCAACAGCTGCAGATGGTTTCGGTGGATCTAAAAAGCCAATATATCCAGCGAGAATCATATTCGTTTCATCTTTTACCGCGTACTCTTTATCATTTGTTTTTCTATCTTTTTTATAAGCTACAGCAATCACACGCATGCCTTCGCTATTCAATGTTTCACTTAGTTGTTTGACATTTGAGCGTATTTCCTCGGTAAGTTGAACAATCTGTCCATTCGATTCAGTGTAGTTACAAATGGATAAAATTTCTTCTACGGCACCTTTACAAACCATTGTATGTTCACCGGAGATGTCTTTGACGATGACGGACATGCGACGGCGAGCAAAATCAAATGGAATTTCATCTAGTTTTTGAAACGTTGAAGGGTCGAACTTTTGTTTTTCTTCTGTATGCTCAATAACAGCTTTATCTATTAAATTTTTCAATCCAGTTTGATAGAAGCTATTTAAATATGCAAACTGTAATACACGATCGCATGTATTACCAGTAGGATCTAAATGTCTAACAAGAACAACTTTATCCTCTGTCAACGTCCCAGTTTTATCTGTACAAAGAATGTTCATTGCACCTAAGTTTTGAATAGAATTTAGCTGCTTTACAATAACTTTTTGCTTAGACATGTTAACAGCACCTTTAGCTAAATTAGCAGTTACAATCATTGGTAACATTTCAGGTGTAAGACCAACGGCAATAGCTATAGCGAAGAAGAAAGCTTCTTGCCAATCACCTTTTGTGAATCCATTAATGAGAAGGACAATGGGCACCATAATAAGCATGAATGTAATTAAGAGCCAGCTTACTTTGTTTACACCTTTATCAAAGCTTGTTTCTGCGCGCTTTCCGATTACTTTATTCGCTAAAGAGCCGAAATACGTATCGGTACTTGTTGAGACGACAACAGCTTTTGCGCTACCACTTACAATATTCGTACCCATAAAGCAAAGGTTTTCCATATCGAGAGGATTGAAATTTTTCTTTGTATTTTTCGGTAAGATATGCTTATTTTCTGTATGGTAGCAGTTTTCGTATTTTTCTACAGGAAGTGCTTCCCCGGTTAATGAAGACTGATTAACAAATAAATCTTTAGCCGATAAAATACGCACATCAGCTGGAACGATGTCACCGGCTGAAAGTGAAATAATATCGCCAGGTACAAGTTCTTCAATTGGAATTACTATTGTAAAATTTCGATTTAAATTCGTTACGTTTTTTGTTTCGTGTACAAATCCATCTATTCTAAAGGCGCTCGCGGTTGTTCGAACCATAGCCTTTAATTTATCCGCGGCTTTTTGAGAGCGGAATTCTTGTAAAAAGCGAATCGTTGAACTTAGAAGTACCATTACAGATACGACGATTGTTCCTTGCATGTCATCTGTGAAAAAAGAGAGCGCTCCAAGAGCTAATAAAACAAAAATAAATGGATTTTTAAATGCCAGCAGAAATTGAATGTACCACGGCAATGTTTTATTATGAGCAATTTCATTCGGACCATATAAAGAAAGTCTACGGGACGCTTCTTGTTTAGAGAGTCCATTTTCTGTAGTTTCTAGAAGTTTTAATGCAGAGTTTATATCTTGTGTTGCAACTTCCACTAATAATTCGTTATTTGTTTTCATGCTATCTTGATCGTAAGCATGCTTTGTTTCTTGTCTTTGTAAATTTAACATCGGTAGTTCCTCCTTTGTCATTTACGAGATTGTAGGATTTTCAAAAATAACAATTTCTGAGTTACTTGTTGTTGAAACGCGTTGTGCGTAATATGTTAAAGCTGAAGAAATATATGTTGGTAACGTCTCATTTGTATGTGATGTTGTATATTCATGGATTAATTCTTTTAAAGTCGTCCATTCTAATTGTGCTGGGTGATCAGACACGAAAGAACTTACCCAGCGATCAAATGAAGATGAAAAATCAGTTTGTAAACGAAATACTTCTTTCATTTATTTTTCTACTGGAAATGATTTTAAATCTGTCGCTATTTCTGTATTAGGAAATAACTCTCGTGCCTCTTTCAATAATTCCTTATATGTATCTCCTTGATAACGAGAACTAATGTGAGTTAATATTAATCGTTTCGCATTTGCATGAAGTGCAATGCTCGCAGCTTGCTTAGATGTGGAATGAAAATAATCATGCGCTTGTTGTTCATCGTCTGCCGCAAAAGTTGCTTCATGAACAAGTACATCAGCATCTTGTGCTAGCTCTCTACTTGCTTCGCAATATCGTGTATCACCTAAAATGGTAATAATTCTTCCCTTTTGAGGCGGACCGATAAAATCTTTTCCATTTAGTATCGTACCATTCTCTAATTCAACTACTTCTCCATCTTTTAAACGCTTAAAGATTGGACCTGGTTTCACTCCCATTTCGAGCAATTTATCGACTAAAAGAACACCTTGTATATCTTTCTCTACAATACGATATCCAAAACATTCAATGCCATGTGACAATTTTTTCGTTTCTACATAAAACTCATTATCTTCAAACACAGTACCTTCTTCTGTTATCTCAACGATTTCAAGTGGATATTTCACATGTGTCGTACTTACTGATAATGCCACTTCAATAAATTGTTTAATTCCTTTTGGTCCGTACACTGTTAATTTTGTTGTTCCACCTTGAAACGAACGGCTACCCAATAAACCCGGCAATCCAAAAATATGATCGCCATGTAAATGCGTAATAAATATTTTTTCAATGCGGCGTGGACGTACAGACGTATGTAGTATTTGATGTTGCGTCGCCTCGCCACAGTCAAATAACCAAGTCTGTCCTCGTTCTTCTAACAACTGCAAAGCAATTGCTGAAACATTCCTTCCTTTTGAAGGAACACCTGCACCAGTTCCTAAAAATACAAATTCCACTTAAAACGATATAAGATAACCAGCAATAAATCCTGGTAGCAATCCAAAGTTTAACACAGAAGCCATTACAAGCATAGCATAAACAGGTGATATAACCATTGCTAATACAACTAAATTTGCACCCGCTACTCCGCCTAGACTACTTGCTGATGTTCTGAACTCTTTTAAAGAGTGATATACCAATTAATCCATAATAGTTACTTGGCAAATATTTTGTTGTCCATTTATTTCTTCAATCACTTCATCTGCTAATAATTCATCTGTTTCAATAACCATAAGCGCTCTTCTTCCTTTTTCCTTACGAGAAACACTCATTGTACTAATGTTAATCTCATGCTTAGCAAGAATTGAAGCTACAGCTGCGATAGCACCAAAGCGATCGTTATTTACAATAAGTAGTGCTGGACTCGTGCCTGTTAATTGAAGATCGAATCCGTTTAATTCTACAACTTCAATTTTACCGCCACCAATTGAGCAAGCAACAACTTCAATTTCCTCTTCACCTTTATACAGACGAATTTTCGCTGTATTTGGATGAGGAGCATTTGCATCTTCTTCAATGAATTCCACTTCAATCCCGCGTTCTTTTGCAATATCTAACGCACTTGGAATACGTAAATCATCTGTTTCAAATCCTAGTATTCCACCGATTAGCGCTACATCCGTACCGTGACCACGGTATGTTTTTGCAAATGAACCATATAATGAAATGCTAACTCTTTCTGGCTCATGACGAAACAGCTGACGAGCAACTTGCCCCATTCTTGCCGCGCCTGCTGTATGTGAACTTGATGGACCAATCATAACCGGACCAATAATATCAAACACTGAGCGATACTTCATCATTTAGTTATTACTCTTACCAAAAATCTCTTCTTGCAGACGACGACCTGTCGGTGTTGCTGCAAGTCCACCTTCTGCTGTTTCACGAAGTGCTACTGGCATCGTTTGTCCAATTCTAAACATCGCCTCAATGACTTCATCACATGGAATTGTACTAGTTACACCAGCTAATGATAAATCAGCTGAAATCATGGCATTCGCAGCTCCCGCTGCATTACGTTTTACACAAGGTACTTCTACAAGCCCTGCAACAGGATCACATACTAAACCAAGCATATTCTTTAATGAAATCGCCATCGCTGTAGCTGCTTGATCTTGTGTTCCACCAGCCATCTCAACTGCTGCTGCCGCTGCCATTCCACTTGCTGAACCTACTTCAGCTTGGCAACCTCCTGCAGCGCCGGAAATACAAGCATTATTCGCAACAACCATACCGAAAGCTCCTGCTGTAAATAAAAATTCAATCATTTCTTCACGTGTAGGCTGTAATTTTTCTTTCAATGCAAACAGTACACCTGGCACTGTTCCAGCAGAACCTGCTGTTGGTGTTGCACAAATGATTCCCATCGCTGCGTTTACTTCATTTGTCGCAACCGCTTTACTCACTGCGTCCAAAATCGTATCCCCAGATAAGCCTTTTCCGCTCTTCATATACTCTCGAACTTTCACAGCATCTCCGCCAGTTAAACCCGTCGGTGATTTTACACCACGAATACCACGTTCTACTGCTTGTTCCATCACAACTAAGTTCTTTTCCATACCAGCAATTACTTCTTCACGTGAAATACGTCTTGTATCCATTTCACATTGAATCATAATTTCTGCGATTTTTACATTTTGCTCTTTAGCTTGCGCCACTAGTTCCGCTGCGTTCCGAAACATGGTGTGTCCCCCCTGCAATTATTTTTCTTTTGCTATTTTTTCTAATGTTTTTCCAAGATCGTGTGATCGTTTCGTTGCTTGTGTAATACATGAGATTAATGCTTGTTGAAAATTATGCTCCTGTAATACTTCAATACCTGCTTCAGTTGTTCCACCAGGAGATGTAATTTCCTTTCGCAAAATAGAAGGGTGTTTTTCGCTTGCTTTTAGCATTTCAGCAGCACCAATCATCGTCTGAAGAATAAGAGATTTTGCAACATCTTCTTTTAAACCAATTTTTTTTGCGGCGTCTTCCATCGCCTCTACTACGTAATAAATATAAGCTGGTCCACTTCCAGACAATGCTGTGACAGCATGCATATCTTCTTCCTCTACAACAGAGACGAGACCGACCGTTTCAAATAAAGATGTTGCAGTCCGAATATGTTCCGCTGTTGCATGTTTTGAAGGCGAAATAGCGGTAGCTGATTTTAAAATAGCGGCAGATGTATTTGGCATTGCACGAATGATCGGAACGTTTTTTTGAAGTAGGTTTCTAATCGAGTGAGTAGAAACACCTGCTAATAACGAAATAATAAGCAAATCCTTATTTATATATTCTTTAAGAGGGGTAAGCGCTTCTGCAACATCCTTTGGTTTCATTGCTAGAAAAAGAATATTTGTATTAGCAAGTAGTTCTTTTTTGTTATGCGTACCTTTGACACCATATTTTGTATGTAGCTCTTGTAACCTTGTCTCGTTAGAACGATTACTTACGGTAATTTGTTCTCCTTTAACTACATTTGCGTGTAATAATCCACCAATAATCGCTTCGGCAATAGAGCCTGCACCGAGAAAGGATATGTTTTGAATAGACATCTACTTTGCATAATAAATCAATTGTTGCGAAGATTCATCAATCATCACTTGTTGATTATATGCTAAAAAGTCTAATTGTCCAACAGTTTCGGAGATAGTAAGCGGCAATTGTTCTTTATATAATACTGGAAATAGCTTCACACATACTTCAAATGCTGTCATCGGTTTTTCCTTTAATAACTCAAGTACTTTAAATGCACGTGTTTCTTGCTTTTGTAACCTCGTTTCAATAAGTTGTTTCACGTTTAAAACATCTTCCCCATGCCCTGATAAAATACGTGAAATATTCATTTCACTTAAACGTTTTAACGTTTGATTGTATTGTAGTAATGGGCGTGCTCTTTCCGTTTGCCCTTCATATGGTGGTTCTAATATTGGATTCGAAGAAATATGACTAATGAGAGCATCCCCACCAATTAATATCCCATCGGATTCTCTATATAAAGAAATATGAGTAGAAGCATGACCTGGGGTTTCAATGACTGTAAACCCAGGTAAAGAATCAATACGATCCCCCTCTCTCACAGTATGTGTTAACGATCTATTACAAGAATATTTAAGTGTCCTTGTCGTCAATAATGCCTCGTCATTCAAAAATGCTGCTGGAACACCGAATTGCAAGGCTGTCTCTCTAAAAAACTCATGATACCGCTTTAAAAACTCTGGATTTTGCGTGATCCACGGCTCATTCCAAGGGTGTCCAATAATATTCGTTTTCTCAGAAAATATATTTAAAAGTCCACAATGATCCGCATGATGATGCGTAATCACTACCGTTTCAATATCTTCTATCATATAACCTAATGCACCTAATTGACTTTCTAACGCATTTTTTGCCTCTTCTGTATTCGTCCCTGTATCAATTAATGTTAATGTCTCCCCCTCAACTAAAAACACATTCACAGTCTCAACTGCAAATGGCACAGGAATCTCCATTCGGTGAATCGCCGTCATCTATTTTTTACTTAATGATTTGCCTGCTACACGTTCAAATAAACCAGGGAATAACGCATAGAGCTTAGGCCCCATTCCCATCCACTTCGGCAAATTCACTTCACGTTTTTTCGTTTGCATCGTCTTTACGATTTGTTCTGCTACATATGTTGGTTTTAACATGTAACGTCCCATATTTTTTACATATGTACCCGATTGATCAGCTATTTCAAAAAAGTTCGTATCTATCGGTCCTGGGTTAATTGCTGTTACATAAATATCTGTATTGGATAATTCCATGCGCAAACTATTCGTAAACCCTAATACGGCATGTTTCGTTGCTGCATAAGCACTCGATTTCGGAGTTGCAATTTTCCCAGCAAGTGAAGCTATATTAATAATATGTCCTTCGTTTCTTTTTACCATATAAGGTAATACCACTTTCGTACAAGCCACTAGTCCAAATACATTTACTTGGAACATATCCTTTACTTCATCCATTGATGCCTCTTCAAACGTTTTAAAAATACCAAAACCCGCATTGTTTACCAATATATCAATACGCCCCACTTCTTGTAATACCTTTGAAAAAACAGATTGTATTTTCGTCTCTTCACTTACGTCTAATACATAATAATAGCAAGGCGTATTATAAGTTTTTTTTATTTTGTCTGCTAACGCTTGTAGTTTCTCCTCTGTTCGAGCCATTAATACTGGAGTCGCCCCCTGCTCTGCAACTTGCATTGCAACTTGCTCTCCAATTCCACTAGAAGCACCTGTAATGACGATTACTTTTTCTTGTAAACGTCCTGTCATTGCTGTCACTTATTTTCCAGTCACATAATCGTAAACGGTATCCTCAATTGCCTCGTATACATCAATTTCATTATTCGAATGAATGATCGTTTGAATATGTTTCACTAACATTTCCTGATCCTCTTTTGATACAGGATTGCATTGATATTGCTGAAAACTTTTTATAATCATTTTCTCAATTAATTTTTCATTCATTTATGGATAAAGCGGCATATGCTGTAAACCTGTTGTCTCTTCCAATCCCGCTAATACATTTGCGTTTTGAATCGCTTGCCCAGCCGCGCCTTTCATCATATTATCTATAACAGAAACGACCGTAACTCTTTCTGTTCTTTCATCGTAAGCTATCCCAATATCACAATAATTTGAGCCCCTTACTTCTTTCGGACTTGGAAATTCTCCATGAGAGCGAACTCGAACGAAAGCTGAGTATTCATACGTTTCTTCATACAATTTTTGAAGCTGCTCTATTTTCATTTCCTTTTTCACTTTCGCATAAAGTGTAATCATAATCCCCCGTGATATCGGTATTAAATGTGTACTAAACGTGATTGGCTTCATTTCACGATTCCACTCTGCAAGCATTTGCTCAATCTCAGGAATATGCTGATGCTGATTAACTTTATAAATGTGTAAGTTATCATATAACTCAGGAAAGTGAGCCATTGTTGTTGGCGTTTTGCCCGCTCCAGATACTCCTGATTTCGCATCAATAATAATGGAATCTTCTTCAATTATGCCGATACGCATTAACGGCGCTATCGCTAATAATACTGCTGTAGCAAAACATCCTGGATTTGCAATTAAATCTGCATTTTGAATCTCAGACTTTTTCCATTCACTTAGTCCATATACTGCTTTCCAAAGAATTTCTTCTTGTGCAGCTGGCCTTTTATACCACAGTTCATATGACGAGGGATCTATCATACGAAAGTCTCCAGATAGGTCAATTACTTTTAAACCTACCTGTAATAATTTTGGAGTTAATTCTGCCGATACACCTGCCGGGGTTGCTAAAAATACAATTTCTGCTTCCTTCTCTATTTCCTCCACATCAATTTCTTGTAACGTATGGACAAGGATATTTCGAAAATGTGGATATACATTCGTTATACATTCGCCAACTTGCGAAAAAGAATGGAGAGATGCTATCGAAAAATACGGATGCTGCTCTAATAACCGAATTAACTCAATACCTCCATATCCAGTTGCTCCAATAATTGCGACTTTCATTTATGTACGATAACAAGCGTTTATTTTTACATATTCATAACTTAAGTCACAGCCCCAAGCTGATCCCGTTGCTTCTCCTACATGTAAATACACATCAATAATAATTTCACGTTCTTTTAATTTCTTTTTCATTTCCTCTTCAGAAAACATTTGAGGTTCACTATTTTTTAACACAGCGATAGATTGAAGAGTAATATCAATTGTATTCGGATGAATAGCTACTTCACTTTGTCCAATACTGCTAATAATTCGCCCCCAGTTTGAGTCTTCACCATGTATGGCTGTTTTCACAAGACTCGAACCGACTATTTGCTTTGCAATTTTCTTTGCCTCTTCATTTGTTTTAGCGCCTTGCACATTAACTTCTATTAACTTCGTAGCCCCTTCACCATCTTGTGCAATTTTCTTTGCTAAATCTTCACATACTTTTTGTAAAACAAATACGAAAGTTTCCCAATCTTTATGTTTCATATTTATTGGTTTTGTTTCTGATAATCCACTTGCCATAACGATGACCATATCATTTGTAGAAGTATCTCCATCTACCGTAATTTGATTAAATGTATGATTCGTAATTTGTGATAATGCTGTTTGCAATACTCCATTCTCTATATTGGCATCTGTTGTAATAAAACTAAGCATTGTTGCCATATTCGGATGAATCATCCCTGAACCTTTAGCAACACCAGCGATAGTTACTTCTTTTCCATCAATAATCATCTCATAACAAGTTTCTTTCGTTATAAGATCCGTCGTTAAAATTGCTTCACAAAAAGAATGAGCTTCACTTACTTCTTTTGTTGGTATAAGAGATGCAACTCCCTTGCGGATGATATCCATCGGTAAAGGTACTCCAATTACACCAGTTGAAGCGACCGCAACGTAATTTTCTTTTACACCAAAGTGTTCTGCCCCTAATGTTCGTATCTCGTAAGCATCTTGTAGCCCTTTCATTCCTGTACAAGCATTTGCATTTCCGCTATTAACGATAATCGCTTGTAATTTCCCTTCAGCTGCTATGCTATCTTTCGTTACTTGCAGGGGTGCTGCTTGTATTTGATTTGTTGTATAAACAGCGGCGCATGATGCTGGTACGTCACAAACGATTGCACCTAAATCCTTTTTCTCCTTTTTCAAACCATTGCTAGTACCGATTGCCGAAAAGCCTTTCGGCGTTACAATTGAGCCACTTTCTAATTTTGTAATAGACGCTACTTTAATCATCATTCATACGATACTCACGCCTTTCGTTACCGTCGTTCCGATACACTTGCCTGTGACCTCAGTAAAATCCTTTGTACCATTCACAATACTTACATTTTTCACTCCCATTTTTAATGATGTAAGTGCCGCCTGTACTTTCGGAATCATCCCGCCTGTAATAACACCTTTTTCTATAAAAGTAACAATTTCATGTTCATCTGTTTTCTTTACTAATTTCCCTTCATGTAATATCCCATCTACATCTGTAATGAAAATAAGTTCTTTTGCGGATAGCGCATCCGCAATCCCAGCTGCAGCAGTATCAGCATTTATGTTATACACCTCATTACCATTTATTCCGATTGGGGCAATAACAGGAATATAATTCATATCTACTATTTTTTTTAATAAGGTTGTTTCAACATAACTTACCTCTCCTACATATCCTATTTCTTCGCTGACAGGTTGAACTTGAAGTAAATTACCGTCACATCCTGAAAGCCCTACGGCCAGCAAATTATGCTTTTGTAAATTCATTACAAACTTTTTATTTGTACTACCGCATAGCACCATTTGAACAACATCCATCACTTCTTTTGGTGTTACTCGTAATCCATCTCTTTTTTCCACTTTGATATGACACTCTTTTAATTTGGCATCAATTTCTGGGCCACCACCATGGACAATCACTACCTTATACTTCTTTTGCAATTTCTTTATACAATCAAAAAACACATGATTTAATTGATCCAACATGCTACCGCCGCATTTCACTACAATATAATCGCTCATTTATATAATTGATACATTTTTTGTGCAAGCTACTTTTTTTATCATATATACTGCCTGTTCTAATTCTTCATTCGTTACAATGAGTGGCGGTAATAGTCTTATGACATTAGGCCCTGCTTGTAATACGAGTAGCCCGTCTTTTTCAAGTTGTTCTATAAAATTTGAAACTCCATGCTTACATTCGATTCCAATCATAAGCCCCTTACCACGAATATTTTGAATACATTCGACATGACATAACTCTTCTTGCAATCTCTTTAATACGTATTCGCCCTTTTCCTGTACGTCTTTTAAAAAGGCTGGGTCCTTGCTTACCTGTAACACTTCTTTCGCAGCAGTCATCGCAATATAATTCCCACCAAAAGTTGAACCGTGTGATCCCGCATTAAAAGAAGAGCCAAGTTCTTTCCTACCAATTACTGCTCCAACGGGAATACCATTTCCAAGAGCCTTAGCGATAGTAACGATATCAGGTTTTATTCCCATTTGTTCGTAAGCGAATAGTGTTCCGGTTCTTCCTATACCCGTTTGTACTTCGTCTATAATAAATAGAGAACCGTACTTATTACATAATATTTCGATTTCTTTCAAAAACAATGGATCAGCTAGTATGACTCCGCCCTCTCCTTGAACAACTTCTATCATTACTGCCGCAACTTCTTCATTCATTACTTCCTCTAATGCTTGTATATCGTTAAAAGGGATATGTAAAAAAGACGGAAGTAGTGGACCAAACCCTTCTTTCACCTTATCTTGACCCGTTGCACTCATCGTTCCAAATGTTCTACCGTGAAAAGACTGCTCACATGTTACGACTAGAGATTTTCCAGTATGCTTACGAGCTAGCTTTAAAGCTGCTTCATTCGCCTCTGCCCCGCTATTACAAAAAAACACATAATCTAATGCTGTATTTTCTGTTACTAACGATGCAACCTCTTCTTGTAAGGAGTTTGTAAATAAATTCGATATATGCCATATGTCTCCAAGTTGCTTTTCAACTGCCTTTACAACAGTAGGATGACAATGTCCTAAATTACATACACCAATCCCTGATGTGAAATCTAAATATTGCGTACCGTTATTATCAATAACTTTCGTTCCATTTCCCTTTACAAACTCAACGTTTCTTCTTCCATACGTTTGAAAAAGATGACTCATCATTTAGGAAGGTTCTTCTACATTATTAAATAAACTTACTAATAATGCTTTTTGGGCATGCAATCGATTACCAGCTTGCTCAAAAACGATAGACTGTGGTCCATCTATAATTTCTCCTGTTACTTCTTCTTCACGATGAGCAGGTAAACAGTGTAAGAAACGATATGTTTGCTTTGCATGCATAACAAGTTCTTTATTGATTTGATAAGGTTGAAATAAAGTATATTTCTCTTCTTCTCCATCTTGCCCCATACTCATCCAAACGTCAGTATAAATAAAATCTGCTTCCTGTACCGCTAATTCAGGATTATGCAAAATTTCAATTTCAGCGCCTGTTTCTTCAGCAATCGCTAACGCTTTTTTTACAATTTCCTCATTCGGTTCATACCCTACGGGTGTTGCCACAGTCATATTCATTCCGACTTTTGCACTCGCTAACAGTAACGAATGACATACATTATTCCCATCACCTACGTAAGCCAATTTAATTCCTTTAAATGTATTCACTTCTTCATATATCGTCATTAAATCTGCTAATGCTTGACAAGGATGATGATCATCCGTTAATCCATTAATAACAGGAATGCTCGATTCTTTTGCCAGCTCTTCTACATCCGCGTGTGAGAATGTACGTATCATAATCCCATCAATATAATGAGACAGTACTTTCGCAGTATCTGAAACGGTCTCTCCTCTTCCAATTTGCATCTCCTTCCCACTTAAAAACATTCCATGTCCTCCGAGCTGTACCATTCCTGCTTCAAAAGATACGCGGGTACGAGTTGAATGCTTATCAAAAATGAGACCTAATATTTTACCTTGTAATAAAGGTTCCTGCTTATTCTTTTTTAAATATATAGCGAATTCAATTAAAGAAATGATTTCTTCTTGCGTCAGTTCTTCTAATGTTAAAAGATCTTTCGTATTTAATTTCGGTACTTGTACAGTTGACATTTATATTTGTACAAGTGGTTCTCTCACTTTTTTCTTTCTGTTCTTCAAACGTAACTTACGATTCTTTTCATATAAATAATGCACTACGAAATATGAAACTACACCGAACACAACTCCTAAAATCGTCATTCCAATTAATACATATACTTCGCTCTGTAATAAGCTCTTTAACATCGTAAAAATGTGACTTGAAAACAAGTCCGATATCGTAAATGGTTCATGATGTATTTTTTGTACATGAAATGGATAAATCATTTTCCCTAGCGCATACGCAAGCGGAAATAAAAACACTGGGAGAAACGATATTTTCCCAATAATATTGCCAATTACTGCAGCAGGAAATGATCCTTTTGCTAATCGAACGATTGGATAAAATATTACATATACGAGCGATGCTGTATAAATTACTAACATTTCTAAACCAAAACCAATAGCAAAACCTAACGACACTTTCTTTGCTCCTTCTGGCGATCGAAGCAACTTATAATATTGAAACTTTAATATTCTCCACATTTATGCGTTTGTTTTCAAAATTAAATTTTGAATGGTTTGAAGAGATTGAATGAGCTTTTCGCGCTCTTCCTCAGATAATGTTTGGAAATTTTCTTTTAGTTTGTCTAAAATGAATTGCTGATATTGATTTACTAATAATTTCCCTTCAGCTGTTAGAGAAATTAAAATGACCCGTCGATCTTTTTCGCTATAATGACGCTCTATTAGTTCCTCTTGAATAAGTTTGTTTAATAGAGGTGTCATGTTAGGCCTTGAAATCGCTAGCCGCTTGCCGATTTCGGAAACTGCTAATGTGCCAGTTTCATGCAAAAGTAGTAATACTTGTGTATGTGATGGCGGCATATGTCTTTGAGAAGAAAATTCTCCAGGAAGCATAAATTTGCGATAAAAAAGAGGCACTAGCGAAAGAAGATGATCAACAATACGTTCCCACTCGCGTGATTCCATATAAAGGCCCCCTTCCACTTTCATTTAATATTTGTAGGATAATACTCGCTTTGTAAATGTATTAGCAATAATTGCATAGCCGTTATCATTTGGGTGTACTTGGTCAAATAGTAAATCTTTTTTATCATTTGATATTAATTTACGAATTGGTAAAACGATAGACGGTTGATTTGCTTTTGAAATGGAATAAACGGATTCATTCCATCCGTCTAAAAACATGTCTGCATAACTTGCGATGGAGTCATCGAGTTGTAACGGGTTATAGAGTTCTGAGAGAATGAGTAAAGCGTTCGGATTTTGATCTCGAACTGTCTTTACAATAGTTTTTATATCCGCTTCAAAATGAGCTTTTTCTTTATTTAACATTTTAATACCATCTATAACACCGACATCACGATTTAAACGAAATAAATTATTTCCTCCAATATTAATCGTAATTATATTGGCAGCTCTAATTTTTTGCTTTACATCTTCTGATTGAACTTTTTTAGCGAGACGATCTGTAGTAAGACCGTTTATCCCGAGATTTTCTACTGTAATTGGTTTATGAATTTGTGCTTCTATTTGTCTGGAAGCTAATTCAGCAAATCCACCTTGTGTCGATCCATATCCTTTAGCGAGTGAATCACCTAATACGAGGTGATAAAAGGAGTCGTTTGTTTGCTTATCAATCCAACTTGGAGCAGATGTTTTCTCTGTTTTGTCTTCAGGTTCGTTTTGTTTTGTCTCATCGTTCTTTTCAAAATTAGAATAAGAAATGATTAGAAGGAGGAGACAAACAACTATTAAGATGACTTTTTTCATCTATCTATTCGCTTTCTTTCTTCTAAATAACATAAGTAATCCCGCTCCAACAAATGCAAGACCCGCTCCAATTGTAGAAGCAACACTTGCACCTGTTTTCGGTAAATCACGCTCATCTTTGTCAGCTTCTTTATTTTCACTTACAGTTGTCGTTGTTTCTTTTGTATTTTGATCATCTGTTGTAGTTTGTCCAGATCCTGGATTGTTTCCACTATTACCTTCATTTGTTGGTGGTGTCGTTGGATTCCCTCCATTATTACCTTCACCTGTTGGTGGTGTCGTTGGATTCCCTCCATTATTGCCTTCACCTGTTGGTGGTGTCGTTGGATTTCCTCCATTATTACCTTCACCTGTTGGTGGTGTTGTTGGTTTTTCTCCACCATCGTTCTTCTTCGTTATATCAATTGCATATTTAGCAAATTCATTTTCAGATGGTCCAACATATGATATTTTCCCATCTTTCTTTATATACTTTTGTGCATTTGGTGAAGAATCGAATGTTGTATTTAATTTATCTGCAACAATCGGCTTAAATGTCCAGTTTTGATCGGCTGCTGGATTAATAACTGGTGTTTCTTGCATATACTTCACAATGATTTGACGTGTTTCATCTTGTGATTGGTATACAACTTCCCCTTTACTTACACCTGGGAACGTTTGGCTACTTCCACGATAGTTATTTGTAGCGACGATGAATTCTTGATTGTCAGCTACTGGCTTACCTTCATACGTCATATTTATAATACGATTCGTATTTGCATTTACAACTTTTCCATCTTTATCGTATTTCGCTGGTTGCGTCACATCAATTTCGTATTTTAAACCATCTAAAATATCAAAGTTATATGTAGGATAGCCTATATTTACTAATGGCTGTTCTTTCGTTTCCTTTGGATCAATTTGATTAAACTGACCTGCAGACATTTCAAGCCATTGTTTCACTTGCGCTCCATTTACTTTTACAGCATATAACGTATTTGGATATACATATAAATCTGCAACGTTTTTAATTGCTAACGTTCCAGCTGGAATATCCGTATAATATGTAGCACCGTTTCGGCCACCTGCTTTAAATGGTGCGCCTGCAGATAAAACTGGTATTCCTTTATATTTACTATATTGTCCATTTTCAGCAAACAACTTTTCGACATACCATTTTTGGGCATTTGTCACAAGTTGCACAGAAGGATCATCTTGTACTAATGAAAAATAGCTATTAATTGGCGCTGTCGTTTTACCTACAGCTGTATTTACATATTCGATTGTCTTTTCATGCTCATCTTTAATCTCATTAACTAATGTTTGATCAGGTCCTACATTACCTTCATTATTAACAATCGGACTAAGTTGTGGCTTCGATTGCTCTTTTTGCACTTCCCATTTTCCGTTTACCTTTTTTAATTGCATATCAATAATACCTAAGTTACTTCCAAAAACGCCAGGCATTACAACTGGAACACCATTAAATACATCATGCACTTCAGTATGTGAATGTCCCATTAATACTGCATCTATACCAGAAATCCCTGTTAAATAATACGATGCGTTTTCCATGCCAACGTTGTATCCACTCTTATCAACACCTGAATGAGCTAGTGCAACGATAACATCCGCACCTTTTGCTTTCATTTCTGGAACTAACTTTTCCGCTGTTTGAACAATATCTTTCGCTTTTACTTCTCCTGCTAAATTCGCTTTATCCCAGTTCATAACTTGAGGCGGAACAAATCCCATTACACCAATTTTCACTGTTTGTTTTTGGCCTGCTTCATCCACTACTTCTTTCTCTAAAATATGATATGGTTCAAAGTAATGCTCATCATTCTCTTCAATACCATCATGATCATCTTTATAAACATTTGAGTTAATAACAGGGAACTTAGTTTTTTTAATCACTGACTTTAAATAATCTAAACCATAGTTAAATTCATGATTCCCAAGAGAGATGACGTCATACTTCATTAAATTCATTACACGATATAATGGATGTGTATAACTAGGATCCACAGGATTTTTCGGATCGTTTATTTTATTCGCTACATAATCTCCAAGCGGTGTCCCTTGTAATGCATCCCCATCATCAAATAGGACAGAGTTCTTCGCTTCTTCACGTGCTTTATTAACAAGTGTTGCCGTTTGCACGAGACCTACTTTATTATCTGTTTTCGTTTGATAATAATCGTAATTCATTAAGTTAACGTGAATATCTGATGTTTCTAGAATTCGTAAGTTAACTGTACTCTCCCCAGTATTCTCATCCGCATGAGCTGTTGTTGGCAATACTTGCGGCGCTATTACACCTATAGCAAGAGTTGCTCCAGCTAGCATTTTTTTTGACTTTTTCACTTATGAAACTGGTACTGCTTTTTCTTTTTTCCATGAAAGACCGAATCCAGTAAAGCCGACGATAATGGTTACAACTGGACAAGCTAAACAGAAGATTGCGTATGGCAGGTAATCGAATGTTGGAACGCTAAGAACGTTTGTTAAGAATACGCCACTTACACCCCATGGTACGAGTGGATTAATTACTGTACCAGCATCTTCTAATACTCGTGATAAATTACGACGTTCTAAACCGACTTCATCGTATTTATTAGCAAATGCTTGTCCTGTTAAAACGATGGATAAGTACTGCTCACCAAGTAAGAAGTTTACACCAATTGCAGTTGAAGCAGTAGAAATAATTAAGCGTGTACTATTTTTAACAAAGCTAGAGATGATATTCATCAGCTGCGCGATAATACCCATTCCTTGTAGTAATCCTCCCATGCAAAGAGCTAGGAAAATAAGGGCAACGGACATCATCATACTTTGTAAACCGCCGCGAGATAATAAGCTATCAATATCTTTTATACCAGTTTTAGAAACGTAACCGTCCTGCATAATTTTCATTAAATCAGTTAGAGATGTACTAGGTTTGAAAATAAAGAGAATAATGATTCCTACTACGATTCCAGCAAGTAATGTTGGAACTGCTGGAACCTTTTTGAATGCGAATAGGAACAGTAATAAAATTGGAATAAGTGTAACGATAGAAATTGTTGCATTTTTTTCTAACGTGCTAATAAAGGATGTGAAATCAACATTGCCTCCAGATCCACTGCCTAAAATGAAATATGCAATAAAAGCTATAATGAAAGCTGGAACTGTCGTCCAAAGCATGTTACGAATATGTTCAAATAAATCTACACCGGTTACAGCAGGAGCTAAGTTTGTTGTATCAGATAAAGGAGACATTTTATCCCCAAAGAATGCACCAGAAATAATTGCACCAGCGATAAGCGCTGGATCGTATCCAAGAGCACTACCCATGCCCATAAAGGCAAGTCCTACAGTTGCAGCAGTTGTAAATGCACTACCGATACTCGTTCCAACAATCGCACAAACAACAAAAACAGTTGGAACGAAAATTTTCGGAGATACAAGTTGGAAGCCGTATACCATTAAAGTTGGAATTGTTCCAGCTGCGATCCATACACTAATTAATACGCCTACAAGTAAGAAAATAAAAATAGATGGAATCCCCGCTGAAATACTACTGATCATCCCTTTTTCCATAGTAGACCAAGAGATTTTTTTCATAAACCCAAACGCTAATAAAATAACGATACCGAATAAAATCGGGATATGCGGTGAAACTTCTAATTGAATAACACTAAAACCAATACAGAAAAAGATAAAAATTGTTAAAAGAACAGATTCAATTTTTGAAACCATCTACTTTCCATGCTGTATCTTTCCGATTTCTAAAATAATCTCTTCATCTTTTTTTCCTTCTGTATCAATTCCCAGTTGTTTTGCATGCTCAATTAATAAATCATGACGCTTCTCAAATCTAGCTGTGTTTACTTCTTTCGTAATTTCCCCTTTTGTTTTCTCATCAGTAGAAACTCCTAGTTTCGCAGCTGCTTTTTCCATCGACTTCTTCTCTTCCGTTTCTTTCACTTTCTTCACTTCTGATTGCTGGATTTGCTTTTGCTTCACCTGCTCTGATTCAGCTGCAAAAGCTGTGTAAATTCCAGCACTTCCGCCAATGACTAGTAAGGTGGTAAAAAGAATTAGTTTTTTCTTCACTCTTTTCTCCCCTTTCGAATTCATTCATTCTTCTCCCTCCGTAACATCTGAGATTGCTTTATATAAAATGCGTAACATATCATCAATCTCATCAATTGTAGAAGCAAGAGGAGGCATAAATACAATCGTGTTACTGAGCGGTCGTAAAATCATGCCAAGATCTCTTGAGCGTTTACATACTTGCACACCGACTCTTTCTGTCCATTCAAACGATTCTTTCGTTTCCTTATTCTTCACTAGTTCAATACCAACCATTAACCCGCACTGACGAATATCACCTACATGTTTATATGCAAAGAGCGCTTCTAATTGCTTTGCTACATATTCTGTTTTACGTGCAACATCTTCTATTAAATTTGTTTTTTCATATAGTTCTAGATTCGCAATTGCTACTGCACACCCTAACGGATTACCTGTATAACTATGACCATGGAAAAATGATTTTTGTTCCTCATATTCTCCTAAGAAGGCATTATATATTTCGTCTGTCGTTACCGTAACTGCAACCGGTAAATAACCACCTGTTAAACCTTTCCCAGCCGTTAAAATGTCTGGCGTCACATTTTCATGTTCACATGCAAACATTTTTCCAGTGCGCCCAAATCCCGTTGCTACTTCATCCGTAATAAATAAAACATTATATGTTGTACATAAATCCCTTAGCCCTTTTAAGTATCCTTTTGGCATTGTAATCATACCGCCAGCACCTTGCATTAAAGGTTCTACAATAATAGCTGCAATTTCTTCATGTTTTTCTTTCAGCAATTCTTCCATTTCTTCTAAATGTTTTTTTACAATTTGTTCCTTATTATCTCCATAAGGAGAACGATATGTATATGGATACGGCATTTTAATTGCTTCAAATAAGAGTGAACTATACACTTGGTGAAACAAGTCTATTGCTCCTACTGAAACAGCACCAATCGTATCACCGTGATATGCTTCTTTTAATGTAACGAATCTTTGTTTTCTCGGTTTCCCTTTATGTTGCCAATATTGGAAAGCCATCTTAATTGCAATTTCAACAGCTGTAGAACCAGAGTCTGAATAGAACACCTTCTTCAATCCTTCTGGTACAACCTCAATAATTTTTTCTGCTAATAAAATGGATGGAACGTTAGCAAGTCCTAACATAGTAGAATGAGCAATTTTATTTAATTGCTCACGAATTGCTTCATCTAATTCTGGCACTTGATGTCCGTGAACATTTAGCCAAATAGATGAAACCCCATCCCAATATTCATTTCCATTTACATCGTATAGCTTTCTTCCCTCTCCACGTTCAATAATGACAGGATCTTCTTCTAAATAATCTTTCATTTGTGTAAATGGGTGCCATACGTAAGCTTTATTTTTCTCTGATAATTCTTCATATGTATAAGATGATTTTTCAGTCGTATTACTATTCACTTAGATTGAAGATGTGTGCGCCACGTTTGATTCATTTTGAATGAACTCCTCTAATTTTGAAATCATAATATGTTCTTTTGCTGATTCCAATAATTTTTCCCTAGTAAATTCACCTTCAAGAAATGGTAATAAACCTAAAACTGGTACTCCACTTAACTCCTCAATCATTTCTTTATTTTCTTGCACTCTTTCTTTGTCACATTCTTTACAACTAGACAAAATTACACCTGCTACTGTTAAACCGTGTGCCTGTGCATAAGAAATTGTTAAGACAGTATGATTTACTGTCCCTAGCGTAGGACGAGCTACTATAATAAGAGGCAACTGTAATTGTTTTGCGAAATCAATTACTAAACTATCTTCAGTATATGGGACTGCAAGCCCGCCTGCCCCTTCGACAAATACGCTATTAAACTCTTTTAATAGTTCTTCATAGTGCCTCATAACGTCTTTTAACTTTACGACTCTTCCAGCTCTTTTCATCGCAAGTCTCGGAGCAAGCGGTTCTTCAATGGAATAAGGACAAATTTCATCTTCTTTTGTCGGTACACCTGATAATGCTTTTAATCTTGCTGCATCTCCCTCAGGGTTTGATGCAACATGTCCACTTTGCAACGGTTTATATACCCCTACGTTATATCCCAACTCTCTATATACACCTGCTAACGCACCTGCAACCACAGTTTTTCCAACTTCAGTATCTGTTGCTGTTATGAAAAAACCGCTCATTCATACGAAAAGCTCCTCTTCTTTCGCAATGTGAATAATTTGGTCAATGGCCCATTTTAAATCAGCTATTGTATGTTGTGACGTAACAGCAAAACGGACCCGGGAACTATTAATTGGAACCGTCGGTGGACGAATTGCAATTGCTGCGATGCCTACCTCTTGTAATCTTTTACTAAACCGTAAAGCATTTTCATTTGAACCGACTACAATCGGTACAATATGAGTTGAGCTATTCCCAATATCAAAACCAGCTTCTCGTAAATGGGTTCTGAAATATGCACCATTCGCTATAAGACTCTCTCTTCTTTCGTTATCTTCTTTCACAATTTCAATTGCTTTTCGTATCGCCCCTAATATTCCTGGTGGTAAGGCTGTAGTAAAAATAAAGCTTCTCATCATATTTCGTAAATACTCTATATAAATTGCATCGCCTGTCAAATACGCACCATAGCACCCTAAAGCCTTACTAAACGTCCCCATATGTATATCAATTTTTTGAGCAATGTCTTTTTCTATATGAGATAACCCAGCTCCATCGATTCCATATATTCCACTCGCATGCGCTTCATCAACTATAATGATTGCCCCGTATTTCTCCTTAAGCTGCACTAATTCTCTCAAGTATGCAGTATCACCATCCATACTAAAAACAGTATCCGTTACGATTAATTTCCTCTTTTCAGGTGACGCTATTTTCAATAACTTCTCTAAATGATCCAAATCATTATGACGATACCTTTTATGTTCTGCGCCGCTTAATATAATTCCATCAACAATACTTGCGTGATTTAATTTATCACTAAACACAATATCGTGACGACAGGCTAAAGCAGATATAGCACCTACATTTGCTGTATATCCACTATTTACAATTAGTGCTCTTTCAGTACCTTTCCAGTTGCATACACTTCTCTCAACCTCTTCATACAATGGATAATTTCCTACAACGAGGCGAGAGGCAGTCGCACCAGTTCCATATTTTTTTGTACACGCAATAGCAGCTTCTTTTAATCTTTCATCCCCAGCTAATCCTAAATAATTATTTGATGCTAAATTTAACAACCTTTTTTTATCTCGAATAAGCCACGTCTCTTCTGCTTGCTCTGTTACATGCAAATTACGATACTGTCCTTGCTCATGTAATTGTTGTAATTTAGATTGAAGATGTGTGCGCCACGTTTGATTCATTTAAACCGTTTTTGCAGTAACGTTTTGTTGATCATGTCGTATCCCCTCTACAAATTGAATTACCTCATTTACACAATATTCAAAATTCGTTATACATAATGCGTGTCCTGCCTCACTTACTACCTTGAGTGTTACATTTGTATTGTCCGCCATACTATGAGCAGTAGACAATGGACATATTACATCCTTCTCTCCATGAATAAGTAGTATAGGTGCTTGAATTTCTTTCAGCTCTTCTCTCATATCTGTTTCTATTAAATAATCCAAACCTAATTGTAAAGACTGAATAGAATCCCTTTTAAAATGTTTTACAATGTCTTCAAAACTTTTATTCCCTTTCAGCTCATCTTTCGTAAACATATTTTCATAGAACCGCTTGAGCGTATCTTCTTTCTTTCTCACCAAATTCTTTTTCAGCCGTTCTACATGCAAAGAATTCCATCCACTTGTATAGTCACTCGTATTTGTAAATTTAGCAGTACCACCAATTAATACGATACCTTTCGCCTTAATCTTTTTATAGGCTTGAATTGCCGCCAAAGCTCCTAATGACCATCCAACTAAAATTACATTTTCATCATGCGCTACATCTATTATTCGTTCCGCAAACTCACCTATCTCTTTCACGTTACGCCAATCTATGCATTGAACAGGATATCCTTTGAAATACGGAAGTACTAAATCCCAAACATTTTCTTCCATTCCCCATCCAGGGATAAAAATAATCTTTAGCTCTTTCATTCATCTCTTCCCCTCTTTTGTTATATACGTAAATAAAGCATGATACGTTGCCATTATCCCTTCATTTCCCGTGAAGTCTCTTTCGTATATGCGAAGCATCGCACGAAAGAGTGAGGGACTTTGGCAATATGATTCTTCATTACTATTTGTCGCTCCTACTTTTCGAATAGAATGCAGAAACTCTCTAACTTCTGCAAAACTCTCTATGTAACATGTTTCAGAAACATGTACATCCCCTGTTTCTATCTTGCATATATGGCGTAACTGATCTTTCGAATAAAAACGTTGACCAATCGCTATTTCATTTCGTATATTTTGTTCTTCTTTCGCCCTCCGAAACGAATTGTGAAGCTCTTGAAAAGTTTCTTGTCCAAACGTTGAAAAGAGTAGTATCCCATCTGTAGACAAATGATGAAATAGATTTCTAATCACTTGTCTTAAATCATTTAGCCATTGAAATGTAGCATTTGAAATAATGACATCATATGATTCTTTTAATCGTAATCGTTCGATATCTTCACAGTGAAACGTTACATTTTTTACATTTTGTCTAGTTTTCGCAACCGCAATCATACTTTCAGCAAAATCAATAGCTGTAATATGTGCTTTCGGAAATAAGTTTGATAATTTCTCTGTGACATAACCTGTCCCGCATCCAAGTTCTAAAATACGTATCGATGATGTTTCACTATATCGCCGATTCAATACAGAAAGTAACGAATGGGCCATCTTTTTTTGTACATTTGCATATTGATCGTAAGATACGGCTGCCCCGTTAAACCGTTTTTGCAGTAACGTTTTGTTGATCATTTATAGTGCACATTCCTCAATCTCAAATCCTAAATCTTCAATCATACCCCAGTCTGCAGTTGGCTCTTGTCCAGCTGTCGTTAAGTAATCCCCGACAAAAATAGAGTTTGCTGCAAATAAGCCAAGTGGCTGTACAGAACGTAAATTAATTTCGCGACCTCCTGAAATACGAATTTCTTTTGTTGGGTTTACGAAACGCATCATCGCCAATACTTTTAAGCATTCTACAGGTGTTAACTCTTTTTGTCCTTCAAGCGGTGTGCCCTTTACAGCAACGAGGAAATTACACGGAATAGAATCTGCATCTATACGTTGTAATTCAAATGCTATTTCAGCACGTTCTTCAATTGTTTCTCCCATTCCAAAAATCGCCCCAGAGCATGGTGAAATACCAGCTTGTTTCGCTTTTTGAACCGTATCAACACGATCGTCATACGTATGAGTTGAGCAAATGCTTTCATAATTGTTTTCATGTGTATTTAAGTTGTGGTTATAACGATGAACACCAGCTTCTGCTAAGCGTCCTGCTTGATCTTCATTTAAGAAACCTAAACAGCAACAAACCTTCAAATCTGTCGTTTCACGAATTTCCTTCACAGCCCCAATTACGTGATTTACTTCTTTATCTGTCGGGCGACGGCCAGATGCTACAATACAATATGTACCCGCTTTGCGGCGAATTGCTTCATGTGCTCCTTCTACAATCTTCTCCTGCGTTAACCATGCATATTTATCAATTGGTGCTTCTGAAATAATAGACTGTGAACAATACCCACAATCTTCAGGACATAAGCCAGATTTCGTATTAATAATCATATTCAATTTTATTTTCTTACCAAAATGATGATGACGAATGATGTAGGCTGCATTCATAATTTCTAAAACTTCTGTATCATCAGCTTCTAATATTGCTATTGCATCTTCTTTCGTAATCATTTTCTCTTCTACTACGTCGTATGCAAGTTCTTTCCAATCCCTTTTTATTTGTACTTGTTTCATTTATTTTTTCGCTTTTTTTCGTACATCTTTTATTAATTCATTCATCGTTTTTCCTTCTGTCTTTATACGAAGTGCTTGTGCTGTTCTCCATACATTCTCTCTTTTTTTCGCTTCTTCTATAATAGTAATTTCTTTTCGTACTTCCTTTAAATCTTTCCCTTCCGTTTTCAATCCAAAATGTTCAGCTTTCGTTCGAAAATGTTGTTCAATTCTTTGTTGCATCTCTTTTTGTTCAGGATTTTCAGCGGCCTTAACTGGATCAGTACTTATTGCTTTTATTAAAATTAGACAGGTCATAATCGCTAATATGTATTTGTGCATTTATGCCCATTGTTTTGATAAGTGAGCCATTTCAATGGCAGCAACGGCTGATTCATATCCTTTATTACCAGCTTTCGTACCTGCACGTTCAATCGCTTGTTCAATTGTTTCTGTCGTTAATACACCGAAAATAACAGGGATGTCAGTTTGTAGTGATAAAGACGCGACACCTTTTGCTACTTCATTACAAACGTAATCGTAATGTGTAGTAGCTCCACGGATTACAGTACCTAATGTAATAACAGCATCATACTTTCCGCTACTGGCCATCTTTTTAGCGATTAAAGGAATTTCAAATGCACCAGGAACCCAAGCGACATCGATATCATTTTCTTCTACGCCGTGACGCTTTAATCCGTCTAAAGCGCCGCCAAGTAATTTACTTGTAATAAATTCATTAAAACGTCCAACAACAACCCCAACTTTTAATCCTGTACCAACTAAATGACCTTCGAATACCATTTATAAGTTTAATAAATGTCCTAATTTGTTTACTTTCGTTTGTAAATATGTTTTATTCTCTTCTTTTGTTGGCATTTGCAACGGTACACGCTCGACTACTTCTAAATCGTAACCTTGTAAGCCAGCAATTTTTCTTGGATTATTCGTTAATAATCGTAAACTTTGTAAGCCTAAATCTTTTAATATTTGAGCGCCGATACCGTAATCACGAAGGTCAGCAGGGAAGCCGAGTTTTTCATTTGCTTCTACAGTATCGAATCCTTCTTCCTGCAATTTATAAGCGCGAAGCTTATTAAGAAGCCCGATGCCTCGTCCTTCTTGTCTCATATAAAGAAGAACACCTTTTCCTTCACGCTCAATTTGAGCAAGTGCTGCATGGAGTTGTGGTCCGCAATCACAGCGACATGAACCGAATACATCTCCTGTTAAACATTCAGAATGAACACGTACAAGCACCGGTTCACCTGTTGAAATATCACCTTTTATGAGCGCAATATGTTCTTTCGTATCTAATGAGTTAGAATAGCCAATTGCTTGGAAAGTACCGAAATCTGTAGGTAAGGTAATTTCCACTTCTCTTGTCACAAGTGTTTCATGATGGCGGCGATAAGCAATTAAATCTTCTATCGTAATCATTTTTATATCAAATTGTTTTGCGCACTGTAGTAAATCAGGTACACGTGCCATCGTCCCGTCCTCATTTATAATCTCGCAAATGACTCCAGCAGGTTCTGCTCCGCAAAGTTTTGCTAAATCGACAGCAGCTTCTGTATGACCTGAACGGCGAAGGACACCGCCTTCTTTCGCGATTAATGGAAAGATATGTCCAGGTCGATTGAAATCAGCACCTTTAGATGCAGGGTTTAACAATTCTTGTATCGTAGTTGCACGTTCGTGAGCGCTAATCCCTGTTGTTGTAGAAACATGATCAATGCTCACTGTAAACGCAGTATGATGTGAATCTGTATTATGAGATACCATTGGTTCTAATTGTAGGCGCTCTGCGTACCCTTCCGTAATCGGTACGCAAACGAGGCCACGACCATGTGTAATCATAAAATTAATTGTTTCTGGCGTAATATACTCTGCTAAAGCGATAAAATCGCCTTCATTTTCTCGGTTTTCATCGTCGCATACGATAACGACTTTTCCTTGTTTTAAATCTTCTAGAGCTTCTTCAATACGATGAAACATTTATAGAAATCCGTTTTCTTGTAAAAAGCTTTCGGATATTGACCCCGTTCGTTTTACAGGTTTAGAAATAAAGCGTTCGATATATTTACCAATCATGTCACACTCAATGTTTACGATATCTCCGGCATTCTTTTCTCCGATGACAGATTCGCTTACTGTGTGCGGGATGAGTGAAATTGTTATGGAAGATTCGTCTATATCAAATATCGTTAAACTCGTTCCATCAACAGCAACGGATCCTTTATGCAAACAATAGCGTAGCAATTCATCGGAAATTGCTATTTTGTAATAGACGGCATTGTAATGTTGTTTTTTAGTTAAAATTGTCCCGATGCCATCGATATGTCCTGAAACGAAATGTCCACCAAAGCGCCCGTTTGCAGCCATGGCCCGCTCTAAATTTACTTTAGAGTGTGATTTAAGCAGGCGAAGTGATGTTGATTTCATCGTTTCAGGCATTGCATCAACTGTAAATGAAGTAGTTGTAAAGCTCGTTACAGTTAAGCAAATCCCGTTAACCGCGATACTATCACCTAAATGGACATCAGATAAAATTTCATTTGCATGGATCGTTAATTTCATCGCTTCTCCGCTTTGTTGCATGTTTGTGATCGTTCCTAATTCTTCTACAATTCCTGTAAACATCTACAATTCCTGTAAACATTTCGTCACCTCATTTCGGGCAGTCGCAACAATTTTGATATCATCGCCAATTTGTTTCATCTCTTGAATTTTCAAGGAAAGTGAATCTTGTAATTTTGAAAAACCGTTTCCTCCAAAAAGAGTAGGAGCACCTTTCCCGCCAATTAATTTCGGGCTTATATAGGTTACAATTTCATTGAAATTGTTTGTTTGTAAGAAACTTGCATGAACAGTTTGTCCACCTTCGATGAAGAGAGACAGGATTTGTTTTTCACCGAGTAGATCTAAAACATCTTGAATTTCAATTTGCTTCGTTTTCATTTGGAATATCGCTATATTTTTAGATTCATAAGAAGCTATTTTCTCTTTATTTACATCCTTACCTACAATAATCCATGTCGGTGCTAAAGTATCTGTTATGACATGAGAAGATGGTGGCGTTCGTAAATGGGTATCTAAAATAACGCGAATAGAATGTTTCCCGCCATTTGGAATTCTTGTTGTTAAATGTGGATTGTCGGCTATAACTGTATTCACTCCAACAAGAATTGCATCATGTGTATGGCGATATTGGTGAACGTCAGCGCGTGCTTCTTCACCAGTAATCCACTTACTTTCACCAGTTACAGTGGCTGTTTTGCCATCTAAGCTCATCGCGGTCTTTATCGTGACAAATGGGCGTTTCGTTTTCATGTAGTGAAAAAAGTAGCGATTTAATAAAACTGCTTCCGTTTCAAGAACACCGGTAGTTACTTCGATTCCTGCATCTTCTAATTTCTTTTTTCCATTACCAGAAACGAGCGGGTTGCAATCAAGGGTAGCGATGACAACGCGCTTAACTCCCTTTTCGATGAGTAACTCACAGCAAGGTGGTGTTTTTCCAAAGTGGCTACACGGTTCAAGTGTTACATAGACGGTAGCGTTTTTTGCTTTCTCACCAGCCATATGAAGGGCATGAACTTCCGCATGTTCTTCACCAGCACGTAAATGAGCACCCATTCCGACGATGTTTCCATCTTTTACAACAACAGCACCAACCATAGGATTCGGACTCGTTTGTCCTGATGTCCCCTTAGCTAATTGCAAGGCAATCCTCATATATTCTTGATCAGTCATTTACTTTGCCTCTGGTGCTCTAACAACAGATTCGAATTTACCTTTATGCGAAGCATCGCAATAAGGCATATTTTTTGATAAACCACAACGGCATAAAGAAAATGCTGGTTTTGCTGGGAATACATTCCCTTGTGAGTCGACTAATTCCACGTCCCCTGTAACGCGAAAAGAGCCATTATCATTTACTTTAATTTGTACTTTTGTCAACGCTATCCCTCCTTCCCAAACGCTTAATTTCATTCATTGCGATAAAACGTCTGTAACTTGTTCCATGTTTTCAGAAATCCATTGCACAGCTTCATCTAGCGTTGGAAATTCTGTCGTTTGAAACGTTACCTCATCTTGAAGTAACCAAACATCCTTCGCTTCTTGTCCTACACCAGCAATCGACCAGTGCAATAAACTATATGGATGATTATCATTCAAAAATGATGCCCACGTGCGCTCATTTGCAATATTTCGTAATGTAAGTAATTGTTTATCCATTTATGCAAGCCTGTTTTTTGTTTCTTTTACGTATGTGTTCAAAAATTGATCAAGAGCTGCTTCATACTCCTCTTTATTTTCGTTATAAGAGCAAGCGTGTGCACCGCGTTCTGCAATATAAAGTTGTTTATTATTTTCTTTTGCTTCATATAGAGCTTTTGTCATATCAGCTAAAATATAATCGTCATCTTTACTATGAATAAAGAGAACGGGATTGTTAATGGTTTTTATACAGTCAATTGGTGAAACTTCACGAATTGTATACCCGTCACGAACCTTTAAAAAAGCATTTGCTAATGGTAATAAAGGCCATTTTGGTAAATGGAATTCCACTTTTAAACGGTGCTGTAATTGCCCGTAGAAATCAGAAAAAGGACAATCTGCAATATAGAAATCAGCACCATCTTCTACAAGTCCTGCGTATTGAAGTAGTGTTGCAGCGCCCATAGATTCACCATGAATACCGAGTATTATATTTGTGCCAAAACGACTTTTTAGCCAGTCAACTACTGATTTTAAATCATGTTTTTCATAGTATCCATAGCTTGTTGTTTTTCCTCCGGTTTTACCATGACGACGATGGTCATAAATAAGGACATTATATCCTCTGCTTAAAAATAAGTTTGCATATTTTACAGAGTTCATTTTGTTTACAGTTACGCCGTGACAAAAAACCATAAACTTGTTGGAATGACCTGCAGGAATGTAATATCCGTGAAGATCATATCCGAATTGCGAAGGGATATGAATTTCTTCTTTATGAAGAGCATCAAAATCTTCTATACGAAAATGTTTTTTCGATTCTCTTTCTAGAACTTCTTCCTCTGTTTTTTTCTTCAAGTACATCACTTTATTAGTAAAGAAAATACCAAGGGCAGTTATCGCGCCTAGTATAGTAAACAATGCTGCAAAAAAACGTTTCATTCATTTCAATAAGCGGTACTCTAACTGAATTTCATGTAAAATTGGGATACCATCATATCCGATACGCGGAATTTCTTTCTTTATCTTTCGTGCTTCTTCCACTGCGTTAACATATAAATTAGTCATCACAAAATTACGTTTTTGGTAAAAACGTAACGCATTCATATTATCATTGGTTGTAATGAGCCAAACCCCTTGACACTGCCCTTCTTCCGCAACTTGCAATACACTATCCACAAGCTTCGTCCCGATTCCCTTCCTTTCTTCAAAACTATCTAACGATACAATTTCGCACATATTTCGGATCACTTCATACGTTATAATTCCGATTATTCCGTCATCTGAGAGCGCAACAAACCCTGGTAGCTCTTCTAACTGATGCCCCTTACCGCGTGAAACCATCAATGAGCTCCCCCAGTTTTCACACATGAACATTCGGATTGTTTCTTTCATTGTTGGTGTAATTTTTTTTATATGCACCATTTCCCATTTCTCTCCTTTTCTATCCATTTACTTTTTCATTTTCCCTTTTAATTGTTGAAAAGCTATTTTCGCTTCTTCTTCGACGTAATTTTCAATCGCTGGTAGTGATGGACCTATCCATTCACACTCTATACTCCCATTCGGTCCAATAATTTTTAATTTTGCTGGTATATGTATATTTAGAAATTTTGCTGCTCGAATTAACTCGGTAGCAATCTTATCACTTGAGGTTACAATTCCATCTATATACGGATGAGTTTGCAATAATGTAATAAACTGTTTATTCGTATACTCTTGTACACATGCTTCTCGATAAGAGATCCCTTCATCCCAAACAGCGTCTAAAAATCCTGATACACGCTCTTCCATTTCTTCACTTTCTTCTCCCTCACCGAAATAAGCAAGAAAGTGACATGCTTTCTCTTTTAATAAAGAAACAGCCCTCTGTCCACTTTCATAATGATTTGTAAGAGGTTGTTTTTCCTCCATCACAACAAATGGAAATTCGATTTCCCCTAGACTTTTAAAAACTGATTTTGTCAAAATAACACCTGCAACGTTATTTTGCTTCAACATATGTATGTATCTATCTTTATTCTCTATATTACAAACGATTATTTGATAGCCTTCTTTATATGCTATTTCCTCAATACAATGTAGCAAAGTGATGTTTAATGGGTTCCATAAATTATCTACAAGTAATGCAATGATTGTTGAATTCTCTTTAAACAATGGCTTTGCTGCACTGTTTGGCCTATAACGTAATTCCTCAATTGCTTCCTTTACTTGTTTTACTGTGTCGTCATGAACGTATCCTTTTTCATTAATAACTCGTGAAACGGTTGCGACTGAAACACCTGCCAATTTTGCAACATCACGTATAGTTGCCACTTACAATGTAATTGCGGCAATAAAGCCAAATATAAGTAACGGTATATTATAATGCAGGAAAGTTGGTACACATGTATCCCATATATGATGGTGTTGACCGTCAGCGTTTAAACCTGATGTTGGTCCAAGTGTACTATCAGATGCTGGAGATCCTGCATCGCCTAGCGCTCCTGCTGTACCGATAATTGCAATTGTAGCCATTGGACTAAATCCAAGCTGAATGCAAAGGGGTACAAAAATTGTTGTTAAGATAGGGATGGTTGAAAAGGATGAACCAATTCCCATCGTAACGAGAAGTCCGATAACGAGCATAAGAAATGCAGCAAGCGGTTTGTTATTTCCGATGAAATGTGCACTCGTTTGCACCAGCGATTCAACATGTCCTGTTTTTCGAAGAACAGCGCCAAATCCAGCGGCAGAAATCATAACAAATCCGATAAAGGACATCATACGCATTCCACTTGTTAATATTGCATCTGCTTCTTTAAGGGGGAGACTACCACTAATTGATAAGACAATAATTCCCGCTAAGGCACCGAAAATCATTGATTCCGTTGCTAATTGAACTGTTAATGTAGCTATGATAGATAATAATCCGAAAGTGATGCTTCGCTTTGTATAGGGAACGATTTCACTTTCGGCGGTATGAATTTGTTCTGTTTCATACGTACGAGGTTTTCGGTACGTAATGACTACCGCTACACATAATCCGATAATCATCCCGATTGCTGGAATAGTCATCGCTTTTGGGATAAGCGCGACATCAAATGTAAGGCCGCTTTGGGCAGCATTTGTTTGCAATACGTCATGATAAATTTTTCCGAATCCTGCAGGGATCCACATATAAGGTGTAATTAACCCGAATGTAATAATACATGTGACAAGTCTACGATCTACTTTCAGCTCGTTTAATACTTTTAAAAGTGCAGGAATTAAGATTGGGATGAAAGCGATATGAACAGGGATAACATTTTGTGAGAAACAAGCCATTGTTAAAATGATGAATAAAATCAGTATTTTAGAATAAACTTGTTTTTTTGTGTCTTGTTCGTTGCCAATCCATTTTAATGCGGTTTGAATCATGGCATCTGGAAGTCCTGTTTTAGAAAGAGAAATAGCGAAACCGCCAAGCATTGCATAGCTTAATGCGATAGGGGCACTGTTTCCAAGACCCGTTGTAAAAGTGTTAATTGTTTCTGAAATACCGAGTCCGCCGATAAGTCCGCCTGTTAGAGCTCCAATAATGATGGCGACAATGACTTGGACACGTAACAAACTAAGCAATAGCATGACTGCTACTGCGACGAGTACAGCGTTCATTTAATGATGAAAAGATAGCTCTTGTTTGATGGATTGTAAAGAATTAGCAAATAGTTCTGGTTCTTCTAGATCAGGAGAATGTGCTGAATTTGGGAACCAAATCATTTTCTTTATGGGTGCTTCAATAACATCACAGTATTCTTGAACGAGTGCATAAGGAGTTTGATAATCATAGCGACCAGAACAAAAATATACCGGAATAGATAACCTTGAAATAGACGAAAAGAAATCGATTGTCAGCATTTCTTCCCATAAAACTCCTGATTTCAAATTTCCTACGAGAAATTTGAACCAATCTAATGGCGTATATTCAGGAGAAAAGAAACCTTTTCGTATGAAAGAAAAGGAAGATCCGTTTTGGATTGCTCCTCCGAATGTACCAAGCCACTTTCTTTGAATAATAAGACGTCTCGTATCTAAAAAGGGCGGTTTACCTAATTTTAAAAGAGAAGCTAATGCTCTTTTATGATCATGCTTTTTGGCAGAGTTAATTAAATGTTGATATAACAATTCTTCATTTTGTTTCATATGTACAATCTGCCCAATACCAATGTAAGCATCGATATACTCTGGATATCGATGCGCGATGTTAAGCCCGATAATACTTCCCCAGGAATGACCAGCGAGAAATAGTTTTTGTTTGTTGAACCTTTTAAGTACATACTGAATAATTTCTTTTGCATCGGAAACGAATTGTTCAATTGTAAAAGTTGCCTTGAAATCTTTCATTGAAAAGGATTTACCTGCCCCGCGTTGATCCCAATTAATAACGATAAAGTGCTTCTCTAATTCTTTTTGGAAATGGCGAATAAATCCGATTTGTGCCATGCCAGGTCCGCCGTGACAGCATAATAAAATAGGCTGCTCTACGTTTTGACCACGCATAAGGAGGAATTGTTTTCGGTTGTTAATCATAACGCTTTCCATCGTAGCAATACTATTAGGAATGAGTTGTTTATTTTCATTATAGAACTGTGGGGTACAGCTACGAAAAAGCATTCAATTATCAAAATGTGATGTGTTGTTAAAGTCATATTGCTGTAAAAATTGTTGTAACGCCTCTTCTACAAGTTTAGATTTTTGAATCCCTTTTGATTCTGATATGATGTCTAATCTTGCTAATATTTCTTTATTAATAGAGAAGGTACGTTTCTTTTTTTCTGTACTTTTACTCATAATTGGTGCACTTACTTCTTCTCTCTTTCTTAATAATTCATAAATGCTTTGTAATTGCTCATAAATTAATACTTGATAATCTGTTTTCGCATATTGAAGGGCGGTCGCTTCTTGGAGTTGTAAGTGACGTGGTTCTTCTCCATCTCCTACAAAAATACGTTTCTTCCGTTCTCCATCATATTCGTATCCAATCCATCTTAATTTCTTCGATAATGTATACGGACTTATTTCAAGGCGCTTTGCTATAATAGCGATGGATTCACGTCTATTTAAACAATCTATAATTTCTCCAATCGTCACAATTTCCCCTCCTCCCATTTAATTTATTTTTTGAATTCTACCATCAATAATTGGTTGAATTGGCTCTTTTACTTGTTTTACATAATCGACTAGTGCTTCAAAGTCATTTGGACCAGTTTCTGCATTTTTACCATTTTTAAATGATACGAATCCATCACCACCAGAAGCTAAGAAAGCATTTGCAACTACGCTATACGTTTTAGATGGAGATAATTCTTCTCCATTTGTTAAGCGTATATTCGTAACCTTTTCACCGTTTGGTTTGCTTGCATCCCAAGTATATTGAATACCTGAAATTTGCAGCATTCGCGTTGTTCCTTTTTGCCATTGTTGATTTAAAATATCACGAATATCTTGACCTGTTAAATCTACTTTGATCAACTGATTTCCAAAAGGTTGAATGCCGTACAATTCGCCCCATGTAATATCGCCAGCGTCTAAGTCATTACGAATGCCACCAGGATTCATAAGTGCGATTTGAGTTTGCATCGTTTGACGCTGTGCATCGGCAACTAAATTTCCAAGTGTAGATTCACCAGCATCGTTTTGTTTACGGTCAATAGGTGCTGTAGATTTTCCGACTACTTCATTTACAAGAGGTGCGATTTTTTCTTTATATTGATCTAACTTTTGTTTTACTTGTTTATCAGGTTCGACACCTTCATGGTATGTTGTAACAACTTCAGCTTTTTTCTTTACAATATCTTTTGTTTTACGGTCAATTGTTACATCTACGTCTGAGAAAGCCATCCCGTAAGAGTTCGCTTGTACGATAAGTTTATTATTAACAGTACCATTTACATACGTATGACTATGCCCACCGAAAATAACATCAACTTCTGGATCAGCTTCATTTGCAATTCGGTTAAGGTCGCCATTTGTTATACCAGACTCATCTGTCGTTCCGCCAACATGTGCAAGGACGACGATGGATTTAACACCGAGACGCTTTAATTGTTGTGTTGATTTATTAATCGCTTCGACTTCGTCAGTGATTTGTACATTTTTAAGCATAGTAGGCATAACGACATTTGGTGTATCAGTTGTAACGACACCAATGAATCCTACAGGAACACCATCTACCATTTTTACAGTAAATGGTGGTAAGAATAAGCGACCCGTTGATTTGTTATAGAAGTTTGCAGCGACATAAGGGAAGTTTGCTCCCTTGAAATTCCCTGTTTTTTCGTGGTAACCACCGTAAATGAGTCGTTTCATTTCATCGATGCCTTCATCAAATTCATGGTTTCCGATTGTACCTACATCAAATTTTAAGTCATTTAAAAATTCAATCGTTGGTTCGTCTTGTAACAATGCTGAAACTGGTGGACTAGCTCCGACAATATCGCCAGCATGTACGAGAAGTGTATTAGGGTTTTGTTTTTTACGTTCTTTTAAATAAGTGGCTAAGTAATCAGCGCCACCAGCTTCTTTATTATTAATTTTTTTAACAGTATCTAGTTGTCCATGGAAATCATTAATGCCGAGCATTTGTACGTCTATGTAACGGTTTTGTTCGGCTGGAGTCTGAGATGGGGGAGCGGCGAATACACTTGAAAAAGTAATGGTGCTTAAAACTGCGACAGCGGGAATAATTTTTTTCCACATTTATTTAAAGTCTTTCCAAGTAAGATTACTTTCACTTAACAGTTCTTCAAATGATTTATTCTTTTCACGTTCTTTTTGCTCTTGACGCTTTCTTTCCAGTTCTGCTACCTCTTTTTTCTCTTCTCTCACTTGTAACTCTTTTTTCTTATTTTTTAATTGTTGCATGAGTGAATCATTTAATTGATCACCTAATGTAAGTGATTCTTTCTTCGGTTGGTTCATTTGAGATTGTCTTTGCACTTGCCTTTGTTTCTTTTTCTTCATTCAATTATTTACGTTTCCTTTTCTCCATTCTTTTGCTTTTTCATCAATATTACGTACAAACTCGTTTTTCCCTTCCGTATATAACGTGCCATCATACGTATATTTTTCGGCTAGTTCTCTCTTTAAAATTGCATAAGCTTTTGCTTCTTCACAATGCGCCATCATATAATCACGAAACGCTAAATGCCTTACTATCTCAGGATTTCCTTTTTCAAACACGTGTAAGTGATACGAGCGTTTTTCCTCCGTTCCATGAATAAAATAACGGCGTCTTGAAATACCATTTTCTCCTTTTACGATGTAACCAAGCTCTTTAAATATTTCATTCCAATGATCTACACGATCGATACTTTCTACTTCCATAATCATATCAATAATAGGTTTAGCTGCTAGTCCTGGCACTGATGTACTGCCAATATGATGAATCTTCACTGTTTCTGGCAGCACAGACTTCAATCTTTCGGCTTCTATTTGAAATTTTTCACTCCAATGATTTTCATACGGCACGACTACAATTTTTCTCATTTATAACGTATCATATTTGTCCGGATTCGTTCCTACATGTAAATTACGATTTAACGTATTAATTTGATTCATCTCTTCTTCAGTTAATGAGAAATCAAAGATAGTAAAATTCTCCTGAATACGAGATGGTGTCACAGATTTAGGAATCGTTACTATCCCACTTTGAATATCCCATCGTAATATAACTTGTGCAGGTGTTTTTTCATATTTGTTAGCAATCCCCTGAATAATTGGGTGCTCGAATACTTCGCCGCCTCTCATTAATGGACTCCACGCTTCCATTTGAATTTGCTCACCTTGACAGAAATTACGCAATTCAAATTGTGTTAACATCGGATGAAGTTCCACTTGGTTTACCATCGGCTTCACTTTACAATTTGGTAATAACAGTTCTAAATGATGTTTATGAAAATTAGAAACACCAATCGCGCGTACTTTACCTTCTTCATACAATTTTTCTAAAGCTCGGTAGGTCTCAACATACTTCCCTCTAATTGGCCAGTGGATTAAATATAAATCTACATAGTCCATTTGTAATTTCTTTAAGCTGTTCTCAAATGCTTCGAGTGTCTCCTCGTATCCTTGATCGTCGTTCCAAACTTTTGTTGTAATAAATATGTCTTCTCTCGGAATTCCTGATTCACGAACTGCCTCACCGACACCGCTTTCATTTTCATATACAGTTGCTGTATCAATCGAACGGTATCCAACTTCTAACGCTGTTTTTACTGCTTGTTTTACTTCGTCGCCTTCTTCCGCTTTATAGACGCCTAGACCAATCATCGGCATTTTCACGCCATTATGAAGTGTAGTTGTTGGAATATGCACAGTCGTTCTCCCTTTCATTTAACGGTGCAAAGCATATGAATCATGCTTAACGATTTTTTGAAGTTGTATATATTCTTCTTTTGTTACAGGTAACTGTTGGCAAGCTTGTACATTTACCTGTAATTGTTGAATAGAGCTTGCACCAGGTATAACAGCTGCAACAGTTTCGTTATGTAAGCAATATTGAATAGCTGTTCCTGTTAAAGATTTTTCTCCGATAACTTCTTTTACACTCCCGAGTGTAGTATTTAATTCATCGTAAGAATAAGAGAGATAGTCCTTTTCTTTTACTCTTTCTATCTTTCTTGTATTGTTGTCAGTTAAAATTCCTTTTGCAAGTGGTCCGCGGGCAATGACACTAATTTGGTGTTCATTAAGAAGTGGGAACCATTCTTCTGGACGACGATTTAAAAGGCTATATTCCATTAGTACACTAACGATATTTGAGCGTTTTGCATACTCACGGATGACATTTGGACGTATAGAAGAAATACCATAATGGCGAATAATACCTTCTTTTTTCAATTCTTCAAAAGCTTCAATAGTTTCGTCTATCGGATCTTCCAGCGTTCCGCCATGAAGTTGATAAAGGTCAATATAATCAGTTTGAAGTCTACGTAAACTTTCTTTTACTTCAGCTTTTATGTAGGCTTTAGAAGGGTCCCAAGACCAGCCTTTTTTTTCTTCTGTCCATCGATTTCCAACCTTTGTTGTAAGAACAATTTGGTCTCGTTTTCCCTTCAATGCTTTTCCAACAAATTCTTCGTTTAATCCATAATCATATAAATCCGCTGTGTCAAAAAAATTGATTCCTAAATCGATTGCTTCATCGATAATGCGCATAGCTTCTGTTTCAGATGTGCCGAGAGACATACAGCCAAGTCCCATTTCTGTCACAAATAAATCTGAGTTTCCTAATTGACGTTTTTTCATTTACTTTTTATTCGCTGTAATCCACTCTTGTATGGTTGTATACTCTTTGCCATATTGTTTTAGCTTATGGCGAATTTGCCATGCTTTGCCGACTAACGTGATGCGATTTGGTAAAATATAAACTTTCATTTATTTTTGTAATTGTAAATATTGCACAGCGAACATCGTCTTCGCATCATGAATACGAAGGTCTTTCATAAGATCAATCGCTTCTTCTAATGATACTTCCATTAATTCTACAAACTCATCTTCATCTAAAGCTGCTTTATTTTCTTTTTTTGTCAAACCTGTCGCTTTATATACATATAAAATTTCATCTGCAAATCCTGGAGATGTATAGAAAGAAGTAATGAGCTCCATATTTTCACATACATATCCTGTTTCTTCTTCTAATTCACGAACTGCTGTCACCTCTGGCTTTTCCCCAGGTTCTAACTTCCCAGCAGGAATTTCAATAATCGCCTTCTCAAGCGCTTTACGGTACTGCTCAACAAGCACAATTTCCCCCTCATTAGTAATAGCAATAACAGCAACTGCACCAGGATGATTTACGATTTCACGTTTACTCATTTCTCCATTTGGTAATACTACATCATCAACACGAACTTTTATAACTCTACCATCAAAAATTGGCTCAGTTTTTACCGTTCTCTCTGCAAGATTACTCATTTAATTGATTTTTGCATATACACGTGCATCACGTAAGCTACCATCTGGCGCAAGGAAATCATTTTCCATTGTACCTTCTAGAATAAATTCTAAACGTTCTGCTAAGTTACATGCATTGGCATTTGTTGCATCAGTACGAATTTCAATCCTTCTAGCACCTAGCTTATCAAAGGCAAATTGAATGGCACCTTTAACAGCTTCAGTCATATAGCCTTGTTTTGTATAAGCACTATGGAGCCAAAAATGAAGTGAAAACTTTGGAATATCCCAGTTTTCAGGCTTGAGCGTAATAGCTCCGATGAATGTACCAGATACTTTATCGTATAAGTGAAAATCAAGTGTTTCACGAAGTAAAAACTGTCCGTGAGCGTTACGAACGATTTCTTCAGCACTCTCTTCTGTTTCAGCGTTAATTGGCATCCACGGTACTAAGTCTTCTAGGGAAGCTTGGATTGCTTCATATACTTCTGCACCATCACCTGGAAATGGCTTGCGAACTTGTAAGCGTTCAGTTTGAAATAATGTTGGAAAATCTAATAATAATGGTTTCAATTATTTTTTGTTAATAACCTCAACAACTTCTTTCATTAAAACTGGTGATGCATATGCTTCAACGCTAGAAGCAAGAGCTAACACCGCTCCAATCACTAGAAAGAAGCATGTGTAACGAATTAATAATGGCAATAGTGGCTCGGTTATTTTCCTAATAAACTGATGCCTAATCATACGTAAGGAAAAGCTTGCAGCAATTGTTGTCATAACGAGAAAGACTGGAATGATAATTAAATTTTGCGGCAATACAGATACAAATGCTAATAATAGTCCATTCCATCCGTGCTGACTTACTAAAAAACCTACTGTAAATCCAACAACTACTCCTTTTGCAAATAATAAAATAAAAATGAGGGGCAACCCAATAATTGAAATCCCTAAAATCCAAATAAAGCCGATATATTTTAATTGCGAAAAGTAACTTTCTCGAAACATTTCGCCTGCAATAGCAAATTCTCCTTTAGAAACTTGTCCAAAAAAACGTTGTAAATAAAATGATAAATCTTGCTTTTGATTAATTTGTAAACTATTCACAAGAATAGCTCCAAATATTACTCCCATCAATAATAAAACAGCATTAAATATATATAATGAAGAGTTTTCCTGTATGTGAGACATTACGCGGTTTTGCCAAGTTTTTCGCCACATTTATTTTTCATCCGTTTCATTTTCTTGACAATTTTTACAAATCCCATGGAATGTTAAACGATGATCTTTCACCTTAAAGCTCCAGTCTCGTTCTACTTTCCTTTCCACTTCACCAAGTAAATCTTCTTGTATTTCTTGTACAGCACCACATTGTGTACAAATCAAATGATGGTGGAAACGCTGCGCACCTTCTTGGCGTAAGTCATAGCGTGAAACACCGTCTCCGAAGTTAATCTTATCGACAACTTTTAACTCAGATAATAACTCTAAAGTTCGATAGACGGTTGCTAATCCGATCTCTGGCGACTTTTCTTTTACAAGGAGGTAAACATCTTCTGCGCTTAAATGATCTTCTTCATTTTCTAGCAGCACACGAACTGTCGCTTCACGTTGCGGTGTTAATTTATAGCTCGCTGCATGTAATTGCTTCTTAATTCGTTCAATTCTTTCTTCCATCTACTCCCCATTTTCATAGAAAAACATCATTCTATTTACGAAAGCATCCTTTGCCGGTTCTTCATTCCCTGATACTTTTTCTACAGTCTCTTCTTTTGGCTTTTCATAACGATGATAGCTTTCGTATTCTTCATTTATCCATAGTATAGCGAAATAAAACAAAATCGTACAACTTGTAAATAATAAAAATACTTTTATTCCATCAAAAGTTAATTTTAAAGCTCGGCGCATCTATGCTCTCGGATGAAACTGTTTATATACATCTTTTAATCTAGCTTTTGAAACGTGCGTATAAATTTGCGTCGTTGAAATATCTGCATGTCCAAGCATTTCTTGTACAGCACGTAAATCTGCCCCATTTTCTAATAAATGAGTAGCAAACGAGTGACGCAACGTATGAGGTGTAAGTTCTTTTTCAATATTCGCTTCTTTCGCTAATCGTTTTAAAATTTTCCAAAACCCTTGTCTTGATAAACGATTGCCGTGATGGTTTAAAAATAGTGCATCTACTACTTTTTTACCCATCAATTCTCTTCTTCCCTTTTCAATGTACTTTTGAATCGCTTCTGTCGCTAAACTTCCTAATGGAATAATTCTTTCTTTATTCCCTTTCCCAATGCAGCGAACAAATCCCATCGTTAAATGTACATCTTCTAAATTTAAAGCAATTAATTCTGAAACACGAAGTCCTGTTGCATACAGTAACTCTAGCATTGCCTTATCACGAATCCCAAAAGCACTCGTCATTTTTGGTGTCTGCAGTAACGCCTCTACTTCATCGATTGATAATACTTTTGGTAACTTTCGTTCTCCTTGCGGCGTTTCGATATGTACTGATGGATCGTGCTCTACCGCTCTTTCACGCAGTAAAAATTGGTGAAATGAACGAATCGACGCAATATGACGTGCTAATGTTTTCGAAGATTTTCCGTTTTCTTTTAAATACTGCAAAAAGTTAACAATATGCAAACGTGTCACTTCATGAAAGGTTTTCATCTGTTCTACATTTTGCAAATACTTTACATAGCTTTTTAAATCACGTTCATAAGATACTACTGTATTTTTCGCTAATCCCTTTTCGACAATCATATAATGAATAAAATCTTTTAATTGATCTTCCAATTATTTTACTTCTACTGTTTCTTCTTTATGTTCATGCAGTTCGCCTTTTCTTACATGCACTTTCACTTTGTAAGCACTGTTTTCTTTGAAAGTATGTTTACTTTCATACTCTCCTTTATTCCCTTCTTTTGCTGGAATAAATTCGTGCTTTTCAACGCCATCTTTCCAAATCTCAAGTTGCACTTCAGCACCAGTTAACACTTCTTCTTTTTGCTTTAAATGAACTTTCATCGTTGATTCAGCATTTGCTTTTATGTCACCAGCCATAAGATGAATCATTGTGTCACTTTTATGATCGCCATGTGCCTCTTCTTTTTTTGCATCTTCTACTTTCGCATTCCCTACAGCAACTTTGTGTTCTTCCATAACGTGCATATCACGTGCATTTGTATGAGGAATAATATGGTATACTCCATCAGTTTCAAATATTTTCTCTACAGCATAAACACCTTTTCCTTTATGCTTACCATCTAACATCTCGTGTTTCTCGTCGCCATCTTTCCAAATCTCAAACTTTACGTCATCAGCATCCGTTACTTTTTCTTTTCCTTGTGTAACAAGTGCTTGTACTTCTGTTTTTTCACCAGGTTTAATTTCTTTCGGATTCGTTTGAAACGCTACTTTTATAGCTTCAAGCTTCTTTTCTTTTTTCGGTTCTTCTTTGTTTGTATTACAGCCAGCTAAAGCTAGCATCGCGATAAATAACGTCATAATAAGTTTTTTCATCATCATTTCCTCCTTCATACTTTCTTTAGTATAGAGGAAAAACATTGTAATATTCCAGTCTTCTGCTGAAAACAATATACGAAATGTTTGTGAAGTTTCTGTGAAACGGTTTACTCTTCTTAATCTATGAAAAAAGAGCATCTATTTCTTTAGCTCGTTTAAGAAGCTTGTTCCGTATTCTGGCATTTTCACACCGAAGTTTTCTGCTACAGTTGCACCAATATCAGCAAATGTTTGACGAAGTGGTAACTCTTGTCCGCCTTCTTTCATGCTTGGGCTATATGCTAATAACGGTACATATTCACGTGTATGATCAGTACCAGGATGTACTGGATCATTACCATGGTCTGCTGTAATTAATAATAAATCATCTTCTTTCAGTTTTTCGAACACTTCTGGAAGACGTGCATCATATTCTTGCAGAGCTTCTCCATATCCTTGTGGATCACGGCGGTGACCAAATAATGCATCAAAGTCAACTAAGTTTAAGAAGCTAAGACCTGTAAAGTCCATGTTTAATGTATCTACAAGCTTATCCATTCCATCCATGTTAGACTTCGTACGAAGTGATTCCGTTACGCCTTCACCATCATAAATATCAGAGATTTTACCGATAGCAATAACATCGTAGTCGCTATCTTTTAATTCATTCATTACTGTGCGACCAAATGGTTTTAACGCATAGTCATGACGATTTGGTGTACGTGTAAATTTCCCTGGTTCTCCAACGAATGGACGAGCGATAACACGTCCTACCATATACTTCTCATCTAATGTTAATTCACGTGCAATTTTGCAAATTTTGTATAACTCATCAAGTGGCACTACTTCTTCGTGTGCTGCAATTTGTAGTACGCTATCTGCAGAAGTGTAAACGATTAAAGAGCCTGTTTCCATTTGCTCTTGACCAAGTTCATCAAGAATCTCAGTTCCAGAAGCTGGTTTATTACCGATAATTTTACGGCCTGTTTTTTCTTCTAATTCATCAAGTAATTCTTTCGGGAATCCTTCAGGGAACACTTGGAATGGTGTATCAATGTAAAGGCCCATAATTTCCCAGTGCCCTGTCATTGTATCTTTACCAGTAGATTTTTCTTGCATCTTTGTGTAATATCCAAGTGGCTTCTCTACTTTAGAAATACCTTTCATTTCACGAATGTTACCAAGACCTAATTTCACCATGTTTGGCATTTGTAATCCATTCATATGTTCAGCAATGTGACCAATTGTGTCAGATCCTAGATCACCAAATTGTTCAGCATCCGGTGCTTCACCGATTCCTACAGAGTCCATTCACCCCTTCATTTGTTTTACGATAGCTTTTACTAATGCTAAGAAGTTTGCTTTAACACGTTCTGTCGTTTCAATTACTTCATCATGGTGAAGTGGCTGATCTAAAATACCAGCTGCCATGTTTGAAATACAAGAAATACCTAGTACTTTCATACCAGCATGACGAGCTACAATTACTTCAGGTACTGTTGACATACCAACTGCATCTCCACCAAGTGTACGAAGCATACGAATTTCAGCAGGTGTTTCATATACAGGACCTGTCATTCCAACGTACACACCTTCTTGTACTTTAATGTTTAAGTCTGCTGCAACTTGTTTCGCCATTTCACGAAGTTCTGTCGTATATGATGTAGACATATCAGGGAAACGTACGCCCATTTCAGAATCATTTGGTCCGATTAATGGATTCGTACCCATGAAGTTAATGTGGTCTGAAATTAACATAAGGTCGCCTGGCTCGAATGATGTATTTACACCACCAGCTGCGTTCGTTACAACAACAGTTTCTACACCTAGCTCTTTCATAACACGAACTGGGAATGTTACTTTTTGCATGTCATATCCTTCGTAGAAATGGAAACGTCCTTGCATTGCTACTACTGTTACACCTTGAAGTGTACCGAATACTAATTGACCTGCATGTCCTTCTACAGTTGAAACTGGGAATTCAGGAATTTCGCTGTAAGGCACTGTTACCGCATTCTCGATTTCATCTGCTAATACACCTAGTCCAGATCCAAGGATTAGTCCTACTTGTGGTGTTTCTTGAAATTTCTCTTTTAAGTATGAAGCTGATTTTGTAATAAGTTCACGATTCATTTACTTCGTTACAATTCCGTGTACTAAAGTTGGTGCATCTACGTGTTCTTTAGAGATTTTCATGTTCTCATAAATTTTCGCTTTTACATCTTCAACATTTTCACGGTTTGCGTAAATCGTAACAAGGGAGTCACCTTTTTTCACGCTATCCCCTACTTTTTTACGAAGCATTAAGCCAACTGCTAAATCAATTTCAGATTCTTTCGTTGCACGTCCTGCTCCTAAAAGCATTGCTGCTGTTCCGATTTCATCTGCAACGATTTCCGATACATAACCTTCTTCTTTCGCTTCTACTTCAATTTTATATTGTGCTAGTGGCAATTTAGAAGGATCATCAACAACAGATGCATCTCCGCCTTGTGCTGATAAGAACGTTTTAAATGATTCTAACGCTTTACCGTTGTTCATTACTTCAATTAACTTTTCACGCGCATCTTCTAAAGATGAAGCTTGCCCCGCAAGGTATACCATTTGACTTCCAAGTGTTAAACATAACTCTTCTAAATCTTTCGGTCCCTTGCCTTGTAATGTATCAATTGCTTCTTGTACTTCTAATGCGTTACCAATAGCCTCACCAAGTGGTTGACTCATATCAGAAATAACAGCCATCGTATTACGGCCAACGTTATTACCGATACGTACCATTGCTTCTGCTAAACGTTTTGCGTCTTCATCTGTTTTCATAAATGCACCTGCTCCAGTTTTCACATCAAGAACAATTGCATCTGCACCAGCAGCAATTTTTTTACTCATAATCGAGCTTGCAATAAGCGGAATTGAGTTTACTGTTGCCGTTACATCACGAAGTGCATACAATTTTTTATCAGCAGGTGTTAAGTTTCCACTTTGACCGATAACAGCAATTTTATTTTCATTTACAAGACGCATGAATTCATCATTTTCAATTTCCACATGGAATCCTGGAACTGCTTCTAATTTATCAATTGTGCCACCAGTATGTCCTAAACCACGCCCGGACATTTTCGCAACTGGTACACCTAAAGCAGCTACTAATGGACCTAATACAAGTGTCGTTGTATCACCAACTCCACCTGTTGAATGCTTATCTACTTTTACCCCTTCAATGGCTGATAAATCGATTGTATCACCGCTATTTACCATTGCCATCGTTAAATCTGCACGTTCTTGATCATTCATATCTTGGAAGAAAATTGCCATTGCAAGTGAACTTACTTGATAATCAGGAATATCACCATTCGTATATCCTTCAATAATAAAGTTAATTTCTTCTGTCGTTAATGCTTGTCCATCACGTTTTTTTGCAATTAGGTCCACCATTCTCATTTACTTAAACCATCCTTTTTTATAAAACCAGGCCATCATTCCGCCACCAATTAACGCCATTAACAATAAACAAATAAAATAACTATATTTCCCACCAAGCTCTGGCATATGTGAAAAGTTCATTCCATATACTCCTGCAATAAATGTTAGTGGCATGAAAATTGTTGAGAAAACAGTTAATGTTTTCATAATGTTATTCATATGATGTGAGTTTAATGAAAAGTAGCTATCCCGAATATCTGCCGTCAACTCTCGGCTCGCTTCAATCATTTCAGTCAATTTAAGCAAATGGTCATGTATATCTTTAAAGTAAATCTCATGATCACTTATGCCGTAAAAACGAGTTGAATTTAAAATACGATACAATAAATCACGCATCGGAATAATTGTCCGCCTTAGCTTAGATAAATCCGCACGTATATCAAATACCTCTTCTAACACGCTTCCTGCTGTCTCACCCGTTAAATTATCATCAATTGCATTTAAATGGTCTTCAATGTAATAAACAGGTGCGAAATAGTCATCTACAATTTGGTCAATAATTGTATGTGCCACATGCAAAGGACCTTTCTTAATGCGTTTCTTTTCGCCAAGCGTTTTCCATACTCTTTCGATTGCATTGTTATGAGAAAAATGGAAAGAAACAATATAACGATCACTAATAAATAAATCGATTTCATGCGGTTCTAATCCATCCTCACCAAATCCATGGAGAACTAAAAAGTTATATCCATCATAAAAATCAACTTTTGGCCTCTGTACATATTCTATACAGTCTTCAATTGCAAGGGGATGGAACTTAAAATGGTCTTGCAAAATATATGTATACTCTTCTTTCGTTGGCTTATATAAATCTAGCCAATACCATACAATATGGTCTTTCGTTGTTTCTTCTAGCGAAACGTCATATAATACTTCATCTGTTTTTGTTACTGCACATATTCTTATCATAATTTCACCCATTTAACCAATAGCATGTAATACAAACATGGCTAAGAATAAGCATGTAACGATATACATAGATGGTGCGACTTCTTTACGCTTTCCAAGAGCAACTTTTAAGATAGGGTAAGCAATAAATCCGAACGCAATGCCATCAGCGATACTATATGTGAGCGGGATCATAACGATAATTAAAAAGGCTGGAAATCCTTCTGAAAAGTCGTTCAGAGGAATTTGTTGAATGCTTGTAATCATCAGACCGCCAATAATAATTAAGATTGGTGCAATGGCACTATCAGGAATTAATTTGACAAACGGAAGAGCAAACAGTGATGCAAAGAATAACATCCCAGTAACGATAGACGTCAGACCTGTCTTCCCCCCTGCAGTAATACCTGCGGCACTCTCTACTGTTGAAACGGTAGGACTTGTGCCAAATAGACCACATGTCATTGCTGAAATTGCATTGGCTTGGTAAGCACGTGGGAATTTGCGGTCATCTTCTAATAAACCGTGCAGAAGTCCCATGTTCTCAAAAATAAGCACCATGCTTAAGGAGAATGTTGCAATCCAAAACGGTAAGGAAGAAAGTTTCCCAAATGACATAGCGCCAAACACATCGCCGTAATTAGCGAATGAGAATGAACTATTTCCCATTTGACTCGTATCAACAAGACCAAATAGCCATGCAATACCAGTTCCTATTGCAATCGTCCATAAAAAGTTTCCACGTACGTTACGAATAAATAATACAAGTGCAACGATAAGAGTAAGCAATGTCGCAAGAACGACAGGATTACTTAATTTCCCCATTGCGACAGCAGTATTTGGATTCGAAACGACTAAACCACCTTTTTGCAATCCGATAAATGCTAAAAACAATCCGATACCGACAGTAATGGCTTCCTTTAATGACTTTGGAATCGATACTGAAAGCACGCGAGCAATTGGTGTAAACGCAGCAATTGCAAAAATAATACCAGAGATAAAGACAGCTGCTAATGCTTCTTGCCAAGCTAAACCGAGCGTATGCACAGCAGTGTACGTGAAGAATGCATTTACACCCATACCTGGGACAAGAATAGCAGGTGCATTTGCCCAAAATGCCATGAGCAGACATCCGATAAATGAACTGAAAACAGTTGCTAAAATTCCAGCTTCAAGTGGAATGCCGGCATCTGATAAAATTGACGCATTTACAATCATAATATATACGATTGTGAAAAATGACGTAACTCCAGCTAAAACTTCTTGTTTTGGTGATGTTTCGTGTAAGCCTAATTTAAATGTTCTTTCAAGTATTCCTTTCATTTATAAATACGTAAAAATAGCCCGTATAGTTGAAATGATTTCTAATTCTCCCGATTGAATGGGCGGAGCTGCTTGCGCGTGCAAAGTAGCATAGGACGCAATCTCCCGTGGTAATTGAGCAGATTCTTCAACGAGTGAGAGGGGAACCGGATTAATATTTAAATTGTATGTACTCGCAATAGCACGAGCTTTTTCTACAGCTTGATGCAGAGCCTGAATAAGAGCTTGCTCATAATATTTATTTGGATGAGATATTCGAAAACGTAAACCTTTTGCTAAATTTGCTCCATTTGAAACGGCTATATCATATACTTCCCCTGCTTTTTGTACATTTAAAACGGTAATTTCATACAAATGTTCCACACGATATCCTTGTAGTAACGCTTTATCATTTACATATTCGTATTGAGGAGTAATTGTATAAGAAATTGTTTCTATATCTTTATCGGCAATACCAAGCTGTTTAAGTGCATCCAGCAATTGTTTTGATTGTACTGCATTTTCTTCTTGTGCTTGTTTCACATTTTTACTATCAGTTCGAATGCCAAGTGTTAATATAACAACATTTGGTTTCGCTTTGACAACACCTTCACCTTGTACAGTAATAGTCGCTTCTTTACCAGTATTAGCTGTGCGTACGTTGTGTAAATAAGGATTCATTCCACCCTGCATTTATAATACGCGGCCAAATAGATCTAAAACCATTTCTATTTCTTGGTCGCTCCAACCTTTAAATCTCTCTTTATAATATTCTTTACGCACAGCTTCAAGTTTTTCAGTTACTTCTCTTCCGTGTTCTGTAATTTCTAGGTACACGATACGACGGTCTGAATTAGAACGCTTTCTTTCTACAAACCCTTTTCGTACGAGACGATCAGTAACAGCTGTAATATGACTGGAGGTTACGTTTACTTCACTCGCAATTTGCGAAGCCATCTGTGGACTGTTTAAAAATAACGCGCGTAATACAGAAAATTCATTATATGGCATATGTTCTGCAAAACGTGTATTAATATCATTTTGTAATAAACGTATCATCTTTCTAAATGATCCGGATAACTCTAAAATCAGTGTTTCTCTTTTTTCGTTCACTAGCCTCGTCCCTTTTTTATCATATTTACACATTTATAATAAATGAGGATAGGAAGCGAAAGCTTTCCTATCCTTTTTCTTTTGAATAAAAACATTTTGAAACTCCAATACTTTAATTAAAAAGAATCGGAGTGAAAAATTATGAAACGTATTTGCACGCTTTTCATTATGATGGGAAGTTTTTTCTGCTTTAATCAATTATTTCACATTCTCTCTTCTTTTCCCATACTCTTTTTCTTGCTTCGTTCCAAACCCGTCACCATTTGCTACGATTTGATCTGTTGGAGCAACTATACTTTCAGCAATTCTCCATTCTCCCCCTTGTTGAATAAACACTTGCATAAAATAATTCATTCCATTTAACTGATACGGATTTTCTTTTTTCACTTCATAACGAGCTGCAACATAATACACTTGCACATTCTCAGCCTCAAACTTAGAAATATATTGTGATAATCTCGGGAGGTACTGCGATGCTTTCTGAAGTGGCAGTTGTTTTACTTTTACAAGAGAAGACTTTGTTACATTACTGATCGTATCTTCATGCCGCATATTATCACTATGATGAAATAAAATAGCATTCTGCATAGAGCGAATCCATAGTTTTGAATATAAAACAGGTTGCTTATTTGAAATATGTTGTAATTCTTTCTGAACGATTTGAAGAGGCGTTGCGGCATCCACTTATTTCCCTACAAAAGCAAACTTCAATTTTAATAGACGTGTAAAAATGAAGTAGCTTATGATAGCGAATAGGAAAAATCCAACATAATAAGACAGTAGTGCATCTCGTCCGCCTAGTATTCTACCGCCAAGCAGTCCGAAGCATAGAACAGTGCAAATCATGAACCATTTTTGCAAGTTAGGAAACAATAGTATTTTTCCGTTTTGTTCGTTCGGTGTACGTGTGTATAGAAAGGTTGCCATTGATAAAAAGATAATGATGTAAGCAAATGGTGTTAATAGTGTCCAAGGAGAAGGTACAGAAGTATGCTCCATTGGATTGTCCTGTGGTACACTAGAAAGTTTATTGCCATAGTCATCAAATGTTTCTATTGGGTGGTAATCATAAGTAATAGAAAAAGATTCTAATGGTGAAATGATACCTATATGTTGTAAGTACTCATGAGTATGGTTCTCTATTTCTCCCATTGCATCTAAAGACCATTGTGTATGGGAATAAATGAATCCGGAAATTAACAATCCCAAACCGTATGGTAAAAATAATAGAATGATAGTTAAACTACTTTGAGAGAATATATGTCCAGTAATGGTTCCGATAAATAAGGTGAATGTATAAATAGCGATAAGTACAACCGTAGCATATAGAAAGTAACTATAGAACGGAGTAAAGATTTGATGCTCATTGTGAAACGACATGTTCTTTATTCCGTACATGCTAATCCAGCAAACAATTTGCACTGTAATAATATTCAAAACACCAAGCCACCATTTTGTTAAAAAAATATCTTGTCGTTTAAAAGGCATTTAAAAAAATATCTTGTCGTTTAAAAGGCATCGAGAATAGAAAATCAGTTGATTGTTACGTTCCCATCCAATTAAAAGACAAGCAAGTGCAATAAGAGTAGCTCCTTGAAAGAAGATGGCACCATCAGATGTCTGAAAATAGTAGGAGTAGTAATATGCATAGTCACCAAACTTCATTTTTGATTGTTTTAGCTGCATTTGCGCTTCTTGATAATATTTATAAGGTAGTTGATATAAACTAATTAACCAAAATAATAGAATTATATATTTTCCTTGCTTCCATTGCCTCATCCATAAAGCTTTATAAAACATTTATAAAACATGCGAATCCTCCTCAAACGTTGTGATAAAAATATCTTCGAGCGACATGGTTAATTCCTCAATGAGCAGTGGCTGTTCTTTATGAAACTTTTCTAATGTAGCTGCCACATTTCCCTCAATTAAGATGGTAAATACTTTTCCTGTTTGATTTAATATTTTAATATTGCTTAAGTTTTCTAGTTTTTGAGGTAATGAACGTTCATAAGCTACTTGGATTTTAGCAAATCGCGATTTTGCATCGTCAAGTGATGTAATAGAAGCTACTGTATGTCCTTTTAGAATAATAATTGTATCTGCAATTTGTTCCACTTCATCTAAATGATGAGTTGAGATGAAAATGGTAATCTCTTTTTCTGCAACTTCTCCAACGAGAAACTGCAAAATCTGTCTTTTAACGATAGGATCGAGCCCATTTGTCGGTTCATCTAAAATGATATAATCTGCTTTTGTAGCAACGGCTAAAATGATCGCAAGCAGCGCTTTCATTCCTTTTGAATAACTACGAATCCGCTTGTTTGGTAAGTTAAAACGTTCTAACAGTTCATAGAAATATGCTTCATCAAATGCGGTATAAACTTCTTTATAAAACTTTACAATTTCTTTTACCGTATATCCGTTCAGTATGTTAGTAGAATCAGGGACATATACAATTTTTTGCTTTATTTCAGGACACTGATGAATGTTTGTATCTTCATATGTAACAGTCCCTGCATCAGGGTCTAAAATGCCGACCATCGTTCGTAATAAAGTTGTTTTTCCCGCACCGTTTCTTCCGAGTAATCCGATGATACTTCCTCTTTGTAATGTGAAAGAAACATCGTCTAAAATCGTTTGATTATCAATTGTTTTCTTCAAGCTTGTCACTTTCAGCATTCAATTGTTTTCTTCAAGCTTGTCACTTTCAGCATCCGCATTTCCTCCAATCTCTTTGTAGTATGAATCTATCCAATCATGAATTTTATCTTTCGTAACACCAAGATAAGAGGCTTCTAATAGTAATTGATGAAATTGCTTTTCAACCATAGCGATTTTCCTTTCGTCTAATGTTGGGGTAATCGATTGGGATACAAATGTTCCTTTTCCTCGTAACGTTTCAATAATCCCTTGTCGCTCTAATTCTTGATACGCTTTACTTACTGTATTTGGATTTATAACGAGTAATGAAGCGAGCTCGCGTACAGAAGGAAGCTTATCACTTGGAGCTAACATGTTTTTTAATACGAGTTCTTTTATATTTTGAACAATTTGTTCCCATATCGGAGTGTTGCTTCTTGGATCAAGTTGAATATGCAACTATTTTGATGTTGAAAACATCCCAAAACTTCTTTTAAATAACTCCCACCAGCTTGCTGCAGCAACATCTTCTTTTGCTACGATTGTTTGTTTTAATAAAACCTCTTTATCTTTTTTAATAACAAGTGTGCCAAGCGCATCACCTTTTTTAATCGGTGCCTTTACTTTCTTTTCAGCAATTACTTCTTGCTTTACTTTGTCCATATTTTCGCCCTTCTTCATAAGAAGAGATACATTATCTGACGCAACTAAATCTACTTTTTCTTTTTTGCCTTTTCCTACTTGTACAGTCTTAATTTTTTCACCGCGCGTATACATTTTCTTCGTCATATATTGACCAAATGCATAATCAAGAAGCTTCGTCACTTGATTGTTCCGTTCTTTAGATGTAGGTGCTCCCATAACAACTGAAATAACACGCATGCCATTTTTTTCAGCCGATGCTGTTAAACAATATTTTGCTTCTGTCGTAAAGCCCGTCTTCACACCATCTACTCCAGGATAAAAACGTACTAACTTATTCGTATTAACGAGCCAAAACTTCTTATCCGTATCTTCTCGTAAATAATCTTCGTATTTACCTGTGTATTTGCGAATAAGTGGATACTTCATCAATTCTCTCGCCATTATAGCCATATCATTTGCTGTAGAATAATGATCTTTAGCCGGGAGACCTGTCGGGTTTTGAAAATGTGTATTTTTCAACCCTAAATCTTTCGCTTTTTTGTTCATCATATTTACAAATCCTTCTTCTGAACCAGCGATATGCTCCGCTACTGCAACAGATGCATCATTTCCAGATGCAATGGCAATACCTTTTAGCATTTCATTTACAGTCATCTCTTCCCCAGGTTCTAAAAAGATTTGTGATCCACCCATTGAAGCTGCATGTTCACTTGCTCTAACTTTATCGTTTAGTTTTAGTTTTCCTTTTTCAACTTGTTCCATAATTAATAGCATTGTCATAATCTTTGTCATACTAGCAGGTGGTAACTTTTCATTCGGATTTTTATCAAATAAAACTTTACCTGTATCTTGCTCAATTACGATTGCTGACGATGCTTGCTCCGCTAACTTCGGCGCGGTTTCTTCTGTTTTCTCCTGCTTCGTTTTCTCAGATTGTGCAAAACTAACTGAAGTACCAGAAAGCAATAACATTTATGCCACCCCCAACGTCGCGAGCGCATGCGCTTCACTTTCTTCTAAGCGAACAATTTTGAATAAGCCCGACATTTCAAATAAACGCTTAACAGGCGGTGAAATTGCACAAACAACCATTTCTCCACCTAATCCCTTTACATGCTTATATCGGCCTAATATCACACCTAAACCAGAACTATCCATAAATGATAAGTTCTCTAGGCTCAAAACAATATGATGAACACCATGTGTCTCAATCATATCTGTCACTTTCGTTCGCAACTCTTCAGCAGTATGATGATCTAATTCACCCGCTAGTCTCACACATAGGACGTCACGTTTTACTTCTAATTGCATTTAATTGCATAGAGCGTTACTATTTGATAAGTATTTTGTCAAATGGATTGTTGTCCCGAAAGATTCGTTTGAAATAACTTCTACTTCATCCATAAAATTTTCCATGATAGTAAATCCCATTCCGGAACGCTCTAATTCAGGTTTAGTTGTAAAAAGGGGTTGTCTTGCCTCATCTAAATTAAAGATGCCAATCCCTTCATCTCGAATCGTGAGTTTCACCATTGCCTCTTCCAAAATTACAGAAATATAAACAGTACCTTCTGCATTTCCTTCGTATCCATGAATAATTGCATTTGTAACCGCTTCTGACACAACAGTTTTAATCTCCGTTAACTCATCCATTGTTGGATCTAGTTGCGCAATGAAAGCTGCCACTGTAACGCGAGCGAATGATTCATTTTGACTTAATGCTGAAAATTGAAGGTTCATTTCATTTCTCATTTATTCATCTATTCGATCTTTCATTTGTTTTAATATTTTCTTTTCAAGTCTTGAAACTTGTACTTGCGAAATACCTATGCGCTCCGCTACTTCTGATTGGGTTTGATCTTTATAATAGCGCAAATATACAATAAGACGTTCTCGTTCATCTAATTCTCTAATTGCTTCTTTTAAAGCTATTTTATCAAACCATTTCGTTTCAGATTGATCTGCAATTTGATCTAAAATAGTAATAGGGTCTCCATCATTTTCATACACGGTTTCATGTATCGATGAAGGAGGACGACTCGCTTCTTGCGCCAGAACAACTTCTTCAGGCGTCAGTTCTAGCGCCTCTGCTACTTCATTAATCGTTGGAGCCCTTCCGAATTCTTTCGAAAGCTCGTCTCTCATCTTTCGAATTTTGTTGCCTGTTTCTTTTAAAGATCTACTTACTTTCACTGATCCATCATCACGTAAAAATCGTTGAATTTCTCCAATAATCATTGGAACTGCATATGTTGAAAATTTCACGTCGAAAGATAAATCAAATTTATCTACCGATTTTAAGAGCCCGATACATCCAATTTGAAATAAATCGTCTGGTTCATATCCTCGATTCAAAAAACGCTGTACAACCGACCATACTAGACGCATATTACTTTGAACAATCGTATCTCTTGCTTGTTGATCTCCACCTTGACTTTTTTGAATTAACGCTTTTAGCTCGTGGTCCTTTAACTGAGGTTTCTTCTTCTCATTTTTGACCTCTATGTCCATTCATGAAACACCTCGAACTTTCCATTCTTTTTCAAGCTGGGCAGAATCTGAATGTATTTGTGCATTCCATTTTTTCAAACCAATAACTAGTGCGACTAGAAGGAATGCTGCCGCTATCGACCAACCATATGTTACAACAAATTCCGTCGGATAATCTCCGTAGTTCTTTTTAATATTTTGGATTACACCATCAATTAACATATACCCTAACATGAGTGGAGTAATAACGAGTAAACTCACTCTCCAAAACGTTCCTAACTTTATATCAGATACAAAGTTAGCATGATTTTGATAAATAGGTAGACGGCGCAAGATAAGACCTATTGCAACCACTTCAGCTAGTGCAATTGTAATTAATCCAAAATTATTAGCGAAATAATCAACAACGTCTAGGAACATAAGCCCACCACGTGTTGCAAAAACAAGAGAAACTAACACGAGAAGTGTTCCCATAATTCCAATCGTCTTTTGACGACTCAAACTAAATTTTTCAGATACAGCTGCAAAGCATACTTCCGCAAGTGAAATGAGTGGTGTAATTCCAGCAACAGTTAACGATAAGAAAAATAATACTCCAAATAACGGTGACATCGGTAACTCATTAATAATTTGCGGGAATACTACAAACGCAAGCCCTACGCCAGCACTCGCAACTTTATCAACTGGTACCCCCATGTTATTTGCCATAAACCCAAGAGCAGCAAAGACTCCAATCCCGGCTAATAATTCAAATCCTGAATTTGCAAACCCTGTAATAAAAGCATTATTTGTTGTATCTGAGTTTTTCGGTAAATAACTAGAATACGTAATCATAATTCCGAATGCTAGAGATAAACTAAAGAAAATTTGTCCATAAGCAGCAAGCCATACTTTCCCATCAAAAATACGACTCCAATCTGGTTTAAAGAATGCATCTAACCCTTGCATCGCACCTTCCATCGTCACTGCACGAACAACGATAATTAAAAACATAACAACTAATAAAGGAATAAAAATGCGGTTAACAACTTCGATTCCTTTTTTAACGCCTTTGAATGCAACGCCAAGCACAATAATCCAAACAAGAGCTAACGGAATTAATACTTCTGGCACAAGCCCCCCAAATTGCCCTGGTTTATCTGCAACATGTAAATATTCTTTAAATAAAAATGATTGCGTGTCTTTCCCCCATGCTCCAGTAATTGCAAAATACGTATACGAAATAGCCCAAGCGATAATTACTGCATAATATGTTGAAACGATAAACGTTACACACATTTGCCACCATCCAATAAACTCAGCACGTGGATGAATACGGAAGAATGTAAGTGGTGCCGAACCACGATGACGATGCCCAAGAGCGAATTCGAATGCTAGCAATGAAATACCAGTCGTTAATAATGCAAATAAGTAAGGTAAAAAGAATGCGCCTCCTCCATTTTCATACGCTGTATAAGGAAAACGCCATATGTTTCCTAATCCAACGGCTGAGCCGACCGCTGCAAATATAAATCCAGCCCTCGTTCCCCATTGTTGCCTCGTTTCCATTTATGCTTTTTTCTTAAATAAATTTGCGATACTTAATGCGAGTCCTCCCCAAATGACTACAATACCAATAATCATCATCATAATCGCTGATCCACTCATCATTCAATCATCGGCAAGCTGTTTCGTGTTATCCTTGTTTTCATTAACAATTACATATTGATCAAGCGACTGTTGATATTGAAACATCTCAACTTCTAACGGACTCGGCTCTTCATTAATTCGCTTTTGAAATACATGATTGAAAAATAAAACCATACCTAATCCAAGACCTACTGAATATGGAACTTGAAATAATAGTGGTTGCTCCTTAAACTCTCCAGTAATCATGTAATATAACCGCTGGTGTACTTGTTGCATACTTACATCCTCATGGAAATAAATGATTGCAAGGGCCGCTCCAATGAAAAGCAACAACCATACAAGCCCAAAGAAAATTGGGGGCACTTTCTTTTTTTCATATATAATTTCAACAAGAGTTTGTCCAGAACCTAGTAAATTAATTTGTACATGAGATGCTTTTTGTTGAATAATTTCAATTACTTTCATAACATCAATTACAACATGCGTCTTATCGTGTGCTGTTACGTTGTAAACTATTTCATTTTGTAACGACTCAACTACAAAAGAATCTCCTGCAAGTTGAGCGACATCACTCAGCTTTATTTCATACGCAGGAGAAACTTTTAAACGATTGCGCATCTACTTTACGAAATAAATCCAGTGAAACAATGAGCCTATTACTTTGCCAAGTACAAGAGCAACGAGTAAAACAATAATTTTCCCCTCTACCCCGACTCGTTTCGCTAAAATAGGTAAAACATTTAATACTTCTGTTAATGCCGCAGCAAGCATTCCAATGAATGTGCCACAAAATAACCCTAATATTACAAGCCAATATTGCGATGTTTGAAATGTAATGTTTTTCAAACTACACCAAGCCCCAGTTAAAGTCCCCGCAATGACAGCCCACTCAAAATATTGAATATGCTTTCCACTTCTCGTTAATTGAGCTAAACGAGGGATTATACCAAGTACAGCTAAAAAGGCAACATATCCGCTACCTACTGCAATCCCGCCAGCTAAACCAATTAATATAACAAACCCACATTCAATCATTTAAGACATAAAAATTTTAAAAGTATATCTTATTAATCCGATAATATATGCTCCAACAACACCAAACACGATAACACTTCCTGCAAGCTTAAACATGTTTGTAGCAATCCCTAACACAATCCCCTCACTCTTATGTTCTAGCGCAGCGCTCGCCATAGAATTTGCAAATCCTGTAACTGGTACTGCCGATCCTGCTCCAGCAAATTGACCGATTTTATCATATACACCACATCCTGTTAAAATCGTCGACAATAAAACAAGAGTTGCAACTGTCGGATTTCCTGCCTCTTGTTCACTAAAGTGAAAATAATGTATATAAAATTTCATCAATATTTCTCCGACTGTACAAATGAGTCCACCTACAAGAAACGCCTTCACACAATTTAGCAAATAGTTTGGCTTTGGATGGTACTCCTTCACTTTATTTATGTAATCATCTTTCAGTTTTCGGTTTGTCATTCACTCTCCTTTAACTCTTTCAAACACAACACCATGCGCAATTGTTGGAATCGTTTCCTTTTGTTGCATCATCATTGGGCTCAATAAAGCCCCCGTTGCAACGACAAAAATGCGTTGTAAATTCCCTTTTTGCATTTCACGTAATAAGTGGCCGTATGTGACAACAGCTGAACAAGCACAACCACTGCCACCTGCAAACACTTCTTCTTGATTTGAATCATAAATCATTAATCCACAATCATTGTATATATGCCCAAGGTCATACCCTTCCTCAAGTAAAAGTTGTTTTGCGATTGGTGTCCCAACAGCCGATAAATCACCAGTAACAATCAAATCATAATCAGCTACACTTCTTCCTAAATCTTCAAAATGCTGTTGGATTGTATGAGCAGCAGCTGGTGCCATTGCCGATCCCATATCTAAAGGGTTCATAATTCCTAAATCTTGCACTTTTCCAATCGTAGCTGCCGTAATTTTAATTGCACTCTTTTCTTTGCTAATTAATATGGATCCTGCACCTGTAACAGTTGAATTTGCCGTTTCTGGCTTTTGTCCCCCATACTCTGTTGGATAACGAAATTGCCTTTCAGCCGTTGCATTATGACTACTTACCGTAGCTAAGACACGATTCGCAAATCCACCGTCTATAAATGCGGATCCAACCGCTAAAGTTTCCATTGACGTCGCACAAGCGCTAAACATTCCTAAAAAAGGAATTCCCCACTGACGCGCAACATAATTCGCTGTCACTGTTTGATTTAATAAATCGCCCGCTAAAAAGAAATCAATTTGTGATGTTTTTATATTCCCTTTTTGCACCGCTTGTTGCATTGAGTCTGACATTAATTTTCGTTCAGCAAGTTCCCAGTTTTCCTCTCCACAATGCAAGTCATTATATGAAATATCAAAATCGTTCCCAAGAGGGCCTTCAGCTTCTTTCGGACCGACAGCAGTACCCGTTGCATTTACGTAAATATCATTTTGAAATACCCACGTTTGTTTTCCTGTCAACCTCATTTATCCTTTCGGTTTACATATAAGTGCTACAAAAAATGAAAATAATATAGCTGCGGAAATACCCGCAGACGTTAAACTAAACATGCCAATACCAATTCCTAAGTACCCATGTTTTTCCGCCGCATGCATCGCTCCGTGTAATAATGAATGTCCAAAACTTGTAATAGGGACTGTTGCCCCAGCACCTGCAAATTTTATAAGCTTATCATACAATCCGAATCCGTCTAGAATGGCCCCGACAACTACAAAACTCGCCATTAAATGGGCCGGTGTTAACTTTGCAAAATCTAACAATACTTGTCCAATTACACAAATCGCTCCTCCTACAAGAAATGCATATACAAAATCCACTTAGGCTTCGTCATAAAACCCACTCCTTTCCAAAATTAATTGAATTGCTTTTCTAGTAATAGGTGATCCTCTCTCCCATTCATCATTTCCACACATCTTGCCAATATCACCGACCCCCACAATGACCGGAACATTCAAATCATCTAAACAATAAATCGTATCCCCACTAATCCTGCCAATTTCACCATCTGGAAGTCCAAATTTATCAACACCGTATTCTGTCAAATTCCCATTCCGATCTACGCTTACATCTACACGCGCCCATTCCCAATGATGTGTATTAGATGCTACCGCTACAATACCAAGTACATCAATTTGTTTATGTTTGGCTACATATTTTAAAGCCTTTTCACCAGATCCTTCTCCAATAAATCCACTGTCATCAAACATGACAAATACAGGGTCATATGGCGTTTGCATAATAAGCTCAACAACTTTCTTCCCTGTCAATTTGGTTGGATTACTTTGCGATGCTGAAATACACCTGCCCCCAAATTCCTTTGTTAACAGCTCAATTGTCCGCTTTGCATATTCATCTCCATCTGTTACCAAAACAACCCTTCGTCTCATTTATTTTTGTCTTCTTACATTTTGAGGTCGCACAATACTAGGACGCACTTTTAAACTAGACATAGTTGGTCGGAGTAAAATTTTCGTTAACGCGCCCCAATCAAATGGTAGAAACGGCCATAAATACGGTGTTTGTAAACTTTTTATAGACGTTAAAAATAAAATCAATATCGTCATTCCAATTACAAACCCTATCTCATGGAAGAGACCTGTTAAAATAATTACAAACAATTTCCCAACCTTATTTCCTAGTCCTAATTCATAGCTCGGTGTCGCATATGCCCCAATCATCGAAACAGCTACATATAAAATAACTTCTGGTACAAACAACCCTACATCAATGGCAATTTGACCAATTAATATAGCAGAAATTAACCCCGCCGCAGACGATAACGACGTCGGAGTGTGAATGGCAGCCATTCTTAAAAACTCAAGTCCGACCTCTGCCATTAACACTTGTAATAAAATTGGTAAATGCGTCATCTTAGTCGGTCCAATAAAAGCAAGATTCGGTGGCAAAAGAGTTGGATCAAATACAAATACTAACCAAAATGGTAATAAAAATAACGAGAAAATAACACCTAAAAAACGTACCCAACGTAAAAATGTACCTACAGCTGGATTTTGTCTAAATTCTTCTGCATGCTGTAAATGGTGGAAATATGTTGTTGGAGTGATCATAGCACTTGGTGATGTATCAACAAGTACTAACACATGTCCTTCTAACAAATGGTTCGCTGCTACATCTGGCCTTTCTGTGTAGCGAATAAGCGGGAATGGATTATAACCTTGTTTGACTACAAATTCTTCCACCGTTTTATCCGCCATCGTAATCCCATCTACTTCAATATTATTTAATTCTTGTTTTATAATCTTCACTAAATCTGGATTTGCAACATCTTGTACATATGTAATACAAATATCGGTTTGTGATCTATCCCCTACTCGAACCATTTCATTTCGAAGACGTGGGTCGCGGATCCTTCTACGAATTAACGCTGTATTTACAACGATATTTTCAACAAAACCATCCCTTGCACCACGTACTACCTTTTCTGTATCTGGTTCTGTCGGTGTCCGCCCTGGATAACTGCGAACATCTATTGCGAAAGCTTCCGTTTCACCTTCCACAAATATAACAATAAGTCCTGATAATACTTGGAGCATTACTTCATCCATCGTTTTTACTTTACTTACTTGTTGATGAATTAAACGATTCTCTAAAAGCTTTACTGTATCCTCTTCTACATCCCTTATTTCATTTGTATCCACCGCTTCTTCTAAAATAGGGATAATATAATTCGTATCACAAAGTCCATTTACAAATAACACACCAATTTCTTTGTTTAAAATTTGAAATTTACGAATACCAACATCATATGTGACACCCAATCCAACAGTTTGCTTTAAGTAATTTTCATTATCACTTAAAAAAGACGAAATCGGGATATTCACTTTTTTAGGCTTCGTCATTTATACAAGTAACGGTAATTTCATAACAGCTTCTTCAACCGAACGAACAACATGATTTGCTTTCTCCTTCACATATGGATGAGCATGATGAAGAGTAAATGAATGCTGGGTTACTTCAAACATTGAAATGTCATTAAAAGAATCTCCAATGCAGGCAACTTCATTTGCTTCAATTTTTAAATGTTCCATTAGTCGCCTTAAAGCACTTCCCTTACTTACACCCCTTGGCATAATATCAACATAGCGTTTACCTGATATAAAAACTTCCGCTTCACTGTGAAACGTATTTCGTAACTCTTGATCTAATGCTACAATTTTCTCTTCTTCTCCAAATACAAATAATTTCGCTGGATGTACAGTCTTACCAAATTCTTCTTCTAACGCTTCTATTTCAGCTATATGTACCCCCATATACTCTTCAAAAGTATGATGATTTTCATTCTTTCTTTTTGTATATCGCTGCTCATTTGCACAAACAATATCTGCTAGTCCCTTGTTATGTATATATCGATATATTTCCTGGGCAACACTATCTTCAAAACTTGATTCATGAAATATTTTACCGTCCGGTAGTAACATTGTCGCCCCATTTAAACCTGTTGTGTAATACGGGAATGAAAACTTTTTTACGACTTCATCAATTCGGTGAGTAAAGCGGCCAGAGGCAAAACAAATATTTGTCCCTTTTTCAGCTAGCCAACAAAGTGCACGTTCATCTTCTTTTTGCATATCATTCACATTGTAAACGAGCGTGTCATCTAAATCACTTACAAATAATTTAATCATGTCCTCTTCCCCTTTCATTTACTTGAATAAAGATTTAACAAAATCAATGATACTTGAGAAGAAATCTTTAACTTTATCTAGGAAACTTTGCCCTTCTTCAGACCCTAAAAAGGCAGAAACGTGTTCTTTTGCTTTATTTAACTGACTGCCAACTTGATTCCAATCGATATTAAGATTTTTCATTTTATCAAATAACGCTACTAAGTTATCCAACTGTTCATCCGTTAATGTAATCCCGAGTTGATCAGCAATTTTTTTAATTAATGAACGCAAATCTTCCGTTGTTTTTGGTTGCTCTTTTGCAATCTCTTCTTTAATTTTTGCAACAAGTTGAACTGCTTTTTCTTCACCAATTTTATCGCCGAGCTGGGCCGTTTGCACCATTTCTTCATTGGCTACTTTTTTTACTTCCTCAGGAATTGCTTTGTTCGATGTTGTTTCATAGGCCTTCATTAAACCTGTTAAAGCAGCAGTTCCTGAAACTTTAAATGGTGCAGTAATTTGAATCTCTGCATCTTTCACACCTGCTGTAATAAGTGCGTTTGTGTACATTGCATCTGTTATTGAATTAATGTTTTTTGAACGTACAATGAGACCAGATCCTGGCTTTGTGTATGTAATCATAGAAGAGGAAATTGCTCGCGTACCAATTTGTGCTTTTGGAACAATTCCTTCTAGAAATTTATGTTCTTCCGCATTAGACACAGTAATAATTGTAGCATCTTTCGGTGCTTTCATTTCTTTTAACAGATCTTGTTTTTGTTGTTCAGATAAGTTTTCTCCTAGTGTAACAATTGATTCTCCCTCAATGATGTCTGCAAATGAAGCTGTTGGCATCATAAATACCGTTACAGCTAATAGCAGAGCTAGTAATTTCGTTTTCACTTACTCTTCCCAAACTTTAACTTCTTTCATTACATCGCCTTGACGCATGTTTAATACTGTTTCAATACCGCTTGTCGCTTTACCAAATACAGTATGTACGCCATCTAAATGCGGTTGTGGCTCATGAACAACAAAGAATTGGCTACCACCTGTGTTACGGCCAGCATGTGCCATAGAAAGTGATCCTACAAGGTGTCTATGAGGATTTCCATCAGTCTCACATGGGATAGAGTAACCTGGGCCACCTGCACCTGTTCCTGTTGGGTCTCCACCTTGGCTTACGAAGCCAGGAATAACGCGGTGGAATGTCACACCATCATAAAATCCTTGCTCTGCTAATTTTTTAAAGTTTTCTACTGTTTTCGGTGCTTCTTCTGGGAAAAATTCCAATTCGATTTTTTCACCATTTTCCATTAATATGTATCCTAAAGTTTTCATTCATGAATGTATATTTTGTTCAAGCCCTTTACACTTTTCGCAAAAACTTGCTGTTTGCTCATTTCCGCAAATTGTAAACTCAAGAAATTTACTCTTTAACTCTTGAACCATCTTCGTCCCAATCCCCATATGACGGTGAGACGGGTTCACACTCAAATGCTGAATTTCTAATACTTGATTCTCTTTTTTTACAATCCCCATTATTCCAACAAAATCTTCATTTTGCTTCCACAAATACAATTGCCAATCCTCTTTTGCTTCATACTCTTTCATTGTCAATTGTAATGTTTTCACATCTTTTTCAGTTGGCATAAACGAAAGAAGCCCCATTGCAATTTTTTCATAACTTTTTTTAAAACGAATTAACATTTATCTCTGCTTTCTTTTTTGTAATTGTTCGTTGCGTTCAGTGATGACTTCTGTTCGATCACGTAATGTGTGTTTGTGTATGATATATTCACTAGGAGCAGCGTTCACATCTTTCCACGGAAGGTGTTGTTGCTGACATAATTGCATACATACTTTTTCCAAAGATGTGTTCGATAATGGTAAAAATAACGGTACAAAACTTTCTTTTTTTTGTATAGATTGCACTCTTTCATTGAGTAAGGGTAGAAGTTGTGCTTGATCGATTCCTAAACGTTGTAAAAGTGCACTGTTTTTTTCTAAAATTGTGATTGCGCTTTTCATCATCTTTGTGGCGCCATTCCAGTTAGTGCGTCTTTGGTGGTATAAAGAAACTGCCACTTGAATGAGACCGACTAAGTAATCGTCCCGATTTCCTCTCGGTTTGGTTTTCCAATACTCTTCCAATAATTCGTGACATTCAAAATAGTCATAGTCTCCGTGAAAATGAATTAAAAATTGTATGTATTCGGTAGGATACATCTATGCGGATTTATTAGAACTCGATACAAAAATTTCATCAAAATTATGTTCTTGCTCAATGCTGATTTGTTGCTTTTTCATAAGCTCAAGGACCGCTAAAAATGTTACAACCATTATTTCACGTTCTTCATCAGCAAACAGATCATAAAAGCTTTGACGGCCACCTTTTATTTCTAACTGTTTTAGAATATCAGTCATTCGCTGTTCAATTGGTATTTCTTGACGAGTAACACGTGCTGTTACAGGTTTCTTTGCTTTTTTACGGCGCATTAATTTTTGAAATGCCGCTAGCATATCATATAACGTAACATCAAGAGGTAAGCTTGTCTCCTCTTCTTGTTGCAACGATGTAAAATCAATTGGCGGACGTGTATATAGCTGTGCTCTTTCTTGTTCTCTTTCTTTTAACTCAGTAGCAACTTGCTTATATTTCTTATATTCAATTAACCTCTCCATCAATTCTTGACGAGGGTCATCTATAAAGTCATCACCATTATCAAGTACATCTTCTTCATGTTTCGGCAACAACATTTTACTTTTAATTTGTAATAACGTTGCAGCCATTACTAAATACTCACTTGCAACATCTAATTGTAGTTCTTTCATCGTATGGACATAAGACAAATATTGTTCTGTAATATCCGCTACAGGAATATTATATATATCAATTTCATAACGATGTAGTAAATGTAACAATAAATCTAAAGGCCCTTCAAAAGCCTCTACTTTAAAATTATACTGCACAAAGCATCCCACCACTTATTTTGATATTTCTTGTAAAGAACCGAAGAATAAATCTGCTTCATTCATTTGTTCACTCTCTTCAGAAAGTGACGGTAAATCATCTAATGTTTTCAATCCAAATGTGTCTAAAAATTCTTTTGTCGTTCCATATAAAATAGGACGCCCCGGACCTTCTGCTCGTCCAGTTTCTTTTATAAGTAAGTGTGAAACTAGCGTTTGTAGTGCCTTGTCCGTTTTTACCCCTCGAATCTCTTCCATTTCTGTCCTTGTAATCGGTTGACGATATGCGACGATCGCTAACGTTTCAAGAGCAGCTTGAGAGAGTGAGGCAGCTGTTGGGATATCTATTAATTTCTGATAGTACGAAGCATGTTCTTTCTTTGTAGCAAAGCGATATACTTTTGCATATTGTACAATTTGCAAACCGCGATGTGCACCTTCATATTCTTTTTGCATTTCTTCTAAAATATATATTACTTCATTCACTTCAATTTCAAGAACTTTCGCTATTTGTTCTGGATAAATCCCTTCATCACCAGAAACAAACAAAAGCCCTTCAATGATTGATTTTTGTTCTTTTCTATCCATTTACTTCAATAATGGCATTAATCCACTAGATCCTATCATAATATGTTCCCCATCTGTATTCACTTCTACAGTACGTTTATTTGTTCCATATATCATTATACCGTGCCGTTTCAATCTCCTTACTACACTTTGGTGAGGATGGCCATACGGATTGCTACTCCCATACGAAAGAATAGCGAACTGTGGTTCTACTTTTTTTATAAACATTTCACTTGTTGAAGTATATGAGCCATGATGCCCAACTTTTAATATATCTGCATGTACATCAAATTGCTTTAATATCTCATGTTCCGTCCGTACATCAGCATCGCCCATCAATAAAAAATCAGCCTTTCCATATCGAACCTTTAAAACAATTGAGGATTCATTATTTTCATCTTTTGATTTCCCATTGTTTAATACCTGTATAGAAACATGTGGATCTAGCGGTATATATTGTCCTTCCTTTGCCGAAACAAAAGGTATTCCCCTTTTCTTAATATTATTCCGATACGTATGATATGTAAAAGAGCTATATGTTTTTCCACTATCTAGTATAAGTGAGACCGGCATTTGCTCTACAATCGGAATTAGTCCACCAATATGATCCATATCAGGATGCGTACTGACGATAACATCTAAATGGTTTATCCCTTTTTCGATGAGTTTTTGAATAATAACCTCTCCTGCTTCATAAGGTCCTCCATCAATTAACATTGTTTGTCCATTTGGCAATACAATAAGTGTTGCATCACCTTGTCCAACTTTTAAAAAGTTCACTTGCATTTTACTGAGATGTTGCCGCTGCATTTACTTCCCTTCCTTCATATGAATTCCTAAACGAACGGTATCATATACATGTAAATTTTCAGTCATCACAACAAAGTCTGCATCTTTCCCTACCGCTAACGCACCTTTATTATTTAGTCCAAACTCTTCTGCCTGGTTAACTGATGTCATACGTACTGCGTCTTCGATTGAACATCCTGTAAATTCAATTACATTTCGGAAAGCTTGATCCATTTTTAGAATACTACCAGCTAACGTTCCATCTTCTAATCGAGCACTACCATCTTTTACATGTACTGGCTGTCCGCCAAGTTCATATAATCCATCTTCAAGACCTTTTGCTCGCATTGCGTCAGTAATGACACTTACTTTTTTCGGTCCTTTTAATTTATATGCTAATTTCACCATATCAGGGTGAATATGAATGCCATCTGTAATTACTTCAACCATTACATCTGGATTTAATAACACATGACCAACAACTCCTGGTTCACGGTGATGTAATCCACGCATTTGATTGTACAAATGTGTTGCATGTGTAATGTTTCTATTTTGTAGTTGTGCATCAATTGCATCTGTATGCCCCATTGTGCCAACAACACCAGTTTCAGCAAGATACTGTTCAAACTCTAATGCTCCTTCTTCCTCTGGTGCATATGTTACTAACTTAATTAAATTACCGCTTGCTTCCTGCCATTGTTTAAATTGTTCAATATTCGCAGGAACGATATGTTCTAGTGGTTGTGCACCTGCACGTTTTTTTGAAACATACGGTCCTTCTAAGTGAATATATTCGAAATGTGCTCCTTTTTCTTTCGCTTCCTTTGCAGCACTTAGTGCCGCTTCTATTGCTTCTGGAGCTTGTGTCATTGTTGTTGGGAAGTAAGTTGTAACCCCTTCTTTTAACATTTCTTTACCTAGAGTTACTAATCCATCGCTATTTGCATCCATCGCATCAATATCGTATCCACCGTGAATATGAACATCAATCATACCTGGAATTAAAATCTTCCCTGTAGCATCAAAAACAGTTTCATTTTCTTGTGGTACATATTGAGCCATCAAACCAATTTCTTTAATTGTTTCTGCGTAACGAATAAATCCGTTTTCCACTACTTCTTGACCTGTGTAAATTTTGGCATTGATGACAATTTGCGTTTTCATTTTCATTCAATTAGCTGTTTCACCCACTCTTGAATCTGATAATAGATCGGAAATGGTGAATACTTGTCGATGTTCATCAGCAATCGCCTCACTGCATAAAGATAGAGCTTCTTGATCAGCGATTACGGTTACATTCGGATGACGTTGTAAAACAGTAGCAGGACACGCTTCACTATATTCACCTTGCAATAACTCTTTAAGTGCTTCTGCCTTTTTAGGCCCCATAGCAACAAGTAGAATTTGTTTCGCTTTCATAATGCTTCCAATTCCCATTGTAATCGCATGAGTTGGCACATCTTCTTCTTTTTCGAAGAAACGAAGGTTTGCTTGGCGTGTAGATTCTGTTAATTCAACAATGTTAGTTGGAGAATTAAATGCTGTTCCTGGCTCGTTAAATCCGATGTGACCGTTTTCACCGATTCCAAGAATCTGTAGGTCAACTGGGTTAGTAGCTAGAATGCTCTCATAACGTTTGCACTCTTCCTCTAAATCACTTGCCATCCCGTTTGGTACATAAGTTTGTTTAAATGGAAGATAATCAAACAACTGTTCTTGCATGAAATAGTGATAGCTGTTTTTATCTTCATGTGGTAAATTTACGTACTCATCTAAGTTTACAGTGGTTGCATGACTTGTATCAAGTTTATTTTTTCGCATTTCTGCATAAATACCTAATGGAGAGCTTCCTGTAGCCATTCCTAATGTTGGATTTTCTTTTGATTTTACAACTTCTTCAATTAATTTATAACCTGCTTCTGCTAATTCTTCTGGAGTTTTTACAACAAGAATATTCATTTATTTGTTACGTGCGATGTTTGTAATAAATTTATAACGATCCCCACGATAAATACATTTCACATACTCTAACGGTATCTCACCTTCTGAATATGACCATTGGCGCATTACAAGCACAGGCGCCTTTTTAGGAATATGCAGATGTTCAGCTTCATTATCCGTTGCAATGGAAGCTTCAATTGATTGAGTAGCGCTAACAAGCTTAAAGCCCAGTTTTTTCTCTAAATGTTCATATAAAGATTGTTGCAATATTTCTTCGTTAATATCTTTTACAAGAGCTGGCGACAAATATGTCGTCTCAAAAGCAATCGGTTCATCATCAGCTAAGCGAATACGCCTCACTTCATAAACCGACTCCCCCTCCTGTATTCTCAACCGGTCTGCTATTTTCGCAGTAGCTGGAACTAGGCGGAAACTAAGTAATTGACTACTTGGGTTCATCCCGCGAGATATCATATCTTCTGTGAATCCCGTCATTCCTTGCAATTTTTGTTCCACTTTCGGAAGTTGGACAAACGTTCCAATTCCACGTTTCCGATATAAATAGCCTTGTTCCACTAAATTATTAATCGCCTGTCTGATTGTCATACGACTCACTTCGAACTTATCACAAAGTTCATTCTCAGATGGGATTTTGTCTCCCGGCTTCCATTCGCCGTCCTCAATTAGCTGTTTCACTTATAGGGAGTGAGTCGTATTTTTATTATGAGCAATTACGTGGTTAACAGCATCTTTAACCGTATTTACTACATAGTGAGCGTGCTCTTTTACTGCGTCATCTGCTTGAGACATAGCAAAACTGTGAGGAGTTAAAGAGAACATTGGAATATCATTATAAGAATCTCCTATGCAAGCAATTTCCTCTGGTTGTATTTGAAATTCTTTTAATAAAATAGAAATAGCAGAACCTTTACTAATATTAGGTGGCATTACATCTAAACATTGTTCTGCTGAAATGAAGGTGCTAACTTTTCCGTGAAATTGTTCATCAATTTTTTTCTGAAGGAGTTGTAAGCTTTCCTTCGTTCCACCGACAGAAATTTTATTTGGAAAAATTGTATCATCAATTTTCTGTAATAGATTAGGTTCTTCAACAGAAGTCATCGTTACTTGTTGTTCAAGTTCATGAATAAACGGTGTTTTTTCTTCAATGTAGTAGTTATGTTCATCACTTACATAACGGAAATAAGGGTCTTCATTTGTCATAGCTAACAAATCTGGAAGAATGCTGGAATCGAAAGTTGCAGATAATAGCTGCTTATTTTCATGTGTATATACAAAAACACCATTTACACTAATGCGATGGAAATTTGTATTAACCGCTCTCATTAAGTCTGCAATTTCATTATCAAGTCTTCCAGAAGCGAAACAAAGAATTATATTTTGTTCAGCTAAGCTACGTAAAGCGATAACATCTTGTTCGTCGATAAAACCTCCGTGTTGCATCATCGTTCCATCAATATCACTTACAAACATTTTAATCATTTACACATGCTCCGCTTTCACTAATCGTTGCAAGTGCATTGTTAAATAAATACTTTCAGCTTCATATACAGACAATTGCAATTCTTTTTGCATGACCTTAACTAGCTTCCAGGCTAAGTTATAACAGACGGGATATTCTGCCTTTAATAAATCAGCAAAGCTTTGTGATTCCTCAACTTTTTCTCCCTTTTTCACCCGTTCAATAGCATATTGCAAATGACGAATAAGGCGCAAATAGTGAATACTTTCTTGGTCTAATGTAATTTGTAAGCTTGTTTCAATTAAAGATACAAGTTGTGCGATGAGACGGGAGTTTTGATTAACTGAAGATAAATCTGAATTTGTAAGTGAACTGTAAATATGGAGTGCAATAAAACCAATTTCTCCTTCTGGCAATGTAATTTGCAAACGAGAATTTAAAAGGTCTACAACACCTTCAGCAATTTCATATTCCTCTGGATACAGCATTTTTGTTTCAACCAGAAAAGGATTGTCTATTGTAAGTCCTTGTTTTAACCGCTTAACTGCAAAAGAAATATGGTCTGTTAAAGCGATGTGAATATGTTCATTTAACGGCGATTTTGCCTTTTCTTGAATGTAGAACATAATGTCATTCATTAATTCAATTAATTTTTCACTCACATGTGGCACTAACAGTTTGTATTGTTCACGATCACGTTCATTTTTTAAAACAAACATTTTTTCAATTTGTTCTTGCTCCAATACATCTTTTGCTTTTTTTCCAAATCCAATTCCTTTACCAATCACTACTACTTCCTCGTGTTCGGGATGGCTAGCAATGATGACATTATTATTTAAAACTTTTTTAATTTCTAGATAATTACTCATCTACTGAATGTCAATAATAGCGTTTTCGCCCTTCTTAACATTTCCATCTTTTTTCAATTCGACTTGTTGCCCTTGTTGTAAATTTGTAAATACAATTGGCGTAATAATAGATGGTGCATTTTCTTTTACGAATGCAAGATCTACTTTTAATAATGGTTGTCCTTGTTTCACTTTGTCGCCTTGTGCTACAAGTGCCTCAAATCCTTCACCATTTAATTTTACAGTATCAATACCGAAGTGAATTAATATTTCTTTTCCGCCCTCAGATTGAATACCAATCGCATGCTTTGTAGGGAATACATTGACGATCTCACCATTAACTGGAGAAACTACTGTTCCTTCTGTTGGCTCGATTGCAAATCCGTCTCCCATCATTTTTCCTGAGAATACTTGATCAGGTACTTCTGTAATCGGTAAGATTTTCCCTTCAATTGGTGATACGATTGTTTCATTTTTATCAACTTTTTGAGGAGTTTCTTCTACCTTTACAGGCTCTTCTTTTTCAACATGAGGTGTACGACCTGACATAATATCATGAATTTGTGATTTTAATGTGTCAGATTTTGGTCCGAAAATAGCTTGAATGTTATTTCCAACTTCAAGTACACCAGCCGCTCCAAGTTCTTTTAAGCGGTCTTTGTTTACATTCTTTTGTTCGTTAACTTGAACACGTAAACGAGTAATACAAGCATCTAAAGAAGCAATGTTTTCTTTACCACCAAGTGCTACTAATACTTCTCGAGGAAGTTCACCTGCTTCTGCTTTTCCTGCGCCGTCATTCGCATTTGCTACTTCACGACCAGGTGTTTTTAAATTCCATTTACGGATTGCAAAGCGGAATCCGAAGTAGTAAATAACTGCTAGTACAAGACCAACAATAATTACCCACCACCATGCTGTACGACCTGGAAGTACACCGAATAACATAAAGTCGATTAAACCACCAGAGAATGTCATACCAATTTTAACACCTAAAATTTGCATTGTCATAAATGATAGACCAGCAAATACAGCGTGAATTCCGAATAATACTGGTGCTACGAATAGGAATGAAAATTCAAGTGGTTCTGTAATACCTGTTAAGAAAGATGTTAATGCAGCAGAACCTAAAATACCAGCTGCTAATTTTTTATTTTCTGGACGTGCTTCATGGTACATTGCTAAAGCTGCTGCTGGAAGACCGAACATCATGAACGGATACTTACCAGTTGTAAATGTACCTGCTGTTAATTCTACACCATCTTTTAACTGTGCCATAAAGATTTTTTGGTCACCGCGGATTAATTCTCCAGCCGCATTTGTGTACTGACCAAATTCGAACCAGAACGGTGAATAGAAAATGTGATGTAATCCAAATGGAATTAATGAACGTTCAATTAAACCAAAAATAAATGCTGCTAACGTTCTATTTGCATCAATCATTTGATGTGAGAACGTATTTAAACCACCTTGAATGTATGGCCAAATGAAGCACATGATAATACCTACTACTAAAGAGAATGTTGCAGTTGCGATCGGTACGAAACGCTTACCTGCAAAGAAACCTAAGTATGATGGTAATTCAATGTTGAAGTATTTATTATAGCAATATGCCGCTACTATACCGACGATAATACCACCAAATACTCCTGTTTGTAGCGTTGGAATTCCTAATACATTCGCATATGCTGGATCTGCAAATCCAATTTTCACTGGGTCTGCTCCAGAGCTTGTTACTTTCACTAACTTATCTACTTCTAAGAACACACTCATCGTTTTGTTCATAATTAGGTAGCCAACGAATGCTGCTAAACCAGCTACTCCGTCTCCACCCGCTAAACCAATTGCTACCCCAACTGCGAATAATAATGCAAGGTTAGCGAAGATAATATCACCAGATTGTTCCATAATTTTTGCAACCATTACGAACCAATCTGCTTTTAAAGCAGGAATAACATTTGTTAACTGTGGATTTTGAAATGCATTACCAAATCCAAGTAAAATACCCGCTGCCGGTAAAATTGCTACTGGAAGCATTAACGCTTTCCCGACTTTTTGAAGAACACCAAAGATATTCTTAAACATGGAAACCCTTCCTCTCTTATCTATATTGATACCTTCCGACAAACGCCAAAAAGGCATTTATTCTCCTAATCCTTCGTTTTTCATAGTTTCTTCGATAGCTGCTAGTGCTTGAGCTGCATCATCACCATTTGCAGTGATTTTAATTTCTGCGTTTTGTTGAATGCCTAAAGACATAACGCCCATGATTGATTTTAAGTTAACGTTTTTTCCGTTATACTCTAAGTTAATGTCAGAGCCAAATTTGCTTGCAGTGTTTACAAGTAGAGTTGCTGGACGTGCATGAATTCCTGAGTCGCTAGTTACTTTAAAGATTTTTTCCATTTATATGCTTTTAACTAATTCAACAACTTCTTCAGCAGTTGACATTGTTAATGCTTTTTCTGCTAATGTTTCCATTTCTGCTTTTGACAACTTGCTTAGTTGTGTTCTTGCAGGAAGGATAGATGTTGCACTCATACTGAACTCATCTAAGCCTAATCCTAATAATAATGGGATAGCAAGTGAATCTCCCGCCATCTCACCACACATACCAGCCCATTTGCCCTCTTTATGAGCAGCATCGATAACCATTTTTACAAGACGTAAAATAGATGGGTTATATGGTTGGTATAAGTAAGCTACACGTTCGTTCATACGGTCTGCAGCCATTGTGTATTGGATTAAGTCATTTGTTCCGATAGAGAAGAAATCAACTTCTTTTGCGAATTGATCTGCTAATACTGCTGAAGCTGGAATTTCAACCATCATACCCACTTCAATAGAATCAGAAACAGTTGTACCCGCTTCTACAAGCTTTGCTTTCTCTTCTAATAAGATCGCTTTCGCTTGACGGAACTCATCAAGAGTTGCAATCATTGGGAACATAATTTTTAAGTTACCGTATACGCTAGCACGAAGTAATGCACGAAGTTGTGTACGGAACACATCTTGCTCATCAAGACATAAGCGAATTGCACGGTATCCTAAGAATGGGTTCATTTCTTTTGGTAAATGTAAGTATGGAAGCTCTTTATCTCCACCGATGTCAAGCGTACGAACAACGACAGGTTGACCTTCTTTTACACCTTCAAGAACTGCTTTATACGCCTCGAACTGCTCTTCTTCTGTTGGAAGATTGTCACGGCCCATGTATAAGAATTCTGTACGGTATAAACCAACGCCTTCTCCGCCATTATCGATAATACCTTGTACATCATTTGGTGTTCCGATATTAGCAACAAGCTCAACGTGATGTCCATCGCTTGTTACAGTAGCTTGGTCTTTTAATTTTGCCCATACTGCTTTTTGCTCTTCAAATTTCGCTTTCTTTTCTTCAAAAGAACGAAGAGTTTCTTCAGATGGGTTTACAATTACTTCTCCATCTAAGCCGTCGATGATTACGATATCGCCGTTTTGGATTTTCTCCATAACAACTTTCGTACCAACAACTGCAGGAATTTCCATAGAACGAGCCATAATTGCAGAGTGAGATGTACGTCCACCGATATCAGTCGTGAAACCTTTTGCATACTTACGGTTTAACTGAGCTGTATCAGATGGTGTTAAATCTTCGGCAATAATGATTACTTCTTCAGAAATTGTACCAGGGTTTGAGAAGTTAATTCCTAGTAAATGTGCAAGAACACGTTTTGTTACGTCACGAATGTCCGCAGCACGTTCTTTCATATATTCGTTATCCATGTTTTCAAACATAGAAATAAACATTGATGCAACTTCATCCATTGCAAATTCAGCATTTACTTTTTCGCTATTTACTTTATCTTTTACCGGGTTTACTAGTTCTGGATCATTTAATACTAATAAATGTGCTTCAAAGATCGCAGCTTTATCAGCACCCAGCTCAGCAAAAGCGTGGTCCTTAATTGCTTCTAATTCAGTTTTTGCTTTCTCAAGCGCAGCGTCTAATCGTGCAATTTCAGCAGCTTCGTTTGTAATTGATTTCTTTTCAATGTTAAATTCAGGATTCTCAAGTCTGAAAGCCTTTGCAATAGCAATCCCACTTGATGCAGCGATCCCTTGAATGTTAAGAGTCATTTAGATAGCGATTGCAACGATATCAGTTGGGCATACACGTAAAATACCAGTAAAAGTATTTCGATTTTGATTGTTCTTATCGTCTTTATTGTTATCTTTATCATTGTTATTACGAGCCAAAGCAGAGAAAAGAGCAACGCAGTTAGCGAAACATTCAAAAATTACATTGTTGAATGTTCCGTTACCTCTAATGCTTAAAAGAGAAAGCTCTGTTCCAACTGAAATGTTAGCAAGTACGTTACATACAGCAGTTCGTTGTGGTCTAACTTCTTCTTTCTCTTTCTCGCGATGTTCGCGATGGTCACACTCTCTTTCACGATGATGACAGTCTCTAAAGTTATCACAGCATCCAAATGATCCAAACATTTACATAGTAACTGTACTACTTCTATATTTTATTGGCGATGCTGCAAACATATCAGTGTTACAATTCCCAAAAGAAGAAGCGTTCCAATTGGACGCAGAAAAACATACTGCACGATCCATTGCACCACTACTCTTAGCTCTCCCAGTATATATCATCGTTTTATATAAAAGTAAAAAAGTGTAAAGCCTACCTATTTCATTCATTTTGGTGGTCTTTACACTTTTTTGTGATATTTCCCCTATTTTAAACATCATTTATTTTGCCCATTCACTCACTTGCTCTACGCTCATTCGTGGTGCAGGGTGGCCTTTTAAAGTTGATTCGCCAATTGTAATAAGCATAATTGGTACGTATCGAGATGAAACATTGAATTCTTCTGTAAGTGCTTGTGGATTGAAACCACCGATAGCGCAAGTGTCCCAGCCAGTTGCTTTAGCTGCAAGCATAAGTTGCATTGCTGCTAAAGATGCATTTGAAAAAGCAGCATCTCTTGGGAATTGTTCACGAGTATATGCAGATTCAATGTTTTTAGCTAAACGTTCTTTTGCTTCTTCTTTCATAAAGCCTTGTTCTACAATTGGACCATAAACTGGTTCAACATTTTTATAAGCTTCTAAATCACCTAAAACAGCGACTACTGCAGAAGCATCAAGAATTTGTTGTTGGTTATAAGCAATTGGATGTAATCGTTTTTGTACATCTTCTCCTTGGAAAACAAGGAATTTCCAGTGTTGCAGGTTCCAAGCAGAAGGTGCTTGTGTAGCTGCTTTTAAAATTTCATGTAATTCTGTCGATGAAATTTCTTTGTCTGGGTTGAATGCACGTGTAGATGTGCGTTCATATAGAACGCTAAAAAAGTTATCGTTTGTCATTCACATTTTTTCTTTTCTATATATACACACCTGATTTTTCCCATTTTTTTTCGCTTCATATAATGCAATGTCCGCTCGCTGCATTAATTCTTCTCTTGTAATTCCTTTCTCATATAACGCTACTCCAAAACTCGCTGTTAATTTCGATATTCCAGAGAATTGTTTTGTTTCAATAAAAAATCGCAATGATTCTGCAACTTGAAATGCTTCTTTTTCTACTGTATTTGTCACTAATATAATAAATTCTTCTCCTCCCCATCTTGCAAATACATGTTGTTGCTCTACTTTAGACTTCATAAGTTCGGCAAGTTGTATTAATGCTAAATCCCCAAAATCATGACCATATGTGTCATTTACTGTTTTAAAATTATCTATATCAAATAAAATAAGTGCTATTTTTTCATCGTTACGTATTACCTTATCCCACTCTACCTCTAATATTTGTTGGAACTTCAAACGATTATAAATCTCTGTCAATGAATCTATCATGGCAAGTCTTTCTTGTTCTTGATAGATTTCATCTAATTCTGTAATCTCTGTACACTTTACAATAAATCTCGATAAATCTTCTGGTAACGGCGTCGCACGTAATAAAAAAGTTGATACAATCCCTTCATAATTGGACATCTTAATTCTTCTATCATATGATAATGTATCATCTAACCATGTTATATCATGAGTCGTCGAATAATATCCATTTTCTCTAATAAAATGTTCGGCAAACACTAAATGTTGCTCACGATAATCAAACAAATTTTCATATCCAAAAAACTCTAAAAAATTTGTATTACAATCAACAATCTCATCATCTTCTACTATAAATAATAGATCATTGTGAAAATCAAACATCATCTGCAGTAGTTCTTGTTGCAAACTTACTTGCCGCACTAAAGAAAGTTGATACAAACTTTTATTTACTTCCTCTAACACTACTTGTGGAGTTACTGGGGCTATCACAATATTACGTATTCCTAACGTAAGCACCTCTGTAAACTCGTTTGTTATTTGTTGATCCCAAATGACAATGAATGTACTATGTGCATTATATATATTCTTTATATATTTTATTTGAGAAAAATCTGTTACATACATAATTACAATATGTGGTTTAGTCTTATGAAACAATAGTTCTCCTTCTTCAAAACTATTTGCTATAAACATACATTTGGGATGAATATTTTCTATCGTTTGTTGATGTGTGCATCCATTTTCTATATAAAGGACATTTAACTGAAGATCTTGTAACACATTTTGGAAAACCGTATTCTCTAATAAAAAATGTAGTATGTTCATTCATCCCCTTTGTTCTAATAAATCATTTACCATTTTTCGAAACTCTTTATTAAAATCATCATCCATACTATTTTTCACATTTGAAAATAAAATAACAAACGTCCCTTTTTCTTTATTAAAATTATTGAAAGTGTTCCAACCAGATAGTACACCATGATTATGAAAATAATCTGGATATATATAAAAACTAAATGCATATTTCCGTTCTTCTGAAGGTGAAAACATCGCTTGCATACTTTGTTCAGAAAGAAGTTTCCCCGTTATAATTGCTTCATCTAATTTCTTCATATCTCCAACTGTCGTATACATCTCACCGCAACCGTATAACCAATCCATGGACAATTTTTGTGCAGGTTCAAGTACATTATCTTTCTTAACGTACCCTTTAGTAAAATGCTGATCTCCCGGAGCCATATTTCCCATACCAGATTCGTGCATTTCTGCTTTAATAAATATATTTTCTTTTATGTAATCTCCTATCGTTTTTTTTGATATGCTTTCTATAATATAGGCAAGCACCATATAATTATAATCTGTATATCTCCAACCAGCTCCTGGTGGAAACTCTAATTTTTGACTTCCAATCCAATTTACTAAGTTTATACGAGAAGCCGCATTCACTTTCCCTTTTCCGCTTTCCGGTAAACCCGATGTATGCGTTAATAAATGATATAAAGTGATATTTTTATCAGCTGGAAATGAAGGAATATATGTATTCACATTTTCCTGAATGTTTAATTTCCCTTGTTCTTGTAGCTGTAAAATAGATGTAGCAACTACTGTTTTCGTAATAGAACCGATACGATATTTTGTTTGAGGTGTATTTTCTATTTTATATTGAACATCAGCATATCCATATCCTTTATTCAATATAACACGCTCTTTATCAGTCACCAAAACGGTCCCATTAAATTGCTTTCCTACTAAATATTGATCTAATTTTTGAGCTATACTAGCATAATCAATTTGTCGATTTTCTTTTTCTTCTATATTATCTCGCACTTCTGACCCAATAGCTGGAGCCACATTAGTAGTTAACACTGTTTGTTTCATTACACTGGGAGCATAGAAAACATAGTATACTCCGCCGCAAACAACAGTACATAGTGAAACAACTACTATTATTTTTTTTATCATTTACCCCCTTATATACTTTTTATATAACACTTGTGTTCCACTATTTTCTTCTCCATCCATAACTAACTCTTCATACAATTCCTTCGCCAAACTTAAACCTGGTACTGGTAATTGTAATTTTTCAGCCTCATATAAAGCAATCTTCATATCTTTCATAAAATGCTTTACATAAAACCCTGGTTCAAAATCTCCCTTTAACATTCGAGGAGCTAAATTATGTAATGACCAACTACCTGCTGCACCTGTTGAAATACTCTCTAATACTTTATCTGGATTCAGTCCAGCTTTTTTCGCATAAGCAACAGCTTCACATACTCCAATCATGTTGGATGCAATTGCAATTTGATTGCACATTTTCGTATGTTGTCCACTCCCAGCTGGTCCTTGTAACTGAATATTTGTTCCTAGTTTTTCAAATAACGGTAAACATCTATCATATATGTCTTTCTCTCCACCGACCATAATTGCAAGTCTTGCTTCTTTAGCACCAACATCTCCTCCAGATACAGGGGCATCTAACGTAAATACATTCTTTCTTTTACCAACTTCATTTATACGTTTTGCCAATGTTGGTGTAGATGTCGTAAAATCAATGGCTATCGTGCCTTCATTTGCATTCTCTATAATGCCTTCACTTCCAAAGTACACTTCTTCAACATCATGTGGATATCCAACCATAGTCATTACAACACCTACTTGCTTCACTAATTCTTTCGGTGTATCACACCAATTTGCACCATCTTGTACTAAAGAATCTGTCTTCGCTTTCGTTCTATTATATACATATACTTTATGACCTTCTTGCATTAAATGACGAACCATACTTTTTCCCATTACACCAATACCGATGAAACCTATTGATAAAATTTTGTTTTCCATTTATTTATTTTCTTCTAGAAATTGAAATAATTCTTGTAGATGTAACGCATCTTCACTGTAGCTAACAGACACATGACATATATCGTCAATCTCAGCTTGCATATAAAGATCCACTCCATCACGATCATATTTTAATGCCAAATAAAACTCCATTTCTTCTAACATCTTTTTTGAAGTTCGAATGACATAATGCCCTTTCTCATCTCTTCCATATTCAAAGTTTGGTTCAAAATCATATTTTTGTTTAAAGGATTCCTTTTGTTTTTCATTGATTTGTATACAAGTTACTCGCTGCACAGCATCGATCATTTCATCAAACTTTTGGAGATCCATTTATAAGCTAGAAGCTCGACGGCACCGTTCAACCGGGAACGGGATAACTTGCGCCATGTGGTTAGTGCCAAATTGTTTTGAGCGAGCGTGGCGTAATATATAAAATGCGCACAGAATAGCAACAGGAATAGCGCCGTATAAACCAAATAATAAAGCGCTTACACAAGAGGCGACAAAACCTAAAACACCAACTTCTAACTCTTCCATAATAGCTCCTAAAATAACAGGAATAGCTCCGCATGAAACTCCTAGTATAAGTGCGATAAGTAAGCTCATTTAATAGATTGGAACCCAGCCTTCAGTTGTAACAAAAATACGAATAGCTACAACTTGACGATCATCCTGCAAAGTAAAATAATGTCTTGCATTTTCAGGAACAGAGATTAGGTCGCCAGGCTCAAGTTCAACGTCAAAGAATTTTCCATCTTTGCCTTCAATAGCAAAGATGCCATGGCCACTGACAATAAAGCGAACTTCATCATCAGTATGATGGTGTTCTTTTTGGAAATTAATTAATAATTCGTCAAGGTTAGGTATGCTACTTGAAAGTGAAATTACATCATGTGCTTTATAACCTCGGCGTGCTGAAACATCAGCGATTTCTTTTGAAAACACAGTTAATATTTCAGTTTTGTTATCATTTGTTAACGAATAATTTTCATTTAAATGAGTAGGAAGTTTAGAAATATTCCATTTCTCATATAAAACGCCTTCCTCTTGTAGAAATTTTGATACTTCCACTTCATTCTCAATGCGAGTATTTACTTCATGAATACGAATTTGCGCCATTCATGAATACGAATTTGCGCCATTAGAAACGCCTCCTTGAATTGCTAATAGTTTTATATGAAATTGGAATAAAAACTCATAAGCTTCTAATCTTTTCTTTGCATCAAAGCTATCTCGGCCCCATACAGTGATGCCGTGATTTCGAATTAATACTGCTCCCGAATCTCCTTGTATATGTTTTCGGAAGTTCTCCCCAAGTGTTGGGATATGAGCATGGTTTTCAATAATAGGAATGTGAATTGTTGCACCTTCCTCCCAAATATCAAGAGCTTTAATGATTTCTTGATTTTGAAGGGTGACTGTATCGCTATACAAATTTGTGATGACATTGTTATCCGTTGTATGAATATGAAGTACGCACCCAGCATTCGTATTGTTATAAATATGTGTATGCAATATTGTTTCTGCTGAAGGGTGTAATTCAGTCTCTAAAACGGGAGCTCCTACATGATCTACTAATAGAAAATCATCTGGAGTGGTTTTTGTTTTATCTTTACCGCTTGCTGTAATAAGGAAAGTAAGCGGCTCATGACTAACTTTTATAGAAATATTGCCACTTGTTGCTGGAAACCAATTTCGAGTTGTTAATTCTTTTTTAATCTCGCTTAAGTCATACCATTGACGAAACAGTTGTTTCATTCATGATTTCACCTCCAACAAATGTTTTAATTCAGCTTGAACATCGTGAAATGTTTCAAAAGGTATATAAGCAATATGATTCTCTTCACACTTCGTAATAAGGAAGTCACGGGCGAATACTTTATCCGCTTGTTTTGCAGCTTGTAAATCAGTAATTGAATCTCCAATCACAATATGGAAGTCATTCGTATCACTTAATTTACGGATTAAAGATGATTTGCATAATCCACAATGATTTTGACAGTAATGATCACAAGGATGAGGCCAATTAACTGTAATGTATTCATTTGAAAAGCCTGTTTCATTACAGTAAATTTGCTCTTTTGGAATGATTCCTTGTAAGAGTGGATAGACGAAGAAATCCATTCCACCTGATACAACGTAAAAAGAAATATTATTTTCATTTACAAATTGTATAAATTCACGAAAGCCACTACGAATTTCGGCAGTTTCTTTTAAAAATTGAATTATATCATCGTGCAAATTAGTAGGTAGCAATTGAAATAATTGAGAAACACCTTCTTGAATAGAAAGCTCTTGTGATAAAATTCTTTGCTTTATTTCTTCTGCTTCTGGTGGTGCGAATTTTTCCATAATCGACATAATGTTATCGTTATTTGTAATCGTACCATCGAAATCACAAAACACTTGAATACTCATTCATAATTTCACCTCATGAGAGGGATTTCCCCATATTTGTAGTGCACTATGCAAATTTATGTCATCTACTTCATGGAGCAGTTTACCTTGCAAAGTAGCATCAATTGCAGTACGGAAAGCTTTTCCACCACCTTGCGCCCCATACGGATGCCCATGTATGCCGCCGCCCGCATTAATAACAACATCTTTACCGAAGTCTCGTAGAATAAAGGGAACGAAACCAGGATGAATGCCAGCAGATGGGACAGAGAAACTTTTCTTGAAAAACGCATCGTCTTCAGTTAAATAGTTTGAAATATTGAGAGCATCTTCCTTTTCTAACGCAACACTTCCGTATGGAGAAGGGAATAAAGAAAAATCAGCGCCAGCATAACGTAGTAGCTTTCCAAGTAATAATGGAGATGAGACCCCATATAGCTCGGATGCTGAATAAGCACCACTTACAGCAGGGTGTGCCATAATAGGAACTGGGATTTCATCATCTTCTGCCAGTGATTGTAGTACATCTAGTCCGTAAGCAAATACATTAAATAATAGAATATCAGCCCCAGCTTGCACTGCGCGTTTCGCATTTTCTTTTAAGTCGAAAGTTCGTCCTGTTAAATTTACGGCATATAACGTTTTATGGCCGTATGTTTCATATACGGATTGTAAAACTTCTTTTCCAGATACAATTCGCTTCGCAAGTGGTGTTAAGGAGTTCTCAAATAAAATTTCATCATCTTTTACGATATCCACACCACCAATTGCTTGATCGCGTAATTGCGTTTTTAAATATCCAATATTTCGTCCAATCATTCCTTTGAAAATGCTCATTAAAAGGGGACGGTCATACACTTGTACAAGATTTCGAACACCATCTATACCGAATTTTGGACCAGGGAAGTGCTTTTTTAATTCGTCTGAAAACGTTAAGTCAATTAATTTCACTTCGCCATCAAGTGATAACTTTCCGAATGTAGTTGTTAAAATCGCTGGTAAATCTGGACTGAAATTTAATAATGGGTATTCGATTTTAATAATCCCACGTTTTACTTTTTTGCGTAAATACGAATTGATATGTTCTTGTTCATCTAATTCCTCAACATGAATGACGTTGCCTTTATGTTGTTTTAATTGTTCTTGTAATAAATGTGGCAAATGAGTCCAAGAGCCAATTGTTAAACCGAGTGCAATTTGCTCAGCCTTTTTGTCTAAGTTAAGTGAATCGTCATGGATTAAATACGTCGCTATAATTCCGCTCATTCATGTTGTCAACGACTTTTTGAAAAAATTTAATTTATCAATTCGATTAATTGCTTCTCGTAATCGTTCTTCTGTATGCAAGAGACCAACGCGGACGTATCCTTCACCGTGTTCACCAAATCCAACACCAGGAGCAACTGCAACGTGTGCTTTTTCTAGCAAAATATCAGAAAATTGCTCAGATGTATATCCTTCTGGTACAGGAAGCCACGCAAAGAAGGATCCTGTTGGAATATCCACATTCCAACCGATAGAGTGACAAGCTGAAATAAGAGCATTTCTTCGAGATTCGTAACTATTTACAAGATCTACGACGCAAGATTGTGAACTTAATAGCGCTTCGCGGGCAGCGTCTTGAACTGCACCAAAAATACTAACATACATATGATCTTGCAATAGGTTAATTGTTTCGATGACACTTTCATTCCCTACTGCAAAAGCAATACGCCATCCAGCCATATTGAAAGTTTTGGATAATGTGTAAATTTCAATTCCTGTATCTTTTGCACCGTCTGCTTGCAAGAAACTAACCGGTTTTTGACCATCAAATCCAATCGCACCGTAAGCAAAGTCGTGAACGACTAATATATTGTGTTTATTAGCAAAATGAATGGTTTCATCAAAGAAATCTTTTGATGCAGTAGCACCAGTAGGATTGTTTGGATAGTTTAAAAACATTAACTTTGCTTGTTTCGCAATAGCGTCATCAATTTTTGTATAATCTGGTAAAAATTTATTTTCCGCAATAAGCGGCATTGTTTCAAATTGCGCTTTTGCTAAAGCAACTCCGGATAAATAATCTGGATAGCCTGGATCGGGAACGAGAATCGTATCACCAGGGTTTGTAAAACACATTGGTAATTCTACTAATCCAGCTTTTCCACCAAACAAAATAGCAACTTCAGTTTTTGGATTTACTACTACATCATATTCACGTTGATAGAATGTTGCCACGGCTTCTTTTAAGCTTTCGTGTCCGCGAAATGGCGGATATTTATGATGAATGGTCTTTTCTGCAGCATGTTGTAAAGCTTTTACGATATGCTGCGGTGTTGGTTGATCTGGATTACCTTGACCTAGATTAATAACATCGTGACCAGCCGCAACGACTTTGTTAACTTTTGCAACAAGTGAAGCGAAAAATTGTGTTGGCAATGATGTTACTATCTCAGAAGGTTGAAATAATTTCATTTATTTGTATAGTTCTGGTCGGCGATCTGCAAAAACTGGAATTCCTTTACGTACCTCTTTAATCTTCTCGAATGTAAGTTCTCCAAATAAAATGGATTCCTCTTTATTTGCCTCTACCACAACTTCACCCCAAGGATCCACAATTAGAGAATGACCTGCAAACTCATTATTCGGATCCTTTCCTGACCTATTACATGCAACAACATAACATTGATTTTCAACTGCTCTTGCTTGCAATAGCAAACGCCAATGTGCTAAACGAACTAATGGCCATTCTGCTACAACGAATAAAACTTTTGCCCCTTTAGCAGTATGAACGCGCATCCATTCTGGAAAACGAATATCATAGCAAATTGTGCCAGCGCACTCGATATCATCTAGTTTAAATTCACCTGTTTCATTACCCGCTATTAAATATTTGTGTTCATCCATAAGCTGAAATAAATGTACTTTACTATATTCATTGACTAGATCTCCTTCGTTGTTTACAACATACATTGTATTGGTAACCCCTTGCTCTGTTTGCTTTGCTATAGAACCACCAACAATATGTACACCATATTGCTTCGACCATTCTTTCAACTTTTCTTTCGTTTCTAATCCATCCCTATCTGCAATTTCAGAAAGCCTCGTTAAATCATATCCTGTTGTCCATAGTTCTGGTAAGACGATAACATCTGGTCTTTCCTTCATCGCTTCGCTTATTTTGTTTTTAGCGTTCTCCATATTTTTTTCTACATCTCCGAATACAATATCCATTTGAATACATGCGACTTTCATTTTTTCAGCCCCATTCTTAATTTTCTCTTTACAAAATACTGGAAAGATTATATCATTTGTCACTAGAATTGTAACAACTTTCAAAAGAGGTGGAAAGTATGAAATTATTTCAACCTTCTGAGATAGTAACATTCATGCTTTTATGCCTCCTGAAACTGTCTGTTGAAATAATGTTCGAAACAGTTGAACATCAGCACTCTTAGATTCATATTTTATTAGTTCTTTTCCTAAGTATAGCGCTTGCTTCTTAGCTTGAATTCTTTTTTCTTTATTTGCTATTTCATCTAAATCCGCTACATGAGCTAAGCCAATTGTTCTACGAATCAGTTCACATCCGGCAAACCCGACTGCATCAATAAAGATATTTTGCAAAATAATTGGTAACCATTGTTTTTCTTTCGTATATGCTTCTACACCTTCTCCAATCCATAACTTCGTAAAAGTTTCTACAAAATAACTCCATGTCTTTTCTATATGGAAAAATAGTACACTTCTCTCTTCTTCTTCTCTAGATAAAGCATTTAATAATAGATTTGCAATAAATTGACCGATATCAAATCCAAATGGACCGTACGTTGCAAATTCTGGATCAATCACTTTCGTTTCAGAAGGTGATGAAAAAATACTACCAGTATGTAAATCACCATGAATAAGTGCTTCTTTTCTCGTTAAAAACTTATATTTATATTGTGCTACTTTTAGTTTTAAAGTTTTGTCACTCCAAAGTTCATCAATCACTGACTGTAAATCTGACTCATAATCATTCGTATCGTAATGTCCAAACGGATCCGTAAAAACTAAATCTTCTGTAATTTTACTAAGGTCTGGATTTACAAATGTACCTTCTAGCACCCTTTTCTCTTCTGACTGTAACCCGAAATCTGAAGTATAAAATAAAACATGTGCTAGAAAACGACCGATATGCTGGGATAAAAGTGGATATCCTTCTCCCTCTATTAATCCTTTTCTTGTAATTGTTAGTCTTGATAAGTCTTCTATTACTGTAACTGCTAACTCTTCATCATGACTGTACACTACCGGAACATAATCTGGTACATACTTCGCGAAAATTTGTAATGCCTTGCTTTCAATCGTTGCTCTTTTTATAGACAACGGCCAGCTCTCACCAACTACTTTCGCATATGGAAGTGCTTGTTTTATTATAATTGATTTCTCTCCATCATCTAACTTGAACACGTAATTTAAATTTCCATCTCCGATTTCATGACAAACTATATTCGCTTTCTTTTCAAAATATCCATGTTCTTTCGCATATTGTACAGCTGTTACTTCTGTTAATGAATAATATCCCATCTAAATAGTTACAATCTCTATTAAATTTCTTCTGAAATTCTTCAATATGTATCGTGTTATATTTTTTGATGCAAGCGCCAAACCAAATGCTGCTACAATTCCAATTGCGGGTGCTCCGCGTACTTCTAGCATTACAATACTTTTCCATACCTCTTCAATAGTTGTTAACGTTTTGTATTCTGTACTATGAGGCAACTTTGTTTGATTTAATACGGCAATTGCATCACCTTTCCAACTTACAGACCTCGGAACGGTTACAATTGTACTCATTTATGTATTAGCTTGTTTTTCAAATAATAATGCAATTTCTCGCTCATAATCTCCACGTATAATACCTTTCTCAGTAATAATACCTGTAATTAATTCATGCGGTGTTACGTCAAATGCAGGATTATAAACATCTGTACCAATCGGTGCCACTTGTTTGCCATAAATTTTCATAACTTCTGTTTCATCTCTTTCTTCAATAACAATTTCGGCACCTGTTTGTTTCGTAATATCAAACGTAGATAACGGAGCTGCAACGTAAAATGGAATTTCGAAATACTTTGCTAATATAGCTAAATTCATTGTTCCGATTTTATTTGCCGTATCTCCATTTGCGACAATTCGATCTGCCCCTACGATAATTGCATCAATTTCTTTCGTACGAATTGCATGAGCTGCCGTATTATCTGTAATAAGCGTCACATCAATACCCGCTTGCTTTAACTCCCATGTCGTTAAACGGCCACCTTGTAAAACTGGTCTCGTTTCACATGCATACGCATGTAAGTGTACACCTTTTTCTTTCCCGATATAAAACGGTGCTAATGCAGTACCATACCTTGCAGTTGCAATACTTCCGGCATTACAAATTGTTAAAATGTTATCACCGTCTGTAAAGCATGTTAACGCATGTTCTCCAATACTCCGGCATACCTCTTCATCTTCCTGCTGAATGCGAAGCGCTTCTTCTTCTACTATTTTTTGCGCTTCTTTTATTGTAGTAATCTCTTGAATAGATTCTCTCATACGATCAATTGCCCAAAACAAATTCACTTATTTTTTATCACGAGGATTATCGTACTTTAGTAATTGCTGTGGCAGTTTCTCTATCGCAACAGTTATCCCATCTAATTTACTTTCAATCCGATGGAGTAAATATAATGTTACAACAATCGGAAAGCCTACATTACCTATCATCCTGATCCACTCTTCCATTTATTGAACAGTATAACCACCATCGATAACGACAGCTTGACCAGTTATGCCTTTTGCTTTTTCACTCGCTAAAAACATAGCATAATCAGCAATTTCTTGTACTTGTAATAAGCGTTTTTGTGGTACAAGTGGATAAATGACATCTTCTAAAACATTTTCAAGTGGTACATTTCGTGTAGTAGCTAAGTCTTGTAGTTGATTACGTACAAGAGGGGTATCGACATAGCCAGGGCAAAGTGCATTAACAGTAATTCCATGGATAGCACCTTCTAATGCAGCAACTTTTGTTAGTCCAATTACGCCATGTTTTGCGCTATTGTAGGCAGCTTTTCCGGCGAATCCGACAAGGCCATTAATAGAAGCGACGTTAATAATCCGGCCGTATTTTTGTTTTTTCATAATAGGAAAAGCGTGTTTGATGGCGATAAATGGAGCGATTTGCATAATTTTAATAAGAAGCTCGAATTTCTCAGTTGGAAAATCTTCAATCGGTGAAACATGTTGCATTCCTGCATTGTTAATTAATACGTCTAATGAACCGAAATGACTAACTGTTTGAGAAAGCGCTGCTGTAATTTCTTCTTCAGATGTAACGTCGCATTTTAAACCGATAGCTTGAAAGCCTTCTTTTTGTAATTGTTCAGCAGCTTCTTTCGCACGATCTTCAAGGCGATCAGTAATAACAACTTTTGCGCCTTCTTTTGCAAAAGCATTCCCCATTTCATAACCAATACCACTCGCAGCACCTGTTAAAAAGACAACCCGATTTGTAACCATTTATTTTCTTCTTCCCTTCCCTTCAAGTAGACGTTCTACACTACTTTGCATCGCTTCCCAGCGACCCATAAATTCATCTAGTTCATCTTCGCCCTTTTCTGTTAACGTATAATACTTCCGCTTTGGACCAGATGGAGATTCCTTCATTACACTTGATATTAGCCCCTCTTTTTGCATCCGTATTAACAACGGATAAATACTTCCCTCACTTGCCATTGTAAAACCATACTTTGCTAGCTTTTCACTCATTTCATAACCGTATATTTCACCTTCAGAAATAATAGCAAGTAAGCATCCTTCTAAAATCCCTTTCAGCATTTGACTTGTCGACATTTAATTAACGCTTTCTCTTCTATTCATCTTCATCATAATTTCAACGAAAATTAAAATAAATAGACTTCCGTATAAACATATAATTTGAAATAACATTGGCACGAGATCTTCCGATGTAAATGTTTGAAACACTAACATAATTGAAAGCGGAATAATTAAATATAAGTTTTTAAACCATCCTTCAAAATACATATTTATCGCTACTGTGATAATAAAAATACCTCCAGCTAATATATAACTTTGTGTTTGGGTAAATGTAAAAATTTTGGTAGGATATATCACATCTAATATCGTAACAGCTCCTAATAAAAACATTGGAGCGATCATGACTAAAGACCACATAGAAAACCACGTTTTTGTAAAACTTGTTACAAAGGTCATTTTACGAAGCAAAAAATTAGGGCCTAACACAGCTAACATTAATGTGAAACTATAACCAATGCACTGAATAAGTGAAATTTGTAACATTCCGTTATTCACTATTAAAATAGAAGCAATAATCCAAAATGCTACGATATTCATTACTGTAAAACCAATTTGCTTCCACGTTTCCTGTCTATCTCTTTCCATCACTTTTACAAGTTCATTGGCATATTCTTTCGGCGAGCTTCCAAAAATTTCTTCTACACTTTTTCCGTCACTCTCACCTTCTATTAAATGCAACTCTGCATCTTCTAAAAAGCTTTCCATATCGCTTTCTTTCACACTCTTTGCGGTCAAAAATAATCTCATATCTAACAAAAACTTTTGTGCTTCACTTGATAGCATCTAGTTTACACTTTTTCTCTCTTCAATTTTTAAGGACCATCTCATTAATCCATATATACTTCCATACATAAGTAATATCTTTGCAATTCCCCAAAATACATTTCTTTCTTCTAAGTCTTTAAATATAAACATAATCGCTAAAGGAACAATTAGCACCAAAACACCCATCCAACCAAGAACATAGACTTCTCCAACGAAAAGTAATAAAAAGATACTTGCTGCTAATATATATGTTTGTATTGTCGACAATTGCAAAATAGGTGTACCGTACCATTTATCAATAAACATCAATAATACTAATAATAAGATGGGAACTATTACTATTACATAAATAATCCCGAACTCTACAAACTTATATTTAAAAGAAGACATTCTAAACGCAACAATTGTTCCAATAATTGTAATAATTAAGACGATAGGATAGCCAATTAACTGTATATTTGTTAGTGTGAATTGCTGATTCGGATTATTAAATAAAATATGAGTTAATATCCAATACCCCCCAATACCAATTATCATCGCAAGAATACTCTTTATACTCCCGCCTTTATCCTTCTCCATCTCTTTCGCCAATTCTTCTGCATACTCTTTTGGTGAATCACCAAACATATCACTTACCGTCTTCCCTTTTTTTTCACCTTCTATTAAATGAAGTTCTGCATCTTCTAGAAAAGCGTCCACATCTTCTTCTTTAATTCCTTTTGTTATTAAATACACTTTCGTATCGATTAAAAACTTTTCGCCTTCTTTAGAAATCTGCATTTACTGTTTTTTTCTTTGTAATAAAGAGCTTTGTAAAGAGAGTTCTTTTTGTTCGTTTGTTAATAAGGAATGAATATGAACGTTTTCTGGACGAGGGACTATTGGGTACATAAGATTTGATGGAGAAGGGTGGTGTTCCGAGCCAGTTGGAGAATGAGGATCTGCATGTGTAAGTTTTCCGTGAACACGCCTTGTGAATAAAATATGGCCAATTTCGTGAGCGAGCGTATATATATTTTTCATAGGAGCGGCTGAATTTGTTAAAACGATGTAACCAGTAATTTGTTGTTGTTTAGCTAAAGAGTAAGCGCAGGCAATTACTGCTGTTTCTTTAAAATAATCACTGCCAATATAACAAATATAAAGATCACATTCTGGAGCTTCATTTACACATGTTTGGAAAAAGGATGCTAATTTTTCCTGACTTTGAATAGAATTTTTATAACTAATTTCACGGTCTGAAAAACGGAAAAGCTCATTTAATACAATTACTTCTTGAATTTGAAATGTAATGGGGTGCCAAATTGATTCTGCGACTGCTAAATCTTTTGCGATACGGTCTTCAGAAATATTGGCGCCTGGCGTAATGCAAATACATATATTGACGTATGGATCCATTTATTTCTTAAAACTTTCATATTTTACAGCTTCAAAAGCTTCTTCAATTTCATCATTACGATAATGGACGTATGTAAAACGCCCTAATTCTACTAATCTTGCTATTTCTTGTAATGCTTTATGTTGGTCATATGTTTCCTCCAGCTTAATATGTACGTAAAATTTCATTAATGGATGTTCATATACAGGTTCTCCCACCTCTACATATACATCTTCAACCCCTTGCACAACTTTTACATAACTCGCAAATTGATAAAGAGCTTCTCTGTCTGAAACGATTTTTAATGTATACATCTATTCTGTTAATGCGTATAGGAATTTTTGTAAAATCTTCTTTGTTGTTTTATTCAAATTCGGTAACTTATCTACTGGAAAATATTGAAGCTGTAATCCTTCATGATCAAGCTTAACTTCCCCACTCACATGATGCCCCTGATACAAATGAATGACATTAAAAATTTCATCTCCATTTGGATATTGGAAGTACACTTCTTTTCCCGAAAGAACCCCGATAAATTGCATAATTTTCGCGTTTAGTCCCGTCTCTTCAAATAGTTCTCTGCGAGCAGTTTCTTCTGTCGTTTCTCCTAGCTCCATCGCTCCGCCAGGTACACCCCAATCATATGTATCTGAACGATATTGAAGCAATACTTCTTGCCTATCATTTAATATAATAATTGCTGATCCTACTAAAATAAGTGGCCTTGTACCAACGACTTTACGTAACTCTTCAATATACCCCAATATGTAAACTCTCCTTTCCTCACCCTCCCTTATCATTTATAATGCTTCTATAAATAAGGCAACCCCGATACCGCCACCAACGCATAAAGAGGCAATTCCTTTCTCTAATCCACGTCTTTTTAATTCATGAATTAAACTTACAGTGATACGAGCTCCTGTACAACCGATTGGGTGTCCAAGTCCTACACCACTACCGTTTACATTCACCTTTTCACGATCCAAGCCTAATTCTTTCTCTACAGCTAAATATTGTGCAGCGAAAGCTTCGTTAATTTCAAGTAAATCAGCATCTTCTAATGACCAATCTACTTTTTCTAATCCTTTACGAATTGCTGGTGCTGGTCCAATTCCCATAATTTTAGGATCTACTCCAGCTACTGAATAGCCAACAATTCTAGCTAACGGTTGTAAGCCTTTTTCTTTCGCTTTTTCTTCACTCATTAATACTAGAACTGCACTTCCGTCATTAAGACCAGATGCATTCCCTGCCGTTACAGATCCATCTTTACGGAAAGCTGGTTTTAATCCAGCTAATTTTTCCGCTGTAATATCTGCACGCGGATGTTCATCCTTAGAAAATACAATTTCTTTTCTACGCTCTTTTATTGTAATAGGAACAATTTGATCGTCAAAGTATCCAGACTCAATTGCTTGTAGTGCCAATGTATGACTGCGAAGCGCAACTTCATCTTGTTCCTCTCTTGTAATTTCATATTGTTCAACTAAATTTTCCGCTGTTTCACCCATCATAATATGATGAATCGGATCTTCTAGCACTTCCCACACCGTATCACGAATTTCTCCGTGCTGTAGACGTTGTCCCCAGCGGTGTTGTTTCAATGCATAAGGGCTCGAACTCATCGCTTCTACTCCACCTGCAATAACAACATCACTCACACCTAATTGAATTTGCATTGCAGCTGACATAATTGCTTGCATACCTGAAGAACATTGGCGTTGGATTGTATACCCCGTAACTGTGTCCGGAAATCCTGCCGCTAATGCAGCCGTTCTCGCCGTATTTGCTTCATCAGTTCTTTGAATACAATGACCTAAAATTACTTCATCAACTTCATGTGGTTCTACCCCGCCTCGTTTTACAGCTTCCTGAAGTACAGGAACAGCTAATTCTACTGGTGTTATATTTTTTAGTGCTCCTCCGAAAGTTCCAATTGGTGAACGAACTGCAGCTGTAATGACAACATTATGCATTTACGACTCAAATAGATGATGGAATAATCGATCGCGATTTTCAAAGAAAAGTTTCGTCGTTTGATAATGCTCCGTTTCTTCTAAAGATGATTCGTGAGTCCCTTCTTGTGTTAAAGAGTATATAGTGGATTCAGGATAAGCCATTAAAATGGGAGAATGCGTGGCAATAACAAATTGTGAACCTTGTTCAGCTAGTTCATGCATTCGAATGAGCATGGAAAGTTGTCTCATCGGTGATAAAGCTGCCTCAGGCTCATCTAAAATGTATAAACCTTGTCCTGAAAAACGGTTCATAAATAAGGAGAAAAATGATTCGCCGTGTGATTGTTCGTGAAGTGAAACGCCGCCGTAAGATTTTATAGCATCTATTTCATCGATATAAGAAGCGACGTTATAAAATGATTCAGCACGAAGAAAGAAGCCGTCGTTTGGTGTATTGAAACTTTTTGAAATTCGAAGATATTCATGTAAAGATGAATGTGAATCATTTGTGCTAAAACTGAAATTCTTCGTTCCACCTTCTGCATTAAAACCTAAAGCAATTGCAATTGCTTCAAGTAGTGTTGATTTACCTGTTCCGTTTTCTCCAATAATGAATGTTACATTTGGATGAAAAAGGAGCGATTGTAATGTTTGAATAGCTGGTAAACAGTAAGGATATGCGGAAAAACTAGGGATATCTTCTTTTTTTAATGTGACACTTTTTAAAAAGGGTACGTCAATCAATCAATTCATAACGGATTTTGATTTTAAAAAAGCAAAAAATACAAGTGTAAGATGACCTGCTAATAAAGTGCGCCAAAACCGGGATTTTCCCAGCCGAACGTCATTCTCTGCCATATAAAAATGGAAAGAACGCTTATAAAGCCAACGAGAGCAGGCATATGTTTTATAATTTTTAAGTTCTTCCATTTAGTCCCTTGCTTCGTAAACTATAGAAACAATAAGAAGTCCACAAAACGAACTTGTCAGTCCAGATACTATTATACCCCCTATTTGGAAAATATGAAAATAGGGATTTACGAACGCGTGAACGATAAATATAATAGTTGCCACAATGATTGCCGAAACCCAATACTTCCTTTTTTCTGAAGCTATAATAATATCTTTCCCTGTTTCATCTTTATACTTCCATAGTACGTATAATAGTAATAATAAACCAACACATGTACTCCCATGTTGCATATATTTATACACCGGAATACTATGTAATTCTCTTTGTAACAATGGTATTTCCATAACGAAGTAGCCTGTATTATGAGTAAACGCATCCCAAACAACATGCGTGAGCATACCAAATAAAGCAGAATAGCAAAATACAAAGAAACCCTTCCATGTATGAAGTCCCCACCTCTCATCTACTGCATATGTATAGTAGCCAGCAAATGGTTTAGGTAAATGTGTTATAAACGGCTTTTTTAAAATGTAATGATATATGTATGCTAATAGAAAGACAAGAGGTAAATTTAAATATAAGAACCCAAGCCACGTATGTCCAATCATCCCATACGGTCTAAAGTGTAAAAAATATTCAAAGTCAGGTGCCATACTACCTAATATAAGAGCCGTTACTGAAATATAATTAACCTGCTTTTTAGCAAAAGGGAGAACAGCTGCTGGATGCGCGAATGTAAACGGCATTTACTCAGAAAGTGGAATGTTAAAACTTTGTGATTCTTTAACAGTTTCTTGTGTTTCTGTGTCTCCTGCCATTAAATCATCCGTTGTAAATTTAATATCCTTTACCTTTTCTTTTCCATCATCAAGTATTAAACCGATAATTCCATCTCTTGTTTCACCAGGCTTATAATCTTCTCTTGATACATTTTTCGTACCAACGAGCGTATCTTCATCATATAAAAAGTTTTGAGTTGCTACTTTAAAATGTTGCTTATCATTAATCGTAACATCATTCATAGAGAAAAATTGCATATTTTTATTCCCGCTATTTTCCACCTTATATGTAATTTCAACGTAACGAATCGTATCACTAATCTCTGTCCCACTTAGCGATGCATATAATTCAGCATCTTCTTGACTTACCTTATCTCCCAATCTACGCTTTACTTCTTCAGGAGTTAATGCCGTATATGCTTTTAATGTATTTTTTGCGTCTTCACTCATCTGTGATAAAGAGATTACTTTCACATCTTGTACATGAATTTTCATTGGTGCTACTTCAAATGTTTGATTCACAGAATGTATCTGCTCTAACTTGAAAGTACCCCATCCTGTTTCTTTCACTTTTTGCCCAACTTTTTTTAGCTCACGCCCACCATATTCTTTTATTTCAGGAATAGATTCTTTCTTCTTCGGTTCAGCTTTCTTTTCTTCTTGATGGAAGCAACCACTTAACATAAGAAGAAAACTACATAAAACAAAAATATTTTTCCATGCTTTCATCATTTATGCTGACTGTTTTTTTATTTCTTTTATGTATGAATCTACATTTTGAAAAGGCACCTCAATTTTAAACGCATCTTTTTGTTCGTTAAATTGTTTTTCATTATAGGGACCGAAACGTTTATTGTGCTTGACGTCAATAATCCAATAATGTTCACTTTTTTTATTTGCAATTGCTGCGTCAGGGTTATTTGGATCTGACTTTTCCTCTGTTTGTTTTACAATAATGTATTTATCATCCCAAGCGATGTCTGTAATTTTGGCAGGGATGTATTGTGTGGCATATACAGCATCTTGCGTAGGGAAAAGTTCAAATGCATTTCCAGAAGTACGTATGAGTTCGTATTCATCGTTAATCGTATAAGATACATGGTTTGTATTTCCTGTACAAGCAGTTAATAGGAAGGCGACGAATAGGATTATCCATTTTTTCAATATGGGAACCTCCTTTACAATGCTGTTGTAACACATTTATACTAGACTCATCACTTTTGTCTTTGTAATTAAATCATGAAAACCGCAATTATCTTTGCGGAACAACATCATGTATACGTTGCATATTAACGGAATTCCAAGTAACAATATGTTCGGTAATAACAATACAAAAAATCGTAAAATTAATGTTTGCAACGTTAATTTTTCACTCGTCAATGAAATCAATTTTGTTCTCGTTATTTTTTTACCAAGTGTAACACCATTCCAAATAAAAGGTAACAAAATAAAATATAGAACCATTAATATGAAAACTACTGCGAGGTCATATCTATAGTCACCGAAACTTATATTAAACCGATTAAAAATAGCACTATAGTTTCCGGTCATAACAGCTACTACTGCACCATACATAACCGAGATTAAAAACATGTCAATTAGGGAAGCACCTATGCGATTCATTACAAGCGCTGGACGATGCATTTATACTAGGGCGTCTACTGTATGAAATGATTGTCCTTTCGTGCTAATAATACCGAAAATCGGTAAGTCACTAAGCACCACTTCTTCTTGCTGTTTCATAAAAGATGACGTTAATTGTTTTATCTCTATCCAAACGTCATTAATACAAAGTACATTGGAATCGTTCTCTTGTTGGCGAGAAAAAATAGAATCTATTTTATATAAACCAGCATTTTGAAAAAGCATATCAATACGACTGAATGCATTCAAAGTAATACTGATAACGCGTTGCCAATCTCCTTGTTTTTCCATATCATAGGATACAAAAAGTGCTTCTCCGCCTAGATTCGTAATTTCCTCCACTGTTGCTTGTCCACTCCCTTGATCAATGTCCGTCACAATTACTTTTGCGCCTTGTTTAGCCAACAAAAGAGCTGTATTACGTCCAATACCGATGCCACCGCCAGTTACGATAGCAACTTTTCCTGCAAGCTTCATTTTCATTACCCCTTCTATAAGTCTTACCGTCATTTAGCGAATACGTTGTTCTGTTTGGCTATCAAAGAAATGCGCTTTATTTAAGTCAAATGCCAATTTGATTTGGTCTCCAGGTGAGAATATATGTCTTGCATCAACACGTGCTGCAAAATCTTGATTTCCAAGTTTCATATATAAAATGGATTCAGCACCTAACAACTCAGCAACTTCAATTTTTGATGTGAAAGTAGTAGATTGTGAAGCCTCTAAAAATAGTAGTTCATCATGAATATCTTCAGGACGAATTCCTAAAACGATTTCCTTATTTACATAACCTTGTTCACGTAATAATTTCATTTTTCCTTCAGATACTTTGATTTTCAATGAATTATCTATAACGAAATCAGTTTCAGTTAATGTACCACGGAAGAAGTTCATCGCTGGAGAGCCGATAAATCCACCAACGAAAATATTTTCAGGTGTTTCATATACTTCTTTTGGAGTTCCGATTTGTTGAATCTTTCCGTCTTTCATAACAACAAGACGGGAAGCCATTGTCATTGCTTCTGTTTGATCATGTGTTACATAAATTGTCGTTGTTCCAAGGCGATGGTGTAACTTAGAAATTTCTGAGCGCATTGCAACACGAAGTTTTGCATCTAAGTTTGATAAAGGTTCATCCATTAAGAAAACTTTCGCGTCTCGAACGATTGCTCTACCTAACGCAACACGTTGGCGTTGTCCACCTGATAACGCTTTTGGTTTTCTATCTAAATATTGTTCAAGCCCTAAAATTCGTGCTGCATCTTTTACACGACGATCGATTTCATCTTTTGGTATTTTTCGAAGCTTTAATCCAAATGCCATATTATCATACACACTCATATGTGGATAAAGAGCATAGTTTTGGAAAACCATTGCGATATCACGATCTTTTGGAGGAACATCATTCATTAGCTTACCATCAATGGAAAATTCTCCTTTTGAAATATCTTCAAGTCCAGCTACCATTCGTAATGTTGTAGATTTTCCGCATCCAGAAGGACCAACAAATACGATAAACTCTTTATCTTGAATGTGTAAATTAAAATCTGTTACAGCGGTTACGTTATTATCATATATTTTATAAATGTTATCTAATTTCAGTTCTGCCATTTATTTCAATTTATACACCATTGCTTCATATGGACGCAATGTAACGTTTTCCATTAATCCATTTTCCGATTCATAATTGTGTATTAACAGTTCTGATTCACTATAAACAATGTTCTCAGGCAATTCAAATACACATTGATCCGCAGTGAAGTTTGCAATCACAAGTAGCTTTTCTTCTCCATATGTTCTTACATAAGCAAAAATAGAAGGGCTATTATCTAGTATTAAATCATACGATCCATACACAACTATTTCATTATTTTTGCGTAACTCAATTAATTTCTTATAGTAATAAAAAATCGATCCTTCGTCTTGGATTGCTTGTTTCACATTAATCTCTTTGTAATTAGGGTTTACCGTAATCCAAGGTTCACCCGTTGTAAATCCAGCGTGATACTGATCATCCCACTGCATCGGAGTTCTAGCATTATCACGACCTTTTATATAAATAGATTCCATTACTTTTTCTTTATCTTCACCACGGTCTATCACTTTTTCTTTATACATATTTAGCGTTTCAATATCTCGATATTCATCAATTGATTCGAATCGAACGTTAGTCATTCCGATTTCTTCTCCTTGATAAATATATGGTGTTCCTTTCATCATATGAAGCACCGTCGCTAACATTTTCGCAGATTCAATGCGATACATTCCATCATTCCCAAAACGAGATACAACGCGCGGCTGATCATGGTTATTCCAATACAGGCTATTCCATCCTGTATGCTCTAATGCTTTTTGCCATTTTGTTAAATTCTGTTTTAAAGTAAGAAGTGGACATGGTTGTACATCCCATTTTCCGCCTTCTCCTGAATCTAAATCCATATGTTCAAATTGGAATACCATTTGTAGTTCTTTTCTGGCTTCTCCTGTATACAATTTAGCTTCTTCTGTCGTTACACCAGGCATTTCACCAACCGTCATAATATCATAATGAGACAATACTTCTTCATGCATTTCATGCAAATATTTATGAATGTTTGGGCCGTTCATAAAATGCTTATGACCTGAAACATACCCCTCTTCTTCTGTTTCAACAGTTGGTAAACCTTCTTCTTTAGAAATAAAATTGATAACATCCATGCGGAATCCATCAATTCCTTTTTCTAACCAAAACTTCATCATTTCATAAACATCTTGTCTTACTTTTTCATTATCCCAATTTAAATCCGGCTGTTTTTTAGAAAACAGATGTAGATAATACTCATCTGTCATTTCATCATATTGCCATGCAGATCCACTAAAAGCTGCTCCCCAGTTATTCGGCTCTTTTCCTTCTTTTCCAGGACGCCATATATAGTAATCTCTATATTTATTATCTTTTGATTTGCGTGATTCAATAAACCAATTATGTTCATCAGAAGTATGATTAACAACTAAATCCATCATAAGTTTCATATTACGTTCATGCATTTCATGTAATAGCTCATCCCAATCTTCCATTGTTCCGAACTCGTTCATAATTTTACAATAATCACTTATATCATAACCATTATCATCATTTGGAGATTCATAGACTGGCGATAACCAAATTACATCAATCCCTAATTCTTTTAAGTAATCTAGCTTTGAAATAATACCGCGAAGATCCCCTATACCATCACCATTACTATCCATAAAGCTACGAGGATAAATTTGATATACTACACTTTCTTTCCACCATTGTTTTTCCATTTACCATTTTAATATTGAGAATCCGTGCGGTGGAAGTGTAACTTGTAATACACTTGCTTCTGCTGAAAATTCTTCGTTTGTATATATATTGACTATTTTCTTCCTTGTAATATGAATAGGGAGTGAAGCTGTAATTTCATCGTTAGTAGGATTTAAAACGAAAAAGATAGTTTCATCTCCATATGTTTTCGTATAAGAAATGTAATTATGTTCATCATTTGCTTCGATGAATTGGAATGTACCATGTCCTCCAAATGCTTTATATTGTTTTCGTAATGAAAGTAATGTTTGTATATGTGTAAATAATACATGGTCTTGTTCTTTTGTATCCCAAATCATACATTTGCGGCAATCCGGGTCCATGCCGCCATCCATACCGATTTCGTCTCCATAATAAATACAAGGAGAGCCGATGAAAGAGAGATGGAATACATAGAGTAACTTTAACTTATTTTTATCTCCGTTACATGTTGTTAATATTCTTGGTGTATCATGGCTGTCTAATAAATGAAATGCTGCTTCATTTATATTCATAGAGTAGGAATGTAGAGATTCTGTAATTTGTTTCATGAATTCACTTGCTTTAATGGAATTGTTAGCAAAGTAAGAAAGTAGAGCATTTGTAACAGGATAGCTCATGACAGCATCAAATTGATCTCCGTGTAGCCATGGGAGAGCGTCGTGCCAAATTTCTCCTAAAATATATACTTCAGGATTTAACGCCTTTATCTCACTTCGGAATTCTCTCCAAAAGCTGTGGTCAACTTCATTTGCTACATCAAGGCGCCAACCGTCTATATTGAATTCTCTTACCCAATAACGCCCTACTTCAAGTAAATATTCTTTTACATCTGGGTGTGCAGTATTTAATTTAGGCATATACGGTGTAAATGCGAAAGTATCATAATTAGGAAGTGGCTCGGTTATAATTGGGAATTCATGAATGTGGAACCACTCTTTATATGCTGACTTCTCACCATGTTCTAGTACGTCTTGGAATTTATCGAAAAAGTAGCCACTATGATTAAACACAGCATCGAGCATTACTTTTATACCGTGTTTATGACATGCCCCAACAAGTTCTTTGAAAGTTTCTTTCGTCCCGAATTGCGGATCGATTTCCATGTAGTCAATAGTGTCATATTTATGGTTTGAATGAGCTTTAAAAATAGGTGTGAAGTATATTCCGGAAATCCCAAGTTTAACAAGGTAATCAAGGTTTTGAATAATACCAGCAAAATCTCCTCCGAAAAAATTAGTTGGAGTTGGTTCGGTACTTCCCCAAGGGAGGGTGTTTGCTGGATTTAATGTGCTGTCCCCGTTAGCGAATCGTTCCGGGAAGATTTGATACCATACTGTGTCCTTAATCCAAGGTGGTGCCATGAAAACGTCTTTTGTATGAATGAATGGAAAGCAGAAAAAGTTACCGACATCGTCATCTGGAATGTTTGAGAAAAAGCCTCGTTCTGCATAAATAAGAGTTTCTGTCTCAGTTTTTAATTCGAATCCATAACGTAAGCGCTTAAATTTTGGTTCGATTGAAATGGACCAATAATCAAATAATGCAGTAGAACCAGTTTTGTTCATCGGCGTATTTGACGTAATCCATTTTCCATCTGTCCATTCGTAAGGGTCACCATAAATAAGAGTGGCGATTTGAACATCGTTTCTCTTAGTACGTATTCGGATGTGAATTATTTTTTCATCGTAAGCGTATGCATAATTATCTTTCGGCCTATGGTAAACGGCTTCTTTAAGCATTTATTTTTTCTTGTTATGATTTGCCTCAATATTACCTTTAATTTGCTTCACTGCACTATCAAGAGCTGCTTTTGGCGCCTCTTTATCTGTAACAACTAATTGAAGGGCATCTCCAGCTGGTTTCCATACTTCTTGCATTTCTGGAATGTTTGGCATTGGAATTCCATTTTCTGATTGCGTTGCAACTGCTTTTGCAGCTTCGTTATCTTTAATAATCGGATCTTCCATTACTGATTTTACTGGTGGAATTTCTTTCGTTTTCTCAAATCTAATTTTCGCGTTTTCTTCATTCGTTACCCATTCAGTGAATTTAGTAGCTAAATCATTTTGTTTAGAGAAGCTTGTTACATGCCATCCTTTTACCCCAACGAACGTTTTCATCGGTTGACCATTTGGTAATTTTGGCATTGGAGCCACACCATAATCAATTCCGTTCTTTTCCATCGCCTGGAACGCCCATGGTCCGTTCATGATAGAAGCTGCTTTTCCTTCATTAAATAATCCGTCAGCAGCAGGTCCACCAGATTCACCGATAATACCTTTCGGGAATAGTTTTTCTTTGTACCATTTCTGAAGATATTCAGCACCTTGTACAGCACCGCTATTATTTAACCCAACATCACTTGCATTTGGTTTTCCATCTTTTTCACCAAACACATAACCACCCATACCTGCCATGAATGCATTAGCAAAGTAGAAATTATCTCCTAATGTTAAAAATCCGTACTTGCCATCCTTTGTAAAGTCTTTTGAGAAGTTAAACAATTCGTCCATTGTTTCTGGTGCTTTTTGCATAAACTTTTTATTGTAAATAAAGACCGGTGTTTCAATCGCTTTTGGTAAGCCATATAGTTTCCCGTTATATGTCTGTGCTTCTATTGATAAATCAGTAAACTTACTCTTAACAGCATCATCTGCTTTCACTTCAGAAAGTAAGCCCTCTGTTACTGCATTTCCGATTTGATCATGTGGCAATGTTACAACATCCGGTCCAGTCCCCGCTGGTCCATCAAGACGTAACTTCTTCACTTGATCTGTCATTTGCATTTCAACAACTTTTACTTTTACTTTATATTTTTCCTCAAAGCTTTTCACTGCTGGTTCTAAACCAACGCCTTTTTTATCATCTTCCCAAACGAGAAGGTCATAGTCTTTCTTCGCTTTACTTTCCTCTTTTTTCCCTGAATCTTTCGGCCCACATGCAGATAACATACCAATTGATAATGCCGAAACCGTTAATAATGATAATGCTTTCTTCATTTACATCATATCCTCTTCTTGGAATGATTTTGTTCTCTTAAATTGCCATAACGCAACTGTAATAACGATTAACGATAAAATCATTGTAAGAGCTGCTGCTTTCCCGTACTGCGCTGAAGTCATCGTCAACTTATAAATCCATGAAATTAAAATATCTGTTCCACCTGCGTCTTGTCCAGCTACAGCAGGACCTCCGCCGTTAAATAGATAGATAATACTAAAGTTATTAAAGTTAAACGTATATTGCGTAATTAATATTGGTGCTGTTGCATATAAAACAAGTGGCAATGTAATTTTACGAAACTGTTGCCAAGCTGTCGCTCCATCTACTGTAGCCGCTTCATATAATTCTCCTGGAATCGATTGCAAAATACCTGTTGTCATTGCAAAGACGAATGGGAACCCAAGCCACGTTTGAATCATAATTAAAGCTATCTTCGCCCAAAATGGATCTGTCATCCAAGCTATCTTTTCAATTCCGAATAACGCCAATACTTGATTGTTAATTGCTCCAAATGTTTCATTAAACATACCAGAAAAAACAAGAATAGATACGAATGCTGGAACAGCCCACGGTAAAATGAAGATTGTTCGAATAATTGCCTTACCTTTAATACCAGGCTGGTTTACGATAATCGCTAAAAAAATACCAAGTGCAACTTGTAATGTCGTTGCAACGAATGTCCAAATGACAGTCCAAGAGAATACACTTAAAAATGTCTCTCTCCACATCGGTAGTGTGAAAATATCAATAAAGTTTTTGAAGCCCACCCAATCTACTAATTTAGCTGGAGGAGAATGATATAAATCATAGTTCGTAAATCCAATTAAAATTACGAAAATGATTGGAAATACAACAACAAAGATAAGTAGTAGAAAACCTGGCGAAACCATTAAATACGGAAAACCTTGATCTAGTAAATTACGGTATTGCTCTTTTACAGAGTTTAATGGTGTTCCGATATCACGTTTCTTTCCATTTTGATATGCATCATATAAATTAAATGCATATATTCCGAGTCCAAACACGATAACGATAAGTGCTAAGATCCCTTCCACTAATAGAAAGACAGAATGATCACGTGGAACTTCTGTACCAAGCGTTACAATCCCCCATAATCCCATATTTAATAAATCAGCAAAGGCTACAATAAATGAACCTGTTAATACTAGAAAAATAAGACCTTTTACAAATTGTTTATTATACATTTGGCCCATGCCTGGAATGATTGATAACATGGTTGCCATTTTCCTATGTTTTGAACCGTTCATATCTTTCATTGGTTCCATAGATGTTTGCATTCATCCTTTCGTACCTCCAGCTGTTAAACCAGAGATAAAGTATTTTTGTAGTGATAGGAATAAAATTGAAATTGGGATTGCAATTAATACTGAACCCGCTGCAAACGTCGTAAATTCATTACCAAATTTCTTCGCTACCATTTCATATAATCCAACTGCTAAAGTATAATTTTCTGGTGTGCGCAAAATAATACTCGCTAAAATGAAATCTGTAAATGGACCGATGAAAGTGAATAACGCTACAACCGCTACGATTGGCTTTGCAAGCGGCATAATGATTTGCCAAAAAATACGAAAATGCCCTGCTCCATCCATACGAGCTGACTCATCCAATTCTTTCGGAATCGTATCAAAATACCCTTTCATAAGCCATGTATTCATAGGGATTGCCCCGCCTACATAAATTAAAATTAATGCAAGGTGTGTATCGATTAACCCTGTTAACTGTGCTAATACGTATAGAGCGATTAACGCTGCAAAGTTCGGAATCATTTGCAGAATTAAAAATGTTAGTAAGCCATTTTTTCTTCCAACAAAACGGTATCTCGAAAATGCATAAGCAGTAAAACTAATTGCTAACACGGAGAAAATCATCGTTACAACACTTACTTTTAATGTGTTTTTATACCATAGTAAGTAATTACTATTCTCTAGATCTAATAACTTACGATAATGATCTAACGTTGCATTTTGCGGAATAATACTTGATCCAGATAAACTATCACCCGGATTAAACGATGAGCCAATAATCCATAATAATGGATAGAAAATGATGGCACACATTACGAAAATAACGAAATAGCTTAATGAGAGACGTAACATCTTTTGTCTTTTAATATTCATTTATGCATAATGATCACATGTTTGACGCTTCAATAATTTATGCGGAATAATGATACACTTGGCAGTAGATTCAGCATTCTCCACTTTATCAACTAAAGCTTTTGCTGCTTCATATCCTAACTGATATATATTCACATCAACTGTTGAAAGCGGCGGACTTGCAATTTCTGATAATAAAGCATTATTAAAGCTTACAATTGAAACGTCTTTCGGTACAACGAATTCTTTTTTAGAAAGCGCACTTAACACACCAAGTCCAATTAAATCATCCGTAGCTATAATTGCTGTCGGTGGTTGTTTTAGTCCCATTAACTCTTCAACGGCTTGTTGACCACTTTCCCTTGAAAAATCAAAATGTAAAATATACTCTTTCGGTAATACAATGTCTGCTAATTTTAAAGCATCACTCATACCTGCTAAACGATCTCTCGTTACAAGTAAATCTGACCCCCCACCAATGAACGCGATCTGTTTATGTCCTAGTGAAATTAAATATTCTGCCACTTCTCTTGCAGCTGTATAATTGTCATTATCTACATATGTGATTTCATCTTTTCGATCATATGGTTTTCCAATTAAAACAAACGGGAAGTTTTGGTCATGCAAGTATTGAATAATCCGATCGTTCTCTCTTGAATATAAAAGAATAATACCACCAATTTGACGCCCCTGTACCATTTTTACAACACCATTAAAAATTTCATCTTCCGTTTCACCTGTCGACATATAAAGTGCATACCCTTCCACATGTGCAAATGAACTAATTCCTCTTATAACTTCCGGGAAAAACGGATTTTGAAAAGCTTTACTTGCAGAGCTTGGCATAACAAGACCAAGCGTCTTCGTCGTTTGGTTCGCAAGGTTTCTTGCATTTAAATTTGGATGATATCCTAATTCACTCATTACTTTTCGAACACGGCGCTTTGTCTTTTCACTTATACTTGGATTATCAGCAATTACACGAGAAACAGTTGATGGTGCTACGTTCGCCTTCTTCGCCACATCTTTAATTGTAACTGTCATTTAACTCTTAGCTTTTTTTTGTAGAAAGGCTTCTAAACGGTCACAGCCTTCTTTTAAAGTTTCGATACTATATGCATAGGAAAGGCGAAGATAACCTTCACCATACTCAGAAAATGCTGTTCCAGGAACGATGGCTAGTCCAGCTTCTTTTACTAGATCAAGTGCAAAATCAAATGATGAAGATGTTAAATGACCAACATATGGGAATAAGTAAAATGCACCTGTTGGTTTTTCAACTGTTAGACCCATTTGAGTGAGTCTATTATATACGTAATCACGGCGTTTCTTGTATTGGTGGCGCATCATCTTAGGTGCGTCTTTAGCGGCAGTTAATGCTTCGATTGCAGCATATTGAGCGATTGAAGTAGCACACGTTACATTGTATTGATGAACTTTTAAAATATGTCCTGCTAAATAGCTTGGTGCGAATAAAAGTCCAACACGCCAGCCAGTCATAGAATGTGATTTAGATAAACCGTTAATGACGATCGTCTTTTCACGCATTTCTGGGAAATGAGCGATAGGTGTATGTTTTTCTTCGTATACAAGTTCGCTGTAAATTTCATCTGAAAGAACAAAAATATTTTTATCTTTTAAGACTGATACAATATCTTTTAATTCTTCTTTTGATAAAGTTACACCAGTTGGGTTAGAAGGATACGGCAGTACGACGCATCTCGTTTTTTCTGTAATAGCATTTTCTAGTGCTTCAGCAGTTAAACGAAATCCGGTTTCACGAACATCTACAAAAATTGGCGTTGCACCGCATAGTCGAATAATAGGCTCGTAACCTGGATAAATAGGAGCAGGCAAAATTACTTCTGTCCCGGGCTCTAAAATCGTTCGGAATGCAACGTCAATTGCTTCACTAGCACCGATTGTAACGATGGTTTCGTTTTCAGCTGAATAATGTAAATCGTAGTTATCTTTTACAAAGTTACAAGCGGCCTTTCGTAATTCTAGTAAACCAGCGTTATGTGTGTAGCTTGTATAATTTTCTGTAATGGCCCGTTTTGCCGCTTCTTTTACGAGAGAAGGTGTAGGGAAATCGGGTTGCCCAATTGTTAAAGAGATAAGATTATCATAGTTTTGAATCATATTAGAGAATTGGCGGATTCCAGAAATTTGGATGTCCTTTACTCTAGGATTAATGAATTGTTCCATTTAGTATCCGTATTCCCAATCTATTTCATCTTCATTCCAAAGTACAGAGGATACTTTGCCAAGGTGAACAACTGATTCGTTCACAGCACATGTGCAATCTGCCTCTCCTGTTTTATGCTGTAATTCCTCATACACTGATTTTTCAACATTTTCTAGAACAACCAAATTTTCTTCTTTTAAAACAAGCGTAGTACCCGCCATTTATTCCTTATTTCTTACAGCTGGTAATATAATAATCGCTTCAGTACCTTTTCCACTTTCGCTTGTATATTCCAGTGTACCATTATGCGCTTGTAAGATACTAAATGTCACCATAAGTCCTAATCCTGTCCCTTTTTCTTTTAAAGAATAATACGGTTGTCCAAGCCTTGCTAACTGTTCTTTTGTCATACCAACGCCACTATCTTTAACTCTTATTACGATTGTTTCGTCTTTTTGAACAGCCGTTACTTTTAAATATCCTTTATTTCCTTGAATTGCTTCAATACCATTTTTAACAACATTCATAATAGCTTGCTTCAATTTCGTCTTATCACCGATCGTATAAAGGCTCTCAGAAATCTCAACTTGCAAATATACACCTTGCATCGCTGCAAATGATGACATCAAAGTAGTCATTTCTATGAGTTGCGCGGATAAACAAATGTGTTCCTTTTTCTCAATTTGCGGTCTTGCTAAATTTAAATAATCTGAAATAATTTGTTCTGCCCGATCCAATTCAGCTAATACGAGACGCATATAGTCCTTATTCTTCACTTCTTCCGTACTTTCTAGCAATTGGATAAATCCACGAACAACAGTGAGTGGATTTCGAACCTCATGTGCAACACTTGCTGCTAATTCACTTACGATATTAAGTTTTTCTGATTTTTGCATCTCAGTACGTAGTAATGCGTTTTCATTTAAATATTCCGTTAAATACACCTGAAATACCATAGTCATAACCATAATAAGCGAGGCAAATATAAACCCGCTATATATTTGCGAAATATACGGTGTAAAACCTGTTTCTAACAGCACATTAATCATGCCAAATACTAGAAAAACCAGCACATAAAATGACGAGATCATAAATGCTAAAATTAACTTCTTATCCCTTGAAAAAAGAGACCATTTCTTTGACAAGAACAATGGAACGATCAATAGAAATATTACTTCTACAACTGGAAGAAAGCTCATTCCTTTTAGTGCCCATTCATATGTAACAAAAATAACTGCTGGGATTAAACCGACAATTCCACCATATAAAAAACCACTGACAATTGGGATTGGGTGAAAGTTATACCCGCAAACATTGTCAAAACAAATAGAATATGTCATGGAGAGAACGAGCGTAACGCTAGATAAAAACATAATAAAGTAACGATTCGGCTTCGGAGGCATTTCTTGATAGCGATTTAAACGAATCGCTTCATATAAAAATAGTGGCAAAATAATGATGGCAATTTGGATCAATAAATCACGGATAAGCTCCATTTATTCGTTTGTTCTTTCTTGTTTTGTTCGGCTAAATAAACTTTTAAATGAATGGAAGAAACCTTGTTCTTTTGAGGCGGCGACCATTCTTTTTGTTTCTTGAATTTCGCGAATAACTTGCATAAGTTGTGTATCACGGTTACTGTCTTTATTATAAATTTGATTAACGAGTTTATTCATTTTTTCTTCTTGCTTGGATTCTCGTTTATACATATGATTCATTAATAAGTCCATCTTTTCTTTTTGCAAGGCATCTGTTTGAGCAGCGTGATCAACTAACTCTTGTAGCATTTTTTCTTGAGAGCCTTCTTTTACATAAACTTGTTGCATCAATTCATCTAATTTTTCATCTTTTAAACGATTTTGTGTAATTAGAGTAGAATTTTGATGAATAATTGCTTCATTTAATTGAGCGAGCATTTCGAGTTTTAACATAAACTCTTCAAAATTACGCCCATCTTCTTTTGGTTGCACTTCTTGTTTATCTGGAATAACAGGTACAGGTGGGGCCTTTTTTTCTTTTAAAATAATAGGTATTGTTTCTGAAATATCTTCTTGTAATGTAGCGGCTCTTTCATGTATAGATTTCAATAGTTTTAAATCATCCAATTTATAAATACGCGCATCAGCTGTTTTGGAAATGATATACCCATGTTCCTCTAATAGTTGGCTATATTTTCGGACTATATGTTTTGGGATACCTGTTTTATTCGTGACATCTTTCGTTTTATAGATAGCTTCCATCTACTTCACTTCAAATTTCACACGTGTACCATCTGGATATTTATCTAACTTATTTCCTACCCAAGAACCTGCTCCGCGATTATCCGCTGGACTTATATATTCAATATGCGCTCCTTTTCCGCCTTCTTTACACATCGCCATTGGCCATTCATCACGATCATAGCCTTTTTTTGATGGATATGGAGCTAACGATAATTTTCTTCTATCTCCAGCACCACCGCGATCAATTGTACAAACTTCTGAATGTCCTTCTTTTATAGCATCCATAATATGTTTCCCTGTCTCTGGATATCGCTCTTTCGGAAATTCTAGCACTTGATCATACGTATTCGTTTTTTTTACACTTGTGTCTTCTGGCACAAGTACTTCATAGACCGCTACTACTATAGACAGAATTGCAATAATTGAAATGATAATACCTCTTAATTGCTTCATTTATTCTTTACTTTCAAAAAAGAATTCATATTGTATTTTATATAATTCATCATCCGTTGGTTCTTCAAGAGGAATTGCCTGCAATACAACTGTATACTCACCATTCGGAATAGGAATTTGAAATTTATTTGAAAGAATACTCGTTACAACGATACATTCATTTTCAACTGTAAAAGGAACCGTAACTGTTCTAATCACTTCTTCTTTCTCAATATGTTTTCCACAAGTCATTTTTACTTCACAAGTATAATCAGAGAGCGCTTCAAAAATAACAGTTCCATCCGCCTTAGCATAACCTCTATCAAAATCTTCATCCGTCCAGTCTACGTAAGGCTGTTCACCGTCATAGTTCATCAACATTAATTGTGAATAAGAAATTGTTAACTCCATTTATGCATTTGTTTTTAAAAGGGAACGAGCATCTTTTGCTGCTTGCACCATGTGTTCTAAAGCTGGAATAACTTCTTCTGTTCTTCTTGTTTTTAAACCACAGTCAGGATTAATCCAGAAATATTTAGGATCACATACTTGTAGAGATTGTTCTACGATTTCAAACATTTCATCTTTACTTGGTACACGTGGGCTATGAATATCGTATACCCCTAGACCGATACCTTTTTCATATGTTGTATGTTTTAATGTATCGATAAATTCTCCGTGACTACGTGATGTTTCGATAGAAATGACATCCGCATCTAATGCACGAATAGCATCTACAATATCTTCGAAGTTACTGTAACACATATGCGTATGAATTTGCGTTTCATTGGCTACAGAAGATGTTGCTAAAAGGAAGGATTGAACTGCCCATGTAATATATGCATCCCAATCTTTTTCTTTTAGTGGCATTCCTTCACGAAGCGCTGGCTCATCGACTTGGATCACTCTTATTCCAGACGATTGAAGTAATTCAATTTCATGACGAAGTGCTAATGCAATTTGATAGGAAACTTCTTTTCTTGAAATATCATTTCGAACGAATGACCAATTTAAAATAGTGACAGGTCCAGTTAGCATACCTTTTACTACTTTTTCTGTTAAGCTTTGTGCGTATACAGTTTCTTTAATAGTCATTCCATTTATAAAGGCAACATCACCATAAATAACAGGTGGTTTCACGCAACGGGAACCGTACGATTGTACCCAACCGTTTTTAGTGAAGGAGAAACCAGCAAGACGCTCACCGAAGTATTCGACCATGTCAGTTCTTTCAAATTCACCATGAACAAGAACATCAAGACCGATTTCTTCTTGGTAACGAATCCATTTTTCTGTTTCTTTTTCAATAAATTGCTCATATTGTTCATTTGAGATAACGCCGTTACGCCATTCTTTTCGCATTTGACGAACTTCAGTTGTTTGCGGGAAGCTACCGATAGTTGTTGTTGGTAACAATGGTAACTGTAGAGCAACTTGTTGTAATTCGTATCGTTTTTCGAATGGAAGAGGGCGTGAAAAATCGTCTTCTTTTAGTGCTGTTCGTGCTGCTTTGACATCTTCTCGGTTACGTGCAGCAGATGAACGGATTGTATGGTGCACATTGCGATATGTTTCAAGTTCGTTACTAATGCTTTCTGTACCTTGAGTCAAAGCAGAATGAATAAGAACTAGTTCTTCTAATTTTTGGTTTGCAAATGCTAGTGCATCAAATAGTTCAGTCGATAAGTGAGTTTCCTCGGTTTTATCAATTGGTGAATGCAATAAACTACAAGAAGGCTGAACGATGAAATCTTTTGTTTGGACTTGTTTTTGTAACGTTGTAAATAACGTAAGAATTTCATCAAGGTCAGCTCTCCAAATGTTACGGCCATCTATACAACCGACTGCTAAAGTTTTGTCAGCTGGGAATCCGTATTTCGCAATAGCATTTAGATTACCTTCTTTACCGTGAACGAAATCTAAACCAATACTAGATACAGGGAATGTAATAATTTCTTCATAGTTTTCTTCTACACTATCAAAATATGTTTGTAAAAGAAGATTCGCGTTTGGAACCTCTTTATGAATAGCTTCATAAATTTCTTTCGCATGCTGAATTTCTTCTTTAGTTAAAGAAGCGAAAATCGGTTCATCAACTTGAATGATTTGTGCACCAGCCGCATGTAGTTCTGAAAGTAGTTGTACGTAAGGTGTAACTAACTGTTTTAAAATAGTAGCAAATTGATCTTGTTTATAGCCTTTTGCTAATTTTAAGAAAGTATATGGTCCTAAAATAACAGGCTTTCCATCTACGCCTAATTCTTGTTTTGCCTCTTCGTATAAGCGAAGTGGGCGATTATCTTTTAAAGAGATTTGTAATCCCTCTTCATATTCAGGAACAATATAATGATAGTTTGTGTTAAACCATTTAGTCATTTCGGAAGCTACGTGATCTTTAGAGCCACGCGCCATTGCAAAATATACATCAAGGTAAGATGTAAACTCAGAAAAACGTGACGGGATAAAACCTAACATATAAGCAGTATCCAGAACGTGATCATAATATGTAAAATCGCCGATTGGAATGAGTTCAATTCCTTTTTCTTGCTGTACTTTTACGTGTTGAAGGCGAATTTCTTTCATTGTTGTTAAAAATTGTTCTTCATCAATTTTATTGGACCAAAAAGCTTCCAATGTTTTTTTCCATTCTCGTTGTAGTCCGATACGTGGATAACCTAAGTTACTTGTTTGAATTGCCATTCAATTTTCATCTACATCAAATTTTGAAAGTCGTCCTGCTATGGCATCGTTAAGGAGGGTACTTAACCATTGTAATTCAACGGTAATATGCTCAATAACACTTTGTAAAATATATAGTTGTGCACGTGGAATTTTTCCTTTACTGCAATCATATATAGTTTGCATTTTATGTAAATATTGAACGGTATCATGTTTCTTTTTTTCTAAAATAGGAATTAACTCTTGATCATCACCAAAATGAGTGAAAGAGAGTGCGGAATAGATTGGTTTATATATTTGGTTTTTTGCTTCGAACTGTTTTAAGAGTAACGTGTGAAATAGTTGTTTACCTTCCTCTGTTATATGAAAAATTGTTTTATCTGGTCTATTCGTATCACGAACAATAGTTGTAATGCGAATTGCACCTTGCTTTTCTAATTGCTCGAAGGCGTAGTAAAGTGATCCTTTTGCATATTTAATATAATAATCCATCTGTCTTTCTTTCATTATGTGCTGCACTTCATATGGATGTTTATCTCCTTCGAGTAGCAAGCCGAGAATGACTAATTTCATCTAACTTACTTGTTTTTGCTTTTGTTTCGCTTTTGGTCCTGTAAATAGGCGTTCATTTCCCATAAGTAAAATACAAATAATACTTAGTACAGCTGGGATCAGTGCCCAGAAGAATGTGTTGGCAATAGATGTAGCGAGAGCTTCTTTAATACCAGTTAATATTTCTGCTGGAATCTTCTCGGTAGCACCTGGTGATAATAAGAAACTTGTGTCTCCACCTTTTGGAGCTAATTTTGCTAGTTCAGGAGGGAACACATTGTTTAATTTATTAATAAAAATATGATTTTGAATTGTACCGAAAATCGTTACACCAAGAGTCATACCGAGCGAACGGAAGAATGAGTTTGTTGATGTAGCAGAACCACGGTCTCTCATTTCTAATTTGTGGATAGAAGACATACTTAAAACAGAGAATGAGAAACCAACCCCAAGTCCAGCGAGAACCATAAATAGCGTTACGAGCATACGAGGTGTGTCCATTGTTAAGGTGCTTAGTAAATAAATACCAAGAACGAAGAAAACGCCAGATACCATCATAATGTTACGATAGCTTGTTCGAGAAGCTAACTGTCCACCTGTTTGACTTCCAATTACAGAGCCGACCATCATAGGTGTTAAAATTAATCCAGCATTTGAGGCTGAACCTCCGAGAACACCTTGAATGAAGATTGGGATATAAACTGTACAGATGATAAAAGCAGCACCATAGAAAAAGGCAACGCCTTGGCTAGCTGCAAATAAAGGCTTTTTAAATAGATGGAAAGAAATGATAGGCTCAGTTGCTTTTCGTTCTACGAAGAAGAAAATAATAAGCATAATAACAACAGTTGCAAATAAACCGATAATTACATTAGAGTCCCATGCATACGTTTTACCACCAAGTTCTAGTGCGAACATTAAGCAAATGATACTAATGACAAGTGTAATAGCACCAGCCCAATCAATTTTTTGTTTTCTAAATTCTAGAGATTCACTGTAGTATTTAGTAATGAAGAAGAAGGAGATAAGCCCTAATGGAATATTAATATAGAAGACCCAATGCCAACTTATATAGTCCGTAATATAAGCACCTAATAAAGGTCCGAATACACTAGACGTCCCGAAAACTGCACCGAATAGCCCTGTCATTTTTCCGCGTTTTTCTGGCGGGAATATGTCATACATAATTGTGAAGGCGATAGGCATAAGGGCGCCACCACCAATACCTTGAATGGCTCTATAAATACTTAATTGCTCAATACTTGAAGCTGTCCCGCAAAGTGCAGAACCGAATAAGAAAAGAATGAGTCCACCAATATAAAAACGTTTCCGTCCGTACATATCAGAAAGTTTTCCAAAAATAGGCATCCCTGCCATTGTTGCTACCATATATGCCGATGTGACCCAAACAAACTTGTCAAATCCTCCTAAGTCTCCGACAATCGTCGCCATTGCGGTTGCAACGATTGTATTATCCATTGCGGCCATTAAAATACCAAGTAGTAAACCAGCAACAACAAACTTTGTATTGTTGGAGTCTTTTTTTGATAGTTGAGTTTCCAATCATTGCCGCACCACAACTTCATTTGTTTGCAATGGGCCATATAAGACTTCTTTATGTTGAAATGTGTATGTAGCCTTAAACAATGCAGTTTTAATCGCTTTATCTTTATTTGCTTTTAATTTACAACTTAGTTCCACCTTCTCATTCGGCAATAAATTATCGATTCTCCACCTTACAAGCTGGAATAAAAACTCGCTCATCCCCTTATTAACCTGCAGAGAATTCGGAATATACGAAAAGTAATCTCTAATCATATGACTTACAACGACTCGTGAAATCACTTCAATCCCCTTATTTTCAACTTCAATTCGCATAATAAGTATGTCGTTTACATCATAGATTAGTTCATATGAAAATTTTTCTTCATACATACTACGGATTTGTAATGTAACTGCTACATTAGGAAGTTCGCCTTCCTTTTTTGAGCCATCAATCCACAATACCGGCTGTAACGGTATTGTACCCCTTCCTTGATCCGAAATTCGCTTCCATATTTTCATTTAATGGAGGTTGTGCTTTTTGAGTATTTTCTTTTGTTCGATTCCTTTTTTTCCTACATAGTTATTTTTATAGCCAAAATATAGAATAAATAGAAATGAAATAACATTTACAATAGCGTCGATTTGATCGTTAGTAATAAAGTTTATTCCGAAAGAGGTAAATAGTAGTTTTAATGATAACAAAAAACCAACTAGTAAACGCATAGCATCTGATAGATTTTCTTTTTGTAGCATTTATTCATTCTCTTGCAAATTTCTATACTGGTACAATTGATTCTGTGCCTTTCTTAACAATTCTTCAAAAGTTTTTCCTTCTACTGGATAACTAGCAGCCCCAAATAATAGCGTCACACTTAATAAATCACTTTCTATTTCACTTTCAATATTTTTTATTAATCGTTGTGTTATTGTTGATTTTTCATGACCATTATCAATCGCTACAATAACATATTTATTTTCATCCCACTTTGTAACGACATCACCTTTTCGTATCGTCTTTACAATAGTAGACTCCAACCTTTGTACTAATACCTCCAACTTTTTTTCTTGCACTGTTTCCTTTAATTCCTCCCATTCTTTAACGGAAAGAATATACACTGTAATATTGCGAGAATCTCGTTCAGATAAAGCAGCTACTTTCCCAAAAAAATCAACAACAAAATCATTACTTGCCATTCCTCCTACTTCTATATTCATACGTCCGTTTGCTCTTTTATCATACCAATGGCCAAAGTAACAACTTAGCAACAGTTGCAAAATATAAATAATAAAGACAGTATAAAATGATCGCGCATCTAATTTTGCAATTACAGCCTGAAGCGCAATCCATTCCGTAACTGCAACGGTATTCCCAAGTAATAATCCACTAATCTTTCCTTTATGTTTCATTTATTTTTTCTCTTCTTTAATTTTAATATTTGCTTGCTTATAAAATGCAACTTTTTCTGTATTATAAGATTTCGTGAATTCATTAAACTTATCTTTTTCCGACTCAATATCCTTATACGATTGATTTACTACTTTAACTTTCTCACTAATATCTTTTAATTTTGTACCTTTATCCTGTAACATCGTATATAACTCTTTTTCTTGCTTTAAAGATTTATTATAGCTATCAAACATCTTGTTAAATGACTCATGTCTTTTCTCATACGCACTTTTAACTTTATCTGCTTTGTCTTTTAATTTATTATCCTCAATTTTCTTTACATACTTATCAGCTGACTTCACTTCTTCTTGTGCTTTATTTAAAGCCTCTTTTTCTTTTGTAAGCACTTTTTCTCGTTCATCTGTATTCTTTACTGCTTGATTCAGCTTTTCTTTAACGACTTGATTATTATCTTTTCCTTCTTGAACAATTTGGTTATATAACTCTTGTCCTTCCTTCTCTAAGGTTTCAAGTTTTTTTGCATCTTCAAACATTGTCTTTTCTTGCTTGGCAGCATTTTCAAATGCAACATATAATTCCTCTTCTGGTTTTGGCCCGAAACAACCCGCTAATAAAACCATTGATAATGCGGCTACAATTGCTAATTTACTATATTTCAACATTTATTTTTTTGTATAAGTACGGCTATACCATGGAACAGGTTCACTTAATTTTTTTTCTTGTTTCAGTGCTTCAGGACCAATATAATCTTGAAGTGTTTTTTTTGCAACTGTTAAAGACAAGGTTGTTTTCGGGTTTCGGTAGGAGGATTCAAGATGACCAAGATGTGGTAGGTTTCGAAAATCTTCTTTCGTAGGAGGGATGTGGAAATAATAATCGCCTAACCTTATAAGAACATCAGATTGTTGTTGGCTAAAACGTGGATTTCTAGAGAAATGTAATCCTTCTTTAATTGCTTTTTTTTCAGCGATTAAACGCTCTAAAGCTGTCTTTTTTAACCAGTATAAATATTTAGGGTTAGTTGCAGCTTTGGCATGACGATTCACAACGAAAATAGATTGAGCTAGTCGATTAATAGGATGTTGGTTTTGTAATTGAGATTGTGGTTGTGAAGGTTTCATTCATTCAAATAACAAGTTAATATTCGTTTTCAACACTCTTTCTAGCTGCTTTTTTTGTTTTTCAGCTTGTACTTTTTCTGCTAATGCCGATTGCTCACATAAAATTCTAAACGTTAATCCTTCTTTATTTTCTGTTATGGATATCGTATCAACAAGCGATCTTTGTCTTACATTTAAAGCAGCTGAAAATTGTAAAACAGCCCCTAATAGGCGGATTTTTTTTTGTTCACTTTTATCAAACCAACCTTCAAATGGAGATAAATGTTGTTTAAATAGCATTTTTGATTTATAAGATGCAATAAGCGCTAACCTCACTCGATCTTTATGCATCATGCCGTCAATTGTTTTATTCGCCAATAAATAAAACGTGTGTAAACGACTCGCTTCTTCGTCTATATATTTTCCAATGTTAAATACTTTCGCTGCTTGATGGAATGCTTCCCAGTCTTTTATTGAAACAGAAATCAGTCCCATTTCTTCGAGTTGTTTACAAATCAACCTTCCATGTTTAATAAGTTGAATGACAAATTCCATATCCATTTCATATTCGTGTGATAACAAATGTAAGCTTTCTTCAACTACATTCGGATAATATGAAATCCCTAAATCTTTCGTCAATTCTTCATAGAAGACACCTTCTCTTAATCCTTTTTTGCTTAATACAAATGCCGTTGCTTCTATAATATTTACAAGTTTATGAAATACTTCAACCGCTGGAATAATTGTATCAGCTCGATCTTTTGCCAATCCTTCCATTTTCTGAAGTTCGATAAATGATTGTTTTTCCAATGCACCTTTTACATTTTCAATATCTTCTTCTTTCATTTTGTATAAATGTACTCCCGCTATAGGATAGTTTGTTAAATTTTGGTGGATTTTCGCTAAGTTTCTCGCACTACCACCAATTGCAATAAGAGGTAATTTCTTATCAATTAACCATAGTAACGTTCGAAATTGACACTCTAAATACTCTTGAATTTTCTCTAATTCATCTTTAGTAGGAATATCACCTTTAATAAATAGATGTTTTAAAGAAAGCGCACCAAAAGGAAAACTATGGTACTCTAAAATCTCTCTATTTTTAATATATGTAACTTCCGTACTTCCGCCACCAATATCTACTGTTATTCCTTCCGAAAACGAAGTAGAATTCATAACTGCTAAATAGCCGTAACGTGCTTCCTCATATTCTGATAATACTCTAAGAGTAAAGTCTGTTTGTCCTTCAACAAGTTTTTTAATCTCCTCTTGATTCTCAGCCTGTCTAATTGTTGCCGTTGCAACACAAAGTACATGATGCAACTGATGGAATTTTGTACTTTCTTGAAATTGAAATAATGTTTGTAACAACACTTCTTTACCTTCTTCATTCAAAACACCATCGATTAAATAATTTCTTAACCGAGCAACCACTTTCGTATTTTCAATTTCTTTATAAAAACCTCCATTTTTCTTTTCATAAATAACTAAACGCATTGTATTAGATCCAATATCTATAATGGCATATTGTTGTTTTAATAGTTCTTTCAAACTTCTCACTCTTTCATTATCAAATTTCAATTATTCAGCACCTGTATTTTGATACGCCATCTTAAACAACTTCACTTGGCTATCAATCTCTTCTGCATCACTATTAATAACATAATAGTAGTCACCGTCTTTATTTTGTTCGCGTGTTTTCACATTATCTGCTAAAGTAAGCTGTAAAATCGCCTTTATTCTTGCTTTCATTTCAATATCTAGAATTGGGAAGGATATTTCTACTCGTTTCTCCATATTTCGAGTCATCCAATCAGCTGAAGATAAATATATTTTCTCCTCTCCATTATGATGGAAATAATAAATACGGCTATGTTCTAAATATCTTCCCACAACACTAACTACACGAATATTTTCACTTACATTTGGAATACCAGGTCTTAAACAACATGTTCCTCGAACGATGAGTTCTACCTTTACTCCCGCTTGTGATGCTTCATACATTTTTTTTATTAATGGTTTATCCGTTAATGAATTCATCTTAGCGATAATATAGCCATTTCCATATTGCCTATGATAGCGAATTTCTTCATCTATTAAATCCATAAATTGCTCTCTTATATCAAATGGTGCAACCGATAAATGGTGAAAATGTGGCTTTGTTGTATAACCACTCAAATAATTGAAGAAATTAGTTGCATCGACCCCAAAGTCTTTTCGTGATGTAATATACCCGAAATCAGTATATAACTTTGCTGTTGCATCATTATAATTTCCAGTCCCAAGATGTACGAACCTTTCAATTTTTCCGTTTTTTCTTCTTACAACTAGTGTAATTTTACTATGTGTTTTCAAATGACTTACACCGTAAATAACGTGACAGCCCGCCTTTTCTAATTCTTTAGCCCAATGCACATTATTTTCTTCATCAAATCTTGCCTTTAATTCAACTAATACCGTCACTTGTTTTCCTTTTTCAGCCGCTACCTTTAGCGCCTGAATAATCGGCGAATCCCCACTTACTCGATATAATGTTTGTTTGATCGCAAGTACATTCGGATCGTCTGCCGCATCACGGACAAAATCAACTACTGGCTGAAACGATTCAAAGGGATGATGTAATAAAATATCATGCTCAATTGCTTTTTCAAATACATCTTCCGCATCCCCTAAGTCTTGAGGCCGTTGCGGAATAAGAGCCGGATATACTAAATGTTCATATAAAGGAGCTATTCTTTTATATAAAGAAAATAGACATGTTAAATCTAACGGTCCATCCATTATATACACATCTTCATCTTTTACTTCCAACACCTCATATAATAATGCTAATACTCTTTCATCAATATGCTCTTTGCCAACTTCTAAACGTACAGCAGCTCCCCACTTACGCTTTTTTAATTCTTTTTCAATTACCTTTAATAAATCCCTCGCACCTTCTTCATGAATTGTTAAATCCGCATTGCGTGTAATACGGAAACGAGTAACAGATGATACTTTATATCCTGTAAATAATTTATGAGTAAAACCACTAATTACATCTTCTAATAAAATAAATTTATGCTTTTGCCCTTCACTCGGTAAAAATATGAACCGTTCAAGTAATGAAGGAACTTGTACAATTCCTAACTTCGTGCGGTTTTCTTCCTCCACTTGTTTTTCATCATATAAAAGAGTAGCCAAATTCAAACTTTTATTTAATAACATCGGAAATGGACGATATGCATCGATAGCTACAGGTGTTAAGACTGGGAAAATCTGCTCATCAAAATACTCTTCTATAAATTCTCTCTGTTCTTTCGTCAAATCGTGGAATGTTAAACGCTCAATCCCCTCTAGCTCCAGCGCTGGCAACACATAATTTTTAAACGTATCATATTGTACAGTCATTAATTCATGGGCCTTTATCGCAATTTTATTTAATTGCTTTTTTGGTGTTAAGCCAGCTTTATTTTCTGGTTGGTTAAATCCAGCACTCACTTGATCTTTCAAACCCGCTACACGTACCATAAAGAATTCATCTAAATTCGAGCTAAAAATACTAATAAACTTTAATCTTTCCAAGAGTGGATTATTTTCATCTTGTGCTTCTTGTAGTACACGTTCATTAAATGCTAACCAACTTAGCTCTCGATTATTGTAATATGCTGTATCATTTAAATTTACGATGTTCCCCTTCAACAATTCCATTTAATAATAGTATGGTTGTTGACAAGGTCCACCATAACAAGGATAAGGTGCTGGTGGCGGGTAAGGTGGGGGATAAGGTGGATAAAATGGTCTAGGGCCGAAAGCTAATGCTCCGCCGAGCAATCCACCAGCAATTCCCGCTAGAAATGGAACGCCAAAAAACGGAAAGAATCGTGAGTCGCCTACTGGGCCAATAGGTGCTGAACGAACTGGGATTGGTTGATAATATGGATACATTTACGAATGTTGTAGGGTGAAGAGTGTAATTTCAGGTTTTGACATAAACCGGAATGGGACACGTGTTCTTCCAAGTCCGCGATTGACATAGAGAGATAAGTCTTGAATGGAATAGAAGCCTTCAATGTAGTGTTTGGCAAGTGATGGGGTAACGATAGCACCTAAAAAAGGGATTTTTACTTGTCCGCCGTGGCTATGACCAGAAAGTTGCAAGTTGATTGGATATGTAGCAATTTGTGGCGCAATATCTGGCTCGTGAACAAGAACAATGTTATAAGTATTTTGCCGCGCTTGTTGTAGTGTTTCTGCTATTTTTGGTTTGCCAAGTAGTATATCATCGAGTCCGAAAATAGAAATTTCACTATTATCCAGTAGACGAATTCGTTTTTCGCTATTTTGTAATAGTTCAAATCCAGATTCACGCATGATGTGATCATAGTATTCAGTTCCATATCCGCCGTGATCATGGTTACCATAAATAGCAAATTTACCGAAGGGCGCTTGTATATTCTTTAAAATGGATGCAACGAAAGGAGTGTCAGTATATGTTTGGTAATTATCAATGAGATCACCAGTAAAAAGGACAATATCTGGGTTTGCAGCATTAATCTTAGAAATGATTTGAGATAAATGGTGGAGCGAGAAATAGTATCCGAGATGTAAATCGCTAAATTGAAGAATCTTCATACCATGAAAACTTTTTGGTATGAGCTGTGATTTTAGTGTGTGCTCTGTAAAAGAGATCATATGCGGCTCTATGTATTTAGCGTAATAGTAACCGATACTAGTGGTTATAAATGAATATAGACAAGTGCGCATTCCATTTTTTAAAAAATTTCTTCTTGTAATTTGCTTCATTTAAAATGGATATTGATGCAAGTGTTGTCCTCCATCCATTGTCATGCAAGTTCCATTTATGTATGCAGCTTCATCTGAACATAAATAATAAGCTAGACCCGCAATTTCTTCTGGCGTACCTAGTCTTCCAAGTGGCACACTTTGTAGTGTACGCTTAGCTATTTCTTCTGAAATCCATAATTTATCGGCACCGCCCGTACGTTCAATCGGCCCTGGTGCGATAGCGTTAACTCGTATTCCATATTTACGTCCCCACTCAACAGCAAGCGTTTTAGTCATTGCTAACACTCCAGCCTTTGCTGCAGCCGAATGAATAACTCCTGGACCTGCATCCCATGCATATGTCGCTACCATATTAATGATATTTCCTTTTATACCTTTCTCAATCCAATACTTCCCAACAGCTTGACTGCAATAAAATGTGCCATTTAACACAATATTAATTACCGAATTCCAACCATTCACAGATAAATCTTCAGCTGGACAAATAAAGTTGCCAGCTGCATTATTTATTAAAATATCAATTCTTCCGAACTTTTCATCAATATGTTCAATCATTTTCTGAATATCTTCAGTATTTCGTACATCCATTTGTACAGGCAATACTTGCCCTGGAAACTGTTCAATTTCTAACTTTGTTTCCTCCAATTTTTCTTTTGTACGCCCTGTAATAACAACTCGTGCCCCTTCTTTTGCAAAACGAGTTGCCATTCCTTTTCCCATTCCACTCGATCCACCTGTTATAATTACTACCTTCTCTTTCACATATATCCCTCCCAAAAATGAATACACATTCATTTAAAATAAAACATCTTCTTCATATAAATATTCATAAGATAAATCTATAAATAAAAAGTTTTCATCATCAATCGGGAAAGAAAATGTTCGTACCATTTCACCAGTTTCGATATCGGCATATAAATCTGAAAGTCTCGCCTTATTTTCAAAACGCATTTTCATAATATTCTCAAGAAAATACGGACGCCAACTCCAGTTCTTCATATAATACTCCGGCATCACAATCCATTCCCCATCTTTTTTCATAACATTACCTGATTGTTGAAAACCATCTTCATTGCAAATAAATATGCGAAAACTACATTGTGATATACTTTGGCTAAATTGTAATAACCAATCATTTATATCTTCATTCTTTTTTTGTTTTGACAGAACATCACCAATTCGATCACGTAACATCTCTGTTAAATGATAAATTTTTTGCAACTTCTTTTTCTCATGCTGAATAAATTGATGACATTCATTACCAAGTCGCTCTTTTAAAACATTCGTTTCAATAAAATCAGGTAAACATTCTTTTAAATAATTACCCTGATAGTATCTACCACCGTTTTTCCAAGCATATTGTAATTGATAAAAAGCATCAATTTCTTCATATAACAATGTTGCACCAATTCTTCTTGCAAGTAAAGATAAGGAATATAAAATATCTTGATAAGATTGTATAAGTGCAGTTTGCCTTAAGTTTGTTAAATCTACTTTTAAAATATCAGGTGCTAACACGCTAATACGTTCTAAATTACTTGTACCCGTTCCAACTTTATTAATCGAAATTTGAATACCATATGTACGATAATACATCAGCAAATGATTAAATTGCTCAATATCTTCTTTACATTCATGCTCTGTTATCTCTAAAACAATGTGGTTCAAATTTAAACCTTGTTTTTCATACATCAATAAAAGTTGAAGTAAACTTTCATCTTCGTCATTCATTAATACGTTAGCATTCCGATGTATAAATAATAACAATTTTTGATTGCTTTCTAAATAACGGTTTAAAGCTTTTTCTACTATAATGTTATCCGCTTCCAGTTGAAACTCACTTGGAATAGAATCATCATGAAAGAACGAAGCTAAACTTTGTATGCCCTCTTCTGTTTGAATACGTCCTACTACTTCATATCCAATTACTGTATGTTCATCAGCACTAAAAATAGCTTGATAATAAGGAAGGACTTTATCCAAGTTACTCATTTATAATTGTTGTAACCTTTTTATTTCAGTTAAAAGTTCTTGGCTTTCATGATACCCTGCTAATTTCCATTTATCTTGATCCCTTTTCAATGTTACAATTTGATATTGTCCACTTTTCGCCCGCTCATATACATATAAATTTTTATGCTCTTCATCATACGCCATTTTCGTTTCCGAATTAAAAGAAAACGGTGCTTCTTTTGCTGGAAGTAAATATTCACCACTTTGTTTATCACTTCTACTATTTTCATCTGTAAATACTTGAAGGAAATTATCTGTAAAATACGGTGATAACGTCTCTATCATCCTATTCATCGGCAAATGCTTCCCGCGAATTGAAAATTGGGTTTCATAGCCTTTTTGTATCGTTGTAAACACTTCTTTCCGGTCGACTTTTAATTCCTCTTTTCCTAAAACAGTTGTAACACTATAACCAACTAGAAAGGCAACACATACAAATAGAACAAGCCATATTCCATATTTCCTCATCTATTCTATATTGAGTAGCTGTTGTAATTTTTCAATTTGAAAACCTGCAACCACTTCACCGTCAATTACAACTGTTGGAGTTGAATAGGAATCATAGTCGTATAAAAGACGATCGCGAGCAGCAGCGTCTTTTTTTACGTCAAATTCTTCATATGCAACGTTATTATGCTTTAAAAATTCTTTCACAATGACACATGGCGGACAATCAGGTTGTGTGTAAACCTCAATTTTTTTCATTCAAGAAATGATATCGTAAATCTCAATTGCAACCATATCGATATTATCGAATTGATACACTTGAGGTTTTTCACCTTGTTGATACACTTCTAACTCATACATTTCACTTTTATCGAAAAATTTCACGCTACATTTGCGCTCACCGTTCACTTCAAAATAGCGTTGTGCTACTTCACCGCTTACAGCTTGTTCTTGTAGACTAACAAGTCGTGTTAAAATTCCTTGGAGTAGAGACATGAAATCTCTCCTTTCTCTAATCTTCCTACCAATAGGTTTTACAGCTATACTCATTCTATCCGTCATAACAGAAAAAATGTTCCACAGTCTAGGATAAAGGTTATTGGCCAGAAACTCAACTAAAAATTTGTCGAAATGCGAAGGAAAAAACAGAAAGAACATTTATTTCGTATATCGATTTGCATAACTAAATGCCGCATAAGCATCCGGCTTAATTTTTGCAGTTAATCCCATCGCTTGAATTTTCGCTGTCATATCTAAAATAAATTCTTTTGTTAAACCATCATTCCCTATGTCCAAATGAATTTCCATTATGAACCCAGCCCCATCTTGAGCATATGGATGCAATAAATCCCATATGGTTTGTATATGGTTAGGAGTAAATAGGCAGGCGATTTCTTGACTAAACTGTGTTTCTAAATATATTTTCTCCCGTAATGTTGCCGGCTTATCTTTTACTGACCTATGGTGTAAACATCCCCAAGCCCCTTTTCCAACACGGTGAATATGGATTGCCGTAATAAATCTCGTATCTTTTTGATGTGCTTGTGAGTCTGTCCCAATAGATAATCGATATAAATTTCGTGGATCCTTTTCAATGAAACTACAAATGCGGTTAAAGACCGTATCAAAATTCAAATGTCTCTCTGAAACATTATAGAATTTATGCCCACCGTCCACTTAATACCCTTTATTTTTTAATCTGTAAAATAACCTTGTGATTTTTTTATATTGCGTCACATCTGTCTGTTTCAAACCATTCTCAATATCTGTAAGTTCTACAGCTAAAATTTCACTTGCATAATTTTGTTGAAATAAAATATCTAGTAACAAACTTTCTTCTTCTTTCGTTAAAACAAATTCCCTTTGCATCTATCGATTATGCTGCCGTACTTTTTTATTCAATAATTTTAAAATAGCTCTACGTGTTAAAATCCCCTCGAAATACCCTTCTTCATTTACAGCACAAATAAAAGGATGATCAATTGTCATTTCTAAAGCTTTTGCAAATGAATCTTCTAACTTAAGAACCGGAATATCTTCCTTCATCACTTGTTCTACTTTCATATTATCAAGTCTTTCAAACTCAATGCGCTCTAACCCTAACATACCATCTAAAATCATAGCAGTACTAATCAACCCATGTAATTTATACATTGGGTCTAAAACAGGTATTGCCGAATATCCAGATTTCACAAGAACGAGTAAAGCATGCTCTAATCCATTCCCAATTTGGACATGTGCTACTTTTTCTGATGAAATCATTAAATCTTTCACAAGAATTTGCTGAAACTCGTCTTTCGGAATACTAATCATTTATTTTTCCATTTGAATTTCTTCTATAATTTCTAAAAACGCTTGTACTTGCTTCAATTGTCTTGCTGATTCACTCGTTAACAACCATGTTTCTCTCGTTAATTGAACAGGTGTTTTATACATATTTTCCTGCACTTCTTTTAATACTGTAGAAGGCAATAACGCATAACCTATACCATTTAGAACAAGTTGTTTGCACGTCTCAATTTGATCAACTACAATTGTTCGCTTAGGTGGGTTAGAGAATAACCCATACCACCAATTTTGTATTTGACCATAATAAGTCGAATCACTTTTAAATTGAATAAATGGTCTATTTGTTTCTTTTAACATCGAAATATCTTTTATTTCTTTATCGACTAAATATAATTCATCTTCAAATAATTGTTGCTTTTGTCCTTTATATTCCTGTGATCCCCTTAATATAGCTACATGAACATCGCCCTCATAAAATTGCTTTTGCACTTCACTACTCCAGCCAGTAAACAGCGCTATCTTCACAGAAGGATACTTTTGCACAAACTTTTTCAACACAGGAGGGAGCCAATATTGACCAATAACCGATGCAACAGCTATTTTTAACGTTCCATATGTTTCCGTTCTAAAAACTGCCAGTTCGCTCTTAATATTCTCTTCTCTTTGTAACATTTCTTTTGCATAATTTGCGACTTTTTCCCCTTCAGGTGTAATTGTCAATCCTTTTTGTGAACGAATAAAAAATTTCATTCCCCATTGTTTCTCCATAGATTGTAATCGTTGACTAAGCGCAGGTTGGGAAACAAATAAACGTTCCGCCGCTTTTCTCATATTTGATTCCTGGGCTAACACAACCATCATTTGAAAATCATCAATTTGCAACTTTCTCCCTCTTTCCTTAGCTTCCATTTATTTCTCTGGGTTTAATTGACGAAGCTCTTGTTTGATTTCAGTTTTCGCTTTTGTCTTCTCATCAATTTCTTTAATTACACGTGCTGGAGTTCCCGCAACAACTGTATATGGAGGCACATCTTCTGTTACAACAGCTCCTGCTGCTACAACTGCACCTTTACCTACTGTAACGCCCTCTAAAACAACTACATTTGCACCAATTACAACATCGTCTTCAACGATAACTGGTTTTGCAGAAGGTGGCTCAATAACACCCGCAAGTACAGCACCTGCACCTACATGACAGTTTTTACCAACTGTTGCACGTCCACCAAGTACTGCGTTCATGTCGATCATAGTACCTTCGCCAATTACAGCACCGATGTTAATTGTTGCATTCATCATGATAACAGCGTTGTCACCAATTTCAACGTGGTCACGAATAATTGCGCCTGGCTCAATACGAGCTTTAATACCTTTTAAATCAAGCATTGGGATTGCAGAATTACGACGGTCGTTCTCAACTACATAGTCAACAATGTGTTTGCTATTTTCATCAAGAATTGTCTTAATTTCAGACCATTCTCCGAATACTACACCAGATTTTTTATTTACAAATGCTTGTACTGTTTCAGGGAATGTTACTTCTTTTAAATCCCCTTTTATGTATACCTTTACAGGAGTTTTCTTTTCACTTTTTTGAATAAACGAAATAATTTCGTTAGCGTCCATCATTTTCATTCAATTTCTATTCCCTTTCCACTTTACATATTGGTCTAAAAATACAATTGTCTTTTCAATCGCTTCTTCATCTGGTTTTAATTTCGCATGATGTAAACCATATTCTGAATTTACTCCAAGCCAAAACATAAATCCAGGAATCTCTCGAAGCATATAACCAAAATCTTCACCTGTCATTGCCTCAGTACATGTAATTACGTTTATATCAGTTTGTTCACGCACAAATTGCATAAACTCTCTCGTTAACTCTTCATGGTTATACACTTGATGATACATCGCGCCGTAATCAATAACTGCTTCACATTGGAAAGAAGCTTCTATTCCTGCAACAATTGCCTCAATTCTGCTTTTAACACGTTGCATGGACTCTACTGATAATGTTCGAACCGTTCCTTCTAAGCGAGATTTTTCTGCGATAATATTTTGAACTTTACCACCTGTTATTTTTCCAATTGTAATTACCGCACTGTCAAGAGGATTCACATTACGACTAATAACGGATTGAAGTTGTGTAACAAGGTGACTGGCTGCAACAATCATATCATTCGCAGCATGTGGATAAGCCGCATGTCCACCTTTTCCTTTTAAATCAACATATAATTCTGATGTATTCGCAAATAACAGACCTTCTTTTGTCGCAATTGTTCCTACAGCGTATTCTGGTGCAATATGAAGACCAAGAATTATATTAGGCTTCCATCCTTTTAGCTCCTCACTTTCTAACATAGGAAGAGCGCCACCTGGACCTTCTTCTGCCGGCTGGAATAGAAACACAAGGTCATCATCTATTCTTTCACTCACAGCTGCTGTTAGGAGGCCTAGACCAATTGTTGTATGCAAATCATGTCCACATGCATGCATCATTCCTTCATGTACAGAAGCAAATTCGTATCCAGTTTCCTCTGTTATTGGCAAACCATCTATATCTGCACGATAACCTATTATTTTCTCTGGGCTTTTCCCATTTACTTTAACAATTACACCTGTTTTCCATGTTTTTACTTCCAAATATTCGTTAGGAAGTGTTTCTATATACTCTAAAATGTACTGTTGTGTTTTCCACTCTTTAAATCCAATTTCCGGGATTTTGTGTAAATCTCTACGAACTTGGACAAATTTGCTTACTGTCATTTATTTTTGTTTTTGTATATAAAAATATTGTTGTAAATAAAAGGCGATACCAACAAGTAACATACCAAATACAAATATATTTCCAAACGAACTAAATGTTTCAAAAACGAACAATAACGTTTCTTGGCCGAAAAAAGCAAATAGAAGCTGCGTAAAAGCAAATACAAGCGCCCATATGTAATGATGTTGATGGAATAAATAATGCGTTGCGCCTAAAAAAGCAATAAACGAAACGATGAAAATCCACCAATTTTCTAACAACAGTTGCCAATTAGAAAATTGATATCCATTCACTACTATCGCAATAATCCCGATAACCGCCATTGTTGGCACACTCCAGAATAGTGCTCGTCCTCTAAAGAAACGGGTACCTTGAACATCTCCTTTTTCATATGCAATGTATGTTAGTACTACTGTACTTATATACAAAACAGAAAGAATCGTTAAAACGATAATAAGCCAAAAGTGTAATTGATAATATTCATGCTCTATATTTGTCACGATTGCAGCTAGCATACACGGGATTAACATTCCCGTCCAACCATCTACTTTTCTTTCATTCCAAAAGACCGTATTACCAATTCGTATGCCTAGCAACATAAAAATAATGATACCTAGTACAAATAATGTAGTTTTATTCCCTACTAAACTCGTTGAGAAAGCAATTAATCCAATAAATAAAAAGAGTACAAACCCATTCATAATTTCTAGTACAGGCGATAAATATCTCTTCACCCATTTATATGTTTCGTCATACTCATTATTATCAGCTAAACGATAGGCATAAAAACTTATTCCAAAATAAACCGCTGCAATAATAACATAAGCATATAAGACGCAACACAAAATTGCACTGCTAATTTGCACTTATCTTAAAAAGTGTTTAAAACGATCTACTTCGTCATCATGACCAATTACAATTAATATATCCCCCGCTTGAATATTTTCCGTAGCTCGAGGAGAGACGATAACTTCTTTCCCGCGTTTAATTGCTACAATATTCAATCCAAACTTCGCACGAATATCTAATTCAATTAAAGAATGCCCATCAATTTTTTTATTTGCAATAATCTCTACAATACTATGCTCATCTGAAAGCTCAAGATAGTCTAATACATTACTTGATGCAATATTATTAGCAATCCGTTTTCCCATATCACGTTCTGGATGTACAATGTGATCTGCACCTATCTTACTTAATACTTTTTCATGATAGTCATTTTGAGCTTTTACAGTAATATTTTTTACACCTAACTCTTTCAAAATTAACGTTGTTAAAATACTTGAATTTAAATTATCTCCGATAGCAACGACTACATGATCAAAATTACGAATACCAAGACTTTTCAATACCATCTCATCTGTTGAATCTGCAATTACAGCATGCGAAGCTATATTTGCAAACTCATTAATTTTATCCTCATCTGAATCAATTGCCATTACTTCCATACCTAATTGAGCTAGTTCTCGGCAAATACTTCCGCCGAAACGCCCAAGCCCGATGACTGCAAATTCTTTTTCTTTCTCACTCACTTATATTTCCATAATGATTGGTAAAATCATTGGGCGACGTTTCGTTTTTTCGTATAGGAATGGTGCTAATGTGTCTGTAATCTCATTTTTAATTTCAGACCATTGTGTTGTTTTACGTTCCATTACTTTTTCTAAATGTGTTGTAATCAATGTTTGAGCATCGTTAATTAAATCGCTGCTTTCACGCATATAAACGAAACCACGCGAGATGATATCAGGTCCTGCTGCAACTTTAAATTCTTTCATATCGATGCTTACAACTACAATTACAAGCCCTTCTTCAGAAAGGATGCGACGATCGCGTAATACGATATTACCGATATCTCCAATGCCGTTTCCATCGATATAGACAGAACCAGATGGGATTTTTCCAGCTACACTTGCTTCATCAGAACGTAAAGCGAGAACATCTCCATTATCCATAATGAAACAATTTTCTTCTGGAATACCGCAATCATTCGCTAATTTCATATGCATACGTTGCATACGATATTCACCATGAATTGGCATGAAGTACTTTGGTTTAATTAGACGTAGCATTAGTTTTTGCTCTTCTTGTCCGCCATGTCCACTCGTATGAATGTTTGACAGCTTGCCATGGACTACATTAGCACCAGCACGATACAACATGTTAATTGTACGGCTTACACTAATTGTGTTACCAGGGATTGGTGAAGAAGAGAAAACAACTGTGTCGCCAGGAATAATTTGAATTTGACGATGAGTACCATTTGCAATACGGGAAAGTGCTGCCATTGGTTCACCTTGACTACCAGTACATAAAATAACCACTTTATTAGCTGGTAGGCGGTTTAGTTGAGATGTGTCTATGAATGTATCTTTTGGACATCGGATATACCCAAGGTTTTGTCCAATCTCGATAGCTGCTTCCATGCTTCGACCAAATACAGCTACTTTACGATTATTTTCAACAGCAGCCTCAACAACTTGTTGTAAGCGATGGATATTCGATGCAAAGGTTGCGAAGATAATACGACCTTCTACTTTGCGGAATATATCTTGAATACTATCACCAACACGGCGCTCAGACATCGTAAAGTTTGGAACTTCACTGTTTGTACTGTCAGATAAGAGACAAAGTACACCGTCTTTTCCGATTTCAGCCATTTTTGTTAAATCTGCTGGCTCACCGACTGGTGTGAAATCGAATTTGAAATCACCTGTATGAACGACTTGTCCTTGAGGTGTTTTCACAACAACTCCGTATGAATCCGGAATACTGTGAGTTGTACGGAAGAAGGAAACAGATGTCTTTTTAAATTTAATAACATCATCTTCTTGAATTTCATAAAGCTTCGCTTTACGAAGTAATCCGTGCTCTTCTAATTTGTTTTTTATTAGGGCAATTGCTAATTTTCCGCCGTAAATTGGAATGTTTACTTGACGTAACAGGTAAGGAATTCCACCGATATGATCTTCGTGACCATGTGTAATGAATAACCCTTTAATTTTATCTTCGTTTCGCACAAAATAAGTGTAATCTGGTATTACATAATCGATCCCGAGGAGTTCGTCTTCTGGAAATTTAATTCCAGCATCAATTATAATAATTTCATCTTGAAATTGAACAGCATATGTATTTTTACCGATTTCACCAAGTCCACCTAAAGCAAAAACGGCAGCCTGATCATTCTTTAGAAATTTCATCTATACGATTTCCGCTAATATTAAATCAGCGTTTTGTTTTTCATATTCAAGATGATTACCAGTAACAGACTGAACAAACTCGATATTATATGCGAACTTATTTAATTTTTTACGAACATCCTTTTCAGACGTAGCCTCTAAATATACAACTTTTGTATTTTCACGTACTGGGACCTCAGTTAATTTTTCTTGATAAAATACTTTAAAAATCATTTAAGCTTTTTCTTCAGCTTCTTCAGCATGATTACTCCTTCCTTTCCTTATTCTAAACATGCATATTACTAGTGAAAACTCTATCTCTGACATTTATAACAGTCCAGCCCATTTTAACCCATGATATATACCGTCTTCACTAACATCCTTTGTCACATGATTTGCAAGTTTTTTCAAATCTTCATGACCATTCCCCATCACAATGCCTATCCCAACTGCTTCAATCATTTCTAAATCGTTTAAACCATCTCCAAATGCATACACTTGTTCACGGCTAAATCCTAATTTTTCAATGAACTTCTCAATCCCTTTTGCCTTAGAACCACCATTTGGAATGATATCCATTGAATACGCATGCCAACGAATAAAATGAAAATCTGGATATTGATTAATAAACTTTTCCTCTTCATTTACTTCACAAAAAAGAAGCGTTTGATAAATATCACGTTTTTCGTAAAAATCAGGCTCATATGCTGGATGCTCGAACTGCAAGCTTCCAAAACCTTCTTTCACATAATCATGATATTCCACTGTCGCTCTCATTTCTTGATGGTCAAGATATACAAGTGGATATCCTTCTTGTTTTGCAAACTGAGTAAACTTGTGTAGAGCAGCTGGGTGTAACGGATTATTAAATACTACTTCATCTTCAAAGACAACATACTGTCCGTTAAAACTAACATAATTATGTATATTGAGTTCCTTACGAATATCTTCAAACATAAACGGTGCGCGTCCTGTCGCAATTGCTACATGCACACCTTTTTCCTGCAAATGTCTTACTGCATCTCGTGTAGATTGCGGAATTTTCTTATCGTGATCTAATAATGTTCCATCAATATCAAAAAAGACAATTTTATCATTCATTTAGCGCTCTAAAGGTTTTGAATCATCAGGAGCGGTAAATGGATTTTCTTTATTAATATGGTCATAGAACATAACACCATTTAAATGATCAATCTCATGTTGGAATACAATTGCTGGTAAACCTTTTAAGCGTAATTTTACTTCTTCTCCGTTAATGGATGTTGCTTTCACTGTAATTCTTGTGTAACGAGGGACATAGCCAGGTACTTCGCGGTCTACAGATAGACAACCTTCACCGCTTTGTAAATATGTACGTTCAACAGAATGACTAATGATTTTTGGATTGAATAATGCATGGCTATATAACGTACCGTTCGTATCAGTTACATGAACCGCAATCATTTTCTTTGAAATACCGATTTGCGGAGCTGCTAATCCGATTCCAGGGCGTAAACTGTATTTTTCAGCCAGTTCAGGATCTTGGCTATTTATTACAAAATCAATCATTTCTTTAAGGGTATTTGTATCTTCTTCACTCGCTGGTAACGACACCTCTTCTGCAACATTTCGCAAAATAGGGTCTCCTTCGCGAATTACATCGTTCATTGTAAGCATTTACTTCGACTCCTTTTCTTTGTAAATTTCATATTGTTCAGCTAAGTTGTAAGGCATTTTTTCGTACATGATTTCCATTAAATCAGTAACTTTTTGTTTTGGAGCTTGGTCAGCCTTAGCAATTGCTTGTTTGATATCTTCTTTTGCTTCTTCGATTACTTTCTCTTCAACTTCTTGAGACCATAGGCCTTTAGTTTCTAAGAACTTACGGAAGCGTACGATTGGATCTTTTTGTTCCCATTCGTTTTCGATATCTTTTGTACGGTAACGAGTTGGGTCATCACCAGCCATTGTATGTGGACCGTAACGGAATGTTAAAGTCTCGATTAAAGTAGGGCCTTCGCCATTTACTGCGCGCTCACGAGCGAAAGCAGTTGCTGCGTATACAGCTAATGGATCCATACCGTCTACTTGAATTCCGTAAATACCTGCTGCTACTGCTTTTTGTGCTACAGTTTTAGCTGCAGATTGCTTTTCTACTGGAGTAGAGATTGCATAACGGTTGTTTTGAACAACGAAGATTGCTGGAGCTTTGAATGCACCTGCAAAGTTCATACCTTCGTAGAAGTCACCTTGTGAAGCACCACCGTCACCAGTGTAAGTAATTGCAACAGATTTTTTACCACGTAGTTTCATACCTAACGCAACACCAGCAGTTTGGATGATTTGCGCACCGATAATGATTTGTGGAGCTAATGCATTTACATTCTCAGGCATTTGGTTACCCATGAAGTGTCCACGAGAGAATAAGAATGCTTGATATAATGGTAATCCGTGCCATACTAATTGTGGTACATCACGGTATCCTGGTAAGATAAAGTCTTCTGCTTCAAGTGCGAAATGACTTGCTAATTGAGAAGCTTCTTGTCCAGCTGTAGGTGCGTAGAAACCTAAACGTCCTTGACGGTTTAAAGAAATAGAACGTTGATCTAGTACGCGAGTATACACCATACGACGCATTAATTCTTTTAATTGATCATCAGATAATTCAGGCATAGCTGCTTCATTCACAACTTCGCCATTTTCATTTAAAATTTGTAATGTTTCAAATTGAGCTGCGATAGCTTTCATTTGCTCATCAACATTAAATAGGGTCTTTTTTGTTTTAGTACCCATTCCGTTCACCTCTTCCTCTCTTGAACCATATTCTGAAACGCTTTCACTGGCTATTTTCCAGTTTAAAAAGCGCAATTAGAAGTTCATTACTTTGTTAACAGCTTCAACAATATCTTTATGGTTTGGTAACCATACGCTCTCAGCTTGAGAGAATGGGAATACTGTATCAGCAGCTGCAACACGTACAACCGGAGCTTCTAAGTTTAAGATTGCACGGTCGTTAATTTCCGCTACAACGTTAGCTGCAATACCAGCTTGTTTTTGAGCTTCTTGAACTACAACTACGCGACCTGTTTTTTCAACAGAAGCGATGATTGTTTCGATATCTAATGGTTGAACTGTACGTAAGTCAACAACCTCTAAAGAGATACCTTCTTTTTCAAGTTCTTCAGCAGCTTTTAATGCAGCATGAACCATAGCACCATAAGCGATAACAGATACATCTGTACCTTCACGTTTAATATCAGCTTTACCTAAATCAATTGTGTAATCGCCTTCTGGTACATCTTGACGGAATGAACGGTACAATTTCATATGCTCTAAGTAGATAACTGGATCGTTGTCACGAATCGCAGAGATTAAAAGACCTTTTGCATCGTATGGAGTAGATGGAATAACAACTTTTAGGCCAGGTTGTTGTGCCACTAATCCTTCTAAGCTATCAGCATGTAGTTCAGGAGTATGAACACCGCCACCGAATGGAGAACGAATTGTTACTGGAGCAGTCCAACGTCCACCAGAACGGTAACGCATACGAGCTAATTGACCAGAAACTGAATCCATTACTTCATAAATGAAACCGAAGAATTGAATTTCTGGAACTGGACGGAAACCTTCAAGTGCAAGTCCAACTGCAAGTCCACCAATACCTGACTCTGCAAGTGGAGTATCCATTACACGATCTTCACCGAATTCAGCTTGTAAACCTTCAGTAGCACGGAATACTCCGCCGTTTACACCAACGTCTTCACCAAACACAAGTACGTTAGGATCATTTTTCATTTCAACGCGTAAAGCATCAGTGATTGCTTGAATCATTGTCATTTGAGCCATTTACGCCTCCATTACTAATAATTGTGGGTCATTCAATAGACGTTTAATTTGGTTTAATGCTTTTTGAGCAGTTGCGCCGTCAATTAAACGATGGTCAAAGCTTAGAGATAATGCTAATACTGGAGCTGCAACGATCTCACCATTTTTCACAACTGGCTTCTCAGCGATACGGCCGATACCAAGGATTGCTACTTCTGGGTGATTGATAACTGGAGTGAACCATTGTCCACCTGCAGAACCAATGTTTGTAATTGTGCAAGAAGCACCTTTCATTTCAGTTGGAGCTAAACGACCGTCACGTGCTTTACCAGCAAGTTCATTGATCTCGTTAGAGATAGTAAAGATAGATTTACGATCTGTATCTTTAACAACTGGTACTAATAGACCTTTGTCTGTATCAGCTGCGATACCGATGTTGAAGTAATGTTTATGAACTACTTCTTGAGATGCATCGTCTAAAGAAGTATTTAACATTGGGTATTCACGTAATGCAGATGTTAAAGCTTTAACAACGTATGGAAGGTAAGTTAATTTAATACCTTTGTCCGCTGCAACAGCTTTGAACTTCTTACGGTGAGCAACAAGCTCAGTTACATCAATTTCATCCATTAATGTTACGTGAGGAGCTGTATGCTTAGAGTTAACCATTGCTTTCGCAATCGCTTTACGGATACCACTCATTTTCTCACGAGTTTCTGGATATTCACCAGCTGGGATTGGTTGTGCTTTTGGTGCTTCTTCTTTCGCTGCTGCTGGAGTAGCTTCTACTGCTGCTGGAGCCTCAGTTGCAGCTACAGTTTGTCCACCGTTTGCAAATGCATCGATGTCAGCTTTCACAACGCGGCCGTTCTTACCAGAACCAGCTACTGTATGAATATCTACACCTTTTTCACGAGCATATTTACGAACAGATGGCATAGCGATAACGCGCTCATTTACTACTTCTGCAGTTGCTGCTGGAGTAGCTTCCGCTGCTGGAGCTTCTACTGCTGCTTCTTCAGCTTTTGGAGCTTCATCATGATCGTCACCTTTAAATTTAAGGTTTTCGTATCCAGGAGCATCAAATTTAATTAATGTATCTCCTACAATTGCAACTGTTCCTTCTTCTACAAGTACTTCAAGTACTTTACCTTTAACAGGAGAAGGGATTTCTACTACTGCTTTATCATTTTGCACTTCAAGAAGTACATCGTCTTCATTTACTTCATCGCCTGGTTTAATAAACCATTTTACGATTTCACCTTCGTGGATACCTTCACCGATATCTGGTAGTTTAAATTCAAATGCCACTTATTTTACAACGTGAATTGGCATTCCAAGAGCAACTTCAGCTGCTTCCATTGTGATTTCACCTAATGTTGGGTGAGCGTGGATTGTTTGAGCGATATCTTCAGCTGTCATTCCAGCTTCGATAGCTAAACCAATCTCAGAGATAATATCAGAAGCACCTGCGCCTGCAACTTGAGCACCTACAAGAAGACCATCTTCTTTACGTGTTACAAGTTGTAGGAAACCGTCAGTGCTGTTTAATGATAACGCACGACCGTTTGCAGCAAATGGGAACTTAGATACAGCTACAGTCATTCCTGCTTCTTCAGCTTGTTTCTTAGTGTAACCAACAGATGCTAATTCTGGATCAGTGAAGCATACTGCAGGAATTCCGATGTAATCGATAGCTGATGCATGGCCACTAATTGCTTCAACAGCTACTTTACCTTCGTAAGAAGCTTTGTGAGCTAATGGTGGTCCAGGAACGATATCACCGATTGCATAGATGTTTGGTACGTTTGTACGGCATTGCTCATCGATTTCGATGATACCGCGGTCAGTCATTTTAACTCCAACTTGCTCAAGACCGATTTCTTGAGTGTTTGGACGACGACCTACAGTTACTAATACGTAATCTGCTTCTACAGTTTGGATTTCACCTTTAACTTCGAAGCTAACTTTTACGCCAGTTTCTGTTTCTTCAACGCCTTTAGCCATAGCTTTTGTATGGATATTTACGTTACCTTTCTTTTGAAGAGCACGTTTAACAACAGAGCTCATTGCTTTTTCAAAACCAGCTAAGATTTCGTCGCCAGCTTCTACTACAGTAACTTCTGTACCGAAGTTAGCATATGCAGTACCTAATTCCATACCGATGTAACCGCCGCCGATTACAACAAGTTTTTTAGGAATTTCAGGTAAGCTTAAAGCACCTGTAGAGTTGATAACACGTTTAGAGTATTTGAATCCAGGAATTTCGATTGGTGTAGAACCAGTTGCAAGAACAGCATTTTTAAACGTATACGTTTGAGCTGCATCTTCAGTCATTACGCGTAATGTGTTAGCATCTACGAAGTAAGCTTCACCGCGAATGATTTCAACTTTATTACCTTTAAGAAGGCCTTCAACACCGCCAGTTAATTTCTTAACTACGCCGTTTTTCCATTCTTGAACTTTTGTAAAGTCAACTTTTACGTTCTCTGCAGTGATACCCATGTCATCAGAATGCATTGCATTCTCATAACGATGACCTGCATTGATTAACGCTTTTGAAGGAATACATCCAACGTTTAAGCATACGCCACCAAGGTTAGCTTTTTCAATGATTGCTACCTTTTGACCTAATTGTGCTGCACGAATTGCCGCAACGTATCCACCAGGACCTGCACCAACAACGACTGTATCTAATTCAATTGGGAAATCTCCTACTACCATTTATTCTTTATTTTCAAATTGATACATTTCTTTACTTGTACTAGTGTCATTATAAAGAAATAAGACGATATCAGCATTTAGTTTTTCAAGGTCTTGTTTAATATTTTTACTTGCCGCAAATCGTGGATCAATAAAAGTTGTTTGTTCGAATTCTTGTGCGAATAAAGGATAAGTTGCATCTGCATAAGAATCTTTAATAATGACAGCATGCAATTTACTTTTTGCATTTGGATTTAAGATGTTAATCTGCGCATAGTCTGTTTGATAAACCGATGCATAGTCTGGTGAAAGCTTCTTTTTGTTCACTGCAAAGAATTCCTTCATCGGCATTTTACTTGTTTCTTCTGATTTTGGACCGAGATAGACAGTATAATTATCCCACACATTTGGGTTTTCTTTTAATTGTACATATGGGATTGTTTCAGGTGTTTTTATTAATGTGTATAATTGTCTATTCCAACTACCAATAAATTGTCCATTAGGTTCTTCTATAGTGGTTTTATAATCATCTCGATTAACAACATTTCCTGTAAATACTTTAGAGTGATTAGCAATGTAATTCATTGTTTGTTCGTATGCATAAAACGCACCTTTCATATTCCAATGGTGATCCGTTTTAAAGTATAGTTCTTCTAATTGTTCGTGAGTAAATTCTTTTTGAATAGCAGGTAGAACATCAATAAAAGGGAAATTTATTTTCTGTAATTCTTGTACAAAATAATCATGATGTTTTTGATCATACCCACGATCTACATATGGTGGGTACTTATACGAAAATGTCGTTAGTTTACTTGGAGCTAACAAGAAATAAAATTCTGTTTTTGTAAATTGATTTCTTAAGTTGTCTAGTTCACTTACAGATTGCTTTATTTGATCACGCATATCTGTTTTTGTAGGTGCAGACAAAATGAAACCGTCATCTGCGACGTAATTATTATTTACAAAAGTTCGATTGAATTTCAATTGTAACTTTGTGTAAGTTTCAATAAATTTATCTCTTGCTGCAATATGATCTGTAAAGTGTAATTCAGTATCTTTAAAATATTTTCCGGATTTTATAGTATCCATAGTTAGGACTGGATCTAAAGCTAATTCTCTGTTTTCAAAATCAGAAAAACTTTTTTTATCCCAATATATTATTTTGGCTGTCCATATACACATCCCGAAAATAATAGCGAGAAATCCAGTGATTAATATACGATTAGTTAAATTTTTCATAGTTAGCCCTCCTTTAGAAGCGGAAGTAAATAAATGGATTGTAAGTTGCATTTAGAAGCGGAAGTAAATAAATGGATTGTAAGTTGCATTCGTTAAGTACATCATAGTAATGATTAAAACACTCAAGTAGTAAAGTGGAGATAAAATTACTATCTTTTTATTTACAAATAGAGTCTTAATCCAAGAGAAAATTGGAGCTGCTGTCACTATTGCAAGTATAAAGATTCCCCAATAATTCATCACATAGAAATAACTAGTAATGTCAGTCAACGATCCATTTAATCCGAACATTGCTTGTAAAAATTTAGAACAGTAGCTAAAGTTGTCAGCTCTGAAGAAAACCCAACCGATAATCACTAAAAACAGCACGTATACATGTTGTATTGGCCACCATAATTTTTTCAAGATTTTCTCAAACCCGGATTTTTCCAAAGCAATTAAACATCCGTAATAGATACCCCAAATCATAAATGTCCAACTAGCCCCATGCCAAAAACCTGTTAGCGCCCATACTATAAAGAGGTTACGATAGATTTTCCAGCTAGATACTCGATTGCCACCTAGTGGGATATAGACATAATCACGGAACCATGAACCAAGGGAAATATGCCAGCGACGCCAAAATTCAGAAATCGACTTTGATATATACGGATAATTGAAGTTTTCTAAGAACTCAAACCCGAACATTTTTCCTAATCCGATGGCCATATCACTGTAGCCTGAAAAATCGAAATAAATTTGTAATGTATAAGCAATCGCGCCAATCCAAGCAGTAGATACGCTCATTGTTGCTGGGTCCATTGCAAATATTTCATCGGCAATAGCTCCCAATTGATTTGCAATCAAAACTTTTTTTCCTAATCCAAGGATAAAACGACGAATGCCTTCTGAAAACATATCAGCATTAACGGTTCTAACATGTAATTGATGAGCTATTGTGTTATATCGAACGATTGGTCCCGCAACTAATTGAGGGAAAATAGTAAAGTATAGCGCCAAATCAAATAGATTTCGCTGAGCCTCTACTTTTCTTTTGTAAATATCAATAATATAACTCATCGCATGGAAAGTGAAAAATGAAATCCCAATTGGTAATGGGATTTTTTCGAGTACAATGTTTGTATGAAAAATCCCGTTTATATTATCTACTAAGAAATTAGCGTATTTAAAATATCCTAGTATAGCAATATTGACAACGATTGCTATAGTAAGAATGAGTTTTCTATTTGTATTAGATATTTGTCCTTTATTAAGCCATAACCCGAACCAATAGTTAATGAAAATAGAAAAAAGCATAAGGAAGACATATATAGGCTCTCCCCAAGCATAAAATAATAAACTAAATAACAAAAGCACGATGTTTTGTAATTCTTTACGTACTGAATAGTACACTAAAAGAATCGCAGGTAAAAAAAGACATAAAAAAAAGAGATTACTAAATACCATCTAACGTTTATAGAAATACATTATCCTTCCATTAAATAATTGTAATTCTCCTTCTAATTTCTTCGCTAGAAAACGGCAAAATTCATTTGCTTTTCCTTTATCACCAAATGTTGCATTAGAGGGTAAAGAAATTTGAATGAAAGATTGTTCATTTTCTATTCCAACACCAACATAAATCGAGTCATATCGATCATGACTCGATTGAAGTTTTACTGTTGTTGCTGATGTATCTAAAATTTCATAAGGAAAAGCGGTATTTGTATAAGCGTAATTAATTTGAACTCCGGTATGGGAAGTAACTGTTTTATAGTACTGAAACAGTTGTTTTATATCATCTATTGAAACAGAGTGTTGGTTAGATTTAGGTACAAGCGTAATAAAGGCATGTTGCATTTATTCTTCATATTCTGCATGCAATGAAGTAGATGGAACGAGAAATTTAAAAAACTGAGCTAACTCCGCTGCTTCCTCTTGAGATCCTAACTTAAAGATTTCCTGCATATATTGCACATTCTCTACATCATCTTGTCCCAGTAAAGTAGACCTTCCCGTTTGCATACAAACAATGAGTGGCTTTCCAAAAAACATATTTGTATAAACAATCCCAAAGTCATAACGAGTATCATGCGTCATAAATCCTAAAAATCGTACCTTCACACTTTCATGCTCATCATACAATTTTTCAAACATTTAATAAATTGTAGTTGTATGGCCAACTGTAGCAACGATTGCATCATCTCTAATCGGAATAAACCCTATGGCTGTTTGTGGTGTGTTTGGAGAGGCGTAGTGACTCATTATACGGCTATCAATACGAGTGATAGTATCGGTCAAAAAAGCTGAAATAAAAGCGTAAGGGACGCGTCGCTCATTTAATGAGTAGATAATTTCTTCTTTTGTTTTTACACCTACGCCATGTCCGTAAAAAAAGAAATTTCCTAGATAGATTGTGTTTTCTCCTTGCCACTCAATTGTAGCTGGATTCACTTGTGGATTTTTAAAGTAAACGAGATCGCCAGGAACAAGGTCGCCACCTGTTTTTGTTATGAGTTTTAAATCTTGATCGTAGTCCCAAGTATAAAGTAAAAGATTTGCAAATAGGCGATTGAAGGTTTCTTCCTCATACAATGATAGTAAAGCTTTGTAAAAAATAATTATCATAGCGGTTGCGCATTCAGTCCCATATAGTTTCCCGTTTTCGAAAATATCTTGTATGGCAATAGAAGGTGGTATATTTGGAAGTAGTTGGAATCCCCCTAGAGATGTTCTTTTCCAAAACTGGGGGTTGCAAAAGGATTGTTGAAACGTACGAAACTGAAATCCACTTTGAAAAAGTTCTAATGCAGAAGTAATAATATTAACTCGCAAATTTAAATCAAAGCTGAGTTCGTCAGCAGTTCGGAAGGAATAAACTTCTTGATTTCCTGCCATTATGGATAAAATTTGTTGCTTCTCAGCTGCAAATGGCTCATATTCATTTGTGATATAAGGGTGTACAATAGAACGACCTATTACAATCATTCAACTGATAGGCTTGTACTCTTTAATAACACGTAATGTTTGTAATGTCATATCTTCAGGACCTTGTACAGGTAAACCTGCTTCTAAATTTTTACGAATATACTCTAAGTTATCTTGTGTAATAATTTCCCCCGGAGTAAAGATTGGAATCCCTGGTGGATAAACCATAACAAAATCAGCTATAATACGACCTACCGCATTTTCAAATGGAATGACTTCTGTTTCTGAATAAAAAGCATCTCGTGGAGAAAGTGCTAGCACCGGTATTTCTGGAATTTCTACTTGTACTTGAACACCTTTATCTGCCCTATTTCTAAATGTTTCTGCTAAATCTTGTAATGCTGCAATAAGTGTATTTGTCTCACTTTCTGTATCTCCTAAAGTGATAAGACATAGTATGTTGTATAAATCGGAGAGTTCTACTTCAATGTTATATTGCTCTCTAAGCCATACTTCAGCCTGATGGCCGGTAATACCTAAATCTTTCACAGATACAATTATCTTTGTAGGATCATAGTTAAAAGTAGCGTCTGTACCTAACATTTCTTTTCCAGGACAGTAAAGGTGCTCAATAGCATTTATAGCATCACGAACATGTTCAGCTAATTGTATTGTTTGTTCTATGAGCGCTGTTCCTTCTGTAGCAAGACGTTTTCTCGCAACATCAAGAGATGCTAATAAGATGTAAGAAGTTGATGTAGTCGTAAGCATGCTAATAATAGATTGAACATGTTTTACGTTCACAAGACCTTCTTTCACATTAAGAATAGAACTTTGAGTTAAAGAGCCTCCTAATTTGTGAACACTTGTTGCTGCCATATCTGCACCAGCTTGCATCGCTGACATCGGTAATTCATCGTGAAAATGAATATGAACACCATGAGCCTCATCGACTAGTACAGGGATATCGTACGAATGTGCTAATTGTACAATCTGTTCTAAGTCTGCAGCAAAGCCGAAGTAGGTTGGATTAATAACAAGTAAGCCTTTGGCATCTGAGTGTTCTTCAAGTGCTTTTTTGACAGATTGAATTGTAATTCCATGAGAAATACCAAGTTTTGGATCGATTTCAGGATGCATGAAAATAGGTTTTGCACCTGAGAAAATAATAGCTGACATTACTGATTTATGCACGTTTCGTGGTACTAGGATTTTGTCACCAGGACCGCAAACGCTCATCACCATTGTCATAATAGCGCCACTTGTGCCTTGAATAGAAAAGAAAGTATGATCTGCACCAAATGCAGCAGCAGCTAAATCCTGTGCTTCTTTAATCATACCCTTTGGATGATGTAAATCATCGAGTGGCGCAATATTAATTAAATCAATTGCTAATGCGTTATGCCCAATAAATTCGCGAAATTCAGGATCCATGCCCTGTCCTTTTTTATGACCAGGAATATGGAATTGAATTGGATTTCGCTTACTGTGCTCAACTAAAGCGGTAAACAATGGTGTTTCGTATTGGGACAATCTATACACCCCTTCTTTTTCGTAATATTTATTAGAATTTGTTTTATATGATTTCATTTACATTTTTACAAGCTTTTGTTCTTCGACTTCTTTCGTTCTTTGAATAGTACGATATATAGAATACCCACTTACTTCTTGAAACTCTTTATCAATTTTCTTTTCTTCTGCTTTTGATGGAACAATCTCTTTAAAACGACGATATAATCCCATTAATTCCTCTCTTTTAATTCCTTTTTCATATGCCTTCTCAATTGCTTCATAAAACTTCACAATGGCAACCATTTCTTCATTTGACCAATCGTAATCTAACGGATATTGATATTCCATCTATCGATTACAAAGTGCATATAAAGGAAGGAGTGATTGCATCGTAGATTCAATCTTAGCAAGGAATTGTTCGTTGGTCATTGCTGAAAACTTCTCTGGTGATATATGAATACCAACTAATAGTTCTGCTTTTTTCACAGTAGCTAAACGTTCAATCATCTTTTGTAAGTCTTCTGTTTCAAGCGTTTTATGCAATTTTACACTTGGTTTAGTATGGTCAATGGACCAAACGAAGTCATTTGGAATATTTGTTTTTAAATCATTTAAATGTTCTAAGAAGGCGTGAGCCGTCTCCACTTTTTGTGGACACTCATAGATTAAACCAAAGTATATGAAGGCATGAGTACCCCATAAACCAATTTGAAAATGTGGTAGCATTTTATATCCTCGTTTATTTGTTGAAAAAGCAACCCAAGTATCGTTTGGTGGATTGACTTTGCGGCGTGCATGTTTTGCAACATGATAAAAAAAGTTCTCATCAGTTTGTTTGGATAAATACTCTGCAAACTGTTCCCCTAAAGCTTCTAGCTTAGGATGAATATTCGTTTTAATTGCACTCATTCGTTCTTCGAGACCATCAACTGTAAAGACATCAAAATCAGTTGATTTGAATGTTTGTAGTGTCATTTACGCTTCTAAACGAATCATTTCAAGTCTCAACACTTCTAATTTTTGTACGCACTCTTCTTTTTTCTTTTTGTCATCCTCCATCATTGCATCATATAAAGTTGCTAATTCATAATCTAGCTCCAAACGTAGCACCGGTATTCTCTTTTCAGCATCTGTTCTCTTTAACGCATTAATCACCTGTCTCATTTACTGCGATATAAATGATAATACTTCCTTATATACTCCCGGTTTTGCAACTAATACACTGCTTTTCTCTATAATAGACAGCGGAGCTCCGGAGAATGTTGTCACCTTTCCTCCAACTTCCTCAACTATGATCTGCCCCCCACCAAAATCCCATGGTGATAATCTCGGCGTTACATATGCATCTATTCTTCCCGTTGCAACGTATACCATTTCTAATGCTGCACAGCCATATGATCTCGTACCCCTTGCTTTCTTAACAAGTGCCATCATACTTTCCCTATTCAGCAATGGATTGTCGGTAAGCCATATCGCATTTAAAGCTATAATACCATTCTCTACTGTTCCTTTTTCCAATAGAGGAATTGGCGTATCATTACAAAACGCCCCAACTCCCTTTACCGCATGATATAATTCATCATGAACAGGATCATAAATAAGACCAATTTTTCCGATACCGTTCTCATAAATTCCAATTGAAATTGCGAAATTTCTTTTTTGATGCACAAAATTCATCGTACCATCAATTGGATCAATTAACCAAACAACCCCGTCAGAAGAAGTTATTTCATCTCCATAGCCTTCTTCTCCTAAAATATTATGGGTTGGGAATGTTTCTTTAATTTTCCCAATTAAATACTGTTCTATTTCCCGGTCCATGTTTGTTACTAAATCAGCTGCATTTGATTTCGTTTCTATAATAAGTGCTTGTTTCAGTGATGCCATTAAACGCTCTCCTGCATCTCGAATCCACCGTTTGGCGTGTGCATCGATATTTTTCCATACCTCTTGCATTTATTGCGATTTACGCATTTTTCTTTTTGTTACAAAACCATATCCAACTGTAACAAATGTGCCGATAATGCAAATAATAATACCAATGGGACTATTTTCAGCAACCATAATGCCGATACCGATTAAGAAAATAACACCGATAATTGCAGTTAATAAAAAGCGATATTGAATGTGTTCCATTTCTTCACCCTCCAATCTCATTTACGCTTCTACAGATTTCTTTTTCTTAGCAGCTCTTTCGCGCTCGCTCTTATCAAGAATCTTTTTACGTAGACGAATTGATTCCGGAGTTACTTCACAGAACTCGTCATCGTTTAAGTACTCTAATGACTCTTCTAAAGTCATTAAGCGTGGTTTTTTCATTGTTGAAGTTTGATCTTTCGTTGCAGAACGAATGTTAGTTTGTTGTTTCATTTTTACAACGTTAACTGTTAAATCATTTTCACGTGTATGTTCTCCAACGATCATACCAGCATATACTTCTGTACCTGGTTCAACGAAGATTACACCGCGATCTTCAACTTGCATAATACCGTATTGTGATGCTTTTCCTGCTTCAAGTGAAACTAGAACACCTTGGCGACGTCCACCTACTTGTCCAGCGTGTACTGGTTGGTAGCAATCGAATGTATGGTTTAAAATACCGTAACCACGAGTTAATGTTAAGAATTCTGTTGTGTAACCAATTAAACCACGTGCTGGAACCATGAAAGTAAGGCGAACTTGACCGTTTCCGTTATTCACCATATCTAACATTTCACCTTTACGTGCACCCATTGATTCCATAATAGAACCAGTGTATTCTTCAGGCACATCGATTTGTACGCGCTCTACAGGCTCACTTCTTACGCCATCAACATCTTTAATAATTACTTCAGGCTTAGATACTTGTAGTTCATAACCTTCACGACGCATGTTTTCAATTAAAATAGATAAATGTAATTCCCCGCGTCCAGATACGATCCATGCATCAGGAGAATCTGTATTATCTACACGTAAACTTACATCTGTTTCTAATTGTGAACGAAGACGCTCTTCAATTTTACGAGATGTAATGAATTTACCTTCACGACCTGCAAATGGGCTGTTATTTACAAGGAATGTCATTTGTAGTGTTGGCTCATCAATACGTAATAATGGTAAAGCCTCTTCATGCTCAACTGGGCATACTGTTTCACCAACGTTAATGTCTTCCATACCTGAAACAGCTACTAAATCTCCAGCTTTTGCTTCTTCAATTTCTTGACGTTTTAATCCAATGTAACCAAATAATTTCGTTACACGGAATTGTTTTACACTTCCGTCAACCTTCATTAATGCAACTTGTTGTCCTACTTTCATTGTACCGCGGAATACGCGTCCAACTCCGATACGACCAACATAGTCATTGTAATCAAGAAGTGCTACTTGGAATTGAAGTGGCTCTTCACTGTTATCAACTGGTGCTGGAATATGTTCAATAATTGTGTCAAACAATGATTTCATATTCTCTTCTTGATTTGCTGGATTTGAATCTAAGCTTGCTGTTCCGTTCATTGCTGATGCAAATACAACAGGGAACTCTAATTGATCTTCGTTTGCACCAAGCTCGATGAATAAGTCAACAACTTCATCAACTACTTCGTCAGGGCGAGCAAAGTCACGGTCAATTTTGTTTACAACTACGATTGGTGTTAAGTTTTGCTCAAGAGCTTTCTTTAAAACAAATCGTGTTTGTGGCATACAACCTTCATATGCATCAACAACAAGTAGAACACCATCAACCATTTTCATGATACGTTCTACTTCTCCACCAAAGTCAGCATGACCAGGTGTATCTAAAATGTTAATTCTTTTATCTTCATAGTGAATCGCAGTATTTTTCGCTAAAATTGTAATACCGCGTTCTCTTTCTAGATCATTTGAGTCCATTGCGCGTTCTTCAATATGTTCATTCGCACGGAACGTCCCCGCTTGACGTAATAACTGGTCAACAAGTGTTGTTTTACCATGGTCAACGTGGGCAATAATTGCTATATTTCGTAAATCTTGTCGTTTTTTCAACATTCACCCTACTTTTTCTTGTTTCGCTTGACGTAAGCGCAATCTATAAATTCCTAGTACAATTGCAGCTACAACAAGCCCCTCCCCAACAGGTAAAAATACAGCAAAAAAGGTTAACACTGTACATCCAATTGCTAAAGAAATATATATCACGATATTTTTTAGCACAGATAATTTTCTAGCAAATCCTAAATTATAAACGAGAGCACTTAATATAATAATCGTTCCATAAAGTAACCACATTCCTAACTCTGGATTTTCATCCACCTTACATAATTTAGCAAAAAAAGACATTTATTTATATTTTTCAGGTTCACGATTCATCTGATCCAAAAAACAATCAATAGCTTCTAATGGAAATCTCACAGATTTTCTTTCCCCATCAATTTCATATGTAATCAAATACATTTCCTCATTCTTTTTAACTTCCACATTCCTTAATTTATGTTCTTCATATATCATATTTTGAAATAACAAATACGTTTCTTTCGCAGCACTATCATCGGGGCGTGCTTCCGCTACTGTTTTAATCGTTAACCAATTATATAGTGCATCTTGTACTGAACGCATTTACCAATCGTCTTCAACTTTTTTATCACGATATAATCGGAAATTACCACTTGCATGACGTTCCATCGTACGCTCTGCAATTCGTTCTGAACATTCCATGCACATATATGTATGAATAGGGCGATTACGCAGTTTTTTTGCCGTAGGATTTTCGTCATCTAACATATCTTTTTTATCACAGATCATTTATAATTCTTTTATCCCTACCAATACTTGGTTATCCAGTTTTTTTGCTGCCCGAAGATCGTATGTTTTTTCATATTTTGGTTCAATTGCAAGTTTTGCTCCATAAAACATAACATCACGTACTTCTTGCACACTTACTTCTATTACAGCTAATTTTAGAGGAATGCCTTCCATTCTATCTGTCAAAATTTCACCTGCACCACTTATGGAAAATACGGATCCATTCGCCATTATAGTCAATACCACTCCCGTATTGCGCCTTATATTTTCCACAATACGTGAACGTTGATCTACCGCAAATCGAATACTAGTTTCACTCACTGCATACACCCAAGAAATAGCACTTACGTTAGGAACTTGTTTTTCGAAATCTGTTGTTGCTACCATAACAATACATTCTTTACGGAACGTTTGTACTAAATCATCTGTTAATGTAGGCTCTACTACATTCGCCATTTATAATAAATCCGCTGCTAGTTGAGCTAAATTTGAGCGCTCTCCTTTAACAAACTTTACATGACCACTAATACGTTGCTCTTTAAATTTCTCGACAACGTATGTTAAACCGTTATTATACTCATCTAAATATGGATGATCAATTTGCTGAGGATCTCCCATTAATACAATCTTACTTTTCTCTCCTACTCTCGTTAATATCGTCTTCACTTCATGCTTCGTTAAATTTTGTGCCTCATCAATAATAATGAATTGGTCTGGAATACTTCTGCCGCGTATATAAGTAAGAGCCTCTACTTCAATCGAACCCATTCCAGCTAAAATAGCATCTAATTCCCCTGGCTTTTTCGTATTAAATAAATACTCTAGATTATCAAAAATTGGCTGCATCCATGGTCTTAACTTTTCTTCTTTTTCTCCTGGTAAATAACCGATATCTTTTCCGACTGGTACGATTGGTCTTGCAACAAGTAATTTTTTATATAACCCTAAATCTTCCGTTTGCATTAATCCTGAAGCTAACGCAAGTAACGTTTTTCCTGTACCAGCTTTCCCTGTTAACGTTACAAGCGGGATATCTTCGCGAAGCAACAACTCTAATCCCATTATTTGCTGCACGTTTCGTGGTCGTATCCCCCACACTTGCTCATTGTGAAAAATAAGTTTCTTCACCTTCTTACCTAAGTGATCCACAATGCCAAGTGCAGAACTAGAACCCCCAAGTGCATCCTTCATTACTACAAACTGATTTGGATAAAAAGGATGATTTGCAATTTCAGATAAAGGTAATTCACCTTTTTCATAAAAATAATCCAATTGTTCTTTTGATATATACCCTTCTAAAAAACCTGAATATATATTATCTACTTCAATTACGCGATCACTTAAATAATCTTCAGCCTTCAATCCAATTGCATCAGCTTTTACCCTTACGAGCACGTCTTTACTTACTAAAATAACAGACTTCCCGTCCTCTTTTTCTTGTTCTTCTAAAGATAGATTTTTTGCTACTGCTAAAATTCGATTATCATTTGTTTTTTCTACAAAAATATCTTGTAGTTGAACAAATGAACGATGATTTAATTCAATACGAAATGTACCGCCGTTTTCTAGCGGAATACTTTCATGCAGCTTTCCTATTTCACGAAATTTATCTATTAACTTAGATACATAACGAGCGTTTCGTCCTACTTCGTCCATATAACGTTTCTTCGAATCAACCTCTTCTAATACAACTGCCGGAATCACTACTTCATTGGTTTCAAATGAAAAAATAGATAAAGGATCCTGCAAAAGTACATTCGTATCTAACACATAAATTTTATCCAACCTGTTACCCCCTGACTCCACTTAAATAATTGTGAATTTACGGATGTTACGGATTGGATTTTGCCTATTAGATCCATCATTGAAATATAGATGTACAGGTCCGTCCTCTTTTAATGGTTTTCCTTCTTTTGAAAAACCAAGAATGGCCTTTTTGATCGTTTCTAATGGAAGTGTAATGGTAGTATCTACTGTTTCAATTTCAACTTGCATAGCGTCCTCTAAAATTTCGGCGTTAGCAAGAAATGGATGAAATGGTATACCAAATGTCCCAGTAATCAGCTGTTCTTTTTTATATTTCTTTACACTTTGTTGTATTGGCGGGAAGGCAGCACCATCACGGATTTCACGATCCCAATGTTCTGAAGTGTTCTTTAAGTAAGCTTCTAGTTCAGACGTGTTTTCTCTAGTTTCATCAAAGTAAGTTGTCAAATCTACTTTTCGATCGTCAAAAATCCAAACAGTTGGATCAATAGTGATTGGAAAACGTACTTTTCCATTAATAAATAAAATTTCGCTCATTTATTGTTGTTTGTTTGTAAATGCTTCATGAAGTGCAGATAACTCACGTTCGAGCTCTCCTAACATTGCTTTCCCTTGCTCTTCTGCAATAAGACCAAGGCGAACCGCAAAATCGACCTCGCGGGATAGTCCAAACATTTGTGTGTCTAAAACTTCTTCATATAATGGACATTGCGGCATTGTAAGATTGTCCATTTGTACCTTAATAAGTCTTAAAATCTTCTCTGCATCCGCTTGTAGAAGGGCTAGTGCCTTTTCCTGATGATTTGATACTGTCTCAGACGCCAATTATTTTACAACTACAAGATGCGGTCCACCTTGTTCTCGTTCTTTAACTAACTCATTTTGTTGTTTTTCTTGTCTTTTCACATGACTAGCAATATTCAATAATATCCCCATCGCAAGTAGATTAGCTAACAAGGAACTTCCGCCGTAACTCACAAAAGGTAACGGTACCCCAGTAAGCGGTATTAATCCAGACATACCACCGACATTGATAAACGTTTGAACTCCAAACAAACTTGCAATTCCGATGGCTATTAAACTTCCAAATGGATCTGTACACTTTTGCGCCACTCTAAATGAACGAATGATAATCAGTAATAAACAGATTAAAATGATAGCTACACCTATAAATCCTAGTTCTTCCGATATAATCGCCATAATAAAATCCGTTTGGGGCTCTGGTAAGTATCCATACTTTTGCACACTATTCCCTAACCCTCTACCATTTAACCCGCCTGAAGCAATTCCAATAAATGAATTTACCAATTGGAATCCATCATTTTGAGGATCGTTAAACGGATCCAGAAAAACTGAAAATCGAGCTTTTTGGTATGAACTTAATTTATAATTCCCAATAAAATACAACATTGGGACCCATACTACGGATGTTAATAAGAATCTTTTTATCCATAAATTAACACTAACTCCCGAACAAAGAAACATGATTCCTACCGTTCCCGCAATTAACATATCGGTACCTAAGTCATTTTGCTTTAAAATTAAAAACATAATTAAACCAATACCTAAAAGTACCGGTCCCGATCCTTTGAAAACGGACGTATTTGTTTCTTGCCTTTTCGCAAAAAAATGAGCCAATACGAGAATCACTGTTATCTTTACAAATTCCGCAGGCTGTATTCCAAATATCCATCCATTTGCACCATTTACTTTCTTAGTGAAAAAGGCTGCTGCCGCTAATAAGGCAACACTAGCACCGTAACTCCCCAATAAGAAAATTCGTTTTCTCCACACTTTATATGGGATAATAGCCATAATTATTAATACCATTGTCCCAGCAGCTAAAGTAAGTAATTGTCTTTTAAAAAAGAAATTTGCTGGTTTATCAAACCGCGAAATCGCAACAATGGAACTAGAACTATATACCATTATGACTCCCAGCACACATAAAATAACAAGAGGAAGTAATAATGAATAATCCATTGATTTCCATATTCTTTTCATTTAGTGATCTAATTCAATGAGTAAGTCACCCGTTTGAATTGCATCACCATCGTTAACATATACTTTCTTCACTTTACCATTGAACGGCGCTTGAACTGTCGTTTCCATCTTCATCGCTTCTGTAATTGCCATAGAATCGCCTTTTTTCACTTCATCGCCTTCTTTTACAACTACTTTAATTACCGTTCCTGGCATTGTTGCGCTAATGTGGTTTGGATTTTCACGGTTTCCTTTCACACGTTGTGCAACTGTTGCTTTCACACTTTCGTCTTTCACGATAATTTCACGTGGTTGACCGTTAAATTCTAAGTAAAGAACACGATTTCCATCTGGCTGAGGTTCTCCGATTGATACTAGTTTAACCATCAATGTTTTACCTTGTTCAATTTCCACATCAATTTCTTCACCTAGTCTCATACCATAGAAGAATGTCGGTGTATCAAGCACAGATACATTTCCATACATCTCAGCAACTTTTTCGTAGTCCATAAATACTTTTGGATATAATGCATACGCAACTACATCAAAAATTGTTACTTCACGTCCAAGTTTATGGAATAATTCTTCTTTTAAAGCATCAAAATCTACTGGCTCTAACAATTCACCCGGTCTTACTGTTAACGGCTCTTTCCCTTTTAAAATAATCTGTTGCAATTCTTTCGGGAAACCACCGTACGGTTGACCTAAATCACCAGAGAACATTTCAACAACAGACCCTGGGAAATCCAAAGCATGTCCACGCTCTAAAATATCTTGTTCTGTCAAATGGTTTTGAACCATAAATAATGCCATATCACCAACAACTTTTGAAGATGGCGTTACTTTTACAATGTCTCCAAACATGTCATTCACACGGCGGTACATTACTTTCACTTCATCGAAGCGATCTCCTAAACCAACCGCCTTCGCTTGTTGCTGAAGATTACTATACTGTCCGCCCGGCATTTCGTGCATATATACCTCTGTGTGAGGTGCATTCATACCACTTTCAAACGGTGCATAGTATTTGCGTACATCTTCCCAATAATGAGATAGCTTTTCTAAAGAATCAATATTAACATCTGGTTGTCTTTCGTTTCCACCTAGTGCATAGAATAGTGTGTTCGCACTCGGTTGTGATGTTTGACCAGCCATAGAACTTACTGCTACATCGACAATATCAACACCTGCTTCAATTGCCTTCGTATACGTTAATATACCGTTTCCACTCGTATCATGTGTGTGCAAGTGAATCGGAATCGATACTGTCTCTTTTAATGCAGAAACTAAATCGTATGCAGCATTAGGTTTTAATAAACCTGCCATATCTTTAATACCTAATATGTGAGCACCTGATGCTTCTAATTCTTTCGCCAAGTTTTTATAATAATTCAAATCATATTTACTACGTAACGGATCATGAATATCTCCTGTATAACACATTGTCGCTTCTGCAATTTTGCCAGTATCTCGTACAGCATCAATCGCAACTCTCATACCTTCTACCCAGTTTAAGCTATCAAAAATACGGAATACATCAATGCCAGCTTGAGCAGAACATTCCACAAATTTTTGAATTAAATTATCTGGATAGTTTTTGTAACCAACTGCGTTTGAAGAGCGAAGTAACATTTGGAATAAAACGTTCGGCATTTTTTCACGCAGATCTAGTAATCGTTCCCATGGATCTTCCTTTAAGAAACGATACGCGACATCAAACGTTGCACCGCCCCACATTTCAGCTGAGAATAGGTTTGGTAACATTCTCGCTGTCGGCTCTGCAATGTGATGTAAATCTTTTGTACGAGTACGAGTTGCAAGTAAAGACTGATGTGCATCACGGAATGTTGTATCTGTTAAAAGTACACGTTTTTGATCTTGTACCCACTTTACTAACCCATCCGCTCCACGCTCATCCAAAATTTGTTTCGTACCATTTTGGATTGGTTCTGAATGTATTACATCTGGTATACGAGCATCCGGAAAAATTGGTTTCTCTTTTTTCCCTACTCCTGGGAAGCCATTTACTGTTACTGAACCAATATAATTTAACATTTTTGTTCCACGGTCTTTACGTTTCGGGAACAAGAATAGCTCAGGTGACACATCAATAAACGAAGTATCATATTCTCCTGATAAAAAGTTTTTATGTTTTACTACATTCTCTAGGAATGGAATATTTGTTTTAATACCACGAATACGGAATTCTTTTAAGTTACGTTCCATTTTTGCAGCAGCTTGTTCAAAAGTAAGCGCCCATGTTGTAACTTTTACAAGTAAAGAATCATAGTAAGGTGTAATCACTGCACCTTGGAAGCTATTACCTGTATCAAGACGCACACCAAAACCACCACCTGATCGGTACGCCATTATTTTTCCTGTATCTGGCATGAAATTATTTAGTGGATCCTCCGTCGTTACACGAGATTGGATTGCAAAGCCATGCACAACCACTTCCTCTTGCTTAGGAACACCTACTAGTTTACTATGTAATGCATGTCCATCAGCTATTAAAATTTGCGATTGAACGATATCGACTCCTGTAATCATCTCTGTAATCGTATGTTCAACTTGAACACGTGGGTTTACTTCAATGAAGTAAAACTCATCACCCTTTACAAGGAATTCTACCGTTCCTGCATTTAAATAGTTTACATTTTTCGTTAACTTCACAGCTGCATCACAAATACGTTGGCGCAAATCATCTGAAAGCGACACGCTCGGTGCAATTTCAACTACTTTTTGATGACGACGTTGTACAGAACAGTCACGCTCGAATAAATGAACAACATTGCCCTCTTCATCTGCTAAAATTTGCACTTCTATATGTTTAGGTTTTTCAACGAATTTTTCTACGTATACTTCATCATTACCAAAGGCTGCTTTTGCTTCTGACTTCGCTCGATTATACGATTCTCTTAATTCTTCACTCTTACGTACAATACGCATACCACGACCGCCACCGCCAAGGGACGCTTTAATAATAATCGGGTAATCATACTTTTCAGCAAATTCCGCGACCTCTTCTAGTGAATCTACTGGACCATCACTACCAGGAATAACTGGGATTTTTGCTAGCTGCGCTTGTGTTCTTGCTTTCACTTTATCTCCAAACATATCTAAATGCTTACTTTTTGGACCAATAAAGATAATTCCTTCTTCTTCACAACGTTTTGCGAATTGGATATTTTCTGACAAGAAACCATATCCAGGGTGGATTGCATCTACATGATTACTTTTCGCAATCTCAATAATGCCCTCAATATCTAGATAAGCATCAATTGGCTTTTTTCCTTCCCCAACTAAATAGGACTCATCGGCTTTATAGCGATGATAAGAACCGCTATCCTCTTTAGAATAGATTGCAACTGTTTTTAATCCAAGTTCCGAACAAGCTCGAAACACACGAATTGCAATCTCTCCACGGTTAGCTACCAATACTTTTTGAATACGTTGCAGCTTTGTCATTTATTTTGTTCGCTTAGAAGTTAAATCGGATTCTTTTGCGTTCACTTTACTTCTTGTTCCTAACATAACTAAATAGCATAATACAGCAAACAAGCAAGAAATGAATAGGGAATGTAATAATGCCATTGCTAAACTAGCATTTGTATATACAACTAAAATCCCAACAATAGCTTGAAGTGTTACAAGAATAAAGGAAATAATCCATCCCCAGTATACTACGCTTTGTTGCTTATATTGACGAATAGCAATAACCATTGCGTATAGTATCCAAAGGAATATTAATATTGCTGCAGCTCTATGTCCCATTTGCACCCACTCATGTAATTGAGTCGGCCATGGTCTATTTTTACTACATAAAGGAAAGTCTGGACAGGCTAAGCTAGCTCGTTCGTGACGTACTAAAGCCCCTGTGTAGACGACGATATAACTGTAAATTGTTACACCATAAATGTGAAATTTCATTTTTTTATCCATAATAAGTGAACGTGCGTCAAATTTCTGATCAATTTCAAAAATAAGACACGTTAACAAAATGACAGAAGCGAATGAAATTAAGGAAATACCAAAATGGATAGCAAGTACAGCTGGCATTTGACCCCAAACAACGGCTGCCGCTCCCATTAATGCTTGTGCAACTAAAAATACGAAGGATAAAATTGCTAACGTTTTTGTTTCGCGCACATGTTTATAATACTTCCAGGATAAAATACAAAGGAGAGTGACAAGTATTCCTGCTGATCCTGATGTAAGGCGGTGACTTAGTTCAATAATAGTTTCCATCGATAAATTAGATGGAACTAACTCACCATTACAAAGCGGCCACGATTTACCACAGCCTTGGCCAGAACCTGTTTTTGTAACTAAAGCGCCCCCTAATAATACTACTAATAAATCAAGACTTGTAATGACTGCTAACCATTTAATAAAGCGTTGCAACTATTCCCCTCCCAAAAATCCCCTTATAAATTCTATTTTCACACCCGTTTTCTCCCCTTTGTCTTCCCCCTCCATTTAGAAGAATGTAACTACAATCATTGATACAAATAAGATTGTTAAATAATTTAGGGAATAAACAAACATTTGTACGGACCATTTGATGTCATCCTTCTTACGGAAGCCATAAAATCCTAAAACGATCCATCCGATGTTAAGCAATGTTGCAAGTACCATAAATGTTATCCCAAGTCCACTCATATAAAATGGTAGTGGTAACAAACATACTGTCCAAATCATAATTTGGCGTTTCGTAATTTCAAATCCATGAACTACAGGAAGCATTGGAATTCCTGCATTTCGATATTCATCAACACGTTTCATCGCTAACGCAAGGAAATGTGGGATTTGCCAAATAAACATAATTAAAAATAACATCCAAGCAATTGGATGGCCTAAAGATGGATCAATTGCTGCCCATCCAATTAAAGGTGGAACTGCTCCAGAAATACTACCTACAACAGTATTTAGCGTATACTTTCTCTTTGTCCATAAAGTATATAAGACAACATATGTGAAGGCACCAATAAATCCCATTAATACTGCCATCGGTGTTGTTAATAATAAGAATACAAATCCAAGTAGTAATATAACTAGTCCAAATGTAAGTGCAAAACCTGGTTTATACTTTCCAGTAACCGTTGGACGGGTTTTTGTTCTTTCCATTAACGGATCGATGTCTCGATCAATGTAGTTATTTAAACAACATACCCCTGCCATAATTAATCCTGAACCAACGATTGTAAAAAATAGCTTATCCAGATTGTCCATCACACTTAATCCATTAAAGTGTAACGCCAACCAAAATCCTGTAAATACAGTAAGTGTATTTGAGTTTACAATCCCCATTTTAACGAGCGCTGATAAATCTTGTAACCGAGTTGTTTCGGGTACACTTGTTACAGCTGACTCATCATGCAGCTCACTTGTTGCATGGTTCATTTACTTTTCAATCTTTAACGTTTGTAAGTATGCATTTAATGCATCAATTTGATCATCCGTTAAGTTGCCATATTTACCAGTCATTTTATTTCCTGGCTTCATATTTTCAGGATCTTTCAGCCATTTTTTTAAGTTTTCTTCATTGTTTTCGGCAATACCAGCAACCGTATCACGATCAGCAAAGTTTGCTAAGTTTGGTGCGATACGAGCGGAAGGTGGTCTACTATCATTAGATCCAACTGCATGACAACCAATACAGCTCTTATTAAATATTTCTTGGCCTTCTTGCGCCTTTGTTGAAGCTACTTCTTTTTTCCCATCAATCTTCTTCATATCAGCAAGCCATTTTTTGTACTCGCTTTCATCTAAAGCTTTCACTTTAAATTGCATTAAAGAATGTGACGGGCCGCAAAACTCTGTACAAAAACCATTATAAGTGCCCGATTTATCTGCCTTTAACCACATTTTGTTTACATTGTCTGTATTTGTATCCATTTTACCAGCTAAAGATGGAACCCAAAATGAATGTTTAATATCGGCACCCTTCAAATTCAAATACACTTTCTTACCTGTGGGGATAACTAAATCTTGAGAAGTTACTATTTTTTCTGATTTATAAGAAAATTCCCACCAATAAAGATTCGCTGTTACATCAACAACGATCGTATCTTTATCAATATTCTTTTTCTCCATCGCACTTACATCAGCAAGTTTGAATGTATATGTAACCGTCGGAACAGCTAAGATTAGTAAAAGAATAATCGGAATAACTGTCCATATAATTTCTAGTTTGTGATTCCCTTCAACTTGCTCTGGAATATAATCTTCCTGACCTTTCTTTTGTCGGAAACGCACAATTACATACAAGAAAATAATAGTAACTACTAGTACTACTCCTATCATGATCGCACTCGCTAATAAGAGCAAATCATATTGCATTTTTGCTACTTCTCCTTGCGGAATTAAAGTAGATTGAAAGGCTTTACCGCATCCCCCTAACAGTAAAGCCAGCAGTGAAACGAACGAAAGCAGTCGCCACTGTTTCTTCATTTATGCCTTGCCCCCCTTATCCTCTAAATCTTCCTTATGAATATGATATCCATGATCATCGACTACTGAACGAAGGAACATTGTGCCAAATGTAATGATTAAACCAATAATTGCTACTAATAACCAGAACTTATCTTTTCCACCTTGCATATACATTGCACCGAATGCCGCTATGAATAAGCCTAGAGAAATGATAAATGGTGAAAATGAAGCATTTGGCATATGAATATCACCAACTGGTTCCGCCGCCGTCATCTCTTTATTACCTTCACGTTTTTCAATCCAAAACGGATCTAACCCGCGAACAAATGGTAATTGTTTGAAATTATATTCCGGTGTAGGTGCTGGCATTGTCCATTCTAGTGTACGTCCATCCCATGGATCACGACCAGCCTTCTCTTTTGATACAGTTGTTTTTATTACATTGAATAGAAGAACAATCGTTCCAAGAGCCATAAACACAGCTCCAATAGAACTAATCATATTCCCCATTTCCAATCCTTGCCCCTCAAGATATGTGTAGTAACGACGTGGCATACCAATCAATCCAAGGAAATGCTGAATAAAGAATGTTAAATGGAAACCGATAAAGAATAACCAAAATGTTATCTTACCTAATGTTTCATTTAATACTTTATTAAACATCAGTGGCCAATAATAATGAGCCCCTGCAAGTAAACCAAATACAACACCACCGACGATTACATAATGAAAGTGCGCTACTACGAAATAGTTATCATGAAATTGATAATCAGCTGGTGCAGATGCAAGCATAACGCCTGTAACTCCACCCATTACGAATGATGGAATAAAAGCTACTGCCCACATCATCGGTGTTGTAAAACGAATACTTCCGCCCCACATTGTAAAGAGCCAGTTAAATATTTTAATACCTGTCGGAACTGCAATTGCCATTGTTGCAACTGAGAAAATAGCATTTGCAACTGGACCAAGACCAACAGTAAACATGTGATGCGCCCATACCATAAACCCTAAAAATCCAATTAATACTGTCGCAAACACCATCGATGAATAACCAAATAATCGTTTTTTCGAAAATGTCGCGAATATTTCTGAGAATATTCCGAAAGCTGGGAGTATAAGAATGTATACTTCCGGATGACCGAAAATCCAGAATAAATGCTCCCATATAATTGTGTTCCCACCTAATGCTGGATTAAAGAAACTTGTTCCAAATAAACGATCTAACATTAAAAGTCCTAATCCTACCGTTAACGGCGGAAAAGCAAATAATATAAGTGAAGATGTTACAAACGTTGTCCATGTAAACATCGGCATACGCATATACGTCATTCCTGGCGCACGCATATTAATGATTGTAACAAGGAAGTTAATACCTCCAATTAATGTACCTATACCTGAAATTTGCAAACCGAGTACATAAAAATCAACACCATGGCCTTTAGAAGCTAAAGCTAATGATGCGTAAGATGTCCACCCTGCATCGGGTGCCCCACCTAAAAACCAACTTAAATTTAAAAATACTCCACCAAAGAAAAATAACCAAAATCCGAGTGAATTCAAAAACGGGAACGCTACATCACGCGCACCAATTTGAAGTGGCACGGCGGCGTTCATAAATGCAAACACGAGTGGCATAGCTGCGAGGAAAATCATTGTTGTACCGTGCATCGTTAATACTTGATTATAAGCATCCCCAACAAGAAAAGCGTTGTTAGGAATCGCTAATTGAAGGCGAATAAATAGTGCTTCTATTCCGCCTATTATAAAAAACAATCCACCTGCAATTAAATAGAGAATGGCAATCTTTTTATGGTCTACTGTCGTTAAATAATCCCATATGACAGCACCCATCCCCTGTTTTTTTGCTACAGAGCTCACTTATCCCACCATTCCCATTAAATATACTACAGTGAAAATAAACACCCAAACTACGTCAATAAAGTGCCAATAAATTGATGCAACATAAAACTTTGGTGCGTTGTATAAATTTAAACCACGCTTCGCATTTCTAAAGATTAATGTTAAAATCCAACACAATCCAAACAATACGTGAAGTCCATGTGTACCAACAAGAGCATAAAATGCAGAGCCAAATGCACTACTTCTCATAGTATGCTTAAATTCATGTGTATAATGATAAAACTCATATATTTCAAATCCCAAAAACCCTAAACCAAGCAACACTGTTACAAGTAGCCAAATTTGCATTTTCTTAAAATTAAAGTTTTTCATATGGTACATCGCATATACACTCGTTAAACTACTCGTTAATAAAAGCATCGTCATAATGAAAACGAGCGGCATTTGAAACATCTCTTGAGATGTTGGTCCACCATTTGTAGAGTTTTTTAACGCTAAATATGTGCCAAACAAGGAAGCGAACAATACTGTTTCGCCTCCAAGAAATAACCAAAAACCGACAAACTTATTTTTCCCCTCAAGGGTTGCTTTTTCAGGCTCTGCTGGAAATGTTTCATTCGTTAATTTTTCATCTACATGCATTCAAATCCACACGATTGTCATAAAAGCTAAAATTGTAATTAATCCTATTAACAGGCCAGAATACAGAAAGAAACTTGCAGCCTCATGCCCTTTATGGCTCATATGCATAAAATAATACAATTGAAAAATTACTTGCACCACTGCTAATAGTAAAATAAACGGAACAGAGAAGGTTGGACTAAAAGTTTTTGGATATGCTACCGCTACAAATGCAACTAATGTCAGGAAAATCATTAGCGCAAACGTAATAACTTGGTGCTTCATCTCCTCTGCACTTTTTCTCTTCCGATAAACAAGATCCACCTTAGGATTATTTGTTTGCCTTATCGCCATTTACTTAGTCTGTAAATATGGCGGCAATTGTTGCAACTGCTCCTTATCCTTTTCGCGTTCTCTACGCGCCCATTTAAAGAATACATAGCCGATAATCGTACCGTACACTATTTCCTGGACAATTTTCATAATGATACCGCCCGTTTGCTGGTCTTGTACTATTGGCATCCAGTGCAAAAATTCTGGTCCAGTTATATTTAATTCTGATAAAGTTCCCGCAGGTACGCATAGTTCCATCGCTTTCATCCAAGCAGCTGAATCCGTATACGTTGCAAATAGCGGTGCAGTTGCAAAAATTATTAACGCACAAGCTGGCGTTAATAATATACCGTTAGCAAACATATAACCAAGTTTCTTTATATCACTTAACGTTTGATATTCTGGTAACGGATTTAGCATCGGCCACCACATCATGATTGCCGAAAAAAATAATATAGCGAGGCAAATCGGATGGGCAATTTGACTTTGTTTTACTGCATCAAAAACAACTGGCAAATGATAAAAAGAAAACAGTCCATTAAATACAAACAATGCAATAAGCGGTTTAGCAAAAATTTTCAACACAATTTGAACTAGCTTAAAAGAAGTAATATAACGATATAACCAAACTGGTATACCAAGTAATAATAAAGGCGGAACTGCAATATACATGACTGCCATTTCAAACATATGTGCACTAAATATAATATGGCCAATTAAATCAATAGGTCCACCCTTTACAAAATACAAAAGAACAATTCCAGACGTAAAATAAAAAATTTGCTTTTTACTTACCTTCGTCGCATTTTCAAATCGAGTTCTATATGGTCCAATAATTAAGAAGTATCCAATAAGAATCGAAAGCATAAATAATAAAAAGAATGGACTCCATAAAGCTTGAAAGCCAAATATCCATAAGTTACTCATTTAAAAATGAATCGTCTTTTTAACTGGATACCCATAAATGGATCCATCTTTTACTTTAATCTCATCTTCCCAAGGAACCTTATATTTACCTTCAGCTAAATCTTTTACAAACGTATACGGGTTTTCTTTCACTCCACCAGGAGTCGCTACATATCCCCTTGAACCTAAATTATATATATTATTTTCGAGACCCCATCCTAATCTAGCCTGATCTGCTAGCTCTGGATATACTTCGGCAGTAACAATCTCCCAAGGGTTTCGGTGCCCCTGCACTAAAGTAGTCCCATCAAAATTACATACTTGTCCTTCACCAAAGTAATAAAATACACCATCATAACCCGCTAAGTTCACTGACAATGTATACATTAAATTTTGCCATGCATTTGAACGATTGGTTAACATCCATTGTTCACTAACTTGTGTGCTATATCCGGAAATACGGATCAAGACATTCGCACCTTTATAGGCCGCTTCACGGGCTACTTCAGGGAACATACCATCATGACAAATACAAACAGTTAATTTACTTCCTCCAGGTCCATCACAAACAGGTAAGCCTAAATCTCCAGCTTTCCAAGGTTCGACCGGCACCCAAGGATTTAACTTACGATACTTTAAAATCATTTCACCCTGTGGATCAATAATAATCGCTGTATTATACGGTTCTCCACCATCAGGATTTCTTTCCATTATAGAAAAAACACCATACACTTCAGATTCTTTACATGCCTCAGCAAATAAGTCTGTTTCTGGCCCAGGCACTGTACATAAAAACTCTTCTGTAGTCCATTTTTTTGTATTGAGCCCTTGTGCACTATATTCGGGAAATACTATTAATTCTAATCCAGGATAACCTGATTTAGTTGAATGAATTGTTTTTATGATTTGTTTAATTTGCTTATCAATGTCTGCACGTGACTCTACTACCGGTACTGGATATTGAATTAACGCTGTTAAAAAACCACTAATCGGCTTTACCATACTTCCACTACTACCCATTTACTCAATAATTTGAAATTCTTTTAACTCTTTTTCGACATTTTGTAGGAGTTGTTCGCTTTTTTGGAGTACATTCGTTGGGAAAGTCTCATCATCACCATATTCAACACCGTGAGGATAATAATGTTTTCCTAATAAGGGAGGGAGTAGTTTTACTTCAGCGTGTCTACTGCCAATGTCGCCTTCAACAGCAACTCCGCGCACCCGTAAGTAATAAATATCCTTTAATATTTCAAATTTATAATCGTATGTAACTCTTTCATAATCCCACTGTCCAGCAAGTACAAAATGGTTCTTTTCCATAATCTCAGTTAAAAGGGATAAATCAACGACTGCCCCATTAAATTTCGTATTTGTAAATTGCATTTATTTTCGAATAAAGTTTTGCGTATAAAATTTATCATATACCCCAACACCTAATCCGGTAAATTGTTCATTAAATAAATTTTTTCTATGTCCCTCACTATTTAACCAACCTTGTACCGCCGCAATTCCATCACTATGTTGTGCCGCTATATTCTCACCAGCAAGTTGAAACCCTACTCGTCCTCGTTGTAAACGATCTCCTAACGTACCTAATGTAGGTGAATCATGTGAAAAGTAATTATTGTCTTTCATATCTTTGCTGTGCCCAATAGCAACATCTGCTGTTTGTTGATCCCACGTTAACAATGGTAGTTCATGACGACTTCGAATAATATTTGTTAAATCAAAAATTTGTTGCATATTCCCATTCTCTACTTGTTTCATTTTTTCTGGTGTTAATGGTTGTTCTGCTATTAATTCACCTGAATAAACAAGTTGATACGGTCTTTGGCGCAATAACGTTTCATCATCCATATAACGAACACCAACAAGTTCATGTGTAAAATGATCAAAATATAATTGTGCCCATCCACCTTCTACAGGTATTAACGGCTGTTCCATTACTTCAGTATCAGATAACTCAAATTGATAACTATTCTTCCCTCTTTTTAATGAAATCTCATGCGAGAGCGGATTCTTTTTGTATACATCTTCATATTTTTCATTTATATAATAAGGCGGTACCTTAACTTGTTCACCAGCAACATACGCTGTTACAATTTTACGTTCAGCAACTCCAAATTGAACATACTGATTTAAATCTTGATTGTACACCCACCATTCATAACCGTAAGCAGATGGCTCTATTCGAGCTGGTTCTCCCCACTTTGCCAATAGATTTTCAGAATCTCCACCAATCATATTTAAAACAGTGTCTGAGGAGTCCTCATTGACTTGTTTTTTCTTTTTCACAATTTTATTTTCTTGCTTTGATTGAGATGGGGTTAATATATATTGTGAAACGAGTAATTTCCCGTATAAATCAACAGCTAAAATTAAAAATGTAATCATCTAGTCCTTTTGAAAGAAAAATGGATTGTTTTCTTCGGAAGTACTTTGTTCTTGTTGCGTGCGACTTCCTTGAAATTGTTGAATAACTTGTTGCACACTCCCGATAGCACTCGTCACATTAGCTAAATGATGCTGCATTTGTTCCACATCTAGCTTTTTAAAAAAAGAAAGCATTTGTCCCATCACATCAGCAGTTTTTTCCTCTTCGGTTCGATTGTCTTTTTCCTTCTCTTTTTTATTTTCTTTCACTGAAGAAAAAGCAGGTGCTCCATCAGGTCTATAAGTTGCCCATATCGGATCTTCCTCACCAAGTAAGTACCATTCTTCATAAAATTGCTGCCAAGTTTTTTGACCACTTCTAACGTCATGAACCATTTTAGGGTGATGGTTTACAAATTCTTTAAACTGTTGAACCGATGGATGTAACGGTCCTTTTGTTGTCGGCATTTATGTCGTATTTTGCTGCTTCATATACTGAAACATATCAATCATGATCGAAGCAACCGCCAATTGATTTTGAAATTTTTCTACTTTATCTGGTATCGTTTTTTTGAAATGTTGCATAGCAGCCAGCTCAAAAGCTTCTTTTTCTTCAGGATTTCGGGTTAACTTCCTATACCAGTATGGCTGCTCCCTAATATAACGCGATAAATCCTCATCAGCCTTTATAAACTCCATAATTTCTTCTCTCATCATTTATACATTAATATGTTCCGCAATATTATATTTAAGAACATCCCATTCTCCGTCGTTTTCTTTCACATAACTAATACATGCATTTTTTAACGGGGTCTTAAACGTAATTTCATCTGGTGCAATTGCATGTAAAATAGCTTTTATCGCATGTGAATGAGCAACAATAATAATACGTTTACCAGAATGAGTTACTGCAACATCTTCTAAAGCAGCAAAGCAACGAGCTACAATTTCTTTATCTAACTCCATACCTTCTACTTTACCCTCTGCAATTAACTCCCTAACAGTCGCAACCGGCTTCCCTGAAGCTTCTCCAAAATTCCGTTCAACAAATCGTTCATCTAATAAAATGGATTGTAATCCAGCTGCCTCTGCGATTGCCTTAGCCGTTTCTTGTGCTCTAATTAACGGACTACTTATAATAATATCCCACGATTCTACTTGCAAAGCAGCCGCACTTTGACTCGCTTGCTTCTTCCCAACTTCATTAAGTGGAATATCTTCACGCCCCTGAATAATCTCTTGAAAATTCCAATCAGTTTGTCCATGTCGTACTAAACAAATTTCCGTCATTCACCCCGTTTTTTTACAACCGCAACCTCCGCCAGTACCGCAACCTCCGCCACAGCCACCAGCATCGAAAAATGGATTTCCTGTTGGAACTTTAATAGAAGAGGATACCTCGGAACCAATTGCTACACTAACTTCATCTAATAACTTTTGTAAAGCAGTTTCTGCTCGTTTAAAGGTTGCGATCTTATCCTGCAAGTCTACAGAACGCTTTAACTCCCTCATTTTTGTTGACACGATAGTATAGTCAGGATGGTATTTCCCAAAACGCTGTACTTCCTCATATCGTTCCTTCATCGCTGTAAATTGCTGAATTAATGTCTGAACTTCCACATCTTCATGCAATTCTTTATAACACTTACGATAATCTTCTGCTATATCTGAACAGATGATCGCTTTTGCAAGCTGCTCTGCCTTATCTAATATTAATACGCTTTCTAGCGTCGCTACAATCATTTAACTATAATCGTATTCTTTTGCCCGATCAGGACGGGAATTTTCAAATTCCGTTTTTAAAAATGGGCGGTACGACTGTTCTATCTTTTTCACAAAAGGAAGCTTATTCAACTTATGCATCATATGCTCAATTTGTTCCATATCACAATATACAACGGCATATTTTAATCGTTTTGATATGTAATGTATGTTACCATATTTTCTTAAAATCTTGGCATGTTTCAATGAATGTAAATAAACAATCATACTTTGTCGTTGCCCGAACATAATCTTCTCCATTTATTTCATTGGAGGAATGAAATTGTTCATTCGTAAAATACCAATTAGATGATTGAAAAATAGTTCTTTTTCTGGGAAAGTTGTGGACGGTTTTACAGTAAATGTGGTCACTTTTTTTCCTAGTTGTTCTGCCATTTCTTCAAATAAAATGACACGTTTACTTTTTTTATTTTCAGGCATAGGAATGCCTTCACGACATATGTATAATGGCTGGAAATCACCAGTAGTGGTCGGTTTTAATATTACAACAAGTGAACATACTTTCTTTTCATTTTTAATTGTTTCAAATTGTAACATATGTGTTATACGTTCTTGGTTTGCTTTGGCAATTTCAAGTAATTCATATAAATCAGAGTAGCCTTCTCCAAGTTCTATAAAGCGTTGAATCATTCATTCCGTCTCCTCACCTTCATACTTATAAATCGATATTGCTGTAATCCCATAATTTTCAGCTCTTACTTTTACAAGATTCCCTATAGAATCAGGTAAAACAACATCATTACCATGCTCTGACATAATTAATCCATCTCTATGTAACAATCCATGTTGATCCATCACGCTAATTAAAGATACAATTTTTCGATCTTTATATGGGGGATCTATTAGTATAAGGTCGAATGACATTTCACGCTTTATGAGCGCTTTCACCGCACGCTCTGCATCATTTCGATACACTTCAGCTTGTTCATGTACTCTACAACTTTCTAGATTTTGATGAATGACTTTTATTGCTTTACTATCTCGATCAACAAAAATCGCTTTTTCAATCCCTCTACTTATAGCCTCAATTCCAAGGCCACCACTACCGCCAAATAAATCAAGGGCGGTACCACCATCAAAATACGGGCCTATCATATTAAAAATAGATTCTTTCACTTTATCCGTCGTTGGACGTGTTGTATTGCCGGGAACCGCTTTAAGTGGGTGCCCTTTACATTTTCCTGAAACTACTCTCATTCACTTTAACGGGGTTTGAAACTTTTCTTTTAAAGCACGCTCTACAATAGGAGGCACAAGATCTACTACACTTCCTCCATACCTCGCAACTTCTTTCACAATACTCGAGCTTAAAAAAGAATATTGGTTGTTTGTCATTATAAAAAAGGTTTCAATATTTTCATCTAATTTTCGATTCATAGAAGTAATTTGCATCTCATATTCAAAGTCTGAAACCGCTCGTAAACCACGTAAAATTGCATTTGCATTACGCATTTTTGCATACTCCACTAATAGCCCGCTATGCGAATCCACTTTTACATTTGGGATATCCTTTGTTGCTTCTCGAATTAAATCTAGGCGTTCTTCAACTGAAAAGAATGGTTTTTTTGATGAATTGTTTAAAACGACTACGTACACTTCATCAAACACTTTTGCTCCCCTTTTAATAATATCAAGATGTCCAAGGGTAATTGGATCAAAACTCCCTGAAGAAATAGCTATACTTGTCATTTAAAGTGAACGGGGTTTTTCTTTATTCATGCGTAAAAACAATAAGATAACATATAAGTATAAACAAAATAATGTGAAAATTGGTCCGTAGTGTACAAAAGATGTCCAAATTTCAAGTAGTGTAGAAGAATGATTTGATAAAAATACGGGAATATCTTTTTGTGTAGGTGAGAAAGAACTTACTTTCTCATAAAATGGTTTCCAAAATATAAACGTAAAAATAGGAGCAAGAATACTTTGGATAATTCGTGCGAAAAAATATGGCTTAAATCGGATGTCTGTTTCGGCTAGTATGCTAGCAACTTGTGCCTGAATAGAAAGGCCGCTAAATGCTAAAATGAAGCTTGTTACCATTGCTTGTTGCAGAAGGGGTGTTTCATTTATTTGACTAATCATTTGGCTTCCGAGTGTCATTTCAAAAATACCTGATAATATCGGAATACTAAAATCAGTACTTAGTTGGAAGAATGATAAAATATGTTGCATAATAAAAGAAAGAGCTGCTGTAATATTGAATACAGTAATCATTTTGTTTAACACAGAAAATAAAATAATAAATCCGCCAATCATAAGTAATGTTTGAATGGAAGAAACGATAGCGTCCCCAAGTAATTTTCCTATTGGTCTTTTTTCTTGCAGGCGTGTTTGGTGAAGGATTGAAAAAGGGTTTTGAAAAGGACGTTTTTTAGTAGTTTGTGTATCATTTGTGTAAGATGTGTTATGACCGTAAAAACGCATTATTAATCCGACGGCAAAGTTGCTTAAATAATGTGCAGCAGCTAGTACGATTCCTAATTTCGGATTATTAAAAAAACCGATAGAAACAGCTCCAAAAATAAAAAGTGGATTAGAAGAGTTTGTGAAAGATACGAGGCGCTCGGCTTCAATTTGTGTTATTTGATCGCTTTTACGCAGTCTAGCGCTTAATTTGGCGCCAGCAGGGAACCCTGAGGCCATACCCATTGCCCAAACAAATCCACCTATTCCTGGAACACGAAAAAGTGGTCGCATGAGTGGTTCTAATATAACACCTATAAATTTTACAACACCGATACTAATTAGAAGTTCCGCAATGATGAAAAACGGTAATAGTGAAGGGAATACAACTTCCCACCATATATTTAACCCTCGAATGGAAGCTTGCAAAGCAGCTTGGGGGTGGAGTACAAGAGAAAAGGTTAAAAATAGTGTTGATATGGTAAGGAAAGCGGTTTTCCATTTTTCATACATGTAAGTAAATCCCCCTTTGTCCCAAAAAACGTTCATTTAAACATTATGTTTCTCCTTCCACTGCTCAATTAATAAATAAATATTTGAAACATGTTTTTCTGCTTCTACTTCTCCGACTCGAATAATGTCTTCAATGTTTGTAAAAGCACGTGAACTAAATTGTTCCACAGCTGGTCGCATCATTAAATCTGATGCAATTTGCCGATTCATTACAAGCTCATGCTGCATAATTTCAATACTTTGCATAATTACGTCATAAATAGATGTAACCTCACCATTTACCTTAATTGGAGATACATCAACAGCAATAACAATATCGGCACCTAACTCTTTTACAACCGAAACTGGGATGCGATCAATCACTCCACCATCCACTAATAATCGTCCATTTACCTTTTCTGGCACAAACACTCCAGGGACAGATATACTAGCCCTCACCGCATCTGCAACAGGACCACTTGTAAAAACCACTTTCTCCCCCTTCAATATGTCAGTAGCCACAACAGCTGTCGGGATATCTAACTCTTCTAAATTTTTATTATATGTAAACATTTTAATCATATCTTTGACACGTTTACCAGCAATAAACCCCATTTTTGGTACCGTGAAATCTAAATAATATTTCCTCTTAAAAACAGTCGCCAGTTTATACAATCGTTCAACGTTACAGCCAGCTGCATAAAATGTACCTATTAAGGCCCCCATACTACTCCCTGCAATCATATGAATCGGGATACCCGCTTCCCTTAAAACCTTTATAACGCCAATATGAGCAAATCCTTTCGCTCCCCCAGATCCAAGTGCTAAACCAATCTTCGGTTCTTTCATTTATTTTTTCTCACCCATTTTTTCCAAATACTTTAACGCATCATCTAGCGTATCCACTGGTACAACCTTCATTTTTGTTTTAATATCTTTCGCAGCCTCAAGTGCATCTTTATAGTTGGATTTCTCCGCACCTTTTTCATTTGGCGCAAAAAACACCTCAGCACCCGCATCACTAGCAGCTACCACTTTTTGCTGTATACCACCAATTGGGCCAATTTCTCCCTTTTCATTAATTGTACCTGTTCCAGCAATTTCATGTCCTTTTGTTAAATCTTCTTCCACAAGTTGATTATATATTTCTAATGTAAACATTAAGCCCGCTGATGGCCCACCTATTTCATGGGAATCAATTTTCACTTTCGGATCTACTACTAACTCTCTTTCCGTAACGATAGAGACACCGATACCTACGCGGCCTTTTCCATTAGGAATTGTCTTTACATTTAAATTTTCTTTTAACTGTTTTCCGTCTCGCGTGTACTCAATATTTACTGTATCTCCTTCTTTTTTCCCTGTCATATACTCAATAAATTGATCCGTCTTTTCGAATGTTTTTCCGTCGACAGCTATGATGACATCTCCAACCTTAAGCTTCCCTTCTGACGGCATCCCCTTCGCTACACCAGCAACTAATACACCTTTATTTTCAAAAGAAACAGTACGATTTGCTCGTTTATACGCATTATAAATTGCTGCATTTTGCGAGTCTTTCATTGCATAATTTTGGCGGAATTGATATTCTTCATCACTCTCGCCTCTTTGTAATATTTCTTCAGCCTTCGAAACATGTGTATATTTATTAAATTGTGCTGCTATTAAATTCACCACATTTGCCGGCCCCATTGAAACCGTTACAAGCATAAAATCACCAGATTCTTTTGTTCCACCCTCAACTTGAACATACGGCTCTAATTTCGCAGCCATTCCTGGTTTCGTTACATAGTACGGTAAACGCACGTAAACAAGTAACATCGCCAATATCACACCTATTAAAATTGCATATATAAACCGAAAACGCTTAAACATTTATAGAAACGTTGTAGTTGTTTCATCGTAACGAATTGGAGGGTGTGTTACGTCTTGTTTTAGTAGTTGTGTCCGTAATGGTTCTTGCATGATAGAGAAATATACAGAATTTGCTTTTCGCTCTATATGTAAAGTAGGATGGTCATAACTTTTTGTATGAGTAAGGATTGGAAGTTCTATTTTTTTCTTGTTTTTTGAAATATAAGTTTGTCCTTTTTGTGACATGCCGAGTAGACGAATATACGGTGCATGTTGTTCTATATTTGCCGTATGCATCTCTTCTTTTGTCGTGTTTGTTAAAATATGTGTACAGGCTCTTTGTAATCTAGTCCATGTATAACGTTTTGTTTTTAATGCTTCCATGAATGAGTGGAAGGAGGAACTGTTTTGTATTTTTGATAAAATACGATGCTCTAAACCTTCTTCGATTTCATATATATGTCGTAAGTCCCCTGGAGACATCGTCATAAGCTTGTATTTAAAAAATGAAAAGTATTGTTCCCAATTATGTAATATCCCGAAGTTTTGTTTATAAGTTGCTAAAAGAGAAGCGGTTGCTTTTGGGATAAAAGGCTCAATTTCTGTAAATGAACCATTTTCGCTAAAGAGTTGTTTACGAATACTCGTTGCACTTGCGATATGTTGGTTGCTAAATGTTTCATCGTGATAATGAGATGCGTATCTTTTTATAGTTTGTGCTTGCATAGAACTATTTTGCGTCAGAATTGCTTTTATGTATTGAAAGCCTAAAATGTTATTTGGTTGTGACATATCGATGTTTTTTTCGGATGGTAAAATGTGTAGAAAGGCTTCAGATGTAGCTTTGGCGTAACTATTACCTGCGCTCATAAATTGCTTTACGAGACGATTAAAAGTCACTTCTTCGTTTTTTTGTACAGAGATGGTATTATAAAAATTTTCGATTTGTCCATCTTCACTGCCGAAACAAATTTCAGAAACGCGTAAGGCATTTAAGATGGAAATAGCACCATTTGCAAAAGTTTCAGCTTTTTGTGTTGCAAATGCGTATGGAAGCTCTACAACAAGGTCTACACCGCTTGCTAAGGCCATTTTAGTACGATACCATTTGGAAATGAGTGCGGGCTCACCACGCTGTAAAAAAGGGCCACTCATAACGGCAATTATAATATCAGAGTGTGTTAACTTTTTTGTCTGTTGCACTTATTTGTCAAAAAACTTTGCAAGTCCTGCTAATCTTGGATCAACAGCCTTTTCTTTGTTTTCTTCCGAAATCACTTGCCAGTCTTGACCTTGCATCGGTGCTCCACCAGAAACATCATCACTGAAAATTTGCATTGGAATCTCCAAAAGTATATTTTCCTTGATTACGGGCAGTAAGTCAAGTACTTCTCCTTCTAAACAATGAATTTCAGCTTCTGTTTCAAACTCTTCTTCTGAAGTTTGGAACACCTCAGTTGTTTTAATGTCAAATGGTAATGTCACATCTACTAAAGAGCGAGAACATGGTAAAACCATGCTTCCTGTTATATGTAGATGGAACGTAAACTTCCCGGAGCCAAAATCAACTCTTCCTGTTACATGAACAGGATTAATTTCACGAATATCTTTCTCGACCTCTTTTAGCTCACTTACATCTACCATCTCATCCAATGTCAATCCTTTATTTCTCAATTTATTCAATTGATGGATGGACCATTTCATTTACTTGCTGATTACTTCTTTACCTTTGTAAGTACCGCATGCTTTACATACACGGTGAGCTAATTTCGCTTCACCACAGCTTGGGCACTCTACCATACCAGGTACTGATAATTTGAAATGCGTACGACGCTTTCTTTTTACTGTTTTAGAAGTTCTTCTAAAAGGTACAGCCATTCTTCCCACCTCCTTAAAAGAAATAATTATTTTCATTTATTTCTTTAGCTTCTCTAACTTTCCATTCGAACGAACACTATTTCTTTCCGCTACCATTACACTTCTTTTTTGATCAATATAATCAAGTAATGTTCTATACTCTTCCTCATATACTGATAATCGCTCTAGAAGTCGTTCTCTCTCTGTTTGTAGCGATTCAACTTGCTTTTGCAACACCATTAAAGAGTTTTCATCTTTATAATTTTGTAAGAAATCAATAACATCATTCAGTGTAATTGACGTAGGCTCTAATACCTCCGTCTCTTTCACTTCATAATTTTCTACTTTACGAAGTTGTTTCGCTTCTTCAATACGTTCTTTATATTGCTTTCTCACGTAAGAATTCCATCTAAATCCACATGCTGCTGGTGTACGAGACAAATGTCTTCCCACTTCTTTAAAGGCAGAAAGTTGCGTTCCACCTTCTTGAATATGCCGGAGTACTACTTCTGCCAGAAGCAAATCTTCATCATCAGTCCAAGCATCTTGTCTTGTTGTCGCCATTTATGCAGACTCCTCGTTTGTAATCGCATTCATATTTGTTTCTGGATGCCAAATATAAAAATCACCATTAGTTACTGATACAGGTTGGAAATTTAATTTATCCCAAAAACCAGCCGAATGGATACGTGCTATCGTTTTAACTGGGAACTGTAGTTGTTTTGCATAATTCACAAGCATTTGTCCAAATCCTTGTTTTTGAAAAGTTGGTAACACTTCAAGTTTATAAAGTTCTAGGTAAGGGCCAGTAATTTCAAATGGTTCGCCACCATCTCTTTTCATATATAGACTCATACGTGCGATTAGTGATCCGCCATAATAAATACCATAAAATGGTGATTCGCTATTGTTTTCAATAATGTTTGCTTGTAACTCTTCCAACATGGATAGTTCTAGAGCTCCGCAACCTTTAAATTTTTTAAATTCATCTAATGTTTTATAATTGATGAGCAGGCGCTCAACTTTTGGGAATCCCATTTATTCTTTTACTTCTAATCCTTTTATTGCATCGAACAAAAATTGAAGTGTCGGAACTGGTCGTTGCTGCTTCTTAGCTTCCTCTAACACATATCCAACAATCGCATCGATTTCCGTTTGTCTATTCACTCTTACATCTGCCAGCATAGATGATGTATTATGAGACGTTCTTTCACATATACCTCGTACCATTTCCCATACCATTTCTTGTTCTTCGCTAACAAGAAATGCAACTTCACTAAATACTTGCTCCATCATTTGATAAAAAAAAGGATTCGTAATTAACTCACCGTTCTGAACCCGCAATAACGCTGTCAATGGATTAATACATACATTTACTACTAACTTTTTGTACATAATACCTTTCCAATCAGCCTCTATTTGAATTGGAAAATGAGCAAAAGGAAAATAATCGAATACTTTTTTAAAATATACAGATGGACCACGCACTACCCCAAACTTCGTTATACCTATTCCAGTATGATGGACCGTATACCTTTCTTCTTTTTTCGCACCGTGTTCTACAATACCAACAGCTATATTCTCATTTCTTATTTTCTGTATAGCATGAAGATGCGACATTCCGTTTTGCAAAAAGATTAATGATGATTCTCCTTGCACAAACGGTAATATGTCAGTTATATGGTATTGCTTCACAGCAATAAATGTATAATCTAACTTCTGATCTAACATATATTCTATCGGTAAAACGGATGGAAATACTGTTTCACGTTTCCCATCTCTAATACAAGTTACACCTGTTTTATTCAATTCTTCAGCCTGCTTAGCCGTCCTTGTAAACAACGTGACATCTTGATTACTTTTTTGTAAATAAAATGTATACAATAGACCAATAGCACCTGATCCTACAATTCCAATTTTCATCTATAGTTTTATGACATGATGTTTTCCATCCCAAGAAAATGAATTCTCCATCACTCGATCAACGAAATCCAAGCCGAACTGATTTAAATAATAACATACATTCCACACACGCTCTTGCGGAGCTCCTAATGGACGAATTGCACATTGTATACGACGGAATTTATTTAGTTGAACCTCATGTTTTTTCTCAACATTTCTTTTCAACATTCTTTCTAATAGTTCAATTTGTTCATTGATTTTCAACTCATTCTTCCCTGCGAACGCACTTAATCCTGGATCTATTTTCTTCACAAACTGTTGTAATGATGTATGAATATCAATGATTTCTTTTTTCGCCTCTACAAAACGCTCATCAATTGGTTCCTCTATTTGATCAGACAACCAGTTTTCACGTAATTTATCTACATCATGTAAAAACGGATCATTTTCTTGCAACTGTAAATCATTTAAATCTGTCGCTATATCCCTCTCTATATAAGTCATTGTAAGACGAGGAACGACAGGTGGCATTTGGAAACCAACCGTATGGAATACTCGTTGCAGTTCACTCCAATAAGCTAACTCCCCTGGACCTCCAATAAACGCTAGCGTAGGAAATACATACTCTTGCATAAGAGGACGTGTTACAACATTATTACTAAAACGCTCTGGACTTCTCTCCAACTCTTCAATCAATTCTTCATATGAAAAAGAATGTGTCCCATCTTTTCCGACAAACTTTCCTTGATTGTCTTCAAGCAACACTCGCTCATTATCGATTTCCATGAATATATGCACTGCATTAGACTTTGTTTCAATAATCGGTTTATACCCTAATTCTTTAATAATTTCCTGCTGATTATGAAGCCCCTCTTGCACTTCTTTATACTTACTTATAATACGTTTGAAGAATGGAACCTCTAACTTCCTTAATTCAGGATGATGCGAATCAACAAGAATTAAACCAGAATTAGCAAACATTTTTGTAATAAGGTAAGCAAAGAAATCTACATACGTATTCGATTTATTCAAAGCATCATCTATAAATCGTAATACATCCTTTGTAAAATTCGTTTCTGGGTATGTTTTAAAAATCTCTTCAATCCATTTTCTACATTCTTCAACAGAAAGTTCAGACTCAGAAGCACTCGCCTTTTTCGGATTACGGTCATGAAAAATAGTCTTTTTTATTTTTTTATTTTTCGTTACAAAAGTATGATTAATCTCATCCATATCATGATCTTCACCAGCAATCCAGAATACAGGAACGACTTTAACACCTAAACTTTCTTCCTTTTCCTTTGCAAGCTGTAAAATTGAAATAACTTTATGAATTGTATAAAGCGGTCCAGTTAATAGCCCCGCTTGTTGTCCAGCTATAACAACATATGTATTTTCATCTCCAAGCGCTTTTACATTTTGAATTGTTGATTCTCCCGCTTGCAATTTTGTATTATATTCTAATAAATGCGCTACTAACTCTTGGCGGAAAAACTTCCTTTCACGCAAATCATGTAAACGTTGTTTAAAAGCAACTTCTGTTAACATATAATCAAAACACGACTGTATCTCTTTTTTACCGTTCATATAGTCCGCTACAATACCTTGTTGCGGAACAGAGATTTCTTTTATCTCCATATAATTCTTCCTTTCGTATCCAGTTCTCTCACCAATCCACATTTATCGTTTTTCAGCGATTCTCAACTTCGCAGAACGCGCTCGATTATTTTCTTCTAACTCTATATCAGAAGGTAAAATCGGTTTTCTTGTAATAAGCTTTAATTTCGGCTTAAATTCATCTGGGATAATTGGTAACCCTGGCGGCAATTGCGGCGTTGTACTATTTCGCTTAAATGTTGTTTTACAAATACGGTCTTCTAATGAATGGAATGTTATAACACTAACTCTTCCACCAGGCTTGACCATCTCAATAGCAGATTCCAACGCTTCTTCAAATACTTTCAATTCATCATTTACAGCAATACGGATTGCCTGGAAAACTCGCTTCGCAGGATGTCCACCAGTTCTACGCGCAGGAGCCGGAATACCTTCTTTTATTAGTTCCACTAATTCTCCTGTCGTTTCAATAGCTTTATTTTCACGATACGCTTCAATTTTTCTTGCTATTTGCTTTGAAAATTTCTCTTCGCCATACTGGAAGAAAATTCTTACGAGTTGTTCATATGACCAGCTATTTATAACATCATATGCTGTTAATGGGGCATCTTGATCCATCCGCATATCTAACGGTGCATCATGATGATAACTAAAGCCACGCTCTGGTGTATCTAATTGTGGGGATGAAACACCTAAATCGAATAAAATACCGTCTACCTCTGTTATGCCTAATTCCTGTAGTTTTTCAGATAAATAACGGAAATTGCTCTTTACCGTTATAAACTGCTCACCGTATGAAGAAAATTTTTCTTTCGCATTTTGAATCGCTATCTCATCTTGATCAAAAGCAATTAATTTTCCACCATCAGTCAATTGGGATAATAAATAAGAACTATGTCCTCCTCCCCCCAGTGTACAATCTACATATGTACCATCTGGCTTTATATCTAAGCCGTCTACTGTTTCTTTCAAAAGTACTGTTACGTGTTTAAACATTTACTTGAGGCCTTTCACATTATTCGCATTAATTTCTAGCCCATGTTTTTTTGCAACTTCAGCGATTCGTTCATAGCGACTTAGCTTCTCTACTTCAGCTTGCAATTCTTGATTTTCTTTTTGCTGCTGTACAATTTTTTCTTCGATCGTCGCTGCTTCTACATTAACTTGATAAAGCCCTGCTTTATTCCCAATAAACGCTACACAGGCATACAATAAGAAGCCAATAAACGCTACATACATCAGTTTTTCGACCCTTGTGATCTTTGCTTTAACTTTCGGCTTAACCATCTGCTGTGGGGGAGTTTGAATTTGTACCTCTTCTTGCGCTTGTTGTTTGTACTTTACAGCTAAATTAGTCATTTACGGTTTTTCTGCTTCTTGTTGCGGTTCAAGTGGTGGTACTAGTGTTACACCTAATTCTGTACCCGGTTGCAGTAATGTTCCTTCTGCTACACTTTGTTCAGTTACGTATCCGGTACCAGCAGGTTTTAAGTTAAGCTGTAATGTTTTCGCCAAATTCATAACATCACGCAGTGCCCATCCTTGTATATTTGGCATTGTTGGCTTATCTCCCACTAAAAAGACTCGATCACCTTTTAATGTTTGTTCAGTCGCTTTTGGTACTTGTTGCTGCACTTTTCCTTCACCTAGTATGATTGGACGGAGTTTTGCTTTTTCAATTGCTTTCCCCGCTTCAGTCATCGTTTTACCAGTTACATCTGGAACAGCAGTTTGTTGCTCTTTTAAATGCTTCTTCGGATCTTTCACTTCATTTGGCTTTATCTTTAAATACTCTAAACTATTTTTTGTTACATATTTAAAAATATCAGCTAACGGCTGTGCGCCGTTCTCATCATCTTTCAATTTCGGCTGTTTAACAGCTACATACACAACAAGTTGCGGATCGTCCATCGGCGCCATCCCTAGGAATGAGAATATATAATTCTCTCTTCCTGTCATATAGCCACCTTTCCCATCCGGCATTTGCGCTGTCCCTGTTTTACCACCAACTGAATATCCATCGACTTTATAAGCAGTTCCTGTTCCTTTCGGAGATGTAACAACACGTTCTAACAACTGTCTTACTTGCGCTGCTGTTTCTTTTGTAACAGGCTTTCCTACTTCTTCTGGTTTATGCTCTAATTTTACTTCCCCTGTTATCGGATCTACAATTTTGTCAATCGCATATGGTTTCATCATTTTCCCATCATTTGCAATAGACGTTGCAGCTTGTACAAGCTGAATTGGCGTTACAGTAGAACCTTGTCCAAAAGCCGTTGTTACTTGCTGTATTTGCTGATCAAATAAAATTGTATTAGAACCTTCACCAGGTAAATCAATATTTGTTTTCTCATCTAGCCCAAAAGCATTAATATATTTACGGAAACGTTCTGAACCAAGTTTTTGATCACCTAAAATAGCAAACGCTACGTTTGAAGATCTCTCCACCCCTTCATCGAATGTAATAGAGCCCCAGCCAGCACCGCCATTATGATCATTTATCTTCCGATTTCCAACTTGATATGTACCAGACTGATAATAATCTTGTCCTTTGTACACACCTTCATTAATAGCTGCCGCTAATGTGAAAATTTTCATTGTTGACCCCGGTTCAAATGCATTTGAAATCGCATCATTGAAGAAATATTTAATTTGACGATCATTAGGATCATAACTAGGTTTAGTAGACATCGCTAATATTTTTCCAGTTTTCGGATCCGCAACAATCCCTATTAAACTTTCTGGATCATATTGCTTACTTGCCGCTTTCATCGCATCTTCTAAATAACTTTGGATTCGTTGATCCATTGTTAAATACACATTATCTCCATTTTTAGGTGCCTTTACATTCACTTTTCCACCATCGAGAGATACACCTTTACGATCACCTGTATAAGCTACTTCTCCATTAGAAGCACTTAAATATTTATCCAAACTTTTTTCTAAGCCAAATTGTCCTACCGAAGTTCCCTTTTCATTTGGTTTCGCATGACCTATGACGTAAGACGCAAAATCACCGTTTGGATACACTCTTGCATTTTCTGTAATAAAAGATATTCCCGGCAAATTCAATGCCTCTATTTGTTTCTTCTGTTCTCTCGTCAAATCCTTGCCTAGTGTTCCAAATTCGACTTGACTTTTGCCTTCCTTATTTAATGCAGCTAAAATATCCTCTTCGCCTTTTCCTAGTACTCCTGCAATTTTCTTTGCAGTATCCTCTTTATTCTCAACAGGTTTCGCACCTTTTAATTCAGCTACAAGTTTATAAGAGTTTGCATCTTGCGCTAACACATGACCGTTTTGGTCATAAATCGTTCCTCGATTCGCTTCGAGAACTCCTGTTTTACTATGTTTTTGCTTAGCAAGGTCATCCAAATCCTGATTATGCACTGTTCCTGTCGCTTGTATGTAAAAAAATCGGGCTAATAATAGCAAAAAGAGCAGGAGGAAAAATATCATAAAATAACCTGCTCCTTTATTGGTATGAAATTTAGTCATATTTTTCTTCATTTAATTCCCGAAGTAAATTCTAATTTTTGAGCCTTCTTTTACCTTGGCCCCAGCTTCTGGTGATTGTTTAATTACTCTCTCTCCATCTCCGCTTATATCAAGCTTCAAATCAACAAGTTGAGTTTGTAAATCCTTCTTTTTCATGCCAATTAAATTCGGAACTTCTACAGTTGGTGTGTCGCCCCATTTATATTCTTTCTCAACTTGTTCTTTTCTCGGTTTCACTCCCATAACAGGAAGTGCATCCCGAAGAATATTCCCAACAATTGGAGCCGCTACTACTCCACCAAATTGAGTGACTCCTTTTGGATTATCAACAGCTACATAAACAACAATTTGCGGATCATCCGCTGGAGCAAAGCCAATAAAAGACACTATATAATTATTCTCTAAATATTTACCATCTTTCACCTTTTGAGCAGTACCTGTTTTTCCACCTACACGATATCCGTCAATAAACGCACCTTTACCAGACCCCTTCGCTACAACATTCTCTAATGCATAACGAACTTTTTCTGAAGTTTCCTCGGAAATAACTTTCCTTTTATCAACAGGTGTTTTTTTACTAACAACTTGATTATTTTTCGGATCAATAAATTCCTTAGCTATATATGGTTGGTATAACGTTCCACCATTTACAGCCGCTGCTACAGCTGCTACTTGTTGAATTGGTGTAACAGAAACACCCTGACCAAATGAAGTTGTTGCTTGCTCAACTGGACCAACTTTATCTAAATTAAATAAAATCCCACTACCTTCACCTTGTAAGTCGATTCCAGTCTTCTGTCCAAAGCCGAAATTACGAATGTATTTAAACAATCTGTCTTTACCAAGACGATCACCAAGTTCAATAAACCCTGGGTTACACGAGTTTTGAACGACCTCTAAAAACGTCTGGCTACCATGACCTCCAGCTTTCCAACATTTTAATCTAGCCCCACCAACTTCAGCTGCTCCATCATCATAAAACGTATCTTTCTCTAAGTCTACCAAATTTTCATTCAAAGCGGCCGCTAACGTAATGATCTTAAATGTTGAACCAGGCTCATACGTACTCCATACAGGTAAATTTCTATTATACACTTCTGGAGAAACACTTTGAAAATCTGCTGGATCAAAACTCGGTCGACTCGACATGCCTAAAATCTCACCATTTTTTGGATTCATTGCAATCGCAATCATACCATCGGGATTATACGTTGACTCTGCGATATTCATTTCTCTTTCCATAATTCTCGTAATACGCGCATCAATTGTTAAGCCTAAGTTCAATCCAGCTTCTGGTTTTTTGAAATCATCACCAATGTTAGGCATTCTTTGTCCTTTTGCATCTGCAAAAAAACGGACATGACCTTTATCACCATTCAGCTCTTTATCATAATATTTTTCTAACCCCATAAGACCTTGATTATCACTACCTGCAAACCCTAATACGTGTGATAAAAAATTTCCAAATGGATAGTACCGGATAGAATCCTCTGCAATATAAACTCCCTTTAAACTTAATCCTCGTACCTCTTTCGCTTTGTCATGCGATATCTTCCTGCCACCCTTATCTAACCTTACAATTGATTCCTTTTTTGTAACCCTCTTATAAATCTCGTCTTTTTCCACACCTAATACTGCAGCTAACTTCTCTGCAGTCTCTGCTGGTTTTTCAATTTGCCTCGGCACTACAAATACCGTCGGGGCACTTTTATTTGTGGCAAGTTCCACACCGTTTCGGTCTAAAATTTTCCCTCTTTCAGGCTCAAAAGTAATATTACGACTCCACGAATCTTTCGCGCGATCCGTTAACATATTCCCAAGAAAAAACTGTACATATCCAAGACGAATATCGATGATAGTGAAAATAAGTATACCTGATATAAGTATAAAAATAAGTCGTTTTCTAACCGTTACATTTGATACACGCATTTACTCTTCGTTGTTTAGACGCCCTGTAATTGCTTCTTTAGCAACTTCACGATCGTCAAAATGATGAACTTCTTTACCAATAATTTGATACGTTTCATGCCCTTTACCAGCAATAATAATAATATCTTCTGCTTTGGCTTTCGAAATAGCATAGCGTATCGCTTCTTTTCGATCAACAATTACTTCATAATTGTTCCCTTTTGCACCTTTTATCATATCATCTAGAATAGCCACTGGATCTTCACTTCTTGGATTGTCTGACGTGTAAATCGCTTGAGTTGCATATTCTACCGCGACACTTGCCATCACCGGCCTTTTCGTGCGATCTCTATCACCACCACAACCAACGATACAATACACATCACCGTTCGCAAACTGTTTCGCTGTTTTTAGAACGTTCTCTAAGCTATCAGGTGTATGTGCATAATCCACAATAACTGTGTAATTTTGTCCACCATCAACAACTTCAAAACGTCCAGGCACACCAGCAAGCTCTTTAATTACATCAATAATTGTTTGTAAGCTTACGCCTGAAACAAGCCCTGCTGCTGCTGCAGCCAACACATTGTATACATTAAACTTACCAATTAATTTCATCGTAACATCTACACTTTCATACGGTGTTACAAGTGTAAATGTCGTACCACCGCTCGTCATAACGATATCTTTCGCCATAATGTCACTTGAAACATCTATACCGTAAGTTACAACAGTTGCCGCTGTGCTTCTCATATACTCTTCCGCAACTGGATCATCGCTGTTTAATACAGCGTATTTTTTACGATTATGATTATAACTATTGCCCAGCTGTGCAAAAAGCAAGCCCTTCGCATGTTTATATTCTTCCATCGTTTTATGATAGTCTAAATGATCTTGTGTTAAATTCGTAAATACTGCAACATCATAATCGCATCCGTGTACACGCCCAAGATCTAAAGCATGAGATGAAACTTCCATTACTGTGCTATCTACACCTTGTTCAACCATTTTTGAAAACGTCTGTTGAAGTGTTAGTGCATCTGGCGTTGTATTTTTCACCTCAAATGTTTCATCACCGATTTTCATATTAATCGTTCCAATTAGCCCTGTTTTATGACCATGTGCGCGCATAATTTCATCCATAATATGCGATGTTGTTGTCTTTCCATTTGTACCTGTAATTCCGATTAAATGTAACTTGTGTGTTGGTTGACCATAAAAATAATCAGCTAAAACCGCTAACGAACGAAAAGTATTTTTCACAAGTACAACTGGAACGTCAACATCAATTGGTCTTTCCGCAACAATAGCAGCCGCTCCTTGTGCCGCTGCTTGCTTAGCAAAATCATGGCTATCAACCGTATACCCTTTCATACATACAAATAAGCTTCCCTCTTTCACTTTACGTGAATCAGCTTCAATAGATGTGATTTCTGGATTTTCTTTTGGAACAACTGGAAAATCATGCAAACATGATACAAGTGTATGCAACTTCATTTACATCCACACCCCGATATAAATTCCTAACACAGCTAATAAAAATCCTACAGACCAAAACGTCACAACGACGCGCCATTCTGACCAACCACATAATTCATAATGATGGTGTAATGGACTCATTTTAAAGACACGCTTTCCGGTTGTTTTAAACGAAATGACTTGGATAATAACAGATAAAGTTTCCATTACGAATACTCCACCAATAATTACAAGTAACAATTCTTGTTTTAGTAAAATTGCTACAGCTGCGATCGCTCCACCTAAAGCTAAGGAACCCGTATCTCCCATAAATACTTTCGCTGGATTCGCATTGAATACTAAAAATCCAAGTACAGCCCCTACAACTGCCATACAGAATATAGCTACTCCGAATTGCTCTTGTGCCACAGCAATAATACTAAACGCTCCAAATGCAATAGCGGCTGTTCCCGATAATAAACCATCTAAACCGTCAGTTAAGTTAACTGCATTCGACCCACCAATAAGCATAAATAATACAAGAACAAAATACGCCCAGCTTAGTTCAAACTTAACATCCGTCCCTGGAATCATAATGTATGTGTGGAATGCTTGCCCTTTTCCAATTAAAAAGAACGCAATTGCAATAATAAGCTGTCCTAGCAATTTTTGTTTCGATGTTAAACCAAGATTTCTTTTCTTAACTACCTTTATGTAGTCATCTAAAAAACCAATTAATCCATAGCCAAATGTCACCAATAATAGTAACGAAACCTCTGCACCTAAATGATTAAACTTAATTGCCATAATTAAGGTCGTCACCATCATAGATACATATATAACAATACCACCCATCGTTGGTGTCCCTGATTTTTTTTGATGTGACTTCGGTCCCTCATCACGAATACTCTGACCGAACTTTAATTTTCTTAAAAATGGAATAAACAGTGGCGAAAGGGCAACAGAAATTAAGAATGCTACCCCTGCCGTTACTAATAAACCTTGCTCAAGCACATGTAGTCCTCCTCTCACTTATATAAGTTTATGCACAGCTTGTATAAAAATGTCTCCTCTTTCTTCAAATGTTTTAAATTGATCCCAGCTTGCACATGCTGGGGAAAGAAGAATTACATCGCCCTCCGTAGAATGAGCGTAAGCTTTCACTACCGCTTCATCTAAAGTATCGACACTTTCAATTATATCTAATCCCACTTTTTCTGCTGCTCTTACTAATTTTGGTGCTGTTTGTCCAAATGTTACAAGCGCTTTTACATTTTTGAAATATGGAATTAAATCATCGAACTCATTTCCACGATCAAGCCCACCTGCTAATAACACAATTGGTTGTGTAAACGCAGATAAAGCTTTCTCAGTCGCTAACATATTCGTCGCTTTTGAGTCATTATAAAACTTACGGTTGTTAATAGTTGTTACATATTCTAAACGATGTTTTACACCTGTAAAACGTTTTAACACAACCGTAATAGCTTCATTAGAAACACCTAATAGTTTCGCAATACTCATCGCAGCTAAAATATTCTCTAAATTATGCTGACCAGGTAAAACGATATCGCTTACTTCAACAACTTTTTCACCTTTGAAATAAAGAGCGTTTTCTTTTATACACGCACCATCTTCATTTTCTTTCGTTGTCGAGAATAGTATTTTTTGACCTTTACTATAAGCAGATAAAGCCATCACATCTGCATCATCTGCATTTATTACACTATAATCGTTTTCTGTTTGGTTTTTAAAAATATTAGCTTTTGCTAACCCATATTCCTTCTTCGTCCCATGATAATCTAAGTGGGCCTCAAATAAATTTAAAAACACAGCGATTTTAGGCTGGAACGATTCTACTCCCATCAATTGGAACGATGAAAGTTCTGTAACTACAACTTCATTTTCTTTTGCATCCTGTGCTACTTCACAAGCTACAGTGCCTATGTTCCCTGCAATCACAGGATGCTTTTGTCCTTCTTTTAGCATTTCAAATGTAAGCATTGTCGTCGTCGTTTTACCGTTAGACCCCGTAATGCCAACAAATGGAGCTTCTGAAATACGGTATGCTAATTCAACTTCCGTAACGATTGGAATCTGCTTTGCTTTCGCAGCAACTAATATCGGGTTAGAATACGGAATCCCTGGATTTTTTACTACAAGAGAAATATTTCTCTCTAATAATTCCAAAGGATGCCCCCCGCATACAACGTCCATTCCTTTTGCTTGTAATTCTGCAGCAAGCGTATTTTCTGCTAAAGGCTTTCCGTCATTTACAATAACATTTGCCCCTAATTTTTGTAACAAGGTAGCTGCTGCATAACCACTTTTTGCAATGCCTAATACAAGAATATTTTTATTTTGAAATTCAGTTACAGTTTTCAATTAATAGCGAGAATGGCGACTTATATTCAATAATACACCTACTGCCATTAACATTAAGGTCAAACTTGATCCACCATAACTTAAAAATGGCAAAGTAATACCCGTAACAGGCATTAGTCCTGTTACAACACCAACATTAATCATTACTTGAATCGCAATCATCGCCACAATACCTACTGCTAAAAACGTACCATATAAATCTGGCGCTCCTAATGCTATACGAATCCCGCGCCATAGTAATAGACTAAATAATAATAACACAAATGAACCGCCAATAAAACCTAATTCCTCGGATAAAATTGCAAATATAAAGTCTGTTTGTGGTTCAGGTAAATAAAGAAATTTTTGTCTACTTTGCCCAAGTCCAAGCCCAAATAAACCACCAGGTCCAATTGCGAGTAACGATTGAATAATTTGAAATCCACTTCCGAGCGGATCCGACCACGGATCTAAATATGATGTGATGCGTTTCATTCGATATGGTGCTGATGCAATTAACCCTACAAATCCTGCTACACCAAGCAAACCAAACATTGCAAAATGAAAGACCCTTGCTCCCGAAATAAATATCATAATAATACATGTCCCAACCATTACCGTTCCCGTACCAAGATCTGGCTGTAACATAATCATCCCAAAAGCAAGAAATACAAAACTAAGAGCAGGTAGTAATCCACGTTTAAACGATGTAATTAACTTTTGTCGTTCCGCTAAAAATTTTGCTAAGAAAATAATCATCGCGAATTTCATAAACTCTGACGGTTGAATGGAAAATGCACCGATGCCAATCCAACTTCGTGCTCCCCCACGGACGAGACCTACTCCTGGAATTAGAACGAGAATAAGAAGAACGAAACAAACTAGCAAAATTACTTTTGAATATGTTCGCCACACCCAATAATCAATTTTCATGATAAAAAACATAGCCACTACACCGATACTCGCAAACAACAATTGTCTTTTTGCAAAAAAGAATGCATCCCCCATTTTATAAGAGGCCCAAACCGCACTCGCACTATAAACCATAATCATTCCGATTGTTAACAACGCAAGTGTAACGATAATGAGAATATAATCAGGCGTTTTCTTCATTTATTTTTTCACAAGCTTATTCATTACTCCATACAGCTTATTTGCTGCATCTGGAATACCTAGTTGCTTAGCAGCTAGCTTCATATTTTGTAATGTTTGTGTATCTAATAAAATCTCATCAATATCACGAATAAGCGTTTCAGCTGTTAATTCTTTTTCAAGTAACATTTTCGCCGCTCCTTTATCAACAACTGAACGTGCATTTTTCTCCTGATGGTTATTTGTTACGTATGGACTCGGAATTAACACACTCGGCTTACCTAATGCTGTTAATTCTGCAAGTGTTGTTGCTCCGGCTCTTGAAACAACAAGATCAACGCCAGTTAGTACTTCTGGCATATTATGAATGAAAGGTTTAATAATAACATTATTCGGATTGCCTTTTTGCTTCACAGCGTCCATCACTTTGTCATAATGCACTTCACCTGTTACGTACAATACTTCATAACTTTTATTTCCAAACTGTTCAATTGCTTCTACGAAAGCATCGTTAATTGGTCTAGCCCCGCGACTTCCCCCAAAAATAAGTACGGACTTTTTAGGAAGAGATAGACCAACTGAGCGTTTCCCTTTCATTCCGTTTTGATCCATTACCTCTGATGCTCGCGGATTACCTGTCATTACCACTTTTGACTGTGGAAAATGTTCTGTAGCTGCTTCAAAACAAACCGCAACTTTATCAACGTAACGACTTAAAAATTTATTCGTTACACCTGGTACACTATTTTGTTCATGTACAATAGTTGGAATGCCTAATTTTGCTGCCGCATATACAACAGGTCCACATACGTATCCACCCGTTCCAATCACTATATCCGGATTAAAACGACGAATATATCGTTTACTATCTTGTACACCCTTTAGAAAACGCATAACCGTTTTCACATTATCTAACGATATTTTCCGTTTAAATCCACTTATAACAATAGATTGGAACGGAATCCCTGCTTTTGGAACGATGGTACTCTCTAATCCATTTTCTGTACCAATGTATAAAAATCTTGCTTCCGGATTTAATTTTTTTATTTCTCTAATTAAAGCAAGAGCTGGATAAATATGGCCTCCAGTACCCCCACCACTTACTAATACTCGCACTACTAATTCCTCCACTTATCTTCCAAGGATTTCTACTTCTGTGTGCATTTCTACACCAAATTTATCCTTAATTGTATGCTTTATTAATGAAATCAAATCTAATACATCTTGCGCTGAGGCTCCCCCAGTATTAATAATAAAATTCCCATGCATTTCAGAAATTTGAGCTCCACCTATTTGATAACCACGAAGCCCAGCTTTCTCTACTAAATCTCCTGCAAAATACGGGATTGGATTCCGAAATACACTTCCTGCACAAGGATGATTCCACGGTTGTGTTTCACGGCGGTAATCTTTATTCTTTTGCATGTTTCTTACGATTTCCTCACGCTCTCCTACCTGTAATTGAAACTCTGCCTCCAAAACAATACCAGGACGTTTCGTTTGCAATACAGATGTACGATATGAAAACTCCATTCCTCTATTCGCTAACCATTCAATTGTTCCGTTTTCAAATAGAATTAGAGCCTTTGACAATATATTTGATATGTCTGATTTATGTGCTCCAGCATTCATATACACTGCACCACCAACACTCCCTGGAATACCACTTGCAAATTCCAACCCAGCTAACCCTTGGCGACTAAGTAATGTTGACAATTTAATAAGGGGATATCCACCACCAACTCTTACCCTATGTTTTTCGACCTCTAAGTGGTCTAATCCTTCTCCTAAACGAATAACAACGCCTTCTATACCTTTATCAGATACAAGAAGGTTTGAACCTCGACCAATTACAGTCCACTTTGTTTTATATTTCTTTACTAACTGCAATATTTTCTCAATACCGGCAACATGCTTTGGCACAATTAAAATATCAGCTGGTCCACCTATTTTCATAGTTGTATAACGTGCTAATGGCTCGTTAACTAACACGCGACCAACATTTGCTTCTATAAGCTCATTTACTAATTGTTCCATCTATTCTTTTTTTTCTTCTACACCTAACTCTTTCGTATATGCACCTACTTCTAAGTCAATTAGCACCTTCTTACCTGGCTCAATTGTTTTTAAAATAAGTGGATAAGTTTCCATACGCTTTGCGAAATTTTGAATCGTAGTGCTCACTTCATATCCTTCATTCATATATAAAGTAAGATGGTCTTCATTCGCATTCGTCGGTGAATAACGAATTTCAGAAATAGACCTTAAAATAGTCGGAGTTAACTTTTCTAGTTCAGCAATTAATCCCTTCATTTTCTCCTCTTTAAAAGGTTCAAAAATTGGTGCTGCAACAGGAAGTTTTCCATTCGGGAGTACATCAAGTGTTTTCCCATTTTCTAATAACGGTTGTAATTTTCCATCTTTGTTTATATAACCAATCGTTACATATTCTTTAATATGAACATCAATTTTGTTTGGAAAACGCTTTTTTACATTTACTGCTTTAATTTCTTTTCGTTTCGTTAAATTTTCTTCCGCTTTATGTGCTGTCACTCGGAAATAACTTGTATCATATGTCACACCTGATTCCTTCATTACTTGGTCATCTGTCATATAATGATTTCCATACACACTTATCTTTTTTATATTACTAAGCGGAGACCGAAAATAAATTAAAAAGAGTACTAATAAAAATAAAATTGATATGTATAAAATCAACCGATGATTAACATTTTTTTTGTTTTTTTTCTTTTGATTTTTTAATTTTGGTACACGATCTTGTAGTTTAATCACTTTACTATTTTTCATTTAATCCCATAAATAACGGAATACACGTTTTACTTTTGACATCATACGGTCATCATTTTGATTATTATTGTTTTGATTACGGGTTTTTTGTTTCGCAGGTTGTTGTTGTACCGGCATTGGTGCTGGTGCTGGTACTGGTTCAAAATGTTCTTGCTTTTCCTGCACATTTTTCCCACGTAATTTAGCTTTTTGATAAGAATGTTTAATTAATCCAACTCCACTTGTATATTGGGGCTCACGCACACCAATATAATCAGGAGTTGCTACACGAACATTTTCATGTAAAATATCATATGCAAGATCAAGAACACCTGGCATAGAAGCTATTCCACCAGTTAGTACATACCCAGAAGCTACTTGCTTTACTCCTAACTTACGTACTTCATCTTGAACAAACATTAAAATTTCCTCTACACGAGCCTCGATAATATCCGATAATTCCAACTGAGAATATTGTTCTGTTTGATCGCTTCCCATAATAGGAACCGTAAACATTTCTTCTTCCGATGCTGTATCATAAAAAGCATGTCCATATTTCAACTTAATTTGATCTGCATTTTCTGTTGAAGTTTTCAACCCAATCGCAATATCCTTCGTTATATGGTCTCCACCTAATGGTAATACACTTGTCGCTTGTAACTCTCCATCTTTAAAAATAGATAAAGTCGTAGATCCTCCCCCCATATCAACAAGGGCTACTCCTCTATTTTTTTCATCCGAAGATATAGCAACTGTTGCAGCCGCTAAAGGTTGAAGACAAATATCAACAATTTCAAGACCTGCTTTTTCTACACAACGAAGTAAGTTATGTAGTAAGGTTCTCGATCCTGTAATAAGTGTACCTTCCATTTCTAATCTTACACCGATCATTCCACGTGGATCGTTAATCTCGTCAAGACCGTCTACGATGAACTGTCGAGGTACCACATCAATAAACTCACGTTCAGGAGCAATTGACACAACTTGTGCTGCATCTAGAACGCGTAAGACATCTTCATTCCCGATTTCACGATCTTCATTTGAAACAGCGACTACTCCATGACAAGGAAGTAGCTGTACCTGGTTTGCATTGACACCTACTACAACTTGCTCAATGTGGATTCCCACCATGCGCTCAGCTTGTTCAATTGCTTTTTTAATTGATCGAACAGTCTCATCTATATCGACTATCGATCCCTTCTTTAAACCATTCGATTTTACATTTCCAACACCAATAATGTTTAAGCTGTCATTAACCATTTCACCAATGATGACTTTAACATTGGATGTACCGATGTCAAGACTAACATATATTTCATTGCTGTTCATTTATCGTCTACGACGGTTGCGTAAAAATGCTGGAATATCGATATCATCTGAATCTGAATGACGCTCATGTACAACCGGCTCTTCACGCTTCATTTCACGTTTTACTTCACGTTGTTTTGAAGGCTGAGCTACTGGTTGTTGCTGTTGTTGCGTGTGATTCGCATTCGGACGAATCAGTGGTTTTGGTGGTTGAGTTGCAATGCTATCATCAAAACCAGTTGCAATTACAGTTACAATGATATCATCTTTTAATCCTTCATTAATAACAGAACCGAAGATCATATTTACTTCTGGATCCGAAGCTGAAGCTACAATGTCTGCTGCTTCTTGTACTTCGTATAAGCTTAAGTTAGCTCCGCCCGTAATATTCATAATAACACCTTGAGCTCCATCAATAGATGTTTCTAGTAATGGACTAGAAATCGCTTTTTTCGCAGCTTCAGCAGCACGATTTTCCCCATTACCAGAACCGATACCCATTAAAGCAGAACCTCTATTAGACATAATTGTTTTTACGTCTGCGAAGTCTAAGTTAATTAGACCTGGTGTAGCAATTAAATCAGAAATACCTTGTACACCTTGACGTAATACGTTATCTGCTTCACGGAACGCTTCTAACATTGGCGTATTTTTATCAACAATCTCTAATAAGCGATCGTTTGGAATTACAATAAGTGTATCTACATTTTCTTTAAATGCCGCAATACCAGATGCAGCTTGTGTTGCACGCTTACGTCCTTCAAATGTAAATGGACGTGTTACAACACCAACTGTTAATGCACCTAGTTCTTTTGCAACTTGAGCAACAACTGGAGCTGCACCAGTTCCAGTTCCGCCGCCCATACCAGCAGTTACGAATACCATATCTGCACCACGAAGTGCTTCTTGGATCTGTTCTTTACTTTCTTCTGCCGCTTTTTTCCCTACTTCAGGGTTTGCGCCTGCACCAAGTCCACGCGTTAATTTTCCACCAATTTGCATTTTTGTTTCAGCTTTTGATAGATTTAATGCTTGTGCATCAGTATTCACAGCGATAAAGTCTACACCTTGTACACCGTGCTCAATCATACGGTTTACAGCATTGTTTCCGCCACCGCCGACACCGATAACTTTTATATTCGCTAATTGATCTTGAGTAGTATCAAACTCTAACATTTAAGCAATTACCATTTTTTGCGAAATCAACATTTTTGGATGTACAATGCATTGATACTCTCCATTGGTAGACAGTTGTTGTGTATTTAATCCAATCAATACTTTGTTTACAACGATTGAACTACCTTCATGATCAACTTGCACACTATCAGGCTTAATTGCCCACAAAAATTGACTCTCTACTCCTACTGCTCGGAAAGGAATTAAGCGTAATTTTGTCGCCCATCCAGAATCATTTTCTGGTATTTGAGGAATTTTTGTTTTGGAATAAATTTGTTCTGTTAACCAAGATGGCAAACAATGTTCTAATGATGCAATATGCATAATCATTACGGGTGTTTTTGTTAACGGGTCGTAAAGTTGATTCCCACTGTCAATTAAACCTGCTAGTTCCAATTCTTCTTCAGCTAATTGAATTTTCACTTTCACAATTTGGTCATAGTGTATTTTCGTGATTTCTACGCTTTCAATACGCTTTTTAGAAAAATAATAAATTACTGGAAAACCTAAAATAACAAACAACCAACTAATTGGATCACCGTAAGAAATTGATTGAGATTGAACCAATCCATTTACCATCTCATTCGTTTGCAAAAAGAAATGAGTTCCAATTAATCCTCCGCCAACCATAAAAGTGACAAAGTAAAAAGTAAAAACAGTTTGTGTATAATTTCTAAACGTTGTAAACCCAAAGGCTGTATACACAATAAGTAACGAGTACAGTAGTTTCATAATCGGATGTGTCATCATAGAAGCAAAAGGAGTAAAGGCAAAAATAACAATGGTGGAACCTATAAATGCACCTAACACAAGCCTCCATCTCTTGATCTTCTTTTTTAACACGGTAGCTGTTAATAAAAGTAAAAGAAAATCAATGCAGGCGTTTAACAACCAAACAACGTCGGCGTAAACAACCAAACAATTCACCTCTTTTTTTAAGTTGAGACTAGTATAATGCATTTACACCATTTTATTAAATTCTTTTCGCAACCTTTTTATGATTCTTTTTTCTAAACGCGAAATGTATGACTGTGAAATCCCAAGCATATCCGCCACATCTTTTTGCGTCTTTTCCTCTTCTCCAGCAAGCCCAAATCGAAGCTCCATAATTTGTTTTTCCCGATCATTTAATTGGTGCAATGCTTTCATTAGAAGATGACGATCTACAGTAGCCTCTAAATCTTTTGTAATAATATCATCATCTGTACCTAATACATCTGATAACAACAGTTCATTCCCATCCCAATCAATGTTAAGCGGTTCATCAAAAGACACTTCCGAACGATTTTTATTATTTCGGCGCAAATGCATTAAAATCTCATTTTCTATACAACGAGATGCATATGTTGCTAATTTTATTTTCTTTTCTGGATTAAATGTATTTACCGCTTTAATAAGGCCGATTGTTCCTATGCTTATTAAATCTTCAATATTTATCCCTGTATTTTCAAATTTCCTTGCTATATATACAACTAGCCGTAAGTTGCGTTCAATAAGTAATGACCTTGCCGCTTGATCTCCTTTTGGCAATTTATTCAAAAGAACTTCTTCTTCTTCTTTCGTTAACGGCGGTGGCAACGCTTCACTTCCACCAATATAATAAATTTCATCGGTCTTAATTCCTAATTTCAGCAATACTTTATACCAAAGGTATACTAAACAAAATTTTAATTTCATTTATCCTTGGATCGTCTTATTCATTTGTTTAATTGCTGATTTCTCTAAGCGTGATACTTGAGCTTGAGAAATCCCGATTTCTTCTGCAACTTCCATTTGTGTTTTTCCTTGAAAGAACCGTTTTCGAATAATCATCTTTTCACGATCATTTAAACGCTTCATGCCTTCTTTCAGCGCTAACTCTTCAACCCACTGCTCGTCCTTTTGTTTTTCATCACTTAATTGATCCATAACAAAGATAGGATCTCCCCCATCGTTATAAATCGGCTCAAATAATGACACTGGATCTTGAATCGCATCTAAAGCAAATACAATCTCTTCGTGAGTCACTTCTAGCACTTTTGCAATATCCATTGCTGTTGGTTCTTTTGAATTTTCTGCGATCAATTTTTCTCTTACTTGCAACGCTTTATACGCAATATCTCGTAACGAGCGAGATACGCGAATTGGATTGTTGTCACGCAAATATCTGCGTATTTCTCCAATAATCATCGGCACAGCATACGTTGAAAATTTTACATTTTGGCCTAAATCAAAGTTATCAATGGATTTCATAAGTCCGATGCAACCAACTTGAAATAAATCGTCAACATATTCTCCTCTGTTATTAAATCTTTGGATGACGCTCAATACAAGACGTAAGTTTCCATTCACTAATTTCTCTCTTGCGCTTATCTCTCCACTTTGCATTTCACGAAATAATTTACGCATTTCTTCATTTTTTAGTACTGGAAGTTTTGCTGTATCAACACCGCAAATTTCTACTTTGTTTCTCGTCAATTATGAAATTGTCGGTGTTTGTATTGATTCTGTTACAGAATTAACAGGATTTACTCTTACAAGTATGACATCTTCCCCGATTTTCATAACTTCCTCCCAAGGAATTATAATTTCTACGTCTTTCCCAAAAATCCCAAGCATACGTGCCTGTTTGGAAATAATAATAGAGCAAATCTTCCCTGTGTCGATATCAATCTCAATATCTCCAATATTTCCAAGCCTTTTCCCATCTGAAATATTTATAACATCCTTCATCTGTAACTCTGAAATCCGTATCACATTCATTCACTTGCTTTCTTCCTCCTTAAAACCTATGAAACTCAACATTCTCCCTGTCTTCCCTTGATCACGACGATGAGAGAAAAATAGTTGTTCTTCACAGCTTGTACAAAGAGATGACATTACAATATGTTCTTCTTTTATGCCTGCTTGTACACATAATATACGATTAATTTCTTTTAAATTAATTGCGTACTGCCCATCAGAAATTTTTTTATATGGGACAGAACCGTTTACTACTTGCTGTGCTGCTGTTAATACTCTATCATCAACAACATAACAACAAGATCCGATTGCCGGTCCAATTGCAACATGAATTTCATCACTTGAAATCCCTTCTGTACTCCATTTTTGAATCATTTCATTTGCAATTTCTTTTACAGTCCCTTTCCACCCAGCATGCGCAAGTCCTATCATACCATGTGATGGTGCATAAAAATAGAGTGGGACACAATCCGCGTAACAAGACGTTAAAAGAACATCGTTATTAGTCGTATAAATGCCATCTGTTTTTGAAATGCCATCCTCATATGAATAGACGCCACTTCCTTTTTCTTGTTGTCCTACTTTTTCAACATGGTGATCATGAACTTGTTCAGAGCAAATCCAGTTTTCCAATGGTTTTTGTAACTTATTTGCTAAAATGCGTCTGTTTTCATGAACGTTCTCCACGATATCATTCACATGTAATCCTAAATTCATCGCATGAAAGGAGCCCGTACTTATCCCACCATCTTTTGTCGTAAATCCAGCAGTAATGTTTCCAAGTTCTTTCCACGCTTGTAAATACAGTATACCGTCCACATATTTAAATGGTTCTCTCATTTACGCTTTTCCTACTAAAATCGTTCCCAAACGAATATATGTAGCACCTTCTTCAATTGCAATCGTGTAATCATTGGACATTCCCATTGATAATTCTTTACATGGCGCATGTAATAGATTTAGCTCCTGCACCTCTATTTGTAGCTTGCGCAAGTCCTTAAAGCAGCGACGAACTTCTACCTCTTCTTCTGTAAATGGCGCCATCGTCATTAGTCCAGCCACTTCAATCTTATCCAATTCTTGCAAACTTTGAATAAAAGAAACCGTTTCTTCTATTGCCAATCCTTGCTTTGATTCTTCAGATGAGGTTTTCACTTGAATAAAGCATTTCACTTTCTTATCAGCACGTTTCTGAATTTCTTTCGCCAGAGAAAGACGATCTAACGAATGTAAATAATCAATTTCATTAATGATTTCTTTTACTTTTCTCGTTTGTAATGAGCCAATAAAGTGCCAATTAACTTTTGAGCCAAAATGCTCGTATTTCTGTAAGAAACCTTCATTTCTATTTTCACCTAAATCGATAATTCCAGCTTCAATTACTTCGTTTGTTTTTTCAATCCCTACAGTTTTTGTAACTGCAACAAGTTTAATATCTTGCACCGAACGTCCTGCTCGTGCGCAAGATTCTTTAATAGCTTCATTTACAATCACTAAATTTTCTTGTACTGTCACTTACCACCTCTTTATATTTGTTTCTTCTTCTTCGCCGAATAATTCTGAAATTGCACCAACAATATCTACATTTTCAGGTGTACACATAAATGTTTTCGGTCCTATTTTTTGAATGTCCCCGCCTATAGCGTATACAGTACCACTTAAAAAGTCAACGATACGTACTGCTTGATCAGTAGACATTCTTTGCAAATTAATTACAACAGCTCGTCTACCTTTCAAATGGTCCGCAATACCTTGCGCTTCCGAATACGTGCGTGGTTCTAATAAAACAACTTTTGAAGATTGCTTTGCCGTTTCAATGCTCACAACATTTTGCTTCGGTTGCGCTTTCGGAAACGTAACATCTTGTTGTTCCGGCGGATCTTGCTGCTTCTTCATGTCTGTTTGCTCCTTTTCATAGCTATATTGAGCTGCTTCTTTTTCTTCTGGTGTATCAAAAAAGAAGTATTTTACTTTTGACCAACTCATTTACAAGAAATAGCTGAACAAACTGAACAAACCACTTTTAGCAAGTTTTAACGCAAAAATCGCAACGAGTGGAGAGATGTCAATCATACCAAACGGCGGAATAAATCTGCGAAATGGTTCTAAATACGGTTCACAAATACGTGCAAGAAAATCTCCAAAAGTTGATTCCTTTGCACCAGGAAACCATGATAGGAGGATGTAAATGATAAGTGCCCACGAGTAAATCTCGATAGCAGTAAGTAAAACATTTAAAACGGTTGTCATTCATTTTAGTATACCATACAAAATTCTCCATTTGTCGCGTTTTGTTCTACCTTCTACAGAAAACAATTTACTTCGTCCATATCCTCTCACTGAAAACACATCTCCTGGATAACATTCATACGAAGTTTGCTCTACTGTTTTCCAATTGACTTTTACTAAACCATTTTTTATGAAAGGTTGCACTTTCTGTCTGGATAGATGTAACATTTCAGCCAACATAACATCTAAGCGAAGTGAAGAAACCGTTCCAGATTTCTCTCCCCACGTTTCATAGGTCTGTAGAATTTGTTCTCCTTGTACTGCTGATAAGGAGACTTTTACTTTCCCTATTGCTTGTAAGTTCATCTCAATGTACGATACGATTTCTTTCGCAACTACAATTTGGGCACGATTTTCTTGAAGCAAAATATCACCACATTTTTCTCTCGTTAAACCAAGTGACATAAATGTACCTAATATTTGCCTATGTTCTAGCGTATAAAACTTGGAAGGATAGTCAATTTCTAATACTTCTACTTGAAATTCTTCTTCATTTAATTCTAGATAGTCTGGATAAATAAGTGCTCTTCTACGCTCTGCGTAAGGCGTTGCACCATCAAATTGCACAGCAACATCTCCTTGTCCAATTACCATGGAAACAATTTGTTGCTGTCTTGGATCAAGGAAATCTGTTAGTTTCACTTGATGGTACTCCGCTGCTTGCTTCCACTCTAGCACTTTATCTACAAAGACCTCTTCATCAGGTCTGAAATGTTCGTAAATGCTCATTTACACTGTTTCTTCTTTTTTCAACAGCTCATCTACTTCGTCTTCTAACTCAATTAGTTTATCCCAATCATCGTTGTTTAGCATTTCAAGCTGTGTCTCTAATAACATACGGAAACGAGTTCGGAATACTTTCGCTTGTTTCTTTAGCTCTTCAATATCAAAAGCAACTTTTCTTGATTTTACTAAAGCTTCGTTAATGATACGATCTGCATTTTTTTCAGCTTCACGTACGATTAATTTCGCTTCTTTTTGCGCATTACGTTTTACTTCTTCCGCTGCTTCTTGTGCAACAACGATAGATTTGTTTAACGTATCTTCAATATTAGAGAAGTGATCTAGCTTTCCTTCTAATTGCGCAACTTTTTCTTCTAAAGCTTTTTTCTCACGAATGACTAATTCATAATCTTTGATAATTTGATCAAGAAACTCATTTACTTGATCTTCATCATAGCCACGGAATCCGCGACCAAATTCTTTGTTATGAATATCTAATGGTGTTAACGGCACTTATTTTACATAGTTTTCTTTAACAACTGATGCACAACGCTCACATAATGTTTCATGTTCAGCATCTTTACCAATTGTTTCTGAAACTACCCAACAACGTTCGCATGTTTCACCAGTTGCTTGAGCAACGACAACCGCTGTATGCTCATACTTAGGCGCATCTGCTGGAGCTTCTTCCATCATACCACCAAGTTTATATTCAGAAACGATGAATAATTGCTTCAAGTCTTCGCTAATAGACTCTAACATAGCTTTCATTTCTGCAGTTGGATAAAGAGTAATGCTCGCATTTAATGACTTACCAATTACTTTCTCATTACGAGCTACTTCTAACGCTTTTAATACGTCATCACGTAATGTCATAAATGCATCCCATTTCGCTTTTAACGCTTCCGAACCCTCTACTTCTGTAGCTTCTGGCATGTTAGTTAACTGTACGCTTTCTTCTGTTACACCTGGAACATATGGCCATACTTCATCAGCTGTATGAGGTAAGATTGGCGTTACAAGTTTCGTTAATGCAACAAGAACGTCATATAATACAGTTTGAATCGCACGACGATCCGCGTGATTTGCACCTTCAATGTATAAAATGTCTTTTGCAAAGTCTAAGTAGAATGAACTTAGATCAATTGTACAGAAGTTGTGAATGGCATGATATACAGCAGCAAAGTCATATGTTTCATATGCTTCTTTTACTTTTGTAATTAAGTCATTTAACTTCACTAACATGTAACGATCTACTTCACGAAGTTCAGCTACCGCTACTGTATTTTCACTTGGCTTAAAGTCATCTAAGTTTCCTAATAAGAAACGGAATGTGTTACGGATTTTACGATACACTTCTGCTACTTGTTTTAAAATATCATCTGAAATACGTACATCAGATTGATAGTCAACAGATGATACCCATAAGCGTAAAATGTCTCCGCCTAATTGATCCATAATTTTCTTCGGTACGACGATGTTTCCAATCGACTTACTCATTTTACGTCCTTCACCATCTAGTACGAAACCATGGCTTAGTACGCCTTTATATGGAGCTTTACCTGTTACAGCAACCGCTGTTGACAATGAAGAGTTAAACCAGCCACGATATTGGTCAGATCCTTCTAAATATAAATCAGCTGGACGTTGTAAATCTTCGCGCTCTTCTAATACCGCTTGGTGAGAAGAACCTGAATCGAACCATACATCCATGATGTCTGTTTCTTTACGGAATTCACCATTTGGGCTACCTTGATGTGTAAATCCTTCTGGCAATAGATCTTTCGCTTCACGCTCAAACCATACATTAGAACCGTGTTCACGGAATAAATCTGCTACATAGTTAATTGTTTCATCTGTAATAATTGGATCACCATTCTCAGCATAGAATACAGGAATTGGCACACCCCATGCACGCTGACGAGAAATACACCAGTCACCACGGTCACGAACCATGTTATGAAGACGAGTTTCGCCCCATGCTGGTACCCATTTCGTTTCCGCAACAGCTTCTAATAACTCTTTACGGAATGCTTCAATAGATGCAAACCACTGTGCTGTCGCACGGAAAATAATTGGTTTTTTCGTTCTCCAATCATGTGGGTATGAATGCGTAATGAATGTTAGTTTCAGTAACGCGCCTACTTCTTCTAATTTTTCTGTAATTGGCTTGTTAGCTTTATCATAGAATAAGCCTTCAAATCCTGGTGCTTCATTTGTTAATACACCTTTATCATCAACTGGGCAAAGTACTTCTAATCCATACTTTTTACCAACAACGAAGTCATCTTCCCCGTGTCCTGGTGCTGTATGAACACAACCTGTACCTGCATCTGTTGTTACGTGATCTCCTAGCATAACTAATGAATCACGATCGTAGAATGGGTGTTTTGCAACTGTATACTCAAGTTCGCTACCTTTTACCGTTTTCACAACTTCAGCATTTTCCCACTCTAACGTTTTTGCAACTGTCTCAAATAATTCAGAAGCGATAATATATTTCTCGTCATTTACTTTTACAATGCTATATTCAAGTTCTGGATGAACAGAAATACCTAAGTTTGCAGGTAATGTCCAAGGAGTTGTTGTCCAAATGATAAATTTCTCATCACCTTCTAATACGTTCTTTCCGTCTTTTACAGGGAACGCTACATAAATAGATGCTGATTTTTTATCTTGGTATTCAATTTCAGCTTCTGCTAAAGCAGACTCACTTGTTGGAGACCAGTAAACTGGTTTTTGCCCTTTATAGATGTAACCTTTTTTCGCCATATCACCAAACACTTTAATTTGTTGTGCTTCATAAGCTGGCTCTAAAGTAATATATGGATTATCCCAATCTGCACGTACACCTAGACGCTTAAATTGTTCACGTTGACGTTCTACTTGCTCATATGCATACTCTGCACATAACTTACGGAACTCAGCAACTGTCATTTCTTTACGTTTTACACCTTTATTCGTTAACGCTTGTTCGATTGGTAAACCGTGCGTATCCCAACCTGGAACATATGGTGCACTGAAACCAGTCATTGACTTATAGCGAACAATAAAGTCTTTCAATACTTTATTTAATGCATGTCCCATATGAATGTCACCATTCGCATATGGAGGTCCATCATGCAATACAAATAAAGGACGGCCTTTTGTATGTTCTTGTACTTTTTCATAAATATTCATTTCAGCCCATTTTTCTTGCATTGCAGGCTCACGTTTTGGTAAATTCCCACGCATTGGGAACTCTGTTTTTGGCATCAGTAATGTATTTTTGTACTCCATTCATACATTTACCTTTTCATAGAAAAATTCATGAATCGTACGGGCAGTCGGCATTGTTTTCATTTGCTTTGTCGAAATTACTCTCCCCGTCTCTTCACAAATACCGTACATATCTATCTCCATTTTAAATAATGCGCGTTCTACATCCTTTAAGTCCTCTTTTATATCATGTAATAGCAATTTTTTCTTTATCTCTTCCTTAATTTCATATCCAAGCTCTTGGCTGAACTCAGCATCATATTTGTGCATTACTTCTTTAGCTAGTCTCTCTTGCAACTCTTTTCTCATCAATTGCAATTCTTCTTTTATTTCCATTTACTCCTTCGCTTTCTTTCCTTCTAATACTGTTTGAATAATAATTAATACAACTCCAATACATAATGCTGAGTCAGCTATATTGAATACTGGATAGTTGTACGAGAAAATATACACGTGAATGAAATCCACTACTTCTTGTCTAAATACACGATCAATAAAATTGCCAATTGCTCCGCCTAAAATTAGACCTAATGAAATTCCTAGAAGCTTGTCTGTTTTTGCATATTTTTTCATATAAATTACGATAAATACTACAAAGACAACCGTAATAATGTAGAAAAACCACATTTTATTTTCTAAAATCCCCCAGGCAGCTCCTCTATTTCGATGTGATGTTATGTATAATACATTATCGATAATCGGAATGCTCATACCCAATTCCATGTTCTTTACAATTAGCCACTTCGATATTTGATCGATGGCAATGACAAATAACGCTATTACATAATATATCATTTTCATTTCCCCCACCTATTTCCGTAAAATATTTAAAGCCTCTTCAAACACTTCTGGAATCGGTGCCTCAAACTGAATATATTCATCAGTACGAGGGTGATCAAACCCTAAAATACCTGCGTGAAGTGCTTGTCCGTTCATATCTAATGTTTTCTTCGGACCATACTTTGGATCACCCGCAAGTGGATAGCCAATATATTTCATATGAACACGAATTTGGTGCGTACGTCCTGTTTCTAAACGACATTCTACAAGTGTAAAGTCCTTAAAGCGTTCTAACACTTGGAAGTGCGTAACAGCGTTCTTACCATTTTCATCAACTGTCATACTTTGACGTTCTTTCTTATCGCGACCAATTGGAGCATCGATTGTTCCCTTATCATGCGGAATAACACCGTGCACAATCGCTTTATAACGTCTCGTCACTGTTTTTGCTACAAGTTGATTTACTAATGATTCATGAGCCATATCATTTTTAGCAACCATTAATAATCCAGATGTATCTTTATCAATACGATGTACGATACCTGGACGCATTACACCGTTAATACCGGATAGATCTGTACAATGGTGCATAAGCCCGTTTACAAGCGTACCGCTTGTATGCCCTGGTGCTGGATGTACAACCATACCACGTGGCTTATTTACAACTAGTACATCTGCATCTTCATAATAAATTTCTAAATTCATATCTTCCGGTTGAATATCTAACTCTTCTGGATCGGGAATTGTTACTGTAATTTCATCATTTCCTTTTACTTTATAATTCCCTTTAACTGATTTCCCATTTACTGTCACAACAGCATCTTTAATCCATTGCTGCACTTGTGAACGTGACCATTCATTGTTTATTTCTGCAACGAATTTATCAATCCGCTCGCTTTTTTGTTCTTCTGCAACTGTTACTTGTACTACTTCACTCATTTACTTATCGTATATACTTACTCGATCTTGTTGATCTGTCTCTTGCAAATCAACTTCGATACGCTCTTCACTTGATGTTGGAATGTTCTTCCCTACATAATCAGCGCGAATTGGTAATTCACGATGTCCTCTATCTACAAGAACAGCTAATTGAATTTGTGACGGTCTTCCTAAATCCATAAGAGCATCCATCGCAGCTCGAACTGTTCTTCCTGTATACAATACATCATCTACAAGGATTACTTTTTTCTTCGTAATATCTACTGGAATATCTGAACCTTTTACTAACGGTTCTTTATTCTTTGATTGAAGTGTTAAGTCATCACGATATAAAGTTATATCTAACTCTCCTACTTCCATTTCTTTCCCTTCAATTTGACCAATTCGTTCTGCCAAACGTTGTGCAATAAAAATTCCACGTGTTTTAATTCCGACAAGAACACAATTATCGACACCTTTATTTCGTTCCACGATTTCATGACTAATTCGTGTTAAAGCGCGGCGAATCATTTGGTCATCTAAAACGACAGCTTTTTCCTGCATTTATGAAGCAATCTGCTTAGATTGTTTTATTTGTTTCGTTTCTGGTAGTAATAGATTTAACAGTACACCTACAATTGCTGCTAGTGCCATTCCTTCTACTTGGAACGATTCTCCTACGTGAAGTACTGCTCCACCAATACCAATTACTAGTATAACTGATGCAATCATTAAGTTTCGTTTGTCACTTAAGTCTGTTTTATCATCTACCATCATGCGTAAACCACTTGATGCGATGACACCGAATAGTAAGATGGATACACCACCCATAACTGGTGTTGGAATCGAGTGGATCAGTGCTGAAATCTTTCCGATAAATCCAAACATGATTGCGAACACTGCTGAACCGATGAATAAGTATACACTGTATGCTCTCGTAATTGCTAGCACTCCGATGTTTTCACCGTATGTTGTATTCGGTGGTCCACCGATTAGTGATGCGATTAATGTTGCTACCCCATCACCAAAGATTGAACGGTGTAAACCTGGTTTTTCAATTAAATCTCTTTTAATAACATTTCCAAGTACAATTTGATGTCCGATATGTTCTGAAATTGTTACTATTGCTACTGGTACCATTAAGAGTACAATCTTCCACGAAAACTCTGGTGTGTATGTTACAAACGGTACTGTGAAATCAGGTACGACAAACCATTTCGCCTCAGCTACCGGTTTTAAATCTACTAGCCCTTGGAAGTAAGCGAAGATATATCCGCCGATGATTCCAAGTAACACCGGTATGATGCTGAAAAATCCTCTTCCAAATATGGAGCAAATGATTGTAATTGCTAATGTTACTAGTGCTACTGAAAAGTGTGTAATGCTATACTTACCATCCGCACCGTTCATCGCCATGTTCACTGCTGTATGTGCTAAAGCTAAACCGATTACCATTACTACCGGACCAACTACGATTGGCGGGAGTAGTTTCATAATCCACGCTGATCCAGATTTCTTAATTCCGATTGAAATTAAGATGTACACCAGTCCTGCAAGTAAACCACCAAGCATCGCTGCTCCCGGGCCACCTGCTGTTTTTGCTGCAATAATCGGTGCGATAAAGGCGAATGATGATCCTAAATACGCAGGTACTTGACCTTTCGTTATAAGAAGAAACGCTAGCGTTCCTAATCCACTCGATATTAACGCTACTGACGGATTCAATCCTGTTAAAAATGGAACAAGCACTGTTGATCCAAACATCGCGAACAAATGTTGTATACTTAAAAATAACCATTTTCCCGGTTTCGGTACTTCATTAACGTCTAACACTGGCCTTTGTTCCATTTAAACAAATAATTCATGTTTCATTCCTCCTAATACATTTGGTAAGGCGCGTTTTAGTACAGCCATTCTTACGTAAACTCCATTTTCCATTTGTTTAAATATGCGTGAACGCTCACACTCAACAAGTTCACTTGCAATTTCCACATCACGATTGAAAGGAGCTGGATGCATAATAATGCTTCCTTCTTTCATACGTTTTTCTCTTTCAAGCGTTAATCCGTGTTTTTCATGATACTCTTTCATAATGTCTGTTTCATAATGATCATGACGCTCATGCTGTACACGAAGTAACATCATCACATCAACTTCTGGAACAAGCTCATCTAAGTTTTTGTACGTTCCAAATGTGTTTTTTTCATCTTTCCACTCTTCTGGGCTTGCAAAATAAATCGTTGCCCCAAGTTTCGTTAATGTTTCAGCATTGGATCGTGCTACTCGGCTATGGCGAATATCTCCAACAATTGCAATCTTTAAACCTTCAAAACTTCCAAACTCTTGTTTAATTGTTAGAAGGTCGAGCAGACATTGCGTTGGATGATTTCCACATCCATCTCCAGCATTTAAGATTGGAATGTTTACTTGACCTTTTAGCTCATCGAAGTAACGATCTTGCTCGTGGCGGATGACTACCGCTTTTGTTCCGATTGATTCTAGTGTTCTTATCGTATCGTATAACGTTTCTCCTTTTTGTACGCTAGATGAATCTGCTGAAAAGTTTAACACGTCAAGTCCTAATCTCTTCTCAGCAACTTCGAAGCTAAATCTCGTTCTCGTACTATTCTCAAAGAACAAGTTCGCAACAAAAGTTTGCTCTGTTGTTTTGCTCTCTTTTCCATTCGCGAAATCTTCTGCGTCTTTTAGGATTTCTGAAATTTCTAGTTCCGATAATTCACTCATCGTTAACAAATGGCTCATCGTCATTCATACTAATGCACTCTCCTTTTGCCATGCGATCTTACCGCCAACGATTGTCATTACCGGCCATCCTTGGCATTTCCAACCTGCGAATGGTGTATTTTTTCCTTTTGATAAGAATGTTGTTGGGTCAATCTCTTCTTCTTGTTCTAAATCAATGATTGTAATATCAGCTACTCTACCTTCTTTCAAGCGACCTGCTTCTAAACCGAATGTATCGGCTGGTTTTTCTGTTAAGAATTGAATTAACTGTTCTAATGTAATAATTCCTTTTTTCACAAGGTTTGTGTATAGAAGTGGGAATGCTGTTTCAAAACCAGTAATTCCGAATGGTGCTCTTTCAATTCCTTGTGCTTTCTCTTCCGCTGTATGCGGTGCATGGTCAGTTGCAATCATATCGATCGTTCCATCTAATAGCCCTTCAATTAACGCTGCATGGTCTTCTTTTCCACGAAGCGGTGGGTTCATTTTAAAGTTAGGATCAACTGATGGGATATCATCTTCACATAACACTAAGTGATGCGGTGTTACTTCTGCTGTTACTTTAATTCCAGCACGTTTTGCATCACGGATTACACGTACAGACCCTTTCGTACTTACGTGACATACGTGATAGTGACAATTTGCCGCTTCAGCAAGCAGTATATCCCTTGCAATATGTACAGATTCACATACTGATGGGATACCGTTTAATCCGTGTTTCTCAGAAAACTTCCCTTCATGTACACAACCTTTATTAATAAGTGTATTTTCTTCACAGTGTGCAACTACTGCCATATCCAACTTCGCTGCACGCTTCATAGCAGCTAACATCATGCTCGCATCTTGTACGCCTACTCCATCATCAGTGAAAGCGAATGCTCCAAGCTCTTTTAACGTTTCGAAATCTGTCATTTCAGAACCTGCTTGACGTACTGTAATTGCTCCATATGGTAATACATTTACGTGTGCTTTTTCTTTAATACGTTTTTGTAAGTCTTCCATATGTTCCCTGCAATCTGGTACTGGGCGTGTATTTGGCATTGCACAAATTGTAGTGAATCCACCTTTTGCCGCTGCTAGTGTGCCTGTTTCAATTGTTTCTTTATGTTCACCACCTGGTTCACGAAGATGTACATGTACATCTACTAATCCAGGTGCGATTAACTTTCCGTTCACATCGATTACTTCAGCATTATCTGCCGTAATATTTTCTGCTACTTTCGCAATTTTACCGTCTTGTACGAGAAGATCTGTTGCTACGATTATTCCTTCTTCATTCATATAACGACCATTTTTAAACAAATAATTCATCTAGGCGTTTTGGCATAACTCTTCCCCTTCTTTCTTGAAGTTTTCAATCATTTCTAAGAAATATTCGAATAAATCATTTGCATCTTCTGGTCCTGCTGAAGCTTCTGGATGGTATTGTACTGTAAATGCTGGGAACTTCGTATGGCGAAGACCTTCTACTGTTCCATCATTTAAAGCAACATGTGTAATTTCAAGTTCTGTATTTCCAACTGATTCTTCTTCTACTGCGTAACCATGGTTTTGAGATGTAATTGCTACTTTTCCAGTTGCAAGATTTTTTACTGGATGATTTAAACCACGGTGACCGAATTTTAACTTACTTGTATTTGCACCAGATGCTAATGCGAATAACTGATGTCCTAAGCAAATCCCGAATAAAGGAACTTTACCGATAATGTCTTTTAACATTTCAATTGCTTCTGGTACATCTTTTGGATCCCCAGGTCCATTACTTAACATAATTCCATCTGGGCTAAGGCGTAAAATCTCTTCTGCTGTTGTATTGTAGGGTACTACAATTACATCACAGTCACGCTTATTTAATTCTCTTAAAATACCATGTTTCATTCCGAAGTCTACAAGTACAACTCGATGACCACGGCCTGGGCTTGGGTATGGATCTTTCGTTGATACGCGTTTTACATGATCTGTAAATACTGTCGCTTTTAATTGGCTCACAATGTACTCTACATCTGCATCCATGTTACAAATTCGCCCACGTAATGTACCGTATTGACGAATTTTTCTCGTTAATTTTCTCGTATCAATTCCTGCTAATCCTGGGATGTTTCTTTCTTTTAAGTAATCATTTAACGAAATTTCATTACGGAAATTTGATGGATGATCACAAATTTCATTTACGATTAAACCATTTACAGATGGGTGAATGGATTCAAAATCGTCACGGTTAATGCCGTAGTTTCCGATTAATGGGTACGTAAATGTTACGATTTGACCGCAATATGATGGATCAGATAATGTTTCTTGATATCCAGTCATTCCTGTTGTAAATACAACCTCACCTGACTTTTCGATTTCTCCTCCGAAACCTTTTCCAATTAATACTGTTCCATCTTCTAAGATAAGTTGTCTTTTCATTCATGCATGTACCACCTCGTGACGCTTCGTTTGCGTAATTTCTTTCATTGAATGAGCTGAGAATGTCATAGATTCTAATACTCGTAAGATTGCTCTCGTTGTATCAAGTGATGTTAAGCAAGCCACACCATTTTCTACTGATTCACGGCGAATGCGGAAACCATCACGCGCTGGTTGTTTTCCTTTTGTTAATGTATTGATTACAAACTGTGCTTTTCCTTGACGAATAATATCTAGTAAGTTGTAGTCTTCAGAATCAATTTTGTTTACAACTTGTACTGGGATATTTTGCTCTGCTAATGTTTGTGCTGTTCCAGCTGTTGCTAATAAGTTATAGCCGATTTCGTGGAAACGTTTTGCAATTTCCATCGCCTCTTCTTTATCTTTATCCGCTACAGTGATGATTACTGATCCGTGCGTTGGGATGTTAATTCCTGAGGCAACTAATCCTTTGTATAATGCTTTTTCAAGTGTTAAGTCTTTACCCATTACTTCCCCTGTTGATTTCATTTCAGGTCCTAATGTTGTATCAACTGAGCGTAGTTTCGCAAATGAGAATACTGGTGCTTTTACATACACTTCTTTCTCTTCTGGGTGATAGCCAGTTCCGTATCCTTGCTCTACTAGGTTTTGACCTAAAATAACTTTCGTTGCAACATTCGCCATCGGTACGCCTGTAATTTTACTTAAGAATGGTACTGTACGGCTCGCACGTGGATTTACTTCAATTACATACACTTGATCTTTGAATACTACAAACTGGATATTTAGTAATCCAACAATGTTTAAACCTTTACCAAGTGCAATTGTATGTTCAATAATTTGTTCTTTTAGTTTTTCAGATAAGCTTTGTGGTGGATATACTCCAATTGAATCCCCAGAGTGAACTCCAGCGCGTTCAATATGTTCCATAATACCTGGAATGAATACATTCTCGCCGTCTGAAATTGCATCTACTTCAATTTCTTTACCAACCATGTAACGGTCGATTAATACTGGATGCTCTGCGTGAACTTTAACTGCATTTTTCATGTAGTGCAGTAGTTCTTCTTGACGATATACGATTTCCATCGCACGTCCACCTAGTACGTAGGATGGTCTTACTAATACTGGGTAACCAATTTCTTCAGCGATTGCTACCGCTTGTTCTACAGTTGTTGCTGTTTTACCAACTGGTTGCGGGATACCTAATTGTGTTAATGCAGCTTCAAATTTATCACGATCTTCTGCACGGTCTAAATCTTCAAGTGATGTTCCTAAAATTTTTACACCGTGTTCTTCTAATTTCGCCGCTAAGTTAATTGCCGTTTGTCCACCGAACTGAACGATAACACCTTCTGGCTTTTCTAAATCAATGATGTGCATTACATCTTCTATTGTTAGTGGTTCAAAGTATAATTTGTCAGAAATACTGAAGTCTGTTGAAACTGTTTCTGGGTTGTTATTAACAATGATTGCCTCATATCCAGCCTCTTTAATTGCCCATACAGAGTGAACTGTTGCGTAGTCAAACTCAACACCTTGACCGATACGGATTGGACCAGACCCTAGTACAACCACACTCTTACGATCTGTTATAACCGATTCATTCTCGTCACCATATGTGCTGTAGTAGTAAGGTGTTGCAGATTCAAACTCCGCCGCACAAGTATCTACCATTTTATACACAGGAGTCATATTGCTTTCTTTACGTATATCGTAAATTTCGCGCTCTGTTTTGTTCCAAGCATTGGCAATGTAATGGTCACTGAAGCCCATTTCTTTCGCCGATTGTAATACTTCCATATTTCCTACATTCGCTTTTACTTCGCGTTCCATGTTTACGATGTTTTCAACTTTTTGTAAGAAGAAGAAGTCCATTTCACACCATGAGTTAATTTCTTCTTTCGTTACACCTTGACGGATCGCTTCTGCTACAACGAACAGACGCTCATCATCAGCTTTTATAATACGCTTTTTCATCGTTTCTTTATCAAGCTCTTTTAAGTGGTCTAACTCTAGGTGATAAACGCCAAGCTCTAAAGAACGGATCGCTTTTAATAATGATTGTTCTAAGTTACGTCCGATTGACATAACTTCACCAGTTGCCTTCATTTGTGTACCAAGTGTTCTGTTTGCTGATTCAAACTTATCAAATGGCCAACGTGGAATTTTTGAAACAACATAGTCTAATGCTGGCTCGAAGCAAGCGTATGTTTTTTGTGTTACTGGGTTTACAATTTCATCTAATGTTAAACCGACTGCAATTTTCGCCGCTAGCTTCGCAATTGGATATCCAGTTGCTTTAGATGCTAGTGCAGACGAACGACTCACACGCGGGTTTACTTCGATTACATAGTATTGGAAGCTATGTGGATCTAGTGCAAGCTGAACGTTACATCCACCTTCAATTCCTAATGCACGAATAATTCGTAATGAAGTGTTTCGTAACATTTGATACTCACGGTCACTTAACGTTTGGCTCGGTGCTACAACGATAGAATCACCTGTGTGAACCCCAACCGGATCGATATTTTCCATGTTACATACTACAATCGCGTTATCATTCGAATCACGCATTACTTCATATTCAATTTCCTTACAACCAGCAATACTCTTTTCTAATAGACATTGTGTTACTGGACTATGTTTTAATCCACCTGATACGATTTCAATTAGTTCCTCTTCATTACTACAGATTCCGCCACCTGTTCCCCCCATTGTAAATGCTGGGCGAACAATTACTGGATAACCAATTTCTTTTACAAATTCATGTGCTTCTTCTAGCGTATGAATAATGGTACTAGATGGAATTGGTTCATTTAATTCCTGCATTAATGTACGGAATAAATCACGATCTTCCGCTTGCTCAATTGCTGATAATTTTGTTCCTAAAATTTCAACTCCGCACTCTTCAAGTATGCCTGATTTCGCAAGTTCAACAGCCATATTTAGGCCTGTTTGACCACCTAATGTTGGTAGGATTGCATCTGGACGTTCTTTACGAATGATACGGCTTACGAATTCTAGTGTTAATGGTTCTATATATACTTTATCTGCTGTTGCAGTATCTGTCATAATTGTTGCTGGGTTTGAGTTAACAAGGATTACTTTGTAACCTTCTTCTCTAAGAGATTGACAAGCTTGTGTACCAGAGTAATCAAACTCTGCTGCTTGCCCAATTACAATTGGTCCTGATCCGATTACTAAAATTGTGTTAATGTCTAGGCGTTTTGGCATTCATAGTACAACCTCCCCGATTGGAAATACTGGTCCGTCGCTACACACCTTCTTGTAAGAATGTCCATTTGGATCTTCTTGTAAGTGGCATACACATGCGAAACAAGCTCCAATACCACAACCCATACGTTCTTCTAATGAAATATAGGCTTTTTTCTCTTTGTAACGTCCTTCTAATGCACGAAGCATCGCTAACGGACCACATGAATAAAGAATGTCAAAGTCAATTCCATAATTGTCAATTACATCTGTGACAAACCCTTTTGTACCGTGTGTGCCGTCTACTGTTGCAACGTACGTATCACCAAGTTCTGCAAATTTTTCTTCATAGAAAACAACATCTTTCGTTTGAAAACCTAAGATGTGAATAACACGTACACCTTTTGCAACGAGGCGCTGTGATAATTCATAAAGTGGTGGTACACCAATTCCCCCGCCTACTAATAAAGCCGTTTCTCCTGCTTCTGCTTCTTCTACAGGAAAACCGTGTCCTAATGGTCCTAGTACATCTACCATTTGACCTTGTTTTCTAGTTGCTAATGTTTTTGTCCCTTGTCCTTCCGCACGATATAGCATTGTAAACTCATTCTTCTCTTGATCTACATTACAAATACTAATCGGGCGGCGCAGAAGGGGCGCAATGCCCTCTGCTACCTTAATGTGTACAAACTGCCCTGGTTCGTTCATTTGCTGTACTAACGTTCCTTGAAGCACTAATTCGTAAATGTTTTTTGCGATTTCTTTTTGGTTAACGACGATCATATTTTGCTTTTGCATCATTTAGCGACTGTGACATGTTTGCTTCCAGCTCCTTCCTTGACATTCCGAAATGTGATCGAATCCTAATTCATCTAGTAATGCTGGTAATTCTTCAATAATTGTCGGACATACGAATGGATCGATGAAATTCGCTGTACCAACTGCAACTGCGCTTGCGCCAGCGTAGAAGAATTCAATTACATCCTCTGCTGACTCAATACCACCCATTCCGATAATTGGAATGTTAACCGCTTGGCTTACTTCATGTACCATACGAATTGCTACTGGCTTAATCGCAGGACCTGATAGTCCGCCCGTACGGTTTGCTAAAATTGGTTTAGCTGTTTTTAAATCTAGACGCATACCAAGCAATGTATTAATCATCGTTAAACCGTCTGCACCTGCATTTTCAATCGCTTTTGCAATTTCCACAATGTTTGCCACGTTCGGTGACAATTTCACGTATACAGGTACTTCAGAAACCTCTTTTACTCGCTTCGTTAAATCAGCAGCAATCTCAGGATTTGTACCAAAAGCGATACCACCTGTTTTTACGTTCGGACAAGAAATATTTAATTCTAGTGCATGGACATTAGGCGCTTTAGAAATTTCCTTTGCAACTGCTACGTAATCCTCAGCTTGTGAGCCCGCAACATTCGCAATGATTGGAAGATCAAATTGTTCTAACCATGGTAATTCAGAATTCATTACTTTTTCTAAACCTGGGTTTTGAAGTCCAATTGCATTTAACATGCCACCCGGTGTTTCAGCAACACGAGGCGTCGAATTTCCATAACGTGGTTGTTCTGTCGTCGCTTTAATCATGATTGATCCTAGTACACTTAAATCGTAAAACTGTGCATATTCACGACCAAATCCAAAGCATCCAGATGCCGGTATAATTGGATTTTTTAATGACAATCCCGGTAATTCAACTTGCAATCTGCTCATTCATACTGTTACACCTTCCCACTGTTGTTTTACTGTTTTATACGCTTCAAGCGGATTTTCAGCTTTCGTAATACTACGTCCAACTACGATGTAGCTTGAGCCAAGTTCCCTCGCACGTTTCGGTGTTGCTACGCGTACCTGGTCATTTACGTCATCACTTGCAAGACGAATCCCCGGTGTTACTGTTACAAATTCATCTCCGCATACTTCACGTAATTTTGGAACTTCAAGTGTTGAACAAACAACTCCATCAAGTCCACTTTCTTTCGTTAATTTTGCATAATGAGCAACCGCTTCTTCTAACGTTTTCTCAATGCCGATCTCTTTTTTCATCATAGCTTCCGAAGTGCTTGTTAGTTGTGTAACTGCAATACAAATCGGTCTCTCTTTTCCTTCTTGCTTACCTTCCTCTAATCCCTCAATCGCAGCTTTCATCATGCTACTTCCCCCAGCAGCATGAACATTTACCATATCAACATCTAGACTAGCTAGGCTACGCATAGCGCTTTTTACTGTATTCGGAATATCATGAAGTTTTAAATCTAGGAAGATCTTATGTCCCTTTTCTTTTAAGTACTTAATAATTGCAGGGCCCTCTTTGTAAAATAACTCCATACCAACTTTGACAAATAACTCTTCCCCTTCAAAGTGGTGTAAAAATTGTTCTACTTCTTGTTTCCCTGGAAAATCCAGTGCAACGATTAGCGACTGTGACATTTACGCCGTGATCCAAGCCTCGTCAGCTGGATTTTTACGCCACTCTTGTAATTTTTTCGTTTCAGCTTGTCCGATTATACCTTTTTCTGCTGCAACTTCAGTTAATGCACTGTAATCACTTAAAGAATATGATGCTACGTTAGCTACTTCTAGTTTTTCTTTTCCTGCTTCAAGCTCGTATGTGAAGATTGATACGATCCCTAATACTTCACAACCAGCTTCGCGAAGTGCTTCCACACATGTAATTGCACTACCGCCAGTTGAAATTAAGTCTTCTACTACTACTACTTTTTGACCTTTTTCAGCTTTTCCTTCGATTTGGTTCCCTTTACCGTGGCCTTTTGCTTTACTACGTACGTAGCACATTGGTAAATCCATACGATCGCTTACCCATGCAGCGTGCGCAATACCAGCAGTTGCTGTTCCTGCAATAACTTCTACAGTTGGGAAGTGCTCTTTAATTAACTCTTCTAATCCAGCTGCAATCGCTTGACGTACTTTTGGATAAGATAAAGTTAAACGATTATCACAATAAATTGGTGATTTCATACCAGAAGACCACGTGAATGGATCATTCGGTTGTAAAAATACTGCTCCAATTTCTAATAAATGCGATGCGATTTCTTTTTTCATTTATATCATTGCTAAAAATTCATGTAAAGAACATATAGTAGGAACAGCGCACTTGAGTTGAGAGTTATCTCGATTTAACCATATCCCTTGCATTCCAGCTGCTGTACTACTAATTGCATCAGTTTCTAATCGATCGCCAATATAATAGCAGTCTTTCATTTCAAGATTCGATTGTAATACGGCTCTGTGAAATATTTCAGGCTCTGGTTTCGATATACCAATTTTACTAGAAGTAAAAATATATTTGAAATATTGTAGAATGTTTAGAGTTGTTAATTTTTCGACTTGTTGTTCATAGTCACCATTACTAATGATACCTAGCGAGTATCCTCTTTGCTGCAAAGTTTGCAATGTATAGAGGACATCTTCAAACAGGGTCCAGTTCTTCTTATATAGTTCTATATATTGATTGAATCTGTGCTGAGATTCCTCAAGTGATAAGTTTACTTCATATACTTTAAATAAATGAGACATTCGCAAGCTTTGTTGGTCTTGAAAAGATAATTCTTTGGATAAAAATTTATTGAAATATTGTTCGGATAATTCATGCCATAGTTTCGTAGCCTCTAATTCGTTTCCTGAGAAAAGATCATTATACTTTTGGAAGAAATGTGAGATACCATTTCTCTCAGCAGTGTCGTAATCAAGTAAAGTTCCATCGATATCAAAGAAAATCATCTACTTAATGCTTTCTACAACTTCATATCCTCTCACAAACAATAGAGTCATATAAGAAACAATAAATGAGAAAATGCTGTACATGCCAACCCAAAAGAAAAATTTTGGAGTAAAGGCGATAACACCTATTATTAAAAAACTAGCAAACGTTACAATCGGCATTCATAGAATAAACATCGCAATGATAGTGGTGACGATTAAGCCAATCAAAACCGGTAAAAAATTACGGCGTGCAAGTTCAAAAGGATCTACTTTACAAATGGCAGCAGCAGGAATAAGTGCCCAAGGAATTAACGTTCCTCCCCCGGTCCATATAGCTGCAATTTGTCCGAGTGCTGTTAAGGTAGCTGTTCCATGACCAAGTGCTGTGCCGAAAAGATTTGCAATCGAACCAGCAAGTGATATACCTGAAAAACCTGATCCATCTAACCCTGTTATAACACCAACGATAGTTAATGTTCCTGCGGATACATATTGATTTAAAGGAACCGTTTGAGATAAGGCGATTCCTAAGTCGTTAATAATTCCGTGTGAACCTTTCGGTAAATAGTCTCCAATAATTTTTACAAAGCCGCTATCTCCTAAATAAAAAAGTGCAGCAATTGGAATAACTGGACCGAAAATTTTGAATCCAAATTGGAGTCCTTCTATAAAATAATTGGTCGTTGTATTCAGGTTATTTCCTTTGTAGGCGATGAAAGAAATAATGATAATCATAATAACAGTCGTCCCGCCAATAAGCGCTGTTGCATCGCTTCCTTGTAGTTTAAATTGAATCATGCAAAGGATATCAATGATATATACGATAGGGATACATATGGCGAGCCATTTCTTTATGCGAGGAGATAATAAAATGGTAGTTTTGGATGGTTCAGTTGCTGAAGAAGGGTCTTGCAACGATAAGCCTGTATGAAATTCTTTTCGTAAGAAGAAAAAAGCGACAGAAGTTGTAACAACGCCCATAACGATAACGAGGGGGACACTGGCAGAAACAACGCTAGAAACAGGGAGGCCGGCAGCGTCTGCTGTTAATTTTGGTGCGCCTTGTATAACGAAGTCACCAGATAAAGCAATTCCGTGTCCAAATAAGTTCATAGCAATTGCAACCCCAATTGGTGGCAGGCCGACGCGTACAGCGACGGGTAATAAAATAGCCCCCATTAACGCGACAGCTGGGGAAGGCCAAAAGAAGAAAGAAATGGTCATCATTTAAAAGACCGATAATCCAGTAGGCAAGTGTAGGTTACTCATCGATACGATAATGGAGATGATCAATATAGTTGGTAATAGTTCAGTTATGGCATAAATAAAACTTTGAAAAATACCGCTAACGGCAAGAGGGATAGAACTTGTAGCGGTTAATGCTAATAAAAAGATAAAAATGATACAAATGATCGTCGTATCTTTTCTAAAAATAAAAAAGGTAATAATAGTGAGTAAACAAAGAATATAGAGAGCATGTAAAAGCGTTAATTCAACTACCATAACAGTCACATCCTTAGGCATCTATTCGCTCTTTACTATATAACTCCCTATTCTTATCATGACTCTTAGGAAAATAACGAATACAATTACAAAATAAAGCCCTTTCGCAGACGACATCCATTGTTGAAAAATAGACATTTTCTCCATTTGCTTCTGACCTTCTATTAAAATAAAACCTACTACAAATGAACTAACAACAACGATACCCATCATAATTCCAATACTTTTCTTGCTATCCTGTTTCATGTCATCCCAGCGATATAAAAGTAAAAACACAAACCCGAGAACAGGCATCTATTCATTAGCGAATATTTTTCCATTTACTTTTTTAGCCACCAACGCTACCGCTACTAAAATACATATTAAATATAGCAATTTCGCAATAAATAACCACCCTTGAAACATTACAATTCCATCTATTATTTCATTTCCTTTCAATAATAAAAATGGAATCGTACTAATTATAATGACAAACTCGATGCTGAAAACAATTTTCTTTTTTCGACTATATGCTTTCCATTCATCCCAGCGATACATTTATTTTACTGAATGAGCTTTTTGCATCTTTTTTATTAAACGAATTTGTCCACGATGGTTAATTTCATCTTCAAATACGTGGAACCATTTAAAGTAGTTATTTGCTGGTTTGTCATGCCAAAAGTCTGTCGTTTTAAATAACCATTCCTCAGGTAAGGATTGAAAAGTTTCAATTGTTTTAGAGCGTACTTCTTGTAATGTATGGATGTAAAATTCTATGGAGTTTCCTTTTATTTTTTCTCGTCCAAGAGCCCCTAGCTCTACAGCAGGTAACCAACGTTCTAATTCAGCATCTGTCGGTTCACGATCCTCAAAGGTATGAATTTGGTAGTAAAATTCAATAGCAGCCATGTGATATAATAGCATGCCAATTGAATTTGCTTCTTCGTCATATAAATAATCAAGTTCTTCAATTGTTAAGCCTTCCACCGCTTGCATCGTTGTGTAACGGGCATAATTCATCATGGAAACAAGTTTTGAAAATTCAAGCTGTAAACCATCTATCTTATCGATTACAAAGTTCAATTAACAAGGGATAACAATTAGCTCTCTATTTGATGTTGTAATAACTTCATAGCCGTCTTTTGTAATGACGATATCGTCTTCAATTCTACAACCGCCCCAGTTCGGTATGTAAATGCCTGGCTCAACTGTAACAACCATACCTTCTTGTAAAGTTGCCTTACTTTCTTGGGATAGGCGAAGCGGTTCATGTATTTCTAACCCAAGACCGTGCCCGGTAGAGTGGCCAAAGTATTGACCGTATCCATGTTCTGTAATGTAATCTCTCGTTACATCATCGATACTTTTCGCGGTTTCTCCAGGCTTAATTGCTTCAGTTCCACGTTTTAATGCTTCTCGTACAACATTGTATATTTTTTTGAATTCTTCTGATGGTTCTCCGATCGCTACGGTACGTGTTATATCGGAACAATATCCGTCGTAAAGTGCACCGAAGTCTAATGTAACGATATCGCCTCGTTCGATTATTTTATTTGATGCAACGCCATGAGGAAGAGAAGAACGAACGCCAGAAGCTACAATGATTTGGAATGATGAAGACGTAGCTCCTTTTTTTCGCATGAAAAATTCTAACTCATCTCGTACATCAGTTTCACTTATTCCTGGTTTTAGAAAGGTAAGGATGTGGTGAAATGCTTCGTCAGCAATAGTAGCTGCAATTTTCATTGTTTCTATTTCAGGCGTGTCTTTAATAATACGAATATTTTCGATGATTTCGCACACTTGAATCATTTTCGCATGTACATATTTTTGTAAGTTTTTATATTGTTGCAATGTCATGTTATTTTCTTCAATTCCAAGTTTTTGAATGTTTAATCTCGATACTTGATTGGCAACTTCTTCTTCCAAATTCCCTTTATGCATAATGATTTCTGCGTCTTTTATTTGTGCTTTCGCTTGACCGACATAGCGGAAATCAGTTATAAAAACAGCTTGATCCGCAGAGAGTAAGACGACACCAGCACTACCTGTAAAGCCTGTTGCATATTGGCGATTTTCTTTTTTTGTAATAAGTAATCCATCAATTTCATAGTTTTGTAGTTGATTTTGGATTTTATTAATTTTTAAAGTCATTTACGCTTTTAATTTCATTACGATGTCAGCATCTGGTGTTACATATACTGTTTGTTGGTTATCGTATGTAACGAATCCAAGCTTTGCTCCACTTGGTTTTTTAACGTGACGTATTTTTGTGAAATCAACGGGTACAGAGCTAGACTCTTTTGCTTTACTGTAATAAGCGGCAATTTTTGCAGCTTCTAGTAAAGTTTCTTCAGCAGGTTCTAAAGAACGAATGACAACGTGAGAACCAGGGATGTCTTTCGTATGTAACCAAATTTCATCCCGACGGGCAAATTTCGTTGTTAAATAATCATTTTGCTTATTGTTTTTACCAACGAAAATCTCTGTACCGTCACTAGCTACATATTTATCCAATACTGGTTTTGTAGGCTTTTTCTTTGCATTTTTCGTCTTACGATTACGCACATATCCTTCTTCGGCTAATTCCTCACGAATTTCTTCAATATCTTTTGAAGAAGCAGCTTCCATTTGTTGAAGTAAGCTATCAAAATAAAGAATTTCTTCATTGGTTTTTTCAATTTGTTCTTCTACCACAACAACTGAATTTTTTGCTTTTTGGTACTTTTGGAAATAGCGTTGTGCATTGTCAGACGGTGTTTTTAAAGGATCTAATGTGATTTTTACAGTTCCGCCATTTTCATCGTAATAATTAACGACCTCAATATCTTTATCGCCTTTTTTCAAAGCGTACATATTGGCTGTAAGTAGCTCTCCAAATAGTTGATATTTATCTGCTTTTCCGGCATCTTGTAATGTTTTTTCAAGTTTAATAAGTTTTTTTTCATTTTTGTTTTTTTCGTTTTGCATAAAGAGTTCTAAATCATGAGCTTGTTGTTTTACACGGTCTCGCTCCGCTTTTCCGAAAAAGAAACGGTCTAACAATTCACTAACAGATGAGAATGTTTTTTCTTCTCCTTGCAAGTGTGTAAGAGGGAAAAGATAAAAGAATTCTTTCCCGCTTGCAGTAATCATTGTTGGTGAATATGTATGAGTTAGTAATGGTTTTTGTATGGAGAAAAAGGCTTCAGATAATGCTTTTTCATTTGCCATACCTGCTTTTTTTACAACTTCTTTTGCAAATAATGGGGAAATTCCCATAAATGCTCCAACAAGTTGTTTGTCCATGTTTCCGGATAAAAAGTCTAGCGGTCGAATAAAATCATCTTCTGTTTCGATAAGAAGCGGATTAACCTTATGTTGTGCTGGTGGGGCAATATATTCAGCTCCAGCATACACAGTACGATGGCGGTTTACCGCTAAAGATATGTGCTTTAAGCTATCTAAAATAACATTTGTTTTCGTATCTACTAAGATAATGTTACTGTGTCGTCCCATTATTTCGATTACTAATGTTTTTAATGATTCGTCTCCGATTTCATTCCGACTGCGAACTGTAATTTGAATAATACGTTCTAAGTCAATTTGTTCAATTTTTTCAATAAATCCGCCTTCTAAATGTTTACGAAGAAGCATACAAAACATCGGCGGTATCGCTGGTGAATCGTAGTTTTGATTCGTTAAGTGCATACGCGCATATGTAGGGTGAGACGAAAGGATAAGTTTTTGATTCTTTCCGTTTGCGCGAATATGTAATAAAATCTCATATTTTGAAGGTTGATATATTTTGGAAATTCTTCCCGTGTAAAGAGAATTTGCAATTTCATGTGTAATTGCTCTTGTAAATAATCCATCGAATGCCATCTATTTCAAGTTTAATCCCTTCTTATATAAAAGTGGCTTTTTCTCCTTACCCTTTTTCCCTGTTAATAAAGAACCTACTAATAAGAAAGTCGGAATTGATGACAAACCTCCAATTAACAACCAATCTCTTGCTTGTATTGGCATTGTACTAAAAATCGGTTGTAACGGTGGGTAATAGATAACAACGAGCATTAACAACAATGAAATGATAACCGCTACTACTAAATACACGTTCCCAAATGGATTGCGATGAAAGATAGAATGTTCACTTCGGCAATCAAATACATGGATAAGTTGCGCAAGTACCAAAGTCGCAAATGCTACTGTCTGTGCATATTTCAGTTCATTTGGATGTTGATTATATGCGATAATAAACGCTACTAACGTCACTGCTCCAATGAGGAACCCTCGACTTATAATTTTCCAGGCAAGCCCTCTGGCGAATACTCCCTCTTTCGGATGCCGCGGCGTTCTCTTCATCACATCTCCTTCCGCCTTATCCAAACCTAATGCCATCGCTGGTAAACCGTCAGTAACTAAGTTCACCCATAATATTTGGATTGGAACCATTGGCAATGGTAGTGCAAGTAGCATCGCAAATAACATAACTAAAATTTCGCCGACGTTTGATGCTAACAAATATCGAATAAACTTTCGAATATTTTCGTATATGTTTCTACCTTCTTTAATCGCTGATTTAATTGTCGCAAAGTTATCATCTAACAATACAAGCGAAGAGGCTTCTTTCGCAACGTCTGTTCCTGTAATACCCATCGCTATCCCAATATCCGCTGTTTTTATAGCTGGTGCATCGTTTACTCCATCTCCTGTCATCGCTACTATATGCCCTTTATTTTGCAATGATTTAACAATTTTTAATTTATGTTCTGGTGATACACGAGCAAATACGTAAGTATCTTCTACAACATTTTCTAGTTCCTCTATATCCATATTTGCTAGCTCAACACCTTCTACCACACGACCTCCTGGTGGTAAAACCCCTAATTGTTCCGCAATCGCCATCGCTGTTACTTTATGATCTCCTGTAATCATCAATGTTCGAATACCAGCTTCTTTACACTCTTTTACCGCCTGCGCTACCTCTGGTCTTGGCGGGTCGATCATACCTTGTATCCCGATTAACATAAAATCGTTTTCAACATCTCTCTCATGTTCAGTGGAATCTGTTACTTTTAATGGCTTAAATGCAACCGCAATTGTTCGAAGCGCTTGGCTACCTAAACTATGAATAGCCGCCTGTACTTCTTTTCTATACAACTCACTCATCGGTTGCTGCTTATCTCCCCATAAGATCGTTTGGCTCATTTGCAGGAGGACATCTGGGGCTCCTTTCGTAACAACAAACTTTTTCCCATCTCGATCACGGACAATAACACTCATCATTTTTCGAGTCGAATCAAATGGGAATTCACGAATAATTTCGAACTTCCCTTTCAGTGCATCACGTGTTATTCCCGCTTTCATTGCTGCAGCTACAAGTGCTCCCTCTGTTGGATCCCCATCTAATACATACGCCTTTTTCTTTTGAATAATATTCGCATTGTTACATAGTGAACCAAATGTAAGTAGTTGATAAAGCGCTTTTGTCTTAGCTGGATTCACTTCTTTTTCACCTTTCATAAAAGATCCATTAGGTTCATACCCTTGACCAGTCACTTTCCACAGCTCTCCACCTGACCACATATGTGTCACCATCATTTTGTTTTGTGTCATTGTTCCTGTTTTATCAGAACAAATCACAGAAGCACAACCTAATGTCTCTACAGCTGGTAACTTTCTTACAATTGCTCTCTTTTTTATCATGCGCTGTACACCAAGTGATAAAGCTACTGTAACGATTGCGGGCAACCCTTCTGGAATAGCAGCAACAGCTAAAGACACGCCTGCTAAAAACATATGGTATACTTCATTCCCTTGATACACACCAGCTAATACAACGAGTGCTGTCAAAATAAGAGCTACAATAATTAATATTTTCCCGAGTTGCTCTAATCTTCTTTGCAGTGGTGTTTCCATTTGCTCTGCATTTTGCAACATATTTGCAATTTGGCCCATCGCGGTATTCATACCAGTCGCTACAACGACTCCCGTTCCAGATCCTCGCGTAATCATCGTACCCATAAAAGCCATATTTTTTTGATCACCAATTGAAACATCTTGCCCTTGCAATGCTTCTATCTTCTTTTGTACAGGTACTGACTCTCCTGTCAAAGCAGACTCTTCGATATATAAACTCGATGCCTCAACAAGACGTACGTCAGCCCCAATACGATCACCACTGGAAAATTTAATAACATCACCTAAAACAAGTGCTTTAGATGGTGCCTTTACCCATTTTCCATTCCTCATTACCATAACTTGCGGGGCGGCTAGTTCTTTTAAAGCTTCCAATGATTTTTCAGCCTTTCTTTCTTGGAAAAAACCTAGAATACCATTGATAATAACAATGGCAACAATAGCAATAGAATCAATATATTCACCTAAAAATGCAGAAACAATTGTTGCTCCAAATAAAACAAGTACCATAAAATCTTTAAATTGTGCTAAAAATACCATTAGTGCAGAAGGCCTTTTTGCTTCTTCTAATTCATTTGTACCAAATTTCTTAATTCGCCCTTCTGCTTCTTTCTCTGTAAGTCCAACCTTTACATTCGTATTCGTTCTTTCTTCCACTTCATGTGCCCGCATTCCATACCAGTTCATCTACTCAATATTTTGTACTTGTTCACGAATTTTTTCAAGGTTATTTTTCATTTCTACAACATATTTTGAAATTGTTAAGTCATTTGCCTTCGAACCAATCGTATTAATTTCTCTATGCATCTCTTGCACGATGAAATCCATTTTCCTTCCAACAGGCTCTTCAATCTGCAGTGTTTCACGAAATTGTTCTAAATGACTTTGCAAACGAACTAACTCTTCATGAATATCACAACGCTCTGCAAACATCGCGACTTCTGTTAGCAATCTTTGTTCGTCCAGATCTTGATTATGTAATTCCTTTAAGCGATTTTCTAATCGTTCACGATATTTTTGTGTAACAATCGGTGCATGTGGAATAATTGCATTTACACAATTGTGAATCTCTTGTAAACGATACGCCATATCTTTATGTAATCGTTCTCCTTCGCCATCCCTCATCGTTTTCAACATATGAGCAGCTTGGCGAACAGCCTCATATAAACTATTCTCAAATTGTTCATTTACGTTTTCTATTTCTTCAATTGCCGTTACTTCTGGCATTGCCATTAATTGCCCGAGTGTAATAGAATCTTGCAATTGAAATTTTCCTTTTATATCTTCCATCATCGATTGATACTGTTTGAGAAGCGACCAATTCACACTTAATTTTCTTTCAACAAGCCCTTCACCCGTTATACTAATAGACACTTCAATGCGTCCACGTCGAACTTGCTGTGCAATTGTTTTACGAATTTTGTCTTCAAATACCATCATTTGCTTCGGAAGTCGAATACTCATCTCAAGAAAACGGTGGTTCACCGATTTCATTTCTACTGTAATCTGAAAAGTATCACTTTCTACTTTCGACCTTCCAAACCCTGTCATACTAGAAATCATCTACCCTTCCTCACTTAAATCTTCTTTATTATTCAAACGATGTGCAATCGTCTCTGGCTGAATTGGACTTAATACAACATGCCCATCATCCATAACAATAACCGCCCTTGTTTTTCTCCCATACGTAGCATCAAGCAAAGCATTATGTTCACGTGCTTCCTGTACTGTTCGTTTAATAGGAGCTGACTCCGGACTTACAATAGCAATAATTCGATGAGCAGATACAATATTTCCGTATCCAATATTTAAAAACCGCATGGCCATTTATAGACCCTCCGTCATTTCTTTATAATATTTTGCTACTCTTTCGCGGCGGCAATGTTCGCCAACCACAATCGCTTTAATTCTGTCACAAGCTAATTCAACTTGATCATTTTCTACAACATAGTCGTAAGCGTCCATCATTTCGATTTCTTCTTTCGCTACAGTTAAGCGATTTTCAATAACATCTTCAGTTTCTGTACCACGGCCGACAATTCGGTTTTTTAGTTCAGATAAACTTGGAGGTGCTAAGAAAATAAATACACCTTCCGGGAAAGCTTTCTTAACTTGAATTGCTCCTTGCACTTCAATTTCTAAGAATACATCTTTTCCTTCTTGTAATGTTTTTTCAACATAGTCAATCGGTGTTCCGTAATAATTACCTACGAACTCAGCCCACTCAAGTAATTTTTCATTACGAATCATTTCCTCAAATTCTTCTCTCTCTTTAAAGAAATAATCCACACCATCTACTTCACCTTCACGCGGCTTACGCGTCGTTACTGAAATAGAGTATTGAAAACGTGTATCCTCATGGCTAAACAGCTCTTTTCGAACCGTTCCTTTACCAACCCCAGAAGGTCCTGAAAGAACGATGAGCAATCCTCTTCTACTTCTCATTTAATCAATTATTTTGCCTTCGCTTGGTACATACTTTAACACTTCTACATCGATTTCTTCTAATGCTTTACCTACACATTTATGAGAAACAGGTTGTTCAAGAACACAGTTATCAGCAATTTGCATTTCACGTGCACGCTTTGCAGCTACTGTTACAAGTGTATATTTAGAATCGATTTTTGTTAATAATGAATCAATTGATGGATTTAACATTCATAAACGATCATCTTCTAACATCATTTCAATTTGCTTTAATATTTCACGAGCTACCTCTTTCTTCGTTAAAAGTGGCAACTCAATAACTTTTCCATCTTTTCTATACATTGTTACAATGTTCGTATCTGTGCCAAATCCAGCTCCTTGCGCTTTTACATCATTCGCGACAATCATATTCGCATTTTTCTCACGTAATTTTTTCGTTGCGTATTCCTCTACGTTTGTCGTTTCAGCGGCAAAACCGATAAGTAACTGTTTATCCTTCTTCTCACCTAACGTTTTTAAAATATCTACTGTTCTCTCTAATTCAATTACAGCATCACCATTCTGCTTTTTCATTTTATTATCATGAACATATTTCGGGCGGTAATCTGCAACAGCTGCTGTTTTGATGACAACATCTACATTTTGATAATGTTGAAGGACTGCTTCTAACATATCCTGCGCTGAGTCCACTTGTATCGTTGTTACATGCAGTGGCGGATTTAATGCCGTCGGTCCCGAAATGAGTATGACCTCAGCACCTAAGTTGGCTGCCATTTCTGCAATCGCATACCCCATTTTTCCAGAAGAAAAATTCGTCATAAAACGAACTGGATCAATCTTTTCACGTGTCGGGCCAGCAGTTATTAACATTTTCTTACCTTGTAGTGGTTTTTGTTCCGAGAATGCTTCTTCTAATCGCGCAATAATTGCTTCAGGTTCTTCTAATCTTCCCTTCGCTACATAACCACACGCTAAAAAGCCTTCCCCAGGTTCAATAAATGTATATCCTAACGTTTTTAACGTCACCATATTTTTTTGAACAATTTTATTTTCGTACATATGCACATTCATAGCAGGTGCAATCCACACTGGAGCTGTAGTAGCTAACAAAGTAGTTGTAATCATATCGTCCGCAATACCACCAGCTAACTTCCCGATACAATTGGCTGTAGCAGGTGCAACAAGTACTACATCTGCCCAATCTGCTAAATCGATATGAGCAATAACAGCTGAGTCTTTCTCATCGAATGTATCTGTATATACATCATGACGAGAAAGTGCTTGGAATGTAAGAGGCGTAACAAACTTCATTGCTGACTCACTCATGATCACCTTTACAATAGCACCAGCTTGTGTCAATTTACTAGTTAACGCAGCCGCTTTAAAGACCGCAATGCCTCCTGTTACACATAGGAGTATCTTTTTCCCTTTTAGCATCTACATTAACATTGTTGGATTAAAATCAATTGAGATTTGTAGCTCTTTTTGCATTTCTGCTTGATAATGTTCATTTACCATTTTGAGCACGTTCTTTAAGTTTGGTTCCCGTTTGTATTTTATCATGCATTGGTAACGATATCTATCTTTTATCCTTGGAATTGCTGAAGCAACTGGCCCTAACACCATCGTTTGCTTCGAACAATGCATTCGTAAATGACTGACAATTTTTTCCGTCACTTCCACTGCCTTTAATAATTCCGGATGAGATACCGTTACAAGTACAACATAGTAATACGGTGGATATTGTCTTGTTCGTCTCATTTGCATTTCTTGATCAAAAAACACATCGTAGTGTTGGTTCTTTGCTAACTCTATACTGTAATGTTCTGGTGTGTATGTTTGAATTACAACTTCCCCCGGTAACTCATGTCTACCCGCTCGTCCACTTACTTGCGTCAATAATTGATATGTCTTTTCACTCGCCCGAAAATCAGGTAAGTGAAGCATCGTATCTGCAGTTAAAACACCAACGAGCGTTACTTTCGGAAAATCAAGTCCTTTGGCGATCATTTGTGTCCCAAGTAATATATCTGCTTTCTCTTCACCAAATGCCTTTAATAATTTTTCATGCATACCTTTGCGGCTTGTTGTATCCACGTCCATTCGAATGACTCGCGCTTCTGGAAATAGTTTTGTAATTTCTTCTTCTACCTTTTGTGTGCCTGTACCAAAGAAACGAATGTATGTACTTTGACAAGCAGGACACGCAGTTGGCATATTCTCCTCATAACTGCAATAATGACATTTTAAACGATGGTTCATTTTATGATACGTCAGCGAAATATCACAATGCGGACATTGTACAACATACCCACAATCACGGCACATCACAAATGTAGAATGACCTCTTCGATTTAAAAAGAGAACCATTTGTTCTTTCTTTTCTAATCGATCTGCTATTTTTTCATGCAACGCCTTCGAAAACATCGATCGATTCCCGTCACGAAGCTCTTCACGCATATCAACAATTTCTACCGTCGGTAAAGCTTGTTCGTTCATACGTTTTTCCATCGTTAATAGTTCATAAACACCTTTTGTTGCTCTGGCAAATGATTCAAGTGTAGGTGTTGCACTACCAAGTACGATAGGACACTTATGATATTTCCCTCTCCACACCGCTACATCTCTTGCATGATACTTCGGATTATCTTCTTGTTTATAACTCGATTCATGCTCTTCATCAATAATAATAATCCCTAAATTTTCAAAAGGAGCAAAAATAGCCGAACGCGCACCAACTACCACTTTCACTTCTTTTCTTAAAATCTTACGCCATTCATCATATTTTTCTCCAACGGACAGCGCACTATGAAGAACCGCAACTTGCGAGCCAAATCTACCTTTAAAGCGATCTACCATTTGAGGCGTTAGTGCAATTTCAGGAACAAGTACAATAGCTTCTTTTCCCTTCTTCAGCACCGCTGCTATAGATTGTAAATATACTTCTGTCTTTCCGCTTCCTGTAACACCATATAGTAAAAATGGATTGTAAGTTTCATTTGTAATTGATGATAAAATAGGTGTAATGACTTGCTTTTGTTCCTCTGTAAGTGGAAATGGTTTCGTTTGTTCAAAATCATCATCGTCATACGGATTCCGGTATACTTCCACATACTTTTCTGAAATTAGCCCCTTTTTAACAAGTGATTTTATTGGAGCATCTGTTATTTGTAGCTCTTCTGTTAACACTTTCAACGGTACACTTTTATAATTTTCCACAAAATAATAGAGTACATCTTGTTGTTTTTTACTTTTCAGTTCAAATGCAGCTAATTCTAATTTATCTTCCGGCAACTCTGGCTGAACGACTCTTTGTTTCTTCTTCTGCACTTTATCTTTCACTTGATATACGACTTCCATCGTACCATTTTTAATTTCTTGTTGAATAGCCCGGTATAAATGCGGCTGCGCCTCAATAACTTCCCAATCGATTGCTTCCTTGTCCTGAAATAAATACAGTATTGCAGGTGCTACTTCTTCTTGTTTACGAAGTTGTAGACGCTTTTTATACGTTGCTTTTATCGCTGTCGGAAGCATGACTTGAAATGCTGAAATCATATAACATAACGTTTCACTTGTAAGCCAATATCCAAGCTTTAATAATTCATCATTTAAAACCGGTGTTACATCTAATATTTCATGGATTGTTTTTAATTTCTTACTTTCTACATCAACCGAATCTTTAATCTCAATAATAAAACCTTGCAATTTTCTTGGACCAAATGGAACTACTACACGCATTCCTGTCTGTACAATATCTTCCCATTTTCTAGGGATAATGTAATCAAACGGTCTATCTGTCTGACGGGCAGGTACATCAACAATTACACTTGCAAATTTCATCTATTCTAATTCGTTTTCTTCATAATATCTTGTCACTTTCGATGTAAATAGAACACCGTGTAAATGATCGATTTCATGTTGAATTGCACGCGCTAAAAATCCTTCCGCTTCTAATAAAAATACTTTACCTCGGCGATTCTGTGCTCTTACTTTAATATAATCAGCACGTTCCACTTCACCATAAAGTCCCGGGAAGCTTAAACAGCCTTCGGGACCTACTTGTTCACCACGTTTTTCTAATATTGATGGATTGATTAACTCGATTTTCCCAGTATCATCATCGATATCAACAACCGCTACTTGCAAGCTTACCCCTACTTGAGGTGCAGCTAAACCGACTCCGTCCGCAATTAACATTGTTTCATGCATATCTTTCAACAATTTCACTAACTTTTTATCAAAGTTAATTACTCTTTCACATGGTGTTTCTAACACTTCATTTGGATGCTTTACTATTTCTAAAACTGCCATTCATGCATTTTCTCCTAACTTCGTGCCAATTTCAGGTTTTGTCCCACGTAAAAATTGTGAACAACTCATACGCTTTTTACCCGACGGTTGTAATTCAGTAATTTTAACACCTGTTTCATTCCCTGTTGCAACAACAAATCCATCTTCTTCAAGACCAACTATTGTACCTGGTTCAGCTTTCGCTTCTAGAGAAACTTTCTCCCCCCACCATACTTTAACAACTTGTTCTGCTAAAGTCGTATATGCAACTGGCCATGGGTTCAATCCGCGAATGTGATTGTATACTTCTTCACCTGTTTTTGTCCAATCAATTTTCTCTTGCTCGCGTTTTATATTATATGCGAACGTCACTTCATCTTCATTTTGTTTAATCGGTTCTAACTTACCTTGAATTAATAAAGGTACTGTTTTAGATAGAAGATGTGCACCAGCTTCACTTAACTTATCAAATAACGGACCCGTCGTTTCACGCTCTTCAATTTCCACTTCTACTTGCGTTAAAATATCACCAGCGTCTAATTTTTCTACCATATACATAATTGTAATTCCTGTTTTTTCTTTACCTTCCATAATTGCATAATGAATCGGTGCACCACCGCGTAGTTCTGGAAGTAAAGAGGCATGGACATTAATACATCCGTACTTTGGTGCTTCTAAAATTTCGTTTGGTACAATCTGACCGAACGCAGCTGTTACAATTAAATCCGCCTCTAATGCTAATACTTTTTCATATTCGTCTTTTTCACGAATTTTCAATGGTTGTAACACCGGAATACCATGTTTCTCCGCTTCAACTTTAACAGGTGTAGGTGTTAATACTTTTTTTCTACCTACTGGACGATCTGGTTGCGTCACAACACCTACTACATCATAGCCATCTTCGATAAGACGACGAAGCACCGGCACTGAAAAGTCCGGTGTTCCCATAAATACTACTTTAATCATCTACACCTTCTTCCTTAAACAAGCAATATAAAAGCCATCCGTTGCAAAATAATGCGGTAAAATTTGTACTTGACCTTCATTAATATACGGACTTAATTTTTCTGGCATACGTTCTTTTATCGTAGTATCCCATTCAAATTCAGGATGTTCTTTTAAAAATTTATCTATTACTTGTTCATTTTCTATTTTTTCAATTGTGCACGTACTATAAACAAGACGACCGCCTTGTTTTAATAATGGTGCTATTTTTTCTAATATCGCAAGTTGAATCGTCGATAATCTTTCACTATCGCCTTTATCTTTTCCTAACTTAATATCAGGTTTACGTCTAATTACCCCAAATCCAGAACATGGTGCGTCTACTAATATTTTATCAAAAGTTTCATTTGCAAAGTGCTCTTGCACTTTTCTAGCATCTAACGCTTTTGTTTCTACATTTTCTAGACCAAGTCGCTCTGCTTGTTGTTTAATTAAACGCACTTTATGCGCGTGTAAATCAAGGGACATTACTTTACCAGTTCCCTTTAAACGCTCAGCTATGTGCGTAGTTTTACCACCAGGAGCAGCACAACTATCAAGAACTGTCTCTCCCTCATTCGGTTCTAAAGCACGTGCAACAAGCATAGAGCTTTCATCTTGAATAGAAAGGAACCCTTTTTTAAACGCTTCTGTATGCGCTACATTTCCTCTTTCAATTTGAATTGCATCATCTGACAAATCGCCAGACTTTGCTTCTATACCTTCACTTGCCAACAATTCAATTGCTTCTTCTACCGTTACTTTATCAACATTCACACGTGCTGTAGGTACTGGTGGTAACATGTTTACTTCACACATTTTCTCTGCTGTCTCTAAACCATATTCAGATGCCCAGTCCTGTACTAACCAAACTGGATGACTCATTGCAATTGCAAGACGTTCCACTGGATCTTTGATTTCATCTAATGAAGGTACACCTTCTCGCTGAATTGACCGCAATACTCCGTTCACCATGCCTGAAATCCCTTTATGCCCACGACGCTTTGCAATTTCAACCGCTTCATGAATAGCCGCTCTTTCTGGCACTCGGTCCAAATATATCATTTGATATAAAGATAGGCGAAGCAATACTCTTACCCACGCCTCAACCTTTTTTCTTAAAAAGGGTTGTAAATAATAATCTAATGTGTCACGACGTTGAATCGTTCCGTATACAATTTCAGTTAATAAACCAATATCTTTTCTATCAATTGTACTTTTTTCAATTAAATTATTTAAAAGTAAGTTGCTATAAGCTCCACTTTTTTCTACTTGAATTAATCCATCAAGAGCTAACTCACGAACATTTTGTCTCATTCACCTCGTCTCTTCTTTGCGCTCCTTTGCACGCAACTGACCGCAGGCTGCATCAATATCATGACCTTGTTCACGGCGAATTGTTACATTCACTCCACGATCTTTTAGCGTCTTTTCAAATAAGAAAATTTGCTCTCGTGGCGTACGTACATAATCACGTTCTGGCACGTAGTTTACCGGAATTAAGTTTACATGACATTTTACACCTTTTAAGAGCGCAGCAAGTTCTTCAGCTTGCTCAACTTGGTCATTTTCCCCTCCAAATAAGCCATATTCAAACGTAATACGACGCCCTGTTCTATTTACATAGTATTTAACAGCTTCCATTAAATCTGGTAGCTTATAAGCACGGTTAATCGGCATTAATTTTGAACGTAACTCTGTATTTGCAGAATGCAATGAAATCGCAAAATTAATTTGCATATCTTCTTCAGCGAACTTATAAATTTTTGGAACAATTCCACTTGTTGAAACTGTCATATGCCTTGCGCCAATATGAATTCCTTTTTCATGATTTACAATGCGTAAGAATGACATTAAGTTATCGTAATTATCAAACGGTTCTCCAATTCCCATAACAACAAGAGAACTTACACGTTCTTCCGTTTCATCAAGCGCGCGTTGCACTTCTACTACTTGCGCTACAATTTCTCCAGCTTCTAGGTTTCGTTTTAATCCGCCAAGTGTAGAAGCACAGAACGTACAGCCAATACGACAACCAACTTGCGTTGTTACACAAATAGAATTTCCGTATTCATGTCGCATTAATACCGTTTCAATAGAATATCCATCATATAACTGGAATAAGAATTTAATCGTTCCATCCGAAGACGTTTGTTTTACTAACGTGTTTAAAGTAGTAATATCAAAGGAATTCGACAATTTATCACGCAATCCTTTAGAAAGGTTTGACATATCCTCATAATTTTTTACACGTTTTTTATATAACCAGTCAAAAATTTGTCCAGCACGGAACTTCGGTTCTCCTTGTTCCTTTAACCAATCTTGCATTTCATGAAGTTGTAAAGAATAAATTGATGGTTTTTTCGTTTCTACATTTTTCTTTTGTTTTTTTACAGTCGTTTCCATTCACCTACTTTCGTTTGTCGAATCCGCATAATCAATAAGAACAAGAGTAATATTATCCTCTCCACCACGATCATTCGCCAATTGAATGAGACTTTGCCCCTTAGCTTCGAGCTGTTCATTTAACTGTAAAATTTGTTGCATATCAGTCATAGGGACTTTGTTAGACAATCCATCAGAGCAAAGAAGCAATTGATCATCTTCTTCAAGTACCAATGTTTTAACATCTAATCCGACTTTTTCTTCTGTTCCTAGCGCTCTTAACAAAACATTTTTTTTCGGATGGTATTCTGCATCTTCCTTTGAAATTTCACCATGTCTCACAAGTTCATTTACAAGTGAATGATCTTCCGTTACGAGCGATATTACTCCCTCTGATACCATATAACAACGACTATCTCCTATATGACCTATTGTTACAAAATTAGGCGTACAAATTGCTATGATAATTGTTGTTCCCATACCACTACACTCTACATGTTGTTTAGAATATTCAAAAATGCGTTCATTAATAATTCCAACACTAGTATGTAACCACTCTTCTACTTTTTTAGGCTCATTCATATTATGGGTTTGCTTCCAATAATCATGGAATAATTGAATGGTCATTGAGCTAGCTACATCGCCAGCTCGATGACCTCCCATTCCATCTGCTACTACCGCTAAAATATTTCCATCTAAATTGTGAAAAACTCCTGCACTATCTTCATTATGTTGACGAACTTTCCCTTTATCCGATAGAAACACGGCTTTCATTTATTGAGTTGGGTATGGTACTTCCTTGTCGATAATCGTTACCCCATCTCGTACAATTTTATAGTGTCCCTTTGTACCTTCTTGAATTACAAATTCTAAAGAAATTGTTGCCGACTCTGAAATCGTTCTAGTTTCAATTGGTCTATCCATCTTTTGTTGCATATCTTCTTTATAAATTTCTATTGTTTGCGGTTTTTTCTCACCTATTATAGAAGACTCATATGGGATAGAAATATTATCCACCTTCACTGTTTTCGCTACTTTCGGCTTAGGTCCATCCGAGATGATAAGTGTCACTTTATCTCCTTCTTTTAACGGAGTTCCTGGTTTTGGCGATTGCGAAATCACAAGACCTTTTTCAACCGTATCTGAATACTCTCGTTTTACATCTGGAGTTAGTTTTCTCTCATTCAAATCACCAGTTGCACTATTTTCAGTCCATCTTGAAAAATCACCTGGTCTATTTTGATAAGGACCTTTACTTATCCAAACTTTCAGTTCTTGCTCCGCCTCTACAACCATTTGATCAGGTGTCGGTATTTGTTCTACAATTTCACCTTTAGGTTTATCATTTTCAATATAATTTTCAGTAACCTGTTTATATCTTTCTTCTAACTCGGATTTTACATTCTCAAAGTTTTGACCTGTAAAATCCTTCATCTTACTTTTCTTTTTTCCACCTGATTGATAGATAGTAATTTTAGAACTTTCCTTTACTACTCTTCCTGCTACAGGATCAGTTTTTATTACATCTCCAGCTTCCACATCATCTGTATATAAGATATTAGGTTCTGTCACTTCAAAACCTTTTTCTACTAATTTATTTACAGCTGTCGTATATTTCATACCAGCCACATCAGGAACTTTTACATCTTTCGGAATAAAGAATCCTGGAATAACAGTAAGCGCTAATGTTATTCCAATTGCTAAAAGTAAAAATGTCGTAATTAAAACTTTGATCCATTTGTTACTTCGTGTTTTCTTCTTATCTAATTCAGTATGTTCTTTTCTTTTTGGTTCATCCACTTTACTTCCACTTAAAACAATCGTTTCATCAGTTACATTTTCAAATAATTGTTCTTGGTGGATAATTGGAATCGCTTTCGTCGCTTCCATATCTTCTGGTATGTAAAATGGCTGTTCATTAATCCGTTCTGGATATAAAGCCGTTTCAATATCTCGTTTCATCGCATTAGCAGATTGATATCGATGGAACGGATCCTTAGCAGTTGCCTTTAATATAATATTCTCAACACTTTGCGGAATATTTTCATTCCATCTTCTTGGAGACGGTATTTCACTTTGTAAATGTTTTAAAGCTATTGCAACAGCAGATTCACCAGAAAACGGTTGTCTTCCTGTTAACAATTCGAACATAACAATACCAAGCGAATAAATATCTGATTGTTTATTTGCTATCCCGCCGCGGGCTTGTTCTGGTGATAAATAATGCACCGAACCAAGTACCGAATTTGTATGTGTAATAGTTGTTGCACTTGTAGCTGTCGCAATTCCAAAATCTGTTACTTTTACTACTCCATCAGCTCGAATTAAAATATTGTGCGGTTTTATATCACGATGCACAATTTCAAAATGATGAGCGTGTGCCATGGCGGATGTTAATTGCTCCATAATATCAAGAGCTTCCCCTATAGGTAACATCCCTTGCTCAATTATGTATTGCTTCAATGTTTGTCCAGGTACATACTCCATTACAAGATAATATATACCGTCTTCTTCTCCAACATCATACATATTCACAATATTTGGATGCGACAACGTTGTAACAGATTGCGCTTCTCGATGGAAACGTTTAATAAACTCTTCATTATTTGAATAGTCGAGTCTTAATATTTTCACCGCTACATCTCGGCCAAGTATATCATCATGAGCTAAATATACATTGGCCATTCCGCCTCCACCAATCATTTTCAGCAGCTTATAACGGTCATTTAAGCGTTTTCCAATCAGCACCTAATACCTCGGCTTTCTCTCTCTAATTTCTTCTACGAATTGTTTGTAATTCTTATAACGATATTCTGTAATCTTTCCTTCTTCAACCGCAGCTTTCACCGCACATTTCGGTTCAGAAAGATGTGTACACCCTCTAAATTTACAGTATTGGCTCGCTTCTTTCAACTCAGGAAAACAATATGTAAGATCTTCTACCTCTATATCTATGAAATCAAGTGAACTAAAACCAGGTGTATCCGCAACAAGTCCACTTCCAACTGCAATTAATTCCACGTGTCTTGTCGTATGTTTTCCGCGTCCTAAATGTGAGGAAATATCATTTGTTTTCAGTTCTAAATCCGGACGTAAAACGTTAAGCATCGAAGATTTCCCAACACCTGATTGGCCCGCAACGACAGAAACACAACCTTCTAAAAATGGTTTTAAAATAGCAATACTTTCCGTTGTATTTATAGAAGTAAATAATACATCATAACCCATTTCACGATAATCATTTGCATAAGCTTCAACGGTTTCTCGCATCTTTTCATCCACTAAATCCATCTTGCTAATACAAATAATCGGCTTAATGTTATGATATTCAATCAGCACTAAAAATCGATCTAACAATCCAGGGTTAAAATCTGGTTCTACTGCAGAGAAAACGAGGATTGCTTGATCCACATTAGCAATAGGAGGCCTAACAAGTTCATTTTTTCGATCAAATACTTCAAGCACGTAACCTTCCGTTGGGTTATCTGCTTGAAAAACGACTTGGTCTCCTACAAGTGGTGTAATTTTATTTTTTCTAAATACACCACGCCCGCGACATTGTGTAATTCCTTCTTCATGCTGTACATAATAAAATCCACTTAAAGCTTTTACAATTTTTCCTTCTGGCATTTATCCACGAATGATGCGGATCGCTTCACCGCGGTCTTTTTGATTGTATACCGCTGATCCAGCTACAAGTACATTTGCTCCTGCTTCAACACAAAGTCTTGCCGTTTCAGCGTTGACACCACCATCAACTTCAATTTCAACTTCTAGATTGCGCTCTTTAACCATTTCTGCAACTCGTTTAATTTTCGGTAATACAGAATGGATAAATTTCTGTCCACCAAATCCAGGATTCACTGTCATAAGTAATACCATATCTATATCTTCTAACACATGCTCAATCACCGAAACTGGCGTATGTGGATTTAATACAACCCCTGCTTTAATGCCATGAGATTTAATTAACTGAATTGTACGATGTAAATGAGGACACGCCTCTGCATGAACAGTAATAATATCCGCTCCCGCTTTCGCGAAAGTTGGGATATAGTTATCAGGATTTTCAATCATTAAATGCACATCTAACGGTAATGATGTAATCGGACGGATAGCTTCTACAATTAATGGCCCAATCGTAATATTCGGTACAAAATGCCCGTCCATTACATCTATGTGAATGTAATCAGCTCCGCCTTTTTCTACATCTTTAATTTCTTCCCCTAATTTTGAAAAATCTGCTGATAAGATCGATGGTGCAATTTTAATCATTCAATCAGTGCTTCTTATCATCATTAATATGCCAGATGTGAATGAAAAAGTACCTTTTTCCTCAATGAGTTCATTACTAATACAAAGTGTCGATCCCCACTCTATCGTTTTATTAGTAAGAGGGTACTTAAATCCTTGTAGTGTAATACCTTCTACGCTTTCAGTAACTGGCACAAATGATACATAGGGGAAATTTTTATTTATTCCAATTATATATGTACCAACTTTTTTCACCATTATTTCATTTTTATTATCCACAATACACATTTCCACTTTTGCTTCTAAACCCTTTAAAAGCATCTGTATATTTGCTAAACCATGATCCAACCGCCCACCAGTTGCACCAAAAACCCGAATTAATTTTGGTTTCTGTTCTAAAGCCCAACTAATTGCAATTTCTAAATCTGTTTGATCTTTTTCTCGTGGAACAATATGTAATTCATCTGTTTGCTGCCCCATCCATACTAATTCCTCTTCAGTTACTGAATCGTAATCTCCGAACGCAACAGATGGAGTAATTCCTCTTTTTAGTAAATGGTACACTCCTCTATCAACCGCCGCCCACACTACTTCTTCATTTTCATATCGAGAAAAATCTGCGCAATATTCTGCAGGGCCTCCTGCTAAAATATGAATAATCATTTTTCCTTCCCCTTCTATTGTAAAAAGGCAATCTGCCATTTAAACACGTTCGATTTTGCCAGATTTTAATGCTCTAGCAGAAACGTAAACACGTTGAACTTTACCGTCGATGCGTACGCGAACTTTTTGAAGGTTAGCGCCCCATTTACGTTTTGTAGCGTTCATTGCGTGAGAACGAGAGTTACCAGAACGAGCTTTTCTTCCAGTGATAGCACAAACACGAGCCATTTACAAGTTTATTACTTTAACTCCTTGTACGTAGATGTTTACAGAATCTACTGCTAGTCCTACAGTTTGATCTAATGTATATTTCACTTTCGTCTGCACGTTATGTGCTACTTCTGAAATTTTCGTACCATAGCTCACAATAATATACATATCAATATGTACTTCATCTTCATCTTTACGAACGATAACACCTCTAGTGAAGTTTTCTTTTCGTAAAATGTCTGTTAATCCATCTTTTAACTGATTTTTTGATGCCATACCTACGATACCGTAGCAATCTACCGCGGCACCTCCAGCAATTGTTGCAATTACATCTGTACTAATATCAATTTGACCGTACTTCGTTTTAATTTCAATTGACATTTATTCTACAGAGAAGATGAAAGAATACACTGGTTGATTCCCAGCATGCACTTCTACTTCAGCATCTTCAAATTTCTCTTCTACAAATGCAACTAACTCAGCTACTTCTTCATCAGTTGCATCTTCACCTTGTAGAATCGTTACGATTTCAGACTCTTCATCAATCAGCGCTTCTAGTAATTGCTTTGCAGCTCCTACCTTTTCAGCATTTGTTGATACGATTTTTCCATCTGCAATGCACATGAAATCGTCTTTTTGAATTGCTACACCGTCAATTTCCGTATCACGAACAGCATACGTAATTTGACCCGTTTTCACATGAGATAAAGCTTCTTTCATGTTTTCTTCATTCTCTTCTAACGTTCCAACTGGATTAAATGCTAACATTGCAGCCATACCTTGAGGAACTGTTTTTGAACGAATAACAATAACTTCTTGATCAACAACTGACGCTGCTTGTTCTGCTGCCATCACGATGTTTCCGTTATTTGGTAAAATAATGATTTTTTCAGCATTCGCCTCTTCAATCGCCTTCACAATATCCTCCGTACTCGGATTCATCGTTTGGCCACCTTCAATCACTTTCGTTGCGCCAATGCTCTCAAATAAAGTTTTAATACCAGATCCCATAGCTACAGTTACGATACCATATGGTTGTTTTTCTTTCGATTGAGTTGTTTGCTCAGGCACCATAGTAGGTTCATCTAATAAAGCCGTATGCTGTTCACGCATATTTTCTACTTTAATCTTAATTAAACTACCATAGCGTTGTCCATAGTTCATAGGATCTCCAGGATGTTCCGCATGAATATGAACCTTAACAACCTCATCATCCGATACAACAAGTAGTGAATCTCCGTATACACTAATATCTTCACGGAATTTTTGTTCAGAGAAATTATGTTCCTTCATTTTTTCGGGCTCTAATTTCACCATGAATTCCGTACAGTATCCATACTTTATATCTTCTGTACTCAATTGGCTTTGTACACTACGGTGATGTTCTGCGCGCACCATGTCATTCATAGATGGTTGGGCAGACACATTAGAAGAAATCGTTTCTCCTTTTAAGTCAGCTAAAAATCCTTCATATACAACAACAAGACCTTTACCACCGCTATCTACAACGCCAACTTGTTTTAATACAGGTAATAAATCTGGCGTACGATTTAACGATGCATTCGCTTCTTTCACAACGTCTTCCATAAACAAAACAAAGTCGCGCTGTTTTTTCGCAACTGTCACTGCATATTTACCCGTTTCTCTTGCAACCGTTAAAATCGTTCCTTCAATCGGTTTCATAACCGCTTTGTAAGCCGCTTCTACCCCAGCATCTAAAGCTGCAGCAAAATCAACTGTTGTTAATTCTTCTTTTTGTTCAATGGATTTTGAAAAACCACGGAATAACTGAGATAAAATAACACCAGAGTTACCACGAGCTCCCATTAATAATCCTTTGGCTAAACTTACACCGACTTTACCAGCGTGCTGTGAAGGATTTGCTTTCACTTCACGTGCGCCTGAAGTCATTGATAAGTTCATGTTTGTACCGGTATCGCCATCTGGAACTGGAAATACGTTTAATGCATCAACAAGCTGAACATTATTTGTTAAATTATTCGCTCCTTGCATGATCATTTGTGATAAACGTTTCCCATCAATTTTTTGAATTGACACTTAATCGAGCTTCTCTCCCTGGAACACACCTGTCCCGTCAAGATAAGTACGCAACGAAGCATACTGATCATTGTGCCAAAACGCTTCTGAATCAACTAGGATCGCCGCATCTTGTCTCGCTGTTTCTAACGCCCGATAATCATGTACCATATCAGCAACCTTAAATTCTGGTAGACCACTTTGCTTACTTCCAAAGAAATCCCCAGGACCTCGTAACTCTAAATCTTTTTCTGACAATACAAATCCATCATTTGTTTCAGTCATAATACGCATTCTTTCTTTTCCCGTTTCTGATTTCGGGTCCGCAATTAATAAACAATATGATTGTTCACTACCACGCCCAACACGCCCCCTGAGCTGATGAAGCTGCGATAAACCGAAACGCTCTGCGTCATAAATAACCATAACAGTCGCATTTGGTACATTCACACCTACTTCAACAACTGTTGTCGACACAAGAATTTGCACTTTATTTTCACTAAACTGTCCCATTATCTCTTCTTTTTCTTGAGATGATAGTCTCCCATGCATTAATCCAACTTGGCACTTCCCTTGATAATGATGAGTCAACATACTATGTAAGTCGATAGCATTCTGTACATCAAGTTTCTCAGACTCTTCAATAAGAGGACAAATAACATATGCCTGTCTTCCTTTTTTTATCTCTTTCTCCACAAAGCCGAGAACACGGTCTAACATATCGTGCTTTGCCCAATACGTTTCGATTACCTTTCTACCAGCTGGCATTTCATCGATAATAGAAACGTCCATCTCTCCAAATGCAGTAATAGCTAATGTTCGCGGAATTGGGGTTGCCGTCATAAACAATACATCTGGACTTTCACCTTTCTCACGTAAAACCCGACGCTGCGCTACACCAAATCGATGCTGTTCATCGGTAATAACGAGACCTAACCTATGAAATATAACTTCATCTTGAATTAAAGCGTGCGTCCCAACAAGGATATCTACTTCCCCTTGCTCTAATCTCGACAAAATTTCCCGACGTCTCGCACCCTTAACAGAACTCGTTAACAGTTCAACCGTCATACCGAAATGAGAAAACGTCTCCGCAAGCGACTGATAATGTTGTTCGGCTAAAATTTCTGTAGGAACCATTAAAGCACCTTGATAATGAGCTAATTTCGCGGCATAGAGACCAATCGCAGCAACAACTGTTTTCCCAGAACCAACGTCACCTTGCAACAGCCGGTTCATCCGATAAGGAGATGTCATATCCTTTAAAATTTCATCTACAACCCGGCGCTGTGCACCAGTTAACGGAAATGGAAGTGCATCGATAAATTCTTGTAATTCTGTTGACGGGATTTCCTTTTTCGTCCCTTTTGAATTTTCCCTCTCCATTTTCCTTAGTGTTTGCATTTTTAGCTGAAATAAGAAAAACTCCTCATATACAAAACGGCGACGAGCTTGCTTTAAATCTTCTTGCCCCACTGGAAAATGCAACGCTCTGAGTGCTTCATAACGTGGTAATAATTTATACCGATTTAACAAACCACCTGGTAGCACTTCGACTATAGAATCTCCATACTCCTTTAGCGCTTGCGCAATAAAACGGCGCATCTGTTTTACTGTAAGCTTTCCTTTCACTGAATATACAGGCTCTACTTCTTGTTGACGAACAACCGGTCCAAAATGAAGCTCTGATACAGCAATTGTTTGACGATGTTGATCCCATTTACCAGTAATCGTTACCGTTTCATTCAAATTTAACTTTTGCTTATAGTAAGGTCTATTAAAACATACAGCCGTAATTAAATAACGACCGACGAGAACACGAACGGTAAGACGTGATTTCTTCTTACCATAGTATTGTAGTAAAGGGGCACTATGAACTTTCCCTTCAACTGTTACACGCTCATCATGCTTCACTTCAGCAAGATCTTTCATCGCATAATCTTCATAACGGTACGGAAAATGTTCTAATAGATGAGAAACTGTATAAATTCCCATCTCGTGTAGTAATTCAGATGTTTCTCCTCCGATTCCCTTTACATCTGTAACAGGAACTTGTACAACTTCATTCAAGATTCTCACTCATAAGTTGTTACCTTCCTCACTATTATTACTAGATCGATACATTTCAAAAGTGCCTGTAAAAACAAGTTCTTCTCCAACAAAGCTACGCACTTTGACAACCGTCCGTCCTTTATCATTCTCTACATCTTCAACGCGTGCTTTTGCAACAACACGTTCCCCTAATTTTACAGGACGAATGTATCGAATGGTAGACTTTGCAGTTAAAGCTAATTCTTCATCAATAACTGCAACAGCTAGTGAGTTTGCTTGCGCAAACAAATGATGCCCACGAGCAATTTGATTTCTTTTAAATACATGTTCTACCTTTACTTCAAAGATAGATATCGCATGTCTATCTAATTCTATATCGATAATTTCTCCGACAACCTCTTCTAACGGTAAAGATTTCACATCTTCTTCATGTTGTTTTGTAGCCACATGCTTAATTCGTTCTCTCAATTCAGGAATAGATAACTCCATACGATCCAGACGAACAGTTTGTATGCTCACTTGAAATTTTTCTGCTAAATCTTCATCCGTTATAAAAGGATTCGTTTCTATTGTTTGTTGTAATAATTCTTGTCTTTCTTTTTTACTTCTTCTCTTTTTCATTTATTGAAGCGGCTCCTTCTCCATTACACTTGAAATTGTAGGAATTACTTCTTTCGCTACCATTTCTCTCGTTTGACGAATCGCACTAAATATCGATTGATCATTTGAAGAACCGTGAGCCTTAATGACAGGAGCTTTCAATCCAAACAATGCCGCTCCTCCATACTCCGAATAATCCATTTTATCTTTTAATACCATTAGTTTTGGTTTTAATACCGCTGCTGCTAATTTGCTCGTAAACGAACTCATTAATTGCTCTTTTAACATAGAGAATAGCGCAAGTGCTGTTCCTTCTAGTGATTTTAGAGCTACGTTCCCTGTAAAACCATCACACACAACAACATCTGCTACACCTTGCAATAAATCTCTTGATTCAACGTTTCCAACAAAATTAATTGGTGCATCCTTGAGCATAGCAAAGACCTGTTTTGAAAGCTCGTTTCCTTTCCCATCCTCTGTTCCAACATTTAACAGTCCGACACGAGGGTTTTTAATTCCTCTCACCTTCTCTGCGTAGACAGAACCCATCACTGCATATTGATATAAATGAATTGGTTTTGCATCAACGTTTGCTCCAACATCTAACATAACAAAACCTTCTCCATCAACAGTTGGCATTGTTGGTGATAAAGCTGGTCGTTCAATTCCTTCCATACGACCGACAATAAATAATCCAGCTGCCATTAAAGCTCCTGTACTACCTGCTGATATACAAGCATCTGCAACACCATCTTTCACTTGCTGCGCCGCTAGTACCATTGAAGCTTGTTTTTTTCGACGAACCGCCCTTACTGGCTCATCTGTCGATTCGATTTTTTCGTCTGTATGAAGGATAGTAATTCGTTCTTCACTCGTTAAGTATTGACGAATCTCCTCTTCTTTCCCTACTAACGTAATATGTAAATCTGAATATTCCTTAATAGCTTTCATTGCTCCTAATACTACAGCCTTTGGAGCATGATCTCCGCCCATTGCATCTATTGCGATTTTCATTCAGTTTTCTCCTCTCAAATTTGAAATGGTATCTTTTAATGTCACTTCATCATATATCGCATATGCTTTCACTGACGAATCAATCGACTTCATAAGCCCAGCAAGTACTTTTCCAGGTCCAATTTCAATAAATGTATCCACACCTTGTTTCACCATAGTTTCAATAGATGGGTACCATAATACAGGTGAATAAAGTTGTTCAATTAACTTCTCTTGAATATCTGCACCACGTGTAATAACATCTGCTGTAACATTTGCTATAACAGGAATATTCGTATCCTGAATTGTAATTTCATTTAACACACTTTGAAACCTCTCAGCAGCTGGCTTCATAAGAGAGGAATGAAATGGTCCACTTACTTTAAGCGGAATTGCTCTTTTAGCACCGTTTTCTTTCGCTCTTTGAGAAGCAAGTTCCACCCCTTGATTTGTTCCAGAAATTACAATTTGCTTCGTACTATTCATGTTTGCAATTTGTACTGCATACCCTTCACTTGTTACTTCTTCTGTAACTCGTTTCAGCATATGTGGATCAGCACCTAAAATAGCTGCCATTGCCCCTTCCCCACTAGGAACGGCTTCTTCCATATATTCGCCACGTTTTCTTACAGCATATACAGCATCTTCAAAAGTTATTGCACCAGCTGCCACAAGAGCGCTATATTCACCTAAACTATGTCCTGCTACAAAATCAGGTGTAATGTCATACTCTTTCAAAGCTGTCAAAATAGCAAAACTCGTTGTTAATAATGCAGGTTGCGCATTTGTCGTTAATGTAAGCTTTTCCTGCGGCCCTTCAAAAATCACCTCTGAAAGTGAATCGTGTAACACCTCATCTGCTTTCGCAAACACTTTCGCAACCTCGTTATTATTCTCCGCTAACTGTCTACCCATTCCAACTGCCTGTGAACCTTGGCCCGGAAAAAGAAATGCTAGTTTTCCCATTTACATTACCATTCCGCCATCAACATTTAACGTTTGCCCTGTAACATATTTGCTTTGATCAGAAGCAAAAAACGTTACAGCATTCGCGATATCTTGCGCTTCACCAAACTGTGCAGCCGGAATAACTTTTAACATTTCACCTTTTATATTTTCATCTAATACGTCCGTCATATCAGTTGCAATAAATCCAGGAGCAATTGCATTTACAGTTATATTTCGGCTTGCTAATTCTTTTGCTGATGTTTTTGTTAATCCAATTACACCAGCTTTAGCAGCAACATAATTTGCCTGCCCTGGATTTCCTACAACACCAACAACAGAAGCAATATTTATTATTCTACCATGACGTTGGCGCATCATATAACGAGATACTGCTTTTGTACATAAGAATACACCTTTTAAGTTTGTATTAATAACTGTATCCCATTCTTCTTCTTTCATACGCATTAATAAATTATCTTTTGTTACACCAGCATTATTTACAAGAATATCGACTTGTCCAAATGTGTCTACTGTTTGTTTCACCATATTTGTAACATCTTCAGTATTTGCAACATCTGCTCTTACCGCAATTGCATCTGAACCTAATTTCTTGATTTCATCTACTACTTCATTCGCCTTTTGTTCATTACCAGCATAATTTACTACTACATTTGCCCCTTGTTTCGCTAAATCAATTGCAATCGCGCGACCAATTCCACGTGAAGCACCAGTTACTAATGCTACTTTCCCTTTTAACATTTATAGATGACTCTCTATGTAAGTCACAGCATCGCCAACAGTAGCAATCTTTTCAGCATCTTCATCAGAAATTTCCATTTCGAATTCATCTTCTAATTGCATTACAAGTTCTACTACATCTAGGGAGTCTGCGCCTAAATCTTCTTTAAAGCTTGCAGCTGGTACTACTTCAGTTTCTTCTACACCTAAACGATCAACGATGATTTTTGTTACACGCTCTAAAACATCTGCCATTTCATTCACTTATAGTTGTTCTTTTAATTTTTTCAATGCTTCTGCAGCAGCTTGTTGCTCTGCTTCTTTTTTCGACTTACCACTACCAAGACCTAACGCTACATTATTTAATGTAACACGTGACACAAATTCTCGATTATGGGCTGGTCCTTTTTCTTGCAAAATTTGATACTCAATGTTGCCACTACCATCACGCTGGATCAATTCTTGCAATTGACTCTTATAATCCATCACATGAGAAAAAGCACCTTCATTAATTTTCGGATACACAATTTCTTTTAAGAATCCCCAAACTGTTTCTAGCCCTTGATCAAGATAAAGGGCACCAATAAACGCTTCAAAGACATCCGCTAATAAAGCTGGTCGTTCACGTCCACCTGTCATTTCTTCACCTTTTCCTAATAAAACAAGGCTACCAAATGACAACTCGTTTGCAAAACGAACAAGAGATGGCTCACATACAATAGCTGCACGTAGTTTTGTTAACTCTCCTTCGCTCATTGTCGGATATTTTTGAAACAGATACTGCGATACAGTAAGTTCCAATACTGCATCTCCAAGAAATTCGAGACGCTCATTGTCTTCATGCGGTTTTTTTCGATGCTCATTCACATACGATGAATGCGTAAATGCTTGAATCAATAATTTTTCATCTGTAAACGTAATACCTATCTTTTCTTGAAACACTTTAAACGCTTCACGATATTTTGTTTCGTATTTTTTTTCTCTATATTTTCGGTACGGCATCTATTTACTCGCCACAAGTTCTTCCCCGTCATCTAAACGAACAGAAACAAGCTTAGATACACCTGATTCTTGCATTGTTACACCGTACAATACATCAGACTCTTCCATTGTACCTTTTCTGTGTGTAATTACAATAAACTGCGTCTCATCACTAAATTTCTTTAAATATTGCGCAAAACGAGCAACATTCGCCTCGTCAAGAGCCGCTTCTACTTCGTCTAGTACACAGAATGGTACTGGGCGTACTTTTAAAATACCAAATAAAAGCGCAATTGCCGTTAAAGCACGTTCTCCACCTGACAGTAAACCTAAGTTCTGCAATTTCTTTCCTGGTGGTTGTGCAACAATATCAATACCAGTATTTAATATGTCCCCAGGATCCGTCATTACTAAATCTGCTCTACCGCCTCCGAATAATTCAGTGAACACAGATTGAAACTCCGTTCGAATCCCTTCAAAAGTAGTAGAAAAACGTTTTTTCATTTCTTCATCCATCTCAGTAATAAGTTGATGCAATGTCGCTTTCGCTTCTTCTAAATCATCTCGTTGCTCTAGTAAGAACGTATGACGTTCCGCTACTCGCTCGTATTCATCAATTGCACCCAAGTTTACTGTACCTAACTCTTCTATGGATAGTTTTATTAATTTCACCTTTTTACGCGCATCTTCTGCAGGCATCGTCATTGTATACTTCAGTTTTGCTGCTTCAAATGAAATCGTATATGTTTCACGTAAATGTTGCAATCTATTTTCCAACTCAACATCAAGTCGGTTAATTTTCACTTCTTGATCTTTCAACAACTCAAGAATATATTTATGCTTGCCTAACGTTCCCTTCACATTGCGTTCTAAATGCTCTACTCTCTCTTGTAATGAGACACGTTGTTCACGGCGAGAGCGAATTAATTCTGAAGTTTGATTACGATCATATGCTTTTTTCTCAATCATATTCGTAATTTGTTCTTCACCACTTGAATTAGATGTCATTTCTTGCTTTAAGAATGCTAAATCTTCTTTTGTTTTTACAAGTGTTGTATCAGTTTCTTCTTTTTCCTTCGTTAATCGTTCAACTTTTTCTTTTTGATTAGACAAACGTTGTTGTTGTTCAGCCGCTTGTACTTTCAGCTCAGTCATTTCCTTCTGAACTTTTTCTTTTGAAGAATGTTGCTCACTTTTTTGTTTCGTTAACGCGACGATTTTGCTATCTAATTCCGAAATCTCTGCTTGAAGAGTCGCTAAAATCTTTTCTAACTCTCCTTTACGTCCTTGCATTTTCACTTGATCTTGTAAAAATCCTTCTATCTCTAAGTCGTATATAGATAAGCGATCATTAATTCGATGTTCTTCTAATTCTAATTGATTAATGTCTTCTCTTAATTTCTGTTCATCTACACGCTCAGTTTCTACGCCTTGGCGTAGTTCGCGTATTTGTACTTCTTTTTCTTGAATCTCTTGCTTTACTGCTTTAACAAAGTTTTCTAGCTTCGTTGTTTTTTCTTCCATATCAGTTAGCTTTTTAGTCCATTCTTCAAGTTCACGCTGACGCCCTAATAAAGAAGATTTCGCCTGTTTTACAGCTCCACCAGTCATAGAACCCCCAGGGTTCACTACGTCACCTTCAAGTGTTACAATACGATAGCGATATTGTAATTGTTTCGCTAATTCATTTGCACCGCGTAAATCTTTCGCAACAACAACTGTACCTAATAGGCTTGAAACGACATTCTCATATTTATTATTGTACTGCACAAGTTCTGCCGCTACCCCTACAAACGATGGATGCTGATTCACAACACGTAACTGTTCAAATGATAACGATCTACTTTTAATAACAGCTTGCGGTAAAAACGTTGCACGTCCATGTTTATTCTGCTTTAAAAATGCAATTGCATTACGAGCATGTTCCTCTGTTTGTACGACGATATGTTGCATTGCTGCACCTAGAGCAATTTCCATTGCAACTTCATATTCTTTCGGTACCGTTAACAGTTCCGCAACAGCACCCTCGATACCTTGCAACCTATTTTCTCTAGCTTTCAATACTTCACGTACACCTTGGTAGAAACCAGAATAGTCCTCTTGCATCTCTTCTAACATTTCTTTTCGTGAGCGCGCCTGTTGTACAAATTGATATGCTTGATACAGTTTTGTTTCATTTTCACTATACTGTGCCTTACATTTCCCAAGCGCCGCCTCTGTTTTCTGTATGTTTAAAATGATACCAGCTATTTTTTCTTTCACTTGTTCATAACTTTCAACAAGTTTCGCCTTTTTCGCTGTAATTTCCATACGCATTTCTACATATTTCGCATTCTCTTCATCAAGACGTTCGTTTTTAGAGTTTTGCTGTTTAGACTGTTCTTCAATCATAGATAATTCATTACGCTGACTAGCTTGTTGATTTAAAAGTTCAATATAATCCCCTTTTAAATTCTCAATCTGTTCCTCTAAATTATCCGCAAAAGTTGCAAGCAGTTGCTCGTTATTAAGCAAATTTTTCTCCAACTCTTTTACTTGATCTACAAATTGCATTAACACTTCTGTACTTGATTCAATTTCACCATCATAACTTGTAGCTTTTTCTGTCAATTCGACAATTAACTGCTCAAGTTGCGCACAATGCGTCGTAGCATTTTGCTTCCTCTCTTTTAACAGCTCTCGTTGTCCTTCTAATTTTTCTAGCTCTTTACTAGAAAGAAGAAGAACTTCTTGCAAGGAATCTACAGACTCATCTACCGCTTGTAATTGTCCACGTAATTCTTCAAGCTCTTCTTCACTTTTTTGTAAATTCGTTGACATTTTAGCTTCTTCGTTTTTATTATGCCCAAACTGACTTCGAAGCGCTTCCCATTTGTCATGCAATTCTTCAATTTCATGTACAATAAGTGCGGCTTCTACTTTCTCTAACTCTTCTTTTTTCTCGAGATAATCTTTCGCAATAGAAGCTTGCCTCTCTAACGGTTCTACTTGAATACTCAATTCATGAATAATATCTTGTACACGATTTAAGTTTTCTTGTGTATCCGCTAACTTCCCTTCAGCTTTCTTTTTACGAAGTTTGTATTTCAGCACACCTGCCGCTTCTTCAAATACACCGCGACGTTCTTCTGATTTACTACTTAAAATCTCTTCCACTTTCCCCTGACTAATGATTGAAAAGGCTTCTCTTCCCATGCCAGAGTCCATAAATAAATCGATAATATCTTTCAATCTACAAGATTGTTTATTTATATAAAAGTCACTATCACCTGAACGAGATACACGGCGCGTTACACTCACCTCGTTATATTCAATCGGTAAACGTTGATCTTCATTATTTAAAGTTAATGTTACTTCAGCTACATTAACCGCTCTCCTCGTTTCACTACCGGCAAAAATAACATCCTCCATCTTTGCACCACGTAATGATTTTGCAGATTGTTCACCAAGTACCCAGCGAATTGCATCAGTAATATTACTCTTCCCGCTCCCATTAGGCCCTACTACAGACGTTACACCTGGAACAAAATCGACAGATACACGCTCAGCAAAAGATTTAAATCCTGCTATTTCTAATCTTTTTAAAAACACTTATACTTCTTCTGTTTCTACTAAATTCGCAAATAAACCATACACATATTGTTCTGGATCAAACTGCTGCAAATCATCCATTTGCTCCCCTAATCCAACAAATTTCACCGGTACATCCATTTCGTTACGAATCGCTAATACGATACCACCTTTAGCAGTTCCATCTAACTTTGTTAGAACAATGCCAGTAACATTCGTTGCTTCACGGAATGTTTTCGCTTGGCTTAAACCATTTTGTCCTGTTGTCGCATCGATAACTAGTAATACTTCATGAGGAGCTCCTGGTACTTCACGCTCAATTACACGCTTCACTTTCTCTAACTCTTTCATTAAGTTCACTTTATTTTGTAAACGCCCTGCTGTATCACATAGTAATACGTCTACTTTACGCGCTTTCGCAGCTTGTACAGCGTCATACATAACTGCAGCTGGATCAGAACCAGATCCTTGTTTAATAACTTCTACACCGACGCGATCGCCCCATACTTCTAATTGTTCAATCGCCCCAGCACGGAACGTATCTCCTGCTGCTAATAGGACAGACTTACCTTCTGATTTAAATTTATGTGCTAGTTTACCAATTGTCGTCGTTTTTCCTACACCGTTAACACCTACAAATAAAACAACCGTTAATTGATCCTCTTGCATATTAATTTCATTACTAAAGTCGCTGTCACCTTTATAAATACCAACTAACTTTTCAGAAATAACAGCTTGTACTTCTTTTGGATCTTGAATATTTCGGCGCTGTACTTCTTCTTTCAACTGATCAATTAATTCCATTACAGTCGAAACCCCAACGTCTGCACCGATTAAAATTTCTTCTAACTCTTCAAAGAAATCTTCATCTATTTTACGGTAACGATAGACTAAATCATTTACTTTATCCGCAAATGAATTTCTCGTTTTTTCTAATCCGTGTTTAAATTTCTCTGTTACTGTATCCGTTTGTTTCGAAATTTTTTCTTTAAGTTTTTTAAAAAAGCTCATACTTCCCATCTAATCTAATTTTTCGATAGCTTCAACAACTTGTTTCATTTCTTCATTCACATGCTCTTCTTCGCTGATTAGCTGTTTTAGCTTTGCAACAAGTCGCTGTCGCTCTTGAAACTTTTGAAGTAATACTAATTTATCTTCATATTCTTCAAGCATCGCTTCAGTCCGTTTAATGTTATCATACACGGCTTGGCGACTTACATCAAATTCTTCCGCAATTTCACCAAGAGATAAATCATCTAGATAATAAAGCGACATATAACTTCTTTGTTTTTGCGTTAACAACGATTGATAAAAATCAAATAAATAGTTCATTTACATGAATGGAAACTTCATTCCACCTAGTCCTTTTTTCTTACCTTTTTGCATGCCAGTCATCGTTTTCATCATTTTCTTCATATCATCGAATTGCTTGATTAGACGATTGATTTCTTGTACGGTTGTACCGCTACCTTTGGCAATGCGTTTTTTTCGACTAGCGTTAATTATTTCCGGTTGTTCTCGTTCTAACTTAGTCATAGAACGAATAATTGCCTCAATATGCCCAATTTGCTTTTCATCAACTTGCGCATTTTTCAGCCCTTTAATTTTATTTGCACCAGGAAGCATCCCTAACAATTCGTCAAGCGGTCCAAGTTGACGCACTTGTCCAAGTTGTTCTAGGAAATCGTCAAGTGTAAACGAAAGCGTACGCATTTTTTGCTCAAGTTCTTTTGCTTTCTCTTCATCAACTGTAGCTTGCGCTTTTTCAATTAATGTTAAGACGTCGCCCATCCCTAAAATGCGGGATGCCATACGTTCTGGATGGAACGCTTCAATCGCATCTAGTTTTTCACCCATACCAGCAAATTTAATTGGTGTATTTGTTACAGCCTTAATAGATAATGCCGCACCACCGCGCGTATCACCATCTAATTTCGTTAATACAACACCCGTTAACCCTAACTGATCATGGAAACTTTGTGCAACATTTACCGCGTCTTGTCCTGTCATCGCATCGACAACAAGGAAAATTTCATCCGGTTTCGCAACTTCTTTCACTTTCGCTAATTCATCCATTAGTTCTTCATCAATATGCAGGCGACCTGCTGTATCGATTAAAACATAATCGTGATGATCTTCTTTTGCTTTTGCAATCGCTTGTTTCGCAATTTCAACAGGACTTACTTGATCTCCTAAAGAGAAAACAGGCATGTCCAATTGCTTCCCTAATGTTTCAAGTTGTTTAATCGCTGCTGGACGGTAAATATCCGCTGCAACAAGCATCGGTTTACGATTATGCTTTTTACGAAGCAAATTCGCAAGCTTACCTGTTGTTGTCGTTTTACCCGCACCTTGCAGACCAACCATCATTATAACAGTCGGTGGCTTATTAGCAACAGCAATTTTGCTTTGCTCTCCGCCCATAAGTTCTGTAAGTTCTTCCTGTACGACTTTAATTACTTGTTGTCCAGGTGTCAAACTTTTCATTACATCTTGTCCGACAGCACGCTCAGACACACGCTTTACAAAATCTTTTACTACTTTAAAGTTTACATCTGCTTCTAAAAGAGCTAGACGAACTTCTCTCATCATTTCTTTCACATCGGCTTCAGAAACTTTTCCTTTGCCGCGGATTTTTTGCATTGTCTGTTGAAGTCGGTCGGCTAATCCTTCAAATGCCATTTACTTACCTTGTTTAGATAAGTGGAATTTCTCCATGATACCTTGGTTAGAGAATAAGTTACGAACTGTATCAGATGGTTTAGCACCGTTTCCTAACCATTTTAATGCTGCTTCTTCGTTGATCTTAACTTCAGCTGGTTGAGCAACCGGATTATAAGTACCGATTTCCTCAATGAAACGTCCGTCACGAGGAGAACGAGAATCTGCAACAACTACACGATAGAAAGGAGTTTTTTTAGCTCCCATACGTTTTAAACGAATTTTAACTGCCATTTATTGAATTTCCAGTGTTACTTTTTCATCATTATGATGTCCCACTGAATACAAGAGCATTCGAATCGCTTTCGCAACTCTCCCTTGCTTACCAATGACTTTTCCAACATCCTCAGGATGTACAGTTAATCGATACTTTATCTCTCCGTTGTAAAGTTCCTGTGTAACTTTTACATCTTCAGGATGATCGACAAGAGGCTTGACAATCGTCTCGACTAACTTCTTCATTTATAGTAGCCCTTCCATTACATGAATGGTTACTAATTTATTTTCAATATTAACTTGAAGTACAACATCATCAATGTAAGGAATTAAAAGATCTTGGCCCTTTGGACGTTTAATTACCCAAACATCATTTGCACCAGGAGATAGAATCTCTTTAATCGTTCCTAACGCTTCTCCTTCTTCCGTTACAACACTGCAACCAATAATTTCATGATAGTAGTATTCACCTTCAGCAAGTTCGCCTAACTGCTCTTCTGGTACTTTTATTAAAGAACCTTTAAACTTTTCTGCTTCATCTACATTGTTGTATCCTTCAAATGTTAATAAATCAAATGTCTTATGTTGACGATGAGAAGTTACCTTCACCGGAAGGAAGTCTGTACTTTTCTCATTCGATATGTATAGCGTGTTTCCTACTTTATATCGCTCTTCCGGAAAATCAGTACGAGAAATAACACGAATTTCTCCTCTTACGCCATGAGTATTTACAATTTTCCCTACATTAAACCATTTTGTCATTTATCGTTCTTCTTTAATCTGTTCCAACCATTTCTCTTCTTGCTTAGATAATTCTCTTTCTTCCAATAAATCCGGTCTACGTGTGTACGTACGACGCAAGGATTCTTTATGGCGCCATTCATCAATATTTTTATGATTTCCTGACATTAAAACATCTGGTACCTTCATACCACGAAAATCAGCAGGACGTGTATAATGCGGATGTTCCAATAACCCTGTACTAAACGAATCTTCCACTTGTGAAGCATGATTTCCTAGTACTCCTGGCAGGAGACGTACTACACTATCAGTAATAACCATAGAGGCTAATTCCCCACCTGTTAATACGTAGTCACCAATAGAAATCTCATCGGTTACGAGATGCTCACGAATTCGTTCGTCATATCCTTCATAATGCCCACATACAAAGATTAAATGTTCTTCCTCTGCAAGCTCTTCCGCTTTCTTCTGAGTAAACCTTTCCCCTTGCGGACACATTAAGACAACTCTCGGCTTACGCTCTGTTTCTTTCGTTAAATCTTCCACCGCATCAAAAATAGGCTGAGGAGTAAGCACCATACCAGCCCCTCCGCCGTAAGGGTAATCGTCTACGCTATTATGCTTACTCATTGTATAATCACGAAAGTTAACAACACGAAGGTTTACCGCTTCTTTTTCTTGCGCCTTCTTTAAGATGGAGGACCCAAATACACCGGTAAACATGTCTGGAAACAACGTTAAAATATCAATTTTCATTTATCGAATTTCTTTAATACGTGCTTTTTTACCGCGAAGGTTACGTAAGTAGTATAACTTAGCACGACGTACTTTACCACGGCGAAGTACTTCGATGTTCGCGATTCTTGGCGTGTGAACTGGGAATGTACGCTCAACACCTACACCGTAAGAAATCTTACGAACTGTGAATGTTTCACTGATTCCGCCACCACGACGTTTGATTACAACACCTTCGAAAAGCTGAATTCTTTCACGAGTTCCCTCAACTACTTTTACGTGTACACGTAAAGTGTCTCCAGGACGGAATGAAGGAAGGTCAGTTTTTAATTGGCCTTTTGTAATTTCTGCGATTAATTGTTGCATTTATTTCACAATACGTGCATCTTTTAACGGCCAATATAACATATTGGCTTTACCAAGTACTTGATCCATTGAAATCGTACCAATCGAACGGCTATCTTTACTAAAACGACGATTATCCCCTAAAACAAATAATTGATCTTTTGGAACAGTTTTCTTTCCCGTCATTTCTTCAAGCGTAAAATCATATGTAAGCGGTCCATCAGCAAGTTGCTTTTTCTGCTTATCTAAATACGGCTCCTCATAAGCCTTTCCGTTAACATATAGTTTGTCATTCCGATACTCTATTTCATCACCTGGCAGGCCAATAATACGCTTAATATAATCTTTATCTTCCGTTGCACGGAATACGATAATATCGAAGCGTTTCGGGTCTCCTATGTGATAACCAATTTTATTTACAATCATTCGATCTCGATCATGTAAAGTTGGCGCCATTGATACCCCATCTACGAGAATTGGTGCAAAGAAAAACTGTCTAATAACACCAGCTAATACAACAGCAATCAAAATTGCTTTGATCCATTCCCAAAGTGAACTCGTCTCTTTTTTCATTTATACTTCTTCTATTTTCTCTACCTCTTCTACTTGCTCCGCAAACTCTTCTGGTGTTTCAAACGTCATTTTACCAAGTTTTCCACCGCGAAGTTCACGAAGTACCAGTTCAGATGTTTTATCATAATCAATCATTCCGCCGCCCATTAAACAGCCTCTGTATTTTCCAATTGCATCAAATAACTCTACAATATCTTCTGGAATGTCATTTAAATTATATCGCTCTTTTAAACGTTCTGGGTAATGTTTCTCCATAAAACGTAATGCATAAACGGCTACATCTTGTAAATTTAAAATTGAATCTTTAATTGCACCCGTTGTCGCTAAACGAAGACCCACTAATTGATCTTCAAATTTAGGCCACAGAATACCTGGTGTATCTAACAGTTCCATTTCTTTCCCAACTTTAATCCATTGTTGAGCTGTTGTCACACCTGGACGATCTCCTGTTTTAGCAATGTTTTTCTTCGCCAACTTATTAATTAAAGTAGATTTACCAACATTCGGTATACCTACAATTAAAGCACGAATTGCTCTCGGTCTAATCCCTTTCGCAACCATCTTATCAAACTTCTCTTTAACAAGCACTTTACAAGCCGCAGTAATTTCCTTCATACCTTGTCCAGCTTGCGCATTAATGGAAATTGCCATATGCCCTTTTTCTTTAAAATATGCGATCCATTCTTTCGTTAGACGATCATCTGCCATATCCGCTTTATTTAAAACAACAAGCCTTGGCTTATGTGTAATAATCTCATCAATCATCGGGTTTCGAGATGATAATGGTAATCGAGCATCTACAAGTTCAATTACAACATCAATTAATTTTAATTTTTCTGTTACTTGGCGTCTAGCCTTAGCCATATGCCCTGGAAACCATTGAATTACCATTTATTTTTGAATCATATCTTTAATTGGTGCAAATGATTTCCGATGTTCCTCTAATACTCCATGCGCTTCAATCGCTTCTAAATGCTGTTTCGTTCCATACCCCATATGTTGTCCAAATCCATATGCAGGATACTTTTCTCCAAGCTCTTTCATCATACGATCTCTCGTCACCTTCGCGATAATAGATGCAGCTGAAATAGAAACACTTTTCGCATCACCTTTAATAATGGATGTTTGTGGAATTGGTGTAGGAAGCTTCATCGCATCAATTAATAAATATTGTGGTGTACAAGATAAATTCGCAACAGCATCTAACATCGCTTGCTTCGTCGCTTGATAAATATTTATCTCATCTATAACTTGCGGTGATACAATTCCAACTCCAATCGCAATTGCTTGCGCTTTTATTTCATCATAAAAACGCTCTCGCTTCGCCTCACTCAGCTTTTTCGAGTCATCTAACCCTGGAATATAAAAATCATCTGGAAGAACGACAGCTGCCGTCACGACGGGCCCAGCTAATGGTCCACGTCCTACTTCATCAATACCAGCAATATATGTGATTCCTTTTTCACGTAACGCATTTTCATACTTAGACATTTCTAGAAATTTTTCTTTTTCCTTTTGTTCTAACTCTTTTTGCTTGTACCACTTCAAAATGAGTTTTTGAATACCTTTTCGTTCATCTTTCATTAACATTTGAAAGCGATTATCTTCTTCATTCATAATTTCTTGCAGTAAATTCTCCGCTTCTTGTATTGTCATTTTTTGCATTTAGCCCACTAGTGAAACAATTTTCTGTGCACCGTCTGCCATAGATTCTGCTGCAACAATATTTAAGCCAGACTCATTTAAAATTTTCTTACCTAATTCTACGTTTGTACCTTCAAGACGTACAACTAAAGGTAACTCAAGACCTACTTGCTTCGTTGCTTCAATAACACCTTCTGCGATAACATCACACTTCATAATGCCACCAAAAATGTTAACGAAGATACCTTTTACATTTTTGTCAGAAAGGATAATTTTGAATGCTTCTGTTACTTTTTCAGCCGTTGCACCGCCACCAACATCTAAGAAGTTAGCTGGGTCACCATGGTAATGTTTAATGATATCCATTGTAGCCATCGCTAAACCTGCACCATTTACCATACAACCGATATTTCCATCTAATGGAATGTAGTTTAAGTCATATTTAGATGCTTCAACTTCTTTTGAATCTTCTTCATCAAGATCACGAAGCTCTAAAATGTCTTTATGACGATATAACGCATTAGAATCAAAGTTTAATTTTGCATCTAACGCCATTACTTTACCGTCACCTGTTGTAACAAGTGGATTAATTTCAGCGATAGAGCAATCTTTTTCAATAAACGCACGATATAAGCCCATCATAAACTTCACAGCTTGTCCTACAAGCTCTTTTGGAATATTGATGTTAAATGCAATTCGACGCGCTTGGAAACCTTGTAAACCTACTGCTGGATCAATATATTCTTTAAAGATTTTTTCAGGTTTTTTTTCTGCTACTTCTTCAATTTCTGTTCCACCTTCTTCAGATGCCATTAAAACAACTTGAGAAGTTGCACGATCTAACACTAGACCTACATAATATTCTTTTTTAATATCGCAACCTTCTTCGATAAGTAAGCGTTTTACTTCCTTACCTTCAGGACCTGTTTGATGCGTTACAAGTGTAGTTCCTAAAATGCTTTCTGCATATGTACGAACTTCGTCTAAATTTTTCGCAACTTTTACACCGCCAGCTTTGCCGCGTCCACCAGCGTGAATTTGCGCTTTAACTACACATACATCCGTTCCTAATTCTTTCGCTGCTTCTACAGCTTCTTCTACTGTAAATGCAACCTTCCCGTTCGGAACGCTAACCCCATAGCTTTTAAGGACTGCCTTACCTTGGTACTCATGGATATTCATTTAGTAGTTTTTACAAGTTTCAAATAATCCCTTTTCTTTTAAAACAGAGATTAACGTTTCACCCATAACAGCTGGTGTTTCAGCCACTTTAATACCACAAGCTTCCATTGTTTTAATCTTTTCAGCAGCAGTTCCTTTGCCGCCAGAAATGATTGCCCCAGCATGACCCATACGTTTGCCTTCAGGCGCTGTTTGGCCACCAATGAAGCCTACAACTGGTTTTGTCATATTAGCTTTTACCCATTCAGCTGCTTCTTCTTCTGCCGTACCGCCGATTTCACCAATCATAATTACAGCATGTGTTTCTTCATCTTCATTAAATGCTTTTAACGCATCAATAAAGTCTGTACCGTTAACAGGGTCCCCACCGATACCTACAGCAGTAGATTGGCCAATACCTTCTTGTGTTAACTGGTGTACAGCTTCATATGTTAATGTACCAGAACGAGATACGATACCTACATGACCTTTTTTGTGAATGTAGCCTGGCATAATACCGATTTTACATTCATCAGGCGTAATGACACCTGGGCAGTTCGGTCCAAGTAAACGTGTATGTTTACCAGCCATATATCTCTTTACGTTAACCATATCTAATACAGGAATTCCTTCAGTAATACATACTACTAAATCAATCTTCGCATCAACTGCTTCCATAATTGCATCAGCAGCAAAAGCGGGTGGAACGTATACAACTGAAGCGTTTGCGCCTGTTGCTTTCACAGCATCTTCTACTGTATCAAATACTGGTACACCTTCAATATCAGTGCCGCCTTTACCAGGTGTTACACCACCGACAATTTTCGTACCGTATTCAATCATTTGTTTTGTATGGAATAACCCTTGAGAACCTGTAATACCTTGAACAATAACTTTTGTATCTTTATTAACTAATACGCTCATTTAATTTATAATTTCTTCAAAGATATCCTCTGCGTTTCGTACTAGTTTTGCACCTTGTTGAATAAGCTGATTCGTTCCGGATGCACTATCTATAAATATTGGTCCAGGAAGCACAAATACCTCTCTATTTTGCTCTAATGCAAGGTCTGCAGTAATAAGTGACCCACTTCTTGATTTTGCTTCTACAACTAAAACCCCTTTACTTATCCCGCTAATAATTCGATTTCTCTTTGGAAAATACCATTTTTTCGGCGCATAGTGCGGAGGATACTCTGTTAGTAGCAATATATATTCCTCCCACTTTTCATATAAACGTCTATTCTCTTTCGGATACATATAAGATAATCCGTGTCCCAATATGGCAATAGTCGGGCGATGTTTCCTTACTGTAACTTCATGAGATATTGTATCTATTCCTTTTGCAAATCCACTCACAATAAGCCATTCTCTTTCTAATAAAGGATGTAAAATAAACTCCATACTCTCACGACCATATAACGACGGTTCTCTCGTTCCAACAACCGCCAATTTATTAACTCTATTTAAAAAATTCTTCTCTCCTTTTCCATATAAAACAAAAGGAGGATCTTGTATTTCACGTAATAATTGCGGGTAATTTTCATCCCATATAGTCACATAAAAGATTTGATTTCTCTCTAAATAAGATATATATTGCGAAAGGTTTGAAGTTTGGAGGAAATTTACTAATTCTGCAGATTTTTTCGGGGATATTCCAGTGTAGTGTTCTATTTGTGTTTGGTTAAAATTGTATATTCCCTTCAATTCCGAATCGACATATAGCAGCCTCTCTATTGCCTTCCAATGATCCGCTAACACGTAATGAAGATGTAATAATCGCTCTCTTTTCATTCACATTTGTTGTTCTTCTTCATAATCACACGAAATACATTGTACTTGCACGCCTTTTTTCAACTTCTTCTCTACAAGCATACCTTCACACTTCGGACATTTACGGCCAATCGGCTTATCCCAAGAAACAAAGTCGCATTCTGGATACGTACCGCATCCGTAGAAAAGACGTTTCTTTTTGTTACTACGACGTTCAATAATTTGTCCTTCTTCACACTTCGGACAAGTTACACCGATTTCTTTCACGATCGGTTTTGTATTACGACAATCAGGGAAATTCGAACAAGCCATAAACTTCCCGTATTTACCCATTTTAAAGACCATTGGATGACCACATAGTTCACAGTCTTCCCCAGCTGGTTCATCTTTAATTTCCACTTCACGCATTTCTTTTTCCGCTTTTTCTAAGCGCGGTTCAAATTCTACGTAGAAATTATCAACAATTTTCACCCAATTCGCATTTCCTTCTTCCACTTCATCAAGGCTTTGCTCCATATTGGCTGTGAATTCAATGTTAATAATTTCTGGGAAAAACTCTAAAATAAGTTCGATTACTATTCCACCCAGTTCAGTTGGAACGAAACGTTTATTATCTAAAGCAACATAACCACGTTTTTGAATTGTTTCAAGTGTCGGCACATAAGTGGATGGTCTTCCAATCCCAAGTTCTTCAAGTGTCCTTACTAAACGAGCCTCTGTATAACGTGGCGGTGGTTGTGTATAGTGTTGTTTCGGCTCTATATCTTTTGAAAATACCGTTTCTCCCACTTCTAACGGTGGCAACATCCTATCCTTTTCTTCCGCACCATCATCTTTTGACTCTACATAAACTTTCATAAACCCTGGGAACTTCACAACCGAGCCACTTGCACGGAACTGAACATTATTATTAATGAGTTTTGCTGTAACAGTATCCATTATAGCAGACGCCATTTGACTTGCAACAAATCGCTCCCAAATCAATTTATACAACCGAAGTTGGTCACGACCTAAGAAACTTTTTAGTTCCTCTGGCTTTCTCATTACCGAAGTAGGACGAATTGCCTCATGCGCATCTTGTGCATTTGTTTTTTTCGTTTCTTTCTTCTTCTCTGTTCCTATGTATTCCGTACCATACGCCTCAGTAATGTAAGTACGAGCCTCAGTTTGAGCTGTTTCTGAGATACGTGTTGAGTCAGTTCTCATATACGTTATAAGACCCACAGTCCCTTGTTTCCCAAGATCTATCCCTTCATACAGTTGCTGTGCAAGCATCATTGTTTTCTTTGCTCGCATATTTAACTTACGTGCTGCTTCTTGTTGCAAGGAAGATGTTGTAAACGGTAAAGCGGGATTACGTTTTCGCTCTTTTCTCGTTACATTTTCAACTGAAAACGCATTATCTTTCATCTGTTCAATTATTTCATTCACTTGCGTTTCATTCGTTAATTGAACTTTTTCACCATCTACACCGTAAAAGCTTGCTTCAAATGTGTCTTTCCCTTTTACAAACTCTGTTTTAATTGTCCAGAATTCTTCAGGCTCAAAGCTTTGAATCTCCCTTTCACGCTCGATAATTAAACGAACTGCTACAGATTGTACACGACCTGCACTTAATCCTTTTTTTACTTTCTTCCATAATAAAGGACTAATATTGTAACCAACTAGACGATCAAGTATACGTCTTGCTTGTTGTGCATCTACTAAATCCATATTAATTGCACGAGGGTGTTTAAATGATTCTTTTATTGCATCTTTTGTAATTTCGTTGAAGACAACTCGACAATCTGATTCAACATCCACATTTAACGTATTCGCTAAATGCCAAGCAATTGCTTCTCCTTCGCGGTCTGGATCGGCCGCGAGATAGACTTTCTTTGCTTTTTTTGCCGCTGATTTTAAATCTTTTAAAACGGGACCTTTACCACGAATGGTAATATACTTCGGGGTGAAGTTGTTCTTTACTTCTATCCCCATTTGGCTTTTAGGTAAATCGCGAACATGTCCCATGGACGCAACGACTTTGTATTTTTTCCCTAAATATTTCTCAATGGTCTTCGCCTTAGAAGGCGACTCCACCTAAATATTTACAAAATTTTGAATTATTTCTAAAGCACGTGTAGCATACGCTTCATTTCGTTCTTGTTTCTTTTTAATTCTCTTCTCTAACGGTGCGAATAGACCGAAGTTTGCATTCATCGGCTGGAAGTTTTTTGCATTTGTTGCAGTAATATAATTTGCCATACTTCCCATTGCAGTTACAGGTGGTAATACAACTGGCTCTTCACCTTTTACAAGTCGAGCAGCGTTAATACCTGCTAATAATCCTGATGCCGCTGATTCAACATATCCCTCTACTCCAGTCATTTGACCAGCGAAGAATAAATCGTCACGTTGTTTATATTGATATGTCGGACGAAGTAAATTAGGCGAATTAATAAACGTATTACGATGCATTACACCGTAGCGTACAATTTCTGCGTTCTCCAGTCCTGGAATTAACTGTAACACTTCTTTTTGTGGTCCCCACTTTAAATGTGTTTGGAAACCTACGATATTGTATAACGTTCCCGCTGCATCATCTTGACGTAACTGAACAACTGCATATGGCGTTTTCCCTGTTTTCGGATCTTCTAATCCAACAGGTTTCATCGGTCCAAATACTAACGTCTGTCTTCCTCTGCTTGCCATAACTTCTACTGGCATACAACCTTCAAAGAAAATTTCCTTTTCAAATTCTTTTAAAGGTACTGTCTCAGCAGCAATTAAAGCCTCATAAAAACGATCAAATTCTTCTTCTGTCATCGGACAGTTTAAATATGCCGCTTCCCCTTTATCATAACGAGACTTTAAATATACTTTGTTCATATCAATGCTGTCTTTTTCAACGATTGGTGCTGCTGCATCGTAGAAATAGAAATAATCTTCACCTGTTAGTTCTTTTAATTGTGCAGCAAGATCAGGAGATGTAAGTGGACCTGTTGCAATAATTGTTGGTCCTTCTGGAATTTCAGTAAGCTCTTCATTCACTACAGTTACATTCGGATGATTCTTTACGTATTCAGTCACTTTAGCTGCAAACTCATGACGGTCAACTGCTAAAGCTCCTCCAGCTGGTACAGAGCACTCATCAGCTGCACGAATAATGACAGAATCCATTAAACGCATTTCTTCTTTAATAACTCCAACAGCATTCGTTAATGTGTTTGCACGTAACGAGTTACTGCATACTAATTCAGCAAATTTATCTGTGTGATGAGCCGGCGTTTGCCTTACTGGTCTCATTTCATATAATTTTACTTGGACACCACGTTTTGCAATTTGGTAAGCTGCTTCACTTCCTGCAAGACCTGCGCCAATGACGTTTACTACTTGTGTTGTCATTTATGCCCGCGGGTGATGCTTCATGTAAACAGAACGCAATCTTTCTTTAGAGACATGCGTATAAATTTGTGTCGTAGACAAATTTTCATGACCTAACAACTCCTGTACAGTACGTAAATCTGCCCCTTCATCTAACATGTGTGTAGCAAATGTATGCCTTAACATATGTGGACTTATCCGCATTGTAAGAGATGCTTTCTTAATGAGTTCATTTAAAACATAACGCACACCACGACCTGTTAACGGCGTACCTTTCGCATTTAAAAATACCATATGAGAATGTTCTTCAGTCTTGTTAGCTAACTGTTTTCTCCCGTTCTCTATATAAGTAATTAAAGCATCTTGCGCATAACTTCCGAACGGAATATACCTTTGTTTTTTTCCTTTTCCCATCACTAAAATTGTTCCCACTGCAAAGTCAATATCGGTAAGTTGTAAATTGACACATTCACTCACACGGATCCCAGTCGCATACATCAACTCTAATAGAGCTTGATTTCTTTGACCTAACGGCGTTTCCATATCAGAAACTTCAAATAATTCCTCTAATTCTTCAACATATAAAAACTTTGGGATTGACAATTCTTTTTTGGGGAGTGAAGCAAGTGCAAACGGGTTATCTTTCTGATAACCTTCACGCATCAAAAAACGATATAAACTTCGTAAGCTTGATACTTTTCTTGCGACAGATTTACGGGCTAACTTTTCATCGTGCAACGTCGTTAAGTACAAACGAACATCCGCATATGTAACATCTAAAAAAGAGGATATGCCTTCTCGCTCCATAAATTGCACAAAATGTTCTAAATCATTTTGATAACTTGCAATTGTATATTTTGAATAATTTCTTTCAATTTGTAAATATCCAACGAATAATTGTAACAAATTCTTCACATTCACCTACAATTCTTCAACAATTATGTTGTGGTTCGTATAAACACAAATATCGCCTGCAATTTCTAAACTCGCTTTCGCAATCTGCTTCGCAGTTAAATGTTCACTTGCATATTTTTTTAAAGCACGACCTGCGGAAAGCGCATAATTTCCACCAGATCCAATTGCTAAAATGCCATCATCCGGTTCAATTACTTCTCCTGTACCTGAAACAAGGAGCATCGTTGTTTTATCCATGACAATGAGCATCGCTTCTAACTGACGCAGCATTTTATCACCACGCCATTGTTTCGCCATTTCAACTGCAGCACGCTGCAAGTTCCCGTTATACTCTTCTAATTTTCCTTCAAACATTTCAAAAAGAGTAAATGCGTCAGCAACTGAGCCTGCAAAACCAGCTAAAACTTTCCCTTGGAAAAGTTTTCGAACTTTGCGAGCTGTATGTTTCATTACAACCGCATTTCCCATTGTCACCTGGCCATCTCCAGCCATTGCACATTCTCCATTATGATGAACTGCAAATATCGTTGTAGCGTGGAAATTCCCCATTTACAAAATAAACTGGCTCACATCTTTATTTTTAGCAATTGTTGCTAATTTCTCCTCAACGTATTGAGGTGTTATCGTTATTTTCTCTAACGTAATTTCAGATGCTTCAAACGATAAATCTTCAAGGAGCTTCTCCATAATCGTATGGAGTCTTCTTGCTCCAATATTATCTGTATCCTGATTAACTTGATAAGCAATCTCAGCAATCTTACGAATAGCTTCGTCTGAAAATTCAATTTCTATACCTTCAGTCGCTAATAATGCCATATACTGTTTAATTAACGCATTGTCAGGCTCGATTAATATTTTAACAAAATCATCTGTCGATAATTTTGTTAATTCTACTCGAATCGGAAATCTCCCTTGCAATTCCGGAATTAAATCCGACGGTTTAGACATATGAAACGCTCCAGCTGCAACGAATAAAATATAATCCGTTTTTACTGATCCGTATTTTGTCGCAACATTCGATCCTTCTACAATTGGCAAAATGTCACGTTGCACACCTTCACGTGATACATCTACGCTATTCGACTGCTTACCAGCAATTTTGTCAATTTCATCGATAAAAATAATCCCGAGCTGTTCAGCACGATAAACAGCCTCTTGTGTAACTTCATCCATATCAATTAAGCGCTGTGCTTCCTCATTTGTCAAGAGTTTTCTTGCTTCTTTTACAGAAAGTTTACGTTTTTTCGTTTTTTTCGGCATAAAACTTCCCAATGCATCTTGGAAATTCATTCCCATTTGTTCCATGCCAGTTCCTTGTAACATATCAAACATGGAAGACTGTTGCTCAGTCACTTCAATCGATACAATTTCATCTTCAAGAAGTCCCGCAGCAAGCTTTCTTTCCACGTCTTGACGTTTCTTTTCGATTTCATCATCTTCTTGTGTATCGGATGTTTGATTCGAATTTTGAGCACCGCCAAAAAGCATTTCTAATGGGTTTTTAAATCCAGATTGTTTCTCCGGACTCGGCACTAAAATTTCAACAAGACGTTGGTTCGCTTGTTCTTCTGCTTTATCTTGAACTTTAACTACCATTTCTTCTTTCACGATGCGTACTGACGTTTCTACAAGGTCACGTACCATCGACTCTACATCTCTACCTACATATCCAACTTCTGTGAATTTCGTAGCTTCAACCTTAATAAAAGGTGCTCCAACGAGTTTCGCCATTCGTCGTGCTACCTCTGTTTTACCAACACCTGTCGGCCCAATCATTAAAATATTTTTAGGTGCAATTTCATCACGTAAATTTTCAGCTAGTTTACTGCGACGATATCGATTTCTCAGAGCTACAGCAACCGCTTTCTTTGCATCTTTTTGACCGATGATGTATTGATCTAATTTTTCCACAATTTGGCGCGGAGTAAAATGTAAATGCATTTAGTTTGTTTTTAATTTAGCAAGTTCATGTAAAAATTTGTCGTTTAATACTTTAATGTATGTTCCTTTCATACCTAAAGAACGAGACTCGATTACACCAGCACTTTCTAATTTACGTAGTGCATTTACAATCACAGAACGAGTGATTCCTACACGATCAGCAATTTTACTTGCAACAAGTAGACCTTCTGTTCCGTTTAACTCTTCGAAAATGTGCTCAATTGCTTCTAACTCACTGTAAGATAATGAGCTAATCGCCATTTGAACAACAGCTTTACTACGCGCTTCCTCTTCGATTTCTTCTGCTTTTTCACGTAAAATTTCCATACCTACTACAGTTGAACTGTATTCAGCAAGGATTAAATCATCATCTAAGAACTCTTGACCAAGACGAGCTAACACTAATGTACCTAGACGCTCACCGCCACCAACGATTGGTACAATTGTAGTTAAACCTTGACCGAATAATTCTCTATTTTCTACTGGGAATGCTGTGTAAGCACTGTTTACATCTAAGTTTGAAGATGTTTCTGTTACATTAAATAGGCTTTGCGTATATTCTTCTGGGAATTGACGCTCTGCAAGCATTTGTTTCATACGCTCGTTCTCGATTTGTTGGTGAATTGCATAACCTAGTAATTTACCACGACGACTTACTACGAATACGTTCGCTTCGATTACTTCACACATTGTGTCAGACATTTCTCTAAAGTTTACAGGCTTCCCTGCTGCGCTCTGTAATAACGCATTTAATTTTCTTGTTTTTGCTAATAATTCCATTTACGCAGTAACAGTTTCTTCACCTTGTTTTGCTTCAAGGATCGCGTCTGCCATTTTAGATGTAAGAAGTTTTACAGCACGAATTGCATCATCGTTTGCTGGGATAACGTGATCGATTTCGTCTGGATCACAGTTTGTATCAACGATACCGATGATTGGAATGTGTAATTTGCGCGCTTCAGCAACTGCAATACGCTCTTTACGAGGGTCTACTACGAATAATGCACTTGGAAGACCTTTCATATCTTTAATACCGCCTAAGAATTTCTCAAGACGCTCTAACTCTTTTTTAAGTTGAACAACTTCTTTCTTAGGAAGTACTTCGAAAGTACCATCTTCTTGCATTCTTTCGATGTCTTTAAGGCGCTTGATACGCTTTTGGATTGTTTGGAAGTTTGTTAAAGTTCCACCTAACCAACGTTGGTTAACGAAGTACATACCAGCACGAGTTGCTTCTTCTTTAATAGCTTCTTGTGCTTGTTTTTTAGTACCTACGAATAAAATGTCTCCGCCTTCAGCAGCGATGTCACGCATCGTTCTGTAAGCTTCCTCAACTTTTTTCACAGTTTTTTGTAAGTCGATGATGTAGATACCGTTACGCTCTGTGAAAATGTAACGCTTCATTTTTGGGTTCCAACGACGTGTTTGATGTCCGAAATGAACACCAGCTTCAAGCAATTGCTTCATAGAAATTACTGACATTTAGTTGTTACCTTTTACTTGGTTCATTACTTCTTCAGCAAAGTTGTCTTCGCGTTTTTCGATACCTTCACCAACAGCGTAGCGAACGAATCCTTTTAATGTTCCGCCTTTAGACTCAACGAATTGACGAACTTTCATATCAGGGTTTTTAACGAATGCTTGGTCAAGTAAGCAAATCTCTTCGAAGAATTTGCCAAGACGGCCTTCTACCATTTTTGCAACGATTTTTTCAGGCTTGCCTTCGTTTAAAGCTTGTTGTGTTAATACTTGACGCTCATGCTCAACTTCTTCAGCTGTTACAGCATCACGGTCAATGTATTTAGGGTTAACTGCTGCAATGTGCATTGCTACATCTTTAGCAGCTGCTTCGTCAGTAGAACCTTCAAGAACTGTTAATACACCAATACGTCCACCCATGTGTAGGTAAGCGCCGAATGCATCAGCATCAGTTTTTGATACGATTTCGAAACGACGAAGTGTAAGTTTTTCACCAATTTTAGCAATTGCTTCATTGATGTGCTCTTCTACTTTTTTACCGCCTTCAATTGTTTGAGCCATAGCTTCTTCAACGTTAGCTGGTTTGTTAGCTAATAAGTGAGCAGCTAATTCTTTAATTAAAGCTTGGAAACCTTCGTTTTTCGCAACAAAATCAGTTTCAGAGTTTAATTCTAAGATTAAACCGTCGTTACCGTTTGTTTCGATGAAAGTTAAACCTTCAGCAGCGATGCGGTCTGCTTTTTTAGCAGCTTTCGCAATACCTTTTTCACGTAAGAAGTCAATTGCTTTCTCCATGTCGCCGTTTGTTTCAGTTAAAGCCTTTTTGCAGTCCATCATACCTGCGCCTGTTTTTTCACGAAGTTCTTTTACCATTTGTGCAGTGATTGCCATGTTTTTCATTTATTTCCCCCTTACAACTGTTCCAATATTTTCGCCTAAAACGGCACGTTTAATATTACCTTTTTCCATAACTGAGAACACAATTAATGGAATATCATTATCCATACATAAAGAAGAAGCTGTAGAATCCATTACACCTAAACCTTCTTTTAATACATCTAAGTAAGTAAGTGTTTCGTACTTCGTAGCAGTTGGATCAATAGATGGATCTGCACTATATACGCCATCCACATTATTTTTCGCCATTAAAATCACATCCGCTTCGATTTCCGCTGCACGTAATGCTGCTGTTGTATCTGTAGAGAAGTATGGGTTACCAGTACCTGCGGCAAAGATAACAACACGTTTTTTCTCTAAGTGACGAATTGCTTTACGGCGAATGTAAGGCTCTGCCACTTGACGCATCTCAATTGAAGTTTGAACGCGTGTTTGAATTCCAATATTCTCCAAACTATCTTGAAGAGCTAATGAATTCATAACTGTTGCTAACATGCCCATGTAATCTGCTCCTGCACGATCCATGCCCATTTCGCTTCCAATTTTCCCGCGCCAAATGTTACCGCCACCAACAACAACAGCAACCTCTACATCAAGTTCTGCAATTTCTTTCACTTGTTCCGCAACTGACTTAATAACAGCTGGGTTAATTCCAAATCCTTGCTCGCCAGCTAAAGCTTCTCCGCTCAGCTTTAAAACGACACGATTATATTTCGGTTTACTCATTTACACTTCCATGATTTCTTTTTCTTTGTTTTTTGCGATTTCGTCAACTTTTGCAATATATTTATCTGTTTCTTTTTGGATATCTTCAGTATATCCTCTTAAATCATCTTCCGTAATCTCGCCAGCTTTTTCAAGCTTCTTAAGGTCATCGTTACCGTCACGACGTACGTTACGAACCGCAACTTTTGCTTCTTCAGCATATTTTTTCACAACTTTTACAAGATCACGACGACGCTCTTCTGTTAATGCAGGGAATGCAATACGAATTACAGTTCCGTCATTAGAAGGGTTTAAGCCTAAATCTGCTTTTAAAATTGCTTTTTCAATATCACCGATAGAAGTTTTATCATAAGGCTGAATTACAAGCAAACGTGCTTCTGGAACTGTAATGTTCGCTAATTGCACAACTGGTGTTGGTGCACCATAGTAATCAACTTGTACCTTATCTAATACAGACGAGCTTGCACGACCAGCGCGAACTGTTGCTAATTCACGAGAATAAGCAGCAACTGCTTTTTCCATTTTTTCATTTGAAGACTTCAATACTTGTTGTCCCATCTACACGCCTCCGAATCTGCGCCCTCTATGTTGAAAGTCTGTAATCGCATTAAGCAAATGTTCTTCCGTAAAGTCTGGCCAATACACATCCGTAAACCAAAATTCCGAATATGCAATTTGCCATAACATGAAATTACTAATACGTAGCTCTCCGCTTGTACGAATTAACAACTCTGGATCAGGTAAAGAACCCGTCATTAAGTAGGAAGAAATCATTTCTTCACTTATCTCTTCAGCACGAATTTTCCCTTCCTCACTATCTTTCATCATATGTTGCACAGCAGAAACGATTTCATCTCGACTTCCATAGTTTAACGCGAAATTAAGAATTAATCCCGTATTCTCTTGCGTATCTTCCATGGCTTTTTCCATCGCTCTGCGTGTATGCGTAGGAAGACGATCTTTTTGCCCTATTACTCGGACTTGTACGTTTTCTTCAATCAATTCTGGTAAAAATGTACCTAGAAATTCTTCTGGAAGCCTCATTAAATAGTCAACTTCCTTTTTCGGTCTTTTCCAGTTCTCAGTTGAAAAAGCATAAAGAGTTAACACTTTCACATTAAGCTTACTTGCAAATTTTGTAATTTTCTTTACAACTTGCATGCCTTCATGATGTCCCGCAATTCGAGGCATTGCTCTCCTCTTTGCCCATCTTCCATTGCCATCCATAATGATGGCAATATGTTCTGGTATATACCCTTTTTTCACTTCTTCAACGAGATGATCAAACGATGCGTCCTTTTTACTTTTAAAAAAAGGAAAGTTTTTAAACATTTAATTGTATTGCAATAAGAAGTAGAGAATTGGTAACACAAATAACCAACTATCTGTTCGATCTAATATACCACCATGTCCAGGTAAAATTGTGCCTGAATCCTTTACGCCATAATGACGTTTAAATGCAGATTGTACTAAATCACCAATTTGTCCAAAAATAGAAATGATAACCGTCAGCACAATTAAAATCCCTACATTTGCTTCAACTGGGAAGAACATATTGTAAACAAGTGCAACAACAACTCCACAAACAATACCGCCTAATGAACCTTCGATTGTTTTATTTGGACTAATTTCTGGCCACAACTTTCTTTTTCCTAATGCTTTTCCTACGAAATATGCGCCTGAATCAGTAGCCCATATAACAAATAATGCGCAAAACACATATTTAATTCCTAATATTCTCGTTTCATTTAAATATAAGAATCCCATTGCAACATATGTCGTTGCCATAAGTAAAAATGAAGCATTATCAAAAGTAAATGTATTCTTAGAAAGGACTGTATATGATAAAAGTAATAAAACAATCACAAACGTAATTTCTAATTTACCTAATCCAATCCACCTAAACAGTTCTGATGCACTACTTGGAACTAAAATAACCCATAATAATACCGCAGCTAAAACTGTTGGTACTGAAATAAGCGTAAGCTTATTCATTCGAATTAACTCATATAAACCTATAGAAGCAAGTGCATACACTAAAACCGTAAAAGGCACGCCACCGTAAATTACGATGGGAATGAATAGCGCGGCAGCAACCACTCCAGTAATAATTCTCTGTTTCACCTAAATTTGTTCCATCACAAACCGTCTTGTGGCTGTATCAATTTCCAGAATTTCCTCTAAGCTCGGACGTGCAATGACATTGTGATGGTTCATTGCTTTTTCAATGAGGTCTTCCACTGTTAAGAAACCAATTCTCTTTTGTAAAAAAGCTTCAACAGCTACTTCATTTGCAGCGTTCATTACAGCTGGCATACTTCCACCTGTTTTCCCAGCCTCATACGCAAAACGTAGACAACGGAAACGTTCTTGGTTCATTTTTTCAAAATGCAATGTTCCCATTTCCCATAAGTTTAACTGTTTTGTGTCTGAAAGAGGTAATCTATCAGGATATGTAAGGGCGTATTGAATTGGTACTCGCATATCAGGTGAGCCAAGCTGTGCCATTACACTACGATCTTCAAATTCAACCATAGAATGAATAATACTTTCTTTATGTAAAACAACATCAATTTGCTCATAAGGGATACCAAAAAGCCAATGTGCTTCAATTACTTCTAGTCCCTTATTCATCATTGTAGCAGAATCAATTGTAATTTTCGAACCCATTGACCAGTTTGGATGTCGAAGCGCATCTTCTACGGTCACATGATGCAATTCATCTCTCGTTTTATCACGGAAACTTCCGCCAGAAGCCGTTATAATGAGTCGAGAAATTCTTTTTTCATTTTCACCATTCAAGCATTGAAAAATAGCTGAATGTTCACTATCTACTGGAAGTAACGAAACATTATGTTTTCGTGCCGCTTCCATTACTAGATGCCCTGCAGTTACTAACGTTTCTTTATTCGCAATTCCAATTGTTTTTTTCGCCTCAATTGCACGAAGTGTTGGTAACAACCCTACGCTACCTACAACGGCATTTACTAAAATCTCCGCATCTGGATGTAATGCTACTTCTAAAAGACCTTCACTACCATATACAATTTTTGTATTACCAGAAACAGCTTGTAATTTTATAACATCTTCTGCTCTTTGCACAGAAACGATTTGCGGAGAAAATTCTTGAATTACTTTTACTGCGTAGTCAATATTTTTCCCTACAGAAAAAGCAACGAGACGGAATTGGTCTGGGTGCGAGCGTAACACATCTAAAGTTTGTGTACCAATTGATCCGCTTGCACCTAATAAACTAATGTTTTTCATTTACAAGAAAAACTTACGAATGTCATTCCATGTTACAACTAACATAAGTAACATTAATAATGCAAAACCAATAAAGTGAACCATTCCTTCTTTTTGACGGTCAATCGGTTTTCCTCGTAACGCTTCGATTAAGAAGAAGAATAAACGTCCACCGTCTAAAGCAGGGACTGGTAATAGATTAAATAAACCAAGGTTTATACTTAAAACTGCTGCTAAACTTAGCACACGCGTAAATCCATAATCTACGACTTGATCTGTTAGATTATAAATTCCTACTGGACCTGACAACTCATTAATAGAAAATTGACCAGTTACTAATTTCACAAGAGACTCAAAAATTAGTTTCGTCCATTCGTACGTTTGTTCAAATCCTGATTTAATCGAACCCATCACTGTTTTCTCTACAGGAGAGTAAACACCAATTCTACCAACTTCGTCCTTACCTTCTTTATCGAGTGTAGGAGTTACTTTTACATTAAGCTGTTCACTATCACGCTTTACTTGTAACGTAATTTCTTTATTCGGGTTTTCACGTACAATGGCAACAACATCTTTCCATGTACTTGTGCTTTTCCCATCAATTGCTTGAATTGTATCGTTTTCTTTTAATCCAGCTTGCTGCGCTGCACTATTTCCCATTATTTTTCCGACCATTGGTTTGTCAATGGGAACCCCTTGTACAAATCCAAGAATCACAAAAATAACAAATGCTAAAATAAAGTTCATTGCAGGACCCGCAAAGATTGTTAAAGCACGTTGACCCAATTTTTTCGAGCCAAATTGCCTGTTATACGGAGCAATTTGAATTTCTTCTCCAGCAGTAATGATACGTGCCTTTTCATTCACTCGGAATGTTTGAAGCTCTTCCTCATACTCTTCATAGCCTGAAATCGTTAGGTTATGCTCTAAATCAGCTTGTTCGACTTCAATAACACGAACATTTGGATATTTTTCATATCCATCAAAAACTAATTTCACAGCTTCGTCTTTTTCATTTAGCACAAGGCCAACCTTTTTCCCTGGCTTTAACTCAACTGTGTCCGCATCCTCACCAGCCATTCTTACATAGCCGCCAAGGGGCAGTAATCGAATCGTATACACCGTTTCATTCTTTTCAAATGAGAATATTTTCGGACCAAAACCAATCGCAAACTCGCGGCATAAAATGCCTGCTCTTTTCGCGAAATATAGATGCCCTAGCTCATGGAAAAATACGAGTGCACCGAAAATTAATATAAAGGCAATCGCTGTATTCAATTCCATAACCACTTATTTTAAAATATTAGCAATATATGTTTGAAGTTCTTCTACTTTCACTTCTTCAGACTCGCCTGTAGCACGTACTTTCACTTCTACAATACCTTCATCTGCTTTTTTACCAACCGTAACGCGAACTGGAAGGCCAAATAAATCTGCATCTGCAAATTTAACACCTGCACGTTCTGCACGATCATCTAGTAATACTTCATATCCTTGCTCTTGTAATGAGTTGTAAATATTTTCACCCATTTCACGTTGTGCATCAGATTTCATATTTACTGGAATTACATGCACATGGAATGGTGCTACAGCTTTTGGCCAAACTAAGCCGTTCTCATCATTAAACTGCTCTGCAATTGCTGCCACTGTACGAGATACACCGATACCGTAACAACCCATAATAAGTGCTTGTGTTTTCCCGTTTTCATCTAGGAATGTTGCGTTCATCGCTTCACTATAGCGAGTTCCTAATTTAAATACATGACCAACTTCAATTCCACGTGCGAAAAGAATTGTTCCATTTCCATCTGGAGATTGGTCTCCTTCTTGGATGAAGCGTAAATCTGTATATTGACTTACTTTAAAGTCACGTTCTGGATTTACATTTACATAATGAAGCCCTTCTTCATTCGCTCCTGAACATCCGTTTACAATTGATGCTACGGCATGGTCAGCAATAACTTCGATATCACCTGTTACACCAATCGGTCCTAATGAACCAACTTCACAATTTAATAATTCTTTTACTTCTTCATGAGAAGCAAGCTCAACAACTGAAGCGCCGTATACATTTTTCACTTTTATATCGTTTACTTCATGATCACCACGAACAAGTACAACTACTAATTTCTCATCTACTTTGAATACCATAGACTTGATACACTGTTCTGTTTCAATGTTTAAGAATGCAGATACTTCTTCAATGGCTTTTTGATCTGGCGTTGCTACTTTTTCAAGTGCCTTTTCTGCTTCGTCACTCTTCGTATACGTAGCTACAACAGGAGCCATTTCGATGTTCGCTGCATAATTAGATGTATCAGAGTATGCAATAGTATCTTCACCAACATCAGATAATACCATAAATTCATGTGTATCTTTTCCGCCCATTGCTCCAGAGTCAGCAATAACCGCACGGAAATTTAAGCCACAACGAGCAAAAATATTAGAGTATGCTTTATATAAGCGATCATACACTTCATCTAAGCTCTCCTGCGTAGCGTGGAAAGAATAGGCATCTTTCATTAGAAACTCTCTTCCACGTAATAAACCGAAACGAGGTCTTTGTTCGTCACGGAACTTTGTTTGAATTTGGTATAGCGTTAACGGTAATTTTTTATATGATTTTACTTCATCACGTACAAGATCAGTAATTACTTCTTCATGTGTTGCCCCTAAAGCGAATTCACGAGCGTTACGATCTTTCATACGCATTAATTCAGATCCGTAAGAATACCAACGGCCTGATTCTTGCCATAATTCTGCAGCTTGCATCGCTGGCATTAATAATTCTACAGCTCCTGCGCGTTCCATTTCTTCTCGAACGATACGTTCTACTTTGTGTAGTACTTTTAAACCAAATGGTAGAAAACTATAAATACCAGAAGCATTTTGACGCATAAAACCTGCGCGAAGTAATAATTGATGACTCTTAATTTCAGCATCAGCTGGAACTTCACGTAATGTAGGACTGAATAGCATACTTTGTTTCATCTAGAACAGTGATAATTGGTTTTGATCAGGTAAATCGCCTAAGCAACCTTGACTATCTAAATACTCAATAATTGTTTTCGAAACCTTACTGCGCTGCTGTAAATCTTCTTTTGATAAGAAATCTCCATTTTTACGAGCTTCTACGATACTTACAGCTGCGTTTGTACCAAGACCAGGTACTGCATTAAATGGAGGGATTAAAGTATCCCCATCAATAATAAATTCTGTTGCATGTGAGCGATATAAATCCACCTTTTGGAATGAGTATCCACGCTCACACATTTCAAGCGTCATTTCTAGTACCGTTAATAAACTCTTCTCTTTCGGCGCTGCATCCAATCCTTTTTGCGCAATTTCATCAATCTTCACACGTATAGATGCTGAGCCTTTCGCCATCGCCTCTACATCAAAGTCATCTGCACGAACTGTAAAGTATGCCGCATAGAATAAAAGGGCAAAATGCACTTTAAAATATGCAATCCGTACAGCCATAAGTACGTAGGCAGCCGCATGGGCTTTAGGGAACATGTATTTTATCTTCTTACATGAATCAATATACCAACCCGGTACATTATTATTTTTCATGTCCTCTTCCCATTCTTCCGGTACACCTTTACCTTTACGAACCGACTCCATAATTTTGAAGGCTAATGAAGGATCTAACCCTTGATAAATTAAATATACCATGATGTCATCACGACAACCGATAACTTCACTCAGTGTACATGTGCCGTTATAAATCAACTCATTTGCATTACCGAGCCATACGTCAGTACCATGCGATAGTCCAGAAATTTGGACTAGCTCTGAGAATGTCGTTGGTTTTGTCTCTTCTAACATTTGTCTTACGAATTTCGTCCCGAATTCCGGTATACCAAGTGTACCTGTTTTACAGTTAATTTGTTCTTCCGTTACTCCTAAAGATTCTGGACCAGAGAAAATTTTCATTACTTCTGGATCATCTGTTGGGATTGTTTTCGGATCAATACCACTTAAATCTTGTAACATACGTATAACAGTTGGATCATCGTGTCCTAGTATATCTAGTTTCAATAAATTATCATGAATTGAGTGGAAGTCGAAGTGTGTTGTTCTCCACTCAGCCCCTATTGAATCAGCTGGAAACTGTATTGGTGAAAAATCAAAAATATCCATGTAATCAGGCACAACGATAATACCACCTGGATGCTGTCCAGTTGTACGTTTTACTCCTGTACAACCTGCAACTAACCGATCTATCTCTGCATTTCGAATCGTTAAATTATGATCATTTGCATAACCTTTTACATACCCATAAGCGGTTTTTTCCGCAACTGTACCTATTGTTCCCGCACGGTATACATAATCTTCACCGAACAGTACTTTCGTATAGTTATGGGCGCGTGGTTGATATTCCCCTGAGAAGTTTAAATCGATATCGGGTACCTTATCTCCTTTAAATCCAAGGAACGTTTCGAACGGAATGTCATGCCCATCTTTTATATAAGGAATATGACATGTTGGACATTCTTTATCTGGCAAGTCAAAACCAGAACCTACCGAACCGTCATTAAAGAATTCGGATTGTTTACACGTTGGACATACATAATGTGGTGGTAATGGATTCACTTCTGTAATTTCCATCATCGTTGCAACGAATGATGAACCTACCGATCCACGCGAACCTACTAGATATCCGTCTACTAACGATTTTTTCACCAGCTTATGTGAAATTAAATAAATTACGGCAAATCCATGTCCAATAATACTTTTCAATTCTTTTTCCAATCGGGCTTCTACAATTTCTGGCAGCTCTTCCCCATAAATGCTACACGCCATTTTATAACTCATATCGCGCGTTTCATCATCGGCACCCTCGATTTTCGGTGTGTATAAATCATCTTTTACTGGATGAACATCACCAATTAATGATGCAACCTGTTGTGTATTCGTTACTACTATTTCTTTCGCTTTGTCTTCACCTAAAAATGAAAAACACTCTAACATCTCATCTGTTGTACGGAAATGTACAGGCGGTAATGAATGTCGATTTAACGGATTTGCTCCGCCCTGTGAACTGACTAAAATTTTACGATACATTGCATCCTCTTGGTCTAAATAATGCACGTTCCCTGTAGCGACAACTGGTTTATCTAACGTCTCACCCAGTTTTACTAAGTTAGAAATAATTGTTTTTAATTGTCCTTCATCTCGAACAAGTTCACGTTCTACTAAATGACGTAACACCTCTGGAGGCATTACTTCAATGTAATCATAGAATTGCGCAATTTCTTCTACCTCTTCAGGTGCTTTTTGCATCATCGCCTCAAACACTTCACCTTTATCACAAGCCGTTCCTACTAAAATCCCTTCACGATATTTTTTTAATAGTGACCTTGGTACACGTGGCACACGGTAAAAATAATTCAGGTGAGAAAATGAAACAAGTTTATATAAATTTTTCAATCCAACATCTGATGTAGCAAGTAATGTCATGTGACTTGGACGCCCACGCTTATACGCATCCCCTTGTCCCATACTATCATTTAATTGATCGTGATATTCAAATCCCTTTTCAATCACATCTTTTAGCATTTTCACAAGTAAGTATCCCGTTGCTTCAGTATCATAAATCGCACGGTGATGTTGCGTTAATTCAATATCAAGCTTTTTACACATCGTATTTAATCGATGATTTTTCATTTCCGGGAATAAGAACCGCGCAAGTTCTAACGTATCAATAACTGGGTTATTCGTTTTTGCTAGCCCTGCCTTTTTAAAACCTACGTTAATAAAGCCCATATCAAAACTTGCGTTATGGGCAACAAGTGTATGGTCACCCATCCATTCCTCAAATTTTTTAAACACGTCGTCCACTTCTGGTGCATCAGTTAACATATCATCTGTAATACCTGTTAATTCAATAATCGTCGCAGATAATGGTTGATGCGGATTTGCGAAAGACTCAAAACGATCAATGATTTCGCCACCTTTTATCTTCACGGCAGCTAACTCAATGACTGTATCGTATACAGCTGATAAACCTGTCGTCTCAACGTCGAAAACAACATACGTTTCCTCTGCAAGTAAACGATGCGCTTCGTTATATGCGATCGGTACACCATCATTAACTAAATTTGCCTCTACACCGTATATCACTTTAACCCCAGCCTTTTTCCCCGCGGAATATGCTTCTGGGAACGACTGTGCAACAGCATGGTCTGTAACTGCAATAGCCTCATGTCCCCATTTACCAGCTTGAGCAACAAGCCTAGAGACAGGCGTAACAGCATCCATTTGACTCATCGGTGTATGGAGATGAAGCTCTACACGTTTTTCACCTTCTGGCGCTTTATCTTTACGAGATGGTCCTGTTATTTCATTAATATCATTTGCAATCATTACTAAATCTCGAACGAATGTATCATTTTGAACAGAACCACGTGCTTTCACCCACATTCCTTTTTTCAAGGATTGCAGCATTGGAATATCTTCTTTGTCACGTGAGAACATTTTGATCATAATAGAATCCGTATAGTCCGTTATTTTTAAAGTTAATAACGTACGTCCACTACGAAGCTCTTTTGTTTCTACATGGAATACATACCCTTGAACCGTTTTTCTTCGCTCTTCATCTTGAATTTCTCGCATCGGTGTAATTTCTTCATCCGGCTTAATAAGATACCCAAGTACAATCGGCCCTTCATGCACAACGCTACTCTCTTCAGCTTGCTTCTTCGCCATTTCTTCCATAGCTTGTATTACACGCTCGCGGTCTTCTTGCTGCGTTTGCTCACGAAACTTTTGCATTTCTTCTGCATTTTGCTTTATTTGTGTGTCTAACTGAAAACGCGGGAACCCAAAAGCTTCGTATTGATCACCTACTGGTTTCGTAACATTTTTCTTTAAAGCAGTAGATTCTAGCTCGTTATTCACATTTATTAACAACTTCACTCCATTTACCTGAGGTAGTTGCTTCTTTAAGTATGCAAACATAGGCGAAAATGTAATTCGCTCCGTACAAAGCGGCCAATATGCCTTCACTTCTTCTTCTGTAAATTGTTTATTCTCTGCTTGTAATGCAAATGTTGTTCTTGCAATATGAGAAAATGATTGCTTAAGCTTCATTTCTAGCAATTCATATAATTCTGTCGGCAAAATACGTGGCACTTGTAAGTCAAAATGCCAACTTTTATTCGCTTTATCAATAACTAGCTTTTCAATACCACCGCCCTGTAAATATTGATTTATAAGGTCTTCTGGTATTTGCAACTGCTGGAGCAAAATTTGAAATCGCTCTTGTTGTTCATTGGTTAATGACATCTAAAACGTAACAGCAAGTCGCGCATTTGCAACTTTGTCCATTGGAATTTGGATTTCTTTTTTACGTGTTTTAATTGTTAATAATAGTGTAATTGTAGTACCATCGTAGGAAAGTAGCTTTCCTTCAAACATTTTTTCACCATCAATCGGCTCATATGTTTTAATTGCCACTTGTTTTCCTACCGCTTGCTGGAAGTCTTTCTCTTTCTTTAATGGGCGTTCTGCTCCAGGAGATGATACATCCAAAAAGTAAAGATGAGGAATCGGATCCTCTTTATCTAAAGCTTCGCTTAAACGTTCACTTACCGCACCGCATTCTTCAATGTCGACTCCCTTTTCAGAATCGATGAATACGCGTAAGAACCAGTCTTGTCCTTCTTTCACATACTCTACATCTACAAGTTCAAGATTTAACTCTTCAACGATCGGCTGCGCAAATGCTTCTACAACTTCTGTGACTTTCTTATCCATAAACAGCCTCCTTCCTGCCGCCATCTATTCGATTTCGTCTTCAACTGAATCGAATCCGAATGCGATTACGCTATCTTCTTCTGTTACAATACCAAGTTGTTTCGCATCAGACTCACTCTTAATATCAATTTTCCAACCTGTTAATTTAGCTGCAAGACGCGCGTTTTGTCCACGCTTACCGATAGCTAATGAAAGTTGGTGGTCTGGAACAACAACAGTTGTTGCTTTTTCTTCTTCATCTACAAGTACTTTAACAACTTGTGATGGGCTTAAAGCATTTGCAACATATTCTACTGGATCATTTGACCAGCGAACGATGTCAATTTTTTCACCTTTTAATTCGTCTACAATGCGTTGTACACGTTGTCCTTTCGGTCCTACACAAGAGCCTACTGGATCAACATCAATGTTCTCTGCATGTACAGAAATCTTAGAACGATCGCCTGCTTCACGTGCTACAGAACGAATTTCAACAGTTCCATCATAAATCTCAGGAACTTCCATTTCGAATAAACGTTTTAAAAGACCAGGATGCGTACGTGATACGTAAATTTGTGGTCCCTTCGTTGTTTTTTCTACTTTCGTAATGAATACGCGAATGCGATCATGTGGTTTGTATTGTTCGTTTGGCATTTGCTCACTTACAGGTAATAAAGCTTCTACTTTCCCTAAGCTTACATAGATGAAACGAGCATCTTGACGTTGTACAATACCAACCATGATATCTTCTTCACGGTCACTAAACTCAGAGTAAATAACACCACGCTCTGCTTCACGCACTCGTTGTGTTACAACCTGTTTTGCAGTTTGTGCTGCAATGCGACCGAAATCTTTTGGTGTTACTTCAATTTCTAGTACATCACCATCTTGATAGTTTGGATTAATTTGTCTTGCTTCTTCAACAGAAATTTCAAGACGTGGATCAAACACATTATCAACAACATCTTTACGTGCTAAAACTTGAATTGTTCCCACTTCTGGGTTAAAGCTCACACGAACGTTTTGTGCTTGGTTAAAATTGCGTTTATAAGCAGAGATTAATGCTGCTTCAATCGCATCAATAATAATATCTTTGCTAATTCCTTTTTCTGACTCTAATACGAGCAAGGCATCTAACAACTCAGTGCTCATTTATTTCGACCCCTTCTCAACAAGCTCAAGAAGCTCTTCGTATAGAGAACCGTCGATTTTCGCTTTTAGATGATGTTCCAAAACATTTTTCTTTTGAGCTTGAAGAATACTTTCTTTATCTTTTGATAAATAAGCACCTCGTCCTGATTTCTTTCCAGTTAAATCAATGGACACTTCTCCCTCTTTGGAACGAACAATGCGAACGAGCTCTCGTTTTGATTTCATTTCTTGCGTTGCAACACATTTTCGTAACGGAACTTTTCGATTGCTCATACTCATTCACCCCCGGTAATTTGTATCGAGCATGCTACGCAGCTTTTTCGCAAAGCCTTCATCTAAGACAGCTACAACGACTCGCTCATCTCTCCCAATCGCATGCCCTAATTGTTGTCGATTTTCGACCTTTCTCATTGGTACGTTGTAATACGTAGTTTTATCCGTGATGCGTTTTGTTGTATTCACTGACGCATCTTCAGATAGCAACACAAGCTTTGCTTTGCCACTTCGTACTTCTTTTAAAACAAGTTCTTCACCCGAAATAATTTTCCGAGCCCGGTTTGCTAGTCCTAAAAACGATTTCCAATCGGACACTCATCGCTTCACTTCTTCCATAATGTACGCTTCAATGATGTCCCCTTCTTTAAGATCATTATATCTCTCAATTGTAATACCACACTCATAGTTTTGTGCAACTTCTTTTACATCGTCTTTGAAACGTTTTAACGTATCAAGTTGTCCTTCGAAAATTACTACGCCATCACGGATAATACGAACGCCACTATCACGTGTAATTTTACCGTCTATTACGTAACAACCTGCGATTGTTCCAACTTTTGTTACTTTGAACGTTTGGCGTACTTCCGCTTGACCGATTACTTTTTCTTCGAATTCTGGATCCAGCATCCCTTGCATTGCTGATTCGATTTCTTCGATTACTTTATAGATAATACGGTGTAAACGAACATCAACGTTCTCTAATTCAGCTGTACGCTTCGCATTTACATCTGGACGTACGTTAAATCCAATTACAATTGCATTAGATGCAGAAGCTAAAATAACATCAGATTCTGTAATCGCACCTACGCCTGTATGGATAATTTTCACTTTTACGCCTTCAACATCAATTTTACGAAGTGATGCTGCCATTGCTTCTACAGAACCTTGTACGTCTGCTTTCACAATTAAGTTAATTTCTTTTACATCGCCCTCTTGGATTTGTTGGAATAAATCTTCAAGGCTTAATTTAGATTTCTCTCCACGTTGTGCAACTAACGCTTCTTGTGCACGTGATTCACCGATTTGACGAGCTTTCTTCTCATCAGCGAATGCCATGAAACGATCTCCAGCTTGTGGTACTTCATTTAAACCTGTAATTTCAACAGGAGTTGATGGACCAGCAACTTTTACACGACGACCAATGTCACTTACCATTGCACGAACACGTCCGAATGATGTTCCAACAACAATTGGATCTCCAACTCGAAGTGTACCGTTTTGAACAAGTAATGTCGCGATAGTTCCTTTACCTTTATCAAGCTGAGCTTCAATTACAGTACCAGTTGCATAGCGATTTGGATTTGCTTTATATTCTTCTACTTCACTTACAAGAAGAATCATTTCTAGCAAGTTGTCAATTCCCTCGCCTTGAATTGCAGAAATCGGTACGAAAATCGTGTCTCCGCCCCAAGCTTCTGGAACCAATTCATATTCTGTTAATTCTTGCATTACACGGTCAGGATTTGCCGCTGGTTTATCCATTTTATTCACAGCAACAATAATTGGTACTCCAGCTGCTTTCGCATGGCTAATCGCTTCAACTGTTTGTGGCATAACACCGTCATCAGCTGCAACAACAAGGATTGTAATATCTGTTACTTGCGCACCACGTGCACGCATCGTTGTAAATGCCGCGTGACCAGGCGTATCTAAGAATGTAATCTTCTTATCATTTACTTCAACTTGGTATGCACCAATATGCTGAGTAATTCCACCCGCTTCGCCTGCAGTTACTTTTGAGTTACGAATAGAGTCAAGTAATGTTGTTTTACCATGATCAACGTGTCCCATAATTGTAACAACAGCTGGACGCTCTTTTAAATTTTCTTCATCATCTTGCTCATCGATGAATGTTTCAAATTCAGTTTCACTTACAACTACTTCTTCTTCTACTTCAATACCGTAATCAGTAGCAATTAACTCGATTGTATCTTTATCTAAGTCTTGGTTAATTGTTGCCATAATTCCTAGCATGAAGAGCTTCTTAATAATTTCAGACGGCTCTTTGCTTAATTTTTTAGCAAGCTCACCTACTGAAAGGCTTCCAGAGAAAGTAATTTTATCTGGTGTTTCTACTATTTGCGTTTGTTGTCTTCCAGCAAAGTTATCTTGACGCTTGTCTTCGTTATCTTTGCCTTTTTTCTTCTTCTTATTACTGTTCTTTTTACTGCGAACAACTTTCTCTTCTACTTCAAACTCATCTGCAACAGAAGGTTTTTCTTCTTGGTACTCATTATTTAATTTGTTTACTACTTCATCGTCTAACATTGTCATATGATTCGAAACCTCGATATTCATTTCTTTTAGTTTTGTCATAAGATCTTTACTTGAGATATTATGTTGTTTTGCATATTCATGCACTCGGATTTTACTCATTCAGTACCATTCCAATTGTGTTATCGTACGTTCAATTTCAGGAAATGAATCGATGTACTCAAGTACACGATTCATTTCTTTTTCACAGATAACACGATTTGAGGATACGGAAACAATTGCAATTTCTGTACGTTGCCATACATCTTGATGCCCTACTTCTGAAACAGCTACGTTAAAACGCTGCTTCACACGAGTTAGCACCCGTTGCAAAATTGCTCGTTTCTCTTTTAAAGAATGCACATCGTAAATCATACACTCGAATGAGAGTGAAGCGATAATCATTTATTCTTCACGTTTACCGTCTTTATTAATTTCATGTAAAAGTGTATCAATTCGATGACCATATCCGATAGATTCATCAAATTCGAAAGAAATTTCCGGTGTTTTACGAAGACGAATACGTTGGCCAATTTCTGAACGAATGAAGCCTTTTGCCTTCGCTAAACCTTTTAATGTACTTTCTTTCTGTTCATCGTCGCCTAAAACAGAAATATACACTTTAGCGATTTGTAAATCTCCACTTACTTGTACATCTGTTACTGTAACAAATCCGACACGTGGATCTTTAATTTTACGACTGATGATGTCGCCTAATTCTTTTTTCATTTGCTCGCCTACACGGTTTGCACGTAATTTCATTTATAGCTTTAGTTCTTGATTATTCACAAGTACTTTCATTGGCTTTAGCATACCAGGGTGTTTTGGATGATGCTCAAAAATTGCTAAGCAACAGCCATTTTTATCAAACACTGTAATAAAGGGCGCTGTTATTTCTAATTCATTCTTTAAAAACATACCATTCTTTATTTTCTCTGCTTGCTTGTCATCTACTACCATTTTCGGAAACTTACTTAACGCTTCATCAATTGAAATGAAGATAGACTCTACTGTTCCATTTTGCACGTTTTCTTCAATTTCTTCAAATGATATGCAATCTTCTAGTAAAAATTCACCAGATGCTGTTCTTACAAGATGGGACATGTGTGATGGGAAACCTAGTTTTTCACCAATCATTACTGCTAGCGTTCTTACATATGTCCCTTTACTACACGTTACACGGAAACGGAATGAAATGTTTTCCCCTTCAAACATTTCACGGTCATCAAGTAATACGAATTCATGAATTGTAATTGTACGAACTGGACGTTCAACTTCTTGTCCCGCTCTTGCATATTCATATAATTTTTTCCCGTTAACTTTTACAGCTGAAAACATTGGAGGCATTTGTTCAATCGTACCTGTTAATGCTGCGAGAACTCCTTCTACTTCCTTACGAGTAATACTACGATCTACATTTTTCGTTTCCACAACTTCACCAGAAGCATCTTCAGTTGTTGTTGAAAATCCTAATGTTACTTCACCTTCATATGTTTTTGTTTCACTCGTTAAAAACTGTGCGATCTTCGTTGCTCGTCCAACACAAATAGGTAATACCCCTGTTACATCTGGATCTAATGTTCCCGTATGACCAATTCGTTTCTCACGTAATATCTTTCTTAATTTAAATACACAATCATGTGATGTCATGCCTTTTGGCTTATGTAATAATACTACACCTTCCATCTACTTTTCATTTGAAAAAGCAAGTATATTCTTCTCACTCACAAAATATTCTTGTGCTGTTTTCTTATCTTTTGCGATTTGTTCAACTAGCTCATCAATACCATTGAATTTCTTCTCTTCTCTTATACGCATATGCCACTCAACTGTAACACTTTGATCATATATGTCTTTGTTGAATTCAAATAAGTGTACTTCAATAGATAATTGGCGCTCATTTTCTTTAAACGTTGGTTTATATCCAATATTACATACACCATCGTACCATTCATCGTGGACTTTTAATCTCACTGCATAAACACCTATAGGTGGCAATAAATACTCCTCACTTAAACCTACATTAGCGGTTGGAAAACCAATTTGTCGTCCACGTTTATCACCGTGTACAACCGTTCCTCCTACTGTATAGGCTCTACCTAAAATAGATGGGATTTGTTCCATTTCGCCATTTCGAATTAACTTTCGTAATGCTGTAGAACTTACCTTCTCTTCTTGAAATTCAACTTTTTCAATCACAGTTTGTGTAAACTCCCCTCTTGCATGAAATGGTAAAGTCTCCATCTTCCCTTTTCCTAAACGTCCATATGAATAATCAAACCCTGCTACTACATGCTTTACATTTAAACCAATAATGTAATCATCTACAAATTGTTGTGGTAATAAGCCTGCAAATGATTCATCAAATTTAATAACATATAATATATCGATACCTAAGTTTTCGACTATGTTTTCTTTATCACGCATCGGTGTAATATACTCCACATGCGCTTCCTTTTTCCCTAAAACAACAGATGGATGGGGATGAAATGTCATAACTGCACTCTTATATCCACGTTCATCTGCTATTTGTTTCGCAGTTCGAATCACACATTGATGCCCTAAGTGAATGCCATCAAAAAATCCTAATGCCATTACAGTAGGTGGTAATTCTAATTTATTTTGTTCATGTGGATGAGTTAAATGAATAAGTTTCACGCTTGCATTCACCTTTTTCTGTAATAATCCTTCCAACTATCGACGTAAGCCAAGCTTTGTGATTAATTCACGGTAACGTGTGATATCGCTATTACGAAGGTAAGTTAGTAAGTTACGACGTTTACCAACCATCTTTAATAGACCACGACGTGAATGATGATCTTTCTTGTGAGTACGTAAGTGCTCGTTTAGAGTGTTAATTTGCTCCGTTAGGACAGCAATTTGAACCTCTGGAGAACCAGTATCAGTCTCATGAGTTCTAAATTGTGCAATGATTTCATTTTTACGTTCTTGTGTTAAAGCCATTTATTGCTGCTCTTGTTTGTTTTCTTCTTTAGCAGCTTCTTTTTCTTGCTCTTCTTTTAGCAATACTTTTCTAGATAGATTTACGCGACCTTGCTTGTCAATCTCGATAACTTTAACTGTAATTACATCACCGATTTTCACAACGTCTTCTACTTTACCTACACGCTCAAGTGCAAGTTCAGAAATGTGAACTAATCCATCTTTACCGCTGAATAATTCAACGAAAGCACCGAATTTCTCAACACGTTTCACTTTTCCTTCGTAGATTTCACCTACTTGTACTTCGCGAACGATATCTTCGATAATTTTCTTAGCTTTGTCATTCATTTCTTGATTTATTGAAGAAATGAATACTGTACCATCTTGCTCGATGTCAATTTTAACTCCAGTTTCTTCAATAATTTTATTAATTTGTTTACCGCTCGGTCCAATAACGTCACGGATTTTATCTGGGTTAATTGTCATTGTAATAATCTTTGGAGCATAAGCTGATAATTCAGTACGTGGCTCTGTAATAACAGATAGCATATGATTTAGAATATGCACACGACCAATTTTCGCTTGTTGTAATGCCTCTTCTAAAATTTCACGAGATAAACCATCGATTTTAATGTCCATTTGCAGTGCAGTTACACCTTGTGCTGTACCTGCTACTTTAAAGTCCATATCACCTAAATGATCTTCCATACCTTGAATATCAGATAAAATTGTGTAATGCTCACCAGATTTAACTAGACCCATCGCAATACCAGCAACTGGAGCTTTAAGTGGAACACCAGCATCCATCATTGCTAAAGTACTACCACAAATACTTGCCTGTGAAGTAGAACCATTTGATTCTAACACTTCAGATACAAGACGTACTGTATATGGGAAATCTTTTTCAGATGGAATTACAGGCTCAAGAGCACGTTCTCCTAGTGCACCGTGACCAATTTCACGACGACCTGGTCCACGCATCGGTCTTGTTTCACCAACACTAAACGATGGGAAATTGTAATGGTGCATGAAACGTTTTGATTCCTCTACACCAAGACCATCTAAAATTTGCACATCGCCTAAAGCGCCTAATGTACAAATACTTAATGCTTGTGTTTGTCCACGTGTGAATAAACCAGAACCGTGTGTACGAGATAAAATACCAACCTCTGATGCTAAAGGACGAATTTCATCACCTTTTCGGCCATCTGGGCGAATTTTTTCAACTGTAATAAGACGACGTACTTCTTCTTTTACAATTTTATATAAAATCTCATTTACTTGTCCTAATGTGTCAGCATCAGCTTCCTCAGCTTCGTAATGCTCAATTACACGCTTTTTCACTACGTTGATTGCATCTTCACGTGCATGTTTCTCATGTACTTGAATTGCAGAATGCATATCTTTCTCAGCCATCTCACGTACAGCTTGGTTAAGATCAGCATCAACTTCATATAATTTTATTTCTAATTTTGCTTTACCTACAGCTTGTACAATCTCTTCTTGGAATGCAATTAGACGTTTAATTTCGTCATGTCCAAACATAATTGCTTCTAACATTGTTTCTTCAGGTACTTGATCTGCTCCTGCTTCAACCATGTTAATTGCATCTTTTGTACCAGCTACAACAAGGTGAATATCACTTTGTTCTTGCTGTTCTACTGTTGGATTAATAACGAATTCGCCATTAATACGACCAACTGTTGCACCAGCGATTGGGCCTTCAAATGGAATATCTGAAATCGATAACGCTAATGAAGAACCAAGCATAGCTGCCATTTCAGAAGAACAATCTTGATCAACACTCATTACAATGCTGACAACTTGTACTTCGTTACGGAAACCATCTGCGAAAAGCGGACGAATTGGACGGTCGATTAAACGACTTGCCAAAATTGCTTTTTCACTTGGACGACCTTCACGTTTAATAAAACCGCCTGGAATTTTTCCGACTGCATATAAACGCTCTTCATAGTTTACTGTAAGTGGGAAGAAATCTACATTTTTAGCCTCTTTTGATGCAGTTGCTGTAGATAGAACCGCTGTATCGCCATATCTTACTAATACTGCTCCGTTCGCTTGTTTTGCAAGCTGACCAGTTTCAACTGTTAGCTGGCGACCAGCTAAATCTATCGAGAAGACTTGCTTTTCTTGACTCATTTAATCCACACGTTTTTCATCCAGTAATTCTGTTATATTCCCCACTCTATATCCTTGTTCCTTCAATTTTTTAATCATTGTATCTAATGCTTCTGCTGTAGATGAAGTAGGGTGCATTAATACAATGGCACCTGAATGTATTTTTCTCATGACTCTCTGCAATAATACGTCTGGCTCTGGTCGCTTCCAATCAATTGTATCTACTGTCCACATAATCGTTCCCATTTGAAAATCATCTGCAATTTTTACAACTTCATCTCGAAAACTTCCACTTGGCGGGGCAAACCATCTCACTTTTTGATTCGTGGCTGCTTCTATCATTCGATTTGTTTTTTGTAACTGTTCTCGTATTTCATCAGACGATAACGTTTTCATATTAGGATGTGTGTAAGAATGATTTCCGACTTCTTGATTTGCATCGACAATCATTTTTGCAAATCGTAAATTTTCTTTCACCCAACGTCCTTCCAAAAAGAAAGTCGCCTTCACATCATGTTTTTTCAATATTTCTAATATACGAGGCAAATACTCATTTCCCCATGCCACATTTATTGTTAATCCCACCATCTTTTTATTTGGATGTCCCCTGTAAATTGGGGCTGGTGATAAATCTGCTAAGTGGACACTCGGTGATACTTCCTTGAATTCAAGATGTTTTTGATCAAATTCCTTTAGCTTCTTCATATTGTTATAGGATGCTTCAATATCGACTTGTCTTCCATTATATCCAGGTGTTGCTTTCCATATCTTATCAATCATTGCATTTTGAGGTGCAATCTCATATTGTTTTGCATGTTTTTGAATTTCTTCATACAAGTTATCCTGTGCAAAAACGGAATAAGAGCCTAAACTGACATATAAAAAAAATACACATATGTATGCCAATATACGAACTTTCATTTATAGTTTTATTCCTTTTGGCAGTTTTCCATCTGGACTAATAAGTGCAGCAGAGAATTCATCCGTAAACATATTGCGGATTAACTCATCTACATTTTGTTTTGTTACAGTGTTTACACTTTCAATAATCTCATCAAGTGAACGATGCTTACGAAGAAGCAATTCATTTTTACCATTACGGCTCATACGACTATTCGTACTTTCTAAACTTAACATTAAGTTTCCTTTTAATTGCTCTTTACTATTCATAAGCTCTTTTTCTGTAATACCTGTATTTTTCAATGTTTCTAGCGTTTCTTGCATTGTTTCATACAGCGTATCTAATTGTTGGCTACCTGTTCCACCGTACAGTGTTAACATGCCTGTATCTTCATAAGAAGAGTGGTAAGAAAATACCGAGTAAGCTAATCCACGTTGCTCACGTACTTCTTGGAATAAACGGCTACTCATACTACCGCCTAAAACATTATTTAATACGATTAAGTTATAAATATCTTCGTGTCCCATTTGTAAGCCTTTATATCCTAAACATAAATGAGCTTGTTCTGTTTCTTTTTTACGTGCTACCTTATTAAAATGGAAAATTGGGCTATGTACTTGTTCACGGTTTGTTGTTCCTTCATAACTACCGAAATATTGCTCTACTGTTTGTAAAAATGCTTCATCAATATTTCCTGCAACTGAAACAACTACATTTTCAGGTGTGTAATGATCTTTTATATATTGACGTAATGTATCACCTGTAAACGTATCAAGCGTTTCTTCTGTTCCTAAAATAGGATACCCAAGCGGATGCGTTTCATATGTCGCTTTCGTTAACATATCATGCACAATATCATCTGGAGCGTCTTCGTACATTTTAATTTCTTCACATACGACATTCTTCTCTTTTTTCAGTTCTCCCTCATCAAATGTTGAATTAAAGAACATATCTGCTAAAACATCTAAAGCATATTTAGCATGCTCATCTAACACTTTTGCATAGTAACATGTATATTCTTTTGAAGTAAAAGCATTTACTTGCCCACCAATGCTATCAAATGATTCTGCAATTTCGCGCGCACTACGTGTTTCCGTTCCTTTAAAGAACATATGCTCTAAAAAGTGAGAAATCCCGTTATTTTTTTCATTTTCATTTCTTGATCCTGCATGGATCCAAATACCAATCGCAACCGATCTTACAGTTGGTATGTTCTCCATAACTATTCTTACACCATTTTTACAAGTATATTTTTTAATCAAAAACTTTCCTCCTACTACCAGTTTCTCTAAATTAACGCTATTATTTAATGATAACAATCACTCCGAATTTGAATGGTCAGATATATCACAAAGTATCATGTCATGCCCCACTTTCTTAACATCTCTCCATTCCACCCTTACTTCTTGTTGTCCTTTTTTAAAACCTCCCCATTTTGTAACAGGTATGATAAGCGCTTGTATTTGTCCATCGCTCTCATTGATTTCTAAATCTAGATGACCTAAAACCCCCATTTTTTCTGCTCTTTCTAAATTTACAATCTCTTTACCACTTAATTCACTTAATCGCATTCATTCCCCATTCTCCTTTCTTGCTATTACGTCTTCTGCTAATAACTGAGAAAGAACGTTCGCTAAAATTTGTCCTGCTGTTTTCGGAGCAACAATACCTGGCAATCCAGGTGCTAATAGCGCTTTAACTCCTCTTTTTTCTGCGTATCTAAAGTCGGTACCGCCTGGTTTAGAAGCTAAATCAATTACTAACGTATGAGCTGGCATTTTTGAAATAACATTCGCTGTCACAACGAGATGTGGAATTGTGTTAATCACAATATCGATATTTCCTACTTCTTTCTCAATGTTTTGCATATGAAAAGGAGAAAACATCATCTCTGTAATACGTGCAATATGTTCAGACCGTCTTGCTCCAACTTTGACGTGGGCTCCTAATGATTGGAATGCTCTGGCAACACTCATTCCTGTTCTACCAAATCCTAAAACCATTACATTGGACCCATGAATTGTATAGTCGGTATGTTGAATTACCATCATTAATGTGCCTTCTACAGTCGGAATAGAATTATAAATTGCCACATCATCACGATCAAATAATTTAACAAGTTTTCGGTTTGTAGTAGATACGAGATTTTCCAAGTAAGGCGTACCAATACCTGAATATATAGTAAAGTGTTCTGGTGTATTTTCAATTTGTTCTTTCGTTATAGAAACTTTTTCATTTGAAAAAATAGTATCTACTTCCCCTTTGGCATTTGTACCTGCAACTGGCAAAATGATTGCATCTACAGAAGTGAAATCTAAATTTTGTATACTTTCTTTTGCTGCCCCTGTGAAGCCATGATCTAACTGATCAAACCCTATCAATGAAAGTTTCGCATCCAATTCAACTAGTTTACGAATTACTTCTAGCTGCCTTGCATCTCCTCCTATGACAGCAATATGCATCTCAGTCAACATTCACCTTGTTGGTGTAATTAGATTTACCCCATTTAACCCTAAAGCATCATTCGTCGAAACAGCCAATACGACAGGCTTGCCATTTCTCAGCGTCGCTTTTGCTGCCATTAATACTGGAGAGTCTGTCATTGCATTCGCAAATTTACTCATCGAATTTCCTGTTAGCGGTGCAATCACCATGCAATCTAGTGGAATTTTAGGTCCTAGCGGTTCTGCGCCAACGATTGAATTAATTGCTTTAAATCCTGTTGTTTCTTCAATCTTTTTAATCCACTCTGCTCCTTCTCCAAATCTAGTATTTGTTGATTGAACAGTGTAAGAAACAACGGGACGTACTTCTGCTCCCTCAGCAATTAATTTCTCTAAATGAGGCATCACTTCTTCATACGTACAATGTGAACCTGTAAAACCAAATCCAATTCTTTTCCCTTTTAAATTCATTTATATGTCGCCATCTTGAGGGAGCTTAGGGTAAAGCACAAGTTCGAAATCATCAAGCCTTTGCCACTTTTCTTTCTTATAAACAGCCTTTTCTAAAACCGACTTTAGGAGGCTGTTTTTCTTTTTGGGATCATCTGTTTTAAAGTACAGATCAAGAACATGCTCCACTTGAGGTATTGTATCTTTCTTGACTTTTTCCTTCTTAATTTCGGTTTTAATTTCTTTCTTTAAGTTTTCCATAGTGGAAGTAATTTCAGTTATACGGTCAGAAACTACATTCGAGCGTTCTAAAAACATATCGACTGTGTAAACACCACGCTCTAATAAATCATGTAAATTATTTTTTTGTTTTTGGACATCCACTAATTCTTTTTCAAGTTTTCGTAATGCAGCTTCATTTATTTGAATAACTTGTGTTTCCTTTAATTTGTCATCTTGCTTATGTTTTTCAAAATCAGCTTTATAGTTGATGTACCATTCTTTTAAAGCCTCGAGTAAACGCTTTTCAATTAATTCAGTATAGCTTGATTTGTTTTCACAGCCACGGTGTTTACAATCCATTGTTTCTTTTCGGTTCTTTGGATAACGCTGTACCATACTGTAACCACATTTAGCGCATTTAATAATACCAGCCAATGGATTCTTTATTCCATTCGTATTGTAAGGAATGTGATATCTTGAGTTTAATTTTTCTTGCACTTGTTCAAATAAGCTTTCGGGTATGATAGGTTCATGTTTTCCATCGGCAATAATCCAATCTGATTTATCTTGTCTTGCACAGCTACGTTTTACAGCATCAGGCTGTTTTACTTCTTTTCGCTTTTGCCATGTTACTTTTCCGATGTACACATTGTTCTTTAATATATCTAAGATGCTATAAGGATTCCATTCATTACCTAACTTACTTTTGTAGCCAAGTTCATTTAACTTGTTTCTGATTGCGCTAGCGCCCATATCCTCGTTTGCATACCAATCAAATATCATTCTTATGACAGAAGCTTCTTCTGAATTGATTGTTAAAGTACGCTCGCGCTTATTTAAACGATGGATATCATATCCGAATGGTGCATGTGTGCCAAGGTAATTTCCGGCCTCTACACTTGCGATACGGCCGCGTTGCATACGGCGTGTAATAATCTTTAACTCCTTACGTGCCATAAATGCTTCAAATTCGCTGTATTCTTCGTCCCACTCATCATTAAGGTCATAAGTCTTCCTAGGTGTCATAATCTTCGTATTCGAGCGTTTAAACGTCTCTAAAATGATTCCTTGCTCTTTCATACCACCACGACCTAAACGGTCCATATCCATACAAAGAACAGCATCATATTTGTTATCTTCAATTTCTTCAAGCAGAGCTAACATCTCAGGACGTTTCACTAAGCTCTCACCAGAAACGATTTCCTCACGGACAGCTAGAACATTTAGGTTCATTTCCTTGGCAATTTTCAGCAGGGTAGAGCGGTGCTTTGCTAAAGTTTCGCCTTCGCCACGAGCTTCAGCTTCGAGATCGGCGCGGGATTTTCTTAGGTAGATTGCGGTTTTCATTTAGTTATTCAATTCTGTTTCATTATTTTTTTTGTAGAAGTACCATTTATCTTTATCTGGATTGTATATATATACTTCTTTTAAATCATTATGATATTTAGGCTCCACTAGAACCCATTGAGTATCTTTCCTAGTATAAAGATGAATTAACTTTACATTTTGAACTGTATTATAGTCTACTATCTTCATAGTATAAAAGTGTTTAGGTCGTTTATTAAAGCGATAAAGAAAAACTACGGATCCTGTAAATAGAACGAAAAAGACAGGGTCTGCTATGAAGGTCATTAAGTTATCTTCGATGGTTTTGTTTATATTTTTGCTTTTCAGAAGTAAGGTATTTATATGTAACGCATGAAAATAACTACAAGTGAAAAAAACTATACATACAGTTGTAAATAATGGTGATTTTTCAAGCTTATCAATAATCCATTTTGAAAATTTATATCGTTTTTTTTGAGTGGCCTCTCTAGTTTTCTCAACTTGCGTAAAGGGCCAAGCGTATATATATAGGATGTAAACCAATGAGGCCATAATAATTATTATTATAGCTATTATTATTGTAATGAAGTGGGCCAAGAAAGGTAAAGCAGAGATAAGAGAATATAGGGCAAACGACATTACTTGCAATAGGAAGTAAAAAGTGAAAAAAGCGGTTAAAAAGTTTGTGAATTTTTTAAAAAAACGACCTTGTTTTTGTTCAAAAGTAATGTCTAAGTCATTTTTATAAATGTATCCAAATATGAAAGGAAGTATAATTGCTAATGGACCTAATGTTTTTATGGTGTTTCCAATAAACTCAATTGTTGCGGTCATTTATTGAACAGTCACAAACTTATTGAATAAATCTTTTCGTTTTGCTTTGTCATACACGTATACATTATTGAATTTCTTATTCCAAGATTGATCTTCTACTTTTAAATCTTCGATTTTAAATCCAAGATATGAATTTAATGATTTTCTGTCTAAGTTAGTACTGTATGTTTTCCCGTCGAATGGAAGAGTCATTTTTATCGTATTTAAATCTGGAAATTGTCTTAGCAATCTTGCCGGTTCGCTTACAAACATTTTTTCAATAGCATCTCCAGTTGAAAAATATTGTTTATATTGATCTTCTGTATTAGAGCTAGTAGGGTTAGCTGATTTATATGATGCAAATGAATCATGGAATGTAATTTCAGCCTCATTATTATTGTTAAGTTTCATATCTTTAATAAAATTGCCACCTCTGATGTTTTTAGCGTAAGATACGAACTCTTTTTGCTTTTCTTCAGCCTTTTTTTGTTCCTCAGCTAATTTTTTTTCTTCAGCTTTTTGTTTCTCCTCAGCTTCTTTTTGCTCTTTAGCCTTTTGTTTCTCTTCGGCTTTTAGCTTTTCCTCAGCTTCTTTTTGTTTCTCTTCGGCTTTTAGTTTATCCTCAGCTTCTTTTTGTTCTTTAGCTTTTTGTTTTTCTTCGGCCTTTAGCTTTTCCTCAGCTTCTTTTTGCTCTTTATCTTTTTGTTTTTCTTCTGTCTTTAGCTTTTCATCAGCCTCTTTTTGTTCTTTATCTTTTTGTTTTTCTTCAGCTTTTAGCTTTTCTTCAGCTTTTTGTTTAGCGAGAATTTCTTGTTTTTCTTGTGGTGTCATGTTCATGTTAACTACAATTAATGAAATGATAGATAAAACAAAAGCAATACCTGTAAGCTTAAAGTATTTCTTAGTGGTTGGTTTCTTTTTTAAACGAAACACCAATGATGTAATTAGTAAAATAAACGTGGCTATCATTGCTATTGCGAATAGAAATGAGAAAAATATTTTCATTTAATAGGTTTTTAAACGAGCAAAATTTTCTGGAATTCCATAGATTTCAGCTACTTCTTGAATTGATAGATTAGTATCTTGATATTCAGAAATCATTTCATCAGTTAATAAGAGCTCGACTGCAAATGTATTTGCTTCAATCTCTAACCGATCTACAGAATACAGAGTTTTATTTCTTAAAAATGGAGTATTTGCTTTTGGGTGTAATAGGGCATGTCCAAGTTCATGAGCACACACAAAACGTTGAGTAGTTTCGTCGATTTGATTATTAATATGAATGAATTTAAAGCGTTTATATGTGTTGTAAAAACCAAGAGTATTCCCAAGGTCTTCAAACAACACTATAATATTTTTTCGTCTAGCAATTTCAAATGGATTTGTTGTTGCATGTTTTTCTGCGATTTTGAGTGCGTATTCTTTAATTTCCATTCAATCTTTTTTGTACTTGTTTGGAGTGAATTTTTGTTTTGCTAATTGTTTTGCCATACGCATGGAGTTCTCCAGAGAAATACGAATCATTTCTTTTGTATGTTCGTCTATTGGTTCTCCGTCAAACATTAACGCTTCATCGCTGTTTTCTAGCTCTTCTAAGGTTTTTTCTAAATCACGTGCGATATCACGTTCTTCCTTAATCGATAATTTAGATGGATTATTCGATATCATTTCTTTTGTTTGTGTTCTATCTAATAAATAATCTGTTGATACCTCAAAAAAGTCTGCAATTTTCTTTAAAGTATCATAATCTGGTTCACGCTGACCTTGCTCATAATTAGCCAATTTTCCTCTTGAAAAGCCCAAGCGATCAGCAAGTTCATATTGACTTAGTTTTTGTTTTTTTCTAAGTTCCGAAATCTTTTTTCCAAGCATTTAACTAAAAAAAAGATTATCAATTGTAGTTTTATAAAAATCAGCTATTCTTTTAGCTAATTCTAATGATGGCGTCCTATCGCCACGTTCAATTGCCCCTAGCATTTGAGGAGTAATTTTCAAATTCTTTGCTACGATTAGTCTTGATTGATTACTTCTAAATTCAATCATCTATTCCTCAATGTTTTCTTTCACTTGTATTTCTTTGATGATGGCCCAACCAGCCTTATAATATGCTTGACGGATTTTATCAATATCCTTTTGTGATTTTGGCTCAGGAGCCACAACATGGACTTTCGTTTTTCCAAACTCATAAGTCGCCGCATATTCTTCTTGTTGGCTCATGGTGTCACCTCTTGAAGTGCTTTTTATATGTTTATGCGACGGATCTGTTGGTACTGCCATGTTAGTTGTTGGCATTTTCTCACCTCCCGGAAACATTTACAGCACTTTTGTTAAGGTCATTAAGCTATCCACCGATTGAATAATAACGTTCTCCGCCATAGCCTTTTGCAGCCAGCTTCTTTGTATTTGTTCCATAATGCCAAAATGAACTTGCTCAAGAGCTTGTACAACACATTGAGTAGCTTGGATTGTATCGAAGATTTCTTTTGCATGAACTGTGTATTCATGTTTCTTTTTTTCATCCAACTTCCATGACCTGGTTGCAACTTGTAAGTTCATGATTTCCTTCGCTGCCGCAATCCCCTCTTCAGCCTGTTTAATGTAGTTCATCAATTGTAGATTTACATCTTGAGTTAAACGTGGATCTGTAGGCGGTAACCCAACCCCATAAATATGTTTAATCGCTTGTTGATTTAACTTTGCATCTGTTGCATGGCACCAATCCATCGCAAGCTCAAATTCTGGTCTAGAAAGTCCAGATTCAATACGGGTTAATCTTTCATTTGTAATACCAAGGTACTTAGATAACCCTTTCTTCGTTTTCAGCTGAACATTATCACAACATTCTCTAGCATTCTGTAATAATTCCCCTATTGCTGAATTGCAGTATATGCTTGTTCCCATCTAGGCGGTAGCTTTTTCTTTTGCCCATTTATGTTTCAAAATGAATGATGCTTCAATAATTTTGATTCGAATTCCCAACAATTTCTTCTCTTGCTTTAACTCAACTGTTTTTGAATCCTCATTAAGTAATTCTGCTATTTTAATTTCACCAGTTAGCTTTGCATCATAGCGTATTAGTTCCTTGTATTCTCTTAAACTTGGTTTCTTATAATCTACTGTCATTTATTTTCCACGTGTTACTAGTGAGGCGTTAACTCCTCTCGCTCTTAAATCTTTAATCACTACACGATAACTCATAGATGCCTCATGTTCTTCTTTTGTATCACGAAGCATTTTAAATTCTTTCATACATCGCTCCAGTTCTTCTTCCCAGCGATTTGATTCTTCAGTTGATTCTGCATGAAACATTCATTGGGCCAACCACGCATTCTGTTGGTTAAGTACTGCAAGTTCTTCTTCTGTTGGAATGTTCTGCTCCCATGCTTGTTGCTGCTGTATTACGTTTTTAGTAGATTCCGATAAACCTTTTTGTTGATAAGGAGCTTGAATATTTGCTTGCCCCTTTGCTAATCGTTGATCACGAAATGCTTTATCAGCTGCTTCAACGTCCATTATTGTTTTCACTCCCTTAAGATGCCAATCTCTTAAAATCGTATTAACGTAATTCATGTTTCTTGTATTTTTCTCTAAAGCAATCTCCATAGCCTTAATAACTAGCTCTGCATTTAAATCATCTATCCAAGCATAAATACCATCTGCGATAAAAGGTGTAACGAATCCGAAGTTTTGCTCGTAAAAAGAAATTGGATTAACCTCAACAACTTCTTCCGCGCCTGCGCGTTTTTCTTGTTGTTGTTCTTTTTCTTCTTCTTTTTCTTCTTCCTTGCTAGGGTCTTGGAAGCCCCTTATAAGCCCCTCCAAACGGACTGATAAATACTCCTTAATACGAGGAATTTTGAAATCTTGTTCACGCTCTAATTGCAAACATGTTTCATAGAAATCAACTAAGAAATCCTTGTCCTTCACAGATTGAATCTCTTTTAAAACGCACTTTTCAATGTTTACATTTTTAATTGGATTGAACTTCAACCAGTTGATTAAGAACAACTCTTTTGTTTTTTGGTTGTAATTAATTTTTCCGTACTCAGCAAAACGCTCTAATAGCTTCATAACAGTTTCACGATTGTATCCTGTATCAGTTTCAATAATACGAAGTGGAAGCTCATAGATTCCTGATTGAGACGTCTTACTGTTTGTCATCAAATATAAGTAGAAATACTTTTCCTCCGGTGTAAGATCTAAAACAAATGAATCCTGCCAAAATGAAACGTGTACTGGTCTATAAACTGCCATATTATTCATTTAAGCCTCCTGCTGATGATTGAACTTTCTCTCTAAATTTACAAACTTACTAAATTCTTTAATGAATGCTAGTTCAACAACACCAACTGGACCATTCCTCTGTTTCGCTAAAATAATTTCTGTTATGTTTTTATGTTTCGTCTCGCGGTCATAGTAATCTTCACGGTATAAGAATGCTATTAAATCTGCATCTTGCTCAATTTGACCATTCTCACGTAAATCTGATAGCAATGGCCTCTTATCTTGCCTACTTTCTACAGCACGACTTAACTGTGATAATGCAACTACACATACATTTAATTCTCTGGCCATCAGTTTTAACTTACGACTAATCTCACCAATCTCTTGCATGCGGTTCCCTCTATGTTTTGGATCACCCACAATAAGCTGCAAATAATCGATTGCAATTAACACCTTTTTATCAGGGTACTTACGCTTTAATTTCCTAGTCTTTGCGTAAATCTCTTGCATCGTTACATTTGCTTTATCGTAAATCTCTAATGGCAAATCATTAATTAATCCCATCGCTTGGCTAATCTTTTCCCAATCCTTTAAATTACATAGTTTCTTAGGATTCTTTAATTTCGTAGCATCTATATTTCCGGTACTTGAAATCATCCTCTTAAGTAGCTGTTCCTCCCCCATCTCGAGCGAGAAGATTCCTGTTGCTGTATGAGCACTTGCTGCATGAAAAGCGACGTTTAATACAAATGCTGTTTTCCCCATTGAAGGACGGGCACCTACAATAATTAAGTCTCCTTCTTGTAATCCTGCTGTCATTCTGTTCAAGTCGTCATAACCAGTTGGTATACCGGTTAAATCTCCTACATCAATTTGCATGTTCTTATACAGATCAACTAGGGTTTCTTTTAAATTAAATTCATCTGAATAACCTGTTTCCTCAATGGCGCTTAATTCATCAATTGAAGTACTAATAGCGCTCATATCTCTTTCTTGCTGAAGACGATTATATAAATTACCAGCAACCTCTTGAGCATGTCTCATTTTCCAAGCTTCGATAATTAAACCTTCGTGATACGAAAAGTTTTTCGTCGTTGGAACAACTTCAGTTAAGTTTACAAAGAACGCAATACCACCAATTTGATTCATAAAACTGTCTTCAAATTTCCCCATGAGAGCAACAAGATCTAGCGGGACTTCAGCATCCTCTAATTCTCTCATCGCCTTGAAAATCACTTGATGCGTTGGTGAAGAAAACTGTTTTACCTTTAGCTGACAATCTTTAATTAAATCGCCTTCTTGGATAATGCTACCTAAAACACTTTGTTCAGCTTCTACATTACGAATCATATCGTTACTCATTTAATTGCTTTGGCATTGTTTTTTCCCCTCCAATACCTGCAAACTTGCAATTAAGATTCCTTCAAGCTGCGTTAACGTTAGGTGATCTAATGTTTGCCCGTTAATTTCAGCTAACCCTAGTCCCAATAATTTACGAATAATTACTAGTTTTCTACGTTCTACTTCCTGACGTAACAACATCTACAAATATCGCACAACATTTTCTGGAACAAATGATTGTTCAAGTGATAAATGGAGCCGTATTGGAATCGGCTTTTTTTCATCTCTTGCCCTCTTACACATTTCTTCTGCTTCTTCCCATACAAATTCTTTATCCTCCGATCGCTTATAACGCCAAATACCAATCGCGTAATCTTCAAACAACTCATAACGTTCATCCGGCGCTGTCGTTGGTTCTAATTCATCAATTGCTTTGGCTTGACGTGGTATTTGCACAATCACATCTGCATAACGTGATTTTGAATTCAAACGTTGAATATGAGCTTTCTTAAGATCGAATGATACAACTGGTTCCACATCAAAAATTGTTAATTGCTTTGGCATTTAGTCGAGTACGTGTTCTTCCATACGAATTACTTTTCCACTTTGATATACAAATGATTGTTCACCAAATCCACCTTGAGGTGGTTCTATTAGCTGAACCTGACCATTTTTAACAATATATATTCCGTTTGTTTTCAAATCTATTTCAGCTGTCATTTCAACAAGATTTTCTTTTCTAATTCCCACCAAGATCACTCCCATTTAAGCATCCTTATGAACAAAATTTATAACCTTTACTCCACTTGGATTTATATTAAAAGTAATAGTTTCTATGCCATTCGGAGGGTTATGAGCCCCTATATAAGTTTTATATTGAACTGTAACAATAAAATTAAAGTTTTCTTCTGGGAAACGTTCAATTTTTATAATTTTTGTGTCCGTTAAACTATACTGATGATCTGGTCCAAGCTTGCTTCTGATAACTTGACTTGCATATGGTGCTAATAAAGTATTATAAGAATCATAAAACTCTTGATCATTACTATTAACCGCTTTAATATCTAACGGATTTAAAAATGAAACTGCCATTACAATTCCAAAAAACAAACTAATCACTTTACCTTTTAACACTCAGGCTGTTCCAACTTGGTTTTGGTCTGCAACATCAGCATCAAATGTGTTTGTCGCACTAACACCGTTAAAAGTATTCACGACAAATCCAACATTGGAAGCGCCAGATCCGTTATAAGCTTTTGTATTTTCTTTCGGAGATACATTATAAAAATCGCCTAAATTGAAAGAGCCATTACTGTTTTGAACAACCAGGTTTCCAACAACAGAAGGCATTCACTTTAAAATACCAACCTGTACAAAAATGTTTCTCCAAGCCTTTTCAACTCTATATTTTTCAAAAGCCTTTGCGCGCCGAGCATTAGCTTCCCTTGTTTTACGTTTCTTTAGATTAGCCATTTACTTTTGTCTTAAAGCTCCACGTCTACGTTCATAACGTGGTCCATGAATCCCCATTAAACCTTCAATATCACGAGTGCTTAACTTCTCTTTTCGCTTTTTCTTAGTTTTCTTTTTCAATTGATTGGATTGTTTTTTCCACTCGCGTAATTGATCCTTTAGTGCCTTCATTTATTCAATCCCTCCAGTTTCTTCTGTCTCGTAAACTTCTAATCTAAGAGCAAAAGCTAAATTATAAAACGCCCTGGACTTCCAACGGCGATATGTACGTTCAGTCATTCCAATTTCGTTATAAATCATATAATCGCATACATCCTCTTCTTCTAAATAACGTTTACTAATAATATCTCTTTGAATTCTTCCGGCATTGCCATTACCTAAACGATTTAAAAACTGATCAATACGAAATGACATTTTCGTAATCCACTCTTCCCGTTCACTTTGTTGAATATTAGCCACCGCTACATCTTCTAATGGCTTTCCTACATCATTTGTAGGCCCGTGATATCTAACTTCATAAGAAGGAGTGACTTTCATTTCTTCACGCATCATTCCAAACTGTCTATGTAAACGTACATTTTCGAGAACACCTTCTAACTTTTTCTGAGTTGCTGCTCTATCAATTTTTGGTAAGAAAGATAATTGTTTAGTCATTTAGATTTTAAATCTAGTCATTGCTTTATCCATTGCATCTTGGTTTACTCCTATATATCTTAACGTTACTCGTTCACTTGAATGATTGAATATCTCCATCAGCAAGGCGATATTCTTTGTCTGCATGTACATATGATATCCGAATGTCTTTCGTAATGTATGCGTTCCAATCTCATTTAATCCAAACTCAGCTGCTGTACCACTAAGTATTTTATATGCCATACTTCTTCCTATTGGTCGATTCTTTCCTTGTCTGCTCTTGATTAGATATTCATGATCTTCCATCTCTTCGATATACCATTTCAATTCTCTTCTTAATGCTGCAGTAATCTGAATTCGTTTCTGCTTACCTGTTTTCATTTCACGCATTGAGATATGGCTTCCCTTTAAATCTTCGATCTTCAGTTTTAGAATGTCACTAATACGTAGACCTGTATTAATTCCCATTACAAACAAGATATAATTCCGTTCGTTCTTTTCTCTTAAATACTCTTTAATTTGTTGTATTTGATCTGGATCACGTATTGGCTGGACAAAATTCATTTACTTACCAATAAATTGTATTAATAGTTGGTTAAATTTATCACGTTCTTCCCAAAATGGTCCATGACCACTAAATTGAAATGGTACAAGTTGTGAATTTACTATTAAATTTTTTGTTTCTTGACCTTTGGTAAATGGAACTATTTTATCATGGATACCATGAATAATTAACGTAGGTACAAGTATTTTGCTCAGGTCATTGTAAACATTTTCATCTCTTAATGTTGTCATGATTGCAGCAGTTGACCAACTAGCGGCCTGTAATCCTAGCTGAAAGAACCATTCTGAGAATGGTCTAGTAATTTTCTGAAAGAAAAATAGGTCTGTTACACCCTCTAGCATTTTAGGGCGATCATTTAGTGTTTCTATAATGAACTTATTTGCTATTTCTTTTTCAACACTAGTTGGAGATGCAGCATCTATAAGGACTAGTTTAGATACTCCAAACCCTTCATGTCTAGCCATATAACGAATTGAAATAGCTCCTCCGGTGGAATGTCCTGCTAATGTAATCCCTTTTAACTGCAATGCCTCTATTACTGCATATATATCATCTGCTAATCTGTCAAAATTGTAACCATTGAATGGTCTATCGGAATTACCATAGCCTCTCCAGTCAATGCCTATACATCGATATCCCATCGCAGGAAGAATATTGAACTGATATTCATATTGTTTATGGTTTAAAGGCCATCCATGTATAAATAAAATTGTTTTATTACCCTGTGGATTTACATCTTCGACATATATTCTTACACCCGGTTCTACAGTAATAAAGTATCCCACTTAAATCCCTTGAAACATTATCATTGTAATCTTATTTAAGTTTGATATTACTAAATAAGGAAAGCCATTTATAAGTATAAAAGAAAATAATAGTGCGAAAACAATCCAAAGAATATAACTATTGAATTTATAAATGAATGTTCTTTTATAAATCCACATAATAAAACCATTTACCTCGCCTTTATTTTTCACATTGACTACCCAATTTAATACAAAAAACAACTGGAATCTTACAGTAGAAATCAAACTTAAATAGAGTAATCCAATCCCAAATACCTTAAGAATGATTGTCATAAATTCTGGAGGAGTGGTACTTAAAATATTAAAGAACCTTCCAAATAATCCATTCCATCCTCCATTTACAATAACTTGTTCTACGTTATTAATATTAGCATCACTTATTATCGGCGAATCTAAATTCATATTAATAATAAGAAAAATACACCAATAAGCTATCGGAAAGAATAACCCCATTTTATCTTTCCAAGGTAACTCCTGTAATGTTGCTACCTTATTTACCCCATAAATTATTAGTATCGATATAATAAGACCGAAAGAGAATGTTATATATCCAAAATTTATTATTTCACTTCTATAAACTAAAGATAAGTAAGTTAGAATCAAAGAAGCTATTATAGGTATAATTATCCATTCATTCGATAGACCACCACTATTTACATTTCTTGTTTCTGTAACTTTTGGCGGCAGATTAATAATTTGAACATGTTTGATAGAATTCGTTGTGGTTGTAGACATTTTATTTTTTTTATTTGGATTTCGAAAAATCCAAAGCACAATAATCCCCAACAAAGTATAAATGGCACTCGCAATAAGATTCCCCATTCATTCACTATCCGTTACCTCAATAACACCTGTATCAATCCGCTTCTCTCGGTGTTGAATATCAAGACACTTCTCACAGTAGAAAGTAGCAGAAACATCTACACCATAACGATTAGCATCAGAATAGAAAGAAGTAGTTTCACTCTCTAACACTTGATACTTATGCTCACACATTCACCATGTCTCATCATGCTCCCATTTATTTTGTTTCTTTTCGTAAACTCTTCCATGTTCTTTGTTATGGCAATTTACACAGATTGTTTCGAGGTTGTCTATGTCTAATGCAAGATCAGGATGATTTTCTAATTCTTTTATATGATGGACAACGAGTTGTATCTTCTTACGCTTTGCACTTTCACTATACTCATTGGTATCTGTTTGAACCCGGCCATTTCGTTTACACTCTCGACACTCATAGTTGTCACGTTTTTTTACTTGTTCACGTAACTGTTTCCACTTACCACTATCATAGAACTTACGCTTCTGTTGTTTGGTTTTATATTCATTCACTCATATTAAATCACTTGCCGTATACTTCTTAACTTCTTTTTTATTATTTCCTTCTGGCAATAAATCCGTTAGTTGTTTAATGACCCTTTGATATGATTGGTCACGTGTATTATATAACCGAGCAACAGGTCGTTCTCTTTCATACGGCTCTGTTTTATCAGATTGTGAGAACATTTCATAATCACCATTCTCAGATATATCCATCCACATCTCATTTAATAAAACTCGTAATCTTGCTGCCTGAATAATTAACCCTTCAACCACTTTCAACCTACTAGGTGGGATGTCTTTAAATAGTCTTTTCAAACGATTTTTTTCTTTGTTTACTAGCACCTCACGCTCATCAATGTCCGCCATTTAGAATTTAATACCATCCAACATAAAGTCGAATTCATCCACAAGAATATTATCCGCTTGCCATAGTGCATGAATGAAAGCTTGGAATCCATCAGTTTTCCTTTTGAATTCATCCTTTTTTAGATACTCCTTGTTTCCGTCTTTCTTGATGTGGACGTAGACGTTGTTGGTGTACCAGCGCATTAATGGATTATCACCAAATATAATGTGATTGTTTGCAAATAACGTTTCGACCCTTGGTGCTAATAAAGAATGAATAGCTTTTGGATTACGAATATATAACAATATGAAACCTTCAGCTTCAAGTGCCGTTTTAACCAGATCAAGACGGAATGTATCAGCTACTATTGTGTTAAACCCATATAACTCACGCATTTTTACAAACCAATCTACAATATGTGAGATATTAATAACCGGTTCATCCACAATAGTTAGTAAGCCATTTTCAGCCCATTCATAAATAGGTGCTTTTAATTTCACCTTGTCCAAGAATCCTTTACGTACAAATGAATGACCTTTCCAAATATAATCCTCACCATGTTTAAATAGTAAACCGACTGCCGCAAAGTCCTTAATGCTGGCAAAATCGAGTCCACCCACAGCAACTTTATGTTTTAAATCTGGAACTTCTCTAAGTGTTTCTCCATCCTCTTCAAAACCAGTACGCATGATTTCTTCCCATGGAGCTACAGCCTTCGTTAAATCAACTTCCGGTATATTCATCCTCTTAGTCATGAAATTTTCTCTGTTAGACGGATCGTTTTCTAAATTTTTATACTGACGCATAACTTTCTTAAACAATCCTCTTGCATATTGACTCATAGGCTTGTTAAACATCGGGTTTGCTTTTTCCCACATATCCGGATTACCTACTTCTTCAGCATTATCAAGCTTACAGATAAAAGGAAACAACCTATCTTCTTTTTCTTTCCCTTTCAGGATATTCATAGCTCGCTCTTTCATTTTGTCAAGATAACCTTCACGAACAAATCCGTCTGTAGTAATAAAAAATTCCCTAGAGTTAGGAACTTTACCTAAACCACTAGAGAATACTTCTACAACATCGCTATTTTCATACCTATGTATCTCATCATAAATAACACATCCATCTCTTAATGAGTCTTTACTTCCTGCATTCGATGTATGAAATTCAAAAGTCGAACGAGTAGCTTTATTAGTTATCAATTGTTTTGTTGATACAAACAGTTCGTCTAATATCTCATGCTTTTTATTCTTTTCATAAACATCTATAAAAGAAGTTTTAGCTTGCCTTTCTGTATTAGCAACTACTGATACATTATAATGCTCAATACCATGCAATTCGCTAATAAAGAAGTGTGTCAATGCACTAATCAATCCGTTTTTACCAGCACCCCTTGCCATCATCCAAAAATGCTGATCAAAATAAACATCCTCATATTCATCAAATAAAAATACAAATGCTATTAAAAATTTTTGAAAATAGTTTAATTTAAAATGCCACTTTTCTATGAAAGTTACACATTTATGAATTAATTCCATATCGAAATGTAAATCATTACGGGTTAATATATCTTGCTTTAAATAATTAATAAGCATGATACGTTCTTTATTTAATACTACTGTTCCCGTTTCATATAGTTCTATATATTCACTTACATACTTATGAACAATCATTTACGCTTTATCTGTTTCATTTGTTTTCTCACCTCCTTCTCCTGTATTCATTTCAGTGTAGTTCTTCGTAATATAATGTTTGTTCAAGTTCGGATCATCTGAGATATCATAATCTACCTCTACCCTAATTTCATTTCCCCTAAATACACCAGAAGCAACCAATTTATCTATTTTTTCTGCTAAATCAAATATACTTTGATAAGAAACGGCTTTTACTTGAATCCTCTGTCCTTTAAGATACTCATCTTCTTCAAAGAATTTCACATTTACTTCATCTGATAACTTTTTTAATAATGGTCTTACTGTAAAAAGCATATAATTTTTCGTTTGCTTCTCTACATCAGCCATTTCGCCATATAACAAAGCGGTAGGAATACCAAAAGCCATTGCTACTTGATTTAAAAAACCATTGGTTACTTTATTGATTTCGTCCACACTTTGACCAGAGTTTCCACCGCCCTGTGTTTCAGCATATTTAAATCCTGGTTGTTGTGGAATGATGGCAACATCTTTTTCTCCAATCGCTTTATACATGTTATCAATGAACTCTTGCAACTTTGATTGGTGTTCCTTACTCTTTGCAGCAAGCATGTCCATATCAACTGTTCCGCGAATTTGATTTTTACGCTTTTGGGAGCTTAATATCCTTCCGAATAAATCACCATAATCAGCAAAAAGACCATCAATGAGTGGTGATAATTTATCATTTCGATACCTTAAATGAATGACTTCATTTTGTTTAAAGCTTCTCTTAAACTGATAATCTTTTACGGTGACATTTGTAAAAGTATCTTCAAACACAGCGTATTCATTATGTTCAAAGTCATCAGCAATAAGTAAATCACCATCATCAGCTTGTATAATTAGAGCTTCATTATCATAAATGAGCTTGTAAATATACTTTTCCCAAAAGGTACTTGCTGTCATATTCTTATTGGGCCTAACATTTAATCGGTAATAAAGCTCATCCTTTTCAAATGTTTCACCGTTTTTCACCCTGAATTCTGACTGACTAATTGTCCTTCCTAAAAAAGAAATACATGTATCAATCGCTAATCGCTTCATGTGGACTCTATTTGCTTTTTCAATAAACATTTCCACATCAAACATAAAACCTAATTCACTATTTCTTTTAAATACTGCATCCAACCATCCAATGATTATCACTTATAATTTTAAAAAGAGCTTGCTCAAGTTCCGTTTTTCTGCTGTTGCAGGTACCTGTTCTTGTTCAGGCTCTCTTTGTTGGTTTTTATATTGATTCAATTCATTTTGCATTGATTGCATTTGAGCTTTTAATTGAGTTAGTTCCTCGCTTGTATTGTCTTCCGCAGTTGTTGCTGTAGTAGTGGCAAAGCTTATCTCAACAGCTTCGTTTGCGCTAAACCAGGTTTCCTCATTGACCATATTACGAATTTCTTCACGTTCAATATTTGCCCGTGTCATGTAAATATCTATGATGCCATCCTCTAATTTCTCTAACATTTCAGCTTCTTTTCTCATATGCGTTTTACTGCCCCATACAACTGTAGAAGCCTCATGAATCATCATCATAGAACCAGCTCCCATGATTAATTCATCTGCTGCCATAGCTATTACAGATGCCGCTGAACAAGCCCATCCATCTACATGAATTGTGACCTTTCCTTTGTGTGACTTTAGACGATTGTAAATAGCAATTCCATCAAAAGCACTGCCACCAGGGGAATTAAGATGAATAACTACATCGTTATTTCCTGCTGATTTCAAAGCATTATCAATATCAGCAGCAGAAGTAGATTCCCACCACCAAGATTCACCAATATCTCCGTAAATCGTCAATTCACTAACTCCATTGTCTTCATCATGGACTACAGCAAAATTATGTGGAATGTTTGCTAACTGCTCATTATATTTTTGATTCTTAAAACCAAATTTACGCTTTATCTGTTTCATTTATTTAGTTGCTGGTGGTGCTGGTGTAAATGAAATCTTTAAATCATACACAAGTGCTGCTTTATTATCTTTTGGTTTACCATTAGCAAACTGTTTGATTGTATAAAGCGTAGCATCTTCAATCGCTAATGTTTGATCAAACGATTTAAGCTTGTATCCACCAGCAATTGCTGCAAGGTATTGACCTTTCACAAAGAATAATGCTTTACCAACTGGCACTTCTTCAGACTCTACAGTTTGAATGTTATAAGGTAATGCCATTACCCATTGACCTGTTGCCGTTTGGATTGTATTACGTGCTTGTACACCAATTGAATCCACAGGATTTACAACCATTACAATGTTATTAAGAACTTTCCGTGATTTCCCTTTCGCATCAGTCGATAAAGCTTTTACAACTTCATATAGTTCTCCAGCCACAACTACCCCGAATTCAGATGGCGCAAATGTTAATGTACCAGATGATTTTTTGTCAGTAACCGCACCTGTAGTTGCATTTACATCTTTCATCAAACCTACAGGTTGATGTGCTACTGATCCACCACCATTTACAAAGCCAAACTCTAAACCTACTGAATAAGATTCTACTAGTAAAGTTCGAACATAACGTTCAACCCATTCTGGGCCAAGATCCAGCATATCGTTTGGAATAGCTGCAAATGCAGTTAATTTAAGCTGACCAATTTTTTCTTCTCGGAACGCTGCATTTACTTGTCCTCGAATTTCACCGAATAATTCGCCCCATGCATACGCTTTTGTTGCATCAGAATAAATGAACTTAGTTACAGCACCTAAATCTTGTAGCCCTAAAGCATCAAGCAATGGATGTTCTTTAACTAGGTCTTCAAATACACGCTCTTGTGTAGTTACTGGAAGAATAGAACCGTCTTTAAATCCACCTTCTTGTACAACAGCATTAAAGAATTTTGTTTCTGCTGCCGTTAATACATTTTGACCACGTTGTTGAAGAATAGAACGATCTAACATTTCATCATTTACTTGATTACGGACCGTGTTAATTACATCCGTTTGCATGGCATCAAAGAAATTCTCAAATGCTGATGTTTGTTCTTTTTCTGTACTTTCCGCGTTAGTTAAAGCATCCGTTAATTTTGCTTTCGCCTTATTAAACGCTTCAGATTTATTAAATTTAATCGTCATTTATTCTAATGCTTTTGCAATGCTAAAACTATTAATTTCGGTTAAAAAATTCTTAGTAAAATACTCGAGCGCATCATTGTAAACATAACGAGAACGCTCAAAAACTAATTCTTTGAACGTCTCATCTTTGGTTATGTCATATGATCCACACACTTTTATTAGAGCTTCATTGGATGCAAAAAGGATGCGTCTTAGGTTATCCTCTTCATCATCACCTAAGTGCATCCTATCTTTGAATTGCTGTAATATTTCATTTGAAATTACCTTATCCATTTAAGTATGCTCCTTTGCGATAATGGTCAATGTTTGATACATTTCATCATCATTCATTGGCGGTTCGATAATATCAAAGATACGACCCTTCATTTTAATTCTCATTAATTCTGTAATACCTGTTGTATAAGGAATTACAAACCGGTAAATTCGTGTAGACTGTGAAGCTGAAGCTTCAATATACTCTGAGCCTTTTACCGTTTTTATCATCGCCCATGCTTTTTTAACTTCTTGCCAATCCGTTGCGATTGGCTGATTTAATTCGTCCTTTATTTCTACAGATTGCTCAATAATAATTCGATTCCTACGATCGCCTGTATTCAGTGGCTTTTTGTACTGAAAAGGACGCATTCATTGTTGAACCGCCCTTTCGATACGTTTTGGCAATTCATCAATTACATACTCTTCAACTGGACGAATATGAACTTGTGCCGGAACTCGACCACCACCAACTTTCGCATGTCCCTTTTCTAAAAGATGTGTTAATTGTCCTTGCGTATTATGAAGGACAACACCATTACCATCTTTTTTCTTACGCCATCCTTTACGATAAGCACCTGTTTTTTTTGGACTACCTTGCTTTAACTTACCGACAGCAATATCTCCCACTTCGTCAATTTCATTTTCTAAGTTTTCTTCCACAACATTCGCATATCTTTGTAATTCTCTAGCAATCTCACTCGCAAAATCATTCATTTATATCAACCTCGTTTCATAATTTTTTTGATACAACTTTTCAGATTCAATAAAAGTCCCATACGAATCATAAGGAATTTCATGATCGTCTAGGACTTGTTCAAGCTTGGCTTCTGCAACTAAGTCTTTTTTAGTTGTATAAAGCTCTATATTTAAATCATTTATCTTGTGATAGACTTTGTTATCAGCCATAAGATTTGCTGATCCATCTACAAGAAAGCAAATATAAGGTGGTGCTGGCACTGACTTACCTGGCGTTGCTGTGAAATGCGAATAAGCCACAGGATAGCCTGTAGCTTCAAGAATTTTTGTTAGTTCTCCTAATGTCATTTACGCTCCTTTTGGTGCTGCTGGTGTTTTTACATATACTTTTTTGTACCAGTCATTATAGATTGCTGGTGTTGTTTTAGAAGTTGTTTTTGTTTTAACCATACGTTTTCCATTGATATCAATTGGACTAGATACAAACTTAAGTTCATTTGTATTAGGCTCTGCTGAATTTGTTTTTGTTTTAGATGCGATAGTTGGTCGACTTGCTGAATTATTGTACATAACGTGTCGAGTTGCATTCACATCACCATCAAACTCAAACAATAGCGCAAATGGCTTACCTTTCGCATCAGCTAACTCATTTAATACACCGTCTGTTTCATCTAACTGTTCGCCTAACGCATCAATAGCAAATTGTTCTGGAATAGTCGCAATGGATAGCGTTCCATCATAACCTTGGTTATTACTTGCTGCATAGTAAAGCATGTCATCAGCATAGAATTCAATTAAATCTCCGCGTGGATCAAATGTTAATTCAACCGCACCTGGAATTGGGATTGGTGTTTTAAATGTAATGACCCCCTCTGTAATGTCATAAAGTGCGTAATAAACGTTTTTCAAACCAAATGCGACTTTATTTTCCTTAGTCATTTATTTTTTTTTTGCTCCCATAGTGACTTGAACTAGTTCCATTATTTCTGGCATGATTTCTTCAATTGGGAATTCTTCAAATTCATCCAGCCACGTCATAGGATCAGGAATACTTGAATCAGCCGTTTTAGCGAATAACCAAGTCAAATCATAAACAAGCTCAAAATCCACTTTACTTAAATCAAGATTAGATGTATCGATAGGTTGTTGTGATCCATCTGGTGAAGTTAACGTACTAATTGCTCCTAACCCCATCATGTCTGCGAATAAATTACGTCTGAATTGTGCTTTATATCGTTTAACTGTTGCCGCTGTACTTTTTAATCGAACCTGTTTATCATCTATTGTAATTGTCTTTTCCATTTAGAATGCATCGTAATCTTTTTGGTTCGCTTTTCTAACTTTTTCTTTGTCTGGATTCTCCATTTCAGCAAACTCTGCGATGTAATCAAAACAATCACCGATTGTCATGGTTTCTAAATCCCAATGCGTTAATTTTGCTTTATAACAAAGAGCAAGGAACAATCAAAAATAGTCTAAATCCTTAAGTTGATGGATGTGTGCACTTACCCCATTGTAAGCTTCTTGAATCGGTTGAATAATATATTGACAGATTGCCGCCCAGGCAATTTGCGCCCCCGCTTGTATTAATAGCCACCCTGCTTCTAACAAGGTAGAAATTAATGAAATAATTGGATCTAAAACAGTAAGAATTGTATTCCAGGTATCTTGCCAAGCTTGTACGAGTGTTCCCCATAATTCGGATGCTGTTGTAACTAAAGAATTCCACCAGGAAGACGCTGTTTCCACAATTCCGGACCATAAGTTACTAAAGAATTCGCCTATCGGATCAAAGAAACTATGCATCATTTCAGTGAATGAAGCCCAAGCTCCTGAGAAAAATTCGACAATAGAATTCCAGGTACTACTACATATCCCGCCTATGCTTGTCCATAAATCACTAAAAAATTGACCTATTGGATCAAAGAATGCATGCATTGTTTCTAGAAATGAATTCCATGCTTCACTAGATGATTGAACGATACCGTCCCAAAGCTCTATCAAATATTCTTTAATAGAATTCCAGGTTTCCATTGTCCAATTTTTGATATCGTCCCAATTTTTATAAATAGCAAAACCTAAAGCGACTATGGCTGCTATGATAATTGGAACTATGGCGACAATCCCAGCCGCTACTAATGCTGAAACTTCTAAAAAACTCATGACTGTTATAACTATCGGTGCAAGTGCCATGATTGCACCCGATATTATACCAATCGCGGTTGCTACAGCTGCTAATGTCGCTGCCAATTCAGGATTATTAGAAACCCATTCAGCGAATTTAGAAATAACATCGGCTACAACGCCTAGTAATGGTTGAAGAGCAACCTGTAAATCTTGCATAGCTTTTTGGAATTTTACAGCTGGACTTGCGTCCATCTTTTTAATAGATTCATTCAATTTATCCTGATTCTTCTGAAAATCTACGGTTTTTTCTGAAGCGCGTATTAAAGTGTTAGTTAAATTTTGTCCTTGGTCTTCAAACATAGTGGCTAGAACTTTAACCCCCACTTGATTTCTTTTTACTGGATCTTCTATCCCTTCAATTGCTTTAGCTACTTCTACCATAGCTTTCGAGCCATCACTTCCACCTTTAGCGACAGCTGCCCCCCATTTTTCTATTTGTTCTGTGGCAATCCCAGAACCATCTAGCGCTTCTTTCAAAGCCTTATCCGCACCTTGAGCAAATTCAGTTAATTGAATCCTTCCTTCTTTCAGTCCGTCTAAGAGATTGTCAATATTCCAGCTACCTGTTTCAACGCCTGCTTCCATAATCGCTTGGACTTCTTCCGCTTTAAAACCTGCACGAGTCAGCTGACTTCCGTATTCGGCAATAATATCTAGTTGCTCTGGCGGAAATCCCATTTTTAACAACGCATCCACCATACCAAGGGCACTATCTTGAGTTATCCCTAATTCATTTCCTATTTCATATGTTTCTTGTATTAACTCTGTAAAATCTATACCTTCATAAGATGTTGCGATTACCGCTGCCCCTTTTACTATAGATGCGTTAGCTTCATCGCTAATATTTTTATTTAAAGCCCATTGTCTACGCACGCCCTCTAAAGACGCTTCAGTATCAACTCCATAAGTAGTGACACCTCTAATAGCCTCTTCTACTGACTTTTTGGAGGACTCAGGTACATCAAAAGTAATATCAATCTTTGTTTTTAACTTAGACATATCAAGTGCTTTTTCGATTGTCCCGGCAATTCCGCCACCAGCTACCATTGCACCAAGAACGTTTTCTAAGCCAATATCTAATTCTTGAAATTCTCTTTCCGTCCTTTGGGCTTCTTGCTGTAAATCTCTTAATTCATTTCGAACCTGTTGTATTGAATTGCCAGCATCCACAGATCGTAACGCTCTTTGTAATTTTTCAATATCCGCTTCAGTTCCTAATGCTTCACGACCAATAATCCCAATTGCTTGTTCTAATTGGCGACTTGTAGCTGTTCCGTTTTTAATTGCATTTACAAGACGATTACCTAATGCACTTGCAAAATCATCAACGCTTTTCCCTGTAGCACTAAACAACGTTTCTAATTGTCTTGTTGAACTCGCTACATTTTCTTGTTCAGCTTTCATATTTCCAAGTTTATTTTTCAGACCATCAAGTGACCCTTGTGTAAATTCAATTTCACGCCTAAATTCACGATATTGTTCTTCGGAAATTTTTCCGTTTTGGAATTGAGCTTGTACTTGTTGTTCCGCTGCCTTCAATTTATCTAGCTTTTGTGTTGTATTTTCAATTTGTTGTGTAAGTAACTGTTGTTTTTGAGCCAAAGCTTCCACATTACCTGGATCAAATTTTAAAAGGCGCTCAACATCTTTTAATTCTTTAGCCAAAGCGTCACTTTGTTTATTTACATCTTTTAAAGCATTTTGAAGTCCCGTGGTTTCCCCATCATATAGAAATAGTAATCCCTTTAATTCTTCCTGCCATTTTCTCACCTAAAAGGCTGAGTCTCTTTGTTTTTCTCTTTCTTGGTACTCGGTTGTATATCGATACGTACCACGCGCCACATCTCGCCCCTCTATAACAACAGGAACTTCAACAACTAAATCACCGCCAAGCATCGGAATTGTTCCACCGTCAGATGATCCAAATGAGTTATTAAATACTTGATTTGATACACTGCTTGTCATAGCCTGTTTGCTATTTGACATATTTCCATACACACCACTCATGACAGTCTTTAATCCTGATAATTGACTCACAGAACTAGCCATCATACGGCTCATTTCACCCATTAATTGATTTATTTCTCCCGGCATAGTAAATTGTTGTCGTGGCATGGCTGCTACGATGCCTGCACCAATATCTCCAAGTGTCTTCTTATTAAGGGGAAGCACCGCTTCTCGTCCCGCTTCTCCAGCACCTTGAAGTTGTCCACCATTCATTCCGAAAATAGTTGGACGAGTAAAAATACCCCCTTTTGCATTCCATTTCACGCCAATTCCTGACGGATAAATAATGTCTTTACCTAAAACATTTTTTGTACTAGTTTCTAAGCTAAAGTGTGGCATTGGTGGCATTTCAGGTTTAGGGATTTTTAATTTTAAATCACTAAAGAATCCCTTAATCTTCCCAATAAACTCTTCTACCTTACCAACCGCTTCTTTGATTGGATCGATGATGTTACGTTTAGCCGCATCGAATTTTTCTTGTGCTGCATTTTTTATAGCATCAAATTTTTCTTTCGCACTGTTATACATTTCGCCGAATTTTTCTTTCGTAGAATTATAGGCTGAAATAACCGGATTAATAACATATTTATAAACTAACTGCCATGCTGCAAGTGTATAAGATTGGATTTTTGCCCAATTTCCTAATATCCAATTTGCTAAATCATTCAACTTTTCTTTTGTTGCATTCCACAATTCTTGCACTGGTTGGATAACATACTGTTTTACCAGATTCCACGCCGCTGATGTATATAATTTTATTGTCTCCCATTGTGAATTTAGCCACGAAACTAAATCACTGAACTTTTCTTTTACTAAGTTCCAAGTGTCTACGACTGGTTGAATGATATATTGCTTAAATAATCCCCAAGCTACTTGTGCCACAGCTTTTGCAATTTCCCATTGTGTACCAAGCCAAGTGACCATTTAGACCCGTTGGACCTGTTGGGCCTGTTGGACCTGTTGCTCCTGTTGAACCTGTTGGACCTGTTGGACCTGTTGGACCTGTTGGACCTGTTGGACCTGTTGGACCTGTTGGACATGCATAACCAATTCATACCGACTTATTGGTGTTTCATCTACCTTAACTGGATATCCTATACGGAAATGCTGATTTCCATTTTTATTTGTAATATCGATGAATGTGGACGGATTCTCTACCTGTATCTTGAATCTTGGTTCTGAAAATACACTTCCTTCATTCAAAACATCCATTTTAATCATATTATTTGGTTCTAGTTTTGCTTTTGCGTTTCGAATTGGTCCTAATTTGTAAGGCATTGAACAAATAAATTTAAGCGTTCCTATTCCAAGTGTTACAAATTCATCTGGATCAAAGTTCTCATCCACAATTGCTAAATACGTTCTGTTTGGTTCTACATCAAAAATAAGCTCTGTTGGTTGATCTGTTATTAGCCAACTTGCAATTTCTTCTTTCAGCTTTTCTAAGTTAGATCCATCAGGCACTATAATTCCTACCGGAATAGATAAAACGCGCATTTCTGTTTGTGTGTTTAACAATCTTGCGCCTGGATATCCTGGAACGTTTAGAAAATTTCGTTTCAATGGTGCCCAAGTAGGTCTTTTCCATCCTTTCGCAATTTGAATAAAGTCTTTACGCATTTTGTTAAATGTAAAAGAACTCATCTATGTCCCCGTAGGAGTTATATCCACAGCTGTAATTTTACAAGTTGAAATAGCGAATCTAAAGAGTGTAGGTGGAGGTGGATTTATAGGTATCGGCAAAGTACCTATCACTATACCAAGAGCTGTTTGTTCCACATTAAACCCCGTTGCCATAGAGCCATTACTTACTAAAAGATTCACTGTAGAACCAATCAGTGTATCTAGTAATTCTCTAATTGGTCGTTCACGACAATCGCATTCGCACCCTAAATCGTCAGGTGGAAGTAATGTTAGAGGTGGTACTGTTAGTGAAAACCCTACCCCTATTACATCAGAAATATTAACTACGAAGGTTGCGTTGCTAACTGGATCTGTAACTGTAACTAAAAAATCATTCACAGAAGTAATATTGAATAAAAAGAAAAGAGGGGCTACATTTGGTGCGTCTGCAATAGTGGCAAGAATCACAGTCTGCCCGACAAGTTGTCGTAAAACTTCCTGCATTTAATTCATATATCTGAATTTTTCTACGACAACCGGTTGCAATTGTTTTCCTTGTAGCGCTTCTAATACTGTATCTTCCAGTAGCTCCATACGAGCTACCATTGAGTTCGGTTTTTTCTCTGGTGCGTCTTGACCGAATGGGACGAAGTAGATGTTTTTCGTTGCCATTTACACTAATTGTAATTTTACTAAACGCTCTGCAATTTGAACAGAATTCCATGCAGCGCCTTTTAATAAGTTATCAGATACGACCCAAAGATGGAATCCTTTATCGTTATTTAAATCTTTACGGATTCTTCCAACGAATACTTCGTTTTTACCTACTGCAGTAGCTGGCATTGGATATAACTGCTCTTCTGGATTATCTTGTAGCACAATACCTTCTGCATTTGCAAGTAAGCTCTTCAATTCTGCTACTGTAACGCCTTCTTTTTCTACTTCGATGTAAACAGACTCAGAATGTCCTGATACAACTGGTAAACGTACGCATGTTGCCGCTACTTCTAATTCAGGCATATGCATAATTTTTTTCGTTTCATTAATCATTTTCATTTCTTCAAACGTAAATCCATTATCTTGGAACTTATCAATCTGTGGAATCGCATTAAAAGCAATTTGGTAATGTTTTTTATCACCTGATACAGGTAAAACATTCGCCTTAACTTCTTCGCCATTTAAGATTGCTTGTGATTGTTCATGAAGTTCTTCAATCGCTGCCGCACCAGCACCTGATACAGCTTGATATGTGGAAACGATTACTCGTTTTAAACCATATTGCTGACGAACTGGCTCAAGAGCTACTACCATTTGAATTGTAGAACAGTTTGGATTTGCAATAATACCATTATGTTCTTTTAAGTCATTTTCATTTACTTCAGGTACAACAAGTGGCACGTTTTCTGTCATACGGAATGCACTTGTATTATCAACAACAATCGCACCGCGCTTTGCTGCTTCTGGCGCTAATTGTTTGGATACAGATCCACCAGCACTAAATAGTGCGATATCTACTCCTTCAAAACTTTCAGGAGTCGCCTCTTGAACTGTAAATTCTTCGCCTTTAAATACAAGTTTCTTACCTGCAGATCGTTTAGATGAAAGTAACGTTAATTTCCCGATTGGAAATTCTCGTTTCTCTAAAGTATTTAACATTTGTTCACCAACTGCGCCGGTTGCTCCAACTACAGCGACATGAAAAGTTTTTTGCTTTTCCATTTATTGTTCCAGTTGCTTTTCTTTTGAAAGCTCAAACGCACTATGTAATGCATTTACAGCCTCCACTAAATCAGTTTCTTTTACAAGAACCCAAATTGTCGTATGACTATCTGCCGATTGCAGAATTTGAATATTTTTTTCCGCTAAAGCTGTAACGATTTTTGCAGTAACCCCTGGGATTCCTGCCATTCCAGCTCCAACGATAGATACTTTGGCACAATGCTCTGTCACAATTGGCTCATATCCAAGTTGTTTCAACACTTCGACAGCACGAGCTGATACATTATCATTTACTGTGTAAGCTACACCAGTAGGAGAAATGTTAATTAAATCAACACTAATGCCTTCGTTTGCCATTTCTTTAAATACATGTTGTTGCAAATCATATGCCGTTTCTTTTGCAAGTACTTTAATTTGCGTTACGCTTGATACGTGGGCAATACCTGTAACAGGACGTTCTTCTACATCCTGCCCTTTTGTAGCACCATCGTATGCTGCAATAAGCGTACCTTCGCTATCAGAATACGTAGAACGTACACGAAGCGGTACTTTTGCATGCATCGCAATTTCAACCGCGCGTGGATGAACGACTTTTGCACCCTGGTAAGCCATGTTACAAATTTCGTTATACGTTACTGTTTGAAGATGACGTGCATCTTTTACGATACGAGGATCCGCAGTCATAACACCTTCTACATCTGTGAAGATATCAATAAATTCAGCATGAAGCGCAACACCTAATGCTGAAGCTGAAGTATCGCTACCTCCGCGTCCAAGTGTTGTCGTATCACCTTTTTTCGTTTGCCCTTGGAATCCTGTAACGACGATTACATCTAGATTTTCTAATTCTTCATGTATACGATCGCAATTCATTTCAACGATTTTCGCATTCGTAAAGTCATCATTTGTTACAAAACCAGCTTGTGCACCATTTAATGCCGCTGCTTTTATGCCGTTCTCATTCAACATATTAGAGAAAACAATTGCAGAGATTAACTCTCCACATGATAATAATAAATCTTGCTCACGTTTAGAAATAGTAGATTCCTCTTGATTTACAAGACTTAATAACGTATCCGTTGCATACGGTTCACCTTTACGACCCATAGCAGATACGACAGTAACTACTTTATAACCAGCAGCTAACGATTTTTTTATATGATGAAGCGCATGCTTACGTCCATTTTCATCACGTACTGATGTGCCACCAAATTTTTGAACAATTATTTTCATTTAACGAGGAATAGATTGCATTACAGATTGTAACGTTACTCTTTCTTCTTCTGTTAATGGAAGAAGCGGTAAACGTACAGAACCTACATCTAATCCAACCATTTGTAACGCTGTTTTTACTGGAGTTGGGCTTGGCGCCATAAATAATGAATCCGTTACTCTTACAAGTAATTGATGTAATTTTTGCGCCTTCTTAAACTCTCCCGCTTGGAATGCTGTAATCATTTCTTGCATTTCATTTCCGATAACATGAGATGCTACTGAAACGATACCTTTCGCTCCAACCGCCATAGCCGGTAACGTTAAACCGTCATCACCGCTGTATACTGCAAAGTCGTCCGCTGTTTTTTCAATGATTGCTGTCATTGTTAGTACATCGCCGCCTGCATCTTTAATCGCAACAATGTTTTCTATTTCTGATAAACGAACAACTGTATCAACGTAGATTTTTACAATAGATCGTCCTGGAACGTTATATAGCATAACCGGAAGTGGCGTGCTTTCAGCAATCGTTTTAAAGTGCTGATACATTCCTTCTTGACTCGGTTTGTTATAATACGGCGCTACTAGCATAACTGCATCAACACCAACTTCTGTTGCTTTTTTAGTTAAGTCAACAGAGGCATGTGTATTATTGCTACCTGTTCCAGCGATTACGGGCACCCTTTTATCGACAACAGATACGACATGGCGATATAACGCTACTTTTTCTTCTGAAGTTAATGTAGGAGATTCACCTGTCGTTCCTCCTACCACGATTGCTGTTGTACCGTTATCAATTAAATAATTTACCAATTTCGTTGTCTTTGCAAAATCGATATTCCCGTTTATATCAAACGGTGTTACCATCGCAGTTGCAATTGTCCCAAAATCTATCATTTACACTTCCATAATAATCGGTAAAATCATAGGTTTTCTCTTTGTCTCTTCGTACAAGAACTGCCCTAATAATTCACGAATATTTTGTTTTAACATAGACCATTCAATCGAATATTCTTTAATTGATTGCTCAACAATCATGCGTACAATCTCTGTAGATCGTTCAATTAATGCTTCTGATTCACGAACATATACAAAACCACGTGAAATGATTTCTGGACCAGAGATAATTTTCTTTTCATCTTTACCAAGTGTTACAACAACTACTAATATTCCATCTTGAGATAACATCTTTCTATCTCGAAGAACGATATTACCAACGTCACCTACACCTAAACCATCAATTAACACATTACCAGCTGGCACTTTACCAACTAAATTTGCTTCATCATCACCAAAAGCAATTACATCGCCTTTTTCTACGATAAAGATATTTTCTCTTGTAATACCTACATCTTCAGCTAAATATGCATGTGCTTTTTGCATACGAAACTCACCATGTACGGGTACAAAATACTTTGGTTTCATTAAATTTAACATTAGTTTTAATTCTTCTTGGCTACCATGACCTGAAACGTGAACTTTTCTTTCACCGTAATAAATAACTTCAGCTCCAGCTCTAAATAACAAATCAATAATTTTCGATACAGATATTTCATTCCCCGGAATTGGAGAAGCTGCAATAATAACAGTATCACCTTTACGAATTGAAATTTGTTTATGAGCTTGCTTCGCCATTCTAGAAAGGGCTGCCATCGGTTCCCCTTGACTACCTGTCGTTAAAATAGCTACCTTTTTCTCTGGGAAGTTGTCTACTTCTTGTAATGAAATAACCATGCCTTCTGGAACATCTAAATAACCAAGACGTCTTGCAATGTCTACTACTTTCACCATACTACGTCCTACTACCGCTACTTTTCTTCCTGTTTCGGCAGCTGCGTCAAATACTTGTTGAATACGGTGTACGTTCGATGCAAATGAAGCAACGATAATACGACCTTCTGCACCGTAGAACACTTTAGAAATTTCTACACCAACTTCTTTTTCCGAACCTGTATAGCCTGGACGCTCAGCGTTTGTACTATCAGATAATAAGCAAAGTACGCCTTCATTTCCGATTTGCGCCATTTTTCCAAGATCTGCTCCATTATTTCCAATTGGAGTTTGATCAAATTTAAAGTCTCCTGTATACACTACAGCACCTTTTGATGTATGGAAACAAACACCAACAGAATCCGGAATACTATGTGTTGTTCCAAAGAATGAAACTGTTGTAGTATTAAACTCTACTGTCGAATTTGAATCGATTGTTTTTAAGTCTACACGGCCTAACATGCCCGCTTCGCCAAGTTTTTCTTGTATAAGTCCTACCGTTAATTTCGTTGCATACACTGGAATAGATAATTTACGAAGTACATAAACAATTCCACCAATATGATCTTCATGACCATGAGTAATAAATAAACCTTTTACTCGCTCTTGATTTTCCACTAAGTATGTAATATCAGGAATAACGATATCAATCCCAAACATTTCATCTCCTGGGAACATTAATCCTGCATCTACAATAAAGATTTCAGAATCAATTTCAACACAGTACATATTTTTCCCGATTTCACCTACTCCACCAAGAGCAAATACTTTAACAGACTCATTCTCTTTTCTCTTCATTCATTGTAGCATCGTCCCTTCTGCACTACCATCTCCGCGAACCTCTATTAATTCGTTTAGTTTTCGAAGCGCACTCCCAATGCCACCCACATCATCAATAAGACCATACTTCACTGCATCTCCACCAATTACATTCGTCCCAATATCTCGCGTTAAATTCCCTTTCGCAAACATAAGTTCTTTAAAACGATCTTCCGTTACTTTCGAATGCTTCGTCACAAATCGAATGACTCTTTCTTGCATTTTATCCAAATACTCAAATGTTTGCGGCACACCTATAACAAGACCAGTTAAACGAATTGGGTGAATTGTCATCGTCGCTGTTTCTGCAATAAATGAATAATCAGTCGAAACTGCAATTGGTACACCAATCGAATGCCCTCCGCCTAAAACAAGAGATACCGTCGGTTTCGAAAGCGAAGCTACCATCTCAGAAATTGCTAGCCCTGCTTCAACGTCTCCTCCAACTGTGTTTAATATTAAAAGCAAACCTTCAATTTTTGGATTTTGCTCAATCGCGACAATTTGCGGGATAATGTGCTCATATTTTGTTGTTTTATTTTGCGGTGGCAACTGAACATGACCTTCCACCTGTCCAATGATTGTTAAACAATGAATACGTGATTCATTCATTTGCGGTACATTCGTTTGTCCAAGCTGTTGAATTTTCTCCACTATTGAAGCTTCTTTCGGAACTTCTTTCGGCCCAGCTTCTTTTTCTTCATTTGTATAACGATCACGTTCTGTCATCTAAAAGGTTATTTTCTGACCAGGCTCGTACTCTAAGTAGTGAAATGGATTCGTACTTAACACACGCACAATAGCATAACACCCATGTTCCTCTTCAGAAACCATCAATTCAATACCATTTATATTTACAACTTTTTGACTTTCACATTGCGAATAATCGGCAGGGTATACAAGTTGTTCTGGCATAATTGTATATAGAATCATTTAAGAACTTTTTTCTTGTACATCATTAATGAGCACTTCTCTCGGTTTACTACCCTCATATGGACCTACTACACCGTTCATTTCCATTGCATCAATTAGACGAGCAGCTCGCGTATAACCTACTCTAAACCTACGTTGCAACATAGAAACAGACGCTGTTTGCATTTCCACTACGAGCTGAACTGCTTCATCGTATAAGTCATCTTCTACTTGCTGCTTTGTCTCAGGGACATCTTGTGGAATCATATCCTCTTGATATTGTGCTTTTTGCTGTCCAATAACATATTCTACAACTCTCTCAACTTCATCATCTGATAAAAATGCACCTTGTACACGAACAGGCTTTGATGCACCGATTGGTATAAATAGCATATCTCCACGCCCTAGCAGCTTCTCTGCACCACCACCATCAAGAATTGTACGAGAATCCGTTTGAGAAGATACAGCGAATGCAATACGTGATGGAATATTCGCTTTAATGACACCCGTAATAACATCAACTGACGGGCGCTGCGTTGCAATAATTAAATGAATACCAGCCGCACGAGCCATTTGTGCCAAGCGCATTATCGCATCCTCTACATCCGACGAAGCAACCATCATTAAATCTGCTAACTCATCCACAATTACTACAATATATGGTAATTCAGGTTGTTTCGCTTCTGATTGACTATTATGTGCTTTAATATAATCGTTATACCCTTCAATATTACGCGTACCACTATGAGCGAACAACTCATAACGGCGTTCCATCTCACTCACAACTTTTTTCAAAGCTTGCGATGCTTTTTTCGGATCAGTTACAACTGGCGTTAACAAATGGGGCACACCATTATATACATTCAACTCTACCATTTTCGGATCGATCATCATTAATTTTACTTCATGCGGTTTTGCACGCATTAAAATACTAACTATAATCCCGTTAATACATACACTTTTCCCACTACCTGTCGCGCCAGCTACTAGTAAATGGGGCATTTTATTTAAACGAGCTAATACAGCTTCACCTGTAATATCTCGTCCAAGACCAATTAACAACTTCTCTTCCGGATGATTATTAGCCTTAGAGTCCAGCACTTCCCTAAGTGTTACCATAGAAACTTCTGAGTTCGGAACTTCAATCCCTACAGCTGATTTCCCGGGAATAGGCGCTTCAATACGAATGTCTTTCGCAGCTAAAGCAAGCGCTAAATCATCACTTAAACTAACAATTTTACTTACCTTTACTCCCATATCAGGATACACTTCATACTTCGTAACTGCAGGACCTCTATGTACTTTTGTTACTTTCGCTTTCACACCAAAACTTTGGAATGTACGTTCCAATTTACGAGCATTTTCATAAATTTCCGCATTTTCATTTGTAACTTGCTTATTTTTGGGGAACTTTAATATATCAAGAGATGGAAGCTTATAATCTTTATTTTCAACATTTGAAAATTGCATCGGTGGGGCACTTGTTTCCGCCTCTAAAGATTCCACAATTTTTTCTCCACGCTTTTTCTTAGGCTCTTCAATAGGTGGAGCTTCTTCAATAAACGGTGAAGTAATTGAATCTGTTACATGTTCTTCTTCTATCCGTTTATCCTCTTCTTCATTTACAGGATAATTCTCAGTGAAATTTGAAATAATGGGCGGATTTATTTGCATCTCTTCCATCGGCTCAATAACTTCTTCTTGCTCCACAGCAGGTGCGTGCCTTGAACTTCTTGTTGTTTTTTTCTTTTCTGTTTGTTCAGCAACCCTTTTGGATCGCCAATCTTTATAATCCCCTTGTATAACTTGAAATTGACTTCTAAGAATTCTACCCACCGGGGCAAGAACTTCTCCAATATGCTTATTTGTTATACAAAGTATTCCAAGAATAACTAAAATAATCCCAATGATATAGGCTCCTACTTCATCAAATAAGAAGTAACATGTTGCGAACATGAGCGCACCAAACATCCCACCGCCTAAGTGAACGCTATCTGGCCCTTTTTTCATTTCGAGAAAGAAGTTATCTTTCGTACTCACAATAACAGAAGTATTTTGCACTGCTCCATCTTTCGTAAGAAGGTTAAATAATGTGATATGACTGAACATTAATATCGCCAATACAATTAAATAAAAACCGATTAACCGTTTATTTAAAAGGTTCGGCCATCCACGTTTTATAACAAACGAAACCGATAAAGCTATTACACCTAACACACCAATTATGTACCACTCACCAAAGAAGAAGCGAAAAAATAACACAAACGATTTCCCTACAACGCCTAGCTGTAAAATCGTAATGATTGAAAGTGCAAAAAGAGCCAAACCGACGATTTCATAATATAGAGTTGGCTTTATCGTACGTCTTGCCTTTGCCTTCGTCCCTCTTTGCTTTTGTTTTGCCATTTACATACGTTTTCTTAATACGTGGAAGCTAAACTTATCCGCTCTAAAGTAATTAATAGAATATAAGATTGGCTCATCATTTTGATCATAGTGCATTTGTTTTAATACAAGCAGTGCTGTTTCAGGCTCACATTCTAAAATCGGTGAGATTTTCGGATGGTAACCAATTGGCTCAATATGAGCAACCGCATACGTTATGCGCTTATGCGTGTTATTATGTATCACTGTAAGTAATGATTCTTCATTGTAGCCCGATAAATCCGGCAATATTTCTTTTGCAAGTTTATCAATGCAATATACAACAGGTTCCCCATCTGCTGTACGCACACGCTCAATCATCACTGCATTAAAACCATCTTCACTATTAAACTTCTCTTTTTCTTCTTCTGTTAAAGTTGTTGTAGATGATGATAAAAAGATTGTTCCTGGTGTTTTCCCCACACTAGAAATCATATCTGTAATACTAGAAAGTTGTTCTATTCCAGAAGAAAATAACGGCTTTGCATTTACAAACGTCCCTACACCATGTCTACGAATGACAACATTTTCTTCTTCTAAAATACGCAACGCTTCCCTTAAAGTAGCTCTACTTACGCCAAGTTCTTTCGCTAAATCAAACTCTGATGGCAGCTTTTGTCTTTCTTTGTAAGCCCCATCTTTAATTTTTTCTTTAATGTGATCAATCACCCGTAAATATAGGTGACGGCTATCGGATTTTACTGACATTTATTTTTTTAGAGAAGCTTCATATTCTTTATACTCTTTATCTGTAGCTGGTACTTTAATTGCACCATCTGTAATTTTCTTTTCAAACTCTTCTACTTTTGTTAAAATTTCAGGGTTAACTTTTTTCACGTTTTCAGTTGTTTTTGCAATACCAACGCCGTCATCTTTTAAGCCAAACGCTTCTACTTTACCGCCTTTTAATTTACCGTCTTTCGCTTCTTGTGCTACTTTTTCAACAGCGATATCTACACGTTTTACCATTGAAGTTAATGTTACGTTTTCAGGCATACCTTCTTGGTTTTGGTCACGATCAACACCGATTACCCAAACGTTTTCACCTTTTTTCTTACGGTTTTTCGCTTCAGTGAACACGCCATTACCTGTACCACCAGCAGCATGATAAATTACATCTACGCCTTGACCATACATTGCTGAAGCAAGAACTGTACCTTTTTCAGGTTTATCAAATGCTTCTGCATATTCAGATACGATTTCAATATTTGGATTTACTGCCTTTGCACCGGCTTTAAATCCATTTTCGAATTTACTAATTAAATCACTCTTCATTCCACCAACAAATCCTACTTTATTCGATTTCGTTGACATAGCTGCTACCGCACCTACAAGGAATGAGCCTTCATGATCTTTAAATGTAATGCTTGTAACGTTTGGTGCATCTACAACAGTATCAACGATTGCGAATTGTTGTTTTGGAGATTCTTTTGCTACTTCTTTAATTGCACCTTCTAATTTATAACCAATTCCGAAAGATAAATCATACTTATCTTTTGAGAATTTCTTTAAGTTCGGAATATAATCTGCTTCTTTTTCAGACTGTAGGTAACGATAATTTGTCTTTTCCTTTAAATCGTTATCTTTACCAAACTTTTTTAGTCCTTCCCAAGAAGATTGGTTGAATGATTTATCATCAACGCCCCCAACATCCGTTACCATACCGACCTTGAAGTCTTTATTGTCTTTACTGTCTTTCTTGTCACTGCTCGCCTTATCCGAGTTACCACATGCACCTAAAACTGTACTTGCTGCTAATGTTAACGATAATAAAAGACCTGCTTTTTTCTTCATACTAGAAACCCCTCCTAAAATGATATATATATATTTCTTCTTACGCTGCTGTCCCTTACTTCTTGCTGTCACTTAGCCATTTGTACCCACCTGCTCCTTCTTTGTTCCTCCAGCCATTAACAATCCAAGCTGTTGTTCATTCGTTTCTTTCGCATCAACTATTGCTACAATTGTTCCTTCATAAATAACAGCAATTCGATCGCTAACATTTAAGATTTCCTCTAACTCTAGTGATAAAAGTAATACACCTTTTCCTTTATCCCTTTGCTCTATTAATCTCTTATGAATAAATTCAATTGCTCCTACATCTAAACCACGTGTCGGCTGTGCTGCAATTAATAAATCTGGATCACGGTCTACTTCACGTGCAATAATTGCCTTTTGCTGATTCCCCCCAGATAGTGCACGAGCTAACGTTTGCTCACTAGGTGTACGTACATCAAACTGTTCAATAAGCGCCTTAGCTTTTTCTGTAATTTTGCTGAAATTTAAAATCCCTTTCTTTGAAAACGGATTTTTATAGTACGTTTGCAAAACTATATTATCTCTAACAGAAAAATCAAGAACGAGTCCGTGTTTATGACGATCTTCTGGAATATGACCAATTCCCTCTTCTGTTATTCTTCTAACAGGCCAATTTGTTATTTCTTTCCCTTTAATTGCAATAGAACCTGACTCAACTTTTCGTAAACCAGTAATTGCTTCTATTAATTCACTTTGTCCGTTTCCATCAATTCCTGCAATACCAACAATTTCCCCCGCACGAACAGTTAAGTCAAGGCCTTTTACAGCAGGTAGTTGACGTGCATCGTGAACAACAAGATTTGCAATTGAAAGTACCTCTTCTTTTGGCTTCGCGTCTATTTTTTCTGTTTTAAAATTCACTTGACGTCCGACCATTAATTCTGCAAGTTTATTTTCATCCGTATTTGCAACGTCAACCGTTCCAATCCCTTTTCCTTTACGAATAATCGTACAACGATCGCAAACTTCCATAATTTCTTTCAACTTATGTGTAATAAGAACAATAGATTTTCCTTCTTGCACAAGCTTTTTCATAATTTGAATTAGCTCATGAATTTCTTGTGGTGTTAACACAGCTGTCGGTTCATCAAATATTAAAATTTCTGCCCCGCGGTAAAGTGTTTTTAAAATCTCAACGCGCTGTTGCATACCGACAGAAATATCTTGTATTTTCGCATATGGATCTACAGCTAAACCGTATTGTTCAGACAGCTGTTGAATTTCTTTAGCAGCTTCCTCAACAGCAATTTTCCCTTTTTTCTTCGGTTCGTTTCCGAGAATAATATTCTCTGTAACTGTAAAATTATGAACAAGCATAAAGTGCTGATGTACCATTCCAATACCAAGGTCATTTGCTATATTCGGATTTGTAATATTTACAGTTTTTCCTTTAATTTTAATTTCACCTTGTTCTGGCTGGTACAAACCAAATAGTACATTCATCAATGTGGATTTCCCTGCACCATTTTCTCCAAGTAAAGCATGTATTTCTCCCTGCTTTACTTGCAGCGTAATATCATCATTCGCTACAATGCCTGGGAATACTTTCGTAATGTTATTCATCTCAATTACGTATTCCATTTATTTCCCCTCCTTGCTCATGCGTGTAAGCGCCCATCTTAACACATAACTACATGCAACAAAGAAGATGATACATGCAATAATTACGTTTATAAGCTCTGATGGCACATCTGCCTCAAAGTTCATTTGAGGGGAAGCACTTTTCAAACCACCAAATAATAAAGCTGAAAGAATAATGCCAAACGGATTATTCCCTCCAAGTAAGGCTACGGCAATCCCGTCAAATCCTACCCCTGTAAAGGAGGACATCGCTGTCATGCTTTGGAATGTTCCTAATCCTTCCATCGCTCCACCAATCCCTGCAAACGCACCAGCAATTGTCATGGAAAATACTACATTACGAGAAACTTTCATACCTGCATATTGAGAAGCATGTTGATTAAATCCTACCGACTTTAATTCATAACCTAAAGTTGTTCGATCTAATAAGAACCACATTAAAATAGCGATTAAAATTGCTACAATAATTCCCCAGTGAAGGCGTGAACCATCAGTAATGGATGCAAGCCAGTCTGAAGATAATGACGCACTTTCTTTAATGTCGTACGTTTTATCGTTACCCTCGTGTAAAAAGCGCTTAATAATATCATATGTTACATATAACGCAATATAGTTCATCATAATTGTTACAATAACTTCATTAACTTGAAACTTTCCCTTTAAATATCCAGGGATGAAACCCCAGATTCCGCCTACCAACGCTGCGAATAAAATAGATAATGGAATGTGAAGAACAGCTGGTAGCGAGACTGCATAACCGAACCAAACCGCTGCAAGCCAACCAACTAACAATTGACCCTCTACCCCGATATTAAATAAACCTGTACGAAATGCAAACGCCACCGATAAACCAGCAAGAATAAGCGGTATCATTGTACGAAGCGTTTCACCAATCGCACTTGGGCTGCCGAACATGCCTGTCCAAAGTGCACTATAACCAACAATTGGGTCATAGCCACTAACTAGCATTACAATTGCTCCTACAAGTAAGCCAAAAATAACGGATAGTACTGGGACTAAAATATTTATCGTTCGTTCTGTTAAAAGTTTTTTAGCCATTTATCGTTTTCCTTTTTCATAAGGAGTTCCTAATGCTTTCGGAGCTTCAGAACGACCTACAAAACCGACAAGTGCTAATATTGTGAATACATATGGTAATATCGTTAATAAAACACTTGGAATCTGGTCTAATACAGGAATTGTTCCACCAGTTACACTAAGAGACTGAGCAAAACCAAAGAATAGAGCTGCACCTAGTGCGCCTAGTGGATTCCACTTCCCAAAGATCATAGCAGCTAAAGCTAAGAAACCTTGTCCTGTAATAGTTGCCCCTGAGAAGTTATTAGAAATTGACATCGCAAAAATCGCTCCACCAATTCCGGCAAATACACCTGATATACAAACGCCGATATAGCGCATTTTATATACGTTAATCCCCATCGTATCCGCTGCCATTGGGTGTTCACCAACAGCACGCAATCGAAGACCGAACGGTGTTTTATAAATAACATACCAAACAACAAATGCTAAAACAATCGCAATATACGACGTTATTGGTACATTTGAAAAGAATATTTTCCCTATAACCGGAATATCTGAAAGACCTGGAATATCAATCTTTTCAATACGGTACTGAATAAAATCAGTTTGCCCTTTATCAAAGATCTTCTTAATTGCAAATACTGTTAAACCAAGAGATAAGAAGTTAATTGCTACACCACTTACAACTTGATCCGCTCGGAATGTAATAGATGCTACTGCATGAAGCAATGCAAATAACCCACTACCAATTGCCGCAAATAATAACGCAATCCACGGCGTCATCGTTCCCCAAGTATCACCCATTAATAAGTTTGTAACAACTCCAATAAATGCACCAAATAGCATTAGTCCTTCTAATCCGATATTTACAACACCCGATCGTTCACTAAATACACCACCTAGTGCTGTGAAAATTATAGGTGCCGATGTATATAACGTACCCGTCACAAGAATGGCTAATATATCTAAAAAGCTCATTTATTCTCCCTCCGTTCCTTGTAAAAAGTAAATTGTATCTAGTTCAATATTTTTAGCAACTTTCACAATCTCTTCTTTCGTCACACTTTCTATACCCGTTAGCCATTCTTCAACTGGACGTGTACGATCTGAAATAATACCATGATATAGCATTTCCACAAATCCACGCGGCGTATCAATTGCCTCTAATATTTGATTTTGAATGACACTTTTCGTTTGCTGCATCTCTTCTTCAGAAAAATCACCATTTTGCATCGCAAGCATTTGTTCTTTAATTATTTCAACTGCTTTTTCATAATTTTTCGCTTCAATCCCTGACATAACAAATAACAAGCCTTTATGACTTTCAAATCTTGATGCTGCATAGTACGCTAAACTATTTTTTTCACGGACATTTACGAATAACTTCGAATGAGAAAAACCTCCAAATAGCCCATTGAACAATTGCAGCGCGAAATAATCTTCATCTTTATATGTGACAAACGTACGATAACCAATGTGTAATTTACTTTGTTTTAATTCTTGTTTTTCAACAACTTCTTTTTCTTCATTATTTCGCTTATGAAGGAGTACATTTCTTTCTCTCACAGGACGCGCTGTAATAGAAAAATACTTACTTACAAGATCAACTGCGTTTTCTGTAATATCACCAATAATATATAAATCCATTTCATCTTCGGCTAACACCTTTTGATAATATTGATACAGACTTTCATTTGTAATAGAAGTAACACTCTCTTTTTTTCCATTTGCACTTAATCGATACGGTTCTACTTTGCACATTTCTTCGATTAAACGCTCATTTGCATAGCGCATTTTATCATCATAAGTAGCTTCAATTCTCTGCAAAAGCGCTCTCTTTTCACTTTCTACAATGGAAGGTAGGAAACTATTCCCCTCTGTTGCTGGATGTAAAACAATATCCGATAACATAGAAAGCGCTTTTTCAAATAACGGTGGTGCATCGTGTAAATATACTTCATTTGCAATGTCTACATAAATGGAGATGATATGGTCTTCCCCTTTTTTACTTACATCTACTGCCAAAGAAGACCCGTATAGTTCTTCTAAATATTGACGAAGACGAATTACAGAAGGCAGTTTTTCTGTCGCACTTTGCAATACGTACGGCAATAGGGCACGCTCTGTCACCGTCTCCTCATTTAAAGGTGCTTTAAAACGAAATACAAACGTATTTGTTTTATATTTATCAGTCGGAATAATATGTACTCGTAAACCACCTAACTCATGTAATTGTTGTTCCATTTATTTTTTCGGTAAAACTTGACAAACGCTCATTTTTTCTTCTGATAATAATAATTTCGCTACTTCTTGTAAATCTTGAATAGTTAGACTTTCTAATTCAGTCAATGCATCAAACAAGCTAGATTCATTAAACGCATATCGCGTAAATTGATTCGCAATATATTCCGGTGAATTCAATGAGCGTAAAAAGCCACCAATTTTCTTTTTCTTTACTCGTTCTAATGCTGCCTCATCTAATTGATCATAATTTGTATTTAATAAAATATCTTTCAAACGCTTTTCCAATTCATCCGGTTGCTTCGTATCACCGCCAACCATTGCAAAACCGAAGTTATTTTCTTCCGTATAGTCATACGAGAACGAATCATCAATAAGCCCTTCATTATATAACGCTTCGTAATGAATGGAGCTTTTTCCAAATAAATAATCTAAAAGTAATGTAAGCGCGATTTCTTGTTTTAAAAGAGATTTCCCTTTTTCTTTTAAATTTGTCGCTTTAATACCAACTAAACATTTCGGTGTTTGTACAGGCATTGAAATAATTTTCTTCTTTTCATTTACCTCATTTGGTTCATCTTCAAATGAACGTACAATTTCCGGCTGGTTTTTATAATCTTTTTTCGCTTGATTTTCACGCACTAAATCCATTGTTTTCTCTGGATCAATGGCTCCAACAACAAATAGTAACATATTGCTCGGATGATAAAATGTTTCGTAGCATTCATATAATAGGTCTTTCGTAATTTTACTAATAGACTCAATTGTTCCTGCAATATCAATTTTAATGGGGTGCTTTACAAACAAGCTATCAATTAATCCAAAGTATAAGCGCCAATCTGGATTATCTTGATACATTTGAATTTCCTGTCCGATAATCCCCTTCTCTTTTTCAACAGTTTTTTCAGAGAAGTAAGGCTCTTGTACGAAATTTAACAACGTATTTAAATTTTGTTCTACATTTGATGTGCATGAAAAAAGATAAGCTGTTCTTGTAAAGGATGTGAAAGCATTTGCCGATGCTCCTTGTTTACTAAACAATTGAAAAGCATCGTGATCTTCTTTTTCAAATAATTTATGCTCAAGAAAATGCGCAATCCCGTCAGGTACACGAATCATCTCTTCTTTACCTAATGGTACGAATGTATTATCCATAGAACCATACTTTGTCGTAAACGTTGCAAATGTTTTATTAAATCCTTGCTTCGGTAAAATATATACATCTAATCCATTCGGAAGTTTTTCATAATAGAGCGTCTCTTTTAATTGCTCATAAACAATCTTCTCCATTTAGCAATGCCAGCCGCCATTCACTCCGATAATTTGTCCAGTTATGTAAGATGCTCCTGGTGATACGAGAAATGAAACTGTCTTTGCTACCTCTTCTGGTAAACCTATTCTGCCTAATGGTATCTCTTCAGCAATCCCAATTTTATCTTCTTCAGAAAAGACACTTAACATTTCCGTTTCAATTGCACCTGGTGCTACTGCATTCACACGCAATCCACTTAAAGAAACCTCTTTTGCTAAAGCTTTCACATATGAATTTTGTGCTCCCTTTACCATTGAATATAACACTTCACAAGAAGCCCCTATTTGCCCCCATATAGACGAAACAACTACAACATTTCCACTTCTCCGCCCAATCATAGGTGGAAGTGCCATTGATAGTAATTTATATACACTCTTAACTTGAAGTTCTACCATATAATTCAACTCATCATTTGTTACATCTGTCACTAATCCAAAGATACTCTTTCCAGCCGCGTATACGATAACATCAATAGGATGTTCAATTTGTTTCCACAATTGCTCAGCCCCATCACTAGAAGCTAAATTCGCTTGAACAGGAATCACTTCATCCCATTCCTTCTGTAACTCATTTACCTTCTCTTCACTGTTATTGTAATGAACATATACTGTATATCCATCTTGAATTAATTGTTTTGAAATAGCAGAGCCAATCCCTCCGCTCCCTCCAGTTACTAATGCATACTTTTTCATTTACTTATGTTGTACAAACTTAACCATTAGATTTGCGATTGTATGTTGCTCTTGTTCATCGGCAACTTTCCAAAGCTCAGACAATAATTTTTCTTGATCGTTACGCGCTTCTACTTCATTTGCTAAATAATCCCCAACACGAAATGCCATATCCGATACGGCACCATTATTAAGCCCTTTTCCTTCCGCTTGTTCTAAACGTTCTCCTAAAAAGCTCTTCCACTGATCAAAATTATCTAACACTGACATTTAAAAGTCGAACATAGAGAAATTATTTTGCGTACCTTGCTCAATTTCATCTACTAAATTATATTGAATTTCTTCATCATAATCGTTACGTAACTCGATAATATAATCAAAATCATCCAATGTGTATTCTGACTGACTCACAAACACATCAGGATGTTCCACAACTTTCGTTGCAGGCAATCTCATAATTTCACGAACGAGTTGCCAATGCCTTTCATTGGCACGCTTTGTTGACACAATTCCATCTAGGATGAAAATATTGTCATCGCTATACTCATCTTCAATCAATTGACTACGAACAGTTTGCTTAATGAGAGTAGATGATACAAATAACCATCGTTTATTTGCACAAACACTTGCGGCAACAATGGATTCTGTTTTTCCGACACGAGGCATTCCTCGTATCCCAATTAGTTTATGGCCTTCTTTTTTCATGATTTCCGCCATAAAGTCTACAAGTAATCCTAATTCATCACGCACAAAACGAAATGTTTTCTTGTCATCTGCATCTCGTTGTATGTACCTACCATGTCTAACCGCTAGTTTATCCCTTAGCTTTGGCGGACGATATTTCGTTACCGTTATGTTATCCATCGTATTTAAAATTGATTCAAGTCTAGAGATCTGCTCTTGATTATCACACATAAGGAGTAACCCACGTCGTGCATTATCAACACCATTAATTGTGACAATATTAATGCCGAGCATACCGATTAACGAAGAAACGTCACCAAGCAAGCCAGGTCGGTTTTTATGTATTTCATATTCAAAATACCATTCAATCATTTATTGTGCAGGTTGCTCTATCCCTTGGTTCTTTATCACCAATCTTTGGTGAAGTTCTTTTTCTGGATCCAATGGGAAAGCGACCACTTGGCCATTCAGTTTAACTTCAACATTCGTTGCATTTCCAATATTAAGTCGCACTTCTTTTACTGTTGATACATCATGTTTTTCTATTTGGCCCTCTTGTACTGTAGTGTTTAAAATTACTTTACCAGTATCATCTTTAACATCTACATAACTCGCACCTTTACCCGATATTTCCAGTTCTAATGTTTTATTATTATGAATTTCCAAAGTAGATACTTTACCAGCTGTTCCAACTACTTTCACTTCTTCTTTTCCAGTTGGTTGTGCTGGTTGTTCCTCTTTCTTTGGCTCTTCTTTCTTTGGTTCCTCTTTTTTCGGCTCTTCCGCTTTCACTTCATCTTTCTTCGTATCTAGCGGAGAATTTTCTGCTTTTTTAACTTCAATTTTCTCACTTTGAGTAGCCGGAACTCGTCCGTCATCTTTTCCAGTCAGTGCTTGAATAACAAACCAAACTACGACTCCAAATGCGATTACTAACAATGCAATTAAGATTTTCGGCATATGATCTGCCATTGGCAATGATGAAGATCTTTGCATTGTTTCTTGTGTTTTTTGTCCAGTTGATACTTGTGGAACATCACGATTTTCAGATTGTGGTATCGTACTCTGATATTCTACAAGCAGTTCCTCTCCATTTAATCCAGCCGCATCTGCGTATTGTTTAATGAATGCACGTGCATAAAAAGCTCCTGGCAATACGTCATAATTGCCTTCTTCAATCGCTAATAAATGGCGTTTTTGAATTTTTGTAATCTCATGCAGCTGATCAATAGACAAGCCTTTTGCTTCTCTTGCTTCTTTCAGCTTTTGTCCTAATTCTGTCACTACTAACACCTATTTTGAGTTTACAAAAGCAGCTCTATTTTTCCAGAAATAATCCCATCCTGAAATAACAGTAAAAATTAATGCAATCCATATGAATATATCTGCAACTGGGATATGGATTAAATTTAACGGTACATCGTGTAATAAATACGCTGCAATCGCAATAATTTGTGTCCATGTTTTAATTTTCCCTAATTGATTCGCTGCAACGACTTCCCCTGTTCCAGCAAGTACAAGTCGTAAACCTGTCACAGCAAACTCACGGCTTATAATTACTATAACGATCCAAGCTGGTACAGATCCCATCTCGACTAATGTGATAAGTGCTGCCGAAACAAGTAATTTATCTGCTAACGGGTCAAGGAATTTCCCTAAGTTTGTTACAAGATTATACTTTCTTGCGTAATGTCCATCAATCCAATCTGTAGCTGAGGCAATAATAAAGATAAGCGCCCCTACTAAATGTTGAATTGGTAAATCTACATCACCAATTGTGTATGAACCCCAATCAAAGGGTGCTAACATTTATATCTCTTCTAGCTTTTTATATAAATGATAAAATCCATATTTCGCCGAACGTTCCCTAATTTGTTGACGACTTCCACTTAAATGAAGAGGAAAGACTACAGTTGGTTCACCTTTAATCGCCAACCCAACAAATACTGTTCCCGGCTCTTTCTGTTCTGAAGCGTCTGGTCCTGCTACCCCAGTGAAACTAATTCCAATATCTGCTTTTAATAGTTCCTTAACATTTTCAGCAAGGTAACGAGCACATTCATTACTAACCGCACCATCAGTACGCAACACTTCTTCAGGCACATGTAAAACATGTTGTTTCACATCATTATGATAACAAATGACACCGCCTTTAAATACGGAAGAAACACCAGCATTTTCTGTTACTTGATTTCCGAAGAGACCGCCTGTTAAACTTTCTGCACACGCTAAAGTTAATCCTTTTTTCTTCAATAACTCTATCGCCTTACAATGCAGAAACTCTTGGTCATAACCATAGAAAAATTCTCCTACTCTTTCTAAAATCAAATCTTCCATATGTTGAATTAGTTTCTCCGCCTTATAAGCATCATGATGTTTAGCAGTTAAACGTAATGTCACTTCACCATCATTTGCTAGCGGGGCAATTGTTGGGTTCGTTTGTCCATCAATTAAATCTTGAACTTTCACCTCTAATTGAGACTCCCCAATACTGAAAAAGCGAAGAACACGCGAATAAATGTTTTCTCCTGTTGTAAAATTACGTAAAAAAGGCTCTACGTAACTTACATACATTGGCTTCATTTCCTTCGGTGGCCCTGGTAATAAAATATAAACTTTTCCATTTTTGTTTAATCCCATACCAGGCGCCATACCGTGATCATTCGCAAATACAGTCGATCCATTTAAAACGAGCGCCTGCTTTTTATTATTTTCCGTAAATTCACGGCCTGTCCGCTTAAAATAATCGCTTATTGAAGTTAGTGCCTTTTCATCATATACAAGCTCTTCCCCTAAGCTAGACGCGATCGTTTCCTTCGTTAAATCGTCTTTTGTCGGTCCTAATCCACCTGTAAAAATGAGCATATCAGCGCGTCCTTCAGCTACTTCAATTGCCTTTTGTAATCGCTTGTTATTATCACCAACAACAGTATGGTAGTACACGTTAATTCCAATTGAAGCTAACTTTTCAGATAAAAACTGGGCATTTGTATTCGCAATTTGTCCAAGTAATAATTCAGTTCCAACCGCAATAATTTCAGCATTCATTTAAGCAACTTGTAGTTGATTTCCGAACATAACCCCAACTTTTTCACGAATTTGGTTGATAAAGATTGCGATTGTTTTTGATTTATTGATTGCACCTGAAAGCTTACGAAGTGCTTGTGACATTAAACGTGCTTGTAAACCTACGTGTGAGTCACCCATGTCTCCTTCGATCTCTGCTTTCGGTACAAGAGCTGCTACAGAGTCAATTACGATAATGTCAACCGCGCCACTTCGTACAAGTGCTTCTGCGATTTCTAGTCCTTGCTCCCCTGTATCAGGCTGTGACAATAGTAATTCATCTATGTTAACGCCTAATTTTTGTGCATATACAGGATCCATCGCATGCTCTGCATCAATAAACGCTGCTTGTCCACCTTGACGCTGTACTTCAGCGATTGCGTGTAATGAAACTGTTGTTTTACCTGAACTTTCAGGTCCGTAAATTTCAATAATACGGCCACGTGGGTATCCGCCTACCCCTAGTGCCACATCAAGTGCTAAAGAACCACTTGAAATTGTAGAAATTCTACGCTCCGCTTGTTCTCCTAATTTCATAATTGAACCTTTACCGAATTGCTTCTCTATTTGTTTTAACGCCATATCTAATGCCGCTTGACGATCACTCATCTAACTCTTCTTCATGTATAACAACATATTTATAGCAGCCCTCTTCCATAAATAAAAGTTTTCTTTTATCTTTTTGAGTGAGTGTGCCCATTTCCCATGGACATCTAAACAATATTTTCTACCTAAGTAGAAATCAATAGACCACTTATCGATTCTTTTTTGCTTAATGAACGCCAGATCTAAACTTAACAACATCTGTTCAACCTGTTGTTCCAGTAAAGTATCATAATTTTTCTTTCTGACCTTTACATTAAGCTCTTTTCTCCTTTTAGCAACACATGTATCGGATACGCCATACTTAATAGCAATTTCAACATGTGATAAATATGGATTTTTCAATTCTTGTTCAACTTCTGCGGTTTTAGGCAAGTAAATCTTTCTATGTCTGGTTCTTTTAATTCCGAGTAACTTTAATATTTCACCTACTCGCCTTTCATCAAGATTAATTTCTTTACCTATATCTTTCAATTTGCTATCCGCATGTGTCACAATAAAATCCACTTAAAGAGTTGAATCTTCCGTGTCTTCCACACCAGAGTCTTCACCAATTCCGTGATGGTCACGAACAAAGAAGGCAATTTCCTCTCTTAAATCCGTATTCTCTTTTAAGAATTGCTTCGAATTTTCACGACCTTGTCCTAAACGTTCTTCATTATAAGAGTACCAAGCACCACTCTTTTGAACGATATCAAGTTCAGAAGCCATATCTAAGATTTCACCTTCTCTTGAAATACCTTCTCCGTACATAATATCAACTTCAGCAACACGGAATGGTGGTGCTACTTTATTTTTCACTACTTTTACTTTCGTTTTATTACCAACGATGTCGTTACCTTGTTTTAATTGCTCAGCACGACGTACTTCAAGACGAACTGTTGAATAGAATTTCAACGCACGACCACCTGGAGTTGTTTCTGGCACTTATTTTGCGTATTCCACTGCACGTGTTTCACGAATAACAGTTACTTTAATATGTCCTGGGTAATCCAGTTCATTTTCAATACGTTTTCGAATATCACGAGCTAAACGATGAGCTTCTAAGTCATCGATTGTATCTGGTTTTACCAGAATACGAACTTCACGTCCTGCTTGAATTGCGAAAGATTTTTCTACGCCTTCATAAGACTCTGAAATTTCTTCTAACTTTTCAAGACGACGAATGTAGTTTTCAAGCGTTTCACTACGAGCTCCTGGTCTTGCAGCTGATAATGCATCTGCTGCTGCAACTAGAACTGCAATGATAGAAGTTGGTTCTGTGTCACCATGGTGAGATGCAATACTGTTTATAACTACAGGATGCTCTTTATATTTCGTCGCGAGTTCAACACCAATTTCAACGTGGCTACCTTCTACTTCATGATCAATAGCTTTTCCGATATCATGTAATAGACCTGCACGTCTTGCTAGTTTTTCATCCTCACCAAGCTCTGCTGCCATAAGTCCAGTTAAATATGCAACTTCCATAGAGTGTTTTAAGACGTTTTGTCCGTAACTTGTACGGTATTTCAAACGACCTAAAATCTTAATTAAATCTGGATGTAATCCGTGAACACCCACTTCAAACGTTGTTTGCTCTCCGACTTCGCGAATATACTCGTCCACTTCACGTCTTGATTTTTCGACCATCTCTTCAATACGCGCTGGGTGAATACGTCCGTCCTGTACTAGTTTATCAAGAGCGATACGAGCTGTTTCACGACGAATTGGGTCGAATCCAGAAAGGATTACCGCCTCTGGTGTATCATCGATAATTAAGTCAATACCCGTTAACGTTTCTAACGTACGAATATTACGACCTTCACGCCCGATAATACGTCCCTTCATTTCGTCATTTGGAAGATTTACAACCGAAACGGTTGTTTCAGCAACATGATCAGCTGCACATCTTTGCATTGCAAGAGATAAAATCTCTTTTGCTTTCTTATCCGCTTCTTCTTTCGCGCGAATTTCACTTTCTTTTACCATAACGGCAATTTCATGAGAAACTTCACTTTCCACTTTACCAAGAATAATTGCTTTCGCTTGTTCGCGTGTCAGATTGGAAATGCGCTCTAATTCTGTTTGTTGCTTTTGAACTAACTCTCCCACTTTGCTTTCCAACTCTTCAATCTGTTGTTGTTTCGCTACAAGAGAATCCTCTTTCTTCTCTAACTGTTGCTCGCGCTTATCGAGCGTTTCGTCTTTACGATCAAGGTTCTCTTCTTTTTGCATTAAACGATTTTCTTGTTTTTGTAATTCGCTTCTACGGTCACGAATTTCTAATTCAGCTTCTGTACGAAGTGTATGAATTTCATCCTTTGCTTCTAAAAGCGCTTCTTTCTTAAGTGCTTCAGCATCACGATTCGCCTCGTCTAAAATACGTCTCGCTTCATTAGCTGCACCATTAATCTTCGCTTCAGCAATAGACTTTCGAACAAAAAAGCCAACAACTGCACCGACTGCTGTTGCAAGCAAAATGGAGATGAGTATCCAAAATGTACTCGTCATTTACTCAAAAAATGGTTGATCGTCATTAATTAAGATACGTTCAATTTTTTTAGCTTTCCCTGTATTCGGATCCACATCAATTAGAACTGCACTTAATTGTGTTCTACCAGTTGTCACTTCAAATCGTACTGGTAAGTTTGTTAAAAATTTCTTCAAGACCGCTTCTCTATCCATACCTAAAATCCCATCATACGGGCCTGTCATACCAACATCTGTAATGTATGCTGTTCCGCTTGGTAAAATGCGATTATCAGCTGTAGGAACATGAGTATGTGTACCTACTACCGCTGTAGCACGACCATCTACATACCAACCTAGCGCTTGTTTTTCACTTGTAGTTTCCGCATGAAAATCAACAAAGATGATATTCGTACGTTTTTTCGCAATGTTAATTAATTCATCCACTTTTCGGAATGGACAATCAATCGGAGGAAGGAACGTACGCCCTTGTAAGTTAATAACTGCAACTTCTGTTCCGTTACAATTCACAAAGATAAGACCTTTTCCCGGTGTTCCTTCTGGGAAGTTAGCTGGTCTTGCAAGATATTTTGCATCATCAATAAATTCAAATACCTCACGATTATCCCAAGCATGGTTTCCAAGTGTAACCGCTTGTGCGCCGCACTCTAAAAAGTTTCGATAAATTTTTTCTGTAATACCACGCCCACCTGCTGCGTTTTCTCCATTAATGATTGTTACTGTAGGTGTATATTTTTTCTTTAACGCCGGTACGTATTGTTGAATCATACTTCTACCAGGAGATCCTACTACATCCCCAACAAATAATATTCTCATTTAACGAGGTTCTACAATTAATTTTATTGCTGTACGCTCTTCCCCATCAATCATAATATCCGTAAACGCTGGGATACAAATCAGGTCCAAACCACTAGGCGCTACAAATCCTCTTGCAATTGCTACTGCCTTTACCGCTTGGTTCAATGCACCTGCACCAATTGCTTGAATTTCTGCTGTTCCGCGTTCGCGAATAACACCTGCAAGTGCACCAGCTACAGAATTAGGGACCGACGTTGCTTTAACTTTTAATATTTCCATTTAAAAACTTATACATTTAATAAAATTATCATATAAAAATCTTTTTACAGTAGATGCATTATAGTGTTTATAAAGCTCATTAACAACATTTTCATAATCCCTATATGCCGCGACATTTACAACTGTTTCCGAAATCCCATCAAAATCCGAACCAAACCCTATATTCTTTTCTCCACCTAGTGAACAAATATATTCAATATGCTTTACTATATCTGTTATATTAGCTTGTCTTTCAGTTGTTAAAAACTGAGGTACAAAAGTAACACCAATTATGCTATTTCGTTTTATAAGAGCTTTAATTTGTTCCTCATTTAAATTGCGTGGATGCTGACAAAGTTTATAACAATTTGAATGAGATGCAATAGGGTTATTAGCAATTTCTATAACATCCCAAAAGCTACTCTCATTTAAATGGGATAGATCGGTCCATAAGTGTAATGTATTAAGTTCTAGTACAACTTGTCTACCAAAGGTAGTTAAACCTGCTCCACGTGTCTCTAGCGCCCCATCAGCTAACAAATTAGCATAATTCCATGTTAATCCAAAAGAACGTACACCTAACTGATAAAACAAACGTAATTTCATCGCTTCTTTCCCAATTGCTTCGCAACCTTCTAATGTTAATAGCACTCCAATCTCGTCCTGTTTTAACATACTTATATCAGCTTTCGTTCGGATCAACTTCACACCTGATAGCGATAAAATTTCATTGTAAAAAATATCTATCATTTGTAATGCTGCTTCAAACCGTTTTTCATATGCCACTGTTTCTGGCACATATACAGCAAAACATTGTATACTTCCTTTTCTTTTCTTTAATTGTTCAAATGTAATATGTAATTGTGAATCATCTTTAAAATTCTTTTTTCCCTGTGCACGCCATAATTGAAAAAGCACATCACAATGAGCATCAAAAATTTTCATCTTCATTCCTCCATTATAAAAACAACCTGTTTGCATTTAAATGTTGCCATTTAATACAACCCCTTTTTTGCATTCGTTGTAAATCTCTTTCGGCAAGAATGGGTTTCCATCATATTTTAAAAGACTAGAAATTTTCTCACCATTACCAAGATTCATTTTCATAATGTTAGCAAGCTGACCAGTCGCGTTGTTTTCTACAACTACAACACGTTTTGTATTTTTCACAAGTGGATCGATTTCAGCTTTCGGGAACGGGTGAATTAAACGTATTTGAGCATGGTTTACTTTCATACCCTCTTGTTCTAAACGCTCCATTGCCTCTTCGATCGCACCACGAGTTGAGTTAAATCCAACAAGTAATACATCTGCTTCCTCATGCTTAACATTTTTATAAACAGGGGTATTAAACTTCAAGTTCTCCATTTTACGGAAACGTTTGTCCATTTGATCTTTACGGTTTATTGCCGATTCAGATGGTTTACCAGTTTCATCATGTTCTACACCTGTAACATGGTGAACACCATTTTTCATACCAGGTAAAACACGTGGTGAAACGCCATCTTCTGTTACTTCATAACGCTTGAAGTATGCTTTATTTTCACGTTCTGGTAATTCTGCTTCTAAATCCAGCTTACCACGACGAATTTCCACTTTATCTAACGTAAGCGGTTCTACAGTTTGTTTACCTAAAGAAAGCTGTAAATCTGTTAAGAAAATAACAGGCACTTGATATTCTTCAGCTAAGTTAAACGCTTCTACAATATCATAGAAAGCTTCTTCCACTGTACTTGGCGCCATTACGATTTTTGGAATTTCACCATGCGTACCGTAAATCATCGCCATTAAATCAGACTGCTCTTGTTTCGTCGGTAATCCCGTACTTGGACCACCACGTTGCGTATCAACAATTACTAGCGGTGTTTCTGTAATACCTGCTAGACCGATTGCTTCCATCATTAAAGAAAGACCAGGACCTGCAGATGCTGTTAATGTACGAACACCAGCATAGTTTGCGCCAATTGCCATTGTACAAGCTGCGATTTCATCCTCAGTTTGGATTACTGTTCCGCCGACTTTAGGCAATTTTTTAATTAAGTATTCCATAATTTCAGATGCAGGTGTGATTGGATATGCTGACATAAAACGAGCGCCACCAGCTACCGCACCAAATGCGATTGCATCGTTTCCAATCATAAACATGCGTTTCTTACCATCAGCTTTTTCAAGCTGCATCATGTTTACTTTCTCACCTAGCAATTCTTTCATATATTGAGAGCCGCGTTTAATTGCATCCATATTCTTTTGAACGACTTGCTCTCCTTTACGACCAAAGATTTCTTCGACAACATCCAAATAAGCTGTTTCGTCTAATCCTAATACCGCACTTGATGCTCCAACAGCAACCATGTTTTTCATTAATGATGTGCCTAATTCTGAAGCAATATCTGTAAACGGTATCACATATAGATTTACATCTGTATTGTCAGGTATTGTTGGGTTGAATTTTGCATCCGCAACGACAATTCCGCCTGGACGTAGTTCGTGGAAGTTAAAATCAATTGTTTCTTGATCAAAAGCAATTAAAATATCTAAGTCGTCTGAGATCGCACGTACTTCTGTTGTACTTACGCGAATTTTATTATTTGTATGGCCGCCTTTTATACGTGATGAGAAGTGGCGGTAACCGTATAGGTAATATCCTAATCGGTTTAATGCTATACAGAAGATTTCCCCTGTACTTTCAATTCCTTCACCTTGTTGGCCTCCAACTTTCCATGAAAGTTGACTAATCATTTACATAAATTCAGCAACAAGCTCATCAAACATTTTCTGATCCATATTTAAATCAGCTTGTACTAATGGCTTTTCACTATAGCCTTTTACAAGTTCTTGATATGATGGTTGCGCAGTATTTTGATAAATTAAACCTGTTACTAATCCGTTATTTTCCATTAATGTTTGCATAGCCATCATGCGATTAGATGGATCATATCCCTCTACTGTACTTAGTTTCGTTAAGTTCTCTTTGAACCAATCGTACGTATTTACTTTATTATAAGTAACACATGGACTAAATACATTAATTAATGAGAATCCTTTATGGTTAATACCAGCTTCAATAATTTGCGTTAATTCTTTTAAATCACTTGAAAAGCTTTGCGCCACAAATGTTGCACCAGCTGTTAAAGCCATTTCCATAACATTTAGTGATGGTTCAATCGAACCTTGTGGTGTACTTTTCGTTTTAAATCCAGCTTCACTACGTGGTGAAGTTTGGCCTTTTGTTAATCCGTAAATTTGGTTATCCATTACGATATACGTAATATCAATGTTTCTACGAATAGAATGGATTGTATGTCCCATACCAATCGCAAATCCATCACCGTCACCACCTGATGCGATAACTGTTAAATCACGATTTGCCATTTTTACACCTTGTGCAATCGGAAGGGCACGTCCATGAATACTATGCACACCATATGAATTAATATAACCTGATATACGACCTGAACAACCAATACCAGAAACAACAGCAAGTTCATCCGGATTTAAGCCAACGTTAGCTGCCGCACGCTGAATTGCAGCTTGCACCGAAAAGTCTCCGCAACCTGGGCACCAATTTGGTTTTACACTGTTACGAAAGTCCTTAAATGTTGCCATTTATTTCACCTCAATCGGTTCCTCAACTAATTCCCCGTTAAGAGACCAAGTTTTTGCTTCCGTTATTTTTATTTTCACAAGCTGACCAATTAAAGATTTTGAAGCGACGAAGTTTACAAGTTTATTCGTACGTGTATAACCTGCAAGTACTTCTGGATTATTTTTACTTTCCCCATCAACTAACACTTCTACAACTTGACCTTTATAACGATTATTCTTTTCAACCGCCAACCCATTTACGAGTGTGTTTAATCGTTGTAGTCGTTCTTTCTTTACTTCCATAGGCACATTATCTTTCATTTTTGCAGCTGGTGTACCTTCACGCGGGGAATAAATAAATGTAAATGCAGTATCAAACCCTACTTCACGATATAACGACATCGTTTCTTCAAATTGCTCATCTGTTTCATTTGGGAAACCAACGATAATATCTGTTGTTAATACTGCGCTTGGAATTGTTTCTTTAATTTTTCTTACAAGTTCTAAATAATGCTCACGCGAATATTTACGTGCCATAATTTTCAACATATCTGTGCTTCCAGATTGAACTGGTAAGTGAATATGTTCCACTAGGTTTCCACCTTTTCCAAGCACTTCAATTAAGTGGTCATCGAAATCACGTGGATGACTCGTTGTAAAACGAATACGGGCAATATCAACTTTACGAAGTTCGTCCATTAAATCTCCAAGACCGTATTCTAAATCTTCAAAGTCTTTACCATATGCATTTACGTTTTGTCCAAGTAGCGTAATTTCTTTATAACCATTCGCAGCTAAATGACGAATCTCTTGAATAATATCTTCTGGACGCCTGCTTCGCTCTTTTCCGCGTGTATACGGTACAATACAATATGTACAGAATTTATCACAGCCATACATAATATTTACCCAAGCTTTAATATCGCCACGACGCACTTTCGGAAGATTTTCAATTACGTCCCCTTCTTTTGACCAAACTTCAACTACCGTCTCCTTCGAGAACATTGCATCTTTTAGAATGTACGGTAATCTATGAATATTATGCGTGCCAAATACCATATCTACATGCTGATTTTTTTGCATGATTTTATTTACAACAGATTCCTCTTGAGACATACAACCACATACACCAATTAAAAGGTCCGGATTTCTACGTTTTAATGATTTTAAATGACCAAGTTCACCGAATACTTTATTTTCAGCGTTTTCACGAATTGCACAAGTGTTTAATAAAACTACATCTGCATCTTCAGTTGAAAATGTCGGTTCATATCCAAGTGTTGTGAAAATACCTGCCATTACTTCCGTATCATGCTCATTCATTTGACAACCATATGTACGAATATAAAACTTTCTTCCTGCACCAAAATTACGAAACTCTTCAGGTAAGCCAAAATCCCGTTCAATTTTAACTTCTTCTTTTCCACGCTTTTTGGCATCTTTTAAGGAAGGTGGTCGATATACACTTTCAAAGTATTTGCTATAATCTTTTTCTTCTTTTTTCGTAGAGGAATTTGCTTGTTGACTTGCTAATCGTTGTTGCTCGTTCATTTAACAACCACAATTTCCTTTTTTACTTTCTACCGCCGCGCCAGTTTCACCCTTAAGTACATCGCCGCCAGTTGAAACTAATATTTCATCTGTAACATTATTAGAAATGGTACTCGCAACTAACTGTAGTAAGTCATTTACATATGTTTGTGAAGATTTAAACTCCTGCACAACTGGAATATTGTCTAACTTATCTTGAAGTGCATCAATTTCAGCTTCTACTTTTTTCAAAGCTTCCCACTTCCCGTAATGTTGCAAGTTAACTGCTTGTTTTTGCAATGCTTTAATCTCATCAATTGCGCGCTTTACATTTTCATTTTTATGAATTTGTGCTTCTGCTTTCTTAAAAAAATCAACTTCTTCTGTTTCAGAAATCATTTTCGCTAATTCTTTCGCTTGCTCTACAATTTCGTCTTTCGTATATACTTTCATTTACTCTTCTTCTGCGTCAACGATAAAGTTCGGATCTAATTCTTCAAACTCATCATCATCGACTTGGAAATCCTCATCTGATTCCACACAACCTTCAGGATTTACACTTACACAAATTTTCGTTTCCCCAACTACTTCTGTTACAAATTCACGTTCTACAGTTACAACAATTTTATTCCCATTTGGCGATACAAGAGCTTCTAAACAATTTGGCGGCTGAATTACACGAGCAATAATTTCTAAATCGTCACCAGAGAAGTTCTTATCACGATACCCAATGCTTACTTCGTCAGTGTAGTTCACACGTTCTGTTACAACTTCAGTCTTTGTATTGCCATCAAACGAATACCAAGTGTTCACGTCATAGAAACCTTCAATTTCTACATGCTTTCCATTCTTTCTCGCTTCGTACGAGTGGTTAATTACCCAGCACCCTAAAATACTTGTTGGCTCATTATTCGATTCACATGTATGCGTTGACTTTGTATACTTACGTCCTTTTCCAACCACTGCTTTTGTAATAATCTCTCTAAATTCGGACATTCATCCTTTCTTTAACTTTTTCTGTAAGCGATACAGTTCGTTCATCGCTTCTAAAGGCGTCATATCAAGTAAATCAATTTTTTTAATTTGCGCAAGTACTGCGCTTTCTTTTTGATCAAGCACAGGCTTGTCTTGTTTTTTTGAAGATTGGTCTCCTCCAAAGAAAGATAGTTGTGACTCTTCTTCAGTCTCTTCTTTCTTTTCTTGTATTTCTGCCGGTTCTTCTTTTACAACTACAGGTTCTGGAACAACTTCTTGTACCTTTACTTCTACACGCTTTGGAATAATAATTTCTTCTTGTCCTTCTAGTTGTGCTAACACTTCTTTCGCACGAGCGATTAAGCTATCTGGAAGCTCCGCAAGTTGCGCAACGTGAATTCCGTAACTTTTATCCGCCGCTCCATCTTGAATTTTATGAAGGAATACTACTTTTCCATTCTCTTCAATAGCTGAAACATGTACATTTTTCAGTTGGTCTAAACTTTCTTCTAGCACCGTTAATTCATGATAATGCGTAGAGAATAATGTTTTCGCACCAATTTGGTCATGAATATGTTCAATGATTGCTTGTGCAAGTGCCATACCGTCATACGTAGATGTACCGCGTCCAATTTCATCGAATAAAATTAAACTTCTTTCTGATGCATTTGCAATTGCATTTTTTGCTTCTAACATTTCGACCATAAATGTACTTTGACCTGATATTAAATCATCCGCTGCACCAATTCTCGTAAAGATTTGATCGAAGACAGGTAATACTGCTTCTGTCGCTGGTACAAAACAACCAATTTGCGACATAACCGTTACAAGTGCTAGTTGTCTCATATACGTACTTTTACCAGACATGTTCGGTCCTGTAATTAAAAAGACATCCATCTTCTCCGGCATAATACAATCATTCGGTACATACAATTTCCCGTTCAATACTTTTTCAACGACAGGATGACGACCATCTTTAATAAAGATTTCGCGCTTCGTTGTTAGCACAGGTTTTACAAACTGCTCTTCTTCACTTACTGTCGCAAAGCTTTGCAGTACGTCTAGTTCACTAATTACTTTCGCTAAATGCTGTAATTTCGGAATGAATACTTTTACTTCTTCGCGAAGTGCTGTAAATAAATCGTATTCTAATTGTACAATTTTCTCTTCTGCTTCTAAGATTAATGTTTCTTTTTCTTTTAGTTCATCTGTTATGAAACGTTCTGCATTTGCAAGTGTTTGTTTACGCTCATAGCGCCCTTCTGGAAGTGCTGCAAGATTCGCCTTCGTCACTTCAATGTAGTAGCCGAAAATACGATTGTAGCCAATTTTTAATGATTTAACCCCTGTAATATCACGCTCTCGTTTTTCAAGCTCAGCGATCCACGTTTTCCCGTTTTTACTAACGTAACGATATTGATCAAGCTTGTCATTATAACCGTCTTTAATAATATCTCCATCTTTAATAGAAAGCGGTGGATTTTCTTGAATACTTCTTCCTAGTAATTCAGTTAAGCTCTCACATGGATCTGCACCTTGAATTAACCTTGCTGCATAAGCATTATCTAAAAGACTAATCGCTTCTAAAATAGCTGGTACTTGAAGTAAAGAACGTCTTAACTGTAATAAGTCCCGTGCATTTACATTACCAAATGCAACTTTCCCTGCTAAACGCTCTAAATCATATACTTCTTTTAACTTTTCTTTTAAATCTTCACGTAAGAAATAATCATTGACAAACGTTTCAACCATTTCTAAACGCTCTTCAACTTTTTCTTTCTGGATAAGTGGACGTTCCATCCACTGTTTTAACATACGCCCACCCATAGCTGTTTTCGTTTTATCTAATAGCCATAATAATGAGCCTGTCTTTTCCTTCGTACGAAGAGTCTCTGTTAACTCTAAATTGCGTTTTGAATGCACATCAATTTTCATAAATTGGTTCGTGTAATAAATTTCTACTGGTTGCAAGTGATCTAACGAACGTTTTTGTGTTCTTATTACATAGTTAAATAAGCGTCCAATTGCTTTAATTAATTTTGCTTGTGAAACATTTTTCACAAGATGTTCTAATCCTTCTGGAATAGTTATTGCATCTTCATACGAAATCGTCATTTTTAATGTTTCAGTTAATTTATTTAATTCATCTTTTGAAAATGTAGAATCTACAACAATTTCTTTTGAACCAGTTGCATACACTTCTAATAAAATATCTTCTACTGAACCTGTTAACAACGTCACTGTATTTTGTCCAGTCGTTAAGTCATTGCAAGCTAGCGCATAAGATCCATCTTCGAAATGTGTTAATGCTGCTAAGAAGTTATTCTCCTTCTCGTCTATTGTACGCCCTTCCATCATCGTTCCTGGCGTAATTAGTTGTACTACTTCACGACGTACTACACCTTTAGCTGTTTTTGGATCTTCCACTTGCTCACAAACAGCTACTTTATATCCTTTTTCAACAAGTTGTTCAATATAATTTTTAGCTGCATGATGCGGTACACCGCACATCGGTATACGATCACTACTACCACCATCTCGGCTCGTCAATGTAATTTCAAGTTCATGAGCTGCCTTAACAGCATCCTCAAAGAACATTTCATAAAAATCACCTAAGCGAAAAAATAAAAAGGCATCTTGATAGTCTGCCTTGACCTTTAAATATTGCTGTATCATAGGCGTATATTGCGTCATCTACATAACCCTCTTAAACATCTTCTCCAACTCATAAGTAGAATGATGCACAAGAATCGGTCTCCCATGCGGGCATGTGTATGGATTTGTTGTTGTACGAAGCTCTTCAAGTAAAGCAAATATTTGATCGTTCGTTAAATATTGATTTGCCTTGATAGATGCTTTACAGCTCATCATAATAGCTGCTTCTTCACGCAACTTTTTAATATCAACTTTTTTTAGTTTAACAACTTGCTCCATCATTTCATCAATGATTTCTGTTTCTTGTCCTTTTGGGAACCACGTTGGATGCGAGCGGACGATAAAGGATTGATGACCGAATTGCTCCAAAAATAGGCCCACTTTTTTTAATTCTTCTAACTGTTCTTCGACACGTAAAAATTCAGTAAGAGATAAATCGATACGGTACGGCACAAGTAATTCTTGTACTTCTTGCGCTACTCTCCCTACTTTATCACGGAAATATTCATAATTGATGCGTTCCTGCGCTGCGTGCTGATCAATCATATATAACCCATTATCATTTTGAGCGAAAATATATGTTCCGTGCATTTGTCCAATTGGATAAAGCGGTGGTAAATCATTACCGTTCATTTCAATCTCTTTTATTTCGTGAACTTCTTCTTCCAATTCTTCTAATTCAAAATCGTCATCGTTACTGTTCCACGATTTCTCTTCTCGAATTGGTTCTTCGATTATCGGTTTAGAGGATGGCTGCCAACTTTGCTCTTCTCTTACAAGCGACTGTGGTGGTTGCCATTCTCGCTTCGGCGGTTGCCAAAGCTGCGCTGGCTGTTTCACAGTTGTTCGTTCTTTTTGTTTTTCATCCATGCCAGTCGGTAAAACGATGTTTGGCATCTGTGGTTCTTTCGGTTTTGTATGCTCAAACTGGAACTGTTCTTGCACACTTTCGTCTTTTTCTTTTTTCTTCGTTGTTACGCCTGCATCTGGAATGAGCTGTATTTTTTTAAATGCAGCTTGCAATGTTTCTTCGATAAGCTTTAGCAATTCTTGTTCTTTACTAAAACGAACTTCTAATTTCGCTGGATGTACGTTAACATCAACAAGCATTGGGTCCATTTCAATCGATAAGAAGCCGATTGGGTACCGTCCAACTGGCAGTAATGTATGGTATCCTTGCTGAACTGCTTTCATTAATACGAAATTTCGCACGTAACGGCCATTTACAATCGTTGACATATAGTTACGAGACGCTCGCGTTACTTCTGGTAATGTTACATACCCTTTAATTGTGAAATCTAAAGATTCAGCTTCAATTGGAATAAGCTTCTTCGCAACTTGAATGCTATAAATCGATGCAAGTACTTGCCTTACATCACCATTTCCGGATGTATGAAGCAATTTCTTTTCATTATGAAACAGTTTTAACGATACTTCTGGATGTGACATTGCAATACGATACACGATATCTGTAATATTCCCAAGCTCTGTATGAATGGTTTTCATATATTTAAGACGCGCTGGTGTATTAAAGAATAAGTTTTGTACTGTAATATCCGTCCCTTTTCGGCTTGCTGTTTTTTCTTGTTTTATAATGTCTCCACCTTTAATGATAAGGTGGGTACCAGGCGCATCACCTGTGCTAGTGATTAATTCCAATCCACTAACTGAGGCAATACTTGGCAATGCCTCACCGCGGAATCCGAGCGTTCTTATACGGAACAGATCGTTTTCATCTTTAATTTTGCTCGTTGCGTGGCGTTCAAATGCAACGATACAATCTTCTTCGGCAATGCCATCTCCATTATCAATGATGCGAATTTTTGATAAACCAGCTTCTTCTAAGTGGATTTCAATAGATGTACTATTCGCATCGATAGAATTTTCCACAAGTTCTTTTACGACTGAGGCAGGGCGCTCTACTACTTCTCCTGCCGCAATTAAGTTAGAGAGTTGATCATCGAGTTTGCGAATTTTCCCCATTTATTTGTTTTTATTATTATTATTAATTTTTTCAGTATATAAAACCTGCTCTTTATAATGCTTTTTAATTGGGAAGTTATGTGTACCTGTGCCGTTCTTGAATTTTTTATCAATGGGGTTCTTTAGAGGGACTGTTGTAGTTTCAGTAAATTCATATGGGTAATTTATTTTAGATTTATCTTCAAACATTTAATTCTGCACTAAACAGATTACTTCACATTGACGTAATCTCAATTCAAAGAGCGTTATAGAATCATGATACACTTCAGGATTTGATTTCATTTTATGTAATATCTCTTGTTTTTCTTGTATTTCTAACTGCGTATTTTCTACAGCTTGTTTCAAGGAGTTAAATGGATTTCTAAAGAACATATTAATATCCCGCTCTTGTGTGTTTTCAAACAGCTCAAATTGCAAGAAAAATTTCTTCATAATAGAAGCCGTTACTTCTGTATAATCTTCATTTTCTATATACTGTTTATATTTGTTATATAGCATAAATCTATTCTTTGGAAGAACCCCAAATAATTTACCGGCACTTTTCAGTAAAAATTGTGCTGGTGTAAATCGGCGTAAAATATTTACCTCTTCCATTTGTATTCTAGTCGTCATTCTATCAGTATCTCTGCGCCAGTCATCAAGCACTTTAAAGTCACATTCTAACTGTATTCGATTTTCTCCAAATAAAGAATTAAGTCCTTCACTGAGTTCTTCTAAGTGCGATTGACTTTGAAGTAACTCATTATTAGAAGTTTCAATCCAATTTTGCATAGAACGAGCAAAATTAGGTAATACAGTTTGTTCTAAATATTTGTGTACTCTTTCGTTCATCGCTGTATTTAGTTCCATTTCAATGTGTCCAAAATCGCTTTCTTCACTGATTAAATCAGAACAACTCTGCAGTAGCTTCGGAATATGTTCAGTAAGATCATTCGTAATTTCTGTTTTCATTGTACGATACGATTGTGTAATGATATGAATTTTTTCCCTCTCAAAAGCAGTAAGATTATTAATACTACCATTTAGTTTAACTAACATATCTTCATTCCAATTCATAGCATCCACTAGATTGTTTTCCTTCTCAACGCGTTTATCTAAAAGGTATGTAATTGTTTTTCGAATGAAAAACAATAGCTTTTCAGTACGATCTGCATCGATATTTTTATAGTTAAAGTTAAAACGAATAAACTCAGTTAAATCATTTAGTTGTTGACTACTTGTATATAACGAAGAGTAAGGGAACAGTCTCGCTTGCGGGAAATACGCGTTTATTCTCGCTTGCGTATCATGTAAAACTCTTTTTACTTCTGCTTCACTGTAAATGTTATCGATTTTATTTAATAAGAAATGAATTTGTAGATTTGGTGTATGTTCCTGAATGCTTAATAGAATGTCACGTTCTTTGTCAGTAAAAGGTGAATCCGCATTCAATACGAACAATAATTCGTCTACAGAATTTAGATATTCAAATATCTCATCTCTAGTATCGTTATTTCTATTAAAGCCTGGTGTAACTACAAATGTAAGTTTATTTTCACTTAAAAATTTGCATGGTAATTTAAATTCAATACACGCTCTATCTCTATACGTTTGGTGGTGTAAAGACATCATATCATGGTAATTAGAGAAATTCTCAGTTGTTGTAATTGCTGAGTCTGTTATAGCGTTAATTTCTGTGTGAGCATCATTTTTTAAAACCACTACATTTGAAATTGAGTTTTCTAATATATTTTCTCCTAATATAGAGTTAATAAATGCAGTTTTTCCATTTCCTGAAGTGCCCGTTACTAAAATACGATTTGTTCTTAAATCTGCAAGTTCGCTAACTAACCATCTAAATCGGTGACCCATTTCTATATCATGCTTTTGCGCCCACTGTGTAATAGATTCAAAAAGATGTAAACTATACTCTAAGCCATCCACATGATTAATAGAATATAACAGTAGGTTTTCTGCATTTTTTATATTTGCTGCATCTATTTTGGAAGGGAAAATCTCATCCCATGCCAATACAGCTGCTGATGGAAATACAGCATGAGACGGATTGACTACCTTTAACCAATTTGTTAACAGATTTGGAATGATATCGTGTAATTGTCTAAGCGTATATTGACCTTGAATTAATTCAAAATACGTTTCTTCGTAAAGAGAAGAAATTTTGCCCCATATTTCGGACGAATATATTTCGATATGTAAGAAAAACTCATTTATTGTGTTGAGCCATAATAAGTAATTTTGTTCATTTTTATAACTGTTCCAAAGTGATGAAACAATTTGTGTAAATTGCACTTGATCTACATGATTTAATGTAACTAATACTTCATGAAAATAGTCTGGTGAAATATTTTTAGTAAATCCTCTATCGATATATCCTTTTAGCACCTCAAACCAAGGATAAGATTCTGTTCGAACTAGCTCATTCACAGCAAGCTCTACTGCACTATCAAAATCTTGCTGTTCCTCATAAAAAGAACGGGCAATTTTTGTGACATTCGGATAATCGGGATTTAAAGAGACCGCTTCTTTAATAACAGCGAAAGCTGAGTCAAAATTATTTTGCTCGATGTAAAGAGAAAGCAATTGTAGTCCAATTTCGGTCATCAATATTTTGTTATCAGTAATAATAGAAGTATAAACCTCTTCAGCAACTGATAGTCGGTTCAGTTCAAAGTAAGCATCCGCAATGTTTTTTTGTGCCCATGGTGCTAGTTCATTGCCAACTTTCTCCCATTTGAAAATAGCTGCTTCAAAATCTTGATGGTGATAATAAAATTCACCTTGTGCAAAACGAATATAAGACCCATCGGAAATCTCATGTTTTTCTTCGTTTACATAAACTTCCCCAAGTACGTCAAGAGGCGGTTTTGTTTCATTCTCCATTAGGAATGTTTCATAATACATCTTTTTTATTAATTGTTTTTCTATTCTCATCTTTTCCCCCACTTATTTTTCAGTTTCTTTAATTTTAGTTTTTACTTCGCCAGTTTTAATGTTATTACTTTCTGAGAAACGTAATAAATCGCCTTCAATAATTTTGTCAGACATTCGTAATTCATTTTGTGCACGGTTAATGAGTGCTTGAGCTTCTTTTTTTGGTAAATCTACAATTTCACCTGTTACGCGGTCATAAAAAGTGTTGTTTTTGTATGCATATTTGTCTGTAACGAAGCTACCATCACGTAAAACAACAAATCCCGTATATTCATCTGAAAACATATCGTGACCAAAACGGATATCGTTCGTAGTATCAATCCCTAATAAATTTAGAATAGTAGGTTTTACATCGATTTGTCCCGTAGGCTTTGAAATCGTTTGACCTTTTGTTTGTCCAGGGATATGAATATATAAAGGGGTACGTTGTAAATGTAAAGTATCAAATTCTGTTATTTGATCTTTTTCTAAAAACTGCGCCATTGCGCGGTTATGTTTTTCAGAAATGCCATAATGATCACCGTATAATACAATAATAGAATCATCATAAAGCCCCTCGGCCTTTAAACGCTCAATAAAGTTTTTAATGGATTCGTCTAAGTAACGTGATGTTACGATGTAACGATCAAATACGCCATTCCCAGAGTTATATGGTTCAATGAATTTTGTGTCTTCATCATACGTAAATGGATAATGGTTTGTTAAAGTAAGGAAACGAGCATAAAATGGTTGATCAAGCGTTTTTAACATATCTACTGATTGATCAAAGTATTCTATATCTTTTAATCCCCAATTTAAATTTGTTTCGGGCGTAATTTTGTAATCAAGTTCATTATAGTAACGATCATAACCAAGAGCTGAGTACATGATGTTACGATTCCAAAATGTTGCGTTATTCGCATGGAATACAGAAGTGAAATAACCTTGTTCGCGTAAAATTTCTGGAGTTGCAGTATAATCATTGTTTCCGTGTGTGAAGAATACAGCTCCACGGTTTAATGGATACAATGATGTATCTATTAGAAATTCAGAATCGGATGTTTTTCCTTGTCCAGTTTGGTGGAAAAAGTTATCAAAGTAATAGCTTTCATTTATGAATTCATTCAAGAAAGGTGTAACTTCTTGACCATTGACGGATGCGCCTATTAAAAAGGTTTGCAAGGATTCAAGAGTAACGACAATTACATTTTTTCCTTTCGCTGCGCCAAACATATTAGGATTTGGTTCACTTTGGGTTGCTTTTACGTAGTTTTCTGTTTCTTGTAATTTACTACTATTAGCAAGTGCCTTTTGTGATCCTGCTTTTACTTGCAGCGTTAAATCATATATTTGGTGAGTATATAGGCCTAAATTTTTGACAAGCATTACTCGGTCGAAGGATCTCGTTAATAATTCAGGTCGTTCTTTTTCTGCAAGATGTAGATTTGCAGAAAATACAGCAATCGTTAAGACGAAATATAGTAAGCGTGTAGAATGAGTTACACGTTCTGTTTTAAAGACCAATGTTTTCTTTTTTAATAAAATAAAGAAGAAAATAATGTCTACGAATGCGAGTATAATTTTGTAGTTCAATATTTCTATAATACTAGCGCCTAATTGGCCAAAGTTTGATGTTTGTCCAAGTACTGGTAACGTAACGAAATCACTATAAAAATCATAGAACATTACATTTCCGACAAGTACGATCGTTAATAAGAAATTAATACATAGCGCTATATAATTTCGCTTTTCACCAGTTGCAAATAATGCGAATCCGACAAATGCTAACGATGCAGCGAGAGGGCTAATAAACAAAATAAGCTCTTGTGTAGAAGACTCAATTTTTAAATCAAAATTGAATCGGGTAATAAGGTATGTTTTTAACCATACTGCTAAAGCAATTATTATAACAAAGCTTATATTTTGCATTTGTAAATTTATTTTATTCTTCATTCACATATCAGATAAATACTTTCCAACATATAGACCACTTGCAGCTGCTTGAGATAATGAATGAGTAACACCTGAACAATCTCCAACTAAAAATAGCCCATTCATATTTGTTTCAAAATGGTTATTGATTTTTATCGTAGGGGCATAGAACTTTCCATCTATTCCATATAATAAAGTATCTTTATCAATAGGTTCTTGGATAAAGTGTTCTAAGCGTAATAAAAATTCTTTGAGTCCGTCAATATATAATGGAGGAATTTCTTTATGCAAATCCCCATAATCTCCGTGTAGTGTAGGTTGTATACGATTATGTTTCATATCTTTTTCCATTGTAGGTTGTTTCTTTAATAAGTCCTCTAAGCGCTGTATAACAATCCGATCTCGTCCTTGGTTAATGCCTTTAATAATTGAGCTTGCATATACATTGGCTTCTTTAAGAGTTGGGAAATAGCGCGGGATAAACAAAGTGAAATTTAAGTTAGAAGTGCCAGTTCCTTGCTCTCGAAAATTTTGACCGTCAGGCATAACTAAACCTTCTTCGTACTTTCGAATAATGCGTCCTTTTGGATTCATACAGTAAGTAGTTGCTGTGAAATTTTCGCCTTGATAAGAAAGTTTCGTTTCAAAAGTATCTTTTAATATAGAACGTAATTGATGCTCTTTCATTTCTACTCTAATCCCTAAGTCTACACGTGTTTGTTCCTGAGAAATATTTAGAGAAGTGCACATTTCTTTTAACCAACCCGCCCCAGAGCGCCCCGCTGCAAATACGAGTTGCTTAGATTGAACTGTTCCTTGATTGGTAGTTATATTAAAATGATCTTTCTGTTTCACAATATGCTCTACATCTATATGAAATTGGATATTTATTTTCTTAAGTAAAAATTCATAGAGTTGCTGAAAAATGGTACTGGAAAGTGTAGTACCAAGATGCCTTACTTCTGTTGTTAACATTTGTAAACCACACGTTTCAGCTTTCTTAGTGAGATTTACATTTTCTGTAGAATATTTTGGAACTGAATTTCCACCAAACTGACATAGAATTTCATCTACTTCAGCCATGAGTTGCATAAAACCTTCTTTACCTACTTTTTGCTCAAGTTCTCCTCCAAATCCATTTGTATAATTAAATTTCCCTTCAGACTTTCCTAAGCCACCAAAACCGAAATATTTATCACATATGTTACAGTCACAAGTTTTTCCTTGATTTAAAGGACAATTTCGATGTTCTAGCGGTTTACCTTTATCAAGAATTAAAATGTTTTTGTTATTTTTGGCTAATGAATAAGCCATAAAAATGCTACTTACTCCAGCACCGATAATTGTAACATCATACATTTATTTAGCGAAGGCATGGTTACCGATTACTGCTACTGTTTGACGTGTCGTAATCCATTTGTCCGTTGCTGTTTTTGGATTGTAGAAATAAAGCCAATCAGAATGTATTCCATTTGTGGAGATAGCCTCTTCTACAGCCATTTTTGCTTCAGCGCTTGCAGGCTGATTAATTCTTCCATCTGTAACAGGAGTAAATGCATATCCGTATTTAATAGGTTCATAAATCACGCCTGTTATTGTATTTGGAAACCCTTTTGCATTGACCCGATTTAGGATAACTTTTGCTACAGCTACTTTTCCTTTATATGATTCGCCACCTGCTTCAGCGGTAACTAAGCGTGCCATTAAGTCTTTTTCTTTTTCAGAAATACTGGAATTAATTTTCAAATGTTGTCCTGTATAAAGCTTGTTACCGACTGTGTTGTTAATTTGTTTTATAGATTGAACGGTTACGTTGTAGCGCTTTGCTATCGTTTCTAATGAATCTCCCGGTTGTACTTGGTATATAATCTGTCCAGAAGTGTTCGAAGTTTTTTCGTTTTGATGAACTGTAACCTCATTTGATTTCATAGATCCTGGAATATGTAACTGTTCTCCAATAATAGCTTGATCGTTTCCTTTATTATTCGCTTGTTTAATGGATTGTATGGAAACGCCATATTGCTTACTGATGCCCCAAAGTGTATCATTCTTTTTTACTGTATGTATGGTGGAAGCTTCAGCTGTACTTTGATTACATACGAATGTAAGTGCTACTGCAGATAAAGGAATAATATGTTTTATTTTTAATAATTTCATTGTAAATCCTCCTAAAAAAGTAAGGTGTAACTGTTGTGTAATGTAATTCAGAATATGTAAATATAAATATTTTAATGTAAGTATATTAGCACATATAAAATAAATAATCATTACATTTTTTTTATTTACATCCATTTATTTTATATTCAATACATATGAACCATCTTTATTCTCATACTTATAAACATATAAATAATATTTACCTGGCTTTGCATTATAGGTTCCTTTAACTACATTTCCTTCATTTTCTCCATATGCTACATAGTTATTTACATCCGATTCATGATGAAGTACCCATGTCATTCCAATATTTTTTTCATTTAGTAGAGAGATATTAATAGTTTCTGGCGAGTCAATTTGGAAAGTGAATACATCTACGTTATCACGATTATGTAGTGTCCCTTTCATTGGTGTATGAAAGTTAATTTTATTTGCCTGTCTAGGTTCATTATTTGGTTCATTTTCTGTTACTTGTAACTCATTCCCACCGTTTGACTCTCTTCGTTCATACCCTAAATTTACTAGAATAGACTTCAAATCAGGTAAAACACCAATTTTATCTGAATATGGATCTTTAGACTTCGTTCCAGTGTTATGGTTACTTAATATCGTTCTCAACTCACTTGGTCTATATGGTTGTCCTACATTTTCTTTAGCAATACTTTGTACTAAAGTCGCTGCTCCAGCAATAATAGGCGAAGCACTAGACGTGCCACTAAAGCTGGATGTATAAAGATTTACAGCACTTCTACTTTGCTCAGCTGTAGTTGTATCTACGTTTTCTCCCCAGCCGTACACATCAATACGGCTTCCATAATTCGAAAACCACATACGTTCATGAGGGAAAGATGAAGATCCCGCTCCTACCATAATTGCACCCGAATCTTTAAAATCTTTACTATTACGATTTAAAACTTGTTTACCATTTCTATCTTTAAATTGATCTAAATCATTCCAACCATTTGCTCCAGCCTCTATAATTACAACACCCTTATCTGTACCAGCACGAATTGCATCAAAGATATCTGGTTGTACTTCAACAGGTAAATATTTATCACCATATCCATCAAAAGAAGCTTGTGCCTCTAATAATAAAACATCCCCAGCTTCTAAATGATTTACAGCACTTAATATTGCATCAGCTGTATTATACTGTCCGTTATCTCTTATTTGAGAAATCACTTTTGCTTTCGCTTTTGGTGCAATCCCAATATTCCCTACTTCATTATCTTCAGATGATACAATTCCTAGTACAGACGTCCCATGACCGACATGTTGATCTATATTTCTTCCAGACATCAATTCAATATTTTGATGTACTAAATCCTCATGATTTAATAACCAACCATATTCCATATCAACAAAGATTACATCATTTCCATTACCGCCTTGAACTCCCCAGGCGAAAGGCGCATTAATACCGTATGGTGCTGCTTCAAGATAACCTTGCTTATTAAATCTAGGATTATTATTAGGATTAAGAGATATACTTAATTGTTTCACTTCAGGCGGTATTATTTTTTCTTGTTTCTTCATATACACATCTTCTATTAAAGAAGATGTTTTTAACTTATCTACTAGTGTTTCTTCACGCCCATCATTTTTTGTTTGAAGAATATAGTAGTTTAATAAGCTTGTAGATACATTATTAGGTGCTTTCACTTCAAGGTTTTGTATTTCTTCCGGACTTACAGATGTGAATAGACGAGTAAATGTTACATCTGGATATTCTGCAAAAAAATCTTCTAATACTTTATCGTTCGTTTCAGATTGTATCTGTTTTTCAATACCATCTTCATATGGTAATTTCAAATCTGCACTGAATTTTACAATGATTTGTTTATCTGTTTCTTGTTCTATCCCTAATTTACTCTGTTGTTCTATAGAATCAGCAGTTACAATATTAACATTCTCCCCTATTCCTAAAAATGTTGAGACGATCACAGCTGAAACACCTATTCTTTGAAACATTTTCATTTACTCTTTTACAAGTGACTTATTCGCTCTTATCACTTCTTGATAAAGTAATGGTGACCATTTTTCATTTATATAATCTTGCATTATCCAGCCCACTCTTGAAGGATTCTTTTGCTTCATATAATTTGCAATTTCAGGATTTATGTAGGACGCATAATAATATGGACTATTCCATGTTGTACCACCAGAAGACAAGCTTGTAAAATTTATATATAGATGATTAACATCTTCACTATTGTTAATCGTTTCATTTATTGTATCTTTAATAGCGTTTACTTTCTCATCATAACTCACTTTATATTTATCTTGTACTGTTACATTTACATTTTGATTTATAGTTGAGGTAAACGTCTCATTGTCTGGCCAATAGAAATTATTATATCCCCCAGAATCATTACTACCACTATATCTTTTTAGTAATACAATTTTCCCACGAGCATCTCCAAGCTTTATATTTCCTTCCGTTTTTAAAAAGATTGGATCACGAAAATAATTTTTCTCAAACGTACTACTAAATGAGTTTTCCGCCCCTTTCATATCCTCATACTCTTTTTTTAAAGACATAATAATCGTTTCACTTGGATTATCTTTTAAAAATTGTTTCGCTTCGTTTATAAATTCATGCAGTGTTACATAAAGATATAATGGCCCATGATGAAGAACTATCGTATTATCATCTGTTAAACGCCCTCTTATATCAAAAATTCTAGCTCCGTGATCCATTTGATAACGAAAATCATATTCTTGTGTCATTCCCCATACTTGCTTTATCGGATTTTGCAACTTGAACGTTCCACTATCATGTGTTCCTGGAATTGAAATTCGTGCTAACGGTATGTCATCACGTATAAGCTGCATCCACCTAGACCAATTTTCAAGCTCATTAATAGAGCTAGCTGCAACGGTTTTCTTATCATTGAAAGCAAATACAAAAGTGCTAAGTACCATTTATAACTCTTCTCCTCTCGTTTCAATCACATTTTTATACCAATGAAACGAAAGTTTCTTCTTACGTTTTAAGTTATCATTATGATCGACAAAAATAAAGCCATATTGCTTTTTATACCCATTTAGCCAACTTAACAAATCGATAACAGACCATGCATAATAACCTTTTAAATTGATTCCCTCTTGAATTGCACGCTTCATTACTTTTAAATGCTCTTCAATAAATTTAATTCTCGGAACATCTACAATTTCTCCGTCAATGATTGGATCTTCATCACCAAGTCCATTTTCCGTTACATACATCTTTATGTCACCGTAACGTGCTTTCAACATATGCAATCCGTCTAAGAAACCTTTGGGAGATATTTCCCATCCCCATTTTGTATATGTTTTATCATCCATTTTAACCGTTCGATAAAAACCATCAAAAGAAGGATTACCTGGAGCAAGTGTTGAGTTTTCTCGAGAGTGTTCTTCATTCTTTAGATCTACATCATATCTTTCCACTCGTATCGGTTGATAATAATTCAAGCCAATAAAATCATTTTTCCCAGCATTTTGTTTAATGATTTCTAATTCTTCAACCGTCCAATTAGGAGTCCATCCTTTTTCCTTTAATTGTTGTACAACATAAGACGGATACTCGCCTTTTAAAACTGGATCATAGTACCAATACGTTTCATATTCATTCGCATGATTTGCTGCTAGTATATTTTCTTTTTGATCGTCCACACTATAGGCAGGCAAGAAAACATGCGTGATACCAATCTCTCCATATTGTTTCAACTGCTTGTACACTGCAACTGTTTTTGCATGTGCATAAAATACATAATGAGTCGCTTGAAAATACTTTGGAACATCATTTTGTATTCCTGGTGGATGTGCACCTTTTAAGTACCCTAATCCACAAAACATCACTGTCTCATTAAAAGTAATCCAATGTTTCACTCTATCACCAAAGGCCTTAAAACAAATCTCTGCGTACTTTACAAAAGCTTCTGCTGTTCTTTTATTCGTCCATCCACCGTCCTTTTCTAAAGATAACGGTAAATCCCAATGATATAAAGTGACAAACGGTACAATCCCGTATTTTAAACATTCATCAATTAAGTTGTTATAAAATTCTATTCCTTTTTTATTTACCTCTCCATCTCCAGTCGGCAATATTCTCGCCCAAGAAATAGAAAAACGATACGATTCTAATCCCATCTCAGCCATTAAACGAACATCTTCCTTATATCGATGATAATGATCAACAGCTACATCACCATTTGTTCCATTGTATGTTTTGCCAGGGATTTTTGAAAACTCATCCCAATTCGTAACACCTTTTCCATCTTCATTCCATGCACCTTCTACTTGATAAGAAGCTGAAGCAGCCCCAAATAAGAAATCATGTGGAAACTTCATTCACTTGAAATTAATCCGATTTAAAAGTTTCGTCTTTTCATAATGAAACATTGATTGCGATAGCTCGAAAATTGTTCCATTTACAAGATAAACTGTATTTTCAATAAGAAGCGCTGGATCACCTTCATTTAGTTCTAAAAGCTGTGCATTTTCTTTATTTACTTTTTCACAACTAATAACTTTATCGGCAAAGCCAATATTTAATCGTAAATCTTCAATAAAATAACTATATACAGAACTTAACGCTATCTCTTCATTCAAATACGGAATGATATCTTTTTTAAAATAACTTACTTCAATAGAGAATGGTTTCCCATCTATAATTCTTAAGCGCTTCAAAAAATATAACCTATTTCCAATTTCACATTGCATCCGCTTTGCTATCTCTTCGTCCGCATCTATTACTTCAAGCTCTAACACTTGCGTTTCAATATTTTGTGAAACGAGGTTTTTCGTTAATCCACGTAAACTTCCTAAATTAATGTAATCTGTTACAGAAGTTTCGCGTAAAAACATCCCACTACCTTGCACTTGAAAAATATAGCCTCTATTCACAAGTTGACTAATTACTTTTCGTATCGTATTACGGCTTACTTCAAATCGATTCATCAATGCTTCTTCTGTAGGCAATTTTTTTGTTTCAGTAAAAAGCCCATCTCGAATGTTTTGCTCTAACACATCTGCAATTTGTTTATACTTTGCACTCATTCACTTATTTTTATCTTTGAATGGATATATCCAAAATGGTTCTCTCTCTAACCACTCGACTGTTTCCGGAACACCATCTTCATACTCTCTTTTCAGTTCCGCTACCTTAGCCGCAAATTGTGATGCATGTGCTTGCAATGCTTCCAACTTTTTTGGAACATATTCTTTTACTTCATTTTTAAAACTTGGCGGCCCTATTTCTGCTTCATGATTATTTGAAAAAGCTACAGCATAAAATATTGGCCTCTTATTTTTCGGAATATTAGCTAACGCCCTGGCTACTGCTTCTCCTGTTGCATTATGATCTGGATGAACTGCATATCCCGGATAAAAAGAAATGACTAACGAAGGATTCAATTCTTCCACACATTTTTGTATTACACTTCTTAATTCTCCAGGAGTTTCAAATTCAAGCGTCTTATCACGATACCCCATCATACGTAAATCTTTAATCCCTAAAATATTAGTTGCGCTCCTTAGTTCTTTCTCTCTTATAGCATATAATGATTCACGTGTTGCAAAAGGAGGGTTTCCCATCGCTCTCCCCATTTCGCCAAGCGTTAAACAAACATAAGTAAGAGGAACATTCTGCTGAGCATAAGCTAAAATTGTACCAGCCACGCAATATGATTCATCATCTGGATGCGGAAAAACAATTAAAACGTGGCGCTCATTTTTTATCAATTAATTAAGCGCATGATTTAAAAATGTTTCTACCGTCACATTAAAGCTAGTTGGCTGCTCTAAATAAGGTACATGTCCACTATTTTCAAACTCAATGAAAGTCGTATTTTTTAAATGTATTTCAAACTCTCTTACATATTTCTCAGGGACAAAATCATCATTTCCCCCTCTTATTATTAAAACAGGACATGAAATATTTGCAAGAAACGGTCTCTGATCATAATCAACTAATTCAGCAAATAATCTTTGAATATGCAATGGGTTAATAGACTGTAAAGATTGATAAAACCCCCGGACAATCCCTTCATTATCTGCTACTCCCATCGCCTCCAATAATGTATCCGCCCATGTTTTCCCGTTATCCTGTAAGCTAAGTAAATCATATACTTCAAGTCGCTCTTTACGATCCTTTCGTTCCAAATAAGGAAATGCATTTACAACAATTAAGCTAGAAACAAAACTTGGATATTGTATAGCAAAATCAATTCCTACTCTAGCCCCTTTTGAAAGACCACAAATGACTACTTTTTGTAGCTTTAAATAATTGTATAACTCATACAAAACATTTGCGTATTCTCTAAAGCTAATTTCTAGTCCTTCAGATTTCCCATGCCCAGGTAAATCTATTGAAATCACTGTCCAATTCCCCTTGAAATATCTCCTTTGATATAGCCAATTATTTGCGTTTCCTCCAAGACCGTGTAAAAACAATATGACGGGACCCGATCCTTCTATATTATAAAAAACCTTTCGATTCTTATATTCAAAATACATATTCATTTATGAAATCTCGTTTAACGTTTCCGCAAACCTCGTAATTCCAAGTTGGATTTGTTCTACATTTACTCTCCCAAAAGTAAAACGTATATATTCACTTTTAGAACCTAAAACACTTCCAGGGACAAACGCTACACCATTCCGTATAGATTCACCTAATAAATGATATTCATCAAACGTTCCTTGCACTTTGCACCATACATGTATTCCACCCTCTGGAACAAAAAATTCAACCCGGTCCCCTAATATTTCATCAAGCTTTCTAATTAACTCATCTCTTCTTTGTTTCAATTGTCCACGAAGCATTGTAATATGCGTATGAAAATCTTCTGATTCTAAAAATTGATTTGCTACCCACTGCGTAAATACACTATGACCAAAATCAACTTGTTGCTTCGCATCTGCTAAACGTTCTATTACGCGCGTAGGACCAATTACCCAGCCAATACGTAATCCTGACGCAACAATTTTTGATAATGAACTTATATAAAGAACATTCCCATTCTGATCCATTGATTTTAATGTTGGATTCACTTCTCCATTAAAAGAAGTTAAACTATATGGATCATCCTCTACAATCGGTATACCGAATTCAGAAGACAGTTCTAAAATCTTTTTACGTCTCGCTAATGAAAGTACAGTGCCCGTTGGATTTTGATAATCTGGATTCAAAAACACCATACGAATACGATGCTTTTTGTGTAAATCGATTAAGTCATCTGGATTCATTCCATTCTCATCAACAGGTAAATGGAATATATTTAAACCGGCCGATTTAAACATGGGAAGCGAGAAACAATACGAAGGATCTTCAATTGCAATTGCATCGCCCGGTTTTAATAAGCATTGAACGATAAGATTAAGTGCCTGTTGTGCTCCAGATGTAATCAGAATCGAACTTGATTCTGATTCAATTTGTTTATATTGCTGAACATGTGCTGCAATTGTTTTTCTCAACATCTCATTTCCAAGTGGATGGTCATAACCGAGGTTTTCCATAAATGTTTTCTCCGACAAAATCGTTCGAAATCTATCGCTCGGAATTAATTCTGGTGACAATTCTCCGCTCGCTAAATTAATTAAGTCATCTTTTTGTGTTTCCGTTCGAATTTGTTGAACAAGTGGTACGTTAGGTAAGAACGATCCATCCTCAACGTACCTACCCCAGTTCGGTATTCGTTTATGTGACACACCCCATATGTCTGTATTCACCCGGGTTCCGCTTCCTTTTTGCCGTTCTACTACTCCAAGTGATTTTAACTCTTCATATGCAGCTACTATTGTGCTCCGGTTCACTTTTAATTCCTTTGCTAGCATACGCTCAGAAGGTAACTTGCTATCAGAAGGAAATTCACCTGAAGAAATACCCCTTTCAATATAATCAGCAATTTGTTTATATACGGGTGTCTTATCTGCACGATTTGGTTTCCATTCCATTTATTTTTTGGATGTTACTAATAATTGACTTACATACCCTGAAACAATCAATGTTACTACCGTACTTGCAACAACTAAAAGGAATATAATACTTCCCTTACTTAAAAGAAAAGATCCATATTCCATTAATCCTGTTGTCGAAGGGATTAGAAATAACGGTAAAAATACGATTAACTTTTCTGCCCCTAACTCAAACCACTTTAATGGTAAAATACGAGTAGAAAGGAGTAGGAACAGCATTAACATCCCTATTAAACTTCCTGGCATCGATAGATGGAATATTCCCTGAATCCACGTACCAGCTAAGCTAAACACATATAGCACGCCTACTTGAAGTAAAAGCGTCACGTACTTCATTTAAAATATAAATTTCGTTCCATAAGGTATTAATATACTAATGAGTAGTCCTGTTACAATCATCGTTACTGAACCGATAGTCGCTTCTTTCTCGCTTTCCTTCACGAGTCGACTCACACCGATAATATGTGATGCGCAGCCCATCCCCACTCCTTTTCCAATCGTACTTGTTATACGGAAAAACTTAAGTACTGTTGGTCCGATAATAGCACCTGTTATTCCTGCAACAACTACAAAACTAGAAGTCATAGTTGGAATACCACCAATTTGATCCGCTAATGAAATGGCAATTGGCATTGTCGCTAATTGCGGAAGAGTTGTTAGTATAACTTCCTTATCTATATTCAAAATCCCACCAATCACTACATTCATACTCGTTAAAGTCACTATACCTATCAATACGCCAATAAGTATCGATAAAAAATTTTTCATAAGTATCTTTCGTTCTTTAAATAGAGGTATGGCTAACGCTACAATTGCAGGGCTCAAAAAGCCTGAAAGAACGTCCCCACCATTTCCCTTATACTCATGATGAGAAATGCCCAACATCAGAAATAAGCAAATCATAATTGCTGTAACTGTTAATACTGGTAACATTTAAGCATACTCTTCAGTTACTGCTAATGGTGCAGGAGTTTGAAGACTTTTAGAACGTAAACGATAGGCAACGACTTTCTTCTTATATTGCCTTATTACATCAACATGTTCTTCATAACTATATATCGATAACGTAATTACTCTTTTTCCTTTTTTCGTTTCAATGATTATCGGCGTCCCTTCACCGTGTGGCGGAAAATAATGTTTATCTAAAAATAAAGCCTCGTTAAAATCATTTATAACTTGCAGTTTCATTTCGCCCTCTATATTCTTTCCATCTAGCGATACAGTCGTATGTTCTTCATCAAGTTTTTGATGTAATTCAAATCTACTAATAATGGATTCTACAACAGAAGTTGGCATACTAGAAACTAGTACTTTAATGGCACCAAAAATAAATAATGTAACTATAAACCATGTTGTCACTTTTATCATCTCCATTTATTTTTGTATCCAATTATATACTTTCCAAATAAAAGAAAGGAACACCATATAACCAAATAAAGAATATGCATGGTTCCAATTTGCACTATGAATAAATAAACCTAAACCTTCCGCAACTTGTTCAAAAATGCTAGCACAAATACCTATGGAAATAATAAATATAGTTCTAGAAACGGCAGATAATGTTTTTGAAATTTGTATGAAAATAATTGTTGAAATTGGTAGTACAAACAACGTAAAGCCGATGTTAACTGAAAATATGGATGGGAAGGGCCTAACTGGAAAGAAGTATATGTGCTTATGGACAAAGAAAGCATCTAAGCAAGTTCCGATAATTGAAGAGAGTAAGATTGTAACTGCTAATGCTAGAAAACTATTCTTCTTCTCGAAGGAGGACATCTATTCTTCTTCTCGAAGGAGGACATTTTTCTTTGCGAGAATTGCCAGTTCAATTTTTTCGAGTGTTTTGCAGTAGTCTTCTGTAATTTGTCCATTCATATTTTCCTCCTTATCCACTAAGTAATTTACAACTTGCCAGTCCGTAAACCAATCTTCACTTTCAACTTCTTCATGCTTCATATCTCGCCATGCATAGATGAGTGCAGGGCTGTATATACGATATGCGCCACTACGCAACTGGCATTTCTTTATTCGGCGTTTATAAAACTCACGGGAAAAAGATTCATTTACACTTGAAAATAAATGAGGCCAGTAATCTTTCCTTGAGCCTGTATGTGGATGATGCTCGGCCCAATTGATGATTTGAGATAAAATATGTGTATCTCGAAATAATAATGAATACAACCTTTTTCCAATTAAGATTCGTTCATGCAAGGAAGTAAAATGTTTCATTGTATCACCAAATAATAAAGTTTTTTGATTTGTATTATTTTCGTAGAAAGGGAAAAGGATATGATTAAACTGAAAGAAATCAAAGAGTTTAAATCCGATACTATTTAGTACGGTCTTTTGAAAGTGTGCATTTTGAATTACTCTTTTTTCTAAGTAGTGTTGTTCATTAATAATAGTTGCAATCGCTAATGTTTTTTTATTCCCAGTTCTCCAAAAATCGTTCCACATCGTTTCCATAAATGTAGAAACATTTAGGTGAGGAAGAAGATGAAATAGCTTTTGTGATCTTTTAACACTTTGTTCATAAAGCAAAAATTGAGGATATACATCTTGAAAAATGAGCCAATTCCCTCTTTCTAAAAAAGAAAAAAATGTAATTTGATCTTTCTCTGATAAAAGTTTCGTATATAAATCGCCCTTTAAATCAGTCATATTCCAACCGCCATTACGTGATACCATATGCCCAAGTAGTGCCCAATGTATTTCTGGATATCGAATGTAAAATTGGTAGTATGCGCGTGTTCTCGTAACATTATTTTTATTTAGCTGTTCTGTCTGTATTTTTATATTGTTAATGATGAGTTGCTCTTCTTTCGTTAATGTATACATGGTGCCAGAATGAATGAGTTTGCTTTTTTGTTTCAATTCATTTTTTACATCAAATAGGGAGAGAGGCAGTGCTTTGGAAGGTCCGTTATATGTATGATTTGAATTGTTTCGGTCCATTCCGTTACCTCCCTTTTTCATTCATCGTAAAAATCCTCCTTTTAATAGCATTTGTTTCACCTCATCTTTTGCAAGTAAGTCTTGTTGAGAACTAAAACTTTTCACATCCACAAGCGGATAACTAGCATAATATTCTTGAAGTCCTTCTATAGGAATAGTCGGTAGTACCACAAAATAATTTTGATCAAAACTTATACTTGTTTTACTCTCTACTTCAGATAAAAGCATTTCACTTAATTTTTCACCTGGTCTTATCCCTACTTCTTTTATCTTCACGTTTTCTTTTTTCGAATCTTCAATCAACACTTTTGCTAAATCTGTGATTTTACATGCCGGCATTTTCATGACAAAGATCTCCCCTCCTCTTCCTTCAAATATTGCTTTAAATAACAACCGAACAGCATCTTCAATCGTTAAGAAAAATCTAGTCATATTTACATCGGTAATTCCTATTTGTGAAGACTTCTTAATTTGCTTTTTAAAAAGCGGCACTACACTTCCGCTCGTCCCTAAAACATTTCCACCACGAACACAAATAAATTTTGTTTTCTTCGTTTGCACATTTGCATGAACCATTAATTTTTCACCAATTGCTTTTGTCATCCCATACGTATTTGATGGATCCGCTGCTTTATCCGTTGAAACATATATAACTTTCTCAACTTGCATCTGGATAGATGCTTCAATTACATTTTGCGTACCATGTATATTTGTTTTTATAGCTTCATAAGGATAATACTCACATACTGGAACATGTTTTAAAGCTGCAAGATGGAATACATAATGTACATCTTGGCAAGCATATACGAGTTGGTCTTTATCACGAATATCTCCAATGATAAATTTTAATCTAGATTCATTTATAAACTGTTGCTGCATTTCAAACTGAACCGTTTCATTCCTTGAAAAAACTCTAATTTCTTTCGGTGATTTTTCTAATAATTGTTTTATAAGTTCATGTCCCCACGAACCTGTACCACCAGTAATTAAAATTATTTTATTAAGCATTCCTTTTCCTCCTGCTGTACATTTCATAAAAATTGTATTTATTAAAAGCGATTGAATTATTTTCAATTGATTCAAATCATAATTGTCGTTTGTTACATTAAATTGACAAAATAAAAAAACAGAAACTATTAAACATAGTTTCTGTTTTTCATTTCGCTTCATAACGGTAAGATTTTTTACACCGTTTGCATGATAAATAAATTCCTTGTAAAAAAACACTCATTGCATGCAGATGTCACTGCACTTCGCATATTCAAGTACATCTTTTAATGATTGATGAAATTGAATTTCTGGGACCCAACCTAACTTTTTTATATCCTCTATTACTAATCTCTCATTTGAGCTGCTTCCACTATTCTCTGTTTCTTTTATAGTAAAATTGAGCTGTGTTAATCTTTTATATTGTTCCAGTACATCTAATAAAGATCGTTTCACTCCTGATCCAATATTATATTGTTTCCCATTTATACCATTACGTAATAACACATGATACGCTTTAACTGCATCACGTACATCTAGAAAATCCCTACTATCTTTCAAACTGTTTACTTCAATAATTGCTTTACTTCTATCCGATTCTATATCTATCATTTTTTTTGCGAGAATCGAACAAATGCCATTCGATTCTCCTGGACCAATTAAGTTTGAGGGCTTTGCAATGATAATATTTGAATTCATTAATCCGCCCCAAGCCTCTGCAATAATGACTTGCATCGTTTTACTTAAACTATATGGATTTGAAACTTTTATGTTATTCATACTATCTGCTTGCAATGCAGATCCTATAACTAATGTTTTACAATGCGAAGCTTCCTGCTTAATCGCTTCTAATAAATACAAAGTCCCTATTACATTAATCTCCATGTATTCAAGAGAAGCTGTCCAAGACTCTATAACTGAATTTCTTCCTGCTAAATGCAATACATAGTCTGGTTTTATTTGTTTCATTACTTTCATTACTTCGCTCTTATTAGTTAAATCACAAGTAATACTATTTCCGATATTTTCTCTATGTGGACGGTTTTGAAACATAGGAATTACGTGAAAGCCCTGCTCTAAAAAATATTGGCAAGCATGTCGACCTGTGAAGCCATTTGCACCAGTTATTAAAAGGATCGCATTTTTTTTCATTTACATGTAAGTAAACTTACTATTATTTATATAAATATTTAACTCAAATCCTATATCTTGCAAAAGATCTTTGATGAGTTCATAAAAATCATTTCCATACTCACTACATTCACACTGAGTAAAGACGTGGATTACAGGCCTAATTCCCGTCTCTACTGCTGGATTTTTCCGATTAACCTTTTCCACGTATGCTCGACATTTATTTATTGCCTCATAGATGTGCAAAACATGCGCTTCTTCATCTTTCCAATCCAGCGCATCGACAATCGAAAGAAATAGTGTATTTTGATTATTTATTGCTTCATAACCATTCACAGTCATATACTTCTTACACCCTTTTTTATTTTTCATTTATTTCACCACTTCATTTATTAAATCTATTAGTTGATGAATCCCCTCATCATTTGTTTTCTTATATCCATTCATGTTTTGAACATACCTCTCCTTATTTGCATATAGCTGGTTTACTGCATGTGTAAATGTACTACCACTTGTTCTATCTTGAAGTAAAACTTCCGCATACCCTTGCCTAGAAAAATATTCAGCGTTTAAAACTTGATCCCCTCTACTGGAACCATTAGTTAACGGGATAAGCAACATCGGTTTCTTCAAAAATAACAATTCAGAAATAGCAGTAGAACCCGCTCTGGAAACGACAACACTTGCCATATTCAATATATGCGGCAATTCTTCCCCTATATATTCAAATTGCATATAACCTTCCATGCCAATAGATGAATCTATCTTTCCTTTACCACACATATGAACAATATTAAAACTTAATAATAATGTATCTAAACTTTTCCTTACCATATCATTTATCCACTTAGCACCTTGACTCCCACCCATAATTAACAATACTGGCTTATCTTGCTGAAATTCACAATAACTTCTTCCTCGTAATACGTTACCTCTCTCAATTTCTTCCCTTACAATTGGTCCTACATAAACTTTTTTCTCGTTACTTACATTCTCCCCTGTATGAGGAAATGTTGTGCATAGTTTTGTAGCAAAAGGCAACGCTATTTTATTTGCTAACCCTAACGTACTGTCTGGCTCACGTATTACGATTGGTACATGATTTAACCATGCCCCTATAACTACAGGAACTGAAACAAATCCTCCTGCCGAAAAGATAACGTCTGGCTTCACTTTCTTAATTAATTTATAACTTTGTAAGCAGCCTTTTATAATTTTAAAAGGATCTTTAAAGTTCTCCCAATCCCAATATCTCCGAAGCTTCCCCGTTGAAATACTATTGTACTTAACATTTTGAACTAATAACTTTTCAATTCCATTTTGAGATCCAATATACTCAACTCCCCATCCTTTTCCCATAAATTTAGGAATCAATACCATATTAATCATAACGTGTCCTGCTGTACCGCCCCCAGTAAAGAGAATCTTTTTATTCATCTATAGACGAATACCGTTTTTTAACAGCTTAGTAAATGCATTAGAATAAATAGGTTTACTGTAATAGTAGCCTTGAATAAACTGACATTTATTTTTTTGAAGGAAATTCACATGTTCTTTCGTTTCTACACCTTCAGCGATAACCGACATCTCTAATGTATGTGCTAATGTGATGATCGTTTTAATGATTTCCATTCCATCTTCACACGTTTCAGACATTGTCATAAACTCCCTCGGGATTTTTAAAGTATCGATTGGATATAAAGGTAAGTAAGCTAGCGAAGAATAGCCTGTACCAAAGTCGTCGATTGAAATGTGAATTCCTAAATTTTTTAGTGTACGCAGTTTTATTAATGTTTCTCTTTCATCCATCATTGCAATTCGTTCTGTTAATTCAAGATCGAGAGAACTCGCTGGTAAGCCTGTAGTTGCTAAAGTAGATGAGATAGACTTTACAAAATCTTCTTGTTCAAATTCTTTAGCAGATAAATTTACTCCTATTTTTAAATGAGAATATCCGAGTGCATGCCAACGTTTCATTTGCTCACAAGCTTGTTGTAATGTCCATTTTCCTATTGGAATAATTTGTAGTGTTTCTTCGGCAATAGGAATAAATTCGTATGGAGAAATAACACCTAATTCAGGATGGTTCCATCTGATCAAAGCTTCAGCACCGATAATTTTGTTCGATTTACTGTCAACTTGAGGTTGATATAAAAGGAATAATTCTTCATTTTGAAGTGCGTTTGGTAAATCTTTCTCTAATCGTAATCGTCTTTCAATTTTTTTAGCGATTACATCGTCATAAATAGAGACTGAGTTAAGCTCTTTTTCTTTCGCATCATACATTGCGACATTAGCGTTTTTCAAAAGTGTAGAGGTATCGATTCCAGAATGTGGATAAATAGCGATGCCAATACTAAGTGATACATTTAATTTTTGTTCCTGTATGACAAATGGTTTTTTCATATTTTCAAATAATTCGTTACATAACTGGAATAAGGAATCATAGTCAGTATAGTTTTCAATTAAGATTGTAAATTCATCGCCACCGATTCTTGATACATAAGTATGTGATGGAAGACATGATTGGACTCGCTGTGCCACTTCTTCTAATATATAATCACCTGACGAATGCCCAAGTGTATCGTTAATTGCTTTAAAGCGGTCTAAATCTAAATATAATAATGCAAACTCACTATTTATTGTTTGAGCATTCTTTATAACTTTTCTTAATTTCTTATGGAAATAGGCTCGATTCCCAATTTTCGTTACAGTATCGTGGAATGCTAAATATTTTATTTCTTCTTGTTGTTTTTTTTGTGCGGTAATATCCTTTACCATAATATAGCTTCCTGAAATTTGTCCATCTATCATAATAGGGACGATGGTAACGTATAAAAAATAAATAAAACCATCTTTATATTGAGAACTAAGTTGTAAGGATGCCGATTTTTGTTGTTTAACTTTTTCTAATGCAGTTACTAGTTTGTGTTTATCTTCATCTAAAATGATCGAGAAACATGTCTCACCGAGTAACTCGTTTGTTGGTGTTCCGAGCAGGACGCTTCCTGCCTTATTTACATTTAAGAATACTCCATTTAAATCAATTGTAAAAATGGGGTCAGGATGATATTCATATAATGATTCGAATTTTTGCTGTTTCTGAGATAGAGCCTCTGACTTATGGACTAAATCAGAAGTCCTTAAAGTAACTTTATCTTCAAGTTGAGCATTAAATGCTTGTAGACGTTTTGTTAGAGTAGCATTTTGCATACCCACAATAGAATGTCGAATAAGTACAAAAACAAAAGCGATACAATTTCCTGTAATGAGAGTGGAAGATGATGTTTGTTCTTTTAACGTAAACCCGATTAGTATTGCGACGGCAAGGTAGGGGAATACGACTAAAACTTTTTTCCCTAATTTAGGGTGTACAGTAAAATAATTTTTATTGCTATTATAATCGTCTGAAATGGAACCAGCTATTGCGATGAGTAATATAGGTACTCTATATAAAAGACGTAATAGCGTTATAGTATCATTTGCTAAATGGCTATATAGGTAGAAATAAATATAGTTAAAAGTTGCAGAACTTATTAATACAAAAATAAAAATATAAATTTTCCGTTTGGAATTAAAAACAGTTGGACGGAAAAAGAGACTAACACTTAGTAGAAGAAATAATAGGTCTGCAATTGGATATAGAAAGGAAAGAAAAATATCTCCCAGTGAAAGGGAAAATATATTTAAATCTGGCTGATTAAATAAATACCATTCTAATGTGAATACGGAAATGAGTACTATACATAGATCACAAATAAAGAATGCCTTTTCCCATTTGTTGCATTCTTTTAAGATTTTATAGCAGAAAGCGATAAGGCAGAAGAATAGAAAAAACATGTAAAATACATCAGAAATAGTAAAACGATGTATTGGAATTTCAAAAAAGTTATCTTGATACGTATATACTATTTTTCCTAATAAAAAACTACCAATTGCTATTGTGATACATATCCAAAAAGGATTTGAACTAACTTTTTTAGAATATATAGAGTAAATTAGTGATACAAATGTAATGGTTTCAATGATGAGTGAAGCGAAGCGTACATTGAAATTTGAAAAATGAGTAGGGAACAGAAAGAAAAACATCTAAGTTGTTCTTCTAATCCACTCTCCTACTAAACTCTCAAATAGTTCAGGCTGTTCAATTTGCAAATTATGTCCTGCCGTATCTAACACAGCTAATGTCGCTCTTGGAAAATTTTCAATCATTCCTATAATATCTTGATAACCTACCGTTATATCTTGTCTTCCAGCTAATAAAAGAACTGGTTTCTCATATTTCTTACAGTGAAAATCTATAGTAAGAGGGTAATTCTTTTGCAACCTTTCAATAAACTCATAATTAGCAACATCTAACCCTGGCTTAATTTCCTCTTTGAATCGTGTATATGTATATTCATTTGCTACCACTGCTAAATCGCAAAATTCTTCTCTTTCGATAGAATTGAGCGTATTTAAAAACTCCTCGTCTCGTACAAGTACCTGTTTATCCGGTAAAAGTCTTTCTTTTGGTTGTGCTACAACAACAGGACATACTAACAATAACCCATTAACCTTCTCAGACATTTTTGAAAGTATCCCTCTAGCCAAATATCCTCCGTACGATTCTCCTACCAATAAAAATTTTTCAGTAGAAATAATCTCCTCAATAAATGCAATAAGTACTTCTAATATATGGTCTGAGCTATTTATCCAATCTGGAGCATTCGATTTTCCCATGCCAGGTAAATCAATATAAATTCTTTGATATCCTTCATATTTTTGAAATACTGATTCCATACATCTTTGCATTAACCTATGATCAGGGGCACAGCCATGTATAATAAGGACTGGTTTACCCTCTCCAACAATTTCGTAGTATATTTCTGCATCTTTAATTCGACATAACATTTATTCCGCTTTCCATAATCTCTCTACGTTCATTAATTGTTCTTCTTTAAATTCCATCTTATATATATCCGTTTTTGCTGTATTCATTAAAAATCCAAGCCCATATTTCTTATCAAAATAGTTCATCATCAATGTCATGACAAGCCCATGTGTACCAATTACAATTTTGCGCCCTTGAAAACCCATTAAGATTTCTTTTAATACTTTCACTACTCTTCTCTGGCAATCCGCATATGACTCTCCTTCCGTTCGTGCAAAGTCCGGATTAGAGAACATCTTCTTTACAAGTGGATACACCTCTTTGTCTAATATAATCTGATCCTCACTTGCAAATCGACACTCTTTAAGATTTTCATATACTACTATTTCTTTTTCATAGAAATTAGCTGCCTCTTCTATCGTTAACATAGCTCTCTTATACGGACTTGAAATGAAAGTATCAATTCCCTCTGTTTTTAATATCTCAGTTACTCTATGAGTATCTAAATTTCCTTTCTCAGTTAATCCACGTGTTCTTTCCTTCCCCTCTATTTTAAGTGATTCACCATGTCTAACCATCTACTCACTCACAGTAAAAGTATAGATATCGTCATAAACACAACCATTTACCCTAATCACATACTCGCCAGGTTTACTAAAACTAATTGTGTATTTATTTAGCTGAATTGCTTCTTTATCTCCCGAAAGAACATCAATACTTCTACCACTCAATAAATAATGCTCACTTTGATTCATCTTTACATTAATCGCATTAAAATTCTCCTCTTGCACTTGCGATGTTTCTGCAGCACTTATACTCGGTTCTAAAAAAAGTAGTCCACTTAATCCAATTGTCCCCGCTAAAGCTACTCCCGCAAATTTTCTCATCTTTTTCATTTAAATATGTTCACTAATTTTCTTTTTGTTATGTAAAGTGTGTAAAAGTATTTGAAATACTTTAAATGATTGCTGAAAGATTGGACTTTGAATAAAAGTGTATAGAAACGTTACGATGAAAACAGGACCTCCTAGCATATATCCAATAACTAATATAATGCATTCTACTATGATTCTAGCACGACTAATAGACAGTCCCGTTTTGTCGGAAATAGTAAGCATGAATCCATCGCGAGGTCCAGCACCAATTCCAGCCGCAACATACATACCTCCCCCAATACCTGTGATTGCAATACCGGAAAATAAGATGAGTAAGTTTATCCATAAATAATGAGTAGCGTTTGGAAGGATATTTGATTGTAAGAAAAAGTCCATAATAGGACCGATAAGTAGTGCATTTAAAAATGTGCCCACGTTTATATATTTTCGATCTACTAGTAAAGAAATGAGAACGAGACATAATCCACATATGACACTCCACGTACCGATGGTCCATCCAAATCTTTGGTAGAGGGCCATATTTAAAACTTCCCAAGGATGCAAACCGAGAAATTTAACTTTGACTGCAAGAGCGTTTCCAAGGCCAAAGAAAAGTAATCCTAAGAAAAAAAGAAAATAGCGAAAGAGAGTTAGCCTCATCTAAGCTTGTTCTTCAAATCGTCTTGCGATTTCTACAATAACTTGAACTGCTTTTTCCATCGTATCTACTGAAACATACTCAAATTTACCGTGGTAGTTTTCACCACCAGTGAAAATATTTGGCGTCGGTAATCCCATATATGATAATTGTGATCCATCTGTTCCACCGCGAATTGGGTGAATGTTCGGTTCGATATTTAAACTTTTCATCGCTTCATATGCAATATCAACAATTTCTCTTACCGGTTCAATTTTTTCAAGCATGTTATAATATTGATCATTCATTTCTAAAACGACCGCATCTTGCCCATACTTCTCTTGCATTTGCTTCACAATATTTTCAACGTTATTTTTACGTGTCTCAAAATTTTCACGATCAAAATCTCGAATAATGTAATACGCCTTACTTTGCTCAACATCACCATTTAAAGAAAGTAAATGATAGAACCCTTCATAACCTTCCGTATATTCTGGTGCATCTTCTACCGGCAGATGTCCATTAAACTCCATAGCAAGTTTAGTTGCGTTACGCATTTTATTTTTCGCTGTTCCAGGATGTGTATTCGTTCCGTTAAACGTTAACTTAGCACCTGCAGCATTAAAACTTTCATACTCTAAACCACCTAATGGACCTCCATCCATCGTGTAAGCGAATGATGCACCAAACGCTTCTACATCAAAATGCACTGGCCCACGACCAATTTCTTCATCCGGTGTAAATGCTACTCTTATTTTCCCGTGCTTAATTTGCGGATTATGTATTAAATAGTTCATTGCAACCATAATTTCTGTAAGACCAGCTTTATCATCTGCTCCTAGAAGCGTTGTACCATCAGTTGTAATAATCGTATGTCCTTTATATGATGGTAATTCCGGGAACTGCTCTGGTGTTAAAACAACATTTAGCTCTTCATTTAACGTAATTGCATTACCATCAAAATTTTCATGAATTTGTGGTTTTACGTTTTTCCCCGTAAAGTCTGTTGCCGTATCTAAATGGGCTAAAAAGCCGATTACAGGAACATCCTTGTCCGTATTAGCGAGAAGTGTTGCCATCACATAACCATTGTCATCCATCGTTACTTCTGTTAACCCAATTTCTTTTAACTCTTCCACTAATAACTTACCAAATTCAATTTGTCCAGGTGTTGTTGGTACTGTATGGCTTTCTTCATTTGATTGGGTATCAATTTTTACATATCTCGTAAATCTTTCAATAAGTTCTTGTTTCAATTAATATAGCACTCGCCACAAATAAAAAGTTGAATAAGATTCCCAATTTGTCCAGTTTGCCGCAAAGGCTTTTATTTCATGCTTAGTCGGTTTATTTTCGGAACCTGTAATAAATTTAATTGCATTATGCAGACCAACATCATCAATTGGAAAGGCTGAAGGGAAGCGTAAACAGCGCATTAAAACATAGTGGGCAGTCCATGGACCTATACCATGGATAGCAGTTAATTGTTTTTCAGCAATTTTTACATCTTGTGTTTGTAGTAACGATTCTTTTGATAGTTTTCCTTCTGTAATAAGCTTCGCAATCCCGATTAAATATTCACATTTTCTAGTCGTCATTTTTAATTTTTTAAGATCCTCTACTTGTAAATTTGCAATTGTTTCAGGTGATGGGAATATCCTATGTTTTCTATCATTCCATTTTACGTAACTTCCAAATTGTTCAACTAATCTTCTTTTTAGCGTATAAGCATATGTGAGGTTAATTTGTTGACCGATAATTCCCCAGGAAAGTGCTTCAAATAAATCTGGGATACCTAATGTGCGAAGCCCATAATACTCTTGAATAGGGACTCGAAGTAGTGGGTCATGTTTAGCTAATGTATAAAAGGGAGCTAAATCAGTAGTTAAATCAAACCATTCTTCTACATAGTTAACTACAGCATCGCATACCCATTTTTCAGAGTTATAGGATGCTTCTAAAAAACGTATTTGAATATTTCCGTCAGTATTTATACTAATTTCAACTAAAGGATTTACATGTTCAACAGGGATGACTTTATAAATTTTGTTATCTTCAATGTGAAACATACATTCATTGTTAGAACGTGATAGATAGCGTAAGTTTTCTTGGAAATTAAATTCTTTTGGAGCTGCTAAAGTCAATGCGCTATTATATTCTGCTGTCATTCATATGAATTCCACCTGTAACTTTTCTAATGTAAGCAATTCTTTTTTCATTTCTAATCCGCCTCTAAAACCAGTTAGTTTTCCATCTTTTCCTATAACGCGATGGCAAGGAATCGTAATGAGAAGAGGGTTGGCGGCAATAGCAGAAGCAACGGCACGCACAGCTGTAGGTTTTTGCATTCTTTCTGCAATTTCTGAATAAGAATAGGTCTTCCCGTAAGGAATTTCACGTACCGTATTCCAAACGGATAATTGAAAAGCAGTTCCGTAAGCATCGATAGGGAAAGTAAAAGTTTCACGCTTGTTTTCTAAATACTCGATAATTTCTTTCGTATATGTTTGCATGTAATCTGGATTGCAAGTCAATATATGTTGGGGCTGTTTTTTTCTAGCCCATATATTTAGTTCTTCAAAGTTTGCGTCTTGTGATTCAATGAAACAAATTCCATTTTCAGTTGCAGCAATATGAAAGCACCAATTTTTATGTGTAAGTAGCGTCCAATATATAGATTTATTTTTGTAGGAATTCATTTATTTTTGTAGGAATTCATTATTGTCTCCCTCTTTCATTACGTTCTTTTTTCGATATTCAGTAGGAGTAAATCCAGTTTTCTTTTTAAATAAAGTTGCGAAATACTCTTGGTTTTCTATCCCGACAGCAGTACTAATTTCCTTAACGGATTGCTTTGTATGTGAAAGATATTCCGTCGCTTTCACAATCTTGAATTGCTGTATATATTCTATTGGGCTAATTCCTGTCATTCTTTTGAAAGTGCGTTGTAAATGAAAGGGGCTACCGTGGCACATTTCCGCCAGTATGTCGAGAGTTAATACTTCGTCAAAATGCTTTTCAATATACTCTTTAATTTGTTCTACCCACTCTTCATTTGGTAAAGTGATCCCATTTGGTTTACAACGTTTGCACGGACGAAAGTTTTCCTGCAATGCTTGCTCTGCATGAAGAAAAATTCGTACATTTTTTTGATTCGGTATTCGTGATTTACACGATGGTCGGCAAAAGATACCAGTTGATTTCACAGCATAAAAGAATTTGTTGTCATAGGAAGAATCATTATGAATAATTGCTTGCCAATACTCACTTGTTAACGTAAATCCTTCATTGTGCAATTAGAAATTTATATGTAATTCAACTGGACAATGGTCTGATCCCATTATTTCACTGTTAATTTTCGCACCTGTTATTTGACCTTTTATTCTTTCAGAGACAACAAAATAATCTAAACGCCATCCGATATTTTTCGCTCTTGCTCCCATACGATAGGACCACCAAGAGTATGCACCTTCCTGATTAGGACAAAGGTGACGATACGTATCAACAAATCCTTCTTCTAAAATACGTGTAAACTTCTCCCTTTCTTCATCAGAGAATCCAGGGTTTTTACGGTTACTTTTTGGATTTTTTAAATCTATTTCTTTATGAGCAACATTTAAATCTCCACAGAAAATAACTGGTTTCTTTTCATCTAATTGCTTTATATAAGCCCTGAAAACATCTTCCCATTCCATTCTGTAATCTAAACGCTCCAATCCTCGTTTTGAGTTTGGCGTATATAACGTTATCATGTAAAAATCTTCGAATTCTAAAGTAATGACTCTTCCTTCTTGATCATGCTCTTCAATGCCTAAACCGTACGTAACAGAAAGCGGTTCTTTTTTCGTAAAAATTGCCGTTCCTGAATAGCCTTTTTTCACAGCATAATTCCAATATGTATAATATCCCTCTAGATTTAAATCAATTTGTCCACTTTGTAATTTAATTTCTTGTAGACAAAATATATCTGCATTGGATTCCTCAAGATATTCTAAAAATCCACCTTTTGCGATAACTGCACGTAAACCATTTACATTCCATGAAATTAACTTCACTTATTTAGATAAATTTTTCACTGCTTCTTTTAAGAATGCTGTTTTACTCCAAGCTGTACCACCTTGTGCCATTGGATCCACAACGTTTACAAATACTTTCTTTTCTTTCGCAGCATTCATACTTTGCCAAATTGGATTGCTTTCAATTTCTTCTAGCACTTTCGGGTTTTTATTTTCACTCGCTTCGTATTGTAAGAAAATATAATCTGGGTTAAGTTCAGCAAGTTTTTCAAATGAAATTTTCTCTTGTGCTTTTACAGTTTTCAATTGTTCTGGAGCAGTTAGTCCAAGATCTTTATAAATGACAGGGTTAAAGTATACACCTTCAGGATATAGGAATAATTCGTTTGCTCTTAGTCTAACGACAAGTACTTTTTTGTCTTTTAACTTATCTCCTAGTTTTGCTTTTGCTTTTTCAGCGTCCGCATTGTAATCTTTAATAATCTTTTCTGCTTTATCTTTTTTACCAGTTAATTCTCCCATTAACTTTAAGTTATCTTCCCAATTTGTTGAAACGTGTGATACAGGGAACGTCGGAGCTACTTTCGTAAACTTTTCAGCTGTTTCTGCTGGGAATTTCGTACTTGATGTAATAACATCTGGTTTTAATTGAAGTAATGTTTCAAAATTCGGTTGCATTTTCTCACCAACAGATTTTGCACCCTCTAAATCTTTTTCAAGATACTTTGGTAATTTACCACCTACAGTAATCGCACCCACTGGTTTAATTCCAAGTACTGCCGCATCTTCCATTGACTCTAAACTAGCTGTCGCAATTTTATCTACTTTTGCTGGCACTGTATATTCTTTACCTAAATATGTAATTTTTCGTTTTTCGTCTTTTTTCGTTTCCGTAGCTTTTGTCTGTTGCTTTTGCTCCCCTGAAGTTTTATCCGCACTATTACATGCCGCTAACCCTACACTTAAAACTGTAACCATCCCTAATGTAAATAACTTCTTGTTCATTTAAGCATGTCTCTCTCCTCCTCTTGTACGGATTAAATAAAGGAAGAAAGGAATCCCAATTAAAGATGTAACGACTCCAATTGGCGTTTCAAATGGATGGTTTACAAATCTACTTAATACATCACATAATGCTAAAAAAACTCCACCAATAACACCTGCACATGGTAAAATCCACTTATAATCTACCCCAATAATAAAGCGAGTAATGTGTGGAATAATTAAGCCTACAAAACCAACTTTTCCTACTAAAGCAACTGCTGTTCCTGTTAAAAAAATTACTGATAAAATTGCCATCGCTTTAACTAGCTTTGTACGCTGTCCTAGATTAATAGAAACTTCTTCTCCTAAAGAAAGAATGGTAATAGATTTGGATATGAACAGCGCTAAAACTATCCCAATTATCCCAAAAGGTATCGTGATTTTAATTATATTAGGGTCCACTTGATCTAACTTTGCATTAAACCAAAAACTAACATTTTGAGAAATTTGGAAATAAGAAGCCATCGCAGCTGATACACTGCTTAAAAACGTTCCAATAACTGTCCCTATAATTGCTAACCTAACAGGAGATAAGCCATTTTGAAGAAGTGAGCCAAAACCAAACACGATACCGGCTCCTAGTGCAGAACCAATCATTGAACATAAAACCATACCGATCGATGACATTCCTGGAAGAAAAATCATACATAGTGTAATAACAAAGGCCGCCCCATCCGTCACACCCATAATAGAAGGGGATGCAAGATAGTTTCTTGTCATCCCCTGCATAAGTGCTCCTGATATGGCTAGAAATGCTCCGACTAAAAGAGCTGCAACTACCCTTGGTAAACGTGAAGTAATAATAATATTATGATTTACATCGCTTGAATCAAAATGAAATAATGCGTTCCACACTGTTTCAGCATCAATACTTTTCGCACCATACAAAATAGAAAGTATAACTGTAGCTAGGATGAGCATGGGTGCTATACATAATATGGTTACTGGTACTGCATTTGTTTTCTGCATTTACGCTTTCGCCTTATAAAGTAAATATAAGAAATACGGTACACCGACAATAGAAATAACGATTCCAACTGGTAACTCTACAGGTGTGAAAACTGTTTTTGCAATAAAGTCTGAAGCAATTACAAGAAACATTCCGATTACTCCGCACGTAGGAATGATATGCTTATGCTGAATACCAACAAGTCTTTTCGCTATATGCGGCGCCATTAGTCCGATGAAACCAATACTTCCTGAAACAGCAACACATGCGCTCACAAGTCCGATACTACTTAATAGTAAAATAGATTTCTCTCTTTCTACTGAAACACCTAAACTTGTAATACTCGTTTCTTCCAATTGAAATAAATCTAATAAATAAGCTTTCTTTTGTATAAGAGGAATTAATATGATAAGCCACGGTAACATAGCAACAATATATTTCCAATTTGCACTATATATGCTTCCGGATACCCAAACTGCAGCCATTTCAAAATCAGTCGATTTCATTTTGAGTGATAAATACATAGAGAATGCGCCAAACCCTGAACCGATTGCTATCCCTGTTAACAAAAGTCGCTGCGAATCTAACTTACCGTTTTTCCAAGAAAACAGATAGATTATAATGGCCGCACCTAATCCACCAACTAGGCCAAACATCGGCATCATCATTATAGAAATCCAGTCTGTGCTCTTTAATTGTCCTTGAAAGAAAAACATAAAAATAACGATAGCTGTACCTGCTCCGGCATTTACTCCTAAAATACCTGGGTCCGCCAAACCATTTCTCGTAATTCCTTGAATTACAGCACCCGCAACGCCTAATCCTAATCCTACTAATCCAGCAATTACAATGCGCGGAAGACGAAACTCAAAAATAACTAAATCATGCTCCGGTAACGGATCTATTCTAAAAAGTGTTTTAAATACATCTGTAATCGTAATATCAAACGTTCCATTCGTTAAACTAATATAAATGGCACATAGTATTAAAAATATAATAATCCCCATCGTCATTCCAAAACGTTGACTTGAACTTTTAAGCATTTAGCTCGTTACATATATTTCTACTTTTTCTTCTTGAGATACAACACTATCATAACCGAAACAAACAGGAGCCCCATTACACGGGTCAATCATGACACGTGCATCAATATGAAATACTTCTTTTAATACTTCATTTGTAATAATTTCTTCTGGACTACCAGTTGTAACAATTTCCCCATCTTTCATTGCAATAATTTCATCTGAAAACCTTGCTGCATGGTTAATATCATGCAATACCATTACAATCGTACAATTATGTTCTCTATTTAACTTTTCTACAATTTGCAATACATCTAATTGGTGAGACATATCAAGATATGTAGTCGGTTCATCTAATAGCAACACTTCTGTCTCTTGCGCTAAAGCCATCGCTAGCCATACCTTTTGTCGTTGACCACCTGATAAATTTGCAATTTGTCTCGTTCTAAATTCTGAAGTTTTCGTTATATCTAATGCCCAATCAATCATTTCTTTATCTTTTGAGGTTAACTTGTTTACGTTATTTCGATGTGGATAGCGTCCATAAGAAATTAACTCTTCTACTTTAAGCTCTCCTGGTGCAATCGGAGTTTGCGGAAGTAAAGCTAACAGCTTGGCAATTTCTTTCGTTGGAATTGTATTTAAATCCTGTCCTTGCAAATACACTTTACCGCTTTTTTGCTTTAAAATTCGTCCCATCGTTTTTAATAGTGTTGATTTACCGCACCCGTTTGGCCCTATAATTGTCGTTACTTTTCCTTCTTGTATTTCCACATTTAAATCGCGAAACACTGTAAGTTTTTCATAACTCGTTTCTAAATTTTTTGCACTTAAAATACTCACCTACACTTGACTAATAAATCGCAATCCTTTACTTAAAGACGTTGGGACAACAGATGCGTGATTCTCCCCTTCCGCTTCATAAAACTTAAATTTAAGTTTATCATGTGTTACTTGGAGAAGCCGCTCTGATAATTCATTTGCACCTACAACCATATGCTCTCGTTCTAGTGACCCAACTGTAAGGAATACCCCTGTTTCAAACTTAGCATTGTTTAATTCATTTATAAGGTTCTCTTCTTTTTCAAGTACAGATCGGTTATTCCACCAAATAGATGGACTACTAATAAAATAATTTTGAAAGGCATTTACGTTTGTAAATAGTATATGTAAAGCAAATAGACCACCTAAAGAATGCCCAAATAACGTTTGTTTTCCTTTATCAATCGCAACACTTTTTTCAATTTGCGGTTTAACTTCTTCTTCAATAAAAGTAAAGAAGTTATGTGCTCCTCCTGTTTTAGGCCACGGTTTACCGTCTGGTTTTAAAGGAGCATCTTTTGAAATTACGCTAGGTGTAAAATCATAGCATCTTTCTTCTCCTGAAAATGCTCCTTCAATTGGATAACCTATACCTACTATAACGGCTGGTGAAACACCTGTTTTTTCAGCCCTTACTGATTGTATTTTAACAGCTTCATGGAATGTTTGAAAAAAGGCATTGCCATCTAATACGTATATGACAGGGTATCCTGAATCCGGTGCTGGTTGCCTCGGCTTTGAAATATGAATTTGATATTCCTTACCTTCTACTTTTGAATACATTTTCCACTGTTCTGTATTAGATGTAATAATCTGCTGTTTTTCAATAGTAGTATTCACTTATTGTTTTATTGCTACGTATCCATCAATTAAAAAGCTAGTGAAAAAGCGATTGATTTGAGTAAATCCACATTCCTCCATAATAGCTAGTAGATTATTTTCGGAAATAGGAAATATGTCTGTTTCAAAAGAATTTTCAAATCGGTCCCAATCTTCTAATGGAATTTGATTTTGTATCATGTGGTTGCGCCAAGCATTCAATTGTACAGAAAACATACTTGTATGGGGTACACCATTTATTGTAGAGAGAAAGAATGGAGCACCGGGTTTTAAGCGCCTACTAATTTCATTAAGGAGCTCTTTTTTCTCCTCAATAGTTGGGATGAAATGAAGAACAAGCATACAAGTAGCGGTGGCAAATAACGGATTCGGTAATAATGAATGGACGGTTCCATGTACGAATTGAATTTGATTCTGTACGCCTTCGTTTTCAATTCTTTTTTTAGCTAACTGTAGCATGCTTTCAGATGGATCAACACCTGTAAAAGATAAATTGCTATTTTGATTACCTATTGAGAGGATTTCTTGTCCACCACCAGCACCTATAACTAGTAAATTCGGATTGATATGTTCTTTAGGGAGTGTAGTAAACAAGAAATGATTTATCATGTCGTATAGGGTGTAGTAGCCTGGGACTTTTAATGGAATTCTTTGTTCATATGAACTTACGGTAGTATCATTCCAATTCATTTATTCATCAACATCAAAGCAAAATTTTGAAAAAACTTCCCACACAAGTTCATTTCTACTACTTACCCCAGTCTTTTCAAAAATGGATTTTAAATGATCTTGTACTGTGTATATAGATATACACAGTTCTTGGGCTAATTCCTTTGTCGACATACCTGTAAGAATTTTGCGTATTACTTGCTTCTCACGTGTTGTAAAACTATAAGCTTCCATAATAAGCGGAAAGATTTCTTCCGGTCTTGCTCTTTCGAAAAGAACAACATAACCACCCTGAACACTACTTGTACATTCTAACTTACTGGCCCGAATGATTAAAAAATGTCCATAGGCTAAAGGTATACAAATTTTTTCTTCTCTCCTTATGCAATCCACATTATATTCGTTAGCCTTTACTTTCGAACAAACTGCTCGTATTGGCCTTGGTATTTCTTTTATATTTAACTGTTCATACTTTCTAAAATTTGAGAGCCAATCGCTGCCATCTTGATTCCAATATAATAAATTAAAATCCTCACCTACTATAATCATGCCTGTCCCTATCACCTTTTCTTCTGAAAAAGGTATAGGAAATGCCTTTTTTAAACCCTCTCCAGCAATTGGGACTATCGTTGCTAAGTACTTACAATCATCGATATGAAAAGTGGGACTTGTACTCCCTCGAAATAAACTAAGATGCCCAAAACATTTTCCCTTACTCATACAAACGCCCCTTAATTCATCTCCAAAACTTGCTGGTTTTAAAATATTTCGGTATCTAGAGCTTTTCTTTTGTTCACCATTTGTCGCCATACTAAGAGCCGCAACATGAGGAGAGTGTTCTGATAAATATTTAAATTTATTAAAATCATCTTCTAGAAATTCATTCATAAACAATTGTGGATGAATCTTTTCAACTCTTGCATCCGTAAATGCCCCAGTAGATAAAAAAGAAATTGGGTCTATAGTTGTAAAACAAGCGGCTTCAAAACCAATGACTTTACGAATCAAGTGGAGAAATGACTGTTGAAATGTCCTTATAGAACTTATACAATTCGCTACCATTGTAATTTCTTTCGTTGTTTTTTCATACATTTATTGCTGATCACATACTTTTGTATCATTCACTACTGAAGTTCCTTCAACGGTCACCGTATGAAAACAATCATTCACTCGAACTGTCACAACATTATCTTGCCGATCAATGATATGATATTCATTAAAATTTTTATTCAGAGCACTGCGAATTTGTTCTCCTTCATAAATTGGGATGCCATGTGATAGAACCCAAATAAGTCCAGCGATAGCAAGAATAGTTTTCATTTACGCTTTTGAAAAACGTTCAAATACTGTCATTAATTCTTCAATTGCTTCGTCACCATTTCCATTTTTTATAGCTCCTGAAACACAATGACTCGTATGGTTTTTCAAGACACCCATTCCTACTTTTTTCATCGCTGCATTAATCGCTGAAATTTGCACTAAAATATCAACGCAATAACGATCATTTTCAATCATATTTTGAATACCACGAACTTGTCCTTCGATTCTCTTCAATCTATTTATAATTTGCTCTTTTTCTTTTTCTGATCTATGTGTTACTGATTCATGCTCTTTATGATCCATTTATTGAACATCGTATCCTTGATCTTCGATTACAGCAACGATATCTTTTAATGTTACAGCAGACGAGTCGATAGTAACTTCAACAGTTCCTTCTGCTAATTGAACCTTCACTTGTTCAACACCGTTTAGCTCTTTCACACTACTTTCGATAGAGTTTACACAATGTCCACAAGACATCCCTTCAACTTTTAATGTTAACTGTTCCATTTATTTTTTTAATTTCACTCTTTGCAATCTTAATGCATTTAATACGACTGATACTGAGCTAAATGCCATCGCCGCTCCTGCAACCCAAGGTGCTAAGAAACCTAATGCTGCAATTGGTATTCCTAAGCCGTTATAAGCTAACGCCCAGAATAGGTTTTGCTTAATATTTCTAATCGTCATTTTACTCATAAAAATTGCATCAGCAATACTATTTAAATCACCACGGATTAACGTAATATCCGCTGCTTCCATCGCTACATCCGTTCCTGTTCCAATTGCCATACCAATGTCTGCTGTAGCAAGAGCAGGAGCATCATTTATTCCATCTCCAACCATCGCTACTTTCTTACCTTGAGCTTGAAGTTTTTTCACTTCTTCTGCTTTTCCTTCTGGCAATACTTCTGCAATTACGTGATCAATACCAACTTGCCCTGCAATTGCCTGAGCAGTTTGTGTATTATCCCCTGTAATCATAACAACGTCTAGACCCATTTTCTTAAGTCGTGCGATAGCTGCTTTTGAAGTATCTTTTACAGTATCCGCAACAGCAACTATTCCAGCATACTCCTTATCTATCGCTATTAACATTGCTGTTTTACCTTCTCGTTCTAGCTCTTCCATCGATTTAGAAACTTCTTCAATATCAATATTAAACTTCTTCATTAATCGACGTGTACCAATTAATAATTGTTTCCCTTCAACAATCGATTCGATACCGAACCCAGGAATTGCTTCAAATGTTTCCGAACTTGGTATATCAATTCTCTTTTCTTTAATTCCTTCTACAATCGCTTCTGCAAGTGGATGTTCAGAATTTTTTTCTGCCGCTCCTACTAAACGTAGTATTTCTTCTTCATGGAATCCATCTGCTACAATTACATCCGTTAACACTGGCTTCCCATTTGTCACAGTACCCGTTTTGTCTAAAATAACCGTATCTAATCGGTGCGTTGCTTCTAAATGCTCTCCACCTTTAAATAAAATACCATACTCAGCTGATCTTCCTGATCCAGCCATAATAGATGTAGGTGTCGCAAGACCTAACGCACATGGGCAAGCGATAACAAGTACTGCTATCATTTTCTCAAGCGCTCCACCAAAATCACCAGGTGTAACAAATATCATCCACACTGCAAATGTAATAATAGCAATCACAACTACAACCGGTACGAAAATACCAGAAATTTGATCAGCTACCCGTTGAATAGGCGCTTTCGACCCTTGCGCTTCTTCTACTACTTTAATAATTTGAGCTAATGCCGTGTCTCTACCTACCTTAGTTGCTTTAACTTTTAAAAATCCATTTTTATTTATTGTAGAACCAATTACTACATCTCCAATTGTTTTATCAACTGGAATACTTTCACCCGTTAACATCGATTCATCAATCGCAGATTTTCCTTCTACAATTTCCCCATCAATTGGTATTTTTTCACCAGGTTTTACATAAACGATATCACCAGCTACCACTTCTTCGATTAAAATCTTCATTTCTGTTCCATCTCGTACAACTGTAGCTGTTTTCGCTTGTAATCCCATTAACTTTTTAATTGCTTCTGATGAACGTCCCTTTGCCTTTGCTTCAAATAATTTACCTAAAATAATTAATGTAATAAGTACCGCACTCGTTTCAAAATATAAATCTGTCATATGTTCCGAAGAACCAATAGATTGAATACTTAAATATACACTATAGAAATAAGCGGCCGACGTTCCAAGTGCCACGAGAACATCCATATTCGCACTTTTATTACGTAACGCTTTATAAGCTCCAATATAAAACTGTCCACCAATGATAAATTGAACAGGAGTTGCAAGAGCTAGCTGTACCCAAGGGTTCATTAGCATATCAGGTAAATAAATAAACGATGTAAATGAGAAATGACTCACCATTGCCCACAATAACGGGAATGATAAAATAAACGAAATAATAAATTTCTTCTTTTGTCGTTCAATTTCTTGTAAGCGATGATCTGTTGATCCATCTTGCTCATCTGATTTCAATTCTAATTTATATCCTAACTTTGTAATCGTACTCTTCATTTCATTTACACTGACTTCATCAGGATTAAAGTCTACCGTTGCCGACTCTAAAGCGAAATTAACCGTCGCTTTGTTCACACCATCTAACTTATTTAAACGCTTTTCAACTCTATTCGCACATGCTGCACATGTCATTCCTGAAACAGTAAATTCAGCTTTATCACTTACAATTCCATATCCTAACGATTCAACTTTTTCTTTAAAGTGTTGCGGATTTGTTTTAGTTGGATCGTACATTATTTTTGTTTTTTCAAGTGCAAAATTTACATTTGCATCATGAACACCTTCAACTTTTTTCAGACCTTTTTCAATTCTATTGGCACATGCTGCACATGTCATTCCTGATATTTGAAGATTGGCCTCTTTTTGTTCATTCATTTATGAGAAGGCTATTTTTTTCATAACATAATTAATAAAAATCTGACCATTGCGCTGTTTTTTTTGTTCCTTTATGCAAATAAAACCTTTCCTTTCAAAGAAAGATTTTGCTGTAATACTCGCCTCTGTATATATATCCCCGTGCCCTAAGTTCACTGCTTCTTTTTCTAACTTCTGTAATATGTATGAAGCTACCGCTTTTCCTTGATAATCTTTATGTGTAAATAAGCGATCTATGTAATGCTCATCATTATAATCCCCAAACCCCACTATCACATCTCTATAATCAGCAACGTAACAAATATTCTTTTCTAAAGACTGTAGCCATCTTTCTTTATCTAGTCGCTTTGGCGCCCATGCCTGTAGCTGTAACTCGTTATAATCTCTTGCGTTCACCGTATGAACTGTTTCATAGAACAATTGTAATACTTGGTCTAAATCCTCTTTCTGGAATGTCCTAATTATAATATCCGTTAACATTTATTTTACAGCTTCTTTTAGTTCTTTACCAGCTTTGAAAGCAGGTACTTTAGAAGCTGCGATTTGCATTTCTTCACCAGTTTGTGGGTTACGGCCTGTACGAGCAGCTCTTTCACGAACTTCGAATGTACCGAATCCGATAAGTTGTACTTTTTCACCAGCAGCTAAAGCGTTAGTGATTGATTCTACTACAGTTTGTACAACTACAGTAGCTTCTTTTTGAGAAATCTCAGCATTTTGTGCTACGTTTTTAATTAATTCTGTTTTATTCATCTAATTACTATTTTGCTTCAACACAAATACTGAAAGTTCAGGTACACTCCAAAATCTAACCGGCATTCGGGTTGTCCCAATACCTCGATTTACATATAAATGTAACAGCTTATTCTTCCCTTCTAATTCATACATACCTTCAACATAGCTCTCAGCTAATTTTGTAGTAATTAATGGACCTACAAAAGGAATTTGAACTTGTCCTCCGTGACTATGCCCTGACAGTTGAAAATCAACTGGATAACGAGCTACTTTGTCTACAACATCCGGCTCATGTACCAATAGTATATTGAAATCTTGTTGCCTTACATGTTTTAAAGTCGCGTCTATTTGTGGCTTCCCTAATAAGAAATCATCCAAACCTGATATTGTAATATATTTGCCGTTTCCCACTTTAATTTTCTGCATTTCATTTACTAATACAGAAAAACCAGCTTCCTCCATATACTTTTTATAAAATACACTACCACCCCCGCCCCTATCATGATTCCCAAACACGGCATATTTCCCTAAGGGAGCAAGAATTTTCTGTAAAATAACCTTCGCTTCTTCTCTTTCCGCACTATAAGATCCAAACTTATCTATTAAATCTCCTGTGAAAACTACTATATCTGGATGTAATTCATTCATCTTCTCCACCAAATTTTCTAGTTGTTTCAATGTAAACTCTGGTCCTAAATGTACATCTGAGAATTGCAATATTTTTTTATTATTAAACTCTTTAGGAATCGTCGGGGCTTCTATTTCATTCCACGTAACTGTTATGAGTTTGCGTTCTATTTCTGTCGCATAGAAATACAAGCTTACTGGAATCATTACTATACTTATGAAACTAATAATAAGTTTCTTTAAGATTGATTTTTTTGGTTCTTTTTTTACATGATGCGTATTCATTTACTTTTTCACATCCATATCTACAACACAAAGAGATTCGTCTCCATTTCGTAAATAGCTATTTACGAGACTTAAAAGTAACTTCCCACCAACTAACATTGCACGTTCATCAAAATCAAATTGAGGGTGATGATGTGGATATGTTGCTCCTATTTCTTCATTACCCGCACCTGTGAAGAAAAATGCTCCTGGAACGTGCTCTAAGTAGTATGCAAAATCTTCGCCACCCATAATCGGCGGCACTTCAATGACCCTTTCTCTTCCAAGATCACGTTCTGCAATCTCCATAAAATGACTCGTTTCCTCTACATGATTTATTAATATTGGATAGCCACGTTTATATTGAATATTAACTTCAGCCTGAAGAGACTGACAAACCCCCTCAACAACTCGTCTAAATTCCTTCTCCATATATTCTCTTACTTCAGGATCTAACGTTCGAATGGTTCCTGTAAACGTAGCAGTATCCGCAATAATATTATCCGCTTGACCAGCATGGAATGTACCAACTGTTAATACCGCAGATTGAAGTGGGTCTATTTTTCGACTCACTAAAAGTTGTAACTGATTAATTACTTGTGTTGCAACGATAATAGCATCAACAGTATGGTGCGGCATACCACCGTGACCACCTCGCCCTTGAACCTTCACCTCAAAAGAATCAGCTGCCGCCATCATTGCTCCTGCTTTCGCACCAACAATTCCTACAGGCATTTGAGAAGATAAATGCGTACCAAAAATAACATCTACTCCTTTTAAACAATCATCCTCAATCATAGCGATAGCCCCGCCAGGCTCTTTCTCTTCTGCATGTTGGTGTATAAGAACTATTTTTCCAGAAAGCTGGTCTCTATGATCACTTAATATTTTTGCAATTCCTAAAAGTGTTGCTGTATGTCCATCATGGCCACAAGCGTGCATTACGCCGATGATTCCTCTTCCCCCGACATCCGTTTTCACATCAATATGAAAACTGTTTAAGATTTCAGCTATTTTTTTCGGTGTTTCTATTTCTTGAAACGATAGCTCTGGGTATTGATGAAAATCTCTTCGCCACGAAACCATTTGGTTATACAAACTTTCCAACTCTTTATGCCATGTTTCTATCATTTATTTTTGCAAAGGAATAGCATCAAAATATGTTCTGTAGTTATTGGAGAATTCAAAGTTGTTTTTTGCATCCCAATTAATGGACCAAGACATTAGACCACGAAATGCAGGGTAGCCATTCTGATTAGAAAGCTTATACTTTCCTCCGAAAGGAACGCCTTTAATGATATAATCTAAAGCCTTTTTCATTTCGGTTGGAGAAATATATCCGCCGCTTGGAGCTGCTGGTGGTGCCGCCGGAAGTCCAATCATTACTTGATCTGAACGAAGAGCTGGGAAAATATTATTTGGATTACCGCCTATAGGAAAGCCATGTAAGAGCATATCTGCCATCGCGACCTCGTAGTCTGCGGTTCCTTGATTATAATTATTACCGTCCATCCCAATGCCGCTACCAGCATTGTAGTGTTGAACGTGAATATACGTGAGTTTATCTTTCACTCCGTAAATAATTGGTAAATATGCACCCCATATGCTTCCATATGCGCTATAACCGCCTTGAACATAAGCTGTTTCAGGGGCCATGCTTAATAGGAAATTTGGACCGTAATGGTCTGAAATCGTTCGAATTGCTGAGATAAGATTCACGATTTGAGGAGTTGTTGGGTTTTTAAAATTAGTGTCATTACCATTTAAGTAAATACCTGATTCAAGGTCAATATCTATTCCATCAAAACCGTATTTATCGATTAGAGATTGTATGGAATTAATAAAACGTTGTTTAGCAGCATTGTCAGGAAGCAAAACGACCCCATTTTGTCCACCTATTGAAAGAACTACTTTTTTTCCTTTACTTTTTAAATAAGAAATATCAGATTTGAACTCTGCATCTGTACCATACACAGGGGAAAATTCAACAGTGGAACGGTCACCACCAGTTTCACCGAAAGATACATTTAATACATCCCATTTTGGTGAAACATCTTTTAATTTAATAATGCCAGTACCGTTATCAAAGTTATGCCAATATCCAACGAGTAATTTTGATCCTAAATTGTTTGCTGCTTTTGTTTGGAAGGGAGCTAGCGGTAGCAGTAAGAAAAGTACTAACATTTAGGATCTAACGGATTCTTCATTTCTACTTTTAGGTTTCAAAACTGTGCTATTTGTATTTCTATTAAAAATAAAATAAGAAAGTATTATAAGAACAGTAACAAGCATCGTTAAAAGTGCTTGTGGGCGTAAAGATTCAATTGCAAGCATTGCAACTAAAACTGCTATAATAGCAGCAATTGTAACATACGTTACATATGGGAAAAGCCACATTTTCACTTTCAAATTTCTTTGTTCTACTTTCCCCATTTTTTTACGCATCTTTAAATGCGAAACTGCAATAACGAGATAAACGAGTAACGCGATCCCACCAGATGCATTCACTAAAAATAAAAATACTTTATCTGGAGATATGTAACTAAAAACAACTCCAATATAAGCGAAGAATGTTCCAAATAGAACTGCTCGAACTGGAACACCACTACTGTTCAATTTTAAAAACACCTTTGGAGCATCTCCTCTTTCTGCCATCGAAAAAAGCATTCTTGAGTTTGTATATAAGCCCGAATTTAAACAAGAAAGTACAGCTGTTAAAACGATAAAATTCATAATTTGTGCTGCCGCTGGTATTCCTATATGTTCGAGTACCGCTACAAATGGACTTTTTAGTATGTTTGCTGAATTCCATGGAAGGAGTGTAACGACTATAGCAATAGATCCAATGAAAAATACGAGAATACGCCAAATCACACTATTCGTTGCTGTTTTTACTGCTTTTACAGGTTCAGCAGACTCACCAGCCGCTACCGCTACAATCTCTGACCCCATAAATGAAAATATAACGACGGTAATTCCAAGCAGTACCGAGCTTATCCCATTTGGCATAAATCCCCCTTGCCCTACTAAATTTGAAGTGCCAGGTGCTTCCGTTCCTGGTACAAATCCTAAAATAACAGCAAGTCCAAGACAAAGGAATAAGAAGATACTTATTACTTTAATAAAAGAAAACCAATATTCAAACTCTCCAAATGATTTCACCGAAAAAACATTCGTCAACGTTAATAAAATCGTTAATATTAGGCTTAATAACCAGAGTGGGATGTCTGGAATCCAGTATTGAATAATACCAGCACCTGCTGTGGCTTCTATCGCAATAACAATTACCCAGAAAAACCAATATAGCCACCCAATTGTATACCCCGCCCATGGACCAATAGCTTCTTGTGCATATGTTGCAAATGAACCACTTGTTGGGTTAATAGCTGCCATTTCCCCCAACATTCTCATGACGAAAATGACTAGAAGTCCTGCTAATGCATATGAAACGATAGAACCTGGTCCTGCCGAATGTACAACTGCACCACTTCCAACAAACAAACCTGCTCCTATTACGCCGCCAATTGAGATCATCGTAATGTGGCGTATTTTGAGGTCTTTCTTAAGATTTTTATCCAACTCTTGTACATCTCCTTCCAATTAAAAAACGTTAGCTATATTACAAGTTACGTGGCACTCTTCATCATCACTTTCTTTCTTCTTTACAATTGCTGTTATAAATCGAATCATAAAGAATAAAACAAAAGGAAATTGTTCGTAATTCACCTTGGCATAGTTCAGCAACGGCTCGCGCTGCACATCGAACGGGGATGAGAAGGAATAGAACATACCTTGCTCTTCCATATATACAATTACAATTTTCATGCAAAATACTATTCCTAGAAACGAAACAATATCTTGCCATTCTGTCGTATATAACAGGTTATATAGCTCTAATACGTACTCTTCCATCATCATCCCCCCTTCCTTTTTTACCATTTATTGATAATAAGGTGAGATCATTAAGTAAACAATAACACCAGATAAACTTACATATAACCAAATTGGCATCGTCCATCGTACGATTTTACGGTGACGTGTTAATTGATTCGTAAAACCAAATACAAGTGCGAACAATGCAAGTGGTACAATAATTGCCGCAAGGATAATATGTGTAATTAAAATGATGAAATACACATATTTAATGAATCCTTCCCCGCCAAAATGTGTTGCCGGCGCCAAGTAATGATACGATAAATACGAAACACAGAATAGTAAAGTCGTCGTGAATGCCGCAAGAATGAAGCCACGGTGCATTTTCACATTCTTTTTAATAATAGAGTATAAAGCTGCTAATAAGAATACGAACGTAAAGCTATTAAAAATTGCATTTAACATTGGTAAAATCGTTACATCAAAATGTACTTCTCCTTCATAGCCAACAGGTCCAAAGAACAAAAATAAAATAATCGCATTTACAATTACAGAAAGCGTTATCACAATAGGAGCATAGCTTTTCTGATTTGTTGATTGATCCACCAAAATGGTCACTCCCTCTTCCTTCAATTATAAAGAAGCTTTATATATAGTTAGAACATCATCTTTATTTAACTTTTTAAAGTTACCAAATTCACCATAAGCCATCGCTTTATCCGCCATTAAACCAATTTCATTTTCTCCAATAGCGTAATCAGATAATGTTACTGGTGCCTCAATTGAAGTCCAAAATTGACGCAGTGCCTCAATTCCTTCTAACGCCACTTCTTTATCTGTTTTACCATCTGTTTCTATATTAAATACACGAATAGCGAACTGTTTAAAACGACTTACATTTTCATCTACAACATGCTTCATCCAGTTCGGGAATAGAATTGCAAGGCCACCGCCGTGCGGTATGTCATGAACAGCAGAAACTGCATGCTCAATATTATGAGTTGCCCAGTCTCCTTTTACTCCCATTGCCAAAATGCCGTTTAACGCCATCGTTCCGCAATATAAAATTGTTTCCCTATGCTCATAATTTTCCAGATCACTTAAAAGCTTAGGCGCTGTTTCAATTACTGTTCTTAAAACAGATTCACAATAACGATCTTGTAGTTCTGTATTCGTTCCATGATGGAAATATTGTTCTAGTACGTGTGACATAATATCTACCATACCGTAAATCGTCTGATCTCTCGGCACAGATGCAGTATGAACTGGATCTAAAATTGAAAACTGCGGGAATGTAACTGGACTTCCCCATCCATACTTTTCATTCGTTTCCCAATTTGTAATTACCGAGCCTGCATTCATTTCAGAACCTGTCGCCGCAAGAGTAAGTACAGTACCAAATGGTAACGCCTCGCTAGCAAATGCTTTTTTCGTTACAATATCCCATACATCTCCATCGTACTTACTACCAGCGGCAATTGCTTTCGTACAGTCGATTACACTTCCTCCGCCAACTGCTAAAATAAATTCGACACCATTTTCTTTACAAATTTGAATCCCTTTCTTTACTGTTGATACACGAGGATTCGGTTCAACCCCAGTCAATTCAAATACTTCCGCATTTATATCTTTTAAAATAGAAATTACATTATCATATATACCGTTTCTTTTAATGCTGCCTCCTCCATATACGAGAAGAACTTTTTTACCGAACTGTGGAATTTCAGTTTTTAACTGCTCTAATTGTCCTTTACCAAAAATAAGGTTTGTCGGATTACGAAATACAAAATTTTGCATTCATTGTTTATCAGCCTCAATTACATTGGTTTGTCTTTTATATTTTTCTAAATCAATTTCTAAATGGTTTGTAATAATATTTGCATCTTCAACATTGGCAATTTTCGCAAACGCAACTTCTGAAAACTTACTTTCATCAATTAAGAAATACCCTTCGTTCGCTAATGTTAATGCCATTTGTTTTAAAAGCGCTTCTTCTGGATCTGGTGTTGTAAAACCAAACTGTTCATGTACGCCATTCGCTCCTAAAAAACATTTATCAAAGCGATACTTCTGCATGCTTTCCTGTGCCATCGCACCAATTAAAGCCTTCGTCCTACTCTTCATCATTCCGCCTAGTAAATATGCACGAATATTATTTTCAACTAAAGCTTCAATATGCATAAGCCCATTCGTCACGACAGTAACATCTTTATTTATTAGAAATGGAATCATTTCAAATGTTGTACTTCCTGCATCTAAATAAATACAATCACCTTGTTCCACAATAGTAGCTGCATACTTAGCAATTTGATGTTTTATTTGAATGTTTTTGGATGATTTTTCAATCATCGTTGGCTCCTGTCCCTTTGCTGTTAAAACAGAGGCACCACCATGAACTCTTTTTAATAACCTTTGTTTTTCCAATTGCGCTAAATCACGACGAATTGTTGATTCAGAGCTTTCTGTTCTTTCAACTAATTGCTGTAATTTAACTACTTTCTGTTCTTTTACAAGTTGCAATATCATTTGATGACGTTCAGGAGTTAACATTTTACTCACCTCTTCTTTGATTACAGTATAATGAAAACGATCACAAAAATCAACCACAAACATCTATCGCTTAACTACAATTACTTGCGACAATAATTCTTCTACTTTTTCCTTTTTACATAAATCTGCCGAAAATGCTGTTGCACTCCCTGTTGCAACGCCATATTGAAATGCCTTTTCAATATCTTTTGTCTGTTCGTATTTACCTACAAATCCAGCAACGAGAGAATCTCCTGCCCCAACTGAATTAATAACAACACCTTTTGGAACAGTTGCTTCATATATACCTTCTGCCGTAAATAATAAAGCTCCATCTCCGGCCATTGATACGATAACGTTCTCTACACCTTGTTCGATTAATTTTCTCCCATACGGTAAAATCTCTTCTACTGTTGAAAGCTCCACTCCAAATAACTCACCAAGTTCATGATGATTTGGCTTTATTAAAAATGGCTTATTTTTAATTACATGTTGCAGTGCACTTCCACTTGCATCTACTACTACACGAATACCTTTTTCAGCTCCAAACGCAGCAATTGATTCATAAAAAGTATTTTGAATAGAAGCCGGTACACTTCCAGCAAGTACAACACAATCTCCACGTTGCATACTTTCAATTTTTTTCATTAATTGTCCAAACTGTTCTTTTGTCACAATAGGACCTTGTCCATTTAATTCTGTTTCTTCTTCCCCTTTTATCTTTACATTAATTCTAGTATCTTCATCTACTTGGACGAAATTTGTTGTTACACCTTCATCATGTAATACATCTTGAATAAACTGACCAGTAAATCCACCAGTAAATCCAAGTGCAACATTTTCAACACCTAAACGATGAAGAACGCGAGAAACATTAATCCCTTTTCCTCCAGGAAACTTCATATCTTTCTCTGCTCGATTTACCGTGCCTAAATCAAAAGAATTAACTTGTACTACATAATCAATAGATGGGTTTAAAGTAACTGTATAGATCATTTATTTAACTTTCTTTTTCCAAATTCCCATCATAAGAGCAGAAATAACTGTCCCTACTAATATAGAGAAAATATATAGCAAAGGTTTATTTACTAATGCTATAACAAATAACCCACCATGTGGTGCCGGTAATGTAATTTGGAATAACATAGATAACGCACCTGCAATACTTGAACCAACAACACAACTTACAATTACTCGAATCGGATCTGCAGCTGCAAATGGAATTGCACCTTCTGTAATAAACGATGCTCCCATAATATAATTTGTTAAACCAGATTTACGTTCCGCTTCAGTAAACTTCGATTTAAAGAATGTAGTTGCGAATGCAATTGCAAGTGGCGGTACCATACCACCAGCCATAACCGCTGAGTGTACACCAAAGTTCCCTGCCGAAATTGCGGCGATACCAAATGTAAATGCGGCTTTATTAATCGGCCCCCCCATATCGATTGCCATCATACCACCTAAAATTAAACCTAATAGTATTGCATTTGTGCCACCTAAACCATTTAACCAACTTGTTAACATTTCGTTTAAAGCAACTACAGGCGGGTTAACTACTTTTAACATGATAACACCTGTAATTAATAACCCTAATACTGGATAAAGCAAGACCGGTTTAATACCTTCTAACTGCGCCGGTAAACCAGAAAATATCTTTTTCAAACCAACCACAACATATCCGGCTAAGAAACCAGCAATTAATCCACCTAAAAACCCAGCATTCGCCTGTGCTGCTAAAAACCCACCGACAACACCAGGCATAAAACCAGGTCGATCAGCAATAGAACTCGCAATAAATCCAGCTAAAACTGGTACAAGGAATAAGAAAGCTCCTTTTTCTCCACCACCAATAGCCATTAATATTTCAGCAATAGGACCTTCCGCCTTAATTCCGCCGAACATAAATGCTAGCGCAATTAAAATTCCACCACCAACAACGAATGGAAGCATATTACTTACACCGTTCATTAAATGTTTATAAATCCCAAACCCTTTTTCTTTCTCAACACTTTCTACCTTCTCGTTCTCTTTGACAGCTTTAAAGATTGATGCATCTTGTTTGACAGCTCGATTAAGAAGCTTTTCCGTTTTTCTAATCCCATCAGCGACTGGCACTTGAATGACATGTTTTCCAGCAAAACGATTCATTTCTACTTGTTTATCTGCCGCAACGATAATGGCCGTTGCACGTTCAATGTCCTCTTTCGTTAAACCGTTTTTTATACCTGTTGATCCGTTCGTTTCAACTTTAATCGCAATCCCTAACTCTGCCGCTTTCGCTTTCAAACTATCAGCAGCCATATATGTGTGAGCGATTCCAGTCGGACAAGCTGTAACAGCTAATACGTATGGTTCATCCCCTTCTGGTTTCGCTACTTCAACTTCTTCTTCTTTTTCATTCTCTTTTTCATCAAATAAGCGAAGAAGTTCCTCTTCATCCTTTGCTTCTAATAATTGCTTGCGAAATCCTTCATCCATTAATAATGTAGAAAGACGGGACAACGTTTCTAAATGTGTATTATTTGCTCCTTCACTTGCAGCAATCATAAAGAATAAGTGTGCAGGCTGTCCGTCAAGCGATTCATAATTGATACCGCTTACACTTCTACCAAAACAAATCGCCGGTTGCTTAACAGCCTTCGTCTTCGCATGAGGTATAGCAATGCCTTCCCCAATTCCAGTCGTACTTTGGGACTCCCGCTTTAAAATAGCTTCTTTAAATTCCGCTTTACTATTTAAACGATTTCCCCCATTTAATTTTTCAACTAATTCATCTATGACAGCTTCTTTATTTGAAGCTGTCAAATTCATAATGACTGTATCCCTTTTTAATAGTTCTGTAATTTTCATCTATTGTATAACTTTCACTTTTACAGACTTACGGCCCCAGCTATTAGCACTACCATCTGAGCCCACTAATACATCAATACGATTTCCTTTAATCGCACCACCAGTATCTCCAGCAATCGCTTCTCCATATCCTTCTACCCATACTTTCGATCCAAGTGGAATTACCTTTGGATCAACAGCAATTACTTTCATATTTGGATTCGCTGTTAAATCATGCCCCATTGCAGTTAATACACGACCACCATACGTACCATTCTCACTCGGATTTGCTGTATACGCCGTCGCTTCTACTGTTATTTCACGACCGCCAGCAGGTGCATTTGTTTCAGCAGATTTCTTAACTGGTTTCGCAGCTGGCTTTTCTTTTGCTACAGGCTTACTTGCTTCTACATTTTTAACAGACTCTTTGCTCTTAACTGCCGTATTATTTTTAACCGACGGATTTACTCTAGCCGGTTCTTCTTGAGTTACAACTTCTTTCTTTTCAATCACAGGTGCTTCTCCTGTTAAAAATGGTACGTGAACATATGCAACTTTTCCATTGTAGTCGAATTGTAACCATTCATTTTGAACTTGATTTGTCGTTTCAATCAAATCATTTTTATTAAATTTACCAAGAATTTCAGAGTCAGTATTCGCTCCAGCACGAACATTTAATACGTTCGCCGTTACATAATACGTTCTTTTAGTAAATTCAGCACTTACAAATGCTTCTTTACCGTCTAATTTAATTTTCGACCATCCGTTTTCTGTATTTATAACATCTAATTTATTTCCACTTAACATTTTACCTACAAGCTTTGACTCTACATTTGGGTTTTCTCTCACATTTAATACGTCTGTTGTTACAATCGTTTCTGCTTTCGCAGAACCTACAAAAATTCCAAGACCAAAAACTGCCGCTGTTGCTATACCTAATAATTTTTTCATTTATTGAAAGGGATAAATAGTTTTACCTGTAAGAATTTTATATGCACTGCAAAATTGAGTCTGCATATACTCTGTATTTTTATTTTCTGGATGTAATGTTGTTTCTTGGAGCGTAGAATGAAAAGAACGTAGCAAACAATTTAGAGCGAAGTATAATTCTTCTTGTGAACAGTTTTGTTCTTTTGTAGCAGTGGCTAAAATGAGGTCTTTTGTTAAAGATGAAAAATTGATGGTAGATTGTTTCATCTACTTACTATTATTCGACTTTAGTTGTAACTTTCCTTCTATGTATCGTAAAATTTCTGACGTTTTTTCACCATCTGTAACATCAAACCATGTGACATCCATTTTATTACGGAACCACGTTAATTGACGTTTTGCATAACGACGTGAATTCGTCTTTAATTGTGATACCGATTCTGCTAAAGAGACACGATTCTCAAAATAATCATATATCTCTTTATACCCAATCGCTTGAATAGATTGACACTCTCTTATCCCACGATTATACAGCCCTTTTACTTCCTCTAATAAACCTTGTTCTATCATTAAATCCACTCGTAAGTTAATGCGATCGTATAGCATTTCTCGATCCATTGTCAAGCCAATTAATGAAACATCATATAATAACTCGTTTTCTTGTTTTTCGAGTTGATCACTCATTTTTTCGCCCGTCGTGTGGAAAATTTCTAACGCCCGAATGACACGACGCACATTATTAGCATGAATACGCTCCGCGCTTTCTGAATCTACTTCTTGCAATTTTTCATGTACATATTCCACACCATGTTCTTGAGCTAGCTTTTCCATTTGCTCTCGGTATATAGCATCACCCGCACCATCTGTAAACTGATAATCGAATAAAACAGATTGAATATAAAGACCGGTTCCACCAACAATAATCGGTAATTTTCCCCGCTCTGTAATTTCTCGAATATGTTTACGAACACGTTCTTGAAATTCTGCGACAGAAAATGAATCTTCCGGATCTTTTATATCGACCATATAATGTGGAATTCCGTCCATCTCTTCTTTTGTCACCTTTGCGGTTCCAATGTCCATCGTGCGATAAATCTGCATGGAATCTCCACTTATAATTTCACCATTCAACGCTTTGGCAAGGTCAATACTTAACTTCGTCTTTCCAACAGCAGTTGGTCCAATGATGACAGCAACCTTTTCGCGTTGCATTTCTCCCATCTACTCTAATTCAATCGAAACATTTTTTTGTGGTACGAATGTAGAAATTGCATGTTTATAAATAAGCTGTTGCTTACCTTCTGTTTCCAGTAGGACTGTAAAATTATCAAATCCTTTAATTAATCCACGAAGCTGGAAACCATTTAATAAGTACAGCGTAACAAACGTATTTTCTTTACGGAGTTGATTTAAAAACTGATCTTGAATATTGATTGATTGCTTCATTTAAGCGATTCTAAATACAGTAAGGCGAATGTTAGTATTTCCTGTTGTAGGGATCGTAATCTCGTTAAGGGTAGATTGGACAGAGATGTTTGCACCAGCTGCTAACGTTTCAATCGTAGTAAATGAAAGTGAGTCGCCTATTAAATTTGAAGAGAAGTTGTCAGTTGCGACTGCTCCATTAATTGAAATTCCTACTCCAAGTGGAGCGCATCCTGGCGCAGTTGTAGCGATGGATACGCTAATTACATAAATACCAGCGTTAATAACAGTAACTGTATTTGTGCCGTTAAAGATCATATTGTTTACGTTAATTGCAGTACTAAAAATAAAGTTATTGAATTGCAGTACTGTTTGTTGAATGTTATTTGTTACAACAATTGTTGCTACAGGGAAGCTAGGTCCAGTAGGTCCAGTAACTCCTATACCGGTAGCGCCCGTGGCACCAGTAGCACCCGTGGCACCAGTAGCACCCGTGTTACCTTGAACACGGTCCAGTAGGCCCAGTAGCACTCAAAACAAATTCTCCAAACCATGCTTTCCAAGTAGTGCCGGACGAATCTCAAACACAACATCCATCCCAATTTCTAAAGCACAAATTAGAACATTTCGAGCGATTATTAACGATTTAATTAAAATAATTCCAAAACTTTTCGCCAATCCATCCCCTAAAAACATTTACAATAAGGCGTTTTTTCTATTTTCTGCGTATTTATAATATCGTTTTAGTGAAACTTTTGATTTGAATCCAGCTAGTTTTATAATTTCTGATTCCGGCGTTTCTTTTTTTATTAAGTTTAAAATATAGGTGTTACGAAAGTGTTGTCCTGAGATTCCTTTGCGTAAATTAGCTCTAGCTACTTCAAGGCGAATCATTTTTTGGATAGCGATTTCTGTTAATCCCTTTGGTGAATCATTTTCGTATACCCATCTGTATGTTCCACGATTAAAATCGAATGCGACAAACAGTGGGTTATTACTATGGTATTTTGGACGAACGGGTTCAGGGATGCTTTTGTAGTATGTGTATAATTGCTTTTTGTCTTCTTTTGTTAATGTAATCGTTCTTTCTACTCCTGCGGTTGCTGGGATAGATAATGTATTAGTTTCAAAGTGAACGTGATACATCGTTAATGCTGTAAGCTCTTGTAGGGATAAACCGTAGTCAATTAATAGGTTTAAAATAGTGATATTACGATCCATCAATAAAGGTCGTACAGGACGTTGTTTTTCTGATAGTCCTTCCAATGAAGTGACGATACGCTTTAATTTTTTTTCTTCATTAGATGAAATAAAATCTTCATTTCGTAGTGCGCGATCTGGTTGAATGGAAATTTCCATATTCTTTAATGGATTAGGGATGTTTAGGAAATGATTCATTCTATTTAGTACAATAAATACACGATGCATCGTCTTTTCTGAGTAGTGTCGATTCGTTTTTAAGTCAGAAAAGTAATCTTCGTAGTCTTTTGTACAAAGTGTAGCCCATATATTACTGGAAGGGAGCTTTTTGTTTTTTTCTAACCAATGTCCGAAATCTTCAATGTCATAAACATAACGTTTAATGGTTGAGGTTTTTCGGCCTTTATTCAATAAAAAAATAGAAAAGGCTTGTATTGTATCATGGAATTCCGTTGTCTCCATTTATGTACTGTGCGTCTCCTCTTCCAACATTAAATCAACACTTGATATTCCAATTAAGTCGTACTTATCATACGTATCTTCTTGCAACAACCGCATAGCCTGTGTACGAATCGATTTTTCAACAATATTCCGTACGTATCGCCCATTACTAAACGATGTAATTTGCGACGAATACTTTACAGCATGTAAATGATCTCTAAATTTCCATTCCGCTTCCTTTGATAACTGGTATTCACGCTCTTCATACATTCTCTTCCCAATTTCCAACAACTGATTTACCGAATAATCCGCAAACTCAATAATAAACGGAAAACGAGATTGCAGTCCTGGATTTAATGAAAGGAAGTGATTCATCTCTCTTGAATACCCAGCCAAAATCAATACAAAACCATGTTGTTTATCCTCCATATGCTTTACGAGCGTATCAATTGCTTCCTTTCCAAAATCCTTCTCTCCACCTCGAGCTAAAGAATACGCCTCATCAATAAACAAAATACCTCCCATTGCTTTTTTTATTAAATCTCTTGTTTTTTGAGCCGTATGGCCAATGTATTCTCCTACAAGATCAGCACGTTCCGCTTCAACTAAATGCCCTTTTGATAGAATATTCATCTCAAACAACAATTTCCCTATCATTCTAGCAACAGTTGTCTTTCCTGTACCTGGATTCCCTTTAAACAACATATGGAGTACTTGCTTCTCAGATTTCAATCCCATTTCTTGTCTTTTTTTATTTACATAAATCCAAGCATATATTTCTTTTATTATCTTTTTTATATCATCCATCCCAACGAGTTTCCCCATCTCTTCTTCAATTCTTTGCAGCATCTCATGTTTAATTGTAGTTTCATTTGAAATTTCCGTTTTATTTTCTGATGCTGGTAAAGAAATTTTCTTTCGATGGTTTAACACAATATTAATTTGATTATTATTTTTCTTTCGCATTGATTGTTCCATTTATTCTTTTTTTTCTTTTTCTTGGTGAGATTTATGGAAGCGTTCCATTTTAGCGCTCTTTTCGTGTGCTGAATTAGGATCGTGCCCAAATTGGTTTACTGAGCTTTTTTGAGCTCCTTTATTAACGTGGTTTGTCATCTATTTATGCATTGAACGTTCGTTTGTGTCGATACGTCGATGCGGTAAATGCCATTTGTAATGAATAGAAAGCATGCGGAAGCAAACAATTAAAATGAATAAGGTGTAAAGAGCCCAATCACTAACAATAATTTGAGCCCCAATTAAGAAGCCTGCTAGAATCGTCCAAAAAGCATATACTTCAGCTCGAAGGACGAGAGGTTTTCTACGGGCTAAAAGATCGCGAATAATACCGCCACCAATACCGGTTAAAACAGCTGCTACGATTGTAGCGCTAATGGGTAAATTTAGTTTTTGAGCATATAATGCCCCTTGTACGGCGAATGCTGATAAGCCGATAGCATCAGTGATGTTTTCCCATTTTTTCCAATGTCTAATTAATTTATTTGGAAAAAGAAAAATAATTGTCATTGATAAAAGTGCGATTTGGAATAACATGTCTTGTTGCCAAAACGCGACAATCGGATAACCGATTAGTAAATTACGAAGGGCACCTCCCCCAAATGCGGTTGCCATTCCTAAAATATAAACCCCGAAAATGTCATAATCCTCTTCCATTGCAACAATGGCTCCGCTTAGTGCGAAGGCGATTGTGCCTATGATGCTAAAAATCTCCCATGCCATTCAAACATTATCATTTTCTCCTTCTTCCACTAAAAATCTCTTTAACTGCCCATTATATGGCGAATACGCGAATATATACCCTGTACAATTATATACAAATTTATCTTCCAGAAATTCCATCTTTGTTAATAGAGTTTCCGTCTTTAATAACGTTAACAACTTACCTTCACTCGGAGGAACCTCCACTTGAAATAGATCCATTTCTTCCTTCATTTTCGTTTCTATCGCTTCTTTTATATGTAATAAATCACTTTCTTCAAAAGCACTAGTCATTAAGAAGTCACTTTTCGGAAACGGAATAAAATTTTGATGTAATGCATCTTTTTTATTGTATAACGTAATAATCGGAATATGATTGATTTCAAGTTCTGACAATAACTTCTTTACCGTTTTCTCATGCCCTACATAGTTAGGATCTGCAGAATCAACAACATGTAAAATAACATCTGCTTCACCAGCTTCTTCTAGTGTTGAACGAAAAGCAGCAATTAACGACGTAGGTAAATCTTGTATAAAACCAACCGTATCAGTTAGCAACACTGTATAACCAGAAGGTAACGGCATCTTCCTTGTTGTCGGATCTAACGTTGCAAACAATAAGTTTTCTTCAAACGTATCCGCTTCCGTTAATCTATTAAATAGCGTCGATTTCCCTGCATTTGTATATCCTATTAATGAAACTTGAAATACTTTATTGTCTTTTCTTCTCTCACGGTATCTTTTTCGATGTTCCACAACAACCGCAAGTTGTTTCTTTATTTCATCAATACGCGATCGAATATGACGACGATCCGTCTCAAGTTTCGTCTCACCCGGTCCTCTTGTTCCAATACCACCACCAAGACGTGATAAAGACAAACCTTGCCCCATTAGACGCGGCATTGTATATTGCAACTGAGCTAACTCCACTTGAAGCTTACCCTCTCTCGACTTCGCACGTTGCGCAAAAATATCTAATATGAGTTGCGTTCGATCGATTACTCTTGCATCTAATACTGAGGATAAATTCCGAATTTGACTCGGCGTTAATTCGTTATTAAATATAATAACATCTGGCTCTAATTCTTCCGTTAACATTGTAAGCTCTTCTAATTTACCTTTACCTATATAAGTCACTGGATGAAACTTCGGTCGTTTTTGCGTTGTTGACACTAACACTTTCGCTCGCGCAGTCTTTGCTAACGATGCAAGTTCTTTCATGGAATGCATAAACTGTTCATCGTCATCTTGCTGTAATTGACAGCCTACTAATATGACTTTTTCTTTTTCTTCCATTTAAGAAATTGTTAATAATTTTTTTTCAATTAACGCATCAATCGCAGAACAAATTGCAATCTTCACATGAGAATACGTTAATCCACCCTGTACATAAGCAACGTAAGGTGGACGAATTGGGCCATCAGCCGATAATTCAATACTTGCACCTTGAATAAACGTTCCCGCAGCCATAATTACATCATCTTCATAACCTGGCATATAGTTTGCGTACGGAGTGAAATGAGAATTAATCGGAGATGCATATTGAATCGCTTGACAAAAGGCAATCATACGATCTTTATCATCGAATTGAACAGATTGAATTAAGTCCGTTCTTGGCGCATTCCACGCTGGTGACGTGTTCATTCCTAGCTTTTCTAAAAATGCCGCTGTAAAGATTGCACCTTTTAGTGCTTGTCCCGCTACATGCGGCGCTAAGAAGAACCCTTGGTACATTTCTTGTAAACTGTATAAAGATGCCCCTGCTTCAGCACCAATCCCTGGAGATGTTAAACGATATGCACATGCTTCAACATATTGTTCTTTCCCAACAATGTAACCACCAGTTTTAACGATTCCACCGCCTGGGTTTTTAATAAGCGAGCCCGCCATTAAATCTGCACCTACATGACACGGCTCTTGCTCTTCAATAAACTCGCCATAACAGTTGTCAACAAATACAACTACATCAGGTTTAATTTCCTTAACAAACAAAATCATCTCTTTAATTTGAGAAATAGTAAACGACGGACGAGTAGCATATCCCTTTGAGCGCTGAATACCAATCATCTTCGTATTACTATGAATCGCAGCCGCAACAGCTTCAAAGTCCACAAGCCCCTCTTCCGTTAACGAAACTGCGTTATACCCGATATTATATTCTTTAAATGACCCTACACCTTTTCCGCGTACACCAACGATTTCCTCTAACGTATCATACGGTTTCCCCGTTATGTATAGTAGCTCATCTCCCGGACGTAAAATACCAAATAAAGCTGTTGAAATCGCATGAGTCCCCGAAATAATTTGCGGACGAACAAGACCCGCTTCCGCTCCAAATACATCAGCATACACTCTTTCTAATGTGTCACGACCAATATCATCATATCCATAGCCAGTCGTTGGAATAAAATGCGAGTCACTAATTTTATGTTTACGAAAACTTTCTAATACACGAAATTGATTACTTTCAATCACTTCATCTACACGTTTATGCACTTCTGTAATTTGACTTTCTACTTCTTTTACAATAGGAGCCATTTTTTCTCCATTTTTTAAACGATCAAACATTTAGTGAAAAAACCTTGAAATATCACCTTGTCGCAATGAAGTTCGATTAAATCTACCTGTATGTTGTAGTTCATCTCGAAGTATTTTGCGAAGCTCCGTTTTTGAAATTTCTTTCGTTTCTTCTTTTACTTTCACTGCTTCTGTTTGATTTTCTTTCATTAGTAACACTTGCTTAATACCAGCCATATTTAAGCCTTGATCTAATAAATCTTTAATCTCTAACAACTTATCTACATCGTTAAATGAAAATAATCTACGATTCCCCTTTGTACGGGTTGGAGAAACAAGATTATGCTCTTCATAGTAGCGAATTTGACGTGCAGACAATTGTGTTAAATCCATAACAATACCAATAGGAAACAGCGGGGCAGAACGTCTATCTTCTTTCATTTAGTATAGAGACATATATTGATCGCGTTCCCATTGGTGAACTTGTGTGCGGAAAATATCCCACTCAATCTCTTTTGCTTCGATGAAGTGCTCAAGTAAATGTTCTCCTAGTGCACCACATACTACTTCATTAGATTGTAATGTAACTAACGCTTGCGCTAATGTTGCTGGTAAGTCAACGATACCCGCTTCTTCGCGCTCTTCTTTTGTCATTACATAGATGTTACGGTCTACTGCAGCTGGTGGAGTTAATTTGTTTTTAATTCCATCAAGACCTGCAGCTAATAATGTAGCCATTACTAAATATGGATTTGCAGCTGGGTCAACACTACGTACTTCTACGCGTGTACTAATACCACGAGATGCAGGGATACGTACTAATGGGCTACGGTTTTGTGCAGACCATGCTACGTAACAAGGAGCTTCATATCCAGGTACTAAACGTTTGTAAGAGTTTACTGTTGGATTTGCTACCGCTGTAAATGCTGGTGCATGTTTTAAAATACCTGCGATGAAGTGACGAGCATCATCACTTAATTGTAAATCACCGTTTTGATCGAAGAATACGTTCTCACCATTTTTAAATAATGATAAGTTACAGTGCATACCCGAACCGTTCACACCGTATAATGGTTTTGGCATAAATGTTGCGTGTAAACCATGTTTACGAGCAATTGTTTTTACAACAAGTTTGAATGTTTGAATGTCATCACATGAGCGAATTGCATTTGCATATTTAAAGTCAATTTCGTGTTGACCTGGTGCAACTTCATGGTGAGACGCTTCAATTTCAAAGCCCATTTCTTCAAGCTCAAGAACGATATCACGACGACAGTTTTCCCCTAGATCCATCGGCGCAAGGTCGAAGTATCCACCGTTATCGTTTAATTCTAATGTTGGATTTCCTTTTTCATCAACTTTGAATAGGAAGAATTCTGGCTCTGGTCCAAGATTGAAATCTGAGAATCCTAAAGCTTCCATTTCTTTTAATACACGTTTTAAATTGTTACGTGGATCTCCGTCAAATGGAGCACCATCTGCAGTGTAAATATCACAGATTAAACGAGCTACTTTACCTTTTTCAGCTGTCCAAGGGAAAATTACCCAAGTATCTAAATCCGGATATAAATACATATCAGACTCTTCAATACGTACGAAACCTTCAATAGAAGATCCATCAAACATCATTTTGTTATCAAGAGCCTTTGTTAATTGGCTCACTGGAATTTCTACGTTTTTAATTACTCCTAAAAGGTCCGTAAATTGCAGACGGATATACTTTACATTCTCTTCTTTCGCCAAACGGAAAATATCTTCTTTTGTGTACCTAGCCATTTATACTTTCTCCTTTAACTTTATTTGTTTTTCGTCTATTTTTGTAGGCCACTCCGTTCCATCCCCCAGTACCACTGTATTTTTTTTACTGAACTTGTCTTCCGTATTTTTCCTATTTATTTTAGAAATCCCACCCAAAACAGGGACATCTAACAATTGTTCAATTCGTCGTTCCGATTTGATTCTATCATCAAATGAATCCAATAAAAAAATAAAACCGATACTGAGCACCATACCTACAGAGAACGCAATTAGTATCGTCTTAAAGTGATTTATATTTATAGGCATCGAATGTTTTTGAACTGGGTCTTCTGGTAATATACTCACATTATTAAAATTTAGTATATTTGCTACTTCTTTCTTATAAACAGCCGCTGTCGTATTTGCAATTTTATGTGCAAGTACAGGATCAATATCCACTACATTTATTCTCATAATCTGAGAGCCTTGTACACTTTCTGTATTTATTTGTCCACTTAATGCACCTGCAGATCTGTTAATATTTAATTCAGCCGCTACTTTTTCTAATATTACAGGCTCATTTACCATCGCTTTCAATGTATTCATCGTTTCAGCATTAGCTTGAACAATAACCCTTGCTGAGGAGGCATACAAAGGTGTTTTCATATACATACTATACATCGCTCCTCCTACCGTTGTAAGAGTCGTAAACAATAGTATTATCCATACTCTTTTCCATATAACAGTAAATAGATTTTTCAAATTTATTTCCTTATTCATTTATACTTTCCCATTCAAAATTGCACCCAATATTCTACTTTTCGTAAAACTTAGCGCTCTTTTCGTTTCAAGCGCATCTTCGCTCACAGTACGATTATATCGGATCACCAATAGTACTCCTTCACACTTATCAACTAATACACTCGTATCTGTTACTTCTAATACAGGGGAAGAATCAAATAATATGATGTCATACTGTTCCATTGCCTTTTGAATTAACATATCCATCTCATCTGAACCAAGTACTTCAGATGGATTGAATGGTACTGGACCGCTAGTTAATACATCAAGACGTTCCATCTCTGTTTTTTTTACAGCGCCTTCTAAATTTGTTTTTCCGTTCAATATATCAGTTAATCCAACTGTATTTTCTATTCCAAACATTTCCTGAATCGTGGGTGTTCGTAAATTTGCATCTATTATCAATACTTTTTTACCTTTTTGTGCTATTGAGACTGCTAAATTAACTGTAATCGTTGATTTTCCTTCACCATACCTTGGAGAAGTAATAACTATAGTTCTGCTTTTATGAATAGACGAAGATAATTGAAGATTTGTTCGAAGCGAACGATACTGCTCCGAAATTTTCGATCTTGGAGCTGTATAAGCAATTATACTTTCTCCTTTAACTTTATTTGTTTTTCGTCTATTTTTGTAGGCCACCTATTGACCTGATACTGGTATTAATAGTTTTAAAGTTTTACGCTGATTCACTAAATTTAACAATCGCTTTCTTAATTCCACCTCATCTAACTCTGTATATTCCAAAATTAACTTTTCTATTTCTTCTATATGAACATTCATTTCTTGCCCTACATAAATTCTCGGATGAACTTGCTTCTCATTCATTTCATCTTCTTTTAGTAATTCTTCAAAAAGCTTCTCTCCTGGGCGTATACCGGTAAATTCTATTCCTATTTCATCCAAAGAGTTTCCTGATAATCGAATGAGATTTTTAGCAAGATCAACTATTTTTACTGGTTCTCCCATATCCAGCACAAAAATCTCTCCTCCTTTAGCTAACGCCCCAGCTTGCACTACGAGTCTTGATGCCTCCGGAATTGTCATAAAATAACGAACCATATCAGGATGAGTAACTGTAATTGGTCCACCATTTTGAATTTGTGTCTTAAATAAAGGTATGACGCTTCCGCGGCTACCTAATACATTTCCAAAACGTACTGTAACAAACTTTGTATGACTTATTTTATCTTTGTGCTGAATGACCATCTCAGCTAATTTCTTTGTTGCACCCATAACACTCGTCGGGTTCACCGCTTTATCGGAAGAAATCATAACAAACGTTCCTACTCCATGTGTTCTCGCTGCCTCTGCTATATTCATAGTTCCAATCAAATTATTTTTAACAGCCTCTTCAGGATTGTTCTCCATTAATGGTACATGTTTATGTGCGGCTGCATGATATACAACATTTGGAAGATGTTTATTCATTATTAAATGCATCTTCTTTTCATCTTGTATATCCGCGATTTCTGGAATAAACACGCCTCTCATATCGTTATATTTTTCATTTAATTCCATTTCTATGGAATAAATACTGTTTTCTCCATGCCCTAATAAAATCAATTTTTTCGGTTTAAATTTCGCAACTTGTCTACAAATTTCCGAACCAATCGATCCACCTGCACCAGTAACTAAAATGACTTTATCAGTTATATAATCTGAAATAATTTCCACATCTAACTCTACAGGATCTCTCCCTAATAAATCTTCTACTTGAACATCTCTAAATTCATTTACTGAAACCTTACCTGTTACTAAGTCTTCTAACATGGGAAGGATTTGAGTTTTTACTTTTGTTTTTAAACAATCTTTTAAAATAACATTTCTCTCTCTCTTGTTTAACGAAGGAATTGCTAAAATAATTATCTCAATATTCAGTTTTTTAATAACGTAATCAATTTGATTCATGCCACCTATTACTGGAATCCCCCAAATATCAAGATTATGTTTTTTGACATTATCATCAATAAACGCGACTGGCATTAATTCAGCAGTATTATTCTTCAACAACTGCCTTGCAACCATCGTCCCAGCTGATCCAGCACCAACAATTAACGTTCTTTTTTTATCACCCTTCTTTACATAATAAATATCTCTGTACATTCTCCAAATAAAGCGGGAACCACCAATTAATAAAATATGAATCATCCAAGTTACAACTAACAATCGAAAATACATTTTTTGTATAATGATTTGCTGCACAACCGCTGTAGTAAGTATTGAAAATGTAACGACCTTGCATATAATTAGCAACTCTCCTATACTTGCATATTCCAAAGCTTTTTTATACAATTTATAAACAAAAGCAAATAAATGATGACTAACTAATAGAGTGATAGAGCTAATAACTGATGATAAAGCGATAACACTAAAGCTAGCATTTACAAAAAAATAACTAAAAAAAACTGCACTTAATACAATCAGTGAATCCATTCAATGGAGTGCCCAATTTAAATCCTCCATTTCATCCATATACGTTGTATAAATTTCTTTTTTCTCTTTTAACACTTCATTAACTGAATATTTACTTGTAATAATAGTACGCCCACACCGTCCAAACTGAGCTTGTAATTTAATACTTTTAGAAATAGAATTTATTCTTTCAGACATCGTCTTTATATCATCACGATCTATAATCCAACCATTTTTATTATGAATAATTAACTCCCTATGTCCCCGATTGTCCATGGCGATAACTGGAAGTCCACAAGCCATAGCTTCCATAATATTAACTGGTAAACCTTCCCGGTAACTCGATGCAACAGCTAGGTCACACATCTGCAGCAAAGGGGCTATATCATTTCTATATCCAAGAAAATGCACCATACTACTCACGCCCAGTTGGGCCGCTATATTTTTGCACTCCTTCATTAAAGGCCCTTCACCAGCAAGTAGTAACTTCGCATGCGGAATTTCATTTTTTAACTGTGCCAATGATTGAATTAAAAAGCTTTGGTTTTTGTTCTTATTAAATTCAGCTGCATAAAACATTAAAAAATCTTCAGAATTATAACCATTTTTATGTCTTAATTGCTCCTTTTCACTTTCATTAACAGGAATATATCGTTCTATATCTACTCCTACACCATGAACGAGTTTAATACTTCCCGCCTGAAATCGATGCTTTACTGCTAAACTGTAATCTTCTTGATTAATTGTTATAAGACAATCCGTAGTAGTAGCTAAAATTCTTTCGATTGGATAGTATAAAAGCCAATTTATGAATGATGATCCTTTACAAAAATGAAATCCATGCGCTGTATATATAACCTTTGTGCCTTCTCTCCGCACTTTTCTAGCAGCTAGACGAGCAATTGCTCCTCCCATAGGCGTATGACAATGAATGATATTATATTTATTTTGATGAATAATTGATGTAAGTTTTTTATATGCATGAAAGTTTTGTACGCTAATCGGTGATCTTTGAAGAGGAATATTATATTTTTGAGTTACGTACGGAAGATGTATATTCCCATTCGCTGCAACATGCACTTCCCATCCTTGGTCTGCAAACCATTTCAAATACGGTAAATGAAAAGCTTTAAAATGATAATCCACAGTTGCACAAAACAGAACTTTTTTAGACACCATTCACCTCGAAAGTACAGAATAATAATCTTGAGTCAATTTAGCCGTATGTTTTATATCATATCCTTTTGCGAATACTACTTGAGCTAGTGTTTTCCTCGAAAAATTACTAGTTTCTATATTTTTCATTTTTTCTATCCAAGCAAATTTATCTGTTAGAGGAACATGTTCAACTAAATTCATTCCCAAGTCCACTTCTTTCGTAATAGCATCCGATATAATACAAGGCAAACCAACTCCTTGCGCCTCTATGAGAGTGAGTGGCAATCCCTCATGTATGGATGGAAAAACAAATACATCAAATGCTTGAAGTATCCTTTCTATATCGTCTCGTATCCCAAGAAACCGTATATGCTTCTCCATATTCAATTCCCTTACTTTATTTTCAATTCCCACTCGAAGCGGCCCTTCGCCAGCTAATAAAAGAATTGAATCCGGCTTAAATCGAGTTAACTGCGTGAATAATTCTATAAGATAAGCATGATTTTTTTGATGAGCAAATCTTCCAACATGACCTATAACAAGAGCGTCTTTCTCAATTTGTAATTCTTCTCTTACTTGTTTTCGTATGTCTGGACAGAACAAAAATTTATCACAATCAATTCCATTTTTTAAAATTCTTGCTACATCGGCTTTATCTGCAAATAGCCATCTGGCAGCAGCATTTGAACATGCTAACAAATGTGTTGCACACATGGCTATTGATTTTCCCGCATACCATTTATAGATTTTTGCAGCAGTACCACCCTCACTACTAGTATTATGACTATGCGCAATCCTAACTGGCACCCTTGCTTTTTTAGCTGAACGAAGTACAAATCCGCTCATTTTATCCATATGTGAATGAACGATTTTATATTGCGTATGGGTACTAAAGAAGTTATCTAGCGTCTTTATATAGCCCCTATGACCAACATCTGTAACATATGGAATTCTATGAATTTCCCCGCCTAACTTTACTATTTCTTCATCAAACACTCCTTCCTTACAAGTTAAAAAATCAAATTGTACTTTTGAGCGGTCTATATTACGATACAAATTCATAATTAAAGTTTCGGCTCCGCCTCTATTCATCTACATGTTTACTTTCATTTTTGTTTTCATTGTAATGTAACTATAAAGGATAGCTCCAAATGGTAGTGCGCAAAGTGTCAGTCCTTTACATGGCGATTCTTGTATAAACTTTCTATTTCTCGATATGAAACTACTAGATACATAATGTATAGCTTGCCTATATTTAAATAGTCGATTAGTAAATGGTAATTTCATAAGTTCCTTGCGATAAAAAGCAAAACCTTTTGGGTTTCTACGATATTGGTTTAGCATATTCATTGATGATCCATCAGCCATGTATTCCACATAACAAAGCGCTTCGTTCATTAGTAACATCTCATACTGTTGATCTAACATGTAATATTTGTATGCTAACCCTACATATTTTTCATTTTTAAAAATTGGGTATGGATATTTCTTAGTCAATTCTGTACGATAGACCAATTTTTTATCACCTGTGACACCATGTTTGTTGTAAAGATCAAAAAGCGTGGAGTGTTTAAGGTTCTCTGGTAACTTTGAACCAATTATTTGTCCATTTGTATACAAATCCAATCCAATTATCCCGCTAACTTCTTCATTTCCATAGCTACTCCAAAAAGAAAGGATTTTTTCTACCGCTTCATCGGTCATATAATCATCAGAATCAATACAAACATTTAACTCCGTATCAATCATTTCATATGCTGTATTATGAGCACCATGCATCCCTTGATTTTGTTGCCAATGATACTTAATTTTGATATATTTTTCAGCAATCCAACTATCGACCAATTCTTTTGTGTTATCACTAGATCCATCATCTATTATTAACCATACAAAATCCTTACATGTTTGACGTTTTAAACTCTTATAACAACTTGCAAGACAATACGCTCTATTATAAGTAGGGGTGAAAATCGTTAAATTCTTCAAATTACTCACTCAAAGTAGATTACTCTTATAGATAATTCCCAAAGTAATTACATGTTCATATACAAAATAAATAAAATAGCACACTAGAACTGCATAATAAATCAACTTTTGATCTTTATCTGTAAATGACTTCACAACCCAAGAAATTAATATTAACTGATACAATCCAAAATATATGGAGAATCTAGCAAATATCCAATTTTGTGTTGAAATAATCATAAAAACAAGACCTAATATAGACATATTTACAATATAATCACTTTCAGGGAATAACGCCCTCATTTTATCTTTCCCAAGGTAAGCCAGTATAATTGGCACTATATTCACAGCAACCCTAAGTATATTGGCACCACCTTCATGAAATTCCTTATATTGACCATATTGAGTATTTCCAATAGCCGAAAATAAAATTTCCGAAAACTGATTAAAACCTATTACTACACATACCGCTAAAAAAAGGAGCAAATATGTCGTTCCTGACCAGGCTTTTTTTCTTACAAAAAAGTATATTGGCATTAAAACTAATGCACTTGCATGAAATGTTGATGCACATAATACAATTGCTATATATTTTTTCCATTTTCCTTCGGAAATATATTTTGTGGCAGCAAAAATAATTGCAGCAGCTAAATATTGCCTAATCCCATTCATTGATGTTAAATACATACCCGACGTAATATAAACATATAAGCTCAATTCAATTAGTCTTGAATATTTATATAGTGTTGCTACAATGAGTACATTTGTTATCAATGCTGTAGTAAAAACCATTACTTGAGGATTATCCGTATATTTTTTCAAAACCATTTGAAAAATATTAAAGCCCATGTCTTTGTTAGTTTGAACATATTCCAAATTAAACTCCGTTATTTTATATGCATGCATATAAAAATAAGTATCTCCAATATTATTTCGAAGCCCCGCCACCAACACAAGAGATAAAGCCGCCATTACAATCAACAGCCTATTGGGCTTTATCAATGTAAGACTATTAGTCACTGGTATAGCAAAATACCTTGCAAAAAATGCGAGCATGAATACTATAGCAAGATTCATCCAAAGTATGGTCATTTACCCTACTTCTTCCTTGCACACAATTCCATATAACGATAGCCATTCGTAAATGTTATCGTTAATATCAAAGCCTAATTTCGATATATTGTTAATTATGAATTCCCTATCTGGTCTTTCTTTTAATAAGGCTTTATAAATTTCTTTACACCATATTTCAATTTCTTCATCTAAGTCAACAAATGACATTATCCCTAACCCCATGTCAGTATTATTAGGTAATGTATCTGCTACAACACATGGTACACCTGCAGATTGCGCTTCTAAAGTTACAATACCAAACCCCTCAAACAAAGAAGGAAAAATAAAAACATCAAAGCTCTTCATGAGTCGCGGAATATCCTTCCTAACGCCCAAAAATCTAATGTTTTCAAAAATCCCTAATTGCTTTGCTTTTAATTCAATAGAAATCCTTAACGGACCATCTCCTACTAGAATAGCAACAAAATTTGAATCTCTTTTTAAAATTTGCTTTAAAACTTTTAGGATAAAAACATGATTCTTTGACTCTGAAAAACTTCCTATATGTCCTATTAATTTTGCTGTATTCGGTATATTAAGTTCCCTTCTTACGCTGACACTACTCCCAGCATCTATATCAGTAAATTGATTAATATCTATACCGTTTTTAATCAGTTCTATCCTCTGACTTTGAAGCATCCTCTCACCAAATAAAAAACGTGCTGCTTCAACGCTACACGCACAATAATTAGTTCCAGCATATTTAATAATAGATTGCAAAACCTTTAGGATAACTCTTGCTTTTATTCCAGAGTCTTGTGGCCAATTATTACTATGGGAATGACAAATCCTCTTTTTTATACCAGCTATTTTTGCCGCTACAGCAACGAAACCACCTTGATAATCCGTATGTGCATGTACAACTTCATATTGATTATCCGACATAATTTTCACAAGTTCTTTAACATAGGCAAAAGGTCCTATTTGTCCTAAACTAGGTACCTTATATATTCTCCCACCTAAGGCCATTATTTCATCTTCGTAATCATTTTTCTCATTTCGATGGGATACAAAATCAAACTGAAGTTGCTCCCTATCTATTTTCCTATATATATTCATTAATAATGTTTCAGCTCCCCCGCGATTCAGAGCGCTTACAATGTGTAAAACCTTCTTTTTATTTATAGGTTCAGGCTTAGAATCTATCCCCATCTATTCTAATTCAATTAATCTATATATCTTTTCCACTTCTATTTCATTACCATAATTTTTTTTGCTTACATTATTAACAATTTCATTTCTGAATTCAACATCATCAATCATTTTTTTTATTCCTTCGACAATTCCCTTTATACCCATTGGACAAATATATCCATCTACCCCGTTCTCCAACTGACTTTTGGCAGTTGAAAAATTAGTTATTAATACTGGTTTCTTAAGAATTTGCGCTTCCCGAACTGTTACTGCCTTCCCTTCGTATCTAGAAGGTTGTACATAAATATCACATGCTTTTATGTACGAGTACGGATTAATCTTCTTACCTAGTAAAACAAATTTATCTTGAAGTCCTAGTTTATCTATCAACAATTTAAGTTCCGCTTCTTGCGGCCCATATCCAACTATGTACCACTCGATATCATACCCTTGATCTAATAACTGTCTTAGCGCATATATAGCATCATCAATTCCTTTAGCATGCGAAAGTCTAGCAACAGTAATTAACTTGATTCGCTCGCTATTTATTGATATTTCCTGAGTAATATCTCCTTCATTGGATTGTTCACAAACAAATTCAGAATCTATTATATTTTCTATCACTTGCACCTCTTTATTAATATAAGGTAGACTTTTCAGGAATGTATCTCTACAACTTTCAGAAACCGCCACGATATCATCCATTTCCCTCCACATTTTACATTCCATTTCTTTGTTAAGTTGTATGTTCGAATAATCAGTATGAATCCACCCAATTTTTCTTTTCGCTCGAACTTTATCTCCTATAAAATAATGCGGCCATAAAAAACTTATCGCAACATCGTACTCTTCTCTCAATTTTGGAAGAAATGGAAGAGATATTCTCCATCCATATTGAATGACAAAGTATCCAGGTTCTTTACTATTTACAAACCTTCCATGCATAACACCCATAATTTTTCCTATCATCCTAGTAATTCCAATTGAGAAATGCCCTTCTTGTAATATCTGTTTAATTGATTTTCTAAAAGTAGTATATTGTTGCAATTCTTCTAATAAATTCGGCTCTTTGGGTAGTAAAGAGAAAAATCCTCCTTCATGTTTAAATAACATTAAATCTATATCATACTTACTGTAATCAATTGTGTTTAATAAACCAATCAAACTTCTTTCTACTCCACCAATTTCCATATCAAAAGATGTAATTAATATTCTTTTCTTTTTCATTTAATTAGAGAACTGTTTTAACCATTGATTTACTACATCAAAATTCACTTGAACATCCGTGATAAACTCTGCATTTATCATTTTTTCGAGATTATTTAAATCTTCTCTATCAATCAGATTTAAATTATACGTTTCCCCCATCCCCTTAGCTCTTTCATCTATAGAGATAATTATTGCACGTTTTTTATGACGCATAGCAAATATACCGCCATGTAAACGTGTTCCAATATAATCAACGGCTGTATTTAGGATTTTTTCGTATGCCTCTATAGTAGGAGATATAATTTTTATACCTTGTATACCCTCTAAAGATTTTAAATATCCAAAATCGTCAGCGTCTTGTATCCAAAAGTAGACATTTTCATAACTTTTGTTAAGTATATCTATCAGTAATTGATCTTTTTCACGATCTTTAGAATGATGAGTTAATGTAAAAACAACCGATTCCGATTTTCCACTCGGAATTCCCCTACAAAAATCAGGCGTAAAAGACCACAAAGTTGCACAACCAGTATTTAGAGCTTTAAACCCCATTCCTTCTAAAAATTTTTTTGTTCTTTCATCTCTAACGCTATGTATATATTCATGCGATAAAACTTTTCTATATAACATTTTTGTATAGGGATTTATTTTATTCCCTTTGCCTGCACCCACTCCAACCAGAATACTCCCCTTTAAAGGACCATAATTAAATATATTTATATTCCACTGCGGAAAATGAGTAAACATATCCATTGCTAGCAAATTCGAACCACCTACAAACTTATATTTCGCATCACTATAAATCTTTACCCTATTTGATTTTCTCGCTACTTGGTACCAATGAAAAGGTGAAACATGGGTAGGTAATGTTAAAACATATGCATTTTTAGTTATATCAGAAAGATGATGCTTTACACACTTCATTATTATATCGTCACCCTTGTTAAGAGAACCTACTGATGTATCTAATACTAAAACATTATCCATTTAGTTGTTTTGCGTACCCACTCTACTAAATTTGGCACTAATCTTCCTCTTTAAAATCGGGAAAAACTTTGTTATCCTGTATTTTAATAACGCTTTTCTTCGTTGCGCCTTGAAATCATAATCTAGAAACCAATTTAGTAAATTTTTATCTGTAATACAATCACAATTTTGTTTCATTCGCACTTGGATTAAATTCCAATACATTTCAATGAATGTATTAGTAAAAAATTTCACCTCATTATTTAAAGAAGTTTTAACGTACTGATAAAGATTACTTGGAATATTAAAACCATATTCACGAGGGTCTCTCCCTTCAGCAATAATTCCCATAATTGTTCTTAAACATTTTTCACATTTACAACAATTTTCTTCATTTTTAAAACATACCCTGATATTAACAGGTTCTTTACTAGCTGAATAATGGTCCACAACAACTTTAATCTTTTCTTGCCTAGTAAGTTCGTATCCATCATGAAAGACTGTTCCAGATGCATATTTTATTTCATTATCCACAGTTGGATCAGATGCACAAGTAACTTGATATAATGGGGAATTAGAACTTGCAATGTATATACATTTTATCTTAAGTTTAAAAGCTATTGGAATAGCTGCAGATATTATTGCTAGACCATGATGCAATCCATGCCACCATGTATCGTTTAACTTTTCTCTAAAATCATGGTCAATGTTCCCTGCAATTATAAAGGTCCCATAGTTAGATTGTATAAAAATATTTTCTAGCCCATTATCCTTTACAAAATTTACGGCATTTTCTTTATCTGCCTCCCATACTTTACTACCCTCTATTTCATTTTCATGCCATCCATATTCAGTAACTAGCAAGGGGTGTTTATCTTTTATTCTTATAAATGTAGTAAGTGCATCCAATCCACCACTAAATAAAGATGCCGCTTCAAGTTCCGGAATGTAAACATTATCAATAATTTCTCCTACAACCATGGACCCTTTAAATTTCACACCAGGAAACATGTTTTGATATGCATTTTTTATATTATTTAAACTAATATAAAAAGACTTATCTAATTCATTTATTACTATTGTTGAATTAGTAATCCATACAAGAGGAACTACATTCGCAACAAACGGAATAGCCAAAATACTTAAAGGGATATCAGATACATCATAGTTATATTCAAGAAACATATGATTACTTGTCTTAAAATACTTTTGTAAATCCCCCTTAACACTAAAATAATAATCAACTCTATTATTTCTTACGACAATTTTATCGAGAATTATACTATTCATTTATGAATAATTATCATTCGAAAATTTCCGAGTTAATATTTTCGACTTTATTTTTTTTATTAATATCCGGGTTAAATTAAGGAAATATCTATACTCTTCCGCCTCTTTAAATACCATCCAAAAGATCAGATTCGGAATAATCAGGCACAAAATACTACGTATCGCCATGTCCATAAATATATTTATGTGAAAAATATAACCAATAAAATCCGTTGCTATAATAGAAAATAATACAAGCACTACAAACAAAATATATCTAATAAAATATACTTTTACAGATTTTTTAAAAATCATTTTAAAGATAATATAAGGGTCATACCAAAAGTAAGTACATAATCTACTAATAACAGTCCCTAAAAGCACTCCTGCTATTCCTATTTGTTTCGCAAGAATTATAGAAACTACAATATTTATAATTGCCGCTATAATAGGTCTGTACTTCCCTTTTTTAAATAAACCTGTGGTTTCTCTAAACATTGTAGTTGTATTTTGCATTCCTGAAGTGAAAAAATTAAGTAATATGAAAAATAATACATACTTATTAAACACATATTCCTCACCTAACCAGATTGTTATAAAAGGATTTATTAAATTCCAAAGGCAAACTGTACAAAATCCATATATCCAAAAATTAAAAAAGTTAATTACACGAAAAATAAAATATTTTTTTTCTGCATTTTCTTTCGCATTCAAATTTCCAACACTAGCAGTGATAGAATAAAACAAATAGCCTAATAAGGTATTTAATGTATTTAAGATCAACAAATAATTTGAATAAACCCCAACCCAAATAACCCCAATAAATTTCGATATAACTATATTATCTGTTGCATTAATTACTACACCACTAATTTTATATAGCAACAAGGAATACAAATTCTCAAAAAACTCACGTCTGTCTGTCTTAGATAATTTCGCATTATTTTTTTCTTTTAAAAATGGATATAATTTATTTGCCTTATTTGCAATATATACATTCTCAATTACTTTTAATGTTAATTGAGCTACCAGTACTACAATGTAATCACTAATAATTATTAATAAAACAATTTGTAATGCATTAGATATAATTATGAACAAAGTGTGTATTTTAGAAATAATATAGTTACTTTGATCAGCAATAATAATAGATTGCTTATATACAAAATAATATGATGACACTGAACTTATTAAAAATAAAAGATAGATAATGTTAATGTCTTTAATCCTAGTATCTGCATTCACTAAATGATCAAGAAATGGCAATAGAGATAACCCTATTAATAAAACTACTACTCCTATTAATCTGTATGCTTTTTGATATAAATTCATTAATGCCTGTATTTTATAAATATCCTTCTCAGCTAATGGCCTATATAAACTATATATTATAGCTGTATCAAACCCTAAATTAGCTAGGGAAAACATCAATAATATACTTGTAAAAAGCCCATCCACACCTAAATATTCTATACCGAGTGTAAAAATAAAAACAGTTCGAACAACAAATCCCATACCAATACTAATTATTTGTCCAGACAAACCGAATAAAATATTTTTTAAGGAGTTTTGTATTCTCATTTAATTTGAATCGATTACACCATTAACAATATTTCCTTGTAAAAATTCCCTCCCCGTAATTGTGATTTTCGCATTATTTAACACGTTATTTTGAATTACTACTTGAGGTGTACTACTCGTTGTTCTATTATCTATCCCAACTTGCATCAAATTTGTGGAATTTATAATATTATTTTGAATTATCACTTGCTTACCAGTAAACGCTGCATCCAAAACAATAATAGCTCTCTGAAGAGTATCATTTGTAATTTTTATAGTATTTCCCCTTAACACTATTTCATCAGATACATTTTGAATATTCAAGACCGTACCATTTGGTTTTTCTATATGACAATCCATCATCTTGAATGCTTTGAGGTTATTCACTGTAAATAACGTGTTATTTCTATCTATACTAAAGAACTTGCAACCTTTTAATTCTAAAGTGCTTCCTGTACTTGCTATCCCCAAAAAGGTTACATCCTTAAAAAAGCAATTTGTATACGTCCCTGCAACTAAGGTTGGGGTTTTAACATTATTAAATATAATATTTTCAAATATCCATCCTGATTTAACTGTTCCTACTGGTACATAATTTAAATACAAAACGTCTTGTCCTTCAAATATACAATTTGAGATAGTTTGCGGTTCATTTTTCAGCTCTAATGTCCACTGATACAATGATGACAAGGAATTAAGTTTATCTGCATCGTTTATAAAACGACAGGAATCAACTTTAACCGCATATGGAAAGGGAGTATCAATAATCATTTTACTATTAGAAAAAACATTATCCGATATATTAATAGATCGATTTACATATACACCTTGAACATTTATTTGCGCTCCGTATACATAATTATCGGAAAAAATAACATCTCCTAACAAAGAGACCTTGGTTAATCGGATATTATTCCCTGTTACGATTACCCTATCTGCACCACCATTAATAGACAACCCAACATAAGCATTTGAAATGGTATTCATAATAGAATTATTCGATATATAGATAAATTTCCCATTTACAACAATAATATTATAATTTTTATTATCATGAAAATTATTTCTTTCAATATATATATATTGATTTAAATCATATCCATCTTCAATATCTAGTCCACTTTGTGGATTGGTACCTGCGATGTGATGAATATCATTATCTCGAATATATACATTCTTTGCCCCACTTACACTAATCCCTTGTCTACGGCAATCATGTAAATTACATTTTTCTATATAAGTATATTGCGAAAAAGAAGGCACCCGAACATTTATTAAACAATTTGCAGGAGCAGGAACATTCCCTTGATGCAAAACAATTTTAGCATAACTTGCTCCATTAGGGACTTCTACTTCATCAAAGAATTGTACATTGGTTTTTGAAGATAAAAATATATTGTTTGAAGTGTAAAAAATGACATCATAATAATCGCATTTTATTTCAGAACCCAATGCTCCAAATCCATTTCCATATAATCCAAAGTAACCATACTTTACAATAGCCACTTGGGTCATATCAATTTGCAAATTGGAACGTATCTTTGTTGTACTACTTACCAATGAACCATCTGTTGTATTAATTGCTCCCTGTTCAAATGAACTTGCTAATGCTGTAGGAAAAGGTGCAATCTGCCCAAAAGTACTGTTCAGTGTAATGGCATCTCCTGTACAATCTAAAATATCTAGATTATCTAAAGATACAAATCGTGTATTGTTCCCCCCATCAGCAGGTGGAGTAAAACTCCCCAATTCAATGCCGTACCCTGCCTCATGTGTTCCCCCACTAGAGTAATCATGTGTATATCTATCTCCTTGGATAATACCATTTGTTATCCTAGAATATACTTGATTTCTACGAAAACTTATAATTGCATATCCAGTCAAATTATTTGTTTCCATTTTTAATGTTGAACCGTTTAGATTCAAAGTTAAATGACTTGGTGGTTCGATGGGTGTTTGTTTATCAATCAAATATATGCCTCTAGGTAACACAACTTCCGTATAACCTTGTTGAGCCGCCCATACTAAAGCATTATTAATACCTTGGGAAGTATTGATAGCATCAGTTCCATCATTCTTAACATCCCATCTATCTAATTCTAATACATATATACTTGTAGAATTTGTAGCTTCAAATGATTTTGGAATCCATTTTAATTGCGTACTATCATAAGTTAAAATGTCATTATGAAAAGGAGGCTTGGACACCAAATCTAAATCATTCAAATTCCCAAGATTATCCCTTCTTCTCCACATTTATTCCCCCCCATGCTCGATTCCCCCCTTAAAAACTGGCATAGTCACATGCTTATTATTTGTTATCCCTTCCGATTTTAAAACCTTACTAAAAGTTAGATATAAAATTTTCAAATCTAAAAGAAAACTTTGATTCTCAACATACCATACATCTAATTTAAATTTCTCATCCCATGAGATACTATTTCTTCCATTAATTTGAGCCCATCCAGTGATTCCGGGTTTAACATTATGCCTTTTAGCTTGCTCTTGCGAATATAAAGGCATATATTCCATTAATAATGGTCGAGGGCCCACCAAACTTAATTGACCTTTTAGCACATTTATTAATTGTGGTAATTCGTCCAAACTATATTTCCTCAGAAATTTTCCAACTTTAGTTAATCTAGCGTAATCTGGTAAGAGCTCCCCGCTATTATCTCGCTCATTGGTCATCGTACGAAATTTATAAAGATAAAAGGGTTTTCCATGTAACCCTGGACGTTGTTGTCTAAATAAAATAGGTGATCCTATCTGGGTTTTAACTATAATTGCTACTAAAAGAATAATGAAAAAAAAGCAAATTAATAATAATAAAGAAATAAAGATATCCAACAGTCTCTTCATTTAAATACTCTCCATAAAAACCGCTTCATCATATCTAAGCATTGTTAAATTTTCTCTCCAATTAAAGTCTCTATCTGTAAACACTTCTCCCTGACACATTTTAATTGTCCAAAGTGGAAAATTCGCTCCAGCTTCTATGGATAATGGAATTCCTCCACCAAAACGAGGATTTATTTCAATAAATGTAATTTGTCCATCCTTCTTTTTAAAACATTGTAAAGTAATACATCCAATAGGATTAGGAAGAACTTTTATTACAGTTTCTGCTGCTTGGATGATGTCAAAATCTTTCTTGGTTATACCTTTACTTACCTCACCTGCTCGTGTCTCTATACGCAATCTAGGAACGATCGTTTTTATATTCCCATAGAAATCTACCATGACATCTATAGTGTATTCCTCTCCTGAAACGTACTCTTGTATCATAGCGTTAGGTATATACTCCTTAAAAAATTCCAATTCCTTTTCATTCATTATTTTTGTTACACCTTTACTGGAACTGCCATCATAAGGTTTAATTAATAGTGGAAATTGATATTCCTTTCTTTCAATCTCTTCATCACTATACACTCTAGGCGTTGGTATATTATTAGATACAAAAAAGTTATATGTGTATTTTTTGTTATTAGCAATTTTATTTAATTCCATACTAGAAACTAGTACTTTTACACCAATACCTTCAAAAACCTCCGAATTATTAGCCATAAGGATTAATTCCGTATCAATTAACGGAATTATTAGATTTATCATTTCAGATCTACATATTTTTAACAATTCATTTATATACCCTTCTTCATTTACACGCGGAACAATAAAATGCTTATCGCTAAAGTAAATGGTAGGAGCAGTTTCTTTTAAGTCTGCAGTAAAGATTTTCCCTTTGATTCCTACTTGTTCAAATACCTCCTTAAATTTTTTAATTAAAGTGACCCTCCTACCAGAGCTAGTAAACAAAATATTCATCTATGTATCTAAAAACATATGCTTTAATACAGATATATCAGATAATCTCCTTAAATTATTAATTGTATAATGCGCTTTATAAGCTTGCTCAACTATAAGATTATGGTAAATTCCATCTTCTCTACTAATATGGATCGTTAACCATTTCAATTTCTTGGCCGTTATAAAATCCTTACTTAAATTATCTCCTATATAGACACATTGCTCATGAGGCACCTGTAATTCCTTACTTATTTTTTCATAAGGAATTTTGCTTGGTTTCCAACATTCTTTTCCTAGCTTATCAGTGAGAATTATTGAATGAACCCTCTCTTTTAACTTTAATGCATTTATTTTTCTTTCTTGAGCAACTAAATATCCATCTGAAATAAGTCCTATTTTAACGGTATTAACCAAATTATTTAGTACCCAATCCGCTTCATCCAACAATTGAATATCTGGTTTATGGAACCTATACTGTTCTATCAAATTACTAATCAATTTTTCATCATAATCAATGTCTAACTTTTTAAGTGTTTTATTAAACACAAACTTTCTTTCACCTGAATTGAATAATCGAATTGCGATATTATAAAAACCAATTTTTCCATAGTTATCTTTAATCCAATCATCCACTGCTTTAAAGCCACTTACGACATAATCTTGCTCTTTATATAAAGTATCATCCATATCAAAAACAATTGCTTGAATCACCATTTAATTCTTCCATTCTACAGCTTTTAAAATGCTTTGAATTACCCTTTGTTGATCTTCTGCTAACATATTAGATCCTGAAGGTAAACAAATTCCACTTTGAAATAGGTACTGCGACACATCTTCATTTTTGCTATGCGGATAATACTTCTTCTCTTTAAAGAGCGATTGCATATGAAGTGGCTTCCACATAGGACGCGCTTCAATATTCTCTTCTGCTAAAATTCTCAACAATTTCTCAATAGAGATCCCGGATTCCTTTTCATCAATTGTCAATGTAGTAAGCCAACGATTTGGGCGAGTATGTTCTAATTCAGGCATAAAATAAAATCCTGGCATGTGAGATAGCGCTTCGTAATACCGTTTATATATAAATCTTCTAGCTCTCACCCTATCTTCTAACACTTCTAATTGTCCTCTACCAATACCAGCTAAAATATTACTTATTCGATAATTATATCCTATCTCACTATGCTCATAATGTGGAGCTGGGTCCTTTGCTTGTGTCGCTAAAAACCTCGCTCTTTCCAATGCTTCTACATCATTAGAAACTAGCATTCCACCACCTGAAGTTGTAATAATTTTATTTCCATTAAATGAATAAACACCAAATTTCCCGAATGTACCGCTTGCTCTACCTTTATATGTAGATCCAAGAGATTCTGCTGCATCCTCAACTATAGGAACATTATATTGATGACAGAGTGAAAGAATTTCATCTAGTTTTGCACTCTGACCATATAAATGAACAAGAACGATAGCCTTAGGTAAATTCCCCACTTTATTAGCTTCATATAATGCATGTGCCAATGCACTCGGTGACATATTCCAGGTTTCCGGTTCTGAGTCAATAAATACTGGTTCAGCTCCCAAATAAACAATCGGATTTGCACTCGCTACAAAAGTAAAACTGGAACAAAATACTGTATCTCCCTTTTGAATACCTAATAACCGCAAAGCTAAATGAATAGCAGCAGTACCTGAACTAACTGCAGTCCCTCCCTTAACTCCTACAAAAGATGCAAGTTCCCTTTCAAACCCATCGACATTTGGTCCAAGAGGAGCAACCCAGTTGGTATCAAATGCATTTTGGACATATTTTTGTTCATTCCCACTCATGTGCGGAGAGGAAAGGTAAATTCGCTTTTTATGCTGAACTGTGTGCATTCATATTGCTTTTTTTATAAATCGATAGAAGATTAAGCTGCGCATTAAAACTCTAAAATCTAAATCAAATGCATATTCTGGTCGAGGTTCTTTACAAATTTTTGAGATAGCTTTCTTAATTACCTCTACATTTAGAAATTGTGAGATTACTGGATCTACACTAAGTTCTTCAACTTCCTCAATAAATTCATTCCAAAAAGGAGCCATACGGTAAACACCATCTGCACCTTGAATACCTCGAACCCGTTGATTCAATCGTACTTTATCCGGAAGGAAGTTCTTTGTGGCTCTCCGAATCAGGGCTCGATCTAAACCATTTTGAACATACTGGTCTTCTGGGACTGATAAACAAAATTGAATCAATCGTAAGTCATTTGTGGGATCACGATCCCATAAAGCATAACGTAATGATAATTTCGTTTCATACGTGCCATTTATGCTCCAATAATATGGTTTTTCAAACTGTTCTCTTTTCATGTCATATGCATTAGAAATAGAGGTGCCTGTTATATCGATTTCTTGTTCTCTAAGTCTGTCAAAAACATTCATTTCCCTTGCAAATTCCGGATTAATTATTGCGGAATTTACATCTTGTTTTCCTGAAAAAAGTAACTGATGCAAAAATGGAAATGCCTTTCGTCTTACCACTTCAAAAACACGTGATTTTTTCACTCCAATATTTCTACTATATAAATGTAGTTCACGATAGAAACGAATCCAATGTAGCTTTTTCAATAACATTGCCTGGTAATCTAAAATAGGTCCCCATGATACTGTCCAATTACCTCTTTGACCACTAAGAAGTACTCCTATTCCATGCTGAGATGCTTTTTCATAAACTCCACTCAACCAAAAAGTATTCTCAAAAAATTTATATGGCATCTCCATTATTTCCAGCCAATCATCAATTTCCGATAGTGGGCTTCTCTCTGGCAATTCTAAATAATAATCCTGTATATTCCCTACATGCTCTACAGTCGATTGAATAAATGGTCTTTCGTCAGCTATCCTACCTTTGTGTGTCCAATCTTCAAATCCTTCTACTGGAACATAACTATACGTATGTAATTTTTTATTTTCAGTCCATAAATCCCTTGCAGCAAAACTAACGACAGAACCAGAGTCTAATCCTCCACTCAAATGGGCTCCGACTTGGTGATGTGTTCGCAAACGTGCCTTCACTGCACTTTTATACACCTCTCGAAACGCCTCTTCATACTCTTCATTTGATTTTAAATTAAGCATTTCCCCAACAGCTGGTATATAGTATCTTGAAAACTTCACTTCGCCTTCCTTTACCAAAATAGTGTGTGATGGAGGCACTTGTTCTATATAGTTGTAAACTGTTAACTGTGGATCTATCGATTCGAAATTTACAGGTATAGCTAAAAATTCAGCAATCCACTGCTTATTTAATTTCTTCTCAACATATGGTAGAGAAAATAACGGATTTATAATCGTACAAAAAGCAAATTTTTCCTCACCACGATAAAAATAAAGGGTCCGACTTCCTGAAAAATCTCTGGCACCAAAAAGAATTTGTTTTTTCTCATCCCAAATCATAAAGGCAAAATCGCCTACCAAATATTTTGGAGCCGCTTCCCCCCATTTCTGATAAGAAAGTAAAATCAACTCACTATCTGTCATGTTTTTTCTATCCGAATAATCCACTTGTAATTTTTCAAATAACTCATCACGATTATCAATAATAGCATCTGCTGTAATTGCCAATTGCTTTTCATAATTATAAAAGGGTAATTGTTCACCAACTGACTCTGGTGTAATCCATTGTGCATGACATCCTAGAAAAGCATTTTCTTTGTGCCATATTTGAATATCGTCAGCAGGATATTTGTATAAACGACTCATTACTTCTCTTCCGTGCTCAATTGATACAGGCTCATTAGTAAAGTGAATAATGCCAGTTATAGCGCTCATTTAACTGTACTTCACTGGATCATCTGGGTCAGGTTGAACAGCATCTGGATATTTATGCCCAGGCCCAGCCATAGTCATATTAATATTAAGTACTTCTAATACAGGTTGTTTCCATTCCTTTTTCATTTATGTTTTAATGATATTTTTCTCGAGTGGACAACCATCAACCATACTCCCTTTCTGTATAGTATTTAAAATAACTTCCACCAGCTCATGAGCTGTAAATCTTGAAGTCGGGCGACTTACTTGAAACATTTCCATTCCACTTGCAATATGAGTTGAAGTTTCAAAATGCCATTCCATCAATCCTAATTTAGAAATCAAAGAACTCCTAAAAGTATGACGGTATAATTTATACAAGCGTGCGAGCCCTTCTATACGGGTCATCTCAATATCTTCTCCCTGTGTTTTTACTAATTCAATAACACCAGCAAGAGGTAATGGATCTGGAAAGAATTGAGAATTCACAGGAACAGCATACTTCGTTTCTCTTTCAAATAAAGGGCTAAATTGCGCTACTTCCATTCCTAACTCATTTATGCTCTCTTGCCATAATTTTTGTTGTGCGTAAGAAGGATGAACTATTGCAGTATTTTTATTCAAAAGAGACACAGCAACTACATCATCACTTAAAAGCTGATATCCTTTATTCAAAAAAGCCGAGGCTAACGTTGATTTTCCAGCTCCTGAATCACCAATTAATGCATATGCTTTTCCATCTATGGCAATTACACTCCCATGCAATGGGAGTGTTTTACGTTGCATTAAAAGCGCCCCCATACAAGTTCCCAGAATATATAAGCGAATTTTATCTTCTTCTGCGTCTGCCATAGGTGAAAAGGTGATTTTCTCGCCGGCTTGTATAGAAAATATTGCAGTTTGAGGAACATGAAACATAACTACATTATCCTCCACTACAATTGTTTTTTGCTTTTCCGCGCTATATTTACACCACTGTTCTGACAAATCCGTTATTTCAACTTGAACATCTGCCACCTCTTTTTTTTCATTCAGCTGAGACAATTCGGGTAATGGAATTTCACTTACTATTTTTAACCCGAAGGCTTGATATAACACATTCCTCATAGAATCAAACATCTATCTATTAGGCTGATCTTTTATTTGAATTAACCCTTCTTGAAATAAACACTCTAAAAAGGAAAGAACTTGCTCTTCACAATCTTTTCGTTCAATATCATAGTTGGATACTAGCATAGTAACAAGCTGATTAATTATTATTGGCTTTTCAATAAGCTCCCATATTTCTCCGCCTATTTCACCTAAGTTATAGTACTTTCCTTTCTGGACATTTAACATAACTTTTTCTCCATCCATATCACTTACTATATTACCTTTACTTTGGACAACGTTATGTTTTAATGATATTTTTCTCGAGTGGACAACCATTTACTCTCCTTTAATAGTGTTCTCACTTAACCTCTTTGCAAATGATCCAACGACAGTGAATTTCTCCATTCCTTCCGATCCAGTAACATAAAAAGAACCGCTACGTAACCATGCATGTGCAATTAGTTCCCCACTATTATCCTTAGCAGTTCCTAAATAAAGTGTACTCTCAATGTCACGTTTTTCGAGCATTCTCATCCCGGCTATCGCTTTAACGAGACATTGACTTTCCCAAAAAGTATAACGACTCATAATAGAAATTGCTTCGGACACCTCCTTTAGTGTATGCTCGTGTTGCTGAATTTGAGCAACTGATGTTTCGTTCATGTAATCCCCTAAAGAAGGTGCAACTTTGGAAAAGGTAATACTTTTTAGTACACGCGCCCATCCTAAAAAAATAAAAGCCTCTAAAAATAAAAGCTTTGTTTCCATGTTCAGCAATAAAAATACCCTTAACCTTTTCACAATATTCATTCATCGATGTTCCCCCAATAAGAAAGCAAACTTCTTCGTTTTCCTCCAAATACATAGAAACGGACGTAAAGGAAAATATAAAAAATGAAGAAATTTAGGTAACGGCAATGTTTTCGCATCAATTGGATAAGGATATAGTTGGCTCATAATATATAAAGTTTTTTGCTGATTAGACATTAGCGAAAATAAATGTCGACTATGATAAGTAAGTACTTCTTCAGGCACAGGATCCGTATGCAAGTTTATCATTTGCTTGAAATAAAACAACGCTTCTTGCGCTAACTGTTTTGAATGTTTTTTAGCTACTAATTCCATCATTCTTTCATCCATCCGTACACCTAGCAATTGAGATGATAAAATTAATGCTTGTCCTCCTAAATGTAGCATTTGATATGTTCTCATTAATTTATGAATCTCTCTCCAATTAAGATCTTGATTGACAATTTTTTTTATATCTACTAACCAGCGTAATCTGGACCAACCATGTCTAGCACCATGAGATACAAGAAATAAAAATAAATCTTCCTTCCCTAACATATATACGGAATTACTCGTAAGGGTACTTTTTCTCTTTCGCTTCCAAAGCTCTTCAAACCCAGGTTCCTTACCAGGTCCGGGGTTTAACCGCCAATGAATCTCTAGCTTAATCTGTTTTGTTGGATGAAAAAATGTTATATGATGATGCCTCCATTTCCAATCATTTAATATCGTTTGAATATAATCGTCTTTTACATACCCCTGCTCTAAAAGTAGCATTTCTACTTTTTCTAAATTTTGAATTGGAATAAGAACGTCCAAATCACAGGATGTTCGTAAAGAAATATCTCCATATAAATCCTGAGATAGTACAGGCCCTTTTAGAAAAATCATACGAATCTCATTTTCATTACATATTTTATTTATTCGTTCCATTTCAGCACTTAAATAAAGCATTTGAAATGTATTTTTTTTATATTTTCTATTCAAGGATTGTACAATATGTGAAGGAATTAGTTCCTCATCTACCTGTTTAAGTTTTTGATATATCACCGGATAAATGCGATGATGCACAGCCTGTTCAAGAAATAATTCCCAATCAATATCCGAAAACCATTCATCGCTGTAAGTTTGCATTGTTTCATCATCTTGTAACTTCAAAATTGCAAAAAGAAGTTTCAATTCCTTAGACATGAACTCTACATTAAGACCAAAATCTTTCTCCATCTAAGAACCAACTTCCATTTGTGACCCTAGTAAATTTCGAAATACACCTTTTCTTTCTTTAGCTAATTGATTAAATTCACCTTTTTGAACAATTTCACCTTTTCCTAAAACAATAACTTGATCTGCGTTGCGTATAGTAGATAAGCGATGTGCAATAACAACAATAGTCATTGTTCCTTTCAATCTTTCTATTGCTGATTGAATTTTCACTTCATTTTCAGTATCTAACGCACTCGTAGCCTCATCTAATACTAAAATCGACGGTTTTCTTAAAATAGCTCGAGCCAATACAAGTCGCTGACGTTCACCACCTGAAAGCCTCACCCCACGATCTCCAATCAGTGTATCAAGTCCATTTGGAAGCATTCGTACAAATTCAGTTGCTGCCGCAAATTCTAATGCAGCCCAAATTTGTTCTTCATTTACATTCGAGTCAATCATCATTAAATTCTCTCTTATACTAGCATTAAATAAGAACGGATCTTGTGGTACATAGCTAATAGCCCGTCTTAATGACAATAAATTATCAGTTGCAAGAGGAGTACCATCTATTAACACTTGACCTTTTTCTGGTTGGATTAACCCCATTAACACATCAATTAATGTACTTTTCCCAGCACCAGAATGTCCTACAATTGCCGTCATACTATTTATCGGAATTTGTACATTAATGTTTTGAAGTGCATATAAAGCTTCTTGCTTATTATAACGAAAAGAAACATCCTTACACTCAATACCTTGTTTTATACAAATCGGCTTTATATGTTTTTGCATGTATATATCCTGCATTTCAACCGCTTCATTACACTCCTGTTGCAATTCCCATAATGACTTAAAGGCAGGAATGCTTGCAGCCAGTTGTTCTAAATTTGACTGAATCGTCATGAATCTTGGCCATAATCTTGAAAAAATGAGAATGATTAATAGTAACTGGGCCGTTTGCGCTTGAAACATATTTACTGACAAAAATATAAAAAATGCAATTAATATAGCCATTGAAATTTTATAAAACAATTGAGAGTTTGACCTTATTCTCATATACTCCATTTGTTCACTACTCATCTTTTTTGTTATAGATTGAAACCAATCCAAACGTGATCCTTCCAAAGTATTGCTCTTTATATCTTTAATTCCATTGAAATGATCTGTTATACCAGAAAGATAGTCTTTTGCCAATTCTGAGGTCTTACCGCCTAGTATCCGTGCTTTTTTTATAAAAACACGAGAAGCTACCAAGAACAATAAGCCAAAGCCCAAAACAAATACAGTGACTTGGGGAGATAATAAAAACGCAAGCCCTACCTGTATGAATGTAAATAGAATAGTAGCTAGCAATTGTAAAATTAAAGTAATCCCATAACTAACACGAGCTAATTCTGTAGTTAATATATTAATTAGATTTGTTTTCCTTTTTTCTAAAAAAAAGCTCCACTTTGCTTTTAAAATCATACTATATGTTTCTACTCTTAACTTTCGTACAAAAACTTGTTGCGTTCTCGCATCTCTTAGCGTTATGTTTCTTTGTAGTATATTTTGACTTAACACTATTAATACATATATACCTAAAATAGAAATTAAACTTGTTGTTTTAGGGAAATTCTGCAAAATTCTATAGACAGGTGCAATAAAAGAAGTCTCCTCACCTATATTAATTATTCCAGTCATACTTATCATAGGAAGTAATAAAATAATACCTATCCCTTCAAGTAAACTTATTAACACCATACCAAATAAATTCACATACATTATTTTTCCTGCTGAAGAATATAATTTCTTCATAAAATATATAATATAATTCATTTATTCATCCCAATTCACCCCTTCAATAATTTCTTGTACCCCTTTCGCAAAATCACTCCACTCTGTTACTAACAAATGAAGTTGCGTCTCCCCTTGCTCTGTTAGCTGATAATATTTACGGGGCGGTCCTTCCGTGGACTCTTTTAAATACGTTTGAAAATATCCCTCTTTCGTTAAACGACGTAATAATGGATATACTGAACCTTCCGATATTAAAAATTTATTTGAAATTTGCTGTACAAGTTCATAACCGTAACTATCTTTACGTTTCACAAGTGCCAAAACACATAGTTCTAACACACCTTTTTTAAACTGAACGTTCAACTACTCCCCTTTTATCATTTTGAAGTTCCATATCACATAACGTACGCACAATCTTTTAAACCACTTCGTACTATAATAAGCTATCATACATAACAACAAACCTACTCCAACAAATGTTATACTAACGAAAAGATCCAACCATATAAAAGTGCCCATAAATACTTTTACAATAACGAAAAATGGTGTCACTACACTAGCAATCCCACCGACCCAAAAAGAAAATATAAAACCGATAATTGCAACTAAAGGGCCTAACACGATAATAAAATTAAATAAACTAAGTCCAATTGCCGCCATGACAGCTCTTGTAACATTTGAAGTCGATGGATCTTTTTTCATTTCATCGAAGCGATACATCGCAAGTAATTCTTTTGCAATTACTTTAGGAGAACCAAGTCCTTTTATTATTTCTAATTCCGTTTTCCCCTCTTCTATCCCAAACTGAAAGTGCTCTTCATAATCAAATAAAATATCTTTCCTCTCTTCTTCCGGTAACTTTCTAAGCTGATTCGATAATTCTCTAAGGAATTGTTCTTTATTCATTTAACGTGTTTCTATAGTAACATCTCCAGCAGCCGTTTTGCCGCTAATCTTTTTACCCCCATTACCAATTGTTACGTTTTTATTTTCCTCATTAAAAATTGTCACGTCTCCAGCAGGAGTTTGCCCAGTTATTACTGCATCTTTTGGTTTTTCCGATAAAGTAATAGCTACATCTCCAGCAGTTGAGGTTACCTCTACATCATACTTAGGATCATGATCCATAATATATACATCCCCACTAGTCGTTTTTGCTGTTACTTTCCCTATAACCTTTTTAAAGTTCACCTCACCAGCTTTTGTAGATCCCTCTACGTTCTTAGCTGTTACATGCTTCAAATCCACTTCTCCTGCCAGCGTTCCAACATTTACGCGGTCACTTTTCACATCACTTATTTCTATTTGTCCAGCGGCTGAATTTACTTTGATCTCTTGGTAAGAACGTTCTGGTACAAATATAGTCAATGTAGACGTTTGAAATCCGAAATTGTAAAAGGAAAAATCAAACGAAACATCTTTTTCTCTTTCCCCAATAACTTTTAATGTGTCACCATCTTCAGTAATACGAATTTCTTGTTTACTTACATCTCCTGTTTGCTTTACATAAAAAGAGGAATCCGGAGATTTTTGGACGACAATATCCCCAGCACCTAACTTAACTTCTATATTTTTTAGGATTTCGTTTTTAATTACGTCTTCTTTATCGCCTTTTTCTGCAGTTTGCACTGCTTTTTCATATGTTTGTGAAATCCCGATTACTCCAATAATGATACAAGCGATAGCTACTAACAATATTTTTTTCATCATTTAATGTAAATCACGATATACGCCAATTACTTTTCCAATAACTGACACTTGTTTTAAAATGATAGGTTCTAATGAAGAGTTTTCCGGTTGTAGACGGAAGTGATCTTTTTCTTTATAGAAACGTTTAACAGTTGCTTCGTTATCCTCTGTTAAGGCAACGACAATTTCACCGTTGTATGCAGATTGTTGTTGGCGAACAACAACTAAATCTCCATCAAAGATACCAGCTTCAATCATGCTATCTCCAGAAATACGTAACATAAATACTTGATCTGATCCAGAAACGATACTAGCTGGAAGTGGGAAGTGCTCTTCTACACTTTCGACTGCTGTAATCGGTAAACCGGCAGTAACTTTTCCGACGATTGGAACTTGAATAACAGATTGTGTTTCTGTAGCCATTCGGTCATCGCCTAAAATTTCGATTGCTCGTGGTTTTGTTGGATCACGTCGGATATAGCCCTTTTCTTCTAGTCGTGATAAATGTCCGTGCACTGTAGAACTAGAAGCGAGGCCGACTGCTTGACCGATTTCACGTACGGAAGGTGGATATCCTTTTTCTTGTACTTTTAGCTTAATAAAGTCGAGAATGTCTTGCTGGCGTTTCGTTAACTTTTCCATGTTTTCTAACACTTACTCTTCTTTATCAAGCAATTGCTTTGTATACTCTACGTATCTACGATGTACAGTCGCTTTTGAAACATTATGACCAAACCCACGAAGCGTTGCCGCAATTTCTTCGAAAGTGAGTTCACTCTTGCGCAAACGTACAATTTCCTCAATTGGCACTTCTTTTTTCTCTCGCCCTACGCTTAAATGACGATTTTTTAAATTATTTTCTGGACGATAGCCTTTTTCTACCGCGCGTTGCATACCACGTTTAATTTTCAAGTTATGAATCTTTCTTTGATATTCTTCAACAATACCAATTATATCTAATACCATCGAATCAGAATCCGACAATTGTAATTCACCATTATGCGTATGTGTATATACTTTTATTCCCTCTTTATGTAAACAATGCATTAATGCAATCTTCGCGTTCCCTCTACCAAGACGCGTTTCATCTTGTATTAGAAGTACATCAACTTGTTCATCTCGAATTGTATCTAATACTTCTAATATGCCATCACGTTCAATTGTATAGCCACTAGCTTGTTCCTCAATCACTTTTGTCACATTCATTTCATAGCGCTCAGCTAAATGCAATAATTCATCTTTTTGACGCAATAACGATGTTTCTTGTGCTTCTTTTGTTGTACTCACACGTGCATAAACAATTGCATTCATTTAATTTAATTTTGCATTATCTTGCTTTTTTAAAGCTTTTAATTTCGCTGGTGTAATATCTGTACCTTCTTCGTTAACGACTTTAATTCCTTTAAGTTCGTTTAACATATTTTGACGAAATCCTTTTAAATATTGTTCTCGTAGCGATTGACGCTCACGTTGTTCTTCTTCAGTTAAACCTTCAGCTTTTTCTTTTTTCGCTAAGAAGTTAATGCGTTCAACGAGTTCGTGATTAAGCATTTATTTAATAACTTTCCAGTTGTTATTTCTCGTTGCTTTTATTCTTTTATGCTTCAATATATAGTTAGCGATAAGTTCAGACATATCTGTTGGAATATCTTTTATTACTGGTTTATTTTGAAACATAAAGAAGTTCCCTCCGCCGCTTGCTCGATAATTATTCATAACAACGTCATATTCTTCATTTATATCGAGTGTAGCGCCTTTATACTGTAAAGACTCTACTCTTTCACCAATTGGTTTTGAAATGTTTAATACATACGAAATCCCTTCCCACATATCGTAATTATAATGCGCAGGTTTTGGTTCTATGAATGCAGGATTAACAATTATATCACCAACTTTATTTAATGTGAAATAAGAAGCAGAAAGTTCGAGAGCATCTTTTATATCGGCTCCAGTCACTCGAATAACTTTTAATGTGTTTGGGTAAATATAATTGGAAACGATATCCCGCATTGTGACATGTTTCGGGAATCCTGGAGATGTATTATGAAACAAACTTGTACAAGAAATAGAAACGTTAGCTATATCCATCTGAATTTTATTTATGAATTCAATAAAAGGATGGTCTTGCAAACGAGTTTGCATAGCATCTGAAATTCGCATGTCCCCATGAATGATGCCAATAGGCTGATCAAGCCATTTTTGTGTTTTCTCTTCATAATCGGCGACCAAGGAAAGAACATCTTTGTCGGCCTCAATTCCTTGCACAGGCAATAATTGTGCGTAACTATTTTTCTTTACCCATTTTTGTTCCGTTTTTTCGAATGTTACTTTTACCTTTCCAACGGTGTGTCCATTGCATCCGGTTTGTAAAATTGTTACACCATTATCCAAAGTTTGAGCAATTTCTCGGTGTTGGTGGCCTGTTAGTAAAATATCTATACCATCAATTTCATCATACATTGCGTATCCTTGGTTTTCACCTGTTAAAACTTCAGTTGGTACTCCAGTTTGAAAATCGCGTTCAAATCCCCCGTGATAGGCTACGACTAGTAAATCGGGCTTCTCATGTTCACGGATGTAAGGAATCCACTTTTTTATTGTTTCTAATGCATCTTCAAATAGTAAATCTTTAATATGATGGGCCTGTTCCCAATTCGGGATGTAATGTGTTGTTGCCCCTAAAATAGCAATTTTTATATTTGATTCAATATGTTTTATTATATAAGGTTTCCCAAAATAAGGTTCTTTTATGTTTTTATCTAGAATGTTTGCTGATAAGTACGGGAAGTTTGCAGTTTCTACAGCATGATTTAATATATCCATTCCATAATTAAATTCATGATTGCCGATAATTGCAGCATCATAATTTAAATAGTTGGCCAATAAGGACATTGGATTTTTCTTATCATTTTCGTATGTAGCGTAATGATAAGTTAATGGTGTTCCTTGTATGAAATCACCGTTATCAACTAAAAGGACGTTTGTATTTTTGGAACGTTCTTTTTTTATAAGAGTAGAAATTTTAGCTAAACCAATTTCCGCTTTGGAGTTATCTTGGTAGTGAATTGGATACACAGTACCATGTACATCGCTTGTTAATAAAATATTTAAAGTTACAATTTGATTTTGAATCAATACCATTTATTGTGTTTTCACTTTCTTTCCATAGTCACGAACGATATCAAATTTACTATCATCAGATTTCACATATCCTTCATGTGAGTATACTTCTTTAATGATTTTGTGCCCTTCTTCATTCTTTCCTATTTCAATGAAAGCATCTTGTAATTTCTTGCTCCACTCCGCATCTAAATCAGAACGTACAGAAATCGTATCGTTTGGAATTTTCTCCGTAAATTTTACTATTTTCGTTTGATCGAATATATTCGGATAATCTTTTTTTACAATATTACGAGCATCTTGGAATACAACAGCTGCATCAACATCACCATTTAAAAGAGCAATAAGTGACCGATCATGACCTTTTAATGTAACAGGTTTCACATCCTTTAGCGGATCGACTCCCTCTTTTAACAATACTGCCGCAGGCCATACATACCCTGCTGATGATGTTACATCTTGATAACCAATTTTTTTACCTTTTAAATCTTTCACACTGTTAATATTAGAATCTTTCTTAACAACAAACTCTGATTTATAAAAATCTACTAAGTCCTTTGTGGGAGCTCCAGTTTCATCATCTACCCCAAAACGTTGCGCCTGTAATATTACGTTTGCAGCCTTCTTCTCATGCGCTAACACATACGCTGTTGGAGGTAAAAATCCTACATCTACTTGTTTTGATGCCATCGCTTCTACAATTGTATTGTAATTCGTTGAAATACTAACTTTTACCGGAATGTTTAATTTATCACTTAATAGTTTTTCCAATGGTTTCGCTTTTGCCTCTAACGTATCTGCATTTTGAGAAGGAACAAATTGAACATTTAACGTCTTCGGTATATAACCTTTTTTCGTATCCTCATTTTTACTTGCACTTGATTCCTTCGTTCCACAGCCACTTAATAACCCCGCTGCTAGTACAACTGTTGTGCTCATTGCAAAAACTTTTTTCAACATGTTTATGCCTCCATTTTTCGTTGTTATAAAATAACCTTCCGTAAACATTCATTTAGCTGCCACCTCTAATAGTGAGCTTTTCTGAGCTACGTCCCCATAAATTTCAGCAAATTTTTCATCCGTTGCCTCATCTACTAAACCATCAAAAACAATTTCACCTGCATGTAATCCAATAATGCGTGTAGCATATTGCCTCGCTAAATCAATAGAATGTAAGTTTACAATTGTCGTAATTCCAAAATCTTCATTAATTTTTTTCAAATCATCCATTACTTGCTTTGTTGTCAGTGGATCTAATGAAGCAACAGGCTCATCTGCCAATATGATTTTCGCTTCTTGTGCCAATGCTCTAGCAATCGATACACGTTGCTGTTGTCCTCCTGATAATTCATCTGCTCGTGCATATGCTTTTTCTAAAATGTTCACTCTGTTCAACGCCTGAAATGCAAGTCCCAAATCTTCCTTTGGAAACAAACCTAACATTGTACGTAATGTCGAATGATATCCAACACGCCCAGCTAATACATTCTTCAGTACCGTGGATCGCTTTACAAGGTTAAAGCTTTGAAAAATCATACCAATATCTCGGCGCATGCGTCGTAACTCTTTTCCTTTTGCAGCAGTAATAGACTCACCTTCAATAATAATTTCTCCTTCTGTAATCTCATGAAGGCGATTTACTGATCTGAGGAGTGTAGATTTTCCAGCCCCAGATAGCCCGACCATTACAACAAATTCACCTTTTTGAATTTTTAAATTTATGTTTTTCAATCCTTTTGTACCATTCGGATACACTTTGGAGACATTTTGAAAATCTATCACTTATAATTTCTCCCGCAACAATGTACTTATATAATCAATTAACAATACAACAACAAGGGTATAAATAATAATGGAAGCAGTTTGTTGATATTGTAAAAATCCAAGTGTACGATCATAATATAAACCAATGCCACCTGCTCCTACTAAACCTAGAACCGCTGCGGCACGTACATTCACCTCAAATGTATAAAGTACGTAGGAAACAAAGTGCGCTTTCACTTGCGGAATGACCCCATAAACAATCCATTGCACCTTATTCGCTCCTACAGCTGTCATCGCTTCTAATGGACCTGGATCAATTGATTCAATTGACTCATACAATAATTTCGCTACGAGCCCAACCGAGAAACAAGTAAGAGCCAAAATACCTGGAAGTGGTCCTATTCCAAAAATCGCTACAAAAATAGCCGCTAATAATAAATCTGGTATCGTTCGTATAAAATTTAAAATCAATCGAGCTGGACTGTACAAAAATACACTAGTAAATACATTACTTGCTGCAAATAGTGCAAGTGGAATGGCTAAAATCGCTCCTAAAGTCGTTCCAATAATCGCCATGCGTATTGTATCTAACATTGCTGTTGTAATAACTTGAAAATAACTCCAATCTGGTGGCACCATTTCCTTCAATAAATCCATCATATTTGGAAAACCAACTACTAGTTTTGAAAATGATGCGTCGACCTGTACACTACTACCCCACAACAGTAAAATAACTAGAATAATCGTTAACATTTAAACAATCCGTTTTCGAATCGAACTTGAAATAAAATCGATTATAATTACCATTAGAATGATGCCCAATAAAATAATTCCCACACGAGACCAATTCCGTGAACTTAATGCAAAAATTAATGGCGTACCAATACCACCTGCTCCAATTACACCTAAAATCGCAGCGGATCGCACATTAATTTCGAACCTGTATAACGTATACGATAGAAAATCTGGTAACACTTGTGGTAATACCGCATACCAAAGTATTTGAAACCGCTTTGCACCTGTTGCTATTAGCGCCTCGGTCGGTCCCTTATCTATATTTTCAATTCCTTCCGAATATAGTTTCCCTAACATTCCGATAGAGTGTAACCCTAAAGCTAGAACTCCGGCAAAAGAGCCTGGCCCAACAGCTTTTATAAATAAAAGAGCCATAACTAATTCAGGAAATGTACGAACAAAGCTAAGTACAAATTTCCCAGCACCTGAAGTTAATTTTCCACTACTCATATTCGTTGCCGCCCAAAAAGCAAATGGAACAGATAAAAAGGCAGAAATAAATGTACCTAATATTGCAATTGCCAACGTATCAATCAAACCATGTAATAAATCTTCACCATCAGGCAAAGATACATACGACCAATCTGGGTTCAACACGCCTGTCATAATTGCTTTTGTAATTTCTCCCGCTGTATTTTTTATTCCCTCGAGTGGGACACCTGAAAAGGCCCATACATATATAACTGTTAGTGCTATAAAAATAATCCAGCGATTTACACTCAGTTTCTTCGGTTTTGGTACGATTATCGTCGTTTTACTCATTTAAAGCATTTCTTTTACTTTACGAACAACGTTCTCTACAGTAAATCCATACTCTTCCATAATCTTCTCACCAGGAGCAGAAGCACCGAATGTATCGATACCTAACACATCTCCTTCAAGACCTACGTAACGGTGCCATCCGAATGTAGCACCCATTTCGATTGCGAAACGTTTTGTTACTGCTTTTGGTAATACAGATTCTTTGTACTCAGCAGTTTGAGCTTCAAAGCGATCCATAGATGGCATGCTGACAACAGCTGCGTCAACGCCGTCTACTGCTAACGCTTTTTGTGCTTCAACAGCTAGACTTACTTCAGATCCAGATGCAAGTAAAATTACATCAGCTGTTTCTTTCTTGCTTGCAGAAACAACATATGCACCTTTTGCTACTTTTTCATACGTATCGTCTTTTGCGCCTTCTAATGTTGGAAGGTCTTGACGAGTTAATACTAAAGCAGTTGGTGTTTTTGTAGATTCTAAAGCTAATCTCCAAGCTGCAACAGATTCGTTACCGTCAGCTGGACGAATAACAGATACATTTGGCATTGCACGAAGCGCAGCTAATTGCTCAACTGGTTCATGTGTTGGACCGTCTTCACCAACAGCGATACTATCGTGTGTGAATACATACGTTACTGGCAATTGCATTAATGCTGCAAGACGAATTGCTGGACGTAAGTAGTCAGAGAATACGAAGAACGTACCACCGTAAGTTTTTAAACCACCATGTAGTGCGATACCGTTCATTGCTGCACCCATTGCGAATTCACGTACACCGTACCAAATGTTTTTACCGCTGTAATCATCTCTTGTAAAGTCTTTTTCGTTATTCATGTATGTTTTGTTAGAACCAGCAAGGTCAGCAGATCCACCGAAGAATGATGGTACAGACTCTGCAATTGCATTAATTACAGCACCTGAAGAATTACGTGTTGCTGCTTTTGATCCTAATTCATAAGTTGGTAAGCTTTGTTCCCAACCTTCTGGAAGAAGACCGTTCATTGCTGCTTGCAGTTCGTTTGCTAATTCTGGATATGCTTGTGCATATTCACCTAGCATCGTGTTCCAAGCTGCTTGCGCTGTTTCACCAACATCTTGTACTGTTTTACGGAAGTTGTCATATACTTCTTCTGCTACATGGAAGTCTTGTTCAGCAGTCCAAGCGTATGCTTCTTTCGTTAATTTTGTTTCGTCTACACCAAGTGGAGAACCGTGTGAAGCTGATTTTCCTGATTTGTTTGGAGAACCGAAACCAATTGTCGTTCTTACTTCAATTAGCGTTGGGCGTTTTTCGTCAGCTTTCGCTTCTTCAATTGCTTTCGCGATTGCTTCAATATCGTTTCCATCCTCAACACGGATTACTTGCCATCCGTATGCTTTGTAACGATCTTCTACACTTTCAGAGAATGAACGATTTAAATCGCCATCTAATGAAATATCGTTTGAATCGTAAAGCACAACAAGACGACCTAATTGTAAATGAGCAGCTAATGAAGATGCTTCAGCAGAAACGCCTTCCATTAAATCTCCATCACCACAAATAGCGTATGTATGATGATCTACTACATTATACGCATCACGGTTATATTTAGCCGCTAAATGTCTTTCAGCCATTGCCATACCTACAGCAGTTGCAATACCTTGTCCAAGTGGACCAGTAGTTGCGTCTACACCTGCAGTATGACCGTACTCAGGATGTCCTGGAGTTTTGCTTCCCCATTGACGGAAGTTTTTTAAGTCATCCATTGTTACATCATAACCAGATAGGTGAAGTAGGCTGTATAATAACATTGAACCATGACCTGCAGATAATACGAAACGATCTCGGTTAAACCACGTTGGGTTATTTGGATTATGTTTCATAAATTGAGTCCATAATGTATAAGCCATTGGTGCTGCACCCATTGGCATTCCTGGGTGACCAGAGTTTGCTTTTTCAATCGCATCGATGGATAATGTGCGAATCGTGTTGATAGAAAGTTGTTCGATTGAATGTGACATGCTATTCTTCCCTTCGCTTATATTAGTAAACGTTTTATACATTTACACATATGTTCGTACTTGTTTTAAAGGATTCAGCCATCCGTACTTTGTATTTTCATAGTCCATAGCTAAAAATGTTAATTCACACTTTCTTAACACCTCAAAGAAAGTCGTTTCCATAGAGACATTTCCAGAGGTATTCATGCGAATATAGTGTGGTTTCACCATTATTTCGCCATATTCCGCTCCCGTAAAAAGTGTATGCGTATGATGTGTTCTATCATATTTACCAAGAACGCGCAAAGCTTGCTCTAATTTATGATGAATTTTCATTACTTGTAATGGCATCGTTATATACATCATTTGTTTATATAACACTTTTTTCTCCGAAAGGGACCCAGATTCTGAAAATCGAGCAAATAAATCAAAAAACAAATATTCACGACCAAAATAAGCTTTCGCAATATCCTCTTGAATTAAATACAATTCATACGTTTTCATTTATTTTGTTTGTTGCTTGCTCATCGCGCTCATCATTTGATTGATTTTCTTTTGGGAAGGTTTTTGTCCCATTTGCATCATCATCATTTTTAACATTTGTTCATTAATTGGTGGATTTTTTTCTAAGTAGTTCATCATGTATTTGCGGGCAATGAAAAATCCTAACGCCACGCCTGCTACTAGTGCTACTACGCCCACTAGAATACCTAACCAAATTGGCATTCATACGCCTCCTTTCTCTACTAACGCCTCTAGTTGCTGGCTTTCGTACATTTCTTTATACCAACCATTTTCCCCCATTAATTGTTCATGTGTTCCTCGTTGCACTACCGCTCCTTCATCAATCACAAGAATAATGTTTGCATGCTGAATTGCACTTAAACGGTGTGCAGTAATAATCGTCGTTTTTTCTGCTCTTTCCTGTTTCAATGCGGATAATATAGTTTCTTCTGTTTTTGCATCGACAGCTGATAAACAATCATCTAAAATTAAAATTTCAGCATTCGTTAATAAAGCACGTGCAATTGAAATCCGCTGTTTTTGACCTCCTGATAGTGAAACACCTCTTTCACCTACTACCGTGTCATACCCTTCTGAAAATTGAACGATATCATTATGAATACAAGCAATTTCAGCAGCACGCGCAATTTCTTTATATGTAGCATCGACCTTTCCGAATGCAATGTTCTCTCCAATACTCGCTGAAAATAAAAAATGATCTTGCGGCACGTATGAAATTGCAGAACGTACACCATGAAGTGTTACATCTCGAATATCCCGCTCACCAACTTTTAATTCACCATTAAAATGATCATATTCTCGAATTAAACATTTTAACAACGTCGTCTTCCCTGCACCGGTACGTCCCACAATACCTAGCGTTTCACCTTTTCTTAAATTAACATAAATATCTTTTAAGTTTAATAGTTCATTTTTCTTATAAGAAAATGAATCAATAGCAAATGAAACATCACCACTTGCTATAGTATTTATAGCGTTTTCCTTATTTACTACATCTGAAGTTTGTGAAAGTATTTTCTCCACACGATCATACGAAGCGCGTCCACGTTCCATAATATTAAACAACCACCCAAAGGCTAACATTGGCCATACAAGAGTCCCTAAGTATGTTGTAAACGTTACTAGCTCTCCTACAGTTAATTCGCCCCGTACTACTAATAGAGATCCGTAACAAACTGCGATTAAAAACGAAAATCCGACAATAAGTGCAATCGTTGGATCGAATAACGAGTCAATACGCGCGACTAACATATTTTTATGTACGACATCTTCCGATTTCTTCCGAAATGCTTCCAAATCCTCTTTCTCTTGTCCAAGCGAGCGAATCACCTTCATCCCACTCATGCTCTCTTGTACTTTATCATTAATTTCAGAAAACGATTGCTGCGCTTTATGAAATCTTCTATGCAATAAAGTTCCATAATAATTTGTAGAAATCGCTACAATTGGCATCGGAATTAAACTTAATAATGTCAACTTCCAACTAATTGTAAACCCCATCGCTACAAGTACACATCCTCCAACTGCTAATGAGTCAACAAGTGTTAAAACACCCGATCCAGCAGTTTGCTGAATTGCTTGAATATCATTGGTCGCATGCGCCATCAAATCGCCTGTACGACGTGATTGATAGAAAGTTGGACTCATCTTTGTAAAATGTTCATATAAATTCTTTCGTAATTGACGGGCTAATTTCAAAGAAGATCCAAAAATCATAATACGCCACAAATAACGCAATATGTACATAGTAATCCCTACAACAACTAACAGAATAACCCACTTCAATAATTTTTCAGATGTTAATGTTCCATTATTAATTTCATCTACTACAATACCTAGTACTTTCGGGGCTACAAGTTCAAGAAGCGCGACACCAAATAACATAATAATCCCGATTATGTACGCTCGTTTCTCTTGTTTAAAAAACCAAGCTAAATTAAAAAATACTTTCATTTACAAGGCCTTTTGTAAGCTTCCTTTATTTTGTAGTAAATACATATTATAATACAACCCTTGCTCACTCAGTAACTCTTGATGTGTTCCCCTTTCTACTATCTCTCCATCATGCATAACGAATATTTGATCTGCATCTTGAATTGTAGATAACCTGTGAGCAATCGCTATCGTCGTTCTACCTTTTCTCATTTGCTGCAACGCTGTTTGAATAGCCTCTTCTGTTTCTGTATCGATATTAGCTGTTGCCTCATCTAATACTAACACTTTCGGATTAGTTGCTATCGTTCTAGCAAAAGCAATTAATTGTCGTTGACCACTAGAAAATGCAGCTCCTCTTTCTACTACTTCTGTTTCATACTGCTTTGGTAATTTTTCAATAAACGTATTGGCTTGCACAAATTGCGCAGCTTCTTTTACTTCTTCATCTGTAATTTCTTCATTGTACATACGAATATTTTGCTTTACATTTCCCGCAAATAAAAATGCATCTTGCAATACAAGTCCTATTCTCTTTCTAATTTCTCGTTCTTCAAATTTCTCTAAATCTACACCGTCTATTACAATATTTCCCGACTTAATATTATAAAATCGCATTAGTAAATTCATAATGGTACTTTTTCCGCTACCAGTATGCCCAACAAAAGCAACCGTTTGCCCTTGTTTCACGTGAAAAGATACATTTTTTAAAACATCACGCTTTCCATCATACGAAAAAGTAACATTTTTAAATTCAATATCTCCATTAACTACTTGAGGATTCCCATCCCCTTTTTGAACTGGCGCTAAATCTTTCTCATCTATTAAATGAAATACACGTGATGATGAAACAAGTGCTTGTTGGAAAAATGATAATTTCATCATCATCTCATTTACAGGTTGGAAGAAACGATGGATATAGTTAACAAACGCATATAAAACTCCTACTTCAACGGGACTCTTTAAAGCGTCAATTCCGAATAAACCAAGTACTAATGCAATTGCTACAATATGAACTAAATCCGTTGCTGGACGTAAAAGTAATGCGTCTAACTTTAACGTGCGTCGTCCTGCACTATAATGTTTATTATTCACTTCTTCAAATTCTTTTCTCATGCTTTTTTCTTGTCTGAATACTTGAACAATATTCATTCCTTGAATAGACTCATTTAACTTCGCATTTAATACGCTTAATTGATTACGTACTTCTAAATAAAAAGCTGCACTTTTCCGGCGATATAGCACCATAATAGCAAACATAATTGGAATTAATATAAGAGAAAATAACGCTAATTTTACATCTAATAAAAACATCGCCACTAAAATCCCTACTAAAAACACTACATTTTTTACGAATGTTGATAGTACACTAACATAAAAATCCTTAATCGCTTCCGTATCATTTGTTATGCGAGATACGAATGTACCTATCGGCGTACGATCAAAGAAACTTAATGACAATTTTTGAACGTGTTCATACACTTCAACTCGCATATCTTGAACAATCTTAAAAGCTATATTTTGAAAGTACAATAAATCTAAATACGTAAATAATACTTTTAATAAATGTGCAATTATATACACTACAAATAGAGTAACAAGTGCTGATTGATCAAAGTTACGCGGTACTAAATGTTCATCAAGAAATTGTTTAATTAAAAAAGGACCCATCATTTCAGTTACAGTTGCACCAACTAGGAATAAAAATGCTAATGCTAATAACCTTTTATATGGTCTCATATAAGAAAGTAATCTTCTTAAATCACTCCGCTTTTTCTCAGCCATCATTTATACACCATACTGAATATAACTCGAATCAAAATATATCCATTCATTTCCACCTAATCCGAGCCAGCCATCTTGCTTACACCATACTCGATATGCCTCACCATGATGTAACTGTCTTATAACATTTCCGCTTAATGATGGAGCATCCCGTAGATTCACATTATCACCAGTAATAGTCGCCACATAATGTTTATACTGAATATAAGTCGAATCATAGTATATCCATTCATTTCCACCCAAAGCAAGCCAACTATCTTGTTCGCTCAAAACTTCATATGATTCACCTCGATTTAGCTGGCGAATTACACTAGATTGTAAAGATGATCCAGTCCGTAAATTTACATTATCGCCATTAATTACAGCGACACCGTAAACTGGAGTTGCATTATTAGACGGGGAAACATTCCCTCCACCACTCGATCCATTCCCTTGCAAAGCTTCTAATGAAACTGCTGCTGATACATCACATTTTCCTACATCTGAAATTTGACCAGAATCAGTGTATTGCCACGCTGTCCACTCTGTCCATCCACCAGCATCAGCAGGCGGTGTACTAGAATATCTAGCAATCCAAAGTGGAATATCACTTAACCCGTTAATTCCAAACTCATTAATATACCAAACTCCTGTATATAACATTACATTTTTTCCAGTAGCCTGTTTCACATAATTTATGAAACTTCTTGTCCAATTAGATATAGCGGTACCAGTTAAATTACTATTACTCGGATCTGTTGGTGATTCTAAATCTAGAACTGGCATTAAGTCTGTTTGATTGCTTTGTAATATACTCACAAAATATTTCGCTTCTGAAATTGCATCATTTTGTTCTGGGTGTGCAAAATGGTATGCACCGATTAATACATTTGCATTTCGTGCCGCTTGTACATTTTGAACAAAAGTAGGATCAAGATAATTTACACCTTCTGTCGCTTTTGCATATGCTGCTGGAATGCCAGATGCCTTCACTGCATTCCAATCAATACTCCCTTCCCAATGAGACACATCGATAAATGTAACATTTGAACTCGATCTGTTTTGCATATAAAATCTCCTATCAATTTTTTTCATTTAATTCACCTGGCAAAGCATTTCTCTTATCTTTTGTAACTCTTGCGCTGTATATATTACTTCCCCTGTTAAAACTTCATTTTTGAAAAACGCTACGATTTGCTCCCTATCTTTTAATCTAGGTGTGTCTTCATTAGAAAGATCTAGCACTTCTTTACCACTCTCATTATAAAAATATACAATTGGCTTTACGTTTTCTTTTACAATATCAACTTGCAATTCTTTCAAAAAATTGTATAAAATTTGAGACTGTTTCTTCGCTTTATATACTGGATTCCCTTCATTTTTCACTTGTATAGTTAACGAATCTTCACCTGTAATACATTCAAGCGTCTCTTCTTTTTTTATTTCTTGTTGATACTTACCTATTTCATCAAGCATAAATGAATATATACTAGCATTCTCTTTCGTTACACCATGAATTAATTTTCCTGTCCACTCTCTCGTCTCAAGTAAATACATACCAGTTTTATATAAGATAAGATGATGGATTCGAATATCGTTTATTCCAAGTTTATCTCTAATAAAAACATTCGGTATAATATGAAATTCATCTCCTTGTATAATTTCTTGTTCTAAAAATCCTTGCTTCATATAATGTAATGTTTCATGCGTATTTACTTCAGCGCTATTTTTAGTATACTCTCGTAAATCTGCAATTAACTTTTGAAACATATGTATTTCGTTACTATGTTTATCTTGCATTTCACTACGTTCTTTACTATGTTGCATAGCTAATTGATTTTTCATCATACGCATATTTTCAAGTTCTCTAGCTGTACTAACTTGTAAATCATTATACTTTTTCTGTTCCATATTTTTTATCGTATTTTGTTGCTCTTTATGTTCTGTAACCGTGGCTGCAATTTCACTTTCATACGTTTCAATCGCTTGCTTTTTTTCAAATTCCACCTGCTGGCTCTCTGATTCCAACTGTTTATTTTTATAAAACAGTACGAATACTGCAGCTAATAATATTAAAATTACACCTATTAGCACATAATCCATTTACCCTCTTTGTACCTTATATTTCAAAACTCTACCATCTCTATCAAATTGTAAAACAAGCTGTTCACTATCTATTGGAATGAAGCCACGTTCTGTTCCAAGATAGTACAAAGTGATGACCCCTTCTTCCTCATTTCTCGTTTCAGTAGGCGTTCCTAACAATTGTGTAATTTCTCCATTTGATTTCCCTATTAATTTATATTTTTGCATTAGATCATCTACCATATGTACCCGTTTCTCTTCGTCATGTAACCACCGATCTTGATTAAACTTGGAAGTGTACTCATTCATACTTAATTGTACAGCACACACTATTAATGGAATGATCCCTACTATCATTATACGTAACATTTGTTTCTTTTCTTTATTACAACTTGTAGAAACACGCAAGATGAACTTTTGAATCATGACTAATAAAATAAATGGCATGGCTACTACAAATATACTCTTTACACTTAATGACATATGAACTATATCGATAAAGAAAATAAACGCAATGTACATTCAATCTTGATTAATTAAAATAACAGCAGGACCAGCAACGACTACTCCAGCTACTTCTATCTTTTCAAATTCCTTTACTGTAATAGATATAACACCTTCTCTTTCCATCAATTCTTTACTCAGGACTTCAGTCGGTATCGTCTTCACTTATTCCATCAATAACATACATCCGGCTAAAACTGGCGTCATAATCATTGAAAATCTCAACAGCATGCGTGGTGCATAATTTGTAAACTTCGCACCGATATATGCTCCTAACATCGTTCCCATTAATACTTGCAATAACAATATATAATCTAAATACCCTTCCGAACTATATCCAATCCCGCCTCCAATTGCAATCGGTAATATAACAAGCATCGTCGTTCCTACAGATTGCTGTATCGTTAATCCTAAAAGAACCATTAGTCCAAGTTGTATAAAAGGGGCTGAACCAATCCCGAACGAACCAGCCAACATTCCAGTAACTACTCCTAAACATATACATTTCATCAAGTTGTTTTTTGAAAGTTTTTTCTGTCCACATAAGGGTGGCTGTTGCTTATTTCGAGACATAATCAGTTTAATAAACATAAAAATTGCTGATAAAAATAACATCCCAGCTGTAAACCAATGAAGAAGATGTGCTGGTATAAGCGAACCAAACTTTGAACCGATATAAGAACCAAGTGCTCCAAATCCACCAACAATCCCGCCTATCATAAGTACGACACTTCCTTCACGATAATGACTTATAACTCCAGATAACGTCGTAAATGCCATAGCAGTTAAAGATGTTGCCAGTGCAACATGAATAGGAATATGAAATACTAAAGTGAGTATCGCGATAATAAATCCAGCTCCCCCTGCTCCAACAAATCCTAATAAAATACCCATTAATAACATTCAGCTTTCTTTTTGCTCCAAAACTATTTCTTCTTTAACCTCTGTTTGCAATAATAACGTTTTTCCAAAGCGACGTGTACATTCAGCCCGCACTTTTTGAATAGCTAGTAGTTGAGAAGTGGCGGGAACTGTGACGGTAGCTTGGCGAGCTTTTCGATTTTCTTCACAAAAGACACATTCCACAACATATTTAGAAATCATTCATAATTTCATCCTTCCGTTTTTAATTTCTAAGAAGGGACTGCCTATGAAGTTGATGTATTCTTTCATTTACATACTTGCTTTTTTATTTATATATCGGTATATTAACTCGTAATCCTCCGGAAAAGCTAACGATAATTTTTCAACTTCCTGTATCCCTTTCCAGTCAATTTCATGTATTAACTCATCAGGATCTTGAATTTTCATGTTACCACCTATTTTTTTAACAGAGTAATAATGAACATAAACCGGAATTCCATATGTAATACCTTCTTTTTCATATATTTTATTTACAACCTCCACATTGTAGCCTGTTTCCTCCCAAACTTCCCTGATACAACATTCTTCTAGTGTTTCTCCCTTTTCAAGTCCTCCACTTGGTACAGACCACCTTTTTTCTTCCCCTTCTTTGCCCTGCAACACCATTAAAATTTCATTTCTGTCATTCATACATATAGCTGCCGTACCTATCCATCTTTCCATAAACATCCCTCCCCTACTAAAATTCTCCTTCTTTTTTATTTTCCCCTTGAAAAAAGAGGAAAAAAATAAAACGGTGATGAAAGAATACATTTAATGTATCCAAGATAAGAAAAGCGGAACGATAACTAAACTAGCACCGGCTGTTAAAAGCATAGATAAACTTGCGATTGTTCCTTCAACAGGACCGATTTCGAATGCTTTTGATGTACCGGTTCCATTTGCGCTCGTTCCTAACATAATACCTTTTGCGAGCGCGGTTTTAATGCGACAAATACGTATAAGGGAAGGACCGAGTAATGCTCCTGTTAAGGCGGTTAAAACGACAAATACAGCTGTTAATTGTGACATGCCACCAATCATTTCTGAAATAGCCATTGCTATTGGTGTCGTTACAATATGCGGTGCTAAACTATGTTCTAGTGACGAATCAATTTGAAAATAATTTGCTAGTAGTGCCGAAGTAATAACTGATAAAAATGAACCGACAATGACATTAAGTAAGATGGCGATTCCGTGTTTCTTTAATAAATCAAAGTATTTATAGATTGGCCATGCAAAAGCAACTGTTGCAGGTTTTAATAACTCTGTTAGCCATTGACCACCAGACTCATATGTTTCATAAGGTGTATCTAGTCCAAGCAATAAAGCAATTAAAATAATGGGACAGACAAGGAGTGGAGAAAGTAAGCTCCAATTCCAACGTTGATACATTTTTTTAGATATCCAATATGTCAATAGTGTTAATAGTAAACAAAGAAAGCCGATCATTCATTGCGTTGATCCTTTCCGCTTAAGTAGCAATTCTGTTAAGAGTCCTGTTACGAGAGTAACGCAAAGTGTACTAATCATAATAATTAAAATGAGATCGATTCCATATTGTGATAGTGTATCTTTGTAACGAATAACAGCGACTGCAGAAGGAATAAAAAATAAAATAAGTTCTTTTAATAAAAAGTCTGCTCCGTCCTGTATCCACTCTTTTTTAACTAGGTTAAATTTTAATGAAATTAACAATAAAAAAATACCAATTATACTTCCTGGAACTGGGAGGTGTGCCTGTTTTGCAATCCATTCACCTGTCCAAGCGAAACAAAATAATAATAAAATTTGTCCGCTTAACTTCCACCATTTCATTTACTCATCTTCTACTTCTACTTCTATTCGTTTCTTCTCTCTTGCGATTTTTAAAAACTCTAACAGCTCTGGATTACTATTCATTTTTTTATAAGCTACCGACATTTCTGCAACAAAATTAGAATCATATAACTCTTTATATACCACTTCTGTTTTATATAATTTATTTGCCGATACAGGGATTACTGTAATCCCAATCCCTGCTGCTACAAGCCCCATAACTGTTTGATATTCCGTTGCTTCTTGTACAATTTGAGGACTAAAGCCAACCTCTCGACAAAGAGATAAAATTGTATCATACAACGCCGGCCATACTGGTCTCGTAATAAATACAAACGGTTCATCGCGTAAATCTTCTATATGTATTTCATCTTTCTCTGCAAGTGGATGTGCCTTTGGCAAACATAAAGTACAAGATAACCTTTGAATTGGTTCTAACTCTAATAATTGTGTTGAAATTGGCGGACGTAAAAATCCAATATCAATACGATTATCATGAAGTGCATGCACTTGATCTGGTGTAGATAATTCATGTAATGCGACAGACACTCTCGGAAATTTCTTTCTATACTCCCTGACGATAGACGGTAAAATATCATATATCGCTGCACCTACAAAACCAATTGAGAGTGATCCAACTTCTCCCCTTTGCGCACTTTGTGCAACTTCTACTGCTTTTTCAATTTGCTCAAACGCTTTTTTTACTTCTTTTAAAAACATTTCTCCTGCCTCTGTTAATTCAACCTTTCTCTTCGTTCTTGAAAATAACAGAACTCCCATTTCTTTTTCTAATTGCTGAATTTGTTGACTAAGTGGTGGTTGTGTCATTTGTAAACGAGCAGCCGCTCGTCCAAAGTGTAACTCTTCTGCCACAACAACAAAATATTGCAAATGCCGTAATTCCATTTATTTTTCTTTTTTTAGCTCGATACTGAAAATATAAACGTGTTCATTTTCTTTTAAGAGTAGATCAATACCTGTTTCTTCATCAATTGTAGAGAAGCTTACAGTTTCTTTACTTGTTTGGATTACAGCAGCTAAAATTGTTTTCTGATTATATCTTAAATTTTTTGCAGATTGAATTGTAGTAGTTGCAGAACTATTTACGCCTAGAGGTGCTTCTTCAGGAGCAAGCGTTGAACCACCGTCAATATTAATATACCATTGACCTTTTGCTTCTACATCTTTATCAAATTGGAAATGTGGTGGTATGAAAGAGAGTTTTATTTTCTTTTCTAGAAAATGTGATGAAGCGATGTTAGTAATCTCTTTTACTTTTTTACCATTTTGATAATAATCAATCGTAGCATTTATTTCATCTTTATCATTATTAAGCGTAACGTTATAAAACATACTATTTCCTTCTTGAATAGGCGTCATTTGTAAAATAGAAGACTGTTCTGTTGTTAATTTGTAAGGTTCTACAGAAGCAACTTCATTATTTTTTATTTGGTTACAACTAGTAAAGAAAAGTAAAGATAAGATAAATAATACTTTTATACGCATTCATGCCTTTTTCTCAAACAGAAACAAATTTCCGTCTTTTAAACTTCGAACAAATAGACAACATTGCATCATCGATAATACGACGACAGCCACCATAATTATACTAACAACTGCTATTGCATATATTGTAATTGGTGCACTATTTATTCCTTGTATCCCTGCTATTTTCATAAAGATAATCGTGAATAATTTCAAAAATAACATCCCATGAACTAGACCGAAAACAAACGCTGCTCCATAAATGAATAATTGCTCCTGACATAATAAACATCGTATTTCATTTCTTTTCATATTCCCTACTACATAAGATTTAAATTCCTCTCTCCTCACTTGCAGAAGAGAATTCGTCATTTTATACGTAATAAAAATACATATAAAAATCAATACAATAAACAGCGTGTAAAAACACATTTGAAACAAAAATGTTGCCCCTACTTTCCCATTGGCTAGTTCATTAAATTGTAGCGACATCATAAAAAACAAAATTACAGTACACATGGCAATCCACATGAATTGCTTCATCCTTTTGGCAGCAAATGTTCTTATATTTTTTCTCGCTAACCGACATAAAGACATCTATACAACCTTTCCTTCCCATTCTTTGTCAGGTCTCTTCACTCTAGCATGATTATTTTCATGTGTAAAATAGAAAAAGGCATGATTTCTCATTTAAACAATATCTTTTCCCCCTGTTAATTCTAAAAATTGCTCTTCTAACGTTTTTCTTTCTTCATATACACGATAAACTTGAATATTTTTCTCAAGCAAAGTACGAATAACATTTGGGATTTCTTCATCTTTTACATTGATAAGTAGATCATTACCTTTTATTACAACATCACATTCTAACATTTCCGCTGCTTTATTTGCATCATCTACACGTATACGGATCGTCTCCATCTCTTCACTATGACTATGCTGAATATTTTGCGTCGCCACATATTCTCCGTGTTGAATAATAATAACTCTGTCACACATTAATTCAACTTCTGAAAGTAAGTGACTAGATACAAGTACTGCTTTTCCTTGTTCATGTGCAATTTTCTTTATGTACATTCTCATTTCATGTATTCCACTAGGGTCTAGTCCATTCGTTGGTTCATCTAGTACCAATACATCTGGATTATGAATAAGCGCCTGAGCAATTCCTAAACGTTGTCTCATACCGAGTGAATATGCTTTTACTTTACGGTCAATTACTTGTCCCATTCCTAATAATTTCACTACTTCATCGATACGTTCTTCTGTCACATTCCCATTCATTCTTCCGAAATATGTTAAATTTTCGTAACCGCTCAAAAAAGGATAAAATTCCGGTGTCTCAATTACTGCACCAATTTTCGCAGCAGTTTTTTCAAATTGCTGTTTTACAGATTGACCATCAATCCATACTTCACCTTCTGTCATACGGATCATACCGACCATCATTCTCATTAAAGTCGTTTTCCCAGCACCATTTGGTCCTAGCAAGCCAACAACTTCACCTTTTTTAACTTCGAAACTAATATTTTCTACAAGTGTCTTTGAACCGATTCGCTTCGTTAACCGCTCAACTTTTACAATTGATTGTTCATTTGTCATTTAAGTTAAATCGCGTTTTAAAAATACTGTATAAGAAATACTTAAAAATACAAATAAATACAGCAATAACATACATGAAGCAAATGGGAATGTTACCCCTTCAATAAAACTTCCACTCTTGGCAATACCGTATAAATCTGTGTTTGCCGGCAATAAATATTTCACCCAGTTATATCTAGTTGCTGCTAGTAACGCAATATTCCCTGACAAAGCAAGAAACAGTGAAATACCGATCGCGCCTCCACTAGATCTTGTTAACACAGAAATCATAAAGGCAAATGCTGCGTACACAAGAGTTGGCAACCACGATAAAATGTAATATTTACTTGCTTCCACAAAAATATTTTGTTTTATAATATTTCCATCTTGGAAAATAAATTCACTCCATGCAGGCTGTTGGAATTTATAAATAACAAGTCCACTTAAAGCAGAGAAAATCATATTAAATATAAACAATAAAGCTGCAAATATAACGATTGCTAAAAATTTTGCTGTTAAAATTTTAAATCGACTCGCCGGACGGATTGTTAAAAATTTATATGTTCCCCAGCTATATTCATTCGCAAAAATTGTACTTGCATACACGAGGATAAATGGAAGCAAAATTGGAAATACGATAAAACCTGTATCTCTCATGAAAGAAAGTGGAGAACTGCTTGCTGGTGCTATATCCGTATCTAAATGCTTCATTTTAAGCTGATATTCCTTTACAAGCTCGTCCCCTGACCTTTCTGCTAAAATAGCTTCTTTTTTCATACCAAGCTTTTTCTCAATTTCTACCGTACGTTCTGTATAATCTGCTTTCCAACCCTTTGTTTCCGGTTCTAAATACTTTACCGTAACCCATCCTAATCCAATTATTAATACTGCAATAACCGCAAAAGGAATAATCGTTCTTTTACGCTTAAATATTTTATACAGCTCGTTATACACCTATGAGAATTGCTTAAGAGCTTTTTCAGCTAGCAAAGCGAAGTATTCTGCACTTATAGTTAATGCTTGTTCATCAATTGTAAAAGAAGGGTGATGCCACTCATGTGTACCACTCGTTCCCATAAAGACGAATGAACCTGGTATTTCTTGTTGGTAAAAGGAGAAATCCTCTCCGGCCATTGATGGGTTAGGAGAGATAATATTTAAATTCATTTTTTCGGCAACTTGAGTAGATAAGTCGGTTAGAGATGTATCATTATGAACAGCAGGAGGACCTGCATAAAAACGGAATTCTGTTTTTACGCCTAATGCATCAGAAACCCCTTTAATAATACGTTCCATTAAAGCTGGTATCTTTTCTCGTGTTTCATCTTGGAATGTACGAACTGTTCCTTCTAATGTTGCTTTTTCAGGAATAACGTTCCACGTATTTCCTGAATGAATGTTTGTAACACTTACAACAGCATTATGTGAAGAGCTAATATTTCGGCTTACAATTGTTTGTAGTGCCATAACAATTTGGGAAGATGCGACGATAGGATCAACACCAGCATCTGGTACAGCTGCGTGCGTCCCAACACCGTGAATTTCAATTTCAAATCGATCTACTCCAGCCATTAGTGGACCCTCTTTAATGCCAATTGTACCTACTGGTAAATCAGGTTTATTATGCATACCGAAAATAGCTTGTACATCATGTAAATGTCCAGCTTCAATAACTTTGCAAGCACCATTGCTACTTTCTTCAGCTGGTTGGAATATAAAGCGAACCGTTCCATTTAGGGAAGATTCCTTTTCTTTTAATAAGAAAGCTGTACCTAAAATAGCTGCTGTATGAAAATCATGTCCACAAGCATGCATTTTACCTTGAATTTTTGAAGTGTATGGTAAGTTTGTTTCTTCTTGAATAGGAAGGGCATCAATATCAGCACGAATTGCTATAATTGGACCATTTTGATTACCAGAAATTTCAGCGATAATTCCTGTTTCTAAATTGGAATCAATAGTAGTAATATTTGCTTCTTCTAACCAATTTTTTATCGCTTTTGTTGTTTCAAACTCTTCATATGATAGTTCTGGATACTCATGTAAATGTCGGCGAATAGAAATAAGTTTTTCTGTTAGTTGATTTGGAATAGATGCCACTTATGCTGCCACTTTTTTATGTGTATGATGTTTTTGATAACGTCCACGCATTGCATATGCAATTTGCGGAATTGCAATACCGATTAAAATAAGTGATACACCTACCCACTGTGAAGATAGTACAGCTTCTTTTAAAACGAATACAGACATAATTGTTGTAACTGGTAGTTCTGCTGCACCAAGAATAGTCGCTAAGCCAGAACCGATTTTTGGAATACCAATTGTAAAGGCAATAGACGGAATAACGATACTAAATATTCCTAATCCTAAGCCATATTTCCAAAGTCCTTGAGAAATGGCGCCGTTCATAATAAATATTGGCGGGAATACGATCATAACTAAAGTTAAAGCGCCAGCCATTAACAGGACACCACGTGGTAAAGAAGGTACTTCAACAGCAACTTTTCCGCTCACAAAAATGTATGTTGCAAATGTAATAGCAGATAATAGCCCTAAAATGATTCCTGTTGTATCGAAAGTACCTGCCGATTTTTCCAGTAAACCACTTGATAAAAATGTACCCACAAGTAAGAAAATAACCGAAATAACTTTTTCCTTTGAAGGTAATGTTTTTGTTACAATAGCTTCAATAATAATACCGACCCAAACGAATTGGAACAAAAGAATAATTGCGATAGAAGCTGGTACAGTTTTTAATGAAGCATAATAAAAAATCCCAGTAAAACTTGCAGATGTTCCTGCAACGAATAAAATTAATGCTTGTTTTAATGGAACACGGTGTCTAGAAAATAGAAGTGTAATAGCGAGCAAAATAATCCAACCGAACAAATATTGGCTGCCAATTACCTCTCCAAGTGAAAATCCTTCTGCATATGCAAGTTTAACAAAAATAGCTAAAATCCCATAACTACACGCTCCTAATAAAACTAAAAGAGAATAACGAAGCATCTAAAAACCGGTAAAACCACCAAATAAACTTGAGAAATATACGATAATTTTCGTCATCCAATTAAAGTATAAGAAGATACCCATGACAATCATAATGTATCCTCCGACTTTCATAAAGGCCATACTATTTCTTTTAATCCAAGACATTTTCGTAATAAAGAATGAAAGTACGAAAAACGGGATAGCAAATCCAAGTATGTAAGCAATCATATAAATCATTGCTGATTCTGGGTTTGTTGCTGCTAATCCAATTACGGACACTAAAATAGGTCCAGTACATGGCGTCCATCCTGCAGCAAAGGCCAATCCAATTAGAACTGATCCAAAATAGCCACTCGGACGATTTTTAAATGTAAATTTACGATCTTGCATTAAAAACTTCGGCTTAAATACCCCAACAATAATAAGACCGAATACGATGATAAATATACCACCTAGCTGTCTAATTAAATCTTTATAATCTGTAAAGACTCCTCCGATAAAACTTGTACCAAATCCAATTGCAATAAATATAATTGAAAATCCAAGTAAGAAAAACGCTGTATGTATCATACTTCTTTTGCGAAGCATTGCATTTTCTTCTTTCAATTCAGAAACCGACATACCTGTTATGTACGATAAAAATGCCGGATAAAGCGGTAAGCAACATGGGGAAATAAATGATAAGAACCCAGCGCCAAACGCTAAAAAAATACTAATATCTTGCATTCAAGTTAGCTTCATATCTTTTTCATTATAGAAACCATCTTCTTTTTCCATTTCCTTCTGTAATTTCGTAAAGGAACGGTACATCGCAATTCTCCATGATACAATCATCGCAAACGCAAGTAAGAAGAACATGCCGCTAAGTTGTCCTAAATCAAGAGATTGACTTAAGTATGTTTTAAATACAATCCGCACTACAAGTAATCCAATTAATATAAAAACAAATGCTTTTGAACGCTTCAAGTAAATCTCTTGTCCTCTAATTTCAAATTTAGATGTTTTAATAAGAAAAATAGAGAAAATCAAACCAACACCAATTGCTTCTAACATTTCTGCTGGAGTTAATCGAAATTCAGGAAAAACATACATCAATGCTCCCGTACTCATAAAAAATGGCGGAAGTATAATTTTTTTCAATGTTGCAGGTTTCTTAGCTGCTTTTAAACGAATAAACATCGCACCGACAGCCATACAAACAGCAACTATACTTGATAAAAGAACTATGTTCATTTATTTTGCGAGCAAAGATTTATAGTTAGAATAATCAATCTCTTTTTCTTGTAGTTTTTTAACTAAAAATTTATGATCACGCTTTGGTGTGGCAATAATATATCCTTTAATAATTAAGTTTTGTGTAATTTGAGAGGCATTTTCTTGTAATGCAAGTTCTCCAATTTTACCAGCAATTTTTGATTTAGCAACGTCGCGAAATAGTTCTGGAACAGGACTTACAAGCTCTTCTAACAATTGTTTTTGTTCGTCAGCCCATAAATGTCTCGTTTTATTTATGTAGTGTTCTTCCCAATCTAAAATGGACATACCGTCTTCTTTTGGTAAACGTTTTAAAAATTTTCTGAACATAAAGTATCCACCGATAGACATTTAAACAAAGTATAGTTGTTCAACACATAAATTATTATTATCGTCTTCAACATACTCAATAATAAGTGTGCCAACTTTACGATCTTTATCTTCAGTTGTGAAAATAGAGTAAGAAGTAAAACGTGCTGTTGATAGGCCGCTTATATGTGTAGGTAAAGAAATGTAGTCGTTATCGCGGAAGAATTCCATTAGTTCAATATCTTCAAATTCTTTTCGGTCAACTTGTTTGTTTGTATAGCGGCGTTGAAGTTGTTTTAAAGATTCATTCCAAGAAATTGCTTTTGTGTCGTATACCATTCATAGCCCTCTCTCCTTTAGCCAGCCCATAAAATATGCTTCTAATTCGTCCACTGATAATGTATTCGTGTCCACATAAGTTACAGGAAATTGTTTATACCATTCTTTTTCAGTTTCTACTAATTTAAGTTGTTCTTCAAATGTACTTCGGTCTCTTACCCTATCATTATTTTTTCTATCATATAAACTCTCTTTCGAAACATCTAAATAAAAAATTGCATCCGAACGGCATTTTCTTAGTTTACATAAATCATCTTGCAATTCTGTTTCTATATCCCACTCTTTCCCTATCACTTTCGGATAAAAAAGTGTATAGAACTCAATATCTTCTGGCCCACGATCAAAAATCATCGTTGATTCCTGGATGTTTTGAAACTCTTTTATTTTTGCTTCCATGAACATTTTTTGATTTGTTATAAAACCATCTTTTGAATTCATATCTAAATTTAATTCTTTTCGCTTTTCTACAATTCGATATGGATTTTCATATATCACTGATAACCCATGTTGCTCTAAGCTTTTAGCTAATGTTGTTTTCCCACTTGCCATCGGTCCTTGTAGTGAAATTACATATGCCATCCCACTCATTTACACGTTTTCCGGTAAAAGCTTCTCCATCATCATATTGCCCTTACCACCATAAAAATTTGTATTATGTTCGTTCGCTACTCCAAAATAAGAAGCAACTGCTATTCCGAATGGTACAAAAGCATGTCCTTGTGCTGTAATAATATTTGAGTGTCGCACAACTTCTTCATACACAAAATTTTCTACTGGAAAACAATCGAATTTTTGATAATCTATGGTCGCTGTATAAGATACCTCTTTAAATAAGCCTGCCTTTGCCAACGCATACGGTCCAGCACAAATTGCTGCCACTAATTTTTCTTGTTCATAAAATTGATGAATGATTGAAAAAAGAGGCTTTGCATCTTTCAACTGTACTTCTTCTCCACCTGGAATAAGTATCCCCTCATACTCATCTACACGCACTTCACTTAATTCTATATGCGGCTGCACTTGCAAACCCGTTTCACTTATAACTAATTCCTTAGTTAATCCTGCTGTAATGATTTCATATTTACTTTTCAGCAATGCCGTTGCTACCGTTATTTCAAACTCCGCAAATGTTGGGTATACGAATAATAATATTTTCTTCATCTAGCTCTTTTCTTTTTTACATCGATAAATCGCTACCGTTTTCGGATCATGCCATATACCGTTATGAAGTGATAATTCATTTTTTATTTCTTTTTGTAGCCATGCCTTCATTTCGGCGTGAAGGTACATATTTTCTGGTATATTCAGAGATGGAAACATACTAGAAATATAGTTTATGATCGGAGTAGCATGATGAAAAACGAGAGCATTATGAATAACTGCTTCTTCAACAGTTGGAAAAATAGAGTGTAATATCTCTTTACCATTTTCTAAACAAAATGGAGTGACTGAAGATGTTGTTTTTGGCAAATCAAATGCGTCTAACATACGGTTACACATTTCAACTATACGAGGTAATGTAACGTTGGAATTCGTTGTAGCTAAAAGAGAGCCACCAGGACGAGTTACTTTATGGAATCCTTGAACTGTTTTTTTAACATTTTTCATGTGATATAACATATGTCTTGCGACGATCCAGTCGTAGCAATTAGCTTCAAAAGGAAGATTACCAGCATCGCCTAATCTCCATTCAATTATGTTATTTTTTATTGCAGCTTCAGAAAGCATCGTTTTCGATTGATCAAAACCGGTTAGTTGTCCTCTATGACCGTTAGTTTGCAAAAGGGAAAGAAAATTCCCGTTAGCGCATCCAACTTCTAATATGTTTTCTTCTCCTTGAAGTTGTAAATGTTCAATGACGACTTCATCTAAATTCACTTGTTTCTCTTCGAAACGTTTATGCGTATGGATACGTGTTTGTAAATGGTTGCTGACACTGTATTGGCGTTTTACATCATTCATTTTTTCACATTCCACCTTCGTGCAAAATTGCTGAACCGCATGTGTTAATATATCTGTCTTCTTTAAGCCTTCGTAATGGAGTGCTGCTTCAAACCTTTCAAGTAAATTTTCTTCAATTCGAAAATGAATATCTTTTCGTTTCGCCACTGAACCCCCGCCCCTTTGCATTCATATGTGATTAATTCCTAAACCAATCGCCTCATGCTCAGATCCTTTTACAGGTGCACCAATCGTTCCATAAAGTGCAACAGCAACCCATTCGCCTTCTTTTTTTCCGTCGTATGGTGTACCGCGCACAATTGCAAAACGAAGTCCTACTGTACGAAGAACGTCTGCTAACTGAATTTGACCTCTCGTCACTCCGTACAAAGCTTCCATTATTGCATGATAAAGTGCATGTGTTTCTCTGTAAACATCCGTTTCAATAACTCGGTTGCTTTTAGCCGCTGTTTCCATTGCTGCTACGACCTTTTGCGAATTCATAGAACCCACTTTCCCTGTACAATATTTCCAACCTTTTGGAATAGATAATACAGGGCTTTCATTCTCATCCGCAAGTGCCAACAGCATGGCCATACGACCAATTCGATGTGTTCCTTGAAGAAGCATTTATAGTGCTGCGTTTACATCTAATCTTTCTTTTATCGAATAATTCGTTTTTAACCAATGCGCAATATTTTCAATATCCGTTGAGAATATGCGATCATTTGTAATAGAAGGCACTTGCTGACGACCTTGATGATAGAACGTTTTCGTCACTGTACTCATGTTTTCAATACCACGATATTCTGCTGCTTGCATCGCACAAATCATCTCAATTGAAAGAACTCGTCTTACATTTTGAATAATTTGATGTGCATGGCGTGAAGCAATTGTCCCCATACTTACGTGATCTTCTTGGTTAGCTGACGATGGGATAGAATCTACACTCGCCGGATGTGCTAACGTTTTATTTTCAGAAACAAGTGACGCTGCAGCATATTGCATAATCATTGCACCAGACTGTAGACCTGGTTCTGGACTTAAAAATGGAGGTAAATCGTTCAATTGCGGATTGACTAAGCGCTCAATACGACGCTCTGAAATATTTGCAAGTTCCGCCATCCCTACTTTTAAGAAGTCCATCGCAAATGCAATCGGTTGTCCGTGGAAGTTACCACCTGAAATTACTTTTTCTCCACCATCAAAAATAAGTGGGTTATCTGTCGCTGCATTCATTTCAATTTCTAATTTTTCTTTCACGTAATTTAAAACTTGCCAAGTAGCACCGTGTACTTGTGGGATACAACGAAGCGAATATGCATCTTGTACACGAAGTTCTCCTTGTTTTGTCACTAACTTACTATCTTGAAGGATGTCACGAATTCTGCTCGCTACTTCCACTTGTTCTTTATAACCACGTGCTTTATGAACATTTTCATCAAATGCATCAATAATGCCTTGTAACCCTTCAATTGTCATAGATGCAATTAATTCAGCTTGATAAGCCATTGCTTCTGCTTCTATATAAGACAATACGCCTTGTGCTGTCATCGCTTGCGTACCATTAATTAACGCAAGCCCTTCTTTTGCTTCAAGTTCAATTGGCTCAAGACCTTCTTCTGTAAGAGCAACCATTGCATGGACTCTTTTCCCTTTATAGAACACTTCACCTTCACCTAATAATACGAGCGCAAGGTGAGATAAAGGTGCTAAATCACCACTCGCTCCAAGTGAACCTTGTTGCGGGACAACTGGGTGGATTTTACGATTTACAAATTCAAGAAGCATATTTACGACAACCCGTCTAACACCTGATACTCCTTTAAGCATCGTGTTTGCTCGTAAAATTAACATACCGCGAGATACTTCTTCCGGGAATGGATCACCTATCCCGCATGCATGTGATTGAATTAAGTTGTGCTGAAGTGCCTTTACATCCTCTTTTTGAATAAGCACATCACTAAACTTTCCAAAACCAGTTGTAATACCGTAAACGACTTTTCCGTCCTCTACAATTTTCTCGACAACTTCGCGGCACTCTGCCACCTTTTGCATACTAGTTGGGCAAGCTGTTACACCTTCCCCTTCAAGTAATAACCTCTTCATTTCTTCAACTGTCAATGTGTGTCCTGTTAACGTAATCATTTATTTCATCATTGGAATGTTAACGCCTTTTTCTTTCGCTGTTTCAACAGCTAAGTCATATCCAGCATCTACGTGACGAACAACACCCATTCCAGGATCAGAAGTTAATACGCGCTCAATACGTTTTGCTGCTGCTTCTGTTCCATCTGCAACGATAACCATTCCAGCGTGAAGTGAATAACCCATACCAACACCACCACCGTGGTGAACAGATACCCAGCTTGCACCGTTTACACTATTAATTAATGCATTTAAAATTGGCCAATCCGCTACTGCGTCACTACCGTCTTTCATCGATTCCGTTTCACGGTTTGGAGATGCTACTGATCCGCAATCTAAATGGTCACGGCCGATAACGATCGGTGCTGATAATTCACCATTTGCCACCATTTCATTAATAATGCGGCCAAACTTCGCACGCTCACCATAACCTAACCAACAAATACGTGATGGAAGTCCTTGGAACTCAACTTGTTGACGTGCCATACGAATCCAGTTACATAAATGTTCATTATCAGCGAACTCACGTAAAATTACTTCGTCTGTTTTATAAATATCTTCTGGATCACCAGAAAGTGCTACCCAGCGGAATGGTCCTTTCCCTTCGCAGAATAATGGACGAATAAATGCTGGAACGAATCCTGGGAAATCGAAAGCATTTTTCAAACCTTCATCAAATGCAACTTGGCGAATGTTATTTCCATAATCAAATGTAATCGCGCCTTTTTCTTGCATAGCAAGCATTGCTTCCACATGTTTTGTCATGCTTTCTTTTGATAATTGTACGTAACGTTCTGGATCTTCTTCACGAAGTTTCGCCGCTTCTTCTAACGTGTATCCTACTGGAATATAACCGTTCAATGGATCATGGGCAGATGTTTGGTCCGTAACTAAATCTGGCGTAATATTGCGCTTCACTAGTTCTGGTAAAATTTCTGCTGCATTTCCTAACAATCCAATTGAAATAGGCTCTTTTTTCTCTTTATACTCGTTCGCAACCGTTAATGCTTCTTCTAATGATTCTGTATACATATCACAATATCTCTTTTCAATACGACGATCGATACTGCGCTTATCAACATCAATAGCAATTACAACACCGCCGTTCATCGTTACAGCAAGAGGTTGTGCACCACCCATACCACCTAAACCAGCAGTGAGTGTTAATGTACCTTTTAATGAACCATCGAAATGTTGACGAGCCGCTTCACCAAACGTTTCATATGTTCCTTGTAAAATCCCTTGAGTTCCAATGTAAATCCAACTACCTGCTGTCATTTGTCCGTACATCATAAGACCTTTTTTCTCTAGTTCACGGAAGTGATCCCAGTTCGCCCATTTTGGTACTAAGTTTGAGTTTGCTAACAGAACGCGAGGTGCATCTTCATGTGATTTGAAGATTGCTACTGGTTTCCCTGATTGAACAAGTAACGTTTCATCGCTTTCTAACGTTTTTAATGAATCTACAATCGCATTGTAGCTTTCCCAGTTACGAGCTGCACGGCCAATTCCCCCATATACAACTAGCTCTTCTGGTTTTTCAGCAACTTCAGGATCTAAATTGTTCATTAACATACGAAGTGCAGCTTCTTGAACCCACCCTTTCGTTTGTAACTCCGTACCTCTTGGCGCGCGAATTGTTTGGTGTACTTTTTCCATTTAAATAGTGGCCGTGCTCCACGATTGTTCACCTCTTGTATATGCGATATTACCATTCTTCCATACTGTATTTACATGACTTACGCCGTAATGATACGGTACGTAAGCATAATTGTAAGCATCCCATAAAACTAAATCTGCCTTGCGACCAACTCTAATTTTCCCAGCTACATCACCACGATTAATGGCATAAGAAGAGTTAACTGTTACTGCATTCCAAACTTCTTCTGGTGTCATTTTCAGCTTCAGCATTGCGATACTCATAATAAGCTGAATGTTTTCAGTTGGACAGCTACCTGGGTTAAAGTCTGTAGCTAACGCAACTGCAACACCTTCATCAATCATTTTACGACCGCGTGCAAAGCTTTCTTTATTTAAATAGAAAGTTGTTCCTGGTAATAGCGTTGCTACTGTATTAGAGTTTGCAAGCATTTCAATTCCTTTATCAGAAGCGCCAACTAAATGGTCCGCTGATGCCGCACCAATTTCAGCCGCTGCTTCCGCACCACCAAGAGGGTCGATTTCATCTGCATGAATTTTCACATCAAAGCCAAGCTCTTTCGCTTTTAATAAAAACTCTTTTGATTCTTCGACAGAGAACACACCTGTTTCGCAGAAAATATCAACGAATTCCGCTAATTGCTTCTCTTTCATTTCTGGTAGTAGGTCTAACATCCATTGTAAAAATTCTTTCGATCTACCTTTATACTCTTTCGGAACTGCATGGGCACCTAAAAATGTGGAAACTAAATCGATTGGATGCTCTTTTTGTAATTGTGCAGTCGCCTCTAATTGTTTCCATTCCGTCTCATCATCTAATCCGTAACCACTCTTCGCTTCTACAGTTGTCACACCGAAAGATAGCATACGGTCTAAATGGAATTTCGCTTTTTGAACAAGTTCTTCTTTCGATGCTTGTTTCGTTGCATTTACAGTTGAAAGAATACCTCCGCCTTGTTCTAAAATTTCTAAGTACGGAACTCCTTGTAATTTTAGCGCGATTTCATTTTCACGAGATCCACCAAATACAAGATGCGTATGCGGGTCAACGAGACCAGGAGAAACCATTTTCCCGCCGCAATCAATAACTTCTTTCGCTTGTATTCCTTTTGCTTCTTCCGCTGTTCCAACGAAAGTGATTACTCCATTTTCAATTCCAACCGCACCGTTTTCAATAACAGGAAGCGTGTTCATCGCTTCCCGTCTTAACAAGCCATCTTCTTGATCCATTGTTAGTAATTGACCGATATTTATTAGTAAAGTGTCCAGCATCTATATACTAACCTGCTTACGAATCGTTTCTCGCGCGAAAAGAAAACTCATAATTACTTGCGCAGCTACTCTACTCGTCATATCCCTGAAATCAAGAGTTGGATCAATTTCTACTATATCCATCCCTTGCACGAGGGGTTCTTTGCCAAGGAATTCAATCGCATCAAGTAAAGTTGCGCTATCCATTCCTCCAGGGCCAATTGCTGGACAACCTGGCGCAAATGCTTGATCTAATACATCCATATCAAGAGAAATGTAAATAGAAGTCACACCTTGTTTTCTTAATACTTCAATACTTTCCGTCATAATATCTTTTATTTCTCGCTCTCTTACATCTTTCATTGTATACACTGTCACACCGTGCTCTTTTGCATATTCATGGTACGCTCGTGCATTAGAAAAATTACGAATTCCAATTTGAATGAGTTGTTTTCCTGTAATCACACCATTTTCTAGTAAACTACGGAACGGCGTACCATTTGATGGACCACCATCATCTAAATTACGTAAATCATGATGAGCATCAAATTGAATAATACCGACCTTTCCTTTACTATTTGCAAAACCGGTTATACTCGGAAAACTAATCGAGTGGTCACCACCAAGAACGATTGGTATCATTTTTGGATTCACTTTCGTTACATGACCTACTGTTTTCGCAATTCGGTTATGACTTTCTTTTATATCCGTCACATGCATCGTAATATCACCGCAATCATATAGAACACTTTCTTTCATATCGTGTTCTTCTGTAATTGCGTACGTGCTATATGCATCTAACATCGCACGAATTGTTTTTGGCGCAAAACATGCTCCTGAATGACTAATAGACGGTTTAGAAAGGGGTGCCCCAATTAAGGCAGCACCGAATATTTCCACGCCTTCCTCCCAATCTTTAATCATTTCACTCCATTTCGTCACTTCACGATCAATAAACTTTGCATTTTTCTTTAAATAGTGGCCGTGCTCCACTTAACAAAAGCTTTTTATTTGATTTTCTGTGATACCTTCAATTAATCCAAGTTCACTAACCAAAAATTCATGTGCGTTATCTAACATTTTCTTTTCGCTTGCATTAAGTGCTTTTTCTTTCTGTATACGCATTAAATCACGCACAACTTCAGCACCTTCTTGCATTTTACCCGTTTTTATTTTATCAGTGTTCACTTTATACCTTTGTTTCCACGTAAGTAATCTATCTGATTCTCCATGCTGAAAAATATCTATTATGTGTATTAATGCCGTGATATCCGTAACTGGTCGTATATTTGAATTCAATATTTTCCCTTCAGGAATCATTATTTCCATATTATTAGCCGACATTTTTATAACATAATATTGTTGTTTTTTCCCTGCGATTTCTTTCTCTTCTATGGCTTTAATTATACCTGCTCCCTGCATTGGATAAACAATGTTATCGCCAATTTGAAACAAATAATCCACCTCCATTCACACTAATGTAGCAAGATGCTCTTTCGCGTCATATTCAACTAAACTTTCAGCATGTTTAATTCGATGAACAAAATCTGGATTAGCGATTAATGGTCTTCCGAATGCCGCTACATCAATCGTTCCTTCTTGCAACGCTTCTTCAGCCTCTTTCGGATTTAAATTACCAACCCCAACAATCGTTCCATCCCAATATTTTCTTACTAATTGATGAAAATTTTTGTCGTCAGCAATCACTTGCGTATAATTCATCGTTGAAGGATGAATCATTGTTAATCCAACTTCTTTGAACATATTTACAAACGTTTCAATTGCAAGTTCTGGATTCTCCCACATATAAGTAGGATTATCACCTTTGAAAGCAGAGAAGCGCAGAAGTGTTTTATCAGCTCCAACTGCTTCTATTACAGCCTCAGTTACTTCTTTCATAAATGTTAGCCTTTGCTTTAAATCGCCGCCGTATTTATCTGTTCGCTTATTCGCGAATTCATAAGTAAATTGATCTATTAAATATCCGTGCGCACCGTGAATCTCTACACCATCGAATCCTGCTTCAATCGCATTTTTCGCTGCTTGTGCGTATTGACCGATAACTTCTTTTATTTCTTCTATTGTCATTGCTTCTGGTGTATCAAACGGTTTACGGAAACGCGGAACATTTCCCTCTGCAGCGATTGCTGACGGTGCTTGCGGTAATTGACCACCAATTATTTCGTGATGACTCATACGTCCAACATGCCATATTTGAGCAATGATAGTCCCACCTTCTTTATGTACTGCTTCCGTAACAGGTTTCCAAGAATCTATTTGTGCTTGTGTATACATACCTGGTACCCCTGGGTTCCCTTTCGCTCTTGGGCTAATGACAATTCCTTCTGTAATAATTAACCCGATGCCATCAGCAGCACGCTTGCGATAATACTCAACTACGTCAGCACCAACCACACCCGTTTCGTTGTCTGCAAAGCATCTCGTCATCGGTGCCATCGCTATGCGATTACGAAGAGACCAAGACCCAATTTGAATCGGATTAAATAACTTCGTTTCTTCAACGTTTTCAAAAGTTCCACCAGCGTTTATATTCGTTCCTTCATAAATACTTGCCGTTTTATTATTTGAACTTGTCATTTATCTCCTATTTACTATAGGAAACAATTCCGACAGCGGTACAATTCTTCCTCTTTCATCCTTAAACACAATATGCTCCCTCGTTAAATGGCGCGGGCTCTTCACTCCCGCTGCTGCTGCTAATGAAAACAGACTATATCTCATACTAATAATGTAATTCATCACTCGCCATTTCTTCTCATACGGATCTAACGCTTTTTGGTAGTGCGGATTCGTCGTTGCAACCCCAGATGGACACTGTCCGGAATTACATTGAAGCGCCATAATACAGCCGCTCGCCATCATAAATCCGCGGGCTGAATTTACAGCATCCGCTCCAATCGCTAAAGCAATTGCCACCTTATCTGGTGTTATTAACTTCCCAGAGGCAAAGACTTTGAATTTATCACGGACACTATAATGATTCGCTGTATCAATAAATGTAAGTAATGCTGGAATAAGCGGCAGTCCCATACTATCTGCCATCGATTTATACGTTGCCCCTGATCCGCCTTCTGAACCGTCTATTGTAATAAAATCTGGGTAAATATTTAATTCTTTCATTGTTTTTATTAAATCTTCCAACGGCTCCTGCTGACCAATTACAATTTTCATCCCGACTGGTTTACCACCGCTTTCTTGCAACTGGTGAATAAAAGAAAGTGTATCCACTGCATTATTTAAAAATGAAAATCGATTCGGCGAATTAATTGTCTCACCTTCTCGTACATTCCGAACAGAGGCAATTTTCTCATTTACTTTTTGCCCATCTAAATGACCACCACGTATTTTCGCACCTTGCCCAAATTTCAATTCGAATGCCTTAATATTACTTTCTTTCGCTTTCTCCATAAATTTCTCCATTGAAAAATTGCCATTCTCATCACGGTATCCAAATAATCCAGGGCCAATTTGTGCAACGATATTCGCACCTGTATGTAAATGTTCTGGAATTACGCCACCTTCTCCAGTATTAATCCACGATCCGCCTGCCATTTTCGCACCAAAACCGCTCGCTAAAATATAATTCTCTCCAATCGCACCGTAAGATGTCGCTGATGCTCCAAACATTCCATGTAGCTTCCATTTGTATTTGCGATTTTCACCGACTATAATTGCATCGTCATCTTCATATAACCAAAGATTTGTTGTATCCGCTGTCAATTTCTCTCTTCTTGAAAATAACCCTTCTTTATGAATCACATATTTTTTCCCCTCACGTTCTTGCGTGAGATTCACACTTAATTCATCTGTTAAAATTGGAAACAATGTATTCGCAATATAATAGCCGGAAGCTTCAAAATCTCTTTTTGATCCGAAACCAAGTATTTCAGAACGATACTTCGCTAAAAACATGACACTTTGAAAATCGTAACGTGAAAAAGGTTTTCCATCCGTATCATGGTCAAACCAATATTGCCGAAATTCCGGCCCTATCTTTTCAAGTAAATAGCGCATTCTCCCTAAGTATGGATGCAGTTTTAATATAGAGTGATGCGTTCGTTTTTTTATAAAAAATGTAATAATAAAAAATATGATTAAAAGTAACATCAAAAAGAGCAATATACTAATAATAACGAGTAGCGTTTCACTCATTTAATCTAAATTTCTCACTTCAAATGGTAAAAGTGTTTGTTCAATCTGTTTTCTATTTGGTTCATATCGCTCCGGTAACTTTAATTCCTCACCCATCGTCTCTAACGATTCGTCATGAGCAAAACCAGGAGGATCTGTTGCAATTTCAAATAAAATTTCCCCGTGTTCTCTAAAGTAAATCGCGTTAAAATAATTTCGATCTTGCACAGGAGTTACACCGTACCCAAAGCGAGATACATGTTCTCTCCAATCTAGTTGATCAGCATCGTCGCTCGCTCTCCAAGCAATATGATGCACTGTACCAACGCCCATCTGACCGCGTCCGATTGTTGATAATTTTAAATCAATAATATTTCCAATCTTAGCAGAAGAACGGAATCGAACAAATTCACCCTCTTCTCCAATTTTCTCAAGACCCATAACGCGCTCTAACAATTCAGCTGTTTTTTGAGGTTGTGCAGATAAAAGAACAGCACCGCCAAATCCTTTAATTGCTACTTCTGGCGTAACTTCTCCAAAAGTCCAATTATTTAATTCGCCTTCTTCTCTTTCAACTAATTCTATATGCAAACCATGTGGATCATCAAATTCTAAATATTGCTCCCCAAATCGAGTCATCTTTGTATATGAAACATCAAACTTTTCTAGTCTATTTTCCCAAAACTCCATTGCACCTTTTGGTACGACATATGAAGTAATTCCTACTTGACCGTCTCCAATAATTCCTTGACGAGCACCTGCCCATGGGAAAAACGTAATAATTGTTCCAGGTTTTCCTCCTTCATTACCAAAATAAAGATGGTACGTACCTGGATCATCAAAATTCACTGTTTGTTTCACTAAACGTAACCCTAATACACCAGCATAAAAGTCTACATTTTCTTGTGGATGCCCTACAATTGCTGTAATATGATGAATCCCCATTGTTTTCTTTTCCATTTCTTCCACTTATAGTACTGTATTGTCATACCATTCTTTTGCTTTTTCTACTTCACCCATTGTTAATTGATGCCCTCTATTTTCCCAATGCATTGTTACATTAGCGTTTGCATTTTCTAATAACGTCTTCAATTCTCCTGACTCAGAAGGCGCACAAATTGGATCATTTGTCCCAGCTGCGATAAATACCGCTGTTTCTGCTAAATTAGGCAATTGGATTCCTCTTCTAGGCACCATTGGATGATGAAGAACAGCAGCTTTTAATGCATCTTCATAATGGAATAATAAGCTCGCTGCAATGTTCGCTCCATTTGAATAACCGATAGCTACAATGTTATTTCTAGCAAATTCATATGTTTTTGCCGCTTCGTTTAAAAATTCATTTAACTCCTTCGTACGGAAAATTAAATCTTCTTCATCAAAAATACCTTCTGCTAATCTACGGAAGAAACGTGGCATCCCATTCTCTAATACATTTCCACGAACACTTAATACCGAAGCTCCCGGATCAATTATTTCTGCAAGTGGTAATAAATCTAGTTCATTACCGCCCGTACCATGAAGGAATAACAACACTGGTTTTGACGTATCTTTTCCTTTTTGAAAAACATGTTTCATCATTTAAGACTGGATTGCAAGATGGGATGAAGAAAGTGGTAATTGAATATCAACGATGGTACCTTTGTTTAGTTCACTTGAAATGTGTAATTTACCATGGTGTTCTTCAATTATTTTGTAACACATCATGAGTCCTAGGCCAGTACCTTTTTCTTTTAAACTATAAAATGGTTCACCTAAACGAGATATACGATCTTCTGGAATGCCACAGCCTTCGTCAATTATACGAATTACGATGGAATTATTGTCTAACGATTTGATTTGAATAAAAATATTTCCACCATTTGGCATCGCTTCTATTGCGTTTTTTAATATGTTAATAAAAACTTGTTTTAATTGATTACCGTCGCAATGAATGTCATGTTTATGGTTAAAATGATCCATAATAATATGGACGCTATGCATGATGGCAGTCGGTAAAATAAATGTGACTACTTCTTCAATTAAAGTTTGTATGTTGTAAGTTTGGACGGATAATACTTGAGGCTTAGACATTGCCATAAATTGACTCGTAATGGATTCCATTTGTGATATTTCACTTAGCATAACATCTACATACCATTTATTCTCCTCATTTATTTCAGGAAGTAGCAATGTTAAAAAACCTTTTAGAGAAGTGAGTGGATTTCGAATTTCATGGGCAATTCCGGCTGTCAGTTGTCCAACTACGGCGAGCTTTTCTGATTTCCGTAATAATTTTTCAGTCTCTTTTAGCTCGGTAACATCCCTTCCCATCACGATAAGGCCTTTACGGGAACCGTCAGGATGATAAAGAGGGACTTTTGATATACTTAAGATGAGGTCGAAGTCATCTCTATGTATAATAAATTCCTCTCCGTGAAGAATTTGTCTTTGTTGCCATGCTAGTTCATCTACTTTTTCACAATGTAAAAAAGCTTCTCGGTACGCTGCATTATATTGAATGAGTTCACTGTCCTTTTTCCCGTGATAAGGTACATGATGGAAATTAAAGCAGGAAAGTGCATAGTCATTTGCTTCAAGCCAGCGACCTTCATGATCTTTAAATATAACAAACGCAGGCATTGAATTCATTAATGTACGTAATCTCTTCTCACTTTCTTGTAACATTTTTTCGATTCTTTCTGATTTTTCAAGAGGTTTCATAATCGCATAGACACCTGTTAGACGATTTTTGACAAAAATAGGAACTAGTTTTGTTACGACGTCTAATAAATAGCCATCTTTATGATAAATAGATATGATATACTCTTGCTGATTGTCTGCTTCGGTATTCTTTATATATTGTAATACTTGCTCAGAAATATGAGCTTCTAAAATAGAGATAATGTTTTTCCGTTCTAATTCTAAAGAAGTGTAGCCTAGTATTCTTTCTGCAGAAGGATTGATATGTAGAATAATTCCCTCTAAATTCAATGAAATAATACTATCAGGATTATGTTCGAACAGAGATGCGTACATTTCTGCTAAAGAACGATCTTGTATGTGGTTTCGCAAACGTCCAGAAATGTTCGGATGACGTTTTCTTAGAGTTGATGAAAATTTTTTACGACTCATCTAGTCTTTATTTTGCATAAATTCAATTCGATTTCCAAATGGATCAGACACATAAAATCTAATCACATCTGGTCGAGCATGATCATCAATCACTTCAATCCCTTGTTCTATAATCATTTGCTTAAATTCATTAATTTCAGTCACATAAAAAGCTGGATGTGCCTTTTTAGCTGGTGTAAAATTCTGTTCCACACCAATATGGGTTTCGTGATTCCCACACTTAAACCAACATCCACCTCGTTTTTTTAACTCTTCTGGCTTTGGAATTTCTTCCATACCTATTTTTTTACCATAAAATGCACGTGCCTCTTCTTCACACCCTACAGGTGCAGCTACTTGTACATGATCGATTCCTTGAATATAACTTTTCATTTAACTTCTTCTGAAAAGTCCTAACACTTCTACAGTTTCTGTAATATTAACGAACGCATGCGGGTCAATTTCAGAAATTGTTAGTTTCATACTTGCTAATTCTTCACGAGAAACGACTGTCATAAGTACACGTTTTTTCTCACTTGAATAAGCACCTTCTCCATCAAGTAATGTAATACCACGTACAACAGTTGAAAGAAGTTGTTTTTTCATTTTTTCTGCTTCATTTGTTACAATCATAAGTGTAACTTTACGATGTTTCGTATGAACAGCATCGATTACTTTACCAGTTACATAAATTGAAAGTAAGCTTGTAAGTGCAACATCCCAAGTGAAGAAGAATCCTGCAATAATAACAACGACTGCATTTAAAATAATAAGGAATCCACCAAGTTTAATATCTCGCTTGCGGGATAACAACATACCGATAATATCAAACCCACCAGTTGATCCATTACAATTAAAAACAAGACCAATACCAGCTCCGGCAATAACACCTCCGAAGATAGATGATAAAAGTGGATCTGTTGCTACGATTTTTACTGGAACGTAGTATAATGCAACAGATAATACAATTACAGAGATAACTGTGTTAAAAATTACTTTTTTTCCAAGACCTATGTATCCTAAAATAAGGATAGGTAAGTTTAATACGAAGTTAATAATCCCTGTGTTTACAGGAGTTACAATCCCTAAAATAATAGCAATTCCGCCAATTCCACTACTTAAAATTTTGTGGGGGATAAGGAAAAGATTAAAGGCAATCGCAATAATAAAAGAACCAATAATAACACCGAGAAATCTGATCATCTTTTTCCCGTCCTTCACTAAAAAATTCATTTAAAAATCAATCATAATAATTGTCTTATCATCTGGCCTTATTCTCTTTTCCTCTTCTAACTCTTCAATGATTGCTACGTATTCGTTTATACTATTCTTTCTTATATATGCAACAGTTTGTTCGAGTGGCCAATCTGGATGAAATAACCCATCTGAACAAATAAAAACCCCACTCACTTCATCTATATGTAATTCACCGTGTTGTAAATAATGGATGGCTTCTTCCATTCCGTTTGCAACGGAATACCCACCCTGTATATTTGCAAGATAACGATTGTATTTTAACTGTTCTCGAACATCTTGAAAAACATGTTCTTCTGGCACAGATAAACCTTTTTTACGATCTTCTTCTCTCTTCTTTTTAGCTCGTTTACTAATTCCTTTAACTGTGTCTTTCGTGACTACTTGCATCGTTCCATTTTGAAGAATTGCGACGATCATACAGTCCCCTAACTGCGCATATTCAATTTTCTCACCATTTATTTGAACTGCTGCAATACATGTACACCACAAATGCTCTTTTTTTCTCGTATCGACCTTATATGCTAGCATCTTGTTCTGCAATAAATCATTTGCTCTTGCAACCGCGACTTGTAAACTAAAATTTTCCCGTAATGAAGTAAAATGACTTGCAAATAAATGTGAAGCGATGTATGCTCCATTATGTTCCTTTTCGTCACGAAACGGAACGAGCGGTGTTGCACCATCACATACACCATAAATTTTTTTGTCTTCATTACAAAAATAAGAATCCTCACATTCTTGCTTCAACGGGCTTTTTTGTTGATAAGTCGTTATCCTCATTTCTGTATCCCCTTCCAAATCACGAAACAATTAAGATACTATTTTTCTTAACTCTACCATAGAAAAACGATTTCCAGGACAACTTTTTGTTACTCCTTCTAGCTCCCTATGACCTAGTATATTTTCCTTCTTTATAGCAAACTGTTTCATAAACATTTTACATAAAGGATATAATGCATTCATTTGTGCAGTAGTTGGATCATACTTATCAAAATTACCCGTCATACATATTCCAATTGTATCTCGATTATTGTCTTTCGCATGTGCTCCAATATGTAACCCTCTTCCTTCAATTACTGTTCCGTCCTCTTCAATAAAATAATTGTAACCAATCCCGCTCCATCCTCTTACAGTTTGATGAAATTCATGTGTTTTATACACATCCCATCCATCTTCTGACGTATGGTGAATAATAAGCTTATTTACTTTCCCTAAAGGAACTAACTCATCTTGAAATATTAAATTTACACATTTAATTTCCATTTATTTCCCTTCATTCTTCTCTAATACATACAAATCTTCTTCAATATTCGTTAATTTCTCACTTACAAGCTTTCTTGCATCTCCAATTGCTTGATTGTAGGCAAATGGTCCCACTAACTTTATCATTTCTTCTATTAAACGTTCTGCTTGAAAACGTCCAATTTCATCTAAATCTTCTTCCATGAAAAATTGCTGAATTTGTGCTACAAGCTCTTCTTTTTTATCATTCGGTATTTTTATATTCATCATCATTTATTTGTCTTCTTTATGTTCTTTATACTCGTGTGCTTTTTCTTTTACATTACCGACAGTGCTTTTTGCATTTCCTTTTATTTTATCCCATTTTCCTTCGGCTTGTAATTTTTTGTTATCCGTTACTTTCCCGACAACTTCTTTTACTTCACCTGTTACCTTATCAATGGTACCTTCTACTTTTTCTTTTAAACCATGATCATGCTTTGTCATTTACATGTCTTTTGCAGTCCATATTGATTTTGTATAAGCGATTTTCAAATGAGCGCGTTCCATATTATTTTGACTACTACTACCGAACCTTGCTTGTCCAACTATTAAATTACAATTGGATTTAATAGCTGCCTCAATTCGTTTTTGAATTAATGCAGTGTGACAGCCTATACGCTGAAATTCTGGAAAAGTAGCAGAAGCAGCTAATGATGCAATTCCCTTATTTATATACAGGACACCAATGCCCGCAGGAATATTTTGAACTTCTGCTATGAAAAAATACCAGCCTGGTTTATTGTAAAGAATTTCGTTATTTTGACGTACACCCTCCTTTGTAAAGGAGGGCATATTAAATCCGCGTACATATATGTCTGCAAAAATATCAAATTCATTTTCTTTTAGTTGGCGTACTGAAATGTTAGAAGGAATAAGGGATGGATTTCCTCTCGGTATACTATATAAAGCAGTATGGAAGCTAGATTGATAAAAACCTTTTTTAGATAAATGTTGAAATAGTTCAGCTGTACCTTGCGCTGGTGTAATTTCAAAACGGCAAGGGATTTGTAGTGATTCATAATAAGAGATGATCTCATCTATTGCATCTGTATTTGTATATGTAATGGCTTTTACCGTATTAAAAGCAGGACCAGCAATTACTTTGGATGAAAAGGCAGTAGCACTCCCGAATTTTTTCATTTGTATTTGCATTGGATTTCCGCTTATTGCTTGTAGTGCCTCTAATCTAGAAGAGAGCATATCTATTTCTGCGTTTTCAATTTCTTGTGCTGCATTGAATGTCATTCATAGCGGCTTCTGCTTAAACTTTTCATAATTCCGTACCTTTAATGAAAGGATATTCCCGCAATCTGTACAAATATAAGCATCTACTGGTGAAGATGTGAACATCGTTTCCTTTTTCCGTATTTGTGCATAACCGATAAACTCACCTTCTCCTATGTTTTGAGAACCGCAATGAGAGCATGTCTGCACGTCTTTCTGTTTCATGAGAGCACCACCTTTAATCTGTTTCCACTCCCTTCGACAGTTCGCTTCCATCTAAAAAAAAGCTGACGCCGCCTCGGTAACTAATCCTCTAACCCAATATTTTCGTGATAAGGCGTATGCAATTTCCGCTTTATGTTCAGTTACATCATATTTTATAAATCCACAAGTCCCTATGAGTTTTTGTTCCTCTCTTAATACAATTCCAAGAGGAGCTACTTTTTCTTTCTCATATTGACTCACAATTTCTTCTATATATTTTTGTGTGTCATGTAACGATTGATGAGCATCCCATACTGTATACGTTGACATTTCTTTATCTGAGGCATACTCATATATATGTAAAATATCACTCATATTAATTTCCCTTAATATAAGACGCTTCGTATACAACGCTGGATATGACCACTTCTCAACAATCATTTAAAAATTATCCACTTTTTCTCTCACTTTCTTTTTGAGTTTAAAGATAAAACGATTACTATATTCTTTATTTTCTACTAAAATCCGATACGTCTCTAACACTCCTAAAACACGAACAAAAAGATAGAATCCAATAGCAATAAGTACAACACAGTAAGGATAATACTGCACGAGCTCTCCTGACGTGATTCGTTTTTTCTCAAATAAAAATGGTATTGCTCCTGCTGCAATAAAACAAAATCCAACGATCACTACTGCTGCATACTTCTTCTTAATAGTCGCATATCTTTTTGTCAATTCTTTTAGAAAGTTTTGATCAAATAGTAATTCTTCCTTTTTTAATACATTGTATCGCCTCTCTTCTATCGTTACAGGTACCATCATCGCTCCAATTCCAAGGACAGCAATGATAATGACAAGGAATGTAGACATTGTTGCATTTTCTTTAAATAATAAATACGGTATTGTAGATAAAATGAGCAAGCTAAATCCTAATGCGATATATTTAGAAATTTTTTGTCCATACACTACATACCCTTCCGCCATTTCTTTACTTACATAATAACCATTTTCCTTTTCATTACTTTGCTCAGCAGTTTCTTTTAATAAGTAATCAAGAGAGACTTCAAATACATTTCCAATCATTATTAACTTTTCAGTTTCAGGAAAACCTTGACCGTTTTCCCATTTACTAACTGCTTGCCTTGTCGTATTTAGTTTCTCAGCTAACGCTTCTTGAGAAAGGCCCTTTTCCTTTCTTAATTTAAAAAGCTTTTCACCAAATCCCATTTATTTTTCACTCCTCGTTAATAAGACACTCATATCTTCTATCGAGATGGCTCTATGAGCAATCTCACTTGGTAATTTATGTACATCTGATACGAGTACATTGAAATAAGAACCATGGTTCCTCTTTGCCACAACTATATCTTTGTTGATTAAAGTTAGTTGTTCCACGTCAACATCTACAATGGCGTAACTGTCCAAAACCTTATCTTTTTCTTCATTCAATAAAATTTCTCCATCTTTTATAATGATAAGGTGGCTAGCTATTTTTTCTACATCACTCATAATATGAGAAGAAAGTAATATACCACCATTACTTTTACTCACAAAACTTTTTAATTCCTCTAACACGCCCTCCCTAGATGAAGGATCAAGACCTCCCGTCGCTTCATCTAGGATTAATAATTTGGCATTATGCGACAGCGCAATAGCTATAGAGAGTTTCATTGACATACCACGTGAATATCCACCTACTTTTTCATTGGTAGGTAAAGAGAAAGAATTAACTAATCGATAAAAATTTTCCCTATCCCAAGATTCAAACATCTTTTCAAAAACTTTATTTAGTTGTTTTATTGTAAGATGAGCTGGTAGATTCATTGCATCAAATACGACTCCTATCTTTTCCTTAATCTTGGCATATTTACTTATATTTTCTTCACCAAATATTTTTACTGTACCGCTATCTTTAGAAATTAATTCTAGTACTGCTTTAAAAGTTGTTGATTTCCCAGCCCCATTATCACCAATGAATCCAACAATTGATCCAGGCGGCACATTGAAGGAAACATCTCTTAATACAACTTTGTTTCCAAATGATTTACTTAAATTTTCAATTTCTAGAAGATTTAACATTTAAAATTCCTTCTTACGATATATAAATACCGAAATAAAAAAAGAAAAGATATATAGGATAACGCCAAATATTGTATATAGAATTGAAACGTATACAGATGAATTTAAATTTGATATTGGAAATTGTTCTATTAGATAGCCAATTACACTTTGTAATCCAAAATAAGTAACAAGTCCCCCGCATGCGCCTCCAATTGTAATAGCATCAGATTTTTCTGCTCCAAAAATATAAAGAAGTGGATAGGCTATTGCTCCGGCATTAAGAATGATGAACGTCCCTAAAGAAACACTCTTAAATATACCATCATCAATTGGTGTATCTGAAACTAAACCATATACATAAAATACGCCATATGATAATAAGGTACCAATAATTACAACTGAAAAATAGAAAAAGTAGTGACTTTGTACAATATTACTTCTAGTAACTGGTAAAGTAAGTGCATACTTTTCATAACCCGACTTACTCTCATATTTAATAACTTCAAGTGCAGGAATCGCAGCAAATAAGATAATGAACGTAGCAATTAAACGGTACATTGAAGCATCACCAAAATAAAACACGAATCCCGCTCCCAATATCGCTATTCCCATTTATTTCTCTTTATGCAAATGCTCAAGTTCTTTTCGAAGTGCCTGTTTTAAAAACTTACCAACAGATGTTTTCGGTATTTCTTCCATAAATACAATATCATCTGGTAACCACCACTTCGCAAACTGCGGTTTTAAAAACTCATATATTTCTTCTTTTGTAACCGTACTATTTTTCTTTTGAACAACGCAGGCAACTGGGCGTTCTTGCCACTGCGGATGAGGAATTGCAACGACAGCCGCTTCAAATATAGCATCATGTGCCATTAAAGCATTTTCAAGATCGACTGAAGAAATCCACTCGCCCCCGCTTTTAATAACATCCTTCGTACGATCAACAATTTTCACGCAGCCTTCCTCATCAACTGTAACGACATCGCCAGTATATAACCAACCGTCACGGAATCCTTCGACAGTACGATCATCGTTATAATAGCTTTCAGCGATCCAAGGTGCTCGTAAACATAATTCTCCCATCTCCGTACCATCCCACTTCACTTCACCATTTGTACCGACTACTTTCATCTCTACACCAGGTACAAGATATCCTTGTTTGGAGCGGATTTCTAATTGCTCTTCATATGATAATTCTGTTTCATAACTTTTTAAACGTGCAAGCGTTACGAGTGGACTCGTTTCAGTCATACCATATGCATGTACGAAAGGAACATTATATTTTTGCTCAAATGCTTTAATAACGCTTTTCGGTGCAGCTGCACCACCGCATAATATTCTCGTTATACTAGATAAATCGTAACTATTATTTTCTAACTCTTGTAATACACCGAGCCAAATTGTCGGTACACCTGCTGCTATCGTTACTTTTTCAGCTTGAATCATCTCTAATAAAATTTTCGGAGTAAACATCGGTCCTGGCAGAACTTGTTTAGTTCCAAACCAAGTAGCTGCAAAAGGAAGTCCCCAAGCATTCACATGAAACATCGGTACGATTGCCATCGCTGCATCACTTTCCGATAAAGCAGCTGTATCAACTAAACCGAGTGCCATACAATGCAAAACCGTACTACGATGCGTATATACAACACCTTTTGGGTTTCCTGTAGTCGCTGACGTATAACACATACCAGCAGGTGCATTTTCATCAATATCTTTTACAAATTGGAAATTGGGATCCCCTTCTTCTAATAACTTTTCATAATGATATACAGGATCTAGTGTAGTATTTGGAAGTTCATCTTTATCAGTCATAATAATGTAGGCTTGTACAGTTGATAATTGCGATTGAATGTTTTCAACGAGTGGTACGAGATCTTCATCAATGAGTAAAATGCGATCTTCTGCGTGCTGAATAATGTATGAAATATGTTGAGGAGATAAACGAATATTAATTGTGTGTAAAACGGAAGCAATACCTGGAATAGCAAAATACGCCTCCACATGTCGATGATGATTCCACGCTAACGTTCCTATACGCTCGCCTTCTTTTATTCCTAATTTTTTTAGCGCGCTTGAAAGTCTTCTCGTCCTTTCCCCTAACTGCTTATACGTTAACGTTGTAACTGTATCATGTGTCCGTGAAACAATTTCTTTCTTCGAAAACAGTTTCTCTGCTCTTTCCATCATAGAACTAATTGTTAGCGGTACATTCATCATCATTCATCCCGCATTTGTATATTTTCCATTCTTTAAAGCGGGCGTAATAATGTGTTTCAATGAACGATGTAATTTTGTCACGAGAATCGCTGCAATAATTGCTTTTATGCAATCCCCTGGTAAAAACACAGCACTCACTTTCATTGTCTCCCATACAGAAACATCCATTAAGAAAGCTTGTACAGTAATACCAAATACGTAAACTACGAAAATACCACCAATTATATTAATACATAATACCTTTATAATAGAGACTTCGTGTAAACGCTCAATTAAATATCCAATTACAAACGCTCCAACGATATAACCAAGTAAATATCCTGCACTTGGTCCAACAAATACACCTGGACCCCCACGTCCACCCGCAAGTAATGGTGCTCCAACTCCAACTATAAGCAAGAAAATGAGCTGGCTTAATGCCCCAAGACGTGATCCTAACAGGCCACCTGCAAGCATAACACCAAGTGATTGTAATGTAATCGGAACTGGTGTGATAGAAAGAGCAATCGGAGGTATTAACCCTAACACTCCCATAACAGAACTAAATAATGCGACGAAAACTAAATTTTTTGTATTCATCTATTCATATGTTTTCTCCCAATTTCCAATCATACTTTTCGCTGCATTGCGAGCAATCTTCCCGCTATTTGTATAAGGTATTTCATCTACAAAATGCCATTCTTTCGGTAGTTTAAAAGATGATAATCTCTGTAAGCAAAAGCTCTTTAATTGTTGTTTCGTAGCACTTCCTTTTACGATAGCGACAGGCTTTTCACCCCAATAACTATCTTTTACACCAACAACAACAATTTCTTCAACAGCTTGATGCGTATATAACACACTTTCTATCTCTTCTGGATAAATATTAATTCCACCAAATAGAATCATATTTTTCTCTCTACCAACTATATATATAAACCCTTCCTCATCTTGATAGCCTACATCATGTACTGTCATCCAGCCATCTTCAGTTAGCCCTGGAACTAAAACACCATCTAATATGTATCCCATAAAAAACTGATCACTTTTCACATAAACAGTTCCTATCTCACCTAGCTGTACTTCTTTTCCTGCTTCATTACATATTCGAACTTGCACATTGTGACAAGGTTTCCCTACTGAATTTGGCTTTTTTCCACTCTCTTCATCGACTAATGCTGTTACAAAACTTAGTTCCGATGCACCGTAAAATTCGTATTTTTTTGCATAAGGAAATATACTCTTTATTTTTTCTTTCGCTTCAGCTTCCCATTTTGCTCCTGACGAAATAATTTTCATCTTATTTTCTATTATTCTATTTTCTTTATATAAAGACTCCAGCATTGTTGGTACTGTATACATGACCGAAATATTTTCAGTCTCTAACTTATCCAACACTTGATCTGGAATAAACTTTCTCATAACGTGCACCGTTTGTCCTACATATAATGCACTTATTGCGCCGTATAAGAAAAGAGAGTGAACGAGCGTTCCAGCTATTAAAATAGAATCCTCCTTTCTCATATGAAAGTCATGTACATTACAATCAAAACTATGAACCCACGATTGTTGTGCACGCAAAAATGCTTTTGCCTTTCCAGTCGATCCTGATGTAAACCCCATATAAAAAGGGGCATTTTGTACATTTTCTCCAGGATACTCTGTAGGAAGGTAGTTCTCTATTATTTGTTTCCATTCATCAATTGCAATTACTCTTCCTTCTTCATCTGAAATATCATTTAACTTATACCGTTCCGTCACAACCATATCCGAATTACTAATTGCTAGTCTTTCTTTTAGCTCATCCTTTTTCCATTTCACATCTAATGGTACACAAATCCACCCAGCCATAGCAGCACCCGCAAATAGTTGTAAAAACTCCATACGATTTTCTAATACAATTGCTATTGTTTTATTCTTCGATTCTGTTACGCGCAACCAGTTTGCTACTTTACAAACTGATTCGAACCACTCTTTATATGTTAAAGCTCTATCATTTTCCTTTATCGCTATTTTATTCGGTTGTAAAGAGGCATGCTTTTTATATTCTTTTATAATCCCCATTTGAGACATCTAGTCTTCTACTTTCTCAAATAATAGAGCAAGTCCTATTCCGCCCCCAATTCCTAATGTCGCCATTCCATATTTCATAGAATCTCTTTTTGCCTGATAAAACAACCGTGTCACAAGCATAGCGCCAGATGCACCGTACGGATGCCCGAGCGCAATTGCACCACCATTCACATTGAGCTTCTCATATGGAATTTGTAATTCCTTTGCACAAGCAACAATTTTCGAAGCGAACGCTTCATTCATCTCAATACAATCAATATCTTCTATTGCTAAATTCATTTCTCTAAGTAGTTTTTGCACGGCAAATATCGGACCAGTTCCCGGGAGGTTTGGATCAACTCCAACTACAGCACTATGAACGAAACGAAGAACTGGCTTATATCCTAATTTTCGAGCTTGCTCCTCTTCCATTACAAGAACAGCACACGCCCCATCATTTACACCACACGAATTCCCTGCCGTCACCGTTCCATTGTGTAAAAATACAGGTTTTGTTCTCTTAATCATTCTTTCATACTTCATTTCTGGCTTTATAGATTCATCTAATAATCCATTAAAAGACAATATTTCATCATGTATATATCCTGTTTCTAACGCTTGCAGTGTCCGTTTATAACTAAGGCAAGCGTACTCGTCTTGCATTTTTTTCGTTATATTATAACGCTCTGCAACATATTCAGCCGCTACTCCCATATCAGGATCACCAATTGCTTCAGGTGAAAATCGTGCCCTCTTTTGAAAAGGTGACGTACTTGTACTCTCTGCTCCCCCGGCGATATAACAGTTACCTGCCCCACCTTGAATGAGATGACACGCGGTACGAATTGCTTCTAAACCAGCACCACATTGCCGATCAATCATTACACCAGGAATATGATAACCAAGTCCTGCTTCTAAAGCAGATAATCTTGCAATATTCCCTAATATTACATCGTCTATTTCCCTCTCAATTCCTTTACCTAGAAATGAAAGAAGTGGCGCTACTAATTGCTGAACTTCATACTCTTTCAACATCCCATTCTTCTTACCGATAGGTGTTCTTTTCGCCTCTACAATAACCGCTCTATTCATCTAGTTTTCTACTTTTTGAGGAATATAAGCATTGCTACCAGGTTTTACTTTTATTTCGTTCCAAGCAGCGATAACGTCAGCTTTTGATTTTCCTTTGTTATTTGGATCTTCAAAAAAGTCGCGAGTGAAACGATTGTATTCGAACTGTGTGCCAATAGTTGTTTTATACGTAGGGTCTTTTTTACGTTCGTTTTCCTCATACCAAAACGTTATAGCGTCTTCATATGTTTTTCCGATATTTTCTTTAAAAAACTTTTGAAGAGCTACTGTAAAGCGGAAGTTTCCTCCAATTTTTTCTTTAAAAAAAGCACGTATATCTTCACTGCAGCGGTGATTTTCAGTAATAATCGTTTGAAGAGAAAGTTCTTTATAAGAGAGGGAAGCTCTACTCACCTTTTGATGAGAACTGTTTTTTAATACTTTACCCGTAGTTAAATAATGTGAGATAAGCTCGGTTATTTCGATTTTAGAGCCACTAGCTGGTAAATCATGCTCACGACAAAATGCTTGGAGTTCTGCTTTTAACCAATAATAGCTTTTGAAATCTTCAAGTGATATAGATTTTGTTAAAGGTGGACGCATTTACAAGCCAATATTTTGTTTTAAACCTTGGTAACTTCCTGCATTCAGAAATTTTTCAGATGCAAGTTTAGTAAATTTCTCAGAGAAACCATAACTACTTAATTCTTCTATTCGCACCATTTGTACATCATGAATTGGATTATGATCAAACTCGTTAGAAGGTAAAGTGATTTCACCTTCAATCCTTTCAAGCAGAAATGTAATATGTAATAAAGACGGGAGAGCATCTGGTTTATCACAAACATACAATAAATTCTTAACCTTAACATCTAATCCCGTTTCTTCTTTCATTTCTCGAATCATCGCTTCTTCTAACGTTTCACCATTCTCTACCCTTCCCCCAGGCAAAGACCAATCCCGATTAGCAACTTTTTGCTTTACTAGCAATACCTTTTCATCTTCAATTAAAATTCCAGTAACACGAACTTGCATTACATTTTCCATTTACACCGCCGACTGTAAAGAAGAAATAAGCTGATGTAAAAACTCATCCCCGTTCATAATCGCTTTCCCACCACCGCGAGCACTTTTTTTATTTCCGCCACCTTTTCCTTCAATTGCAGGAAGTGCGTCTTTTAAAAGAGCATTCATATTGAGCGTTACTGTTTTTCCACAAGCGAGGATGCATTGTAGTTTGTCATCATTTTCAATGATGAAATACGTAATTGCATGCTCTTGTTGTTCTGTAATGATAGCAGATAGTTTTGCGACTTCTTGCATAGAACGATTTATAAATACTTTAGAAATAAGTAATCCAGCATGTATTTCTGCAGGCTGTTGTAATAGTTCATTTGCCTCTGCAAGTAATAATTTTTCATTCATTGTTTGTATCGCTTTTTCGTTTTCTTTTTGAGAGATAAGAAGTTGTGCTACTTTTGCTGGAATATCAGTTTCGCTACTATTTAATTGTTTAGAAACATCTTTCATAATTTGTTGCTGTTGTCCCATTAATTTCAGTGTGCGCCAGCCAGCGATAAACGTTAATCGTATACCACCTTTATTGCGCTCCCAATTAAGTACTTGAATAAGACCTACTTCACCTGTACGTCTCGGGTGAGTTCCGCCACAGCCGTTATAATCAAAGTTTTCGATAATAACAACGCGTATATTTTCGGTTAAAGTCGGTTCTTTACGAAGAGGTAACGTTTTAGCTTCCTCTAAGTTCATCCACTGAATACGGATTGGGTGGTTTTCAAAAACAATATTGTTGGCAATTTGCACTGCTTTTTCAATCGTTTCTGCAGGAAGGTTTTCTGTTTCTAAATCAATTGTTACCGTTTCTTTTCCAAGGTGGAATCCGATAGTGGGTATGTTAAAATGATCCCAAAAAGCAGCAGATAAAATGTGCTGAGCTGCATGTTGCTGCATATTATCAAAACGGCGCTCCCAATTAATTTTACCTTCTACTTCTTCTGTTTCTAATTGTTCTGCAATGAAGTGGCGGATTTCTCCATTTACTTCTTCAACATTAGTGACTAAGGTACCATTTAGTGTGCCGGTATCATATGGTTGCCCACCGCCTGTTGGATAAAATGCCGTTTCATTTAAAACAACATATAAGTTACCTTCTTTATCATAATCTTGCTTAATAATTTTCGTAGTAAAGTCTTTCGTATAAGCGTCGATGTAATATAATTTTTGTTCCAATTTTCTTTCCCCTTTCGTATTCACTAGTTTCATTTATACTTGAGATGTTTGCACCCGAGCTGCTCTCGATATGTCCATATCAATGCCATATGTAAACTGTAATTCTTTACAAATATCTTTAATTAAAATAGCTACGTTATACTTTTCATTAAATTGTAAAACAATACTTTCTACTTCTTCATATGTATACTTATATTCGCCAGTAATTACACTTTTTAAATCAAAGCATTCATTCATACAAAGCTGCACAAGTAATTGATCATACTTCTCTATAACATCTTCTTTTTTCCAAAGTAACTCTTTTACATATAACCGATCAAATTTCACGCTTTCTCGATTACACTCCGTTAAAATCCGGGTCATTTCATTTAATTCTCGGTATAATTCAGAAATATTTCTGTTTAAGCTAAGCAGTTTATCTACGCCGTTTTCATATAGCATTTCATTCCACCCCCGCATTTATTTCACTTGTATTTCCATATTATAATTTCTATCGTACCTTTTTTTCAATAAGCCTTTTGTAACTAAAAGTACAGGAAATGCTACAGTTGAAAATAGAGCTAGCGCTAAAAATACTACAAACCCATTTTGATACCCGTAATAATCGAGAAGTACGCCCCCAAACCAAGGACCAATTACTCCTCCAATTCCTGAAAAGCCCATCGCTCCGAAGTATGTTCCTTTCAGGTTGGAATCAGCGATCTCATCAATAAATACATCTGTCATTGAAAACATTAAAACTTCTCCAAATGTGAAAATAATGGTACAAATAGCTACTCCTAACATAGATTCTACTAGTCCAAATCCAAATAATCCCCCACTCACAAATAACGTTCCAACCATAATTGATGCTAACGGTGTATACTTTTTACACATTTGAATGACAGGGTATTGAATAACCACTACTACAATTGCATTTAAAGCTAGCATATATGAGAACAACTTTACCCCATCCTGAAATATATGTGCATTAGCAAAATATTGAGATACTGTCGTCGTTAAATGTGAAAAACCACTATTACTCAAAATAATACCGACTAACGCAACTAAAAATACTACATCCTTTCGCAATATACGAATTGCATTTAGCATTGTAACAGGATTTTCTGTATTAATTTTCTTTTTATCAAGTGGATATTTCTTAAATTGCAATGCTAATATAGCTGTATATAGAATGTAAACTCCAGCGGCTACTAAAAAAGGAATTGTCGATTTTGCACTTCCGATCTGTAATCCAACAATCGGTCCAATCGCAACCCCAACATTTATTGCACCGTATCGTAAGTTATAGACGAGTAACCGATACTCTGGTTTTGTTAAATCTGATAATAACGCTCTTGATGTCGGTTCAAAAAAAGAACGACATAATCCATTCAAAGCGTTTAATAAAAAGAAACTCAAAACATGATCTGCAACTGAAAATCCTATAAATACAAACACCCAAACAATCATGGACCATATTATAATCATCTTTCGACCAAATCGATCCGATAAATTGCCCCCAATAAAACTAGCAAACACTCCAACAAGCGCACTCGTTCCAATAATAGCACCCGTCATTCCAGCTGAAACGTCTTTTACAGTTGTTAAATAAATTGCTAAAAAAGGAATACTCATTGAAGTAGCAAATCTCGCAAATAAAGTCCCTATTATAATTGTCATACCAAGCGGATGAATATTTTGTAACTTGCCCTTCATTTACGTTAACTCCCAATTTGAAAAAAGAACCTTCTTTTCATGCTTATCGGCAACTTCATTTTTGGAAATATGAATGGCTAAAAATCCATTCTCTAAGCAGGCTAGCATCTTCTTATAAATGATAGTAGTAGGTAAAGGGATTGTTCGCTGTAAAGCAGTGTTTTTATGAAGTATGCATATATTTAGGCCTGTCTCCATCTTTTTAATGCGTACATTTTGTTCAGTCGCATTTGGTACATCTGTTTCCAAAATGTATTCTTCCTCTGTTTCACAAAGGTCGATATGAATTTCATTTGGAAAACTAAAGTTGCTACAAGAATCAGAACAAAATTGATCCATCCATTCTTCGAAACCATCAACATGAAAAAGACAATCCTTCTTTTTCTTGCCCATTTACTTTTCTAGTTGATCTACATTTCGCATAATATTTTGGAGATTATTTTCGTATTGCTCAAGTTGTGGACGTTGTGTTTCCGAAGCTACTTCTAGTGCATTTTGAATTTGTTCATACGCTTCCTGAACCTCTTGACGTAACTCTTTTAAATCATGACCGTAGTTCGGATCATTTTTCACGATATTGTTAAATGAATTTTCTGCTTGTGTAACCCCTTGTTGCGCTGCTTGAAAAGCTTGTTGCTTATCTTTATGATATGGCATCTAATGTTTATAACGTAATAACTCCGAAACCGTTACAAATCGATATCCTTGCTTTTTAAGCTCAGGTAAAATTTTCGATAACGCCGCCACTGTTTGACTACGATCACTTCCTCCATCGTGCAACAGTACAATATCTCCACTTTTAGCATGTTTCACAACATGATTTACAATGGACTCAGTACCTGGATTCGCCCAATCACGAGGGTCTTGATGCCACGACCATAGAACAGTTTGATAACCAGCTTCTTTAGCTGTTTTAAATACAGCATCGTTAATATATCCGCCTGGAGGACGGAATAACAAAGGCTCTTTCACCCATTTTTCAAAATATTTCTTTCCATCTAAAATATCATTTTCTAATTTTTCATCTGATGAATTATTGGCATACAAATGATTCATCGTATGATTTCCAATTTCATGTCCCTCTTTTAACACTTGCTTTACTAAATATGGATTACGTTGAACTCGAAATCCAATCATAAAAAAAGTCGCTTCCGCTTTATATTGACGTAATAAATTTAATATTTGTGGTGTATAAGTTGGATCTGGTCCATCGTCAAATGTAATTGCGATAATTTTTTCATTATTAGGTACTTCCCACGTTACATAGCCAGTTGGTTCTAGCTCTTTTCTAAGCAACATTTTCGCTTCCACTTTTTCCACTTGAAATATATGTACTGCACATAGTAAAGAAAAAACGAATAGAAAAATTTTCTGTTTTAACATAGCGTTCATTTACTGATTCTTTTTACGTTTCTTATTATTTTGTCGCTCTGCTGGAGTTAACGCCTCATTTGCAAACTCTTCGTTATAACCAGCACCTTGCCCTTGTGCGGATGCAACATTCATTCCTGAAATAGTATGATTTGCTTTTCGTTTACTCATTTTTCTCACCTCTATAATTTTTTTATAGATAAAACATGAGTTGTTCATTTAGTTCGACACTTTAGACTCTTCAATTTTCTCACGAAGAACCATTTGCAGGATACCACCGTGACGGTAGTAGTCAATTTCAACTTCACTATCGAAACGAGCTACTACTTCAAATTGCTTTTTATTGCCATCTGCATCGGTTGCAACTACTTTTACAAGATCGCGTGGTCTAACTGTTTTGTCAATTTGAATTTCAAATGACTCGTTACCAACAAGACCTAACGTTTCAGCGCTGTCGCCATCTTTAAATTGAAGTGGTAATACGCCCATTAACACTAAGTTACTGCGGTGAATACGCTCGAAGCTTTCTGCGATTACTGCTTTAATACCTAATAAGTTTGTACCTTTCGCAGCCCAGTCACGAGAACTTCCCATACCGTAATCTTTACCAGCAACAACTAGAAGACCTGTTCCATCTTCTTTATATTTCATAGCAGCATCATAGATAGATGTTACTTCACCAGTTGGCCAATATGTTGTATATCCGCCTTCTGTTCCTGGTGCGATTTGGTTTTTAATACGGATGTTTGCAAATGTACCACGCATCATAACTTCATGGTTACCACGACGAGAACCGTAAGAGTTGAAGTCAACTGGTTGTACGCCGTTTTCTAATAAGTAACGTCCCGCTGGTGTATGCTTACCAATTGAACCTGCTGGTGAAATGTGATCTGTCGTTACAGAGTCACCAAATTTACCAACTATGCGTAAACCTGATAATGTTTCAACTTCACCTGGCTCTTTAGATAAACCTTCAAAGAATGGTGGGTTTTGAATATAAGTTGAGTCATTATCCCAAGTATATAAAGCTTCATTTGAAGTTTGGATTTCATTCCAACGCTCATTGCTGTTAAATACTTGTGCATATTCTTTTTTGAACAATTCAGATGTAACAACACTTTGAACTACATCTTCAATTTCTTTAGCTGATGGCCAAATATCATTGAAGTAAACAGCATTACCATTTACATCTTTACCGATTTCATCATTTTTCAGGTCAATATCAACAGTACCTGCAAGTGCATATGCCACAACAAGTGGTGGTGATGCTAAGTAGTTCGCTTTTACAAGCGGATGAATACGACCTTCGAAGTTACGGTTACCAGATAAAACAGATGTTACTAATAAATCATTTGCTGCGATTGCTTCTTCTAGTTCCTCTGCTAATGGACCAGAGTTACCGATACAAGTCGTACAGCCGTAACCAACTGTTTGGAAACCTAATTGATCTAAATATGTTGTTAAACCTGATTTATCTAAGTACTCAGTAACAACTTTAGATCCTGGTGCTAATGATGTTTTTACATAACTAGGTACTTCAAGCCCTTTTTCAATTGCTTTTTTCGCAACTAGACCTGCTCCAATTAATACGTATGGGTTTGATGTATTTGTACAGCTTGTAATTGCAGCGATTGCAATTGCGCCTGTATTCATCGTTACTTCTTTATCTTCTAATGTAACCTTCACTTCTTTATCGAACTCTTGCTCATTAAATCCAAGGCCTTGTGTTCCAACTGGTGCTAAAACAGCTTTGTGGAACGCATCTTTCATATCTGAAAGTGGAATTAAATCTTGTGGGCGTTTCGGTCCAGAAAGGTTTGATTCGATTGTATTTAAATCAATTTCAACAAGATCAGTGTAAATTGGATCTTTACTGTCTGCTGTATAGAATAAACCGTTTGCTTTACAGTATTCTTCAACAACGCGAATTTGCTCTTCATCTCTACCTGTTAAACGTAAGTATTCTAATGAAATGTCGTCGATTGGGAAGAATCCACAAGTTGCGCCGTATTCTGGCGCCATATTTGAAATTGTTGCACGGTCAGCTAGAGGCATGCTCTTTAGTCCATTACCGAAGAACTCAACGAATTTACCAACTACACCTTTTTGACGTAATACTTGTGTTACTTTTAATGCAACATCAGTTGCTGTAGTACCACTTGGAAGTATGCCAGTTAATTTCACACCGATTACTTCAGGTACTGGGAAGTATGAAGGCTGTCCAAGCATTCCTGCTTCTGCTTCAATACCACCAACGCCCCATCCAAGAACACCGATACCGTTAATCATCGTTGTATGTGAGTCTGTTCCAACTAATGAATCTGGGTATGCAACTAAGTCGCCTTCAGCATTTTTCACCGCGTGAACAACTGGTGCTAAATATTCAAGGTTTACTTGGTGTACGATACCTGTTGCTGGTGGAACTGCACGATAGTTATCAAATGATTTTTGTGCCCAGCTTAAAAATTTATAACGTTCTTCATTACGTTTAAACTCTAAGTCCATGTTGAATGCAAGCGCATCTGCCGTACCCGCTCTATCAACCTGTACAGAGTGATCAATTACAAGGTCTACAGTAATTTCTGGATTAATTTTATCAGGATCCCCGCCCATATCTGCCATTGCTTTACGAAGCGAAGCCAAATCTACAACAGCTGGAACACCAGTGAAATCTTGTAAAATTACACGAGATGGTTTAAACGGAACATCGATATCTTGAACATCTTTCGTTCCCCACTTCGCTAAATTTGTAACATGCTCTTCTGTAATTACACGTCCATCTACTTGACGAAGTACAGATTCAAGTAAAACTTTCACGGAATATGGTAATTGAGATACGTTGCCAACCCCTGCATTTTCAAGCGCTTTCAATTGATAATAATGATACGTTTTTCCATCTACTTCGAAAGTTGCACGTGATTGAAATGGATTATGTTTGACCATTTATTCACATCCCTTTAAAAATGAATGATTATTTATTAATTTTTCAGGACTTCCACATGCAATAATACTCCCTTCTCTCATTATGACAACACGATCTGCTAGCATCGCTCTCTCTACGTCATGTGTTGCCACAATTCTCGTTACATCTCTTCCTATCCCTTCAATCATATTCCAAACCACTTCTTGATTGCCCGAATCTAACCCAGCAGTCGGTTCATCTAAAATAATAAGATTCGGATTTGATACAATCGCTCGCAATAGTGCAAGACGTTTTCTTTCTCCTCCCGAAAACTCTTCACCGCTTTTATGTAGTACAGTTTGACTCCCTTCAGATACCCCCCTAATAATCGGCGTTACATTTACAAGTTCAGCATTTTTTTCTAACTGGTTTTCTAAGCCCTCTTCCCCGAAATATATATTCTCTTTTATTGTCGTCCGAAAAAAACGTGGTTCTTGCCATACTGTAGTCATCCGAGCCTCATTACCATAATAAACAACGCTATCGTTAGATGGTTTATATAAACCCGTTAGTAATTTTAAAAGGGTCGTTTTCCCTGCACCACTTTCTCCCACAATGATTACGAGTTCCCCAGGATTAATTTGCAAATCAATATTATGAATTCTGCATTTCTCTCCATCACTCTCCTGAAATGAAACATTTGTTACCGTCATCCCCATCGCCCTTTCTAGATTACTATCTGCTACTCGTTTATCTAAAAAGGAAAAAACTCTATTTGCCGAAGCGACTGCAACTTGTGTCATCATTAATAAATCACCCACGTAACGGACTGGAAAAAAGAGCATTTCAATTGTGGCTAACACTGCATCAATGGAACCGACTTCCATTTCCCCCCTCATTATTTTCTGTGCGCCTATAATGAGAACAACGATATACGCTCCTGTTTCAATCATTGTTCCAACTACTCCAATGTAATGTTGTATCATCGTCTTCTTTACTTCTGTTTTATAAGATTGTGTCGTTACTTCTTTAAATAACTGAATGGCCCATTTTTCTTTTTGTAGACTCCGTAAATCTTGTGCTCCTTTTACAAACTGTGACACCATCTCTACAACACTTGATTGATTCTTTTGAGCAATGCTTGCGATATTTCTTACCTTTTTCCCCATCAACATCGGAACCGTTGCACTTAAAAATAAAAACGGAGTTATCCACAATATGAACTTTATATCTATATGTTGTAGTGCTATGAGTGCACCAATAAATTGGGCAATAGCGTGTATATATTCTATTAATATAGATCCATATAATCTGACCCAGTTCGGAATATCAGACACGACTAAAGTTTCTAGCTCTCCTTGTTTTACCTTCTCGCTTTCTTCAAAGGGTAATGAAAAAAAGTGACGCAATAATTCTATACGCTTCTTTTGTAATATACGTTGACTCGCTTTTGCACTTATATAACCAAACACAAGCGCATTCGTCCACATCATAAATCTACTTCCCACAAACAATGCAATGTACATATATGCATCTTTTAACTCCCTCTGAATAAGATTATCAACAATTAATCCCATTAAAAGTGGTCTAGATAAATTTAAAATGGCAGCTACTACTCCGCTACAAATCGCACTATTTAGCAATAGCTTTTCTTGTAATAGTGGCACCATGATTCTTCTATACTCATTCATTTATTTTAATTTAGCAATTCGTTTTTCCATCTCTTTTTGCGTCATCGGTCCAATGAACTTATCCTGAATGACGCCTTTCGTATCTATAAAATACGAAGTTGGGATCGTAATTACTTTATAAGCTGTTGTCACATCAATGTTCTTGTCCAATAAAATAGGAAAAGTAATCCCTTTTTCCTTAGCAAAATTATTTACTTTTTCTTCTCCCCCACCTTTTTCTGAAGGCGTATAATTTATTGCTAAAATTTCTACGTTTTCTTTATGTTCTTTATAGAAAGCCTCCATATCAGGCATTTCTTGCTGACAAGGCCCACACCACGTTGCCCAAAAATTTAAAATAACTTTCTTTCCTTTTAAATCCGATAGCTTTACATTCGTTCCATCTAACTTAGTTAATTCAAAGTTTGGTGCACTCTTTCCTATTTCAATACCATTACTTGCAATCATCTCTTTCATAGCAGCTTCACTTTTTTCTTGATTCCCTTGTACCGCCTGATCTTTATTACCGAACTGTTCATAAGCTGCATATCCCGCTAAACAAAGTAAAACTACAATAATCGTAAGCTTCCGCCACATTTATACCATAACATTTAAATACTCTTTGAGCTTCTCATCTGCATTCGTTTCATTTTCTCTATACGCATCAAGTGCTTGTAATACAAAATCATACTGTTCTAAAATATAACTTTCTAATTTCAAGACATCCGCTAAGTTATTAAGCATAACTCTTGTATTACCAACTTCACTTTTTAGAGCTGGTTCACATATTAAGCTCGTACATATTTCTTTCACATCACCTTCTACTATTTCTGTTAATACGTATTTCTTTCGTCCTTTTACTTTTAATCTCATAACTGGATAAAAAGCTTTTATATCTAAATAACTTCCTACGTTCATACAACGCAGCCATTCTACATTGCGTTTATTACGGACAAGTATTTCTTTCACCGCTTCGTATACCGCAGTTTCATCAAGCACAGCCTTATTTACTTTTCGTTTCCCTTCTTCTTCAATAGATGTACATTTTTGATAAACAGCTGCACACGTAATACAGTCGTCAAATGCATTATGAGAACTTAGACGAATTCCAAGCATTCGCTTTAACGTCTCAAGTTTATGATTAGGTGCGTGCTTCATATATTTTTTTGCTAAAAACACAGTGTCAATCACCTTATTTTTAGGTTCAGGAAACCCAAGCATATTTACATTACTTTTCAAAAAGCGCATGTCAAAAGAAGCATTATGAGCCACAATAACATTTGTATGTAAAAATGCTAAAAATAAAGGTAAAACTTCTTCAATCGTGGGTGCATCTGAAACACGATAATTTGTAATACCTGTTAAACTCGTAATTCGGCTCGGAATCGGACGCTCTGGATTCACGTATGAAACAAATTGATCTACCAGTTCATGATTACGATATTTCACAGCTGCAACTTGAATAATTTTATCATTATAAGGGTTAAATCCTGTTGTTTCAAAATCAATTACAACATAATCTAACGGTAAGGATACATTCCCCACTCCATACACTTATTCAGCTTGCTTAAAAAATTTCATTTCATAACGTTTCTCAATACGCTCTTCAATGCGATCAATTGCATCACGATCGCTTAATAATTGTTGTTTATTTTCATTTACAAGTTCTTCAAACGACTTGCGGCGACTTCTTCTCATTTAACCGTTATCAACAATCGGTTGTTTACCAGTTTGGTCTTGCATTTGTTTTCCTTTATTGCCACCAGCTTTTTTCGATTGCGTTCCAATATGATTCGGTGCAAAGTCTTTTGAATTCTTTTTCGGATTACCCATTCAGCCCTTTTTTGTAATCGTAAAGTTTTCAACGAGTAAACGCCAATTTTGCGGGAATGGTAAACCAATCTTCCAATAACTAATACCACCAATGCCCTGTTCTTTCATTAAATTGAATTTACTTTGTACGGACCTTGAATCTTCAAACCAAACTTCGTGTTGTACGCCGTTTTCATCAAAGTAATTAAAATGTGGAGCTTGAGCTGTGAAGTCATAGCGGATAGGAACATTGTATTTACGAGCTAGTGCAACAGCTGCGACAGAGCTAATTGCTTTTGCAGGTGGATTTCCTTGCTTGAACGGAAGTTTCCAATCAAAACCGTATAAATTTTGTCCCATCATAATTTTTTGTGGTGGCATTTGAGATTTTGCATATTGAAGTACTTCTTTTACTGGACCAATAGGAGAAATAGCCATTGGTGGTCCGCCTTGCCAACCCCAGTCGTATGTCATAATGACGACAAAATCAACAATTTGCCCTTGTGCTTTATAATCGTGAGCTTCAAAAAACTTTCCTTTTTGATTTGAACTTGTTTTCGGTACGAGAGTTGTGCTCAATGTGTACCCGCTAGGTAAGCGTGTTTTTACAGTTCGTAAAAAGCGATTATATGCCTCGCGGTCTTCGGGTGCTACATTCTCGAAATCAAAATGAATGTCTCGCATGCCATATTTTTCAGCTGTTTGTAAAATGTTTGTAATGAATTTATTTTGGATTGTTGCATCGCGTAAAATAACCGATGTCAGATCGGCACTGAAATTTCCATTTTCAATATTTGTAATAACGAGCATAGGGATGGTTTTACCTTGCGTTGCAATAGTAGCGATTTTAGCTGTTTCAGTAGGTTCTTTTAATGTACCATCTCTTTTTGCTTCAAAACTAAAGTAGGCTAAATATGTTAAAAATGGATTAATAGCACGTGTAGCATTTACTAAACTTTCTTTTATTGGAATGGTTGAAGGTTGTAGATAAGCTATGGATTCTACTGCTCGCTTCGTCCCTTTCGGTATATATAATTGTTGCCCGACATGGAGAATGGATTTTAAAGATAGATTATTAACTTTAGCTAAACTAGCAAGAGGAACGTTATATGTTTGAGAAATTCGATACAGACTGTCACCAGGCTGCACATAGTAATTATTTCCTTTCGTGTTAACGATAAGTGCCTGACCAACAACGAGTGTTTCAGCAGGATTTAGTCCATTGTCTTTAACTATTTCATCAGGTGTTGATCCATATTTTGATGCTAAGCTATATACGCTATCACCGCTACGAACAGTTACAATTTGAATCATTTATTTTTTCTTAATTTCTTCATATTTCGCATACCACTCAGGATATAACTTTTTAAATGATACAGGGCGGAACCCTTCTTTTTTCGCACAAATATTCGTCGTACTTGCAGTAATACAAAGTTCGCCATCACCATTATAAATTTCATATCCATATACAACGCGAAGCGGGCTCACAGTATCAACCCACGTTTTCACAATAGCTTTTTCTCCGTAACGCATCGCTTTACGATATGAAATTTGCAAGTCTAACACAGGAGAAATAATTCCCTCTTTCTCCATTTCAACATATGAAAATCCTAAATCTTGTATAAGTTTCGTGCGCCCAAGTTCCAGCCACACTAAATAGTTTGAATGGTAAACAACACCCATCTGATCTGTTTCCGCATAGCGGATTTCAACTTCATGTTCTGCTACAAACATTTATTTTTCATAATTAAATTGAGGGAAATCATCACCGTCATTAAGTGTAACTAATAAATTATGTCCATCGAAGAACCATTCATCATCGCCTTCAATGAAGAAGTTAATACCTTCTTCTTGAATTTGAACAGCAGGATGTGCAGGATCATCTTTACGAATACCTAAAGAAAGTCCTTTTTGCACAGTACTGCAACCACCGTATTGTACGAAAAAGCGTAGTGTTTCACCTGATTGTAAGTTTAATTCGTTTTTATACCATTGTGCTGCTTCTTTTGTTACGGAAAGATTCATTTATTTTTGCTTTTTTGAGAAGTTTGCTTTCGGTTCAGTTTTATTTATAATTCGTCCGATATTTGCACGGTGTTTATAAATAACCATACCTGCTAATAAACACATCGCAATAATGAAGATTTTATCCCCGCTAACAATGGATGCAATAACAGCAACGACAGCTGTTACCATAGAAGAAAGTGATACGTATCTTGTTGTAAATAAAAGGGTGAAAAATACAACAGCTAATATTGCAAAAACAACTGGTGAGTAGCATAATAGCACCCCGGCAGAAGTTGCAACTGCTTTACCACCACGGAATTTTGCAAAAATCGGATATACATGTCCAAGAACAGCTGCTAATCCGAACCATAGTGGGTGAATATCTAATCCGAAAATTATCGGTAGACCTGTTGCTAATGTCCCTTTTAAAATGTCAGCAATTGTAACGGTAAAACCTGCTTTTTTCCCTAATGTGCGGAATGTATTTGTTCCGCCTAAATTACCGCTTCCGTGCTCACGAATGTCGATTCCATAGCCGATTTTTCCAACGACTAATGCAAATGGAATCGAGCCAAGTAAGTAGGCAACGATAAATAAAAGATATGTAGTAACCATTCATTTATGCTTCACCCGATCCATCTCTTCGCTACGTTTCGCACTATTCCACTTCGACATATCTCCCACAAGATAGCCAGTTATACGGCGAATTCTTTCTATATTGGTCTCGTCTTCATTCCCGCAGCTTGGACATTCATTTCCAATAACTCCGTGATAGCTGCAGTATGTACAACGATCAACAGGATGATTAATTGAACCGTACCCAACGCCATGCTCTGCCATTGCTTGTACAATTTGTTTTAACGCCTTTTGATTATGCATCGCTGCTCCGTCTAGTTCAATATACGTAATATGCCCTCCATTACATAGAGCATGAAAAGGTCCTTCTAAACGGATTTTATTTATCGCTTGAATGTTATAATAAACTGGAATATGGAATGAATTCGTATAGTAATTATGGTTCGTTATACCGCTAATCTCACCAAATTCCTCTCTATCTTTTTTCACAAACTTCCCTGATAAACCTTCTGCAGGCGTTGCAATTATTGAGAAATTCAGTTGATGTTCTTCTGTCGCCTTATCCATTCTCTCCCTCATAAAGGAAATGATTTCATATCCAAGTTTCCATGACTCTTCATCTTCTCCGTGATGCTTTCCTGTTAAAGCCACTAAACATTCCGCAAGACCGATAAAACCAATACTTAACGTTCCTTGCTTTAAAATAGGTGCTACAGACTCTTCAGGCTGTAATGTTTCTCCACCACGCCATACACCTTGTGAATATAAAAATCGAAAATCTCTCGCTCGCTTCGTACATTGATACGCGAATCTCTCTAATAATTGCTTAATTCCTAAATCCAAGTAATAATTTAGCGCTTCAAAAAACGCTTCTTTCGATCCACTAATTAGCCCTAATTTCACTAAATTAATAGAAGTAAACGACAAATTACCTCTTCCTATTGCCGTTTCTTCTCCATGTATATTAGACATAACACGAGTGCGACATCCCATGTAACATACTTCACTTTCAGGTCGTCCATCATAGTGCACTGCATTAAACGACGCATCTAAAAATGAAAAATTAGGGAATAGTCGCTCTGCTGTCGTCTCTAATGCTAATTCAAACAAATCATAGTTCGGATCACATTCTTCAAAGTTTACACCTTTTTTCATTTTAAAAATTTGAATAGGGAAAATCGGTGTTTCTCCTTTTCCAAGTCCAGCTTGCGTTGCTTTTAACAGCTGTTTAATTAAAAGCCTTCCCTCTCTCGATGTGTCTGTTCCGTAATTAATAGAAATAAACGGTACTTGTCCCCCGCCCCTACTATGCATACTATTTGAATTATGAACGAAAGCTTCACACGCCTGATACGTATCGCTTTCTGTTTCTTTCCATGCGAATTCCTCAATTTGTTCTTTCGTAAGCGGATATGATTGTAGTCGCTTTTTATGTCTCAGCACGGTTTTTCTCACATAGGGAGCTAAATCAATATCAAAGAGTGCAAACGATTGACCACCGTGCTGCATATTTTGATTCGCTTGAAAAATAATAGACGAAAGTGCCAATGCACTTTTAATGTCTTGTGGTTGTCTCATATGTCCATGTCCAGTATGAAAACCGTTAGCAAGCATTTGCGCTAACGGAATTTGCGAACAAGTCGTCGTTCCTGTCGCATAAAAATCTAAATCATGTGGATATAATATATTTTCATTTATTGCTTTTTTCACTTGGTCTGACAATAAATTTTCAACTGCATAATATTTTGCACTCTCAGATGCGAACGTTCCCATTACTCCCATCGGAGAGCGCCCATCTACATTTGCATTCTCTTGCATTAAATCTTGTTCATTGCCGTGGACAATTGTCCCAAACACTTTCATTAATTCTTCTCCACGTGTATTTTTTTGTAACATTTACTCTTTCAATCGAATAATACGTTGATTGGAGCTTCCGCGAAATGGAAGTGTTAAATCTCTTTTCTCGATTTCAAATCTTCCATCGACTAAAACATCCCCATAGTGTAACAACTCTATCATATCATTATTTTGAGAACTCTGTATCTCTTCTAACGTATAACCTGTATACATCCATAGATTTTTTTTCAAATCTTTCACGGCTTTTGCTACTTTTTTCACTTCAACAGCTTGAAAAAACGGATCTCCACCTGAAAATGTTACATCAGTTAATGGATTACTTGCAATCTCTTTCACAATTTCTTCTACCGTCATTTCAGTTCCATTGCAAATATTCCAAGATTTCGGGTTATGGCACCCGAAACAACGATGCGGACAGCCCGCAAAAAACACGACCGTCCGCAACCCTTCTCCATCTACTACACTATCATGAATGATATTCATCACTTTCATTTATTCTTCGAATTTATAACCAACTCGAATAACAGTACCGATATGCTTCGCTTTATCTCCTAGCTTATTTCGCAATTTTTTAATATGCGTATCAACCGTTCGGTCATCACCGTAGTAATCATATCCCCATAACTGATCTAATAAATGTTGGCGTGACAACACAATTCCTTTGTTCTCCATTAAATAAACGAGAAGTTCAAATTCTTTATGCGTCAATATAATTTCTTCTTTATCTACTAAAACGGTTCTAGATAGACGATTCACTTCTATGCCAGCTAGAGACATAGCATTTTCTTCCGTTACTCCTACTGCACCATCCGCACGTTTCAATAATGTCTTTGCGCGAGCTACTAACACTTTCGGGCTAAATGGTTTCGTTACATACTCATCTGCGCCTAATTCAAAACCTAGTAATGTATCATCCTCATCTGAACGTGCTGTTAGCATAATAATCGGTACTGCTGACTCTTTTCTAATTCTTCTACAAACAGACCAACCATCTATTTCTGGTAACATTATGTCTAACATAATTAAATCAATTGTATGTTCAGCAAATAATTCTAGCGCTTTTTTTCCATCTTCTGCTTCGATCACTTCAAAGCCTTCATTACGAAAATAATCACTAACAATTTCACGTAATCTTCTTTCGTCTTCAACAAGCAATACTGTTTTATTCATTTATTGATTCTTAGTAGCTGAATTGTCTGCTAACGTAGCTGATTTCGTCATTTTTTGACCATTGCGATAGAATGTAACTTCTACTTTCTCGCCAACTTTTTTCTTTTCATATAAATATTTACGGAATTGAAGAGCATTCTCTACCTTTTGATTATCTAATGCTACTACAAGATCATATTGCTCTAAACCTGCTTTTTCTGCCGGTGATATTGGATAGATTTTACCTAATACAACGCCATTTGTTACTTCTTTTGGCACTTTCAGCTGATTTACTGCATAAGTTTGCACATCTTCTAATGAAACGACACCTACTCCAAGAGCTGGACGTTTCACTACTCCATCTTTTTCAAGCGATTCGATAACTGGTTTTGCAATATTAATCGGAATTGCAAATCCGATTCCTTCAACTTCTTGCTGCGCAATTTTACTTGAGTTAATACCGATTACTTCACCGTTTTGGTTAAATAATGCACCACCACTATTACCAGGGTTAATCGCTGCATCTGTTTGAATAACTTGTGCTTGCCAATCTGGGCGTTTGTCCCCATCAATATCAACTGGAATTTCGCGTTCTTTACTACTGATTATACCTTCCGTTACACTGCCATCAAATCCAAGTGGGTTTCCGATTGCAATCGCTTTTTCACCAGCACGAAGTTTACTGGAGTCACCTAGACTTGCAACTTTATTTACATTCGATCCGTCAATTTCAACAACAGCTAAGTCTAACCAAGGATCCTTACCAACTAGTTTTGCATCAACTTGCTTTCCGTCACTTAGTTTTACAGCAAGTTTATTCGCTCCATCTACTACGTGGTTGTTCGTTACGATATATGCTTTATTTCCTGCTTTTTTATAAATAACACCTGATCCTGAACCAGCTTGTTGTTCTTGACCTGTCGGTTGCATTGCAAATGGATCAACACTTTGTTGCATATTAATAACACCTACAACAACATCTTTCGCACCTTCAACCATACCTGGCAAATCAGTTTCGTTTTTTGATTTATTGACAACAGGAACTACAGTACCTTCTACTTGTTTATTAGAATTGAATGATGAAACTGCAGCTCCATTATTTTGCACCCATGGCATATAAGGTGCTGCAAAACTAATCGAAACCGCCCCGACTACAGCTCCCACTAAACCTGTGAAAAAATAACCTTTTTTACTGCCTGATTTTTTCACTTCTCTCGTTTCACTATGCTCTTCATTCAAATTTGGTCCGTCGTAATATCCCATCTATTTTGTCATCGCATGTTCTACTTTAATACAACGGTCCATTATTACAGTATAGTCTTTTTCTTTTAAAAGTTTATATGTATCTTCATCTTGTACTCCTAGTTGTGCCCAAAAAACATCTGCATCAATCTCTACAAACTCTTTCGCAACACCCATTAAAAATTCTGAACGGCGAAATACGTTTACGATATCAACATGTTCTTTAATATCCGCCAGTGAAGGAACTGCCTTTTCTCCAAGGACTTCATCAACTGTTGGATTTACCGGTATAATGCGGTACCCTGCATCTTGCATTGCTTTTGAAACCATATACGATGTACGTTCTGGTTTATCTGATAATCCAACAACCGCAATCGTTTTACTTTTCTTCAATACTTCACCAATTTCCGTACGAGTTGGGTTTTCAATTGTCATTTATTCCACCTCCGTCTCCATAATCATTTCGTTTTCTAAAATATTTCCTTCTTCTTGCATACCAAATTGTACATTACGCTCGATCCATTTACGGCGTGGTTCTACTTTATCACCCATTAATGTCGTAACGCGGCGTTCAGCTCTTGATGCATCGTCAATTTTCACACGAATTAACGTACGTGTTTCAGGGTTCATCGTCGTTTCCCATAACTGATCGGCATTCATTTCACCAAGTCCTTTATAGCGCTGCAACATATAGCCTTTCCCGACCTTTTTCGTTACACCATCTAATTCTTCATCAGACCATGCATATTCAATTACTTCACTTTTCCCTTTCCCTTTACTTACTTTATATAAAGGTGGAAGTGCAATAAATACTTTACCAGCTTCGATAAGTGGTTTCATATATCTGTAGAAGAAAGTTAATAACAATACTTGAATATGAGCTCCATCCGTATCTGCATCGGTCATAATAACAACTTTATCGTAGTTAATATCTTCAACAGCGAATTCATTTCCTACTCCGCCGCCAATTGCATAAATAATTGTATTAATCTCTTCATTCTTAAAAATATCAGCAAGCTTTGCTTTCTCCGTGTTAATTACTTTACCACGCAATGGTAGTACTGCTTGAAAACGACGATCTCGCCCTTGCTTTGCTGAACCGCCAGCCGAGTCACCCTCTACTAAATACAATTCGTTTTTTTGAGGGTTACGTGATTGTGCAGGTGTTAACTTCCCGCTTAAAGTACCTTCTGATTTTTTCTTTTTCTTACCACTACGTGCTTCTTCTCTCGCTTTACGAGCGGCCTCACGTGCTTGCGCTGCTTTAACTGCCTTTCTCACAAGAAGTGTAGCTACATCCGGGTTTTCTTCTAAAAAGTAAGCTAAATGCTCTGATACAATTGCATCAATAGAAGAACGAGCTTCACTTGTACCAAGTTTCCCTTTCGTTTGTCCTTCGAACTGCAGTACTTCTTCTGGTACACGTACAGAAACGATAGCCGCTACACCTTCACGAATATCTGTACCTTCTAAGTTTTTATCTTTTTCTTTTAATAATGAAACTTTACGAGCATACTCATTAAACACACGTGTCATCGCTGTTTTAAATCCAGCTTCGTGTGTTCCACCATCTTTTGTACGTACGTTGTTTACAAACGAAAGAATATTTTCTGAGTAACCATCATTAAACTGGAATGCTAGTTCTGCTTCAATCCCGTTTTGTTCACCAGTGAAATATACAACTGGATGAATTGAATCTTTCTCTTCGTTTAAGTATGAAACGAAAGCTTCAATTCCTGTTTCATAATGAAATATGTCTTCTAAATCATTTCGTTCGTCTTTTATCGAGATTTTCATTCCTTTTAATAAGAATGCAGATTCACGTAATCTCTCACATAATGTTTCATAATTGTAATTTGTCGTACTGAAAATCGTTGTATCTGGTTTAAAGTGCATTGTCGTACCAGACTCTTTTGTTTTCCCGATTTTCTCTAACGTCGTTGCAGGAACGCCACCATTTTCAAAGCGTTGTTCATAAATGTTACCATCACGTTTAATTGTTACTACTAACCATTCTGACAAGGCGTTTACAACTGATGCCCCAACACCGTGTAAACCACCACTCGTTTTATAGCCACCTTGACCAAACTTACCACCTGCATGAAGTACAGTTAAAATAACTTCAGGTGTAGGTTTCCCAAGTTTATGCATTCCCGTAGGCATTCCTCGCCCTTTATCAATAACGCTAATACTATTATCTTTATGTATTACGACAGAAATTTCGTCGCCAAATCCCGCTAACGCTTCGTCAACGGAGTTATCTACTATTTCATATACTAAATGATGCAATCCACGGCTATCCGTACTCCCGATATACATACCCGGGCGTTTTCGAACGGCTTCAAGTCCTTCTAACACTTGAATTGCATCTTCGTTGTATTGGAACTGATGCTTCGCCAATTATTCCGGTCTTTTCTTCGTCCACGTTTCTACTACTTCACCAGTATCATTAACATCTAGTACTAAACTACCATTACTATACCGGTCTTTGTTTCGATACGCTTTTGGATCAACCTCTTCTACAATATTTTTCTCTGTCTTCATGTAAACTAGTTCATCGTCTCGTACAATTTCAATACCTACAATACGGTATGGATTACGTTTTAACTCTTTGAAAATAACAAGACCTCGCTTCGCTCTCGTTGACTTTTCAATTTCCGATGCTTTTAAACGCTTTATAGCACCGCGTTGCGTTACAAGAATAAGTTGATCTTTGTCACCATTTAACGGTTTACCAGAAGCGACATAGTCATCTTCTTTTAAATTAATAGCTTTTACACCAGCAGCTCTTACACCAACTGGACTTACTTCATCTTCATGGAAAATCAGTGCATATGCACCATGTGTCGCAAGAACGATATCACTCGTTCCATCTGTCGCAAATATATCAACAACTTCATCATCTTTTTTCAAGTTTACAGCAACGAATGCCCTTGAATAGCGCTGAACTTTATATTGATTTAATTCCGTCTTCTTAATCATACCATTCCGCGTTACAAATACGATAAATCGTTTTTCTTCCTCAAAGTTCGGTATGACAGTTGCCCAAATAATTGTTTCATCTCGGTCAAGTGAAACAATATTAGCAACGTGCTGACCTAAATCTTTCCAACGAATTTCCGGCATTTCATATACAGGAAGATAAATATAATTTCCTTTGTTCGTAAATAAAAGAACGGTTTCTGTCGTGTTGGTATCGAAACGCTCAAGTAAGATGTCACCCTCTTTCATACCGAAGTCTTTCCCGTTCGATGCATTATGCGAACGCCAACCAGTTCGTTTCACATATCCTTCTTTCGTTACAGTAACGATGACATCTTCTTGCGGAATCATAACTTCCACATCGATTTTAATTTCTTCAATTTCCTCTTCAATTATCGCACGACGATCATCACTATATGTTTTCTTTACTCTCTTCAAGTCTGTTTTAATAACTTGAAGAAGTCTTTTTTCACTTTGTAAAATCGACTGTAACTCTATAATTTTCTTATTAAGTTCAGCTGCTTCTTGCTCTAGCGCTGTAATATCCGTATTTGTTAAACGATATAGTTGCAGTGAAACAATTGCTTCTGACTGAGCTTCTGTAAATCCAAATCGCGCGCTTAAATTATCTTTCGCATTACGTTTATCTTTAGACCCACGAATCGTTTCAATCACTTCATCTAAAATTGATAATGCTTTCTTTAAACCTTCTACAATATGTTGACGATTTTCTGCTTTTCTTAATTCATATTGTGAGCGTCTCGTAACAACTTCTTTTTGATGGCCAATATACGCATCCAAAATTTTAGGTAATGTCATAAGTGTTGGACGACGATTATTTATCGCTACCATATTAAAGTTATATGGAATTTGTAAATCTGTATTTTTATATAAATAGTTCAAAATACCTTCAGCATTTGCTTCTTTTTTTAATTCTACAACGATGCGGAGACCTGTACGATCCGTTTCATCACGAACTTCAGCAATGCCATCTAACTTTTTATCTAGACGTAATTCATCCATTTTTTTAACAAGGTTCGCTTTATTTACTTCGTACGGAATTTCTGTAATAACGATTTGTTGCTTTCCGCCACGAATCGTTTCAACCTCTGCTTTTCCGCGAATAATAATTTTACCTTTACCTGTTTCATACGCTTTTTTAATGCCATCTATCCCTTGAATAATACCACCTGTAGGGAAGTCTGGTCCTTTAATAACTGCTAACAAGTCATCCACAGAACTATTCGGTTGATCGATACGCATCATTGTAGCATCAATTACTTCTCCAAGATGATGCGGTGGAATTTCTGTTGCATAACCAGCGGAAATCCCTGTAGAACCGTTCACTAATAAGTTCGGGAACATTGCAGGTAATACAACTGGTTCTTCACTCGTATCATCAAAGTTTGAAACGAATTCTACTGTTTCTTTATCGAGATCACGTAATAACTCTGATGCGATTGGTGATAAACGGGCTTCTGTATAACGCATTGCCGCTGCTGGATCCCCATCAACACTACCATTATTACCATGCATTTCAACTAAAACATTACGTACTTTCCAAGTTTGACTTAAACGTACCATCGCCTCATATACAGAGGAATCACCATGTGGATGGTAATTACCAATAACGTTACCAACTGTTTTAGCTGATTTACGAAACGCTTTATCATGTACGTTTCCTTCTACATACATAGAATATAATATACGTCTTTGTACTGGCTTTAAACCGTCACGCGCATCTGGAAGCGCGCGGTCTTGAATTATATATTTACTATAACGTGCAAAGCGGTCACCTAACACGTCTTCAAGCGGGAGGTCATGAAACTTCTCTGCCTGCATCTATTTTACCGAAATGACTCTACCCGTTTCACTACTTTCAACCGCTAATTGAATTAGTTTAATAACATTTAAGCCATCTTGCGCTGTTACAGGTAGTTTTTCACCATTTAATATACTATCTCGTACACCTTTATAGTACATTTCATAACAACCGACTTCTGTTGAAATGCGATTTAAGGTTTCTTCTGTTTCTAAAGTAGCAAAATTCTCTTCAGCATCTACTCCATAACCTTTATCGCCTGGCTTCATTCCATTTTTTAATTGTTCTTCCTGCGAATCCATACCGTATTTCACGATAGAACCTTTGTCCCCATGTAATGTAAAATGCGGTCCTACTTGTTTCACGTAACTGCTACTACGTAAAATGACACGTTTAACTCCATAATGAAGTACTACGTGGAAATAGTCATCAATCTCCGCACCTGGCCTTTGTTTTATTACATCTGCGCTTATCGCATCTGGTTTTCCGAATAATGATAGCGCTTGGTCAATTAAATGCGATCCTAAATCGTATAATATACCTGAACCTGGTAAATTCTTTTCTCTCCATCGATCACGTACATGTGGACGGAAACGATCGAAATGCGCTTCATATGCGTATACATTTCCTATTCTATTTTCTTCTAACAATTTCTTAATTGTTAGGAAATCGTTATCAAAACGACGATTATGATATACACTTAACATCACATTATACTGCTTTGCTAATGAGATAAGTTCTTCCCCTTCTTCAATTGAAACAACAAATGGTTTTTCCACTACAACATGCTTACCATGCAAAATCGCTTCTTTTACATATGGAAAATGAGTTGTATTCGGTGAAATAATGACAATTAGTTCAATATCAGATCGCTTTACTAATTCATCAATTGTGTCAACAACAGCAGCATTTGGTAAAGCTTGTTTCACTACTTCTTCTTTTGAAGATAAAATAGCTCGAATATCATATTCTTCTATCGTTTGTAATAGCGGGATGTGAAATGTTGTACTAGAAAATCCAAATCCTACAATCCCTACACCTATTTTTTTCATTTATTTTGTTGGAACAGAAAGGCCGTAAAAGAACATCGTAACGATATCTTGTATATGTTTTTCTCGATCTCCCTCAAGAAGCTGTGCCCCGAAATCATCACCTAATTTGGTGAACATTTGAATGTATAGTAACATCATTTCTTTCGTAAGGTGAGGGTTAATTTCATTTTTTTGCTGTGCTTGTTCTAATATTTCTAAATACCAAGGCAGGATTTTTTCGTTTTGATAACTATAAATGAACTCTCGCAGCTCTTCGTCTCTTTGCATCATTTGTAGTAACATATCAGGCTGAAATAAACCGCCGGTATTCATTTTTCTTACAATCATTTTTTGCATCATATCATGAAAAGGTAATTTTTCTTCTGCAAGATCTTTATAATATTGAAATTCAGATATGATAAATTCTTGTATAAGCTCTCTAAATAAAGCATCTTTACTTCCGAAATGATTATAAATTGTAACTTGAGAAACGTTTGCTTCTTTTGCAATATGTTCTATTTTTACTTCATTAAATCCACGTTCTGAAAATAATACGAAGGCCGCCTCTTTAATGGCGCGTTTTTTCTTTTCTTTCACTTTTTCAAAGCCGTTCAAAGTAATCACCTCATTTAAAATATACAAGAAAAAATAATTGAAAACAATAATTTTGAAATATGGACATATAAATATTTCAAAAAGTTGTTGCGAATATGAAAGATGAGGAGTACAATAATTTTGAAATATCACTTATTCATGCTTTACCCCTTCTTTCTTATCGTAATAATGCATAAATAAATGTTCTAAATCCATCGCTCTCGTCTGAAGTGCCGTTACATTATAATTTGAAAGTGTTTGTAAAACCGTTTGATAGTTTCCTTGCACAATAATAGACGCCTCTCTACCTTTCACTGCTTCAAATTGTAAATCACACTTTGTAAGAGACTCCATTTCTTCTTGCGACGATACTGTTACATCTATCACTTGTCTTCTCATTCCTTGTAAATCATGAATATTTTCAACTGTTACAAGGCGACCATCTTTAATTATAGCTACTCTGTCACAAGTTCTCTCAATTTCAGTAAAAATATGTGATGACATGAGGATTGTTTTTCCTCTTTGCTTTTCCTCTACTATTAAATCTATAAACACTTGCTGCATAAGTGGATCGAGTCCTGATGTTGGTTCATCTAGAATTAATACTTCTGGATCATGCATGAATGCAGCGACAATCCCTACTTTTTGCTTCATTCCTTTAGACATTTTTCGAATTGGTGTTTTCACATCAAATTGCAGACGTTCTATTAGTTCATCTCGTCTCTTCGTATCCTTTAGCCCACGCATTCCTTGCATTAACTTTAAAAATCCTAATCCATTCATTCCTTCAATAAAAGAAATTTCTCCTGGTAAATACCCAACTTCCCTTTGAATTTTCGCAGCATCATCCCAACAATCTAACCCGAAAATTGATGATTGCCCAGCTGTCGGTTTTATAAATCCCATTAAATTACGAATTGTTGTTGATTTCCCGGCGCCATTCGGTCCTAAGTAACCGAATACCTCCCCTTCTTTTACATCAAATGTAATATGAAACAAACCTTTTCCATTTGAAAACTGTTTTGTAACATTTTGAACTGAAATCATTTATAACGGTAAATCTCTCTTTCTAAACATAACTATTGCTAACAAAAAGATGCAAACTGCTCCAACGGTTAAACCTAAACTTACCGGCCATATATTATATGTTCCTTCAGCAATTTCTTTCGGACGAAACAGCGTAAATAAAGATAGGCTTTTCATCCACTCTAACTTATCACTTAATTTCCCTATCATATCCAGTACGAAAAATAATATAGTCAAACTTGCTGAATAACTAAGTGCCTTTCTTTCATCATTACATACACAAGAAAAGAAGAATGAATAGGCACTAACTACTAAAAATATGAGCCCTCCGACTACATTAATCTTCAAAAATAATTCTTTATTTAAATTATTATCTTTTAAAAACCATTCTGCCCCTACTATACCCGCTACATACGTGACAATTACAATGATAAGTAGCCCCAATATGAGAACAGTAGCTTGTGTAATGGCAATTTTCACTCTGGATACAGGCGTTGCTAGTAAGTATGCCATCGCTCCTTTATCTACATGACGCGCAATTAAATGTGTCGCAACTGTTACGCAAAAAATTGTTAAAATGATAATAAACAATAGACTGTAATACTCACCAGCTAAAAAATCCATTACGTTTTGAATCGGACTTTCCATACCAACAATTTTTTTCACACTATCAGGCATAGCGCTTATTAATTCATTTAACCCTTTCGCTGATACCATTGATGGGAATATCCAAATTAATAACCATAAATAGAGAGCCGCACCAATCGCATAACTAAAAATACTTTTTTGAGTTTCTTTCAAACTAGCTAAAAATAGTTGCTTATTCATCTATTCCATCTTTAATCGCTCTTCTAATAGTTCCCTTGCACGTGACAGCCTTGACTTAACCGTCCCTTTTGGAATTTCTAAAAGGGACGCAATACTCTCTTGATTCATATCTTCATAATAATAAAGTACAGTTACAGCTCTTAATTCTTCCGTTAAAGACTGAATAGCATTACAAAGATCAATATCTTCATATCGGTCGAACGCTACTATACTACTATCATGATCCTCGATTATAATTAGTTTTTTATATGACTTAATTATATTGTTACACTCGTTTATTAAAATTCGAATTAACCAAGTTTGAAAAAACTCTTCTTTTTTTAGTTTTTTTATATTTTCATAAGCTTTTAAAATTGTTGTCTGTATCGCGTCCTCTATATTTGTCTCATCATGTAACATCGCCTTTGCAATGCGATACATCTTCACTTTCTCGGTATGTATAAGCGCCATAAAGGCTTCGTGATCACCTTTTTTCGCTAAGGAAACATCCGTTTCTTCTTTTACAATCATCTATTCATCCAATATATTTTTCATTTTTTCATATTTCTTGCTATCCTTTTGAAACATACTTTCTTTCAGCCCTTTATCTATTTGTACCCATTCGGTAGTAACTGAATATTGAATCATACCTTCATGAAAACTAAGAAACGTTAACATAACCCCTGTGTTTTTCTCCACAACCATTTCAAATTTTCCTCTTACATCTTCAGAGGCGCTAATAGGCATCTCTATATTGATTACCCCTTCAATTTTGTAACAATCGAGTCCTAGATATTTCGTTTCTTTATAATTCCAATCTTTATATCGAATTAACAAATCTGCGAATTCTGATTGAATACTATACTTAGCCAATCCCACATATTCGTCATCATACCGTTTCCTCACACCTGATTTTCTCAACAATCTTTCCGTAGGATTTAGTTTTAATAGTTCATTATTTCTTTCCTCTGGGCTCCATTTTGTCTCTTTATATGTATAGTTCTCATCATCAAACTCTTTTTTTCTACCTTCGTTATATATAATCGTTCTTTTTTTCAATCGTTTATCTTCTTGAGATGCAATGCCTCTTTGTTTCTCCGTATCAATCGCATACTTGTATGTTGTAGCCATTCTTGTAGAGCTAGAATATTCCTCAAATTGTCCTGAAATATTTTTAAAATGATCAATTGAATCCAACATCTTTATATGAATTTTTTCCTTATCTGGATAATTTACATTCAATTTTATTTCTTCTTCATTTTCATAATCAGAAAACGCCTTTTTCTTCACATATTCAAATACTCCACCATTTTGTGCAAAGCTTTGTATAGAAAATTCAGACATAGATACAATAGAAAGCGCTAGAACCACGGCACTAATTACCATCATATGAACTCTGTAACTCTTCTTTTTTACTGGAAGATTATGCAGTGTATCATTAATCTTTCCATTTAACTTAGGTGGTAAAATAACATTTTCATCTTTTATTCTCTTTTTTAATTTCTCATCAAATGATTTTTCACTATCCATTTAATTCTCCTCAATCTGCTTCGCACTTAATCCTAGATGTGTTCTAAGAGTATCACTCAAACTTTGTAGATCTTTGTTATTAGGATTATAGTAATAGACACGTTGTCCATTTGGGCCATTAGGTAAATATAAATCATCACCAACTAATTGAGTCTTTTCAACCGAACCATCTAAACCATATTTATAAAAAGATAAAATATCATCCATTGCTAAGTTTGTTTTAAAATCACCATCAACCGCCTCAACTATTTTCTCTAGCTTTGTAATTGAACCTACACTTTTTAATTTACTTAACATCGCTTCAATAACAAGTTGTTGACGTTGCCCTCTCATTGCATCACTGTCAATATGACGCGTTCTTGCCCATGCAAGTGCTTCTTCTCCTGTTAATTTTTGTAGTCCTTTTTTCAAATGAATCGCATCAGGTTCATCTTTACTATTTTGTTCTGTAAATTCAACTGGGACATCTATTTCAATACCATCTAATTCATCAACAATTTTAATAAATGAGCTAAAATTAAACTTCACAAAATAATCAACGGGGACTTGTAACAATTTTTCTACTGCTTCAACAGATGCTTGTGGCCCTCCATCTTTACCATTTTTAACAAACCCTCTTCCATATGCATGCGTTATTTTATCCTTTTTCTTTTCAATCGGGACATATGTATACGTATCACGTGGTATGCTTGTTAATTTCACTGTCTTATCATCTTTATTAAAAGTAGCCAGCAATAACGCATCTGTATGAAATGCACCACTATACTCCTTTTGACGTTCTTGATTTTCATCAATGCCCATAATTAAGAGTGAAACATTGTTTGCAATTGGTTTTACTGCTTTCTCACGTAAATTTGATTTTTCACCACGTGCTAAATTCAAATTAGATTTTTGTACGAGATTAGAAGTTTTCATATATACATAGGTGCCATATCCAATGCCGCCAAATAGTAATACTCCTAGTAGTAAACTTATTATCGTTGTCTTTTTATATTTCCGCTTATTTTTCTCTTCTCTCGAAGACGAATGATTCCCCATTTACCCAGCAATTTTTTCTCTTTTCATTTCCTCTACCACTCTCTTATACTTCTCATCATCAAACTCATTTTCACTTTTTGCAACAACTACAGTCGCAATACCGTTACCAATTAAATTAACGATAGCACGTGCTTCTGACATGAAACGATCTACCCCAAGTAGTTGCGCTAACCCTTCTAATGAGATAACATTCATTGCAGATAGAGTAGATACTAATAAAAAAGCAGACATTTATTTTTCAGTTACATATGCCCATTTAAAGCTATATTCCGGACTGATATTATGTTTTACAATACCTTTAATATTTTGTTTTAGAACATATGCATCACCACGTTGGTATAAAGGTACAAGCGCTACATCTTGCTCAAGAAGTAATTTCTCAGCTTTCCCTAACTCTTCCCAACGTTTCTTCGCATCGCCCATTAATTCAGTGCCAGCTTTTTTGATCATATCATCATACTTCGGATCAGCGAAGCTCATTTGGTTATGAGAATGTTTAGACTGGAACATATCTAAGAATGTCATTGGATCAGCATAGTCAGGTCCCCAACCAGCATATGATAAATCATAATCTTGCTCTGTTTCTAGTTTTAGTTTTTGCTTGAATGGCTGAAGTTTAATATTAACTGTTACACCTTTTAAATTTTTCTCAATTTGGTCTTTTACATATTCCCCTACTTTTTTCGCATTACCAGTATCATAGTTTAATAGCTCAATTGTAACTTGGTCTTTACCAATTTCTTTTTTCGCTTCTTCCCATGCAGCAGCAGCTTTTTTCGCATCTGGTTTGATACCATTTTTAAATGTTTCTTGGAAGTCTTTGCCGTCTGGTCCAGTCGCTAACCCTTTCGGTACTAAGAAGTCAGCTGGTTTAGATCCGTCATTTAAAATAACGCTTGCTAGGTTTTTCTTATCGATAGAAAGCGCGATTGCTTCACGTAATTTCTGACTCTTTAATGGTGTATCTTGTCCACCACGTTTTTGGTTCATACGTAAGAAGTATGTACTTACTTGTGAGTATGTGCCAAACTCCTCTTTGTTATTTCTATATTTGTCAACGAATTCACCTGATAGAAGTGCGAAATCAATTGCACCTGTATCAAATAAGTTGACCTTTGTATTTATTTCTTTTACCACACTATAGTTGATTTCATCTAATTTTACAGTCTTTTTATCCCAATATTGATCATTTTTCTTTAGTTTCCAGCCTTGCTCGTGCTTCCAATCAGTAAGAACAAATGGTCCGTTATATACTGTTGTATCAGACTCTAAACCGAATTTATCCCCTTTTTCTTTTACGAACTTCTCATTTAATGGGTAGTACGATGGGAACGCAACTAAGTTTAAGAAGTATGGTACCGCTTGTTCTAATTCAACTTCTAATGTATAGTCATCTACCACCTTAACTCCTAGTTCAGTTAATGGTTTTTCACCTTTATTAATTGCCTCTGCATTTTTAATCGGGAATGCGATAAACGCATATTCTGCAGTTGTTTTTGGATCTAATAATCGTTGCCAAGCGTACGCAAAGTCTTTTGCAGTTACAGGATCACCATTTGACCATTTTGCATCTTTACGTAGTTTAAATGTATATTTTTTACCATCTTCACTTTTCGTGCTAGATTCTGCTGCAGCTGGGATTGGTTTATTATCTTTATCTAATCGATATAACCCTTCCATTGTGTTCCCTAAAATTTGAGAACCTAATGTATCTGTATTTTTTGAAGTATCCATTGTTGGGATCTCATTTGTTTCTGTACGATTTAGCACTTGTTTCGCTGCTAGTTTTCCTTCTGATTTACTATCTCCACTAGAGCTAGAGTTTGTGCTTGTCTTCTTATCTCCACCTGATGTAGAACATGCTGTTAACGCCATGCTCATTGCTAAAACCGGTGCTACAACTGCTGTTAGTTTTTTCATTTGTTTCTTTTTCATTTATTTTTTTCCGCCATCCTCAGTTACATACGCCCACTTAAAGCTATATTCTGGACTAATGTTATGTTTAACGATTCCTTTTACATTCGGTTTCATTACATATGATCTTCCTGTTTGATATAAAGGAACTAATCCTGCATCTTCTTCAAGGAATAATTTTTCAGCTTTCCCTAACGTTTCCCAGCGTTTCTTCGCATCACCCATTAATTCATTACCTGCTTTTCCTACCATTTCATCGTATTTTGGATTTGAATAACTCATTTGGTTGTACGGGCTCTTCGATTCAAACATATCAATAAATGTCATTGGATCCGCATAATCTGGACTCCAACCTGCATAAGAGATTTCATAATCTTGTGCAGTCTCTAATTTTAATTTTTGTTTGAACGGCTGAATTTTCGTATTAATCGTTACACCTTTTAAATTTTTCTCAATTTGATCTTTAACATAATCAGCAATCTTTTTCGCAGTTCCATCATCATAGCTTAGTAATTCAATTGTAACTTGATCTTTTCCAAGTTCCTTTTTTGCTGCTTCCCAAGCTGCTGCGCCCTTTTTCGGATCATATTTCAGACCATTTTTAAATGTATCTTGATAATCTTTTCCATCAGGTCCTGTCGCAAGCCCTTTCGGAACCAATTGATCCGTTGCTTTTGATCCATTATTTAAAATTACATTCGCCAATCCTTTTTTATCAACTGATAATGCAATTGCTTCACGAAGCTTTTTGCTCTTTAATGGCGTATCTTGTCCGTTACGCTTTTGATTTAAACGTAAGAAGAATGTACTTGCTTCTGAATACTCACCATATTCATCTTTGTTCGATTTATATTTATCTACAAATTCTCCTGATAGTAATGTAAAGTCAATCGATCCTGTATCATATAAATTTACTTTTGTAGCTACTTCTTTTACTACACTATAATTAATTTCTTCTAATTTTACAGTCTTTTTATCCCAATACTTATCATTTTTTTTCAGCTGCCAACCTTGTTCATGTTTCCATGAAGACATAACAAATGGCCCGTTATACACAGTTGTATCTGCTTCTAAACCGTACTTATCGCCTTTTTCTTTTACAAATTTTTCATTTAATGGATAGTATGATGGGAATGCTAATAAATTTAAGAAGTACGGTACCGGTTTTTCTAATTCTACTTCTAGTGTATAATCATCAACAGCTTTTGCCCCTAATTCTGTTGCAGGTTTTTCACCTTTATTAATTGCCTCTGCATTTTTAATATAGTAGGCAATAAATGCATATTCTGCAGCTGTGTTTTTATCAAGTAAGCGCTGCCATCCATATACGAAATCTTTCGCTGTTACAGACTCTCCATTTGACCATTTCGCATCTTTACGCAGTTTAAACGTATATTTTTTACCATCTTCGCTTTTCGTACTTGATTCTGCCGCAGCAGGAATTGGCTTATTATCTTTATCGAGACGATATAGGCCTTCCATCGTGTTCCCTAAAATTTGTGCCCCTAACGTATCAGTAGATTTAGAAGTATCCATCGTCGGAATTTCTTGATTTTCTGTACGATTCAATACTTGCTTCGCTGCATATTTAATATCAGATTTTTTTTCTTCCCCACTATTAGATGTAGTAATCGTTTTCTTTTCCCCACCTGACCCAGAGCACGCTGTCAATGCAACGCTCATCGTTAAAACTGGTACTACAACTGCTGTTAATTTTTTCATCTTTTTTCTCTTCATTTATTTTTCCTCACCGATATATGCCCATTTGTAGCTGTAATCTCCACCAACTGGGTGGTGAACAATTCCTTTTACTTTTGCTCTTTGAACAATTGCATCACCACGTTGATATAATGGTGCAATTGCTGCATCTTCAAGTAACATTTTTTCTGCTTTCAGTAAGCTATCCCAACGCTCTTTCGTTTTCGTTAATAGCTCGCCTTTACCTTTTTCTACAATTTCATCATATTTCGGATTTGAATATCCAGTTTGGTTATGAGGTCCGTTTGTAACGAACATATCAATGAATGTCATTGGATCTAAGTAGTCAGGTCCCCAACCAGCGTAAGATAAATCATAATCTAGATCTGATTCTAATTTTAATTTTTGTTTAAACGGCTGGTTTTTCAAGTTCACTGTTAAGCCTGGTAAGTTTTTCTCAAGCTCTCCTTTTAAGAACTCCCCTACTTTTTTCGCACCATCACCATCATAATTTAATAATTCTACTGTTACTTGATCTTTTCCAAGCTCTTTTTTCGCTTTGTCCCAATGCTCTTTTGCCTTTTTCACATCTGTTTTTAAAATATCTCCATTTTCTTTACGGAAGTCTTTTCCATCTGGGCTCTTCGCAAATTCTTTTGGCACTAAGTAATCTGCAGGTGTAGATCCATCATTTAAAATAACATTCGTTAAACCTTTTTTGTCATATGCCATCGCAATTGCTAAGCGTAAATCTTTACTCTTCAACACTGTATCTTGTCCACCACGTTTTTGGTTTAAACGTAAGAAGTAAGTTGACGGTGTTTTTTGTGTAAAGAAATCAGGATTCGATTTATATTTGTCAACAAACTCAGATGTAAGTCCTGAACGATCAATTTGTCCACTTTCATATAAGTTTACACGTGTACCGCTATCTTTTACTACGTTAAAGTTAATTTCTTCTAACTTAACTGTTTTATTATCCCAATATTGCGCATTTTTCTTTAATTTCCAACCTTCTTCATGTTTCCAGTCTGTTAATGTAAATGGTCCGTTGTATAATGTTGTATCTGATTCTAAACCGTATTTTTCTCCTTTTTCTTTTACGAATTTTTCATTTAACGGATAAAATGTTCCGAATGAAGTTAATTCAACAAAGTAAGGAACTGCATTTTCTAATTCTACTTCTAACGTGTAGTCATCTACAGCTTTTACGCCTAGCGTATCAAGCTCTGCTTTTCCTTCATTAATTGCTTTCGCATTTTTTACATCGAACATAATGTATGCATATTCAGCTGCTGTATTTTTATCTACAGCACGTTTCCAAGAGAATACGAAATCTTTCGCTGTTACAGGCTCTCCATTTGACCATTTTGCATTTTTATTTAACGTAAATGTATATTTTTTACCATCGTCACTCTTTTTATATGATTCAGCAACCCCTGGTGTTGCTTTATTATCTTTATCAAGGCGATATAAACCTTCCATTACGTTGTTTAAAGCAAGAAACGATACTTGGTCTGTCGCTTTAGCAGAATCCATAGATGGAATCTCTTGGCTCTCAGTTAAATTCAGCACTTGCTTCGCTGCTAATTTTCCGCCCTCTTTTTCACCGCTTTTTGGTGTTGTGCTTGCCTTATCTTTTTCCCCTGATCCAGAGCAAGCTGTTAATGCCATACTCATTACTAAAACTGGTGCTACGACCGCTGTCAATTTTTTCATCTTTTTTCTCTTCATCTACTTTTCACATATAAATATACGGTGTCCTAAAACATGTTGGTACATACGTCGTACGTTTTCATGTTGTACCCACGCCTCATATAACTCATTCGGAATAAATGTTGATACATTCCATTCTGGCTCTTCTATATAGCTAGATATCGTTTCTGCAATTGTACCACCGCCAGCAATTGTAATTCTTTTGAAATTTGCTTTCTGAAATAGTTGTACCCACTCATTCTCAGTTAATAATTCTTTCATGCCATATAATTGGGCAATTTTTTCTTCCTCACTCTTCTCAATATGTGTATTAATAATCATTTCAATGACAACAAGCTTACCATCCTTCTGTAATACACGATAGCACTCTGATATAACCCTTTCTTTATCTGTAAAAGCGAGTATCGATTCCCCAAGCACAAACTCAAATGAATCATTTAAACAAGGTAATTGCTCTGCATCACCTTGAATCAATTGTACATTCAATCTTTCAAACAACCATCTATCTTTCGCTTTTTGAATCATAATTTTATTCTTTTCAATCGCTGTTACTTTATAACCGAATTCTTTTGTCATGTAAGCCGCTGTTTTCCCCGTACCACAGCCTATCTCAAGGACATCCGCTCCTTGTCTAAGAGGCAGTTGTGCTAGCAATTGTTTTGTTAACGTAAAACCACCAGGATGAGCACTTCCTATTCCGTAATAAGCTAAGAAATCGATGTAAGTATTTCGTTCCATTTAAATGAAAAATAATGCAGCTAAAGTAATTCCGAAGATGAAACCAAATCCAAGTTCAACGCCCCAGCCACAACCGCCACCCCAGCCGCCGCCACCACAATTACCGCAACCACGACCGCCACATCCACAGCTACTGAATCCACCACCGCAACCAAATCCGCAACTATCACACCTGCTAATGCCGCCGCAAAGATCACAACCACCGTTTGTATATGCGTCATAGTATCCGAATCCTGTATCAAAAGATGAGCGCTGTTGCATTGGTTCGATCCATACAGATTCATTTGTCACATCGATTATTTTGCCTAAATGAATGCGACCATCACGATCTTCAATTCGAACAACTTTACCGAAATAACGTCGGCACGTATCATAACATCTTTGTCTATGCATTCATTGCTTCACATATACTTCAACAATTGGATTATCTTTGTTATCTGCATGTAACCGTATATTCGCTTCACTCGTATTATAAATGCTGGCTAATAGCATAATCGTTAACAAATTAGGAGTCTTAGCATCACTTCCGTATTTTCTTTCAAGCGCTTCTTTATATTCAAACTCTAAATCCCCCTGTATATATGTATACACTTCAAATCCATCTTCTAAATTGCAAACTACTGTATCAATAATATCCGCTCCTACTTGTTTCTTCATTTCATCTCGCAATGCTTCTATAAATTCTTCCCACGGTACTTCGTATGTTTGAAACTGATCTGTAGATTTCATTTAGCACATTACTTCAATTGTAAATCCACCAGGCGCTTCGACATAAAACGTATACGCATGTGCATGTTTAGGAGGTTCAACCAAAAATCCATCTTCCTTCAATCTTTGATTCATTTTATTTATTAGTTCCTCATTTTCTTGCGGAAACCCTACATGAAATGTTTTAGGATACTGAACTTCTTTCCCTTTCATTAAATTTAATATAAACCCATCCTTATCACGCATCTATTCACATTCATATTTGTAAATCTCCTTACCATATCCTCTATCAATTAATAAAAGTTCATTTGGATATAGTGTCTTATGCTCCATTCCTACTTCTTCCTCTGTTATAAACATCCCATCAATAATCATTCCTACTACTTGTGACTCTTTCGCTACAAAGACAGATTTCGAACCTTTCTTCGCTATAAACGTAACGGATTGCACAGTTTTTCTTTCTGCTCGAAATGGGATACCAAAATAATGTTTCCACCATTTATTTCGAAGTAATTCTGGTTCAGATTGATATAACCAATCTTTCGCTACTTCTTGATCCCATTCGTAATACAATAGTGCTTTCCGGTGAAATCTTGGACGAACAATCCATCCTAAAACGATTATTCCTACTACTAGCAGCAATAAAGTGATAGGAATGACAAACTTAAAAATAAGCGCATACTTTTCATAAAACGGCGCATTTTGAATATGGAGTGATATTTGCTTCTTTACTTCTTGTAATTTCGCATCTTGTATAACGATGGTAGCTTCTACGGTGCCGGTATCTGTGAAATTGAATGTGTCGGAGTAATAAGGACGAGGATAAACGTAAATTTGATTACCACGTTGTTTTATTTCATAGTTGATTGATTGTTTAGATGTGACACCAGTAGATTTTAATAGTTTCTTTACAGCCTCTTCTGTCATCGGCTTACCATCTAACTTTGGTTGTAAAATAAACGGTTTACTATTCTCTAAATTCGTTACTTTTTCTTCATAATCTTTCGTAACAGTTTGAAGTGATAATTTTGGCTTTTCTGCTGTTTCAATTTTGAATTCTTTCGTCTGTCTGTAAAATCCCTTTATATTCATATGAACTTTTCCACGTACTAACCCTTTACCAATCTTCGTTTCGTAATAAAACACATGCCTCTTATCGTCCCACTTCATCGGATATTGTTTTCCGTCTATTTCTACTTCTGCTTGAAAGTAAGAAGACTGAATTGGTAACTCAGTAGGCTTTGCTTCAATAACAGCAGTAACACCTTCGTACATTTGTTCAACATTTTTTTGACTATTATCATCTTTGTCATAAGTAAAAACCGTATAGTTAAGCGCTGGTTCAACAAGTACTTGCAATCCTTCTTTCTCAATATCCCGATCCACTTCTATCGTATATGTTCCTGGTTTAATGACTTCCTGATTTTCTGTGCTTATATGAACTATATTTCCGAATAATTTCGCTTCTCCGGGTGCATGTATGGAAAAAGAAGACTGTAACTGTAATGGTTTCGAAATTTGTGTGACCTGATAATTAGACTGCGAAGGCGATTGTCGTACAAGCGTCATACGCTTTAATGGGAACGGCGTTGTAATCTCTACTTTCTTTCCTACTACTTTCGTTTTTACAATCGATTCAACGGAGGAGAATGGATCACGATTCGCAACTAATGCTGCCACTTGATTTACACTTTTTACAATGCCATCCTCTCCGCTTGACGGCATCGTAACTCCGTTTATCTCTTTCTTCCATATTTCTTTAAACGTATTTAATTGTTCTTTTTCTTGCTGCCCTAAATCCTCTTCCATCGTAATTAAGATAGGATGTAAAGATATCTTTTTTACATCCATTTCTTTCTTAAAGTCTGTTAGTTTCTTTGTAATTTGTTCTTTTCCGCCAACTTTATCTTTTTCTAGATCATTAAATGCCCCGTCAGTTAATACAATAAGCCAAAATTCACGTTTCCCATCTATATCTGCTTCCTTTTTTATAGATTGCATCGCCGTCTCTACTGCGCTAAAAGGAGTATTTAAATACGTTTTCCACGCTCCAATTCCTTCAATTTCTGTTTGCCTTTTATCCTTCGTTAACGAAATGTTTAACGGATTATTCGGCTTGCTCATTGGAACATAAGAAAATGTATCTTTTTCATCTAATAGCGCAACTAAACTTTGCAAAGCGTAATTGGCATATTTCCAGCGATCGTTATTTCTCATGCTGCCCGAATCATCATATACAAGTGAAACGACCCTTTCCTTTGCCTCCTCTCCTTTTGCAAAAGTCCAATAAGGATGTAACCATATAAATAGAAACAACATTTATACATTCGTTTTTGGCGTTTCTTCTTCATCTTGAACACTTAATAAATTTTGCCACTTTTTATAAGGAGCGCTATTTGGATCCACATACCCTTTCGCATACGAACGATCCCACAATTGTTTAATAAACATTTCTTTCTCTTTCTTCGCAACCATATCTGCACCTGTACCGTAATAGTTTTGGAAGTATAGTTCGATTTCATCAAGGAATAATCTTAATAATTCATCTGACGTTTCTTCTAACGTCGGATCATACTTCGCCTCACGGTCATACATTAAAATCATATCTAAAAGATTGTGAACATGTTCTTTTCTAAGCCATCTTACATCTTGAGCTCCTAATACGAAAGGATGTGTATATAAATGTCCACCTTGAATCATTGCCTTTTCTTGCTCTTCTTCAAATCTGGACAAGATGTTTTCATAAATAAACGGATTATGAAGTAATGCTCTGTGTAATTTATAACTTTCACTTGAAATATTTTTCCCCATCGACTGAATTAAGAAGCTACGTCCAACGCCGTTATATTGATACACAAACTGCCCATCAACAGCAACTAAACTAATCCAGCGATACATATACGCATATAGAAGGGCACGATTACATTTATCGTAGTCTAACTTCGTTTGAGTCGCATTCAAGTCGGGCATAAAGGCTGGTAAGTGCCAATATTTATCTAAATGCGGCGTTAAACTAGATTTTTTACTATTTAATTTGTTCACACGGCGATAATACGATTGGAAGTAGTCACCTTTATCATTCATAAAACCGTTCGCAATGTGTCCTGATGATAATTTAGGAAAATCTTGCAATGATAAACCGTAATGTGCCCGGTAACAGATCACTTCAAATGGTGAAAAAGCTTCATGTACTGTATCTTTTTCTTTAAACATTTCTTGAATTAATTCTTCTTGCAGTTCTTTCTTTAAAGTTGGATGTATACCCCAATATTGTAATTCCCTATGGTGAGAAACTTTCGGCACGAATGGACTAGCTAAATGGAACAGATCTTCAATTTTTTCACGAACGTATTCATCACGATCACGCTTCTTATAATCTGCTTCTTTTCGCAATGCCTCTATAATATTAAGTTCTAATTTATCACGATAACGTACTTGTAATTCATCATAACAATAGCTCAATATATGTTCACGGTAAAAATCTTCTACCTTTTTCGATTGAATCTCTTCCGTTTTCGCATCTCGACAATATTCCCCATACAAACTCATATAAATTTCCGCTGATATATCTTTCGGCAATACACCTAAATTTAAATGTTGCTGCATATCTTGCCATATTTTTTCTTGCAACTTCTCTTCCGCTAATACGTATACATTCGTTGGGTTTGTTTTCCCTTCAAATTCCTTACTTCTTTTTTGAATTTCAAACAATAAATTTTCACGTGTTTCATGTAAATTATCAAAAAACCTTTCCCAATATTGAATCATTTTATTAACTGCTTGATATAACGATTGATAAACGAGTTCTAACAGCATTTCCTTTCGGTACTCATTTAATTTGTGTACATATTGCGTTACGATATCTTCAAATTCTTTTTTAAATAAACGTTGTTGATTATTCACCATTTTTCCAAACCAACCTTGTTGCTGAGCGATTTCAACGCGGCGTACAGCAGTTACCGTTCCATCTATATTACCTACATTAAATTTTTTATCATAATTTTGAATTACATTACGCTTCTGTTCATTATTTTCATGTAGTCGATTCATTTTTTCTACTAACTGCTTTCGAATTTCATATAACATAAAACGCGCTGCTACTGGATGGACAGGATCTGTTTTCTTTAAAAACCATGTATTTAATTGATAGGACTGCCCTTCAGACCCGCTTGGTGAAAAACGGTCTGATTCAATCATGTCATATAAAAGAGTTGTTACATGTTCATGTACACGGCTCGGAATCGCATACGCATATAAACGAACCGCATGATCTACTCTCGCTACTTCACCCTTCATTTGTTCCATCATTTTTAGTTTCGTAGCTGAAATTTTACACTCGTGCTGCAGACGATTTAATTCCTCATCTTTTTGCACTGTGCGCTGTACATAGCTTTCTACAGCATCTAAAAACAGTTTAGATTTCGCAACTCCGAGCTTACCGCCCTCTGCTCCTTCACGCGTTTCATTGTACATTTGTCTATAGAAAATATGGGCTTGTTCTGGACGGGTAGCAAGATGTTCTAAATCCTCTAAATAACTTTTGCCACGCTCTGGCTTTTCACGCTGCATACCACGTTTTACATCTTGGTCGTACCTTTGCTTCTTTTCTTGAAAGAGTTGATCTAAATGAAGCCACGATTCGTCTAAACCTTGCACAGCCCATTTTAAAGCACAATATTTTAACACATGTTCATATGGATAAATGAGCTTTGCTGTTCCTGCCCCGCAATATCGCCCTTTCCCACTGGATTCTGCCAATTGCTGAATTTGATTATCTTCCTGTGCAAAATGACTTGTGGACATCGGGCTAAATAACTGTAAATAAATCGTATTTGCCATCTGCTCCATATAATCCGATAAATTGTGTAAATGGTGTCCATGTAAGTTTTCGTAATCGTATAAGAAACAATAATTGTACGGTAAATGATGTTGTTTAATCGTATGATTCGTTCTTCCATCCTCATCTACTTGATCCGGACGGTATTCTAATTCAATCGTTACACCACCGCGTTTTGATAATTCTCCAGTTGAACCGAGCGTAATGGCATGCAATTCTTTTAAAGACGCATACCCATTCGCTTGCACCGTTTCAAATTCTTTCGCACTAACCGTTCTCGTCTTCACTAACACATCAGGCATTAAAAATGCACCGCGTATTAAAATGTTATGATGCTGCAGTTTTTTCCGAAGCATTTCACGTAAATATAATGCAATTTGTAGAAACATCCCCGAACCTGTTCCGCCTGCTAGTGATGTTACAATAATAACTCGCACACCATATTCTGTTTGATCACTTGTAACCGGAAAAATCTTCTCAATTTCTTGCCAAAAGGACGTCAATTTATCTTCTTTCATCGCAGCACGTAACGCTAAACGTGAAATGACGCGTAACTGTCCTGCTCCTTCTGTTAATGGTTTATCAAGTATAGTTGGATCCATTGGAAACCACTCTGGAATCGTTGGATCTCCTGCAATATACTCTCTAGGCGTTTTACTCGAACTCGTTTGTGTCTTAAACTTTCGAATATGATCAAATTTACTCAATGTATTCACATCTGTATCAAATACGTGCATTGCTACCTTTTTTCGGCGCTCTTCAGGCAATTTTTCATATATTTGATGCGTCACAGTACTACCGATTCCACCTAATCCAATTAATATCGTTGGAACTTGTAATGTCATTTATTCTTTCATTTCAGCTTCTGCACTACTATTTTCAAGATTCTCTTTCTGAGCTTCTTCTTCTATCTCAGCTGAAATCATTCCATAATAAAGTTCTGGATACAATCCAAATATTTGATATACACTTCCTAAAAACGGCATCTATACTCTATTTCCGTTTCTAACATTACTATGTTTTTTTGCGTATATAAAATATATAAAAACACCGATTATAATCCATGCCACAAAACTAATTAAAGTAAGCTTAGAAAGGTTCAAAGCCAAATATATACAACTTACTATTGCAACGATAGGTAAAAAAGGTACTAGGGGCGCGCGGAATGGTCTTTTCATATTAGGATGTGTCTTCCTTAGTACAATGACAGCTATAGATACAAAAACAAATGCTGTTATCGTTCCCATATTCACTAAATTAGCCAATAGATTCAAATCCACTAATCCCGCTAATAAAGCTGCTAGTATACCTGCAACCCACGTATTAAAAAATGGCGTTTGTAAACGTTTATGAACACTGGAAAGTCTTTTTGGTAACAACCCATCTCGACTCATCGAGTAAGATACACGAACAAATGCAAACATAGCTACTAACAGAACTGTCGTTAGCCCCGCTATTGCCCCAACCGATAACAAGCCAGCAATTCTATCTTCTCCTACAGTGCGCAACGCATATGCAACTGGATCAGCAACATTCAACTCCGTAAACGGAACCATTCCAGTCAACACGAATGAAACTCCTACATATAGAACGGTACAAATGAATAAAGAAACAAGTAGCCCAATCGGTACATTACGCTGTGGACGCTTCACTTCCTCTGCAGCTGTTGCAACTGCATCAAATCCTAAAAAAGCAAAGAATACAGTGGCTGCTCCTCCTACCACACCGTGAAAACCAAATGGTAGAAATGGTTGCCAATTTTCTGGTTTTACATATTGTGTCCCTACAATAATAAATCCTACAATAACAGCCAGTTTAATAATAACCATTATATTATTAATTCGGGCACTTTCTTTTACACCACGACTTAATAAAAATGTTACAACTAAAATAATCAGAACTGCTGGTAAATCAATAATTCCACCCTTCCCCATGCCAGGTGCTGATGCAAAGATTGTAGGGATGTGAATATTAAACCCTAGTAGCAATGACTGAAAATAAGCTGACCATCCTGCTGCCACCGCAGAAGTTGCTAATAAGTACTCCAACATCACACACCAACCAACTATAAATGCAAAAATCTCACCTAATGTCATATATGTATACGAATATACACTTCCTGAAACTGGAACTGCAGATGCAAATTCAGCATAACAGAAAGCTACACATGCACATACAATGGCCGCTAATATAAATGATAATACAATCGCTGGACCAGCATGTTTCGCCGCTACGATACCAGTTAATACAAAAATCCCTGTACCAATAATCGCTCCAATTCCTAAAAGAGTTAAATCAATCGCTCCTAAAGTTTGATTCAATACTTTTTTCTTTTCTTCATCCATTGTTTTCTTTATTAAAAGACTCATTTATTTAATAATCCCACTTTCTAAAATTTTGATAGTCGGTGTTACTTTTGCGCTAGCTTTGGAAAAGGAATTAGGCCAATCGTCTTCAACCTTCTTCCATTCTTTATAATGAAAAGCCCTCGCATAATCACCAAATCCGAATGGATCCAGTTGCTGTTTTTGAATTTTGTGAATTAATTCGTTTAAATCTTTGTTTAGTTGTTTTGCGATAAGTGAAGTTAATTTCTTTTTATCTTTATCTAAATCCATATTGAATGTAATCTCAGATATGGCAATTTTTAAATTCATTTTAATATTAAATTTGAAACGGTTATCGCTATAGCCTGAACGAATGTTACGATTCATGCTAAGAACATTTATTGTTACGAAATCGTTGCCTTCTGTATCTTTTAAATTACTATTACTTTCAACTCGAGTAGAAGGGATCTTCATGGTAAGTGAAACTGGTGTATTAGCCTTCTTTTGTAATAGAAGAAGAAGTGCACTTTCATAACGATTTAATGACATTTTATAAACTCCACGAGAAGTTAATAGTGCAGAACCGGTAACGATAACATCTTTTTTGCCTTTTTTTATTTCTGAAATAGCAGGTGTTATACCTTTATTAAACGTTTGCCTGTGGAATTCATGAAATGTCGTAAAAACGGTCCGATTGTACAGTTTGTTCGTATTAATTAAATCAGTTAAGTACTCAGGAAGAGCAGGCTTATCTTTAAAGTTATTATATATAACAGAGGAAATGGGACCATTTACTGCAACCAAACGCATATTTCCAGTGTTTTTAGGGTCGCGATACCAAACATCAAGGTAAGGCATAGCACCTTCTTGTTTTAAAAAATTATTGCTAAATAAAATGAGCTGTAACTTTTCTGTAGAAACTAGACCGTTGCTTGAACTATTAAACGTTGCTTTTGCTTCTCGAGGGGTATGTACTTTCGCTACATGGGTTTCGTATTTTTTCTCTACATCTTCATTAAAAATAGGGTTTACATGGTACACAATTAATTTACCTTTTGCTTTTGCGTCAAACCCGTAAATTAATGAAATCGATTGTTTTTCTAAGTCGAGCCGATCGTCACAGCCTGTTAAAAAGATTATGAGAAAGCAAAGTATAGTGAAATGAATAAAGCGTCTCATTTAAATTTTTCTCCTTTTCCAATACTGATAAAGTGTCATGTATAAGAGAAATACGACTGGGAATAGAAAAACGATAAAATAACTTGCAGTTCCCCAAAATTCCCGTAAGGAACTTATTTCATAAGAGGAAGGGATATAAAAGAATAAAACGAAAACACACCCGAATAATAAAAACCAAACAGGCAATGAATTGCTTTTTTTGTTAAGTAATTGATTGATTCCATCTGAAGCAGTGAAAATATAAGGAATGCAAGAATCAAAAATAATAAAGAGATAAAATGACAAAAAGATAATTTCAAAGCGCTCAAGAAATGAAAAGTGAAATGGTGTAACAAGAGAAAGAGTGGGCCATAAAAACTTTGTAATACCATCGGGGCTAAAATAAACAAAAGAGACGAACGTGACTTGAAGATAAACAAATAGCGTAATTAGATTTGCAAGAACAATTCCTTTTTTTGCAGATGATTTGTTACTAAGGTAAGGATAAAGGACAAATGCAAACTTAAATCCGAGAAACGCAATAATAGTTGATTTCACTGTGTGTAAAACTGGCATCCACCCTTCCTTAAGAAGAGGAAGAAGGTAAATCCAATGACCATCTTTAAGAGGGATACATAATAGCAATGGCATCCACAAAGTAAATAGAACAGTAAAAACAGCGTAGCGACTTATAATGAGAACACCTTTACATGCTAGCATAACCATTGGAATAGATAGCAAAATCATAATTAAAAACATTGGAGATCTAGGTAAAATCCAAATATGGATGACGTATAAGAGGGAGAATATTAAAGAAACAGCGGCAAGTACAGCATATAAAATCCAAAGAAGCATTGCGACTTTTCCCAACCAGTTCCCTAAATAACGTGTTAATACATTAAGTAAAGAATAACCAGGGTGTTTCGCCATAATTTGTATAATGCAAAGACTTACACAAGTCGTTATAGCCCATCCAATAATAATTGACATCCAGCCATCGGTATTCGCTCCTTGCGCAACTTCACGAGGAAGCGTGAGGACGCCGAATCCAACTTGAACGCCACTAATTGTTAGAATGTATTGAAATAAAGTGATCTCCCTCTTTGCACGATTTGTCACTTATTTTCCTTCCTTTCTTTCTTTCACGTCTCGTTGTCTGTTTTCTTGTTTTAAGTTAAGAGAGAGTGGTCGTTTTTTCATTACTTTCCAGGGTAAACGTATAAGAATGTCTTTTAAATCCGAAGCAAATGACGGAGAAAAAGGACTACCATATGGTACACCAAGTGATTCCATAGAAAGAATATGGATGATGATAACTGCCATCCCAACCATAATGCCAATGACACCAAATAAAGAAGCAATTAGCATCATTGGGAATCGAAGTAGTCGAATTCCTGCAGACATTTCCATGTTAGGGATGATGAAAGAAGCGACTGCAGTAATGGATACGACGATAACCATAACGTTACTTACAATTCCTGCTTGCACTGCAGCCTGTCCAATTACAATTCCTCCTACCACGCCGATCGTTTGTCCAACTGGACCCGGAAGCCGAACCGCAGCTTCACGGAGCATTTCAAGTACTAATTCCATCAAAAGTGCTTCTAATATAGGTGGAAAAGGAATTTTAGCACGAGACTCACCGATTGTTAACAATAATTTAAGCGGAATCACTTCATAATGAAAGGAAATCATGGCAATATAAAGAGCAGGAGCAAAAATTGCAATAAATAATCCTGTGAAACGAAGGAGACGTATAAAAGATGGAATCATTGGTCTGAAGCTGTAATCATCTATTGTTTGAAAAAAAGCTGAAAAGGTCATAGGTCCAATTAATACGCCGGGTGAGCGATCTACAACAACAGCGATTCGCCCATTCAAAATGTGATGAGCCGTTGTATCAGGACGTTCGGTTATTGATAATTGCGGAAAGAGAGTGTATGAATTATCTTCAACAAATCCTTCTAATTCACCGGTAGTAAGAATAGCATCCACTTTTATTGATTCAATGCGGGATGTCATTTCTTGTATGACATCTTCGTTTGCGATGTCTGCTAGGTAAAGTAAAAAAACTTTAGAAGTTGCTCGCTCGCCAACGGTGAATTCCTTCACTTTTAATTCGCGATTTGGGATATATCGGCGAATAAGAGCGAGACTGTCGCTCGCTACTTCATTAAATCCTTCATGTGAGCTTTTTATTGAGGTCTCTGTTGTAGGTTCTTCAATGCTTCTTTTTGGTGCCGCTTGCGTATCTAGTTCTAAGGCTGATAGTTGCCCATCTATAAATAAAATACTTTTACCATGTAAAAGGGATTGTTCAATGTCTGTCCACTTCTCAACCTTTTTCATATTTCCGATAGAAATGGAAGATTCCCAAAAATCGTCCTCAGTCCACTCTTTAAATAAGAGAGGACGAAGAATGTCTACATTGATAACAGTTTTATCTACAAGTCCTTCCATATATATAAGAGCAGCCTCTTGACCGTTTTTTAACGGAAAATTATGTGTAATTAATTCTGGAATACCACTAAATAATTTGGACAACTACTTATCCGTTAAATGTACATACCCTGGACGTGCCCACTTACGATCTACCTCAATACCAGCTTGAGGATGACGTTTTTTATTACGCGGGTTCGCTTTTGGCATCGGATTTTCGCCATTAACTTCTAACACTTCCATGCGTACTTTCGTCTGTTTATAAGCAGGTGTATTCGTACGTACATCAACAGCAGGGCCTGTTAAGAAATTAATTGCCGATTCATTATCTGTAGAGTTCATCGGTAAATATAACTCATTCGCTTTTACACGATCCGTTACAAGTGCCCGTAATTTTAGTGCTCCAAAAGGAGAAACAAGGCGCACTAATGAACCTGTTTTCACGCCACGTTCTTTTGCAAGTTCTGGAGAAACTTCAACGAAAACGCCAGGTACTTTCGTTTGAATACCTGTTGATTTATTTGTCATATTTCCTTCATGGAAATGCTCTAACATACGACCGTTGTTAATGTGAAGATCGAACTCCGCTGAAAATTCAGCTGGACGTACCCAGTCAGCAATCGCAAAACGCGCTTTTTTATCTGGGAAATTAAATCCATCTTGGAAAAGTAGTGGTGTATTCGTTCCATCAAAACTTCCCCAATGGAAACTATTCCATCCTTCAAGTACTTCATAGTTTGCTTGTGAGAATAGCGGTGATAAGCTTGCCATTTCAGCAAAAATTTCACTTGGGTGACTATAATTCCAATTTGCACCTAATTTATTCGCAATCTCCTGCACGATCCACCAGTCTGGCTTCGCATCGCCAAGCGTAGGAAGAACTTGATACAATCTTTGCACACGTCTCTCTGTATTTGTGAAAGTACCTTCTTTCTCAAGAGATGGTGCTGCCGGTAATACAACATCTGCGTATTGAGCAGTTTTAGAAAGGAAAACATCTTGTACAACGAAGAAATCAAGGCTTGATAACACTTCATGTACATGATTTGCATTAGAGTCTACAAGAGCCATATCCTCTCCGACAAGATACATAGCTTTCATCTTTCCTTCTTCAATTGCGTGAAGCATTTCAATATTATTAAGACCTGGTTCACTATCAATTTCCACTCCGTAAGCCATTTCAAATTTCGTACGTTCCATATCGTTCGTAACGTGCTGATATCCAGGAAGCCATCCTGGTAAAGTTCCCATATCACAAGCACCTTGTACGTTATTATGACCTCGAAGTGGGTAGGCACCTGCACCTGAACGACGATAATTTCCTGTTGCAAGAAGTAAGTTTGAAATTGCAGCGGAAGTATCAGACCCACCTGTATTTTGCGTTACCCCCATCCCCCAAAGGATACATGTACCATTTGCATCACGAATCATTTCAGCCATTTGAATAAGCGTTTCTTTTGAAATGCCTGTCACTTCTTCTGCATATTCAAGTGTATATTCTTTTAGGCTCTCTTTGAAATCTTCAAAGAAGTTTACATTCTCATTAATAAATTGTTGATCGTGCCAACCTTGCTCGATCATATATTTCGTCACAGCCATTAACCATACTTGGTCTGTTCCTTGTTTTGGACTAATAAAGACGTCTGAACGCTCTGCCATTTCTGTTTTACGAAGATCAGCTACAATTAACTTTTGTCCGTGTAATTTATGTGCACGTTTAATGCGTGTAGCTAACACAGGATGCCCTTCTGTCGGATTACATCCGACAATAATAACAAGACCGGATTGTGCAATATCTTTAATCGTTCCTGCATCACCGCCCATACCAATTGTACGGAATAATCCATCTGTTGCTGGCGATTGACAATAACGTGAGCAGTTATCAATATTATTCGTTTCAAATACTTGTCGAGCTAATTTTTGAATTACATAGTTGTCTTCATTCGTAATTTTAGATGAAGAAATAAAACCGATAGAACCTTTACCGTGCTCTTCTTTAATGGAACCTAATTTACTTGCAACTACATGAAGTGCTTCTTCCCACGTAGATTCAACAAACGTTCCATTTTTACGAATTAATGGTTTCGTAATTCGTTCTTTAGAATTTACGAAGTCCCAACCAAATTTCCCTTTTACACAAGTTGAAATTGCGTTAACTGGCGCATCTGAAGATGGTTGTACTTTAAGGATTTTACGCCCTTTCGTCCACACTTCAAATGAACAACCGACACCGCAAAATGTACATACTGTTTTCGTTTTCTTCGTACGAGTCTCACGCATGGCCGCTTCCACTTCTGATACTGCAAAAATACCGCTATATCCAGGCTCTACTTCTTTAATTAAATCTACCATCGGTTCAAGAATATCCGGCTTTAATCCCGTCATAAATCCAGCTTCACCAAGCATTGATTTCTCCATTAAAGCATTACAAGGACAAATCGTTACACATTGCCCACAGCTCACGCATGAAGAATCATTGATATCTACGCCATTATCCCAAATAACACGAGGACGCTCGGCTTCCCAGTCGATAGATATCGTTTCATTTACTTGTAAGTTTTGACACACCTCTACACACTGACCACATGCGATACATTGATTAGGGTCGTAGCGATAAAACGGATGAGTCATATCAACTTCACTTACATCTACTTTTGGTTCGTAAGGATATTTTTGATGTTCAATCTCCATTAATTCTGCAGTATTATGCAATTTACAGTTCCCATTATTGTTGTCACATACCGTACAATATAATAAATGGTTTTCTAATAATCGATCCATCGCCTCTGTTTGTGCTTCTTTCGCACGACCAGAACCGAGTTCAATGTTCATACCTTCCGTCGCCACTTTCGAACAAGATCTCATCAACTTTCCATCAACTTCTACAATACAAGTGTCACACGTTTGAATAGGGTCTATTTCTGGTACATAACAAATTTGCGGATGTTCAATCCCGTTGTCATTAATGATGCCCAATATCGTTGAACCGGGCTCCGCTGTATACTTTTTTCCGTCAATTGTAATATGAACCATGTTGTCATTCATTCATGAAGTTTTTTCGTCTTTTAATCCTTTACCCATACCTTTTAAGAAATGAAGACCAAACCCGATAGCACGGTTAATATCTGGATCTTTTAATACTTTCATAAGATCGAATATCCCCACTTTTTTATTACTTTCTAGATGCTCCTTACCTTCTTCCAGTCCTACTAATAAACTACCTATAAGTTTTTTCGTAAGTTCTGGGTCAAGTTCCGTTAAAGCACCTGCAGCACCCATCATATTATTAATTAAATTTGTAACAGGTTCACGAGTTACTTGACCGAGAACGATCTTTGCGATTGGTTCTTTCGCTTTCAGCATAGAATATGCTACTTCTAGCATGCCAATATCATTCAATTCCCCGACAATATGAAACATTTGATTTAAAGCTGCTTCATTATTAGCTAGAAGCTCCTTTAAATCATCTAACTTTTGCTGTTTTATTTCTTCCTCAGTTAATTCATGTTTTTGAATCGTTTTAATAGGTGCAGCCATTCACGTTATATTTTTATCGAAAACAAATACCGAAACAGCAATATCTTCTTCTACTTTCATATCTGAAAATAGGTTCACTAATTTCGCTCCAACAAGTTCCTCCAAATGTTCACGAGAATTTGCAGCGTAAACTTCTTGAATCATTTTCGTTCTAGCCATATGAACCATTTCCGCGCCATCCATCGTACTTGAAATGAATTTCTCAGTAGGTGTTAAGTTCCCATACAGTGTTGCAATCGCCATATTTTCAGCAAATACAGTATGAATTCGTTCTGGTCCTTTTCCAAATAGTTCCTTTCGGAGTTTTCGTATCATATCATTAAATTCATGTACCTTTTTCGTCATTTATTTTATATTTAACACACGTTCTGGATGCGTATATATATTTAAAGACTGATTACGAATAAATCCTATCGTAGTAATGCCTAACTCTTCCGCTAACTGCAAAGCTAATTCAGTTGGTGCTGATTTTGACAGTATAATTTCACAGCCGATTTTTGCAACTTTCAATAATATTTCCGAAGAAATACGACCACTAAAAACAATGATTTTATCTTTTATAGAAATATTATTTTTTAAACAATAACCGTAAATTTTATCTAGCGCATTATGCCTACCAATATCCATTCTGCCTAAAATAATACCATTCACATCACATAAAGCTGCGTTATGCACTCCGCCAGTATGTCGAAATGTATCCGCAGATTGCTGCATTTCATTCATTAAACGAAAACAATCTTCGACAGCAACCTGTACATGGACACCATTCATTTTCTTTACGCTTAGTGCATCATTTGCAAAAACAAACCCTTGCCTACTCATACCACAGCACGAAGTAATATAACGTTTATTTTGCATTTGTTCGTAATACGGGTTGATTTTTGTTGTCGTTACATGTACAAACCCTTCTTTCTCCTGTACCCATATGTCATCAATATCTTCATACTTCCGAATGATTCCTTCGGATGCTAAGAAGCCTATTACCATATCTTCTATATATTCTGGAGTACTAACCATTGTAACAAACTCCTGTCCGTTCATTTTAATTGTGACTGGAAACTCTGTTACAATGCTGTCCTCTATATGCTTAAACGCCCCTTGTTCATAACGGAAAACTTCTCTTTCTACCTGTATCGGTTTCACTTAACCACCGATATGTGACATTTCAATTTTAGGCATTGTTTTCTTATTAGTATGACTTAAGCGTTCATCTGAATATCGATCTTCTCGGTTATTCCAAATGTCGTGAATTACAGCTGTAATTTCCTCATCCGTATCCCCTGATCGAAGCAATGCTCTCAAATCATTTCCTTTAGAAGCAAATAAACAAGTATACAATTTTCCTTCTGCAGAAATGCGAGCTCTCGTACATGATGAGCAGAAAGAATCAGTTACGGATGAAATGATACCTATTTCCTCATCACTACCTATATAACGGTACCTAGTAGCTACTTCACCTGGATAATTTGGTTCTATCCGTTCTAACGGCATAACCTCACGAATTGTATTTACTATTTCTTGTTTGGAGATAACTTCACCTAACTCCCAACCGTTATAATTTCCAACGTCCATATACTCAATAAAACGAAGAATATGCTTATTTTCCTTAAAGTATTGCGCCATCCGCAAGATGTCCTGCTCGTTTTCCCCCTTTTGAACGACCATGTTTATTTTTATTTTCATACCAACTTCAGCGGCAGCCTGTATACCTTCAAGAACCCTTTGCACTTTGCTTCTATTACCATTTAAATAGAAAAAGCGCTCTTCTTCTAAGGAATCCAGACTAACTGTCACACGTGATAACCCCGCTTTATATAAATCAGGTGCAAACTTTTTAAGTAACGATCCATTTGTTGTTAAACCGATATCCTCCACACCATCTATTTTATTAAGCCGCTCAATAAGCTCTGGAAGCCCTCTTCGAAGTAACGGCTCTCCGCCTGTAATCCGTAACTTTCTCACACCTAAAGAAACGAAAATACGTGTTATCCTTTCAATCTCATCAAAAGATAAAATTTTATCATTAGACAAAAACGAATAATCAGGACCAAATATTTCTTCTGGCATCTATTTCACATTAGAGTCTTGTTTTTGATAACAAGCAAAGTAAGCAAACCCTACAAATCCAGCTCCTCCAATGACATTTCCGATAAAAACAGGAACAAAATTTTTAGCAAGGTCCAGCCACGTCAGATGACCCGCAAAAATAACCGCTGATATGACAAACATATTTGCTACTACTTGCTGAAATCCAATCACTACAAATGCCATAATCGGAATCCAAATCCCAATTATCTTTCCGACAAAATCACTCGTCCCATAAGCGAGCCAAAGCGCAAGACAAACGAGCCAATTACAACCAATCGCCAAAATTAAAGTTCTCCCAAACGATTCGTGTAACTTCCCTTCCGCTATCGCTAACGTTTTATTTAAATAATCTCCCTCTGTTAATCCGCCAAGATGTCCAAAGCAATATGCAACGAAAATTGCACCAACAAAGTTCATTACAGTAATCCAAACCCAATTATTCAGTACACTTATCAATGTGATTTTCTTTGCATAAAGCGCCATAGACAGTGACATCATATTTCCTGTAATTAATTCTCCTCCTGCTAACACTACGAGCATAAGCCCAATAGGAAACACTGCTCCTCCTAAAACATTCACTAAACTTCCCCAATGCTCCGGCAAATTACCTAAAACTCGAATGTTAAGTAAAAATCCTAATGAAATAAATGCTCCTCCTAAAAAACCGAGAATAAGCATTGCTGGCAGCGTCTGGCTTACTTTTTGAACACCGGCCTCGATTACGAGTTCAGCAATTTTTTCCGGTTTATGAAATGCCATTACCAATTCCTCCATTTAACCGAATAAGCGATAATATAGTTGTTTCGCTTTTGGAATTTCGTTTGTACCATGAATGAACACACGACCATCTTGAAAAATAACGACGCGATAATCCTCTAATTGACAAGATAATAAATATGGATTCCGCTCTACTTCCCCAAACTTTTTTAATACTTTTTCTACGTCATCAAAGTTGTACTGCCTTTTTTCTACTGATCTTATTTGAACTGTATTTCTTCCGCACAAAACGGCTACCTTCGTTTGATTTTCGTATGATAAATAAGGATAAGTTCGATTTAAACCGCACGATGGACAATCTTCCGCTTTTATTTTCCCTAGTTTTATAAAATGATTTTGATTACTCCATATATCAAACATGAAAAACGTCTTTCTAATTACTGAGTAATCTTCCACTAAAATTTTGAGTGCTTCTGCCACTTGATATGCCGCAACGATTTGAACAGCTGGACTAATAATCCCAGCCGTGTCGCACGTCACACCTATAATGGGAACATTCTTCAGTACACAATGTAAACACGGCGTTTTTTGAGGAATAATCGTATAACTCATACCGTATGATCCAACGCAAGAGCCATATACCCACGGAATATTATGTTTTTGTGATAAATCATTTATGATAAATCGAATATCAAAATTATCTGTAGCATCAATGATTACATCGACATTTTCTAATAGCCCTTCCATGTTTTCTACACTTGCATCCATTATGAAAGCATGTATTTGTACTTCTGAATTAATTTGTTCCAACCGTTTTTTAGCAGCAATTGCTTTCGGGATTTTCCCTCTTGCATCTTCTTCAGAGTAAAGTTGTTGTCTTTGTAAATTACTCCACTCTACGTAATCACGATCAATAATTGTCAACTTGCCAATACCTGCACGTACGAAACTTTCTGCACTTGTACTTCCTAATGCACCTGCTCCTACAATTAACACATGCTTATTCCGAATTTTTTCTTGCCCTTTACTCCCGATTGGTTTGAACAACTGTTGCCGAGAATACCGCTCCTCCATTCAAATAGTGATTGCTCCATTAGAACCACCTCTCTTATAAAATGTCCAAGGCCATTCACTACCTTCGTTATCTTCCAATAAAAGAACATCCACAAACATTTCTTTTTTATATCCTCTTGTCCCGCCTGGCAATACGATAAAAGCGTTCGATTCTGCTAATGAAGAAACCGAGCTAGACTTATCAAATCCTGATGGATAAGCAATTAATTGTCCTTCATTACATGTCAGTTTTGCTCGTACAAATCTTGTAAATGGATTTGGTTTCAGAAAATCTTCTCCTAATAATGCTTTTTCACTTTTCAAATGTGCTTTTTCACTAAACATATACGCACGAATACTTGGTCTTACAAACAACTCAAATCCTACATAACATGCTGATGGATTTCCTGATAAACCAAATAATAGCTTGCCATTTAATTGTGCTACAGTCGTTACACTTCCTGGCCGCATTGCAACCTTATTGAAAAGAACGGATGCACCTAACTTTTCATATATAGCTGGTAAATAATCGTAATCTCCTACTGATACACCGCCCGTTGTAATGAGCATATCTACTTGACTTAACGCATCTTTCACAGCTGTAAAACACGTATCAAAATCATCACTAAACTTCCCAAAGTATTTTACTCTTCCGCCCACTCTTCGAATTTGAGATAGTATCATGTACGCATTACTATTTCGAATTTTCCCTGGCTCTAAAGACTCATTTACATCAAGTAATTCACTACCAGTCGCTAATAGTCCAATTACAGGCTTTTTCGCAACTGGCACTTCACTATAACCGAATGTAGCAAGAAGAGCTGAAATACCTGGATTAATGTACGATCCTTTCTTTGCAAGAACCGTTCCTTTACGAGCATCTTCTCCTTGAAAAGAAATATTATCACCCGTTTTGAATGAGCGTTTCACTTCCATATAATCGTTCCCATTATCCTCATATTGACGAGTCAGTTCTAACATTACAACCGCATCACAGTCATTTGGAATTTGTGCTCCTGTCATAATTCGAACCGCTTGAAACGGACCTATTTCCTCATAGAATATCGACCCTGCGCCAATTTCACCAACTACTTCAAATACAATCGGTGTTTCATAACTTGCTGAAGTAGTATCTTCCGCTCTAATAGCAAACCCGTCATACGGTGAACGATTAAATGACGGTACATCATGGTCAGCTATTAAATCCTCTGCTAATATACGTCCGTAAGCTAATTCAATAGGTAGTAGCTCTTTTAAGCCATTGTTAGCAAATTCCATTACTTTACGAATAGCTTCTGCAACTGTAATTGGTACTCTTCTTTCCATTCATCTTCTCATTCTTCCTTCTGGATATGATGTATTTTCAAGTTGATCTCCAATCCACATCGTCCCATCTTCCCAAAAATCTTTTTTCCAAATTGGAACGATGCGTTTTATACGTTCAATCGCGTACTCATTCGCTTCATAAGCTACTTTACGATGCGGTGATGAAACTGCAATAACTACCGCCATATCCATTATTTCCAGCCGCCCTACACGGTGCGTAATGGCTACTTTTGCGTCCGGCCATTTTCCGTTAATTTCCTCCCCAATTCTCGTAAGTTGTTTTACTGCCATCGGTTTATATGCTTCATACTCTAAATGTAACGTCCGTTTTCCTTTTGTTAATTCTCTCACTGTACCAATAAAAGTTGTAATCGCACCCGCTTCTCTTCTTGCGACTTTATTCGTTACTTCTTCCACAAAAATTGGTTTTTCTACAATCTCAAATAGTGATTGCTCCATTTATCCCCCACTAACAGGCGGGATTAATGCGACGATATCTCCAGCTTTTATCATCTCTTCATTCGTTACAAACTCTTCATTCATTGCAACCATTACTGTATCTAAAGATTGCAAATGATAACTATCTTTCAACCATTCTTTTAATTGCCCAACAGTCATTTCTTGTTTTTCTGAAATTATTAATTGATCCGATCCGACTTCCTCACGCAAATTTGCAAACAGTAAAATTGTAATCATCTATCCTCTATAAATAATATCTTCTGCTAATGCAGTAAATACTTCTCCAACGAGAGAGTCTTCATCATATACAGATGAATCGTTATTTTCTTCACGTTTTGCAAAAGGTATTTGTGCAATTACTTCTGTTTGCAATTGTTCTGCTAACATTTCGCCGCCCCCTTTTCCGAAGAGATAATTTTTCAATCCATCTTGCTCTTCGTAATAAGCCATATTTTCCACAATTCCTACAATCTCGTGTTTCGTATGTTTTGCCATTACACCTACTCTAGAAGCTACAAATGAAGCTACATTGTGCGGCGTTGTAACGATAATTTCTTTCGCTTGTGGGATCATCGCTGCAACATCAATGGCAACATCTCCTGTACCAGGTGGTAAATCAAGAAGTAAATAATCTAACTCTCCCCAGTGTGTATTCGCAAGGAAGTTTTGAATCCATTTATTTAACATCGGTCCACGCCACATGACTGGGTTATTTCCTTCTGTAAAAAATCCCATCGACATAATTTTAACACCGTGACTAACGACTGGAATTGCTGTTTGATCAATCATCGTTGGTTTTTGATTCGTTTCCATCATAGCTGGAATGCTAAAACCATATATGTCTGCATCTAAAATCCCAACCTTTTTATCCATTCTAGCTAAGGCAATAGCAAGATTAATTGTCACCGTTGATTTTCCGACTCCGCCTTTCCCACTCGTTACAGTAATAAAATGTACACCTGAATCATGACGAAGCATGTTTGGCATACCTGTTTCTGTTTTACTATTTTTCTTTAATTTTTCTGTTAGCATAGCTCTTTCTTCTTGTGTCATCGAACCAAATGTTACATCCACTTTAGATGCACCAATTGCGCGAAGGGACTCTTCCACATCTTTTTGAATTTTTGCCTTTAACGGACAACCTTGAATGGTTAACACTACTTCAAGCTTAACCTCTGTTCCATGTATTTGTACATTTCTAACCATATTTAATTCTACAACACTTTTGTGTAACTCTGGATCCTCTACATGTTGTAATGCGTTCATTATTTGTTCTTGAGTAAGCATAGAGCTCATTTAATTCATAATGTGCAATAATTGTGCATTTCTCGTCTCTCGTTCTTCTTCACTGACTAAGTCATACTTTTTTAATAAATGAAAGATGTCATTTAATATTTCCTGCGAATGTTTATTTTGCAAAAATCCATTCAAATCTTTGAAAAGAGTTTCAGGTAAAAAATCCTTGTGACTTTCAAGCTTATTCATTACATCTTCAATAGAATGATCAATATTACATGCCATTTATATTTCACTTCCTTCACCCACCACAACCACATCATCAAAAAAACTTCTCTCAATCACTTTCTCCTCAAAATGAAGAACAACAATTAACCCTACATATAAAGAAACGAAATTCAAAAACCATTCCCCATTATCATCTTGCTTAACTAAACATTTAAATATCTCTTGAAATTGTATACGTTCATCAGAAGCAACGATCGGACGCACACCAAAATATTTCAATACAAGATTTAACTTAAGGTTTATAGATAAAGACAAAATATATTTTAAGAGCTCTGTATACTTTGTAACATCTTTTTCGCTATACAGTTTCACAAGCTTTTGATGTAAATGAGGAATCGATAATTCTACGTCAATCATTTTTGTTGTTTCTATCGTTTCAATCATCTTTCTCATATTCATTCATATAGCGAAAAATAAACATACCGTTATTACAACAAGTAACGGTATGCCGAAAACAAATTTCTTTTTATGCGTTTTATGGTGAAACATATACATACCGATCCAGGCTCCAACCGCTCCTCCAGCTGCCGCTGATAAAAACAACGTACTTTCTGGCGTTCTCCATTGTTTCTTCTTTGCTTTTCGTTTATCAAGCCCCATAAGGCTAAAAGCTATAACATTAATAATAATAAAATAAATCCATTTCATTTATGATACTTTTGCTGATTTATTTTTTATAAATTTCGGTTGTTTCTGCACTAAAAACTTTGTCTTCGCTATTGAAAATACAAATAAAGCAACCCATATACAGAAAAATGCCATCATATGAGTAGATGTAAAATGTTCACCAAATACAAATATACCTAAAATTAAACTAATCGTTGGCGCAATATATTGTAAAAAGCCTACCATATAAAGCGGAATCAGTTGTGCTCCTTTTGCAAAATAAAATAGTGGTAGCGCTGTAACAATACCCGCTCCTATTAAAAGTAACGTTGATAGCATTGAAATAGATCCAAATGAACCGAAACCATGTACCCCTGTCATAACGAGATAAATAAGCGCAAACGGCGTCACTAACATTGTTTCCATCGTAAGCCCAATCGTCGCATCATAGTTTAACAATTTTTTCGTTAATCCGTATAATCCAAATGAAAAGGCAAGTGATAAAGAAACCCATGGAATGGATCCGAAACGTATTGTTAAAATGATAACCCCTACTCCAGCTAAACCTACTGCAACATATTGCCAAAAGTTTAACTTTTCCTTTAATACGACTGTACCAAGTAAAATACTAATAAGTGGATTAATATAATACCCAAGACTTGCTTCAATGACATGATTATGATTAACGGCCCATATGTAAACAAACCAGTTCCCACTAATCAAGATTGAAGCGATTGTTAATGACATTAATAATTTAGGTCGTTTAAAAAGATTCACAAACTCCCCAACAAACTGACGAAACCTCTTCGTAACAGCTAATACGATTAACATAAAAACGAACGCCCAAACGATGCGGTGTGCTAATATTTCATCTGCTGGAACTTCCTCAACCCATTTCCAATAAATCGGTAGGATTCCCCACATCGTATAAGCACCAGCCGCATATAGTATCCCTTTTTTTTGCTGTGCTGATTGACTCCCCATCTTCCTTTTTCTCCTCTTCTCATTTTTCTCCATTCATAAGCAATACCCCACTCCGACAATAACCCCTAATAAAGCACCGACTACTACTTCATACGGTGTATGTCCGACAAGCTCATTTAACTTCTTATATTCTGTTTGTTTACCATGAAAAAACTCATTCAATATTTTCGCTTGTTTACTTACCGCAAGCCTTACTCCTGAAGCGTCATACATAACAATGATTGCAAAGATTGCAGCCACTGCAAATATGGTACTTTCCACACCTTCCATAACTCCAACACCTGTCGCAAGCGCTGTAACAGTTGAAGCATGAGAACTTGGCATCCCACCTGAAGCGAAAAATTTTGCAAAATCAAATTCACCCGTTTTAACTAATTTAAAGACTACTTTTGTTAACTGTGCTATAAACCACGAAATTACAGCAGCCATCAGCGGATCATTATGTAAAATTGTTTCCATTTATTTTCTATATTTTTTTGCATAATGGGCCAAAGTAAGTAACGGATATATATGAGCATAACTATGATATCGAACATAAAACCCACCTGGTAAAGCTGTTCCAGTAGGATATTTTTCATTTACATAAGGATTCGCAAGCAAATATGAAATACCTTTTCGAATAGCTGGTGTTTCTTTATCATAGTAAGAAATGAGGGCATCTAAAGCCCATGCCGTTTGCGATGGTGTACTAAATGGTAAAGTAACAAATCTTTTTTCCACACTACTTTGACAAGACTCTCCCCAGCCACCATCTTCATGCTGTATATGTTCAAGCCATAAAGCTGCTCGTTTTAAAGAAGGATGCGCAGAAGGAATTCCTAGTGTCCGTAAACCAGTCATCACTGCCCACGTACCATATATATAACAAATGCCCCATTTCCCATACCACGATCCATTTTCCTCCTGTTCATTCATTAACCAGTTGATTGCACTTTGTTTTTGTTTCTCGGGCAATTCATTTTGCCCATATGTCCCGAAAAACTCTAACACTCTGCCTGTAATATCTGGTGTAGAAGGATCCGTAATCATATCGCTTGCATTTTCGATTGGTAAATTCGCTAATAACTTGCTCGTCACGCCTTTTTCAAATGCTCCCCAACCACCATCATTATTTTGTAATCCTTTAATCCAATTCGTCCCTTTCTTCCAAGCATCATCCACATTTCCGTCCCCTCTACTTTGTGCCAATGCTCTTAACACAGCTGTTGTATCATCAACATCAGGAACTGTCGTATTCACATCAGAAAAACCCCAACCACCCGGAATAAGCGCCGGCGCATGCACACTCCAATCAGCTTTTTTCTTATGTTGTTTTTTTAATAAATATGCTGAAGCATTTTGAATCATTTTACTTTCTTTCGAAACACGAGCCTCTTGCAACGCATAACTAAGTAATGCTGTATCCCATACAGTTGACGGGGAATTTTGTAAATGGTTCCCTCTTTCCATCTTCCATATATAAGATGTTATCCCCGTTATAGCCTTTTGAATCATTGGCGATTGAATAGAATGTCCTAGCGCAAGTAAAGCATAAATCATATAAAACGAAGCACTTGCGTAACTATATAACGTTCCATTCTCATCGATACGCTCTTTCATAAAACGTTCTACTTCCTCATTTCCTTTATGATGTAAGGAAAGCGGATAAGATATAATTTGTTTCACATTACCTAATAATGTTTGAAACATTGGAGATCGGTCCTCCCGAAACCATTCTCCGCCTCCGCCCGCAATATGATTTAAATTAGGCAGTAATTTTTTCCCTACACGAAACCTTTTATTTAAACACAACATCATCGGAATTAAATGGATACGTGCCGAACTACTTAATTCAAATATACTGAGGGGGGAATCATTTTGCAGAAACATAATCGGTGTTGGCAAATGAAAGAGCGAAGGATATTCATACTCTCCATGAATGGCTAATAAAAACTTCGTCATAAAATGAGCACGCGCCACTCCCCCACGTTCTGTAATAAACATTTCCGCTCGCTTCATATTCGCATCTTCTTTTGTATACTTTTTCGAAGCAAGTAGGGCAGCATACGATTGAATGGTAGCAGATAAATTGCCCCCCATTTCATCATCATACAATTTCCATGTCCCTTCATTCGTTTGGAGTGAAGCTAATCTTTTTACAAACGGTTCTACCTCTTTATCTCTACCTAATAATTTTAATAAAAAAATCATATGGCAATCAGTTAATGGCGCTCCTTCAAAACAAAATCTCCACGTACCATCTTGCCTTTGCATCGTTTGAAGTGCAGTTGTCCTTCTCGCTATTTCTTCATGCACTTTTTCATATAATAACAAGGTATTCACTTATTTTTCTGTTGACTGGCGTTTTTGACGTGCATCAGCGGCATTTGCACGTGCGTTTGCTTCTAAGTCATTGTGGTCAGCGAGTTCTCGAGAGAACTCAACATCAATGCCATCAGTAGCTTTGTTTTGTTTGAAATTCTTTTTTTTCATTTAAACTTGCAGCCCTCCGCTCACATTTAATACTTCTCCTGTAATATAGGATGCGTATTCTGATGCTAAAAAGGCCGCCGCGTTCGCAATATCTTCTGGCGTTCCGATTCTACCAACCGGAATCGCTCCAACCATTTTTTCTTTTACTTTATCCGGTATTGTTTTTGTCATATCTGTATCCATAAAGCCTGGACAAATTGCATTACAAGTAATACCGAGGCTTCCAACTTCTTTCGCTGCTGTTTTCGTCAAACCGACAACTCCAGCTTTCGTTGCTGCATAATTTGCTTGTCCAATATTCCCTTCTCTACTTATTGAAGAAATATTAATAATGCGCCCATATTGTTGTTCTCTCATATAAAGAAGAGCTGGCTGCATACAATAAAAAACGCCAGTTAAGTTTACTTGTAATACTTGTTCCCAAGCTGATTTCTCCATCTTATGTAACATTGAATCTTTTGTAATTCCAGCGTTATTTACTAAAATATGCAGTGTCCCAAATTTTTGAACTGCATACTCAATTAATGATTTCGCTTCATTTTGATTACTTACATCACATCGATATAAGCTTACTTCATATCCTTCGTCCGATAATTCACGTGTCGTTTTTTGTAGCTTTTCTTCATTTACATCACTAATTAAAACTTTAGCCCCAAGCCTTGCAAAAACTCGTGCAATTTCTTTTCCAATTCCTTGGGCGCCACCTGTTACAACAGCTGTTTTCCCATTTAAAAATTCCATTTAATTTAAGTTTAACCAAACGCTCTTCACTTCTGTATAGTTATTTAATGCGTAAGATCCCATTTCACGACCAAGACCAGATTGTTTAAATCCTCCAAATGGAGATGCTGCATCAAAGACGTTATAACAGTTTACCCATACTGTACCTGCACGTACTTTACTTGCAACATAGTGTGCGGTCTTAACATTTTCTGTCCATACACCAGCTGCTAAGCCGAATTGTGATTTATTCGCACGTTCAATTACTTCATCAATATCGTTAAACGGTATTGCAGAAATAACTGGACCGAAAATTTCTTCTTTTGCGATTGTCATCTCATCATTGACGTCGGCGAATACTGTAGGAGAAACGAAGTAGCCTTGATCAAATGGATTACTTCCTCCGCAAAGTACTTCAGCGCCTTCTTCAATCCCTTTTTCAATGAAGCCCATTACACGTTTTTGTTGTTCTTCGGAAACGAGAGGACCGATTGTAGTTTCTGGACTTAGACCAGCACCTTGATTTAATTTTTTAGAATAAAGGACGAGATCAGCCATAACATTATCATACATTTTCTTCGGAATAAATAAGCGTGATCCAGCAGAGCATACTTGTCCTTGGTTAAACATAACACCAGAAAGTGCACCAGGAATAGCGCGAGATAAATCAGCATCTGGTAATATGATATTCGGTGACTTACCACCAAGTTCTAATGTAACTCGTTTTAATGATTCAGATGCTTGTCTCATAATTTGTTTACCGACTGGAGTAGAACCAGTAAATGCAATTTTATCAACGAGTGGATGATTAACAAGAGCTTGTCCAGCTGATTCACCGAATCCAGGAACGATATTAATAACACCTTTCGGGAATCCAGCTTCTTCAATTAATTCAGCTAAGTATAAAGCGGATAGTGGAGTTTGTTCTGCAGGTTTTAGAACGATTGTACATCCTGTAGCAAGCGCTGCTCCCATTTTCCACATTGCCATAAGAAGCGGGAAGTTCCACGGGATAATTTGACCGACGACACCAACAGCTTCATGGCGTGTATAGTTAAAGTAATCACCGGAAACAGGAATTGTTTGGCCAACGATTTTCGTAGCCCAACCAGCATAATAGCGCATATGCTCAATTGCAAGTGGTACGTCTGCTGCCATTGTTTCACGGATTGGCTTTCCATTATCTAACGTTTCAAGTTGTGCAAGCTCTTCTTTATGTTCTTCCATTAAATCAGCCAATTTGTACATAAGACGGCTTCGCTCAGCAGTGCTCATACGAGACCAAGGACCTTCATCAAAGGCCATGCGAGCTGCAACTACAGCTTTATGAATATCTTCGCGACCAGCTTCAAAAACGACAGCAAGCGTTTCGCCAGTTGCAGGGTTAGGCGTTTTAAATGTTTTTCCGGAAGCGCTTTCAACGAAGGATCCATTTACATATAACTTTTTCGTGCCTTGAAGAAATTTTTCTACCTTTTCATGAAGATTTACAGCTAGTTGACTCATTTATTCCTCACTTTTTTCTTCCTCATCGAGTGAAATATCTTGAAATACAAAACGAACAACTAAACTAAGCAAAATAACCATTACGACAAATCCAACAATACAACTATAAAAAAACCATGCTGGAAAACCGAATACATATGTATATTCACTTGGATTTTTACTACCAAGCCCATAAGCAAATCCGTACCATATTATAAAATTGATAATAGCAAGTCCAAGACCAATTAACGCTTCTCTATGGGCTATTCGAAAGCGTGGATCATCATGATAATTCTTCATCTATATTATTTTTTTCACAGCAATCATACTTCCCACTATGTAAGCGATAAACGCAAAGCAAATTGGGAAGACAACTGTATGTATACCGAACGGATTTGGGTAGAACAGATGAATACACATATATGAGCCTACCCCAACTAAAATGGAAGCAAGCGCTCCAGTTGCGTTCCCTTTCCTCCAATATAAGCCTAATACGATTGGCCAAATGAATGCTGCTTCTAATCCACCGAAAGAAAATAAATTTAACCATATTAAAAAATCTGGTGGTTTAATCGCCGCTGCATAAACGAGCAGTCCTACGATACCAGTAATCCACAAACTTCCTTTTTTTATCGTACTGTCTGCTGCATCTTTATTTATATAATTTACATATATATCTTTAATAATCGACGAACTTACAAGTAACAATAACGAGTTTACTGTAGACATAATCGCTGCCATTGGTGCCGCTAAGAAAACGCCAGCTAGCCAAGGCGGCAACACTTCCATCGCGAGTAGCGGCATGACTTTATCTGGTACCGTTATACCAGGAAGTACTACTCGTGCAAATACCCCCGTTAAATGCATCCCAATCATAATTGTACCAACGACAACCGTTCCAATGATTAGAGCTTGGTGCATAGCTTTTGAATTTTTATAAGACATTGCACGCACGCTAATTTGCGGTAAACCAACAACACCAATTCCAATTAAAATCCAAAACGATGTAACATATGATTTCGTTAAACTACCATCTGCTCCGAATGGTGTAATTAAATTCGGATTGATTTGAACAAGTTCCTGCATAATCTTTTCAATTCCACCACCAGCAATAACGGTAGCAACTAAAATGATTGTCGTTCCAACTAACATAATGATACCTAATAATGTATCTGATAACGCGACTGCGCGGAACCCACCAATTAATACGTACACAAGTACAGAAAAAGTAAATAAAAATAGGGCTGTTGTATAAGATAGACCTGTTAGCGACTCAATTAATCGTCCACCGCCGACCCACTGAGCTACTGTTGCTGAAAATAAAAAGATAATAATACATAACGCCGAAAGTATAACAACCGGTTTATTATTGTATCTTCCTTTTAAATAATCGATAAGCGTAATTGCTTCCATCTTCCTAGCAATAATTGCAAACTTTTTACCGATAACCGTTAAAACGATATACCCTGTTACAACTTGAATCGCAGATAACAATACCCATCCAAGTCCCATATTGTAAGCAATACCAGGGCCACCAATGAAACTACTTGCACTACCGTACGTAGCAATCATTGTCATCGCTAATAATAAACCGCCAAGCTCACGTCCACCAAGAAAATATTCTTGCAAAAATTTATTATGAGCAGTTGCTTGCACGCGTCTTGAAGCATATATACCAATTAAAAATACAACGATAAACGAAATTATCATTGGAATGATTACATACCAATTCATCTACGCCATAATTTTCACGAAATCTTCGAGGAATTTTTTATAATGTAACGACCAACCAATTCGAACCCAATTTTTTAAGGCTTTTGAGTCAGGTTGTGGACGGAAATCAGAAATACTTTCGCCCTTTGCAATTCCAATAGTATCTACATCGACACGGCGATACACATAATCTAAAAGGGACGGATTCGCCGCGACCATCATTGTGACAACGTCATGTACTGGACTTCCTGTTATTTTCGGGTTCAACTTTTTATAGGCTTTATAATAATACGTAAAAATCGGTTCAATTAATGTATTAAAACTCGTTTTAGAATGTTTCGTAATATATTTTACCATCTCCGGCGTTATAATTGCCTCGGATGTAACGTTAAGCGGCACTAATGTAACATTCTTCGCATTTTGCATAACTAATTGTGACGCAATCGGATCGCCATGAAAATTCGCCTCCGCCACTGGTGTAACATTGCCAGGCATTAAAAAAGCACCGCCCATTATATAATATTCTTTTACATATTTCATCATCGGCTTTTCTAAAATAAATGCTGTCGCTAATGTCGTTGACCTACCGGCATCGACTATTATTAATTCTCCTTTATACTTTTCAAGAATATCAAAAAATGCACAAAAAGGTTTTATATTTGGCGAAAAAGCTTTCGGAGGTTTAATTGGCCCTAAACCGTCTGCGCCATGAATTTCTGGATAATACGTTATAACATCTCCAGATAAAGGAATTTTCGCACCATTAATAACAGGTATATCTTCCCGTCCTGCCATTTGCAATAAATACGCCGCATTACTTGTTGCCTTTTCTTGCGTTACATTCCCATATCCCGTTACTACACCAACAATATCAATATCAGGATGCAACAATCCATAAATAATTGCTAAAGAGTCATCTATTCCCGGGTCTCCTAAAAATAACACTTTTTTCATTTATTTAATAAAAGTCGCATCATACTTATCACTTTGCAACACTTGGAAATGTAAATTTGCTAAATGTTTACGTATTTCTGCACTGTCATCTTCATTTAAATTATTCGCTAAGAATACAATTTCTGTACAGTTCCCGCGTTTATCCATAGCATAAACCGCTTTTGTAACCGTCCATGGCGTATACCCATTCTTTTGCCCTGCGTGTCTGAATGTTTTACGATATTTCTTGGCACTCATATCTGTTTCAACGATACTTGCCCACACTTTTTCTTCAGCTTCTGTCAGGCCACCTTTATGGTTTGCCTTTTGCAGCAATACCATATAATCGTTTGCGGACGCAGCTGGTAATCTATCTGACCAAATTTTATCATAACGTTCCTCTAAATAAAGAGGAATTTCTTTCTGTAATAATGACCCCTTCTTTTTTAAGCGCTCATGAATAATCATCGCATATTCACGATATTGCTCTTGAGTCATTTCTTTTAATTTTTTCTCTATTTTATATTTTGGAACATGTAATTCTTTATGCAAATATCCCGGGATATATAACGATGAAACAATTGGAAATAGTGGTTGATGTGCAGGGAGCGATAAACTTTGTAGATTTCGATTAATGTTATCTAACCCTAACACTTCCATTAAGTATTCAGCATTCGCATTCGAACTAAACTTAACCATTCCTTTTGCCACTTCTTCTAAAGTAACCGCTCCTTCAGTTATCTTGCCTGTCTTCTCCAAATACCTTTGCCATCTATCTTGCGCACCACCGTCTGTATTCGGTACATAATATCGATTGACATCATTAATTGAAACGAAACTAGCCGGGTCAATTTTCCCTTCTGTAACTTGTTTCGTATATTCAAGCGCCACAATTAATTTCATCGTACTAGCAACTGGTAATACAACATTTGGATTTACAGAATAAACAACTTTATCATTTCTCTTTACTAGAAGCGCACTATTTTTTTCATCTTTATGTTCTTCAATAAAAGATGCGATATACTGTGCATCATCATTATTTGAACTCCATACTTTTTTCACTAAAAAGTTACCCGATATTACCAAAACGAAAATACCCACAATCATTTACGATTCAATAATATTTGAAACTAATATGTTCAAATCATATTCAGCTCGTAATATTCTCCGTTTTTCCGTTTCAAATCGCTCTTCTTCATTTTGAAATGACTCTTTACGCTTTTGAATCATTCGTTCCATCTCTTTTTTACTCGGTCCTCCGTATACATTTCTTTTTTGAATAAAAGCTTCTGGCGATATAATTTCTTTCCACTCTTTTTCTAATAAATGTATTTTAAATTTTTCTTGTAAGTATATATTTACATCTTTGAAATGTAATTCATGAAGCTCCTTTTTCTGCACCAATGACATATTAGCAATCGTACTTGCTGCATGATGAGCATGCCGAAATGGAATTTTATAGTTTTTTGTTAAAACATCTGCAAAATCAGTTATCGTTATTGCATGTTTATAGGAACGACTTTTTAACGTTTCTTCTTCTACTTTCATCGTTCGAATGACTGCATTCATAATACAAAATACGCGAATCGTCTTTTCGATTCCTTTATATAAATACGGCTGTAAGTCATCTTCCGTATCGACAATATCCCCAAATGGTGTATTATGAATCATTTGAAATACTGTAAATACTTCTCCTAAAGCACTACTCGTAATAGCACGAGCATGCTCAATTGAAACTGGATTTCGTTTTTGTGGCATAATACTACTAATTTGCACATATGGCTTAGCAACAGTAATACCATCATATTCTTTCGTCGCTAATAATAAGAAGTCATGAATCCATCTACTCGTATTTGTCATCATTATCATAAGTAACGAGCTAACATCTAATAAATAATCCGCTCCAGCGACAGCATCATATGAGTTCTCAATTACATTTTTAAACCCAAGTAAATGAGAAACTCGTTCTCGTTTAATCGGAAAACTTGTTGTCGAAAGTGCAGCTGCCCCCATCGGAGACTGATTTAAAATTTGGTACGTTTTTTTCATTCGTTCTAAGTCTCTTTGCATCGTATCATAAATTGCTAACATATAATGACCAAACGTTGTTGGCTGTGCTGGTTGTGTATGTGTATAAGCTGGCATAATTGTTCCCTTATGATCATCAGCAAGTTGCAATATACTTTCTTGCAATAATAAATGGTGTTCCATTAATCGTAATACATATCGTCTTAAGCTCATACGATACATCGTTACTCCCATATCATTTCTACTTCGACCAATATGCATATTACTTACAAAATCGCACTTCGCTTCCTGAGAAATTAAATGTTCGACTAAAAAAAAGAGATCTTCATGTTGTTCTGTATATCGCAATTGATCTTTTGGCATTCCTTCTACCTTTTTTAGTGCTTTTAATATAACTGTAGCTTCTTCTTTTTTTATTAAACTTTCTTCAGTCAGCATCATAATATGCGCTTTATGCACTTGAAACATATCTTTTAATAAGTAGTTATGCTGAAAATTAAATACATGTTGTAATACACAATCCACATATGTTTTCCCAGGGAAATCAGCGCCTTCACTCTTTATAAATTCTTCTTTACTCTGTTTCATCACCTTTTCCCCTTTCACCTACTTCTCTAAAAATATGAGCACAGACTCCGCAATTTGTTCATAACCAATTTCTTGATAAATTTTATTAGATGTCGGATTGGCTAAATCAGTATATAGTGTAGTCGTCTTGTACCCTTCGTCTAACATACGTTGACTGAGTGTCGCTACACAATTAGATGCGTACCCTTTTTTCCGTGCTTCTTTCGGCGTATAAACGAAATTTACTGTTATATTATTTGTAGTTGGTCTCGTTTTTGCAGCTACAGAAACGAGTTTCCCATCTACTTCTAGACCAAATAGACGATTATTAGTAATTAATGTATGTGCGGTTTGTTCCGCTTCTTCTTTCGTAGTTGGGAGCTTCACATCTTCACAAAATTGATATATCCATTTTTCTATTAATGGCAACTCATCATTAGTTATTTCTCGAAAAATTCCATCCTCGTTCCACTTCTTCTTAATTTGTTGTAATGCATATACACCTTGTTCCATTACAACATTCGTTTTCTTATTTTCTAACACCGCAATCTCTTCGGCTAATTTCTGTACAATTTCCTTATTACCGATCAACCCAGGAATGTCCGGATATACTTTCGATAACTCTTTTGCAAGTTTCACTATATCTACTTCCGAAATTTCAGAAGTTGCAACAATCATTTGTATCTTCTCTTCTGTTTGAAGAAATACAACTGCCATTTCTTCTCCTCGTTTCGCTATCCCCATAAACGTCGGTTCTTGAGCTACTTGTAATATACCTAACATTAAATTATTTTCCTGCTCATTCTTTTCTAAAAATGGTGTAACATCTTCTTTAAAATGAAGAATCTCTTTATATATGTGTAATTGAATCATTTATTCATCAATTCTAATAACCTCGCCTTGCGGAAAGTCTGCAGTTTCTAGTAAGTTACGAATAGCTTTTGCCACATATTCAGGTGATAATAGCTTTCCTTCTTCTTTTAATGTGATGAATCGGTCTAAATTTGTGAAGTCTTCTTTATTTGTTTCACGAATTTGTGCTTGCATATTTGTATCCACAACACCAGGTGCAAAAGCGACGATTTTTACTGGATATTCTTTTTCCTTTTCTTCAGTCGCTACGCATTGTGTAAACATATTTACACCAGCTTTCGTTGTACAATAAGCGCCCCAGCCAAAGTAAGGTTTTTTTCCCGCACCAGATGAAATGTTAATAACGCGTTTATCTACTTTCCAGTCTTTCGTATGTTTCATGAACGTAGATGTAAGAATCATAGGGGCAAGTAAATTAATGTGAACGTTCGTAATGAATTGTTCGCTTTCTGCTTTTTCAATCGGCTTCATAGGTGCAACTGTACCCGCATTATTAATTAAATGAATAGAAGATACATTGTCTTCTTTAATGGATGAAATGATTTCGTTAAAGTTAGTTTCTAAATGATGTACATCTTGAAGATCTAAGGAATGGAAAATACAATTGCTGTTATATTGCTCTGCAAGTTTAGTAAGCTCTTTATTTTCTCTTCTAGAAATAGAGATGATGGTTGTGTTTTCTTCTAATAATTGCGCGGCGATTTCCTCACCTAAACCTTGTGAAGTTCCTGTTATGATAACATAGCGCATTTATTTTTTATTTATTTGTAAGTGATTACATGGAGAACATTGAAATGGAATTTTATCTAAGCAATTAAAATTCGTTTCGCAAATTTGTTCTATCGTTGGAACAAATGGGATGACCACTATGTTACTTTCTATTATTTGTGTAACAGGTGGCAATACTGTACCTACTTGATGTTCAAAGCGAATACTCGCTTGATTAATATAATTTCCTGAACCACTTGGTGCGCTCTGAACTGCTACTTGAAACGAAACTGTCCGCGCTTCACCCGGATTTAAACTCCCAATAAAAAACCCTGATATTGGACTTACATTTCGTAATGGAACACTATCGACTATTACGCTTCCAGGGATAAATCGAACACTACTATCTAACATGTCTTGAAAACGAATACTTTGCATGACAGTATCACCTGTATTTGTAATGACTGTCGTAAACGTAATGACATCTCCAATTGTTGCTGTTTGAAGATCTGCCGTTTTTACGACTGTCGTTGAGACATTTTGAGGAATAAACGGGATAACAACTGTATTACTATCGCCTTCAACTACTACAGGCGGTTCATCTGGATTTACAGTTGCGAGCCCATTTGCTGTAGCAGTATTTGTAACTAAATTATTTATTTGCCCTCCCGTTATTACAACTTGAAAATTAATAATTGCCGCATCATTTGGCTGAAAATCACCTAACGGAATACCCGTATTCGGATTGGCAAATGGAAGAGGTACATCATTTACCGTTACCGTGCCATTTATAAATAACGTATTTGGATCAATGATATCTGTTAAAACAATATTCGTCACAGGAACTGTACTATCATTTATAACGGCAATGCCGTAAGTGACAACATCTCCTACCATTGCCACTTCAAAGTTTGCTCCTTTTGCGACAAATAAGATTGCAGTATTTACCGTTACAATAACTGTATTACTCGTGTCCATCACTGTAACTGGCGGTTCCCCTGGTACTAAAATATATTCTGCTGATGCCCCAGCAACATTCACTACTGTACCACCATCTGGAAAACTCGTAATCGTAGCTTCATATGTTACAATCGCCGTCTCACCGACTGGAATGTCTAAAATCGTAAATCCAACCTGCGGATTTACTCCCGGACGCGCTACTCCATTTACCGTTACACTATTTGGTACAAAAACAGCTTCCGGAGATAGCACATCAATAAATTGAACATTCATTGCATCAGCCGTACCAGTATTTAATATACGAACACGGTACGTTACCGTTTCTCCTACTCCAACAATTGAATGATCTACTTCTTTCAGCATATCTAAACTGCCTCTATTTACTGGTGTGACTGTCGTATTACTTGAATTCGTAATTGTAAACGGTGGTTCTCCTGGAATCAATTCGAAATCACCAGTTACTCTCGCTGTATTCATAATGCTACTAGAAGGCGGAATTGAAATTACATTTACTTCAAATGTGATTAATACGCTATCCCCTACTGCAAGATCCGGTAATGAAAAGCCTACAAAAGGATCTAAACCTACTTGCGGAATCCCATTTATTTGTACACTTCCAGGAACGAATTCTAAACTAGATGATGGAACATCAATAAACTGAACATTCGTCGCTGTTACCGTTCCCGTATTTGTAACTTGCACACTATACGTTAACGTATCTCCTAAACGTGTCGCTTCTTTATTTACAGATTTTATAACGCTGAAACGTCCTCTATTTATTCTTGTTATCGTCGTATTACTCGGCTCTGTCACTACAACCGGTGGTTCTCCTGGCACTAAAGTAAAACTTCCTGTTATATTTGCAACGTTCGTAATTGTTCCAGATGACGGGATGGTTGTAACTGTCGCTTGAAACGTCACTATAACCGTTTCACCAACTGGTATATCTCCAACTCCAAAGCCAGTAATCGGATTTAAGTTTGGTTGCGAAGCTCCATTTATCGTTACACTATTTGGTACAAATGACGCCCCTGCTGAAATGGTATCAATAAACTGAACATCATTTGCTGTTACTGTTCCTGTATTCGTTATTTGAACCGTATACGTTAATACATCTCCAACGAGAGTAGCAGCTCTATTTACTTGTTTAATAACATTAAATTGTCCTCTATTGACAGTTGTGAGTGTTGTATTGCTCGGCTGGTTTACTATAACTGGTGGTTCTCCTGGCACTAATACAAAGCTACCTGTTACATTTGCCGTATTGACAATTGTTCCGTTTGATGGAACACTAACAACTGTTACTTGGAAGGTTACTTCTACACTTTCACCTGGATTTATATCTGGAAGCGGGAATCCATTATTCGGATTGAATCCAGGTTGTAACACACCGTCTATCGTTACACTGTTCGGCACGAATGCTATAGAGGAAGGTAATACATCACTATATTGAACATTCGTTGCTGTCACTGTCCCTGTATTTTGAACTACGGTTGTATAGGTGATTGTATCGCCTACTGTAACAATCGGCTGACTTGCTGATTTTAATACATTCAAACCAGATTCATTTATTTCTGTTAATGTCGTGTTACTTGTCGTCGTCTCAGTAATAGGCGGTTCTGTTTCACTTACAGCAAATGTAGCGGTTACGTCTACAAAGTTAACAACTGTACCACCTTCTGGTATGCTCGTTACCATCTCCTGATATGTGACAAGTACAAAATCATCTACAGGTATATCTGGAACTGTAAAACCGATAAAAGGATCTAATCCTGGTGCCGGTACCCCGTTTATGCTCACACTTCCTGGTACAAATGCCACACCTGCGGAAGTAGTATCGATAAATTGAACATTCGTCGCTGCCACTGTTCCAAAATTAAAGATCAATACATCATAAGTTAAAATTTCTCCTACAGTGGCTACTTCTTTATCTACTAGTTTTAACGGAAAAATAAACGCTATATTAATTGTCGTAACGACTAAATTCGTTAATATCGTTTCCGTAATCGGTGGTTCCTGCGGATTCGGTTGTGAAGTAAATGTAACGTCAGCATCGTTTAATATGACTTCATTATCTGGAATCTCTGTAATTGTCACTTGGAATGTTACCGTAATACTTCCACCAGCAATTAATAATGGAGTAACAGTAAATCCTATTTCTGGATTTACACCAAATTGCTGAACCCCACCTATCGTTACACTATTTTCTACAAATATCGTTCCTTCCGGAATGACATCTTGGAAGAGTACATCTGTAACAGGTATAATTCCTACGTTCGTAATTAGTACGCTATACGTTAATACATCTCCAACAGCCCCAGTTACAACATCAACTGTTTTTGTTGCTGTTACTTCACCAGGAGGGGGTAACGGTATTGTAACTACTGTCGTATTACTTGAATTTGTCGTTGTTACAGGTGGTTGTAAAGGATTTAATAAGAAAGTGGCTGTAGCAGCTGCCGTATTTAATACTGCTCCGCGTGGGGATGGCGTAACTACTGTAACTTGGAACGTTACTGTCACTGATGTCCCAGCTGCAATATTAGGAAGCGGGAAACCAATATTCGGATCTAAACCAAGCTGTGAAATTCCATTTATCGTCACACTGTTTGCTACAAATGTTGTTTCTAGAGCAACTGGATCAATGAAAGAGACATTCGTCGCTGGTACTGTGCCGTTATTTCGAATGACAACAGAATACGTATAAGTTTCTCCAAGTGCTGCTTGTTGTACAGATGAAGATTTTTGTATAGTTAACTGTGCTGTATTTACTTGTGTCACGACGAAATTACTATTCGTAACAGTCGTTATTGGAGGATTTGCTGGATTTATAAGAAAACTTGCAGTAACGTTCGATTGGTTTCTAATATTTCCACCGCTCGGAACACTCGTCACTGTAACTTGAAACGTAATCGTAGCCGTTTGTCCGACCGGAATATTTGGTACTGGGAAACCTACCATAGGATCCGCGCCTTGCTGAACGACTCCATTTATCGTCACACTATTTGCTACAAACGCAGTTCCAACAGGAATCGGATCTTGAAAAATAATATTCGTTGCAGGAACAGTTCCTGTATTTTGAATAAGAATCGTATACGTTAACGTATCTCCTATACCTGCTTGCGGTGTATTTACACTCTTTATTACATTAATTGATCCTACATTCACTCGCGTCACAACAATATTACTAATCGTTACAATTGTAATTGGTGGCTGCAGAGGACTTACTTGAAAATCAGCAGTTACATTTGCATTATTCGGAAGAACTCTATTTTGGGGTACACTCGTGATTGTCACTTGAAAAGCAACTGTTACCATCCCTCCTACTGGAATATTAGCAAGTGGAAATCCAGTTGTTGGGTTTAAACCCGGCTGAGGGGCTCCATTTATTGTTACACTATTCGCTACAAACGTTGTTCCAGATGGAATTGGATCGAGGAATGATACATTTGTCGCTGCTACTGTTCCACTATTTTGTATACGAACTGTATACGTTAACGTATCTCCTACACCTGCTTCAGTAGCGCTTACACTTTTCATTACATTTAACCCCGAAGAATTCACGACTGTCATAACAGTATTACTTGGTACTGTTACAGTATTCGGTGGCTCTGTTGGATTTACAAGGAAATCTCCAGTTACATTCGCATTATTTACGACATTATTTCCTTGGGGAATTTCATCAATTAATACTTCAAACATAACAATTATACTCGCACCAGTAGGCAAATTATTTAATGGGAATCCAAGTTCCGGATCTGCCCCTTCTTGTAAAACACCATTAACAAATACACTGTTTTCAATAAATAATGTCCCTTGTGGAATTGAATCTTGGAAAAATACATTTGTAGCTGGTACACTACCTGCATTTATGACTTCAATTGTATATACTAAAACATCACCTACCGTTGCAACATCCGTATTCACTGCTTTCACAACTTCAAAATTCCCTGATTGTACAGTTGTATTCACAATATTACTCGGTACATTGATTGTTACTGGCGGTTCGCTCGGATTCACTTGAAAACTTGCTGTTACATTTGCTTGATTTAAAATATCTTCATTTTCTGGATCCTGTACAATTAATACGTCAAATGTGACTACAACTGTTTGAGCCGCAGGAATATTTGGAAGAGAAAATCCTGTATTCGGATTCAATCCACTTTGCGGTACTCCATTAATTGTTACAGAGTTTGCAACGAAAGAAACCGCTGAAGAAGTAGTGTCTTGGAAAAACACGTTTGTTAACGGAACGTTACCTGTATTTTGGACGGCAATCGTGTATGTTAAAGTATCACCTACTGCCGCTTGAACTGTATTTACTTCTTTTATTACATTTAAACCACCTGTATTAACTTGTGTTACAACGGTATTCGTTTGCCTATTAATCGTTACTGGCGGTTGATTCGGAATAACGACGAAATTAGCAGATACATTACCGCGATTCGCAATCGTACCTCCTGATGGAGTAGATGTCACTCGTACTTGAAAAGTCACTGTCCTACTTCCGCCGGGAGATATATTTGCTACCGCAAACCCGGTCGCTGGATTTGCCCCAGGTTGCGAAACCCCATCTACAGTCACACTATTTGCGATAAAAGTCGTTCCAGTTGGGATCGGATCTTGAAAAATAACATTTGTCGCAAGTACATTTCCAGTATTTTCAATTGTAACGGTGTACGTAAGAACGTCATTCACTGTCGCAAAAGCTCTATCCACTGTTTTTCTCGTTCTTAGATCAGCTATATTAATAGTAGTAAATACAGTATTACTTGTCGCTTGACCTGAAATTGGTTGTTGACCAGGCACTGGAGTAAAGTTAAATGTTACACTCGCACGGTTCGGTATTGGATTGACAAGAGGACTCGATGTTACTCGAACTTGAAAGCGCACTACAGTCGTTTGCGAAGCATTAATACTTCCAAGATTAATGCTACTTGATGGATTCGCTCCTGGACGTGCTACTCCATTTACCGTAACACTGTTTGTGACAAATGTTGTTCCTGCAGGGATACTATCAACAAAAATAACATTGTTTGCAGCAACATTCCCATTATTCGTCACATTAACTGTGTACGTTAATACGTCATTAAGCGTTGCCGTCTGTAAATCTACAGATTTTTGCATACTTATAGTTGCTTGATTCACTGTCGTTTGTACTGTATTTGAAGAAGACGTACTTGTAATAGGGGGACTACTGACAAAAGGACGAAATTGATATGACACCATTGCACGATTTGGAATAGGATTTGGGTTCGGTAACGATGTTATTCGAACTTGAAATGTAACAATTCTTTGCGTGTTATTTGGGATTGTACCTAAATTAATTCCATTCGCGGGATTCGCACTCGGTTGTGTTACTCCACCTACCGTTACACTACCTGCTACAAATGTCGTTCCGTTCGGAATACTATCTTGTAATACAACGTTTTCTGCACTTCCTGTTCCTGTGTTCGGGACCGTAATCGTATAGGTAAGAGTATCCCCTACCCCTGCAACTGTTCTATTAACCGATTTAACAGGATTAATAATTGGACCTGTCGCATCAATTTGAACACCAAAACCAGCTGCAGCGTATCCATCTCCATTTGTGACAAAGCGAACAGTTGCTGATGTTTGATTATTTACTAATGACGATGAAGCATCTACGTTTGTAATATCCCATCCTTGTCTTCGAACAGCCAAAGCTATCCCTAACGGCTGATTCAAATCTCCAAACGTCCCGGTTGTATCTAATTCCCCAATGTCATTACAAATTTGAGACTGAAAGAAATTATTTGCAGGGTTTCTCGGTCCGAATAATGCTACTGTAGCGTTTGCATTCGGTCCAAAGCGAAGTTGATCTCCAACAATGTTAGAATCTCCTTCTTGAACAGTTACGAGTACTCTTCCTGTAACAGCTCCTGTTGCCGGAGTAGCAAATCCTGAAATAGTAGCATCAACTGGTGGGGATGAAGCATCAATAATTTCTTGACCTGCATATACTGACAAATTCCGAAGTGGTAAACTTGCATTTTGATACACAACCTCAAGCGTCCAACCAGCAGAACGACTGACTGTTGGATCAGCAGAAGTTCTTGTAGCTGGCACGGCACCCGTTGTATAGGTTCCTCCTCCGCCTGCACTAACAAGATTTGTTACATTAGCAGAGCGAGCATAATAAAACTGTTTTCCTACCGAACCTTGCTGCGCAGTAGCGGGATCTGGCGCAACAGAAAATGTTCCTGCTGGTGTTGTAAATGTAATATTATCATTTAAAAACGCTGAAACATCTTCCGTATCGGTCCGGAAAGTACCAGCCCAAACCAACTCTGCATACAAAATACTACTCCCTGCCGGAAGATTTAAAATTGCACTTGATGAGTTCAACGGCCAGTCATCCGTTGTCCCTGCTGGGAATCCTGGTACTTGTAAGGACGTATTTACTGTTGTAAACACATCAATTGTACCAAAAATATTACCTGGTGCAGGCGATGTAGGACTAAGTCCCAACGTATTCCCAGTGAACGTGACGGCGCCAGTTACTGTCGTTGTAAAGCGATTCAAAAAAGGCACTCATGTAGATTCTTTTTCGGATGAGGTAAAAAATTCGTTGGTTTTGTTGGAGAGTAGAAATGGAATAGCTTCTTTTATGACAGAAATATCCCAGTCCCACCATGCAAGTTTTTCTAGTTTTTCAATGGTTTCTTGTTGGAAACGATAGCGAATTAGTTTGGCAGGGTTCCCAGCCACAATTGTATATGGAGGTACGTCTTTTGTAACGACACTCTTTGCGCCGATAATGGCCCCGTTACCAATTGTAACACCAGATAAAACGCACGATTGATAACCAATCCATACATCATTGCCGACTACGATATCACCTTTTGATGAAGGGTGACCAGTAATAAGTGCTCCTTCATCGAAAAGAGTATTAAATGGGTAAGTCGTTATCCAATCGGCACGATGCTCGCCGCCAAGTATGAAAACGACTTCTTCTCCTAATGAACAAAACTTACCTATTTTTAATTTCGTTTCATCATTCCAAGAAAAAATAGTTGGACCTACTTTACTATAAGTATAATCACCAATATCATATTTATTATATTCAGGTTTTTGATTTAAATATAACATTCATTTTATTACCTCAATACGAACCGCAACTGTTCCCCACTTTTCTTCTTGTTCTTTCGTATATATTTTGTATGTACTTTCTAGCATTTCCTCTAAACTATCATTTTCACAATCCAATAATTTTTTATCAATTTGCTCGTACATTTCTTTAAAGCTTTCGTATCGCTTTACTTCCGTTACTTTTACAATCATCGTTTCTGCTGTCGTAAGGTTCGTAAATACAATTTCATCACCTCGTTTTATAAGTTGACGTTTTTTATCGTATAAGCGTACTTCATATACCTTTTTCCCTGATTGAATCGACTGAAAAGGTTTATTATATAATCCCATTTCGTATCTCATTCACATCATATAATGATCGAATATACTTTCGACCACTTCGTAAGGTTTTATATTCACATTTTCCAACTCATTTATCGGTATCCATAACGGAATATAACATCCTCTATCTTTTTGCTTAAACTCCTCACCTTTTCCGCTTCCGAATACTCCGTCCGTAATATGGGCTTCATAATAATATTCAGTACCTTTATACTTTATCTTTGTAATAAGGCGCTTTACTTCTATATATACCCCTAATTCTTCGTGTATCTCTCGCTTCGTTGCCTCTTCCGATGTTTCTCCTTCTTCTATTCCACCGCCTGGAAAAACGTAATATACTTTATCGTCTCGAACACGTTTTATTAGAGCAATTTTCCCATCCTGTACAATAATAGCCACGCCGCGATTTCTCATCATTTACTTTTTAAAAATACCAAATGGCTTTCCAACTGGTAAAACAACTTTTCCAAAGTGTGTATTTAACACTGCTGCGGCTGAACCATAGAAAGATAATAATGAAATACATAGTTCAGAATATGCTGCTAAATTATGCATTGCGTGCGGCATAACACCTAAAGTACTTAATGAAAGACCAATAAATAAGAAATCAATAAGTACGAAAATCATAAATAATACTTTATGTGTTTCCATTGCACCAATCGTCATAAAGATTGTAAAAATTAAATATCCGATAAAGGCTACACCAAGCTGTTTTGAATCTGCAGTTTGGGCTAATTTTTCGCCGAATACTCCAAGTTGAATTAACCAAGTCATTCCAACACCTAACCAAAATAGACCGTACGCACCAAATGCTGTCGTACCGAATGTGTTGTTATGCTTTGCATCGTGAATACATGCAAAGATTTGTGCAAATCCCCCTAAAAAGATTGCCCACGGTAATACAAGTGAAACGCCATCTGTTAAACCTAACTTTTGAGATGATGCTACAAGTGTTACCATCGCTAATCCAAATAGACCGATTCCAGATGGATCTGCTGTTGTCATTTTCACATGATGTGTAGTAGTTTGATTGCTCATTTAGAACTTCTCAGCAAATGCAATTGCAAAATTACTGCATTTTTCAATATCCTCTTCATCTTCTGGAGATAATTCAATTTTCAATCCTTCTTGTACAAGTTCTGCGCCGCGTTCTACAAGACGTTCTTCAAATATCGTCACCGCTTCACAAAACAGTTCATATGCCGTATCACCTGATCCAAATACAGCTACTTTTTTTCCTGACAAATCTATATTTTCTAAGTCCTCGTGGAAATCTTCTGCCTCAAACGGCAATTCACCATCGCCCCACGTATAAGATCCTAAAATAATTCCATCATAAGCTAACAATTCTTCAGCATCCATGCCTTCCATCTCTTGCAATACTACTTCATGATCAAAAGCATCTAAACTTACTTTTATTAAATCAGCAATACTCTCTGTATTTCCTGACATACTCGCATACGCAATTAAAATTTTCGCCACTTTGGCATCCCCCTCTTGCAACTAAACAACTTTTTTCTTCCACTGCATCGCTTTTGATTCACCTGATCCAGCTACAACATAGCCTTCTTTTTGATTAACAATGCGCCAACCATGCCCTTTAACCGAGTCACATACTGTAACAATTCCTTCATTAAGATGCACACGGCAAACCGTGCTAACGCCCGACTTATTTTGCGTTGAAGTCGTATATAGCACATGTTGATCTACACTTAAGTCTAAATAGCTACTAGCTTTCTGCTCACTTTGACATGTATGCCAATATAGTTTTTCATTCTCAATACTTTCATCTATTTTACAAAAAGAAATATTACCGCCAATTCCTTTACACGATCCACTTGCTGCTACTAAATAAGAATTATGTAGAGTCAACGCAGAAATCATTTGATTCATCGCTATTTTAATTCTTTTTAATTTACGTTTCTCTAAATCAAAAAGCCAAACACCACCATATTCCGCATGTATTTTCGTACCGATAAATAAGTAATGTTTATATAAGAATAACGAACGAATAGACGGTGCATCACTGCCATAATCAAGAAATGGATGAATGGTCTCCCATGTAGAACCGAAATTATTGGAAAGATACAATGTTTTATCTCCATGAGCAATGACAGTTCCTTGTACATTACTACACACATTCCAACTCGTTGCTTTTGTTGGAAAACGCTGAATTGTCCAGTTCTCTCCACCATTCATGCTACGAATAAAAATCCCTTCGTCGCCTACACCATAAACTATATTATCTACGCTATGTAAATCCCGAATTCGTTTTTGAAAGCCATTTAAAATTTGTTTCCATTCCCCGTCTTGTTCAATAAATAAGCCATCATATGTAGTAGCTAACATAAGTTTTCCATCTCTTAATTTTGTAATAGCAGTTGCACTTAACATTTACTTCTTGTTTACGTTTGTAGCTTGAGGTCCACGGTTACCTTGTTCTACTTCGAAAGTAACTTCTTGACCTTCTTCTAAAGATTTGAAGCCGTCGCCTTGGATAGCTGAGAAATGAACGAATACGTCTTCTCCGCCTTCAACTTCGATGAAACCGAAACCTTTTTCTGCGTTAAACCATTTTACTTTACCGTTTTGCATTCACCTAGACTTTGCATTCTCCTCCATTTCAGCTAAATAATTCAACTGTCTTTCCGCTTTTCTCACCGCCGTAGGGAAATGTTTTTTCAGAAGTTCTACAGTATTTTCACTTATATAATACCTTTCCGTTATACTTTCCCACGCTTCACTACTTTCAAATGTACTCCACACAAAAGGTCGTTCTGCATGTTTCTTCAGTTCTTTAAATACCCATTTTCGCATCTTTTTTTTCGCTTTTTCTGTTAGTTTTCCGTTCTTTACAAGTTCAAGCTCACCATGTCTCTTGTATCGCTTATTAATCTCTCTCTCGCTATATACTTTAAGAAGTATATTTGCTGTATTCTCAGCATCTGCTAAAGCGCGGTGCTGTTTCCCTTCCCACGTTAAGCCAAGCTGTTCTACTGCAAATTGTAAACTTGGTGTATGTTCAAACAATTCTTCATAAGCCTGGAAAACAAATTTTTGCAAATCAAATCTACTGTCTTTTTCCATACACGGGCATTCTAGACCATGTAATGTACAATCATGGGATAGAAAATGATAATCCTCTTTTCCCCATGAAATAAATATAGAATCTTCTCCAATGAACTGAATAAATTTCTCTATAATTTGAGGGAATTTCTCTACACCAATTAAATCTTTCTTTGTAATTCCAGTTAATTTTGTTGTATGACGAGTTAATGGGGCACTTGGTTTTACTAACTCTGAAAATTCTCCAATAACCTTCATTGTACTCACATCTATTTTTACAGCTCCAATATCAACTATTTCTGACGGATCCTCTGATTTATATGGCCTAAAATTCCTTTCAATATCAAACACTCACTTTACTACCTCAAATTTATTGTACTCGTAAAAAGATAATTGAAAACGATATTCTGGATGCTCTCTCACCCAATCGTAGGCTTCTTCTAAAATATCCATTTTATTTTGTGGGTCATTAAGTTCACTGCATTCGTCTCTTTTCTGTTTGCACAGAGGGCAGAACCCATTCACTATCTTGGCACTCATCGCACTAATAGTTTTATTTTCTAAGTCAACTAATATATGAAGAATAAGAGTATGTTCTGTTGTTGTAGTCACGATCATTTCAGCAATCCGATCCTCATTCCAAAAGACACCGTTTAATTCCATCTTTACGTCAATATCTTTGATATCCAAGTTTATCATCATCGCATCTCCCATTTACTCAATCCCGTTCGGATCATATGAAAACTGTTGCTTATTCTCAATTCGCTCCATCACATCTTGCAACTCATCTGGCTTCAGAAACTCAATAGGAGAGAAGCCTTTTTCAAACGTAAGTGTATCAGCCTCAATCATTAATACGTATCGGTCATTTACCTTCGCGATATGTATTTGATCTCCGAAATCAGCAAGCAGGGCCTTCACAGAGATATGATCTGCTTTTAGCTTTAACTCCACTTCTGGGGCATGCTCGACGATTTGAGCGGTAGCTTCCATTACTTCTTCTGTTGAAAATTGTTCCATAATTTCCCGCTTCGGACTAGCAGCCCATACTTCCATCGCTTGGTCGAATTGCTCGCGTTCTTCTGTACCTTCTTCAAATACATCTTCAATTTGGTCGTATACCATGTCCATTACTTGTGTTTTCATAATTTCAGGCATAGAGCGCTCGTATTCGACGAATTTTAAGAAGTCCTCAAAGTAGCGGGCATGTGATGCTTGGTGTATTTTTAGTTCGCCTACTTCAACCATACCTTCTTCAGGCATGTACGGATATTGGATAGATTTCATATTCTTCGTTGTGATGGCCATTTCAACGTTACGAATAAGCGTTGATTCATCTGAAATAGAAGCAACTTTCGGTTCAAAGTCACATTTCATAACGAATACGAATGGGCCATCAAAGTATTTACGTAGTTTTGCTTGAGCTATTAAAAATACACCACCACGAACAGCGCTTGTGTCAAGATATGTATAAACGAGAGGCTCGCTCATATCTTTGAAGTTTTCTTTTGTTTCTGCAAAACGAATACGATTAAATAGGTTGTAATGAGGGTTTGAATCGAGTTCGTGCCCTTCTTCTACAATAAAGCGCCCAATCTTTGTTGGGGCTTGTTCCGTTTTGGCATGACGTTCTACTTTTCGCTTTGAAATTTTTAATAATTCACCATTCAAAAATTCTTTTAAAGAGCTATCTTCATATTCTTCAGCGTCTAATGTTTGAAAATGTTTATAGCGTTTATCAACTGCTTCACCTTTTCCTTCTACTTGTACAACATAAAAGGAAAGAAAATTTATTTCAAAATCCATTTAAAATCCGTCTTCTAACGCTGCAAATGGAATGTTTAGTCTGTTTTCTACTGTACGTAAACGTTGGTTTAAGCGATTTAGTCTACGTGTATGGCGCTCAACAGTATTTTCTAATTGACGCACTCTTTGCTCAAGCTCATTTACTCGTCGTTCTAGTTGACGGTTTCCAGTACCAGGGAAAGAGATTGGAAGTTGAAATTGTCTATTTTGGTCATATGGATTAACTTGTTCTGTTTGATCTATATATTGTTGGTATTGTGCTTGTAAATCATATTGAGGCTGATAACCGTATTGGTTATATGGATCATATGGATTGTAGGGGTACATAAAAACATCCTCCATTTCTTTAAAATAGGTTAAATACACTTATCTCATTTTATGTACTTCAGCAACTAACTTTCCACCCTGAATGCCCATATAAAGCTTCACAGGTGCGTCGTTCGTGTTTTCAAATACTAAGTCTAAATATGGATATGCAATTGTAGCATCTCTTCCTTGTGGCACATAACCTACTGTTTTAGAATGCGTCGTTCTCTCTACCATTTTCAAACCAGCTTGATCTGCTGCATTGTATAAAGTCGAAGATGTTTGACAAACACCCCCACCATATCCATCTACTAATTTACCATCTACAATTTCTTTTCCTAATTGATATCCTTTATCTGGCGTTGTATCACCTATTAATGCATTAAAAGAGAAACGGTCTCCTTTTGCTAATACAACTCCATTTATGCTCGCTGCTGACAAACGAATATTCTCAATACGGCCACCTGTTGAGCCACCTAAATTCGTTTCATATCTACCAATTACCGTACCACTTCCTTGCGCATCACTTAATGTTGCCGTAGGCTTTTTCTCTGTGATTGGTAACTGATATGAAGAATCCCACATACCAACATTTAATAATTTATCTACTAATTCTTTTTCCATTAATTCATAAGAAGGTTTTCCTTCTTGCCAACTTCCATCAGGTGCTATACGTGATGGAACCATCTTTTTATCAACGGTTTTCCCAACCTCGCTAGCAACCTTCGTTACCGATTTTTTAAATTTTGCTTCGTCTTCAAAATAGCCTAAACTCGACAAATCTATTTTTTTCACTTCAGTACCTGTTCGACTATCAACTAAACTAATAGAATCCTGCACTTCTGCTTTAGCCTCTACAGTGTGCCCACCAATATCACTTACTAATGCAACATCACTTACTTTTGTACCACAACCACTTACTACAGCTACGCATAGCACCCCAACTAAAATACCCTTTATTTTACGGAACAATTATGCTACTTCTATTTCAAACTGCACTGTAATACCACTTGGATCTACCACCGCAAACCCATTTGTAGTTTCATTTATTTCATGTTGTTTTTCTATTAATCTTTCTTTCACTTCATCTAACGCTTCTTTATGCGGTAGTACAATCGTATATACCTTTAGTCCAGTTGCATGTGCTGGTGGGTGCGGATTATTTACTCCGTTCCACGTATTTGCACCGATATGGTGATGATAGCCTCCTGCCGAAATAAATAAGCAATCATCTTCACGCTGTTGTACCTCAAAGCCTACAGTCTTTACATAAAACTCATGTGACTTTTCTACATCAGCTATTCGTAAATGTACGTGTCCAACGACAGTATCAGCAGGTAATCCATCAAACTCATAATCAACGAGCGTTGCCAGTGCTTTTAAATCAAGCGGCGTACTTCCTCCTGGTCCTTCTCCCCATTGATCACGCGGGCGGTCTGCATATATTTCAATCCCATTACCCTCTAAGTCTTGTAAATAAAACGCTTCGCTATATGTATGATCACTTGCACTATTAAACCTTGAAATTGGTAAAATTTCATTTGAATATGTATAACGCCCTTCTTGCTCAGCCGGGCTGTCAATTACATTCTTATTACGAAGAGCCCCAAATAGTGCCGAAGCAAAAGCTTCACGAGTTGGAACTAAAAAAGCTACATGATATATACCAGTCGTACGCGGTTCTTGCAGTATCCCGTCCTCTAACTTTTCAAGAACAAGTAATATATTCTTACTACCTTTTCCTGCTAAATATGCTTTATTCCCCTCTTGCTTAATTACCTCTAATCCTACAACATTCTCATAAAAAGTAATTTGACGCTCTAAATCTTTCACTTTAAATGCAACATGACCAATACGTGTTTTCGGATGAATTTGTACCATGAATAACTTCATCTCCTTATCCCAATATTTTTCCATTTAGCAGGGGATACTAATAGAAAAGCGTGTCCCTTTACCTAACTCACTCTCTATCTCTATATCTCCGTTCAATTCTTTAATAATACTATAAGCAATCATAGTACCAAGTCCAGTCCCCTTTTCTGTTGTTGAATAAAACGGCAAAGCAATTCGTTTTATTTGTTGAGATGACATTCCAACACCTGAATCAATAATATCAATTATAATATTACCTTTTATTTTTTGTATATTTATTTGTAATACTCCACCATTTTTCATAGCCTCAATTCCGTTTTGTATGATGTTGTTTAGACAGAGTCTGAATTTTTCGGGGTCCCCATTTATATAAAAAGAATTGGTATTATTTTGTTTTATTTCAACTTTGTATGATAGAGCGAGTGGTGAAATAGTTTCTTTCACCTGATTTAATATGTGATTAATATCTATTTTCTCTCTTAGGGTGTTCTGTGGTTTGGTTAAAGATAAATAGTTATTGATAGTAGATTGTATTTGCTGCATTTCAATTAACATGATTTCTAAGTACTGATCCTGAGATAGCTTAGAGGCATGTTTTTCATTTAATAATTGAGTGAATCCATGAACCGTGGTTAGTGGATTGTGGATTTCGTGTGCAATTGACGCCGCTAGTTCGCTAGCTATATAAAATTTTTCAGCCCGTTGTAGTTTTTCTTTCATTTTATACTTCTCAATCATTCCCTCTATTAAATAAACTGATAATAATACTGTGAAAATATTAATGATTATATAATTTAATAAAAATTCTATGAGAGTAGATTCTATTTTACCTCTTGTATTTATTTGAGTTACAATACCGCAGATAGAAAGTGAAGCTGTACATACTAAAATAAGGAGTAAGCTTAATAATATCTTTTTTTCTTTAAAATACATAGGTAATAAGTAACGGAAGAGCATTGTTATACCAGAAATAATTGTAAAGATAATAAATGATGGAAGAACGCCATTTCCACCTAAGTAAAATCGATAAGAAAGATATAAAATTCCTATAAGAAGAATGTTTTTTGTATTTCCATATAGAGAAACTAATATGATAGGAATAAAACGTAAATCATAAATAAATCCAGCATGTAAATGAAAAGGAAAAGTCATACAAAAAATAATAGCAATGGAGGAGAGAATAGAAATTAACATATTATTACATGGTATTTTTTCTTTAAATTCTAGCCAAAATACGTGATAGCTAAGGATACAAATTATTATAATAAAGGTATTTAATAAGAGAGTAGAAATTCCCATTTAATTCACAGATCTTACTGCAACTTGGAATTGTCCCTTAGAACCATCATCATTTGAAACGTAAATTTTATATGTTCCAATCGGTAATGGAGATAAAGCATTCCGTACATTTGTAACATTAATTTGTTGTTCTCCAGGTTTTATATAACCACCAACAATTAGCTCCGTATTTGGGCCTTTTACACTATATCCCATTGTATTTCGGCCATTATTTTTCATAAAGAAGCTTAAATCAGTACTCCCATTATATACAAAAGAAGTGACAGCCTCTCCACTATACTCCATTGTTTGAGTTAATAATATGTCTGCAGGAACGTGTTCAACTATATTAATTGCATCATTCGTTTTGTGCACTTCTTCAGCATAAGTATTATTCCCTAACACACCAAGTGTTAATGCCGAAATCACTCCACAACTAAGCACTAGTTTATTTAATTTCATTTTAAGTTCCCCCTTGATGGTTTGTATTCTATTACCATCATACATTTATTTTGGTTCTGGATAATGATTATAGTATGAGATTCTAATAAATTCTTGGTAGACATTTGTTAATTTAGCATCTCTAAGAGCATCGTTGAATTTTTGCATACGTACACTACCTTGAGCGTAGCCTCCACCAGGAGTATAAGGATTTCTAGCTTCAAAGTCATCCATAAATACTTTTAATTTTTTATAGTCTTGAGATTGATAGAAAGCCGCGGCCTCCTCAGGAGTGACATCAAAGTAAGAGGATGATGTTGAGTTATAAGAAGCTGCTTGAGCAGTAGGTGCCCCTAGCATAGTTGCAGCTCCACCAAACATAGTAAGCGCTATAGAAGATACAATAATTTTTTTAAACATAATAAAACCTCCATGTAGAATATTTGGATTAACAGTAACCATCTAAAAACCTAAAATCCCTATAATCTGGCGGGCCTTAGCATTATTAATATAATAATGCATCTCTAATCCTCGTCTTTCTGCACGGAGTACGGTTCCCCTTAATTTTGATAGATGCTGTGAAACAGTGGATTGCGGGAGTCTTAATATTTCCGTTAACTGTGTTACATTACACATTTTATGGTGCATTAATTCATTTACAATTTGTAATCGAACGGGATGTGCCATTACCTTTAATACATCTACATCTTCTTCACTAATTTTAACTCGATTTCTATTAGATAGTAATGTTGTCATTTATGCGTTTCTACGTTTGATAAATAATACAGTTCCAAGAGCTAATAATAAAAGGCCAACGCCCATTGAGATCCACATGGATAAATCTCCACCTGTAACTGGTAATATTCCTGATTTTAATGTCTTTTCTGCTTTTTGTTGTTCTGGTGTTGGAATGCTTTTATCTGGATGCGGCTGATCTGGTTTTGGTTGATTAGGTTGTTCCGGTTTCACCTCTTTGAATTTCACTGTTTGTCCCTTATCTTCAATGTCAACGTGAATAGCTACTAAGACATTATCTTGATACAGTTCTTCAAATACTACTACTTCTTTACCTTGTAATGCAGAAGCATTACATGTGAAATCTAATATGATAGAACCATTTTTTTCTTTTGCAGTAAACTTAGATTCTGCTGTTACTTCTTTACCATCAACTAATAATGGTTTGTTTGTTGCTTTATCCATTAGTTTACCTTTTACAACGTACTCTTTACCCACGATTAAGTCTTTGTATTCCACTTTATCTTGGATTGTTACAGATTTTGTAGCGTCTAATTCTTTAGAACCATCAGCTTTGTTTGTAGCTGTTGTTTTTATTGAAGGCTCTACAAATCGAACTGTTTGACCTACATCATTAATGTCTGCGTGAGTTGCAATTACTTGACCTTCATGTAATAAGTCTTCAAACACAACCACTTCTCTTCCTTGCTGCTCAGCGCCAACGAAAGTAAAGTCTAATGTTACAAAACCATTCTTTTCTTTTGCAGTAAACTTAGTCTCAGCTGTTACTTCTTTGCCATCAATTAATAATGGTTCGTTAATAGCTTTGTTCATTAATTTACCTTTTAAAGTGTACTCTTTACCAACAACTAAGTTAGTATACTCTACTTTATCTTGGATAGTGATAGAATCCTTTGCATGAATCTCTTTTCCACCATCAGCTTTGTTTGTAGCTGTTGTTTTTACTGAAGGCTTAACGAACTTAACTGTTTGACCTTTATCATTGATATCAGCATGTGTCGTAACAACTTTTCCGCCCTCCAGTAACTCTTCGAATACTACTACTTCTTTTTCTTCTAAACCAGTTGCATCAAATGTGAAGTCTACTGTAATAGAACCATTTGCTTCTTTTGGTGTAAATTTCGCTTCAGCTGTTACTTCTTTACCATTTACAACTAATGGTTTATTAGTTTCTTTATCCATTAATTTACCTTTTAAAGTGTACTCTTTACCTATTTGTAGGTCTTTGTATTCCACTTTATCTTGGATTGTTACAGACTTAGACGTGTGCATTTCTTTTGTGTCATCTGTTTTATCAGTAGCTGTTGTTTTTATTGAAGGAATCTTTTCATCTTTGACAATATGTTTAATGATTTGACCATTCTCTTTGATTTCAAAAGAAAACGTCTCTTCATTTAAGACAAAACCTTTTGGTGCAACAGTTTCTTTATATGTGTATTTTCCAAATGGTAACTTTTCAAACTTCGCGATACCTTTATCGTCTGTTTTTCCTTTTACTACTTCTTTTCCTGCTTCATTATAAATAGTAAATTCTGCATTTGGAAGCTTGTTATTTCCATCAGCTACATCAACTTTTGTAATTTCTAGATCACCTTTGATAAGATGATTAACTGCTAATAACTCAATAATTTTCCCATGTTCCTTTATTTCGAACACAATCGGTTCTTTAATAAGAACATAACCATTTGGAGAAGCCTTTTCTACAAATGAATATTTACCATACGCTAAATTTTTGACGTTAACTTCACCATTTTTATCTGTCTTATATTCACCAATAACTTTCCCACTTGCATCTTTTAACTCGAATACTGCACCTTCTAATTTTTTGCTGATATCTTCATTATCTACTTTAAGTAATTTTACACTACCTTTTACTTCGGTATTTTCCACTGTAAAAGTAAGTGTTTTATTGTGCTCTTTAATTTCAAAAGGATACTTTGTTTTATTTTCAATATATCCATTAGGTGTTTTTGTCTCTAAGAAATAATACTTACCATACGTAAGACCTTCAACGTTTGCAATTCCATTTTCTTTTGTTACTACTTTTTTCACTTCTTTTCCATCTTCAGTGAAGACTGTGAATTCAACATTTGGTAAAATCTTTCCTGAATCACTAAGTTTTTTAATTTCGATGTTACCTTTTACTTTATTGTTTACTACTTGAACAGCTCCTGTTTCCCCTGTTTTAACTTCAATAGTTTGTGGTTTATCACCTGAAACATAACCTGTTGGTGCTTTAATTTCTTTTACTGTATATGTACCAATTTGTAGGTTATTTAATTCTGCAGTACCATCAGCACCAGTCGTGATTTTTCCAACTGATTCATTATTTGCATTAAAGATTTCAAATACTGCACCAGCTAGAACTTCCCCATTTTCTCCAACCTTTTTAATTTTTAAAGAACCAGCTGCTTCCCAATTTACTGCAAGATCACTACTAAGTTTTTCTTCATTTCTTTCTAATAATACTGTAGCATTCTGAACAGTATCCGTGCCGCGGTAAGCAATTGCTTGAACTTTAGTTAAATTAGCAGCAACACTTAGATTAAATTCACCTGTTTTTGTGTTCTTAGGAATTTGGATACGGAATTTTTCCCCAACTGAAAGCTGATCTCTCACTTCACCATTTTCACTAACAATTTTAACTCCATTAGGGGCATTTTTCGCTACTACCTTATAAGAACCACTCTTAGCATTTGTTTGTACTGTGTATAGGTTTGTTTCAAAGAACTCACCCTTTAATTCTGCTTTTTGCTTTTCAGCAGGAATCACATTCATAAAAATATCTTGAGTCTCTTCACTATTATTAGCATTACTAATAATAGCCTTTACTGCTTTTTCAACATTTTTATTCTCATGTTTTAATTCATTTACATCAAGTTGACCTAATGCATTCCAGACCGCAAGCTGAGTTGCATAATGCGCTTCATTTTTATTAGCTACTCCCAGCTGTTCAGTACTTTTTTGTGGGAAACCATTTAATAAGACCTTATATACTACATTATCTGTTTTCCCCATTTCAGGAAGATCTTCACCATTTGGTGATTTTAATCCAAGAGTTAAGCAATAAGCAATTTGACCGCTTGAATTTTTAATAATTTCAGTTCGAATGTACTTACCTAGACTATTACTATAACTCCAGTCCATTGAATATTTTTCATGCGTCATAACTTCTGCACTAGCCCTTGGTAAAAACACTTAAGCGTGAATAGCATTTAAAATCGAAACTTTATTCGTAGTAAATAATACATAATTTTGTTTTACCGTTTTAATTAAAATACGATCCGTTGTACCATATGCTGTTCCAATACGAATCACATTTGATTCTTCAACGCCAGCATAGGTAGAATCTTCGGTAACCTCAATCACATCACCTAATGGAATCGTAATCTTCGCCAATCACAGATTCATATATTCTTCTAAAGTCAGGTTTTTCTTATATATATTTTCAGCAATATGTCCTACATAGCGAATATGCCAAGGTTCATATGCATAACCTGTAATACTTTCCTTCCCCTTAGGATAACGAATGATAAATCCTGCACGATGCGCATTTTCTTTCAACCATTTTCCTTCCTGCGTGTTCGCAAACGCTAGCTCTAGTTCATTATTTGCACTTTTAGATGAAACGTCCATCGTTAATCCTGTTTGATGTTCACTATGTCCAGGCTTTGCCGAGAAACGATCCGTATGCTCTTGTCCTTTCTTTTTAACATTGTTGGCATACAGAGCTTTTTGATATTCATAGGAACGAAACCCTGAAACAGCATTCAACTGGATCCCCTCTTGCTTAGCTAGAAGGAATAACTTTTCTAGCGCTTCAGCTGCTTCTTTACGAAGATAACTCTTTTCTACCGTTCCATTAAATGAGAATGGTACATTTGGTACTACTAAATCCTTTGGCTTATAGTCTTCGGGCAATCCATATTCCTTATTTACTACAGCCTGTATACTAGCAAAAGAACTTGCTATCTTATTTGAAGTCCCATTTTGCTTACTATTATTCTCATTATTTATGGAGTTTTCACGAGTTTCATAATTTGTCTTTTCTGGTTCTTTACCAATAGATTGATTGGTGTAAACGATAAAGACACCTAGTATCACAATCATACAAGTGAAAATCCCTAATAATTTAATTCTCATTTACATATTTATTCCGCCAAACGGATACACTGCTATTCCTATACTAAGAGATAAGTAAAAACTATGCTGATTTACTACAAATGGTTCTTCAGTTATACGAAATAAAGTTTCACACAAATCCAATAGCTGTTGCTCTGTTTGGTTATGGATAATGATCGCAAACTCATCTCCCCCTATTCTTGCTAGAGGAATAGTCGGTGACAGACATGTCCTAAAACGGTTGGCAACTTCTTTTAAAACCCTGTCACCAATCGAATGACCCAGTGTATCATTAATAGTCTTAAAGCGGTTCAAATCAATATACAAGAGCCCAAACTTATCCTGTGTTTTTTGTGCACGCTTAATAGATTTTTCTAATTCTTGCTGGAAGAATATACGATTTCCAATCTCCGTCACCGTATCATGGAATGCAAGAAAATTTATCTCATCCTGTTGTTGTTTCATCCTCGTTATGTCTTTTACCATTACATAACTCCCAAAGGTTTGTCCTTCTATCATAATAGGAACTATAGTGACATACCAAAAGAGTATATCCTTCTCATTGTTATTTTTCACACGTAACTGTAACGAAGATGAACTACATCGTTTCCCTTTCTTTATAGCCGATTCCAATTCATATTTATCTTCATCTAAAAAAATAGAGAAGCACTCTTTCCCTATTAATACAGCACTGTCTTTTCCTAATAACATACTTCCAGCCTGGTTTATATTTAATACGGTACCATTTGAATCAATCGTTAATATAGGATCCGGATGATACTCATATAGTGACTTAAATCTCTCTTGATTTTTTACCAAATCATTAGATTTGTTTATTAAATCCATTGTTCTTTGAGATACTGTTTGTTCTAATTGATTATTAAACACTTTTAATGTTTCAGTTAAATCTTTGTTTTGCATTCGTACGATTGTATGACGAATCAGTACAAATACAAAAGCAATACAATTTCCCATAATCAGTGTAGATGAAGAAGTTTGCTCTTTCAAAGTAAAGCCAATTAAAACTGCAACTGCAAGATAAGGAAAAATGACAAGAATTTTCTTTCCAAATGTCGGATTAATAATAAAATAATTTCTTTTAGAAGATGCATTCTTTGGAATTGTAGCAGCAATAGCGATAAATAATAGGAAAACTCTATACAAACACCTTAATAATATAACTGAACCATCTGATAAATTGTCTTGTAAATAAAAATACAAGTAGTCCGTAATAGCCAATCCGGTTAATACTAGGATAAAAATAAACAATTTACTTTTTGTATTGAAAATAGCTGGTCGAAAGATTAGGGTAACTCCAAGTAATAGAAGCAATAAATCTAAAATCGGAAAAATAAATGAGAGAAAAACATCTCCAATTGATAAAAATAAGATATTTGCAGAAGGTTTATTAAATAGGTACCACTCTAATGTAAAAATAGCAGTAACAACAATACATAAATCACAAAGTAAATATGCTTTCTCCCACTTGTTACATTCCATCATGATTTTATAAAAGAACGCAAAGAGAAAGAAGAATAAGAAAAACAACAAAAATACATCAGAGATATTAAAATTTTGTATTGGTAATTCCACATTAAGTACTTGAAAAGCGGATATGAAATTCCCTATCAAGAAACACCCTATTGCAATAATAATGCAAACCCAGAATACTTCTAACTTAATTTTTCTAGCTAATATAGAATACAGTAATGAGATAAACACAGTAGTTTCAATGACTAAAGATGATAGTCGGATATTAAAATCTGATACGAAATAATGATTCGGCAAAACAAATAAAAATATAAAGCAAAAGCTTATATAAGCTATTAAAGCCAATATCAATACATAAAATTGCACTTAGTGACCATGCAAACTGCTTTCCTTCTTCAATTGTCCATCGCGTAGTACCTGATATTCTTTTACACCTACATTATCTGTAGAAGGGTTCCACTTTAGCTCTACACTGTTAGAAGCAACGTTGCTTGCATATAATCCTTGTGGTTGTGTCGGAGCCTCTGTATCTGGTTTTGGATTAACAATTTTATCTACCTTCTTCAACCCTTCTTTTGTAATCTCATACACCACCTTAAATCCAAAACTTTCCTGAATGTTTTTTTCCATATTTGTAATAATAGCTCTACCCGCACCTTCTAAATGTATGAACTCAATAAAATCCCCTACTTTTACCGGGAATTTTGCTTGCTCAGCATTTTGTTGCTTATTTCCATAAATCTCTTTGTTATATACCACTTTACCTGATGTATTTTGCACTTTAATGCTTGCATATGTACTATCAAAGTAGTTATGTGGTACACCTGCTTTTAAATCAATTTGCATTTCTTCTGTTGATTTATTTAAATTTACTTTCGCAAATTCAAAATCGCCAATCCCTTTTAGCGACCATGCAAACTGGCTTCCTTCTAAAGCATTCGAAGAATTCGGTGTATCTGGTTTAATAGGATTAGAATCTGTACTTTCCCAAATTTCAGCCGTTAAATTTGGATACCCTAGTGACGCTATTTTTTGGATAGTATCTTTATTTGGGCGTAATCCCCATTTCTCAAAAAACGGAATTAAATTTTGTTTTGCTGCTTTTGATGCTGTAATCATAAATAATTGTTTTTTCGTTTCATCAGTTTGTGGAATCTCATTTGAAGGCATGTCTCTATACAGCTGATGCAACTTCGGATAGAATTCTTCTCCATACGCTAGATGTAATTGCCATAACATAGCAAGTTTTACAAAAACATCACTAATTTCATCATAATTTTTATTTTCTTGTACTAAATATCTAGATACCTTAGGATAAACCCCTTCTTCTTCTAAACGGGATGGTTGCCCAAATGCTTTTTCTACAGCGAGACTGTAAATATTATTTTGAACTTCGCCCATATTATAGAATCTCCAAGGAACCTGTTGTCTCAAATGTCCAGCTTCATGCCAAGGTCCCCATCCATCAGTAGTAAATTTATTGATATCTAATACATATTGAATGGCATCTCCTACATACGCTGTTCTATATTCAGTTGCGTACATAAAGCCAGATTTATTATCTTTATCTTCTACATAATGAATATAATGCTTATCTACTTGTTCTTCCGTTAATCCAGACATTCGATCTTGAATCCTAGTGGCTTCATCCATTTTTTTTAATAATTGTGCCGGGTCTGTATTAGAACCTAGCAAGTATTTTTTTACACGTTCCGGAGTAGCAGTAATCAATACACGCTCTCCTTTTAATTCGACTGCAAATGAATTCGGATTTTGATTAAGCATATTAATTAAATCTTGTTTTGTATGTTTTCCAAGTTCAAAGTAAGGAACGGGGGTACCTCCCTTTTGAATAGTTGTTCGAATTGTCCCATTTTCTTGTTTGTTATAGAAATATATCATTCCTCCGCCTTCGTATCGAATGGTATTTGTACCAGGTTTTAGAGTAAATGATTTTACTAACTCTTCTCCTTGTGAATTTCTATTGTATGAAAATGCTCCAATATATGCGGTAATCTCATTATATCCTTCTACATCAATAGTAATTTCTTCATTTGGTTTCGCATACAAGCCAGTAGGTTCAAAAGGACTAAAAGAAGCAGCTCTTCTATCCTGATGCGACAGTGCTTTAACGTCACCTTTCCCTTGAACAGTAAACACCCGATTTTCCACTTTCACTGATTCCTCATTTTTTAACACGGATACTTTTTGTTGCTGCGCTTGTTCTTCCGCAAAGATTTCTAATGAGGGCGTTATTCCAATAGTAAACATAGATAAAGTGGCAGTTACCATCACTAAATTTTGTGTTTTTCGTTTCTGTCCCCTTTTCATTTAATCTATTTTGTTTAATCCCGTTGAAGTAACTTGATAGGTTCTTTTTTTTCCTATATATTCTTGTTTATTATTCTCAAGGTTAATAAGTGTAGCGCGTGTCTTTTCCTTTACTGCTTCCCCTTCAATATGGGTAAACTCAATGTAATCTCCCACTTTTAAGGGCACAGTTTGGCTTTCGGCAGTTTGTTGTCTATTTCCCACTATTTCCTTATTGTACACAACACTACCGGATGAATTTTGTACTTTAATACTTGCATACGTATTATTAAAGTAAGAATGTGGTACGCCTGATTCTAACTTCACCTGCATTTTCTCAGTTGCCCTATTATAATCTACTTTTGCGATTTCTCTATCACTATATCCTTTTAAAGACCAGCCAAATTGATTTCCGTCTAAAACCGTTGTTTCTGGCATTTTTTCCACTTTCTTCATGCCTTCTTTTGTAACTTCGTACATGACTTTTTTTCCAAAGCTTTCTTGTTTACTGTTGTCTACATTTGTGAAAGTAGCTCTATGCACACCTTCTAAATGTGTTAACTCAATATAATCGCCTAATTTGACTGGAACTTTTTGCGATTCAGCATTTTGTTGTTTGTTTCCATAAATGTCTTTCTTGTATACTACTTTTCCTGTTGCATTTTGTACTTTAATACTCGCATATGTTTCATTAAAATAATGATGCGGTACGCCTGCTTTTAAGTCAACTTGCATTTAAAGGTATACAATAACAAATCTTTCCCAGGTTCCAGCTATATAACTATTAGCTGTTAATTCTCTACCACCATTAGCTGATATGAATCTACCATTACTGAGTGCTTGTAATACATATATCCTATTGTCTCCACCATTATATAAAATAAACTTTTCCCATGCCCCAATTGATGTACGATCTGCTACTACTCTACCATTTGGTTTAAAAGAAACGTATTTCCCATTACTTTTTGCTTTTAAAGCGTACGTATATAATTCCCCAGTCGGAATTAATTCGAATTTCTCCCATTCATTAACTGCATTACGGTTAGCTATCACATTTCCCGATGGCTCAGCAGAAACATATTGTAAATTTGCTGCCTGTATAGCAACTGTCCAACTTCCATTAAATAAATTCACTCCTTTTAGTGCACCAGCATTTGATTGATTGGCTGCCAATGCATCATTCGATGGCATTATCATCAATATAATTAGAACTATTGGCAACACCATTAGAACTAACTTTTTAAAGATTGTATTACCATTTTCATAAGTTATGAACCTCTTCATTCCCATTCCTCCTTTAATATACATTTACTTCCTCTTGTGGTAATAACCATGTTTTACAACTTGCCTAGTTTCGTCTATAGCATGTGTTTCAGCAATTCCAGCAATATCAACTACAATCGTGTTCTGTAATATATTTACTACATAACCTGTTAATTGTAAGGAGGAATTATTACGATAGGGAAATTGTACGTAAGAACCAATTGTAACATTATTATTTGTCTCCATTTAATGAATATCTTGCTTTTTAAAGTTTCCGCCTTTTACTTCCGCAACATCATATACAGTGACAAAGGCATTTTCATCAATTTCATGAATAAGTTCCTTCATTTTATTTTCTTCTAAACGACTGATAACACAGCTAACTTCTTTATAAGCTTCTTTCGAAGAACCACCATACATTTCGTTATAGATTGCATTTCTCCCAAGACGTTCCCAAATTGTATCTATCATTAATTTAGGTTCTTTTGTAACAATTTTAAATGTTTTAGAGCCACTTAATCCTACTTCAATAATATGAATTACTTTAGAAGCAATAAAGTAAGCAATCGCTGATAAAATTCCACCCTGAAGACCGAATACTGTTGACACAAAAATAAATACGAACATATTTAAAAACAAGATAAGATCACTTGTGCCAAACGGTAATCTTCTAGACAGCAATACCGCTAGCATATCAATTCCATCTAACGCCCCACCATTACGAAGTGCCAATCCCATACCAAAGCCGATAATCACACCACCAACAACAGTAACTAACAATGTATCTCCTTCGATAATGGTAGGTACATTATGCATAACCACAGTACCTATTGCAAGTGATACAATACCAATAACCGAATAAATTGCAAATCCTCTACCGATTTGTTTATAACCTAGCCAAACAAATGGAATATTAATAAATCCAATTAAAAGACCTAATGGTAACCCAAATAGCTGAGAACTAACGATACTTATACCTGTTACACCACCATCTGAGACATTATTAGGAATAAGTACAGCCTCTAAGCCATACGCGGTTATAAATGCTCCAATAACAATCAAAATTGCTTGTGAAATTTTTTTCAATTTATTTGCATTTTTCTTTTTTGCACTTACCATCTAATTTCTAATGGTCCCAGTATCTTTTATTTTGACGTGTGTCTTTACATTTATTTTAGCCTCTGCTAACGCTTGCAGCCAATTTCCTTTTCGTTTTTTCCACTCTTTATATTGAAAAGCTCTAGCATATAAAGATAATCCGATTGGATCAATTTTATTCTGCTGTATGTCATGCAACATATTTTGTAATTTACTATTAATTTCTTTTTGAATAGCGCTTTCTAAATTATTTATATTTTTTTTATTATCATAATGCTCCTTAATTAAATTCGCATTGGTTTTTTCTATTAAAGCTACATTAGCATTTATATGGAGATTAAATACAAACTTTCCGTTTTGAAAATTAACATCTACCTTCCTTGTCGCATTTTGTACCAAGATAGAAGTGTTTGGTTTTTTGTTGGATTTTTTAGGAGGAAGCATAAGGTGTAGTATCATTCGGCCGCTATTTTTGGACTTATTTATAAGATTAAAAAATTTAACATCTTTTTTAGGGATATGAGTTAAATATTTTCCTTGTCGATTTAAAAATGCAATTCCTACTGTGTCGATTTCATTCTTTGTTTTCTTGATAATCGGAACAGTTTGTGTCATTCCTTCTTCATTTTGTTCTCTCATTAATTGTTGAATTGTAGAAGAGACGGATTGATTATTTTGAATTGAAGATTCAATTACACCATTTATATAAGATGGCAGTGATGGTTTACTAGGCTTATGAACTTTAAAAATTTCTTCTGTAGGTCCATCAACAAGTACTACTTTAGCATTAATGGTAGCGTAAGGATCACGGTAAGAAGAGTCAAGTTCCTGCAACCAATTTGATTCTTGTGCCAATTTTTTCCCAATTAAAATGATTTCAGCTTTGGAGGCTGTCATATAGCCCGTTAACTTCGTATCTATCTTACTGAATCCATTATATACAGTTGATGCCTGCGTCCAATGCTCTATAGTACTTTGTTGCTGTTTATGATGAAAGAGTGGGATGCTTGTGCCAACTTTTATGTCTCCATTATGGGTTCTATCCAATTATTCATTCCACATCGTGTTTAAAAACATGAGAAACTCATCTTCATTTACAGGTTTACTGTAATAATAGCCCTGAATTAGATAGCATGCATTTTGTTGTAACACTGTTAACTGTCCCTTCGTTTCCACCCCTTCTGCTATCACTTTCATATTTAAAGTATGCGCTAGTGAAATAATGGTTTGTATAATTTCATCTCCATCAGTAGAAGTTTCGATCCTATTAACAAATTCTCTCGGAATTTTCAAAGTATCAATTGGATACAGTGGCAGATACGCTAATGAAGAATAGCCTGTACCAAAATCGTCAATTGATAAATGTACACCATATGATTTTAATGCTTTTAACTTCGATAAAGTTTCTTTTTCATCTACCATTGCTATTCGCTCTGTTAATTCCAAATCAATAGAACTAGCAGGTACTCCTATTTCTTCTATGGTCGATATAATTATTTGGACAAAGTCTTTCTGTTCAAACTCTATAGCTGATAAATTTATCCCCATCTTTAGATTTGAATAGCCCGCAGAATGCCATTCTTTCAGCTGTCGACACGCTTTCTGTAGTGTCCATTTCCCAATTGAAATAATCTGCGACGTTTCTTCTGCGATAGGTATAAACTCAAAAGGAGAAATCAGCCCGAGCTCTGGATGTTGCCAACGTATTAAAGCCTCTGTACCAATAACCTTACCTGCCTTACTATCAATCTGTGGTTGATACAATAAAAACAACTCATTATTTTCAATTGCATTTGGTAAATCCTGTTCTAATCGTAATCGACGGGTTATTTTTTGAGATAATGTCTCGTCATACATACAAACAGCATTGTTACCTTTTTCCTTTGCACTATACATTTATCTGTGAGAAACAGAAGTAATTAAAAAGCTAATTAAAGTTTGTAACAGTTCATCAGAGCAGTCAATACTTTCTTTTTCATACACATCACTTCTCGTAGCCATTCGATATAAGGTACCCAATAAGATATGGGTAATGGTTAAGGCAAGTAATCGAGAATCTATATCTTTACGGAATGAGCCATCTTGTATCCCTTCTTCGATTAATTCTTGTAATGTGAATAAAGCTTGCCCTGTAATAGATGTATATTTTTCTTCTAACTCTGGTGTAGGATACGATTTAGAATACAATTGATCAAACAAGCCTATGAAGCGGAATTGGGAGGAGTTTGTTTGATATTGATGACTAATAAATTTAAACATAGATTCCATCTTTTCGAAAGCGTTAGTTCCGTTTTGTACTTCTTCTTTTTCAGCTTCTAGTAACTCTGTTAAGATTCGGATTTGAATATTAAATAAAATTTCATGAATGGATTTATAGTATTTGTAAAGGGTAACTCTACTAATTTTTGCTTTATTAACGATATCCACAATAGTGATATCCATTAATCCCTTTGCTAAGGCCAACTCCAATGCAACATCTAAAATTTGTATTCTTCTAGCATTACGCATCTGTTCTAATTCTTGTTCCCGTGTTGAGACCATTTATTTTAAGCCACTAGATACTGCTGTCCAGAATTGTTTATTCTCCTGTCCTATTGCATAAACGGAAACCCCTGCAAGATTCTTTGTGATTGTATAGTGAGTTTTTTGTTTAATACTTGTTTCATCCTCATACCAAACTTCATGCTTATGATTATTTTTATCCGTATACGTAAACACCATCGAACCAGACGCTCCATCACGACGCGGTTTTGCATTTGTTTTTTGAATAAGTTCATTTGTGTCCTTCCAAGCAAGCATTTTGCTATTACTTTTATCACTCAAATCCCAATCATTTCCGTATGCAGGGATACCCATAATAATTTTTTTATTATCTACCACTCTAGTAGTGTAATTTAGATTTTCTTCTAACCATGGCTTACTAATAGTAGATCCTGGTTGACTCCATGTACCATGTTCATCGTAAGTCATTACTTGAAGAAAATCTACATTTTCACCTAATTGAGCATAATCAAATGGCCATGTCCATGTATTCTCACGATCATCCTCATTCTTGGCAGGAACCGATACCATAACAGAATGACCTGAACCATGGAATTTTTTTGATGTCTCTTTTACAAAAGTAGTAAGTAAGTCCCGATCTTCTGGCTTAATATTTTCTAAATCAATATTTACGCCATCATACTTATATTTAACAACTATATTATATATTTGATTTATTAATTTTGTTCTTTTCCCTGAATTAGAAAGAACGTTATGAGCTAAATTCTCGTCAAAGTAATTAATATCATTATTAAAGTTAGATAAAGCTGCATAAATTTTTATTTTATTTTTTTGCGAATAGGACAATACTTCTTTAGGTGCTTCCCCTTGCACAGTACCATCTGCATAAAAGAAAAAGTTATCTGTTGATACTTGATTCATTGCTGGTTGTGTTACCTTTAGAGAATCAGTGGATGTACCATATAAGGTATACCCGAGAACAATAGGTTGTTCTGTGCTATCAGCAGAAACTGACATTTATACGTTATACCCGAATAATTTTAAATCTTCTCCTGAGTCTGAAATTATCTTTTCGAACTGCAATCCTACTTTTTCTAAAAGCTTTCCTGAGGCGGTGTTATCTATTGAAGTAATTGCTACAATTCGTTTCAGTCCAAATTTTTGTACACCGTATTCGATTACCGCAGAAGCAGACTCGTGGCCATATCCTTTTGAACGGAATTTTTCTAAAAAGGCAAAGCCGATATCAACATCTTCTAATGAATCTCTTTTAATAAGACCGCACATACCAAGTGGCGTGAGATCTTCTTTTCTTTCTACTAAGTAAAGGCCAAATCCGAGTTTGTTATACATATCGACTGGTCCGTTTACGATATAATTTTTTGCGTCTTCTAAGTTTCTAACCCCTTTATCGCCAATAAACTGAATCCATGCAGGATCGTTTACTAATTCAAGAATAAACGGAGCATCTTTTATATCGAGCCAACGAAGAGTGAGTCGTTCAGTTTCAAGAACTATCAACTACATTTTATATGACTTCTTTATTAACAACATAAACCAAATTAATGTAACTGCCATCAATGAATGAGAGAAACCTACAATATACGTTAGCCCTTTAAAATCCGCTCCATTTAATTGAAGAAGCCCTCTCGCTGCCAGCGAACCTAACATTAAAGTTAATGCAATGTTATGTAAAACAAACCATTTATTAAATCCTTTCACTTCATGAAACGCGAATACTTTTGCTAATCCTAAAGCAATTAAAAAGAAGAAAAAACCAAGTACGAGTGTATGTGTATGTAAAAGGTTTAATAAAGTAGAGCCTAAAATCCCTTTATACTTCCCATACTCCCTAGCAAATATTCCTGACAATAAACCAATAATTAAATACGTAAACGATGCATTATATAATTTTTTCATTCATCCTTTATCTTTTAGCTTAAAAACTTTATTCGGATTCAAAATATTTTGTGGATCAAGAGCTTTCTTTATTTTCTCCATTACGAATAATGCCGCCTCATGTTCTTCTTCTTGATACTTTCGTTTTCCGATTCCAACGCCATGTTCTCCCGTACATGTTCCCCCTCGTTTAAGAGCATATAGAACGATACTTTCGTTTATTTCGTCTGCCTTCTTCACTTCTTCTTTATCCTTTGTATCAATCATTAAGAGTACATGGAAATTCCCATCCCCAACATGACCGAGAATACCACCAATAAGACCTACTTTATGTAATACCTCTTTCGCATGGTGAATCGCACCAGCTAATTCTGAAATCGGCACACATACATCCGTACTCATTAGTTTTTTGCCAGGATAACTATGCACGTAAGAGTACGCTAAGTTATGTCTTGCATCCCATAATTTATTTCTCGCCGCAGTTTCCGTCTCAAACGCGATTTCTTTACATTTATGATCAAGAACGATTTCTTTCGTAAATTCAATATCTTGCTTTAACCCCGCTTCATTACCATGAAACTCTAAAAACAGTGTAGGTTCTTCTCTGTAACTCGTTTCATTATAATGATTTACTTGTTTCATAGACAGTTCATCAACAAGTTCAATTCTGGCAATTGGAATACCTGCTTGCAAAATATGTATAACAGCTTCTACTGCATCATTTATAGTTGGAAACGATGCTCTCGCTGCCATAACATGTTCTGGTATGCCATATACTTTTAAAGTTAACTCCGTAAAACATCCAAGCGTCCCTTCTGAACCTACGAAAATACCATTTAAATGATAACCTGATGATGACTTCGCTGCTAAATTCCCCGTATGTATTACGCCTCCATCAGCAAGAACCACCTCTAAATCACGAACTTGATCACGCATTACACCATACTTAACCGCTGTCGTTCCACTTGCATTTGTAGCAGCCATTCCACCTAAAGTTGCATCGGCTCCTGGGTCTACACTAAAAAACAAACCGTATTTCTTCAGTTCTTTATTGAGCTGAGAGCGAGTCACTCCTGGCTGTACTCTCACAAGAAAATCCTTCTCCCTTATTTCAAGTATTTTATTCATAAGAGAAAAATCCATTGTGATTCCCTTTTCATACGGAATTACATGTCCTTCTAAACTAGAGCCTACCCCAAATGGAACGACAGGTTTTTTATGCTCACTTGCTACTTTCATTATCCCGCTAACCTCTTCGGTCGTTTTTGGAAAAACAACTACATCAGGTAAACTACTAGCATGATATGATTCATCTTTACTATGTAACTCTCTTACTGTCTCATTTATTACTACTCGATCTTCAGGAAGTATATCCTTTAATTCATTTACTAAATGCTCAATTGTTATTTCCATTTAGTTTATTTTTTCTAATATATTTGTAATAAATACGGTCTTACCTTCAATATAACTGGATCGATTTTTCGACTCTCTTGCTAACTCTTCCTTCAAGTTTCCATACTCATTAGCTACTTCAGTATGTTCACGAAGGTAATCTCGAAACGCTATATGCCTTCTCAACTCTTCACTATTTTTATCACACACATATAAATGATGTTCCATCCAAACTGTATTTTCCTCGTTCCATGGAACGAACGCATCCTTTCTTCCAAACGCCTCTCTTCCTTTAAAGCTCCATTCTAACTGATGATAGTACCCTATCTTCTCAAGTTTTTTTACTACCTCATGAAAAAATTCGTACTCTTCTATTACAACATCAATATCTAGTATTGGTTTTGATGCAAGTCCTTTAACAGATGTACTCCCAACATGTTCAATGGATAAAATGCTGCCTTCCATTACATTGTTAATTAGAGTGTGTAATTTGTAAAATTCACTTTCCAATTTCATTTAAAATATAGCTAATACTTGCTGATTCCCACTATCTTTCCACTGTTCATTCGGACGTGCGAAGTGACCGTGTAACGTAAGGGTTTCCCTATTTAGTAACAACGGTAAGTGCGTTGCATATGGTTCCCCGTTATGTTGAGAAAATAATGTCGCAAAGCTATTTTGTTCAATTGTTTCGTACTTCATCTCTTCATCTTGTATTGCGAAATATTTTGGTATGTACATTCAAATAGAATATGTTTTTTTCATCAACTCCGCAATCTCCCTACTCCCCTCACTACCAACTTTCTCAAGTTCCTCCACAACTAAATTCCGTCTCTCTATAGAATGATTTTGACTTAACTTCGCTTTTCCTTCTATTTTATTTATCTTTATTTTAAACCCAACTATTCCCTTACTTAATCCTCCCATTTAAAGTGCTTTTTCAGTTGTTGTTGAGTTGTAGTCTTTACTTACGTCAACGGATTGAACAGGGTCAGGTTTTTGTGGTGCAGGGGTGTCCCCAATGTTTAATGCTACATATCCTAGCTGTGTTTTCGGTGTTTCTGAGGTGAAACCTAATCCGAGGGTTGCGATGCTCATAACGGCTAAGCCGATGATGCTGAATTTAATTTTTTTCATTTATACCAAAGCTCCTTTTTCTTCATGTTTTTTTCTTGCTTGATTGGCCATATAAAAGTATTTACTAGCTTTTATATGGTCTTCTTTTTCATAAAATATATTTGCTAGAACGTCAGTGTATTCTTGTATACACTCCCAAAGGTTTTCTGTTTTAAAGTAAGAAATTCCTTCCGAAACTATCATTTCTAAATCATTTGTATGAGTTTTATTAATTAATGCTTTTAAAATCATGAAGCGATGTTGAAATTCTTTGTTTTCTAATTTATTTGAGATGTTTAATCCCTTTTCAATAAGTTCTTTAGCTTTGGTATATTCTCCTAGCTTGTAATATTCACGTGCTTCAACAAAAAGTGCTTTAAAATGGTTTGGTTTCTTTGTTGTAACCTCTGAAATATGGCGCATTGTTAATTCTGAAAGATTTTGACTTGCATATAACCAAGCTAAATTGTGTCGTACTCTTAATGATAAAGTCTCTTCGGAATACTTTTGTAGAATATTTAATGCTGAATTGAGTTTTATTTCTGCCTGCTCAAATTGTTTTAAATCAATACAGGATAAACCAAAGATGTTATCACACAAAGCAACATTAATTTCACAGTTTATATGTTTTGAAAAAATCTCTTTAGCTTCATTTACAGATTGTATTGCTATCAGTGGTTGATATGTTTGATAATAATAGGAAGCTAAGCGGTAGTTAAATTCAGCATTCTCTAATTCGTCAGATACGTGGATTAGCAGCTTCTTAGCGTTCTCGAAAAGGGGTTTTGCTACACTGTAGTTTCCAGTAAGTGTATTGTGGATAGCCTTGAAAAAATGATAATAATAAGAAAACAGTCCATTATCTGGAAGTGGGAAAGAATCAATTTTATTAAAATCATCTTTATTAATATTTAAACCATCTGTTAAAATAGTGTATCTAAAATTAAAAAGTGAATAATACAATTGTAGGCTTGTATCTTCTTCTGAACTAGAAATGATATTTTCAATATCTTTTTTTATTTTTGTTGCATAGGTAGTTTGATGATGTAACATAGCTCTATACCAATCGTTAAATAGTTTTGTAACTTGTTCATTACCTTGTAGTTGAACGTTCATTCAAGTCCCACAAAAAGTACGATAAGGACGATTCGTCGGCGCAGGTGGAACGCAGTATTTTTCTTGCTCTGCAGAATAAGCATAAGGATTTGATAAAGCTTCAAGAAGTTTCTCCATTACGCTATAATCTCCATCTGTAACAGCTGCTTCTAATGCTTCTTCCACACGGTGGTTCCTTGGGATGATCGACGGGTTATTATTTTTCATCATCTCATAGGCGTTCTCTTTTGACTCTTCTTGTTTTTCTAATCGAGATTGCCATAGTCCGTACCATTCTTTAAATTCTGGACTTTCGAATAGAGGGGTATTTTCTAACGTATCGAGAGTTAAAGAACGGAAGGTATTTGTATAATCCGCTTTATATTTCTCCATCATTTTTAAAAGTTGCTCAATAAGTGATTGATCTTGTTCCTCGTTGCTAAATAGTCCTAATTTCTTTTTCATTCCAAGGAACCAAATGTTTTCATACTGTACGCTAAATTTTGAAATTTCGTCTTGTGCAATCTTTAATGCTGCTTCTTCATCTTCATGTAGGATAGGTATTAAAGATTCAGCTAAACGAGCGAGATCCCAAGCAGCCATATATGGTTGGTTTCCATATGCATAACGGCCTTGTGTGTCAATAGAGCTAAATACGGTTCCTTGGTCGTAATTATCCATAAATGCACAAGGACCGTAATCAATCGTTTCCCCACTAATCGTTATATTGTCAGTGTTCATTACACCATGGATAAATCCAACAAGTTGCCATTTAGCGATCAGACTTGCTTGTCTTTTAATGACTTCTTGTAGTAATGCAGTATATGGATTTTTATGAGATTCAATTTCTGGATAATGCCTTTTGATCGTATAGTCAGCTAGTGATTGAAGATCCTCGATAGAACCACGAGCGGCAGCATATTGAAATGTGCCAACACGTATATGGCTACTAGCAACCCTAGTTAAAATTGCTCCGGGTAACTTTGTTTCACGATATGTTGGTTCGCCAGTTGAGACAACTGTTAAACTTCGAGTAGTTGGAATATCAAGTGCATACATTGCTTCACTAATAATATACTCACGTAGCATCGGACCGAGTGCAGCACGACCATCACCGCGGCGTGAATACGGAGTAGGGCCAGAACCTTTCAGTTGAATGTCAAAACGTTTACCGGAAGGAGTAATTTGTTCGCCAATTAAAAGGGCACGACCGTCGCCTAACATATTAAAATGTCCGAATTGATGACCGGCATACGCTTGAGCTAATGGATGAGCTCCTTCAGGGAGTGCATTACCAGCGAAAATAGCAATTTCAACTTCTTTTTTCAATTCTTCAGGATTAAAGCCGAGAGATATTGCTAGTGAATGATTTAGTTTAACTAGCTCCGGTGAACTTACGGGAGTAGGGGGGATTTCTGTATAGAATGATTGTGGTAAAGTCGTATAACTATTATCTAAATTCCAACCAGCTTCATTATTTTTAGTCATTTATTTAATTTTTACAATTATTTTTCCTTTTGCTCTTCCAGACTCTGAATATTCCATTGCTTTTTGAGCATCTTCAAAAGGGAAAACTCGATCGATTACAGGTTTGATTTGTCCAGCTTCAATATAGTTTGCAATAGTACGTAATTGATCCCCGCTTGGTTTCATAAATAAAAATGAATATTGAGCATTATGCTTTTTTTCAAGTGCGGTAAGTTTTTTGCTGGCTAATGAAAATAAGAGAGTTTTAAAGAATCCTGAACCAAATTCTTTACCGAAGCGAGCATTCGGCATGCCTGAAACGGAAACAATGTTTCCTCCGCTTTTTATAATATTGAATGATTTTTCAAGTGTTGCACCGCCGATTGTATCAAATACCGCATCATAATTTTTTAGTATATCTTCAAATTTCTCTGTTTTATAATTAATAATTTCATCTGCGCCAAGAGACGTTACTAAATTCGCACCAGCTTCACTAGCAGTCGTTGTAACAGTGGCACCCATTATTTTTGCTAACTGAATAGCAAAAGTACCAACACCACCGGATCCAGCGTGAATTAAAATCTTTTGTCCTTTTTGTAATTGCATGATGTCATGTAATGCTTGATATGATGTTAAGCCAACGAGTGGAATCGAAGCAGCTTCCTCAAAACTTAAATTTTTCGGTTTTAAAGCTATATCATCTTCATGAATGGCTATATACTCCGCGAAAGTACCAATCTTATTTTTTCTTGGGCGTGCATATATTTCATCACCGACTTTAAAGTTAGTCACTTTTGCCCCAACCTTTACGATGACACCGGAAAAGTCATTACCAAGTATTAGGGGCATTTCATATTTCAGTAACATTTTTACTTTTCCGTCGCGTATTTTAAAATCAATTGGATTAATGCTAGCTGCATGAATTTCTGCGAGCACTTCATACTCATTTATTTCAGGAGTAGGTACCTCTGTCATACGCATTGGGACTTTTCCATATCTATCAATTATCATTGCTTTCATTCAATAAAAGTTGTGCAATAACTTCTCAATATCTAATACAAGATTTTTTAATAAACCTAATTTTGTGCGTATATCAATATAATAAAAATTCTTTGTACCTTCTTTTCTCATTAAAATAATGCCAGCTTCTCGTAAAATCTTAAGGTGATGTGATACTGCTGGGCGGGAAAGGTGTGTTTGTTTCGTAATTTCTCCTACACATAATCCGGTTTGACATTCCGTTTCCATGAGAACTAACAAAATAGCTTGCCTTGTTTCATCGCCAATTGCCAATAATACTTTTTGAGAATCAATAAAATCTTTTTTTATAACATTTAATTGTTCTTGTTTATTCATTTATTTTATTGTTAAATCATTTTTCATTTTTAAAACTTCATCTATTGAGTTATGTAATCCTTCCAATCCCTTTTCTATCCCTCTATAATTTTCAACAATAAAAAATTCATTCGTCTCGATTTTCTTTCCCAATTAAAAATTACACAATACATGATTCATTACTTCGTTAAGCACTATATCTAGATTTGATACCTCTTTTGCCGAACGCCACCCTATAAAGCCATCAGGTCTAATCAATACAGCACCTCCATTCTCTATCCCATATAATTTGCTAAAAACATCTTCTTGAGCAATAAAGTCTCCACTTAGACCAACTCGATACACTTTTATATTTATTCCTAATTTAGATGAAGCATCATATGCAGCTTCATCCCAAGAACAATTTTCTATTCCTGTAAGTAATACAAAATTGTTACCGAATAAGTCTAGTATAGAAGCCTCTTTCCCTTCATACACCCCCAAAAAATGTGGTGCTCGCGTGCCAGGTCTTCCGTTCAACTCTACTACATCCATTCTATGCGGAGTGTTGGAGTCATCTATAATCGCCTCTGAACAATACTGATACCCAACAGTTACAGCTAAACCATCCATATTATTCAAACTGCCTTCCTCTCTATTCGCAGCACGAAATAATAAACTACTCGCATAATCCGTCGTTAATTTTGCAACAGGGTATCTCTCATCATGGTATGTTTCTAACAATTTCGGTTTTGCTTTCCCTTTTATAACAGCAGCTAACTTCCAGGCTAAATTATGCGCATCTTGTATTCCCGTATTTGAACCAAATCCTCCTGTTGGCGGCATAATATGTGCAGAATCACCAACTAAAAAAATGCGATTTTCTTGAAATTTTATCGCTGTACTTTCACTCGCTTCCCACGGTAGAACACTTAATATTTCTGGTTCAACATTTGTACTTCCAATTGCTGTTTGAATAATTTGTTTACAACGTTCTATATTGAAATCCTCTGGTCCCTCTCCTTTTAATGGATCGTAGGCTATATGATAAATCCATTTTTTTACGTTATCAACCGGGATGAGTGCACCAAGAACCTCCGGATGAAGTACCATAGAAAAACCGAATGCGTCTCCTTGTATAAACTCACTTAAATCAGCTTCAAAATAAATATTCATATAATAGCCACCAATGGTTCCACGACCCTCAGTTTTAATCCCTAACTGCTCACGTATTTTACTTTTCGCCCCATCTGCTGCAATTACATAGTCACAATGAACAATGCTCTCTTTTTCCGTTTCGCGATCCCGAATCGTTGCTATTACTCCATTTTCCTTTTGTTCAAATGAAACTAATTCATGATAAAAAGATAGTTGCCCGCCTAATGTTTTTGCTTCTAGTAACATCATCTCTTCTAAAGTAATTTGATAACAAGCAGTTTGTTTTGATGGACTAATCTCTTTTACTTTTCGAAGTAATTTTTCATCGTTTTCATACTGAGCCACCCTCAATTGTGCGAATTCTTCCTTATTCGCCTCAGCTATTGTATGAACTGCTATTCTTCCTCGGCAATTTTCTAATGTTTTACCCGCCGATCTAATTTTTTGTTCTAAACCCAATTCTCGAAATAACTCCATCGTACGAAAAGTAAGCCCGCCTGCTTTCGGATGAATTGCAGTAGACGGATGCCTTTCAATAAGTAAGTACTCAATGTTATGTTTTGCAAGAAATAACGCAGACGCTAATCCTGATAATCCCCCTCCAACAATTAAAACTGGTACATAATTTGGTTTCATTTACTTTTTAAAAATGCCACAGGCAACAATTTCCCATGACTTTTGAAACTCTTCATTTATCCTCTCTTCTTTCCATCTCTCAGAAAAAGTAGGATGATAAAACGATGAAAGTAACCCAAATAACGTATGTGCTAAAAATAAACTATCCTGTTTTTTAATTTTATTGCGTTCTATCCCGCGATTTATCACGTTCTCCAGTTGTCCAACTAATCTTTCTTCATGCTTTTGAATCACCTGATTCTTTTGCTGCACTAACGAACTATTCAATGTAAATAACTCTTCGTTTTCAAGTAACTCTTTCTTTTTAAGCTGAAATAAACGAAAGAACCACTCTTGTAAAATGCTTTCCGTCTCTCCATCTTTTCCCGCAATTTGCTCCAGCTGATCCGAGTACTTGAACAGCCACCTTTCTAAAATAGCATCGCGTAGCGTGGCCTTACTCCGAAAATAAGAATATAAAGCCGCATGACTAACATCAAGTGACTTCGCAATACTAACAAGTGTCGTCCTACTCCATCCATATTTCATTAACTCTTTTTCCGCTGCATCTAAAACAACATTTTTCGTTAACGCCTTATCTGTCATTTTCTCACCGTCCATCTAACATCTCTCCCTTATATATAATTTTTCTGGAATATGCGTAAGGAATTCCGTTAATTCTTCAGCATAATATACATATAATTCATGCATAGCCCTCGTACATGCTGTGTAAAACAAATTGCGTTCAGACTCGCTATAATAGCTGTCACTTGAAGCATCAAATATAATAACAGCATCAAACTCTATCCCTTTCGCCAAATAAGCAGGAATAACAACAACGCCTTTCTCATAAGTTGTATTCTCTTTTTGCATAAGATGGACATGTAATGTATCCCCTATTAACTCCATAACTTTCATACATTCTTCATTTGTTTTACAAATAACCGCAATTGTTTTATGGCCCTTTTCTTCTAACTCTTTGACCTTAAGCACCATATTCTCTATATGCTCTCGTTCATCACTTACTTTTATATAAACGGGCTTCTTACCATCTCTGTTAAAAGCTTCAATATCATTTCCATTTGGAATCATACACTTTGTAAATTCAATTATCGGTTTTGTCGATCGATAACTACGGTTAAGCTGAACTGTTTCTATTTTACGATTTGCAAATAATGTGGAGATAATATTGTTCTCTCTGTTATGATCATGCGAGAAAATATTTTGATTCCTATCACCAAGTAATGTCCATTTTGCCTTCGGAAATAATCGTTTTAAAAATGCTAATTGAAATGCTGTATAATCTTGCACTTCATCAATGAATACAAACTTCACAAGATGATTCGTTTTAAATCCTTCAAGTAATTCTTTTAAAAATAAATACGGCGTAGCATCTTCATTTGCTAGCTGTTTGTTCTCCAAACGCTTCACCGTTTGCTTACATATATCTTCCCAACAATCTGGTACGAAAATATCTTTCTCCACGCTTTCAAATAACTGTTCAAAAATCGCAGGGTGATTTACAAAAGCGTATTTTTTCACCTTTCTACGTAACGAACGAAAATGTTTCTTCACTACATATTTCGTTAATAGCTCATTTTCCTTCTCATAATAATCGAATTGATTGTCCTTCTCTAATTTTTCATACAAGCGATTGTAATCTTCTTTATTTACATACTGAATTTCTCGTTCCACCCAATCTTTTTTCGCTTCTATCTTTTCAAATTCATGTAACTTCTGAAGAATCCATTCCATTGTAAGTTGCATTCGATTCGGTATAGCAATAGACATGTCTAGACTATAAAAATAATCATATATGGATTTTGCCTCTATGAGCACTTCACCTTTACATGTAACATCATGAAAGTGTAATCCTTTTTCACTTAAGCTTCTCCCGTATTTCTCAAGTAGCCCCATAAATTCAATCGAGGATTTATATTGAATTTCTTTTACTCTAGTTTCATACGTACTTTCATGCTTTTTCGTTAAAACGTATTCTAACTGCGCAAATGAATCTTCTACAGTAAAGCTTTTTCCAATCATATGTTCCACAAACGACTTTCCAATCATATGTTCCACATACGATTGAAAAGTCGTTTGTTGCATATTCTCTTCCCCAAGCTCTGGCAAAACGTTCGCAATATAACTATTGAACAACTCATTCGGAGAAAACAGTAAAATTTGATCCGAATGAACTATCCCGCGGTAACGATACAATAAATAAGCAACACGCTGTAGCGCTGCTGAAGTTTTCCCACTCCCAGCAGTCCCTTGCACAATTAACACATCACTTTTATCGTTTCGAATAATTTGGTTTTGTTCCCTTTGTATTGTCGCTACAATACTTTTCATTTGTTCACTTGCATTTCGTCCAAGTACTTCTTGTAATAATTCATCACCTATCGTCACACCTGTATCAAACATACTTTGAATCGTTCCGTTTCGAATCATGTATTGACGTTTTAGAAGCAAATCTCCTGAAATCGTACCAATGGGCGCTTTATACTGTGCCCTTCCTAAAGTGTAATCATAATAAAGACTCGAAATAGGTGCCCGCCAATCATATACTAGAAACTCATCATTTTCTTTATCATAAAAAGAGCCGATACCGATATACATTTCATCAGTATCCGCTTCATCATCTTCTTTAAAATCGATCCGCCCAAAATACGGCGTTTCTTTTATTCTCGTTAAAAGGTTATATTCATTTTTCGTATGACGATGTGTATGTTCTCTTTCAGCAAGAAGCTCTGCCTCTTGCCTAATACTCGCCGCCGTTTCAACCGCTTCTTTAATATTATCTATATTTACTTTTACATCTTCCCAAAAGTTTTTTCTAATACTAACAATTTCAGACTTCACCAATCCAACTCGGCCATCAAGCTCTTTCAGTTCTTCATCTACTTTTTCAATGACTACATTGACACGTTGTTGCTCTTCTTTATAATGACTCATATAATCTCCCCTTCTCATCTACGCTAAAGCAGATGGCGGCATTAATTGCGGCCCTTTTCCCATACGTGCTAATACCCAATCATCGTAATACCACATTTCTGTTTGACGGCGGCTCATCATATAATCCCAGCGTACTTCACGCTCAAATTCGATGATTTGTCCGTCTCCTCCAATTGTTACCCAGTTAAAACTCCCGTTAGTATGCATCATTTTTACCCATAAAACAGGAAACTCGATAATTTCTCCTTTATCTTTATATTGTCTCTTTTGTTTTTCTATACGAAGTAAAGTTAAACCTTTAGCATATTGTTGATCAACTTTTCCCATTACATCCATCGCTATTTTTTCTGCCTCACCTTTATGAAGTATTGTATTAGAATATACCGGCATCATGGTCGTGTAACTTAATAGATGCTTACCATTTTGAGAAGTAATGGTTGTAATATGAGCACCTCCGTAATGTAACGGTTCTTCCGCTTGATAACGCTGAATAGCAACATTTACACCGTCACGTAATTCTTCATGTTTCCGTACTAATTTTACATACTTCGGAATTGGTAATAACATCTTAACTTCCTTACTACAATTTTCAAAAATATTATATTGATTCGTCATTTATTTTTCTTTCAATACACTATGTAACCGATCCGGATAATTTGTAAACATTCCTGTAGCACCCCATTTAATTAACAGCCTCATATCTGGTTTCTCATTAATTGTATAAGGGTGAATTAACAGTCCATTTTTCCTAGCCTTTTTCATATATGACTCATCAATAATTAACTCTCCATTATCATTACGTAAGTTTGGTCCAATACCGACTGCATACTTTTTAATTTCTTGAAAATCATCATTCGTTACACTTTTCGGCTCATGTGTAATACCAGACCACTCAACAATCTCATTGTTTTCATTTGGATAATACCAAAGCAATTGGACTAATGGAATATTTTCATTCATACTATGAATCTTTTTCAAACTATCTTTGCTAAATGATTGAATCATAACACGGCTAGAAGACATGTTTTGACCTATTAAATTATATTTTTTTAATAAAGCTAATAATTTCTCTTCCATTCCTGGATACACATCTGGTGATTTTGTTTCAATATAATACTTCATGCTTCTTCCATACTTTTGGAAGATTTCTTCAAGAGTTGGAACTTTTTGCCCAACATACTCTTGCTTAGCCTTTTCTGGATACGCTTTATTAAACCATGATCCTGCATCTAAACTTTTTATTTCGCTTAACGTTTTATCTCGTACTTCGCCTGTTCCATTTGTAGTTCGATCAACTGCTGTATCATGCATTGCAATTAATTGGCCATCCTTTGATAATTGAATATCTAACTCCAAATAATCCGCTTTCATTTTTTTCACAAGATCATAAGAGGCAAAAGTATGCTCAGGTGCATGTCCACTTGCTCCGCGATGTGCAATATTTAAAAACTTATTCGTATTCCACTCATGCTTTCCTTCTGATTTCGCATGAACAGCTCCCCCAGCAAAGATACTTCCCATTGTAAAGAAAATAACTAATACGCTAATAATCTTTCTCATTCACGCTAATTCTCCAATAAACCAAATCTCTTTTTTAGAGCATTCATCTTCGTCATGAATGATTTCTTGAAAGTGCAATGTTTTGACGGTATGACAAATTGAAATTTCCCATTTCTCCCAAAAATCGGATTCATTTGAAAGCGGAATCCATTTTTGAAATTCACTATTTCTATGGAAAAAAGTATGAAAGTAGTCATCGTTTTTAAATATGATAATTTGAGAGCGCCATAAATCTGCAATGGAAATCATAACTACAACTCGATATGTATTTGTGTCGTTCGGTTTCATTTTCAATAATTGATTTGCTTGATTTAATAAAGTTTGAATACACAATCTCTTTACTTTCCTAGGTGTTTTTTGAGAGTTAATAAAAGCTTGTGAAACAGGTAAAGGCATATACCAATATTCATCATGATAGAAAGTAGAAGGGAATGTATTCGTATATTCCTCAATTCGTTTTATCATAGTGTTTGTTCTTCGTTTCATACCACGTATTTTCTTTTCACGCATTCACGCATTGTGAGTCATCTCCATAAATTTTTGTAATGCAGCTGAGTGAAAAATATCTTTTCTAGTAATAAAAGTAGTAGGAATTTTTTTGAAGCTATTTGGTAAAGGATTGAATGATACGTCATGTTTATGACCATTTAAAATAGATTTCATCATAATTGCTATGCCCATACCTGATTTTACACATGCGAGTATTGCTTCAATCGTTCCAAACTCTAAAACTCGTTTAGGTGAAATTCCTTCTTCTTGAAGCCAGTCTTCTAATAACCTTCTATAATAGCACCCGTGACTAAAGGCAAGTAAATTCATGTCTCCTATGTCTTGCAAAGAGGATAAAGGATTTTTGCTAATGAGAACTAATTCTTCTTCACGAAATACATTTGCACGAAGTTCAGCGTGCTGAGTAGTTCCAGCGATAAATGCTCCGTCTAGTTTTCGGTCTAATACGAGATGGGTTAGCTGTTCCGTCGTATTTGTTTCTAAAACCAATTCGACTTGTGGATAATTCTCATAGTAGTTCGCTAATATGGAAGGAATTCGAACAGCTGTTGTGGATTCTGTACATCCGATTTTTAAAGTGCCTTTTGGTTCGATTCCATTACTTTGGACCGCCTTAACAGATTGATCCATTAAGTGGATGATTTGTTTTGCGTATGTTAATAAAATCTCGCCGTTAGAAGTTAAAGTAACACCTTTTCCATTTCGATAAAATAAAGGCACACCTAATTCGTTTTCTAGTTGTTTCATACGCATAGTTACGCCAGATTGTACATAGTTTAAATTTTTTGCTGCATGAGATATATTTCTTTCTTTTGCAACTTCGTAAAAAACAGTTAAATCTTTTATGTCCACTTATTTTTTATTCTCCCTATATAAGCTGAGCACTGAAATACTTAGTAATACAACTATACATAACCACGCATACGTATACCCTTTCTGATCTACAATATACCCAAATAAGACAGGTGCAACAATAATAGCAATTTGATTTAATGTAAGGGCAAAACTCACCTTCATCCCTACAGATTCTTCACTTGCCATTTCTGCAACTTCAATTATAAAAAGACTGAACCAGCTAATCGAAAAGAACCCTAACAACGCACTTACAACATACAAGAACTCACTCGTTATTGTATGTATACTCATTACTAACATGAGAATAAAACCGATAGAAGTGCAGACCGATATAAATAAAGGGATACGCCGGTTTCCCTTATAAAACAAATCACTAACAGCTGCCAATGTAATACGACCAACCATTCCAGAAAAGAACATAACTGAAAATACTTTTCCGGCTAAAATAGGTGTAATTGATTGTTCCATTACTAAAAAATTTATAAAATGTCCAACTAACACCATTTGTAATGAAATCATGCAAATACCAGTTATATAAATTGGATACAACTCTTTTTTATGCATCACTGCTTTTAACTGCACCCAAAAAGATGTTTTGATACGCTCTTGTTCCCCTTCCTTTCGAACACATAGATCTTGATAAAATATAAAAAATAAAAGACCACCTATTATACAAATGCTTCCTATTACATGTATCGTATAAGACAAATTATATTTTATTACAAGTAACGGAATTAATACTCCCGCTAGTACACCACCAATCGGTATACCAGCTTGCCTGATCCCCATCGCTAACCCACGATTTTCTTTTGAGAACCATTTTATTATCACTTTACTTCCTCCCGGCTGCGAAACACTATAAAACATTCCTACTAACAAAAGGACAAAGAGTAACCCTTTAAATCCACTTACTATATTAGTCAGTAAGAGCGAACCTCCGAGTAAAAATGAACTGATAGTAATTAACCATTTTTCATTATATTGATCAAGTAGCTTCCCAACAAAAAGCATACAAAATAGCGGTCCAATACTTACAACGCTTACTAATAACCCACTCTCCATATTCGTCAGTGCGTATTCTTCCTTCCAAAATAAAGCGAAAGCTCCGACACCATACGTTATAAGTGTCGCTGTCGTTTGAGCAATCGTCGCAAAAATTAACATCATCCACTTATAAGTACTGTTCACACTCTCTTTCATTAGCATTAAGATCCCTCCATTCCCTTCCATTCAATTACGTTCATTTCCTCTTTTGAAATTACCTGTAATTTTAGCTATAATCAGTTGTTTTTCTTTATCGTTATTTGCATGATTTATTTTGTTTAAAAATTTTTCGGCGTCATTTCCTTTTAAAATCATTTATTTTTCTTCTATTAAATCATTCGCCATTTTTCTAAATTCTTGATTAAACGTATCATTCATACCATTTTGTACGTTAGAGAACAATATGACAAACGTTCGTTTATCCCAGTTAAAATTATTAAATGTGTTCCAACCAGCTAATACCCCATGATTATGATAATAGTCTGGGTAAATATAGAAACTAAATCCATATTTTCTTGCAGGTGATACCGTAAACATATCAGATAAACTTTGCTTAGAAAGCAATTCCCCATCCATAATAGCCTCATCTAATTTTTTCATATCTTCAACAGTCGTATACATTTCACCACAGCCATACAGCCAGTTCATTTTTAAGCGGGGCGCATCTATTAATTCATTATCTTTTTTCGTATACCCTTCTGCTAAGAAAATATCTTCCGGTAGAGTTGCCCCCATTCCAGATTCATGCATTCCAACAGGGATAAAAATATTTTCTTTCACATATTCAGCAAGCGGTTTATTCGTAATCTTTTCCACAATATACGCAAGCACCATATAATTATAATCTGTATATTTCCATCCTGTCCCTGCAGGAAATTGTAACGTTTGTGCACCAATCCACGTTACTAACTTTAAACGTGACGCTGCATCAACACTCCCTTGCCCCTGTTCTGGTAACCCGGACGTATGTGTTAACAAATTTCGTAACGTAATGTTTTTATCTGCCGGAAACGATGGAATATACTTATTGACATTGTCTTCAATATTTAATTTCCCTTTTTCTCTTAGTTGCATAATAGATATCGCAACGACTGTTTTCGTAATGGAACCGATACGATACTTCGTTCTTGGCGTTGTTAACATTTTATCTTTCACATTCGCATAGCCGTAACCTTTTCGTAAAATCACATGACCTTTGCTAGCTACTAAAACACTCCCATTAAACCCTTTATCTTTTAAATATTGATCTAGTTTTCCAGCTGCACTTTCATAGCGTTTTTTCTCATTTATACTAACTTCTTGCTGCTCGTCCTTTTGCTTATCAATTATATTCGAAAATGCCTTTATATCATATTTTTTATCTTTCTTTGCATGTATGAGTACAACGACACTTCCACAAAAAACAGCAAAAATAAAGAAAACGATTAACCATTTCTTTAACATTTATTTTAATTGAATCGGTTGTTGTTGTGTCACACAATGAATCATACCGCCATTTTTATAAAGCTCTCTCACATCAATACCTACTACTTTACGATCCGGGTATAACTTCTGAATCGTGTCGTTTGCGATTTTATCATTTGGATCATTATAATTAGGTACCAATACCACTTTATTCCCAATATAATAATTGATGTATGACCCCTTATAATCGAGAGTTTTCCCATTTTCTAAAGCAACTTTTTCTTTACTAAGTGGTAAGTATTCATACTTATACTTCTTTCCTGAAGCATTTTTTGCATCTAACAATGTATCCATATCTTTGTTTGACAACCCCCATTCAGCTAGGTCATCTTCTTTCATCGTTACAATGGTAGATTTACCATGAAATTTAGCAAATCCATCAATATGAAAATCAGTAATATCTAAATTAGGCACTCCATCTAACCAAATAAAGTTTGTCACACCAAGATCACTTATATATTTTTCAATTTCCTTTTCTGATAAATCAGGATTTCTATTTTTATTCGTTACAGCACTTCGAGTTAATAAAGCAGTCCCATTGCTATCTAATTCAATTGCGCCACCTTCAAGGACAAATTTCCCCCAATCAATTCTTTCAATCCCTAATTGTTTACTAACATTCTCACGTATACGAGCATCATTTTTGTAAGGTGTTTTATTCCCCCAACCATTAAATGCTGGATCTAATATTTTTAGATTTTTATCATTATCATAAACAAAAATTGGTCCACTATCTCTTGCCCATACATCATCCGTAGGCGCTATAAAGAAATCAATCTTCTCCATATTTAGCCCTTCATCTGTTAAAAGCTTATTAATTCTCTCTTTTTCTTCCTGATCATATGCAACAATGTGGACTTTTTCACCAGTAGTTAAAGCACTTGCCATCTTAACCCAAATAGGTTCAACTTCTTGTTTATACTCTTGACCATATGTGTATTCATGTGGCCATTGTAGCCATGTACCTTCATGTTTATCTTTTTCATCCGGCATCGTATATTTTCCAATCTTTTTCTGTACCTCTACCTTCTCATTCTCTTTCCCTTTTGCATTTTCATTTCCACCTTCAAAAGAACATCCACTTATAACCGTTGTAGCTAATGTAGCTATTAAACAAAACTTCACTACTTTTTTCATCTATTCTAAATCACGACGCATTATTTTAGAGTTCGCAATGAATAAAGTACTAATTAATACAAAAATCGCGCAGGCGTATAACAATATATCTATTGGACTATCATGATTTATAATAATGAGACGAACGATAGCTGTTATACCTATATATATAAAATATCGTAATGGAAAATGAAAATTCATTTGAAAATACTTTATAATCATTACGATGAATTCAAAATATAAAAAGAATACGACGATACTATCAATCAAATGATAACTAGATTCCTCACTATTTAATTTCAGTTCTTGTATAAATTGAATGACTTCTTTCATAAGAAACACACTTAGAACAACCCCTAAACAAATCAAAGCTACATTTAAAATGTACTGTAGAACGATAGGGAAAAACGAAAATACTATTTTTAAGTTCTTTAACACAAACATTTAGCTGATTTTTTTATCAAGATTCATATCCATTACTTCGAGCAGACCGTTTTGATTACATAAATCTAATACATGTGTTTCTACTCCTATACAAATCCCTTCTAACGGAAGATCGTTTGGGTCCTGACCAAATGGATCTTCAATTTCAACCCCTATTGCTTCAATTCCTATAAATGCAAAACTTATAAACGTAGTTGCAAGTACTGTAAACCATCCAAGACTATCAACAAGTCCAATCGGTAAAGTCCCGCAAAATATGAGCAGTAAAATTTTAATATGAGCAAAATATGCAAAAGGAATCGGCGTTGTTTTAATACGATCACATCCACCCACAGCCGTAAGCAAATTATTCAAATCAGCTTCCATATTAATTATTGCATTTGGATGAATTCGACCCGTTTTTAAACCTTTTGATAGTATAGTTTTTAACATAAAAACTATACTAATTGGTAAATGAACAGACTCACTCAATATTCCTTTTTCCTTCTCAGAACAAATATTAAGCAATGCTTTTATTTCAGATAGATCTTTATGGTCTCTCAAATGCCCTTTCGCTATCTTAGGAAAAGCAATTAATAAATGTAAAAATTCCAGTTTTTCCTCATCCGTCTTTTTCTCTTCAGACTCCCAATGACATAAAAAACTAACTGCTAAGTTTCTAGTAGAAGCACCAATCGTGCCAAATAACTTTCTACCTTCCCAGTACCTATCATAGGCAGTGTTCGTACGAAAAACTAACAGTAGACCTAAAGCTCCTCCAACAATTACCCAAGGAGTTTGATTAATTTTTATTTCTGCATAATAGTAATTAATCACAGTTACTAATGTTGAAACACACATATATAATAAAATCTGGGGAAAAATATCTCTTATAACTGTTCCCTTTAATGTAAATATTTGATGTAAACTATTTTGATTATTGTAATGTACCATATTTACAAAAGCCTCTTCCCTTTTTAACTTTTTATCCTTAAAAATTACGAAAGTATACAATTAAAACCAATCAAAAATTTTTCTAATTGAAGAACTTTTATTCTGATTGCTCAACCTTTTCATTTTTGAAGGCAATAAATGACTCGGACAATACCACGTTAAACAATTCATTGCACCTCCCATTGTCGATATTTCTCCTACATGAATTTGAATGACTTGTTTTTCCGTATGCTGTTGAATATATCGTAAAACTTCCTCGTCTTTTGCTAATCCAAACTTAGGAACATAAAGGGCGTCACATGTTTCTAACATATTTATATATAAACCTTTTGCCGATGCTATTTCTTGATCATATTGCCCTTTCTCTGTATATGACGAAGGAACAACGATAAATTCAGCTTCTGGCATCTGCTCTTGAATAATCTCTTGGACATGATATCTAAATTCATTATCACCTAGAAAATCACTAATAAACATTGTGTGTTCATCAATAAATTTAACCATTCCGTCCGCGTGCGCAAGTACATCTCCTTCTTCAGCAGGAATAATAATAACCCGGCTTACATCTAAATCCCACTCTAATTGCTCAATTATTTCCTCTTCCGTCCAATCATCGTTGTCATCAAATATGCGTTCTGTTAATATAACAGTATCTTTTTTATTCCAAATAAGATTGCCACCATCCAATATTAATGGTGATTTCACATACTCAAAGTCATTTTTCTTCAACCATTTATTAAATTGTTGATCTAAATACCGTCCTTGATCCTCTGGTAAATAATTTGGGTAATATTTAAATTTAACAAGATGACTCGTTACAACTGGCGCAACATCTCTTAACCAAATATCATCATATTCAAAGAAATTTGTATGAAAGTCTTGCTCTTCAACAGATAAAGATATAAGTTGATCGGTAAATGATTTTTTTTCATTTAAGTATTCATTAAAGCAAATAATATCTTCATACAATGGTTGATAATATTCATTCGATTCGTCTGGTATTGCAGTAAAAATAATGCCACTATGTTTTTGTTCCATTCATTCTATTTTCGTAACTAAAAAACAAATTTGTGTCACATACTCTTCTGTTAAACAATCACATTCAGGTCCCTTTATATAGACTTCATATGGATGGCTCTCTAGTATATAGCCATTCCTTTCAACCCACTCTTCTAACGCCATATAAGCATAACCTATATAGTCATAGCTGCCATAATGCATAGTGGTAACAATTTGATGCTGCTTTAGCCTTTTTATGTCGCACTCTTGTAATACGCCTTTATTATCTTCATCCATAATCGGAATTCTTAATTCTATATGGCTGCGATTTGGAATATACTCTTCATCATAAAAAACTGTAGATGGAGAACCGACTATTTGAAAGCTATTTTTTTGTACTTTTTCATATAAGTCATAAAAATAATCATCCATATCATCTATATCTATTTGTAACTTTTGAGCAATTACCGTTATTTCATTTCTCATTCCAATTAATATATCGTAACTTCTATGGCGAGCAATATTTAGACCTTTATTCATATTTACTATTTCATTCATTTCTGAAATAACTTGTAAATTTTGTTTCACTTCATGAGACAACTCCATAATTTGAGATTGCATATGTTCAACAAACGAATTTTGATCTGCTGACTGGAGAATGACTTTAATTTTTGGTAAAGGAAACTTGTACTCCCTCAGCTTTTTAATTTTTAACGCTACTTCCAGCTGCCCTTGTTCATAATATCTATATCCATTTACCGGATTCACATATGCTGGTTTTAATATCTCTTCTTTGTCATAATGCCTTAGCATTTATTTCTCCTTGTGATACACTACTTCTCCTTGTAAAACCGTCACTAATACTTTCGCATTTAGAATCTTATCGGCACTCATTTTAGTAATATCTTCATTTAGTAATACCATATCAGCTGATTTTCCAACTTCTATCGAGCCAGTTATAGTATCAAGCCCTAATGCTTTCGCTGGCTTAATTGTATAAGCATCAATAGCTGCGTATACATCAGACAAGCCCTTTTCATCAATGCTTAATACATTCGAAATCGTCACAAGTGGATTCAGTTCATTTACATCCCAATCACTACTAAGTGATACATTCGCACCGGTTTTCCAAATTCGCCCTAACGGCATAATTCGTTTCATTTGCTGATTTGTAAAATACGTACTTGCCCAGCTTTGTTTTGGATCTTCCGCAAAATCATGACCTACTTGAAAATCAGCGCTAATACCTAATTTAGCAAAACGATCTATATCACTATCTTCTACCATTTCTACATGCGTAAGTGTATACGGCTGTTTTGCGCCTTCTTTTTTCGCTGCTTCAATCGCATTTAAACTCTCTCTTACCCCACCGTCGCCAATTGTGTGAATGAGTGCACCGTAACCAATTTTATTAAGCTCAGTTAACCACCATTTCATTTTTTCTTCCGGAATATAGTTCAAGCCATATGGGGTTCCTTTAAACCACTCAAATTTATATTTTTCTAGTGTTTTTGCAGTGCTATTAATACTAATTCCATCACTATACATTTTCACTTGATTAATAAGCATGCGGGATGACAGATCATCACGTTTAATTTTTTTGAAATACTCCATTTGTTCTGTTTTATTTAAATTTGGATATACCCATGGACGAAGTACTACTCGTGACGTTAGCTTTTTTTCGTCATTTACTTTATTCCAAACGTCTAACCAGCCTCGTTTCCAATAAAGACGTCCATCACCGACCGTAGTAATACCATTCTTTGCAACCTCATCTAAACCGTCTAACAAACCTTCGTAATTTTTTTCAAAGAGATTTGGTTGAGAGTTCCATGCTTTTTCCATCACGATATCTCCTGCTGTATCATAAAGAATACCAAACGGTTCTCCTGTCTCGGAATCCCGAATAACCCTTCCACCTTGTGGATCTTTCGTATCTTTATTTATTCCAGCTAACTCCAGTGCTTTTGAATTAACCCATACAGAATGGGAGGTTCTTTCCATAATTAATACTGGGTTATTAGGAAATAACTCATCAAGAACTTGTAATGGGGTTTGTTGTTCTGACTTTTCGTCCATATCTTTTAACAGCTCTTCCAAACTGAATCCCGTTCCACTTATCCATTCGCCATCTTTCACACCTTTTGTACAAGCCTTTAAATACGAACGTTGTTTTTGCAGGGAAGCATCTGGTGAGACACTACAATTTCCTGCTGCTGGTGATTTTGCTTCAAATATATGATTATGATTGTCCACAAAACCAGGGAGGATAAAACGTCCTTGTAAATCCACCACTTTCGTATCTTCATTTATAAATTCCTCTACATCCTTGTTTGAACCGACAAATGTAATTTTCCCCTCTTTAACGGCTACAGCCTCTACGATATCTTGCTTTTCATTTGAAGTATAGATTGTACCATTTTTAAACACTACATTTTTAGGTAACTGATTAGGTAGAACAGTACTACCACTCTCTCCTGCTCCAGGAGTACATGCCGAAATCCATACCATTTATTCTAAATGTTGCTGCGTCACACAATGAATCATACCACCATACGCATACAGTGCATTTACATGAATACCAACGATTCTTCTTCCTGGAAACTGTCCTTCAATGATTTGCAGTCCTAACTTATCATGTTCATCACCGTATATAGGAACCAATACAACTTCATTGCCAATATAGAAATTCAAATACGAACCTTTACAGTCTGCCTCTTTTACCACTTTTCTTGTTACTGGTACTGGGATGAGTTGAAATGGACTTCCATCTATATTTCTCGCTTGTCGCAATTCTTGATAATGCTTTTCTTGCGCATCCAAAAGGTATGCCTCTCCATCCCCGAAAGGATCATATTCATAAAGAATCGTATTTTCATTTACAAAACGTGCTGCTCCATCAATATGATAATCCGTATCTTCATCATAATTATCCTCACCGCGAATACCAGTTATCCATATAAAATTCGTTACCCCTAAATACTTTGTTAACTCCATTTCAATCTCTTCCTGACTTAGTGTAGGATTTCGATTTTCATTTATAATAGAAGTTTTTGCCGCCATTAAGGTCCCGTTGCCGTTTATCTCTATTCCTCCACCTTCTAGACAAACACTTGCTTCAACTTTTGGAATGCGATACATTTCACTTATTTTATTCGGAATATTAGCGTCGTTTTCGTACGGATATTTATCTCCCCAACCATTAAATATCCAGTGCGTTAGGGAGCGGTTCCCTTCCTTATCCTTTACAAATATTGGTCCGTTATCTCTTATCCAAATATCATCAGTTGCTTGAATTAAGAAATCAATTTTATCCATATTCACGTTAGCTTCAATTAACTTCGATTGGACATGTATTTTTTCTTCTTCATCACATACAACAATATGGACATTTTCTCCATAGTGAAGCTCCTTTGCCATCGATATCCAAATATCATCTAACTTAGCTCTGTAACCTTCACCTCTATGTGTTTTATCATGTGGCCATTGGAGCCATGTACCTTCATGTTTCTCCCATTCCGCAGGCATATAAAACAAACTATTTTCTATATTTCTCATTTATAATGCTGAAAACTCTTCAACAAGTTGAGTAAAGCGATTTAATGCACTTTCAATCGGTTCTGGCGTAGTTAAATCAACACCAGCTTTTTTCAGTAGGTTTAATGGATAGTCAGAACTTCCACCTTTAAGGAATTCGATATAGTTTTTTTGTGCATTTGGATCACCGCTTAATAATTTATCGGCTATTTGAATGGCAGAGGCGAATCCAGTTGCGTATTTGTACACGTAAAATGGACGATAGAAATGAGGGATTCTAGACCATCCATATTTTACTTCTTCATCAAATACAAGTGAATCACCGTTATATTCTCTAAATAGCTTTTCATAAATTTCGCTAAAGACTTGGGCGTTTAATGGTTTACCTTGTTCGGCCATTTCATGTGTGATTTTTTCAAATTCTGCAAACATGATTTGTGTAAAGAAAGTACCTTTAAAGCTATCGATAAAGTAGTTAATTAAATGATTACGTACGTTCGTTTCTTTCGCTTCTTTTAATAAGTAGTGAATTAATAACACTTCATTTACTGTAGAGGCGACTTCTGCAACAAAAATGGAATAGTGTGCAGAAATTCTTGGTTGGTATCCGTGTGAATAATGCGTATGCATACCGTGACCACACTCATGAGTAAGTGTGAAAAGGCTATTTAGATCATCGTGATGATTTAAAAGAATGAATGGGTGAACGCCATATACCCCAAAGTTATAAGCACCCGAACGTTTTCCAGGCGTTTCTCTCACATCTATATATCGTTTATCTTTAAAACCTTTTAATGTTTCAATATACTCTTCTCCTAAAGGAGCAAGTGATGCAATCATAGTATCAAACGCTTCGTCATATGGAATGTCTTGTTTTACACCTTGTACTAAATCGACGCTTAAGTCGTATTGTCTTAGTTCGTCTACATTTAATTTTTCTTTACGAATTTCATTGTATGTATGTAATGTTTGAATGTTTTTTTTCGTTGTATCAATTAGGTTTTCATATACCTCTTTCGGAACCATATCGCCAAATAATGATTTCTCTAAAGCTGATGGATATTTTCTTAGCTTTGAAACAGTAACATTATTTTTAATAGCAGAAGATAATGTAGAAGCGATTGAGTTCTTTAACTGAACATACGGTTTGTAATATGCCTTATAAGCTTCTTTACGTTTCTCACGATTCTCATCTTCTATTAACTTCGAATACATTCCACGTGTTAAGTTCACTTTCTTTCCATCATCATTTGTCACTTCACCAAATGATATATCTGCATTATTTAGCATACCAAATGTATGTTGCGGAGAGGAAAGTGCTTCACCCATTTGGGATAAAATTTCTTCTTGATCCTTATTCAATACGTGTTTTTTATAACGGTATAATTCAAATAAGTCTTCTTTATAGTATAGTAACCCTTCCGTTTCTTCTATGTAAGAGTGTAAAGTGTTTTCTTCTACGCTAAGTAAGAATGGGGAGAAGAATGATTTCGCTGCGCTTACCTTTACGTGTAATTGTGATACTTTATCGACAAGAGATTGGGCGTCAGTATCGCGTGTATCAAGATCAGATTGTAATCGCGCATAAGCGAACATTAAAGATAATATGCTAGATATTTCTTCACTCTTTGTTAAATAAGCTAATAAACGATTGCCATCGTGAATATCTCCATTAAATTCTTTTAGTTCAATTGTTAACATTTCTATTTTTTTATAATCATTTTCCCAATCATCAATCGTATCGTAAATATCTGTTAACTTCCATTTTTCATTATCGGGTACTTGTAATCGATCTTTAAGTTCTGTCATAATCATTTATCGTGTAATTCCGAACTTCGAATGTAAAAGGTTTGTATATTGCTCGTCTGTAACTTCTTCTTTAGATTTTTTACCGTCTTTTGTTATTGTAAGACTATCTTTTGTTAAAGAAGCGTGTCCGTCATGTGTAAGTTTTACAATAAGAGGTACTTTGTTAAATGGTGAGCCCTCATGTTCAACGATGATTTTTTGTGCTGCATTCGCTTTCGTTTCATCCACTTCTTCTATATAAAATGCATAGCCTAATGTCCAATCATCAGCAGAAGATTGATCCAGAAACTCATTGTTTTTACGCATTTCTAAAATGTAATTTCCTTTTTCAGTTTTTTCTTTGCGAATACGATAATCTCCTGTTACTGAGTGAACGACTTCACCTGAGAAAGGAACAGGTGCAAGAGGTAAGTATGATCCGAACCCCACTTCAATTAAATAAAGTTTATGATGATGTTTTAAAACAGTTGCGATATGTCCGGAATCGACAGCCCATATAGAGTTTGCAGCATTGTAAACTGTTCCTGAAACTAAATAAACATCCAATCCAAAGTCTTTAAGAAAGTAATACATAGTAGGATTTAGTTCATAACAAAGACCGCCACGGTTGTTTACTAAAATTTTTTCTTTTAAATTCTCTTTTGATATTTCTTTAAAGTTATTTTCGAGAACATTTAAGTTTTCAAATGGAACAGTTTGCGCCATTCCATACATAAGTTGAGATAAATCTTCAAATGATATGGTTTCTTTTTCTTCTATATGTAAACGTGCGAAAAATTGTTTTTGAAAGTCTGTCATTTACTGTTGAACATATATGGAAACAGAGCCTCCACTTACATGGAATTGCCCCCATCCATCTTTATTAATTGTTACAGTATTTGTTTGATTACCCGTAATATCGTACCATACTTCCCCAGCGTTATTCTTTCCAACATCCATCCACTTTGATCCTCCTGGTCCATCGGAGATTAATGTCGCTAAACCAGACTTAGCATGTACACTATCGCCTTCTCTTGTCCAGCCAATCACATCTGGATGGTCTAAATAATCACGCTGCGTACCATATGCAAAGTTTTTTCGTGCCGTCAAAATCGGGTCAATTTTATCTTTTAACGCTGGAATTTCATAACTACTATTTCCGCTTGTCCCATAGTAATCACCATAGAAAACTGAAGGATAGCCCTCTGCACGAGTTAAAATAAATGCATATGCCAGCGGCTTAAACCACGGACTTACTACAGATTCCAATGACTGCCCAGGTTGAGAATCATGATTCTCAACGAGAGTAACTGCGAGTGCAGGGTGATTTTTCATTACTGTTCCATTTAAAATATTTCTCATATCATAATTCCCATTTCCTGTTGAAGCATAATGAAAATTATAATGAAGCGGTGCATCAAATACAGATTGATTATAATTGACTTTTGCCAAATAATTGTTTAAAGTCTGGATATCATTTTGCCAATATTCAGCCACCGTAAACATTTCTTTCCCCGTTTGCTGCCTGACATGATTTACCCAATCGCGTAAATATTCATGATCAATATGTTTAACAGCATCTAAACGAAATCCATCTAAATTTAATTCATTCGCATACCACTTCCCCCAATTTTTCATCTCATTCGCAACATCTGGATGATCAAAATCAAGATCTGCATACATCAAATAATCATAGTTTCCATTTTCGCTAGACACTTCCCAGTCCCATGCTTTACCTATGCCCCTAAATTTATAAATTCGATTTAATTTCCTTCCTTCATCCCAATCCGTTCCGTCAAAATGATACCATTTCCATTTGAAATTAGAATAAGCATCTCTGCGCCCCGGAAAGTTAAAACCCGTCCATGCACTAATTTCATAATCACCTGATACTTCAATATTTCGATTGTTACGGTCTACCTCAACAGCTGTTACGGTTTCAGTATAATCAGCCCCACCTTTATGATTCATAACTACATCACCATATACGTCGATGTTTTGTTTATGTAAAGCGTCAATTGCAGATTTCAACTGTGCCTTTGTCCCATATTTCGTCCGCACCGTTCCTTTTTGATTGAACTCCCCTAAATCGTATAAATCATAGGCCCCATACCCTACATCATTTTGCGAAGTCCCTTTATATGCAGGTGGTATCCATACAGATGTGATTCCCTTATGAGCTAAACTTTCAGCATCAGAACGCAAACGATTCCAATGATTCCCATCATTCGGAGCGTACCACTCAAAATACTGCATTAATGTTCCATTATTTATCGTTGCTGCTTCCGCCTTATTCCTCCCATATATATTAGGAAAAAGCAAAATAAATAATAAACAGACTACCGTAATCCTTTTCAACATTTATCCTCTATTCTTTCTTATTTCTTTTTGGATTTTACGAAGTGCTTTTTTCGATCCGCGCTCTATATCATGTTGCATTTTTCTTTCTTTATAATCAACAAATAGTGTACTTAAATCGTACCCTTCTGGATATAATTCTTTCGCTGCTACCTCTAAAGTAATGCGTTTTACATTCACTTCAACGAATTCACCGTTATAATATACAACGACGTTATAGAAATTATCTTTTTCCTTATAAAGGATACCAAAATCATCATAATCCAATAAATTCACACGGTCGCCGACTTTGTACTCATAATGAGATTCTCTTTTCGCTTGCACAAATTTCGGTTTTCTAATTTTACTTTCATTCACTTTTTCTATAGCGTATTCTTTATTTCCCATATACTCTTTCGCTCTTTGCAGTACATGTTCTTTTACGTTCATTTTATTCGCAATCCAAAGCGCATTACTTTCACCTGATTTACCGATAACTAATTTATAAAGTGGCTCTAGTGTTTCACTATTAAATTGCATTGCTGTGTTCATAAAATCACCATGCATTTCTGAAAAGCGTTTAATTTCACCGTAATGCGTACTCGCAATTGTAATACATCCCGCAAGGTAAAATTCTTCTAAAATAGATATCGCAAGCGCCGCACCTTCATTCGGTTCTGTACCGCTCCCTATTTCGTCAAATAGTAGTAACGTATTATTATTTGACATCCTCATAATTTCAGACAGATTTTTCATATGAGATGAAAATGTGCTTAGTGCATTTTCGATACTTTGATTATCACCAATGTCTACAAATACATTTTCGAAAATAGCAATTTCCGTTTCTTTATCTCCCGCAATATGAAAGCCTGACATTGTCGCTAATGTTAATAGTCCGATTGTTTTTAACACAATTGTTTTGCCGCCTGCATTTGGTCCTGTAATAATTAAACTACGATACTCTTGACCAATTTCAAAGTTTAACGGTACAACTTGCCCTGTTAAAAGCGGATGCTTACAATTCATTAAATGAATGTTTCCGTGATCGTTTAGCTTCGGTTCTATTCCATCGATTGATTTACTAAACTTCGCTTTCGCAAATACCATGTCATATTGACTTATCAGTTCCATATTAATTTTTATACTATAAATATTTTCTACTACCATTCCTGATAGTGTCGCTAATATTTGATACTCTTCCATTGCCTCTTCTGCTTTCAAACTTGCTAGTTCCACATTTAGCTTTGTAACCGTATGTGGTTCTATAAATACAGTAGAACCTTTTGCAGAAGCTTCAACAATACTCCCAGCAACTTGATTTTTATAGGAAGATTTAATTGGAATCGTATAACGGTCATCCTTTTTACTAATAAAGAATTCCTGAATAAATTTCTTATTTGCACTACTATTTAAAAACTTCGTTAAACGCTCTTTTATTTTTCCATCTACAGAATCGATATTATTTCGAATTCGTTTTAACTCTTTACTTGCAGCTGCATCAATACTATTTCCTTTAATTGAAAAGTTAATTTCCTCTTCAATGCTTTTATATTCAGTCATTGAATTTGCATAGGAAGCTAATACTGGTGCAAAAAATTCTTTATCTAACATAAACTTTTTAATCTTTCTACATCCACGTAAAAAGTCTGAAACACTTACTAATTCCTCTGGATCTAAAATCATGCCTTTTTCTAATTTTTGAATTGTACTCGCGATATTTGAAATTCCGAAAAAAGGCACATGTCCTTCTGCATCTAATATAGTCCTTGCTTCTGTCGTTTCATTTAAACGATTTCTCACTACTTTTATACTTGTACTCGGCTCTAATTTATTTAATAATTCTTTACCTAATCCACTTACACAATAAGATTTCACTATTTCCTTTAATTCGTTATATTGTAACTTTTCAAAAGTCATCGTATTCATCTACTCAGCAAAAGCACTCGAATATTGTACAATTCCTTCTACACCTTGAAGAGTGTTCTCTCTTAGCTCCATCACCATAAACACTTCATCTGGCACTTCAAATGGCGCTTTTATATTCCACTGACTTGCGCGTTCAAAACCGAATTTCGGATAGTACTCTGGATGCCCTAATACTACAACTGACCCGTATCCTAATTCTTTCGCTTTTTCTAAAGTAGCCGTGATAAGTTTTCCACCAATCCCTTTCTTCTGATGGCTTGGTGCTATTGACACTGGTGCAAGTGCTAATGAATCTGCAGTAGTCCCACCTTGTTCTATTGTAATTTTCGATAACATTATGTGACCGACTATTTCCTTATCTACCGCAACGATGGATAACTCCGGAATAAATGCGTCACATTCTCTAATACGTTTTACAAGTTCATGCTCTTTTTTATCACTAAATTCTTCATTTAAAAATGCCTCTTTTACAACTTCTTCTGTCTTTCTATAATCATTTTTTTGTTCTTGTCTAATCGTTACCATTTATATTTCCACACTTTCTTTCCCTTTTGCAACATACCTCATATCTCCAACCGACTCGACGATGTATTCCCCATCTTTATATAAAATTTTCGTTACACTTGCATTCTCTACTCCAAGTTTTGTTTTACTACTATCTATCATTTCTATTAAGGCAGTAATCAAAAGCCCATGAACGACAACTAAAACGTTACCGCCTCCATTTGCAACAGCTTCTTCACTAATTTTATCAATCTCTGTTTTTATACGGGCAGAAAATAATTCCCAATCTTCCGCTTGTTTCGTAGGATCTGCTGTTCTAATAAGATTAATTACTTCTTGAATAGAAAGCTTCATAAGTTCTTCTGGTGCTGCAACACCCGCAGCTTTTCCAACCGCATCCCACATATTTTCAAGTTTTTCACCTTCAAAAATACCAAAATTTAATTCTCGTAAATTTTTTCTTTTCTCAAGTTTCAATTTTGATTGCTCACTATATTTTAATACTAAATTAGCAGTTTCAATCGCTCGGCCGCTATCGCTACTATACGCATTCGTAAAATGAACATCTTTTAATCCTGTTCCTAAATTTGAGGCAACTTCCACACCTTTTTCTACTAACGGAGAGTCTGCCCAACCTTGCGCGCGATGGTTCGTATTTAATATTGTTTTACCATGTCTTGTAACATATAACGTAACTACATTCTCATTGCTATTTGTTTCTCGCTTATTCATTTATTTCAATACAAATCGCCTATCCCCATTATCATGTTGCAATTCAAACAATACTGGATTACTAACAAATCTTTTTAACAAAACGTATGCCTCATGATCAGTTATTTCATTAGGAATATTAATGCCACTAAATGATGTTGAGGAAATTAGTGTATGAAAATCATATTTAAATTCATAATCACCAATATACGCAAGTGCCAATTGCCCTTTCCATTCAATTTGATACGTCTGTCCTTCTAATCTAGTAAACTTAATATTATGAAAGGCTGACGCATCATGTCCAAGTAAATAAACGTCAAATGCAGTTAAATCTAAATCTAAGTTCTTCTGCTCATCTTCGGATAAAAAATCAATTGCAAATCTCTTCCCATTTAGCAAATCCAAATCAAAAGGCACCTCATCACTTCCTACACGAAACCCTTTAAAATCCCATTCTTCTGATGACAAAGTACAGCTATGGAAGTTGTTCCATACAATCTTCGCGTGCCAGTCATCAACATCTTCTTCTCCATCTTCTTCATCATCTTCCAAATCTTCCTCATCATAATCCGCAGTCTCTAAATGTAAATCAAAATACAAACCAGCTACACCATTTAACTCTTCTTCCTCCGCATATTTAAGATGTGCACTCCACTTAAAATTAACAATTCGATGACCTTTAGGCCACGGGTTGTCCACAAAATATATTCGATCCATATTTACACATTCCTTATTTTGTTTTATTTCTCGTAAACTCACTTATTTTTTGGGAATGCTATTCTTTGGGATTTTTTCTTTTATTGATACTGTATTTATTGGGTCGTTGATATCCGGAGGTTTGTTCTTTCCTTTAATATTTAGATTCATTTATGGGATCAATAAAATCTTCCCTGTGCTTTTACGGCTCTCTAATAATTCATGGGCGCGAGCACCGTCTTGTAAAGAGAATGTAGTAGGACTCGCAATGTTTAAATTGCCGCTAGCGATCCAATCAAATAATTGAGTAGAACGTTGTTTACGTTCTTCGAAAGTAGTAAGCACGTTCCAAAGGTCTCCGCCAGTTAAAGTTTTTGAAGTATCCATAAGTATACGTGGATCAACTGGCGCAGGATTACCACCAGCCATTCCATAAAATACGACAGTACCGCCAATTTTAGTAGCGTTAAAACTTTCCTCTAATGTAGAACCTACTGATTCATATACAACATTTACTCCAGTACCATTTGTTATTTCAAGTACTTTTGAAGGCCATGCTCCAGTATATAAAAATACGTGATCAGCACCAGCTAACGTGGCTACTATTGCTTTTTCTTTTGATGATGTAAGAGCGATTACTTTTCCGCCTTGTAGTTTAATCATTTGAGTAAGAAGTTGACCAACACCACCAGCCGCAGCATGTACTAAAGCAACATCACCTTGTTTTATTTGATAGCTATCTTGCGTTAAATAATGTGCAGTTAAGCCTTGTAATAAGACAGAAGCGGCTGTTTCAAAAGAAATAGAATCTGGTAGTGGGATTACTTTCTCTGATGGAACGGCAACTAATTCTGCATTTGCAAATGGGACATCAGCAAATGCAATACGGTCCCCAGGATTGATAGTAGTAACGTCAGCTCCTACTTTTTCAACAATACCAGCCCCTTCATAACCTAATATATAAGGTGGATTGCCAGCGAGATGATAATCACCGCGGCGTCTATAAATATCAGCAAAGTTTAAACCGATTGCTTTCGTGCGGACAAGAATTTCATTTGAATTTATGATTGGATCATGTATTTCTTTATATTGTAGTACATCCGGATTTCCGAACTGTTCGAAACAAAGTGCTTTCATTTAATCCCTTGCAAAAAACTCCCTTGTTACATCAATAAATTGTTGCAGTGGTGCTGTCATCCATTTATCTTTATGCCAAGCAATTTGTGTATAAATCGGAGGTATTGTTTCTTTTAACACTAACTCCTTTAACGTCCCTTCCCGTATATCTTTTTCTACTACTATTGCTGGCAAAACTGCTATACCTAAATCCGCAATGACACACTGTTTAATTGCCTCGACACTAACAAACTCAATTTTATTTGCTGGATACACATCTTCTGTACGAAATAGCTCTTCAAATAAAGTTCGGTACGAACAACCGAGTTCTGTTAACAAAAGTGTTTCCCTTTCTAAATCTTTTACAGAAACGGAAGTTTGCTCGAGTAAATGATGCCCTGAAGCAGCTACTACTTTTAATTCTTCTTTCATAAGCGGCTCCACATGTAAAGCATCTTCTGTTTTACATTCGTCCAAAATAAAGGCAAGATCGACTTTTCCCTCCATCAATTGTTCCTTCGCATCTTTATTGGAATGCGCTGGTTTAAATATAAGCTTAATTTGTGGAAATTGCGCTTTAAACCTCTTTAATATAGAAGGAAGTCTATATGTACATTGGCTTTCTTGCGCACCGATTATTAACGTACCTGCTATTTCCTCATCATCTTTCACAGCCATTTTCGCTTCGTTACTGAGTGCAATCATCTTGTCGGCATATAGTTGAAACTTTCTGCCTGCTTCAGTTAAAAAAAGACGTTTTCCTAATCTTTCAAATAACGGCGTACCGAGCTCAGCTTCTAATGTTTTAATTTGCGCTGTTACGCTCGACTGAGCAAAGTTTAATTTCTTCGCAGTTTGTGTAAAGTTCAAAGTTTCCGCGGCTATTTTAAATGTAATTAATTGTTTTATCTCCATTTAATAACGTGCTGTTTTCCCGTAACCGTTATTAAACGTAACTGCTTCAGCATCTGCTGTGTATCCGAAATCAGCAGTTAAATCAAATACCATTCCTGTATAAGTGCTCGTTTGACCTGTTTTTATTGTGCCGTTCCCTTGATTAGAAGTAACTGATTTTTGGAATACACCATTTTTGTATTTATTTACAACAGCGTACGCGTACACTCCTCCCGAAACAGCTGGTGCTGGTTGATCTAACACAAACTTAGCCCATGCTGCGTGACATTTATTACTGTAACGTAAATACACTGTCCCCACTTTTTTACTACCTTCGTACACCGCTGTAGATTTTGCATTAAATCCATCTGCATCACACGTTGTACTTCCCCCGTATACTTTCGTTGTTGCTGGATTTTTCCCGTCATAATAACTACTTAAATCAGTAGCTGCAAATGTACTTTCTTGAAAACTAAATAATACTCCTACACTCGCTACACTTAACACACATACTTTCATTAGCTTTTTAAACATTCAATACCAAATAGTCTCCGCATAATTATAAGCATCACTATTCGGAATGGCATGTTTCCCTTGCGCTTGTGCCTTTCTTGGATCTAAATCATATACCATTGGTGTATAGCATGATGTTTGCCCTTTATTTACAACACCATTTCCTCCAGCGCTTCCGCAAGTGTATGCCTTTCCATCTGTTTTTCTAACAATCCTTGCATCAGCTTCGTTATTATAAACTGCTGGGCGGGTTACAGTAACTTTTGCCCAAGCCGTCTTACAAGTGGTGCTAAATTTTAATTCTACATAAGAATTTGAATCTATCCATTTCTTCTCTTTCGTTACTGCAGATTGATCACAGCTATTATAATAAGGACTTTTCCCATCATATGAATGGTCTTCTGCATATGCTTTATCGCTATTAGTCGTGCTAAACATACTAGTTACAACGGGTAAAGATAGCAATAAACATGCACTCGTCTTTTTTAAAAGTTTCATTTAACTAAGGTCTGTATCAGGAGGAGTATATCCAAGGTGCCTAGCTATTGATACAATTTGTCCTTTATGATGAAACTCATGAGTCTCCGTATGAGTTAAAAGCCATAGCGGAGTTGTACTCCAAGGTTCTTTTTGCCATTTCACTTCATTTGCTATATTTTCGAGCCAACGGTCATTGTATTCATCTAAAAAATGTTGTACAGTCTCATCTACTAACTTAAATCTAGCACGGACTTTTTTCACATCTGCATGCTCAATTTCGTAATCGCTAGCAAATGAAAAATCTGCTCTTTTTTGCTTGAATGCGAATGATCCAAGCCAGTATCGATAGCAATCGGCTACATGAATATGTGTCTTTATAATGCTACCGCTTCCGAAATTAGGAACTGTGCGGTGCAATTTTTCTAATGGGACTTCCTCTAAAAATGTAAATAGAGTTTCTCTTGTAGAGCTAATAAGATTATATTGTTGTTTTAAAATATGTAACATCTAAAGAGCTTTAATAATACGTTCCATCGCCTTCATTTGCCCAAGATGATCCGCTTCATGATAAAGCATCATACCGTAAAGCTCCCCTACTGTCTCCAATCCTAGGAATGGCTCTGGCAGTTTATTTTCAAATGCTTCTACTGGCATTTCATTAATACGTTTTGCTTGTTCTTTTAATTGAGCCATTAACACTTCTAACGATGGCCCTTCTGTTTTCCATTTAGATGGTCTTGATCCATACCCAAACATACTTGGATATTCAGTTGGTAATTGTTTAAATTCTCTTCCAAACATGAATGTTTCTGCTGCTGTTAACACGTGACCGATGTGCCAACGAATTGTATTGTTAAAGCCCTCTGGCTGCGTATCTGCAGTTTTATCATCTAACGTTTCCATAAATTTAAGTAATGCCCCACGCGTTATTTCAAATTGTTTTAAACCCACTTATGAACTACTACTAGCAGAAGATGTTGCTGCAGATGAAGCGGCAATCGTTGCCATCATGGCTGCCTGTTGTGCTTGTATGAGGACTTCTATCATTGTTTGTAAACCTGTGCTGGTAGCTTTACTTTCCTCACCTTTCTGACTTACGAACAGCTGAATAGCAATAAGAATATTTGTATCTGTTTGCCAACGGAACAATTTATCCCCCTGCAATTTTTCAATAAATGCTCGAATAGAATGAATCTCTTTTTCTCCGTCCTCGAGTAACGCTAGTAGCCCGATAGCTGGGTAATGCATCTGTTTTACTTTTACCTTTTCTTGCTTTAACAAATTCCATATATTTATGCATTCTGCAACTAATATTTCTTCCCTGACATCCTTCTTTAGTGAGAGAATATGACTCAAAAATTGAAGATCATCCCCTTTACGCAAGCCAGCTGTCGCTAGTTTCTGATAAAGACGTTCCACTCGGTCCATAAGTGTTTCTACATTCTCTGATTGTCCTGCTAATAAAACCGCGAGTGGATAATCATTTGTACTTGTAAGAAAGAGGTGATCCTTTTTCATGCGTTTATATACTTGCATCGAACGCTGAATGTGTGTGCTATACTGTTCATTTTCTTCTGTTAAAAGCACAGCTGCTGCGAGATAAGTAAATATACTCCGGCTAAAGCCACTAGTGACCAATTGTTCATATAAATCTAAAAACTTCCGAAAAGCTTTCTTGTAATCTGTAAAGTGAATATCTAATGTTGCGGCCACTACAAAACGATGATAAGACTTTAAGTATGAAAACATCCCTACCTGATTCTTAATATAACTACTAATTTCTAAAAAACGTCCGAGATCAAACAATTTATCACTACCTGCATACATAGCAGCAATCATCATTCCTGTTCGAGAATCACTCGTTTTCCATTTTAGTTCTCCCTTTAACTGTACATATGTATGTTTATATTGCTCCAACTTTTGTTCTAATGTAATCATAGTATTCACCCCTATTTCTAGTTCTTCTCTATTATTATACGTATATTCCATTTATCTTTTCGACTCCTTCAAATGTTTGAGCTGCGTAACAATCATAATGCTAATAACAACGAGTAAAAACCATGAACTAATTTTGCTTAAGTGAACGAGATTCCATGCTTCCCGTTGATTTGGATATTGCCATGCTTCGAAAAATGTTGCGATGTTCTCTGCAATCCAAATGAAGAAACCGATAAGGAAAAAGGAGAGAACGAGTGGCATTTTATATGTAACGCCTTGTAATGAAAAGTCTACAAATGTGCGAGAGAAAACAATGAATAGTAGTAAAGTTAATATCCATCTAAAGTCGTATGTAAAGTGGTGTGTGAAAAAATTGAAGTAAATCATAGCTCCTAATGGCACGGCAAAAATAGCTTTCGGCCAATGATGCATTTGTAAATGCAACCTTCTCCACGCTTGGCATATGTAACTTGCGACACTTGCGTACATAAAACCGCTATAAAGCGGGACCCCAAAAATCTTTGAATATGCCTCTTCAGGATAACTCCATGAACCGAAATGAACTTTATATATTTCTAGAAAGAGTCCGATGAGGTGAAAGACAGTAATTACTTTTAATTCGTCCTTTGTTTCAAGACCAGTCTTATACATAATCCACTGCATCAGAAGACATACGATGAGTATGAAATCATAGCGATATAACCCTGGGATAGAAATGATTTTTGAAAGGGCTAGTGTCAAGAAAATAATGACTGGGAATAAGCAAGATAATGCTTGTTCGTAAGTGAAATGTAGTAGTTGTTTTATATAGAACATTTTGTCACCTTCGGTATTTTTATTAGAAAAATCAAAATAATTAATAAGTATACTACAATTTAAAAAATAATCCAGTAGTCTATTTTGCATTTATAGCTCCCTCCCAACTTTACGTGCTATATAGAGGAAGAACGGAACTCCAACAAGAGCTACCATAATCCCTATCGCAAGTTCCTTAGGAGGGTTTACTGTTCTTGCCCCTAAATCCGCTACAACTAATAACATAGCTCCTAATAATGCTGACATAGGAATAATGAGTCTATAATTAACACCAACTAATTTTCTAGAAATATGTGGGATAACTAGTCCTACAAATCCAATAGAACCAACAGCTGAAACAGAAACACCTGCTAGAATAACTACTATAATCATTCCTAGTATTCTCGTTCGGTTCGTTTTCACTCCTAAATTTGTAGCAACATCATCCCCTATTGATATGAGTGAAATAGATCGCCCTAACACTGTCGCAAAAACAATCGTTATAAGAATAATAGGAACTAAAAATTTCAAGTGTTCCCACTTAACGCCTGCAACACCACCAGCGTACCAAAACGCTAAATCTTGACTTAAATCATAATAAATCGCAACACCTGAACTTAATGAATGTAAAAGCGCTGCCATAACCGCTCCAGCAATCGTTAACCTCATTGGTGTTAATCCACCTGATGTTGCTGATCCAATAACAAAAATAAATACTGTACTTAAGACTGCTCCAATAAAGGAAACAATCATTAAATAGGAATACGGCATATGTGGGAAAAAAGCAAAACTAAGTGCTACTACAAACATCGCACCTGCATTTATTCCGAGTACACCTGCATCAGCTAAAGGATTTCGTGTTACACCTTGCATAACAGCACCCGCAACTGCAAAAGCCGCTCCTACAACTGCCGCTCCAATTACTCTTGGAAGCCTCAACTCATAAATAATTTGATGCTGCGTTAATTTCGTATTATAATCAAAAACCGCTGCCCATACCGTTTGCAAATGAATATCCTTTGCACCAAATGAAATGGCTAAAAATATAGATCCAATTAAACATAAAATTGTTAAGCTCATTTATTTTGTTTTTGTAAGTAAATAAAGAAAATATGGAGCTCCCAAAGCCGCTACTACTACACCAGCTGGAATAGAGTTTGGCTCGAATAAAGATCGACCTATCGTATCTGCTAGCACTAAAATAATCATTCCGATAATGCCGGCTAAAGGAAGAAAGTGTTGATATGTAGTACCTACTAACTTTCTGGCGATATGCGGAGCAACTAAACCGAGAAAACCAATCCCTCCTGCCATCGATACACTTGCGCAAGATAATCCAACCGCTGTAGCTAAAAGTAATAACCGTTCTTTTTGAACAGAAACACCAAGTCCTGCTGCTACACTATCACCTAGTGACAATGCATTTAACGTTTTAGATTTTAGCCACACATAAGGGGTTAGTATGAAAATCCAAGGGAATAATGCAAGGACATGAATCCAATCTCTTCCCCACACGTTACCAACTAACCACCTAGAAGCGAATGTATACGTCTCATCATTTAACTTGAGCGAGAAAAATAACGAAATTGCACTAAATCCAGCTGAAACTGCAATACCAACGAGAATAAGTCTAATAGGAAGTAACCCTTTTGACCGATCACTCGCAAGTAAAATAATAAGAAATGCAGCTAATACTCCTCCGCCAAATGTAAATAACGGTATTAAAATCGATGCATTCTCATTAATAGAATGAAAGAGAGTAACGAATACGATAAGACCGAAAGATGCACCTGAATGTAATCCTAAAATACCAGGGTCTGCAAGTGCATTACGTGATAACCCTTGCAAAATCGCACCGGAAATCCCAAGGCCAATACCGGCTAACATTGTGATTATAATTCTTGGCATACGATAATCATATAGTACGGTTGCACTCTCAAAATCACCATAACCAAAAAGTGTTTGAATTACTTTAAGTGGCTCTATACTCAGTGTCCCTGTATTTAAACTAATTAAAATTACAGCAATACTTACACATCCGAATATTGTAGTTACAGTAATAGCTCTCTTTTTATCCGTGGTAAAAAGATCTTTCACTTATTTCGTAAACATTTTCTCCGCTTCATCCATTGCCATTTTGTTTCCTAAAGCAGAATAGTCAAGCCATGGTTGATCATTGATAATGTATACGTGCTTGCCTTTAACTGCTTTTAAGTCTTTCCAAATTGGTGTTTCCTGAAGTTGTTTAAATGCTGCTTTTGCTTTATCATCTCTATTTACAACAACGAAAATCGCATCTGCATCAAAGTCAGGTAATACTTCTTGTGAAATGACTTCGAAAGGACGGTTTCCATCAATTTTCTCTACACCATTTGCAGGCTGTAATCCTAAGTCTTGGAATAAAATTGGTCCCATCGGTCTTTTCGTACTAAATACACGTAATTCTTTTGCAGTAACGCGAATTGCCATTACTTTTTCGTTATTGCCTAGCTCTTTATCTATTAAACTTTTCACTCGTTTTGATTGCTCTTCGTAATCTTGAATATATTTATCCGCTTCTTTCTCACGGTTTACAAGTTTACTAACTTGTTTTAAATGATCTCTCCACGTACCTTCATCTAAATTGAAAGAATGTGTTTTTGCAATTTTTTCGTATTTCGCTACATCTTTACCTGCATATTTTTCATCAACATAAATGTCAGTTGGCTTTAATTGAAGTAACGCTTCCATATTCGGATCTGTTACAACACCAAGTTTCTTCGTATCTTTCAACTTCTCTTTAGCATGCGGTAAGAAATCTTTTAAATCTCCACCAATAACAGAACCTACTGGTGTAATTCCTAATGCAAGTAAATCATTCGTTAAATGAATAGACATTGAAGCAATTTTTGGGTCATTACTTTTTTCCCTTTTTTTCGTTGCCTCTTCATTAGCTTTCGCTTGACCACATGCTGCCAATACTAAAATACACATCATGCTAAATAAAATGGAAAGTTTCTTTTTCATCTAACCTTGCAGCTCTATCCATTCATCCCGCAATATTCCCATAATCATACGATCAAAACACTTCCCATCTCTTTGAACCGCTTCTCTCAAACAGCCTTCCATTTGAAAACCCATCTTTTTATACAATGCAATGGCAGGTTTATTATACGAAATAACATCGAGACCGATGCGGTGTAAATTCAATTCATAGAAAGCATACTTTAAAATAAGATGTATTGCTTCTTTCCCATATCCTTTCCCTCTATCATTTACATCTCCTATACCAATTGCTAATAAACCTGTTCTGTTATTCCACTCTATGCCATGAATTGCAACAAAACCAATTAAGCGATCATCTTGAACTGTTCTTAGCATGAAAGATACACTATTCGATCTTCGTCCCTTTAATAGGCCATCACTCGCTATTTCTTGTAACGATTGCGGAAATGCTACATCTGTATCGATATTTCTTAAATACTCACTGTCCTCTTGCCACATAGCCATTACTTCAGCATCTGCTTCTCTAATAGCTGATAATTTAATCGTTTTATTTTGAAAAAGATTCATCGTCATTCACCAAAATATACCGATAATTGCTAACCCACCTAAAATCATACCACCAATTTGTCCGACAATTGTCGGTGATAATTGAACACCTTTTCTCACTTCAACAACTGGTCTTTCGTGCCTTAGTTGCTGCACTTCACTTTGAAGTTGGTGCACACTTCCGTGTAACTCTTTAATTAGTTCTTTTAATTCGGCGACCTCTTCATTTACTGGTTTTGCCTTTTCTAAATTCATTTACATTAAATAACGTAAATATATATAAGCATGTGATAACAAGAGTGCAACAATAGTTAATGGTAAACCGATTTTTAAGAAGTCCATATAAGAGAAGCCATGTCCTTCACGTTTTGCAATACCAGCAACGACTACGTTTGCAGATGCTCCGATTAGTGTTCCGTTTCCTCCTAAGCAAGCTCCAAGAGATAACGCCCACCATAGCACTTCGATTTGCGGCGAATCGACAGATAGTCCGAGTCCTGTAGCTAAGTCTTGAATAAGTGGGATCATCGTTGCGACAAATGGGATATTGTCGATTGTCGCAGATGCGATGCCAGATACCCATAAGATAAGTATAGCTGCGAATCCGATATCGCCATTTGTAACGTCGATTACTTCTTTTGCGAGTGAAGAAATAAGTCCGATATCAATTAACCCGCCAACGAGAACGAATAGTCCGGCGAAGAAGAAAATGGTTACCCATTCAACGTGGGCGAATACATCTTCAATATCATGTTCTTTCACACCGATTAACATAAGAAGTGTAGCACCTGTCATTGCGATAACCGCAGCGTCTACATGAATAATAGAATGAAGTACAAAGCCTAAAATAGTTAGTCCTAAAATTGTAATGGATTTTAAAAGGAGGCTTTGATCTTTAATATAATCTTTTTCGTTTAACGCCATTAGTTTTTCGATTTGTTCAGGTGTTGTTTTTAGTTTATTACGATACATGAAGTAAATAATGCCAAGTGTAACGATAGAAATAATAATTACGATTGGAGCTAAGTTTAGTAAAAAGGCATTAAAGTCTAAATGCTTATTAGCTGATCCAATCATAATGTTCGGTGGATCACCGATTAAAGTTGCTGTTCCGCCTATATTTGAAAACAGTACTTCTGAAATCAAATAAGGAACAGGGTTAACTTTTAAAATACGTGTAATGGATAATGTAACAGGAACGATTAATAAAACAGTCGTTACGTTATCCAAAAATGCAGAACCGACGGCGGTTAATAGGGATAGTAATAATAAAATGCGGATTGGTTTTCCGTCAGCTGCTTTCGCTGCTTTAATGGCTACAAATTCAAATACGCCTGATTGACTCGTAATATGTACGAGAATCATCATCCCGATTAAAAGGGTGATCGTTTCCCATTGAATATGTGATGTGAAAGCAGTATGTAAATCTACAATTCCAAAAATAATCATAATAGCAGCACCGAATAGTGCAATTACAGCACGATTCAATTTTTCAGAAATAATAAATCCGTACGTGACTAAAAATACGGCAATTGCAAAATAATATTGCCAATTTGCTACTTCATGTGCTGATTGTTCCAATTACTTAAATGGCGTTAAGCTTAACTCAAGCGCTACCGCTAAGCGACCTTGGTTATCATGCCCTGCTAGTAATAAACGCTCTTTATCGTCTACTTCCCAGTGCGTAATACCTTCTGCATATACCCAGCCATGATCCATTTTCAAACCAACTCGGTATGGGTTTGTTCCAGTTATTTTCCCGCGTTCAAAGCGAATAATTGCATTTCGAATGAATGCTCCAACTGTCATCATCTTTTCATTAAAGTGTGACGCATACGCTCCGTTCGTTGTTTCTAAATGAATATATACATCTTTATTTACAAAACGTTCAATTTCATTTTGAATAAGAGAACTATCTTTTATTATTTCCATCTACTCCCATTTATAAGTCCAAAATTGTTCAAGTTGCAGCCATTTCAATGTTGCTGCATCTTTGTTTTTTATTTTTGCATGTGTTTCTTCAAGCATTGCTTCTGTTTGTGAACGATGGGCGCCTAGTGCAGCTAATTTATGTTCAAATACTTCACTAATATTATTTACAACATCCGGTTCACCGAGTACTGCTTCACGATTTCTCGTAATCGCAACTGCATGAATAACTGGACGTTCTTCTTTTGGCATACGTGATACAGCGCGAACGACAGCGCGGCCAAATGCATCATGATCTGGATGTACGCCGTGTTCTGGATAAAATGTAATAATTCGAGATGGATTTACTTCTTGAATTATCGCTTCGATTTTATCTGCAACGAAATCAACATCTTCAAATTCTAACGTTTTATCATGGAAGCCAAGCATTCTTAAATCTTGAATCCCCATCGCTTCACATGCATCTTTTAATTCTTTTTCACGGATATTTGGAATCGTTTCACGGTTAGCGAATACATTCTTCCCCATATTACGTCCCATTTGTCCAAGAGTACCACATGCATACGTTACAGGTACTCCTTGATCTGTTAATAAGCGAATTGTCCCTCCCGCAGCAAATGCTTCATCATCTGGATGCGGAAATACAACAAGTACATGTCTCTCCATTTAACGTGCAGTATAGCCTCCGTCAACAAGAAGTGTTGTACCATTAACAAAACTAGCATCATCACTTGCTAAAAATAAGACAGCTTTAGCCACTTCTTCTGGTGTTCCAAGTCTGCCTTGTGGATGAAGGGAAGCTAAATATTCTTTCTGTTGAGGATTAACACTACCAAGCAAAGGGGTATCAATATACCCAGGGCACACCGCATTAATACGTATTCCATATTTAGCGTAGGCAGTACATAAATTTTGAGTTAATAGTTTTACGCCACCTTTTGCAGAGGAGTATGCTGTTGGGGTAGGTAATGAAACAAAACTATGAATCGAACCAGCGTTAACGATGACACCGCCTGTACCTTGTTTAAGAAATTGTTCAATCGAATATTTATCAGAAAGGAATACCCCAGACAAGTTAATATCAATGGTTTTCTTCCATTTTTCATAGGACAATTCGTTTGCCGGTGCATCATCAGCAACGCCAGCATTTGCATACATAATATCTAATTTACCGTATTTACTTACTGTCTCATGGATTAGTTGTTTAATATCTGCCTCTACTGTTACATCAGTTTTAATAAATAACGTATCATATCCATTTGCGTTCAATTCATCTGATAGGTCTTTTCCACGTTCAGAAAAGTCAGCGATAACTACTTTTGCACCTTCTTCAATAAAAAGACGAACGGTGGATTCGCCAATCCCGCTTGCACCACCAGTTATGATTGCTACTTTGTCTTTTAATTTCATATAAACCTCTCCATTCATTCATTTTAACTTTTCAGCATCAGCACACGTAAAATTCTCTCCTGCATCATTTGATTTACAAATTTTATTTATCGATTTTTCGATTATTTTTTCATTTTCATTAGAAACTCGATCTAAATCCATTCGAAATACTTGTTCCGGATTCTCTTTTGAATTTCCTTCAATATGAATTGTACGATCGAACATCTCAGCCGTGAAGCTGCTAGATGTATTTATCATTTCCACTCCATTATTTTTACCTACATAGCGTTCAACTACTTTTTCGGCTGCCTTCAATTGCTGAGATGTAGGATACGGTATAGATTCCGCTAAAATAACTACACCTACTAAATAAGTAATATACAAACCACCTGCAAACAAGATAACTTTTTTTACTGTTTTATTAATCATTTAATGTAAACTAATATTAATTCGAAATAACTGTAATGATAAACTTTCTAGAACAATAAATATACTAGCTGAAACGGACCTATAGCCGATATTTTTTCCAGTCACATTAATGGTTATTTTTGATAAATGCTTTTGTATATCATTGTTTTCAAAAATTTCATCCTCAACCTTTACAATAACTGCTTCAAAGTCTACTTCTTTAAAGGTTTTCAGTAGTTTTGTTTCTAATAAACTAAAATCAAAGTTTTCATCTTTTATTACGGCAAATTTAATCTTCATTTAAATAATCCCTTTTAATATCAATCCTAAAACTGACATTACTATCGCACTAATAATAATTCGCAAAATCCAAGTTGTGTTTGTACTTATTTTCTCTAATTGCTTATTGATTGTTGCTATGTCTTTCTCATTAATAGTGGTACGCGTTTCTAAAGTACGAATGTCTCTCATAATTTCTTTTTGCTCTGCTTTTAGGCTGTCAATTTTCGCGTAAACATCTTCCATATATTCACATCCTCTGTTCATTTAACATTCTGTAAATGCATTAGCCCCAAAATAACGTACTTTTATAATTTGACGATGATGAAGCTCATGACCAGCGATAATGTTTGCTAATGCAAGAACCGTGACTTCAGAATTGTTCGCGATTCCCCTTTGTAACCAGGCTTCTTTATCTAAACTTTTAAGCAAATGCACAGTAGATTGGCGAACAACTGTTAAATTCTCAAGAAGATCTTGCATAGATTGCTTATCAAAAGCTGCTCTAAGAACATACATATCATCGTTATATCCAGGAAGTTCTGCTGTCTCGCCTCTTGCTATGGAAAGCAATCGATATGCCATAATACGTTCAGTATCCACAATATGACCGATTACTTCTTTTATACTCCATTTATTAGGAGCATATCGAAAATGTCCCTCACTATCAGAAATATCCTTCAATAAAAGATTCGTTTCCTTCATTTGTTGCTCTAGAATATGTATGATATCTCCATCTGGTACTAATTTTATGTACGTTGAATAGTATGGGTTATATTCATTTGTTCCTGGTCTCTTTTGCATTCATTTATTTCTTTGCTTCCATACCCCATTCTCTTTACGATAAGTATGCTTTCCATTCATGAATCCAGCTGTATTACCAGGAATGCTATATTTCTTATTTTTAGCCTTCTTCTTCATCCTCTTCTCTTCTTGAATAGCTTGTAAATCCACCTTCCATTGTTTCAACAAATCCTTTTTACGTCGCATTTATGATAGCTGATTAATAACACATTCTAAAAATTTGTCTACCTTTTCTTTTGATGTCTCCGGCGCATGATAACCAATCGTAAATGTAAGTCTTCCATTATAAGTGCTTGCTCCCATTGAAAAGAATGGTGCATACATAATGGGTGATGTCATATACCCGTCCTCAGCTTGAATTTCACCAAACTGAATAGGTTCATCAGCGATCACCCCGAAATTTGTCATTAATGGCAACGCCATTCCCATCTGTACAGCCTGCTCGTATTGCTGATTATACATTTCCTTCACCGTAGATAGCTTCATACCTGCCAGTATCTCCATTCCTGCCGCTGAAGAAAGACCTGGATTTTGGCCCTTTATTTTATCCATTGATTGTTTAACTCGAACAAGAGTCTGATTAAATGATTCATCATCTTCCATTTTAATCACTGGCATTTCCATTCCGGATAAGTTGCAAATAGCACCAGTCGTATAATTAGGCAGATATCTACGTAAATCAATTGTCAAACCGATCATTTTTTCTGCGGTGCGAGGTTCTGCATACACAGTGAAATGTGATAAAGCACGGAAGTATACAGTCATGATTACATCATTCAAGGTAGCCTGTTGTGCTTTTGTCCATTTGGTTAGACATAGAGTTTGCTCACGGCTCAACCGCCCTACAGACATTTTTGGGGATTTATTTTTGTTGGGTTGAGATGGAAAAGACCATAACGATGCCTGCTGTTCTTGGTTAGGACGATACGCACTTTTTACGTCCGATAGTCCAGCATATTTGAATACATGTGATTGATCTCGAAACCTCTCATTTCCCTCACCAAATTCCTTTATAATTTGATCCTTAGATCCTCCTAAGGAAAGATGCGTATAAATTGCTCCAAGCAAATTAATATACTCCTTGACTCCTGCACCATCTGAACATAGATGAGATAATTTCACAACTAACATATCTATTGTAGTGCCTCGTAATAATTTTGTTTGAACCATAGGCCCCTGAATACGATCACCAGGTTCCTTAATAAAATCTATTGCCATTATTTCAAGTTCTTGATCATTCCCTTCAGCAAAAAAGCAAATAGATGAGTTAGTGCCAGATGAATGTTCCTCCCAGTAAGGAGTATCATTTTCTACAAATCGACTATTCAAAACTGGCTGCAATTGTAACGTTATCCTTACTGATTGTTCAAGTATTTCCTTTGATAGACCTACAGGAAAATAAAGAACCGCATTAATTTGTTGATCTGCAGAATAAAGACCTAATAAATAATTCATTCGATCTTGAGGTGTTACTGAATACTTTCCTTGTTCCATTTAAACTGCTTTTTCAACTCGTTTACCAACAATAAACACCTTAGTAAACACCAACATGATAGCTACAATAGCTAGAAAATAAAGTGGCATCACCAGTAACGAGCCCGTATGAAGTTGACTCATTCCCCAAATTGTCACCGTCACTATTATATAGTACCCTAGGCTAAACAATGCTCCAGCTGTACCAATGACATCTTGAAAATCTACTAATGCTAAACTTAAACAGTTAGGTAATGCTACCCCAATTCCTAATAGCAATATAAACATCGCTACTAAAAATCCAATCATATATATTATGTTTGGATTTGATCCAACTGAAGTAATAATAGATAAAGCGACTGCTCCACCTGTCATTACAAAACAACCGATATATATAATTTTCTCTGGTTTATAAGTGGTAAGTAACCACTTTGAAACTTTCGCCCCAATAATAGAAGCGGAAGCAACAACAATTCCTAGAAATCCGTACATACTTGGCGACAACTGAAAGTACTCAATAAAGATAAACGGCGCTTCTGCATAGTAGCTGAATAACACACCATTGGCTCCTCCAATTAATAACCCATATGTTACTACTTTCGGATTTGTAATCAACCGTTTTAAAACAGCAAACACATTGATTTTATCCGTTACTGCACCCGTTTTTGTTTCTGGAAGAGAAACAAACGTATACAGCAAAATTCCGATACTCATAACTACTAAACTTAAAAATACTATTTTAAATCCAAACATTTGATCAAGAAAGCCACCAATTAACGGTCCTATTGCTGGTGTAAAAGCAATGACTGCCGAAATTTGAGCAAACATAACGTGACGTTTATGCCCTTCTACACTTTCACGAAGAATCGTTTGCGTCAAAACTGATCCTGCACTTGCTCCAAACGCCTGAATAAAACGACTTAACAATAAAAATTCAATGGAACTTGCAATAAAGCATAAGAAGCTCCCCGCGCCATATATGACAATTCCAAATAACATCGCCGGGCGACGACCAATTATATCGGATAACCATCCAATAAAAAATACACCTAAAGCAAATCCAGCAAAATAAACACTAAGCGTTAACTGCACCTCATTATTACTTACATGTAACGCCTTTGAAATGTCTGGTAAAGACGGTGTATAAATTGTTTCACTAATTTGCGGAAATGCCACAAGAATAATCATTAACCAAAGTGATGGTACTGAGACTTTTTTCATTTATTTACTTGAAATCTCTTTATTATTTTGAACGTCTAACGGAGCACGCTTCCCTATTCCGAAAGCATAGAAACTAATTGTAACGATAGCTAAGAAAACAATACCTACAACTAGTGAGATACGAGTATCATCGTTAAACCACATTCCAATTAATACCATAATTAAAAAGGCAATCGTTAAATAGTTTGTAACAGGAGCAAATGGCATTTTGAACGGATGATTTTTCATCTCTGCCCCTTTTTCTTTTCTAAAACGAATTTGACTAATTAAAATGACGAACCATGGTACCATACCAGGAAGTACACTCGCACTATACACATATACGAATAAGTTTTTTGGCGCAATATAACTTAAAACTACACCAACTGCTAAACCAATTATTACACCAACTGTACCAAATAATGGAACACCGTTACTAGAAATCTTCGTAAAGTATTTCGGTGCTTGTCCATTTACACCTAACGTATACAGCATACGTCCAGCACTATAAATACCACTATTACAACCAGACATCGCCGCTGTAATAACAACGAAGTTAATAAGTCCCGCAGCTGCCGTAATACCAACCTTCGCAAAAGTTGCTACGAACGGGCTACCAATTGTACTTAATTGATCCCAAGGATACACAGTTACAATAACAAAAATAGCACCAATATAGAATATTAAAATACGCCAAATTGTACTTTGAATCGCTCTTGTAAGTGTATTCTTCGGATCTTTCGCTTCACCAGCAGTAATCCCGATTAATTCCACACCTTGATATGCTCCAACTACAAGTGATAATGCAAAGAAGAATCCTGAAAAACCACCTGTAAAGAAACCGCCATTTGACCAAAGATTAGATATGCCAATCGCTTCTCCGCCGTTACCAATTCCGAAGAAAATAAGGCCAAATCCAGCAATAATCATTAATAAAATCGTAACGATTTTAATCATCGCAAACCAAAATTCAAATTCACCAAATGACTTAACAGAAATTAAGTTAGCTGCGCCAAGAATAACCATTGCGATTACGCCTGGTATCCACGCTGGTAAGTGCGGGAACCAATATTTCATATATGCTCCAACCGCAATAATTTCTGACATCCCAACGATAACCCACTGGAACCAGTTACTCCACGCTGTCATATAACCCGCTAGCGGATGAATATACTTATGGCCGAACGTCGCAAATGAGCCTGTACTCGGCTCCATATACAACATTTCACCCATCGCACGCATAATGAAGAAGATAAATATACCCGCAATTGCATACGCAAGCATTACTGACGGACCTGTCCATTTAATCGTGCTGGCTGAACCCATAAATAAGCCCACACCAATCGTTCCGCCTAAAGCGATCATTTGAATATGACGTGCTTCTAAGCCTCTTTTCAATTCTTTGTTTGCCACTTCACTTCCCCCTCTTAGATGATTCATTTAAAACTTCTCTAATACGATTTTCCCAATGGTACGTCCACTCTCAAGCAATGCATGTGCTTTCTTTAAGTTTTCAGCGTTAATTGGTGCTAATGTTTCATGTAAAGTGGTCTTTAAAATACCTTCATCTAATAATTCGCTCACTTTATTTAATAGTTCATGCTGCGTAATCATATCACCAGTTTCATACATCGGCTTTGTGAACATAAACTCCCAAACAAAGGTCGCACTTTTACTTTTTAAAATGCCCATTTCAAGAGGATGTTCATTTTCTACGATAGAGCAAATTTTACCTTGTGGTTTAATTACTTCGCTTATACTGTGCCAATGCTGATCTGTATTATTTAAGCAGAAAATATAATCTACATCGTTGAATACAAGGGTGAGTAGTTGCTCTTTTAAAGGTTTATGATGGTTAATTGTATGGTCAGCTCCAAAGTTTTTCACCCATTCTATCGTTTCATCACGAGACGCAGTTGCTATTACATTTAGTCCAGCCCATTTCGCAAGCTGAATTGCGATTGAACCGACACCACCAGCTCCGCCGATAATTAAAATGTTTTTAAATGTATTTTCGCTTTTCTTAGCGTAATCAATGCCTAGACGTTCGAATAAACCTTCCCACGCCGTAATAGCTGTTAAAGGAATTGCTGCAGATTCAGCATCACTTAAAGTTTTAGGTTTTTTACCAACAATTCTTTCATCAACTAGGTGGTATTCACTATATGTACCTTGTTTCGTAATGCTTCCAGCGTAAAACACTTCGTCGCCTTCTTTAAATAACGTACAACCTTCGCCAGTTTGTACGACAACACCACTAGCATCCCAGCCAAGTATTTTCGCTACATCTTCTTTTTTATCTTTCGGAGAGCGAACTTTTGTATCAACTGGATTAACGGAAATCGCGTTAATTTTAACAAGTATATCTCTTCCTTTGGCAACAGGTCTTTCAACTTCAATATCAATTAAACTGTTTTCTTCTTCAATAGGTAAGTATTCATGTAAACCAATTGCTTTCATTTGTAGTCCCTCCATCTATATATATTCAGGGAACACTTTACATCCCTTTTCCTGCTCTATATCATGCCCAAAGAAAACAATTGGCTTCTCTTTTATCACAACTTCTTTTAAACGTTTAATTGAAGATAAAGCTAATTCTGGATCAAATCCAGCAAACGGCACTTCATCTTCAAAATTCTCTTTCGTATACGATGCGTCGATCGTTAATAACACTGGGCCAGATTTTTCCGTCTCAATGAATAGTGACTGATGCCCTGGAGTATGTCCTGGTGTATACAATAATTGAACACCTGGTACGACTTCATAATCCCCTTCAATGATTTTGTAGTTTAAATTGGGCAATATACATTCTTTCATATATTCTTCACTATGTTGTGCCGTCTCATATTCAGCACGCTGTACAATAATCGGTGTATTTGTAAAAGCACCATTTCCACCTGCATGATCAAAATGCAAGTGAGAGCTAATAATATAAAGAAGGTCTTCCGGCTCATAACCAACGCGTTTTAAAATATTCACGATTCTATCTTCTTCAGTCATTTTGGGTAAAATCTGCCCTTCAACAAATGTACCGTCAAATAAATTCTCATTATTAACCGCACTTTCTGGCATACCTGTATCTACTAAAATTGGCCCTTCTTCTGTCTCCAATAAATAACACCATACTGGTAAGTTTAATAAATTCCCCGGTGTGAGCGTACTATTAACAGAAGAATGATCTAACATTTAAATGATTTTTTTAAATAAGTTATAAACTTTTTTAGAACTATCTTCATTTAATTGATAGTACGTAAGGTTTACATCATCAGGAGTATCTTGTTGAGCAATCATCACTTCGTTACTGTGATGGTCAACTACCCATATGAAATATTTTTTATAAGTCCCATCCTCGAAAGTAATCCACATATCACAGTCTATTAAATCTGATCCTTCTTCATCTAATGTTAATTTTCCTTTTTTTGCGGTGTCTATACTGTTAATGAATGTTTTTAATTCATCTGTTTTTGTGAGAAAGATATCTTTTTTTGTTTTAATTGACTCGACATGTATATCTTTTATTTCCTGTTTTCCTAAAAAGACAGGGGGCTCATTTGGATCTCTTTGAGTTGAAATGATAGTAGCTTTCTTCTTTGGTTTATTTGCTGTATAGAAATCTTGAATAGATTTCCCAGAGTTGAAAAACCATGCGATTCCAAAAAAAATCAATGCACTACCTAGCATTTATAGTTGAACTTGGTTATGCTTCACAGTTTTTATTGGGCGATCAACGAGTAAATTGTAAGTAAGCCCAATTAATACGAAAATTCCACCGATCACTTTGCCGATTGATAGTTCATTTGATAGGAAGAAATCAATGATAGTCCCCGCAAATAATTGTCCGATAAAGATGAGTAACGTTAAATAAAATGCAGATATTTTAGGAGTAATATAGTTTGATAATGAAATGACGATAACGCCTACTAATCCGCCTAAGTACACGGCGATAGGAATGGATTGCAACGTATGAATTGGAATATAAAATGAATCTGAACTGAAAATTAAAAATAGAGCGGAGAAAAATAATCCAGTAATATAATTGAAAAATGTACCTTCCCAATTACCAATTTCCTTTGCTAAATTCGCGTTAATAATTCTAGCAACAACGATAGAAACACCAGCTAAAATAGCGATAGTAATATATAACATTTAATAAATTGTCATAATTATAATTCCGGAAGAAATAAATAATAATCCAATCAGTTTTTTCTTTTCAAACTTCGAAACTTGCATTCCTAATAAGCCGAAATGATCAATAACTATTGAAGCAATGGATTGACCGAATAAACTTAATGCGATCGTAATAGATGCACCAAGGACGGAAAAACTTATGTTGTTAAAAAGAACAGTGAATACTCCTATTGCTCCAGCGCTATATAAGAAAAGTGGAATACCTTTATCAAAATGGATTTTATTTTTGTTTATGATTAAAACGAAAATAACTGCAATTAAACCGACAAGGTGAATGACGACGCTTGCTGTGTACTTGCCAATTAACTCAGATAAAATCCCATTCAATGGAAGCATAACGGCGATGAGCACACCAATAAAGACAGAAAGAAAGTTATACAATGTAATATCCCCTTTGTATTTCATCTATTTATAAACATCTGCTGCCAATTCTCTCAAAACATCCACATTCACTACTTCAAAGCAACCATTGTTCTTCTTTATAATCTCTTTATCACAAAAAATATTTAATGTACGTAATAGGTGCCGATAACTCGTTCCTAACAATTCAGCTGTTTCTGTTAAATTCCCACTAAACACAATTCGATTTCCGTGCTGCACAGCTCGTTCCCCTGCTGCTAACATGTAACTCGCAAGTCTGTTTTCAAGTGGATATAGTAAATTAATTGTACTATTTTTTGAAAGTCGATTTAACTTATGTGCTAACGATCCGCAAATACACCTTAAAAATTTCGCATCATGAAATAATTGATTTCTCACTTTTCCTAAAGGTAGACCAACACAATATGAATCTGCCATCACTTGTACGTTAGATGTAATCTTTTGAGAATGAATTAACTCCACATCCCCTAGCAGTTGCAAACTATCATAAAAGCATAATAATACAGATTTCCCGTTACTTAATGTATTAAACGCTTTCGCTTTTCCTTCAACGAAGAAAAATAAATAATCTATCTCTTCATTCTCTCTACAAATAAACTCATTCTTTTTAAAAAATATTAGTTCCATATATGGTTTCATATCATTACTAAAAAAGGAGTCAATATTATTTTCTTTCATATAATTTGCTAATTTAATAGAATTACATATTTTCTTCATCGTTCCCCCGCCTTTATAACTACTCCCCATCTACAATTTTTCCTCATAAAATATAATTCTATTTGAAAACGGATCAATCACAGTTAATTCCATTGTATCCCACAGTGTGCTCTCTATATCAGGTTTTGAATAAGCATAATCCTTACTTGATAAAATAGCATAATAACTTTTTAACCCCTCTATTTTCAGACGAATCGCACCGCCTGGCGAAGCATCCCCATGATGTTCTGATAAATGGATTACAGCATTATGTAACGAAATTTGTATGTATAATGGCATATGTTCCTCATACCGATGTTCCCAATCGTGTTTAAACCCTAAAAAATCTAAATAAAATTGCTTTGCTTTTTCAACATCAAAAATTCTAAATATAGGTGTAATCATCTACTGATCTATTTTTTTGATTTCAGAAAGCAAATACGCTGCATCCTTTCCTACACCACAAATAAGTGCAGACCCCCTTTGAGATTGCCATGGCAATCCGATATAATATAATCCTCTTACTGGACTTATTCCCTTTATATGATTAGGAAATCCTTTCTCATTCACTGCCTTTTCTATTTCAATCCATTTATAATCTTGAGCAAAACCAGTTGACCATATAACGCTTTCTGCACTATATGTATCACCATTCTGAAACATAATGTTATTACCTGATGCACTTACTACTTTTTCCTGCAGCTTAATTTCTCCACTACGAATAAGTTCCTTACCTTCAAAACCGAAAATGGGATCCTTCCTCTCCTGAAACCATTTCCCCCTCTTAGTATTTACTCCAGCATACAATAAACCTAATTTTTCTAACCAATTAAAAATGCTTTTTCTAAAAAGATGTAACGGTAAAAATGTTAAAGGATGACTGATAGACATCGTAACTTCATGAGTTTTTGCAAGTTCTACTGCTATTTGCATTCCTGAATTCCCGCCACCCACTACTAGTACTCTTCCCTTTGGGATTTGTGATAATGATTTATATTGTGATGAATGTATTTGAAAAATATGTGATGAAAGATGTTGTGAAAATGAGGGGATGAATGGTTGCTGAAAACCGCCTGATGCGATAATAACTTTTTTTGATTGTAATATTTCTTTAGAAGTATGTAATTCAAATATATCTTTTTCATTCTTTATTTTTAAAACTTCAGTTTGCAATTGTATCGGCAACTGAAAACGCCCTGCATATTCTTCTAAATAAGTTGCAATTTCATCTTTACTTGGAAATCCATTCCCTTCTCCTTTTAATATCATACTTGGTAAACTACTATATTCCCTCGGTGTGAAGAGCTGCAAAGAATCATATCGGTTTCTCCATGAATCACCAATTCGGTTTCCTGCCTCAAGTAATAAAAAATTATATCCTTCTTGCTTCAAGTAGTATCCCATTGTTAATCCAGCCTGACCCGCTCCGACAATAATTGCATCTAACATTTATATAACATTTTTCGCAACAATTTTTATATGTTCCGGTGCGATAATTTCAGTTATACTTTCTTGAAAATCTTCACGCAACATTTCTTCAATATGTTCTAGTTGCACTTCAACATGAGTACATTCTAAATTATGTATGTTTAATAATGCATAATGATCTTTTTTCTTAATTACTAAATATTGATTTTCCTCTGTTACGAGCATTGAACCTAATCGGACTCCTAGTAGGCGTTGATCATCAAACTTCATAATTACTTCTCCTTCCTTCACTTATAAGGGTAGTGTTTTTAAAACTTCACCAATGATGCCCTCCATTTGATGAACACCTAAGTCTGTATTTGTCATAATAACAGCTCCATTACCTCTATGTGGATAACAAACCATCATACATTGAAATCCAACGCCCCATCCAAGTGAATAAATCTGTAAGTCTTCATTAGAATCATCTAGAAAAACACCTAGTCCAGTCCATTTTGAGCAACCTTGAGGTGAAATCATATCTTGTACTGTTTTTTGAGAAAGTTTTAGTTTGCTATTTCCATGTAAGGAATGAATGAGTTCGATTATTAAAGTTGATAAGTCAGTTGGTGTTGTCCAAACACCTGAAGCTGCTGCGAATGGGTAAAATGGATACTTCTTATTTGTAACGGTGCCATCTTTATTATGCCCGCAAGCAAAAGCGTCAGTTTTACCTATGTCTTTGGGAGAGAAGAGTGTACTATCTTTCATTTGTAGTGGCTGGAGGATATGTTCTTCTAATAACTGAGTAAATGATTTCCCTGTAATATCTTCAAGTAGTAGTTCGGTAATACAAAAGTTTGCGTCAGAGTAGTGAAATTCGCTTTCTGGTCTATAAGTTACCTTGATAGGTACGGGGCAATATAATGTTTTACCGGCCAGGAGCTCATCCATTTTAGGTAGTCCTTGTGCAAGTGTATACTGTTCAAAACTATTAGGAGGATCAATCATCCCAGATTGATGACTTAATAAGTTTCGCAACGTGACTTTTTTCTGTGGAGTAAATAGATTAGTAGGGATGTTCCAAGATGTGAGTCTATCATTTACGTCTTCATCTACATGTATGATTTCTTGATCTGATAATGTTAGTACGAGCATAGCGGTGATGAATTTGCTAATAGAACAAGAATTGAATATGGAATTCGTATTGACAGTTCTAGTTGTTCCAGATTCAAGTGTTCCGAAGGCAGTAGTTTCATCAAGTCTACCGTCACGTATAACGGCAAGGCTTAATCCTGCAACGGAATATTGGTTCATTCTCTCATATATATTGTTACTTTTTAAGTTCATCTATAATTTATCAACATATTGCTTCGCTTCTAACAATGAAAAACCAAAAGCCTCTCTCACCCTCTTAACTGCCGTAACTGTTTTCCCTTCTTCTACAAGCTGGCGTAATTCTTTATTAATTTCATGTTCTCTTTCTGCAATTCCCATTTCTTTCGTAATTACTTGTAATCTATCTTCAATTCTCTTTAAACGCTTATTCGTCTTCTTTTCGATTTTATTTAATTTTTCAGCGATATAAATGAAGCCAAAGGCTGCTATCGGTATAATCATCCAAAATTCCATAATCATCTATTGGACCATACGCGTATTTACATAGGCAGCTATTATAACGTGCCCAATTACAATGATAGGAATAATGATTTTGACATTAGAAGTAGTGAAGACACTACCGATTGTGGCTATAACACCAGCAAATAAATTATAAAGACCAACTATTTTTGATAACTTCACTTTATCTGGCACACGGCGTTCATTGAATCCTGATAAGAGCCAAGTGTATTGCTTTACTCCGATGAAATATGCTAGTGCAAATGAAATGATTGCTAGTATGAATAATGATGGATAAGCGAAGAGAGTCACCAGAAACACTTACCATTCACGTTTTTTATTAATCATCATTTTTTCTTCAAAAGCCTTTTCTAAATCAATATTTAATTTATTCGCTAAATCACATACATTCCAAATTACATCAAACATTTCTAAACCGATTTCCCGTTTCGGATCTTGTATTTTATCACGCTTTAAAATAGCTTCTGTTAATCCCCCTAATTCCGCCATTTAATCTTTCATTCCATAATTCTCAAACTGTTCCTCATTCCCATAAAACACATTCAAATCAATATACTTTTCTTTCCCGTTATACCCTCTTAACCTTCCACGATTTGTGTATTGCCAAAACGTCCAATTTCTCGCATCAGATAAACTCGGTTTTGTAAGGATACTACGAATCCATATATCACATTGAGGATATGCATCTTTTATGTACAAATCATACGCCTCTTCAGTTGCATACAATATTACTTTCTTGTCATAGTGTTTTTCTAGCATTTTTACCATTACTGTCAACTCTTTCTCAACATCTTCACGCTGAGGTGGATTATCTTTTTTATTAGCATAAAACTCAACATCAATTACCGGTGGCAATGCTTGTTTATGTTTTGGAACGGTTCGTATATATTGCTTTGCTTGCGTTTCACCTTTACTATCAAAACTAAAAAAATGATACGCTCCGATGCGCATACCTGTCTTATTTGCATTCATCCAATTTGTCGAAAAGTACTCATCCACAAACGCACTTCCTTCAGTAGCTTTTATAAACGCAAACTTCATATTTTGCTTTTCTAACTCTCTCCAATCTATCTCCCCTTGATAAGATGCGACATCTACACCTTTTATCTCATATTTATCCGCACTGAATTGATTCGGAATGAATATACCTTGAAAAACTAAATAAGCGACAACACCCATTACACTAATTAAGGTAAAAACTCCTCCTATAATAAACTTCTTCTTCATTTATTTCAACAAATCCATTGTATGTAAAAGCAATCCTTTGTCCCCTACTTCACCATGTCCAGGTAGTACTACATTCATATTTCCATATCGCTTCAACACATTTTTCATCGATGTGGACCATTCATTTACATACGCATCAGCAACATTCCCTAAATCTTTCGCTTCAGCAGATTTCACTAAACAGCCTCCAGCTAAAATTTTATATTGTGGTAACCATACAACGATGTTATCTTCTGTATGACCTTTTCCCGGATAGAACGTTTCTACTTTCATATTTCCAAACTTCATATTCGTAATTGTTTGTAAATCCCCAAGCGGCTCATCATATCCATTTTTCTTTGCTAGTTCCGCGGTTAATGCTGTACTATGCGCTTTAATCCCTCTTTCTTTCAACGTTCTTATTCCGCCAATTCGATCAGCGTGCGCATGTGTAATAATGACATCCGTTACGCGCTTCTGAAATTTCTTTTCTACCATTTCTATTAGTTCCTTCGTTAATTTGTCATCCCAAGAAGAATCAACAAGTACTAACCCTTTTGAAGTAGTAAGAACTAGACCGTTCGAAGGAACTGCTTCTCCATTAAAATAACCTAACTCCGTATGAACCCATACATTCTTGTTTAACTGAGATATTGAAATGGTTCCCGTCTCATTTTTTATTACTTTTTGCTCTACTTTTTGTGATGCTTGTACAGAAGAAATTGTGCTAACAAATTGAGTTGTTCCTAGTAAACTTACACATAATCCTACTTTTAACAACGTATTCTTTCTCATTTATAATGATAATACTGTATTATGATGAAACCCTGTTACTAACTGCTCATCCGACTCCATATGTACTTCTGGAAGTTCTAGCGCTTTTTGAATCAATGGTGTAAAGTCATCATTTTCAATTTTTTGTACGCCCTCTAAGCCTGCAATATCATATGAAAAGAATCGGTCAGAGTAAGATCCTTTAATCGGCATAACACAGTTCGTTGTAGCCAATATAGCACCAGTAAATTTTTCAAAAAGACGTCGTTGATCGTACCACGCCTTACCAATATTTCCTTTTAAATGTTTATATTTTTTCAATTGTGGATATCCGTGTGCTGGTAGCATTTCAGAATGCGTATAAATATTAATTTCTTTACCTTCTGTTTGCTTTAATAATTCCTCTAATGCAAATAAATTATGACCAGTAACTACAATTGCCTTACCTTCTACATGATTTTGTGTAATTTGAACAGGCTCTGGAACACCAAAGTGATTCGTATGTGCCTCATCTAATAATTCCATCACTCGTAAAGCTGATTTCCCAACTTTCATAGCCATATCAATATGTTCTTGTTCATTAAAATTAGAATTTGTTAATGTCATATATAACGCTTCTTGCGTTGTAGCATCTACAAATGCATCTGTATACCCTAGCTGAGCAGCATGAGTACGATAAGCTGCAATTCCTTTTAGTCCAAACACAATCGTATCTTGTAAACTTACAATGGTTTCATTCTTTCCACAAACACCTATTACTTTACATCCACCTGTTGGCGTTTGTTCACATTGATAACAAAACATATCATCCCACCCTCTCCCAATCATTCAAAACCGATTGCCCACAATTTGCCCACATGATTTTAAAAACTCGTCGTATTGATTTACTGCGGTTGTTTCCATAGATTGTGTTACATGTAGATAAACATCCGCTGTCATGTTGATGGTGGAATGCCCCAGACGTTCAGAAACATATTTTATATTTGCTCCACTTTGTAGCAGATGAACAGCATGCGTATGCCTGAAACCATGCAATTTAATAAATTCAAATTTACCCTTTTTGCATGTTTCTTTTAAAAATACTAGCGCTGTAGCTCGTAACATACAAGAGTTATCTTCATTGGTAAATACAAAGTTATAATCCTTATAATATTTCCCATTCCTTAAAGTATTCTTAGCTTGTTCTATTTTCACCTGCTTTAAAAGTACTAAAGTAGAATCATCCAAAGTAAGTGTTCTGATGCTACTTTTATTTTTAGGTGGTCCGAATTTAATAGGTTGATTTCTTTGAATGTTAATTAATGTTTTGTTGATATAGACCTGTTTTTTATCAAATTCTATATCATCCCATTGTAAAGCCAGACATTCTCCAATTCGTAGACCAGTCCTTGATAAAAACATAAACAGGGAATAGTATTTAAAAGTAGCTTGTTCATTCAAAACATAATTCAAAAATGACTGTAATTCATCTATGTCAAAACATTTAATTTCTGATCGTTTGTCGATTACTTGATGCTCTTTGATACTAATTTTATTTGTAGGGTTTTTAGTGAGAATTTCAAGTTCATAAACTGCCATTTCTAATGCATTGTGCATTGTAGCGTTAATCTGTGCTACGGTTTTCTTACTGCGTGTCTTTAGAAGGTCATTTATGAATTTTTGATATTTAACACGAGTTAACTCTTTTAATTTTACATTACCAAATGTAGGTAATATGAACAATCGGATATTCTTTTCGTAATTTGTATACGTTCGTTCAGAAATATTCCCTTTTTTATAAGTATTTAACCATTCATACATATAGTCATTAAATGTTATATTACTACTGTTTACGTCCACTCCGTTAGCTAATTTCTCTTCAACTTTAGCAGCAGCTAATTGAGCTTCTTTTTTTGTTTTAAATCCGCTTTTAGAGGTTTCTTTGTATTTCCCCATTTCTTTATACCTAATCCGATATTCCCATTTATCATTACGTTTTCTAAAACTAGCCACTTTAATCACTTAAATAAACCTTTCCATTTCGTCTGGTATTCCATAGTATCTTAATAACTCTTGTTTGGTATGAATATAGTAGTCATGATGACTTCCATCTATAAGAAATCTAGTTGCAAAATAATTGGCCTCAGCTTCTATACGTATCTCAGAGCATAGAGATGCCGCGGATAATTTGGGAGTGTTTTCATCAGGATGAAAAATAACATGCCCTAATTCGTGAAAGCATGTGAATATTTGTTTTTTATAAGGTAGTCTCTCATTAATATGTATAAAAGGGATGCGAGATACTTTGTGGTAGTACCCAAAGATATCTCCTAATTCTTCGAAAAGAACAACAATCCCTATCTTTTTAGCGATTTCGAATGGATCTCTGGTGTTGTAGTGTCTTAGTAATTCGTCTACTTTTAAGTTTATTGTTTGTTTTAATACCAATCATTCTTCGTTTCTATATTTTTTAGGTGTGAATTTTTTCTTAGCCATTTCCTTTCCTAATCTAAGAGAATTTTCTAATGAAATAATTAGTAATTGTTTAGTTTCTTCTGACATCGGTTCGGAGCCTTTTGAGAATGCTAGGGCATCTGCGGCACTCATATCTTCTATTAGTTCTTCTAATTTTTTTTGAATATCTTTTTCGTCTTTTTCTGTAAGTTCCCAGTACTTCTCTTTAGTTCTTCCTAATAGATAATCTAGTGAGACATTGAAATAATCCGCTACTTTTTGAACTTTATCTACCCCCGGTGTTTGATTAGCCCATTTTCTAATTTGCCCATTAGATAATTGGATTCTCCTTTCTAATTCAGCTATGGTTATTTTTTGTTCGCTGCACAATCTTTTAATTCTATCAACAATAGTCATATCAATCATTTATGACGACTCCCTCATTTCTAATATCTTTACAATTTTCTCTCTCACTTTCTTTCCTTTTCTTTTTCCTAAAAGAATATCTGATAAGTAAGCATTTGAGATATTTAACATACCCGCTAAATCCTTTTGTTGCATATCATTGAGAATCAACCATGTTTTAATTTTTTTGCCGAAAGATGTGTCCATCTACAGTTCATCAAAATACTTATCAAGAAATTCTTTCATTTCCTTCGCTTTAAATAACCAGCGATTATTCTTTTGCTTAGCAAAGATTTGTACTCTAGGATCACAAACGACATATTCCATTAACCAGTCATAACTTCTGCTTGTTTCGTATTGAAGTCTTTTCATATCCCACCAAGTTCCAATTCCCATATCTACTAATCGCTCATTAACTTGGCGGGCAACTTCTTTTTGTAAGTAACTATCATCGATGATGACTTGTACTGTTGCTGACATTTAAAACAACCCTGGTGTATTCTCTTTCAGATCCTTAACCTCTGTCTTAATAGAGTTCATATCCTCTTTCATAGTTAAAACTTCTTCATTTAACAGGATTGTTGCTTGCATATTAGCTAGAATACTTTCTTTTGCGTTCATAACCTTCGGTTGTTGTTCCCTCATATTGAAGTACCCGTCTACGAATTGATCATATAAATTCCATGCTGTATCATCTTCGAGAATTTTTAAGAGTTTTGCGTATCCTCTTTCGGATAAGAGATAGATATGATTCGAATTTGCAACTGATTGATTGCTGTAACCCAATTCAGAAAAACTCGGTGGCTTAAACCCACCCGCTTTAAAATCAATAATATCTATCCCATCTTTAAATCGATTACGGTTATCATTAATTCGACGATTCACTTCTTTTAATGGTTGTCCATGAATTTCTGCAACCTCTTTTACTAACATCGCTTTCTTACCTTCACCAAATCCACCCTCGATTCCAGTGAATTCATATCCTGCAATGTTTTGCTTTCCTAAAATATGTAGTTCGTTTGCAGCTGTTAATTGATCCATTTAAGGATCTGAAAGAGAATACACCAGGGTTGTTTTAATGGTAGGACACTTTGTAGGACTTTTTGTATCTACCTTGTCGGACACTTCTTCTACAATTGGTCGAATAATAATAGCATTTGAAGTTTGAAGCATATCTTTTTTACGCTTCATTGCTATTTGTTTAATGATCTCTAGATCCACAAGTTTCTTCATTAAACGTTGTACAGTTTTATATGAAACTTCCATCATGTCAGCAATTGAATTTTTGCATAGGAAACTAACACCTACATATTTACAGCTATGGCGTTTTAAAATTTCAAGTAATGCAACAAGTCGTGATTGTACATCGGAACGCTTTATAGAGCTTTTAATAAGGTCTTTATACGTTCTAACTACTTTGTTTAGTTCTTCAACTTCCTTAAATGTAGAAAGGTTGTGGTAGGCTTCTTCTTTTGCAATAATTTCAATTCGGTGCTTTTCCATTTACGATAACATCATGTTCATATCTTCTGCTGCAGTTGTAATTAGTTTTAAACCGAATGTTTCTTGTAATACATCAAGCACACCAGGTGAAATAAATTCAGGCGCCTTTGGACCGATGCGAATATCTTGAATGCCAAGACTAAATAGCCCAAGTAAAATGGCAACCGCTTTTTGTTCAAACCATGATAGGACAATACTCACTGGCAATTCATTCACTTCACATTGAAAAGCATCTGCTAAAGCGGCCGCTATTTTCACTGTAGAAATTGAATTATTGCATTGTCCTAAATCAATATAACGCGGAATCTCCGTACCAGGTACAACACCGTAATTTACATCATTAAAGCGGAATTTCCCACAAGAAGTTGTTAAAATAACCGTTTCTGGGGGCAGTGACGTTGCTAATTCACGATAATATTCTCCACCTTTTCCTGGAGCATCACAACCTGCAATGACAAAGAAACGCTTTATTTTCCCTTCCTTCACCTATTTTGACTTCAAGACGTTAATTTTTGATGATACAAAATCCCATTTTCCCCAAAACAATTCAAGCTCCTGGCGGCCAGCATCATTAAGTGAATAAAACTTACGGGGTGGCCCCATATCTGACGGTTTCTTTTCAATATTCACAAGCTTTTTCTTCTCTAATCTTACAAGGATAGTATAAACCGTTCCTTCCACGACTTCGGTAAACCCAAGATCATTCAGATGACGAGTAATCTCATAGCCATACGTTTCACGGCGGCTAATGATTTCCAGCACACATCCTTCCAACGAACCTTTCAGCATTTCAGTTAAATTTTCCATTTATTTTTTTCTCAATTTCTTCATAATACTTTCATTCAAATCTTCACGATACTTGGAGACGTAAGTTTTAGCATTTGCCACTAGTTCGTCAGCAAAGGAAGCCACGTCATCACCAGTAATGTCAAGCACTTGTCTTCCTTCCGCTGCACCCGCTTCAAACAAATCGATTAGTTCATACTGTATGTGTAACATATCCATCCCGTTACCCGCTGAGAAATTCCACATGTAGTTTTGAATTTTCTTAAATACAAACTGGTAGTCCTCTGGCAGAGCCTCAACTCGTGCCATCATCATTTTGTACTCTTTTTTATCACCAATTAATTTTTTAAACATTTCTAACATTTACATCTCCTCCTTTTTGCCAATGATCGCAAGGAATATTTCTTCCAATGTCGGTTGCTTCTCGATATACTCCACTTTTGCTGGCGGGAACATCTCTTTCAGTTCAGCAAGAGTACCTGTCGTAATAATTTTTCCGCCATGCAAAATAGCGATACGGTCCGCCAGTTGTTCTGCTTCTTCCAAGTACTGAGTCGTAAGCAAGATCGTTGTGCCACCACCAGCAAGTTCCTTGACTGTATCCCACACTTCGATCCGTGCTTCTGGATCAAGTCCAGTCGTTGGTTCGTCAAGAAAAATAACTGCTGGCGCCCCAATCAAACTCATCGCGATATCAAGCCGGCGCTTCATCCCGCCTGAATACTGATCTGCCCTTTGGTTTGCCGCATCAGTCAGGCTAAATCTTGCAAGTAGATTGTCAGCAACTTGAGCTGGATTGGAAACATCACGTAACTTGGCGATCATTATCAAGTTTTCCCTCCCAGTCAGCATACCGTCTAAAGCTGCGAACTGCCCTGTCAAACTGATACTTTGACGAACATGATCTGGTTGACGCTGGACGTCAAAACCGCCAATACTTACTTCACCGCCATCTTGCTTCATCAGCGTCGAGAGGATATTGACTGTCGTCGTCTTGCCTGCTCCATTTGAGCCCAGCAGCGCAAAAATTTCGCCACGCTGCACCTCAAAATCCACGCCCTTTAACACTTCCTTGTCTTTAAAAGATTTTTTTAACCCTTTTACAGAAATCGCTGCATTACTCATTTACCCTAACTGACGTTTAAATGCTTTACTAGCGAAGAAGTAAGCAATAACCATGATTCCCACGCACCACGCAAGGGCAATCCAAATATCATTGCCAACAGATCCTTCATATAAGAGAGCACGAATCGCATTCACGATTGAAGTTACAGGCTGGTTCTCAGCAAACGCACGAACAATTTTTGGCATCGTTTCGGTAGGAACAAAGGCAGAACTAATAAATGGTAGAAAAACTAGCGGGTACGAGTAGGCCGTTGCCCCCTCCATAGACTTCGCTGTCAGCCCTGGAATAACAGCAAGCCATGTTAGCGCAAGCGTAAACATTCCGAGTATCCCAGCAACCGCGAGCCAATCTAGAATGTTAGCGCTGGAACGGAACCCCATTAAAAGTGCAACAAGGATAACCACCACGATAGTAAGCACATTTGCAACAAGTGAAGTCAATACGTGAGCCCACAATACCGATGAACGCTTAATGGGCATCGTAATGAAACGTGCCATCAATCCGCTCTTTACATCCGTAAACAACCGCACGGAAGTGTAAGCGACACCAGATGCGATAGCCATCAACAAAATTCCTGGTAATAAATAATTGACGTAGTTATCCGTTCCTGTCTGTATGGCACCACCAAATACGTAAACAAATAACAGCAGCATCATAATCGGTGTAATCGCTACCGTAATAATCGTATCTGGACTACGCATAATGTTTCGCATTAACCGTCCTAATAACACCCCTGTTTTGCTTTTCATTTATGGGAAGTATAAGTATAATCTCTCTTGTAAACCTGTTAACACATCTTCAGGCATTTCCCTAATTTTGATATCATCACCTAGGAAAAGTAGCCAATTCGTTATTTCTGTTAATTCATCGAGATTGTTAACGTTGATAAAAGTTTTTAAAATGGCTGTAGATTGGTAAGGATTTGTATAAGAAATTGAAATTTTAAAAGGATGGTATTTTTTGAACTGGGCAATCGCTTTGGGACCAAGTTCAAGTACAAGGTTGATTGCTTCGTCCTTCTTACTCAGTTTTTCTAAAATCTTTTTCTTACTTAATCTCTTTTTCGTCGTATAAGGCTCGATATTAATAAGATGATCGACAAGAAACATTTTCTTTTTTTCTTCTTTTATGTCAAAGCCTTCAATTATCCAATGGCTTTTTTCTTGATAAAGGTGTAGTAAATAAATTGGATAAGACTTGATTTCCTCCTTTTCATTGGTAGTAATCAATAAATGGCTATCCGAAAGAAGGATTTGGATGAGTTTTTCTAACATAGGATGGGGGAGGTCAGAAAGCTCAAGTAAATCGGGATTATGAGGATTAGTCCCTCCAAAAAGTAAGATTTGATTTAAAAGAACAAGGTCGTCCTGCTGGGTTTCTGAGATAAGTCCCAATAGTTTTTCGGCTAATGACTGACGACTCTTTAGATAGGGAAGTTGTTGATTTCTTGTGGCCATAAAGGCAATAAAAAGAGCTTTGACTTCATTATCAGTAAAGCGAACGACGGGCAGGATAGAGTTATGCATAACAAAATATCCTCCACTCCTACCAACTTCAGCGACAAGTGGCATCCCCATAGCTTCAATTTCTCTAATGTCTCTAATAGCTGTTGACCGAGAGATGTTAAATTCTTGTATAATTTCAGAAATAGTAAAGTGGGAGCGGTTGTTAATATAGCGCATGATCGTATTAATCCGTTCAACTTTTTTCATTTACTTCCTAACAACCGGAATCCATATTTCACCAAATACTAAACCATTTCGCTGCCCCATCTCGACCGTTGTATTTGGTCCACCAACATAGGCAAAATCCTTTGCTTCTAGTAACACTTGACCAAAAGCAATACCAGTAAGCTTATTACTTAGCTCCTCAGCTGTCTTACCTTCCCCTTTAACTACTACGTATTCCCCCTTAGGAAACTGGATCACTCTACATTCTTCTTGTATTTGTTCCTCTGTCATGACACCAGCATAATACATCATCTTGTTATTCACAGCTTCACTCACGGAAAAAATGTAATTATTTGTAGCTAAAGCTTTTAAAGTGTCCAGCCTTCCATCTTCTTTAACAGCCGACCAAAAGTCTTCCTTTTCTTTATTTATTCCAGCAAAGTCTGTGTATTCACTCTTAATTTCAGTTCCAATACCTAAAACGATAAAGCTATCTTTCTCTTCTAACATATAATTTTTCATTCAGCTTACACTATATTCTCCTTTTATTACAAAAAACGAACCCCGAATTGTTCCAGCTAATTTAGACTTCTGCCTAGCAAACTTAAACTTCTCTGCTAATTCCGTTGGTACCTCCATTCCATCAGAAAGCTTAAATCCAACAGCCCGCTTTTTCGGGTTATCCAATGTATACATGACGTTGATCCCAAGACCATCCTCATAAAAGACGTAGGTAAAATGAATATTTTCCACTTGAAAACATGAAGTTTCTAAAGGTTTCGCCGCAAACTCAATATCACGTTCTTCTTTCAAAACGCGGTTCACATAATCAAGAGTCTCCTTGCTTTCACTAGCTGGTACAACTATAAACTCATGCTTGTATTTATTCATAAAGTAACGGGCTTCATGAGCACGTAAACCAGCAAGCGCTTCTGCCATAGGTGAAGACTCTAAACCAACTGTAGTTACATTTTTAAAATCAACGTTATAGGACAATCTCATTTACTGTCGACGTTCAAAAGCAAGGCGTACAGCAAGCCCCGTTAAAACACTTGCCATAAGCCAACGCTGCACTCGTAGCCACGTTGGGCGTGTGCCAAGCCATTTCGCAATTTTACTTGCTGTACATACAATTAGGAGGTTGACGATAAAGCTAACAGTAATTTGGGTAAGGCCCAAAACTGCACCTTGAAAAAGCAACGATCCCTTCTCTGGATCTTCAAATTGAGGTAGAAGTGATACATACAAAATAGCAATCTTTGGATTCAAAAGATTAGTCATGAGTCCCATTAAAAATAATTTCCGTGGTGGCTCATTAGAAATCGTACGAGGTTCCATAATAGATGTAGCACCAGGTTTAATCGAATTCCAAGCTAGCCATAGTAAGTACGCAGCACCTGCCCACTTTACTGCTTCATATACAGCGGGAACAGCAAGGAAAAGAACTGTAAGTCCAAACATTGTCGCGATTATATAGATTACGAAACCAAGCATAATACCCAAGAGAGAAATGAATCCTGCCATACGCCCCTGCGTAATGGAACGGGAAATGAGATACACCATATTAGGCCCAGGTGAACAAACCATACTAAGTGAAACAAGTGCAAAAGCTAGCAGCGTACTAAGACTGACCATTCATTTTAATGCCTCCTTTTTAAAAACCTCTTCATTCGCTTTATGGCTAGAAAAGAAATAATAACTTGCTTTTTCAAAGTTATTTTCTTTATGGAATACAACCGCTAGCACTTCAGTATATTCTGTCACATATTCCCAAAGCTTCTCTCTTTCAAAATATTTAATACCTTCTAATACAACCTCTTCTAGCTTTTCTCCATTTATCCCTTCATTTAGTCCGTTTAAAATTTTAAAATGGTGTTGATACTCTATTAATTCTAGTTTATCACAAATCTCCATGCCTTTTTGTACGAGCGCTGAAGCTAGTGATTTTTCGTCTAATTTAAAATGTTCTTTTCCCTTAATATATATCGCTTTATAGTTTTCAGGCATTTTGTCACATACCTCATTCAAATGACTGATAGCTAACTTCGAAAGGTTCTGTCCAGCATACATTAAACCTAAATTTTGTTTCACAACTAACACACCATTTTCATTCTCTATCTTTTTAAAGATATCCATTGCCGAAATATAAAGTTCTTCAGCTATTTCCCATTCTTTCAAATGTGTACAAGCTAATGCCATTAAGTTGTTACAATAACCAATTTTCACTTCATACCCATCGTATTTAGCAAAAACTTCTTTTGCTTTTGTCGCTTGTTGGAAAGCTACAAAAGCCTGATAGAAATGATATTGGAACACAGCTTGGTTATAATAAAACTCTGCCTTTTCAATTTCATCTGGAATACTTTCAAGTAAATCCTCTGCTTTTTCATAATGCTCTTTTGCTGTATTGTAATTACCAACTGCATTAGAGTAGATTGCTTTATAAAAATGATAATAATACGATAAAAAATCGTCAGTTGGTTTATCCAAAGATTCAATTTGGTCAAAACTATTTTTGGCTATACTCAAATTATCTATTAAATATTTATAACCAAAATCAAGTAAGGAATAATACAGTAATAAATTTTGGTCTTCCTCAATATTTTTTATAGAATTTTCAATTTCTTTTTTTAATTTATATGCATTTGCAACATGTCTATTTCTAATTTCAGTATACCAGGCATTTAACAATTCTGTGACTTTGTTATTTATAGTAGTTTGAACATTCAATCAACCAGTATTCCCATGTGCATATTGAACAATGATATCTTTAGTAAATTGAGAGGCTTCCTGATGATCGACCGAATTATGAGACACATTCAAAAATAACGTAAGAGCCGTGAGAACGCCAACTAAGGTAACACTTATTTTTTTCATTTATCTTTCTTGGTTATCATAATATGTCTTATCTGCGTATTTTCTATCATTGCCTTTTAAATAAGCTAAAATTACTTTTGGATTTTTAAGTAAAGTCCAGTCTCCATATGTATCAAATCTTCTGCATGAAGTTATCATTCCATTTTTAATAGTACCGAATTTCTTATTATTTTTCTTTCCCCATTCTTTTAAACGTTTAGCGAAATCTGCATCTTCTGCCATCAGCATGTTTTCATTAAATCCGTTGATTGCCATAAAATCTTTTCTATAGCACCAAAAAATCCCTACAGATATAGCTCCGTATTTAAAAAGTAAAGGGATTATGATTAACATTGCGGAGAGAAATATTCCTAAAGATATTCTTTCAAACTTCCCATTCACCCCACCACCAATGTATTTACCTGAAGCTAAATATTTATCTACATTAGACAACATAGACTCTGTCATTATGGTATCAGCGTCTATAGTAACGATTATTTCTCCACTAGCTATTTTAGCCCCTGCATTTCGGATTTTAGATAAGTTTTTATCGTTATTTTTCAATGTAATACAATTATAAGATTTTGCTATTTCCTCTGTTTTATCTGTGCAACGATTTAAAACAACTATAACTTCCGTTTGCTCTTTATATGCCTCTGATGCCTTTGCAATTGAATCTAAACATTTTCTAATGTACTTTTCTTCATTATGTGCAGGGATTATAATAGAAAATTTCATATCTTTTTTTAAATTGCTTCCTGAAGATTCGTTTGTTTCATTCATTTATTCATCATGCTTTTCCCCTCTTATGTAATCCAGAATATATGTATAGTTGTTTGCAAAAATAATACACATTGCAATAATGTATTTTCTATGTCGTTCCAACGTTTTACGACTTACCCTAACACGCGGTTCAATATGTTTAAGCGGTAACTTTTTCTTTCGGAACAGCTCTTCCATCATTTCCTCTTCTTTTATAATAATTTTTACAATTTCTATTAAATGCTCACGCGTATCACGATGCTTAGGAGATTCTTTAGCAAGCTCTGAGAATGTGATTTTAAACTCAGCTAGCACACTTTGAAAATGAAGAATTTCCTCCTTACGGTTACTGTTTTCCATCTCTTTCATATACTCCGTAAGCGACATTTGCATTTCTAACATTTCCTCTTGCTCATCTTCTTTTAAAAAGACAAAGTTATGTTTAGACTCCTTACGTATATAGTCAATTACATCTCTTTTTATAAGAAGATCAGCAAACGCTAAAAAGGATTTTCCTTTAGTATATGAATACTGTTCAATTGCTTCGTTAAATGCAAACAATCCAATACTATATTCATCATCCTGTTCTGTAATATATCGGCGGCAGACAGATGAGATTGATTTTCTAATAAAAGGCTTATACTGTACGATAAACGCTTCTTTATCTCCTTCGTTGTTTTGTATGTTACATACGACATCTTCTATTTTCGGTTTTCTTAAGATCTTCATCTATTGATTCTTCTTTTCATTCCCTTGCTGGTGGCCTCTATTTTCTTGCTGAGACCCCCTACCATTGTTCCCTTGTTGATTTTCATTATTTCCTTTTTGAGACCCTCTTCCGTTGTTCCCTTGCTGATTCCCATTATTTCCTTGTTGAGGATCTCTACCATTGTTCCCTTGCTGATTCCCATTATTTCCTTGTTGGGATCCTCTTCCGTTGTTCCCTTGCTGATTTCCATTATTCCCTTGTTGAGATCCTCTTCCATTGTTCTCTTGCTGATTTCCATTATTCCCTTGTTGAGATCCTCTTCCATTGTCCCCTTGCTGATTTCCATTATTTCCTTGTTGAGATTCTCTACTGTTATTCTCATGTTGATTCCCTCTATTTTCTTGCTGAGATCCTCTTCCATTGTTTTCTTTTATTTGCTTCGATGGCTGTTCCTCTGTTTTCTTTTGTTCTTTCTGCTCTTGCTTTTCATATTTTTTTTCTTTTACAGGAGACAAGTCCGCTGATGCATCAGGAGATGACTTTGGCTGCGATTGCACCTCTTCTTCGTTTTCCACCTGATTAGACGGCGAGGCAGGTGGAGTAAGCGCTTTTTTCTTCTCTTCCTCTTGCTTTATATAGACACCTGTGCCAATTCCAGCTTTTCTAGCATTCTCTCGTACTTGCATTGTGCTACTTTGATATTCAACTGTAATATGTTTTAGCTCATATTCTTTCTTTAACTCTTTCATTACCTTTTCCAACTGTGGTTCAAGTGCCTTGTCCTTTGCAACAGCTGTTAGCATAACTTGCTTATCATTCGTTACATACTTATCCTCTTGACTTTGCTTTATAATAGTACGTATTACTTCTTGTAATTGTTTATTTTCCCATTGCTTCAATTCTTTTAAAATACGCCTTCCATCATCATTACAAGCCTGCAAATCTATAACACGAAAATCCTTTGTTACGCTCACCTCTAAACTTGGATTTATATCAACTGAGACGTAAGCAAATACTTTTTCTTCTGGTTGGTTGTAGAAAAACAGCACTGCAAATAGAAAACAAGCAACAAGTATTGATGCAGGCTTTAAAAAGGAAGGGATCGAAAAATGCGATGCTTTTTGTTCTTGCTCATCAAATGAGATTTCCTCCCCGATTATGCAAGAATCCCCTTTTCTTTTACACGTAATAAACTCTCCATTTGGTGTTAAAACAACTACGCTATGCTTTTTTATATCCATCACAATTCCTTTATTCATTTATGATGCCTCCTTATGTTCCGTGGAATGTTTAACACTCCCCATTCTCTTTAGTTTATTCCATCCTACTGCTACTCCTCGAATCGATGAGAATATAGATTTAATGACAACATACGTCATAAATTGACGATAAATAAAGCGTTGTAAAATTAACCATGCTAATGGTTTTGGATTCTCTTTCTCTAATTTAAATGCAAATAGTGAAGCGAGAAGATCTATGACAAAGAATACAAGATAAAATCCTAATACTTTTAGCGGATTGCTACCAAAAAGCCCCATAATCATTAATATATCTGCTAAAGGTGCAATGAATTGCAGAACATATTGGAATAACCACATATTGGGCAATGCAATAAACCCTACTGTTTTATGTTTGGAATGAAACAACGCTTTTCGATGTTTCCAAAGACATTGCAGTGTACCATATGACCAACGATATCGTTGTTTAATGAGACTTTTCACATCTTCAGGTGACTCCGTAAAAGCATATGCTTTTTCTTCATATATAATTCTATGTCCTTGACGTAAAAATGTAATAGTAAGATCCGTATCTTCTGCCAATGTATCTTCGCTTAAATAACCAGATTCAACTACATTCTTTTTACGCCATGCTCCAATCGCTCCAGGAACTACTGTAATACAATTCAACTCATCAAAAGCTCTACGTTCTAAGTTAAATCCTGTAATATACTCAACATGTTGCCAAGTAGTCAACAAATTCCGTCTATTCCCGACTTTAACATTCCCTGAAACTGCCGCTACATTATGATCTTCAAAGTGTCTAATCATTAAAGAAATAGCATCTTGTGCAATAATAGTATCCGCATCTAACGTGACAATGATTTCTCCTCGTGATTGCTGAAACCCTAAGTTCATTGCCGATGATTTCCCACCGTTTTCTTTCTGAATTAAACGAACTTTAGGGTTCTTATAAAATGTTTCTTCCATTACTTTTGACGTACCATCTTTCGATCCGTCATCCACAACAATAACTTCAAACTCTCTATAATCACTATCCAAAATGGAGCGAATCGTCTTAGCTATCACCTTTTCTTCATTATATGCTGCTATGACAACAGTAACGAAAGGTTGATAAGAAGAATTAGTAAATAAGTGAGCGCTTACTTTCTTTTTCTGCTTCCATGCAAAATAAATTAAAAATAGGAATCGGAAAATACCTAATCCAATAGCAATATAAAAAATCGTTGTTAATATATGCTTTGCATATCCCGCTCCTGAAAAGACAGCTTTATTGTAAAGTAAATATTGCTTACCCTCAGAAGAAACAGGTGGCATAACTTCATCGCGTTCTTTATTCATTAAATCTGAAATTGTTACAAAACTATATCCATGCTTTTTAAGGTCTTTAATTATGATCGGCAGAGCCTGTACCGTATGGGTACGATCCCCTCCTGCATCATGAAGAAGAATAATATTTCCCTCTCCCTTATAAATAGGGTTAAGTGTGCGCTTTACCAATTCATTTGTTGATGGTGTCGCCCAATCCTCAGGATCAACTTTTTCTGCCACCATTGTATAGTTCATATTTTGCGCACGCAAAATAGGCATTATTTCATTTGATGAATCTGGATTAGCATCCGCTTCATATGGTGGCCTAAATAAAACAGTAGAATGTCCCGTTATTTCTTGAATTAGACGTTGCGTCGTATTCAGCTCTACTTTTGTTCGTAGTAAAGACGTATTAGCTACGTTAGGATGCTTGAAGGTATGATTACCAATTTCATGTCCTTCATCGTATATTCTTTTCACAATACTAGCATTTAGTTGCGCGTTTTCACCAAGTACAAAAAAAGCTGCTTTTATATTATTCTCTTTTAATATATCTAGAATTTCCGGTGTGTATTTAGGATCTGGTCCATCATCAAATGTTAATACTACTTGTTTTCCTTTTGGTTTTCCATAACGTTGCACTTCATATGCAAATGGTAAGGATTGATATTCTTCATCTGTAAGATAACCATTTTTACCTACTTTATAATCTCTTAATCCATTTTGTCTTTCATTCTCAATCTGTAAAATTTCACCTTGTCCTGAATAATTCACTTCATCTAAACTAGCAATTTTATGTAATGCATCAGGATTATTTTGTACTTCAATCGGATTTCTTAAAACTTTCCATATAGTAGGATCTTCTGCTCCTAATCTCCATAATGCAAACCCCTTTGCATTATTGTTCATTGCGATTTTCACTTGATTATAGAGAGTAACACCATCTAAGAACCAAGCAGTATGTTCTTTCCCTTCTGTTTTATACCTAAAATAAGGGTTTCCACTCATCTTATCCCATTGAATTTTTATATTTGAATCGTGAGCCATTGCCATAACTTTTGAGAAAGTTAAAGACTTCGCAGCTTCTTTACTATTTACTTCCCAATCATATCCATAGTTACCGAAAGCGACTATAAGTTTATTAGACGAAATATTCAGTTCTTTCAATGTATGTTGGAACCATTTATTTGAAGCAATTGGTCCTGGTTCCCCGGCTCCATAGTGCTCATCGTACATCATTACAATCATTCGATCTATTATTTTTGCTAACGCACTATAATCAAAAGCCTTATCATTAGCTGGAACATCTTGTGTAACGAGTAAATCATATTCATGAAATTCCGTAGTAAGTTCTTTCATAAAATTTGTTAAGTTTTCTCTATCACTTTCAGGTACGGCCTCAAAGTCAATATTAATACCTGAAAACTGATTCTTTTTAACTTGGCTTACTAAATCATTAATAAACTTTGTCTTTACATCATTTGAGGAATTCAGTAACTTATGAATTAGCCCACTATCAGGACCAGAAGCTTCCTCAGTATAATTAGTAAGCAAAGGCATAATTTTCACTTGATTTTTTTCTGCCAACTTTACTATCTCAGGTTTCATCTCACTTTTAATCGTTAAATCTGCTTTTAAATGATACCACTCTGGTACTAACGTAGTTAATGAATCGATATTTTCTTTTAAAGAAGCAGTACTATTTTCATCCCAGTTTACATAAAAACCATACACTTCTTTAGATTGTTTACTATCGTTCGTCGAATTTACCAAATTTTTATTATCCTTCGTTTCGGTATTTGCTTTAAATTCTTCCTTCTTTAACTGCTGATCACTAAGTTTTTGATTAATTGGTACAAGTTTAGTATCTTGTTTTACAGCGGTATTCATATTTGGAATTTCTGGTGTTGAAAAAATACTTTGAAAGAAAAAATAAAATACAACACTTACGCTAACTATTGAGATACATAGAAACCAAATAAAGGCTATGTTTCTCCTTCCTTTCGGATCATAAAAAACAGGTTTTGCTTTATCTTTCTCTTGTTGAATGTTTTTCTCCATTTAAACTAAGCTTGCTAATATCGCTTTTGTACGATTGTCCGTTACCTCATAATAAATTTCTAATCCTTTTCGAGTACCTGTTACGATTTTAGCAGCCTTTAGTTTGGATAAATGTTGACTAATTGTACTTTGGGGCATTTGTAAATTCCCATACATTGTTGTTACATTCGTAGCGCCTTTTGCAAGCATTATTTTTACTAAGGATAAACGGACAGGATGTGCCAATACCTTTAATACTTCAGCAATTTCTACATACATTTCTTTTTTTTCGTTCATTTATATATTTTCTTTCGTAATAGTAACCCCATATTCCCTATAAAAATCTAAAATTGCAGATGCATTCACACCCAAATCTAATAGATTTTCCGGAAAGTAAATTTCAGAATCCGGAACCACAATATCAGATGCTTGTAAAATGTTCTCTGCTTGGACAGCTGCTCCTAAAGCGGTAAGATGTGTCTGTCCTAACGGATCTGATATGTTCACACATCGACTATGCAATACACCAGTAGCATCATAACCTTTAAGGTGAATAACTATGTTATGTGCACTTCCCCTTCCGGGTTTATAGAGAATATTTTTCCGCAAATCGGTAAATTTTTCTCCGCTAATCATTTTCCAAATCCCTGTATTCACCAGAGAAACCAGTCCATATGTAGATATTTTACTATCAAAAGCAATACGAAAGTTAGCCGAAACAGCATGAATTGATTCTGGCAGGGTTACGTGATCAGGAGTATCCAAACGATAACATTTGGTTATATAACCGTTGGGAAACCGGACTTTGATTGGATCAGTCATTGGATAAGCCTGTCGCATTCCCTCTCGAGCTTTGACTTCAAATGGAATAGTTAACCGGTCCATATATGCTGTTGAATTTGGTCCTGCTTTGTCTTGAAGAGAATATAGTGCGTTGATATCAACCGTAACCTCTTGAAGATCTTTTGAATAAATTTTAGCAAAAAGGGCTGCTGTCCCTCCCATCCACCCTGAAGCTAATACAACAGGGGATTGGACCTCAACATTTTTTAATCGATCAATAGAACTTTTAAAGCGTTCAGTCCAACGAGTAATGTCAACCAATGGAATTTTTTTTCGAACTGCAGATAGAAGGAGTCTATCTTGCGGGTCATTAACCGCATTAACAACTAATGTGAAATTATCATCCAAATTACTTAAAGGATCATCTGTTGTGTTGTCTACCTTGACTATTTTTACTCTCTCTGATTCAAAAGGTAACGCTTTCCCTAAAGTTCTTCCTCCTAATCTAATTTCCAAATCAGGATGTCGATCATGTAAAATTTGAGCAATTTGACTACCAACAACACCATACCCACCAACAATTAATACTGTTTTTTTATTCATCTAATTCTTACATTCATCTTCAACTAAAGAAACAAGTTCTTTTAAAAGATTTATTGTTTCATTAAATTCAAGACAATAATACATTTCAGTGCCTTTTTTCTGAACTCGAAGTAACCCTGATTGTTTCAATATTTTCAAATGATGAGATACAGTAGGTCTTGACATGGGAATATGCTCCGCAATTTGCGTCACATTCAAGCTATCTTTATCAATTAAAAGCGATACAATTTGCTGACGAGTTGGATCTCCCAACCCTTGGAAACATGGTCTTAAATTTTCTAAAATATGCATTACTTTATCATTACAGTTCATCTATTGCAATAAAGAAGTAGCACCAACTTTAAGTCTAAATATAGAAAGTTTCATAAACAGCCATTTTCGATTTTCCAGATTTGTAAGAATGTCGGTTCTTTTTTCTGTAACAATTGCCAACTCCATTCCAGCTACAACCAGGACAAACACTTAACGTTCCAGAAGAGAATTCATGATATTAACAAGATTTGATTTGCTTACTGGCTCAGCATGCCCTACTACACAAATATCAAAATCAAATCCTTCAATCGCTGTAATTAAAGACCTCAATTTATCTTTATCTAGGTGGCAATTATTATAATAATCCACTCCAACAGCATCGCCAATAAATAATACTTTTTCTTGAGGTACAAATATGCAAACAGAATCGTCACTATACGGAGAGGTTACATAATGTAATTGTGCAACAATACCTCCTAAATCAATTTCTATATAACCGTTGAAGGAAATATCGGAAGTCCCTACTCCTATTTCAGATAACAAAGGATACTCTTTACGTATACAAGTATCTACAAATTCAATCTCAACCTCTGCTACTCTCTTTTTCATTTCAGAATCTGTCCATTCCCACATAGCTAATTCTGCTAATTTATCATTCGTTCTTTTGTGGGCAATTGTAATTCCTTCCACTGCATGCATCTCAAAAGTATGATCCCAGTGCCAATGTGTAATCACAATTCTTTCCGGTTTCCTTAATCCTTCATTAAGCACAGCTTCATTAAACAATTCAACATGATCTTTAGAGTTGTCTGAGTCTACCATTTAGTCATTTAATTTTTTCATCTGATGATCTTTTCCCCATTCAAATAGTTCATTCATAATATGCATTAAAGATTTTCCGTGTTCACTTATTGTGTACTCAACCTTTGGTGGTACTTCTTGATATACGGTACGATGGATAATCCCATCAGCTTCAAGTTGCCGAAGTTGCTGTGTAAGAACTTTTTGTGTAAGGTTTGGAATTTCTCGTTTAATTTCATTTGTTCGCATTTTTCCATCCATCAAAACACATAAAATATAAACTTTCCACTTTCCGCCGATTACATCGAGTGTCGTTGCAATTGGGCAGTCATCATTTTGATTCATTTATATATTAGAATACTTCTTATTCATCACATATTGCACATACTCAGGCGCACTATTATTAATCTCTTCATCACTGAGCTTATATTCTGCACCATATAAATAAAACGAAGGTATAAACTCCATTTCCGTGTATAAGCTTGTAGCGTGAAATGGTTTCGTCAACTCAGCCATTGTGATCCCGCTATTTTCATAGTCTATTTCTAATCCACCTATAGAAATAGCTACACCAAACTCTTTTCCCTTCACTTTATCCCCTTTAGATCCGTAAGCAAATCCATATGTTAATACATCATCGAACCATTTTTTTAATAATGGTGGTGAGCTATACCAGTAGAGTGGAAATTGGAATATATATCGGTCGTGCTCTACTAACAGCTTTTGTTCTTCTTTAATATTAAACTCCCAATTTGGTGCCACTTTATATAATTCATGCACCGTAATTTCATCCGAATATTTCTCAAGTTCTTCTACCCATCTTTTATTAATTCGAGACTTTTCAATATCAGGATGTGCTACAATTACAAGTGTTTTCATTTATTTCACAAGAACTACATCCCTTAATTCTCTCTTCAACACTTTCCCTAAAGCGTTTTTCGGTAACTCTTCTACGAATACAACTTCTGGTATTTTATAACTTGCTAATTTCTCCTTACAATACTGAATAATACTTTCTTCTGTTAATGCTGTTTCGCTATCCTTTACAAGATAAGCTCTTGGAATCTCCCCCCAAAAGTCATCCAGAACTCCAACTACTGCAACTTCTAAAACACCATGTATTTCATGAATAATATCTTCTACTTGGTCTGGATATACGTTGTCACCACCGCGTATAATAACATCTTTATATCTTCCCATAATATGCAAGAATCCATCGTCATCTATCATGCCAGCATCGCCCATGTTAAACCAATTATCTTTTACTACCTTCTTTGTCGCCTTTTCATTATTCCAATACCCTTTAAACATGTATGGACTTCTTACATGTATCTCTCCAACTTCATTTGTTGTTAGTTCATCACCTGTTTCTGGATGAACAATTTTCAGCTCTACATGTTTAAGCGTTTTTCCTACAGAAGACATCTTTTCTTTTCCCATCATTGGATGCCATGAAGTTACGACCCAACCTTCTGTACTGCCATAACCTTGCACCATATATATTCCTTTTTCCATATATTTTTGAATGAGTGTTTCTGGCACCTTTGTACCACCACTTTGTGCTACTTTAAAGGTCGAAATGTTGCGCTCTTTTTTCTCTAATTCATCAAGCATGTAACTATAAACAGCTGGGAACGCAAGCATCGTAGTAATTTTCTCTTCTTCAATCTTATCCCAAATAAGAGTAGGATTCGAATCAGCTAAGAAGACCATCGTAACGCCATGATAAATACAATTTAAAATAGAAAGCACGCCACTCATATGAAACAATGGATGCACGGATAAAAAGCGTTCCCCTGCTGGAATTTCTCTTTGCCCTGCAATCTCAGCAAAATAATGATGTAAGTTTTTATGTCCAATTACGCACGCTTTCGCCTGTCCAGTCGTTCCTGAAGTAAATAAGTAAATCGCATCATCATCTTCATAAACTTCTACGTTCGGCTCTGTAATTGGCTGTTCTTGTAATTTTAATTCAAATGAACCAAAGCCTTCATTTGTCGTTTCAATTACATAAGGAATTTCTTTAACAGCATCAACCTTTAATAAAACTTCACTAAATTCTTCATCAATAACTAGCACTTTTAATTTTGCTTCTTTTACAACCGTTTCTAATTCATAAACAGTAAGCTGATGGTTTAGCGGAATAAATACCGCTCCAATTTTTAAACTTGCCATCATAATGCTTGGAAACGGATGATTATTTTTGCATAGTATTCCTATACGATTCCCTCTTTGCACACCGTTATGTAACAAATAATGCGCAAGCTGATTTACTCGTTCATTATACTGCTGAAATGAATATCTTTTCTCTCCGCCTACAAGCGCTTCCAAGTTTGGTGATTGCATTGCTCTTTTTTGCAATAATTGTCGCATTTATTTGTTCAGTTCATTATTTTTATAATAAACAAGAAAATCCACCCACTTACTATTCTCCAAAGAAAACGCTACTCTCTTACATTCAAAAGTAAATCCCGCTCTTTCAGCAAGACGAATGGATGGCTCATTATCGACATGTATATGTAACTCAATTCTATGAAAATGAAGACTATTAAAAAATAACGATAACGCAGCTTTCACACTTTCAACACCATATCCATTTCTCCAGTATTCATTATGTATAGAATATCCCATCATCGCCCATTGATAGTCCATACGTAAAATTTTTATTAGCTCTAGCTTTCCAATATTAGCCCCATCTTCTTTATGAAAAATACCTAATACATACATCTCATCTCGATGCGCTGCTTCATCAAAACCTCTTATCCATTCCGTGAACCATTCTTTTGTTGATGATGCCATAACTTGATAGCCATCGTCATATTTATACTGCGATGGCAGCCTCTTATTAAATCCACCTAACCAACTTTCACAATCATCATTTTGGAATGGACGGATCATAAGTCTCTCTGTCTCTATTTGTAATAGCGGTAGCTTCATTTATATCGAAACTTCAAACTCTTTCACATACACCGCTGTTCCCGTAATATCTATTTGTAACTTCTCATTTTCTACATCTTTCGTTACATAAACAGTTACACGACCATCTTTATTTATTTCCTGACCTTGCTCAACGACTAACTTCAACTCGTCATCAAACGCTTTCTCCAAATACGTCGCATAATACGCTCCCATTACACCCGAAGCTGTTCCTGTCACTGGATCTTCAATCGTTCCAGCATAAGCTGATGAGAAATGACGCCCATGCATTTGCACCTGTTCATCATAAGTTTCTAAACAAACTGGATGAATAGAAGCCTTCGGTACTTCTTTTAAAATTGATGGAAATATATCATTATTAGGTTTCATTCTCTCACATGCATCAAGATTTTTAATAGGTACAATTACAGTCCAGTTCCCCGTACTTCCATATACAATTGGTAAACTTACATCTAAATCATTTACTTCTAAACCGATACTATGAGCTAACTCTTCTTTTGAACCTGTAAAATCTTTAAACTTAGGTGTTGCTTGCCTCATTTTAATAAAGCTTTCTCCATTTTCATTCACAGCTATTTGTATTGGTAAAATCCCTACCTTCGTTTCAATCATAAAATTTTTTCTCTCTTCTAATAAACCTCTTTCATGTAAGGCAAATATTGTCCCAACTGTCCCATGGCCACATAAATCCATTTCAAAACCAGGTGTAAAATAACGCATTTTTATATCTGCTACTTCTGAAGAAAGAACGAAAGACGTTTCGTTAAATCCAACCTTTTCAGCAATACGCTGCATTTCCGCTTCCGTTAATCTATCTGCCTCTAATACAATACCTGCTGGGTTTCCCTTATTCGGTTTATTCGTAAATGCATCGTAATGAATTACGTTTATGTTTTTCATTTATCTGTTCAATACTTCAATATACGAAGCATTTCCCGTTGTTCTTAAAGCGGAGCGGAAATTATTATTTTCTAACGTCTCAGCAACTTGTTTTAATTGTTGTGCGTCATCGTGGTGAATAAGTAAACTGTCTGTGCCACTTTCTTCTATATGAATGTGTTCGACATTTCGAATCGCATCATGTACAGCTTTTAAAAATTCAGGTTTCATTCATTCCAAATGCTCTTCATTTAATCTAGTAACTTCTATTGCACGATCTCTCTCTTGTAATTTACGAGCCAAACTTTCTACACCAAACACTTCTGTAAATGTGTGGCTACCTACTATTAAGTTGATACCTTTAAATTTTGCATGTTGCACTGTATATAATGTTTTTTCTCCTGTTATATACGTGTCACAACCTTTTTCTAATGCTCGCTCAATCAAATTTGTATTGTTACCTGCACCGGTTAAAATCGCAATCCGTTTTATTGGTTTATCGTGATTCCTCCAGCTCTTCACCTTTTCTTCCATTCTTTCTTCAAGTTTTTCAACCAAGTTTAAAAATGCAATCGCTTCTTCAAATTCTCCTATTCCAGGTAATTCCTCTTCCTCATACGTAGAGTATTCTAGAATTGTATCTATCCCAATTTCATTAAATAATGACGTACACGTACCAAATTCAACAAAATCTAACGGCAAATGAATCCAAAAATGATTCATTTCATATTGTTTTAATTTCTCAATACAAACCTCTTCCATGCCAAACAAAAAACTCCAAGGAGCATGATGTGTAACTATCATATCGACCCCATTTTCATACGCTTGCTCAATCGTTTCTAGTGTCAAATTTGTTGTGTAACCGATTTTGTGAAACTCCTCTTTACTTATATGAGTAAAACCATATTCATCATCGCCATATTTATGAAGATGTTCTCCAAATAGCGATGTTATATGTTCGTTAAACTGTGTTATATTCATTTTCATTTCTCCTTTCATCTATAAAATAGTCTCAACCTTTCCCATCCAATAACGCCAAGCTGCTAAATAATCTTCTAAATCTTTCGGGTGATGTCTTAAACACGTATCTATCCGCAAAAATAAACCTATGACTATTTCTTCATATAAATTACGGGCTTCTCTATGAAATACACTTTGTTTCATCACATAATCAATTGCTTCTTTCGTTAAATCTTCCGAAGTTGAACAAAACGCGTAAATTAAATCGTATATAGGATCTCCTAACACTGGTAAAGGATCAATTACTCCTTGTAACCTATTCTCTTGAAATATAAAATTATGGAATCCGAAATCGCCATGTAATAAAAATGGCTCATCTATTCCAGCCCCTCTATTCGGACTATTTGCTAACTTAAAAACAAGTCTACATTCTTCATCACTTATGTACGACCTTACATTTTCGTGAGCTTCCATCACATTTACTGTTAAAAATTCATTCCAAGATTGAACCGGACTGTCCTTCCATCCCAAGCCACTCACCTTTGGAACTTTTTCATACTTATTGCTAACATCCTTTACAAGTCTGCACAGTATACTTCGTTTATGGTCAGATTTGCACGAAGTAGTCCCCTCAAGAAATGAATAAACAATATATCTACTTAACGGATCCTTATATAAAAGCTTTGGAAACGCATCATTCTTTTTATAAAACTGAAGAAAATAAGCTTCTTCACGTATTACATCCGATTCATTCAGTTTTACAACGTATTGTTCATCCAACAAATATATCGTACTTGTCGTTCCCCCGTTCAAACCTTTCATGTTTTTCGGATAATGTAAAATAACTTTTTCATTAACTAATTGTTTAGCGATTACCGAAATGTCCATTTAAGCTGATTTTTGTTGATAATGATCTGCTTTTTTATTTTCAATTAATAAACTTATAAAAGTAAGTAAATAGACAGCTGTAACCGATAATGGAATTATAGTAAATCCTTTTTCTGCAAAAAGAATCCCGCAAACTGACGTTACGAATACAGTCCCTACTGACAATAAACCGTAACTTTTACTTTCATAAATCCATACGTACGGGATAAAATGAACACCGATTAACATTGCTACTACAAAAGGTAACCATTCTGGAAATTGAAAATAGGCAAGTAATACGAGCGGAATATTCAATACATTTATCCCACCAATTAATCCTGCCAAAGTCCCTAACGGATTTCCTTTCGCAAACATATCAATTTTCAATATAGCAGCTATCATTAAGCCGAAAGGAAACACACATCCCATACCGATTAAATATACCCACACCACTTGTTTTTCCGAAAGAACAAAGCCCGTTATACTCATAACTATCCAAAATAAAACACCAGCTAATATGACTGGCAAGCCTCTCTTCGTTTTTATTGCTAAATCCTTTTTCGCTTCTGAAACATTCATTCACGTATGAAACAACTTTCCTTCTATCGCTTTCATATATCTTTCAGCAGAACGTTCAACTGCCTCATTTGCATTTTCTTTTACTACTCGATGAAAGGCGTTATATAAACGATTAAACTGTAACGGCTTCACTCGATTCGCCATTTCTTCCACTTTTCTTGCTGGAAGTGGGATTAAGTTCGGGTAGCTGTACATGAAGCTTACCCACCGCTCATCCGCTACAACCTGAATAATATCACCTGTTAACAAAATACCTTTTCCATCATTACCTTCTTCCCAATGTAATACAGAACCGCCGCTAAAATGTCCTCCGAGACGATGAACAGTAATTCCATCCGCTAATTGTAAAGACTCACCAGACCAATATATAATACGACTACTCGGGCGCATTACCCAATCTTTATCGTCCTCATGTATATAAATTGGTACATCAAACGTTTCTGCCCATTCTACTTGCGTTGAATAATAATGCGGATGAGACAGTGCAATCGCATCTAACCCACCCCATTCTTTTATCTTTTCAATTGTCGTTTCATCTAAATAAGTAATACAATCCCATAGTAAACGATATGACTCTGTTTTCACTACAAATGCTGTTTGACCGATTGCAAAAACTGGTTTTGTCGTAATACTATAAAGCCCATTTTCTTCTTGAATCATTTCATTTTTATACGTATCACTCGTTTGCAAGTTTTCTAAAGTCGTCCAAGACTGGCCTTTCGGATTAACATATTGCCTCTCTTCATCACAAATATGACAACTCACCGGTTCTTCCACACTCGCTGCATACTGCACGCCACACGTTGTACAAACGAAATTTTTCATCATAATTCCCCCTATCCCTATATTTTTATTAAGCTGATTTTTGTTGATAATGATCTGCTTTTTTATTTTCAATCAATCTAGGAATGCTTGCTGCAACGCCTTCAGTCCATCGCTGTAAATGCCATGAAACAGATTTATTGCCTCTTCATCACTAACCTCAACAGGAGTGAACGTACCAGACCACTCTACTAACGAAGTGTTACTTCCAGTACCTTCTTTAACCTGAATTGTAGATAGATAATTAGTGACTGGGAATGGTGCATTCATGATTGAATATGTGTAGTAGCGTTCTTTATTGTTGAATATTTCTAAGCGTTCTATAATTGTATCACCATCTGGATTAGCTAGATGACGTACACGACCGCCTTCAGTTAATTTACTACTAGGTATATAAGGTAACCAGTCTGGAAGGGAGTTGAAACCTCCAATTAATTGCCATACTTGTTCAGGTGAACCGAAAATTTCCATAGATGTAGTAGTATGTGCCATGTTCATTATGCTCCTTTTTATCCCGATATTTGCGAGCAAATAATCAGTGGGGGATGCCCCCACTGATGAAAGTTTCACTTATTTTACGTGGATTGGTAGTGGTGCATTAGGTGCTACTAGTTTTTGTTCGCGCATTTCTTCCCAGAATGCTGCTGGAATTACTGTGTTTAATGCGTTTTGGTCTTCTACAATTCGTTCCGGTTTACTTGCACCAGGAACAACAGCAGCAACCGCTGGGTTAGCCAATGAAAACTGTAAAGCAGCAGCTTTAATGCTGATTTCATGACGATTTGCAAGAGCTTTGATTTTCTCAACTTTTGCAATAATTTCTGGTGATGCTTTTTGATATTCGAAGTGAGCACCTCCAGCAAGAATACCTGAGCTGTATGGGCCACCAACAACAATATCCATATTATGCTTAACAGCTGCAGGCATTACTCGTTGCAAGGCACGCTCGTGGTCTAATAGTGAATAACGACCAGCTAACAAGGAGATATTTGGCTTCGCTTCTTCCAAATCAAGCATAAGTTCAATTGATTCTACTTTGTTTACTCCAAGTCCCCAACCTTTAATGACTCCTTCTTCACGTAAACGTGTTAGCGCACGGAATGCCCCTGTACGAGCCGTTTCAAATTGTGAAATCCACTCGTCGCCATAAAAGTCTTGTGCTAAATCATGAATGAAAACAAAGTCTAGACGATCTGTTTTTAAACGTTTCAAACTTTGCTCGATAGAACGAAGTGTTGCATCTGCGCTATAATCATTGATCATTTTATTTTTACGGCCAAATTCGAAGAGTCCGCCTTTTTCACCTAGATTACGTGCAGATGGATCTTCCAGTTCTTCTGAAATAGTTCGACCGACTTTTGTGCTTAAAAAGTAATCATCACGATTTCTTTTTGAAAGTGCTTCACCAAGACGAATTTCCGCTAAACCAGAACCATAGAGTGGAGCTGTATCAAAGTAACGAACGCCATTCTCCCAAGCAGCATCTACTGTAGCGATTGCTTCTTCTTCTGGGATATTACGGTACATATTCCCTAGTGGTGCTGTACCAAAACCGATTTTTTCTTTTAGTAATTTACTCATTTATTCAGCTACTGTTATAAGCATAGACGTGTTACCATTCTTTTCAAGATGATTTTCTCCCCAGTTACAAAGAGAATCGAGTATAAAATCTAAAGAATGACCGTAATCGGTTAAAGAGTATTCTACTTTTGGTGGCACTTGGTTATACACTTTTCTTTCGATTACACCATCTACTTCTAGTTCCCGTAATTGTTGTGTTAACATTTTTTGCGTGATACCAGACATTAATTGTTTTAATTCGCACGTTCTCTTTTTGTCTTTCTTTAAATGACAAAGGATAACTACTTTCCACTTTCCACCGATAACCTCTAAAGTCGCCTCTACAAGAATATTGTATGTTTTCATTCACTTAACTTTCGTATTTTTTCTATCTATGCATCGTTCTCCCCATACGGTTAATTGATTTAATACGCTTTGTAAAGACCAACCATAATCGGTTAGGGAGTATTCTACTCGAGGGGGAATTTCTTTATAAATTTTACGCGTAATCACACCGTCTTCTTCCAGCTCACGTAGTTGTTGCGTCAACATTCTAACAGAAATTTCAGGAATCAAACGTTGCAATTCACTCGTTCTCTTCGTCCCTTTCGTTAAGTGACATAAAATGACGACCTTCCACTTCCCACCGATAATTTCTAAAGTTGCTTCTATAGGTATATTATATTGTTTCACTTATTTATACATATATGAACGTGTCATAGGAGTTGTATCATTTACGCCTTTTGTAAATACAAATTGATGTAAATCAATATTACCTGTAAAGAATGAAGCTGCACATGCATTTAAATATAAGCGCCACATACGGATAAATCGCTCATCTTTCGTTTTGCGAACTTCCTCTAGTACGTTTTCAAAATTTTGAGACCAATGTTGTAACGTTTTTCCGTAATGTCTACGTAAGCTTTCCACATCAACAATGAAAAATTGTTCGTTTGTCATGTTCGTGATTAATTCGTTAACAGCAGGAACATATCCACCAGGGAATATATATTTTTCAATCCATCCATTCGTAGCCCCACCATTGGCCGGAGAAGTAATACAATGAAGAAGAGAAATCCCGCCATCCTTTAGTAGTTTGTTAACTGTCTCAAAGTATTGCGTAATGTTGTCTTTTCCGACATGTTCAATCATACCTACACTAACAATTTTATCGAATTTACGATTCTTAATATCGCGGTAATCGAGTAAGGATACTTCAACTAAGTCTGTAAGCCCCTCTTGCTTAATACGCTCAGAAGTCTTTGCAAATTGCTCCTCACTCAACGTTACTCCCATCGCTTTCACACCGTACTGCTTAGCGGCAGCTGTAATTAGCTCACCCCATCCGCAACCGATGTCTAATAGCGTATCACCTTTTTGAAGGTTCAACTTTTTCAAAATATGATTCACTTTATTATGTTGAGCTGTCGTTAAAGAATCTTGTTCGTTTTGGAAATACGCACAAGAATATGTCATTGTCTCATCAAGCCATAATTTATAGAAATCGTTCCCAATATCATAATGGTGAGCAATATCGTCTTTATTTTTTTGTTTTGAGAAATTCCATTTACTTTTGAAATATTGCAACTTACTATCACCTAAAAAGCTATCCTGCCTTTTATAAATCGATTGAATTGCTTTTTCAAGATTACCCTCTATTTCAAGGTCTCCATTCATATATGCTTCACCGAATGCAATAGAAGGATCCTTAGCGATTTCTTTTTTTGAGAGCGGCTTATGGAATGTTATATGAAATTGAGGTTCCCCTTCACCATATTGTATTGTTTCTCCATTCCAAAGTGTAATTTGAACTGGATCTGAAAACAGATTTTTAAGTATTTTTTTATAAAAAAGTTCTTCAACCATCTATTCATTCAAATGTAAAGCCTCAAGTTTGTAAACAGAAGGTGATGGAGCAGCAAATCCGTTTTCCAAGATTTCAATATTCGTTACCGCTTCTTCGTCTTTCACAAGTTTTGGTGCACCATTTACGATTGTTTCATACGCTGCATCATAGAAACGACCGTAATCACCAAGCGGCGTTTTAATTTGTTTTTCAATCCAATCACCGTTTGCGTTACGATATTTAGCAACTCCATAGTACATCGGCGAATCTTCACCAAATCCTGCACTCTCCGGCATAATACCCGCTTTCAAATCATTTTCCTGCTGATCTTCACCGTATTTAATAAATGAACCATTTGTTCCATGAACGATAAAACGTGGATAATCTTTCGCTACAACATGGTTTGTTTTCAATTTAATTTTTAGCTGATTGCCGTAATGTAGACCAACATCGAAATAATTATCAACCGCACCTTCCACTTCATTATTACGAATATCGTATGTCACCATATCCGGACGGCCGAATAGTGAAATCATACGGTCCATCGTATGAATACCTAAACTGTAAAATGAACCTTCTTCTTTTGGACCTTCGTGAGTGATTGAACCAGGACGGAAATAATCAATATGTGATTCAACCTCAACAATATCACCAAGGAATCCTTGTTCCACAACTTGCTTCACTGCTAAGAAATCACTATCAAAACGACGGTTTTGATAAGGCATAACTACTACACCTTTCTCTCGTCCTAAAGCTAATAATTCTTTCGCATGTTCAACTGTATCGCAAAATGGTTTTTCAACGATAACTGATTTCCCAGCAAGTATAACTTTTTTCGCCAATTCGTAGTGCGTATGCGCTGGCGTACAGATTGTTACTACTTGAATTTCTTCATCATTCAACAATTCGTCCAAATCAGTAGTGAAATAAACACCTTTTTCCACATATGGAGCCGCTAATTCTTCATTAATTTGGCGTGCAAAAATTGTTTTTACTTTTATATTTTTACGTGTGTTTACATAAGGTAAGTGATAACGGTTAGCTGATTTCCCAAATCCGATAAAGCCCATTGTTACTGTCATTTATGTCTCTTTATAACTTTTTGCGGTAATAACTGTTTCAAATTCAAAGGTTTCTGGCAGATGATCGGCATAAGAGTACTCGAATGTGCGTCCATCCGTTAAGTAGGCCACTTGTTCAACTCTCATTAGGAAATCTTGATTTGTTAAGTTCATAAACTGCTTTTCTCGATCATCTGGTCGAACTCCTTTGACCCTGACAACGGATGTCCCTACTTCAAGACCAAGTTTATTTTGAATGTGTGAGTATATCGATTCCTTTAAAACGGAAGCTTCAACACCTGAGATGACCGAAATCGGCATCCATGTATGCTCCATAATCGTCGGAATGCTGTGGATGATTCGAAGGCGGATGATTTTATAGACGAAATCACCGATTGAAACTCCCAATTTTTCAGCAATTATTTCCTCGGCACCGACAATCGTAAACTCGATAATCTTACTTTCTACCTCACTGCCGTAAACAGCTTTCGTACCTGTTAAAGTTTGAATCATTCGTGCCTTTTCCTGTTGACGCCAATCTTGAACCACGGTTCCACTTCCGCGCCGACGGATGATGTAGCCGTCTCTGACTAACAAATCCAGCGCTTTTTTAATAGTAAGTACTGAAACGCTAAATTCTTCAGCAAGGACGGGACTACTCGGGATTTTTTCGTTAATCTTATATTCGCCGTCTAAAATTTGCTGTTTAATTTTTTGGTAAATGCCGAGGTATTTTACTTGTGTTGATCCACTTGCCATTTCCATACCTCCTTTCCCTCTTCTATTCATTTATTCATCAGCTGTAATAAGCATGGATGTGTTCCCGTTTTTTTCGAGATGACCTTCTCCCCAAGCGCAAAGTGAATCGAGTATGGCCCCTAAAGACGAACCGTAATCCGTTAAAGAATACTCTACTTTCGGTGGCACTTGATCATATACTTTTCTTTGGATTACATCGTCTTCTTCCAGTTCCCGTAATTGCTGTGTTAACATTTTTTGTGTAATACCAGGCATTAACCGTTTTAATTCACTCGTTCTTTTTGTTCCTTTTTTTAAATGACAAAGGATAACAACTTTCCACTTTCCACCAATAACTTCTAAAGTCGCTTCTACAGGAATATTATATGTCTTCATTTAATTAGCCAACTTTTGCAATTCCATGTTCAGAACTGTTCGAACGCTACGTGGTAAAAATTTACGAATTTCTTCCTCGTTAAAACCAATCTGCAATCTTTTTTCATCCAGCATAATTGGACGGCGCAACATTTGAGGATACTCAATTATTAATTTATAAAATTCATTAAGCGAAAGCGCCTCGATATTTATATTTAATTCCTGAAAAGTTTTGGATCTAGTTGAAATAATTTCAGTAGCCCCTTCTTCAGTTAAACGAAGAATTGATTTAAGTTCATCGACTGTAAGAGAATTTGATACGATATTTTTTTCGATATAATCAATTTGATTCTCTTCAAGCCATGCTTTTGCTTTTCGGCATGAACCACAGCTTGCCGTCGTATATAAAATCACCATTTAAAAACCCCACTGTTTCTTGACTTGTTCTTCTGCCAACTGTTTAATTTTTGTCCAGATTGTATCTTTGCTCACAATAACATTTGTTTGATAATTTCTATTTTTATAATTCACTGTAACGCATACTTCAATCATCTCTTGCTTCCTCCTTTCAAAAAAATCCACTTATCGTTCTTGATTGATTAGATCGACTACTTCTTTCATCGTATAGTTCTTTAAATATTCACCTAGATGTTCTTCAGCACCTAAGAAAATAGTGAAAAGAACTTTTCGCATATTCGAACCTACAATACACTGGTCATTCGATTCTGGACATTTAGGTTGCAAAGCACCTTCTGAGGTTATTTGATAAATATGCCAGAGATTAACTTCACTTAAATTTCGAGCGAAAATAAAACCTCCACCAATTCCCTCTTTTGATTGTATAAACTTATGTTTTTTTAACAAACTTAGCACTTTGCGAATGCGTACTGGATGAACACCTGCACTTTCTGAAATAGCATTGCTTGTTGACATCCTGTCTGGCTGTAGTGCTAAATAAGTTAAACTGTGAATGGCCAAGGTAAAGTCACTGTTCATTTAAACTCCCCCATTCACTAGCTCATTTATCGAATTTAATTTTGAAGAAAGCTTGATAAACCATTCTTCATCCCCTGTTAGTAATGCTAGATCTATAAGATAAAGGATTTGTTCCTTGTTTATTGCCTTTGATTCAGGGAGTTTTTTTACGTGTTTACTTAAAAAGGACATTGTTCTACTTATTGTATCTCTGTTGTCACATTTAACAACATTAACCTTAACTACTTCCCCTACATGATCAAATGATTCAATATAACCAAGTATTAATTCACCCTCTACTGATATTCCTCGAACCCAATCTCCTACTTTTAAAACAGAATTATTTGACATTCAGACCGTTAAATCATTTTCTGATTTTATATTAATAGCTTCTTGTAAAAGTCTTTGTAGAACAGCAGCAAAAACGGCAATTACCATAGAGGCGAAAATAATGACCAATCCAATTGGTATAAAACTTGGAGGATCAACTTTTTCCGCCAAAAGATAGTAGAGTGGCATACCTAGCAAGTACAAGGTACTAATCGTGATGGCACAGTATTTAATATTCTTTAAAGCCTTTACCGATAATTCCGAGAACGCTTCGTTCTTATCAATATAGCTTAAAAGTTTAAAAGCTTGATACAGAGCAAGGTAAAAAGGTATCGCTGCCGCGTACATATCGATTAAAACGAGAGATTTCATATAAGCAATATTTGGATACAATTCTCCAGCAAAATCCCCAATCTTAGGAACCAAAAATATACACAATACAAAAACTAGGATTCCTATAAAAATAATAGCTAGCTTTAAAAAGAGTGTCGTAACTTGTTTCATAAAAGCACCTCGTTTATTTAATAACAAAATGATTTTATCATATAATTTATTGTTTAACAATTAATTCTCTTCGTCGCTTTTATACTCCAAAATATCACCTGGTTGACAATTCAAAGTCTTACATATCGCTTCTAATGTTGAAAAACGAACCGCTTTTGCTTTCTCGTTTTTCAAAATAGAAAGATTTGCCATCGTAATTCCAACCCTCTCCGAAAGCTCCGTTACGCTCATTTTTCGTTTTGCTAACATCACATCAATATTAATAATGATTGCCATATCCTCCACTTAGAATAATGACTTAATACTTGCTAAAACAGTAAGTACACCTACAATAATAACAAATACGTTACTCATTTTCCCTTTGTATTTAGCTAGTACTGGTACTTTTTGAATCGCATACATCGGTAATAGACATAAGATAGCAGCAACTAATGGACCGCTTAGAGAATCAATAAGTCCAAGAATACTTGGATTTGTATAAGCAACAAACCAGCATGATAATACAACAAAAGTAAGGACGATTGTCTTAATTGTTTTTTCTTCAATAACTTTTCCACGTGATTTACCGAACTTAATAAGCATGTCACGCATTACTTCAAAAGCTCCGATATAATGGCCAAGGAAAGATTTTGTAATAGCCACAAAAGCAATGATTGGAGCTGCAATCGTGATTACAGGTGAATTAAGCTCATTAGCAAGATATGAAAGGATTGATAAGTTTTGCTCTTTTGCCATTTTTAAATCCTCTGGAGTCAAGCTTAATGTACTACTCCAAACGAAGAACATAACTACAGCGAATGTCATGATATAACAAACTTTTTGTATTTGCGCACATTTAGCATCAGTAGCTTCTATTCCATACGTAGCTCTCTGTTTCACAACAAATGATGAAATCATAGGTGAATGATTAAATGAGAATACGATGATTGGTAGAATCAACAGTATCGTTCCAAAATATCCTGTTCCTGTTGAAGCAGTAGAAACAGCTGAAAAGCTAAGCATTGACGTATTCCACTGTGGAATTAAAGATATTGCGATAAAAAGTAGAGAAGCTATGAAAGGATACACTAGCATACTCATGATCTTTACAGTGATATCTTGACCAAAATTCAGTATAGCGATAAGACCAAGAACTAATACAAGTGATAAAATAGCCCTTGGAGGCTCTGGCATGTGCAATTGATGCACGATAAAACTACTTGCAGTATTTGTAAGCGCAACCGAATACATTAGTACGATTGTATAAATTGAACCGAAATATACGATGTTAAAAATGATACTTGCTTTATTTCCGAAATACTCTCTAATTGTACCTGTGATCCCCTCATCAGCAGAATTAGAAGCGTATATCATTTTAGCAAGTGCCCTATGTGAGTAATACATAACTGGATATGCAAGCAATGTAATTAGTAGTAATGATAATAAACCACCTGAACCTGCATTAATCGGTAAAAAGAGCACCCCTGCTCCAATTGCAGTTCCAAATAGGCTCAATGCCCATGTAGTATCCTGCTTATGCCACTTTTTCGGATCTGCATATTGCTCATTTTTTAGTGCGATATTTTCAGCTTGAACTTCTATTTTCTTTGCAGTATTCCCGTTCATATAATAACTCCCCCTTGTATCTATTCCTGTGTCTCTCTTTATAACCAACAAATATTTTCTTTTTCGGAAAATGAATTCCTTACAAGTTGCCCCACTTTGTATGTCCTTCATCGTAATGAATCCAAATTGAAACATCTACTCACGTCTAAATGGGCCTTTTGGAGCAATTAGCTCTAAATTAGTACCATCTGGATCACGGAAGTAGGCAACGCCTGTACCAAATCCTGATTTCAGGCCATCTTCTTCCTGGAAGACAATCGGCTCTCCATCTGGTTCTATCCCAATTGCTTTTAGACGTTCAATAGCAACATCGATATCTTCTACTTCAAAACAAAGATGCATCGCACTAATTTGATCATTTGAATAAGAGGCTTTATCTGATTTAGGAAGAACATATTCTAAAATATCGATATTCAAATTGTCTAAGTGAAGGTTGGCATATTTAATACGAGTATCTTCAAGTCCTTGAGTTTGCGCCATTCTTTTCCCGCCAATTTCATCGATATTTGATACTTTCTTACCTGTTAATGCTTCATAAAAAACGATAGATTTTTCTAAATCACTTACTGTAATTCCAACGTGATTTACTTGTGAGAAGCCTGCTGTTTTTTCACTCATCTATTGGTTCAAATGATTTTTAACTGCTCTTACTACCAATTCGTGATCTTCTTCTGGCGGTAATCCTGACACTGTTATCATTCCAATAACCCCTACGTTTTTTATTTGGATAGGAAAGCATCCACCAAACGCAGCGTATTTCGAAGTATCTAAAAGATATTTTTCATTATATGAGACTCCAGTTATTTCACTTTGTATCTGCATATAATACGAGCTATGATCATGCAGGGAAACAACTCGTTTTTTACGCTCAATCCATTTCGTATTTTCCTCATTTGTCCCTGTCATCTTGAAATGAAATAATTGCACACCGTTTTTTGTTATATCAACAGCAATCAATTTCCCTTCTTGCTTTGCTGTTTCAACGATAAATAAACCTAGTTGCAAGGCATCTTCATTTGTAAAAGAGGTAAATTGAAGTGTTTCCTCCTCTTTTAAAATTTGTTTACTTATTTCACTCAAATTTGAAGTACTCATCTCTTCAACCTCCATAACGATTTTATGCCACACCGGCATTTAAAATGTACGACTTTTAGAAAGGAAATCTTCATCGGCTCCCGTTACACCACTTTGTCCCCAGTTTCCTGGAATCATTTCACGGATAAGAATAAGGACTTTATCCAAAGGTGCATGAGTACATTTAGATGTTAATTGTGTAAGTTCGTTTACCCACTTATCCTTTATATCTTGATCAAATGTATTCCATATATCAATCTTAATAATAGCCATTCCATCAACGTTACTATCCGGTTTGTCGTAAGACTCTTTTGTCTCCCAATTGGACACCCTACTTTTCTCAGCAAAGGTAGCATCACTTGCTACAGCCCCAGCTTTTCCCCAATTTTCTTTCTCAAGTTCCGTGATCAACACTTGAATTTTGTCAGGGGCAATTTTTAATAGTTTTATTGTAAGTTCAGTTACATTATAAATGAATTCCTTCTTGTCTTCTGTTGACATGGTTGGCCAAGTATTTAGTTCAATTAATGGCATTTATTTTACTTGATCTCGTTTTTCTAATGACATACTCCACGCCGTTAAAATAACAGCACCTACTACCATAATGCCGCCTATCCAAGCTGTATGAATTAACCCTAACGAGTTCGTTACAATACCGCCCAAATAAGCACCAAGAGCAATCCCAGCATTAAACGCCGCAATATTAATTGCCGATTCAACATCGACAGCACTCGGTACAAATCGTTCAGCTAACATTACGACATATACTTGTAACCCTGGAACATTCATAAATGCGAATAGCCCCATTAAAATAATTGTGATTAGACCAGCTACCTTAAATGGCGCTGTAAATGTTAAAACAAATAATATAATCGCTTGAATAAAAAACATGTAAAATAGCGCTCGAATTGGATTATGATTCGATAATTTCCCGCCAATCACATTCCCTATCGCAATGGCGATTCCATACACTAATAAAATGATAGTAACCGTATTAGCTTTAAATCCTGTTACTTCTTGTAATAGCGGAGATAAATACGTAAATGTTACGAATGTCCCCCCATATCCTAATGCAGTAATGATGAAAACTAATAACAGTCTTCCGTTCGTAATCAGTTTAAATTGATCGCGGAATGATACAGACGAACCTTTTTTCATATTAGACGGAATGAGAATACTATTTGCGATTAAAGCAATAACTCCAATTACCACAATTGCTAAAAATGATGTTCTCCAGCCAAATTGTTGACCAATAAACGTTCCAATTGGTGCACCTGTAATAGTTGCAACTGTTACGCCAGTAAACATAATCGCAATCGCGCTAGCACGTTTATTTTCTGGTACGAGTGCCGCAGCAATCGTTGAACCAATTGACATAAACACACCATGCGAAAGCGCAGACACAATTCTCGCAATAAGTAATACAGTGAAGCTTGTTGCGACAGCTGCAATTCCGTTACCAATAATGAAAATAATCATAATCCACATTAATAACGTTTTTCGTGACATATTAGCTGTTAATGACGTTAATACTGGAGCACCAAATGCTACTCCTAATGCATATAAAGAAACTGTTAAACCAGCTGTTGTCACCGATACATGTAAATCTTCCGAAATCGATGGTAATAAACCGACACTAACAAATTCAGTTGTCCCAATCCCGAACGAACTAATTGCTAGCGCTAATAACGCAACTATACTTCTTCGATTCGTCTGAACTTCTGAAGACGATGCTGTATATGAATTCAATTAGAAATCAAAGTTATCTGGATCTGGACCAACGCGGTGATTTTCGTTTAATGCATCGATTTTTTTCATATCTTCTTTCGTTAACTCAAAGTTAAATACATCAGCATTTGCAATAATGCGGTGCTCTTTCGTTGATTTTGGAATTGTAATAACTCCATTTTGTAAATCCCAACGTAAGATAACTTGCGCTGTTGTTTTACCGTGTTTATCAGCAATTGCTTGTAACGTTTCATTATCTAATAATTGACCTTGCATAAGTGGTGACCATGCTTCCATTTGAATACCTTGCTCTTTACAGAGAGCTTGTAATTCTTTTTGTGTTAAACGAGGATGATATTCTACTTGGTTGATCATCGGCTTAATTTCCGCATCTTTTATTACATCTTGCAGATGATGGATTTGGAAATTACTTACGCCAATTGCACGTACACGCTTTTCTTTATAAAGTATTTCTAACGCTCTCCACGTATCTTTATATTTCCCTTCTACAGGCCAATGAACAAGATATAAATCTAAATAATCTAGTTTTAATTTTTTTAAGCTCTCTTCGTATGCAGCAATTGTTTCTTCGTATCCTTGATCTGCATTCCATACCTTTGAAGTGATAAACAATTCTTCTCTTGAAATTCCAGTTGCTTCAATACCTGCACGAATCCCTTCACCAACAGCTGCTTCATTTCCATAAATCGCCGCTGTATCGATACTACGGTATCCTGCTTTAATTGCTGATTTAATTGCTTCTACAAGTTCTGGTCCTTCTTCTACTTTAAATACACCTAAACCGAACCCTACAAGTTCTGGTCCTTCTTCTACTTTAAATACACCTAAACCGAACCAAGGCATTTCTACACCGTTATGCAATGTTGTTGTACTTTGTAAATTTTTCATTTATTTAATAATTAACATCTCATAAGGGTGTTGTTCCATAAATCTATTCTCCCAAGGAATCTCTAATGACGTCCAATTTAAGCCGCCATCTACTGACTGATAAACACCTTTATTACTAAATAGATAGAACGTTCCATTACTTGTTGCCTTTAATACTGGTATGATTGTGCCTTTAGGAGTTGGTAAACCTGCATTCATTTCTGCCCAAGGCTGATCTTTTTCTTTCTTATAAATAAATGATTCACAATTTCCATTATTGTAATCATGCGCTACGTGTGGATTTGAAGATGTCGCGATAATAATATTTTCTGGATCATTTGGGTTAACTGCCATTTGATATGCGTAATGATGCTTTAGCCCACTACAAATATAGTTCCAAGTCTTACCTCCATCATTACTCTCCGCATACTCTTGACCTGGTTCTTTCAAGAATGAATCCCCTAACACTCCGTATAAACGATTTGGGGCATTGCGATGTGATTTAAGAATGTGAATATCTTGAGGATAGTTCCCCTCTTTTTCCTCAGTCCACGTCATACCGCCATCTACACTTTTAATTAATCCCCCAACCTCAATCGTTGTATATATAGTTTCTGGATTATTAGCATCAATTTCAATATGTTTTACATGGTGCGTATATGTTCGTTGAGGAAAAAACCATGATGAATACGATGGCATTTGTCGATAATCAGTTAGTAATTCAAAACTGTCTCCTCCATTTTTGGATACAAACATTGCGCTCGGTTCAGTTCCTACATATACGATCCCGTTACCGTCATCACCCTTCGCTGGAGATACAGAAACTGCTGTAATAGCTCTCATATGAATAGCACTAGCTGGGAACACTTCACCAAAGGAAGGTAACGTACCAATCGCTTCCCATGAACTTCCTCCATCTTTACTTCTCCATAATCCCCTATCAAAAGTACCACAATACATTCTTTCTGGATCGTATGGATCAGAAGCTAACGCAACTGGATTAGCACCTACAAAGTGCGACTGGACGCTCCATGTTGAATCTTTTTTTTCTGCAATTACAAGTTCTCTATCAAACGCTAATATAAATTTTTCCATTTACTTATAAAATTTCACACGCTCTTCAAGCGGTTGGAATTCTTTTTCACTTGGTGCAGCTGTTGGATTACCAAATGGCATTTGTCCAATTAGTTTCCAATTAGCAGGGATATTCCATTCTGCTTTCACTTCATCGTCAATTAATGGATTATAATGTTGTAAAGATGCCCCTAATCCCTCTGCTTCTAATGCTGTCCACACAACTAATTGATGCATACCTGATGCTTGGTTTGACCAAATCGGGAAGTTTTCAGCATATGCAGCAAATTTTTCTTGAAGCGATTTAACTATCGCTTCATCTTCAAAGTATAGTACTGTTCCATAACCAGCTTTAAAGGAATCCATTTTTTGTTGCGTTCCTGAGAAATCTCCATCTCCAACTACTTTTCTTAATGTTTTAGTTGTAATATCCCATAATTTATTATGAGCTTCACCAAATAATACAACTAATCGCGCAGTTTGAGAATTGAAAGCTGATGGAGTATGTTTCACAGCAAACTCCACGATTTCTTTAATTTTTTCATCTGATACTTGTACCTCTTTGTTAATCCCATAATAAGTACGTCTTTCTTTCAGTGCAGTATAGAAATCTTTTGTCATCTAGATTGCTGTAGATATAGACACAGCATACACAGCACTTTGCGTAATCGTTGGCACAATAAAGAGTGATATAGCATCTGTTATCGCAACTGGATTACCAGGTATCGTACTAGTCCATGTAACTGTTGCAGGCGCAACTACTGGACTTGGGTTAAATATTTTTACAGGCTGTGGTCCAATATCAGTAGGTTTAATTGAAAATACTATCGTTCCAGTAATACTGGATGTAACAGTAAAGGTAATTGTAGATACGATTTGACCAACTAGCGGTGCAACTGCATTATTAAATACATTATCACATACTTGTAATAAGTATGTGCCTGGAGATAAATTAACTACGTTAATAGAAACAGAAAAACCAACAACACTACCAGCCCCGGCTGTTACATAAGGAAGCGTTTGTGAAGCCGCGCCAGGTGATCCTGCTACAAGCTGAAATCCTGCATTACTACCTCCAAATTGAATAGATTTTGTTGAAGTTGTTGGTGTGAGTCCAGTTGGACCCGTTACTCCTGTCGCTCCGATATCCCCTGTTGGACCCGTTGCTCCAGTTACTCCCGTATCCCCTGTTGGACCTGTTGCTCCGGTTGCTCCGGTATCCCCGGTTGGACCCGTTGCTCCGGTTGCTCCGGTATCCCCGGTTGGACCCGTCGCTCCGGTTGGAAATGTAAATGATGGTATTGGTGGTAATGTAGGTCCTACAACATTAGGATCAAGTGCTCCAGCCGATATAAAACCATCTTGGTTTAATCTTTTTGAATAACTTCCACTCTCATTTGACATCTATTGCATATTTTTATAATCCCTTTTAAGAATCGCCATCATAATTTCATCAGAGTACGTGTCATTATAATTTAAAGATTGACGTAAGATTCCTTCTTTTACAAACCCAACCTTTTCATAAGCTCTCATTCCACGTAAATTATGACTAAATACTTCTAACTGTAATCGATTTAATTTGAGTTGTTCAAAAACAAAACTTAGAACAATTTTGATTGCTTCAGTCCCATACCCTTTTCCTGTTAATGAAACAGATGCCATCGATATTCTGAATCCTGCTTTTCGATTCTCCTCATCGATATCAAGAATCGATAATTCTCCAATCATTTCGTCAGTTTCCTTTAAACAAATAGCAAAATCATAGCGACTTGAATCGTTATTCACCTTATGTATATGTGTCTGAATTTGTTCCAATGAAAAATTAGACTTCGTTCCGGTCATATAACGTATTTCTTCATCCATTTACCAAACATTTTTCAGCACTATCTTTCCTATTGCTCTATTCGACTTCAAATGCTCATGTGCTTGTGCAACTTCATCAAACGTGAAAGGTTTAGAATCTAGCAATGGGTGAAGTTTTCCTTCTTCTACTATTTGCGTTATTTTAGTTAAGATTTCCCCACAATCGTTACGCTTATCTTTATGTAATATTTTTAATGCCATAAAAGTAACGTGCAGAGAGAGTCCTTTTGCGTGTAAAGGAGAGAGGTCATGGGTTGAACGAGCAGCAATTGTTACGACAGTTCCATTGACCGCAGCAGCTTCAAAAGAATTATCGAGATTTTTGCCACCTACTGTATCAAATATAACTTCAAATCCATTTCCGTTCGTATGTTTTTGCACATATTCTTGAACAGATTCTTCTTTATAGTTAATAGCAACGTCGGCTCCTAGACGATGTGCTATTTCAATTTTGTTTTGCTGGGAAGCTGTCGTGAAAACTTTAGCACCTGCCCATTTAGCTAGTTGAATGGCTACGTGTCCTACGCCACCAGTAGCTCCGTGAATGAGGACGTTTTGTCCCGGTTTAATATGTGCTCGATCAAATAAAGATTCCCATGCTGTAATTGCAACTAATGGTAGAGCGGCTGCTTCTTCCATTGTTATATTTTTAGGTTTATGAGCAATTAACCTAGCATCAGCAAGCATAAATTCTGCAAGTGCACCACTAGTAGTTCCTTTGAATCCTCCGGCACACCCGTATACTTCATCGCCAGCTTTGAATTTCGAAACGCCTTCTCCTACTTCTATAACAATACCAGCGACATCCCCGTGTAATATAGCCGGAAACTCAGGAGCAACTGATGCAACAGCGCCACTACGCATTTTCGTATCGATTGGATTTACACTTGTTGCTTTTACATGGATTAGAACATGACCTGGTAAAAGTTTCGGTTTTGGAACTTCCTCTAATTGAAATACAGATGAATCCCCAAAAGAATGGATAATTTGTGCTTTCATTTACAATGCTGGGAAATGAGGAAGTACTTCTTCTCCTAGCTCATCCAGCACTTCATCAGCCGGACGTTGCCCATCAAATAGAGCAAGGAATAAATGATTCACACCAATATTTTTATATATATCAAGTAATTTAATTAGTGCCTTACGTCCTGTACTGTAACCTAAACGTATCGGTGTAGGGCGTTCATTTGGATCTTCAGATAAGTCTAAATGCATCGGTTGTATAAATGGTTTGAATACATCTGGATGATAATCCTCTACTAGTTCTCTCCATTGTCCAATTGCTGCAGCCTGATGCACCGGACTACGTGGGTAGTACATCCATCCATCACCATGTTCAGCGAACCAGTCCATATTTTGCTGACTAAAACCTGTAATAAAGGTTGGAACACGTTTAGACGGTTTTGGAACTAAATTCGCTCCATGCACTTCTCCTAGTGTCGACTGGATAGACGGGAAGTTTTTATACAAAATCTCTTCCAAGTAAGTAAACGCTTCTCTAAACTTTTCACCTCGTGTTTCATGACTAACACCTAACGCCTTGAAATCGGCACGTCGGTCACCGGATGAAACGCCGAGCATAATTCTTTCTGGAAACAGTTGATCCAATGTCGCAATTTCTTTCGCTACACGCAATGGATGGCGAAGTGACAATACAGTTGCCGATGTTCCGAATGCTATTTTCTCTGTTTTACTTGCTAAATACGTTAAATAAATCATCATATCGTAAATTTGACCTGTTGCAGGATCACCAAAGTCAGGGTCTTGCAGTAAAACATCGCGAAGCCATACGCCTGTAAAACCATATTGTTCCGCTTTTTGTACCAATTCTATTTGTTTTTCCATCGTTGGAGCATGAAACTGATAATTTTCAATCGGAATGTGAACTCCTAATGTAAGTCGTTCTTTCGCAAACATACGTTTATATCCAAAATGATTCGCAAACTTTTCCATTTACCAATGTTTCTTCAATACAATTTTGCCAAGAACACGTTCTGACTCACTTATGTGGTGTGCTTTTTTTACACCTTCTACATGTAAAGGCAACACATGCGTTACAACAGGTCTAATCTTCCCACTCTCAATTAATTCTGTAATAAGAGAAAGTTCATATCCGTTAGGTTCAGTAAATATATGGTCACTCTGAATATTTTTCTCTATTGATATCTCAGTTTGCGGAATTCCCATACCTTTCGGACCATAAATAGACGCTAACTTTCCATTTGGTGCAAGCACTTTATAACTATCCTTTAGTACATCCCCGCCTAACACATCAAATACAATATTGTAATTATGCAGATGTAGAGAAAAATCTTCTGTTTTGTAATCAATGACAGTATCAGCGCCTAAATCCTTTACAAATTGTATATTTTTCGTACTAGTCGTAGTTGCAACATGTGCACCGAAACTTTTGGCTAGTTGAATAGCAAACGTGCCAATCCCCCCGGACCCAGCATGAATTAAAACCTTATTCCCCTTTTGAACATTGGCGAATTTCACTAAACTTTGCCAACTTGTCAAACCTACAAAAGGGATTGATGCTGCTTCTTCAAAAGATAGATTTCTCGGTTTTTTCGCCACATACTTCTCATCTACAGCCACGTACTCTGCATAAGTGCCGTTTCGTTCAATATCCGGACGACTATATACTTCATCCCCCACTTTAAATGCTGTTACGTTTTTCCCTATAGCAGCAACTACACCTGCAACATCCCATCCTAAAACGAGCGGGAAATCATAAGAAATTACGTCTTGAAGTAAACCTTCACGTATTTTCCAATCTACGGGATTTACACCAGCTGCATATACTTCAATCAGTACATCGTTTTCTCCCAATAGAGGTGTTTTCATTTCGATTTCTTGTAGTACACTTTTATCTCCATATTGCATAAGTCCTATCGCTTTCATTCTTTCCACTCAAAGATAATGATCAATACAATAAATATCAGTTTCATCAAAACCTTTAATTAACTTTGTATTTAACTCGCGAATAGATTTTAAGCTATGACCAAAAGGCTTCTCTATAATAAGACGGTTCAATCCTTTTGTAGCCCACAATCCACTTTCCTTAATATTCAAAGCAATTACATCAAATACTTCTGGTACAACAGATAGGTAAAACATGCGGTTTTTAGGAATATTTAATTCTGTTTCACGCCTCTTTACAAGACTCAACAAATCTTGATAGTCCTCTATATTCGCTGTATCTAATTGACAATAACGAAATGTGCTAATAAATTCTTCTACTCCTGATTCGTCATCAGTAGATATTCTAGAAAATGTAGCAAGGGATTGTTCTACCTTTGTTTGAAATTCCACATCTGACATTACCCTTCTGCCAATACCGATAATAGAAATAGATTGCGGTATATTTTGATTACTAAATAGTTTGTATAAAGCAGGGTAAATTTTTCGTTTCGCTAAATCCCCCGTCGCTCCAAATAAAAGAAATGTCATTGAATCCATTTATTTTTCCGTTTTTTGATCTAACCACCATTTAAATCCACTTTCTTGCAACAGTTCATTAGCTGCATCTGGACCATATGAACCAGACTCATATTCATGAAGTGGCAATAAGTTTTCCTCGAATGCTTCCAGAATTGGTTGTACCCATTCCCATGACAATTCAACTTCTCTCCAATGTGCAAAGAATGTTGCGTCTCCACTTACAGCATCATGGATAAGTCTTTCATAGGCTTCAGGTACTCCCACATCCACTTGCTCACAAGTAAAGTTAATACGGATTGGTTCAATCTCTCCATTTTTCAATGGATTTTTACTATTTAACTGTAATGAAACATTCTCACCAGGGCTAATTTCAATTATTAATAAGTTAGGTTCTGCATTTGGATTATTATCTTGATACTGCTGTTTTAACGTATTTTTAAATTCGATTACAATACGAGTAGACTTTTCTTTCATTCGTTTACCTGTTCGTATATAGAAGGGAACGCCAGTCCAAAACGGATTATCGATCCATAAACGAGCAGCAACAAATGTGTCTATGTTAGAAGAAGGATTTACTCCTGGCTCCTCTTTATATGCTACAACTTGTTGACCATTTATCTCTCCTGAAGCGTATTGTCCGCGAATGATATGGTTGTGAACGTCTTCTTTTTTCACTTTACGAAGCGTTTCCATTACCTTTCGTTTTTCCTCTCGAATTTCACATGCATTGATTTTTTCCGGCAGATTCATAGCAGTCATCATTAATATTTGTAACATATGATTTTGAACCATATCACGAATGGCTCCTGCATGATCATAATATCCTGCCCTTTCTTCAACCCCAACTGTTTCACTCGCTGTGATTTGTACATTCGCTATATGTTCTTTATTCCAAATCGATTGGAGAACAGGATTTGCAAATTCTAGTGCTTCAATGTTTTGAATCATCGGTTTACCTAAATAATGATCGATACGGTATATCTCGTCTTCTTCAAACGTTCGACTAAGCTTATCATTAAGCTCACGAGCAGATGTAAGGTCGTGCCCAAATGGTTTTTCAATCATTAGGCGTTTCCATCCATCCGTTTTATCAAGTCCGCTTTCCTTAATATTTAAAGCAATTGTCTCGAAAAATTCAGGAGCAACTGAAAGATAGAACATTCTATTACCTTTTATATGTAGTTCTTCTTCCCTTTCACGAACGACTTGTAATAACCTCTCATAGTCTTCCGGCTTACTCACATCTAATGGACAATAGCGAAAATTATCTAAAAAACCTTCGAGTTCTGGAGTACCTTCTTCCCTATGACGGGAAAACGTCTCTATTGATTCTTTTATTCTTTTTTGAAAATCTTCATGAGATACTTGACGTCTCCCAAGCCCGATAACGGATATTTGTTTTGGAAGCTTTTGATCTCTATATAAGTTATATAGTGCAGGGTAAATTTTACGTTTCGCTAAGTCCCCTGTCGCCCCAAATAAAACAAAGGTCATCTAAGAATTCAATACATTTTTTGTAATTTGAACAACATTTTCTGTCGTAAATCCAAATAGATTCATGACTTCAGCTCCAGTGCCTGAAGCTCCAAATGTTTCAATTGATAATACTTTTCCTTCCTGCCCTACATAACGCTCCCAACCGAGAGATACACCCATCTCAAGAGATACTCGTTTCGTTACAGAAGATGGAAGAACCAATTCTTTATATTCTTTCGCTTGGCGATCGAATAATTCCCAACTCGGCATTGCAACGATACGAACAGAAACATGATCCTCTTCTAATTTTGCTTTCGCACTAGCAGCTAAAGAAACTTCAGAACCTGTCGCAATGAAAATCACATCCGGATTTTCATTCGTTTGTGTTAATACGTAAGCTCCTTTAGAAAGATTCTCTATGTTCGCTTTCGTTTCATTAAACACCGGTAAATTTTGACGACTAAGTACTAAAACGACTGGACCTTCCGTTTGCTGTAATGCATAAGCCCACGCACTTGCTGTTTCATTTGCATCTGACGGGCGGATAACTGTTAAACCAGGAATTGCCCGAAGAGCTGCCAAGTGTTCAATTGGTTCATGCGTTGGACCATCTTCTCCTACAGCAATCGAATCATGTGTAAATACATAAGTAACAGGTAACTTTTGCAATGCAGCAAGTCGAATGGATGGACGAAGATAATCATTAAATATAAAGAATGTACTAACGAAAGGTTTTACTCCTCCATGAAGAGCCAGTCCATTCGCTGCCGCTCCCATTGCATGTTCACGTACACCAAAGTATATATTTCGGCCAGCAAATGATTCTACTGCATACACGGCTTCACCTTTTATATCTGTCATAGTAGAATGCGAAAGATCCGCACTTCCACCGAAAATAGAAGGTATCGATTTCACATAATGATTAATAGCTTCCCCACTTGCAACACGTGTTGAAATCGTTTTATCCGTATCGAAGGATAAAATGTCTTTCGCTTCGATTAAAACCTCACCTGTAATCGCTTTTTCTAACTCATCTGCCAGTGCAGGGTTCGACTCTCTGTATAAGTTGAACTGCTCATTCCAGCCATTTTCTTTTTCAATACCTTTTTGTTTCAGCTCATTAAAATGAGCTGTTACTTCTTCCGGCACAAAGAAATCTTCCTCATAATGCCAACCATACACTTGTTTTGTCGCTGTCGCTTCTTCTACTCCAAGCGGGTTACCATGTGCTTTGTTCGTTCCAGCAACTTTTGGACTTCCGTAACCTATAATGGTTCTAATTTCTATAAGAGTAGGTTGGTCCGTATTGTCTTTCGCTAATTGAATAGCCTTTGTAATAGCATCAACATCGTTCCCATCCTCAACTCTTACATATTGCCAATGTGCAGATTCTACCCTTTTCTGAATATCTTCAGAGAAAGCAATGTTTAATTCACCATCAAGTGAAATTTCATTTGAATCATACAGCACAATTAACTTGCCAAGTTTCATATGCCCTGCCATGGACATCGCTTCATAAGCGACACCCTCCATTAAGTCACCGTCTCCAACTAAAGCGTACGTATTGTGATCTATAATAGAGTGACCATTCTTATTAAACTTCGCTGCTAAATGCGCTTCTGCCATTGCCATTCCTACAGCATTGGCAATCCCTTGTCCTAACGGGCCTGTAGTCGCTTCAACTCCAGAAGTATGACCAAACTCAGGATGTCCTGGTGTTTTACTATTTAACTTTCTGAAGCTTTTCAAGTCATCAATCGAAACGTCATATCCGGCTAAATGAAGTAAGCTATATAGTAGGCTCGATCCATGTCCCGCCGATAAAACGAAACGATCACGGTTAAACCATTTTGGATGATTAGGATTGTGATTTAAATGATTCGCCCATAATGCATAAGCCATCGGTGCTGCTCCCATCGGAAGACCTGGATGACCTGAATTTGCTGCATTAATAGCATCAATTGATAACGTACGAAGTGTATTCACTGCTAATTGATTCATGTTTTGTGCCATAGTAATTGTCCCCCTAAATACTTTCATTTATCTCTTTTCTACTGCATGTCCGCCAAATTCATTACGCAGAGCTGCTACAACTTTTCCTGTAAATGTATCATTGTCTAATGAGCGGTAGCGCATTAATAGAGACATTGCGATAACAGGAGTTGCTGTTTGAAGGTCTAATGCTGTTTCTACTGTCCATTTTCCTTCACCAGAAGAATGCATTACTCCCTTAATTTCATCTAGTTTTGCATCTTTAGAAAATGCATTTTCAGTTAATTCCATTAACCAAGAACGAATGACTGAACCGTTGTTCCATACTCTTGATACTTTTTCATAATCGTAGTCAAATTCACTTTTCTCTAGAATCTCAAACCCTTCACCAATCGCAGCCATCATGCCGTATTCAATTCCGTTGTGAACCATTTTTAAGAAGTGACCACTACCAGCTTTTCCAGCGTATAAGTATCCATTTTCTACAGCTGTATCACGGAAGATAGGTTCAACGATATCCCAAGCTTCTTGATCTCCTCCAATCATATAACAAGCACCATTACGAGCGCCTTCCATTCCGCCAGAAGTTCCTGCATCCATAAAGTGAATGCCATCTTTCTTTAGTTGTTCATATCGGCGAATAGACTCTTTATAATGTGAATTACCCGCTTCAATTAAAATATCTCCTTTTGAAAGCAATGGTGTAACCTCATCAATAACAGAATCAACAACTGCGTGTGGTACCATAACCCAAAGAATTCTTGGTGATTGTAATGACTGAACAAGTTCTTTTAAACTTGATACACCTGTAGCCCCGTACTCTTTCATTTCTTCCACTGCACTCGTATTTAAATCGAATGCTGCTACTTCATGTTTATGATCCATTAAATTTTTCCCTAAATTTAATCCCATTTTACCTAAACCAATTAATCCTACTCTCATTTATAGCTTAGGTGCTTTCGCCCAATCTGCAGCGAACTTTTCAATACCTTGATCTGTTAATGGATGCATAGCAAGTTGCTCAATTACTTTATAAGGAATTGTTGCAATGTGAGCACCCGCCAGCGCTACACGAGTTACATGGTCTGGGTGTCTGACAGAAGCCGCAATGATTTGTGTATCTAATTGATGAACATCGAATAATTCAGCAATTTTAGCAACTAATAGTACACCATCTTCAGAAATATCATCTAAACGTCCTAAAAATGGAGAAACGTACGTTGCACCTGCTCGGGCCGCTAAAAGAGCTTGGTTCACAGTGAAAATAAGTGTAACGTTCGTTTTCACACCTTTTTCAGTAAGATAGCGACAAGCTTCTAATCCTGCTAGCGTCATCGGAAGTTTTATCGTGACTTTTTTATCGCCACCGTTAATTTTAATCAGCTCTTCTGCTTGGGCGATCATTTCTTCAGCTGTAACAGCATCTGGCGTTACTTCTGCCGAAACAGACTCAACTTTAGGTACTGCCTGACAAATTTCTGCGATACGGTCTTCAAACTTAACGCCCTCTTTTGCTACTAAAGAAGGATTCGTTGTAACACCAGCTAAAACTCCAAGTTTATATGCTTTTTTTATGTCCTCAAGATTTGCAGTATCAATAAAAAACTTCATCTAAACCCATTTTTTCTGAAAAGCTGCTATACTTTCATATTCTTCTTCCAAGTGACGGGACAGACGAATATAGATTGGTGTTAACTCTTTATATTTCTCCACACTTTTCATGTTTGGCTCATGATAGAAATTTGCACCTACCATTTTTGAAACTACGTGTAATGTATCTACTTCACCTAAGCTATATAAACCAAGGATAGCAGCTCCTAAGCACGAGCTTTCGAAACTTTCAGGAACATATACGTCTTGATGAAAAATATCCGCCATCATCTGTCTCCAAAGTTCCGATCTCGCAAAACCGCCTGTCGCTTGAATTTTTTTCGGTTCGCCAATGAGCTCTTTTAAAGCGAGAAGAACGGTATACAAATTATAAATTACCCCTTCTAAAACAGCACGAATAAGATGTTCTTTCTTATGATGCAATCCGAGCCCAAAGAAAGATCCTCGCGCATTTGCATTCCATAAAGGAGCTCTTTCCCCCGCTAAATACGGATGAAATAATAAACCGTCAGATCCAGGATTAACTTTTGCTGCTATTTCAGTAAGCACTTCATATGGATCTTTTCCTAAACGCTTCGCAAGCTCAATCTCTGAAGTGCCTAATTGGTCACGAGCCCATCTGAAAATCATGCCACCGTTATTAACAGGTCCACCGATTACCCAATGGTCTTCAGTTAGGGCATAACAAAAAATTCTACCCTTTGGATCTGTTACAGGACGATTTGTTACAGCACGTATCGCACCACTTGTACCGATTGTAACCGCAACAACCCCAGGTTCTATTGCATTTACACCTAAATTAGATAGTACTCCATCACTCGCTCCTACTATAAAGGGCGTAGAAACAAGTACATTCATCTCTTTTGCAAGTCCTTCATCTAATCCTATTAAGCTGTGCGTAGTTGGAACAAGTTTAGAAAGTTTTTCATCTGTAATCCCAGCAACCTGTAAAGCCTCTTCATCCCATTTTAAAGATTTTAAATTAAACATTCCTGTTGCTGATGCTATAGAATAATCAATTACATATTCCTTAAATAACTTATAAAAAACATACTCTTTAATAGAAATGAATTTATAACTTTTGGCGAATAATTCTGCTTGTTCATTCTGTAGCCAAACTAATTTCGAAAGCGGTGACATAGGATGGATTGGTGTGCCAGTACGAAGATAAATTTCATGACCATTCCTATCATTCTTTATTTTCTCCGCCCAGCTTGCGCTTCTATTATCTGCCCAAGTAATACATCTCGTTAACGGATTTCCTTTTTCATCTATAGCAATGACACTATGCATTGCCGAACAAAAAGAAACACAAAGAATATCAATCGGCTGTACTTTACTTGATTGCACAGTTTCTTTAATCGTATGTATCACTGCTTGAAAGATCTCTTCCGGGTCTTGTTCTGCTATTTCTGGCGCTGGAGAATATAAAGGATATTCAATCCCGTGGCTTGCAATAACAGATCCATCAATCGAAAATAAAACTGATTTTGTACTAGTCGTCCCAATATCTACACCAATCATTTAAACATTTAAAAATTTAACACAAACAGGCTCTGGTACAACAACATCAGATTGTAAAAGAGTTAGCTCCCCTGTCGTTTCACTTCTTGAAAATAGCACAAGATTATGTGACTTTTCATTTGTAGCAACAAGGAACTTTTCCGTAGGATCTAATACAAAGTCCCTTGGCCAATTTCCTTCTGTAGATGTATGTTCAACAAATGTAAGCTGTCCTGAATTTTGATTTACACTGAAAACAGCGATACTATTATGACCCCGATTGGCTGCATATACAAAATTGCCGTCAGAAGAAATATGAATAGCGCTTCCTTGACTATTTCCATCAAATTCTTCGGGAACAGTAGAAATATACTGTAATTCTGTAAAGGATCCCTCTTCCGAATGATATGTTAACACAATGACTTCTGAACTTAGCTCAGTCATCACATAAGCGTACTTTCCATTCGGATGAAAAGTAATGTGTCTTGGACCACTTCCTGGATTTACAGATAAACTATTCACTTCTTTTAATGTACTATCTTTTATATCATACGTAATTAATTTATCAATTCCTAAATCAACACCCACCACATATTTTTCATCAGGTGTATATCCCGCATAATGTGCATGTGGTTTTTCTTGTCTTTCTTTATTCGGACCTGAACCTTCATGTGTCATAATAGATGAAGCAGGATTTACAGTTCCATCTTCTTCATTAACTACGAAAGACTCAATCGTTCCTTTATGGTAATTTGCTGTAACTACCATATGATTTCCACTATCAACACTAATATGACAAGGAGAAGCCCCTTCTACTACTTGTCTATTTTCCGCCTTTAGCTCTCCAGTATGACTATTAATCGAATAAGCAGCTACACCACCAGATTCGCCTTCTTTAACAACAGAATAGAGATATTCATTATTTCGGTTAATCGTTACATATGTAGGATTATCAAGCTTGGCCGCAAGTGTTACATTACTAATTTTCTTTGCTTCCGTATTTAAAGTAAACGTATATATTCCTTCGCTATTTTCTTTCGTGTACGTTCCAACATATCCAATAAACTCTTTATTATCCTTCATTTTCATTTACGCACTCCAATGCGTGGGACGGGATAACAATTCCGGCAATTTCGTATGCTTATCCCCTTTCGCCGCATTAATTTGAACTTGCGTAAGAAAAATACTATTTGTAAAGTCTGCTCCGCGAATATCTGCATCTCGCAAATCTGCCCCGATAAGATCTGCCCCCCTTAAGTCTGCACCATTTAAGTTAGCCGCAATTAAATATGCTCCTCTTAAATTCGCACCTTGTAAATTTTTCTTTTTCAGATTTGCTCCCATAAGGTCTGCTCCGCGGTGAATGATTCGTTTCTTACGCGCAGCATTCATTTCCTTCCAAACTAGCTCACTCGTTTCTAAAAGTAAAATATTTACTTCTACACGATGTAATGGAATATTTACTTTCATTAACTCGTCCGCATTTAAATTCGAAAGTCGCTCTGTCTCTTCAATCGCTTTACTTAATTCTTTATGAATCGATTGTGTCGCCTTCAATAGAATAGCCTCATTCAAATACCAAAGCATTTCATGAAGCTGATGCATAACCGGAAAAGCATCATACATTTTTCTCGCATGCTTAGCATCTTTCCGCCAATCAATCCCTTTAAACGTAACTTGAGAAATCTTCTGCCCAGCACCGAAACATTCAAATACTGTACAGCCTTTATAACCATTTCCTCTAAGATTTTTATGTATACTGCATTTAAAATCTGATTGTAAATTGGAACATGGTTTACCACCATCTTTATTCACTGCAAAATCTACCGATGCTGCGAACGGTAACGCCACACAACATAGACCGAAGCATTTTTCGCAATTTGCTTTTAAATGATCGTTATGATTAGTCAAAATGTATACCCCCTGTTGTCTTTTGACTATTTCATAATATTCTAACTGCACAAAATAATCAATTTTAAAACAAATCGGCATTCATTTCTTTTCAAAAGTAGTAATTAAAACACTACATATAATGAGAATACCACCAATGAAAAAGTTACTGTTTAATGTTTCATTTAATAATAACCAACCAAGCAATGATCCGACGATAGGTTGGAAGAAGAAAAATAATGAACCGATGCTTGCGTCCATCAACTCTAATCCTTTATTCCAAAGGAAAAATGCACCTGCCGTTGAGACGATTCCTAAATAAAGTACGCCTAATAATACATATATGTTCATATGTTCAATAGGGTTTGATTGGAATTCCCATATCATAAAAGGTGTAATAAAAAAGAGTGAAAAGAATATTGCGTATGTTGTAATAACTAAAGATGAAAACTGAGCTGAAGCAATCTTTACATAAATGGATAGCAAAGCCCATGTGATAGCGGCTCCAACTAAAATGATGGTACCGATAAAATAGGAGCCAATTTCAATATCCCATCCGATTACGATAATGACACCGATTGTCGCTATGATAGTAGATAAAAGTCTACGAGTGGTTAGTTTTTCTTTTAAAATGATCGCTGCAAATATAACCATAAATGCAGGTGTAGCTGATGTTACTAAAGAGCCTGTATGAGCGTCGGATAATTTTGTTCCGATAAATTGACATGTGATCGAAATGAAATATCCGATAAATCCAATCCAAGCGAATAATAGCCAATCTTTTTTGCGAATGGTTACTTTTTTCTTTTGTTTTTTCTCAGCTATTTTCAAAATGCCATATAAAACAACGAAAGCAATGATAAAGCGTAGCCAAACGAGTGTCAGTGGTGGGATGAAGTCGAGTACATATTTGCTAACAACATACATACCGCCCCATATACTTGCTGCTAATGATAAACATATAGCTCCTAAAATTGTTTGTTTCATTTATACAAAAACATACCGATATGCATCACTAAAACGTAAATCCTTCGTTCCTCTCGCTAAATCCCTATACCATTCTTCTAATTTTTCGGGTGTAATAATATGATGCGTTCCCATTCCCCCATGCTTACTAGCTTCAGAAAGAGTCGAACCAATTTGTAATTTTCTCTTTCTCATCGCATCGTTCCACGGACTAAATCCAAACCATAATATGCAAGCAAGAGGTGGATAAATCATAGATTCATGCGCGGATAAATGTCTTCCAACCGTATAACTTCCATGTTCATGATTATGAATAAATCTACCTCTTCTCCATAACGCCCAATCTTCTGGTAAATAACCGTGAAATCGCTGTTTCATTAAAGGTATTCCAAAGTTAAGGTCCGGATAATTATAGTTAAGATTATCGACCATAATAAGCCCTTCCAGCCAATACATCCTCCCTCCTAATTCATTTAGTGATTTCCAAAACTGATTCTTATCTTGCACACAAAGAAACTCAGTCGTATTTAAAATCATTTTCCATCCTTGTACTTCTTGTTCTACCCTCATCACTTCATGATCTGTCGCAAATGCATCAAACTCTGGATTTACAGAATCTCGTACTTCCCAATGCGGTGCGAACTTCTTACAAATCTCGACTGAACGATCTGTAGAACCTTTATTAATTAAAATGCCATGATCAAACAGTTTCGTATGATGAATAAGCCACCATGGTAATAAATACTCTTCATTATAAAAATGAGAGATAACGGTTGTAGTAATGTAAATCTCCTCCTCTTTCTCTATCAATTAGTGATGCATATCGGTATGTTTTTGTATAAATGATTCCCACCATAAAATTGTTTCTTCAATTCCTGTATTTAGATCGTATGTTGGTTTCCAGTTTACTTCAGTTTTTAAACGTTCTACATTAACGCCGACAAATAAAGGTTCATCTTTAGAGAAAGGGATCGCACCTAATTTAATTAAATGTTCTTTTCCTATCTTTTTAGCGATGATAGAAGCTAATTCTTTAATTTGTACAGATTGACCAGAAGCGATATTGATTGTGCCTGTAACGTTGCGTTCTAATACTGTTACGAGAGCATCAGCGACGTCACCCACATGGAGGAAATCTCTTGATTGTTTTCCATGTGTACATAGTGCTTCCTCATTTTTTAATAAAGAAGTGATAATGTTAGAAACGAGCCGCGTTCCTTGTTCATGAGGGCCATACATATGAAAAATTCGTCCCCAACATACGCTGAGGTTGGTTTGTTGTGCATACGACTGTAACCAGGAGTGTAGTGCATTTTTACATAATGAATACGGGGTTTTATAGGAAAGGAGCGGAGAATCTTCAAAGAGTATACCATTAAACCACTCATACTCTGCGCCAGTACCGGAAACAACGACTCGCTTTCCGCCGCATGTTGTGAAATGTTGAATTAATGAGATGCTAGATGTAAGCCAATAGTAATTATGAATAGATACATAACACGCTGGTGGTACTGCTTCCCAAGCTAAATGAATGAGATGACTAGGTTTGATGTCGTAAATGAGTTTTTTTACTTCGTCATCACAAAGCAAGTTTACTTTATGCCAATGGCAGGAAAGGTGAGACGGTTTATTTCTATTATATGTGGCGTGAACTTCATACCCTTTTTGTATAAGGGAATGTACAACATATTTACCTATCCATCCACTACCACCTGTTACAAGGATCTTCTTCATTCATGGTTCAATCATCTCAACTTCTGGAACAGTTACTAAAAATTTGCCACTCCATTCACGAATGAAAGAGCATTCTTTCATAATTTCATCTTTTAAATTCCAAGGAAGTATGAGAATGTAATCAGGCTTTGTACGTTTTATTTCTTCCGGAGATTTTATTGGTATCCGTGTTCCTGGTAAAAGGAGATTTTGTTTGTGAGGGTTTTTATCTACTGTATAAGCTAGAAATTCTTTACCTATGCCGCAATAATTTAAAAGGGTGTTTCCTTTAGCTGGAGCACCGTAACCGACAATTTGTTTGTTTAAAGCTTTCGCTTCTATAAAAAACTTTAAAATACTTATTTTCAATTGTTCTACGCGTTTAGAGAAAAGGAGATAGCAATCTAATGTATCTAGCCCGTGATTTACTTCTTTTTCGATTAAACTTGTAACATTGGAATGGATAGTTGATTGGGCGCTTAGATGTTTTATAAAAATACGTAATGAACCACCGTGAGTTGAAAGTTCTTCTACATCAACAATTTGTAAATGATGATGAGCTAAAATTTTTTGAAGGCTTATAAGTGAGAAGTAGGAAAAGTGTTCATGATAGATAGTATCGAACTGCTTAAAAGATATGAGGTTCAATAGGTGCGGAAATTCAATTGTTATCGTGCCATCACGTTTTAATAATGTTTTTAGGCCAGCGACAAAATCATGTAAGTTCGGAACGTGTGCTAGTACGTTATTAGCGACGATTAAATCAGCTTGTGGTAATTTTTTTGCTAAGTCGTTACTGAAAAAATTCACTTCAGTAGGAATCCCTTTTTGAATTGCGATTTCTGCGACATTTTTTGCTGGTTCAATCCCTAACGTCTCGATATTTTCTTTTTGAAAGTATTGCAATAAGTACCCGTCGTTACTCGCAATTTCAATCACTTTTGAATGCTTCGTTAAGTAGAAACGCTTAATCGCCATTTCTACATATTGTTTAGCGTGTAGTAGCCAACTGGAGGAGTAAGAGCTGAAGTATAAATAGTCATGAAAAATATTCTGTGGAGATTCAAATTCATCTAATTGTACAAGTAAACAAGAGTTACAAACAAATGTATGAAGTGGATAAAAAGGTTCCATTTTATATGAGTTTTCTGGAGCTACAAATGAATTGGCGAGAGGGGAAACGCCTAAATCTAAAAACGTATTTGTTAGTAATGAGTGGCAAAAACGGCATTTTTTCTGTTCCATTTATAATTTTTTGAATGCTTCGATTTGTTGTCGTGTGAATGATTCTATATTTTCACCGGATACATATTTTTCGTACCATTCAACGGTCCAAGCGATAGCATTTTCTGTTGATAGCTTGGGAGTCCAACCAAGTTTAGTTACCGCCTTTGTACTATTGAGTGTTAAAATAGGTGATTCATAAAGAGTATTTATAGTGGGAGAAAGTATTGTTAATGGTTTATTCCATAATTTTATTACAGATTGAATGACATCATAGACGGTTATGTTAGCCTCGTTAATTGGTCCAAAATTCCATGCTTCTGCATACTCTTTATGCTTCCAAAGTTTCTCAGCTAAAAGGGTATACCCATGTAAAGGATCCAAAACATGTTGCCACGGTCGGATAGCATTTTTGTTTCGAATACTTAAAGGAAGGTCTTGTAAATATGCACGAATGATATCTGGGAATAAGCGATTTTCTGCCCAATCACCACCACCGATGACATTGCCTGCTCTTACTGAGGCGAGTGAAAGGGTGTTCGTGTGAAAAAAAGATTTTTGATACGATGTTGCAACTAATTCAGCGCAAGCTTTACTAGCGCTGTATGGATCATAGCCCCCTAAACGATCAGATTCTACAAATGCTCGATGACCACTTCCATCATTCTCATAACATTTATCGCTCGTAACATTAATAATGAGACGTACGCTTTCGACGTACTTTGCTGCTTCTAGTACGTGAACAGTACCTAAAACATTCGTTTTAAATGTATCAATCGGATCTTTGTATGAAGTGGTGACGATTGGCTGAGCTGCTAAATGAAATATAATGTCGGGTTTATGTTGCCCAATGGCATGTAATAAAGAATCGTAATCTGTAATATCGCCTTTCATTGTCGTGCACTCTTTCGCTATGTTACATTGTTCAAAAAGGTTAGGGATGGATGGAGGCTGAGAAGAATAGCCGATTACTTCTGCACCTAAAGAAGTTAAAAAAAGGGTGAGCCATGAGCCTTTAAAGCCAGTATGTCCTGTAATAAATACTTTTTTCTTATTCCAAAAAGATGATGAAGTCATTTACCAGACCTTCCATGGAGCGTTATTATTTTCCCATAGCTCGACTAATTTATTTTTATCGCGCAATGTATCCATCGGATGCCAAAAACCGGTATGTTGAAATGCTGCCAGTTCATTTTTGTTTACTAACTGAACTAAAGTTTCGGTTTCAAAAACAGACTTATCTCCACTAATGTAATTGAAAATATCATGATTTAAAACAAAAAACCCACCGTTAACCCATCCACCATCACCTAGTGGTTTCTCTTGAAAGGATGTGACAGATTGTTTATCTAAAACGAGAGAACCAAATCTACCAGGAGGTTGCACGGCAGTAACAGTAGCCATTTTTCCATGTGTTTTATGAAATGCAATAAGTTCTTTTATGTTTACATTACTTAATCCATCGCCGTAAGTGAGGCAGAAAGGTTCGTCTCCGACATAGTTTTGAATCTTTTTCACTCGTCCACCCGTTTCGGTATTAAGACCAGTATCGATTAATGTAACTTTCCATGGTTCTACACGATGAGAGTGGCTAGTAATTGTGTTATCGCTTAAATGTATTGTGAAATCGGACATGTGTAAGTTGTAATTTAGAAAGAACTCTTTAATTGCATATCCTTTATAGCCTAAGCAAATAATAAACTCAGTAATTCCGTAATGACTAAACAAATTCATAATGTGCCATAGAATAGGTTTCGTTCCAATTTCAATCATAGGTTTTGGTTTTAAATGTGTTTCTTCCCCAATCCTTGTACCGTACCCACCAGCAAGAATAACAGCTTTCATTTAAGGTTTGAACTTTGGAAATAATTCTTGATATTCAGGATTATTACGGAGGTCTTGTGTTACGTTACTAAGTTCTAAAAAACGGGTTTCCAATTCTTCCGGAGATTGACCGTAATGTGTTTGAAGTCCCATTTGAACACCCATTTTTGAAAGGGTAGGTGTAATTTGTAATTTTCTTGCCTTGGACTGTTCATTCCAAGGGCTAAAATAAAATTTTAAAATAAATGAAGGGTAGTCATAAACTATATTCCCGTGCCGCGAATAATGTCTACCAGGTAAATATGCACCATCTAGATGATTATGAATGAATCTCCAAGCACACCCGAGTTTTGGGTTATAAGGGAAGACACCGTGGTATCGTTGTTCTACTAATGGGATAGAATATCTTGGCTTTGAATAATTGTAAATATGACTATCTATCATTAAAATCATTCTAATCGCATACATATTTTGTCCTAGTGTATGAAGAGATGAGAAAAACTCTTCTTTATTATTACAACAAAAGAATTCTGTAGTATTTAAAACGATTTTCCAACCTGTAATTTCTCTTTCAATTTCCATCACTTCAATATCAGTATTAGTTGGATCAAACTCAAGAAATCTGGAGTCTCGCACTTCCCAGTGGGGTGCGAGTAGTTTACAAATCTCGACTGAACGATCAGTAGAACCTCTATTAATTAAAATACCGTGATCGAATATTTTAGTGTGATGCATCTATAATAATAGAGCAAGTGTTTGTATTAAAGCTGTCGTTTGACATGATAAAGATTTCGATATTTTTTCACGTTGTGAATCAGTCAATCCATCTAAAAGCGGCTTTAACTCTGTTAACTCTGCTTCTAATCGATGAATATGGTCTGTCACTTCATTCACTTGTTTCGAAACGTGTTCATTGATACCGAGCAGCTTCTTCTTCTCCTCGATTTTCTCTTTAATCTCACAAAGCGGCATATGCATTTCTTTGCACTTCTCAATAAATTGTAATGTCTCAAATGCTGTTTCGTCGTAATAGCGATAATTAGATTGAGATCGCTCCGCTTTCAAGATACCTAGATTCGTATAATAATCAATCGTTCGTTTCGACACGTGAGCCATTTACACAGTTGCTGCTTTCTCTTCTTCTGGTTCATAATCCATTTTGCGAATTTCAACACGTTTAATTTGATAAGCGTCTTTTTCTAACACTTTAAATTCATAACCTTCTGCTTCAACGTATTGTCCTTCTTCAATTTCATGATTTTGCATCATAATCCATCCACCGATTGTATCCACATCTTCTTCTTCAATGTGTAATCCAAACAGATCTTTTACTTCTGAGATAAGCACTTTTCCATCAACAATTTTATGGTACTCGTTCACATGTTGAATTGGTGGTGCTTCATCTTCATCATATTCGTCACGAATTTCGCCGACGATTTCCTCCAAAATGTCTTCAAGCGTTACAATTCCAGCTGTTCCTCCGTACTCATCATATAAAACAGCCATCGGAATTCGCTTCTTCTGCATTTGCAGTAATAAATCGTGAATTGGAGTTGTTTCCATTACTTCAATAATCGGACGCATATACGAGCGAATTGATGATAAATCTTTTTGATCCTCGGTCATATATCGAATAAAGAAATCTTTTACATTGACCATACCGATAATATCATCTTTATCTTCTCCAAAAATCGGATAACGTGTATATCGCTCATTTTGGATTACTTTCATGTGTTGTTCTACTGAATCTTCAAGGTAGAAACCAACGATTTCTGTTCGCGGTACCATAATCTCTTTCGCAATACGATTATCAAATTCAAATATATTATTTACATACTTATACTCAGCTTGATTAATTTCGCCACTTTCATAGCTATCTGAAAGAATAAGACGCAATTCTTCTTCTGTATGAGCTACTTCATGTTCAGAAGCTGGTTTCAAACCGAATAAACCAGTTATAACACGAGCTGAACCGTTCAATACCCAAATAAATGGATACATGATTTTATAGAACATCATTAACGGCGTTGCCAATAACAACGTTACTTTTTCAGCCTTTTGAATTGCCAACGTTTTCGGAGCTAATTCTCCAACTACAACGTGTAAATATGTCATTAGCATAAAAGCAAGACCAAAAGTTAATACTGATGAGATAGAAGGATTTATGTTCCATTTCTCAAATAACGGGTGTAATAACTTTTCGATTGTCGGTTCACCTAACCAACCTAATCCCATAGCTGTAACTGTAATACCTAATTGACAAGCAGATAAATATTCATCTAAATTTGTTGTTACCTTTTTCGCTGCTAAAGCACCGCGTTTCCCTTCCGCAACAAGCTGATCAATACGACTTGAACGTACTTTTACAATCGCAAACTCTGCTGCTACGAAAAATCCAGTAAATGCGATTAAAATCGCAACCATTTATAGCTCTATGTTTTTAGAAGCCTTTTCTCTTTGCTTCTCTTCTTCTTTCACTAACTGCATATTTGCATAAGCTAAATTCGCAATCATTAAAAAGTGACCGCCTAATATACCTGTACCAAATGCCCACATTTCCATTTCATGCTCAATTTCATACATAATGATAGCCCCTAAAATTGCAGCTGCAAATCGGTTTAAAACCCCTAATCCAGGAGCCTTTTCTTTCAGTACTATACTTCTTCCTAGTTTCTCCACTCTACGAGCTAATAACCAAAGACAATATGCACTTACAGCTAATCCAATACCGAACCCTGTCACTTGTTTTCCAAACGGAGTAATCGTCCACATTTACGATGCATGATCATCTTTATTCTTCTTCAACAGTGCTCTCTTCTTCATCGCCTTCGTTAAATATCCGCCTTTAAACGAACGGATTTCATACGAAGACATAAACGCTTTCGGTGCAATTTCATTAATAATTTCTAAAAGTTCTTTCTCCCTAGAGCGCTTTGCAACGATATCTAAGCGATAACGTATAGAATTAATTCCTTCACCTTCAAATACTGTAACGCCAAATCCACAGTGACGTAATTCATCTACTAATTCATTACAACGGTCTAGTAAACTAACTTGATACGTAATATATCCAATTGCTAATTTATTCTCTATATAACCGCCTAATAATAGTCCCGCACTAAAGCCGATGACATAGGCAACGATGTTCATCCAATTTGATAAATCTTGAAACACAATCCCTAAACTGACAATGTAAATAGCTCCTTCTAACAATCCTACACCAGCAGCGGATCTTGTTTGATTCTTTACAAGCAAAATCGTTCGGATTGTTAATACTGGAACATATATAATTTGAAGCACAAAAATAAGTAACGCTTGTAACATCTAAATCGTATAATTGTTTTTTCTACTAACCCTCAAATTAATGATTAGCCATATAACTTGAATAAATATCGGTATGATAAACGCGATTAATAAAACGATAAATGATATTGATTTAATTTCGGATGTTTGAGTAACACCAGCACCATCAACATCTCGTAGCCAAATAATAGCTGCCCACACTCCAAAAAGGATAATCCAAAATATGTTACCAATCCACCAAGAAATCCATTGTTTTTTCATTTAGTTTTTAACTGTATATCTAACTTGTTTAAACGTTACTATTTCTCCATCCTTATCATCATCTTTTGTTTGCAAAAGTTGAACTCTTGGTTTGTAATCTGTCCTATGAGCATCATTGATACCTGTAATATCAAGTTTGTAGGATTCACTATTCTTTATTTTTTGTTCCAATACTTTTTTATTAGCGACATAAATAAAAGTTACTTTATTTTCATCAATACCTTCCGTCTTAATTTCTAATTCATTATCTTTTGTTGTAATCGTTGGTGTTAATAATTCCATACTGCCGTTTCCGGTTTCTAAAGAATTTTCTGCTATAGTTGAACATCCTGATAATATGATTCCAATGAATAGAAGAACAATTAATTTTTTTTTCATTCACAAGAAAAATCCCGAAGCTTTTTCCAGCTCTCCAAGGTTATAATGAGCTACAGCTACATTGTGATATGCTTCATTGGATGGTTGAATCGAAATAGACTTTTGTAATACTTCTTTCGCTTCTTCCCACTTTTTTTGTTTTATGTAAATTTCCCCTAAGATGTTATAAGGAAAGTATGAGGAAGGATTCAACTTAACAACTTCTTTTATTAATTCAAGAGCTTTATCATCATTCTCTTCCTCATAAAAGTACATCCAAGCAAGATTATTGAGAGATTGTACACCTCTAGATTCATGTACCGCTCGTTGAAATAGTTCCATTGCTTTCTCATATTCATTTTGTTCAAACATTTATTTTTCATATTCAAGATGATTATGTCTTTTACAACCAAATAAATAGCAAGCCCCTATATAATCAGTTTCAAATTCTAATCCTGGAACGTATCCAGATTTGATACGTTCTATCATTGTTTTATAACAATTATTCTCTTCTGTATATTCCTCAATTAACTCTTTCTTATCGTTTTCTGTCCAGTTTTCTTCTACTTCTTCATTCTGAACATCTTCTATTTCTGCTGTTTTCGCTTCGATAGATTCCCGTATAACTTCATTTATACGCGTGAAATTATTAGCTTTATATAGAGCATAAACAAATCTACCCATCCAATTTGGGCTTTTCCAATATTCTTTGTATCCCTTTTCGAACCATTCAATTGCTTCTTTATAGCAATTCAATTACATAAATATATTATCCTCTTTAGAGACCCCTTTTTTAATGTTTAAAATATGTAGTGAAATAAAGCCAATAAGTCCTATTCCGCCGAAAATAAGCCATGGTGTATACATTCCGTTTAAGTTGGATGTAAAAGATGTACCGGTATAATTACCGATGATAAAACCAAATGCGAGTGATAGTTGATAAAATCCGAAGTAAGTAGCTGTATATGATTCGTTACTGTAATTTGCAATAGCGATATCAGCGTTAGGTAATACGAGTGTTTCGCCAATTGTAAATAATATTACACAAATAAATAGCCAATATGGATGTTGGAATAAAGGAATGAGTAAAAAGGAAACACCCATTAATAAAACACCGTATTTAATAATAAAAAGTGTGTTGTATTTATGAAATAGCTTTCGGAATAACACCATAAATATGACGCCTGTTATTGCATTTATCGTAATAACTAGTGTAGCAAGTTGATTGCTATTACTAATGTTTTTCATATGAAGTGGAAGTGCGACAGTAAGCTGAGTAAACATAATATAGAAGAAAATCATGATAAATGAAAACAGAAGGAAAGATTTGTTTTGTAAAATTGCCTGTATTCCTAATGTAATAGACGTGTTTTCAGTAGAAACTTGGAAGTGGTTTTTAAGTAAGTAAAAGATTAAAGCGAATAACAGCATAAGAGATCCTGTTAGAGAGAAAGCATAGATTGGATCGAGTAAGAGTAAAAAACCTCCTGCGATTGGTCCAATTATTGCACCGCAATTAAAACTAAGGTTTAAATATGTAAATAAATTTTTTCTCATATGAGCTGGTTGTGAGCCAAATATAGCGCGAGCAGCAGGTTCGTAAAATGCAGTTCCGAAGCCAATAAGTGCAGAAGAAATAGAAATTGTATAGAAATCAGAACATATTCCTAAAGCGATAAATCCGATTCCTCTTAAAAATAATCCGGCTATCATCATAATGATATAGCCGATTTTGTCAGCAATTAATCCTGAGAATAAAGGGATAACTCGTGATGTGATTGTCATAATCGTCAACATGGTTCCTACTTGAATAGCTGAAAAATGAAGAAAGGTTAATAGATAAATAGCTAAAAATGCGTATACTGCAAAATATCCAAAAGACATTTACACATTATAACCCGATCTTCCTTTTCTCTTCGCTCGGTAGTTTTTCACTTTCGCAATTGTACCACAAGCTCTTCCTCCTTCATCTCCAGCATACATACCGCACCATCTTTTACTTCCATTGCGCGAATGATCATAAAATACCCAACGACAATCTGGACAGGTCTTTAACCTTCCCCACAACTTTTCTTGAATCGCCGTTAACACAATACTCAATACTTTTGTATACACATTCTCTTCTTGCACCGGTTCATATGTAACACTTTTCATATCTTCCTTTATATGTACTTGAAATGGGTATTTCTCCAACCATTTTTGCAACGATCCTTCGCTTTCAATTGTTAACCGAATGTCTTCTCGAAAACTTTTTAATTCCTCTATCGTATGAAAGGGAACCTCTTCATGAAAATATTCTTTCATAAATTGCTTTATATCCTCTTCTGTTTGCAGCATATCAATTGGCTCTCTCGTATCGTTTGGTATTTTCCATGTATTTAAAAATTCACGAATATATTCTAGTTCATTTGGTGCATTTTGATTCAATTTCATTTAAAAATAATTTTCCATTAACTTATTCATCCAATCTGGCACACGAGCATTTTCTCTTGTATCAAAAGCAGCAATATATGGTTTTATATCTAAAATAGCCGTTCGATCATTAGCGTCTAATCCTTGCACAGTCATAACGTTATTTTCAATCGACAATATTTCAACAGTAGTAATACCAATAGGGTTTGGACGATGCTTTGTCCGCTGAGCAAAACATCCCTTTTTATCAAAATCACTTAATCCCCTTGGCTTTCTAGCCCACGACTGTTTATTTTCTTCCTGAAAATCATTCATATAAAAAATAACAATTGCATGAGAATAATCCTCAAGACCTGCTAATCCCCCAATATACTCTGGATATATTTTGATGTTTGAAATAATACTTCCCCAATTACGATACACTTTCTCGTCTATAGAAGATTGTACTTCACCAATCTTCACCATTTATTTTTTCTGTTTTTTAAGTTGTGTAAGAACTAGACCATCAGGGAGCTCTGTATTTGTTACTTCAATGAAGCCATGTTTTTTATATAATGCAATAGCAGGGGTATTCGCTTTACCTGTTTGTACAATATATGCCATGGAAGAAGGGAACATGTTAAATATATAACTTAAGAGTTTCGTTGCAATTCCTTTTTGAAAAAAATCAGGCGATACAACTAGTCGGTGAATATCAATTAGCTGTTCTTCTTGCATAAAAGAAATAAAGCCGACAAGTTTATTTTTAGAAAAATATCCAAAGAATGTTTCACCGCAATTTTGAATATCGTTTACAGTATCATATAAACGGGGTATTGCGGTACTGTTTAAATAATCTGCTTCAACTTTATACGATGGAATTTGAACTTGTAAAATGGATGCTGCTACCTCAAAAGAACTGGAATGTAATTTATGAATCATAAATAATGAAGCCTCCTTTGAATATGATATATTAATATAATTGATTGATGAGTAAGTTTGACAATATTTTTCTTTTTTGCATATAATATATGTATCTCCATACATTTATTTCCTTGCAGCTTTCACTACAAATGATACAATAAGAATTAATACGATTGCTCCTAATAATGCTGGCACGACATGAATTCCACCAAATGATGGCCCAAAAGATCCAAATAATCTACCACCTAACGAAGCACCTAATAAACCTGCGATAATATTTCCGAACATACCACCTGGGAAATTTTTACCCGTTATAGAACTAGCAATTGCACCTATAATAGCACCAACTATTAATGTGATAATCCATCCCATTTTTAGTCCTCCATTTCTATTATAGTTTTGTATGATCAAATACAAGAGTAACAAAACTCTCATTTACGTATTCAATTTTACAAATCTATAACCATGTGTAACTAACACTTTTAATATCGCATATCCTGGAATTGCTAAAACTATCCCCATAATACCGAATAAGTTACCAGCAGTTAAAATGATAAAGATTATTGTAATCGGATGGATATCTAGCTTTTTCCCCATTACTTGCGGGGAGATAAACTTACCTTCTGCTAATTGCACAACCATCATAACGATAATTACCTTTAAAACCATTCCTGGCGAGTCAATAAATGCGATAATTAACGCTGGAGTTATTGCAATAACTGGACCTACGTACGGAACGATATTTACAATCATCGCTAAAATAGCAAGTAATACCGCATATTTAATACCAATAATAAGATAGCCAATTAATAGCATGATTCCGATAAACAAACTAACGATAATTTGCCCTCTTATATACGAACTAATCGCATAATGCATATCATCTAGTATTCTCATTGCTGCCGGTTGTCTTTGCTCTGAAATAAACTTCAAAAAGTGATTCGGTAATTGTTCACCATCTTTTAATAGATAGAACAATATAAACGGAACCATGACAAATGTTAAAACAACTTCTGTAAGTGTACTTAAAAATCCAGTTACATTTCCAGTTACTGATGATAATGACTTTGTAAAATCAACTGTATAGTCTTTTACTATATTCGCTACATCAATATTTAAATTCTCCTGAATTTTACCAAGTAAATTACTTTCCCCAAATCTACGTGCTGCTCGTTCGATTTCATGACCGAAATACGGTAAGTTATCTATTAATGCATCAATTTGATCTTTAATAATAGGGATAACCGTTACAACTAAAAACACAAATAATCCTAGTACTATTAAATATATCGAGGCTATCGATACGATTCTTGAAACACCTTTCTTTTCTAAAAGTGAAACGAATGGGTGCAAGATATAAAATAGCACTCCGGCTAATAATACCGGGAAGAATATTGTTTTTAAAAAGACGATAAACGGAGTAAAAACGAAAGAAATTTTTGTTAGCAATAATATGTTAATGAACAATAATGCAAATCCAAGTAACACTGCTAAATAATTTTGTTCCCTAAAAAACTTTTTTAACTTGTCTCTTTTTCTTATATTTACTTTTTCCAATGAAACCACTTAACAACAGCTGCCTTTTCCTGTTTTTCTAAAGATACAGCATAATTCTTCTGATAATAAATTATTTACTTCCGCATCATTTAAATCATAATAACTCCACGTACCTTTTGTTTCTTTTACAATTAAGCCTGCATCCAACAGGATTTTTAAGTGATACGACAGTTTAGATTGAGTCATTTCAAAAACCTCTGTTAAATCACATACACAAGTCTGTCCCCGTTGACAAAGTTCATACATAATCTCTAAACGCTTCTGATCAGCCAATGCTTTAAATTTCTTCTCATATTGTTCAAAGTGTTTATTCATTTAACAACAAGAATTTTTTTCTACTCCGTTAGCAGTTTCACAACAAGTTGTATCTACTATTTTGTGAACATCACTATCTGCTTTTGTATAAAAGAATTCCCACTCGTTACCATCAGGATCAGTTACCCAAAACTTATCTTGTACAGCATAACAACAAGTTGTATTCATCTCATCACGTGCAAAGAATCCTTCTTTTTCTAATCTTTCTTTATGAACTGTAATATCTTCAGCTGTATCCACTTGAAAACCAAAATGATTCACTTGATTTCCAATTACTTCATCTCGTACATTAAGTGTGAAATTAAGACCTGGAATTTCTAATAAGAATTTTGCATAGTCAGCTTTCACTTTAACTGGTGATACACCAAATACCTTTTCATAAAACTCAATAGACTTTTCTAAATTAGTAACATTTATACCAACGTGAACATATTTCATTTATACTGGTTGGTCATTAAAATATTTGCGTTTAAACCAAAAAGCGACATTTACAAGCGCAATCATTACAGGTACCTCGACTAATGGTCCAATGACAGCTGCGAATGCTGCACCCGAATGAATTCCAAATACACCAACTGCCACAGCAATTGCTAATTCAAAGTTATTGCTACCTGCCGTAAATGCTAATGTTGTTGTTACTGGATAATTTGCACCAATTTTTTTCCCCATAAAGAAAGAAACAAAAAACATCACAACAAAATAAATCAATAGTGGAATCGCTATGCGTACTACATCTAATGGTACACTAATAATCATTTCTCCTTTTAAAGAGAACATAATGATAATAGTAAATAGCAATGCAATTAATGTAATGGGACTAATCTTAGGTATAAATACCTTTTCATACCACATTCTTCCCTTTAACTTCACTAATATAAAGCGTGTCAACATACCCGCTAAGAAAGGAATACCTAAATAGATAAATACTGATTTAGCTACTTCTCCCATTGTGATATCAACAATAGCCCCTTCAATTCCTAACCATTCGGGGATCACTGTTACAAACAGGTATGCATAAACCGAGAAAAATAACATTTGGAATACCGAGTTAAAAGCCACCAAACCTGCTGCATATTCTTTATCACCATCAGCAAGATCATTCCAAACAATCACCATTGCAATACAACGCGCTAAACCAATCATAATAAGTCCTACCATATATTCTGGTTTATCAGGAAGAAAAATGATTGCAAGCAAAAACATAAGTACAGGTCCAATAATCCAGTTTTGTACTAAAGATAGAACCAAAACTTTTACATCTTTAAATACCCGCCCCATTTCCTCATAGCGAACCTTCGCTAATGGTGGATACATCATTAAAATCAAACCAACAGCAAGTGGAACAGAAGTTGTTCCAACTTGTAATTTATTCAATCCATCTACTACGCCAGGAAATACAAATCCTAAACCAATTCCAACAGCCATCGCTACAAAAATCCATAGTGTTAAATATCGATCTAGAAAAGATAAACGTTTCATTTATTCTCCTGTTTCAGAAAATCTTTTAATACGTGTGCCAATTTCATCACGGACTCTTTGGAATTCGGACCACTCTTTACCTGCTGGATCATCGAATCCCCAATGAACACGATTAACATGTGATGGTGTAGACGGACATACAGAATCCGCGTGGCTACAAAGAGTAACCACTAAATCAGCAGTATTTAAAATGTTTGGATCAATAATATCTGATGTTTGATTTGTTATGTCAATATTTACTTCTTTCATCGCTTTAATAGCATTAGGATTCACACCGTGCGCTTCGATTCCTGCGGAATATACATTCCAATTGTCACCTAGGTATTGTTTTCCCCAGGCTTCAGCCATTTATTTTCGGACCGAGGCATCTAATCGGTGAGTATATACAAACCAAGTAATGCTTGCTGTTAATAATGTTGACGAAATTAAAGCTGTAAGAACACTATATGTTTGCCAAATAAGTATCGTTGACCAATCGAAGGCAAAAAACATTATACACTGGGCAATCGTAGCGATTAGGAAAATAATTGTTACGATTGTTCTCTTTTTTGTCATTGGCTGCTGCTCATTCGTTTTCCTTTTTCTTAATCCTAAGAAAAATAACAGAACGGCTAATAGGCAAAGAATAATTGTGGTAGACGACAAAATGATGTCCAAAAGCTGTGTGCCACTTATCTCATATGACTGAGTTAGATTGCCGTTTAATATATTTTTAACTTGTAGTACCAGGTTTATATTGGTATTTGCGCCGTTGCTCAGTAAGCAGATGGCTGTTCTTTCATTTGGCAGTATGGCTACTTTGGTACTAAAATTTGGATTACCCCCAGTGTGTTCTATAAACGTTTGTTCGGCGTTTACCGACCAACCTGCCGCATAATACATATCATTGACAGCCGAAACAGACATATCACCTCTATGTGATTTTTCGATGGCCCTGTGAAATATTTCGGGTATGTCCTGCACGATACCCATCTGTATGCCCATCCAACGCGCCATATCTTTTGTATTAGAAATGATATAGCCGGCAGGTTTATTCCCAGCATAATCCGGAGCGTTAAATGGAGTTGTTATAAAAAAGGAAGAACGGTAGCCCTGTGCTAACTGTCCAGTGGCTTGAGCATCTTCTTTATAAACATACGTCTGGTGAAGACCTAAGGGTAGAAATACCTGTTCCTTCATAAAGTCTTCATAGCTTTGTCGTGATACAATCTCAATAACCAAACCCAATACGTCATAATTAACGGTTCCATAGTTATATTGTTCACCGGGAGAGAACGCCAATTCTGCATCTACCAGCGTTTCCACAGTCTTTTGCAACATATCAGGCGTATTACCTTGTGGAATATTTTGAAGATGTCTAATATTTGTTAGGCCGCTGGTATGGTGAAGAAAGTTATTTAGTGTAAGGTTTTGCATATCAACAGGTTTACCTTGATACTTTAACGTAAACCAAGGTAAATATTTTTGGATAGGGTCAGTCATTGATAGCAGCCCTTGCTCTTCCAATAGCAAAATCCCCATACCAGTAAAAGCTTTACTCACCGAGGCCAACTCATAGAGTGTATTCTCACTTGCAGACAGGCCCTTTTCAAGATCTGCATACCCAGAAGAAAAGTAGAACACTTCACCATCAGCAATTATTGAGATTGACATTCCAGGCACACCTGACGTACGACAGGCATCATCAAGCAATGCTTGTATTGCCACAGATTTCGAATCTGACAACGCATAACCTTGTGTTGCGAATCCTGAGAATAATATAAATATCGTTAATACAAAAACAATAGTCTTTTTCATTCATATTTTTTTGTAAACATCTGCATAAGCAACTTTCAGCTGTTCTCTAAGTTGCTTGTTTTCTTCCCACAATTTCTTGTTTTTCCTTTTTAGAGAGGCGATAAGGGCATCCTTATTACTTTCGTTCATTTCTCGTTTTACTTGTTTGGGTGTAGGTACTTGTGATTGCTGTTCTCGTAATGTTTCGATCCTAGAACGGAAGTCCTTGTTGTTATAAAGTGTTGCTTTTGATACATTAGCTTCAAAAGATACGCTGTTAAAGTTTATATTTTGATTAGCTTTTATAAGTCTGTTGATGGCTTCATCTACCTTCTGATAGGTATTGGCCTTACGATTGGCGTGAATCTCTTTCAAATGTGTAGAACGATCATACTTAGTCATTTAGTCATTTTTAACACCTAACTTTCGTTTCATCCGATCTTGTCTACCAAAGATAATATTTCCATCTTGGAGGGTATTTAAAATATTTCGGTAACGTTGTAGATTCTTTTGATTTCTTTCCGCAATATCCTCTCTGCCACGTTGTCTTGCTATTTCAATTGCTTTCGTAGTCGTTTTAATGTGAAGTTCATATTTTTGTTTATCTAACTCTGAAAAACCGACCGCTAAGTCTTTACATGGGGTTTGATTATCACCACAAGTTAGACAAGGCGGAGCTTCCATATGGGGGCAGTTTCCGTTTAAACGAGCGTGACACGTTCCATAAGGGTTGTCCATCGCATTTAGCTTATGATCTTGCCACAAGGCATTTAATATGTCTGTTGGAATATCTTCTCCTGATTTGATTTCTAGTACTTGACCGTTTAAATCAAAACTAAAAACACCTTGTTTTATGACCGATTCAAATACTTTTCTTTTGGTATCATCTAATAGTTTGGCATATCTTAATGTCATTTCGGGGGAAGCATGAGCCATTAACTCTTGTACGGTTAAAATATCCGCACCCCCATTTAACATTTTCACACCGTAGGTGTGTCGAAATTGATGGGTTTTGAAGTGAAATAAGTTGCCACTTTCATCGGTAATATTTTTTTGTTTTGCTAATATATTTAGTTGGGCTCTAATCCCATTTTGTTCAAATGGTTTTCCTTTTCGTTGACCACGATAGCGAACGAAAATATACCCTTGGGGATTGTTTTCTTTATTACTAAGTTTTTTTGATTTATCAATTAGAACTGCAAGCATATCTGCCAATTCATTGTCAATGGGGATTCGATGGCCTTTCACATAAGTTTTTTCAATATCTGTTTCAATCGAGTATTGCCCATTTAGTTGTACTAAGCAATCCATAGTTATACTTAAAACATCTGATATTCTTAGACCTGTTTTAAAAGCAATCCAGACGACAGGAATGATATCTTTATGCAAATCATTAATATGGGTAAACAGTTGTTCCAATACATAGTCGGGGATGTAATCAATTTGATCAATTGATTTTTTTCTTAGTTTTGGTTTGTCTTCAGGGAAGATCAACAATCTTACATGGGTTTCGGGAGCCATCTCATATTCATATCGTTGAATATTTTCAAGAAATTGCTGCAATATATTCAATGAACTGGATATAAAACTTTCAGGGTGTGAATTTCGTCTTTTTAGGTTGTTTTTAGCATATTTATGTAAATGCTCAATGTATTTTTCAATGTGAGTTCGTTTTAAAAACTTTAAATTCCCCCACGTGGGCTCTAAGGAAAATATAAAATTGAAAAACATTGGGAGACCGTCTAGATAAGTAATTGCGGTCTGCCAAGAGAATTTGTTTTTACTAAGCAAACGTTGTTTAAAGTATTTTTTAACTTGTTCTCGAACTTTTTTATCTATCTTTGAGAAATCAAGATAATACCTCGCTATACTTTGATTGTAATCAAACCCATATTTATCATGTGAAATGCGAATATCCCATTTTTCCTTTTCCCATTCATCTCGCTGGTCAGTGAGATGAAAAAAAGTAGTGTAAATTGTTCTTAAATAAATTGCTATTTCACTTTTGAATGTGATACTCTTTCTTATTAAAAATTGTTGTGTTCTATGAGTTTTAATTCCTTTTTCATTCAACCAAAATAAATACTCTCGTTCTACTTTATCAATGTCTAATGCTAATAAAGATGTTAGTTTGGGATATTTAGTATTTAAAAATTCCGTCACTTTTTTCAGTGGAGTTTGAGCTACAAAAATACTCTGGATTGTCCATAAGTCATTAAATAGTTGCTGATAATAGATATACTTTACTTCTAAATTCAGCAAAGGATTGTTAAATTGAAAATGAATATTTTTACTTGAATTGTTGTATTTCCCTACCACTTCTTCGAACTGGTTAATCTCACCCAAAAAATCAATTTTCCATTTGTCATTGACTAAGAAGTATGAATTATTTACTTGTTCAATTGTAACAGAACGATCTTCATTTACTATTTTTTCGGGATAGGTGGACAGTTTTTTTTGTAATCCTTCATGAAAACCAACTGTGTCTATATGAACATTATTAATTTGTTTCATTCAGTTATTTTTCTTTAGGTTAAATTCGGATTGGGCTTTCTCCCACGTTTCTCGAATATCTTCATCCGAAGGATGAAGATATAGATTCATCGTTGTTTGAATTTGAGAATGGCCTAATCGTTCTTGCACTTGTTTAATATCCTTTGTTTTTTGATAGTAGATTGTAGCATGTGTATGTCGAAATAAATGTGGATGAAGGCTTATCCCTGTTTTCTTCTTTAAACGCTTAAAAAGGGCGCCTACATTCCAATATTCCATGGGTCTTCCCATATCTTTTCCGCGCAATTTCACAAAAACAAAGTTAGAGTCAAATCCTAATTCATCAATCACTTCATACAAGTAATCATCATATAAATCCATTAACGACTGAGATATGAAGATCTCTCGTTCTCCTGTTTTTAACATAGCCCCATTTTCTAATTCTCCTCGATTTACTAAACGAATCCGATGTCCTTTTTGATGGTCAAAAATAAAATCCTCCATAAAGAGAGAGAGAGTTTCTCCAATACGCAGTCCTGTTTCAAATAACAGTTGAATCAAAAATGTATCTCGTATATTCGTAGTTGCTTGTAACACTTGTTGTATTTGTTCTTTTGTCAGTGTGCCTACTTTTTTACGTGGTTCTTTTAATTTTAGTACATTTCTAATAGAGGGCTTGTCCTTATTGATATGATGTAAGAAACTTTTGTAACGTGAGTGCCCTCCTATAAACGTTTGTTTCATTAACTTTTCCATCATGTCATTTTGTACTTCTTCATTTCGAAATAAGTAATCATAGAAGTTTACTATAACCGTAATTGTAAGGTTAATTGTTTTTTCCGTTCGCTTAGCTTTCTCTTGATGAAGGGAAGTGACTTTTGAACTCCTATAAGGACTTCTTAACCACCCGACAAACTCCACTAAATCTTCAAACCTTACATACTTATACTCTTTATTTGTTTCCTCGAGGTAGGTGAAAAAATGTTTTAAGGAATAACAGTATGTTTTTTGAGTATTAGGGCTTTTTCCTGTACTATCTAAATACTTTATATACTTCATAACTGGCATCACCGGAAATCCCTCTTGATTCAGTAATATATATCTTTTGTTGTTATTCTCTATAAAAACCTCTTGTACTCTCATTTAGCTCTTTTTCATTAACAATTGATTTGCGTATTGGCGTGCCCATTGATCAGCTTCTAATATAGCATCGAGTGAAGGATCTTTTACGTTATAATGAGCTTCAACTGTATTGTAAATTGTTTTTTCGATATCGAAAAATGCAATTTCATTTTTAAGAAATAGTGCATTTGCAATTTCGTTCGCTGCATTTAATACGGCTGGAGTTGTACCGCCAATTTTGCCACATTCAAATGCGTATTGTAGACAGGGGAACTTCTCTAAATTTGGTTTTTCAAAATGCAAACTACCAATTTCTAATAAATTTAATTTTTCATAGGATGAAGGTAGTCGAGTAGGGTAGTGAAACGCATATTGAATCGGCATTCTCATATCAGGAGCACCGAGCTGTGCCATGACTGATCCATCAATAAATTCCACTAAAGAGTGAATGATACTTTCTTTATGAATCATAACATCAATTTTTTCATAAGGAATATCGAACAGCCATTTAGCTTCCATCACTTCAAACCCTTTATTCATTAACGTGGCAGAATCTATCGTTAGTTTTGCTCCCATTAACCAGTTTGGGTGTTTTAAAGCATCCTTCGCTTGTAATGTTTTCATTTCTTCACGTGTTTTATCACGAAAAGCGCCGCCAGAAGCTGTGACAATTAACTTCTCAATCTCTTTATTATTTTCTCCGTTTAAACATTGGAAAATAGCTGAATGCTCACTATCGACTGGAATTAGGCGGCATCCATTTTGTTTCGCTAGTTCAGTTACGATATGACCAGCGGCAACTAAAGTTTCTTTGTTAGCGATGGCGATATCTTTCTTCGCCTTTAATGCTTCAATTGTTGGGAGTAAACCTGAAACACCGACAACTGAGCTTAATACAAGATTTGTATCAGGATGGGTAGATACTTCATTTAAACCATCAGTTCCATATGTAATCTTTGTATTTGTTGAAATACGAGAACGTAATGTGTCCGCTAATTCTTTTGTCGCTACGCTTACAATACGAGGCTGAAACGATTCAATTTGTTTTTCGAGAAGATCGATATTATAATTTGCGGTTAAACCGACGATTTTAAAATGTTCAGGATGAGCGGAAACGACATCTAATGCAGATGTGCCAATGGATCCTGTTGAACCTAAAATGGATATATATTTTACCATTCAGTTAGAAGCTCCAGAGCCCATTCCATATTCATCCCTTACTGATTCCCACCACATATCAGCTCTCTGAAAAGTTTTGAACATGTACTCTTCTCTTTCATTGCTTTTTCGTTTTTTACAGTTTATCACTCAGCGTTCCCTCTCAAATCCAATCCGTTTTTTAATTTCCACTAAATTCACCTTCGCAATAGCCCGTGCCCTCTCAACACCTTTTTCTAACGCTTCATATAGTAAATGCGGTTCATTTATATACGTTGCGTATTTTTCCCGAGGCCCTGCTAACTCACGATCTACAACGCGAAATAACTCTTTTTTCACATCGCCCCATCCGATTCCAGTTTCATATTTTTCACACATTGACTGAATTTCCTCTTCTGTCGCAAATTCTTTATAGATTGTAAATAACGTTTCTAGTTCTTTCGGTTCATTTGGAAGTGAAGAGTCTGTTTTTAATTTTAAAATAAGCTTTCGTAGTTTTTCTTGCTCTGCAAATAACGGGATGACATTCCCATAACTTTTACTCATTTTCCTTCCATCAAGACCAGGTAAAATTGCCCCTTCTTCTTGCACTACATACTCTGGAAGCGTAAATGTCATGCCAAATGTATGATTAAAATACGTCGCAATATCGCGAGCAATTTCAATATGCTGAATTTGATCTTTTCCAACAGGTACATGAGTAGCTTGAAATAATAATATATCAGCCGCCATTAAAATCGGGTACGTATATAATCCCATATTCACACCTGCATCAATTTCTAATCCCGCTTCTTTATTTTGCTCTACCTTCGCTTTATACGCATGAGCACGGTTCATAAGACCTTTTGGAGTTAGACAAGCTAATATCCAAGCTAATTCCAGAATCTCTGGCACTTCTGTTTGTCGATAGAAAATAACATCTTCTCCAAGTCCGAGTGATAACCATGTAGCTGCTACCTCTTTTGTATAACTACTGAACTTCTCTGGATCATGCACTGCATTTAACGCATGATAATCAGCTATAAAGTACAATGCTTTTCCTTCATTATTTTTTGACATTTGCAATGCAGGTTTAATTGCACCAATATAATTTCCTAAATGCGGATAACCTGTTGGTTTAATTCCTGTTAACATTATTTTTTCGCTCATCTATAAGTCTATCATTTTCATCACTTTGGCTGGGTTACCACCAACAACTACATTACTAGGTACATCTTTTGTCACAACTGCTCCTGAAGCAATTACAGCGTTGTCTCCAATTGAAATACCAGGGTTAATAATAGCTCCCCCGCCAACCCAAACATTGTTACCAATTTTTACAGGCTTTCCATATTCTTTTCCAGAATTCCGCTCTACCGGATGTAAAGGATGAGTGGCCGTATAAATATGGACACCAGGTGCAAACATACAATTATCACCGATTCGAACTTCACAAACGTCTAAAATTACACAATTAAAATTTGCGAAAAAGCTCTTTCCAACATGGATATTGTAGCCGTAATCACAACGAAAATCAGGATTAATGTGGGTTTTCCCGTCAGCTGAAGAACCTAAAAGTTGCTCTAACAAAGTAAAACGGCTGTCATCACCTGTCTCCATCGCCTCGTTATAAAGGCGTGTTAAACGTTTTGCCTCCACCCTATCAGCCACTAATTCTTCATCATCCGCAATATACATTTCTCCCGCCAACATCTTTTCTTTTTCCGTTTTCATTTAGCTCGATTTATTCTCTCTCGTAACAGACGATACAATTCCAGATAAGAGAACAAATAATAAAACAGCTAGCAAGGCATTACGTATTCCGAATGTTTCCCCTAGTATACCTAAAAATGGTGGTCCGACTAAAAATGCTGTATAACCAATTATAGAAACTGCAGCAACATTAGAAGTCGCATTTTCACGATCATCTCCAGCAGCAGAAAGACCAATTGGGAAACCTAGCGCCGCACCAATCCCCCACAGTACTACACCAACTGCTAGAAAATACGAGTTACTCCCAAATATTACGATTAAAATTCCTATAATCGCCATCATAATAGTGGCACGTACGACAGCGACACGACCGAATCGATCAAGGAAATAGCTGCTACACATACGAGTTAACGTCATTGCTAATACAAAAATTGTGTACATAATAGAACCTGCCACTATACTTTGCTCATGTCCATCTACCATCACGATAGGTAGCCAATCATTTGCACTTCCTTCTGCAAATGCCATTCCAAGCACAAAAAGACCAATTAAAAGCACCTTTTTTTCCATACGTAAGGAAGTACGCTTCGCTCGCTTTTTGTTCCGCGATTTCTCCTTCTTTCCTGTTCCGTGCGGAAGAAAACGATACACCGTACATACAAGTAATAAAAACACGACCGAAATCGTAAGAAACTGATACAGGATTGGGATGTGAAGCGAGGCGGCGACAGTGCCACTGAGCGCGCCTACTAAAGTTCCTACGCTAAAAAAACCGTGGAATTTCGGTAGAAGTGTCATTCCTAATTTCTGCTCAATTGAAGAGCCTTCTACATTCAATGAGACTTCTGCCAATCCATATCCTATTCCAAATACTAGCAAGCTACCAAAAGCCCCTATGCTAGAAACAAAATAAATATTAATACCTAAACAAAGTAATCCAACAATTATTAAAAACATACTGCCTATAATAACGTCTCTAGCCCCCTTACAGTCAATAAAATGACTTACACTCAGTAAACCAATTATTGAACCGACAGATAAACCGAACAAAATCCAGCCCATTTCTGCATTTGAAACTGCTAAAATATCTCGCGCCGCTGCTGTTCTAGAAATCCATGTAGCAAACGCGACACCTGGCAAAGCAAATAAGAGAAAAAGAGCGTTTCGAGAGGCAAGTAATGTCTTTGTATGATTGTCCGCACTATTTTTCTTCATTTAATTTTCTTTGCTTGTTCTTGTAATCATAAGATCAAGTCCAAGGCTTTTTAATCCATATAAATAATCTTCTTTCCAATCGCTTACTGTTATTTTCGGAATATGTTCCGCCGGAATGTACTGTGGACAACTTTTTACAATTTGATCTATTACAAATTGATTCACTTCATCATCACAGAAAATAAACGCATGTGGATTAATAATAGCTATACATGTAGAAATTAATCGAGTAATAGCATCTATATTATATTCCTCTGGATTATTCGAATCTCTCACTTCATCTCCACTTCTCAAAGCTTGTAAGAAATTTTTATTATCATACTGCGGAACGAAAGATATCTCTCCCGAGAAAAATGTACTTCCTCGGACTACATCCCCATTTATCATAATACCCGCACCTGGACCATTTTGACCTGAATACAAATATACAAGAGAGGAATTGTCATGGTTTCCAGTGTTTTTATAATAACCAAGCACTGCGGCATTCATATCGTTCTCTATTACTACAGGTATAGAGAACAGATCCTCCAAATGACTTTTTAAATTAAAATTTTGGAACTTTTCATAACCAGGTATATAAAAAATACGACCATTATCTACCGAACCGTGCACACCAATTGATATAGAGCTTATTTTCGGGAATGTAGCCATAAGACTTTCAATATGTTTAGATAATAGGTTTACGCCAGTATCAATTAATACACTTGAAGTACTTCCTTTTTCTTTTACTTCCCCTAAACAGTTAAAAATCGTATAGTTTGTCTCATTTTTTTCTAAAAATATCGCTAAACCTAACATATATTCCGGATTATAAGCATATCGTTTCGCTCTTCTTCCACCACTTGAATCATCTAAACCGACTAAAGTGACTTCACCGTCTTGTTTCATATTTTCTATAAATTTACTTATCGTTGGAAAACTGATTTCTAATGTATTACTAAGTTCAACTTTCGTTGCACTACCTCGCTCTAGAAGAGCTGTACGAATGCCGCGAAGGATCGTCTCTTTAATCGATTTTTGAGTAATAAATTGTTCACTCAAATCGCTCACCACCTTAATCAACATTTAGATTGTTATCTCGATCTGATTTCCTTCAGGATCACTTACTACACTTTCATAATAACCATCTCCTGTAGTGCGTGGGCCATTTAACAGAGAATATCCTGCTTCTCTTAACCTATCCGTTAATTGGTCCACTTTTTCTTTGCTACCTACAGAAAATGCCATATGCGCATATCCTACTGTTTGTTTTTTTATTACATCGTCTATCCCTACCTGTCTCATAAGTTCTAGACGCGCACCACCTTCAAAAGTTATAAAGTAAGATTCAAACTTTTTTTTCGGATTGTGATACAATACATTCGCTTCACCATTGAAGTACTGTTTATAGAAATCACGCATGCCTTCTAAATCATTCACCCAAATTGCTACATGTTCAATTCTCATTTAATTAGAGTGCTGAAACTCTTTAATAATCCGCTCAATGACTGGATGAAGAGTAATAGGCAACCTATCAAGCGGAAAAAAGCGTAATTCTTTTGACTCAGCTTGATCACATATAAGTTCACCGTGGAATTCTCGGCAAATATAAACAACGAGTACACCGTGTACTTGATCGCCGTTTGGATAGATTTGAAAAAAATCTGGTCCTGAGTATGTACGGAACAGTTCTGGATTTTTAATGATAAGCCCAGTTTCTTCAAATACTTCTCGTTTTAAAGCATCTTCTAACGTCTCGTTATATTCTAAGGCACCACCAATAATACCCCAGCGGTTAAAGTCTGTTCGGAGCTGTAGTAATACTTCATTTTTCTCATTTAATATAATGGCGTGTGAGCCTATTAATATAAGTGGATGATTTCCTACTAGATTTCTTACGTCTTCAATATAACCCATTTAATAATAGTTTGGAAGTTCTTTTAACATTTTTTCTGTTTTACGTGCTGTATAGGCTAAGTTATGATCATCTTTTGTTCTAAAAAATAATGTACGTAAAAAGGTTTTAATGTTGGCACATAAAATACAATACTCATTAAGCGAAAGGCGTTTTCTAATTTGAGGAAGCCTTTTTATTTTTTTATAAATAATTGAAATTAACTCATCTTGCTGGAAGTCATGATACAGCATGGATATTAATGGCGTAACAATACGCTCATCTTCGTTATTATGAAAAATATCAGATGGAATGAAGATTTTATTTAATAAACAATGAATGAGCTCTTCATACCACTCAAAAGTCGTATGTGAATTATGAACAATTTCAGTAAAAGCATCAGATACGTGGGCGATACAATGAGCCCATCCTTTATTTTCGATATATCCTCGAAAGTCCATTTCTAAGTTTGTATATGTAATGAGTTTATTTTTTATCTCTTCGATATCCTCTTCTGTAAAAAAGTAGTGAGAGTTAGCGAATTGAAGTATTAACGCAATTAAAGAAACAGTGTAAGAACGTGTGAAAACCCCATCTGTATGTGGGGAGTAAATGTCACAATATAAATACTCATCACTTAAACATGTTTGCAACAGTAATTTCAGCTGATCGTCCATAAGGAATTCATGATGAATGAAATGCGCAAGACATTTATATATAAGTTGGTAACGAACGTAACTATCAGTCGTTCCGATGTACTGAAGCATGTTCAAAGTTAACTCATTTACATTTATATGATGCAGTTGCGTATAGTCATTTTGTTGTATAAGCTCTAACTGTTGTTGCAATGCTGTAATATCCAACTAAAACGTTCTCACATATCGCTCAGTAGAACTAAGCAGCTGACATCCATTCTTCCCAAAAACATCCTTCATCCACTCATTTTGTACATTTGTCTCGCCAATATAATAAGATGCACCTATTTCCTTTAAGACAAACATTGCACCTGTAAAGAATGCTGCTTCGTACCCTTTATTTCGCATATTTGGAGCCATTACGAAATACATAAGTTTCCCTTCTTCTAACGTACCTTTCTCAATATGCGGGATTACAATTCCTATTGGCTCTTCGCTTGCAACTGCTGTTAAACAATGTTCTTTCCATTGCTCACCAATTTCTTGTTCCATCATATGTACAAATTGATTATAGTCGACTTGTTCTTCCGTCATTTCGTTCCAAAAAGAATAAAAAGTATCCTCCCCTACTTCTTCAATCAGCTTAAAATCAATTTCACTTTCTACATCTTCTACTTCATATATATCCTTACATACACTCATGTTTTCAGTAACATATTCAAATGAATACGTTTCGAAACATTTCTTATACACATCATAATTTGGACTTTTTGAAGAGATCTCAAAATGTAAGTTTTCTAACCCCTCTTTTTCCCCCTCAGCAATGCAATATTGCAGGATCTCTTTTAATTGCTCTTCTGTAAAAGCCTCTGCATTGTTTTCTTTTATCATGATAGAAGAAGCACTTCTTCTTATTTTAAAATGTTTTTCTAACTGTTCTATTGTCGTCATTTATTTTTCTTCTAGCAATAACACTTTCATTTCCTCTAACGACTCTTTCGTAAAGCCAAGAGCTTTTTCAGCGTATGCTTCAACTAATCCGTATTGCTTTTGGATTTCATTAATTGCAGCTTGCAAATATTCAGCGCGCGCTTCAAACATTGCACCTAATATTGCTCTGCTTTCATCGTTTTGTAGTTTTGCACCTAAAAAGGCCATCATTTTTTCATTTAACTTTTCACGGAAACCGTTACTTAGTAAGTAATCTTCCATTACTGTTTTCTCTGGTACACCTAGTAAAAGTAATAATAATGCCGAGCCAAATCCTGTACGGTCTTTTCCAGCTGTACAGTGGTTTACTAACGGTAAGTTTTCAGAGTTTTGCGTGAGTTGTAAGAAGCTCACGAACGCCTCGTTACCACTTACGAAGTCTTGGTTCATTTTCACAAGATACTCACCTGGTTTCCCTAACATAGAAAGGTCACCAACTTGGAAAAATTCATTTATGTTTAAGTCTTTCGCTAAGTCTTGCATAACTGGTAAGCATACTTGACGAGCGCCTGTAATTTCTGGATTCGGCTTATGCTTCACTTCAAAATCTGTACGATAATCACAGATTAACTTTAATCCAGATTTCTGTAAATACTCAATATCCCACTCTGTTAGTCCCGCTAATTCTTCAGAACGGTACAATTTGCCCCATTTTACTTTACGGCCTTCTGTCGTTTCATATCCTCCCATATCACGGAAGTTAAACGCTCCTTGTAGTGGCAATCTACGCTCAGCTACTGTTACGACTTGTCCATTACTTCCTACTAGTCTAAAATATGGGCGTTCATTTTCACTCGGGTTTTCAATAGTGCATGATGATTCCCCGTTTACAGTTACAAGTAATTCTCCATTTTCTTCAATATGATTTGGTGAAGTACTCCAATAAATGCGTACTTCTTCTATATTATTTTCCCACTTTATATGTAACGTGTTATCTTCATTTCGTTCTACAGTTGCTTGTAGCCAATTTCTTTGCTGCTCCATTTATAAGCTTTTATATATTTCATTATAAAGTGCTTTGACTCGCTCTTTATAGAATACACCTTTATCCTTTATTTTCAAATGTGCTATAAATAAGTTTGCTAGCATGACCGCTGTATCTAGTCTATAAAATAAATTAACAATATGAGGGGTAGCATTAAAGATACTATCATTCTTATATCCATCTTTAAATTCATCCCAACTAACCTCATTTGTTTCAGCTATTCTCATAAGCTCCAATAATGGATGACCAATTAAAGCGTTATCCCAATCAACTATTGCTTTAACTTCTCCATTATACCCAATTAAATTGGCCGGTCGAATGTCCATATGTAATAAACACTTTACATGATTAGCTGTACTAAGAATATGTTCAATTGTTTGTGCATCTGGAAGTTTAATACCGCAATTCGTAATTGTATTAAAACCTTCTACTCGTTTCACAATGCGTTCCGCTATATACTTACTAATTGGCTCTTTAATATTCTGCTCGTAATGTAAACCTTCAATTGGCATACTATGAAGCTTGCTGACTAACTCCCCAATTTCGTATGCCGAAATTGGCATATGATCCGTAGCCACATAATCCGATATTAAAAAATCAAGTTCGGTAGAAAGATGCAATCCGTGTATACTTGGTACTGGAATACTTTTTGAATGACAATACTTAGAAAGCTCTGCTTCCTTTTGCAACGAAATCCGACTATTAAATAAATCTTCATTTATATTTTCTACTTCTCTTTCCCACGGCACTCGAAATGCTAAAGGTCCCTTTCCTGAATCTCCGCGAAAAACAATATTTTGCACTCCCGTTCCAATCACCTTTAAATCCTGCACAGCTAATTCCTTATATTCTTGACTTAATATTGTTGTTAAACTTCCCCTTAACGCCTCTGCTTTTAAACGTGTATGGATCATTTTATCCCCCGATTCGTAAGTTCTTTTCATTTAAAATGAAGCTACCTTTTCTTCCGCCACTTCCACAATTTCTAAAATTTGTAGCAGACTCTCCACTTCATAAATCGGCTTAACACCCGTCATATTTTCTTTCAAACTCGGATTATACCAACACGTATCAATGCCGTAATCTTCTCCGCCTTTCATATCAGAAGTTAGCGAATCTCCAACCATTAGTACACTTGATTTATCAGTAATCCCAAACTTCTCAAATGCATAATCAAAAATCTCACGTGCTGGTTTTTGATGCCCAACCTCTTCTGAAATAATAATATGTTCAAAGAAGTTACGTAAAGGCGAATTTCCAATTCTAGATTCTTGCACTTTTGTGTATCCATTCGTAATGATACCTAACTTGCAATCTTGTAGATTCTCACATAATTGCACTGCACCTTCTATAAGGTGTACTTCTTCCCCTAAGTTTTCAAGGTATATATCACTAAATTGCTGCGCATCTACTTCTATATTATGAAGTGCAAATAATTGTCTAAATCGATCTACTGCTAATTCACTTAGCGTAATCATTTTATTTTCTAAATCTCTCCATAACCCATTACTAATCTCTTTATAACTTGCAAGATAATCATTATACCCTGTAGGCATACCGAACTGTACAAACGCATTATGTAATGCGTTTCTTTCCGTTTCAGGGAAATCTAATAATGTATCATCTACGTCGAATAATATAACTTTGTATTTCATTTAGACCGGATATCCGCCTGTTGGCGGTGGCCAAGCACTAAATAATCTGCGAATCAGCACAATTTCTCCTAAATGGTAGGAGTTATGAGATGCAATATTGCGTAGAACACCACCAGGGGTTTCACCAGGCCATTCCTCCAATGTTTTGTCCAATTGAACAGTTTGGGCAATCGTGCATGCCTGTTCAATCCCCTGAAGAAAATACTGAATAGTTTGTTGCCACTCTTCCTCATTGCCAGGCCCTTCTTCTTCAGGCCAGCTCTCTTTTACATGGGCAGGCAATGCGGGTTTCTTCCCCTGAGCGGATAATAAGAGGAAATCTTGCCAGTAGGTCATGTGTTTTACTAATTGATAAATAGAATAAGGCAGTTCCTCTCTGCGTTTTCCTGCAAGCGCCACGTCTATATCCGACAAAGCATTCTTGATGGGAAGATGTCCTCGTTCTCCTCTTAACGATTTTACTAGTGCCTGGCTAAATGCTTTATTTGATTGCTCCATTCACCCATACAAAATCGCATGAAATACGCCTAACAGTAAGTATTGATCCTCTATATAATCATCATCATACACATTCATCACGATAAAATACATATCTTCCTCAAGACGAATATTCCAATCTGCGATTACATAACCCTTTCGTAATAACTTTCCAAGCCCAATTGAAGTTTTGTGAACAACATATTTTTCTCTCTTATATGTAAAGGTAAATAAGAAATTTGCATCCAATAACTTTCCGTCACATACAAGTATTTCATGCTCTGCATCATTATTATCTTTGTACGTTACTAAAATCCTTCTTTGGCGCTGCCTACTTACATCCTTTGCAATGACGCGAATAGTGTCCTTACTATCCTTTATTTCATAAATGATATTACTACCAACTTTTGGAATAAAGTCTAGTACTCTCATCAACGTATTTTTATAGTAGCCCCGTACTACACCTACTTGTTTGCTTTCATTGTAAACATCTATCGACGTCGTATCCGCTTTACTATCACACGGTCGTTTGTAAGAAAGCTGCATCATTCGCTCTCCTCTTAAATATTGATCAAACGTCACAGGATATTCTATCGCGCGCAGTTCCTTGTTTAGCTCATATAAATAGCGTTGAACGCTCTCTATTAATGCTGTAGTAGATATACGTTCCTGAAGTTCAAATTGTTGCCAACTGGAATAAATTCTCCACTGATTGTCCTCATCATAGGAGAAACCAAGAATTATTTCATCACGGTCAGCCGTTTCATAATTCATATGTACGTTCTGTCCGTGTTGCACTTGTTCCATCCACTGTCCTAAATAAATGCCGAGCTCTGCAACCTTTATGCATGACTTCTGAAAAAGTACGCTGTCACTCGCGCGAATCGTTACATCCCCTTCGATAAAGCCTTTTGAATAAGCATCATACCGTGGCTCATCCTTCTGCGGGAGACTTTTGTCTAACTCAAATAAAAACGTTAACATTTAATCCTCAAAAATAAAAATTTCATCAATCTTACTATGAAGTGCTCTCGCTATATCGTGAGCAAGTTGTAAGGAAGGGTTGTACTTTCCTTTTTCAAGATGGCTAATTGTTTCACGGCGTACACCGACGCTCTTTGCTAAATCTTCTTGTGTCATATTCGATTTGGCGCGGTATTCTTTTATTTTCGTTACGAACGCCATTTACGAACGCCATGGTGCATCTTCCATTTCATCAACTGGTTTATCGTAAAAGAACATAGAGAAACCGAACGTAAGAATGAGTGTAGCGAAAATAACAGCAATATCAATCTCTTGTAAAGCAGGGTTTGGAAATAACATTTCAATAAACATAATGATAGCGGTAGTTAGTAATGTAACGATAAATGCATTGCGGCACGATTTATTGACAATTTGTTCAAACAGATCATCGTGTTGAACCGTTCTATACGATGTGAAGAAGGAGAAGAAACAGAACATAGTAAACAATCCTTTTTCATAAAAAAATCCGAGAAAACCGAAGAAACCGAGGAATCCTAAATATTTAATCCAAGTTGTTTTCATTTAACCTTTAAAATAAATATACACCCCTAATCCAACAATTAAAACGACGGCTAATATAATATAAATCATCGTTAGACGTTTAATATTTCCTTTTGTCGCTTTACTATAATTCGCATCACCATTTCTCCCGATTAACACCGTCGCAATTACAGTAACCACTACAAGTAATACAACAATCATTTACTCATTGCCCGTCATCTCCAAGAACATTTTTTCAAGTGATTCATTGGATTTAAAATGATCTCTCATTTCATCTAAATTTCCTTTAAACTGCAAATTCCCCTTATTAATAATAGCAACCCGGTCACATATTTTTTCCGCTACTTCTAATACGTGCGTAGAGAAAAATACAATTTTCCCTTTATCCGCATGCTCTCTCATCATTTCTTTTAAAATATAGGCAGATTTCGGATCCAGCCCTGTTAACGGTTCATCTAAAATCCATACATCTGGCTCATGCACGAGCACACCAATAATAACGATTTTTTGTCTCATACCGTGTGAATAACTTTGAATCTGATCAGATAAAGCATTATAAAGGTCAAATTTCTTCGCTAAAGACTCTATTCGTTCTTGTCGCACTTCTTTTGGCACTTCATACATATCAGCCATAAAGTTTAAATATTCAATTCCTTTTAAACGCAGAAACATATCTGGACTATCCGGCACATAACCAAACGTCTTCTTCGCCTCCATCGGCTCTTCCATAATATTTTTACCGTTGATCGTAATAGTCCCTTTGTCCACCCCATGAATACCAGTAATCATCTTAATTGTCGTTGATTTACCAGCACCATTCGGTCCTAAAAACCCAAAAATTTCTCCGCTAGGTACAGATAAATTTAAATCTTTTACTGCATAGGTAGACCCATTATAACTTTTTGACACATTCGTAATTTCAATCATTTAATTAATATTTGACAATATACGTTCTGCACCTAATTTTAAAATTTTAATAAAGATATAATTTACAATCGTAAACATTGCAAATAAAACGATAAACATAACCAAAAGTCCGACTTGAAGGAAGAAGTATAATACACTTACTCCCGCTACAATAATTAAAGCTATTAAAATATTAGCTAAAAAATTCCACAAAGTTGTATATCGACTTTTAAATAATTTCTGTTCTGTATCCCAATGAATATCTGCAGTTTGTGCATCCCAGCGTGTTCCGATTAAATTAATTAATAGCAACCCGTTCGCACTTAGTAAAAACCACAGTATCATGAAAATTGGAGAAATCCCAGCTACAACTGCCATCGTAATACCAAATACTGCTAAAATAATCACATTAATTAACCAAGCAGTGATTGCTTTCGCAAAAAAGATATCCGAAGCTTTTACTGGTAAATATCGATTTACAAACCAAGAGCTTCCATCACGTGAAAATGACGTTGTTGCAATGACGTTACTACCCATCAAAAATAACGATGCACAAAGGCCAACACCGATTGCAAATCCTGTTGTCTCTGGATTGTTAATATACTCTGTAATGAACTTTAAATTCCCATCTTGTACAAATAAAATAAAGAACAACATAATCGGCATAACGAAAGTTTGTACAATACAATTTAAGAAAAATTGCGGTGTACGGAATAACGTTTTAAATTCTTTTTTCACATACGCTTTCAAATGTGAACTTTGTACGGTTGATTTCTGTAAACCCTCTGCTGAAATGACCTCTTTTTTTGCTGTACTCGTTGAAAGTCCAATAACCCCTTTTAAATATGTACGCTCTGCAATGTAATAAAACAACACAAAGAAGACAAATGAAATAACTGCAAAGATCATTACATATAAAGGTCCCTTCCAATTTGCACTTTCTACTAATGCCACTGCTCCAAAATATGTAGTTGGAAAATAATTTGTCATTTGTACTATAAGAGAAGATTGATTATTTACAAGGTATTCCGCAGCCCCGTCTCCAGAAAACGCACTTTTATTTCTCCACTGCAAAAATACGTTAATTCCTACAATAAATAGTATACTTACGATTCCAATAAATATATTGCCTCGATCTTTATTTTTCGCTATATTTGTATACCTCATAATAATTGTCATCAGTAACGAAGCTAATACTAACGGCACGATTGGGAAGAGTAAGTAAATAAAAATCATATATATGTAATATGTAATAAATGCGCCACTTTTTAAACCGTACGTAATGAAGATTGGTAATAAAATGAATGAACTCATTACGTATTGTGTAATTAATACTGTTAAAAATTTTGCAGAGATAATTTGCGCTGGTTTTAATGGTAACGGCAATAACATTTCAATATCATTGCTGTAGTAAAATACAGTTAAAATGTTCGTTATACTCATTAAAAATACCCATATACTCGCAATCGCCAATCCCATTGCAATAATCATTCCCGGCTCTTGCCTTAATTGTTTCAGACCTTCATACATTCCGTGCGTCATCGAACCAAATATTAAAAAGCCAACAAATAAAATAGCTGCAAATGAAAATACATACGCCCATCGCTTCTTCTTATCTGTTATAAAATCTGCATAATTTAATTTCAATAATACTTTCGTTAACGTCCAAATTTTACTCATTTATGAGTAACCACCATTCGAATGAATGACTTGACCCGTAATCCATTTTGCTTCTTCACTTACTAAAAAAGAGATTAAGCGCGCTGCATCTGCTGATTCTCCAACTCTACCTTGCGGGAATTTCCATACTAAATAATGTTCTAATTCCTCTGTTATCCACCCCGTATTCGTCGGTCCTGGATCAACGGCATTAACGGTAATCCCCTTCTCCATCGCAACTGGTGCTACTGATTTTGTAAATGCTTCAATTGCCCCTTTCGTTGCCACATATGCTAGTTCATCTGGCATTGGACCTAATGACTGCCCTGAAGTAAGATTAATAATACTTCCGCTCTGCTTGTATGCATAATGTTTTATAAATAATGAACTTAATAACATAGTTGCCCGAACATTAACTGTATAATGTTTATCCAATTGTTCTACATTTAATTCCTCAATTCTCGTATGAGTAGCATACGCTGCATTATTAATTAAAATAGATGGATCACCTAATCGTTCTGATACCATATAAAACAAACGATTTGGTGAATAAGACTGTGATAAATTGATTTCTGCCATTTCACATCGAACACCGTAACTTTCAATCTCCTTTTTCAACAAAAAGGGCTCTTGATCATTCATTCCCCATGGCATCGCTTTATCATACTGAGGCCAGTATGTGAAAAAAATGTCTATCCCTTTTTGAGCAAGCACCTTGCATACAGCTGCACCAATTCCATTCAGACGAGTTGCCCCTGTTACAATTGCTATTTTCTTCACCTACGAAAGTTTCGTCAATAACTGATTTAAATCTTTTTTCGTTTTCGTCGTTAATGACTTCATTTTATTAATATCTATTTTTTCTTTCTCCGCTCCTACAATTAACGGATACATACTTTGCCCAATTGTTTTATATTCAGCTGGGTGTGATGCTTCTAACTCTTTCTCGATCACATCCCACTTTTCATTTATTTGTTTTCCAAGTTTATTTACCGTTTCTAATTTCGGATTCGCTGCTAATTGCTTGTCTAAGCTTTCAATTAATGCAGCAACTTCTTTTACATTTGTTTTCACAGCTACGCTTTTCTTCGGATCTTTCATTGTTTTTCCGTTTGAGTTTGTACTTGTACTTTGATCTGTTGTTTTTCCGCTAGTCGTTTCATCATTCGTTTTTCCTGTCGTTTCTTTTTCTTTTGTTTTCACATTCTCGTTTTGAGTTGATGTTTTACCGTTACTTTCTGTTCCTGATGATTCTTTCGTATTTTTTGCATCTTTATCTGTTTTTTCATTTGAAGAAGTATTTGTTTCTTTTTCATTATCTTTCGTTGTTTTTGACGCTTCATCTGCACTTGTCGTTTTTGATTCTCCTTCATTTTGCGCAGTTACTTGCTCTTTCTTTTCTGTTTCTTTATCTGCTGAAGGACTACAAGCTGCCATAGTAAGCATTGTACCAATTGTTATCGATGCGATAGCGACCTTTTTCATTTTCATCTATTTATTTTCGATTACGATACGAAATGAACTGAATGCTTGTTGACTGACATAATCTTCTTCGCTAGTTTTATAAGGAAATGGAAAAGCGACGAGCTGAAAATTACTTTCCTGATTCACTGAAGGCAATGTAAAATTGAAAATTTGTCTCGTTTCAGGTGCGACCGCAGTATAAACGATTTTTTTATCATTAAATATTTCAACTTGTTCCCAATCTTTAAATGCCACGATTGCGTAAGTCATTTCATCTTTTGTTTCATTACCGTTTGATAAGGTTAATTGTCTGCCTTCTTTTTCAGAGAAGACAGTTTGTAATTTTTCTTCAGTGTTCGTAACAAATAATGGTTCATAAAGACCATCTTTTAAAATAGCATTTGGTTGTATAAAGGTGAGTTTTATTTTTTCGGTTCCCTCCTGAGGGGAATTTATGGAGTATCGCATACTTAAAATCTCTTCTAATATAACCGCTTTATTTAAGTCATTATCTTTTAATTTATATTCAGGTTTTTTAATTATTAAAAAGGTTAATTCACTTGCATTAGGAGAAGTGTGTAAAGTGATTCTCGTAGTAATTGAACTATTTGGTTTCAGATCAAAAGAATAGTGTGATACTTCATTAGCAGCTTCTTCTGTTTTAAAAGGTTTTTGTTCGTAATCTTCTAGGACAATTAATCCATATTTTCGGTCTTCATCAATATTATGTATGAATGATAACGATACATTTATTTTATTATTCTCCATAGTAATTTCACTACCATTGTTAATATGTTGACCTTTAGTATTCTTCAATCCGTAAGAAATAGTATTGGTTTGTTGCTCTCGCTCTTGCTTATTTTCTTTAGGAGATGTATGTGGTTGTATGATTGAAGTATGGAATAAAACATAAATGATAATTAACGAAATAAGTATAACACTGATAATAATATACATTTGTTTCATAAATAACACCTCAATATATTTAAAATATAAGAGAAAAAAGATATGCAAGATGCATATCTTTTTTCTCAGGCTGTGGAGAAAGTCTTCTCCACAGCCTGTTTTTGTGTCTGAACCTCTTTTTATATTCACTAAAATTAAAAAGGATTTCAGAGTGTTGGGAACCCTAAAGGGTTTCCCAACACTCTGAGAAAAAAGATATGCAAGATGCATTTACCAGGAAGCTTTTGTTTCGTGATTCACATCATTATAACCATTTAATTTATAGGTATGATTACCAATAGCGTAATCATCTCCATAATAAACGCTTGTGTTGGTCGCTGTAGCACTTACATAAGATGATTTTTTTGCATTATTACTTTTCGTATTCACTAATGAGCCATCGCCATTGAAAGTCCTTGCTTTTGCATAAATATAGTCTTCGGTCGTAGTTGATTTGGATTTAGCAACTGCATATGGGTTACCAAAAAAGGGAGTATATATGCTAATGTTAGAATCATTCTTAGGTGCAGCTGCAACAGTCAAACTAGAAACATTGGATGTTTTTGCTGATTGAATTGTATCAAAGTCAACTAAAACAGGCTGCTTGTCTGCAGCACCCACCTCTGAGGCACTTGCGTTATTAGTAAAACCAAAACCTAAAACCGCTAACCCTAAAGTTGTCACCGCTAAAGATTTTTTCATATTCACTAATTTTCCCACTTAAAGAGACTTATGCAGCCATTCCAGTACATCTTTCATCGCAAAAGGACCATCTTTTTTTACATGCTCCGCAAATTCCGAAACGAGACGTAGTGTTCTCACACTTTCGATTGGATGCTCTCCTGATGCACTTTCAGCAGAAAGCATCACTGCATTCGTCCCGTCTAGTACAGCTTGAAAAACATCGGTGACCTCTGCCCTTGTAGGAATAGAATGATCTACCATAGATTGAAGCATTTGTGTTGCTGTAATAACATATGTATTCGTTCGATTACATTCATGAATCATCATTTTTTGTAAAAGCGGAATAAATTGATACGGCAATTCCACTCCTAAATCCCCCCTTGCAATCATAATTCCATCTGCTTCTTTACATATATCTTGAAAATTCTCAATCGCTTCCATTGTTTCAATTTTTGCAATTAAACTTGGAGACGTTTCTTTATGCTCTTGTATAAAATCTCGTATTTCCTTTATATGACTAGGTTTTCGTACGAAAGAACACGCGATAAAATCAACACCCTCCTCTAAAAGAAATTGAATATCTTTTTTATCTTTCTCTGTAATAGCCGGTAAACTAACTGTCGCACCTGGTAAATTCACCCCTTTATGAGATGAGATATTACCACCTGTTTTGATCTTTGTTTCTATTCTTTCCTTACTTACCTTTTCAACAATTAATTCAACTTCTCCATCATTAATCAAAATTCTACTGTCTACTTTCACATCATTCGCAATACCTACATAATCCACACTTGCTTCTGTATTACTCCCTATGACTGGTTGCGTATGTAAAAGAAAAGAATCCCCGGCCTTAAGTGTAATTTGATCTTCCTTCATTTCACCTAATCTTATTTTAGGACCTTGCACATCACCTAAAATTTTAATAGAGTCATCTAAAGATTTCACTAAACGAATGATATCTTTATGACTTTCATGCGTGCCATGTGATAAATTTAGTCGAACAATTTTCATACCATTCTTTATTAAATGCGCTAACGTTTCTTTATTATTACTTGCTGGCCCTATTGTACACACTCGATCAATTGTCATTCTTGCCACCATTTACTCTTGCTCTTCTTGCTCATCCAAAATCTTATCAAAAGCAGCCGATACTTTGTCAAACTCTTCGTCATTTTCGATGTATGAAAACTCATTATCTTCTTCTACTTTTAAAAAGAAGATATCAATGTCTTCCTCAGTTTCTATTTGAATGTCTTCTACGAAGGCAACTGCAATATATTCTGCGCCTTCGACATCCATCGCTCCAAGTACTTCTACTTCCTGATCCTCGTTATTCTCATCACTAAGAGTAAACACTTCGCCAACTTCAATATCAGACATATTCATCTAAATCCATTCAACAATTGTATCCATAGTCTGTCTTGTTTTATCACGTTTTGGCTCTTCTTTACGGTAACCAAAGGCAACCATAACAGATACTTCAAGATTTTCGTCTTTTACAATGCCTTCTTGACGAAGTAAAGAATCTACTTTCTCTTTATCAAATCCTTCTATTGGACAAGAATCAATACCAATTTGAGCTGCACTCGTCATCATATTACCTAAAGCGATATAAGATTGTTTTGATGCCCAATCAAATACAGCACGGTCGGATTGTAACAAGTTAAAATCTGATTCCTGGAACTTTTTGAAGAATTCATACCTAATTTTTTGAGTGTCTTCAGGTAATCCAATAATATCGTTCATCATATATTTAATATACTCTGCATCATAATGCATATCTTTAATGTTTCTTGAAAGAACAATGACAAAGTGACTTGCTGTTGCAAGTTGCCCGCCAGCTCCCCATGAATAGGGTTGTAGTTTTTCTCTTACTTCTTTATTTTGTACGACAATAAATTTCCAAGGCTCATATCCAAAAGAAGAAGGAGATAATCTTCCTGTTTCTAAAATGAATGTAAAATCCTCTTCTGAAATTTTGTGCATAGGATCGAACTCTTTACATGCGTGTCTGAAGTGAAAAGTCTCCATAATTTTTTCTTTTGTAATTTGTTTTATATTTGTCATAAAAGTTCCTCTTTTCATTTAACTATTATTTTGTGTATTCCTACTCTCCAAAACTTTCTCCATATTATGAGTTGCCCATTCCATCATTAATAGAATCATTGGACGAAGTGATTCACCAAGCTCTGTTAACGAATATTCTACTTTGGGTGGCACTTCACGGTATACTTCACGATGTATGATGCCATCTGCTTCAAGTTCTCTAAGCTGAAGTGTTAACATTCTTTGTGTGATATTCGGTTTTAATCTTTTTAACTCATTAAACCGCTTTGTACCATCTAGTAAATGATACAAAATTACCCCTTTCCATTTCCCTCCAATAACCTCGACCATAGCTTCTACTGGACATGAATATTTATTTAAAAATGGGTAATTTATATTATTTTCTTTTGAACAATCCATTTACTTTTTAACTTCAACTGCTGAAGTTGCAAAGTTATTCAAATTTGCAGTTTGACCATACCAATCAGCGTGTCTAAAAACAACACCTTTTCCATATCCTTCAGTTGAAGTACGTTCCCATAGTGTTGTTGAATAGCTAGCAGTAGGAGCTGCTGTATGTACAGAAGAAATTTGATTTTGCCAACTAGGAGACAAGTTTTTATAACCGCTACTTAGAGAAAAATACTCGCTACCTGTACGTTTATAGAAGTCTGTACTACCAGGTCCGCTCCCTCCAGCACCAAGGGGAATGATTGTATGATTCAACCTTTGTTTATCTTTTTCAATAAAAGACTCTAAACTTTCTTTACTCGAAAATCCATAAGATAACCAGTCTCCAATTTGATTTTGTTTCGGTAGAACTAAAGTTATTTTTACGTCTTTCTCTGATGGAGCACCCAATTTGTTAAACGAATCTACAGCCTTTTCATCCACAGTTATATATTCGAAAGAGGCAATCGTATAATCTTTTTCGGTACTAGCTAATACTGATCCCCATCCTACAGTTAATGATGAAGCAGCTAACACTGCACCTACTATCAATTTTTTAAGCATTTATATAGCAATCGTTCTACATATTATAGCAGCAATCTTCCTTTTATTAGACGCTACTTCCACTACTAAAAATGAAGTTTGTAATTCATAGTAGGATAAAGCGAAACTTTTATTACGGATGGTGTTGTCTATATTAGCACACACCAAAGTCTTTTTCACAAGTAGCACGCCTCCCGCTAACTCCTTTGCTTCAGTAAAATTTTGAGATGAATCGGCAAAGAGCAAAATCAGTAGCACTTATAAATAATTACTTAAAGAAGAAAGAGGAACCTTCACTTCACTACCTTCCTTCATATTCCGCATCACAACTGTTTCTGCACTAAGTTCCTCTTCGCCAATAATAAGTACATAAGGGATATTCTCTTTATTGGCATAATTAAGGGCGCGTTTTAGTTTGCGTCCTGCTAGTTCAAGTTCGATTTTCAATGAAGTAGTGGATCGTAATTGCTGGGCAATTTGCAAGCATTGTAATTCTGTCCCGAGTGGGATAATAAATAAATCCGCTGTAGAGGATATTGTTTCTTTCTGTGACAGTGCTGTATAAATAACGTCTAAACCGAATGAAATACCGACTGTTGGATAGTTTATATCATCACCACGGAATGCTCCGATAATATTATCGTAACGACCACCACTACCTATGCTGGAAGTAATCGAGCCATCTTTTAGAAAGATTTCATATACGGTACCTGTGTACATTGTGAGTCCTCGTGCTAAAAACGGATTGAATATAGCATTCTCGTTTACTCCAAGAGCAATTAAATAGTGCTGTAATTGTTGTAATTCATTTATTCCATCGGTAACGAGTGGATTATTGAAAGCTTCTTTAAAGTCAGCAATTGTAAGCTTTAGACAAGATAATACGGTATTACATATCGTATCAGCCATTTCTTCAGTAATTCCGCGCCCCAATACATCTTTCCGTACACCATCAATCCCAATCTTTTCAATTTTGTCTAATGATAATATGACGTCACTCATTAATTCAGTAGGGATGTTAATCGCCTGAAGAATACCGTTTAATAATTTTCGGTTATTATATTGGATCGTTACTTCTAAGTTTAACGTTCGGAACAGCTCAAACGCCATACTCATAAGTTCCGCTTCTGCCATGACAGATTCTACACCAACTATATCAACGTCACATTGTATAAACTCACGAAATCTCCCTTGTTTAATAGGGCCATCTCGAAATACTTTCCCAATTTCATACCGTTTAAAAGGTAGGCGAATATTTGGATTCATCGCCACGACTTTTGCGAATGGAATTGTTAAATCGTAACGTAAAGCAAGCTCACGTTTTCCTTGATCTTGCAGTGTATATATTTCTTTTAAAATTTCATCACCACCACCGTATTTGTAAGACATAAGTTCATACATATTTAACGTAGGTGTCTCTAACGGTTTACAGCCATAACGTTCAAACGTATCTTCACAAGCTCTTTTAATTTTATTTCGTAGCACTTGCTCCTCTGGTAAATAGTCCTTTGTTCCTTTTACATTTTTCATTTCCACTGTAATCACTCCTTTTTTAAATTTAAAAAAGCTATGTGGGTATAAAAATACCCACATTTACTTCGTTACCTCACCAAACTGCGCTCTCGTTACTTTCGCCAAATCTTCAACTTTCAGCTCAATTTGTATACCAACTTTCCCTCCACTTACAATGATCGTTTCAAGTGATTGGGCGCTTTCATCGATACATGTAGAAAATAACTTCTTCATTCCGACTGGTGAACAACCACCGCGAATGTATCCTGACACTTTCGTAATATCTTTTACTGGAATCATTTCAATTTTCTTTTCACCAACTGCTTTTGCCGCTGCTTTTAAATTCAGTTCCTCATCTACCGGAATGATAAACACATGATAATTTTTACTATTCCCTTGAGCGACTAATGTTTTATATACTTCTCTCACTTCTCGTCCAATTTTCTCGGCTACTGACACGCCATCAATTTTCCCATCGTCTGGATCATATGACATCATCGAATATTCAATTTTTTCTTTATCTAATATTCGCATCGCATTCGTTTTATCTTTTTTCATTTAGCGGTTTATAAAATGGTCTTGAACAATCTTAGAAAATTCTATTGCGGCTGGAGTTAGTTCTTTTGCTGATTTCTTAACCAATCCAATCTCTCTAAAGATTTCTGGATTCAGTGGTAGACTACGTATATCTTTTAGTTTTTTTGGTAAGGCAAGGTCAGGCATAATTGTAATTCCTAGCTTTCCGGCAACCATTGAAAGCACTGTTTGGTTATCTTTAATATCGTATGAAATGCTTGGTTTTATCTTTGCTGTATGAAATTTTTCTTCGATTAATGTTTCACAGCCAGATCGCAACATAATAAAGTTTTCTCCAATAAAGTCTTCTAAATTGATAATAGAATTCTTTTCAAATTGATGGCCTTCGTATATCACAGCAGATAAAGGGTCATTTAACAGATGAATAAATTCCACGTTTTTGACTGGCAATGCTGCAAAACCAAAATCTACTGTTCCTTCTTCCACCCATTTTATGATTTCATCGTAACCACCTTCATAAAGCCTTATCTCAATGTTAGGGAATTTTTCTTTATAGATAGAAAATAAAAACGGTATAAATCTAGCAGTAAAGCTTGGAAAACTCCCAATTGAAAGTTTCCCCATTTCCATCCCATTCACAGCGGCAACCTTTTGCTCAATATGTGCCATATTTTCAACAATTGCACGTATATGAGGGATAATATACTCACCTGCAGTCGTTAAGGATACTCCATTTCGTCCACGTTTTAATAAGTTCACACCAAGTTCTGTCTCTAGGGCTGTTATATTATGACTGACTCCTGATTGTGTAAGTCCTATTTGGTCTCCTGCTTTTGTAAAACTTCCATTCTCTACAACTTGTAAAAAGACTTCCAATTATCTCTTTTCTGGCATACCATCTCGTGTAATTATGTTAGCCCACATCTGATTCGGAATTTCTAATTTACTTCTGCTATCTCGAGGTAGAATGTTCACAATATTTTCTTCCCTGCCTTCCTCTACTTTTTTCACCCAATCTGGTTCCATTAATATTTCTCTACCTAATGCAAAGAGGGGTACATCTTTCTCCAATACGGCTAGCGCTTCATCAGGTGTATGAATCGATCCTAGTGAAATAAAACTGGTTCTTCCAGCAATGACATCTCGAAAGATTTCTGTTCGTGTTAATTTTCTATTTAAGCCACTACGAGGAAGCGACCATACATTCTTTACAGAAAGATGTAAATAGGAAAGCTCTTGATCAGCCAATCTATTTACAAATGCTACGGTATCATCCATCTTTATACCCGATTCCTCCTGTTCTTCTGGTGAAAATCGATAGCCTATAATAAACTGCTTGCTAGCATAGTGATCACGTACACGTTTTACTTCCTCTATAACTGCAAGTGGGAAATTCATTCTTTTCTCCAATGTACCTCCCCAATAGTCGCTACGATGATTAGAATAAGGAGAGAAAAATTGTTGCATTAAATATCCATTCGCACCATGAATTTCTACACCATCAAATCCCGATTTGATAGCTAAATAGGTTGCTCTTCCAAAGTCTTGAATCGTAGATACAATTTCATCTTGACCTAGTTCACGAGGGATATATTCTTCTCCGGCTTCTTTATAAATGCTTGCTACAACACCACTTGGACTAACCATTTGTTCTCCGCCTGTATACCCTGGAAGAGATTCACTGCCACCATGGTGAAGCTGCAAAATTGCTTTTGCCCCTTTTGCTTTAATTGAATTTGCTAAATTTGTAAGACCGCTTATACTTTTCTCGTCATACACTTTCATTTGTCTAGGAAAACTTGTAGCCACAGGTGAAATCGTAGCTGCAGCTGTAATAAACATACCCGGACCTGCCGCTCTTCTTCTATAGTAGGCAAGCTCCTCGTCAGAAACACGCCCGTCTTCTTGACCTGAGTAAGTTGTCATAGGTGCAACTACAACCCTGTTTTTAAGAGTCGTTCCATCGGAAAGATTATACGGAGATAGTATCTTGTTATATTTTTGTTTCATCATCTATTTATTTGGCATCGAATCTATATATTTTTTAACTACTTCATATACATATTCTTGATTTGCCGCTGCTGTATTTGGGTTGTATTTTCCGCCGTTTGTTTTATTGTTGGATAATACTCTAATTCCTAAAAATGGTACGTCATAAGCTTTTGCGATTTGCGCTGCAGCAGCGCCTTCCATTTCTTCTACAGATGTACCGTATTTTGTATGGAACCACTTAATTCTATCAACTTCATTATTCCAAACGTCTGCTGAACCTATCGTACCTTCAACCACTTTACCTTTTGTATATGTATCTTTCACTGCATTAGCTGCTGCAAGTAAATCCTTATCTCCCTCATAGTATCGGATTTTCTCAGCATTTGGATCTTCTCCTGCACTTCCTTCAGAAGCCATTAAATCCATAGATATCCATTTTGTCGGCTCAATCCCTTGATTCTCATCCATATTTGTGGTTTTTAATGAACCTATATTTGCTACTTGTTTTCCTAACACAATATCAAATACGTTTAAATTAGGATCATGGCCACCCGATGTTCCTTGGTTAATAATCGCTATAGGCTTATATTTTTCAATAGCCACTGCTGTAGCGGCTGCTGTATTTTCCATTCCTTTACCTGTTTTCGCAACGATTACAGGATAATTGTCGACAGTTCCTTTATAAAATACAAATGTTCCAGACTTTTCTTCTTTCACATTTTTTAACCTTTTCGCAAATTTTTCTGCTTCTATCGGCATTGGACCTTGAATTAAGATAGGCTTTTCGTTGCTTTTTGCCTCAACAACTTGTTTTGGACTCGCATTACATCCCGCAAGTATTGAGGATGACAATGCAATAGTAGTTACTAGGGCAGCACATTTTTTTAACATATTGTTCTTCATAAATAATCTCTCCTCTTTCTCTTGTTGTTTCATTTAAAGAAACTGTGTTAATTCTGCATTCACAATACGTTGTGCAGTAATGATAACACTTTCAGCTGTTATTCCATAAACACTATATAGTCCACCAGGTTGATTAGGAACAATTTGAACTTCATATTCAAATGCTTGTCCAAAAGCAGGATGAACTAAACTTAGAGTTTCAATAGTAGAAGCATTAGAATTCACATTGAAATTCACCTGTTCAATTAATACTATTGAACCGTCAAGTCTAAAAACTCTAGCTACTCCAGTAAGCGGGCCAGCAGTACGGTTAAGGATTTTCACCCTAACTCTATTTGCATTAGCAGGTTGATTTCCCAAGTTTTCAATAGGACCTGTAGTAAAAGCCATTTAGTTCCAAATTTTATTTACCCATTCCGGATGATCAATAAAAGGATTGCGATTATGTTGATATTTTGTAAAAATTATTTCATTACGCTTTCGCTCTAAATCATCGACCGGATCTTGTTCATTCCATTTTAGTAATACAGATAGTTTCCCCATGTACGGATCTTTATTGTTATTCATCTTTTCATTTAGTTCCAAGTCTATTTCACCGCTATCCCCTTCGTAACGAACAGCCATGTAAAACAGCATTCTAGCGATGTCTCCTTTTACACTATCACGAGGTTCCCAAGAATCACTATCATATTTACATTCTGTCGCTTCCGAATGATTCACACCACCATTATCAAAATCTAGATTTCCACGTGAACTATTTACAGATACATCCGTCGCTCTTAAATGATGCAGATCTGTTCCAGGTCCTGCAGTCGTGCCAAAATCACCGTGAGATTTTGCCCAAACATGCTCTCGGTTCCAGTTGTTAACTCCTGAACCATTCGTAAGTTTCCCTTGCGAACGCCCAGTATATAAGAGTATCACATTGTTTTTATTATTTGGATCTTCATCAGTATCTCTTAGCGCTTCCCAAACCGCACTGTATGATAACTTTGTATGATCATCAATAATATTGTGAAGTTCCTTCTTTAATTCTAAACCCGTTTTTTCTATTGCATTATTATAATATGTATCGTCATAGCTTTTTACAGTCATCTCTTGTGGTGATACAGAAGCTACTTCACCATGTATTGTATCTGTGAATGATAGAGATGCAGAACCTAAAATAAAAAATGAAGATAGTGTAACCATAGCAAGCTTTGTATTTCGAAACTTCATTTAGTACGGTCCCCACTCAGTATTCACTCCAATAATAAGAAAAATAAGTCCAATGATAAACCAAATGAATGCAAGAGGAGCCATAAATCGAATCCATTTTCCGTAAGAAATGCCGCTCGCTGCGAGAACGCCCATTAAAACACCGGAAGTTGGATTTAAACAGTTCACTACACCTTCGCCGAGCATAACAGCTTGTACTGTAACTTGACGTGTAATGTGCATGAAATCAGCTAATGGAGCTAATATCGGAATAAAAATAACAGATTCCCCTGTACCTGATGAAATGAGGAAATGTAATGTAGCACTACTTACATACATACCAATCACACCGAATACAGGGCTTTGTCCTTCGAGAGACTGCGCTAGTTGGTTAACGATTGTATCAAGTAATTTTCCTTGTTCTAAAATGACTGAAATAGAGCGGGCCATTCCGACAATCAAAGCACCGTACATAAGATTTTGGCAACCTGCTAGAAAAGTAGAAGCGATATCGTTTGCTTTCATACCGCCTATCATGCCCGCTGCAATTGCTATGAAAATAAAAGTAGCAGTCATTTCTGCATCTGTCCAATGTAGCCGAAAAGCGCCTATTAGAAATGCAATTAATGATAATGCTGAAACGAGTAAAATTAGCTTATGACGTATTGTCCAAGGAACTTCTGCTTTCTCTGTTTCTTCCTCACTTGAACGAGCATGACTTGGAAACCAGTTGTCGCCAAGAATGCTTCCTTTATTTGAGTTCTTTAAGCGTTTTACATACAAATTAATATAAAGAATGGTAGCAAGCAAAAAAGATATATAAATTGCAGTGCGTAAGCCAATTCCTGAAAACATCGGAAGTTCTGCGATTTTTTGTGAAATGCCTAAAGGTGAGGGAGATAAAATAGTAGCGTTAAAACCAGCATAAGTGCCTAAATAAATAATTGCTACGCCGACGATAGCGTCCCATTTTAATGTGCGTGCAACGATGATGCCGATGGGGATAAAACCGATAACTGAGTTAACGATAATGCCAGTCGTTCCGAGAATGGAAAAGAGCGCCGCGACAATACAAATAAAAAGGAATTGCTGATTCCGAAATTTGTTAATAACATGATAGATTAAACCGTCAAGAGCACCTGTTTTTTCAAGAATCGCAATGGCACCGCCTGTAAATAAAATTAAAAAGATGATAGGAGCAGCAAGTGTCATTCCTTTTTCAATAGCGGTAAAAAAGGAGCCAAAACCTACAGGTGATTGTGGAACAGAATGATAACTTCCTGGTATTGTTGTTGTAACAGTGCCGTTTGTAATCCTTTTAAATTCTCCAGCGGGAACGAAATATGTAGCAATGGCGCAAAGTAAAGCGATAAAAAATAGTAGTACATATGCATCAGGCATTTTAAATTTTGATTTACTTGGCTGTTTTTTCGTCTCAGTTTGTAGTTGCATTTAACTATGCAAACACGTTTCACTAATAATAACCCCATCTTCATCAACATACACATGTTCATTTGGTTTCCACTCCACTTGTCCAAATTGCAATGTAATATTTCGTTCTCCCTTTCCTTCTTTAACACTTCTATTTGGCATCGTTCCTAACGCTAAAATACCAATATTAATATTTTTCAGTTCACTAGAATCACGAACATATCCATTTACAATAATTCCTGCTAGCTTTCTTTCTTCTGCAATAGCTGCCAAATTATCGCCTAGTAACGCACAATTCGTAGATGCTTCTCCATCAACAACTAATACCGTTCCTTCTGGTAATGTTTGCAATCCTTCTTTCACTAATACATTATCATCCTTTACTTTTACCGTTGCAATTTTCCCATGGAATTGTTCTTTCTTCCCAAAAGATCGAAAAGACTGGCGACATATTTGTAATTCTTTTTCAAACTCATCACATAGATCAGTAGTTTTCCACATCTTTTTCCCTCTTTTCTTTTTCCTTCTATATAACATTTAAGCTGCTTTACGTCTCCATAATACATATGCAGAAGCAATACATAATACACCCATACCTACTTCTGTAGCTGTACTATGAGAAGATGCTCCTGTTTTTGGTAGCATGTTTTCATTTTTAACTGGTTTATTATCTACAACAACTTTTACATTTTCATCTTTTGTTTCTTGTTGTATTTGTTTTTGTTCTTTCGGTTCTTCAGTAATTTCTTTTTCTACTACCTTATTTTCTGGCTCTTCAATCGGTTTCGGCTTAATTACTTCATTATCGCCTACATTAGACCAGTCATAAATAGACTTTCCGATTTCTTTAAATTGAACTAACGCTAAAAGAGCTTGCTCTGTAGCCATTCCGTTACCATTTTGATCACTTGGTAACCATTTAAATTCGCCATTTGGAAGTTGATATGACAGCAGACTTTGCACTGCCTTATGAAGACGATTTTGATCTACATCTTTAACAAGTGATAATCCAATAATTGCTTGCGCAGTACTATTAGAATTTTCTTGTCCATCAGCAGAAAAACCACCATTTTTTAGCTGTTCGTTATATAAATACGCAACAGCTTTTTGTACAGCTGGTTTCACATCTGGTCGCTCTTGATAAGGTGCTAACGCGGATAAAACCATACCTGTTACATCGACGCTACTAGCACTATCTTTACTACCTGAACTAGTATAAGTCCAGCCACCATCTGTATGTTGCGTGTTTAAAATTGCATCTACTAAAGCAACTCGATTCCACTTTGCTTCGACTGGAATCTCATATTTATTCGTATCAAAGGCAAGTAACGCAAATGTATAACCTGTAACAGAATTTACTTTATCAGATTCATACAATTTTTGAACTAAGTTATGTCCGCCTACCTTTTTAGGGTCTGCACTCATTGCATTCATCATAATAATCGTTCTAGCTAAATCTGTTGCTGAAAAACGATTGATACGCTTTTCCACTTTTTCTGTTACTGCCTTAACATAATTTAATTGCGCCTCAATTGGTACATTCTTTCCAGAACGAGAAAGCCCTAGAGCTACCCAATCACTCTCTATTCCATCTTGTAACATCTTTTCAGACGTTTTAGAAATTGCTTCATTTACTTGCGCTGCTGGAACTTGAATGTTCTCTTGCTTTGGTTGTTCTGGTTTTTTATCATCTTGACCATTTGGTTTTGGATCGACTGTCGGTTTACCATTTTCGCCTTCTGGTTTTGGATCGACTGTCGGTTTACCATCTTCACCTTCTGGTTTTGGATCGACTGTCGGCTTACCATTTTCACCTTCTGGTTTTGGATCGACTGTCGGCTTACCATTTTCGCCTTCTGGTTTTGTTTCGTCAGTTTTGCCACCGTTAGATTCTTCCGTTTTACAAGTTCCGAACTTATCTAACGTTTCTTTCAATGTTTCTTGGCTCATATTGCTCCAGTCTGGAACAAAGCGAAAGACAACAACATCTCCAGACTCTAATTTATAACTATCTGCTCCAACTTGTGCAGATGTATCATTTACATCGTACGTCCAACCGCTTGTGTCCCCAGCCATTAAGCCGTCAATGCCTTTTACATACGTTCCAAACGACATCGTTTCAGATGCTACTTTGTCCCCCATGACTTTTTGCAGCAAACTTAAAGCCGTTTCCCCATCTTTAATTTGCTCTTCTTTCGGACATAACATAATGCCCTTTTGTGATTCACCAATAATTGCAAGTTTCGCTGTCTTTCCTTCAGCAAACGTAATATGTACAGTATTCGCAAAAGAAACAAATACAAGTGTAACTGCCATTAACGACGTAAGCAGCCATTTTTTCAACATTGCCATTTATTTTAATACATATACCCACTCGATTGTATCTCCTGGTTTTACTGTAACTACACCAGCACTACGGTTTGGAAATGCACCATTCACACGATATTTCCATCCACTAGTATCAGCAATATCTTTTTCATATAAATCATTAATACCTTTTACATAAATACTATCTTTTGATCCACTTGCATCAACATCTAGACCTGTACGCTGCAACACTTTATAAACAGTATCGCCTTCTTGTACATCAACCTTTTTCGCACCTAATAAGTATCCTTCATGTCCTTTTACGGAGATAGTAACTTGTTTTGCTTTAGGTATTGGATCTGGTTGCGGCGGTTTAAGCTCTTCTACGGGCGGAGTCGGTATCGTTTTATTCTCTTTATTCGGATCTACCTTTTGCTCCTGCTTTGGTGTTTCTTTCGGCTGGTTGACAACCTTTGCTTCTTCTTTTACTTCCTGTACTTTCGGTTGCTGTTGTTTCTCTTCTTGTGCTTTTTGTTGTTCTGGTTGTTTAGTAGCAGATTGCTCCTGAGTTTTTTCTTCTTTCTTTACTTCAGGTTGTTCCTGCGGCTTTTCCTCTTTCGGCTTCTCTTCTACTTTTTGTTCTTGTTTCTCTTCTTGTTGCTTCTGTTCCGGCTCAGCTTGTTTCTCTTCCGGTTTCACTTCTTCTTTCGGTTCTTCTTGTTTTGCTACCTCTTCTTGCTTTGGCTCTACTTTCTTCTCAGGCTTTACAGCCGCCTCTTCACATCCGGCAAGTAGCCCGAGTGAAAGCATTAAAGAAATGAACCACTTCATTTATTTCTGCATGCGCCACCATATCCATTCCCTTCCTTCCATTATGATTGGTAAACTAATAAACAGCGTAAAGGCTACAAACATCATTCCATCGTATTGCTGGAATAGAATAGACTCGACTTTCGGATAAATGATCAATTTCCCTCCACCATACTTACTACATATAATAGCAGTTATAAATAAAATCATTAAATAACTGAGCGTATACCAATCACGTTTTTCCATTCTATACCGAATATACGTCGTACGTTTCGTTACACCAAATCCACGAGCTTGCATAGAATCTGCCGTTTGAAGTGCATCTTCTAATGAACAAATTAATAATACTTGCAGCAATTGCATGCCATTTTTCACTCGTTCAACAATTGAACCTGCATCTACTTGTACACCTTTTGTCTTTTGGACGAGTGTTATTTTCTGTAATCGTCTAATAAATAAAGGCACAAACCTCACTGTAATCATCGTTAACAATGCAACTTTCGGTGAAATTCTCGAAAACAAATATAAAAATTTATGACTGGAAATAATATCATTATACGAAGCAAACGTAAACATAATCGCAACTAGTAATAACCCCATTACTACTCCAAACATAATTGCCTCCAACTTAATACGGCTATCACCTAACCAAAATAACGTAGTTCGACCTCTATGTGTTAATAACGAATTAAATAAAATTACCATGAAAAAGAAAACGATTGTGCTCGGTAACATCTTTCTTATCTTTTCGCTATTCCCTTGCATCACATTTAATATAACGATTAATAGTATTGCTCCAATTAAAAAAAGAGGATGAAGACACATCATACATAGTATCATCACCCCAATATAATAGAAAAAATTCACAAAAGGATGTAAAGAAGAAAAACTTATTTTCATTTATGAATGCAATATATCGTTTGGACACGCTTCGTACACATCCTCCCACGTTAATGCATATGGCAATTCTTTTCGAATGAATCGATTAATAGATGTTGTATAAAAGAAGTTACCGCTAAAAAATTCTTTCGGTGCATCATTCATAATGACTGTTCCATCAAATAACATCATGCACTGATCAACATATTTCGCTGCGAACTCAATATCATGCGTTGCCATTACAATGGTTGTACCTTCTTTTTGTAATTTCCTAAATAGCTCCCCTACTCTTTCTTTCTTCCACGGATCTAATCCCTTTGTCGGTTCATCAAGTAATAATAAAATTGGCTTTGATAATAACGTTGTACATAATGCGAGTAGTTGTTGCTCTCCCCCGCTACAATCATGTGGATGACGCTCTTTAAGCGAATGTAACCAAAACTGTTTCAACATATCTTCTGCTATTTCATTTCCTTGTTTCCCATATAATTCACGAGCACGTTCATAAACCTCTTGCCACACTGTATCAAATGTAAAATGATAATACGGATGCTGTGATACATACCCGATATTTTTAAATCGTTCTTTCGAATCAATTTTATGTATCGCTTTACCATTCCACTTTACTTTCCCTTTTCTCGCTTTTTGCAATCCTGCTAAAATCGTTAACAGTGTAGACTTCCCAGTACCATTTTTCCCAACGAGCGCTACCCATTTTCCTTTTTCAATCGCAACTGTTAAATCTCGTAAAATTAGCGGACTATTTTTTTCATATTGAAAAGAAATATGTTCTGCACTTAACATTATTTCTTGTTTTTCACGTTGTACCATTTGCTCCTTCACATATGATATCGCTGAAAAATCATTCATTTTCATTTGTGCTTCTCGCACTGCAAACGGAATATCTCTCGCATTCCATTCTAAAAACAACCTTGGAATTTGCGGAATAAATGGACGGAAGTTTTCTACTTCCCACATTTTCGCTATAACTGTTTTAGGACTACCATCATAAACAATTCGGCCGTTCTCCATACAAACAACGCGTGTTGCAAGTGGTATCACTTCATCTAAACGATGTTCACTTAATATAATCGTAATTCCAAGCTCTTCATTAATACGTTTTAACAATCCTAAAAACTCTTTCGCAGCAATCGGATCTAATTGCGCCGTTGGTTCATCTAATAATAATAATTTCGGCTGCATAACTAATACCGCAGCTAAATTGACAAGTTGTTTTTGCCCACCAGATAACGTATGAACAGATTGGTGCAGTAAATCTTGAAATCCTAAAAAACTAATAAGCTCGGCTATTCTTTTTTGAATAATATGTGATGGTAACCCGATATTTTCTAAAGAAAATGCTAATTCTTGAATCACTGTATCCATTACGAGCTGATTTTCTGGGTTTTGAAATACCATCCCAATTTCTTGGGCAGATAATAAGTCAGGTAATTCCTCTAATAAAACATCTTCATAAAACATTTCTCCCGAACGCGTGCCAATTGGAAGTAACTCCTTTTTAAAATGTTTTAATAATGTCGTCTTCCCAGATCCCGATCCTCCAGCTAGCGCTATAAACTCTCCTTTTTGAACAGAAAGAGAAATATGCTGTAACGCTTCTTCATTTTCATCAGCATATACAAATGATAAATTGTTTATTTCTGCATGCGCCACCATATCCATCTATGTCATGTTATGCTCATCTAATATACCGTATTTCTTTTTAAACCTTGTGAGAATCGTAATCCATGAAGTACTAAATAGTAGTAGGAAAATAACATTTGAAATCGCATGACTTAAGTCAAAGTAAAAACTCGCGACATAGTACGCAATGACGGTTTCCCACGTTGCTTCTCGTATAAAACCAAGAAGTCCCCAGAAATTCATAATCCAACCAAATAAAAATCCAACAATTAATCCGTATAGGAGTCTTCCCCAAAGCTTTTTCATGAAAAATGTATTACGTAATAGTCCAGCTATAAAACCAATCATACCCCACGAAAACATTTGCCACGGCGTCCACGGACCTTGTCCTAAAAAAATGTTCGATACGATAGCGGCTGTTGCCCCGATCATAAAACCTGTTTCACTCCCAAACACGATTGCAGAAACGATAATGACAAAAGAAGTTGGTTGTACACTCGGTAAAATGGAAAATGGTACACGGCTAACCGCAGCAATTGCTGCTAACACGGCAACGAGAACAATTTCACGTGAAACAAACGCCTTCCTTTCAAAACGGATATAGAAAGGTAACATAATAACAGATAATAAAAACAAACTACTTACCATGTAATAGCCGTCCATTCAAATGGCATACTTCATAATTATTGCCGTTATGATTAAAAAATATACAGAATTAACAATTTCTAAAATCCCTACTTTTATGATAGAAATTTTTTTGCCATACAACATAATTGCTCGAATGACACTTGGTATAAAAATAAGAGAGCACCATGGATTGATAGCAAACACCATTATCGTTAATACGATATGATATCCCCAAGATATAAAACGATACTTCGGATTATTTTTCTCGCGAATCATCGTTTTCACATAAAACGTACTTCCTAAAAAATATAAAAATGAAATAAACGCAATAAATAAAGCTGTTCTATCTATGAGCTTCATTGAAAAATAATAGCTAACTAAACCACCTATACAGAAAACCATGATTGCGCAAATGTCATTTAGCAGTGCTCTTTCATTCTTTTGACGAGCGTAATACATATTTACTATAAATAATGGAATCATTGCTGCTACGAATAAAAGAACTCGCCATTCATATAATAGAGAAATCACTCCAAATCCGAACGCAATGATGAAATAAATAATTGCAGCATGTAAAAACTCTTTTTTTCGTTTTTGTTTTATGTACACGAGAAATGGATACGTAGCTAAATAGATAAAGAACCAAGCTAAAAACAATGGAATATGATAAAAAGTAGGTTTCCCAAGTATGACACTTAATAGAAACGGGATAACAAGCATGGCCCATGCACCATGTTGCTTCGGAATAACTAACTTCATTCAATCTTGTTCTAAAATGTGAACCGTGTAATCGCAGCGTTGAATAGCTTGTTCGACAGCATAAAGTGATTGCTCAATTCGTGCGCGATTAAAATCTTTTTCAACGGTCTGAAGAGCTTCTTCTAAACAATGTTTTGCTTCTTGTAATGACTGAAAAGAATCTTGTACATATCCGCGAGCATTTTCATGCATCTAGCTCCCTTTTCTCGCCTTATAAAATACCCCTTTTTCAGTATAGAGATATTCATCATCAGCTAATGTAATTTTCCCATCCAGTTTGAGTTCATCTAATAGTCTTGATAAATAAAATTGATGTAACATTTTTTTCGTGAATTTTCCTTCATGATGCGAAACGATATGTTCTTGAATATCTAACAATGATATTGGCTTATCTTGCTCTATCATATATTCATAAACTGTACTACGCAGTTTTACGTATTTTTCGAGTGTCACTTAAAGTTTCCCCTTCTTTAACATCTTCTCTACAATTTGTACGTTTTTCGAACTTTGTAACAAACGATTTAATACTGTAAGTAACTCTTCTTTCTCTAAACCGTTCAGTTTCAGTTTAACCGTACTCTCACCAGCACCTTGAATATCATAAATAACCGCCGCCATATGCTTACAAAAATTCTCATACGGACACTCACAGCTACTTTCTGTAAAATCTTCGAGATCAATAATCACTTCATAATTTCCGGCATTTCCAGTGACAAAAGCAAATGCTTTCTTATCGTGTATTTCAACATCTTCTACATGTCCTTCTTCATAATATTCATAACCTCGATCTATAATGTACTTCGGAATCCACTTCGTTATATCTTTTAGTAAGTAAGCGTACATTCATAATGTACGAGCCTTTTCTTCTATTTGTAATAACCACTTTTCACGCTTCGCTAATTTACTCGTTTTCACAGATTGAAAAACTGACCGTTTTATATCGCGAATACCACAAAAACGTAAAACACCTCTCTTCATCATAATCCAATCTGCTGATCGATATAATAGTGCGACGTACCATAATGGCGAGTCTAACGTATTAATAACCCACGCCTTCTTTCCACTCCATAACCCTTTCGGCAAAGCTCCTTCATATTTATAAGCAAATCCAGCTAGAAAAATGCGATCAATAAACCCTTTTAAAATAGCAGGCATCCCCCACCACCATATCGGATATATGAATAAAAGAGTATCTGCTTCTTCCACTAATTTTCTATATCGCGCTGTTTCTTCTTCATTTACTAAATCACGCCTTTTCTTCTCTTCATTAAATACGAGCACCGGATCAAATTGTTCCTTATATAAATCAAGTACTGTAACAGAATGATTTGTCCCCTCAAGTCCTTTTTGCACATGCTCTAAAATCGCCCCGTTAAAACTGGAAGGATTAGGATGAGCGTATATAATTAATACGTTCATTTAAAGTTTCACTTTATTTCCCATGCAATTTATAATCGTCTTCCACTCTATCTCCGTAAGGTTTAATGCCTCAAATGCAAAAAAATCTTTACATACTTTTTCAATTAGATGTGGATTTTCCCTCAAGAAATTCCACTGTAACGCTTTAGGAAGAAAATGTATTTCATATTCTTTACTTCCCCGTACTACCTCATCCACTTCTCTTTCACAAATTCCTCTTATTAAATAATCATTTCTTACTTGTATTTGAACTTGTTGAAACGTTTCGCTATATTTCTTCAATTGAAGTAAACACGTAATATACGTACGAAAAAGTTTATCATCCATATTACAACACTTTATAATACAATCGACTTCATTCATCTAACTGCTTTGCTCTAGCTGGATTATGGGTGGGAGTTTACTGCCCGAAAATAGCGGGGTAAATGATTTATTGTGTAAAAAAGCTAGTATAAAACTAGCTTTTTTACACAATAAATAAGAAATGATGAATCCTGCATATAGTAAGTTCACAACGCAAAATCCCATAATATCCCTAGCACCTAAACCAGCTATCGCTAATGCTGGTAATGCCCAGAAAGGTTGAATTAAATTCGTCCAAGCATCGCCCCACGCAATTGCCATTGCTGTTTTTGCAGCAGGTACACCAGCTGGAATCATAATGGGTGCTTGTACAGCCCATTGACCGCCACCAGATGGAACAAAAATATTAACTATGCCAGCACTTAAAAAAGTAAAGAGCGGGAAAGTCGTTTCGTTTGAAATGCTAATAAAGAAATTAGAAATAGCTCCTCCAAGAGAAAGTCCTTCACTATTTACTCCAATCATCATACCCATAATTCCTACGTAAAACGGAAACTGAAGTAGAATGCCAGAAGCACTTTTTTTGTAAATAGGCACTTAATCAACAGCCTTCATATAACCACCTGACTCACGGAATGATTGACTGATTTTTTTTGCATTCTCTTTGTAAATTGAATTCCGCAACACTTCATTGACGGCATGTTTTAAATCTTCGGCCGATAATTGCTGAATATTTAACATAAACCCTGCGTCAAGTTCGTGTACTCGTTCAGCGATTGTATGCTGATCATTTATTAAAGGGAGCATAACTAGAGGAACTTCAAAATAAAGTGATTCACTTGTGCTGTTCATCCCACAATGGCTAATAAATACATCCGCTTGACGTAGTATATTTATTTGAGAAAGATAGTTCCGAACAATAAAATTATCAGGTATATTTCCTAACTGCTCCACTGTTAATTGTTTACCGATACTAAGTATTACTTTCACGTTGAGATCTTTTAAACCAGTGAAACATTTTTGATAGAATTCAGGCCGATTATTCATTATGGTTCCCATAGAAATATAAATGATATGTCTGCCTTTTAATTCATCAGCCGAAAAATCATTGGAAACTTCATTTTCAACAATGGAAGGGCCGATAAATATATAGTCGTTCTTAAAATCCTTGCTGTTTCTTTGGAAATAGCGAGAGGTAAAGACGATATTCAAATCACTTGAACCTGGACAAAGTAAAAAATTATCGGGTAGGGGTATTTCATATTTTTCTTCTAAATATTGTTTCTGTTTTGCTATTTCTTCTAATTGTAAAAATGCTTGTAGCATGGCTAAACGTTCTTGTTTTTGTTCTATGTTTCTTGTTCCTGTTAGGTTCATATTTTCTTTTAATTCTTGTGAAAAAGCAAACGTGGTCGAAGTTGTAATAGACAATAAGCCACTTCGATGAGCAACCCATTTTCCAGGTAAAGATTGTGCATCGTAGAGAATATAATCGTATTTTTCTTCAGAAATTTCTTCAAGAATGGAATCAGTCATTTTTTCCATAGCATTAAAGAAATGTAATAAATATTCTTTTGGGTGGGAAATCATAAGCTTCATATTTTTTGAAAGCTCTTTTTGTGCCTCTTGATCAAGGGGGCGGTATTGTGCGCCTGTTTTTTTTATTTTTTCTTCAAAATCATTTGATGAATAATAGACAATGCTATCTCCACGTTCTATTAAATTGTGCACTAATCTTAACGTTGGATTTAAGTGTCCTTCTCCACCTATATTGATGTAAAGTGCTTTTTTCATTCATTTCAGTCCTCCTAATTTTCTTGCTACGTTCTTGTTGAGTTTGTCACGCCATTTATCTCTATAAGTTTTTGCACATTCTTCACCAACAAGCGCTGCGCAAAAGCCTTTTATATCATCTCCTAATACTTCTTCGACGCTCTGTCCGTCTGCTGATGTAACTTCAAGCAGTTCAAGAACACTATCAAAAATTGGCATTAAATTACGACCAGAAAAACCTCCATGAATCCAGAGATTATTTGTGATTTCTTTCCAAGCAGTTTGGTATTCAGCTGGCAAAACTTTTACTCTCGCTTCAAGATTTTTCATGTTTTTAGTCATATCGCTGCCAGTGATTTTTTCTAAAAAATTCATCTATAACTTCAAGCACACCCTCCCATTAGCTGCGCCTTCTTCAAAAAAGCTGAGAATTTCCGAGAGCGGTCCGATACCTTCGTTTAGTTCAACAGGACCGACTTTGAAGAGGTATTTTTGGATTTCTTTATATACAATTTGGTAATCTTGTGGAAGCGATTTAACACGAGAAATATGAACTCTCCATTCCCTTTTTCCTTCGATGATTTTTTTGATACTCATCTATTTTTTCATTTCCTTATCGACTTTTTGATTGAACGTTTCTTGATAGAGATCAACATAAGTTTTTGAATCTTCAATCAGCCCATCGCAGAAAGCAGCAACGTCTGTTCCTATAACTTCAAGCACTTACATAAATGCTTTTAAAAGTTCTTGAACTAACGGAATTACCCCACCTAAAAATTTCAAAACTGCCATTGCGATTTCCATCTAATGACTAATATTAGCGGTTGGGTATAATGTCGTTCCTCCAATTGAAACCTTTATTTCATTTGTTAATGGAACATTTTGTTCATTAATAATTGTTCTCCACCATTCCCATGCAAGACCTGTACATTCTCTCGCTACAACTTTTACATTTTTTGAATTCGGTGGAAGTGGTATAACTGTAGAGAAGTGAGCAGTTTTATCTCTGCCGCTTCCTTCCCAAGTTTTATGTGTTAGTACTTCTTTCCCATTTTGATCATATGAGAATTCATCCCAAGATACATCAAATTGAGCAACATATGCACCGTAATGATCAAGCGTCATTTTAGCACTTGAATATTCTGTAGTTGTAGTCTCAACATAATCTGTATTGTTATGAACAGCAGCAGTTGCATTATCTTTTAAGAAAGTGCTTGTATATGAAATTGGGTATGCTGGATTTTTAAGACTTAACTCTGCATTATCTTTAATGATATTTCGGATTTCATTAAAATCTTTTGTAACAACCTTGTTATGCTCTTTTGCATCTCCGCCTAATACTACAGCGGTAAAGGTACTTTCTTCAAAAATATCTTTGTACTGTCCACTTGTTTCGACGCTGTTATTTTTAAGTAACGCTTTAAAAGCAGCTTGTACATCTTTGCTCTTAGATGTTGTTTCTAATTTCACATAAATGGTTCTACCATAGGCTACATTTGATACCATAACAGGCGGAGCCGCATTACTTATCCCTTTACGAGTTAACTCACCGAAAGTAACACTATTATCAAAAAGATCGGATGGATTGTTAGGTAGTTCAGCACTTACGGTATAAAATATTTGCTTATATGCCGCAACCATCACTTTTTTCTCTCCATTTGCAACGGCATTAAAGTCAATGTTTAGACTATTATCAAGATATTTAGCGTTGACATTAAGAGCACTTGCGATTTGTGATTTACTATACACCATGGACTCTGTATACTGCATTCTTGCAGGTAACGAATGTGTTGATGCATACTTCTCATTCCAAGTAGATACTAAATCATCTACTGCTCCAGACACATTACCATATGTCGGATTTTGGACAGATATCGTATTTTCTTTCCTCATTCCAGGTAAGTCTATACTAATACTTAAAGGTTTTCTCTTAGCCACTAATAAACTAGGTTGATTATCTGCAAAAGCTTTATTTGCAAGTTGTACTGCTCCTGGATACGTACGATTCACTACAGAATCAATAATCGAAATATCGACTGGTGACGTTGTAAGTGATTTTTTCTCACGCTCAACTACTACAAATTTACCATTTGAATTGATACTCTCTTTCGGAACAAAACTCTCTACTTTATCACCATTTACTGCTAAAACATCTCTACTATCATACTTTAAATTTGCTATACCATTATTAATGTCACTAGCATTTTTTGTTGCATCAGTTGCATTACCTGTTTGCGTTTCCGCGAAAGAAATAGATGAATAATGAATAGTGCATAAACTAACTAATGCACATGCTAGGAATTTTATTTTTTTATTACTTTTCATCTATTGTTCAATATTTACTGCTATTTCATATAAAATTAATAAGTTCCCTTTTGCTTTAAATTTTTCTTTTAGTAAAAAGTAAAATTTTTTATTATTTCCCACTCAGTCTTCGATCGCTTGGTATACCGTGGTCCAGAAGTCTTGGATAAGATGCGATGGAGCCGGAGTGGACATCCCAACCTGGGTGAACAGAATTCCAATAAACTGTTTATCTGGATCAGCGTAAGCTGAAGTACCGGTTCCGCCATCCCAGCCGAATTGACCGATAGACGCGTAGTCTCCAAGATAGGTACGCACCGCCATCCCAAAGCCCCAGCCACCTTGGATCCCTTGTCCAAACGACAAATGGACGTTGTTTTTGGCCAAATCGTCTCGGTATACTTGTTGTTCAGGAGTAAGACGGTTGGTGGTCATCAGCTGGACTGCGGGCTTAGACAGGATCCGTTTAGTGCCGTGCATCCCTTTGTTCAAAAGCATCTGCAAATACGCGTGATAATCGTCGACGGTTCCAAGCAGACCACCACCGCCTGCTTGGAATGCTGGAGGTTTGCTGTAACGTCCGTCCGCACCCTCATCCCACATGATGAATTCACCTGTCTGCGGATCGGGGTTGAAGGCTGGTGGAAGCCGGTCAATCTTGAGCTCAGGTACGTAGAATCCAGTGTCCTTCATTCCTAGTGGATCGAATATGCGTTCGCGAAAGAACGACTCGAACGTCTGACCCGTGACCCTGGCAACAAGAACACCGAGTACTTCTATACTGATATGATACTGCCACCGCTCTCCGGGCTGATAGCTTAGCGGAAGTGCACCTAGGCGACGCATAAACTCATCTGGATCGGGCATATCCTGCCCTGGCGTGTCGAATATCCCACTCTCGAAAAACGCGTTCATGATTGGAGAACCCATCAGCGCGAGATCCACTCCGAGCCCGAATGTGGAGGTCAACAAGTCTCGTACAGTGATAGGACGCCGTGCTGGGACGGTCTCTTCTAGCGGGCCATCGGGCTGTTTCAACACTTGCCGGTCGGCGAGTTCCGGCAGCCATTTGTCTACTGGGTCGTCTAAATGCAGTTTGCACTCATCGAGCAAAACCATTACTGGTGAAACTGCGATTGGCTTGCTAGTGGACGCCAATCGAAAAATCGTGTCCCGACGCATTGGTGCACCACCATCATGCCTCATTGTTCCAAGCGCTTCGACGTGCGTCTCGCCGTTTCGGCTGACTAAGGCGACGAGCCCAGGAATCTTTCCAGAATCGACATGCCGCGCCAGTACATTGCGCATTTTGCGCAATCCTGTTTCAGAAAAGCCCTTATTGTTTTGTCCCATTTATTTCTTCTTCTTTTCTGTCGGTTGGCTTTGTTTAGCGAAATTAGATGAATCATCGAAATTTGGTTGCTTTTTACCAGCATTATTACTTCTACCTTTTCCCATATGTAATGCACCTCCCTCCTCCTTACTATTCCCAATAAAAAAATCCTCTTGCATCTACTGTGGAAGCTTCTCCAAATGATGAGCAATATCAACATACATATCGGAATAAACCGAATGTATTTCATTACTAGGTGTAGCATTAGAAGAGAAGTGGACGATTACCATATTTGCTTTCGGGTCGATATAAAGCGTTTGTCCGTAACTGCCTAACACTTCGAAAGCACCTTGTTCATTGTGCGGAATCCACCATTGATTATGATAAGAAATAGAAGCGCCATTGCCAATTGCGAGTTCACCTTCTTGTACATTTTCCACACTTTCTGTAATGGAGGAAGGGATGATTTGTTTTCCGTTATATTCCCCGTTATTTAATAGTAGTTGACCGAATCTTGCCATATCTCTAGCAGTTGCATTTAAACCAGCGCTTGCTTGTTCTACTTTTGTTTCGTCTGTAACGTAATACGCGTTTTCTTCCATACCAATTTGAGACCAAATTCGTTCACTAACATTTTCAGCTAATGATTTACCAGTGATAGTTCGAATAACCCAAGCGAGTGTTTCCGCTGATCCGTTATCGTAAGAAAAACCGGAACCAGGCGGTGCGGTTTCTTCTACTTCTCGTAACATATCATAAATTTTCATCGGACCGTCGTAGTTTTTACCTCGAGGTAAAATATTGCTCGCTAAATATAGTTGTGCATCTTGATTTTCTAACGCTGGATGTTCATATCCATGAGTAGGGTACTCTACAGAAACTTGCATGTCCATTAATTGCTGAAGTGTAGCTTTACCGAACGGTGTATTGTTTAATTCTTTTATATAAGTGTCAGCTGTTTTCTCTAAATCGATACGATTTTCTTCAGCGAGAGATTGTATCATTGCCCCGGTAAAGACCTTTGCTAATGAAGCCATACCATGCGGTTCACTCTCGTTATATCCATTGAAATATCGTTCATATACAAGTTGCTCATTATATACAACGACAAAAGCATCAGTTTTGTTATCGTCTAAAAGTTTTTTTAAAGGAGTCGTAGTTCCAAATCCACGCTCTACAGCAAAATCATCTAATTTTTGTAACGCAGTAGGGAAGTGAGACACTTGGTCGGGATTGTTTTTTACTTCATTAATTAAAGTGAATTCTTTCATTTAAGCGGAAATTTGTCCGTCTGTACGTTGTTTCTTGAATTTTTGTTTTCGACCGTGTAATCCATAATATAGAAGTAAAGTGAACGCAACGATAATAGCTGCGATAAAATACATATTATGATAACTTGATTTCGCTGCAACGATACCTAAAATGAAAGAACCAAAGCCAATACCACTATCAAAGAATGAGAAGTAAGTAGCTGTCGCAGAACCACGTCGATGGTTTGGAGCGGCAGAAATTGCAATCGTTTGGAAACTTGGAATTAATGTTCCATAACCTAAACCAATTAATACACCTGCGCTTAGGAACCAAAATGGAGTTTGCGCTTGACTTAATGCGAACATCCCAATTGTGAAAATAATAATAGCTGGATAAACAAGTACGTTTTCACCGTAGCGGTCAAAAATCTTTCCTGTAAATGGACGAGAAATTACAACAACAAGTGCGTATACAATGAAGAAATAACTTGCAATATCGGCTAAACCGAGCTCTTTCGCATATATAGGAATAAAGGATAAAATACCACTATAAGAAAAGGCTAAAACAAATCCTGTCAGAGCGATTGGAATAGAAGATGGTTCAATTAAATCTTTCCATTTCATTTTTTCTCGTTTTTGTTTTTTCACTGGTGCTTCATGTGGAATATTTACAAGTAATCCTAATAAAAATGCAAGTAATGAAAATACGGAACAAACGATAAATAGTACAGTAAAGGAAAAATGAGAAATAATTGTTAAACCTAAAAAAGGACCAATTACCATCGGCAGACTCATAAATACGCCGAAATAAGCAAGTGCTTCGCCTCGTCTATGAGCTGGCGCAACATCAGTTACAATCGTACCAGTTGCTGTCGTCGCCATCCCAAAGCCAATACCATGTAAGAAGCGAAGGGCAAGTAATAAAAATAAACTTTGCGCACCGAAATACATAACAGTAGCGGCTAAAAATAATGAAAGTGAAATAAATAATATTTTCTTTCTTCCTAAGTCATCGAGCCATTTTCCTGTAAATGGTCTACATAAAACAGAAGAAATAAGAAAAACAGTTGCAACTAAACCAATTTCCTCAGGTTTTCCTTTTAGGCCGTCTATTACATAGACAGGTAAAGTAGTCATTTAATCTAAGTTTTTAATAATTTGTTGTAACACTTGAAATGCTTGATGTAAGTCATCTTCGTTAATACCATCTAACGTCTTTTCTTCGAAAGTATCGACTTCTTCTTGCCATACTGGAATCATTTTTATAGCTGTTTCGGATAAAGAAATAAGCTTTTCACGGCGATCTTTTCCTTCTGTACGAATAATCCAGCCCATCGTTTCCATACGTGTTAACGTACGAGTCATCGTTGGTGATTCAACATTTAAATACTGGCATAATTCTGTTTGTGTACAAGAACCGGTTTGATTAATGCGAAAAATAACAGCCCATTGCGCACTAAATAACCCAGTTGGAGATACGCGTTCATTAAATTTCTTCGTAAACTTTCGAGAAGTCTGGCTGACGATGTGAAAAAAATGTTGTTTTTCGTCCATCTATTTCTGTTCTAACCAATTCTCTACATGATTTATAAATACATCTAAACAATCAATAAACGGTGAGTGCCCGCAATCTTCTAACACCTGCAACTTTGCATTTGGCAAATGTTTTGCTAATTCCACACCGACTACTTGCGGTACGACGTAATCCCTGTCACCTTGTATGACGAGTGTAGGAGTTTTAATACGATGAATTTGTTTATTTCCCTCTACAACACCATTATGTTCATCCGAAATATTAAATGTGATGAGCGCATAATTCACATCTACGAAATTACGCTGTGTTAACATATCATCTAAATACTTCTCATAACGATCCGGTTCCGGTTGATTATGTGTATATATTAATAGATTCCACACTGTACGATAATATAATTTATTCATATTTTTTATCGCATCTAGTACTGGAGCGATTTGTACGGGATCTTGCGCGATTTCTTCTTTCGTCTTTACTAAACTTGATACGATCGGTTCCCCGTTAATATCTTTTTTAAAGATTGGATAGCCTTTCATTCCTACTGATTCTACTAAAATTAACTTTTCTACAAAAGTTGGGTGATTCGCTGTAAATTGCATCGCAACACCACCGCCCATTGACCATCCCATTAACGAAAACTTCTCTAGCTTTAATTGATCGATAAACAGTTTTACATCTTCTGCGAAGTCTTGTAATGAATCTATCGACTTATTATACGTCGATTGTCCAAATCCTCTTAAGTCAAGAGCGTAAATATGGTATTGGTTTTGCAGCTTTTCGATAACTAAATCAAAGTGTTGTGACGATGTCATGTTCCCGTGAATGAGTACGAGAGTTTCTGTATTTCGCCTTCCAACTTCCTGATACGCAATCGTTTCTCCGTTCGATAGTGAAACAAACTCCATTGTTCCAGGCTTAATCATCACAAGTTCCCCCATTTATCCTTCCCAAACTTGTGCTTTCACATTGTAATGAAAATGTTTAAAATATGGATTTTCATAAAATGAAGGGCCATATAAGTATGGATGTGAATGAGCGATTGGTGGCTGCTGTATTTGTAAAGGAACTACAGCTGGTGAAACTTGCAAATACATCGGGCTTATCATTATTTTTGCATATAAGTGATGATCATATGGCGAATGCGCAATTAAAAACGGTTGATGCACTTAGGTTGTTTTGTCATGCCCTAACCTACTTTCTATTTTTCTTGATGCGAATTGATTCTTCATGTAGATCATATATACCATTGCGAGAATTCCTATTATAATCATAACCGCAATAAAAAAGCTTGTATACTGTATTTTTTCTATAAATACGCCCCCTAATACAGGCCCCATAATACTTCCTAAACTAAAGGCGATTCCAGATAATATATTACCTGCTGGTAGTAAGTGTCTCGGTAATAAATCTGTCATAAATCCAAGTCCTAAAGAGAAGCAAGATCCAATGACCATACCAGCTAACAGCATGCAGGCAAAGACGATCCAGTAATATTGATCAAATACGGCCGCAAGTAGAAAAATGCTCGTACCTATGCTGAACGTCCACGTTAATATACGGTCCCTTCCGTATTTATCACTTAATATACCGAGCGGAATTTGTGTAATAATGCCCCCAACTGCAAACGCTGGCAATAAGAAGGAAACTTCCGATACAGACCACCCTTTACGAAGTGCGTATACTGGTAAGTTACTATTTAACATTGCTTCAAGCACACCGTATGCAAGTGGTCCCAGTAATGCAATCCACCCTAATCCAACAACTTGTTTATAACGAGAAAATGATGATTCACTCTTCACTTCTCTTTCATCTTGTGCTGGGAATGCATTTTTCGTTGGGAGTAATAAAAGCCAACCTATTAAACAAAGTATAGTAGATATGATAAATGGTGTTGCAAGACCGTACTGAACAGTGCTTGCTAAATACGGACCGACGGCAAAACCAATTCCGAAGAATACACCGTATATCGATACTTGTCTACCTATTTTACTCGGATCCGATGTTGTCGTAATCCACGTTTGCGTTCCAACATGAAGCATATGATCTCCGACTCCAACTAGAAATCTAAGGATAAACCATACCCAAAATGAAAATGTTTGTGTAAAAAAGAATAATGAAATAATAACGAGAAACCCACCAATGACGATAATTGGCTTCATTCCAAACTTTTGCATCGGTTTTTCAAGAAACGGTGAAATAACTAATATCCCAATGTATAATGCCGTCGCATGAATACCATTAATACTTGAACTAACCCCTTCTTGTTCAAAAATCATTGCGATGGCAGGTAAGAGCATCCCTTGTGATAAACCTGAGATTGCCACAATCCCAACCATAATCCAAAAAGTAAAACGCATTTACTTCAATTTCCCCTCAAAAACAATTTTTCTACCACACGGCTCAACTACTGTTTTTCCGTCTTTCTTCACTTCATGAAAGATTGGCTCTTCCATACGACGAGACGGGGCGTATCCTTCTTGTTCCATGCGAGCTAAGCAGTCTGTAATTGCTTCGTTTTCGAGTACTTCAAATTTCTTTTTATTAGGTTGTTTTGTCATCTATTTGTTCGTACTAGCAAAATACATGAGCATGTGGAATTTTTCGTCTATTACATGATAATCGAAATAAGGTCCTGGATCTGTACAGTAACCGATATTTTCACTTTGCGTAATTTGAAATCCGTTGACTGATAAATTTTCTTCTAAGTATTTGGGATACAAAATATGCTCGTTGGAATTTGGATATAAGCCTGAAATATTTTTCAAGGATTTGGCCGAGCTATCATAATACGAGTATCCGCCGATAATTGTTGAACTGTTATGTAAATAGTTTTCTAGAACGTGAATGGGGAACTGCGGATTGAGCAGTGAAAAATCAGTTACTGAAAAACTATCTACAAAAACATCGATGCTAAGCGGTTTCAATGGCAAATTTAAATCGGAATTCAAAATATAAAGGACGCGTGGCTTCGGATTCGTACGCTCAATTCTGTTTCTAACCTTCTTGAGCATCTCAAGTGAATAGCCACTGAATACATAGGATGCGCTAGTTTCAAGAACATCGATATATTTGGGTAGTGACACGAAAGCGTCAACGTTTGTTTCCACAATTAATTTGTTTTTCAAATCTATATTTTGTAGAACTTTTTGAAATTGAAAATTAATTTTTTCAAATAAGTTAACCATTTTGGGATTAATCTCTTTAATCGTTTCTTTATCGTAAAAATAAGATGGATAAGGAGACGTCTCATACAAGTTCGCGGTAATGATAATACCTTCCTCGATAGCTGCTTCGTATCCACAGGTACAAGTTAAACTTCCCGTGTGAATGTAAACTTTTTTAATCGTTACATCTTTCATTTCAAGGGGAATGTGGCATTTCGGACAATAGAGCAGATTTACAAAGTCAAGCGGGACTCCTGTAATATTCTCTTCCTTGGATGAAGGCGAGCTAGTTTGAACCGCTTTTTCAATCAATTGGATAGCTTTTGATATGTCTTCTTTTTTTTGGATCAGCTCGTTCTTTTTATCAGTGAGCAAGTTGTTGTAGTAGTCTATATCCTCATGGTCCGAGAAGTTTGTGACACGCCGATACGATAAAATTCGTTGGATTTCTAACAATGAAAAATGAAATTTTTTCAACTCAGTAATAAAAGCCATGTCGTCGAAACACAATTGGTTCATTTGATACTGGGTGTTTTTTTTGTCTGGTATTAATAATCCGAGTTCAATGTAATAACGAACGGTATCAGTCGTAACATGAAAAAGCTTTGCAAATGCACCAATTTTCATTTACGCAATAATATCTACCAGCTTGAAACCAATATGTGCTATATTGACCAGCATCGTTTTCTGATTATAGAATGGGAATGATTTGAGGCGTTCCTTTTCAAATCGATATCCACCTGCATTCCCCGTAACGATCCATTGTGCCAATAACTTACCAAACAATGTCGAGAGTGACGCGCCGTGTCCCGTATAGCCGGTTGCGAAATATGCGCCTTCTTTAGATCTGCCGATAACCGGGAACGTATCAATTGTTACCCCAATAAATCCACCCCACCTGTAATCAATTTTGCTTCCTTCTAGTTTTGGCATTATTTTAACCATGGCATCGTAAACACTTTGATAAACAGCATCGCCTAAGTTTGGACGAATATCGCCACCGCCAAATACGATCCGATTATCTGGTGTACGCCTGAAATAGTAAAGGAAACTGCTCGTATCAAAAACCATGCGATCTTTAGGAATGATAGTATTCACAAGTGTTTCTGGAAGCTGTTCAGTAGCAATAATACGTGCCGAAATTGGCAGGACGCCTTTATTCAGTTCAGCCATGATTTTCCCAGAGTAACCATCTGTAGCAACAATAATGTCTTTCGCTGTAACAGTACCTTTTTCCGTAACAACTTTCACACTATTTCGGCCGTATTCAATAGATAATGCTTTCGAATGCTCAAAGATTTTTGCACCAATTGATTTCGCTGCTTCTCCCAAACCAATTGCATAGTTCAGTGGTTGGAATGAGTAACTCGAGTTGTCGACTAAGCAACCATAATATTGCGGGGAATCAATTTCTTGATGCAACTGACTTCGATTAAGCACGCTACATTCATATCCAAAATTTTTGTTTAAGTACTCACTTTCATGTTTCAATCCTTCAAAATGCTTGGCTTTGTAAGCTGCCACAATGTGACCTGTCTTTCTAAAATCACAGTTGATTTGATGCTCGTCGATAATGTTTTTAACTAGTTCAACACTAAGCAGAGAAAGATCGTTAAGCTGTCTTGCCTCTTCGGCACCATACTTTTTGGCAAGCTCCTGCATCGTTGACTTATAGCCCGGCAATACCATCCCGCCGTTGCGACCGCTTGCGCCATATCCGATTGTTTCCTGCTCAAGGACAATGACACTCTTCCCTAACTTTTGCAAATGATATGCAGAAGAAAGACCTGTGAAACCTGCACCAATAATGACAACATCCGCCTCTTCATTTCCTTCAAGAGTTTTTCCTTTGTCATAGCTGTTTGCAGTCGCTGTCCACAGAGAGAGCGTATCCATTCGATCCATCTTTTCCATTTAATTCACATACCAACCTACAGGCTTGGCATGCTGGTGGATATTGATTTGCTTCGTTTCCATAAAGTGCTCCAGCCCGGCAACACCTAAAGCCCTACCGATTCCACTTTGCTTATACCCGCCCCAAGGACCTTCAACATAAGCAAGATGATAACAATTAATCCAAGTAATTCCTGCACGCAATTTACTAATGACACGTTTTGCTCGGTCCATATCTTCAGTAAATACAGCACCGGCTAATCCATAAATGGAAGCATTCGCTTTTTGGATCGCATCTTCCTCATCTTTAAATTTCTGTACAACAAGGACTGGTCCAAAAATCTCTTCCTTGACAATACGCATATCTGCATTTACATCAGCAAAGATTGTTGGTGCGATAAAAAAACCTCGATCAAGCCCATTTTCTGTTAAACGTTTACCACCACAAACTAATTTTGCACCTTCTTCCATTCCAATCTTTATATAATGTAAAACGTCATTCATATGAGACTCGGTTGTGAGAGCTCCCATTTCGATATTCTCGCTTTCTCCGTTTCCAACTACAATTTTGTTCGCACGCTCGGCCAATCTTTCAACAAACTTATCGTAAATGGTCTCTTGTACAAGCAAACGGGATGCAGCTGAACAAACTTGCCCAGCGTTGTGGAAAATACCAAACATCGCATTATCGACAGCAGTTTCAAAATCCACATCGTCGAACACAATAAGTGGAGATTTCCCCCCTAGTTCCAGTGTGATTTTTTTCATATTGCCCGCGGCTGCGCGCATAATACTTTGACCTGTTTTTGTTCCACCAGTAAAGGCAATTTTGTCAACATCATAGCTCTCTGCAAGCTCATTCCCAACCTTTGAACCAGGTCCCAACACTAAGTTTGCCACCCCGTCCGGAAGCCCAACCTCTTCGATGATTTCAAATAATTTGAATATGCTTACAGGAGTGACGTCGGCAGGTTTAATTACAATTGTATTCCCTGCGGCAAGTGCAGGAGCAATTTGCCAAACAGCTAGCATAAGCGGGAAGTTCCAAGGTACAATCAGTCCACAAACACCAATCGGTTCATGAATAATAATTGTTTCCGAAGCATCCGCACGAGTATAAGATTCCTTTTTCATACTTTTGATTAAGTCAGCATAATAGCGGAAGCATTGAATCGATACAGGAATATCTACATGGGTTGTTGCACGAATAACCTTACCGTTATTTGCAGTTTCCAAACGAGCAATTTCAGCTGTCTTCTCTTCAAGACGATCTGCAATCTTATATAGATAGTCAGCTCTTTCATCAGCCGATAAATCTGGCCAAATCCCGCTATCAAATGCTTTACGAGCCGCCTTTATTGCTATTTTCGCATCGTCTCCTGATCCATGGGCAGACGTCGCAATAACCTCTTCAGTTGCAGGATTAATAATATTTCGTCTAGCACCCGATAATGCTTCTGCCCATTTTCCGTCAATGAACATGTTTATTTCCATCTATACATCTACTGTTTTAACATTGGTATCTGTATTAACATTGGTAACCTTTAAACGTTTGAACTCTTTTCTCATAAAGTATATGGCAATGAGAACACCTGGAATTTCTGCAGCAGGAGCAGCATACCATACACCTTCTACACCCCAGAATTTCGGGAAAATAAATAGAAACGGTATCATGAACAACAATATTTTGCTAACACTAATAAACGTTGCGGACCAGTTTCTCTCCTGTGATTCAAAATAACCAGAGACAAGCAAGCTAACTGCACTAAGTGTAAACAAACAATTGAATACAACCGTCGTCCAAATGCCCAGTTTTTGCAATTCAGGATTACCACCGGAAAAAAATAACACAATTGGATCTGCAAAAATGATTAATATGGCCGTCACAATTACAAAGAAGGAAACTGTAAAAATGAGTCCCATCTTAATTGCTTGTTTCACACGATCAAGGTTGCCTGCACCGTAATTATAACTAATAATCGGTTGAAGCCCTGTCATCCCACCGAGCGCCGCTAAAGCGAGAAGATTTGTAATGTAACCATTTTGAATCGTGAAAGCTGCAACGTGCAGACCACCTCCGTAGCTTTGCAGTAAATTGTTGGTGAAAATAATTGCAATAAACATCATGAACTGACTAGAGAAAGATGCAAACCCCGTCCAAACTACTTCACCAATCTTCTTAAGATTAATCATCACATCTTTCATTTTTGGCTTCAGTTTTGTTTTACCAAACCAGAAATAAAAGATTAAGAGAACAGGAATCGATTGCGAAATCGTATTAGCCCATGAAGAACCCATCATCCCCATGTCATACTTCACTACCATAATCCATTCCATAACTCCAGCAACAACTGCTGCGACTAACCAACTGTTCATTGACAATATAGGTTTTTCATCGATATTAGCTAAAATACTTAATACAACAGCCAATATCGTTAATGGCAACGAAATCCAGAGCAGTCGGCTATATTGCACCGCATACGGAAGCGCTTCATCACTTGCTCCAAATAGAATCATAATATCAGTTTCAAAGACCAATCCAAGTACAGCTATCAAAGTGGAAAGGAAAAGAGTAAACCATAAAGTTTGTCCCATAATACTTCTAGCTTCTTCTATCTTCCCTTTCCCCATTCGAAGTGAAATGACCGCTCCGGCTCCTATCCCCAAAAGAACCCCAATCATACGGGTAATAACCATGACCGTAAACCCAATTCCGATTCCTTCGATTTCTAGCTCCTGAAAGCCACTGACGAAATAGCCATCAATAACCGATACAACTCCTAGAATTACATTAGCCATAATTCCTGCCAAAGCAAACCGTAAATATAGTAACGGAATACTTTTGGTTCCGAGCACTGAATCATCCACCGACTTACTCATTCCTTCTGGCTTCTCTATGTTCGATGACGGACGGTTGTCCACTATTTTCATTTATTTCAGATTAATCTCATGGTTCATCTTATAATTCTTTTTCAAAAATACTGGGCAATCCCATTCACAAACAAGGTCCTTATCCAAGGAAACAACCCAGCCCTTTGTAACATGATACTTTTTTCCATCAACAGTAATAAACACTTCACCGTCTGTCACATAGAAAACTTCCTGTTCTTCTACATGCCACGTTCCTTTATTTGGTTCACCTACCCATGGTTCCCATGTGTTGGCACCTAGTTGCTCTGCTTCTTCTGCTGTAATTTTTTTCGCAAAAAACATGATGATAACCCTCTCTCTTATTAGTAATTTTGACGGCATTCAATAACGAGCCGTAAGCATTTTCTTGCGCGTATAAAATTCTACGCCATCTTTTCCATTTGCATGGAGATCACCATAGAAGGATTTCTTATAACCTGAGAATGGGAAGAATGCCATTGGAGCAGGAACCCCAAGATTGACCCCAAGCATACCTGCATCAATTTCTTCACGGAATTCACGAATTGCTTTCGCGCTATCGGTGTATAGGCATGCACCATTTGCGAACGGTGATGCATTAGCAACATGAATTGCTTGCGCCAAGTCTTTTACACGTATAATAGAAAGAACCGGTGCGAAGATTTCATCTTGCCAAATTTTCATTTCCTGTGTCACATTGTCAAAAATCGTTGGACCGACAAAATAACCGTCACCGTTTGCTGCATCATCTTCACGTCCGTCACGAATAAGTGTCGCTCCCTGCTCTATACCAGATTGAATGTATCCAAGTGTACGCTCTTTATGGCCGTCACGAATAACGGGACCAAGGAAAACATCTTCTTCCAGGCCATTACCAATCGTAATTGCATTCGCCTCTTGAAGCAGTCTATTAACGAGCTCATCTGCAACCTCTTCTTCCACGACAACAACAGCCGCCGCCATGCATCTTTCACCCGCTGAACCGAAGGCAGCACTTGTAATTTCTTTCACTGCAAAACTAAGGTCCGCATCTTTTAATACGATCGAATGATTTTTTGCACCTGCAAGAGCTTGTACACGTTTGCCGTTTGCTGCTGTTTTATATATATACTCAGCGACAGGTTGAGAACCAACGAAAGATACAGCCTTCACATCCTCATTGTCAAGAATGCCATTCACGACGTCATGTGCACCATGTACAACATTTAGTACTCCATCTGGAAGACCTGCTTCTTTAAACAGTTCAGCTATGCGATTCGCCAGCAACGGTGTTCTTTCAGATGGTTTTAATACAAACGTATTTCCGCATGCAATCGCGAGTGGGAACATCCAGCATGGCACCATCATCGGAAAGTTAAATGGCGTTATTCCTGCGATTACTCCGATTGGATAACGATACATCCCTGATTCAACACCAGTAGCAATATCCGGAAGTTGCTCTCCCATCATTAAAGTTGGTGCACCTGCTGCAAATTCAACACATTCAATCCCTCGCTGTACTTCACCGTAAGCTTCTTTATAACTTTTTCCATTTTCCAAGGTAACGATTTTCGCTAACTCCTCCCAGTTTTCAATCAAAAGCTGTTGGTAACGAAATAGAATCCGAGCACGCCGAGGTACAGCAACCTTTTTCCATGTTTGGAATGCTTCTTTCGCAGTTGCTACAGCTCTATCCAAATCTTCTTTAGTCGAAAGCGGCACACGAGCAATAATCTCTCCTGTTGCTGGATTTGGTACATCTTCTACTTGTTTACTTGTAGATTCTATCCATTGTCCACCAATATAATTTTTTAACGTTTGTACATTTTTCGTTACTGCCATTTAAAGTTGAGCTAAACACTCTTTTATTGTTTTAACGATAAAAGTAAAGTCTTCCTCTGTAATGCTTAATGGAGGTGCAAGTTGCAAAATATTATTGTAACCGGCAACAGTATCACCATTTTTACCGATAATTAGACCTTTTTCTTTACAAGCATTGATGACTTTGTTCATCTTTTCAATGGAAGCCGGTTCTTTTGTTTGCTTATCTTCCACTAGTTCAATACCTAAAAGAAGGCCTTTTCCGCGAACATCTCCTACGTTTGGATGTTCTTTTACATCCTCTAGTTCATATAACAGTCGTTCACCCAATTCCTTGGAACGGTCAATGAGTTTCTCATTCTCCATAATTTCTAAATTTTTCAAAGCTAAGGCGCAAGCTGCAGGGTTTCCTCCGAACGTATTCACATGGCGAAATCGATCATAATCTTCGCTGCCTACGTACGCCTCATAAATCTCTCGTTTAACTGCTGTTGCCGACAAAGGAAGATACGCACTTGTAATACCTTTTGCCATCGTAATGATATCTGGTTTAACGCCATAATTCATAAATCCAAACGGCTTCCCTGTCCGCCCAAATCCACATATTACTTCATCACAAATGAGCAACGCACCGTGCTTCTCGCAAATTTCTTTTACTTTTGCCATATATTCATCAGGAGGCATCAAAATGCCGCCCCCAGTAATAATCGGCTCCATAATTACGCCGGCTACTGTTTGACTTAACTCCCATGTCATGACACGATCGATTTCATCAGCACTTGCCAGTGTACGAACATCTTCTGGATTGCGATACGTATCAGGCGGTGCTACATGCAAGAATCCTTGCCCAAGTGGTTCATATTTATACTTTCTTTGTGCTTGTCCTGTTGCCGCAAGAGCCCCCATTGAGTTACCGTGATAAGCACGATAGCGTGAAATAAACTTATAGCGTCCATGATCACCTTTTTGCTGATGATATTGACGAGCAATTTTAAACGCTGTTTCATTTGCTTCCGATCCACTGTTAGAAAAGAAAATAACGTATTCATCATCAAGCCATTCATTCAATTTCTCTGCTAATTTAATAGCAGGAACATGACTTTGTGTCAGAGGAAAATATGGCATTTCTTCCAGTTGTTCAAAAGCCGCTCTTGCAAGCTCTTTACGGCCATATCCAACATTCACGCACCAAAGACCGGACATGCCGTCTAAATAACGGTTTCCATCAATATCCGTCACCCATGCTCCTTCTGCTTTTGTAATAATTAAATTCGTTGGATTAGGGGATGCTCCTTTCATTGCATGCCAAAGGTACTTTTCATCTGCTTGTTTCAAACTTTGTGTTTGCTTTGTCGCTTGCACAATCACCAACTCCATTTAAATTCTCACTGATTGTTCTTCTTGATAAATAATTTCACCATCAATAATAGTTGTTTCTACTTTTAAATCTTTAATTTGGTTTGGATTCACACTTAAAATGCTGTCATTTAATATAACTAAATCCGCCAACTTTCCGACCTCTATGCTTCCTTTTATCTCTTCTTCAAAACTCGCATAAGCGCCATTCCATGTGTATAGTTTAATAGCTTCCATTACACTTATAGATTGATTCACACCAACCTCTATTCCAGACTTCGTTTTTCTATTGACAGCAACATGCATTCCTAATAAAGGGTTATAGTCGGTAACTGGTGCATCCGAACTACCTGCTGCAATGATGCCTCGATCAATATAATCACGAGCAGCGTACATATGATTAACACGATCACCATAGTGCCGTACATATATCTCTCCGAATTCATATGGAAATGGAGGGTTTGGAATTGGAACTATCTCAAGTTTTTTCATTCTCTCTTGTAAATCTGGTGAAGAAATTCCCGCGTGCTCGATTCGATGACGATGATTTTTTCTTGGTGATTCCTCTAGCGCCCTTTCTACACAATTTAAATACATTTCAATAGCTTTATCACCTTGTGCATGTACAGTGATTTGATAGCCTTTTTTGTGCGCTTCGCCTAACACTTGATAAATTTCTTCCTCATTATAATAAAGAATGCCATAATTGTTACGGTCACTCGAATACGACTCACGGGTTGCAATTGTAGGTCCAGTGCTACTTCCATCTGTAAACAGTTTAGCTGGTCCAACCTTGAATCTCTCATCTCCGGTACCAGTTATCACACCAGCTTCGACCATTTTATTAACAAATTCATGGGAGTTATTTATTTGACATATCATTGCATATATTCGGACACGAATATCCCTACTCTTCACAGCTCGTTGTAGTAAACGAAAACTCTCAGGTCCATCTCCACCTGCGTCATGTATACTCGTTATACCAGCTGCAACGAAATGATCTGATGCAATTTTCACAGCCTTCATCATTTCACTTTCTTTATAACTTGCAACTTCACTCATCTCCATATTTGCTGCTTCAATTAACCTTCCTGTAAGCTTTCCTGCCTGATCCTTTTCAATAACTCCCCCACTCGTGTTCGGTGTGTTCTCGTTAATTTGCGCAATTTCTAATGCTTTGCTGTTCACTACGCTTATGTGGTGACAAGTACGAGTTATAATAATAGGGTGGTCAACTGAAATGTCATCCAGCTCAGTAATTGTTGGATAACGCTTTTCCTTCACAGCGGTTTCATTAAAGCCCCAAGCACGTATCCATTCACCTTTTGGCGTTTCTAATGCCTTCTTTTTTAGGTCATCTAACAAAGCTTCGATAGAATCAATATGTTCAGCTTTACAACTGACAGCCAACTGATTTTGTCCATAAGAAATGAGGTGAAGATGGGAATCAATGAATCCAGGAAGAAGCGTTTTTCCTTGCAAGTCAATTACATCCGTTTTTTCTCCTATAAAACTCTTAACCTCCTCATTCGAACCAACAAATGCGATACGATTATTTTGTATTGCCACAGCTTCGACTACTGTATTCTTTTGGTCGACTGTAATAACTTCTCCATTTAACAAGACAACATCAGCTTTCATTTAGTCTTTATACCAATTTCCCAACACATCTCTAGGAATATCCTTGAAATTCTCTAAAGAAACGGGGCCGACAAATTTTTTAATCCCATGATTTTTAGAATCTTCATCCGAATAATCTTTTAAAAATTGAATTTTAAATTGTTTCTTACCATCAGCATAGTCGGTTACTGTCGGTACGAGTGCCGCTTGTCGTATACCAAAAGTTTTATCTTCATACTTGACGAATTGTATATAAGATAGTCCTCCAACCAATGTTTCTAATTTTTCTTGAGCAGAAATAAGATTTCCAAGAGAATAATAGATTAGCGTTTCATGTCCATCTTTATTTTGTTTCCACTCAATTGGTTGAATTACATGTGGATGATTTCCAATTACTACATCTACACCTAAATCTGTTAAATATTGAGCAACTTCTTTTTGTTGCTTTGAAGGTGTAGAGGTATATTCTACTCCCCAATGCACCATAACAATCACCATATCAGAGCTACTCTTTGCCTTTTCCACATCATTTTGTATCGCTTTTTTATCCATTACATTTAATGCCCAAGACTTATCAGCTGGAATTTTAATTCCATTCGTACCGTATGTATAATTTAGTAACGCAAAACGAATACCATTTTTTGTAATCGTTTTTATTTCATTACGCTCATTTTGATTCTCATTAATGCCTAATGGGATAACATCCGGATATTTCTTCCAGTATTCTCTTGTATTCGCAACACCTTTAATACCCATATCCATAGCGTGATTTGTCGCTTGCGTCACTATATTGAATCCAGTGTCCACTAAAGATTGACCTACTTCTTCAGGTGTATTGAAAGTCGGATATCCCTGTACTTTTAGATTATTTCCTGCTATTGGAGTCTCCTGGTTCACTATAGCAAGATCACTTGATTGAACAGCTTTTTTTATATTTTCATAAATATAGTGATAACCATATGAACCGTCTTTTTGTTTGCCATCTTTAATTACTGCATCATGATATAAATTATCACCCGTTGCCATTACATTCACAACCGATTTTACTTTTTTATCTTCAATAAAATTAGGAGACTGTTGAATAGGACTTTTCTCTACCCAGTTTGGTGCTTTTAATGATGTATCTGTATTTGATTGAGCCGGTGGTGATGAAGCTTTAGATGACTTAACATCTGTATTATCACAAGCGGTTAAAAGCACTAAAAAAATAAGACATAATAAAAATTTATTTTTACTTCTCTGTAAATTATGTAACATTTACTTGCCTGACTTAATTTTTTCGCTATACTCTTCTAAAGTTAACCCTTTTTCTTTTAGATAAATAGCAACTTCTTTTCCTACATAACGATAGTGCCATGGCTCATACTTAATGCCAGTAATATTCTCTTTATCTTTCGGATAGCGGAGAGTAAACCCATACTCTGCAGCATTCTTATCTAACCATTTGAATGCATCAGTCGTTTCAAATTTTGCATTTAAATCTTCTACCGTATTCTGCCATTCAACTGAAATAATGTCTAACGCTAATCCCGTATGATGTTCACTCGCACCAGGATACTGAAGATATTCCAATGCCTTAGCACTAGCCTCTTTATCCGACAAACCTTGAGATTTATAGCTTTTAACTGAAGCATCATAATAAGTTTGTTGTAATTTTATAGCTCGATAACCTGATCTTAAATAAAGATTGATCCCCTCTTTTTTGGCAGCTGTTACCATATCCTGATAGGAAGTTGCAATTCTACTATCTATTTTCATATTTGGCTTAGCATTTTGAGTAATACTTGTTAATTCAATTCCTAGTTCCTTTGATAACATATGCTCTCTATTTACAAGGATAATTCTCCAATCATTAAGATCAGAGATAGGTAAAACATCTTTTTTATTCGCATTTATCTTATTTTTATCGTTATTATTAGTAGTTTCCTGAGATGTTTGCTTTCCACTACAAGCAGCAAGGCTCCATCCCATTTAATGGATAAGTTTTTCAATTTCCTTTTTCTTTTCTTCAAAAGCCTTAGTCGCTGCGGCATATGCTGACGCTTTCTCCGCTTCTGCTTTCGCTTTATATTCCAAATACTTTGCATAAGCTGTACCTATCGCAGAGCCAACATCACTTAATGCACTTTTAAAATAGGACAATAATGTATTTAATTCTTCATCCTTTTCATGACGTTTTTGTTCAAATTCAACTGCAGGAATTTTATTAGCTTCTAAACCATTACTTTTACTCTCATAATCTCTCTTCGCTGATTCAGCATCTTGAATGGATTGTTTTAACTCTCTTTCTTTATCTTTTAAATAATCGTGTAATCTATCATACTGATCTCGTTTCCTTGCGCTTTCCGTAAAACCCGATGCATTTAAAAAAGCAGTGTAAAATTCCTCTAGCATTCACAACTGTTTTATCGCCCTTACTTCCGATCTATCTCCGTACGTTTGAATACTTTTATCTAACTCTTTCAAAGCTTTCGTATGTCCTTCAAATGCATCTACCAGTTCTGAGTTATATTGAATGATTAAATCTAGATAACTTAAAAAGGCATCTCTCGTTTTTCCATTCCAGTTCGCACATGTAACGTATGCTTTTAAGTTTTTCGCTTCGTTTAAAGAATCCTTCATACCATTTTCTATGTTTTGTGCGTAAGAAATGGCACTTGCAGTGTTACTTCCTATAATTTCAACCTCTTTACCACTCATGTTGGTTCCCTCCATTTATTGAATACCTCCTAACGAGAATTGTCTCGGGTCAATTAATTTTTTATACGGCATTTTTAACACGTCATACAATTTCTTATTAACCGCATAGAGGCTCACCCAGTCATATCGATTACGATCTACATCTATTTGAACGAAATCTTCTCCTTCAGTGAAATATAAGAAACATTCCCATTTTCCTCCTCTATTACTCCGAGGCCTCGTATACGTTTCCATCGCTATAACGTCTTTATCTGATAAATCTTTTTCCTCAAATGTTTGTTGTTCTGTTTCTGTCATTCTCTTTGAGAAAAATGTATCTTCTATTTCTCTCGGTTCTCTCAATAAGAAAGGGATGCGTGTTAATAATGAAAAATATACGTCTGGCTTTGGTATGTAGTCGATCTCGTATTTTTTATTTGGCTCTACTTCTGTTAATACAGCCACTCGGTCTTTATCATGTTTCAAAAAACCAATTAATACATTATTAATTCTCGTGTATTCATGACAATTTTCATATTCCTTTAATAGCTCAATCATTTGAAAAGCTGCAGGGGTAATTCCATTTTCACTTGTAAGTAAGCCTTTTTCTTTTAAACTCATAGTTGCTTTCGTGACACATTTTTCATCAAGTAAAATAATTACGTCACGGTTTGGCAATCCAAATATATCCGTAACCCCGGCTGCACCTGCGAGAACATATAATTCCGCTGGTGCAAAATTCCTTTCTTTTCCCATTCTTTTATCCCTCATCTACAACTTACTTAATCTTTCACGTAATTGTTCGTCCTTTTCAAGCATTTCTACACATACATTTCCTACAACTGTCGCCGACCTAGAATAGTGTTCAGCCAATTCTAGTGTTTTGTGTAATATATCAGGATATTTTTCAATTACTCTCATCGCTTCACCTTTTTGATAAAAATCACAACTTAATAAACTCTCAATATTCGTTCCAATGACGTCTACATGGATTTTATATATATTTTCTAACTTCATTACTATATCAAGTAGTTCTTGAAAATTAACTAACACTTCTTCTCCACCACCAGAACCACTATCTCCCATTGATACTTGCATTTAAAATTCTTCTAAATAATTTGGATTAACAGGTCTACCAGGTGCATTTTTACTATAGCTTCCGCCATGCCAACCCCTTAAATGTTCCCTGCTAGTTACAGGATAAATTAATTCTCCTCTATTACATATATGTGGGTAATTCATAGCATTGTAAGTATGATGTCCAATTATTGATTGCCCATTATATTGAGGTTTTTTTCCTCTTAAAATCTCTTGTATCTGTTCATTAGTCCAATCCCTTGTTGTAGGTTCTCCATCTAAAATCCTTTTCTTTTCTTGCTTCCAAAATTCATTAACCCCTGCAGCTCTTCTTTTTGAAAATCTTTTATCCCATTGATATCTTTTATATTCTTCTTTTGTTACTGTACGATTTTCAATCTTTTCTTTTATTTTTTTCTGCTGACCCCTACTTAAAGATTTGTATGGTGTAAGTTTTGGTGTTAAATCAAGTTCTGCTTTCAGTACCCTTTGGGCAATAATCTCTTCTCCTACTGCTACTTCTTTATTACCCAGAGCTTCACCCGTACCCTTAGCAAGTTGATAAGCGTCGTCCTTAGCTGTCGTACTTGCCTTTGAAAACTTTCCAGCTACTTCTCCAACAGTTGAAGATTCTATATAAGGAAGCTTCATTCCTATTCCAGTATCCACCGTCCTAACTGCTACTGGAATAGGAGTATTTTTCATAGCATCTAGTGCATTCTTTAAAGTCTTATTTTCCTTAAGCGATTGTACCACATTTTTACCCAAATTTGGATTAAAACCAGGCATTCCTTCTTTGAATTTTAATAATTTCGCTAAATCAGCTAATTCATTCGTGCCTTTGAATGCTTTTACACCTTTTCCTAATAGCCCTACAGCTGGGATTGCATCTAATCCGCCAAAAATGACGTTTCCTGTCCGTTCTTCTTGGCTCAATTTCCTGTGTGTTCCCCAGTCTTCTCCGTCAATACCACTTTTTATTTGTACAGCACCGTATACAACTGCGGCAGCGGTTCCGAGTGGCGGGCAAAGGATTGTTGTGATGATAATTCCCCCGCCTATTACTAGGTCACGTATTGTTTCTAGTTTTTTCTGTTCATCTTCTATCGATTTGTATTCAAACCCTCGTGTGGATGGGACTACTTTCTTGTATTCTTCATAATTTAGTTTTGCATCTGGGTTTTGTTTTTTTAGTTCTTTGTACTCCGCTTTCAGTACGTTATCAAATGCAGGTGAATCTTTAAAAATATCTTCTACTGTTATTTTATCTTTTTTTGTTTGTATTGTTTGTGGTACACTTCCGTAACCCGCGTGTGCATCTGGTAATACTGTCGTTGTTGTAGAGCCAATTCGGTTATTTGTTGTGAAACTGAGAATAGATGTATCTCTCATTTTTTGAGTGAATTTATCCATTTCTATTAAAAAAGGTTTATCTATATGTTCAGAGACTACTCGCCCTGCTTCTCCGCAATATTTTTGTAATGTCGAATAGCTATCAAGTAATTCCCCAATTTTTTGCGATTGATCTTTTGGGTTAAAATGTATACTACCATCCGAGTCTAATTCTCGTATTCTTCCATCAATTTTTTTTAATGATTCATTTGCGTCCCGTAATTTCATGAGTGCATCTAGTTTGATTCGATTCATACCATCTCCCATGTCTTGCCATGGTTCAGGTCTATATTTCACATCCATTTAAACTTCGTCAGACAAAGCATCATCGTAATCCTGTAATTCTTCCATAATTTCTTTTAACCGGTCAATATTATTTATAAATTCGCCGTAAGAAATTTCTTGGTAATCGAAAATCCCTTCACCGTATTCATCACTATCAAATATTTTCACTTCCGCACCTAACTTCAACAAGTTATCAACTAATCCCTTTAAATTTTCCATATCATCAATATCATTTGCATCTGTTTCGGCAAAAAAATCTTTGTTTTCAATTTTATTTTTTATCTCTGTAATTCCTAAACCAGTGTACTTTCTTAATGGTACTACACATTTACTAAATGGACCATTAGAGCTTATTGTAATTGCCATTTTACTCATTTATATAATTGCTGGATGCTTCCCATTTGTTTGTATTTGCCCGTATGTATACACCCCTCGATAAAAGTTCTCTCTATCTAACATGCGTTTCACTTGTACTTTCGTAAACAGCTTTCCTTTCTCAGTACAATACCCTTCCCTATTTAGTCGTTCTGCCAATTGAGTTAGCGACCAATGTTTAAAAAAGTGTCTTAATTCAAATAGTCTACGTACAACTATCGCTTTCTCCGCATCTACCTCTAACACTTTTTGTCCTTTCTTTACTCTATAACCAAACATCACACCGCCCCCCGCATATCCACCTTGTTCTGCTTTTTTCTTTCTGCCTCTACTTAGCTTTAATGCAATCTCAAGACGTTGATATTGATCTAATAGTTCTAACATGCCATTTACTAAAAAGTCATTAGGGTCATGTGTATATATACTGTAATTCAGTTGTTCAATTGGTTTCACATCAACCTTGTGTTTCTTTAGCTCTCGTTGTATTAACACTTTTGCCATATCAGAGCGCCATAACCGAGATGTATTTAGTACAATAACTTTGCTCACTTGATGATATGACATATCCGACAATAGCTCTTGTAGACCTTCACGTTCAACTGTTAATCCATCTTCATCTACTTTCGCTCCGCTGATTCCTTTATCTTCGTATATGTGAAGCAGTTGTAGTTTATTTTCGATGCAGTACCGTTCAATTTCTTCTACTTGATACGTTAGGCTATACCCTTCACGCACTTGTCCTTCCGTTGAAACTCGTACATAACCAACTACTTTCTCTCCCATTTAAACTACTTCTTTTTCTTCCACTACCGGCAATTCATAAGCTGTTTTATATTTCATCATGCCATATACAATGTTTACAAGCCTTCTCATAATACATACCAATGCTTGTCCTTTTGTTTTACCTTCTTTAAGCTTCTTTTGATAGTACGCATGAAACACTGGGTTTCGTGGCATCTTACTTCCTTTTGCTACTTGCACTTGCTGTACAGCTAAATTATAAAATAAAGCGTGTAACGCCCTGTTTCCTTGTTTGCTTTTATGTGTCGTACCTTTTCCGCCAGAACCAAAGTAAACCGGCGCAATCCCCGCAAATCGTGCTAATTTATTGGCATTTGGAAATCGTCTTACATCCCCAATTTCAGCTATTAATGCTGATGCCGTCACAAGTTCTATTCCCGGCATCGTCTCTAATTGATAATCTAGTAGTTTTACTAGCTGTTTTAATTCTCTTTCGTTGTATTTCATTTCCTTCTTTTTAAACTCAATGTCCCTTACAATACTTCTTACTAAAAAATCTCGCGTTTCCTGATACTCTTTCATTGTTTGTCCATCTTCTTTTACAAGTTTTAATATGTCGCTTGCTTTCTTTACTGAACATGTATTGTTGCTAACATCTAATAAGAAAGCTGTTAATTGCTTTATATTCGCCCCCTCTAAACAAGAGGGTGACGGATATTGCTGCCAAAATGCTAATGCTGTTTTTCCATCTAACTCTGAGAAAAACTTTTTATAACTTGGATAATGGTGGTTTAATTGAATATGTAATTGGTTCTTTAATGCACTTTGTGCTTTTACTAATGCATTCCTTCTTGAAACCAATTGTTGTATCGACCAAAATAAATCGTTTGGATTTACATTAGGTAGTTGCTCAAATTTGTTTACCAATATGCGTGCCACACATTCCGCATCCCAACTATCATTTTTTTGTATCATCACTTGGCTCTTTCGTTCTAAAAATGATAAAGCTGGATTTACTTCTTTCACTACTTGTTCATGATCTACTAAATATTTCGCTAATGCTCTTCCATAACCACCAACATCCTCTAAACCAAATACAACTGATACCCCAGCACTCACATATGTCTCTACTTCTAATAAAAACTTCGAAAATGCAGATGGTTTATTATCAAATTGTATTTCTCCTAATTTCTCTTGCCAACAATTAATCATAACAGCCGTATGATGCTCCTTATGTAAATCTACTCCTACATACAAATAGTTCTGTCTATTATGCATTCAACCTCCTGCTCTATTTTCAATGGTTTTCTTAAATATTCCTTTACCTTCAATTTCATAAACTACTTTATATGAATCTGGTCTTAATGAAGTCCCAACAAAAACTGGCTTAATTTTTACAGATACTTTTTTTGGGGGAATCTCTTTCAGAGCGTTTGCCCACTCAGTCTCCATCTTGTACCACTCTCCATCAGAGCGATTAATTTGCCTATTCTGAGCAAGCAAATTATCAATATCTCCCGAACCACGAAACTGAGTTCCTATCAAGTGTCCACCATCATCATCAACCAATCTATCTTCTCGACCTGCTGCCACTTGCATTCCCGGGTTTCGCGTTCCTTTTTGAAGTATTAACTCTTCCGCATTTACATCTATTATTCTACCAAGTTCATCTGTTGTATATTTATAATTCTCCTCAGTAATATAACGCACTTAAATAGGATTATTCGGAAATTCACTATAATACTTATCGATTAACGCTTTATAATTTTCATCATTTGGTACTTCGCCTAAGTATTTATTTTTCCAAATAATCATTTGGTCACTAAAACTATATTCCATATCAAACCAATTTGTATAATCATAATGTAACTTAAATTTCCCACTACTCTCTAGGGAAATTGTAAAAGAATACCAAAGTTCTTGCTCATTATCTTTAAAAACCTTTCTAAGTTCCTTACTCAATTTATATAAAACATCTTCTTTTCTCTCAAATTCATCTTCATCAATTTGATATTTGAAAGGAATTTCTACACTATATTTATATTGCTTATTTTCAAGTGTATTATAAAAAAAGTAAGTTCCTCCCCCATTTTCTGATATTTGAGCATAAAAGTAAAATTTATTCCAATCTTCTGGAATCATTTCATTAACTGTTTCAGCTATCTCTCTATATAATCTATTCATTTCCTTTTCCATCTATACATCTAAAACTTCTTCTTTCAATTTATATACTCTATCTCTTTTCTCATCATCTTTGATAAAAATAAGTTTTCCTTCTTTAACAAAACCTTCTAATATTAAGCATACTTGACCATATGCTTTAGGCTTATTTGTTGTGAATCTTTCATCGGGTATTTTACCAGATCGTATTAATCGTTCGCATAGCTCAAGTGCACTTATTTCTTCAGAATTAAGTAATTCCAAAATAGCTTTTTGCAATGGCGATAACGGTACGGGTATCTCAGCTACCTCCACCTTCTCTTTTTCTTCTTCAAATAAATCTTCAAATGAAATTTGATTCATTTAACACCTTACATATTTACGTTTGAAACCAAGTCTGTCTCTATCAAGTTCTTTCTGAATACTCTCTGAAGCATTTAGTAAACTGCTTTTTTTCTTATCACGTTTTACTTCAACTATACCGACTTCTTTTGCAGTCTCAACTGCCTTTTCGTGTAGTGGTACATATGAAATTGCTACAGTGTTTAGAAAATTATTCATAGCGGATTTTGTTCGTTCTGGCGAATGATGAATTGTATTTTTCACCATTTCAAGCATATCGGAAATTTTGCTTTCGGAAAACTCATTGTCTTTGCGATTCCCTAAAAGCCAGCAGTAGCAACTCCAGCCTGCAGACATTTTAAGCTCATCCCCACTTGTAATCCATTTATCAGCAACATCTTGTGCAATATTTGCCTCTGATAAAGTTACTGCCACTACATAATCGGATAGCATATAAAAATATGCCCCGTCCATCCAGCGATCAAAATCAGACTCACTCATAGATTTTGGATCTGCAATAATGCCTGCAAAGTACATAGCATCGTAGTTACCTGTGGCATAAAGTTCCTCAGCCAACTCTTGATTTAATTTTATTTTCTTAGCGATTGGTTTCATAGCGCCCGTAGCTACGCCGAAAACTGGCTCGTGTGCACCGTTAGATATGTATATTTTTTTCGTTCTTTCCTTACCGAGGGATTCAAGCTCTTGCATAACTGTTTTAAAATCCATCTATTTCAAATTACCTTTAACTTGTCCAACAATCTCATTTATCGTATTTCGATCAAACTTATCACTAATTTCGTATGGCTTACGATCTTCTACTAATTGTACCCCTACGATGTCTTTTCGGTCCTTACCATATTGCACTTCAATAATAGATCCGCGCTCTATTTGTTTCCAAATGTGGCTTGCTTCATCTTTATTATCTAAAATAATACAGTCCTCAATAGTTTCATCAATCCCAATTAACTTGTTATCATCCATATATCCTACCTCGTATTGTAGACGTTCTTTTGCTTTTCCGCTTACTAATATACCTTTGCTACCATATGAGTAATCCGTATAATCCTTTTTCTCCACTTGTACCGCTTTCGGCTCTTTTGCTTCAGTTTTTTCAGCAGTTCCACAACCCGTAATAAGACCAATCGGCATAACCACCGTTAATACTACTCTAGTAAATTTCTTTATCATTTATTCTTCTTTTAGTTGTGATGATCGTCGTAAGGTCATTGCCCAAAATAAAAGAGCAAAAGCACTAATAGATACACCTAATAGGCATACTCCATTCCATCCGTATTTTGCATACACATTTGTTGAAAGAATGGCACCCGTTGCACTACCGATAGAATAAAAAATCATGTAACTGGCAGTGATTCGACTTCTTGCTTCAGGGCGCACTGTGAAAAGCATACTTTGATTGGTGACATGTACAGCTTGCACAGCTAAATCTAAAAGGATAATGCCGAAAATTAGTAACAATAGAGAGTAGTTAATAAATTTAATTAGGAGCCATGAAAGTACTAATAAAGATAAGGCTATGCCAGTTGTTCGTTGTCCTAATCCTTTATCAGCTAATTGTCCCGCTTTCGTAGCAGCTAATGCACCTGCAACTCCAGCAAGGCCGAATGCACCAATAGCTGTATGTGATAGATTATGAGGTGTAGCACTTAGAGGTAATACTAAAGAAGTCCATAAAATACTGAATGAAGTGAAAATGAGCAATGCTAATATTCCGCGAATGCGTAAGAGTCGTTCTTCTACAAATAATAAGAGAACAGAACGTATTAATTTTCGGTAAGGCATAGTTGTCATTCTTTTCTGTTCAAGAGTAGGTAAATTCCAATGTAATAAAAAAGATACGAAGAGTAAAAGGGTAGCGGAGGTGAGATAAACGGACCGCCATCCAGCTAAATCTGTTAATGTGCCTGTAAATGTACGAGCAAGGAGAATACCTATTACAACGCCGCTTGTCACGAAACCTACTATGCGTCCACGTTCTGCTGGATTAGCTAAAATTGATGCGTATGCGACGAGTGTTTGCGTAACAGTTGCAAGAAGTCCTACTAAGGCCATACCTATAAAAAGTATGGTGCTGGAGGGAGCGATCCCGATTACAATTAAAGCGAAAACAGATAAAAGCATTTGAACAATAATGAGTCTCTTTTGGCTTAATAAGTCACCAAGTGGAACGAATAAAAGTAATCCGAGTGCATAACAAACTTGAGTAATCGTAATCACAATACCGATAGTTGAATGACTAATCTTAAATTCATTTGATAAAGAATCAAGTAGTGGATGAGCGAAGTATATATTCGCCACAGCCATCCCGCAAGCTATTGCGAATAATAGAGTCATATAGCGTGACATGGTTGCATGAACAGGTGAATGTATATGAGTATGTTTTAGAGTGGTCATCATTTTTTCTTTGCTACTCATTCATTTTAGTAGCGATACGATTATACATACCGAATTATCTATAACGGAACGTTCTGGGCGTGATTTCATTAGTACTGTTAATCCTATTAAAGAGGTGACTAATGTTTGCGCTACTGCTTTAGCGTTCAAATCACTTTGCAGTTCTCCGGACTGAATTCCTTTCGTAATTAATTCTTGAAATATAACTGAGAGATACATTTGATGTTCTCTAGTTAGCACTTCAAACTTTTCATTATGAGGAGCCAGCTCAACCATTGTGTTAATACAAAAACAACCTTTACTTAATTCTTTTTTATATTCCTCTTCCACTATATTTTCAAAAAATGTCCGAATTGCTTCTTTCACAGATTTTCCGCTTTGAAGTTTTGTTCGTATACGAGCCGCATGTAAATTTGTGTATCTCCTTAATGCCGCTTCAAATAAACCCTCTTTATCACCAAAGACTGAATATAAACTCGGCTTTTGTATTTCCATTTTAGCAGTTAGATCACTTAATGAAGTAGCAGCGTATCCCTTCTCCCAAAAAAGTTGCATAGCAGCATCCAAAGCTTTTTCTTCATCAAATTCGCGTAGTCGGGCCATTTAAACTTTATAAAACTCAAATGTATTTTTTTCTAGACATATTGCTTCATCGGAACTTTTAATAATAATATCAAAACGTTGACTGTATGGATGCATAAACACTTTATACTGAATCCGACGTTCTGCATGAGACCGCCTTAAATAATTGATATCGGCTCCCCTTTCAGCAATATCTCGGCTAGACCTTCTCATTAATTCCGTTTCATCATCTGTATAGAAGTAAATTTTCAAATCAAATAGATCGGGATTAATAAATGCGACACACATTCCTTCTACAATTGTCACTTTGTTTTTTGAAGAAATTAACTCGCTTTTCATATAATGCGTATCTATCGTATAAAAATCTAAACCAGCCCTTACCATCTGAACATCTCTTTCTAAAGCAGACAAATGATGCGCTGATGGATGACAAGCCGTCATTTTATAATGATGATTTTCATTTTGATATGTATAGTCAATAATTGCATGCTTTCGTATGTCTGAACTAACAATATATGGATCTGTATTAATATAATTCACTTCATTTTGATCTAGTAGGTCTACAAGCATATTAGCAAACGTTGTTTTTCCAGCAGCGCCATGTCCTGAAACACCAATAACAACCTGTTCATTAGTCCTACTAATCCAATTTATGATTTCTTGCAATAACTTATCCATCTACGGATCATACAAAATGAATCCTTCCTTTTCTTCACTTAAATCTACTTGCCCTTTCTTACACCAATTCCTCAAAATCCCCTTCACATAAGCGAACGTTCGCTTATTATGTTCAAACGCAATTTTAAGTGCTTCTAGTACTACCTTTCCTGAAACTCTTTGTATCCAATCCTTCAATTCTTTCACGATATATGGGGATAAACTACTAATATGTTGTTCATAAAACTTGTACACTTTACTATTGGGAACGGCCTCTTCTATACTTTCTACCTCTTCTACTTCTTTCTCTTCAATAACTTCTTGTAAACTACTAGTATCCTCTTCTTCAGGCATACCAAAATGCTGCAATAACAATGGGATCTTCCATTCTTCTTCAAGACATCTACGTAAATACATATGTATGAACTCTTTATTTTTCACAGTCTTCAACTCACGTAACACACATTTTTCTACATTCGTATTTAAAATAGGGTTATAACGTAGCCAATTTACTATGAATAACTCTTTCGTTTCCATATCATAAAAAATCTTCCCATATTCAACAAACCGGTTTAATAGCTTCTCAACAGTTTCCATACTGTAACCTGTTTCAAGCTCTGCCACTCGCTTCGGTAATATGTAAATACCACATTGCTTCGTTTTCGTTCCAGTTAACAAATATATGTAAAAATAACGCTCCTCTGGCGTTAAATCTAATATGAATTCATCTTGCCAAAAGTTCACCTGCACATTACGGTACACCGCCATTCACTTCGGCTGCAAAGTTAATACTTTCCCTTCAATTCCATCTGTATTTAAAGTTGTCATATGATACGTGCCATTTACCCAATCATCTATTTGATCATGATACCAATCGCTTCTAAAATGTCCTGACTGTCCTGGCCCTACGATATGATAACCGTTTGACATATCTTTCGTATCTATGACAAATCGCCAAGAAGCTCCATGATTTACAATACCGTTATCTCCGTAACTCGCTGCTTGAACGGTAACTTGGCTTCCGCCAATTGGAACTGGTTTCTCACGATTAAATGCTAGCAATGCTAACATACTAGATGATTTCGAAATTGGATGTGTAAAAGCAAGTTGATGGTAATCGCCCCACTTCCACTCTGCAACATCGGGTCCATACTCCTTCTGCAATTTCTTCATTACATTCTCGTACGATGTATGCACAACTTTTGTGAAGCCTCCATACTTAGAAAACCATGCACTATTTTCCCCGGCTACTTGTTTCCGAATCAATTCATCAACAACTTGTGACTTTCCTTCAAATAACTCCATCACATCTTTCGGTATTTCTTTTGAAAATAACGTATTCGAAATCTCTTTCATTAACAAATGAAAAATTAATGGTGCCGCTTCATCTTTACTATCGTAAAAGTTCCACTTTGTTAATTGTTTTACGCCTTCCTTCTCTACTTCATTTAAAGCTGTTTTATGTAACTCTTTTAAAAATATTGGAGTGAACTCTTTCCCGTATAAATTCTTTTGATCCATCTGTAATTCTTCTAAATCTTTCACCGTATACTTGTCCTTCTCTTGCAAAAACTCTTGAATACGCATTTGTCTATATGGCTGCGCCCACGTATTGCTAATATGGTACGGATAATTATCATCAACAATTTTATTATTTGCAGTTGAAATAAATCCTTCTTTCGGATTTATTACTTTTGGCAGCTGATCAAACGGGATATATCCTTCCCACTCATATTCATCTGTCCATCCTGGAACTGGCAAACTACCATCACCTTTTTTACGTATTGGTATATTTCCATTCGCTTTATAAGCAATTGTGCCATCGTTTGATGCAAACACAAAGTTTTGAGTTGGTGTATGAAAATCTTGTAGAGCCGTTTCAAACTCATTCCAGTCTTTCGCTTTATTCATATTTAATACAGCCTTTAATTCAGCTGAAGGCTCCAACGCAGTCCATTTCAAAGCAAATACTGTTTTCGTTTTTTCCTTCCCCTTATCCGCAAACTCTGAAATGACTGGACCATGTCTCGTAACAGTAACGTTATACGGAACGGTTTTCCCGCCTTTTACTTTAATAGATTCATCAACAACAGTAGCCTTTTCCCACTTATCGTTATACAAAAATTCATTTTCATTATTAGGGTTTCTCTTTTCAATATATAAATCTTGCACATCAGGACCGGTATTCGTAACGCCCCATGCTATTTTGTCATTGTGTCCTAACATAACACCTGGCACTCCAGCGAAAATAACACCACTCACATGTAGCTCTTTCATTTCAAGTCTCGTTTGATACCAAATGGAAGGTGTCGCGAGAGATAAATGAGGATCATCCGCTAAAATCGGCTTACCTGATGCACTCTTCTCACCACTTATAACCCAGTTATTGCTACCATTAAACTCCGGCGGAATGACCGTTTTTGAAAAAATTTGTGCTACATTCACATTTGTACTTTGCAGTTCAGCTAGCAATCTAGGAGCATCTTTCGGGTATGTAGGAAATAGCTCATTTGCTTGCTCTTTCGGAAGATTTTTCAGCGCCCAATAACGAAACGCTTGTCCGTGCCAATGTCCTCCTAAATCAAACGCCATATACTTCCCAATCGTTAAAGTATCAACAATTGACCATTCAGCAGGTTCATAACCTAATATAGTAAATTCAACTTGCAATCTCTTTTCCGCTTTCGCTTCACGTATAAAAGCGTTCACCCCATCAGCAAATGACTGCAAAGCAAATTTTGCTTCCCCATCATATTGACTAACAGACGCTTCTGCTGCTCGCCGTAAACCGAGCGTTCGAAACAATTTATCTCTATCAACGGCTGCTTCTCCAACAACTTCACTTAACATACCAGAAGCTTGCCTTCTACTTAAATCCATTTGAAATAAGCGATCTTGTGCTTGCACATACCCTTGCGAAAAATATAAATCATGTGCATTTTCCGCTTTAATATGCGGTACCCCGTTACTATCTCGTTTCACCGTAACAGCATGTTGTAAATCCTCTAGCTTTATCGTTCCATCTATCTTTGGCATTTATTTAACCTCTAAACTAAACCAGTTATTCAATCCGTATACTAACGTAACTAATGCTCCTATTACACCAAAAACAACAATATTTATACCAATTGATGAACCGAATAAAACAGCCATCATTGACACCATCAGTAATAGCATGGCGATACTATTTATCTTAATTTCTACTATGTCGCCATCCTTTACTTTCTTTTCTTTACTTCCAAAAAAGAATTGTTTTACTTTAATATTCGCTTCATCTAATTCAAAAGGAAGCGTATATTCTTCGTTATTCTCAAGTTTCATTACTACTTCGTTATCTACCTTTACAGCAACTCTTGCTGCTCCGCCCATTATCCCTGTTGCTCTTATTACTTTAATGCTCATTTATTGAATCCCTTCTGGTAACTTAATTGAATCAAACTTTTCATATGAATCAATCTTTATACTCACAACTGCATCCAACTTTTCCTTATCTGTACTAGCTTTTTTATCTGCGTTACTTTCACTCACTTTTATAGTTGTTCGCATCTCTTCAAATTTATAATCTTTTGTTATTATATATTCAATGTTAAACGCATCCATATTAAATCCTTCCGTTAATTTTTTCATATCTCCATTAATTTTTTGTAACGTATCTACCGCTTCTTTTCCCTTTAATTCAAGTGTAAGTTTATATGTGTCCCCATCCTTCTTTGCTTTCATTTTCTTAGCCAAAGCTTCCGGTAAATCTAACTCATTAAGTAAATTTTTACTGACCATTACATCATTTACATTAAATTGATCATTAGGTATCGTAACTAACTCTCCTGTATCAGGGTTTTTCACTTGAGCAGCGACCTTTCCATCTACTTCATACGTTACAATATCTGTACCACTTATTTTCATTTCAGCTCTAGAATTCTTCAGTTTCGGCTCCATCTGTATTTTCATTTTAATCTCTTCTGATTGGCTGCTCCCCTTCATTGACATAAGAGATGTCAATGTAAGATATTCCTCTTGTTTTAATCCGTCAGCTGCTTTTTTAAAAATATCTTTCGCTACTAACTCTTTTTCTTTTTTTACAGATACTGTTTTAGGTCCACTTGTATTTTCACTGCTACAACCAGTTGTTAAACCTACTATTAGCGCCAAACTAGATATTACAACCATTTTCTTCATACTGATCCTCCCCATTTCCCGCTTAAAAATATTTTCATCCCATGTATAGTAAATCAACTGAAATAAATATATATACAATTATTTTCGATACCATCCGTTAATAACTGCCTCTGCTTCTTTACTATGTATTTGATACGCATGTGTACTATCATTAGAGCCAATAAACCAAATTGAAAAACCTTTAAAATACGGTTTCGGTTCTAATACATCTCGGTAAGCGCGCCATCCATTTAATTGTACATCTTTTGAAAATACATTTGAAACATCTGGATTCCATGAATTTCGTAGTCCTAGTTCACGCGCTGGTACGTTAAATCCACCAAAATAAACTGGCTTTCCTGTTGCATTATGTAATTGTTCCAGTTGTTGAACAACATTTTGTCCACGATTATATACTGTCGTCGCAAATAAACTTTGCTTCACTTCTTCGTATGATGGATTCCTTTTTCCTGAAACTTCAAACCAACTATCGATACTAACAATATCCACCTTTTTTAAATACGGACGATTTATTTTCTCTTTAAACTTCGCTTCATACGAAGGATCAAAGCTTGCTGTTAACCACCAGTTCATTTGATACAAAACATTTCCTTTATACTGCTGACGGACAAAATTAATCGTAGCGTTCCAATATCCTTCTGCATATTCCATATTAACGAAATTAGAAGCAATCTTTAGTCCATACACATTGTATTTACTTGTAATAGAATTAAAAATATCTTGTAGAATAACCGTTTTCCAATTCCAGAAGAAATCATTAATATTACTTGGATTCCATTCTGTTTCTCCAACATTCCCCTGCTGAATATATGGGAACGGTTCCACTATAACTTGAATATTACGCTTTAATAATTCTTGAATTAAAATGATAGCCTGTTTCTTTTGCGCCTGATTAATTACCATGTTAGTAGAAGTTATATTCGGAATATCTACTTGTATCGGCACATTTACTGTATTTAAATTTAAACGCTCTACATCAGATAACACTTTCGCTACATTTCCAACTTCCCATACCGTTACGTTTCCTGATTTTATTTTTCCAGGTTGAACAGTATTAACAGCTGCCTGTACGTTTCCTTGAAAACAAAAAGAAAACAACATAATAAACACTCCTAAAAAGCTTATTAAACTCTTATTTTTCTTCACAACTTTCCCCCTATAATTTTTGGCTTTCTTGATTATTTTATACAACTAATTGTCCGTAAAGAACCGATCAAAAATTTGATAAATAGCAGAAAGACCAAAGAGCCAATAAATAGTGTCCACAAGCGCCGGCATAGAACCAAACCATTTCTCAACTACATTGTAATCTAACGCTACAAACAACCAATTCAAACCGCCAAGAATCACCAAAATTACTGTAAGGTAAGACAAAAATTTCATCTATCTATTTTCAAGCTCAAATTCTTTCATATAATCTACTAATTGCCCAACACCTTCCACTGGCATCGCATTGTAAATACTAGCGCGCATGCCACCTACTGAACGATGTCCTTTTAACGTAACGAACCCGCGTTCCCTCGCTTTTTGTAAAAACTGATTATTTAATTCTTCTGACGATGTTGTAAACGGAATGTTCATAAGTGATCGATACGTAGGATCAACTGGTGAAGTAAACAATTTAGATTCATCTAAGAAATGATAAAGAAGTGACGATTTCATTCTATTTTGTTCTTCAATCGCAGATACCCCGCCTTGTTCTTTTAACCACTCTAGTACAAGCTTCGTTACGTAAATACTAAAGGATGGCGGTGTATTATATAAGGAGTTATTTTTACTGTAAGTTTCATAGTTTAACATTGTAGGACAAGATTGATCTGCCCCGCCAATTAAATCTTTTTTTATAATAGCAATCGTTAAGCCCGCTGGCCCTAAATTCTTTTGTGCTCCGGCATATATGAGGCCAAACTTCGTAACATCATATCGTTCTGATAAAATATTTGAGGACATATCCGCAACTAGCGGCACTTCTTCCAGATGTGGAATATCCACATATTTTGTCCCCTCAATTGTATTGTTCGTTGTTATATGTACATAATCTAGTTTTTCATTACTTAGTAAACCATCCAGTTTAGGAATCGTAGTAAACTTCTCTTGTTCAGAAGAAGCAATTACTTGTACTTCCCCTACTTTTTCTGCTTCTTGCAGTGCCTTTTTAGACCATGAGCCAGTCAGTACATAACCTGCTTTTTTGTACGTATTCATTATATTTAACGGTATCATAGAAAATTGTAATGATGCACCGCCCTGTAAAAATAAAACTTCATACCCATCAGGAATGTTCATTAATTCACGAAGCAGGCTACTCGCTTCATCAATAATACTTTGAAAATAAGAAGATCGATGACTCATTTCCATAATAGACATGCCTGTCCCGTTATAATTTAAAAGCTCCTTTTGCACCTTCTCTAAAACTGGCAAAGGGAGTATTGATGGTCCTGCAGAAAAATTATACACTCTCTCCATCACCCGGATGACCTCCCTATTTCTCATTTTATTATTTTTTAAACTTTCTGAATTATACCCCACTTACACAATCATTCGAACGGCTACAACACCTGAAATTTTGCTTATATTTTCCACAACATTCTCTTTAATTATATCATCAATTCCGTTATCAATATCAATCATTGTATACGCCCAAGAATGTTTACTACGATTAATCATATCTGCAATATTTATATGATGTTCTGCTAAACATCCTGTAATTTGTCCTACCATATTCGGAACGTTTTGATGCATAATTGTAATACGTTTCTTTCCGATATACGGAAGTTCTACGTTAGGATAGTTGACTGAATTACGAATATTTCCTGTCTCTAAATATTCACGTAATTGACGTGCAGCCATTACTGCACAATTTTCTTCCGATTCAGATGTAGATGCACCAAGATGGGGCGTCGCTGTTACATTTTTCATTTTAATAACATTTTCATTCGGGAAATCCGTTACGTAATGTGTAATAACATCTTCTTCTAACGCTTTTTGAAGAACATTTTCATCTACAAGTTCCCCTCTTGAGAAATTGAATAGACGCATTCCTTTTTTCATCGTCTCTATAGCATGTTCACCAATAATCCCCTTCGTTTGATTCGTAAGAGGAATATGAAGTGTAATATAATCACACGTTGCAAAAATTTCATCTAGGCTAAACGCTCTTTGCACATGTGTAGAAAGGCGCCAAGCTGTTTCAACTGAAATGTAAGGATCATATCCGACAACGTCCATTCCTAAAGCTAGCGCATCATTCGCGACTAAAGCACCAATTGCACCAAGGCCAATAACCCCTAGACGTTTCCCCGCAATTTCTGATCCAACAAATTGTTTTTTCCCTGATTCAACAAGCTGAGGTACTTCTTCACCCTCTAGATTTTTCGTCCAGCTTACTCCATTAATAATGTTACGTGAAGACATAATAAGACTTGCGATAATAAGTTCCTTTACGGCATTCGCATTAGCTCCTGGTGTGTTAAATACTACAATTCCCTTTTCTGTACATCGATCGACAGGAATATTATTTACACCCGCACCAGCTCTTGCAATCGCCTTTAAATCTTTTGAAAACTCTTCTTGATGTAAAGAATAGCTGCGAAGTAAAATGCCGTCTGGATGATCCATTCTATCCCCTACTTCATAGCGCTCTCCGCCAAGAACTTGCAAACCTTTTTCTGCAATTTGATTTAACGTTTGAACACGAAACATTTACTTTAACGAATGAACAAACAACCCGCTACGCAGTTTCGGCTCAAACCACGTTGATTTTGGCGGCATTACTTCTCCAGCGTCTGCGATTGCTAATAAATCTTCCATTGATGTCGGATATAATGCGAATGCTGCTTTATATTCACCGCTATTCACAAGGCGTTCTAGTTCCTCTAATCCGCGGATTCCGCCGACAAAATCGATACGTGAATCAGATCGCGGATCATGTATTTCAAGCACTTGACTTAATAAATGATCTTGCAGGATAGATACATCTAAACGCCTGACAAGATCATTCGCATCAAACGTTTCCTCTTTCACAGCAAGCTTATACCACTTCTCGTTTATATACATACCAAATGATTTTGGCTCATTCGGTTTATACGGAGAAACATTTGCTTCTTCTACATAAAAATACTGCGTAATTTGCTTTAAAAACTGTTCCTCTGATAAGCCGTTTAAATCTTTCACAACTCGGTTATAGTCCCAAATTGATAATTCATCGTGAGGGAATAGAACGGATAAGAAGAAATTAAATTCCTCTTCTCCTGTATAATTCGGATTTTTTTCTCTTCGCATAAGTCCTACTTTTGCTGCTGATGCAGAGCGATGATGTCCATCTGCAATGTACAAGTTCAGAATATCTTCAAATGCGTTTACTAAAGTAGTAATTACACCTTCATCTGCAATCTTCCAAGCAACATGCTCAACGCCATCTTCTGCTGTAAATGTATAAATTGGCGCATGTTCTTCTTTCCAGCTGCTAATGAAACGTTTCACTTCATCTTTTGTACGGTACGTTAAAAAGATAGGGCCCGTATTTGCATCACACACATCAACGTGACGGATGCGATCTAATTCTTTTTCATGACGCGTTCTTTCATGTTTTTTAATTGTATCATCATCATACTCATCAATAGATGTACAAACGACAAGTCCTGACTGCGTTCTTCCTTGCATCGTCAGCTCATAAATGTATAGTGCTGGCTCCTCATCTTGAATGAATACTTCTTCTCGTATAAATTGATTTAAATTTTCACCCGCTTTTTCATATACGCGATCATCATACGGTGAAAGTGCCGGATCTAAATCGATTTCTGCTTTATCAACGTGTAAGAAAGAATACGGATTTCCTTTTACAACTTCCCTTGCCTCTTCACTATTTAATACGTCATACGGTAAAGCCGCAACTTGTGCTGCTTTTTCTTCTACTGGACGAATGGCCCGAAACGGTCGGATTTTTGCCAACTTCCTCTCTCCTTTACACAATTAAAGAATAATCCCTGAAAAACTCCCCTTCAATACTTCTTTTTCAAGTTGATTCATACATGTAAACATCGCAATAATCTTCGTACGATTTTTTTCATCGGGTTCAAATTTTTCAATTGTTACGTCACATCGAATCGTATCCCCACTAAAAACGGGACGTAAAAATTCAAAATCCATCTTGCGAGCTAATACGTTATAATCACCGCCAACTTTCGTAGGCAGTGTTGATGTTAACAGCCCTTGTACAACAAATCGTCCTTGTTCATCAGGTGTAACATGATGAACTCCCTCATCCTTAGATACCTCTGTAAATAAAACAACATCTTCTTTTGTAAACGTTCGCTCAAAGGTGATTTTTTCGCCTACTTGCAATTTCATTTATTCCACTCCATTTTCTACTATAGAGAAAGTTCTATTATTACAATCAATTTCTGCTATTGCACCGTAAGGCAAAATAAACTTCGGTTCGGTATGGCCGAAATTTAAATTATAAAGAATTGGCAAATCTTCTAAATTATTTTCCTTCATAATCTTAAGTATTGCCTGTTTATATTCTTCATAATATGTTTCGTCTTTCGGTTTACCGAAGATGATTCCCTTTGCTTTTTGCAGAATGCCTTGCGCTGCATAATTTCGCAACCAATACTTTATATAATTTGGTTCTGGATGTTCTTCAGATGTTTCAAAGAATAGAATGCTATTCTCCCAATGCTTTTTCTCAGGCCAAAGTTCCGTTCCTTTTACGAATTCCAATACTTCAATACAACCACCAATTAAACGCCCTTGTACAGTCCTAGATCCTTGAAGGACCTCATATCCGTTGTTTTGCTGCATCGTACGTCTTGTATCCTTATTTATTTCTATCCATTCTAAACGCTCACTCGTCCATTCGTTAGCTGGTTGAATTTCACCAATAATCTCATTTGAAAAGAGAGTTCGATTCACTGTTTCAATCGTATATGAATCCATCTCTATATTTTCAGCAAAATCGGTTAAGATTGCTGGACCGTAAAAAGAGGAAATTCCTGCTTTATGACAAAATAAATGTGAAACGGTATCGTCAGAGTACCCCATAAAGATTTTCGGATTTTCACGTATCACATTAAAATCAATATAAGGTAGTAAACGGATACTATCTTCGCCACCAATATTCGTAATAATTGCTTTAACACGCGTATCTTTAAATGCTGTCATTAAATCTTCCGCACGAGCCCCTGGATTGTTATAAAGGTATTCGCTACCTTTTAAACTATTTGGCATTGGGATAACTGTAAGCCCGAATACTTCTTCTAATCTCTTTACTCCTTGCTCATAACGCCATCTTAGCTTAGAATCACCCGCTCCTCCCCATGAAGCACTTACTGTTGCTACAATATCTCTTGCCTGTAATCTGTTTGGTTTTATTAACATTTAAGACCAAATCCAAACATCATCATTATTTTCAACGTTATTCTTTGCCTCATAAACTTTTTCGATATTATCTGTAGTATTGTAGTTAATAGAACTTCCGCCCCACCCTACATACTTCATATCAATTTTTACTTTCTCACCCGTATTAAATACTTGTCCCTTCGTTAAGAAAACGTCAATACTATCTTTCTTCCCATTTAGCGATGGATACTCAACTACGACATATTTAGTAGAACCGTCTCCCTTATCTTCCATCGTTCCTACTTTTGATACTTCCCCAATCACATAATCAGGTGAGCCATCTTCTTTCATGTGCAAACCTAACTTGTTTGTTGTATTTTCAACTGCAGTTGCAACCATATATTCTGTAAAATTACGCATCATAGATCCAGTCGCTTTTACTTCGTCTCCTACTTTCACGTTTGAAAGTGAATCCATATACACACTAACAGGTTCCTCATATTGCTTAGATTTCACAATAATTACACCGTTATCTACTTCCACTACTCGTCCTTCTAACGTCGAGAAATTCGATTCAATAGAAGCCGCACTCGCTTTCGTTACTTCTAATCCTGGTACATTCGTTCCTGATAATGCTGCGATACCTAAAGCACCTGCTAAAATTATTTTTTTCATACCCATTTACTTATCTTTCTCCATATATTCTTTAATCTTTCGTTCTTCCCACTCTTTTCCGAATATCCCAAATGGAAAAATTGTCAATCCGTGTATAACGATACCAATCCCCCAACCTGCAAGTGGATATAAAAACCATAATTTACTTGAATCAGAACTTATATTTATAATAAAAAGCATTAAGTTCACTAGTATATACACCGTTAAATGAATGTAAAATGCTTTTAAATTTTCCATTCTTTTTTTAGCTCGTAAATAATTCTCATCTCGCTCCATCTATGCCTTAGAAATATCAACAAATCCTTCTCCGAACACATCACGAACATCGTGTATAGCGATGAAAGCAGCCGGATCCGTAGTTTGAACAATTCGTTTTAACTTTATTACTTCTTGCTTATTAATAACAATATAAAGAATTTCCTTCGGAGTTTTTGTGTAATAGCCATGACCTGAGTACACGGTAACCCCTCTGTCCATTAAGGTAGTCACTTTTTTAGCAATTTCATTCGGGTTATCAGAAATAATTGTAATGGCCTTTTTCGGATTTAAACCTTCAATTACAAATTCCATTACTTTCGTTCCTACGTATAACATTATAATTGTCAGCATTAGTTTTTCTGCACCAATGATGAAATAAGATGAAAACGCAACGATTAAATCGAAGAACAATAGACCGTAGCTAATACTCCAGCCTAAATACTTATGCGTCATTCTTGCTAAGATAGTAGTACCTGCAGTTGTTCCGCCAACACGAATGATGAGACCAATCCCGCACCCGATAAATATCCCACCGAAAATGGCATTTACGAGCATTTCATCAGAAGCAATCGTCCATCCTTCTGTTAAATGAAGAAATAGCGAGTTAGTAACTACAGCGATGATCGTATAAATTGTTGTGATTTTATTCAAAAATTTATAACCAGCTATTAACAATATCGCATTTAAAATTAAGTTAACTAAGCCTGGTGACCACTCAAATAAATAGTACGTAATAATCGTGATACCTGTTACTCCGCCCTCACCAAATTCGTTCGGAATAACAAACAAATTGACACCTAACGCAAAAAGAAATGCACCGATAATAATAAAAATAATGTCTGTCGTTCTTTTTTTCATTTATTTCAACTCCAACTTATACCCGAGTCCGCGCACTGTCGTAATTTGAAAATCATCTGTTCGTTTTGAAAAACGATCTCTAAGACGTTTTACATGAACATCAACTGTTCGTTCGTCCCCTTCAAAATCCATTCCCCATACTAACTCAATTAATTCTTCTCTTGAAAATGTTCTTCCAGGATAACTAGCAAGTTGTGATAATAGCTCAAATTCCTTTAAAGGAAGCAAAATCGTTTGCCCGTTACACTTCACTTCAACACCTTTACGATCAATTGTCGTCCCGTGAAGTGTAATAATGTCAGCACTCAACATTTGATAACGACGCAATAATGCTTTCATACGGAAAATGACTTCAGCTGGTTCAAATGGTTTTACGATATAATCGTCCGTACCAGAAATGAATCCTTTTTCTTTATCCACTAACTGATCTTTCGCAGTTAATAAAATAACAGGTATATCATGATACTTCCGGATTTCCTCACATAACGTATAGCCATCAACGAACGGCATCATAATGTCTACTATCGCAAGATGAATATTTTCTTTCTCTAATACGCCTTGCGCTACCTTTCCATCTTCCGCTTCAAAAACTTTAAACCCCTCTTTTTGTAAATGGTAATGCAGCAACTCTCTAATATGCTTATCATCATCAGCTAATAAAATATGTATCATCTTCATCTATTTCGGAAGTTCAACCCGAACAGTCGTCCCTTCCCCTTTCGTACTATATACCGAAACGTTTCCATGATGCAACTCAACAATTTTCTGCACGATCGATAACCCTAAACCACTACCTTCTACGTTTCTTGCCCTTGCCGTATCTACTTTGTAAAAACGGTCAAAAATACGGTCCATTTCTTCTTTTTCCATACCGATCCCGTTATCGGATATAGAGATAATGACGCTAGATTCTAACTCTTCGACAAAAAACTCAATGGTCCCACCATTGTTTGAAAACTTAATACTATTCGTGAAAACATTACTCCATACTTGATGAAGTAGGTTTTCATCACCTTTTATCGTAATGTCCGGCACATCAAACTCAACGGCGATATCTTTTTCACGCCATTTCCATTCGAGCATAAAAATGACGTCTTTAATTTGCTTTTGTAAGGAAAAGTCTTTTACTTGTAAAACCTTTTCCTCCTTATCTAATGAAGCTAGCGTAAGTAACTGTTTACATAAACTAGACATTCGCTTACTTTCGCCCTCAATAATTTGTAAGTAATGGCTTCTTTCTTCTTCACTCATCTTTTCTGTTTGCAATGTTTTCGAAAATCCTTGTATGGAAGAAAGCGGTGACTGGAATTCATGTGAAACGTTCGAAACGAATTCTTGTCTCATTTCATCTAATTCTTTTATACTTTTCGTCATCTTTTGGAAGCTTGTAGATAACGTTCCAATTTCATCTTTTCGTTTTACATCTAATTCAATTTCATATTCACCACTCGCAATTTTTTGCGTAGCCTTCGTAAATTTACGAATCGGACGAACGATATATCCTGCTGCAATCGCAATAAAAATAATACTTAATAACACGATAAAACCAAGTAAAACCGCTAAGAAAATTCGCATTTCACCAAATTGTTGCTGAATGTCAGGACGAATAAATAAAGCGTACTGTTTATCACCGTGTTTTAATGGTACACCGACACTATTAATTAATTCATTATCGAAGAATCCTGTAATAAAGAGTCGCGTTGGATATGTGGAAACACCATTAAACGTTTCCCCCTGTAACACTTTACGAACCGTATCATCACTTATCGTTATTTTACGAAACGCATTGCCGATACGCTTTCCATTCATTTGATCATCGACAATATAAATTTCATACCCTAACTTTGCAATAGATTGTAAATAATCATATTTATTTTCTTCACTTTGCTTTTCATATAACGATTTAACTTCCTCTGCATAGTTTAAAATCTTTTCACTATTATACGGTTTTAACTTCACTTGATAATATACGTTCGTTAATAAAAAACCGATAATACTACTAAGAAGCATAATACCGACTGTCATAAAAACAAATCTAGAATATAGTGATTTCATTTAACGATTTGATGGCCATGCACCCTGCATTTTCCTTAATTGAATAATTTGGCCTGTATGATAAGCATCATGAAGCATGATATCCAGTAATTTCCCCTCTAGTGAATTTTGCTCAAGCTCTCTTTCGGAAATTGCACTTAATACCTGTCTTAAATTACGTTGAGCATTTTCAGAACGTTCAACGACCTCCTTCCATTCCTTATCACCATTAGATCGCTTAGTAAGATAAAAGGTTTCATCACCGTCGAGATTATGTGTCCATTCACGGCCTTCCAAGTTTGCAGCAAGTCTCTCTTTGTAATAAATAAGATGATTAACGTTCTCCCAAATGGTTTTCATTCCCTCTCCAGATGGTTTCCACATAGCCTGTTCGGCTGTAAGTCCTTCTATAGCATGTTTAAACGGTGCATACCAACTCTCTTTATCGAATGTTGAATCTAGTACGTTTAAAAACAAATCAACTCGTTTCAATTACATCCCGCCTCCAATTGCTTCTAATGCATCAACTTTTAATACTTGGTATAACGAAATAAGTGTTCCTAAAATACTAATTACGATAAAGATTGCTGCATATTGTGCAATCATCGGCGTTGTTAATAAGAATGGCATTCCCGCAGGTAAAATTTGTTCTAACCCTTGTACAAGAACAATACTGATTATCATCGCCACGACTGATAAGAATAACGCCTGTACGACTAAGCTATTTGCTAAATAAGAGTTTTTCGTACCGATTGCTTTCAATACACCTAATTGCTGTGTTTTTTGCAACGTAATGACGTAGAAGAATACACCGATTAGTAACGCAGCGATTACAAGTAAGAATGCAATGATCATCGTTAATGTTCCTTGCTCTTCTTTAAATCCTGGAATACTTTGCAGTACTTCTTTTTTATCAATAACATGAGCATTTTTAATCTCTTTATCTGTATTAAGTGCGATTGCACTATAATCTTTTTGATTTGGTTGTGAAATAGCGCCCCATACGTCTTCATTTACATAAACGACTGGTGTATGGCTAAACATTTGATCTTTCGTAAATCCAACGATTGTAAATTCTTTCTTTGAAACAGGATCGATAATTGTATCCCCAATATCGATTCCTTTTTCTTTAATGGATTCATCAGCAACCATTTCATTGTTTGCTGTACCTAGTTTCTCACCGTCTACAATTTTCGGTTCTAAAAATGTATCACGTTCACTTGAGAAAATAGCGACATCAACTTTTTTCGAACTATCTTTCTTTTCATACGTTGAAACTTTCACACGAAACGGAACTGCCTCTTTCTCGCCCACTTGATTTACTACGTTATCTACATCATCTTTCTTAATTTGTGAACGAAGTAATTTATTTTCCGCATCATCTGCTAAAACGAACTTATTTGCCTCCATATTTTGAATCGATGAAGCATTATCATATGATAGTCCATTTGCTAATCCTGAAATAACAAGAACTAAAAATGATAATAACACCATAATCAGTCCGATTAATCCGTATCTTAATTTTGATTGTTTCAATTCACGCAGAGCTAAAAACATTTCGCTCGCTCCTTCCTCTTTCTTTCTATGCACTTATATTAACTGTCCATCTCTAAGCGTCAATATACGATCACATACATCAAGCATTCTTTCATCATGCGTAATCATAATGGCTGCTTTTTGACTTTCTTTCACTTCGCGTTTCATCATTTCAACAACTTCACGTGCGCGTTTTGAGTCTAAGCTTGCCGTTGGCTCATCTGCTAATATTAAATCTGGATTGTTCATGAAAGCACGAGCGATTGCGACCCTTTGTTTTTCTCCACCAGATAGTTGATTTGGATAATGATTTTTTCTTTCTCCTAATCCAAATGCCGATAATAAGTGATCCGCACGCTTTTCAGACTCTTGTTTGTTGTCTTTTTTCAGCTTTGCAATATAAAGTAACTGTTCTTTCACATTTAAATACGGAACAAGGTTTGCGAACTGGAAAATGAAACCGATTTTTTTCAAACGAATGTCTGTCATTTCCTTTTCGGATAACTGCGTAATATTTTGTTCACGAATGTATATATCCCCTTTTGACGGTGATAATAAAGCACCCGCGATTGATAATAACGTACTTTTCCCTGATCCAGAAGGACCAACGATTCCGATAAATTCTCCAGCTTTCACATCAAGCGACATCGGATGAAGAGCTGTTACTTCCGTATTCCCTTCTCCGTACACTTTACTTACTTTGTCTAATTTCAATAATGAAGTCATTTATTTTGAGAATAACGTTTTAATTTTATTTCGTGTTACTAATAAAACGCCGCCTAATACAGATAACATACCTAAAGCCATATTATTTGATTGCTCACTACCAGCGTTAGGAAGTTCTCTAGCGTTATTGTTTTTAGTACTATTATCTGCTTGCGTTTGTTTCGATTGTGATATTTCATTAATTTTGTTATCAACATTTTGCTTCGTTGTATGTAACTCAGCTAATTTGTCGTCTATTTTTTTCTCAGTATGTTTAAAATCGTTTATTTTAATATCTAAGTCTTGTTTTTTCTTTGCTAAATCGTCTGAAACAGTTTGTTTCGCTTGTTTAATTTCGTTAATTTTATTTAGTAAGTCTTGTCTAGCCTTTTGTAATTCAGCTAGCTTATTTTTCACATCTTGTTTAGCTAGTTCTAAGTTAGCGGAAAGACTATCTAAATTGCCTTTAATTTTCTTAAGTTCCTCTAACGTATTCCCAGTATTCGGCTTTTTTTCTTTTAACTCAGCAAGTTTGTCCTCAGCAGTTTGTTTCGCTTTCTTTAACTCAGCTAATTTTTCATCTACTTGTTTTTTAACTTCCTTAAGTTCATTAACCTTTTGATCAATGTTCTCTTTATGTTGCTTAATTTCATTCACTTTTTCATCGACAGTTTGTTTATGTTCTTTAATCTCATTAACCTTGTTATCGATATTTTGCTTATGCTCTTTAATCTCATTGATTTTCTCATCGACGATTTGTTTGTCTTGTTGAAGTTTTGCATCTAACTCTTGTTTATGTTGTTTAATTTCGTTAATTTTTTCATCAGCAACTTGCTTACGTTCATGTAGTTCATTCACCTTAGTATCAACATTTTCCTTAACTTGGTTAAGTTCATTTAATGTTTGATCCACATTTTCTTTGTGCTGCTGTAATTTCGCATCTAACTCTTGTCTATGTTGCTTAATTTCAGCTAATCGATCTCCTGTACTTTGCTGTGGAGTAGTATCATTTACTTCCGCATGGGCCGAGTTTGCGCCTGCAATCATAGCTAAAGCTATTGTAGACGCAGCGATTGTTTGCTTTGTTTTCATATTTTTGTACCTCTTTTCTTTCATTTATTTTGGGATAGGGGACAAATCTTTAGCTATATGAACAATTTCTTCTATAGTAGTGTTCACACCTTTACTATCGTGAATAACAAACAAATAATCAGCCTCATTTTCTATAGGATCCACCACATCTTCATGTAGTGATTCAACCTGTTGTCGATCGAGTACTTCTTTGAAATTAGAATAACCACCTCTAAAAATATTGGTACTTCGCGTGCTTCGAGCTACTCTTTCATAAAGTACATCATCTGGAATGTCAAAGTGAACGAGTATGCGTACATATTCATTTTGTGGAAATAATTCGTTTAATAAATAGAACCTTCCGTTTTTACTGCGATTAGAGTTACAAATAATAAGGTGTAAACTTGTATGTTCTCTCGCATAATCAACAATGAATTTCGAAAGACCGTGCTTAAATGTATTAGGGCCTTCAGTTGGTTGTAATTTCTCATAATGTGTGTTAATAAATTCTGCTTGGTTATCTTGGTCCATAACGAAAGAATGGGGTAACTCTTTTTCTAATACTTTTGCAAATGTAGTTTTTCCGCTGTGGGTTTTTCCTACTGTAATGATAACTAATCTTTTCATTTACCTTTTCACCACATGCACATAATGTACCGTCTCAAAAGCTTCTAAATAATCGTTTCTTCCTTCAAAATACAATTTATTTATGTCCACTGGTGATAAGTGCTCATAAATGAGTAAGCCCGACTTTTCTAACAGTGCTTCTATTTCGGTATAAGAAAAACATGATTTCATAGGTTCTCCGCCTACCGCAGCCATTTTCACCATGTTTTCAACTCGATTGGACAGTCCTTTTTCTGTAAATAAATTTTCATCAGGATAATCGAAAACGATGGAACTCCCCGCTGGAACCAACTCGAATAAACATTCTATTAAACTGGAAAGTTCCTCTTTCGTTAAATAGTACGTAACACCTAAAAGGCTAAAGAAAGTCTTTTTATTTTCAAATCCTTCATTGCGTAACTGTTCATAGGAAAATCCTTTCGTAAAGTCCATTGAAACAAAATGGAGGTTATTTGGAACTTCAAGTTCTGCTTCTTTTATTCTTTCCTTCTTAGACGCTTGCGTAGAAGGATGATCTACTTCAAATATTTCTATTTTATTTTCTAATTCTCGGCGTCTAAAACTGAACGTATCTAAGCCTGCACCGAGTATGACGTATTGTTTTGCTCCTAATGTAATTTCATGTAGTAATACTCTTTCACAATATGCCGCACGTGCTAAAGGTGTTGGTGATAACTGAACTTGTGTAATCCATTTTAATATTTCTTTCGGATTGTCTTGAAACTGCTCTGCGATATCTTTATTGAAAAAGTGTATCCCTTTAACCATATTCGCTTCAATATCGTTACGTTCTTTTTGTGAAATGCAATCTTTAGCTACATAATCATCAAAGATTTTAGGATTATCAAAGTCACTATGATATGCCCTGCTGAAAGCTGATACTAACGACGTTACACTTGCTTCGCCTTTTTTCACGCACATTTACATACATGTAAATTTTGATGTTAAATCTTTTCGTTTCATACGTTGTTTTTTATTACTTTTAATTTTCGGGAAAAATCCACTAATTAATAATGTTATAATCCATACCATTATTAGAATAAAATTTATTGTATTACCGGAATTCAAGCTGAAAACTCTCCACAAATAGGCAGCACAAAATACGAGGATAGCAGTAATAATAAGTAAAAATGTCCTAACTACTAATCCGATGTAGGATCTCTTCTCTTGCTTAAAAATGAAAGTTCTTCTACCTTTGTACAATCTAATCACAAATAGCAGCAAATATAAACCAAGTGTGGCTTCAATAACAATTGATGTAATAGAGTTGTTTTTTCTCTGCTCAGCTAGAGAGAAGTAACTTTCAGGTAATTTTCCCGTTTCATATTCAATCCATGCGTGGTGAATATCCTGTCGTAAGTCTATACCACCTTCACCATTTGTAAGGATTACCAATCCATCCTTTGTATTAGGAATGAAACCATAAAAAGAATGCCAGCCTCGATTGTCACCAGAATGATAAAGTAATTTCCATTGATTAGATAGTTTTTTTTCAAATATACCTAAACCATTCTCCCCTAATACTAGCTTTTGCATTTCTTCAACATGTTCACTTTTGATGACACCATTCCCTTTATTATTTGCATCCATGCTTGCAAGTATCAATGTCATCATATCCGTAACATTTGTCTTAAGACCTGCAGCAGCCTGTTCGGTAAATTGGTAACTAGGGAGCTCCTCTCCAAAATATCCATAAGCTTTCGAAAGGTTATGGTTTTCAGGACGTTGTAAGAATGAACTAGATTTTATTCCTAAAGGTTTCATAATTTGTTCTTCCATATAACGATCAAACGGTATTCCGGTAACCTCTTCAATTACAAGTTGTAAAATTGTATATCCGCCACCAGAGTAAATTGTTTCTGAACCTGGTTTATTGGTAACCTCCACTGGTTCATTAAGCCATCCTTTTCCAGACAGAGATTCCTCAATAGAGTCAAGATGTTTCCCTGGTGCAACCCCGAGGTATCCTTTATGTGCAGACAGCCCTGCTGTATGACTTAACAATCTTCTTATCGTGACTTCATTATTATTAAACTCTGAATTAGGTAATTTCCATTTGGTCAGATATTTTCCAACGGGATCATCTAGTGATAAACGACCTTCATCTACAAGATGCAAGATTCCCCACGCTGTAAGGCTTTTAGATATAGAACCAGCTTGAAACAATGTATCATCACTCACCGCTTTTTTTGTCTTTTTGTCTACATAACCGTAGTTAAGTGTATAAGCAATACGCCCCTCATGTACGATACCTATTGCAACCCCTGGTACCTCATAATTCTCCTGCCATTTTGGTACCTGTTCATCCATCTTTTTTTTGAAATTCTCTATACTTCTATTAGTCAACGTGCCCGATTCTGCCCTCACCACATTTGTAAACCATACTTCATTCGTAATGAATATACAAATCATTAAACATAAAATACTTTTGCATATTATCGATGCTTTTTGCCTATTCTTCATTTGCTTCACCCTTTTTTCAGAATATTCTACCCATAAATCAGAGTATCCCATTCACTTATTTACCGAAAAGCGAAGTAACTGCGTTAATCCCGGCTCTAAATTCATTTCGCCTTTATGACGTACGTATACAGTTTTATCGCCATCAAATTTCGGAGGATTTGCTTTATTATACGTATACCACTCATTCGTTCCTTCTATAGAGTACTCCATATATTCAGTTGCACCGGCAATTACGTTTTTACTATCATCAGCTGTTACATTTGGTGCCATTTGCGCAACTTTTGAATCACTAACTAATAATTTCTTAATATCCTTATCACGTTTATAATCGTAAGCCGTTACGACAACATCGTTACCGTATGCTTTCACTTGCAGTCCTTGTTTAAATGAATATCCATCAGGAGCAGTCTTCTCGCCACCATTTGGTCCAGCTGACATCCAACCTGTTTCAATTCCGCCCGTATTTACAACTGTAAATCCTTTTTCATCTCCACCTGCAATTTTCTTTTTACCAGCCCAATCTGGTAAGTTTAAATCCCAATGTGTATGACTCGTAAAGAAAACAACTTGCGGATAGTCTTTTAATATATCGTACAATTTATCCACGTTTAAATAATCTTGTAAATATGGTGATTGTTTCGATCCAGATACTGTATCAGGTAAAACGTGATGAGAGAAAATAAAAATTGGTTTATTTTTATCTTTTTGGCTATACTCTTCTAAATTTTGTTTAAGCCAACCTAATTGTTCATCACTCATATATACTTCGTCCCACATTTTTGAATCATGGTATTTCATATATTTTTCAGTTCCTAAAAATAAAAGCGGATAACCGTCTAATTCTTTTTTATGATATACCTTTTCTTGCCCACTGAATTTCAGATAACGGTTAAATAGCGTTTCCTCAGTTACACCATTTGGCCATGTATTTTGAGAAAGTTTCCCGTCAGCTGTCCATTTCCCAGCATAAAACTCATGATTCCCAACAGTTGACCATACATTTTCCGGATGCTTATTTTTATTTAACACACGCTTTACATCATCATATTGTGACTGTTGTCCAGTTGGCGTTATATCCCCATTCATAATAAGCGCTCTAGAAAGTGGCGTCACTTTGTTCATATCTTTTAGCACATGATCAAAATCCCCTAAATCCCCTTGAATATCACTAATAACGTTAAAAGTTGTAGCTGATTTTCGGACTTGCTCTTTCCCTTCCGCATGTGCTGAAAATGTCGGTAATAATGCCGCCATAACAGCTAATGAAGCAACTGTCTTTTTCATTTACGCAAATAGAGATGTATTCGCATATAAAGCTGGCGAGCCACCTGAATGTACGAATAAAATGTTATCTTCTTTATTAAATGTACCTTTTCTAATTAAGTCAATGAGTCCCGCCACTGCTTTACCTGTATACACTGGATCAAGTAAAATACCTTCAGTTTTCGCAAGCAACTGAACTGCTTCAACCATTTCTGGTGTTGGTAAAGCGTATCCTGGTCCTACATATTCATCAAAGCATGTAACTGCTTCGCGTGAAATAAAGTTTGGGATACCAACGTGAGCTGAAGTTTCATCTACAAGTTTTGCAACTTTCTCTTCTTGCTCAGCTTTTCCTCTACTTACGTTAATTCCGATTACAGGAATCTGGCTTTGCGTTCCAGAAAAACCAGTAATTAAACCAGCATGCATACCCGCGCTACCACTTACACAAACAACTGTACTGAAATCAATTCCTTGCTCGAATGATTGCGCCATAATTTCTTGCGCACAAGCAACGTATCCCATAGCGCCTGTAGGGTTTGATCCACCAACTGGAATTACATATGGTGTACCACCTTTTTCACTTACTTCTTGTGCTACTTTATGCATCTCTTCCATCAGGTCTGCTCCGTTTGGTACAACAATTACATTCTCAGCACCTAATAAGTGATATAAGAAATAGTTTCCGTTAAAGTCTCTCTTCTCTTCTGGCTCAAGCCCTTCCTCTAATACAAGGATACATTTCATTTTTTCTTTTACCGCAGCTGCCAGTGTCAGGCGGCAATGATTTGACTGAATACCACCAGCTGTAATTAACGTATCTGCACCCTTTTCCTGTGCATCTGCAACTAGAAATTCTAACTTTCTCGTCTTATTTCCACCGGCCGTTAAACCCAGTAAATCATCTCGTTTAAAATAAATAGTCGGACCACCAAGTGCTTCAGAAAAATTGTTTAACTTTTCAATTGGTGTATATGATTCTGTATATTTTTTTCTCGGGAATCTAGCTAAATTCATCTAACGATTTAACCTCTCGACAGCTTCCGCACTTGTATCTACACGTTTAACGAAAAAAACTAATAGCAGTGCAACAACATTCATGCCAAGCGCTACATAGAATGAATATTGAATTCCGGATAATAAAGCCTCCTGAGTTACTATTGCCTTCGTAGCTTCTGTGAAGGTTGTTGGGTCTACATCAGACATTAGACTTTCAGCTTTTGTTGTTGTTACAGAATTCATAATCGTAACAAGAATAGCAGTACCAATCGAACCGGACACTTGTTGAGCTGTATTATTAACAGCCGTACCGTGCGGATTTAAGCGAGTCGGCAATTGATTAAGACCATTTGTCATAAGTGGCATCATCACCATTGCCATCCCAAACATCCGCAGTGTGTAAATAAGAATAATATGTGTGTGACTAGAGTCAATTTGCAGGTTTGCTAACATATAAGTTGAAACAGCTGTAATGGAAAGTCCTACTATGCCAAGAATCCGAGGGCCATATTTATCAAATAGTTTACCTGTAATTGGTGACATAACCCCCATTATTACCGCACCCGGAAGCATCATCAGCCCAGAGTTCAGCGGCGAAATGCCACGGACGTTTTGTACATAAGCTGGTGTTAAAATCATACCTGAAAACATGGCCACCGCATTGACAATTGCAATTACAGACGCAAGTGCAAACATTGGGTACTTGTAAACACGTAAATCCAATAACGGTTCATTCATTTTTAATTGACGGATAATGAAAGCAATTAGGGCAATAGCGCCTATGATTAAAGTTGTTAAGACAACTTTATCCGTCCAACCATCGGAGCTTGCAGAACTGAATCCATATAACAAACCGCCAAAACCGACAGAAGATAATAGCAATGAGAGATAATCAAGTTTTGCATTTTTATTTTGTTTCATGACATTTTCAGATTTCCAAACCCCTAATAGTAAGCTAATGATTGCTAACGGTAAAATCATTTCAAAAAGCAAACGCCAGTCGTAATACTCTACAATATAACCTGATAGTGTCGGTCCTATTGCTGGAGCTGTAATCATAACTAATCCAAAAATCCCCATTGCTGTTCCCCGTTTTTCTCTTGGGAAGCTTACTAGCATAATATTCATTAACAAAGGCCCCATGACTGAAGAACCTGCTGCTTGAACCATTCGGCCAGTCAGTAACAAACCAAAGTTCGGCGCTAAAGCCGCTAGGGCAGTACCAAAAATAAAAATCACCATGGATGTAATAAATAAGCTCCTATTTGAGAAACGGGTTATTAAAAATGCTGATGCCGGAATTAATATACCACTAACAAGCATATATCCTGTAGAAAGCCACTGGATTGTTGAATAATCTTTAATATCTAAATCTTTCATTATTGATGGCAAAGCTACATTTAAAAGCGAGTTATTTAGAAATGAAACAAAGGCCCCAATAAAAAGAATTACAAGCATTAAATATGGTGGTTTTCTTTTATGTAATGTTTCACTCATATATTTGTTTGCTCCCTCATTATAAATTTCATTGATTCGTTTAAATCGTTTGCATATCTGCACCTAATCAATATTTTCTACATGTAAACACTTAGTTTCACAGTAATAGCCTTTGCCGCCAACATAAACTTTTTCTATTTCATTCTTGCTATTGGTTGCTAATTTAACTAATATTTCGGAAGGCGAGTGTAAAGAATAACCTTGTTCAAATACATAGACTTCTTTTTGCAAATAGTGCTGTTCATAAAGGTAGCAAGCTAATGCACCGTTTGAAGTTCCAGTCGCTGCTTCTTCATTGATATCGTATAGTGGAGCAAAATTTCTGCATATAATTCGATTGTCATTAAAAGTATATAGATGCATCCCGATAACATTATAATACTTGCTGATTTCTTTAATTTTTTCAAAATTAGGCTGCAGTGCATGTAATTGTGTTTCGCTTTTTATAGGAATTAAAATATCTTTTAAGCCCGTGGAGACAATTTGAATTGGGTATGTATTGTTTATAGCTTTAATGTCAAAACAGTCGATGAACTCGTTTGGAGATACAACATCATAGAATATCGGTTTGTTTTGTTCCATGAATATCATGTCATCTTTTATGGTAATAGTAAGAACACCGCTGTTCGTTTCAATCGTATAGCGATTCCTGAAAAGTTTATTTAAATGCATCAGTATCGCGAAAGAGCCAATTGTGGCATGACCACATAAATCAACTTCTTCTTTTGGTGTAAAATACTCAAATTTATAATCAGCAATTTCAGATTCTGATATAAATGCGGTTTCCGCATAGCCTAGTTGTTTGGCTATTGTCATTTTTTGAGTAGTGGTCAATGTATTCTCAATAAATACCACTCCTGCTTTGTTTCCGCCTTTATAATCCTTGCTAAATGCACTTGCAACATAAACGGATATTTTCATTTATATTCCAGTCCAAACATCTTTTCCGTATCGTCCTTCATGTTGCAAATGATCCAACCAATTCCTTGCTTCTTGTTCACTAACTTCATGAATTTCTCGATATGCTTGACAAAGGGTATCTTCTACATCCGGAGCCATTTTACTTCCATCACCACATATATAAAGATGAGCTCCATTATCTAATAACGAAATTAAATTGATTCTATCTTGTTTTATTAAATGCTGTACATATGTTTTCGGATTTCCTTCTAGGCGAGAAAAAGCTGTGTGTAAAGAAATCAATCCATCTCTTTCATCATTTTCTAGTTCTGTACGATAGAGATAATCCTTTTCAGGATGACGGCAACCAAAATATAGATGCGCTTGTCCTAAGTTACTACCTTTTTGCTTTTGAACACGACGTGCTTGTAAGAATCCACGGAATGGTGCAATTCCAGTACCTGGCCCAACCATGATAATTGGTGTTTCTGGATTTTCAGGTAATTGAAAGTTTGATTGTGGCGTTCGGATGAAACAGATAATCTCATCTTTATTATGACGCTGAGCTAAATAATTAGAAGCGACTCCTTCATATGTCCCTTCCCCACTCCATGCAGGTGCATTAACAACACCAACTGTAATGCTCAGACGATCCTGTGCAACGAGTGAAGAGCTTGAAATAGAATAGTAACGCGGTTTGAGCGCCGGAAGAAGTTCTAAAAAGCGTTCAAATCGGATTTCACAAGCCTCATACTTTTCAAGAAGATCCAGCATTGAAATACGTTTCTTTAATATTTGTTCATGATAAACTCCTTCTTCCAATAATGATTCCAATTCCTTTTTATGAGGAGGGCATGCTGTGAATGTCACCATTTCTCGTATTTGTGCTCGAGTGGCTGCTTCTTGCACTTCGACACTATAACTAAGAAGGTCAAATAAACTAACAGGACTGTCTAAAGGTATATGATTTACACTGCGTCCACTTGCGCTCAGTATGACTTGATCCTTCCCGTTTAATCCAAAGCGTTTTAAAATTCGATTAACATTTTTCTCGCTATTAATTGGCAGCACCCCAAGGTGGTCTCCTTCTTGATACGTAGCGCTTTCTGGCAAGGAGATCTCAATATGTCGCGTGCTTCTTTCACTGCTGGATGATTGGAGTTCACGATTTTCTAGTATATATGCATAAACTGCTTCATATGTTCGGGCAAGAGGAGATCCTCCAAGATGACTAACAAATTGCAGACTCAAAGTACTGCGCTCCTTTTCCATATTTTTGTTGAGTTCTAGTCCAAATTCCCTCATCGCATCAGACCACATGCTTTGTTTCCATTGCTCGAGTTGTTCCTCAAAATCACCACTTGCATCCGCTTCTCCGCGTGTAGAAAATCTTGTTGCTCCTTTTTGAGCCATTTGCTCATCAATGTATCTTGGAATCCGCTGATAGGTATTAGCCCAATTATGATCTCCACAACCAAAAACTGCGTATTGAACACCTTTTAGCTCATCCGGTTTTAATTCCTCCAACCACTGCACAAACTGCCCTGCATTACTTGGCGGCTTTCCATTATAAGAAGAAGTTACAATAAGAACTGCTCCTTCTTTTGGCAGACTTCCAATTCGCTCATTAAGAGCTACCACTTCCGTTTGAACACCTTCTAAACTAGCTGTATCTGCTAGTTCTCTTGCAATACCTTCTGCTACTCCTGTATCCGATCCATACAGAACTAGAAGCGAAAGATTATCAGCTCCAATAATAGAAGGAGTCTTCTGAACTTGCTGCTTGATTTCATGGTCTTTCTGCTTCTCCTCTATAGATGCAAGGACAGTAGGATGGCTAATCGTTTGATTTCGGGCTAGAATCCTAATCTTAAAATCACCGGGCTTTAGCGTTAATGTTTGTTTTACGTCCAGCTGATAGTCTTGATAATCGATTAATTCAAAATGTTGAAGAAGCATTCCCATTACGAGAGTGGCTTCATGAAGTGCAAACTGCATACCGATACATGCTCGTTGACCATTTCCAAATGGCTTATAAGCATGATGAGGAACCTTATCCGGCTCTTCAAATCGTTCAGGTTGGAATTCTTCCACATTGTCTCCCCACGCGTCTTTATCCCTATGTAGCTGCGGAATAAGAACAGAAATACGGTCTTCCCCTTTCTTAATTGGGTATTTCCCACCAATCACTGTATCTTCTTTTGCATAGAGACTGAATGCTGGAGCAGTAGGCCATAGACGTAGCGATTCATTTAAAATCATCCGTATGTACTTAAGTTTCATAACTTGTTGATATGTTGGAGTAGGATCAGTCAATACCCGATCTACTTCTTCATAGGCTTTTTTCAACTTATCCGGATTCTTTAATAAAAAATAGATTGCAAAAGATAATAATCCACTTGTTGTCTCATGCCCAGCTATTAAAAAAGTGATAATTTGAAAACGAATATTTTCATCATCTAATTTTTCACCAGTTTCCGGATCCTGCACATTTAGCATACGTGAAAGTAAATCATTTTCTTCCTGATTTCCATTATTTTTACGTTCAGCAATAATATTATCTACTAAAGAAAACATGGATTGAATATCATGCTGAAATTGACGTTTCGTTCTCAACATGAGTTTGTCTTCTATATCCAGTCGCTGCAATTGGTGCATAGCCTCATCTAGAGCACGGGTCATGCTAGTGATAAAAGGATGAGATGTCTCACGATAAAAGCTATTGAATCGGTAATTAAAACCACATAGACCAATTGTATCTAATGTAAGTCGAGTCATATCCTCCGGAACATCCACATTTTCATTCGGATTAAGTCGTGCCCATTTTTGAACGAGTTGTACGGCAATATCAACCATCATGGCATGGTAATCTTTCATTGCCCGTTGGCTGAATGTAGGCATCAAAATATTATGAGCTTTTTTCCAGTTAGGCTCGTCAGTCTCACTTGTAAATAATCCGTCCCCAGCAAAGGCACGAACTTTTGCTAAAGCACCATCTATACTTTTATCGAACCGTGTTTCGTCACAGACTTCTGCTACCAGTTCATGTCCAGAAACGACAATGATGGCATCACTTAAAGTTTGAATTCGAAAAATAGGACCATACTCTTCCGCCAGCTTAATAAACGATAGAGTCGGTTTATCTTTATCGATTAATGGGAGATTACCCAGCGGTCCATATGTTTTCGGTTGAGGAATGGCTGATACTTTTTTTTCCATTCAAATTACTCGTAACGAAATTGTGAGCGTCTTTAACCACAGGCAAGATTGCTTTTTTAACTCGTCACCTTTTTCAGTTAAAAAAAGGTTATGTGAACGCCTATCTTGTTCATTCAAAGTCTTCTTTACAATCTCTTTTCTCTCCATTGACTGTATCATTCTTACGACTGTAGTTTGATCTTTTTCTGCTAATTCTCTTTGGGTAGTGCTCCTTTGGCTGCTAAGAACACTAATAATACCCCACTGCTCTGGGGTAACTCCATAAGGCTTTAACCTCTTCGTAAAATAATTGGACATTTTTACATCAGTACGATGGACAAGATAGCCTATTAAATCATGTAAGTTCATTTAAAAAATATGATATAAACTTACCCCTAAACTGAGGACAAACAAGACAAGCGCAGGTATTGCTTTCTTAAAAGGATCTCTTGTTAATACAATAAGAGTAAGTGCCGCCGCAAGCATCGTACCACCTAACAAGAATCCTGCTAATAAGGCTGCTACCGGGATCCAAATACCTATCAACATTCCAATCGCTCCTACAACCTCAAAAGCTCCAGTTAAGAAATTTAAAAAAGAAGGTAAACCAAATCTTTTAAACTCATCTGCCATTTTCCCGGATATAATTTTCGTTCCTGTCATTAAAAAGAACACAAATAACACAGCTTTTATAACATTAATTAAAATAGTAATCACCTAATGAATAAGCAACGCTACTAATAAGGCTGACACACTTAAAATACACGTTAAGGTACGCAAGTGATTCAGCAATGTCCAACGTGATTCAAATCGGACTCTGAGTTCACTCCATCCAGAATCTCTTACAGGTAGTTCAGCCGAGATGATTGCTCTATTCATCGGGAGATTTCCTGTGAAAGTGATTAGTAGCGTGGCGACATAACTGATTACTGCGATTACCCCTAAAACGACTGTATCAAATTGCTGTAAGTAAACGGATAATACAACAAAACCGATTTGTGCTATAAGAGCACCGTTTGAAATAAAAAGAAACATCGGATTGGCCACTGATGAAGTAAAATGTCTAACGGAAAGAACGAAGGTACGATCATCCGCATTACGCAAACCAGGCATGACTGAATTAGAGTATGCAAAAACAATTCCAGCAACAATACTTGTCGTTAATATAGAAAGAAACGCTAAGAACTTAAATAATAATAATTCATTCATTTAGCCTTGTAGGTCAGCTATAAAATCAGATATTATTTTTTCGATATCGAAAGGAGTAATCCCTTTATCCAAAGAAAAAATGCTTTCTGCTTCCTTGATGTCTTGAACGAGTTCACCTCTAGCTTCAAGATGTAATCGGAACAAGTCATATAAATTCGGTTTAACTAAATTAGTTAAAGCCTTTCCAACTAGTATCATACCTTTTTGATTAGCCTCGATGGTATTATCATAAGTTAGATCTCTTGTAAGAGACAAATCTGTCCAAATCAATTTTCGTTCCTTTAAGTCTAAGATAACTGGAATAGAGATTTGGGTGTCGGCAGTAATATCCACTTTATCTTGAACAGTAGAAGGTTCAAATATTTCACCTGAACCAGGATATTGACGAACCATCCAACCAGTAAAGCATTCTGGTAAATCTTTATACGGTTGGTCTGTGTAAGAAAGCAAAGTCATGACCACATAGCGTCCACCATATTTCAGCACAGACGGAATATCGAAATCAATGAATTCAGATGCTCCCTTTGGTGCAGAAGTAATATCTCCGCTATGGTAGGCCTTGAAATTTTTTGAGCGTAAGTTCGTGAAGGAGACATGTTCTTTGTATTGCCAATCTTCGTCGTACATTGCAGCAGACAAATCAATGTCAACGCGTCCTGTATGTCGTCCATTCACATAGCCTTCTTTCCACCATAGGAAAAAACGAATCGTATCTCCTTCTGGCAAATCTACTTTACTTCCTCGAGATAATGTGCGAAGCGATTTGCTGGCTGAACGTTGAGAGAAGGGAACTAAGTAATTTTTTAACTGTTCATCCAAAAATACTTTTCCGAGACTTGGAAGTTCTGCAAAGCGATTTTTTAAAGTATCTTCACACATTTTTACAATCATTAAACAAATATCCTCTGAGATAAATGGAAGTGTATTTTCAATACCTATAGCTTTTGCTACATTTCCCTTTGGGAAAAAGGTGCGAAATTCATTTTTATCATTTCGATGCTTAAAATGAGCCGTGAGTTGAAGTAATACAGGAGTAGAAACGTTTCCTATTATACTTAGAAACTCTTCGAGAATATTGAAAACATCTGTTGACTTATCACTACATAAACGGATTAAATGATCCAAGCGTCTGGCAAATTCCCCCGGGCGAGTTTTTAAAAAATTTTTCGCTGTCATGATATCACGATTCAACAAAGCTGCTTCTATTTTTCCATTAAATGTTTCAACTTTAATGTTGTTGCGAAGAATCTCAAACGCTCGGTGGGTTTTTGGGAAACGAGTATGATATTCTGCTGGATGAAGAATTTCACCTAAACGAATCCAACGTTTTTTGTATCGAAGCATATCTTCGGTAATGTTTCCGCATTGCTCTAACAATCCTAAAAGGAAGCGTCTCTCTGATCGGTTAAGCTTCTTGAATCGAACGGGGGATGCTAAACTCACATCGCCTTCAGATAAAGCAACTGCAAGGCGAAGAACATCAGTTGCTGTTTTAAAATACTTTGCAGCAGCATCGGCTTCTATTTTTCTGTTTATTAATAAAACCCCAATTATAAAAGACATATTTTCCTTATGAGGAATTACATTAGGTAGAAAACAGGAAACATCTTCAGTGTGTGTAATAGCCCATTCTACATCTGTCTTATCAGTTGAGGAAATAGAGCTGTTTGCACTAATCAATTGAGAAATCATTTGATTGAAATCTTCGTCACTTCCTAAGTCAATAACTTTCAAATCAACTCTATCTAAAAGAGGAAGCCGTTCTTCTACTTTTGATACAGGTAGGCGCAACGTCACATAATGAATAACAGCATTGATGTATAAATCAGCTTCACTTAAATCCATCATTTGTTGCGGGAAGTTTGGATACATAGGAGTAAACTGAATATGTGCACCAACCATTTCTTTTAAATGTTTTACCAACTCTTTGTAAAACGATGTGAATGCATCAACCGAAAGTGTTTGCAACTCTTCTATTAAAGGCTCGGAAAAAGTAAATCCTAAACTTTCCAAGTTTTTTAAAACAGTGGCTAAATAAATGTTCGGTAGTTTATTTTCTTCTCTTTTTATAATTACTTTCAAACTTCTTCTTATATAAATAGAATTTTTCATTTAGTACACGATAACTGGATCATACGTGTTCAAATTATCATACACAGTTTTTGCAACATTAGGAAGAAGGTTAACACACCCACCTGATCCCCCTGTTAAATAAGCATTATTCGCCCAGTTTGTTCGCCAGCCAGCATCATGGAATCCTTGACCGCTATTTGTGAATGGTACCCAGTAATCTACTTTAACTGCATAATCAGCTTTACCTACTGCGCTTCCTTTCAACGTGTATGGTGTTCGTTTATATAGGACGTACCACACACCTGGTGATGTATCTTCACTCGTGCTATGTTTACCAGTTACTACATTTGTTGTGACTGCTAATTTGCCATCTTTATAAATCCAAATTTGTTGATCTGCAATTGAAACTTCCGCATACGTGTCTCCAATACCGTTATTCGCTGTTGTTTTATAACCGATACCTTCCTTCTCCCAACCATTTCCATGAATATTAGAAGCAGATAGCGATTTTTCACCCTTTTCAAAAGCTTGTTGAACTTGTTTTGTTTCTTTTTCAACATCTAGTGCCCAGCCGTAGCCTTGTCCTTTTACTGATATGACCGAACCGGAATGGGTTTTAAAGCTGAAATTTTTATTTAATGTTGACTTAGCATTATTAATTTCTGCAATCTTTTTCTTAATGTCGCTCTCATCGATTGTAACTTTCATATCCTTTGACATAGAGGCATTTTGAATTAAATCTTTCGCTTTTAAAGGATACACTTCATTCTGCACTTTATATTCAACGGACTGTTGCAGAAGATTCTGTAGTGCTTGCTCCTCTTTTTTGATAATTGGATCGTCTTCTTTAATAGGCTGTATGTATGTAGACTTCAGATGAATTTCGCTTTTATATTTCTGCTTGTCGTAATCTTTCAATAGACTAGTAACGTCATACTGTTTGCCATCAACGCTCTTCGAAATAACAATTTTTCCTTGTTCGAGCTTTGCCATAGCATCTTGAGGTGCTTTTAATTCTTTATTCATAGAAACGAGCTTTTCTTCTACAAGTTTTTTCATCGTTTCACTACGATACTGATCCGCCTTTTCCGGTAGCACTGAATAATTTTTTTCCTTTGAGGAAGGGAAAAATGTCCACTGGCTTTTTAATAGTTTCTTAACTTGAGGCAAATCTTTTTCCGTAAGTTCTGTTTTCGTCTCTTTTTCATCTAAAATTTGTTGTTGATCGACATAGACTTTGTTTGCTAGTCCAGATGTTTTTAATTTCTGTATTGCCTGATCAGCACTCATACCACCAACTTTGGTGTCATTAATCGTAACATTCGAATTGAAGTGAGTTGCCTGATAATAACTCACTCCCCCAACGAGAAGTGCAATTATACCAACACCCGCTGCGATAAATTTCCAATTCGGAAAACGTTTTCTTGATCTTACTCGTTTTTTATCGACTTCTTCAACTGATTCATTTACTGTATTGTTGTTCATCAATTTTTCCCCCATTTAATATCTAGGTTGTGATTTAATATTGGTAAGGTGAGCATCAAACATATCAATGATTTCAAGAAATCTATCAGCTTCACGAAATACATGGTCTGCTAATAATGGATGAATGATACTCTTTATTTTACATTGCTCAATTAAATCACGTGCCGTTTTCTTAAAATCCCGAAGAGATGTGACTGACACACGATTTTGATCTAAAAATTGATCTAAAAGAGGAACTGTTTGAGATTGTGGTTTCATAGATTCTAAGTCAATTGCTTGATACATTAATTCATCAAAATCATTGCTAAAATTCCGTGCTGTATCTACAAGCTTTCTTTCCGATGGATCAAGAAGATGCCCAATAAATTTAGCATGGTCTGCCATAATCCTTAAAAAGAAAACATTTTCTTTAATAATAGCATCAGGAAGGGCATCTAATTTACCTTCATTTAATTCAATTAAACGTTTTCTAAAATAATCAGCTTCCCTACTTGTATGGTCAACTAATAGTGGGGAATTATTTTGCCCTGGCAATTTACATGTGAGAATTAATCCTAGAATTTTTCTTTTAAATCCCCAAATATTAGTTGCAGCTTGTTGTACTTCTGAATTAAATCTTTTTATTTGCTCAGGATCTGTTTCATTTGTATAGGAATACGCTATTTGTTCGATATGTTCAAACAATCGATAAAATTGATTAGCTTCTTCGATTAGTTGGGTATCCTCACATCTAAACCCCAATCGAAGAAAAAAAGAATGCTCCTTCATGATTCTAGACCAAAAACGAATTTCATTTAATGATCGTTCAACAAACATTACAGACGTAACACCCGTATCAGGATGTAATGAGGTTTCATCCCTATTCATTTATATATTTAGCTCTTTTTGCTTTTTATTTTGTTTATGTCTATAAAGCAATTTTCGACTTATGAGAGAAATCAGTAATAAAATCAGTACTAGTACGAAAAGTTGCATATATGATAAATTAAAATATTTAGCACCTGTAACAAGTAAAAGTGTAGAAATCGTACCTTTTACAATGAAAAAAATAATAATCCATAATCCGCCTTTTTTCCAGTTCATCTAAAATGAACTTGTATATTCAATTTCATTCCCTTTTGATATGCCTCGTCTTAACAACGCCACTAAACACAATGTTGTTCCGAAGCCCCCTATAAATAACGTAGTTTGAAGCCCAAATATAGAAATTAAAAATGCACTAGCAAAACTCCCCAATGCCCAAGCTCCCCAATTAAGCGTACGCTGTACAGCATTTACTCGACCTAGCATGTGATTTGGTGAGGCAAGTTGTCGTATAGTTGCAGCGTAAGGGCCAAATACACCTTCTCCCATACCATGTATGATACTTGCGGCTACTATACCGTAAACTGTTCCCATATATCCCATTATCGGTATAAAAGCCAAACCGGTAACTGATACAGTAGCGCTATAAATAAGCATTTTTGTATTATCAATTTTTTGACTTTTTTTCATAAGTATCGTATTACCTATTAAAAATCCGACCGCTGCTGAACCTACAACAAACCCTATTTCAATTTCAGATAGACCCATTACCTTATAAAGGAATATTACTAAAATGCTATTTAGTATGTATTTAAAAAAACCGTAAACAGCACCACAGGTTACAATCGGTTCCAATACAGGGTGTTTTTTAAAATATATCAAACCTTCATATATGTTTTGGTATATGGATTTTATATTTACATCTTTTAAAGAACCCTCTGTATGCGGTTTAAACTTTGAAATGAATAATACAAACATAAAACAAACAAAATACGTTACTGCGTCAACAGTGAATGAGCCTGTTAATCCAACTAGAGTAATGACGATTCCAGCTAGCATAGGACCAATTACTATAGAAAGAGACTCCGAAAGTGCTAGTTGAGCATTTCCTTTTTTTAAGTTGTCTTTATCTGTTACTATTTCCGGTAAGAAAGAAGGAATGGCAATGTTGTAAAACGTGGTGAATATTCCATTTAAAAACATGATAAACACCAACAAAGGGAACGTTATAATATTTGTTACAGTCAGTATGAATACTGATAAAAACAATACTCCTTGACATATACTACAAACTAGCAAAACATTTTTCCTATGAAAAATGTCTATTAAAGCACCGGCTACTAACCCGAAAATTAGATAAGGGACGAATATAACCCCACGAAGCACAGCAGCATTTGCTTCACTTGTTTGTAACACCTCTAATGCAAAAAGTGGCAAAGCTACTATTGTAAACTGCGTACCTAACAAACTTATAGACTGTCCTAGCCAAAGCTTGTGAAAATTAAAATGTTTGCTATCTTTCATTTACTTATATTTTTTAAAAGAAGGTTTCCATTCTGTTAAATCCTGATAAACAAACGTTATATTATTACATTTTTCCTCTATAACTTCGTACGTACGTTTCATATCACTAGCCGTAAATAATATAGATCCTTTGCGTTGAGTGCTATCTACAATAGTTGGTATGATGTCTCCCTCTTTTACTAATAGATCAATTAATACGACCTCGGATATGTTAGTTAACTCCTTATTTTTTATTTCTTTTAAGCAACCTGGTTTTGGAATCAAGCTTAAAGACATGGCTTGACATTTTGAAGATATACATCTAAATTCATCTATAGTCTCAGTAACTAACGCATCATAATAGTATCCAAATTGAGATATGCCGGTTGTTAGTTCCACCATCTTCCATATGTTGCCGCCACCTATTCTAACTTGAGATTCTATAATTATTGGCTTATTTTGTTTGTCTATCTTTACTTCTGTATGAGTAATGCCGTTTTCCATTTGCATGTCGTCCAAAAATAGCATTACTTTTTCCATAATTAATTGTTTTTGAGATTCATCTATAGGTGCTGGCATAATAGTATAGTTTATTATAAACGTATCTTCTTTAAATACTTCAGCTGATATCGCTAGTATAGAATGTTTTTTGTTATAAGAAACGGCTTCGACCGTATAAACTACATCACCTTCAATGTACTCTTCCACTAAAACCGGTAGTTGAATACCATTTTCTTTAAAAAATACCTCTACGTCATCTCCTGTGTCTAGCTTAGATACACCTTTACCTCCTGCGCCAATCGGGGGCTTTATTATAATACTATCTTTTTTGTTCAAAAATTCATTAATATCTTTAATGTTATTGCAAACTGTCGAATCTATCGAAAAGTCTTTACCTGCTAGCATTTCACGCATCATGTCTTTATTGCGGGTTATCATATTAGCATTGTAAGAAGGCCCTTTAACATTAAAAATCTTTGCAATTATGCAAGCCGTATCTAATGCTGTTTCGTTGAAAGATACAACCACATCAAAGGGTTTCTCTTTGAATAATTTTTCAGCATAATATATAGACAAGGGTATGTTTGTCGTGTCTAATTCTTTTTTATAGAAACATTTTTCTAAGATAGCCCCATCAAAATATATGTGTTTAGCGTACGATCCTATGTACGAAACAATATAGCCACTGTCTAATGCATCTTGTATAGGCTTTGTCCATCCCCCTATAAATAAAATGTGTGGTTTATTTTCTATATCAGTTCCTTTTAATACCTTATGCATCATAATCATTTAATTGCATAACGCTCTTCTGACTTTCCTTGCGAAAGTTAGTGGATCATCAACGTCTTCAATATTAACGTAAATCAAATTTGGATCATCACATAACCACTCATTGTGTATAGACGAAACTATTATCCCTTGTTTAATAATTGTAGCAACAAATTCAGTAACTTCGTTTTGCAAGAGTGCTACCCGGCCTAGACATAATGCCCGTCCAGTTTTATGATCTCTTGATTCGAATGAGAAGGAAGTTGTTACTCTAAAACGTTTTCCCAAGATTGTTGCTTTTATTTCATCCCGATTTATTGTTGCCACGCATTTTCCCCCGGCGAATCCTTCTTGGCCGCCGATAATTCTTGCAAACTGTTGACAAATTGATTCTTCATTAACCGCCATACCTTTCATTTAATAGCGTGTATCATACAATTTGTTTAATAATGATTGTAATACTTTAACCTCTTCTTCGCTCAAATTACTCGTAACGAAATGGTGAGCATCTTTCACTACAGGCAAGATTGTTTTTTTTAACTCGTCACCTTTTTCAGTTAAAAAAAGGTTATGTGAACGCCTATCTTGGTCATTCAAAGCCTTCTTTACGATCCCTTTTCTCTCCATTGACTGTATCATTCTTACGACAGTAGTTTGATCTTTATCAATAGCTTCTGCTAACTCTTTTTGAGTAGTGCCCCTTTGGCTACAAAGAACACTAATAATTCCCCACTGCTCTGGCGTAACTCCATAAGGCTTTAATTTCTTAGTAAAATAATTAGTCATTTTCACATCAGTACGATGAACAAGATAGCCTATTAAATCATGTAAGTTCATCTATTCATAAGGAACAAATTTTGTTTTATGCATTATATGTGCTATGGCATATATTTTTTGCTTATTTCGAGGAATGGTGGAGATAGCTTTATTTTGTATGATCTTTGATTCAGGATCACTTTTGTCTAGTACCAGCCAAATTTCTGCATGATACATTTAAAAAATATGATAACAACTTATTCCTATACTAAGGACAAACAAAACAAGCGCAGGTATCGCTTTCTTAAAGGGATCTCTCGCTAATACAATAAGAGTTAATGCAGCTGCAAGCATCGTACCGCCTAACAACAATCCTGCCAATAAAGCTACTATTGGAACCCAAATTCCTATCAACATTCCAATTGCTCCTACAATCTCAAAAGCTCCAGTTAAGAAATTAAAAAAAGAAGGTAAACCAAATCGTTTGAACTCATCTGCCATTTTCCCAGATATAATTTTCGTACCTGTCATTAAAAAGAACAGAAACAACACAACTTTTACAATATTGATTAATATTAAAATAGTAATCACACCTTTCTTATTCATTTATTTAATATAACCACGATTCAGTTCCGTTAACTTCTCATTGATGTTAAAAATTCTTACTCTAATATCTTTAACACCAGATACTTGAAGTCTGTTCTTGTGCATTTCCCCGTATTTTTCAGCATCTTGTTTTTTTTCAAATACATAGATACCTCCAGCTTCTTTTGTTTCTTGATTCTCTGTCCATATTTTCCAGTGGAATCCTTTTTCTTCGTTAATACTCTTTGCTAAATCCGAAAACGCTTTTTCCATTTCTTCACCAAAAGGACCTTCAAACGGAAAATCAACTTGTAATAAATATGCCATTTATCTCTCCGTTTCAAAAAACTCAATCCACTCCCCATCAGGGCCAGCGAAGAATATGTAACGTGTTCCATCTGGTAATGTTTCGATTTCTTCTCCTAGCAAAAACGTTACTTTATGGGTTGCTAGTCTCTTGATTTCATCTTCTAATGAATCCACTTTAAAACAAATGTGATGTACTTTTCCTTCTGCCGGAAGAGAAGAGTTGTAACCTTCAATGAGTTCCAGTATCGTTTCCTTCGATTCTTCCACACCTAAAAAGGCGAGTTTTAAGTCTGGATTCGGGTGCCCCATGCGTTTAATGAGCTGTAAGCCGACTACTTTTTCATAAAAAGTAATCGATGTTTCTAAGTTTGCAACCATAAGTCCAACGTGTTCTATTCTTCTAACTGGCATTTACCGAATATCTAAAAACCCTTTTAATACACCAATTGTCTCAGGTGCTTGTAGTCTTGCACATATGTACGGGAATTCCGTACTACCTTCAAACATCATTTGAGATGTGAGCGGTGCGCCTGCCCAAAAGATTTCATCATCGATTAATACAAATGGGAATGCTTTATTTTGTCTTTGTAACTTTACGTTTTTTAATGGAACTGGTCCATCACTATAAACCGTTATTTGCGCATTTGTACGCATTAACGCTTGCCATACTCGTTTATCTACTTGCTTCGTACTTGGAAGTGAAATAATGATTTTTCGTTTTGCGGCTAAAATATCTTTTAATAGCCCTTTCGTTTCCTCAAGATTCATTTCCATAAACCAACGTAATCGTTTCGATATTTTTCGCTCCCATAATTGTCTGGATGTCGTGCGATCATACACATCTCCGTGGCGTTCTATATGAGCTGTTAATTGTGATAACGCTTGTTTTCTCGAAAGATTTTTACGCATATAATGGCAATCTGATAATTGAATGAACTTCCCTCTCGCTCTCGTTACAGCTACATTGACGAGGCGATGGTTTTTATGATCAAAGAATAACACGCCAGGACGTTCCTGCGGATAACTATCCACTGTATCAAAGATCATCATATCTCTTTCAGACCCTTGGAACTTATGAACTGTTGCCGCTAATACTGGTATGTTCTGATATTTCGTTTTCTGCAACATTTCTCTAATACACGTCGATAAAAAGCGTGACTGCGCCCTGTAAGGTGTCACAACACCAATCGATTGAACACCATCTAACAATCCGATTAACATCATTTGCATCGCTACTAAACCAGACATAATATTAAAACGAGAACCCGAAGCAGCATCTTTTAACGAAAATGCTCCCATTAGACTCGTATCAAATAAAACACTCGCCTCATTTGCGAACGGCTGTAACTGTGCAAGTTCTTTACGCTCTGAAACAGATGGATGATCGTATACTCTATTTTTATAAATAAATGAATTCGTAAACTTCGATATGTCCGCATGCATACGTCTTTGTTCCTGTAACATAAAAAGGTTGGGATGTGCTTCTGATTTATTTACAGAATCAACAATGCCGGCATGATAAAACATATCTTCGCCGAGCCATTTGCGAACGAATTCATGGTTCGCCATCGCAATTGGAGGTAACTGTAAAAAGTCACCACAAACGACGATACGTTTTCCAAGTGAAGCAGCTAATGCGATTTGCGGAACGAACGCCATACTCACTTCATCTACGACAACTAAATCAAATGTACGCTCATAAATAAGTGAATCAATGGCACATTTCGATAAAGTCGTACCAATTACTTTCGCATTTTCAATATATTCTTTTTCTACTTCTTTAATTTTTGCTTTTTGTTTTCGAAGATCACTTTCAATCTCTTGTATACGCTTCTTATCAGCGGATGTTGCTTTATACGATAAAATCTTTTCACGAAGCTCTTGGCGTGTTTCCTCTAAATAGAGTCTTTCCTCACCCCATGATCCGTTCGTCGTTTCAACTAACTTCGACGCAAGTAACGTTTCATGATTTCGTATATGGTCATGTTGACTATAACCGTAACGAACAATTTCGCCAGGCGTCCATTTCTTTTTCTTTTCAATTTGCTTCGTTACTTCACTCATTAATACGTCCACTGCCGCATTACTATGAGCTAACACAAGTACCGATTTTCCTTTTTGATAATGAGCCGAAATAATACGTGATAAATTGTAAGACTTCCCTGTTCCAGGCGGTCCCCATACGTACGTTGTCGGATTGTAAAATGAACGATACGCCAATTCATTTTTCGTATTTTTCATCTTCTCAATATGCTTTGGACTACTCGTCCCATCGACAAGACGCTTTATACGATTACGTTTCAGTTTATCTTTTCGCGCTTCTTTCAATCTCTCTTGCAGTTGCTCTAACAATTGCCACGGTTCACTATATAAAACCGCTTCTCGTATTTCGCCTTGTATATAGTCATTTAACTTCAGCTCTATTTCTAATCCATGTACAGATAATACTTCCCCTGTCGCTTCCTCACCATCGAACTCAATTCGAATCGGTGAACCTTCAGGTAAGCTTACTTCCGAAATAAGCTGAAATACGTATACTGTATTTTCATAATCTGTATATAAAAAACGACCGTTCATGATAGAAATTTTACTACCACCTATCGTTTTCCAATGTTTAATTTCATATGCTAATGCATAATGCCACTCTTTCATCGTTTCCGATAATGAAGGAGTTTGAGTAGGTGTATTCATCGTATAATCTCCTTCCTTCTCCCCAAACATTTAGTCAGGAATAATGTTAGGTGCTTTTCCGCCTTCTGTAATGACGCCATGAATTTTCACGTCTGAGGGAAGTTGTTGGCGAAGTGCATTAATACTGTTGTAAAGCTGAATCACCGCATCTAATGCGTTAATCCCTTCTTCAGGTGAAGCTGCGGCATGAGCTGTTTTTCCGTAAAAATGAAAATCAAGTGGATCGACTGCTAATGAAGGACTCGTCGTCGCTGTCTTTCCGCTCGGATGAATCATAAGCGCCGCATCGATATTTTTAAATAAACCAGCCTTTACATAACTCGATTTTGCGCTACCGTTTGGCCCGCCCTCTTCTGCTGGCGTTCCAAACACGACAACTTCTCCGCCGATTTCTTCAAGCGTTTCTGATAATGCAATTGCTGCCGCAACGCTAATAGTGCCAATTAAATTGTGACCACACGCATGACCGAGTCCTGGTAAAGCATCATACTCAGCTAAAAATGCGATAACTGGTCCTTGTTTCCCTGAACTTTTTCGTGCGATAAAACCTGTTTCATGACCAGCTATATTGTGCTGCAACTGAAATCCTGCACTACCTAGTAATAAACTTAACGTTCTTGATGCATAAAATTCTTGGTTACCAATCTCCGGATTCGCATGAATATCATGACTTGTTTTTATGTACTTTCCCTTATTTCTTTCGATACTCTCTTCAATTGTTTTTCTTTGTGACGTTACTCCTGTCGCTCCCATTTTTCTTCCTCCTTTTATTTTCACCTACCCCTGATTCCTCTGCGCCTCTCTAAACTCCTCTTTCACCTTCTCTAACAGCCCTTCTTCTGTAATTAATCGATACGCTGTATTTGCAAGTGCTTTTGCCGATGTAATTAACGCTTTATCTCCTAGTTCTGAACGTGCTGCTTCTCTAAATTCATTCGTATGCGCAATTAATTCATCTGGACCTATTTTAATGTACGGGTGAATGGTCGGTACGACTTGGCTGACGTTTCCGGCGTCGGTTGAGCCGATGCCGATTCTTCCTTTACGATTTACCTCTTCACCTAGTAGTTCTAGTTCTTCCGCTACGATGTCGTTATATGTTTTTGTTACGAGTAGTTCATCGATTTCATTTTGGAATTGATGAATTTTCACTCAGAAAGACAATTTCTCCTCAAACTCACTCTTTAAAACAATTAAAGGAGACGATAATCCAAATTGCATTAAAGAGTCTAAAAATGCAGCGAGAGAATCCATCGAATCGCTCATGACCTTCATCATATAATTAAACTCCCCGCTAATTCGATATAAATCTGTTACTTCAGGAGCGGCATTACAATATTGAATAAAATCAGAGCATTGACTCGTTTTAAACATGATGAATGCTTGAATGTTTTTATTAATTTTAGAAGGCTCAAATTTCGTTCGGTAAGCCGCTATAACTCCTTGATCTTCAAGTTTATTAATACGCTCTTTTACAGCAGGTTGCGTCATGGATATAATTCGTCCTATTTCTGAAACAGAGATTCTCGCATTTTCATATAACAAGTTCATAATTTTATGATCGATTTCATCCAATTTTACTGCGTTTTGCATCTATAAGCAAAACCCACCAGAAACATCTAAAATCTGCCCCGTTACCCAGCGACTATCAGAAGAAGCAAGGAACGCGACTGCATCTGCAATATCTTCAACTTGCCCTATTCGCCCGAAAACAGATGAATTCGTAGCAAAATTTCGTATTTCAGGATCATCTAGCAATTTCACATTCATATCTGTCTTCGTATATCCAGGCATAATTGTATTCACTGTTATACCTCTTTCTCCGAGATGTTTAGCAAGAGGCAGTGTCATCGTATTTAGTGCACCTTTACTTAAACCGTATGCAATTGATCCTGTAAAACCAAGTCGTACTTCTGCTGATGAAATGTTAATAATGCGCCCTTCTGCTCGTATTAATGGTAATGTTTGCTGAATTAAGAAGAATGGCGCCTTCATATTTACGGCCATAATTTCATCAAAAATTTCTTCTGTCGTATTTTCAATCGTTCCTTGTGTACCTATGCCTGCATTGTTTACTAAAATATCAATCTCTGATGTACCAACTCTTGTTTGTAATTCATTCTTCAATTGTTCTACTAACTTTTTGACACCATCAATTGAATTGAGATCAGCTTCAATTAAGAATGCCTTTCCGCCATTAGATTCAATCTCACTAATTGTTTCATCTGCAGCTGCCTTATTTCGGCCGTAGTGAATTGCAACTAATGCCCCATCTTTCGCCAATCTCATCGCAATCGCACGACCAATGCCGCGACTCGCTCCTGTTACTAACGCTACTTTCCCATCAAGATTCTTCATTTTTTCCATTTACTTCCAAACAACACCTCGCCTCTCGTATTCCATTCTATATTCAACAGCAGCTGCAATTTTAGAGTTTGCGAACCTTTCCGTAATCCAAAGTCCCAAATCAAGCCCTGAAGTGACTCCTCTTGCCGTGATAATATTACCTTGATCTACAATTCTATAACGAAGAAGCTCTGCCCCATATTCACTCATTTCAGCCTGCGCCAAATGGTGCATCGTCGCCTTTTTACCATTCAATATATCAGAAGCAGCTAGTAGCATACTACCTGTACAAACTCCAGCAACGATCGTTCCTGCATTGTGCATCTCTTTAATCATTTCTGTCAGAGTTCCAAGCTCTGCTTGCTTTCGTGCTCCATGGTTTGCTTTATGATTCCAGCCACCACCAGGCACAATTAACAAATCTGGACGATTATCCATTCGTAAAAAATCATTTAGTTTAACCGTAACTCCAAACGAAGTAGTAACTTCTTGTTTCGGTTCACTCGAAACGAATTCAACCGTAAATGGAGCCCCTTCTTCTATCGCTCTTTTGAGTACCTCAAACGGCGTGAAAGAGACAATCTCTCCGAAACCGTCAAACAATACAATTTGTATTTTCATTCATGATGAATGCACCCCCGCTGCATTATTAAACAATATTCCTTGATTTACATATGCCTTTGACATAACGGTTGGTTCTAATACTTGTCGTACTTCTCCGTAATGAATTAAGCTTTTATTTAGTAATAGTAATTTATCAAAATACGATTCTGCTTTACTTAAATCATGATGTACAACGACAATTGTTTTTCCTTCTTTACGTAATTCTCTCAGAATTTTAATGATTGTCTCTTCACTCGTTACATCAATTCCAACAAACGGCTCATCTAAAAAGAATATTTCCGCCTTTTGTGCTAAAGCTCTCGCCAAAAAGACACGTTGTTGTTGTCCACCTGAAAGCTCACCAATTTGACGGTTTTTAAACTCCTCCATTCCGACTTTTTTTAAGCAATCGAACGCCCAATCCCGATGCTCTTTCTTCGGTCTTTTCATCATACCTAAAGATGGATACGTTCCAATTAGTACGACATCTAAAACTGTAATCGGGAAGTCCCAATCTATATCACTTCTTTGTGGTACATATGCAACACTCTTTCTAACGCTTCGAATATCCTCTCCAAGAATTTGAACATATCCCTTATCATTTGGAATTAAATCCAATACAGCTTTCATTAAAGTTGATTTTCCCGCTCCGTTTGGACCAATAATTCCAACGAGCTTTCCCTTTTCAATCTCAAAAGAAACATTTTGAACCACTTGATTCCCTTGATAGGATACAAATAAATCTTTGACAATTATAGCCTTAGCCATTTATGACAACTCTGCTCTATTTTTTCTAATTTTGATAGCTCTCCAAAACAACCCTTGTGACGGTGAAAAAAAGAATGCCAATCCGAACAAGAAAGTTGCAACAAGAACAATGGTTGCACCTGAAGCGAGATTATAAGAGAAACTAAAATATAGCCCTACTACAGATGAAAGTGCACCAATTCCTGCCGCTAAATAAATCATGACCCATAAACGATTTGTTAATAAATACGCTGTAGCCGCTGGTGTGATAAGCATAGCAACAACTAGAATAATTCCAACAGTTTGAAGTGACGCAACTGTAACCATTGTAAGAAGAATCATTAAGCCGTAATGAATCCATTTGTTCGGCAGTCCATAACTTTGCGCCATCGTTGGATCAAAAGTGGATACGAGTAATTCTTTGTAAAACAAGATTACAAGTCCAATAATGACCACTCCGATAATAAGTGTCATCCACATATCAGATGAACGAACCGATAGGACGTTCCCGAATAAAATATGATACAAATCAGAACTACTCTTCATAAAAGTAATTAAAATAATCCCTACAGCGAATACAGATGTAAACATAATTCCTATCGCCATATCATGTTTAATACGACTATTTTGGCTTACAAAACCAATTCCTACCGCAGTAATAACACCTGTTAAAACCGCACCTATGAAATAATTCATTCCAATCATATAAGAAAGCGCTACTCCTGGAAGAACAGCATGGGAAATGGCATCACCCATTAATGCCATACCTCGTAAAATAATAAAACATCCAATGACACCACAAATAATTCCTACCATAACGGAAGTTAATAGCGCCTTTTGCAGAAAACTGTACTGCATTAACGCATCTATAAATTCTACAATCTTCATTCACTTTTGTAATCCACTAATAATTGTATCTATATTCCATTTCATCATTTTCAAATAAGTATCTCCATCCTCACCTGATTTACCTAGTGAGTCTGTAAAAATTGTACCGGCAATCGGTACGTTTGTTTCTTTTGAAACAGTTTCCATGCTACGTCGATCTACACTTGTTTCCACAAATAAAGCTGGCACTTTATTTGTTTGAATTAAACTTACAACATCTCTAATTTGATCTGGAGTACCTTGATTTTCTGAGTTAATTTCCCAAATGTATCCCGTCTTAATGTCATATGCTTTTCCAAAGTATTTAAAAGCACCTTCACTAGAGATTAAGAAACGTTTTTCCTCAGGGATTTGATGAATTCTGTTCACCGTTTCATCATGTAACTTTTGAAGTTCTGCTACATACTTGTCGGCATTTTCAGTATAGAGCTCTTTGTTTTTAGGATCTTCTTTAATTAATGCCTTCTTCACATTTTCAGCATATACAATACCATTTTTAATATTCATCCATGCATGCGGGTCTGGTTCTTTTTCTAACCCTTTTGTTTCTAAATAAATAGCCTCTACACCTTCACTTACTTTATAAACAGGTGCATCTTTCTCTGATTTATTTGCAGTTTTCAATAGCTTTTTAAACCATGCTCCGCCCTCTTCTAAGTTTAACCCATTGTAAAACACCATATCTGCATCTGTCATTTTCATAACATCTTTTGGTAGTGGATCATATTCGTGAGGGTTAGCTCCAATTGGAACAAGACTATGAATCTCAACTTTATCTCCCCCAATTTGCTTCACCATATCATATATAATGGAGTATGTAGTTACAACTTTTAATTTGCCACTGCCCTCTTCTTTTCCATTTGTGTTACTAGAACACGCTGTTAATGCAAATACGAAAATACAAAGTATCGAAAATAAAACATTTTTAAATTTCATTTAAAACAAGTAACTGATTAATAATCCGGCTGATAATAAGAAGCCGAAAACCGTATTTGTCATCGCTGTTGATTTCATTGCTATGCGCATATATCCAGGTTCCTTTACTCCTTTTTGGAAACCCTGAATTGCAGAGATTGGCTTTTTCAAACCTAGGAACATAACTAATGCCCAAGGACTTATATAACCCATCAATACAATCACGGCGATCCATAAATAAGCCATTAAAAAGGCCGCAGCTAATGTTACCACTGCTTTCTCTCTACCGAGGAGAATCACCAACGTCTTTCTTCCACCTTTAATATCTTCATCAATATCTCGGATGTTATTCGACATATTAATTGCACCTACTAAAATTCCAATTGGAATGGAAATCAATATACTTTCAACTGTTACAGTATTCGTTTGAATAAAGAAAGCAATGAGTACAAAACATGTCCCCATTAGCAAGCCCGAAACTAATTCGCCAAACGGGGTGTACGCAATTGGTAATGGACCACCTGTATATAAATAGCCAACTGCCATCCCAATTAAACCAATAACCAATAACCACCAGCTACTATTCATACAAATATAAATGCCAATAAAAGCTGCTACCACATACAATAAAAGCGCAACTGTTAACACATTTTTTGGCTTCAATCCATGACGGACAATTCCACCACCAATTCCAACAGAATCAGCAGTGTCTAATCCACGTTTGAAATCATAGTACTCGTTAAATAAATTCGTTGCTATTTGCAATGCTAAACATGCAAACATCATCGCAGTAAATAAAAGCCAATGAATCTCGGCAACATAAAGTGATGCCACAGTCCCTAATACTACAGGAGAAAACGTCGCCGTTAATGTGTGTGGTCTCGTCATCTTCCATATTAATTTAGCGGAACTAATTTCTTTTTCATTCCCCATTCATACCTGTCCCTCAAATTTATAACCAGTTCGCACAACAGTTACAATACAAGCTGCTTTTTGTGCTAATTTATGACGCAAATTACGGATATGACTATTAACAGTGCAATTATCCCCAGCGAAGTCATAACCCAAAATTTTAGTGATTAGTTGTTCTCTCGAAATTACAATCCCTTGGTTTTGCATGAAATACGTTACTATTTCAAATTCTGTATGCGTCAGGGTTATGTTTTCCTCATATACAGTGACCTTGCGAGAAGGGAAATGTACATGCATACGACTGCTAGTTAATGTGTCTCCAGTAGATACATGAACAGTGGAAGAATATCGGCTTTCAATTAATCGCTTTGCTCTTGCCAATAAAATAGGAGGACTATATGGTTTTGTAACATAATCATCCGCTCCCAGTTCAAATCCCAGTGAAGTATCATCCTCATCTACCCGAGCTGTTAGCATAATAATAGGTACATTGGATTTCTTACGAATTCGCCGGCAGACCGCCCAACCATCTAATTTCGGTAACATAATATCTAAAATAATTAAATGCACCTCATGTTCTTCAAATATAGATAATACTTCTTTTCCGTCAATCGCCTCTAAGACGTTATACCCTTCGTTTAGTAGGTAATCCTTCATAATTTCACGTAAAATATCTTCATCTTCCACAATTAATATTGTTCTCTGCATCTACACGTTTTTATTTAAATAGAAGAAAAATAATACTCCATCTTCTGTATTCAAAACACCATATTCCACACCATGCAGCTCTAATATATTTTTTGAAATAGCAAGACCCAATCCTGTTCCACCTTTGGAGCGTTGACGAGACGTATCCCCTCTATAAAAACGATCCCATATTTTCTCTAAATGTTCTGGTGCAATATGAGCCCCTTTATTTTCTACACATACTTTTACACGTTTATGTTCTTCTATTGTAGTAATAATAATATTCTCATGTTCTGGTGTGTAACGAATCGCATTCGTAATAAAGTTCGTTATAACTTGTTCTATGCGATGTTGGTTTGCAACAACTTCAATTTTAAAAAGTTGTTTATGCACATGTAATTGCTTAGCTGTTATATCCGAAGTTAATTGCTCACATATATAATCAATCATCTCATCAATATGGAAAACATCCATTTCCATTTTATACGTACCAGATTCGAATTTTGCTAACTCCAGCATATCAATAATAAGCATATCCATTTTATCTACTTCTTTTGACATTGCTTTAAAGTAATAATCCTTTTTATTACTCGCAACGCCGTCCTCCAAAATCGAAATACAGCTCTTCATAATACTTAAAGGTGTTTTTAGCTCATGTGAAACACCAGCAATAAATTCTTTACGTGTATTTTCTAATTGCTTTTCTTTCTCTATGTCTTGCTGCAATTGATTAATATACGAATGCAAAGCTTTAGAAAGTGTATTAATACTTTGTGATAAATCACCTATTTCATCCTTTGTAGTAATAGGTATCGTCTCTGAGAAATCTAAACCAGCGATTTTTTTTGTAGTGTCATTTATTTGTAATAATGGTTTGGCGATTTTTTTTGAGTAATAGAACGATATCAAAACGATTAAAATCAATACAAAAATAATTAAATATATATAATAATCCTTTATCATTTGCACAGCTTCATCAACTGGTTGCAATGATGTCATAGCAAATATATAATTTCCCTTACCATCTGCATCTACTGTTGGTTTAATTAATAGTTTATATTTAATATCATTTTCTTCATAATCCACTATTTCTGTAGAAGTAATATTATTTGGTTTTTGATTTAATATTAAATCAACTTGAAATTGTTTTATTCTATCTATAAATACACGATTTCCATAAATAGAGTTAGCTCCTACAGTACCCTCCGGTAATTGTACTTTCTTAATGCTCCCTGCTAAATATAACTGTGCCCTTTCTTTTGAATATACAGCTTTTGGTCCATATAACCTTTCTGACAATTGCTTGTTCTCCAACCCAAAATTCTTCTCTTTTATTGTTAACATCGCAGGGACTACTGCATCCCCTTCCTGTACTCCATCGATAATAATATGACTATCCTGTTCTAAACTATATTTTACCCTTTGTATATCCTCTAAATCGATAAAACTATACAATGGGATCTGAATTAAACGTTGAGAAAAGGTCTTATTTTGATTAGGATCTAACTGAATTTCTAAAGAAAAATCATTTGCATATTTTATATTCCCTACTTTGTCTAGCGTTGTAATCCATGTCGTATTTTCTTGATAAAAATTTTGTTCCAATTCTTGAATTGTATTTACGTCATCTCCAGCTTTTACATACGCTTTTTCAAACGATTGAATATTCGTCTTAATATCATTAACTTTTCGATTTGCGTAGTATTGCTTAAAAAATATGGTTTGCCCAATAAAAATAGTGACTAAAATAAGTGTGCATAATGCTGTTGTTAATATAAATAACTTTAATACAATTCCTTTTTTCATTTACATAATAAAATAATTAATAATGCCCTCCACAATACCCTTTTGCGATTTCTTCTGGAATTCTTCTGAATTCATTCTTTTTTCATCACTCACATTAGATGTAAACCCTAACTCAATTAAAATTGCCGGGGAAGGATTTTCTCTTAAGACAAGAAAATCACTTCCATGAATGCCTCTATCTCGACTGTCTATATTTTGATCAAAAATAGCTTCTTGTACGATCTTAGCTAACTTTTTATCTTGCCTTTTATTAGCTCCATAATGAGTTGTTACTCCATTTACACTTGTATCCTTAAAAGCATCATGATGAATGCTAATATAAAGATCCGCCGAATGGTCTTTAACTACTTTGACACGTGCTTGTAATTCTTCCTTTTGCTTTGTTTCTGGAAGTAAGCTAGTATCCTTTTCACGTGTCAATATAACTTTTGCATCCGTTCTTTCTTCTAATTCTTTTTTTATATTTTGAGCTACTTTTAAATTAAGCTCTTTTTCAATCGTTCCAAATTTCTTTCCTTTCGTCCCTCTATCTCCTCTACCATGCCCCGGATCAATTACAATAGTTTTTCCTTTTAATCGTAAATCCTCTTTTGATATATTTTTGTGCCCCTTAGCATGTATGAAACTAACGCTAGTGCCCATTATTAATATAATAAACAAAAGCAATATCGCTCTTTTTTTCATCTATAGACGTTGATCTTTCTGAAAGTTTAGTTGAAAATGATCCGATTCATTGTATACTCCAAATTCATATCCTTTTTCCTTATAAAATTTAATGATTTCTGGAAGTGCTTGCAATGTCTGTGGTTTTTCATGCATTAACACTACTTCTACATCCTCTGTTGTTGTACGTTTTACATCCTCTATAATTTGCTGGGGATTATCTTTTAATTTCCAATCATGTGAATCAATCGTCCAATCCCAAACTTTCATTCCAGCTTCTACAATTTGATTACGAATTTCCTCACCCTTTAATCCTGGTGCAGACCCATATGGTGGACGGACTAGTTTAGGAGTTGTACCCGTAATATTATGGATAAGATCTAACGTTTCTTTCATCTCTGGTACAAATTGTCCTTTTTTGTATAACTTATCACTATTATGCGTCATACTATGTGCACCAATATAATGCCCTTCTTTTACTGCTCGTTTTACATTTTCCTGAAAACCTGTATTTTGTAAATTGCTACCTTGCATAAAAAATGTCGAAGCAACATTTTGCTCTTTTAGTACATCTAAAAATTTCCCAGTTAATTCGCTAGGACCGTCATCAAATGTTAAATAAACAACTTTACCTACTGGCTTTCCATCAGGTCTTTTTTGTTTTGCCAGTGATGTTTCCTTTTTCTTTTCTTGTTGCGTATTAACTTGTTTCATACTTTCCTTAGCTACTCCCTTCGCTGGGGTAGAGTTCCATTCCCCCATTAAAAAGAATGTGAAAAAGGTCGTTGCTAGTACAATTCCTAGAGATATTATTGCCTTAGTTAATACACTTGTTTTTTTCTTATTTTGTGATTCTTTCATTCATTGTTTTAATAACCATTCTTCAATTACTTTAACTGTTTCATCTCGTTGTAATTTTGACGTAATTAAGCTAGCATTATCACCTTTTTGCTCACCATACATGCCAAAATTAGCATGATTGCCCCCTTTTATCATGTGCATAGTAGTATTCTTTGACATTAACTTTTTATTGTTCTCTATTTTTTCTACAGTTGCTAAAGCATCTACTTCCCCGTAAATTGATAACATTGGAATCTGTTTAGTAGAGAAATCATCTGCAGGATAAGAACCTAAGAAAATGATCCCGTCTACCTTTTCTTCATGTTGAAAGGCATACTTAGAAATCATAGCTCCCCCCATTGAATGCCCAGCAACATACCATTTTTGAACTTCCGGATACTTTTCAATTACACTGTCTACCTCATTTATTCCAAGTATCGCTAAGTTTAATGGTAACTTAGGCATTACTACAAAATGCCCATCTTTTGCAAGAGCTTCCCCTAAATAACTATAAGCCTCAGCTTCTACTTTAGCTCCTTGGTAAAAAATAACCCCTATTTTAGCATCTTTCTGCCCAAATACTATATTCTCTTCATCTTTTTTATTATCTACTAAAGACAAAGCCTCTTTCGTTGGTTTGTAAGTAAACTGAGACCAAACAAAAAAAGTAATACTTCCCATAATTAAAATACCTAGTAAAGAGTATAGAACAATTTTTATCCACTTCTTCATTTATTTATCTTCTATCTTCAATTTCTTCCTTAGTTTCTCCGGAATATCCTTTTCAAAAATAATGTCGTAAGAATAGACATACTTGCCTTTCACATGAACTTTTAAGTACGTTTTTCTTATAAAATCATTAGGAGTGTTCGTTCCTACTGTATATTCTTTCTCATTCCCTGATTCATCAATACCTTTTAGTGAGTATATAGCCCTTCCTTTATAATGGTAATCTGGAACACCATATCCTTTCGCAATGGCATATACATGTTTTTCTTCAGCAAGTGGGTTAAATCGGTCCAAATCCCCGCGTAATATGAAAGGTAGTAAGTATATAGGAAGACCTATTGCTAGTATGCAAATTACAAATTTTTTCATTCACCTTTTATTACGATTCTTTCCTTGTCGAATAGATTGAATGGTTCCATTCCCATTAGGGCGCCTTCTTATTGTCCATAAAGGAAAACGTACAAAAACATCTTTCATATCTGCAAAACGAAATGGTGCTAATGGTGTTCCGTAAGAAGTACCTAGCGATTTAAGACTACTTAGATGCCCAATTAAAGTCATCCACCCGATAACAAGTCCTACAATTCCAACTGTCTGACCAATCGGAGTAGGTATCCGCAAAGCTCCTTCTCTCATCGTTTCCAATGTTATTTCCATAAGTAATGCTTCCATAACTGGAGAAAAGGGTACGCGCGTTCTTGATTCAGCAATAGATAAATATAGCTCTACAGGAATAACTTCAAAATTAAAGGAAATAAACGCAACATAACTCGCAGGCAGAAATAAAGCAACCATAAAGGCGATAAAACGAAGCAACCGAATAGACGAAGCAACTAACCACCTTGTACCGTAATCATCGACTCCTTGAAAAAAGGAAATAAAATTTGTTGGAGTAATTAACACATTAGGTGAATGATCCATTACAGTTACAAATCTGCCCTGTAGAATGTGAGATACAGCCAAATCAGGTCTTTCAGTTAATATAAATTGCGGAAACGGTGAGTAAGGGTGATCTTCAATGAATTCTATAAGTTCGCCATTACTAGCCACAGCGTCGATTGTAATATTTTGAATTCGTGTTTCTAATTCCTTCAGTACATCTTCAGAAGCTACATCTTTCAAATATAAAATAGAAATTTTGGTTTTGCTCCGTACACCAATTATTATTTCTTTTATCGCTAATTCACGATGAGGAATATATCTTCGAATCATTGCGATATTTTGACTTCCAGTTTCTATAAATGCTTGATGTGCACCTTTTAGAGCTATTTCGTTATGTGCGTCCTCAACACTTCTTTGTGGCCACCCTTTTGTATCCAATTGATGTGCTGTTGTTCGACTGTGAATTAATAAAACACTATCTCCACCAAAAATAGCATTTTCAATCTGACTTAATGTATTAATAATCTTAATTTGTCCTAATGGAATTGGAAGTTCTGTATTGGTATCAAAATCACTATTCATCAAAGGACCTAGAACATGATTTTGAATCAATTCTTTATCTGTTAATCCAGATAAATATACTAAAGCTGCTTCTAATCCACCTACTCTTATTTGAAACTGCCGAATTACTAAATCCGGCGCTTGACGAAATATATTCTGAATATGATCTATGTTTTTGGATAAATCAGCGTCTAAGAGGGAGTCTTCAATATTTTTTTCTTGAAAAAGAGTATTGTCTCGTATTGAACCTGACTTAGGGTTGTCTCTGTATTTTAAACGTGTCAAAAATTTAGCCATTCAAAAAAAATATCGGAATCCAAAGCGCCATATAAAAAAAAGTTCTGAGTATCGCCCTAGAATGCTAGGACCGTTACGTGCAACAAAATAGGTAGGAATCGAAAATAACAAGATAACTATATAGTCAGGTGTTTTCGGGAGAAGCCATCCCTTAAGATAAAGCATGGCGTTCACAAGAACGATACAAGAATATAAAGCGAAGTACACCATGTAAATAACAACGAATGCTCTCCCTACTATTTTTCCAAACAATCGTATAAGAATATCGTAAATCGTGTCCTCAGGATATCTTGCAGCTATTTTCACTATAAACACACCTGATATTGTGGAGAATATCCAACCAATCAATATAGCTATCCATCCATCTGTTCCAGCCTTTTCTGCAAGCACACGTGGAAGTGATAAAACGCCAGTTCCCACCTGCACTCCATTAATTAAAATAATATACTGCATAAGAGTGATTTCATTATAGGCATACTTTTTCATAATTTCACCTTTTATTACGATTCTTTCCTTGTCGAATAGATTGAATGGTTCCATTCAATGTATCCTCCTCTGGCGAAACTTCTCGTATAGATAGCAATACAGCCATAAAATAATAGGTAATATATATGTTAACCCTAATCCAGCATTCGATAATACCTGTTGCCAAATTTCGGCTTCATTCCAACTAGGATGAGTCCAAAATGTGAATCCGATAATAAGCAATAAAAGAACAACTACATGAGAGCTGTGATCTTGTTTTCCAAGTAATTGGCTTGAACAAAATACAGAACAGTATAGGGCAGGAATCCATGATGTGGAAACAATGGTTAAGTAAACAGCCAATAAAATCATGTCAAAACGTTCTAAAAAACGAAATTCAATTACTTTCAGTAAATTTATTACCGGTTGATTATATTGCGTAATGCTATCAGGGCTAAAATAGACAAAGCAAACAATAGTAGCAAATAAATAAAATAACATCGTTAAGGTGTTTGCTATAACCATCCCATGAACTGCATACTTTTTTTTTTGTAAAAACGGATATAAAAAGAAAGCAATATCAAACCCTAAATAAGCAAAAACAGTGCTTGGTACAGCCGTTAATATAGGCTTCCACCCTTCTTTTAAGAGCGGAAAGAAGGGCATCCAACTTCCATCCCCTTTAAGAGGAATCAAAAAAAATATCGGAATCCAAAGCGCCATTTACTTAATCGTTCCCATTCCGCCAATTTTAATCTTAAGCTTGACGTTTACATCGCCTTTTGCTAATTCGTTATTCCAATTATTTTGGACTTTTTTCCATTCTGGATATGTGTACGTTCTTGCATATCCTCCAAGCCCAATAGGATCGATTTTGGCGGTTTGTATTTTTTGTATTAATTGCTTGAAATCAGCTTCCAACTTAGCTTCAAGCACTCTTTGTAATTTTTCTGCGTCTTTTCTTGTATTAAAGGAAAAAAGTCGTTCTGTAATACCGATTCTCATCTTTACATCCACATTAAATATAAAATGCTCATCATATCTTGCCTTTGTCTTTACTTCAATTCCGTAGGCAGTAAAACTTATCAAATCTTTATCTTGACTATCCGAATTTAGCTTAATTGGAACTGTAAATGAAAACTCCCCTGTAGTTCCTTGTTGCAAAATGCGTAAGAGTTTGTTTTCATCAGGTTTTAGCGTTAATTTATATTTTCCCTTTTCATCCAATAAAGCTGTACCTGTCACCCATATTTTATTCTTTTTTGTCACTTCAGTAATATTTGCTGTTAGCCCTTTGTCTGCTTTTTGTTCATATAATTCTTGCAATGTTGTTTTCACCGTGATATTTCTTAAAAAAGCGGTATCCACTAGTTTTGTTAAATATATAGGAAGTCGTGGCTTATCTTTTGGGCTATAGAAGATGACGTCCGAAACAGGTCCATCTACAGCGAGAACCCTTGCAGTAACTGTATTTTTCGGATCCCGGTAAAATGGATCGAGGTATTTTTCCCAGTTTTTTTGTTTCAGTAGCCTTTTTCCAACTAAAATAACCTGTGTTTTACTTCCCGCGGTAAGCGCCATAACCGTAGCATCAAATTGGTCTCTAGCTTTTCGGACCGTAGCAGATTTCACACCAGTTGTTTCTTCTTTTATTTTTGCTTCTTTATTGAAAACAGGGCTTGATATATACACTAATAAATTATCATTACGATCTAAATCGATACCAAGAATAAGAGTAAGAGAAACATCTTCAACATTTCTTTGATCGAAGCATCCAGTCATCATTTATAGTTCTTGTGCATAATATCCTAATTTCTTCAACTGTTCGATTATCATTTTTTTCTCAATATAGTCCCAACCACCAAATATTTGCCTAATCGCCTCTTTATGCTGAGGAAAAATAATATCCATCAATTCAATACCTTCTGAAGTAATTGACGCATACGTGACACGGCGGTCTTTAGGACATGGTTTTCGTATTAAGAACCTCTTCTTTTCCAACTTATCCACTACATACGTGATACTACTACTTGCAAGTAATATTTTGTCTCCAATTTTTTGTATAGGCTGATCGCCTTTACTATATAGTAGCTCAAGCACTGCAAATTCAGTTGGATTAAGTCCATAACTTTTTATATCCTCTTCAATACACTTAGTAATTGACTGTACTGCCCTTGATAATATAACAAATAACTTTAAAGATAAGCTCTCATCGTTAATCACGCTCATAATTACCAATCCTTTACAAGTCATTTACACTGATACTTTTTGAGAATCATTTAACTTCTGCATAAAGATACGTGCTGCAAAACTTAAAAATTTATCATCAAAGTGAATAAGATTAATATCTTGACTTGGTGTTGGATCAGTAATACGAACTATGCTCAAAGTATCATTATTAACAAAGTTAACCAGTGAAAGAGGTATTATGGCAACCCCATGTCCATTGTATACAAGGCTCAATAGAGAAATAGAAGATTTTGTTTCTATATTTGCTTCAGATAAAGATAACCCTAAACTCTCACAATATATCTTAATAGATTCACGACAACTACATGAAACCATTATTCTACTCAGACCTACTAATTCTCGAAAAGAAACAAATAATTTTTCATTCAAAGGATGATTTTTTGGAATTACAAGGACGAGCTCTTCACTATACAAAAGGGTGCTTGTTAATGTGTCTGGAATTTGAGCACTACGTGTAATCCCAAAATCAATATTTTTGTCAACGATTTGATTTACAGCAACTTCGGATTCTATAATCTTTACTACAATGTTAGGATAATTTTGTTGAAACTTCATAATATAAGGTGTTAAATAAGTGAGATCCTCTAATAAACCTCCTATAGTAATCACACCTCTTTTTACACCCTTTAATTCAAAAATTTCATTATAAACGTCATCAAATTGTTGCATGATAAATTTTCCTTTATCAAATAGCAGCTTACCCGCTTCTGTCATTTTGATACCTCTTCCAACTCGATGAAACAAGGGTGTATCAAGTTCACCTTCTAACACACGTATTTGTTGACTTAAAGTCGGCTGTGAAATACCTAGAACTTCCGCAGCTTTAGTGAAACTATTATTATTACAAACTTGAATAAAATACTCTAAATGACGTAATTCCATTTATACCGGTGGTTTTGATTTAGAAAGCAAAGCAAGTACAACCAATACCCCATTTAGTTCCATCTTTTCTACGGTATGAGTGTGTTGATGGAGAGGATTACTGCAACTATGTAACTTGTTATCATGGGAATCGTGAGAAAGTATAGTGTTGGCTAGGTTAGCACCACCATAACCATAAACGCCCGTCGGTGACCAATCAGGTGATGCTGGCGGCAATTCAGGTGATAAATTTTTAAATTCATCATGTCCATAAACAACCTGCCCACCCATAATGGTGAGTAATGATTCAAGGTCTTTGATTTCTTCTTCTGGCACAGTAAAGTAGTCAGCAGACAATACAGCAATATCAGCAAACTGACCTACTGCAAGGGTTCCCTTTTTACCTTCATCACCAGAGAACCACGCACTTCCTTTTGAATATAATTCCAGGGCTACTTTTCTATCAAGTTTATTTTTTTCATCGTATATGGAAAGCCCACCAATGGTTTTTCCGGCAACCATCCAGTAAAGAGCAACCCAAGGGTTATAGCTGGAAACCCTGATTGCATCACTACCGGCGCCAACAGGTATACCAAGGTCTAACATACGATAAATCGGAGGTGTACGCTTTGCAGCTTCCTTTCCGTATAAATCAACAAAGTATTCACCTTGAAAAGCCATGCGGTCTTGGATGGCAATACCGTCATTTAAAGCCTTAACACGTTCCATACTACGATCTGAGATTGTTTCTGCATGATCAAACCACCAGCGTAGCCCATTAAAAGGAATTTCTCTGTTGACTTCCTCAAATACATTTAAGAATCGTGTGATTGACTCGTCATAAGTTGCATGTAAACGGAATGGCCAACGGTTTTCTACCAATAGAGAAATCACTTTCTTTAAGTCAGCTTCCATCATCGTAGCTAGTTCGGGCCGTGGCATTTGAAATTTTTCAAAATCGGCTGCCGAGAATACTAACATTTCTCCGGCACCATTCATTTTATACTTATCATTTCCTTGACCTGGAGAAACAATTTTTGCCCATGAGGCAAAGTCTTCATATTCATGATTAGGATTTTGCGTAAATAGATTATAAGCAATACGCAAAGTTAATTGTTCCTTCTCGGCTAAATATTCAACAACTTTGTAGTCGTCAGGATAATTTTGGAAACCACCACCTGCGTCAATGGCACTTGTAATACCTAATCGATTTAATTCGCGCATAAAATGGCGAGTTGAGTTAATCTGGTCGTCAAAATTAAGTATTGGAGCTTTACCCAAACTTGAATAAAGAATAGAAGCGTTAGGATTGGCAATTAAAAGGCCCGTTGGATTACCTCGTTTATCCCGCTCAATTAAACAACCTGGAGGGTCTGGGGTATCTCTTGTGTATCCCAGTGCACGCAGCCCTGCACGATTTACAAGTGCTCTATCATAAAGATGTAGGACAAAGACAGGTGTGTCTTCAGAAACAGCATTAATCTCTTCCAAAGTTGGCAGCCGTCTCTCTTTAAATTGAAATTCAGACCAACCTCCAACTACTCTTACCCACTGAGGAGCAGGTGTACGCCTTGCCTGTTCTTTGAGCATTTCGAGAGCAATGGCAATTGAAGGCACACCTTCCCATCGTAATTCCATATTATAATGAAGATCGCCACGAATAACGTGTATATGGGAGTCATTCAGGCCTGGAATAGCTCTTTTTCTTTTAAGGTCTATTTTTTTTGTTTTTTCTGTGGCACTATCAAGAAGCTCATCTCCACCTACTGCAGTTATTAAACCATCAGTTATGGCGATAGCAGATACCTCAGGTTGAGAGGGATCAAGGGTAGTAATTTTTCCGTTATATAAGATCATATCCGGTAAATTCATCTACTTCCTATTATTTTGTAACCATGGATGAAATAATTTACCGAAAACCGGCATAACTACCCATGATAGCAAGGACACAATACATACAGAAACAAAAAAAGCCGACATAATAGGATTCATATGTTTTATAATAGGTCCTATCAATTTAGGAACTAACATGCTAAGAGGCCATACACCCAGAAGGGTAACGATAGACATTTTCCATTTTTGCGGTGGAACTGGCGTTTTCGGAGTAACAAACCAATAAGCCAAACTGCTTTCAGTTTTGTAACTTGGATTAGTAACTTGAAATTGTTCTGACGTTTTTAACAAATCTCGGCGAACATCTGATTCTTGCCAAGCACGTAGATGCTCATATGTATCAAAGCGAAAAATAACAGTATACTCTCTGAATTCGTTATTTGGGACTATTAGATTTATACCTAAATGCCCTGGGAATTTAGTAGCGGCAGCTTCGATTTCATGTCTCCATGTTTCAAACTGTTTTTCTTTACCTTGTTGAATTTCCCATGTAACAATCGTTGTTACTGGATTAGCAGCATCCATCGTGTTCCCTGTATAAGTCTCTTCGACAGCTACGCCTTCTTGTTTCATTCATATTTTCCTGCTTGGAAGCGCGCCATGCACCATAGTATATGCGTATTCTACACCTTGACCATAAGCACCAGTGTGTTCCTTTACAATCTCCATTACAGCATCATAAGTGTCTTTGTGTGCCCAGTCACGTTGGTATTCAAGTAAAACTTGAATTGCTGTCACTGGAATTGCACCAGCTTGTTCTACACGACGCATAGCAGCGTTATGTGCTGTCAAACTAGTACCACCTGAAGCATCATCAACTGCATACACCTCATAGCCAGCTTTAATTGCTTCAAGCACAGGGAATGCAAGGCAAACTTCAGTCCAAAGTGCTGCAAATATTAATTTCTTTCTACCTGTTGCTTTAACTGCTTCAACAAATTTTGGATCTTCCCAAGAGTTCATTGAACTGCGTTCTATAATTTCATGGTTTGGGAATATGTCAAGAATTTGTGGCCAAAAATAACCAGAAAAGCTGCGTGTCTCAACTGTAGTAAGAATAGTAGGTACGTTAAAAGTTCTTGCTGATTTAGCAAGCAACATAACGTTATTAATCAATGTTTGTCTATCAATACTTGCAACTCCAAAAGTCATTTGAGGCTGAAAATCAATTAAAATTAAGGCACTGTTCTCCGGATTTAACAATTCTAAATTACCCATAATAAAACGCTCCTTTTTTAATTGTTTAAAATTATTTATTGAAATTAATGTATCTTCTGTCAATTATGCATTTTGTTTACTAAGATCTCCTTGAGCACCTAAATAGCTTCCAATTATATTTTGATAGCCTGGAAGATTACTAGCAAGCAAATTGCCAAAACCTTCGACATCGTTGCGCCAATCACGTTGTAATTCGCAAGCTACGCTAAACCAGTTCATAAGTTGTACACCATTATGTGCTATACGCGTATTGGCAGCATCTGCAACTTGTTTGCTGAAAGTTCCTGAAGCATCAGTAACAGCAAATACTTCATATCCAGCTTTTATAGCGGAAAGTGCCGGGAAAGCAACACAAACGTCCGTAACTACGCCCGCGATGATAAGTTGCTTTTTTCCAGTTTCTTCGATTGCTTTTACAAAATCATCATTATCCCATGCGTTAATTTGTCCAGGTCGAGCTATTTTTTGTGCGTGAGGAAAGAGATCAACCAATTCTTGCATTAAAGGGCCGTTAGGTCCGTTTTCAAAGCTTGTTGTTAAAATAACTGGTAAATCAAAAAACTTAGCAGTGTGAGCAAGAGCTAAAACATTGTTTTTGAATTCATCAACACCATAGTCACGTACTAGTCCGGACATAAGACCAGTTTGATGATCTACTAAAAGCACGACAGCATCATCTTTGTTAATACGAGAATAGAGATCAGTCATTCAGTCCTTTAAAAATAATAGAAGTGCTTCATTAAATTCTTTGGCATGCGTTGCATTGAGCCCATGTGGACCACCCTTTATTAACGCTACTTTAGAATTAGGAATTGCTTCATGTGTTAATTTCCCACTATATTCAAATGGTACAGTTGCATCTGAATCACCATGAATAACAAGGGTAGGTATATTAATCTTGGCTAAATCGCCCCTGAAGTCTGTTTTGCTGAAAGCAGCGATACAATCTAGTGTTCCTTTAGGTGATGCACCCGCAGCGATATCCCTATTGTAAAGTCGAAATGGTTCACTAACTAAGTCAGTTCGATCTCCAGCAGCAAAAAATCCTTTCGTAAACTCATCAAGGAATGCTAGGCGATCACTTTTCACTCCATTTTCAAATCCTTGAATTGCTACATCATCTAATACACCCTCAGGATGATCTGCTGACTTGTAAAGGTATGGTGGTACAGCTCCTACAAATACAGCCTTCTCTACTCTATTGGTTCCATACTTTCCAATATACCGGGCTACCTCGCCTCCACCCATAGAAAAACCAACAAGTGTGACATTTTGAAGCTCTAACTGTTCTAATAGTTGATGTAAATCAGAAGTAAAGGTATCATATTCATACCCTTCCCATGGCTGAGATGATTTTCCAAAACCTCGACGATCATATGTTATAACTCTGTATCCAGCCTCAACAAGAGCGGGAACTTGGTATTCCCAAGATCGACCACTTAACGGCCAACCATGAATTAGTACAACTGGTTTCCCTATACCATAATCCTCATAATATATCTCAATTGGTGCTTGATTTTCGGTTCCTACAGTAATTTTTGCCATTCTCCTACCTCCTTTAATATTCATCTAATTTACTTTTTGAATTCTTCCATCAATAATAGACTGAATTGGTTCTTTTGATTTTTTTATATAATCTACTAATGCTTCAAAATCAGTTGGTCCTGTTTCAGCATCTTTACCGTTTTTAAAGGATACAAATCCATCTCCACCTGAAGCTAGAAATGCGTTCGCAACGACGCTGTAAGTTTTAGAAGGAATAATTTCTTCTCCATTTGTTAAGCGAATACTTGTTACTTTTTCTCCATTAGGTTTGTTCGCATCCCAAGTGTATTGGATTCCTGAAATTTGAAGCATTCTTGTTATGTCTTTTTGCCATTGTTGATTTAAAATATCACGAATGTCTTGACCCGTTAAATTTACTTTTATTAATTGATTTCCGAATGGTTGAATACCATATATCTCTCCCCATGTAATATCACCAGCATCTAAGTCATTACGAATACCACCAGGATTCATAAGTGCAATTTGAGATTCCATTGTTGTACGCTGAGCATCAGCAACTAAATTTCCAAGAGTAGATTCACCAGCCGTATTGAGTTTGCGATCTAGTGGAGCAATAGACTTACCTACAACTTCATTAACAAGAGGTGCGATTTTTGCTTGATATTTCTCCATCTTCTTCTTTATTTTTTTATCAGGCTCCATGCCTTCATGGTAAGTTGTAACAATTTCTGCTTTTTTCTCAACAATATCTTGTGTCTTACGATCAATCTTTACATCAACATCAGCAAAAGCCATACCATATGAATTTGCTTGTACGACAAGTTTATTATTAACAGTTCCATTTACATAGGTGTGGCTATGGCCACCAAAAATAACATCGACTTCTGGATCAGTCTCATTTGCTAATCGGACGATATCACCATTTGTTACGCCGTTCCCATCTGTTGTACCTCCGTTATGTGCAAGAACAACGATAGATTTAACGCCTAGTTTTTTTAATTGCTTTACAGATTTGTTAATAGCTTCAACTTCATCTGTAATTTCTACATTCTTTAGCATAGTAGGCATAACAAGGTTAGGAACATCCGTTGTTACGACTCCGATAAATCCAACAGGAACTCCTTGTACCTTTTTTATAGTGAATGGTGGTAAAAATAAACGACCGGTGGATTTATTATAGAAATTTGCAGCAACATATGGGAATTTTGCTCCTTTAAAATTACCTGTTTTCTCATGGTATCCACCATAAATAAGGCGATGCATTTCCTCAACACCTTCATCAAATTCATGATTTCCTATAGTTCCAACATCGAATTTCAAATCATTTAGAAATTCAATCGTAGGTTCGTCTTGTAATAATGCTGAAACAGGAGTACTTGCTCCAACAACATCTCCAGCATGTACCTTTAATGTATTTGGATTTTGTTTTTCACGATCACGTAAATAAGCCCCTAAGTACTCAATTCCCCCTGCATCTTTATTGTTAATTTTTTTTACAGTGTCTAGTTGCCCATGAAAATCGTTAATACCGAGCATTTGTACATCTATGTAGCGGTTTTGTTCTGTACTTGCTTGGATTGAAGGCGTAGCAAATACACTAGTAAAAGTAACTGTACTTAATGCTAAAGCAACTGGAATGATTTTTTTCAACATTTAATCATCGTTTTCCTCCATTACTAATTTAATTATTTCCTCTCGTGATATACCAATTTTCATCGATTGTCGTATCGTATCTAACAGCTCTTTTTTTCGCTCTTCCAATATGATTTTCTTTGCTTCGTTGGTTACTGCCATTCCAATTCCTCGCTTTTTATAGAGCACACCTTTATCTGCGAGAATCTTAACAGCCTTTACCGATGTAGTTGGGTTTACTGAGAGAAGCTTAGAAATCTGAGTGGTTGAAATAATTAAATCGTCCGGGTTATATGTACCAGATAAAATATCATTTTCAATCATCTCTGCAACCTGTGCAAATACGGGTTTCTCAGTTCTCATTTATCCTTCTTCAACAAGACTGATAAAGAAGTCTTGTAAACCCAAAGGCGATATCATTACTGTGTCTGTATCCTCAATTGGCTGGTCAAAAATATATTGTGATACAAATCCACCCACGATTTTTTTACCGATAATATTTAGACCTTTCGTTACCTGTTCGACGATATCAACCGGACCTGTTACAGAATAAGCCATCTCATCAATATCAGTGGTATCTGCATATAATTTAAGCTCTCCTTTATCAATGATAAGAAGCTTTTCTGCAACTCTAGAAATTTCATCAATTAAGTGTGTAGAAACAATAATAATTTTTGGCTTTTGTTCATTGCATACTTGTAACAAATCGTAAAAACTATTGCGTGTAATAGCATCAAACCCTAAAACTGGCTCATCTAGAATAATTACAGCCTTGTTACTAGCCATACCAAGGATTGTGTTGACCATAACTTTCATTCCAAATGATGTTTGTTCATACTTTTTGTTTAAATCCAGTTTAAATTTTTCAGCAATTTCAATTGCAAAATTAAGATCAAATTGATTGTGCAATTCTTTTGCAGTCTTGAATAAGTCCCTTATACGCATATTAAAATGTTCTGCATCACTAGGAACAAAATATACTTGCTCCGGCATATGCATCATATTCACGAGGTTTCCCTCAACTCTGACTTCACCAGCACTAGCATTATGGTGACCTGCGATTAATTTGAGAAAAGTAGTTTTTCCTGCACCATTTTTACCTAACAAACAGTAAATACCCGGTGAATCTAAGGTTACGGAAAAATTCCGTAACCCTTCATTTTTCCCATAACCTTTAGTTACATTGGATAAATTAATCATTTAAATCTTCTTTCGACTTACGACCAAAACACATAAAACATAGACAATGGCAGATACTCCAAGACAACTTATTATTTGAATAACTGCATTTGGAGTAAAGATTAGCGTGTCAAATATCAAGCCTAATACTTTTCGAAGTGAAGCAATAGATGTAAATACACAAATGACAGCTGCAATAATGATATCTGTAAGCCAACCATACCAAGATCCTTGGATTGTGGTTAATGTATGAACAATCAAAGCAACCATCAGCATAAATACAAATTGACGAATGAAGGCAATACTAACCCCGTTATTCCCCCAACCAAAAACACCAAATGGGTTGGCTACAAATCCATTATTACCTACAGGTAATAATTTATCTAAATAAAGATAGCAAAGCACCGTAAATAGCGAAATAACAAGAGCGAAACCAATATAATTTATAAGGATTCCTCTCATATAATCCAGCTTTTTCACATTAAGATTCATAATTTTCCGGAAATTTTTAGCAGGAATGAGCACCGCACTCATTAAAATTATGATATAAGAATAGAATCCAAAACTTAAATAAAATTGTCCTTTATTAGTTGTTCCCAGTAAATCATTGATTACGTAACTAATTATTTGTAAGACAATCGCTGCGATAAAAATAACGTACGATAATTTTACTTTCTTAAAATTTAGCTTTGCTACAGCAAGTACATTCATTTAATGTTGAGCGTTAATCCATTCTGAGACATCTTCTATCACCTGAGAATCTACATGAGCTGGTTTATTGTAAATACTACCGTCAAATTTATCTGCAGAACCGCCTGGCATAAACAAATGACTCAACCCTGGATTGAGCTTGAAACTGACATCGTCTTTACCCGCAAGTGTTTCCTGCCACAGTTTATAATCCACTTTTTCTAAGACGTGAAAATCAGTTGTACCTTGAATGATAAACATAGGAATATTAAGTTTTTTAGCAATACTTACACCATTAATTTTATTCAAACTACTCCAATAACTAGCTGGATAGCCTAGTATAACTTCTGTTCTGTCAGATGTATCGAGATTTTTTATTTTTTGTATTGCCGCTTTCGTATTGTCTAATTCTTCTTTTTTACGCTCGCCTGATAGGTCTTCTTGTTCTAACCGCAATTTAGTCTGTGTCAACACTACATCCTCTAACCGACGTAGGGTACCAGCCATTGAGACAAAACCTTTTATTTCTGGATTATCCTGTGCAATCTTTGGTCCCAGTAAACCACCCTGACTATGCCCGATTAGATAGATCCTGTTACCATCTACTCTTTTATCTTGTTTAACAAGTCCAACTGCCTCTTTAGCATCTTTCAAATATTCTGTTTCCACATCAAAAACATCATTCGGATAGGCATAAGAACGTTTGTCATAACGAATAGAAGCAATTCCCTTTTCTGCAAGACCGTGTGCAATATCTGCAAAAGGACGATTAAGACCCGTACCAATGATTGAATCCATATTATTTGGACCAGACCCCTGAAGCAAAATTGCGACCGGTGGTTTTTCTATTCCTTTAGGGAGAGTTAACAGCCCATTCAGTTTTTTTTCATTGTAACCAACTTTAATTGAAGATTCTTCCCATTTTTCCCCTTTCTCTGGTTTAACTATAAGTGGCTGTAACTGAGTTTGAATATCGGTTACCTTCCCATCTCTTGTATAAACAAAAGTAGTTTGCAAATTATTTTTACGATGTTTTGTGGTAATAGACACCTTTTCATTTTTATCTTTCAAACTAAATGCTTTGGATTCTGTATCTAAAGCAGGCCCTAATTGAGATATTAAAGTATTCCATTTAGTGGCAAACTCATCCTTAGGTAATTTACTAGTCATTTCATGAGTTGCATTTTTATAAAGTTGATCAAATTCATGTTTTTGAAATTGCTCCAAATAAGCTGTACTTTTCATTTTTAAATCTTTCTCATCAAAACTTTTTGTGCTTTGCGTAACATTTTGACTCTTTGAATTCTTATCCTGCTTTTCAGGCGTTGTACCACAAGCTGCAAGTGAAATTATTATTGCACTTGCCATTTAATGAACAAATTTCAGGTTTATGTCTCCATTATTAGCATTGACATCTAATTTTTTATCGCCACCAGTTTTATTTTCTGGCAGATTGTTTTTACCTTTAGCAGCTTGGCTCGAAATACTAAATACATCATATGATCCTACTATAGTTCCATTTATACCGCCGTTTTTTGACTGTAATTTTAATGTATCTTCAACTGCAACTTTTGCTATATATAGGTTACCATTTGAAACTGTTGCATCTATGGAACCTTTTACATTCACATTTGATAGATTTATATCGTCATTTTTGGTTTCTACTTTGAAACTCTTTTCAATTTCTACATTTGAAGCTTTTATTTTTCCGTTTGAAGTTGTTGCATCAATGAAACCGGATATATTTACTTCTGACAGATTAATATCTCCTTTAGATGTTTTTATTTCCACACCGCTTTCCATACCACGCGGAACCGATATCTTTACATTTCTATGTGTTTTATCAGAATTAAGGCCAACATAGTCTTTCAATTCTTTATTAGTATTGGCTTTCATTATTAAATTCTTGTCATCCGAGATATCTATTGCATAAGATTCTTTATCATTTTCAAAATACGTAATATGAACCTCATTATCGTTTGATTTTACCACATCAACACTACGGTCTATATCAGACAGAAATATTTGGGAAATCTTATCAGCTTCTATTGAATAGCTCTTTTCCTCATATTTTATTGAACTATCTTGCTTATCAGAACTAGCATCATTTGTACATGCAGAAGTAAAAATTAGTACTGAACCAACAACAACAGTGACAGGCAAGACTTTTTTTAAAACTTTTTTCATCTAATATCCTCTCCTATTAGATTCTATTTTCACATTAATACCGGCTTTTTTTAGTTTTCTAAAGAACTCCCGTTCTACAATTTGAATATCAGATATATTTCCGAAAGTGATATACATGTAAGAACCATAACTAATAACTCCGGCTTTTATTTTATTACCTACACTGGGAGGTGGATAGAATTCAAATCGCTCAATAAAAGGTTCTATATCCTTATTCAGAGTTACTACTCCTAAATTAGAAATGGAGCTTGTATACAAGCTTTCCCCAAATTTTGAATGTATAATAGGTGCCAATTGGTCCTTAATAGTAAGTGGCAAAAGTCGTAGCAAGACATTTCTTTCTCCACGAACATTTCGAGCGATAAGTGGTTTCAGCTGCTTCCTGTTTAAATATCGTTTAAATTCTATTTGAACCTTCTGTACAATCTCATGAAATGTGTATTCACCTAGACGGGGATCAATTGTTATGGGTATACTAACAAAGAAATTGCGAAGGGTTTGACTTTCAAAAAAGTTCCGCAAGTTAACAGGTACATTGATGGTGATAGGTTTAGGGTTAGCCGCTAGCTCAGCTTGAATTTCAATTAATACCTCTATGTATTTAGATATTAAATAAGTAGTAATACTTATACCTTGCGATTTTGCTAACTGTTTAATTTCCCTTATATCGATTTCTCCTGTAGTAATATGATATATTCCCTTTTTATCAAACTTAAATGGGAGTTTGTATGCATAATCAAGACCTTCTTGCCAGCTTGGTACATTTTCTTCGTAATATGTAGCAAAAGAATCTTCAAACTCTATGTTAATTCTATTTTTCGTTTCCATTTGCAAATCAAGAGATTCTTTCCTTGTAACATAATAAGTCACCAAAAGTTTTAAAAATTCTAGAGCTCCCGTACCGTCTGTCAGCATATGCGAAACTTCAAAAGAAATTCTTCTATTATAATACAGAATACGATAAGGGAATATATTCTGACTGGTCAAAAACAGATTAGAACAAGGATAGTAATGCTCTATTGAAGCAATAGGAATTTCATTCGTTTTTTTAAAATAATTCCAGAAAATCCCCTTCTTTACGATCACTTTAAATAGAGGGAGTTGTTCTAAAGTTTGTTCAATAGCCCATTGTAAAACTTCAGGATTAACCATGCTTTTAAGGTTAACTGAAATTCTAAAAACAGTAGAAACTCTCGATGTAACAGTTGAAGCATATAGCTTTCCGGCATTATCTAGTTTGTACCAATCTACGTTCATTTAAAAATGAAATTTTCTTTTCAATATTTCTTTCCATTTGTTCGGAAAACCATAGGAAAGAATTAGACATACGGTACCAATAGATAAAAAGATTTTCATATCCTCGAGAGACCTTGAAAAAGTATAGGGACGTTTACTATATTGTCCTAATATAAAACTAATCCATGCTGTTAAAATAAATACAGATATTGTAATTACTACCACAAAAGCAAGCCATCCTTTTTTGTTCTTTTTATAAAACATTCTGTTCAGCCAAATTAAAGTAACGAACATCAAAAATATAGGAATTGCTATAGTAACAGACCAATTTATTTGATTATCAGCCATATCTAATGCAAGTAATAAACATATAGTGGTAATATTTAACACAAGAGCTTTCCTTTTAATTTTCTTAGAGAAAACATAAATTACAATCCAAAAAGAAATGACTGAACTGCTACTATACAAAGACCATGTTAAAGTTTTATCTAATATAAAATTAATTAAGATAGGAATGAAAAGAGCTAAAAGGGCTCCTACGCTAAAAATACGAAAAATTAGTTTAAGTACGTTATCTCTTACATTTTCATACATACTGTAATAGTGTGGAAAACCATTTTCTTCAAGAAGCTGTTTATCGCTTGAGACTTTTGGAATATAGGTAAAGCATAATGGACAAGGTATTTGGTCCCTCTCTACCTGAATGCCGCACTTTGGACAATATGCCACTCACGATTTGTGCCCTCCTAATAATGTGTTTCTATATCTTGCTGTTGCGACGCTTGTGTAAGAAATACCTCGTAAAATACTGTTCTTACCAAATCGTGTTCGAATTTCGTCCATAACTTTCGTTAATCGCATTTCTTTTTCTCTTTGTACAATGTTATCGAAAAGTGAAATTTGCTCTTCTCCTTCATTAATAAGGTTTGTTAATGAGACACTTAACGATCTAATTGGTTCCCCTGTATGACGCTCGTATAAAAAATATGTACAAACATTGTAAATATCCATCGTTAAATTTGTTGCCCGATTTAACGTATGTGCCTTTTTTATTCCCCCTCCATATTCTTTGCTATATCCAACTGAAAAATGGATCGTTTGCGCGTATTTCTTTTCTCTTCTCAACCTATAACAAACTTCTTCTATATGCTCTAATAAAATAACTACGAACTCTCCTATCGAATAATCCCGTAATAATATTTGGCTTTTCGCTATAGATGTTGTCGCTGGAACGTATTTCTCTGCTATTCTGCTGAAATCAATCCCGTTACTATGTAAATGTAATTCTTCCCCTATTACACCGAAAGATTGCTTTAAATATTTCAAAGGATACTGAGCTAATTCTCCAATTGTATGTATACCTTTTCGATTCAATTTCATTTCAGTTTTGTACGATATACCCCAAAATTTACTGAGTGGTCTAATACTCCATAACTTCTCGGGTATATCGTCATACGTCCAGTGCGCTATTCCATCTTTATTCTTTTTCGCCTCAACATCCATCGCTACTTTACTCAAAAATAAATTAGGCCCTATACCAATCGTACTTTCAATCCGTGTACGTTCATATATTTCTCTCTTAAACTTTAATGCGAATTCGCGCGGATTACTCGCAAACAAATGAATACTTGCAGTCAAATCCATCTATTCTATTTCAATTAAATCACCGAATTTAAAAGTACGTTTATACCCAAAAGTATCTGTACAAATAATCGTCTCATTTAATGGATTAATATGAACTACTGTTATGTAATTTTTATATAAGTAGCCACCTTTATAATATGTAAGTAAAACCTCTTCCTCACCTAAATAGGAACATAATAACTTATTTTCAAGCACCTCTTTTGCATCCTGTGTTAAGAATGGACGCGTGACTTTCGCTTGCTCCTGGATCATTTTTTTAATAACTGCGAACTGCTCCGGCATACTGGCAAACGGTTGCCACTTTACCATACCTCTTCCTTTTGGCATATTAGCATTCTTCACTTAGTTAATTCTCTTTAACCTTCTATATAAATAAGCTCCTATCAACATTAATCCCCCACCAAAAACGGATAACCAATTCGTATCATGTCCTGCAGCAGGTAATATCTGTTCCTTCTTAACAATTTGTTTATTCAATGCGTTATTTTTAGTAATTTGCGAATTCACTTGATCTGTTCCTTCACTTTTTGGATCTGTCACTTCTCCTTTTGGTTCTGTTACTTCACTTTTTGGATCTGTCACTTCTCCTTTTGGTTCTGTTACTTCTCCTTTTGGTTCTGTCACTTCACGTTCTGTTACTTCTCCTTTTGGTTCTGTCACTTCTCCTTTTGGTTCTGTTACTTCTCCTTTTGGATCCGTTACTTCTCCTGATACTTTATCCACAACATTTTGTATTACTGTACCAGTGTAAAAAATACCTGTATCAGCAAATGGATCTTTTACTCCAAACTCATATATTTTCTCACCTAACGTATTCCATGTAATTACACCATTATTGTAAGTGCCGCCATCACTTTTTAAACGGATTTTTGTAGAGATTTCACCGTCTTTTTCATAAATAGGTAATTTCACTTCTTTATTTACTTCTACGTCCTCTAAAAAGACTTTTTGATTTTGAATATTAATATATGCTTGCTTACTTAATTCGATAACAGGTCTAACGTCACGAATTTCATTCGCAACAAGGCTTAAAAACGTTAATTTTTTCAACTGACTAATTGGTGATAAATCAGAAATATAATTTGCCTCTAAATCAAGTTTTTGCAAGTTTACTAAATTTGATAATGGAGTAATATCCTTTAACTCATTATTAGGTACATCTAATACTTTAAGATGAGTCATTTTAGTAAGTGGTGTCACGTCTTCAATTTGATTTTTCCCAATCCATAATTCATCTAATTGATTCAATTGATCAATACCCGATAAATCTTTAACCTTATTACGCGTTAATACTAAATCTTTTAAAGGTAATGAATATAACGGTGTAATATCTTCAACTTGATTACCCGCTAAAGTTAAGTATGTTACATTTTTTAACGAGCTTAATGGAGCAACGTTCGTAATTTTATTATTTGCTAAATTCAAGTAATCTAGTTGTCCCATTTTTGCTAATGCTTTTACATCTTCAATTTGATTGCCTGCTACATATAAACTTTTCACATTCTTCATTTCAGTTAGTGGTGCAACGTTCGTAATTTTATTATTACTTAAATCAAGCGATTCTAAATTATCCATTTTAATAAGCGGTGTTACATCTACAATTTCATTACCGCGCAAAGCTAAATGGTTCAATTGTTTTAAGTTCGCAAAGAACGACGGATCTGTTATCTTTGCATTAGCAACTGTTAAGGATTTTAAATTAGGCATATATTTCAATCCACTATAGTCGAGGATCTCATTCGTATTTAAAAATAAGCTTTTTACTTGTAATAACTCTTCTTTCGTAATTGGTGTATTTAAATCTTTTCTATTAAATACTTTTTTATTAACAAGTTCCCTTAATTTTTTGTCCGTTATCATATTTTGACTATCAACTTGATGGTCCGTTTCCTTATCGCCTGCATTAGAATTATCATCTGGTTTCTCAGTTTCTTTGTTATTTGCTGTCGGATCTGAAATTTCAAATTGAACTTGATATTTATGATCATATCCAATAGCAGGAATGAGAATATGCATTTGCATATTATATCTCTTCGAAAATTCTCCTATTTCAAACTGAACCACTTTCGTCCCATTTTTCCTCTTATCTTCTGACAATACTTTCACATCGTGAAATACACCTGGTTGATTTCTATCTTCTATTCTAAGATATTGGAAATAATCGCTATCTTGTACTGTTGCAGTAACAACTTTTTTCCCATTTTCAATCTTAACTTTGGGATCTTTTATGTATTGAGACACCATGGATGGCTCATCTTTTTGATCTTTATATATTTTGATTTCAACATTATATACACGATCTGTTACCATAACTCCTGCTTTATTTTCTTTTATATTTTCCGCTGCTTGCACTGGGCTAGAATAAACAGCAAAAGGAATAGCTAATGTTGTAGCTACTACTAACGCTCTCATCTACACTATCTCAATATACCCTTCTGTTCCATGTACCCGAATTCGTTGCCCGTCTTTTATTCGTTTCGTAGCATTCTCTACCCCGACGACTGCTGGTAATCCATATTCACGCGCAATCACTGCCCCGTGTGTCATGAGTCCGCCAACTTCCGTAACTAATCCTTTTATAGACACAAACAATGGCGTCCAGCCAGGATCAGTAAATGCCGTAACTAATATATCTCCATCTTCTAAACTTGCATCTTCCATGTTTAAAATAACACGCGCTCTCCCTTCTATCACTCCAGAAGAAACAGGCAAACCTACTATTGCTTCGGTAGGGAGATTTTCTCGTTTATATTTACCTATAATAATTTCACCATCAGAAGTAATAACACGCGGAGGCGTTAGTTTTTCATATAATTTGTACTCATTTTTTCGTTTATGAATAACTTTGTAATCCAGTTTATTCGTGCGGACGACTTCGTGAAGTTCTTCAAAAGTAAGATAGTATATATCTTCTATTTCAGTAATAACACTATTTCGCACGAGTTGTTCGGCTTCTTTTAGTAATGCCTGCTTATATATGAAATAGCGATTAATCATTCCGTATTTTGGATATTCACGATAGCCAGCGAAATTCCGAATTATACTGATCATTCGCTTCGTCTCTTCTACTTTTTGTTCGCCATCTGCTAAATACTGCAATTCGTCTAATAACTCTTCTTCTCTTTTTAGAGCCTCCTGCAGCCCTTCTTCAAACTTCCGCTTACTAGCACCAGCTTCAAAATCTCTTATATTATTTAAAATCATCGGGATAATTGTAGTTGGCTTTTCACTCCAGCGCGTTTTCGTAATATCGATTTCTCCGCTGCATCTCATTCCGTATTTAGTCAGAAACGCCCCGATTGCATCCCGAGCTTTTTCCCCGCCTTTAAACTGAACTAGTTCATCTAAAAAGCTGTCATCTTCTATATGCTCTAAATACGCAATAACTTCTGGATATGGCCGAACTACATCTGCAACATCCAATAATGCTAACCCCATTTCTGAAGTAATATTATTTTGTACTGATTGTGAAAGTGTATCTGCTGCATTTTTTTCTCCTAGCCATTGCTCCATCTTTTCATTGATCCATGATAAAGCATTCATACCTGCCATAATGACAGCCATACTTTGCGGGTGAAATAATATTTTCTTTAATTGCTGCATATCTTCTAAAATAAAATCAAGTACATCTAATCCTGATTTCGTTTGAATACTTTGTTTTAACTCTTCTATCGATGCTTGACTGTTCTTGATTAAATCCGTAACGATTGCTGGGTCGTTTTCGATTTGTGGTTGCGAGCTTGCAGATGGCATACTTTGACCAAGACTTTTTTCTTCTTTATCATCCGGTAACAATTTAATAAAATTATCTCGCTCTATTACAGTCATTAATGCATCTTTAATAAGCGGCTCCGATTCTCCTATTGTATTTAATAAAAATTCTCTACTAGCAGGTGAAGCCAATCTTTGTGCAACATCAACAAACAGCCTTCCCCCAGCTTGAAACCTCGGTCCAAAGGATGTTAACTGGAATAAAGACATTCCTAATGGCTTCAAAGGATCCGTCATCATTTGCTGGTGACCGACCGATACATACACATGATTTTCCTGATCATTTGCTTCTGGAATTGGATACAAAGTCGTTATCGGCCTGCTCTGAACAATATAAAATGTATCATCAACTAAACACCATTCAATATCTTGCGGACAACCAAAATAAGCTTCAATCTGTCTTCCGATGCGTGCTAGTTGTAAAATTTGTTGTTCAATAAGTGTTTGAACTTTTTGCTGATTAGGAGCAATTTTCTTTGTCTCTGTTCCGCCTTCTTTTCGTCCATAGATGGCTAATTTTTTCGTTGCGATGACCTTTTCGACGATTTCGTCTTCTTTTACCTTATAATTATCGGCAGAAACCAATCCAGATACTAGCGCCTCGCCAAGTCCAAAGCTGGCATCGATTGATAACACCTTCCTATTAGAAGTAATCGGATCTGCAGTAAATAAAATCCCTGAAGCCACAGGGAAAACCATTTTTTGAACGACAACACATATAGAAACTTGATTATGATCAAAGTCGTTTTGCATTCGGTATATAACCGCTCGATCTGTAAATAAAGAAGCCCAACACTTTCTTACATGCTGCAAAACCGCTTCTTTTCCGATGATATTTAAATATGTATCTTGCTGACCAGCAAACGAGGCATACGGTAAATCTTCAGCAGTAGCACTAGAACGCACTGCATATGCATGTTCATTTCCAAAACGCGAGAGATAATGAGCTACTGATTCCACTACATCAACTGGAATTTTCACTGCCATAATGGCTTCTCTAATTTTCTTACTAATTTCACTAATTTGATCTCGGTCCTCAATTTTTAGTACGGCTAGCTGATTCAACAAAGTATGAAACACTTCAATTTGTTCAATGGCCTTTTCATACCCTACTGTTGTAACACAAAATCCTTCTGGCACTTGTATACCTTGAATATTTGATAACTCCCCTAAATTCAATCCTTTTCCACCAACGAGAAAAAGCTGCGTTTTTTCTATTTCCTGAAAATCGAGAACGAAAGAACTCATTTAACGATATAAACGAACTGCACCTGCAGAATTATCATCTGCTTGTCCAACTACTTCAAATTTCAATCCAAATTTCGGTAATTTACGTCCTGCATCTGGGATTAAATCATTTATATACAATTTTGAATCATCAAACTTCGTTACACCTGGTAATCCTTTGTAATCATATATTCCGCGTGTTGGAGATACAACTTTCCATGCTGGCGTTTGGTTAAAGGAGAATGCAGCATCTGCGATTTGGTATCGTGTACTATTTTTAACAGTTGGTTGGCCGTTTAGCGTTCCAACAATTGCCTCTGGGTGAGAGTCAACAACTCCTAAGAAACCTTCACCTGGATGTAAACCAACCCAATTATCTGTAAAGCTAGAGTCTGCATACCATACTAGAAGACCTGTATTATACGGTACACCACTGCTATATTTTAACGCTTGATCAGCACCAGCATAGTTTCTCCACTCTAAATAGTAGTTATGCTTCTTCTTATCAAAACCATCTGCTACAACAAAACCATTTAATTTAAATTTCGTTTCGCCTTCTGCATCATCAGAGAACACAACATTTCCATCTACAGTTAATGTAGCGTTATCAAAAGTAAAACCGGTCGGCGCTAAACCACCATCTGTAATGTATTCAAATACTAATTTTACTTTTTGACCTTTGAATTTGCTTAAGTCATAAGACTTATCTACCCATTTACCATCTGTTGTATCTAGACCATTTTTTACATTCTTTTCACCAATTCGATCCACTAACGTTTTCGTACCATCTTCTTTCACTGCATGCACTTCAAGGAAGTCATAATCTGTTTCAATTTCATACAATGATTTGTAATCAAACTTCGCATTTGTTGCATTTGTTAAATCAAACACTGGTGTTTCTAATGTTGTATGAAGATTATCGCCTTTTGTACTATAGTAATATTTCTTACCGAATGCAGGCTGAATACCTTTCACTTCTTTATCTGGTAAGTTAACGCGAATTAGACCAGGACGAGCTGATTTCGTTACACTTTGGTCTAAGTACGTTGCAAAACCGATACCACGATTTAATTTATCATAGTCTACCTCTACAATATTTGCCCAGTTTCCACCCATGTTCTTTTGAAAGAACTCTTTGTTTTGTGGAGAGAAACTCGGTGGCGTTGTACCTGCAATTTTACCAGCCCAGCTGCCGCCACTCATAACAGACCAAGAGTTAATTGGCTCCCCTGCTCCTGAATACTTCGTATCATACTCATCCGGAAGGCCTAAATCATGGCCAAATTCATGTGCGAATACACCAACCGCCCCGTCTTCTGGCTCAATTGTGTAGTCGTATGCTGCCATTTTACCGCCCCAATTATCAACTTTTGCTTTTGTTCCTTCAATTGGATATGGTGTTCCAAGGTGCCAACGATGCGACCAAATTGCATCATCACCTAGTCTACCACCGCCTCCATCTTGCCCAACTCCAGCGTGAATGACCATTAAGTGATCAATCAGACCATCTGGTTCATTTTTATTGCCATCACCATTATTGTCATATTGATCGTATTCGTCAAATTCAGATAAATCAATACCACTTTCTACAGCCGCATTTAATGCTTCTTTTACAAAATCACGAGGTCCTTTTGGTCCCATATTATCATGGCCGCCATCTCCTGCATCTGCGCCATAATCTGCCGCATTACCAGGAACTGTCAACCACTTTGTTACTGTGCCATATACTGTATAACTACCACCAGATTGCTCTTCATAATATTGTTTAAATGTTGGTACTTTTGAACCATCAAAGAGTGTAAATGGCTCATTACCAAATAACATTTTTTGATAATGTTCTGGATTAAAATCATTTGAATACATATAACCTGGTACTTGATCAATATTGTTGTGCTTAAAGTCAGCAAACTCCACCAGCAATACAAGCACTTTATCTTTACGGACATCACCATTATATTGTTTTTGCTTCGCTGAAGTAGTTGGTACTTTGCCGCTTAATCCCCCTTTAACTGGCTCTTGTCCAACTACCGGGCCACTAGCAGGTTGATCTGCTTTTTCTTTCTCATCTGCTTTTGCATCTTTAACTTTTTTCAAAAAGTCAGCAGCTTCTCTCGTAACACTATCCCCCGCTGCTGGTTCTTTCCCCGCATTTTCTCCTTTTTTCTTCTCTACGTATTTTTCAACAGCTTTTAATGTGTCTTCTTTCGACGTAGATTCACTAATTACACCGCGTTTCTTGAGCGCATCTGCTAAACGCTCCTCTTGAATTAAATTTTCATCAATCGGACTTAAAGTTCCTACATTAGACGGCGTTGCCGCATAAACAGATTGACCCCCATACCCAAATGTGCAACTAAGCACAGCTGCCGCCGCAAGCGTAGAAAGCACTTTAAAAGGCTTTTTCTTCATTTATTTCTTTAAACCAGCTGCATAGAAAGGTCCATGAACTGCAATTGTCGATAAAATACGAGCAATCTCCTCAGGCGATTCTTTTTGACCACTATTTAACCATTGTTGAATGACACCTATATGAGCAGATGCCATATACGAAGCTAAGTATTCGCTTGGAACAAGCAAACTCTCCTTATCAATAAGAGCCCCATTCGTATCTTCAAATAATGTTTTCCACATAAAGTCTTTCAGTTTTGTTTGGAAAGATAAATCTCCGTTTGGGCTAAGCACAGCTCTCATAAAATCACTATTTTCATTTAGAAATTCAAGAATAGAAGTGATAAGTATAAATGGCATTGTTGGAGAAGGATTTGTTCCAAGGTCAGCAATCACTTCCGGAAATTTCTGTTTAGCAATGTTAGAAAACTCGTACATAATGTCTTCTTGGCATTTTGTCATTAAATCAAATTTATCTTGATAGTGTGCATAGAAAGTACCGCGATTAATGTTTGCTTTCGTTGTAATATTTTTCACTGTAATGGCGTCAAAACCTTTTTCTTCAATTAGCTCCACCAATGCATTTCGTATGGCAGTTTTTGTACGAACAACACGCAAATCTAAATTACTATCGCGCAAAGCATGTCCCTCCTTAATTTTACTCAACACATTTAGAAAATGTGTCTTATAACCGACACATTCACGATTTTTGATTATTGTATAAGGTTCAACTCGAACATATAATTCAAAATATAAATAAACAACACGTTGTTGGTTATTATAAATCAATTAAGCATTCAATTCCGTTTTATGTCCCTTTACTGCACTACGCTTCAATGCAGTTACTAGTATAACAACCATACTTACCACACCAATCCAAACGAGCACAGTAACAGGTGTATTCCAGCTTAACCCTTTTCCGAAGAAGAAGATCTCCCTTAGTCCTTCAATCATAAATTTCATTGGTAGCCAAGAATAAACCCAATCTTGATAAAACGGAGACAACATTTCAGGCGCTAATGATAATAACGGTGCCCCGAAGAATAGTAAGAGTGCGAATACACCGATACCTTTTAGCCCAACTAATGAAAGTACCGCCGATATCATTAAGAAGAAGCTAAAAGACGTGATGGATAAGAATAACGCTGTATCCGTGAAATTCGAAATATTTAACCCTACCATGCCATCTGCAATCCATGTAAGACCAAATCCAATTACAAGTGTCGCAACTGCTCCAGCCACTATTTGTTTTAGTTTTAATGCAAAGTTTTCTTTTCTTGTACGTACCGGCATTTTACTAATCGCAATAAAAATAATCGCTGCGCTAGCTAAACTTGCAATCCATAACGGCTGGAATAATGATATTGGTGAGTTACCATTCGCACTATTTTTTCCAACCTCATTCACATTTTTCACGTTCTTTACAATAGGTGTTACTAATTTCTCAGCTTGGTTTGTTGTTAAAGTAGCTCCTTTTGCTTTCAATCCTTCTAATATTTGTGCGCGAACATTATTGTTCATATTATCCACTACACCATTTAATATTTGCCCTGCCATAGTTGATGCAGCCGTATTCATTCCTTGATTAATTAATATTTCTACTTCTGGTGAAGATGGCTGTGGTGTTCGTAATGAAGCTTGTTTTGCACTAAATTCTTTCGGAATGACGAATGCTGCATAATACTCTTTATTATTTAACCCTTTTTGAACTGCTTCCTTATTTTTCACTTCTACCCACTTTACCGCAGGTTCTTCATCTGATTCCGATGATTTTTTCATCATATCAACGATTGTTTGCCCCATATTCATTTTAGCTTGATTTGGAATTTCTACTCCTTGATCCTCATTTACAATTGCAATTGGTAAATTCTTCGGCTGCGGTTGAACGGTTGGGAATAATGTTAATGAAAAAATAAAAACAACAAGTAGTGCAACAACTGGTGATAGCAATAAAAGTTTATTTTTAAACATTTTCTTTTCTCCTCCTTTAATTTGATTTATAATAACCAATCACTTGGACTTCACAAAATAATATAAAAACCAAACCGCATGATTTTGTTCATCTGCAGCTATTCTGCGCAACAACTCTTTCATACGTGCATCCGACGTTTCATCTGAAATTTCTAAATAAAAATCTACTGTCCTTTGCTCATCCTGTATAGCGAATTCTAATCCTTGTAAGTACGTATTCGGGCAGTCTTCGGTAATCTGCGGTTTCGGCTGCCTGCCAGTTAAGTTCGTATAAATTTGGACAAAGTTTTGGAAATGCTTTATTTCATCATTACGAATTTCAAGAATCTGATTTCGTTCTACTGGATTTGGAGCCATATTAGCTAATTTTGCGTAGCAATTTATAGCGCTATACTCTCCGTTTATAGCTTTTTCAATATCACTTATCAACTTATCATTCTGCCTATACCAATCATAATAATTCGAATTATACATCGTATCCCCTCCATAATTTCGCATCTACCATACTGACAAACGCGTTCTACCGTCATTTTCGTCTGTAACGTATTCAACGTAAAGACCTTGATTCAGTGCGTTTTCATACATCAATTCAATCGCTTCTTGATCTTTCGCATAAATTTGGATGTAATCACCATCCGCCACTAGCACGACTACTTCACACTTACTCTCTTTAAATTCTTCATATGTTTCAATCTCTCCTAGTACTTCCCCTTTTGGATATGCTTTTAAATCTGCAAAAATAAGATAATATATGTTGTCTTTTATAATTTTTTTAAATTCTAATCCATTCATTATTTTTTTATCTTCCGAAAATAATTCTGAACCTAGTCCATCACGCACTACTAAATAAGATTCCTCATTTTCCACTCGCCAATCAAATACAGTAATATCAATTAGCTTTAACACTTTCCAAAGTAAATTAGTGTATTCATTTGGAATATCTACAAAAATCCCTCTTTTCATTTATTTTCTCCTTTTCTTTTGAAACTTACTAAGCCCATCCGTACTGCCCACATACTCAAAACCATTTTTCTTATAAAAATCATTCAACGTACGATTATGCCCCACACAATCTAACTTCAAGTATTCTTTATCACATTGTACATTTTCTTCTACCCACTGCAAAATCCATTCTCCTATTCCATTCCCCTTATACTTCCGTCTCACTGCAAATCTATGAATATATACTGAATCCGAAACTTCCTCTTTACCAAAAATATGTTCATCCCATTCATTTTGTTTAGGAGATGCTGTAATCGTGCCAACAATTTCATCTTCTTTCATAACAACATACGTATATTTCTTTCTTATACATTCTAATATTTCAGCTGTAGCCTCTCCTCCTAACAGATACTGCCATTGATCCACTTCTTTATGTTGTAACCACTGCGCTACTTCTTTTAATAGAGTAATAATGCTATTACTGTCTTCTTCTGTAGCAATTCGAATGGTATATTCTTTACTTGTATTTCTCACCATTCATCTCATTTTATAATCATCCACAATCACTTGGATTACACGATATGCTTCCTCAGCTACTTTCTCATTACTATTTCTATTCGCATCATATGTAATTAACGCCTTCCAAAGCGCCCATCCTCTCGCTCTATCCCACGTTTCCTCGTCCATCCTCAACACTTCTTTAAATACGTTTCTACTATTTTCATCAAAAAATGTCCATGCCATCGCCGCGTCACACGAAGGATCACCTACTCCTAATATACCAAAATCAATTACGGCACAAAGCTTTCCATCTTTAACGAGTAAATTCCCTGGCGCAACTTCTCCATGAATCCAAACTGGCGTGCGTTCCCATTTTGATCGGAGCGTCAAATCCCAAAGATGCTTTAACAATGTCTCATCAAAAACGTCCTTATTGTTTTCAATAGCTACTCTCGCTTCTTCATCGTATACAGATATAAAACCGCCTCGGTAAAAGTTATGCGCTCCAGCTATTGGTCCGTTACTAGAATCAATGGATTGCAATTCTAGTAGAAATGATCCTAAATCCGCTGCGAATTCATGTAAGTCACAAACATTTTCTTTCGTAACTGTCTCTCCCTCTATCCACTTATTAATAGACCATGGCCACGGATACTCTTCAGACGGATTCCCTTTTGCAATTGGTGCAGAAATTGGTAAAGAAAGTTCCTTACTTAATATAGGAAGCCACTTGTTTTCTTTCTCTACTTGCGGTGCATATGCTGCATCACTTGGTAATCTGACACTCATCTCATCTCCTAAATGAAACGTTCTATTATCATGCCCGCTAAGCTTTACAGGTTTCACTTCCAAATGTGCCCATTCAGGAAACTGTTTCTGTATTAACTTCTCAACTAAACTTACGTTAATTGGATTCATTCAATTCTTGTCATTTTTTGATATGATATTTTTTCTATACTGTAATGGTGTATACCCATATTTCCCTTTAAACTGCGAAATGAATGACTTCACATTGGGAAATCCATGTTTCACCGCTATATCTTGTATAGAATTTGTACTGCTAATAATATCTTCATACGCTTTATGAAGCCTGTATCTCGTTAAAAAAGAGGTGAAATTTGATCCGAAAGATTTTTTAAACATACGAGAAAAATGTTCCTCACTTACAAAAAAGTGTTTCGCTACATCTTTCATTTTAAGCTCTTCATCATAATGTTCATACATATATGTAATCATCTCTTTTTGTTTATTTCCAAATTGAAAATCATTATCTTCTTTTTTTCCATCTTTACAGTGGCACAATAGAATATAAACAATCTCATAAATTAAACTATTCATTTTTATATAACTTAACTCATCAAAATTTGTGACTAACTCCTTTAATTCATAAAATATTTGTTGGAGCTTTTCTTTTTGAACAAATGATGCTTGTAGAGTAAATCTATATTTATCAAAATCAGCATTTAGCTCTTTAAAAAATTCATACGAAACTATTAACATCATTACTGCACAACTTGCATTCTCAACTTTTTCAAATTCGTGCACATCTCCACTGTTTACAAAAATAAACTCGCCAGCTGATACTTTCTTTTTTTGCCCATTTACATACAAAAATACGTCTCCATACATTACTAAACTAATTTCAATACTTCTATGCCAGTGTGGAGGGATATAGTAGTGAAAACCAGCCGGAAGTCTTGTGCTATCTATATATTCAACCATACCTGGAATTCTATCACGCAATTTTATTTCTTCATATTTCCCTTGCCTGACTTTCAATTACTCGAAGTAGGAGTCTTTCTTACTATGCTTCAATATAAAACTCCCCATCTCAATCGCTAAATCTTCACTTTGAGGATAGACACCTACATTATCTCCATACGCGTGCCCTAAACCTCGATAGAGAATCGTTTCAGTATCCACTCCTTGTTTCGTCAATTTAGCTGCATACGCTAAACATTCAATCATTAAAAAATCATGTTCTCCTACCGTAATAAATGTACTTGGATAATCTGAAGATAAATCAACGTATGGACTTAAATACTTCGAATGAATGTCTTCCGTACCAAGTATTTCTGCCATCCCCCCGACCATTGCATGCATCATATTAAGCATTTTTTCTAATCCTTTTTTATATTTCGGAGCAATCTCATATTTATCTATACTCCAAGAATAAAACTCGTCTTCATAGTCACACATGTTAAGTGTAGGATACAGAAGTAATTGCCCTTTAACGAGGTTTCTACCATCTTCCATATCTCTCGTTGTACAATACTGTGTTAAGTTGCCCCCAGCACTATCACCCGCAACAAAAATATTATTCTTATCACCGCCAAATGCTTCAGCATTCTCATAAATCCATTTTAAAGTAGTGTAACAATCTGTATGTCCAGTTGGAAAAGGATGTTCTGGAGCTAATCGATAATCTACAGAAAAGGCTAGTATATCTGTTTTTTCTACTATTAATTTCACAAGTTCTTCTACCACATCTGGTGATCCTGCCATAAATCCACCACCATGAATAAAATATAAAATTGGCGCGTTCTCTCGTTTTGAAATACTATTATAAATCCTTATCGGAATGTCATATCCATCTTCCGCTTTAACTGTTTCATTCGTAATATTTATATCTTTCGTTACGATTGGAACGCTTTTAATACCATTAAACTGCTTTCTCATATTCTTTACCGATTTTTCAGAAGCGTCCATTTTCATCATATTTTTAGGCATAAACCTCATTATATTCATTTGAACCTTCATATCTTTATAAAGACGTGGATCCATTGCTCCCTTTTCATCGCAATCTGGTATGTTTTTCACTATTACTTCTGCGCCTTGTACATTGATGGTTTCTTGTTTTTCTTGAATCTTTTCTAATAAATCTAAGCTATATTTTCTAGACATTTAAAGCACCAAATAAGCAATCGGCGTAATAATAAGCAACGTTAATATCGTTCTCTGCACGTACAAAATAATAAGATCTGATACTTTTAACGGAATATCTGTCGATAATATACAAGGGATTGAAGCGGAGAAAAACAAAATAGATGATACCGAAACAACCGCAATGACAAACTTTGTCACGAGCGGCGCACTTACAACTAATAATGATGGTAAAAACATTTCTGCAATACCAACTGATACCGCTTTAGCAGCTAAGTCTGCTTCTGGTAATTGTAAAATCCATGTAAATGGATAAAAAATATAACTGATCCAATCAAATATTGGCGTGAACTTCGCTAAGACGATACCAATTAACCCTACTGACATAATAGATGGTAAAATTCCCATCGTCATAATAAAACCGTCTTTTAAGTTCACTGCAATATTTTTCATAATGCTCGGTGCAGATTTTGATACTTCTAATGCATCTTCCCAAGCACGTTCTAACATTTTTTCCTTATAAACGGGCTCTAGGAACCCTTCTTTCGTAATATATGTATCGGGTTTTCTACTAAGAGGTGGGATTCTTACGGTGATAGCAGTCACGATGAATGTTACTACAAGTGTAGTCCAAAAATAAACATTCCATAAATGCATAATGTCTAATGTTTTTGCGATGATGATCATAAATGTTGCGGATACTGTAGAAAATCCTGTAGCGATAATGGCTGCTTCTTTTGTCGTATACTTTCCTTCTTTATATACGCGGTTCGTAATTAATAAGGCTAGTGAATAACTTCCAACGAAGGAAGCAACCGCATCAATTGCCGATCGTCCCGGCGTATTCCATAAAGGTCTCATAATCGGACGGCAAAATGTACCGATAAATTCAAGCAACCCATATCCGACTAATAACGCTAAAAAAGCCGAACCAATTGGAACGAGTAAACTTACCGATATAACTAGCTTCTCATACAAAAATGGCCCAACATCAGGTGCAAAAAACCAAACTGGCCCCACTTTAAAACAATATAATACGCCAAAAACAACACCAACTACTTTTAAAATAGAAAAACAAATGTCTACGATAGATGTATTCCATTTTTTCGTATAAAATGGATAAATCGCACCAATCACCATAACAAACAATGCATAATAAAGTACTACGCCCGGAACTGAAGTTCGGATCCATGATACGATATGATCAATCATAATAGAAGAAGCTCCATTTATTGTAACAGGTACGAAAAACATAAACACCCCAACAAGACTAGCGAGTATAAACCGAAGAATAATACTCCTCTCTCGTCCTGTCTTAATTACATTACTTTTTAATTCAATTTCATTCAAAATTCGACACCTCCTATTATCTAAATATTCTGTATAATATAGTTTTATTCCTTCTTTTGATCTTGAATATTTAATCATTTATAGCTTTTCTTTGTATAACTCTAATTTTTCTAACAATTCCCCTTTCACGCCTGGCCATTCACTCGCAATAATACTGTACACAACTGCATCTCTCACATGGCCGCTTGGCAATCTTCTTTCATTTCTTAGCACACCTTCTTTTACCGCACCTAACCTCTCAATTGCTCGTTGTGCTTTTTCATTTCTTACATCCGTCTTAATTTGCACTCGTAGCATATGCAGTTTTTCAAAAGCATACTGGAGAAGCATATACTTACATTCTGTATTTATACTCGTACGTTGCACACTTGGATGGTACCACGTCTGCCCTAACTCCACTGTTTTATCTTCTACTGAAATATTATATAAACGTGTACTCCCTACAATTTTGTTCGTCTGTTGATCCACTACAGCGAAAGGGATTTGTGTACCCTTTCCATAACTCTTTATCGCTTTTTGAACATATTGCTGCATATCTTGAACAGTTTCCATTTTAGAGATTAAATACGCCCAAATTTGCCTATTTCCTTCTACAATCGAAAACAAAGTTTCGACATCACCACTATCCATTAACCGTAACTTTGCTCTTTCGTGAATGATTTCCATTTAATCCCCCTTCAATGCCTTTAGCGGCAAAGAGGTTACATATCCGATATACGAGAATAATTCTTTAAAAAAGAATGGAATTTCTGTATCTAACGTTTTATATGCTGATGTTGGAGTCGGTGAAGCATATGCCTCAATGTTAATATGTTTTGCGATTCTCATTGCGCGTTTCATATGAAGTGGATCACTTACAATCGTGTATGAGTGTATTCCGTTCTCTATTCCAACTTCCTTCGCATTCTTTAAATTTTCTTCAGTGAAAAGGGATTTTGTTTCAATTAATATATCCTCCTCTTTTACACCTTGTTTCAATGCATATACTCTAGCAGTACGAGCTTCCTCAAGCTCCGCTTCAAACTTTGTACCACCTGTAAAAATAATTTTCTTAATGTTTCCGTTTTTATATAGAGAAATCGCATGATTAATTCTTTCCTTAAATACAGGAGATGGTTTTCCGTTCCATGAAGCTGCTCCTAGCACGATACCAGCATCTGTCTTCACATCATCATCCGTTTTAAAGCGATAACTCCAAATATCGTAAGCTGCATAGCTCACATACAAAATAGCAGAACAAATCATTAATAAAAACACTTGAAAGATTCGTCTTTTTTTACTCTTCTTATTTTCTTTCATTTGTAATTGCCTCCGTACATCATCCATTCATGACCGAAATGCTGCATCTGCCAGTATAGACAATGTTGCATCATCCATCGGCGGATTGTGTAAACCTGCTCTGACATTTAAGTAATAACGATGAAGTGGATTTTTTTCTGATAAACTTTTTGCCCCTACGATACGCATTGCTTTATCTACTATAGATATCGCCGCATTTGTTACTGCGTATTTCACTGCCGCTAGTTCTGCTTGTAGTGATAGTTTATCTTCTGCCTCATCGTACTTTTTCGCAATTTGATATAAAAAGACGCGAGCTTGCATAAGCTCAAGTTCTAATTCCCCAACTAATCTTCTAACACTCGGTAATAAACTAATAGAATGGTTTAAACTATTTGGCTTGTATGATTCCGCAAACTGAACTGCATAATTTCTTGCTGATTGTGCGATTCCTAAATAACATGCTGGTATATGTAGCAACCAACCAATACCCTTTTGTTTCACTTTCCCGCCCAATACATTCGTAAAGAAGCGGTTTTCTATCTCTACATTTTGTAAGACGAGGTCGTGGCTAGCAGTTCCTCGCATCGCAACGCTATCCCACGTTTCTTCAATTGATACACCGAGCGTATTTTTGGGAATGACAAACTCACCAACTTCTTCTCGGCCTTCGATACTTGCTGAAATAATAAAATAATCAAGTACTGGTGCCATCGTTGTAAAAGTTTTCCTTCCATTTATAATCCACTTCTCGCCTTGTTGCACCGCGATTGTTTCTGGTTTACCACCACGCGTCGGACTTCCTGTTTTCGGTTCTGTTGCTGCCCGATTAAAGAGTGCACCATTACGCACTTCTTCGCAAAACCATTTGAATATTCCATCATTCCAAGAGCGATTTTCAGCTAGCTCTTTTACAATACCGAGATGCCATCCAATCGATAATGCAGTAGCTCCACAGCCTGCTGCAATTTTCTCTTGAAATAAAACGAAGTCATATAAAGAAATCGCACTGCCACCAAATTCCTTCGGTAACGTTAATTTCGTATATCCGATATCTTTTAAATTATTAATATTTTCATACGGAAATGATCCTAATTCACTTAATTGATGCTCCCTTTCCATGAACTTCGGAATCAATTTATTTATTTGTTCAATAATGAAAGATTGTTCTTCTGTTTCAACAAATGAGAGTGCCATTTAATCCCAAATTAATGGTCTTTCCAAATTTATCATTCGCAAATATTGTAAAAATTGACCTGCATGGACTGCATCATGATAGGAAATTCGTAAAAGCATATCTCCTAAATATCGTTGATAGCCAACATCGCTTCGATCAATAAGTGTTGAATTTAACTCTGTTACGTTTATTGATTGAACATATTCTATGAAGTCAGTGAAGTATGATTGTGCTAGTGCAATCTCTTTTTTAACACAAATAATTGGTTCGTTATCATACGGAATTTGTATGTCGTTTATCGATCCGTTGTTTTTTAAAATCATATGATAGTAAAAAGTTGAGCTCCATACATGACGAATCATCTCACCAAAGGACATAGCGTCATTATCAGGTTTCCAAGTAAGAAAGTGATTGGGAAGAGAACTCCATAATTTTTCTGAGCGTCTTCTCGTTTCTTTTAAATTTAAAATACTAAGATCAATTGTATTCATTCAAGTATTTCTTTCTTCAGTTTTCATATCAATACCTAATTGATTTTCCAATAAGTTTACGCCTTTCTTTGTAAGATGAACCGCTCGACTCTTATCCGTTTTTGTAATCCATCCCTGTTCAAAAAGCAGTTTTGCTATTTCAGACCCTAACCAACCAGAAATATGATAGCGTCGTTCACTCCAATCAAGACAAGGTTTTGCAAATACTCTCCTTTTTGTCTCTGCCTCATCAATATTTATTTCAAAATTCAGAAACCAATCTTTCCCTTGTTCTGTTACAATATATTCTCCATCTTTTAAAGTTATAAATTCCCTACCTAGTAATTTTTCAGCTATCTCTACACCAAGTTTGCCTGCAAGATGATCGTAACAAGTTCGGGCATAACGAACTTGTTTTAATTGACCCGATTGTTTTAAAGAGCGAACTTGAACTGTTGGTGCGATTGTTCCTAACTTTTCAAGAACTTCCGCTACCTCTTGATTAGCAAGTCGATAGTAACGATGTCTACCATGTTGTTCAACTGTAAGTAGATTCCCCTCTACTAATTTAGAAAGATGAGAACTTATTGTTGGATACGACACTTTTGCCATATAAGCTAATTCACTAGCAGGCAGCGCCTGATTATTCATTAGACAATCTAAGATGATTGCTCTTGTAGGTTCAGCAATTAATTTAGCTACATATGAGATATTCGGATATACATTCATTTATTTGTTACCGAGTTGTTCCGCCAAACCGATTAGAAGCCCTTCGGTTCCACGAATGTAACAGAGTCGATACGAGTCCTCGTACTGAACCACTTCGCCAACGAGCTGAGCACCACACTTAGTAGTGAGTCTGTATACCATTTCGTCAATGTCTTCAACAGTGAACATGACGCGTAAATAACCGAGGGCGTTTACAGGAGCATTCCGGTGATCTGATATAGTAGGCGGGATGAGAAATCGCGAAAGTTCAATTCGGCTGTAGCCATCTGGCGTAACCATCATAGCAATCTCTACGCACTGGGAACCCAGTCCGGTTACGCGACCAGCCCATTCACCTTCGACAGTAGTTCGCCCTTCGAGTTTCAAGCCAATCTCCTCAAAGAAAGAGATTGCGTCATCAAGAGATTCTACAACGATACTGACATTGTCCATTCTTAGTAATTTGTTCTTTTCCATTTATTTTATTATTTCAACTAATTCTTGTACTAAATTAGGATCTATTTCAGAAAAACATGATTTTCCTTCTCTTACCGCTGTACCGACATGCGCCTGCGTGATTCCAGTTTCATCTAGCAATCGTTTTATATTTTCTTTCGTCACGCCAGCTCCAGCTACAAGCTGAATTTGACCATCGCTTACCTTTTGCATTTCTGCAAGCACTGGAATATTAGCGACTATATTTCCTTGTCCACCTGAAGTTAAAACGTGAGTCACTTTATCAAACTTCTTTAAAGTTCTCATCGCTTCTACTGGATTTTCTATATCATCTATCGCACGGTGGTACGTTACATTTATTCCATCTACAACAGATAGTAAATCCGCTAATTTCTCTTCATCCACTTCATTTTGTTCGTTTAATACGCCTAATACTACACCAGCTGCTCCTAACTTCTGCGCAACTATAATATCTTCTTTCATCATTTCAATTTCTTCTTCCGTATATGTAAAAGACTTCGCATGCGGACGAATCATAACATGAATTGGTATACTTACCGCTTCTACCGCTTTTTTTATAAAAGCATAACTCGGTGTTAAACCACCTTCTGTATAAGATGAAATTAATTCAATCCGCTTCCCGCCAGCACTTTCAATTCGTTTTACATCTTCTAAACATGTTGCAATAACCTCTAGCATTTATAATGCTCTTACTTGTTTCAACGGCCAAAAAACAGCTTGTCCTTTTCCGACAATTTCATCTTCTGAAATAAACCCGAACATACGACCGTCTTTAGAAACTTCACGGTTATCTCCTAAAACAAACACTTGGCCTTCTGGCACTTTCGTTTTCCCTGTGATTTGTTCTAATGTAAAGTCTGGAGTTAATACACGGCCAGCTGCTTTGTCTTTAAACTCTTTTAAATATGGTTCTTCCATCGCTTTTCCGTTTACGTATAAAACATCGTTTTTATACTCAACTGTATCACCTGGTAAACCAATTACTCGTTTTACTAAGTCGTATCCTTCTTTTCCGTGGAAGACAATAACATCGAAGCGATCTAATCCACTTATACTATAACCAATCTTATTCACGAGAACTCGTTCATTATTTTCTAAAGTGGGCATCATCGATTCACCTTGTACTAAAGAAGGTGTAAATAAAACGCCGCGAATAATAGCAATTAATACAAGGGTAAACCCTATCGTTTTAGCCCAAGAGAATAGTTCTTTCTTCGTATTTTCCTTCATTTACTTATTTTTTAAAATCGTTCTTTTAGCTTTTTTAATAATTCTACTAGTTGATTTTATGTCAGTATCCTTTTCCCATTCTTCACACAGGTTCATTACCCAATCCGGTTTCGTTTTACTTGCATCATTTAACCAGTTTCCAACCGAATCTTGGACATATTTTGATGGATCTGATTTAAGTAAATTAAGAATAGGAAGTGCTTTTTCAGGTTCTTGTTTTAATATTTCAATATGTTTACTCCATACACCTCGAGGACGAATAGATTCTACAGAGAACCTGCGAATATTCTCATCTTCACTTTTTGCCCATTCTACTAACAACTCCACACTTTTTTCTATATTTTGCGAAAGATCTTCTCTAATAGACATCCAAGCAATTTCTCGAACACCAAAATGATGATCCGCTGCAAAAGGTCGAATGTACGTTAATGTATCTTTTAATGTGTTATTTGATTTTTTATTCATAAACGCTGCCCAACATCGTACACTATCTGAAATATGACTAGATAATTTTAACAGTACGTCTTCCTTGTTTCCTTCATTCTCTTTGAGTATAATTTCATCCAATAAAGTTCCTGTTATTCGTATGATTTTCATTCCTGTTTCCACGTTCTGTTTTTCTAATTCAACTACTATACATTCCAAACTATTCTTGAGACCTATTGAAGGTAAGACATGTTTGAGTAGTTCAATATGATTGATAGCTAGCCATTCTGTTAAATTAACACTTTCTATTTTCCCTTGCTGTAGTAATTGTAAGACCTCTTTAGGAATTTCGTTTACTTTTCTGGCTCCTTTCCTGTTCAAGATAACTTCTGCTTCTTTCGTCATCATCTATGCCAAAAAGCCGAGTTCTTTCGAAATGCGGTATGCCGTTTCTTTCACTTTCGCTGTAAAATATGAAATGTTATTTTCGCTATACTCAATTGCTAAACCTGAAATACTAATACCTGCTACAACCGTTCCATCATTCGCAAAGATTGGAGCTGCTATAGCCGCTGTATGATTTTCTAATTCAGAATAACTAATTGTGTAACCTTCCTTTTTCGCTATTTGTAATACTTCTAGTAAATGTTCCTTATTCACGATTGTTCCATCCGCAAACTGTTTTAAATCGGTTTCCTCTACGTACTTCCTTTTCTCTTCCTCAGAAAAATAAGATAGTAAAATTCTCGGACATGCCCCCGCATAAAGAGGTGCTCTTCTTCCAACTGCTGTATAAACACGTACCGGCTGAACTCCTTCCATCTTTTCAACGTAAATTGCATCATTACCATCTTGAATAATTAAATTAACTGCCTGCCCTAAACTATCTCTAAGCTCTTTCATATATGGAATCGCAATATTTCTTACTGATAATCTTTGTGAAACAAGTTGCCCAAACCGTAAAAAAACGACTCCAAGACAATATTTCCCCTTCTTATTTTTTTGTAAAAACTCCATTTCTTCTAACGAACCGATTAAACGATAAACAGATGTTTTCGGCATATTTGTAAGCTGAACCATCTCTGTTAAACTTAACTCTTCATGCTCATAAAACAACTCTAAAATATCCATTGTCTTCACTGCCGTTTTATTTATACTCATCCTATCTCCTTTTTGTTCCGAATTTCGGAACTTAAATTCCATCTACATCCATTCTTTAGCCCCCTCTAGCGATACGTATTCTTCCTTTGTTACCGGGATAAAACGTAAATACATACCACTTTGAATATAGGTAGGTGATTCTTCTCTTGGATTAAATAATGAAATCGGTGTTCGGCCGATAATATTCCATCCACCCGGTGTTTCAAGCGGATAAATACCTGTTTGATTTCCACCAATCCCTACCGAACCAGGAGCAATTTGTAACCGTGGTGTTTCTTTTCTAGGTGTTTCTAATTTTTTTGATAGTCCCCCTAAATATGGGAATCCTGGTGTGAAACCTAACATATAAACAAAGTATGTTGTTTCACTATGTATACGAATCACATCCTCTACTTGCAAACCTTGATAATGTGCGACCTCTTCTAAGTCCGGCCCATATTCGCCTCCGTAGCAAACTGGTATAGAAATATGTTTCATATTCTGGTTCACTTCTTCTTTATATGAATCACACAGCTCCTGTATATATTGGCAAACGTAATCATATGACCTTTCACTTCTCTCATTTTTCTTCCATACTTCGTACAAATTATAGTAAATCGCTAATGAAGTAAACGATGGCACACATTCAACCATTCCTGTAAATGGATGTTGTTTCAACGCTTGAAATAATCGCTGCACTTTTCCGTATATTTCCATCCTAATTTCTTCACCAAATGTAACAATAATTGCTTGATCCCCTAACGCAGAAAATTTCATTCAGCTTCGTAAAGCGATGAACTTCTTTAATCGTTTCATATTTTCTTCCTGCTCTATGTATAATTGCTCCGCTTCTTCTATCGTGATTTTCTCAAAAGAAACATAGTCTCCCGGTTTCAACTGAGCAAGAAGAGGTAAATCTACTGAAATGACATTTCCGATTCTCGGATAGCCACCTGTCGTTTGCCTATCTGCCATTAATATAATAGGCTGCCCACCATTTGGAACTTGAATGGTTCCAAATGTAACAGGACTTGATAGAATTTCTTGTTCTATTTCTCTATTTAAAACTTCCCCATCAAACCTATATCCCATGCGATCAGCATAATTGGACACTTTATACCCTTTCATAAAAAATGACTCTTTACTTCTTTCTGTAAACTGATTATATTCAAAATCTGTTATGACGCGAAGCTTAGGATGCTTCTTATATTTTGGTAAAGCGTTATTACGAATTGCCCATTTTGTTTTTATTCGCTCTTCCTTTTGTAAGTTCTGAATGAAACGACTTGCCATTTCTGCGTGCGTACCAATTTGAAAATAGTCACCCTTTTTGAGCATCCTTCCTTCAATCCCGCCAATAGCAGCTCGCATATATGTACTTTTACTTCCCATTGTATGATCAATATGAATACCACCAGCAAATGTTACATATGCTCTGCACCCACGTTTCGCTTTTCCAAAACAAAGCATGCTGCCTTCTTCTGCTAAAATAGGACGCCATAACGGAATTCGTTCTCCATTCAATAACGGTTCCAGATCCGCTCCACCAATCGCGAGCAAAGTCGTTTTCTTTAGTAACAATTTAGGTCCCATTATCGTCATTTCTAAACCTGCTTCATTTTCTTCATTACCGACTAATATATTGATTAGCCTAAGTGCATTTTTATCCATCGCACCGCCAACTGGTACACCATACTGTTGATAATGAAATCGTCCTAAATCTTGGACTGTTGTAAGCATCCCCGCATGTAAAACCTCTACATCCATTTATTTCGGTGCACATATAGAAACATCATTAAGTTCGAATGTTCTGTATATTTTTTCCGCAAATTGTACCGCTTCCTTTCCATCGCCATGCAAACAAATTGTTTGCGCCTGAACTGTTACTTTCTCTCCATTCACCGCTTCTACATATCCTTCTTTTACCATTTGAAGCACTTGTTTTATCGCTTCGTCTTCATCTGTTATAAGTGCATTTTTTTCTGTACGACTTGTTAATGTCCCATCTTGCTTATACGTACGATCAGCAAAAGCTTCTTGCACGAGTGTTACGTTATATTTTTCTGCAGCTCGTATAAACGCCTCGCTATTTGCTAATCCGTAAAGTAATAGATCCGGGTTCATATGAGAAATCGCCTTTACGATTGCATCTGCAATTGCTGGGTCAGTTGCCGCCATATTATATAGGGCACCGTGCGGTTTCACATGATGCATCTTCGCGCCTGCCGCTTTCACAAACCCGTCTAATGCACCAATTTGATATAAAACGTAATCGTATACTTCACTTGCTGAAACATTCATGTTTCTTCTTCCAAATCCAATTAAATCAGGAAATCCAGGATGCGCCCCTATTGCTACGTTATGTTTCAAAGCTTTTTCAACTGTTTGACGCATAACGATCGGATCACCCGCATGAAAACCACAAGCAACATTTATAGAGGAAACGAACGGAAGAATCTCATCATCATTCCCCATTTTATAAGCTCCAAAACTTTCTCCTAAATCACAATTCAAATCGATTGTCGTCACTTATATAGCCTCCTTCTCTTGTTTTCCTTCTGCCTTCATTGTTTTCTCTATATATTTATCAAATCTTCTAAACCTGATCCAGCTCACAATAAGTGCAGATATTGCTGTTGGAATGCCCCAAAGCGCCATATCCCATACTCCGACATGCATACCTACTGAATCGAAGAATCCTTTCATTAATAAAATCGCACCAGTTGCGATAAAAATATCTTCCCCGAAAAACCAAGCTGTATTTTCCGCAGCAGCTGCGTTTGCTTTAATTTTCTCTCTTAATTTTTCCGGAAGTTTACCGTATTTCCCTTGTGCTGCTCCTTCTGCCATCGGTGCAACGAGCGGTCTTACTGTTTGCGCATGACCACCAATATTAAGTCCTAATGCTGCTGATGATTCTCTTATTGTAAAATATGACATTAATACTCTTCCAGTTGTTGCCCCTTTTGATTTCGTTATAAGTGCTTCTGCTCTTTCTTTTAAACCATAACGCTCTAAAATTCCGATTACAGGTAAAGTTAGTATAATAGGCATAGACATATATCTATTTTCTATAAAAAATTTACCGAACATGCTAATGACATCATAAAAACTTAATCCTGAAACCATACCAGTAACAATTCCTGCAACCATTACTACTAATAGCGTATTTAACCTAAATAGAAAGCCAACTGCAACAAGTAGTATCCCAATTAATTTAATCATTTAGAAACGATATACTAAGCCGTACATAATAAACATATTTATGATAAAGATTGAAAGCGCGATGGGTACTTGCGCTTTAATAACAGCATTTTTATCTTTTAGCTCTAAAAGCATTGCTGGAACGATATTAAAGTTTGCTGCCATTGGCGTAAGCAGTGTTCCGCAATATCCAGCAAACATGCCGAGTGCGGCCATAATCGCTGGATTCCCGCCATGCATTTGAACAATTAAAGGTAATCCGATTCCGCCAGTGATTACTGCAAACGCTGCGAATGCATTCCCCATTACAACTGTGAAAAGCATCATTCCTAAACAATATGCCATAACAGCAACGAATGGATACTCTGTCGGTAACACTTTTCCAACTAAATCAGAAACGACTTGTCCAACACCAGACTTCGCAAAAATACCACCAAGTGCTGCTAACATTTGTGGTAAAATAACTGCCCAACCAACAGCTTGTAATAATCTACTTCCTTCTTGAACAGGCGTTGTTATTTTCGATTTCGTAATACGCATCGCCGCAACGAATGCGAGTAATGCTCCTAACGCTAATGCAACTAACGTTACTTTATCTGGATCTACAAGGGATACATTTCCCCATTTGATTTTCCCTAACGTTAACGTACCGATAATTGTAAAAATAGGAATTAAAAGTGCAGGCATAAAAATTTTATTCTTTAATTTCTCAGCATGTTTCACACGTTCTTGTACAGGTACTTCTTTCTCCTGAGATTTTGTTACTTTATTTAATGAAGCTAACACGACCATAGCGAGCACGATACACCCAACGTAAAACGAAGGTATTACATTTCCGAATAAAAACGTAACTGCGAATAATGCCCAAAATAAGCTAGAACCGAACCGGTTTGGATGTTCACGATCGAATGCGATACGCACAGCGATAAAGGCAACGATTATACCTAATACATAATAAATTGTATCCATAGTTATGATGTTCATTTAATGCGTCGCGCCCCCAATTTCTACAGTATCTACCTCTACTGTCGTCGTTACCTCGATTGTCGATTCTATCCCTTTACTAATAGTAGAAAGTGACATACTCGGTTGCCCTGGATAGTTACTCGCTAGTTCTGGTAAGAACGGAATGTGAATAAATCCGCCTTTTATTTTACGGTCATGCTTCCAGAGTTCATGCATGAGACCGTAAAATATATGATTACAAACGAATGTACCTGCCGTTTGTGAAACAGATGACGGTATGCCTTCTTCGCGAAGTTTTTTTACGATTGCCTTCATCGGAAGTGTGGACCAATAGGCAGCAGGTCCTTCCTCAACAACCGGTACATCCACCGGCTGATTCCCTTCATTGTCAGCAATTCTTGCATCATCAATATTAATTGCGACACGCTCTATCGTAATATCTGGTCTACCCCCAGCTTGTCCAATACATATAATAATTTCAGGCGTCAGTTCTTCTATATATGCTTTTAATACTTGTATTGATTTATGAAATACGGTTGGAACTTGTTTACTAATAATCTTGTATTCTCCTATTGTTTTTTCATGCAAGCTTTTTGCGACTTCCCAAGCTGGATTGATGCTTTCTCCGCCGAACGGATCAAATCCTGTTAATAATACTGTTTTCATTTATTTAGTTGAAGATAACCCTTCAACAAATTCACCAATCTTTTGTCGAAAAACAAAATCAAAGTTATATTCCTGCCCTGTTAACTCTTCATTTACTAAAATGGTTGTTGCTCCAATTTCCCTCTTTGCGATTTCCGGGAATGATGCGACAGGCTGTACTTTTAATGACGTTCCCATTACGAGAAACACATCTGTTTCATATAAACGTGTAATCGCATTTTGATATTGCGGCAGTGTATCTCCGTATAAAACAACATCTGGATTTAAAATGAAATTACACTTCTCGCAGCGCGGTCCTTCATGATCAATCATATATTGTAAATCATAACCCGTTTTACACTTCGGACAATGTGCTGTTTGAAGTGTTCCGTGTAAATCAATGACATGTTTACTACCACCTAATTGATGTAAACCGTCGATATTTTGCGTTAAAATTGTTATATCTTTCCCTTGTTCTTCTAGCTCAGCTAAAAAACGATGTCCACGATTTGCTTTATATTGATGAAACGTATTAATTTGAAATATTTCTTTATAATGTTTCCAAAACTCTTTCGGACTTCTGTTATAAAATCCTCTTGATAAATACATTTCTACATTCGCATCAGCGTATAATCCATTTGCTGAACGAAAATCTGGAATACCACTTTCCGTACTTGCCCCTGCGCCTGTTAATACAGTAATTTTCTTCGCTTTTTCTAAAATTGAACGAACTTCTTCAAATTGTTGCACAAAAATCACTTACTGGACCTTGTTCGGCTGTTCTACTGGGACTGAATTTGCATTTGATCTTTTCGCTTTCAAGTCAAAATACGCATCCAAAATTTCTTTACCAATCGCGGAATTAACCCCTGATTTATCATTATTCACCCATGGTACAACAACTGAAAAAGCTACTTCCGGATCAGCATCATATGGCGCATAGCCGGCAAGAGTTAAATTATAACATTTTTTTCGGTTATAGTTCTCATCTCTTCCAATATCACTTTCTCCACCATATACCGTCTCAGCTGTCCCTGTTTTCCCAGCTGGTTTATACGGTAAGCCTTTAAACGTTCCCGTACCTGTTCCGTCAGCTTCTTGAAAAACTCTTCTAAACCCTTCTTTTACATGATTAATGTATGAAGTGTCCATATCCACTCGATTTAAAACAACCGGTTCAATTGATCGAATAACTTTTCCGACATCCTCTGGGCGGTTTGGCTGCTCCCTAATTTCTTGCACAATTTGTGGTTTCATTCGGTAACCGCCATTTGCAATTGTTGACATATATTGAGCAAGCTGTAGCGGTGTATATGTATCATATTGTCCAATTGCATAATCAAGTAAAAAGCCCGGTATATTATCAGTTCTACCCATTTGGCCAATTGATTCATTTGGCAAGTCAATACCAGTCGATACACCTAAACCAAATTGTCTAAAATAGTAGCGCATTTTATTAAATGTCTCTTGTTTAATATCTAGCGGATTGTTTGGCACATAATTAATCCCCGCCATTTTTAATGCTGTATTAAACATATAAACGTTCGACGAAACTTGTAAAGCTCTTAAATCATCAATATCACCAAAATCTTTCCAAGATTTTTTCGGCTTAGTACTTCCTTTAAAGTACATTGGCGCGTCAAAGAAATGCGTAAACGGTTTAATCGCTTCTGCTTGGTATCCGGATAATAAAGTAGCCCCTTTTACAGTTGACCCTAACTCATAAGAACTTGTCATCGTCCCTAATGCGTAGTCTTCTATTTGCATCACGCCATCTTTATTTACGATTTTCTTTCCTGCCATTGATAAAATTTGACCGTTTTTCGGATTCATCATTACAACGAAGGCACGATCCATCATCGGTTCTGAAGAATGAAACGCTCGTAAATTTTTTTCCAGGCTTTCCTCTACCCTTTTTTGTAAATCCATATCAACCGTTAACATTAAGTTATTTCCACTTTTTCCTTCGGTCACTTTTTCAGTCCGAATAATATTCCCTGCTTTATCTGTAATATTTTTAGACTGTTCTTTCATTCCATGTAATGCATCTTCGTATTGTTTTTCGATGTAACTCTTACCAATACGATCATTTCGGTTATAATCACGTACTAAAAAGTACTCTAATTGTTCTCTTGGCAATCCCTCATTTTCATTAGAAACGCTACCAAGTATAGAACGAAGGATTTTATCATTTGGATATTCACGTTCCCAATCTACTGTCGTATCTATCCCCGGCAAGCTTGCTAATCTTTCACTAACGATCGCATATTCATTTTGACTTACATCTTTTTTAACGATTTGCGGCGTCATTTTATATCCCGCATTCATTTTACTTTTAATTGCTAATACTTCTAAATCATCTTTCGAAAGCTCCTTCAATTCTTCTTGCGTAATTCTCTCCCGGCGCAACTCTTCTACTTTTTTATCTAATTCTTTCCCTTCTATTTCCTGCTTCCTAAATTTACTCTCATCTGCTTTCGTTACTTTTTCTGCAGCCCGTTTTTCATTTAACTGCATCCAAAAATCTTTTTTATCTGTCTCTGTTAACTTATCCATATCCTCTTGTGACATTTCAATTAACCCTGCTAACTCTCTCGCTACTTTTAAAACTTCTTTCGAGTCTACTCCTTTCATTTTCGTATATGTAACGGTTCGTAGCGGTTTATTATTTACAATCACTTTGCCTTCTCGATCAAACATTTTCCCTCTAGGGACAGGCGTGCTCACCGTCACATCTTCCTTTTTATTCACTTCATTTCGATACGTTTCTCCATCAATGATTTGCACTTTACCTAGTTGAATTATAATAGCCGAAAATAAAAGAAAGACGATAAAAAATAATACATTTAACCGAAATGGAATATGAGTCTTTTTCTTTTTCGGCTGTTTCTTTTTCTCCTTGTTCTGTCTCATTTCGCTCCCTCGCTTCATTTATTCTATAATTTTCATTTTTGAAAAAGGATAATACACAAATTCTACTTTGCCTATCACGTTATCTTCTTCAATATATCCTAAGCCATTGCGACTATCCCTACTAAGTTCACGGTTATCTCCCATGACAAATAGCTTATTTGGTGGAATCTTTGTCTTTTGGAAATTGTAAAATACTTGTGTATTGTTGAATAAATCGTTATTTGTATATGGCTCTACTTGTTTTTTATCATTTACATATACAGTTCCATTCGTTATGTTAATTACGTCATCAGGCAGCCCTATTACCCGTTTCACATAATATTTCGATTCGTCCTCTTCTTTAATAATGACAATTTCCCCGTGCTGTATGTTAGAAAAATGTACTGCTGCTTTATTTACAAATACGTAGTCTTCTTCATTTAAAGTCGGCTGCATGGATTTCCCTTCTACCTTACATAACGTAAAAGAATGATAGGCTATTACCATGACAAGTATAAGTAGTATGTACTTCCCCCAACCTCTCTTAATCTCCTCTTTCATATCCATTCCCACTCACTTTATTTTCTTTAAAAAACCTTTTGGATTAAAAGATATGAAAAATTTGTGTTTAGATTCATCGATTATGAAATTGTTATTTTTAGCTAAAAACTCTTCCACAGCTTCCATCGGGCCAGGTCCCCAATCAGGAAGGAGAGGATTTCCGTTAATACATGTATCCTCTACAATAATGTAACTACCAGTTGTTACAATAGATTTATAAAGTAAGAGTTCTTTTGATACATGTTCTTTACTATGATCAGAATCTAAAATAACTAAAATCACATCATCAGGTTTGCGCATACTTACTATTGTTTGGACGGCCTGTACAGAAACAGAAGAAGCTGTTAAATACGTAATTCGATTATGGGATGGCCGATTTGGCTGCGGAGTTATATCAATAGTAAGTACGTGACCTTTTCCGATTAAATCTAACATAGAAGCTAAATACAATGCACTACCACCGTGAAAAGTCCCGCATTCAATAATTAAATCAGGCTTTAATTCGTAAATGATTTCTTGGTACAATCAAATCACATTCCCTTTATACGTTACACTTGGAAGATCTATGCCTGTTTCCTCAAGCGTTTCCCTAATTATTCCTTCATATGGCGTTTCATTATCATCAATTTTTCCCCCAACACCATTCCACATTCCCATATTCGGCTTTTTATTTCTATTTAGTAAGAGTATTTTATTTCCTTTTCTAATTAAGCAAATTGTGTATGTATACATCTATTGAGAAACGAGTTGTTTTTCATATCGTTTGTTCGCATCATCTTCTGTCAAAAATGCAGTTGTGTAATAAATAATATTCCGGTTATCGTACGTGAATATATGCTCTAACTTATTTTCTTCTGTTAATATTATCGGTAAGTATTTTGGTAAATTACTAACTACACCTCTATTATTCTCATCTAATATCCATCCAATTTCCTTCCACTCTAATATGCCTTCATCAGTACTTAATGGTGTATCCATATGTACTCCCTCTGGCAAATCAGCAAGGAATACATACATTTAGCTGCGAATCGCTTTAATGATAAAGCGATGTTGCTTCACATCAAAATATCCGTTTTGCAACATAATCTCATGTATGCGATATAATTCCTCATAATACCTTTCGACAGTAAAATCAGGAATTTGCCACGGAATCGCTTTTAAATAATAGACGATAGCGCCAATATCATAAAAACGTTGAAGAGGAAATTCTTCTCTTGCTTCTAAAATAGTAAATCCATTTTCCTTTAGTTCATTACAGGCAGTTTCAAGAGACCAACTTGCAAATTCGCTATTTAGTGGTGTGCCAAATTTCGTATTAAGTTCTGCGCAATCAAGACCACCAGCTTGTTGTGTAAGGAAAACTCCATTTGGAGAAAGGATTCGGTTTACCTCAGATGCAGCATAGGATTCATGTTGATTCATAATTAAATCAAACTGAGCATCTTGAAGCGGTAGGGCATCATCATCACTTACTTCTACAACAATAACCCCTAAAGGCTCTAATTTCTTTCGGGCAATTGGCACGTTTGGAGCATAACCCTCAGTCGCATAAATAGTTGGCGGGAACGGTTGCAACATAGATAAAAACTCTCCGCCACCAGTGCCCATATCTAGCATTGATTTTGCGTGTTGTATAAGCTGGAAAGCAGTGCTACCGTACGACCATGATAAAGGCTCACTATTCATTCGACCCGTTTCTGAAATGAAAGAAAAATCCCAACCGCTAAAATTTGTATTTGCACTGTCTAATAAAGTGAAAAATAATGGATCACGTTTCATTTATCCCTGCCTTAAAATATTTTGAAACATTTCCGGTTTATTTTGTTTAATGCTCTCTATTATTTCTTTTCCAAATATCGTTATACTCTTCTCCCAAGGATGGCCTAAATACCCCCACTTAAAGTCTTTCTGAATAAAGAAATAGTAATCACCATTCGGAAATATTGGTATACGCCACTCATAAAATTCATTTCTTTCAAACTCTAAGTGTGGATTTACCCAATAACACTCATGTTGCCAATCTAGTGCCATCATATATTCATTCGATGCTGTATTCTCTTTGAAAACTTGTAATGCTTTTTCTTCAAGTTCATCATATACATTTAAATCTACCGACTCTCCAAAATAATGAGAGATGTCATATGTGATAAACGGTCCCGGTACTTTAAACGATGGAAATATTGAAACACTTGGTGAAAACTCATAATCACTATATACTTTATCCCAAATTCGATCGTACTCTTTATCTGTAAACTCAATCCAATTTTTCATTTAAAAACAAAAATCTTTTGGTAAAGTACCATTTTTTATCAGCGTTCTTAACCCATGTTTTATAATCCAAGGGTTAACAGGATGCTGTTTATCACGTAATTGCTGCAACCATTGAAAAACGAGTTCTTTATCTTCTTTCGTAATATCATTAATATGATTGGCTACAGATTTTTGAACATACTTAGAAGGATCATTCATTAATGGTTCAAGAAGCTGTAAATTGTTCTTAAAGTCACCTTTTAGAGCTCCTGTTTTTTTTGCCCAAGGAAGTCTTGGTCTTGTACCTTCTGAAACTAATCTCCTAATGTGGCTGTTTTCGTCATGAATCCACTGTTGTAATATGTCTAGTGTGTCTTCATGATGTTTTTCAAGAAAAGGCCGAATGGCATATTCAGCTGTATTCCGTTTCGTTATTTCATACATGGCGTTGAAAGAGGATTCAAAATCGTTAAGCCCATATTTTTCAACGTATTTTGCTATAGGCATGTATATATATCCGTTTGTAAATGTGCCTACTTCTGTTGTATTTTCTGGTCCCAATGTTTTCAATAATATATGTATTGCTTCATTAAAATCTTTTTGTAAAGCATTGTGTAATTCATCTGCTATTACTTCAATCCGTTGCTTTAACTCTAAACCTTCAACTTTACATGTTACGGAGGCTATAAAGTTTTTTTTAGAGAAAGTAGAATCGTGTTTACAAATAGAATCAGCCATTTTTTCTGCTAATTCATCATTAAATAAAAATTTTAATGGAACGTATTTACCCATTTATTTTTTAATCGACAATCCATAAACTAACGTCTCACTAGGAGTCGTAATACTAAAACCAGTCGTCTTATAATCAAGTTTCACTGTATCGCCAGTGTAATCTTTCGTGAATGAGTCCATTTGTACAATAAGCATTTCATCCTCATATACAACATCATCTGCATTGTATGTATCCCAAACTAAATCAACATCAACGAAAATGCTACAAGAGTTTGTCATTGTTCCTCTAATACGAATGATTTTTTTGTCTTCACGTTCTAATCTATGTATAGCTGCTTTTGCTTCATCAGTAATACGAATGTTCATGTGATCCCAACCTTTATTTTTATTTCTTTTATTATTGCAAAAACAAGAGCAATAGGGAAGTAAAGAGGTTTGTAATAAAAAACGAGCAAACAATTATTTTAGTTCGCATTTATCAAGTGGAATGACTTTCGTTTTCTTCGTAAATTTATATCCTAGCCATAGTACTAAGAAGAGTGGTAAACCGATGTAAGAAACGAGTACACCGTTCCAATCGATTGCTTCGCCCATAAACGCACCATAGTTTTGACCTAAAATTACGATGACGCAAAGTGTAAATGCGAAGATTGGACCGAACGGGAACCATTTCGCTCTATATGGTAAGTCTTTTAAATCTTTACCTTGTGCGATATATGCTTTACGGAAGCGGTAATGACTAATTGCAATGCCGACCCATGCGATAAAGCCAGACATACCAGAAGCGTTTAATAACCAAATATATACAACACCGTCACCGAATAAAGAAGCGATGAAAGCGACGCTACCAACTACTGATGTTGCGATTAGAGCGTTAACAGGTACACCACGGCTATCTAATTTACCAAGAAACTTCGGTGCTTTTCCTTGGCGAGCTAAATCCCAAAGCATACGAGTTGATGCATACATACCAGAGTTACCAGCAGATAATACTGCCGTTAAAATAACAGCGTTCATAACAGAAGCAGCGAAGGCAACGCCCGCTTTTTCAAATACAAGTGTAAATGGACTTACTGTAACATCACTTGCTGCAAGACTTTCAGTTGTATAAGGAATTAATAAACCGATAACGAGAATCGCAAGGATATAGAATAAAAGAATACGCCAAAAGATCGAACGAATTGCTTTTGGGATATTGCGTTCTGGATCAGACGTTTCACCAGCAGCTACCCCAAGTAATTCAGTTCCTTGGAATGAGAAACCAGCTGCCATAAACACACCGATAATTGCCATGATACCGCCGTTAAATGGAGCATCTGCAACAGTGAAGTTTTTAAAGCCGACAGATTCGCCACCCATAATTCCAAAAATTATCATGAAGCCGACAATTAAGAAGATAATAATAGTAACCACTTTAATCAGTGCGAACCAATATTCAGATTCACCAAAACCTTTAACAGATAAATAGTTTAAGAGAAAAATAATAGCTAAGCATAATCCACTCCAAATGAGGGAAGGGGTATCAGGGAACCAAAATTTCATAATTAATGTTACGGCCGCTAATTCTGCCGCAATTGTAATCGCCCAGTTATACCAATAGTTCCATCCAAGTGCAAAGCCAAGTGATGGATCAACAAATTTTGTTGCATACGTGCTAAAAGATCCAGTAACAGGCATGTAAGCTGCAAGTTCAGCTAAGCTTGTCATTAAGAAATACACCATAATTCCAATTGCGGCGTATGCGACTAGTGCACCGCCAGGACCAGCTGAATGGATTACACCACCGCTGGCAAGAAATAGTCCGGTACCGATTGTACCACCGAGAGAAATCATCGTAAGGTGACGAGATTTTAATCCGCGTTTTAATTCACCTTGTCCTTGTGTAGTTTGTGTTTTAGAGGTAGATTGATTTGTTGCGCTATTCATTTATTTTTCTATTTTCCAATTAATCATCGTATCTGTTTTATCTACTCTTTTCATATGTAATTTCTCTAATACACGAATTGAACTACCATTTTCAAGGAGTGTCTCCGCAATAATTGTATCTACCTTTCCTGTCTGGAAAGCCCACTTTATTAATTCATCTACAGATTCTGTAGCATACCCTTTATTCCAATATTTCTCAATAAAACCGTAACCAATTTCTACTGTACGTTTCTCGTTCGGTTTCCCTTTAAATCCTATATCCCCTAGTACGATGTCATCTTCTTTTCGAATGACATACCACGCACCCCAAGGTAATAAAGCTGCGTCTTGTTTTACACTTTCTACATGCCCTGCAATATGCGGGCCGCTATTGTATCCTTGATTCTTCGCAATTTGAACCCATTCTTCTGCACATGGTATAATATGTAATCTTTCCGTTTCTAATTTCATTTATGGTAGCATTTGTTTTTGATCTTTCGGATAGCCATCTGTTGATGCGTTAGAACGATTGGAATGATTTCGAACAGCAATAAAAATAGAAATAATAACGATAAGACCAACTGCGACGTAAGAAAGTGAAATAATAGTTGGATCCACTTTAAATGTCGTAAGTAGTGTACGAATATTCGTAAAGATAATAAGGCCACCAACTAATACTCCGAGTAAATGAGCTGGAACGATACGTACTAACCATGCGGCAATTGGTGCTGCGACAATACCGCCAAGCATTAAGGCGAATACCCAAACCCAGCTTACTTGTTCCCAGCCAAGTGAAATGAAGAAACCAACTGTTGCAGCGAGTGAAACAGGAAACTCACTCGTATCTACAGATCCAATAACTTTTCTAGCTTCATTTCCTCTTGCTAGCAGTACAGGTGTCGTAATTGGACCCCAGCCACCACCACCAGTTGAATCGACGAATCCAGCGAATAAGCCGAGTGGCACAAGTTGTTTGGCAGACATGCGCTTTTTGGAAGTAACAATTTGTTTTTGAATAATGAATCGTAATAAAATATAAACGCCTAAAGTGAATAAAAATATTGAAATGTACGGTTTAATCACATCGCCAGGTAAATCACTTAAAAAACATGCCCCAACAAATGCCCCAATTGCTCCAGGTAATGTCAATCTGGAAACTGTATATTTATCAACGTTTCCAAATTTGATGTGCGATGCACCAGAAGCTGCGGTTGTAACGACTTCAGCTAAGTGAACAGATGCGGATGCTACAGCTGGTGCAATACCAAACATTAATAATAGTGAGGTAGATGTTACCCCATACGCCATTCCAAGTGCCCCATCAATCAATTGAGCGAAAAATCCAATAATAGCAAAGACAATTAATTTCTGCATAAATAATCCCCCTGTAATAATAAATGAAAAAAGCACTTTTCCCGTATGAGAAAAGTGCCTTTGGTTTTTCCAATCAGCAATAATTAAATTTGTTTCATTATAATACATATTAATCATCTATTCATATATGTACAAACTACCTAACACTTCATACTCTCGTTTATTCTCCCCTTTACACTCCACTGCAAAAGGATATTCACCATTCCTAATCAAGTGTTCTTTCACTAGCCCTTCCCCAATCGGTTCACAAAACTGTACATGAATGTCACCAAACGCTACACTTTGGCACTCAGCATTCCATTTTTCATTTTTTGTGACTGAACTTGCAGTTAGCCCCATTACTTCTTTCCAATTTCGCACTGTGTCTCGAACATTTTTCACTGCATAATGGATCACTTCAATGTGTTGCACTTTGTTTTTATGTTCCATAATCGTCCCAATGTTACGTAAGTCGTTTCTTCTTTCTTCATCGGTTTCATTCCACTGTATAAAGAAAGGTAAATTTGGTCCGCTTTCTTCTTGCTTTACAAATAACATTTTCCATTCTAAAAGCCGGCCATCTTTTCTCATACGTTTCCCTTCAAATGGCCCTATCGTATGTAAGCCGTGCCTACTAAACTTAACTGCTAGTTCTTCAATTGCATCTGTTCGAATTGCAATTTGTAGCATTCCTTCTCCATTTTGTAATTTCACCACCGTTTCTTGTACTAATGGATTTTCTGCTTCTTTCGCTTTTTTTTCATGCTGCACAGCTAAAAATTCTATGTATGACAAATCAAAATAACATAAACTATTCCAAGTTCCCCAGTCCGTATGCTCTCCGCCCAATACAGTATGAAATCCACGCTCTTGCATTTGTTTTGCTGCTTCCTCCGGTGTACAATGCACTGCGTGAACGAGATGATCAAATAGTAACATAGTCTTTCTCCCCTTTCTCTCCATTTATTTATTTTTCATCATATCCATATGATAGGATTGATACCATCTTGGAACATAGGACGAAAAATGATTATGTTCTTCTAAAATTCCATTTAGTCTTTCCTTCATATCATCTACTAGGTGCGGTGTACTTCGGTTCGTCCAAACGATGTCCGCTGGGAATGTCATTGCTGCATATAATGAATACAGTTTCCAAAAATGTAGCGACGGATTACCTCCGCAATAACCGTGAACTTGTCCAACCGCAAATGGTTTACTTATTCTTGTAGTAAAAATCGCTACATTATAAAAATCGTGTATTGGATCACCAAAATCATATCCTCCAAAATCGATAACGATAAACTCCTTGTTATGAATCATACTATTTGCTGGATGGAAGTCATCATGTAAAAGTGTAATTGGACGATTTTTTAATAAGTCTTTATGGTTTTCTACAAAGGTTAATACTGGCTTCAAATCCAGAAAATTCACCTCGTAATCTGCTAGTGCCTCTATGTATCTTTCGTATTTATTCCATCTAAATGTTTCCCATTTATTACTTGCACTTTCTCTTTCAATTGAGTGAATTCTCTTTAATACTTCTCCTGCTTTTCTTCCTACATCATACTGTTCTTCCACCGATAACTTCCGTAAGCTCTCTTCACCATTTACTCCGTCAATCCATTCAAATACTTGAACACATTTATTTAATTCTTCAAGTTTTATAAAATGAATTAACTTGGGCGTTGGAATATGTAATAACTCTATTTGTTTCATATACGTATATTCTTCTAGTTTTCGTTCATAATTAGCAGAATCGCACACTTTTACAAAATACGTTTCACGATTCTCTAGTTCAATTTTATATTTCTCCTCATGCGAAAAACCTTTTGTAATGGCTATACATTTTACAATACAGGGCCACTCTAGTTTTCTTTCTATCTCTCTTACTATTTCTTCCAAAATATCCCCTCTATTCATTTACTTCCCCTTAAACCCTCGATACAAAGCAGTCCGTAACTCTTGCTTATATTCCTCAATTTCTGGCATATCAAGCTCTTCCGCTAGCCTGATGGCTAATTCAATATCATATGGTACTCTTACAAGCTGAATGGAAAAACTCGCTGCTTCTTTTTCGTTGTAAGTTCCTTCAAAGATTAAATAGGATGCTTGTGTAATTTCAAGAGGATTTCCTACACTACCAGCATTACATAACGTTTTCCCTCTGAAATTTTGAACGAACGCTTGGTGAACGTCACCATAGCAAACGACATCTGGTTTTCTTTCCCCTTTTATATTCTCTGTTAGCTCACTATTTTCGAACATACTAATACGCTCTTCTCTTGAGGCGTGCGGTTGTATTCTTTCATATAAACTTCTTGGTGAAGCGTGAAACATACGAATGAGTTTGCCACTCATAAAAAATTCGATTGAAAATGGTAAACTTCTTAAATAGTCATTTTGTTCCTCTGATAATTGTTTTTGATGCCATTTTAACGCTTCAAATTCAGTTGGTTTTGTAATGAAATCATCCCAATTCCCCATTACAACGCCTTCGCATTCTTTACGAATGATTTCAATTACTTCGCTTGAATGAGGGCCTTTTCCTACTAAATCTCCAAGACAAATAATGCGCTCGATTCCTCTTAATTTAATATCTTTCAGCACAGATTCTAATGCCGGAATATTACCATGAATATCTGAAATTACCGCTATTTTATCCAATTACGTTCTTTTATGAAATATAACTCCTGGATTTCCTAAATCACTATTCCGAAATACAACATCCGCACACTCTTTCGGATTATGCTCGTCTATATACATTTTACAAGCCGCATGATACCTATTCAAAAACATCTTCTCTGCTTCTTCATAACTTCCAAAAGCTTTAGTCTCCCGCTTAGCCCCACGTTTTCTCGCAATCTCAAAATCTGTATCTATAAAAATTTTATAATCAAATAAATGTTCCACGTCTTTTTTCAATAAAAGCGTTCCGTCTACTATTAACACCATATTTGGCGGAGCCACTAACGGCGCATTTTGTACAGGTAGGTCCGTTTTTAAATTATGAGAAATCGTTTCATACTGTAATGTCCCATTAGGCCCTAAAGGCATTAATAACCTTTCTTTAAAAGCCGAATAATCGTGTGCATCTTCATAATATCCTCTGGCCGATTCTTTACCTTGTGCATAACGAATCGCTCTTAGGTTATGAAAATCATCAATGCTTGCGCGTGTTACTGGTACTCCCCGTTTTTTCATTTCCTCTGCTAGTTCGTTTGCAAATGTTGTTTTTCCTGATGCTGTAATACCACTTACTCCCACTCTTATTGGATGCGTTAAGTTTAACTTTAAAATATGATTAGCGATTTCTTTCATTCGTTTTTGGCGAATCATTTAATACCTACGTGCTTCCTTCAAAGTCTCCAATATATCATCTGTAAAGGCATTGCTTCCCTCTTTCTCTAAAGCTATGAAATATAAACTTCTTAGGAAAGATCTAATATTTTGTACTAAAATAGCATGCTGAGGATGTCGGATGTCTTCAACAGTTGCTATACTATGTAGCCAATTGCTCCACTCTTCTTCAGTTAATAGATTTTGGCTACGTAAAGACATAATTGGCTTTACTAATCTCTCATCCTCAAAGTGTACATATACGTAATCATTCAATCGTACCTTCTGACGAACGGCAGCTAGTATTGCATATGAAAACTCACGATTTCGTATTGTACGTGCTAAAGCATCTAGCGCATCAGCCGCATGCGCTGTAGAATGTGCCCAGCCTTTTCCTTCTATGTGGCCTCTTACATCTTCTTCTAAATATACATATTCCAATACTTGTTCTGCCACACTGTACAGTTGTTCTTCAGATAACAGCGGTTCTCTTTCATGAACAGATAAAATAAGTGGTGGAATTAAAACGGAGAACGCGCGTTTAAACACAGAGTCTGTTCCTTTTTCTCCAATTTTATAAAATAAATAATCAGGACTAATTGCCTGTAGCATTAATCCTCGTAACTCTTTTTGTCTAAATATATCATTTGTAATCCATGCGTGAAGCGTACTATAAATCAAATCATCGCGTAATTCAGCATCTGGTGATCCGATATGATCTAGCATCCACTGTGCATATGGATATGCGTCCACATCCTCTGGTACAGCATAATTATTATTTTTAATTTGTTGTAGTTCTTCTTTTAATTCTAGTAGTTCATTCATTTAGTTCTTCACTACTTTATTATTAATAAAATCCATAGCAAATTTGTATATTTCATCAGGAGCGTATAAATAAATACTATGCGTACCTTCAATTATTTTTACATCAGCTATTAATAACTTGCTAGCAAACTCCTTATAATCTTCGTTTTTTTGTTTTGTATACTTCGAATCTTTATATTGCCTAGCAATCGCATCTATAAATAAAATAGGTGTTTCTTTTGGGATTGATAAGGAATTTGATTTTTTACCGTTATTGTAGCTTTGTAAAAGCTCTTGCTTCATATCATCATTAAAAGCCCTCTTGTATGTAGGCGCTTTATAAATATCTTTTTCCTGTTCGTTTAAAAAGGATTGCCTAATGACTTCGGGATTATAAGTGATAGAGGGAACTAATCTCTGAAAACCAATTTTCGTTAAAATATTTATTCCTTTTATTTTTAATGAATCAACCATGCCTATTTTATGAGTTACGTACTGTATAGGTAAACCAATATCTAACGCAATAATCCCTTTTACTTCATTTGGATATTTTTGTGCCCAATAAATAGCCTCTATTCCCGATAGAGAGTGTGGTACTAAAATGTATGGTGGTTTATTTCCACTTCGAATAAGCGCTTCTCTCGTTTGTTCTAGTATCATATCAATATCTCTATCATCTTGAAAAACATCACTGTATCCATAACCAGCTCTCTCAATTACAGAAATCTTGTTTTCTTTTGAAAATTCACTATATAAGCCTTTCAATTCATACACAGGAGCGGCAATTCCAGATCCGGCCATAAATACAAACGTCTCCTCCCCGCTCCCCTCATTATAAACATTCACTTTTTTATTATTGAAATTAATAAGTTCACCTTTATTGTTCATTAATTTCGATTCCATTTTTAATTGATAGTTATGATATATGAATACAGCGCCAGTTCCAAGAAAAATCATACTAATACAAACAAAAAATATTATCTTTCCTATCTTCAATATTTTTTTCATTCATTTCTTCATATAGGTATTTAGTCTATACCCTTCTCCATAAATATTTTGAATAATATTACCTGTTTTATCATCGATTTTGGCCCTGATTTTTTTTATATGTACGTTCATGATATTTTGATTTCTATCTTCAAGTTGCCATAAGTAATCAAAGAAATGTTCTTTTGTTAGAATTCTATCTCTATTTTCATATAAATAGAAGAATATTTTACGCTCAATCGCAGTAAAAGCAACTTCATCACGCAAACCTTTTATAAAAACTCTTTTATATTCTGCATCTATAAATAAATGGTTAATTTGCGCGAAAGTACCATATTGATTATCTAACATTTTCTGAATCCTTAACAGCAACTCTCTAGGATCAAAAGGTTTTATCATGTATTCTTCTCCAATAGTCAAACCTTTTAGTTTACTATCCATATCATTCCTAGCTGATAGAAATATAATTGGAATATTTAGTCCTAGATTTTTTATTTTCTTTGTAATCTGATAACCATCTTCGCCTGGTAACATAACATCCATTATGACTAAATCTATGTCATGAATTACATCAAGAACTTTCCTTCCCTCTTTCTCCCAATACACATTATACTTCTCGCGTTGCAAAATTTTTTGTAATAAATCTCCTATAATCAAATCGTCTTCAACAATTAATATGTTATATACTTTCATCTACACTTGGGTGTTTTTAAATGAAATAATAGTCCCCTCACTATTTGATTGTAATGTGTATTTTATATCGAACATCTTTGATATATCTTCAATATTTTTTAAACCGAGTCCCGTTCCTTTACTATTCATATCAAACCCAACCCCGTTATCTCTAAAGGAAACAATATCATTGTCTATGAGGATCTCAAGTTTTTTAGCTTGTGAATGTTTAAGGACATTTTGAAAAATGTTATCAAATAGCCTTTGAATCCATAACTCATTACTATTCCATATCAACTCTTTATCTTGTGAATTATATACTAATTCAATTTTATGAATGCTATACAAATAGCTCCATTTTTTAATCATATTTTCTATTAAATTATGTATATTCACTTCATCATTCACAATATAAGTATTCTCTAAGGTCTCTGTAGATTGAATATTAAATTCGTTAGTTAAATCACTTATATATTGTATCTGCTCATACAGTGATTCAAGTACTGGCGCTTGTGCTTCGTATTCGCCTTCTAAATGATATAATTGTAATCTAACTGCAGTTAAGGGCGTATTAATATCATGCCGTAATTTATTTAATAGCTCTTTTTTTATTTGTTCCTGTTGTTGTAGTTCTAATTCTCGATAAGTTGTTCTTTCTATAAGCAGGTTTACTGACCTAATCAGTTCTCCCATCTCATCATCACTTTTGACATCTATTATATTAGGGATTTTTTTATCACTAGCTAAATCTCGAATCGTTTGATTTAATACATTAATTTTATTTAATAATGAGTTTATCGATTTTGAAAATACAAAAGCTAATACTAATAGTGATAATAAAAATATGATTAACATAGTAGGATATGCAAAGGATTCGTGAAAAGGAATGTTTTTATTTTTAGTTTTAAAGGCAGTATTATAAATAACTGATACAAAAATACTAATCGACAACAATAACAGAGGTACGCTAATAATAGCGGAGAATAGTAGTAACTGATATTTTTTCTTTAAGTTCATTTAAAATGACGGTAAATTATCTAAGTTATTTTCCTTTATACCATCCGGTTCACTACGTATAATATCCCTACCATACTTATGAAATACGTCCACATGAGCTAACTTCCCCGATTTTGCTTCATCAAGAGCAGTAATATAATCTAACTCTCTCCCGCTACTTGTTTTAAAGGCAATTAAATCCCCATCATCATTTTTACGAACGGCAACAATTTGTTCTGATCCTGAATCGACTTCCTGAGCTGCTTCTGATTGGGCTTGTTCTTCTCCTTGATGTAAATAATCATCATAAACTTTTTGAAAGTCTTTTTTGTCCATCTAAAGTGCGATCATACTTTTAAAGAGCTCTCTAAATTTCTCTTTATCTTCTGCTGTAAATGGTTTTGGCCCCTTTGTACGCTTGCCGCTTTTTCGAACCATTGCACTTAAATAACGTGTTTGTAATAATTGGTCAATGTTTTCATTCGTATACTTATAGCCTTTATGGTGTAGAACGATACAGCCTTTTGCTAAAGCGAGCGAAGCAAGACCGTAATCTTGCGTTACGATTAAATCTTCTTTTTTTGCTAACTGCATAATGCGGTAATCTGCAGCATCTGCTCCGGAATCCACATAAATTGTTTCCACACCTGCTGGCTGCGTAGCATTAGAATAATGAGAAAAGCTAGTAACGAGAGTAACAGGAATTTCTGCATTCGTAGCTTCAAAAATAATCACATCTTTTACAGGACAAGCATCTGCATCAACGTAAATTTTCATTTATTTTTCACAAACCAAAATAGCCTCACGCAAACGAGAAATACCTTCCTCAATTTGATTGATATTTACTTTCCCATAAGATAAACGAATATAACCATCTTTCGCGCCGAAAATACTGCCTGGCATAAAGGCGATTTCTTGTTTTAAGCTTTGCATAATAAGTTGTTTTTCGTTTATCGGTTCTTTTAATTTCCCCCATATGTATATACCACCGGTCGGGTTTGAAAAAGTGATTTTATCATGAAGCTGTTCATTTAAAGCATGGACGATAATGTCTCTTTTTTCTGCCAGTTGTTTTCGTAACGGTACGATATGTGACTGAAATGGTACGGTTTCAAAAAATTGCTGCATCAGCCACTGCGGGAATATGCTCATACCTAATTCCATTTGGTGCCGTGCATCTGATAATCTCTCTACTACTGACTGGGGGGCGACAAGCCAGCCAACTCGTAATCCTGGCGCAATCATTTTTGATAAGGAATGAACATAAATGACTGTTCCGTTTTCATCAATCGATTTTAAAGTAGGGCAAGGTTGTTTATTTTCTAACGTAAGTAAACTAGACGGATCATCTTCAACGATCGCAATTCGTAAGTCTGCGCAAAGTGATAACAGTTTCTTTCTACGGTTTGGATGCAGCATCGTTCCCGTAGGGTTTTGGAAATTTGGATTTAAAAAGATCATTTTAATACGATGCTTTCTATATAACTCTTGCACATCGTCTGGATTAATACCGTGTTCATCGACAGGTAATGGAAAAATACGAATACCTGCTGATTGGAAAAGCGGTAGTGAATAGCAGTGCGATGGACTTTCGAAAGCGACTGCATCACCTGGATTTAATAAGCATTGTACGATAAGGTGGAGTGCTTGTTGTGCACCGGATGTAATCATAATCGACTGTTCGGTCGCTTCAATTTTTAAATAATCCTTCATATATTTTACTACCGCTTGTCTTAGCGGGAGATAGCCCTGCGGATGATCGTAACTTAATGACTGCGTTAATGGTTGTTCTCGTAAAATCGTTTGTAGTTGATCGTGAGGATAGAGGTTACAACCGAGCTCACCGTTTGCGAAATCTATCATGTTTTCATTTTGTTGTACTTCTGCCCGAATATGTCGAAGTAACGGTAAGTTTGGTAAAAAAGTACCACCTTCTACGAAACCTCTCCAGTTCGGCGTTAATGTTGGAGAAACGCCCCACATATGTGTACTCACACGTGTACCTTTACCAGTCGTACTTTCTACAATTCCCATAGCACGTAGTTCATTATAAGCGGTTGTTACCGTACTGCGGTTTACATTTAACTGCGTAGCTAATTTCCGTTCTGAAGGGAGGAAGCTACCTGGAGGAAGTTCTCCGTATGTAATACGTTTTTCAATAAAGTCAACAACTTGCTGATAAATTGGGATTTTGCTGTCGTTATCTAGCTTCCATTCCATAAAAACGCCTCCGTATCTTTTCAATACATTAAGTATAGCAAATTGGCTGGGTAAAAAAACAGCCAATTGGACGGTGTTATATCCAGCCAATTAGCTTACTTTTTTCAAATTGAGAGCTGGCTTTTTGATTCCGCCTTTTTTTACAACATATAAACCGATAAAGATAATAAGACCGCCAACGAGTTGCATCATATTGATTTGCTCTCCAATTGTTACAGCTGCAAAGATAACTGCGAACAATGGTACGAGATACATATAAACCATTACTTTCGTTGAACCTATTTTACTAATACCGACATACCACATTGCAAGTCCGAAGATTGTCGCAAAGATGATTGAATATGCTAGTGAACCCCAGCTTGGCATGTCTACTGGCCACGTTAATGTGTTTACGTTGAATAAACAATATATAACAAGAGGTACAATTCCAATTAATGTAGACCATGATGTAACTCTCATTGCGGAGTATTTCGTAATGAGAGGTTGTGCTAAAATTGGATACCATCCCCATGCAATTGCTGCGACTAATCCAATTATATTTCCAAGCCACGCATACTCGTAAGTAGCTCCTCCTGTATGCCCTGTTAATAAAACGAATGCTGCACCAATAAACGCTACTATTGAGCCAATTTGTACTTTCATCGAAAAACGTTCTTGTTTGTGCAATACTGCTAATATCCCTGTAAATATAGGTGACATCGCAATTAATAATGAGGCGTTCGTTGCTGAAGTATATTTCACAGATAGCATAAACATCGTTTGATACATCGTCGTTCCAACGATACCGACTGCTACTAATCGTAACCAATCTTTTCTTTCAATACGTAGTGAGCGTTCCATAATAAATGTAATAAGTAATAATACCGGTGATGCTACTAAAAATCGTAAACTATTAAATTGAATGGATGACATAAATGCCACGCCATACTTTCCAATTGTATAATTTGCTCCCCATACTAATGCAACTGATACTAGGAGCCATTCCATTTGCCATCGTTTCATCCGAATCTCCCCTTCCCTATTTAGCATTCATATAGAAGGAGATCCTTTTTTGTTTAGCAGTAAAAGTGCTTGTTCAACGGCCCGTTTTTGATGATCGTGAAGTAAATATTCTATAGCAAGTAGTGGAGGTAACCACTTTAAAACATGATCTTCTTCAGAGGTTTCAGTTTGTTTATGTACCATTTAAATAATATGTACCTTCTTTTTTGCATAAAAATATCGCGCTGCATTACCGATATACTGTTCGATTTCAATTGCCCATCCTAATTCCTCTAGTAATTCACGATGTAGACATGCTTTTTTTGTTTCCGTACCTTCCATACCGCCACCAGGTAAAAAGTATCGTTCTCCTTTTTGGATAATAGCAATGTTTGAAGAAGATGAATGAAAAATAACCGCATAACAACTAGGCCGTAATACATATTGCTCAGTAGGCTTTTTATAACCAAATGTGAGTTTCAAAATCATTCACTTCATTTTTTCATATATTTTAATAACCGTTTCTACTAATAGAATGAATACCCAAATACCACAAAATACAAGAACCGACTGGAATATCGATCCAAGTATCATAACACCAACTGCACCTGTTATTGAAAATGATACACCACCAAACCCCGGATCCTGTATAAGTGATCCAGCAGAAAAAGCTGTTATAATAGATACGATTAAATAAATAACACTCATTATTTTTAATATTTTTATAGAAAGATAAGAAGTTTGTTCTTCCTCCACTTGTGATAATTCGATTTCCCCGCTCGCAATTCCTTTTTGCAAACAGTCCTCACATAAAAATTCTTCCTTAATTTTTTTACCACCGTGCAACGTACCTGTTATTTCTTTACATCGTGAACACTTTCGATTTATCATTTTGTTATCACTCCAATCAACTATGATTATCTTAATATAATTCGTCATTTATACATTTTTTAAAAATAAAACTCTACTCCCACCGTTTCCATCATAATTTTTATGTACCGATACACCTTCTATCTCATCATCCCCAGCCTCAATTCGAAAGCCGATTTCTTGATGAAATAGTATCGATTTTTTATTAACTGGTGACGTGATTGCTTTTACAACTTTACGGTTGCTTGCACGAGTGACATCAAAGAAATAAGAATACAATGTCGATGCGATTCCTTTTCTTCTATACTTTGGATTGACACCGATAAAATGTACATAAGCTTCCTCTTTATGTGTTTGTGAAAAAAATCCACATAAGAAACCTAACGTTTCTCCCTCTTCTTCAATGATAAAACTCGTTTCTTGAAAGTGAACGAAGAACAATTTTGGCAACATATGAGCCATATCTCTCCCGCCCCACCAATCATTTAATACAGAATGAATCTTTACATAATCTTCCCCTCTAATGTTTCTTACTCGCATTTAAAAAGGTTCAATTGGTACATATATATCAACTATATGCTTCTTTTCCGGGTGCTGCTTTGGATCATTTTTATACATTTCAAAAGGATAAGAATCTCTCGGCTTATATCCGCTATTTGGAAGCCACTCACCGTATAAGAAATCCCATGCCTCTTTATATTCATCTTGACGTATTTCAAAATGACCTACCGCATATTTTCCAGAAGGTATTACCATTATTCCAATATCACTCGTTTCTACTGTGGACCCATCCGGAATTGTTATACATAAACTTGTTCTTAAATGATAGTCCTCAGTAAATTCATGATGATCGTGGTAAATGGTTAATACTTTTGTATCCTCAATTACATGATAGTTTTGCTCCACTGCGTAACGAAATAATTTCTCTATCATTTTTGGAAAAGCTATAGTTAACTCTTCATATGTACCTATATGTCTTATATATGCGACATATATATCGTCCGCTGTTACAATTTCAACATTTCCTCGAACCTTCTTACATTCATTGTATTGAGAAGATTCACTTACGTCTTTGCAATTCTTGCTATTGTCATTTCGATATTGCGACGGACTTACACCATAATAATTTTTAAATGTGCGGGAGAAAACAGCTGAATCTGTGAATCCGAAATGATACGCAATGTCTGTAATCGTCATATCCGGACGATATGTAATAAGGTGAGTTGCCCTTTCTAGTTTTAATCGATTTACATACCGAGATAAAGACTCATCTACTATCCCTTTAAAAATTCTATGAAAATGAAACTTTGAAAATCCTGCTACATTGGCTAACTCTTCAATTGAAAGTGAATCGTTTATGTTTGATTCTATATAATCTTGAACTTTATATATGCGTCTTATGTACTCATTTCTACTTTGAGAACTCTCCATTTAATCTTTTAAATAAGGAAGTATGCACTCTTTAATTAACTCCCATTTATCCCCCGCATTTGGTATTACCTCAGAAGCAATCACCACTACCAATTCTCTCTCTGGAATACAACAAACCATATTCCCACCATCGCCCATTGCACAGTATGAAAAGCTTCCATTTTCTTCTCGTAACCACCATAAGTACCCATATTGATTTGGATTCATCACCGTTGATTCTTTTACCCATGATTTTGAAATGATTCGCTTTTCATTATGAATACCTTCGTTCAAATACAATTGTCCAAACTTAGCCATATCTTTAACTGTTAGCGTAAGTCCCCAGCCGCCCGTCGAAATACCATTTGGATCGTGAACCCATCCTTTTACATCTTTTCCGAATAAGTCATCGAATCCAAATGCTTTCATATTGTAGTTTGGAATTTCTCTCATACCGAGTAGCTGAAATAGCTGTTCATTCGCAAATTCACGCGCACTTTTCCCTGTTGCACTCGAAATAATTGCTGATAGTACATGTGCTCCTGCAGATGCGTATTTAAAAGACCCGATTTCTCCGCCGTTCCCCATTCTATTAAGTGTATACTGTACCCAATCCTCTTGTGTACATAGTTCTTCTAACGGTTCCTGCCAGTCTACAAAAGGATATGGTGCTGTCATTGTAAGGAGGTGTCGCACTGTTATTTCAGATGCCTTAAGTTTATATTCAGGGAAAAACTCTATTACTTTTTGATCAACACTTTTTATATAGCCCTTATCTATACATATCCCAATTAACGCAGAGATTATCGTTTTTGTGACTGACGCTACATGGAATACATCATCTGGAACGTGGCCGTTATAATATTTTTCAAAAATAATGTTATCTTTCTGCATTACTAACATACCGTTTATATTTTTATAGTCTTCTTTTACCTTGTAATCCAACTCTTCAAAAGTTTTCATCTATTTTCTAACTTTGTGATGTATAAGATACATCATGCCGAGTATGATTGCTAGTATTATAAATTTAATTAATTCTATTAGGCTGGCATCCCATTTGTTTTGCGCTACATCTGCTAAATAAAATACATTAAACATACCATGTAAAATTGCGGGTGATATTGCAGAACCACCATATTCTCTCGTGTACGTCAAAATTAAAGACAATATAAATAATAAAGAGAGATAACTTAATATTCCTACAAACTGAAACTCATAATTTTTATAAAAGATAGCTACTGGTAAATGCCATGAAGACCAAAGCGGAGCTATAATAATAGCTGTTTGCATGAATGAATATTTTTTTCGTAAATAGTAATGAAAATTCCCTCGCCATATAATTTCTTCTAATAATGCAGATAAAGATCCAATTGTAAGACCAACGAGCAAGAGAAATCCTAATTCATTCCAATCATGATATAAGAACTTTATATCATAAATATGAAAATAAAAATGGAGACATAGTTCTAGAAGTAGTGGAAATAATATGGAGAAAATTAGTGTTTTTATTTTTGGACGTGAAATTCCAAATGTATGAACTATTTTTTGTTTCTTAAATAATTTTTGATATAAAATAACTGCTAAAAGCGGAAGAACCATTGTAAACCCCAAATAATTACGACCATTTTCTATGTTCAGCAAGATGATATATACAAGTGATGTGAGAAAATAAATACATAATGTTGAATGATAAACTATGTGTTTATTAATATTTTTCACTCATTCTAAAAGTACCCTACTAGTTTTCCCTTCTTTATACCACTTCTCTAATAATACTCTCTCCCTTTCAACTGAAATACCTGCTTTAAATTCCCTACCTTGCATTTCTTTCATCCACACATACACTTCTGTAACTGTATCTTCTAACCTTCTAAAAGTAATCCCTTCTTTAACGGCACCCTCGATACTAATAGAAAATCCACCTTTCCACGGCTTCGTTTCCCCTTCTAATGGAAAAGTTTCCGGAAGCCATAAAGGCATCTCTGTCCAAGGCTGTGCTTTATGTTCCTTCATAAATGATTCATCGACCCAAACGAATTCAGCATCACTATTCGTAACCTTTTTACACGTATTTAATAGCTCTTCCATCGTCAATTCATCATTTGGACCTGTTATATTGAATGTACCGGCTTTATTATTTTCTGCCATGTTTAGTCCAAAGCTTGCGACGTCTTTTATATCAACTAATTGCACTGGACGATCTTTTCTTCCTGGTACTAACACTTTCCCGCCCTTTGCTACACGCTGAACCCAGTATGGAAGGCGATCTGTATAATCAAACGTTCCCGAAAGAAGTCCTGCTCTTACATGTAAAACACGCCCCGGCCAATACTTCTCTGCTTCTTTTTCACATAATACCTTTAGCGCACCATAATGCTCATAAGGCGATATTTCACCATTCTCTACAGCCTTTATCCGATCACTTGTTGGTTCAGGTTGTAATATATAGTCTTCTTTTATATGATGCGAAATCCAATCTTTATATACGGAAAGGCTTGAGATGAATATATAATGCTTTACATTATCTTGTAATACTTCGCCAACATTCCGAATATGGTGCGGAGAAAATCCACATGTATCTATGACAACGTCCCATTTTCGATTTTCTAAACTTGATACATCGTTATTTCTGTCACCGATTAACTGTTTCACTTCAGGAAATAGCTCTTTATTTGATCCGCGATTAAATAATGTAACTTCATGCCCTCTTTTCAACGCCTCTTCTACAAATGCTCTTCCTAAAAATCGTGTACCGCCTAGTATTAGAATTTTCATTTATTTATATTGTGATGGTGAAATACGGTCTAGCCATAATATGCCATCGTATTGTTCAATCGGCTTCAAAATTTCTTCGAATTTTTGAAGACCCCAGTGTCTTGCGGTAGTAGGAGTAAACATCCAAGATGTTTCAGGACGATTGCTTTCTCCTTTTAAATCAACAAATACATTAGGATTTTGAGATGTTTTTAATATATTCTCGATACTTTGTTCAGCGTGGTCTGTATCTATAGGGACTATTTTATTAAGGTTACTACTATCCCAACTCTTTCCGCTATATGCATATACGCCAATTGTGTACATTTGATCTTTTATCCGCTGAGGTAAATAATCAATCATATTCGGCGCTTTAAAATTGTATTGTTGGGATTTAGTCCAATCAAGTATCATTTTTGAATTTTGTTTTCGGATATGATAGTTATGTCCCCATACAATGATTTTTTTATTTTTGTATTGAATATCACTTAACCATGCTAAAGCTTGTCCCATCTTTTGATCTCGAATATACAATGATAGATCTGTAGGTTTAAAGTTTGTTGGATAAATAAAGTTTTTTTCTTTTACAGTAGCATCCTGGAGTGTTTTAATTGTATCAATGCGTATACTGATAGTCTTTTCTAACAGATTTACATCGTATGTATTTGATGGGGCTATCTTATTTAATTCGGCTTTATGTTGTTGAACAAACGTTTTAATTTTTTCATATTTGGCTATTACTTGTTGAACTTCCGCTTTATATTGTTCGTATGAATACTGATTATCTTTAGATTCAATTTTTTCATCAATATTGAGTAATTCTGTATGAGCCTTTTCTATATCATTAGCAATTTCAGGATTAATTTTTTCTAACCATTCTTTTGCAAACTCAGGGAAATAAGAATACCACCTGAATTGAGCATCAAACCCTGTTAATATAAGAGGTGTTCCTTTTTCTTTTTGATCTTTTATATATTGAAATAGCTCTAAAATTTCTTCAGTATGCCAAACACCGTATAAAGATTTTTTCATGGCCTGCAAAGCAGTGAATTGATCGAGGCTTTGATTTACAGCATTTGCCTCCGCAAATCCTGTTTCAAATGCAATAACGTCATATCCCATCTCTTCATGTAAATACTTAATCATACGTACTTTTGATTGGTTTATTTCCTTAGCCCCATGTGTACTTTCACCAAGTAGAACAATTCGTTTATCCTTTACTATTTCTTTTAAAAAGGATAAATCTTCATTTGTTTGTGCATTTGGTTCGTTCAACTTTTGTGCATTTTCCTTTATCCACTCTTCCCATTTTGGCTGATCTTTCGGTTTCTCTTCAGCAGAAATCACAGATGTAAATGTTGTAAAAGCAAGAAGAGTAGTAATCATTCCTATTTTCCATTTAGTAAACACTTATTTTTGTAAAACGATATGTTCTGTATGAACTGCGATATCCTTTATTTTCTCTTTTATAAATGCTGGCTGTAAGTTGTATGCATGTAATTCTTCTACTGGCACCCACTTAAACAAATACGTTCTATCCTCTTCATTGAGAATATATTGATCCGCCCCATTTGCAGGTAACTCATATAGTTCTACTTCATAATAAAAACTGATTTCATGAAACTTCCGCTCAGCAAGTGTAAAGAAATTTTCTACTGACCATATTAATCTCTTCACCTTAATAGGAACAGCTAATTCTTCAGCAAGTTCTCGTTTTAACGCGTCTTCACTATTTTCTAACATTTTCACTCGACCGCCCGGTACGTACCAAAAATCTTCGCCGTCACCTTGCAAAATAAGGATTTTATTATCATGTTTACAAATTGCTCCGACTCGGTAATTAAAACATGTTTCCTCAACTTTAAACGTAAGATCCACTTAGTTTGTCCTAACAACATCTCTAAGTTTTTCTATTACTTTCGCCATCGCTTCAATTGAATTCTCTGTTTCATATTCCCCAACATTTACAGAATGATTTGCATTTTTGACAACATCGATCGTTAAATTCGTTTTATGTAACTGATTGATTTGATCTGCGTTATATTGGTGATCTTTATCCCCAATAACTAAAAGCCCTTCGTGTCGACTATGTAAGATGGAATCAAAAATCGAATCAAACGTTAGTAAAGGTGTAAGTACTATCATTTTTGACTGTGAAAATTCTTCTCTCTTCATTAAATCATTTGCAATCGGGATTGTTCCGAGTGATTTTCCTAAGAACATCAAATTGCTATATTGCCCACTTTTTAGCACTTCAATAATGACAGGATTAATATCACCCATCATTACTTTCGTTACTTCTTCCATTGGTTTATCCATTAACTGTCCATCGTAGGAATAATGAATATGTACTACATCTATTTTATGTTCAAGCATTATCATCGTTGCATAATAAAATAACGGTTTATCGTAATTGTATCCTGAACCTGAGAACATAAAGCAAACCGCACTAGAACCTTTTTCGATATGTGTGTAATGAATTACTTTGTCATTTATATGTACCTCTTTTTTAGTCCCCTTCACTTAATAAGCATTCAAAACATGAAGCAAATAATCCTTTCGATTCAGCGGATTAAAGTCAACGCGTTTTCGAGTAGGGAAGGGGGCCGTAAGCTTTGTGAAACCAGCTGGCTTCGTTGTAAAGATTCCTTCTCCTTCTGTAAATGAATGGAGCATTCGTTTAAAATTTTCTGTTTTCGCAATAGATAACGATCCAGTTAAGTGATAAGAATCATTATGCAATATAGGCTCTGTGAAAGTTGCTGGAATGGCTGCGAGCTTATACATTGCGGTACTAATTGCGTGCTCTGGTACAGTTAATTCAAATTCGTTTAATGGCTCAAATACACATGTTTCAGCTTGCTGTAAAGCATCCATTAAAACGAGCGGTGTTAAGTTTCTAAAGTCACTCGCTGTTGTAACAGGGCTTGCATAACCAGTATGTGTTAACGTGACGATAATGTCCGTAACTTCCCATCCGTATAAACCTTGTTTTAACGTTTGACATACAGTATCTTCAATCGCTTTATGAAATGCTAAAGGTAGTGATCCAAGTTCAACACCTAAGTTGTACGTTATGCCAGAGTTATACTTCCCACGTTCAACTTTAAAACCGATTGTTGCGTAAAATGGATTCGCTTTTTCACCCATTACTTCAACACTAGTTCCTATGCCAATTGGTTTTTCAATAGATACAACTCGTGTATTTGAAAAAGTAACCTGTAAATTATATTTCTCATGAAGTGTCGTTTCAATCACTTCTTTTTGCACCTCACCGAAAAGGCGAATGTATAGTTCATTATGAACATCGTCTTTCCACACTTTAATGAGCGGATCTTCTTCGCATAGTTCCATAAGTGCAGCGTATAAATCATGAATTCTCTCTTTAGGTACAGCATCAATGGCAGCTTCCATTTGCGGTTCGGCAAAGTGAATATCCTTTATATAATCTGTCCGTTCACCGATAATATCACCAATTTTAATATCACTCAGTCCCCATACTTTACAAAATTCTCCGCTAGGAACGGTAGAAGCTTGAACTGCATTTCCGTTATGAAACATGCACATTTTTTTAATTTTTTCTTTATGTGATTGAGACTTACTACGCTGAATATCAACATATTTTCTAACGTGTAGACTACCAGAAAAAACTTTTACATAAGCGATTTTTTCACCAGAAGATTCACGTTCGATTTTAAACACAACACCAGATAATGTTCCATCTTGTGCCGATATTTCAGCTGGAATTAGGGCTGAAATATTTTCAAGTAGTTCAGTTACTCCCATACCTGTCATCGCTGAGCCAAAAAAGATCGGATACACATTTGCTTGCTGTATTTGTTTTTCTAGTTCTTTTCTTAATTGTGCGTCGGGTACTATTTCATTATTTACATACGATTCAAGCAACGTTTCATTATATGGTGCTACTCGTTCCATACAATCGTCATATGATTTATATTCAATAATACGAGCGTCCTTTGTACCTTCGTTTTGGGCAGAGTAGAAGGGAAATACTTCATTTGCAAGAATCTCTTTTATTTGCTTTACAACTTTTTCAGTATTTGCGCCACTACGGTCTATTTTATTAACGAATAATATAGTCGGTATGTTTAGTTTCTGTAATGTTCGCATTAAAATCTTTGTTTGTGCTTGCACACCTTCAACGGCAGAGATAACTAAAATCGCACCGTCTAAAACGCGGAATGATCGCTCCACTTCAGCAATAAAATCAGCGTGTCCAGGTGTATCAATTACATTTACTTTTAAGTCATTTATATAGAAAGAAACGACAGATGCTTTAATCGTAATTCCGCGCTGTCTTTCTAATTCCATTGAGTCAGTTTGTGTATTACCACTATCAACTCGGCCAACTTCTTTAATTACATTCGTTTCAAAAAGAATTCGCTCAGTCAAACTCGTCTTGCCAGCGTCTACGTGCGCGACAATCCCTATATTTATTGTTGTCATTTATAATTCTTTTATATTTTCTTGAATGTGATTTAGCATATTTAAAAGATTATCGCGTTCTTCCTCACTTAATCCTTTAAATGCAGATGCTGCAAAACGTTCTTTTTCCTCTTGAAACGCTTGAATTTTATTTCGTCCCTCTTCAGTAAGAGAAACTAACGTAATTCTGTTATCATCTGGATTTTTACGTCTTACAATCATTTCATTTGCTTCAAGCTGCTTTAAATGCCTCGTAATCGCAGCATTATCAATATTCACTTCTTGTTGAAGCGCTTTTTGACTAATTTCACCTACTTCATATAACTGAAGTATAAGCTCTAATCGAGACTGGCTCATACCCGTACACCCTTCAAACTTCGAACTTACTTCTTTATTTAGAAAGTGTAGTTTATATAAAATAATCGCTTCTTTTGAGCATGAACTTGTCAATTACTTCCACTCAGCAACTTTTTCAACCGGAAGACGTACTGATTGGTAACCACTGTCGGCAGCTTTTCCGATTGAAATTAACATTACTGGTACGTGACGCTCTTTATCTAATCCGAATGCTTCTGCAATTTGGTCTTTTTCAAATCCACCAATTGGGCAAGTGTCATAGCCGTGAGCACGAGCTGCTAGCATAAATTGCATTGCTACAAGACCACCGTCAATTAATACAGTATCTTTCATTACTTCTGGTGTAACCATTGAGAAGTAACCTGAAAGTTTTTTCATTTGATCTTCTTTTACTTCTGCTGGCATTAAACCGCGCTCTACTGCTGTACCGTAGATTTCTTCTGCGTTATCAAAGTTGTTTAAGTCACCAAACACAGCGATCATTGCTGAAGATGTTTCTACTTGAGATTGATTGAATTTCGCAAGTGGCGCAAGTGTTGCTTTTGCTTCGTCACTTTCAATAACTAGGAATCTCCATGGTTGCATGTTTACTGAAGATGGTGCAAGTGTTGCTTCTGTAAGAATTTCAGTCATTTCTTCTTTACTAATTTTCACTGAAGGATCGTACTTACGAATAGAACGGCGTCCTGTTAAAATTTCGTTAAAATCATTTGTTTTTACTGAGTTAGTCATTTATTTCACTAACTCTCCATTATAAGCTTTTATATCAAGCGGAGCAGTTAAAAATTGTGCTGCTTTACTAACGAAAGATGTGAAGTGTTCACTCGTATTATGACTCGCAACTGCTTCTTCATCTTTCCATACTTCTACCATCGTATAAACATTTTCTTTTTCTGTATCTTTATATAAGTCATAAGATACATTTCCACTTTCTTCTCTTGAACCATGAATGAGTGGCTGAATTTCTTCTAAAAATGATTGTTGTTTTGCTGGATCTACTTGAAATATTGCGTGAATAATAATCATTTATTGAAAAGTCTTTTGAAGTCCTGTATCCATGTTCTCAAATTCATTTGCTACGGAATGGATATTATCAATCGTTTGTTGAAAAGCAGTGCAAAATTGTTTCGTAATCTGCAAATTTTGTTGATTTGCTTCTTGTGCTTTGAAGTTCACAGAAAGTGTAGTACGCGTTGCCTTGTTTATAGAGCGACTAGTAGCACTTTGCATTCTATTTGAAGCATTTCTCATTTTCGTTGCAAGTTGCGTTGCCCTATGCAAATTACTTTGAAATTCTCCCATTCATGTATTGGCCTCCCTTTGTAGTTGCTGCTGTTCATAGGAAAGGTCGTTTTCTTTCTCACTGAGATGCCGTTTTTCTTTAAGCAACGTCTCTTTTTCATTTTCTAATTCGAATGTAAGTTTTCTTTCATACTGTCCGATCTCTTGCCGCATATTCGTAAAAAGGTGAAATACTTCTTTGTCTCCATGCCAAGTTTCTAGTATTCGGTTAAATAAACGATTGCTTCTATTTTTCCATTCATGAAAACTAGCCTCAGCTCGTTCTTGATTTTGCAGCGCAATTCGGTTTTCATTTTGTTCTTCAAATATAATTCGTAATTTTTGATTACATTGACTCATTCTCGTTTCAATTTCTTGACTCATTTATTTACCTCCATTAAAAAGTTTATTTCCTGGTGAACCTGAACCATGAATACCACCTTGATGCTCATTAGGAAATTTAGCAGGATGGATATTCCACCATTCATGTTCCCCACGATAAGAGTTTTCAATTATATGATGAGCATCATAAGGTTCTCCTTTTTTTCTTAAGATTTTTCCTGTTTTCTCTGAAATCACATCTTCTGTATAAGTTGGCCATTTTTGACTAGTTTGTTTTTCCCGTTCATCAACTAATGAATTCTTAATTTTATTAAACTCTCGTCTGTATCTCTTAGTTTCTGAAGTCGTCATCTTTTTATATTCAGTATTTCTTAATGCACTTTTTAATTCTTCCATTTGGTTTTTTGGTATTTTTCTATTTGTCTGTGTTTCAATATCTCGTACATATTTTCTAATTAGTTCTCCATCAATCTTACTTCCAGCCCCACTGACGCCCTTACCAACATCACCCTTAGTAACCCCCGCACTCCCAGACGTTGCTTTCTTCACATCTCCAACCTTTTTTAAATCATGAAGTTTATCAACTATTTTTACACCCTTCCCATATGGGGGCATCATTCCAGCTGCTAGGAGTTTTTCACCATAGGTAGCTTCTGAGTCAAAGAGTGTGAAAAGATCACCAAAGAGAAAATCGAATCCAAACTTCGCCACACCGATTAAAAAAGGATCGAGTACTGGCCTTCTACCACCGACTGGCTGGCCAAAAATGTTATGCTCCATTTCATAATCATCGGTTTCAACTTGGAAATCCTCACCTATATTCCCTTTTATTGTACCATTTTTAATTCCTTCAAGGTATTTTTGTGTCGCTTGTATCTCTTCTTTTGTAAATCTATTATTGATAGATTGATTTTCGCTACTTATTCCTTCAATGCCGTTATACACATTGTGCTCTAAGTCTACGCTTTTTCCAATACCATTGTCAGCTTTCCGTATTTTCTCTTCTATAATTATTTGAATTTGCTTTGCCCATTCCATATTTAACTTTTCACTATGAAACGTCCCACTCACAGGACTAAATCCTTTCCCGCTTTGCACTTCAGCGAGTCCGGCTGTGATGCTAGCTGCTAATTGGAGGGCGGTGCTGTAATTGTTGCTGGATGAATGATTGAATTCATATAAATGCTCTAGTTTTTCTTCCAGTTTTTTTCTCATTGCACCTAATACCGTTACAATCGCACTTACTCCGGGCATTGGTGTAAGTACCTCTATTGCTTCTATACTTGTAATCGATTGATTAATTCCCCGTATTTGTTCTCTTATTTCTTGTTCGATCACATCTGTCGAAGCAACTTTCGCTTGGAACTCATTTGGAAATGCTTCGTTTTGGCGAATTAATTCTTCACATAAGCATATGATTCCTTGCGCTAATGGCCGAAATGTTTGGACAAGGTAGGCTTTTGCACTACTGTATGTTTGTCCTTGTAGTACTGTATCTACCGCAAATGCATCAATAGATTGAATGGCTTGTTCCATACTTTGAATCGTAGCATTACATATAGCGTTCATACTTTGAGTTTGACTTTGTACTTCTCCCAAATACATGTTTAAACTCATTCAATCAATTAAATCCATATAATATGAATCATTTTCTGATATTTTTGCAAGAAAATCTTCTAGTGAATCGGCAATTTTAAATTCATCATAATAAATCCCACTATTCTCTTCTTTTGTTAATTTAATTGAAATTAAAACTGTTTCATTACCTTCAAAAAAGATTATTTCTTCTTCAAGATCATCATAAACTTCAATGTCTGGAAAAAATTCATAATCATTTTGCTTTAATCGAAAATCTCTAATAGAATAAGGGTCCATAATACGATTAATATTATACTTAGAACCTTTGATAAAGCCATACCCAACATTTAAGAAGAAATCTTTTAGTTCTTTTGGAAATTTCAAACCTAATACCTCTTCCACTTCTTCTATTTCTTCTAATGCTACTGGATAAAAGCCATTTTGTTTATTTGATACTAGATAATCATACTTCATATTATTTACCTCCATTCACTGGAGTTTTCTTATCCAAATATCCATATTTTGAGAGTGTATATAACCTTCCATAATATCTAATTGATTGTTAGCAATTTCATCAATATATTGTTTTAATTCCTTGTTTATATCCATTTAATTCGCCTTGTGGTATTTTATTATGATAGTTCCACCAACACTAGAGAATGCATAGGAAGCATCTTTCTTAAATGATTGTAGCATTTCAAGGGTAGGCTTCAATTCTTTTGCTAGTGTTACTGCATTAGCAAATGTACTTACTCCACTTGATGCTTTTGCTCCTTTTGCGATATGTCCAATTGAAGACTTAGCTAAACTCTGCAATCGCTTTCCATATATGGATATAAACAATTACTCCCTAAAATTATATTGATTAAAAGCCCTATAATACTCTTGCTTAGCTAAACGTGGTACATTCGCAGCATCAAACATTTTTTCCGTCAATTCTTGTATTTCCTTTGTTGAAACAGATTTCCACTCTACTTTACCTCCAACCTTTTTCCCTGTTTTATCAAAGAGCCATTGTCTATAAACAGCTTTAGTATCATTGTGTTGCTCTTTAGTTAAAGCTATATTTGGAGTATTCGCCCCTCTACTAACATAATCAGGGACATTATGTTTAGCCCATACATCCATTCACTCTTGATCATCATAAGCATCACCCAGTGATTCAAATTCACTCTTTAGCCAATAACAATATTGTCCATTATTCTTAATAAGTTTTTCAAGTAAGTCAGTGAATGAAGTGGCAATAATTTGCGACTCCCCAACTATTCCATGCCGATCAAAGAAACTATCATAACATCTACCTAGTCTTTCTTCACTAAGATCTATTGTTAAATATTCATCCTTGCCATCATTGCATATAATATACCAAGTTGATGAAATATCTTCTTCACATAACTCTCCTACAATTACGGGATTAGCCAAAATAAACTCCTCTGGGGTAACAATATGAATAGGGTATTCCTCATTTTCAAATAAAGTTAGACCACCACAAAGACTATAAAATTCTTTTAAATCACCTGGTAGCATATGCTTATTCTTATCAATTATCGGTAATTCTGTAGGCTCCTGAACTCGACAATTAGGTAATGATTTTACTTTTTTAATCAACTGATTAATATTTTCCATTTACCAGCCTGCACTAGCATTCATACCATTTCCAATAATAGAAAGTAATAGCGGCCATAATACTGGTCCCAATGTAAGAAATACATTTAGAAGTATGAGCATTCTATATCCACCGGTGAAATTGTGATTTTTACGATTAACAAATACTAAACTGATTAATGATATTATGGTAGTTAAAAATAATACTAACATTAGCAACCAATACCACACCATTAAACTGAGACTCCATGGTGTTAATAGCTCATGTATGATACAAAATGAGATTCCTAATACAGCAAAACTAAAGCTAGTAACTGCTATTTTTATAAGCCATTTACTTATTTTTTTATCGTATGTATTTTTACAATATAAATCTATTAAAGTATATAAAGATAAATATGCCATTAATACGCCTATCCAAGACAATAACCAATCACCGGCCCCTTGAAATAATAAGAACATCAACCAACACATACCTACTGCAGAAAAAATAAAGGAAATAAGTATGCTTTTTACTACCGGTTTCATCTATTTTTCAAATTCAATTTTCATCATTTTATTAAACTGCGGAACAACATCAATCCCACCTATAGAGTTAATACTGATAGCTAATGTATGTTTGCCTCCAATTACTCCCCCAGCAAAAGTTGTAAATCCAGGAATTCCTCCTCCATGCCCCCAAACTGAAACACCGTTTGGGAGTTTAGTCTCATATATTCCAAGACCATATCCATCCCCAACCTCTTTTCCTTTTACAGGAACTGTAGTAAGCATTTCTTTTAGCTCGCGTTCCTTCAGTAACTTACCACCGAGTAAAGACGAAAAGAACGTATTTAAATCGTCCGCATTAGAAATCATATCTCCAGCTGCATTGGCTAAACTTGGATTATAATACGTAATGTCTTGCCACTCACTTGTTCCTTCCATTTTCACATAGCCACGAGCATGATTCTTTCCTGGGATCACGGGTGAATTTCCTGGTAAAAATGTATTTGACAGGTCCAAAGGTTCAATAATTCGCTTTTCGATTTCTTCCGCATAACTATTACCAGTTATTTTTTCAATAAGCATTCCCAATATTACGTATCCTGTGTTTGAATACAACCAGTCTTTACCTGGTGAAAAATCTTGAGGCAGAGAAAGGCCTATTTTCACTATTTCTTCTGCTGTATACGTTTTTTTCGAATTCATTATATCCGCGTCTTTTGACTTTAAGTATTCAGCGATACCACTCGTATGATTCAAAAGTTGTCGTATTGTAATTTGATTGCCATCATACCCATTTCCTTGCACGAGACCCGGCAGCCACTTTTCAATTGAATCGTCAAGTTGTACGCGATTTTCTCCTACTAATTGAAGAACAGTCGTGGCAGTAAAAGTCTTCGTCACACTACCAATCCGAAAGCGATAATCCGATTTCACCGGTTTCTTTGTACTTAAATCCGCCACACCAGCAGTATAACTACTAGTTTTTGCGTCGTTAGACGCATTAGCTAATATTCCTACAGCGCCAAGCTGTACTGTTTCCTGCATTACTTGTTTCCATGTATTCCGATTCTTTTGATCATGTACTTGTGACGCATTAGAAATATTTTGGGCTGACTCTGCCTTCACAGTAAAACCTGGCGTGAATAGAGTAGTACTCGCTAATAAAACCGCTAAACTTGCCAACTTAATTTGATTACGTGTTTTCATTTAATATTGCTTTATCAAATTCACGGGCGGGGCAACTACCTTACTACTTTTCACATCATATAATCCTATAGGTGTTACTCGTATAAAAGGCAAGTGCGTTGCAGAAAAGAATAAAATGGTAAATGCCGGATCATTATAAGCATAGCCTCGCTCTTGTAGTAATTTCACCATCGGTTTCTCTTCCTGTATTAATTCACTCATTTTTAAATTAGACATAATCCCGAGCAACGGCAATGCTATTTCGTGTAACACTTCATTGTTTTCTGCTATGACCAGTCCACCACCGAGCTCTTTTACTCTACGAAAAGCTGTAAGCATATCTTCTTTCCTTTTTCCGATAAGAATGATGTCACCTGTACCAGAATAAGAACTTACAAGACCTCCTAATTCATTTACAAAACCTTTCACAACTGTATTCACTCGCCAAGTACCATCACGGGCAATCATCATTAGGAAACATTCATCATGTTCCATGGAAAGTTCATCACAGTCTAAATCGATTTCGCTAACATATGGTTTTGTTATAACATTGTTTAACAAATGTATACCCGTTTTATCAGAAAAAATCATATCTTCTTTTTCTATGGTCCAGTCTAAATTTAATGGAGTTACTTTAAAGTTACTCCACTCTATAAGTAATGAATCATTTTTGTTTACTCCGTCACGCTTCACCCATTTTCCCTTTGCAATTATACTAATTGGCACCGGATTTTCTTTACTTTCCAAAATATTAATATTGGCGATTCTCCCCGTCGCAATGGAGCCATGTAAATGCTCCATATTATAATAACGAGCAATGTTATAGCTTGCCATATGGTAAGCATCTATTGCCGGAATTCCTTGCTCAATCGCTATTTCTATCAACCTATTCGTCATTCCATTTTCATAAAATGACGGATGTGAACCGTCTGTTGTAAAAATGAATCTATCAAATTGCTTAACACCTAATTCTAGTAGTTCTTTCAATAAAACTTCTAAATCTGGACGGATTGAAGAATTTCTAAGGGAAACAGTGTAACCTTGCATAAGGCGAGTGAAAGCTTCCTGTCCTGTCATCGCTTCATGATCGCAATCCGTACCTAACAACTTTAACTTTGCTAAAGTCGTTTCAGACGCTCCTGGAAAATGACCTTCTACTTTCTTCTGTAATCGTTTTGTTTCCTGTACCCAATTTAACATTTCCTCATCGCCATGTAGTAGTTTTGGCCATGCTGTTAGCTCGCCGCCTTGAAGAACTGCTTCATGCTTTAGCCACTCTATTATTTCTTCACTATTAAATACAGATTCCCCGTTTTGCAGCTCAGTTTGTCCATCAAAACGACACCACCAATACATACTTGCCGGAATCTTTTTAAATTCATCTAATAAACGAAATGCTTCTTCACGTTGTAATGTGAAAAATAAAGTTAAATTATCATTAATAAAAGTTGTCGTCCCAAATTGCATCGCATGATTCGCTAACGTCTCTGGATTATACAATTGATATGGATGTGCATGTGGTTCTATGTAACTAGGAACTACATACTTTCTATCGCAATCAATCACTTCACATTCACTTAGTTGCTCTGGCAATTTTTCTCCTACATATACAATGCGGTCATCATAGATCCAAATATTCGCTTGCAGCCACTCGCGCATATACGAATTTAAGTATGTTGCATTCCTTAATAAAATGTGTGGACTTCTTTTACCATCTAATACTTCAACATGTTCTCGTAATTGCTTGTTAGTCCATTTAAAATGATTTTGTTCCATTTATTCATTTCTCTTTTTCAAATAATCTTTTTCACATTGCAACGGCTTGAATTTCACTTTTTTCCCTTTCTTCTTTTTCGTTTTTATAACGAGCCATTCCCCTTTTTCAACGTCTAGTTTTAGGCGTTTCATTACATTGATATTATCGTTTTCTTTATAAAATAAAAATGCCTCTTGCGCCCTCACAAATAAGCTGGGCTGCTCGCTAAATCCACCACTATCATAAATTTTAGTTAGCGAATTATAATAAGAATCTTTTTCCTTTCCACCATACATCAAATGGGCAGCCTCCAGATCTCTTTTACTTACTTCCCAAAAACTATGTTCATCAATATTTAAATTAAATGTGGATTTAATGTCCTGTATTATATTCTTCACATACTTTTCATCTCGAATTTTCCTTTTTTCAAGACAATCCGAAGATAACCTTGGTGCATCTGATTGGGAATGTACAACATGTTGTATCGATACACACAGAATAAATATGCTTAAAATGTAAAATATTTTTTTCATCTATTTTACTTGTACTGTATAATTCCCTGTTCCACCACCATACTTATATACACTTAAGTAATATTTCCCTGGCTTTGCATTATAATTTCCAAGCAATTTGTTTCCATCACGTTTTGTTGCATAAGCTACATAATTATTTAGATCTGATTCAGAATATAATACCCAGTTCAGTCCAAGGTTTTGTTCGTTCGTAACAGAAATCTGTAAATCTTTTTGATCCTTTACATCAATAACAAATTTATCCCCCTGATCTTGATCGCTCAAAGTTCCTCTTAACAAAATATTCAAAGATAGTGGGTTTGCTGTTTCAAATGAATTATTCGGTTCTTTTTCTACAGCCGTACCTTCTTCCGTATTCACTCCGCTAAACACAACATCATATTCATATTGTCCAGCATGATTTACACGGTAATTTACAAAATAAGCAGTCAATGTTTTATATCCAGTCCACTCTTTTCCTGAAAGACGTTTCAACATATCATTTGTTGCTTCATTCATCACTTTCCAGTCCTCAACTTCTCCTTTAGCCGCACTTCCTGTATATGTCCCCTGTAGTGTAAATGTATTAAAGAATTGTGATTTATTCTTTGTCACTTTCACATCTTTTAATTTCGCTTCATTCGTAATATCTGAAGTAACGTCCGAAAGCGATTTTGGATCATGCTGCGCTAAGTACTCATCTGATACTTGTGGAATTGTATACTTATCGCGATTATCAATAAGCATTTGCATATAAGATTGATATTCTTCATTAAATTTATTATCTTTGCTTAATGCAGAACGGTATACATCGTAACTTGAAACATCATTTGCACGAATTAAATCATGCACTTTATCGAACATTTCAGGGCGCTTATTATACATATATGATTGCAGTGCAAACGAATAATTATAAAAATCCCACGTTCCATATTTCGCATTTAATGTTTGTGATGCTGTATAACGTTTTGCAGGATCATTAGATAACCCACCAATTATACTTTTTCGCGGTACTACACTATCTAATCGCGTTGCACCTGCAAAGAACTCTGCATTCCCTTCTTCAAACCATGTTAAACGTTCATTTTGATACATTTCCCCTTGGCCCCATAATCCCTGAACCTCGTACCTTCCTTGTAAGTAGTGTGTAAATTCATGGCGGAACAATTCTTCCAAACTATAAATACTTTGCTCTGGTGCACGTTCATATGTAAAGAAAGTTCCCGTTCCTTCAATGTACATTCCACCATTATTCGTTTCATATCCGTACAGTTGACGATTAAATTGATACTCATCTGGACTATTATAAATAACCATCCTTAATACATCATCAGCATGTCCACTTTCAAGTGGTTTATCGCTACCAACTGTACGATAAAATTGAGAACGTACTTCTTTTGCCGCCCAGTATAGACGTTTAATTTTCTCTTCGCTAACTTTATCCCCAGCTTTAAAGACAATTGCTCCATCATCAAACGTATACGTTTTCGGTAAATATTTCTTTTTACCCTCTTCTCGAATTTGATCTAAATTTACAGTTTTTCCGTTCGCATCTATTCCTCCATAATTTGTAGTAATTTGTTCTGCCGCAACAAAGTATTGCTCTCCTAAAAATGGATAAATTCGCATTGCATCTGTAACAACTTGTTGTCCTTTTGTCGGCGTGCTATGAAGCTTGCCCAATCGGCCAGCATAGTAAATTCCGTTATTTATTAACCATCCATTTTTATCTGATACAGTACCAAGTAGTGCGAAACGACTTACTTCATTAATAAAGTTATCGATATTTCGATACCATATCGTATCTTTCGGCTCTTTTCCAGTCGTGTACATATCCGTCTGAATATCAAAGTCAATTCCCTTCATCAACTCATATATAGCGTCTCCTTTTGTTCGGTCTTCAATGAAAGTTGCAAGATTATCGTTATATTGTTTAAAAATTTCACCTGCATATAAAACCGTTTCAACATCTGCTGATGCATTTCCAATTAATTTTCCATATGATGAAATTACTTTATTTTGTTCTGATGTACCAAGTTTGAAATTTGGATTTTTTGCAATTGTTTTTAAAGCTGGTAAACATTTATCATGGTAGCTACGCTCATTTAGTTTGCTTAATTCATCATGGTAAAAACCTAAATAAAATGCTGCACGTAGCGCTTCTACTAATGTTTCAATCCCTTTTGAATCATCTTTCGTATAAGCTTGTCCTTGTTCTGCTAGTTTATTAATAATCGCTTGCATTCGGCTATCATCTTGATAGAATTTAAGACTATCACTATTAAACTGAAATAATTCCGGAATTTGATACCATTTAATTGTCACAAGAAGATCAGTTAATTGTTTGTTACTTAATTGATTTAACTCAGCCATCGAATACTTTTTTTCTTCAGCTAACGGTTTAATATTATCGGTTGGTGCTAGTGGACGCTGCGATAAATCCGCTAACTTTAACCGTTTTGTAAAAGATGCATTTTCTTGTACTTTTGAAGGGTGCGCCAATTCATCAACAGATTTCTGTATGCCAACCGGCTCCATTTGTAATACGTTCTTCACATTTTTCTCTTTTGTCTCTGCTTGAATTTGCAAACCATTACATGTTATTGTCACTAGTCCAACACCAAGAATCCACTTAGAAATTTTCGAATATTTAACCATTTAATGTTCTTCCATTTTTGCCTCAATGCTTCTTTTCAAATCAGTTGATATCTGATCGAAATACCCCAAAACTATCTTCCTAATATCAGTGGAAATGACTTTCAAATCATTAGCTAAATTTTCAGCAAGATGTTCTTTTTCAAGGAGTGATAACTTAGCATAAAATTCACCAGCTTGCCCAAAGTCGTCTTGCTTAGTTAAAGAAGCTCTTTCAAGTTTACCTTCAACATACCTTCCATCACCGCTTGTTATTTGATTAGCGGGTGTCCAATTTTGCTGTTGATTAATCGTTAATTTACGAAATTCAGGTCCAATTCTTCTTCTTTGAGAATCGCTATAAATGTTAGCACGCCCTTGCAACATTTTATCATCAGATAGTTCTGCACCATCTAGTAAATTAGAAGGGGAGAAGGCGATTTTTTCTACTTGTTCCATATAATTTTCAGGGTTTTTATTTAATACCATTTTACCGACTGGTATAAGAGGGTACACCTTTTCATCCCATACTTTTGTATCATCTAGTGGATCGTAAGAAAGATGTACTTCATCTTTTGGATCCATGAGCTGGACATATAAACCATACTCCACTGATTTACCAGCCTCAATTGCATCATATAAATCTTTCCCACTATAATCCGGATTTTCAGCAGCTAGTTTAGTAGCTTCCTTACTAGTAATGTATTGTACACCTTCAAAAGGATACCAATGATACTTAACGTACTTTCGATTGCCTTCAGCATTTCTCCAAACGTATGTATTTACACTATGTCCTGGGATGTGGCGAAGACTTTTTACCGTACCGACATTAGAGTATAAACGGACAACAAAATGAATGGATTCGGGTGCTCTAGCGACAAAATTCCAAAATCTATCCGGATCTATTAAGTTATTTTTAGGTGAAGGCAACAACGCTTTAATCGTTTCAGGAAAACGCATCGGATCACGAACGGAAAAGACAGGAATGTGATTACATAAAAGATCGAAAACGCCTTCTTTTGTATAAAATTTTGTGGAAAAGCCGCGTACATTTCTAGAAGTATCTGGTGTTCCTTTCGTACTAACAGCTAACGAAAACCGTACCATAACAGGAACTTTCTCATTAGAATGTTGTAAAAAACTTAGCTTTGTATGTTCAGACATCGGATAGATCGTTTGAAAATAACCGAATGCGCCAAAACCTTTTACATGAACAGGTCTTTCTACAATTTTTTCATGTATAAATTCTTGTAACGTTTCATGCAGTACACTATCTTGCTTGAGAACAGGTCCACGTGAACCAACTGTTTGAGAGTGAAGTGTAGCTTTTTCATTAAGTTCTCGACTTTGATTAAAGTCTTCTCCTAATAAGGGTTTCCTCTGTTTATCATATTTTTCATTCATTTAAATACTTGCTGTAGCTGCTATGCTATGAACACAGGAAATAAACTCATAAGTGAATGCGTCAATTTCCTCTTTCGTAATAATATACGGCGGAAGTAATCGAATAATATTCCCTTGTGTTACATCGACTAACATTCCTTTATTCATTAGCTCCATCTGTAATTTCTTCACATTTTCATTCGTGTCATTCACACTTATCCCAAACATCATCCCCGCATGACGCACTTCCTGAATATAATAAGAATTTTCTTTCTGAATGTCTTGCAGTTTGTCATTCAAATATAGTGACGTTTCATAAGCTTCTTCCATTAAACCATCATCAATTAATGTTGTTAATACCGTTAAACCTAAAGCTGTTCCCATTGATGAATGAGCAAATGTTGTGCCATGATCTCCGGGTGAAAATACATCGCATAGCTTATCACCTACAATAATTCCCCCTAGCGGTATTCCTCCTCCTGCACCTTTACCAATTTGAATAATATCCGGTGTAATATTGGAATTTTGATAAGCGAACAATTTCCCCGTTCTCCCCATACCACTTTGTACTTCATCAACGATAAGCAGCACATTATATTTATCACAAAGATGTTGAACACCATGTAAATATTCACTTGATAAAGAATATATCCCGCCGCTTCCTAATACAGGCTCTAACATAATTGCAATAGGCTTTTCATTTAAAATTGTTTCTTCTAATTGCCCTATATTCTCACGCTCTACTTCGTATACAGGAATAGATGTTTTAGGGAATTTTTGATATACATTTTCTTGTCTCGTAAAATGAAGTGCCCCTAACGTTCGCCCGTGGAAACTACCTTTGAGCACAACGACTCCTTCTCGCTCTTCATTCGTAATAGATCTATATTTATCAATTAATTTCAACGTTGTTTCTGTCGCTTCCGTACCAGAGTTTGTAAAAAATACTTTGCCGTTTTTTAAAGAGTACTCAACTAATTTCTTTGCATACTCAATCGCAACTGGGTTTAAAAAGTGAAACGGAAGATGCAATGACTTCGTAACTTGCTCCATTGTCGTTTGCACAATTTTAGGATGATTGTATCCTAATACATTTACTCCTACGCCAGAAAACATATCTAAATACTCTTTTCCATCCACATCATACAGTTTACAACCTTCTCCTCTTTCTATCGCAACCTCCGTACGACAATACGTAGGCATCATATATTCTTTATCTAATTGAAACCAATCCGACATTTATGCTTTTTTTCCTGCTTCAATTTCTAAAGATTCTTCATGCCACCAAAGTGTTTCTTCCGGATCTTCTTTAGCGATTTGGCGTGCTTCTTTTTTCGATTCTACTGTAGGATATGAACCTTTTAGCGCACGTCCTGATGTTGTAACGAATAGTACACTAAATACGACTAATCCAATTATACTTACACCTGCTAAATAAAATGCTGGTGCGAGCGGATTACCGGTTGCATGAACTAAGTATGAACATACGAGCGGTGTTGTTCCACCGAATATAGATACAGAAATATTAAAGGAGATCGAGAGTGCTCGATAACGTACATCGGTGAAAAAGAGTGATGGTAATAACGAAGGTAGTGTTCCTTCATACACACTTAGGAAGAAACCTAATACGAAAATACCTGCAAATATAGCTGCAATATGTCCGTTACCTATTAGTAAAAATGCTGGAATTGCAAATACGGTTAAACCAAGTAAACCAATTTGCACGACGCGTTTATTACCGATTTTATCACTTAATTTACCGAAATAAAGTGCCAATGGAATCATAAGTGCCATCGTAATCGAAATAATTAATAAGCCAGTTGTTTCTTTGACTTTAAGTACTTGAGTTAAATAAGAAGGAATATACGAAAGAATCATATAATTCGTAATATTAAAGAAGGCGACAATTACTGTGCTTAATAAGAAGTCTTTTTTGTGATATTTAATAATATCCATAAATGAAAATTGTTCATTGTCTTCAGATTCCTCTTGTGCTTTTTCCATCTCTTCAAAGATGGGAGATTCATCTAAATGACGGCGTAAATATAAACCGACCAAGCCAATTGGTGCAGCTATTAAGAAAGGAATACGCCAGCCCCAGCTGAGCATTTGCTCATCTGTTAACAATAACGTTAAAATGGTAACAATTACCGAAGCAGCAATGTAACCTGAGAGTGTTCCAATTTCAAGACCACTACCGAGTATACCACGCTTTTTATCTGGAGAAGATTCTGCGATATAGACCATTGCTCCTGAATATTCACCGCCTGTAGAGAAGCCTTGAATCATTCGGGCAACTAAAAGTAGTATTGGTGCCCATACACCAATTTGTTCATAGGTTGGTAGTAATGCGATGAATAATGTAGAAAGTGCCATTAAAATAATAGTAGTACTTAATACGATTTTCCGGCCATATTTATCTCCTATTCTACCAAAGAATACACCTCCGATTGGTCGAACGAGAAAGGCCGCTGCAAATGTACCAAATGTAAGTACAAGCTGCAAACCACTATTATTAACACCTGAGAAGAATAATTGACTTAAAATGACCGCTAAATACGCGTATAATCCGAAGTCAAACCACTCCATTGCATTCCCTATACCAGTAGCAACCACTGCTTTCCTGGCTTGTTTAGGATTGACAATATTAACGTCTTGAGGTTCAAAATTTAAATCATTATTTTGTTGCATATAATAAAACAGCTCCTTGTTTAATTTAACTTCTTTAAGCACTCATTTTCTCTTTTTCTTCAAACTCTTCTCATACGCATAAAGCTTATGAACCTCTTCCTTAAATTCATTCAGAAGTACAGTGTTTTCATCATTTGAATAACGTACTGCATTATACGCATCTATAATAATATCCCTCTGAATATGTATACCTTCATCATCATGAATTCTTTCTAACCACGCTTCAACTGTTTCTCCTCGTTCCCGGTTTAAAAGAGGGGATAATTTACTTTCAAGTTTGAAAATTTCTTTTCGAATTTCATTATGTGGTGGTTTATTTCGCTTCATTCGTTTTTGGCTCATACCTTCTTTATCAGTAATGATTGTAGATTCGAAGACTGGTATATTTGGTAAACTTAAATGTTTTCGATGTTTTATTATTTTCCAAACGATATAAATGGCGATGGTGGTACAGACTATTATGGTTATGCTATTTATAAGAGTTGGATCAAAAGGAAGTGGCTCCAGATCATCTTTAATAGTAGGATCTTTTAGATTCCCTTTATTCGACCAAAAATCATCTGTTTCTTTTAATGCAGCTGCCGAAAATAACGGATTGATAGCGTATCCGAATCCTAACGCAACTACTTGAACGATATAAGAAAAAACAAGACGAATATAAGGGAATACCGGAATAAGTAAAGCACTAATTGTTCCAATAGCAATAATAGAAGTGAAACGTAATAGCTGTTGATTACGATTTGAACCTGTTTGCCAAAATGTAATCATAATGTGTAAAACTAATAATAACAATTTCCATAACGGTGGAAAAGGGGCATGAAATATAGCTGAAAATACAAACCATAAAATACCGCTTAACGACTTTTGCACCGGATACCCAGGTCCAATTGCATGTACGATAAAGAAGAAAAGCGGTAACATAATTGTGCCAAAAAGAGAAAAAGGTAGGATGAAAGAACAACCGACTATTTGAGCAACTAACAGTATTACAAATCCTGTTGTTTTTTTCTTCATTAATTTATTAATAAGAAGTACTCCTACATAACCGGTCGCTAAAAATATAGCAATACCAACTATTTCATCTCTTTCCGTTAATAACGAAAGGAGAAGCAACAGAATGAAATCATGAATGTGATATAGCCAAGTTTTCAACTGATTCCACCATCCCTTCATTCATGAATGTGATATAGCCAAGTTTTCAACTGATTCCACCATCCCTTCATTATTAATGAGAAACGTAGGTTGTGTTAGAAGAGGCAGCTCATTTTTCTGCAAACCAATGTATATCATTGTAGACGAGCGTTCTCTTTTTCTCGTTACATAGTGAAGAAATCCTTGTTTCGGAAGTAGCGTACTATCATCTGTAATACGTGCTAATTCCTCTAACGCCTTTGCATATTGCGTTTGTCCTTCATTTAACGGTATATGTAATGCACCACCTTCTGCTAATACACTTATAAACAATTCAAACGGTATTTGATGCTTCGTTGCGTATTGGCAAATGTATGTTGCATATGAAATAAGTTCTTCTATGTTATCTCTCCAACCAAACCCGCGATTCGCTGCTAAAGAAAGACAAATCGTCCAGCTATAATTTTTTACGGGTTCATATTGCTTTGCTTGTAATTCCTGCATTTTAGCAGATGCTTTCCAATGAATAGAGCGGAATGATTCACGTTCATATCGTTTCACACCGATAATAGATGTTTCATCATTGTAAAAAGAAAAATTCGTTCGATAGGAACCATTTAATAGTTGCTGAAGTTTTTGCAAACCTGCTACTTCTTTAGGTGAAGGATACACAATAATTTCTGTTCTTAATTTATCGAAAACAGGTAAATGTACAGTTAACAAATGAAAAGGATCTTTTAATACACATTCGAACTGTTCAATTTGGAACACACCACGCTTCGTTGCAGTTAATGTTAAATCCCAGTTTTGCGCTGAATGTGCAGGTTGTGAAAACGGGAAAGAAAATAGTGTTTTTGATATTTGTTCAATTCCTTGATCCTTATGCGGTATGAGGGACGAATTCAAATGAAAGTAACAAACACCGTTAACGAGTGGTATGTTTGCACCATTTTTTAAATGAATAAAAAACTGTCCAGATTCATCAGGGAAAAGCCGAGTCGTTTGTTTCTCATTTAAAACTTGAAACTTTTTCTCTATGAAAGCGACATATTTATAAATGAAAATCGCAAATAAATAATAGAAGAAAAAGAGAAACATAAGCATGCGTTGCGGGAAAAAGAATGTGAAAAGTAACGCGACGGGCACAGTTAATTGAATAATATGAAGCTGAAAAAATAAAGGTACAGTTACAACACGTTGACCATTCATTCATGCTTGCTCAATCTCCACGGGTACATCAACTTCTTTTAAAATCCTTTGCATAATTTCATTTTTTGTCGTGCGTAATGCACCTTCCATTGATAAGACGATACGGTGGTTCCAAATGGAAGGAACTAAAAATTGTATATCCTCAGGCGTGCAATATTCTCTGCCACGTAAAAAGGCTAACGCTTGAACTGCGCGCACTAAAGCTAAAGTGGCACGTGGGCTTACACCGTTAGCAATGTAATCGTGATTTCGAGTAGCTTGCGCAAGTTTAATTATGTAATGTTCTAACGGTTCTGATACGAAAATTTCTTTTACTTGTTTCTGCGCTTCTAAAATGTCTTCTAAAGAGATTACAGAGGTTACATTTTCTAATGGTGTATCGTTACGAAAACGTCGCATCATCTGTAGCTCATCTTCTGGAGCCGGATAACCGATTGAAATTGTCATTAAAAAACGATCGAGCTGTGCATCAGGAAGAGGGAAAGTTCCTTGTGATTCAATTGGATTTTGCGTCGCAATAACAAAGAACGGTTTCGGAAGAGGAGTGGACTGCTTTTCAAGCGTCACTTGTCGTTCTTCCATCGCTTCTAACAAACTAGACTGTGTTCTCGGCATAGCACGGTTAATTTCATCTGCTAGTAAAATGTTCGTTATAACTGGTCCAAGTCTTAATTCAAATTCGCTCGTTTTTGGGTTGAAATATTCAATACCTGTTACATCACTCGGAAGTACATCAGGGGTAAATTGAACACGAGAGAAATTACCACCAATACTTTTTGAAATTGTTTTCGCAAGTAACGTTTTCCCAGTACCAGGCACATCTTCAAGTAGTACATGTCCATCAGCAAGTAGAGAAACGAGTAGTAGATCAATAACATTTTCCTTACCAACAAACACAGACCTTATATTTTCTTTTAATTTATGAATCATTCACTCCCCTAATATACTGTTTCCATTTCTTACAGATCTCTGCAACCTGTTATACTCTAGCTCTAAAACTTCTCTTCCAAACGGCGTTAACTCATAACACTTCTTTCTGTCTGTAGAGGCCACTTCAACAATTAACTTCTCTTTTAGTAACTTCGTCGTATTCCCATATAAAGTACCAGGACCGAGCTTTACTTCCCCCTTTGTCATCTCTTCAACCATTTGCATAATTCCATATCCGTGCATTGGTTTCACTAATGACAAAAGTATGTAATACGTCGCCTCTGTTAACGGAATATATTTTTGTGCTTTTGCATTCATTTATAATATTTCGCTTTTCAATTTCTTGATTTTCCAAGTGAGCTTTATAAAGAGATACGTATACATACAACAAACAACCCCCAGCATAATTTCCGCCCAAATTGGCACTCTTGATTCTAGCGGACTTAAAAATACGTTATACATTGATGGTAATATAGCTGCTAACATAAGAATAAAAAATAGTAATAACTCATTTAGTTTTTGTATCCTCGTATCCTTTTCTGAATATATATCAGGCAACTCATTCTCTTCTTCTACTTCTTTACAAAAATAATTCCATTTTGCAAAACTCGTTACATGTTTCCATCCACACATTTCATATATATCAATATATTCTTGTTGTTTTTCTTTTGAATCTTTATAATCCCATCTAAAATCCGCTTTATATACTACATCTTTCGGCTCAGTTTTCTTAAACGTATACATTACATTATACTTTTGTAAAGCCCAACCTTTTTGATGCATTTTTCTTAAAAAGTCTTCTTCTTTTTCTAAACTCCATACCGCGAAAGGTTTGAATATCTTCTTTGTCCCCATTTATGAGAAAGACTGATTTTGAGCAGGTTTAATAAATTGTTCAGGGTTTTCAACAAGTCCGCATACAGCGCATTGGACTCGGTATGTAGGTCCTTGATAAGCCATATGAAAAGCATTCATCGTTTCATTAGTGTACTCTTCTTCTACTTGACCAGTTTGAGGATTTAACTTTACTGGTTTTACTTGTTGCTCAAGAATGTTAAAGCGAGTACGATTTGTTTTACAGCTTGGACAAAGCATTGGTTCCATCTATTCTAATGAACTGCAAATTTCAATATAATTTCCATCTGGATCAGCGATGTAGGCAATTGTTTCTCCCCACGGTTTCACAATTGGCTCAACTAAAACTTTAATGCCTTGCTCTCTGAATTGCTCAATTGTTTCTTGTACATTCTCAACTACGAATCCTAGTTCGAAATGTGAAGATTGTAATTCACCTTCTGTAAGCTGTAATCCTGTTAATTCTTTCACGTCTTCTCGTGTATTCATCGCTAAAATTGTTGATCCAGTATTAAATTCAATATATGTACCATGCTCAGCTTTTATAGGTAACTGTAAAGTATCTTTATAGAATCTTAAACATTCTTCAAACTTTTCTACATATAAAATGATGTATTTCATTTTTAAATTCATGTTACATCCCCCTTTTGTATTCATCCCTAAAAATTCGACAAAAACCACTCATTGCTTCTTCCACTCTTCTTTTAATAAAGAAAATAAAATGGTATCATGAGCAACTCCATTTTGAATCATATGTTTTCGAAGTAATCCCTCTTCTTGAAACCCTGCTTTTTTTAGCAATTTTTGAGATGCCTTATTTTCTACATATACGACAGCTGCGATTCTTATAAGTTGCAGCTTTTCAAATCCGTAAGTTAAGATGGCTTGTAATGCTTCGGATGCATATCCCTTTCCCCAATATATATCATCTAATTCATAACCAATTTCAGCTCGTTTATGATGATTGTTAATTAAATGAAATCCGCACGTTCCGATTAATTGGTCTGTCCCCTTTTTCTCTATTCCCCAGCGAAACACATTGCCTTCTTCATAACGATTTTTAAATGTTTGAATCGTTATTTTCGCTTGCTCAATATTTTCGAAAGAATCCATTCCGAAATATCGTATAACAGTTTCTTTCGAAAAATACTGGAACATCATTTCTGCATCTAATAGTGTAAGTTCTCTTAATAGTAAACGTTCTGTTTCTAGTTTCGGAAATCCCATCTCTTTTTCTCCTTCTATTCTAATGAACTGCAATCATTGTATGACTAAATCCGCCCGATCCTTCGGCAATTCCATTTCCAAATAATAATCCTCTGCTTTCCAATACCTGTTTTGAAACTTTGAAAGTTTCTTTTGTGTCTCTTCACTTTCACGCTGAAACCTTGTTTCCCTTGGACAGTCCAAATACACCATATAATGAAAGAAATCTCTCCATTCTTTTCGCTGTAGAAAAACTCCTTCAATTACAATTACACCTACAATAGGGATTTGGACTTTTTTCATTTCACATGAATCTGTATCATCGTAATAGAAAGGCAATTTCAATTTCGTTTCATGTTGTAACTTTTGAAAAAATTTCTGCCGTAAGTATGCAATATCCCACTGTAAATGATAGTACTCATACCATTCTTCATATCCTGTATGATAGCGTTTATTACGCTCCACTATATGATCATCAATATGGAAAATATGAAACGGAATGCCTTCTTGTTTCATATTTTCTTTTAATTTTGTTACGAATGTTGTTTTTCCCGAACGACTTAAACCATCTATTCCTATAATGAATCGGTTTTCTTTATGTTTCTTCATTATACTTATAATTTCACTCGTACTCATTGCTTCTTCCACTTATAAAGAAACCTCTCTATCAACCACTATCTTAAAAAATTCCGAGTAATGTGCCAAAGAATAATCCGCTACATCACAAATCCCTTGAAACATGCATGTTGAAATACCTAATTCCTTTGCAGGTAATAAATCTAACTCTCTATCTCCAATAGCTAAATCAATATTGTACTTCCTATGTAAATGATCATACGCTAAAGAATTCGGTTTTCGAGGGAAACCATCGTCAATTGTAAGCATATCTGCGAAGTATTTATCCCATCCGTAATATTTTAAAATTCCCCTAACCCCTGCTTTATGTTTATGGGTCATGATTACATTTTTATCTGCAAATTTCAAAACCTCTTCGACACCAGCAAAAGGTTTCATATCTTTTGGAGTAAATTTCTTCTTCAAAATTTTAATCTTTTCTTCCTGCTCACATGAAATATTATAATAATGAATTGTGTGAGAATATGATATTTTCAGGTTCTTGTATATTTCTTGTTCATCTACTGTATCACCTAATATTTCAGAAAGCATCTTCGTATATGCAGGATACGTATCAAATAACGTCCCATCAAAATCCCACAAAATATTCATTTAATTTCTTTTTAATACTTTTTTAAAAAAGTATATTGGACCTACTACCAAATATGCTGGGTTTGATAAGAAAGTCGGCTTCTTACCTTCAATTGCATGACCTACAAATTGAAACATCCACCCTAATATAAATAGTGATAGCCCTAATTTCCAATTCACGAATAAAATGAATATAGAAATGATAATTGTAGGAATACCAATAAAGTGAAAAAATTTATTCATTGGATGTTGATGGTCGTCTCGATATTTTTTAAGAATTTTTTGAAAGTCCATTTACGGTGCGAAATTAATTTGACCAGTAAACAATAAGATAATCGTGATGATCCAAAATATAAAAAATGATGAAGACAGTATGAATGAAAGAATACCTATCCCCTTCTTCTCTGTTTTTTTCGTCATTATAATCATTGAAAGTATGATACCTACGCCTGTAAGAGCAATGGTAATATAATCTCCCACTATATTACCCGCATTCGCTATCCTCGTTGGAGTTATAAAAACGAATAGAAAACACAAAATTCCGATAAGTAAAGATATATAGCTTATTATACTGTACTTCTTTTTGGGAACTATTTCGGTTTTCATTTATTCGGTATCTTCAGGTTGATATTCTAAAATATCCCCAGGTTGGCATTCTAATGCTTTGCAAATTGCTTCTAAAGTTGAAAATCGAATCGCTTTTGCTTTTCCGTTCTTTAATATAGAAAGGTTAGCCATTGTAATTCCAACCTTCTCCGTAAGTTCTGTTACGCTCATTTTTCTTTTCGCTAACATTACATCGATATTAATAATAATTGCCATTCAGACCGTTAAATCGTTTTCTGATTTTATATTAATAGCATCTTTTAATAGTCTTTGGAGAACGGCAGCAAAGACAGCGATAACCATTGAAGCAAAAATCATAATCATTCCAATAATAATAATGCCCGGGGCGTCATCTCTCTCTGCCACGAGATAGAAAAGTGGCATGCCTAATACATATAATACACTAATTGTTAATGCACTGTTCTTAATATTTTTTAAAGATTTTACAGACAATTTTGAGAATTCGTTGTTTTTGTCAATATAGTTTAACAGCTTAAATGTTTGATACAGTGCGAAATAGTAAGGTATTGCTGTTGCATATAAGTTGATAAATACAAGATATTTAATATATGCAATATCAGGATATAATTCTGCTGCAAAATCCCAAATTTGAGGGACTAAAAAAACGCACATAGCAAGAACAGGAATTCCCATAAGAATAACAGCCGTCTTTAAAAAGAGTGTTGATCCTTGTTTCATTTAACGAGAATGCTTTACAAATAATTGAATTGCTTCTTCCGGTACATAGAACTTCCCATTACTCTCTACAATAATACTTCCTAATTCATACTCTTTATCATTAATACGAATTATATTTTTATTAACACTTAATTGAGCTTCCACTTTATTATGATTTACTACGAGCACTGGGTTTGCTACACCAGTTTTGTCGATTGATACAGTGGCACCAATTCTCTTAAAGGCTTGTTCACTCTCTAAAAATATTTTATTTGTTACTTCTTCTAAGTTAAAGCCCATTGCTTTCGCCATCGTCTTCGCAATGTCTGTATTTTGGATGAAGCCTTCTGGTTTTTGTAGTCCATAAGAGTATAAGAATACATCCTCACCTGTATGTCCTCCTGTCGTAAAACCAATATTTGCACGGTTGGCCAATAACGTAGTAAGGATTCGACCTACATCCATTTTCTTTTTTGTCGCTTTTAATTTTTCTTTTTCATCATGAGTTAGATTGTCCAAACCGTATAGTTTAGCTACACCTTCTACATTTGATAAATCAGATTTCAGTTTATTTGTAGTCCCTTCAAGTGTCATTGTCGCCTTTTTCAACGGGGCAATGTATGCAGATACAGGTGTAGTATTATATCCCTTTGTCGTATTCATATTGCCAATAGAGATACCACTGTTGCCATGGTCAGCTACAGCAATGAGCATCGTATTACCGTCTTTCTTCGCAAATTTTAATGCTTCTGCAACCGCATTATCAAATGCCAATACATCACTAATAATCCCAATCGGATCATTCGCATGGGCTGCCCAATCTGGCTTACTTCCTTCTACAAATAAAAAGAAGCCATCTTTATCTTTTGATAATGTTTGAATCGCTTTTTCCGTCATTTGAGAAAGTGTTGGTTGCTCTGGATTTGTTGCTTCACGATCCATATCGAACGCAAGGGCATTATGTGAGAAAGAGCCCCAAATTTTATCAGATTTAGATTTCAATAATGCATCTTTTGTTTCAACTAAGTCGTATCCTTTATCTTGAATCACTTTCACTAAATCTTCACCATCTTTACGGATTCCATTTCTTTTCACGGGCTGTAGTGCCGCTTTTCCCCCGCCTAATACGACATCTATATTTTGATACACTTGCTGCTTCGCAATTATGTCAAAATGCTTGCGGTTAGCATGATGGGCTGAGAAACCAGCAGGAGTAGCATGTTGAATTTCAGATGTAGCAACAATTCCAGTTGCCCGACCAGAGCGCTTTGCACCTTCTAGAACGTTCGCAACTGGCCGCAGCTTCTCCTCTTCTTTAATTGGTTTTAAGCTAGGTGAATTCACAATAGATGGCAATACACCTACATATCCTGAATTTGATTTATTCCCTGTTGCTAAAGCTGTAGCTGCTGGGGCTGAGTCTGTAATAGCCGATTCTGCTGAATACGTGCGAACACCTCCTGTTACGATTTCATCTAATGTAAGCGGTGCACCTTTATACAAGCGAGCTAACGTTGTTGCTGAAGAGCTCGTTCCATCCATAACCATCATAATTATATTTTTTGGTTGATGTTCTACTTTTTTCACCTTAGCTTCGGCCGCCTGATAATTCATCATGCTTTCAGTACTTAATACACTTAATGTTACAGTTGATACTAATAATATCCCCTTCACTTTTTTACTCAATTTCATCATTTTTGTTCCTCCATAAACTTCACATTCATTTATATACAAGTTCCAATTTCCCATTTACTCAATATTTTCATTATTACAAGCTAAAAGTGGTTCGTACATCATTATAGCGTGATTCTCCGTTACATATTGATCTTCTATAAACTGCTTCTGTTGATTATATACTCTACGTTGAATCACATTATGTCGTATATAACCACCCCAGTATGCAGATTGAATGGAGTGTTCTTTTTCATAAACTTCATATTGATAAAGTTGCGGATACATTGTTCTCCATTCACCAACTAAATATTTCTCTGTCATATAAAGGTGAAGTTGATATGGTTGATCCGTGTCATTTTTAATTTGCAAATCCAAATAGTTATAAGAGCACGTCGCTCCACTTCCAAACGGCTGCGTTCGCCTGGAATCAGGAAAGACATCAAAGCTATGACGATATCGCTCCGTTACTGTCAGCGGTGTATGTAAAGTCATCCAATATATTAAATTTGAAAGCTGACAAAGACCTCCTCCAATACCTGTTTGAAAAGATCCGTAGTGTAAAACCATACCTTCTACATACCCTTTTTTCCTCGTAGGCTTACCTATTAAACGCCAGTAAGAAAATGTTTCTCCCGGTCTAATGACGATACCATTAAGTTTTTTAATAGCAATTCTTAAATTAACAACCTTATTGTTTTGATACCACATATCTACATCTTTGAGCTTCCGAAGTAGTATTGTTCGGTGCTGAATTGCTGTACATGGCAGCTTTTCTTGTTGGAACCTTTTTGCATATGTTTTTCCGTCTACTAACCACTGAATGTACCTCTTTGTAGAGTAATACCATGTCCCTACTATAATGCGATACTTAGACCGATGCTTAGGACGTAATTTCACTATATTCATTTTATTCCCTCTCTCTTTCATTTATAGTTCAGATTTCACCGGAATAGAAACATTGTTTTTAATTAAATTTTTGACGTCTTTAAAGCTAACAAAATTGTTACTTTTCTCATCCCAAAGACGGAAACGAATGGAACGCAAGCTTGTAGCAAGAGTAATTGTTGGTACATTTTTTAAAGGAAGCGTATTATTGTGTGCCTCTTCTAGTTTATAGTTAGGTACTCTTGGACTTAAATGATGAACATGATGATATCCAATATTACCAGTTAGAAATTGCAAGGTTTTTGGAAGTTTATAAAATGAACTTCCCTCTACTGCTGCTTTCACATATTCCCACTCTTTATCTTCTTCAAAATAAGAATCTTCGAACGTGTGCTGTACGTAAAACAGCCAAATACCTATTGAGCCTGCTATTAAGAATATAGTACCATGTACGAAAAGGAACGATTGCCATCCGATTGCCCAGCAAAGTACCCCTATTAAAGCAACGATTAAAATATTCGTCAAATAAGTGTTCATACGTTCTTTCTTTCTAGCACCTTTTCGGTTAAATCTATTTTTAAGCAGGAAAACATAAATCGGACCTAACCCAAACATAACAAATGGGTTGCGGTATAAACGATATGCTAAACGGAGTCTAAATGGCGCTGCTACATATTCATTTACTGTAAGCGTCCAAATATCTCCTGTACCTCGCTTATCCAAATTACCACTTGTAGCGTGATGAATAGAATGCTCATGCCCCCATTGATCGAATGGGAATAAAGTTAAAACACCCATACATGTCCCAACTATTCTATTTGCACGTCGACTTTTAAAAAAGGAATAATGGGTGCAATCATGAAAAATAATGAAAATTCGTGTCATAAATCCAGCGGCTAACAGCGATGGAACTAATGTTAACCAATAAGAAACTGACAAACTTTTATAAGCAAGGTACCATAAAATAATAAATGGAACTATTGTGTTGATAAGTTGCCAAACACTTTTTTTAATCGTTGATTTTTCAAAAGGAGCAACTTGTTTTTTTAAATTTTTAGTATTTTGTAAGGTCATTCATTCGCTATTAAGATAACGGATAATTTCGTTCAGCCAATGTCTTCGGCTATCCATAATAGATTCCTGTTGCAAATTTGCAGCAGGCTCTATTTTCACTTCATCATTTTCATTTAAACGAGAATCAATTATCCTTAACGGCATCTATTTCTCCCAAAGCTCGATGAGTCGTCCTTCAGGATCTTTAATCCAAATAAACTTTCCAAATTCACTAACCTCTTCTTTCTTTTCAAGAGGTATACCAATTTGTTCAAGATGCTGAATAGTCTCATGTAGATTATGTACTTGGAAATTTAACATCACTTGTTGTTCTGTTGGAAAATAGCTGTCATTTTCGGTAAAGAAAGAAAAGATAGTCTCAGTGCCTAATTGGGGTTTAATTATAGTCCCATTCCAATTTTCTATTTCCATTTTCAATACTTCACTATACCATTTTTTTATAACATCAATATTTTTAGTTCTCCAAAATATTCCTCCGAAACCTTTTATCATTTATAATTCTGATGTACTGCCGATTTTTATTGAAATTTCATGAGCTGCTTCTTTTACCTTACGAATAAGAAAAGATAGTCGATCATCATTAATGCGATGACTAATTAACCCAACACTTAATGCTCCTACTACTTTATGATTGAATCCGATAATAGGTGCAGCTACTGAAGCTGTCCCTTCTGTTTTTTCACCATAACTTACAGCATATCCTTCGTTTCTTATCTGCTTTATTTGATCGAAAAGAATTTGCTTTTGTTCTGGTAAAGAAGAAAGTAAAAGTTCTACAATGTGTTCCATTTCATTGGTGTCCATATTTGCAAGCATCGTTTTATTTGCGGCGCCAATCGAAAGTGGAATCTGCTCCCCTAAGTTATCGATAACTCTAATTTTTAAAGGGCTATCAATTCTTTCAATGATAATAGAATGTGTTCCATTTGGAATGTTCAAATAAACACTTTCTTCAACTTCAGAGGCCAAACGCTTCATCACTTCTCTTGCAACAGATCTATAGTCTACCTTCTCCAATTGACGTAATCCTATTTCCATCCACATTGGCCCAATCTTGTACTGCTTTGTTTCTGAAATTTGTGTAACTAACCCATGCTCCATTAGAGAATTAAGTAATCTATGTACTGTACTAACCGGAAGATGTGTTCCATCAGCTATATCAGAAATAGCCCAATTCTCTTTTTCATTTGTAGAATTTAATAGCTTAATAATACTTATCGCTCGATCAATGGACTGTACCATCTATGACTGTGTAATTTTATTAGATACAAGTAATTTTTCAATACATATCGGTAACATATCGAATAGCGTTTCAAATGCGTAATTTACGTCTAGACGTTCTGTCCATTGATGTGCATCTTTTCCTACCGGCCCCATATTTAATACTGGAACGTCAAACTCTTCTAATTCCTGAAGTGGAATTGAATAGCCTTTATCCCATAATGGCATATTGTCTACAAGAGAACTCATTGAATCCAATGGGTTCTGTAAGCCCACATAGCTTAAATCTGAAATTCCTCCAAAATAATTTTGATTTTCAAATGTAATGCTATGATTGTACTGGGCATACTTTTCCATTTCTACAACTACCTCTTTAATGAAAGGATTGTTGCGTGAACTCACAGCTGGATAGTACGGCGGAGCGAAAAAAAGTACAATCATCGGCGCTTTTTCTTTACATAATATAGCTAATTTATCAACTAAATCGATTGTTACTGCACGATCATCTTTATCTTCTCTATTTTTTATAATATTAGATTGAATATCATTTATTGTTTCTTGTCCATGTTGTTCAATTGCATACGCGATAAGCTCTTCATACGTTAATACATTTACTTTAAGATTAGGAGGTATGAACGGATTATATTTAGAAAAACGATATGCTTGCTTCTCGTAAGACTCTTCGATTTTCTCTGCTACATTCGTTACTTTTTGACGCAGCAACGAAACGACATCTGTCATCGATTTTTCTAGTAAAAACAAATTAAATAGCGTGACTGCACGATGCGGAATTTGTACAGAATAATCCTCTTTTAAGTCTCTTTGAAGCAAGTTAGTTGGTGGAGGACTCGCTTCACCATCTACAATATCACAAAGGTCCGTATTCAACTCTAATTCTGCTGTTAATAATGCAGCCATATAACTCCCATTTAAACCTGCAAAAGGTTCGCCTACATGTGTCTCTTTTCCATAGCAAAGAAAACCAGGTAACACCTTACCGATAGAACCAGTATAAATATATTTATTTTGGTCACCAGGATGTCGTGAAAACATTGGCTCTGAATTTAAGACTGTTTTATAATCTAAGTCATGTTCTTTTGCTAAATCTAATAATCTTGGAACAGCAGCTCTCATTCCTACAGAGTTCACTTCTTCATCTGGAACCGCTAATAAAAGAACATTCCCATCAAATCTTCCTTCACAAGCTTGCTCAACCATCGCCATTTGTAAAGCTAGACCACATTTCATATCCATTGTCCCTCTACCAAATAGCCAATCTCCTTGTTCTATATCTTCACGTACATGATCTGGTAGTTCATCTTTATGAGCGTAAAACATAGATGTTAACTTTTTAGGATTAAATGCATCTTCTTTCCACACCCCATAATCTTGTACATCTACAACATCAAAATGACTAACAAGAATTACAGTATTTTTCGTACTATCACTCTTCTTTACTAGGGCGGTAACAAAATATCGCCCATCCCCCGTCGGATTTTTTTGTAAATGATGCGGATTTTCTTTGAAGTATTGTAAATCAGATAATTGTTCTACAACAAATTCTGGTAATATAACTTCAGCTTCTGAGCCTGTAATACTAGGAATTTCAACAAGATTGCTTAATAACTGAATCAATTGTTCTTTTGATTGCCACTTTGACATATTAATCCCCCTATTTTCCGCATTATGAAAATCAATTCCAATATATGAATAAAAAATGACGACAGCTATCAATTACTTTTTAGTTTGATTAGATAATTCAATAGACTTTTGCGTGCAACGTTGCATAGCTGAAATGATGGCTGTTCGTAAGCCTTTTTCTTCTAATGTTGCTACAGCTTCTATTGTCGTTCCGCCTGGGGAACAAACCATATCTTTCAATGCACCTGGATGTATTCCTGTTTCCAATACCATTTTTGCAGAACCTAACACAGCTTGAGCTGCGAATTTATATGCTTGATTTCTTGGCATACCATCTAGTACAGCAGCATCTGCCATCGCTTCTATAATCATATATACGTATGCTGGCGAAGAACCACTTACAGATGTTACAACATCCATTAATTTTTCGCTTACGATCTCTGTTTGACCAAAACTATTGAAAATGTTTAGTACATCTTCTAAATCTTTTTCTGTAACCATTTCGTTAGGGCATAAAGCAGACATTCCTTCTCCAACAAGTGCAGGAGTATTAGGCATTACTCTCACAACCTTTAATTTTTTATCAAAGGCATCTTCAGTACTATTAATGCTTTTCCCTGCAGCGATTGTTACGACGATAACGTCGTTTTTGATCACTTCTTTTATTTCATTAATTACGGAGGAGTATAAGTCTGGTTTGATTGATAAAATTAAAATATCAGCATTTTTAGCTACTTCATTGTTGTCAGTAGTTGTAGTTATCCCGTATTTTTCACTAGCATTTTTTAAATTTGTAGTGTTCAAATCTGAACACATGATTTTATTTGAAGATACTATATTATTGTTTATCATCCCGCCAATTATAGCCATCCCCATATTTCCGCATCCGATGAATCCAATTTGTTTGTTCATTTAACATGAAACCCAATGATCTCTATGGATGACTTCATAATTATGCCTTTCGCCTCTTGCTTGAATATCTTGGCTTTGCATACCTTTGAGATCCCTTAGTTCCTCTGCACTATATGTGCATTGTCCTTTTCCTATTACGCGCCCTTGTTGCGTAATTACTTCCACGACTTCGCCCACTCGGAAAAATCCTGACACATTTGTAACACCAGCAGGAAGAAGGCTCTTTCCATGTTGAATGATAGCAGTAGCTGCCCCGGCATCTACTTCAATTTGACCGCTAACAAGCGAATGCAAGGCGATCCATTGCTTGTTCATCTTAATTACTTTTTGAGGTGCATTACCGATATACGTTCCATCACCTTTGCCCTTCAAAACATCTAAAAACTTTTCCTGGCCACGTCCTGTTCCGATAAATACACTCACTCCAAGAGATAGTGCCGTCTTTGCAGCATCGATTTTTGATTTCATACCACCAGTCCCAAGTTTTGAACCAGCATCTCCAGCAAGAGAAGCGATTTCTTCCGTAACTTCAGGAAGAAAATAATATTTTTTCGCATCCGTATTTTTTTGAGGATTTTTGTCATATAAACCGTTCACATCCGTAAAAATCATAAGCATATCTGCCGACACAAGTCCGCTTACTAAAGCTGACAGCATATCATTATCACCGAACGTCAGCTCCTCTAAAGAAATGGAATCATTTTCATTGATGATAGGAAGAGCGGAACGGTTTAGTAGCTCTCCTAAAGTAGCGTAAGCGTTACTGTATTGTTCTTTTCTAGAAAAATCACTTCTCGTTAGCAAAAGTTGTGCAGTAACAATATCATATTTACGGAACTCCTCTGTGTACGCCTGCATTAATAAACTTTGTCCGACAGCCGCTGCAGCCTGTTTCCCTTTAGTTGTCACTGGTCTGCTAGGATACCCAAGAGCAGAAAAACCTGCAGCGACAGCTCCAGATGTAATTAACAAAACTTCATGCCCTTCCTGTTTCAGTCGTGTCAATGCGGCAACGTGATCTGAAAGTTGTTCTTTAGAAATGCCTCCATGACTATCTGCCAAGGAACTACTCCCAACCTTTACAATAATTCGTTGTTTTTTCACTTTTGTAACCCCCAAGTCTAAAATCAATTATCCCCGAATCTGTCCATTCCCACGAATCACATATTTTGTAGAAGTTAATGCAGGAAGCCCCATTGGTCCCCTTACGTGTAGCTTTTGCGTACTGATGCCAATTTCTGCGCCAAATCCGAATTCAGATCCATCCGTAAAACGAGTCGATGCATTATGGTAGAGCGCCGCGGCATCAACGGATGTGAAAAACTTACTAACGTTTTCCTCGTTCTCTGTAATAATCGCTTCAGAATGCATGGATCCATACGTATTTATGTGATGAATCGCTTCTTCTACTGTAGAAGCGACTTTAACTGCTAGTGTAAGAGATAAAAACTCTGTTTCCCAATCCTCTTCTGAAGCGAATGCAATAGAAGAATCAATTGCCAATGCTTTCTTATCACCACGTAGCTCCACGCCTCTTTCCTTCAATAAAGAAAACAGTTCGCTACCAAATTGCTGCGCCCACTTTTCATGAAGTATAATCGTTTCAATTGCATTACATACAGATGGACGCTGCGTTTTTGCATTTACAATAATATTAAATGCCATTTGTTTATCCGCTGTTTCATCAATGAAAATATGACAATTTCCCGCACCTGTTTCAAGTACTGGAACAGACGCTTCTCTTACTACCGTATCGATTAACTGCTTGCCACCTCTTGGGATAAGAACATCCAAGTAGTCATTTAATGTAAATAACTGCTTCGCGCTATCTCGCGTCGTATCTTCTATGAGCTGTACACTTTCTTGAGGCAAGCTCGTTTGTTTGAGCGCTCGGTGAATTACAGCAACGATCGCTTTATTAGAATGAATAGCGGAAGAACTACCACGCAATATGACTGCATTTCCTGTTTTCAAACAAATTGTGGCAGCATCTACTGTCACATTCGGTCTTGCCTCGTAAATCATCCCGACAACACCAAGTGGTACACGCATCTCCTGAATAGATAGTCCATTTGGTCTTTCCCATGCACTTACACATTCCCCAACAGGATCACGTAAATCAATTAGCTGCTTAATTCCCTCAGTCATATCAATGATACGTTGTTCATTCAGCATAAGACGATCAAGGAGTGACTCAGAAAATCCTTTTGCCTTACCTTCTTCAATATCCCGTTTGTTTTCCTCTAAAATATAAGCTGTTTCTACTATCAACTGATTAGCAATTGCGGTAAGTGCTTCATTTTTTTGATTTGTAGATGTAAGAACAAGTTCTCTAGCAACCTCTTTCGCTTTTTTCCCCTTTGCCAACACTTCATTCATTTACCACACAAAAAGCCCTACGAGCATAGCACTTAACAAGGAAACAGCCATTCCGCTAACAAGAAGCTTCCAAACATTTTTACCGATTATCGATGCTTTTTCTCCGCCAAATAAGGAATTGTAAGTTCCGTATATCATACCTACTGTACTAAAGTTAGCAAAAGAAGCTAGAAATGTAGTTGCAACAGCAATCGTATGCGGTTGTAAAGACTTTAAGTTTGATTTTAAATCCATCATGGCAACAAATTCATTCGTTGTGATTTTGATCCCCATTAATTCAGCTACATACATAGCATCTTTCCCTGTTAAACCGAGTAAAAAAGCAAAGGGACTAAAGACAATGGAGAAGATTTTTTGAATTGTTAAATCTGCTACAAAAAAGCTTAAAATACCATTTAAACATGCTGTTAAAGCTACATATCCAATTACCATAGCTAAAATAACGATAACCATATTCATTCCGACTAACATACTGTTTGAAATAGTAGAAAAGAAATCTTTTTTTTCATTTTTTGAAGGTTTATAAACAACATCGTCTTCTTTCGTAACTTCAATAGGATTTAAAACATTGGCTAAAATTAATGCGTTAATACAGTTTAAAGGAATAGCGCTGAAAATATACGTTGCTGGAACCATTGATAAATAAGCACCAAGAATAGATCCGCTGACGCTACTCATACTCATAATTCCAAATGTCAACAAACGATTTTCTTTTAAAACAGATAATTGATCACGAACAACCGCAAGTGCTTCGGTATTTCCTAAAAACATCATTTGAATGGAAAAGAAACTTTCTAACTTTGGTAAACGAGAAATCTTTGAAATAAGTGCACCAACTTTATCAATAATCCAAGTTAAGATTCCAAAATAGGAAAGGATATCAAAAAAAGTGATAACAAAAATGATAGGAAGTAAGGCGCTAAAGAAGAAATCAACTGTTTGATTTTCCATAGCTGAAGGAAATGCAAAACGAATACCTTCATTCGCGCACGATAGTAGCCAACTGAAAAATGATGCAATTTTATTAATGATAATACTGCCGAGCTTCGTGCCTAACATCTAATAACTGCATCCATTTTTAAATTGTTTAGGCGAAATACCAGTATGTTTTTTAAATACCTTTGTAAAATGACTTTGGTCGTGAAAATTTAGTAATGTAGAAATTTCAGATATAGAATGTCTCGTATACGTCATTAACTTTTTTGACTCATCGACTTTCGCACGCTGAATATATTCATTTAGAGAAATTCCAACTTCTTTTTTGAAAAGGGAAGATAAATAACTAGGGTTTAATGTGACTATTTCTGCAAGGGTATTTAGTGTAATATCACCATAAAGATGGGTGAATATATAATTTTGGCATACGTTTATATGTTTTGAATGTTGCTGCATTGTACTATTTTTGACACGTTCTGCAAACTCAAGTAAAGCATTCTCCAAAAAAGGGGGAATTGCTTCATTTTTATGTATTTCTTCGAGTTTTTGTATAAATAAATCACTAATAGTATATGCGATTTCAGGGAAAACTCCGCCTTCAATAGCAGATCTAGTTGCAAGTGTAATAGCTGCAATGGCAGAATTTTTTTTGCTTCGTAGGTGACTTGTCTTTGATAATACCCCAAGTTCTCCTGATTCAGGTAATCTCCTTAGATTATTAATTAACTCCTCCTTTTTTCCTTGCTTAATACATTCAAATATTTTCCTCTCGGCTAGTGGATCTATATGAGTTAATGTCCTTTGTCGTTGCTCTGATATATGTATATCAGGCTGTTCAATTTCGAATTCCACCTTTTTTACTAGCATGTTTTTTTGCAGAATATCAGCTATGTCCAACTGTTTCTGATATAGCATGTAATAAAGCACTAAACTTATATTTAAAAAACTCATATTATTTAATACGGGTAGAGAACGATAATATCGAATCATTTCTTCTTTGTTTATTTTTAGTTGAAGATCATTAACGATGCCGTTAATTGATGTTTCTGATAGCCTGGAATAAAGGACTGGTCCAACAATGATATTCCCACTAATTTGGTCGTTCAAACGCAGATGAATTGCGAAAAAGTTTTCGAGAAAGGCAGTCTCTACTAGTGACGGAAAAGTATAAGGAGGCTGTTCCTTATATAGTTCATTCAGCATTGCCTCTTTGGAAGAATACATTTATTCATTCATTTGCGCATCGTTCAATAGCTCAATTATTTCACTTAACATTTCTTCTGTAAATGCACCTGCACTAAAGTTCACTAACGCTCGTAACGGCATGTAGTTTAGCATAGCATCCATCATTTCGGAGGCATCACTATCCCCTTCAGCCATACTAGCAAACGGACTGTCTTTTAATGCTTTTTCCATAAGCCCTTTTGCAATTGGTGCTAACATTCGGTCCGCAAATATGTCTCCTAGTAACGTATTCCGATGCACTGTTTTTTTTATTATAGTCGTTGATTGAACGAATATGTTATCTTGTAAAACAATCTCTTTTGAAGACTTTCCTACTAAAATTTCGAATTCACCTGTTTCAACATGCCAGTCCTTCAATTCAACATTGTAATAAGCAAATGACCTTTTATTTAAAATAAAACTAACCGTTTTTTCTTCTCCCGGTTGCAACTCTACTTTTTCAAATCCTTTTAATTCTTTTTCAGGACGAATCATACTGCTTTCAACATCTTTTATATACAACTGAACAATTTCTTTCCCAGCTATACTACCAGTATTTTTCACGTTTACAAGAACAGAAACAGTATCCTTTATCTCGTTGTTATTTATTGAAAGTTTACTATATTCAAAGTTTGTATAGCTTAACCCAAAGCCAAATGGGAACAATGGTTCAATATTTTTTGCATCGTAATAACGGTATCCAACGAACACGCCTTCTTTGTATTCTACTTTATCACCTTCACCAGGGAAGTTTAAGTAAGAAGGATTATCGCTTAAAACTTCCGGGAATGTTTCTGCTAGCTTCCCACTTGGATTCGCATCACCAAATAATAAATCAGCAATTGCTCCACCTAATGCTTGGCCACCTAAATAGCCTTCAAGTATTCCTTTTACTTTACCTATCCATGGCATTTCAATTGGCGCACCATTACTTAAAACTACAACGATATTACTTTGAACTTCAGCAATAGCCTCAATTAATTGCACGTGATTTTCTGGCATTTGTAAATGTTTTCGATCAAAGCCTTCTGATTCATAACGATCTGGAAGTCCAACGAAAAGGACAGCCGTATCTGCGTTCTCTGCTATTTTTTTTGCTTCATTAATCATGTTTTTATCTACGTCATCGCTAGCAAGATCATAGCCTTGTGCAAATAATATGTTCGTTTTTTCACCTGATACCATTTCAATTTCTTCAAAAATACTTTCAAGCTTTGTTGGATTAATATGAGAGCTTCCGCCGCCTTGATAACGTGGTTGCTTTGCAAATTCTCCAATTACCGCTACCGTCCCCTCTTTTTTTAGCGGGAGGAGGGAATCTTCATTTTGTAACATAACCATACTTTCACTTGCAACTTCCCTTGCAAGCTGATGATGCGCGTCCTTACTATACGTAGCGTTTTCTAATTGATTATCATAAGCTTTAAAAATAATGTAAAGAAGACGCTCAACTGCTTGATCAAGCTTTTCTACACATAGCTCACCACAATGAATTGCATCAATAATTTTCTTCTCACCAATTCCAAAGCTTGAAGGCATTTCTAACTCTAAACCGTTCGCTAAACTTGCAACACGCTCATTTACTGCGCCCCAATCAGATACGACAAAGCCTTCAAATCCCCATTCATCTTTTAAAATATCATGTAACAAATAGTTATTTTCCGAAGCGTATTCACCATTTACTTTATTGTAAGCACTCATTACTGTCCAAGGCTGCGCTTCCTTAATAACATCCTCAAAGCTAGCAAGGTAAATTTCACGCAATGTTCTTTCATCAACAATTGCATCTACAGACATTCTACGATGCTCTTGATTATTAGCTGCGAAATGTTTTAACGACGTTCCAATGCCTTGACTTTGGACGCCTTTAACATGATTTGCAGCCATTTGTGATGATAAATACGGATCCTCTGAAAAATATTCAAAGTTTCTTCCACATAGCGGTGAACGTTTAATATTTGCACCTGGTCCAAGGAGAACACCTACATTTTCAGCCTGACATTCTTCTCCTAATGCAACCCCTACTTCATGTATTAAGTCTTTATTCCATGTACTTGCTAATCCTACTGCTGAAGGGAAACAAGTCGATGGAATACTGTTATAAATCCCTAAGTGATCTGCTCCCTCTGCCTGTTTTCTTAGACCATGTGGTCCATCAGTTACCATAATTGATGGAATCCCTAATCGCTCAATCCCTTTTGTATTCCAAAAGTCTAATCCAGAGCATAGACTTGCCTTTTCTTCTAGCGTCATTTCAGAAATGATTTTCTTAATATCCCTTTTCATTTATAAATAAGAACGATGAGTTGGCCATGAACCTTGGAGTTTCCGAAGTTGTATAATTTGTCCTGTATGATAAGCGTCGTGCAAAAGGATATTCATATATTGTTGCCAAACAGGTAGAGAAGGAATCGATTGATCCAGTTCTGCTTCTTGAAGAGATGTTAAGGAAGATTGTAAGGCATCATGTACTTGAAGCGTTCGCTTTACTGTTTGTTGCCAAGCATCATCATCATTAGGTCCACCTTGGACAAACGTGTCATCATTATTTTGTGGAGCAACAAATGTATGATCTTGATGTAAGCGGGAAAGTAAACGTTCTTTAAAAATTAATAAATGGTTTACATTCTCCCAAATCGTATTACTGGCTACTCCTTCTGGTTGCCAACAAGCTTGGGCAGCGGTAACATTCTTTAACGCTTCTGATAGTGGTGGATACCATTCTTCTTCGTAAAAAACTTGCTTAACTCCATTTTGTAGCATTTCTTGTTTTCCCATTTATCTATTTAAAAATACATCTAATTCTTTCGCTAACGACTGTACTGCTTTCTTTCTCAATACATATTTTCCGTCATGAATATCAACTAACTTAGCTGAACGTAATAATTTCAAATGATGATGCACTGTCGATTTACCAAGTTGCAGTCTTTCGGTAATCTCCTGCAATGTACATTCTTTTTCAAACAACATTTTTACAATTCGTAATCTCGCTTCATCCCCAAGTGCTTTATGTTTTTGAACTAAAAAATAATTTGGCTTATACGGATCTTCTGGATGGATGCTTTCATTTGCGACGGGATAATGAAACACTTTCGTATCTTCAATATCAGCTTCTATATTCCACGGTCTGTACGTCATTTGCGGGATAAGAAGTACGTAATGAACACTTGGCTCTGGCATATAGTTAACGCCACCAGTCGCCCACTCGACAAACTCTTCCGGGTTCATCTTTTTATTCTTTTCATTCTTCGCTTCATAATCACGCTCTAATATAGAAAGAATTTCTTCCTCCTCTTTTTTAATAACACCCTCATACCATCCTGTCATAACGGCGATTAAATGCGATTTCAGCATTTGTACATCCACATCACATATAAAAGCAATATAAGTAGAGAAAAACTGATGATTCTGTGTCAGTTCCTTTAGGTTTTGTATTGCAGTTACATCTCCACTTGCTGCTAAACGTCTTTTCTCTTCATACTTCTCTCCTAAATACGGTAAACATATAAATTTCAAATCTGCTTCTGATAGTGAAACAATTTTAGAATTAAAATGCGATAAGTCCTGAAAATCCTCTTCATACAATAATTGAAGCAATGCTTTCCACGTATTATGTTCTTCTACAAACTGTAAGTGCTCCCTCACCTCTTCTGTTAATGACCCTTTAATTTCTTCCCATTCGCTTTGAGATTTTTCGAGTGTGTCTATTAACCTTTTATGAATAATTGCCGCAATGCCAAGTGCACATTCGAAAAGTATCGAATACTTCATTTATGCTGATTTCTTTTCGATCGCCTCATCTAAAAATTTGAAATACGGCAGCACTATTCCTATTAAAGAAGTGACACATATAATTGCACCGATGATTAAATATAGCGCTCTTACTCCCCACATTTCACTCAGTATTCCCCCTATTAACACACCTAATGGCATAGCGGATCGTATGAAAAATAATCGCACCGAAAATACATTTCCTATCATATTGTTCGGGACGGTTTGTTGGCATATTGTCGTGTTATGAACATTGAAAAATGCAATGCAAACACCTGCTATTACTTCAATTATTACCGCAATTATTATACTATGATTGAATCCTAGCGAAATGTATGTGAGTCCCCCTATAAACAATCCTCCAAGCATAAGTATGCGCCGATTTTTATATGTTACTTTTCCGACTAGTATGGATCCAACTACATAGCCAAGCGGAAATCCTGCCAAAAAGTAACCGTACTCCGCATATCCCGCTGACAGCTCGTCTTTTATATAAGGAAGGTTTGTGACCATCGTTACCCCTACTCCAAATTGTACGAAAGTAAGAAATATACCGAGCCAAACGATGATTGGTTTTGTGAAAAAGTATGTAAAACCGTGAAGAAACTGTTCTAGCCACGTTTTTCTCAGTTCTTGTTTTACCCTTTCCTCCTTTATGAAAAGTAACAATCCCCCACTTATAAATAGACACATACATACGAGCAATATAGTTAATTTGATTCCAATGAATTTAATAACGATGCCACCTAATACTGGCGCAAGAAACATCATAAGACGAGTCATCCCATCAATATACGCATTTGCCTCTTGAAGGTACTCTTTACTTACAATGTTCGGTGTAATTGCTTGACTTGCAGGTGTATAAAGCGGTGTAATGAGCCCAATTATAATTTGAACGACATACACGTGCCAAACTTGTATACTACTAGTAACTAACATGACTAAAGGTAATAAGAAAACAGATGCCCGCATCCATTGCGAAAAAATCATAATCCACTTTCGGCTCCATTTATCAATAAATGGTCCGCTTATTAGTTGCAGTATGAGAGATGGGATAAAATATAGTAACCACATACTACTTAATGCTGTTTTTGATCCCGTTAACTCAAAAACAAGAATTGAATTACACAACGTCCAGAAAGCTCCGCCTAATTCTGAAATTGCGCTACCAATCCACATTTACGACTGTTGATAAGCCGCTTTCGATGATTTCACATAATAAACTGCGTGATCAACGTTAATGATATGATCTGGTTTTGGTTTACCACGGCCAGCTCTATGTCCAGCTAAATGTTCTTCACTCGTTTCCCAGTTTTTCCATGCTTCTTCAGATTCCCAGCGAATCATAACGACAACTTCTTCATCGCCGCGTCTTACTTTTTTCACAAGAACGCTTAAGTCAATGAAGCCTTCAAATTTTTCAATTATACCTTCTCCAGTGAAACGTTCTACAACTATATTTGATGTACCTTCTTTTACAGTAAATGTTTTTGTTTCGATAAACATCTACTTATCAACAATTGTCAGTTCATATACAATTGCGTCTTTACTGCTTTTTGTTTTATCTTGAATCGTTACAATATCTCCACCTTTTATTTTCGAAGCATTCATCACTTTTACCATCTCTGGTGGAACAACCCCTCCATTGTTCTCTTTATTTAGTGGTAACCACTTTACTGACTTATTAGTTGCTTCTAAAATTTTATATTTAATCGTACCATCATACTTTATTTCACCTACAAGATCTTTTACTAATGTAGGTGTATATTTACCCCCTTCTTTTTCCAAAGAGATATGATCACCTATATCTAGGATACCGTTTCTTTTAGGTGCCTCCCATTTTGTTGAATTTAAATCATTAAAACTTACTTTCACACTTCCTTCTTTATTTGAGCTAGCATCTTTTAGAAATATTTCATTATAATTCTTATCAATAATAATATATTCTTTCTGTTCTACTATTTTTACATTATTTTCACGTTTTTCTTCATGTTTAGATGCTTCTTCTTTCACATTATTATCACTACATGCTGATAATAATGTCGTTGCTAAAGCTGCCATTAGTAATATTTTTTTCACTTCGTTTACCTCCATCTATTGTTTATTCTCCAAATGAATTAAAATCCACTCAATCAAGAAAACTGCTGAAGAGATTCGCTCTGTCGTGTCACCTAAAAACAGTTTATTTATAAAATCTTCAAAATGAGTCGGTGCTTTGGATAATGTTTCAATATACTTCAAAACAGATCCAGCTGGAGGTACTGGCTTGTTATTAAAAGCCCATATTCCCTCTAACAATGTCCAAGTTGATGTTTGAACTATATATGATGCTTTTAACTCGTCTTTTGCTTTCAGAGCAGTCTTAATTTTGATTAGCGAACTATGTAACCAATGAGAAATGCCCTTTACTTTATCACTTGCAACTCGATAGTTTTCAAATTTTTGTTTTGCTATTGCCTTTAATTCTTTCAATTCACCGCTTTTATCAAACAAAATTTTCCCTTCTAAAAATGAATATAGTTCCATCGGATTGTTTTTAAAGTTTACTTGTATTAGATTAAAATCTGCACTCTTATATTCAACTAAAATATCTTCTCTCATTTCAGAATAAAATCGCTTCTTTTGTCCGTCTTCTAAAAGAATATATAAGTCTAAATCCGAATCAGGATATGCATCACCTCTTGCGACAGAACCAATAAGCATACATCCAGTTACCTTATCTATAGATAAGATTTCAGCTACTATTGTTATTACTAATTTTTTATGTCGTTCATGTTTAATAGATATTTGTGCTTCTAACATTTATCTTTTTGAAACTTTCTTACCGTCTCTATAATCAAGGCACGATACTTCAATTAACAATCCATTAAACATTGTAAAATAAAAACCATAACTACTACCTCTCATCGCATAAGGTTCCTTGTCTATTTCAATGCCCCCAGCTACTAAACGAGTATATGATTTATCAACTTCATTTGTAGTTTCCACTAAAAAACCAATATGAAAAGCTTCCGGATATGTAACGTCCTTATTCCCCTTGAATGCTTTTGGATCACTTAATACAAGTATAAATCCACTCTCATCGCTCATCACTACAAGTGCCTTACCTTTTTGCTCCAAAAATTGAAAATCAAAAAAAGTTTCAAAGAAATGTCTCGCTTCTAATAAATCATCAACACATAAATTCAAATGATTCAACCTCATCTATGAGATTTCACCAAAGTCTAGTGTACTTCCTGTTTCTACTAAAGTCTTTATATTATTTAATATCATCCACCAAGCCTTGTTGCTGTTCTCATAATAAGGGTCATCTTCTTTCCACTGGTCATGAATGAGTGTTAATTTCGTGCATGATCCAATAGGCTTTAGAATATAAGAAATTCTTGACTCAAATGCACGATCATCTATCATATAAGACTTTCCAGGATAGTGAGTAAATTGAAGTAACTGATTTGGTTCATATTCCAATACGTTTCCGTATACATGTACAGTTTCATTTCCATCTAATCCAGGACCTACATATTCCAAGAGATCGCCCACTTGAAATGTAGATCGAATGATGGATCCATAATAAATTTGTTTTGTACCCTCAGGAGAGGTCAATGTCTTCCAAACTTCCTCTGGTGAACCTGCAATATAAAATTCATACATCAAATTCTTCATTCAGTGAAGAGAAGGATTTTTATAATGTTTGAATAATTCGAAGCTGATAGTTGCCAACCTTTCTTGTAATAAAGTTGGTTCCAGAATGCTAATAGATTTACCATAAGGGAGAAGGAAGTATGGTACAAAAGTATGAATAGACTCTATATCAACCTTAAAAAGAGCTTGATTGTTTTTTCTTTCTATTAAAGCATGGTTAAATAACCAATGCTGACATAAATCATCAAGCGCATGTGGCATGCCTTGGATACGGATAGAAATGAATTCTTTAAGTTGGTTTGAATCGGGTAAAATGTCTTTTAGAAAGAAAGAACGTGCTGAAAATTCCAAGGGCCGATCAAATTTTTTATCTGTTTTGGATAATGATTGAATACGATCGATTCGAAAACTTCGAATTTCTTTACGTAGATGGCAATAAGCCACTGTGTACCACTTGCCTTTCCAATAAACAAGACCGTAAGGATCAATATGACGTGATTGAGGTTCGAGTTCTCCACCCTTACGATAATTAATCAATAACCTATAACTTTCGGCAACGGAGATTTCTAAATCTTGAAGAATAGATTTCAAAGAGGGTTCGACAGTAGGATGGATGACTTCAAAGCCTCTTAAATGACGATTGATATGATTCAATTGTTCCTCGTTTGTATACATTTTTAATTTAGAAATTGATGCATCTAGCGCTTCACTAAAGGGATACCCTGCATCTATTGCAAATTTTGCAGCATGGACAAGCGCTTTCTGCTCATCCAAATTAAAAAGCAAAGGTGCCTTTGTAAACTCATTCAGTAAACTGTACCCACCATTATGCCCTGCATCTGAAATAATTGGTACGCCACTTGCACACAGAGCATCAATATAACGGTACACCGTACGAATACTGATTTCTAATTCCTCTGCTAATTCCTTAGCAGTTACTTGTTTTCTCGTTTTGAGGAGCCATAAAATAGAAAGCATGTTAACCATTCAATCTAATCGAATTTCAAATTCAAGTACAGCTTGATCTTTCGGAAATGGCATACTACGGTCTTTAAATCGTAAGCTTATTCCAGATAGATTATCAGGAAGAGCAGGAGATACAACGAAATGATAACTCATATGTCCATCTGTCCCGCCACCACCTTCTGACCAGCAATCGTATGTATCATCTATTGATAACTGAAAGAAAGAATGAGGCTTATTTTCATTAAAAACTTCATTCATTGCATCCCAATCGCTATATAAATAAACTACACTAGCGTTAGAATCTTGACGTATAAAGGTTACAGTATACATGATGTCATTATGTTCATAAGTTTTAAAAACAGGTACATGTTTTTTGAATTCATTCGGTTCGATGCGAGGTTTAAATCCGTCTTCGTCCATCATGGAAGAGAATAATGAATTTATATAATCTGGATACAATCCGTATTGCTCTGCCCAATTATGAATTGCTTCATCATGCGGAAAACCTGGATTCCCATTCGAAAGTTCTTTTCGTTCTTTTAGTAGGGCGCAAATTTTTTCATCGATAGAGTATAAGCGTTCATCATAATGATCGGTAGGACGTTCGAAAGTCATTCTTTGCATTTAAAATGGTAAAATTATATTTGGAGGTGTAATTATTAAAAAATTCAGTTTATTTTCTATAGTTTTGATGTTTGCAGGTATATTATTATTCGGATCACATTGGATAATAGATGGATATTCTGAGCCGGTTGTCTTTTTTAGTTTTATTTCTTTTTTAGCTGGAATTGTACTAAGTTTTATAGCAGTTGCTAAACGAGAAAAAGAAACGTTAAAATTCATATCACTTATTTCTTTCTTCATCTACAGATCGCGTACGTTCCAAACGATCTCACCTCGTTCACCAAACGTACTGTGATGCCGCTTAAACCCTATCTTTTCTAATACCCGGAAAGACGCCGTATTCCAAGCGCCTACAGTAGACCAAAGTCTTTGACGACCTGTAGCAATCGCTGCCTCCAGTACTGCTGATGCTGCCTCTGTCGCATAACCCATGCGATGAGCACTGCGGAACAACTCGTATGCAATCTCCGGCTCTTCAAGCGTGGAACGACCGATAATTAAGCCACAGTATCCGATGAAATCGCCTTCGTCTCGTCTACGAATAGTGAGAAGAGAAATACCATTCTCGGCTGCTTTCTTGCGCATCTCAATAAGATCGCTGCGAACCGAGTCCAGAGATGGCATATCTATACCACGTTCACCAACTAACTTTCTCAGCCAGACCGCATCGGATTCCTCCCACATATTCAGGTCGAGTCGTTCCGTTTTCAGCTGGAACGCCATAGCTTTATATGAAGCTGTCATTTAGTTTTTTACATCATGATATAATTCCAGCGCCTCTTTCACATTCAATCCATTCTTCACAATACCATGTATCGCTTGAATCATCGCAGCAGGGTGTTCGGATTGCCATATGTTTCGGCCCATGTCTACTCCAATTGCACCTTCTTGCAGTGCATTGTACGTAATGTTTAATGCGTCTTCGATTGAATCTAGTTTCGGTCCACCGGCGATGACGACTGGGGCAGGGCATGTGCTCGTTATTTTTTCGAATCCTTCACAGTAGTACGTTTTAATAATGTCAGCACCCATTTCAACACATACGCGGGAAGCGAGTGCGAGGAACCGTGCCTCTCGTTTTTGTAGTTCTTTGGCGACAGCCGTAATACCGAGAACTGGTAATCCGTAATCATGAGCTTCTGAAACCACGTTTGCGAGATTTGAAACAGTTTGTGTTTCATAGTCTGATCCAACAAAGACAGAAACACCGACGCCAATTGCGTTTTGTTTTACTGCTTCTTTCACAGGTGTAACAATAGTTTCGTTCGCTAAATCTTTACCGACGACAGTAGCTCCGCCAGATACACGCATAACCATCGGTGTGGTGCAGTTTTCAGGAATACAAGAGCTAAGTACACCTCGCGTTAAAAAGAGGGAATCTGTATAAGGAAGTAAGTTTTTAACTGTTTCTAATGGTTGTTCTAGTCCGTGAATCGGTCCTAAAAAATAGCCATGGTCGATCGCTAACATAACCGCTCTGCCATCAGGTAAAATTGTATTTAATCGATTTTTAAATCCCCAAGTCATTCACTCCTTCGTTAATGTTGGATTTTCCGTTTGTACAGTATCTTTATTTGGTAAATGTGGTGACTTTATAAAAACAGCTTTAAAAGGTTTGTCAGAATGGTTAATAAGATAATGAGATTCATGAGGGCGAACTTGTAAGACATCACCTTGTTTAATTGGAACTCTTTCATTATTTACATAGAAGTCTATTTCTCCTTCTAATGCATAAAAGACTTCCTCGCATGTTGTATGGTAATGATTTTGAAACTCTTGCCCAGGCTGAATGACAACAAGGCCAAGATCAATATTTGGACCTTGTATTAAATATTTCGGCCCGTTATCACCGAAGCGATAGGAGAAATCATTTTCATTCGCTTTTAACATTTACAGTGCACCTGGTGCGATCCACATATGTGATGTAAGTCCTTTATCAGCTAAAGCGAGCTGACTGTCATACACAGTTTTCCAAGTTTCATAGAACGCCTTATATAGTTCGTGATTTTCAGTAACTGGTTCGAATGTGTTTTCCCACTGTACAAACTGTTCGGCAGTCTCTTCTATAGATGAATATATGCCAGCACCAACACCAGCAGCAATCGCAGTTCCTAAAGCAGCTGCTTCTTTTACAACAGGTACTTTAACAGGAATTCCGAGTACGTCTGAAAGAATTTGTGGCCAAAGTTTTCCTTTAGCGGCGCCGCCAGCAAAAATAACTTCAGAAGGGAACGTACCAGTTAGATTTTCTATTAATTTTAAGTTACCAAGTGTAACGAAGGCGGCATTTTCTTCAATAGCGCGGAACATTTCTTTTTTTCCACATTTGTCAGTATCTAAGCTTAAATTTAAAAAAGAAGGTGCGGCATGACGCCAAGAAATGTAGTTCATGACGTTTGAAAATGTAGGGATAATGCCATGTGAACCGACCGGTACGTCTTTCGCTTGTTCTTCTAGCAATTCATAAGCATCTACACCGAGTTTTTCAGCAAGTTTCTTTTCTTCTTGGCAAAAGGCATCTCGAAACCAGCGCATAACGAGACCTGGGAAAAAGGCAATCGTTTCATATTGCCATAGGTTTGGAACGACGTGACAATTTACGCGAATCGTAGCATGCGGATCTGTTATTGGCTTAGTAATATTCACTTCTTGTTGCCAAAAGCTGCCCCCGCATATTAATGTTTGATTAGGCTTAACTACTCCAGTTCCGAGTGATGCCATTTGAGCATCTCCGCCCCCGGCGACTACAGGAATTCCTTCGCGTAAACCAGTTAATGCTTCACACTCTTTAGTAACAGTACCAATCACGGTGCCAGCTTCATTTACTTTTGGTGAAAACGGTAAAGTTAGCCCGCACTCTTTAGCGACATCGTTAGCCCAAGTTCTATTTTGTAAATCAAAAATTCCGGACGTACAACCGTTTGAAGGATCGATTTGCAGTACGCCGCTTAATTTATATAAAATCCAATCATTTAACATCGTAAAAGAATGAATATTTCTATAGACTTCAGGTTCATGTTTTTTAATCCAAAGTAGGCGAGGTAAAGCCCCTAATGAAAAAGTTTGCCCAGATCTTGTATATAAATCTTCTTCAAGATGTGACCGAATTTCTTTTAGTTCACTAACTTCAGCGGATGCGCGCCCATCAACATTTGCACAAGCCCATATTTCTTGCCCATCTTTATCATATAAAACAAAACCTTCTCGCATACTAGTAGCGCTAATAGCTTGAATAGAAGAAGGAGAAACGTTACTTTTTTGTAGAACTTCTTTCGTGCACTGTTGTACTAGCTCCCAGTTTTCAATTACATCAAAATTCATAGAGCCGGGATAAAGAGGGTCGGTTTTATGAACCCATTCTTTTTGACTGACCGCAATTTGATTACCGAGTAAATCAAAAAGTACAGCTCGAATGCTTCCCGTACCAGCATCAAAAGCTAATAAAGTTGACATTTAACAATCACCATCCTTTCGTAATAAGGAGAGGGCCGTTCCCTCATCTGTAATTAATGTATGAATGAACTTTCCTTGTAAGGCACCATAAATTGCATCTATCTTTTCTGTACCTCCAGCAACACCAATGACATGTTTCATATTGCGAAGAATAGAGAGCGGCGTGCCAATAAGACGATTGTGATGCGGAAGCTCTAATAAATCGCCATTCGTATTATAAAACTGTCCTAAAATATCGCCAGTACCGTTTTGACTACGAATATATGTCATTTCACGTAGTGTTAATTTTTCTTTTCTCACAATGGTAGCATCTTGAGATAACCCACCAATACCGACAACTGCCGTTTGTGCAAGTGAAGCGACATGAAGCATATCTTTCACACTCGGTTCTGATAAAATACTTTTTGCCATTTCTGTAGTAGATGCTAGAAAAGGAGTGGGAATAATATGAAGATCACCTTGCATGTAATGTAAATAATTTTGTTTTCTTGGGAGGTAGTGGTTTACTCCGCCTGTTAGCGTTACGATTGAAAGATTAATAGAACTTTCAAAATGAATATTTTCTAGCATTTTGCTAATCGTTTCTCCCCAGCCAATACCGAGTAAATCGCCTTGCTGGAGCTGAGTCTCTAAATATTGTGCAGCAGCTTTTCCGAGAGAAGTGGCATAATTGTCTATTGGAGTAGGGATAATGAAAGCATCTTTTAGGTTGAATTTTTTCATTAGGTCACGCTCAATGCTCAAACAGTGTAAACCAGTCCCTTTTACATGAAAAGTAACGATTCCTTCACTGCGCGCCTTGTCTAATAACCGAACCACTTTATTTCTTGAAATGTGAAGAAGTGAAGCGATTTCTTGTTGTGTTAATTGATCTTTATAATAGTACCAAGCGACTTTTGTTAACAAATTTTCTTCAAAGTTCAGCTGTGGCATACTCTTCATTCATTCCGTTACACCCCCATATGCAAGACGTGTAACTTCATCTACACTCATTTGTTCTTTCTCTAAATGAGAAACAAATTGACCATTTCGCATTACATATACACGGTTAGCAAATTGGACAATTTCCTCAACATCTGAAGAGATGAATAATATAGCGAGTCCTTCCCCTTTCATTTTTTCTATCGTCTCATACACTTCAAGTCTTGCTTTTGCATCAATTCCGCGCGTCGGTTCATCGAGAATAATAATTTTTGGGTTACATGCTAAATATTTCGCAAGCACGACTTTTTGCTGATTACCTCCTGATAAAGATGCCAGTTCTTCATTCAAGTTTGGCACAACAATTCGAAACTGGTCTATATAAGAATCCACTAAAGCGCTTTCTTTTTCTTGGTTAATAAAAAAACGATTATTTTGCTGTAAACATGCTGCTGTAATATTTTCTTTAACAGATGCGATTGAGAAAATCCCATTCCTCGCCCTATCCTCCGGTACATAAACGAGTCCTTCACCTACCCTTTTATGCAAAGAACATGTATCAATAGATTTTCCTTCTAATAAAATAGAACCTGTTTTTATAGATTTCAATCCAAATATCGCTTCTGCTAATTCAGTTCTACCTGATCCAACAATGCCAGCAATACCTACAATTTCTCCAGCGTGTACAGCGAATGATATATTTGAAAATGCGTGGCCAGTTACATTCGTTACTTCTAATATTTTTTTCGTCCTTTCTATCTCTTGAACTACTTTTCTTTTTTCTTCCTGTTTATATCCTTTTGGCAATAGTCCCTCCATCAGCATGTCATAAGTATAGTCACATACATCCCCTTGGCTTACTATCATTCCATCACGTAATATCGCTACTTTATTAGCAATTTCAAAGATTTCTGGAAAACGATGCGTAATGTATATCATCCCGATTCCTTTTTCTTGTAAACTTTTCATCAGCACAAAAAGACTCTTCATTTCGTGAGTTGTTAATGTCGATGTTGGCTCATCTAAAATAAGAATCTCGGCTTCTCGTATTAATCCCCTAACGATTTCTACTAATTGTTGCTGCGCAATGGATAACGATCTTCCCTGTTCATTAAGATCAATATCCCAACTTAAACTGTCAATTAATTGCTGAACTTTTACTTTTAGTTTCTTTCTATTCCCCTTTAATCCAATACATATATTTTCTTCAATAGTCATATGCGGAAAAATGAGTGGTTCTTGTGGTATTAAATACATACCTTCTCGATGTGCTTCTGACGAATTTGAAAATTGTTGCCTCTTTCCTTTTACATACATTTCTCCACTATCATACGAATATAACCCCGTTAATATTTTCATTAATGTTGATTTTCCAGCGCCATTTCCCCCAACTAAAGCGTATATATCTCCACGCTCTACTTGTAAGTTCACTTCTTTTAGTACAAGTTGATTTGAAAACGCCTTACTCATTCATACATTCATCCTCCTTTCTGCTCTCCACTTTTTCATTACACTATCTAATATAATAATAAGTAATAGTAAAAATCCTGAAATAGCATTATTCCAAAATGCTGGTATTTTTAAAAAGACGAGTGAACTGCTTATTGCTTCTAAAAATAATGCTCCTAATGCGGCCCCGAATATAGAACCTGTTCCTCCTTTTAAATGAATTCCTCCTAGCACAGCTGCTGCGATAACCTGTAGTTCTATTCCTGTACCTGTTTGATTTGGAACGAACCCGATATTCATAACAAAAATGCAACCAGCAAGTGCCGCACTTATGCCCGATATAATAAACGCATTTATCTTCACTTTATTAACAGGTATCCCAATGAGTCTTGCACCATCTTCATTATCACCTACCGCATAAAAGTATCTTCCGTATGGCACTTTCATTAAAAAGAAATAGAGTAGTAGTAAAATAATAAGAACAATCCATACAGTCATCGGCAGACCAAGTATGACGATAGATGATAGCCGCTTAAAATCGTTTGGAATATCTTCAATCCACTTCCCGCCAGTGAAGATTAACATTGCACCTCTAATAATTCCTAACATGCCTAATGTCATAATAATGGCTGGTACCCGAAACTTTGCAACGCCAATCCCGTTTACAAAACCGATAACAGCGCCAAGTATAATAGTAACAACGATTGAAAAGAATGCACTATACCCGTTCGTTAACAACATCCCGCAAATCGCTGCGCTTAATCCCATAATCGAGCCAACTGATACGTCTATATTTTTCGTAAATAAGACGAAAGATTGGCCAATTGCTAGAACGACTAAAATAACGCTTGATTTCATCATTAAAGATAACGAGTTAAACTGAACAAAACTAGGATTTATCATTCCGACAATGGATATATACATTCATGACATTTCCCCCTTATGCAAATTCCTTCTTTTTCCCGCTAAGAATGGATGTACTTTGAAATGTCTCATAATAACTGAAAGAATAAGGATAATACCAATTACTACATTGGATTGTTCATTAGTTAAGCCTGTCATTTGCAAGCCATACTGCATTAGTCCTATAAATACACTCGCTAGTACAGTACCGATAATACTTCCTTTTCCCCCTGTGATAAGTGTCCCGCCTAATACGACTGCTGTAATAATCGGTAAAATTGTTTCACTTCCCATATCAGCACGTGCGGAACCGAAATATGCAGTTAAGAAAGCTCCCCCTAATCCACCTCCTAACCCAGAAATTATATAAGCGATGATAACTACTTTCTTCGTTTTGATTCCGGTGTATTTCGCTGCATTTTCGTTTGCGCCTGTTAACTTTACGTGGCGCCCATATATGGTACGATGAAACAATACAGTGCATAAAACCGTTAATACGATAAGGATCCATAATAGATTAGGTATTCCTATTAAACTACCATTTGCCAGTTGCACATAAGCATCAGGTAAGCCACTTATTCCTTCGTATCCAGAAGCGCCCGCACCTCCTGAAATGACGAGCGCAATTCCTCCGTATAAAAACATCGTTCCGAGTGTAACGACAAGTGGTTCTACACCTGTCATTTTTATAATGATTCCGTTTAAAGCGCCTGCTAAGCAACTTATTATTAGGGCAATTATGACAGCAAACAAAATAGGTATTCCGCTCATCAAAAGTACACCAATCAAAATTGAAGTGAGTCCCATTATTGAGCCGACCGATACATCAATTCCTCCTGTTACAATAACGAAAGTCATTGGTATCGCCGCGATTGCGATAAATAGGAAATCATTTGTACTAAAAAGGATATTACTAACGTTTAAGAAATCACTATTTAGAAAACTAAAGAGAATAAATTCTATAAGAAGCAATACGATTAGGACCCCTTCCCATCTGTAAACATACTTCATTTAAAAATTATACTTATCAATATTATCTTTCGTAAAGACAACTCGTTCTGGTAATACGATAATTCCGTTTCCTTCTGCCTCATAGTCATATCCTTGTATGGAGTTAGGCTCTACTTTCACTTTTCCGATACCTTTTACTTCGAAGCTATCCCCAACTTTTAACTTCTTCCCTTTTACAACAATTTCATTTGCTACATATGTTGCGAGAGCCCCTTGCTGTTTTACATCCCATAATCCAAATTGTTGTACTGTTCCTCGTTTTACGTAATCACGCATGACATTTGGCGTGGAAAACCCTGTTACCACTACTTTTTTATCCATTTTTAAATTTTCTGCTGCTTGTGCCATTGCTGGAAGTGCTGTTGCATCTGGACAAATGACTGCGTTTATATCAGGATACGTTTTTAATATGTTCTCCCCTACTGACAAAGACTTTTGCGCATTATTTTCACCATACTGAGTCGTTACAATTTCCCAGTTCGGATATTTCTTTTTAATTATTTCTTTCGCCTTCGTTACCCATTGATTTTGATCCGTTACAGTTGGACTTGAATAAAAGAATGCTACTTTTCCTTTATCTCCAATTTGCTTTGAAGTCATTTCAATCAATACATTAGCAAGTTGATCTGGTGTTCCTTGACTTATATAAAAAGAACGATCTTTCGGATTCACATCAGAATCCCACGTTAACACTGTCATCCCTTTTTTCTTAGCACGTTGCAGTGATTGTGATAGGCCATCCACTGATGTAGAAGAAACCATTAATGCATCATAGTTTTGGTTAATAAAATTGTTTATATATTTTACTTGTCCTGATACACTCGCTTCAGACGGTCCATCATATTTTACTTGTACACCTAGCTTATCCCCCATCTCTTTCGCGCCTTCACCACCTGATGTGAAAAAACCAACTCCAGTTAATTTCGGGATGAATGCAAATTTTACATCATCAGCCTTTTTCTTATCTGCTGTTTGACTAGAGCAAGCAATTAAACCGATTAAACAAATACATACAATAATAACAATCCCCAGTTTTCTCTTCATTTAATTATGAACAGTTTCTTTTTCGTTTAATCCAAGTGTACGTCCAGTTGAAGTGTGTAAATCTTGGAATAGTCTTGGATTTTCAGTAAGTGAAATGCCATAAGAAGGAATCATTTCTTTTATTTTTTCTTCCCATCCTAACATACGATCAGGGAAACATTTTTCTAATACTTCAAGCATGACGTGAACGGCAGTAGAAGCACCTGGTGAAGCACCTAGTAATGCAGCGATTGATCCGTCAGCTGCACTTACAACTTCTGTACCGAATTGAAGTGTACCTTTACCGCCAGCGTCAGTATCTTTAATTACTTGTACACGTTGTCCTGCAACTACAATATCCCAATCTTCGCTTTTCGCGTATGGAATGAATTCGCGTAATTCTTCCATACGTTTTTCGTGCGATAACATAACTTGCTGAATTAAGTATTTTGTTAGTCCCATTTCTTTTACACCAGCTGCTAACATCGTTAAGACGTTATTCGGTTTTACAGAACCGATTAAGTCAAGATTTGAACCAGTTTTTAAGAATTTAGGTGAGAATCCAGCAAACGGTCCAAACAGTAAAGCTTTTTTATTGTCTATATATCTCGTATCCAGATGAGGTACAGACATTGGTGGAGCACCAACTTTAGCTTTACCGTAAACTTTAGCATGGTGTTGCTCAATTACTTTTTGATTTTTACATACCATAAATAGTCCACTTACTGGGAATCCACCGATATGTTTGGATTCAGGAATACCCGTTTTTTGTAGTAGAGGTAGACTACCACCGCCACCGCCGATAAAGACGAATTTTGCAGTATGATGCTCGATTTTCCCACTATTCATATCGTGTACTTTTACTTCCCACAAACCATTTTTCGTGCGTTTAATATTTTCGACACTATGTTTGTAGTTTAGCTCGACATTTTTAGTTTGTAAGTAATCAAACAACATGCGTGTTAATGCACCAAAGTTAACGTCTGTTCCAGAGTCAATCTTCGTTGCAGCCATCGGTTCATCAGGTGTACGTCCTTCCATTATGAGCGGAAGCCATTTTTTTAATGTTTCAGGAGCATCGGAAAATTCCATTCCTTGAAACAGTGGATTTTTTGAAAGCGCTTCAAAACGATTTTTTAGAAACTCTACATTTTTTTCCCCTTCTACTAAACTCATATGAGGAAGTGGCATAATAAAATCTTGTGGATTACGAATTAATTTGCTTTTTACAAGATATGCCCAAAATTGTCTTGAAAGCTGGAATTGCTCATTCACTTTTACAGCCTTACTAATATCTATAGATCCGTCAGATTTTTCGGAAGTATAGTTCAGTTCGCATAGCGCAGAATGCCCTGTACCTGCATTATTCCATTCGTTAGAGCTTTCTTCCCCGGCACTTGCGAGTTTTTCAAAAACTTTAATTTCCCATTCAGGTGCTAATTCTTTTAGTAATGAGCCTAACGTTGCACTCATAATTCCTGCACCAATTAAGATAACGTCTGTTTTTTGCTGCATGTTGCTCATGATAATCTCTCCATCCCCTATATTGGCAAAAAAGAGTAGGTGTTTTCTATGTCTAAGCCGTAAAAGAGAAACACCGCCTAGGCCCCACCTAGGTGTATACCTTTTTTGTCTCAATCATTCTATTAATTGGACAGATTTCTTTTTCACTAAAGTTGCTGCTTGGTCAAACAGTTCAAGCCTTTCTTTATGTTCTGGCCAAATGAGTGCACGTAGCCATAAATAATCTTCATCACTATGTAAATCATTTACATGTAAATCTAGTCCAATTCTTTCTACAACAGGTGGACTTTCTTTTAATAAATGAGGTACATTCTCCCCTCTTATTTCAGAACTTAAATGTACATTCGAATTTATATTTCCGTATGTTTCATCTTTTCCGTACGAATAGCTATATTGATCCCAGAATAGTTGTAATCCAGAACTTGTCCCAATTTCTATTAACGCTAACGGCTTTTTCGATTTATTAAATATGTAGCAGAAACTTGGGTATAAGTATGCACACCGTCTTACTTCATTCGTTTGAACGAGTTTCGTTTGTAACAAAGTAATGATTTCTTCTCGGTATTCTTTACAAAAACCTTTAAAATGATCAAAAGCTTTATCTAAATTTGTTTCGGTATTTTCAACTAAGCTACTATAATACGTTTTTAAATGATGTTCTTTCCCTGCAAGCAATAAATAATGTACCGCACCTAATAATAAGTTTGGGACTGGTTGGCCTGCTTGAGCGTAAGACGATAGTGTAAGTATTTCCTCATCTTCAGAAATTTTTATTGATAAGTATTCATATAAGTCACTTGATCCTTTACATTCCTTTATTGAAAAGTTTCGAAATAAGTTTGCGATTTGTTCTTGTGTACGCATTTAACAAAGCGTCTCATTCCCAAGCTTCCAACTAAACCATCTCCCATGCCCTTCCGTTTCTCCAACCGTTTCACGATATTCGTTTCCGTTAATATAATAATCAATATGAAGATCACGATCCCACATGTTGTTATAAAGATGGAATACATCACGTTTTGCACCAATTTCCTGGATTTGTGTTTCTAGCTTACGTTTTACTTGTTCGGGTATTTGATTTGCGACGTGTGTATGGAAAATGCAGATAACGGCATCTCCACTTATTTGTTCAATAATAGATGGCAATCAAACTCCGTAATGGATCATATACTTCTGCTCTGCTGTTGCCTGTACAATTTTTGAAGTCAACTCATTAAGTTCAACAGAATGTTTAAAGAACTTTGAAGATGTAACTGCTTCATAAAATATAGATAATGACTCAGGTGGGATGATTGTAATACCCCAATAAGATAAACCAAATTCCGGGTTCTTAACTGCATGGAAGTAGGTTTTCATTTAAATATATATACTCAAAATCTCCCCGGGTAATCCATCAATCTCACAAACTTTTTCAGATGTAAAACCGACGTTGAGTAAAATTTTGCGAGAGGGGATATTATTCGGATCGATAATTGCTTTTAATACGTTTACTTCTGTCTGCTTCGCTATATGCATTAATTCCTTTGCAATCGCACTACCATATCTCTTTCCCCAGTATCCTGGCAAAATCATATAACCAATTTCAGCCTCTTTTTCATTTTCCTCACTGAGCGTAATCTGTCCAAGGCCGATATATTCATTTGTAATAGAGTCATACACTTTATAGGAGCCAAATAGCTGATGCTTTTCGTTGCGCTTTAACAATTTTTCAAAGTCATTTTGTGCTTCATCTAACGGAATGGCACGCTCGGTAATTTGCGCCATCACTTCTTCATTTGATACGAGTTGGAAATATTGATTGAAATCTGTTGCTCCATATTTAGTACAATATAGCTTTTGCATCTAAATCGTAATTTCAATTTGATTACCTTCCGGATCGCCTATCACACTTTCGTAATATCCATCTCCAGTGAAACGAGGTCCACTTAATAAAGGGTAACCATCATCTTGTAATGTTGTAGTAAATTTATTTACACGTTCTTCACTACCGACAGAAAAAGCCATTTAAATAGTCGTTGCAATTCCTGCCAGAAATAAACTTACGATTGCTAAAAATGAAGTACCGATTATAGCCCCTCTTAAATGGAACATGTAATCTTTATATCCCTTCATCCCATCCGTACAAGGAATAACAACAAACCTCGGAGTAATCCAGCAAAAAATAAGCCAATCAATTATAATTAAATCTACTAAATTGAAGATCATTAAAATGCCTAAAGTATGTAAATAAGCTTCAATATACAATAATTTTTCTTGTTGATGTAGTATATATGTAGAAACGAAAGGAGTACCGAAAAGAATTATATTGTATGCAATATTAAAGTAAATCGTTTGCTTTTTTTCATGAATTGATTTCGGAAAAACTACCTTTTGAATATCTTTTGGATAATCATTTAATGATAGACGAGGGTTATAATATAAAGACCCCAATATCATTACGGAAAGTACAATAGACATGATGACACCAACGTACATCATTTGCTCAAATTGACTCATTTAAAGAATTTTAACTTTAACAGTTTGTCTTCCCCAATTCATAGCTTTACTTTTTGAACCCATTAAAACATCAATACGATTGCCTTTAATAGCACTTCCAGTATCACCAGCTATAGCTTCTCCGTAACCTTCTACCCATACTTTTGATCCTAATGGAATTACTTTCGGGTCAACTGCGATAATTCTTATATTCGGATTAGCCGTTAAATCATGCCCCATCGCAGTTAAAACGCGTCCACCATATGTACCATTTTCACTTGGATCAGCAGTATATGCTGTCGCTACTACCGTTAATTCACGTTTAGCAGACTGTGTGTTATTTTTAGATACTTCTTTAGCCTCTGCTATTTCTCGAGCTTTCGCTTCTTCCTTAGCCTTTGCTATTTCTTGTGCTTTTGCTTCTTCTTTAGCCTTTGCTATTTCTCGAGCTTTTTCTTCTTCCTTAGCTTTTGCTATTTCTTGTGCTCTCTCTTCTTCTTTAGCCTTTGCTATTTCTCGAGCTTTTTCTTCTTCCTTAGCTTTTACTATTTCTTGCGCTCTCTCTTCTTCTTTAGCCTTTGCTATTTCTCGAGCTTTTTCTTCTTCCTTAGCTTTAGCTATTTTTTTTGCTTTCTCTTCTTCTTTAGCTTTTGCTATTTCTTGCGCTTTCGCTTCTTCCTTAGGCTCTGCTATTTCTTGTGCTTTCGGTTCTTCTTTAACTTTTACTACCTCTTTGACTTTTGCTTCTTCTTTAGGCTTTACTATTTCTTTAACTTTTACTACCTCTTTGACTTTTGCTTCTTCTTTAGGCTTTACTATTTCTTGCGCTTTCGTTGTTTCTTTCACTTTTGCTACTTTCTGCGCCTTTACTTCTTTCTTTTCTTTAACTGATTTTTGTACTTTCGCTACTTGCTTCGTTTTCTCTCCAGCTTTCTTTTCACTTGGTGCTGTACTTGATAGGAAATAAACATTTGCATAAGCTGTTTTTCCTTTATACTCAAATTGTAGCCATCCGTCTTTTGCTTGATGCGTTGATTCAATTACATCATCTTTTTTCAGTCTGCCAAGAATTTCTGATTCTGTGTTTGCTTCAGAGCGTACATTTAACAAGTTTGCTGTTACATGATAAACATCTTTTGTAAACTCCGAACTTACAAACAATTCGTTACCATTTAAATCAATTTTTGACCATCCTTCTTCGGTATTTATTACTTTTAACTTTTGTCCTTCTTTTACTTTCTCGATAATTTTTGATTCCGTAGTTGGCTTTTCACGCACGTTGAGTACATCCGCTGTTACAATCGTTTCTGCGATAGCAGATGTTGTAAAAGCCCCCAATCCAAAAACTGTTGCTGTTGCTGCGCCAATTATTTTTTTCATATTAGCCTCCATTCATAACTTTTCTTCGGTTTCTTTTATATGCAATTCAAATACACCTTGTTTCTTTGTTTCAATAATTTCTCTTACTTCTTTCATTTATTTTCCTATCGTAACATCATGAAGAATCGCATGAAATATATCTTTTTGTGTGAAAGCATCTGTAAAAACAGTTTCCCTATTCACTACAATTGTATCGTGAGGATTATACCATTTTCGTAATGAATCCTCTCCAAACTCAATTCGTTTTTCTCTTGTATTATGGCGTCTAATTGTTTCCTCTAATGATAAATCGAAATAGTATGTATACGCGTTTCCATCAAAATACTGTATTAATTCTTTTAGCATATCACCGTATCTACAACTGTTTAAAATACCTTCTAAAATAACAAATTCACATTTTTCTTTTCCATACTTCGTAATTTCAAATAGTAAATCATGAGATAAGTTACCCATTGTGTCGTGTACTTTTAGCATATCTCTACGCACGACATCTTGTGAGACTAGCAGAGTACCTTGCCCAAAATGTTCTTGCAGTTCCTTTGCGATTGTTGTTTTGCCACTTGCGGAGTTCCCCCGAAGGATAATTAAAGTTGATTTTTGTATAGAATTAGACATTTATATTTGTTTATATTCCATCATCCAACAATTTTCTAATTTCCCCTCATGCAGTTCATGTTTCTTTAAAATTTTCATTTTTTTAAATCCGCATTTTTCATAACACTTTATCGCACGTTTATTATTTACTTTCGGATCCATTGCGATTGCTTCCGCCCCCACGTTCTCTATAATGTATGTAATCGCTGCTTGAACGAGTTTTGTTCCAATTCCCTTTCCCCAAAAGGTCGGTTCTCCGATAAATTGATCCATCCCCCATACATGATGCGATTCTTCATATCCATATAACGCTTTCCATTTAGAATCAACTTGGTACATTTGAATGTATCCGATCGGCACTTCATCAAATTCTATTAAACATCTTTTTTCATTACTACTTGGATTATGTATAAAATGATTAAGTACCTTTTCTACAGATTGCGGATTATCGCGTCCTTCGTAATACTGCAAAACTTCTGGGTCTGTTAACCATTTAGAAATGATAGGTGCGTCATCTTCTATTACGTACCTAACCAATAAATCTCCTTTTTGAAAAAGCATTTACTTTATACCCTCACTACATGCTCTGCGCGTTGTCGTATCCACACAGTACTCTGTTTGCATGCCTGAAATAATGACGTGTTCAATTCCTTTTTCTTGTAACACTTCGTTTAAGTTTGTTTTATGGAATGAATCTGGCGTCGTCTTTTCAACGCTACTCTCACCCTCTAGTGGTTCAATTGCCGCATGCACCTTCCAGCCATCTGTACCTTTTTCTAACGGGTGATTTTTTGGCCCGTTATGTTGGACATAAATAACCGGAATATCATTTGAGCGACATTCCTCAATGAGTTCTTGCAATGTTTCTAAAAACTTTTCCCCATTATGTACCGGCATTCCTGCTGTATACATACCTGCTTGCACATCAATTACTATTAATGCTTTTTTCATTTCGCGCATTTACTTCTTCTTATCTTTATCCAATACATTCTGTTCTTCAGCAAACTCCGTACCATATGCAAATCGGCGATTAATATGAATATTATCGTTGTGGTGTCTTGTGTGTGAGTTAGAGAAGCGATGTACAATTACTTCTGATAATGTGAAGACAAGCGCTGAAAGGATACTTCCCCATGCAATTTGCATATAGTTGTCTAATAAAATATTACCGAAAATCCAAACGCTTAAATACGCTAATAAGAAATCTGTCATAATGGCACCAGTATTGCCAATGCGATTTAAAATAATTTTATCAACGAACATCTATATTTCTTCTTGTAAATTCCCCATTACAATTCCGATGCGAATTATCTCATTTTCTATTAAATTTAATACGTGTTTTTCTATTCCAAACTGTGCTAATCGTGTTTTTATTTGTATGATTTCATTTTCAAGAAAATCAGCTTCCTGACGCGTTTGCAGTAAAGTGAAAAACACATTTGCATACATTTCTTTATACGCTTTCATACTCTCTTTCTTTTCAAGCATTTCAATAAATAACTGTTTCATTTCCTCTCCTGCACATTCTCCATTTACATCTATAAATGTACGAGACATAATACGTAATCCTTTTTCTAAAATCTCATCCATGTATAAAATAATACGCAAAATCATTACATATTCTCTCGTTGTTATCTCACCCATTTTTGGTCGTTCTCGTAAAAATATACTGAGCCAAGCTGTCCAAAATTTTTGTTGTTCTTTTACACTTAATGTTTTAACGTAATAGCATAAATGTTGTATAAATTTAATTTTATTCTCTTCATTTTCTCGTATAAGCAACGGATATAGCCAATCTGTTTTTTGTTCCCAATACAGCACACATTTTATAAATACAAAACTAAGCCACTTCAAGAAAGCTTCCCTCGTATGCGGGTGTAAAACTTCTAAATGCTCTACTGCATACTTAATAAACCTCTTCATTTCAGTAAATAAAGGTAAATTTATTTGCGTATAACATAGACCTGCCCAAGCATATTTCGTAATCTCATTTTCTTTCTTTAATTCTAAGTAAGGTAACAAATATTTTCGGCACCATTGTTTCTCAATATGATATAAAAATGTAATATCTGCTATTAAACGCGCAAACATAAAGTTTGTCCGTTCAGAACTTACTCTTACTTGTTCTTCAAATAAAAATAAATATTCATACACATTGCGATCGTATAAATGATCATATGATAACAGTTTTAATAGTACAGCTGTCATTTTTCCAACTGGATGCTGAATCGACTCATTATAAAAGTCTTGTTTTCCAATCTTAAAATCTGTATCGCTTTTCATAACTTGAGGAAATACCGAAAAAGCAAAACGTTTTACAAACCGTATACTATTCTCCTCTAACTCTTCTAATCGATTACTAATTTCATATAGAAAACTACTAATTAACCAATGAAATGCAGTGTTTCTAACAAATTTCTGTAACAGCGGAATAATTTTTTGGATTTGCTCATTTGTCAGTCTTCGGTTATTTCGCCACTCTCTAATACAAACAAACCACACTTCGTTACTTATTTCATGCATGCCTACTAATTGGTACGCAAATGAAATACTCCACTCTGTATTCAATTTACATGCCTTTGATAACATCTCTAAAAAATGACGTTGTTCAAAAACACCGTCATTCGAAAATTGCCGAATTTGGTTCATGATTTCATTGTCTTTCAGCTGCAGTAATCCATCGGCAGTTACATTACAAGTAATACTTTGTTCGATAGCCTTTTTTTTAGGTACACTGTATCGATCAGAATGAAAATGCGGATGTTTCTGTTTCATTAGCTCGTATCCTTGTGCTGTTGATGGACTATTTGAATCACAAGTGAATAATAAATCTAAGACTAAACAAACATCAAATGCCCTCTCCTCTGCAAGGTGCTTCATTACAGTTTGAATGACTTCTTCCTTTGTTTTTTCTAAAGAATGCGCGTAATGATTTTTTAAAAGTTGAAACACCTCATGTTTATATGTGACATCTAAAAGAAGCCCTTCCTGTAACAACCATTTCATTTTGTCATCTACGCTAACAAATAAATTTTTATTCATCGCAGCAATTGCAATTCGCTTTTGAAGCAAACCATTTGCTTCTATCATTTCTGTAATATAATAATTCGCTTTTTTCTCATTGTTTTCACATAAATAAATTAGACACTCTTTTACAATTTGAATTAAAAATGCAAGGTCATTTTGATGAAACTCTTTTTCTATATTTTCCTTATTTCTTTTTTTTAGTGCCGTTTGTCTTAATGACAACATTCGCATCTTCTCTAATCCCATCATCAAAATGGGAACTGCGTAATAAGAAATATGCGGTCTCATCTTCTCATTCCAAATTTGCTCCACATGAGAAAATGTAGACACCGGTAACCGACTCGATTCCTCCAGTTCAATGGATTCTTGCGTATCATTTCCTAACTTTCTTTCACGCTTCAACTTAAGTTTTCCGTCCAAAATAAACGTTAGTAACAATAAAGCAATTTCTTTATGCTCAGGAAAAGAACACTTTTGCAGTAAGTAAGAGATTTTTTCTATAGATTTACTATCTTTTTCAGCTGTTTCTAATAAAAGGAGTGTCCATCTTGCAAACAACAACGGGTCCATCTTGATTTTCGTTTCGTTTAAATAGCTGCAAATTGTTCTCCATAATAACGGGGATATTTTAGAATGATTTTTAAAAATTAATTGAAATAATTCTTTCTGATGACTAAAAAGAAATTGTTCCACCAACCATTCTGCAAGCAATTCATCTACTTCTTCATAGGTTGACGTAAGCAAAAATAAATTTCGTAATTTCCCCTCTGCTTCAAGCCATTCCACCCATTCATAATCTCGGGCAAACTCAACAAAATATCGAACAGTTTCAATTTTTTTAATGGACTGTTTTATGTAGGATAATTGTTCCTGCTCTACCGATGGTGGTACTGTTACAATGTCACGAATACGCATTCTTTTTGTAATATAATTATCCCCCATTAATTCCGCCCAGCGTTTTACCGCTTTGACGAGGGACTGATGATTATTTGATTTATTCGGATACACAATCGGCCTTATCCCTAAATGTTCCCAGTGATACGTATTTTCCCCTTGTGCGACAAATGCATAACGCCTTGTACTTGGTGGTAAACCAGTTGCTAAATATTTCATTACTGGGTCATTATGGCTATACCCGACGAACAAAACGGTGTAATTGGAGAATAAATCAACTAAAAATCTTCTCGCCCATCCTTCCGTTAAGTAAGCCCTTCCAAAATCACCATCTGTTAAAATTAAAGCTTCCTTTTCTTGTTCTATATTTCCATGTATGTAAGCGAGCCCTTTAAACGCTCTACCTGTAGGTAAAGCAGGTGCATAATAAACGTTTAATTCTCTATTCATTTCGTTCATCGCAGTTGTAAAATGTCGATCAAAATTCGTCGTTACAATGCGAACTTCTGTATCTAAAGGAAACAACCTCGGAATTGCAAAATGAAGCGGATTTGGTTTTGACGTTTCTATATGAACTAGGTCTTTTGCAACTTGATGTACATCTTTTGTTTTCGCAATTTTACCAAGATAATAATCATGAGGTTCTGTTATTTCACGCTTTTCGACATATAAAGTTTTTGCAATTTCATCAACTAGATCATCAAAATTCGGTAAGTTTGATTTCCCTTTCATAGAAACTCCCGCTCCAACAAACAATACTAACTTTCCTTGTTCAAGATGATCGATTAACTCATCTGGAATTTCTACTTCTGAAGTAATCCACATTTAAGATAATTTATTTTTGAAACCTTTTAACTCATCCATGAATCTATGGAATTCTGGAATGTCCATTTGTTGTGCAGAATCTGATAATGCAACTGCTGGATCTGGATGAACTTCAGCCATTACTGCATCTGCGCCAATTGCAAGTGCCGCTTTCGCTGTTGGTAATAATAAATCTCTACGTCCAGTTGAATGTGTTACGTCAACGATAACTGGTAAATGTGTTTCTTTCTTTAAAATCGGTACTGCAGAAATGTCTAATGTGTTACGTGTTGCTCTTTCGTATGTGCGGATACCGCGCTCACAAAGAATAATTTGGTCATTACCTTGCGCAATAATGTATTCTGCTGCATTAATGAACTCATCAATTGTTGCTGCTAATCCACGTTTTAGTAATACTGGTTTATTAACTTTACCTACAGCTCGTAGTAAGTCGAAGTTTTGCATGTTACGTGCACCAACTTGAATTACATCAACGTATTCTAATGCCATTTCAACATCGTTCGGATTTAAAATTTCACTAATAATCGCTAAGTCGAACTCATCTGCTACTTGGCGTAAAATTTGCAAACCTTCTACTCCTAAACCTTGGAAATCGTATGGAGATGTTCTCGGTTTGAAAGCACCACCGCGCATTAATTTTAAGCCTTGGTCTTTCATAGCTTGCCCTACTTGGCGAACTTGCTCTAAGCTTTCTACTGCACAAGGTCCCATGATGAACGTTTGAGTTCCGTTCCCAATCAATTCACCTTTCACATTAACGATTGTATTTTCTTGTTTCTTTTTACGTGACACTAATAACGCCTTACGGTTATCATCTTCTTGTAATTCTAAGCTAGCTTTGAAAATTGTTTTGAAAATATGTTGAACTGTTGACGTTTCGAATGGTCCTTCATTATGCTCTGCGATCATATCAAGTACTTCACGCTCACGTACTGGATCAAAGCGTTTCGTACCTTGTACTTGCTTTTGCTCCCCGATTTTTTGAACGATTTCACCACGTTTGTTTAAAAGGTGTAATAGTTGTAAGTTAATTTCATCTACCTGTTTACGTAATTGATCTAATTCATGATTTGCCATCTACCTCTCTTCTTCTTTAACGATCGTTTGACCGTCTTCCCCTCCAAAAGTTGTCGGGAAAGATGCTCCAAGGCTGTAATTCATTTAAAATTCTTTTGCGTATTTGTTATGTTGTGTAATGTTTTGCTTTAATAATTCCATACGATCTTTTCCGAATTGTTCGACTAGTGCATCTGCAAGTTCCCATGCCACAACAGATTCAGCTACTACACCCGCTGCTGGTACTGCGCAACTATCAGATCTTTCAATACTCGCTTGGAATGATTCTTTCGTATCAATATCAACGCTTGCTAACGGTTTGTATAAAGTAGGAATTGGCTTCATAACGCCTCTTACGACAATTGGCATACCTGTTGTCATACCGCCTTCTAAACCGCCGGCATTATTCGTTTTTCTCGTGTATCCTTTTTCTTCATCCCATAGAATTTCATCATGCACTTTGCTTCCTGGTTGTCGTGCCGCTTCAAAACCTACGCCGATTTCAGCACCTTTAAATGCATTTATACTCATAATTGCACCAGCAAGTTTTGCATCTAATTTACGATCGTAATGAACGTAACTACCAACGCCAATTGGCATACCTTCTGCAATGACTTCCACAATACCACCGATTGAATCTCCACTACTTTTTGCGTTGTCGATTGCATTCATCATTTCTTGCTCTACTTCTTTATCTAAACATCGAACTGGTGAGTTTTCAGTAATTGTTTGAATTTCTTCAATTGATAAGTTTGAAATATGTTTTGCTTTTACTCCACCAATTTCAAGAACATGTCCTGCAATTTCCACGCCTAATTCGCTTAAAATTTGTTTTGCAACTGCACCAGCAGCTACACGAACTGTCGTTTCTCTTGCAGATGAGCGCTCTAATACGTTTCTTATATCACGATGACCATATTTAATTGCTCCATTTAAATCCGCATGTCCTGGACGTGGTTTTGTAATTGTACGTTTCATGTCTTTACTTTCTTTTTCCGAAATTGGCTCTGCACCCATTACTTTCGTCCAATGTTTGAAATCATCATTTTTTACGATTAACGTGATCGGTGATCCAAGGGTCATCCCGTGACGAACACCACTTACAATTTCAACTGTATCTGTTTCAATTTGCATGCGTCTTCCGCGTCCATGACCTTTTTGTCTTCTTAGTAATTCTTTATTAATATGTTCCGCCGTAAGTGTCAAACCTGCTGGTACACCTTCTAAAATAACTGTTAACTGCGGACCATGTGATTCTCCAGCTGTAATGTATCTCATTTACACATTTGCCTCATCTCGAGACTTATTTTTCTTATTTTCAAAGTGTTGTTTTAACACTGAAATCACTCCTTCATTTTGCTCCCTTGTTCCAACTGTAATACGGACACCATTTGGGAATGGACGAATAATAAATCCTGCATGTGCACAAGCTTCATAAATCTCTCCGGCATTCTCTACCGGTAAGAAGATGAAATTAGTTTGTGACGAATAAAATGGTATTTCGTTTTCCTTACAGAAACTCTCGTATTGCTGTAATCCTTCTGTATTCACGTGAACTATTTCTTTAATAAACTCGTCATCACCAAAAGCAATCGTAGCTGCTTTTTGCGCTAATGAAGATACGTTAAATGGTAAACGTACGACATTTAATTTCTTAATTAGCTCTTCCTGTCCGATCGCATATCCAACGCGGAAAGAAGCTAATCCGTATGCTTTAGAAAACGTTCTAAGTACAAGAATGTTTTTATGTTTTTCTAAAAGCGGTAATGTCTCAGGGAAATCTTTTGCTGTTACGTATTCATAGTACGCTTCATCAATGACAATTAACGTATTTTCACTAATGCCTTCAATAAATTGAGTTAATTTTTGCTCATTTACATATGTGCCCGTCGGGTTGTTCGGATTACAAATCCATACGATTTTCGTATTATTATTTACCGCTGACGAAATTTCGTCTAAATCGTATACACCGTTATTTAAAGGAATTTCTTTCACTTCACAGCCTTCAATAATTGCATGATGACGGTACTGCGGGAATGTTGCACCTGCTGTTACGATGTTATCTCCAGCTCGAAGTACGGCGCGACTTATTATTTGAATGACCTCATCTAAACCACTACCGCAAAGTATTTGTTCCATTTGAACTTGTAATTTCTCTGCGATTGTTTGACGGAGCGTTATAGCACCTCCGTCAGGATATAAAGCATGTTCCAACCACAATTTTTGTAACTCTTCTAACACTCGTGGCGAACAACCGAATGGATTTTCATTCGATGCTAATTTCACAAACGAATGATCTCCGTACACTTCTTTCATTTGTTCTGGTGATTTACCTGGTTTATATGGTTGTAAGGATGATAGTTGATCTTTTACTTGCATTTAAATTGTTTCATAAGTTTGGTATTCTTCTTCTCCAAGCGCTATCTTCGCTTTCATACGATCTTCTTCTCTTTGGAAGCTAATGCGTAATACTCCTAGCAATCCTTCACGCGCTTCTAATATTTGCAAGTTCGTAATACTAATTTCTTCGCGCGCCAAAATACTCGTAATATGAGCCAATGCCCCTACTTTATCTAAAACATCGACGTATAAGTCGTGATAGGCAGGAATTGCACCTCTTTTTCGTACTGGTAAAGAGTCACGATATTCTTTCGCGTCTGCAAAATAGTTTTGAATCTCGCCTGCATCTCCGGTAGAAACTGTCTTATATAAATCTTCCATTTCAGAGATCCACTCTTTTAATAATACCATTAAATGCTCTCGATTTTGCTTTACAATATCACTCCACATTTTCGGGCTACTAGATGCAATGCGTGTAATGTCTTTAAATCCGCCAGCAGCTAGTTGATGAATGAGCGGATTATCTCCTGCATGTTTCTCAACTTGCTTTACTAACCCTGCTGCGATAAGATGCGGAAAATGACTAACGATCCCTGTTACATAATCATGCTCTTCTGTATTTAAAACGAGAAAATGAGATCCCGTTCCTTTTAACCAACCTTTTAGTTCCTCCACTTGTTCATTTGGCAAATGGTTCATCGGTGTTAAAATGTAAAATGCATTTTCAAATAAATGTGCTTTTGCACTTTCAACCCCCGTTTTATGAGATCCTGCCATCGGATGTCCACCAATGAAAGCAACTTCCTTTGAAAATAAAGCTTCAGCTTCGTTCATAATTGTTCCTTTTGTACTACCAACATCGGTCACTATCACATCTTCTCGTAAACGAAATGACGCTAATTTGTGTAATAACTTCTTCGTTTCTTCAACTGGAGAAGCAAAAACAATTAAATGTGCCTCTTCACATGCACGCTGTAAATCTACTGCTACTTCATCTACTACGTGTAATTCTTTCGCACGCTCTACTTGCTCTTGAAATATGTCATAACCTGTTATCATTACTTCGTGCTCTTTCTTAATTGCTAATGCGAGAGAACCTCCTATTAAACCTGTTCCAATTAATACTACCTTTTTACACATTTATTTAGCTAACTTTTGAAGTTCGTCAAAGAATGTAGGATATGATACTCCTACTGCTTCTGCATCTTCAATTATTGTTTTTCCTTCTGCTAGACAGCCAGCAATCGCAAGCATCATTCCGATGCGGTGATCACCGTAACTATTTACTGTACTGCCTTTTAGAGCTGATTTTCCGTATATAATCATGCCATCATCAGTTGCTTCTATGCGAGCTCCTAGTTTCGTTAACTCCGCAACGACTGTATCAATACGGTTCGTTTCTTTCACTTTTAACTCGTGTGCATCTTTAATAACTGTAATACCTTCTGCTTGTGTTGCCGCTAAAGCGATAACTGGAATTTCATCGATTAGTCTTGGAATAATATCCCCACCAATTTCAATTCCTTTTAATGAAGATGTTTCAATCGTAATGTTTGCAGCTGGTTCTGATGCGCCTTCGTTAATCGGCTCTACAGTAAATGCAGCACCCATTTTCTCTAAAACATCAATAATACCTGTACGAGTTGGGTTCATTCCTACATTTTGTAATACTAGTTTACTATTTGGAATAACTGCTCCCGCTACTAAGAAAAATGCTGCTGATGATACGTCACCTGGCACTTGAACGTCTGTCGCTGTTAACTTCTGTCCACCTGCAAGTTTCACTGTTTTTCCCTCGCGAGTTACGTTAACACCGAATGCTTCAAGCATTCTTTCCGTATGGTCACGTGAAATATGTGGTTCTGTAACAGCTGTTACACCTTCTGCACGAAGACCTGCAAGTAAAATAGCTGACTTTACTTGTGCACTTGCTACAGGTGAAGTGTACTGGATTGCTTTTAAATCTCCGCCACGTATTGTGAGCGGCGTAAACGTTCCTTCTTCTCGGCCATCAATTTTTGCGCCCATTTGTTTTAATGGATTTGTAACACGTTTCATCGGTCTTTTTGCGATAGACGCATCACCTTGTACACAAGAGAAAAATGGTGTATTTGCTAATATTCCTGACATTAATCGTATCGTTGTACCAGAATTACCAACATCTAATACTGCTTTCGGTTCTTGTAAGCCTTCAATTCCTTTTCCGACTACCGTAACTTCATCACCATTTTGCGTGATTTCTACTCCCATTTCCTTAAAGCAAGAAATCGTACTTAAACAGTCTGCACCGGGCAAGAAACCTTTAATTGTCGTTTTTCCTTCTGCAATCGAACCGAACATAACAGCACGGTGTGAAATGGATTTATCACCTGGAATTGTAATGTTGCCGTTCAATCCGCTACTTATAGGTTGTATCGTTCTTTCTTTCACTTAAAAGAAATCATAAATAAACGCTTCACGCACTGGGACTACATTCTCAAATATTCGTATCTCCTCTTCGCTTCCACTAATTAATTCAAGCTTACTTAGCTCTAACGGACGTTTATAGCCAAACATTATTGTAGATAGCGCATTAATGTCCAGCTTAATTTCTTTATCTACTGTTTCTTCTTTCATAATTGTTATTTCATGATTTGCAAGTCTCACCGTTACGTTATTCCACGGAGCAAATGAATCTGTAACGTGTAAAATCAATTCTTGCTGCGCATCGTTCCAGTTAAATTCATATTTACTTAAGAACTGCTCTACATCTACGATTCTGCACATAAAATATGGTTTCACTTCTGCCTTCACGCGTGGCTCTTGCAATGTATATAACAACGGTTCGTTTTCACTTACTGTCATTTCAAGTTCTTTAATCATAGAATCATGCTGGCAAATAAAGTTCCACAGACCATTTCGTGCTTCATTATACAGTGGTACAAATTCTTCTACTGTCATTTTATAGTTTTCTATTTTATATAATATGTAACCTGCTGCCATTTTATTTTCATCATAGTAAATCGCTAATGTTAAATCATCATAAACCGCTTGTAACCACCAGTTCTTCTCTCGAACTAACATACCTGAAAAACGTTCTGCAAAAGTTTCATAGAGCTTCTCGACTTCTTCTGGATGATTTTCTTTATTGAAACGTTTCACAGTACCATTCACTTGTTTTTTCATAACTAAATCGCTCTTAGTCATATGACATACGAGAAGATTCGCACAAAGTTCCCACCCGTATTTACGGTAAAATGAAACCGCAAATGGATGTAACATCGATACTGTATATCCATCTTTTTTCATCGTTTGAAGTGAATGTTGAAGCAATTCTTTCACATACCCGCTTCTTCTGTATTCTGGATACGTCGCTACCCCTGCAACGCCGCCCATTTTAAATGTTTCTTTTCCTATGTAAATATGAAACGGAATAAGATGTAGTTTTGCTGCTAAGTCTTCCCCTTCCATAATGCCGTATATTTCATGACTTTCTTTCATTCGTGTAAGTTGCTGCTGCAACCGTTCTTCATTTACTTTATATTGAAAAGCGTATTCTGATAAACGTAATGCTTCTCTAAATTTATCTTCTTGTAATTGTATGACATTCATATAATTCTCCTCCATTCCCTGTTTGAATTGTATCATTCAAATGATTCTAATAGCATTCCAAGAGCTTTCTTCCAATTCATTTACTAATTCTTTTGAGTATTCTAATTGCCCTGTCGCCATTACTTTAGTTAATTTTTCTAGCGGTTGGTATACAATGATAATTAATGCAACTGGAGGCAATGGACGGAGAAACCCTTTTGCGATTCCATCTTCTATAATATTCATAAAGAAGCCTATAAAATCGTCAAATATTTTCTTACTCTGTTCATCAAGAAAATAACTATCACAGTGAGAATTTGTAAAAAGAAAAGCATCCACATTGTTTCTCGCAAATTCAAATAAACGGTTGTACGTATGACTAAACTGTTCACGAATATTTGCTTCAACAGGAAAATCTGTTTTTATCATTTCAGATAGTTGCAACATACTTTTTGAAAATAATGAGTTAACGAGTGCCTCTTTATTTTCAAAATAGCGATAAATCGTACCAGCGCCGACATTTGCTTTTTCAGCGATCATCGGAATTGTCGTACCATCGTAACCACGCTCTGCGAATAGTTGTATAGCTGCTTCAAAAATGTCTTCTTGTTTATTTTTAGCCATTTATTTCGTATTTATTATTTTCTCTTTATAACTCTTCAATTTACTCGTTAGCCCTATTAACGCAGGTAATAATATCGGCATCACAATTAAAGCTAAAAGTAAAAGAGCAATACCTACAACTGAAGCTACTTGTATAAGCGTCAATACTCCGGATGGAATTAATGCGGCAAATGTACCACCTAAAATAAGTGCCGCTGATAATACGACTCCTCCAATATGACGGGACGCCATTACGATTTTCGTTACGGAATCCCCTTCTAGCTCGTTGTGCCGCATCATTACAAAAATGCTATAATCCACTCCTAAAGCGACTATCATAATGAAGCTAAAGAATGGCACATTCCAGCTTAATGATTCTACATTTAGTACATGCGCACTAATTTGTTCACTTATACCAAGCGATGCAAAGTACGTTAAAATTAATGATGCAATAATAAACATTGAGTTTAAGAATGAACGGGTAATCATGATTAATACTATCGCAATTCCAATCAACATAATCGTAGCTGTACGTAAGAAATCTTGCCCGGTTACTTCTTTTAAATCAACATTTCTAGCTGTTGTCCCACCAATCGCTTTTTTCGCCGTTTTTAATTCTGTACCATTAAGCGTACCGTCTATCGTTTTATTAATTTCTTGAATGATTGGCATCGCTTCTTTTGAATACGGATTTACATCTAAAATGATTGTCATTTTAGCAGTCTTTCTATCATCTGACATGTACGTATTCAATGCTTTTTGGAAATCTTCTCCCGCTAACACTTCTTTAGGAATATAAAATTTCTCAGAGCTCTTTGACTCATTAAGCTCGCCTAAATATTTCTGAGCATCCCCTAGGCCGTTACTTACTTTTCCAAGACCTTCTGTACTTTTAGATAAGCCGGATTGTAATTGCCCCATCTTTTCTTGCAGGTCTTTCAATCCAGTTAAAAGCTGCCCTTGCCCATCATTTATTTTTGTTAAGCCGGATTGTAACTCAGATGATTTGTTCGCAATTTGTTTTGAGCCTGTAGCTCCTTCGTTTAATCCAGTTTTTAGTCCGGCAGCTCCTTTGTGTAACTTTGTAACGCCATTATTCATTTCCTTTAAGCCGTTATCTACTTTCAGTAATGATTGATTCGCTTCTTTAAATGAATTCATCGTAGCTTTATGTTGCACTGCTAATTGATTTAATTCTTTTGAAAGTCCACTTAATTGCTTTTGAGCTTCCTTCGCAATTCCTATCGTTTGCTGTACATTAGGATCATTTGCTACTTCTGGTTTCGTTTGAATGAAATTAGTCATTAACACTTCAATTTGTTCATATCCTTTTTTCGCACCGTCAATCGCTTGAGAAATACTTCCGAAGTATTGATCGTAAGAACTTAAACCTTTTTCTAACTGTGCATAACCAGTATGAAGCTGTGACGTTGCACCCGATAGGACATTTATATTTTCATTTACTGAAGTTAACCCACTCTCAATTTGCTGTGCGCCTTGTGCACCTTCGTTTATGCCATTGGATAATTGATTTAAAGCTGTTTCTAATGCTGATACTCCGTTTTTCGCTTCGTTCGTTCCATCAATTAACTTTTGAACATTTGCAAGACTATTTGAGTCATTACTACCCATTTTCTCTTTCGCATCAGTTAAGCCATCATTAATTTCCTTTATGCCACCATTGGCATCGCCTAAACCAGTATTTAGTTCTCCCGCTTGTTTATTTAAATATAATTCTTTTATCTTATCACCAGTTGGACGCGTCGGTGCATATACTTCTGAAACACCTTTAACTTTCGAAATTTTATCAGTTAATTCATCTAAAGTTTGTAGAGACGTTCCTTCATCTAATTTTTTGTTAGATTGAATCACTAACGTACTTGGTGATGAAAATCCTGGTGGAAAATGTTCTTCTATCACATTAATACCCATTTTTGATTCATACTTATTATCCACTTCAAACAAATCATTGTAATTCAGTGTATTCGAGTATTTTAATACGAAAGGAATCGATATCACGAATACGATGATTAAAGCAACGAATGGTCTTGCTACTGAGTTTTTCGCAAAGAATCCCCATAAACGGCTATCCTCATGACCTTTAAATGTTTTAACTGGATAAAACATTCCTTTTCCTAAAAGCACCATGAAAAATGGATTTAAAGTGGTTATTACGAGTAGTAATACTAAAACACCAATTGCTACCGCTGAAGTAGATTGATATAATTTAAAACTCGCTAAAGCAAGTGATGCAAAACCAATTAGCACCGCTATCCCGCTATATAAAACGGTTTTACCTGCCGATTTAAATGTTTCTTTCGTGGCCAAAAATGCATTTTCTTGTTTACTTAATTCTTCTTTAAACCTCGTATATAATAAAATGTTGTAATCTGTTCCCACTCCAAACAGTACGACAACTACAAACACTTGCGTAAAGTTAGAAAACGGAAAATTAAATTGATCTACAAGATGAGCAATAATACCCATTGAAACTAAATAAGACACACCAACTGTAAGAAGAGAAACAATCGGAATAATTGGTGAACGGAATACAATGATTAATACTATAAGAATGAAAATGATTGAAATAACTTCAGTCTTTTTCACTCCCTCTTGAGAGGATGTAAGAAAATCACCCGCTATTAAGTCACTTCCTGTTAAGTACGTTTTTACTCCTGCCGTTTGCACTTTTTTATGAAGATTATTTGCAACTTTTGATATTTCACCATGCTTTTTATCTATTGATATTTGCGTTAAAATAGTCGTATTATCTTTAGAAACTAATTGTTTCTCCAATTCTTTGTTATCTAAATGTGAAACAACTTCCTTAATTCCTAATTGCTCTTTTTCATTTTGCAAAGCGTTGATTGTTTTTGTTATTTCCTCTTTTTGCTCAGTAGTTAAAGCTGCGTTATTGCCACTATTAAAAACGGCGATAACTTCGTATTTTTCAATCCCTTCTTTATCCATTTCTTTGATCATCTTGTCAGCAATACTGCTTTGTTCTGTATTAGGGATTGTAATTTTCCCTTTTTCCTTCACTAGTTTATCCATATTAGGCATCGTTACGACCATTGTAATAGTAATAACTATCCATAATAGAAAAGATAAACTTCTCCAACTTTTTAACTTGCTCATTTGAATCATTTATTGACCTTTATACATTGCATCTACTTGTTTTTGAAGTTCTTCATTTTCTAAGTACTCATCGTAAGTTGCCTCTTTATCGATTACACCGTTTGGTGTTACTTCGATAATGCGGTTTGCAATTGTTTGTACGAACTGATGGTCATGAGATGTGAATAACATTGTACCTTTGAATGCAATTAAACCATTGTTTAATGCAGTGATAGACTCAAGGTCTAAATGGTTCGTTGGATCGTCAAGTGTGATTACGTTCGCACCACTTAACATCATTTTAGATAGCATACAACGAACTTTTTCGCCTCCAGATAATACAGAAACGTTCTTCTTAACTTCTTCACCTGAGAATAACATACGGCCTAAGAAACCACGTAAGAAGCTTTCTGACTCATCTTGTGGAGAGAATTGGCGTAACCAATCAACTAAGTTGAAGTCACTGTTCTCAAAGTATTTAGAGTTATCTCTTGGGAAATACGATTGAGATGTTGTAACACCCCATTTGAATGAACCACTATCTGGCTCCATTTCACCCATAAGGATTTTAAATAATGTTGTCATCGCAATATCGTTACGACCGATAAATGCAACTTTATCACCTTTATTTAAAGTGAAGTACACATTATCTAACACTTTTTCGCCATCAATTGTTTTAGAAAGACCTTCAACAGTTAATAAGTCATTTCCTATTTCACGCTCAGGTGTGAAGCCAACGAATGGATAACGACGTGATGATGGTCTAATATCATCTAATGTAATTTTATCTAATAATTTTTTACGAGAAGTTGCTTGTTTCGCTTTAGATGCGTTTGAGCTAAAGCGTGCAATGAAGTTTTGTAACTCTTTTACTTTCTCTTCTTTTTTCTTATTAGCATCTTGTGTTAATTTTAAAGCTAATTGGCTTGACTCATACCAGAAGTCATAGTTACCAACATAAAGTTGAATTTTACCGAAATCAAGATCAGCCATGTGCGTACAAACTTTATTTAGGAAGTGACGGTCATGGGATACAACGATTACTGTATTTTCAAAGTTCATTAAGAAGTTTTCTAACCATTGAATCGCTTTTAAGTCCAAGTGGTTGGTAGGCTCATCTAGTAATAGAATGTCAGGTTTACCGAATAATGCTTGAGCAAGTAATACTTTTACTTTCTCTGCCCCAGTTAATTCTGACAATTTCTTATCATGAAGATCTTCACCAATACCAAGTCCTTTTAGTAAGATTGCAGCTTCTGACTCAGCTTCCCAACCGTTAAGCTCAGCGAACTCACCTTCAAGTTCAGCAGCACGCATACCATCTTCATCACTAAAGTCTTCTTTCATGTAAATGGCATTTTTCTCTTGCATTACTTTATAAAGTTGTGTGTGACCCATAATTACTGTTTCTAATACTGGGAACTCTTCATATTCGAAGTGATTCTGTTTTAATACTGCTAGACGCTCACCTGGCGTAATATGTATGTCACCTGTTGATTGTTCGATTTCTCCAGATAAAATCTTTAGAAATGTTGATTTACCAGCACCGTTCGCTCCAATTAAACCGTAGCAATTACCTGGCGTGAATTTTATGTTAACATCTTCAAATAATTTGCGATCCGCAAAACGCAAACTAACGTTACTTACTGTAATCATTTATTTAGCTTCACCGTCTTCAGTCGTCTTTACCTTCGTTTTATTTTTATCACGATGGTTATAGTTATACTTCGAACGATCTACTGGTGTGAAACCTTCTGGTGTGTAGAATCGTAATAAGTCACCATTTACGACTTGGTCAGAGTATTTTAGTGATTTTTGAACCATTTGTTCATTTTGTTTTATTTCATCTGTTAATTCTACAGGTTTTCCAGTTGTTGTATCATAATATTTTCCGTTCAATGCCGTAACTGTTGGGCTTACATAATTACCGTTACGGAATGGAACGACTTGTTTATGATCTGGTGATAATAAATCTGAACCAAATTGAACATAATTTTTCGTATCTGTACCTAGTAAGTGTAATAACGTAGGAAGAACGTCAATTTCACCACCATATTGATGTTGTACGCCACCTTTCACTCCTGGTACACGAACGATTAATGGTACACGTTGTAACTGTGCATTTTCAAATGAGTTCATTTCTTTACCCATTACTTGTGACATTGCTGCATTATGATTATCTGAAATACCGTAATGGTCACCGTACATAACGATAATTGAGTTATCGTATAAACCAGATTGTTTCAAGTAATCGATGAACCCTTTTACAGACTCATCTAAATATCGTGCTGTTTGGAAATACGTATCTACTGATGAATCACCTGTTTTCGCCGGTTCAATCGTTGCTTCCGCTTTATCAATTGGATAAGGGAAATGGTTTGATAACGTAATGAACTTCGTATAGAACGGTTGTTTTAACGTTTGTAATAATGGAATTGATTCATTAAAGAACGGTTTATCTTTTAAGCCATAGTTTACTACGTCTTTTTCGTTCATATCATAGTATGACGCATCAAAGAATTTATTAAATCCAAATGATTTATAAATATCATCACGGTTCCAGAATGTTTTATAGTTACCGTGGAACACTGCTGAAGTGTATCCTTGTTGCCCTAAAATAGCTGGTGCCGATTGATACGTGTTATGAGCTTTATTTGTAAAAACAGATCCTTGTGGTAATCCGTACATTGAGTTTTCTAACATGAACTCCGCATCAGATGTTTTACCTTGTCCTGTTTGATGGAAGAAGTTATCAAAGTATAACGTATTCGCATCTTTTGTAAATGAATTTAGAAATGGTGTAACTTCTTGACCATTTAATTTATAATCGATTAAAAAGTTTTGGAATGACTCTAAATGAATATAAATTACGTTCATTCCTTTTCCTTTACCGAAGTACTCAGGATTTGGACTTGCATATGTTGATGCAAGATAATTTCTAACTTCTGTCATATTATCTCCATCAGCTAATGCTCGTTCTGTTGATGCTTTCGCACTTTGAATACCATCATAAATCGTATAGTTGTATGCCCCTAAATATTTCACAATATAATTACGGTCAAACGTTCTTGTTAACAATTCAGGACGGTCAGATTCTGCAAGCCCTAGGTTCACACTGAATAATAAAATACCTGCTACAAATACTAGGGATAGTTTATGTTTCGCAACACGAATAGGTTTTGGGTTTGCAAATTTTGTTGCGACTAAAACAATTAAAATGATTGTATCTAAGAAATATAGTGGATCATATAAGTGTAGTAAAGCGAAAATACTACCACCTAAATCTCCAAAGTTATTCGTTTGTGTTAATGTCGGGAACGTAATAAAATCACTGAAAAAGCGATAATATACTACGTTTGCGTATAAAAGTATCGACAATAACAAATTAATAATAATTACCCAAATATAAGATCGTTTCCCTTTTGCAAATAATGCAAGTCCTAAAAATAGAACTGCTGAACTAAGCGGGTTAAAAAACAGCAAGAATTTTTGGATTGTGTTTGAAATTCCTAAATTAAATTCCGTTACATAGGCTGCATATGTTTTGAGCCATAATAAAATAACGGCAAACAGAAAGAATCCAAAATGATTGCTTAACACACTTTTACTCTTTAATAAGAATTGTTTCATTTCTCCACCTCTTTTGATCATCCAAGGCTTATTTTTTATAAGTCCGTCTCTGTATTTAATTTTCTTCTTCAATTATATAGTATCATCTTTAGTTTTTTGTTTCATCTTTCCGAAGAATACTACACCGATAATGATAATAATGATGAATGCCCATTTCATGAAAGGGTTACTTTCGAAAAATCCAGCGAACCATCTCTCATCTACAATCATTTTTGCGGCAGTATAAGCTAAAACAGCTGCTCCAATCGTAATGATGACAGGGAAACGGTCCACCCATTTTAAAATTAATGTACTGCCCCATACGACTACTGGAATAGACACTAATAATCCGATAATTACTAAAGAAAAGTTACCATGCGCAGCTCCTGCAACAGCAAGGACATTATCAATTCCCATTAACGCATCAGCAATAATAATGGTTTTAATAGCAGACCAAAATCCTTCTTCAGCTTTAATATCATGATTTTTGCCCTCAGCAATTAATTTGTAAGCAATCCATATAAGAAGCACACCACCAATTAAGAGTAATCCTGGTATTTTTAATAACCAAACGACAATTAAGGTAGCGAGGGCTCTAATAGCGATTGCCCCGACAGTTCCCCATATAATAACTTTCTTTTGTTGATCTTTCGGTAATCGCCTTGCTGCTAATCCAATTACGATGGCATTATCTCCAGCTAACACTAAATCAATTACAATAATGGCAAGCAAGGCAGACAAATATTCAGATGAAAGAAAATCCATTTACATACGATTATCATGCCAGAAGTTTAATGGGAAGTGTTCGTTCTCATTATAGGCTTCTAATTCATATCCTTTTTCTTTCAGTCCTTTTATAATTCCAGGTACTGCTTTAACTGATTGTGGGTGAATATCGTGCATAAGGATAACTTCTGTTGGATTTGTAGCACCATGTAGAACGTTTTCTACAATTTTAGCTGATGCAGCATCAACTTGCATTTTATTATATTTCCAGTCTAAAGAATCAATTGTCCAATCCCAAACTTTCAACCCATTTTCAACAACTTTGTTGCGAAGAGCTTCGTTTAATCCTGGCATTGAGCCGTATGATGGACGAGTTAATACTGGTGATTTGCCTAGAACGCCAGCGATTAAGCCTTGATCTTCTTTCATTTCATCTACGTAATGTCCTTCTGTGTAAAGTTTCTTATAGTTATGAGTCATACTGTGCATCCCAACATAGTGGCCTTCAGCATCTTCACGTTTCACAAGATCAGGGAAAGCTTTCACGTTTGAACCAATTAAGAAGAATGTTGCTTTTGCATTTTCTTTCTTTAACATATCTAAAAGCTCAGCTGTGTATTTTCCAGGACCGTCATCAAATGTTAAGTAAGCGACTTTTCTAACTTGCCCATTATAGTGTTTTGGAGCTTCTTTCGGGGCAAGAGATGTTTGAATTTCACTTACAAGTTGAACAGATTTTGTTTCATCTTCTGTACTTGCTAGAGCAGTATGTACTGATCCTAAAGCGGCCTCATATGTAAATAATACCCCAGCGCAAATCAACATAGCCCTTTTTACTAAAGTTGTCATTTAAACTTTATTATGAAAATCTTCAAGCATCGAATTTAATTCTTCTAATAATGATGCGGATGCTTTTTTAGGTGAACCTGTATCAAAAGGAGGCTGTGGGTCGTATTCTAACATGAGCTGAACTGCTTTACTCTTTTCATCTCCGAATTCCCAAGCCACCAACTGAAGAGCCATATCAATACCTGCAGATACACCAGCTGCTGTTATGATTTTTTTATGGCGAACGACTCTTTCTTCAGTTGGGATAGCCCCGAGAGAACGAAGTAAGTCAAAAGAGCTCCAATGACTAGTGGCATTAACACCATTTAGTAGGCCAGTAGCACCTAAGATTAAAGAACCTGTACATACAGTTGTAGTCCATTTAGTAGTTTCATGTATTTGGAGAATCCAATTAAGAGTTTCTTCGTCCTCCATAAGTTGTTTAAAGTTAGGTGGGCGACATCCAGGAATAATAAGGATATCAGCTGAAGTAACTTCAGTAAAATTATAATCGGCATGTAAATAGCCCATTTTTGAATCTAATGTAATTAAGCCCGTAGTTTTAGCAACAAACTTTATGTTGTTATTGCTTTCTGCCGCAAATACTTCGTACGGACCAATAGCATCTAATGCAGTAATTCCATCATAGAGCATAATAACGATTTCCATTTACGTATGAAATAATTCTCCTTGTAGGGCCTTTATATACCGATTAGCAGATCTTTGTACAGCCTTATTCGCATCTTCCACCACAACACCATGAAACGCATTATACAGTCGACTAAATTGGATTCCTTTTACTTTCTCTGCCATATTTCTAACTTTATTCGCTGGTAATGGGATGAGGTTTGGATAACTATACATAAAACTTACCCATTTTTGATCCGAAACTACTTGTATAATGTCACCTGATAACAAAATACCTTTCCCTTCATTACCGTCTTTCCAATGCATAACAGTTCCACCTTTAAAATGGCCACCTAACCGATGCAATGTAAGTTCTTCCGATAATATCAAATGTTCCCCAGACCAAAATTTAATTTGCTTACTCGGGCGAACCACCCATTCTTTATCATCTTCATGAATATAGATAGGTACATGAAATGTTTCCGCCCATTTTACTTGTGTAGAGTAATAATGTGGATGAGAAAGTGCTATTGCTTGAATACCACCTAAATCATATATACTCTGTATCGTATTATCATCTAAATAACTAATACAATCCCACAAAACATTTAGAGTTTTACTTTGTATTAAAAATGCTGTTTGTCCAATTGCAAACTTAGGTTTAGTAGTAATGCTATACAAACCCGTTTCTTCTTTTATTATTTCATTTTTGTATAAATTGCTATGTTGCATTGTTTCTAATGTTGTCCATGACTGCCCCATTGGATTCATATATTGCCTTTCCTCATTACAAATTTTACAACGAGAAGGTGCTTCTTTATTTTCGGCATACTGAACTCCACATGTCGTGCAAATATAATGAACCATTTATTCAAATGCATTCATAAGCACAATTCTCCAACCATCTGGATCCTCTATTGTAGTACCTTTCTCTATCCAATACGGATTTTCCGGTTCCACCTCATGGTAGCCCATTTCACTTAACCGATTCGCAATTATTTCAATTTCATCTTTATCCGGCATATAAAAAACTAGTAAATTATCTTTTGTCGGTGCTGGGCATGGGCTTCCATTCACATGCGTAGTAAACTCCAAATGATACTCTTCACCTGGTAATCCAAACATAACCCCGTCATATCCTTCATGATTGTGAAATTCCCCTATACGCTTTAACCCTAATCCTGTTTCATAAAAACTTATAACTTCTTCAAATTTATCTGTTGGTCTTGCAATTCTAAATTGAACCCAATTCTTCATCTATATTTTGGCTAAACTCTTTACATCTGACCACTCTTCTATAGAGCCTGCATCCGGAAAAACGGTAACTACATTAAAATTCGCGCCTTTTTCTTTTCCAAGTTGTTTTGCAGCTAATAAGTTTGCTGCCGAAGACGTTCCTATTTTCATACCAGTATCCTTATAAAAACGGGCCATTTCATACAGGGTTTCTTCATATGAATAAGTCCATTGCTTTTCTATCAAATTGTCTTCCTTTTCTATGAAATGTTGTTTCCGTCCTAGGCCGAATCCACCTGATCCTGCATATTTCTTTAAAGCATTTGGCGGTTGTTCAGATCCATATGGTAATTCGGCAGGCATTACTAAATGTAGCTCAACATTTTTTGTATACTTCTTTACTGCTTTATAGACTCCAATTAGAGTTCCACCAGTACCAGCGGATGCTACCCATGCGTGTATTGATTTTCCGTTCATTTGTGCAATAATTTCTCGGCCTGTTCCTTCTATATGACTTAATAGATTTGCATCATTATAATGTTGGAACAAAAAGTATAACTCTTGTTTTTGTTTGCTAATCTCTATTGCCTTCTCAATTACAGCGTAAAACCCCTTACATTTATCAACTAAGATTACTTTAGCACCATAATATTCGAGTTCATTTAATAGAGATTGACCAGTTGCAGAACTTAACACTAACGTACATTCAATCCCTAAATAATAACAAAGATAGCCAATTGACCTCGCTAAGCTTCCACCACTATACTCTAAAATATGTTGTTTTTCGTCCGCTTCTTGTAAATATTTATTGATCATTCCAAGTGCTGCTCTATCCTTAATCGATCCTGTAGGGTTGTGCCATTCACATTTAGCATAGATTGAAAGATTCTTTGTTTCTTCGCATTCTAATTTAATGAGAGGTGTATTTCCAACATTTTTAGAAAACTCTTCAAAATGGTTTAATATCATTTATTTTACTTTCTTTTTTTCTGCTCTTTCTCGAGCCTTTTTTATATACGGTTCTGCATCTGGTGTTTTACATGACGTTGCACCGTGATCAATTTTTACTTTTCCAATTTCTCGAGCAATTTCAATTGCTTGTTGCTCTAAAGCTTCATTTCGAATCCCTATCGCAATTAAAGCGCTATTCATTGCTTCTCTTTTTCTATTTTTTTCATTATGAATATGAAGTTTAATCTCTTCTAAATACGGCATGAAGAAGTCATCGTCTAACTTTTTATTTTTTATTGCGATATTCGCTAATAATGACCAACCTGCTCTCCCGATCCATTCATCATCAGATTTCGTCCATTCTTCCATTCTTTCTATCGCGATTGGCGACGTACATATAGCTGTCATAAGAACGTCCATTAAACAATAATAATCAACATCCCTAATCCAACTATTAAGCTGATCTGATGTTACATTCTTCGGTTCTAAAATATACGTTGCTAAAGTCATTGCATCCATATTTTTTGTTTCCCATAATGAAATTGCTAAATCATGATCTTTTTTTATCTTCTTTTTTAATAATTTTAAATTCGCAAAACTGACTCCGAATAGCGGCTCTTTCGCCCCATGATTTTTATACGTTTTTCGATTTTGCTCCGTTCCATATTCCTCTAGTTGCTGCATGACTTCTTCTAATAGCATTTGTCCACCTCTTTTTATGTTTTCTGTTGACTTCATTTATTTGCCAATAGAAAATCCTTCGAAGACTCTTCCTCCGTATAGTTCTAACGTCTTTTCTGTAAAATTAATTAATACGTTTTTATCTCCGGTTTTATAAAAATGATCAAAAGCCGCTACAAATTGTTCTGCATATTGGTCATCATATCTTCTTAGAACTCTAATAAACCATTTTGAATTTCCAAGCCATTGGCCATTTACTCTTAATACATATTCATGTATTAATTCCGCTAATAAATTAGCAATGAATAGTTCTTCTTCTCTTTTTGATGCACCAATGAAGTCATCCAAAGTATCCGAAATAAAATAGCGCTTCTGTTTCATCGTTTCTTCGGTCCATTTATCTGGTCCTTTAATTAGTAAATCGTTCGCTTCTCTTTTTAATTTCTCAACAATTTCACTTTCCCCTTTTAATACAATTCCTTCTGAAACTAATTGAGGTAAAGAAGGTCGCCCGCGATCACAATCCATTTTTAAAAAGGTTTTATACGTTACAAAATTATGTACAAATACTTCAACGGGCCATCCATTACTATAGAAAGATTCTCTATAACAAGATGACAAACTTTGATCGACTATAACAATATCAAGGTCAGATGTTTTTGTCGCTTCTCCTCGTACAACACTTCCTCCCAGTAAAGCTACATCACAATTCGGAAATTGTGATGTAACTATGCTTTGTGCCGCTTCAATTGGTTTCATTTATAAAATACTAATTATAGATTGATATTCTTCTTTTAACATACTATAACGATAGCGATGAATGAACTTCTTTTGACGTAATCGATCATTTCTCATCAGTCCTTCACAAACAAAACCAGCCTTTTCATAACTCTTTCTAGCTTGTAAATTATCCTCATCTACACGTAGCCAAACTTTCTCCAATTCGAAATCAAAGAATCCCAGTTGTAACATACTATATAGAGATGCTATTCCATACCCTTTTCCCCAATACTCTTTATCACCAATCGTAATTCCTAGTTCCGCATTTTTATTTGTTTTGTCAAAATTTTTAAGGTCTACCCAGCCAATGTGTATATCGTTTTCTGTAACGATAGCCCTTTGTTCATAACCATTCTTTCGACTTATGCATGCTTCAATCCATTTTCTCGTATCTTCACGAGTGAACGGAGGATATTGATCTGGTGCGACTAAGTGTTTTGTCACTTCTGTATCTAATGACCATTGATATCGATCTTCTACATCATCTAGTGTCAATTCTCTTAATTGAACGAATGGCATCTTCATTTAAAGGAACAGCACCATATGTTCATCATCACTGTACACACCGTTAATCTTTATAGCCCTTTTTTCAATTCCATATGTTTTAAAGCCCATTGATTCATACAATTTTATTGCTGGTTCGTTTGTAGATACAACCCCTAATGTCAATTGCTCTAGTTGTATATCCCGCGCTCTTTGAATTGCATTTGCAATTAACTCACGTGCCAATCCTTTTCGTCTGTTTTGTGCATCTACATACATCGCAACGATATGACCTTTATGCTTATATGCCTCTTTCTCTTCCGTTAGTAAAGTGACTACACCAATTAATTTTTCTTCATTAAACGCACCAAGTGTACAGCTAATAGCAGATGTTAAATTCCCTTCAACTCGCTCAATAGGATTTTCCTGACGGATCGCCTCTTCATAAGTTGTTATAAACGCCTCTGGGTTTACTTGTAATGCTTGTAAACGTAAATCCCAATATTTTTTTGCATCTTCTTTCGTAAGTAATCGAATCATTTAACTTACATGTAATCTAGCTCTATATAATTTTCTTAACTGACCCATATGTGCTTGATGATACCGATTATGATCAGCTATATGCCATATGCCCCATCTTATTGTCGCATTTTCTCCCTTTTCATAAAAAACTTCCCGTGTTAAATCATTTTCTGTTAGTTTCATACATTCTTCATAAAACAATTGTTGTACTGCCTCATAATCTTGCATTAACTCTTGCAACGTGTGTTTTCTTAAAACTGGCAGTTCTCCCACTTCATTCAACATAGGCCCATATTTATTTTTTAGTGCCAGTGGAACTTCTTCTCCCTTTAAGCGATACACCCAATGTAAATCGACAACTGCTAAATGTTGAAGTAGCTGTCTGATACTATTTTCATTATTTTCAGACCCTTTAAAAGATAATTCCTTTTCTTCAGTACCTTCTACTAAATTTCGCAATCGTTTATATGTATCTCGAACCATTGCATACAAAATTGCTACTTGCGGATTCATGTTTTTTTCTAAATAAAGATCTTTCATTTACGCTGTTATCTTTTCTACTTTTTTCACAACGACCGCCACATAACTATGGAGTATCATTCCGACAATAACGAGACTCATTCCAACCCAAGATAAAGATGATGGAATTGGAGCAGATAGCCAAATAAGCTCTCCTACTAAAGCAAATAAAACTTCACCGGATTGTGTCGCTTCAACTGTTGCTAGTTTTTGCGGATCATCTTTCACAAGATCTGTCGCAAAGAAAAATAATACTGTCGCGATTAAACCTGAACTAACTGCTACAATAAAACATTGAAAAACTTGGCTACTTGATGGTAATCCACCTGTTGATACTTCGTAACCAGATAGTAAAAACCAAAATGGTAAACTTGCTAATGTCATCCCGAGAACTCGCTGGAATACATCTAATTCCCCTTTACATACTTGCATCATTTTTCGATTTCCAAGAGGGTACGCAAACGCCGCGATGAGAACAGGAACTACACATAAAATGGTTTCACGAATTCCTAAAGAAGAAGCATGTTCTACTTGCATGAGTACAACACCGAATAAAATAATACCCGACATTACTAATTCTTTCATCGGAAGTTTTTTATGTAATGGGTCTACCGCAAAAAATGGCGTTAACAAAATCCCTGCGACTATCGTAATTTGCCATGTTGATGCAACAAGCCACCCTGGTCCAAATGCGCCAGCAAAACTAAGTGGTGCATAAAAAAGACCAAAACCTACAATACTCCATACCAACCATTCTTTCGGTTTGTTTTTCATATATTGAAAGAGTTGCTTTAAATTGCCTCTATACATGACAATAAGTAATAGCATTGGTACCATAAAGTAATACCGTAATGATGCACTCCAAATCCAACTTCCGCCTTCTAAGTCCATCGCCCGGTTTAAAACAAAGGTAAAGGCAAAGAAAAATGATGCCAATATCCCTATTGCAATTGCTTTCATCTATTCTTCCAGATAGCATTGAAACCTTTCGACTCCCGGATATATTTCTCCTAAACTTTTAACCTGAAAACCAATTTTCTTATAAAATTCTACTGCCTCTTTGTCTGTCTCTGCTTCTACATAAGTCAATTGATGTAGTCTTAATACTTCCTTTATCATTTGCAACGCAATTCCTTTATAACGATATTGTGGAACGACTGCTATATGGCAAATTCTCGCTTTATTTGCTCCGATTATTTCAATACCTATACAAGCCTTTTCCTCATATTTGTAAAAAGTCCCTTTATTCCTTTCATAAAATAAAGCTGCTTTCTTTAAGCTAGTTTCACTTGGACCGACTGCATACTGTAATACGTTTAATACTGAATCCCTTCCAATTTGTTCAACACGTTGCAAATTCATTTATGATCCAGCTGGCGCTTTTGCGTTCCCAATTCCACTTGAACCAGAATTTACTTTCGGCGTTTGTGTCGTAGATGATTTCGGCGTATTTGTATCTGGCGTCACTTTATTTGAGGAATTTGGCTGTTGTTTATTTAAATCCACTTTATTGGAAGAGTTATTATTGTTACTGTTAGTGCCACCGTAATATCCTCCACCACCGCTGCCACCAGTTCTACTTTGGTCTTTTTCACGATATGGAATAATATTATTTGTATACGGTTTCTTCATTATATTTGGTTTTGCAGTATAATTCATATTTGGGGTTCTGCTTGCTAATAAATATCCTGCTACGAATGGAAGTATTGGTAAATGTGAATTTTCATTATACGATGAAAATGATGGATTATTTTCCTTACATAACTCATCATTTTCTACATTTTCATTAGTAGGAGTTTTATCGTCACAATTTAATGTTTCTTGTTCATTCCCTTGTTTTCCACCATCTGTTTTAACAGCAGTACTTTCTTTCTGGGCCGTTTCTTCTTCATAATCGCCACAGCCCGTTAATAAAAAAGATGACACTCCTATTGAAGTAGCAATTTTTATAAATTTACTTTTATCCATTTATCCTTCAATCGTAACCCCAGTAAACATCGATAAGTTTCCCGTTATTTTCTCACCAACTCGTAAAAATAACCCTGCAGCTCTCCCACTAATGCAATGTGAGCCAATTAATAGTTTACCAGTATACGGACCATCCCATGTATCAATGGTATAGTCAGGCATTTCTATGTATTGCTGATATATTTTCCGTTGTTCAAAGTAATATTCCGTTTTATCTTCAGCTAATAGTTCATCATTTTCGTATATAGATACGCCCCCACCTTCACGTCCATATAAAGGTTTAGAAACAAATGATTCCTTTCTTTCTTTAAATGGCTTATTTGTAAAATATGTTGGTAGGAAGTATTTATTAATAATAACACGCTCTTCTTCTTCAAAGAAAACCTCTTTTTCATAAAGCTTCCAAATTAATGCAAGTACACTTTTATTTTGCATTACAAATGCGGCTGGTGGATTAATAATTTGCACTCTTCCTTGCGCTATATGATTTAAAAACTGCAGACCAATTCTTTTTCCATTTTTATCAACATCTGTAACTAAATATTCAATTGGATACAGTCGATATAAATAATGAATTCGCTTACCATTCGGCGTATATATTCCATCATCTGTAACTACAATATCTTGAATCCCTATATATTCCGTGGGTTGATTTAGGCAATAACTTCTTAAAAATTGGGCTGTTTGATGGTCTTCATCGTGCCAATCATAGCTACTAAAATATATCGTTTCTTCAGGATTTATATTATAGTCATGTTTAATTTGTTCCCATGCCTGTACAATATGCTCCTCAATATGATTCGGGTGATTCACATCATGATAACGGCACAGCACTTCATTTGCAACAGAAGGTTCTAAATATCCTGTTGGTGTATCACAATTCACTTCTATTAATTTAATTACGTCACCATTTACGATAAAGTCGAGCCTTGTAAAATAAGAAAACAAACCAGTATGTTTCATTCTCGCAATCTCCCACGTTTCAGGCGGGAATCCGAGTTTTTGAAAATCTTCTGTCGTATGTACAATATATTGATACGTTCTATATAACACATACATTATTTCTTCTGTCGCTTTCGAAATAGCGGTATATGTGTTTACCGACATACGAAACATCCCTGTTGCCATATACTGATTCCACTCTTCATTCTCTAATAGACTCGGCCACGTAAAACCATTCCTACCAGCCTCTTCTGCAAGTGAAAACCATATTTTCATATACTCTTTCTGTCCTTGTTCTGTATACATTTATTGCTGTGATGTAATACCTTCATCTTTCTTCATTTCAAAGATTTTCTTTCCATCTTCATCTACAATTTTAATAGTGTTTCTAAGTTTTGGTACACCAATATATAAAACGGGATTTTCATCTTGTCCTTTATCTTTTTCAATATGTAATACGATAACAGATGTGTCTTTTTCGTCTTGTACTTCTTTTACTGTAATTTTATCGTTTTTATACTTTGTTCCAAATGCTACATACACCATTCTTTTTCCTTCACTAATACTACCATTTGAGTAATGAACCATAGTTGGATCTTTTTGTGCTTTCTCATATAAATTAAATGGGCCATATCCGCCTTCATTATATCTTGATTTTTCTAACACCCAATACCCCTCATAGTCATTGATAATAGAAACACATGCATGTAAAGAAATGAGTCCAAATAGTAGAAAAGGGAATAGAATTTTTTTCATTTGTTCACCTTCTTTTATTAATTCAAATGAATATACCATTTACTGATTTTTCTTACGAAACCATTCTGTTCCAAAGTCAACTATATCACGTTGCTTCATAAGACGGCTCGTTGCATTACCTATTTTCCCCATTGTTACAGTTCCTTTTCGCTCAAACTCGACACCAATTTCTACAAACGTATTTGATTCGTAATCCATTTCAACAAATTCTTTCCATACTCTTTCACCATTTTCTATAATTGGTGCCCCTACTTTTATTAATTCACATGCACCAGAACGTACTTCAGATAAATGAACAGACGTATTGGAGTCATAGCCCACACCAATTAATAATATGTATCCATCAAAATCGTATATTTTTCTTAATGGTGATTCCTCTCCCAAACTCATCGATAGCGAATGATTCATCGTTATTTCCTCTGCATGTTTTCCCCATGCAGCAAAACTTCCTAATGGATGATTACTTCGTACTACATTCGGGTATGTACGAAAATATTCAACTATTTTCCCCATTCCTCTTGTTGGTGTTATGCGTGGATCAAATGCTGGGACGCTATCACGTATAATTTGCCACCAATCTTCAGGTACAGGCGGTCTTGACCAATGTTTCGGATCAGATAAATCCGAAGATTGTGTTGGCATTATAATTGTTCCTTCTTCTGTAACGACTTTCATTAAAGCTTCTACTACTGCAACCACTCCGCCAGATATCCATCCGATAGAGCTTAATGATGAATGAACAATAATTGTCATTCCTTTTTTGACTCCTAATGCTTTTAAATCGTTTGTAATTGTTTGAATTGTATTCGGAAATTGTGTACTCTCAACTATTTCATTCATTTTCATTTACAAAGCAGTAATACGATTACATAATATCTTTAAGCTTTTGACAATTTCTTTCGCTGTTTCATCTTTACCTTTACATAACTTTCCTTTACCATCTTGTCCAATTACATAGTGTACAGCCCCGCGCGAATATAAAGAATGTGGTGAATTTGCTATCATTACATTCGCCTTTGCTTCTTTCATTCTATTTTTCGCTCTCTCAAACAGTTCTTCTTCATTTAAATCACTTTCAAGCTTAAAACCAACGAGTACTGTTTCCGGATCCCATTGTTTTATTTGCTTCAATACTTTTGGAGCTTTTTGAAAATGTATAATTGGTGCTATATCACTTGAAATTTTCCCATTCATATTAAGAACATTGCCATCTTGATCACAAATCTTTTCCACAACCCAATCTGATCCAGCCGCTGCCATAATAACCGCGTCGACTTTTTCATGCGTAATGATACTTTTCATTTTATCTTGCAAATCCACAATTCCCTCAAATGGATGTAGTTCTAACCCTCCATTTACATCGTTCGGTTTCTCAGCGAAATAACCATGTAAATATATAACGTGTGCCCCTTTAGCTATAAGTTCTTCCGCGATTATTCTACCAATCGTACCTTTAGCCATATTCGTATGTCCGCGTACTTGATCCCATTTTTCTAAACAACCACCGCTCGTAATTAATACCTTTTTCCCCTTCATTGTAACCATCTATTTAAACACCTCGTTTAAATGGTCTTTATAAAATGAAATGGCACGTTCAAATTCTTTTACTTCATCTACTTTCACGACTGTTTCAAGTAATAATTTCATTGCGGATTCATGTTCGTTTACATTATACTTTGCTAATGATAAAAATACTCTCATCGGATCGTTCTCAGGGAATTTCTTTACTCCAGCTTCTAGTACCACAATTGCCTTTTCATACTCTCCAATGCAACGATATGTACTCCCTAAACCGATATAGGCACCGCAAAGGGATTCACCATCAAGCCCATTTGCGATCGCCTGCTCATAATACGGAACTGCTTCTGTTTCTAATCCCATGACATCGTGTATCCATGCACATTGGTACAGTACTTCTGCATCTTTTGTAAAGTTTGTTAATCCTATAAGTATTTCTCTAGACTGCGCATATTTCTTTTCATTTCTAAGTTTAATAGCTTGCTTTAATAAATGTTCCATTTATTCATGATTTATAAATTTTAACTTTTCAGAAACCGCATTATAAAATTCCCGTTCCTCATCAACATTTAAGTGCACACGATTTACTGTTTTAGAAAAACCATATAACAACTGCGCTTTTACTGGCTCTTTTAATGTTATTTCAAAAGTAGCAGGTTCTTTTATGAACTCCATAACAGTTGCATCCAATACCTCTTTTTCTTCTTTTGCCGTTAGTGATTCACCCTTGTAGAACGTAATATTATCAATTTGTGTAAATGGCAAAACGATTTTCTTTCCTAATCCGATTTGAATCATTACTTGCTTTTCTGTTATGATAATTGGATTTTTACGCATCGCTTGTATTTCAGCTATAAAATAAATCATCGCATATACGTTTAAAATAAGTAAAATCCAAGCTATTACTGGATTCCATTGATGAAGTAAATAATGAAAACCAATACTTTCAATTACTGTTGCGTGAATAATCATCATATAAACACCTATAGCACCGGTGTTTTTATGATAGGAATAGGTAAATTCGTCATCTGGTACTTTTACACGCCATGATAAAAACGCATAATAGATTAGCTTACACTCAGTAAGCATGATACTTATAACTTTACTTCTTTTCATAGTGTCATCAAATGCTGCATCAATCGAATAAGAGAATGAAGAATACTCTTTTCTATATGCTTTATATCTATTAATTATTTTAGGAAGCATTGTCACAATTTTATATAGAAAGAACAATTCTAAAGCTACAAATGCAATTTCCCCCGTCACTATTATATAAGAAACGAATGAAAAAGCTTGTAAATAGTCGCTTGGAATTATAAATCTCGCAAATATATATCCAGCTATTACAACAGGAAAGATATACGTTAACGAGTATCTTTTTCGAATAATAAAGAAATACGTGATGACTGGAATTACAAACAAACAATCTAATGATGATCCAAGCACTACTTCTTTCGGAACAGCTGGTACAATGGGAAGGGCATACAATAAATAGTTGGATAACATTTATTTATTTTTAAAGATAGTAGCAGTTTCTATTATAATTTTAGGCAGCAACTCTTGAATTGTATCCGTCAATGTATGAAGAGCTTCTTTTACAAATCCATCTTCAAAGTTTTCTATCGGCTCCGGTAATTCATCCTCATCTAATATGAAATATTCTCCATTTGGAAGTACCATAATATCGATAATTAAATCTTCGAAGGAAACTACTTCTTCTGTTATTTGTGTATTTTTTACGATATTAAAATAGGCGCCTACATAATTCCCTTCCTTATCTCTCCATACGTATAAATTGTATGGACGATCTACCCAGTAGTATGCAATTGTGTAACTTCCTTTTTGGATAGTTAACTTTGTATCGTGTGCCGTCATTGTAAATGAACACTGAACCTCATGAAATAACACGATACTTTCCGATTGTTTTTTCAACAATAAGCAATCGTAATCCACTATTATCGAATCATACCGAATTTTTCTTTCTGTAATTTCAATTTTTGATGTAAGTAATTGATTCATCTATTTACTTGTTTGAATCAATCCACCATGTTCAAACTGCTGTAACACTTTCGTACGAAGTTGTTGGAATGATTCCGATGTTTTACTACGTGGATAAGGAAAATTATTTTCAATCACTTTATGTATTTCCCCTGGTTTTGCACTCATAATAATGATTCGATTCGAAAGATAAATCGCTTCATCTATATCGTGTGTAACGAATATCATTGTCGTCTTCTTTTGCTCCCAAATGTTCAGCAACACTTCTTGCAAATGACTTCGAGTAAACGCATCAAGCGCCCCAAACGGCTCATCAAGTAATAACACATTCGGATCTCTTAACAAAGCTCTTGCTATCGCAACACGTTGTGACATCCCACCTGAAACTTCTTTCGGATATGCCTTTTCAAAGCCATCCAAACGAACAATCTCAACCCATTCCTTCACCTTATCTTTTACATACTTATCTTTTAGTGATAAATCTGCTGCGATATTTTCTTCAACTGTTAACCACGGAAAGAGACGATGTTCTTGAAATATAAACCCTTGTTTCTTACTCGGTTTTACGATGCGTTCGCCATCAATAGCAACTTCCCCTTCAAAATCATTATCTAAACCTGCAACAATTTTTAATAATGTACTTTTTCCACACCCACTCGGACCAATTATTGTAACAAAATCCCCTTTCTCTAATTGAAATTGAATATTTTCTAAAACTTGAACACTACCTGCTGCTTTCGCAAATTTCTTAGATACCCCTTTAATCGAAACTGTCACACGTTCATCCTCCCTACTATGAATCATTCACTTCACCTTTAACGCTTTTTCTACGAAAGAATTATCTACAACTTTATCAGTCTTAATTTCTTTCTTTATAGAACCGAGCTTATATTGAAAATCTGCTGTCTTTTGTTGCTCCGCTATTATTTCTTTCGTTACTGGAACTAAAATTGGTTTGTCGTGATTAAACACTTCTTTTACAATCTCTGCATCTATCTTCTTAGCAGAAGTGTATATTTTAATTGCTTCATCTAAGTTTGCATATTGCCATACACGTGCTTTTTCATAAACCTGGAGGAACTTCTCAACTAATTCTGGATGTTCTTTCGCAAATTTTGTTCTCGCAATTAAAAACTCTGGTGAAGAGACATTTAATGTTTCACCATCTGCAATGACCTTCGCTCCTTTATTCACCGTATGTAATGATATGAATGGATCCCAAATCGCCCATGCATCGATTGATCCTGATTCAAAAGCCGGCTGTGCTTCATCTGGTTGTAACTGAATCACATTTACATCTTTTGCATCGATACCTTCTTTATCTAGTGCTCGATACAATAAATTAAATGCGCTACTTCCTTTTGCTACTGCAATTTTTTTACCTTTCAAATCTTTTACACTCGTAATCTTGCTATCTTTTTGTACAAGAATTCCTGTTCCTTTTCTCGCATAACTCGTATTGGCAATTTCGGTAAATCCAATACCAGCTGCTTGTGCTGAAATAACTGGGGAGTTCCCAACTTCACCAAAATCTAATCGATTCGATGCGATTGCTTCAAAATAAGGAGGGCCACTTTGGAACTCTGTCCATTTCACTTTAACTCCTTCTTTTTTAAATTCCTCTTCAAACCATCCCTTTTTCTGTGCCAGTAAAAGCGGGCTTAATCCTTGCTGTATACCAATTTGTATTGTTACATCTTCTTTCTTACTACTTGCAGTGCTTTTCTCACATCCGAATAAAAATAAAGAAATAGCTAAAGCAAAAGAAAGTGTCTTAACTTTTTTATACATTTACCTTGCATCCATAATCATATAGCCAATACCTTCTGTAGATCCCATAAGTTCTGCTACAACTAAACTCACCCATGCGACTCCTAAAGATAACCTTGCCCCTAGTAAAAGGTTAGGCAATGCTGCAGGTAAAATTAATTTCGTAATTAATTTCCGTTTATTAAACTCTAATACTCTCGCAACATCAAATAACTTTGAGTCTACACCTCGTATCCCTAAAAACGCATTTACGTATAAAGGAAAAAATGCACCGTCCGCAATTAATAACACTTTCGATGTTTCGCCAAAACCAAACCATAATACGAAAAGTGGCGCAACAGCTAAATGAGGTACAGTTCTTAACATTTGTACTGACGGATCTAAATATTGCTCACTTCTTGTAGCAAACCCAACAATCGTTCCTAAAATGATTCCTAAGCTCCCACCGATAAAGAAACCAGCCGCAGCTCTGAATACACTTATACTTAAATGACCGAATATCTCTCCTGTTTTTATTAGTTCTTGAAAAGCGAAAAAAATATCGAATGGCGTTGGTAAAACAGTTTTAGAAACAAGATCGAGTACACTGGCTAACTGCCAAATAATTAATACGATAATCGGTATAATAATTGCCCTTATTAAAACTTTCACATTCGCCTTCCGTACTTTTTTCACGTTGGTTTTCTCTATCGTTATACTCGCCCGTTTAAAAATAGCTTTCGTATTTTCCAATTATTTTTTTAATACAAATGCATCAGCTATCATTTCACCAACAATTTTATTTTCTTGTTTCTTCTCATCTTTCAATAAAGGGAACAACAGTTCCGCCACTTCATATGCCTCTTCTAAATGAGGATATCCCGACAAAACAAATGTATCAATTCCTAACGCTTCATATTCTTTTATTCTTTCCGCTACCGTTTGCGGATCTCCTACAAGTGCAGTGCCTGCACCACCTCTTACAAGTCCGATTCCAGCCCATAAGTTAGGGCTTATTTCTAACGACTCCCTTGTTCCTTTATTTAAATATGTCATCCGTTTTTGACCAACTGAATCATATCTTGCAAATGTCTTTTGAGCAAGTTCAATCGTTTGATTATCTACGTATTGAATTAAACGTTCCTCCTCTTCCCATGCTTCTTCTTCTGTTTCTCTTACAATTACGTGCAACCTGATACCGAATCGTACCGTACGCCCCTTCTCTTCTGCAAGTTTTCTGACTTCCTCTATTTTCTCTTTCACTTGCTGAGGTGGCTCTCCCCACGTTAAATATACATCACTATGTTCAGCTGCAACTTCTTTTCCAGCAGCTGATGACCCTCCGAAATATATAGGAGGATACGGTGTTTGGACTGGCGGGAACACGACTTTACTTTCTGTAACTTTAATATGTTTTCCTTCTAATGAGATCGTTTCACCTTGCAAGATTGATTTCCAAACTTTTAAAAATTCAGCCGCTACTTCATACCTTTCGTCATGTTCAAGATACAATCCATCTCCTTGTAGTTCAACGGGATCTCCTCCAGCTACTACATTAATAAGTAATCGACCATCTGAAATTCTATCAAATGTAGATGCCATCCTCGCTGCTACCGTCGGTGACATAAGTCCTGGTCTAACTGCTACTAAAAATTTTAGTTTTTCTGTTCCAGCTGCAAGGGCAGACGCTAATACCCAAGGGTCTTCACAGCCTTGACCAGTTGGAAGTAAAACACCCGTATATCCTAAATAATCAGCCGCCCCGGCAACTTGTTTATAATAACCATACTCAGCTGCTCTTCCTCGTTTTGTCGTTCCTAAATATCGACCATCTCCATAAGCCGGAATAAACCATAATATTTCCATTTAAATAGTAGATGTTGTTTCTTTAAATAACCCATCCATATATTGTTTTAAAGTTTGGATATAAAATTCTTGCTTATTTACATTATTTACGCCGACAATTGGCGATGGAAGTTCATATCGCTTTTCTGATAAATGAACGACAACATCAAAGATGTCAAATAAACGAATGAAGCAGAACAGGCCGTCTTTATCGCTAAGTAAAATAAAGTAATGGTTTTCACTACTCGTATTTAACGTATTCCATAAAGAACTTTTGCTTAAATCTCGAACAATACTCTTTTCTTTTAATTCCATGAAATCGGCATTTAATAACATGTTAGAAATATCAATCGCATCTGGATCTTCAAAGTAACCATCAACTGCTTGTACAGCAAAAGCATAAGCCATTTTTAATACGCTCATTTTGTACTTACGGTTATCTAAAAGTAATTCACGTTGAATAGAGCTAGCTACTTTTGTTACACGTTCTTCTTTCCAAATTTCATTATGTAGAGAAATATCGTGCTTTTTACATAGTTTCATAATTAATGCATTGGAATACAGAATTTCATCACTTACTCCAACAACATCTGTCTCAGCTGCCGCAAGTTCCTCACCATGCTCATTTGTATAGAGAGGGGAATCGATTTGTTTTTTCATTTGCTCAATCTTAAATTCAATTAATTTGTGCCTAATTAAAGGACGATCAATATTTGTTGTCATTTGTTCATGACAAGTATCACAAATTGAGTTTGTGAAATAATATCCACATAATATTTCTGGGATGACATATTGTTCACTCAGTTCTTTCGTATCTTTTCTGCAAATGATGCATTGTGTCATTTTTATCACCTTTACCTGCAAATTTGTATGTATTCTCATCTATTTTCGATTATTTCGTTTCGTTTTAAACAATCTTACTAAGTTTGAAACAACTGTTTTTGTTACTGCATAAACTGGCACTGCTAAAATCATTCCGATAATTCCCGCGAAATTACCTACCCCTAAAATTAAGATAATAATTGTTAACGGGTGAATATTTAATTTCGAACTCATGATACGTGGTGAAATAATGTTACTTTCAAACTGTTGTACAATTGTAACAATGATAATTACGTACAATGCTTGCATCGGAGATACGAACAAACCTACAATAACAGCTGGTGCCGCACCGATAAATGGACCTAAGTTAGGAATGATATTTGTAAATGCTGCAATAATCCCTAAAACAAAAGCGTACGGTAAATCGATAATCAAATAACCTATGAAAGTAAAAGCACCGACAAATATACAAACGAGCGCTTGCCCTTGAATATATGCAGATAACGTTTCATTCGTTTCCTTTATGATACGAAGTCCTTCTTCACGGTAAGACTCTGGTAATAAGCTAACCGCTTTTCCTGGAAAGGCATGTCCATCTTTAAACATGTAAAATAAAATGAACGGTACTGTAAAGATAACTAACGCAACGTTCGTGATGATACCAAATAAAGCCGTTGCACTCGACGTAATTGTGTTTGGTATATCCTTTAAGTATTCAATTGCATTTTTTTCAATCGTTTCAATGGAAACGTAATTTTGTGTAGATAACCATTCAAACAATCTGTGATGTGATAAATCTTGTATGTATACTTTCCCCTCTTTTATATACCCTGGCATATTTTTCACTAAATCCATTAGCTGTTGTGAAATCGTCGGAACAACTACTCCAACGCCAACCGCAGTTAATGTGATGATAAAAAGATATAACAGTAGAATCGCTAAACTTCTAGGTACTTTTTTATTCTCCAAAAAGACTAATACAGGATTAAATATGAAGTATAAAAAAAGCGCGATTAAGATTGGGAAAAACAATGTTGATATGAAGATACCAATCGGTTGAAATAGAAACGATATTTTTGTGCAAATAAATATGATTCCTACAACCATTTATAGGTGAGTGTAATATTTACTTTTACAATCACGAATTTCATCAATAATTTGTTTGTACTGTTGCTCTTGTTTTAATTCATTTTGAGAAATCGTTTCTTTTTGAATCGTAATAGTTAAAAAGAAAAGGTGAAACTTCATTTAAAAAGAAGATTGAAGCTCTTTTACTTCGTCCATAGTAGTTTGAACGTGTTGATCGTGTAAAATCTCATTTTGTGAAAGCTTACGTTTTTGAATGGTAATGGTTAAAAAGAATGCTTTAAATTTCATTTATTTCAACTGCTGCACTGGATATATAGCGAAATAAGATTTACGAAAATCTTTATAATTCACAAGTATTTTAATGTTTTCGTTATTATCCCTAAGAAACTTTACTACTTTATTTTTGTCCCATATATCTTTTTCTTTTAGGAAATCATCAAATTTCCCATACAAGATTGATAGTATATCTTCCCTCTTTATCGTAAACATTTTATTTTCTACTTGAAACTCATAACTTTTTGCATTTGGTACTAAAACTGCAAGATAAATAACGTTAAAAAGAAAATTCTTCTTCATCGTATCTTTCCCATCAAACCAATACGTCGCAATCATTTCTTCTGTAAGTGCCCCACTCTCTTTTGCGCCATAGTTCACTTTTATACTTTCATTTTCTAAACTTATACTTTGAACTATTCCACCACCGGGTAAATGATTAACAATTGCAACCACATCTGAATTATTACCAACGTACGTCCCAGTATATTTCTTAAAATCATCTGACCTAACATCATATATATCTTTTATTCTTTCTCCGTTAGAACAAGCCGTCATAAATAAAAAAATTGTTAGCATAACAATTACGTTATGATGCATATATTTCATCTATTTCCCCTCCTTCGTAATTTTTTGAATCATATCCATCAATTCGTCTTTCGATATTTCTAGCACTTTTGCTTCTTCCCACACTTTAGGTAAATATTCGGTCATAAAAGTATTTTGTCTTTTTTTAAGTACGACTTCTTTCGCTCCCTTTGCAACAAACATCCCGATCCCTCTCTTTTTATATAAAATCCCCTCATCGACTAATACATTTACCCCTTTAGCTGCAGTAGCTGGATTTATTTGTAACATCTTTGCAAATTGATTTGTCGATGGCACTTGTTCTTCTTCAAGCAATATGTCTTTTAAAATATCAGATTCAATTGTTTCCGCAATTTGTAAATATATTAATTTATTTTGCTCCAGAGTAGGTTTCACTCATTCTACTTCACCACCAGTTATGTGAATAAATAATTTTTGTAATGTAATTCTATCAACTACTAACCCTTCTATTTCAAGAGAGTAATAATCTTCATTAGAAAGTTCTTCCCATATAATAGTAATCCCCTTATTTCCATAAACTTCTCGATTTAAAACTTTTTTATTAATTGAGAACTCATCCACTTTATCTTTTTTCCCCGAAATAATATGTCCTTGTTGTAATAAATCTTCCACTGATGATTGAACAACTAATCTTCCTTCTTTTATGATGATCACTTCTTCGATAACATGAGTTACTTCTTCTACTAAATGTGTTGATAATATAATTGTTCGAGGATACTCACCATAATCTTCTAATAGTAAACTATAAAATAACTCACGATGCGCTGCGTCTAAACCTGTAGTTGGTTCATCAAAAATAGTAATCGGTGCTCTACTTGCTAGTCCTTGTATTATTCCGACGGCTGTTTGCATACCATGTGATAGTTTATGGTATTTCTCTGTTATATTAAGCTGAAATTTATCAGCAAGTTTTTCAGCGTACTTCCCATCCCAATTTTTATAAAACATGCTACACATCTTAAAAATTTCTTTTACTTTATAACTTAAATGAACTTCTTCTTTCACTCTAACGAAACAAATATTTTGCATCGCTTTACTATTTTCAAATACATTTTCACCTAATATTGATACACTTCCACTACTTGAAATAATTTGTCCTGCGAGTAAATTTAATAGTGTCGTTTTCCCTGCTCCGTTCCTTCCAAGCAAACCATATATTTTATGCTTTTCCAAAGAAATAGTTACTTCATTTACAGCTATTTTCTTTTTATATTTTTTCGTTAAATCTTTCGTTTCAAGTGCAATCATTTAAATTGTTTGCTCAAATGATATTTTTCGAATAAATATACCGCTAGTCACGATATAGACGATAGTTAATACAATTGAAATGACAATAAAGTGTGGGATATCTATTAAAGATAGATTAGATGTAGAATTTAAATCCTGTATTCCTACTTCTGCATAAAGTACACTATTCAATGATATAAAAAATGTTCCGCCTATCATAAGACCAATCCACTTAAAACGTTTCTTAATCACTACTGCTACTTGAAAAAAAGTTGCTATTGTAACATACAATAATAGTTGTACAATAAACTGTTTAACTGAGTGTTCTCCTAAACTAATATTTACTGTTCTATACAATGTATTTTGTAAAATAATCACTTGAAGGAATGAGAAAACCGCAGCTTGTAATATGATATAGCAAACTGATCCAATGTAAAACTGTAATCTCGTTACTCCAAATGAAACCGCTAAACGAAACACATCGTCCTGTATAATAAAAGTACTTACTACTATAAACAATATAATTACAATCGAAGGATTATTTAATATATGTTGTAAAAATCCTTCTCTTATTTCTTTTAAATCCATTACACTTGTGATTCCTTTTATTAATAAAGCCACAATCCAAAAAATTAAAATTGCTTTATAATGAAAATTTATATGTAACTTCAACTGCTTCATTAACATTCATATAGCAGGATTATTATTTTCCCGCCAAACTTTCCTAAATTTTATATAACAAGCAATTCTCCATGGAATAATATACGAAACGGCAACGATATAAAATAATAAACCGATTGTTTGTGGATCTAAATCAACAATATATTGCCTTGAACCGTATCTTAAAACAACAAGTGCAATAAAAGTAATTAGAAAAGCTGCGCTTTTTTTCGTATAAATATTCCCATCATCTCTTCGTTCGTAATTTGTTAAAATTATAAGTGGTACGGCGAAAAGAACCCCAATTGATGCTGCTAAAACTACTTGTAAAATAGCTGGATGTACGGGACCAAAAAACCATATTATCCCTGGAGTTAAAAATAGTAATGGCCACAAAATTCGTTTTCCTGTTCCTTTTATCGGTTTGTACATTCAGCTTTTTTGCAATAGTACTTCAAATTCAATAATTGACTCTTCGTTCTCTCCAATTCGCTCCACACTAATTTTATCAATCACACAATTTAACTTCTCATAAAAACTAGGAATATTTTTAACTACTTCAGCAGCTAGCTCAGCACTTTCTTTTCTCCCGACTGTTACATGCGGGGTGTACGGAATGTCTTCTTTCAAAAATTGTAATAAAGGTCCTGTATACAGGGTATCACGTAGATCTTCTATTTGTTCTTTCCCTTTTTCAACTCGTAAAAACAAATATGCCCCTTCACACGTTATTTGATTCGCAAATTCAATTTCTATATTATGTATCTTTTTTGATACATTCAAAATATGTAATTTCAACTCATCATTTGAAATAGAACTTTCAAACGGAAATACAATTGTAACATGCGGTGGGATTAATCCGAATAAAGGATCATGCTCTAGTCTAATGTCCTCTATTTCATGGATGGATATGTTGTTTAGAAAAAGTAAAATGGTACGCATTTATTTCGTAGCATAAAGTAATGCACCAATAGCACCACTATAACCATCATCTTGTATAAAGATTGGTGTTTTATTTTGATATTTTGTATAACTACTAATAATATTTTGAAGGTGTCTGTTATTACATAGGGTCGAACCAATATAGATAATATGATCAATGTCTTTCGCTTCGGCAAATTGGAGGCTTAATGCAGTAACGACTTCACCTACGAGTCCTTGCACTTAGTATATCTGAGCTATTGTAATGGCTGCTTTTCCAAAATTACTAGCAGTTAAGCTATTATCAATCGGTGAGAGAATGCCACCGTAAATGTCTCCCACCGTAATATCTAGTTCTTTTCTAGAACCTATTTTTGTAAGAGGGATTACATCTTCAAAATGATCAATATTTGTTAATAATTTTGAAAGTCCCATAATAGTACCTCCGCCAACTCCAGTTCCTCCAGCTCGAATATAATGGTCATTATAAACGTAATGGATAGAAGTACCTGTACCGATATTTGTTAAAATAAAGTTGTTTATAGAATGGTTTTCTTCTTTTAATATGTATCGTACACCTGCAAGAGTAGCTTCAAATTCATTTAGCTCTACTATTGTATATGCATCCGAAAGTAGTTGTTGTAATAGTTTCGCTTTACCACCTGTAATACATATTTGTTTCATTCTATTATTGTTCTGAAGCCAATCTATAATTTTATCTTGTTCATGTGAATAAAACTTTTCAAAAGCTAATTCTTTTTTTTCATTAAAATAAGTAATTTTCGTTAATGTTCCTCCAGCATCGATACCGATAGTACTTTCCATTTAATCTGCTTGATATATTAATAGTTTTTTTATAGTTACAATGGGGTGGCCGTTAACACTTGCCATGCCTGTACCGAGAATAAACCCTCGACGGTTACGTGTTAGTTCATAATGTAAATCAAGTTTATCTCCAGGGTATGCTTTCTCATGGAACTCAACTCCATCTAATGAGGAGAGAAAGCCTAATCCTTCAGAGTCACTTGTATTTACAAATGCACTAAGCTGAGCAAGTGCTTCTACAATTAACATATGAGGCATATGTTTTTGCGTATCATTTATAAACCATTCGTTATTTGTAATGAGTTTGTATCCTGTCACGGATTCACCTTGTTTTATACTTGTTACTTTATCAATCATTAAAAATGGATAACGATGGGGTAGTGTATCTTTAATATGCATCTAATTTTTAACTAATTCCTCTATTTTTTCAAGAGAAAAAATGCCGCTATTTCTAATGTTTTCAACGACTTGTTGTAATACCGCTTTATCTTGAACAAGAGCAATACGTACAAAGCCTTCCCCATGAGGTCCGAATGCATGACCAGGTGTTACAACGACATTTGCACGATCCATTAATGCATAAGCGAATTCTAGAGAAGTCCATCCTTTCGGTATTTCAGCCCAAACGAACATACTGCCAGCTGGCTTATCGACATTCCAGCCAAACGTTCGGAACCCATCGACTAAAGTATCTCTACGTTCTTGATAAATGGTGCGGTTTTTCTCGCAAAACTCCGCACCATTTCTTAGTGCTGTAGATGCTGCTTTTTGAATAGGTAAAAATACACCGTAATCTGTATTAGACTTAAATTGCGTAAGCGCTCCGACAATTTCCTCATTTCCAATCATATAACCAATGCGGCTACCTGCTAAACTATAACTTTTTGATAAAGAGTTTATTTCTACGCCAACTTCTTTTGCACCAGGTACAGAGAGGAAGCTAATTGGTTTGTTGCCATCGAAATAAAATTCAGCATAAGCAAAATCATGGACAACAATAATATTATGTTTTTTCGCGAATGCGATTACCTCTTTAAAGAAATCTTCATGCGCCATTGCTGGAACTGGATTCCCTGGGAAGTTCAAAATCATCATCTTTGCTTTATCGGCGATCTCTTCAGGGATAACTTGTAAGTTAGGTAAGAAATCATTTTCTTTCTTTAATGGCATGTAGTACGATGTTGCACCAGCCATTTGAATACCTGTTTCATAAGCTGTATATCCTGGATCAGGAACTAATATAATATCTCCTGGATTTGCATAAACCATCGGTAAATGAACGAGTCCATCTTGTGAACCCATTAATAATAAAATCTCTTTTTCAGCATCTAATATAACGTTATGAGTGTTGTTGTAATATTCAGTTACAGCTTCGTGAAATTCTTGAATACCTGTTAATGTGTATCCATAGCTTTCTTTTTCACTTGCTGTATGTACCATTGCTTCTCTTACGAAATCAGCAGGAGGCATATCAGGGTTTCCAATACTTAAATCAATCATTTTATGACCTGCTACAATTTTCTCTTTTTTATAGGCCCCTAATTCACTAAATATAGAAGATTGGAATGCTTTCATTCATTTCTTTTTATATGTACATAATTTTTCAACTGTCAAAAAGTATACATTTAATGTATCATCGACAACCTTTAAAGTTTGATCCGATGTAAATGAGTTACCATAATCAAAGTGATATACATTAGAATTTTTGACAAATGAACCTTTATATAAATCTTCTTTTTTATTTGTTGTTTGCATTTCTACTAAATTTTGAACAATTTCCTCTTTATTTTCTTTTTTGACAACTGTTTCAAATTTATAATATACAGGACATTCACCGTTTTTATTGTCAACGACTTTCCAAGAACCGTATATATCATTCTTGTTGCAGCCACTAAGTAAAACGATCAGTATAGGGAATATAAGTATATATTTTTTCATCTATGCCTTTTTGAGGATAAATGAAGAGGAAAGCAGGATGACTATTCCATTTAAAATATATACACTTGTAATAATAAAGGCTAACGTACCTGCACCAAACCCACCTTTATCGAATATAGAAGCGAATGCTGTAGTAGTCAAAAAGACAATGGGAGTTAACAATAAGAAAACGAAACCTGCCACAATTCGTCTTTTAAAGCTATGTTGAGAAAGGGAAATGGCTAAAAAGTTTAGGATGCTAAACATAACTATTACAAAAATAAAGATAATAAAGAACTGCATGCCATCATACATTTATAAATTCGCAGATTGCGAAGGTTGTTTTTCATAATGTTTCTGTTTAAAAAGGGAAATAGAAATAATCAACAACGAAACGACTCCGAAGATGAGAACCATATATTGTAACCCAATCGTATCTAAGAAGAAGCCAGTTCCAAGTAAGACAATTTGGAACATAACTCTCTCAAACATATTACGGAATGAGAAGAGGCGGCCGTGATAACTTTTTTCTACTTTCGTTTGGAAAATTGTCGACATAATAGGGAAGAAACAGCCGACACTAAAGCCAAACAAACCAAATGATGTAAGAGCCATCCATTTTATATCGCTAAAGAACAATGAAAGGTGTGCAAAAGCGGTACAAACTGCGAAAAAATATAGTAATTTTTCAGGTTTGAAATGATCAGATAGACGTTTAATAACGAAGGCTCCTAACATAAATGCGACACCTTCAATTGTATATATGAATCCTTTAATCGTTGGATCGTGTTGCATTTCACTAATGTTAATTACCATTAAATTAAATCCAGCTATAAATAATAGTGGGATGATACTTAATATAAGTGCTGTGAAAGCAATAGGAATTCCTTTTAAAATACGAAATACTTCCATAAAACTATTATCTTTTGCAGCTTGTTTACTTGGCACTGGTGATTTCTTATCTTCGAATTGTAGGAAGAAAGTTGAAAGGAATAATAGAGCATATGCTGCCATTGAGAAGGCATACATATATTGTAAACTCATCACAACTAAAAGAATTCCACCTAGTGAAGTGCCTGCAATACGAGCGATTGTACCAACATTCATATGTACACCGTTCATTTGTAATAACTCATGTTCACGTACGATGAGTGGAATTACAGATTGTAATGCAGGGAAATAAAATGCGGCTGAAATTTGAAGTGCAACCATAAAGGCGATCATAAAGGCTATACTTTCAAATTGAATAGCGAAAAACATGAAAATAACACTTAAAACCCGACCAAACCCAGCATAAAGAAGAACTTTTTTCTTATCATACTGATCGATGACACGACCAGCCATAGGACCAACTAGAACACCTGCTAATAGTCCGATAAATAATATAACTGATTTCATAAAATCAGAAGGGACATATTTTTGCATAAATTCAAGGTTGCCAAGAATACCAAGCCATAAACCTAGACCAGCAATAAACTCCCCAATTAAAACGATCCAAACATTTTTATTACGCCACATTTAGCAACATTTACGCTCTTGTCCAATAGCTAAGCCGCTAAAAGATAGTGGACCAACAACTTCTGCACTTGCACCACTAGTAAGGTTTTCTACAGTTAATGAATACTCGTGTGTTCCACAGTTAACATCTTGATCTATAGCTTGAAATGTTTGAGCGTAGAATTGTTCAGAATCTGTAGATTCAATACCTACTTGTGTATTGAAAATTTCAATATTATCACGGGAAATTCGGAATAAAACTTGTGAAATCTCAGTTATACCTTCTACACCAACTGTAGCAATTAATTCCACACGATTATTACGTGCGTCTCTTCTTGAAATTTTTAATTTAATTTTTGCAAGAATTGCTCTATCTGGAGAAGCTGGAATTGCAAAAGTTGTTTCACCAGTTTTACTTATAGGTTGAGTAGCTTGATAATCAATGATATGAGTCATTTAAGCAGAATATTCTTCTTTACGAACTTCGAAAAATTCATTACGTCGTAAGTAATTATAAATTTTTTCTGAAACCTCTTCTTCTTCAGACACTAAGTAACGATGATCAAACGCATAGAATGATTTTCCTTTAATTAATTTTACGTAATAGATTTTGCACGCCTCCTCTATCGAATGTATTACTTGCTTTATATTATGGTGGCCTATATACCTGTTAATCATACTTTGGGTTTCAAAAGATAGAAGTAAAAATGTTAGCATTTACAATGTTTCTTTTTCCTCATCATTTCCAGAAACTAAATTTCCTATAGCATCTGCCGTTACTTCTACCACAAATTCACAAATACCTGCTACAACTTCTCCAATTACTTCATCCATTTACATTTTTATTTCCTCATATATATCTATGTAATATAAATCCTCTTTCAACTTCATAATAACTTCTACTTCATTATAAGTAGCCTCTCGAGCATGTAAACCAAATTGATTCATGCCAATCCATATCCATCCAGGTGTATGATGAAGTATATCGATATTAAAACCATCTAACTTAGTAAGCTCCGATTTAATAAATTTATCTTTAATAGCGATTTGTTTGTCTATTAAGCCATATTCTTTTCCATTTTCAAATAGCGATATAATTTTCCCTAAAATCGGATGTTCCCGAACAATAAAATGATATTCCCTTTCATCTACATTCGCCACAATCAAACGAAAATCAGATATATCAGTCCCCAAATTCGGCATATTCATTTATCTTTTTAATGTTGTACTTTTTTTACAAATAAACATAGCCATTTCAGTATAGAACGACTTTACTTTATTATTTTCAAATAGAATATGAAAGTATTCCTTCATTTCGTTTGGTGTTTTCATCATACACTCTGTTAATTTTTCACGCTTTTGCATAGGTACTTCCAGCATGTCACACCACCAGTCGAAATCAAACTTTTTATCAAAAGTGAAGCATGACTGCATTTGCAGACCATTTTTTTCTAATAAAGTAATCCATTCTGTCTTTTTCAAAGCTCTTTCATGACTCGGATCACGCTTTTTTTCTATAAAATTATAAAATGTATCATATTCATTATTTTCTGGCGAAACATTATCTATTAAAATAAATAATCCATCATCTTCTAACGTTCGATTTACTTCATAAATAAATCGCGTCGGATTTGTAAAATGATGTGCTGCAATCCTGCATGTAATTGTATCAAATGCTTTATCAGCAAATGGCAATTTTTCAGCATGTCCAACGATAAAAGATACATTGTCATGCCCATTACCTAAAATGAATTTTTTCGCATTCTCTAACATTTTTTCAGTTAAATCTAATGCAACTACTTCTTTAAACAATGGTGCTAATAAATTTGCAACATGTCCACCACCAGTAGCAATATCAAGAAGACGATTATTATGACGAGGTTCAACTTGTTGAACTACATATTGTAAATCCAGTCCTTTAGCATGAATTTTACTTTTTACATACTTTTCTGCATTATTACCAAACTGTTGTTTCATAAACTCTTCCTTACTCATCTATTTATTGGCGACTTCAATCTTTTTATAAGACAAATATGCTAATACATTCTTACTTGAATCGTATTTTGGATTGTTTCCTTTTCTCGGTTCTCTCATATGCGTTTTTTCAAATCCAGGAATGTCCGGCATTTTCTCCATAAATTCAAGCATTTCTTCTTCAGTTCCTTCAATACGTACGCGAATCATTTAAGGACAATCAGGCTTTAATATCGTCCTCATAAATTCTTCTTTAAAAGCTGGATAATTAAAACCAACCGCAATTTTTTGTACAGGCCTATTATCAAACGTGGTTGGCTCAGCTATTTTTCTAAAATCCGCAACACTTTGTCCTCTCGTTACATCATTCGTCGTACTAATCCAAACTGCTGATTTTTTATATTCAAAAATATCATCATTTATAAACGAAATAAACGGCAGTAAATCATGAATAGGACTCCCAGGAATACCCGGGTATTCCTTTTTATAAAAGTTCTCATAATAAAAATCGATCATTGGTTTAATGAGTTTCGCCTGTCCCGTTCCTTCTTTATTAATAATATCAAGCATTTCAGGAGTAATAAGCGTAGCCTGTGTTACATTTAACGGATATATAGTAGCGTTCTGCGCATACTTCATAACAATATTCGCCGCAATTGGATCGCCATAAAAATTCGCTTCAGACACGGGTGTAACATTACCTGGAAATAAGAAAGCGCCTCCCATAATATAATAAGAACAAATACGATTCATTACATTTGGATATAATAAAAATAACGTTGCAAGTGTTGTTAATCTTCCTGTCGCCACAATAACTATATCTTCTGGACAAGGCTCAATTAATTTAATTAATTCACAAAAATTTTCCCGTTTACAAATTCTCATTTCAGGTGGAATAATTGGCCCTAAACCGTGATCCCCATGAATTTCCGGGAAGAATAAAGGCTCTTCAGCTGTCATTGGTCTAGCTGCACCTTCGATGATTTTCACTTCTGTAGCATAGTATTTTTCTAAAAAATATACATTCTCTGTAACGATTTCTCGCGATACATTCCCATACTCTGCGACAATTCCTATAATATCTAATTTACAAGTTTTATTTGCATAAATTAACGCAACTGCATCGTCAATACCAAAGTCTCCAAAAAAGATAATTTTCTTATTAACAATCCTCACTCATTTTCGCATTGCCCGGAATATAAAGCTTACGATGAAAATCAAAATAATCGCACCTATTAAGGCTGGAACAATCGCATATCCACCTATAATAGGTCCAAATTTACCAAGCATCGCTGTACCAAGCCAGGAACCGACAATACCAGCAATAATATTACCAATTACACCGCCAGGTACATCCCTTCCAGTAATTAAGCTTGCAAACCAACCTAATATACCACCGACAATTAAAGACCAAATCATTTACACTTCGATTGACTTACCATCTTCTACAATATGATAAAGTAAGTGTGCTAAATGATGAATTGGACCATATTCTTCCTCTTCTTCATTTGTTTCACCTTGGAATTCAAGATCATTTAAGTATAATGCTAAAAATTGATAGTATAATTTCAAATCAAATCCGTAGCAAGCACTTGGCTCTTCGTGATCTCCTTCATATTGTAACATTAAGTATTGATCATTTCCTTCTGCATCTTCTGCGTCAAAGAATACGAAGAAACCAACGTTTGTATCTAAATCAAATAGATGACGAGTACCTTTTTCTGTTGCTTTATTGAAGTCCTCTTCACTTAATTTATGTACTGTTGTCGCTTTTGCATTATCTTCTTGATGGAAATTTACTGTATATGATTTCAATGCTGACACCTAAGAGATAAGTCTTACTTTCTTTACGTATGTAGAAATCATACTTTTTACAGTTTCAAAATTATGAGCAAATGTATTATCTCCACTCAGTGCCGTTATACATGTTAAACTTGCTGCTTTAATAAAATGTTTTACATCTACAAGCATTGAATTAGCCCCCATGAATTTAATTATGCTCATTTATCCTGCCATTTTATTAATACTATCCTCTGGCGAAAATACCGAAATATGATCTACCTTACCGGTCGATTTTGGAATGATGAATTTTAACTCGAACTGATTGTTTACTTTATATACATATATTTGATCTTCACCATTTACTTTAACTGAAGTTGGTTTTCTTAACGCTTTTTCAATTTCTTTTAATGTAATTGACTTTAGTTCTGTTTGATACGAACGTACATCAAAAACTTGTGATCCTTTATTAAAACCGAAGACAACATTTTTATTTGTAAAGGTTGCGTACATTCCGTTGCCTGCTTGTTCTGTTTTATCTGCTTTCCCCCATGCTTTTTCTATTTCTTCGATATCTCCTGTATGAGCAGCAAATGGAACATTAGGGACTTTCCCTTCTTTCGCTAGTTCAAATAATTCTTTAACATAGTTAATTGATTTTTGGTTAAGAGTTGGACTTTTTGAATTTGGTCCTGTTGAAGGTTTTGTTGAATCTTGATTTTTGGGGTTATTCGCTGATTCCTTCTCTTTTTGAGGTGCAGTTCCTTCGTTTTTTTGTTCCGTATTTTTTTCAGATGTTGGGTTCGTCTGTTTCTTTTCCTCATTATTCGCACAAGCCATCTATAAAACTTGAGGGGTATGTTGCGAATTATCTTTTTGGACATCTCCCTTTATTTTTTTACGTTCTAAATTTTGAACAAAAAGTGCTTGAACAATACCTCCAACTATTAAGAAACAAGCACAAATATAAAATAGCATATTACCGTTTAGTTTACTTAATAATACTGCACCAATAAGAGGACCGCACGTTCGAGATATATCCCAGTGTATGCCGTAAATCGAAAAATACAATCCACGTTTATCTGTAGGAGCGATCTCTGAAACGAATCGCAATAAATGGTTTAAAGCAATACTTTCTCCAATGACTAAGAAGAGTAATGTGAAAAATAGTGACGAGATTGTTGCTGAAAGCCCGTAGCCAATTGCGGCTATCGTATAGCAGGCGTAAGAAATCAGGATGATTTTCGTCATGGAAAATCGTTCAGACCATTTTACGAGGAAAATTTGTAGAATGATTTCCAAAATGGCTTTGCAAGTTGAAATAAATGCGAGTATGAATACGAAATTCGGAAATACATGTTCTGCGAAAATACGATAATTTGTTTCCGTTTGTGCATAGAAAAAGCTAATAGGAAGTGTAGAAGCCATAAGTCCAAATACAGCGTAATGTTTGTGTACAAATTGTTTTGGAGATGATGCTACTTCAAGTGTTTGTTTTGGCGTTGTAATTGCTGGAGCAGTTTCTGGGAGCTGCGTCCAAACAACTATTGCATATATCATAAGTGTAATACTTTGCATCATAAATAAATATTCAGGATGAGTAGTATAAAAGATAGCACCAATTAAAGGACCGATTACGGATCCAATTGCTCCCATCGTTTGCAGGAGAGCAAAAATTTCTGCTTGCTGCTTTTGTTTTGTTAAATCGGCAATTTGCGCACGTTGAGCTGGAATATATAAAGAACGACCAATACCATTAATGACGTATAACAGTGCAAATATAAAAACGGATTGAGCAAAAATGAAACTACCGATTGCAATACCTTGCAGCAATAGGCCGAGTAACATAATTTTTTTTCGCCCATATTTATCAGTAACGCCTCCAGCAATAAGTGTAAAGACAATGTCTGAAAGTGGTTGTAGTCCGAAAATAAGCATAGTCATCATTATATTGCCGTTTAACATTCACGACTTAAACCATATTTCATAAAAATCAATCCAACCTTGTGAATTAATCATTATATTTTGTACTTTTTCATGTGTACTTACCTCTTGTTTGTTACGGTATAAAGGAATAATATGAATTTGACGTAACAATGTGTCCTCAAGATCGCGTAACAGTGTAACTCTTTTCTCTACTTGTTCTTGTTTAAAATAAGGGGACAACATTTCATGAAAGTTCATGCTGCTATGCCCATGAATAAAACTGTTTTTTGTCAGAAACATATATAGCAAACTATCTTCTATTCGTTCGCTAATTGTTGCGCTATCATGCATGATATCAGCTTTTTGTATTGTACTTATTTGCAATAGTTCTTCTATTTCAAGAAAATTTATTTCTACACAAATTCCATATTTCGCACACTCTTTTTGTATCCATTGTGCATCTTCAACGTGATCTCGTCCTTTAAATGTATACAGTTGTAGCACTTCATTATGATAAATACTTCTTTTCATTAAATTTTCTATATCTTCCTCTATCTCTACTATGCTGGCCTTTGCTGATATTAGTTCCTTTGCCACTTCTCCACGTTCTCCACCAAGTTCTTGAACGATTATATCACCATGGATGATTTTATATAACGCTTTCCGAAATAACTTATCTTGCATTGGTCCTTCTTTCGTAAGATTGCATGTTATATAAGTCACGTTCGACTCAAGTCGAGACAGCTCTTTATTATATTTCTCTTTATCTTTATACTGCGCCTTTACTAAAACATCATATGTATCTACACTTTGTTCTACATTCCATAACTCAACGCGATCTAGAAAAGGTCTCTCACGAAAATATAAATGATGCGCTTCTAGTATAAACAGATCTTCATTACTTTTGTATAACTGAAAAGGTCCTGTCCCCATTAATTTCCCTGCTTCATCTTCACTTACGATAGAACACTGTTCTAAACTTAGCATATGTAAAAACATCCTATTTTCCGTATGTAATTTAATTTCTAAAACATATTCACCTACTGCACGAAAACTTTCCACGTACTGTAACATCCATGCGTGCGGGTTGCCTACAGCTGTTATGAATCGATTCAATGAATATATAACATCATGTGCAGTAAGGCGTTTTCCATTATGAAAGTGAACTCCTTTTCGTAAATAAAACGTCCATATCTTTTCTGCATCATTATATTCCCAGTGAAAAGCAAGTCTCGGCTCTATAGCTGTTCTTTCTTCATTGACATATACGAGTGTATCAAAAATATGTTTAACCATATGACATTCCGAGCGCATTGTAGCGTAAACTGGATCTAAAGCGATGTCCAGATTCATTTGTACTTGTAAACGGAGTACATCTTTTCTCCCTTCAGATGTCATTTCAATTTTATGACCAAATATAGAATCAATCCAAGACTGATATTCTCCCTTTACTGATGGAAAATGTGCGCTATAGCGTTCCACAAATGAGATCCCGCTTTTCACATCCCCTTTTTTCGTTATTTCTTTTCCTCTATCTAAAATCAATGGTGCCGGATGCTTTTTAAATATTAATTTAGAACGATTTCCTCTCCCGCGACCTGGAAACCAAGCGATCCAATGTAACTCTTCTAATTTTTTTATAATTAATTTACTATTACGCTCTGTACAAAATAAAGTTTCAGATATATTTTGCACTGTTATTTCTAATTGTTCTCCTTCTCGTTTTCCTTTCCCATAGGCAATCCATAGTTCAATGTATTGATCTAAAATAAACATCTACAACAGTTTCGTTTTTAATGCTTCGGTATACTTCATAATCGCTTCTCGTAAAACAATCTTCGTACCCTTTTCAAAAATTATATCCTCAATATTTGATACTAAGAAACATGTAGAAATCCCTATTTTTCGAATCATAACTAAATCACAATTTTTATGTTTGATTGCTTCATAATTTTCTCGCAAAACTTGCAGAACCATTTTTCCTTCTTCTAAACTAACTTCTCCTGATTGTAGTAACTCTTCTAACATATACACATAAAGAATATCTACAAATCGAAAGTCTGCCGTTTTGTTCGTTTGCTCAATAAAAAATTGTAAAACATGTTCTGATGTAATCCCTTTACGAATGAGATCTTCTTTCATTAAAAGGATTTCTGTCACGCTCGGTGAAAACATATTCGCTAATTCATCTAGTGATAAATCTTCTTTCATCGTTTGGATTTTATCAATACGTTCTAATATCTTTTCTTTCGGAAAAAATGTCTCCTGACCAGTGAATGTTGACTTTCTTACAAACCAATCTTCCGGAATTAAATTTTTTCTCTTCCACCTATATAACTGTCCGTATGAAATGCCAGTAAGTTCTAATAAATCTTTTTTTGAAATTAAATCTGTACTCAATTAAACTTGCTTAATTTCTTTTACATTTGCGCTTTTATCAACAGTAATAACACCGCTATATTCAATCAGTTCAATCTCACAGTTCGGTCCTACTGTCACATTGTTTCCTCTTACTGTTTTTATGTGAGCATAATCAATATCGATATTGTCACCTTCTAACAATTCAGCTTCCAACTGCAAACCAAATACTGATTTAAATAGTCTACTAAATGTACTCAATCTATGTCTTACTTTAATCGTTTGACCGCCAATTTCTTTTGCTCTACATGTACCGTGAATATTTATATTAATCTCATCTGCGCTTAATAAACCACCGATTGTAAATTGTCCTTCTGAAGAAAAAATATCCACTTCACAACTCCCATCAATCGTCGCTTGACCATTGATTTTAAATTCTTCACCCTTTACATTTCCACCTATCGTACCTTTTCCTGCAATTTTTAAACTATTCGCCTTTACATCTTGTGTAATCGTTGCTTTCCCATCAATTCGCATCGTTTCTGCATGAACTGTACCATCGACTTTACCTGATCCACTAATTCTTGCATTGCTACTTTTCAAATCACCAGTTACTGCACCATAACCATTACATTGAAATTCATCACATTCAACATTTCCGTTTACAGTTCCTTTACCATTCAGTTGTACTTTATGAAACTCACCGCCATTCGATGAACCGTAACCGTTTATAATTAAATTTTCTGTACGCATTTATATTTGTTTATGTTCTTTTACGACTGCATTACCTTTTTGATTAAAACTAGTATGATATTCTACAACACTAATTTCACATCCAGGACCAATTGTAACATTGTTTCCTCTTACTACTTCAGCAATTGTATGTTCTAAATAAATATCATCCCCTTCAACAATTGAAGTTTGGAGGTTTCCAGCATGACTAGTAAAAGGAATAAATCTTAATTTCTTACGCACTGTGATCTTTTTGCCACCGATTTCTCTTACTTTACTTCCTTCATAACGAAGTGAGATTTCAATATGTTCAGCATTAAGCAAACCATCACTTTCAAGACCACCAGTTAGTGATAATTCTTCCACTTCAATATCTCCCTTCACATTTAAAGCACCTTTCACATCTACGAAATCACCTGAAAACTTCCCTGTAACTTCTAACATACCTCTAACTTTTGTTTTTCCAATATGAGCATCACTATGCATTTGTGTATTACCATATATTTTTACATATTCTGCATCTACATTTCCTTGCACTTCACTATCTCCATACACGACATAGTTTTTAACTTTCATATTGCCACGTACATCACTCGTGCCATACGTTTTAAACTCATTGCAACTCATATCATTCGTAATTGTTCCTTCACCGCGAATCTTCACTTTGTTATAATCTCCGCCCGCTGAATTACCGGAACCATTTACTGTGAGACTATGTTGATGTTCCATTTAAGATTTTGATGTTTCACTCTTTATATTCTTTTGTTCTTTCTGAAACACCATGCGCTCATTTCCCATAAAGAAAATGAATACGAATGCTAAACCAGCTGGTACCAATGCCCACATGAATGTTTGAACGATTGAACTAGAAAGAGCGTCAATAATTTTATCTAATATTTGTGGCGGAATTTGAGATCTAGCCGATTCTGATAAAATAGCTCTTGAATCTCCTAAAGCGTTTGAATTCATTCCCCCGCTCATACCTTTAAATGCTTCTTCTAATTGATCTTGGAAACCTGTTCTTTGGATCATTCCGAAGATTGTAATACCAAGTGTCATACCTAATGAACGAATAAAGTTACTCGTTGAAGTCGCAGATCCGCGCTGTTCCATACCGAAGTTGTGAATTGAAGCCATGCTTAGTACAGAGAATGAGAAACCAACTCCGAATCCGATAATAATCATATAAACCGTTAATAATGCCCGACTTGTTTCAGGCGTTAACGTGCTTAATAAGAATAATCCGATTAGCATAATAACAGCAGAAATAATCATAATGTTTCGGTAGCTAAGCTTAGTCGTTAAAAATCCACCTAACTGTGCTGTTACGACTGACCCTAACATCATCGGTAAAAGTAACAATCCTGAGTTTGTTGCAGTCCCACCATATACACCTTGAATAAATAATGGAATGTACACAGTTGCTGACATAAATGCAGCTCCGTAACATAATGCAATAATTGTACTCATTCCAAACAGACGTTGTTTAAACATCTCAAATGAAATGATTGGCTCTTCTACTTTTCGTTCAATATAAATAAATGCGATTATTAAAATAGCGAATCCAGCAAATAAACCAAAAATAAAGCTAGAATCCCAATCATATTTTTGTCCACCAAGTTCAAGTGCAAACATTAAACAAATTACTGCACCAACTAAAGTAATTGCGCCAAACCAATCAATTTTTTGCTCTCTATGAACTCGTGACTCTTTATAAAAGAATGTAATAAAAATAAGTGCTAATATGCCAAGCGGTAAGTTAATATAAAATACCCAGTGCCAGCTAATGTAATCTGTAATATATGCGCCAAGTAACGGCCCGAAAATGCTTGACAAACCAAATACTGCTCCGAATAAACCACCCATTTTCCCACGCTTTTCAGGAGGGAAAATATCAAAAACGATAGTAAACGCGATCGGCACTAATGCCCCACCGCCAATACCTTGAATGGCACGATAAATGCCTAACTGTGTAATATTTTCAGCAGTACCACAAAGTGCCGAACCAATCATAAAGACGATTAAACCGAAAATAAAGAATCTCTTTCTACCATACATATCTGATAGTTTACCGAAAATCGGCATACCTGCCATTTCTGCGACCATATAGGCAGAAACGACCCATACAAAGTTTTCAAGGCCCCCTAAGTCACCAACGATCGTTCCCATCGCTGTTACGACAATGGTATTATCCATTGATGCCATTAAAATGCCTAGCAATAAGCCCGCCACAACAAAGCCGAGCTTATTATTCTTCTCAACCATTTAATCTTCGATAATTTCGTATTCTTCGTCTGCTAATAATAAAACTTGTGTTTTCTTACCTTTGTTTTGAACTTCGATTACATCGTATATACCTAAGTCTCTTAGTTTGTTTTGAGAAGCATTAACCATAACTTCCATAGAATCAATTAAGATATCTTCTTCAATGTATGATTCAGGCAATGCCATATCTTCAGTTTCTAATACACATGCGTATAGATTTTGTAAGTTTTCAGCAGTTGGGTTTTGTTCCTCAACATCAATGATGTTTTTTACTGCGTCCATATTTTCTTCTTTTGCTTGATATACTTTAATTTTAGCCATCTACTTTTTAGAAGTGAAAGATTCTGTTCCACCATTTTTAAAGATTTTAGTTAACTTAATAATTGACTTGTACGTATTATTGTCATCCATTATCATTTTTTTCATTTCTTCTATTTCGGCATTTCCAGTTCCACTTTCTATTTTTAAACAGTTCGAAATGGAAAGATATCCGCTTGATACTAAAATAATAATAAAAGTAACATCAGGAAAATTAATAAATAGCAATCCATAGTTCAAAGGATCCCCAGCTGGATGCGATAAAATCAATCGGAAATCTAATAGTTCAGGCACTTGAACAAAGTCTTTAGAAACAATCGCTTCACCTACTATTGTAATTTGCTTTACTACATTGCCAAGTTCATCTGTAAATTCAATACATCTAGGTGCATCGATTGTTTTTGCTTGTAAAGATAAATTCAATTCAGAATTATGAAAGTCGAAAAAGAGTGTACTTCCTTCTGTTAAACATTGTGGACAAACATTTCCAAGTAGACTAAAATCCTCTTCAATAAATTTAACTTTCGTTTTACAATTACACACTTTTCCTATTCGAATTGCATCAATCTTTGAACAGTCTACAAATATAACATCATTGTCTTCTTGTACAAATGATACAATACCCTTCCTCTTGTTAAATGAAAGAAAATAAGATACATCGATTTCGTTTCCAGCTATTACGATACTTTCAACCTGAGTAAAAGGTTCTAGACTTTGTAAAAATTCACATATGCTATTTTGACAACATTGACAATTTCGTTTCGGCTCGCAATCCACTTATTTACTAAATTCCTTTTGAGCTCCCATATAGCTGCCTATAATATTTTGATAACTTGGAAGATGCTTAGCAAGTAAAGCTCCAAAGCCTTCAACATCATTTCGCCAGTCACGCTGTAATTCTGCTGCAACGCTAAACCAGTTCATTAATTGAACCCCACCATGAGCCATACGCATAAGGGCGGCATCAGCAACTTGTTTACTAAAAGTTCCAGATGCGTCAGTTACAACAAACACCTCATACCCTGCATTGATAGCAGATAGAGCTGGGAATGCAACACAAACATCAGTAACCACGCCTGCAATTATTAACTGCTTTTTACCTGTTGCCTCAATAGCTTTTACAAACTCTTCATTGTCCCACGCATTAATTTGTCCAGGACGCGCTATTTTAGGCGCATTTGGAAATAGTTCAATTAATTCCTGCATGAGTGGACCGTTAGGACCGTCTTCAAAGCTAGTTGTTAAAATAACCGGTAAATCAAAAAAATTAGCGGTATTAGCGAGAGCTAAAACATTGTTTTTGAATTCATCAACACCATAATCACGCACTAGGCTGGAAATCAGACCAGTTTGATGATCCACTAGAAGAACAGCGGCATCACTTTTTGAAAGACGAGAATAGAAATCAGTCATTCATCTATTATCTACAAAATAAGTATCATACGCCTTATCAAAAACATATCCTAGCTTTTCTGCTAGTTTGGCAGATGTCGTATTCGCTGCATCCCAGTTTGGATATTTACCCTTTTCTAAACAATCCACTATTAACGCTGCACTCACTATGGTCGCTAAACCTTTTCTTCTATGGTTCAGATCCGTCGCAACTTCAATTTCTATCCCCTTATCGTAAATACTATATGAGGATGCACCGCATATAACTTCTCCGTTATACAAAATGCTATAACCTATACCTCGATTTAAATAATCTTCTACCGATTGAAATTGACTTGTAAAATCTTCAGAAAGCTTATGTAGTGTAGGATTATTTGCAATATGCTCATCTATTTTTCTTAACTCATATCCTGTTGGAAGTGTTGATATAAAAGATTGTAATTTTGAACGATCAAAAACTTCCGAATTACGTTTGAATTTATAGCGTAAAAACTTATCTATTTTTCTTTCATAAAATGTTTCTAAACGCTTTTTCCATTCTTCACTATTTACGATTACTAACATTCTTTCAGGAATATTGCGTAATAACACTTCTGCTTCTTTCACATTTGGATCTCCAGTATAAAATGTGAAAATTCCTACTGTAACTTGTGCTACTGTCGGATTTTCAAGATCGTTTACCCAGGCTCTTCCCATATGTCCTTGTAAATAAGAAAGTAATATAACATTATTAAAATCTTCGAACATGGAAACTAATTTTCTTTTAGTATGTATATTCGCTTCATATATCATCTAGTACAATTTTTTCACGAAGACTTGTACTTGTTGTACTTGTAAAACTTTTAAAGTAAGATCTAGTACAATTTTTTCACGAAGAGTATCAAATGGTTCGTTTAGGTCTGTTGGACAAGGTGAAAAGTCTAATTCAAAAAATTGAGCGCTGACTAATTCGCAATACGGTTGTTCATTATAAAAAACTGTATTTTCGAAGAAGTATTTGTCTAAACGTGGTAGATCACCATTTTTAGGATTAATAAAGTGAGAAGTAGTATCTGAGGAAGCAGCCACTATAGCTTGTGATAGAAAATCACCAGCTGTTAAATCAGCAAAACCAGAAAATGGAACATTAGCAATGCGGTCATATAGCACACCATTACACTCGTCATTTGCATATTCAATATTTTTACGAATATATCCTTGTACAAATAATTTTGCTCTTGTAACTCGGCGGTAAGGTGTACCTGGTACTGGAGTAAATGCTACAGGAACTAATTTACATTGTGTTAAAAATGCATTTTTTAAGATACGTTTAATTTCAACCGCTGGAGGATCTAATGAAATATCAGATTCTACAACAATTTGAATCGTTCTTTCTGCTAATACAACCGGTATTTTTACAATGGGTGCTCCTGGAGTAGTAATTGGCGTTGCAGCTGCATCACTTAATGGTGTTTGGGTTTGTCCTACTACCTGGCATGGTACATTAATTGGACATTGTTCACTCATTTATCTAATCCGCACCCAAACTTCCTGTTCTTGTAATAATTGCACAGTTAATTCCAATACAAGGTTTTGTATTAACTGATACGTGTTTTCATGCGATGTACTTCGTTCCGATATAAATTCAATACATTGAAAAATATAACCTTCTACGAGTAAGCTCCCTTTTTCAATTTTAGATGGATTATTTCCTTTCCTTATTATTTTTGGTAATAAAAACTCTTTTTTTGTTAAAATAATCTCCTGTGACACCTCTTTTATTTCTATAACTTTTTCTTTAAATACCACTTTTTCTCGTAAATTAATTTCACCTTTATATTTCCCTATCTCTATTGGTAATTTCGCAGGTATATAATTATTTACTCCTCCTTCATCTTCCTTATCTACAATTATACCGTGTATAGGGATCCACGAAGATGTTCCTACCCAATTTTTTTCCATATTACTTTTTATTTTTTGATTAGAAAGTTCTAAAAGCACTCTCTTTTCAAAAAGGTTTGAAGAAACTAAATTACAATTAACTTCTCCATGATAATGTTGCACTGTAGTTAATAACTTAGTATCCAGCTCCCGACCTCTTGTATCTTTTTCATTACGAAATACAAATGTTTCTTGATTCCTCACATTCATATTAGGGAATTTTTTGAAACTAGTCACATCCGAAATAATAGAAAATGGAGTTTTCACTACTATTGAACGCACTGAGGTCTCTATTTTCGATTCTAAATCTAGACGTTTTTTCTTTGACTCTGTTTCTTTGCTCTTTTTCTCGGATTTAACTGCTTCTTCTTTTTTTGACTCTGTTTTTTTGCTTTCTTTCTCTAATTCAATCGCTTTATCTCCCTTTTTGGATTCTATTTCTTTATTTTCTTTCTCTAATTCAATCGCTTTATCTTCTTTCTCTGATTTTGTTTCTTTACTTTCTTTCTCTAATTCAATTGCTTCTTCTTTTTTTTGCTCTGTTTCTTTACTTTCTTTCCCTAATACAATCGCTTTATCTTCTTTTGTAGATTCTGTTTCTTTACTTTCTTTCTCTAATACAATCGCTTTATCTTCTTTTTTGGATTCTGTTTCTTTACTTTCTTTCTCTAATTCAATTGCTTTATCTTCTTTTTTGGATTCTGTTTCTTTACTTTCTTTCTCTAATTCAATCGCTTTATCTTCTTTTTTGGATTCTGTTTCTTTACTTTCTTTCTTTAATTCAATTACTTTATCTTCTTTCTCTAATTCTGTTTCTTCACTTTTTTCCTTTTTTCTTATTTCGCGTGAATCATCTTGAACATTCAGCTTTTTCTCTTTATAAACTTTGTTCCATATTTCCTGACCAACCCATGGATTTTTCATCACCATTCACAACTTAAACAGTAACACCTGTTTATCATAATATTTTAAACACCAATTATATTTTTTTAGAATAATTGGATGGACAACTTCTTTCGTAGTATCGACCTCAGTATAGCCATATTTCTTATAAAAGTTTTCTAGTTCCTCAAAAGGAAGACAATATACATTTTGAACTTGTAATTTTTTCGCAGTTTGTATTAAAAATGAAACAAGTGCCCCAGCTAATTGTAGCCCTCTAAATTTAGGAAGAACAAAAATTCCACCCATTTCAATAGTATCTTCATCTATTTGGACTAGTCGTCCAACACCTGCGTACTCATTGTTGTATGTAATGATCGCAACTGTATCCCGCTTTAAATCACTTCGTACAAACCCTATCGATTCATATTGATTATTAATCCAATCTAAATCATTATATGTAGCCAGTTGAATACTCATTTACTCTACTTCATTTAAGAAAAATAACGTTATAACGCCAGGTCCTGTATGTGCTCCGATTGCTGCACCAATTGTATTTACGATAAATACTTCACAGCCGAATCTTTCAGTAATTAATGATTTTAATGCTTCAGCTGTTTCTAAGTCGTCACCGTGAGTCATACCGATTGTTTGACCTTTAAGGTCTTTACCACGCTCTTCCATAATATCAACAATACGGCTTAATACTTTCTTTTTCCCTCGTACCTTTTCAAGTGGTACAAGTTTTCCTTCTTCCACGTTTAAGATCGGCTTAATGTTTAGTAAACCGCCGATAAAACCTGCTACTTTACTTAAACGTCCACCTCTAACAAGGTACTGTAAGTCAGCTACAGTGAAGATATGTTCCATATGGTTCATTAAAAAAGCGACACGTTTTAAAATATCTTCTTTTGATGCGCCGTCTTTCGCCATTTTAGCAGCTTCTAAAACGACAAGCCCTTGACCAAGCGAAGCACATTTCGTATCGATAATTTCTAAATCTAAATCTGCATATGTTTCTTTTACTTCTTCTTTAATGACAATTGACGATTGATATGTACCAGACAATTCAGATGAAAAAGCTAAATATATACAAGGATTACCTTCTTTTGCATAAGAAACAAATTTTTCTTGGAAAGTTTCAAGTGAAGGCAATGATGTTCTATAAACAGCGCCCTCTCTCATTTTTTGCAACAATGTAACTGACTCTAATGTAACTCCATCTAAATACTCTGTTTCTGCTTCATCATATACACGGAGTGGAATTAAATCAATATCATATGCTTGCAGCAATTCTACCGGTAAATCCGCCGCACTATCCGTAATGATTTTAACACCCATTTAAACGAATAAAGCCATTAATATTAAATTTTGATAGCCGTCATCCAATTTTACACCCTTTGCTTTTCTACCCTCTTCAAAAAAGCCTAGATTCTTATATAACTGGATTGCACCTAGATTATCTTCCATTACCTCAAGACAAACTTTTTCAATCTTACTGTTATTTTTAGCCCAATTGATTAACGTTTCTAGAAGAGCTCTTCCAATACCATAATTTCGATATTCCGGTAGTATGGTCATCGCAAAAGCCCCTTGATGACTAATTTTTTCTTTGTTTCCGTTCTTAAAATCTATTGCACCGACTAACTTACCATCAACTTCAGCAATAAACTGTACATAATTTGGATTTTCATGATAAGCTTTTAACGTTTTTTGAATAGCATCAACACTCATCTTTTTTACATCCTCAACCGTACTTAGCATGTATGGGGCATTTATTAAAGCTTTTGAAGCAGCATTTAGTATTCTTTCTGCATCCTGTTCTTTAGCTTCTCTAATTATTACTGTTTTTCCATCCTTAGATTTATAAGTAAAAACATTATTTGATAATATATTACACACTTACATAAACTGCAAATATTCATCAATATCTTTAGAAATTTGTATAAAAGCTTTATCCCAAAATTCATAGCTTGTTATATCTATTTGAAAATGTTTTTTCATGAGTTCTTCTACTGGAGCTTTTCCTGTTTCTCGTAGAAATTCTTTATACTTTAAATGGAATGTACTTGAGTTTTTCTTCGCTATTTCTAATAAACTAAAACTTGCTAAATATCCAAATGTGTACGGATAATTGTAAAAAGGAACATCCGCAATATAAAATTGAATATATTTCATCCACACGAACGGCTGATATTCACTTAAAGCATGTCCATATGCTTCTTCTTGTGCCAATATAGATAACTTCTCAATTTCGTCAGCACTTATGGGACCTTCTTTACATTTTTCATAAAAATTCTTCTCAAATTGAAATGATGCTCGAATGGCCATAACATAATTAAAAGTATTTCTTATTTTCCAGCTAAGTAATGACTTTTTCATACCTATACACTTTGTTGTTTCGATTAAATAGTTTATGAGTACTGTTTCAAAGAAAATAGACGCTGATTCAGCCGTACTCATTGGCAAATAATCATCTAAAAAAGAAGTAGATTGTTCAAAACTCATATTATAAAAATGCCAAGCATGTCCTAGCTCATGAGCGAGCACTCTTACACTATCTATACTCCCATCATAACGCATGAAGATTCTCGATTCTTTCTCACTGAAAAATGGAGCACAAAAACCACCTGGTGATTTATTCTCTCTCGGTTCAGCATCTATCCATCCATTTTCTATCGCATTACATGCAAATTCTGCTAATTCTTCATCAATATCTTTTAAAGCATCATATATGTTTTGTACTACTTCTGAAAAAGGAATAATAGCCTCATTATTTTCCTTTACTGTCATAAGTTCATGCCATGTAATAGAAGCTTTCCCGTTCTTATACACGTTTAAAGCGCGGACTAATTTATATAGATTTTCTTCTGTCGCATTCCACATTTGGAATAATACAGTTTCTGAAATGCCATTCGCATGAAAAGATTGTGTTAAAATCTCTCTATCTGCTATTTCATTACTCTTTATATTACGCAATCTCCCTATTTGATTTAATACAGTAGCAAAGATTTCTTTTTCCTTATGTAAAGTACTTGTAAGTAACTCGAATACTTCTAATCTTTCCTTTTCATTATCACTATTCATTGCAATATGATTTGCTTGTCCAAATGATAATTGTTTATTATTATGCTCAATTACTATCCTATCCCTTAATTGTATGTACATATTTTCCCACGCATTAAGTTCATCTTTTATTAACCTAATATTATCGGTAGTTTCCATTTTACTTTGTTGTATTAACTGCTGTACTTCACTTTTAAGTTCCTTTACTTTCACAGTCAATATAGTATTATCAGATGAAACACTTTCTTCAGCCGATCGACAATACAAATAGTATTCTGCTTTTTCAATAGCTTGTATAAGTTTTGAAAGAGCCCCTACATCTTTTGTTACAAAATATTGTTCTTTCAACTCCATTCAATTCGTAGCATGCGTATTCTGCACTTCAGACAATATCCCCTTCAACTCCATTAAATCATCTATTACTATATCCGCATGGGCAAGTTCATCTTCTTGTGCAAAATCAAATTTGCATCCAATCGCAATTAAACCGTTATCTTTCGCTGTATTTATATCAGATAGTCGGTCTCCAACTACCGCTGCATCTTTTATATCAAATCTGCTCAAAATGGCTTTGACTAAGTCACTTTTATTTAGCGATTGTATTTGTTCAATACTAAATGTTTCAGTAATCCACTGATCCAAAGCATAATAAGATACGATTGCTTGTAAGTATTCTTTTAAGCCATTACTAGCAATGTATATGGAACAATTATTTTCTTTTATGTGCGTAAATATTTCTTTTACATTCGGATATAAAGCACCTTTTCCGTTCTTTATGTTTTCAATTAATCTTTCCAAAAAATATGCGTCTGTTTGTTCTCTTACTTCAATAGAATGGTCTGGTAATAAAGTCTCCCAGACTTTCGGTAACGGCACACCCATAATTTCACGATATTTATCAATTGGCGTTACTGTATCCCATAATTGTAATGACCGTAAATGATCAAAAGTATCATCTAGCGATAATTCTAAAATTTTATCTGTTTGAAATAACGTTCCATCCATATCAAAAATTAATGCTTGTAACATCTACATCCTTTTATATAAGTTCAAATAATGGCTCGCTCCTACATATTGTTTCCCTTTCACAAATCCACCCGAAGTATAAAATTTGTCACCTTGTTCTGTATCTGTATTTAAGACAACGATAGTAAAATATTTTTTTGCATCACTTATGATTCTATCTAATAGTAACCTTCCTAATCCTTTCCCCCGATAATTTTTTGCAATATAAAACCTTCTTAATCGGCCAATCTTATTATCCCCCGTAAAAGGATCTTGATTTAATCCACCAATTCCAATTAACGTATTTCCTTGAAAAATACCGTATAAACATTCTCCAGTCTTTTTAAATACATTTATTTTGTTTTCATATTCATTTATTAATTTTATTAGGAAGTTAAAACCTTCTTCCTTACTGTCCTGAACGAGATGACTAATTTCATATTTCATTAAATTTTCTATTTGTTGAATATGTATATCTTTCAATTATCGGTTAATAACTTGATTTTCATTTAAAAAATGCATAACCTGTCTTTTATGATGGTTATCATGATCTACAAATTCTTTAATAATATATATAAGAGAATACGGCGTTCCAGTATGAGGACAATGTGATACTCCATTGGCAGTTACAGGTTTCTTTAGATTTCCAGCAGGCAATAATCTAAGTTCTTTTACGAGTAACTCTCTTTTAGCTTTTGCTTCTTCAAGAAGTTTCGTCTTAGATATACCTGATTTAGCATAACTAGATGCTATTTTATTATATGTATTAAAGTCAGGGAACTCCACTCTCTGTCCTTCTCTCACTGATGGTAAGACCTTACTTAAAAGACATTCATCCCAATTCATAATATGAGATACAATCTCACCAATAGTCCATTTCCCCTCTGATATTGGTGCCACCCACAATTCTTCTTTCATACCTTTCAATGTATTTAACCAAATTGAATATTCATTGAAATCATGAATAATTTTATTTTCTCCCATCATCCAATTCCCCATTTATAATGTAACATTCATTTGTTTCAATAATAACCCAGGCTTGCCTTTTACATAATAAAAATGCGGATTATTCTCATCATCATATAGCATAATATAAGGTTTTTCATTTTGTGGGAGCAGTATAAGTACTTCGTCTATTGTAGTATGTAACCATTGATTCGTAATAGAAACAGGTTTAGATAAAGGGATTTTTATCATATGTCCATCTTTCGGAACGACGTTTAAGTTTTTAAATGGTCCAGTTATTGTTTTAGCGTATTGAACTGCTTCTTTTTGGATTGCTGGATCTAAAGATTGTTTTTGAATGACCATTTCTTTTTTGCAATCAAACACTTCAATTTGTTGATTTGTATTTGCGAGCACATTTGTTGATAATAGGAAGAAAAGAAGAGAAGTTATCCCGATTTTTTTTATCATTTATTCACTTTGTTCCTCCAGACTATAACCTAAACCACGATGCGTCTTTATAATATTCTCTCCAATTTTTTTACGCAGTCTTCTTACATGTGTATCAACCGTTCTCTCTTCTCCAAAATAGTCAAATCCCCATACGATATCTAACAATTTTTTACGCGTTAAAATCATTCCTTTATGATTTAAAAAGCACTTTATTAATTCTAGTTCTGTTTTTGTAATATCTAATTCTATATCATTTTTATATACTTTATTTTTGGCGAAATTTATCTTTACATCTTGTACTTTAATTACATCATCCTGTTGTACAAGCTTTTTCGCTCGGGTAATTAGTACTCCTGGATGAAATGGTTTTTTCACATATTCATCTGCCCCGCTTTGAAGCGCTGCTAATTCATCTTCACTTTCACTTTTCGCCGTAAGCATTAACACTCTTACACTTGAATTCTTTTTTATTTCCTGACAGACTGTAATACCACTATGTTTCGGCATCATCCAATCTAAAATAGCTAAATCTATTTTCTCATCATAAAAAATTTGAAGTGCTTCCTCTCCATCTTTTGCTAATAAAACTTCGAAGCCTTCTTTTTCAAAATAAGCTTTTAAAATTTTCAACATATCTTGTTCATCATCTGCAATCAATATTTTCATTTAGCCCTTCTTCATATAAATATCAAATTGTATCTCTCCATCTATAGTAGAGACTCCATATTCAAAACCATGTCTTTCTAAAATACTTTTTACTATCGCTAGTCCTAATCCAGTACCTGATTTTTCTTTACTACGAGAAGATTCTAAGACATAAAATGGTTCCCAAATTTTATCGATATCTTTAATTTGTTCAGCATAAATACCATTTTTAATTTGGAAATTTATACCATCGTTTCTATTTTCTAAATAAATTTTAACATTTTGATTCGTTGTATATTTAATCGCATTAGAAATTAAATTTTGAAACACCATTCCCATTTTATTTAAATCTGCATAAATGATTGTATCACCAACAGTATTGTTCACTTGCAAATTGATTTCTTTCAATTCCAGTTCAATCTTATGTTTATCTATTATACTTTGGACTAGTGGCTCAATAGGGAATTCTTCTTTTTGCAGTATATCTCTTTCTAGTTTAGAAAATCGTAATAACTCTTCAATTAAATTTGAAATTTGATCAGTTTGTTTAATAATTGTATCTACGTACGTACCATCATCTAAACCATCTTTTATTCCCATAGAATATGCTTTTACTAATGCAATCGGTGTTTTTAATTCATGAGTCATATCACCCATAAATTGTTTTAAATGTTCATTACGATCTGTTAAATCTTGATGTGCTTCATGCAATTTATCACTCATAATATTGATACTATTGGCTAAGTCTCCTATTTCATCATTCGTTTTCACTTTCGTTCTTTTAAACTTCAAACGTGAAATATCTTCTGCGACATCACTTAATTCTTTCAATGGTGTAGTGATTGTTTTTGAAAGTATCCACACAAGTAAAATAATGAGAAGGAGTGAGAAACACAAAATGTATAAGTAAAATGTATTTAACGTATTAATAATTTCATTTGAATTTGCAATAGAAGTCCCAATTAAAATTATCGTATCATCTTTCGCAATATATTTAGCAAAAAAGCTTGCTTTTACCTTTCCTTGATCATATAGTTTATTCGATTGCCCTTCCGTTTTCACTTTTATGACTTCGTCTTTCGTAATCCACAGTTTATTTAATGTTACCTTCTTTCTCATAAGTTTTGTGTGTAGTGCTTCGTTCATATCAACTATTGACTGGTTGATTGGCGTATACACAATTGAAACATTACTTTCATTTTCAATTGTATTGATAACATCTTCTAAATCTTTTACTGATGTATTTTGTATTTGCGTTGTAAATTTATTTAAATTTTCACGTGTTTTATAAATATTATATTTCGGTAAAAGATAATTAATTAATAATAAAGAGATCATAAAAATAAGAATAACCGTTAAAGAAATGCTGAAAAATAGCTTTTTTCCAAGTTTATTCACTTATTTCACAATCGGTAATATTACTTCACTTAATTTTACCGTAAGCTTCGTACCCGCTTTCGGTCTAATTGTATAATCATAGTCACTAGCAATTAAAACGACCCCAATTTGATGTCCTGCTTTAAATACATAATCATCTGGCTGCATGTCCCATGTAAATGTATAATCTTTTCCAGGTTGAAGTGCTGTTGAATTTTTTATACTATTTAAGTTTTGCGGGTCTATCCAACCTCTCGTAACGATTTCAGGCTTCGCTCCGCCGTAATCAACAAGTAAAGCTGTTAAATTTGCTACAGAACGGTCAATATTTCCTTTGAATGAAATTTGCGGTGTACCGCTTATTCGTGTATCTTTTTGCAATACTGGCATTGTATACACTAATCGATTTGCTACTTCTAATTCCGGGTTTGCTACTAATTGGTTTGATTTCATTTTTGCATCATCTACGAATGAGAAAACCTTATTAGCAGATCCCATACTTAATGGCAAATTGACTGCTTTATTACTTAAATACATTCGGATTTTTGACGGCACAGCCGCTGGATCTGGCCAATTTTTTAACTTTTCCCATGTTTTATTTTCTCGTTGCACATCAACCATTGGTTCATCCATAATTCCATTTTCAATTCCGTACAACCAATAATCTAACCATTTATTTTGTGTTTGCTGCCAGTTATTACTTGATGTTCCGCCGTGTCCACCTTGATGTAACCACATTTTACGAGGTACATCATTTTCTCCAAGCGCATCCCACCATTGTGAAAACTGCTTCGTTTTTACGTTCCAATCGTTTAAACCGTGAACGACAAATACGCTCGCTTTTACATTTTTAGCATCTTTCACATAGTTACGTTTATCCCAAAAACCATTATAATTACCAGTTTTCCGGTCTTGTCCATCAGTGAGCTCTTTTATAACTTGTCCGCAAACTTCAGGGTTTTCCCTTGTTAGTACTGCTTCTGCCATATTATCTGTATCTTCCCCTTGATACCCACCTGGCGCAATGACTGCGCCATTTGCACGATAATAATCATACCAACTACTAATCGCTGCGATTGGAATAATTGTTTTTAACCCTTCAACTCCAGTCGTCGCAACAGCATTTGGTAACGTACCATTATAAGAAACCCCTGTCATACCTACATTTCCAGTAGACCAATTTGCATTTACTTCTTTTCCATCTTCTGTATATGCTTTCGCACGCCCATTTACCCAATCAATGACAGACTTCGTCCCCAATATTTCCTGTTCGTCTCCAGTCGTAGGACAGCCATCTGATTTTCCAGTACCGATACTTTCTCCTAAAATAACTGCATAACCTCTTGGCACGTAATAGTTTCCGTACGAACCAAGATTAACCGCTCCATACGGTTTTCCTTCATACGCATACAATTCTTCATCTACATTATATACAGGAACATCTTTTAATCCAGCTCGATATGGACTCATTTCATAAATAACAGGAACTTTCACATTCGGATCAGTTTTTGGACGCATAACCTTTACTGATACACGGTCCTTTTTACCATCGCGATCACTATCAACTTCTGTTTCTACAAACAAATTTTCAATAATCGCTTCATCAAGTGAGTAAATAGGTTTTGTCATCCCATTTTCTAATTCAATTTTTGTGTTCGAATGTAATGCTTCTGAAACTTTTCCATTTAACTTAACGCCATTTTCATTTTTGATGTTTGTTTCCTTATTTTCTGCATACGCAGTCATAGTAGAAACTCCTGATGTAATTGATAAAGATAAAATAGCTGATAGTGTAATTGCAATTTTCTTTTTCTCCATTTAATATGAATTTTTATTAGCAGAAACAAAAATACTTATGATAAATAAAACAATCGCATTTAGGATAAAAAATCCACTAAAAGTAAGCCCAGCGACACCTCCAGCGAATCCATCTTCTACTTTTTCACCAATTACATGCATAGTTGCGAAGAAAACAATAGGGGAAGAAAGAATGAAAATACAACTGGCTATTCTCCATGTTCGTTTATACTTCTTTGCTATAAAGAAAATTAGTCCATTAAAAGTGATTAGAAGAAAAAGAAATTCAATTAATGAATTCATCTATTTTTTTCGCACAGCTTCAAAAGTAATCATTTGATTTGCATTTGACGGTTCTTTTTCATAATCATAGTCAGCAGAGCAAGTAATGTTAGAAAAACCAATACTTTCTAAAAGGAGTTTAAACTCTTCTATACCATACCACCGCATTGCAAAACGTTGTAGTTCTGTTTGCGTTAACTGTCCTTTACTCCACTTTTCATATTTTAAATATGATACAGTAATTTGGTTAAGCCAGTCCATTTCAATTGATTTCTTTTCTAACGTAATTCCGTCTCCACCTGGCAGAGAAAAAGTCGATGTGTGAATTTCACCTGTCTTCCAGTCATACGGAAGTATAAGATCTACAATTAAGCGCCCATCTGGATTAAGATGTTCATACAAACATTTCAAAGCATTTATTGAATCCTCACGATTTTCAATTAAACAAAAGGATCCAGTAGGAATGATAATCGCCTCATACTTATGTGGTAGTGAAAATTGTTGTAAGCTTCCTTCATATAAATTAGGATGTAAGCCTCTCTCTTTACACCGCTTACGGCAAGAATCTAGCATTTCAGGTGAATAATCTATCCCATCAACCTTAAAACCAGCTTCAAGAAATGGAATAATGGCACGTCCTGATCCTACGGCTGCTTCAAGAATGCTTCCTTTACAATTTTTCAAACGTTCTTTGTAATACTCAATATCACCATTTAAAGAATAGCCGACAGGTTTTGTGTAATCATAAAGTTCTGTGCAAAGTGTACTATAAAAACTAAACATTTACAATCGAAGCTTCTCTTTAATCATTTCCGCTACTTCTTTTGCACTCAAGTAAGTATTATTAATTTTTATATACTCTTCTTTTTTAATTTCACCATGAAGAGAGTTTAATCTATGCTTTTTCATCGTTTCTTTTAAATTATTTTCAGGCCATTCAATATCTCTTTTTTTCGGTTTATGTTCTAATCTATGCGGACTTTTATTCCGTTCTAATCTTTCATCTAATTCCGCTTCCAGCTCTACAAAATACACCGTCCCACCTTTTGATTCAAAAATACTTACTACATGATGTATATAATCCCAATCGGATTGGAGATCAAATGCCCATACATACGTAAAAATCATTCCAGATAAATCACTTTTAGATACTTCTTCAAATATTTCATTACGAAATAAACTTACTAGTCTTTTTGCTTCTTTCGTACTGTAATCAAAAATTGGACTTACTAAATCAATTGTCATTTATATATTTCTTGCAATATGTGGTTTGCTGTAATGACTCGTTCCGCCGCCACCTACTACTACTTTACCGCCTTTTCCAAAGATTAATAATTTACTTGAACCATCTGCAAGAAGTACTATAACTTCCGCATGATAACTTGTAGCTACATAGATTACATAACCACTCTTTGAAATACACGTTTCCCAATTCTCATCAAATTCAGATCTAACTACCCGATTAGAATACACTTGATTTTCGATTCTTCCTTGTTCTTCGTTTTCCAATTAATTCACTTTCTTATATTGCTTATATGATTGTTCCAAACCTATGTTATATTTCGTGTTTTTATCCGTCCAGTCTTCTCCTAAATTACCTGGCCATCCTGATGTATTAGCGACATATTTTAATAACTCCCAATCTTTTAATCCTTTTTTCACACCGCGCTCATATGATTTAACCATATTAGTGATCGCTATTTTTGCATTGATTTGTGAATCCATTAAACTTTCTTCAGATAAAGAGGCTGGTGCTAATCCGCCCCGATGCAATTGGAATAATCCAAATGATGTGCCATTATCCCCTATCGCTTTTCGATTTAATTTTGTTTCATGGTCTGCGATAGATAGTGGGATCCAATCTGGAATATCATACCTCTTAGCAACTACACCAATTATTTTCTTATTATTTTCAATCTCTTTATACTTCTCATATTTTGAATAAAGAGCATTCATTACTGTTATTAACGTAAGTAATATGAATATATATTGTAACGCTTTTTTCATCATTTACTTTATCTCCTCAACATAAGGATTCGCATATAAATCAATATCAAAATCAGCTTTAATACTGTTAGCAAAATCAATTACTGGATTATCTAAATGAAAAGCTGGTGTTTGACCATCATTTATTTTAATTACAATAGTGAATCTACATTCTAATCCAAATTCTCTTTTTAGTTCATTAATAATGGCTGACTTATCTTTTATTTTTAGAATTACTTGCTCCATTACATCTCCTACATCAAGTGATTCCTGATATCCTGTACTTAGTTGCCAAGATGTATAGTTTCTTGTTATGTTTTCAGTTTTGTTTGTTTTTCTAATTATGTCCCCTTTTTTATAACTTTTAGTTGGGTCTACTTGCAATCTTTCAGAAACAACCTTTACTGGAAATTCATCTCCGGACAAATTGAAATAAACCATTACTTGCGTTCCATCCATTTACTTTGGTAATACGAAAATCGTTTCATTTGGCTTAGAAAATTGGTACTCTTTTCTCGCAAACTTCAAAATTTCCTCTTCATTATCCGTTAAATTCTCAATGTTAGTCTTTAGAAACGATTGATCCTTCTTTAATGTAACTAATTGTTTCTTTTGATTTGTAATCGTATCTTTTTTATTCATTATTACCTCTTGCTGTTTCGTTAAAATATATTGAACATACAAAGTAGTCGCTGCAATAAAAAGAACCATTAAAATAAGTCGTCTTAACTTCTTTTTGTTTATAGTACGATTGTCACTAGGTTGTGATAGTTGCTCTGGTATATTAGGAACATTTACTCTTTTGAGTTTCCTCATTTCAAGTCCCCCTAACCCATATTTTTCACTACCATAGGCACGTTTTCTTACTAAACTAAATTCTATTCTTATAAAATAAGTTCCTTCACAAAAATATCTCACCTATGATTGAGTAGACAAAGCAGCAATCTGATTATATTTTTTTTGCACATCTTTTAGCGCTACTAATAATGCCTTTTGAGATGAACCGAAATAACGATCTTTTATTTCTGTTACTAGCGCTGGATCATTAATATTTTTATGTAGAAATAAATATTTAACAAATTGAGATGTTAATGAAATTGTCGCTGAGCAATCTGCATCTACAATTTCCCCTGTCTCCTTCACAAGTACAAATGCTACAAAATAGCTTTTAAACTTTTCCGTAATGGGATTATTTTGAGGCGCTTTCGCATCCCCTACGACATAAATTGTATTTGAAGCATACACTTACATATTCACTTTAGAATGAAGGTTTACCTTTGAGCCGGAGTAAGTCATTCCTTCCGGTTCTTCCATTAACCATAGCGGTGCATCAAGATCGAAATAATGAATATTCGGATGTGCAGCAGCTAAGTGTGCTACAGCACTAACGGAAAGTGAAGATTCCATCATACTGCCGACCATACATTTCACACCTGCCGCTTCTGCAATATCTGCAATACGCCACGCTTCACGTATACCACCGCATTTCATCAATTTAATATTAATTAATTCCGCGTATCTTCCTTGCACGAGTTTTAATGCGTCACTTGCTGAAAATATACTTTCATCAGCCATAATAGGCGTTTGCACATTTTCTTTCACGTACTTTAATCCATCCCAATCTTTCGCGTGTACTGGTTGTTCAATGAATTCTATATTTAAATTACGATTTTCCATCTCTTTAATAATAGAAACCGCTTCTTTTGGATTCCATCCTTGATTTGCATCTAATCGTAACGTCGTATTTTTTGATACGCTATTTCGAATCGCCTCAATACGTTCTAAATCTAAATGCACAGATTTACCAACTTTAATTTTTAAAGTTTGAAATCCTTTTTCTACATGTTGCTTTGCCTCTTTTGCCATAATAATAGGATCATCTACACTTACTGTAATATCTGTATAGATTTCTTTCTTACCGCCTAATAATGCGTAAAGTGGAACGTTTTGATATTGGCAATACACATCATATAAAGCGATATCAACCGCCGCTTTCGCACTTGTATTTCCTATACAACTCATTTGGATATGCTGTAATAACTGCTGAAATTGAATTATATCTTGACCAATTAAGCATGAACGCAGCGGTCCTAATATAGCTTCCTCAATCCCACTAGCGAAATCTCCCGTAATAACCGGTGTTGCGGACGCAGCTCCTTTTCCAACAATTCCTTCATTTGTATGAATAAACACATCAATACTTTCAATTTCAGTTACGGTACGAAGTGCGGTTTTAAATGGAGTATGAAGCTTTACACAACGACGCTTCACCTTTATATCCGTAATTTTCATTTCGCTCATTTACGGTAAGTAACGGCGAGCACCAGCGTATTCTTCTATATATCCTGGTGTATTTAACGGGATGATTTCAACTGATCTTTCAGCTCTTGGTGAGTGAATCATATTACCATCACCAATATATATCCCAACGTGATGGACACTACCTTTCCCTTGATCATGTGCAAAGAAGATTAAATCCCCTTTTTGTAAGTTTTCTTTATCAACAACAACTCCCGCTCTTGATTGCGGTCCAGAATCGCGCGGTATTGTAATACCGTGCGCTTTATAAATCGTATGTGTGAATCCAGAGCAATCAAATCCAAACCCACTTGTACCAGCCCATATATATGGTAAACCTAAAAACATTTTCCCTGCGTTGATTAAATCATCGGCTGTCGGTGTTGGAATATCATCTTGAGAACGGTAAACCGTTCCATCATTTTTTCGTAGCCATGCTTTCTGTCCATTTGGCAACAATACGCGGTATGAAATGGTATCTTCACTTAGTAGCGGCAGTCGCGTATTATAGCTAACTTCAAGTACTTTTTGTTTTTCAGAAGGATTTATATATAAAATTGCGGTCGGTTTCGTTACTAATACGAACGGTTCGTTTGTTTTATCTGCAAACTCTTGATTATACGTTAATTGTTTTTCCGGCATCCATCCCGGATAACCTTCTTCATTTCGCGGTGTCGGCTGTCCGTGTACTAACACTTTTACCCAGTCACCTTTCTTATCAACAACCGTTACTTCTTGACCGAGTAGTGCTTGCGTTTCTAATTTATTTGCATTTGTTAACCATAGTTTTTCATCAAGCGTCATTGATTTCGTCCACTTCCATAAATCAACTGGATTTGTTGCACTCGGTGCATCAATTGGCCGTAACGAATCAGGTGCAGTCCATAACGTTGCGGCAGATACATCTATAAACGCTTTGCTATCTTTCTTCTCTTCAGCATTTGCCGATGTAAACGATGAAAATATAAATAAAGTCGTTAATAATGCAGTTCCTACTTTTTTCATTTATTTTTGTACATCTGCCCATTTTAAACTTGTAGCTGGACCGAATTGATGCACATATAAGTCTTTCACATATGGTTTTTGTAAGTAAGATAGACCGCGCTGGAATACCGGTGCAATTACTGCATCATCCAGAAGCATTTTTTCAGTATCTTGCAGTGCTTTCCAACGTGCTTTTTCATCGTTACCTAATTCAGTTTTAATCTTCTTAATTAACGCATCATATTCTGGATTTGCATACCCTGTATTATTTACAGTACTTCCTGAAAGGAATACTTCTAAATAAGTCATCGGATCTGGATAATCAGGTAACCAGCGTGACAACGACATTTCATATTCTTTTTTCTTCTCTAGCGCCAGTTTTTGCGTATGTGGTTGTAATTTCACATTTACTTTTAGCCCAGGTAAGTTTTTCTCAAGCTGTTCTTTAATATATTCGCCTACTTTTTTAAAGTTTTCTAAGTCATAGTTTAATAACTCAAGCGTTACTTCATTCGTTCCTGTTTCTTGCTTTGCCTTTTCCCAATATTCTTTTGCCAGTTTTACGTCTGTCTTATTAAATTCGCCCGCTGTACTTCTAAAGTCTTTCTTATCTGGACCTTTTAAAAACCCTTTTGGTACATAGTAGTTTGCAGCAACAGAACCATCATTTAAAAATGAAGTCGCAAGACCCTTCTTATCAAACACTGTACTTAGTGCCAGACGCGCATTTTTATTTTTAAGAATCGGTACATTTTCATTGAAACGGAAGAAATACATGACTGGATCTGTATATTGTTTCAGTTCCTTATTCGTTTTATATTTATCTACGAATTCTGTAGAAATGACCGCTCTATCAACCTTATCTGTTTCATATAAATTTACCGCAGTTGAAATTTCTTTAACAATTTGATAGTTTACTTCATCTAACTTCACTTCTTGTTTATCCCAATACTTATCATTTTTCTTCATTGTAAAGCTAGCTTCATGTTTCCATTCTGATAATGTAAACGGTCCATTATATACCGTTTTATTTGCTTCTAATCCGTATTTATCACCTTGCTCTTTCGCATATTTTTCATTAATCGGATAGAAAGATGGCAAAATGAGTAGTTTCGTAAAATACGGTACAGGATGTTCCAGCTCTACGACAAATGTTTTATCATCCTTTGCTTTTACTCCTAATTCATCTAATCCTATTTGTTTCTTATTTATTTTCTCCGCATTTTTCACATCATACGCAATATATGCATATTGAGAAGCTGTATCTGGATTAATAAGCTGCTTCCAAGCATATACGTAATCGTGAGCCGTTACTGGATCTCCGTTAGACCATTTCGCATCACGTAAATGAAATGTATAAGTCTTTCCATCCTTACTAACCTCATATTTTTGCGCTCCGGCTTCAATTACTTCATCATTTTTCGATAATCGGAATAGCCCTTCCATTACGTTATTCAAAACGTTAAATGATACCGCATCTGTTACTTTCCCTGAATGTAATGATGGAATTTCACCCGTTTCTAGTAGCTGCAATACTTTCTTCTCATCTTTCGGCTTTGTAGCTGTTTTTTCTTTTGCGCAACCAACTAAAAATGAAGAAACTAATAGAGTACTAACTAATGAGTAGCGAACTACCTTTTTCATTTATTTCTCAGAATAAAACTTCTGCACAGCTTCATCAAAATAGATCCAGCCTTTCCAGCCTAAATGAATCGTATCTTTTAAGAAATACTTATCATATTCATGGCTAGAGAAATCGACTACTGGATACCCTGCTTTCTCAACTTGCTCTCTAACCTTTGTATAATACACTTCACGGCGTTCTTTCGGGAAACCAGCGTAATCATACCAAGGTCCATTTACAGGTACAGAAATAAAGAGTGGCTTAACATTTTTTTCTTTGAAAAGATCTAAAACAATTTGTAAGTCATCATATTCTGGTGATTCATCATACGATTCATTTGCTCTAAAATTTTTTAGGCCTTTTAATTTTTTCTTTAAATTATGTTTATAGTAATACGGGTTTTCAATTCCAAATGTATTTGTAGTAGACTCCGCTTGCCCTTCTTGTTCCGCATGTTTACGTGCATTCTCCCAAGAAATTGAACGTAGTCCCATATTTGTTTTCTCTTTCATCGGTTCAATCTTAAATAAAGAATTAAATAAATCTCTATGATCTAAAATGTTTCGGTGCATATAAGCAAGTGGTTTGGCTAGACCTGCTTTTATGTTATGTTTCGTATCATTATAAACAATACCTTCTAATGAATTTTTTAATATATCATCTTTTTGAACAACTTTATAATCTAATAGGCGTTTCGCAATTTTCTTCTTCATTTCAGGTTTAATCTCATCATTAAAAATAAAATGATATGCTTGTTGTTTGGAGAAATTATTAGTAAAATCCCCTTGTGATACACCCGTTTTTGTAAACCATTGTGGCGAAAGAACAAAGACGACTTTTTTGCCTTCCAAATCATCCATTGTAGACGTCACATTTAAAATATGAGCTAAACTTTGCGTACCGCCAGTTCCAATTAAAAATGGTGTAAAACCTGCTGGATTTACTTTGAAATAATTAGATGGATGGTATGCATCCATTCGTAAAAATTCAGATGAACCGTACATCGGTAAATACTGCGAATTCTCTAACATTTTCTGCTGTAAGAAAACACTTTGTAGTTTTTCTTTTTGTAAGGACGTTGCCGCATCTTCTATCTTTTTATCACTAATTAGCGATACTAAACTTTTGGATGGAATAAGCAATACAATGAAAAAAAGTATACAGGCTAAAATAATTGGTCCGAAAGCATGCTTCATCTTCATTCATTCAGAATTATAGCGGTTTTTATTATAGGCTTGATTATGCATTAAAAATTGTATTATTTCTTCTTTATGCTTCAAGTCATGCTGAATGAGTGATAAAAAGTAATTATTTAATCTCACTTTTTTTGTACCAAATTGGTAGTCATTATAAAAATATTGGGTGGGAATCCGCTCAATTTGCTCCACTAATTGTTTACGTGTAACACTAAATTGATCTAATAGTTGTTCTTTTGAAATACCTGATCTCGCATATCTTATTGCACCTTTATTCATTTGCTCTACATCTATTGAAACATTAGGTACAGATTGAGTACTTAGAAAATAAGAAATTCGAGATATTATTACAAACTCGTCCCAAACGATAAAATGTGAAATCACATCCGCAATTCCCCACGAACTATTTTTTAATGGCTGAAACCATGTATCATCGCATATCTCATTCAATGTTTGGCACCATTCTATTAAACTTAACTTTTCATCCACAATATTTTCTTTCTTCATTTAAGCAAGTTTTTTACGTTTTTTTGTCCACTTTTTTATTACGAAATATAAAAGAATAAGTGCGACGCCACCGATCGCGAACGATTTCACATACGGTCCAGCAATATCATTAATATTCTCCCAGTTTTCACCTAGTTTTTCACCTAAATAAATAAAAATAATAGACCAAGGGATGATTGCAAGTGCCGTTAATGTAGTGAAACGTAGTAATGGCATTTTTGTAATACCAGCAGGGATTGAAATCGCATGACGCACTACCGGAATGAAGCGAGCTGTGAAAATTACGCCAGTTCCGTAACGATTAAACCAATCTTCGGCAGCATCGATTTGTTTTTTATGAATGAAAATATATTTTCCATAACGCTCTAATATAGGGCGTCCACCGTATCGTCCAATCCAATAAATAAAGATTTGAGCAATAACGCCGCCAATGGTACCAAATACAACTGCACCTATAAATGAGATGCTACCATTGAATACTAAGTATCCTGCATAAGCGAGAACAATTTCACTTGGAATAATCTCGATCATTAGTCCAAGCATAATGCCCCAATAACCTAATCCTTCAAAAAACGTTAATACTGAGTGAATAAAACTACTTAACATTTAAAAAGAATACGCATATTCTTTTTTAGGCAATTTTACTATCTCTTGAATGAAATTCGATTTTTCTAAAATGTCCTCTATCTCTATCTTCTTTCTTTTATAAAAGAAATTTTGTAGCTCAGGGGTATAGAACGAAAGTTTTTTCTCCTTTATCTTTTGAAAAATGGATTGCAACAATAAGTCTTTCCCTATTACAAACGGATGGCCAAAGCCATTATTGTAAAGCTTTTCTTTCATTTTCATTAGTTGTTCAATATATGGGATTCCTTGTTCTGCAATAACAAGTTTACCGTTAATAAAACGCATATTAGCAATCAATCCTTCTATTCGTAAGCACTCGAATTCAAGCGAGGAATAATATAAATCTCTATTCCAAAAATCTAATTGATCCATTCCTAATGAATTAAATAATAGTTCATCAATAATTGGAAAAACTCCATCTTCTGTTAAAGCTTTCGCTACATCATCTAATAATCCAGGAGTCTGATTTAAAATCGTACGTATTTTTTCATCCTCTTGAATGATTCGTATCGTCCACTCACCATGATCTTCACCTGATATTTGCTGAAAACAATGTGAATATGGACCATGTCCAGCATCATGTAGAAGAGCTACAGTAGATACTAGCTTTCGTTCATATTTTGATAAATGTATATCACCAATCTCAGTAAGGTGTTCTATCACTTTATTTACTAGAACATATACACCTATCGAATGTTCTTCCCTCGTATGTATTGCGTTCTCATGTAAAAAATAAGTATGTCCTTGTTGTTTAATATAGGCCAACCTTTGAAATGCTTTTGTATCTATCAATTGAAGGATATCTCTATCATGAATAGAGATTGGGCCATAAATCGGATCTGCAACACGCATCTATATTGTTTCTTCTTTCTTAACTCTGTGCATATCATACACTTTCACTTGATTCTCTATATACGATTTTTCTTTTTTAAATCCAGCTTTCTCATAACAACGAATGGCCCTCTTATTATCTTCCCTAACTTGTAATACAACAGCTTCTATATCAGGATTTAAAAATGATTTACTAATAAAATACTTTGTAATCTCCGTTCCAAGCCCTTTTGAATATAAATTCGAAACACCAATGAGGATAGAGTATTCCATCACGTACGCATCTTCATATTTCTTCTTTTTTAATCCGACCCTCCCTATTACTTCATCTTCTACTACTATTACATGATAGCTCGCATAAGACCGCGACAATTTTTCAGTCCAATACTGCCGAAGCTCTTCAATTGTATATCGCTTAAATGATTTCACATCTGCTATATTATGCAATTCTTCGTTGTTATACCATTCTAATATAATTGGTAAATCATCTATTTGTAATAAACGTTCATGCCAATCCATTCAGATTTTCTCGATAAACTTAATTACTTCATTTTTATAATTATATTTATCATTAATTTCTTGTAATAATTCAATATCATGTGTATGAGTTTTTCCTGTCTCTAGCAGTTCACGGTATAAATCAATATAAGGAAGATTTTTATTAGAGGCATTTTTATATTCCTTTTCTACATCGTAAAAAACCTTTTTAAACCTCACATCAGCAACCCCTGCCTCATCAATTTCAAGAATTGCATACTGAGCACGTAAGTCAGAGTTTAGCTTATTCCACTTGTAAAAAGGTTGTCCAACTGTTCCTGGGTTAATAATTAATTGATCATTGCTACTATAGCGCAACAATTGATGGTGGGTATGAGCGTAAATCGCAATATCATAATCACGATCAAATAACCGATCAAACTGTTCCTGATTATTAGTGGGCCATAAATCTCCTCCGTAATTTTTATTTTGTAGATTATGACTAATACTAATTGATAAATCATTAACCTGTTTTGTTATATGTAATGGTAAATTTTTAATATGATTAATATAGTTTTTATCCAAGTTTTCACATTGATACTGAACTAATCTAGAAACATAAATATCAGTTGCGTTATCAATATCAATGTTTTTATTAAGAACGTCAAGAAAGCTATCTTCCCAGTTTCCTTGTACATAAGTATCAACGTTAATACTATCTAACATTTCAAATAAATCATTCGATCCAGGACCAGGCATAATTAAATCTCCTAAAAACCAATAATCAGTCACACCTTCTTTCATAGAATCTTCGATAACAGCTTTTAAAGCAGTTGCATTTCCATGTACATCTGCCAGTACAGCAATTTTATGTTTCATTTACGATTTCACATCTAAATTTTGTAAAAATAACGTTGCTGTTACGTAACGTTTCGCTAACATTTGTACATATGCGGTATGTACAGAAAGGGTGGCGATAATAATAGCGTTACGAATTGCTTCGCGTTGTTCGTTATTAATTTGATCGAATTTTCTCGCGATTTTATCAGCTTTTTCTTTCACGATATTTTCAATTGTATGGACTGTATCTGTTGCATTTAGTTGTAAGCAATTCCCTTGATTGAGTTCTTCAAATAGAGAAGAGTATGCTACATATAAATGAACAGGATTAATTAAATCATCACTACGATCGGCTGGGTCATTTACGATAAGTCGTAATAGCTTACGAATGGATTCAAAATCAAGTGCTGTTTTTAAATCTTCAACAATGAATAGTAAGGCTGCTTGTTCGATTGAATACTTTTTCCCTTTTTGAGGAGAGCCAATCATTTCTTTTATATCTCGTTTCACCCAGTTTTGCATCGCAGTTACAGAGAAACTTGTGTTTTCAATCTGATTACCAAGCGCAACAATTTCATTTAAAGAAAAACCAACGTCTGTATCGTCAATCTTAATTAGTTTTTCAAAAATAGGTGAAAGTGCGGTAGTAATAAAAGCAGTTACGCTTTGTCCGCTTTCAATATCTTTTTTATGTGACTTTGCCCAAGCTTCTTGTAAAATACCGAGAGGTTTTTTCGTATTCCATCCTCTAAGTGATAGAAGGAGGGTTGCCATTTATTGTTTCCATGCTACTTCATCTGCCTTTTTCTTACGTTGATCTTTGAAGTATTTAAATGCACGAACTGCTAACATTACGATACCAGCCATTACTAACATATTTACCATAAACGCTAATACAGAACCAAGAGCTCCCATATTTGCAAATAAGCTACCCATTAGTAAACCACCAAGACCACCTAGTAATAAACCTTTCATAAAGCTTCCTTTATTACTTTTTGGCGCTGTGTTTGTTGCTTTTGTTTTTGAATCTGGATTCGTTTTTTGAGAATTCACGTTTGAGTCTTTTTTGTTTAAATCAACTTTTGACTTTTGACCTGAACTTGGTGTAAATGATTTTTTACCAGATTTGTAACTCTTTGCTGCTGCGTGATCTACAAACATGAAGCTGCTAGCTCCAAAGATAACCATGAATGCTGTCATTACTGCTACAAGTTTTTTCAACATCTACTCATCCGAGTTATTAAATTTCGCTAATGCGTAAATGCCTTCTTCATCATCTAATTCAAGTTGTAATCTTGCTGCGAATGAATTGACATTGTATTCTCTGTCAAGTAATAAGCGTAGTGCCTCGATTAAGTTCGCTTGAATTAAAATTTGTTGACGACCATTTACCTCTACTTCAGCAGAGAAACCATACTCATCATCATACATTAGTTCAACTAATACTTCTTCTGGACCCACTTGTTTTTTTTCAGCGATATATACGCAAAGCGCATTTATAAGCTCTTGCTCAGAAATTTTTATTGTTTCCATTCAGCAGCTCTTTTTAGTATGTGCGTATGTGGTGGAATAATCACGCCAAATTTCATTCATCTTTCGTCTACCAGCATCAATCATCGGATTAAACTGAATCGCAGCATGATGGCGTACGGTGTGAACATGTTGGATTGCTTGTTGCAAGTGTTGTTCAACTGAATTCGATTTTATATTAGCGTGTTTTACGATTGAATATCCAGCGACACTCCCTTGCGCCATCGCGATTTTCCCGCTTTCAATCCCAGTAATATTTCCGGCTACAAATAAACCTGGAAGAGAGGTTTCCATTGTTTCGGAATGAAGAGGGACGTGTCCACCTAATTCTGGGATGTAATGGAAGGGACAACCTGCCACAGCAGCAAGCTCAGCAAGTGGATATAAGCCCCCAGCGATACAAACGAAGTCTGCCTCATATATCTTCTCTGATCCATTCATAATGTTTCCTTTAGAATCAATATTAGCAACGCGAACACCTTCAACTTGATTTGTGCCAATAATTTCAAGTGCAGCTTTCCGAAGATGAAGTGGTGTCCCGTTTATTTTCATTCCGTTATTTGGATAGAAGGTTAAGCCGGCTTTTCGAATCCAACCATACTTCATAAAACGGCTACCTATACGCAAAAAAGCAGAAGGAGCGAGATGAGCTGCATGTAAAAGGGAGTTCAAAACTTCTTCTGGTTCACCAGCTTTTTGGCTTAACTCACTTTTTTCAGGAAGTACGATATGATCCACTTTAATTCCCGCTAATTGCAATTCATTTAAAATGGCGAATGATAAAATGTTAGCACCAATAATGATTCCTTTTTTTCCAACTTGCACGCGATGAACATTTGTCATAACTTGAGCCGCTCCAATTGACATAACTCCTGGAAGTGTCCAGCCAGGAAGGGGGATAGAATACTCAGCAGCACCAGTAGCAATTAATACGAACGGAGCTTCTAACGTACCGATATTAGTATGTACGAACCAAGAACTATCATCTTTATCTAAATTATAGACGGAAACACCGCACCGAATATCGACTGAAAGTGATTCGGCTTCTTCGTAAAGGCGTTTTGATTCTTCAATTCCGTTCCACCATTCTCCAGTAGGCTCTTGATGTAACTGTCCTAACAATCTCCCGCCGGGTTTCATAAATTCATCAATAACAAGTACGTTAAGACCAAAACGTGCACAAGAGGTGGAAGCTGATAATCCTGCCGGTCCTGCACCGATAATAATTACATCAATCATTCATCGCTTTTTCACCATCTCTCTCACGATATTTGGATGCTGTTTTCCACTTTCGACAATCATTTCGTTTTCTACAACTGTTAAGCATGCGCGCACATTCGTTTGATTATTTACTGTCACACGGCATTCTGAACAATGACCGATATTACAATAAATACCTCGCGGTTTCCCGCTATCTTCATGTACGCGCAACGTTCGTATTCCATTTGCTAGCAGGGCAGCAGCAATTGTTTCATGCTCATATGCTTCATATTGTTGCCCGTTAAATTGAAAAGCGATGCGCTGACTATTATTTAAACTACCTAAAATAGGGTGATGTGTAATTCTACTCATTCATTTAGTATCACCTACCGCTCCAAAAGTAACAGCACGTATTGGTGGTTGATATTTTAACGGTATTTCATTAGGAGTTACGTCAGGATTTGCACTTTCAATCATTCGATCTAACATCATTCTACATGTGCGGCCACCGCAAAATCCCATACCGGCACGTGTTCTTAGTTTTAATTCTCTTGCCGAGCATTTATATTCAGCAATTGTCGATTGAAGTTGTTCGTATGTAACTTCTTCACAACGACAAACAATTAAGTTCTCTTTATTCGACATTTATTGCAACCCAAGTTTTTTTAAACGATTATATAAAGTGGCTCGCGTTACCCCAAGTTGTTTCGCACATTCTAATTTATTTCCCTTTAAAATGTGTAAAGCTCTTTCAAGGACTTTTTTCTCATGCTCATCCATCTCTTCTTGTAAAGAAAGAATCGTATGATTATTGCTGAGTAATAGGGAATGAGACGTATGATTGTCTAAAGTATCATTTGTATGAAACGGCAAATATTCTTGTTTTATAATACCGTCTGTCGCGAACACGACGAGTCTCTCAACTACATTTCGAAGTTCACGAATATTACCAGGCCAATCGTAATGAAGTAGTTCATGCATAATGCTTGAAGGTAAGTCACGAATAGGTCTGTTATAGTTAATCGAAAAATCGTTTAAGAAAGAGTATGTTAATTCAATAATATCTTCTCGTCTTTCGCGCAGCGGTGGAATCTGTAAGCTAACTACATTTAAACGATAGTATAAATCTTCTCGGAAAGTTCCTTTTCGCATTTCTTCTTGTAAATCACGATTTGTAGCAGCGATAACACGGAAATCAATATTTATTTCTTTTTCTCCACCAACTCGGTAATACTTTCTTTCTTGCAATACACGTAAAAGTTTCACTTGCATATCGAGAGGCATTTCACCTATTTCATCAAGGAACAAAGTACCACCTTGAGCGAGCTCTATTTTACCTTTTTTCCCTTTACTATTTGCTCCAGAAAACGCCCCACGTTCATATCCGAATAATTCACTTTCAAATAACGCTTCTGGAATCGCGCCGCAGTTAATTGAAATGAAAGGCGCCTTTGCTGCCTCGCTTGCTTCATGTATTGCTTTCGCAAATACTTCTTTTCCGACACCGCTTTCGCCGAGTATTAAAACGGTTGATTTCACTGAACAGACCTTTCTAGCTAATTGAATAGTCCTTTGTATAACAGGGCTTTTTCCATTCATTGCAAGGAAAGGATCGGATGTATCTTTATATTTTGCTACTTCTTGCTCTAATCGGTGCATTTCATGTGACATATTAAATAGTTTTTCGTTCAATACAACTTGATTTGTCACATCTGTTTCTGAAACGACTGCTCCTATAATTTCATCGTTACAATAAACTGGATTTGAATTAATTAATACGAATAAATCTGGACGAGGCTGATGGAACTGAGCGATTATGCTTTTTCCGTCATGTAATGATTGTAAAATTTCTAAATCTTTATAATCAAAAAAACGTGTAATCGGTTGTCCGATAATTTCGTTATGTTTGACTGAAAAGATTTTTTCAGCGCCATCTGTCCACGTACGAACGCATTCTTTCTCATCAATGACGGTAACAGAAGAATCAGTCGTTTGAATGACAGTGTTATAAAAAGATTGTAGCTCAGTGTAAGACTTATAGAGAAAAGGAATCATTTGCTGAGCCGTTATACAACATATTGGCTCTTCGTTTTTGTTAATGATGACAACGGCTAATGCATGTGAAAGTGCATCAATTAAAGCATTGAACGAGTCGTCCTCATATATATAGCCGCAACTATATTCTTCTGTAGTAGAAGGGAGGTAATAAAATATTCCATTTACTTTGTTAATGTGTTTCATGCTACTTGTATAATCGATAGACAAAATCTTCATAAACTCTTTGATTGTTGGAAATGAAAATGTCATTCATCCGTTTAACACCCTTTCTGTAAAACGACTCAAACGAAGTGGTTTAATAGGAATGATTGTTTCTTTTTCATTTAATAACTCTTCAATCACTTTCCCAGTAACTGCCGCAAGACTAATTCCATCACCTTCATGTCCAGCTGCAATAAAATAATTCGGAATACGATCCACTCTTGAAATAATTGGCAAATGATCTTCTGTCCACGGACGTAAGCCGGCATATGAACGAATCACCATCATATCTGCCATTTTCGGATAAAAACGAATTGCTCTGTTCGCAATACATTTAATAACCTCGTTGTTAATTCTCGTATGAAATCCTACAAACTCTCGACTGCTACCAATTAAAAAATTTTGGCTTTCTGTCGGTTCAAATACAAGAGCTACCCCGTATTTTTCAGTTAAAGCATCTACTTTTCGTTTTCCGCCAAATTTAGAAATTAAATAGCCAAATTCCATTACTTTACGGCAACCTACGTGTTGTTGCCTTGAGGCTACAATAATATGCCCTTTTCTCGGTTCGATTGGAATATTTACATCTAACATCTGCCCGATTTTGGGAGCCCACACACCGGCTGCGTTCACAACTTGCTTCGCAGTAAACGTCCCATTTGTCGTTTCTATAATAAAGGAGCCGTCTATATCTCTTTTCATTTCTTTTACTTCTGTATGATTAATCGCTTTCGCGCCCATTTTTTTCGACTCTGCTAGAAGTGAAAATGCAAGGAGATATGGATTTACAGTAGAATCAGTTGCGCATTCTAAACCACCCAATAAATCATCCGCAAAAAATGGTGATTCCTCTCTTATATCTTGCCTATCAAGCATTCGAAACGGTAACCCAGCTTCTTTTTGACGATTTACCCATTGCTGTGCTGCCTCCATCTCTTCGTCTGATTCACAAACGAGAATGCTTCCTGGCGCTCTATATTCAAATGAGTGCTCCAATTCTTCACTTAATTCAGTTACTAAATTTTGACTTACTAACGACATTTGACTATCAAACCCTGGGTCTTTATCAATAGCCAAAATGTTCCCGTCACACCGTGAAGACGTCCCACTGACAAATTCTCCTTTTTCAATGATTGTTACGTCTCTTCCGTATTTTGAAGTGTAATATGCAATAGAACACCCTATAATTCCACCACCTATTATTAAAACGTCACAGTGCCTCACAAAACACCCCTCCTTTCTCTTACATCTCTCATTTTCTTTCATTCATTTTACATCCTCCGTTTCATGTTCCATCGGCGGAATTAGCAAAAAGCCTTCTTTAAGTGGATCCTTTTCATTGTAGAAAAATCTATGCATCCCCATAAGCCAAGCTGAGCCGGTAATCTTCGTTACTACAGCTTCTATATTTTCTACATATGTTGTATTCATGACACACCCTTTAAATAGTGAACCTACAATACTCTCATGAACAAATTCTTCATCGATGTCGATTTTTTTATGAGCGTATAATACAGCTAACTTCGCTGATGTTCCTGTACCACATGGAGATCGATCAATTCCTCCTGGTGGAACAACAACTGTATTTTTCACATGCGCACTTTCATGAGTAGGATCTGTATAAAATTCAATATGTGTTAATCCTTTTATAAACGAATACTCTGGATGAATGATTTCAAACTTCTGATTTATTGTGTTTCGAATATGAATCGCTTTATCAATGATTACGGATGCGTTTTCTGGTATTAATTCTAACCCTACCGACTTCGCATTGATAATGGCATAAAAATTTCCGCCATACGCAATATCAGCCTCTACAGTTCCAATTTCTTCGACTTGTACAGTAATATTTTTCAGTAAAAAAGCTGGTATGTTACAGAATGAAACTTCTTTCGCCTTTCCATTTTGAACAGTAATATCCACTTCAACTAAGCCAGCTGGTGTATCTAGCTTTAAAGAAGTAATCGGTTCAACTACTGGAATTAAACCTGATTCAATTAAAGCTGTACATACACCAATTGTATCGTGACCACACATCGGTAAATATCCGCCTGTCTCTATGTATATAACGCCTATATCAGCTTCAGGATGACACGGATCTGTTAACAATGCTCCAGACATTACATCATGACCACGCGGCTCATTCATTAACAATTTGCGGATCCAGTCATACTCCTTTTTCATATGTAACATCTTTTCTGCCATCGTCTCTCCAATTAACTTAGGAAGTCCGCTAATTAATGTCCTCGTTGGATTCCCGCCCGTATGTGTATCAATCGTCGTAAAGACTCTTTGTGACCTCATTTATTTTAATAAAAAACCTGTTGGAAATGGATCAGTAGGATCTAATAGAAACGTCTGCATCCCTGTAATGAATCCTCTACTTTCAAAACGGAAAATGTATCCTAGTTCTTCTTTCTTCACTTTTTCTACTGTTATAAAGCTATTAAATATACTTTCGTTTTTAAAAGGTTTATCCGTTATATGCTCATTATTAAATAACGCATGTACATAGGACACAATAGTAGACACAAAACCTGGAGAACGGACAATAAAGTTATCTTCATGAAATGTAATCGACTTTATATGTTTCTCTTCTGTTTGCGAAGAATCTACTAAAATAAGTCTTTTTATAAGCGACTGTTTTTGTATCGCTCGAAGTGTAGCTTCTCCCCATTTCTTTAATTCAGAGATATTTTCAATACAAATTTCTGGTGAATACGTATCCTTTTCTACAACTGCATATACTTTATCAGCCTGTATAAGAGAGTAACGTATATTACCAATCTTCAAATCTTTCTCAACCATATAACATAGTTTACTTTCAAACGACACCGATATAACTTCATCATCCTCTACATAGGCATGGACTGAAAATATTCCAGATAGCATTTCAATTTTATATTGATGAGACTCCCTCTTTTTTAAATATCCACTTTCTAGTAACATCGTTATTACCGCGACAATACCTCCATAATGAAGAGGAATGGATCCTTCATGATTAAAAAATAATACAGCTGCATCAACTTCCTTATGAATAGAAGGAACGACAATACATCCATTTAACCCAATAAAACCACGTGGTTCATTTAATAAAAGTTGCATTTCTTCTGCTAATTCGCCTGAAAATTGTTCATTTAAATGTTCTAAACTGTAGTAGTATTTGCAGGGTACGTCCTTTATGACACGAAACGCTTCGCCAGCTACGTGCACATCTACTGCTGTATACATTTTTTGAATGTTCATTTAAACAGCTGCATGAGCTGCAATTTTTGAAATAATCGTTTGAAGTTTTTGATCTTCTTCTTCAGTTAATCCTAATCTCGGATAACGAGAAGGTCCTCCAACTTGCCCGTGTAATTCCATTGACCGTTTTACGATTTGTACATATTTCCCTGATCCTTCAAGAAATTCACAAAGAGGTAAAATCGCATCGTTTATCTCCCATGCTTTTTCTAATTCACCATTTTGAAAATGCTCATACATTTTCGTAACGAGTCCTGGTACGATATTTCCTGCAACTGAAACCCATCCCGAGGCACCAACTAAATAAGACTCCATAACTAAATCTTCAGATCCGCAGAAAACTTGAAAAGCACCTTCGCCTTGTCTTACTAAATCTCTCGCTTTGCGAATATCTCCACTAGACTCTTTAATATGTGTAACATTTTCAAACTCTTTTCCAATTCGAAGCATTAACTCTGTACTCATATCAACACCAGAAGTAAATGGATTATTGTATAACATCATTGGTATATTTACAGCATTTGAGATTTCTTTAAAATGAAAATAAATTTCCTCTTCCTTCGGTTTACAATAGTAAGAGTTTATAATTAATGCGCAATCCGCTCCGTGTGCTTCTGCATGTTTCGTATATTCAATCGTTTCTTTCGTCGTTTCTGCTGCAGTTCCAACAATGACTGGAATACGGCCATCGACTTCTTTTAATACTGTTTCTACCATATTAAATCGTTCTTCTTTTGATAAACTTACAAACTCCCCCGTACTTCCATTAATAATAATTCCAGCTACCTTTTGCTCAATAAAGTAGTTTACGTTTTGTTTTACACCTCTCCAATCAATCTCTTGAAACTCATCCATTGGTGTTATTAATACTGGAAATGCACCTTTAATTTTTTTCATATTTATCTCTCCCTTTAACATTCACTTAATATTGACCCAAATACTCTTCACTTCTGTATAATTATCAAGCGCATATGAGCCTAACTCACGTCCAACACCAGATTGCTTATATCCACCAAATGGTGCAGCCGCATTTTCTAAGTTATAATCATTAATCCACACTGTTCCTGCCTTTAATTTATTGGCAACTTGATGTCCCGTTTTAATATTTTGTGTCCATACACCCGCAGCAAGCCCATATGAAGAGCGATTTGCTCTTTCAATTACTTCTTCTGTCGAATCGAACGGGAGTACAACGACAACCGGTCCAAAGATTTCTTCCTTAACAATTGTCATATCATCAGTAACATTTGTGAATACGGTTGGCTGAACAAAATAACCTTTTTCAAATGCACGTTCACCACCAGCTGCAACAGTAGCACCTTCCTGCTTTCCTTGTTTAATATACTGCAGCACACGCTCTTGTTGTTTTTTAGATACGAGTGGACCCATTTCTGTATCTGTTTCCATCCCAGCTCCAAGTTTAATATTATTTGCCCTTTTTACTAACTCTTCTACTACCGTTTCATAATGCTTTCGATGAACGAAGACTCGAGATCCTGCGCTACAATTTTGACCATGATTATACATAATTCCTTGGAACGCACCGTTAATCGCTTCTTCTAAGTCAGCGTCTTCTAAAATGATGTTTGGTGACTTACCACCAAGTTCTAATGTTACATGTTTAATTGTTTCTGCAGATTGACGCATAATATATTTCCCTGTAACTGTTGAGCCTGTGAAAGCTACTTTATCAATATCATGATGGTTTACAATTGCCGCTCCTGCTTCTTGGCCGAAACCTGGTACAAAGTTTACAACACCGTTTGGAAAACCAGCTTCTTTAAAAAGTTTCGCTGTATATAGCAACGATAAAGGTGTTTGTTCTGCAGGTTTTAATACAATCGTACAACCAGTTGCAAGTGCAGCTCCCATTTTCCAAGAAGACATAACGAGCGGAAAATTCCACGGAATAATTTGACCTACAACACCAACCGGTTCATGGCGTGTGTAATTTAAGTAATCTTTTGAAATCGGAATTGTTTGTCCGATAATTTTTGTAGCCCAACCTGCATAATAACGGTAATTTTCAACCGTCGCTGCAATATCATCTTCAAGTGCTACTTGATATGGTTTTCCATTATCTAATGCTTCTAGCTGTGCTAATTCTTCTTTATGTTCTTCAATTAAATCCGCTAGTTTATATATAAGATGTGCTCTTTCAGCAGTAGTCATTTCTGTCCAAGGGCCTGATTCAAAGGCCAATCTCGCAGCTTTTACTGCGACATCAATATCTTCTTCTTGCGCTTCACATACGACAGCTAGAACATCCTCTGTTGCTGGATTATATGTTTCAAACGTCTTCCCACTAATAGAAGGAACAAATTCACCATTGATAAACATTTTAATTTCTTCATTTAAAAACGCTTTCACTTTTGGTTTCAGCTCAATGTTTGTCGTTAACATCTACAGTTTCATCCCATCATCCACCGACATTTTTTCTTTAGAACTTTTCCTTGCTCCCTCTTTACTTCTCTCTTCCCAAATCGTTAAACCTTCCATTCCTACTTTTTTAGGATCAAATACTGGATCTTTCCCTTCTTTTTTCTGCGTCTCATAATCTTTTAACACTTTTAATGCGGTTTTGCTTAATAATAAGATCGCAATAAGGTTTAACCATGCCATACTACCGATTCCTAAATCTCCAAGATTCCATAAGAGTGAAGCTGATTCTACGCTACCGATGTATACCATAATTAAAAATCCAATTTTTAAAACTGGTTTTAACCATCCATATTTCAATTCACGATCTAAATAAGTGAGAGTCGTTTCTGCGATATAGTAATAAGCAAGCAAAGTTGTAAATGCGAAGAAGAAAATTGCGATTGAAATAAATATTGGCCCAAATCCCGTCATAACAGTTTCAACTGCTTGTTGTGTATAGATAGGACCTGCTTCTACATTGCCTATATTTTGTACAATTGCCCTTTTCCCTTCAGGTATAACATTGTACATACCTGTTATTAATATCATAAGTGCTGTCGCTGTACAAACTACAATTGTATCGATATATACAGAAAATGCTTGAACTAACCCTTGTTTTGCAGGATGCGATACTTCAGCAGCAGCAGAACTATATGTTGCTTCTCCTACACCAGCAACGTTTGAAAATACCGCACGCTTTACTCCCCATGCAATAGCTGCGCCGACGATGCCGCCAAACATTTCATTTACACCAAAAGCACTTGAGAAAATTAAAGCAAACATACTTGGAATTTCCGTTATATTCGCAATTAAAATGATACATGTAACAATTACATAACCAATGGCCATAAAAGGAACAAGCATTTGTGAAACGCCAGCAATTCTCTTCACACCACCAAAAATAATTGCTGCTAGTAACACAACTAAAAATATACCAGTTACATATTTACTAATACCGTTAGAGTTTTCAAATCCAACAGCGATACTACTCGATTGAATACCTGGTAATAATACGCCATATGAAAGTGTTACAACTACCGCTACAATAACTGCAAACCATTTCATTTTCAAACCTTTTTCAATGAAATATGGTGTACCACCGCGGTATTCATTGCCTACTTTACTTTTATATACTTGTGCTAATGTTGATTCAACAAATGCACTAGCTGCTCCTAATAGAGCCATCATCCACATCCAAAATACAGCTCCAGGCCCGCCAAAAGCGATAGCTGTCGCTACCCCTGCGATATTACCTATTCCAACCCTACCTGATAAGGCCAAACAAAATGCTTGAAAGGATGATATTCCCGTCTCCGAGCTCTTCCCTTCAAATAATAGCTTAATCATCTCATTAAAATAACGAATTTGTAAAAAACGAGTTGCAATTGTGAAATACACTCCTGCTCCTAATGCGAAAACAACTAAACCAATACTCCATACTTGCCCTACTAACCACTCTACTAACTGCTCCATTTAATGACTTTGATTTTTTAATTCCACCATACACTCTTGTACTAAAGTTACTGCTTGGCTCATTGCAGCTCCGCCAGCAAACGCGGCCGAAACACCACAAGCTTCTAAAATTTCTTTATCAGAACATCCTTGGTCAATACATCCCTTTGTATGATAAATCGTACAATATTCGTCTTGTGTTGCCAAACTAATCCCTAATGCAATAAGTTGCTTTTCTCTTTTAGTTAATGCACCCTCCTGAAAGCACGCTTGTGTAAAAGCGTTATAGGTTTCTGCAATTTCAGGAATTTGTTGTGTGAAATTCCCAATACCTTCTTTGTAATGAAGTAATACATCATTTATAGAGCCAAATTGTTGATTTTCCATCGTATACCCTCCATTCATCTAATTTTTTTGAAAAAGTTTCAATTGTTTCATATAGTCGATAGCTTTTGTTTTATTTCTTTGTTTAGAAACATATTGTGCCTCGTTTAAATGTCTATAATAATTTTTAAATATTTGTTCAGAAAGAATTCCATCAGACATGGATTTTTTAACCGCGCAGTGTGGTTCATTTGTATGCGAACAGTTAGAAAATTTACAATTCCTAGAGATATCAACTATATCTTCATATCCAATATTTAAGTTACCTTCATGATTTATTAAGTCAAATCCTATTTTACTAATAAGTAATCCCTCCACTCACTCTGCTGCGATATCTATATGCTCATTTTTGCGAGGAAATGAATGCGTCACACATATAACGGCGTTTCCTGTATACCCTAAATCATTTATAGACATGTAACCATCATAGGAGTGAATAACAGATTTAGTCAGACCTTTATATCTTCCTATATCATGCAGGAGAGCGGCATTGTATGCTATGTCAACATCTAAGTCATACCCATTTTTTATAAGTTCTACAATTATTTTTTCAGTTGCATTGGCAACATGAATTGAATGTTCGAACCAAGGACCTGGGTTTTGATCATATGCCCAATCCAGTAAATCTCTTGCGTATTTCCTTTCTAATATATATTTCATCTAAATCATTTTATAATTAATAACCGTTGCATCTAACTCACCATTTGGAGAAATTGCATACCCCGGTATTTTACCGGATTCTTGAAAGCCTAATGACTTGTACAATCTATTGGAAGGATCTCCTTCTCTAGTATCTAATACTAAAAGAGATCTGTTTTCTTGCTTTGCCCGTGCTTCTGCTTTTTGCATAAGTAAACGCCCAATACCATTTCGTCTAAAATTCGGGTGAGTCATTAATTTGCAAATCTCAGCTCTATGGATCCCGTTTGGCTTTGTAACTAAATGTAATTGAACACTTCCTGCCACTTCATTATTTATTTTAGCAACATACAATATTACTTCTGGTGCTAATACCGTTTGCCAATAATTTGTTGCTTCTTTTTGTTCCAGTGGGGGTAAAAAACCAATTGATGCCCCATCATCTACAACCGTTGTCAATAGTTTAGAAAGATCTTCAATCTCATTTTCTAGTTGCTTCATTTCTTCAATTACTAAATTCCGCATCTAGTTATCAAATAGCCCTCTCCCTCTCAGATTTGCGGAAACTGGCTCCTTTCCTATCTCACGTGCCCATATAGATAACTGGCCGATATGATGGATTTCGTGGACAATGACATGACGTATTAACTCTCCGTGTGTACATTCAATGACTCGGCGCCTAATTGATGCGTCTCTTGAGCTAATCGGCTCTTCTTTGAAGTCAGCTTTTGAAAGTTTCCGAGAATCCATTTCATTTGTCCAGGAAGTCACAAATGACTTCACTTTCTCATGGTATTGAGCTGAAAGTTTTTTCACTTTTTGTAAGCTGGCATACTCTTCAAACAATGGTTCCTCAGGCACTGATTCACCGTGTAACCCTAAGATCCACATATATTCCACATCTACAATATGAAATAGGGTATGTAATATACTGCCGAACCCACCGACCCGTTTCTTTACTAGTTCTTCAGCTGACATGTCTTCGCACCATGTGAACCAATCATCACGAACTTGCCAGTTATATTGAAACAGTTTCAACATCACAGTAACCTCCATTTAAAATAATGTAGGAACTTGCACTACATTGTTAAACGCAAAATTAGAATTTAAACCATTATTCACAAGGTTCACATCAATAACTTGATAAAACGCATTTCCAGTGTCCGCAATCTCCCAAACAGCTAAAATAAGATGGTAGCCACTACGATCAGTTGGTACATTTGCTTCATGCGTTACTGTCGTCCCTGGTCTAACCCCGCCATCATTTTTCACATAGAACGGCACTACATCTAAACTAGACCTTGTTAAAGGCATATTTGGATTCCAATCCTTCTTTGTAATGTAGTATTTCCATTCTTTCGTACTATGAGGAGCCGTTAGTTTCCACTTGAATGTATTTGTCCCGCCGTTTAACGTAACTTTCTTCCACCTATCTACTGATTGAGCGTCTAAAGCTGGAAAATGGCCCGCACCTGCAATTTGTCCATCAGAAGGTCCTAATTGCGGAAAGCCGCCTATTCCTTCTACACTTTGTGGTTCATATTGAACTGGACCGCAATTTACATTTACCCCTTGCTTACATAAATAAGATCGGCTCGCTGGTGATTCTACATACCCATGAGCTGAAGCCTTTTCTGAAAATCCAAATGTTAATAATCCCGTAAGTAATATCCCACCGCTTAACATAACCTTTTTCATCTTTTGTAAACTTGTCTTTTTCATTTAAGCTTGGAATGCTTCAGTTAATACTGGTACGATTTGTTTTTTACGAGATACAATACCTTTTAAGGTAGCTGTGTTGTTTTGTAATGTTACATTGTATGCTTTCTCAACAACGTTTGCTGCTTTACCGATCGCAAGACCCACAGAATCGTTAGTTAAGATATCAGTTACAACGAATAAGAATAGGTCTAAACCTTTTTCTTCTACTACTGCAGAGATAACTTTTTCAAGTTCCGCTTGGTGTACAAGAACGTCGTTAGTATCAACAGCGTTTACTTGTGCGATTTCAACTTTCGCGTTAGCCATTTGGAATTCTTTAGCGTCAAGAGAGATTAATTGCTCCATTGTTTTTCCGCTTAAGTCCGCACCAGCTTTTAACATTTCTAAGCCATAGCTATCTGCATCTACACCAGCGATTTCCGCTAATTCACGAGCTGCTGCTACGTCTTGCTCTGTGCAAGTTGGAGATTTGAATAGTAAAGAATCTGAAATGATTGCAGATAACATTAAACCTGCAACTTCTTTACGAATTGTAACGCCATTTTCTTTGTACATTTTGTTTAAGATTGTAGCTGTACATCCAACTGGCTCACAACGGTAGTAAATAGGATCGCTTGTTTCAAAGTTAGCAATACGGTGATGGTCGATAACTTCTAACACACGAACAGATTCGATATCGTTAGCACTTTGTTGACGCTCGTTATGGTCAACTAAAATAACGTTGTCCACTTCGCTTGCAACTGTCTCAACAAAACGCGGTCCTTCTACTTTAAAATAGTCTAACGCAAATTGAGTTTCACCGCTGATTTCGCCTAAACGTACAGGCTCAGCATTCATTCCTAATTCTTTTTTCAATTCTGCATAAGCAATTGCAGAACAAATTGCATCTGTATCTGGGTTTTTATGCCCGAAAACTAGTACTTTTTCCATTTATATTTCCTCCCCTTCCTCCACAGCTCCCTTCAACCTCTGCAACATATACCCGATCCCTTTACATCCTTCTAACGGATATGTAATGATTTCTTCTGGATATAACTTTGTGACTACTTTTTTATGCTTCTTTCCCGCAAGCAAAACAATTTCGTCAAACTGCATGAAACCTTTATCAGTCATCTGTTTTTGTAGTTGCTCTATGCTAATAACTTCATCACTCTTCGAATCAAATGCAAGATCATAGTTTTCTTGTACAATATCATTTGGCTTTAAAAATCCATGCTTTGCTGATAAAATAACCCAATCCTCAAAGAACTCAGTTGCGTACGCCTGACATGCTTTTCCGAAAGGACTAATATATACATTCTTTGCCTCAGTAGGTCCATAATCTACATACTTATCCCAAATTTTCTTCTTTCCACATGGGATTATACATAATCTTTTCATTTAAAACTTAATTTTATAGTTAAATGGTTCAGGACTTAAATCATAATTTTCACTTGAACCTTCTAGTATCAATTGTAATTCACCTTGCTCAATTGGTAGTTTAGGGAAGGTTAAAACAGCATCACTAGTTACGCCAGGCATCATACCTTGTGGGATTTTAGGGTATTTTGCTTCATAAGTATCTTGGTATTCTAGTTGTTGACCGTTAACGATTAATTTGGAGTTGAATTCATAGAAATTAAATGCTGCAGTTGCATCATTTTTGGCTGTAAAATAAACTCGTGTTTCTTTATCAGCAATTTCAATTTTTTTAACTATCATTTTATAACATTTATGATCTTGTTCTTCATTAACCTCAATTGTTTTTTTTACAGGATCAAAAGCAGTTGCATAATCGGTTTTTTCGACACTTGTTGCAACGATGGTTGGACCTTTTACCTTTCCACCAAAAGCATTTTCTCCTTCAAAGACGTCTTTAATAGTTCCCTTTACATGAATATAATCTTCGCGCTTTACATCTAATTTGGGGTCTTTGAAAGCAATAATAGTGTTTTTGCTTTGCTCTTTATCGGCCCAAGCTTGAAGGTATGTACCATCTTTATCACGTTCAGGTTCGACAAAGATTTGTGCATAGAAATCAACTTTTTTTCCTTTATACTCTTTAGGATTAGAGTGCATCTTATCAAACTCTTCTTTTGATAATACCTGTGTCGATTCACTTGCCTCTTTAATAGTTTTCTTTGATGTTGAATCTTTAGAGTCTGTATCTTTAGAGCATGCTCCACTTAAAATTACAGCTCCACAAAGAACAGATAATAGAATTTTCTTCAATTATATTCCATCTTGAACTAAATTTTTTTCAATTTCCCATGTATCTCGCTTTTTAATTTTTATAGCTACATTAGTTCCGCTAGATTCTTTATAAAAAATATAGCCATTGTTTGCGTTTACGTATGTTATTGGTTCACTTATGCAATCTCGTGAACAAGATGTATTAATGAGCTCCAGTAAGGATAGTTCGCTCGGGTCGGTTTTACTTTCAGCTATAACGGCATCAACGTTCGTTTTACGATAACCTTGTAAATTCACATGGAAAATCTGTTCAATTTCTCCTGTAATGCTAGTATTCATTACTTCTACTGAATTCTTTTTTTCTTGAAGAAATCCATTTTCATAAAGTAATTTTGTATATCCAAGCCAGGCGATTAAAACTAGCATGATAAACATTTATCTGTTCGTTACTTGTTTCATAAGCGGTCTTATTTCTTTAACAGGTGGCTTTTTATCATAGGCATCAACGTAAGAAAAGTAATAATTTAAGTTTCTAAGAAGTCCTTTTCCTATTTTAGCGCTTAAAAAGGGGAATACTTGTCCAGTATAATCATCAAGAGATTTACAGTAGTATTTTTCATCTAAATATATGCTGTATTTACAAGTTAGTTCTACTAATGAGTTACCTTCATTATCAAATACTTCTTTAGAATCAATAATGTCTATTAGTGCGAATTTTTCATTCAAATACACTTTCTTCTTTTTCTCGTGTTTATTTGTGAGTATAAATACGAGACCGATGGCGTTAATCAATTATTGAAATACTTGCGGGAATTGTTTTACGATTGCGTTTGTAATCATGTCGGCCATTTCTAATGCTTCTTTTTCAATTTTATCGTAAAGTTTTACTCCTGCTTCAAAATCTTTATTAAGGAAGGCAAGTGCTTCTGCTTTCGTTAGTGCTAAATGTTCATAAAACATTTTTCTGAATTCTTCTTTATCTATATATGGGTTGATACTGTGAAGAAATTCAGTAATTTCATCACCATTAGCGTACCATTTCTTCTCTATAGCGGCAGCAGCATTTTGATCCCCAGCTTTTGCGGCTTTCACAAGATCAGCTGCAATTACTAAATGATCTTTAATTAATGCACTATATTTCTTTACTGCATCCTCACCATAGAAGGGCTCAAGTGATAGTCCCATATGTGTTGCGTTTTGTAGAAGCCGTCCAACAGTAACGTTAACATCAGGTAAATTAAAGACAATACTTATAATAGCTAATCTTGTCCAAGCGACGTGTTGTTCCCATAAAGAACGCATATATCCCTTTAAAAAATTCTCATTTTTACTAATTCGGTAGTTACGTACGGATAAATCATAGTTTACATAAGGGTTATGATAGGGGGAGTAATACGATTGCCAATAAGAATACATAAAAAGTAACACTCCTTTGAACATCTACTTTCTAATTTGTAAATAAGCACGGATCATAAAGTAACTCACTTCATTTGGAAGCTGTTCTTTAATAGATTTCAGACCACCTTCTGCATTTTGTACAGCCGTTTCTATAAGAGATTCATACTCTTTTGGTACAAAACTTTGCCAATCTACTTCCATCCCATCCTCAAAAGAGCGAACTAAATGGTTTTCAATTGTTTGTCTTGATAGATCACGTTCTTTTGCAATCTCATTTAGGTCAATTCCTTGTTTATACATTTCATACGTTTCCAAATGAGAATTCGCTGAAGCTTTTCCTGATTTTTTACGCTCAGAAACAACTTCTGTCTTAATTGTTTCTGCATAGTTTGGATTTTCATCAATAAAATGCTGGACTGCTTGTAAGAAATGCGAGCCATACTTCACAAGTTTGTGTTCTCCAATACCTTTTACCATTAACAGTTCGGAGTCATTTCGCGGCATTTTTGCACACATATCTTTTAATGTTTGGTCAGAGAAAATAACGAAAGGAGGTACACCTTCTCCTTGTGCGATTTCTTTACGTACTTTACGCAGCACTTCAAATAAAGGATGATCTTGGACGATTTGTCTCGTCTCTACTCGTTCTTTTCGTAGAACATTCTCATTACCAAGTAATACTTCTTTCCCTTTTCCCGTTACTTTTAATGTCGGATACGTACCATGTTCAACTGCAATTAACTCATCTGAAATTAAAAACTCAATAAAGTCACTTACTTCTTTTACACTACGGTTTGATAAAAGGCCATACGTTGGTAAAGTATGAAAATTAAATTCAATAACTTTCTTATTTTTCGATCCAGTTAATACTTGTGCAATCATTTGTTTTCCAAATCGTTGGTTCGTTCTAATCATACAGGATAAAACCATTTGTGATTCTCTCGTCACATCGATGCTCTCACGGTCGTCAGTACAATTACCGCAGCGCCCACAATCTTCTTTCGGTTCTTCTCCAAAGTATTGCAAAATAAATGATTGTAAGCATTGTTCTGTATGACAGTAATCAGTCATATTTTGCAATTTTTCAAGTTCATTCGAAAAACGTGATTCTCCTGTTGATTGATCAATTAAAAAACGTTGTACTTGCACATCTTGAGAAGAATATAACAAAATACATTCACTATCTAATCCGTCACGACCAGCACGTCCTGCTTCTTGATAGTAACTTTCCATATTTTTAGGAAGCTGATAATGAATTACGTAACGAATATTCGATTTATCAATACCCATTCCGAATGCAGATGTCGCTATCATTACACTTACTTCATCTCGTAAAAAGAGTTCTTGTTGCTCATTTCGATCATAATCACTCATACCAGCGTGATATTTTGATACCGAAACTCCCGCTTTCATTAAATCTTCATACAACTGATCAACTACTTTTCTAGTAGCTGCATATATAATCCCTGATTCCTTTTGATTTTGGCGAATATAATCCGCTAAATAAGCATTACGATCCTGTCCTTTAATGACAGAAAATGATAAGTTCTCACGCTCAAACGTTGTCATAATTGTATTTTCTTGATTAATTTCAAGCGTTTTGCAAATATCATCACGTACTTGCGGAGTTGCTGTCGCTGTTAACGCTAATACGAGCGGTTTTTCTGGGAGATAATCTAGTATACGATGTATATGTAAATAACTTGGACGGAAATCATGTCCCCACTGCGAAATACAGTGCGCCTCATCAATGGCAATCATCGGGATTTTCATATCGATAAGTTGATCAACAAACTCCATTGAATCAAGACGCTCAGGAGCGACATAAAGTAACTTATAATGTCCTTGTTTCGCTAATTGAATTCTATGATTAGCTTCTGTCATTGAAATAGAACTATTAATATACGTAGCGGATATACCGTTTTGTATTAGTGTATCGACTTGATCTTTCATAAGTGAAATCAAAGGTGATATTACTAACGTCGTTCCTTCGAATACTAATGCGGGAATTTGATAACAAATTGACTTACCTCCGCCCGTAGGCATAATGCAAACTGTATCTTTCCCCTCTAATACATTTTTAATTGTTTCATCTTGCCCTCTTCGGAATGACGAATAACCGAAATAAGACGCTAAAAGTTCTTGTGCTTTTGTAAACAATTATACTTTTTGATATAAAAGCCAATCCCCAGAATCAATTACTTTCTTTAACATCTTTTTATCCTGAGCAATATACACATACGCATGTATTTCCGTATCAGTAACATACACTGTTTGCGTTATTCGGTCATATAAATCAGTCTCTGCATTACCTGTATATTCTTCTAGTTCATCTAACTTATGCAAAACATCATCATTTACCTCATAAACTTCCCCATATACCTTTACTTCATTAGAACAAATCATGGCCGGATATCCTTCGTTTGTATCAAATAATTTCCCATACGTCCATGCTCCATCTGCGATGCATGTTGCACCTTGCATATAATGAGCATTCGTTTGCCCTCTTCTTAACGTGCCATAAACGAAAACATGATACATCTAGTTATCCGAATCATTCCACTGACGACTTATTTCAAGGCCATAATCCATTTCATAAACTTCTTTTATAGCTTTAACTTTTTCAAGACTTTCATCGCTAAACACTGGTTTATTTTCAAAAGAATGTAGTACGATTCTTTCAAGAAGAACACCTAGTGAAATATCATGATATTCTGCCATCGCTTTCAAAACTTTTACCATTCTTTTTTCCATCCTAATTCCAGTCTGTACACGTTCCACTTTAACTTTTATATTTTTTTCATTTATTTGTTCAGTATTTTGTTTCATTTATTTTAATCCTTTAATTAAAGGCGACGCTTCACCGCTATGGAAAATCCATAAATCATGCAGTGATCTCGTACATGCGACATACAGTAACTTCGCATCATGCTTTGTATTTTTATAATGTTCTTCATCAACATCCATTAGAATTACAGCGTCAAATTCTAAACCTTTCGCTAAATATACAGGTACTACTGAAATACCACCTTCATATTTACTTTGATTTGCTTCAATGACATTTACCGTCAATCCTGCATTCGTTAATTTCTCATACATATCGCGGCATTCATCATCTGTTCTACCTATTACCGCAATTGTTTTCACATCTTCATTTTGCAAATGCTTTACTGTCTTCAAAACTTCAATGAATTGATCTTCTGTATGGATCACTTTTACGTCTTCACCGCTACGGAAAACTGGTGTTGCGAGCCCCACTGGTATTTCTGCATTTTTAATTATTTCATTTGCGAATTCAATAATTTCTTTTGTAGAACGATAACTTCTAGTCAATTCAAAATAACCTGTTTCTTGGAATACTTTCTTAAAAGCGTTCCAATCTTCAATCCCTTGGTAATCATAAATCGCTTGCGATAAATCACCTAATATAGTGAAAGAATTACCTAGTGTAATTTCTTTTAGTACATAAACTTGGAATGGCGAAAAATCTTGCGCTTCATCAATAACGACATGATGAAATTTCTGACCGATTTCAATACCTGTTATGCGATGATGTATGTAAATTAAAGCTGGTAAATCTTCTGCATACACTTCTTTTTTACGACAACTCTTTTCTGTTTCTTGAACAAGTTCTTCAGGTAAAACTTCGAGTATTTCTTTACTTTTTAATATTGAACTATACAGTGAAAGAGCACTCATTTTTGGCCAAAACTTCATATATGTGTTCAATCTCTTAGTCGCTTCTTTTTTGAGCAGTTTTTTCTCGTTCGTTTCCCCAAACTTTTTAAGTTCAATTTCAATCCAGCGCTTCATGCGGCCTACTAAACGTTCTCTTCTTTTCTTTAGTGGATAATGTTTATATTCAACTTGCATCCATTTTTTAATGTCTTCTACTGGAATAATTGCTTTATCCCACGCCTCAAAATCGTTTGTCGGAACTAAGTCATTTTCAAGTTGAATCATTCTCTCTTCAATAAACGCCTTAAATTCCAGCGTACCCTTTAATTTACCGAGCATTACCTTACTTTCATCACGATTAATTGAAAAAGCTTCTTTCAATTTCTCTTCTGTTTGCTTTAGTTTGACCGAATCATCTAACGTGCGCAATGCCCAATCTGGAAACGTTGTTTGACTAATATTTCCTACCCCTAATTCAGGTAGTACACTCGAAATATAGTCTAAAAACAAGCTGTTCGGAGCAAATACGATCATTCTTTCTGCTTCTAACTGTTCACGGTATTCATAAATTAAAAAAGCAAGGCGATGTAAAGCGATCGTTGTCTTTCCGCTTCCTGCAACCCCTTGAATAAGTAATGGTAAATTTCTTTCCGCTCGAATAATATCATTTTGTTCCGATTGAATCGTTGAAACAATATCCTTTAGTTTATTATCTTTATTCTCACCTAATCGATATAGAAGAAAATCATCGGCATGCGATACATCTTCATTTCCTTTCACATATGTATCAACAACACGTTCAAGTTCTCTTTTGCGAATGGAAATGTTTCGTTTTAAATACACATCACCTTCGACTAACCCATCTGGTGATTGATAAAACGCTAGTTCTTCTCCACCGGTAAATGAATAAAACATACTTGCGACAGGCGCTCGCCAATCGATAACAATTGGTTTCATCGTGTCCTTATCTGAAACACCTACTTTACCGATGTAAATCGGCATAACTTGTTCTTTTCCGTCCTCTTGAAAGTCTAGTCTTCCAAAATACGGCTCTTCCACACCGATACGTAAGTTCTGTCTATTTGACTCCCTCATACTTTCAAGAATTTGCTCTTTAAAATCTTCTCCATAATAAACCGGGATTTTTTCAAGCTGTTCTAATTGATCATCCATCGTATGTAAGGTATCCCTCATTTTTTGTAACTCATCTTCAAATATGTTGCTCATTTAATATGTGCGTTTAAGTATAAATCTTGGTGATGGAAGTGTTTCTTGTTCTGCTTCAAAATACGCAACTTGATTTGTAATTGAGTATAGAATAGAAGGCATTCCCATTCCAACAGCAGCCTCTAATGCGTCCAGCAAAGGGAGTGTTTTTTCATCGATTTTTGTGTCCCATGATATGGCGTAACAAGAATCATCAGCCCCATGTTTTTTTAGCAGATCTCCTATATCAATTGGACACGAATTAGGCTTAGGAATTTCAAGCATATATTCTTCACGTAACGTAGTTCTGTAATTATGGCAAAGTCGACCGATCGCATCTTTACGTTTTTTTGAAGAAGAAAGCTCAAATAGTACTCTATCTTGAAGGCGCTTAGTAAAAAATGATTTTACAATGATCTCTTCTAATTTTTTATCCATTTATAACCCTGGTAATATAAACTCTCCTTTTTCTTTAAGAAATGGGATAACCCCTACAATCGACTCAACATTGATTACTCCATATACATGTGGGTATTCTTGACCATTTGAAGCAAGTTCATATTTTATTTCTGCTTTTACCAAGGATGGATTTATTGTAAGTAATAAAATCTCTTCTTCATGAAAGAAATGTTTTTCTGCAACCTTTAAAGCTTGTTCAAATAATGAACAATGAATAAATCCCTCTTTTATAAGTGACTCTTCATGAATTTCTCCAGTTGTTTTTGCGATTTCCCAATTTCTTTTTGTTATTACTTTTGTAATCATTCAATCAAACTCATTCTCATCCTCCTCCTTTAATAGGTTATAAAGTTCTTTCGAATCCTTTATCCACTCTTTTTTCAATTGTAAAAATATCTCTAGTCCATATTCACTTAAAACATAATACTTACGAGGTCTACTCTCCGTTTTATCCCAACTACTCGTAACTAGTTTCTGCTTTTCTAATCGACGAAGTAGTGGATATAAAGTACTTTGATCAATTGTAATCCCTGATTGCTCCAATAATTGGACAAGTGAATATCCATACTGCGGCGTTCTTAATTGGCTTAAAACCGCTAATGTCAATGTCCCTCTTCTTAACTCAGTAATTAATGAATTTAATAAAGTATCCATTTATTTCCACATACGAATACTAGCTTTTCGGAAACCATCAAATATATTAAACGCAGCGGACAACGTATAAAAGATAATTCCACCGCCAACTAACCACGTTTTAAATCCTTCTGGGGAAATAGTAAACACATTTGCCAAATACGTAATAAATCCTTCGTTAAATAAATTCGGATTTACTACAATTACAATGAATACTATCGTTCCAGCTACTTGAAGAATAGCATTCCCAATTGCCAATCTTTGCGTCCATTGTCCTTGCACTAACTTATAAAGAGATATAGCTATTTCGAAAACACTCACAAGCAAAACAATTGGCCAATATTGCAGTAAAACATCTTGATTAAAAGTTGGCGCGACAAACTTCAGTCCGTTTTCCGTACCATTATATACACCAACAAGGTGATTCGCATAAAAGTAAAGTGTAGCCCATATAGCCGTCCACATTAACCCTCCAAAAACTTCAAACTTTGAGATTGCCTTTTTCTTCGGGATATACGAGATATTTTTCAAATCATCTGGCGTCCATTTTTTTAAACTTGTTGTTAATGGGTGTGGATCTTTTTCTTTATCAGTTCTTTCTAAAACAGCAAATACAAGTGTCAACCAGAAAAATACATGGAGGCCTACTTCAACAATTTCCCCAATGCCTTTACCTATCAATTTTAAAATAACATCTAATACTGCTTGATCACCAGTATAGCCTATAAAATTTTCTGCAACCATTGCAATGAGTGCGATAACAGCCGCAATTGGTATAATCATTTTTAATAACGTCGTATATACATCAAAATAACGTGGTCCAATTAAATGCATCGGTCTATCCAAATACCCATTAGCCAATGAAACCGGACTCCCCAATTTTTCGAGAACGCTCTTCACATCATCCTCATTATAATCGTCTGGTAACATATCCTCTATTGTCGACCGTAGCTCAAGCGTAATATCTTCACGATTTTTTTCAGGTAATCTCTTCGCCACTTCTTGGACGTACATATCAATCAAACTCATCTATTCTTCTATAGGATTTTCAGGCCCGTTAAGCTCCAATTGATAAAAGGCTAAATCTAGCCATCTATTAAACTTATAACCAGCTTTTTGTATTGTTCCGGCATGAACAAATCCATAATTTTGATGTAAGGCAATACTTTTCTCGTTTTCCGCATCAATTCCAGCGATTAAGGTCATATATTCACTTTCTTTTGCAGTTGCGATTAATTTTTCCATCAAAGAAGACCCAATACCATTTTTTCTATATTCCTTATCAACATACACAGAATGTTCAATTGAATATTTGTAGGCAGGCCACGCTCTAAATGGGCCGAATGTCGCAAATCCGACTACTTTATTATCTAGTTCGTATACGAAAATTGGATAGCCATCAGCCTTTTTTTGTTCAAACCAATCTATTCTATTTTCAAGGGTTACAGGTTTATACGCATATACAGCTGTTGTATAAAGTATTGCATCATTATAAATGTCTAAAATATATGCTACATCTCTTTTTGTTGCTTCCCTTATCATTCAATCGCTCACTCCTAGCATGCTTTCACTATATGCTTTGTATATGTATTTCAAAGCTGTTGTAACGGTTTCATCAACCTCTTTATTATGAAATCGATCAGGTAAATCTTTACCCCCAATAACATATAGAAACGGAAATTCATGAAACATTCCCATTATACCAATATTTATTGTAGCTGTGGGCAATCCACCTGTCATATGAGCTAAATGATAATACGGTATACTTTCATAATCACCTTGTTGTCTTACCATTCCATTAATAATTGGTTCCCATACTGCTGCTTCTACTTTATAACCTTGAAAAATATGTACTAAAAGCGAAAGAACTTGATTTAATTCTCCAACATTTTTCTCATCTCTAGCATCCTCTTGTATATAAATTTTTGAAAAGTACGTTTGGGCATTTATTTTCACAGCATCCCATCCACCGCAGTGCTTTACAACCGAGTGAGCGATATAACTGTCGTGACAAGCTATCATCACTTCTACTGCTTTACTAAGTGTTAAAGTACTTCTTCCTTGTAGATGCGGATATAACTGTGCACTATCTTCATGTGGATGAAATTTAATGTGATGAAGTATATCATTCCAATTACGTTTATTTTCCTTCACCATTTGTGCTGCTACAAATCCAATTACTACTTTGGCTGCCGATGCTAAAGGAATATATAATTCACTATTATATGAAGCAACTATACGTTCGTTTTTTGTAGAATAAATAGTTACTCCTACATGACCCGCTTGTATCTCTTTCATTTTTTGAATGACAGTTTCCATTTCCATCTAATTTTTATTTCGTCTTTTTAAAATACTAATGAATACAAATCCACCATATGTAACAAAACACGAAAAACCAATTATCCCAGGTACAGAGACATAGCCTGTTCGTACATAACTTATAGCTGCAAAACTAGTAATTAACATTAAAATAGATGGCCAAAATATAAGAGCCGTTTTTCTTTGTCTCTGTTTCGATGTACGTTCTTGCTCTTCAGAAAAACGTGTACCAAAAAGCAATACAATACAAATAAGAATCGCTGCAAAGTAAATAGTATCTAATGACAAATTGTGATCATATAGTGCAATTCCAACTTCAAGAGCAATAATCGTTACAATTAAAATAATAATTGTTGAAGTCTTTAAGTTGCGTTTCAATTATAATCTCTTTTCTAAAAAGTGTTGACTATGTCCTTTTGGGTGATCTTCAACGACACCATATTCCCGGTAGCCGTGCTTTTTATAAAATTCTGGTGCTTGGAAACTAAATGAATCTAGTAATATGAGTCTACATCCTTTTTCTTTCGCAATGTCTTCGATTTTATGTATCAGTTGACTTCCATAACCATCATGACGAACAGATTCATCAACCCATAAAAAATCGATATGAAGATGATAAAAATACATCGTTCCTGTTACGCCGCCAAAGATTTTCCCTTCCTCATCTTTCACTACAAGGCTTACTTGTTCCATCGGCTGTTTTGCTTCATCTGTTAAGATGGACATATTATATTGAATGACTTTATTTTTAATGTATTCTCCTTCATTACGAGTACCATTCTCTATGTATTTCATTTATTCTTTCACGATTTGATTACGATGCATCACAATTTGCTTCGTCGCTTTAAATTGCTGTTCACCATAAAACTTTATGAGTTTCTCTCCGCAAAATAGACTAACAATATCAATATGAGATATCTCTTCCAATAACATTGTAAGCATATTCTCTCCAATGCCTTTATTTCTTACACTTTCATGTACGACAACATCTTCTATGTACGCTCGAAAAACACCATCTGAAACGACTCTAGCAAACCCAATTAACTCATTTTCTTTCCATACCCCAATTGCTATGCTATTCTTTAACATTTTTTCAATATCGATTTCTTTTCTTTCTGGCCACCAACCGACAGAGTCGTAAAGCTTCTTTATTTTCTCTGCACAGATTGGTCGTTCATGTTGTAATTTATACGTGTACATTTAATCCATTAACTCTTGCTGCTTTTTCTTTGAAAATGATTGTAGTACTAAATCATACGACCAATCGATCATTTTATTAATTTGCTCCTGTTCTACTCCTTTATGTATATACACTGTATTCCAATGTTTTTTATTCATATGATACCCTGGAATTATTGTGTCTGGATAATCTTCTCTTATTCGTAAAGCGAGCTCTGGATCACATTTTAACGTAATCGCAGCTTTTTCACCTTCTTCATGGTTTACAATTGCAAATATTTTATTATTAAGTCTCATACAGGTTGCACTCCAGCCATCTGGAGAATCTTCTGTCGCTTTTCTTTTTGATAAACAATATGCCCTCGTTGCATTCATTCTAAATGGCACCTATTTATTAATTGCTTTCATAATAAGAAAATGTGGATTTGTACTTAAATAATGATATGATTTTCTGTCTACTTCTCTCATCTTTTCAATGGGCTTCGGTTCCACTATTTTTTCTAATACAAAACAGTTTGTTGTTTCATTGATTATGTCTTGGAGCGACCTCCTAAAAAAACTAACTTCTATTGTAATATTTGGTTTAACCCAAGTATCTACTAATAATTTTTTTTCAAAATAATCTTCACATGTGAACTTTGTGAAATCCATAAATGGATGATGAACAGAGTATATAAGTTCTCCACCCGGCTTCAATACACGCCGAAATTCTTGAAATACTTGCGTCCAATTTTCTAAGTAATGAAGAGTTAACGAACTTACAATGATATCATACGTATTATCTTCAAATGGCAATGTTTCTTGCAAATCGTGACAAAGGAACGTTGCTTTTTTTCCTATACTTTCTTTTACGGCTTTTACCATTTCAGGACTTATATCAATTGCTGTAACGTTAGCCCCTCTTCCTACGAATTGAGAAGTATACCATCCAGCGGCACATCCAGCATCTAGTATTCTCTTCCCTTCTAGTTCCTTTGGAATAATCTCCATCATCGCAGGTCTTTCATAATAACTATTATATGGATTTGCCAAATCTACATTTTCTTTATATGTACTCGCTAATTTATCATACGTATCTTTGACTGTGTCTTTCATTTATTTCTTCCGTAACATAAACTCACAAAGCATTCCTATCCCAACACCAATTGCATAAGCAACTAAATCACTCCACAAAAATCCGTAACCTAAAACGAGTCCACCTAAAGTCGTTGCACGAATATTATCAATCCAAGGTGCATGGTACAATTGGCTAATTTCAATCCCATAGCAAAATATTAAACTCATAAAGGCTAATTTCTTCGGTTCTATTTTAGGAAACAAAAATCCGAATCCAACGAAAATCATTAATGCCCATAAAGCATCACCTAAGTAATCATTTAATAAATGAGGTAACGCAAAAGCAAACTTTCTAGAGCTAAGACCTAACATAATAACAACTATAGTAAACATCTAACTACTTATTTTATCGTACTTCTTCAAAAACCGTCTCACTTCATTTGGAGATTTTAAAATAATCACTTCTTTTCCTTTACTTAATTGATCTAGTCTTTTTAAAATGGCAGGTTTTTTCTTATTCGGATACTCCCATATCCATTTAAAGAATTGTAATTCAAATCTTTCTTCACATCCGGCACCCATATCCGGTCTTGTTTTATTTCGATATTGTACAATTCTTTTAAAAGCACGATAAACACAAATCGTTCTATGAATATCAAGAAAGATAATTGTATCCGCTGCATTCAGTCTTAAATCCATCGTCCCGCCATAATTTCCATCAATAATCCACTTTTCTTCTTTAATTAAGTTATTTTGAACTTTTCTTTGTTCTCCTCGAGGAACACCTTCCCAGTTCGGTTTCCAAAACAATGCATCAAGATGATGCACCTTAATATTTAGTTTATTTCCTAACTGCTTTGCTAATGTAGATTTTCCTGAACCACCAGAACCAATTAATATGATTTTTTTCATCTAAATTGACCTAGCAAGCCTAAAACCGAGATCATCTATATGAAATGTAGGATGGCTACGACGGCGACAAGTCGCGCCGCAACCTCTAGCTGCTTCAGCCCAACTACCACCACGAAAAATCCGGTACGATCCGTACACTGTTTCATCATACAAATCATAGCACCATTCCCAAACGTTTCCTAACATATCATAAAGTCCCCATGCATTCGGCTCTTTTTTACCGACGTCATGAATTTGTCCACTTGAATTTTCATTATACCACGCTATTTTCTGAAGTTCCCCATATGTATATCCCGTCGTACCTGCTTTACATGCGTATTGCCACTCTGCCTCAGATGGCAATCGGTAGCCGTCAGATTCTACATTACAACTAACCTTTTTTCCATCATCACTAATAGAATAATACGCTGTTAATCCCGCTTGTTGAGAAAGTAAATTACAAAAGCCAATTGTATCATTCCATGAAATATTTACAATTGGTTTATTACTATCTTTATCATTATTTGATGTACTATTTGTAATGGCATTATATATTTCCATTGTTACAGCATACTTTGCAAGAAGAAATGGTTTTATTTGAACTTGCCATTCTTTTTTTATTCGATCATCTCTTAATACTACCTCTCCTGCTGGAATTTCCATCATTTAATACCGGCCTGTAAATTTAAAGATTTCATCAACAGCTTGCTTATACCCACCTGATTTTCGGAGAAACTCCTTCAAATTCAAAGCAGCTTCTTTATATGATGGATTACTTAATACTTTTTCTACACATTCACTAAGTTGATCCGCAGTTAATCCTTGCATTTGCAATTTAACTCCTGCTCCGAGACTCTCCACTCGCTTTGCGATTACTGGCTGATCTGCACTTTGCGGAATTACAACGAGTGGAACCCCGTTATATAGTCCTTCATGCGTACTGTTCATCCCGCCATGTGTAATAAATAATTTTGTATATGTAAGTAGTTCAGTTTGTGGTACATAGTTTTTCACAATGAAGTTTTTAGGAATATCACCTAAATCACTTATTTTCGTTTTACTACCAATAGACATAACAATTGTATGTTTACTATTTTCGAATGCCTTCATACAAAGTTTATAAAAATTAATCGCTTCATTAAAAACAGTACCTAGTGAAATGTAAATCAGGCTTTGTTCTTCCATTGAAGTATAATCAAAATCTTCATTTTCCCCTTGTGCAGAAATAGATGGACCTACAAATTTAAATGTTTCATGAAACGTATTACCAAAAGGTTGGAACTCCTTAATCGTATACACAATAGTAAGCGGTGCTGGATTACAGAAAACTTCATACGGTGAATTTATTTCAACACCATATTTCCCTATAATTTCTCTAGTTAAGTTTTGAAAATCATTATGTATTCTATTCTGAACTTCCACTGGGATATTTTTAGAAAGATGCTCTAGCATTTGTTTAAATGATTTTTCATCCTGCGCAAAACATGTGCATGAATTTATGGCCGGAAGATTAAGAATTTGGGCAATTAAATGACCACAGCCAAACATGGAATCGTGAATCATATAATCAAAATGTTCTCCTTCAATTTGTTCTAAAACACTAGGTATTACAATATCTGCTGTATGTAGAAGGCCGTTTATTCTTTCCTGTAAATAATTTCGACCACCGGAAAGAAATGCTTGTATAAATTTTTGATCATCTATCGTTCGTACAGTAGCACCTGTCTTCTCAATACGCTCCCTGAAAGCCTCTATTGAAAAATAAACGACCTCTTCACCGCGAGAAATCAGTTCTTCTACAACTTGTAATGTTGGATTTATATGTCCTTCTGATCCAGCGTTAATGAATAAAACACGTGCCATTTAATGTTTCAAAATAGTTTCATAAAACTTGTCATCCTCTTCATAGTATTGGATTTTTAATTTTTCTATTAAACTTGTATTTGGTGAAATAATATCAATTACGTCTGTACTTATATACAACAAATAAGTATCGTTATAAAAAGAAATATACGCTTGCTGACCACCATTAACGACATACTTGCAATACTTATATACTCCATCTTCATGGACACCTTTAATCGTAGTAAATATGATTGTACTTTCAAGATCATCAACGTCTACTTGCGTTTCTGTCCAATTTTTAACCTTCATGAACCTTCCAATTTTTGTTTTCTCATTTACTCTCTTACTTTTACCATACGTTATATAACCGGAAATAAATGAAACGTCAATTGTATCGGGGCTTTTAAAAAGTTCAGTCAGTAGCCCTCTTAATTTCCTCAAATTCCCCTCAAATAATTCTATATCGAATCTAATTCTATTTTTTTCCTCCACTTGAAAAAATGGTGTAGCTGTCATATCTTCAAAATTCACATTTAATATTTTCATTCTTTCCATTTACACTGCTTTCCATAAGGATAAAGCATAAATCCAGTTTGGATCCCCATTTCCTTGATAATTTTGTACTGCTTCATACACTTTTCCTTCGTATAGGACTCTATCACCCTTTTTATACGCTTTCTTTGCATCCCACTCTCCATATGAAGCGTTTTCAGTTTTTGTAATAATTGTGAATATATCACTTTGTACAGATTCATTTCCAGTTACATCAACAGCTTTCACTGTATACTTATATGTAGTATTAGCGAGTAAATTTTTATCCATATAAGAAGTCGTATTAGATGTTGCGATTTTTTTCATTGTTCCTTCTATTTCTCTATAAATATCGTAATGGTCTACACCAACATTATCGTCAGACGGACTCCACATTAGATCCACACTCGACGCTGTCGTTCCCATACTATGTAATCCTTTTGGTTGTGTTGGTGCTTCTGTATCAGGAACCTCAACTGTTGTTTTTACTGTAAGCGCTGTACTTTCTTTCGATACATTTCCAGCTGTGTCAATTGCTTTTACAGTATAAGAGTATTCTGTACTTGGTTGTAATTTCTTATCAACAAAATGAGTGCCTGGTACTGTGTCAATCATCTCTCCGTTACGGAAGATTTGATATCCTTTTACTCCTACATTATCCGTCGAAGTGTTCCATGTTAGTTCTATACTATTCGCTGTTACTTTTTGCGTCTGAATTCCATTTGGAATACTTGGTGCTTCTGTGTCTGGTTTCACATTATTAATAAGATTTACATCAATTACATTATAGAACGCATTTGCTGTATCAGCTACATCCCATACAGCTAAAATAACATGGTAACCACTACGATCTGTAGGTACATTGATTTTGTGTGCTACATTATTTGAAGCTGCGGAACCATCATGTTGTACAGTTCCAATTGGCTCAAAGTCCGCTCTTGTTGGCGCTTTATTTGGATTCCAGCCTATTTTAGTAATGTAGTAGTGCCATTTTCTTGTTAAATGTGGCGCTGTAAACTTCCAAGTAAACGTGTTTTCTCCGCCAGTGATTGTATTTTTAAACCAACGATCTGCTGTTTGTTGATCCAAAATGCCACCAAATTTTCCGCCTGCAGAAGCGATTTGTCCATCAACTGGGCCAGCTTGCGGGAATCCTTTTGGTGCTTCTAAGCTTTGTGGTTCATACATAACACTTCCGCAGTTTACATTTAGTGCACCATAAGTTGGACTACATAAAGCGGAACGGCTACCAGGCTTTTCAACAAAACCGTGCGCGTAAGCATTTTGAGGAAGAAGTGTCGTGCCAATAATTCCCGCTGTTAATGCAACAGCTCCTAGACTTTTTTTGCTCATTTTCATTTAAAAATGTGGTGAGTGAAAAAAAGGTCCCTTATAAAAGGGGTTCTTTTGGTGAGTGGATCTATTAATTGCAATCTTGATAATATTCATCATATGAATCATTATTATCGTTACAACAAATACAAAATGTTTTTTGCACAAACTAACTATACTAGTAGAACCTTCCTGTTTTGTAAGAGTAAGACTTTGAAAATCTTCAACTTGAAATATTTTTGTTTGAACAGGTTGTAATGTCGTAGTAATTGGGCGGCTAGATTTTCTTGTGAGAATAGTTACTTGAACGGGTGCACTCATTCCGACGATGAATAACTGAATTAATGTTTTGTAATGATTGTTTGTGAAATCCTCGAATACAGTTTGTGGAGCAGTGGTTTCAAGGAAAACAAATACAGGTATATTTCCATTTGCATTTTCTGCAGAACCAGCAATTGTATGAGTTTCAATAAAACAATTATTTTTTTGATCGTCTGAATGTGATTGTTTTTTATAATATTTTTTACCATCTTTATAAAAGTAATTAGTCATTTACCGAATTTGTGCAACCGTTAACGCTGCCGAACGAATGTCTACAGTACCAATTACTTCAACGGGTACAATTTGAATTAAATCACCAGGGTTTAAGTTAATGAGAATGACACCACTGGATACATCAACTTCACCAGTGCCAAAAATATTAGAACGGACTGCGGTTCCAGATCCTGCAATAATATTAGTTGATGAGTTTAGTGTCAAGAAAAATCGTGCTGCTTCCGGTGCTACGGGAACATTATCAAGGCTAATTGTTAGTGTATAACTAATTTGATATATACCAGCTATTTGAATTCTAATACCAGTTCCAATACTAATTGTATCATTTATTACGGGAACGGTAATATTAGGATTTGGCCCTGTACTCGGTAATAGTAGTGGGGTGAATAATGTTGCAAATTGAGGTGAAGAAGCATTGAAAGCAAAACCAAGGGCAGGTAGTGTACTAGGGGCTTGTGCACTACAATTAAAGTGCGTGAATTTACGACTAGATGAGAGCATTTAAAAACAAAATTTCAATTCATCTATTCCACCTATTGCCTGTAATGAATTCCCCGTCGCTTGTAACACATTCCCGACAATGTAATACGATTCATCTATATTAGAACTATCCTCTAATTCTCCACCTATTGATGTAATCCCACCCAATGCCTGTATCCAATTCCCTGCAATCACTACTTTTTTTGACGTATCATCCTCAAATTCTATAATGAGTCCTGTTAAAACCGTTACATTACCAATTGATTGGATTTCATTACCGATTTTTTCAAGAGATATTTCCCCTTGTCCATCAGCTTCCAGACCGTTCCCTGTTGCCTGTAATACATTCCCCCATACGTTCAAGTCTCTTCTTAATTCATTGTTCAATTTTTTTAAAGGTGTACTACCAATCGCAGCAATAATTGTCCCTATTGCAACAAACCAAGCGCCAACTATCTCCTTAATCGGATCATCCATTTATGATAATACTTTCGTCATAAGTATATGTGGAATGCCATCTTCCATAAATACATTGGAAGAAGTTTGATATCCTAACTTTTTATAAAATCCTTCAGCTTGTGTTTGCCCGTGTAGTTTCACTTTTATAGCTTTTTTGTTACGAGCAATTTCTTCTAACGTTTGAATGATTACTTTACCTAAACCGTATGTACGATAATCTTTAAAAATACAAATGCGTTCTAATTTTCCAGCACCATCAACAAATCGTATACGACCTGTACCTACAGGATGCTCATTATAATAAACTAAAATATGTTTACATTCTTCACCAATTTCATCAAATGTATCGAATTCATCTTCAAGAGGGACACCTTGTTCTTTTACAAATACTTCTTTTCGAATGTGAAAGGCAGTTTCTAAATCTGTAAGTTCTGTTATGAGTTTGGATTGCAATTATAATTCCTTTATCCCGTTTGTAGTACCGATAATCGCTTTCTTTGTCATATTTATAAACAATCCTGAATCAACTACACCAGTAATCATTTTTAATTGTTCGTGTAAATTAGCAGGATTAGATATATGATTAGGAAATATACAATCGATAATCATGTTATTATTATCGGTAATAAAGGTTTCATTATTTTTCAAACGTAACGTTGTTTGACACCCTAAAGATTGAATTTTGCTTTCGGTTTGTTTCCATGAAAAAGGGATAATTTCAACAGGCAATGGGAAATTACCTAAACGAGCCACAAGTTTTGATTCATCAGCAATAATAATGAGTTTTTTAGAGGAGGAGGCAACAATTTTCTCACGAAGTAATGCGCCACCGCCGCCTTTTATAAGCTGTAAATCGGAATCAATTTCATCCGCTCCATCAATTGTAAGATCAAGACTTTGTACGTCGTTTAAAGAAATCAGAGGGATGTTTAGTTGCTTTGCTAAAGCTTCAGTTTCCTTTGATGTTGGTACAGCTTGAAAGTATAGCCCGTCTTGTACAAGTTGACCTAATTTTTGTATCGTCCAGTATACGGTAGACCCTGTGCCGAGTCCAATGTTCATTCCATCTTTTACAAAGTTAGCAGCATATTCGCCAACAAGTTGTTTTAAATTCATCATTTACTCCGCTGGGCGTGAACCGGCAGCTAATCCTGAATTTTCAACTGTAAGTACCGGACGAACGACTATATCTTTATGTACACGCATTTGACAAGATAATCGTAAATGATCTTCAATCCCTTTTTCTGTCATCGCATTTTTTTCATTCGCACTCGCTTCACAGAAATCACCCGCTATAATTTCTACTCTGCAAGTTGTGCAACGTGCATTTCCACCACAACGATGAAGAATGTTTACACCGTTATCTTCAATTGCTAATACTAACTTTGTTCCTTCTTTCACATCAAAAGTGCCAGCGCCTTCAATTGTTAATTTTGGCAATTATGCCGCACAAAGCATACAACTGTAGGGAGAAGGGGTTTTCGCACTGAATAATAAGACAGGCTGTTTAGTTGGTAACTTCGTAAAATCTATTGTTGGAAGAAGTTTAGTTAACAACTCCGGCCTTTCTTCACGAATAGACGTTACAACAATATCAATATCTTCTGTGAATTCAACTATTTCAAGCCCTTCTTCACTTACAGTTTTCAGCCTATTTCTACTCCGAAATAAAGAAGCTTTCACTGCTCCTTCCGATACAGAACATACTTTAGCAATATCAGCGATACTATATTGAAAAACATCTTTTAATAATAAAATTGTGGATTGTTGCACATTTAATGAAGATAATACTTTCCCTACCATTTCATGCAAATCTGCAATTTTTTCATGTGGTTCTTCAAAAGTAATTTGTTCCCTTATTTTTTCATGAACTGATTTTGACTTTATCTGGTCTAACCAACGATTTCTAGCTATTTTATATGCAAGTGTCATGCAAATATCTTTATTACTATATTTTTGAAGAACTTTACAAACTGTTTCTTGGGCGAGATCTTCCCCATCCCATTTATTTTTCGTTAAAAACGTACAGTACCTTTTTAACTCTGCATAATTTTCAATCAAAAAATTTATATTTGAATGATTCAGATCGATATGTTTCTTAAACAATTGCGTTACTTTTGTGCACAAAATAACCACTTATTTTTTCGTAACAACATCATCTACAATCCCATATTCCTTTGCTTCTTCTGCAGTCATAAAATAATCTCTTTCTGTATCATGTGCTACCCTTTCAATCGGTTGCCCTGTTTTTTCTGCAATCATTTTATTAATATCATGCTTTAGCTTTAAAATTCTTTTTGCTGTTATTTCGATTTCAGTTGCCTGCCCTTGCGCACCACCAAGCGGTTGATGAATCATAATTTCACTGTTAGGCAACGCAAACCGTTTTCCTTTTGCACCTGATAAGAGTAACAATGCACCAAATGATGCTGCAAATCCCATACACAGTGTTTGCACATCTGGTTTAATTAAGTTCATCGTATCTAATATCGCAAAACCTGCTGTCGTTGATCCACCTGGGCTATTAATGTATAAATATATATCTTTCTCTGCATCTTCCGCTTCTAGAAATAATAATTGAGCTACAACACTACTCGCTACTTGCTCGTTAATTTCTGAACCGATAATAATAATTCGGTCTTTTAATAACCTTGAATATATATCATAGGAACGTTCTCCTAATTTCGTTTGTTCTACTACATATGGAATTGCATTCATTTAATCTTTTATCCATCCATCAACTAACGATTGATTCTTTTCAATCCATTTTCGCGCTGCTTCTTCTGGATCTTTCGTTTTATTTAACATGACCATTAACGTACCAAGTTGCTCATCGTTCATTTTCCATTTATCAAAGTATTTCACAATATCCGGATGATCTTTTTCGAAACCTTTACGAACGGAGTAATAAATGTCATCTTTTTCACCATATACTTTCTTAGGGTCTTTTAAATATTTTAAATCAAATTCTGAAAAACCCCAATGAGGATTCCAAAGCGTAACAGCGATTGGTTTCTTTTTCGTATATGCCTTTTTTAATTCACTCATCATCGCAGCTTCTGAAGATTGGACAAGTTTTAGCTTTATATCGTATTCCTTCATTGCTTTATTCGTTAAATTCATAAGGCTGCTACCGGGTTCAATCCCGACGATTTTATTATCTAGTTCATCTTTATGAGCGTTTAAATCTTCGATACTGTTTATGTTTTTCACATAAGATGGAACGACTAAACCTAGACCAGTGCCTTCATACCATTTTGATTTTAAGACAATGTCATTTTTATATCGAGCATTTAATGGTTTATCCGTAACAGGCAGCCATACTTCTAAATTTGCATCAACATCACCACGAGCAACACCAGTCCAAATTGCCGCTTTTTCTAAATACATGAGTTCAACTTTGTAGCCTTTTTGTTCTAATAACACTTTCCACATGTTTGCAGTTGCAATATTTTCTTTCCAACTTGTTACACCAAGTTTAATTTTTCCTTTCGAATTTGCATTTGTTGCATTACATGAAGTGAAAATCATCTATTCATCGTCTTTCACCTCTTCCTCAATGTTACCTGCAAGAGCTTGAATGACACTTTCACGTTTAATAATTCCTCTTAACCTTTTCTTCTCATCAATAACGGGTAACGGATATTTCATCTCTGCCATTTTTGCATACGTCTCTTCAAGTAAAGTATCTAAATAAACGTGCGGAATATCGGTAAGTAATAAATCAGCAATCGGCCATTGTTTTTGTACCGCTTTACTCGCATCATCCGCAGTTAATATACCTAAAAACTCATACTTTTTGTTTACAACATATACTGTAGAAACGCCCGCGTTCCTCATAATTTGTAGTGCCACACGAGGTCCACGATCAATTAATAAAGTTTCTGGTCGTTTTAAAATAGACTCTGCCGTAATTACTTTTCCTAAATTCACGTCCGCAACAAACTTTTCTACAAACTCATTAGCTGGGCTCATCATAATTTCTTCCGGCGTTCCAATTTGAACAATTTCTCCATCTTTCATTAATGCGATACGATCTCCAATTCGAAGCGCTTCATCTAAATCATGTGTAATAAAAATAATTGTTTTCTCCATTTTATCTTGTAATTCTAACAGCTCATCTTGCATTTCTTTTCGAATCAGTGGGTCTAATGCACTAAATGATTCATCCATAAGTAAAACATCCGGATCATTCGTAAGCGCTCTCGCAATACCAACTCGCTGTTGCATCCCACCACTAAGTTGACTTGGATAATTGTCTTTATGATGATCGAGTCCCACTAACTTAAGTGACTCTAACGCTTTTTTCTCTCGTTCTTCTACTGGAACTCCTTGTATTTCTAATCCGTATGCAACATTTTGTAAAACAGTACGATGCGGAAATAGAGCAAACTTCTGAAACACCATACTCATTTTCGTTCTTCTTACTCTTCGTAATTCTTCTTTCCCCATAGTTGCGATGTCTTCACCATCTATGTAAATATGACCTGCGGTTGGCTTAATTAATTGATTTAGCATACGAACTAACGTTGATTTTCCGCTACCCGACAACCCCATAATAACGAAAATTTCTCCAGAGAATACTTCAAATGTTGCCTTTTTCACACCAACATTCATTCCTGTCTCTTTTAAAATTTCCGATTTGCTTTTCCCTTCTTTTAATAAGGTAAGCGCTCTTTGCGGGTGTTTCCCAAATACTTTTGTTACGTTTTCAACACGCACCTTTGTATTATCCATTTATTTTCTTTTTTGGTGAAATCCTTGTGTAATGCGGTCTAATATAATCGCGATGACAACAATGGCTAGTCCCGCTTCAAATCCCATTCCGATATTGACTTGTGTTACAGAACGGTACACATCTACTCCTAGTCCTGGTGCTCCTACAAGTGACGCTGTTACAACCATGGATAACGAAAGCATAATACTTTGGTTCACTCCGGCCATAATCGTCCCAGTTGCGAGTGGTAATTGTACTTTAAATAGTTTTTGTGATGCTGTGGATCCAAATGCATTCGCTGCTTCAATTAAATCTTCTGGAACTTGTCTAATTCCTAAGTCTGTAAATCTGATTGTTGGTGGCATCGCAAAGATTACTGATGCAATTATGCCAGGTACTACACCTACTCCGAAAAATGTAATTGCTGGTATGAGATATACGAATGCGGGCATTGTTTGCATAAAATCTAATGTTGGTTTTAAAAACTTTGAGAAACGCTCATTTTGAGATGCTAAAATACCGATTGGAATTCCGACAATAATCGAAATAATAACAGACGTAAGTACGAGTGCTAATGTTTGCATCGTTTGTGCCCAATAATTAATATTTAAAATAAATAACAATCCGATGAGTGTAAAAATAACTAAAGATAATTTTCTCGTTGTGTACCAAATGAGGGAACATAGTATAATAATCATCAATATGGCTGGTATTATTGTTAAAAAATTAGTGAGTAAATCAACGAATCCGCCAATAATATAAGAGAATCCTCGGAACAAGCCTTCAAAGTTCTCATATAAACTTGCAACAAACGAGTCAACCCATTCCCCTAATGGAATACGCGGTATACTATTCATTTACATACGAACAATAACAGAACCGCCAGCTGGTGCACAAACTTGATTTTGTTGTTGTTCCATTGATTTTATTAATTGATTATTTTCTTCGATTAAGGAAATTAATTTTGCCAATTGGCTTTCAAGACTTGCGATGCGCTGCATCATATATTGAGAATCGTGATGCATTGTATTTCTTACGGGATGGGGGGAGTAAGCATATTGTTGATTTATATTTGGATTCCAATGAGGATACATTTGAATCGTTCCTCCTTCAATGAATAACTTATCTTTCTTATAGTAAATGCCTATGTAGATGTAATGGTGACTTGAAAATTCTTTCATTCATTCCTTCTTTAAAACCGCAATCCCCATTCCAATTACAATCCCAATCGCAATTCCAATTACTACATTATCAGTAAATAAGCCAGGAACTACGCCGATTACAACGCCTATAGCGACACCGATTGTCATTGCATTATTTCTTTTTTTATTATTAGCCAAAATAGCATCTCCTCTCATCATTTATTTGTTGTATGCATACTCATTTACCATATACTTTCGTATTCTTTCACATAGTTTTTTAATTTCCTCAAAATCTCCATATGGTGCACCAGTCCAATTTGTTACTTCAGTCGGTGACCAAAACTCTCTTGGTGTATCCGGATAACGCGGAATAATGTGCAAATGTAAATGTGGTACACCATTCCCTGATACAAATGTGTAAATATGTTCTGCGCCTTCGCTTTCTTTTAGTGCTTTACTTACTCTACTAGTTATAAGTCCAAATGATTTCGCCTCATTTTCAGTTAATTCAGCAAGACCAGGTACATGTCTTTTTATATCAATCATTACGTAACCGAGATATGTTTCTTCTGTATCCCAATGGACATGTCCAACGTATATAAGATCGTCTTCATAAATAGCGCCGCCTGGAACTATAATGTTTCCTTTATGTTTTTCACAAATGAAGCAGTTTTGTTCTGCTTGATTGTTTATTGACATTTCCATTTACCTTTTCTCCGGCTGATCACTCGGATACGTAGCATTCCTTTTATTTTCAACGTCCCAACTAATAATTGTTGCACTATCACGTCCCAACTGATGATGCACGTGTTCTAAAACATTGTGAACATTTTCTTTAAGCACTATATTATTTTCATTCATATCGTTATACAGATTTAATGGCGTTTCATAACGACGTTCCCCACATTCTAATACCCCATCTGTCACCATTACAATTCGATTCTTTCCAACACGTAATTCACGAATTCCCGATGAATAGCAAGGTACAAGTAATTCAAAAGTATTTACATTACCAATCCATTCATAAAAATGACGTTGATTTAATGCGTATTGCCCTAATTTATGTAATTCATCATGAAATACATAAACGAGACAGTCTCCAATAGATAGCCACCATATGTAGTTTTCTTTTCTTACACATAGTAAGAAAGCTGTTTCACCTTTAACTCTTTTGCACTTTTCTTTAAATGAGGAGGATTGAAAAATTGTAAGTATATGATTTTCAACTGATTGAAATACTGTTTCAATTGATTCATTCATCATTATTTTTATATTTTCATATTCTTTTTCGATTGTATGTACTACTAAACAAACACTTTCTGCGCTATTATGCCCGTCTAAAATAGCTGCAAATTCCCAATCATCATTTGACCAAACTAACGCACCGTCTTCATTCTTTTTTGCTCTGGCATTTATATTCCCGCCGTATTTACCAAGTACAATGTCACCATATTGCTTAACGGAGATTTCTCCTAAACACATTTCCGTATTTCCAACCCATGAATATTGTTTATTATTTGTTGTATGCATTCACCAATACGTATTATAGAATACATTCAAAATAATACCTGTAATTATTAATAACGGAACAATTCCAAACGAAATAATATATTCTTTTGTTTGCCTATCATATTTCCACTGCATATATCCTTGGAAAATGTATAATGTCATAAAAAAGAAAATTGGTATATAAGTCATGTATATTGGATTCAAAATTGTACCTATCATCATAAGTACTACATAAGAAATAATGATAATCCAGTTCCCCCATTTATGTGATTGACTGACATATTTACTATTCCATCCTGTTTGTCTCGGTATATTTAACTTCTTCCTCACGATTTTTTCTAAAAAAATTAAAATTATAATCCATAACAATTAATTATTTGAAATAAATTGGACTATATTACGGTTATCCTCTTCTAAGTAACTTATGATCCCTTCAGGATATGTGGGCTTCTCCTTTAATTCCTCTATCCTTTTCCATATTAAAATAATATCCTCATGTTCTTTATGCCTTATTTCATTCGTAACTACCTCTTGAGCAGTCCCCCAATGTATCAATGTACAATGATGACCTTTTTCGTTGTTCCACTCAAAAATGTGTTCATTTACAATTGCTAGCTCATGAACATCAACTTTCAAATCGTATTCTTCTATTAACTCTCGAATTATTGCATCTTTTGACGTTTCACCAAATTCAATAGAGCCACCTGGAAAACGATAAAATGATTCGTTCTCATCACATTGTACTAGTACTTTTGAATGTTCATCGTTTACAATCATTACTTCTGCCCGTAAATGTGGTCTTATCATTTTCTCACCCTTTATTTGTATGACCATTTATGCAGCAGATGGAAAGAAGTAAAATAGTATTGAAGTCACAAAAATAAACGTGAATATCCCAATTATCGAAAATATATATTCTTTCGATTCTCTATCATACTTCCATTCCATCAATGCTCTTAAGATTAACGTCCCCCCTAAATAAGTAAAAATGACATAAGCAATATTTACACTTTCGAATTTAAAGATAAATATAAAGCTAGTTATTAAATAAATAAAAAGTAGTCCTATTTCCAATTTTTTATGTACACTATTTACATGTTTCTTATACCCCCAAAAACCAATCTTGGGCATATTCAATTTTTTTCTTAAAAACTTATCAAAGAAATAGACAGCTATACAAAAAACAATAATTATAATCCAAAAAGTAGAAGTTCCCATTTACTTATAAATAAATGGTTTCTTATTAATTATTTCATTATTCGTACCATCAATATCTATTATTATAAGTGATTGTTCTGCACATTTTTTATGAATCCATATCCATCCTCTTATAGTTCTTGCATCAATCATTTAATTATATGTTTTAGCCAATATGGATTTAATGAAATTTGTTTTCTCCTCTGCATATTTATGTTTATCATTAGGATTGGCTTGTGAAAGTTGAATCTTTACCTGTTCATACTGCACACGTGAAGTTGGATTGTTTTTTAAATAATCTCTGAAACTTAATTGTTCCATTACATATATATTCCCTTGTTCATACATATGAATTTGATGAGTTCTCGGCTCTCCTTTATTGAAATAATACCTTTCAGGCAATACATCTTTTCTATATTTATAATTTAATTGTTCTATCTTTTCAATACATTCTATACCATTTGCAAAGTCATTTAATTCGATTGCAATATCAATAATAGGCTTTGCACTTAAATGTGGAATGGATGTACTTCCGATATGGTGTATTGCCATTATGCATTCGCCAATTAGTTCCTCGATTAATTGCTTCTCTTTTAAAAATTCAAATTCCCATTCTCCGGTCCAAGGAACTAAAAAAACTTTACCATGAGGTAAACCTAGCATTTACATCTTCTTAAAACTCCTCAAAACTAGAAATTCCCACAATCTCCAAGGAAGAATCTTCTTCGCAAAAATCATAAATTTTACACCTTTTCCAATTGGATACCGTAAATTAGTACGCTTTGCCTCAGCAATTTCAACGATTTTATTGGCAACATCTATTGGATTACCAAATGTATCGCTACCACTATTAATGTGTTTTTGTATTTTATCCATATATTCTTTGTATGGAGAGGTAGTATCAGATTGGTTTTCAGCTAGTTGTTTACCAACTTCCCATATGTTTGTGTTATAAGAACCTGGTTCAAGCAAAGAAACATCTATTCCGAAAGGTTTTACTTCTAAGCGAAGTGATTCACTCCAGCCTTCTAATGCATATTTTGAAGAAACATACGGGGATAAACCAGGGAATCCAACTTGGCCACTAATGCTGCTTATATTAATGATTTTTCCACTTTTTTGTTCTCTCATATATGGTAAAACAAGCTGAGTGATTGATATAGCGCCAAAAAGATTCGTTTCAAATTGTTTACGATATTCCTCTACTAGAATTTCTTCTACAAATCCTCCATTTGCATATCCTGCATTATTTACAAGGAGGTCTACTCTATTAATTTTTTTTAAAAACAATTGGAAGTTATGTATAGAACTCTGATCTGTTACATCTAATTGTTGAACTTTTATGTTTTGTTGTAAGTTTAGTTTAGTAGCTTGAGATAGTAAGTTTACTTGTTTTTCAAGGTTTCGCATTGTAGCAATGACAAAATAGTCCTTTTTTGCTAGTTCAAGTGTCGTTAATAGTCCGAATCCACTTGATGCTCCTGTAATAATCGCGATTTTTTTATTCATTGGTCGCTCGCTTTCTTTTTCTTTTATCATTTATTCACTTTTTTGTAATTTCCGGATGTAAATAATTTGACCAATATGATACGCATTATGAGTAGTTACATTACCTAGCACTTCCCACCACTTCGCAGATACAGGAAATCCAACTACATCACTTTCAACCTTGTCTTCATTAATGAGATTTTGCCATTGTAATAACTTCTCTAATAATTTTTCTCTTAACTCTTCGAATGTTTGATTATCTGATAGCATAAAGCTTTTGTTATTGTCACCAATAGCGGGTACCGCATTAACATTTGATTCTTTGTACCTAGTTTGCCACGTTGAGTTCCAATACAGTAAATGTTGTACAATTTCAGCTATACTATTACTCTCTTCATTCGGTTTCCAGAACGCTTCTCTCTCAGATAAATCCTTCACTGCATCTGAAAATGGCATATACCAACTAGGATCATTCGCATTTGCTAATAACTGATCTGCTAATACGTCTTTCACATGGACCATTTATTTGTAAGAAACGTATACGTCTTTTAATAATTCTTCATCCTCTGGATATGGACTATTTTCACTAAAATCAATTGATTGTTGCACTGCTTCATCTACTGCTTTTTCCATATCAACAAGTTCAGATTCCGTTAATAAACCTTCATGAATTAAATGCTTACGGAAATTCACAATCGCATCTTTTTCATTTAAATGTTCTTCTTTTTCTTCTAAAGTTTTATACGTTTGTGCTTCTCCTTCGAAATGGCCGTAATTACGATATGTCATACATTCAATTAAAGTTGGGCCACCGCCATTACGTGCACGCTCAACAGCCTCTTCCGCTGCTTTATATACCGCTAGTAAATCTTTTCCATCTACTTGAACTCCTGGAATGTTATATGCTTTTGCACGATCAGCAATAGAATCACAACTTGAAGCATATTCAAATGTAGTTGCTTCACCGTAGCCATTATTTTCAGCGATAAAAATAACTGGTAACTTCCAAATTGCTGCTAAGTTAACTCCCTCATGGAATGTTCCTTCATTATTCGCTCCATCACCGAAGAAGCAAACACTTACATCTTTCGTTCCTTTATATTTAGCTGTTAATGCTGAACCGCAAGCAAGCGAAAAACCACCGCCAACAATTCCATTCGCACCAAGCATTCCTTTATCTAAATCGGCAATATGCATTGACCCGCCTTTACCTTTACATAACCCAGTCGCTTTCCCGAAAAGTTCAGCCATCATACCATTTAAATCACAACCTTTTGCAATACAATGTCCGTGACCTCTATGTGTACTTGTAATACTGTCACTATCCGTTAAGTGGGCACATACACCAACTGCTACCGCTTCTTCTCCAGCATATAAATGAACGAAACCTGGTAAAACGCCTTGCGCGAACAATTCATGTACCTTACCTTCAAATTTACGAATCTCTAACATTTTTTCATACATCCAGCGAGCTTGCTCTTTCGTAATTTCATTCCCTTTACTTTCAGTTGTTTTTAACATGTCCAGCCCTCCTATTTTCTTGTTCATTTACACATTCAATAAAGAACGGTCCCCAATCATTTCTGATACAGTTTCAATTACTTTCTCTGGCGTTGGTAAATATAGCTTTTCAAGTGGTGGTGAGAACGGTACAGGTGTATGTGGTGCTGTAATTCGTTTAATAGGTGCATCTAATAAATCGAACCCTTTATCCGCTACAATTGCTGCAATGTCTGTCGCGATACTACATCTTGGGTTTGCTTCATCAATAACGATAAGACGATTTGTTTTTTCAACAGATGCTAAAATTGTATCTTCGTCAAGTGGTGATAAAGAACGCGGATCAATAACTTCTACCTCAAGTCCTTTTTTCGATAATTGCTCCGCAGCCGCAAGCGCAGTATGAACTTGCTTCCCAATTGCGACAATCGTTATATGAGAGCCTTCCCGTTTAATATCTGCTTTTCCTAAAGGAATTGTATAATATCCTTCTGGCACTTCACCTTTCATATTGTAAAGTGTTTTATCTTCAAAGAAGATTACTGGATCATCATCTTCAATTGCCGCTAATAATAAGCCTTTGGCATCATACGGAGTGGACGGAACGATAACTTTAATACCTGGAATGCTCGTAAATAACGCATATAAACTTTGAGAATGCTGAGCTGCTGCGCTAAATCCAGCACCATGCATCGTACGAATTGTAACTGGTACTTTTGCTTTTCCACCAAACATGTAACGGAATTTTGCACCTTGGTTTAAAACTTGATCAAGACAACTACCGATAAAATCATTAAACATTAATTCAGCGATCGGACGTAATCCAGTTGCCGCCGCTGCCATCGCAGCTCCCATATAACCAGCTTCAGAAATGGGTGTATCTAAAATACGATTTCGGCCAAATTCTTGTACAAGCCCTTTCGTAACGCCAAGAACACCGCCCCACGCTTCATCATCTTGCAAATGATCAACTTGTGCACCACCCGCAACATCTTCACCTATTAAAATTACATTTTCATCACGGCGCATTGATATTTTCATCGCTTCATTGATTGCAGTTGACATTTATAAAAGAATTGTTAAAGGTTCTTCTAAGTATTGTTTAATTGAGCATAAAAATGCAGCTGCTGGTGCACCGTCTAGTACACGATGATCGAATGTTAAACTTAAAGGTAACATACTACCTTTTTTTATTTTCTTTCCTTTATATACCGGAACATGTTCAATTGCACCTACACCTAAAATACCAGTTTCAGGTGTATTTAATACTGGCGTAAAATATTCTATACCAAAGCTTCCTAAATTACTAATTGTAAATGTCGTTCCTTGCATATCATCACTATTTAAACTACCTGTTCGTGCCTTTTGTGCCACATTTTTAATCTCTTTAGATAACTCTACTAAAGATAGATTATTTGCAAAGCGAATAGCCGGAACGACTAAGCCATTTTCTAACGCCACTGCCATACCTAAATGAACATGTTCAAATTGATGGATTGCATCATCTACAAAAGCGCTGTTCATTTCCTTATGCTCCTGAAGTGCTAATACAACAGCACGAGAAACCAAATCAGTAATGGTTAGTTTGTTATCGTACCGTTTTTGTACAACTTCCACTATTTCTTTATGTAAAGCAACTAAATCCGTAACGTCTACTTTCATCGTTAATGTCAATTGTGCGCTATTTTGAAGGCTTGCTTGCATACGATTTGCGATTGCGTTACGCATACCGGTCACAGGAATTATTTTACTTTCTTCTTTTACAAACGTTTCTGGGGTAGCAACTTTTTCTTCAAGTACTTTTAATACATCTGCCTTTGTAATTCTCCCACCAGGACCTGTTCCTATTAATGTGGAAATTTCAAGATTTTCAACTGTTGCCATTTTCTTTGCTACAGGAGATATTTTTATTCTCTGTTTCTTTGATCTTTCTTCCGCGTATGGTTCAGGATGTTGTACATTTTGAGGTGCTACTTTCGGTATGAAGTTTTCTGTAGCATGTACGGTTTCATATACCGCTACTTGTTCATTTGGTTTACCGATGTAACATATTACAGTACCAGGTGGAACTCCTTCATCTTCACTTACAGCTATATCCAGTACCGTTCCATCAGCGGGTGCCTCTATTTCTATTTCAATTTTTTCAGAGTTTATACTAGCAATTAATTCACCTTTCGCTACATTATCACCCGCTTTAATATTCCAACTCGTAATAATACCTTCTTTCATCGCCATTCCTAATTTCGGCATTACAACTTCTACAGCCATTTAAACATGTACAGCATGTCCTACCGCCTGCAATAAAGCTTCATGAATTACCTCAGATAAAGTTGGATGTGCTGCAATATAATCTCTCATAATATCAGCGGTAACTTCTGTATGAATCATAACTGTTCCTTGACCAATGAGTTCTGTTGCACGAGGACCGATAATAGAAATCCCTACAATTTCTTGATATTTAGGTTCCACTATGACTTTTACTTTTCCCATTTGTTCTCCTAAAATAAGAGCTTTTCCGTTCGCTGTAAATGGGAATTCGCCGATGAGAATGTCACCGTATTTCTCTCTTGCAACTTTTTCGGTTAAACCGACACTTGCGATTTCTGGAGCTGTGTATATACAACGAGGCACAGCATGATAGTTTACTTTCACATCTTCTCCGCTCGCATGTAATGCTGCTGTCGTTCCTTCATGAAAGGCTACGTGAGCAAGTTGTATTCCTCCAATAACGTCACCAGCTGCGTAAATATGTGATACGTTCGTTTGCATATGCTCATTTACAGTAATCCCTTTATTTGAAAATTGAACTCCTGCTTTTTCTAATCCTAAATCTTGTACACGAGGTTTTCTACCAACAGAAACGAGAACAAATTCTGGAGTTACTTCGTGCATACTTCCTTCGTATTCAAACGGAGCCTGTTTCTTATAATTATTTAATCCTTTTAAAGCTGCTCCTGTGAAAATTTCTACACCGTCATTTTCTAATTTCTCTCTTAAAATGCTTGCGATATCTTTATCTTCACCAGGTAGTAATTGCGGTGCCATTTCAACGATTGTTACTTTCGTTCCAAGACGACTATATATACTAGCAAATTCGCAACCTATTACGCCGCCCCCAACAATAAGTAATGAAGCTGGTATGTTTTCAAGGGACATCGCATGACTACTATTTAAAATCCATTCCCCGTCGAATGGAGCAAAAGGTAATTCAGTAGGTTCTGAACCTGCCGCTATAATGAATTGTTCTCCATCCACTATCGCTTCCTTATTCCTCTGCGTAACTCGCAAGCGATGATCCGTTTCAAATTTTCCTTTCCCCTTTATAACTTTAATTTTATTTTTCTTCATTAAATATTGTATTCCTTGTACGAGCTGCACAACAATTTGTGATTTTCTCGTCTGTATTTGATTCCAATCAATTGATATACTTTGCTTATCTACTAGTACACCAAAACGTTGCGCATGATGAACAATATTGTATACTTCAGCACTTTCTAACAAAGATTTCGTAGGCATGCACCCGACATTTAAACAAGTTCCACCAAGATCAGCTTCATCAATAAGAGTAACGTCTTTCCCAGTTTGAGCTGCGGTAATTGCCGCCACATATCCAGCAGGTCCGCCTCCAATAACCACTAATTTATTCATCTATTTAATTTCAATAGCAGAAGTTATATCGTTCCAATCTGCAGCTAAATTAGCAGTTTTACCATACCATTCAGAATGTCTAAAGAAGACACCTTTTCCATATCCTTGTGTTGAAGTATGTTCCCAAAGCGTCGTTGAATAACTTGCAGAAGGGGATGCTGTACTTACAGAAGAAATTCTGTCGTTCCAGCTAGATGGTAAGTTTTTAAAGCCGCTGCTCCAGTAAATATATTGGCCACCTTTATCTTTATGTTCATAAAAATCAGTACTACCAGCACCACTGCCTAAAGGATTAATTTTATTTTTAAGTACTTTTTTATCCTTTTCAATAAAAGCATCCATTGTTTCTCTGCTAGTAAAACCATAAGCTAACCAATCTCCATTTTCATTTTGCTCAGGTAATACCATAGTAATTTGGATGTCTTTTTTTGCTTGATCACTTAATTTTGCAAAGGTATTAACATTTTGTTCATCCACTTTTAAATAATCAAATGACTTAATTGTGTTACCTTTTTCTTCAGCACTTGTTACGCCTAGTCCTCCAGTTAATGCGAAACCCGCTACTAATGTGCCTGCTACTAATTTCTTCAACATTTATTTCTTAACAAGTAATACATCTGCTGCGCAAATCGCCACTTCTCTAAATGGACAGTCAAATAAAACACCTAGTTCAAAACCATCTTCAGTAAGAGCTATTTCATGATATAGCCACCAAGCACTTTCAAAGCTTTCCGGCATAGAACACTTGGTTACTCCTATAAAAGTTACTTCAAGTTTATCAAATTCACTAAAAGTACCACTGCAATCTAATACGATAGACAAAGTATCTTCTGATTTTCTCTTTACTACTTTAATCACACTATCATGTAGTGACATCTCATGTAGCTGAGCGACATGAGACGGAAGTTTTTTCTTAATGGAATTAAAATGTTTTAAGTATGATTGATCTAATTGTGCCATTCTTACCTCATAATCTGCTGTCCACTCTAACAAAAGTTTCTTTAATTCATTAGGTAGATATACTGAATCAAACATGTTGTTATGAAAGTATGGATGTAGTGTTTCAGGAAGATAGTGTAATAAATCTTCTTTCCTTTCTTCTACTTCGTCTTTCAAACTTTGTATATAATCGGGATCTATGTCTTTCCGTTCTTCTATTGATTCTATGAAATGCACAAATCCTGAAATTTGCATTTCTTTATACCAATCTTTTGTGAAATATTTCAATGACATTTAAAAATCCAAATTTATTTTTTTCGCAAGATCTACGATTTTTTGATTTCGTAACTCTTCTTCCATTTTTTCCTCTGCTGCAAGCATTACTTCATTTATTAAACATCCAGGTTCATGATGTAAACAGCATTCAAACAATGATGTCTTTCCTTCAATAGCATGAATAATATCTAAAAATGAAATGTCTTCCCATTTACTACTAAGCGAATAACCACCTTTAGGACCCGATGATGAATGAATCATTCCTTCCTTCGTTAACTTAGTTAGTATTTTAGACAAGTACGTTGGTGAAACTTTTTGCATTTCTGCTAATTGATGAACACTTACTAACTTATTTGGCGTAGCCTTTGCCAGAAAAAGCATTGTATGAAGAGCATAGTTTGTAGCTTTAGAATATTTCATTTAGAATCGCTCCTCTGTTAGATCGCTATTAGTTGCTATCGCTGCTTTATTGCCTTGTGATGCAGCGATAATTAATGAGGATGGCCCTTGAGTCGTTGTTTCTCCTGCTACGTAAATATTTTTTTCTGAAGTACGCCCAAAATCATCTATTACAAAAGTTTCATTACTTTGCAACTCACAACCTAGTTGTTCTATAAATTGATTTGGTCTAAAGAAAGTAGGTACTATAAATCCTCCAGCTCTTTCAATGCGTAAACCTGAATGAAATTTCACTTCTTTTAAATAACCATCTTCACCTTGTAGTGCACGTATAGGTTCTGTAATAACAGTTATATTTTTATTAGACAGTTCATCCATAATAGTTTGACTTAGCTCATTACCATTTGTTGCGATTACCAAATCGGTAGACCAATTATAAACTAATTTTGTCATATGCACCGTATAATCTTCGTTTTCAGAAATAATAATGAGAGGTTGGTCTTTTAATTCCCATCCATCACAATACGGACAGCTAAATAAACTTTTCCCATAGTATTCTCGTACATTAGGAATAGATGGAAATTCTTCCTGTATACCCGTCGCTAATAAAACTTTTTCGGCTAAATATTTTGTATGATCTGATGTTACAATCTCAAATAAGCCAGTAGATTGTTTCGTTATTGTTGAAACTGTTTTTTCATAATAATGAACTGATGGATACTTCTTCAAATCATTTAACCCTAATTCCTTAAAATCTTCTGGTTTAATCCCGTCACGTGTAATAAATCCGTGAGATTTTTGTGTTACACGATTCCTATTCGTTTTATTATCAAATAACGCTATTTGTTTACGAGCTCTCCCTAGAACCAAACTTGCATTAAGCCCTGCTGGACCCGCACCTATTACTGCACAGTCAATACATTCCATTTACATTGATTTGCTAATAACAACCTGAATAACATTAGCTAAACCAGTGTGCCCTTTCCCTTCCATTCGCTCTTGCTCTCCATTAAAAAAATGAATTGCCTTATGTTCTTCGCACCAAGTAAGGATATCAATTGGATCGTACAGCATATCGACATCTTTTGGTCCACCAGTACCATAGTTTATTTGTTTTTTTGAGTAAACTTCAAACATAATTAACCCACCAGGCTTTATCGTTTGTATCATTTTATCTAATATCATTTTTTGATTATCAGTATGGAAATGTCCAAATACCATAATTGCCGCATCATATTCATTTACTGGCAAACTATCAGCTAATAAATCTACTTTTTTTGTATGCACGTTTACGTTATGCTTCTCTGCCAATTTTTTTGTCTTTTCTAATCCATCTTCGGAATAATCAATGGCTGTTACTTTATGCCCTTGTCTTGCTAGAAATACAGCATTTCTACCTTCTCCCTCTGCGAAAGCTATTACTTTATCGTGGTTTGCTAAACGAAATGCTTGTTCTTGAATAAATGTATTAGGTTCTTCCCCATAAAAATATGCATCCGATTTAAATCGATCATTCCAAAAATTACGCATCATTTATTTAGATACTAAATTATCAAGTTTCCAATATGTATCTGTTAACGGCGCAGCTTTGCTATCTATGTATAAATACATATTATTTAAATCTTTTGGTGAAGTTTTCATTTCAAATACAACGTCAGTAGTTAAAGAGAATTCGTGTGGAACATTTTTATAGTGCTCGTCACCTATCGGATGAGCTTCACCTTCATATTTCTGACCAGTTTTTTCATCTTGTATGAAATATTTTATTTCCGAAAGATCAATAGTTTGTCCATCGTCTCGAACATTATTAATCATAACACGAGTAGTAAGGCGCCGCTCTTTGTCTATTTTTTCAAATTTTGCATTTTCAACTGTTGCTCTATAGTATTCGTTTTTTACTATTTCCCCATAGTGCATTGCATTTTTTTCGAGAGTGCTTTTTTCTTGTTTTTTTGTAGTATTTTCATTACATCCTGTCATTATTCCTGTAAATAATAATGCTGTACAAGTTACTTTAATTAAAGATTTCATTCAGTGCATTGGCGCAATTACAATTTGTTTACCTAGTTTCTCAAATTCCTGAACGGTTTCTATATTAGCTTCTTCGTCTGTTATAATAAGATCAATTTCTTTTAAAGACTCACCTTTTATAAAGCAATCTATACCGAGTTTTATATGTGGTGCTAAACAAATATTTCTTCTAGCAATTTCACTTACCCTTTTATTAAAATAAGCAACCTCAGGTGTTGCAGTACTTATACCTTGCAATGAAATACCTCCACCTGTAGAGAAATAAAGATCAATAGAAAATCTACTTATCAATTCAGAGGCAAGTGTATCAGTAATATTTCCTGAAGGTTTTACTTTTCCACCAATTAAATACGTATCAATGTTCTTACGTTCTCTTAGTTTACTAGCTACCTTTATAGAATTTGTTATAACCGTAAATGATGTTTCAGGTAAAAACTTTAACATGGCATAATGAATGGAAGCCCCACTAATAAAAACTGAATCTCCTTTTTGTATATAAGATGCAGCAACTTTAGCGATAGCGTATTCATGTACCGAACTATTACTACAACATGCAGATGGTTCTGCGGTTAAGTTCCTGACCCGCACAATCTCGATTGCTCCCCCATGTGTCCTTTTTAATAAACCATCTTTCTCCATAATAGACAGATCTCTTCTTATAGAATCAATAGACATATTGAACCTTTCCGCAAGGTCCTTTGCGATTACTCTTCCATCTTTCTTTAGCAGTTCTAAAATGTTTTCTCGACGTTCTTCAGTAAACATCTACATAGTACTTCCTTCTGTAAAACATACTTCTTCACCTCTTTTATGAAAAGTATCAGTAAACCGTCCCATTAGTACCGTATTATAATACATTCCATCCGATAGTCTTTTATCATTTTTCAAAATTCCTTCTACATCAAAACCTAATTTTTTATAAAGGTGAATAGCTTTTTCATTTGTTTCTAGCACTTGTAATGATATCTTTTTCACTTTATTTTCATCAGCCCAATTGATAGATTGTAATAATAGATTCTTACCGATTCCATATCCCCAAAACTCTTTTAAAATACAAACACCAAACTCTACTTTATGAGACAATCTCTTCAAATTAGACCCCTCACATCTTGAAAATCCAACGATTCGATCGTGGACTTCTGCTATTAAAAAGAGATTATTCCTTTCTTCACTATCTGTTTTTATTATTACCTGAAATCCTTTCTTATCTATAAATCCCTCTCCAGCTTCTCTATCCATATTTTCAGTCTCTCCGTCAATCTGTACTCGTATTTTCGACAACCGATCAGCATCTGTCTTAACTGCTGAACGAATTGTATAAACTAATCCATTTATATGAAACTCTTGCTCTTTTATTATCATCTATCGCTTTACAGTACAAAGTAACTCTTCATTTCTCATCTCCACTATGTACTCTCGTAATACATATTCTTTCCCGCCATGTTTTTCATACCAATCATGAATTGTTTTAATGTGCATTGTATCATTTCTAATTTTTGTTTCAATCTTTACATAATCTTCATAACTATCATATTCCCATATAGCAAATACTTCAGTTGTACCATCATTATTATCCTTCATCCAGCGTCCTATTAGCCTAGAGCCACACTGTAACTGATTAGGTAAGTTCGTATTATTGAAGTGATCATTAAATACTTCAATGAATTCACTTTTTACTACATAGTACTTCCTTCTGTAAAACATTTATAGATTAAATTTTTGCATTCGTTTATAAAATGTACTACGGGGTACATCCAATAGTTTTGCGGCTAACGAAACATTTCCGTTCGTCTTTTGAAGCGCTTCAATCATACTATCATGCTGTATTCTTTCACGGAAACTTAATGTATGTTCTTCATTATTTTCTGTTCGCAACTGGGATTGTCTTTCATTTCCCATAATTGTTTGTAGTAAAAAAGAGACTTGTTTTTCGCATATTTCCCGTCCTTGCGACAAAATGTAAATACGTTCTAATACGTTTAAAAATTCTCTAATATTTCCGGGCCATATATGCTGTGAAAATTGATTACAAATACTCTTTGGAAATACAACATTCCACTTCTTTCGGTCGCAGAAATGTTGTATGAAATACGGAATATCTTCTTTTCTCTCTAATAATGATGGAACATATAACGGGTAAACGTGTAAACGATAATATAAATCTTGACGGAATTTCCCTTCTTCTACTAATCTTAGTAAATCTTTATGCGTTGCGGTAATAATACGAATATTTACTGGAATCTCTTTTGAACTTCCAATTGGTGTTACTGTTCTTTCTTGTAAAACACGCAATAATGCTACTTGCATCTCTTGTGGTACTTCACCAATTTCATCTAAAAATATCGTTCCTCCGTCCGCTTGTTCAAATTTCCCTTTATATCCTTGACGTCGCGCACCTGTGAACGCTCCTTCAGTATAGCCAAACAGTTCACTTTCCATTAATTCTTTCGGTAACGAACCACAGTTAACAGCTATAAAAGGCCTATTTTTTCTTGGACTATTTTCATGAATGGCTCTCGCAACATATTCTTTCCCTACACCTGTTTCACCACATACATATACACTAGCGTCAGTCGGTGAGACAAGCTTAATTTCTTCTAACGTACGTTGAAAGGCATTACTTGTCCCAATAACTCCAGGAAAAGAAATGCCTTTTATTAATGGGACAGCAGAATAAAGATTCGTTTGCATATCTTCCTTTACATATATACATTTTCCTATCAATCTATCATTACTATATACTGGTACTTCTAATTTAGTTTTCAATCCATGCTGCATTAAATTTTCAAGTTTCATTCTTGACCAATTAGATACTCGCTCACGAACTCGTTTACTGGCAGAAACAACAACATCTCGATGATTGCAAATTACAACTTGTTCATCACTATCAATTACATCTAAAAAGCGGTGAATTAAGTGTAGTTCATTTTGATGAACTCTTATGCTACATTCACGTTCAATCGCATGTGCAATTGAAATTACCATACCGAGCATATACGGATGCGAAAATTCAATTGGACAGGAAAAATCTAGAACACCAATTAATTTCCCATCATCGTTATGAATGGGAGCAGCCGCACAACTCCAGCTATGAGATGCGACGGAGTAATGTTCAGTACCACTTATCATAATAGCTTCTTCAATTTCTAATGCTGTTCCGATCGCATTCGTGCCGACAGCTGCTTCTGTCCATTTTACACCTTCAATGAAATTAATATGTTTTGCTCGTTTTATAGTTTGTTGATTTCCACTTAACGATAGAACATAACCATCTGGATCAATTAATAATGCCATCATTTGTAGTTCATCAATTGTTTTTCTCATGTTTTTTATTTGAGGTATTGCGATATCGAGGAAGATTTCACTTTTTTTCTTTTGATCTTGAAAAGTATTTAAAGACAAAATATTCTGATCTTTACTCATATGAGGATTAACATTATCCTGTTTACATCGATGCCATGATTCTGAAATCCTTTGATTTATACGATTTGAATCAAGAACACCTTCATTAACAAACTTTTTCCATGTATGTAAGTAAAACGGTGAAGCTAACATTTATTGTTTTAACCTACTCACAATTCCAATAATAAACTTATACTCAGCTCTACTTTTCCTTACTTTCTTAAAGCCCTCTTTCGTATCAAAAATAAAACACGTTTTCCGAACCCAAACACGGACATAAAATGATTCAAAATAAATAGGTTTCACAATTCCTTTTTCCTCAAATTCAGTACCGTCTGTATTTTCGGTCTCTGTTCGAACGAACCATCTATTCCCGATACCAATTTCAATATACTTCACCTATTTATATAATCCCGTTGTATACATCTCCGTTAACGTATACACTATTTCTTCTAGTTTTACTTCTTTGTTATTTTGTACAATAGTCCAAAGAAACATTTCATTCATTGCGAACCAACCGCGTGCCACGAGCTCTTTATTTAATTCAGGTTGCGCTAATCCATTTTCTTGAGAGTAAGTGATATCCTGCGAAATACTTTTTATAAAGCGTTCGCGAATCTCATCCCATTTTTGACGTATCTCCTTTGATAATCCGATTGCTTCTTCGACAACTTGCAAAATAGCTCGTTCTTCTTCTGCTAATTGTAGGAATGCTCTAACTTGATTTTGAATCAAGTCACGTGCTGCTGCTTTTGTTTGAGGGAAGAAAGAGCGCCCAGCAATATTATAAAAACGATTCATAACATCTTCCATTAACACGATAAGGATATCATCTTTGTTTTTAAAGTATACATATGCTGTTCCATAACCAGTTTCTGCATGTTTAATAATTTGCGTGATTGTCGTTTTCTGAAATCCATTAGTAATAAAAATAGTGTAACCCGAATGTAATAGTTTCTTTTTTGTTTCTAAGGAGCGGTGTTTTCTTGTTGAAAGAGTAGTGTTTTTCAATTATGCCACAACCTCTCGCTTATTTTTAAATTGTTTATACTCTTCCGCTTTCATAACTTTCTTTAAAATTTGAACAGACTTCCATACTTCTTCATACGTATTGTATAAAGCTACTGGCGCAAGTCTTATCCCATTAGGCGCTCTGAAATCTGGAATTACTCCATTTGCTTTTAGAGCTTTACAGATGCGCGCTGCTTCCGCATGCTCTAAATAAATGTGCCCACCTCGTTTTTCATCCTCTAAAGGATTTCCAATTGTAAATCCGCAATCTTTTAATTCATGATCAATTAAATCCAGCATGTATCTCGTAATATGTAGTGATTTTTTTCGTAAACGTTCCATACCAGCATCTTTAAAAATTTCAAGAGAACCGATTAACGGCGCCGTACTTAATACGTGAGGTGTACCAATCTGATAAGCACCTGCATGGTCAGCTGCAGTTAATGTATGTTCCATATCAAACTGCTTATCTTTTCTAGAACTAAACCAGCCAGACAAGCCTGGCAGTCTATTAAAGTGTTTATTATTTACATAAAGGCCAGCAACACCACCAGGCCCTGCATTTAAATATTTATAATTGCACCATACAGCGAAATCAACATCCCACTCTTTAAAATAATGCGGAATAGAACCAATTGAATGACATAAATCAAATCCAATATGAATGCCGCGTTTATGAGCTTCCGCTGTTAAACGCTTCATATCAAGAATTTGACCACTTCTATATAAAACTGACGGTAATAAAATTAAAGCGATACCATCTTCCATTGCCTGAATAATATCTTCTTCAGAAAGTGTGCGACCATCTCGACTTTTCACTCGTACTAGATGTTCCTCTGGATCTAATCCTTTTAATCTAATTTGACTTTGAAGTGCATAAATATCTGATGGAAAAGTTAATTCATCCGCAAGAATTTTTGTACGTATTCCTTTCGGCTCATAAAACGTCGCAATAACTTGGTGTATATTCGCAGTCGTGGAACCGGTTACAATAACTTCTTCTGGTAAAGCTCCAATAAGAGGCGCCGTCAGTTCACCTAATTTCTCCGAAAGGAAAAACCACGGATATTCGCCTTCTGTCCATCCATCAATGCCATACTCCTTCCATGAATCTAGTAAAGTAAGTAATGATTTTTCTGCTCTTTTCGAAAGTAGCCCTAATGAGTTTCCATCTAAATATATAGTTCCTTCTTTTTTATAGAATTCATTTTGAAAATCTTTCAGTTCATCATGTTTATCACACTCAAGCGCATACTCATAAGTTGGTTGAAATGGTTCTTTATACATTTATATTGGTCTAATGACAGCTCGAACTGGACTTCCATCTGCATCTGTTAACGCAAGTGGTAATGCAATTAATTCGTAATTGCCGTCTGCTACATGATCTAGTACGACATTTTCTAAAATATGAATTCCATATTTAAACAATTGATGATGTGCTGCTAGCTCTTTATCATCTAACGGATCAACAGATGGCACATCTACTCCGATTAATCGAATTCCCTTATCAGAAAGAAATGGTGCAATATCAGCACGTAAATGCGGGATGACATCTGGGAATTCTTCTGCTTTACCATGTGAAGATGTACGTAATAATAGTCGTTCTACACCTTCTAAATGAAAGTTTTCTAATTCCTTTTTCCCGATGCTTTCAAGATTAGAAACGTCAATAATCCGTGCCGGACCAACATAAACTTGAACATCTAAATCTAATACTTTCTTCCCATCATTATCAAAATGAAATGGTGCATCAATATGAGTGCCTGTATGAATACTCATCGTTAACTTTCCGACGTTTACTGAACCGCTCTCTTCTTTTGACCATGAAACTTCATACGAGAACGGTGTATCTCCTGGCCAAGTTGCAATATCATTATTTAATGGTTGTGAAATATCAATCCACTTTGATGTTTTCATCTATAATTTCGTACGAACATTCCAAAGTTCAGGGAAGAACTGTTGATCAAGTACTCGTTTTAAATAAGATACACCTGAAGATCCGCCAGTTCCCATTTTATTTCCGATAATGCGTTCTACCGTTTTCATATGACGGAAACGCCATTGTTGTAGCCAATCTTCGATATCAATTAATTTTTCAGCAAGCTGATATAAATCCCAATATTTCTTCACGTTCGCATACACTTCTATCCAAGCAGCTTCTACAGTTGCATCTTCTTCGTAAGGCTGCGTAATATCACGATTTAACACATCTTTATGAATTGGGAAGCCTTCTTTAACAAGCGCCTGTATCGCAACATCATACAAACTTGGTGCGTGTAGCGCTTTATGAAGACGAGCGTGTAATTCTGGATCTTTTTCATAAATCTTTAATGCATGTGGTGTTTTATAACCAAGTGCGTACTCAATCATTCGATATTGATACGATTGAAAGCCTGAAGCTTGACCGAGTGAATCACGGAATTCAATATACTCGGATGGCGTTAATGTCGCAAGAATATCCCAAGATTGAATAATTTGCGATTGAATTTTTGATACACGTGCTAACATTTTAAATGCTGGTGCTAATTTATCGTTTTTAATCGATTCAATTGCTGCATTTAGTTCATGTAAAATAAGCTTCATCCAAAGCTCACTAGCTTGGTGAATAACGATAAATAACATTTCATCATGATGGTCTGATAATCTCTTTTGAGAAGATAGTAAACTATCTAATTGTAAATACTCACCATACGTCATATTTTCCTTAAAATCCGTGTGAATCCCTTTTTCCATAATTACCTTTTCGTTTTCTTTCATTTATATGAACTTATAATGCTCCTGTACATACTCAATAAATAATTTCAATGGAACAAGTCCACGTTTTGGCATATGACTACTAATAACAGCAACTAGCTCTAACTGAGGAATGATAACAATATATTGTCCTCCGTATCCCATGGCGAAATACACACAATACGGTATGTGAAATCTTTCGTTATGTAATACCCACCAATGATATCCATACGCTCCAACATGTTCATACGTTTCAAATAGAGCCTTACTTGAATCTTCTAACCATTTCGCTGAAAGGATTTCGTTCCCATTCCAATATCCATTCTGTAAACATAATTTTCCTACCTTTAATAAATCTATTGATTTCATTTTCATACCGAAGCCACCGACATATATACCTTGTGGATCTTGTTGCCACTCATATTCGCTAATTTCTAATGGCTCAAATAAATATCTTTTCGCAAACTGCTCTGTCGACATCCCAGTAGCTTCTTGAATAATATAGCTAAGTAAATGAGAAGAACCTGAATTATAATTCATTTTTGACGCTGGTTCTTCAATTATTGGTTTTTCTAATATATACTGCACCCAGTTCTCTGATTCTACAAAATCGTTTGGAAAAACAACACCATTCCCAAACTCCTTCCAGTCTTCTCCTGTTGTCATGGTCAATAAATGGTATATGGTTAATTCACTTTTTTCTTCTGGTACATTTGAAATCCATTTTGTCACCTGTGTATGTATATCATTTATATACCCTTTATCAATTGCGATACCAATTAATATGGATACAATACTTTTTGTAATTGAGTTTATTTTATATAAGTTACTTTCACACTCTAACGTTTTATAATACGCAGTTGTTAACTCACCTTTTTCATAAACAAGAAATGTATTCACTTTTTTCTTTTCAAATTTATTTTGTAGTTGCTTAAAATCCAAAAATCTTACCTCCATCTAAAATTCTTTCTTGAAATTTCGATTCCCTAACATTTTAACAAATACACATATAGCACCAATTACAATTGCTATCCCGACACTATAGAAGACAACTCTTTCATATCCGCCTATTCTCGGATCTAAAAACGGATAAGGATACCAATTCACAATTGGACCACGTACTACACTATAAATAACGTAGAACAACGGGAACGATAACCAGCTCGCAGCGTGTTTCCATGTAATTTTCTTAGTAGGTGGATTTAATACCCAATCTAATAGCATTGCAATCGGCATGATATAATGTAGCACAGTATTTACCCATGGTATTGCCGTTTGAAGTGACTCTTCTAATCCTCTTAATAGCAAAAAATAAATGAGTCCTGTCGTAAGTATATATACGGTTGCCGCGCCACGAAGTATACCAAACTGCTCTGATCGACCAAATGTAGCTGTTCCTATACTGCTAAAAAGAAGAATACATGCAACTAAAATGTTACTTTCGATAGTGAAGAAACTAAAGAAGTTCACTGGATTGAATGGTTTCACTTGTGCCCTTACTATAAATTGCGTAATAATTGCACTAAATGCTAGTAGGCTTAAACATAATCTAAATAAAGATAGCGTTTTACTTTTCCCATACATTTATCTACTTGTCTTCTGAAATGACATCTTTATAAATTTCTCCGTCTTCGTGTCAAATTCTACATCAACAAAAACACCATATTCTTTTCCATCTTCACGTAGCCACAGTTTAAACTTTTCAACAGTTATTTGAACCGTTTTTGGTTTTCTACCTATATGAAGATAATCAACAATCTCTGCTTTTGGATATTGTTCTTTCGTCTTTTCTACAGCAAGTTTACCCCATTTTGCATAAGGCGGTTGTGCATGAACAATCGATGACCCGGTATATATATTTGAACATGTTGTTAATAAAAGAATGACGAGTGCGATACGCTTTAACAATTGCTTCATCTATTTACAGAAAATATGTTTACCAATTTTTTTAATTTGTGGACGAGTCCAAATCCATTTACTTGTCGCAGTATCTGGGTTGAAATAATATAAAGCATTTCCTGTTGGATCCCATCCGTTTATCGCATCTAAAACCGCTTTTTTCGCTGTTTCATTTGGCGTTAAATATATTTGTCCATCCGCCACCGCTGTAAACGCTCTCGGCTCAAAGATTACACCTGAAACGGTATTTGGGAATGATGCGCTTGTAACACGGTTCAAAATAACTGCAGCTACTGCAACTTGTCCTAAATACGGCTCACCACGTGATTCTCCATATACTGCATTTGCCATGAGCTGAATGTCATTTTGGGAATAACCGTTCGGAACATTTGTCCCTTTATTTTGTGGTGGTTTATTTTCTTTTGCAGTGCCACCACTATTTCCTTTATTCGTTGTCGTTCCTTTATTCACAGTCGACTTATCATACTTTGTTGCCTTTACGAGCATTTGCTTCGTTTTAGCACCTGCTAAACCATCAACAGGTAGTCCAAATTTCTCTTGAAAATTCCGAAGTGCCCAATATGTACCCCATCCGAAAACACCATCTACTTTTCCCGTATAAAATCCGTTATATTTCAAACGAGATTGTAGTTCAATGACATCTTCACCAGATGCTCCTCTTTGAATGACTTGATTCGAAAAGGCTTCTACATTTTTCAACTGTATACTACTGACCATCAAAGATAGTCCAATGAATACAAGCAAAATTGCTATTTTAAAAATAGCTTTTTGGCGCATTTAATCATAAATTTTTTCAACAGCTTGCATTTTTTTCACTTTTTCTTCTGCTCCGCTATTCGCATTGATGAAAATTTGGTACGTATCTTTCCCTAACGTTCCAACAAATTCATAGCAAAGTACTTCATTATGCAAATCATTTACTACGACTGCTTTTCGCTCTTCCATCACTTTCACATCAGGGTTAATTTTCTTCCTTGCTTCTGCTGCAGTTAGCTTGGCAGACGGAATTGTTCGTTTTTGATGTGATGCTAAATATTCTTTTGCAGAAAATCCAACGATAGATCCGTCGTCTAAAGCAATTTTCATTTGGATTGCTTCCGGATAGATCCGTACGCCATTCTCATTTACTACATAAGTAAACACGCCGATAGTATCATATTGAGAACTATCATAAAGCTCCATATTATTAAACTTATGATCCTTTAAAAACGTCAATCCTTTACTTCCTGCATCGTTTAAACTAATTTTCTGTTCTTTAATTTCTCGATTATTCATTACCCAAATTGGATATCCGCCTTTTCCGGTAATATCCATGTAAAACTCGTTATTCGTTGCAGAGTCTTTAATTTTCACACTATAGAATGATTCTTTCGCACCTTTGCCACTTTTCTCTACATCGACTTTTTCATTTCCTTTTAAATTTAAAAATGATTTTGCGATTTTCGCCGCTTCATCTTTAGAAATTACCTTTCCTTCTGCTTCAAATCCACCTTTTTTATTTTTTTGTGCACTTGTAAAGGTCGGTCCGAAGTTTGTAGAAGAGTATGATGTTACGTTTTTCTCTACAGTTTTTAATCCATCAATAATTGTGTTATCTGCTGGATCTCGATTTGATGCAAGTGCCATTTCAACATCCATCCAGCGTAAATTATTTTTCAAAACAAGATGTTGTACTTTCCTTAGTTCATCTTGTATATTTCCCGCATTTGAATATAAAGTTTGCAACGTTTTATATTCTTGCTCATTTAACGGCTCTTTTTCTAAATCACGAATGGCTGCACGGTAACTAAAATCACCGATATTTGCCAAAAATTCTTCTGTTTTATTAAATGGCATTAATGTTAACGGGAGTTGCCCTACATCTGAACGAGCTTCAGATGTTAAACGCCATACATCTGCTAATGCAGGTGATAAAGATGAGCGTGAATTCATCGCAAGTGTTGTACCAATTTTATCGTGTAATAAATCAACTTCGTATGCTAAATCATGGAATGCTCGTTGATAACTATTTTCCGCTCGAATTAAAACCGCGTTTTTTTCTTGGTGCTCTTTATAGCCCCAATATCCTGTTCCAACTACACCAATTGTTAATAATACAATGATAATACCTCGTAACATTTACTTATTCAAATGATTATTAGATTGGTCATTCTGTTCTTTTCTTAGTTCTTGTTCTTCATCTTTTGGTAATTGCTTGTCATTATCTTTAATTGGATTCGTTTCTCTATTTTCAATCATATCATTCGGAACTTGTGGCATCACGCGGCCAACAATTGCTGCTAATTCATCCAATATACCTTCGCCAGTTTTCCCTTTTTTAATTTGCTTTCCAATTTGTTTCAGTCGTTCATACGTATCAACATCAGCTACAATGACTGCATTCGCACCATCCGGATCATTTTTTAAACTTTCTGCAACAGAGTACTTAATTGACTCAACACGAGTTCGGTCTAGTTTCGCTTTTACATCAATACCTACAATAGCATATTTTCCAACAACTACTGCTGTTGCATCATTCACACCTGGCACACTTGCTGCTAAAGATGCTAAATGATCCGCTGCTTTTTCATTTGGCTTATTTGATTTGTTTGTATAATTAACATTTTTCATTGAGACGTTTTTTTGTTCTGGCTTTTCATTTGGATTGTCTTTTTTTCCAATACTGCATCCAGTAATAAAAAAGCAAAGCATCAACATTTAACTTAAACCTTGCTGTGCTTTAGAATGCACTTTTCCATCCAAAAATGTAATTTCAACAAATGAATTTGGATTATTCCCCTTCCAAGCAAAAATTTGTTTAATTTGTGTAGAATGTTCTACCCCTTCTTCTATAAGTAAATTTCCTTCAAAACCGATTAAATCTTTCACTTCTGTATAAGTCATTCCTTCATCTATTTTTGAGAAATGATTTATATTGATAAATTCTTTCTTCTGACTTTCCATCACAGTAGAAGAAGTCGCTGTTTGCTTTTTCACTTCTTTCTTTTGTTCACACGCTGTCATACTGAAACTTAGGCAGAAACCACATAAAATAAATGCACTTTTTTTCATCATAACAGTTGTCCCTCCCACTTATTTTATTATAGGTAAATGCATTATTATTTGTTGACCAATCGGTCCCATTCTTCTAAAGCCTCTATCTTTGAAGCCAACTTTTTCATATAACTTTTGTGCTGGCATATTTTTTTCATTTACAGCAAGTACAACTTCATTTTTTATTGGAAAATAACGTTTCACAAAATCTTGTAATAATGCCAATGATTTTTTAGCGTATCCCTTTTTTTGTTTATTATAATTTATAGAAAATGATGTTAAAAGTAAAGCATCTTCCTTCTCTGTGAACTCTTGTACTCTTTCGCCTGTTTGTAATGCGAAAAGACCAACAGGTACCCCGTTATAATCTAAAATAACAATTACATTTTTTGTGCGATCGCTTTTGCTTTTTTTCAGTAATTCGCCTGGATCTGATGTGAATTGAACTTGTTCACTTGGTAAAGTAAATGATTGTATAATTTTTTTATACGTCTCCTTATACGGAACTAATTGTATTTCCCCAGTATGTATGTTCATGCTATACTCTCCCATTTACATACCCTCTACAATTGCTTTTAATTTATTCACAGTTCGCCAATTCCTTACTGTAGCTGGTGTATGTAACTTCTGAAATTGGTTCACTAATTTAGAATTATGCATGCTATTTTTGAAAAACAAATATACAACCTTCTCATCTATATAGCAATCTTCAAGTTCACTTTTGTACATAAGTAACTGCTTCCTCTCATCTTCAGAAAATGGATGAGCTAAAAAGGCAACGTGTATACTTTCTCCTTCTAACAAAGCATCCGCCTTATAAGGGGAATATTTTATAGTGTTTATAAATTCTTCATTTGTTCTTAGGATGACTGGAACATCAAAATTAAATTCCCTTTTAATTTCAAATTCAATTTTTACTTTTAGAGCGTTTATATCTTCCTCAGATTCAAACACGATATTACCGCTTTGAATATATGTTTTCACTTGTTTTAATCCTATTGATTCAAACAATCGTTTTAAATCTGCCATTTTGATTATTTTATGTCCACCTACATTGATTCCCCTTAGTAACGCAATATAAATTGTCATTTATTTATATTGTTTTGCAACTATGAGTTCGACAATAGGATAAATAAAGAATGAAGAACAAAGTGCGATAAACAGAGGTAGATTTTTAACTCCATCTAAATTGGAGCCCATAGAAAATCCTTCCGAGAAGAGTAATATAAGGAACATTACAACTACAAGTGCAAAATACGCAATTTTAAAGCTTTTATATGTAATTTGCTGTCCCATTTCATCCTGACTTTCTTCTGACACACCGTGGGGATCTCCCCATGTAAGATGATTAATTAAATTACCAAGTATTAAAGAAGCAGCGAAAATTGTCCCGCCTAAAATCGAACCTTCAGTTATGTATTTGTACGTGCCATGTACAAATATTGCAATTAACGCTAAAACAATGATTATAAAAATAGTTTTTTTAGTATTCAACTAACTTATCGTTAAGTTTGTAAACCCTAACTCTTTTTGTTTATGCTCTCTATATTTTGGCGAACAAGTGTAGACTAATAATCCTCGTGCATTTGTAAATAGTGGATTATCTACAAAGATTACATTTTTTAGTCGTCCTTTTTGTTTTAAAATCATTTTTAAACTGTTTTTAATAATTACTGCGCCCCCGCCATAAATAAATACGTATGGATCGTCCTTCATATCATCGATTTTATTTATAACATCTGTTGCGACACGCGCCGCTAAACCTAATAGTGCTGGTTGTGATTCCTCAACTAATAATGCATTCCTAGGATGTTTATCATTTAAATAAATTTGATTGAATTCTGTAATACTATCAATCGTCTTTGTTGGATACTTGCGGTTCCATCTCGTAATAATTTGTAGTAACGTTTCTTTTACACCGTACGATAATCCTTTACTTAATTGTGGACGGAAATTTACCCCTAACGAAACAACTTCTTCTGTTGTTCCCGCTCCAATATCAAAAGACAATAAAGTTTTATCAACAAAATCAATTTCTGAAACTTGATTTTGTTCACATTCTATTTTATGTTTCACAACATTTCCTTCTTCATCATATACAATGCCCCACGTCCCAGAAGCGCCCTCAGGCAGGCATTTACAAAACTCAATAGAAACATTAATGGTAACATCACGACCGTTCGGATAATGGAAAACAACCTTATGATTTCCCATATAACGTTTTGCATTTTCGGCAGCTATTTCTTGTGTAATAAGCTGCATAGGAAGAGCGACAGATAAATCATATCGAATATTAATATGACTAGAAGTTGGACTTTGACGCATAGCACTTACTGCTAAACCCGAAAGTATTGTAATAACCATTAGCTCATCCGTCGACTTATTCGATTTCTTCTCCACTTCAGTACCCTTTAATTGATCTTGAATCACTTTTTCTCCAACGATGTACCGTACATTATTTAACATTAGCGATGGAGAACTAATGGTCACATCGATATGATTTTCTAATTCAGATAATGACACATCTCCTTCATCTAACAATCCTGTAGGCTCACCTATATATAAAGAATAAATACTCGGAATAAAAACAGGGTCTTGCCCTTTCACCATTAACTTCAAACCGTTATTTCCTGCATCTGCACCAGCTTTTAAAAGTATAGACATTTAAAAAAATGGACAATCTAATTGATCAACAGATTCCCAAGATTTTTTTTTTACACTTTCGGTGGATTTATTCGCTTCTAGTGGTACGTTTTTAAAAGGATTTACTTCGACTTTTAATAAGGACGATGGCTCCATATATAATGAGAAAACATGGCTACTTGGTAAAGTTTTTGACACATCAATATCTCCTACTTGTTTAAATAATTGCTGTGCTGCAAAGAAAAAGAAATTAGTTGGGTTTGATTGTTTATTAAGCCATGCAAGCATTTCAGGTGATACTGATTTATGAATATTGATTTTCACCTATATTTTAGATGTATGTTCTGTTACTGTTTGAATAATGTTTTTCCAGTCATCAGGATGATTTTCATGTCCTGCTCCTTCAAGAGTTAATAGTGCTGAGTTTGGAATTTCATCAATAAGTGCGAGACCATGTTCAAATGGGAGTGCTGTATCGTCTGTTCCGTGAATTACTAATGTGGGTGCTTGTATGGAGTGAAGTACACCTTCATAAGCATCATCACCTTGAAGTAAAGCGTGATTAAACATACTTAATAGATTGTTAGCTCTATTTATTTCGAGTTTTACTTGTGTATAAACTCTGTTTTCATCAAATGAACGTTTTGAGCCGCATAATAGACGAGAGCCTGTAACTAAATACTCTGTCACAGCGCTTTGGTTTGACCAATCTAAATTTGCACCATTTGCGTGATGTGTTAAAATTCTTTCATCCATCGGAGGTAAATCGCGAGTGTTGTTATCTGAGCCTATAATACTTGTCGCTAGTAAAGTTAACGTTAAAATTCTTTCAGGATGTTTTACCGCGGCAATTTGAGCAATCATGCCACCTAATGACATACCAAATAAGTGCGCTTTATCAATATGATAGGCATCCAGCACCCCAATTGCATCTTCAGCCATAGTTGTTACCGTATAATTGGAAGTTCCAGGTTCGTATGTAACAGAGCGTCCTACATCACGGTTATCAAAGCGAATGACAAATTTCCCTGCGTTAGCTAACTGTTCACAAAATTCTTCATCCCAATAAACCATTGAACACGTAGCTCCCATAATTAATAAAATTGCTGGATTATTAGGATTTCCAAAGCTTTCTGTACAAATATCAATTCCGTTTGTTTTAATCATCTTTTCGGTCATCGTGTTATCTCCATTTCTTTTGGATTTAATTGCAAACATTCATTCCACTTTAATTACAATCTTACCTCTAACGTGTTGCCCTTCACTCAAAATATGAGCTTCTCTAACCCCTTCTTCATTAAGTGGCACAACTTTACTTATGATCGGTTTGATTTTTCCATGTACAATTAAATTTGATAACTCTTCTAATTGTTTTCCACTTGGTTTTAGCCATAAAAATCTGGATTTTATCCCTTTTACTTTATAATTTGGTTCATGAACAATCGAAACTAGAACACCATCAGGTTTAATAATTTGAAAACTTTTTTCTTGTACTTCGCCACCTATTGTATCTAATACAATATCAAAATCTGATAGTAGCTCTTCAAATTTATCTTTTTTATAATCAATAACGAGATCCGCTCCTAAATTCTTTAAAAATTCTTCATTTTTACTACTTGCAGTAGTTGCAACAAAAGCCCCAAATGATTTTGCAATTTGAATTGCCAAACTTCCGACACCACCAGCTCCAGCGTGAATAAATACTCGGTCATTTTCTTTTATTTTTGCGTAATCTACAAGACTTTGCCACGCTGTAAGTCCTGCGAGTGGAATAGAAGCTGCCTCTTCAAAACTTAGGTTAGTAGGCATATAAGATACTAATTCTGATTTTACTGCAATGAATTCAGCATAAGATCCCTTTCCTATATTTTCAGGTTTCGTAAACACTTTATCTCCTATATTGAAACCTTCTACATCTTCCCCAACCTCTTCGATAACTCCAGCTACATCTAAGCCTAAAGTAATTGGAAATGAAAATTGCAACTGTTGTTGTAAGTCTCCTTTTCTAATTTTCCAATCAACTGGATTAACAGCTGTTGCGAGTATGCGTATTAATACCTCGTTACATGTAACAACTGGTTTTAAAATTAGTCTTTCTTTTAATTCTTCAACACTACCATATTGATCAATAACAATTGCTTTCATTTAAAAATTAAAGTTTCGTATTGTATCACGTAATTTTTCTAATCCAATCGCCATATCTTTTTCATTTAACATGGAATAGCTAATTCTTAATTGGTTATTATTTGTATCATTATTTAATAGACAAGCTGTTCCAGGTAAAAAAGAGACATCTACTTCATTTGCTTTTTGTAATAAGTTAAAGGGATCAATTGTATTAGGAAGTGTAACCCATAAATTAAAGCCGCCATTTGGTATTTTAAAGTGTATTTCTTTTAGTGGCGATAATATATCAATTGTTAAATCACGTCTAATTTGTAAAGCGGTGCGTAATTTTTCTAAATGATTTTTCATACGTTCTGCACGTAAGAAAGGAAGTAGTGCTTTTTGCGTTAATAATGGGCTACCGATATCCATCGAACCTTTCACAGCATATAACCATTCATAAATAGGCCCATCGGCTATAAGTGCAGCGATACGTAGTCCAGGTGCTAACGTTTTACTAAAACCTTTTAAATATATTACATGACCATTCGTATCAAAACTTTTGATTGGAGGAGGAACTATCGCATCCTCAAAATATATTTCTCCGAAAGAATCATCTTCAATTATAAAAAACTCATATAACTCCGCTAGTTCTATAAGTTCCATTCTCCGTTCTTTACTCATTACTGTACCTGTTGGATTTTGAAAAGTAGGATTCACATATAACAAAACAGGATTCTTTCTTTGGCAAAGGTCATCTATTAAGTCTGAGCGAATGCCGTTTTTATCAAGACTGATAGGTATAATTTGCACTCCTTTGTTGAGAAAAACATCAAGTGCTGCGCCATAACAAGGGCTTTCAACTAATACTATATCTCCAGGTTTTAATAATGTTTGAGCAATTAAATCAATTCCTTGCTGGGCACCACTTGTAATTAATAATTGAGAGGGGTCTGTCACTAATTTCTGATGTTCTTTTAGATAATTAACTATTTCAACTCGAAGTTCATAATCGCCTTGAATAGGTCCATAAGTTGCTAGTAACATCGGATTTTTATCCAGCAATTTGTGCATTTCGTCTGCTAAAAATGGATTTGGTAATAAACGTGGATATAAAATCGCTTGTGAAAAATCATAATATTTCCGGTGTTGATTCATTGCATATTGAGAACGCATAACATTAATAGTTTTCGTTTGTTGCCATTTATAAGGAATTGTTTTGAACTCTTTCTTTACACGTTTATATATATAAGCGCCTTTTCCTTGCTCGATGCGTATATATCCTTTCGTTTCTAGCTGCTTATACGCCTTACGAACAGTCAATAAGCTAATTTGTAGATCTTCGGCCATACAACGTAATGATGGAAGGGAGTCACCGTATGAAAGCATGCCACTTTGTACTCTTTCAACGATTTGCATCTACAGTTCCTTCTCTAATAACCGCCCTTGTTTGAAATAAGTCCGGATTGTAGAACGATTTGCTAAAAATACTCCAACCAAAATGAGACACGCTCCAATACCCATCATCGGATTTAATGGTTCTCCTAAAACAATATATCCTACAATAATTGCTATTAACGGTGATACATATAACCACGTCGATGGGAATACAGGATTTGTTTTTGATAAAAGCCAGTAATATAATCCGTGCCCACCAATTGATCCGATAAATATGAGATATAAAATAGGCCACTGTACGCTCCATGAGGTTAATACAGTTACATTCGGCTGCTCTACTATGAATGATACGATTAGTAGTAAAATCCCTCCATAAAACATTTGAATACCGTTAATAAGAAATGGTGATACACTTCGTAAATCCGAAAGTATTTCTTTTGAGCGAATAGAACCTATTCCGTAAAATAACTCCCCTACTACTAAAACAATACAAGCAATACTCCATATGAAACTTACTTCTTGATGCATTCCTGGTAAAGAAACAAAAACAACACCTATTAGCGCAATAATTAAAGCGAAACATTGCTCCTTTTGCAATGTTTTATTATTTCTTCTTGCTTGTAATAATAAAATCATCATAGGTCCTGTTGCAGAAAGTACAGCAGCTAACCCAGAAGAAATATATTGTTCAGCCCAGTACAAAGATGCGAATGTCATAAACGTTAAACAAAAACCAGCATACATAATACGTTTTGAAAATACATGCGGCATAATTTCTTTTCGCTTTAACTTAAATATAAACATTAAGATTACTCCTGCTAAAAAGAAACGAATTCCTGCTGAAAATAATGGAGGCGCTCCTGCTTCAATTCCGATTTTTATCGTTAAAAATGTTGTGCCGAAAATAATACATACTAAAATATAATTGAAAATGACCATTTAATTCACTTTTTTAATAAACCCTTTATAATGACGTTTGACAAGTTGACTTTCTAACGTTTTCATCGTTTCTAGCGCTACACCGACGATGATTAGTAAGCTTGTACCACCAATTTGAGCAGAAGGTGGTAACGTAGCAATTTTCGTAAATACGAGTGGTAATATTGAAATTGCACCTAAGAAAATTGCACCGATAAATGTTAAACGGTATAAAATTTTGGTTACATATTGTTCTGTCGCTTTACCAGGACGAATACCAGGAACATAACCGTTTTGCTTTTTCAAATTCTCAGCCATTTGTTCAGGATTTACTTGAATAAATGCGTAGAAGTATGTGAAAGCAACGATAAGACCGACATAAAGCGTCATTCCAATTGGATGTGCAAAATCAAGATTTGCGACTAACCATTTGGATACGCCTGAATCAGGGAAGAGCTGCGCAATTGTACGCGGCGTCATTAAAAAGGCTGAAGCAAAGATTACTGGAATTACACCAGCGCTATTTACTTTAAGCGGTAAATGAGTGTTTTTTGCTCCTTGATATTGATTGTTTCCTGATACAGCTTTTGCGTATTGAATCGGTATTTTACGAACAGCTTGTTGAATGTAAATGACACCAACAACAATCGCTAAAATTACGAGTCCAATTAAACCCATTTTTATTATGTGCATGAATAATTGATCGCCTGCATTTTGAAATTGTTGCAAATAAATTTGATTAGCAACATTCGGAATCGCCGCAACAAGTCCTGCGAAGATAATCATTGAAATCCCATTACCAACACCATTAGCGGTAATTTGTTCACCTAACCAAAGTAAAAATGCAGTACCTGCAGTTAAAACTGTTGCAATAAATAAGTATGTAGTCCAGCTTTGATCTGTTATTAATTGCCCACCTGCTATATTATTAAAACCATAAGACATCCCAATGGATTGTATGAATGCGAGAATGATTGTAAAGTATCGAGTAAATTGAGCTGACTTCTTACGGCCCATTTCACCTTGCTTTGCCCATTCCGAAAATTTAGGTATAACGTCCATTTGTAGTAGTTGTACTATGATGGAAGCTGTAATATATGGTGTAATACCAACAGCGAAGATCGAGAAGTGTTGCAATGCTCCTCCGCCAAATACGTTTAGCATACCTAAAACGTTAGCTTGATCTTGTATCTTTAATACCTCTGCGTTAGTATGAGGAACTGGAATAAACGTGCCAATTCGAAAAACAATTAGCATCGCTAGTGTAAAAAGAATTTTGTTTCTTATCTCAGCTACTCTCATTTACTTTTCAACTTCACAAAGCAATTTTATCTCTTTGATTTGTTCTATATGACGCTGTTCATGCAAATAAATCAGTTCTATCCACTGATCAAGGAGTAATTCTCCAAGAGCTGGATGCATCACTGATTTTTTCGCTAATATAGATTCATCTTCTATTGTACTCAGGAAACGCATCAATTCTTTTCTAGATTCATTTAACAAATCAACCATTTGCTGCACTTCAAATGGTTCTATACTTGGTTCAATCATTTCTGGGGCTATAAATTTTATCGATCTATCTAATACAATAGTGTGAATTTCTTTACGCTCATTTTGGATACTATCCATCTTTTTTAATCCTGACGAAATAACTGTTATAACTCTCTCATCTAATAAAACTAAATGATGACAAACTTGTGCTATACTCCATTTATCCTGATCTGGTTTCCTATTAAATTGAGCATCACTTAACAAAGTAATTTCCTCAAATAATTGATTTCTCGTCTCATAAAACTTTTCATTTACAAATGTATTCATTTATTTAATTATCCTACTAAGTTTTTTGTAAAATTCACCTTTTCTTTTTACATGATTAAACTGATTTGGATTAATATTAGCTTTTTGTGAGAGTGCTACAATCTCTTCTTTTGTAATTGAATCTTTAGTATTTATAGATGCTATATTTGTATATTTTCCATCTTCTGTTTTTGGAATTTCTAAAATCCCTTTATTTACAAGGTCAACTACAGCTTTATGCTCTGAAGAATGTGTATCTACACCAGTAATTTTCCAATTACGCATAACTTTTGGCGTGTATACACCGTTCTTTACCTCTTTTAAATACGTAATAGCAAGGTTACGAATGGTTCCACCTGTTTCTCCGAATGCATTCTCTTGTTTAGATGACCAAGTTTGTTCAAATTTACGTCCCTCTAAAGCTCCCCCTTTTGCCTGAAGAGCCTCCATTCTATACGCATTCATTCCTAGCGTCATAACATCGCTCATTTTGATCGGTTTATTTGTACGAATAGAGCGCAAATTTGTAATTCTACTACCATATGGCTTTGTTAAGTCAATTTCGTATTTTACGCCTCCAAAGAAATCGTTCGTACTGTATTTAGACGCACGACGGTTTTTATCAAAGCTAACTGTTACATCTCCGGCACGAGATGAGTTAAAATATCCTGCTGCCCATTCCATATAGTCTTTTAAATCTTTTCCAGTTATCTTGTATACTGTAATTTCTCCCAAAGCATATTGATAATTATACGCAATATCTTTCTTCTTTATAGGACCTATATCCAAACGGGCATAATCATTATCAATTTGATGGGCTACTACATCCGCTTTGCTATAATGGAGCATGACTTCATGGAAGAAATCTGATAAAGGTGTCTCTTGAATCTGCACACTTGGAATACCCTTTATTTCATTTTCAGGAACAAGGTTTCTCCCCTTTAATTGAGCGACTACAACATTTGCATCTCCTCTTGCATACTCATGAAAAGGTGTTAATGTTTCTTCAAGTGCAGAATCAGATAATACTGTTGTTCCATCAGCATTTTTTACAGGTATAGCGGTAGCTGTTTTATCTTTTAAAACAAGCTTTCCATCTTGCTTCGTAAAAGTAAGGTCAATACGTGAAATATGCGTTCCATATTTATCTGGTTCTGTAATAATTACGCCATTTACAACTTCTTTTTTTACAAGTTTATGCATATGAGCCGCAAAAATAGCGCTTAGTTCCGGACAAGCATTCGCAATATCTTGAACACCAGTACCTGGGATTCCATTCTCATTTTCTAGTCCCATATGCATAACCCCTACCATTACATCTACTTTACCCTCTAATTCTTTAATTGCCTTTTTTGTCTCTTCTACTGGATTTTTCACTACTAAACCATCCAAATGATCTGTCCCTTTTTCAAAATCACTAATCATTGGTGTATTCATACCAATAATCCCGACTTTAATTCCACCTTTTTCAACAATCGTATATGCAGGAAGAAAACGCTCTCCATTTTCCTTATAAATATTTCCTGCTAACGTCTGTCCCTTATATTGCTCACTAACTTTTTTCAATGTATCTAATCCAAAGTTGAATTCATGATTTCCAAATGCCCAGGCGTCATATCCCATTGTATTCATCGCTACCATCATTGGCGATTGTGGCTTATCGTTGAATAATTCTACTGAGTTTCCTTGAATTGTATCCCCAGCATCTACTAATATGGTATTTGGATTTTCTTGACGTACCTTCTTTATAACCGTATAAAGCTGCGTCAAACTTCCACTCATATTTGCTCCATCAAGCGCATAATCCCAAGGCATAAATCTACCATGAATATCTGCAGTACCTAACAAAGTAATGTTAACATCAGATTCCTCAGCCTTAGAAATAGCTGGTTTGACTGTTACTGCTGTTACAAGAAGCATTTACTTAATTTTTGCTGCATCAAATGCCTTTTGAACTGCTTGAACTTCAGCTGTATTCGCACCATATTTATTAGTTGCCACTCTAATACATGCAGACTTCAATTCTTTGAAATTAGAAGTCATGTTTAACTCATCTGTATTTGCATAATAGAAAATATCAAACATTTTATCTTCACCAATTCCTTTAACAGTTACTCCGTTATGAGTTCCGCCTTTTGCAATGAGATACGCAACTTTATTAATAATGCTTGAATTAAAATGAACGCCGCCTTGATCCCAGCCATTAAAATCGTTAAATTCACTGTAATCATCTGGATAAGGTACTCCAAGTGAAGATGGAACAGAAGCTGGGTTTTCCATATCACGGAAAACAGATCCGGTTTGTTCTCCCATTGTCCAGTTAAATGTTCCATTATTTACGTATTTCTCAATAGATGTTCCCATAATATCAGATAGTGCCTCATTGATTGCACCAGATTCACCGTAATATTCAAGATTAGATTCGCTAGAAGTAACAGCATGTGTAAATTCATGTCCAGCTACATCATATGCTTTAACGATAGGATCGCCATATACAAGCATACTTCCATTATTAGCACTTAATGCATTCTGCCAGTTTTTCGGATCGTTCGTATCTTCAGAATCCCAAGCATGTACAACTGAAACTACCTTTTGCCCCTTATTATCAAAACTATTACGCTTGTATTTATCTTTATAAAAATCAAATACCTTTGTTGCTAAGTAATGAGCACTTACTGCTTTTGGATCGTTAAATGTTGTTGAAGTACTAGTTGCTAATGTACCAGGATAATAGCTTTCTTCTTTAGTAATATCTTTGTAATTCACATCATAAGTTTCAATCCCTTGCCCTCTTGTATAATCAGCAAGTGCATATTTGCCATTACTTTGTTTAGAAATACCAAATGAACGAGTAATACCTAAATCATCTTTTCCTGTTCCAGTTAATGATGTAAGACTGCTTTTTTTACTTTCCTTTAAGGCTCCAACTAGTTTTTCACTTGCTTTTAAGTTAGATTCTTGTACCATATTTTTTAACATATCGCCATTTTGCGCATTTACTAAATAAGTTCCAGAAACATAGTTTGGTGTTGCAGCTTCAAATGTAACTTGGTATGCATTGCTAGCTTGTCCATTATTTTCATCAACAAAAATAACTTCCTTAACTTCTGGCTCAGAAATAAACTTGATATCGTTCCCGTACTTCGTATAAATATAATGTTTCGCTTCATCTTTTGATAGATTAATAGTTTTTTTCAATTCTTCTTGTTTTAAATTTTGCGCGCTATCGCCTGAAACACTTTTAATAACCCCCTTATTATCTACGTGTGCAGTTAATTGATGGCCATATACTTCTTTTCCTTCATATGTTTGCTGCATACGTACGAGTGTAGTCCCATCATACGAATCACGTTTTTGAAGAACTTTATATGTTTGCTGCATACGTACGAGTGTAGTCCCATCATACGAATCACGTTTTTGAAGAACTTTATAATCTACTCCTGTTTCTCCATTGACTTGTTTTTGGGACAGAGCTTGTTCTGTTTTCTCCTTAAGTGCATCCTTTACTACATTTTCTGGTGCCTTTTGTGACGGTTGTGTAAGTTCACCCGAACGGAACGATTCCTCCTGAATTTGAACTTGTAGTTGATCTGTTTCCTCTGCATGACCTATTCCGTATGGTGCCACAGCTGTTAAAGCTAATCCTGTTGTTAATGCTACCTTAGTTAATGTCTTTGTGTTTTTCATTTATTTAATCGGTTTCTCTATTTTTAAAACGAATGAACTTAATGCAGGAACTTTAATTTTATTATCATGGACAACATAAAGTGTTTTACTGCCTGCCTGCTTACCGTCTACTAGTACTTTCCAAGGACCTTTCGATGGCAAAGTTATGTCAACGGATTCTCTATTTGCATTGTGAGCCACCATAAAGTTTTCATTTTTATTCCCATTACCCTTTCCATCTATTGAATAAGCTACCACATTTTTGGGAGCATCTATAAATGATATATGCTTTTTAATTTGCTCAGTAGATGTCATTCGAAAAGCTGGGAACTTTTTGCGTAAATCTATTAAGCCCTTCATATAATCTACTTCATTATTATATGCTGCACGGCGTAACCAATCCATCTGGTTAATTGAATCAGGAGATTTGTAACTGTTATGATCACCATATTTCGTGCGCATAAACTCTTGTCCTGCATGTAAAAATGGAATACCTTGTGATGTTAATAAAATAGAAGAAGACAATTTATGCATTTGTTTTCTTACATCTTCACTGTCACCTGAATTAGTAAACTCAAGTTTATCCCATAATGTATGATTGTCATGTGCTTCCACATAAGTTAGCACCTGCTCTGGATCTTGATAAGTAGACGAATTTGTATCATAGTCAATACCGGCCGTAATGCCTTTTTTAATACGGTCTTCCATGTTTTGTTTTCCATTTACAAAACCATTTTCTTTCTCTTCAAATACACTACCTTTCAATCCATCACGTATATTATCGTTAAAATGAGCAATCCCTTTCATTTTCTCCGCGTTTTTTTGATTTGCTTTCAACTCAGCTGCAAGAGGTGTATTTAAATCCCAACCTTCCCCATGCAGAATAATAGAAGGGTCAATTTGATTAACAGCTTTACGTATTTCATTCATCGTTTCATAATCATGAATGCCCATTAAATCAAAACGGAATCCATCTAAATTGTATTCTTTTGCCCAGTATGTGACAGAATCAACCATAAATTTCTTCATCATTTTTCGTTCTGAAGCAGTATCATTTCCTACTCCAGTTCCATTTGCAAATGTTCCATCTTCATTGTATCGGTAATAATAGCCTGGAACTAACTTATGAAAATTAGATTCAGCCGCATTATACATATGGTTATATACTACGTCCATCACAACACGAAGGTTATTATCATGCAGTACTTGAATCATTTGCTTTAATTCAGTTATTCGAACAGTCGGCTCATAAGGATTTGTAGAATAGGAGCCCTCTGGAACGTTGAAGTTTTTCGGGTCATATCCCCAGTTGTATTGTGGTTTATTTAAAGTTTCTTCATTTACTGATGCATAATCAAATATCGGTAAAAATTGAACGTGCGTAACACCAAGATCTTTCATATGATCAAGTCCTGTTTTAACACCTTTAGGACCTTTTGTTCCTTTTTCTGTTACCCCTAAATATTTTCCTTTCTGCTTAATGCCACTTTCAGGTTGAATGGAAAGATCACGTACATGCAATTCATAAATAATAGCATCTTCCGGATTTTTAAATTTTGGCTTTTTGTTTGCTTTCCATTTTTTCGGATTTGTTTCTTCTAAATCAACAACTGCACCTTTATCTCCATTTACAGAAGCAGCACGTACATACGGATCAACCGCTTCAGTCCACTTATCTCCAATTTTCACCTTATACGTATAAAAAAGACCTTTTTGGTTCCCTTTAAGCTCTGCTTTCCAAGTTCCCTTTTCACCTTGTTGCATGTTTATTTCAGTACCTATTTTATCGTTCCATTTTTTATATGTAACTAACTTTGCTTCACTCGCAGTAGGAGCCCATACACGGAATTTTGTATGTTGCGGGGAATATATATTCCCTAAATCGTTACCACTATAATAAAATAATTTATCAAACTCTTCGCTACGAATGACTTTACCGATTTCAGTATTCGTATAAGCTAAGTTTTCTATTTTAACTTTGTATGTCTGTTTTAAATCAATTTTCTGTTCTGTAATTATTTTCACCTTATTAGTAATATCTCCACCATTTTTATCAAAAGGATTAATTTCCTTAATTTTAATGCCCTCAATTTCAATTTTCTGTTCCTTACTATTAAAAGGAACATTAGTCGTTACAGTGATTTCATTAAAACTATCAATAGAAGCTTTTTGAATTGTGAGATCTGAAGAAGGCTTAGAGTTATATACTTTTTCATCACCCGAAAGAATCCATACTTCAGCACGACCGTCCTTTATATTTTCAATCCAACGATCGCCACCATCTTTTTCCCACTCATTCGTACGAATAATAAATCCTACACGATTATAGTCACCATCTATTTTAATCTTTGCGTACTTTCCAAATTCATCTTCACCAGTAAATTCATACGATTTACCATTTGCATTTTCTCCCCACATCCAAAGATTCCAGTCTTTTGTGTTTCCAGACTGCTCTTTGTAATGAACGATAATTTCAGTTGTTTTTGAATTTGAAACTGCCTTCACATTCTGAAAAGAGAAAACAGATGATAACATTTAAGCCTCAACCTTAGAGGCTCTTTTGAAACCGGTCTTTACTGCTTGTACCATTTCGTTTACAGCGTAAATAGATACATCGGCATTTTGATTTAACCCTTCAAACCAGTGATAGGCATTTGGATATAAATGAAACTCGACATCAACACCAGCTTGCGCTAGTTTGCTTACATAGGTTAATGTTTCACTGCGGAATGGATCTAATTGGCCAACAAATGTGTAAGTATATGGTAAGTCACTATAATCCTCCCCTCGGGAAGGCGCTGCATAGGCAGGGATTTTATCCGTTCCATACATTTCTCCTAAATACATTTTCCACCCAGCTTCATTTGCTTTTTGGTTCCAAACAAATCCCTCTTTAATTTCATTCGATGAAGGTGTATTATTTCGGTCATCAATCATTGGATATAGTGGCATTTGTAAACAAATTGAAGGATATTTTCGATCACGGGCTAATAATGATAATGCTGCTGTTAGTCCACCGCCAGCACTTACTCCTGCAACGCCAATTCGATTTGAATCAATGTTTAATGACTTTGCATTATCAGCGATCCATTTTAAAGCTGAATAACAATCCCCAATTGGTGCTGGGTAAGGGTGTTCAGGTGCTAAGCGGTAGTCTACAGATACGACCACACAGCCAGCTTCTTTTGCAAATCTCATACAAGTATCATCGTTATCATCTATAGACCCTAAGATATAACCACCACCATGTATCCATAATAAGACAGGTAAAAATTCATTATTTGATTTTGGACGATAAATTCTTAATGGTAACGGATTATCATCAGGTCCAATAATGACTTCATCAGTTAACGAAAGGGATTCATCAACAACGGTAGCTAGTCTCATTTGAGCTATTCCTTCTCTGATTGATTGCAAGTTTTCCGGGCGTAAATCGAGATCTGGAAACATCTCTAACCCTTGTAATAACTCTGGATTTACTCTTGTTTTCATTTTAGCACCTCTATTTGTAATTGTTTTCAATTAGGAGAAAAGTGTATTCATATCATTGGAAAAGTGTGGGGAGTTCAATCGATTCTGAATAAAATTGATAGTATCAGTTGCAATTTTTTTACGTTTAAGAACAATCCCGGCATGCCCACATGTATAAATATATCGCGTAGGTTTTCCCCAGGATTCCCACAAATAGTCCGTATCCTCAGGGTGCACATATAGATCGTGCTTGCCTGAAATTAATAAAATATTTTCATTTTTCACTTTTGGTAATGCTTGACTAGGTTCAGTGATTTTCCAATAATCTATTAAATCATCATACGTTACACCATGATGTTCCAAATCTTTTCTAATGAATTTACCTGGATTTGTCTTCCAAATTGAATAAGAAAGTCGATTCGCGTAAAAAATGGATGCTAATACATCAATGTCTGATTCAACAAGAGCTGTTAGGTTAGTAATAACCCCACCTAAACTAATTCCTATTAAAATCAAGGGGCCATTTTTATTTGCTTTAATCCATTTAATCAAAGTTCGTAAATCAGCTACGGCTTGTCTAGTGGCTTCTACAGTTCGTTCAATATTAGCACTTACCATGTACTCTCCACTGAATAGGGATTGGTTGGGTTTTCTTTCAAAATGATAGGGTAGAGTGAAATAATACATATTCCACTTCAAGTTAGTCATATGGTCGTGAAATATTTTTTTTACACGTTCGTTAGAATCCATTCTCCAACCGTGAACAAAGATGACATTAAGTGCATCTTCATTTTCATGTAAAAATAATTCCCCAGTTACAGAGTCGTTGCGTGAATCACCAGATTGAACCGAGCTTTTATATTTGAACTGTCCAACTATGTATTCCTTTTCTTGCTTTGTATGCTTAATGTTAAAATGAATATTAGATGGTTGTCCTTTATAAAAAAATTCTATGTCCTTTATATCTAGTGAGGTGTTAGAAAGAGAAGTATATTGAAACTCTCCACTTCTTTTTTTGTGCAAATCATACAAGGCGTATCGATCAATGAGTTTTGAAAAAATCAAATTAACTTCCTCCAATTAAAGAAAAAGTTTTAATCCTTCATGAGAATCTTTAAATCCTAATTTCTTATAAAATTGCAAAGCTTCCTGTCGTTCTTTATCTGTTGTTAACTGTACTAAATGACATCCCCGTAATGTAGCACGTTGAATAGCCCATTTAATAAGTTTAGTTCCTATACCTTTACCACGTTTTGATGAGGCTGTCCGTACACCCTCAATAGTAGCTCTCCAACCCCCTTGACGTGCAATGTAAGGCGTAAATGTAATTTGTTGAAGACCAACAATCTCCGTCCCATCACACGCTACAATCAACTCGTTATTTGGATCACAATCAATAGCGTGAAATGCTCTTATATAACTATCAGGGAGTGGTGTTTCATAGCGCTCTCTTTTATTTCCTAAAACATCATCAGCAAGCATTTTTACAATTTCATCTAAATCATCTGCCGTAGCAATCCTAAATGTTATAGTTTCTGTCACTTATTCATCTTTTAAAAGAATTTGTTTTGGATTTAAACGTAGAATAGATAATGCTGGAAGAAGCGTTGCTAATATAGCAATAGCTAGTCCGATCCCCCCCATTTTCCCTACATCTTCTCCTGTTACACTGACATCAATTTTATCAATCGGATCCTCTTTTTGATTTTGTACAGTTCCACCAGGTCCAGACATCATTACAGTACCATTGTGCGGGGTGTCTGTTTCTTCGCTTGCTGTAGCAACTTCACTTGAAAGTAAATTATCCCCTATATATTGAGAAACTCTAGCTCCTGTTGTTATGGATAATCCAAATGCTAAAATAGCAATACATACTACTTCTACTACAAACTGCGCCATCAGCTTCCACTTTTTCTCTCCAATGGATAATAGAATCCCCATTTCTTTACGACGTCCTTTAATTGATAGCATAATGATTAATCCTAATATAATCGCACCTGCAATTGATACAATATAAATAATCATTTGAGAAGTAGATGAGATATTTTCAATAGGCCCAATCATTTGTTTGTACAATGAATCATGTGCATCTAATTTATAGTAATTAAAATTAATCTTAGATTTTTTTGCTTCTTTTTTAAATGCTTCAATGTTTTGTGGATCTTTCAAGAAATACACGACTTGAATGCTACTTATACCTTGATCTACTTCTAATTTTTTCATAGTTGAATGCGGCATATATAATTTATTAGCTGGATCCATTATAGGAGGGGCCTGTTGACCCATTGATTGCTCATTCGTTTCGTAAATACCGATAATTTCAACTTCAAGGGTTTCCTTCTTATCCCCTGATTGCACTTTAACTTTGTCTCCTACTTTCAAATTGTTTAATTCCGCTAATCGTTTTTCCATTAAAGCGACATTCTGATCTTTCATCTGTTCTATAATTGGTTTCCCATCAATGATTTTACTTTTTCCATTCTTAAAGCTTTCTTGTAATGCAGTCTTGCGAACTCCCTCAATCATAAAGGAAGCATTCATATCTATTTCTGTACCGGAGCTTGAACCGCCTCGTACAGCCGCCATTCCCGCTTTACCCTTTCCTTCTTCTTCTCCTTCTGAAGCTCCTACTAGTTTAAGTCCATCCGAGATTGCGAAAGTATTGCTTATGTAATTATAGTCTTTTACATACTTTGACTTCGCTAATTGATCTGCTTCTTTCGTGTTGAGCTTCGGTGGATTAGGCATCTCTCCAGTTTCCCGAGCTTGTTGACCTAATTTGTCAAAATCAAGACTTAAAGTAACATCTGCACCTAGTTTTTTTCTTGCTGCATCCGCAGCTTTTTTTGATGCATTTTGGATTGTAAATCCTGCCAACACTAAATTTGTAACAATTAGGAAGACTGCCATCAAAATTAATGATGTTCCTACTCTTTTTTTCATACTGAGAATTGCTCTTTTCATTTAAATTTCGTTTACTACTAACTTCTTCTTACTTAAATAAACTGCACGATCTGATTTTTTAGCAACTTCCTGTGAGTGCGTCACAACAATAATACATTTATTTTCTTTATGTGCAAGTTCTTGAAACAGTTCTATTATATCCATTGCCGTTTCTTCGTCGAGGTTTCCTGTTGGCTCATCCGCAATCAGTAAATCAACATTACAAGATAATGCTCGAGCAATTGCTACACGCTGTTGTTGCCCACCACTTAGTTGCAGGACGTTTCGTTTTGCTTCAGCTTCTGTGAGTCCTACCCTCTCTAATAATTCTAATGCTCTTGCTGTTTTATTTTGCACTTTAACACCTGTAATTTCCATTGCTGTTAGGACATTTTGAAGAGCGGTCATATAGGTAATCAAGTTATAAGATTGGAAAATTACAGATACATGTTGATTACGGTATCGATCCAAACCAATTTTTCTAATATCTTTGCCATTATACAGTACATAACCATTTTTAGGGATATCTAGTCCACAGCCTAAGCTTAGAGTTGTGGTTTTGCCAGATCCGGATGGTCCTAAAATTGTGTAGAAATGCCCTTTTTGAAAAGAAAAATTAACATTATCTAGTATCGCTACATTTTTGCCATTACTTTCATAGTAATAGTCTAAATTTTTAAATTGTAAAATCGTTTCCATTTATTTATTCGTTACTTTTAAAGCATCTAACACTATTTTAGTTGCATCTGCAATAAGTTTATCATCGTACTTTGCATCCTCTTTCGCATGATTAGAAAGTATCGCAAGAATAATTGGCTTCTTATTTGGTGGCCAAATGATTGCGATATCATTCCTTGTTCCATAAGACCCAGAGCCAGTCTTATCGGCTACTTCCCATTCTCCTGGAACTCCAGCACGAATTAAGTTGTCCCCCGTAGTATTTCTTTTCATCAAATCTATTAAAAAGTTCCGTTTCTCAATTGAAAGTATATCGCCTAGCGCGTATGCTTGAAGACTAGTAGCTAATGCCTTTGGGGTACTAGTATCACGAGTGTCTCCTGGCTGCACTTCGTTTAATTCTGGTTCAAAACGTTCAGGGTTTGTAACAGTATCTCCTATTTCTCTCAGTGATTTTTTGAATTCACTTGGCCCACCTAATTGCTTAAGAATAAGATTTTGTGCAGTATTATCGCTATATCGAATGGAAGCATCCGCAAGCTCTTTCAAAGTCATACCTGTATCTACATATTTTTCAGTAATTGGATTGTAATTCACAAAATCTTTGCTAGTATACTTAATTCTTTGATCTAAATCTTCTATTGATTTCTTTTGTAACAGTGCTCCAACAGTAAGGGCTTTGTGGGTAGATGCGTATGCAAACCGTTCATCTGAATGATAAGTAACAGTTTGATTCGTACCTGTGTCCAATGCATAAATACCAAGTTTAGCATCATATTCTTTTTCAAGTTTAACAAAAGAATGATTACTTGTGTTTTCTTGTTTGGTTTGGTTCGGTGGTTCGGATTGAATATTACTATTGGAACAGCCTATAAGTGTTACACATGAAAGTAATACTACAGGTAACATCTTTTTATAATGCGAAATGTGAAAAAACTTCTTTGAAACGATCATCTAGTTTTCCACTTTCATATACTGCTCTTTTACACGTGACAGTAAGTCCCGCAGCTTATTCTCTACAGGATGTTCTTGATTTTCTGGTACTTCTCTTCCATTTGATGAAAAGCTTTGTGAGCATGCACTTGTTGTAACTTCAAATTTTGCATATGGGAAAGCATGCTCATTTTCTTCACCAACGTTTTCAGTAGTGCTTCCATTTGAACCAACGTGTATGCAGTTCTCGTCAAGTTTGGTGCGCTTTCCTTCCTTGTTTACCGTGTAATAGGTATCGTTGACAGTCCCATATTTCATATTGGCTGTAGATGTTATTGCGGTTCCATCAACGGTGAATGTGACTACACGAAAACCATCTTCTTCTGGCAACAATTCCGCTCCAAGTACATTGTATAGTACCACTAAATCTCCTTCGTACGCTTCAGGAATGAGATAAATCGTATCTGTGGTGTCTTTTCCAAATCGGATACAACCGCTTAATACAATCATTTATAGAATATTGACGCCCATGACCATACAGCTACCAAATACAATACATAGTAAACCTAACAGGATTAAAAACTCTGGTAGATCAAAGTGGTCTAGTAGCGCACCTATTAATAATCCAAAGGGATAGAATACAATTTCGATCCAGGTTACGCCCCCTGCTTTTTTTATTTCTCGGTAAGATACAATGCTAACAATTAAAATGCCTAACACAATCAACCCTATTCCTAACATCTAACAATTTAATTGTTTTAATAGCCTTTTGTTTAATTCCCACAATGCTGTTTTGTTGCTATCCCATTTCAAAAGCGTTACTGCTTCCTCAAAGCATAACCATTTATAATTGAAGTGTTCCTTAGATAATGAAATATTTTTTGTAGGAACTTTAACTCCAAAAGAAAATTCTTTTATTACATAAACATCTTCTCCCCAAAGGAATCCTCCAACTACATCCTCTACTGCTAGTGAAGACACAGAATCTAATGTTATATATGGACAGTCTCTTATAATACCAGCCTCTTCAAACGCTTCCCGTTTTGCTGATTCAATAGGAGTCTCACCATCTTCTCCACCACCAGCTATTCCTTGCCAATAACCATAATCACTTCGGTTAAAAATGGCATATTGAATGGAATCGTCAGTTTTTATATAAGGAAATATCAATACTTGATATGGTGCTCTCATCTAAGAGGGGAGTTTGTTTGTTTTTTGTTTAGATAATGGAATGTTCATGCAAAATTGCACACTATGTTCCATATTTTTTATAGCATACTTTATATCTAGCCTTTCAAAAATTTGTTTAACAATATATAGCCCTAAACCGCTTCCTCCAGTATTTCGATTCCTTGATTTTTCAATTCGATAAAATGGTTTGAAAATTTGTTGTATATCTTCTTCATTAATATTGACACCTGTATTCATAATTTGCATTTTAATTTGATCTTGTTTAGGATCCTTATTTAACTGTATATAAACTTTTTCATTATGTGGTGAATACATAACCGCATTATGAATAATATTTTTACATGCTTTTTCTAAAAGAACATAATCTGTATAAACAGAAAAATCGGAATCAATTTCTTTTATTATTTGGATGCTTTTTTGAGCAGCGAAAAATTCGAGATCTTTTGTGATTGTACCTATTAAGTTTGAAAGATTAACTTCTTCTATTTTTAGTTTAAAGGTGTGTTGTTCTAATTTCGACATACTTAAAATTTCACGAACTAATTGTTCCATACTTTCAATAATTTGATGATTTTTCTTTAAATATTGATCACGATTTTGATAGGGACCAATATTGTATATCATCCCTTCTAAGTATCCTTTCATTACAGTAAGAGGGGACTTTAATTCATGTGCTACAATCGCAAAAAACTCTCTGCGTTTTGTTTCTATTTCTCTTTCTTTTTCAATATCATTTTTTAATTGCTGGTTTGCTTTTTTTAAATCAAGCATAGCTTGTTGTAAGTTAATAGACATGTCATTCAAACTATTAGATAATTCTCCTAATTCATCTGTAGAGCGAACCTCAATTTTTTCGGAGAAATTTAAATTCGCCATCTTTTGTGCACCTTCATTAATATAAATAAGTGGCTTTGTAATAAACCTAGAATAGAAATAAGCACTCCCTATACCAATTACGAGTACAATGATACTAATATAGGGAAGAAAACGTACTAAAACCTGTGAAGCTTCATCTATCGGTTGAAATGTCGCGTACACTACAAGCGTTAAACTACCATCTTGGAATTGAATTGGTTTCGTAACGTAATATGAATTGCTAAGAGTATCCGCATTCTCTAATCGTGTTGCTTTAGTAACTACTGTTGTTTGCATGCCACTTTGAATAAAAGGAAATGAAGGAGAGTAAATCATTATTCCCTCTTTATTTTGAAGCGAAAGCATCGCATTATTTTTTTTTGCGTATTCATCAAAAAGTGGTATCGCATCTTGAAACTTACGATCTTTAGACTTATCAATTATTTCTTTTATCCCTGTTTGAAGTTGATCTGTTTTGTATTGCTCATAAAACGTAGGAAGAAAGAAGTATAAAGTTAAATAAATCAATACTGCAAAGGATAACAAAATAAGAGAGGTAGTCATAAAGAGTTTATAAGTAATTTGCTTCATCTTCATGATTTTTACAATTCTATTCATCTATTCATCAATTTTATAACCAATACCCTTTATTGTTTTAATGTAAGGGATAGCTAATTTTTTACGTAAGTTTTTAATATGCGTATCGATTATTCGTGTTTCTCCAAAATAATCGTATCCCCAAACTTTTTCTACGATATTTTCTCTTGTAAGTACTTTTCTCTCATTTTGAAATAGTAGGTGTAGAATTTCAAACTCTTTTGTCGTTAATAAAATTTCAACGTCATTTACATATACTTTATATGCATCAACATCGACACGCACTTCTTTAAAAACCAAATGATTATTTACATTATTATCATAACTTCTTCTTAGTACAGCTTCGACTCGTCTAATCAAAACATGAAACGAAAAGGGTTTTGTTATATAATCATCGATTCCAAGATCGAACCCTTTCATTTGATCTTCTTCTTCCTCTAATGCAGTTAGCATAATAATTGGTACGTTTGACTGACTTCGAATCATCTTGGATACTTCAAAACCATTAAGATTGGGCATCATCACATCTAGAAGGATTAAATCAAAGGATTGCTTATTAAACTGTGTCATACCCTCTAATCCATCTGATGCAACTACAACTGTATACTGTTGTGTCATTAAAAATTGTTTAATTAATTCCTGAATTTCGTGATCGTCCTCTACCACTTACTTGTTATAAAAATATTGTGGAGTAACATAACTTAACAAACTATCCAAAGTGTTAATCTCGGCATATGGTTGTATTTTGGTAGTATTCTTGATTTTCTGAGGGTTAAACCACACACCTTTTATATTTGCATTTTGAGGACCAGCAATATCCTTTTCTAAGTCATCCCCAACAAATAAAGTATTTTCCGGCTGTAAATCTAGCTTATTTAATGCTAGTTCGAATATACGTTTATCAGGTTTACTAAATCCCACTTCTTCAGAAATAATGATTGTTTCAAAATACCTATTTAAATTCGTGTTAAATATTTTAGCTTTTTGCCTCTGAGTTGAGCCATTTGTTATAATTCCAACTTTAAAGTGCTTCTTTATTTGATTTAAGAAATGAATAGTATTTTGGTCTATTGAAAAACATCTAGGGAAATTATTATTCCAAAAATCTTGGATGTAATTGCGTGGCAATCTATACCTCGGCGTGAATTCATCAAACAATGATTCTAAAACTGTCGTTTTATTACTTATGCCATATTCTCTTTTATCGTATTCTTTGAATTTCTGTAACATGTTGCTTTTAGCCGCACCATCTACATTTTCATAACACTTTTCTAAAACAATTAAAAATAATGCCTCTACTGCTTTATCCCTATCAAGTAATGTATCATCTAAATCAAACAGCATCGCTTTATAACCCATTTATTTCAATGTACTCAATTTTTCAATTGCTTGTTGTTCAGTTGCTAAATAAAAAATATCATTACCTTTATTACATTCATAAATGAAGTCTTTTAAGCTTTTACTAGTGTACGTAGAAAAATCCCCAACGATAGCAATCTTTACCTTGTAGTTTATAAACTTTTGAAGGATATCGCCCGCAAGCCGTGTTTTTAGATCAAAGAAATCTTCACTTATTAAAGATTTATTGATAATAATATGTTTCGCATCTACCTCATATTGAACTGTTGCCATAGTATCTAATGCAGACTGAACATCCGATATTAATACCTTATCGTTTCTAATGACCGCAATATTGATTCCATCGATTACTACTTTCTTTATTTCCATCTACGAATATAAATGTAATAGTTTGTCTATGGATACACTATTAATATTACTTAAATCAATAAAATATTGAAGTTGCCACATTTGGCTCTTTTTAGCTTGATTACTAACAGGGTTATCCCATATAGGATAAACTCTCATAGCCATCTTTCCTTTTTGACTTTGAGTTTTTAATATTTTTTCTTCAAGAAGAATCTCTTTCGGGAAAATAAATTGTCCTAGTTTATGATCATTAATACATGTGATAACTAATAAGTCAGGGGCAGCGTCATAAGAAAACGCTTGATTTTGCATGTTTTCATTTTTCTCCCAAAAAGAAACAAATTGACCAATTTTGTTAGGAGTAATTTTTGATACTCTAAAACGTATCGTTTTGTTATTTAAGTGAAATAACGCCCCAGCATACTCTGAGTTTTGTCTTTCTTCTTTTAGATTAGTGATTATTAAGTTATTAGGTTTATATACTATGTCATTTAAATTTTGAATGATATCATTAAAGTTGTTCAAGTAAACTCCCCCTTTATCCACTCACAACTCAATAGCAAATAAAGTATATAAAAGCTCTCTATATTGATCTTCTGTAATTTCACGCTTAGTTTTTGCTCCATACATCATTTCAGTTAAACTAGAATTCGTTAAAGAGATATGGCCAGCGTTCGTCAACTTTACTGCAATTGGTCCTTTATTGAAAATAGACTTTTCATCTTCTACCACTCTTCTTTGAACATCGTTTACTACTGTCTCGTCAATAATATGAGTATAAAAAGCATGACAAACTTTCCATTCTCCATCAACATCTATTCTTTCTAGAACATAATTGCCTTTACTCGTATCTTTTCGTCTCACCCGGTACGAACCGTTTTTTGAAGAAACAGACTCACCAGTAAAAGGTACAGGAACGAGAGGTACTAACGAAGCTATACCTACATCAATTAAATACTGTACGTTATCTTTATTTAAAATAATTGTTATATGTCCGTCCTCAAGTGCCCAAGCATTTATATCATTTTTATATACAGTACCTAGTGCGAGTTGTACATCATAACCACTATCTTTTAAAAAATAATAAAAAAGAGTATTTAATTCATAACAAAGCCCACCGCGGGAACTAGTTAAAATTTTCTCTTGTAAGTTTTTCATAGAAATTGCATTTATATTACCTGCTATAACATCTAAATTCTCAAACGGTATTGTGTGAGCAAATGCAAAGAGTATTGTACTTAATTCTTCAAATTTTATTTCAGTACGTTTTTCAAGGTTTAATCTTGTAAAGAGTTGGTCTTGTAAATTTGTCATTTATTTCTTCTGCTTACGGAATAATTCAATTGTTTTATAGCCTTGTGAAAGGATTTCAATCATTTTCTCAAGGCGTTTTTCACGTGTTTTTTCTTGTTTCACAGAAAATAAATTACGTGCCCAATCTTTTTGATATCCAGGAGTTAAACTTTGATAAAACTTAAGTTCATTTGGATGATTAGCTAATAAAGCTTCAACATCTTTAATTCGATCTGCATAATCGGCAACACATTGACTCATAGCAGGCGTTTTCGTCGCTTTTTTCTTTTCACGCTTTAAGCCTACAACAGTATAGACGTCATCCATACTTACCATTCGAGCAAATTTAATTTCGCTTCCTCCTACATAGCCATCTTCTCCAACGCTTAATGCTGGAAACATCTCATCGCGGTGAATAAACGTACTGTAACGAGCATTACCTTTTTTCGGATATGCGAAAAACACATAACCTTTTTCAAGTAATAATGCTTCATTACTAATAATAAAATTCGTTTGTTTCACCATTTCATCAAGCGTTTCAACAAAAATAAAAATAGCATCGTGTTCTTTTGAAAATGCAGTTTCTTTACCTGTGAAAATGTCATAATCACTTGGTTCGTTAATAACAACCATATTCGTATACTTATTAAGTTTCAATTTATCGATAACTGACATTCATTCAATTGCACCAGCAACATCATAATCATTCAAATCCAATTCAATAGGTTGTCCGAGCGCTAGTTTAGCAAGTTCTGCTCCTAAGTATGGACCAGCTGTTAAACCTGAAGCTCCTAATCCATTCGCAACGAGAATTCCTTCAAAGTTAGGTATTGGTCCGATAACAGGTAAGAATCCTGGTGTGAATGGTCTGAATCCTACTCTCGTTTCAAGCATTGTAGCATCTTCTAAGCCAGGTGCAACTGCTAACGCTTTATGGAATACTTCATGTAAACCACCTGCAGTTACACGATGATTAAAACCAGTGTCGTTTTCATGTGTCGCACCAATTACGACATGACCATTATCAAATGTTAAAATATATTGATCGTTTGGTGGCATAACAACTGGCATATTTTCTGTTGCTGTATTTTCCATTTGCAGGTGAACAATTTGTCCTTTTTGGAACGTAACTAAGAAATTAATTCCTAATGGGTTTAATATTTTGTTCGCCCATGCGCCAGCAGTTACAATAACCTTTTCTGCTAAAATTGTCTCGTCATTTACTTTAACTCCAGTAATATGATTCCCTTCACGAACTAATACTGCATCTCCTTTTATGAAAGTTGCACCATGTTTTTTCGCAGCGCTTATTAATGCGTTGCGTAATAATCTTCCATTTACTCGTGCAGCACCACTAATATGAACAGAACTATATTCTTCCGATAATGCTGGGAATAATTTTTTCGTTTCTTCAGCTGATAAGCGAGTGATTTCACCAATTTCCGGAGCATCTTCACGGCGTTTATAAGCTCGCTCTTCCATTTGATCTAGTTTTTTCTCGTCAGTATGTAAACTAATTGCACCTACACGGTTGTACCCTGTATCCGTTTCACCGTCTTCTTCTAATTGTTGAATTAACGATGAATAGTAACGTGCACCGCCTTTAACGATTTTATACCACGCTTTATTACGACGTTGTGAAAGCCATGGACATACTATACCCGCTGCTGCATCAGTGGCTTGCCCTAATTGTTGGCGATCCACGATAGTAACATTCGCACCAGCCTTAGCCAGATGATAAGCAGTAGACGCTCCTAAAATTCCAGATCCAACTACAATATACGATTTCATTTAGTATTTTCCTGTCAGACCTCCTTTTTTAAATAGAAATACGACTGATAAAATGATAACAACAGCCTTCAAACTGCCCCAATATGGATAAACAGCATGATCTGTTAAACTAGCATATTGAAAAATATTCTCTAAACCGAAAATCCCAATTATGACCGCTAAAAGGAATGAAGCTGATCCAAACTTCTCATTACGATAGAGGGTAAATAAATACACTGCGAAAATTAGTGGTAAGATGATTTGTAGTACGATTGTCATTTAAGGAACAATCTCATAAATAGTACCTTTGTTAAAATCAGATACTTTCATAGAACCGTAAACGCCTAAATATAATTTAGTTTGATCCAAATTTGTTCCTAAACTCATATAATAAGCTGCTTGCGTACCAAAATCATAATTGGTTTCAATAACATGAAAGTCATTATGTTTACCTTCTGTACCTACTCTAGTATATGCTAAAACACCCTTAACTGGAGGTCGAGAATCTTCTTTCTTAGCGAGGTCAGTAAATACGATACTACCTGTTAAATTTGGAATTGCAGTCCCCATATATGGCTGAACTCCTGTAAGTGAAGTTCCTCCAAATTTATCTGGTCTAGGGTCTTTATGGAAATAACTAATAAGGGGCTGAATACGCTTCGCTGATATTTGGATTGTTTCATCATAATAAGCCATTGTCCTCTCATCCAAAGTAGGATTCTCAGAACAGTGTCTTATAAAAGAGGTTGGTAAATCTCCTTCCCATCCTCGCCAACCAAAGTTGATAAATCCTTCTTGATTAGGAGTAGAACTCGTTAAATACGTTTGAACAAGTTCTGTAACCGGGATTGGTTTATAATGAACAAATGAAAAAATAGACTCCACAATATCCTGTCCAACATTTCCAGCATATTTTACATATTGATTATGAAAATTTTGAAATGAAATACCTGTTATATTCCGAACACCTTTCGCAATTACTGTAAGTGTTTCTTGTATGGATAAAGGAATTTCATTAAAGCGTGTTACTACTGGAGGATTATGTATGAATGTATTTTTACTTACATCGATTTCAATGATTTTACCGGCTATTTCTAAATCATCTTGGCTTAAATTAAATGGATCATAACCTGATCCACCATCTCCATTTGTAAAAACAAGTTTTCTAGTCTCCGGTGAAAAGTTTAAACTATTGACTCCGTTATGATTAAAAAATGGCCTTCTTATATTAAGTAATGTTCTTCGTTTTTCAGGTTGACCGTTTGATTGTAAAATCCATTCCTCAACTGTATCAATATGATCATATTGAGTATCTCTATTTATCCACTTTAAGTTTAAAGATTTAGGGTCACAGGGATTCGGTTTAAATTGTTCTGAAAGCGCACCCGGACCTTGAGTTCCAGCTTCTGAATAATGAAGGTAAAATAAACCGTTATGATTAAATTGTGGATGAAACGCTAGTCCTAGCAACCCTCGCTCATCATAGCCGCTACTAGAAACACCTTCTTCAGATGTGCCTAATTTAATAATCCGATTACGAATATTTAAAAATGTCTTTATCGCTCCGTCTCCTATGTAAAAAATCTCTCCTAATTGAGTTGCGATAAATAGTCTTTCAGTTGAATCACCCGGAAGTATAGTTGTTTTTATCACTTAATACAGTGCTTTATATACTCTATTCAACATTATTCTACAAAAACCTGCATAGATCCAGCAGTACAGAAAGCTAAGTATTAAGATTGATAAAATAATTTTTATATCTAAAGTTGCATGAACAGCAGGACCAAGTACTGGAAAACGGAAAATATCGAGAATGATCATAATACCTATAAGTAGGCATATCGCAGAAAAGGAAACAACCCATATTCTCCTCTTTAATTTTGAAAAGGATACTCCTAACGCTATACCTAATAAGCCAGTAGTAAAAGGGAAAACAAATAGTTCGCTTGGTTGAATAATAAATAATAGGAAAATAGTTAGAACATAAGAAAGTAGTCCCTTACGAATAGAATAACAAATAGCAAAGAAAATCGGTAACGTCGCAAATGGACTAATAAGTAATCCTATACCAGGAATTAAGTTCCCGGCTGCTTGAAACATGGTGGCCAATACGCTCATTAAAGCTGTCATTGCTAACTTATTTACAAGGGACAACTTTCTTTTATGAGCAAAGTCAGCATCATGCTCTATCATCAGTTGATACCAATAACGTACAAACCGATTCATCAAAATACCCCCTAAAGATACCTCATTCATTTATAATTCAAATATTATAGGTGTATCATGTAAACTCTGCTTCCAAATCATATGATCACTTGATTTTCCCCAATAATCCTTCAGTACATAACTAGGTTCTCCAAACTTCTTCGTCCATATACTTTGCGCTTTTTTGTATCCACTATCTAAACAGTACTCTGTTATTCCTCTGCTAAGTAATGTAAGATACATTGCATGTAGTAGTAAACTCCCTATACCCTTACTTTGATACTCAGGAAGTATAAATCCAGTTCCTATTTCATACAAATCCTTAAGTACACCGCCTGTACAACTAGTAATTAATGTACTTGCTGGACCAACTTCAATTGTTCCAATTATTTTATCGTTACGTGTATCAATTGCTAATAAAAAGTAACGATTTTCTCCATTACTATCAAAATCATTTTTCAAATATTGCTTTTTCGAGTTAATTTCATTTTCTATGTCATTCAATAATTGTGATAATCCTTCATTTTTATATGTATCCGTGATAACTATACGGAAAAACAAGTGAAGTTCCTCTAAATCATCCAAATTAGGCCTTCTAATCGCAACGTTAGTCATTTATTTATAGAATACTTTATCAACGTTGTATTTTGCTTTGTATTCATTAATGATATATGTTTCGTAAATTTCTCTTTCTGTTGGATCTTCTACGATACATGCATCAATGCGGTATACTTCGTCACGGTGATTTTTAACCGGTGAAACATTGTCTTCAAAGTGTTTTTTAATACGTTGTCTAATTTTACGAGCTTTACCTACGAAAAGCAGTTCGTCATTAATATTGTAAAACATAAAAATGCCGCCTTTATCTCTAGGGAACAAGTGGAAATCGATAAAACCATTAATTGGAGTAATGATTGCCTCGTCTCCTTTAATAACTTGTTTACGTTCAGTAATTGAAACATCAGCTTCAGGAATATTAATTTTAATCAAGTTCATTTATTCTTCATTTCTTTCTCCTTTTTTAAAATAATTAGCAGCAATTAAGCAGAAAACCCCTATAAATAAAATTAATATTCCGAGCGTTTTATGTTTTCCTTCAAAGAAAGGAATGTCTGAAATAACATTAGTCATACATAATCCTAAAAATACAAGGATAGGGCCCACCCAAAGTAATACATTACCGAATTTTGTATGCCTCCACATATTCATTTAAAATACATGAGTAAATTGCAACGTTAAAATTAAAATACCTAATCCCCATACGTAATACGCGAATACTTTTAAGGAATGCCGTTTTAAATATTGAATCATCCATGAAACTGCTATGTAACCAAAGAAAGCTGCTGATAACGTTCCGACAATTAATGATGTACTAGAAATAGATTCTGCTTTTCCTTGAAAAACATCTACAAATTGCAAGATGATTGCTCCGACTATTGCTGGCGTAGATAATAAAAAAGAAAAATATGCTGCTGTTTCACGGTCTAGTTTTCTCCATAAAGCAGCGACAATTGTCATTCCGGAGCGAGAAATTGCCGGAAAAATAGCAGCTGCTTGAAATGAACCAATGATAAATGCATCTTTATATGTAATGTCGTCCATTTTTTTACGACCATCTTTTTGTTTATCGGCCATATATAGAAAGAAACCAGTCACTAAAAACTCCCAACCGATGGTAATGCCTGTTTTTGAAATATCTTCAAAGAAGTCTTTAAATAATAAACCGATTACAACCGCAGGTATCGTCCCAACAATAAGTAATAACATAAGCTTTGAAAATGGATTTTTCATTAAATATATAAATTCTTTTTTGTAATAAATAAAAACCGCAAGCAAAGTCCCAATATGCAGCATCGTATCTAAAAACAAACCTGCTTGATCTAATTGAAACAAATGTCGTCCTAAATAAAGGTGCCCTGTACTACTGATCGGTAAAAACTCTGTTAAACCTTGAATTATGCCTAAAATAAAAGCTTCTAACCAATTCATCTATTTCTTTCGATTAAGTAATACAGCTAGTAGCACTTTCGGATGAAAAAGGTGAAATGGACTACGAATTAAATTCATCACTCGTACTAACCGAATGTAAACATCAGAATCACTTGCGGAAAGTCGATATATTTGTTTCGTATACCATAGCTGAAATTTTTGTTTCGTAGTTAATTCTCTCTTTAGCTGCGGGTGACGTGATATTTCCGTTGTTGTCATATCCCAAGGGGTTTCTATTATGTCAGCTGTCTTTTTATAAAATTGTTGTGTAAATGTTTTATCGAGCTGTTTTCTACTTTGCAGAAGTAATTGCAATTGGTGAGCTTCCATAGCAGCAACTGAAACACCTTGACCGAAAACAGGATCAAAACGACATTGTGCATCTCCAACTACTAACAACCCTTCTGGTACATTGTTAACTAAATCAAATCGCCGACGTACTTGATAAGGAATTTTGTATGTCTTTATATCAGTAATCCCCTCAGCTTTGTTTAGAAACTCTGTTACATTAGGGATTGATAGATTTTCAGCAAAATCATAAAACTCATCATCTGTTTGTGGTGCTTTCTCATTTGCGTATCCACTGAAAGTAACAAAATAACGATTCTCTTCAATCGTTTGAATAAGAACGCCATAAGGGTTTTCAGGGAAACTCGGAGACATTAGCATATTACAACAGTCTAACTCCTCATTTTCTTTAAGTTTGAACATTTTCGTTGCGTAAAATAAATCGATACGAACCTTCTCTTCTTGTACTTCAATTTCATATTCTCGTAGCCACTCTATACTTTTCGAGCCAAATCCACTCGCATCAACTACAATATCTGCATGAACTTCTTCTTGCATGCCTGTCTCTAAATATTTAACTTTTACTCCACACACTTTGTTAAGCTTTCCATCTACTAATAACCCTTTAACCAATGTTTCATATGTAATAGTAATATTTGAAATTTGATGTATTCGTTTTTGAATATGCCATTCTAGCAAAGGACGACTTTGCTGAATCATATGTACTTCCCCTATGAACGGTTGTTTCCATAGACCAAATTGATGCCATTTCAAATCACGCGTAAAGTTATTTATAATACTGCCTGCTTCTATTAATTCATTCGTAATAGTAGGAAACAATTCTTCAATTGCTTTTTCTCCACCTTTTAATAATACGTGAGGATGATCGCTTTGAGGAACTCTTTTTCTTGAAGCTTTTCCATCCCATTTTTCACCGACGTCTAAAATGATGACTTCTTTAAAAGAAGTTGATAATGCCTTCGCTGCAAACTTTCCCGCCATACTTCCACCAATAACAATAGCCTTATTAAACATTTATTTTGAACATGAAGAAGTTCTGCAAATATAATGTACAAAATTTACACGTTCTCCGTTTAATTCTACAGAAGTTGTATCTGCTTCATTTTTAAAAGAAAATCCGCTTTTTTCTAGTACAATTTGTGATGCAAGATTATTAGTCGTTGTTTTAGCATGAACCTCATTAATTTCATTATTTTTCGCTACGTCTAAAATTAATTTTACAGCTGTTGTTGCAACTCCTTTTTTAGTGAATTTTTCTCCGACTCGATAACCTAACGAACTGATTCGAGTTTCGGTATCTATATCTACTAAATTGATTCGTCCTACAATTTCTTTTTCTTCATTACGAATTAAATAAAAATAAGAATTTCCATCTGCCTGTTCTATTAATAAATCGTCTAATAGTTTTTGAAAATATTCAAAAACGAAATATTTCGAACCACGATTTGGTACCATCGTTTCAAAAAAAGATTTATTCGTAAGTTCAAACGTAAATAAATCCGCAGCATCTTGTTTTTTTAGTTGCTCTATGTATATTTCCATTTACCAATCTAGGCGCTTTCTTAATGAAGTAATATGAGCTGTATGATGACGTCCATGCCATGCATATAGTCCAATTGCAACAGCCAGTTTTGTTTCACCAGATTCAGGATGATTAAATGTCTTTTCTAAATCAGTAGGTTCTAATGAATATAAAAGGTTAACCCATCTTTTATGTAATGAATCTAGCATTACTAGTGAAACATCTACAGGTAGTTTTGAATCAGGCAATTCTGCCCACTTTTCTTCTTTATACGGTTTAATAGTTGGATTCTTTTCTGTTAATGCTAATTTAAAGCGTATGTAACTATTCATATGGCTATCAACGACGTGATGAACAACTTGACGAACTGTCCATCCGCCAACTCGATACGGTGTGTCTAACTGCTTCTGATCTAAATCTTTAATTGCCTTTGCTAAATCAGTAGGTACATCCTCAATTTCTTGAATCCATTTATCAATCATTTCCTCAGTAATAGGACGTTTGTATGTAAATTGGCCAATTGGATAACGTAAATCATTCATTTACCTTTCTTTTTTGTAATAAATAAGTGTAGCTTTATCATTTAATTTCTTTAAAACTTCTGTTCTTATATAACCTATCTTTTCATATAAAAAACAATTTCTCTCTTCTTCTAAAATAGTAGCAAGTTCCCAACTCATCGCCTCAGGAAACATCTCCTCAATTAACAATAATACTTTTTGAGCAAATCCTTTTCCTTGAAACTCTGGATGTATGAACATAGGACTTATCCAAAATTGATTTGTTTTTTCTTTGTAATATATACATATTGCCCCGACAAACTGACCATCTACGATTACAAGAATAAAATCCACCATTTATTTCGTCGTATATGTTACTAACGCTTTTTGAATGCTTAAAACACTATCGTCACCTTTAAATTCCTTCGTAATTGGCGTACTCAAACTAGATACCCAAATTTTAAGCTCAGCATCTAAATCAAAATGCCCAGCTGTTTCAATGCTAAATTGTGTAATGCTTTTATAAGGAATAGAATGATACTCTGTTTTTTTACCTGATATCCCTTGTTTATCTACTAAAATAAGACGACGATTTGTAAATACGATTAAATCGCGAATTAATTTATAAGCATGCTCAACTTTCTCATCGTCTAGCATAATCTTTTCTAAATCACGTTCTACACTTTCTGTACTCGCATTCGATGCATTTCCTAAAATACCGCTAAATAAACCCATTTATTTCTCTATCCAATTTAATAAGTTTTCATAATGATATTGAGCATCTGTATAGCCAAGATTATATAGATTAACGAGTTTTTCTTTATTTCTTTCTATTCCGCTTATAGGAAGTTGTACGCTAGGCTGAATGACATAAAAATTATCTTTTTGTTCTTTTTGATTCATATAAGATATCGTTTCATTATAAAAGCGATAATGTTCTACTAAAGTCTCTGCGATTTTCGGATATTTTCTATATAAAATTTTAGCCAAGCCTGAAAGTTTATTACGCTGCTTCTCATATCCTTCTGGTTTTGTCATAATAACAACGTTCTTTTCATAACCATCAGTTTGAGCTTTTAAAACAGGTATAGGATCTATAATCCCTCCATCTAACAATTTTCGATTATCATATTCTACAGCAGGTGCTATAAACGGGACAGAACTTGATGCACGAATGATTTTTAAAATATCATTTCCATGTTCCTTTTTATTATAATAAACAGCCTGTCCTGAATCGCAATCGGTCGTTCCGATGACAAACTGTTCATTTGAATGTAGGAAAGTTTGAAAATCAAACGGTACAATTTTATTTGGTACTTCATCAAATAGAAAATTCATACCAAATAATTCACGTTTTCGGATTAAATTTCGATAAGAAATATATCTGTGATCTGCTACTAGCTCTGTATTTACTTTCTTATTTCTTCCTTTTTGACGTGACAAATAGGTTGCGCCCATACACGCTCCAGCGGATACACCGACTACATACGGAAAGAATAAGTTCTTTTCCATGAAATATTCGAGTACTCCTGCAGTATATAAGCCTTTCATTCCTCCGCCCTCTAATACTAAACCAATATTCTTCATTTATAGTAGCGTTTTTGTAGGTTTTAACGCTTTCAACCCATCAAATAACTTTTCTCGCCACCAAACACCGTCATGACCGCCTTGAAATTCTTCATAAGTAATTTGGTATCCTTTTTCTTTTAAAGCTTTATACAGGCGTCTATTGACCGTTAAAAGAGGTTTGTTTTCAAGTTCTCCTGCTGCTATATAAAAATGAGGTTGCATCGCATTTGAATCTATAGATGAAATTTGATTTTCAATCCAAGGAATTGTATTTTCATAATCATCCTTTTTCCAATGTACGGATCCAGACATTGACAACACGTTCCCGAAAACATGTGGATTTTGAAGCGCTGCATAAAAAGCTGCTAAGCCACCAAGACTGAAACCAGCAATTGTTGTATGTTTCGCGTCTTTATGCACACGATACTTAGCATGAATCCACGGCAGTAATTCCACTGTTAAAAATATATTCATTTAAAAGTCCGTTTTCATCCTCGTTTTTTGCGCACTTGGTGGACAAAGTAGATTATGTTCTAAAACCTTTTTATTAATAGTTCGAATTAAATCCGCTGCTTCTGCAGTATTTGTATTTTCTTTTAGTCTCTTTTTTAAATCATCAATTTCTTTTGAAAGCTCAATCCACCTAGGTAAAACATGATTATTTTTCAAAGTTCTATACAGTTGTTTTTCAGGGTTATACGAAAGATCTTTATCTAGATTTAGAGGTTTCCCTTTACCTGGAAAATTATCAAAAGACCCTTTCTTTTCTGCTTTTTTAACGATAGAACTAATATGATCCTCATACGTATAGGACCAAATTTTCTCATCTTTTACTAAAATCTCTTGCTTTTTTAGTTTTTTATCTAGTTCTTCTTGATTCATTTAGTAGCAATCCCAATTGTAAATGACATTGGAAAAATCTAGTTTTAATAAATCTTCCTTACGAATAAAGAAATTAGCAACACCAGAATCTCCCCACATAATATTTAATGAATTGTCTGTATCAATTTGCAGCAATAATATATCATGTTGCTGGTATTTTTCTTCCCATTCCCTTGGATCTGTCTGTGTGAAAAATGGATAACCACCAACCTTATGCCCTTGATCTGCACACAAATCATCATACAGTTCGCCTAATTCTGTATTATTTTCTTCATCAACAATTTTTTCCCAATCAATGTCATCGCTAAAAATCTTTTCAAATCGATAATCTCTTGATGTTATGGGTTGATAACCTAATTCAAACTTTAGTTTCGCTGCTTCAGGTATGATAAAGTCCTCTAATTCTAAAGTGTTTAAATAACTAAAATCAGTAATTACCTTATTTAAATCTTCTATAATTGTAGAATGATAAATAATTCGAAAGTCTTTTTGGCTTGTTGGATGATCAAAATCTGCTCCAAAAAGATCTTCTTCAGCACTTATGAAAAACTGTAACATTCCATGTTGAGGCATATGTTCAATGTGTGGTATTTCTTCAAGGTTTAATTGCGCAAGTAACATCATAGGTTGTCCATTTGAATCTTTAGGATGCTCTTGATCTATAGGTAAATACGGATAACCACCAAACTTACTCTCAGAAAGCGTTGTCTCTGCTTTCGCTCCAGACACTTTAATATACGGTTTCACACTTTCTTCTAAAATACTACGATACTGCTCTAGTTCTTTCGGAATTTGAAGTTGATACGTATTCTTCATTTAGTTTGCTACAGCAATTGCTTCGATTTCAATTAATAATTCGTCGTGAATTATTTTGTTAACTTCTACGGCTGAACTTGCTGGTGGATTGTTTGTATTGATATACTGATTACATATTTCTCTATCTATGGCCATCTATTCTTCTTTTTGCTGAAAAATATTGTATTTACGCTCTAAATACAATCCTTTATCTTTATAAATCCACTTTGAAAATTTATTAACATTTTCTTTACCACTAAGGTATATGCGATATTGTTTTTCTTTGTCAACAAAACTCAATTGGAATTTATTATTCTCAAGTATACCTTTAAAAGAATTCATAAAATTATATGATCCACCAACGAAGCTAACAAAGTATTTATGAGAGTTTACATGTCCATCCCCATCAAAATACCCACGAACAAAGTGATGTAAATATTCTTCTGGTACAAAAGGAAATTCGATGTTAAATGATTTACATGGCATGATTCCGTGTATGTTCATAAGATCGTCTTTTATTATTCTGCTGTTAATATTTAGCATGTGTACACCTGTTTTTTTATTTTGATAAAGTGGCTGGTTGGTGTTTAATTCTTTTTTTATGTCTTCTAAAATGTAACTTTCTTTTTGTGATATACTAACACATTGATTTTCTTTTTGTATTACACCATCTGCTGCTATAAACCCTAAAATATAAGCCATCTAACTACCTATAGCTCGTCTTGGTACGTTATTGTCTATTAAAACCATACGAATATACCTTGCAGACACATTAGCAAGCCTAGCAATTTCTGAGGTGCTCTTCCCTTCTGCATACAAATGAATGATTTCAGATTTTGATAATTTACATTTTAATTTCTTTTTTCTCTCTATTTTCACTTAAACTTCACGCCACCAAGCTGATGAAAGATAGTTTGTAGATTTTAATGTAATTGATTCACCAATTTGCGGCGTTGCAACTGTAACTCCTAAACGTTTTGCTTCTTTCGTAACACGTTCAATCGGATCGCTCCATTCATGTAACGCTAATGTAAAAGCACCCCAATGAATCGGAAGTAGTAATTCTCCTTTAACGTCAATATGAGCTTGTACTGTCTCTTCTGGCAACATATGAATAGCAGACCAACGTGTATCATATTGCCCGCATTCCATTAAAGTAAGATCAAATGGACCGTATTTTTCACCAATTTCCTTAAAGTGAGGAGCATATCCGCTATCACCACTAAAGAAGACTTTAGTTTCTTGACCAAGAATAAGCCATGAACACCATAACGAACGATCTCTATCTGTCATACTTCGTCCAGAGAAATGCCTTGCAGGAGCGCATACTAACTTAATAGTATCAAACGTAATTTCATCCCACCATTTATGCTCACTAATCTTACTAGGTGAAACACCCCATTTAATAAGATATTGTGCAACTCCCGTCGGAACGTAAAAATGCTTCGTACGATCTTTTAACTGCATAATACTTTTATAATTTAAGTGGTCATAGTGATTATGAGAAATGATAATCGCATCAATTTCTTGAAGGTCTTCACGTTCTAAAGAAAAAGCACCACTATACCGCTTACTATTAAAAATAGGAAATGGGGAAGAGGTATCACCAAGCATAGGATCTAATAACAGCTTTTTACCTTCTACTTTTAAAAGAGAAGCAGAATGGCCAAACCATGTAACACTCTCTAAAGATTCATCATCTTTATTTGATAAAACGATAGGTAAATTCTTTATAGGACGCAGCTTTGATTTCATTTTAAAATAATCCGTCATTAAACCTATAATATCTTTCGGTTTAAAACTCATATCAGTATGAATTTGATTTGTATATTTCTTATTCATTTAATATCCAGGACACACTTTTCCAATCTCAAATCCCTTTTGATTTTGCTTAACATCTATATTAGTCTCTTCTTTTATTTCACGAATTGCACTTGCTAAAGGTGTTTCTCCCGTCTCTATCTTCCCTCCTACCCCGTTCCATAACCCTTTTACAGGGTCATAGTCTCTATTAAGCATCTAATAAGCTCTTACTGGCGATATAAGATGTACTGCGGCAGATTGCTCTCCTGCTTCGATTAATATCGGTCTCATTGAACCACCAAAACTTAAAGTAACCATTTCTTCTTTTATTGCCCTTAAAGCATCTACCATAAATCGTCCATCGAATGATATATTTAATTGTTTTTCACCTTGAATCGCATCTATTTGTTGTGTTTCAGCTATTTTACCAATCTGAGAAGCATTAGAAGAAATTTTAATTGTGGATTCGTTTATAATTTCAAAGTTGACGTTGTTATTTGCCCATTCACTTGCTAATAAGCTCGATCGATCTACACCTTGTAAAATCTTTTTTCTTTCTACGTTAATAACTGTTTGAAATTCATTTGGAATGAGATTAGATATATTAGGGTATTTCCCTTCAATGAGTCTTGAATATAACGTAGTTGTTCCGAAAGTAAAAATAACGTGACTGTCTGAAAGGTATATGTATACGAATTCCGTATTACTGTTCATTAATTTTAGAAGTTCACTAATGGTTGTGCTTGGTACGATACAATTTGCTTTCGCATCTGAAGAAATTAGCGTTTCACGTATAGCTAGTCTATGCGAGTCAGTAGCAGCGCAAACTAATTTATTGTGATCTAACTCTATATGTACTCCGGTGAGAACAGGTCTGGATTCATTTTTAGCTACTGCAAAAACAGTTTGTTTAAACACTTCAATCAATTGTTCTGTTTCTACTTGTATTTCTGCATGATCATCTATAAGTGGTACACTCGGAAACTCATATGCTGGAAGCCCATTTAAGTTCAACGTGATTTCTTCTGATTGTATCGTAATGATTTTCTCATTCTTACTTTTTAATACTATATCACTCGGCATTTTCCTTATAATTTCAATGAAATATTTTGCAGGTACAACAATAGTTCCTGCTTGTAATATAGTTGCAATCTGTTCGTCTTCGATTGAATTAGGTATAAATTTTTCAATAAAAATATTCGAGTTACTTGCGATTAAAGTAATTCCAGATTGATCGGCTGTTATTTTGATACCAGATAGTATAGGGATTAAAACTTTTGTAGATATAGCTTTACTTACTTCTGAAAGTGCTTGAGTGAAATGTTTGTGATTAACGATAAACTCCATTTATAAAGATTGATGAACGATTGTTCCGTTAAAAAAGTAAGGTACTGTTTCTTTCCTTTGTAAAAAATCTAGTAACTGTTCAGGTATACGTAAATACGGTGCTGCTATATGTAATTCCATCCAAGTAATCTCTTCGATTTCTTTTGGCCTTGATATATATGTTTCCCCGCCGATTATTTCGCCTAAAAAATTAAAGAAAATGGCATGATGGCCTCTCTCCTCGAAAAAGGCTTCGCTTATGGAACAAATCCCCTTTACAGTAATATGTAGCCCTGTTTCTTCTTTCACTTCCCGAATGACTGCCTCTTCTAACGTTTCCCCCAATTTAACTGCGCCACCTGGTAATGTGTAATAAGACCCATTTTTTCCTTTGTTTTTTACCATTAAGATTTTTTCGTTCGTTTTATCATACAAAAGCGCGTATGTAACATTAACCTTTTTCATTTAATAATAATGATTATGTCCTTTTGGATGATCTTCACTTACTCCAAGGACTTTAAATCCATGTTTTTTATAAAAATCCGGAGCTTGAAAGCTAAACGTATCTAAGTTGATTAGTCTACATCCTTTTTCAATTGCAAATTCTTCGATAAGTTTTATTAATTTACTTCCGTATCCTTCGTGTCTGTATTCTTCAGAAACCCATAGGAAATCAACATGTACATGGTGCCAAAATGTTATAGCTGTTATCCCTCCTACTATTTCTTCTTTTTCATTTTTAACTATAAAACTAACCTTTTCTGAAGGAGTTTTCTCTTCATTTGAAAGATGCTTTTGATTATATTCAATTACTTTTTCTCGTATGTAATCACTATCTTCTTGAACCCATTGCTTTACTATCTTCATCTAAGCTATTTTTCGATGTAACTGCTTGATTTCCTTTTTCTTTTCTACATTTGGCGGACGAATTAATATAGAAATAATGAAAGAAATCGCACATAAAACACCTATTGTAATAAAGGTTGGTTGAAATCCACCAAGTAATGCTCCAATGAATGAACCTGCAAGTGCACCAAATCCGAAACCTTGATATACAATCCCGTAATTTGTACTATGATTTTTTAAACCGAAGAAATCTCCGACAATGGCTGGGAATATTGTAATATTACCGCCGAAGCAAAAGGCGACACTTGCTACACAAGCAAAATAAATCCCGTAATTTAATGGAATGAAACTAAGAGTAAAGACAGACACTCCAATAATAATAAATGTTGCAGAGACAATTTTCATTCGACCTATTTTATCTGATAACGTTCCAAGAATGATTCTACCTACTGTATTAAAGACTGCAATCATTGCGACGGCGTTAGCGGCGGTTGCTGCGCTAAGTCCAACAAGTTGTACGCCGATATCTTTTACCATGCCGATTAAGTACAGACCACCCATACATGATGTGAATAACATGAAAAACAATAGATATACTTGTTTCGTTCTCATCATTTCACGCGGCGTATAGTCATTGTGTAATGTTTCTGTTACCGTATTACTTACAATCACTTCACGTAAGAAGAACGATCCGATTAATACTAAAAGTAAGACGATAATGCCCCAATATAAAAATGCTTGTGAAACACCGAGACTATCGATAAGGTTTCCGTTTATATATCTAAAAATTAAACTGCCCATTCCATATGCTGATACAGATATTCCAGAAATAAGTCCTTTTCGATTTGGAAACCATTTAATTAAATTAGAAAGTGACGTAATATAAGCTGTTCCATCCGCATACCCAACAACAACACCAGCTAATAAATATAGTAATGGTAAGGAAGAAACTTGTGAACTAAGTATTAAACCGAGTCCTAGAACAATCCCTGCTGTAGCGATAAGTTTACGAAGTCCTAATTTCCGCTGCAACTTTGCTGCAAACAAGGTTGAAAATGATAAAGAAAAGCTTGTTATGGAGAAAGTTATCGCAACTGAATTGAGATTCCATCCGAACTTACTTACAAGGGGTTGATTAAATAAACTCCATGTATAAATTGTTCCAAGGCCAATTTGAACAATGATTGTACCTAGAACAATTAATAGCGGATTTATAGAAGTTTGTTTCATTTAATATTCGATTTCATCAAAATCTTTCGGCTGCGGTACAGTTTGCATGTTAGCTGCATCTTTCGGATCGCTATAAATCGCATTTTGCTCTGTATTTACGTCTTTAATATTTTGCTTTTTATCTTTACTCACTTTATCTTTCAATTATGCCCTATTACAGCTAGTAAATGTATCGGCGACTAAATTGCTAAATTCACGTAAATAATATAAGTAATCATCACCGCCGTAGTTATATCTTTTATTGTACATTTTCGCAACCACTACATTATACGCAGGTATTACTAAAATGGTTGGTCCGGTAATTCCTAATATTTGATACGAACCTTTTGGAACACGTTCACCAAGTTCATTTAATTGTGCAGGTTCATTTTGAACGAACCAAAACAACCCGTTTTGTGGTAATTCGTTATTTTTATAAACTGGACTCTGCAAGCTAGTAGCAATTTTTATAACTTCTTTTGGAACAACTTGTTTACCATTTATCATGCCTTGATTTAAATGAAGGTTGCCCCAATAAGCAAACTCTCTAGCTGAGACAAACAGATTTTTTTCGGTACCGTCATCTACTGTACCGACCTCACTGATCGCATCTTCATCTGGATTATTAACAACGTTAACTAAATTTTCGTTTTGCTGTATTCTCCATCCTGTTTCTTGGAAATTAGCAGGGGTAAATACACGCTCCTTTAACAATTCAGGAAAACTTTTGTTATAAAGCTGATAAATGAGATGCGTCATCATTCTTACATTAATATCTCTATACGCCCAAGCTTGTCCAGCTTCAAATTCACGGAAAATTGTCCCGTCATCCGTTTCTCCTAGACCGTGTGAATGAGTTACTAAATGTCTTATCGTTGTTTTATCAAGTAATGCAGGATCGAAGTCTTTAAAATACTTTATCGCTTCATCATCAATAGAGTTTATTTTCCCATCATAAAGCGCATACGCTACCATTAATCCTAAATAACTTTTTCTCGCAGAAGCGACGTTGAACTGTGACGATGCTGTTACTTTTTTACTAGTAGATGTATTTGAATGATATCCACTATAATGCTCTAGTACAATTTTGTTATCCTTTATAATACATAGCGCTGTAGCAGAACTATCGTTTTTCTCTTTTATACTCTCTACCCAAGAAATCAACTTATCGTATGTATACAACTATAAACACCTTTCTTTCATGTGAAATATTATTGATTTTCTATACTTAAATGATCCACCAGTTCCAGCAATTAAAGCAACTGAAACATCCTGCACAACCTCCGCATCCGCCGCAACGTCCTGCACAACCTCCGCATCTGCCGCCACATCCACCACAGCGTCCACCACAACCTCCGCATCCACCGCAACGACGTGCATTTAAAAATTACTTATCCAACAATTTAGTAGTTCATCATTTAATTTTCTTTCTAGTAATTCTTTAACGGAGGGCATTGGCATGATTTTATAAGTTTTTAAAGATTCTTTACTATAATCTATCCAATGAAATACTAAATGAGATTCTCTAGAATTTGGTGGTAAATCAATTTGTAACTCTTTTGAAGATACTTCAAAAATGTGGTTGATTTCATGATGAAGCATTTCTTTATCTTGCCATTGGTTTTCTATAACTCCTAAAAATCGTTTTATACTGCAGTTTACTCCAAGCTCTTCTCTTAATTCTCTTATTAATGCATTCTCTGCTGATTCCCCAATTTCAACATGGCCGCCAGGTAAAAAATAGTGATGCCCTATATATTCAGCAACTAATAATTTTTCATCTTTTATCACTTAAACGAATAAACGATATACTTGCTCACCATCATAATCTTGCCCTAATGGTTGAAAACCGTAGTCTTCATATAGTTTCTTTGCAGAGATATTCTCTTTATGTACTGTTAATCTAATTTCTTTACACGCCTTACATGTATTTTTCATTAAATTTATGCTTTCTTGTAATGCTGATTTTCCAAACCCATTGCCTTGCTGCTTTTGATCAATAATAAACCCGTTTATCCAATACATATTTGATGTCTCTCTTACAACCGCATGCATAATAAAACCAACCATAAGATCACCATCGTATATAGCAAAAGGTATGTACTCTACATTGTCACCATCTGGCTTTATATATATTTTAGCAAGTGAAACTGCTACGGCAGGGACAAATTTCCTTTGATCTTCTTTAACTTGTAACTGCAATGCCTCTTCCCAATTTTCTCTCGTAACAACCTTTAACTGGACATTCAATTACAACATAATTTTTATAAAGTCTTGAATGAATTTTTCTTCATCTATTTCTAAAGCTATACGTGGCCCTTCCGATTTAGAGCTAGGACGAAAATCAGCAAAAGTTTGTCCTTTCGTATCTCCGTACGTATCTACATTCACTTTACGGTGTACAAAATTAAAAAAAGTTGGATTTACTAGTCCGCTTATTGCAAGCACATCATGTAACAAAGGCCCTTCGATAGATGGATTAAGTTTTTGGTATGCGGATAAATAGTAATCATACATTGGTTTCATTATTGTACGAAATGGATTTTTTGTATTAGCTTGGATATAGTTAAATACATCTGGTGTTAAAACAGCTTTGTTTGTTACATTTAAAGGGAATATTGATAATTTTTTTGCTTCCTGAAAAACTATTTTACTTGCTATAGGATCTCCATACACATTTGCCTCTGCTAATGGTGTAACGTTTCCTACTTCTAAAAAGACAACACCCATGAAATAAATTCCTTTTACATTTAGCATTAAGTCATTCCATAAATTAAAAGCAATCGCTAACGAAGTAGATCTTCCTACATCAACAATCGTTAAATCCTTTCCGTACTTTACAAGAATTGCAGCAATACTACCAAAATTATATATCGGAATAGATAATACGCTTTCTGGAACATGGATGGGCCCTAATCCTTCTGATCCATGAATTTCAGGATAGTACGTTGAAATTTCTTCAGTAAGTGGTTTTGTTGCACCGCTAATGACAGGAATGTCTTGCCTATTTGCCAACTGTAAAATATACGCTGCATTATGTGCAGCATGTATATGCTCAACATTTCCGTATCCAGTTACAATACCGATGATTTCAATTTTGGGATGTAGTAAACCATACATAATAGCAAATGAGTCATCAATACCTGGATCCCCAAAAAATAATACTTTTTCCAAGAAATACTCTCCTCCCATTTATTTATCATACATTTCATCATTTATTAGATTTTGAGTTTTTTTATCATCAGGTACAGGCTTCCACCAATTTCCTGTTATAAATAGCATCGTTAATAAATTATAACTATCACTAAAATAGCTCTCTCGCTTATTCTTCATCCAATCCCAACCACTATTTACCCACTTTTGATTATTATTACTCGTTATACCTGCAGCAATAAACGGGGAAACGAATACAGCAGTTGGATAACTACCAATATTTGATCCGTTTAATTGATAACCATCCACAATTTTAGAAGGATTTCCATTCGTCTTATTTTGAATCCATGAAGAGACTTTATCAGAGATGACTTTACTTCTTTTCTCGCCATACATCGCATAGTCCATTACAATTCTTAATGGTACCCGACTAGCATTGTAATAATATGAATTTGTATATTCTGACTCATCTAAGAAATCTTTAGGTGCGGGTTGTGGTGGGTTTTTCACAACAAAATCTGAAATAAGCCCTGTATTTGGAGAGTACTTATTACTAAATTGCGTATATACATCGTACAAATTATTAATAACAGTAAGCCAAGTTTTATCACCTGTAAATTCATAAAATGCTCTAAGGTGTGACATCATCCAATCAGATGGTCTCGTATCAAGTGAACTTTTAGAATCCCAATCTCCTAAATTTAGTCGGTTATTATTTGTAACATTACTAGCTTTAATACCTTTTGTAATCATGTTTTGTGCTTCTTTCAAATAATTAACCGATCCATTTGATCCCCACTGCTTATGAGCAAGAAGAAGAGAATATGCAATATCTAAATCTCCATCAGTAGCAGAATCAAAATGTCCTTGTGCTTTTTTACTATCTGCTACAACCCATCCCATTAAATTAGGATTTTGAGAGCTTTTAAAAGTTCTTGCTGTTTTAAATAAACCGTCATAGATTTTTTTGGCATTCGAATCATAACCAGCCATTAATACTGTAATTACCATCCCATACCCTTGTCCCTCTGAAGTTCCAAGTGGCTTAAACCCATCGGCATCACCCGTAATCTCTCCTTTTACATAATAACCACCAGGTAAAGAAGATAAATCATTTTTCAAATATTTCTTTTTCCAATTATCGTAGTAACTTATTACAGAAGCATTTAAGCTTTCCTGTGTAACATGATTCGGTTTTATAATACCTGCATAATTAACTTGCTGAGGAAATGGTTTCATTTCTTTTGCAACAGCTACTTGTTGATTCATTACAGGGATAGAATGTTGTACTGAATTATCCGTTACATTTGCTGCAAAACTAGAATTAGAAAAACTAGCTAATCCGATACCTATAATAGAAAGGCATGTGAAAATATTTCTTTTTCTATTCATTTATATCGATTTATTGTTTACTAGATTCCTATGTTTTTCTTTTCTTACTACTCGTATATGAGCAATCAAAATCCCAAGTATAGTAATCCCTCCGCCAATTATTGAAACAAATGTTGGCACTTCACCTAACCATATCCAAGCGATCAAGCACGCGGTTACTGGCGTTAAATATAGAGAACTTGTTGCCTCAGCAGCACCAGCATGAGATATAATATATGCCAATGCAATATACGGGAGTACTGTTGGAAATAAACCTAAATATATAACACTCACATTCACTTCAAGAGGAGCTGCTAGTATTTCTGTATAAATTCTCGGTAAGAAAATAAGCATACATACAGTGCTAGATAAAATTGTATATATGGTAAATGGCAAAAAGCCGTACTTTTTCAAATAAGAAGTTTGGAAAACGAAAAATAGGCTTTCTGAAACCGCTGCTAATAATATAAATAATCCTCCGCTATTAAATTGAATAGAACCTCCTTGACTAAATGATATGAGAGCAATTCCAATAAAACTAATTACACCACCGATCCAACCATTTAATTTCATTTTTTCATTCAAAAAAACAGAAGCAAGAATTGCCGTTACTATAGGAGTAACTGAAACAATTAAACTTGCCGATCCAGCATTTACAGTTTTTTCACCGTAGTTTAATGCAATGTGATAAATAGTAAACCCTAAAGCACCGAATATAAAAATTGCTGGAATGTCTTTCAAATCAGGTAATCGTAGTTTGTATATAAAGGAAAACACAAGAAGTATGAATGAAGCGATTAACAAGCGTAGTAAAGTAAGATGTTCAGGTGTGTATGATTCAAGCCCCATACGAATTGCCGGAAATGCAGTTCCCCATATTAGAATCGTAAAAGCGTGAGCACATATGATTTGGAAATCCCATTTTTTATTAAGCATGTTTTCTCTTCCTTTCCAATAAAACAACTAGTATCCGAAATAATCTAATTCCTCACTAACGTTTTTCATAATGGATTGCATCGTTTCTAGTGGGAAAAGATGCGGTGCAAGTTCACCTTTACTAAGATGGATAAGTGTTTTATTTGCTTCTGCTTCATTTATTTCTCGTACCATTACCTTACTTGGTTTATGAATACCAGCCTTTACATATTCACTCCAATCAGGCGGAGGATTCGTTGCTAATAAGGACCACGTATTATTAATAACAATTGTTCCTGCCCCGATTTGTCCTTGAATTAAGCCGTCAGCCATAAGCTCTTCTAGCGCAGTTATTACAGTACTACGATTTACATGAAATAACTTCGCTAACTGCCGCTGGCTAGGAATCTTACTTCCGATTGGCCATTCTCCGTTTTCAATTTTTTCTTTCATTTATGTCATTAACTTACGGATTAATCCACTTAACAATTTAATCCCGTGAGTTATTTGTTCTGGAGAAGCATATCCATACGATAAACGTATACATTGATCTGATTCTTCTTCATAAATACGCCCCGGGTTTAAAAGAATCCCTTTTGATAGTGCCTCTGAAAATAGTTTCTTCATCGGAATGTTAGGTACAACCTTTAGCCATATAAAAAATCCACCACTAGGAATATCCCAATTTGCTATGTCTGCACAATATATATATAAAGCTTGTACCATCATTTTTCTTCGTTCTTTTAAATGCGTTCTTACGTTCGCTACATGGTCTTCATAAAAACCTTTATTTATCCATTCAGCAGCAACTCTTTGAGATAAAGAACTAGACCCATAGTCTGTTTGCATTTTTATATCTGACAATCTATCAATAACAGGTTCTGGTCCGATAATCCATCCAATTCTAAGTCCTGGAGTAAGTGTTTTAGAGAGGCTACCAACATATAATACATGTCCATGTTTATCTATGGATTTTAAAGGAGCTGGAGGTGGTTCATCAATCCATAACTCACGATAAATATCGTCTTCGATGATAGGTACCTGTTCCTTTTCACATATTTTTAATATTTCTTTCCGGCGCTTTTCAGACATTAATATCCCTGTTGGATTTTGAAAACAAGGAATAGAATATAAAATATTTTTCTTTTGACTATATTTAATACGTGTTAATAAATCGTTAGGTAAAATCCCGTAATGATCCATTTACCACAAACGCATTTCCTGTCCCAATAAAATAAGTTCTTCATAGGGATCTCCGTCAATATTTAATACTTGAGCAAAAGCAGGTTCTGTTTTTAAACCGTTCTCTTTTAACTGAATTACTTCTTCCCTTATATGTGGATGCTGCATTAATAGCATGTGCTCTACAATCATATGTTTATATGCGTTTTGGCTACGCACTGGCTTAGGTTGACCAAATAATTCAAATTCAAAACCTTTACATTTAAAATCCACCTTTATCGATTCGGTATTTTTAATTTTTTTCTTTTTTATTTCGAATCCTTCATAAGAGCCATATAGAGATCTAATTTCCTGTTCAAAAGCATTAAAATTATGTACTTCCATTATAATATCTAAGTCAGAATGAAGCGTATCAACTCTAATAGGAATGGTCCCGCAAAGTACAGGACTATATAGTGCTAAGTCCACCATTATGTTTAATTTATTCATGACTTCGTAAACTTTCTTCTGTTTATCATTTCCTGATTGTAAATATGTGATAGATGTAAACATCTAATTTTTCCTCTGTTTTTTATATTTTTTTGATACACTGACTACGAGAGGAATACCGATTAACGTCGGTAAAAACCAAAACCATATAGGCGGCAGTAAATTAATAATAGGAATATGAATTCCGACGTTTACTAAAAGTGCGGTAACGGCACCGATATAGGAGCCTAACATGCCTCTAATATGGTGGCGAATCCAATTTTCCCAACGCTTTTTTCCTGCAATATAGCCATAAATCGCAAATGAATAAGAGAAGATTGCTACATAAAATAAATATGCGATTTTATCCCAATTTATTATGGACAATATGATTGCAGTAAGGGTGATAACAACATACGATGCATGATATATTTCGCCCCATTCCGTATGTGTGCCTTTCTTTTTTGGAGCAACCATCGCTACAATCCCGGTAATTAAGCATATTGTTCCAAATAATATGTGTATGGATAAAAGAATGTTGAAAATGCTCATTTATTTAGTTCTATGCACCCATTGTGAAACAATAGGATAATGAAACTCTTTATTTTGTAATTCATATAAAATCCCTTTAAGTGGTCCTAAAATTACAGCAGCTAAAAGTATTATATATAGTGGAATTGTTCCAAAAATAACAAACAAGGAATTTGTACTCAAGTCAATGTGTAATAAGGAAAACATGAGCGTACGGACTACTACGAAGTTCCAAAGAAATACAGCGAGCCATACTCCAAATTGAAAAAGGGCTGATTCTAGATTCATTTCTTTTATACTTTGTGATTTGAAAACGAAATAAAGTATGAGCGGTATAAAGAAAAGTGTATTACCAAAGAGGAAAAAGGCCAAGAAAGATAATAAAGTAATTCCATGTATCGCTAGTTTAATGTTTTTATCTTGTGATAGTATCATTTATTTACGATTTTTTAAATCCAATATTGAATGTAAACGATCCGGATAATTAGTAAACATCCCGTCGACTCCCCATGAAAGTAACTTTTTCATATCTTTTTCATTATCTACTGTAAATGGATGGATTTCTAATCCGTGTTTCTTTATTTTCTTTACGTAAGCTGAATCAATATACTTGTAATTCATACCAAGACCTATGCAGTATGTTTTATACTTTTCTATCTCTAATTCATTTACTTGAACTGCCTTTTTATATGATAATAATTGTACTAGTGGGATGTTAGCATGTAAGCTATGAATCTTTTGCAGACTTTCTTCACTAAAGGATTGAATAATAACTTTATCACTTATTTGGTAGTACTTTATAATTTCTAATAGCTTTTCTTCCATACCAGGATATTCATCTGGTGACTTTGTTTCTATATAATAATTAGCATTATGCCCAAACATTTCTATAATTTCTTTTAATGTTGGAACTTTAGCATTTTCAAATTCTTTCTTTGCTAAATTTGGATATTTTTCATTGAAAAAAGAGCCTGCGTTTAGTTGCTTCATTTCTTCTAATGTATGTTCTTTTACTAATCCCTTACCGTTTGTTGTACGGTTTACGGTTTCATCATGCATAGCTACTAAATGTCCGTTTTTTGTCATTTGGAGATCAATTTCTACGTATTCTCCCTTCAATTGTTGGCCTAATTTATATGCTGCTATTGTATGTTCTGGTGCATACGCAGAAGCGCCTCTATGTGCGATATTTTTTATATGATTTGATTGATTAATAGCTTTAGTGTATTTATGTTCGTTTATTTGCCGAAAAACAAAGATACTTATTACTATGAAAAAACAAATGATTGTAATTAGAGATATTTTTTTCATTTACTCAAATAAATGTCGATTTTCAAAAACCGTCATTTGTCCTACAGCTTGAAAGCCCGACTTTTTATAAATATTGATTCCATCAGGTGAAGCTTGTAAAACGCAATAAGTATTTTTTAATTGCTTGGCTTCTTGCAGTAAGAAGTTAAACATAGTAGAACCGAATCCTCGTCCTCTCATCTCTTCTTGAGTTGCTATGTCATAAATACCAATACTATCTTTTGTAAAGACCAGCGAACCAACAGTTACAACTTCATCTTTATACATGCCTAAGTATAGCTTCATATTTTCACTATTCCATAAATCAAAAGAAGAAATTTGATTATAGAATGATTGTACATGTATACCTTCCTCTGATGTACCGAATAGATCAGCTAACGTTTCTCCAAATCTTTGTATTTGTCCGAGCGAAGATGCTTTTTGAATTGTAAAGCCTACTGGCGTATCTATTGTTGGAGAAATTGTTTTTAAGTCTGCAACCATCGCAATATTATGTTCTGCTTCTTTTAAACCAAGTTTTACTAAATCGCTCTTAATAGTCTGCCCTTGTTCTTCATCCCAAAGCCAAACACACATTGGAAACTTCTTTTGATTATAGTATTCTACCTCCTTATTTAATTGCTTAGCTCTATCTGTTACATTATTGTTAAGTAAAGTAATGATATTAAATGTATCTGCAGGTAAACCACAGTCGACAGCAATGTAATCTTTCGTTTCCTTTACATTCATTCCTTGCACAAGTCTAGCAATATATGAGATTTTAAATATAAAATTATCTAATAGTAACTGTTTATAATTCATAAATTGTGCTCCTTTCATTTATCGTAATTCAGCTGTCTTTCTAATAACAATCTTATCAATATCATCTTCTTCATCACCAATAAATAATCCACGCTCTTTTAAATACATTTCAAAGTATAAATCTGCTTCTGCACGTTCATCATATGGTTTTACAGAAAGTACGAAACCTAATTTGTTTTGTTCATCTAAATGAGAAGTAGAGATATAAGCCGGTACATTATGGCGTAAAAAGAGTTCTTTAACAGGAATAATCATATCTTTCATTAACTTTGTTAACATACCCATTTCAAACTCAAAATTAAAGCGATCTATACTAGATAAATCAGCGAATACTACACCGATAAAACCTGTATTAAATACTTCTTGGTATTCTACATCTTCGTTACCGTAAAAATTCTTTTCGATCAAATAATTTATAAAATAAGAAACACCATCACTTTGTTCAAAAGGTTTTGTTGAAAGAACAAAGCCGATTTTCTTTTGGTTATGTAAATACACACATGACATGTATGCAGTGATATTATGTTCTTTAAATAATGCACTCGTTGCTCCAGATAAACCATCAAGTACATGATGAACAATTTGAAGTTTTTTACGAGCGAAATAATAGGATTTCTTTTGTAACTCTAATGTATCAATAAAGACAGAGCCGATAAAGCCTGTATTTGAAATAATAGGTGTTTGCTTTTTTCTTCCTCTGCGCTTTGCTTGAGCCATTGTAAAAATCATTTAAACACTATAATCTTTGGAATGAATTTCTAAATTGAACTTATTTGAATAAGCTTTATTCAAAATAAGAAATACTATTCCTCCTGCAATTGGAAGCGTGTAGGCTGGAATAAAATTTAATAATAGACCTGATAATGCCAGTGCTATCGGCTGCATCATTTTACCTATACTTAATCCAATACTGAGCACTCTTCCCCTATATTCATCAGGAACTTCTTTTTGCATGAAATAAATTAAAGGAATATCAATTAACTCTATTATTAACCCTAAAAAGAGCATAACAACACAATACGTAATAACGTATACAAAATCATTTGCTTCAAAAATTTTGAATAAAACTGGAATTCCTGAAATAATCATAAAAACTGCCAACATTGAACTTAGCTTTTTCAAAAGAGAAGAGTAAGAAAAACGATTAGTGATCTTTTTCACTAAAATTGCACCAATTATCATCCCTACTGGAAAAGTCCCTTGAATGATACCAAATTGCTTCGAACTAAGAATGAGAACTGAATTAATAATGTATGGTAATGGAACCGTTACAGCAAATCCTAAGAAGAAATTAAGCGTAATTAAAATATGAAACATATTCTTTAAGCTTTCCCTCTCCATTAAGTAAAAGTATCCCTCTTTTATATCTTTAATAAAATTAATTTCTCTTATTGAACATTCCTCCTTTATATCGTGCTCGAACAATTTAAAGTGAATAAACAGTATGGATATGCCCGAAAGGATAAATGAAATACCGTTTATCATTATAAAAAGTTTTATGTCTACAACAGCAAAAACGATACCACCTAACATAGGACTGAGAATTAAAGATACAGAATCGATAATTTTACTTATAGAATTAATACTCATTAACCTCTCTTTAGAGACGATATTCGTTTTTGCGGATTCTAATCCTATCCCCAAAAACGTTGTAAATACCGTTAAAAGAAAAGTAGTAGCATAAATGATGAATAAGTTTAATCCATAATTACTGCTTAATATATAAACAGTAATTAATAAGCCTCCACTTAGTAAATCCATACAAACGACCAGTTTCTTTTTATCAACTTTATCTGCGATTACACCTGCAAATGGATTCATAACAATCATTGGAATCGTTCCTAAGATAAGCGTAATTGCGAAATTCAATGCTGATCCGGTTATTTGTAACACATATAATCCTAATGCGAAACTATAAATAGAGCTACCAAATATTGATACTGTTTTCCCAAATGAATAGAGATAAATATTTCTTAGTTCTTGATTACTGTGCTCATTTTGTGAATGTATTCGTAAACGTCCCATTTAACCCCACCTTCTTCCGAAAAATGAATATGTATAAATTTCTTCTCCTTGAACGAAGAAATTTTCGTATTTCCCACCTCTTTCCAAATAATTAGAAGTTCTTTCATCAATGGAATGAAACTGTAGTTTTTGAATTTCTCCCTTAACTTTTGAAGAGGTAAAATTCTCTCGTAATCTAGTTGGTATATGACTATCTATGCTGAAATTTTTAAATAAAATATATGAGCTTAGCATATAACACTCTGGTTTAAAAAGTCGATTTAATTCATGCAACAAAAAGTTTTCATGCTCAAAACTATAATTACTTGTACCAGACTGATCAATGACAATATCAGCAGAATAATTCTGAATAGGTATGTTTAAAAAGTCGGCACAGATAAATAGAATGTTTCTTTTCGGGTTTCTTCTTTCAATTACATCTTTTAAAAATAAAAGTTTATTCAAATCTCGATCAACAGCAATATATAGGCAATTTTCTGGTAGTTCCTCATAGATATTTCGTAAAAAGAACCCCATACCAGACCCTAAATCAAGTAGTATTTTTTCATTTAAATCTAGTTGCATTAGTTTCTTTTTCGCCCATTCTCCTCCTCTTTGAACATTTTCCAAAAAAGCAGTATCAGTTTCATGGATATAATCCGAAATAGAATCTTCAAGTGATGTCTTTTCATACGCTTTACATGAGTTGCCAGCTGTTAAAACCCCTGAAATAATCGCGTATTCTTCACCACAATTACAAGTTAACTTTCCCTCAACAATTTGATTCTTATTGATAATGCCATCTTCAAGAATCAAATTTCCGTTACACTTAAAACACTTAAATACATTAAGTACTTTTAAATCTATCCCTAAAATTGAATTCGAAATTTTAATTTCTATAGATAAATTATTTAACGCTTCCTTTAATTTGTATTTTCGTTCCTCTAAATTTTTTATTTCCTGTTCAATCTTTTCATACTTCACTTTAAATAAAGATTGATAAAAAGTATTTTTTTCGTAATCTATGGATTTCCCTAAATTTTTATAAAGAAAAAGATCTTTAATTTCATTTAAGCTAAATCCTAGCCTTTTGTACTCTAAAATAAGTTCCATATCTTTTTGACAATACTCATCAAAAAAATAGTGCCCACCTTTCTTTTCAGGAATAACGAGACCGAAGTCTATATAATGTCTAATCGTATCTATACTTACAGTATTTACTTCTGCAAACTTACTGATTTTCATTTATTGGATATAAATTGACGTACGCATTGTATTAAATGGTGCGTTTATAGATGTTTTTTGGTATTCAAATGTTCCTTGTTGATGTCCAAAAGCATCCCATTTGTAATACCAGCCAACGATTGGTTTTCCGCCGATTATTGTGGATCCAATACTTTTTACATTAGAACCATTCATTTTAGTAAATGGATTTTGACCGTATCCCATCTCTTTCGTTGTAATATATAAGTATTTTCCCCCGTGGTTACGTGTCGTGCTAAAGCTGTTTTGGTTAATTGTTTCTACTCCGCCCAGCTCAGACTCTACTTGTACGACGTTTAGTGAAGAAAGTGGTGCTGCAGGTCCAGCTGAAGCTTCTGTTGCCATTCCTAAGCCGACGAACGCTGTGATTGCTAACGATGAAATCCCTAGTGCTGCTTTTTTAAACATAAAAAACATCCCCTTCCATCTATTGTTTTCTCTTTCATTGCCAATATAATCCAATTATTGAATATTTTTATTGTACTCTAATTGATTTTGAATTCCTGATCTATCAATTTGAATCCAATACTCTGAAATTTTCCCGTTTTCTATTCTATACACCGCACTTGCTATTTGAGTTATAGGAAGGCCTGTAGGTTCATACCCATCTATTTCTCCTATGTGTGTACCTACTTGCTTCCAGCGTACATATACTTTACTATCTTGTACTAATAATTCTTGAATTTCTAAAGAGAAATTTCCGTATACTTCAATCATCTCTCTTACATGCTCAGCATAATCTTTTGGCGATCTGTATACTGTTTGTTCCTCTTCAGATATAACTTGATGTGCCAATACTTTATCTGCCATATATCGATTTGAAAAGTCTGGATTATTCCCTGAACGCACTTCTTTAAAGAAATTTCTGATAATTAGTTCCGGTTTCATCTATTCATTTTTTTCTTTTTTTCTTTTTTTCTTTGCAGGAACAACCGTGATGCCATCACCTTTATCATTTAAAGTCAACTAGTTGATATACATGGAATCAGGTACAGACATTAGAATATAAAAAAGGTCTCCTACTATTCCACTAGTAAAAATAATCAATCCCATATTGCGTATTCCTTTAATTTTTGACCGTAATCCAATGATTCCTGCTAATAGCCCAGTTAAAGAAAATAGAATCCAGTATAATTCTGTAGGAATATCAAGAAGTTTATTCTCAGCAACTCCCATTCCCCAAAAAATAAAAGGCAGTACGACAAAGGAAAGGCTAAGTAATCCTAGTATACTTACGAGTATGTTACGATATTTAATCCCAGTAATAATTAAATACAATCCACCAAAAAATCCGCATAACACGAGATAAGGCATTTAATTCATTTGATTTAGCGCTTCTTCTAAATCAAATGAATTAAACCAACGGTAATCCTGTTTGTCTAGAATACGATAGTGCTGACTAATCAGATTTTGTTGTAAACGAAAGCTCCCTTTTTCTTGAATCGGTTTCCACCAGACTTTTCCTCCCAATGTTTTTTCTTTGAAGTTGCTAGTGCTATTGTGGGCCATTGTTTCGATTACTACTAATGGATCATCCCCAAGAGCATCCTGTAAAACTTCACTATCTCTAAACAATTAATAACTAATTGCTATTGTTCCCTCACCTGCATGAACAGCAAATGAAATTGGTAATGGATATAGTTTGAAGTCCATTTCAGGGAAGGCTTGTCTTATATCTGAAATCCATTCTTCAGCTCCATCTTTGTCGTTAGCATGGAACATATGAAGTACTTTAGGTAATTCTTTTTCAAGCTCATTTTTAATATATTCTCGACATTTTTGGATTTTACGAACTTTCTTTTCAAGTAAAAGTTCGCCGCCTTTTACTTCTAATATTAAGTTGACACTTAATAAACTTCCAAGTAAAAATTGAACTCCCTTTACACGTCCACTTGCATACAAACCTTTTAAGCTCTTTGGAAATACATAAAAAGGTCTTCTTTTTTCATCAACTAATGTTTTGTGTATATCTTGTAAAGTCATACCATCATTGTATAACGATTTCGCTTTTCTAATTAGTTCATCCATTGGATAACTTGTCGTTTCACTGTCTAATACCGTTAATGGGAACCCAGCCATTTCTGCAGCTAATTTCATGTTTTGATAAGTTCCACTTACTTTTCCGCTAATAGCAACTGCAAATCCTTCTTCATATTCTTCTTTGCATTTCGTAAATAACTCTACCATTTCCCCTATATTCGGTTGTGATGTAGTGACTGTCTTACCTTCGTTTAACGCATTATAAACACGTTCACGTACACCTTCTTCACAATCTTTGTACGACACACCATCAATAATAACTTCGATTGGGATAACAAAGTTATCTCCTTCTGTTGTAAAACTCGCAGTTGTACTATCAGTAATCCAAGCAACACGCTTCATTTATTTGAAATTTTCATTATCTAAAATTACAACATAATCATTCGTTAATCGCCCAGCTTCTTTCGTATAACTGACAAGCCTTTGTATGTTATCACAACAAATTTTTGCTCCCCATACGAGTAACGGTACGCCAATAAAATCGATGTGAAACCTTCTAGAAAACAGACCACCAAAAGTCATTGGTAAAGGCACTGTTGGTGATGTATTAGAAAAAACAATCTTTTCATGGCTTTCATAATGTTTTTGTAGAATTTCTCCTAAATGCTTCATCGCAGGTACAACGACTTTTGATGCTCCGCATCCAATCGTATATACAGGATTGCCATTTTCGTCTATTCCATGAAAAATAATTTTCCCCATATCTTCTGTTTTTAATTTATTGAAGTACTCTACATTTAATATTTCTTCTTTCGTTAACTTCCGATCAGTTGGTAATTTATTTAAATGATAAGCTGCAGCTAGTGAAGTTGTATGTGTGCCACCGAAGTCTGTGTAAATGAATATCATTTATGCTTTTTGTGTTAATTCATTATATTTTTTCCAAATATAATATCTTCTACTAATTACAGTACCTAATGTGATACATAAAAAGGCATTCGTTACAATCGATAATGTTTGATGCGTACTGCCAGAAAACATACTCTGCTTAATCACAACTTTTGCACCTAAAATAACAAGTAGAATAATTGTACTTAACCAATTTCCTTTTCGTAATACACGACCTGTTTCACTATCTAATCGAAATGTTAATGCTTTTCCCCTAATAACCCCAAGACCAAATCCAATTCCGAGCGGTGCAACAAATAATAGTACTTGTAATATATTTAATTGTCCCATATGAAAAATGGACTGGATTGTTACGAGGCACAACAAAGCCGGAATGATCCAAATACGATTAATATTCACTTTATATTCCTTACCTTGCATTTATTTATCAATACATTTTACATCTTTAGAAATAGTTTTATCTACTACTTGCATGTTACATGTAGCAACTAGTTTTAAAGTGATTTTATAAATAAAATATCCAATAATAGAACCTAGAACGTTACAGATTACATCATCAATATCAGTAATACGTGCCAATCCACTAAATAAAGACTCAATTAGTTGTAATAATTCAATACTAACTGATATGGTAAATCCTAATAAAATAGTATTTTTAATCTTTTTATATGTATCCCATATAATTGGTGCTAAAAAACCTAAAGGCATTAATAATAAAACGTTCCCACCAACATTTCTTACGATTAGACCGATCATAAATAGGACATCACCATCATAAGCACTTCCTATTTGACCAATATCCTTAAAAATTGATGCAAAGGGAATAATATTAACTGAACGACTAAGATTTTCAGCACTAGAAGGAAAACCAATTGGTAAAGGAAATAAAGTTACGGCAACAACCATACAAATGTATACTACGAATAGAAAACGAATTAATTCTTTCCACCAATTTACATGTTTTTTATTTTTCATCCCAATTAAAATACTTCGTACAATTAAATAGGAGATGACTCCAAAAACAATAAACATTCAAAAAGATTTTTCTAGTTCTTTCATTAATTTTTCAGGTCCTGCTCCTTTATTCGAAGGAATAACTAATGTAATTCCTAAGTCTGGATAAACGGCCGAGCGAAAACTAACACCTGGATCATAGCCCATTATATGATATTTAAAAATATTATTTTGTCTTGTTTCAATCCATATTCCATAGCCGTAAAACTGATTATTATTTACTTGAATATGAGAAGTTAAAAGTAAATTAGTATATTCTTGGCTTAATATTTCATAGTTAAATAATGCTTCCCAGAACTTAAGCATGTCTGGCGCGGTAATATAAGCACCGCCATCAGAACCACCTTCTATCGGTATGGAATATGCATTTGTTCTCCATTTTTGGCTATTTACATCTTTTATATATCCAAGAGCGGTGCGCTTTGGTAATGTATCTAAAGAGAAATAGCCGGAATCATTCATGCCAATTGGATTGAATATTTTTTGCTCTATATATTCCGCAAACTCAAGTCCTGTTTGCTCTTCTATTATTAATCCAAGTAAGATAAAGCCTGCATTGTTGTAGTGAAACTTATTTCCTGGTGCAAACATCATATTATTGTTTTGAAATAATGGTAAAAAGTCTTTTAAACTTTTTAAAAGGTACATAGGTGTTTGCTTCCAAAGATCCTCAAAGTTATCCATTATACTTTCATCAAAATAATCTGGAATACCAGAACTATGCGTTAACAGTTGGTGTATTGTAATATCATCATTGAAGTTTGGAAATTTAATATGTAGACAATCTTTTAACTTTGTATGAAAAGTAATTACACCTTTTTCAACAAGTTGACAGATGCCGATTGCAGTGAATAATTTACATCCTGAAGCAATTCCGAATTTTGTTTGTAGTGTATTGTTTATACATTCACTTTGGTTTGCGTAACCGAACGCCTCTTCATAGATTAAGTTTTTTTCTTTTTTCACTAAAACTACCCCAGAGAAATCTATATTCCGATACATCTCTTTTACAATTTTGTCTATTTCACCTTTTGTTTTTATCACGACGACCACCCTTGTCTTTCGATATTGTTCTTTCCCCTTATTAATTTTCCATATAAAGGGGAAATAACCCTCTAATTGAAGACGATAAATTGTTAATAAGAACACAAAATTCATTCATTTTGATTTTATTGATTCAGAGGAACCCCACTTAAATTGTGATGGTAATAAAGTAAACATACACAATACGATAGTTATAAACAGCATTCCTAATGTTCCTACAATGACTACAAGTTGTATAGAAATGAATTGCGTTGCAACAGCGGACAATATTGTAATAAAAATTGTTACTACTGCAATAAAGAGCCCATATATACTTCCAATCCGTCCCATCATATGAACAGAAACGTTACTTTGGTAAAATGTATAATACCCTGTATTTGCATATGCCATAGAGAAAGATAAAATAAGAAATCCGGTAGCAGCTATTAAAAATCCACTTGAAAAAGCATAGATTAAATATCCGAGTGCGATGAATACTGATCCTATCCCAATTAGAAATGAAGGTGCTAATCTTTTTGATAAAATTGTATTTGTTACGGCGCCTAAAATACAGCCCGCTCCACCGATACTTACTAAAAAGCCATACTCACTATCTGTTAACAATAAAATTTCTTTCGCAAATGATAATTCAAGTGAATCAGTTGCGGTAGCTAGTACCATCATTCCTTGGAATAAGAAGTACACACATACGACATACACATGTTTTCTACTAAAATTTATAACAGTGTTCCAATCTTTTTTTAATAGTGAAATAGATACTGTATTACTAGGTGAGTGAGAATCTTCTTTTTTATCAAGATTAGGTAAAAGTAGTGTAATGAATCCTGATAAGAGAAATGCTATAGCATTCATATATATAGTAAACTCTGGTGTACTTACTATTAATAAAACTCCCGCTACCGCCGGACCAATTAAAAATGCACCGGATGATATTAAGCTACGTAGTGAATTGAAACGTTGTCTTTGCTCTACTGAAATTAATTTCGTCATATACGTCATAGTAGTCGGCTCATAAATCGCGCTGGCCATACTTATAAAGAATACGAATAAATAAACAATCCAAAGTGATGGAAGTAAAGGTAACATAGCAATACATATTGCACGATATATATCAAGGTGTATAATTAATTTTCGTTTATTTAAACGATCAATCATACTTCCTGACCAAGCGTTTGTAAATAAAGCGGCTAATGGCTTAATTACATATAAAGTAGCAACAACTAAGGCTGAGCCACCCATATTATAGACAAGTACATTCAGTACTATTAAGTAAATCCATGCACCTAAATTCGCAATACCAACTCCGGACAGTAGTAATAAAGGATATTTCCAATCTTTAAGTATTTTTTTCAATTTAGGCCCCCGCTTTCCATATTGTTTTAAAACAATAAAAAATCCCACTTAATTCGTATTTGCCTCTACTAACGGTTGTAGCGGTGGTTCTAATTCTAGTTCTAACGTATCACCTTCTTTTAAATCTTGCCCTTTTTCAATACTTTGATTCGTAACATAACCCGTCCCTGAAGTTTTTAAATCTAATTTTAAAAGCTTAGAGAAATACATAACATCACGCATGGACCAACCTTTTACATTTGGCATTTCTGCGTTATTTCCTAATAGAAAGATGCGATCTCCTTCACTCATTACCTCACCAGACTGTGGATATTGTTTTATTATTTTTCCTTCTCCTAAAATAACCGGCTGTAACTTCTCTTTTTCTATACTTTTCTCTACTGTATCCATCGATTGATTCACATAATTTTGTACTTTTAATTGAGATTGCTTCGTTGCATCTGCAATTTGTTTTTCTGTATATGGTTTCACCTTTAAATATTCAAGACTATTTTTTATAACTGGTTTAAATATTTCAGCAAGAGGCTGAGCTCCATACTCGTCTCCCTTTAATTTCGGCTGCTTAATAGCTAAGTATACGATTAACTCTGGGTCATCAATTGGAGCCATTCCTAAAAATGAAAATATATAATTTTCTTTCCCTTCCATATATCGTCCATTTTCAGGGTTCGGAATTTGTGCTGTTCCTGTCTTACCTCCAATTGGATAACCATCCACTTTATACATTGTACCAGTTCCTTTTGAAGACGTAATAACACGCTCCATTAAGCTTCTTACCTTGTCCGCTGTCTCTTTTTTTATCGGATTCCCAATTTCTTTCGGTTGATTTTCCATAATAACTTGTTTGTTTGTTGGATTTACAACTTTATCAACGATATATGGTTGCACCATTTTCCCGTCATTTGCTATTGCCGTAGCGGCTTGTATTAATTGAATAGGAGTGACAGTGGAACCTTGCCCGAAAGAAGTTGTAACTTGTTGGATTTGAGTGTTTAATAATAATGTATTTTTACTTTCTCCAGGTAAATCTATTCCTGTTTTTTGATTGAAACCAAATTTATTCATATATTGCTTAAATTTATTCGGTTTTAATAACTGATCTTCTAAAATAGAAAAAGCTACGTTTGACGATCTTTCAAAGCCTTCATCAAATGTAATTGAGCCCCATCCAAATCCACCATTATGATCCTTTATATCTGTTGAACCAACCGAATATTTTCCTGATTGAAAATATTCTTTCCCGTCATATACACCTTCATTAATAGCAGCAGCTAACGTAAACACTTTCATTGTTGAACCTGGTTCATATGCGTTTGCAATTGGATCATTTAAAAAGTATTCGATATCGCCTTTATTAGGATTATAACTAGGTTTACTAGACATTGCTAAAACCTTACCTGTTTTTGGATCTGCAATGATTCCAATTAACATAGAAGGGTCATAGTGTTGTTGTGCTTTGTTCATCGCTTCTTCTAAAAAACTATTAATTTGTTTATCAAGCGTAAGATATACGTTATTTCCATGTTTAGCAGGTTCTACTTTACCTATGTCATTTGTAAGTGGGATACCTCTTCGTGTTCCTACATATTCTATATTCCCGTTCGTAGAGCGCAAATATTTATCCAAACTTTTTTCAAGTCCAAATTTCCCTTCCGTATTTCCTTTATTATCTGGTCTAGCAAAACCAAGTATATAGGATGCAAAATCTTCATTTGGATACACTCTTGCTTTTTCAGGCATAAAAGATACACCCGGTATTTTTAATTTCCTAATTTTCTCCTTCGTTTCTCTAGATAAGTTCCGACCAATTTTTCCAATTTCAACTTGTGTGCGTCCTTCATGAAAATTTTTTAATACTTCCTCTTTATCAATTTCAAGTACATCAGCTAATTGTTGTGCAGTTTCATCACTATTTTTCACTTTATCTTTTCCTTTTAAATTCACAACAACTCGATACGTTGCGGAATCTTGTACTAGTACCTTTCCAGTTTGGTCATAAATTGTGCCCCGGTTCGCTTCTAATACTCCATTTTTATTATGTTGTTCATTCGCGAGATCTTTTACATCCACATTATGCACGACTCCTACTGCTTGTATATAGAATATACGCAAAAGCATAGTAAGAAACAAAACAATAAAAGCAATCATCATATATCGAGCACCTTTATTCGTTTGAAGTTTATGCATCTAAGCTATATGATTATATTTCGCTAAAAATGGAATTCGTTTTGCTACCAACGCATACATTTTGAAAACAAGTTTTGCGATTGGTTCAAATATACGTGTACTTTGCATGACTAAGCCGCTCGTAATAAATGTTAAGAAAGCAGCACCAAGTATATCTAAAGGATAATGAACACCTACGTACATACGTGATATGCCAACTAATACTGCCCAAATAAGCGCTATATATTTAAGTTTTTCTCCTCTAAGCATAAAGACAAACGCAATCGAAAATACCAGTACAGAATGATCGCTAACGAATGATGAATCTGCTGCATGTGGCACTAATTGATGCACATCATGTGATATAAACGGACGCGGATGGTAATATACCGCATGAATGAAAACATTTACTAATAATGCAATCATTACAGAAAGCGTCGTATATAAAACTGTATATTGTTTTCTTATCGCATTTTCTTTCTTTCCATTATTGAACCATAAGATAAGCATAAATAGGATTGCCATATATGCAGCACTATTTGTAATAGCAATCATAAGCGTATCTAATAACTTGGACGATTCCGCAAAATTATTAAACCATTGAAATACTGTGTAATTCATTCATATTTTAAAATTCATATGAAGTACAATATTTCCGAATTGTTCTCCTTGTTCCATACGTCTTAACGCTCGAATTGCTTCTTCTAACGGATAAACCTTATCAATAATAGGTTTAATTTTATGTTTTTCTATAAACTTTATCATCTCATTAAATTCCTCACGGCTACCCATAGATGTTCCCATAATATCAATTTGATTATAAAATAATGCGCGTAATGGCAATTCAATTTTATCTCCTGAGCTTGCACCAAAATTAACAATTCTTCCATTTGGTTTTAATACATCAAAATATTTTAAAAACGTCGCAGGACCAATACTATCTATTATTAAATCTACTTTTTCTCCTTGCAAGCTCTCTTCCCAATTTTCAGCACTATTAAAAGAAATGTCTGCACCATATTCTTCAGCAAGTTCCCTTTTATTCTCTAGCCTTGAAGTAACACTCACTTTTGCGCCGATTGCTTTCGCGAATAACATAGCAAATGTAGCTACACCACCGCCTATTCCCGGAATTAAAACATGTTCACCGCACTTCAATCTCCCCTTTGTAAAAAGTGCTCTATATGCAGTTAATGCCGATAATGATAGAACACCGGATTCTTCCCAAGTAAGATATGACGGCTTTTCCACTACATTTTCAGCTGGTACAATTACATATTCAGCAAACGTTCCATCTTTCGGTCCACCTAACACTTCAGGTAACTCTGGCACATTAGCAATACTATCCCATCCAATACTAGGATTAATAATAACCTCGGTATGTAGTGAAATATTTGAAACCCCTTCTCCGATTTCTGTAACAATGCCCGATCCATCTGATCCTATTACTAATGGTATATCCATTTCTTTTCTATTATTTATTATAAATAAGTCTCTATGATTTAACCCTGCAGCTTTTAACTTTACTTTTACTTCACCAGCATTAGGAGTTAATTCAGATAAAATTTTATATTCTACCCCCTCTAATCCTTTTTTATATTGATGTATAATTGCTTTCATTTAATTAATTCTAGCCAATTCTATTATATTTCGAATAAATGGCGCTTTTGCATTTGTATACGACACACGATCAAAAGGATATGTAGCTGCAAGCCTCTCTTTTAGTTCTCTATATTCTTTACGTGCCCATTCATGTTTTTTTAGAAAGTCTCGAAACAAAAGATTATTTCTCCATTCCTCGCTATTATAAATATAAACATGCAAATGATGAGTACCCGCTCTCCATTTCCCCTTTCTGAAAAACCGCCAACTTGGTGTTTCTTTTGGGACATACTCATATCCAATTTCCGAAAGGATATGAGTCCACTTTTCGGTAATTTGTAAATCCGTTACGCCAATCATCATATCAATAAGAGGTTTAGCGCCTAACCCTTCTACGGCAGTGCTTCCTATATGTTCAATAGCAACGATTTCTTCCCCTAATAAAGAATTAAATTTGTATCTTTCCTTTAAGTATTCTTCATGCCAGTCTTTTTGATAGGATTTTATAATAATTTTTTGATCCATTTATATCATTTTAGCACTAGATACTTTTAACCATGCTTCATAAAATTCTTTTACTGATGTATACCGTTCTGCACGGTTTTCATTTACAGCACGAGAGGCAACCTCATATAATTCTTTACTTGCATCCCATTTTATAAAGGAACGATCTTTTTCACCACCTAAAAGTGCGAAAGCTACCGCCCCCATATTAAATACATTTGTTTTTTCATCAATTATAGCGTTTAACTCAAATTCTTCAGGAGACATAAAACGAGAGGAACCCCATAGTCTTCCCATTTTATTTATGTATGGTTTTTTAGAGTATAAATCAATATCACAAATCTTCGTCTCATTTGTACTGAAATTATATAAAATACTACCGTCATAAAAATCTATAGCTACATAGTTTTTCTGTTCTACATGAGCATGGAAAGAAAAAATGGCATTCAATGAATAAATTCGTTCCACAACAGTTAAATGTCTAAATTTATAAAATGGAGAGTTTGGATTTTTATGTTTCTCAGGAGGTGGGAAACTCCAATGCGGGTGAAGCGATTCCCCATCAAACCAATCAAATATTAAAACATATCCATTTTGTACTGGAAAGTGTTCAATTAAAGTTATTAGTGATTCGTGTTTTAATTCATCGTAAAGGGAAACTGATTTTATTAATGTTTCAATAGCGACCTTTGGAGTTCCATTATATGCAATTGTTTGTGCCCCTGCATATTTAATAAATTTCTTATGACCATCCTTTTCTACACCAAAACATATATTACCTGAATCTTGTTGGTCAAAAACTGCAAATACAGTTCCTAATTTCAAAAGCCAATCAAAATTATGATGTTCTTTTAATTGTAATGTTACTTGATTCAACTGAATTTCAACTGGAATATCTTTCATTTATATATTTTTATCTTTTGGAAATGTAATCGTTAAAGCCGTTCCTTTACTAACGGTACTTTGGATTTTTAAATTTCCATGCATCGTTTCAATAATTTTAACAGCAACCATCGTACCTAAACCAGTACCTTTTGATTTTGTACTAAAATAAGGTTCGCCAAACCTGTTAATTTGCTCTTGTGACATTCCAATTCCGCTATCTTCAATTCGTATTATAACTTTATTATTACTTATAGTGGAAGAAATATTTAAGGTTCCACCATTAGGCATTGCTTCAATACTATTTTTTATTAAGTTTAAAAAACATTGTTGAAAGTGCTGTTTATTACCAACAATTGTTGCCTTTGAAAAATCTTTTGTAATATGTATCGTATTCATATTACATAATGGCAATATCATATTAATAGCGCGATTTAACTCTTGGTCTATTGAAATATGATCTAGTTTTTCTGGTGCTGGTTTAGCAAACGTTAAATAGTCATCAATAATCTCTTGCGCACGATTTAACTCTTCAAGTATATGTTCAATGTATTCGTCCCTTGATTCAGGAGTTAAATTTGGTGTTTTTAAAAGTTGTGTAAATCCCTTTACGACAGTTAAGGGATTTCTTACTTCGTGCGATATACTAGCAGCAAGTTGGCTAACGATCTCCATCTTTTCCATTTTAATTAATTTTGAGCGCATAAATACTGCATCTTTTAACACTTCATTAAAATAAACAATAAAGAACATTAAAGTAGTCGGTAATAATATGAAATAAATAATATATAAATTATTCACTTCAAAATCTGATAATGTTAATACAATCACAGTTGTAAATATCGCTAGGAAAAAAGTTAAAAACATAGCAAAAGCTACTTTAACCTTTCTATTGTATGTATTAAATTTTGTAGATGCGAATGCTGTTATGATGAACATTGTGCCATAAACAATAACTGTTAACATGTTAAATCCATAAAATAAAACTCTTGTAATTAATAAAATAGTAAACAAAATAATACCGACAGGGAATCCGCCATAAAGTGTACCTATTATAACTGGGATTTGTCTTAAATCATGAATACAACTTTCATCCATATAGATAGGGTATCGCATACATAAAATAAGTGGAATGCTCGTACAAAGAATAATAAGCAGTTTTTTATATTTCTTCAAATAGCGCCCGCTATCATATATAAAATAAAAAACAAATATACTACTTAAAATGTAAAGAAGATTATTTAATACATTTTGATTAATATAAACAAAGTCCATAATATTAGCCTCGTCATTCTGAATTTCCATTTCATATGTATTATACATTTAGCATACTGTCTTTGAAACAGTATCCTTACGTTTGTCCCTGATGCCATTCTCATCTACATAACTATCTGTCCACATATATACTTCTTTTAAGCAACTATCGTGAAAATCTCCAAATAATTGAAGAAGTTCTTCAAGATCTTCTTTTGTTTTAAGTGTATTCCAAGTCATTTAGTATCCTCCGCCCCAACAGCTGCATCCTACAATTATTAATAAAATGAATAACACAACTAATAAAGCGAAACCTCCACCAAAACCACAAGAACCACCGTAACTCATATTTTTTCCTCCTTTTGGTTTGAAAACTAATAGGTAGTTGATCATTTAAAATGGATACCAAAAGTTTTGAAATACATTTAGTTTTAAATATACTGCAACAATTAAAATAAAAACACCTGTAAATAAAGCAATGAAATCGCCACTTGCCGCTTTACTTGTATAAAACCACGTACGTTTATCCTTCTTTCCAAACCCCCTTAAATCCATTGCATTTGAAACGGTATCGATTCTTTCTAGAGAATGAATGATTAGCGGCCAGAAAATTAAGATACGGTTTTTCATACGAATCCATATGCTCGCTTCTCCTTTTTCAAAAGCTACCCCTCTCACTTCTTGTGCGTGTTTAATAATTTGATATTCGGACTGAATATCCGGTATATAACGTAGTGCAATATTTATTGCATAAGTAATTTTATAATGAATACCAAGTTTACTTAAGCCACTTACAAATTCGCTTGGATCTGTCGTGTAAATAAAGATAAGTGTAAATGGTAACAACGTAAAATACTTTAATGAAAGTGTAACTGCATAAAATAATGTTTCATATGTAATTGTTGCATAACCAATATGTAAAAACGAAGTATACGATCCAGTTAATTCAGATCCATGAGTCGGTGTAATTAATAAAATCATAACAGTGTTTAATAAACTAAATGTAAATATAACAGTAAAAATAAGTATAATTTTACGAAATGGAATTTTAGCAAGTAAGAGTCCGATACATCCAAACATAAATAAAATTAGTAATATGCGAAAATCAAAAAATATAAAAGTAAGCGTCATACAAAATATAAACAAAACTAATTTCACAGCCCCGTCCATACGACGAAAATATGTATTATGCATTTATGCATTTTCCTCCCTCCTACTAACATCACAATAAAGTTCCATAAACTTTTCTGGACATGAAATTTCACTAAATGTAACAAGCTCGAATAAAGAATTCTCTCTTAGATTGGCTCTTTGTAATGTTTCTTTATGTCCTAATACAGTAGATGCAGTATTATCCGCAATGATTTCTCCCTCATGTAGAACTACCGCTCGGTCTGCATATTCTAATGCTAGATTCATATCGTGTGTTATGAAAATAAAGGATATTCCCTTTTTAGCCAGGTTTCTAATAAATGACATAAACTGTTTATAATGATAATAATCTTGTCCAGCCGTCGGTTCATCTAATATGATAAGTTTAGGATTTGTTGTTAATACAGATGCGATCGTTAATCTCTTTTTCTGCCCATAGCTTAATGCCTGAATTGGCCAATTACGAAATGGATATAAACCACAGATTTTTAATGATTCTTCAGTTCTATAGTTAACTTCTTCCTTAGAAAACTTTTTTAATTTTAATGTGAATGAAACCTCCTCTAACACGGTAGGTTGTGTAATCATATGATTTGGATTTTGCATCACATACGAGATCATCTCCCCACGCTTACGAATAGACCAAGAACTGATATTTTCTCCATCTAATAAAATCTCTGCATTACTTGTTTTATTTATACCAATAAGACTGTGAGCTAATGTTGATTTCCCAGCTCCATTGTGGCCTAAAAGAGCGATAAGTTCTCCTTCACTTATCGAAATATTTATATTTTCTAATACTCTTTGTCTATTAGGATATGAAAATGATAAATTCTCTACTCTTAATAATTCATTATTTTTAGTGGCATCTTTAAAAAAAACTTGCTTCTTCATCCATTCTTTTAAAAATCCACTAATTTTTTCCTTTTGATTTTTTTCAAGTGGATATACTACGGCATTATTACTATCAAAATGTAATCTCTTTAATGCTTCAATATAAATCGGCTCCCTTAAGCCAATACGAGGCAATATATTTGATGCTAATATTTCTTCCGGAGTCCCTACCATAATGACTTTACCTTCATCAATTAAAATCATTTTATCTAAATCCAGTTTTAAAATTTCTTCTATTCGATGTTCAATAATTACAATTGTTTTATTATATTGTTCATGTATATCTTTCATAAGTTCTATCGTATGTAAGGCGCTTAGCGGATCTAAGTTTGCTAAAGGTTCATCGAACAATAATATATCCGCATTTGTTGTTAAGAGACCTGCAAGTGAAACCGTTTGTTTTTGTCCTCCTGATAATTCATGCGGACTTTGTTTACGAAAAGTATGCATCTTTACCTTTGTTAATGAGTCTGCAACACTCTTTTTCATATCATCTTGATTTACACATTCATTTTCTAAATAAAAAGCGACATCTTCTTCTACTGTAAGGCCAATAAACTGAGCATCTTGATCTTGTAATATTGTTCCTACATACTTACTCTGTTCAAAAATACTGCCTTTCCTCGGGTCTTTACCAGCAATTAATACGTTACCAGTACTAATCCCTTCATATGAAAATGGGATTAGCCCATTCATACAATGAGCTAATGTCGACTTCCCTGAACCGCTTCGTCCAGCAATTAGTACTTTTTCCCCAGGGTTGATATGAAATGTAATATCTTTCAAAGTAGGCTGCGCAGCATGCTCATATTGAAAGCTGAATTCTTCAAACGAAATAATTGGTCGCATCTACTTTTCAATTTTTAAATGTGTATGTTTTTTATTCGATTTAGCTAGGCCAATTGTAATCGGTAATCCAAGAACTAAGAAAACAATAACATCAGCAATGGTTGCCCCTAATACTTGTATAACAATTTTGTCAAACGGTTCTCCCATCACGATAATATCGAATCCCCCAGCAAATATAATAGCAATAACAATACCAACTAAACCAGTAATTGCTAAATAAAAAATATCTCCCTTGCTAACCCCCCCGTTTTTCACATTAAAGCCACCTCTTTTTTGAATGAGCCCCATCGCAAAACCAATAATTCCTGAGCTAAGAACCCAGCCCCACCAAATCCCCCCACCAGAGATCGTATCTGTTACGGTATGACCGATAAGTCCTATTAACAGTCCTGCTACTGGGCCAAATAACGCTCCAAAAATGGTTAATATAGCTAATCCAGGTTTAATAAATGTATTTGGTGCAATAGTAAATCCCCAAAGTCCTAATATCCCATATAAGGCTGCTCCGATTCCGATTGCTACTACTAACTTTGTTGATAATTTGTTCATTTATCCAGCAAATTGTACAGCAGTATTTGCATGTAAAAAAGCAGTATCAAAAACAGGAACAGTAAGGTCATTTTGGGAAATAAGCAATGGTATTTCAGTACAGCCTAATAATATACCTTCCGCACCGTTTTGAATTAATGAATTAGTAATTTGTATTAGTTTTTCTTTTGATGTTTCTGAAATAATGCCTCTACTTAATTCATTTAATATGACGTGATGGATAAAAGTTCTTTCTTCGTCATTCGGGATAATTGTCTCAATGTTATATTTTGCTAGTCGTGATGTATAGAAATCTTGTTCCATCGTTTGTTTCGTTCCTAATAGTCCGATACGTTTTATATTCTGTTCTACCATTTCTTTAGCACTTACATCACCGATATGAAGAAGTGGGATTGATATTGCTTGTTCTACTTCCTCAGCAAATAAATGGACCGTATTTGAACACATTAATAAACATTCCGCCCCGGACTTTTCAACTTTTTTAGCAACTGTGACTAATTCATTTTTCACTTCTTCATATTGATTGTTTTGTAATAAAGTAGTTACTTCTCCAAAATCCATACTATATAAAACTAGCTTCGCATTTTGATCGTATTGAGAGAGTGTTAGCGTATTAATATGTTTATAGTATAGTGATGTAGATTCCCAGCTTAACCCACCAATTAAACCAATTACTTTCATCATACATTCCCCCTGTAACAATTTTGAATTCATCTATTTATTTAAAAGAGCATCAATCACTGCAATGGCTCTTTTGGAACCACCACACTCTAAAAAACTTTCATTCAGTTTTCGAATGCCATGTTTATACTTTTCATTTGAAAGAACGTCTGTTACCGCCTCTTTTAAAGTTCGTACATTAACATGTTCTTTCAATAATCTATGTGCTGCCTCAAGCTCAGTTAATCTTTGCGCTATCATAGGTTGATCTTTATTATGCGGTATTATCACAAATGGGACATTGTAATAAATTGCATCGTGTACACTATTCATTCCACCATGAGTAATAAAAACATCTGCTTCACTTAATATTTCTGATTGAGGTACGTAAGGGGCTATAATAAAATTGTCTGGTGCTTGCTTAATTTTTGAAATATCATTTCTATCACCGATCGCCATTACTACAATCCCTTCGAAATTTGAAAAAGCATCGATACAAGTATTAAAAAATGATTCGAGCCCTTCAAGAAGTGTTCCCATTGAAATATAAATAACTTTCTTTTTTGAAAGCAATTCAAGTGGAAACTTTATATTTGTCTTGCGTTTTATAATACTCGGCCCAATAAAAACATTGTTTTCTCCGAATGAATCGCTATTAGGTTGAAAATAACGACTTGTATACACGAGACTAATATCTCCCTTATTATGCATAAATTGAAGATGATTTTTGGGCTTTACTCCAAATTCATGTTCCATTTGATACAGTAACTTTTCAGAGAGTTCATTGGGTTGGAATTGTATTTCTGCATTTGGATGAAAAGGCAAGGTTTCCAATAATTCTGGTGGAATTAAAAATATAGGAGAGGAAACTATGCCTGGAACTTGTAAATATTCCTTTACTAACTCTCCGGCACCAAATATATCATAAACTACGAAATCAAAATTTATGCTTTTACATAATTCTTTCGTAATTTCTAATATATATAAAGAAGTTTGAACATGTACATGAAAGAAAGATTTTAATCCATATGAAGTTTCATTATCAATAGAAATCCCCTTTAATAAATCCGGATAAGTATGTACAATAGCCCCCAAAACTTCAAGCCTTTCCTTAAAGTTTTCCGTTGTAATATAGTGTACCTTATCTCCTCTTTCAGTAAAGGCCTTTACTAAACTTAATGTAGGATTTACATGTCCCTCTGCAGGAAAATTAACTATTAAAATATTCAACACTTATTTTAACCATTTTATTTGATCAAATGGATAATATACCATTTTTACTTTACCTATTATATTTGACTCATCAATTAATTCCAGCGTATTCCTACTATCTTTACTATGATTTCGATTATTACCTAGTACAAATAATTTATGCGAGAGAACTTTCATTTCTCTAAAGTTTGAAAAACGATTTGATACTTGTGACATATCTAACTGTATATACAACTCATCTCGCTTTTTACCGTTAATATATACCTCATCGTTTCTTAATTGTACGTTATCCCCTGGTAATCCAATAATTCGTTTCACGTAGTAGGTAGGCTCGTCTTCTTTTTTTATTATTACAACATCACCATGATGAAAAGAAGAAAAATAGACACTAGCCTTATTAACTAGTATACGATTATTTTCATTCAAAGTAGGTTGCATCGAAATTCCTTCTACCATACAAAATAAAAATGACTTAATAATAATAATAAAAATAATAATAATTCCTATTGTAATCAAAATATAGCTACATATTTTTCTCCAATCTTTTTGAATCAATTGCTTCATTTAATTCTCTTTAGAGTCATCTATTTTTGGTGCTTCGCCAGTTAATCGCTTATTTTTCAAATCAAAATAAGCATCTAAAACTTCTTTCCCAATATCAGAGTTAATACCAGACTTATCATTTTTAACCCATGGTACTACAATGGAAAATGCTACTTCTGGATCATCATATGGCGCATATCCTGCTAATGTTAAATTATAGCACTCTCTACGATCGCCTTTCTCATTTCTCCCAATATCACTTTCTCCACCGTATACAGTCTGTGCAGTCCCTGTTTTTCCAGCTGGTTTATACGGTGCTTTTTGGAACGCCCTTACTCCCGTTCCATCCCCTTCTTGGAATACTTTCCTAAAGCCTTCTTTTACTTGATTGATATATTCTTCTTTCATATCAATTCTATTTAAAACAACGGGTTCTATTGCATGCATCACTTTACCGATTTCATCCTTTTGAGCGGTTTGTTCTCTAATCTCTTGAACAATTTGTGGTTTCATTCGATAACCGCCGTTTGCGATAGTTGAAATATATTGTGCAAGCTGAAGTGGTGTATACGTATCATACTGACCAATGGAAAAGTCTAATAAGAAACCTGGCTGATTATCTTTTTTCCCAATTTGCCCCGCTGTTTCATTCGGTAAATCAATGCCTGTTGGAACACCTAAACCAAATTGTCTGAAATAATATCTCATCTTATCAAAGTATTCTTGTTTAATATCTAGTGAACTGTTCTTTACATAATCCACACCGGCAATTTTTAATGCTGTGTTAAACATATAAACGTTAGAGGAAACTTGTAAAGCTCTTTGATCATCTATATCTCCGAAATCTTTCCATGACTTTTTCTCCTTAGTTCCTTTAAACTTCATAGGTGCATCATAAAAATGTGTTCCCGGTGTTATAGCTTTTGTTTCATATCCGGTTAACACTGTAGCACCTTTAACAGTTGATCCAAGCTCATATGAACTTGTCATCGTACCTAAAGCATAATCTTCTACTTCTGTTTTCCCATCTTTTTCTATAAGTTTTTTCCCAGCCATTGATAATACTTGGCCGTTTTTCGGATTCATCATTACAACGAAAGCACGGTCTAACATTGATTCTGAGCCTTTATATGCCTTTAATATTTTTTCTATGCTCTCTTCAACTTTTTTCTGTAATTCCATATCAATTGTTAACGTTAAATTTTTTCCACTTTTCCCCTCAGAAACTGTTTCCATTCTCATTGTATTTCCTTGCTTATCAGCTTTACTTCTTACTTCTTTTTTCGAGCCGTGAAGCACATCCTCGTATTGCTGCTCAATGTAACTTTTCCCTATCCTGTCATTTCGGCTATAATCACGTACTAAATAATAATCTAATCGTTCACGTGGTAATCCTTCATCAGCATTCGAAACGTTTCCAAGGACTGAACGGAATAAGCCATCATTTACATAGTGTCTCCCCCAATCAACCGATGCGTCTACCCCTGAAAGATTCGCTAAATTTTCACTAACTTTTGCATATTCTTTTTCACTAACATCTTTTTTAATAATTTGAGGGGCCATTTGGTAACCTGCAGTCATTTTACTTTTAATAGCTAACACTTTTATATCTTGAGCTGTTAATTCTTGAAGATTTTTTTCTGTAACACGCTTTCTTCTTAAATCTTCTATTTTTTTATCTAGCTCTTTACCGGTAATATCTTTCTCTCTGAACTTGTCTATTTCTTTTTTTGAAATTAAATTTTGTGCAAGTTTTGGATTTAATTGCATCCAAAAATCTTTCTTATCCGTCTCAGTTAACTTATCTATATCTTCTTGCAGCATTTCAATTATTTCCTCAAGTTGTCTTGCGGTTTTTAGTATATCTTCTGATTTTACGCCTTTCATCTTTGTATACGTAATCGTGCGTAAAGACTTATTATCAACAACTGGATTCCCTTCTCGATCAAATATTTTCCCACGCGGGACGGAAAGACTCACGGTTGCATTTTCTCTCTTCTCTACTTCATTTTTATACGTCTCTCCATCGACAATTTGCACTTTACCTAACTGTATAATCATGGCAGAAAATAATAAAAATACACAAAAGAATAAAATATTTAACCGTATCGGTATTGCTCTACCACTCTTTTTCTCTTTCTTTTTCACTTAGGATTTAATATTAGAACGTATGGAAATACATCTATCATCACAATTTGATAGAGATCGTTTACTCTGCATTTTTGGCAAGTAAATCGTTACAGTTGTCCCGACGCCAACCTCACTCATTATACTTATTGTTCCTTGATGACTTTCAATAATTTTATAACTTAACATCAATCCAATACCGGTACCTTTTTCTTTCGTACTATAAAAAGGTTCACCTAATCTTTTAATTCTTTCTTCAGGTATTCCTATTCCTTCATCTATTACACTAATAATGACACCATTTTTATGTATTTCTTTCATATGGATTGAAATTTTCCCACCATCAAGCATTGCTTCAATTGAATTTTGCAAAATATTAATAAATACTTGTTTCAATTGATTTTCTGAGCATTCAATGATTATCTCTTTGGAATCTGTAAATAATTCAACTTGAATATTTGTCATGATTGCTTTTGTATTAATTAGCGATACGACATTTTTAAAAATTTGATAAATATTTTTCTTTTCTGTATTTATTTCATCAGTTTTAGCAATCGACAAAAACTCCTGGAGAATTGCTTCTATTCTTTCTATTTCGGAAAGCATAAGGTCAAAATATTTTTCTTGATCCTCTTTATTAATTTGGAATAACTGTATAAATCCTTTAATTACAGTTAATGGGTTTCTCACTTCATGAGCTACACCGGCTGCTAATTGACCAATTGCCGCAAGTGTATCTGATTTATTTAGCAATTCTTCTGCCTTTTTCCGCTCTGTAATATCGCGGACAATGATCATAATTTTATCTTGTAATAATGGTAAACATCTAGCTTCAAAGAAATCAATACTTCCATTAATTGTTAGAGGATATTCTACAATTACATTCTTTCCTTCTTCTTTCAATTGGCGAATTGCTTCTTGAAATTGCTGTGCTACTGAAGACGGTAATATTTCGTAAAACTTTTTTCCCATAAAAGCTTCTGCGGGTACGTGAAATTTTGTAGGAGATCCTGCTTTATAATCTATAATTGTCCCATCATCTTCTGTTAAAAAACATAAATCTGGTAAAGCTTTAAAAATTAATTCTAATTCAGAGGTTTGTTGTTTTAATTGCCCTTCTATCGCTTTTAAATGTGTAATATCTACCCCAACAGCCCAGTAACTAAATCCCGTTACAGGAAACTGCTCTGATATATTGGACCACATTATCGTTTTAATTTCTCCATTTTTACATGTTAAACTCATTTCCCAATCTCTAAAATTTTTTCCACGAGTCAAAAATTTATTTTGTATTTGATGGCGATAATTATGGTCAGGATACAGTAATTGAAGAGCGTTTGGATTCCCAATTATTTCTTCAGCAGTATAACCTGTTACAATCTCGCATTCTCGATTCCACAAAACAAAATCTCCATTATAGTCAAGCGCATCAACCATAACAGGCATGTTTTGTAAGATCGTATGTAGTTCTTCCTCTTTTCGAGAAAGTAACGATGTATTTTTACTTTGAACTGCTTTTTTCACCCCGGTTATAATGAGGTTAGAAAGCATTTCAAAATATTTTTGGCAATTGAAAATTTCGCTTCGTTTGGACCATACAACAAAAGATCCTAAATATTGATTGTATAAGAAAAGGGGGATTTCAATTTTTGGAAGTTTACATACTTTCATTTCATTAATTCCAAATGAAAATATACATTCGTTTTCAGCATCAAGAAGTTGATGTGATATGTTGGTTAATTTATAAAATTGTTCTGCCATGGTTTCTATTGTACTCACATCAATAAGTTCCATTTACATTACATATTTATATAAAGCATGTGCGACACCATGTTCTTCATTTGTTAACGTTTCGTATTGACACATCGCTTTTAATTCTTCAACTGCATTTCCCATTGCAATTGATATATTTGCTTTCTCCATCATAGAAACATCGTTTAAGCCATCGCCTATTGCTACAGTGTTTTCAACTGGAATATTAAGATGTTCTGCTAAAGTATATAATCCATTTCCTTTTTGAGCATCTCGATGATTAATCTCTAAATTATGCCAATAGGAAGATGTAATAGCTAAATCTGTATTATGCAGAAACGTTTCTTTTAATTTTTTTAATTTCCCTATATCATAAGAAAACGGTAAAAGTTTATGCACATGTATATCCATTTCTACAATTGGTTTACAACTTTCTGTACTATGAAATGCTGTATGCTCAAGGTATAATGCAGCAATCGTTTCTAACTCTTTCAAATCGAAATTTCCTTTTGCATTCTTCACATACTCGATTTCATTACGTACACTCTCTACTCCATAATCCGGTACATACACACCTTTATTAGTATAAAGCTGATAATACAAGCCATTCTCTTCAAGATATTCTACAATCTCAAGTGCCTGCATATTTTGAATTGGATATCTCTTCATCATTTTTTTATCTTTATATATAAGTGCACCATTTTCTGCGATAATCGGACACTCCAAATCAACTTCTAACAATAGTCGTTCAATATCAACAATAGAACGTCCTGTACAAATTGCTACAACATGGCCAGCTTCTTGACATTTTCGAATTGCTTCTGCATTCTCTTTACTAATCATTTTATTCCCTGAAAGAAGAGTTCCATCTAGATCAATTGCGATTAATTTCATCTATGAATTATAACTAATATATTTTGTCTCACACATGTATACATTTTTTTCTTCTGTTGGGATATATACTTTAAACTTTTCTAAACGTTTTCCGTATATATGAATAGTGATTACGCTTTCATTTTCGGCTATTTCTAGAATATGACAATCAGCTGGTGGAATTACTTTATCTGTTTCGCCTTCTCCTAAATAAAGATTTCCTGTATGTGTTAAATAAGAAAGTGAATTTCCAAGCTGCTTCGTTTGAACAAAGTTCTGCACCATTATCCTTCCTGAAAAAACACCTTCTACTCCCCATGTGCCATCATGATCATGTAATGGTGTAGATTGTCCATCTTTCCATACGAGAGCTAATACTTCAAAACGTTTTAACGGATCTTCATACAGTAAGTGTCGTGCATATTGAGCTGAATTCTCCTTCTGTTTATCTAACGGAAGCCATGTTTTCTTTTCTAAAAGTTCTTCTAGTAATGTTTCAATTTTACACACGATTTCTTCTTCTAATAAATCACCATCTAATAAATCAGTTACAGCTTTAATAAATGTTTGAAACGTTTTACTCCCATTGTACGTTAACATTTATTGAGTTTTTAAGCGAATAGGTAAATATTTTAAGGTTTGCTCATTTTCCAATATACATCTTTCTAAATTAAAAGATGGAGGTAACTCTATTTTTTCGAAAGCGTTTATAAAGGTACTCAATGCAATCTCAGCTTCTAACTGTGCAAGCGGTGCCCCTAAGCAAAAGTGAGGACCTTTACCAAAGGTTAAATGCTTTTCATTTCCTACGCGGTGTAAATTAAACTTAGAAGCATGTGAGAATTTGTTCTCATCTAAATTTGCTGCACTAACCCATGCAACAATCATTTGATCCTTTTTCATTAAAGGACCAAATATGTTTGTATCCTCTGTAATCCTCCGAGCTAATGTAACAGGAAAGCGATAGCGTAATACTTCCTCAATCGCTTTTGCAACTAATTCAGGTTCTTCTCTTAATTCTTGATAAATTCCAGGTGAATCCACTAAAAAGCAATAAAAACTATTAATAATTAAATTTGTAGTCGTTTCATTACCAGCTGCTAATAAACCTAATGAAAAAGTTACAATTTCTTCATCGGTTAATCTTTCACCTTCATATTCAGCTCGTATTAAATCTGAAATAATATCGTCGGTTAAATGATATCTTTTTTCTTGAACGATTGGTAAAAGATATGCTTTAAATTCATTTAATGCGATCCCTTTCTCGGCATCCAGATCATTAAACTTTTCTTTACTATACGGCATAAATAAAATATCAGACCATTCTTTAATTTGTTTACGGTCTGTAGTAGGTACTCCCAATAGATCTGATATAACGGTAACAGGTAAAGGTGCAGCAAATTGATTAACAATATTAACTTCATCATACTTTTTTATATTTTTTACAAGTTCGTCTGCAATAGCTTGTATACGAGGTTTCCACTGTTCTAAACTTCTTGGAGTAAATGCTTTAGAAACAATTGAACGTACGTTACGGTGTTCTGGCGGATCTGTAGAGTTTATATTTATTCTAGTTTCTAAAGGAGGGATTGCGAATTGTCTCCGCTCCCTTCTACTTGAAAATAAGCGATAATCTGATAAAACACGATTTACGTCCTCATATAAAAAAACATTCCAAACATCCTGCTCTTCATCATAATGTACCGGGTGATTATCCCTCATAAATTGGTACCATCCATATGGGTTCCACAGCTCTTCTTTTGTTTTCAGCTTTGAAATTTCATGAACTAAAATAACATTTTCAGGTGAAGCCATTTATATTTTCTTCATAAGTGATGTAATCCAACGAAGTTCATGTTCAATACGTGATTTAGTAAATTCAACAACTTCTGTAATAAAAGGTGAGGCAACGTCAAGGGATTGGATGGCTGTAAGTTGTTTTTGAAGCACGCTTTGACGCGTAGTTAAAATTTCTATTCTAGCCTCGTAATCCAGTTTGTCGAAAAGCGCGATACGTACAAGGACCTCAGCGTTGTTTGTCGCAATCTTTTCGGGGAATTCTCTTAACATGTCACAAAAAACTTCTTCTCCTGTTTCTGTTATATTGTACATATTTCGGTTTGGTTTTCCGACTTGTTTCTGTACATTTTTCGTTATGGCTCCCATGTTTTCAAAACGTCGAAGAGAGGGGTAAAGCATGTTATGATTTAATTCAAAATTATTGCCTAACCGATTTTGAATATTTTTCTTTATTTCATAGCCATGTTTTGGCCCTGTTGTTAATTCTGCAAGTAATAAAATATCAACGTACATTTACAATTCTGGATCGAAAGTTTTGCAATCTGTTTCTTCCGTTGTAGATGCTTGTTTCCCTTTATTACTAACTACATAAATTGCATCTGCACTACATTTATTACCGTTAGCCCAAAATTTACAGTTGTTTACTTCACATAAAACGTCTTGTGCCATTTATTCCCTTTTTAGCTTTCTTAATGCTTCTATATTCCCTCGTACAATAGCATCGATATTTTCAGTTATCTTTTCAATGTCAAAATGCCACCATTGAATTTGAAATAATTCTTCTATTATTTCATTTGAAAATCTCTCTTTTATTTTATTTGCAGGGTTTCCACCAACAATTGTATATGGTGCAACGTCTTTAGTCACAACAGATTTCGCTGCAATGATTGCACCATCTCCTATTTTAATTCCGGGCATAATCGTTGTATCCATACCGATCCAAACGTCATTTCCTATAACTGTATCTCCTTTATACGGTAATTCAGACAAATCTGGTGTGAACTTCTCCCACCCATTGCCAAAAATATTAAAAGGATATGCCGAAAATCCATCCATTCGATGATTTGCTCCGTTCATAATAAAGGTCACTCCAGATGCAATACAGCAAAACTTCCCAATGAAGAGACGATCTCCGATAAATTCATAATGATATAATACTCGATCTTCTAATGTTTCCCCATGTTTCGCATCATAATAAGAATAGTCACCAACAAGTATATTAGATTTCGTTATTGTATTTTTTATAAAATGAACATTTTGATTTCCTTCAATTGGGTATTTAACATTTGGATTAGGATTCATTTAGGATTCATTTTGCACAGCACTTCCTTTACCATTCATTTCACTTTCTACTGCTATTACTGGCTTTAAATTGTATATAGGTAAAATAAACAACAATCCAATTACAAATAGTAAAGCCGTCCCCTCGTACATCATACTTAACGAAAACATCTCCTTTAATGAACCAGCAATACTCATCGTTACTACCATTGAACCGGTGAATAGTGGACTTAAAATGCCATTTACTCTACCAATAAAATCCGTATCACTATTTTGTATAATGAGTGTATTAATACCTATTTGAATACACGGTAGAGCTAACCCACTAAAAAGTTGTGCCGTAAGTGTCACCCATAAATTTGTGGAGTAACCAATTATACCAATTCCAATAGCCTGGCCTAGCATACCTACGATTAACATTTTTTGCGGCGCAACGTTTTTCGCAAATACCATCGCTAAAGCTCCACCAACAATCATCCCTGCCCCATTCACTGTTAGTAACCATTGTAAACTCTCTTTTGATAACCCTAACTGCTCAGTCACAATAAATATACCTAGTGGCTGAATTAACCCTATACCTAGTCCTGCTGCCATAAAACATAGACCAAGTAAGGTTAATGCTTTTTTCTTTTTGACGTACTTAATACCATCCTTCATTTCCTGTAACAAAGTAATATCTTTCTTTGCTGCTTCGTTATCAAGATCTTTCGGAAGAAATAACAATACACCTGCAGCAAGTAAAAACGCGATACCTGTTATAATAATTGAAATATAAATTCCAAAACTATGAAAAATAAATGTCCCTAGGATTGGTCCTAATACCATAAATATTGCAAATATCGTTTGATATATAGACATTGCTAATTGAATTTGTTCCGTTGATAAATGTTGTTTAAACAACTTCATTCCAGATGGTTGTGAAAACTGCGAAAGGATTGCTGAGATGAGTGTCACAAAAAACACAATTTTCCACGTTCCAAACATAAGCGTAAGTAATACAGCGAATACTGAAATGGAACTCAACGTTTCACACCATATCATTGTCTTCTTTGGCTTCCACCTATCAGCAAAAGTTCCACCAATGAATGAAAAAATAAAAATTGGAGCGAATTCAGCAACTGAAATCATCGATATAGCGAAAGCATCACCTTTCGTCATTTCCATAACATACAATAATACCGCAAAGTTTCGAACCCATATTCCTATTTGTAAAAATAATGCTGATGCAAGAATCCCCTGTACAAATCTGTTTTTCAATACTTGTGATACCCCATGATTTTGTTTCGGTTCTATAGTCGTCGACATAAAAAAGCCTCCTATTTCATGTTCTGAACAGGAGGCAGCACAAATCATCTAGAAAGTCAAAGGCAATTCCTCTAAAGAACGCATTAAATAGTTTCCTTGCCATTTAATATCTTCACGATCACCTTTTATTTGTAGTTCAGGCATCCGTTTAAACAGAGTAGTAATAGCAATCTTTGCTTCTAACCTAGCAAGTGGAGCTCCTAGGCAAAAATGACTACCATGTCCAAAGGCAATATGACGGTTATTTTCTCGTGTAATATCAAATGTTTCTGGGTTTTCAAATACTGTTTCATCACGGTTTGCGGAAGCTAATGCGATAATAACCATATCTCCTTTTTGGATTGTTTGGTCATGAATTTGAAACGGCTCAGCCGCCCATCTTGCAGTTGTCACCTCAACTGGAGAATAATAACGCAATCCTTCCTCAATAGCTGAATCAATTAATTTCGGATTATCTTTTAATAACTGTAATTGCTTCGGATTTTCAAGAAGTGCTAATACCGTATTTGTTATTAAATTCACTGTCGTCTCGTGTCCGGCTACAATTAATAACATGATCATTGAATATAGCTCTCGAGCACTAAGTTTCTGCCCTTCATTTTCTGCAAGTATTAACGCACTAACCAAATCTTCTTTTGGGTTTTTTCGTTTTACATCAACTATATATTGAAGATATGTAATAAACTCAGATAGTTGTTTTTCGATTTCTTTTATTTCTTCAGGTGTTTCTGGCGATGCAATGACAGCATGAGACCAAATTCTAAATTTCGCTTGATCCTCTTTTGGAATTCCAAGCATCTCACTTATTACAATAATCGGTAATGGGAATGAATAATCATCCACAAGATTTAATGTACCTTTTCGCTCTATTTCACTTATTAAATCATCCGCTATTCTCTGAATTCTTCCGTCTAATTGTGAAATCATCTTCGGTGTAAAAGCTTTTTGAACTAAAGATCGTAAACGACTGTGGTTAGGTGGGTCTGAGTTTAACATGTGCGTTGTTAAATGATCACTATTGTCAACGGAAAGATACATGTTCTTTGTGTCTTGAGGAAACACATTTGCCTGATCTTTTTTTAAGCGATTATCTTTTAAAAGCGGCAGAGCATCTTCATATCTTGTAATGAGCCATTCTTTACCGATTTCAATTTGATTTACAAATAATATAGGCTGCACTTTTCTCGATTCTTTATAAATTTCATACGCATCTTCTTTAAACTGAGCTGAAGCTAAATTAATGCCATCCTCTATTCTTAGTCCCACTTTGTTTTTCATTGACATTTATGCGAAGCACATAAAGTTACTAATTTGTTGATATCGGTAACTTACTTTACGACGGCGACCACCTTGCCAAGTATAACCTGAAACCCCGTTTCTTCTTACCTCAGTTGGAAAGAACCATAAATCTCTTCCGAAAGGACCAGGTCGATGTAAACGTAAATAGCCCCATCTTCCTAGACAGTTACACATCCATGATTTCATATTACCTGCTTGTGCTGGAGAAGCAAATGTGGACGGTAACGACGGAGCTTGTGACGGTGGTGGTGACGTTGGAGCATCTTCCGCATCATCTGGTCTGTAATCTTCTTGTTCAATATCTCTCACTTCATTTGTAGATTCATAACCGTAGTTTTGTGGATTATAATACATCCCTTGATCATATGGATAGTTTTGTTGGTTATACATTTATTTTTTTAACTTCACACTATAAAAACGCATTTGATCTAATGAACCTTCATATTCAAATACTTCTTGCTTAATTAATTCTTTCAAGCGATATTCCAAAAACGTATCCCCAACCAATTGATCTGCAAGACCAAGTGCTTCACCTATTACTCTCGGAGCTTTATGAAATTCTTTATCTGCTCCTACATTTTTCGCACACTCAATAATGAATTGATCAAAGTAACCTTCTTGTACAGAATGCACTTCATCGTCTTTCCAAACTCTTAAAAACTCCATGCTTTGCGATAATCTATCCCACTCATGTGCAAACTTCATTCGCTTCTCTTCAGTTAAATACGGAAATTCCACAAAACTTTTTTGGAAAAGAGCTAAACTTTCAGGAGATAATTCTCCAGTTCCACGAATATCATAATCTTGTTTTAATATTTCTCTACTCGCTTCAGAAGTATTTATAACACGAATATTTTTCTTATCTTTTAATTGCGCAATTGCAAAACAAAGTCCTACATGCTCATGGGCATTATCCGCCTTCCAAATGGTAATCGGTGTTTCATTCGGAATTGAGTGTAGATTTTCTAAGGTATCCTTAAATCTTGGTAAATACTCTTCTTCAAAATAACAATCATAAGAAGTTAAGTTATTTAATAGCCACTGTGTCCTTGCTAATTGACCTTCATTCGTATGTAATTGATGTATGGGACCAATTGATAAGAATTCAGAGTATGAGACAACATTCTCCTCGTGTAATCCTTCTTGTTTCAACATATATTTTAAACATCCGGCTGTTGAATCATCAAAGGCAATATGAATGTGTGTACTTTCTTCTAAATTCTTTTCCTGAGTTGTATGACCCGTCAATTGCTTAGGGATACTCGTTAAATTTTTTAGCATATCTTCGCTATAATTCCCGTCTAATACATCTAACTGTATGAGAATACTTTGAAGTAAATGTTTTGCTTCATCTTCATACATATCCTCAACAACATTTTTAATTTTATCTATCATATAAATCCCTCTATTCATTTAAACTTCCATAAATTTAGCAGGTACACCAATTTTTTCAACTACAGAAGATATATTAGTAGGGTTAATCATTACATTTTCAATATAAACTAATTTATTTTCTAATAATCCATTCTCTGTAGTAATAAGCTCTTCAAATCGTTCTAAAGTCATTGAGAATTTGTGCTCACTTCCACCATTCATACTGACTTTTACATACTTCATTCATTTTATAATTGCTAATAAGAAGGATAATGATAGAAATGTACAAAGTGGTATATATAAAACAGTATCCATTCTAGCAAACTGCGTATCTTTTTTTCGTTTAAAGATACCACAATAATGAAACTCACCAATTACTCTTATGAAAAAAACAACCATACAAACCCAGGATCCTATTTGAACAAAAACATTGGGAACTCCGAAATGAACGATATTTGCTTGTTGTAATAAAATCATTGCTGCCGTACTTAATAATAACGCAATGAACAATGTCATTCCTGCACCAGGTGTAAACGCCTTTTCTCCAGCTTTAGTTGGAATGACACTATTTGTCGCCCACTTACCTCCGAAAGCCCAATAAATATGTAAAAAACTAACTAAGAATAATATACAGACAGAAATATATGTAATAATAAGCATTTATGCATTATACCTATTTCTACGACGTTCCATCCTCGTTTGTCCTTGAACAGTATCTTCTTTATATTGATCTATTTGCTCCGACATTTCATATGTTGCAGCTGGAGCTGATTCTTCGTAATTATGCTCACGTATTTTTTCTGGCGTTTTACGTTTAGAACCTTTTCCACCAAACTTAAACAATTTCATCTTAAATTTCGGTAATCTTGGAAAGTGAATCTTAAATGATAGCCTTTTACGTTTCTTTTTTTGCTTAAATAGATTTGTAGTTTCTTTATCATTATCTTTCTCTTTTCGATGTATTAACGTCGCAAGTAATCCACCTAAAATAAGCCCTCCAACCAAGAGTAGAAGATATACGTAATTGCTTGTCATTAAACTAGTCATACGCTCAAGTATGACTAACGACTGTACTTCTTTTATATCCCATAATAAAGCGAACCATAATGAGAATAAACCTAAAGTAAGCCCGTATGTACGAAAGCGGAATATACAAGGTATTAAAGCGATACAGGCGGCAATTTTGGCATTTGCTATTATAGCACTTGTTGAAATATCCTGATTCCAAATAACTAACAGTAGTGTTATAAATGGTGCATATGCTATCCAGCTACATATACGTGAATATATCTTTTTTGTAAAGTAACTACCAAAACTAGTAAAAAATAAAAGTCCTCCAATATATAAAGATTGTTCCAGAGGGATTTGCTTTAACATTCCTGCAATTGGAAAGAGGCCGCTCAGTAGCATTAATAATACATCTAATTTCTTCACTTAAATTAGCACTATTGAATCTTTCTTTTCTCTCTTTATTACATCAACATCTAATTCATCATCGAATTCTTTAAACTCTCTTGCAGCTATATCAGTGGCATAACTCTTTATTACTTTAGCCATATGCATAGAATATGGCATATGCACATTTTTTTCCGAAAGCATAATTGAATTACAACACATGAAATGTATCATTTTAGCAATATATTCCCTTTCTACATGTTTTACACCTAATGGTAGAATTTCAAGTATATATTGTTGAATTGTGTCACTACAATTTAATGGATATTCACCAGTGCTATAATACATTCCTGTTTGATCTGCATATAATCCAGTTCTATCCATAACATTTTCACGCTCTATTACAACATAGCTTGGTACATCAAAAGCAGTATTTATTCTTATAACGTTTAAATTCGGAACCTTTAACATATCTGGAATAATATCAGGTACAATATCTATATTAATTTTTTCATTTTGCAACTCTTTAACCCAATATTTTCTTAAATTCGCATCTACAATGAGATACACTTGTTCATTTTCCTTTTGCGCATGTTGAAACATTCCCATTAATGTTTCAGATACAAATTCCTTAAAACGGGCACCCACATCATTTCTTTTTGATGGTTGTGGTAAAAATGCATTATGTTTATTTATATGTAATAACATATAGTCGATTGGTTGCCATTCCGTATTCACATATAATTTATATGATATTTCTTTACCTTTTATTTTTGAAATGATAGGCAAGAAATCAAACTTCGAGATTCGTTCAACTGACAAATTGACATATGTACAAGGTAAATTCCTCTTATTCCAATTGCCTTTCAAAAATCCTTTTTGTTCTAATAAATTAAAAATACTAGTTACAATTGTTTCACGAGATACACTTTGACCTATAAATAAATTAATAAATGTTGAAATACGTTTTGTTCGTGCAAACCCTTCACGAATAATTTGTTTCGGATCAATCTTCTCTCTCCCATCACACTTCTTCATTGCGATTAATGCTAATGTCGTATCACTTCGCTTACCTGCCGTAGCATGAACCGCTTTTACAACATCATCCACAAGATTTGTTTTATATTTTTGGCAATATTGCATTTTATATGGATTTTGTAACACTTTTTCAATATTAAATCTTACAATCTTTAATAATACTGGCGAATCTGCATTTACTACATAAGATGTTTCTCCTATTTTAGCTAAAACTATTTCACTATCAAATAATGCTTGTTCTATTTCCAATACTATATTTTCTGACCAAATTTCTAATGTTAAGGTCTCTAATCCTTTTGGTGCAAATAAAGGAAATAATTCATTTTCATTATTTGTTGCTACCCTTTTGCATTCTGGCAGTAATGTGAAATGAGAGAATTTCCGCTGAAATTCTTTAAATAGATATCCTTTCTCCTTTCCTTTTATACCTAGCTTTTTTTTAGTACCTTGCACTTTATATATTCTCTCATTATACGGAAGTAATACTCTTCTGTTTGTTCCGACAATATAATTTTTCGGATATTGGACAATATGGTCTAATTCAATTTCTCCACCTATTTGAAAATCATCTTTTAATGTTCTAAATAACTTAATCCATTTCATACCGTTTGTAGCTTGTTGTACTTTTAACTTTACAAACCGCATTTTTTTATTATCTGATGCAAATTCTGAAGTAGAAATCAATATCATTCAGCTTAGCTTGTAATTCCAAAATAGATTCTGCACGTTTTTGAAACCTTTCTTAACTTTTGCTTTGTTCATTTTATAAGTAATAATTCCACCTAATATTTCTTGATTGGAAAAATAAAACATCCTCATCGTATCCAAACATGTTGTATTACAGTACCATTTTATAGGAGAATTTTCTAATTCCTTCATTCTTACTCCTTCACATAAATATTTATCTAACATTGTCGGAAAGGCTTTGCTGCATTTTTCACGAATAGACTTGAAAGATAATGCTTGTTTTATAAACGAATTTGTGAGTAACTTTGTACGAATATCTAATTGTCCTAATTTTACCAATGGATTCACTACGCGTTCTTCAAAATCATTTACATTACGGAATGATCCTCCTTTATGCAAAGCAAGCATAATTGCGGCGGCAGTAATGCTGCCACCTGAAACAGAACTAATACTATTTACACATTGATCTAGCTTGCATTCAACTAAACGTTTATATCCCCCTAATGCATAAAAGGTCGCTCTAAATCCACCTCCAGAAAACGCTAATTTCAACTCCTTCTTCATTTAAAGGGGATTTAGGGGGTATTTGTATATGGTGAAATCTTTGTTAAAAATGTCTTTAACTAATTGGATAGTTTCGACATCGTAAAAACTATCATATGTTGGGAGTCGTGGAAATAGAGGGTCGGTAATATCAGCATCTGCGTAGTTACCTTTAAAAATGGTGTTCTTACTTTGATGATGCCATGACTTAGTTAATATATCTAAGGGTGACTTCTTTAGACCATATATATTTTCTAAATTTGAAATTTCAGAAGAGAAATTTTCAAGGTAAATATAGTTGGTAACAAATTCTTCTTCATCTTGAACATATTGTTGCACATAGTGCGGATTCACAGCATCTAAATTTTTCATATGTGCTTTTAAGTAATATAAGAAAAGTTTAAAGGAGATTTTTTTATTACAGTTTTCATCATGATATAAAAATTGTCTAATTGGCTGCCACTCTGGATGCTCGATATGTGGTGGGGGGATTAGTGAGAGAAATGAACTTACTGCTCTTTTATAGGGGTTTCTTACAAGTTTATATGTCTGTTTTTCATTTGTATATAATGCATTAGCAAGACCAGTAAAGTAGTATGCTGAATTTTTGTATATATCGTATTCGTAATTATGGATGAATGGATTATATTTTATTGCTTCTTTAAATAAGTTGATTTGATAAAAAAACCAATTGGCAAGTGAAGTGCATCCGCTTTTTTGGCTCCAGAATAATACTATCGGAAAGTCTTTATGAAAATGGGGTCCTCGAGCATGTTTCATTCACTTCAAATCTACACGTTTTTGACTAGCTTCTCGACTAAATCCTTCTGGGTATCTTGTTGCTAATTTAGATATATTCATTTGTGCAATATCTTCTAGGGTATATCCCATTTCGTGAGACATTCAATATTCATACGTTACAATAGTACCAGTAGTATCAGTGGTACCATTAAAACAATTAGAACAACCACCACAACCGCCACAGCCGCCACAACCAAAACAACCAAAGCAACCAATACAACGGAATCCACCACAACGGAATCCACCACCACCACAACGACCGCCACAACCGCCACAACGACCGCAACCGCCACAGCGACGAGCAGCATCTTCAAAATAGTAATATGGATATTGGTTTTGCTGGTCCCAATACACAATATTTCCAGACTGGTAATCATTAAGGCTTAACGCTTGTAATTCTTGTTGAAACTTATTCATTTATCCAATTACATTTTTTACGTCTGTATTCACTGGCCATTTTTCTAAAGTATAAGCCATTTCCCAAAATGAATATTCATATTGACTACTAATAATGAAATGCTGTTTCATACGATTACGGTCAGACTCTGTTACTTTTTCAGCGATAGCATCTAATCGTGTAATTTGCTCTTCAACTAAAGTACGGAACCAATCAGATCCATAAGCAGAAATCCACTCTTTATAGATCGGCTCTTCTGGCTGACATTCTTTTAAACGTTCACCAATTTCATAATATAGCCAGTAGCAAGGTAAAATTGCTGCGATAATATCCCCTAAATGCCCTTCATACGCCGCACGGTACATATGTGAAGTATACGCATATGCAGTTGGAGCAGGGATAAAATGACCTTTTTCTTCTTCCGTAATTCCTAATTTCTTTGCGAAATTCTCATGTAATGATAATTCTGCCTCGTATGTATTTTGAGCATGGTGCGCCATGCGAGCTGTCGTTTCTAATTCAAGAGCCTTTGCAGCTCCTAAAGTTTGTACTCTAGCAAAATGACTTAAATAATATGAATCTTGAAGTACGTAATAACGAAAACTTGCCAAATCTAACGTACCTTCACCAAGTTTTTTTACAAAAGGATGATGAAAACTTGCCTCCCAAATAGAATCTACTTCTTTACGTAATGTTTGTGAAAAAGTCATTTAAAAACCTTCTTCTTTCCTCACTCTTAATGAAGTTTCAATTATCATATCTAATAGTTTACTATAATTAATCCCCGCGGCATCTGCACTTTTTGGCAGTAAACTTGATTGGGTCATCCCTGGTAATGTATTAACCTCCATTACATATGGAATTCCGTCCTTCACCATCATATCAACCCTTGCATAAACACTACATTTTAATGCTTTATAACAAGCCAATGACGCTTTATTTACACGTTCCTTAATTTCAGTTGGAAGTTCAATAACTTCTTCAATTGTACTAACATCATCGTATTTTGCATTGTAGTCGAAAAACTCAGCTGCATGTCGAATTGAAACGATAGGTAACTGTTTACCATCAAAAATTGAACATGTAATCTCGTCACCTTTTATATACTTCTCAATTACTACTTCAGAATCCCATTCGAATACAGTTTCCAGCATTGAGATCAATTCATTTTTATCATTGACGATCTTTACGCCAACACTCGAGCCGCCGGTGTTTGGTTTTACCACTAACGGAAATCCTAACTTATCTAAATCATCAAGCTTTAGATCCGCCGTTTTTGTAAGTTCAATCCAATCTGGTGTTTCTACTCCTTCATAACGCAAAATCTTTTTCGAAATATTTTTATCCATACATATACCGCTAGATAACATATTGCTGCCGCTATATGGAATACCTAAACTCTCAAGCGTCCCTTGAACCGTACCATCTTCTCCGTATTTTCCGTGTAATGCTAGCAATGCAAAATCAATGTCTTTCGCTTTTTCAATTAAATCCATTTTTTCATTTAACGTAATTGGAACGATTTCATACTTATTTTTATCTAAATGTGCAATCATTTCATTTCCAGTCATAATTGATACTTGTTTTTCAGAGGATACTCCTCCCATAATAACGCCAATTCTCATTTTCTCAACTCCAAGTTTCATTCAACTCCAAGTTTCATTTTTTAAAGTTTCACCAATTATTTGAATCCCACTAACTATTTCTTTTTCCTTCAAGCGTGAAAAACCTAAGCGAAATGTATTCGCTCCCCCTCCATCAGAATAAAAAACATCTCCAGGAGAAAACGTTACACCTTTCTCATAACACTTTTGTAAAAGTGTGCGAGCATGAATTTTCTCTTCCAACTCTATAAACAAATGAAGTCCGCCATCTCCAGTCATCCTTTTAAACGGAATGTACTGATTGCAAGCCCCAACGGCTAACTCATATTTTTTCTTGTAAACAGATCTTGCCTTTTTTAAATATTTTTCAAAATATCCTTCATGTAAATATTGAAACAGAACAGCTTGATCTAACGTAGATGTGTGAATGGTTCTTGCTCTTTTAACACTTTCTAAATAATGAATCAGTTCTTTATCGGCAATAATCCATCCTACACGTAAACCAGGGAAAAGTACCTTCGAAAAACTACTAATATAAATCACATTATTACCAGCCCCAGCAAAAGTTAATAATGGCGATAAATGTGAACCTGAATAACGTAATTCTTCATTAAATCCGTCCTCTATAATAGGAACCTTATATTTCGAAAATAACCTCATCAATTCCGTTCTTTTCTCCGAACTTGTAACAATACCAGTTGGATTATGATAAGAAGGAATTAAATACGCAAAATCAAAATCCTTTTCACGCAAACTTTTTTCTACTTCAGTCGTATCAATACCATCATCATTCATATCTATCCCATGAACTTCAAGTCCATGTAAGCGAAAAAGTTTCAATGCAGCATGGTGAGTTGGATTCTCACAAATCACACGCCCTGATTTTTTCGATAAGGAAGATAGTACAATATCTAACCCTTCTGTAAATCCATTTGTAATTAAAATATCTTTGTTCGAAATATCTACACCTTTCATTTCCATGTAATGAAGTAGATAGTTCATTAACGGTCGATACCCTTTTGCATATCCGTAGTTCAATACGATGTCCCCTTCAATGGACATACGAGTAAGAAAAGCTCTTTTGAAATTTTCAACATCAAATAGCTTTTCGTCCGGGGCTATGCTATTAAAAACAATCATTCCTTTTTCCCAGCGAACTCCATGCTTCATTAAGTCTAATTCATCCGCTAATGTGGTAACTGTATTAAGTTTATTTTTCCAATCTATTTCAACAGACGAGGTGTTAGATATATCCACCTTCGCAACGAAATTTCCTTTTCCTTTAACTGCATAAATAAGTCCTTCTTGTTCTAAATCCGCGTAAGCAGAGAGTACTGTATTTCTGCTCACTGATAATAATTCACTCAGTTCCCTTGTTGATGGGATTTTTTGATCACCGAGCAAATGCCCTTTCATAATCATCTTTTTTAAATAATCCTTTAATTGAATATAAACGGGACGATCTTTTACAACTTTAAAATCTTTAAACAACTATAAATCTCTACGATATAAGTTAATTACATCTTTTAAAGCTGCTGCTGCGGCTCCGCGTGGATTAGAAGCGCCACCAATTGTAGTAACTTGTCCCATTGTATCTGTAAAGAATGTTATTCCCTTTTCAGTTCCATTTACTTTTGCTAGTGGATGGTCTTTTTCTATTTCAAGCGGTTCTACATTAAGATTTACTTTACCATCCTTATCCTTATATGCTGAAGCTATTAATTTAATATAATTTTTTTGTTCCTTAGCATTTCGAATTTGTTGTATTGTAACATTTTCGATTCCTTTTATATGTATTTCTGTAAGCATATTCTCAACACCCATCAAGCTGTTTGCCAAAAGTAACAATTTACACGCACTATCCGAACCACTTACATCTAATATTGGGTTCGTCTCAGCAATTCCTTTATTTTGCGCTTCTTTCAGTGCTTCTTCAAACGTAACATCTTCTTCATACATTTTTGTAAGAATATAATTAGTCGTCCCGTTTAATATTCCTTCTATTTTTTCAATATTGCAGCCAGCTAAACTAAATTGCCCAATATCTAATGTCGGTAGTGCTGCGGCAGTTGCGCCACTATATCGAATTCGTACATTCGCTTCTTTTGCTGCTTCCTTAATTTCTCTCCAGTTAGTAACGAGTGCACCTTTTGAAATTGCAACAATATCCATATGTTTCTCAATCGCTTGTTTTATATATTTTTTTCCCGGATTTCCATCTTTAAGATTTGTAACTGTTGATTCTACTAATACATTACCGTTTATGCTATTTGTCGCACAGTCTTTCGGGTGATGTTCTATATACTTTTCAATCGCAGCAGTACCGCCACCATACATTAATAAATGATGAATAGACAAACCTTCCTCATTATGTATTGCAATATTTCTACCTAATACGCCACTTACAACTACATGGATTCCATATGTTTCGTATATATATAAATATTTTTCGCTTACTAATTTTATAAACTCTCTTCCTACTGTCCCGTATCCTGATAAAACAACTTGTATTTTCATCTATTGCGGCAGCCGTGATAACTTTTCTGCAACTGTTCTATAAAACTCTTGAATATTAGAAAAACCTAACGTGTCTGAAACGCTTAATCCTACCATATCGAGATGGTCCCAATTTACTTTCGTTTCAATATGATTCCATTTTCCAACCTGTAAAAACTCATTATTATTTACAGCAATACTAGATGAAGGCGCAATCATAGAATTTGTATTTACTACACCGTCATTTTGCCACCAAGATGTATCAATGAATGGGCGATTTTCTTCAAATCTTGCATAGGAACCTAAGAAAAATGCATTCCCCATTAACACTTTGTTCATTGTAATATGAGGTAGTTGTAAACCTGTTATAGGTGCTGCTTGTGATGCATGTCCACTATACGATAAGTAATATACATCCGATTGTGTCTTTACCCAACTATTTAGCTCCTTTGCTCCATCAGTACTTAAATCCCATTGACTAATATCTTTTGTATTTTTCCAAATTGCACTATTTAAAATCCGATCAGTATATTGGAAGAAGGACTCTCTATCATATTTTTTCATACCCCATTGATCCAATTTAAAATCATATAATGATAAATTATTGTTCCCTCCTAAACTCGCAGCTGTAATGAGTAAATCTTTAACGAATGGCAATAGAAGACTCCCGTCTGCAAGTGTTGTCCCATTATGAGGAGTTGCTAAAGTTGTAACACTATGAACATACGATTTACCGCCTTCAAATAGTGGTGATATCTTTGCGTTCGGATGATTTTTCACATAATTTTTTTCTTCATAACTTCCTTCTTTTAATAACTGCACTAATGTTCTTGTCGTTTGTCCACCCATGCTATGCCCAACTAAATGAACTTTATTTGTTTCACTCCAATTCGGTGTAAATCCACTATAAGTTCTACCAAAACGATTATGTCCATGTTTCTCAGCATGTGCCGCACCGTAGTCTACAATTCCCCCGTTAATTTGCGCGTATAATTCACATGCACGGTCCCAGTTACTAGAAACAGGACCAACAGCAGCCGTATGTACTGTATAACCATTTCTTTTTAAATCTTCCTGTATATCATGAACACCACCCCAATATTTTACCCCTAACATTTCTTCTCTACCCCATCCAGCAAATCCATTCACTAAAATGATAGGATAATTATTTTGTTGCCTCTCTTCAGCGTAAGTTGTTTTCGCTATGAATGAACAAACAGTCACTAATGTGAAAAAACATACTTTTAAAAATAACTTCCCCATTTACATTACTTCATTTAATCGAGTCTCGTTTGTTTCCTCAATCACATTTGGCCTTTGAACCGAATTACTTTGAGCTTCTTTTTCTTTACGAGACTTTTGTAGCATTTCAAGGATGATCCATAATGGAACACCTTTATCCTTTAACATCTTCCATAAATCTAATTCGTTAAATTTATGCTCAGGCTGTTTCATTTCTTTTTCAGATGAACGAATATCGAACTTGATAGGATCATTTGCTTTCTTACCTTCAAGTTTAGTAGAAGAGATAGTATTATGCTCAAGATTAGATGGAGTTATTTTAGTAGGTTGAGCTAATGTATGAATATTTGATCCGATTTGCATTTAAGATTTTTCTCCAATCGTTACAAATTGGACTGATACTTTTTCTTCCCTACCTTTAATTAGCTTTCTAACTTTTACATTTTCATTAACAAATGTATTATCTGTTGACATTTTAGGTTTTTCATCACCTAGAGACTTTTTCAGATGTAGAAGTTGCATCTTCGTTTCATTTGCTTTTATTTCTTTATACACGCTATTTTTTGCTACGATCACATACCATTGCGTTGGATATTTACGAGTGTTACCTATCCAAGCGTCACTATCGTATGTAACAGGAATCTCTTTTCCTTCTATTTTAATACTTTTCATAGTCTTTTCGTCTTCATTTGTAAACAACAGCGAGCCTTCTTTTGGGAATTTTGGTAATGTATCTATAATATAATTGGAGCCATTATCTCGTTTACGAAATACTTTTTCTTTAATCAATGCTTGTGCTGTAGATTCATTTAAAATTAAGACATGTCCATTTCCAACTATACCTTTTTTCACAGAAAACACTTCATTTTCTTTCATAATTTCTTGATAACGATTAATAATTGGTGAAATTTCATTTTCATCTCCAATGATTAATAAACCGTTTGCAGGAAATGGATTTTCCTTTTTAGAGCATGCACTAAAACTTATTAAAAGTAGTATCGTTAACATAAAAATAGTTAAAGTTCTTTTCATCGCGTTTCCTTTCATCTATTGCTCCATAACTTTATAAAGCTTTTGTAGGTAACGCCAACGAGTGATAAAGAAATATAAAACTTGTATACATATAAATGAAATTAAAATAACGATTGAGCTATTTAAAATAGAAAAACTGACTAATTGTTGCAGTGCCGTATACGCAACTACAGTATGAATTACTGCAATGATAATCGGTAAGAAGAACATTAATACTAACTGTCTCGTTACAACTTTTTTTAACTCTCGTTTACTTAATCCCATTTTCGAAATCATTTTATATTGTTGTTGATCACGGTCTAAATCAGTATATAATCGGAAATAAATAAAACTAGCAGCAAATGTAAAGAAAACGATTCCGACTAAAACACTTGCCATAAGTAATAAACCATTCTTTTGCTTTGCCTCCAACAAGTTTAATGTTAAAGCTTCAAAGTAGAAATCCCTGTCCCTAAGATCTTTATCGAATATACTCATTAATTGATTTGAAATCTCTTTCGTTTTTATCCAATCATCTACAACAAATCCGTAAGTACGATGTTGAATATTTTCATCTTCTGGATTACTCGTAAGAGGAATTTCATCATACACATGATCTTGAACAGCAACATAAATACTACTAGAATCATGTGGTAAAACTAAATTCCCTACAGTTTTCTTCACACGAAATGTCTTTGTCCAATCGCCTTGAATGACTTCAATATTTTTTTTATAATCACCATTTTTAAATTCTTGTTTTTGTGACACCCTTCCAGGGATTAGTAAAATTTCATCTTCTTTTTCAATCGTTTCTTGTTGGTACCCGAGTGCTCTCGTAAGTTCGTTATATTCACTTAACTTCAATACATTTACGTTACTTTCTGTAAATTTATTTGAAGATGAAGCCATTCGGTACGGAATATTTGCATCCGTGAGATGTTTTTTTATCATTGAGAGATGTTTATCTACCAATTTGTTATTTTCAGAGCTTTCATACAGAAATGCATATGGATTTGTCATCCATACTAAATCCCTATTACCAAGAGCAGCTGTTGTACCGATTGCCGTAAATGCAACTGCTGAAATAATAGATACTATAAAAAACATCGTTGCATTATCTTTCATACGGTAAATCAATTCTGAAAATGTTAATATATTTGTTCTCTTTAAAAAAAATGATTCATTCCTTTTAGCAAGATACAATATATACACGCTACACTGTGTATATAAAAAGTACGTTCCTATAATGACTAGAAGTACACCCATTCCGAGCGTAATAAAATTAGTACTTGGGATAAAGCGAAATACTGAAATATACCCATAACCAATACTAATTAAAGAAAGTAGCGATAATAGAATAGAAGCTTTCGGTTCAGGCTTTGGCTTTTCCTCTGCTTGAATAAGTTCCACAAGTTCCGTTACTTTTATCATTTTAAAAGTAACAAGCGAAACAATTAAAAATAATAAAAGAAATGTGATGACTGTTAATAATACCGCCTGAACTGGTATATAAAAAGGTAAACCATTACTAATCATTAATACACTTGCGCTGATCAATAGCACTAGTTTAGAAAATATGAGTCCGATGAAAATCCCTATACAAATTGAACCAAATCCAATCAACATATTTTCAATTAATAATAATTTCTTAAGCTGCCTCATTGACATTCCTTGCATCATTAAAATGCCAAATTCTTTCTTACGCGTTTTTAAAAATGAACTTACTGAATATAGAATAAAGAAAAATGAAAATACAAAAATCAAGCCTTGCGAAACTGTAAATCCTAATGTACCAAATGCACTTATTGTTGCACTTGTCGATTTTAACTCCCCTTGTAAATCAGGATGAAATAATAAAAGTGCATACGTAAAGAAAATCATAATAGAAAATGCACAACTTAAAAAATGGGCTGCATATGTGCGCTTATTGCGAAAAATATTATTAAATGCGAACTGACGAAAAGTCATTTAAATGCGAACTGACGAAAAGTCATGCCTTTTCCCTCCTAACAAAGAAAGGACATCCATAATCTTTTGATAAAAGGCTTGCCTGCTTTCACCACAATAAATTTCGTTATATAATTGACCATCTTTAATGAATATAACTCTGCTGCAAAAACTCGCTGCATACGGATCATGTGTAACTAACATCATCGTTGCTTTTTCTTCTTTATTTAGAGTATCAAGCATCTCCATTACATCATTTGAAGATTTAGAGTCTAAATTCCCTGTTGGTTCATCTGCAAGTAACAATTGCGGCTTATGAACGATCGCACGAGCAATTGCTGTTCTTTGAGCTTGCCCCCCTGAAATTTCAAAAGTTCTTTTACTCAATATATCTGTAATATTTAATTTCTCTGCAATTTCTTCCACGCGTTTGTTCATTTCTTGTACAGAAACACCATCTAATGTCATCGGCAATACAATATTTTCTTTCACTGTAAGTGTGCTAAGTAAATTAAATGATTGAAAAACAAATCCTAATTGTTTCCTACGAAATAAAGCTAAACTGTCTGATGATAACTGGAAAGGATTTGTACCATTTATTAATATTTCTCCCGATGATGGAGAATCGATAGTAGATACCATATTCAATAATGTTGTTTTCCCGCTACCTGATGGTCCCATAATTCCTACAAATTCACCTTCTTGAATTGATAAATCAATATCTACCAATGCTTTAAAAGGTATTTTCCCTTTATATACTTTACTAATACTTTTTGCATGTAAAATTTCCATTCAAAGAGCTATATTTTTTATCCACTCTGATTTACTCAATACATAATGATTATATAGTTGGTTTTCTATCGTCTGTTCGCTCATATAAGTAAACCCACATTTCCCAATAACTTTATTTGATGATACGTTGTTAATTAAAGCTATCGCATTTAAAACATCTAAAGTGGTGTTTTTAAACAAATAGTCAATCAATCCTCTAGTCACTTTCGTAGCGTAGCCATTATTTTGATGCTCACTTGAAATAGCATACATAATTTCTCTATTTGGTGAAGGAAGTCCTTCTTTAATACCCGTACAACACCAACCAATAAACTCATTTGTACTTGTAATAAATACCCCTAACTTTAAAGAATACTCTTCAACGTTTGATGTAAGTTTCACGGCATCAAAAAATGCTTTATTTTCTGGTACCTCATAATTTGTAACCCAATTAACTCGTTGTTCTTTCGTTGATTTCCAGTCTGGTAAAAACTTTTCTATTTCTGGTTGATTTGCTATTTTATAAATACTCTCTGCATCTTTGACCATAAACTCTTGCAAATATATATCTCCACAATCTATTCTAAATAACTTAGTTGAACTCTCTTCTCCCATTTATAGCGCCTTAATCTGCTTCGTAAGTTCCATAAATCGTTCATCCAGTGCTTTATATTCTTTGTCTTTAGAAGTTAAAAAGCTTAATTTCCCTAATACTTCTTGTCTTTCTGTTTCTAATGTTAAACGTAGCTCTTCAATTTCATCTCTTGTTTTCGTAGGTTCTTCTAGCTGCTTTTGTATCGTATTGTTTAAAAACACGAGTTTTGTGTTAGTTGTTTTCTCTAGAAAATATCGATCGTGAGAAACGATAACGAGTGTTCCGTTGTACTCAGCTAATGTATTTTCAAGTTGTTCACGTGACGGAAGATCAAGGTGATTCGTCGGTTCATCTAGAATAAGTACATCTTTTTCATCCAAAATATAAGCCATTAGCTTACATTTTACTCGTTCACCCATACTCATATATCGAATCGGCTCTTTCCATTGGGAAGATTCAAACCCTAAATGTTTCATTAAATTTTGGACTTTTCCTCTTTCTTCAAATGTCTCTTTATAAAATAAATCTACTGGTGTTTTATCCAGCGGTAAATCAAATACTTCTTGTGTTAAATAACCAATATTTGCAGATGGTGAAACCCATACTTCTCCTTCAGCAGTTTCCGTTCCCATAATCATCTTCAGTAATGTTGTTTTCCCACTACCGTTTGGTCCAACAATTGCAAGCTTCTCACCATGCTGAATTGTAAAATTAACGTTTTCAAATAATATTTTTCCATGAAAGTCTTTTTTTAATTGCTTTACTTCTAAAAATCGTTTTCCAACTTTTTTACTCGCTTGTATTGAAAACTCTACTGAATACTCTTCTTTCACACGTTCTATCTTTGTTTTCTCAAGTTCTTTTTCAAGACGTTTTCGTTTTGACTTCACTTGCGCATCCATTCGCTTTGCTTTTACGCGATAAAACTCTTTAACACCTTCTTGTTTTGTGGACTGCGCATGTGCCTTTTGTGACCATGAACTTAATTCTTTTATATGTGTTTCTACTTGTTCAATCTTTTTTTGCTGCTTTTCATATTCACGTTGCTGCGTCATTCTTTTATGCTCACGTGCTTTCATATAACCCGTATAATTACCGCTATGGTCAATTAATTTCTTATCCTCAATTGACCATATTCTTGTTGCGACAACATCTAAAAAATATCGATCATGCGATACAACGATAACTGTACCTTTCATATTTTTAATTTGTTTAATGAGAAATTCCGTACTCATCTCATCTAAATGATTTGTCGGTTCGTTTAATATTAAGACATTAGGATTTTTGGCAAATCCTTTTGCTAGTCGAACTTTCAGCTTTTCACCACCACTTAACGTATGAAAATCGTTCGTTGGTACACCCCATTTCGCAAGAAGCTCCGCTTCTTTTACAATTACATCATTACTAATAAAAGATTCTATTTCTTGCTCAACATATGCTGTTGTCATATTCATTTGCTGCCATTCAACAATGCCTTTTGATGGCTCAATCTTCCCATTTATTAATTGCAGTAACGTTGATTTACCAGCGCCATTTTTACCAATTAACCCGATAACATCCGCTTGTTTTACTGTCACATTCATTTTCTCTAACAAAGTATTTTCCTTTATTTCAACATACACATCATTTAATTTTAAAATTTCTTTCATAATACCGACCCCTTTCGTTGAGGGAGAATAAAAAAATCCTCCCAATCAACCTGTTTTGCTAGGATCATACTCAACAAATCCTATTAGTACACTATCAATCTGATTCATAATTTCAGGTTGTAATTTAACACTAGAAGCAATTACATTTTCTCTTATTTGCTCCGGATTTGATGCGCCAATAATTGCTGAGGAAACAGCTGGATTTTGTAATACCCAAGCAACTGCGAGTTGAGATAAGGTAAGATTAGTTTCTTGCGCGATGGGATTAAGTTTCTGAATTGCATTGAGTACATCATCACTCATCCAACGTTGCACGAGTTTTTGGAAAAACGGTTTACCAGCATCAGAGTTAGCACGTGATTGATTCGGAAATGGTTTACCAGGTTGATATTTTCCTGTGAGAATACCTTGTGCAAGGGGAGACCAAACGACTTGACCAATTCCCTCACGTTGACATGTTGGTATAACATCAGTTTCAATAACTCGCCACAACATCGAATATTGAGGTTGGCTAGCGATAAGTGGAATGCTTAATTCTCGTGCAAGTGCTGCACCACGGGTAATTTGTTCTGATGTCCATTCACTTACGCCTAAGTAAAGGACTTTACCTTGTCTTACAAGATCAGCAAAAGCTAACATCGTTTCTTCAAGGGGAGTTGTTGTATCAAATCTATGTGCATAATAGACATCGATATAGTCTGTCTGCAACCGTTTTAATGATGCATTACAATTTTCAATAATATGTTTTCGCGACAATCCACGATCATTTTTTCCGGGACCAGTTGGATGGCATACTTTTGTACATAGTTCTATACTTTCTCGGCGTATGCCTTGCAAAGATCGACCAAGTACTTCCTCAGCTATCGTGTCCGAATAAACATCAGCAGTATCGAATGTTGTAATTCCTACATCTAGGGCGGCTTTCACACACTCATTTGCAGTATCTTCATTTACTTTTCCGCCATGGTTTATCCAGTTTCCGTATGCAATCTTACTTACTGTTAATCCACTGTTTCCTAGTTTACTAAATTCCATTCACTCTTTAATTGCACATTGTGAAGTCAAATAAACCTCTCTAACAACTGTTAAAAAGTTCTCTAACACAACAGATTTTTCATCTAGTCTCCATCCAACATATAAATTTATTTTCGGGGTATTTTCTTGAATTTCTTTATATATGACTCCCGTTTTTTTATAACTTTCCACTGATGATGGAACGACAGAAATCCCCATTCCTGCTGCAACTAAATTCACAATCGTTTGCATTTGAATCGCTTCTTGAACAATATTTAAACTTACTCCATGTTCCCAAAAGCAACTAATAATTACATCATAAAAGTTTGTACCAAAATGACGTGGAAATAAAATAAATGGTTCATCCACTAATGATTTGATTGGAATGTTACGTAACGTAACGAAAGGGTGCTCTTCATGCAAAACCAATTTTAAATATTCTACAGAACAAACTTCGGAAGTTAAAATTTCATTATTCTGCTTGGAACGAATAAATCCAATATGAATTTGTTTTTCATAGAGTGCTTTTATTTGTTGATCTGTTGTCATTTCGCGTAATATAAGCTGAATTTTAGGAAACCGTTCTCGAAATTTTTTTAATACATTTATAACGGTTTCTGTAGAATCGACAAAGCCAATTATTAAATGGCCAATCTTCCCTTCATCCGCAAGCTGCGTTTCTTTTATGGTTCTATCTACTTGAAGCAACGTTTGTCGTGCACCTTCTAAAAAGACTTTTCCAGCATCAGTAAGTTCAACCATTCGTTTCGTTCGATGAAAAAGTTGAACGCCTAATTCTTCTTCTAATTTACGAATTTCTTGACTTAAAGGCGGTTGTGCCATCATAAGACGTTCTGCTGCACGACTAAAGTTTAATTCTTCTGCCACCGTTATGAAATATCTCATTTTACGAATATCTATTGCAATCCCCCCTATTATTAACAATTAAGCAAACAAACTTAATACTTTATATCCAATTAACCCTAAAATAATGATAGGAATCACCACTAAAAAAGAAGAAATTCGATTAGCATTAGAGCGTTCCAATACAAGAATCAAGATAATTCCGACCGTTATTTCGGTATATCCAACAGGTAACATGTGACTATAGTCTTCAAAATTTAAAAGAATGTGAAGCCCATCTGTTACAAAAACTCCACTTATAAGTGCGCTTCCGAATTTATGAAGTGGATTTGTAGTATCCTTCCATAGAAAACCTGAAATTCCAAAGATAGTTCCTCCTATACATGCACATACAATCCATACAGATATAAAATAAAAAGAGTGAGCTACATTTTTAATAATTATTGCATAACCATAATAGCCTAAAACCATACCTAGCAGCGCAAGTATACCGGAAAGCATAGCTGTACGCTTAGAATAACTAAGACTAGCCACAAAAAAGGATGGAACTAACCAAACACTTCCTAGGTTAGCTAATGAATTCCAATTTACTGGAAGTATACCTTGGCCCAATTTAGTTAGTATACCAAAAATAATCCCTACTATAATCGGGATGAGAAAAATCCTTAAAAACATATTTGATTTTATGATTTTTAATGTCTTGTCCATTTACACATTAAAAAATATTATTCGTACAACGGTACCTTTATCAACCTCTGAATGGATCTCTACACTATGTCCTAATTGTTTTGTAATTTCATATACAAGATATAACCCCATTCCAGTTGATTCTTTAAAATCTCTACCATTTTCTCCTGTAAAGAACGGTTTAAATACTCTTGGTAAATCTTGCTTTGGTATCCCGACGCCACTATCGGCTATTTCAAGTACAACTGTATTACCTTCCTTACATGCTTTCACTTTAATCTTTTCTCTACTACCTGATGAGTATTTAATCGCATTCGATATAATTTGTCCTATTAAAAATTGCAACCATTTCGCATCACTTTCTACAGTAATACCTTTATCAATTTCAAGCTCTGGATATACAAAATTCCGGATAAAGAAGCGTTTATGTTCATGCACGGAATCATTTACTACTTTATGTAGTTGGACTCTTTCTACATAAAAATCTTGTGTGAATGCTTCTAAACGCGCGACATATAATGCCATCTCTAATCCCTTTTTCAACCGATCTGTTTCCTCATTAATACTTTCAAAACGCGAATCCACTTCATCCTGTGTAATTAATTCTATTACAGATAGGGGTGTTTTCATTTGATGAATCCACTGATTCATAAAGGTTAAATGATCATTAGTTTTTCTTTCTTGTAATTGCAGCTGATTTTGATAATGACGATATTGTGCATCAAGCAAATCTTGGAGAGCAGTAGATACAACTGCAAAATCAGATTTTTGAACGGATTCATCCAAAGATTGCAATGGATTTGCTAAACGCTCATAAAAAGAACGATGTGTAAAATAACGAAATACTAAGTAGCTTACCATAAAAACAGCACCTAAAAACATTGCATATAATGCTGTTGCAATATGATTATGTCCATCAAACCAATATACGAGGAATATGGCTAATAGTTGGAGCACTGTAAAACAAATAAGTGGTATATGGTCACGTATAAACAGCCTTATCATTCATTTTTCCACACCATTTTCCCAAGTAATATGCAACCTATATCCAACACTACGAATTGTTTCAATCGCATCTTCAATATGTAATGTTTTTAACTTTTTACGCACACGTGTCGTATTTACACTTAATGTATTATCATCAACGTAAGATTCACTATCCCATAACTTATTAAGTAACACTTCTCTACTCACAACACGCGGATAATTTTTCATTAGCGTCTCCAATAAAATCGCTTCGTTTCTCGTAATATCAATCTCTTGCCCCCTAAGTTTTAACACAAGTCTTTCTGAATATAAACAAAGACCTTGTTGCTCAACCATTCGTTCTTCTAGTTTCGGTGCATAGTCTCCGTAAGCACGTCTTAAATGGCTACGAATTTTTGCCATTACAACTTCATAATGAAAAGGCTTCGGAATAAAATCATCGCCACCATTTTCTAACGCCATAACTTGATCCATTGTACCTTCACGAGCCGAAATAAATAATATCGGACATGTAGAAACTCCGCGAATTTGACGACACCAATAGTACCCATCAAAACTTGGTAAATTAATATCTAATAAAACTAACTCTGGTTGTTCTTCTAAAAAAATGTTTAATACATTTTGAAAATCCGATACAATAATTCCTTCATACCCGTATTTCGCGACATGTGTTGATAATAGTTCTGCAATTTTCATATCGTCTTCTACAATCATAATTTTAACCATTTATTTAATATGAAATTTACTCAAATTAAAACCTAGCTTCTCCACATAGTCCATACCTAGTTCCATTCGTGCTGTTTTAAGCGGGTCCACAACTTGGCATACTTTTAGATTACCTGCAGCTGATAATAAAAGTGTTGCATCAGCTTTAGGCATTTCTAACTCTTCATGTAAAAAAATCACCATATTTCGCACAGCACGATTCGCTGCATCATCTAACAATTTTTCTGAAGCAATCGTCATTATTTTTTCTTTTTGGATAGCCATTGGTAGTGGCCATTTTTTTCCTTTTATTATTTGAACTGTTACTGTTACCTCACCAGCAACCTCTACTCCACTAACACCAATTTCACCATCACCCATCGCTGCATGTAAATCACCTAATGCTAATAGAGCACCAGGAACATTTACAGGTAATAACAATGTTGTCCCTTCTTTTATCTCTTTACAGTCCATATTTCCGCCGTGGTCATGCGGTGTTCCACAGGAAATACTCTCCTCTTTCGGCGCAGTACCAATCACACCGATCATTGGATTAATCGGAATTTGCAGTTCATTTGAAAACAAAACATGTTCATTATGTATTGGGACGATTTTCACTGTATTTTCATTTAGCACTTCACCCATTACACCGAGGTTCGCACCTGTAGTTAAAACACCCTGCTCTGCAATTTTAATCTTTTCAATCGTTACGGCTAATATATCACCCGGTTCTGCACCTGTAATATATACAGGCCCAGTCGCTGGATTAATTCGGTTCCAATCTAATTCTTGGAACACAACATCTTCCGAATCAATTTGGTTTTCAAAGCAATCATATGTTTCAAATACAAGACGGCTCCCAATTTCCACTTCCATACACGGCTTATTTTCTGGTGACATTGCGTAAATAATGTCATCTTTATGAATTCGATACATCTACCGTGTATACAGTTTTGGACATTCATTACCACTTGGCTCATAAAAACAATGGCTTTTAAATTGCCCTACAAACGGCTGATTATACCATTCAGGTGGGCAAGCTCCAACTGGACGGAAATACCAAAGAGCCCATCGTGCTGGCCAGCGCCATTCACCTTGTAAAACCTTTCTTGCAATTTCCTTTTCTGACTCACGAGCGCGTTGATAAAAATATCCATATTGTACCGCTTCAAATCCACCGGGGCTTTGATATACAGCATCACGAACGGTACGGAGTTGTTTGAAATCTAAGCAATCGCAAAATACACGATTCACAACAACGCAGCCAACAAGCTGTTCACCTTGTCGACCTTCTCCTTCAGCTTCAGCACGAATTAAACGAGCTAGTAAATCAATATCGCTTTCGTTATATGGAATAAGGGGCATTTAGAAATCTAATAATGTGATGATTTTTTTGATGCCTACCACATGTATTAATAACGGTATACGTGGGCCACTTGATTGATTCATAACGAGCCTATATATAATGGTAAATAATAGCTTTTGATTTCCTTTCATGATTTTTTTATTTTCATGATGACAAATCGTATACAGTTGCTCCATTAAATTAGAATATTCTTTATTAGAACGAAGTGCTTTACAAACTTCTTCCACCCAATTTTTCTGTCTATCTTCTAATGTGTTATAAAACTCCGTATTCTTCTCTTTATTTACCGTAATCAATTTTTCAGATTGAAAATTTCTTATCCAATACTCTGCACGATTACTTATCGCAATCATTTCAGGTAATGCATAGCTCCTATCTATTTTCTCTAATATATTTTGTAAAATAGAGGAATCAAAATTTAATAGTGGTAAAGTACCTGCAACTTGATTAAACTTTGGATATTCTTTAAATCGGTTATCAACTCTAGAAAGTTTAATTGCATCAAATAAATCTTCATTTTTTAGTGCTTCATTTTCATAACTATCTTTCAATCGTTCATACTCTGTATAATTTCGGATCACATCTTCATCAAGGCCAATATGAAAAGTTGCGCCTGGCCTATATTTTGCAAACATAAAAAGAATCACTTCTGGTACATACACTTTTAATAAGTCGCTAGGTGTAATGCTATTCCCTGAAGAACTAGACATTTTTTCATGATTACCTTTAATACCAATGAAATCATAAGCAACGTAATGAGGCGCTTCACGATTGAATATTTCCCTTACAATTTCTTTTGATACATTGTAACTACCTGTTTCCGATGAATGATCTCTTCCGCCTGGTTCAAAAATAACATCCTCTATCATCCATCTCATCGGCCACTCAACTTTCCAATTCAGTTTCATTTTATTTGTATTTACTACCGATAACTCATTTTCATTTCCGCATTCACATGCATACCGTACTGTTTCTAATACTTCATCAAATTGTGTAATCGTTGTTGCATCTTTCCCGCACCTCTCGCAATATAACGTAACTGGATAAAAGTTTTCTCTATCTTCTTCAAAGTGAACTCCTGTTTTAAAACGCATTAAAATATCATATATTTCTTTTCTTTTATGCAAAGCCTCTAATATATTGCCATTATACCTTCCGCTTCTATATTCAGCATGTTGATATATGAATTCCACTTCAATCCCAATTGCTTGAAGCGATGTCTCAAACTCTTGTTCAAAATGCTCTGCATATGAGTTATGACACCCATGCGGATCAGGGATATCACAGTACGGCATACCAATGTATCTTGCAAAAGATGGATCAATATTTTTAGGAACTTTTCTAAACCTGTCATAATCATCCCATGAAAAGATAAAACGAGTCTTTTTCCCTAAATTTTGCAGAGCTCTTACAACGAAATAAGTCGTTACTATTTCACGGAAGTTTCCAATGTGAACAGAACCAGATGGACTAATTCCAGATGCACAAACAAAAGTTTCTTTATTTGGATGTTTTCTAATTAATTCATGTGCTACTTCATACGCCCAATGCATTCATATTGTTTCAGCTCCAATATTTTCACTGCAAAATGAATAGGTAGGACAGCCTTTTATATTCGTTTGAATTCGAAAGATACCACCAGCATGTGGGTACTTTTTTAATTCTTCATCCGTCATTCTTGTTCGGGCTGTCGTAACATATAAGTCAGTTGAATTAGGACCTCCAAATGTACACGACGTTACATTTAATGCAGGAATTGGAACACTTAATATTTGTTCTCCAGTCAAAGGATTCCATCTAGTAATCTGCGAACCACCCCAATGTGCAATCCATAAGCAACCTTCTTTATCGATTGTCATCCCATCAGGTAAACCATCATTTTCAGGGAAAAGGATAACATCAGTTGGATTACTAATTTCTCCAGTACGTATATCATAATGAAAACGAACTACTTTTTTAGTAGGTGTATCAATAAAATAAAGGTATGTATGATCAGGTGACCAAGCGATTTCATTTGATGTATTTACATGTGAAACTTTTTTCTCAACGCTCAAATTATTATGTAAACAATATAAGGAACCTGCAGCATTTATTCCATTTAAATCAGTAGTACCCGCCCAGAAGCGACCAGCTGGAGCACATTTCCCATCATTAAAACGATTTTCTATTAAATGTGATTCAGGATCATAAATATGTGTCAGTTTTTCTGTTTTCAGGTTAAGACAGTAAAAGCCGTTTTCCATTGCTAAAAGTACTACATCCTCTACATATGGAACAACACAGCCGATTTGCTGATTAAGGGTAATTACTCGGTTCGTATTGTTAGTGGGATTATAAATACATAATGTTTTCTCCATAATATCAACCCAATATAAAAGTTGCTTTTTTTCATTCCAACATGGTCCTTCAGCTAAAGTTGCTTTAGCATCTAAAACTAATTCTATATTACTGAACAAGATGTTCACTTATTTCTGAACGACAAAAGTAATAGCATTTGTTTTTAATTGAATCTGTCTTTCATTTCGAACTATATCATATGCTAATTCTTTTATTTCAAGTTTTATTTCTTTCCATCCAGTATAAATGCTTTTTAATAGATGTATCATTTCTTCGGTAGGGAGATTAATTTCAATTAAAGCATCTAATTCTTCATTCGTTTTTAAATCAACTTCTTGTATGTTAGAGTTAATAATTAAACAATTAATACCGCCATTTTTTGTACCTTTTTTCATAGTATGGAGCACATTTTTAAAATCTTCTTCAGATTTAACATGTTCTAAACTTGATACTGAAACGATATAATCATAAGCGTTAGAGTCGATATGATAGTTTTCAATTGCTGCTTGTTCTGTTTTTATAACCTCGAATACATCATGTTCTTTGCTGTAAACTTGTAACTTTGTTAAAGCAGAATGAAGTAAATCAACACAAGTAACAGTGCCGCTACAATTTTTTATCTTTTGTGCAATTGGAATACTATTTCTTCCAACGCCAGATCCGAGGTCAAGTACTTGCAAGTTGTTTTGTCCTTCGAAATAGTCCATCATGTCCATAACTGTTTTAACTGGTTTGTAAAGCCAAGATCCAGTCTCAAATAGTTTATATTGTTCATAATAAAGGTCATGATATTTCTTTTCTTCTTGTCTTATGTAATCGATACGATTCATTCAGTTATTAATTGAATTCATTAACTGAAAGAAATATTCCGGTTCATGAGTCTCATTCAATTTATACCATGAATGAAGTGTATCCGGCGCAAATACATCTAATCTTTTCAGTACTTCCATTGCGAATTCTAGAGGAGCTACACCCGATGCAGTAATAAGGTTTTCACCAGATGCTACAGGTCCCTCTTCATAAAAATTTTCTCCTTTGTAAGTAGGACAAACCATTTTCATATAATCTAAACTATTACTTGTATGCTTTCTAGAATTTAAGTAACCGTAATTTGCAAGACCTATAGTTGCACCGCAAATTGCAGCCACAATTGTACCAAGTTTTAAAACCTCATCAACTTTTCTCAAAATAGGTTTATGTATATCTTCACTCCAAGTATTCCCTCCAGGTAAAATTAATAGATCGTTACTCTCAAGGATACATTCATCTAGGGAACTATCTGGCTTTATATGCAAGCCTCCCATTGAAATAACCGTTTCTTTATTTACTCCTACTGTAATTACTTTTAAAGGCACTAAACCTTTTTTGAAATATCTTCCTGTATTCAGTTCAGCAATTAAATGTCCGTACTCCCAATCTGACATCGTATGAAATACATATAAATAAGCTTTTCTTGTTTGCATTTATAGTTCTTTCTGGCATTTTATCATTAAGAAATTGATTGAAGGTTTATTTTCCATGTTCTTATTTGGTTCATCAATTTCGGAAACTTGTACTAATCCATATTTACTAAAATCTTGTTTTATAGATTCGGAATCATAGAAATACATTTTTACGCCTTCCATTATCTCAAAGTAGTTTTCATCCAATTGTTTTCCCTTACCGAACATTGGAGCTTTTTTAGAAACAGTTGTAAAAACCATATATCCGCCAGGTTTTAACTGATTATAACAATCTTTAATAAATTTCTCTCTATCCTGCTTATTCAACAAATGAAGAAGTGCATGACTAAATATCCCATCATATAGTTTACTATCAAAAGGCATCTCATTTACCGAACCGTGATACATATTAATATTTTCTAGTCCGTTTTGATTTGCTAAATCAATGGCTGTTTTTGAAATTTCAATACCTGTTACATTTATCCGATTATCAATAAAAACCTTTGCATTTCTTCCATATCCAATACCCGGAACTAATATATCCTTAACGTTCTTTTCAAGAAAAAAATCTTTTGTCAAAATTGCAGATTTTGTAGGTTCAAATCCCCACATCGTTTGTTTTTCAATAAAACTTGATTCCCAAAATTCCATTCACTTTTTTATATTGTACTGATCTAATACTTTTTCTAACATTTCTAAAGTTATTGGTTGTGCTTCTTTTATTAAATGATAACCAATACGCCCATTCGGTTCCGCTGTAACTTGCTGTAAATTCTTTACATCATGGATCCCTTTTTCTCTTAATTGCATATAAAGTTGTTGTTCTGACATTTTTGCCCGTATCAAATTTTCTTTTACAATCTTTCCGTTTTCAACAATTACAATGCTACTTCCATTTAGGAATCGCTCCACCTTCCTTGATTTCAATTCAAAGAAATGAATGATAAGTAGTATGCTCGCAAATATGATAGCTGCAAATAGAGATGGAACTACTTTCCTACTTAATACAGGTTCTACAATAATACGTCCAATTGATACAACTATAATTATTTCAGCTCTTGTCATTTGGCTGACAGATGTACTACCTGTCATTTTCAAAACAATTATTCCAGTAAGAGTTAATATAATACTTTCCCAAATTATATTCATTTACATACTTATCAAATTTTTAAATCCTTCAGACCATGATAGATTTAAAGGTGTCCATCCATACTCTTTACGTGCCTTATAATTTGAAGCTCCTCTTTCCCAACTATTTTTCCCATCTTGAACTTTAGGCTCAGGTGCCCCTATCGCTGCTGCATATATTGGTAACCATTCTTTACTAGTTGCTGGATAATTATCTACAATATTTACGATTCCTGAAGGCCAATTAAGGGCTAGCATAGTAGCTCTTGCAGCATCTTCGACATGTATAAACGAGCTTATCCCATCTGTTGCAATCATTTCATTATTACGAACTTGATTTGCAATTAAGCCGTGTTCCGCATACCATGTTCCCGGTCCGTATAGTGTACCGTAACGAAGAATAATCGATTCTGGTAACTCAGAAACAGCTGATTCTAATTTTAATATGCCATTAACAGTGATTTGCCGAGGCATAGGAGCAGTAATATGTAGTGAATCTTTTTCAGTCGCAAATGTATCCCCTGGCTCATACGCCCATGAAATACTTTGAGCGATTATTTTCTGTACCCCTACATTTTTAGCTGCATCGACAAGGTTACGAGTGCCCTCCATTCTAATTTTTGCATTATCCTCAAAATTCCATGAAGACAATGACGTTAATTGATGTATAACTACATCGGGTGTTGTTTCTTCCAATACAGAAAATACAGCCTGTCGATTAAACACATCGGCTATTACTGGTATAGCACCAACTTTCTTCATGGCTTCTACTTGCAATTCATTACGAATCATTGCAAACACCGTATGCCCCTCTTTTATTAACATAGGTAATAAAGAACGTCCTATAACACCCGTTGCACCTGCTACAAATATTTTCATTTACGATTCAGCTAAGTGTTTAATAAAATAAGTAATTGCCCAAATTAATGTCGCAAATTGAGTGACAAAATACATTGTCCATTCAAAACCAGTTAATTTTCTCTCTCGTTTAACCTTCTTTAAATATCTGTAAAATATAAATGTACTTAAAAACATAAGTAACAAAGATAATTGTTGTAGATTATCTACTATACGTACCGCCATAGACTCCATTTACTTTTTATACTCTATCTTTATTACTTTCGGTATATGTTCACTATCATATTTTCTCGTATAAATTCCGCCATCTGGAGTAACCAATTGTAACGCAATTTCACCACAAACGCCATGTGCAATTTCAAATTCACCTTGTTCATTTGAGATGCTACGTTCCTTACTTTCAACTGAATCTTCATAAATTTTCACATTAAATATAGGTTCATTATTTTGATCTACGATAATACCTCTTGAATATTTTGCAACCGCTATGCACTGATCATCATCTATATAATATTTAATAACTACCATCGCTCCAATACCTATAGCAATACATACAAACAAGGTTATTATTTTTCCTCTCACTTATTCTTTTTTAAATTGAAAATCTAGACGTGCCGATTGTTTTACTTCCTCGATTACTTTGCGAATTCCTTCTTCAATCTTATCTTCTTTGACATTCGATACGTTTAACTTTAACAATCTCTCTTTAGGAAAACCTTTGACGTAATTTTTATCAATAGAATCAATATTTATTTGAATGTCACTCAATTTTTCAAAAAACATTTCCGAAACACTTGTTTTATGTACTTCTAAACAAGTATGAATTCCTACTGTATTATGCTTTTTATATGTAAATAAAAGTGGGTTTTCATTATGTACTTTTTCTAATGTTTCAACTAGTTTTTTTGATCTATTGTAATAGGAAGATTTAATTTTATTTTTATGGCGTTCGAACATGCCACTCTTTATATAAATTTCTAATGCAGCTTGGGATATCATTGGACTATCGATATCTAAAATCTTTTTATATTTATGAAAAGCATTTGCAATAGCTGGTGGAATAACCGCCACACCGACTCGTAAACCAGGGAAAATAATCTTCGAATAACTTTTCAAATATATGACATGATTACAATTATGTAAGCTATATAAAGGATCTGCTTTTGAATCATTTTCTAAATCTGCTAAATAATCATCTTCCACTATAAATACATTATACTTCTTAGCCAATAGTACGATTTTTTCTTTCTCATCTTTAGAATAAGAAGTTCCAAGTGGATGATGATATCTTGGTATCGTATAAAAGAATTTTATTTTTCCTGTTCGAAATATACGTTCCAACTCATTCAAGTCGATACCTTCATTCGTACGTTTAATACCGATTACAGGAATTTTATTTATTTCTAGATATTCAATATATAGATGATAGGTTGGCTGTTCAATTAATATCGTTTCATTTTCATTCGGAAATGGTATAGATGTTAATATAGCAAGCGCTTGCTGTACACCTGACGTTATAAAAATATTTTCTTCTTTTGTGAAAACTTGATAGTTTGTCAGCTGTTTTTGAATAACTGGAATTAGAGATGGTAAACCTTTCGGCGTTCCATATATGAACAAGTCGTTTTTATATGTATCAATGGCCTTATTAATACAATGTTGAAAATCTAAATACGGAAACACATCTGGATCTGGTGCTGAGGAAGCAAAATCAATTATCTCGTTAGTTTCTATGATACTCCCGGATTTCTTAACAACGTAGTATCCACTTTGAGGGACGGAATAAATAATATGACGCTTTTCTAATTCATGAAGTGCACGTATAACTGTCGCCTTATTACATTCATATTGCGTAACTAAAGCCCGAATAGACGGTAATTTTCCCCCTTCTTTTACCTCTCCATTTTGAATCATATTTTCTAAGTCGTTTAAAACATGTAAATACTTATACATTTATTTACTTAAGGAAGTATTCTTTTTCTTTATTACAATCCCTTTTTTTCCTAAAAAGTTTGTGCCCACTACTCCAAGAACAATCAGAATTGTGCCGATGATATGGTAGTATGCGATTTGTTCATGTAAGAATGCAACTCCTGCGATAATGGTAATAAGTGTAGATAAATTGCTGAAAACACTTATTTTAGCTGCTTCAATATAAGATAATGAATAGTTTAATAACAATGCGGTCAGTAAAGAAGATAGTAAACCTAAATATAAAATGGAAATAAGAAATGTTCCATTCATAAATGGCTTAAAGAATATAGTTAATGTACCTTTGTTTATATGGCTAGTGATAGCAATTACATTAAAACTAATAAAACCAATCGCAGTCATTGTGTAAGTTAGATCCATTAGCTTGAAATTCTTTGTCATTTTTCGAGCTAACACATTATAGCAAGCAGATGATAATGCCGATAACAGAATAAGAATAACACCGATGAGACTAGTTTCATGAGCCCCTAAACCATTCATGATAAATATATAAATGACTCCGATGACAGAAATGAAAACAGAGATTTTTTGCCATATATTCGTATATTCTTTTAAAAAATAGGAAGCTAATATCATCGTAAATATAGGAATTGCCGCTTGAATAATTCCAGCTTCAGATGAACTTGTATACACTAAGCCAAACGCTTGGAAAGCAAAAAATAGTGCTGGATAAAATATTGCAATTGGTAAAAGGGCAAGTATGTTTTTAAATGATATATTTAACTGTACAAAACCGAAAATAACGGGAATGCTTGCAGCTACGAAAGCAATTGTAAAACGATGAGCAAGGGTATCGAGGGGGCTCGTAACTGTTAATGCTAATTTCACAAACATAAAGGAGAATCCAATAATAAATGAATAGAGTAATGCTGATAAATATGCCTTTGTTGTATGTTTCATTTATATACGTTCAAGTGAATCTAACTCTTCTTCTACAAATAGCATTAATTCTTTAATAGTTTCACCAGAGAAATCAAAACGAATACCAGCTGCTTCATACACTTCTTTTATAGATTTTGAGCTTCCTAGTGATAATGCCTTCCTATAATTATTTAGTGCTTGTTTAGGATTTTCTTTATATTGTTTATACATTTGCAGTGCACCAAGTTGTGCGATTGCATATTCAATATAATAGAATGGTACTTCAAAAATATGAAGTACTGGCAACCAACTCGTTGCTATCCAGTTTTCGTAACCATCAATATGTATGACGCTAGACTGATAATGTTTTTGAAGTTGTAAGTATTTTTCATTTCTTTCCTCAGTAGTATGATTAGGGTTTTCATACAGCCAGTGTTGGAACTGATCTACGATAAGCATAACAGGTAAATATGAAATAACATCTTTAAAGTAGTTGATTTTTGCTTGTTTTAAATCTTCTTTGTCTGTATAGAAAGTATCCCAATAGTCTATTGTGAATACTTCCATTGTCATACTAGCTAGTTCAGCCGTTTCAGCGGGAATTTCTATATACTGTCGTAATTCTAATGGTTTTACGCACTCGTTATGAATGCTATGACCCATTTCATGTATGAAAGTAATAATATCATCTTGTGTATAGTTTAGGTTCATAAAAATAAAAGATAATTGAGAAGCAGGTAAGTACTCACAAAAACCACCAGCTGCTTTTCCTTTACGACTTCCTAAATCTAAGCAATCATAAGTATGCATTCGGTTTAATAACGCTGAAAATTCAACATCTAGTTTATTGAAGATGTAAGTGCATTTGTCAATTAAATCTTTTTCATTTGCAATTGGTTTAAGCACTTTTTGATCAGGTGCTACAGCTGTTACATCCCATGGGCGAAGCGTATCTACTTGTAGTTTCTCTTTTTTCTCTTGTAATATTTTATCTTTAAGTGGTACAACGTACTCTCGTATTGATTCGGCTAGTTCATAGCAATCTTTCGCTGTATAATCAAAACGCTCATATTTTTTAAACATATAATCACGATAATTCTCTACTTGAATGTTTTTTGCTTTTTGGTGGCGAATGTTAATTAATGTATTTAAGATGCTTTGGAGTTCTTTTTCAACAGATAAAAACTGTTCAGAAATAATTGTTTTTACTTTTTTACGGATGTCACGATTCGGATTTTGTAAATAGGATTGTAATTCCGTTATCGTTTTTTCTTCGCCGTCCCAATTTCCACTTAGTCCTCCTGTAATTTCAAAGTACTCTGCTACTAATTGGTCTTCTTTAATTTCTAATTCGATATTTTCCTCGCAAAATAAAGTTTGAGCATTTTTTATTTTTGCATCTAATAAACCATATACTTTAGAATCTAATTCCATTCGAAATGGTGACTGTAAGTATTTATTATTAAATAAATTTTGATAACGTTTTAAAAGTGGCTTTACAAATTGTTGATCATGTTCAAAAGTATCTTTTATTTCTTTATTATCTGTATTACTTTGAAAGGCGATATAGTGTAATCGTAATTGTTCTTCGATTTCCCAAATTAATGTAGATTGTTCTTTTAACCAGTGTTCAAGGTCTAGTTTTGAAGAAATCTTTTTATTTATTAAAGTTGAAAGAGCTTGTTCCAATTCAAGTATATTACTAATATCAATCGTATTTACGCGCTGCATCTATATTTTAGGTGCAGCTTTCTTCTTTATTTTATTAATAAGTTCTATGTATTGAGAATCTCCATATCCGATTGCGGGAAAAAGATGAAACAACTTTATTAATAATTCTTGGTTTGATAATTCTTTATTTTTGTAGATGAATTTTGTTACAGCATTATCTTCTTTTAACATTTCTAAATATAACTTTATAGCCTGATACATCACTGGGAGTAAATCCACAGATGGTTTTCTTTGGTTTACCAATACCTCTTTGTATACAGAACAATAGTTACCTAACTTAAGTTCAGTTTGACTGACTTTGAATTCATCTTCCCTAAAGCTATTTAAAATCACTCTCCCCTCATAGCCTGACTGCTCAAGATAAGAAAGTATTGTCACTAGGTTCATTTGGCAAAACATATCTTCACCAAACCATAAAACAATACATTCATAATTATTCTTAAAAAACTTTTCTAATGGATCTATAACCTTTTTTATATAATTCTCTACTGAACTATTATGCCCCCTCGCTCTTACTCCAATGAATTCTTCATCAAAAATTTGTGTACTAGAAGCATTTACACACATTGCTTCATTAAATGGGGCGTAATCAGACTCTCCCATTAATTTTTCGTTTTTAAATTCTTCATACATAAATTGGCCATTTAATATATTTAGTACGTCTTTATCGAACAGTTCACATTTCCTATTTCGTAACTGCTCAACCTCTATTTTTCTAGAAATATTCATTTTAAACTCCTCTTCTTTATTTATATTGAGTTTAACAAATGATTGAACTGGCATCTTGTTAAGTTGGAAATCTTTTGGGGTTATACCAAAAACAGTTTTAAAAGCTCTACCATAAGCCTCTTGCGAAGAGTAATCGTAATCCATTGCGATATCTATTATCTTTCTACCGTTCGTCAAGTCCTCCGTAGATAAATACAATCTTCTAAGAAGAACATAACGCCTAATGCTTACACCTGTTACTTGATGAAATTTGAAAGAACAATAATAAGGAGAATATCCCATGTAATGAGATAATTTATCTAATGAGAATGCCTTCCTCAAATTCTTCTCAATCCAATCAATCATTTTCTGTATATGCTCATTCATTTACATTTTGATTAATGAATCTTTATTTTCAAGTTTCATTCTATAAAGATTCATTATCCGTACTTGATCCTCAGTTAATTCTTCTTTATTCCAATACATGTGCATTAAACTATATTCAAATATCTCTTTTAATTTGATAAACAACGGAAGCTTGTCTATCATTTCTTTAGGTAGTTCTCTTTCTTCTTGATACCCGTCAAGTATCGCTTTTGTAATAGAATTCTCATAGTCGACAATATTCCCATTTCCAGCAAATGAATATTCTATTGCACTATAAATTGGAACTGCTAAATCGAATATGTAAAAGTGTTTCTCACAGTCTTGAAAATCAATGATGGATAAGTTTGAATCGCTATCAACTAAAATGTTTTCTAACCATAAATCTCCATGGATCAGGCCGTAGTTCGTAGATGTTTTTGGTAGGTTTTTAATGGAAGATAAAACATTGCATGCAATTTCTCTAATAATAGTCTCTTCTTTAGGGATATATTTAAGGAAATTATATTCTTCATTTTCATACCAAGCGTTAATATGTTTAACTCGTTCAATACTTTCAAAGTCTTTAGATATCAGATGTAATTTGCCAATTTGTTGACCCAATTTTTTAAATACATTGGGATTCCACTCACTTCTTGGTAAGTGAATGCCAGGAGCAGCTTTATAAACTACAGCAAATACTTCCTTGTCTAATGTTAAATTTTCTACTAAATTCCCCTGTAAAGAAGGTATGATTGGTGGAACATCTAATCCAGTTTGATATAAAAAGTTTGTATATTTAACTTCTTCTAACTGTTCTTCATATGTTTTATAGTTTGTAATTCTAATGAAGTAATTATCTTGTACTGTATTACATTGATACATTTCGTTTGTTATAGGTTTAATGTTAATAAAATGTAATGGATAACGTTCGTTTACTAATGTGAGTATTTCTTTTTCTAGTTCCTTCATTTATACATACTGATCTAACACTCCATTTAAACAAACTGCGTTTTGCGGAGATATCTTCTCAGCAAACCTAGCTGTAATAATAATTGGAGCCCATTGAAAAATCTCATCTCGTGATAAGCCAGTATTTCTACAATACATATGTAAATACATTTCAGCTAATTCTACTGAGGCCTGAGCGTACAATAAGTATGTACGAAATACATCTGCACGAACATCACCTGAACTTGCATCTATCCAGTCTATAATTTTTACGTTATCGTTACTCAAAATCAAATTCAACGGATGAAAATCTCCATGACATAGCCTAGAATCAAATACAATTGAATCTAATTTTTGTAAAATATTTTTCTTTTTGCTTTCATCCAATGTATGTACAGATTTAATTTGACGCTCTAACCTTTCTCTCATTGGTTCCATTTCATCTATATTCACACGTATAGCATGAATCTTTTTTTGTTCATTAACACAAATATTGATGTAATGTTCTGCCTTATTTAGATTATTAAGCAGGAGTTCGCCAATACTTTCCCCTTTTACATATTCCATAATAATTGCCTGTCTATTTTGTATCTTTGTCACTTTAAATACGTTCGGAACTGGTAGTCCGCATGAATAAGCATATTTTTGTTTTTTTGCTTCATTTGTAGACTCTGTATCTGGAAGATATTCTTTAAATAATTTCACAATCTTATTATCATACATATAAATTTCCGCTGTATTCCCTTTTGCAATTGGATTACCTAAAATCACTTAAATAGAAAGCGGTAAGTTTAATTTCTTAGGAATATCGGAATGAAACTCTGGTGTATACAAGACAGTAAATGCATATCCCTGCTCAATAAATAATACTTCACTATATTTACCTTCATATGGAACACTATTTTTCTTCAAATTATTTTGGATTCGTTGTAAAAATGCTTGATCTGGTGTTCCCAAAGAAACGTGTACTTTTGGTGGTAAAGCTTTCATCGCAATTGGAATCCAAGGTCGCTGCCACCAAGTTGCAACAATGTATGCAGTGCCACCTATAACAAAATTGAAAATGTCCCCATCTTCCATCGTTTTCATATTTAAATTTGATTTCAACCACTCCGTAAATACAGGTACACTTTTAACAGGAAGACCAATTTCCCTTACGTATAAAACGTTTAACGGTGAATGTGGAACTAATACCTCTTCATTAATATAACTATGTGCGATAATTTCAAGAAGATTTCCATCACCGTCTTTAAAGTATAAATTGAATAGACCATTCTCTTCACCAATTACATTTCCATTTTTCCATTTCACAATGAGTAATCCAGAGTCCTTTAACCATCTTACTGTTTCATGGAATTTTAAATATGGGATTTCAAAAGCAAAATGTGCAGGTGCGATTGGTTCATACACTTCTTGAAAACTAATTGTTGTATAAGGTGTTACTTCAAATTGAATGAAGGATGCTGTTTCTTTTTTTATTGGAAAAGATAATATATCTCTGTATACTTGTTTTACTCCTTCTATAGAAACAGTTTGTAGTTTAATATCTGAAATGTGTGTAATCATTTATTTTTTTGCCGGTGTATTTCCCATCGCGATAGAAATTCTATTCCAACTATTAATTTGATTAATAATCAAGACAAGGTCAATATATTGTTTTTCATCGTAATGTTCACATACTCGTTTGTATAGGGAATCAGGAACTCTTTTAGTAGGAATAAGTGTAATATGCTCAGCTAATTCAATTGCGACTTTTTCCTCCGCTGTATAAAAAGTACATTCATCCCAAGTACTTAAGCAATAAATTCTTTGTTCAGTCTCTCCCATTTTTCGTGCATCAGATGTATGTAAATCTATACAGTAAGCACAGCCATTGATTTGAGAAACTCTAATTTTAATAAGTTCTCTAGTCGTTCGATTTATCGTTGATTGTTTTGTGTACTTTTCCATGTCCATCATAATTTTCATAGCATCAGGTGCAGCACCATAGTAAGAAATTCTTTGCATCTAATTCATTACAAGAATCAACCTTTTTAAGTTATATTGGACTTTTATTATTTCATTTAACCAATTTGCTAAGTTTTGCATCTCATAATCTTTTGTTCTTTCAAAGGGTGGTGTTTTACCATGCCCAGGTGCATCAATGGAGATGAATCTATACTCTTCCTTTAACTCTTCTGCTATTTCTATAAAACTTAAACTCGTACTTCCTAATCCATGTAAACAAAAAATAACGGGTTTATCATTATTCCCCCATTCAGTAATATGTACGTTTAATTTTTCATTGTTAATATAGTAACGTTTCAAAACAACTATCCTCCATATTTCGATTTTTTGATTAGCACTTAACTTATTTCTATTATTTTCAAGTTTTTCCTGCATTTATAATTTAACAGCAATAATCATAAACCTCTTTGAATTCGTACGAATCCCCTTTTCAGAACTATTCGCGTCGATGAACTTTTGTAAAATAGTAAAATCCTCTTCCTCTGCTCCAAAATTAGGAATAATAGGCGTATGTTTTAATAAAAAAATGAGATCTTCAGGTGTACTGTAATAATCGGTAACATCATATTCACGTACTTGCACGAGTTCAAATCCTGCACTAATAAGTTCACTCATATACTTTTCTTTTAAAGTGCCATCTCTTTCACCTAAACATTGTCCTCTGCCAAATGCTTCTTTAAGGTTTAATTTATCATGTTCACAAACTTGTTGCGTTAAGAAAAAAGCACCTTTTTTCATTACTTTTGCTAACTCAGATGCTAGTAAAGGTGCATGACAACTAGAAGCAATATCAAAATAAGCATGCGGAAACGTTAAAGCTTCAGAACCCATTTGGAGAAACTTAACATTTTGTACACCTGCTTTTTTCAAGTTGGAATGTGCTGTTTCAATCATGCCATTAGAATTATCTATTCCAATTAACAATTTAGCTGAAGATGCTATGTTAAGTACATTCTCTCCTCCACCTGTACCTACATCAAGTAGCATGTCTGATGGTTTGCATCTTTCTTTCACTTCGCCATAAAAATCCCAAGTGCCTCCTACCGTTTCACATTTCAGCTTACTGAAATCCCACCCATTTAATCTTCCTACTTTATCATAAAAGTTTTTGTACTCTAATTCGTTCATTTATAGTCTATTTTTATCAATAAATTCTAAATGTCCTCTACCCCAACCACACATACTATCCAACACCGCGCTTACCGTTTTTCCATGCTCAGATAAACTATATTCCACTTTAGGTGGTATTTCTTGATACATTTCACGTTTTATTAGTTGATCTTGCTCTAATTCACGAAGCTGCTTCGCTAATGTTCCTTGAGATATATCGGGTATTAATCTCTTTAATTCACCAAACCGTTTCGTTCCATCTGTTAGCAAAATAAATAAAAGCAATGGCTTCCATTTCCCACCGATTATTTGTAATGTCGCTATTACCCCTTTTAATTTAGGTTCTTGTAAATCCATTTAATGATATGTGTATCCTCCATCAGGAAATAATACACTACCCGTAGTAAACTCATTTTGCATTAAAAACAGGACAGTATGTGCAATTTCATCATTATGCCCAGGTCTTTTTACAAGAGAAAGAGACTTATAATCTTCATAAGCAGCTAGTCTTTTTTCGTTTTGTTCATTCTCTCTTTGTATCGTTCCAGGAGAAACAACATTAACTCTAATCGGAGCTAATTCAACAGCTAAAGCTTTTCCTAAACTTTCAATAGCACCATTACAAGCTCCATAAGCAGGAGCACCTTTAAGTGGCCTTTGGCTAAATGCACCAGACATGAACACGATAGATCCTGATTTTGAAAGAAAAGGAATGGCATATTTCACGGCATAATATTGAGGCCAAAACTTTCCGATAAAGCTACTTTCAGCAATTTCCTCTGTAGTGGTTATTGGTCCAAGTGTGTAAGAAGCCCCCGGTGTAAATAAATGATCAAATTTCCCGACATCTTTGAAAAAATTTTGTAATTGCTCTTTATTTTGATTATCCAATACATAAGTTTGAAGGTGATTGTTATTTATTAATTCTTGAGCAGCCTTTAGCTTTTCTTCCGAGCGTCCGGCAATAATAACATGTGCGCCTTGTTCAACTGCTTGTGTTGCTGTCGCTAATCCAATACCAGAACTTCCACCAATAATAACGATTTGTTTATCTTTTAATGTAGTAAAAGACATTTATTTGTTGATTGGATAACAAACCTCTGTAACCCACTTATTAGGATCCGTTTCCATCGCTGGGCTCACATGATAAATATTAAACATCGGGCCTGCTAATTCGTAACCTTCCGTCTCAATCCATTTTGCGGCTGCTTCATTTACATTTGTCATTTGTTCATAACTTCCGCTTACTGTTATAGAAGCTACTTTGATTGGCTCTATTTTTTGAAAATGAACATCTTTTGTATTTTCATGCTTTCCTAAGATATTTAGCTGTATTTCTATATCCACATCATTTTCTTTGTATTCTTGATCATGGAAGACAGCGATACTATAACTCGGGTGAGCCATACTAATATTTTTCATATGAATTTCTTGCATTAATATACTCCATAAATCGCCTTCACAATTATACGATGGAATAACCTTTCTAACAGTAGCTACATTTCTTTCTGGAATTTCTTTTATTGAAACATGATAGTTCATCTCAACAACATCCTCTCTCATCGTTTTCATTGAGTTTTCGAGGAGACGTAATTGTTTTTGGAGGTTATTCATGTCTTCTTTAATTTGAGTACTACGATTTAGAAATTGCTCCTTTATACTATCCATATTATCGCATTCTATTATTTCTTTAATGGTAGCGATATTAAACCCCATATCTTTAAACGTTTGAATTTGATTTACTTTCTTTAGTTGAGCCGCTGAATAATATCGATAACCACTTTGCTCATCGACTTTTACTGGCTGTAATAGCTCCACTTTATCGTAGTGTCTCAACATACGTATACTAATGGAAGATAATTTTGAAAAATCTCCAATTTTAAACATTTAATTACCTTCTTTCTGCCTTCTTAAGGCAATTAAGATTGATATTAGTCCGTTTACAGCAAATAAGATTATTATAATTCTAGTTAGTAAGGCTACATCTGCTGAAAATACTTCAATCGTATGCCACGGTGAATTTGTGCTATAAGTAAGAAGTGGGATTAAAATAATTGATAATATTAGAAATAGACTCCCTACGAAAAACCAATTGGATTTTTTACGATTTTTCTTATGTTTATATTTTTTATTTAACATAATTGATGTAATGAAAAGTATGAGTATAACTAACGACATAACAATTTGTGTGATTGGGATATTTTTAGGAACTTCATTAGGTTCTTCACCATTCAAAATACTAATAATCCCCTTTTTCAATACCACTAGTGCCCCCTCTTCTAATACATGATTTTTATTCGTTAAGATCACACCACCCCAACCGCTATTATTTAAAATAAACATTTCAGCATGAGCATCGGGGGTAGATCCTGAATGCCAAATCATCGTTTCGTTGTCATTTAAATTCGTTGTTCTTAATCCAAACCCATAACTTTTTTCTGGATTTATTTTATAAAGTGGTGATAAATAAAGGTCAATGTTTTCTCTCTTTAAAAATTGAGTGTGCTCTTGACGATTTAAAAACATAATATATTGAATCATATCCTCCAAATTCGCGGTAATATAACCATATGGTGTCCCAGCATTATCATAGGACACTACACTTTTTCTTGGTATTCCAAACCAAGATTGATAGCCTGTTAAATATCCTTTTTCATATGCACTATCTTTATTTGCTGCTGCACCATTCATTTTTAATGGCTGAAAAACATGCTTTTCCATATATGAAGAATATGTTTCATTTGTTACTTCCTCAATAAGTGCACCTAAAACAATATAATTCGCATTACTATATTGATATATTTCCCCTGGTGGAGCCGTTAATTTTACATTTGAAAGTTTCATTACATTTTCTTTTAATGATGTAGAACTTTTTAATTGCTTATCTGATAATGCTAAACCTTCAAATGTATTTATTCCACTCGTATGAGTTAGTAGATGTTGGATTGTTATATTCGAGGTTAATTGAGTATCTTTTAGTTTAAACCAAGGGAGATGTTGTTGAACTGAATCCTCTAATTTTATTTTTTTATCTTCTATTAACTTTACTATAGCTAAAGCTGTTAAAGATTTACTTATTGAACCGATTGCAAACGGCGTTTTACTAGTTACCTTTTTTTCAGACTCTCCAGTAATTCCCCACGATTTTGCGAAGAATACATCTTTATGATGTACAATTGCAACAGAAGCTCCTGGAATGTTCTGCTCCTTTATAAATTTTTCAATGTACTTATCTAAAGTAACTTTAATATTTTGCTCAGCATAAACTTTTGGATGTACGATACATAATATTAATACATTACAAAGAATACAAATTTGAAATACTTTATAGATAATTTTCTTCATTTATACTTTAGATAGCTTTCTTTTTTTATAAATTACTAGGCTAATAAATACTAATACAGAGAGCGTAAAACTAATCATTATTAATACATAGTTCCACCACTGATTCTCTGCTATACGATATAAAAGATTATAATTAAATGAATTTTTACTATGAGTTGAATGAAATGATTCAGTTAAAAATATTGAAAGTGTAGTTTGTGAGGTGAGGTAAGTAATAAATGCGATGAATATACCACTTAATAGTAATGCATTTGATTTTCCGTTTACATTTTGAAATTGTTTCATTTTTACTCGTATATCAATTTCATTTATTTCCAAAAAATCTTGAACAAATAATTGAGGAGTTCCTAGATTATTTATACTATCCTCACCATCTTCACGACATTCTTGAAAATGTTCTAATAATTGTCGTTTAATATTTTCCCTTTCTTCTATGCTTATATCGTATTGCTTTAATTCTTTAAGTACGTCAGTTAAAAATTGCTGTTCTTTACCTTTTAGTTCATTCCTCATTCATTTCAAAAGGTCTCCTTTCAAACCGCTTTTTAATAATGTTTGAATATCAGATTGCAATTCTAGCCACTCATTAATTTTCTTCTCAAGTCGTATTTTCCAGTTGTCATTAATTTCATAATAAATTCTAACTTTGCCACTGGCTGTTACTTCTTGATATGTATTAACCCATTCTTGATTTTTCAACTTAGTTAAAATGGGATAAATACTTCCTACTCCTTTCAATTTTAAATTGTGTACTTCAAGCTCTTTCATAATTTCATATCCATAACTTTTCTTTCTCGATAAAATCGATAATACACACATTTCTAAATGACCTTTAATTAAACTTGTTCTGTCCATTTACTTATTAATCTCCAAACATTCATAAACAGCCATCATATCTCGTTTATCCAACTCACGAATACGATTAAAAATCGGTATTTGTGCAACGGCCTCCGTTAATAAACTTTCATCCACAACATCACTAACTGTTCCAGTTAACCATGTTTGCACATCTATGCCATCAACAATTTCTTTAAGCCCTTCATCATTAATACCACTTGCATTACAAGTGACACATGGAATTGTTAATTTAAACACGCCATCATGTAGGTTATCTTCAGTTATAACTTTCTTTCCGTTACAGAATGGACATGGGTTGCTTTTTTTAATTTTATTAATTTGTGTAACTAATTTTTTGTAACCAAATGCTTCGTAAACATATGTTAGTTTTTTATATTTTCCATTTGTGAAATACTGATCTATAATGGTTTCTCTTGTTTCATAAACATTAGAAAAATCACAAATAGTTACTTGATTATTGGCGCTAATGGATTCTATATTCCCTTTAATTTCGTCCCAGAATGGTAAAACATTTTGTAACACTATTTCATAATTTGAAAAACTTGCTTGTTCTAATTCGAACATTTTCAGTGCAACTTGTACTTTTCTTGGCAATAAAGAAACATCTTCCGTCAATCTCATATCTCCACCTATTTTAGACTTCAATTCAACGAGTGCCGGTAAATTACCAACTGTGTTCAACACTTCATCCATAGGCTGATTAATTATTTCACGAATATCTGAGTTTCCAAACTTAAGCGATTTATGATGATTTAAAACCGTCCCCTCACAAATTGGACATGTCATGATTTCTTTAGATTCCTTAATTTGTTCTTTAATAGCTGCTTTAGAAATAACAATATATCCACCAATGATCGTATTAAATCCTACCCATGTTCTACGTGTCTTACCTTTCTTATCATAAAATGATTTTTCAAAATACCCGTACCAAAATGTATGTTTTTCCTCTTCTGACATATCATTATAGCTCTTTGATAAATCATGACCGAGTTCATTTTTAATTTCTTCAAATAAAAATTCTATTTTTTCATATTGATAAAATTTCAATACTTTCATGATTTCCGGATCGAATAAACCATCCCAAAATGGAACATTTTTATCTTGTATTGTAATGTCTTTATTAAAGATTTCAATCTTAAGGCGACCTGAACAAGACGGACAGTGATTATCCTGTGAATAAAAATCAAAACTTCTCGTATCTTTATTGGTTGGATGGGAAGCTATAATTTGATTAATTAATCCACCAATCTCATATAAGAAACTATATTGACTATACAAATGTCTTTCAAGATCAATAGCAATTATTGGTGCAATTGTATCAGATTCATATTCGCCATAAATTAATCGAGCCATTGATGATAAACTTTTTAAAATACCACCCTTATAAACGTTTTCAGCATTTTTAAAATAGTTAATATGATTTTCTTTTACATAGTGAATTCCTTCTTTACGCTTTAGCGTTGAAGAAATATGTATTTGCGCAGCCTTTTTCACACTACTCTTTTGACGATAATAATCATTATGACTAATAACATCAAGATGTTCTACAGATTCAAGCTGTCTTTTCCCAAAATCAACAATATAATCCGAACTTTCTAGCATGTAACTATTATGTTCAATCATTATGATTGAGACTGATTCATCTTGTAAAATCCCTCTGACACTATCTATAAATTGATTTAAAATATTTTGTGATAAACCTTTTGAAGGCTCATCAAAAATAAATAAAGTATGTGGGTTTCTTGTGTTGGCAAATAACTCCGACACTAAATGAACACATTGAAACTCACCTGTTGATAATGTTTGTGTTTTTCTTTCTAATGTTAAATAGCCGAGTCCTAATTTGATTAGTAAACTCAAGCGCTTATATGCGATATCTTCATTTGGAAGATCATCAATAATATCCTCAATTGAACGTTCAAAAATATCATCAATTTCTTCACTATACTTTGTCAGTTTCTTTTTAATATCAAGGAAAGTAGCAACGGTTGATCGACTTGTAATTGACTGATTGCGATCTTGTCCTACCATAACAAGTTTGTCTTTTGGATATCGCTTTTGAAAATCTTTAGCGATACATTCATTAACAAGTGTAGATTTTCCACATCCGGATTCCCCCGTAACAGTTACAAGTCTATTTTTAGGAATCTGAAACTTAGTCATTTGGATATTTCGACAATATAATTCATGGAATGTATAATATTCTGTTGGCATTTCGTTATTTCGTTCTGATAGTAATGACTTTGGCCTTGGTGATTCTTTCACAATTTTCCCGCCATATTTTCCACTACCAGGTCCAAAGAATAATTGCTCATCAGTTGTATCCAGTACTGTATCTGAATGATCAATGAGCCAAATTTGATTTTTGCACCCTAATTTTTTGATCTCTTCTAATATTTGTAATAATGTTACGTGATCAAGCCCCACAGAAATCTCATCAATAATAATTACTGCATTTTCACTTACTGCCATGAATTCAGCTAAGTAAAGTCGTGTTAATTCTCCACCTGACAACGTACCCATAATTCGATTTAATGTTAAATAGCCAATGTTCATATTAATAATATTTTGTAAAATGTGTTGTTTTGCTTCACTAATATTTAATTCTTCTGCTAATGAAAGAATAGATTCAACATTTAAATCGTTAATATCCGAAATTGTATGTGGTGTAGCAAATAACTCAATAGTATGTTGTTCAACTTCTTCACTAAAACGTTTTCCTTTACATTTTTTACACTCAATATTTTTAGTAGTACCACGCCCTTTACAAGCAGCACACCAACCTAGCGGATTATTAAATGAAAAAACCTCAGGAGATAGATTAAATTCTTCAGCAAGTTTTTCACGAATCTCTTTAAAAACACCTGTATGAGTACCAATTGTCGAGCGCGGATTGGAAGAAATCGATGATTTCCCTAGAAAAAGGACTAAAGGCATTTCTTCCATCTTAATAGCACTAAAATTAGTCTCCATTATATTAGGAAATAAATATTGATATTCAGCCTTTGGTAATAAGGAAACTAGACGCTTCTTTGATTCTTCACCAATTGTTTGACAAAGAGTTGTTTTTCCAGATCCAGATAAACCAGCAATACCAAGTGATTTATTAAACGGAATGATAGCATCTAATTTATTTATGTTATTTGCAATTAATTGATTTACTTTCATTCAGTTCATGAATCTTACCTTGTATTTTTCAAACCATTGTTGCCACTCATCTTTTGGAAATTCTTTCTCTTTTCCTTCTAACACGGAAGAAAAAAGTTCTAAACAAATATGCCAACCAGCAATATCTTTCGGTGTATGATCTGTTAATTCATGAATGAATTCTTTAAGAAGTAATAGGGTTCCATTTCCTGCTTTATGTATTTCAAATCGGACACGATCTTTATCCCATTTGAATTCAAGTACTGCATTTAATTGACACTCTAAAATATCAATATTTAAAAATGAACCGTCCATCATATCGAACTTTATCATTCCACCTGTTTTAAGGTTTTCAATCTGCAAATTAGACATCCATTTTTTAAGCTTACTGTTTTCAGTTAACACAGACCAAACTTCCTCTATTGTATAAGGAAATTGGCGTTGAAATTTTACAATATACCCATTAGATTGTTTCTCTATCTCAGCTAACATTTATCTTTTAATTGCGTCAACAATTAACGATGGAAAACCAAGTTTATCGCCTCGATTTCTAGAATCATACCTTTTCGAACGGAAAATAACACCGTCATTCGCATCCCATTCGTTGTAATAAAATTGACCATTTTCATCACAATACTCAAGTAAAACTACCTCAAATCCAGCCGTTTCAAACATTTTCGTTAATGTTTTGTAATTATGAACTATTTTATGACTTGCAGCAGGATGATCTTTCGGCCCAGGTCCGCCTATTTGAACTATATTTTGGTATGTTTCATCCGGAAAAAATGCATCAGGGACTCCGCACCGAATATGACCAGATGGTTTTAAAAATTCATAACAAATTTCAGCTGCTTTTACACCTTCTTCAAACGTAAGATGTTCCCATACATGCTCAGCTAAAATAGCTGAAATAGAATTGTATTCAAATCTTTCTTCCCAAGTGGTATTGTCTAGTGAATTAAGTTCATCTTCTTGCGTTTGAATCCAACCTGGATTATTATTAAACACTCCAGCTCCAACTACTACTTTAATTTCATCTTGTTTTATTACCAACATTTACACATGCTTTTTCTTACAGAAATATAACACACCAAACATTACCAAAATACCAACCACATAAAAAATTGTTGTACCACTGCCACCAGTATTAGGAATCATCCAATTATTCTTCGCATTTTTTACTGTTATTTTTTGTGTCCTTACTGCCTCTGTAATTTCTACCTCTATTGGATCTCTAAGTAACATATATCCGTTTGGTGCTTTTATTTCTTTAATCTTATATTTTCCTAGTACTAATTGCCTGAAAATCACCTTTCCTTTTTCATCTGTTGTTAATCTAGCAACTTCTTTCCCTTCTTTATCTAACACTTGAAATACAGCACCTTTTAGTTTTAAATTGATATCCTTGTCATCCACTTTCTCAATTTCAATTTTCCCACCCGGATCTGGCACTTTCTTATTTCCTATTTTCATTTCTATCACTTTATCTTTTTCTACTTTTACAGCTACTTTATCTTTCAATAATTCGTAACCTTTAGGCACTTCTACTTCCACTAAGCTATAGTTTCCTATTGGTAAATCTTTAGATATCGCTTCTCCTTTTTCATCTGTTATTAGCTCCCCGACTATTTTCCCCTTTGAATCTTCTATATGAAACTTTGCTCCTGCTAGCTTTTTATTTTTATCATTTGTGTCTATTTTCATTTCTATCACTTTATCTTTTTCTACTTTTACAACTACTTTATCTTTCAATAATTCATAACCTTTAGGCGCTTCTACTTCTACAAGGCTATAGTTTCCTATTGGTAAATCTTTAGATATCGCTTCTCCTTTTTCATCTGTTATTAACTCTCCAACTACTTTTCCGTTTGAATCTTCTATATGAAACTTTGCTCCTGCTAATTTATTATCATTATTATTACTATCTACTTTTTTTATTTTTATTTTCCCTGTACTAGGCTTGTTCCAATGTTTCCAGTTTAATTTGAAATTGTGAAATTCGAATCCACCAGTTTGTTGCACTGTACCGACAAATGCTTGTCCATTAATTGAACCGCCTTTTGTTTCTAATACAGCATTTGGAGCAAATACACTTCCAACAACACCATACCCCTCTGCTGTGATTTTTTTCGCATTAGGAAAAACCCAAACCACTTTCCCATATAGCTCAGTAAATGGTGAATCAGAAGAATAGGGTTGTGATGTAGGAATTATATCCGTAGCCCTTCCTATATTGTTCGTGTCATATAAAATAGACCCCTTATTAAAGGTAACCTCTCTTGCATCCGAATACATAACAATAAAATCTTTGCCCTTAGCATTGGGTAAAAATACATCTCTTATTTCTAAATTTATTTTTCCTGTCAATTCTGATGAAACATAAATATTAGGATTGTTTATATCTTTTCCAATACCAAAACTCATATTTGGGATTGGGATATTCGTTTTATATTGACCTGCATCTTGATTGACTTGGTTCACTATGTTACGAAACTCATTGAATTTCGCATCAATTTCTTGTTTTTCTTTATAAACAATACGATCATAAGAAGATTGTATGGTACGATCTGGATCACTCTCTTTTGTCATAACGACTATTCCGTTTTGAATGATAAAAGATTCTTCTCTTGATTTCTTAAATTTTCCAGACAATAACAAGGACGGATATCCCTCATCACTCCATTTTTCACCAACTATATTAGATGTACCTGCCGCTGCAGCTACAATCGTATAACCTGATGCATCCATATCACCTTGAACTGCGATTGCACCTTCAACGTCTCCACCTACTGCTTTATGGTTACCAAAGATAACTGCATTATAACGCGATATATCACCTAAACCTTCTAAGTCTACCATGGATCCATGAACTTCTTTTGGTACATATATGACAAAACTTACACATATCATTAACAAAACCATCTATCTAGTTATTTTTCTCTTATAAATTAAGACTAGAAACACACATAACAATAGGATTGGAACTATTACCATCCACTTATTAAACATAAATACCTCTGTACTTATTTCTTGTTTTTCTTTCTGATTGAACTCTACACGCTCACCTCGAACGAGCAATCTATTTGTATTTACTCCATAAGGCGTACATGTAATTAATGTAGTAAAATCTTTATTTCCCACAATTTGCAAATCTTCCGTTTCGTGTGGTAAAACTACTTTAATTTGATCTACTTTATAGGCAAGAATTTTGTCTAAAGAGTGAATATAAAAAAGATCTCCTTTACTCAACTTATCTAAATCTGAAAATAACTTTGCTGATGGTAAACCACGATGCCCGGTTAAAATAGTGTGCGTATTCTCACCACCTACCGGGAGTGACGAATAATCTAAATGACCTATCCCCCGACTCAATACTTCTTCAGAGGTACCTTGATAAATTGGCAGTTTTATTTTAATTTTCGATATTTCAATATACCCCATTACATCACCTAAATTTAACGCATCGGCATACGCTTGTTGATTACTATTTTCCTCAGCAAATGGATCTGCAAATGTTTGCTTGGAAGTTTGGACTTGTTTATTATAGTCGGCTGCTTCTTTTTCCCTACGTTCAATTTCTTTCTTTTGTAGCGCTTTAATCTTCTTATCATAAGAACTAATCTCAGAATAATGAGCACGAGTCGCCAACCAATTACTAATAGTAGGATATAAAAAAATACCTAATCCAAATAAAAAAATACCTCCTAAAACAAGATTTCGTTTCATTTATTTATTAGCAAACTTTTTCCTAAAGAAAACAAACGCTGCTGTAACCATTAACGTAAGGCCTAGTACAGTAAAAAGAGTCGTTCCTATACCACCCGTTACTGGAAGAATCCATCCACTTTTATTATTTTCTATCGTTAATTTAACCGTTTGATTATTTTCGCTAACCTTTACATCAATTGGGTCTTTTAATAATTGATAAGAAGCTGTTGTATCATCTTCTTTTGTATATGTTGGTGCTTTCGTTTCAAAAATTTCATAGTCTCCGTATGGAATGTTAGACCATTTAATAACACCATTTTCATCTGATACACCTATTACTTCTTTTCCTGCTACAACAACTATTTTCCCATTTTTATCTTTAAGTACAAACTCTGCACCTTTTAATTCCTTCTTATCATCACCATCAATTTTTGTTAACTCAATAATTCCAGTTGTCGGAACAACAACTACTGGTTTAGATTCTTTTTCTCCAATTACATCATTTTTATTTGTAAAATTAATTTTTGCTATATTTAAAATTTCCGAACTAGATGGTACTCCTTCTTTTACTTGTGATTTAATTTGTAAATGAAATTCTTTTTTACCATCTAATTTTGTAAAGTCTTTTACTGTAGCTGTTACCTTTTGACCTTCTACAGTTACATCTACAATGCTTGCATTTACTTCCGCTCCATCAATCTTCACGATTGGCTTTCCTTGAATCACTAAACGATTGTCCAAAGTATCTGTTACCACATATTTTTTGTATTCTTTAATGTCTTCTGGAATTAATGTTTTAATATCATAATTGTAATTAGTTAACGGATTTATCGGTAGCGCTTCCAAATTCCCGTTAATCTTTTTATCAATAGTTGGTTCTTCATAGTTTTTCACTTCTACTTTAACTACTGTACCAGAAGTAATTGTTCCATCTTCATTAATTGTTCCGGAGTTCTTAATAAAAAACTCGCGTTTAGTTGGATCTATCACATAGCCTTTCGGAGCTTTTGTTTCTTGGAAATAGTATTCTCCATACTCTAATCCTTGCACACGAATATGACCATTAGCATCCGTTACTAACTCTTTTTTCACTTCTGTTCCATCTCTTTTAAATACAGAGAATGCTGCACCCGCTAATGCTTTATCGTTTGCACCAGTTTTTATTAAATCAACTGCACCGCGTTTAATCTCATTTTTTGGATACATATGAACATCATAGTTTAACACCTTACCCTCTTTATTCGTTAATGGAATATCTACTGTATACGTATTTGGATTTAGGTTAACATGTGGAGGGCCTGCCACCTCTTTCACTTCATAACGTCCTAGCGGAAGATCTTTTAATACAGCTTGTCCGTTATCATCAGTTACTACTTGAGATGGAGTTGCCCCCGTTACAGGTTTCACATCTTCTTTCATGATTTTTCCATCATTTGAAATTTTTTCAAATGATGCAACCCTTATTACTTCAAACGTTACACCTTTTAACGGTTTCGCATTTGTTGGCACCTCTTGATTTGCGGAACCATCACCTTCTACTCCTGTTGTTCCATCTTTTTCTTGTTCGTACTTATGAATCGTTAAAGAACCTTTGGTTGGTGAAGCTGCCTTTACTAATACACTAGACCACGCTAAAAACGTTAAGAAAACAACTAGAAGCACACTTAATATTTTTTTCATTTATATGACAACATGAGATTTTCGGTATTTACCAGGCGTTTCGTTAGTGAATTTTTTAAAAATTTTAGTGAAGTAGCTTTGATCAGTAAAATTGAGTGAAGCACAGATGTCAGATAAGGAATAGGTTGTGAAAGTTAATAATTTCTTTGCTTCTTCGATTCGTTCACGCTGAATATATTCACTTAATGAAATACCAACTTCTTTTTTAAATAATATAGATAAATAATCCGAATTCACGTTTGAAAATGTAGCAAGTTGTTTAACTGATATTGGATTGTAAATGTTTTTGAAAATGTAGTTTTTGCAAATAGCAATAGTCTGTGAATGTTGCTGTGCTTTTTGTGCCATTACACGGTCTGCGAAAGTACAAAAAACATTTTTTAATAAATCCCAAACAGATTCTTTGTCTTTTAAATTTTCTGTTCTTTGGATGTGTAGATCATAAATCTTGTAAGCAATTCCAGATGGCAGCCCTCCTTTTATCGCATATCTAGTAGCGAGTGTAATGGATGAAATACAAATGTTTTTATGACGTCTTAATTGATGGAATGAAGATAAGGATGAAAGAGTCTCTTGTTGGAATACATAATAATATTTGAGCACTGTTTCTTTATCCCCGTTTTTTATAGCTCCAAGTAGTTGTTGCTCTAAATACAAATTATGACAGATAGATTCGTTTTTTTGCATTGAAGTATATACATCTTCGTTTAAGATACTGCTATGACTCACATGAAATGAGTCACTGTTATTTGAAAAGGTACTTACATCTGAAGTTTTTTTATAAAGAATGTTATGGAACAAAATCGCCATATTTACAAAGAAATATTGATCTTTGAGTGACAATGAAAAGTAATAGTCTCTTGTTTTTTTATAATTCGGCATAAAATGAAAGCTGCTATCCGTTTCGTTTTTAGAAAAGCTTACATCTGTTACAGGTCCAATAATAACAGTGCCGTTCACCATATAATCGCTCTTTATGTGAATTAAAATGAAGTGTCCTAGTTGTTGGTGAGTTCTGAAGATGGGAGAATTATATGAATCATTTTTCTGATAAAGCATATGTAACTGTTCTATTTTTGATGTATACAATGAAAGTGAATCATTTTTTGATGTAAAAGCTAAAAGAATATTTTTGTCGCAACCTAAAAAACAAACTGGAACTTCAAAAGATTGGAAAAACATTTATTTATGTGTCTTTCTAAATTTACGATTCAAAGTGAGTACTGTACCTGCAATAACCATCAACATGCCGATTACTGCACTGTTAGTTGTACTTGCACCCGTTTTTGGAAGCTCTTTATATGTATATTCTTTTTTATCCGAATTACTATTGTTTGAGATATTACTATTATTAGCAAGGCCATTAGCTTTGCTAGTGTCTTTATCTTTCACTAGTACTTTTTGTATTGTCTTTACCTCATTACCTACGGAATCTCTGACACTATATATTATTTCATAAGTATCAGCTTTAGATGTATCTACTTTACCATCAACTTTTACTTTAGAAGTAAGGTCATCGTTCTCTTTATTAGTAGCTGACACTCCTACCATTGGATCAAATTGATCATTCTCATTAATTGTAGTTGTAGCAGGTACTTTTAGTATTGGTTTTTCATTTTCAACTTCTTCTCTAACTTTAACTGTTACAGTTTGTTTCGCAGTTACTTCATGACCTTTAGAGTCTGTAACTGTGTATGTTAATACGTAAGTACCGGCTTTAGATGTATCTACTTTACCATCAACTTTTACTTTAGAAGTAAGATCGCCATCTTCTTTATCAATAGCTAATACTTCTGTCATCGGAACAAATGAATCTCCTACATTAATAGTCACTCCAACAGGCGCTGTTAATTTAGGTTCTATATCTAATATTTCTTCATTTTCCTCTACAATTACAGTCTGTGTAGCCGTTGCATTACCCCCTTGGGAATCGACAACCAAGTAATCTACAATGTATTTACCTGGTTTAGAAGTATCTACATCGCCTTTATGCTGTACTCTATTGGTTAAATCACCATCTTCTTTATCAACAGCTGTTACATTTCTCATCGGGTCAAACGTATCACCTACATGTAATGTAATTGTAGACGGTACAGTTAACTCTGGGATTTGGTTTTCGGCAGTTTTTTCGTTTTCTTTCACTGTTCCCTTAATTTTTGCTGCGTCAAAAGCTTTTTGGACCGCTTGAACCTCAATTGAGTTCGCTCCATATTTGTTTGTTGCAACTTTAAGGCACGCTAACCTCAATTCAGAGAAATTAGAAGTCATGTTCAATTCATCAGTATTTGCATAGTAGAAAATATCAAACATTTTATCTTCACCAATACCATTTACAGTTACACCGTTATGAGTTCCACCTTGAGCAATTAAATACGCAACTTTATTAATAATACTTGAGTTGAAATGAATGCCTCCATTATCCTCTCCATTTAAATCATTATATTTACTATAATCATCTGGATACGGTACTCCATCCGAATAATTGATTGAAGATGGATCTTTCATATTACGGAAAACCGATCCAGTTTGTTCTCCTGTTGTCCAGTTAAATTCCCCATTATTTATATATTTCTCAATAGCCGTTCCCATAATATCAGATAACGCCTCGTTAATTGCCCCAGATTCTCCGAAAAATTCAAGGTTAGATTCGCTAGAGGTAACCGCATGTGTAAATTCATGGCCCACTATATCGAACGCTTTCACCATGGGGTCACCATATATAAGCATACTAATATTATTAATATTAGCACTAAATGCATTCTCCCAATTTTTAGGGTTATTTGTTCCTCCAGAATCCCATGCATGTACAACTGATAATACTTTTTTCCCCTTATTATCAAAACTATTACGTTTGTATTTATCTTTATAAAAATCATATACCTTTGTTGCTAAAAAATGAGCACTTACCGCCTTTGGATCAGTAAATGTTGTTGAAGTACTAGTTACTAATATACCAGGATAGTATTTTTCTTCATTTGTAATATCTCTATAATGTACATCATATGTCTCAATTCCTTGCCCTCTTGTGTAATCAGCAAGCGCATATTTCCCATTACTTTGTTCAGAAATACCAAAAGTGCGAGTTATACCTAAATCATCTTTTCCTGTTCCAGTTAGTGATACGAAATTGTTTTTTCTACTTTCCTTTAAAGGTTCAACATGCTCTTCACTTACTTTTAAACCTGATTCTTGTACCATATTTTTCAACATATCACCATTATCGGCATTCACTAAATAAGTTCCAGATACATAGCTTGGTGTTGCAGCTTCAAATGTAACTTGATATGCATTTGAAGCTTGTCCATTATTTTCATCAACAAAAATAACTTCCTTAACTTCTGGTTCAGAAATGAACTTGATATCGTTCCCGTACTTCGTATAAATATATTGTTTGGCTTCTTTTTTTGATAACTTAATAGGCTTTTTCAATTCTTCTTGTTTTAAATTTTGCGCGCTATCGCCTGAAACACTTTTAATAACACCCTTATTATCTACGTGTGCAGTTAATTGATGGCCATATACTTCTTTTCCTTCGTATGTTTGCTGCATTTAAATTATGATAGTCGATATTCTCCATATTGACCAGAAAAAAACTAAAAATTCTAGTGAAATTCCAAGCTTTCTTTTCTTAGGTTTTTGAATTTCTTTTATTAGATAACCAACAGAACTAATTGCTATAAGTATGAAAAGAATGAGTTCTAATGTTTCTGGCATTTATAGCAATAAATACATTTCATATTGTGCTAAAGAATTCTTTTCAAACCCAGATTTCTTTAAAAACCCTTCCAATAAACTGTTGTTTGGAAAACCAATAGATAAACTTGATAAACTCAATTCTACTCTTGCTACTTGTAATAATTTCATCCCAATACCAATATTTCTATAGTCTTTATCTACGAAAATAAAACTAATTTTACCTTGTTCATTTACACATACAGATCCTTTTAACTCATTATCAACATATGCACCGTAATACGTATTATTTGTTTTTTCAATGTAATCCATATCATTTTGCCAATTTATATGGAAGTTAAGCCATTTCTGAATTTCAAGTTTAAACGTTTGAAATTCTAATCTTTTCACTTCAATATTTTTATTATCTTTATTTGTTAATTTAGTTACATCATTTAAATTATAATAAGAAAGATCATACACTTTTTCATAACCTAATTTATTATAAAAATGAATCGCCCTATCATTACCTACAATAACTTCAAGAAAAAGTTGCTGGCATTCATTTTGTATCGCTTCTTCTTTATGTAGCTCAAATAACTTTTGACTTACTCCAATGCCGCGAAACTCTGGATGAACAGCTAATGTTCCACAACGCATTGTTTTTATAGTTTCATAAACCTTTATACACCCAAGTATTACGCCAACAGATTTGTCACCATCTAAAGCAAGAAAAGAGTGTTCTAGCGAGTTACCTTCTGGTCCCAAAAACCTTTGTATAAAATCTTCTTTTGAAACATCCATTTTAATGATGTAATCTGAAAATCCATCCTTAAAAGCTCCATACACTAAATCTATACTTACTTCACTACATCTTTTATATTGAATCATCTATCTGTTATTTACTACAGTAATCTCATAAACACGTAAAAAAGCAATTAAATGCTCACATGCTCGTTCACATGCTAGCATTTTAAAAACCTTTTGTTCTTCTTTCGTTTTATCATTTGCTTGATCTGAAGCAGCTTTTAAACATAAAAATGGTTTTTTATTTATATGACATACGTAAGCGAAAGCAGCGACTTCTTGATCAACCGCCAACGCTCCGTATACAGTATGCAGTAAATATCTCATTTCGGAACTACGAATACGCTGATCTCCAGATAAGAACGTACCGAAGTGAACTGGATCATAAGATCGTATTTTTTTTATTCTTCTTACAATTGATTTTGTTGTTTCAATAGGTGCTGTTCTACCATCATATAAATTAAATACATCTTCCCCTGAACCAGCAGCAGTAACATCGTGTTGTATTGCATTAAGTGCTACTACAATGTGTCCATTTTTCACCTTATTTGATAAACTTCCGCATATTCCAGTCATAAATAGCTCGTCCGGCTGAAACTCACTTATTAGTAATTGTACACAGCTAGCGCAACTTACTTTGCCAACACCAGTTATTACTGAAATAATTTCCAGGTCATTTATATAATGAAAATGAAATTCCCAAGCTGCTCTTTTTTCAACGCGTTCACTCGGATAATGTTGATGCAAATACGTAAGTTCTGGTTCCCACGCGGATACGATTGCGATACGTTTCATTACACACTTCACTTCCCCTACTGTCATTCATTTAAATAAGCTATCTATACTTTCTCGTTCATAATCTGGAATCCACTCTTTGTATTTTTCATATAAGCCTCGTATTATTTCTTTATTCTTCGCAATGACTTCACATCCTCTATCATCATAAATAAACATTTATTGTATATATTTATTGTATATATTTATTTTCTGTGGAGTTTTTATATTTTCCTTTTTAAACCGATAAACATTTGCTACTACAAACACTACATCTTCTTTTAAAAATATATCTTCAAATACGTATTTATTATATGTATATAGTTGAGAAAAGTATTCCATATTTAAATCGTCGGTTCCTTCTACAATTTGATATGTATCTTTCCCGAAATCAAAATGTAGATGATTTTCCCACTGAGAGTATAAGGACGGTACTAACGTAACTCCTGGAAATCTTTGATTCATATATTCTTTTAACTGCATCTACTCTACAATTTTTTTAAAATGCCAATAAGCTTCTTCTAACCATGGATGTATAACTTTCAAAGTATTTTTTCTTTCCCACAAATATGAAATATATACAAAAGCAGCATGTTCTAAAGATTTTTCTAATCCATTTTTTATGCCTACTAAGTATGATGGTGTCCCATTTTGATCCCATTCTATTTTATCTGCAGCAAATAACACTAAATCCATCTTCGTTGCATGTTTACGCAGTGTAGTATGGCAACCAATTGCACCTAAAATCTCTTCATCTTCCACTTTAAATATCTCTTTTACGATTACTCTCGATAGTTTTTGATGAATAATCATTGGAAATTTCCGTTCTTCTTGTAATATTTCGATTCCAAATGCTTCAGCAACTTTAATCCGTTCCTCATTCGGAAATATTGCACTTATATTATGTAAATACCCTGCAATTTCTGCTTTTTCTTCATCTTCATGAAACATTATCGCTATTTTTCGCGCTTCATTTGCCACACGAATTGAATGTTTATATGTAAATTCTTTATTGTACTTTAATAGAAACTCTTTTATATCATGTTCTATTTTTCCAGTTGGAGTAAATGAACATATTTCATTATATAACACTCATTTCTCAATTTTATAGCCTACTCCCCAAACAGTATGAATAAATTTTTCTCCATTCATTACTGTTTCAAGTTTATCCCGTAAATTACTAATATGAACCATTACAGTTTTATTTGAACCGTAACCATCTTCATTCCAAACACGTTCGAATATTTCTTCGGAACTAAATACTCTTCCTGTATTGCTCGTTAGTAAATATAAAATATCAAATTCAATAGATGTAAGCTTAATATATTCATTATTTACTTTAACAGTATGATTATGCTTATGGATTTCAGCTGTTCGAATACGAATGATACCATCTTCTTTCTTTTGAGTAGCAGCGTTTTGGAAAGAGGATCTTCTCAGCAAAGCTTTCACTCTAGCGACTAATTCTAGTGGATTAAACGGTTTAATCATATAATCATCTGCACCTGTCATAAGCCCTAATATTTTGTCCATGTCTTCAGCCTTTGCACTCAGCATAAGGATAGGTACAGTATTATTTTCACGCACTTCCTGACAAACTTCTAATCCATTTCGCTTTGGCATCATAATGTCCAAAATCATGAGGTCAACTTCATATGCAGATATCATTTGTATTGCTTCATCACCATCATAAGCTTTAAAAATATTATATCCTTCATTTCGCAAATAAACAGCGAGTAACTCTACAATATCTTTATCATCATCAATAATTAATATGCTTTTATTCATTTAATTTTTATATGGTAGTAGTTTTACAGTGAAAGTTGTTTTCTTGTCATCACTATATACTTCAATCGTTCCTTTATGCAATTCGACAATACTTTTTGCAATTGCTAATCCGAGTCCTGATCCACCAGTGTTTGTTGAACGTGATTTTTCAACACGATAAAAACGTTCAAAAATATGAGGTAAATCTGTACTAGGAATAGGTTGTCCGTAATTTGTTATATCAATTGTAATCATATTATTGCTTTCATAAGCAGTAAGGTCAATATAACCACCTTCGTTTCCATAAGCGATAGCGTTTATAATAAGATTTTCAAATACGCGTACTAATTTGTCTCCATCAGCTAATACCATGAGTTTTTGAGAGGGGAAAGAAGGGCGGCATTCAATATTAGCTTCTTGAACTTGTATTCGGAATTGAACAGTTAATTGTCCAAGTAGTTCTACAATATCAATGGGAGCAGAATATAAACTTAACTCTTTATTTTGAACACGGGTGTATTCAAACAAGTCATTCATTAACGCATTTAGACGTGTTACTTTACCATAAATGACTTGTATGTAATGACGTAATTCCACTTCATCTCTATAATTATCATGATGAATTAAATTCACGTATCCAACTATAGATGTAAGGGGAGTACGTAAATCATGTGATACATTTGTAATCAGTTCGCTTTTTGCTTGTTCTGCCTGTCTTTCTTCGTCAATTGACTCTTTTAATTGTTCAACAATTTGATTGACCCCAGTCGCTAACTCTTCTAAATAATTATGATTTACGATGGAAACTTTATGATTGAAGTTTCCATTTGCAATATAACGAATCTCTTCTATCATTTTTTTAATACAAGTTTCATAGTAAAGCTTTCTCTCGTGACGATAAAAAATGTATAGAAAGGATGAAAAAATAGAAAATAAAAATAAATAAGAAACAATCATCATCCATAAAGATTCTTTAATCCCTTTATACTTTTCATAACCAAAAATCCGAATGAATTCTTTACCGAGTTCGGTTAGAGTAAGTGAACTCTCAATTACACTCGTAATGAGGCGATATATAATTAATTCAGTAATAGGTGTAAGAGTGATAGCTAATAAAAACCAAAAAATTATCTTCCATTTTGGGATATCTTTTAAAATATCAAATGCTTCATTTCTCAATTAGTTGAAGTCCTCGGATTTTTTTTGACGTAAATGTAAGAACATTAAAATTGTAATGATGGAAAAGATCATTATCGTTTGTATGATTAAATTTTTAAACTGTAGCAATATTGCCCAAGAAGTAAGAGCGTCTTTAAAAGCTTGGAGTGCAGAGTACGAGGAAGGTTCAAAACCGTACTGAAGTAATTTTTTTGTTTCAATAAAAGTAGTATTTTCTTCATCGGATTCTAATATTACTGAAATAAGTCTAGTATCTCCTAGTTTTGCAGTACCGACAAAACTATTATTACCATTAGTTGAAAAACTAGTTTGCAAGCTATCAACACCTTGGAGTTTAATGTTTTCATTAAGGGAATAAATCATTTTATTTGTGTTGAAAACTTGAAAATCTTTGAAGGTAAATTGATAAGAGGTTAGTTTCGTAATATTCAGTACATCAGGGAAATCTTTTACCAATTGTGTTGCTAGTTTAGCAGCATCTTTCGCTGTTGTATTCGATTGTTTATTTGTATCTTGATTAGCTCCAGTAGAGTTTAGAAAAGGAGATGGCTGTGATAACTGTAGTTGTTTTGCTTTTTCATTCATTAACGTTGTAAAGTTATCTTCATTGCCACCAATGTGTTCTGCCAGTGCGAGTGCAGAACGATTATTTCCTGTTAAAAGCAATGTATGAAGTAAATCACGAACCGTCGTTTTATCCTTTGCTGTTACTTGTATAGGAGTCGTTTCCGCTTGGAATACTTCGTTACTTATTTTTACGGATTCATCTAACTGTATTTTGCCGTCATTCAGTTGTTCCAATACGATATACTCTGTCATTAATTTAGACAAAGTAGCTGATTGTATAGGGGTTTCTTCATTTTTTTTATAAATAACTTCACCTGAATTAGCATCTATTAAAATAGCTGATTTAGCTTGAATAATTGGACCATTTACATAAAGATAAAAATATAAAACGATAAGTGCAGTAATAATAAAAGATAATAATAAAATTGTGAATTTTTTAAAGAATTGCATCTATAATCCTCTTCCAATTAAATTCGCTGAAACGGGCTGAAAATTTAACTCTCTTGCCCATATTGATAGCTGACCTATATGATGAATTTCATGTACAATAACATGTCGTAACACTTCACCATACTTGTACTCTTTATCCGTCCATGAAACTTTTAATATTTTATTCTCTAAGTCTTCTGTCCACGATTGTAAAAATCCTTCTAAATCCTTATTATACAAATTAGATAATGCTTTCACTTTTTGAATGGATTGATAATCCTTAAATTGCGGCTCATCTACTTCCTTTCCTTTCAAATCACAAATCCAGCTATACTCAACATCTACGATATGAAATAATGTTTCTAAAATACTCCCAACACCACCAACACGTTTGCGAAGTAATTCTTCCTCTGTCAGCTGTTCACACCACTTAAACCAATCTTCTCTTACTTGCCAATTATATTGAATTAAAGTGTACACATCTATCTCTCCCTTACTCAAGGATCCACTTAACAGCATTCATTCTCTTTGTAATTGTAACCATTTCAGTTGTGCAGCTTGCGAATAAAAAGCTTTTTTACCAGCAGCTAACACGACAAGTGGAATATCACTCATTTAACCATTAACAATCATTTCTTTTTGAGTAAGTTCTTCTACAACATGATCAATTATTTCACTTACAGATAAAGAACCATCCAATACGATATCTGAATTCGGCTTAACAGTATGAATTGCCTCTAAATAAGCCTTTCTCGCATATATCATGTAATGTTTCAAATCATTATGTATTTCATCTATTGTACCTTCCTTAAAATCTCGTAAAATTCTTCTAGCCATCGCAATATCTAAAGGTGTGTCAATAAATATAGTTACATCAATGAACTTTCCCATTTTTCTATTTGAGTATGCAAAAGGATAATCTACAATAATATAGTCTAATTTACTATCTCGTATAAGATGCTGAATATCATGAATTAATGGTGTAAGTACCCACTCGTCATAATTCGCTCCATCATCAATCCATTTACAAATATCAGCAGGACAGTTATCAAAGTTATAACTATCAAAATATAGCGCTTTTGAATTTGTTAACTCCTGCGTTAAACTTTCTGTAATAGTAGTTTTACCTCCCCCTGAAACAGCTGCAATTGAAATGACTTTAGCTTTTTTAACCATTTATTGTTTTTTATTGTTCCATTCATATTCTAACATACTCATTTCCCATAAATTCCAATACGTTTCTCCTACCCTTTTTGACTCTCTTAATAACCCTTCTTTTACAAACCCTATTTTTTCGTAACATGAAATTGCCGACGTATTAAAATCATACACACCAAGAGTTACTCTATGTAGTTTTAATTCTTCAAACGCAATATGAAGTATTGCTTTCATCATATGTTTTCCTATAGAACGCCCTCTCATTTTCGTATTACCAACTAATACTTTTCCAATTCTAGCGGACTTATTAATATTATCTATTTTCCCAAGCGAAATATGACCAATAACGTCTGAAGTCTCTTCATCTACCACTTTGAAAGCAAGTGTATTTGTACTTTCTATATACTTCTCTAATTGCTGTTCGTCTAAAGGAAATGTGAAGGCATTTCCTGACCATTGTATTAGAAATTGTTCGGAATGAATCCAATTTATTAATTGTTTGAAATCAGATCTTTTAAAGGGCACTAATTTAATCACTCTCATTTATGCTTTGTTTGCTACGTCAACACCATTAAAATCAAACTCTGCAGTAATCGTTGTAACAGGAGGGAAAATTGCTTCAATTTTGCAAATGGAGATAATTACTCCAACAGATCCAGGAATAGCTGCAAGCTTAACAACATCGCAACTTACAGACGCAACAGTACCTACATAAGTACGTCCCTCTGTATTAATTTGAACTGTTCGATTAATTAATTTCTTAAGCTCATCTCTAATTCCTTGTACACAAGAATTATCACATTTCTCATGCTTTTCCTTTTTACACTCTTCGAATATCTCCCAACAATCATCCTGTTTACATGTACATTTCTTTTTACAATTATTAAATCGAGAACCCAATTAATATACAAAAAGCTGACTGTATTTAGTCAGCTTTTTGTATATTCTAGTATTTATCGGTCCCAAACCCAAAAGACATATTCTTTCCGTTAAGTTAACATTGAAAATCTTACCAATATTTTCTTTTACAATGACAACAAATAAAGAAACATTTACAACGACACTTATTTCGTTTAGAACTCCAATCATCATCACAATGATGCTTTTCTTTAGATTTCCACCAATCATCATCACAATGATGCTTTTCTTTAGATTTCCACCAATCATCATTACAATGATGCTTTTCTTTAGATTTCCACCAATCATCATCACAATGATGCTTTTCTTTAGACTTCCACCAATCATCACAACAATGCTGTTTCTTAGAACTCCAGCAATCATTTTTCCAGGACATTCTTTTATACCTCCCTTCAATTACATTATCCCTCCAAATGTAATTGTTCCTAGTAAACCTAATAAAACAAATCCTGTCAAACAAACAAAATCAGCAAGACAAATGGAAGACTGCGATAACGGAACAAATGACCTACTTGTATAAGATCCATAATGTTTTATTTTCTCATAATTTATTTCTAACATTACGTGTAGACATGATACACATTCTTCAGTTGTTTGAATCGATTCATCTTCTAATCGCTCCAATAACCTACTATTTAGAGCAAACGGAAGAGAATACTGCTTGTCTAATTTCATATTTTGGTACATTAATTGTAAACGAGATGACATATTATTTTTCTTTTTGTCAGATTTCAATTTACTTTTCATATTATTAAATTCATTTAATAACATCGTCAACTCATCTCTGCTGCCATATAAATCTTTAGCTATTCTTCTTTTTAGTTTGTATGAATGAATAATAGATTTAATTTCAATCATTTATTTTATATAGATTACTATAAGCATCCATAACGCCAAGGCGCCAATGATAGCGAGCGCTATACGTGTAGATAGTACCCTTATTTCAAAATCTGTTTTCTTGGAGGGTTCAGGATATGCAATTATGTAAATTCCTTTTAATAATGCCAGCCATGCAATAACCGTTAGGAACCCCTGCCAGTTGAATACCCATACATTATGTAGGATTACAGTACCTAGCCCTAGGAAAATCGATAAAAAACCGTACATAATACCAAACCCTCTGTCTTCAACCACTAATTTTTTTAATTCACGTAGTACCGATGGACGTACGAAAAGTATTCCCGATACGATAACCATTATCCATCCCCAAAACAATCCTAAAAAAGTGCTAGTTTCCATTTATTCAGTTATTTGAAATATAGTTTCATTCGGTTTGGAAAATCCATACAATTTCCTTGCGAATTTTAAAATTTCTTCTTCACTACTTGTTAAAGCTTTAACATCATTCTTAAGGGAATGGCCATCCTTCTTTACAGAAGATAATTTTTGTTGCTCCGTATTCAGCGTGATTTGTTTTTCTTTAATCATTTCTTGTTGGTTATTCAGAGAATATTGAAGGACAAAAATTATAGGTAATATAATAGCCAAAGTAGTTATAATACGGCGTCTTGTTTTTTTAATATTACCTTGTTGGGTATTAGGGTTCACTTGCTGTGAGGGTGTATTAGGATTTGATTGGTGTGATGATACTTTTGGGATGTTTCCCATTTACGGACAATTCACAATGGTAATAGTGACGCTAGCCATTGTTCCAGGAGAATCAAGAAGTGAAGCAGTAACGGTTACTGTTCCAGGACCATTAGCGGCTAGAAATACAGCGGTAAAGTTACCTGAAGCATTGGTAATGACAGCAAGAGGAACCATGAAAGCAAGAGAAGGGTTACTAAATGAAAAACTGACCACTACTCCTGGAGTAGGACTACCGTTTACTAATACTTGACCCGAAAAAAATAAAGTATTATTTCCTTGAGTGGATACACATGTTGTGGTTTCGTTAGAAGTCAAGGTAATAGATGCAGGCCCAGCAGGAAGATTGAATCCAGTTGGTCCAGTTGGTCCAGTTGGTCCGGTAGGTCCGGTTGATCCAGTTGAACCGGTAGCACCAGTAGCTCCTGTAGAACCGGTGGGACCAGTAGGGAATTGAAAGGGTTGAACAGGTGGAAGTGTAGGTCCAATAGAACCCGGATTAAGTGCAACAAAAGATAAAAACTCGTCCATTTAATTTGGTAAATCTTCAACATGTAAAGATTGAGTACTGTTCTTTTTGTTTGAATTATGTGCCTGCTGAGATGTTTCTTGCATTTGCTCTTGGGCTTTACTAGGAGTATTTAGCGCATCAGATGATACATGATCAAGTTGTTGACTTAATAAATCTTTTTTATCCATTTATAATTTACTAGACTGTAGCCCCTGAATATGTGGAACTACTTCTGGATTTACAAGTGACGATAAATCTCCTAATTCTTTTCCTAAGTAAGCCGCTTTAATGACACGTCGCATTACTTTAGAATTACGTGTTTTTGGCAAATCCTCTACAACGTGGATATCCTTTGGACATAATGCTTTTCCGATATGAGAATTTACTAGACTCATTAATTCTTTCTTTAATTCTGCGCTAAATATTACACCATCTCGTAATACTACAAAGCAATGACAAACCTCGCCTTTTACATCGTCAGGTACACCAATGGAAGCTGCTTCTATTACATTAATATGTTTCACAAGAATAGATTCATATTCAGCAGGCCCAATACGTTTACCAGCAATATTTAATGTATCATCTGAACGTCCTGTAATGATATATTGTTCACCATCATAAATAACCCAGTCACCATGAACCCATTTATTTTCAAATCGTGACCAATATGTGTTCACATAACGCTCATCGTCTTCCCAGAAACTTTTCGTCATTCCAACCCAAGGTTTCTCTAAACATAATTCTCCAACTTCATCACGAATTGGTTTACCTTGATCATCAAGTACAACCGCTGCCATACCTGGTAAAGATGCGTTAAAACTAATTGGTGCGATTGGCTTAATCAGAACATTACCGAAAATCCCACCAGAAATTTCAGTTCCGCCTGAATAATTACAGATTGGGACTTTTCCTTTTCCAACTGTTTCAAACAGCCACATCCACGGATCTGGATTCCAAGGTTCTCCTGTTGATGCGAATACTTCTAAACTCTTTAAAGAATGTTTATTCACATACTCATCACCTTTTGCCATTAATGCACGGATTAACGTTGGCGAAATACCGAGATGAGTAATTTCATATTTATCAACCGTCTCCCATAAGCGATCTGCTTCTGGGAAGTCTGGAACACCTTCGTACATAACCATCGTTGCTCCATTTATGAGTGAACCGAATAATAAAAATGGTCCCATCATCCAGCCCATATCAGTTACCCATAATACACGATCACCTTGTTTAATATTCATTCCAAATCCTGCATCAAAAGCTGCTTTTAAAGGAAATCCTGCATGCGTGTGTACCGTTCCTTTCGGCTTACCAGTCGTTCCTGATGTATATATGAGCATTAAAGGATCCTCACTATGCATTTCTTCGGCATGTATGAATGGTTTTTCTTTTTCTAGCGTACTCCACGAAAAGTCATAATTATGCGGTGTAAAATCATTTCCTGCATGACGAACAATTACCACCTTTTCAACAGTTCGGCAATGTTCACAAGCTTTATCTACTTCATCTTTTAAAGAAACAATTTTCCCACGGCGTGAAAATCCATCTGCGGTAATAATCATTTTTGAACCAGCTGCTTGTACGCGTGTCATAACTGCATCCGAAGCAAATCCTGAGAATATTGGAGAAATAATTGCTCCGATTTTCATTACAGCTAGCATCGCAACAACTGTTTCCGGAATCATCGGCATATAAATTGTTACACGATCGCCCTTCTCAATACCCGCGTGTTTCAAACCATTGGCAACACGGCTTACCCAACTGTCAAGCTCTTCATATGTAAATGATTTTGAAGTTCCATTTTCCCCTTCGTATTGAAGCGCTGGCTGTGTTCTTGTCTCTTCATCTGCAATCCATCGGGATAAAGCTGATTCTACTACGTTACATGTTCCGCCATTATACCACTGTGCAAATGGCGTACCATTTTCTAAATCTAACACTTCTGTATAAGCTTTCATCCATTGATAGCCAACTGCTTTTTCTGCCTCTCCCCAAAACCATGCTGTTTCTTCAATTGACTTATTATAAAAGGCTTCGTAATCTTCATAGCCTAATGATTTCATCCAACCATATAAACGCGTTTTTACTTTATACTCTTCTGTTGGAAACCAAACTGCTTGTTTCAATTAAACTGGATATACAGGATGTTTACGATCCGTAAATACTTGATATTTACTCATGTACATTTCGAAACGTCCTTTTAACTCTTCACGTAAATTGTTTGGATGAACAATACCATCAATTACCATCTCTGATGCTAAATGATAAATATCAATATCTTTCCTATACTCTTCACGTTTTTCAGCAATGAAGCTTGCACGCTCTTCTTCTGGTAAAGCCGCAATTTTATTTGCATATACAGCATTGACCGCTGCTTCTGGACCCATTACAGCAATAGAAGCTGTCGGTAATGCTAAGCAGCAATCTGGTTCAAATGCCGGACCTGCCATTGCATATAAACCTGCTCCATATGCTTTTCGAACAATGATAGAAATTTTCGGTACAGTTGCTTCACTCATTGCAGAAATCATTTTTGCACCGTGACGAATAATACCAGCACGCTCTACTTTCGTACCAATCATAAATCCTGGTACATCTGCAAGGAATAATAATGGAATATGGTATGCATCGCATAAATTAATAAACTTCGCTGCTTTATCAGCTGAATCGTGGAATAAAACGCCACCTTTCATACGTGGCTGATTTGCAATAATACCTATTGGCTTACCATCAATGCGTGCTAAACCCGTAATGAGTTCTTGAGCAAATAATTTTTTCACTTCAAAGAATGAGCCGTCATCTATAATTCTGTTAATAAGATCTTTCATATTGAAAGGAGCATTTTGATTTTCTGGAATGATTTGTTCTAAAGTTTTATCGAACTGTTTCGGTTCTTGAGGTGTAATCAATGGAGTCTTTTCTAAGTAGTTGCTTGGAAAATATGAAATGTATTGTCTAGCCTGTGTAATTGCATCTTCTTCTGTCTTACATAAAACGTCTCCGCATCCTGATACTGAGCAATGCATACGAGCCCCGCCCATTTCTTCTAAAGTTACCTTCTCACCGATAACCATTTCAGCCATACGTGGAGATCCTAAATACATAGATGCATTTCCTTCCACCATCATAACAACGTCACAAAAAGCTGGAATATATGCACCACCAGCAGCAGAAGGACCAAATAATAAACAGATTTGCGGAACTTTACCTGATAATTTCACTTGATTATAGAAGATTCTTCCCGCACCGCGGCGCCCTGGGAACATTTCTACTTGATCTGTAATACGCGCTCCAGCAGAGTCAACTAAATAAAATAATGGAACACGTAACTTTTCAGCCGTTTCTTGAATACGTAAAATCTTTTCAACTGTACGAGCTCCCCACGATCCGGCTTTCACAGTTGAATCATTTGCCATTACGCACGCAGTACGCCCATGTATTTTACCAGTTGCAGTTACAACACCATCAGCCGGTAATCCTGTTTGCTCACAATTTGCAAATAATGCATCTTCTACATATTCGCCATTATCAAATAGAAGAGCTAAACGATCTCGAACAAATAGTTTTCCTTTTGCTTTGTTTTGTTCATGATATTTCGGTGCTCCGCCTTGTTTAATCGTTTCAACTCGTTCTTCAAAATTATTAGATTGTTGTTTTTGATCTAACATTTACTCCCCCTTATACATCGGTTTGCGTTTTTCCTTAAATGCCTGTAATCCTTCTAATCTATCTTCCGTATGGATTACACCCTCGTACGCCTGTTTTTCCATTTGTAATCCGGTATGTAAATCTACTTGAATACCATTAGAAATTGCTTCTTTTGCTAATCGAACTGCAATAGGACCATTACTAGCGATTTGATTTGCAATTTCAATTGCTTTCTCTTCTAGTAAATCAGCTGGTACGACGAATTCTACTAAACCATATTCTTTCGCTTCTTGCGCCGAAATACGTCTTCCGGTATAAATTAATTCTTTCGCTCTACCAACGCCAATTAATCTCGGTAAACGCTGCGTACCACCTGCTCCAGGTATAATTGCAAGGGTAGTTTCAGTCAGACCAAGGCTTGCATTTTCAGAGGCAATTCTAAAGTCACAAGCTAAACTCAATTCCGTACCACCACCAAGAGCAATTCCATTAATAGCAGCAATAACTGGTTGTGGTAATTGTTCCACCATTTCCATAGTAGTACGAATCATACCAACCGCATGGCGAACTTGTTCTTCATCCATACCAGCTCGTTCTTTTAAATCTGCGCCAGCACAAAACACTTTTTCACCAGCCCCTGTTAAAATGACTACACGTGTATTTGACTCTTCACTTATTTCCGTTAATATTGTTTGCAATTCTTCTAATAACGCTAAAGATAATGAGTTTGCTTGTCTTTCACGATATAACGAAATCTTTACAACATGCGGTGTTACATAGTCAACTGAAATATTTTGTAATTGTAGCATTCACCTACTTATCGTTTTATGTTGAAGCGCTCTATATACATGACTCGGTAATTGGATATTTAACTTACTTTGAATAAATTGACTAGCTCTCCATAACTTTTCTTCGTCTATATTTGTTTGGACACCTAACTTATGGAGCATATGCACTAAATCATCAGTTGCAACATTTCCTGATGCTCCCGGTGCATATGGACATCCCCCTAGTCCACCACAAGAACTATCAAACGTTGTAATACCATGTTCTAAAGACTTAACTACATTTGCAAGTGCCATCCCATACGTATTATGAAAATGCATTGCAAACTGCGATGCATCATACTTCTTTAATAGATGTTCTAATACTTGTTCTACTTGTAATGGATTCGCTACACCAATCGTGTCACCGAGAGAAACTTCATAAATACCGTATGAAAATAGTTGATTACATATTTCATCAACTGCTGTGGCACTTATATCTCCCTCATACGGACATCCAAATACAGTAGAAACATAACCCCTAACCTTTTTCCCTTCGAATATTGCCTGTTTTGTTATATCTTCAATGACAGTTAATGCTTCTTTAATTGATTTATTAATATTACTTTTATTATGAGATTCACTCGCTGATAAAAAAACATTCACCTCATCTACATTTTGCAAAAAAGCTCGTTCCAAACCATTTTGATTTGGAACAAGCGCAGCATATGTAACATTGGGATCCCTTTTTAGCTCAGAAAATACAGCATTTGCATCCGCTAAGGCAGGAACCCATTTTGGGTGAACGAATGAGGAAACTTCAACGTACGACAATCCAGCTTCTGTAAGTAGTTGAATCCATTTTACTTTATCTTTTGTGCCAACAATCTTTTTTTCATTCTGTAAGCCATCACGTGGCCCTACTTCTTTAATGACAGCAAAATTAGGTAGTTTCAACTATTCAATTTCTAGTAATACATCTCCTTCATTTACAAAATCGCCTTCTTGCACATTAATCTTCATAACTGTGCCAGCTTCTTCTGAAATGATTGGAATTTCCATTTTCATAGATTCCAAAATGACGACATCCTGCTCTTCCTCTACTGTATCTCCTACTCCTACAACTATCTTCCAAACATTTCCTGCCATCGATGCATATACTTTCGTCATCATTTTTTCCCCCTTAATATTCATTTATTTTTTAACAAGTTGTTTCGTTACGAAACCCGTTGTATAAATACCACCTTTGAACACATCGTCTCCGAGCACTTGCAGTAGCATCGGTGTATTTGTTTTAATACCTTCAATTTTCAACTCTTCTAGAGCATTTTCTAATTTTGAAATTGCCTCTTCACGAGTTTCACCATGAGCAATGACTTTCGCAATCATTGGATCATAAAACGGTGTAATTGTTACATGATTCTCTAAAAAATGATCCATACGTATATTTGATGGTAATGTTAAATCTGTAATTTTCCCAGGTGAAGGGAAGAATGTTTTCGGATCTTCTGCATAAATACGCGCTTCAATGGCATGACCACTACGTTTTACATCATCCTGAGTAAATGATAGTTTCTCACCACTTGCGATAAGAATTTGTTGTTCTACAAGATCTAAGCCCGTAATTTCTTCCGTAACTGGATGCTCTACTTGTAATCTCGTATTCATTTCTAAGAAATAGAAATTTTTCTGATCATCTACAAGAAACTCAACTGTACCTGCATTTGTATATCCGAGAGCTTTAGCAGCTTGTACAGCCACTTCTCCCATTGCTTTTCGTGTACCTTCATCTAAAAATGGTGAAGGTGCTTCTTCGATTACTTTTTGATTTCGGCGCTGTACGGAACATTCACGTTCCCATAAGTACACTGTGTTACCATGTGTATCTGCTAAAAGCTGAATTTCAATATGATGCGCGTCTGCAATATAACGCTCTAAATACATTTCTCCATTACCGAAGAAATTTTGTGCCCTTGTTTTATTACTTTCAAATGCTTTGGTGAGCGTTTGCTCAGTTTCCATCAACTGCATTCCAATGCCTCCGCCGCCCGCGGATGCCTTAAGCATTAATGGATAACCAATTTGTTTTGCAATTTCAATTGCCTCTTCAGCAGTTTCAATATTTGTAGTAATACCTGGAACTACTGGTACATCTGCTGCTTGCATTGCTATACGTGACTCAATTTTACTTCCCATCTTCGTAATGATTTCTTCTGAAGGACCAATAAATACGATTCCTTCTTCTTTACAGCGAATCGGAAAAGATGGATTCTCTGATAATAATCCGTACCCCGGATGGATTGCTTCAACATTTGTCTTCTTAGCTATTTCAATAATTTTTTCAAGGTTTAAATAGCTTTCTTGGACCCGTGGACCACCTACTAGATAAGCTTCATTTGCCATTTTTACATGAAGGGCATTTTCATCAGCCTCAGAATAAATAGCGACGGTACGAATTCCAAGTTTTTGACAAGTTTTTATAATGCGAACTGCGATTTCCCCGCGATTCGCAATTAATATTTTTTGAAACATTTATCTACATCCTAAATGTCTAGCAATTACGAGACGTTGAATTTCAGAAGTTCCTTCACCAATTTCTAACAGTTTTGCATCACGAATATATCTTTCAACTTCATATTCACGCATATAGCCATAACCGCCATGAATTTGTACTGCATGATTCGCAATACGACTAGCTGCTTCAGATGCAAATAATTTTGCCATAGCCGCTTCTTTACCGAAAGGTTTATCGTTATCTTTTAACCAAGCTGCTTTATGTACTAAATTACGTGCTAACTCTACTTCAGTCGCCATATCCGCTAATTTAAATTGAATCGCTTGGAAATTAGAAATTGTTTTTCCAAATTGTTGACGTTCTTTCGCATATTGCAATGCACGTTCAAATGCAGATTGTGCAATACCTACTGCTAATGCTGCAATTGAAATACGTCCTCCATCAAGTGTATATAAGAATTGTTTAAATCCTTTATTAACATCACCAAGAATATTTTCTTTCGGTACACGCACACCATCAAGTACGATTTCACAAGTATTAGACGCGCGAACACCCATCTTATCGTATGGACTTGAGATCGTTAATCCTTCACTTGTAGTCGGTACGATAAATGCAGAAATGCGTTTCCTACCATTCTCTTCAACACCGTTGATAGCGGTTACAATAATTGTATTTGCATACTCTGCGTTTGTAATCCAGCACTTTTCACCACTGATTACATACTCATCGCCATCTAATACTGCTTTCGTTTGTGTGCCTCCTGCATCTGATCCAGCGTTTGGCTCGGTTAATCCGAATGCACCTAACGTTTTACCTGATGCCATTGGAACTAAATATTTTTGTTTTTGTTCTTCTGTACCGAAATAATAAATTGGAGAAGCACCTAATGAAATAGTTGCAGCGTAGCTTAATCCTGTACCACCACAAGCGCGACCAATTTCTTCAACTGCTAACGCGTACGATACTGTATCGCCACCTGAACCTCCATACTCTTCTGGGAATGGGATGCCTAATAATCCTAGTTCGCCCATTTTTTGAAATGTTTCATATGGAAACTCTGCAGTTTTGTCATAATATACAGCTTTCGGTGCGATTTCCTTTTCAGCAAAGTCACGTACCATTTCTTTAATCATTTGTTTTTCGCGAGTTAGAGTAAATTCCATTTAATAATCTCTACCTTTTCCCGAATCAGAAATTTCTACTAACGCTTCAGGATATGGCTCAAAATATGTTTGTCGTAATAAATACTTTTCATCAAACCGAATGGCCCATGATTTTAAAATTGTAAGCAAACTACTAAGTGGTATTTTCTTTTCTGCATACTTTTGTATCAGTTCTAAAAAATGATCTTTTTCTTGTTTTTTTAATTTCGTTTTAAAATATCCGAAAATATGTTCACATACATTTACATTCGATGTATAGCGGGGCGCGCGCAAAAATAATTCATATAAAGTCTTCTCATAATTGTCAAGTACAATTTCAATCGTTTCATTTTTTTGATTTGCAATAATACGCCCTAATTCTTTTTGTTTCACCTGATTATATGCCATAAATAGATATTTATAATCTGATTGAAAAGATACGAGTTCTTTCATATTTTTAGTTTGTTTAATCATTTTGTAATGCGCGACTGTAAACAATTTTGTAAAGAAATGCTCTCTAATAATAAAATTCGACAATCTACCTTCCTCTTCAATTGGAAGATGCGAAAATTTTTTTATTACTGCTCCACCAAATAATCCCGTTCCTTTTCCTTTTACTGGTCCTTTTTCTAAACTAGAATAGATTTTCACATCACGAGTTCCGCAACTTGGCGAGCGATTTTTCAAAATAAAACCATCAATATGAGGTAATGTTTGTAAGAACTCATTCGAAAGTTGTTCCATTTTTTCAGTTACATCTTCCCGTGTCGACGGTTGCACAAGTTTATTCAAACCTTTTTCTTCTATAATTCGTATCGTTTCACGAGGAACACCTAAACCAATCTCTACTTCAGGACAAACAGGTATAAATGTAACAAATGGTTGTAAATTTCGAATTGTTATATCTGGAATTATCTCTCCACTATAACGACATGCATCGAATTCTAAACATTTACTTACAACGATTGTCGGTTTAGCAAATTGGCGCATTTACCTCCGTGGCGTTAATCCGTACAGAATAAATTGAATCGTATTTTCAATTTCCAATTCATCATCCCAATTCTCTTCAGGTAATAATAAAAACCGGGTTAATAGAAATCCTAAAACAGCTGATAATGTAAGACGTAACACGGAAGGTGGTGGCATCTCAATAATTCCCCCTTCTTCTTGAAACTTTACAATCAACTTTTTAAAATGCGAAAGCAGTTCTGTTTCTACTAATTGTTGTATTTCACTTTTTAGCTCTGGCTGAAATGGCACTTCTTGAATTAATATTTTAATCATTGGAAAGTGCTTTTTGGCAAATTCAAATCGATTATGAATGATTACTCTTAAAAGCCCTTCATACGATTCATAATCAGTTTTAAATATCTCTTTCGCAAAAGCTTGTACGAAAAATGGTGCAGCAAACTTTGTTAAAGTTGGCATTACGACCGCTAACAATAAATCTTTTTTCGTCTTATAGTAGCGGAAGATCGTTCCTTCCGCTACACCAGCACGCTTTGCAATTTCACTTGTTGAAGTTGAAGCATATCCTTTTTCTCCAAACATATCAACAGCTGCTTCTAAAATACGCATTTGACGTTCATTTCGTTTATCAGTATTAGTTGCAGCAATCAATTCCTCAAGCCAATCCTTCTTCATTTATATTTTGCGATGTTTCTTTAAAGCAAATACATTTCCTACTGCAAATAATAGTGAAAAAAGTAGTAATACAGTAAGATCCAATGCAATTTCTGTAAATCCTTGATTTCGAATCATCACTTGCCTCATTGCATCAGCGCCGTATGTGAGTGGAAATAATTTCCCTAACATTTGTAGCCACTTATTCATAGATTCAATTGGAAACAAACCAGAAAAGAATATTTGTGGTACAATAACTAGCGGTATAAACTGGATCATTTGAAATTCATTATTTGCGTATGCTGATAAAAACGTCCCTAATGTTAGTGCCGTTAAAGAGAGCATACATGTAATAAGTAGCGTTAGCCATATAGAACCTGCTACATATAGATCTAAAACATAGACTGAAAAACTTACAATTATAACAGATTGTATGAATGCAAAAATTCCAAAACCAATTATATATCCAACAACTATTTCCCACCGTCTAACTGGTGTGGACAATAATCTCTCTAATGTACCACTTAAACGTTCTCTTACGAAAGAAACTCCTGACAAAATGAATACAAAGAAAAATGTAAAGAATCCAATTAACACGGGACCGAGCCCATCAAACATCGTAAAGTCTTTAGAGCCATGTAAATAATTCACTTCAGGCTTTATAATCGATACATCATTCTTCTCTGTGCTCTTTTGCAATATTTGGAGTACAGCACGGTTTTTCGACGAATCACTACCTTCTAACAAAAGATTTATTTTTCCATTCTCTAAATGAATTACTGCATCGATCTTTTGTTTTTCTAGCTCAGAAATCGCTTCCTCTTTGCTATATTCATAAATTGAGGCTTCTTGATTTTTCATCACATTTACTATTGGAGCGGGCACATCAACTACAGCAATATGTGGTATATAATCTTTTTGTGTAAATACTAAAGACAATAGCCAAAGTAATAACATTGGTGCCCCAAACATCATGGCTAACGAACGTTTATCTCGAAAAAATTGACGAATAATACGAATGATTACACCATTAACTCTCACTCACGATTCAACCCCCTCTTCTAACAAAAAGACATCTTCAATTCGTCTTGATGATACACGTTTTTTCAATTCCTCTGGCGTTCCAACCGCAACTAAGTTCCCTTCTCTAATCAATCCTAGACGCTCACAAAACTCTGCTTCATCCATAATGTGCGTCGTTACAATAATAGTTGTTCCTTTCTTTTTAAGTTCATAAAATTTCCCCCATATTGTTTTTCTAAGAAGCGGATCTATCCCCACTGTTGGCTCATCTAAAATTAATATTTCAGGTTCATGAAGAAGTGCTATCGCTAATGATAGACGCTTTTTCATCCCACCTGAAAAATGCTGTACTTGCTTTTTCATATGTTGTAATAATTGTACAAGGTCAAAAACCTCTTTGATTCTTTCCTTTTTATGCTTTCCCTTTAATCCATACATCGTTGCAATAAAATCTGCATTTTCATATGCTGATAATTCTTCGTATAATGCATCAGCTTGAGCCATATAGCCAATTCTTTTCATCTCATTTAAATTTGGCATGTTAATGTTGTATACAAATACATTACCTTTAGATGCCTGATTAATACCTGCAATCAATTTAATAAGTGTCGTTTTCCCTGATCCTGAAGGCCCAACTAAACCAAATATCTCTGCTTTTTCAATTTGTAATGAAAGATCGTGTAAAACTTCTTTTTTCCCAAAACTTTTCGATACATTCTGTAAAACAATTGAAGGTTTTTGCACTTATGTTTCTAAATTCATATACTTCCTAATTCTAGCAAGGTCTAAAGAATATTCGATAACTAATTGCTGTAACGGTAAAATAACTGTATCGGGATATAAATGTGCATATTGCAATGTTTCTGCATATTTTTCTAATCTTTTTTCTAAGTATTTTATAATTTGCTCAGGATGGCTCACTAATAAACATTGACAATAATAATGTATTTGTTCCTCAATCGCCGTATACTCTTCAATTTCATATTCTTTATGCATCTATTCTACATATCTTCTAAAGTCTTCTATATTTCTATTTCTGACAATCAATTTTTTATTTCCAATTGATGTAATGAGTCCCAACTCTTCAAACTTACTAAATTTACGGCTGATTGTTTCTCTTGTCATTCCTATATAACTTGCTATTTCTTCTCGTGTTAACGGTAGATTTATAAGTATTCCTTTATCTGTTTTCTTTCCATATTTCTCACAAAACTCTAGAATTATATAGGCTATTCTAACTTCAGGGTCATTTGTTGCTAGATTGTGTGCCAAATTCTCTGTTTGCGCTAACCTTTTAGTAACAGTCTTTAATAATTTTAATGCAATACTTGGATTTCTTTCCATAATGTTATCCATATCATATTTGGTTAACATGCAAATTTTCGTATCTTCCATTGCATATGCACTAAAATTGCTCTTTTCCTCATGATTAAATATGTTTAATTCACAGAAACATTCACCACTCATTAATATATGCAAGATTTGCTCTTTTCCTTGTAAAGTTAATTTAGATAACTTTACTCGTCCATGATTTATAATAAATAAAGTGTCAGATCTCTCTCCTTCTTGAATTAACAATTGACCTTTCTTAAATTTTTTATGTCTTGACATTGAGGCTATTTTTAAAATTTCCTCATCAGATAAGTAATTAAAAATTAGTACTTTTCTAGGACAAGGTGATACTATATTTTTTTCATAGCAATTTTTTGGCATCTATTCTTCTATTGGTGCAAATTTTTCAGTATCTTCTCCACATACAGGACACACCCAGTCTTCTGGTAAATCATCAAAACTCGTTCCCGGTTTGATGTCTTCATCTGGATCTCCGATTTTTGGATCATAGATATAACCACATGGTAAACAGATATATTTTTTCATTTAAGATTTTATCTCCATATTTACTTTGTTCATTATTTCACTTATTGTTGTATTTTGTAGATCAATTTTTTGTAATGATACTTGTTTTTCAATCGCAAATTTGTAAGGCATGGATGCAATAACTCCTTCCAATGAAATAACACCCACTATTTTATTATCTTTAATAAATAGCCTTGTATACTGCTCCTTATCATCTTCTTCAACAATTGTTGTATCACATTGTTTTTCATTCACGCATCCAATTGAAAATAAAGATACATCGAATGCATTAAAAATAGTCATTGCAATTTCTTTTTTGTAAATGGCAGGATTCGATACCATATTACTTCCTGCTATTTTTCCTTGTTCCATTGCCGTTCCCCATAATCCTTCAATCTCACCATTTACCTCTGCCACATCTCCCGCAGCAAACACAGCATCTATATTCGTTGCCATCTTCTCATTAACAAGAATACCTTTATTTAATTGAATAGAAGTATTATTCACAAGTAAGGTGCTAGGCGTGACGCCAATTGAATACACAATACTATCACAATTGATTTGATGATTACCATTTAGCTTTATCCCAGTTACTGATTCCTTTCCTAGAATAGAATCTATTGTAGTATTTAAGTACACCTTAACTCCAGCACTTTCAATTTTTTGTCTTAAGATTAGAGAAGATTTCTCATCTAATTGTTTCCCCATTAATGTAGACGCCACCTCTACAATGGAAACCCTTTTACCAGCTTTTAGAATGGACCAAGCTGTTTCTAGTCCTTGTACACCTCCACCAATGTTGACTACATTCTCTTTATCTCCTAAGCATTTTTTTAACTCGTCTGCTTCTTCTATATCCCTAATAGAAAAAACATTTTGTTTTTCAATTCCATCTACCTCTAATTTTCTATTATTTGCTCCCGTACAAATTAATAGTTTATGATAGGAAAATTCTTCATTATTTGATGTAACAATGATTTTCTGGTCTGTATCAATTTTCAATATCTTTGTATTCGTGAGAACTAATATATTATTAGCTTGATACCACTTTTTCTTTTTAATCAACACTTTTTCACCGTGTAAATCTGAATATAAGTCTTTGGACAACTTAATTCTTTTGTAAGGTAATGAAGATTCTTCACCAAAAATGATTACATTTGAATCTTTATCGTTTTCTCTAATAGTTTTAGCAGCATTCACAGCAGCTACTCCGCTTCCTATAATAATAAAATTCTTTTTCATTTAAATAGAACTCAATAATAAATCTGTGACAAATGTTGTAGCATGTTTGATTTTCTTTACTTTCTCCTCATCTTTTGGAGAGAATCTGATACGAATAGGAAATTCAACATGAGTCATACCTGTAGATTTAATAACCTTTGAAGTACTTTGTACATTCATATTTGTTTCATTTAGATAATCTTGTACTACCTCTATTGCTTCTCCACTCCAGCCATAAGAACCAAATGAAACTGCAATCTTCCCTTCTAAATTCATTTCTGTCATTTCTTTTAATATTTCTTCTAAGTTCCCAATCATATCTGCATATTTAGTTGAAGATCCAATGAAGACTGCATCTGCTTCTTGAATACTTCTCATAATTTCAATTTTTTCTGCTTTATCTGCATTAAATGCTGTTACTTGAATGTTATCAGTTTCAAAAGTTTCTTTAATTATATTTGCTATTTTTTTTGTATTGTTTTTAATTGTTGTATAAACAATTGTTACTTTTTTATCCTTTGTCGTATCACTACTCATTTTCGCATATAAATCAATATATTTTTGAATATCCTGACGAATAATGTATCCATGAGACGGTGCAATCATTTGTACATCTAAATCTTTTAAGGCTTCTATTAATGTTCTTACATATCTTCTATGTGGATGAATAATGGCATTATAATAGCCAATGAAGTCTTCTGTAATATCTACATTCACTTCATCACTGAAAATCTCGTCATTTGCTACATGCGTACTAAAAATATCGCACGGGAATAAAATCTTATCCTCTACGCAGTAGGTAATCATCGTCTCTTCTGTATGAAGATATGGAGTTTCTTTAAATTTTAATGTCTTTCCACCAATATCTAACGTATCACCATCTTTTACAATTAAAAAATTCCGATGATGCAGCTTATACATTTCTTGTATTTCCGGTATTGCAATTTCTGTGCATACGATTGTAGCATTTATAGCTCTTGATGCTAATGCTGCTAAACCTCCTGAATGATCGGGTTCAGTATGATTCACCTAAATTTCTCCTGGATCAATTAATTTACTTAAAGATTCTACAAATTCCCTTCCAAATTCTAAATCAACTGTATCAATCACTGTTGGCTTTTCAGTTTTTAGTAGATATGCATTATAAGTCGTTCCTTTCGCTAAGATTAAACGATGAAACGGAACCTCTCTATTATCAACTTTCCCTACCCAATATATATCCTCGGTTAGCTTGATTTCTTTGTTCATTTATTTTGTAGCCACAATTACTAGAGCGGGACCATCAGCTGAATACATTTGTTTTTCAAAATTAGCGTAAATCTCTACTGAATGAAAACCGCACTCTTTTAATATAGGTAGTAATTGATTCTTTGTAATTGGATACAGCGAAATACTATTTGAAAATTCTTTACCATCTACATTCAATGTTGCAGTAAATATTACTTTTTCTCCCTCAATTTTATAATCTCGTTTAAACAAGAACTGCTCCTTCTGAATTTCAGGAAATACGAACTGTTTTTGATTCAATATTCTTTCATAATTTACAATTTGAATAATAATCTTCCCACCTGTTTTTAGTTTTTCTAAAGATTTTCGAATAAAATCTTTAATTTCTTCAATATTGTCTAAATGAACAAGAGTATTCCCAATACAATAAATACCATCAAATAACCTAGATACATTGTCTATTTGTTGCATTCCAAATGTATTTACATAGAATTTCCCTTCGTGGATTTTAGCTTTCTCACAAATTTTAGCTGCCATCTTCTTCTCGGGTTCCATCGCAGTCACAATCATACCTCTTTTGACCAACGCTTCGGCTACATTCCCTGTTCCTGCCCCTACATCAAGCACAGAATGTCCCTTTTCTAAATAAGAGGTAATAAAATTTATTTGTTTTTCATTTGCTGGAAAGATTTCATTATAATAAGGTGATAATACTTGATAAAATGTCATTTATAAAATAAAGTATTTAAAAATTAATATTGTTGTAATGAAAAAGTAAATAGAGTTTATAGTCTCTAAAATGCCCACTTTTAAAATAGAAATATTTCTACCATAAAGAACTATAGATCGTATCAAACTTGGTATAAATACAATGCTAACCCACGGTGATGCAATTAAACTAGCAATCACAAGAATAGTGTGATACCCCCATGAAACAAAGCGATACGTTAGATTCTTTTTTTCTCGAATCATCGTTTTTACATAGAATGTACTTCCTATAAAATATAAAAAAGATATAGTTACTATCATAAATATGTTTTTATCAACTGTTTTCATCTAGAAAAGTAAATATTGATGAAAAAAAAATGGAATCATAATAATAGAAAAAGACACTATACACCACTCATAGAAAAGAGCAATGATTGCACATACACAAGTCACACTCAAATACGTAAAGAAGCATTGTAAGTAGCCTTTCCTTCTTGGCTGTTTTACATACATTAACAAAGGATATGTAGCCAAATATACAAATAACCATGCTAAAAAAAGAGGCATATGATACCATGTCCATTTGCCAATTAAAATACCCAAAACAAACGGAATTAACAGCATGCCCCAAGCTCCATGCTGTTTTGGAATAATCAACTTCATCTACTCATTAAAACTTAAACTAACTACAGTTGCGATAGATTGGGCTGCATGTTCCCAGCTTCCATCTATAACTTTTCCAAGCTGCTGACCAAGTGCATTTAAATCATTTGGATTAACTGGAATCCCATTATAGGCAGCAAGAATTGATAAAAGTGGAGCAGCAAATGGTGTCCAACCACCTCTATCAATATTAAATACAGGCTTATCTATTACCTTTCCATCTTGCACTGTAAACTCATAATAAAATTGATCATCTGGACGAAAACTTAAATGATGAGAAATTTGCCCTTTAACATATTTTTTTCCAGCACCTAGATTTACTACTTCTATTTCTTTTACATTAAATTCATGCTCAAATACTTTTATTTTTTTGACTTCTGGGCCATTTAAGGCAGCATTAACGGCTGTTTCCAAATTATTTTGTGCAAATGGTTGAATACTCACTTGTGCCTCTTTTTGTTGGATAGGAGCCTCTATTTCTGCAGCAAACACCGATGTAGTCGGTAGTGCACCTGTAGCTAATGTAGCTGCAAGTGCTGTTGTCATCATGATTTTTCTTTTCATTTTCATCTATTTTCCATATATTTCGTCTGGACCGCTTCCAATTTCAAATTTATCTTGTATATTCAAACTTTCGTAATCAATACCGTACAATTGAGAGGATGTAAAGTTTTGTAAGATTACAATTTTACCCCGGATATCTCCTAAAGTAGGGTTGTTTCTATCTGAAGTTGGTGCGGAATTAGGATCCCAAAAATATGAAGCATTAACGTTTTTATATTTTAAAAATATCTCCTCAAATGATAGTGATCCATTTTCAGGAGTAGTTTCTTCTTTTAAGCGCATTAAGATTGTTTCTGTCGGATAATCTTTTAAAAATTGAATTGCCTCTTTTAATACATCTTCAAACATTGCTTTTTGATTTACAATCCCATGGTACATTGCAAAAGAATCTTTTACACGTTTAACACGCATATCTACATATCGAATTCCAGAATTTAATTGTTGGGGTAGACTCATAGTTTGATTTCTTGTCAAATTTTCATCAAGAAAACTTGCTCCATGTAAAGCCATTGTACCGTGAGTCCCTGGAATAGATATTTTACTTAGTTTTGTTGAATCTTCTACTTTCGACATCCACGATGGATTTTGATATCCTATATTGGATTCATAGGAATAACCTGGATGACTATCAGCTAAAATAGGAGATGGTTTACTTAAACTTGCTAGTGTAAAACATGTGAGGATGCTAATTTTAAAGAAATTTCTCATTTTTATTTTGTTCATCTAATTTGTAATAGCGTATATTTTCACTGTGAATTTGTTAGTGGCACCAATGGGACTCGCAATATAATATTTAGTATTCGTGTAAGCTTCAGTCCTAGATCCATGTGAAATATTTTTCCAACGAGTAGAATCTGTACCTAGAGAAACATCAATCATTACATTGAAAGAAATAGTAGAAGGATGATCTTTTTCTGAAGGCTCAATAATCCATTTTAATTCCTTAGTACCTACAGGTAAACGATCAATTTTAAAGTTTTGACTGGATCGATTTTGTTGTCCGGATAAAGGACTAGATTCGGATGAAATTTGCGAAATTAATAGTTCTTTTTCATTTGAATGTATACCATTTAATTTAATGATACTATCAATTAAACCTGGTCCAGGAAAATCAGCTGCGATGATACCAGCATGTTTTATTTCACCTTGATGCAAGAGTTCGGTCCCAAGTGTATTCATCCCACCATAATATACTTGCCCATTTCTATCGCGAGGGAAATCACTCCACTCATTAGTGAAATTCGTTTGAATCAATCATTTATTCAAAACTGGCTTCCAAAGCGACAGGGCAAAAATCCAATTTGAGTCGCCATTTCCTTGATGATTTTGAACCGCTTCATACACTTTTCCCTCATGTACTACTCTATCACCTTTAGTATATGCCTTTCTTGCATCCCATTTTTCATATGTGGAATCCTCTGACTTTGTTGTTACATTCAAAACATCACTTCTACTAGATTCATTTCCAGCTAAATCAACCGCCGTCACTACATACTTATACGATGTATTAGCCTTCAAATCTTTATCCATAAAGGATGTATTATCAGCTACCCCAATTTTATTCATAACCCCAGCGCTTTCTCTATATACAATATAATGGTCAACACCTACATTATCTTCAGATGGACTCCACATCAAATCAACAGTTGTCACTGTTGTACCCATACTATGTAATCCTTTTGGTTGAGTCGGAGCCTCTATATCTGGGGTTGTATTTGTTGTCTTAACCTTTAGTTTTTCACTTTCTTTTGATATGTTTCCAGCAGAGTCTAATGCCTTTATTGTATAGGTATATTCCGTATCTGCTTTTAGTTTTTTATCGATAAAAGTTGTACCTGGTACCGTATCAATTACTTCTCCATTGCGTAACACTTGATATTCTTTTACACCTATATTATCAGTAGAGGCCTTCCATGTTATTTCAACACTATTGGCAGAAACTTTAGACGCATTTAATCCAGTTGGTTGACTTGGAGCTACTGTATCAGGAGTTTCATTATTTACTAAATTTACATCAATTACATTATAAAACGCATTTGACGTATCTGCTACATCCCATACAGCTAAAATAACATGATAACCACTACGATCAGTTGGTACATTAATTGTATGTGTTAAATTATTTGATGCGGCCGAACCATCATGTTTCACAGTTCCAATTGGTTCTAATTCAGCACGTGTTAATGGTTTATTAGGATCCCACCCCTTTTTTGTAATGTAATAATGCCATTTGCTTGTAGAATGTGCCGCTGTATATTTCCATGTAAATGTATTTGCTCCACCCTTAATTGTGTTTTTGAACCAGCGACTTGATGTTTGTTGGTCAAGAGTTCCTCCAAACAATCCTCCTGCCGAAGCAATTTTCCCATCAATCGGTCCACCATCTGGGAATCCTTTAGGTGCTTCTAGACTTTGAGGTTCGTACATTACATTTCCACAATTTAAGTTTAATGCCCCATAATTCTGACTACATAAAGCAGCACGACTACTTGGCTTTTCAACAAACCCATGTGCATACGCACTTTGAGGAATCATTGTAATTGCCGTCACCCCTGCAGCCAGAACACAAGCACCAATTCCTTTTTTACTTTTTCTTAATCTTTCTAATTTAGATATTAATTTCAAATTCATTTAAATTTTAATCCATTTTGCGTTTCTTCCTTTTGTAACCAGCTTAATATGGCCAAATAATTGCAAGGAATTTAAAGCCTTACTAATTGTACTCTCTGCAATGTCTGGATAAGTGTTACGAATACTTTCCTTAGTAAAGGGTTGCTTTTGTTTAAGTATAAAATCCTGGATTCTCTCAACTTTAGTATGTTTACATATAGAATCTAGAACTGTGTTATGAAGATCTTTGTAAGCCTCTAATATAATTGTTAAAAACGTTTTTAACCAAAAGCTACTATTATGTTCCTCGCAGTACCAATTCACCGAAGATTTATAAATCGAATTGTAATAATCAGATTCATTTTTCTTAATATATTTATCCAAACATACATATTTTACAAATGTATGTCCACTCTTAATTAACAGCAATTGTATTAACATAAATGCCAGTCTGTTATTACCTTGATTGAAAGGGACTATGCAATAAAAATTTAATATAAAACGAGCTATTAATAAAAGTGAATGTAGCCCCTTACTAGTATTTAATGAGTTGTATTGATCACATAATTGCTCCATAAACTGTGGAATAAGTTCATGCGGAAGAATGCGGTAACTATTCAAGTGCATTCCATGTTCTGGAATTCCTGGAATAATAAAGGGTTTTTCACGCCATTTGGCACTGTCAGAGGTAATGTAATGTATTAGTTGAAAATGCAATTCCTGTATAGTTGCTGGATTGATTAATAAGGTACAGGAGTTTTTATGTACAAAAGAAAGTGTTTGATAATAACAAAAAATAGCATCTTCTGAAATATTTTGAGGTACTATATCATCTAAAATAAGTTCTTTTAATCTTTTATTAGGAACTTTTATATCCTCATAAATAGTTGTGAAGTTTTTTATGTAATGTAGTGGTATAGTTTTTTCTAAACTATTAAATATGTCAGGGTTTTGTTCCTGATAAGCAGCTAATTTTCCTTTGAATTCGCTAATTTCACTTATTAAATTTATTAACCTCCTTTTTAATTCAATATTTTTATACTTATCATCAAAAAAGTCTCTCATCTAAACACCAATTGTTGATTGCGTACTTCCTCCTGCCTTAACCCATACATATTCTGAGGTTGCTCCTCCATCGTATTGATAAGAAGTATCATGTTGCCCAGAAATACGCTGATTGTTCCAAGAATTCCATTGTTTATCTGAAACTTGTCTGCTATATCCATTTTTAAGACGTGCTTCTCTTACATCTTGTCCATTACCAGCCCAGTCCTCTTGAAACATCGATAGACCATAGTTGAATGCAACATTCGCAACTGGATGATCCATAATAGCAACTAACTTCCATTGATTTAATTTATTATCTTTTATCCACTGGCCAAACTTTGTATGGCCATCTTCTTGCCAAGAACGTAGAGTCATTCGATACCATTCACTATCTTTCCAATTATAAGTTGTTTGTACCTTCAGTCCTGTTCCTTCCCCACCAAATCTACTGGCTTCTGAAGTCGGCGATAAATATTCAGCTTTTATTGCTTGGTTTGATGCTATTGGATCCCAAAGTGCAAAGTGAAGGGTACGTTTACCGGTTTGATCAAAACCGCTTTGTTGTTGGAAGCCAGCATAACCACCACCCTCTCCCCCCTGATTCCAGTTATGCACAGCCCAATACGTATAAGGTGCCGTTTGGACTGGTGACCAGTCTATACTAATAATATCTGAAGCAGCAGTATTTTGTGGTGTTACATAAACTGATGGAGCATGAGATCGGATTGCTGCCTCTGTACTAGAAATTGGTACTCCATACATTGACATCATGGTGCAAGCCGCAGAAGTCATAACAATTTTTTTTACTCTTCCCCTTGTTTTTACATTAAACATCTATTTAATATTTAATGACGTAGACAATGTATTCCATGGTGCATTTGTAGATGTGTTCTGATATTTAAATTGTCCATTTTGCTGTCCCGAAGCATCCCATTTATATTCCCATCCATCAACTGTTCTATCACCATTTATATCAATCATCTTAGAATCTACCTTTTTTAGTTTTTGACCACTCATTTGAGCAATTGGATTTCTACCATATCCCATTTCATTTGTATAAATGTATAAATAGCTCCCTCCGTGATCTTTAACTGTACTTAAATTATTAGGGCCAATAAATTCAACTCCGCCTAATTGAGATTCAACTTTTACCACATTTAATGATGTTAATGGTGGTGCAGGTGCTGCGGATACATCAGTCGCTAATCCAACTGTTGCTCCCACTACTAATGATGAAACTCCTAAAATCATTCTTTTTAGCATACACTCATCCCCTTTCAATTTAATACAAATCGATTCTATCATACTAATTCCATTCATTCATTGTTCATTGTTCATTGTTTTTTTCATTGCTAGTAACAGTTCTTCTTTTGTTATCTTTTTTTGCACATCTTTAAAAGGTCCACCTAAAGATTCACCAGTATGATCCTTAATTTCAATCTCTGTTATCTTTTTATTATTCTTCTGAATGAGTTGAAATAGAGCATATAAACGATCTAATTCTACTGAATCAAATTGGCTAAAGTCAATCTCGTTGCTCATTTGCAAAGTTAATAGCAAATTATTTGTCGGGCTTTCTTCTTCTGAATTTTTATTATCTATAATATATTGAAGGGCATTTTCCGTTTCAGTTTCCACGTACCCTAATTTTTTAATTTCTTCTAGAGTTGGTTGGAATTTCATATACTCTTCATATGTTTTTTTTCCATATTTGTATTCATCACCTACTACAGATGAATACAAGAGCCCCTGTACCTTTACTCTAAATTTGAGATTTTTGTTGTTTTTTTCTTGCACAGTGTGGTAGGTATCACCACCATTATTTTCATTTATCGAGCCCCAATCTGTTACAACAACATCGATACCGTGTTTTTCTTTTATATAGTTTTTTACCTCAGCTCCATTTTCTTGATTACAACCACTTAGACATAAGAAACATACTACTAGCAGTATTACATTTTTCATGATTTTCATATAAACGCTCCTTGCGAAAGAATTAATTCTTGTTTCTGTAACATACTTCAAAGCCTTCTTTTTCTTCGACATTTAATTCGCAGGACATCTCTTTTTTACAAGATCTTCGATGTTAATTGCTTTTTTGATTTCTTCTGATGATAACCAGGAAATATAATTTGTTCCATTCTTATTGGTTAAATAGATGTTATATTTTTTATTATATAGTTCTTCCTTAAGGATTGTGGTTACCTTGATCAAATCCTCAACTAAAGGTGGATTGTATTCTAATTCATTACTACTGGTATTAATAACTAAATTCACCTTATATGTCGGCCCATCGCCATCAGGCATATTTGAATAAGTAATACCTTCAATTGCAAAACGATCGTTTTGAATTTCATGTAATCTTTCTTCTACTTTTGTTTGAGTTTTAATCCAATTTTTCAAATAAATGTCTATGTCATTGTTCATTTATACATAAAATAAGCTTCCCATTAAGCCTCCATGTGCTATGTTATTTACCGTGTTTTTATCTTTTGAAATACCTCGTATTAATGTTCCAGAATACTCATTATTAAAAATATAAGTTGCATAATTAATTTCAGTATCTAAATATGATACATTATCATCTTCAACATATGGCATTAAGATTTTGGGGGATTCTACTCTTTCTTGAACAAGGTATTTTCTATTTGATTGAAAAATATTTGCTAGCTGTAATTCCCATGTATTTTGATTCATTCCTTTTCCTATAACAACACCATCTCCCACATATCCTCTTAGGGGTTTAAGGACAAAGGCATCTTTTTTATTTATAAGCAAATTATGCAGTAAATAATCTTCACCTTCATAATTAACTAATTTATCTTTTTCAAGAAATCTAGACCAAGGACTACATCTATTTATAACTTGTTTTTCTTCCTCATTAAACATATATTGATATTCTAAATCGGATAAATAAGCAAAATTCCCCTTATTGCTATATAAATCCGTATGAATACCATTGATGATTATTAAATTATCTAAATGACATAATTCTAAAATTCTCCTAATCTCCCCTTTATCGCCCTTGATATCACCTAATAAAAAAAGTCGAAATAAAATATCAATTTTCTCACCTTGAGTAAATAAATTTCCGTCTCTAATTTCTATATTTTCTTGGTGACATATCACGGCTTTTAACCCTTCAGCTATAAATAATTGTTTCATTTCCTCATGAGCATATATATATTGCATCATGTCAGGGTACCAATCTATTATCCCAATTGTCACTTGTTTTTTATTTAGTTTATTTTTATTTATTATATCTTTAAATAGTTTCACTCAAAGTTTTCCCCTCTTATCTAAAGGAGGAACTATTGTTATGGGATATGGTGGTAGTTGTGGCGAAGGCTGCGGTTTTGCTGGAGGATTCGCTTTATTAGTTGTATTGTTTATTTTGTTAATCATTTATTCTAAATCTAATTCTACGAAGCGCTTTAGACTATGATGATATTTTAAATCTAACGGATCATGTAGATTCTTAGTCGCATATTTAATCACTTTTCCTAAATTATCTCCACCCAAAAGACTTACAGCATCAAATATAATTTGATGATTCAGCAGAAGGTCATCATATTTATAATCGTGTTCATTTTGAAGCTTTTTGGACATTTTGGCACCAAAAACTTTATCAAATACATCGAGAAAACCAACACCTGGTGCATTAAATGTCACTGCGGATGATTCAATCCAAGGTAAATTCCCATCAATTATTTCACTTTGTACATATTGTGTTAAGTACCCACCAAGTGAATGACCTGTAATGTACAAATGACTAATCTTGTTACGATCAGTCTCTATTAATTCTTTAACAAACTTAGCAGCGTCATCAGCTTGCAAACCTCCAACGTTTCCTACTACTTGTACCACATCTACTACCCAGTCCATCGGCTCCTGTGAGCCTCTAAATGCAACTGTATAATCATATTTATCTGTGTAAATTTCTTTTCTATACACTTGTACATCAAAATCACTCTTTGGATATCTATATTGTTGATATAATACCCAGTTTCCTGGACTCGTAAATTTGTCAACTTCTAATATTTCATACGAATTTGCCGCCATTTCAAGAAGTTGAAGTGTAAGGGATAACTTTTCCTTATCGATTTTAGTAACACCATTATCTCGACCTGATTTAATATCTTTATCAATTGCGATAGAACCATTTCCGCTTCCAATTGCGTATTCTTTAATTTGATCAAATGCCCAATTTGTTGGTAATGGGAATCCTAGGTTTCCACTAAAACCAGTAGACATACCAGAGACGAAGCTGTATGTTGCGTATTTTTTGTCTGATACTTGGATACATACGTTTCTTGAACCGTATACCCCAATATTGTAATAACCATTTCTTAATTTTTTCATTTGTTCGTTGATTGCTTGGAAGTGTGGTAAAATTTTGTCTTTAATATCATCACCTGTTGCATCAAAATCTACCGCGAAGTAGATAGTTGTACCTTTTTGGAATCCATGATCTAAAGCGGCTTTATAAGCTGCAATTGCATCTTTTTGGCCTTGGTTGGCATTAAAATAAGCTTTATCTCCACCATTTGTTTGGTAGATAGGGAAAATACTAAGGCCAGCTGCGAAAATGTTATCGATTTCTCCGGTTTGAATTTTTTTATTTTTAGCATTTTTTACGTTAGCGTTTGTTAAGTAACGTCCTACTGTTTCATAACCAGCTGCGACTAATGTTTTTGCTCGTTCAGGAGTAATTTCTGTAATGCAATCACAAGCTTTACCTTGACGCTCTGGATCTCCTGTACTTACTAATAGGGAAGCCCATGTTTGATAATCTGAAACTCCAGTTGCTTTCAATAATGAAAAGTTTTGGAATTGTTTTAATTGTGTAGCTACAAATGCTGAATAATTACCATCAAAGGGTACATCGTAACCATTAAAAATAAGTGCTGCTTGGAATAGATAGACAAAAGCACCTGTTGAACCTTCTTTTAATACGACTGATTTAATTTTTTCTTGTGTTGTTGGACCAAAGTTTCCGTTAGCTGTACCATCTTGTAATCCTTCTTCATATTGAATCGCAAACATTAAAGATTTTTGTACATCACGTGAATAATGGCCATCGCAAGGCATATAGAAAAAGTCAGCGCGATTGATATATTTGCTGTTTAACCATTGTTGGATCTTTCTAATTTTTTCACTTCCGTTATTAACTAATACATAAGCATCCATTGTTAATAGTGCTTTGAATAATTTAGGAGTTACTGCGCCATCATTTGGTGTAGCGCCTAAATCTTTTTGCATAGAAGCAATAGCAGACTGTGTACCAGGTCCATATGTTCCTGTAATGCCACCAGGTCCATAACCTTTGCAATATAAAGCGGCTTGAATAATCTTTACAATATTTGCATTTGTATTAGATGTTGTACTAATTGGACATTTTTTTGTAATTTCTGCTAATGTACCAGGGCCAAATGTTGTAGACGTTGCTGTAATTCCAAGTTCTAATTGTAATGCTTGTGTTAAAGCACCCATTGTAGACCAACCTGTTTTTCCGGTTACTTCAATTTCATTATAACCAGCTCTACCTTTATAGGTGCTGTTTACCCATTCTTGTGCTTGTTTTACCATTTGATCCATCTAAAAACTATTTGATAATCTTTTAAAATCTAACTTTCTTATAATACCCTTTGCTATTTCTTCAATATTTTCATTTAGAAAGAAATGATTACCTTCAAAAGAATGAAGAGTGCACGTTTTACTTGTATATTCCTCCCATTTCATTACTTGATCATATGTGGTAAATCCATCATTTTCCCCATTAAATATAAGAAAATCAATATCACACGGTTGTATATTATTGTCATGAATATATGTCTCGACAATTTTAAAATCTGCTCTTAGAATTGGGAGAAAAATCTTCATTAATTCTTCTGATTGAAGTACCCCGGATGGTGTACCTCCCATTGCAATAACTTCTCTTTTAAATTGTTCGTTAGAAAGATTATGTCGGATATTTTTTATTTTACTATTTGGATGGTTTCTACCGGACAAAACAAGAAATTCAGGCAATACGTTTTTAGAATCTTGTATTTTTCTGGCTACTTCATAGACAATCAAACTTCCCATGCTATGTCCGAATAGAATGTAGGGCGAATCATCTATCTGCTTAACTATACTAGTGTAGACATCATTTACGGCCTCTTTCATACTTTGATACAAACTTTCTTCAATTCTATATCCTCTACCAGCTAACTCTATTGGGACTACTTCAATATATGGATTAAAGTAATTTTTCCATTTTGCGTAACTAAACGCAGATCCACCAGCATGTGGAAGGCAAAAAAGTTTAGTCTTCTGCATTTAAAATTTGTTTATATTTTGGCAAATTGTATAAATATCTTTAATTATTATATCCTGCGGGAATTCTTCCCTTGTTGCACAAACAGATATCTTATAATTCGGCTCAATGCTATATTGTCTAAAGTAAAAGTCTTTAGGTATATTCTTATATGAGATTAAAGTTCGTGACTCTTTTTTTATAGAAAATGAATTTAACGGGATATAAAGCCCTTTTCCAATCGTTTTTATATAGCTTTCTTTTAATGTCCATATATCATAAAAATAATTAATTTGTTCATCAGTATTCATACTAGGTATATCATAAAATTCTTCATCTGAAAAAAACTCATTTGCTAATTTAAGAGCCTCTATGTCTGAAACTCTTTCAATATCAATACCTACATTAGAATTAGCAGTGGCACAAACCACTCATTCTCCTGAATGCGAAATATTAAAGTGAAAGTCAGAAAAATTTTTAAAAAAAGGTTTTCCGTACTCATTATATATAAATTTAATTTCTTCATTATTAATTTTATATTTTTGGCAAATTAGGGAACGGATTAATAATTCTCCTATCAAAGTCCTATTAATATCACATAAATTTAATAAACGCTTCATTCGTTCTCTCTTCTCATTTGAAATCAAGTTACTAAATTGATTAAACAAATGATTTCCAATATTCTTTGGTATTTTCACCTACTTTTCCGTTAGCGAAAGGGACGTCTCTTTTATTCCTTCTAATTCATTTAGTAGATACTTAGCTAACTTTTCAACTGCGGGGGAAGCTACTATTTCTTCGTGTGATCCAGGAACCGAATACATATTCACTCTTCCTTTTAATAAAGGCTTCCAATCCGTAAACAATTCTTTACCTTCCTCAGCACTAAAGTAAATGACTTCCCCAAAATATGGTGTTAAATCATGCTCTGCCATTAAATTTAGACATTTCCTGTGAGCATTGATAATTTTCTTCAAATTCGTAAGATTTGCATCAGGCGGGAGCACTCCTTCCACAATTAATTGCTCAACAAGCATATCCTGTTGATGAACAAGCTCTTCTTCCTTCTCCACTAACTCTATATTGATGAAATGCTCCAATATATAAGATAACATTTCATCCTCTGTCTTGTAATCCCGTCCTGAAGGCACCTTGGTATCCAATAGTACCAACACCTCAACTTCTTCTCCCTGGTTCCGTAGCATAGTTGCAATTTCATAGGCGATGGCACCGCCCAGAGACCATCCTCCCAGACGATACGGCCCCTCTGGCTGAGCACGCCTCATTTCCTCGATGTAGAGTTGAACTACTTCCGATAAAATCAACCCGTTCATTCCTTCTTTCTCTACGAGAGGATTCTGTAAACCATAAAATGAGCAGTGATCCTTGAGTAACCTTGCTAGCTGAATGTAACAGAGTACATTACCCATAAACGGATGAACACAGAAGAAAGGTTTTTTCTCTGATTCTTGTAATGGAACCAGAACCGATAACGATTCTTCCATACGATGATTCTCACGGATGAGACAAGCGATTCCTTCCACTGTCGGATTCTTAATTAGTGCGGGCACCTTAATCTCTTTTCCAAATTTCTCTCTGACCTTTGAAATCAATTTGATTACAAGGAGAGAGTGACCTCCTATATTGAAGAAATCATCGTTTACATGGATATCTTCTAACTGTAGCAAATCCTGCCAGATTGTAATCAGCTGATACTCGATTTCATCCCGTGGGATGATTGGTGTAGAAAAGGTACTTTCTCTTTGAATCGTTAAGCTGTTCAGTGCCTTTCGATCAACCTTCCCATTTGTTGTAAGCGGAATCCCATCCACCTCAATAAAGTGTGCAGGAATCATATAATTCGGTACTTGCCTCTTGAGATGCTCACGCCATTCATGCATACTTCCTTCACCCACCACATAGGCAACCAATCTCTGATCTCCTGGTTGGTCCTCTCTTATCAAGACTACCGCCTCTTTCACCGATGGATGACTTTCTAAATTCGCTTCAATCTCTCCAAGCTCAATCCGGAATCCTCGAATTTTCACTTGATTATCGATTCTTCCCAGATAATCCAAATGGCCATCAGCTAAATAGCGGACTAGATCTCCCGTCCGGTATAACCGTTCCCCTTCATTAAATGGATGAGGAATAAAACGTTCTAACGTTAACTCTGGACGATTCAAGTATCCTCTCGCTAGGCCTGCTCCACCGATATAAAGTTCACCCGTTACACCAACTGGAACAGGTAACAACTTCTCATCCAATACATAGACTTGAACATTTGGCAACGGACGCCCAATGGTTACTCTCTTACTATCCTTTTTGATACGATAGCATGTCGCATCAACCGTACATTCCGTAGGACCATATACATTATAAAAATGGATATGGTCATTCTCTACTAGTTGTTCCCACAGTGATGGCATAATTGCTTCTCCACCGACCAGTACCTTGCTTGGAACATGAACACTATCGTTTGTTTCTAACAACCCCTCATCTATGAGTAATTGGAGTAGTGAAGGTGTTATATCGAACATTTCCAACTTATTCTCCCGAATATAAGATACAAACCGTTGAGGATCACTGCGAACTTCTGTTGAAATAATATATAAACTAGAACCATACAAAAGCATTTGTAATTGTTTAACGGATGAATCAAAGGCGATTGAGGCATTTAGACCAACGCGCATGTTATCATGTGCCCGATGTGAAAAAACCTCTTTCTGTAAACCATAGGATAAATTTAATACCGAATGATGCTGCACCATAACCCCTTTTGGATTCCCGGTCGAACCTGAAGTGTAGATAACATACGCCAAGTTTTCTCCTGTTACTTTACATATTGGTGAAAGGGTGTTTTCTTGCGAAATCATTGCTTGATCTCGGTCCAAACAAACTGTTTCAACTTCTTCAGGTATCCAACCTTGTGATACCTCGTTCGTAACCAATATTTGAATTCCTGTGTCCTCCAGAATATATCGTAGGTGACTTTCTGGATACGATGGATCCAGCGGAACATAGGCTGATCCAGCTTTCAAGATTCCCATGAGACCGACAATCATCTCAACTGAACGTTGGAAACAAAGCCCGACCAATGACTCCGTCCCAACCCCACATTTCTGAAGATAATGGGCCAATTGGTTTGCTTTCTCATTCAGCTCTCGATATGTCAACCGCTGATTTTCATCCACCACTGCCACCGCATCAGGTGTACGATCCACTTGATCTTCAAAAAGTTTGTGAATCACACTTTCACGTGGATACGCTGCTGCATTATCATTCCATTCTTCCAGTAGTTGTTTCTGTTCTATTTCCGTAACATACACCAGCTCCGACAGAGTTTGATCAACGTTCTCGATCATTTTCTTTAACACCTGGCTTAAATGACCCAGCATCCGTTCAATAGTAAGGCCATTAAACTTGCTGCGATCATACTTCAACTTTAACAACAACTGGCTTTCTGGAACAACTGTCAATCCTAATGGATAATGAGTTTGCTCTACTCCTTCCAACTCACCAATTTCTAGATTTCCTGAGGACCCCTCTTTCACTGGGTAGTTTTCAAACACATACAAGCTATGGAACAGCGGGGTTCCTCTAGGAATTTCACTCCATCCTTGAATCTCTGTCAAAGAAGCATATTCATATTGTCTTCTTTCTATCTCTCCCTCTTGTATCTTCAACAACCAATCCATTACTTTTATATTATCTATCAACTGAATTCGCGTCGGTGATGTGGTAATAAAAGGACCTACAATGTTTTCAACATCAATAATCTCCGTAGGGCGTCCTGAGCTAGTTACACCATAGACAATGTCATCTTCTCCACTATACCGGCTCATGAGATACGCCCACGCACCTTGAATTACTGTATTCAAAGTGAGCCTATTGCGCTTCGCCCAGTTTTGTAACGCTTGGGTTTGCTCTTCTGATAAATAAGTTACCTTCTCTCTGTAACCTTTTTCTTGCTCTTTACTTTCTAAGCCCAGCAGGGTTGGAGCTGTAAAACCTTTAAGTTTCTCTCTCCAGAATTGCTCCGCCTGCTCCTGATTCTGTTCTCTTAGCCATTGAATATATTTCTTGTATGGCGATGAATTAGGTAAATGCACGACTTCTCCATTCATTCTCTTCTGGTACACTGTAAGCAATTCGTTAAAGACCAGTGGTAGACTCCATCCATCCAACAGAATATGGTGATGTGTCCAAACAATCCGATATTCTTCCTCACCTTCTTGAATGACAGTTACCCGCATCAATGGCGCTTTATCAAAAAGAAAGGCTTGTTTTCGATCCAATGCCAAAAAGGCTTTTCTTTTCTCTTCTTTTTCTTCAGCAGTCAGCGTACACCAATCTTCTACATTCACCTTAAATGGAACACTCTCATACACCACTTGTAAAGGCTCTTCAACTTCATCCCAAAGGAAAGCTGAGCGAAAAATTTCATGCCGCTGAATTACCGATTTCCACGCTTGTTCGAAAGTAGCAATATCCAATTCTCCTTTAATCATGAAACTTAATTGCACTATATACGGCGCTACATGTTCCTCCTCTTGGTCATGCAATGTATGGAAAATCATACCTTCTTGCAAAGGCGATAGTGGATATAAATCAATAATCGGATAATTATTTCCACGATTCATCTTGGTTAATACTTTTGTCAAACCAGCTTGGTCAAGATTAGCCATCACAAAATCTGAAACGGTCAGTGCAGATTCTCCATCCGCAGATTGAATTAATTTACTTAGTTGATGGAGCATATTCTCTGCAATACTTTGAATCGTTGATTTCGCATATTGTCCTACATTGTATACCCAAGTGAACTGAAGCTTCCCATCCGTTATCATTCCAATTACATCAATTAAATGCGATCGCTTAGAACCAGAAGCGTGATCTAAGCGCTTAAATCCGTTCTCTGGAATAAGTATTGCATCGTCAGAAAACATTTGGTCAAATTGTCCAAGATAGTTAAAACTAATAGACGGTGTATGCTGAGAGCCCCATTGCTCACACATTGTTGTGTTCAGGTACCTCAAAATTCCATGGTCTACACCCTTATTAGGAATTTTACGCACTTGTTCTTTAACTGCTTTTAATGCTGCAATTGGCGTGTCGGTACCGGAAATATTTAAATGAACAGGATAAATACTTGTAAACCACCCCACGGTTCTAGATAGGTCAACGTCTTCGATAATCTCTTCCCGACCATGCCCCTCCAAATCCACGGTAAGCATCGGATAACCTGTCCATGCTGTCGTAGCCTGTACCAATGCTGTTAATAGTACTTCATTGATTTGGACACGATGAGTACTTGAAATCTCTTTCAATAACGTACGGGTCTCTTTCTCATCCAGCACCACGGTAATCTCCTCGGTTCCTGTGTTTGCTGGAACTTCGAGGGTGGTATCCACTGGTAGCATAGCCACTTCTTGTTCGGATTGCAGCTCCCAGTAATCACGCACTTCTTGCACAATCCCAGCTTCAGCGTAATGATGCAATTTCTCCGACCACGCTTTAAAGGATGTACTCTTTGTAGGTAATTTGATCATCTGTTCCTGGCTCGCTTGATTATACGCCGTTTGCAGATCCTCCAGTAAAATCCGCCAAGAAACACCATCCACTGCTAAGTGATGAATCACCCAAAATAATCGGCCTGCTCTTTTCTCACCTTCATCAAAATACACCATTCTCATTAGCGGTCCTGCGTGTAAGTGCAAGCTTGCTTGTGCAGTGTCAATCTCCGTTTGAATCACTTGATGCCATTCTGCTTGCAGCACTTCGTCTAATGAAATAACGGTCAGCGTCGATTGTTCTTCGATTCCTTCGTTTCGCTGTTTCCAAGCTCCATTCGGTAACCGTTCATATCTTAAACGCAAGGCATCATGATGGATCAGAAGAGTACGAACAGCTTTCTCCAGTAATACTATATCCAGTCGCTCTTTTGTTCTAAAAAACATGGATTGATTCCAATGGTGTGGGTTTGGATGATTCTGTGCAAAAAACCATTGCTGGATTGGTGTAAGGATCAGTTCTCCAGTTACAACTCCCTGCTCTGCTTGTACACCAAGTTCTTTATTGACTACTTGCGCCAACTCGGCAATCGTTTGGTGTTCAAACATTTGCTTTGGCGTCAATTGCAAACCTGCTTGCTTCGCACGAGAGACAATCTGAATGCTGAGAATCGAGTCTCCACCAATTTCAAAGAAGTTATCATGGATTCCCACCTTTTTAATCCCTAATACTTGCTTCCAAATGGTGGCCAGTGTTTCTTCGTTAACATTCCGCGTAGCAACAACACATTCACTTTCGATTTTCCTCTCCTCTGGTACAGGTAAGGCCTTACGATCAACTTTTCCGTTAGCAGTTAGTGGAATGGCTTCTATCATCACAAATCCTGAAGGAACCATATGGCTTGGTAGTTCCGCCTTGAGATAATCTCTCCACTCACCTATATTCCCATCACCCACGACATATGCCACCAACCGTTTATCACCCGGCTGATCTTCTCGAACAATTACAACAGCCTCTTTTATGGAGACATGTGCGTTTAAAGCGGATTCAATTTCTCCGAGCTCAATTCGGAAACCACGGATTTTCACCTGGTGGTCAATCCGCCCAAGATAATTTAGATTTCCATCAGGTAAGTATCTCGCTAAGTCTCCTGTCCGATATAATCGCGCTCCTGGGTCACTACTGAATGGATGAGGAATGAAACGCTCTGCAGTCAATTCGGGTCTGTTTAAATATCCACGCGCAAGTCCTGCTCCACCAATATATAGTTCGCCAGCTACGCCAATAGGTACAGGTTGTTGACAAGCGTCTAGTACATACACTTCTAAATCTGGAATCTGTTTTCCTATATTACTTCTTGAAGCATGCTGCACATCATCTTGAGTAATTGGATAATACGTAACATGAACGGTAGTTTCTGTAATTCCATACATATTAATTAACTGTGGTTCCTGCTCTCCATACCTTTGAAACCATGGTACCAAGCTGGTAGGATCGAGTGCTTCCCCACCAAATATGACATAGCGCAGATGCAAGTCTTTCTTCTCATCTTCTTGTTCACACACTTGTATCAATTGTCGAAATGCGGATGGTGTCTGATTAAGAACCGTAACCTTTTCCTTTACTAACAGTTGATAGAAATCCTTGGGCGATCGACTAATCCAGTAAGGAACAACAATCAATCTTCCGCCATGGAGTAATGCCCCCCAAATCTCCCATACCGAGAAGTCAAACGCATAAGAATGGAAAAGCGTCCAAGTATCTTTTTCATCAAACTGATACCAACATTCCGTCGATTTAAATAAACGAATCACATTGTGATGCTCTACCATAACTCCCTTCGGATTCCCTGTTGATCCCGAAGTATAGATTACATACGCCAAGTTTTCTCCTGTCACTTCACATATTGGCGAAAGGGTGCTTTCTCGCGAGATTCTCGCTTTATCCCGATCCAAACAAACTGTTTTGATTTCTTCAGGTATCCAACCTTCTAATGCCTCGTTCGTGACCAAAACTTGAATCCCTGTGTCCTCCAGAATATATCGTAGGCGACTTTCTGGATACGATGGATCCAATGGGACATAGGCTGCCCCAGATTTCAAGATCCCCATGAGACCGACAATCATCTCAACTGAACGCTGGAAGCAGAGACCAACCAATGACTCGTTCCCAATCCCACATTTCTGGAGATAGTGGGCCAATTGGTTTGCTTTCTCATTCAGCTCTCGATACGTCAATTGCTGATTTTCATCCAACACCGCTACCGTGTCAGGTGTACGATTCACTTGATCTTCAAAAAGTGTATGGATCACACTCTCACGTGGATACGCTACAGCATTATTATTCCACTCTTCCAGCAATTGCTTCTCCAATTCCGATAGCATCTTCAGCTTCATCAATGACTTATCAGGATGTTCCACGATTTCATTCAACCAATTTTCAAAATGCTCAGCCATACGTCTGATCGTTACAATGTCAAATAAATCAGTCTTATAGTCAAAACAAAGGAATAAACCCTCTTCCACCTCTGCGGCGCTTAAACTCAAATCAAACTTGGCAATTGAAGCATGACTTTCCATCGGTTCTAAACTTCTTCCATGAAGCTCTGGAAGCTCTTGTTTCGTGTTTTGTAAGGTAAACATGGTTTGGAAGATCGGAGAATGACTTGTACTTCGCTCGGGTTGTATGACTTCTACAATCTTTTCAAACGGAACATCTTGGTATTCATACGCCTTCAATGCTTTTGCCCGTACCTGAGACAACAACTCTTGGAATGTCGGTACGCCACTTAAATCAGCCCGATAGACTAACGTATTGACAAAGAAACCAATCAATCCTTCAATCTCTCGATAATTTCGATTCGCAATTGGGCTTCCAACAAGAATATCTGATTGTCCTGTATAACGGGCAAGGAAACTTTGATAAGATGCCAATAAGGTCATGAAAAGTGTTGCCCCTTCTTGACGACTAAGTTCGTTTAATTTATCAAGTAATGAGCGTGACAACAACACATTATGAGTTAATCCATGGTGGGTTTGCACCGAAGGACGGGGACGATCCATCGGCAACATTAAGACTGGTAACTCACCAGACAGTTCTTCCTTCCAATATGCAAGCTGTTGATTTAGTACTTCCTCTTTTAACCACTCCCTTTGCCATTGAGCAAAATCGGCATATTGAACTGGCAGTGGTGCAAGATTTGCTTGTTTTTCACCAATCTCCTCCTCATAAAATGCCATCCATTCTTGGAGCAAGATTTCCATCGACCATCCATCTGAGATAATATGATGCATATTACACAGAAGAACCCATTCTTCTTCTGAAATTCTTATGATTTGTCCACGGAACAATGGCCCTTGTTCTAAATCAAATGGAGATTCGACTTCAGTTTGAATCCATTGTTCCAACTCTCTTTCTCTCTCCTCTAATGACAGCTTAGTTAAGTCCATTTGCGGAAGAGGACGGAAAATATACGGTTGAATCTGCTGCACAGGATGACCTTCCTCTTCATGAAATACCGTCCGCAAAGATTCATGACGCTCTATCAACTGATTCCATCCCAACTCCAATGCTTCAGGTAACCAATTCCCTGTAAGGCGGCATACCATTGGCATATTATAAAGTGCACTATTAGGTTCAAACTGATCAATAAACCATAAGCGCTGTTGAGCATATGACAGCGGAATATTATTTCCTCGTTCCATCGGCATCAATGTTGGAATTTCTCGTTTTTCACTCCCCTTACGCAACTGATCCATTCGTTTCGATAGTGCCTCGACCGTTGGATATTCGAACAGTTCACGTACCGGTAATTTGATTTGAAAGACTTCTTGTAAGCGCGAGACCACTTGTGTAGCAAGTAGAGAGTGACCACCAAGCTCAAAGAAAGAATCCTGAACACCAATTTCTTTTATTCCTAGCACTTGACTCCACACTGAAGCGATAAGTTCTTCCAGCGGAGTTCGTGGGTATACAGTATTTTCAGTGGATTGTTCACTAATTATAGGCAATGCCTTCAAATCAAGTTTTCCATTCGGTGTAAGTGGTAAAAATTCCATCTCAATAAAGTTTGTTGGAACCATGTAATTTGGTAAATGTGTTTGTAGATGTTCTCGCCATTCATGTACACTTCCTTCACCAACTACATAAGCTACTAATCTCTTGTCACCTTGATTATCCTCTCGTACCAATACAACTGCTTCTTTCACAGAACAATGCGCCTGCAAAACTGCTTCTATTTCTCCCAATTCAATCCGGAAACCACGAATTTTTACTTGGTCGTCTATACGACCATGGAACTGGAGATTACCATCAGAAAGATAACTTGCTTTGTCTCCTGTGTAATAGAGACGTTCTCCTAACTTGAAAGGATGTGGAATAAATTTTTCCTTTGTGAGATCCGGACGATTAGCATATCCACGTGCAAGACTCTTCCCTCCAATATAGAGATCTCCAATTACACCAATTGGTACTAGCTGAAGATGAGAATCTAACACATAAACTTCTGTATTCGCAATCGGTCGACCAATCGATGGCGTACCGGTTGTCACTCCTACAGGTACATAACAATCTGTGGTAACAACGGTATTTTCCGATGGACCATACTGATTAATTACCGCAAAAGGAATATCGTTAGATGGATACTGCGTTAATTGATCCCCGCCAGTAAGGATAAAACGAAGATCCGTTTTATCTGGCCAAGATAATTTCAAGAGTCTTTCCAGAATAGGTGTAGGTGCAAAACTAGCTGTTATTCGTGAATCAATGAGCCAGTCTCTTAGTGCTTCTGGATTAATTCTCAGTTCCTCTGTTGATAAGTAGAGTGCTGCACCAGCAGTTAGATACGGCCAAATCTCCTGGACAGCCGAATCAAAAGCAATCCCTGCAATCTGAGTCGCACGATCCTCTGCTGTAATACGATAAACTTCTTGATGCCAAGAAACCATATTCATTAATGAGCGATATTCAACCATGACACCCTTTGGCTTTCCTGTAGAACCAGAGGTATAGACAATATAGGCTAAGTTCTCTGGATTTATCTGGCGTGTAGGTGCGATTACGCTTTCCACTGTTAATTCTTCTAACCTCACCATTTCGGCGTGTGCGAAATGGCCTTCTTGTCCTTCCGCCGTCACTACAAATTGAATTCCTGCATCTTCAATCATGTATTCTAACCTTGATTTTGGATACAACGGATCTAAAACAACATAAGCTCCACCAGCTTTTAAAATGCCTAGTAAACTTGCCATGAGCTCCGCTGACCTCGGAAGATAAACTCCCACCACAGACTCTGGAGCGACTCCTTTTCGCTGTAAAACATTTGCCAACTGATTTGCTTGTGCATCCAGTTCACCATAAGTCCACTTTTTTGTTTGATCAACAACGGCAATCGCATCAGGACGCCTTGCTACTTGTTCCTCAAATCTGTCACAAATAAGAGCCTGATGGGACATTTCCATTACAGTGTCATTCCATGTTTCTAATAACAAAGTACGCTCGGGTTCCGATAGCATGCTCAGGTCATGCAACGGATTTTGTGGGTGATGAGAAACTTCGTGTAGCCATTTCTCAAAGTGTCCTGCCATCCGTTCAATAGTAGTGGCATTGAATAAATCCTTATTGTATTCAAAAGTAAAAAGCAATCCCTCTTCTGTCTCAGCTACCATTACACTTAAATCAAACTTTGCAATTGGACTATGGCTTTCTATCATTTCAATACTTCTACCAGATAACACCGGGAACTCTTGTTTCATATTTTGCAAGATGAACATGGTCTGGAAGATTGGCGAATGACTTGTACTCCGCTCTGGTTGCACAACTTCTACAATTTTTTCAAACGGGATATCCTGATATTCATACGCCTTCAATGCCTTTTGACGAACCTGAGACAGAACATCCTGAAATGTCGGTCTACCACTCAGATTAGCTCGATAAACCAGCGTGTTGACGAAGAAACCAATTAGCCCTTCTATTTCTCTATAATTTCGATTCGCAATTGGACTTCCAACCAGAATATCTTCTTGTCCCGTATAACGGGATAGAAAACTTTGATATGCAGCCAACAGCGTCATGAAGAGTGTAGCCCCTTCTTTGCGACTAAGTTTGTTCAAGTTATCATGTAGCGTGCTTGGCAGAACCAGAGTGTATGTCGACCCGTGATGACTTTGTATTGCAGGACGCGGACGATCCATAGGAAGTTGGAGTACAGGAAGCTCTCCAGACAATTCTTCCCTCCAATATTGGAGTTGTTGATCAAGCACTTCCTCCTTCAGCCATCCTTTTTGCCACTGAGCGAAGTCGGCATATTGAACCGGTAATGGTTCAAGTTCTGCTATCTTTCCATCCGTTGCTTTCTCATAGAATGCCATCCATTCTTCAAGTAGGACTCCCATTGACCATCCATCTGAAATGATATGATGTAGCGTACAAAGGAGAATCCATTCTTCCTCTCCCACTCGCAAAATACTGGTCCTGATCAGTGGGCCCACGCCTAAATCAAATGGCACTTCTGTTTCTTGTTGAATTAAACGTTTAACTTCTTCTTCTCGGTCTTCGAGTGAAAGCATAGTTAAATCCTTTTTCGGAATTGATTGAAAAGCATACGATTCAATTTGCTGTACGGGTTGACCGTTCAATTCATGAAAGACCGTCCGCAATGATTCATGACGTTCTATTAGTTGATTCCATCCCGATTCCAATGCCTCAAGTAGCCAATTCCCTGTAAGACGGCATACCATTGGCATATTATAAAGGGCACTATTAGGTGTAAATTGATCAATAAACCATAAGCGCTGTTGGGCATAAGATAGTGGAATAGTTTCCCCTCGTTCCATCGGCATTAGTGGCGGAATCTCTCGTTTTCTATCTCCTTTACGTAACTGATCTAATCGCTTTGCCAGTGACTCCACCGTTGCATACTCAAATAGTTCACGTACTGGTAATTCAATTTGAAAGATTTCCTGTAAACGAGACACTACTTGAGTAGCTAGTAGCGAGTGACCACCAATTTCAAAAAAGGAATCCTGAACACTAATATTTTTTATACCTAACACTTGGCTCCATACGGAAACGATGAGCTCCTCCACTGGTGTTCGTGATGAAATAATATCTTCACTTATGAACTGTGCTTCCAATTCCAGTAAGGCTTTCCGATTCACCTTACCATTTGGAGTGAGTGGCATCCCTTCAATTTGGAAAAAGTATGCCGGAACCATATAATGTGGCAGTTGCTTCTTGAGATATTCACGCCACTCTCCAGTATCCCCATCACCCACTACATAAGCTACTAACTGCTTATCTCCTGGTCGATATTCCTTCACCAACACAACAGCCTCTTTTACAGATGAGTGATCATGTAAAGCTGCTTCAATTTCTCCCAATTCAATTCGGAATCCTCTAATTTTGACTTGGTTATCTATTCTTCCAATATATTCTAAGTTACGATTATTCATATATCTCACCAGGTCACCCGTTCGATATAATCGTTCCCCTTCCTTAAAGGGATGCGGAATAAAACGTTCAGTAGTTAAATCTGGTCGATTGAAGTAGCCACGTGCCAATCCTACTCCTCCAAGGTAAAGCTCCCCCGACACACCAATTGGGACCACCTGTTGATATTGATCTAACACATACAACTCTGTATTATCAATTGGACGACCAATTGGAATAAGCATTGGTTCTTTTTCTAAATCACAATCATAATAAGTCACATCCACAGTCGCTTCAGTAGGACCATACAAATTAATTAACTTTGTTTGCTGAACATTGTAAAAGATCCCCTTAAACCGGCGAACCTGCTCAGTGTTTAATGCTTCTCCACTAGTAAAAACATGAATTAAAGACGATACATCCCTTTTCGAATTATATTGTTCCATATAATCCAAGAAAGTAGATAACATCGACGGAACAAAGTGCATGGTGGTCACACGATATCGTTCAATATACTCCTCAATCACCGCAGGATCTTTCTCTCCTCCTGGTGGAAGCAAACAAACACGTGCTCCTACAAATGACCACCAAAATAATTCCCAAACGGAAACATCAAACGAAAACGGTGTCTTTTGTAGGATTGTATCTTCCTCGGACAATGGATATTTTTTCTGCATCCACTGTAGGCGATTGATAACCGAATGATGTTCAATCATTACCCCCTTTGGATTTCCCGTCGAACCCGAAGTGTATATGATATAGGCTAAGTTATTTGCTGTTACTCCACTCACCGGAGCTAAATTACTCTCTTTAGAAATCATTACTTGATCCCGGTCTATACAAATTGCTTGAATATCTTTAGGTAACCAGTCCTGTAGTGCCTCTTTTGTTAACAGCACTTGAATTTGTGAATTCTCTAAAATGTACCTCAGGCGGTTTTCGGGATAACTTGGGTCCAGTGGTACATAAGCCCCACCTGCTTTCAAAATCCCAAAGAGACAAATAATCATATCAGGAGAACGTTCAATACATATACCGACCAATGATTCAGGTCCGATACCTCGTTTTTGTAGAAAATGTGCCAATTGGTTCGATTTTTCATTGAGTTCTTGATACGTTAACTTTCCACCCTCATAAACTACTGCCACTGCATCAGGTGTACGTGCAACTTGCTGCTCAAATAGCTCATGAATCATACAATCATGACCATAAACTACGTTTGTATCATTCCATTCTTCTAGGAGTTGTTTCTGCTCAGTATCCGATAACATTGACAGCTTTGTATATGATTCATCTGGATGATACGCGATTTCATTTAGCCAGTTCTCAAAATGGCCAGCCATACGTGCAATGGTACTACTATCAAATAAATCCGTGTTATATTCAAATGAGACAAATAGACCTTCTTCCACTTCATAGGCAGTTAAGCTCAAATCAAATTTTGCAATAGACATATTACTTTCTACCATTTCAATACTTCTACTAGGAAAATCTAGTCTTTCGTGTTTTATATTCTGTAGCGTAAACATGGTCTGAAAGATAGGAGAATGACTCATGCTTCGTTCAGGTTGCACAGCTTCTACCACTTTTTCAAATGGTATATCTTGATATTCGTAAGCTTTTAACGCCTTTTTCTTTGTTTGGTTCAAAATCTCCCGAAAAGTAGGGGTGCCACTCAAATCTGATCGATAAACCAACGTATTAACAAAGAAACCAATTAATCCTTCTACTCCCTTATGATTCCGATTTGCAATCGGACTTCCGACTAGAATATCTTTTTGTCCTGTATAACGTGCAAGAAAGCTCTGATATGCAGCCATTAAAGTCATAAATAAGGTAGATCCTTCTTGACGACTTAAATCTTTTAATTGACTGAGTAATCTAGAAGGAAAAATCACATGATGCGTATCCCCAAAATAAGTTTGTGTAACCGGTCGAGGTCGGTCCACTGGCAGTTGTAATACAGGAAGCTCACCAGACAATTCTTCCTGCCAATACGTAAGCTGACGATTTAGCACATCACCTTGCAACCACTCCTTTTGCCACTTCGCAAAGTCTGCATATTGAATGGATAATGAACTTAATTTAGCAGGATTTCCGCCCGTTTCCTCTTCATAGAAAGCAAGTAATTCATTCATGAATATACCAATGGACCAAGCATCAGAAACAATATGATGCATCGTACACAGTAATAACCATTCATCCTTTTCTAATTGAACAAGCTGATTACGAATTAAAGGACCATTCATTAAATCAAATGGTTCTTGTGCTTCTCTCGCAATTAAACTATCTACCTCTTTTTCTTTTACTTCTAGAGGAAGTTGAGAGTAATCTCTTACAGGTAATGCTCTAGGAAGGAATTCGACAATTTGTTGTACAGGTTGTTCTTCTACTTCTTTAAAAACAGTTCGTAATGATTCATGACGTTCAATGAGTCGATTGAATCCCTTTTCTAATGCTTCAGGTATCCAATTTCCTTTTAGATTCCATACCGTTGGAATATTATATAAAGAACTGTTTGGGTTAAATCTGTCCATAAACCACAAACGTTGTTGTGCATAAGACAACGGGAGCACTTCTTTATTCTCCTTTTTTTGCATTTGCTTCTGAAGCCATGCTCTCTTCTCAGGAGAAAGTGAACTCAGCTTTGCAAGTAAATCACTTCTCATTCATTTTTTTACCCCTTCCTCAATCAAATTACTCTCGAATATCCCTTGTGTTTCTTCCTCTGATAACTCTTCTAATTGCTTAAGTAGTTCAAGTAATTCTTCATCATTACTCACTTCTGCTTCTTTTTGAATATAGGCATGAAGACTTACATTCTCCTTACTATCATTCTGCATTTCTTGATTTTTGTTATGGAGCAATTGATCAATCTGTTCTGCTAATTGCTGCACTGTATGAAACATAAATAAATCATGCAATGGTATCCCAATTCCAAAAGCCTCTTTAAGATTGGAAACAGCTTGCGTAGCAAGTAATGAATGGCCACCTATTTCAAAAAACGAATCCTGAATTCCGATGTTTTCCATACCTAAAACTTCATTCCATATTGAAACGATTGTTTTTTCCGTAGGCGTACGAGGAGCAATATAACCACTTGCTATCTCCTGTTTCTCTGGTGCTGGTAAGGCCTTCCTATCAATTTTTCCATTTGGAGTGAGTGGAAATGCATTCAATCTGACAAAATAGGCTGGAATCATATAATTTGGTAGCTGGTCCTTGAGATAATCACGCCACTTTTGAGCATCCCCATCTCCTACAACATAGGCAATCAAACGTAGATCACCAGGATCATCTTCCCGCACCATTACAATAGCTTCGTTAACTAATGTATGCTTTTGTAATGTCGCTTCAATTTCTCCTAGTTCAATCCGGAACCCACGAATTTTCACCTGATGATCGATTCGGCCAAGATACTCCAAATTTCCATCCGGCAGATACCTTACTAAATCTCCAGTCCGGTATACTCGCTCTCCTTCTTTAAACGGATGCGGTATAAAACGATCTTGCGTTAATTCAGGGCATTTTAAATATCCACGTGCTAATCCTGATCCACCAATATACAGCTCACCAACTACACCAATTGGAACCATTTTTTGTTCGGCACTTAGTACATATACTTCTGTATTGAAGATTGGTTTACCAATTGGTGGTACCTTATGCATGACACCCTTTTCTAATTCCATATATGTGGAATATGTAGTATCTTCGGACGGTCCATATAGGTTGTACACCTTCTCAACCGTACTTCTCTCGTATAAATCTTGAACAAGTGAATATGGCAATGGTTCTCCAGCCAAATTCATTACCTTTACCGAAGAAGGGATTGTTTTTGCTCGAACCAGTTCCTTCGCCGCCGATGGCACAGTATTGACCAAAGTCACACCCTTGGTAGCTAACTTGTCTAGATGTAGAGCATTTTCAGCGACAATCACCTTACCACCCATCGTTAGGGGAACAAACACTTCAAAAACAGATAGATCAAAGGATAGCGAAGTGGAGGCCAACACTCCCGCTAAATCCTTTCGGGAATATGTGTGATGCGCCCAATGAATCATTGTTACTGTATTCCTGTGCTCAATCATTACTCCCTTTGGATTTCCAGTGGAACCTGAAGTATAGATAATATAGGCTAAGTTATCGCCCGTCACTTCACTCGTACACACCGTAGTTACTTCTTGTTCTATTTCTGCTCGATCACGATCAATACAAATCACGTCAACGGATCTAGGTATAACCATTTTTTGTTGTAATTTTTCCTGTGTCACTAGTACCTTTATTTGAGCATCCTCTAAAATGTATTGCAGTCGACTTTCCGGATACGCTGGATCAATTGGGACATATGCTCCTCCTGCCTTCATAATTCCTAAGAGGCCTACAATCATCTCAGATGAACGTGTAACGCAAATCCCAACCAATGATTCGCAACCTACACCATTTTTCTGTAAATAATGTGCCAGCTGATTCGAGCGTTCGTCCAACTCTCGATATGTTAGTTCTTCATCTTCGCATACTACTGCAATTGCTTCTGGTGTTTTTTCCACTTGTTCTTCAAACAATTTATGAATCGCGCATTCTTCTATATCTATAACAGCTGATTCATTCCATTCTTCTAGTAATTGCCTATATTCTACTTTCGATAACATATTCAATTCTGATAATAAACATTTTGGATGAGAGACAATTTGATTTAACCAATGCTCAAAATGACTTGCCATACGTTCAATGGTTGTATCATCAAACAAATCAGTATTGTATTCGAAGGTTATCGATAATCCTTCTTCCGTCTCAGAAACAAATAAACTCAAATCAAATTTCGCTACAGAAGCATGGCTTTCCATGAGTTCCATTTGTCTTTCAGATAGCTGAGGAAATTCTTGCTTCGTATTCTGTAAAGTAAACATGGTTTGGAATATTGGTGAATGACTTGTATTCCGTTCCGGCTTTACGGATTCTACCACTTTCTCAAATGGGATGTCCTGATACTCGTATGCTTTTAGTGCTTTTTTTCTTACCTGCGACAAAAGTTCTTGGAACGTCGGATTTTCACTGAAATCAGCTCGATAAACCAACGTATTTGCAAAAAAACCTATTAATCCCTCAATCTCTTTAACATTTCGATTAGCGATTGGGCTTCCAACCAAGATGTCATCCTGTCCTGTATAACGAGAAAGGAAGCTTTGATACGCTGCCATCAATGTCATAAATAAAGTGCATCCTTCTTGCAGACTTAAATCTTTGAGCTTTTCCTGTAGGGAATTCGCCACCATTAAGGACTGACTTGCACCACGGTGAGTTTGAACCGCAGGTCGAGGACGATCCATCGGTAATTGTAAAACCGGTAGCTCCCCAGCCAATTCTTCCTTCCAATATCGAAGGTGCTGATCCAAATTCTCTTCTTTTTGCCATTCCTTCTGCCACATAACAAAGTCTGCATATTGGATAGATAACTCCTTCAATTCCGCCGGTTTTCCGCTTAGTGCTCCTTCATAAAAAGCCATCCATTCTTCAAGTAAAATCCCCATTGACCATCCATCTGAAATAATATGATGCATCGTACAAATGAGAACCCATTCTTCCCTGTCCACTTTCAATATTCGTGTTCGAATCAGAGGACCTTGTCCAAAATGAAATGGTTCCTCCGCTTCGTTTTGAATGAGCCGTTTCATTTCTCTTTCCCTATCTTCCAAAGAGAGATCTGTTAGATTCGATTGAGGGATATGTCTGCATACATGAGATTGAACCTGTTGAAAAGGTTCACCCTCTTGTTCTAGAATTATCGTCCGTAATGATTCATGACGCTCCAACAACTGATTCCATCCGACCTCCAATGCTTCAATTGACCATTTACCTGTTAAGCGACACGCTGCATGAATATTGTACATAGCACTATTTGGCATTAATTGATCTATAAACCATAGACGTTTCTGCGCATAGGAAAGTGGAATAGCTTCTTCTCGTTTCATAGGTACAAGGGAGGGAACCTCTCGTTTTTTATCTTCTTTTCGTAACTGATTTACTCGTTTCGCCAATGCCTCCACTGTATCGTGCTTGAAAAGTTCACGTAATGGGATTTTGATTTGGAACAATTCTTGTAATCGAGAAACAATTTGAGTAGCGAGTAGTGAGTGCCCACCCCGTTCAAAGAAGGAATCCTGAATACCGATATTTTCTGTTCCTAACACTTGACTCCAAACCGAGGCAATAAGCTCTTCCGATGGCGTCCGAGGTAGAACATTTAAATCTCCAATAGCTTGCTCATCAGGTGCTGGCAAGGCCTTTCGGTCAATTTTCCCATTCAGAGTAAGCGGGAAGTGTTCTAACTCTACAAGGTGCGCTGGAATCATATGATTCGGTAATTGGTTTTGTAAATACTCTCTCCACTCTTGGGTATTTCCATCGTTCATTACATATGCAACCAATCGTTGATCACCTGGACGATCTTCTCTAACTAATACGACAGCCTCTTTAATAAACGAACATTTTTCTAAAGTCGCTTCAATTTCTCCTAATTCAATCCTAAAACCACGCATTTTGACTTGATGGTCCATTCTACCTATAAATTCTAAATTTCCATCAGTTAGATATCTTACTGAATCTCCTGTTCGATATAGTCGTTCCCCCAATCGAAATGGATGCGAAACGAATTTTTCAGCAGTAAGATTCGGACGATTTAAGTATCCACGTGCTAAACCAGCACCACCAATATATAACTCACCCTCAATTCCTATTGATTGCAAGCGTTGATTTTGGTCTAATACATATAATTGCGTGTTCTGTATCGGCTGCCCAATAGAAACAAATTCTTGATTAGGCTGAATATCAAATGCATTCACATAAATAGTGGCTTCAGTTGGTCCATAAAAGTTGGTTAATTTCACTTGTCCACTATGCTTCCATTTCTGTTGAAATCGTCTAACCAACCCTGAACTTAGTTCTTCCCCACCAGAAAATACATGGCGTATGGACGAACAATTCATGCTCACTTCAATATTATTGAAGTGATCTAAGAAAACAGATAACATCGAAGGTACAAATTGAACTATAGTAACCTGATGTTTTTTAATCACTTCAGCTATAATAGAAGGATCTTTTTCTCCACCTGGAGGCAGGAAAGATACACTTGCACCAACGTGAATACCCCAAAATAACTCCCAAACAGAGACATCAAATGAGAATGGAGTTTTCTGCAAGACCACATCCTTTTCAGAAAGTGGATATTTATGTTGCATCCATTCTAGATAATTGATTACTGAATGATGCTCAATCATTACCCCCTTTGGATTCCCTGTAGATCCTGAAGTATACATAACATACGCTAAACTTCTTCCTGTTACACCACTTATACATGGGGTTGTCTCTTCTTTTTCAATTGCAGTATAATCTTTATTCATACAAATCGTTTCAATATTTTCAGATATAAACAAATTTTTAGAATTCTCTTCCGTCACTAGTACTTCGATTCCAGCATCCTCTAATATATATCGAAGCCGACTCTCTGGATAAGTAGGATCAAGCGGAACATACGCTGCTCCTGATTTTAAAATACCTAATAACGCTATCATCATTTGTAACGAACGTTCCATATATACCCCGACTAGGGACTCTGGACCTACACCACGCTTATGTAAATAATGAGTTAGCTGATTCGCACGCTCCTCCAACTCTTTATAGGTAATTTGTTCATTTTCGTAAATAGCCGCGATTGCTTCCGGCGTTTTTTTAACTTGCTCCTCAAACACCGTATGAATCATGTCTTCAGCCGAATAATTTACTTGAGTATGATTCCATTCCTCTAGTAACTGTGTCTGCTCTTCCACTGTTAAATGAGTAATTTCAAAGAGTTTTGAATCTAAGCTCTTCGTCATCTGAATTAATATTTGCAATAAGTGATTCTGAATCAGATTTATTGTTTCTTTATTAAAATAGCTTCGATCATACATCAACTTTAAAGTAATTTTCTTACCGGGCATTACAATGAGTGTTAAAGGATAATTTGTTTGTTCCGCGCTTTTAACATCTAGTAATCTTAAATCATCATTTCTCTCACCTTGAATTGGATAATTTTCAAACACATACAAGGTATGAAATAAGGAGCTATTTCGCGGAACCTCACTCCACCCTTGAATATCTATCAACGAATTATACTCATATTGTCTTCGTTCCATTTCTTTCATCTGTATTTGACGAAGCCAATCTACTACTGATGTATTATCCGTTAATCGAATTCTAGTAGGTAATGTGTTAATAAATAGGCCTACCATATTCTCTGCTCCTATCAAATCAGTAGGACGTCCAGAGCTTGTTACGCCAAATACGATGTCACTTTCACCGCTATACCTACTCATCAAATAAGCCCATGCTCCTTGCACTAATGTATTCAATGTTAATCGACTATTTCGTACCCACTCTTGTAAATTCTCAGTGAGTTCCTCAGATACCTGATAAACACAATCTCCATAGCCCTTCTCCTGCCCCTGATCCTTTCTTTCCATCGCTAATGGCGTTGGTGCATTGAACCCTTTTAATTCTTCTTTCCAAAATTCCTCTGCTTGAATTTGATCTTGTTTATTTATCCACTGGATATATTTTTTATAAGGAAGAGATTTAGGAAGATTCAACAATTCTCCCCTTATTATCTTGAGATAAACTTCCATCACTTCACTAAAGACCAATGACACACTCCACCCATCTAGCAAAATATGATGATGTGTCCAAATAATTCTCGTTTCCTCTTTTGCTTCTTTAATCGCAGTGACTCTCATCAATGGTGCTTCATCCAATAAAAATCCTTTTCTACGATCTGCATTCAAAAACTCTTGTAATTTCTTCGCCCTTTCCTCATGTGAATGGGCGCTCCAATCCTCTTGATGAATAGTAAAAGGAAGACGTTGGTAAACCGCTTGTAGTGGTTTTTCTACTTCCTCCCACACAAATACTGAACGTAAAACCTCATGTCGATGAATAACATATTCCCAGGCCTTTTCAAAAGTAGCAACATCCAATTGCCCCCCGAGCAAGAAACCTACTTGTACAATATAGGAAAAAGAATGTTCATCATCTTGATCGTATAAAGTATGAAACAGTATTCCTTTTTGCAAAGGTGATAAACCATATATATCAATAATGTCTTCCATTTACACCCTCTTCTTTGCTAATTTAAGTAATACTTTGCTCAAGCTTTCTTCCGTAAGATCCTCCGCATCAGCAAAATCTGATACCGTAAAAGCAGACTCTGTTATTGGTTTATTTATAAGTTGACGAAGATGCCTCAACATACCATCTGCTATCACTTGAATTTTTAATTTAGAAAACTGTTCCCTACTATACATCCAAACAAAATGTAACTTTTCATCTTTCACCATTCCGATAACATCAATTAGATGAGATGGTTTGGAATCTGGAGCATGATCTAAAAATGTAAACCCTGTCTCTTGCATAAACAAAGATTCCATTGAAAACACCTGATCAAATTGGCCCAAATAATTAAAGCTTATTGAAGGCTTTTGCTGATAAACCGGAATTAACCCTTTATTCAAGTAACGTAAAATACCATAGTCTACTCCGTGATTCGGAATTCGACGCAATTGTTCTTTGACAGCCTTTAAGCCTTCAATTGGTGTTTTAGTTCCTTGAAAATTTAGATGAACAGGATAAATACTCGTGAACCAGCCCACTGTCCGTGATAAATCAATACCTTCAATCATCTCTTCTCTCCCGTGTCCTTCTAGATGAATAGAAACCGTTTGCTGATTTGTACAATCGACGATAGCTTGTCCTAATGCCGCCAATAGTACCTCATTAATCCTTGTCTTATGAGTGACTGGAACTTCGTGTAACAATGCTTGTGTTTCTTCTACCCCTAAAGTCCTCGTCACTTGATCAATCGATTCTTCTGTTGTTTCTTGTATTGTATAGTCCATTGGAATTGTCATCGTTTCTTTTTCTACTTGTTCATTCCAATAATCCTGTACTTCTTTTGAAATACCCGAATCACTGTATGTCTGGAGTCGTTCAGACCATTCTTTAAAAGATGTACTTTTCGCAGGTAAGCGAATTCCTTGACCTTGTTTCATCTGGTTATATACCACCTGTAAATCTTCCAATAGAATTCTCCACGATACTCCATCTACTACTAAATGATGAATCACCCAGAATATTCGATCATTTCCAGTCAAGTTATCCTCAAAGTAAACTACTCTCATTAACGGACCAGTAACTAAATTGAAACTAGCTTGATTAATGTTCATCTCTTCTTGTATTATTTTATTCCACTCTTTTTCATTAACTTTGTTCCGTTCTACAACATGGAGTACTGACAGCTCATCAGTCCCTTCATTTCTCTGCCTCCATGTTCCATTTGGTAACTGCTCGTACCGAAAACGTAAAGCATCATGATGTTTGATTAAATTTAATATTGCTCCCTCTAGTAACTTCATATCCAATCTCTCTTTTACTCTTAAAAGCATTGATTGATTCCAATGCTCTGGATATGGATGTTCTTGCTCGAAGAACCAGTACTGAATTGGAGTAAAAGGCACATCTCCTGTCACAATTCCCTGCTCCGCTTGTACTCCCTGCGTTTCTATAGCCACTTGTGCCAGCTCGGCAATAGTTGGGCATTCAAACATTTGCTTTGGAGTAAGTTTTAACCCCACTTGATTTGCTTGAGATATGATTTGAATACTGAGAATCGAGTCGCCACCAATTTCAAAGAAATTATCATAGATTCCCACCTTTTTAATACCTAATACTTGCTTCCAAATGGTAGCGAGTATCTGTTCATTACTATTCCGAGGGCCAATACATTCACTATTAATCTGCTTTTCCTCCGGCATAGGTAAGGCCTCACGATCAACTTTTCCGTTAGCTGTAAGTGGAATGGCTTCCATCGTCACATATCCCGAAGGCACCATATAGCTCGGTAGTTTCGCTTTAAGATACTCTCTCCACGCACCTACATTTCCATCTCCTACAACATAAGCTACTAATCGTTTATCACCTGGTTGATCTTCTCTTACAATTACAACTGCCTCTTTTATAGATGCATATGCATTTAAAGTAGACTCAATCTCCCCAATCTCAATTCGGAAACCACGTATTTTAACCTGATGATCAATTCTTCCACGATAATCCAGATTCCCATCTGGCAAATACCTCGCTAAGTCTCCTGTCCGGTATAATCTTGCTTTCGGATCACTACTAAATGGATGAGATATAAAGCGCTCTGCTGTTAATTCAGGTCTATTTAAATACCCACGTGCAAGCCCTTCCCCGCCAATATAAAGCTCACCATCTACACCTATAGGAACAGGTTGTTGATAAGCATCTAATATATACACTTCTAAATCTAGAATCCGTTTTCCAATATTACTTCTCGAAGCATGCTGCACATCATCTAGAGTAATTGGATAATATGTAACATGAACTGTAGTTTCTGTAATTCCATACATATTAATTAACTGCGGGTTTTTCTCCCCATACCTTTGAAACCACGGTAACAAGCTAATGGGTTCTAACGCTTCTCCACCAAATATCACATAACGCAGCTGCAAGCTTTTATTCTTATCTTCTTGTTCACACACTCGTATTAATTGTCGAAATGCGGAAGGTGTCTGATTTAGAACTGTGACTTCTTCCTCCACCAATAATTGATAAAAATCTTTAGGTGATCGACTAATCCAGTACGGAACAACAACTAATTTTCCACCATATAATAATGCTCCCCAAATTTCCCATACTGAGAAATCAAATGCATAAGAATGAAAAAGCGTCCAAGTATCTTTTTCATTAAACTCATACCAACAATCCGTCGATTTAAATAACCGAATGACATTGTGATGCTCTATCATAACGCCCTTTGGATTCCCTGTTGATCCCGAAGTATAGATCACGTAAGCTAGATTTTGGGAACTTACATCAGAAACCGGCAAGATCTTACTTTCTTTCCCAATCTCATCTTGATCACGATCCAGGCAAATCGATTCAACATTTTCTGGTAACCATTTCAATTCTTTTAAGCTTTCTTGCGTTACGAATAACTGAATGCTAGCATCCTCTAAAATATATTGAAGTCGCTGCTCTGGATATGTTGGATCAAGTGGAACATAAGCCCCACCAGCCTTCAAAATCCCTAAAATACCTACAATCATTTCGAGAGAACGTTCAACACACAGTCCAACTAAAGTATCAGGTCCTATTCCCTTTTTCTGCAGATAATGAGCTAACTGATTTGCACGTTCATTAAGTTGCCTATAAGTAACTTTTTCTTTTTCATACGTAACTGCAATAGCGTTTGGATAAATCATTGCTTGTCGTTCGAACAATTCATGAAGAGTTTCCCGAGGTGGGAAATCCAGCTTAGGTTTGTTGAACTCAACTAAACTTTTTCTTTTATCTTCATCAGAAATAATTTCGATTTCTGCTACCTTCTGCTTTGGGTTTTCAAAAGTGTTTTCCATTATCGCTAACATAACGTTAAAAAAGCGTTTTATCTCTTCCTTAGAAAATAGCTCCTCACGATAATCAATATGTACATGTAAAGAGTCTATATCAATTAGATTTTCAATATGCACTGCAAAATCTTGTACCTCTTCACGGTTTGCGATCCATAGTGAGTCACCACTTTCATCACGATCCCTATAATCAATCGTAGTTCCGAAAAGTCTCACATTTCTGTTACTCTCTTTATTAATCTGTTTTAATAATAAATCAAATGGATATTTCTGATGTCTTAATGATTTACTTTGTTTTCTGGACACCTTATCAATAAATGCAAGCACTTCTTCTTCTGGATCAATATCCATTCTTAAAGGAACTGTACTCACCATCATTCCAATCAATTTTCGTTCCATTTTAGTCATGCGGTTGCCATAAGCCATTCCTAATGCAATATCAAGCGATGAAGTCCACCGATACATGGACAACGAGAAAGCAGCGACAAAAAGAGTATATAAACTAAATTTGTAATTTTCGGAAAACCCTTCTATTTTCCTCTTCAAATGCTCCGATAATATAAACGTCTCGCGTGATGCTTTGGTACTAACTTTGTACGTATTATAGGGCTTCAATCCGGTCACAGATGGAAGTGTTTTAAATTCCTCTAACCAGAATTTTTGATCTTTTTGAAAGCGACTACTATTCAAGTATGTTTGTTCATTGGCCAGAAATTGAACATATGAATTTTTAATTTCGCCTTCCTCAGTCTCGTTATGCATTTCATAATAATATTTTGCAATCTGCTCAGTAAATATTTGAATTGATAAACCATCCATGATAATATGATGAACATTTCCAAAGACTGCACATTCATTATCGTTTAATTTTATTAAGGCGAAATAGTATAAATTCGAATTAAATAATGTAAACGTTTCTTTTGTTTTCTGCTCAATCCATTCCTCAAGTAAATCTGAATTATCCACATTACTGAAATCGAAAAACTCAAATTCTTGTTCTTCATGTTTAATAAAATATTGTTTAGGTTCCTGATGCCCATTTTCTTTTAATCTAATGCACAGACCATCATTTTCACTGATAACTCGATTCACAACTTGGTTTAATTTTGAATAATTCATTTTTCGATGAAGTTTAAATAAAAATCTTAAATTACATATCCCTTTATCAGAATGAATAACTTCTGTATACCATATTCTTCGCTGCGGGTGACTTAATGGATAACATTCCTCATTGGTCATTCAAAAATTATTTGCTCTTATAGGTTCTTGTTTATGTGTAACCCATAAATATTTCTGTAGTGAAACCCCAATTACTCCAATGATGATGAGCCCAATACCCACATAAAAATAAAGTTCAATTACTCCGAAAAAGTGAACCAGTGGACCGCTCATAGCAGGAGAAATAATGAGGACTGCATTTGCTAAACTGCTTTGAATCCCAAATACTCTTCCGACCTGTTCTTGATGAGATTCTATTTGTAGAATGACTTGATTGGATACAAACATAAGTCCACTTCCAATACCAGCTATAAAACTGATCAGATAGGCAAAAATGAGGGATGCATCAGGACTTATCAGAGTTATCAGACTAATACCCCCGAAGCCAATTCCCATTAAAGCAATACCTCCACATATTACCCAACCATATTGAAAATGTTTTAATTTCTGAGTTAAGAATGCGCCAATTATTCCCCCAAGACCAATAATAGAAATGATGTATCCCATTTTACTCTTATCATTTGGGAACAAGCTCTTAAATAAAGTAGGGAACTGTGAGTCTACTAATTGTAATACTGCCATAGCTATTGTAAAAAAAATCATGGTTGATAATATCATCCGATTGGATAATACATAACCCCAACCTTGTAACCAAGCAGTCCAAGTACTTTGCTTTTTCTTTTCTATACGTTCTCTTGACAGAGATTCCTGTAACCTTATTGTGGGCAACAGAACCAAAGCAGCTAGTAAACAGCATATTGCCCTTATAATCAGACAAAACTCTGGCTGAAACCAGCTCAGTAACATTCCCCCTATAAGTGGCCCCAGTATCTTGGTTCCTTGCTCAACTATCCCATTGATACTTACCGCTTTGGTAAGCAGATTAGGAGAAACAATCTGTCTTGTTAGTGTTTGCTGTGCAGGATAATAAAAAACGGTGAAAATGGAACGAACCATTAATGCTAACAAAAGCCAATGAATATTTTGGACAAATAAAAGAACAATTGTTAATAAACCAACCATTAGATTACAAAACATCATAATTGGAATTTTTCTAAAGCGATCCGCCATCACACCTGCCCATGAACTAAATATAATTCCAGGAAGTGCATACGCAACGGGGATCAATCCAATCATGGTGGGGTCCACTTCCCACTCAAAACTAACAATGGTCATAATGGCCAACATGTCAATAAATACTCCTAGCATAAGCAGGGAATACGCAGAGAAAATTTGTAAATAAATTGTATTTTCCCATAGCCTTTTTGATTCGGTAGTTTTCATTCAAATCCATTTACGTAGGTTTAGATTTTTAACGTCTTTGTTTTGATATCCACAACAAGAACATAATTGGGTGGAAGCAAGTGTTTTCGATACAACAATGACTTGTTTGCCGTACCATTTTGCTTTGTATTCCAACATGGTTCGAAACTGTGACCATGATACCTCATTTATTGCTTTTGCTAACTTATGATTCTTTAACATATTCGATACTTGCAAATCCTCTATACTGATAACATCATGGTTTTTAATAATTTCATTTGAGATTTTTTCCAAGTAATCTTTTCTAGCATTTGCCATGTATTTAAAATCTCCTAATAAATTGTTATAAAATTTCACTTATTTCTGAAAAATATGTTTTACTTTTTCGCCGGGAACATTACTCCCCCCTCTTCCTTTTACGTCTTCAATCATCATGGTAACAATCATGTCTGGTGCATTTGCATCAAACGCTGCAAACCATCCAAGTTCTTTTCCGTCTGCTTCTTTCGACTCCTTCAGTTCTGCTGTACCGGTTTTACCAGCAAGAGTTACACCATCAACCTTTGCAATTCTCCCAGCGCCATCAGGGTCATTAATGACTTTTATTAATGCACTCTTTACTATCTCTTGATTCTTTTTAGAAAGTACATTTTCTTTCCAATTCCCCGCTACTTTTACTTCTTTTAACAGATGAGGCGACGGAATATTCCCTTCATTCACAATCGGTGCATATGTTAATGCTAAATGAAGTGGCGTCATTAATACTTGTCCTTGTCCATATCCTGTGTCTGCTAGTTGAATATCGTTTTTTATCCCATCTTTTGCAATTGTTGAAATAGGAAATTCGTATTCGATTGGTAATTTTTCATGAAATCCGTATTTCTTAAATTCACTTACATACTGATCTTTCCCCATTTTCAAAGCTTGTTGAGCAAAATAAATATTATCAGAGTACTTCATTGCCTTATCAAAATCAATTGGACTAGCTTCCTTCACACGTGTTATATAATAATTTCCCCACGAAGAATCTTTTGTCCATTTTAATCCTTGAATATTAAATTCTTCTTTAGGATTTATAGTTTTCGTTTCCAAACCAATTGCACCTGTAATCGTTTTAAATACAGAACCTGGTACAAATGCTTTTGTGAAGCGATTCATCATTGGCAGTTTAGAGTCGTCATTCCATGCTTCTCTTTGGGCTTTTGACGCTCCTCTAACTATTATATTTGGATTATAAGCAGGGCTACTTACAAGTGCGATTGTTTCACCTGTTTTAGGATTGACCGCTGCACTAGATCCTGCTTCACTTTTCATCTCATTAAAGATTTTTTCTTGAATTGCAGCATCAATTGTTAAAGTAACATTTTCCCCTTCTTTTGCTTCTTTTTTTGCTACGTTTTTAATCTCTTTCCCGTTCTCATCTTCCATAAATACGCGTCCACCCTTTTCACCACGCAATTTATTCTCTAATACTTTCTCTAAACCAGTCTTACCCACTAAATCATCTGCTTGATAACCTTTTTTTTGAAGCGATTTTAATTCCTCTGCATTCACCTTTTCTATATATCCTGTTAAGTGTGCCGCTGCTTCTCCTAATGGATACGTACGAATATTTACTGGGCGAGATGAAACTCCTTCTAATTCAATATAATCATTCTGTCTCGTTCCCTCTTTTAAAATACCAATTGGTACAAAGGAGTCTGGTTTTATCCATTTCGCTGCGAGCTTCTGATCGATCTCTTCTATAGACATATCAAGTAATTGTGCTACTATTTCTTTCGTTTGCGCTGCAGTTTCACCTAGTTTCTCTGGAATAATTCCAACCTCAGACGCTTTACCATTCGTTGCAAGCCCTTTTCCATTTCGATCATATATTTCTCCGCGTTTTCCTTGTTCTATTTGCATACGTACTTTGTAATCTTTTTTCATACCTGGGAAAATGAAGTCTGGCGTCCAACCTATTTTCCAAGATTCCTTTTCTTTCACAAGTTTTGCTTCATGGATGAATGAAACTGTTCCTCCATCCGTATCCATTTTAACTTCAAAAAGAAAACGTTCTTTATCTTTCGTATTCTCTCCTTTCGTTTTAATTTTTAAATTCTGAACTCCAATACCTTCATAGATTTTTTCATATTTCTCGGTGAAATCCTTTTTAGAAATCGTCTTTTTTGCATGTTCTGATAAATGATCATACATATTTGCAAATTTTTTATCATTCCATAAATTAATATATTCTTCAAACGCCTGTTTTGGCGGTTCATTTTTATTACACCCTACTAACATTTATTTAGAAGAGTCATGTACATGCAAACTACTAAAAATTAATTCAGCAACTTTTACATATCCTTTTGAGTTTGGATGAATGAAATCCGTAGACCAAAGCGTATTGTCATTAACTAAATGATGATTCCAAAAGTCAACATGATGAAGCTTATACTCTCTACTCAGCGAAAGTATAACTTCATTCGCCTCTAATAATTGTTCTTTTAATACTTGTTTTTTTCCAGAAGGAAATGGAAGCCTAACAGTAAAATCTGGAAGGTTTGCTATCATAATATCAGTGCCTGTTTTACTTAATGTATCTATCATAAATTCCATATCGTTCTTATATGCATCATGATTCCAACGTCCTTTTAAAACATCGTTTGCACCTGCAATGAGACTAACCAAATCTGGATTAAAAGTTAATGCCTTTTCCAATTGCTGCGAGCGAATTTCTTCAGTTACTAACCCACGCTTTGCAAAATTAGCATATTCTATATCGTTTTCACACAGTTGAACAAAATGATTTACCCAGCTTTTTAATGCTATTCCCTCAACTTCATCCCCTATCCCCTCTGTAAAACTATCACCAATTGCTACAAATCGCTTCCACACATGTATTCCCCCTTTATTATTAACCATTTATACTTTTTTCAAAAAATTTGTTGTTCTTTGTTTTGCCCAGTTGATACATTTCTTTTCGATTAAATAATACGAGACTATAGAAAAAAGTAGTGTCATTATAATGCACAAAGTGAGAAGGAAAAAAATAGGTATCTTTGTATACAAAAGTTTAAATAGTACCATCATGATTGGAAAATGACACAAATAGATACTGTATGAAATTTCTCCTAAATATACAAATACACTCTTATTTAAAAATGCTTTTATTTTTAGGTTACTCATAGCCATGATAATAAATATACTAACCCCCATTACGACACCCCAATCTTTTAATAAGAAAGTAGTATCATTACGGGAAAAACCATAAATTAAAATGGAATATAGATATAGAATAATCCCTAATGCAATAAGAAATCCTTTTTTATATTTTTTCATATTTTGATATAAGTAAATAAGTTTTTTCTGATACTTAAAAAGTAACATTCCAACCATAAACATAGATGTGAAATGCAGTGTATCGGCATAACCATTATAAAATCCCTCTGCTTTCCCAATATGCAACATATTAAGGAAAACACTAATTAAAGAAAAGCTCAAAGCAATTAGTATCGTTTTCTGCCAACTCAGTTTATAAAAAAGAAGGAATAACAAAGGAAATACAATCGATATACGCATTTCTTGAGCCAATGACCAAATAACTGGATTGTAATTTTCCGTAAAAAAGTTATTAAGAAGCACAATGTGGTTTATAATATCTATTTTTGTTATAGACCCTTGCCACCTATCATAGAACCAATCCCGTAGTCCTGCCACCTCATACGGGGAGAACAAAATAAATAACACAAAGGTAATGATTATCCAAAAATAGTAAGGAATATAAATTCTTACAAATCGCTTAATTAAATATCCCCAATAATTTGTTTTTGAATGATAAAGTGCCATAGATAACACAAAACCACTCAGTACATAAAAAACGATTACCGCTTCTCCACCCGCCCATAAAAACCTAAGCGGGGAGAATTTAATAGAATTAGGCAACGATGGTAGCATTAAACAAAAATGTCCAAATACCACTGTAAGTGCCGCTAACCCTCGTATGGAATCTAATTCTTTTATTCTCTTACTCATAAAATATTCTCCTTGTAAATTGTAAATTTTGCTGTTAATAAAGGCCACTTAGCTTTTTACTATATCAACCGCACTATCCCACATACTGCTAAAGAAAGATCCGATTTGGCGCATAAAACGTGTAAACCAATTTGCTTGTTCTACATCAGATTTTGTTACAAGGTCTATTTGTAATGATTTACCTAATAAGAACCCAGGATCTATATTATCTTTAGGCGAGATAATCATTTTACTAATTGTTACACCTTTTTTAATAGGCGCTTCTTGTTCTTTATTCGATACTTTAAATTCTTTTTTATAAACGTCATTGTTGCCCTTCGGCATGGGAAGTGCAACAGCTTGCTTCGTTTGAATTACTACATCTTTATCTTTTGCATTTGCTACTCGAACTGTTTCATGTCCTTTTACTACTGCATCTTTTCCGTAGACATTCTTCACTTCAAAATTCGCAAATCCATAATCGTATAATTTCTTTGTTTCATCAAAACGTGCCGTATGAGATTTTGCTTTTATCACTACAGAAATTAGGCGCATACCATTTCTTTCTACTGTACCAGTGAAACAATCTCCCGCTTCTGGAGTCGTTCCTGTTTTCAAACCATCTACACCTTCATATTGCTTAATTAAACCTTTTAACATCCAATTAAAGTTCGCCATATCAATTGGATATTTACCACCCTCTTGGAATGTTTTTTTAGGAATTTTTGCTGTATTTAATATTTGGGGGAAATCTTGAATAAGACGTTGTGCTAAAATTGCACAATCCCTTGCAGACATTTTATTTTTCTCGTCTAGAGTTGTCCCTTCTGGGTGATATCCTTTTAAATCTTGATTTGTTAAGCCTGTAGAGTTTACAAATTTATAATCTTTCATTCCAAACTCTTTTGACTTATCGTTCATCATTTTTACAAAATTGACTTCTTTACCAGCGATCTCTTCAACTAAAGCAATTGTTGCACCATTTGCAGAGTAAATTGCCATTGCCTCATATAACTCTTTTACCGTATAAGAGCCACCATTTTCTAATGGAACGTTTGATAATGAACGATCTTGCGAAATCTTATGTGCATATTCAGAGATTTTAACTTTTTGATCCCATTTAAGTTTTCCTTTATCTACCGCTTCATGCACTAAGTATTCGCTCATCATTTTTGTCATACTAGCAATTGCCAATGATTCATCTGCATTTTTTTGATATAAAATTTTTCCGGAATTTGCCTCTATTAAAATTGCTGATCCTGCTTCAACGTCTATAGCAGGAACTGTTTCCGCTGATGCTCTTCCAGATGTAACAACAATGCTACAAAATAGTGCAAGCACTGTTACTATTGCAATAAATCTCTTGCAAAACATACCTTTCACTTCTGTTACCTCCAATATCTTTGTACTCAAAAAACGTTCTTCTAACATTTATTTATTTTTCACTTCATTTTTATAAAAAGCAAATAATGGTTCAATCGCTGGACTAGATAAAAGAGGAATTGCCTTCTCAATCAATTCTCTATCCCAATCAAACCAACGCATTTCCATTAACATGTTTATTTCTGTATCAGTGAATCGTTTCTTTATTTCCTTAGCAGGATTACCACCTACTATTGTATACGGCGGAACATCTTTACTTACGACAGATCCTGCCGAAACGATTGCACCTTCACCGATTGTAACGCCAGGCATTATTATAGCATTCATACCAATCCAGGCATCGCTTTTAATGACTGTATCACCCTTCTGTTCATATGATTGTTCTATTTGCTCAGAGAATGGATATACTGTAATCCACTCTGAGTGATGATTATGATTACCACCCATTAAAATGACTACTCCACTTGCAATGCAAACATAATTCCCAATAATGAGTTTATCAAGATGCCATCCCATCTGTTCAATTGGATTGAAAAGCGCTTGGGACTTAGCATCCCCCCACAAATACCTTACACAGCCATCTTCAAAATTTTGATGACTATAATACCCTGAATAATAGGAGTACTCTCCTACTTCAATCAGTGGATTTGTTACTATATCTTTTATATACTTTGTTTCTGACCAATGATTAAATAATGGATGCTTCACTTAGTTCATATTTTGCAAAAAAATTTTAATTGCCATGACAAAGCAAACAATAACCACTATTGGTCGTATTAATGACGTCCCTTTTGTAAGCACCATCTTCGCCCCAATATATGATCCTATAATTTGACCAAGCATCATAATCAACCCAATTGTCCAATCAATTTGGCCAAAAATAATAAAATATAACAAAGCAGCGAAATTACTTGTAAAATTCAAGATCTTAGCATTTGCAGTTGCTCGCGTAGCACTATATCCACATAAAAGAATGAATGCTAAAGCAATTAAGCTACCTGTTCCTGGGCCAAAGAAACCATCATAAAAACCAAGGAATGGAGCCACTGTTAACGCAAACAACAACATACTTATTTTTCTCGGTCGATCTTCGTTTGCTATATTTGGAGATAATAGAAAATAAAGACCAATAATAATAAGTAAGAAAGGTAATATCATGATTAGATATTCTGCTCGTATCTGTAAAATAAGCCATCCACCCAAAATAGATCCAAAAAAGGTCATTAAGATGGACAAACGCATTTCTTTGAGATTAATTTCTTTCTTCTTAATAAAAATCACAGTTGCCATGAGGGTTCCGCTACTCCCTTGTAGTTTATTAGTTGCTATCGCTACAGAAGGAGACATACCTACTAATAACATTACTGGGATAGTTATCATACCACCGCCCCCAGCAATTGTATCTATCCATCCTGCTAAAATAGCTACTAAAAATAGTAATATGAGTAATTCAATAGTAAAATCCATCTAGTTTATGATATCTGTAAAGTAACTCTCTTTCCGGTCGCGTAATCGGCTGGAAACGTATTGCCTGCAAACAATTCTACGTCCATACTTATTATCACCAATCGGAATTTTATATTCTTCCTCCGATAACCTTTCTCTACCATGAGTTACATTCGTTTGCTTACCATAGTATGAATTTGGCATAATCAATAAATCTTCAGATGTAAGCGGAACTTGATAAGTAGGCATTGTTCGTAACAGTTCCAAAAACACGTCAAATTTCAACTTTTCTTCTTCACTCCCCCCCACATAAATCAATCTATTTTCTGCTCCATTCAAACAAGTTGCAATAATATCACCATTATCATCCAAAAATATGATTTGGTTTATTTCCCCTACAAATCCAGATATTTCACCATCCGCCATTCCTGCGATATGAGCAATAGGCATTTTACTTATCGCCAATATATCATCTTTACTGAAGTGATTTTCTTTAAGATGCTTTTGAAGTAATTTTGGCGTTCCAATATGAGTATTGGTTTTTAAATTTAACACTCCTTTCAATAAAAGAGCATCAACCCTAGTAAATTTGTTGCAAGTAATTTCAGAAACTATTAGTTCGACGGATTTATTAAGTCTATTCGATACAATCTCTAAATTCGTATTGAACGATTTCAATCTTGCTTCAATATGCAATTGATCTTTCATATCTGTATACACAGTGGCATCGTTATGTTGATAAAAGTTTCCGCCACCAGTGCTTGCACCGACATTTCGCAAAACTTCATCATTGTTTAAAGGGGAAATGAGATGAAATCTATTTTTCCCTGCATGTTCGGACGGATGAATCAAAGCATCATAATTAAAAAGTGTGGCAAAAAGCCATGTGACCCATTCGGCATAAAAATATTTTTTCATTCTATCGTCTTCGTTTTCACCATAATTAAAGCCTTTGCGATTTTCCCCAGGTAATAAGGTTTCCATAGGATCACACGGAATATTTTTAATAAGGATAGGCGGTACGTTCCCACCACAATTCGCTTCTTTTATCATATGAAGTAGTTTTTTTACATCTGCATTCGGAGTTTTCTTTGAATAGTCAATCAAACAAATGAGCCACTCTTTTGAAAAGCTTGCAGCTATTTCTTGATCACAAGTATAAGGATTATGAGTTTTTAATTCATGGTCTATTAGATTTTTGATTTTATCCTTCAATACATTAGGGATAGTAATTTCTTCAATTTCCGTAATCTGCAGTATTCCTTTATTCATTTATTTTAAAAGATATTGCTGTAACTTCTTTATTAACAGTTCTGTTCCCTCTGGACTTACAATAATCTTCCCATTCGCTAACGAAATATTCTTATCTGAAATATCACCTGTAATTGCACAAGCTTGTGAAGATTGATATTTCCGCAAAATAATCTGATCCTCTTCCACAAACATTTCTAGCGCATCTTTTTCTACAATTCCTAAACTCCGTCTTATTTCCATTGGAATAACAATACGCCCCATACTATCTGCTTTACGAGTACTCCCTCTTGATTTCATTTATTCTTGTTTTTCAATATATTTATCTTTAATCATTTTTACATACTGTTCTTTTTCTGTTAGTTCAAATATAAATAGTGCTTTTTTCATGTTATTGGTAATATCTTCTTCATTAGGTTGTTTAAGTCGTAATAAATTCCAAGCTTTTCCATAGTATAATTCACCTAATAGGTAGAAAGTATTTAGGTTAATAGCTAATTTGATACCCATGTCACTGTATTTTATTGCTTCCTCATGTTGATTTGTAATGCCTAAAGTTTTTGCTAAATTATAAATAATTTTCAATTTAATTTCTTTATCTCTAGGAAAATCTAACTTATTAAAACTAGTTAAACATTTTTTTAACATATTAATACTTTTTTCATATTCTTTGTTTTCTCCATGAAATATAGACATTGTCTCCATAATATCTATTTCTCTTTCTGATAAAAAGTCAGCATTGGTTAAAGTTAGTTTTAATGCATGATTTAAAAGATTTAAAGCAGTTTTTGTTGATCTGTTCACCATAAATATAGCAATTGCTTCATGCCATAGTAGAAATTGTTTATTTTCTTTTGACTCGAAATTATTTTCGTTTTTCTCTTTTTTCACTATTTCATAAAGTTCTTCATATTGTTTTTGTTTTATGCAATCTCTTATTACATATTTTAATTTTTTATTTTGAGTTAGCGCAAATATATAATTTGGATCAATACCAAGTCTTTCAGATAATTGATACAATTATTGTGCAACCTTTTCAAATAAATGACTTTCTTTATTTGAAAATAAGGGTGCATCTATAAACCCAAAATGATAAACTAAAATACCTAATTCCACTCTAGAATGAATATGCCATTTTTCTTTAATATGATTAATTATCGTTGAAATTCTTCTAGGGCTAACATATATTTTTTTGGAAATTTCTGCATCTGTTAATCCTTTTGCTACATAAATAGCTACTTCTAATTCTCTTTCGGTTAACATTCTTTTCATTTATTTTAAATTAATTGGTTGTTGTTGAGTAATACAATGAATCATACCACCATTTTTATACAGCTCTCTTACATCAATCCCCACCACTTTACGATCAGGATAAAGTTTTTGAATCATCTCATTTGCTATTTTATCATTAGGATCATTATAGTTAGGAACTAAGATAACTTCATTCGCTATATAATAATTAATATAGGATCCTTTATAATCAAGCTTCTTCCCATTTTTTAATGTAACATTATTCTTGCTTAGCGGTAGATATACATACTTGTACTTATTACCTGTAGCATCTTTTGCCTGCAGCAACTTGTTAATATCTTTGCCAGACGCTCCCCATTCAGCTAAATCTTTTTCTTTTAACGTTATAATAGTAGATTTATCGTGGAATTTGGCGAATCCATCAATATGAAAATCAGTAATATCTAAGTTAGGTGCTCCATCTAACCAAATAAAATTTGTTACCCCAAGTTCACTAAAATATTTTTCAATATCCTTTTCTGACAATTTAGCGTTCCTATTTTTATTCGTCACAGCACTTCTAGTTAATAAAACAGTTCCATTACCATCTAATTCAAATGCGCCACCTTCAAGAACAAATTTATTCCAATTAATTCTTTCAATGCCTAACTGTTGGCTAAGATTCTCACGAAGACGAGCATCTTTCTTATATGGCGTTTTCTTTCCCCATCCGTTAAATCCTGGATCTAATATCTTTAGATTTTTGTCATTATCGTAAACAAAAATTGGACCAGTATCTCTAGCCCATACGTCGTCAGTAGGTGCGATAAAGAAATCAATTTTCTCCATATTTACCCCTTGATCCGTTAAAACTTCAATAATTCTTTCTTTCTCTTCTTGATCATATGCAACAATATGAACTTTTTCTCCTTTACTTAAATATTCTGTCATTTGAATCCAAATCGGTTCTACTTCTTGCTGATATTTTGACCCGTATGTAAGTTCATGAGGCCATTGTAGCCATGTTCCTTCATGTTTGCTTTTTTCATCTGGCATTGTATACTTTCCTACTATTTTTTGCGCCTCTACTTTCTTCCTATCTTCTCTCTGCGGTTCTTCAATTTCCTTCGCCTGGACTTTCTCAATTCCCTTAACTTGAGCATACCCACTAATAATAGATGTGGTTAGCACAGCACTCATCTATTCAAAAGCAGTTACGATTCTCTCTTTCATTTTCTGTATTACTTCACTGCTTACTATTTTTTGACCAGCAGGAAGTTTTAATATAGTAGCAGCACCCTTACTAAGATATATTTCTTGGTCATTATTTTGATTTACTACCAATATTCCTTGCCCTTCAAATTCAAAATAACTAATATTTTTTGTTTCATTTGTATTATTTTTTATTGCTTTATATAACCCATATAAATCTTTACTTCTATTTTCTCCACCCGTTCGAATCGGTTCAGTATCATTCGCAACAATTAGTCCCTCCGGCTGCTCACCTTTCATAATAAACCACAACTTTTCATTTGTTGGTACTAGTATATGCTTAAATTCAGAGCTATTTAAAATTTGCTGTGCTGGAATTGTTTCATAGATTGGTAACGAAAATGGAGAGGTTGTCATTTTTTCAAAACTTACATTTTCAGAAGAACTACTCTTACTATATTGATAATCTTTTAATGCGATTGATTGTACTGGCTCACCTTTATTTTTTGATGCATAACTAATTTTACTAGCGAAAATAATAACAGTCATTTAGTTTGCACGGATATTATAAACAGTTTCATTCCACCAAAAATTATTATTGTTATGGAACGTACTGAAATTATGATTATAATGATCACCATACCAAGGGTCCATGTAAGTTATATAGTCTGTTCCATTTGTACCTTTATAGAATCCATCAAGTACTAGAAAGTGTCCGATGTTAGCTCCATTTTGCCACATAATGAGTGCAATCATCGGTGGATTACTATTAATTTGATTTTTGAACCAATCATACGATTTTGCTCCAGAACTTATAGCTGAGCTAACACCATATCCTGATAATCCATATTGTATTTCACGTGAAGTTGCAGGATTATTATATGATCCACCTTTGACATACCTAACATACTGATCTTGTGAAGGAGTTTTCCCAAAATAATTTAAAACTGAAACCGAAGTGCCCGCCCAACACCAATTTGATCTTTCTTGTAATATGTTAGGAACAGATAATTTACGATTTGTTGATGTATTTGGAGGATTCCCATTAATATAAGCTGACGTTACATATACTTTTTTCCCATCTTTAAAATAATAAAACCAACGATTATCTAAATTTCCTGTCCAGTAATCTTTAACCGCTTCACCATACTCCCATCCTTTAAAGGATACTTTTGTATTTCCGGGAATCACCTCTACAATATTTGCATTCAAGCTTTTTTCTTCTCTAACATTTACATTCAATGGAGCAGTTGTTCCTGAAAATTCAACTTCTTCTGCTATTATTTTGTGAACACCAATGAAACTAAATGTAAAGAACAATAAAAACATACAAACAATACATTGCTTTCTTCCCTTCATTTATTTAGCTAATTCTTTCATTCCCTGCATTACATCAACGAAGAATCCCCAGTTGTTCACAACAGAAGAAATACTAATATGCTCATCTGGAGTGTGGACGTTGAATATATCTGGCCCGAATGAAATTGCATCTAATTCAGGCATCTTTTGAACGAATACACTGCATTCAATCCCTGCATGTACAGCGAAGATTTCAACATCTTTGTTGTATTTTTCTTGATGTACTTTTTCAAACAAATTACGAATTTGTGAGTTTGGATTGTATGGCCACTCCGGATATTCTGACTCTAATTCAAATGTTGCTCCAACTAATTCAGCAATATATTTAATTTCATCCGCAATATGTCGTTTTAAACTACTTACAGAACTTCTTACTTCGTTTCGCAATTTAATTTCATCTTGCAGCGTTTCAATAACTCCTAAATTTGTTGAACTTTCTACAAGGCCTTTAATATCCATGCTCATACTTTGAATGCCATTTGGAATTAAGAATAATGATGAAATTAGCTGTTTTTGTGTTTCTTTAGCAAATACTTTTTCTACTTTTTCATCTAATTTTGTCAGTGTAACATGAACATCTGGATCAACAGCACGCATTTCTTCTTGTAATACTCGTGTCCATGATTTTAACTTTTCTTCAACTTGCTCTACATCTTCTTGACGTAATAAAATTGTAGCTACACTTTCACGTGGAATTGCATTCGTTTTTAATCCGCCGTGTGCCTCACTTATATCAAATTGAATATTTATTGATAAATCACGTAAAACTCGTCCTAGTACTTTGTTCGCATTTCCGCGTTGTTTATCAATTTCCATACCAGAATGTCCGCCCTTAAGTCCACCAACATATAGACGGTATGCGTCCATATGTGCAGGTGCTTCATCCCAAATTACTGGAATTGTTTCAACTGCTTTTGCACCACCAGCGCTACTTACAAGTAATTTATGATCTTCTTCAGAATCAATATTTATAAAGATCTTTCCATCAAAGTGGTTTGCATCAACAGCAAAAGCTCCGCCCATTGTCGTTTCTTCTTCAGTAGTAATTACTACTTCAAGTGCTGGATGCGGAATATCTTTTGAATCTAATAAAGCTAATGCATATGCAACAGCAATACCATTATCAGCACCTAAAGTTGTTTGATTCGCATATAGCATGTCTCCAATAATTCGTAACTCAATTGGATCTTTTTCAAAATCATGTACTGTTGCTTGATTTTTTTCACAAACCATATCCATGTGACCTTGAATGATAATAGCTGGTACACTCTCATAGCCAGCAGTTGCGTCTTTTTTAATAATGACATTTAATGCTTCATCTTGAATCACTTCTAAGTTACGTTCTTTTGCAAAGCGCACTAAATAATCACTAATTTCCTTTTCATTACCGGATCCTCTAGGAATCTTTGAAATTTCTGCAAAATGATAAAATACAGGGTGCTTTGTTAATTGTTCTAAAGTAGAATACATTCACTTCAATAGATGATATTTCATTTTATCTGTATCTTCTTGATCTACATAAAGGCGTAAAAACGCATTATCATTTAATTTATGGTCGTTTTCTTTTTTTGTACTTCTAAATGTAATTTGTTTTTTGACGCCATCTTCATCATATGCTGGTAGCGTATAGTTTCGTAAGTTTCTACCATCTACTTTTTCGATAGTTCCTTCGCCTTTTATCTGCATGTAATATACATCTTTACCAATTCTATTTAGTGACGCTCTCTCACAGCCAATAGTAAAACTAGAAAATAATAAACATAGTGTAATAATTGCTAAAAACTTTTGCATCTATGCATTTTCTTTTGTTTTTTGTACTCGTATATATTTTGAACTGCTATTATTCATAAGTTTTTCTAACCGATTTACATTTTCCGTTAATGCACCTTTCACTAGAGAGAAATCTGTATTTGATTCTTCTTTTTTTTCTTTAAAAAACGAAGACTTTTGTACATTTATTTCAGCCATTCATTTTCTTTTTAATTCTTCTTCTAACTTTTCTACTTGCTGCAACGTATCTCCTTTGATTAAAGAGAAATCTGTTGTATCTTCATTTTCTTCTTTGAAAAAATCATTGTCATAATCTTTTATCACCTACTTACTAAAATAACTATGATGTATTGTTAAATTATATACATTTTCAAAATCTCGATCTTGCAGGCTATTCTTCTTCCCATCAATAACGATAAAAACATCATTCATTATTTTTGCTGGTATAATTCCCACGTTTTCTACTTGTACTGCTTTTTGTTCATTCAATTGCTCTATATGCTCTATAGGTATTGTAATACTAAATTGAGAACGAATACCACGAAAGCCCGTATTTAATTCATTCGCTGCTTCAAATACAACAATTTTCGCTCCGATTTTTTCCCCATATGAATCTAAAAATGTGTTTAAGCTTTTTGTATATTCCTCTTCCGTATGCCATTCCATCGTCCCAAATGCTGCTGGATTAATATTTTGGATAATGTTCGTATATATTTCTCCTCTTGCTTTTGAAGCGATTAATGACCGCTTTATGGATTGAACAGTTTTACCGATATCGCTAAATTTCGCTCCCCATATTTCCGAAATGTTAGGTGTTAAAATAAATGAAATATCAACGAAAATGACCATCGCAGTGAACATTAATAAATTTTTCCAGAGGGTTAAATCGATTCCTTTAATCATGAAATAAACTGTGACTGATGTTATGAATAATCCATACCAAGTTTTTCGAATTCGCTGCTTTTTCTCTTCATACAACTCTTCATTTCTCCAATAAAAGAAAACAAGAACTACAAAAACGATTGCTAAAATAAATAAGCCAATTCGAATGTTAGAGATCGTCAATTAAAAAGAAATATGTTTCGGAATTTCCCCTTCAGGTACTTCTCCATCCATACTTAAGTAATAATGGCGAATCGGACGTAAATTTTCGTCTAATTCATAAACGAGCGGAATGCTAGTTGGAATATTTAATGAAACCACACCATCATTTGAAAGGTTGTCTAAGTATTTCACTAGCGATCGAATTGTATTACCATGCGATGAAATAATTACTTTCTCACCACTTTTTAATGATGGTGCAATTTCTGAATGCCAATACTCCAGCACTCTCTTCTCCGTATCCTCTAAACATTCTGTCAATGGAAATTCACCTTTTTTGAGTGTTTTGTATCTCGGATCGTTCGCTTCATATCTAGGATCTTCTTCAGTAATAGCCGGTGGTCTTACATTGACACTTCTTCTCCAAATATGAACTTGTTCTTCACCGTATTTTTTTGCAGTTTCTTCTTTATTCAATCCTTGTAGCGCTCCATAATGCCTTTCATTTAGATTCCATGATTTATGTACAGGCACCCAAGTAAGATCCATTTCATGCAGAACAATCCATACAGTCCGGATTGCTCGTTTTAATACAGATGTGTAAGCAACATCAAAAGTATAACCGTTTTCCTTTAATATTGCTCCTGCTTCTCTTGCTTCACTTAATCCATTCTCTGATAGATCTACATCCGTCCATCCAGTAAAGCGATTTTCAAGGTTCCATAAACTTTGTCCGTGACGAATTAGTACAAGTTTTATCATTTATTTTTGATCAACTGGAATTTCTCTTTTCGATATCCATGCATCATGACCTGAACGGCTATTCGCCATTTCGTTCATAACTTGATGCCAATTCTCTTCACATGATTCACCAAATTTTGAAAAAATAGCACCCATTTGCTTTCTTTGAACATCACTTAGTTTTTTCTCTAAATCTGTCCCTTCTTCTGTTAAGGATAATTGTTTTACTCGACGATCATGAGTAGCTTCATTACTTTCAATTAGTCCCTTTTCCACAAGTTGACGCAGTGGTCCATGAAGAGCTTGTTTACTTATTTCTAATAGCGATAGTAACTCATTTACACTTATCCTTGGAAAACGTGCGATAAAAAATAAAATTCGGTGATGCACTCGTTGTATACCATATTCTTTTATAATTTCATCTGGCTTTTCAGTAAATGTCTTATATGCAAAATAAAATAATGCCAATGCCTCATTCATCTGTTCTTCTTTATGTTGTGTCATTTAAGAATTTTGCTGGCCAAATCTTTTCCCAAGTTTAGCTAACAATTCAGGCTGATCTCCTTGGCTCATTATAATTTCAATAAAGATAAGGCGATTCTTATTAAAAGTTATATTTGTTAAGACTTCTGATAATTCTGCTTCATTTTCTACTTTAAATGTGAGACTTTTTTCTTCTGATCCGAATACATTTGGTAGTTTATTATAATCCCACATTTGAATGTCATTATAGGGCTGATTTTGGCCGTGAATCGCACGTTCAACAGTATATCCATTGTTATTGATTAAAAATATAATTGGTTTTAAATTTTGACGTAGTATAGTGGACAACTCTTGAACAGTTAGCTGGAAAGAACCATCACCAATAATTAATATGTTACGCCGTGTTACATTAGCGAGTTGTGTTCCTAATAAAGCAGGGAGTGTATATCCGATAGATCCCCATAACGGTTGTCCTACATATGTAGCGTTATTAGGTAAAGGGATAGCGGCACTACCGAAGTATGGTGTTCCTTGCTCTGCAATTAAGATGTCGTTTTCTTGTAAGAAGTGGTACAATTGTTGCCAAAAACGTTGTTGCGTAACGATTTGTGCTTTTGGATTGAACTCTTTAGTAATAGATGATGATTCTGAAATAAATGGCTTAATTTCAAACGTTTCTTCATTACGATGCTTGATTGAATTACTTAAATATTGTAATGCATCTTTCATTAAAACCGGTCCGTATTTTTTATCTATAATTTTCACAGTATAGGGATGGATTTCTATAACTTGTTCTTTCGTAAAACCTTGTGTAAAGCCACCGGTAATAGTATCAGTTAATTTCACACCGATACTAATGATACAGTCAGATTCATCAACTCTTTTTCGCAAGTATGGAGGACTAACATCGCCAGTGTAAATTCCTATAAATTGAGGATGTTTTTCTGGGAATATGCCCTTGCCCATACTTAGTGAAGCGATAGGGAAGCCAGTTTTTTCTACGAATTGATGTAAATCCTCTTCAGCATGAAAACGATTCACTTCAAAATCAGCTAATATAACCGGTTTTTTTGCGCTATTTATTTTGGAAGTGGCATGTAGAAGCATTTTATCTAATGCGTCTTTATTACTTACTATGGGATGATTTAAGATTGGTTCCATAGGTTTATTAATTGGTTTATTATATACATCGATCGGTAAATTAATATGAACTGGACGTTTTTCATTCCAACATGCACGGAGTACACGGTCAATTTCCTCAGCGGCATGCTCAGGGGTTAAATTTGTTTGTGCTATAGTAATTTCTCGATACATATTGGAAAAGTGATCGAACTTTCCATCACCTAATGTATGATGAACGAGTTCTCCATTTTCCATTACAGTTGTTGTTGGTGTACCGGTAATTTTTATAACTGGTACTTTTTCGGCATATGAGCCGGCAATGCCGTTTATGGCGCTCAATTCCCCCACACCAAAAGTGGTAATAAGAGCAGCAACACCTTTTATGCGTGCATATCCATCTGCTGCATATGCCGCATTTAATTCATTACAGTTGCCAATCCACTCTAAATTTTTATGTGCAATCACATCATCTAAAAAGGCAAGATTATAATCACCAGGAACACCAAATATATGCTCAATTCCTAATTCGTATAATCGATCTAATAAATATGTACTTACAGTATATTGCGTTTTCAAGAGAATCATTTAATCCATCTTTAACTTTATAGCTTTTGTAGCAATAAATGTTTTAATATGCTTATCTAATATCCTTGTTCCACCAAAATCATCCTCATAAAAACCTGTTATAACAAAACCAGCTTCAACTTGGCCTTGGATTTGGTCTTCTAGAGTATGCGCATATTCTATTGTTTGATTTGAATCGATGTAATCTTGAACTTCATCCTCTGGTAAATAATCCAATGTTGATGAAGGAATTGAATGTTTAACATCAAGAATACCTTTTTGTTCTTGGTTATCATCAAAAATCCATAGTAACGGATTTGTAAATCCAGCAATAAGAATACCTTTATTCTTTAAAACCCTAGAAACTTCATTCCATACAAGATGAACATCTTTTACAAATAAATTAGAAACAGGATTTACAACAATATCAAAATATTCATCCTCAAAATCACTAAGGTCTGACATATCTCCTTGTACTGTTTTTAAAGTCAAACCATCCCGTTTTGCTACCTTTTCATCTTGTTCTAATTGCTTCTTAGATATATCTGTAACTGTTACATCTGCTCCAACAGCAGCTAGAACAGGTGCTTGTTGTCCACCACCTGACGCTAAGCAAAGTATCTTTAATCCATCTAATGACTTTGGAAACCACTCTCTAGGAACTGATTTTTCCGTAGTGACTGTAATCTCCCATTCACCTGATTTGCTTTTCTCAATAACCTCGCTACTTACAGGCTGCGTGTATCTAGAACCTTCTTCCACCTTCTTATCCCATGCATTACTGTTTTGTTGTGTAGTATCCATTTATTCAGCAAGAGTTAACTGCCAAGATACACCATACTTATCATTTAACCAGCCAAACTTTTTACTAAACGAATAAGAACCTAAAGGCATAAGAATCGCTCCATCCTGCGCTAGTTTATGAAAGACCGTTTCAATTTCTTCCTCTGTCTCACAAGTTACATAAAGAGACATAGCTGGAGTGAATGTAAAATTATGATTTACATAACTATCGATACACATAAACTCTTGGCCATTTAGCGTAAAAGTTGCATGAATTACAGTTCCCTCTTTACCGGGTCCATTTTCATCGTAGCGAGAGATACTTACAATTTCTGATTGATCAAATAGTGATGTGTAAAAATTCATCGCTTCTTCAGCTTTTCCATCAAACATTTATTTCTTCTTAAACAATGCTGTCCAAAGAAATGATTCTCCAAACATTTCATTCGGTTGTTTCATTTGTTTCATCCTTCTAATCTCAATTACCTCAAATTCTTTAAATATCTCTCTTAACTTTTCTTCCGAGTATGCAAGACCACCTTGTAGACTCCATCCTCTATATACATCCCAATCTGTTATTTCTGATCCATTTCGCTCATCTAAATCACCTGCTGCAAAACATGTTAATCCGAAATAACCACCTGATTTTAAATATCTATCAATTAGCTCTATATAATTCATTCTTCTATGTGGTGGAATATGATGAAGGCAACCAGAATCATATATAAAATCAAATTCATTTTGAACCTCTAAATTGAAAATTGAATCACAAATGAAGTGAATTTGTACCCCTTTTGCCAACGCCCTCTCTTTTGCCCACTGAATGCCTTCTGCAGATAAATCCACTGCTGTAACATCAAATCCTTCATTCGCTAAATAAATTGCATTTCTGCCTGGACCACATCCAAGCTCTAATACTCTCCCTTTTGAAATGCTCTTTTTTTGTATATACGAAACTAGGTTTTCATCTGGTACATTTTCAAAAAATGGAACATGCTTTTCCCTATTTGCATAAAATTCATTCCAAAATGGTTCTGCAGGTCTTAATAATGAATCAAGCATTTTGAAAATATCTTCTTGTGTGTGTAACGTTTCATTTTTCATTTGCACTCCTCCATATTTCAATTAACGCCCACGTCTTTGCTGACCTTGCTTTGCACTACTTTTCTTATTGTTTGGCTTATTAAATGATCGGTTATTATCATTTCTCGAACTATTTCTTGAATCATTTCTTGAGCTATTTCTTGAACCTTCACGACTATCTCTTTGACGATATTCACCTGTTTTTTTCGATTTTGGAGCTGGCTTTGGTACCGGTTTTCCATTTTCATCTACACGTTTTATCTTCGGTTGTTCAATTATTTCTCTTTTCAGTGGTGCACCAAGCGTTTTTTCAATTTCTTCTAAATGTTTTTCATCTTTCGCTGCAACGAACGTAATTGCAAGACCTGATCCACCTGCACGTCCTGTTCGGCCAATGCGGTGAATATAACTTTCTACATCTTCAGGGATATCAAAGTTAAATACGTGCGTTACACCATCTACATCAAGTCCACGAGCTGCTACATCAGTCGCAATTAAGTACTGAATTTTAGCTTCGCGGAAACTCTTCATGACCCTTTCACGTTTCGCTTGAGGTATATCACCATGAAGTTCAGCACAATTATAACCTAGTCCCTTTAAATTATCATAAAGCTTACTTGCTCTAACCTTTGTACGACAGAAAATAACAGCTAAAAATGGCTGATCACGATCCATAACAAAACGAAGTGCATCCGGCTTTGCACGATCTGTCGTCTCAATGACACGCTGCTCAATTGTATCTACCGTTACTTCTTCACTTTGTACTTGAATCATTTGCGGCTCATCCATATAACGTTTCGCCAATTTTTTAATATCTTTCGGCATCGTTGCTGAGAATAACATCGTTTGTTTGCTACCAGGTGTCTCATCTAAAATATCTTCAATATCATATAAGAAACCGAAATAAAGCATTTGATCTGCTTCATCTAGTACAATCGTTGAAAGATTACTTAAATCAATCGTTTCACGTCGTATATGATCTAATAATCGTCCTGGTGTTGCTACAACAATATGTGTATTACCTTTTAACTTTCTCAATTGTTGTGCTACATCTTGCCCGCCATAAATCGCTAGTACATTAATATCTTCTCTTTGAACAAGCATTTTTTTAATTTCAGTTGTAATTTGCAATGCTAGTTCCCTTGTTGGTGCAACAATTAAAGCCTGAACATCACTAGACTCTGGATCGATTTTTTCTAAAATCGGTAACACGAATGCAAGTGTTTTACCTGTTCCAGTTTTTGCTTGTCCAATTATATCTTTACCAGACAGTATTACCGGAATCGCTTTCTCTTGAATTGGTGTTGCTTCTGTAATTCCATTTTCACGTAATGTATGATTAAAAGTTTCACTAATTCCTAATTCTAAAAAGTTTTTCAAATAGACCACTTACCTTCTTTTTTTATATTCATCGTGTACTAGATGAACAAATTCTTTTTGCTTTTTCTCAGATTTTATTAATGCCTCTATATTAGCAGAAGTCAAAATATACTTCTTAATTTGTCTATTACTCCAAATTAAACTTGTATACTTTGTATCTTCGTGTAAATTTCGAAACCACTCAAATCCACTTAACTTCGCAATATGATGTTTTAATTTCATTTAATGCATAGATTCTGCAATTTGAATCAAATCATTAATATTAAATTCTCTTTTTATATGCAGTTTGTTACCAATTGCAATTTTATATTGAAAACTATCTTTTTGAAATAGAAGCTCATATGCGAAATCAAAATGAGGATTATATAATGCTTTCATATTATTTTTAATATTGTAGAACTTAGTTCCTTTATGTACATATTTATCTAATGTATTGTGAACTGGTGAAACAGAGATTTTTAAAATTCCGTTCAGATCTTTATTAACATAATTTAGTTCTAAGTTGTTGTTATAGATGTAACCGTAAAATTCCTGAATTTCGAACGGGAATATTGTAGGTGTTAGTATATGCTGCTTACACTTCATTTCATATTCTTTTACAATCGTAGCTTCTTTCATAAACGGATTCGTTCCATTATAAATTTGATTAATTTGAGATATTTCATTGTCTTTTGTTACTATTTCTAAAATGGAACCAATAGTACATATATCACTAATGTCTTTGAAATAAGCGATAAGAATTGTAGTATCTTCTTTAGGAGATTGTACCTCTACAATTTCATGAAAATGTTTATCTTTTGGAAATGCAGGTAGTTTAATCCCTTCTGTTACATATGACTTCATTAATTTCTCATCATTTTTGAGTAAAGCATGTTTAAATTTACTTATTACATCGGTTTGAGATTTGGCCATTTATACTGTGAATTTCCCTCCATGATAGCAATAATATCTTTTCGCTTTAAGGTTTTTAATCTTATTTAAAGACTGTTCTGCTTTTTCTATATCTAAACAAAAACTCGGATTAGCTATTATTAATTCACGATTATCTTGAACAGCTGCGTCTCCTGTAATTACATAGTTCAAATTGGGAAAATATAATGAAATATGACCCGAAGTATGTCCTGGTGTTGCTACTATTTGGCATTCATTATTCAAAATCATTTGACCGTCATATACCTTTTCATTAACAAGAATATGTCTTACGTTTTTTAACTGATGTATAAACCATTCACCGAATTCTTTTTCTTCATTTGGCATACTTCCTAGCATTTCTTCAGCTTGAACCAATCTCTCTGATTTTATTACACCACTAATATAGTTAGATTCAATTTCACTAGCAATGACATTAAGGTGAGGATATTTCACTTTGAAATCGTATAAAGACCCTATATGATCATCATCATAATGAGTAATAATTATATTTTTTAAGTTTTCCATCTCATATCCATGTTTTAAAATTGCATTTTCAATTAAAGGTAAAAAATTTTTATAACCTGTATCTACTAAAGTTAATTCATTGTTTAATACAATTAAGCTCGGATAAATCCATTGTTTTCGCCCGTTATATTCGAATTCAATTGGTAATTCTATTATCTTCATTTAAATGTGTGCTGAAGTAAACAAGGACTCCATTTTAATTTTACTCTTTTCACGAATTTCAGCGTCTGCATGCCTCATAACATATTTATGCGCTACAGCAATTGCTAAAACATCATCTAATAAGCCAATCCCGATAATAGCAGCTATATCTGGAATGAAATCGATTGTTAATACGTAATAGGATAAAGCGGCTAATATTATGAGTTTTGCTTTAGTAGGTAACGTTTTCTTTTTCATTGTGTAGAATAAAATAATACTTTCATAAACGCTGGATTTTCCGAGATTTGCTGAGCTTTTTTTGAATTTTTTCCAAAGCGTTTGTTTCTCCATTCAACAACATTTCTCTTTCATCGCTTTCATCATAGACATAGTTGTCTTCATCATTTCATCACATTCGTTCATTTTTACCATCATTGCCTTATCCATTTCTACATCCATTTGCATCATGTTATTCATCATCATTTTCATACACTTCATTTCACACATCATTTTTTCCATAGACATCATCATGTTTGTTGTTTCTACCATCATAGTTTTTTCCATTTATATATAATTATTTACGCTAAAAGGACTTTCTGTAACACACACCTGCAAACAATTCAACATCCTCTTCCTATCACGTTCTTTATAATGATTTAAACATGCAATTTGGATCCAATTATTTTTTTGCAAATAAGATGACTCATAATGAACAATGTATCCTTGCAATGCTAATGCATCGCCTACTGCTTTAGAAGAATGACCTTCGTTTAACTGAATAGTGAGTATAATTTGCGCGGTATGCTCTTTAGGTGAAACAAGCTTTAAACCCATATTAGTAATAGCTTCTTCAATATAAGCATATGTCTCTTTTATTTTTACAAACGCCGTTTCATCCTCAAATCTCTTCAATGCTTCTTGCAGTGCATAAATTAAATTCCATGAATGAGAATATGGAATACTATCATTCATTTCATACATACCAATGTCCATATACGCAGGTATTGCTCCGTTTTTCTCTATATTTTGATTATGAAAAACGAAAGATAATCCCGTAAATGATTTAATTGCTTTCCCGCTAACGCCACTTGCAAAATATACATCCTTCAAATCTATCGGTATTGCTCCAATTGAACTAATACAATCTACACATAGTTTCATATGATACTTTTTACAAAGGACATTTAGCTCATCCAAATTATTTAACATTCCAGTTGATGTCTCATGATGAACAAACCAAATCCATTCATAATTTCCACTTACAATTATTTTTTCTAATTCGATTTGTTTAAACAGCTCTCCCATTTGTTTTTTATACGTATCAAAATTTAAATGTGCTCGTTTTGCCTGCTCAATTAATCTATTACCAAACTCTCCATTCGCTAAAACTAGCCCTTTACCTTTTAAAGAACGTATCTGTAAAGCAACCGCATCATTCGCTAACGTTCCTGTTCCTAACATAATTTGTACATGTTTTGCTTTTGTCATTTGAAGCAATCGTTTCTTTACATTGTCCATCGTCACTTGAAATGACTTAGAACGATGCGAAATAGGCTTAGCAGAAAATGCCTTTTGAACATTCTCTTCCATATCTACTGGACCAGGTAAAAACGTAAATTCTTTCGTCATAATACCTCCAACACTCGATTCTTCGAACATAGTAGGTGTAACATACATCGGCTGAAAAGCTGCTTCTTCTGTTCCAACTAACGTATGGAAAGATTTGAACCCCATTTGCTCATATAAAGGAAGCTCACGTGTTGTAGCTGAAATGAGTGCCAATTCATATCCATTTAGAAGCAAATAACGATGTAAAAAGCGAATTAACCCTAACAACGCTCTACCATTTCGATATTCACGTTCTACTGAAAGCAAACGAATTTCATATACGTTTTCACCATGTTTATTTAAATATAAATCTAAATTTGAGATTTTATTATGTAATGAGAATGGGTGTTTTCCTCTTACCGCGACCATACCTACTAACTTCTCACCGTCTAAACAAATTAAATATGTATTTTCTTCATGAAATCGATCTATACGAAAACGTTCCTCCGTTTCTTCATGTTGCGGAATTTCTTCTACAAATGTTTTATAGTTCAATTTATGTATACTTTCAAATTCCCAAGCTTGATCAGCAATTTTATAAATTACCCCCATTTATTCCCGATTTACATATAAAATAAACACAATAATAAGTACACTTAATATAGTCGTACCAATAGAGTAAGAATAAAAAACCATACAAATTGGTAAACAAGCGATTGTAATTAACCCTGGCTTTGTAAATCCTTTAAATATTAAATAAAAAACAATAAAAATACCTATGAGAGTAAGCGCTATCAAATAATCAAATGCGATGAGTCCTCCGATAAATGTTGAAATGCCCTTTCCGCCCTTACCTTTAAACAACAATGGGTAAATATGTCCAATAATAACGGCCAATAATGTTAACATTACGAATGTAGCATCTTCAAAAAGATATTTTGCTATACAAACTACAATTGCACCTTTGATTGCATCACCTAAAAATGTAGCGACGAAATACCATTTTCCATATACGCGCCCCATATTTCTTGCGCCAGGATTTCCGCTTCCTTCATCCCTAATATCAATGTTATGTCTCAATTTTGTTACTATATAAGCGGTTAAGATGTTACCAAATAAATAAGAAGCCACTAAATACAAAAACTGCATACTATTAATCATGTAATCATTCACTTTCTGCATTTACACTTTAAAATATAAATCCTTCATTAAATAATATGTTCCTTTCACTGCTATTTCTGATTGGGATACAAATGTAAGTTCTTCAATCCTTTCCTCACAGCACTTCTTAAATACATCATATATTTCAGGAACTAAACGTAATATGCTACCACTTACTGCAATTGGAGTTGAAAACTTACATTGCATCTTATTAAAAACATCTACTGTAATTCTAGCTAATTCCTTACCGGCTTGCATCATAATTTCATGTGCATCATCATTCCCATTTCTCGCTTCCTGAATAACTAATGGTGCGATTGCTGCAACTTTATCTTTTGAAGAAGTATATACTAGGCTTTTTATATGAGACGGTGTCAAAAGTTGAAACTGCCTTTGAATATTCAAGCTTAATGGACAAAGGCTAACTCCTTGATCGAATTGTAATGCCATTTTCTTTAAAGCTTGTAATGCAATCCAATATCCGCTTCCTTCATCCCCTAAAATATGTCCCCATCCACCACTATACTCATACACTTTCCCTTTCTTTCCTAGGCAAATCGCACCTGTACCGCCAATTGTTAAAATTCCTTCCTTCCCTTTTAAAGCGGCTGCATGTGCAATCATTGCATCATTAAAAACTTCAATTTGTGTTCCGTACTTCTTTTTTAGACGTATTGTTAATTCATTTGTATTTGCTCCACTTATACCTGCTAATCCTAAACAAATACAAACGCAATGCTCATTTATTAAACGTTCCCGACATTGATTAATCGCATCTATAATATGTGTAAGTGCATTCTCATAATTTATTACTATATTTCCAAATCCACTCGTACCTCTTGCAAGCTCATTTCCGTCTTGATCAAAAGCAATTGCTTCTGTCTTCGTCCCCCCACCATCTACTCCAATCATTCATCTTCTAGTCGTAGGGAAAGTTATATTCCCTAAAACAACCTGTTCCTTAGCACCTGTAGCACTCGGCACATTACTCAGATTACGATGGTACGTTTCGTTTGCTAAAATTGCAAATGCGATTGCTTCTTTCGCCGCTGAAGAATACCCAATATCTTCTTGAATACATATTCTGCATTTTTCTTCTCTTAATCCATTCCGTATCATTTCGACAAGTATGTCATTATAGCTTCCGCCTCCACCTAGAATTACCTCATCAATTTCATACAACGGAAAAATAAACTCCTTATAATGATGCACAATTGAACTTGCTGTAAACATCGTGACAGTTGTCAATATACTTTCTTTACTATACTTTTCAAATCGCTTTAATAATTCACTCACAAACTCTTTTCCAAATTGTTCTCTACCTGTTGATTTTGGTGGTTTCATTTTCAAGAATGGATGGTTCATACAGTATGTTAATATTTCATCTACAACTACTCCCTGTTTTGCAATTTCACCATTTTGATCATATGGTAAATGGAATAACCTTTTACACACTTCATCGATTACCATATTTCCTGGACCAGTATCAAAAGCAATAACACTTTTATTACTTCGTTTACTTGGAATAACTGTAACATTACCAATCCCGCTAATATTTTGCAGTAGCCTATTTTTAGTTTGATGCTGGTATAAAATAATCTCTGAATATGATACAAGTGGTGCGCCTTGTCCTCCTGCTGCCATATCCATCGTTCGAAAATTAGAGATTACTGTTGTTTCCGTTTCATATGCTATAACTGCTGGTTCTCCAATTTGTAATGTCGAAGAAATAAAATTGCCTTCTTGCTTTGGCTGATGATAAATCGTTTGTCCGTGAGAACCTATTAAATCTAATTGTTCCAATGACAAATTAGCCTTTTTGCAAACTTCCTTTACAGCATTGGCGAAACATAAACCAAGCTTAAAGTTCAAACTGCATATCAATTGAACATTAGATGTATCAATTGATAAAGCCTGCTGTATCTCATTTTTTATATCCTTACAAAATGGAACAGTAGTAAAATGAATGAGTTCGACTTTAGAATCTACACCGTTTCCTTCTATATAAACGAGCGCTACATCTATTCCGTCTAACGATGTGCCGGACATTATCCCTGCAATATACATTTAGGGACTAACAGATTCCCCGTCACCATTCTTTTCAATTTCAAGCATATTTTTGTCATACATTTTAAAGAATGGTAGGTAAATAAGGAATGATATTGTTATATTTATAAAAACTAACACCACTGCACGCCAATCTCCACCTGTGGCTAAATACGCGCCAATTGGAGCTGGTAATGTCCACGGCGGCATAATATATGTTGGCGTTACAAATCCCATCGCAGTTGCTGAATATGCAACAGTTGCTGTTACGAGTGGTGTAATGATAAACGGGATAATTAAAATTGGATTTAGTACAATCGGTAATCCGAAAATAACAGGTTCATTAATATTAAAAATACCAGGAACAATACAAGTTCTTGATAATGCTTTCGAATATTTTGATCGACCAAATACAATCATAGCTAATACAAGCCCTAACGTCGCACCAGAACCGCCAATCCATATAAACCATTGATATAACGGCTCTGGTGATATGAATGGCAACTGATCTGCTCCACTAGCAACTGCTTCACCATTTTTCCCTAAGTAAACTTCCCATAATGGCCGAGCAACAGTTCCAACAACCGACACACCATGGATTCCGAATGACCAAAAAAATGTAATTAAAAACACTGGAATGATTACACCGAAGTAACTATCACCAGCTTTTACTAATGGTGCTGCTAATTTATCAACAACATGGTGTAAATCAATGCTAAAAACGACAGTTACTAGACTCATTATAATAATAACGAATGCAGCAGGTATAAGTGCTTCAAATGAACGTGATACAGATGGCGGTACTTGTTCTGGCATTTTAATCATTACATTTTTCGTCTTACAAAACCTTAAAATCTCTACGGATAAAATAGAAACAATCATCGTCACAAATAATCCATGACCTCCGAGATTTGTCATCGGAAGCATAAATCCTTTTTTATCAATTAATTCAGGAGTTAACGTTAATAGCAGTGAACATACCGCAAGCTGTGCTCCTGATAAAGCATCTAGCTTATAACTTTTTGCTAAATTATATCCTATTCCAAATGCTATATATAAAGACATAATAAACATCGTTAACCGATATGGTATTAATATACTTGTTTGATTTTTCAATGCCCATACTGATATGAAACTATCTTTCGGTAGTGGTGGAAATGCTACTATTAAAAAGAAACTCCCTACGATAATAAATGGTAACGCCGAAATAACTCCATCACGGATTGCTTGTAAATGCCTCTGTTCAGAAAGCCTTGCCATCGGTCCAGATAAGTTTTTATCAAGAAACGTGACAAACTTATTCATCTAACTAATTAATTCATTTACAGTTTTCAACAAAGTCGGTCCACCAAGCGGCGTGTATGCTTGCGGCGGAATAATACCGCACGGAATGGATTCCTCTTCTGCAATTTTTTTTACAGAGTCAAATCGGTGTCTTATTTGAGGTGCAACCATTACAACATCCCAACCATTCTTTACTTCTTCCTCTACCTCATTCGTTCCAATTGCATGCACTTCCATGTGCACACCTTTTTTCTCCGCTTCTTTTTTTAAAGCGTTTACAATAATTGCGCTGGACATTCCTCCAGAACAAACGAATAAAACTTTCATTCATTTTGCCTTAACGGTAGTATAACTAGACGGAATACTTTCATTATGCAATCGATCAACTGCAGTTACGACATACGTATACGTTTCTCCAGAAATAGCCGTTTTATCTACGTAAATTTCTCCAAGTTTTGTTTTTCTTACAGTAGTAAGTAAATGTTTTGGGTTTTGTATATCCACTTCATTTTTTCCATTCACACGGTAAATGGCGTAATAAGAAGAGTCATTATCTCTATTGTCAATTATTCCTACAGCAATACCTTCATCTCTTGGAATGGCACCTTTTAAAGTAGGTTGTTTTGGTGGATCATGATCAAGCCAAGGCATGGGCGGGATTAATGCAGGATGTATATATATGTCTTTGGAGAGTCTATCTTTTATTCCAAGTGGATTGTTATTGATATCTTTTAAACTGAAATGCATACTACCTTTTATTTGTGGATATTGATGGTTTAAAGCGATTTGCTTCGGATATTCTTCTGGATTAGACCAAGCAGGGACAGAGTTGTTATTAATTTTATAAGCCGCTTGACCAATGTAAAGGTGAATCGGTTTGTTATTTGTTTCTTTTACCCACCAATCTACTAATATGTCATATGCAGCAGGGGTGAAACCGATATTCCAATATATTTGCGGTGTAATGTAGTCAATATATCCTTTTTGTATCCACGCACGTGTGTCAGCATAAAGGTCATCGTAGTTTCTTTGACCTGCAGTTGTGTTAGAACCAGTTGGATCGTCGGCTATATTTCGCCATACGCCGAACGGACTAATGCCAAACTTTACGTATGATTTTTCTTGTTTTATAGCAGTATTTAAACCTTTTACGAGTTCATTTACATTATTGCGACGCCAATCTTCTATATTTGTAAATTTACCGTTATTATACGTTTCGTACGTTTTTTGATCGGGAAATTCTTCACCGGCTACTTTATATGGGTAAAAATAATCATCCATATGCAATGCATCAATATCGTAATTTTGTACGATTTCTAAAGCGCCTTCCGTTATAAAGTTTTTCACTTCTGGAATACCAGGGTTGTAATATAGCTTCCCGCCGTAAGGTACAACCCAATCGGGATGTTGTCTTGCAGGGTGATTTTCTGATAATCGATTTATATCAGTGTGATTCATCGTTATTCGGTATGGATTAATCCATGCGTGGAATTCTATATTTCTTTTATGTGCTTCTTCAATCATAAATGCGAGCGGGTCGTATCCTGGGTCTTTTCCTTGTGTACCCGTAATGTATTCAGACCAAGGACCGTAATTTGAAGGGTAAAAAGCATCAGCGGTTGGTTTTATTTGTACAACGACTGCATTCATACCAGTGTTTTTTACATCGTCTAATAATTTTATAAATTCTTGTTTTTGCTTTTCGATAGGTAAGCCAGTTTTTGAGGGCCAATCAATATTAAGAACAGATGCGATCCATACAGCGCGCAATTCATACTTTTTGTAAGTAGTATTTACTTCAGCATAAGTAGAGTGAGGGGAAATGAAAGAGAAAGGAGTAAACAAGATGATGATACAACACATCATTAATAAACGTTTCATAATCATTTATTTATTCTTAAACTTCTCAGTCGCTGCTCTCATCTTCACATTTAAATCATGATCAATGGAGTCGCGAATATCACGCTCTACTACTTCCATTTCTTTTTTGAAATTTTGCAAGTAGACTTTTAACTCTTCTTCTTTTTCTGGTCGTTGTGACGGAGGTAATTGCACCACTAAAGATAACATTGCAGTTAAATCTTTCATTAAGAACGTTTCAAGTTTATGTTGTTGTTCAAACATACGCTGCTCTTGATAGTACGGCAATGCATTTAATACTGAAATTGTAATATCATCAACTGTTCTTTGTAATGAAGGATTTATCGAGCGTTTATACGCTTGAATTGTATTCAATGCATCTGGATATCGATCATAAAAATACAATTTATAAAACGATAGGTCTGACGGTTTTACAGTTTGCTGCGTTTCTTGTCTTAAGAAATCTTTCACTTTCATCGCGGCCACATCGATATCTTCATTTGTAACCTTTTTCGTTGTTTTTGCCATTACATGCACTTTTTTCTGTTTTTCTTTCGGTAACATGGAAAATACTTGCTCTCTCGTACGTTGACCTGATGTACAGAAAAGAGTATTCAATGTATGTTGTTCTTTCTTTCCTTCTGTACGAATCCATCGATAAAAGAGTGGATGTTGCGTAAACTCTTGTAAAAACGGTGTCGATTTATTCGATAACTTCTCTATAGAATCTTGCGCCCTCTTGTATGGTTTCGTCCATGAAAAATACAGTTTACGTCCGAAATATACTACTAAAACAACGACAGTAAATGCGATTAAAAGTAATGTACCTAATAGTACTAATACTGTTTGAATGAAACTCATTTATTTCCTTGGACGTTGAATGAGTTTCTGCTTCATCTCATCATTAAATGTGTCTAATTCAATGACAAATTTCTTACTAGACTCAATAATACGTTCTGACGATTTCTCAGATGCTTCAATCGCAGCGAATACATTTTGGAATGATTCACGTAATTTATCCATGCTAATAGCAGGATTTTCAAGCAACTTTGTTGTTTCTTCTGTATTTTGTTTCAATGCTTGAGAGTTACTTAATACCATTGATTCAATTGCTTCATTTGTCGCATTAACAGCATCAATTGTTTTACGTTGATTCGTTAATGCTAGCTGAATAGCAGCTGAAACTGTTACAACGTTTTGCGTCATCGTAATTGCATTACGAATTGCCTCTGTTAACTTTTCATTATTTTTCTTAATGATATCTACTGATGCGATCGATTGTAATAGTACACTTTTCGCTTGCTGCATATTACGTGTACGTACAAGTATCTTTTCTAATGCATCGTTAATTAATGGAATATCTCTTTGACGCTCTGGGTTTTGCTTCTCAGCTTCAAGCATCCCAGCAAGTTTTTTCCCTAAGTATACTTGTTTATCAAGAGCGTGAATTTTATCATGTGATTGCTCTTTTAACATTTCAAGGCCAACCGTATCTTCTTGCAAATTGTCACGACCAATTAGAAGGGATCTAATAATCTCCTCGATTTGCTTATCTATAGATTGGTATTTATGCACATATGTTTCAAGTGGATTTTTCTTGAATACTTTAAACATTATTTTCTTCATACCACTTGCTTTTAATGAATTCGGATCAAGCTCTGACACTACTTTTCGTAATTCTAACAATGTATTTGGTATTTCTTCATTTTTTCCATTCATCATCGCTGTTACAGGACGTTTTAACGCCGATAACGTTTGTCCTGCTGCTTGTTGCTCTTTATCCCCTAAATCTCCTAGCTGAGACAATACTTTTGATAAATCTGTATTTTGCTCGCTATTTAACTTTTGTACATAAAGATCAGCTTCTTTATTCAATTCATCAAGTTCTTCATCTTTTATAACTGTATCAACTACTACTCCTACATTATTATCTTTCACAATGGATACAGGTTCTTTTTTCTCGAGTTCAGTCAACAAAATCGCTCCTTTATTTATATGTGCGAATTTATATGCACTATATTTCATCTATTTATTCTTGCGCGCTACAAATGCTCCCTTTTGAAAAGCTAATAACACCGTTTCAAACGTATCATCTTCTTCAATCATTTTTATAAACTCACCTAATTCACTCGCATGAGAAGTTGCATTATCAACAACAAGAAAACCTTTTGGTTGTAACATACGTTTTATATGCTCAAACCACCACATGTATTGCGTACGCTCTGAATCTAGGAAAATAAAATCAAATGAATGATCTAATTGCAAATCTAAAAATGCCCCTGCTTCTTGATTATGAATATCGATTCTTTGTAACAGGTGTGCCTTTTCAAAATTGACAAGTGCCTCTCCAACTCGTTCTGAGGAAAGCTCTACAGTTGTTACATTTCCATTTGTTTCTTCTACCGCATTCGCTAACCACAATGTAGAATAGCCATTAGAAGTTCCAATTTCTAAAATTTTTTTTGCATTACACCCTTTTACTAAAATTGATAAAAATTGCCCCATTTCACGAGAAACATTCCGTAATTTTTCTTCCCTTGTTTTTTTATTTCGATCATGCTCTTCTCCATATTGTTCAAGTTGCAATAATAATGAATCTACTGTATCCATTCTTTTCATTTATTTTTCTAACATTTCAAGAGGTACATCTTTTTCGCCAGCTACCTCAAATTTAATTTCCCCGTCTTCTTCATAAATACGTGTAATAATCGGTATAGTAATCATTAATTTTTTATGCTGCTTTCGTTTTCGAGCAGCATCTAAGCTAATCACGTTCATTTATATTTTTACATTTAAATGCATAAGTTTTTCAGGATTAACCATCATATAAATATTTGAAATTTTCTCATCCTCAAATGCAAACGAAAGAACATAAGTTACTTTATTATTTATTGTAACTATAACTCCTGGTATACCATTTACCATTTTGAAATCAACAGTGTACTCTTCTGTCAATCGTTGTGCAATTCCAAAGAACAAACGTATAATTCGATCCGCAGAATAAATCGGATGGATCGCAGTCGTAACTTTACCACCACCATCAACTTTGAGTATAGCATCTGTTTTTAATACTTCTAACATACCTTCCACATCCCCACACTGTAATGATGATACAAACTTTTCAACATAAGCAGCCATTTTCTCTGTGCTTAATTTTGATTGCTTCGGTTTCTCCAAAATGCTTTTTCGTGCACGTTGAAAGATCTTCCTGCAGTTCACACTACTCTTATCAACAATTGAAGCTATTTCTTCGTATTCATAACTGAAAACCTCTCTTAATATGAAAACAATCCTTTCTACCTCAGATAGTTGTTGTAAAAGTAATAAATATGCGGTGGAAAGGGATTCTTTCATTATAAATGACTTTGATAGCTCATTACTCTCTTCTACAAGTGGCTCTGGTAACCACATCCCTACATACACGTTACGTTTATGCACTGCCGATCTTAATTTATCAATTGAACGATTTGTCGCCATCTTACATAAATATGCTTTCATATCTTCTATAGATTGAGGATCTTCTATATTATTTAGCGAGATAAATACATCCTGAACGATATCCTCGGCATCCATAACACTCCCAAGAATTCTATATGCTAACGAAAATAATAATGGTTGATACGCTTCATATAACTGCTCCGTTTCCATTCATATAACTGCTCCGTTTCCATGATGAACACCCTCACTTTCATATTGCTTTAAAATGTGTAACGCTGCACGTTTCCCGCTTGCTACCGCAGCATCAGCTAATATTTCATCATGCCCTGCCCAATCTCCTGCAACATAAACACCTGGCATTTCAGGTATATTAGGGCCCGGTTTTTCAACACGGTCAATATGAGGAAAATCATGTACTACTGTTATTTTCGGTAAATATTGCTGTGCAACAACTTCTCTTTTCCAATTTGGATGTAACAACTCCATCGTACTTTCTAACTGTTCTTTATCTTCATGAATATGATTCATCTCTAGCACAGGATTATGGTACTTGATTAGACTCACTGCAATGGATCCATCTTCACTTAATTTAGCTGCTCTCGATTGATTTGTGAAAAATATAGGTTGATCTAATCCTAATACAAATTGATGTGTAGGATTGGGTAATCGTCTCAAACCAATATCTAATGCAGCAACGGTAACCGGTACCGATTGTTCACTCCATCTATGCAAACTTGTTCCTTCTGCCCCTTTTATTATTTTACAAGCCTCTTTCGGTGGAGTCGTCACGATGACTGTACCTACTTCAAATAGCTCATCGTCAAAACACTGTATTCTTTGTTTATCTTCGTAATGCTCTATTTCCATAACATGCTTATTCGCCAGAAACTGTACCCCTACATTATTCGCTATATCTCTTAATTTTGTTATAATCGTCTCCCAACCACCATCTACATAAAGTACACCTTCTTTCATAGATAGTTGTATTTGCGTTAATACTGAAGAAGCTAATTGTATTGTAGGAGCAAACGTATATGTTGTTGTTCGGCATAGCGCATAAAATATATTGCGAACCATTGGATCTTTTATTTCATTTTCCGCCCATGTAGTTAGGCTCATTTTTGGAACTTCTCCTACATTTAAATTCCCTATACGAATCATAAGACGTGAGAATTGTACTTTTGCAGACCACGAAAGTAGTGGTGTTGATAAAATAGAGCGAAAATCTGTTGGAATAGTGAATATATCCCCTTTCCATATTCCATGTGCTTTTGTAGTCGGTATTCCACCCGGAAGATTCATACCGAGCTCATTAAAAGTTAAAAATGCTGCTCCTCCTCTATATAAGGCATGTGCACCAAGATTCATGCAGATCCCATTTTTATTTATAGTCATCCCTCGACCACCAAATCGACTGGACTTTTCTAATACAATCACTTTCTTTCCAGTTTTCGCTAAATATATAGATGCTGTTAATCCAGCAAGCCCACCGCCAACAATTGCTACATCAAATTTCTTCATTTATTTTTTTATTCGGTCATATTGCATTCGAAATAACTCAATTGCAAATGGAATATCCTCTTCACTCTTTATATAATAACTTATCCATCCTGATTCAGGTAATATGTGATGTGCTTTCACTAATCCTCGGTTCACTAATTCATCTCGCTTTAACTTCGGAAATGGTAAATCAACTAATTTATCACCATGAAGATGACCAAGTTCCTTCTTACCATAATTTATTTCAATACCACCAAATCGATGCGGTTTTTCAGAAACACCCGTCCAGCTGAGCACTTCATTTCTAATCATTTCACTAAATGACATTTATAAATCTGAAGTATAAGCCGTAATGATATTTTCAAATAGTTCATACGATACTAGATTGTGGAAAGCAATTGGATCTGTAGTTAATAAATTGTTATTAAAATGGCTATTTTCAAGTGCTATATTGTCTTCGAAATCGTTTATAGTTGGTTTGTATAATTGATGAATCATTTATTTACCAGATGGTGCTACAATTATTGATTTTACTTTCTCTGCATTTCCAAGAATTGCATATAACATTTAAGATAGTTTTTGCTGAATAAGTAATTGTGCTTTAGCGGTATAGGCGTAATTTAGCCACAATAATGCCAAGTTTTGTTTTAAACTAAAATGGATTTCTATGACGTCAAAATGGGATACCTTTGTTTTAAGTGTAACAGGTATGCCAATTACTTTTACTTGTTTCATTTAATATCCCCAGTAAAGAGGGAAATAATATGAATCTTGGTAATATAAATTTTGTTTTTGATTAGGGTGTGGAGTCGGTGGATTTATCATTCCTCGGTTTTGATTACAGTTTGCTGGGGGACCAATTACTGTAGTAGATTGAATGGGGGATAGCGCTTGTTTCCATTGTTGTTCATTGAGGCAATAAGTATGAGCCATCATATTGGCTGGAGTTAATCTTAAAATATCAGAACCAAAAATAACTTCTGGGGTTGGAGCATCGAAAATAGCTAATAAATGAGTATTATCCGCTGAAGCGATTTCGTAATGCCACCATGCTTGTGGAATGTTGGCAACTTGCCCTGGTTTTATCGGTAAGTTTAATATTTGATTTGTAAATGGATTAAGTAAAGAAACAACAGCAGATCCTGAAATGCAGTAAACAAGTTCAGCTGCATTTTGATGAATATGTGGTTCTACAACATTGCCTGTACTTAAATAAATATCTAGTAAAGAAGTATTTTCTAAAGTATTTAATTGTTTTATGCCAAGTACGTTTATATAGTTTTGGGCATCTTTCTTAAAAAAATTACTTTTACTTACATCATGAGTGAAATTGGTTGAAGGAGAGGTGTAGTCGATATTGGAAGTCAATTAGACGATATTAATACCTGCACTTACAAATCCAGCAACTGCAGCTATTGGACTTGCTGCTGTTAATGAAACGTATAACAGTATTTTATCTCCAGCTGTTACTGGAATAGCTTCAGCTATGATCCCTGATGCTGTAGAACCAATCGCTATTGCGGCAAATGCTGGTGTTAATAATAGAGGTGCGCCTTGTACTGTAAACGTATTACTTGCTGGAGGTGCAGTTAATATTTGTATCTGCACTTGAACAGGTGATAATGGAGCTAATGCAGCTGTTGCACTAAAGAAACCTGCTAATGACGTAATAATCCCATCACGCGGCGCTACAAATGCATAATCACCTATACCTAATGCTAATGTGATACTTGTTCCACCCGTTAATGCTATACCTGGCTGACTAAATCCAAATCCAAGAAGAGTTCCTGTATTAGCTATTAACGCGTTAACTAACGCAGATGGTGTTGTACCTGAAGCAAATGGAATAATAGCTCCGCCACCAGTTGCCCCTGTTAAGCCCGTTGCACCAGTTGGGCCTGTTGCTCCCGTTGGACCTGTTGCTCCTGTTAGGCCTGTTGGGCCTGTTGGGCCTGTTGGACCTGTTGCTCCTGTTGCTCCTGTTGCTCCTGTTGCTCCTGTTGCTCCTGTTGCTCCTGTTGCTCCTGTTCCTGTTGAACCTGTTGGGCCTGTTGGACCTGTTGCTCCTGTTGCTCCTGTTGCTCCTGTTGCTCCCGTTGGACCTGTTGGACCTGTCGCCCCTGGAGTAGCATTGATTAATTGAATTAATAAATTAAAAAGAAGTTGTAAAGTTGCAGAATCAACATTTGAGTTGCAGGATATAGGGATAAGATCTAAAGCGAAGAAGAATTGTGCAAGGGCGCTATAAAATTGTTGCAATAATGTTGACAATTGTCCTAAATTAGGTGCTGGAGATTGTAATAAAACTATAATACTTTGAGTTAATTGTTTCAAAAAATTAACTTCTGGGGAAGGTAATAAGGAATTTAAGAAAATTAAAAATTGATTAAATAAATCGAGTAACACTAATCTGTTTGCATTACTTGGATTTGCAAAAAATGCTGAAATAGCTGATACTAATGAGTTGAGTAAAGTAATTAATTGACTTAATTGTTCCCTAGTAATAGGAACTGACTGTGGATTTTTACAACAATCTGCTGAAAAAACAATCGGATTGCAGTTATTATGATCAAAACAATCATTATGTTTCATTTAAGTGACGATAAATTCGATTGTGATTGGAATTCCGCCGTCTAATGCATCTCCACCAGGAATTGTAATAGCGCCAGTAGGGCCAGTAGTAACACTGGAGTTCACGCTTGGCTGAAGGATACCGTTTACATATAGGTTGTAATACGTGAAAGTCGGAAATGCAGTTGCAGTAGTACCCGCATCGTTTAAGCAAGCTGTGGCAGCAACCGCAAAGGCTGCGCCTGTGCCAGTCCCGGCTCCTAGTGTAGATGTGAATCTTCTAGATGCCATTTAATTAATAATGATAAATTGCAAAATAATTGAAGACCCTTGCGATGGTGGTTGATTATCCAATAAAGTTAGTTTACCAGTACTAACTTCATAAAATGGTTGTGGTTGCAGAATTCCATTAATAAACAAATTAATATATGAAACCTCACTAGGTGATAATATATTCGTTGTACCATATTGAGCTATCCCATCTGCGTTTGTATATATAAGTTTCTCTCCATCTGAAAAAGTGTAATATAACAAATTGGTTGTTGTTATGGGGCCAATCCCCCCAGTAGGACCTGTTGCTCCTGTTACCCCTGTTACTCCCGTTTCTCCTGTTACTCCCGTTGAACCCGTTACTCCCGTTGACCCTGTTACTCCTGTTACGCCTGTTACTCCTGTTGATCCCGTTGGTCCTGTTGATCCCGTTGTTCCCGTTGGCCCTGTTACTCCTGTTGCTCCCGTTGGACCTGTTACTCCTGTTGATCCCGTTGCTCCCGTTGGACCTGTTACTCCTGTTGCTCCCGTTGCTCCCGTTGGCCCTGTTACTCCTGTTGCTCCGGTTAATCCGGTTAATCCGGTTAATCCTGTTGATCCGGTTGGTCCTGTTGATCCCGTTGCTCCCGTTGGACCTGTTACTCCTGTTGATCCTGTTAATCCCGTTACCCCCGTTACCCCCGTTACCCCCGTTACTCCTGTTGCTCCGGTTGCTCCGGTTGCTCCGGTTGCTCCTGTACTTCCAGTCGGAACATAAATTGGTGGAAGAGCTGGAAATGTAGGGCCAATATTCTCAGGTCCTATCCTACCTTTATTCATTTAATCGATTCGTATAATTGTTAGAGAGGCACCTGCTGAACCACCTCCAACTAAATTAACAATGGATAATATACCGAATAATTGAAGTGAAATTGTATTACCAGCAATTAAATTAGTAATTAAATTATTATTATAATTTGAAGTTAATATAGCAGGAGAAAAAACAGAGCCAGAAAGTGGAGTAGAAGCATTTAATAGTAACCTTGTTCCAGCAAGTAGAGAAGTTGTCGTATTAACTTGATAGGTTAAATGATATCTTCCGGTTACAGGAATTGTAAATACATCGTTTGAAGCGTTAACTGTAAAATTACTGAGGCTTTGGTTATTAGAAAGTGGAATATTAGTTCCACCTAATATAACTGAGATGGGACCACCTAATGTATTATTAGCGAACATAGAGTTTGTTATAACTATTGACCCAGTACTGCCAGTAGGCCCAGTATTCCCAGTAGGCCCTGTAAGTCTGTATGGAAGAATTATTTCAAGAGCCATTGATAGTAGTTCTTCTTTTATTTTTTCATTTTTATCTTGCATTTATGTAGCTGGGTAATAAATTGTCATGCTTAATCGAGTCAACGATTTCCCTAAATTATGATAAGAGTGTGATCTATCGGCCTTAAAACGAATGGAATCTCCACTATTTAATTTATACTGACAATTATTCACTTTTATTGTCAACTCTCCTTCAAATACCGTTATAAATTCTTCTGCTCCTTCTTTATGCCCTTCTGAACTCAGTTCCCCTTCTGTTTCTATTTCAACTGTATACATTTCAAAATTTCTATCATCTTGAAAAGGAAAAGAAGGATACACTTTATATCTCCCATTATCTTCAGACAATACTTGAACATCATCCCGTAAAACAACTTTTGTATCAGGTTGTGGATTATTGATTAAAGAAGTAAAAGACACTTTCAATCCATTAGCAATTTTCCATATTGTTGTTAGTGTCGGGCTTGATTCTCCCCTTTCAATTTGTCCAATCATCGTTTTACTCACACCTGTTAATTGAGAAACCTTTTCTAAACTTAATTTTTCTTTTTCTCGTATTGTTTTTAAATTTTTCGCCAGAATAAGTTGAATTTCTTCCATTTAGTGTATAACGATTGAAACGGCACTGAAAACTAATAAAACCGCCATAATGATGTTAAATAATTGGTTATGTTTTATTAATAGTTTTTGGAATATTGAACCAAACAAACTCCAACTAAATGTACTCATTAAACCGACTACACCTAAAAAAAATGAAAAAAGTAGAAAACTTGAATATGAATTGTAGTAAGGGAGTATGAAAGTCGATACTACAGTCAGTCCGAATAATATCCCTTTAGGATTAACGAATTGAAGAGAAATCCCCACTGTAAATAAGTTTTTATTATCTTTTTCACTGGGATTTGTACTGCTTTTACTAGTGAGTATTTTAAAAGCTAAATATAACATTTAAGGACAAAGATCAGGAAATATAATTTGGTATTCTGGGAATAACCGGAGATCCGTAGTTAAGGTTGCATAGTATTTGTATTTTTTTTCTAATTTTTCAATTGTTGTTAAGTGATGAGAACCTAATCCGCGTCGTACACTATGTTGAGAAAGAGTCGGCCCAATTTGTAATTTTCGTTTTTTCATTGCATCGTTCCATGGACTATAAAAAAATTTAAAAATAAAAGCAGGTTCCATGTAAATGCTATAAGGATAATGCGAACCATGTCTCCCGACTCTATAGTTCCCGTGCGAATTATTGTGAATTAATCTACCGTTAAGATATAGTTGGTTTGGATTAGGTTGAATTATTATGCCGTGATAACGTTGTTTAACAAGCGGAGAGCTATATCTTGGATTAGTGTAGCCATGAGTCGGTTCGTCGATCATCATAATCACTCTTATTGAAAACATATTGCCACCCATAGTGTTAAGTGATTTGAAAAATTGTTCTTTATTATAACAGCACAGGAATTCTGTCGTATTCAATACCATTTTCCATCCTGTAATTTCTCTTTCAATTTCCATAACTTCTTGATCAACTAAATAAGCATCAAATTCGAGTGATTTTGAGTTTCGTATTTCCCAATTAGGAGCGAATGTTTTACAGATTTCAACTGAACGATCAGTGGATCCACGGTTAATAAGAATGCCATGATCAAATAGCTTTGTATGGTGCATTAACCACCATGGAAGTAAATATTCTTCATTGTAAAAATGAGAAATTAAAGTAGTCTTAATCAAAATCACTTAAATTTTAAACTGACTCGTATACAATTCAAAGTAAAACCCTCGATCTTCCATGAGAGATTCATGATTCCCTCTTTCTAAAATACTCCCATCCTTTATAACGAGGATTTGATCTGCCTTTTCAATCGTTTTGAGTCGATGAGCAATTACGAAACTCGTTCTACCTCTCATTAAATTGTTTAATCCTGCTTGAATTTGCAATTCTGTTCTCGTATCAATATTAGATGTCGCTTCATCAAGAATTAATATGTCTGCATCTGCTAAAATTGCCCTTGCAATCGCAAGAAGTTGTTTTTGTCCTTGACTTAAATTCGATCCTTCCGAAGCAATCTCTGTTTCATATTGTTTTGGTAAATGCTTAATAAAGGAATGTGCCGATGCAGCCTTTGCTGCATTGATTACTTCTTCATCACTTGCATGTAATCGTCCATAACGGATATTATCCATAATTGTCCCAGCAAATAAATACGTATCTTGTAAAACTACTCCTATTTTACTTCGTAAAGAATTGATATCATAATCTTTTATATCTTTTCCATCAATATGAATTTGCCCTTGCTGTATATCATAAAATCGAGTTAATAAATTTATGATTGTTGTTTTTCCCGATCCCGTTGGACCAACTAAAGCAATTGTCTCTCCAGGCTGTGCCTTAAGACTTACTTCTTTTAAAATCGTTTTATTTTCCACATAGCCAAACGATACATTCTCAAGTTCAACATGACCTTGTAAATTTTGTACAACGAATGCGTCTTTTTTATTTTGAATTTCTGGTACCTCATCCATAATTTCAAAAACACGTTCTCCGCCCGCAACTGCCGCTTGAATCGTATTCATTAACGTTGCAAATTGACTTAGTGGTCTTGAGAATTGACGAGAATAATTAATAAACGCCGCAATGACACCTACTGTTGTCATACCGTTTAATACCATAACGGATCCAGTCCCAATTACAAGCCCCATTCCTAAGTTATTAATAAAGTTCATACTCGGAAAAATAAAAGCTGAAACTGTATCAGCCTTCGTTGCTGAAATTCTTAGTTGTTCATTAATTTTATTGAAGTTTTGTACGGTTTCTTTTTCTTTCCCGTATAACGTTGTAACATCCGCGCCTGTTATAGCTTCTTCAATAAAACCATTTAATTCTCCTAAATCTTTTTGACGCTTTGCAAAGTTTTTACCACTATATGCAACAAGTTTTTTTGTAACGAAAAACATAATAGGTACTGTAATTAAAGTTACAAGTGCCAAAATCCAATTTAATGAGAACATCGCAATCGTCACACCTATAAAGGTTAACGCTGATGAAATAATCTGTACGACACTTTGCGTCAACGCTTGATTTAAATTGTCAATATCATTTGTCACACGGCTCATTAAATCACCTTGAGAACGTACATCAAAGAACCGTAAAGAAAGCGTTTGGATTTTCTCAAATATATCTTGTCGTATTTTTTGAATTGTCTTTAATGCAACATTAATCATGACATACGTTTGTAACCACGTTAAAAGCACCGTTACACCGTAAATTGCAATAAGTAACATACACATTCTAGCCGTACCGTTTAAATCTTTCGGTACAATATATTGATCTATAATTACTCCCATAAAATATGGACCTAATAACCCAAGTAACGTCGTAACAAATACTAGAAATATAACGAACATTAGAGCAGCCTTTTCATACCCCATATAGTTCCAAATCCGCTTTACAGTTCCTTTATTATTTTTAACTTTTCCACTCTTAGGCGAGTTACGTCCACCTTTATTAGCAAATTGTCCTTGAAAATTACGCATTTACGCATGTTCTTTCCCACCTTCTTTATGCAAATTACCACCTTGGGAAAGATAAATTTCCTGATATACCTCACATTGTTCTAACAGTTGTTCATGTGTGCCATCACCAACTAATTCACCATTATCTAGTACAAGTATTTTATCCGCATCCATTATGGAAGAAATTTTGGACGCAATTAATAAAGTCGTTGTGCCTTTATATTCTGTTTTTAATGCTGTTTGAATATTAGCCTCTGATTTCGCATCAACTGCTGATGTAGAATCATCTAAAATTAAAATCGATGGTTTTCTCACAAGCGCTCTCGCAATGGATACACGTTGTTTTTGTCCACCTGATAAATTCATCGCACCTTGTGTTAAATTATAATGATACGATTCTTCCAACTTGTTAATAAACTCAGTCGCACACGCAGATGAAGCTGCTGTTTCCAATTCATCGTGTGTTGCATCTTCTTTACCATAACGTAAATTCTCTTCTATACTTCCTGAGAACAACAATGCCTTTTGAGGTACAAAACCTATTGAAGCACGCAATTTTTGTAAATCGTACATCTTAACATTTATTCCGTCAATACAAATTTCACCTTGCTCAATATCATATAAGCGTGGTAACAGTTTAGCTAAAGTAGACTTACCACTCCCTGTAGAACCGATAATCCCTACTTTTTCACCTTTACGTATGCTGAATGAAATATCTTTTAAAACGTATTCATTATTTTTCGTATAACTATAACTAACATCTTTAAAATCAATATTCCCCTCGATTTTCTCAGGTTCAATTGCGTTAGCTTCGTTCATAATATCAACTTCAGTATTTAAAACTTGTTGTACACGATCCGCAGATGGAAAAGCTCGAGCAATTTGAATAAATACCATACTAATAGACATAAGTGCCATTAAAATGATATTCAAATAGTTAATAAATGCTAAAATTGCACCTACTTGAAGAGTTCCATTAAATACTTTTTCTCCACCAATCCATAGTGTTGCGACAATCCCACCACTTACAACAAGCATAATAATTGGCATCATTAAGGAAATAAGCTGCACCGCTCGAATATTTACCTTCGTTAAATTTGTATTCACATTTCCAAACTGAGAAATTTCATATTTTTGTCTTACATACGCTTTTATAACACGTACACCAGATAAATTTTCTTGTAACTTTGTATTCACTTTACCTAATGCTTCTTGCACCTTTTTAAACGTTCCACTCGCTTTACTTGCAATTAAAATAATCGCCAGTAATAAAATTGGTACAACTACAAGTAATATTGGAAATAACTCTCTTGCTGTTACAAAAACAATAATTATACTTCCGATAAATAACAAAGGGCCACGAACGAGAACACGTAATGTCATCGTCATCGCCGATTGAATTGATGTAATATCATTTGTCACAATCGTTAATAATTTTCCAGTTCCAAATGTATCCCGATTTTTACTAGAAAATGTTTCTATTTTCGTAAACACATCTTTTCGTATGTCTGTAGCGAAATTTACAGCTGCTTTTGTAGAATACATCATACACCCAAGTCCTCCAACTAACCCAAGTGCCGCTGCTCCTATCATAAGAAGCCCCATTTTTATTACATAATTCAAATCCCTATTTGCAATCCCAACATCAATAATATGTTGCATAATAGTCGGTTGAATTAAGTCCATCGCAACCTCAAGTACCATAAATAACGGTCCAATAATAGCGAAGAACATCTATATTTCTTCAATTGTAAAATCGAAAAACTCAGTCTCAAATCCTTTATTTTTAGAAGGACTACACGTGTAAAAACCTATTTTAACAGGCTCATTCCCTATATCCTCTATTAAATGAGCGATTCTTATTTGTTCCCATCGCTGACTTATTTTCACATATATTGAATAATCACCGCGTTTTCGAATAATTCGAAAACGAAGTTGTTGCTTAGCTGCTTCAGTTGGATAATCTTGCGTTGACCAGTCAGAATATCCATTATTCGTTACGACAGCACCTAAATGAGATGGCCCCTCAGGGATATATTCTAAAGATGTTTTTAACCAACAGTTCTCCGAAATCATAACAAAAAGACCTGCTTGATCGTATGTCGCATTTGGATTCATACGTAACTGAACTTCAGCCTGGAAATCTGTCATAATCTCATTATAAAATACATGACCATTCATTATTTCAAAACCATAATGTGTTTTCAGCCAAAAATCTGTTTCTGCCTTCGAATGGACAATGAATGTATGATTTTCTTCCATTTTGTAATATTCAGGTACATTCATTATGGTAAGTTGCTCAATATGATTTGGTATATATGATGTTTTCATTTAAAACTCGGTTAACACCGGGAATTTATAACCTTTAAAATCTAATTCCTTATTACTTCGAACCATTAAATACTTACTAGTCTGTAATTCTGTATATTGTACATCATCAATTCCTAATTGATCTGGGCAAAAATAAAATTCAATCTCCTTAAATTCCCCAGAGATTTCCTCACATAATTCATCTAAAATCGGAAGTACCGGCGCAAACACTCCATATAATTTTAGTTTTTGATTTTCTATTGTAAAAACAATCAACGTATCTAATTTCTCTGAATAATATAGGTTTTCATTCCATGTTGAATCATACATATTTAAATAAAACGAAGAGCGGTAATTTAACGTTGAAAATGTATTAGAAAGCCTTTGGCCATTTTCAATCATCTCATGTATTAATTTTCTATCCTCTTCATTATAAAAATCTAACTTTTTAAGTTGAGAATCTTTATCACTCTTGTTTTCGTATGATACTTTCATCAAATATTCTTGCACAATTTGAAAACCAAATGGTTTATATAGTTCTGGACTTTCAGTAAATAAAAGCGCACACTCACATTGCTCATCAATTTCTTCTATCATCTTACTAAACAATTGTTTCATTAACCCTTGTCGACGATGATTCGGATGCGTCATTACCGATTGAATACCCGCTGCATTTATTTTTTCTCCATTAATTAAAAGCGGAAGTGAAAATGCAGCAACATTCGCAATCACTTTGTTATCTTGTAAAAATGATAAAGCTTTATATGTATAATCCCAATATCCTTTCTCCGTAAAATCACGTAATGTTTGACTTTCAATACCAAACACTTCTTCAAATAAAGGAAATAACTGCTCTCTTTTCGGTTCTTCTATTAGAAGATTTGCAAATTTTTCAACATTCCCCATTTATTCTTTTATTCCTTTCAGCCTCTCCTTCGTATTAATTTCTTCTCCCCTCAGTCGCTTTTCAAATGTCTTTCTCCAACTAGTAGAAAGTGCATGTACCTCTAAAATTCGCTTTATCCCTTCTATATTTTGTTTTTCCTTATGCATAATACGATTAGCAAACGCTACTGTAATACTTTTTGGATCAGACTTCAGCAACTTTAACGTATCAACTGGCGATACCCACCCTTCTTTTAATACACGAAAATAAAATCCTGTATATCCTGTTTCTTGAAAATACAGTGGTAACTTTGGAATATTGTATTTCTTAGCTAACTTAAAACAAGGTTGCCTCGGTTGCGTTACTTGTACAATCGCTTCTCCGAGCTCAAACGTATCACCGATACAAACATCCTCTTCACGCATACCACTTACTGTTATATTTTCTCCGAATGCTCCATATTCAAGGTCTTGATTCAATGTTTCTTCCCAATAACTATAATGTTCGCTCGAATACACACAAACCGCTTTATCCACCCCTCCATGATGAACTAAATCCGCCTGACCATCACCTTTAAATTTTAAAAATGATAAATATATAGGTTCCTTTGTTTTCGTTTTATTTATACCCGTATGAATTAATTTCCCCCCATACATAACTTCTTTCGGGAATCCTATATTTAGTGATAGTACCTCATATAATTTATTGATCATAATTGCCTCTCTCACTCACTTTCCGCAAAATTTTTTAAAAGATTGATTTATTATTTCAAAACCCTTATCAATTTCTTCATTTGAAATAACAAGAGGCGGTAAAAAACGTAGTACATTATCAAATATCCCTGCCCCAATACTTATAAGCCCATTCTTCCAGAACTCATCAATTAATTGTACTGTTAGTTCTTTTGCTGGTTCTTTTGTTATACGATCCGTTACAAGTTCCATTGCAACCATTGCACCAATTCCACGAACATCACCTATGACTTCGTATTTTAATTGCATTGCATGTAAATGTGACATTATTCTATTTCCAATTTGCTGAGCTCTTACAACTAGATTTTCTTCTTCCATAATTTCAAATACAGCAAGACCGGCTGCGCATGATAATGGACTTCCTGCAAAGGTCCCACCGATTTGCCCCCTTCCAGGAATATCCATAAACTCAGCACGCCCAACAATTGCACTTAATGGTAAGCCTCCAGCTATTGATTTTGATAACGCAATAATGTCAGGTTCTATATTAAAATGTTCCGTTGCAAACCATTTTCCAGTTCTGCCAAATCCAGTTTGCACTTCATCCATTATCATTAAAATGCCATATTGATCACAAATTTCCCGGATTCGTTTTACAAATAAAATGGAAGGAACAATAAATCCCCCTTCTCCTTGTACTGGTTCCATTACGATTGCCGCTACTTTTTCAGGTGATACTTCCTCTAAAAATTTTTCAAACTGATAGATGACTTGAGAATCCACTTCTTCAGAAGAAACTCCTTCTTCAGCTCTGTAATAGTACGGATACGGCAATATATGCATGTCTGAAATGAACGGGCCAAATCCTGCTTTATATGGATTTTCTTTCGTTGATAAAGACATCGTCATTAATGTTCTCCCATAAAATCCTCGTTCAAACGAAATTACTTTACTTCTCCCTGTTACTTTACGTGCGATTTTTACAGCATTTTCAATCGCTTCCGCACCACTATTTGCAAACATCGTTTTTTTCTTACTTGTTCCTGGTACTGTTTCATTAATTTTCTCTGCTAAAGCAATATAGTTTTCATATGGAGTTACATGAAAACAAGGATGAATAAATGACTTTGCTTGTTCTTGTACCGCTCTTACAACTTTCGGATGACAATGACCAACATTTTGCATTCCAATTCCACCAGCAAAATCAATAAACTGATTCCCATCTACATCTGTAATGATCGCTCCGCTAGCTTTTTTTACATATAAAGGCGTTAAATGATATATTCCTGTCGGTACAGCCTCCTCATACCTTTTTTGAAGTACTTGTGAATAACTGCCTGGTAATACGCTCGATTTCAATTAGTTTTGTAAAGAATGTACTGTTATTTTTAGTTTCTCAATAAATTCTCGAGTTTCAGCGCACATATATTTATCTTTTCTATAAATAAGTCCTATATCTATAGTTGGAGTAGGATCTTCTATTTTAATAGCTTGAATGTTTTCGTTTTGCAAAAAGTCTATATACGGTTTTGGTAACACTGTAATTCCCATACCTTTTGAAACCATTTGAATTAAAGATTCCATTGTACTAATTTCTAAAATTGGTTTTGGTTTGAAGCTAAAGTTTTGACAATAGGTCGTAAGTAGTTCTGTTAAATAAAAGTTTTTTGGTAGAAGGATTAAAGGGTAGTTCTGTAATTCTTTAATAGATACGTGATCACGCTCACTTAAAGGATGACCGATTGGAATAACTAATGTAAGTTCACTTTTATATAGTGGGATAGAAACAATTTCTTTATCTAGTACCGGGAGAAATGTAATACCAATATCTAATTCGTTTTGTAACAATTTTTCGCGAATTTCTCCTGTACGAAGTCCTAACACGGAAAGCTCGATGTTTGGATAAAGATTATTGAAATGTAAAAGGGTTGGCGGTAGTAAATAATTTACAACGGTTAACAATGAGCCGATTGTTAAGGATCCGTACTGTAATCCATTTAAGTCTTGGATAGCAGAACGGGCTTGTTCGACTTCATGAAAAATGGTTTTACTATGTGATAATAAAATTTTTCCTGCTTCAGTTAAAGATATTTTTTTACCGATTCGATCGAAAAGTGGCATTCCTACTTCATGTTCTAACGCGCGTATTTGTTGACTTAGTGAAGGTTGGGAAATGTTTAATTTTTCGGCTGCCTTTGTGAAATGTAATTCTTTCGAAACAGCTAAAAAGTATTCTAATTGTCGTAATTCGATTGGAATCACCTCAAATTTAATCATCTAAATGATTCCCTTTTCCACCAACGTCTCTGCGATTTGAACTGAATTCCAAGCCGCACCTTTTAACAAATTATCGGAAACGATCCAAAGATGGAATCCTTTTGGCGTATCAGGGTCTTGTCTAATTCTCCCGACAAACGTATCTATTTTCCCTTCTGCATATAATGGCATTGGATACAGCTGTTCACTAGGATTATCTTGTAAAATAACACCTGGTGCATCCAGCAGTACTTCTTTAATTTCTGTAACAGTTGTTTCTTTTTCAAGTTCTATATAAACTGATTCTGAATGACCTGATACAACTGGAACACGTACACAAGTTGCTGCCATTTTCAGGTTTGGGTCTTCTAAAATTTTCTTCGTCTCTTGAATCATCTTTACTTCTTCAAAGGTGAAATCATTATCAGTGAATATATCTACTTGAGGCAGTACATTAAACGCAATTGGATAATGTTTTTTATCTTTTTTTGCTGGTAATATAGCACTCTCCACTTCTTCACCTGTAAGCATCGACTTAGCCTGTTCTTTTAATTCATGAATCGCATGAATTCCAGAACCTGATACAGCTTGATAAGTGGAAACGATAATTCGTTCTAAACCGAATGATTTTCGGATTGGCTGAAGAGCTGTTACCATCTGTAATGCTGAACAATTCGGAACTGCAATAATACCGTTATGTTCCTTTAAAGTATGTGCATTAACTTCTGGAACAACGAGCGGTACATCGTGCACCATTCGGTACTCACTTGTGTTATCAATTACGATTGCGCCACTAGAAACTGCGTGATTTACAAATTTTCTAGACACTTCTCCTCCAGCACTGAAAAAGGCAATATCTACACCTTCAAAACTAGTTGTTTTTGCCTCTTGTATTGTAATCTCTCGCCCTTTAAATTGTACTGTCTTACCAGCAGATCGTTTTGACGAAAGGAATGTAACTTCAGCTATATTAAACTTTGTTTCTTGTTCTAACAGTTCAATAATTTTCTGACCTACTGCACCTGTAGCTCCAACAACAGCTACATGATAGCCCTTTTTACTCATTTTTTCTCCTCCAATACTGCTTAAATGAATTCCCCCACAACATAATATTAAAAGAAATTTAATCATTTAGCCCCGCTCTAGTAAGGAAAGAAACGACTGTAGTACCGGGGAAATCCATCTGGATTTATGATAGATGACATGACTTTGAATAACGGCTGGAGTTTCGATAGGTTGAAAACGTATTTGTTCCTTTTGACAATTCTCTTGTACAACGATGTAGGGAAGAATTGAAATTCCTAACTCACACATAACAGCTTGTTTAATGACTTCAACATTAGAAGTTTCAAATGTTTTTTCTAGAATATTTCCGCTTTGACGTAAAAAACGATCGACCATTGGCCTATAACCGCAGCTTTGTTCTGTAAAAATAAACTGAGTATCCTGTAATAAACGAAATGGATTTTCCTGTACGGGGGAATGAATAGGTAAAATCCATCCGAATGTTTCATTACAAAAAGTACGTGTAATAAAATCGTTATGTTCTATACTTTCACCAATTAAGAAGATAACATCTGTTTCTCCTTCATGTAGCTTTTTCATTGCATGTTCATTTGTAGTAGTCTCAAGAACGATATTTACTTTCGGATTTTGCTGTTTGTAAGTACGTAATAATTGTGGTAAACGGTACACTGCTAACGATTCGTTAGATGTAATACTTAACGTCCCTTCCAAATAATCATTATTTTGAGGGATTTCTTGTGCTTTTTCATAAATCGCAAGTAATTCTAATGCATAAGGATGAAATTGATGACCTGCTTTTGTAAGAAGTACTTTTTTCCCTAATCGATCGAAAAGAGGGATATGTAAGTCGTTTTCTAATGCTTTCATATGCCCTGTAACAGTAGATTGCGCATAACCTAACGCAAGAGCAGCTTTAGAAAAACCGCCATGCTTAACAATGGCACAAAATGTTTTAACGTGTCTCATTTCCATAAGTGCCCCCTCTTTTAATATCATTTATTTATTAACCTGTCCCCCACCTGCAATTAATTTACTACCTGAATATGTACCTTTTTGCATAAACACTTGATTAATTAATTCTTTTTGTTCAGCTTGCGACATTATTCCTTTCCCTTCTCCTAAATTCCCACTTTGCAATTTCCAAATTTTATTATGATCCACATCAACCTTTTCATATTTCCCTTGTTTCCATCGTTCTAAAATATCCACATATGTATTTTTTTGTGCAACATCATTACTATTTATAATTTCAAGTAAACTTTCAATACGTTCTTGTGTGATAAAAATATAGCCCCATTTTTGTTCAGCTTTCGTTTTTTGGTGTGCCATTTCATGTAATGCTGTCTGTATGTTCTCATCTGTCCATTTAAAATTTTTATTAAAACCACTATTAGGTAATGAATGATTGCCATTTTCTAAAAGCTTCGCATCTTCGGCTTTTACATTACTATCAGCTAGCACTTCTACTGCCGGAGCTGCTGGCGTTGACTTTTTCGCAGCCGGTTTACTATTATTCAAATAATAAAGCATACCATATGTTAAACCTACTCCGATTACTGCCATACTAGCTATAATACCGATTATTTTCAATAGTGTTTTCATTTATGCACGATTTTCTTTTAACCACTCCGTAATAGCATCTAACCTTGAAACATCAAAACGTCTAACTTCACATACGTTTAAGCTGTTTAAACTTTTCACGATTTCTAATTCATTCAACTTTATACTTTTTGCTTCAATCAATTTACAATACCCGTTTGTGACGGCATTTAAATTTTCATAATAACGCTGCAACGGTTTTGATATATGTAAATGTTTTTCAAAGTTTCTTCTGCTTCTCGTCTCATCAAATTCTTTTCGTTTTCTAAGTTCTTCATCATTCGTGTACAAATAAAAATATTGATCTGGAAAACCAATTTCCCTATTTATCATCTTTTCTTTATAAAAGTTTTCTATTAAAGACAATGGCTGTTTAAATATATCAAAATGAAAACACCAATTATAACTAAGTGGCTGATATATATCCCCATCAAGTATTACTAATTCATATTGCTGCGATTTTTGCACTGCTATATTCCAGCGCTCTACTTGTTTTTCAAAATACCATGTTCTATGTTCATTTTTTGGTCTTTCAAATAAAAAATTCACTTCAGGTGTAATGAATGCTCCATAATTGTTTTCTAGTTCACGGCATGTACTACTCTTACCAACAACACTCGCTCCCTCAAACGCTATAATCCCCATAGTTTCTCCCGCTTTCATTTAACTAAAATCTCGTTGTTTCGCTCTTCTCCCCCATAACTGTCTCCATAAAACAATTGAAGCGATAGAAAGCATTATTGTTGTAATAATACTACCTTCAATCCCAAATGAGCCTCCATGAAGGACTTCATTGCCACTTGTTACAGGTTTAAATAATGGTGTTGAATATATCGTCATTCCACTAACGGCAAAGCCATAAACGTTATATTGTGCCCAATTCCAAATGGAATGCCATGCACAAATCCCCCAAAGACTACTGTCCTTTAAAACGTAAAAAGCTGCAAATACGCCAACTAATATTATATTCGATAGTGAAAGAATTGTAATTCCTGGATTAAGCAAATGAAGAAAACCAAATATAAAGGACGTCACAACAATCCCAATCCATATACGGCTTCTAACAGAAAGAACTGGGAATAACCAACCTCTTACAACAATTTCTTCAGTGGCCCCTTGTATTAAAAATGCGACTAAAGACCCTGCAATACCAAAAATAACTGTCATCGTAATTTCTTGCATTTGTAGTTTTACATTTCCTGTTAATACGAGTAAAATTACTGGTATCGAAATGAAAATAAACCCTATTAGTGCCCCTTTCAAATACTTTCTCATCCATTGCTCATTCCAAAAACCAATAGATGAAAATGACCTTTTCTCAACAAATTTAATCCATAAAAACACAAAAAATATAGCTCCGCCAAACGTTAATATCATCTCAATATTGCTATAAATCGCCTTTATAAAAGTTGTTTCTGTTTTCGGTAAAAATAGCATAAATAACATAAACAATTCACCTAAAGTTAAAAATACAATTGCAAGTATAACAGCAAAAACAGGGTGAACTTTCCTTCTTCCTTCTTTTGCTGCTTCGATTATTTTAAATTGTTTATTTTGCAATTATAGCTTTACAACGTTTTTAGCTTGAGGTCCACGGTTACCGTCTTCAACTTCGAAGCTAACTTCTTGACCTTCGTCAAGAGACTTGAAGCCGTCGCCAGTGATAGCTGAGAAGTGAACGAATACGTCGTTACCGTCTGCAACTTCGATGAAACCGAAACCTTTTTCGCTGTTAAACCATTTTACTTTACCTGTTAATGTCATTTAACCCAACTTAGGTAATAAACGTTCTCCGCTTTTCATGCTACTTTTACATAAAGGGCATTTAGGTTCTTCTTCAAATGAAAAGTTCTTTCTCATCCATCCTAAACAATCCTCTGATTCACATTCCCAAACAGGTGTTTGTTCTGGTGGTACTTCTGCTACATCGTTCTTTCGATTGCGATACATTTATATATTTAAGTCCTCTACATCTGTTCGCACTATAGAATATAACAATGCATCGTGTTGCTTATTTCCTTGATGAATATAGCCGCGTAACAAGCCTTCCTTTTGAAAACCTATTTTAGATAGCATTTTACAAGAAGTAACGTTTTCAGGATATGTAATAGCTCCAATTCTATATAAACCTAAATCTTGAAATCCATAATGAATGATTTCCCCGGCTGCTTCCGAAGCATACCCCTGCCCCCAATAACGCGGATGCAAATCATACCCTATTTCAGATCGTTTACTCCATAATTGTAAATTATTCAGCCCAATTGTCCCAATTAAAGTGTTTGTTTCTTTTAACACAATCCCCCATCGTATTGCCTTTTTCTCAAAATAATTTTTCGAAAAAGATTCAATCATACGTGAAGCTTGGCCAAATTCCGTAAAAGAATTCATACCGTAATAACATGTAACTTCATCCGATGAAAAGATTTCATATATTTTTTGACAATAAGATTGTTCTATTTCAACTAAACGCAAGCGCTCTGTTTCTAATATAGGAAATACCACTTATTTCACTTGAATGGAAATTTTTTTAGTTCTTCCATTATTCTCTTTTATTGTTAATGTAATATTTCCAGACTCTTTAAATGAGTATGGTGAGAGTTGATAAATTTCTTTTATATTGTGTTTTGCTTTTAGCTTATTTGTGGATATTGATACTATACTTGCCCTCCAAACTTCTTGTTTGCCTGAAGGATAATCTATTAATATTTCTGGATTTTTAAACTGTAGTGTTTCCCAAGAAGCGAAATACAGTTCAACTTCTACATCTTTTTTCGGTAAGTTCTCTGAGAAATAACCGAAATCGCCCACATTACCGAAAACGGTGTAGTTTTGGTTATGTAATTTTATATCTAAATAACTAGGTTGATATGTTGCTGCGTGATAGATTCCATATGAAAGAGAGAGTGTGGCAGCGATTAATATACCAATTGAAAATGTCTTAAAGCTATTTCCTTTAAAGTTAGTCATCATGAATGAATTTGGTGTGAATTTTTTTGCGAATAAAAAAATAAGCAAAATGAGTAAGAGGGCTAAGCCGATGAATATATACATTTATTTTAACTCTTCACTTATTGTAGTCATTATTTCTTTGGCCGTATTCTTCCCGTTTCCAATACAGGTACCAATTCCAACACCGTAATATGAAGCACCAGCTAAATATACATTAGGATATAGAGCAGTCAATTTTTCATTTAATGCTTGAACCGCTTGATTATGTTCTAAATGATATTTCGGCATTAAATCTTTCCAATTTGTAACTTCAACTACTTCTGGTTCGCCTTTAATTCCAAGACTCTTTTCAATATCATATAAAGCGACTCGTACTAATTCTTCTTCACTATAATTTTTGATCGTTTCATATACTGGATTGGTACTCTTATAAAACATTCTTACTAAAAGCTTTTGTTTACCCGATGTATGTTTCCACTTCCGGCTTGTCCATGTACAAGCATCACAATGTAAATCACTGTTTTCTGTTACGATAAACCCAGTACCATCCGCCGGTAGTTGTTCATCTAGAATGTCAAAACCTAAGTAAATACTAATAAGTGATGAATTTTTAAATTTATTAAAATGCTCGTTTAACTCATTAGATTGTAATAAAGTTTGTGCGATATCATGTGGAGTTGCTAAAACAACATAATCAGCTTGGATTGATTCCTGATTTGCAAAAGAAATCTCATATTGATCTCCTCGTTTACTTACAGCCGTCGTTACAACACCTTTTTTTACGACAGTTTCAGTTAACTCGTCTTCTAAGCGATTAATTATCGTAGATAGTCCACTTTTAAATGATACAAACTTTTTATTTCCTGCTGATTGAAATTGTTTTTTATTTTCTTCAAATCCTTTAATAATACTTCCATATTTATTTTTATAATCAAGTAAATACGGTAATGTTGATGCCATTGTAAGCTCATCCAATTTACCAGAATACACGCCTGAAAGTACCGGCGCAATTTGTCTTTCCACTAACTCTTTTCCTAAAAAGCTTTCTAAAAATAGAGCAAGTGATGTATCTTTCGTAAACTCTTTATTTTTCGTTATAAAATCTTTTAAAGCAACAATTTTCCCTTTCGTTGAGACTAGCGTACTGCTAAACAACGACTCGACACTCATCGGAATACCAAATATACTGTCAGAAGGAATTGGGTGTAAAATATTATCAGAATATATGTATGAAATACCCGTTTCATTATATACCATTTCTTTTTCTAAGTTTAAATCTTTTACAAGCGGCATAACATGTTCATTGCGAGCAACGATAGAATCCGCTCCTGATTCCATAATAAAATCCTGTTCTTCTACACTATGGATTTTACCACCTAAAGACTCTTCTTTCTCGACAAGGATTAAATGTAAATCGATATTATACTCCTTTTTTAATTTTTCTAAATAAAACAAAGTAGAAAGTCCAGTTATACCTCCACCGATAACAACAACTGTTTTCATCTATTTTAAAAACATAAAGTAATTGATCAATTTGTCTATTTCTTGACTTAATGCCAGTACTTTTTCATGTTGAATTCCATAATCCGATACTAAATATAAAAGTTCTTCTTTTTTTATTTCAATTATCTTTTCCAACTTTACTAGTTCCATTTACGAATTAATAACATACCGGAATTGTTCTAAGGTTATACCTTTATATTCCGGAGCTCTCTTTATATGATCAAAATAACTATATGAGAATTTGAAAAGATGTCCAAAATCCCAATCAAATTCACTATAGTCCTTTAGCCAAAATTGATTTTCAGTTGGTAATACGTGAGCACGTTTAGATTCAATTAAAGGCAAATGATCTATAGGAGAATGTAGATTTATTTCAGTATTCAGCATAAGTTTTTTACTAGCACGCAGTACGTATACTAGTTTTAAAAGCGGACGTATTCCTCGTTGAAATACATCTTTATGTCCTAAATCATACATTATATTAATTGCGTGGGAAAAAGTAAGCATATGGCCAATTAAATCATGATGTGATTCTGCTCTATAAATAACCTTAAACTCCGATAGTTCATTTAAAATAAACGTAGATAATTGTTTTGGATTTCTTAATTCACTTTGTATCTCGTCATATATACTTAATTGTTTAACTTCTTTCGTCGTAAAACCAATCCACGATCTACCGGGAATTGTTTTTTGAAATGATAATATAAGATCAGTTATCCCTTCTATCGCTTGATTATTTCCCCATTTTTGTAGCTCTTTCATAGCTAATAAACTTAATGCTGCATAAATGACGTTATGCCCGACCCAATGAAGTTCATCAATTGTATATTCCAATGATTTTATTATCTTTTTTTCAGCACTTTGAAAATCAATTTCTTCTTTACTATCGATGATTTCATCTAAGTTTTTCTTGTTCAGCATCATTTTTGTATGAGAATGCATATTACGAGCTATCTCTTCTTCAATATTATTATCCTTCATGAAAAAATAGCTAGCAATTGCAGCTGCCCCGTAATGTGCATGCCAAATATCCTTTGTTTGTTTTTTGCATTGAGAAATAATTGAAAGGCCGCCTTTTAACACACTTTTATTTTCCATTCATCCTAAAGATGGCGTTAATACAAATAAAATGTGATTCGATTCATCACTTTTATTCAAAAATCGATGCTTCACGTTTGGTGGGATACGTACAACATCACCTTCTTCTAAAAAATATTCTTTTCCTTCTAATTCCACATACACTTCCCCTTTCATGACAACCGCAATCTCTTCCTTATCTTCATGTGAATAGTGACTTTCCGTTGTGCTTGCTTTTTTATTTAAATCCATCATTAACATTTCAATACGTGCTTTCATAAAATCAGGTGTTAATACATCATATACAATGTGATCATTATTTTCCCGATATACTTTTTTCCGATCTTTTTTCTTAGAAATGAGTGAGTCTGTATCAATATCATTAATAAAAAGTGTAAATAGCGGCACATTTAATGCTTTCGCAATTAATTCCAATACATTTAAAGAAGGATTAGCATGTCCTCTTTCAATTTGGCTAATCAGTGACGTACTGATCCCTGCATACTCAGCAAACTCACGAATTGTCATTCATTTGTGATTCGCTAGTTTCGGTTGTAATAAAAATAATGTTAATCCAATGAAAATAATTGAAATTCCTAGTGCTTGTTGTAAAGTAATGGTTTCACTCAAAATAAAGTATGCTAGAACACAAGTACCAATTGTTTCACCTAAAATACTCATTGAAATAACAGTAGCGCTCATCCATTTTAATAACCAATTGAATATCGTTTGTCCTAAAATCGTTGCAATGAAAGCTAGTCCAATAAAGGACAACCAAGTTTGTGTAGCGTAATGAATGAAAGGTTGTTGCTGCATATAAGCAAATATACCGAGAAAGCATGCGCTACTTCCATAACTAATTACCGAATATGGTATAAGAGATAAATCTTTACGAATGTGTTGACTAATGAAAAAGTAAGCTGTAATAATCCCGGCCGCCATAAATGCTAAAATATCTCCGTATAAAGCGTCGCCACTAATTTGGAAATCTTGCCAACCAATGACGATACTTCCTGAAATGGCAATGAGGCAACCGATAACCGCTCCTTTCGTAAATCTCTCTTTAAATAAAAAGTAACCACCAATCATTGAAAATAAAGGTTGTAACGTTACGATAACTGTAGAACTTGCTACGGAAGTATATTGTAAGGATTCAAACCATAGTACATAATGTGCAGCTAAAAATAGCCCGGATAGAAATCCGAATCCCCATTGTTTTATCGATAATGTTTTTAGTTCGTTTCGATTCCTTTTATTAAATAGTAATAACGGTAACAGAATTACTGTAGCAAATAATAATCGATAAAAAGCAATAATTGCCGCAGGAGCATCTGCCAATTTCACAAAAATTGCTGAAGTTGATAAGGCGAATACACCGAAAAATAAGATGAAATATGAAAAAATAGGTGATTTCAATTAATTATGTACAATTAAACCATCAGGTCTAAAACGACTCATCATAATTTCATTTATAAACTTTCCGTGAGCCTTTAAATTCCCTACCTTTACCCCTTCTACTACAAACCCAAATTTTTCATATAGATCTTTTGCTTTCGGATTTGTTTCTAATACACCAAGTTCTACTCTCTCTAACATTAACCAATTATCAGCTAAATCAAGCATTTTTGTAAGAAGTGCTTTGCCAATACCTTTATTATGATATTCACTGTCTACCCCAATAAATAAATCGCCTGAATGAGATCTTCGTCCTGGACTTTGTGTTAAGCCAATAAAACCTACTACTTCCCCGTCATACTCTGCAACAAATTCAAATTGATTTGGTGCTAAGTTTCGAATTCTATTTTCCATAGCGTCTACACGCATGCTAGGTAAAAAAACCATATAAGGTAAAACCTCATCCTGTATACATATACGATGAATTGCTCTAGCATCTTGTATTTCTACTGCTCGTATGTTGATTTCCATTTACATTTTCACCTTATTATATAACTCAAGCAAATTCTCTATTGGAATACCATTTATTTTCATACCAGTTACATCACAATTTACTATTTCAATATTTTTCAGGTTACTATTATGTATTGTACTACCTTCCAAATCACAGTTTTCAAATGAAATAGGTTCCTTCTCATCTCCAAGACTTGTATTTTTGAATTGCACTCCACCTAATGTCACAAAATTAAATGTACTACTAGAAAGATTTAAATCTGCATATGAAGACCTTCTAAAGTTTATATTCCTAAACTTTGATTGACTTACATTACAATTACTCATATTCATATGCATTATATTACTACCAACAAATGCACTATTTTTTAAATTCACTTGATAATATTCTGTATGAACCAAATTACAGTTTTCGTATTGACCATTTTTCATATCTTTATTTTTTATTAGGTTCTCTCCACCTGCACCTACATTTTTTCTTTTTACATAGCAATACTCATCTTCAGATTTAAAAATGATTTCATAGCCCATTTTTTTATAAAAATGATGATTATTAATTTGTCTACTAGATGTTTCGAGATCCCAAATCCTTATGTTCGGAAATTTTTCTTCTATTAACTTCATAACCCGCGATCCAATTCCTTTTCCTTGAAGAAAAGGCTCTACAAAAATACGATCGATTCTCCCGTACGATTTACCAGAGATCGTAACTATAATTCCCCCGATTATTTTTTCATCCATTATTACTTTGTAAGAATCCAATTCTTTAATTGAATATTTCATCATTTCAATTGAAGAATATCCTGGTGGTTGAATGTTATAATCAATTACATCATCTTGGCCGTATAACCATCGCTTCGATTCTTCATCAAATGTTCTTTTCATTATTTCTGTTAATTTTTCAGCATCTAAAATTGTAGCTTTTTCTATAGATATTATTGTCATTTAAAGCCACTCGTTACAAGTATTAACTAGTTCCTGTAAATCCTCTATAAAACGACCCGTATGATATCCATCACAAACCGCATGATGCACTTGCAATGAAACAGGTAGCATTACCTTGCTTACATCATTGAAATATTTTCCGCAAGTTATAATTGGTAATAGAAAATCACCATCATTATTAATATTTAAATTAAATCCTGTAAAACTAGACCAAGGTATCCCAGAAATCGGATAAACATTTGGCGGAATATTTTCTTTCGGGAAGAGACCATGAACATTAGCATAACATTTCATATCCTCTTCATAGTTTTTATAGAAAATGTGGAAATCACTAGAATAATCCGTCCATATACTTGAAAAAGATTTATCATCTTTATGAAAGATTGTATAACTAGGTATCATTTCCTCCCAATACCCTAAAACTCCTTCATCATTAAAACATGTTCGAAATTCTTTATGTTTATTTATCATTCTAGAAATTATATAAATAAAAGTCGGATAAAATTTAATTTCCTTTTGATGTATTTCCTGTAGCATCATCGTAATATCAACATTCGCTGTCATACTAAACGAACACTTTAATTTTAAATAATGTTCAAAATACTGCTCTCTATTCCAATTTTCTCTGTCAATTACATGAAACTTCATTTAATTTTTTGAAGTCAAATCATCAGTTACAGCGTGATCAGCATCTTCAATGGTTGTTTCGGGCATTCCGTATAAGCCGTTCATTGCTTGTTCTTCGCTAGTTAGATTTGCAGTATTATTATTGTGAATAGATGTAGTGTTTTCGATAACATTTACTTTTTTATTTTCATTTTTATCATGCATCTATGCATCCACTTTTTGTATTTCTTCACTCTTTTTTGAAAGTTTCCCTGGCCAAAAAGCAAAGCGGCCTAAAACAACTGTAATTGCCGGTACAAGTAACGGTCTTACAATAAACGTATCAAGTAAAACTCCAATTGCGGTCACAATACCAAATTGAACTAAAACTTGAATTGGTAACGTACCTAACACCGCAAAAGTTCCTGCTAAAATTAAACCTGCGGATGTAATGACACTTCCTGTTTGTATAACACCATTTTTTACCGCATCCAAGTGATTTTGTGTCTTTCTGTTTTTCCATATTTCTGAAACCATAAAGATATTATAATCTTCACCTAAAGCAACTAAAAATACGAATGCGTATAGCGGTATCGCCCCTTGTATTGCCGGCGCTCCCATACCAAAGTGAAGTAATATCCATCCTGCTCCTAATGCAGAGAAGAATGATAAAACAACTGTTACTATTAAATAAATCATCGCTACAATTGATCGTAAGTAGACAAGTAATAGTAAAGCTATAATACTGATCATTACTGGAATAATAACTGCTTCATCACGTTCCGTAATTTGTTTTGTGTCATATAGTGACGCTGTTTCTCCACCAATCCACAATTGATCTTCAACATTATTAATCCCCGCATCTTTTAATACTTTTTCTACACTATTTTTCAATTTAGGGATTTGATCTAGCGCTTCAATAGCGTACGGATTTTCCGCTAAAGAAACTTCATACATTTGTATTTGTTTATTTTCTTTTTCCTCTTTTGGCTCTTTCACTGTATTTACAAAAGAAAATTTCTCTATCTCTTGTTTAATAGGAAGCTCTTTTCCTTTCGTATTAACAACAACTTTTACTGGCGCTAGTTCTCCAGCTGAAAAATGATCACTAATTAACGTAAACCCTTCACGTGAAGGCATATCCTTCGGAAACGATTCTAAAAGGTCATATGTGTATTGAATACGTGGTACGAATGAAGCTAATCCACCTAATACAAACATAGTTAGCATAATTATTGTCCACGGTCTTCGTACGACAATATCTCCAAGTTTATTACTAAAGGAGCCTTTTGATTTTTTAACTTTTATTACTTTCTGTTTCTTTCTTGCAAACTCCTCATTCATCGCAGTTGTTCTTGGTATAAACGGGAAGAATGCAACTCTGCCGAAAATTAATAAAAATGCAGGAAGAATTGTTAAAGCAGCAACCCCCATTATGAACACAGCAACACTAAATGGTACTGCAAATCGATGAAAGGCACCGTAATGAGCAAGTAATAATGTTCCTAATCCAAGTACGACAGTTAATGCACTCATTATAATTGCCCCACCAGATGCTTTAATCGCAAGTTGCAGCGCTTTATATTTACTTTCTTCTTCTAACAAGTACTCTCTATATCTTGAAATTAAAAATAGACAATAGTCTGTACCAGCACCAAACAATAATACTGTCATGATTGATATCGCTTGGGCATCTACTTTAATCCACCCATGATCAGCTAAAAAACCAAGTGTAGGACTAATAATACCGTATGCAAAGCCAACAACAAGTAAAGGTAAAATTGCTAAAATTGGTGAACGGTAAAGTAAAATTAATAAAACCAATACTAATAGTACAGTAGCGACTAATAATTTCACATCAGCTTGACTAAATAAACTAACCGCATCTGTTTGAATACCTACAGGACCAGATAATCGAACATGTAAACCAGAGTCCGTTATTTTTTGTTTAAATGGATCAACGTCCACCTTACTATTCACTCGTTTTCTTACATCTTCAAGATTTCCTTTTAATATATCCGTACCAGCTGATTTATTAAAGAATATCGGTGTGACAAATGATGTACCATCTTTTGATGCACTTTTTGATAATACTTGCTCTGGAATTGTATCAAATGGTGGTAACATTGATTGTTCTTTTAAAGGGCTAGCTTTTAACTCTTTATAAACGTCCTGTATAAGTTTATAGTCTTTTGACTGTAATCCACCATCTCTATGCCATACTACTAACAACGGATTTCCTGCATTATTAGGAAACTCTTTTTTCATAAGTTCTTCCGCTTGCTGTGACATAGCTGTTTTAGGTAAATTTTTCGGATTCGGTTCTTTCGTACTATTTACTTGTGGCAACGTAAATGAAAGTACTAATGTAATAAGAATCCAAACCGATAAAGTTATCCATTGCGTATTCTTCCCTGCTACAAGCCTCCCTAACATTTAATATGAGTGACCTAACCCATTCCAATAAAAAGAAACAATTTCTTGTGCTAATTCATCTATATTTGCAAGAATAGGATTATGATTTTCATCCTTAAAATTCCCAATTGATAATAAAGATACGAAAGCATGGGCAGCAAATTTAGGATTGCCTTTACTTATTTCTCCAAGTTGCATCTCGTTATCAAGTGCTTTTTCCAACACTTCATACATGTTATCTTCGGCATTTTTTAATTCTTTCAATTGCTCTTCAGATAAAGAGTGTTTTGCATCTTTCATAAAGTTCTTCATGTCAATATCCATCGTTGCGTGTAAGTACACTTTAGCGAAGTCTAACAATCTTTCTTCCAAAGTTTTATTCGTGGAAAGTATTTGATCCATATTCTCTCTTATACGTATCATCATTTGAATCATAGTAGCGGTAAATAAATCAGCTTTTGTTGAATAGTAATAGTAGACGGTTGCTTTCGTAACACCGCATTCTTTCGCGACCTCATCCATGGAAACGACTTGATAATTTTGAGTAAGAAATAACCTTGTTGCCACTTCTAAAATCATTTCTTTTGTAGATTTTGTATTTTTATTTTGACGAGGCCTTCCGAGAGGACGTTGTTTTTGTTCCAAATACATTTACAGATTTTGAATTTGTGCATGTATATTCCCTTTACTTAATCCCCCATGATAACAAACTACAGATTCAATATCTAGATTTAAATACTTCTTCAAAGACTGTTGTGCTTCCTGAACATCCAAAGTAGTTGGAGCATGAATTCCTCCTAACATTCCATTTACACTATATATTGAATCCCCAGTAATAAGAGTTTTACTTTTTTTCAAATATAAACTAATATGACCCGGCGTGTGCCCTGGCGTATAGAGAATTAGTATCCCACCGCAATATAGAAGTTCTTGTCCATCAATCACAGTATCACTCACTTTTCCTTTTGGTGGATTCTCCACATTTCCACCTTTCAATAAAGGTAAATCCCCTTCAATATATGGCTTATCTAGTTCGTGCGCATAAACTTTAATATTACTTCCACAGCGCTGCAACAACTCTGGAAGACTACCTATATGATCAATATCCTGATGCGTCAAAATCACGGCTTTTAACTTATCAAATGATACCCCAACCTTTTCCATCTCCACTTGTATATCTTCAATTTGTCCAGGGAAACCTGTATCTATTAATACTGCCATTTCATCATTCCATAAAAGAATTGGGTGAATAACAAATTCTTGAAATTCAAGTTGTAACATTTCTACTCCTTTAGCAATCTCCATCTATCTTATAATATGTTTTGTCATCCCAATAGAGAATGCCTCAAACCCTATAGATTCATAGTAAGATTGCAATTTTTCCACACACATAAGTTGGGGAATAACTTTGTTTTGTTCACAGTGCTGGATTAATCGTTCCACTATTTCTTTTCCAATGCCAATGGACTGATACTCCGGCAATACACATACACCGCAAATAACCCCCGTTATTACACCATCGGATATCACACGCCCCATTCCTATTAATTGTTGCTCTTTAAAAGCATATATCACATACCAACTTTGTTTACACATTTGTTCCAATTCATTAACCGTTAACTTTAGAGAATTCCATCCTAAAGATTCATATAAAGCTAATAATTTATTGAAATTTGTTGGATGTTCCATTTAGTCGTTATTTAACATTTTTGAGAGCATTGTATTTGTTTTATATAGTCCGTAAGTTAAATCCCGCCTATCTTCTTCAGATAACTTTTCGAGGTTTACTGTGAAATTTTTATAAATTTGTTTCCATCTCTCATAATGTACCTTTTCAGCTTTTTCTGTCAGAGAAATTAATACAGCTCTTTTATCTACCGTATCTTGCTTTTTTACAATATATCCGTTTTGTTCTAAGTTACGTACAGTTACACTTAATTGTTGCTTAGGGATGTTTAAATAACTAGCAATCATCTTTGAATTTACAGGTAATTTTTGTTGGGCGATATACTCCACTACGTGTTGTTCTAAATGTGTAAATTCAGAGGATTTCTCTGATAGTAATTTGAAAGTACCTGACATATTTAATAATACATTCATATATTCGTTTAATAATTCTTTATGGGACATTATTTTCGCTTCCTTTTTGGATTTAGTCATTATTTTATTACTATTTAAGCTGCAAATCAAACCTTTAAATTTATTATAGTAAATTAACATTTATTTTTCAAACCGCAAATGAACAAACTTCAACATTTTTATTAAGTTTACAATTCTCATCATTATACGTGTACTACCATCCCAATCTTTATTTGTAGCTATATCTTTAAAGAAAGGGGAGCAGCTTAATACTTTTATTGTAGAAGCCCATTTTTCTATTGATTTTGGATTGTTTACGTAAAAATACATCATAGCACCGTTATTACCGGATTTCTTTACAGTAGCATTCGAAAGGTTCAGTGCGAATTTTGATTCAGCATCAAAATATAGCTCTCCTCCAGGAAAACGTTTTGACATAGCAACTATGATCTCTTTTAAATCTTCTTCTTTAAAGTAATAAAATACACCTGCTGATATAAAAAGAATACCGTCGTTTGGATCATATCTTATATCGCCAAACCAAGAAGTATCAAAAAATGATTTAGTGATGCTAATATTCCTCGGTGTATCTTCAATTAAAGTCTTGCGAAAAGAGATTGCATCGGGTAAATCAAGGTTGTACCAATGTATTGTACCGTTATCAATTCTTGAAAAAGTAGTATCTAGTCCTGAACCGATATTCACTATAGTAGCGTTCGGGTGTTTTGCTATAAATTGTTTTATCGTATCATCAATTTTTCGTGCACGGGTAATGTATGTGATACATCCGTATTCGCCAAATGTATTTGCTATTGTTGAGAAGTCAAAATCACATTCTTTTATAATTCGAATAGCCTCTGTATCATCTAAAATATCCTTATTTTTCTCACTACCATATGCTCGTCCCCATAGGGGAATAAGCATCGTACCTTGAACTGATTGTAAATCTAATTCTTTAACCATTTATTCTACATCATTCTTAAATAAATCTAATATTTGTTGAGCATCTACATCTCTTATTATGTAAGCTTCGAGATTTTTTTGTTCTTCATTATTTTGACGACCAATTACAACTTTTTTGTTTTCTAACCAAATTAAATATGTTTCATTGGAACCATCTTGGTAATTTACATTCATTTGATAGTCAATATTTTCTTTTGCCTCATTATCTAGCAAAAGAGGAATAACTCTTTCCCGATCCTTATCTATCCCTGTATGTTCCATGGCTTTAATAATTTGATCAAACTCTTGCTTTATAACTGTCTTTTTATTTTTTACTTTAGTCGATATAAGCTCAATTTTTATTATCTCCTTTCCTTGAAAGAAAATAGGCTTACGATTTTCCTCTTGTTGTATTGAGGTAGTTTTTACTTTTGGTTGTTCAGTAGTAGATGTACTATCTGTGTTTGTCTCAGTCGAACAAGCGGATAGACATAGAGATAATGATAAGGCCAGCAATAATATATTTTTATTCATCTATCTTTCCACAAACTCAACAATCGTTTCACATACTTTATCCGTCTCTTCAATATCTGGAAAATGTGCACTATTTTCAAATATAACAAGTTTACTATTTTTTACTTGTCTCGTTATTCTACTACTCATTCCCACACCCGTGTTATAGTCATGCATCCCGACTATGACACACGTATCAGTTTCTAAATCTTGAATGCGCTCAATAAGCGGTAAAGCTAATTTTGTTTCTAAAATAACTTTACTCATCTTCCCTGTATTGTTTAACTTACTTTCCTCCCAAAGACTTCGATTTAGCTTTGCAAATTCTTCATTTTTAAACAATTAAGAAACTTCTGACTTACTTATTATTGAGATTTGTTCATTCATATTTCCTTCTGCCACCTGTAAAAAACCTTCTATCTGCACATTATACATATCATCATAGTCATCTAACGATGGCGCTTTTAATACCATTTTTTTAATATTCTCTGGATATTTCAAAGCATATTCTAAACAGAGTTGTCCACCAAAAGAATAGCCTAACAAATTTACCTTCTTTACATGTAATCTCTTTCTTAATTTCTCTAAATCTTCCACTAGCGTATGTATTAAATAATCATCGTCATCTTTTGGTGCATCACTTCGCCCACATCCTCTTTGCTCATAATAAACAACTGTTATATATTCTTCTAACCTCACTCCAAGTGTTCTTTCGAATACATAATGATTACCACCTGGACCTCCATGTACAATAACGAAAGGAATTGTATTATGAGCTGTCCCTGCAACTTTACACCAATGTTGAATCCCATCAATATTCAAATCATGTACACCATCTTGCAACATTTAGACCCTATCCTTGTTTATATGAATAGCTTTCTTATTCGAAAATAGATTTTTAAAAATCCCTACCCCTACAATTAATACACCTATTCCAACTAATTTATTTATTTGTATTGGAACACTCTCCATTCCAAACAATCCGAATGTATCAATACATAATGCAACGACCAATTGAGTAATAAGGCTAATTAACACCGTATACGCTGGACCTAAACTCTTTATCGCACCCATTATACAAATAATTAATCCAATGCCAAACAATCCGCTTATATAAAATAAATAATTTGTAGTATAAAAATTAATGCTAATACTGTTCGCTGTTATGATATAAAATAGAACAGAACTTATGAGACCTATTCCAAGAACACATGCAGTTGTTAACCACTGTCCTACACATTCATTGGCCTTTGTGTTAAGAACAGATTGTAAGCTAATTAATACTCCAGCAAATATAGCTAAACCAAATCCAATCAAAATATTCCTCTCCCTTTCATTGCTCATTCATTGCTCATATATATTATCTTTAGCAACTTCCTTCATTCTAGAAAAATCTTTAATTACAATAACTCCATTTTTCTTTTCAATTAATTTTTCTTTATTTAATTTTTGTAACACCCGAATTACGTGCCTATAACTTACTCCTATAAAATCAGCAATACTTGATATAGAAGTTGCATCTAAATCCTCTTTATACATATTCCCGTTACTATCGGTTGAAATTGATAGTAAATAACTAGCTACACGCACTTCTACTGGATAAAGTAAATTTAGAGATGTAAAACGGGTCGATATTTTTAACGTGTTCGCAATGTTTTCAAGCAAGAAGTTCATAAATATAGGATCATGTAATAACTTGTTTCTAATAACCGTATTAGAAATGGAGATAGCTACAACATCTGAACAAGCTTCAACGACATTATGAGTCTTGCTTTTTTGTATTAATTCAAGATCACCAACAACCGCCAATGGATTGATAAAACGAAGAATTAGTTTCTTTCCTTCTGGTGTAATCGTATAAACTTTTACTTTACCTTTCACAACAAAATATAAACGATCCATTTCGTCATCTATATTGCAAATAAGCTCGCCTTTTTCAAAATGATTTAATTGAAAATATGCTGTATCTATTTCTGAAAAAATCTCAACCATTTTATTAGTTTTCAAATAATGAATAATTAAATCTGATCTATTCTCCACTTTCATTTACATATTAAATATAACAATCCCTATAATCATTACTATTGTTCCCACAATATGATATCTCTCCACCTGTATCTTTTTTATATGAAACAGTCCTTTTATTTCAATGAAAGTTGCTGTTAACAATTGAGCAACCATAAGTGTGCCAGCTGTCAATGTAACCCCCATTGAATATATCGCCATAGTTTCTGCACAAATAATGAATCCACCAAATGCACCGGCTGCTAAATATAGTTTTTTCACACCTTTTAAATCCGTTACTTTCTCTTCTTTCTTTAACAAAAATATAGTTATTGCAATAAGAAACCCAATTAAATGCGTTATAATACTCGTTGACCATATGCCGATATGGGAACTAAGTTTCGCATTAAAGGTTCCTTGAAGTGTTATACATACACCAGCAAAAACAGCAAATACAATGCCTTTCAACTACGCTACATTAACAGTCTGCTTCTTCATAACAAACTTTGCAAATAAGAAACGCACAAGCGGCCCCATAATAATTAACTGTAATGGATAAGCCATAATGAAATTTTTAATAAAAATTGAAAAATAACTTGAAACAAATGAGTCCTCTTGTAATCCACCATGTAAATACATCATAGCCATACCGAAAAACGACATAAAGAAAACCATTCCAATTACCATAGCTGTAGCCATCGCTACAATAATATTTATTTTCTTCGATTTATCAAACGGTATTGCGAATACAATTTTTTTCGCGCAAGGTCCAACGATACATATCTCAATTAATAGCGCAATCATAAATCCAATTAGTAGTTCTAATGCGATCTCCTTAATTTGAATTGGTCCTCCTGCTCCGTTCAATAATAAATTGTAAGACGTCATTACAATAACCATCCCTAGGCACATCATCATTTAAATTTTAACTTTGGAAAAATCATCAATAATTTCCACCACCTGAATTTTGCCATTAATCAGTAGCTCAGGTAATTCGCTTTTGCTATTTCCTTTCCAATAGTCTCTAGCCTGTTCAATTTTTCTGGAGAAAGAAATACCATCTTCTTTTGGTAAAAGATTTCCGTCGCCTTCAAAAGAATTTCCACTCACTAGTAGCTTAACAATCTGTAAAACATCTCGGTTGTAAGAATCAAATAACGCTTTCCATTTCAAAGCATCTTCATAGCTTTTAGAAGCATATAAGCAAGACAACCTTGAAGGGTACTCAGGATATTCTTGCAGTCTAATCATTTCGACAATCGTTTCCCTAACAGCTCTAATTGTTTGATCCGTATAATTCATAACTACTTGAGCATTTTCATTATTTATATGTAGTTCGTTATTTATATAATGGCTTTTTAAAATTTGAATAGAATCTTCGCCAGTAGCATTTAATTGTTCTCTTTCAAAAAAGAAGTGATATAAAGTATTAGTTTGATTTTTATCAAAATGAATGATTTGTCCGATATTCATTTTTTTCTTTGTAACGATGTGATATGCGTAAAATTCTGCTTCATTCATTCAAGTGGAAGCTTTTTTTGCTAAGTCAGTTATATAGTTGAAAAAACCATTGTGGTTTACATTATAAACGACATTTACAGGTCGCCCATCATCAGTTTCCACTGTACGCCCTTGGCTAGGTCCGTATGTATGAACAATACTTTTAATCGTTTGTACCTTTGCAAGATCAGCTTTCCCAACAAACGCAGCGGTTAATACATCCCACAAATAGTAAGTAGAGTTCGTTGAGAAGTGAACGAGAGGGGGAACCATTGCATAGCATTGACCAAGGAAATCAACACCAATATACTTTCTCTCTTTTGCCCACTGTTCACGAATGTCTATAGTTAACGGAACTTGGTTTGTACTTTCTAGTGTCACTAAGTCGATTTCAATTTTTGCATCCCATACACGAGCTACTGCTTCAGGGTCCCAAAACGAATTCCACTCAGCTGTTCCATCATGCTCTGGTTCATGTACATTACCTGCTGTAAGAAATGTACCACCCATCCAAACGAGACGTTCAATTTTATCTTCGATTATGGGAGCTTCATATAATGCACGAGCAAGGTCAGTTAGGGGCCCGGTAAATAATAAAGTTGTTTTTCCTTCCGTTTGTAGAAGAGTTTCTATTAAATGGTGATGTGCAGACTTTGCCACCATGGTTGTTACAACTTTTCCAGACTCATTTAAAATTGGTAAAGCATCTACATAAAATGCATGCATCCGCCAGTCTTTCGGAAATGGATTTTTCCCACGAGAGTTTGACGCTGCTACTCCAATATTCCCTTTGCCGAAGCGATCAATAATTTTACGACTTGCAGACATTGCGGGTTCTAAATAACAATCTGCAGGGATAACTGAAACACCTGTAAGTTCGACAGTATCCATCTGGAGTAATAAAAATAGTGAAATTAGATCATCTATACCACCATCATGATTGAAGTACACCTTTTTCATCATTGTAATCTCCATTTACAGGTTAACCATTTCATAACCATTTACAAAATACGTTATTGTTTCTAACTCATCTTCATTTAATTCTCTATCTAGCTCTTGTTTATACGCTTCCTTTATCTTCTCTTCATCGCCTTTATGAGCTTCTGTATAAGTTCCTACTGTTTTTAGCAAATGAATTTCTTGTAAAAATTCAGCCCGATCTATAGCTTCTCCATGAGAAAGAATATAAGTTTCAGCATCAAATTTCTCTAATTCTTCTATTAATGTAAACGTTCGTTTCGTCGTATAGTTCCACTTCGAAGAAAAAATATCTGCATATATACAGTCTCCTAAAAACAATATCTTCTCTTCTTTTATATACATAACAACAGAGTCATGTGAATGATCTCCGCCCACATGCTTTAGCACACATGTCACTTCACCAAGATCTAATTCAAGTTGATTCTGGAATGTTAAAGTTGGAGGAATAATTTTAATATTTCTCGCTTTTTCAGTAAACTCTTTTTTGATACAATCCGCACAAAATTCAATTTCAGTACCCTCTTTTACACGTGCGTCCAACGCTTCATCTGTCCATTCATAAGAAACAAGTGTACTCATCTCTTTTTTCGTTTCAGAATGTGCAATAGACAATGCATCTTGTAGTACAGGCAACCCAAAAATATGATCCCAGTGCCAATGCGTTAGTGCTACGAAATCAGGACTTGATACATTCTGTTCTTTTAACATTTCTAAAAACAATTGTGCATGTTCTTCTGAATTTCCTGCATCAATCATTAATGTTTTTTCTTTTCCAACAACCATTCCTAATATAGGTCTATCTGTTTCAGAAACTGGTGTCATATACCAAAATGAGTTTCCTATTTTTTTAATTTGTTGCATTTAATGATGACCAGCGAATAAAGTAAACACTGTTATTAGTAAAAAACCACTAGTTGCCCACATGAGGAATGTAAGGAAAGAGAGCTGTTTCTTAGCTTTCCAAAGCATTTCATGAATTGTGACATAACCAAGTGAACCGATAGCGCTTCCCATAATGAGACCTTGTAAATGAAGAGCTTTTCCTTCCATTAAAATGCCAAACACCGTACCGGTACCGAGAATAAGAGAAAGTAATAAAGTTGTTAATAGAAATGAAATATATTTATGTTTTGTAAAGAGAAAGGGGATAATTAAAGCTAATCCTTCTGGAATATGGTGAACGACGATTGCTATTAAAAAGGGAATGGCTGAGTCAGCATGATTAATAAAAGCTGTGCCTAACGCAAATCCACTCGGTATATTATGAATAAATATAGCGAAAGAGAGAAACAGGAATGTTTGCCATGCTTGTTGATCCTTTTTATGTATCATTGGATGGTGACAATAGTTATCTAATAAGCTCATAACTAAAATACCAATAGCTATACCAAGTATAGGACCAATCATTTCATAGCTTGAAAATGTTTCAGGAATAATTTCAAGGGATAAAAGGCCAAGCAAAATACCACCACATAATGCATATAAACGATGCATCTTTTCTTCAATTAGTTGACGTGTTGCAACTCCAACAGCACCTCCTAATAGTAATCCACCGAACGAAAAAAATGTTACAATCATTGGAATCCATAAACGCTCCATTTAAAGTGGAGGTAAATCAATTTTACCTTCTTCAAATAATTCTTTTATCATATGTTTCGTATAACCAGCTGCTTGACCAAATGTGATTTTTGCTGGCATTGGTGCTTCGTTTACATCTACAACTACATCAATAATACACGGTCTGTTTTGTTTTACTGCACTTTCGAAAGCAGGAAGTAGTTCATCTAATTTCTCAACACGATAGCCAATACCACCGCACGCCTCTGCATATTTTGCAAAATCTGGATTCGTTAAATCGGTGCCGAATTCGATATTCCCCATAACTTCTTGTTCGAATTTAATCATGGCAATTTTATTATTATTCAATACGACGACAACGATTGGTAGTTTATATTTTACAGCTGTTACAAAATCGCTCATAGTCATTCCAAATCCGCCGTCACCACAAACTGCAAATACTTGTTTATCCGGGAACGCAATTTTTCCAGCAAGTGCACCAGGTAAACCGCAGCCAAGTGTTGCGAGCCAGCTTGAAATGATAAATTGCTGGTTTGTCATACGGAAGTGCCTTGCTGTCCAGACCGTTACATTTCCGACATCAACTGAAAGAATTGCGTCATCTTCTGCTACTTGCTGCAGAGCATGCATAACGCGTTGTGGTTTAATTGGAGTAGAGGAATCTTCTTCCTGATCGTGTAATTTTTCTTCCCACTTTTTCATCATTTCTTGATGATGCTCTAAGAAGGAATGGTCCTCGTGTTTTTCTACATTTTCAATTAACCATTTTAATGTTTTATCAGCATCACCAGCTAAACCGATATCTGTCGCATAACGCTTCCCGATTTGGGCAGGATCTGTATCGATATGAATTGTTTTTGCCTTTTCAGGTAAGAAACCAGTGAACGGATAAGAAGTACCAACCATAATTAAAGTATCCGCATGTTTCATTGCTTCATAAGAAGGTTTCGTTCCGATTAATCCTAATCCACCAATACAAAGAGGGTGTTCATCAGGAACAATTCCTTTAGCCGGTAATGTAAGTACGATTGGAGCACCGATATGTTCTGCGAATGCAAGTAAAGATTCTCTCGCATGTTTCGCACCTTTTCCAGCTAAAATAACAGGCTTTTTCGCTTCATTAATTGCGAGTTTTGCAGCATCTAAATCTTCTTCTTGCGGAAATAACTCAGGTAATGTAAAAGAAGTATTTGTAACACGAGCCCCATTTTTCACTTCGAATTTCGGAACGTCATCCGGAATAGTGAGAACAGATACACCTTTTTTCGTATAGGCCATACGAATCGCTTGATTCACTACAGCAGGTAGTTGCTCCGCTGACATAATGCACTGGTTATAAACTGCAACATCATCAAACAATCTTTCTAAGTTTACTTCTTGGAAAAAATCCGTTCCGAGTAAATCGGTTTCTACCTGTCCTGAAATTGCTAGCACAGGAGCCTTATCGAGTTTTGCATCATATAAACCGTTTAATAAATGAATAGCTCCAGGTCCTGCGATTGCCATACAAACACCGAGTTTCCCTGTTAATTTCGCATAAGCGGCCGCTGCTAATGCGCCAGCTTCTTCGTGGCGAACTTGGATGAATTTAATTTTATCTTGTTTTTTTCTTAAAGCTTCAATTATAGAATTGATAGAGTCTCCAGGCATACCGTATATATGTTCTACTCCCCAGTCAATTAATAAATCAACTAATGCTTCACCAGCTGTTTTCCCAAACATCTATTTCGCTACTTCTTCTTTCGGCATTACCATCCCTTTATAAAGTTGAACAGTTATCCAGTAATAGATGAAATAAATGACTAAGAAAATCCCTATTGGCACCCACACTTTTACAAACGGATCAACTAATATAAAGCTGAATAAGTTAAGCCCAACTAAAACGTGGGAAATTCCAATAATCGCTGGGAAGATAAATAAATATGAAATTTCTTTATAAATACTTTTCGTTAACATACTACGTCTCACACCAATTTTTCGTAACATTTCATAACGTCGTACGTCACGAGAAGCACCTGTTAATATTTTGAACATAAGGGAACTTGCCATCATTGCTAAAAAGGCAATTCCGAGGAAAAATCCCATAAACATTGTTCCGCTCATGAAGCTGTTCATAAACTGATAAATTGTCATTTTCGTAAATAAGTCTACTTTTTCACCTGTTGCTTTTTCAATTTGTTCTTTTTGTCTCTTGTCTATTTCGATCAACAACGGTTTATATTTTTTCATATCATCTACTTTTGCTAATGTTACAGTGTGTTCTGTTCCTTGAATTCCTTTATAATGCTCTTCATCTACAATTCTTACAGGCTTTCCGTTAAATTGATTATGTGTAATTTGTATTTCTCTTACAACCGCATCTTCCCAATCTTTTGGCATACGAGGAAGCTTATTCGCTGCTTCGGGAGCTTCCAAAGCAGAATATACAGGTTCAGTTAAAGGTTCAGCCACACGTTTTCTTGCAGGCTCTTTTAACGTCTTTGTATCAAAATGATCTGAAATAAGTGGTGGTTTTTCAGTTAAGTCGTTACGTAAATAATAAACGGCTTCTCCATCTACTTTATATTTGTACTTGCTTTCTTCAACAATTTCCATTTCTTTCAAGGCCGCTTTGTCTTGATCATTCGGATCATGAATTACAACATCATATACACGAGAAAAGTCTGTCATAATACCTACATTTTTTTGGAACGCCATACCTGCCGTCATCGCACCTGCGCCTAATGCAATTAACATTGCTACCGTACCTAATACTCTCGATAAACTATTTACTCGAAAGCGTAGCTGTGCATATGTAAAACTATTTAGACCCGTTTCATTTCGTTTTTTATTCCCTTTGATTTTCATCACAAAAAATGGGAGCAATGAACTAAAAATAAAGTACGTTCCAAGTGTTGTAACAATCGTCGCTATTATAAAACCAAGTTCAGCATATGTTCTTATATTTACCATAAAATAATACCCTGTACTTACTAGTAATATACCAAGTACAGTCATTATAATAATGCGAGTTTTACTTTTCTTTACTTCATCTAGTGTCTCATCTTCACGAATTAACTCTAGTTCTGTTTTACGTAACAATCGAATGCTATTCATTATACCCGTAATGAAAAATAGTATTAAGAAGAAAATAGATGTAACTAAAATAGCTGGTGTGTATACAGATGCGTAACTACCTTTTGCTGAAATCTCCATGCCATTCATTAAAAAATTTCCTGCTACACTTGCAAGTAACATTCCTACTAAAATCCCTATAATAATGCTGACAATACCCATACCGAATGTTTCAATAAATAATAACTGTGCTACTTGCTTCTTTTTCGCTCCAAGCATCATATACATACCGAGTTCTTTTCTTCTTAATGTAAGTAAAAAAGAATTGGCATATATAATATAAAATACAGTAATGAAAGATAATAGTATGGCACCTACCCAGAATACGAGTCTAATACTACTAATAAGACTATTATCCTTCGTAAATTCACTATTCATCGCCATCGTTTGGAACATGTAGAAGATACTAATACTAATAACGAGACCAATAAGTAAAACCATATAATCTTTTAACATCTACTTAGACTCAGCAGCTGAGCCCATATGAGCGAGCACACCTAAAATGTCTTGATAGAAATTTTGTCGCGTTCCTTGACGCTTTAGCTCTTTATAAAGAAGACCATCTTGAATGAATAAAATACGCTCACAGTAACTTGCACTAAACGCATCATGTGTAACCATCAAAATACTTACATTGTGATTTTTATGTAAATCTTGCATCGCTTCTAATAAGCTTGTTGCGTTTTTACTGTCAAGTGCTCCTGTCGGTTCATCAGCTAATACGATTGCCGGATTATGTACCAAAGCCCGTGCTGCAGCTGTTCTTTGCTTTTGCCCACCAGAAACAGCAGTCGGATATTTTGTTAAAATTTCAGTAATTCCTAATTTCTTTGCAACCTCATTTACTTTTCCAGTAATCTCACTTGACGGTACACCTTGCAAAGAAAGAGGCAAAGCGATATTTTCATAAATTGATAAGTTTTCTAGTAAGTTAAAATCTTGAAAAATGAATCCTAATTTTTGAGAACGAAAATCTGATAATGCATTCCCCTTCATAGAAGTAATATTTGTACCAGCTATCGTCACACTACCACCTGTCGCTTGATCCAGCGTACTAATCACATTAAGTAAAGTCGTTTTTCCAGATCCAGAAGGACCCATAATCCCTACAAACTCTCCTTCTTTAATATGTAATGAAACACCCCTTAACGCTTTGGACTGATTCTCATTTCTTTTCCCGTACGTTTTTTCTACACTTTCTACAGTAACTACATTTGTTGACATTCAATATTTTCTATTCTTTATTTCCTCTTCCATACTTGCCACAAATACATCTAGCGCAACAACTTCTGACTTCTCTTCCCCATATTTACGTACATTTACAGATCCGTTTTCCATTTCCTTATCCCCAATAACAAGAACATAAGGAATTTTTTGCATTTGTGCTTCTCTTATTTTATATCCTAACTTTTCATCTCGCACATCTCGTTCAATACGAACTCCAGCTTGTGCTAATTTATCCGCAACCTCATTTGCATATTGTACATGAACTGCATTTGAAACTGGAATTACTTTCACTTGAACTGGTGCTACCCATGCCGGGAACGCGCCTCCAAAGTGCTCAATTAATATTGCTAAAAAGCGGTCTAACGAGCCTAAAACTGCTCGGTGAATAACAACTGGTCTTTTCTTTTCATTCTTCTCATCTATATAATTTAAATCGAATTTCTCTGGCATTTGGAAATCAAGCTGAATTGTTCCGCACTGGTGACTTCTATTTAAAGCATCTTTAATATGGAAATCAATCTTCGGTCCATAAAATGCGCCGTCACCTTCATTTAGTCTATATTTATAATTCAATGACTGTAATACATTTTCTAATGCGGCTTCTGCTTGCTCCCACAATTTATCGTCACCCATTGAATCTTCCGGACGAGTAGATAGCTCTACTTCATATTCGAATCCAAAAGTTTTATATACGTAATCAATTTGACCCATTACGGATTTAATTTCATCCTCAATTTGTTCCGGTGTTACAAATAAATGAGCATCATCTTGGCAGAAAGTACGAACTCTTAATAACCCGTTTAACGCGCCGCTAAATTCATGTCGATGCACTTGACCGAACTCACACATGCGAATTGGTAATTCACGATAAGAATGCAATTTATTTTTAAACATAAGCATATGTCCAGGACAATTCATCGGTTTTAATGCAAAACTTTTGTTGTCTACTTCTGAGAAATACATATTATCTTTATAATGGCCCCAATGCCCTGATCTCTCCCATACTTCTTGGTTCATCATAAACGGAGTGCGTACTTCTTGATAATTGTATTCTTTTTGAATTTCTCTTAAAAATGCTTCTAATTCATTCCGAATAATTTGGCCTTTCGGTAAATAAAATGGCATGCCCGGAGCCTCTTCAGAAAACATAAATAACTCAAGTTCATTACCTAACTTACGGTGGTTTCTTTTTGCGGCTTCTTCAACAAAATGTAAATACTCTTCTAATTCTTTTTGAGAAGAGAATGCAACACCATATATACGCTGAAGCACTTGATTATTACTATCCCCTCGCCAATATGCACCTGAAACATGAGTTAATTGGAAGGCTTTCAAATAGCCTGTTGACGGTACATGTGGCCCCCTACATAAATCTACAAATTCACCTTGTTTATATAGTGTTACACTTTCCCCACTAGGAATTGCTTCTAAAAGTTCTAATTTCAAACTATCATTCATTTCTTGAAACAGTTTTGCTGCTTCTTCTCGAGAAACCTCAACTCGTTCTATCTTTATATTTTCATTTATAATCTTTTTCATTTCTTTTTCGATTTTTCGTAAATCTTCTACGTTTACACTACTTGGAAGATCCATATCATAATAAAATCCATTTTCAATAACAGGCCCTACACCAAGATTTATATCACCATACAATCTTTTTACAGCTTGCGCTAAAATATGTGCCGCAGAGTGTCTTGCAATTTCTACACCTTCATTTGAATCTATAGTAATGATTTCTATTTCTGCATTCTCTTCAATGTTTCGGCGTAAATCATATAACTGATCATTTACTTTCCCCGTGACTGCTTTCTTTTTCAAGCTACTGCTAATTGATCCAGCAATTTCTTCTAAAGTAATTCCTTTTACAAATTCTCTCTCGCTACCATCTGGAAATTTAATTTCAATCATCTGTTCTTTCATTTACCAATCTTGTGGTTCGTAATTTAAGTCTGAAAATAGACGTCTTTTCTCTTTCTTTGATAAATCTCTCCACTGCCCAACTGGTAAATTATTCAATTCTATATTCATAATTCTCGTACGTTTTAACGTGTATACTTGATACCCTAAAGCTTCACACATACGGCGAATTTGACGATTCAGCCCTTGTGTTAAAATAATTTGGAACTCATATTTTGATAACTGTGTAACCTCACAAGGAAGTGTTTTTGTACCTAAAATTTTAACTCCCGCCGCCATTTTCTCTAAGAAATCAGGTGTAATCGGCTTATCTACTGAAACGATATATTCTTTCTCATGCTTGTTTTCAGCACGTAAAATCTCATTAACGATATCGCCATCATTCGTTAACAAAATTAAACCGTCTGAGTCTTTATCGAGACGTCCAATATGACTAATACGTAAAGGATGATTCACCAAATCGATAATATTACCTTTTACTGCTTTTTCACTTGTACATGTAATACCTACTGGTTTATTTAAAGCGATATACACATGGTCTCGAGCAATACGAAGTTGCTCTCCATTCACTCGTACATCATCACCTGGATTTACTTGGTCACCAATTTTTGCAACCTTACCGTTAATAATTACTCTTCTCTCATTAATTAATTTATCTGCTCCACGTCGAGACGCTTTTCCAGCTTCACTAATAAATTTATTGATACGCAAGTTAGGCACTTAATATACAAGCCATTCTTCCTTACATACAGCTTGTTTACCTCTTATCTCTTCTATATCTTCATGAATATTAGCTAGTTTATACAACATAGGAAAACTCTCTTCCACATAATTTTGATGCGCCATTTCATCTTCCCAATAAGTTAATACTATGTAACGATTTTCATTTTTTAAAGACTTCGCAACTACTCCACCTAACATCCCTTTTGCATTCTCCATACCTTTATTCCAAATTGTTTCTTGCTTATGTAAAAAATGATTTTCTTTTTCTCCCTTTATATCACATATGGCAACTCTTACGAATGACCCTTCTATAACAACGTTTTTCAAAGGCTTACCATTTATATCATACAACGTTTGAAATAATTCAATTTCACATGAAAGAAACGTATCTTTTTGATTACTATTTAAATAAATTGTATCGTGAGCACCATTCATAAATGATTGATATGCACTTCTATCTTCCCATAAAGTATATACACATGCTTCATCTTCATTCCATCCACCAAGTTGCCCATGAAAACCATCTAAATGTTGTAAATCACGCCATTTTTCTTGCGCACTTGAAAACAATTCTTTTTTCTCTTCTTCCACCTTACAGTAGATTGTTTTTAGTAACATCTAGTTATCTATAGTATTCAAAAAATCATCAGCTCTTTCTATCAACCATCCACCAAACGTATCTAAAAATAATAAAATTTCATTTATATCTTTTATCGGCTCAATTACATATTGTAATGCCCTTCTCATTCATATTTTTTCTTGTTCGGGAAAATGCTTACTAAATAGTATATAAGCTGGGTATAAGTCTCTAGAGCAGAGTCCTTCTCTATCAATTGTTATTGCAAGACCTGCCCTGATTATTATCTTCATTATCCAACGACAACAATCTGCTATATCTTCCACGCCTTTATTATGTATTAACTCTTTGCGTGCTTGCCCAATTTGTTTCCGCAGTTGGATAAGGTGTTCATAGGCTAACTCCTGACTTACTTTATATTTAGGTAAAGACAATTTTACGTCTTCACCCAATATACATACACTATGCGTCTGTATCATAAAGCTTATAAAAGAAAAACCCTTGGAATTTATCACCTCTTTTTCACTGTAAAAACTTAATTCCACTCCTGTTATACAATTAAACTTTTGTAAACTTTGAACTTCTAGTTTCTTTCGCCAGCTTAAGTCTATTAATTTAGGATCCTTTCGTACTAATAGAATCACATCTATATCTGCAATTCCTTCAATTCCAATTCCCCTTGGAATTGAACCTCTTATATAAACACTGTGTAAATCATCCTGTAACATTTCACAACAAGTATTTTTTATTTCTTTTATTACCCCCATAAATATAGGTTGGATTTTATCAATATGTGCATCATTTATAATATATCCTTCATCATCAGTAGGACAAAGACGACCTATTTTCTTTATAATTGACAATTATTTTTCAAATAAATAATACATAATTTCTCCCGGATAATATAATACTGTTACCTTCCGCTCCCCTTTCTTAAAACTAACAGTATGCCCGTTTTCCCCTAAGTTCTCCGATCCACTCGCCTGTGTAATTGGCATTACACTTATATATTTATAATCCTCTTTATTATTATCGTTAATATGTATTGCTGACATTGGCACTGGAAAATCTTTAATTTTAGATTCTTTATTCATAAATATGAATGCAAATAAACCAACTAATAACATAGCCGTTGCAATATTTAAAACTAGTTTTCTTTTATTCATTTATTTTTTAGAAATTCCTAATTTATCTTTAATTTCATTTAAAGTAGATAAAGCGATGACAATATGTTGGTCGGCAAGCCCTAAAGCCTGTTTTGTATTTTCAATTATTTCTTTGGCCGGAGTAGAAGTATTGTATTTATCAATAATTAAATCTGCTGCATTTTTCATGTAATTTGATGCGGATTTAAACTGAGTTGTGAATTGGATTAGTTGTTTTTGTATATGTATATCCGTTATGTTTTCTTCGATTTTTATCGTGTCTATTTCGTTCATAATTGTTTCATACTGTTTGGAAACAGCACTCATTGTAACTAATAGTTTATTTCTATCCACTGAATCTCCGTTCGTGTTCATCTCTTCCCAGACAGGCAGCCAATCTTTTTCGATAATGTCATTATAATTAGTAGTCAATTCCTTAATTTTAGGTTGTAATTTAGTTTTGAAAGTTTTTGTATCCACTGTTTCTACAGTTGCTTTTTCATTTTTATTTTTACCATTAGTTACGTAGAAAATCGTACCGAAAATGATGAAAATAGAAATAACAACTGTCCATTTAGTAAAAAGAATTTTCTTCAATTAACTTGCCTGTTTTTTATGACTTTCTTTCAATTTCTCTGCTTGTAAAAAGCGATTCGTTTCAGCGACAACAATACCACTTAATCCGATAAGTCCAATTAAGTTTGGAATTGCCATAAGTCCATTTGCAATATCAGCAAATGTCCATACGATGCCAAGTTTTAAATTAGCACCAATCGCAATCATCACGATAAAGATTGCTTTATAATATCGAACAGCACCTTCTCCAAATAAATAAGCGACACATTTCTCACCGTAATATGACCAGCCTAAAATAGTAGAGTAGGCGAATAAAATTATGGCAATACCAAGGATCATACTACCAGCGGTGCCGAATACAGATTGGAATGCAAGTGTCGTAGCTTCAACACCGGTTTTACCTGATTTCCATGCTCCAGTTGTAATTAATACAAGTCCTGTAATTGTACAGACGATAAATGTATCAAGAAAAGTACCAGTCATAGACACTAAAGCCTGTTTTGCAGGTGAATCTGTTTTTGCTGCAGCGGCCGCAATAGGAGCACTACCTAAACCAGCTTCGTTCGCAAATACACCGCGCGCCATTCCTATTTGAATAGCTGATGCAACTGTTGCTCCAATAAAACCACCTGCGGCTGCTGTACCTTGAAATGCACCAGAAAAAATAAGTGAAAATGCTTCTGGAATTTGATCAAAGTGATAGAAAATAATAATAAGACCAGCAATTATATAAAAGAAAGCTTTAATAGGAACGATAAATCCCGTCACTTTCCCGATTTTTTTTACACCACCTAAAATAACAATAGCGATTAAAAATGACATTAATATACCAGTTAAAGCAGGAGGGAAAGAGAAATTAATTCGCATTGCCTCTGCAACTGAGTTAGATTGCACCATATTACCGATACCGAAAGAAGCAGTTGTACCGAATATAGCGAATAAAACAGCAAGCCATTTCTTACCTAAGCCACGCTCTAAATAATACATTGGTCCACCTGAGTATTCACCATTTTCATTACTAACACGGTATTTCACTGCTAGAATTGCTTCGGCATACTTTGTTGCCATTCCGAATAAAGCGGTAATCCACATCCAAAAAATTGCACCAGGACCACCAATTGTAACAGCTGTTGCAACACCGGCGATATTTCCCATACCAATCGTTGCGGCCATAGCTGTCATGAGTGCTTGGAAGTGGCTAATATCTCCAGAAGATGACGTATCTTCTGACTTTTTAAATGCTATTTTGTGAGCGTATAATAGTTTACTAAACTGTAAACCTTTTAAACGCACTGTGAGAATGATACCAGTACCAACGAGTAACAACAAAGTTGGTAATCCCCACACGTAATGATTCATTTGTTCTAATACTTTACTTACTGTCTCCATTTACGAAGCTTTATTTTCTTGTAATTGCTTAGCGTATTGTACAGCCTTATATGCATTGACTCTACCGTTTTTCCAGTACGTACCTGTACCACTAATTTTATCAGAAGTTGCCTCAATAATTTGGCGGATTTGTGTATTGCTATATCCTTGATTCGCTAAAAGAGCAGCGACTCCTGCAACGTGAGGTGTTGCCATAGATGTACCACTTAATGATTGATACGTGCTTCCTTTATATGTGGAATATATATTTGAACCTGGAGCTGCAACATCTACCCAGCTACCATAAGTAGAAAATGAAGATTTTTTATCTGATTGATCGGTAGAAGCAACTGCAATTACTTCGCTGTAATAAGCAGGATAATTAGCTTTTGTATTTCCAACATTTCCAGCAGCTGCAACTATAACAGAGCCTTTATTCCATGCATATTGAACGGCTTGTTGTAAAGCAGTTCCACCATTTGGAGCACCTAAACTTAAACTAATTACTTTTGCACCTGAATCAGCAGCTTCTCTAATACCTTGCGCTACAGCATCAAGAGTCCCGCTTCCTTGATTATCTAATACGCGAACAGCGTAAATTGAAGTCTGCGGGGCAACACCAGCAATTCCGACACTATTATTCGTAAGTGCTCCAGTAATTCCAGCGCAATGTGTACCATGACCATTACCATCATCAGATGTATTGTCGTTATCAACATAATCATGTCCGTAAATTACTTTAGAAGCTAAATCAGGGTGTGAGCCTTGAACTCCTGTATCAATAATAGCTACTTTTACACCAGGATCACTTCGTTGGCTATCCCAAGCTTGTGGAGCTTGAATCTTTTGTAATCCATATTGATTTTTAAAATATGGATCGTTTGGATTCCAAAAGGCGTGAACGTAATAATTCGGCTCTGCATATTCCACATCTGGATTATTTTTATAACTCTTTATTTTTTCTTTTACAGTACCTTTTGAAAATTGAACGACTTCAAAACCTAATGTAACATCTTTAGATAAAACGTTAGCACCGACAGATTTGTGAAAAGATTGCACATTACTTAAAGTGGCGTTTTGTTTGAACTTAACGATTAATTGGTTAGGGACGTAATCAGTAGATGATGTTTCAGCACTTGAAGTATTTGTGTTAAAGAAGAAACCACCAATAATAAATGATAAAACAGATAGGAAAACAATGATTTGGTTTTTCAAAAGATTTTTCCTCCCTTTTCTTGGATGAGTGTTCAGCGACACTTACTCCCCCTCTTTCTGAACCATATGTAAATACAATATAAAATCCATCATTGTCGATGAATGACCAAGTTGACGGATCATCGCTGTTATATTTCCTCTATGATATGTACCATGATTTACGACATGTTGTACTAACTCTAAAATTGAAGTTTCTAATTTCCCTGCATATGGGTTCTCAATAACAAATACAGCATTCACGTCTTGTATTGTATTTAAAAAGTCTTTATATTGATTTGCCATGTTTTCAAACATTTTTTCTAATTCATGTAACGATTTAGTTTCAATTTGTTTTCGTAAATCTTCTCGGTCTTTTATTGCTTCACTCATACTACTGCCATGTAATATGTGTAACCACACTTGATCTGTAATATAAATATGCGCAAAAGTATCCTTAATTGACGGAAATACACTCTGTATCTGTTCATTAAAAATTGTCTCATAGTTTGGTAACTCTTTTAATCGATTGAATAATCTAGTATTAGCCCAAGCATGATAATCAAACTGTTTTAACATTTATTGTATAAAACGAATGTTTTGCTCCTTCATTTCCGATTCTCTATCAGCTTTTACAATCCCTTTTTCTTCAATTTCATGTTTATTTATAGTTTTATATTTTACATACGTATGAAATTCCGTTTTAAATGGATACGGTGTAATTCGAATCGTTTCTTCATCAACCCATTCAGCTTGAATAAGTTTCTCCTCCTTACTATTAAACATTTCTGTTCCTTCAAAACCATCTTTAAATAAATCGATTTCCTCTTTCTTTTTTACACCAGGTTTATTCATACATACGTATAAAGAAAGTTCATCACAAAACTTTAGTAATCTATAGTGTTTATCAAACAGCGTGTACTGGTCTTTTGTTAACGTTTTCAAAATTCTTTTTTGTCGTTCTAATTCATGTTTATAAAATGAAATCATCTCTTCATCTTCCTCGTTTAGTGGAAATGATAAAAAATGTTTACTACAAAGCAATGCCCCGTATGGATTAGAATTTTCAATTTCATTCAAACCAATCGTATAAAAAACAAAACGTAATGGGCTTGGACAATCCATAAATGTATATGGGATATTTTTAGCATCATTCAAAATTGGTACTTTATCAAGCTCTATCCATCCTCTGTCATGCTCATATATTGCTTCAACTGTCTCTTTTAAATATGTTTTACCTTCAAAAAAGTCTTCTTTTATATGCTTTGCAATCTCTCCAGCTAAAAAACCATGATCATGTTGACGAATTAATATACTTTCCTTCTCATTTTTTTCACGAAAAATCATTTATTTAACAGCTTCTTTTAATTCTTTACCTGCTTTAAATGCTGGAACTTTACCAGCCGCAATTTGAATTTCTTCCCCAGTTTGCGGGTTACGCCCTGTACGAGCAGATCTTTCACGCACTTCAAACGTTCCAAAACCGATCAATTGAACTTTATCGCCAGATTGTAATGCGTTAGCAATTGTGTCAAATACGGATTGTACAGCTGCAGAAGCATCCTTTTGAGAAATATCAGCTGATTGTGCTACGTTTTTAATTAATTCTGTTTTGTTCATTTATTTAAGCAATTCCTTTATATTCTCTGCATGATACACTTCACAAATATAAAATACACATTTGCAGTTGCTTACAATTTGATATTTTCTAGTTGGATACACATTCGCCGCAACCGAACATCCATCAAACAATTCGATAATATTTCCAGATGGCTGATATCCTTCATATAATACGTTTCTTCTTACTTCCATTTTTTCTATAAGGTTTTCAACAGGAATAGTTCCACTCTCTAACTCACTCTTTATTGCATCCGGTAAAAAAGAAGTGTCCGCAAAAATTAGATTTTCAGATAACACCTTACCTTTATAACTAACATTAGATACACGATAAAGAAATGTTCCGTTTTTATCAAAGAAATTTTTTGCTTCTTTCGGAATGTACTGCCTATCTATTACCTCTTGTTCTAGAACATCAAATTGAACTGTATCATTCAAAAGCTTTTCTAAAGTAAGAATAGATGATGTATCTCCAGAAAATAAAATATTTTTAATTACTTGTACATTATAAGTGAATTCATTTGTTCTACTTTCCGCCACTAACATTTATTTATAATTTAATAGCCCTACCGCGTCTAACTGCGTAATTTCAGTTACTTCTTTACTAAATATTGCAATGGAAGCCATATAATCTAAACTAGGCCTTACATCTTCCATCCTTGTATTTTCTGCTAACTCTTGTCTATTCTTAAAAACCAACAATTTAGGAGGATCATTTGGAGCTGATACAGTAATTTCAACTGGTGGAATCAATAGTCCTTCACCTGTCGCTTTCAGCACTGCTTCTTTTCGAGTCCAATATGTTAAAAATCCTTCTAGTCGCTGCTCATCAGGTAATTTCATAACTTGTGCTATTTCAATGTCTGTTAATACGCCCTCTGCCATTTTCAACACATCTACATTTGGATTCATTTGTTCAACATCAACACCGACAGATGCAGATTTTGTAAATGCAACGACAATCCACTCACCCGAATGTGAAACTGATAATTGTGGCATACCTTCTGGTAATTGCGGCCTACCATGTTGTAACTTACATACTGGGCACATTCGATCAATTGGTACTTGAACTGGCGACATAGAAAGTATCTTTCCAAGAACTAACCTACTAATTACGCAACCTATTATAAAACGTGCACGATCTGCCGAATGATGATATGAATTTGCTTTCTCTCGCTCTACATCATTTAGTAAATTGTAATGCCATGATTGTAAATCTGAAATTCTTGCCCACCATATTTGACAATCATTCTCATTCAAAGTTGGTATAGAATCTACAACTTTACTTTCTATCATCTATTCATTGACGAGTTCTTTCTCTTTTTGTGATACGGATAACATTTTTTCTTTCTTCTTTGACATTACCTCTTTATCAGAAATACGTAAAGAAAATAGTACTGCTATAAGTAAAAATAGTGCTGATCCAATTAATGCCGCTTGATATGGTAAGAAATCTGATTGTACGTTATTACTTCCAAAACCAGACAGTATACTAGCTAAAACAGCAACTCCTATGGCAGATCCTAATCGGTTTTGCACATTGAATATAGTAGTTGCTCTACCCATAGAAGGTGGTGTGATATTGTTAAAAGCAGAAAATTGAACTGCACCGACAGACTGCCCTAAGAAAATACCTATGCCAAACAATAATGCTCGTATTTGCCATGGATTCGTATCATGATTTACAAAACTTAATAATACAAATATAACCGCGGTACTTATTAGTCCAATAGAGATTACCTTTCGAGCACCTAATTTCTTATACGTCCATGGTACAATTTGCGAAGAAATCATTAATCCAATCGCCTCTGGGAATGTCGTAAGACCTGATTCCAGCGCAGAAACTCCGATTACATTTTGATACATAAGCGGAAAAACAAATAGCATTCCAAGTAAACCAGCAGATGAAAACAAGGATATGAGACTCATTTTTCTAAAAACGGGTTCTTTTAATAAGCGTAAATCTAACATCGGTTGCTTTACTTTCAGTTCTACAATTATAAACAGTGTAATGAATACAATCCCAGCTATCCCAGTACTTATAATTTCTGGAGAAATCCATCCTTTTGACGGCCCTTGACTGAGTGCATAGATGAGTATCGCAAAACCTGGTGCTGAAAGAACAAAACCGAGAGAATCAAAACGACCAGCTGATTTTTCAATATGCTCTGCTAAAAATAGAAGTCCAAATAACAACGCAATAATACCAAACGGCAGATTAATATAAAATGCCCAGCGCCAAGACATTTGATCTACAAAGAACCCACCAATAATTGGTCCAATCGCTGGTGCAACAGCAATTGGAAGTACAATAAATCGAGAAATTTTTGGTCTCTCCTCTGGTGAAAATGTTCGGAATAACATCGCCATCCCGACTGGTGTTAAAAGCCCGCCACCAACACCTTGAATGATACGAAAAATATTTAATGAAGTAATATCATTCGCAATTCCACATAATGCAGATGCAATTGTAAAAACGAAAAGGGCAGTTAAAAATACTCTTTTCGTACCAAAACGATCGCCTAACCAACCAGAAATCGGAAGAAAAACAGCTAAGCTAACTAAATACCCAACATTCACTGTCCCCATTGCAGATGGGGATACTTGCAGTTCTTTGCTTATCGTTTGCAGTGCTACATTCACAATTGTTGCATCCATCGCAGCCATAAACATCGCTGTTATATAAACGATGCTTACAACTACTTTTGGATTTATTTTTACTTTCATTTATTGTTTTCCTACTAATATTTTTTCGCTCATTTGATTTTTTTTTGGCTCTAAATCATTCCAGTTTACTTCAACGTATTCTAAGCAAACTTGTCTGCTAGCTTCTTCATGTACGACATTCCATCCAATTGGTACATCGAGAAAGGCAGGCCAGAGAGAATACTGGCCCTCCTCATTCATTAATACTTTATATGTGTAATTATCATTTTCAAATGGATTCGTCATTCATACTCTATTTACCCCTTTCTTATTCTGTAAATATTTCGCTAGCACTTGCCCAATTTCTGTAAGCGGCCCTGGCTGACATAAATCTTTATGTCTACAATCAATATCATATTGCACGATATCTCCATCTAAATAATTTAGCCATGTATTTGGAGAAATAGGATCAAACCAGTCTGGTATAACAGTAGACCTAAAGAATAACATATCCCCGTTATAAACTTTCGGTACGTACTTCCCTAACAACCCTACCGAATTTACATATGTTTCTTTCAAGTTTAAAATAGTCTCTTCTTCCAGACTTGCTAACGCACTTCCATCTTTGCGAAGTATTGCAATCGCACTTTCCATAGTCAGTGGTTTACCATCCATGTTATCTGGATCATATCCACCTAAAGCAAGTAATGCGATTAACGCTTCTTCTTCAGTAGGTGCTTCCGTATTCGGTAAGAAGTGACCAGGATAAGAATCAAGCATAACGAGTAATTCTACTTCTTCTCCTTCATTTTGTAGTTGTGCCGCCATTGCATGAACAACATTACCTCCAAGTGACCAACCGAGTAAACGATACGGTCCGTGAGGCTGTACTTCACGAACATGTTTCAAATAATCCGCTGCCATCTCCTCTAAGCTTTTTGGAAGTTCTTCATTTTCAGCGATACCACGTGCTTGTACACCATAGATTGGATAATCTGTTCCTAAAGATTTCATAAGTCCTGCATAGCACCAACTTAATCCACCTGCTGGATGTACACAAAATAGTGGTAATTGATCCCCGCTTGCTCGTAATGGAAGCAACACATCAAGTGCACTTTGACCATTCCCCATCTCAAGTCTTTCAGCAAGCCCCGCAACAGTCGGTGCTGCAAATAAAGTACCAATGTTTAGTTCCACTCCAAGCGCCTCTTTCATGCGACTCATCAGCTGCACTGCAAGGAGTGAATGGCCACCAAGATCAAAGAATCCGTCATCAATTCCAATTTTGGGCACACTTAGTACTTCTGTAAACAAGTCACATAACATTTCTTCTTGCGGTGTTCTTGGACCACGACTAGAAGATGATGCGATAAATTCTGGAGCTGGCAATGCCTTTCTATCTAATTTACCGTTTGGAGTTAAAGGTAACTCATTTACTATTACAAAAGCGTATGGAACCATATAATCTGGTAAACTACCACTAGCAAACTGACGCATTTCATTCGTATCGAGCGTTTCATTATTTGATGCAACGATATAAGAAACTAACCGTTTATCCCCTGGTTGATCTTCCCGTACAATAACGGCTACTTGCTCAACTTTAGGGTGTTTCATTATGACTGCTTCTATTTCTCCTAATTCAATTCGGAATCCACGAATTTTTATTTGATGATCTACACGTCCTATATAATCTAGGGTCCCATCTTTACGCCAGCGCGCTAAGTCTCCTGTACGATACATTCTTGTACCAGGTTTACCAAATGGATCTGCGATAAAACGTTCAGCCGTTAATCCTGCTCTTCCTAAATATCCACGCGCAAGCCCTGCACCTGCAACATACATTTCTCCAACTACTCCAGGTGGCACTGGTTGTAAATAGTTGTCTAACACATACACTTTAAGGTCAGGTATACTGCACCCAATTAAACTATTTGCTCGTAAAGAAACGATACTCTCATCTAACTCAATATAACTAACATGTACCGTCGTCTCCGTTATACCGTACATATTAATAAGTTTCGGTGCGTTATGAGGATGACGACTATACCAATCTTCTAATCGACTTAGTTCAAGTGCTTCTCCACCAAAAACAACATATCGTAAAGATAATTTTTGGCCAATCTCTTCATTTTCACGATCTGCTTGCATCAATTGATAGAACGCTGATGGAGTTTGGTTTAAAACCGTAACCTTTTCTTTAACAAGAAGCTGTAAAAATTCTTTCGGCGAGCGACTTACAGTATGTGGTACTACAACTAAACGCCCTCCATATAATAAAGGTCCCCAAATTTCCCAAACCGAGAAATCAAAAGCGTATGAATGGAACATCGTCCACACATCGTCTGCGTCAAATTGGAACCAATGATCGGTTGCTCCTAAAAGTCTTACTACATTTTGATGAGGTATCATAACCCCTTTCGGTCTACCTGTTGAGCCTGACGTATAAATAACGTAAGCAATATGTGATGGAGATAATGGCTTAATTCGTTCCACTTCATCAATATTGTCTTCACTATATTTCTCAACTTCTGCTATTACTTTCACATCATCAACTAAAACTTTTAGTGCCTCATCACATTCAATTTCCACTTCTGAATTCGTTAAAACACATGATGGTTTCGCATCGTGTAGCATAAATGAAATACGGTCTGCTGGGTAATCTGGATCTAACGGAAGGTATCCAGCACCAGCTTTAAGAACAGCTAATAAGCTTACAACCATGTTTAATGATCTTGGCATCGCTAAAGCAACGAGTTGATCCGGGCCGATTCCTTTTGCTATTAACGAACGAGCTATTTTATTCGCTTTTCTATTTAACTCTTCATACGTTAGCTTTTCATCTTCAAAGACGACAGCAATAGAATTTGGATTTACATGAGCCTGCTTTTCAAATAATTGTGGCAATGTCATTTCAGGCACAATTTGAAAACCACCATTCCACTTTTCTAAAACTGTATTTCGCTCTGCTAAAGTTAATATTTCTAATCTACCAATTGATTGATCCGGATGTTTGGCTGCATCATCTAATAATAGAATGAATCGTTCTATTATTTTTTGAACCGTTTCACGTTTATATAAATCGGTACTAAACTCTAACAATCCGTGTAAGCCGTTTGGAGTACCATCAACTCCATTACTCTCGCTAATTTCAAATGTTAAATCAAATTTTGCAGAACCAACACTTTGAATTTCAAGGCTCGCTTCTAAATCCGGGACATCAAACGTCGCTTCAGGCGTATTTTGGAAAGCTAACATAACTTGAAATAGCGGATGAATATTTCGGGTACGTACTGGGTTTAACACTTCAACGAGTCGTTCAAATGGAACATCTTGATTTTCATAAGCTGCCAGATTTACCTGCTTCACTCTATTTAATAATTCTTTAAAGCTTGGATCTCCTGATGTATTTGTACGTAACACTAATGTATTCACAAATAAACCAACTATATTTGATAGCGCATCGTCATTTCTTCCAGCAATCGGACTTCCAATTGGTATATCAGTTCCAGCACCTAATCTTGTAAATAGCGCGCTTAGTCCTGCTTGCAACACCATAAACAAACTAACTCCATTTTTACGACCAAGCTCTACTAACCTACTATGCATACCTTCATCTATATGAAAATGAATTGTTCCCCCGCGATAACTCGTTTCCACCGGACGCTGATAATCTGTAGGCAACTCCATTTGATCTGGTAAACCTTTTAGTTCCTCTTTCCAAAAATCTAATTGTGTTGAAATAAGACTTTCTGGTGTCGTTTCATCACCTAGTAGTTGCTGTTGCCAAAGTGAATAATCTGCGTATTGTACTGGAAGTGCCTCCAGTTGAACTTTGTCACCTTGACATCTTGCTTTATAAGCCGCTGTAAAGTCTCTCGTTAACGGTTGTAATGACCATCCATCGCCTACAATATGATGTAAAAGAATTAGTAAAACATGTTCGCTGTCACTCACTTTAAAAAGTTGTAAACGAACTGCTGGCTCAACATCAAGATTAAAGCTATGTCTTACCGCCTCTGAAAGCACACTTTCTAATTCATCTTTACATGTTTTTGTTATAATCATTTCTAGATTTAAGTCTTCCATATTTAAAATTTTCTGATAGGAACTACCTAATACGTTAGGGAAAATTGTTCTTAGTGTTTCATGTTTCTTCACTACATCATAAAAGGCACCTTGCAGTGCTTCCTCGTTCAATTTTCCAGACATACGAATGACTAACGGAATATTATAAGTAGGACTTGGACCTTCTAAACAATTTAAGAACCATAACCTACGCTGTGCAAATGAAAGTGGCACTTCATTTGGTCTACTTACTTTCTTAATAGCTGATCTTGCGCTTTTGGCACGATCCAATTGTTTCGCTAATTCAGCCACAGTTGGCGATTCAAATAGTTTTCCAATTCCTAATTCCACACTTAACGTTTCACGAATTCTTACCATTAGACGCGATGCAAGAAGCGAATGGCCACCCATTTCAAAGAAATTATCATCAATGCTAATTCGCGAAACACCAAGCACTTCTGCAAATAAATCACATAGTATTTCTTCTTTCGGATTTCTAGCAACTCTCTCATTGTTCATTCCATTAAAATCAGGAGCAGGTAATTTTTTTCTGTCAACCTTACCATTTGGCGTTAATGGTAATTCTTCTAGCACAACAAATGCTGATGGTACCATATAACTCGCTAAACTTTCTGAAACATAAGAGCGAATTTCTGAAAGGTGAATCGTTTCCTTCTCTTCAGCAACGATATACGCAATAATCCGTTTATCATTTGGATGATCTTCTCGTACCATTACTACCGCTTGTTGAACATTTTCATGTCGTTGTAATACCATTTCTATTTCAGCTAATTCAATTCGGAAACCACGAATTTTAATTTGATGATCTGCGCGACTCATGTACTCTAGCACACCGTCGTTACGCCATTTCACAAGATCACCTGTGCGGTACATACGCTTCCCTGGTTCTCCGTATGGATTTGCAACAAATCGTTCAGCCGTTAACGTAGGTTTTCCTAAATATCCGCTTGCGAGTCCTTCTCCTGCAATATATAATTCACCGATAACTCCAGGTGGAACAGGTTGTAACCCTGCATCCAAAACATACACTTCTGTATTCCAAATTGGTCTTCCAATAGGAGGTATACCATTTTCACTTTCATCAATGTTCATGAAAGTAGACCAAATAGTCGACTCAGTTGGTCCATATAAGTTAGTTATAGAGCAACCTAATTCCTTTAATGTATTTGCTACATGTGCCGGAAGAGCTTCACCACCAACAAGTACGTTTAGCCTTTGTAACCTCTCTGGATATTCAGTTATTAACGCCTGCCAGAGCGTCGGTGTAGCTTGCATAATTGTCGCTCTTTCTTCTTGTAACAATGTCGTTAACGCAGAAGGCTCTTGGATTACCTCTTTTTGTGCAATTGTTAAACTTGCACCACTAATAAGAGGTAAATAAATTTCTAGAGCAGAAATATCAAACGCAAACGTTGTAACTGCTAATAAATGATCATTTTCATTTAAAGAAAACTTTTGTTGCATAGCCATTAAAAAGTTACTTAAACCTCTCATAGGAACAATTACACCTTTTTGGTTTCCTGTTGAGCCTGAAGTATATATTGTATAGGCTGGGTTTAAAAGTGATACATCATTCTTACATGCTATATTCATACGAGAATATGTATGTAACGCTATTTTCGTTTCTTCTTCATTTAATACAATTTTTTTCATATCATTTTCTATAACTAACTTAGATGAAACAGATGAATGTGTTATGATACAAACTGGTTTTGCATCATTTACTATATAATTAACTCTTTCTGCTGGGTATTCTGGATCTATTGGTAAATAAGCTGCACCAGCCTTTAGAACTGCTAGCATACTAACTACCATTTCTATTGACCTTGGAAATACTAAAGCTACAAACTGATTTGGTCGTATTCCTTCTTCTACTAAATAGTGTGCTAGTTCATTCGCCCGTTCATTTAGCTCTTTATACGTAAGTTTTATTCCGTTACAAGTAACCGCTATTTTATTCGGATTTTTTTGTACTTGTTTTTCAAATAATAAAGGTAGATTGATTAGCTCTTCAGCTTCCTGCGTTTCATTCCATTCCAATAAAACTTTATGATTTTCTTCAGGAAGAGTACTGTTTATTTTTCCAATCGGCTCGTTTTTCTCGTAATTATTTACTACTACTTCTAATAAATTCATAAATCTTTCTTTATGCAATGCTAGTTCCATATCGTTATATACTTCTGGATTCGCATCAAAATGAACCATTAACTCATTTTCATCGAAACGTTTATATACATTTATCGTTAAATCATCGACAGGTCCTGCAGATAAATTATGTGTAATACCTCGATTTCCAGCAAAGTTAAGTCCGTAATCAAAAGGCATAACATTCACTAACGGCCCAAACAACCTTTGATTTTCACCTAGTAACTTTAAGTCTCTCCTTAATTCCTCATGACGGTATTTATGATGACGACGTACGTCTCGAATTTCTTTAGAAACTTGCTGTATGAATTCCGCAAAAGTTATATTTGGAGTTATAGTGAGACGAAGTGGAACTAAATTCATTACCATGCTTGGTGTATGAATAGATACAGAACCAAGACGCCCCATCATTGGTAAACCTAAAACAATATCATTTGCACCTGTTAATTTATGCATGTAAATACTTGTTACGGCTACAACAAATTCGGGCCAACTTGTTAACGAAATATTAATGTCTTCTAGTAAAGTTTTCGTACTAGCATTTGATAAATAAGCAGTTTCCCGTAAAAATCCATTTGATGTTCTCGGCGCTCGTTCTGCCAAACTTACAACTTCTGGTTCATCTGCAAACTTCTCTAACCAAAAAGTACGATCCTCCTGAAATTGTTTAGACTCACGATACTCATTATCTTCTTGTACAATTTTTGCAAGAGAGCCAAATGGCTTTTCAGTCTTGTTTGTTTCTTCTATAAGTGATGTATACTCATTGGCTACCTTTTGGCTAAGAAGTGAAAATCCATAGCCATCCATCACAATGTGATGGATGCGCTGATACCAAAAGAAACGATTATTTTCAACTTGAATAAGTGCTTCAGTAAATAATTTATCCTCTTTTAAATCTACGGGCATAGATAAATCATTTTTCATCCATACTTTAGCAGCTTCTTCAGGATTTTCTTCTTTACGAACGTCAATAAAATGCATATGAAACTTTAATTTCTCAATAACTTGCCATGGGCCAATTTCATCCTCTTCAAAGCGAACATGAAGTGCTTCTGCTTCTGTTACAACTTTACGTACTGCTAACTCGAAAGTTTCTTGATTAATATTTCCGTTTATTTCTACATATTCCCCAGTATTATAAATCGGATTAAGCGGATCTAATTGTTGCGCAAACCACATACCAGACTGCGCAGATGATAACGAATGACGAATCTTTTGACTGTTAGGCATTTACAGCACCTTTGCTGCTTGTGAAGATAGTAAACGGTACCAATCGGAAACAGTTGGACGTTCCGCTAAGTCTGCAAAAGTGACTTCTTTCCCTTCGCGACGCCACTTCTCTACTAAACTCATAATTCTGACCGAATCAAGTCCTCTATTTAATAAGTCTTCCTCAATTTCAATACTCTCTACTGACTCACGAAGTAGTTGTGCAACTAGTTCATGCACTTCCTGTAAAGTGATTCCTTCACTCTCATTGCTTTTTACACTTTGTAAATCTTTTAACAGTAAGTTTGTTGATGTCGTTACTGCACATCTATTAGATGCATACTCCAATGCTTGTTTATGATGCTCTAGTGAAAAATCAGCAACTGCATCTGCTACAAAAAATGGCTCTATACCATCCATAAATGCTTCGCAAGCTGTTAAAAGGCAGCCGATATGCGCATAAATACCGCAAATAATAAGTTGATCTCTTCCTTGTGCATTTAAAATTTCTAATAGATTTGTCTTTTTAAATGCACTATATCTCCATTTTGTCAGGAATATATCATCCTCATCAGGAGTAAGTTCATCGACGATTTTCTTTTTGTCTGGTCCAGCAGGAATACCGTCACCCCAAAAGTCTTGTAATAACCCTCGTTGCTCTAACGTTTGTCCACCAGGTTGCGCTGTATAAACAACTGGTATACCGAGTTCTTTACATCTTTCTCTGATCACCTTAATATTTGAAATGAGTTCTACTTTTGGCGATTCTTTATCGCTATATGCATCAAGAAAATATTCTTGCATGTCATGGATTAGAAGAACCGCACGTTTCGGATCTGGCGTCCAATTCACTTTATTTTTTGGTAGTTCTGATTCCATTGGCATTTTATATACTGAAATAGATGGGATAGCCATTTATCGTTTTACTGTAATAATTTTTTCAGTAATTACTTTACGTAATTCTTTTTTGCTTACTTTTCCAACACCTGTTTGCGGGAATGATTCAATAAATTCAATTCGATCTGGAATCTTATAAGCCGCTATACCACGTTCTCTTAAAAACATTTTTAATTCACTTACAGTTGGAGCTTGTCCGCGAGCTATAACAAAAGCACAAGTACGTTCTCCTAAATAATCGTCAGGCATAGATACAATTGCTACGTCATGGACCGCATCGTGTGCTAATAGATGATTTTCAACTTCTTCCGCAGCAACTTTCTCACCACCACGGTTAATTTGATCTTTATCTCTTCCTTCTACAATGATGTATCCTTGTTCATTTACTTTTACAAGATCTCCTGTGCGATAAAATCCATCTTTTGTAAATGATCGTGCATTATGCTCTTCGGCTTTATAGTAACCACGAATTGTATATGGACCTCGTGTTAATAAACTACCTACTTCGCCAGGTTTTACATCGTTGTCATTTTCATCAACAACTCGTACTTCATCGAGTGCAGACATTGGTCTACCTTGTGTATGAATAATAATTTCTTCCGGATCATTTAATCTTGTGTAATTTACTAACCCTTCTGCCATACCAAACACTTGCTGTAACGTACATCCAAATGTAGGGCAAATGCGCTTCGCAACTTCGGCACTAAATTTCGCACCACCTACTTGAATCACTTGCAAGCTCGATAAATCGTTATTACGGGAAGATGCAGCATCGAGCCAAATCATTGCTAATGGTGGAACGAGCGCTGTAATCGTCACTTTTTCTTTTTCTATAAGAGCAAATGCCTCATCTGGACTCCCTCCAGTTGCCAACACTACCTTTCCACCCGCATAGAAAGTTCCAAATGTCCCTGGGGAACTCATTGGGTAATTATGTGCTACTGGAAGAACTGCCATATAGACGCTTTCTGCATTCAAATTACAAATTTCAGCGCTAACACGTAAACTATAAATATAGTCATCATGTGTTCTAGGAATTAATTTAGAAAGACCTGTTGTCCCTCCTGATAATTGGAGAAACGCAACATCACTTGGCTGAACTTCTTGTAATAAGACGGGATCCATATACAGATCATTTATGTTCACAAACTCTTCTTCTTCTCCCACTACAATTACATGTTGTAAAGTTGGCACTTTCTCTTTCACTTCTCTTGCTAGTTTTCGATAATCAAAACCGAGAGCCTTATCTGAAATAACGTAAGCGTTCGCCTCACCAAACTCACAAAAATAACTAATTTCACTGCTTCGATGTGAAGGCAGTGCAAAAACAGGAAGCGCTCCAATTCGAAATAGCGCAAAACATATTTCGAAAAACTCGATAATGTTAGGTAACTGGATTACAACTCTGTCCTCTTTCTTTATTCCTAAATTCAGTAAACCTGCCGCTAAACAATCTACCTTTTTATCAAGTTCACTATACGTTATATGCGTCTTACCGCTTACAACCGCGATTTGATCTCCATATTTCTCAGCCCGCTCTCTTAACACTCCGCCAAATGTTTCACCAAGCCAACACCCTTCTTCTCGATAACGATCGGCAAATTCTTTTGGCCATTCCGTATAACCTGTTAACATCTATTTTTCATTCAACGAATTATCCCTTAACCCTAAAGCCTTCAGCATTGTTTGGAACTTAGCTGATGTTTCTGCTAACTCATCTTCTGGTTTTGACTCAGCAACAACTCCAGCTCCTGCATATAAACGAAGTGTATTTTCTTGTACTTCAGCACAACGAATTGTAACAATCCATTCTCCATCTCCATTTAAATCGCTCCATCCTAGCATTCCTGTAAAGAACTCGCGGTCAAATGGCTCAATATGCTGTATAGCCTCTCTTGCCTTTTCCATCGGGGTTCCGCAAACTGCTGGCGTAGGATGAAGGGCAATTGCTAATTGTAAAGAAGAAGTATTTGGATCCTTAAGTTCACCTTTCACTTCTGTAGACAAATGCCACATCGCTTCACTATGAATAACTGATGGCTTTTCTGGAACATGTAATGTATGACAATACGGACGAAGTGCAGCGGCAACCGCTTCAACTACTACCGCATGTTCATGTAAATCTTTTGGAGAAGAAAGTAATTCCTCTGCTCTTCTTTTATCTTCTACTGGGTCCTCACTACGTGGCCTTGAACCAGCTAACGGGTTAGAAATAACTTGCATACCATTACGTGAAACAAGTAATTCAGGGCTTGCTCCAATTAGCGTCTTACTGTTCTCTTTTTCATCTTTCGGTAAATTCACAGCAAATGTATAACCATGCTTATTATGTTCTGCTAATTCTCGAAGAAGTTTTTGCTTATCAATCTTTTCGGAAGATTTAACATCTAACGATCTGGATAGAACGATTTTCTTTAAATCACCGTCCTGTATTTTTTCAATTCCTTGCTTCACACCATTCATATAAACTTCAGGGTCTGGAACCGGTGTCATTTCAAAAGTCAGTTTCTCATTTCGTTTTATCTCATTTGTTGTCTCCAACTGTAAACGCTCAGTAATTCTGCAATATTCCGGAACAATAAGTTGAACTTCTTTTCTACGATCAAAAGGCAAAGCACCAACAACGATAGGATTCGGATTTCCGGCTTGTTTTGCATTACTTAATACCGCTTGTACAAGTTCTGGAAAACTTTCAATATCATGATGTTTTACTGTAGTAAACTCCCCTTCTGTCAATATCGTTCGAGTTGGTGAAGCGAAAAAGAACGAAGATTCAGTCTTATAATCTTCTAATAATTTTTCTGACAGTTCCTTTACGGCTGTAAGTTCATTCATTTAAACTCCTAATGTAGCTCCGCCATCGACACATAAATTGTGCATTGTAATATGACTCGCTTTATCAGAAGCTAAAAACAATACTGCTTCAGCAATTTCTGAAGGTTGTGCAATTTTTTGTAATGGTATACCGAGTCTATATGTATTTTGAGAACCAGCAATTATATTTTTAGCTCCATTCTCATCAGCCCATAGTAACCTTTGCATTTCAGTTTCAGTAGAACCGGGAGAAACTAAGTTGCAGCGAATATTGTATGATGCAAGCTCTAATCCTAAACATTTCATGAACATGGTCGTTGCAGCTTTTGATGCAGCATACGCAGCCATTTCCATTCTCGGAGTATTTGCTGCATTTGAGCCAACTGTAACAATTGCCCCTGATTTTCTTACCATCATACGTTTACTTACCGATCGAGATATATAGAAAACTCCTGTAGTATTTACAGAGAATGTTTTATGCCAATCTTCATCACTTAAAGAGTGAATCACTCCCATTCGTAAAACTCCTGCGACATTTACTAATATATCTATAGGTGCTATGTCATTTTCAATTCGGTTTACTACCTCTTCAACAGCATTGCTATCACTCACATCTAAATGAAATGTCTTCATACGTGTTTCATATGATGCATCATGATTTAATAACACATTTAGCCCTTCTTCATTTTGATCAACCGCAATAACTGTCGCTCCTCTTTCTAAAAACATTTTTGCTACAACACTACCTATACCTTGCGCTGCACCTGTTACGAAAACGGTTTTTCCATCAAATTCCCCTGCGTTCATTTATTTTTCAGATAAAATATTTTTTACGTTTCTATGTAATGCTACATCTATAATCATTAAAAAGTACTTTAAATACAGTGAAACTTTATTCATAGGGGTTTTTACGGGCAGTAATAAGGGATACAAATTTAATCCATAATTCCTTATCATCTTTTTGAAATTCAACAAGAGAACTTGTAGATTTCTTCGCCTACAATGCTTTACCAAAAATTCATTTTTTCTTTTCTCAACATTTTTCTGAAAATATTTTATTTTACATCTTTCATTTCTCAATTACGCTACACTGCGATATTCTTCTTCTTTTTCTTTTTTCTTATTAGGTGCTTGAATTAAAATTGCGATAATAAATGACACGACACATAATACGCCGATCACCATGAAAGTTGGTTTAAATCCACCTAGAATTGCACCGATAAAGGAACCTGCAAGCGCTCCAAACCCGAATCCTTGATACACAATTCCGTAGTTTTTACTATGATTTTTCATGCCGAAGAAATCACCAACAATAGCTGGGAAAATAGTGATATTTCCGCCAAAGCAAAATGCTACACTTGCTACACAGACGAAGTAGATACCATAATTTAAATCTACGAAACTTAGGACCAAGACTGAAGTCGCCATAGCAACAAAAGTACCAGTAACGATTTTTAAACGGCCGATTTTATCTGATAACGGTCCCAGAATAATACGACCTAATGTATTGAAGATTGCAACCATAGCCACTGCATTAGCTGCTGTTGTTGCGCTAAGCCCTACAAGTTGAACACCGATGTCTTTTACCATGCCAATTAAGTATAAGCCACTCATACATGATGTAAATAACATAATAAATAATAAGTATACTTGTTTTGTACCTAGCATTTCTTTCGTTGTATATTCCTGCGTTTTTGTTTCATGAACTGCCCCTTGATCAGCAGCTTGATGGATTAAACAAGCGCCAATTACAATCAAAGCTGTAACAATTAAACCCCAGTATATAAACGCTTGAGATACACCAACTGATTCAATCAACTGTGCGTTTATGTATTTAAAGATTAGGCTACCTGAACCATATGCAGAGACAGATATACCGGCAATTAAACCTTTACGCTCTGGAAACCACTTTATTAAATTCGATAGTGAAGTGATATATGCTGTACCATCTGCATAACCTACGACAACTCCTGCTAGTACATAAAGTAATATTAATGAGGAAGCTTGTGAACTAAGTATTAATCCTAGTCCTAATGCTAGTCCAGCTATCATAATGAGCTTACGAAGTCCCCATTTTTCTTGCAATTTACTCGCAAACAAAGTTGAAAACGCTAAAGAAAGGCTTGTAATCGAGAAAGTTATAGCAACAGCGTTAAGACTCCAACCATATTTACTAACTAAAGGCTGATTGAACAAGCTCCAAGTATAAATCGTTCCAAGCCCCATTTGTACTATGACTGTACCAAGGACAACAAGCCATGGATTAACAGTTGATTTTTTCATTTATGTATTTACATTTAAAATTTTATAGTTTTTATGATTTACTATCGTTCGATCAAATTCAAAAGTACCACCGCTTACATCTGTAATTTCAACTAAGACCGATTCAGTATATAGTTTTAGTACAGATCCTGTAATCTTTAAATTATTTCGTTGAAAAAGTATAGTATCCCCTACGTTTGCTTTCATTTAGTTTATATATCCTAAAACATTAACAATCTTACTCGCTTTTAAATTATTAATGTGATAATAAATTTCTAAACCCTTTCGCTCAGCTCGTAACACTTTACCTTTCATTTTTGATAAATGTTGCGAAACAGTCGATTGTGGAATATTCAGCAATTCTGTTAATTGTGTTACATTACAAGTTTTTCTTGTACTTAATTCATTAACAATTTGTAATCGGATTGGATGCGCCATAATTTTTAAAATATCTACATCCTCTTCAGAAACTACACTTTTTTTCATTTCACTCGTATATGTTGTCATCTATGAATTATCAGAAGAAGGCGGTGTATTTTCCAAACGATTATAAGCTTTAAAAGCTACGATTGCCGATATAACACCACCTACTAAAAATAGAGTTGATCCACCAACTAAAATGATACGACTGACATATGTCTCACGTGCTTCTTCAATTTCTTCTTGTAACATTTACTTCACTACAAACCGAGTCTGACTACACCCATCCTTCTGCTTTGTTACTTCTAATACAGCTGGCATTGCGTTTTTCAACTCTTGAACGTGTGAAATGACACCGATAAATCGGCCTGATTTTTGTAAGTCAATTAAAGTGTCAACTGCTTTCGTTAATGACTCTTCATCTAATGAACCGAAACCTTCATCGATAAACATCGTTTCAATGGAAATACCACCTTCATACGCTTGAATGACGTCTGCCATTCCAAGCGCTAAGCAAAGCGATGCATTAAACTTTTCGCCGCCAGATAATGTTTTTACATCTCGTGTTTGACCAGTATATGCGTCGTATACATCTAAACCTAATCCACTTTGACGGTTTCTCTTTTCAACTCGCTCACTTCGTTTTAAATAAAATTGACCATTTGATAATTTTCGTAATCGTTCGTTTGCAATTTGGACAATTTGTTCTAAGTACTCAATTAAGATGTAACGTTCAAATGATATGCGACTTTCGTTATCACCTTTCATTACTTCATATAAATCAACAAGTTCTTGGAACGCTTTTTCTTCCTCATGAATTTGCTCATCAATACGTCTAATATTTTCATGTAAATCAGAAATATATGTTACCGCATTTTGCGCACGTTGACGTTTTTCTTTACTTATATCGAGATTGATTTCTAATTCTTTTATGTGTTCACCTAACGATGTAATATCCATAAACTCTTTATCTTTTAATTCTGAGTTTAACTCTTCAATTTGTTTTGCAAGTACTTCAAGAGATGAATAGTAACTTTGAATTTCTTTTTGTAACATCTCCATCTCAGCATCATTTAACTTAGCTTCTTTATACGTTAGCTGATCTGTAAATCCGCTCTGCTCTAGTTCTTTCATAAAGCGTGCGAAAGTCTCTTCTTTCTTCAATTTTGCACTTTCAAATTGATTAGATGCACCTTCATGTTCTGCTTGAATACGTATATTTTCATTTTGCCAATTTTGATATGCTTCTTGCACTTTCTTCCATTCGTCTTCCATTAACCTAAGTTGTTGCATTGCTTGGTCAAACTGTGCTTTCCAAGCTTGTACTGTTTGTAATTTATCTGGAATATTTTGCTTATCATGTTCATATGACGTACGAAGTTGCATGCACTCCATTTCTGTACGGTGCTGCAATGTTTCTGCTTCACGCTTTTGTTTCTGAAGTTCATCTACTTTTTCTTCTACATTTTTTATATTCACAGCAATTTGCTTACGCGTTTCTTCGCTTTCTTTTAACGTATTAACTTCTGCCGCTAATTGTTTTCCTTTTTGAACGAGCGCACTGTACGTTTCAACTAATTCATCTGAGTGATACCCTCGTTTCATGACTTCTTCGATCACCTGTTCATATTGTAGTCGATAGAAATTCCATTTCTCCTCTACTTGAACATGTAATTTTTCAGCAATATTTTTCTTGTCTCTTAAATCGTTTAACTCTTTTTCATCGATCGCATTACTTTGCTCTGTCGCTTTTTTCGGGTGATTCGTACTACCACAAACTGGACAAGATTCACCATCATGTAAATGAAGTGCTAATATGCCTGCTTGTTCGCTTAACCAGCGGCGTTCCATATTTTCATATGCACGAACTGCCTCTTGCATCTTAGTATATGCTGCTTCTTTTTCTTGCTCGAATTTTTGTTTCTCTTGCCAAACGTCATATGCTTGCTTTAAAACTTTTGCATCTTCTCGCATGTTCGTTAATTCTTCTACTTTCGCTACATACTGCTCAAGTGCTTGTTCTAATTGCTGTAATTCACCAGACATTCTCTGTTTTTGATTTGTATGTTCTTCTAGTAGTTGATCGAGTTTTTGCATACTTTCTTTTAATTTCCCTAGTTGAATTTCAGAATTTTGCAAATTCAACTTTTTCTCAGCTAATGATGCAATAATTGATTGTAATTCTTCTAATCTTTGAACAAGTTTTTTAGCATCTTCTCGTTCAAGTTCTTTATTTTTTCCTACTTCGTATTTCTGCTGTGCAAGTGTAAAACTGGTTATTATATTCTCTTTTTTCACGATAATCTGCTTTAATAAACTTTCAGCCTTCTGTTCATTTTGCATTGCTTCCTCGTGCCATTGCTCAAATGGTAATAAATGCTTTGCTTGTTCCGCACGTTTAAAAGATGTTTCTTTCCTTTCAATGACTGCACGGTTTTCTTGTAAATTGTTGTATCTCTCATTCTTTTGTTGTAAATCTGTAAATTTTTCATTTACAGATTTTGCTGCATGAAAACGTGTTTCAGCTTCTTTTAATTGCTTTGTTCGAACATCTTGTTCTAGTTGTAATTGCTCAACCTCTGTCTTATATGCCGTTGTTTCTTGCTCTAATACCTCTACTACTTGATGCGTATTTACATGTTCTTGTTCCACTAATGTCTCTAATAATGCTCCATCTCGAATTGGTAGTTTAAATACATTGCGGAAATGTAACTCTCGCTCTTTTTGTTTTTCTTGCAAAACGTCTTTCCATTGTTTTCGTTTTTGATCAAGTAACTCACGCATTAATTTATAACGATCTGTTTTAAAAATACGACGTAAAATCTCTTCTTTGTTTTCTGTCTCAGATGTTAATAGTTTTCGGAATTCCCCTTGTGGTAACATAACAATTTGGCTAAATTGATGTTTACTTAATCCAATTAAATCTTCCACTTTTTTGTTTACATCTGTTACATGAAAACGATCAACAGCTGGAATTTTTTCTCCATCCATAACTTCATATAATTCAACTGCATGTCCTGTAATTGTCTTATTCCCTTGTTTTTTATGGCCAAGTTGTCGTTTTATTTCATAGCGTTTCCCTTTTAACTGAAAGGTTAGTTCTACACTTGTATAAACATCATCATTAGCAAACTGACTTCGAAGCATGCTCGTATCACTACGTTCTTCTCCACTAGCTTCACCGTATAATACGTAACAAATCGCATCAAAAATCGTTGTTTTCCCAGCTCCCGTATTTCCAGAAATGGCGAAGATGCGATGCTCTCCAAGATCATCAAAATCGATTACTTCTTTCTGTTTATATGGCCCAAATGCTGTCATAATTAGCTGAATCGGTCTCATTCATCCTCGTTCACCTTCCCGTTCTTGCACTGTTTGTAATACTTCTATAAATAGACGTTCTTTCTCTTCTGTTAAATCTAAGCCTTTCATTTCTTTATAAAAAGCTTTTAAAAGAGATAAATCATCCGTTTTATGTCTTGAAACAGTTACTTCGTTTTCATCTGTGAACTCCCGTCTTTGAATAGACCTTTCAACATGCATTGCATTTGGATATACAGAGCGTATTTTCTCCATTGGTTGCAAAACAGGATTTTCATCTAATAATTTTACAAATACGTAATCTTCACTTACCGGATGCTGTAATAATTCATCTATTTTCGCTTCGACTGTTCGCATTTTACGACGTGGTGAAAGTAACCTTTTTTCAATTGTTGCTTCACCCTTTTCGTCCAGTTCCACAATATAATATCCTTTTTTATGCTTTTCTTCAGAAATAGAATATGCAAGTGGCGAACCTGAATATCGAATTGTCTCATTGCGTACGAAATGCGCTTGATGTAAATGTCCAAGCGCTGTGTAATGGTACTTATCAAAATAATGACTATTTACATATTCAGCACCACCAATTGAAAGTGGGCGTTCTGCATCACTTGTATTCTCTTCCGCTTCACCTGCCGAAGTTACAAATGCATGACCTACAAATACATGTCTAGCTTCTTTATCCATCGTTTCAGAAAGTTCATTCATAAAAATACGCATCGCATCATCATGAGATCGGACATCTTCGTTTTTCAATACATGTCTAACTATGCTTGGATCCGCATACGGAACGAGATGGAAGTGAACTTCTCCATATTCATCATTTAATACAATGGGTTCATATGGAAATTGAAATTGTCCCACAATAAATAACCCTTGTTTCTTCATTAAACTACTACCAAAATGTATCCGATCTGGACTATCATGGTTTCCTGCAACTGCGATAACTGGTGTTTGTAAATCAATAATTATTTTTTGTAGTACTTCATTTAATAAGTCTACTGCTTCCGTCGGTGGAATTGCTCGGTCATATAAGTCCCCTGCAATAATTACGGCATCTGGTTTTTCTTCTTCAATAGCTTGTACAAACTGATCTAATACAATCTTTTGATCTTCAGTCATATACACGCCATGAACAAGCTTGCCTAAATGCCAATCCGCTGTATGAAATAACTTCATTTAATTTACTGAGTTTAGTGATACGAGTTGATAGTTTACTGTAGTTTTTCCGTTCTCCCACTCTAACTTTTGTATAATCGCACTACCAATTCTTTCTTCATTTGATTTATATAAAGGTAATATTTCTTGAACTGCAAATAAATGATACCCATCCAAGTTTAATTGAAATATGTTTTCTTCTATATGTAATCTTACTTCTTTTTCATTTGAAACTATTTTTGTGTGCATCTCAAATTTCATTTATTTTTGCATATAATCTTTCATTACATAATATAAAATCGTTATTAAAACGCTTGCTACGAAAAATGAAAAAACCACCACAATATACCCATCTTTATTTAATAGAAAACATAAGGAAATAGATACGATAAAAATCGGAAATACGAGACGAACTTTATCCTTTACTTCTTCTGTCGTATCTGTATGATGAAAAAACTGAGTAATCCCTATCATTAATGATGAAAAGATAATAACCGACAATAATAAAGGTCCTGGCATTCCGATTTCTCCTTTCTCTATTTCTAATTCCATTTAGGCATTAAGTAAGTTAAAGAAACGATTTACGTCGTCTTCTGAAACATCGCTTACCTGTTTATATTTATAATTCGGATTTTGATCTTTATCAACGACAACGGAGCGTACGCCCTCGAAGAAATCTTCATGTCTCATAAAATTTTTAGCAAGTATAAGATCTGTAGCGAAACATTCTTCAACAGATTTTCCTTTGCCATCCAATAGTTGTTTTAAAGTTACTTTTAATGAAATAGGAGATTTTGATAATAATATTTGTTTCGTTTGTAAAGCGAATTCGCTATCTCCTTTTTCTAATGAGCCGATAATTTCTTCAATCGTTTCTAAGGCAAAGTGTGAATTAATTTCCTCTAATGAAGCAGCAAGTTTGCTTTCTAAGTCAGGAGTAGATGTAAAGGTTTGAAGAACTGCTTTTAAATGAGTATGTACATCTTCAGTATGCCAATTTACGTTGTCAAGTTCGGCTAGAAAAGCTGGTAATGAATCAGATGTCATAAAGTAATCAGCAGCATGAATAAATAATACGTCAGAAGCTTTTAAAATAGATGCTGTTAAAGCAACGTAATGTCCTGCATATCCAGGTGCTTTATTTAAGAAATATGCGGCGCCGACGTCTGGAAAGAAGCCGATGTTCATCTCAGGCATCGCCCATTTTGTGCGCTCTGTTACAATACGATACTTCGCACCATTTGTAAGTCCGACACCACCACCCATTACAATTCCATCTAAACAAGCGATAATCGGTTTTTTATATTGATAAATATATGTATCAATTTCATACTCTTCTTCAAAAAAACGTTCTGCATGCTGTAATGCAACTTCGTTTGAACGTGCTTCGTAAAGAGTTTTAATGTCACCGCCTGCGCAAAAGCCTTTCGTGCCGGCTCCCTTTAATACGATAATTGCAATGCGCTCATCGTTCTCCCATTCTTTAAGTTTTTTCCCAATTGGTTGTAACATATCATAAGATAAAGAGTTAAGTGCTTTTGGGCGGTTTAAAGTAATTGATGCAACGCCGTTTTCACTAACAGAAAATAAAACGTTTTCAGTCATTTAATTATTTTTTTCTAATGCTAGTTTAATACCAAATCCAATTAAAATGATTCCTGTTAGCCCTTGAATATAACGTTGCGTCTTTGGTTTCTTCATAAAAGCACTAATTTTATCAATTAAAAATATATAAAAGGCAAACCAAATGACTGTTAAAACGAGATAAGTAAGGCCCATTACGAGAAGTTGAATAAATGTATTATGACTTGGATTTAAAAATTGTGGTAAAAAAGTTAAAAAGAAGACTGCAATTTTAGGGTTTAATAAATTCGTAAGAAACCCTTGGCGAAAACAAGAAGTATGTTCGTTATCATTATTTATAGATACATCATTTGTATTTACACCTTCTTTGTTTTTTACTGCTAAAAGGGCTTTAATACCAATATAGATTAAATAAAGGGCCCCAACATATTTGAAAATAGAAAATAAAAGAGCTGACTTTACAATAAGTGCGGAAAGACCAATTACAGCAGCTAAAGTATGAATCAAAAGTGCAACACATGTACCGAATACTGTTTTAACACCGCCTATTTTACCAGCAACTAATGTGTTCTTCGTAGCTATCGCTGTATCAGGCCCAGGTAAAATGATTAGACAAATAGACATAATGATGAAAAGAAGATAATTTTCTATCATTTAAAACCAGCGCTCCGTTACAACCTTTTTACGTGTATAAAATTGAACGCCATCTGTACCATTTGTACCTAAATCACCAAAGAAGGAAGCTTTATTTCCTGCAAATGCGAAGAATGCCATTGGTGCAGGAACATTTACGTTTACACCGATCATACCAGCATCGATGTTATCACGGAATGTTTGTGCATGCTTACCATTTGATGTATAAATAACAGCACCATTCGCAAATTTAGATTGGTTCGTCAATTTAATACCTTCTTCTAAATCTTTCACTCTCACAATACTTAATACTGGAGCAAAAATTTCATCTTGCCAAATTTTCATTTCTTGGTTTACACCATCAAAGATTGTTGCTCCAACGAAGTAACCTTCTCCAACTTCTTCATTAATTTTACGACCATCTACTAATAAAGTTGCTCCATCTGCTACACCGCTATTAATGTAGCCTAAAACACGCTCTTTATGCGATTCACGGATTAATGGTCCAACGTAATTATCTTCGTTGAAACCGTCACCTACTTTTAGTTTTTTCGTCTCTGCTACTAGTACGTCGATAAATTCATCAGCAATTTCATCTACTACCGCTACTACTGAACAAGCCATGCAGCGCTCTCCACTACTTGCAAACGCAGATCCAATTACACCTTGTACTGTTTTCTCAAGATTGCAATCTGGCATTACAATCGCATGGTTTTTCGCACCTGCTAACGCTTGTACACGTTTTCCATGTTTCGTACCTGTTTCATATACGTAACGAGCTACCGGCTCAGAACCAACGAACGAAACAGCTTGAATATCTTTATTTTCTAAAATGCTATTTACAACATCTTTTCCGCCTTGTACTAAATTTAATACCCCTTTTGGAAAACCAGCTTCATAGAATAACTCTACAAGCCGCTCTGCTAAAAGTGGCGTTCTCTCAGATGTTTTTAATACGAACGTATTACCGCAAGCAATTGCAAGTGGGAACATCCATAATGGAATCATCATTGGGAAGTTAAACGGTGTAATACCCGCAACAACTCCAATTGGATAGCGCCAAATCGACCCATCAATTCCGCTTGCGATATTAGGAAGAGCTTGTCCCATCATTAAATTTGGAGCTGATGTTGCAAGTTCTACCGCTTCAATACCACGTTGTACTTCACCTGTTGCATCTGTTAGCGTTTTACCATTTTCTAGCGTAATGATTTTTGCAAGTTCATCTTTATTTTCTTGTAATAGCTGTAAATATTTATATAAATTTCTTGAACGATTCGGAACTGGTACTTTAGACCATGTTTCAAATGCCGCTTTTGCCGCTTCAACAGCCTTTTCAACGTCTTCTTTTGGAGAAAGTGGAACGTAAGCAATGATTTTTCCAGTCGCTGGATTCGGAACCGCTTCTACTTCTGTACCAGTAGATTCTACCCACTCGCCATTAATATGATTTTTTACTCGTTTAATTTCAGTTGTAATCATTTATTTTTGATTAGAAATTAATTGTTCGCTAACTTTCTTATATAAAGCAGCCATATCGTTTTCACCATATCCTGCCTCACTCGCTTCTTCATATACATTTAATAACATTTCGCTTACAGGTAAGTGGAGTTCACTTTCCTTTGCTAAATCAACTGCAAAGCCTAAATCTTTTTTTAATAGATTTACAGTAAATCCTGGCTCATAGTTTTCTGATGCAATGAAACTTTTATAATTACGCTCATAAATTCTACTTTGGCCATAACTTACATTTAAAATATCAAACATTTTATCTAAATCCATATTGTTCTTTTTCGCTAATGTTAAAGCTTCACTCACACCAGCAGTATAAAAACCAATTAATAGATTGTTAATTAATTTAACAGTTGTGCCACTATCGATTTGCTCACTAACATGGAAAACATTCGCTCCTAACACTTCCATGATAGATTCAGTTTTATCATATACGTCTTTTGATCCACCAACCATAAACGTTAATGTGCGGTTTTCTGCACCAATTACCCCACCGCTAACTGGTGCGGCTAAAAAGTCTACTTTCTTTTCTTTCGCCGACTCCTCTAACTGTTTGTTTAGTTGTGGAGATACAGTACTTGTATCAATTAATACGACATTCGAGTGGCTATTTTCAAATAATCCTTCTTCCCCAAAATATACTGCTTCAACAGCACGAGGTGAAGGTAAACTTGTAAAAATCACATCGCATGTCTCTGCTAGTTTTGAGATTGATAAGCCGATAATTCCTCCTTCTTTTTCAAAGGAAGCTTCAGCCTCTTTATTTAAGTCCACACCATAGACTGTGTAACTTGATTTAACTAAATTTTTAGACATTGGAAGACCCATGTTACCTAAACCGATAAAACCAATCTTTTTCATTTACACAATATATTTCCCACGATTTATAATAGCTTTCGCAATTTCTCTCTTTTTCGTAAATACGTTCGTGTATAAAGGCACTAATAATTGACGGATTTCAGCTAACATTACGTGTCTATCTTGTTCTTCTGTGACAGCCGCTGAAAGTATAGAAATCGCCGCTTCTTCTACTTTACGATAGCCTTCCTCACAAATAACATCCGTTATCATTTGTTTCGTACGCTCTTTTTCTTCACCATTTTTACTAATTGCTTTACTCGTACGTAAAAATGCTGATTCCATGACGTACACGTCCGTCAACATATTTGATACTACACGTGAATATTCTTGCTCTTGATCAATTTTTAATCCTGGAGTTTTAGAGAGCGTTTTCAAAGATTGTTCCAACAATTTTTTCGCTAATAAAATGTAACGATGGTTTCTTTCTACATTTGCTACATCAACTTCTACTTCAGCATCTTCAATTTGTTCCATTTGCTTCATTAACATTTTAGCAACTGTTAATCTATTAATTTCATTTGTTCCTTCAAAAATACGACTAATTCTAGCATCACGATATAATCGTTCTACTTCGTATTCTTGCATATAACCGTAACCGCCATGAATTTGTACAGCTTCATCTACGATATAAGCAAGTGTTTCAGAAGCGTTCACTTTATTCAGTGCACATTCAATTGCAAATTGGGACATTTTTTTCATAAGGTCCTCATCACTCTCATGAATTGCGTCATCAATTACACCTGCTGTACGATAAGCTGCACTTTCTGCTCCATATGTTGTAATGATCATATTTGCAATTTTCTCTTGTATCATCGTAAAGTCTACTAATTCCGTTTGGAACTGTTTTCGCTCTTTTCCATATTGAACTGACAAACCGATTGCTTGTTTTGCTGTTCCAATATTTCCAAAAGCAAGTTTTAGTCTAGCGAAGTTAAGAATATTAAGGGCTACGTGATGCCCTCTCCCAACTTCCCCTAACACATTTTCAGCAGGGATAACTACATCCTCTAAAATAAGTGTCGCCGTTGAAGAACCTTTAATCCCCATTTTCTTTTCTTCTAATCCAATAGATACACCTTCACATGTTCTTTCGACAATAAATGCTGTCATTCCTTTATTTGTCTTCGCAAAAACAACGTATACATCTGCCATATGAGCATTTGTAATCCACTGCTTCTCACCATTCAACTTCCAAGCTGTACCCGCTTCATTCAAAACTGCGCTTGTTTTTGCACTTAATGCATCCGAACCAGCATTTGGCTCAGTTAAAGCATAAGCCCCAATCCATTCTCCCGATGCGATTTTTGGTAAATATTTTTCTTTCTGTTCTTTCGTTCCGTAATATATGTAAGGCAATGTACCGACACCAGCGTGTATATTAAAAGAAACGCTAAATGCACCAGCGTAACCCATTTTCTCTGCTACAAGACCTGAGACAGCCTTTCCTAACTCGAACCCGCCATAATCTTCTGGTACCTCAATGCCTAATAATCCAAGTTCCCCAGCTTTCTCAAATAATTGACGAGAAACTTTATAGTTATGTTTTTCAATGTTTTCAATTTGTGGGACAATTCCCTGTTTAACGAATTGTTCTGTCGTTTTTGCGATTAAATCTTCATCCCCTGAAAAATCTTCTGGTGTAAAGAAAGTATTATTCACATCTTTATTGATTGAAAAAAATTCATCCCAAGGTAACTTCGTTTTCTCCATCTGAATCCCCCTATCATTTCGGCCTTCATTGCTCTTTGCATATGCTCGTCTACGATGAGTGGAATATCTTATTATTGAAAACAGAAGGCGATGAATTTTCACATCAAGCAGTTCATTTTGCCAAAGATGTATTCTCATCTATTGATCTTCTGATAATACTGTTTTTGCAATTCCAGTATCTAATTCTTCAAAGTCATGATATGAAATTGTCTCATATAGCTCGCTTCTCGTTTGCATATTTGAAAGTGCATCTTTTTGAGAACCAGTCTCTTTAATTAGCGTGAATACATTCTCATATGCTTTTGCAGCAACTCGAAGCGACGTTACTGGATAAATCACCATTTGGAAGCCCATATTCGCAAATTCCTCAGCACTATAATATGGTGTTTTCCCGAACTCAGTCATATTTGCTAGTAAAGGTGCATTCACTTTGCTAGTAAATAAACGGAATTCTTCTTCCGATTGAAGCGCTTCTGGGAAAATTGCATCTGCACCTGCTTTAACATATGCATTCGCTCTTTCAATCGCAGCATCTAGTCCCTCTACACCGCGAGCATCTGTGCGTGCTACAATATATAAACTTGGCGCAACTTCTTTAATCGCTTTAATTTTTTGAACTAATTCTTCTGTAGTAACAAGTTTCTTACCATTTAAATGTCCACATTTCTTTGGTAATTGTTGATCTTCAATTTGAACAGCTGCTACTTTTGCCTCTACCATTTCTACAGCTGTTCTCGCTACGTTTAGTACTCCACCAAATCCTGTATCAATGTCAACAAGAACTGGTAAATCTGTAGCTCTAACTAGATCTCTTGCTCTTTCAGCTACTTCAGTAGATGTCACGATACCTAAATCTGGTAGACCTTTACTTGCAGTGTAAGCAGCTCCCGATAAATAAAGAGCTGAAAAACCTGTATTTTTTGCAACAAGAGCCGCCATCGCATCATGAGCACCTGGAATTTGCAAAATTTCATTTGCTTCTACTAAAGCTCGGAAGCCATTCGCAAGCTCCTCTTGTGTTGACTGTTTATTCACAACCCAAGCCATTTAAATTAAGAATAGATCTACAAATTCGTTTACATTCATATTTTCTAGTTTTTCTTCATTTAAACAAACTTCATGAATTTGTTCTTGTTGCTTACTAGAATAATGACCTGCCATATTTGCAGTGAATTTTTGAACAACTTTTGGAATCGCTTCGTCTCTACGGAAACGGTGTCCAAGTGGGTATTCACATTCCACGTTTTCTGTTACAGTACCATCTTTAAAATGAACTTGAACAGCGTTGGCGATTGAGCGCTTGTTCGGGTCAAGATAATCTAAACTGTACTGTTTGTTTTCAACAACAACCATCTTATTACGTAATTCATCTACACGTGGATCATTTGCTACTACATCCTCATAATCGTCCGCTACGATATCTCCTTTTAATAAACCAATTGCCGTAATGTATTGTAAACAATGATCACGATCAGCTGGGTTATTTAATGGACCTTCTTTATCGATAATACGAATTGCTGATTCATGAGTTGTAATTGTAATACGATCAATTTCATCTAATCTTTCTTTAAGTTCCGGATGTAATTTCACTGCACATTCTGCAGCTGTTTGTGCATGGAATTCTGCTGGATATGATACTTTAAATAATACGTTTTCCATTACATAAGACTCTAGTGGTCTAGCTAATTTTAATTCTTGTTTATTAAATAATACATCTTGGAATCCCCATCCTGGCGCAGATAATGCTGTTGGATAACCCATTTCACCTTTTAGAGCAGTCATTGCAAGATGGACACCGCGACTCGTCGCATCACCTGCTGCCCATGATTTACGTGATCCAGTATTTGGAGCATGTCGATATGTACGAAGACTAGAGTTATCAATCCACGCATGTGATAATGCATTAAAGATTTCTTCACGTGTTCCGCCAAGCATTTTTGCAACTACAGCAGTTGTTGCTACTTTTACGTATAATACGTGGTCAAGACCAACGCGGTTTAAGCTGTTTTCTAAAGCAAGTACACCTTGAATTTCATGTGCTTTAATCATCATTTCTAGTACTTCACGTACTTTTAATGGTTCTTTTCCTTCTGAAATACGAACACGGCTAATATAATCTGCAACTGCTAAAATTCCGCCTAAGTTATCAGATGGATGTCCCCATTCTGCTGCAAGCCAAGTATCGTTATAGTCTAACCAACGGATCATACATCCAATATTGAATGCACCTTTTACTGGATCTAGTACATAAGACGTTCCTGGTACACGTGTACCGTTTGGCACAACCGTTCCTGGTACAACTGGACCTAATAATTTCGTACACTCTGGATATTGCAATGCTAAAATTCCGCATCCAAGTGTATCTAATAATACGTAGCGAGCAGTACTAAATGCTTCTGCACTAGTAACCTCTTTATTTAATACATAATCCGTAATTTCTTCTAATAATGCATCTTTTTGTTTAATTTCATTTGTTTTAATCATTTATTTACTAAGTACATGTCGCTCGCCAACATAATTTACACGTGGACGGAACAAGCGATTATTTGCATGTTGCTCAATAACGTGCGCACATAGTCCTACTGTTCTAGAGCTAAAGAAGATTGGTGTGTACAGTTGAATTGGGATACCAAGCATCCAATATACTGGTGCTGCATAATAATCAAGATTCGGATAAATGCCTTTTTCCTTCTCCATGATTTTCTCTCCAGCTTCACACATTTCATATAGTGTATAATCACCTTTTACATCACATAGCTGTTTTAAAGCTTCCTTCATCATAAGTGCTCTTGGATCCATTTTCTTCATATAAACACGGTGTCCAAAGCCCATAATTTTTTCTTTGTTATATAGTTTTTTCTGTAATAACTCTTCAAACTTCTCAACATTGCCAGCCTCTAAAAGCATGTACATAACAGCTTCATTCGCACCGCCATGTAAGCTTCCCTTTAAAGATGCAACCGCACCTGTTAGAGCACCGTATAAATCTGATTGTGTTGACGCAATTACACGCGCTGTAAATGTAGAGTTTGGCATTTCATGTTCACTATATAAAACAAGGGAACGATCAAAGATCTTCTCCTCAAGTTCAGTCGGTTTCTTACCAGTTAACATATAGAAGAAATTCGCACTATATGATAATTCCTGAAGAGGCTCGATTGGCTCCTCATTATTTAAAATATGATAGCTATTTGCTACAATATTTGGTACTTTACTTAAAAGCTTATAACCTCGATCTTTGTTTACTTCTAACGAGCGATTTTCGATATCATTATCATAACCAGCTAATGCAGACACACCTGTACGCAAACCATCCATAGGGTGCGTTTCTTTAGGCAACGCCTTTAGAACGTTGAATACCCCTTCTGGCACTGCATATTCTTCTTTTAATTTCTTTTCAAGTGTTTCTTTTTCATCCTCATTCGGTAGATGCTCTTCTAATAAAAGGTGCACAATGTCTAAATACTCTTTTGTTTTTGAGAGTTCGATTAAATCATACCCTTGAATTACAATTTCACCTTTTACTGTGTCAAGAAACGAGATTTTCGTCTCCGCTGCTACTACACCATCTAATCCCGGGGAAAATTTTTCTTCAGCTTTCATTTATTTTACATAATTAAATTGAATTTCTTCTGTTTCTTTATGATAACTTACAACTAAATCATAGTTTTGAAAGTACCAAAGATCATCAAAATCTACAAAAAATAGAATACCATCTTTCTTAACTGACACCTATTTCCCATCTGGTTTCTCAGAAACAATCCCTAAAGAATATGCGGGCTGAATTGAGCTATTTCCACCATATCTTACGACAAATCGAATACATTCATTGCGATTGATTCGTAATTCTTCTTTAAACCATTTTACAGCTTCGTTTTCAACGATAATATTCAATTATCCCTCTCGGCTTAATTCTTTTTTACTTAACTTTTGTCTTACAAACATGCCAAAAACAAGTAAAGCTAGTACAGCTGAAACAGAGCTTGCTGTAAATAAAATACGATAGCCAAACATTTGTGACACAAATCCAAGTAAAATTGCACCTAATCCGATACCTAAATCAAATGCTGTAAAAAATGAAGCGTTAGCAACTCCTCTTTTACTAGGATCAACAATTGTAAGCATCGCCGCTTGTAAAGCTGGCTGTGCTGAGCCAAATCCCACACCGTATAATGTCGCTGCAATAATGATGCCCGTCAAACCATTTGCAATCGTTAATACAACTATAGCTAAAATAGTAATACATAGTGCTGGAAGTATGATGAATACTTCTCCATATTTATCTAATAATTTACCTGAAATCGGTCTTACAATTGTTAATGCAATTGCATATACAAGAAAGAACGTCCCAGGATTCACATTAATTGATGAAGCGAATAACGGTAAAAACGTTGTAATGCCACCATATGCAAATGATAAAAAGAAAACAACAATCGTAATTGATAAAACGGATTTTTCAAATAGTTGAATTTTCCCTTTTTCCTTTTGTGGCGTGAATGGCATTTTCGTTATTAACGATAATATGACTGCCATGAAAGATAAAAGAGTTGCTAAAAGGAATAGACCATGAAATGAATAATATTGTACTACCCATAATCCAATCATCGGTCCGATTGCCATTGCAATTGTCATAGCCATCCCGTACCAGCCCATACCTTCTCCACGGCGTGAATCTGGAATAATATCAGTTATCACAGTTCCAACAGCTGTTGTAGAAACGGCCCATGTCACTCCGTGAATAACGCGTAAAACTGCTAAAAGGACTATAGTCGATGCTAAATTATAGGAATACATCGTTAGCCCAAAAAGGATGAGTCCGAAAATAATAAAAGACCTTCTACCATATTGATCTAACATACCTCCAATAATCGGTCGTATTACAACAGCAGCTATTGTAAACATTCCCATCATCAATCCAACTTGTGATTCATTTCCACCAATCTCTTTAATAAAGAGAGGAAGCGTTGGAACAAGTAAATAAAACCCTGTAAATAAAAATAACATTTAAATGTTAAACGTACCATAGAAATTTTGAAAATAAATGGATGGAAAATGATAAAAGACTTGAGTCGGGGGTAATGGAACATAACTGGGGTTATAAAAGGTAGTGCTACTTGGGTGTGTGCCGTGATGCCAAAATGAGGGGGTAACTTGACCGGGAACTTGATATTGTTGCCAAGTTGCGGGAAGTTCAATGCCAACATCAGAGCTAGCTGTATGGACGGCGGGCACATGTATTCCGGGAGTTGAAGGAACCACGGCAGTTACTCTTGATAATACCCACATTTATTGCCCATTATTCGCAGGAACTTCTCCTGCATTCCCCCCATTATTCGGTGGAGTTGTCACTGGTGGGGTTGGATTCCCTTGCCCTCCCCCGTTACTTGGGGGCGTTGTGTTCCCGCCTTCTCCGTTATTTGGCGGCGTTGTGTTCCCGCCTCCTCCGTTATTCGGCGGCGTTGTGTTCCCGCCTCCTCCATTATTCGGCGGCGTTGTGTTTCCGCCTCCTCCGTTGTTTGGCGGCGTTGTATTTCCTTGACCATTTCCATTATTTTGTTCATTTTGTTTCTGTTCTTCTTGCTTCTTAAGGTCGTCTTGTTTCTTTTGTTCTTCTTGCTTCTTAAGATCATCTTGTTTCTTTTGTTCTTCTTGTTTCTTTAATTCTTCCTGTTTCTTTTGTTCTTCTTGCTTTTTCTCTTCTTCAGTTTTTTGCTGCTGATCTTGTTTCGGCTGTTCAGTTGTATTCGGTACGCTCGTATTTGGTGAGGAATCACGTTTCTCACCTTTTATACGTAACTCATTACCTTCTTTAGTAACACTACTTGGCATCTTAAATTGTGATTTATCAGTAGCCATCTCGCTCATCATTTCTTTAAAGATCAACTGTGCAATTTTCGTGTTTTTACTACTAATATAATCGTCTTTACTATCTTTCATATAACCAGTCCATACTGCCATCGTATTTTTACTACTAATATAATCGTCTTTACTATCTTTCATATAACCAGTCCATACTGCCATCGTATACTGCGGTGTATATCCTGCAAACCAGCTATCACGAGTCGCACTGTCTGGTAATTTATACTGCGCGGCTTTTTCCGAAGAATAGTTCGTTGTTCCTGTTTTACCAGCTACATCTAAAGAACTTATATTAGCGGCTGTACCAGTACCAGATGTTACGACGGAACGAAGCATATCTGTAATCATATAAGCTGTATAATCTTCCATCACTCGTTTTGACTTTTGCTCAAAACTTTTTGATTTACCATCTGGATAAACCACTTTTTTAACAAAATGCGGCTTCGTATATTTACCGTCATTACCAAATGCAGCATACGCACCTGCCATTTCAGTTGGCGATACTTCATTTGTACCAATCGCTGTTGATTCTGTCGGTGTTGCATTAAATGTAATACCTAACTTTTCAGAGAAAGCTTTTGATTTATTTATTCCTACTTCTTTTGCAGTTTTAATAGCTGGAACATTACGTGATAATTTTAATGCTTCACGCATTGTAATTTGTCCTAAATACCCTCTATCTGAGTTTCTGACATCTTGACCACCAGTATACTTAAATGGCGAGTCATCGACTTGATGATAAGTAGCCCATTTTAAATATTCAATTGCAGGAGCATAATCAAAGATCGGTTTCATTGTTGAACCTGCTGAGCGATCTAATTCAGTTGCCATATTATGACCTTTAAATACAGCCTTATTTTCACCACGCCCACTACCTATAGCACGTACTTCACCTGTTTTTGTATCCATAAATGTGAAAGCCCCTTGGAATTTCTCATTTGGATAATCAATAATATTTGTATTTAAAATATTATCAGCCAATGTTTGTGCCTTTTTGTCTAATGTTGTATAAATTTCTAAACCATCAGAACCAATATTAGCATCAGGTAATTCTTTTTCAACTTCTTTCACAACTGCATCCATAAATACAGGATATGGCATCGCTTGTAATTCAGCTGCCTTTTGAACACCTTTGTCCACTGGTACTTTCGACGCTTCTTCCATTTCTGCTTTTGTAATATAACCATGTCGATTCATTAACTTTAGTACAACATTTCTTCTTTCTGTTGCCTTTTGAATATTTTGTGGTTTCGACGGGTCGTAATTATTTGGTGCTTTCGGTAAACCTGCAAGCATCGCAACTTCTGGTAATGTTAAGTCTTTTAATTCTTTTTTATAGTAGTTTTGTGCTGCTGTTGCGATTCCGTATGAGCGGTTTCCTAAATTAATTTTGTTTAAGTACATCTCTAATATTTCATGTTTTGAATACTGTTGTTCTAGCTTATAAGCTAAATACACTTCTTGCGCCTTACGCTTTGGTGTTTTATCCATTGATAAGAAGTAGTTTTTAATAACTTGCTGCGTTATTGTACTTCCGCCTTGCGAACCGTAATCTCCTTTTAAACTAACTAAAACTGCACGAGCAGTACCTTTGAAATCCACACCACTATGCTCATAAAAACGTGCATCTTCCGCAGCTAAAAAAGCATTTTCTACTAATTTAGGAATTTGATCATACGTAACATTCGTTCGCTTTTCTTTTCCGTATTCATATACCAAATCCCCGTCTTTATCATAAATTTTTGAGGATAACGGATTAACAAGTTTTGCTTTTTCAAGTTTTGGTGCGTCCTTAATCATTACAAAAAAGGTAGCAACCCCCGCCACTAAACCTACAATACCAAGTAATAAACAACTAATTAAAAACTTACGGAAAAATGATGTTTTACCCTTTTGTTTTTGTTTTTTAGAAGCTGGCTGATTTTTCTTTTTAACTTGTCGTCGCTCCTCTCGAGAACGATAATTTTCTGACATTTAAATTTTAGTGTAGCGGAAAGAATTTTTAATATAAGTTTTATGGTAATAACTTTTAGATTGTGCATTTAATAAGTTATTGTAAACGCTTTCGGGAACGTTAAAGAAATCATACATGCCATTTTTTAATTGGATTCGTAAAATCATAGAAAAGGGATTATAACCAACAGCAATCAAACTTTTTGATATAACAGGAGATAATTTCATTTAATTACATTTTACATCCTCTCTTTCAATGAGCATTTTAATATTCTTATCGTTTTCAAAACTCTTCTCTTTCTCTAATGCAGTTAATCCCATCGCAGAAATTACCGTTCCTATTGCCTGTATCCAAATACCAATCAGTGCTATTATCCTCTCATTTTTCTTATCAAGAATACCATCTTCGTTTTCTACTTCATCCTTCGATAAATTAATTATACCTTGATACGCTTGTAGTCCGGCCCCTAAGCTTTGCATAAAATTGCCTAGTACAATGATTCGCTGTATTGCTTTCATCTCAATCAAAGCTGCTTCTACTCCTAAAAAAGCACCAATCGATTGCAAACTGTTCCCGACAATGATAAGATAATCATTCTCTGTTAATTGTTCATTTTTATTAAAATATGTTCCTATTACATTTGATATATTCCCTAATGCCAATAACTCAATTCCCATTTTATCCAGTGTTTCACTTTCATTATGCAAATATATATTTCGATTTTCTATTTCTTCTTCTTCGGTATAATTACTCGCTATAATTTGTAAAATATACCCGAGGGCTTGTAATGAGCTTCCTATAATAACAAGGTCCGATTCAATTTTCTCTTCCCCAATAAATCCTCTTGTCGTTCCAATAGCAGCTGTAAGATTTCCTCCTACTTGATACCATGCTCCTGTCACTTTTAAACTACTTGGATTCATTTAAACACATGCTGGGCATGTCAACGAATCTCCATTTTTATCTATTGTTATATTCAATATATATTGAATCGCATTATGTGACCACATTTCAGGTGTGGGTGATCCATTAACATACTGTGGTGCACATGAATACAGCATTGGAGTGCTAATACCACCGCCAGGATCTAAAGCAACTACAGCCATTCCATCGGGCAATTCCAGTGCCATAGATTTCGTGATACCTTCAATTGCAAACTTAGAGGCACAGTATGGTGCAAGATCTGCCTCACCTTCTCTTCCCCAACTAGAACTCATATTAATAATAATTCCTTCTTTTCTATCTACCATTGCTGGGACAAATGCTCTTATTACATTTACTACACCACTCACGTTTACATTCATTACATTTTCAAATTCCCCAGCGGTAACTTTCCAAATTGGTGCATTTTGATTCACAATTGATGCATTATTTATTAACAAGTCGGGAGTCCGATATTTAGTAAGGATATCATTTGCCCAACTACTAACTTGCTGCGAATCTGAAACATCAATTATTTGAAAATCATGTGTATTACCGTATTGTTTTTTTAGTTCTTCAATTTTATCTTTTGAACGTCCACAGCCACATATGTTCCATCCCAATTCATGAAATCGATCAACCATCGCGCGTCCTAATCCTTGTGTCACTCCTGTAATAATTACGAGTTTTCTAATGTCATTTCGCTTCAATTCCTCGCCTCCCTTTACCATTTACATATTTAAAAATTCGTTGCTTATTTCATTATTACTTTTAAATTTCAACTTCTCTTTCCCGCATTTTTCAAAACGATACATATAAACTGTACCTAATTTACCTGCTTTAAAAGCCTCATTATCCTGCATTTTCATTTACATACTTTTATTTAAAAGCTCAATTTCATATTGTAATTTTTTGAATTGCTCAAAATGCATTGTTATAGATTGACTGCTACCAACTTCAGCACTTTGTTTCACCAGTAATACTCCTGTATCATGAAAAAGCGCTTCAAGTTCTTTTCTGATGGACACTTTTGCAATATGAGCTGTTTTAATTGCAGATAAAATTGCAATCTCATTAAAATTTAGTTTTATTTCATTTGGACAAAATGCGTTTTCAATCAATATAACTTCATTGCTATAAATAAGCGCAACAAGATTACTTGATTTTGCATCTGATAAATCTACTTTTTTTATAACGTTATTCATTTAGGCTGTACCCACTTGATTTTGGTCTGCAAGGTCCGAATCAAACGTATTAGTCGCACTAACACCGTTAAAAGTATTAACAACAAAACCAACGTTTGATGCGCCAGATCCATTGTAAGCTTTCGTATTTTCTTTCGGAGACACGTTGTAGAAATCACCTAAGTTAAATGATCCGTTACTATTTTGTACAACTAAATTTCCTACAACTGATGGCATTTACATTATTTCAATTACATCTATAAAACTCAATACATGAGTTTTATAAAATGCGTCTGTGCACATTATAATCTGCCTTACCGGGTCTATATGAACGACTGTCATATAACTTGTAAGTATGTAGCCATCTTCAAAATATGTCACCAATATTTCTTGCTCAGACAATAATGCCGTTAGCAATTTATCAGAAATTCTTTCTTTTTCTTCATTTGTTACTATCGCCCTTTGCACTTTTAATTTCTCACCAATAACCTTTCTCATACTTAACAATTGTTCCGACATTACTGTAAATGGAACCCACTCTCTTTCTTCTTTCTGCCTCGTTACATGATTCATTTCTTTATCTCCTTGATCATTTATCCATTCTATTTCACACATTTACATATATTTAGGATGTATGATTATATGTAATTCCCTCTCCGTTTCTCCTCTTTTCGGATGACGAAAATACTCTATTTCATATTTTAACACTTCATACTCAACCATCCCAATTTTGATCCCTTTCGTTTCTTTTAATATAGCTAATAAATTACTTATATTTTCATCATTCGATTCAAAAACTTTCCCTCCGTCTTCTCTTTGAAAAATCACTTTCATTTATTTCTTTTCTAGAAATTTAAATGTCTCTTTATATTCTTTATCATTCACCTTAATATCAGCATCTTTTAATAAATCATTGACTACTTGCTGTTTCCATTTACCTGTCGTATCTTGTAATCTTTGTTGTTCTAAATCTTTACGGATCTTATCCTTCACTTCTTCAAATGGTTTCAACTCTTTTTTATCAGTCACTTTAATAATATGGTAACCGTAAGATGTTTTAACTGGTTCACTTACTTGTCCTGCATTTAATTTATACGCAGCTTCCTCAAATTCTTTAACAGTTTGCCCAGGGCCAAAACCAGCTATTTCTCCACCTTGTTCCTTTGAACCAGTATCTTCTGAGTACTGCTTCGCTAAAGCGGCAAAATCTTCACCATTATTCACTTTCTCTTTTACTTCTTTAGCGGTTTTTTCATCTTTTACTAAAATATGACTTACCTTCATTTCTGGTTTATAGTTATCTTTTACATCTTTTTCTGTGACAGTCGCTTTAATCGCTTTTTCAAATGCAATTTCTGGTTTCATTTTTTCTTTTAATTCATCTTCGTTTTTTAACCCAAGTTTTTCTAAAGTCTCTTTAAAGTTGTCACCCATTTTATCTTTTGCTTCTTTTACTTGTTTTGTTGCTTCCTCATCTGAAACTTTATATTTATCTAGCAGCGCCTTACTTAATACCATTTGGTATAATGTACTTTCTCCATATTTTTGTTTTAATTCTTTACTTAACTCTTTCTCTGTAACATTTCCTACTTTTGATGTTACTACGTTGTCTGAGGAACCACATGCAGATAATGCGAGTACCACGCATGAAATAATTGTTCCCAAAAACAGCTTTTTCTTTTTCAATTCAAATACCTCACTTTTATTATTATGCAATTACTTAATGTTTAAATGTTTTTCCGGTATCCAACTACTTTGTCCGATATCTACCGCATTTTTTACTCTTCCCCACACACGGTAAGATGTTGATCCATTTATATTTCCTTTATAATTAATACATTCAGGCTCTCCATAATAATTCACTCCGTACCCGACAGGATATTTTGAAGAAGCATAATACCATTTCACATCAAAATGTTTTAAATATACCCACTGCTTATCATTCCCTAAGCAAATCATATCTTTATCGCCGCCTCCCCAATAACCGTTTAAAATTAAATACGGGATTTTCTTAGTGATTGCACCTGTATACTGGGGGTTCACAGGATTTTCATATGAATTTATGCCGTATCCATCAGGATATTTTGAAACTGCAATACCAATACCACTTGATTGCTGCAAATCCACTACATGAGATTGATTTTCTTGATTCGAATCTATAAACCAGGAAAGTGACTTATTTCCTATTAGTTGATTCAAATCACATTTCCCGATCCCAGGAACATTCCCCGAATCCGTATATTGCCAAATATCACACGGATATGCCGGCTTATTCCCTCCATAACGAGGAATCCATACAAAATCAGCATCAATATTACGCGCTCCAAACGATACATACGTGTGATGCCCAACATATAATCCTACTTTTTTCGCACCTAAACGACGTAATTCATCTATAAATACTTGTGTCCCGCCTTGCATATCTACCATCGTTTGCACTTCAACATCCGCCACCCAAAACGCAGCAGACTTATCGCCACGATTCCAAAAATCTTGTGCCTCTTTCTTTGCATCTGCAATAGAAATAAAACGACAAAATGCATAATTACCAAACGGAACACTATGCTTCTTCATTTCATTCACATAACTTTGATACATAAAATCCACCGTATTTGAACCATCTTGCACTCTAGCAATAACTAAATCTAGTTGAGGCGCTGCAATTTCCCAATTAATAGTTCCATTCCACTTTGAAATATCAACAATATACCCCATTTAATAAAACAACTTTGGTTCTAAATCTGTATTTTGTAATTGTGGATTTTCACTGCTCATAACGCAACTTGTGGAAAATAAAATTGGGGTATCACAAACATCATCCTGCATTACATCACGAAACACATTTGCAGCAACACCTGTAAACGTTTGACATAGATTTGAAATATCATCATTAAAAAATTGGATCACTTCCGCTTTAAAAACTGGAAATACAACATTCACTCCACCAGGGAACTGAGGCTGTACCACAACTTGTTCAAAATAAGGATTATTCTCTAACGCTACTTGAAATAAATGCGCAATTTCAAATGCATCTAGTGGACAAGGAAATGGATTTACAATTTCATTTTCATTATTCGTTACAATAACCGTTACACTTACATTTCCAAATTGTACAGAATTTTTTAGAAGCGTTGCTAATGCTCTCGCTTTTTCATTACTTAACGCATGCACTAAAATAATATAATTCCCGCCAACTGGAATAAGTGGCCCCACTGTAACTGTTGGATCAGCACCAATTGAATTTCTTAGTTCATTAAAATATGTGATCCACGGTGGTGAAAGCTGTGGCTGAGCTTGTACATTTTCTTGCATTCATTCAATTGGAGAAGGAAACCTTGCCGCTTCAAAATGAACAGTATTCAAACCGTTAACGTTTTGTACAATAACGCCATCAATACTACTCTCTGCGAAAATTTTAACTACATCCCCTGCTTCTAATTGAAGAATAGAAGTGACTGAAACATCATTATTAAAAAATACCCCTGTCCCAAAGAAATCATTATCTATAGCTATTGCTGCATTTCCATTTACACGAATTTCTACTCTAGCTCTGTAATTCACATTAAAATCATTTGGAGAAAATGTTATATCGCCTAATACACTATATACTCCTCTAGTCTTCGGCTTAAAAGTGGATGTTACTGGATTATATTCATTCGCTAAATCAAATTGTTCATTTTGAAATAACACTTTCACAGACGTATTTGCCAGAATAGGTTGATTCACTTATTTAGTAGGAGACGGAAATCTTGCCGCTTCAAAGTGCGAACCATCTTCTAAAGGGCTTAAAACACCATCTATACTACTTTGTGCATAAATCTCAACTGTATCTCCTGCATTCAATTGAATGATTGTTGAAACACTTACAACATTTCCAAAACCTATTGGACCAAAAAAGTCATTATCTATAGCTATTGCTGCATTTCCATTCACACGAATTTCTACACGAGCTCTATAATTTAAATTTGTATCGTTTGGAAAGAAACCAATCGTTCCAATAATAGAATATACGCCTTTCGTCTTCGGCATAAAAATAGACGTTGCTGGATTATACTCATTTGCTAAATCAAATTGTTCATTTTGGAATAACACTTTCACAAAAGTATTAGCAGGAACATTTTGATTTACAGTATTTCTAGCTCTAAATGCTGATGCCCTAACAAGGTTATCCTTGTTGGCATGACACTTACTAGTGTTATTACGACAATCATGTTGCTTCTTTTTATAATCCTTACAATACTTACAGTAGTAATAGCAAGACATACTCGTTCCCCTTTCAAGCTTATTACTACATATTATGCAAGATTGATTAGAGAGGTTTGGACGAGCTATTATTATTTTTAAAAGGGTGCTTTTTACTTGCACTTATAAATTGAATACTGTTCCATATGGAATTGAAGTAAAAGCAATTCCGTATGGTGTAAAATGTTGCGTTGGGTAAAAATACTCCATAGAGGAATAATACGGTTGTATACCTTGCTGCATTTGCATTTGTTGTTGCATTTGCAATGCTTGTTGAACAGCTTGAACTGTACTTTGTGCCCCGCTATACGTTATAGCCGTACCATACGCTGGTCGCATGCCAACTTGAGAATCCACATATGAATAAAACATTTATCCCCAAGAGAAATGATATATATATTCTCCCGTTACACTTTCATTAATCCCAGTAATCCTTACAAATCGCATTAAGTCTGCTCCTTGAAGAAAATACATCGTAAGTGTAACTGGTACTTGTGACCACATAAATTGATAAAGTTCGTTCACTCTCTGCTTTGTTGAAACAGTTACATCATATACAGGACCATTATTCCACGCAGAAGTTTGAACTGAAGTGAACGGAAGGTCTTTCCCATTAACCACTATTCTTGCCACACTTTGAGTTATGTCCACTTACTTAACAGTATATGCCCAGCCTTTACGGTCAAGATAATCAGTGAATGCTTTTAATTGAGTATCGCTAGTTGGATCAGTTACAGGATAAACATAACCATCACTTCTAAGAATTAAGTTACCTGTCATCTTAACTGAATTTAAAGCACTTACTAATTCAGCCAAGTTTTCTTTACCTATTCCACCAACTTCGACAATATTACGTTTTTGAGGTGGTTGGCTACCTCCACCAGATTGTCCAGTTAAAGCAAAAACGATTGAATTAGCGATCTTATCAACATCCCATTTTGCCATGTCAGAATCATTATCAATGAATCCTAATTCGATAAGAATAGCTGGTGCTTTAGTCCCATTCAATACTGCTAAATCTTTACGTTGTTTCGCACTACGATCACGCCATCCAATATCTTTTGCTAGTTGAGCTGAAATTTTAGATGCTAGTTCATTCTGATCATAATACAGCACTTCAACACCCTGCCCAGTCCCATCACTTGCATTAAGGTGAAAAGCAATAGCTAAATCTACAACATGTGAATTACTATTACGAATAATATTATTTAAATTTTGAGCTTGAGTGCTTCCTACTTCGTCCGTATCATCATAGACTGTGTGTCCTAAAGCTTTTAACTTGGCCGCAACCGCATCTTTAACTTGACGATCCAAAACATGCTCTTTCCGATTTCCCCAGTTAGCCCCTTGTACAATACTATTGTGTCCTCCATGTAAACTATAACGCGCCATTTACTCAACATCTCCTTTTTTATTAGTATATTCAGAGATTCCCTCATGGTCTGTCCATATACCTAAGTCCATACCAAGTGCAGGCAAATAAGGCGCCAATTAGTATGCTTCTAAAAACTCAGTAACTTGCTCTTCAGTTTTTGCATTAGCACTATGTAAGTGGCCTAGCTTCTCGCCATTTTGATATACAAGTAAACTTGGAATACCCATTACTTGATACTCTTCAGCGATACTTGGGAACTCATCTTTATTAATAGAATACCATTCAAACTTATTGAACTCTTCCATTACCTCTCCGATAAAGTTGTCCATACGCACGCAATCCGGGCACCATGTAGTAAAGAACTTAAGAACTACTGGCTCCTCACTTGCGATGATGTCTTTGAATTCTTTTTCAGACTTGATTTCTCTCATTTATGGTATTTCGCCACTTTCCTTTTGTTTTTTCATTTCAATCCACAAATTATGAACCCCATTGATTATTTGTTTGTTTTCTATGTTCATTACATATTTTTCATTTAATCCACCGTATCCTTTACATGTCATCTATGTCATAATAGGTTCTTTTTCCATTGGTTCAACATGAATATGGGCATGGTAAATTCCGAATTTTTTTCGAAGCATGGCTTCGATGTTGTCAGTAATACAGTGACTTTCTCCAACATCCATACGAGCGTCTACCTCAATTGTAATATCAACGTACGTTTGATTCCCGTACATACGCGCTCGAATATCTACAATGTTTTCCACACCAGAAATATGCTCAAGAGCATCAGCATATTCTTCCATTTTATCAGGGTCAATGCCATCTGTTAGCATATGAGAAGCTTCTACGAAAATTTCCCATGCAGTTTTACAAATAATAAGGCCGACAATTAAAGCGGCAATAGGATCTAAAATAGGCATTTGAAACTGTGAGCCGACAATGCCTACAACTGTACCAATACTTACGAGTGCATCTGATAAATTATCCTTTGCGGCAGCTTCTAATGATTTACTCTTTGTTCGAATTGCAATCTTTTTCGTATACCTAAATACACAGTACATAACGACAGCAGAAAATAAAGCTACCCATGCAGCAAGTACATTGGGCGCAGCTTGTTTCGGATTTAAAAATGATTGAATGGCACTAATAACAACTTCTAATCCGACCGTTGCCATAATGAAAGAAGCAACAAGCGAAGCTATTTGTTCTGCACGCGAATGTCCATATGGATGATCTGGATCTCGAGGTTTACGAGAAATTTTTAAACCGATTAATATTGCTAAAGAGGCACCAATATCCGTTAAGTTATTCAAACCGTCAGCACGTAATGCGCTAGAGAGGGTAATATAACTGATGATAATTTTCGTAGAGGATAAAAATATGTAGGCCATAATGCTGACAATAGCACCTTTATCAGCTTCTTTATGAGAAAGAGTATCCATTTATGACATAGGTTCTTTTTTTATAAACGCTTTATGAAATATAACACATAAAACGAGCCAGCTACCGCCAGCTGCCCATCCTGCTAATATGTCAGATGGAAAATGCACGCCAAGATATATTCGGCTAACTGAAATAGATAATACAACAAAGCTCGCTATAAGAATAATCAACAATTTTTTATGCAATGAAATACGCTCTTCAGTAATTGTGACGTATGCAATAAATCCTAAAAAAGCAGTAGCATTCATCGTATGACCGCTCGGAAAACTATATCCAGTTGCAGTAACAAGCTGCGTTACATCAGGTCTTGCCCGTTCATACCATAGTTTAAGCATTTAAAAAATATAATTGTTAATTTTTTGCTGCATCACTGGGATATCTTCATTCGTTACTGTAAAGCGAATCACTTTCTCATCCAGATCAAGTGCTTCTGCAAATAAACCTGCCAATCCACGTGATTTTCTATCTACTTCCATAATGATTTCTAACCGGTCGTGGGAACTTGGCAAGATTAATAATTCTAATTCATCTAATTTCCCATAATACTGTCCTGAAACAGGAATAAACTCAAACTCTTGTGCGAATGGTACTTGCTTACGTAATCGATACGGTAATTCTTCGCATTCTATATGACGCGCTTTAAAACCTAATTGATTTACACTCTCTAATACACTGTTCAATAGTGCATTTGGCAACACTTGAATGTAATCACGGTCACTTGGATCAATACTATTTTTAATATCGAGGCCTGTATGAACCCAAACCGTTTTCATTCCAAGTGTCAGTGGTGCTTCAATTGGCATTGGAAACGAAAATGGAATTTCAACTGTTTCATTTGGCTCTACAGAAAATGGATCTGTTAAACGAACTCGCTCTAAGTCAAACGTTGCTGTTACTTTTTTATCATCCACTTCTCTTACATATGATGTCGATAACGTTAAGTAAATGCTTTCAATTTGTTGGCTAACTGATCCTCCAGTTATACGAACCTTCCCTACTATCGTTTCTCCAACTACATACTCCTCTTTTTCAAGAACAGTATCTACTTTTGCACTACCAATACCAACACTCGCTAAAAACTTTTGAAACATCTAAAAACTTTTGAAACATGGAGTCTCCATCCTTTCTAAAGCAAAAGCTATATCTTTTTTTAAATCTTGTACATTCTCATAGTACGGTGTTTTTATTTGTAACATTCGCATCAATATTTCACGATTATCATTTTTCAAAGTTAACTCTTCATACCATGGCTTTTCATGTTTTTCAATAGATTCATATCCTGCATATAATAAAAATAACGAGAAATGGCCAAGCGCATAAAAATCGCTACGAAAGTGAACTTCTCGCATCAAAGCTTGTTCACCTTCATACGTTGTAGCTCGCTCATCACCCTCACCTTTATATTTAGCTAATCCAAAATCAATAATACTAATTTGATTTTCTTTCATTAATATGTTCGGAATACGTAAATCTCGGTGAATAATACCTTTACTATGAAAAACTGAAACAATTCCTAATATTTCATATAAAATTTCAAAAACTTCACGTTCTTTATATACATGCCCATCTGAGAAAATATAATCTTCGAAATTTTCACCTGGCATATATTCCATCACAAAAAAGCTTTTTTTCTCCCATAAGAACTGATCATAGAGACTAGGAATTGCTTGATGATTCAATGTTTGTAAAATCATTTTCTCTTGCTCAAATGATTTTCTACCAGACTCATATCTTTGTTTACTTTGTCTTAATTGTTTTAAGACGTTATATCTATTTATTTGTAAATCATTAACGACATATGTAACCCCATAACTGCCCATTCCAATTACTGATTCAATTTTATAACGTTCTGCTACAATTGTATTTTTTCGCAGTGGTCTATCAAATAAAGCTAGTACACGACGCCATTTCATTCAATCTTCCTCTTCATCAAAAACTTCGTCAATCATGCATTTCTCTAATAAATACTCGAATGTAATATCTGCGAGATCTTCAATTTCCTCTCGCTTTGGGACGTATCCCCTTTCAATTAGTTGCTCATAAAAAAACTCCGCAATCTCTTCCGTATCAATTACGACTTCAATTTCCTTCATCTAGACAGAGAGAATAAATTGAACAACAACATATGCAGTATAAGGTATGCCTACAATTATTAAAAAAATAAAAAGCCATTTAATAAGAGAGTCTGCCCATTGATCTTCATGCATGAACTCTTCTTTTGTTTGTTCTACTTCGTATTGGTATTCCATTATTATTTCCCCCTTTTGGATAGCTTGTACTACCATCTATTTTTTCTCTGTCAATTTAACTAAATAATTATGAACAACATCCATAACAATTTTATATTCTTCATCTTTAAATGTATCAAATAACAATTGATAATCGTTATAAATATCAAGTAACCCATCTATGATTTCTTGACGATTTGTCTTAACACTCACTTTTTTCGAGTTGTTAATTGACTTTAATTTTCCTAAATCCAATTTATTCATGCCGGCTTTATCTTGTTTCATTTTCTTCAAAATTGCATTTGCCGTTTGAGCATTGGCAAGTAACGTTAAATCTGATTCATCCGCTTCTAACCATTCACCATCCGTAATTCGTGATAACTCATATATCGTATCTTCCCATGCGTCATTTTTGTATCTCCATACCTCTGTACGAAAACCAACAATACGGAAAACATCTTTATCATAGCCAGTCACTTGCACGAGATCACCAAAGGTGAAATTATAATTTAATTCAATCCACTCCGTATCGCCCTTTTTCATTTCTTGCTCTGTAACGTGCTGCAGTGTTTGCTCTACGTAAAATCCATCGTGATTATTGACTTCGTATACGTAAACCCCATCTAAAACTTTCATATTTGTGATTTTACCAACGGTTCCATATAGCGTAATCACGACTATGTCCCCTACATTGTATTTAGGTTGTTTTTTTCTTGCCATTTATCCTTCTTGTATGTATAAATCCCACGCTTCATCAAATATAGACATACTTTCTAGCATTCCACTTAACTCTAAGTATGAACTAATTTCATCATAGTCTTCAGATTGCTTCGGAAAACTTAAATCATCATACATTGCCTCTGCTAAATCTGAAATTTCATTTCTAAATAAAGCTGCGCGATGCTTCATCATATAATGGTAAAATGTCTTTTTCAAAAATATTCCCTGCCTTTCTAACTTGGGTACATTATACAAGGCAAAAAAGAAAAAAACCAGCATTTAAAAGTCGAAATAATTTCTTTTTAATAGTCTTGGTCTTCCCATTAACTCTTCATATGTTAATTGTTTTGGCAAGTCTTTCGTATAAATTAAAAACAACTGATCTTCAATTTCTTTTACAGTATGGTCTGATTGATAGTCCATTCCACATGAGGAACAAGAAATACATGGTGTCTTTTGGATTTCAATGGCTTTCGTACCATCTGGTAGTTCCCAATACACAGTATTCAAGCTTTCTTCCGCTTCTGTACTGTCACACCACATTCATACTGCATCACCCTCGTTTTTTTTGTCATTTTCTTCTAATTTAGCCATTTGCGATTGATATTTTTTATCTTTTAATTGGTCTCGCTTATCACGTTTATCTTTTAAAGATGCATGCGTATCATTATCTTCATAGTCTTTACGACGGTTCATACGCTGTAAATCGTCTGGAACAAGGTTAAATTTCTTATCGCTCATTAGACCTGCAATACCAACATCTGAACGTTTTTCTTCATAGTTCGGATAAATTTCTTTAAAGTAACCTTCAGCTCTTCCTGGAATGTAGCTCTCTGGTTCTGGATACGTCGTAATAACCCCTTCAAAGTTACGAAGTACAACTTTATCCGCACTTTGTGAAATTAAATAGTTTGGCTGAAGCGCGATTTTTCCGCCTCCGCCCGGTGCATCCACAACGAATGTCGGTACTGCATAACCAGAAGTATGTCCACGTAAGCCTTCAATAATTTCAAGACCTTTAGAAACTGGTGCACGGAAATGTCCAATACCTTCAGATAAATCACATTGGTAAATGTAATATGGACGTACACGGATTTTTACTAAGTCATGCATTAGCTTTTTCATGATTGGAACGCTATCGTTAATACCTGCTAAAATTACCGCTTGGTTCCCAATTGGAACACCCGCGTTCGCTAGCATTTCACATGCTTTTTTCGATTCCTCTGTAATTTCAATAGAAGTGTTAAAATGTGTATTTAACCATACTGGATGGTACTTTTTAATAATGTTACATAAGTTTTCTGTAATACGTTGCGGGAATACTACTGGTGCTCTCGTTCCGATACGAATAATTTCAACATGCGGAATCTCTCGTAAATTTTTTAATACGTATTCTAAAATTTTATCATTAATTAGAAGACCGTCACCACCAGAGATTAAAACGTCACGTACTTGCGGTGTTTCACTAATATAAGCAATTGCATCGTCTAATTGTTTCTTCGGTACACCCATTCCAATTTGTCCACTAAAACGGCGGCGTGTACAGTAACGACAATACATAGAACATTGATTCGTTACTAAGAATAATACGCGGTCAGGATAACGATGTGTTAGCCCTGGAACTGGTGAATCTTCATCTTCATGAAGCGGATCTTCTAAATCATATTTTGTTTTATATAACTCTTCCGAGATCGGTACAGATTGCATCCGAATCGGACAGCGTGGGTCATCAGGATTCATTAGCCAAGCATAATACGGTGTAATATTTAACGGGATCGTTTTCGTTGAAATTTTAACGCCCTCTTCTTCTTCAGGTGTTAAGTTAATCACTTTCCTTAAGTCATCTAACGTTTTGATCGTATTCGTTAATTGCCAAACCCAATCATTCCATTGCTCTTCAGTAACATCTTTCCATAATTCGATATCTTTCCAGTGACGATTTGGTTTGTATACATCATGTAACATTTATTCGGCGGTTTTGTCGTACTTGCTCAGTTTATATTGAAGCGTTTGACGCGGAATACCTAACATTTTTGCTGCTTGCAAAATATTTCCTTCCGTTTCAATCAACGCTTGGTCTATTAATTCCTTTTCTGTTTGATGAAGAGCTTCCCGAAGTGGTAATATACTTTTCTTCTTCGGAAGTTTCTCTTTCTTAAATATACGAGGTAAACAATTTATGGTTAATGCATTTCCTTCCGCAATAATGACAGCATGTTCAATTGTATGTTTTAATTCTCGAACATTTCCAGGCCATTGATAAGCTTGTAGTCTTTCTTTCGCTTCCTTATCAATTTGAAGTACACCTTTTTTATAGCTTTTATTATATTCTTTCAAAAAATAAGAAGCTAATAGTAATACATCCTCAGTTCTTTCACGTAGTGGCGGGATATATAATGAAAACACATTTAATCTATAATATAGATCAGTGCGAATTTTATTTTCTCGTAAACATACTTCTGGCGGCTGATTCATCGCGGTAATAACGCGAACATCTACTTTCCTCGTCTTATTATCACCGATTCGTCTAATGACTCCATCCTCTAATACACGTAGCATTTTCGCTTGTAAATCAAGCGGCATTGAATTCAGTTCATCTAAAAATAATGTTCCTCCATCTACAAGTTCAAATAATCCTGCCCGTTCAATCGCCCCTGTATAGCTACCTTTTGTCGTTCCAAACAGTAAACTTTCTAATAATGATTCTGGTAAAGCTGCACAGTTTTGTGCAATAAATGGCTTGTTTTTTCTTTTAGAAGCTTCATGAATTGCTTGCACGAACAGTTCTTTTCCTGTTCCCGTTTCACCATATATTAAAACATTTGCATCTGTTGGCGCTACTTTTTGTGCTAATTCTTTCGTCTGTTTAAAGCGAGAATCATTTGTCACTATCGTCTCAAATGCAGCATGCTTTTTAATCACCTTTTTTCTAGATGATCGCTTTATTTTCGACTGTAAATCGACAATGGTATCAGTAAGCTTTTGAATTGTAGAATAGTCTTTCGCGATTTCAACAGCACCAGCAATATTCCCATCTATAAAAATAGGTAACGTCGTATTTACGGTACAAACATCTTCTCCATTTAAATTTTGATAATGTTGCGCTTGATGTACAATTGGTTTCTTTGTATCTAAAACTTTCATCAATGTACTCGTTTCCCTAGTTAAAGATGGGAACGCCTCTAACAGATGCTTTCCTAACACTTTTTCAATTTTGGATCCATCGTGTTTCGCAGCCACTGTATTATAAAAAATTGTAATACCATTTTCATCTACTGCGTGTATAGCCTCATCAATACTGCCCAAAATCGCTTCAATGACTTCTTGTGTCGAAACTGCTAGCAATGTCATTCATGCTTTCGAATAGCTAGATAAATCCTTTACCCATATATTCATATCTTCCAACTTATCGAAAATGTAGCAATTGTTCGCCAGTCTTCCTGTATATGTATAGCCTAACTGATGAAAGGCAGCATTCATACCGAAAGATAGCGATCGAGCAATTGTGTAGGAACAGAAAATAGATTTTTCTTGAAGCTCTTCTTCTAACTTAATGAGCAAACTTTTCATAAACCCATGTTTACGATATTCAGGTAAAGTAGCACAATTCGTTAATTCTGCATTGCCTTCCTTTACGTTCATTTCTGCAGACGCTGTACTAATGATTTTTCCCTCAAATTCATATACGTAGTAAATTGTATCGTCTTCTTTCATCGTCTGTAATACATAACTCGCTTCATTTAAAGGTGTCGGATACACTTCAAATACTTTTCCAAAGACAGTTGCTAATTCTTCTGCATCTTCTTCAGTCGCTTTTCTTAACAAAAATTTCTCAGGGACTACTTTTTCTTTTACTTCTTTTGCTTTTACACCACTTAAAATAGTATCTTCCTCAGACCAATGAATACTATTTCGTCTTTCATCATTATTATACTTCACAAAGAAGTATGCATCGTGTCCTTGAAAATAATGAGGTATCGTCGCTTCCAATAAGAAACCGAAAGAGAGCCATGTTGAAACATGCTCTCCCTTTCCTTTAATAATACATTTAGTGAAAGAATGTTTCTCTGCTAGTCCGTCAATTGTCTGTATAATACTTTCAACATTTCCTGTATAGTGATCTACTCGAATACGTTTATTAAAATAATCTAAAACTCCTTCTACTGTATGGCAATTTGTCTGCTCTCTAAAAGATTCATAGTATTTCATTCATTTTTTCACCTCACACCAATCTAGTAATGTACATGCAATAATTTTTGCGGCAGCTATCATTTTATCAATTTCTATATATTCGTTTGGATAGTGTGCTACTTTCGTCTCTCCCGGACCAAATACTATCGTTGGTACACCTGAGATTTGTGTAAATAAACCTCCATCAGTCCCCCACGGAGATGCTTCAATCCTTGGTTCGTTCCCTTCAATTTCAACAAAGTTATGCTGAAGTGTTGTAATTAACTCATGATTTTCTTCTAGTTCACCAGGAACCCATCTCGCTCCAAACCATTCTACTTCTACTGGATTTTCAACAAACCAATTGTCCACATCATGTAATTCTGCGATCCAACTCTCAAATTCTTCTTTTGCTGCCTCTATAGTCTCATTCGGCGCAATACCATATCTTCCTTCTAAAATTAACGAATCAGGAACAGAACTTGGCCAGCTGCCACCTTCAATTTTCCCAATATTAATTGGAATTGGAATCGGAATTCCTTTAAATAACGGATCAGTAATTCGACCGTTTCTCTTCTCTTCTAATTTTCTCAAATGATCTACAACAAACATACTTTTTTCAATTGCACTTACTCCTTCATAACGTGTACCACCGTGTGCAGCTTTCCCTTTTACATGTAGACGAAACCACATAGACCCTTGTTGTTTCGGGAAAAACTTCATATTAGTCGGTTCTGGAATAATGACACCATCTGCCTTATATCCTCGTAATATAGTCGCTAATGTTCCTGCCCCGCCACTTTCTTCTTCTATGACACTTTGAAAATAAATATCTCCTTTTAATTCAACACCAGATTCAATAATTGCTTCCATCGCGAGCATAAGTGCAACATTGCCGCCTTTCATATCCGTCGTTCCACGGCCATATATACGATTCCCTATTTTCTTACCACTATAAGGGTGATGGTCCCACTGATTTACATCTCCTTCTGGTACTACATCAATATGCCCATTTAATATCATAGATTTTCCATCGCCGCTTCCTTTTAAAGTTGCCACAATGTTCGGGCTGTCTGAAAAACTTGTACGTGGTGATACAAAATAAGGATGATCTTTCATTTTAGAAAAAGATGGCTCCCAAATATCAAGATCTAAACCTAGCTCACGTAATTTTTCAATCACAATTGCCTGCGCACCACTTTCATCACCAGATACGCTTTTTTCTTGAATTAACCGTGTTAAAAATTTCACACTTTCCTCTTCATGACTCTCAATATAATTACAAATTTTCTTTTTTAATTGCTCCATTCATTCAATAACTAGTAAGTTAGAGCCAATTTGAAACTCAGCTTCGGTATGTCGCTTTATATCTTCTACTGTGTACGGGCTCATTAATTCTTGTAAAATAAGTCCGCCCTGCGTCACTTCCATAACCGCCATATCTGTAATAATTAAATCTACGCATTTCTTTGAAGTTAATGGCAATGTACACTCTGAAACAATTTTTGCATTTCCGTATTTATCAACATGATTCATCACAACAACGACACGCTTCGCTTTTTGTGCTAAATCCATCGCTCCTCCAATACCAGGAACACGTTTCCCTGGTACAATCCAGTTTGCTAAATCTCCATTCTCACTCACTTGTAACGAACCAAGAATCGTTATATCTAGTAAACCTTTTCGAATCATCCCAAACGCAGTGCAGCTATCAAAATAACTCGCTCCTGTAATAAGAGAAGTTGGTAAACCTGCTGCGTTACATAAATTTTCGTCTTCATTTCCTTTACTTGGCGTAGGCCCCATACCGACGATTCCATTTTCCGCATGAAACATTACATTTATATCGTCAGGCAAATGATTCGGTACAAGCGATGGAATGCCAATACCTAAATTTACAATCATGCCATTTTGTATTTCTTTCGCCGCACGCCTAGCAATCTTATCTCTCACTTCTACGCCCATACCCATCTACGCCCATACCCATTTCCAATTCACTCCTTCCGACGGTACGATATAATTTACGAAAACACCTGGAACGACAATTTCCTCAGGATCTAAACTTCCAAGTGGAACAATTTCTTCGGCTTCTACAATCGTTATGTCCCCAGCCATAGCAACATGAGGATTCATATTTCGCGCACTTTTATCAAATACAAGATTACCAAACGGATCCGCCTTTTTCGCATAAACAATCGCAACTTCAGCGGTTAATGCAGTTTCAACTAAGTATGTCTTGCCATTCATTTCAACTGTTCGTTTTCCATCTTCTACAATCGTATCAACACCAACATCAACTAAAACACCACCAAGCCCAACGCCCCCAGCGCGAATACGCTCTGCTAATGTTCCTTGCGGGGAAAACTCAATTTGTAATCGTCCTTCATTTAACTGTCTTCCTGCATTTGGATTTGAACCAATATGAGAAGTAACTATAGACTTAACCCGTTCATTTGTAACAAGACGACCGATTCCTACATCAGGAAAGCCCGTGTCATTTCCTATTAAATTTAAATTTGTAACTCCCTTTTCTAAAACAGCCTGTATTAAAGTTGGAGGGGATCCAATCCCCCCAAATCCCCCAAACATTAATGTCATATCATCATGGAACAAAGAAATTACTTCCTCTATCTCTTTTAATTTATTGAATGTATTTGTAATTGTTGTCATTCATACGATACTATGCCCTCCTTTTTGCATCATCTCTTCTACACTTTTTGCAAAAATTGAAAGTAATTCATCTAACTCGGAATATGTAGTTGTCATTGGCGGTGCCACAAGCAGTGCGCTATCTTCTTTTCCTGCTTGCCCTGAAACAGCTTGGTATAAAAGAAGACCATTTTTAGCTGCAACCGAAATAAGCTCCGAAGCTTTTGTAAACGGTTGCAATTCTATTCCGATCAGCAACCCTTTTCCACGCACATCAGCAATAATTGTCGATTGTTGCTGAACTTTCTGTAGTCCCTTAATTAAATACTCTCCCTTTTCCGCTGTTTTTTCAGGTAGATTATGTTTCTCCATATATTCAATAACAGCTAGAGCCGTTGCTGCAGATAATGGATTTGCACTTAGCGTATGCCCACTCATAACAGAACGTGACCCACGTAAAATCGGCTCCATAACTCGGTCACTAACAATTGTCGCAGCCATCGGTGTATATCCCGCTCCTAATCCCTTACCAAGCGTCATAATATCCGGTTCTACACCCCAATGCTCCATCGCAAACCATGCACCAGTACGACCAAGCCCAGTCATTACTTCATCCGCAATGAATAAAATATCGTAATGACTACAAATATCTTTAATCACTTTATAATATTCTTTCGGCGGTACAACCGCACCACCAGCTGCTCCGATAATCGGTTCAGCAATAAAAGCTGCAATATGCTCCGCACCAATTCTTTCAATTGATCTTTCTAGTTCAGTTGCACAAGCAAGCTGACAAGTTGGATATACCTTTTGTACAGGGCACCTGAAACAATATGGGGCTGGAATAGTTGGATAATCTTCCAAAATAGATACGAAACGTTGTCTGCGCAGCGGATGCCCAGACATTGACAAAGCTCCCATCGTAATACCGTGATAGCTCATCCAGCGTGACAAAATTTTATGTTTCCCTTGAATACCGCGCTCCTGAAAATGCTGAATTGCAATTTTCATAGCTGTTTCATTTGCTTCCGTGCCACTATTTACAAAAAAGCTCCAGTTCAAATCTCCTACACTTAAATCACTTAGCTTCTTCGCTAATTTTTCAGCTGGTTCACTCGTAAACTGTGATCTATATACGAAAGCAATCTCCTCTGCTTGCTTTTTAATAACATCTGCAATCTCCTTTACGCCATGCCCAATACCTGCCGTAATTGCTCCTGACGAACCATCAAAATATTTATTTCCGTTTTGATCATACAAATATACACCTTTTCCATGTGAAATCATTGGATACGGCTGACCAACAAGTGGTTTAATTAAGTAATCGCGCATTTAATTTGTAAGTATAACGGCTTCTAATTTAGGGTCTTTAGTTGAATAACCTACTATTGAAATGGTATAAGTTATATTCGGTTCCACATCGAATTTAGGTAAAGTTAACAGAATTTTTTTATTATCTGCAAGTGAAACTTCAATATCTGCTGTACCAGGGCTAACTTGTAAAAAATCTGTTATTTGTTTAAAGAGCACATTTTCAAATAAACGATCTCCACCTTTTAAATCTACGTTAACAACAGGGGTATCTGGAGAAAAATGCATAAATCGAATTTTGGCTTGCCCAGAGGGTATATGTGTATTATCAAGTATAAGTTGTAATTGTAGGTGATTATCACTATTTATTGCGACAAGTGTATACGTGTGATTTCCCATTATCGGTACTAAAGCTGAAAAGATTGGAGTTTCGTTCCCGACAGGGACGATATCTATGCGATATTTACCTTGTACTAATGATAAATAGGGGCTAAATTGCTTAAATGAAATGTTTTTGATTACCTTTTGTCCATTTACTAAAATGTCAACCGCAGGCGTGTTTGGAGCAGAATGAAAAATTCTTATATGTGACGGTAAAGCGGCTTCTTGTGAATCTCTTTTTTCATATGCCTGTACAAGTTTTGTAAGCGCATCGTAATACTTCATATATAGTTCTACATATTTTTTTGGATTGCTATATTGATAGTAACGGGCGAGCTGATCGTAACGTACAGCTTCTTGTCCATATTTTTCGATTTCAGATTGAGACATTTACTTTTGAAATGCAATTTGAAATTCTGTCCAATCGCTATCTGAACGACACATAATGGACCCGTTATGTTTTTCTACAATTTGTTTACATACAAATAACCCAATACCAGTTCCTAATTTTTTAGTAGTTACAAATGGTTCAAAAATCGTTTCTACATTTTCAGCTGGAATCATCGGTCCATTATTTTTTATCACAATTCGAATAGCTTGCTCCTCTTCAAAAACATCAATGATAATTTTCCGCTCTTCTTTCATTGCTTCCATAGCGTCAATTGAGTTCATTAAAATATTTAAAAATACTTGCCTCACTTCACTCCGATAACCAACAAGCGGTATTGGATACGGCAAATTCTTTTCAATCGAAACATTTGCATTAACCAAACTCGGATATAAGAACTGTATAATATCTTGGAACAAGTCATTAAGCCAAAAACGTTCCGATTCATTCCACATTTCTTTTTTCGAAACGAGTAAAAATTGCGAGATTCGAAAATTTAATTGGTCTAATTCATGCGAAATGATATCTAAATACGATAAACTCGGATGGTCTGCCTTTAATAATTTGACAAATCCCATAATTGAAGTAAGCGGATTACGAAATTCATGTACAAAACTAGCTGACATTTGGCCTAAAATCGTCAGCCTTTCTTTATGTGTTTCATTAATATATTGCTGTTTTTCCTCTAAATTCCTCGATATAATTTCCGAGTATTTTAAAACAGTATAATAAATTAATTTGTCAAAACAAGTATGTATTTTGGCCATAATTGGTTTCAATTCACGAGCGCTAACATCTAATTCACACATCGCTTCAAAAAGTTCATTTCTTCCCACATTTGCATTATAAACAAAGTCTCCAATATTCGCATCTGCTCCTGCTCGTTCAATAGCAATTTTCTCGCATAATGGTTGAAGATAATTTATATCTTTATCTTCCATAGTAAGTTCGATAATTAACTCTAATAAATCCTCTCCATTTTGAACTACTTCTAGTTTAAATGGATCTTTTTCGGAAATTATCATTTTGTTTTTCCAGTTCTCTACGAATTGGTGCCTGTTGTTTTTCAAGTGTGAACAAAATACTTCTTTAATATCCTTATCGATTGGAAAAACCTCCATTTACTTCATTTCTTGTTTGAAAATAGCATCATCTACATAAATTTGTTCTTTATCTACAGCTGTGCTATGAGATAATACTAAACCGATAGGTGTTTCTGTATCTTTATTTTGAACAATTGTAAAAGGAATATTTTTTTCGTTTGCTAATTTAATGTATTTTGATAAATGTGGGTAAGCAATGCCGCCGTTTAGGAGGATTTGTAATGATTGAGAAGAGCGTATGCTACTTGCTACTTCAGAATATACATTACTTTGCATTACTTGACCGATAGTTAAAGCGATTTCTACGCGCTCACGTAATGTAGTTAAATACATATTACGTTCTTCTGGTTTGTTTTGCTTTTGGCCATAAATGCCTTCTTGGAGATAGTCTTCCACATTTTTATTTACCATATTTTTCACACCTTTCACTTATTTTTTAATACACACTAATTTCATTTCTGTCATTTCTTCAATTGCATATTTAATTCCTTCACGACCCGTGCCACTTTCTTTCACACCACCGTAAGGCATATGATCTACTCTAAACGTTGGAATATCATTAATCATAACCCCACCAACCTCTAACTCATCAATTGCACGCATCGCTTTAAATAAGTTATTTGTAAATACGCCTGCTTGTAAACCGTAACGTGAATGATTTACTTTCTCTATCGCTTCATCAAATTCTTTAAATGTATTTACTGTCATAACGGGACCAAATACTTCTTGGCACTGTACAGATACATGCCCTGGAACATTTGTTAATACAGTTGGTTCGAAAATTCTTTCATCACGCTTCTTACCACCGTATAAAACAGTTGCTCCTTCCTTAATTGCTTCTTGTACCCACATTTCAATTCGCTCTACATCTTTTTTCGAAATTAAAGCTGATACATCCGTTTCCTCATTCATTGGATCACCAACAACAACTGTTTCCATCGCTTTCTTTAGCTTCGAAAGAAATTCATCCATTCTCTTTTCGTGTACAAACACACGTTGTACCGAAATACAAACTTGTCCATTATTAACAAATGCGCCCCATTTCACGCGTTCCATTATCTCATCAGTTAACTCTACATCTTCATCAATAATAACGGCAGCATTTGATCCTAATTCCAACGTAACTCGTTTTAATCCTGCCTTTTCCTTTATTCCGATTCCGACTTTCGGACTTCCAGTAAAAGTAATGGACGCAACATCATCATTTTTAACAATTGCCTCGCCAACAGTGGCGCCAGGACCAGAAATGATATTCAAAGCTCCCTTTGGCAATCCTGCCTCTTCAAATAATTCAACTAGTGCATAAGAAGATAATGGTGTTTGATCAGCTGGTTTCAACACAACTGTGTTTCCAGCAGCAATTGCAGGGCCCACTTTATGCGCTACTAAATTTAACGGAAAGTTAAATGGCGTAATAGCTCCTATAACCCCAATCGGTTTGCGGATCGTATAGGCAATCCGCCCATCTGCACCAGGTGCTGCGTCGAGTGGCAATGTTTCACCATATATACGCTTCGCTTCTTCTGCTGCAAATTTATATGTTAGAACAGTACGATCTACTTCTCCCCTTGCAGCACGTATTGGTTTTGCAGCCTCTTTTGCAATAATTTCTGCAAACTCTTCTCTTCTTTCATCCATTATTTGCGCAACCTTCTCTAAAATAGTTGCTCGATCGTATGCAGTTAATGTATTCATTTTTTTCATTGCATTTTTTGCAGAAGTGACAGCCTCTTGAACGTCTTCTTCCGTTCCTTGTGCAATTTCCGCTAACGTTTCTTCAGAATATGGTGCATATAATGGTTTATACGTGTTTACTGACTTCCAATCTCCATTTATATATAAATGCTTTTTCATCTTTCTTCCCCTTCCAAACATTTACGAGCTAATTTGCTCTTGTAAAGAAATTTGTTTTTCATCTTCTAAAACGACAATCGATTCTACTGTTTTTGTAACTTCTAACCTTTTAATATAGCGCCCGTCTAATTCTTTCACACAAAACTTGTAACTTTCTATTTCAATGGAATCCTCTTCAGCAATCTCTATATTCTTCGTTAATATCCAACCACCAATTGTATCAACACCATCATCATCAATCGCTAAACCAAATAACGTATTTACTTCACTAACGAGTACTTTTCCCTCTAGTATCGTCTTTGTTTCACTAACTTTTTGAATTTCTGGCTGTTCATCCGTATCAAACTCATCCTGAATATCTCCTACAATTTCTTCTAAAATATCTTCAACAGTAACAAGTCCAGATGTACCACCATATTCATCTATCAATATAGCAATATGTGTTCTTTCTTTTTGCATTTTTAAAAACAAATCATGAATTGGAATAGAATCAATAACTAAAATAATTGGTCTAACATATTGCTCTACTGTCTTTTTATTAACAGCTTTATGCTGCACAAACTCAGTAAAAATATCTTTAAAATTCACAAAACCTATTACGTGGTCTTTGTCGCCATCAACAACTGGATACCTTGTATATTTTTCACGAGACATTTTTTGCAAAGCTTCTTCAGCGGGCATTTCTTTACTGATAATATTCATTTCAGTTCGAGGTACCATTATTTCTTTTGCAATCCGATCATCAAATTCAAAAATTTTATTTACATATTTATATTCAGATTGATTAATCTCACCATTTTTATAACTTTCTGAAACTAATAACCGTAATTCTTCTTCCGAATGAACCTCATCATGCCCTTTCGGCGGTTTCAGCCCTAGCAGTTTCGTAATGATTCGAGCTGAACCATTTAATAGCCAAATGAATGGGAATGCAATACGATAAAAGAAAATTAACGGCTTAGAAACAAGCAAACTCACTTGTTCAGATTTTTGAATTGCAAATGTTTTTGGGGCCAATTCCCCTATTACAACATGTAAAAAAGTAATTAACAAAAATACTAAAATTACAGCAAAAATATCTGCGAGCTGAGTAGAAATGTTCCAATTTGCAAAAAGCGTGTCAAACATTTGCTTTAGCGCAGGTTTACCAAACCACCCAATTCCAAGAGCTGTAACAGTTATTCCTAATTGGCAAGCCGATAAATATTCGTCTAAGTTTGTAATGACTGTTTTGACAGAAGTTGCACGATTATTTCCCTCTGCAATTAAATTGTCAATTCGTGAACTCCTCACTTTAACAATTGCAAATTCTGCTGCAACGAAAAATGCCGTTAAGGCAATTAAAACAATCACTCATAATCCAAATATACTAAAAATCATTTTGCGGCGCTTCGGTTTCTTTTCTCTTTCATATGTTGGTTTTGAATCAGGAGTAATGTATATGGGCTCTTCTTTTTTGAGGGAAGCTTCTAGCTTTTGGATTCGTTCTAACATTTCCTCCATTTCACGACGGTGTTGCAAAAGTTGGTACGTAACGACATCATTTGCCTTATCTTGCATTTGCTCCTCCATTCGATCTAGCCTTCTTGTTATTGTGTGTAATTGAGTAGCTAATTGTTTAAAGTCATTTGATGATGTGTTTTGAACAATTGTGTTTACTTGAGTTTTTAATTCTTCAACATCATTTGATGATGTTGTTTGAGTAGGTTGAGAGTTTTGTGAATGCTCAATTTGAGAACGATGGTATTCTAACATTTGCTCTACATCATCTTGTTTAAAAATAAAGTGACCATATTTATTTTTTTCTATCGTAAGATTTAATTGTTGTGCAATCCGGACAACAGCCTTCGGGCTAACACCTAACTTTTTTGCGATAAATGGTGTTTTATATTCCAATCACTTTGTTAACATAATATTCTTACTGTATTCCGCGATTAATGTCTGCGCATGAGCATTCCCTTGAATCACATCGCGAAATTCTTTTAAAGAATACAAATGCGTAACTCCTTTTCGAGCATGAATTCGCACTGGTACACCTTGTAAAGTATCATGGAACTGAAATGGATTGTCTATCGGCTCTATTGGAAAACCGAGTGTTAGTAAATACATATACATTCTTTTTGTAACTGCTGCAATATACCATTCCGCTTTCGTTTCTAACGCATGCACAAATAAAATAGCTGTTAGCCTTTTGAAATGCCCTCTCCCACGAGACGTTTTCGCAATACTTAGCTTGCCTATTTCATACACATTTTTCAAATCTTTCACTAAATCATTTTTAGAAAACGGATAGAAAAACTCAGAATTCGATTGTTCGGGTACCGTATACTTAATACACTCTACTGTACCTATATGATGCTCATCTTCTATTAATAAAAATCGTGTTGGATTTAAATTACGTTCTACGAACATTAAGTTTCTTTCTTCGCAAAAATCTCCCCATAGTTGCTCGAACCAAAAATGTTCTTCCTTTGTTTGAACACGCTGGAACATATTTCCCCGCCTTTCCCATCGTCGCTCTTCTTTGATAACGCTTTCACTATCTATCATTTACTTCTTATTATTTTTTAACCACTTCTCGAAGATTTGTACCATCCCATGTTTTCCTGCTAATTTCTCTTCTCCTTGTTTCGTCTTATATGGATATAATTGCAAAAAGACACCGCACCCAGATTCAATTTTTTTACTATGCATATGGCTTCCTGGATATACACAAATAACTTCATAAATTGCCCGTCGATGAAAAACGCGCTTTCCATTCTGTTCTTCTACATACTTTATAGACCAGTATTTATACATTTGCTCCGTCGCTTTCGTATTTCCAACGTGCTGAAAAATATTGTACATTGGGCTATACTTCACTTCAATAATAATAGAAGATTTATATACATATTTCCCTTCTTCCTTTACATAACAGTCTAAGCGAATATCTGGTTTTTTTGTATCCTCGCCATTATAAAAGTTACTCCCTTTACTTAATGCAATAAGGGGATGTGTTTCAATTAAGTCATTAAATGCAACATGGACCTTCATATCATCTTGATGTAAAACTACTGTCGTCCCATCCTGTAACCCATCTACATAAAAATGCTCTTGTATTTGTTCACGAACGGGATTTCTAGCTTTAAAACCAATTTGCTCTAACATGGAAATAACGATAAAAAAAGCGTAATATTCATACACTAAAAACGTTGGTTTATATACAAATAATAAAGATGGAGATTGATCTGTATATTGTGGAAGTAAGTTTAAATGCTGTAGTAATTGTTGATGTGGAATTGGTAAATCGTATGAGTTCATATTACCCGTTTCAGAAACATCTCTCCAAAAGGGGGAATATATTAAAGTTTTAAAGTATTGTACACTTTCACGTACAATATGAGCTAATATTTTATATTCTTGTATTTTCACAGAGCTTTTACGTAAATCGGCTTCTTTTAGTAAATGTATATTTTTATATTTTTGCTTCTCTCTATCAGTCACTGATCCATTACGCTCAATTGTTTGCATAATCGTTTTTACAGCTTGAAACTCTTCTAATTTTTTCTTTTTTTCTCTTTCTAATATTTCAATTGTTTGACGTAAAAAACTTTCGGCTTCAAGTAAATAATGATAAAATTGCATCGCTTTAAATTTAAGAAATGCATTTTCCCTACTATTTTTTTGTTCAATAAACTTACGATTATAATATTTCGTATAGGACTTTCTTTCCGCCATTATTGTTCCTTTTCTCGTTGCCTTCCGCTCCTTCACTTCCCATTTATATTCATGTGTAAATTTTGAACTTGATTCAATTTTTTTAAAAACTTGTTTTATCTTTTTCATTTTTTGCGGCAACTTTCTAAGTAACACTAAATAAGAAGAATCCTCAATATCACTAAGTGCAGAGAAAGTCTTCTTATAATAACCTCTATCTAAAATCAACTCATTTAAAATTGACTTTACATAGTTTTGAATCATTTCAAATTGGTCATCAAAAAAATTTTTTGGAACGACTTGAAAAGCACCATAATACGTTGTGCCTTCTATACGCACTTCAAAATGATATAAACCACAGCGCCATGGATAAAAGAATTCCGTTTTTCCATGTTCATATAGTAGTACCTTTTGTTTTTTTTCATTTATTTCGTATTGTGACTCTTTTATATTTTTCTGGCCCTCATACACTTTATTCCATATGAAAGTAATATTCATTGGACTTTCATAGTGGTAATGTAATCTTATCGGTTTTAATTCTTGTACTTTGTAAATACATTGAACTAATGCTGTAGTAGATGTGCAAAGACGATTTAATAAAATATAATCCCCTTTTGCCTCTGTTCCTATGATTAACTTTAATACAAAAGGGAGCGTTTCATTCGTATCAACGATTTTTGTTTCATACCGCTCTTCATTTCGCATATCCATTCATTTCGCATATCCATACAACTCCAGTTCTCTACGTTTTTCTCTTATATATGCTAAAGAGTGTTCAAATGTAGAGACTCTGTTTGCAAGTGGCGATTGCAATAGAGGTACTAAAGTCGCTCCCCTTTTTACTTCTTCAGAAAGTAATGACCCAACCATCATTTCAGTACCTCTTAATTTCGTCAGTACACGTTGCTTTATTTGTAAATCAAAACCCTCTTCTCTGCTGATCATATAAGAATGATTATTTTGAAACGGTATATTTTGCAAATACGTAGCAATTGCATTTGCACATCGAAAAGAAATTCCCTTTGACGCATCATGTGATGACAATACAACATGCAACTTATCTAATAGCTCTAACTCTTCTTCAGAAAACACTTCAATCATAGCTTTATTTCTAATCCAATTTACCCGAAATTCTCCCGCTGTTACTTTCAGAGGTGGTTGTAATACACCTTTCTCTTGTATCATGCACATCTCACAAAATGGGATTTTTTGTAACGTAATTAAATTGGTTCGGTCTAATAATCGATCAGAGAGTTCTTTCGTTGTTTCATCAAAATTCACAGTACCTACAAAAATAATATTTTCTCCAATTTCAATTGTTGATGGAATTTGGTTTTCTAATTTCTGCGCACCCTCATACAAATTCAAAATACGATTTTCCTTTTCAAGTTGAAGAACAGATAGAAATGGAGTAAACCAATGCTCAATATGTGACATGTTCATTTCATCAAAAACGATTATATACAATTGATTTTGATTTTCTTTTGCCTTCATTAACGCTCTAACTAACTTTGTTTCACTTTCAATAAAAGTACCATTTGGGTGAAGATATCCAAGTAAATCATGTGGTTCTTGATACGATGGAGAAATCGGAATCCAAACCAATTCTTCTCCATACTGTAATCCAAGTGCCTCTGCATAAGCTTGCACAAAGCGTGATTTTCCGACTCCCGGTATACCACCAAGAATCGTTAACATATTTGTTTTTACACTTATATGAAAATTATAAATATCTGTTTCGTCCAAATACAGCCCTTTATTACGCACCGTACTTTGTACATACTGTAAAAAGGATGATTCACGCTCATCCCATTCCCATACTTCCTTGTGTACTTTTATATCCTCTACTTCAACTAGCTTCCCTTCTTCAGCTATTCGTTTTTTCAATTGCTCATACACTTGATCACTTACGAAATACAATTGCTCTTCTACCGCAATTTCTACATGCTTCATCCAGTCACTTAAGTCTATATATTTACATTCTCGATTTTGTTCAAAATACGCGATTGAACTAATTGATGCCTTTAACAATATATTTCCATATAACCTTCCATCATGCCACAGTAATTCAGGAGACTCAAAATCTTTTGGATATTTCGGCATAAGAAATGATAAATAACCATTGCAGAGCTTTCGTTCTAAAGACTCTCTTTTTTTATTATCTGCAACTTTAGGTGCTGGAATCATTTTATAGCCAGTTGCTATTTCTCTTGGTTCTTCTGTACATATTAATTCCACGTATACATTTCCTCTTTCATAATAAAGACGAAACATAACCAATTGCTTTTCTAATTTTTTCTTCTTTAATTCTGAAAAAATCTTTTCATTCTTTTTATTGCTACATAACCCTTCAAATATATAATGTTCATTTGTAAATTGCTCTTGTAAATTAGATGGTATTGGCGATAGACATTGTACAAAAAAATTCTCTCCGTTCTTCTCTCTCTCCGCCTTTGTAAATTTCCCGATAAACCTCATATAGTACATTCGTTTTATAAAACTTGGCTGAAGAGCTTTATGTAATTTCATCTTCATCACCTTCTTTTTCATTTAATGAGATGGAAATGCTTTTTTCTCTTGTAAAATAGCATTGTGAGCAATTTTCATTTTAGCTAGTACATATCGTAATCGATCCTCAGCGTTTTCATCTTTATTTTGCTGCAACTCCGCTAAATTCTCAACAGAACTCGCTAAATTTTCAATTACTCCCCTTAGTTCAGGATGATGATTAAAAAAAGATTCTTGTACTAATACTTTCCTTAACTCACTAGCTAAATCAATTATTCTAGACAACTGTTCTTTTTCTTCCATTTACATTTTTATCGTTCCAGTTATCAATAGATAAAGTGATGTGATAGCTGCGACAACAATTGCCCACATCACATATCTCTCTATACCTACAAAACAACGATTCCCTTTTTCTTTTCGTGCAAACATGTAAACCATAATCCCAATTCCATATACGATTGAAACGAGTAATAAATTCTTTAAACCTGCTGCATAAATAAGCCACACAGAATAAATAGAAGCAATTAAAGCTAACGAGCCATTTTTTACTTTTGCATCTTTTAGTTCATTTGTAATTACTAATTTGAATTGGTATAACGCTGATAATAAATATGGTAATAATATTGATGTTGACGCAATAAAATACATAATTTGATATGTCGATTCTGAAAACAGAACAATAATAAATATAATTTGAGCAACGATATTTGAAATCCATAATGCCATGTGCGGCGTTTGCTTCTTATTTGTTTTCGTAAAGACCTTCGGAAACACGCCATCTTTTCCTGCTACGTGAGAAATTTCCGAAACAAGTAAAAACCAGCCAATTAATGTACCTACAAGTGATGCAACTAATCCAATATTAATTGCCATTGCACCCCATGGCCCAACAACATGTTCTAATACATGTCCCATTGAAGGAGTTTCTAAAACGGAAAGTTCTCCTCGCGTCATTGCTCCCATTGACAGAACAGAAATTAAAATATAAATAGACATAACCAAAATTAATCCAAGTACTGTCGCTTTTCCAACGTCCCTACTATTTTTCGCTCTTCCTGATAATACAACTGCTCCTTCAACCCCAATGAACACCCATAGCGTTACAAGCATTGTATTTTTCACTTGACCAAGAATTGCGGAAAGTGAGATTGATCCTTCTCCCCAAAAATCATGTGTAAATGTATCCCAGCGAAACGCTGTTACCATTACGACAATAAATAATAAGATCGGAACTAATTTCCCCACTGTTGCGATAACATTCATAATGGAAGCTTCACGAATTCCAAATAAAATTAGAAAATGCAATGTCCATAATAAAAGTGATGCGCCTATGATTGATGCAACATTATTTCCTCCTTTAAAAATTGGGAAGAAGTAACCTAATGTACTAAACAGTAACATAATTGTTGCAACATTTCCTAAAATCCCTGCTAGCCAGTATCCCCAAGCACTGTTAAAACCAATATATTCACCGAATCCAGCTCGTGCATAACTATAAATTCCGCCCTCAAGCTCCGGTTTTTGTCTTGCTAGCGTTTGATATACGAGCGCAAGTGGAATCATTCCCATTGCTGTAATACACCAACCAATTATCGTTGCACCACTATTTGCTCCTACTGCTAAATCATGCGGTAAACTAAAAACACCGCCACCAACCATCGTTCCAACTACTAATGCGATTAACGGAAAAAATCCTAACTTCTTTTCTATTTGTACCACCCCATCTGTCATTTAACGAAGTAAATTTTCTTTTTGTAAAAATTGTTTCGCTACTTCTTCACTACTTTTACCATTCACATTTACTTCATAATTCATTTTTCGCACTTCTTCATCTGTAATCTTTCCAGCTAATTTATTTAATACTTTTTCAAGTTCAGGATATTTTTGTAATGTCTCTTTTCTTAATAACGGTGCACCTTGATAAGGTGGGAATAATCCTTTATCATCTTTTAGCACTTTAAGTCCGTATTGCTCCAATTCACTATCCGTTGAATATGCATCGATTACGTTCACATCACCAGATTGAATTGCACTATAGCGCAGTTTCGGTTCCATCGTTTTAACATTTAAAAACTTATAGTTATATAATTTTTGCATTCCTTTATAACCATCTTCACGATCAACAAATTCTAATGTAAATCCTACTTTAGCTTCCTGTGCAATATTTCCTAAATCAGAAATTGTATTTATATTCTTTTGATCTGCTATTTTTTTCGGCATCGCTAGTGCATATGTATTGTTATACTCCATTGGCTTTAACATAACCATATTATATTTCTTTTCCATTCCAACGCGAGCTTGTTCATATACTTCCTCACGATTTGTACTTTTCGGTTCTTCTTTCACGAAAGTAGATAAAGCTGTTCCTGAAAATTCTGGGTATATATCTACTTCACCTGATTTTAACGCTTCAAATACAAATGCTGTTTTCCCAAGACCCGGCTTTAATTCTACTTGTAAATCTGTATCCTGTTCAATAAGTTGTTTGTACATTTGAATTAAAATTTCTGGCTCCGCTCCAAGTTTTCCAGCAATAACTATATCTTTTTTTTGTGTATTCCATAGAAATGGAGTAGCGATCATAACTACAACTATACATATCGTCAATATAACGCGCTTAGAAGAGCGTTTTGGACTCTCAAGTATGCGAAGTACTATATCAAAGAATAAAGCGAGTAACGCAGCTGGTACGGCCCCTAAAATGATAAGCGCATGGTCATTTCGATCAATCCCGAGTAGTATGAGCTTACCGAGCCCACCAGCACCTATTAAAGCAGCTAATGTAGCCGTTCCAACAATTAATACCATCGCTGTACGAATACCAGCCATAATAATTGGCAATGCGAGCGGAAGCTCTACCTTCCATAACCTTTTCCAGCTATTCATCCCCATCGCTCTCGCCGCTTCTATAAGTGATTCATCTAATTCCCGTATTCCTGTATATGTATTTCGTAAAATAGGTAATAGTGCATACACAACTAATGCGATTATAGCTGGCAGTTTTCCAATTCCTACTAACGGAATTAATAGTCCAAGTAAAGCAAGTGAGGGCACTGTCTGCATAACAGCAGAAGTCCCTATTATAAATTCAGCCATTCGTTCTTTTCTCGTTAATATAATGCCGAGTGGCACTGCAATAATTACTGCAAAAAATAGTGAAATAAGCGATATTTGTAAATGCTCACTTAATGCACTTAGCAATTCTATTTTTCTTTCTTGGAACGTTTGAATAAAATCAGTCACTTAGCCTCTTTCCTTCATTTGTTCAACAATATAATTGACAATATGACGACTTGTTAACATACCAACATATTGACCATCTTTTTCAACCGGCACTGATTCTTCAGTTTGTAAACGGACTAGCGCTTCTTGTAAAGGAGCATGTAAAGATAAAGCATTCCCTTCTACTCGTGTACGATCATTTAGTGGCATTACATCTTCTATAATCATTCCCTCATACCATTGTCGCCCACGATTTCCAATGAACTCCTCAACAAACTCATTTTTCGGATTATGTATAATACCTTCAGGTGTATCTAATTGAACAACTTTTCCTGCTCTCATTACACAAATACGATCACCAAGTGATAATGCCTCTTGCATATCATGCGTTACAAACACGATCGTTTTTTGAATCTTTTTTTGCAGTTGTACGATATCCTTCTGGAGCTGCTCCCTACTTAACGGATCTAACGCACTAAATGGTTCGTCCATAAGAACAATTTTCGGATTTGCGGCTAATGCCCGTACGACACCGACACGTTGTTTTTGTCCACCTGACAATTCATCAGGCATACGATCACGATATACATCTGGATCGAGCCCAACCATCTGTAGCAAGTCATCGACACGTGCTTTTATTTCTTTTTTGCTCCATTTTCTCATTTCAGGAACAACTGCAATATTTTCAGCGATTGTCATATGTGGAAATAAAGCGATTTGCTGCAACACGTATCCTATATTCCAACGTAATTCATTTATATTATATTGTTGAATATCTTTTCCATCGATTAAAATTGAACCTTCTGTCGTTTCAATTAAACGATTAATCATCTTCATTGTCGTTGTTTTCCCGCAACCACTCGGACCAATGAGAACAAAAAATTCTCCTTTTTTAATTTCTAAATGCAATGAATCCACTGCTTTTGTGCCATCTTCATACGCTTTTGACACATGATTAAATTGAATCACAAATACAACTCCTTTATTGTTGTTTCCTTTATTTTGATGTAATATGGCATTCATCTAACGGTCGAACAATATTGTTTTCATAATAGCAGCATATTCACGCACATACATTTTTCTCTTAGAACGCATTGGCGTTTCTGCAGCTAATGCCTCCATCTTTATTCCTAAACGCCTTGCAATTATTTTCGTTCGATATAAATGATACGTATTACTGACAACTACCGCATGTTTTACATCAAATAAATCCATACTAAACTTTAAATTTTCATACGTATTTGTCGAACGGTCTTCCATTAAAATACGACTCTCATCTATACCGTGTACCATTAAATAGTTTCTCATACTGTGAGCTTCCGGTATATCTTCATCTTCCCCTTGACCACCTGAAACAATTACTTTCACCTCAGGGTGAGAATGTAGATATTCCAATGCTACATCCAAACGGTTTTGAAGTGATAAAGACGGTCTATCTCCAAATAACTTTGCACCTAATATAAGAACGTATGGAGAGTGATTACTCAATTTTTCACGAGCAACTTTATTCATTTAAACGAGTGATTTATTCGGAACATCCGCTCCGATTTTACGTTGTGATATCACATAATAAAGAGCGATTCCTAATGATAGGATCAATATACAGCTTAATAGGTAAAATGGGAGCATTACCCCAACTTTAGATACACCTGCTGTAAACAACATTAATAATACTATTCGTATTCCTGTACCAATTAAGCGAAATAAGCTGTCCACACGTCCCATTACTTCGTTTGGGATTTCCTCCATCATCAATACATTTCTCGCCACTCTTGTTCCAGCGTTTCCAATCGCATGAAAAATCGCTAGTCCATATAACAGCATTACAGACGGTTCAATGATCATTATGGTAATTGAAATTACATAAATGATCATCGTCATAACGATTGAAACTTCTGTTTTGACATACTTCATTATGAGTGGAATACTGATTCCCGCAACAACCGCTCCGACACCGTACATCGTGCCCTCTATTGCGTATACAGAGGCATTGGCTTTGAGTATATCCGAAATATACACTGGTATTAAATAATTTGCCATCATGACACCTATAAACGGCATTTAGGACGGACGCTTTTTCATAAAGTGAATTCCTTCGAACAATTGCTTCTTAAACGGTACTTTCCGTTTCACTTCTTTTTTCTTTGCGTACGGTATACATAAGAAAAGAAAAAATGCTCCTACAAAAGTTAACATATCTACTAACAAGATCCATTTCAAAGAAACAATTTCAATTAAAAAGCTCGCAGCCGCTCCTGAAATAACTTGTGTTAATTGTCCTTGGATCTCCATCGTTCCACTTAAACTTTTATAATGTTCTGATTGAAATATTTCTTGGTTAAATGCAAAAATTGTAGGATAGAATAATAGATAATAGAATGACCCTGCTATATAAATAATAATGTAATGAATAGAATGATATGATTGCCCGGCAAATCCCCATATAGTCATCATTCCTATAACGGCTATCCCGATACCTTCGTTACATAACAATAAAGATTTTCTTGAAAAACGATCAATGCTTTGCCCAATGAATGGTGTTAATAAAAACATAATGAGGGTTGCAACGATAGAAACATACCCAAACGTTGTCTCTCCTCCACCTTCTTTAATTAACAACCATGGGATCGTAATCATAACAATCCCGGAACCAATAGCTGATAAACTATTGGCTCCTAGAATGTAATACAAGCGAGAATCATGATAAAGCGAGGACATTCACTCCACTCCTAGTTGTTTTTTCACCTCTTTATATACGCTCATATATGCTTTTAATTCTTTAACTACATCATGAATTAATGGTTTTGCATCTTCTCCAAGTTCACCATCTTGTACGTGAAGTCCATCAAGCACTACTTGTTTTGGGATTGCATTTGCGTAAACACCTCTAGCAACAGTTCGCATACTATTTAATGCGTTAATTCCTCCTTTACCGCCCCCTGCAACAGCCAGTAATGCGACAGGTTTATGGATGAACTCACTACTACTTAAGTAATCTAACGAGTTTTTCAGCGCTCCGCTCATCGCATTATGATATTCTGGTGTACATAGTACTACACCGTCTGCCGCTTTCACTAACGCTTTTAATTTTTTTACTGCCTCTAAATCACGTTGCGATTCTTCGCCATTATATAAAGGCAATTCCTCTATTGCTAAATCATATAACTCCCCTTCAAATTGATCTGCAATATATTTTGCCACAACGCGAGTTCTACCTAATTTTCTTGGTGTACCGTTAATAACGACTAGTTTCATTTACTTTGTTTCACCATTCTGACTTAGTGTACCTATGCTTTTATTTGCTTCAAAATGGTAGTACGCTTTTTCTGCTAATTCTTTTCGTTCTTCTGGCAATTCTATATATTTCATTACGTTTTCTATTATTTTTTCATACGGAGTAAATACAATTCCCGGCCACTCTATCTCGTCTTCTGGATTACTATTTTCCGAAATAATAAATTTCTTATTCGCGACCGCATAAGAAACACGTGGTGTTTCAAGAATTCCTGATAAGTAAAAGTGAAGATTTAATATAATTTTAGACCTAGCAATTAACTCATTTCTAGCAATTCCCCACGCATTATTTTTAAAAACTATATTTAAATTCGGTGCAATGGCTTTTAGGTGATCAAAAATAGCTTGCCGCCTCGGATTAAGAGCACCTATAAACAGAATATCAATATCTTCAGTAATCTCACCTTCAAATGTATCTTTTTTTATTTCCAAAGTTGGAGCATAGTTCATTCCTACATGCTTTATTTCTTTTCCTACCCCTTTTTGCTTTAACCATTCTATATTTTGTTTACTATAATCCCAAATCACTCTATCTTTTAATAATATTAAATAAAGCGGGTGCGCATATGGACTTCCTTCGTATAGCTGTTCTAAATTATAAATAATTGCATCTTGCGGAAGGAGATTCGGGTTATATGCGTATGTATGCGCTCCAAAAACAACTGTATTCTTTACATTTCCCAGTATTGTTTCTGATATAATTACTGTATTTCCCTCCTGCTCCAACCGCCATTTCAAAGCTCGCGCAACATCTATGAAACTACCGTACGTCTTCGGGCATATAAAAAGACAATAATCATATTCTTTATTCAAATAAGCTTCCATTAATCTTAAATTATTTTTATATAAATCTACATCCGGATGTTTAAGTACCAACTCATTAGCGTGTTTTCTTGCTACTTTATATAATCCAGCATAATAAGCAGCAATACATCTTCTTAATTCGATTCTTTCCTGATGCTCATCCGATACATCCATATCTAAAAGAAGATTTGCGATACAATACGCTTTTAAATGATCACGATCATAATAATAATCTAGTAGTGGCATCAATTCTTCATACGTATTTCCATGCACCGATTCCCCTAGTTCAATCGCCCATCGTATTAATTCCATTTAATAAAATTTCGCATTATTTTCTACCACATTTGCTATATGCAACGGTATCTCTTCTTTTTTCGATTCCAAATACTTTTGTGACTTTGCACCTAAATGTTTTTTGTGAGGTATATAGAAAGCACTTATAGAAATTTCATAGTCAAATAAGTAATCATACACATGATAATCTACAAATAGAAGATCATCTTTTGGGAAAGGAACTTCTTTCCCTTGCAGGGCATACATTAAAGCAATATTATTTTGAGATTTTAATCGATACATTCTTGCAAGTTGATATAATGGTTCAGCTCGCGTTGGTCTATATTCCCACGCTTTTTGAAAATAATAAACCGCTAAAGCTACATATTGCTCTTCTTGCTTCATAACTTGTTCTTTTTCATCCACATCGTTTACTTCATGTTGTTTATTGGCTGAACGATTTGCTAATTGTTCATAACAAAATCCTATTCGCAATAACGAATAGAATACCTCTTCAACCCATCCCCCTGCTTCCACTCGTTTTTTATACCATTTAATCGAATCTTCAAATTGACTTAAATGAAAATAAGTTTGGGCTAAATAAAATAAATATCTTATATGCAAATCGGGCGTTGTTTCTGGATCGTTTATCCCCTGTAACAACAACCTCTCATCCCTTTCAAATTTATCCGCTTTACTTCCACCATCCCCAGGGTCATTCACGACAAGTGTCTCTAACCTAGCTACTCTCGTATTGTAATTCGCTCCAACTTTGGAACGATCAATATCCCAATACTCATGAGTAACACCGACTGATTTCCATGGTAAAGAAGCTTTCAAAAGACGTGTAAGCCAATATTTAATATGAATATCATATTGCATTGTAAGGTAATGATCTTCAGTTAAACTACTTTTATCAAAATCTGGCTCAACTTCTAAAATCATGTCCGCATCAAGTATTAATAAATAATCTGCTTCTGGATATGTTTTTTGCGCTAATGACACAGCTAAACTTCTGTTATAACCAAAGTTTTTAAATGGCTCATGATGAACGGTTCCCGGTATTTCATTTTCTTTACACCAATTTTCAATAATTTCAGGTGTATTATCAGTTGATCCAGTATCACAAATAGAAACAAAATCTACAATTGATTTCGTTGCATTTAAACATCTTTCCATAATTCTAGACTCGTTTTTTACAATCATACAAAGACATAACTTTTTTTCTTCCTTTACATTCTTCACTTGCTCATTTCCCATTTATTTCTTTACAACTTCATGTCCACCGAACTGATTACGTAACGCTGAAACTACTTTTCCGTGGAATGTATCATCTTCTTGAGAACGATAGCGCATAAATAACGACATTGCGATTACTGGTGCCGCTGCTTGTAACTCAAGCGCAGTTTCAACAGTCCATTTCCCTTCTCCTGAAGAGTTCATTACACCTTTAATGCCATCCAGCTTTGGATCTTCTGCAAATGCTTTTTCAGTTAAGTCCATTAACCAGCCGCGGATAACTGATCCGTTCGCCCATACTTTTGCAACATCTTCATAATTGAAATCAAAATCACTTTTATCTAGCACTTCAAACCCTTCAGCGATTGCCTGCATCATTCCGTACTCAATTCCGTTATGAACCATTTTCAAGAAATGTCCACTACCAACTCGGCCTGCATAAGAATAACCATTCTCTACTGCTAAATCTTTAAATAAAGGTTCTAGTTGATCATAAATTTCTTTTTCTCCACCAACCATTAAGCAAGCGCCGTATCTAGCTCCTTCTACACCGCCTGATGTACCGATATCTACATAATGTAACCCAAAGCTTTTCGCTTCTTCAGCACGGCGTAACGTATCTTTATAGAACGAATTTCCGCCTTCAATAACGATATCCCCTTCCTCTAATAATGGATATACATCTTTTAGTACTGACTCAACAACTTCTCCTGCAGGCACCATTACCCAAATTGTACGAGGTGCTTCTAATTCAGAGATCATTTCTTTTAATGTATGACGAGCAGTAATCCCTAATTTTCCTGCCTTTTCAACAAGCTCTTTATTTACATCGTATACAACTACTTCATGCTTATCTTCATGTAAGTGTTCCGCTAATGGGAATCCCATTTTTCCTAATCCAATTAAACCTAGTTTCATCTATACAAATATATTTAATAACGAAATTAATCCAAGTGCTACAACTGATAGTATCGTCTCCATTGCAGTCCATGTTAATAATGTTTCTTTCACAGTCATTCCGAAATACTCTTTAATCATCCAAAATCCAGAATCATTCACGTGTGATAAAATTAATGACCCTGCGCCTGTTGCAAGTGCTAGTAGTTCAACATTTACCCCAGGTGTACTTGCTGCAATCGGTGCTACAATTCCAGCTGCTGTCATCATAGAAACAGTAGCTGATCCCGTTGCAACTCGGATAAGTGCAGCAATTCCCCATCCAAGTAATATTGGTGAAATATGTGATTCTTTCGCCATTTCAGCAATTGTAGTACCAATTCCAGAATCTAATAACACCTTATTAAACGCACCACCAGCACCAATTACTAACAGTATGTTTGCAATCGGCCCTAAGCAATCATTTGTAAACTGTAATACTTTATCTTTAGAAAATCCTTTTGCATAACCAAGACTAAAGAAAGAATAAATCGTTGCAATTAATAAAGCGACTATTGGATCTCCAATAAAGTGTAACACTTGTGCAAGTTGACTCGTTTTATGTAACGCTACTTCAGCAATGGATGCACCAAGCATAAGAAATACTGGAAGTAAAATAGTAAACAATGTATTTCCGAAGCTAGGAAGTTCTTTCTTCTTATCTCTTTCAATAAATTGCTCCGCTATATCTAACGGCACTTCTTTATGTATACGAGCACCGATCCATTTTCCGTAAAGCGGCCCCGAAATAATTGCAGTTGGAAGTCCGACAATTAATGCATATAAAATTGTCTTCCCTACATCCGCTTTAAAAATACCTACCGCTGCCATCGCTGCTGGATGTGGTGGAACAAGTCCATGTACAACTGAAAGACCTGCTACAAGCGGAATACCGATTGTAATAAGTGATACCCCTGTTTCTATAGCGATTGTAAATACTAATGGAATTAATAGTACAAATCCAACTTGGAAAAACACCGGAATCCCTACTAAAAATGCAACAAACATCATTGCCCAGTGAACACGTTTTTTCCCAAAACGATCAATTAATGTGTTAGCAATTCGTTCAGCACCGCCAGATTCGGCCATCATTTTCCCAAGCATCGTTCCTAATGCTAAAACAATTGCTAAAAACCCTAACGTACTTCCAAGACCCGATTTAATAGAATCAATAATCCCTGGATGTTGTGGTGAAGTTGCAACCAAGGGCATCCCCATTGCTAGCCCAACTCCGATTGCTGTTAAAATTAATGCGACAAATGGATGCCATTTCACTACTGTAATAAGTAGAAGTAGTATGACAACTGCCGCTAGTACGATCCCAACTACCATTTCTCCCAACTATTGTTTACGTTGGAAAGCAGCTATACAATCAAATTCTTCTTTCAATCGATTGTAAAGTCGTTCATACATATAAAACATTTCTAAATAAATAGCCGTATTTTCTTTATTTGGTACATGGTGATGGACAATATCAATCCAACCCTTCACCTCGTCAAGAGAATCAATTTTTCCTACCGCATATAAAGCAAGTGCCGCTGCCCCAAGCGCAGATGCTTCATGACTTTCAGGAACAAGCAATTCTTTTCCCATCATATCGGAGAGCATTTGTCTCCAAAATGCAGACTTCGCAAATCCCCCTGAAACACGTATTTCAGTAAGTGGTCCTGTACAATCACGGATTGCAAGTGCAACTGAATATACACTCATACAGACACCTTCCATAACTGCTCTTATAAAATGTTCTCGTTTATGCTGAAGGTTTATCCCAAAGAATGTACCTCGAGCATTTGCATTCCAGTAGGGTGCACGTTCTCCAGATAGAAACGGTAAAAATAATAATCCATCTGCTCCAGCTGGTACACTTTCCGCATACTTAATTAATAAATCATAAGGATCAATCCCAAGCTTCCTCGCTACCTCTTGTTCTGGGCTACCAAATTCATCACGTAACCACCTAAGTAATATTCCACCGTTATTCGTTGGCCCACCGATAATCCAGTGCTCATCTGTTAATGCGTAACAAAAAGTTCTTCCTTTTTCATCTGTATTAACACTCGATGAAATGGTTCGGACCGCACCACTTGTCCCAATCGTAATTGCAGCTGAGCCAGGTGATATTGCACCAACACCTACATTTGCAAGAACACCATCACTCGCACCAATAACAACTGGAGTATCTTCATGAATGCCCATCTTTTGTGCTAATTCCGGTTTCATTCCCGATAAAATGTATGTAGTTGGTACAGGTGTTGATAATTGTTCTGGTGACATATGTAACATAGTTAAAACATCTTCATCCCAGTTTAATGTTTCTAAATTAAATAACCCAGTAGCTGATGCGATTGAATGATCAACTACATAGCGTGAGAATAATTGATAAATGACATACTCTTTAATGGAAATAAATTTATAGGCAGTTCTGAATAACTCCGTTTCTTCTTCCTTCATCCACAGTAATTTAGAAAGTGGTGACATAGGATGAATAGGTGTACCAGTTCTTCTATAAATATCATGACCATTCATTTGTTGTAATAGTTTTTCTGATTGCTTTGTGCTTCTATTATCTGCCCAAATAATAGAGCGCGTTAACGGCGCACCGTTTTCATCTACTGCAATTAATGCATGCATCGCTGTACTAATACCGATTGAAATAATATCCTTTGGTGACACATTACCCTTTTCAATGGCAACGCTTACAGTTTTGTATACAGCAGCGCATATTACATCAGGATCTTGCTCCGCCCATCCGACGTTCGGTTGAATGATTGGATAATCAATTGCATGTGATGCAACGACTTTACCATTTTCAGTGAATACAACCGTTTTCGTACTTGTGGTACCGATATCAATCCCGATTACTCTCCCCCTTGTTTCCATCTATTTGCTAAATTCAGCAATTAAAATGTTTTTGAAAGAATCTGGATTATTAATGTTAAAACTGTTCGAATTGAAGGCCAATGTATGTTTGCCTCCAAGTGTTCCACCAGCAAAAGTGGAAAACCCTAGAACGCCACCTCTGTGTCCCCATACCGAGACACCGTTCGAAAGCTTAGTTTCAAAGATTCCAAGACCATATCCGGTTCCTTCTCTTTCTGTAGGAACTGTAGTAAGCATTTGATTTAGCTGCTGTTCCTTCAGTAATTTGCCACTGAGTAAGTAAGAGAAGAATTTGTTTAAATCGTCAGCAGTAGAAATCATATCTCCATCCGAGCTACCTGGGTTAATATAAGTAACGTCTTTTAGCTCACTTGCTCCGTCTAGTTGGAAATAGCCACGGGCATGCTTGGTGCCTGGAATCACGCTTGAATTACCAGGTAGAAATGTATTTGACAAATCAAGCGGTTCAATAATCCGATTTTCAACCTCTTCCGCATAGCTGTTGCCAGTTACTTTTTCAATAAGGATCCCCAGTAATACGTATCCTGTGTTTGAATAAGACCAACCCTTTCCTGGGGCAAAATCTGGGGGAAGTGAAATCCCCATCTTTACGAATTCTTCAGCCGTATACGATTTTTTTGTATCCATAATATCAAAGTCTTTTGAATTTATATAATCAGCAATACCACTTGTATGATTCAATATCTGCCGGATAGTAATCTGGCTACCATCATATCCGTTTCCTTGAATAACACCAGGTAACCATTTTTCAATGGAGTCGTCTAGATTCAAACGGTTCTCTCCAGATAATTGAAGTAGAACTGTTGCAATGAACGTTTTCGTCACACTGCCAATGCGAAAGCGAAAATCTGCTTCCATTGGTTTCTTAGTTCTCAGATCCGCTATCCCAGCGGTATAACTCCAAGTTTTACCACCCTTAGAAATTTTAGCAAGTATTCCCGGGTATCCAAGTTGCAGTTCATCCCGTATTGCTTTCTTAACGGAAGTACGATCACGTTGCGTACTTGTTTGTAACGAACTAGATACATTTTGCGTCGATTCTGCTTTTACAATTGAGGCTAGTGTTATGTATAACAGGGAACTTCCAGCTATTACAAGTGCTAGACTTGTACATGTAATTTTACTGCGTGTTTTCATAAAGCATTCCTCTCCTCTATTTAAATTGTATTGATGGTTGATAGCTATGTCATATACTAACCACACAGCTATCAACTCTCCCAATCATAATGCTACTCCTTTCAATTGCTTTTGCCATCTACTCATCATGAATGAGATTATTTGGGAAATGGCATAAAACGGTAAAATAATCATAACAAGTATGATAAATGCAGCTGGTGGTGAAATAAACGCCTTATTAAATAAAAATTGAATAATACCTTGCATATTAAAAACAAATTCTAAAATGAATAAGTTAGACAGTAAGAAAACAAAAATCGTTTTTAAATGATGGAAGAAGTGGATAGATATATTTTTGAATAAATGAATGCATAGTATATAACTTGATGAAAGGCCTTTTCCATATGCAACCTCTACGTAATGTTTTCCATGTTCTTCTTTTATGTATAACACCATCATTCGAAACATTTGTAATGTAGGTAAGACAGCTAAAGATAAAATAGGGAGTAAATAAGCTCGATTTTCATTAAAAGAAATAATGGTGACAGGAGATTCCCCGAATTTCTGAAGTACCCATATGAAAAATATTTGCAAACAAATCATCATCATCATATCAGGGACAGCTTCTAATATGAACACAATTCGGTTTATCCATTTTTTTATATAATCTTTTGCTAAAAAATAAAAAAATGCCATGCTAGATGATAGAAAGAGCGCAAGCAAAAAGGCTAAAAATAATACAGTAAATGAATATAGGTAAGGTTCTAAAACAGTTGGGAATAATGGTGTTTTTTTGAAACTACCAAATTTCGGGTCTGATCCTATAACCACTAATGATTCAGGGGAGAAAACATCTTTTAACATAGTAACAATCTGATTAAAAAAAAGAATTGGTTGAAAGGTAAATCCATTTTGAGTGATAAATAAATAAGGTAAATTTAATAATAGTAAGAGTGATAAAAGAATTGATGAAAGCTTAATTGTGAATTGAGATATTGCATGTAACATTTAAAAGTTCACTTTATTTGCAAACGAAAAAGAATCTTTATTTTTAACAAATTTTTTATGATCTGGAACGCTTTGAGTTGCTACAACTTGCGAATCTCTTGCTTTCAGTGCATCTTGAATCCCGATTGTCATAAGCTTAATAAATAGAATCGTAATAAAGAATGAAGCGAGAGTATAAAAAATAATCCACCATGAAAGATTCATTTCATTACGATTTAATCCAATAAGGCCTGCCCAATCATTAGATAGAGAAACAGGTCTGAGCACTCCGTCATAGAGTTCACGCATTTGAATCCCGCCAATTACAATGTTAAGCAACGCTAAATGAATAACGAGTATGAGTGTTTGGACGATATGTTCCATAAATAATACAAATAAGCGATCAAGTAATAAGACTCGTAAGTGTTTTTTGATAATATGAAAACGGCTAGCACCCAGTAATTGTGAACTTAAAATGTAATCTCGTTTCATAAATTCATCAACCTCTGAGGATATATATAAAGAAAGTGTAGGCAGAGCGACGAAAATAAGTACGAGTACTTGATAAAACGTAAATGAAATATTTGGATCTAACCCATCGGCATTTGATGTGATTACAATATTAACGGGCGTGATGAGTATGAATGCGATAAATAGAGTTGGAATATAATAAAAAACTTCTGAGCATGCCTGGAAAAATCTCTTGAGTTTTGGAGCAAATAAACTTAAGAGGATTCCTATACATGTTCCGCATAAAATTCGAAAGAAGCTAATTGCCACAGCTAATAAAATAGTGAATTTTGCTCCTTCTACAATTTGTAAGAAAACAGACTCTCCAAAACGATCAGATCCAAAAGGCGGAATTAATGATGGCGGAAAGGGGGCCTTTCCAAGTAATTCGTTATTGTCATTGTAAAGTAACTGAGGAGGTTTTGGGATGTTATCTTTAAAGAACCAACTATAAATAAAACTAGCTGAAATAAGTATGAATAGATAAGTAAAGCCGATTAAAAAGCGTTTTGATTTCCAAATAGATTTCATAATGCTACTCCTTTCAATTGCTTTTGCCATTTATTTACAATCGCAACTATTCTGTTTAAAATCGATTACCATACGCCCTTGAATTCTACCTTGTTCCATTTCTTCAAATACATTTTGTACTTTATCTAGAGAACACGTTTGAACAACCGGTACTACTTTTCCTTCTGCACCGAACATAAATGCCTCCTCGAGATCCTTACGAGTACCTACTAGAGAGCCAACTACTTCAATTCCGTCTAGTACAAGTCGTGGAATGTTTAAATCCATAGTTTCTACTGGTAAACCTACCGCAACTACTTTACCGCAGGCACGTACTGCATCAACCGCTGAGTTGAATGCTACTTTAGAAACTGCAGTTACTACAGCAGCATAAGCGCCACCAAATGTTTCTTGAACAATATTATCAGCAGGACCTTGAGAAATTGGATTGATAGTCATATCAGCACCAACCTCTTTTGCTAAGGCTAATTTATCGTCATTAATATCTACTGCAATTACCTTTGCACCAAATACGTTTTTAGCATATTGGATAGCTAAGTTACCTAATCCACCACAACCATAGATGACGATAGGTTGACCAGGTTTAATATCTGATACTTTAATAGCTTTATATGTAGTTACGCCTGCACATGTAATTGATGATGCTTGAGCAGGATCTAATCCTTCGGGTACTTTCACTGCATAATCAGCTGTAACGATACATTGTTCAGCCATACCACCATCTACTGAATAACCAGCATTTTTAACTTCACGACAGAATGTCTCTCTACCAGTTACGCAATATTCACAACGTCCACAAGATTGGAACATCCATGCAATACTTACACGGTCACCAACCTTAAGTGAAGTTACATCATCAGCAATTTTAGTAACAATGCCTACACCTTCATGACCAAGGATACGGCCATCCGTGTTACCAAAATCATGATTCGCAACGTGTAAATCAGTGTGGCAAACTCCACAATACTCTACACCTACTAACGCTTCACCTGAATGTAACGGGCGTAATTCTGTTTCGATAACTTCGATGTTCGCTTTGCTGTTTTTATTAACCACTACTGCTTTCATTTATATTCGCTTCATCGAAATTGTTTCACGTATACTTTGTAAATTTTGTAGTGTTTCCTCTTGTCGCTGCAACGACAATCCTACATACAAAGTATCTAATAAACTTAGCTGCGCTAAGCGTGATGAACTTGCTTCCGTGCGAAATTCTGTTTCACGTGTTGAAGTATAAAGTGTTATATTAGCAAGTTGACTTAGTGCTGATTTCTGATAGCTCGTAATTGCAATAATGCAAGCTCCCCTTGCTTTTGCTACTTCTAACGCTTCCAGTAATCCTTTATTACTACCAGAATGAGAAATTGCAATGACTACTGCTTCTTTTGTAAGTAAACCAGCACCCATAATTTGAAAGTGAGAATCTGTATGAGCAATACAAGAAATACCCGTTCTCATAAATTTATGATATGCATCCATCGCAATAATTCCAGAACCACCATTTCCGTAAAACTCAATTCGGTTCGCTTCTTGCAAAGCTCGTACAGCTTGCTCAAGTGCGGTGTCATTTAGCAAATGCAATGTATCTTGCAGTCCTGTAATATGCGAATGAAAAACTTTTTTAGCAACAGTTACCATACTATCTTCTGCTGATACTTCTTCATGAATATTTTGCATCGGTGTATGTACAATTTCACGAGCTAATGTAATTTTCAAATCTTGAAACCCTTGAAAACCAAGCTGTTTACATAAGCGGAATATCGTAGCTTCGGAACTACTCGTAACTTCAGCTAATTCAGTAATAGATTTATGTACAACATCTTGTGGATGTTTCAAAATATGTTCGGCAATACTTCGCAATTTAGGTGATAAACCGTTTAACGAAGCCTGAATCTTTCCAATCCCACTTCTTGTACCAGGCATCTAGTTTCCCCCATACTTCACCGCATATAATGCAGCTTGTGTACGATCATCTACTTCCAATTTAGCTAAAACATTTGAAACGTGCGTTTTCACAGTTTGTTCTGTAATGTGAAGCTCTGCTGCAATTTCCTTATTACTTCTTCCTTTCGCAATTTCACGAAGTACTTCTTTCTCCCTTTTCGTTAACTGCGAAAAAGGATTTTCTTTTTCTTTCTTAACAACTGAGCGACCGAATAATGCAGGAGTTACTTTCGGATGGAAATTCGCATTTCCTTGATGTACTGCAATGATAGAAGCGACAAGTTGCTCTGGTTGAACTTCTTTTAATTGATAGCCATCAGCCCCAGCTTCGAGTGCTGGTAAAACATAATCTTGTTCTGAAAAACTGCTTAACATAAGTATCTTTATCGTCTCATCGTATTGTTTTATACGTTTCGTCGCTTCAATACCGTCCATTTTCGGCATTGATAAATCCATTAATACTACATCTGGCTTTTCTTTTTGAACGAAAGTTAATGCTTCTTCACCATTTTCAGCTTCCCCAATAATTTCAAATTCTTCTCTCGTTTTCAAAAAAAATACGAGTCCCCTTCGAACGATATGATGATCTTCTACAAGTAGTAATTTAATTTTCATTCAAACCGGTAATTGAATTTCTATTTTCGTTCCCTTTTCCGGTTCTGTTTTTATTCGAAAATTCCCCTTCATTAATTCGATTCGTTCCTTCATACTTTTCAAACCAAACGCTGACTCCCTTACTTGATTCTGTATAAACCCTATGCCGTTATCTTCTACGTGAAAATGTAACTGGTTATTTTCCATTCTTAAACGAACATTTACCTTTTCACACGAAGCATGTTTTTTACAATTATGTAGTGCTTCTTGACTAATACGCCATAAAACTTCTTCTATTTCATCTCCAATTGAAACCATTCCATCAATACGAACTTCTACTTGGATCCCTAATAACTTCCCGTAGTTTTGAATCGCTTCTGCTAAACCTTTTTCTAATCCTTCAGGTCTTAATTGCCAAATTAATAGCGTCATCTCTTGTAATGCTTCTTGCGATAATTCCCCAATATAACTTAACATCTCTTGCAGATCTCTATCTCGCGTCATATTCAGAGTACCTTTCGCTGTTAACATAATAGAAAATAACAATTGTTTAACTGAATCATGTAAATCACGAGCCAATCGATTTCTTTCAGCTACAACTACATATTTACGTTCTTTCTCCACTAATTGAATACGTTGTATTGTCGTTCCAATTTGAAATGCAATCGATTCTAATAACGCTAACTCTTCCTCAGAAAAATGAGTCTTATGAGGTGCGGCCACATTTAATAGACCAAATTTCTCTGATCCGGACCTAAGTGGAATTGTCGCATGATGTGTAACATCTTCTGTTTCACCCCAATTACATTCAATCGCATCTTCTATTCGCTTACATTCAATAATATTTGTCGCTTTTTCTAATCTGCCATTCACAAAACGCTCTACACACCAACAGTCTCCTTCACACATCGGCTTCTTCTCTTGCCACGTAAGAGCTGGTGGTAAGTTTTCGTCTACAAGCATACGGTGCTTTCCACTTTCATCAATAAAGAATATCCACCCTGTTTGTAAATTCATAACTTGTAACAATGTATGTAAAACTTTTTCTAACATGTCCTGTAAATGCGTTGCTTCATTTAGCAATTCCGCAATTTCTTTTAATGCTTCTAAACGATGCATCTCTTTTTCTTCAAAGTTCATTTAATTGTCTGACAAAGATTGTTCTCCACGGATATGCTGCAAACTTTCAGTAGTAACGAACATATTCGCTGCTGGCATTTGCACTTGATGTTTATGGAACATAGCCATTAATGCAAACCTTACTTGTCTAGAAGTTTCGAAATAATCTTCTGGTTTAATTAAACCTGTAACACAAAATTCATATCCAACATATTTAAGGTTAGGATTTAAGTCTGTAACACCAACATATTTAAATGGTTCAACAGCTTCATCCTCTACTCTATACAAACTTTGTTCCAAATTTTCATTGCATATCACACATACGTCTTCTAACAATTCCTTAACTCTTGTAGGGTCTTCCTGATAACTTACTGTGATGCGTTCAATTACCCGCATCCATCCTTTATTAAAATTTTGTATCGTTCTAATCTCTCCATGTGGTATGGTAAGTAGTTTTCCTGACCATTCACGTATTTGCATAAAACGAATACTAATTTCCTCAATAGTTCCTGAATTTGTTCCGTTAAAAGTAACAAAATCGCCAACACGAAACTCTTTGTCCGCTAATCTCGCAAATCCTAATATGACATCTTTTAACATCTGTTGCGCAGCAAAACCAATGACAACTCCCGCTATCCCTGCACCTGCAATGATGCTTTTTATATCTACAAACTGACTAATTAAATAAATGATTAGACTGATGATAATGATATATCTAAAAATAGATCGAATGACACTTTGAATCGTCTGTTCTACCTCTTCATCAAAAAAGCTGGACTTTCTAAAAAACCAATCAATAATGCGATTAATTACAAACGAAATAATGATAAGAACTAAAGCAAATAGTAAAAACCTTAATAGTAAAAACTCCCTTACATAATTAAAAAACTCCTCCGTATACGCTAATACACTCATTTAAATTGAGACGACATTTTCTTCAATTAGTTTTTTGATGAACGGGCTAATGTTTTCTGGTAGCCCATTTAAATCAAAAAATTGTACATGTAATGATTCAACTCCATCAGCTTTTAGCATGCCACCTTTAATGTCTTTGCAAAGGTAAGCGATTGTTATAGGATAAAATTCATCTCCGTTCGCTACTTTCACAAAAAACTCTTTACCTGAAAATACACTTACTAACTGAAGTATACCAATTTCAATGCCTGTTTCTTCAAGTACTTCTCGTCTTCCGGCTTCTTCTGTGGATTCACCAAGTTCCACAAAACCTCCAGGAACACCCCACATGGCATTTCGTCTTTGTTGTAGTAATATTTGTCCTTGGTCATTTAAAACAGCTACAGCAACTCCTGCTAAATTGAGTGGTCTTGATCCAACAATTTCTCTTAGTTCTTCAATATACCCCATTCACTTCACTTCTGCATGTAAACAAGATTTAAAATGTCCAAGTGCATATTCATGTCCTTGCGCATTAAAAGATGCAACTGCCTTTTCATATACAACAATTTTAAATCCTTTATTATAAGCATCTACTGCTGTATGAAGAACACAAATATCAGTGCACACCCCTACAAGATGAACTTCTTCTATTCCTCGTTCTCTTAACTTCATCTCTAGATCTGTTCCAGCAAATGCACTGTATCGCGTTTTGTCCATATAATATACATTCGCATCATTTTTATATTTTTCGTATACATTTTGTAATTCACCGAATAAGTCTCTTCCATTTGTACCTGCTATATTATGAGGAGGAAATAACTTTGCTTCTGGATGATATTCATCATTTTCTTCATGTTTGTCGATTGCAAACACTACGTAATCTCCATTTTCAATATATTGCTTCGTTATATGTACCAGTTCCTTCTCAATTTCTTGACCTGGTTTCCCGCAAGTTAAAGCACCTTTTTCAGCTACAAAATCATATGTATAATCGATATTAATAAGAGCTCGTTTCATTTAAGATGCTGGCTTCGTTTCAAACGTCGCTTGATTAAAGCTAATGACTTTTCCTTTTGGGTCATTATTTTCAAACTGAGCTGCAGTAATCGTATGACTACCTGTCTCAAGTGTCTTTTCTTTTAATTGTACTGTTGTCTGTGTTGTACTAGTTACTTGATGTTTATCAGCAAATATTTGATCTACAAATACGAATGTTTCTTTATCGTTTTGAAAATTAGAAAGTTCTAATTCAACTTGCTGAATTAAAGTATCTTTTTTGATAAATACAGTCGGTATATTGCCGTTTTCAGAAGTACCATCTGGTGTAATGACTTTTACTATCCCTTCTCCAATTGGTACTGCCCCTTCAGGAAATACAAGCATACTCTCCTCACTCGCATTTACAACTTGTTCTTCCTGATTTGACTGTGCATCCTCTTTTTCCTTTGGAGCACCACAGCCTACTAATAACAATACAGACAATCCAGCGATTATGAATTTCTTCAATTAAAAAATAAACGTTGTAATCTCATCTACTTCTTTTCTTGAAAGTTTCTTCGGTTTATCTTTCGGATAACCGAGTGAAATAACCATATTTATTTGTTTTTCGGTCTCAATTTGTAAATATTGTCTTAGTTCTTTTTGAGCTAACAATACAGGCCCTGTCATTGGACATGTACCAAGACCCTTCGCATGTGCAGCCAGCATTAAGTTTTGTGCCGCTAAACAGCTACTCTTAATTCCTTCCTCTTCCCACACTGCATCCGGAACGAAGGCAATTGGATCAAATATCTTTTCACGAAACTTTGATTCATAAGGTGTTGCCAAACATACGATTAATACTGGTGCCTCAGAGAAAGCTGTTGCATATGGCCCGAAAGAACGTGTAAGTAATTTCCCTGCTTTCTCTTCTCCATTTTCTGCTGCTGTTGCCGCAAGTTTATGTAATGCATCCCAAGTCATTTGTTCAATTTCTTTAATTTTCTCTCGATTCATAATGACTAAGAACTCCCATGTTTGCGAGTTCGTATCACTCGGTGCATAACGAGCGCAATCAATAATTTCTTTTATATCACTAGTAGATACTTCTTGTTCTGTAAACTTTCTAACACTTCTTCTTCCGTGGATTACCTCTTTAAAAGCTTCATAATTCATTTAATTTGTCACTTTAAACAAACTAATACTTTCTTCATATGCAGATTGTAGTTTTTTCGTAATTGGTCCTCTTTCGCCGCTAGCAAACTGTTCATCGCCAATTTGAACAACCGGGAATATTTCGAGTGGTGTCGCTGTAAAAAAGCACTCATCCGCCTCATATACCTCTTGTAATGAAAATTCTCGTTCTTCTACTTCGATATGTAACTCTTTCGCTAATGTTATAACATAATGGCGAGTAATACCATGCAAAATAAAGTGATCAGCTGGATGTGTAATCAGTTTATCATTTTTTACTATGAAAAAATTAGAATGACATCCCTCTGTTACAACTCCATCTCGCACTAAAATCGCTTCTTGATATCCTTGTTCGTTTATTTTATTTTTAATCATGATATTAGGAAGTAGATTTAATGATTTTATATGACAAAATTTCCATCTTATATCCTCTTCTACCGTTACTTTTATACCGACTTCCATCGTAGCGACTGGTCTTGGGAACGAAACAATATTTGCAAAATACGTTGTTTGAAGGTCTTTTTCATATACATGGTTTCTTGCTTGAGCACCTCTTGATATTTGTAAATATACATTACCATCATCTTGAAATTGATTTTTTTCAATCATTTGATGTAGCTCTTCTACTAACTCTTCCTTTGTAAATGGTGCAATGAGTTTAATTTCTTCCATTGATTTAAAAAAACGTTCCAAATGTAAATCTAATAAATGTGGCTTCCCATCGTATAGTCTGAATACCTCATATATACCATCACCAAATTGGAAACCTCGCTCTTCTAATGCAACCATCGGCTGTTCTTCCTTCGTATTTACAATTCTCCCATTAAACAAAATCCAATCTTTATGAGTAGCTTTCATTTATTTCAGAAAATATTTTTCAATATCATCTAGCATTAGGTTTGCTGCTTTAATACCGCCTGCTGTATTCCAAATTACTTCATCTACTTGGAATACTTTATTATTTTTAGAGGCTTGTAGCTGCTTAAAGAGTGGGTCTTCTGTCCATTCTTTTGCTAACGTGTTTCCTTCATTATTCTTATCGCCATCTTTATCAGATGTGAAATAGAATAAGTAGTCCCCGTCCATATTTGGAATTTGTTCTTTTGTAATTCCTTTTATCGCAAATTCATCTTTATCTTGTAATGGTGGTCGTTTAAATCCAATATCGTTTAAAACAACACCTGAGAATGAGTTCTTTTGATATATACGAACATCACCTGGAACGAAGCGAATAATAGAAACTTTAGAGTTTAATTTATCTCCTAACTTCTCTTTCATTCCTTCAATACGCTTTTTATAATCTTCAATTGCCTTTTGGCCTTCTTTTTCTTTATTTACAGCCTTTGTATAGAGCGTAAAGTTTTCCTTCCAATCTCCGCGCAATGTTTCAGCATATACAGTTGGCGCGATTTCTTTCAATTGTTCATATATTTTTTCATGACGCATTTTATTCCCGATAATTAAATCCGGCTTAAGCTTCATTACTGCCTCTAAATTAATATCACGCTCAGTCCCTACAACTTTCGTATCTTTTAACTCTTTCGCTAAATGAGGGTACCATTCATCACCCGCACGCGGTTTCGTAGTTCCAACTGGCGTTACTCCCACAGCTAGAAGAGCCTCTGCACCTTCATTTGTTAAAACAACAACTTTTTTAGGTGTACCTTTTACTGTCGTTTCCCCCATTGCATGCTTTACAGTATAAGAATCTTTCGCTTTAGCTGATGAATTATTTTCTTTTTTTTCTTCTTTACTACACCCTGCGATTATAACCATCTAATATTGATTATATTTAATATATGATGGATCATTATACACCCACTGATTTCCACCGAGGTTCAACCAACTGTTTTGATTAATAAATACTAAATAAGATTCTGGTTTATTTAATTTACGAATTACTGAAGAAGATGTTGATGGACCACTTCTTAAATTCACATTCGTTCCTTGTATATATGCGACACCGATTGCGCTTCCATCACTATTGCTCGTCTTTACAAAATTAATATAAGACGGGTCATAATACACCCACTGTCCATTTCCTAAGTCTAACCATCCGTTACTTTCTTGATATACGACATACGATTCTGGAGAGTTTAATTGGCGAATTACTGAAGAAGATGTTGATGGACCACTTCTTAAATTTACATTTTTCCCAAGTATATAAGCAATCCCCTTCGTTTGTGGTGTTGGCTGAGGGTTTGGAGGTTGTGGATTTGGAGGATTCGGATTCGGAGCTACTCCAAAAATAGCTGCTATTCCGTTTGCATATGCTTGACATAGATCTTCAATAAATTGTGGGTTTTTCAATAAATTTGCATCAAACGTTGTATCAATAAAAGCAGTCTCAGTTAAAATTGCATCCATTGCAGTCTCTCTTAGTACTGCATAATTTGCTTTTTTGGCCCCTCGGTCACGAAGGCCGTATTTTGTTAATACAGGATTAACTGCTGCATGAATTTTTTGTTGCTTTGCATATGCGGAGCTACTGTTGGATAATCCATTATAAATATAACTTTCAAATCCAGTTCCACCGCCACTATTAATATGAAATGAGATAAAATAATCTGCACCAAAAGAATTAGCGATATTAGCACGTTCTGATAAAGAGATAAACACATCACTATCACGTGTCATTTTAATAGTAATTGGGTAGTTTGCAGATAAAATGTCTCGCACACGTCTCGCTATTTGAAGTGTTAAGTTTTTTTCTACTAAACCATTACCAACAGCACCAGAATCATATCCACCGTGACCTGCGTCTATTACAAGTTTCATTTATATTTTCTTCACGTATGTTCCATCTTCTTCATTAAAGCCAAAGCTCTCTATGAAAGTTTTTGCTTGTTCTGTTAATTCCTTTTGTAACACTTGTATCTCTTTCACACCTCTTTGTTTCATCATCTCTTCAAATGTAAAATACGTATTTGTTCCATAGCCGTAACTTTGATAATCAAAATGAATCATTAACTGAGATAAAACTACACTCTCTTCTTGAACACTGTAATCTATTACACCAATATATGTATCATCAACTTTTACGCAATACTGTACCTGTTTCTCACTTACATTATGCGAGCGGAACATTTCTTTAACAACGCTTTCATTTTCTACTGTTACTTTTTCAAACGCAATCATTTAAACTAAGCTATACGCACGTTTTGTTTCTTCGTGGAACTTATTCGTATCGTATTTATGCTCAACATAAATTTGGTGCCAAACCATAAACGCAAGTACAGTCCAAATTTTACGGCTATAATCGCCTTTATCTGCACAATGTGCTTCCAGTAAGTTTAATACATACTGTTTGTCGATTAAATGATCTGTTTTACTTTCGTTTATAATATTTATAGCCCAGTCATGCATTTCATCTTTTAACCAATGACGAATTGGTACCGGGAATCCAAGTTTTTTACGATCTAACACGTGATCTGGAACGATTCCGCGTGCTGCTTCACGTAAAATAGCTTTCGTAGTTCCGTTAGCAATTTTAAATTCAGTCGGAATTTTAGATGCAACGTCAAATACTTCTTTATCTAAGAACGGTACACGAAGTTCTAATGAATTTGCCATCGTCATTTTATCAGCTTTTAATAAAATGTCACCGCGTAACCATGTGAACATGTCAATGTACTGCATTTTACTTACATCATCATAATCTTTAATTTCGTTATACAATGGTTTCGTGATATCCATATAGTTAACACTTTCATCGTAATACTTCATTAATTCAGCTTTCTCTTCTTCACGGAAGATTTTCGCATTTCCATAGTAACGCTCTTCAATTGGCGTACATCCGCGCTCTAAGAAGCTTTTCCCTTTAAATCCTTCTTTAAGAGCACCACTTAATGCCTTTAGAACGCTCTTTCCTGGGCTAGGAATGTAAGAGAACATTTTCAAAGAGTTTGGCTCACGATAAATGTTATATCCACCAAATAGCTCGTCTGCACCTTCACCAGAAAGAACAACCGTTACATGTTTACGTGCTTCTTTCGCAACGAAATACAATGGTACAGCTGCTGGATCTGCTAAAGGATCATCCATATGCCAAATGATTTTTGGGAACTCATCCATAAACTCTTGCGCTGAAATGAATACGTTATGGTTTTTAACGCCTAATTTCTCAGCAGTTTCTTTCGCAACGTCAACTTCACTGAAACCACGTTGCTCAAAACCAATAGAAAATGTTAAAAGATTTGGATTCATTTCTCTTGCGATAGAAGCGATAATAGATGAATCGATACCACCAGAAAGGAATGAACCTACTGGTACATCACTACGCATATGCACTTTTACAGAATCGTATAATACATCACGTATTGCTTGGATATGTTCCTCTTTCGTTGCGCTTGAAGCGTTGAAATAAGGATTCCAGTAGCGATGGATTTCCATCTCTTTACCGATTTCTTTTACGAAGTAGTGACCAGGCTCAATTTTGTTAACATCAATTGTTAATGTTTCTGGCTCTGGACCATATTGGTACGTAAAGTAATGTTGTAGTGACGTTGGGTTTACCCCTTTGTCTTCCATTACATGCATAATACTTTTCTTCTCAGATGCGAAGAATGTAGTATCACCTTGTTGTGCGATGTATAAAGGTTTAATGCCGAAGTGGTCACGTGCACCGAAAAGTGTCTTTTCTTCACGATCCCAAATCATAAATGCGAACATACCACGAAGATAGTCTACACATTTTTCTTTCATATGTGCATACAATGCAATGATAACTTCTGTATCAGATTGCGTTGCAAACGTTGCGCCTTTTTCAAGTAACATTTCACGTAATTCTACATAGTTGTAAATTTCACCATTAAAAATAATTACATATCGATCATTTTCATAAGTTAGCGGCTGATGTCCTGCCTCTAAGTCAATGATACTTAAACGGCGGAAGCCAAATTGTACATGTTCATCACGAAAATATCCTTCGTCATCTGGACCGCGGTGGAAAATCATCGTGTTCATATTTTCAAATTGATGTTTTTCTGTTTCTGAAAACTCTCTAGGGTTTTCACATAAACATCCTACAAAACCACACATTTAGTCTATAGATAAAATGTCATGCTGTTGTGGAAGTTTCGGTGCCCGAATTTCTAACACACCATTTTGATAGGAAGCTTTCGCTGCTTTTTTATTAATGGAATACGGTAACTTAATCATTCTTGCTGCTTCTGAAATGGACCGTTCTCGGCGATAATAGTTATGAGATGTTTGTTCTTCTGTCTCTTCAAGGATTTCTTCTTTTACAGAGACTTTTAAGTATTCGGTTTGTATTTCGATTTGAATTTGTTCTTTTTGTATACCTGGTAGTTCAGCGGTAACAACGAGTTCTTCATCAACTTCATATAAATCTACAGGGAATGTTAATAAACGATTTCCTTTTTGGAAAAAATGATTCAAATCAGCGATTACATTGCGAAGAGGTGTTTGCTCAAAAAAATCATCAATTTGCTTTAAATAATTGCGAACCGGTGGACGAGAAGAATCTTTTTTTTCTTCACTCATTTAATCCACTAATCGCTTCATATCACGTATTATATCTTCGTACGGTGTATTACTAATACCGCTATACTTTTTCATTACTTTTCCATTTTGATCAATTAAATAAAATGATGTACCATGTATTACTTGACCGTTCTCTGGCTTATCTACAAGTGATTGAAAATTATCTTTTGAAAACTTTGTAATATCTTCTAACGAATAACCCGTCAATAAATTCCAATTACTAGTATCTTCTGTAAACTTTTGAATGAAAGCTTTCAGATTTTCTGGCTTATCAAGATCTGGATCTACACTAAACGAGACAAACTGAACGTCTAACTTCTCTTCCTTTGCCATCTTCTGTAATTTTGCCATATTAGCAGTCATTGGCGGACAAACTGTTTGACAGTTTGTGAACATAAAATCTGCAACCCATACTTTCCCTTTTAAATCTTTTGTACCAAATTGTTTTCCATCTTGATTTGTGAATTGGAAAGTTTCTAAATCCCAATTTAATGGTTTACGAAGCTTTGAGCCTGATCCACTACATCCAGCTAGTATAAATAGACAAAATACAACCATAAGACCAATTATTTTTTGATAACGCTTCATTTACACTTGTAAAGTTTCGATTTTTTCTTGTACTTGTTTTTTATTTGTGTCGCTATTATAAGTAAAAGTTTGGCCTAAAAAGAGTACATGCAGTTGTTCCCACGGTAACATACGTAAATTCCAATTACTTCGAAGTTTTGTTATTGCCTCGCGAGGTGTTTCATCAGCAAGTGCAAAAGCTCCGTAATGCATTGGAATAAAATGTGTCGCGTTTAAATCTAAATAAGCTTGCACTGCTTCTTCAGGGGAAACATGAGATACTTTCATAAACCATTCTGGTTCATAAGCGCCAATTGGCATAAGAGCAATATCAATTAAAAAGCGCTTTCCAATCTCTTTGAAACCTTGGAAATAGCCGCTGTCGCCACAAAAATAAATGGTTTCCATAGTCGTTTCATTATCAATAATCCATCCACCCCAGTGAGATGTATTCATATCAAATAAGGATCTTCTCGTCCAGTGCTGAGCAGGTACGAAGTGAAAAGAAACTTCATTAATCGTCGTACTTTCCCACCATTTATATTCTTCTACATGCGTAAATTTCTTACGAGTAAATAATTTTTTTAATCCGATAGGTACAAGATATAGAACATCATCATTTAACTGACGAAGAGTTGAAAAATCTAAATGATCATAATGACCGTGTGAAATAAGGACTATATCAATTTTAGGTAGTTCTTGTATAGTAAGACCTGGTTCAGTAAGCCTTGGAACTAACTTTAATTTATTTGCCCATACTGGATCTGTTAATATATTAAGTCCATTCGTTTGGATAAGAAAAGTAGAATGGCCAACCCATGTGACTGTCGTTTTTTCAACATTGCTTTGCAAAAATGAATTTTGTTTAACAGGTGATTGTTCTACTAAAAAAGAAAAGTCTTTTTTGTTCAGTTTTCGTTCTTTACGCCATCGTAAAAAAGAACGAATTGATTTTTTTGTACTGACATTATCCATATTTTCATAGCGCTTTGCCATTTACTCTGCTAAATACATAAATCCAATTGCACCCGGACCTGTATGAGTACTAATAATAGGCGTTGTATAGAAAATTTCCGATTGAGTAAATCCACTCACTTTTTCCACCGCTGCTTTCATACTTTCAGCTAAAGGAATTGCTTTTGCATGCGGAATCGCAACAGCTTTTACAACTTTTCCTGCTGTATCTTGCTCAAATAACTTAGCTAACGTTTTTACAATTTGGCCTTGGCTGCGCACTTTCGTTACAGGGTTATAAACACCGTCTTCAAGGCTAGCAATTGGCTTTATATTAAGTAGCGAACCGATAAACGCTTTTCCTTTACCGATACGTCCACCCTTCACTAAGTTTTCTAATGTATCTACTACTACATATAAACGAGTATTCTTTCTCACTTCATCTACACGTTTTAAAATTTCTTCTAGTGAGCGTCCTTCATTTGCCATTTTTGCAGCTTCTATTACTTGATATGCTAAAGCATGTGTAATAAATTGTGAATCAACAACTGTTACTTTTGTATCAGTCATCGATGCAGCACTATTTGCAGTCGCAACCGTACCACTCATTCCACTTGTCATATGGATAGAAAGTACTTCACTTCCATCTTCACCTAGCTTGTCATACATTTCTACAAATGTACCCATAGCTGGTTGTGATGTTTTTGGTAGTTCCTCTGATCTAATCATTTCTTCAATAAATTCATCAGGTTGTAAATCAACGCGATCTAAATATGTTTGTCCATTTACAGAGATTGATAATGGTAGAACATGAATGTCATACTTCTCAATTACATCTTGTGATAAATCTGCCGTTGAATCTGTTACAATTTTAATTTTTTGCATTTATGCGTTTTTTTCAAGAGTATTTGTTTTATATACATTTAAATAATCATTCCACTTCAAACATTTTTGTAAATATTCACGGAAAGAATACGAAAATCTTGGGTGCTTTTGTTTTTGAATTTTTGCAATAAATAATTGAAGACGAGACTGAATTAGAAACGATAATGGATGCTGCGCCTGTAGGACAGGGATTTCGAATATTTTAATACAATCCCCTGTTGAATGAGTGAAATAAAAACTTTTCGTAATCACAATATCAATCCTCTTTTTCATTGGATTTTGAACTTCCTCTACTTTACGCTGTAACACTTATAACGAGGCACTTTTCGACTGTATTTCTTCTTCCCTTTTCTTTTTTCGCTTACTAACAATCTTTGATAAGGCAATACTAATTTCATAAATACAAATAAGCGGTACCGCAACTAAACTATGAGATAAAAAATCTGGCGGTGATATACACGAGGCAATGATAATCAATGCTACGTAAGCATACCTTCTTATTTTTATTAGAAACTCCGCCGTAAGTATGCCAATACTCGTTAAAAACATTACCACTACAGGTAATTCAAAAATCACAGCAAATGGAACTGTTAAATTAAGTACAAAATGAAAATACTTTTCTGTCGTAAACATCGTATTAAACATTTCATTACCTATCGTAGTTAAAAAATGAAATAAAAACGGCATTACAATAAAATATCCAAAACTTAAACCTGCAATAAATAATATAGACAATACCGGTATATACATTACAGTCATCTTTTGTTCATTTGGATGTAAACCTGGTTTTACAAATAACCAAATTTGTATAGCAGCAAAAGGAATTGTACAAACGATAGCAAATACTGTAGCAATCGAGAAAAAAATCCACAATACATCACTTGGACCGAGAACAGTTAATTTCATTGGTAAATCTTTTACAAGCCAAAAATAAATATCCTTCGTAAAAGTAAATCCAATAATTAAAAATAATACAAAGGATAACACTGTATAAATTACTCGTTTGCGAAGCTCAATGATATGTTCTACTACACTCATTTCCCGATCTTCCATTTACATTTTTTCTTTCTTTTCCTTCTCTTGAAATGCGTCATCAGTCAATTCTTTCGTTGATTTTTTGAATTCTTTTAACGTTTCCCCTAAAGCCTTTCCGATTTCCGGCAATTTTTTAGGTCCAAATAATATTAGTACAGCTACTAAGATTAAAATTAACCCTGGAAAGCCAATATTTGAAAACATTTACGCTGCAGGTAAGACGTAAAAGAGTACACAGAAGAACATCATTGCACTACCGCCTAAAACGAAGAGGTGCCAAATGGCATGGTTGAAAGGTAGCTTTTCCCAAAGGAAGAAGATTGCCCCGACTGAATATAAAATGCCACCTGCTAAAAGTAGTGAAAAACCATGTCCAGTTAGATTTTCGTAAAGTGGTTTAATAGCAACGATTATGAGCCAGCCCATAATGATGTAACATAACGTTGATGCTTTTATAAAACGGCGTACAAAGAAAATTTTGAAGACAATACCGCCAATTGCAAGTGTCCATATAATAGCGAGTAACGTCCAACCTAAAGGTCCACGAAGTGTAATGAGTAGAAAAGGAGTATATGTGCCAGCGATTAATAAATAGATGGCTGAGTGATCTAAAATAGTAAATAATTTTTCTACTTTTGGATGGTGAATGCTATGTAGCAACGTTGAAAACAAGTACAGTAAGAACATGCTTACACCATAAACGGTAAATGCAACAACAGCAGATGCAGTACCATGTTTAGACGCATGAATAATTAATATGATTAAGGCAGGGATGCTTAAAATGGCACCGATACCATGTGTTATTGCATTTGCAATTTCTTCTTTCACAAAATGTGTCATTCGTGTCATTTTTTCAGTCATTTACTTATGTAATTGTGATGCGATAACATCCTGTGTATGCTTCGTTAATTCTTTAATATCCATATTCGCATACTCTTCAGGTGTAATCGGCTTAGAAATCGTTACTGTTGCATGAGCTGGTTTCATACGATTTCCATTCGCTTCAAACATTTTATATGTACCATCTAACGTTACAGGTAAGATTGCTACACCAGATTTTACTGCTAGGTGAAAACTACCAGCTTTAAACTCTCCAATTTCGCCACCCTTACTTCTCGTTCCTTCAGGGAAAATTACGATAGAATGTCCATTCTTTAATAGTTCAATTCCATCTTTAATCGCTTGAAGAGATTGACGACGATCATTACGAACCATAAATACACAATTCATAAGTTCCATCCAAGTTGGGACAACTGGAAATTTCTTAATCTCTGCCTTTGAAACGAATCCAATTGGTTTATTTAAGTAACCTAGTAAAACAGGGATATCCATATTACTTTGATGATTACTTACAACTAGTACCGGCTTGTCTTTCGGAACATTTTCAAGCCCTTTTACTTCTACTGCCCCACCAGCAACACGTACCATTTTTTTACCAAACCAATTTGTCGTTTTATACACAGCATTATCTTTTTCTTGCGGTGACATCGTATTTACTTGTTTTTTAAGACGCCACATTCTCGGTGTAATCGCAATTACAATTAAAATTAAATAAAAGATTTTAAAAAACGTTTGAATCATTTAGAAACGTTTTGCTAATTCACGTGCGTTAGCAATTGCTGCTTCTTTAATTTCTTGTGCTTTTTCAGGATTTGCATTCATACCTTCAACTGCAATATATTCAGTTTCATTTACACCGATGAATCCTAATACTGTTTTCAAGTGATTACGACCGAAGTCTACAGCTGCGTATGCTCCTTCAGAATAAACGCCACCTGTTGCTTGAATGTGAAGTGCTTTTTTGCCTTCTAATAAGCCAACTGGACCATTTTCAGTATATTTGAATGTTTTACCTGCGATTGCTAAATTATCTAAGTATGCTTTTACTACTGGTGGATAGCTAAAGTTCCACATTGGAGTTACGAATACATAACGATCTGCATGCATAAATGTTTCTAAGTTTGTGTTCATTGCTGCAACTTTTTGTTGTTGAACTTCTGTTAAAGTTTCAAAGCCTTCACCTGCTGCAAATTTACCCCAAGCAGCAAATACATCTGCATCAATTGCTGGTACAGTAGTATTGAATAAATCAACTGTTACAACTTCGTCTTGTGGATGCTCGTTTTTATAAGCTTCGATGAAAGCTTCCCCTACTGCCATTCCGAAAGAACCTTCTGCTGAATTTGGATTTGCTGTAATAAATAATACTTTTGTCATTTATTTTTGAAAAATATGTTTCACTTTTTCAGCTGGAATGTTACTTCCGCCTCTACCTTTTACATCTTCAATCATCATCGTAATGACCATATCAGGTGCATTTAAATCAAATGCAGCGAACCAGCCTAGTTCTTTTCCTTCGGCCTCTTTAGATACTTTTAATTCCGCTGTACCTGTTTTTCCAGCAAGGGTCATACCATCAATTTTAGCAATTTTCCCTGTACCATCCGGATCATTAATTACTTTAGTCATAGCAGTTTTTAATATATCCTGATTGCCTTTTGAAATGACATTTTCTTTCCAAGCTTTTGGTTGTTTATCTGTTTTAATGATATATGGTGACGGAATTGTTCCATCATTTACAATTGGCGCATATGTTAAAGCTAGATGAAGAGGAGTCATTAACACTTGCCCTTGACCATATCCTGTATCTGCCATTTGAATATCATTTTTAATACCATCATTTGCGATTTTAGAAGCTGGGAATCCATATTCAATTGGTAATTTCTCATCGAATCCGAATTTTTTCGCTTCACTCATAAATTTATCTTTTCCGATTTTCAAAGCTTCTTGTGCGAAGTAAATATTATCCGAATATTTCATTGCCTTATCCAAATCAATCGGATTTGCATCTTTCACACGTGTTACGTAATAATTGCCCCAAGAAGAATCTTTTGTCCATTTCAATCCTTCAATTTTCAATTCTTCTTTTGGATCAATCGTTTTCGTTTCAAGACCGATTGCAGCTGTAATTGGCTTAAATACAGAACCTGGTACCGATAATTGTGTAAATCGGTTCGTCATCGGTTTTTTCGGATCATTATTCCAAGCTTCACGTTGTGCTTTCGATGTTCCTCGTACAATTAAATTAGGATCATATGCTGGACTACTTACAAGTGCAATTGTTTCTCCACTTTTCGGATTAATTGCTGCACTTGAACCAGCTTCGCCCTTCATTTCATTATACGTTTTTTCTTGAACAGCACTATCGATAGTTAAAGTTACATTTTCTCCATCAACTGCTTCTGTTTTTGCTAAATTTTTAATTTCTTTTCCTTGTGCATCTTCTACAAAGACACGGCCACCTTTTTTACCACGTAGCTTTTCTTCCAATACTTGCTCTAATCCAGCTTTACCAACTGGCTCATCGGCTTGATAGCCTTTCTTTTGTAGTGTTTTTAAGTCTTCAGCATTCACTTTTCCAATATAGCCAATAAGATGTGCCGCTGCTTCTCCTAACGGATATGTACGAACATTTACAGGTTTTGTTGAAACGCCTGGTAAATCGATGTACGTATTTTGTGTTGTCCCTTCAGGTAAAATTCCAATTGGTACAAGATACCCTGGTTTTACCCATTTAGCAGTTAGTTTTTGATCAATTTCTTCTACAGACATATTTAACAACTTCGCTACTGCTTCTTTCGTTTGCGGAGCAGTTTCATCTAATTTTTCTGGAACGATTCCGATCTCAGAAGCTTTCCCATTCGTCGCAAGACCTTTTCCATTACGATCGTATATTTCACCACGTTTTGGTTGGGTTGTTTGCATACGCACTTTACTATCTTTTGTCATGCCAGGGAAAATGAAATCAGGTGTCCAATCTATTTTCCAAGATTCTTTATCTCCATCTTTTTCTTTCACCATTTTTGCTTCATGACCAAAAGTGATTTTACCACCAACTGTATCCATGCTTACTTTAAAAGGAACAGGGCCTTCATCTTTTTTATCTTCTTTTACTTCCCCTGTTTCTACCTTTAAGTCTTTCACTTCAATACCAGAATAAATTTTTTCATATTTCTCAGTAAACTCTTTCTTTGAAATATCTTTTTTTGCGTTTTCTGATAATTGATCGTACATATCTGCAAATTTTTGTTTATTCCATGCTTTTACATATGTATCAAACGCTTCTTGTGGTTTTTCTTCTTTACCACATCCAACTAACATTTATTGTTGTTTCTCGTATACATGATAATAATACGTATACGGATTTTTTTCATCTGTTAAGCCTTTTTCTACAAAAATCTCTTTCCAATTTGTCATATCCATTTCTGGGAAGAATGTGTCTCCTTCAAATGCGTGGTGGATTTTTGTTATATATAACTTGTCTACATACGGTAAAAAGAGATCATAAATTTGCGCTCCGCCAAAAATAAAAATCTCTTCTTCAGTTTTACATAGTTCAAACACTTCTTCTACAGTATGAGCTACTTCACAGCCTTCTACATGATACCCTTCATTACGAGTTACAATAATATTACGTCTTCCAGGCAATGGTCTACCAATTGCTTCATAGTTCTTTCTCCCCATAATAAGTGGGTGACCCATCGTCGTTTTCTTTACATACTGTAATTCACTCGGTAAACGCCAAGGTAAGTTATTATCTTTACCAATTACTCTATTCTCGTCCATTGCGACCATAAATGAAACAATCATTTACACTGCAACCGGTGCTTTAATCGCTGGGTGTGGATCATATCCTTCAATCGTTAAATCTTCCATCTCAAAATCAAACACAGATTTCACATCTGGATTTAATGTAAGTTTCGGGAACGGACGTGGTTCACGTGCCAATTGTTTTTCTACTTGTTCAAAATGATTCGTATAAATATGCGCATCTCCAATTGTATGAACAAATTCTCCTACTTCAAGACCACATTCATGTGCGATTAAATGAGTTAGAAGTGAATAACTTGCGATGTTAAAAGGAATTCCAAGGAAGATGTCGCCACTTCTTTGATATAACTGACACGAAAGCTTTCCATCTGCTACATAAAACTGGAATAGCGTATGACAGGGCGGTAATGCCATACTCGGTACATCTTCAGGATTCCAAGCAGAAACGATTAGGCGACGTGAATCTGGCGTTTTTTTAATCATATCAATTACACCTTTTAGTTGATCAAGTGTTTCACCAGCTGTCGTTTTCCAAGCACGCCATTGCTTGCCATATACGTCTCCTAAGTAGCCATATTTATTCGAAAAATCATTATCTTCTAAAACATTCTTTTTAAATAGGTCCATTTGCTCATCATATTGCACTTTAAATTCCTCATCTTGTTGTGAGCGAAGACCAAAATCAGTCATGTCAGGACCAGTATACTCATCACTTTCTACCCAGCTCTTAAACGCCCATTCATTCCAAATGTTATTATTATGCTGCAATAAATAGCGAATATTTGTATCACCTTTCATAAACCAAAGTAGTTCACTTGCTACAAGGCGAAATGGTACTCTTTTTGTCGTTAATAAAGGAAATCCTTTACTCAAATCAAAACGCATTTGATATCCAAATACAGATACAGTTCCTGTCCCTGTACGATCTTCTTTCTTCGTACCGTGCTCCATTACATGACGGCATAAATTTAAGTATTCATATTCAGCATGTTTCATTTATTTAATTTTCTTAAATGTAAGCGGCTGAGTACTTAAAGTAGCTGGTACATGTAACTGAAGGGATGGGAATTCACCACTCACATTCATTTCATATGCAAACAATAGACTCATTTTCATTTGGAATAGGTCAACTGGTGCGGAGAATATGTCGTAATGATGATGCTGTAATTGAATCTCCATATCCATAAATTGTACGTGTAATGAATCATCCCGTTTATATACTTGTAATGCTCCATAAGCAGGATGTTCAAAAGTACCAGTGTAGTCCTCTAATTTGTGAGAAGGTGCAGTCCCTTTAATTTGCTCAGGAAGGGATTCAGTTGCTTCTTTCATCATTTCCTTCATTTTTTCAGTATCTTCTACAGAACGTTTATGCCAATCGATGCCTTCTAATTCAAGTAGATCGTCATAAATTTGGTTAGCAAGATAAGTAGGAAGTAATGTGCCTCCAGCATTCGTTAAAATGACAAGACCTACATTTTCTTTTGGCATGAATGAAACAAGTGCCGAAAACCCATCAATATTACCGCCATGGTGAATCACTTTGTTACCACGATAAGCGCTAATAAACCAACCGAGGCCGTAACTATTTAATGGCGATTCAGGGAGTGATAAAACTGGTTGATCTGGAATGGAATTGTGTGGTGTATACATTTGTTGTAATAATTCAGAGGAGATGAATTCATGATCTCCAAACTTTCCTTCGTTTAAGTGAAGAAGTACCCAATTTGCCATATCTTCAATTGTAGAATTAATACACCCGGCAGCGCCAACTGTATCGATGTTACGGAATGGAACTTCTTTTATTTCACCGTCATTTTCAATGTAAGGTAAAGCATAATCATCTGTAGTTTGTGAATCTGTAACAGAGAAGTTTGTATGCCTCATATTTAAAGGTTCTAAAATATGTTCTGTAGCGTATTGCTCCCACGTTTGATTTGTAATGTTTTCAACAATGTAGCTAATTGTCGCATACATTAAGTTGTTATATAAAAATGCTGTTCGGAACGGTGCATCAAGTGATAAATGTTTTATTTTTTCTACGAGATCTTTTCGAGATAAGGAAGAGCTGTACCAAAGAGCATCATGACGACTCACTCCAGTGCGGTGAGAGGCTAAATCCCGTCCTGTAACTTGTGAGCTAGCAAGTAGTTCAGATAAAGAGAAGTTAGGTATATAAGACTGGACAGGGGTATCCCAATTAAACTTTTTTTGCTGTGCTAACAAGCTTAATGTAAGTGTGCCAAAAGCTTTCGTTGAGGAACCGATTGCAAAACGAGTGCTTGGTGTAACAGCCTCTTTTGTTTCTATATTACGATAGCCGAAACCTTCTAAAAGAATAACTTCACCATCTTTTATAACAGCTACAGCAGCACCAGGAACTTTTAAATCCTTCATCATTTTTTCAACCGTAGTTTGTAACGAAGTCATAACAGGAGTTTCAATTTTAGACATCTATTCATCATTTATCATTTCACTATCAAACCAAATCGGCTTCGATAATTCAAAGTTTTTATGATCCTCTAAAACAATAGCAAGGCGTTCTAACGTATCCTCTAACATATGCGGTGCTGCTCGTAAACTCCAAACAACTGAAGAGAAAACCGTCATGCCAACGTACACCGCATATAATTTCCAGAACTCCTCTGGTATTCTCCCATTAAAGTATCCTTCTATTTGTCCGATTGAATACGGAATACTAATGTCCCTTGCAAATAGTGCAATTTTTACGAAATCATGAAGTGGGTCGCCCCAGTCGTAGCCATTAAAATCAACAACACCTACATATTTTCCATCCCGTACAATTATATTTTCTAAGTGAAAATCATCGTGTTGAAATCGATTTGGGCGGTTCTTTAAATATATTTCATTTTCATCTATAAACTTAATGATTTTATCATCATTTTTTATTTCTATTCCACATGTTTTATATGCCTCTACATATTTTCGATGTTTCTTCATTGCTCTTTCATACCATGGAAGAATATCATTAGGAGCTTCATATGTATGCATTTTTGCTAAATCTTTTCCTGCCTCTATTCCAATATTATATTGTTCTTTTGGTGAATACGTAGGCAATAGCTTCTTCGCATCTTCCCCTTCTAAATATGAAAAAATACTATAGCATACGCCTTCTTCTAATATACCTATTTCAATTGGCCTTTGTACCTGTACGTTACGTTTTACCATCTATTTTCTTTCATACTCTTTTATATCGCCTGTCCGAAATAAATATTTTTCATTATTTGCATTGGTAATTACATATTTCTTATCTGGAGAGAAACCTTTAGAAATTTCTTCAATATTCGCTGCATCTTTTACAATTTGTATATTGTTTTGCCGTGCTGTAATTATCTTCATCTACTTCTCTATGAATAACTTGATACAAATATGTCTTGGCCCTAAAGTCTTTACAATCTCCTCATCCACTTCTTTAAAGTATATTTCACTTTCTCCTGTGCTATATGCTACTTCATTTAACTTTCTCCATCCAATTATGGAAAACAATTAAGAATGTGCCCCTTGTACGACTTGTACAATTTCCATAGGCGTATGAACCATATAATCCGGAGCATCTTTTTTCACTGTTTCAATGACATCATACCCCCAAGATACCCAAATTACGTTTACACCAGCCTTTTTACACGCTGCTACGTCTCGCTGTTCATCACCGACATATAACATATCTTGCTCTGTTATTTTTTTTGATTTTAAAAATCTTTTTATCATTTTGTCTTTACCGAACAAATTTTTAGAACAATACACTTCTTGAATATTTTCGATACCATTATTGTGTAAAAACGCCCGAATATGCTCTTCTGAGTTCGATGATATGACGGCAATCCCGTAGCCTTTTTTATGCAATTCATCTAATACATCCTTCATCCCATGGAACAAAACGAGATCTTTTATAGCTGGTTGATATAATTTATAAAACTCTAACGCCAATATCGGTAGTTTATACAGTGGTACATCGAGTTGTTTACATCTCTCTGACATCGTTAATTTACGTAAATGCTCAATTTCTTCTTCCCTTACTGTTTTATAACCATGCTTTTCAGCTATTTGATTATAAATCGGTACGAATATATTTTGTGAATCTACTAATGTGCCGTCAAAGTCAAAAACAATATATTTTGGCATTTCCATTTAAGAAAGCCATTTTGGCGGTACATTCGTATTCCAATAAATATTTCCTAGTTCATGATGTCCTGAGTATCCGTCGTCAAAACGATGATAGTGGAAATTGAAATAATAACCATCTTGCGGTGGATGATCTCTTCTTACATGAAATCGTAGCAAGTCATTTCCAGATTTCGTATCGTAAACGTGAAAAATCTTTTCATTATTTCCACCAGCGGGTTTCTGAGAAATCGATAATGATTGTAACGACTCCTCTGGAACATCATTGGCAAGCTCAGCAATTGCCTCTTCAATTTTCGGTAATATTACATCTTTAAACTCATCTTCAATTACTGGACCAATTTTAGTTCCAAACTTTTGCATCGACTGCTTCTCTGCTTCTTGCATTGCATAAGTAATAAAAGTATCGGTGGTTAACCTGTCATTCGCTTCTTCATATGTATAGGACGTACTCTCCAAATTTTGTTGCCCAGCTGTGCTCGTAGGCTTGTCCGCAGCTTTGGCATTATCAAGCAATATGGAAGGAGGCGTCACTAAACCAAATGTAAATACGGTAATTAATGCGACTAAGGTTTTTCTAAACCAATTTGGCATTCACTGATTATTAGTTGAACCAATCGGGCTTTTACGGGCAGTTGATCCCCCACCTAACTTCTTTGACTGATTATTAGTTGAACCAATCGGGCTTTTACGGGCAGTTGATCCCCCACCTAACTTCTTTGCCTTCACTGAATTTTGAGGTGGGGGTCTTACTTGCCCGTTAATGCGGGATAAAATATAATGAGTGAAAGGGGAGGGAACATACATTCAATGGCTCTTTTTTAACGGAAAAAATACAATCCACACAATTAATAAAATAAAAACAACGCCACCAATCACAGCTGGTAATAAATAAAAATGAGAAAGTATCACTATTCCATACAAAAGTATTACTGGAAGTAATACATAGCGATTTGCCTTCCATCTTAACAATAGTAATTTGCCGTCATCACAATATAAATGAAGAAACATTTTTTTCGTAAATTCATTCCAATAATTGCTTGCATAACGAGAAATTGCAACTAACGTAAATACGAGAATAATAGCTGCAATCCACCTCGGACTCATCATAATACTTACCGTGCTTATACATACAATTTGAATATAAAATATTCGTGCACTACTTGTACGGAAAAATTCTTTCAAAAAAGATTCAACGATACGCGAATCAGCTTTTTTCCCTAAAAGTCTTTTAGAATGTGGAAACATCCACGGTTTTTTATTTGAACTACTCGGCTTAGCAGCATGGCCACCAACTTGCATAATACCGCTCGTCCAACGCATACTTTCTTCTTTTTCTTTCTCAACTTCTTTAAAAAAGAAATTTTTATAATTCATCTTTACTTTTACTAATACTATAGTTAGGAAAACTGTTAAACCGATAAATAGTATTGAATAAAATGGATTTTTATAAGTAAAAAATAGACTCATTCCAAAAAAGGATAAGCTCATAGAAAATATTACATTTTTTATAATCCATAAAACCCATCGTTTCCCGACACGTATATGTATTAATCTCGTCAACAACGACAACATAAATCGAAATACAGTAAAGAATGTCCAAAATAATACGATTTGCATCTTTGTCGCTCCGATACTTTTCATTAACACTGGTAACATAACAACTACTACCATTCAAATAAATGTATATATCATGCCATACTGAATTAATTTTCGCATATGAGTTGGATATGGAATTAAAAATAAACTATCTGCTTGTTCAAAAAACGAGCGAACGCCTCTCGAATATGTTACAAGATAAAATGCGAGTAAACCTAATCCGAAATACACCGTCTCTTCCATCGATAATGTTTCCATCCATAGTGATCGATAATAGATTCCCATAAATATAAGTGCTGGAATAATTATATATAACGCAACTGTCCAATCTGTTACCGAACGTATGGACTTCCATTTCCGCTCAAGTTCATGGCGTAATCTTTTATAAAATTGTTTTTTAATCATTTAATCATGCTGTTCACGCCTTACGATTACATCAAAACAGTCTAATAATGAACTCCCCTGCATTTCCGCTAACGTTTGAATAGCCTCTAGATGTCCATCTGCAACTAATGTACCTTGTGAAATAAGCAAAAATCTCTCACAAATTCTTTCAGCAGTATCCAATCAGATAAAAGGTTCGTCAATTATATAAAAATCTGGCTTAGTTAAAAACGCCAATATAAGCATCGATTTTTGTTTCATCCCTTTTGAAAACTTTGATAAATACTCGTGCTTATGCTTATCCATTCGAAACATATGTAATAATTCTTCTGCTTCCCTTTCCCAGCTTCCTACTTCATCCTCACGAGCAGCCATTAATAATTCAATATGTTCCCAGAGCGTCAAATAATCATAATATGTTGGATGTTCCGGCACATATGCATACGGATTTTTCTTTTCACCAAATGCTATTTCACCATTCATATTTACAAGTAAGCCTAGCATCGTTTTAATCGTCGTACTTTTCCCGGCGCCATTTGCACCAATAAGAGCAACTAATTCACCTTTTTCAATTGAAAAAGCAATATCATGAATTGTTTTTTCACCTATTTCATATCCAGCTGAGCGGATATTCACCTTCAACATTTAAAAATGTTTTACAAATCGATATCCATTTACTTCATAACCTAATTTTTTGTAAAAAGGATGTGCTTCCACTCTTTTTGTTCCGCTAACTAGCCATGTTCCAATGCAATGATGCTTCTTTGCTAATTGTTCTGCATGATCCATTAACACTTGTCCAATGCCTTTCCTCCGTATTGTAGAATCGACGCTAATAATTGAAATTTCTCCATAACGAGTTACATCTTCTAAATTTTCGCGTATACGAAACCCAAGTAATCCAAATATAGTTTCTTCTTCCTCATATACATATAAAAAATCAAAAGGACTCATTTGTACGAATTGCAATCGGTTGTTCATATCTTCATAGGAAATAGAGGAACCTTTTAATTCTTTCGTTAAAGAACAAAGTGCATCTATATCATCTATCGTCGCTTCACGAATTTGAAAAGACATTTATAGTTGATTTAAAACCCAGTTTGTTGCATCTTCAAAGTTATCTGCAATGTAGTTTGGCTCAATATGTGCCCAGTTGTCTCGGTACGTATGTAAAGCATCGTATCCAGCGCCTGTGCGAACTAATATTGTTGTCGCATTCACTTTTGCTCCTGCAACAATATCAGTCCAGCGATCACCAACTACAGCACATTGTGTTAAATCAAGCCCATGTTTTTCCGCTGCTTTAAGAAGCATGCCTGTACTTGGTTTACGGCATTCACAACCATCACCGTGTTTATGAGGACAAACGTAAATATCATCAAAACCGAAACCTTTTAATTCTTGTACAAAATCAGCTACAGTAGCTATTCCATCCGCGATACCTGGTTGATTTGTAAAAGAGAAAATTTTTATATTTTGAGCTTTTAGTTTTTGCAGAGCTGCTTTTGTAAAGGGGAATAATGTAAAAGAACCAGGATAATGTATTGTAGTGTCGCCGCCAATTGTACCGTCACGATCAATGAAAATTGCTTTAATGTTTGTCATTTAAAATGTTAATTCATAATGGAAATAACGATTATCTCTTAAATAACCATTTTCAGCATATAATCGCTGTGCTGATAAATTATCAATTTCTGTTTGTAATTTTACGCCTTTTGCGCCATTTTCTAATGCGAATTTTTTAGCAGCTTCTAATAACTTTTTACCTGTTCCAGATCCACGCTTCGCCGCTTGTACAAACAAATCATTTAAAATCCATAATTCTTTCATTGAAATGGAAGAAAATGATGGATATAGTTGCGTGAATCCAATATATTCACCGTCTTCAACTGCTACGAAAATAACGGATTCTTTTCTCTCGATACGATTTCGTAAAAATACTTTTGCACCTTCTAAATCGGAATCTTGTCGGTAAAACATACGATATTTATTAAAAACTGATGCTAGTCCATCTAAATCTGCAATTGTTGCCTCATATATTCTCATTCATTTTACTCCATTCCCCTTCCAATACTTTCTCATTATATCCGTTACCCATTTAGGCTGTTGAATTTCTTCTTTCGGCATAAACTCTTTCATTATTGGCTTTATATCCAATATAGGGGTGCCATCAATAGCATCTAATCCCTCAACAATAATTGATTTACCGTCTCTTTTTATCACTTTTACAATTGTTACACCTATGCGATTCGGGCGATTTTTCCCGCGCTGTGCAAAAATGCCTACTTTAGGATAATCATTATTATTTCTAGGATGTCTAGCAACATATTGAATTTGTTCATCCGTTACTTTGTGAAAATAAAAAACAACTTCAATATGAGAAAAATCTTCAATCCCTTGTATACTTTCCTCTGTATACAATTCAGTTAAAGTAATACAGGATCTTACTTCTCCCCATTCATCATCTTTTATTTCCTTTCTTTCATTATGTACAAATGCGATTGGTTGAACTGAAAACATACGCATTCCCCCTTGAATGTAACCACTTACATTATAAAATATTTTCTGAATGTTTTCCACATACACTTATAAACTACTTTCTAAAGCCACATTTACTGCTTCCATTGCATGTATAAAAGTTGTATCAAATATCGGAACTACTACGTCTTCCTGCTTTATTAATAATCCTATTTCTGTACAACCTAAAATTATTCCCTGGGCTCCTTTTTGCACTAGCTCTTCTATGACTCTTTTATAATATTCTCTAGATTGCGATGTTATTTTTCCTAAACATAATTCTGTATAAATTATTTCATTTATTTTTTCTCTATTTTTTTCTACTGGTACTATTACTTTTATATTATTCTCTTCTATACGTGACTTATAGAAATCTTGCTCCATTGTGTATTTTGTTCCAAGTAGACCAATCGTTTGAATACCTTTTCTTTTAATTTCTTTTGCAGTAGCATCAGCAATATGTAATACGGGGATGTTAATATTCTCTTTTATTTTCTCCACTACTTTATGCATTGTATTTGTGCAAATGATTATAAAATCTGCTCCTCCATTCTGCAATGAATACGCCGCATTCCCTAATACTTCCCCTGCTCCATCCCAATCCCCGTTAGACTGGAATCGTTCAATCTCTTCAAAATCCACACTATTAATCAAACATTTTGCTGAGTGTAATCCTCCTAATCTACTTTTTATCTCTTCATTTAAAATTCGATAATATTCCGAAGTCGATTCCCAACTCATACCACCTATAAGCCCTATCGTTTTCATTTAATTCCCTAATTTTTTTATAGAATCTTCATATTGATAATTAAAACATTGTCGATACAACTGTTTAATTTCATTATAAGAAGGAACTCGTGGATTATTTCCTGGGCTACCACTTTCAATTGCATCCGAGGCCATTTTTGAAATAGCATTTTCAAACTTAATTTCATCAATTCCATATTCTTTTAAATTTGGAATGCGAAGATCGAAACAAAGTTTCTTTATTTCAGCAAGCGTGTAATTCGCTACTTCTTCCTCAGAATATGAGTAGAGGTCTTTGTTCAAATTGCGTCCAATCTCAGCTAACCTTTTCACTGCACTTGTTTTTGTGAACTCTAAAACTGTAGGTAATAGTATGGCGTTCGATATACCATGCGGTACATGAAATAGTGCACCTACTGGCCTTGACATACCATGAACTAACGTAACTGATGCATTTGAGAATGCAATTCCAGCTTGTAATGAAGCGATCATCATTGCTTCCCTTGCTTCCATATTATCTCCATCTTCATATGCAATACGTAAATATTTCATAATACTTTCAATAGCCGAAAGAGCAAGTACATCTGTAAGTGGTTGTGAAAATTTAGAAATATATGCTTCAATTGCATGGCATAATGCATCTATACCTGTCGCTGCCGTAATATGAGGTGGTACAGAACTTGTTAATATCGGGTCAATAATCGCTACTTGCGGGGTAAAACTCGGATGCTTCATCATCATTTTTACATCTGTTTTTTTATTCGTAATTACTGCTACACTTGTTACTTCTGACCCAGTACCTGAAGTTGTTGGAATTGCAATGAGTGGTAGTGAATCATTTTTTATTTCAACATCTTTTTGGACGTAATATTCAATTGCTCCACCATTAGTATGTAACACTGCTACTGCTTTTGCAGCATCTATACAACTTCCACCACCAATACCGATAATAAAATCACACTTTTCTTCTTTACAAATCGTTAACGCTTCTAATACGTGTAAATTTGTAGGCTCAGCATTCACTTTATTATATGTAATAACAGTAATACCTTTCTTATTTAGCTGTTTTATACACCTTTCAACATACCCTAATTTCTCCATAATTGTATCAGTAACTATAAAAGCTCTTTTCCCAAACTTCTTTGATTGTTCCCCCAGTTTTTCAAGCGAATTTCTTCCATATAGTACAGACTTCGGCATACGAAACTCAGCAACTTCTTGCAAGTACTCCACTTAATAAATTCCTGTAATAGTATAGAATGCGATAACTAAAAATACAGCAAGCGTTTTCAAAACTGTAATAGCAAATATATCTTTATATGACTGTTTATGTGTTAAACCTGTTACTGTAAGAATAGTAATAATAGCCCCGTTATGTGGTAATGTATCCATTCCTCCTGATGCCATTGATACGATACGGTGCATAACTTCTAATGGGATATCAAATTGATTGGCTGCTGCGATAAATTTATCCCCCATCGCACTTAAAACAATCCCCATTCCTCCTGATGCAGAACCTGTAATACCAGCTAAAATATTCGTCGTTACCGCTCCATTCACTAAAGGGTTCGTGAATGTTGCAGAGATACCATCTCTCATTATCGCAAAGCCAGGAAGTGCTGCAATAACACCACCGAATCCAAACTCTGCTCCAGTGTTCATTGTTGCAAGTAGTGCACCACCAATACTTGTATTCAATCCAGCTTGAAATCCTGTTACTACCCGTTTCCAATATAATAAAAGAGTTGTTAAAATTCCTATTATAAGTGCCAATTCTACAGACCATATTCCAACTACCGCACTCAATTCTACTTTTCCAAATGCTTTCATACCAATTGCTGAAAAGTCAAAACCGTTCGGGTACCACTTCGGTATCATAATAGTAAACACTTTATTCATTACACCTACTAAAATAAGTGGTATAAAAGCAATAAGTTGTTGTGCCCTCGTAATTTCTAAACTATTTAACAACGGTATTTCTTTCTGCTCTAATTCCAAAGATGCTGCCATTTCAGTATTCCCATCGTTAAAACCAAAATACCCTTCACCTGCTGCTTTTGCCTTCTTACGCCTACTCTCTAAATATAATAAACCTAACGTGAGAACAAAAATTGCCCCTACAATACCAAGTATCGGTGCAGCATAAATGTCCGTTTTAAAAAATGTTGTAGGTATTACATTTTGAATTTGTGGTGATCCAGGAAGCGCATCCATTGTAAATGTTACTGCTCCAAGGACAATCGTTCCAGGTATTAGGCGCTTTGGAATATTAGCTTGTCGAAAAAGCTTAGCTGCAAACGGAAATATAGCAAATACCACTACATATACACTAACACCACTATACGTTAAAATAGCACCCATCAAAACAATCGCTAAAATCGTACGTTTTTCTCCAACCAACTCTACAATCGTCTTTGCAATAGAATCCGCAATTCCTGACATTTCTACTACTTTCCCAAAAATTGCTCCAAGTAAAAACACCGGGAAATATAGTTTAATAAACCCTACCATTTTCTCCATAAAAATATTAGAAAAGAAAGGTAATACAAAACTAGGTTCTGTCAAAAATACCGCAAATAATGCAAAAATCGGTGCAAATAAAATAACAGAAAACCCTCTATACGCTACAAACATTAGTAAGCTAAGTGCTAATAATATAATAACTAGCTCCATTTATTTTTTTATTAAACTATTTTCTATACAAAAATGGTGTAGTTCTTCTATATCCTTCGCTATATGAGTCGCACTAACTTCAATCAACTCATTTTCACTACCATAGCCATATAAAACACCAATTGAAGCAATTCCATTATGATTTGCACCTATTATATCGTGCTTTCTATCTCCAATCATAACAACTTCCTCTTTATAAAGTCCTTCATTCTGTTGTAAAATATGAGCAATTATTTCTTCTTTTTTTATTCTCGTTCCATTTAAATTACTTCCAATGATATCTTCAAAATAATTCGTTAGTTGAAAATGCTCTATTACTTGTCTAGCAAAAATAGTAGGCTTTGAAGTAGCTATAAATAAACGATTTCCGGTATCTTTTAATTGTTTTAAGAGATTTGGAATACCCTCGTATACACTATTCTCCAACAATCCACGTTGCTTTAAATACTCCCTGAAATAAAAAACAGCTCGTTCAACTTCTCCTTCATTCATATTATATCTCTCTACGAATGATTGCTGAATAGGAGGACCAATAAATGAATCCAACTCATTTACATGCAATTCTTCAATTCCAACCTTTTCTAACGCGTACAAAACTGAATTTACAATCCCCTTTTTAGGATCCGTTACTGTTCCATCTAAATCAAATAAAAATGTTGTATACATATTTAATCCCCCACTCATTTAATGCATCAGTTCAATAATCCATAAAATCCAGTAAGCACCTGGTACGAACAACAGTTGTGCAAGTAAAGTACCGAGAAGTCTAGATATCATTAACCAACCATACATTTTACTCATAGATTCAGCACCATTTTCTGATTGTAAAGCACGCTCTGTTAATAGAGCAATGCGTGGGTCGAGCAATACTGTTAATAAAATAGTAGCAAAACCATTCACAAGGCCAGAAGCTGTACTTGCATTTGTTGCGTAATCTGGATTTAGAAAAGAAGCATAAAGGGCAGAAAGAACACCTGCCGTATAAATTGCAGTAGCAAACATGTTAATAAGCATAATACGCTTTGGGATACCACCGATACGCAATCTATGAATCATTTCAAATCTTGGAAAGCGCACATATTTTTTTGTGTACTTTAATTTTTGAATGTTATTTGTTTTCATCATTCGAATGAAAGAACCATCTGTTTCAAAGTTTTGAATGACATATCCAAATAGTTTTGTCAAAGTTGGATAAAGAATAATGGCAAGTAATGTACCGATGGAAGCAGATAATAGTACAAGTCGTATAGTATGCTCTAAATTAATAGAAGCATCTCGTTTTGCTTCATCGACAATTCCGCCAATTAAAAAGGCTTGTAGTAAATTTGACGTTCTTGAAATAAGTAATACCATTCCTACGACAGATAAGGCAACGACAATCTTTTTTAAACGAACACCAGCTAAGCGAATACTATAAGAACTAGTTTCGACTGCATGGATGACAATTGTGAAAGCCATCTAAATTTCTGGATAAGTGATAGTTATGTTAGGCCATTTACTTTGCCAATTCTTTTTAATAACTCTATTTTTGTACATATGTATTCGTTCTTTTGATTCAAGAAAATGAGCTGTCGGTTTCACTTGTAAGGAAAGCACATCTTTAATACCACAAGAGGCTGTTAATATGACGTTGTCTAGTTCATCAAGTGTAACCCCTAAAGCCGTTGCTGTTTCAGGGAATTTAGAAATAGCATCAACAGAAGAAGAATATGGTGGCATGTTGTTCACCACATGCATACGAGCTTGATTTTTAACCGACCAAGGTATAGAAGCATTCATATTTGTTAGTGTTTTCTCTACGGATTGTTCATATGTCTCGTCTTTATGTAATGGATCAAAATAGATGACATCAACGTCCGGTGTAGCAGTTTTTACTTCGTAGTTATGCAAAGTATCCCAAAGTTTTGAACGAACAAACCCGGCGCAAATCCACCAATCAGGTAGCTCTAGTGATCTTGCTATGTGTAATACGTTCATCATCCATTTGTCGTTTTCTATTAAGCGAATTATATCTTGCTCTGTTTGTATCTTCATTCATTTCAAAAAATGAATGACTGTTTCTGCGAATCGATTTGCTTCCTCATAATGAGGTGTATGACCACTCTCTTCAAACATAATATACGTACCGTTTCGAGCATCTTTATTAAATGTGTCAATTTGTTTATCACACGTTACTACATCATGTTTTCCTACAAGTAATAACATTGGATTCTGTACATCTTTTATTTTACATAATAATGACGTATGACATGCTCCCTCTGACTTTAATCTATCAAAATGGATTTTGGAGCGATTTGAAAATACTTCCCACTCTTCATCACTATATAAACTCTCATCTGTCTCATCTTCTTTATAATTGTAAATCTCCATTCTTTTTTCTTCTAATTCAGCGCTTAAACTTATATAAGCTTCGAGCAACTCTTCTGAACTAGCATTTGCATTACTAGATGAATAAGCAAGGCAGTCTTCTGCCGCTAATTCTTTTCCATACTTTTTTAACAAAATTCCCGTCTTTTGTAGTAAGGCCCTACTTGTTAATGCAAAATCGAAAGTCGGTCCTTCAAATATTATTTTCTCTATTGAATTTGGATATATCGATGCATATAATAATGCTACATATCCACCGAAAGAATGTCCAATTACAGACCACTTCTCAATTTGCAATACTTTTTTTAGTTCCTCACAATCTTCAATCAAATCATTTATTCCAAAAGCTTCGTCCTCAGTAATTTCTTCTGAGCGACAAACACCTCTTTGATCTATCATAATTACATATAAAGAATCTTTTAAACGTTCCGCTTGATGAAATGAAAAATCCGAACTTATATACACCTAGCATTTATATTCCAACGTATTTAAGTACTCTTCGCCATACATAATTTCAACTAAATTTTGATTAATATATTCCAAGTAATTAATTGGTGTTGTTACTGCTTTACTTCTCTCATAGAGAGAGAATTTCATAATTACTTCATCCAATTCTTCAACTTTTGATAGATTGAACATATCCGTTTCTTTCATAAACCTTATTAACCTATCAACATGTCCATACACTGTTCTAGGATTTCTATTTATGAGTAAATTTGCTGCCCAACATTTTACCGAATTTTTTATTTGTTTATTTTTTATCTTCGTAAAAGTAATACTCACACGAAATTCCATTTCATTTATTATAAAAGTCCAAATATCATCTTGAAAATCCCCTTTAATCAATGCCGATTTACTCTGTTCTAGTTTACGTAATACTTCTTTTGCATTTTCAATAGAATCTTCTTGATATCCATCTTCAATAATGTCAGCTTCAAATGTAGATTCATCAACCTGAATTATTTCTTTCGCCTCCACTTATTCCACCTCTCCTCCTAGCAAACCTAGTTTCCTTTCAAATTCAGTTTCTCCACCATTATAAAAACTAAATACATACTCTTGTCCAAATTGATTTATTGCTTCTAATATCACATCTTGAATATTAACAATAATCTTTATTTCACGCTTTCGTATCCCACTCTTCTTAGCTTCAGCATATATTTTTACTCTTTCTTCAAACTCATTAAAAATAGCAGTTAACGCATAAACGTTGTGAACTGCAAAAACACATGAATGGCAAGAAAATTGATTAGACTTTCTATGACATTTTGGGTATGTTAAACATTGGACGTTATTTTGCTTTGCGGGCATTTCGCCTAGATACATTTTGCGCGCTAGTTCCAAAGCATCATGAGGTTTTAGAGTTAATAATTCAGAAGATAATGATCGTTTTTCTACTTCTCTCTCTTTTAAAAAACTAAATAAGTTTTCTACTTCTATGGGCTCAAAAAACATCTTAAATTTTTTTATTTCGTTTGTTCTCTCTTTAATAGAATGTGTCGTATTTTCCGTTAATATTTCTACTAATCTATCAAAAATAAAGCCAAACTCTCCTCGATCAAATAATTGTAATGAGGTCTTATTACCATCACAGCGAATATATTCTTGAGTAATAGTTGACCTATGTGAACGATATTTCATCATTAACTCAAATACTGAATTGCCTTTTCCTTTTTTCTCCTTAATGGAATAGAACAAATGCTCCATTAAGGAATTGTTTGCGATTAAGCTGGAAAATCTCACGTCCCTCAACTTTGAACTATATAGAAAAAAATTTTTTTGCAAATAATCGTTTCCTATATCATCAGTTTTCTTTATTTTCCCATTTTTTTCTTTAGCTTCTTCTATACCATCAGTAACATCAACTAAAATTGGAATATTTGTTTTCCTTCTATGAAATTCACAAATGCACATAGCAGTGACCATTGGTACAATTAAATCAGAATTACATGTAAAATCCCTAGGCATACCATTCTTAGCAGTGACTAATCTAAGACTATGAATTATATTAATAATTTTTTGTCCTTGAGCTACATTTAAAGTGTTATATTTAAACCATTGTATATTTCTTATCCCTATTAATTCAGGGGTAATTGATGGAATTCTTAAAACATCTCTATGCCTCCAACTATTGGTTATTAGTACCATCACATATAACCATAATGAAGCATACTTTTTATTTGATATTGCTCTATCAATATGAAGATCTATTTCACGGCAAAATTCATAAATATCCTTAAAAGTTTCAAAATCTAAAACCTCTTTCTCTCTCTTTTTTCTACCACTCTTCCTATGGGGACTTATAAGATTTTTCAAATTGTATTTACAAATTCTTTTTTGAGAGATATAGTTTAGAATATTATATAAGCATCTTTGATGTGTATTTACCTCACACCTTTGGAGTATGGTGCGAATTTCCTCATCATTACAATAGTGCAATTCTTTCTTTATAGTGATTTCTAGTATATAATCTACTATCCGAATTAAATCTCTGGCGTACCTAGTCTGTCCATTATTAGAAGAATTAGTTGTTGAAAAAAACTGTTCTGCATATTGTTTAATATATTTTTTTGTTTCTGATAAATGTAACGGAAAATCCATTTGCTCTAGAATAAATAAAAGAGTTATATCAATTTTAGTATTCGCTGAACTGAAAATTTCATTTTTTATTTTACTATCACTCCCATATTTCCTCGCATCGTCCTTACTATATAATGATGCCGGAACTCCCGCTTTTAATAAGCGCATATATTGAGGGGTGTTTATGGATTTAACCGGATTTAAAACAGGCATTTCTTCTAATTCTAAGTACTGTAAAAATTCACTTTTTGAAAAGAATCGTTCTTCTAATGCTTTAATTTTTTCTAAATAACAATCTACTTCTTTTGTATTAAAGTACCAATTTCCATTCTCATGATTAGGCTCTACAATATCTTTAATTATTGTTTGAAATTTCCCTTTTAAAAGCTCTTCTTCTAATGTTTTTAACTCTTTCCCAGTTATCGTTTTTAACTCAGCAAGACTATAATACGATTTATCTATCGAAACAACATTCATCGCCACTTCTTTTTTTATGTAAATAATATTATTAAATACAAGTTTTTCTTCTTTACTAAATAATTGTTTCACTCGACTATAAGATAGCCCTGTTCTTTCAATGACATACTCACATTTTACATACTCTTCTTCTAGCTTCTTTTTTAAAGAAATAACAGATTCCTTAGTATACCAATAATAAGATCCATCAAGCTTTGTATCTAGCTGAATTACCTCTAATAATCCTCTTTCTGCCAACCTTTTAGCACTTTGTGATGAACTACGTTTGAAACCCAGTAGTTCATTTGTATCACCCATAGAATAATAATTATCTCTAATTTCCCTTTCAAAATCTCTTTCTTCCTTTGAAACTAATTCAGCACTTTTCAAACAAATTCTAATACCACGCTGGTCCTCACCAATTACTTTCAGTTGATTTTTCATTAGTTTTAGTACCTTTAAGTGCGGCCATTTATAGCGCTTCATAACATCCGTTATATATAGAAATGTCTTACCTCTACCATCTAGTGTTTCTTTTTTAAATTTTTCAACAGACTCTTTTTCAATAAAAATTCGACATCCATCCACTGAAACGTCTGTATTTATAATCCTAAGAATCGAGAATTCTTCAGAGTATACTCGTTGTAATTCAGATAGATTATAACTTTTGCAAAAGCCCAAGTATGACAGCGCTTCGTTTACGGTAAAATAAGTATCTCTTATCCTTTTTTCTTCCTTCAAATACTGGAGGACTTTATTTAAATCAAAGTTCACACCATCAAATCCAAGTTCCCCCAATCCGATTAATTTTTTTATCTTTTGATGAATAAATCCTGTAATGTCTTGCACTTCCTTAAGTATAATTTTATTGCTCAATCAATACCCCACACTCTCCCCATTTAACCCCTCATATAAACTTGCATTTAGGGAATGACTAAGACCTACTAAATTATCTATGTCAAAATTATCTACTATTAATTTTTTTTCAGAATAACAATCATCAAACATACTTTGTAAGCCTTCTTGTATTTCTGTTCTTATAGCTTCTTTACTAAGATAGACTAGTGCTGCTTCTAACGATTTATCTGCTCTTAATAGGGCTAATTCTGCTGGTGATTTGACCAACTTAGCAATCATGTTTGTATAAATTCCCCTACCAATATGTGTAGACCATGATTTATCACTCAAGATACCGTAATACCCCGGAAACTCATTTTTAACCCTTTCTAAAAATACTTTTTTTATTGCTAAAAATCGATCTTCGTATACAGCACCACTCATCGGATTTCCTTGGTCGTCAATAAATAAAGCGTTAAATTTGTTTATATGTTTTCTTTTTTCTAACCTGTCAAAGAGTTCCTCCACTAGTGAAGGAACAATTTGCGGTATTATTTGAATAAACTGTACAGGGAATATACTTGTGTCTCTTTTTACTTTACATTTACTTACATCTTTAAGTCTTGTCCATAATCCAGGCTTATAACCAATCTTTACACTTATTCCCTCACTACCATAGTATCCAGAAAGTTTTAGATCTTTCCTCAAAATATTAACCACTTCACCCCTACGCAGTCCTCCAAACATTTGAAGATACACTCCAAATGCAATATCAGGGGCCACACTCTGAGCCGTTTCTAAAAATAAAGTTACTAGTCTTTTATTCGGAAAATGCTCTAACTTAAATTCTTGACGCTCGAGACTTCTTCCTGGAAAAGAAAATCCTCTTCCTATAAATAAACTCTTTTTATCTTGTACTTGTTCTCTGATATGTTCATTTAAGATATTTTTATCAGATAAGAATTTATAAAATTCAGAAATATAAAGGTGTGCCTTTTCTAAAGTAGATTTCCCCCTTAATTTCCCATGGTTCTTTTTCCCTTCTTCAATCGGTGTCATTTTCAAGTAATTTAAAAAATCAACACCATGATAAATTTCCAATCTTTTAAATGAAGGTAGCTTATATATTTCATAATTATCTATTAGTAACCAATTTAGAAATTGGACAATCCATGTTGCTACTGTTTTTTGTGTATTATAATTGTAATCATGCCTACTATAATTTTGTCTTATAAAATCTGTAACAGGATGTACAATAAATTGTTTTTCTCCTTTCTTCCTTAGTTCATCACTTTTTTGAAGTACTATTGTAGCATATTCAACCTTATATCCTTCATTCAACTCAACTAATGTTTTTCTTATAGCAAAACGAACAGCTTTATTATTCATCTAATCTGTGTATATAACATAACAGCTCTCTCCCGGACCTCCGTGCAAGTATAATACAGGTTTACTTTTAGGGTTTCCATGTGCTTCAACATATAACTTCTTCCCTCTAATGTCCATGTATTTCCCTGCTTCTATCAAATTCGCCTTTATAATCATTTAAATAATTCCTATTACATTTAAAAAGACGATGATTATGGCAAGTGGTGCTACAAACCGAAGTAAAAATGCCCAACAAGTGAATACTTTCTTTCCGTAATTTCCACCTACAAAAAATTCTGCTTCTAGCACCTTCTTTTCCATTTTGAATGATACGAAAATACTAATAAATAGCGCTCCTAGTGGCATTAATATATTACTAGATAAAAAGTCTACCGCATCAAAAATATTCTTTCCAAAAATCGTAATATCACTCCATACTCCAAATGATAACGCAGATGGTATACCTACTAAGAAAATACAGAAACCAATAATCCATGATAGTTTCATTCTTCTTTCTTGTTCACCATTTGCTAATGCTGAAACAACCGTCTCTAGTAGAGAAAATGCCGATGTTAATGTGGCAAATGTAAATAGCGCAAGAAATACCGTTAAGAACAATCCGCCAAATGGAATTTGACTAAATACAGATGGTAATACGATAAATAGCAATCCAGGTCCTTCCGTCGGCTCCATTCCTAATGAAAATACTGCTGGAAAAATAGCAAGACCTGCAAATAAAGAAACGAATAAATTCAATCCAACAATTGTTATTGCAGATTTTGGTAAACTTTCTTTTTTATTTAAATAGGAACTATACGTAACCATAATTGATATCCCGATACTAATCGCAAAGAACGATTGGCCCATTGCGAACAAAATACTTTCTGAAGTAATCTTTGAGAAATCTGGTTGTAAGAAAAACTTCACACCTTGCATTGCATTATCCAATGTTAATGAACGAATAATAAGGGCGACAAATAAAACGAACAATGCTGGCAACATATATTTACTTGCTTTTTCAATTCCGTTTTGTACACCTTTTGATACAACCCAAATCGTAATGAACATAAAAGCAAAATGTCCTGTAATAGCCCAAGTGGGATTTCCAATTGTTTCAGTAAATAATGCACCGTAATTTTGTCCCGGAGTAATAAGTTGTCCAGTTACTCCTCTGAATAAATAAATCAATACCCATCCACCTACAACACTATAAAACGAAAGTAATATAAAACACGTTCCAACGCCAAGGCGTCCTATCCAATGCCACCCTGTATTTGGTGCAATACTTTTAAATGCTCCAACTGCTTGTTTCTGTGTACTGCGTCCAATCATAAATTCAGCTATTAATAGCGGGAGACCAATTAATACAGTAAATAATATAAAGATTAAAAAGAATGCTCCTCCCCCGCTCTTCCCAGCAATATAAGGAAACTTCCATATTGCGCCAAGTCCAATTGCTGATCCTGCTGCAGCCATTATAAATCCTAATTTCGAAGTCCATTGCTCCGTCTGTTTCATTTATGGTGTAAGACGTGTACAATCTCTCGGAAAAGCACTCGCCTCTCGTACGTTCGTTAATTCTAAAAGTTTATATACAATCCTTTCTAGCCCGATGCCGAAACCGCCATGCGGTGGACAACCGTATCTGAATGTATTTAAATAAGATTGAAATTTCTCTGGGTGTAATCCTTTTTCTTTAAACGATGCGAGTAAAATATGATAATTATGAATACGCTGTGCACCTGACGTAATCTCTAATCCTTTATACAATAAGTCAAAAGAATCAGTAATAGATGGATTCTCTTTATTCGGCATTGTATACATCGGTCGCGCTTCTTTCGGATAATGTGTAATGAAAACAAATTCACTATTATATGTTTCTTTCACATATTTCCCTAGCAACTTTTCACCTTCTGTATCTAAATCTCCAATCGGTGATTCTTTTCGATACTTACTTTTCAAAATCTCTTGTGCTTCTGACAATGTAATTTTCGGTATTTCAGTAATGACAGGTACTTCTATTTGTAATTGTTGTAGTTCTTTCTCACATGTTTCTCCTACTTGCTGAAACATATATCGTAAAACATCCGTTTCTAATTGCATCACTTCATGAAAATCATCGATAAATCCAAGCTCTACGTCTAACGATATATATTCATTCAAATGACGAGAAGAGTTGTGATGTTCCGCTCTGTAAACAGGTGCAATTTCAAAAACACGTTCGAGCCCACCCGCTACCATCATTTGTTTATAAAACTGTGGTGATTGAGCTAAATAGGCTTCTTTTTGGAAATATGGAAGCTTAAAAACATTCGCTCCTCCTTCTGCCCCTTGCGAAACAATTTTCGGCGTAAATATACGTGTGAAATCGTTCTCTGTTAAATAGTCACTAAAACTTTGAGCGAGTGTAGCTTTCACTTTAAATATCGCCGCGGTTCGCTCATGTCTTAACGATAATACTCGTTCATTCAATAGTTGATCTAAACCAACTTGTAATTTCTTTTTATTTAATTCAAATGGAAGTTGTTCTGCATTATTTAATACTTTCACTTCATGTGCAAGTACTTCAACCCCTAATTCTGTTTTCGAAGTCTCTACAATTTCACCAACTATTTGGACGACACTTTCTACATCAACTTTGTATCCAGCTAACTCGTTTTCTAATACACATTGAATAACTCCCGTTCGGTCCCGTAATAATAAAAAACTAACATTACCTAGATGACGAATCTTTTTTACCCATCCTTGTAATAAGACAGTCTTTCCTCTATACTCCTTACATTCTCTTGTGAGTGAGCGCTTCATTATTTGATCCATTTAAGATTCTTCATCTACCTTTATATATGCATATTTCTCATGTTCTATTATTATTTTTCCATTTAGATTTACACTATTCTTTTTCATTTACTTTTTAGATTCTTTAAAAACAAAATGCTCTTTAAATTTTCTAGACTCTACTTTTTGACCGTTTCGCATCGAGCGGAAAGGGTGTTCTTGCCACGTAATAATTACGTCAACCTCATCTGCTTTTGTAGCAACTGGGAAATTAGCGTGTTCAAATCCAGTTTTTCCGCTTGCTAAACGACTTTCCTTTAGGGAAAAGAGTTCATATTTCGTTTTTGTATTTGGCTCGTTGCGGAAGACTTCAACTTGTACGTTATACACTTCACTATTTCCAACGTTTTTTACTGAAAAATGATATGTTTGAAATTTATCTTTTTTAGCTTGAAGCGTATTTTTGCTTATTATTTTCGGTTCATCAATATTGACTTGCCATTGATTAGAATTTTGAGAAACCGGTAAAGATTTTGGGGTATAAGCATACGCTTCATTAACTACAACTATGCATAATAATAAGAGAAAAAAACTAATTGCTTTTTTCATTTAATTCGTACTAATTCCTCTTGCTGCCCAAATACGATCGATATCAGCAGCATGTTGTCCGCCATATAGAAGAGCATCCGCTTGCTTAATTGCTTTTGCTCCATCAGGGAATTTAGAGTTTGGCGTTAATGACCAATGTGATTGTAAAATAATTTTTGTTGCTACATCACGGCCAAAAGCTTGTGCCATTTCGTATTGTCCTTGAGCCCAAATTTCCCCATCATCATGTACTTCATTTGTAATATCTTTCGGATATACTTTATTCGTATCTAATCGGCGTAAGCATGTTGGATCCGAACTAGAATAAGCTGTCGCATCCCATTCACCGACACATGCTTTTCCGTACCCTGTAGTCGACACTGCATCTTCATACGTAGCACCTAAGAAATCACCAAATCCTTCTCCCATTGCTCCGCCTTCTGGTGAGCTACCGAATCCAGGTACTTGATTGTCTTGAATCGAATGGCCGTATTCATGCGCGATAATACCAGCATCTTCTGCATCATCAACTCCGCCAGTACCGAAAGTTAAAGCTTTCGTTGATGGAGAATAGAATGAGTTATCATCCGTTGTACCATTAACATTTACTTTAATCGAACGATTATTAATATTTTTAAAGCCTAGTCCTTGAATATAGCGCTGCAATGTATCGATATGATAATACGACATAACATCTTCAAAGCTATCATTTGCACGTGTATAGTTAAATTGTAAGTTTGTAGATTTCGTCTTCGCTTTTGAAGAAACCGTAACATACTCACCAATTAAAAATCCTGTACCATCTAAACCTTTTAACGTAACAGTTTTCAGTTGATTCGTTAGTGCTGTTGAATCCGCATCGTTACTATCTTTTAATCCTGTTTTACTACCACTAGATACGACAGGATTAGGTGAAAATACTTTTCCTGTTCCTTCTGCTTTTCGGTTTATATCAACCTTTTTAATTAACTTTCCATTTTCCGCATCAATGAATGTTTCCCATGCACCGAATGGATTATTAGAATGGACTACCACTTTATATACTGGAAGAGCGACACCTTCTTCAACAATATATCCGAATTCTTTTTCTGTAGGAGCCCATAAATTTTGCTCACTTGCTTCTCCAACATACGCCATTGATTTTTGTATTGCATCTTTTTCACTAATTTTTATTGTTACTTCTTTCACACCTTTGACAGATTGATAATCAGAAACAGCAAGTACTCCTTTTCCCTCTCCGTTAAGAGTAACCGTAATTTGTTTTGAAAATACAGGCGCACCATTTACTACTTGTTGGAACCTAACATATGAAGCTACTGACGTTTCTGTTGTAGAAATATATTGTAAATCTGAAAGGTCGGGCTTTAATCCATACTGATTGGCATTCCCTTTTAAATATTCAACTGCTTTTTTCTGTGGTGAATAAGCTTCTACCTTTACTTGCTTTTTTTCCAATGCGGAAACTGTAGAAATCGTCCCCATTACTAATGGTACAGTCATTGCCATTGCCACCATTTTTTTATTTAACATTTAGTATTCATTTATATTCCTTCTTTCAAATATGCTGTTGACGGACTCAATCCATATTTGTTTATAATCCATATTCATATTAAACATCATGAAATTTCCAATATTATCAAGAACTAATGCTAACATATGAGCTTTTGAAACTAGATTTTTATTTTCGATTAATTGAAGTTCATTTGCTTTTGTAAGGAGCGATTCAAATCCATATAAATATTCTTTTTGCACAGTTAGTAATCTATCTTTATACATATCGTTTCTTGAAGAGAGTAATCCATATTCTTGCAACACACGATTAAAATAAGGATCACCCTGCTGTTCATCAATTATTGTGAAGCCAATTTCAACACATTTCTCAATAAAATTTTCTTTCGTAAACTCTTCTGTATGGAAGAAGGAAGAAAACTGCATAGCTTTACATAATTCAGTAAAGATACTTTCAATTAATGCATCTTTAGACTTAAAGTAGTAATATATAGATGGTTTTGCGATACCAACCTCCTCAGCAATCAGCGAATAAGTTGTTTTAGCAATACCGTATTCAGCGAATAAGCGGTAACTCACCTCCATAATGGCAGAGAATGTTTCTTCACTTTTACTCATTTATCCTGCTAATTTCCGCATAATCCATTCGATAGGGCCTCTAGCAAATTTCTTTCTCCATAGCACACTAAATAAAATGCTGAAAATGAAAAATCCAGTAGCAAATAGGAAAACGAAAAGTAATGTTTGATGTTCCATTCGATTTAATAGAATCAATGCCCCAATACCGATAAACACATGGCTTACATAATGGGTTAATGTTAATTGTCCTGTTTGTACAATGGAAGTAACAAACCAATTATTTTCATATTTTTCAGTGATATAGAGGCAAATTATTAATATAGCAAAAGCGGATCCAGTAGCAGATAAAATATATAATATATTTGGTAATATCGGTCCTGTATTAAATAAGAATGTAGCTGCCTCTTTGCCGATGTATGGAATAAAGAAGTGAGTAAGTCCTTTTGATAATAGCTCTGCCAATATTGTGATGGTAATACCGAGTAAGAGTAATCTTTCTCTAATTTTCTTATTATGAAGATCAAACCGGCCAATTATCATACCGATTAAGAAAAATGTAAACCATGGGAAAATAGGGTGATAGCCATTAAAGAATAAATTGCGAAGAAACCCGTTTATTGTCCAAAAATCCACATAGTTTATAAACGGAGTAGGGCCTCCCCAACCTTCAAAAGTATTGAAAGTTAGCTGAAGATATTGTGCGGTGAACAGAATAATGATAGAAAGTAAAAGTAATCGTGTTTTGCGTACAGTAATAAGGAATGCAGCCAGGAAAAGGTAAACACCATAGTAGTGTAATATATCCCCAGTCCACTCCATTACATATAATAATAATCCTAAAACAAATAAAAAGAGTGCCCGTTTCCATATCATCTTTCGGCTATTAGAAATTTTAAGTTTTTCATGGCTAGCGACAGATGAGCTAGTCATGAAAGATATGCCAATTCCAGCAAGTATAACAAATAAGGCAGAAGCTCTACCTTCAAAAAGTGACATAAAGGTTTTCAACAATGGGGGACCAATTCCCTCCGCCCCCGTTATCACCATAAAATTAACAAGTAACATCCCAAACATTGCCCAAGCTCTAGCAAAATCTAAGCCGATAATGCGTTTTTTAGTATTCATTTAATTAGCCTCACTTAACTTAATTCGGAGTTTTGTCTCCCCTAAAGAAAGCTCGTCGTCTTCATTCGTTAAGTGGCCAAATGTAAATTGCTTGACGAGTAAGTTTTCTTCCAATAGATTTTTATGATTCGTTAACGTTTGCTGTAGTTCTTCCTCTGCATCAAGAATCACATCAACTCGTAAGTTAACTGGTAAATTCAACTGCTTACGATATTCTTGAACCGCACGAATGAATTCACGAGCTACTCCTTCTTGTAACAATTCTTCCGTTACATTCGTATCTAACATAACCGTATATTGTCCGTTAGTCGTATTAGAGAATCCTGATTTTGCAACTTTCTCAACTAACACATCTTCAGCGGTTACAACCACTTCTTCTCCTGATGTTGCTTCGTAAACTGCTCTTTCTGTTGATACAAAGTTTTGTACTTCTTCTTGTGATAATTGTTTTAACCAGCCGTTTACTGCATTCACATTTTTACTGAACTTCGGCCCTGCTGTTTTAAAATTGAGCTTCAATTGATATGATGTATACTTCGTTTCATCCAGTTCAACATGGAATGCTTTCACATTTAGCTCATCCATTACAATATCGCGATAAGATTCCCAATCGATATCATTCTCTTTATGCTCAAGTAATACAAGCTCAGCTAACGGCTGTTTTACTTTTAAAGAATGCTGATTACGGTTACTTCTTCCAAGTTCGACAACTTGTAAAACAGCATCCATTTCCGCTTCTAATTTCGGCTGAAGTAGTGATTCATTTACAACTGGATAATCCGCTAAATGAACGCTACTTCCTTCTAAATTCAGATGAATGTCTTCCGCGACAAACGGTGTAAATGGTGCAATTAATTTACTAATTGTTACAAGCACTTCATGAAGTGTCTCATAGGCAGATGCTTTTTCAGCGTTCATACCAGATTCCCAGAAACGATTACGTGAGCGTCTTACATACCAGTTACTCACTTCATCTACAAGTGCTGCAATTTCACGAGCTGCATTCGTAAATTGATACTCATCAAGTGCTGTTCTCACTTTTTTCGTTGTACTATGCAATCTTGATAATACCCATTCGTCTAATTTCGTAAGCTTTACGTCATACGTTTCTTTCGGATTATACTCATCTAAATTTGCATATAAAACGTAGAAGCTATACACATTGACTAATGTATCTACAAATTTAGATTTCGCTTCCAGTACTGTTCTTTCAGAAAAACGCTTCGCATTCCACGGGGCACTATCAACAAGTAAAGCCCATCTTAGCGCATCTGCACCAAACTTCTCTACTAAATCAACTGGATCTAGTGCATTGCCTTTACTTTTAGACATTTTTTGTCCTTCTTCATCTAAAACATGCCCTAGTGATAAAACTCGTTTATACGGCACTTTGCCTGTATATAGTGCTGATACTGCTAATAAACTATAAAACCAGCCGCGTGTTTGATCAATTCCTTCTGCAATAACATCCGCTGGAAACTGCTCTTCAAATAAATCTTTATTTTCAAATGGGTAATGATATTGTGCAAATGGCATAGAACCACTATCAAACCAAACATCGATTACTTCTGGTGTGCGATTCATTGTGCCTCCGCATTTCCCGCAGCAGACTTGCACTTCATCTACATACGGCTTATGCAATTCTAAATCTTCAGGTGTTTCTTTCTTACTATGCTTTCTTAATTCAGCAATGCTTTTCGGTGCGAACTGATGATCGCAACTTTCGCATTCCCATACGTTTAATGGTGTTCCCCAATATCTATTTCGGCTAATATTCCAGTCAACCATATTTTCTAAAAACTTACCAAAACGTCCATGTTTCATATGATCCGGATACCAAGTAACAGAATCATTATTTTTTAAAAATGTATCTTTAATTGCAGTTGTTCGGATTAACCAACTTTCTCCTGCATAATAAAGAAGTGGTGAATCACAACGCCAGCAATGTGGATAGCTATGCTCATATTTTTCTTTATGATATAGCAAACCTTCCTTCGCCAAATAACGAACGATATCAACGTCACAATCTTTTACAAATTTACCTTTCAAAAATGGTACTGCATCTGTATACTCACCTTTTCCATCTACAACATGTAGGAACGACAATCCTTCACTTTGAACAACTCTATAATCATCTTCCCCATATGCTGGAGCAATATGAACGAGTCCAGTACCACTATCTGCCGTTACAAAATCCGCTGCGATAACACGGTAACCATTTGTCACTTCTTTCATTGGAAATGGTGCTGTGTAAGATGTATTTACTAATTCTTCACCTTTATGAACAGATAATACTTCATAGTTTTCTTTTAATACTTCTTGTACACGTTCTTTCGCAACAATGTATACATGACCTTCTTGTTTCGCTTTAACGTATTCCATATTTGAATGTACAGCAAGTGCAACATTTGCTGGAAGTGTCCATGGTGTTGTCGTCCAACCTAAGAAATACTCATTTTCACTATTTTCCACTTTAAACTTAACTGTTGCACTTAAATCTTTTACTGTTTTATACCCTTGTGCAACTTCATGTGAACTGAGAGAGGTTTGACAGCTTGGGCAGTACGGTGAAACTCTATGCCCTTTATATAACAAGCCTTTTTCATGAATCGTCCCTAAAATATGCCATACACTTTCGATATATGGATTTTCTAAAGTAACGTATGGATCATCCATATCTACCCAATAACCGATACTTTCAGTGAACTCACGCCACTGCTTTTCATATGTGAATACACTCTCTTTACACTTCTTAATAAATGGCTCAATTCCGTACTCTTCGATTTCATATTTACCAGAAATACCAAGTTGCTTCTCAACACCTAATTCTACAGGTAAACCGTGTGTATCCCATCCTGCTTTTCTTACTACTTTATAACCGGCCATCGTTTTATATCTTGCTACTAAATCTTTAATTGCCCGACCAAGTGCATGGCCGACGTGTGGTAAACCGTTCGCCGTTGGTGGTCCTTCATAAAACACAAACGATTGCGCGCCTTCTCGATTCTGAATTGATTGTTCAAAAATGCTCTGTTCGTTCCACTGCTTACGAATACGTGTTTCTCTCCCTACAGCTGACTCTTTTACATCTACTTTCTTCATTTACTTTTCAAACTCTCTCAATCTTGCTAAATCTTCATCTTCTTCGATAAGTTCAGCAAAAAATCCAGATTCATCCTCACGAAGTACATGTTCAAGCTCTTCTTTCGCCTCTGCATTTCTATTTAATAACGCTAAATAACAAGCATGATCATATCTTGCTAACAGATCACTCGTATCCATTGTTACTACTTCACTTGTTATTTTTTCTGCCTTTATCGTTTGTCCGGCACTATGATATGAAGATGCTAATGAAAGAAGAATTGCCGTATCATTTGGATGATGTATAGAAGCATCTTCTAATAACTGAATTGCCTCTTCATATCTCTCTTGACTTTGGTACATTTCTCCTAAAGCAAGAAACCCTCTACTTACAAACGGTGTTTTCTCCGTTAATTGTAAGCATATTTTTTCTGCTTTTCCTTCTTCCCCAACTTTCAAGAATACTTGCGCTTGTATAAGAAGCGTATCATAATCATCCGGTAGCTCTCGAACTAATTGCTTCATTAACTCTAGAGCATCTTGTAACAAATCCTCGTCCTCACACTCAATGAATAGATTTACAAGTTGCTTCGCTACCTCATAATCCCATTTATTTTCTAACGATGTTTGCAGAACATCTATCGCTTCTTTATTCATCGATACATTTTCGTAAAATGATCCAAATCGTTGCGCTGCCATACTATTTTTTGGATTTAACTTTAATGAGATTTCATATAAATCAATGATTGTTGTAACCATTGAAATTTCTTTTGCCCGGTTTTTCATACGATAAAAAGCTCTCGTAAATATAGATTTTTTCGGTTGTTCATTTTGTTGACGTTCAATCCATCTTTCCGTAACCGCAGCTGCTGCATACATGAATGCTGTACTTCTTTCTGCTTTTTTCACTTTTAATGTATGAAGAAAATCTCGGATGTTAGACAATTTCTTATGTTGTTCTACCGCTTTTACATAAACATCAAATATACGTTCATTATTTACATCTTTTTGTATTACTTTCATTGCAACTTCAATTGCTTTTGCATCTCTTTTTTTCACTAATACTTTTGCATAATGATATAGAACTTCTGTATGTCCCTCATCTACTTGTAATGCTTCTTCAATTCGTATCTTTTCTGTATCTATTTCATTCATCGCTCCATACACATATGCAATCGCATCTAAGCGCCATATTTCGGTTACTTCGCCTGCTAGATGTTCTAATTCCTTTAGCAACTCTTCCTGAAGATTTATTTCTACTGAAAGCTGTGCCAAATATTCCATATTTATATGCAATGGCTCTTCTTTCATCGCCTGAACCATATGACTTTGTTCTTTGAAACGGTCTTCTTCTTTTTCGTATATTTCTGCAAGTTGTAAATGTACACCTAAGAAGTTTTCATCAAGCTCTAAACATGTTTCATACGCTTGTTTTGCTTCTGCCATTTGCCCTAATGCCATAAGTGTTTCACCAATTCGGTAATATGGCAATGCCGTTTTCTTTTGTTCTATTGCTTTATTATATCTTTTCATCGCTTGGCCATACTGTCCAATAGATTCATGTAAAATACCTGCATAACAACTGTATTCACTTACTTCATTTCTTTCTTTTTGTAACGTTCTTAAGAATGCTATACCTCTTTGTACAAATACCGTTCCTTTAATTCGATTCACATATTCATCTAACGCACTTGCTACATTATATTCACTCTGCTTTATACCACTCTCTAACTTAGACAATGCTACTTTAAACCTATCTTCATTTCCACCAAGTTCAACCTCTGCATCCCATAAAACCATTCCTGCATTCATAAGGAAATCTTGGCTCTTTTCAATTTGTGTTTCGAGACCAAGAATATATTGTTTTGCTTCATCATATCGCTCTTTTGCCATATAAACTTGCGTAAGTCCGAAATGAGAATAAACATCTTCATTATCTTCTTCTAAAGCAAGTTTATACGATATTTCTGCTTCTTCCAGACTATCATTTTGAAAATGATAATCACCTAATCTTACGTAAAGAGATGCCTTATCATCACAATTCTCAATACCTTTTAATAAAATTTCTTTCGTGCTTTTCTCATCCTTCAAATCAGATTCATATATCTCTGAGAGTTTCGTATAAATGTAAGGCGCATTACTATCTAACTGAATCGCCACTTTAAGTCCCTTTATCGCTAAATGTAATTTCCCTAATTGATGCGCACATCTCGCTCGTTCATACCATACATGCGCCTCATTTTTATACTCTCTTAACAAATCATTAAAGATTTCATATGCTTCTTCATATCTTTCTAAATCTATTAATATTAAACCGTGATTCGTTAAAGTGAACCTTTCAGGACTACGTTCTACAGCTACTTGAGAAAACTGCAACGCATTTTCAGATTGATCTATATACATATAAGATAACGCAAGGAAACTCCAGGCGATCGGCTGATCTGCGTCCAATTGTAATGAGGAACGAAAACTCGAAATCGCTTCTATATAACTTTCCTGTTCAAATGCATATCTTCCATTTATCAGATGATATAAAGCACGATTATTTTTCTTCTCAACACTTGCCAGCATTTGCTCAGCTTTCTCCATTTCTTGAAGACGAATAAAGCACTGTGCACCATGCAATTTAACAAAATCCGATTTTGGAAACTTTTCCATTAACTTTTCTATACAATATAAAATAAATTCTTTATCTACTTCAACATCTAAATGTTTAATCGTATATAACCACGTATTCGGATTATCACTCGTCTCTTTTAAAAATTGTACTAATTTATTAATTCCCTCTTTATCTTGTTCATCTAAATGATCTGTAAGAGAGAAAATGGATTTAAAATAATAATGCTCTTCTTCACTTAAAAATGCTAGTTGTTCCTTCTTTTCTTTCGGAACAAACGTGATTGCCAAACAACCTGTATAACGATATTTCTCTTGCAATTTACTATATTCCACAAGCACTGGTTCTATAAAATTTGGATCTTGAACATAAAAAGCTTGTAACGTATCATCATATCCTGATAGCACTTGCACATGTGAAGCATGTTCGATGTCAATACTTAATAAAACAGGGATCTTTCGATCGAGTAATATCTTATAAATTTCCTCATTCCCTTTAAAATAACGATATTCATAGCCTAATTCTTCAATATAAGAGACAGTATCGGAAAACTTTGAGCCTGTCATATCAAAAATAAACTCTGCTATTTCATCTTGTGTACGTTTTTCTCCCCATAGCTGCAACATCATTTCTAAACTTGTCGGAACACAGTAATTATCCTTTTGTACTATTGGAACTATCGGCAGGTGAACCTTTTTTCCATCTGGATTTTTTTCTAAATTATGATATAAAGAGCCTTTTAAACTGTTTTCTTCTTTTAATAACTCTTGTAAATCTACAAGTTTATTCATTTTGTACAACGCTTCTGCACGTAAATGTACAAAGTAAGTTTCATAAGCATGATAAGGAAGCCTACTATTAATATTATCTATTACCGCTAACATCTCTTCATATTTCGCTAAATCTAATAAATACTTTACCTTTTCAAAATGAAAATATGGTACTTGTGGAAACTTTACAATCGCATCATCAATTAGCTGTAATGCACGTTTTTGTTCCCCTTTATTCGCATATAACTGTGATAATAAGTAGGTAGATAGTTCTTCACAATCTGTATGCTGCTTTCCAGCTAAAAATTGTTCCTCTGCTTTCTCCCATTCACCTGTATGCATATAGACGTAGCCCCATTTATCAAAGACCGCACGTGTACTGTACTCCTCTGCTTTTTGCATATAAATGAGCGCTTCTTCATTTCGTTTCATTTCTAATAAACATCGTACTAAAGTAAAATATGTTTTCGCTAAAAAATCGTCATCTATTTCTTCTTTATTTGCCTCTTCTAAAGAGTCTTTTAACAACTGTTCTGCTTCAAGGATTTTTCGCTCATCAATTAACTCATCACAATATAAAGAGAGCGTTCTCATATTTGGGAATTTTTTATAAGCGTAGCGAATGAGGAATGAACTGTATTGGTGCATAAGCCCTTCATCAGTAAGGCGAATTAATATATTAAACTCCTTATGAGAAGGTATATTAGCAAGCCAAGTCTTCACATAAGATAAAGTATTCATTTCTTTTATATATGAAATTTCATTATTTATTTCCTGTAATCCATCTACAAATCTCTTGTCTTTCAAACAAGCTTCTAATTGCTTAAAATCTAGCATTCAGCCCTCACCAATCGGGCGTTTACGGGCAGTTGATTTCCCACCTAACTTCTTCGTTCCAGCAGGATTTTGAGGTTGAAGTTTTACTGTCCGGCAAATAGCGGGATAAATATAAATTCGAGGTGAATGCATTTAACATTCAATGTCTCCAAATGTAATTTTCATATTAGGAGCGTATACTAAAGAGGAATGTACATGAAATGTTTTAAAAAATCGTAGTTCCGCTTCATATTGAGCTAGCACATTATCATATGTTAATCCTCTGGCTATTAAACGTTCTATAAATTGCTGTTTATCACCCGGATCGCCTGCAATTCCCTCTTCTTTTAATGATTGAAACCAATCGTTTTTATCATTGTGATGCATATTTGAATCTAAAAAGTTCACCCTATCACTCACTCTACACTCAATATTTTTCACACCTAATTCACTTAAATATATCGGTATTTTCATGCCTATATTGCCATCTTTACCATTTCTCTGCGTGTCTTTTTCAAATAACTTCTGCAAAGCACCTAGTTTAATAATTTCCGATTGATTCTCTCCATCTAAGACATATGAAGACATATTTGAAATCCAATGTGGTTCAAAACAGATTATTTTACCACCTTTTTTAATTGAATGTATCATTTTTTCTAACATCATTTTTGGAGTAATCATATGTAATAAGAAGGCATGACAGATTGCTATATCATATTTATTTTTTAATTCAATTTCTGTAGCATCTCCTTCAATAAATTCTGATTTATATGGAAGTAAACGAAACAATTCTCTCGCTTCAGCTAGTAATGTTTCCCCACTATCAATACCTGTATATTTTGATCCATCTGGAAGTAAAGGCAATAAAACTAATCCTAAATAACCATATCCACAACCGTAATCCACAATATGCACCGGCTCAGAAATCTTCCAAACTGTATTTACTAAAAAACTTACATAATCCTCATTGTAATATAAATTTCTCGTGTTTTTTAAATATGTTAGTTTACTGTTCCAATCGTACGTTTCCAATTACATCTCCTCAGGAGCCTCCACCCCAAGCAAACGTAATCCTTCATTTAATACAACCGTCACAGCATATACTAATGCACGTCTACTGTCTTTCCCTTCGTTCTCTTCTATTATACGTACATTTCCGTAATATTTATTAAACGCTTGTGCTACATCTAATACGTATTTCGAAATAACCGATGGCTCATTTTTATTGAAGGCCGCTTCAATTACTTGAGGGAACTTGTTAAGTAATTTTACGACGCTCCAGCTTTGATCATCTTTTAATGCAAACGTACACGTTTCAAATTCTACACTTTCTTTTCTTAAAATAGAGCAAGCACGTGCATGTGTGTACTGTACATATGGTCCTGTTTCTCCTTCAAATTTCAGCATATTTTCTAATGAGAATTCGATATTATGCATACGCTCGTTTTTCAAATCGTGGAAGATGACTGCCCCTACACCGACTTGCTTTGCTACTTCTTCTTTCTGTTTTAAGCTTGGATTTTTCTCTTCAATATTTTGTTTTGCAAGTTCGATTGCTTCCTCAAGTACTTCTTCGAGTAAAATAACTCTTCCTTTACGTGTCGACATTTTCTTACCGTCTTTTAAAATGAACCCAAACGGTACATGTTCCATGCCGTCAACCCAAGTATAGCCAAGCTTTTTTAATACAGTGAAAAATTGATTGAAGTGTAAACTTTGTTCTGGGCCAACTACGTATAATGCTTTATCAAATGCATATGTGTTTTGACGATATAGCGCTGCTGTTAAGTCACGTGTTGCGTAAATAGTCGCACCATCTGATTTTCTAATTAAGCAAGGCGGCATTCCCTCTTCTTCTAAATTAACGACTAATGCGCCTTCTGATTCTTCAAGTAGATTATGTTCCTCTAAAATCCCAATAAAATCTTCCATTAAATTATTATAAAAAGCTTCTCCTTGAAAATTAGTAAATTCTACACCGAGAAGTTCATATATGCGAGAAAATTCTTTTAAGGATTCGTGACGGAACCAATTCCAAAGCTCGACTGCTTCTTCATCACCTTTTTCTAATTTCTTAAACCAAGCACGACCTTCTTCTTCTAGTTCTTTGTTCTCTTTCACCTCTTCATGGAATTGAACATATAACTTAAATAATTCACGTATTGGATCCTCTTTCACTACTGCTTCATTTCCCCATTTTTTATATGCGGTTATTAACTTTCCAAACTGTGTTCCCCAATCCCCAATATAATTAATTCCTACAACTTCATAGCCACATTTTTCGGCGATATGCTTCAGCGAATTTCCTATCATTGTAGAACGTAAATGCCCCATCGAAAAAGGTTTTGCAATATTTGGAGATGAGTAATCAATAACTACTGCTTTTTCACATCCAAAGTAGTTTTGACCGTATTCTTCTTTCTTAGCTAAAATCGTTTTTAATACTGCATCACTTACAGTTTCACGATTGAAAAATACATTTACATAAGGACCAACAGCCTCTACTTTCGTAAAGAACGGATCATTTACTTTCTCCGCAATTTCCTTTGCGATAATAGCTGGTGCTTTTTTATATTGCTTCGCTAGTGAAAAACATGGGAACGCTGCATCTCCGAATTCATCTTGTTTCGGTGTTTCGATTAAATCTAAAATTTGATTTTGCGTTAATTCATTCGTAAAAATATTGGATAAACTTTTCGCAAACTGTGTTTTATATTCCATTTAGCAAGGGTCAATTACGCCAAAATGAAACTTTGCACTTTTTCTTTTGTATACGTGAAAATTGTGTTTTTCAAATCTAGTACTACGGAAATGGTCTTTCAGAACGACACGCTTTCTCGCCACACGCTTCGCTTCCGCAATTGTTTCATCAGTAATATCATGATACAAAGCGAAGTGTTTTAATCCTTTAATTCCATCTGATTCTATGACAGTTTCTTCAAACATCGGATCAAGGTAAACAACATCATAACTATTATCCTCACATTGCGTTAAAAAAGCGAAATGCTCTGTTTGCTTTACATGGATTCTTTGCATTGCCTTATCGATTTCAGCAACTGATGAAGACCATGTTTGCAAACCTTTTTCCATTATGTAAGCCATATATTCGTTACCTTCAAGTCCTGTTACCTTTCCACTTTCACCAACAATATAGCTAGCTACAATACTATCTGATGCCATGCCGAGCGTGCAATCTAACACTGTCATTCCGCTCTCTAATTGTGCCGCTTGTACAAACGGATCGTGTTCTCCGCGCATTAATCTTTTCACACGAAACATCGCTGAGTTTGGATGAAAGAAAAACGACTCTTCCGTACCTTCAGGGTAAATAGCTAATCGGTTTTTGCCTACAACAAGTACATCTTGTTCATATTTCTCATGCAGTTTGTGCACAGGTATATCATTACGTATAACGAAAGAACTATTTAATTCTGTCGCTACTTTTTTTGCATAAGATGTCATTTCTTTATTTGTTCGTCCTGCTGTTGTTACTATCATTTAGCAATTCTTTTCGAAAGCTTGTTCTAAGTTCGTAATAATTTCGTCCATAGTTGCACCTTCAATTTCATGACGGTGAATGAAGTGAACAACTTCTTTTCCTTTTAGTAATGCCATAGATGGTGAAGATGGAGGAATTTCTCCGAAGTATTCACGCATTTTTGCAGTAGCATCTTTATCTTGACCTGCAAATACAGTTACAAGATGATCAGGTTGTTTTTCAGCACGAACAACTGCTTGACCTGCTGATGGACGCGCTAAACCAGCTGCACAACCACAAACTGAGTTTACAACTACTAAAGTTGTACCTGATGCATTCTCCATAAATTCTGTAACAGATTCTTCTGTAGTTAATTCTTCAAATCCAGAACGCACTAATTCTTGGCGCATTGGAATTACCATTTGGCGCATGTATTCTTCATAAGCATTTGACATTTAGCAATATAATCGTATACTTTGCTTCCAAACCCAAGTACGATAGATAATTTTATAAAAGGCAGCAAACCAATAAGATGGAACGGCCTTCGCTAATACATTTATGCTATGAATTCCGTCATACCATTTATTATTTTTAAAAATATACATTCTTTGTTCCATCTTACTTTGTAGTTCTTGAGAAAGATCATACTTCTTAACTACATCATCATCTCGAAATGAAACAAATGTCATTTTACCCTTTTTATCTAATTTCTTCGTACGCTCTGCCACTGCAGTACACATCGGACACCAACTATCATAGAAAACAATCATTTATTCCCCTTTACGAGATTCCGTCATTTGTTTCCATACAGAACCTTTCGCTTCTTCGCCGCCTTCAATACGCTCTAATGCAAGACGAGCTTGCATCGCTACTTCAAACTCTGGATCATCTTGCGCTGCTTTTAATGCCGGAATAGCACTTTCATCTCCAAGTTCAAATAAGAACATAGCTGCACGCCAGCGTACTAATTTACTTGGGTCTTTCAGAGATTTAATCATAACGAACATCGCTGCTGGGTCACCTACGTCTGATAAGCAATCCCCTGCAGTACGACGAACACTTACTGAACGATCTAATAACGCTTTATATAATAACGGTAATACTTCATCACCTTTTACCATACCTAAATAAGCTGTTGCTATGCGGCGGATCGATACTTTCTCATCGTCTAATGCCATTTCCAATACTGGAATATCTTCTTCAGAAGGGTCCATTTGCTCTAAAGCTGCAAAACGGTTTTTCCAATCAGAATCTTCCATCATCTCTTCTGTTACCTTATATGGCTCACGCTTTTGAATCGTTACTTCAACTGCCCCAGCCTGATCTAATAATTCTTTAACCGTTTCATTTACACGTTCTTCTGAATAAGCAGCAACAATTTCTTCTACTACTTCTTTCCCGATTTCTTCAAAATTACCGTAACGTGTGCTTTGCTCTACCCACTTACGCTCTTTCACAACGTTAGGTGCAGACATTTGCACTTTCATAATTGATTCTTTAAAACGATCAGGTAAACCAACACGCTCTTCCGTCGTTCCATCTGTTAACTTCACTTGCATCGGAATTGTAAAGAACATTTGAATAAATACTTTCACTTCTCCAAAGTGAGAAAGTTGCTGTTCTTCGCTTTCTTCTACTACTTCTTCACCGAAAACGGCACGAACTTGTTGTAATAAAACTTTCCAATCATACTTCGCATTACGCTCGACTGCTAAAAAGTCTGCTACATGATACACACCTTTAATGCCTTCAATTTTCAAAATTTCTTGTACTTGCACCGGTGCTTGTTCTGCATTTTCATTTGTATAATTATTACGTGCTCCTGATGGTAGTACTTCATTCAAAATAACTTTCATTGTATTTGGACTTGGCGTCGGTTCAATTGCTTTAATTTTCACCTACGCAGTATTTGAGATTATTTCAATTCGTGCTCGTCTTTTTTGTTCGTATTCTATAAATGCTTGACGATAGTGGGCGTTTTTGTTGATGCATTCAGCCAATATAATAGCATCTTCAATTGCCTGACAAGCTCCTTGACCTAAATTAGATGTAAGTGCATGGGCAGCATCCCCAATAAAGACGATGCGTTTGTCAAAAAATTGTTTCATTGGAGTGATGTCTACAATATCACGATGAATCATAGTAACGTCCGATGCATTGTTTAAAATATCTGGGATAGGATTATGGTAACTTTTGAAATGATTATATAAATCTGAAGTTGTGTATGCTGTGTATTTTCGGTCCCTAGCTTTAGCATTTATGAGCGCATACCAATATACTTCGTTGTTTGGAAGAGGAACGATACCAAATCTACCGTTTGTGCCCCAAGTTTCAATAAAATCATTTGTTAAAGAAAAATTATGAGCTGGACTTACGCCGCGCCAACACGTATATCCGGCATAACGATAACCATCGTTTTGTGTTATTTGTTTTCGAACGATAGAATGAATACCATCAGCAGCAATGAGTATATTACCGAGTGCTTCACTACCATCTTGAAATAATATTTTTAAGGCGTTTTCTTCATGTTGTTCTATTTTTACGCATTTTTTTCCCCATTCGACAGTACCTTTTTGTAGTTCTGAAAGAAGCAATTGATGTAAATTTTTTCTATGAATGGAGTACATTTTTGGATAACAAGTTGGAATGGTTAATTTACTTAATATGGATCCTTTTTCTGACACAAGGTTAAAACCGTCACTTTCGTTCCCAAATTTTTTTATTTGCTCAGAAATTCCGTATGGTTCAAGTGCCTGCATTGCATTTGGAGCAATGATAATACCTGCACCAGCAACAGTAGGTTCAATATCTTTGTCGTACAATTTTACATTTAATCCTATTTTTTGTAAGGAGATTGCTGCGCAAAGACCAGCAATACCACCACCAATAATTATGACATTATTCATTTACTGTTTAATGAAGTTTAATACAATCATGGGGGTTTTTAGGTCGTGTTGTATTTGAACGCCCTTTGTGGATGTAGCGTTAGAGTTTTCCATTTTACTTGATACGGATTCCATAGTTTGTTTAGTTAATGAAACCTCTTTAGGTTTACCTGCTTGAATAGATTTAAGCATTTGTACAATAAACCCTTTATTATTTGTTTCGGCTTTTACTGTATTATTTTCCTTCACATTTAACAATTTTACATCTGTTATTTCATCTGTTTTCAAGGCTAGTTTTGAAACTTCTTTATTTGAAGGAGAAGAAGTACACCCAAGTATATTAATAATTAATGCAGTTGAAAGAAGGGTAGAAAGAATTCTGTTCATTTATTTTTGATTGATACCTTCCCAAACAATATCCAACTGTTGATTAAGTATATTTTTCGCGCTTGTTTCATTAGCATGTAATAGCGAGTGGGACATTAGTGTATAAAAATAAGTACTCATAATAGTAGAAGTGATGATATTTGTATCCCATGGACTGTGTAATGTTCCTGTCTCTTTCGCTTCTGTAATAATAGAAGACAAACTTTCTTGTAGCTGGTGTATACTTTTTAATTCATTTTCTACTAAGTAGTTAGATTTAATAATTTCAAAGACGGCATGATTCATTAATTCACCATGTCCAGTAAATCGATCCAGTAAATCTCCTAAAACAAGTTTGATTCGCTTTTTCGGATTTTCCACATTTGCATATGTTTTTAAACTTTTATTCCATAGTTCAATTTGAGAATCACCTAAAAATAATAATATGTGTTCTTTTTTCGGAAAGTAGTTGAAGAAAGTTCCTTTTGCAATCCCGCACGCAGTAGTAATATCTTGAACCGTTACATTTTCGTACCCACGTTCTTGGAAGAGTTGTACAGCTTTTAGGAATATAAGTTCTTTTAATTCTTTTTTTCTCGTTTCTCTAAGCATTTATTTCTTATGCGATGCCCCCTCCCTCCTTCTCTCCAAAAAGGTAATACTCTCAATCACAACTTCAGTTCTATATATTTTCTTTCCTTTCTCATCATCGTAATTATTCGTATGAATACGCCCTGTAATCCCAACAAGTGAGCCCTTCGTACAATATTCTGTTACATTTTCAGCTGATCTTCGCCATATGACACAATTTATAAAATCGACTTGTTGCTCACCTAAACTATTTCGAAAACCTCTATTCACCGCAACACAAATTCGTGCATAAGCGACTCCTTGTTTTGTGTAGTATAATTCTGGCTCCTTTGTCAATCTACCGATTAATACAACTCGATTCATCATTTATACTTCACTGCAAGAGATGTAGTATCCTCCGCGAGCCATCTTTATTTCAGCGCTATACAATACATCTTCTAAGTAGAATGTAATCGGTTTAACTTTACTCTCAAATTTCAGCTGTTTCTTACATTTAGTTGCATATCCTTCAATAGCTGCACAAATGAATTTTGCTGATGGATATGTTAAAGCTTCATCTAGTTCTATGAAAAAACTTTTAGAAAATAATTTTTTCATAATCCCTTTCTTCTCTTTCATCATATTCCATTCAAGTTGTTCACATCCATATGACACCATTTAGTCATTTTTCGTAAAGTAAGAAACGAAACGAAGAATTTCTAAGTATAACCATACTAGAGTCATCATTAGACCCATTGCACTGTACCATTCCATATATTTTGGAGCTTGACTACGTGCACCGCTTTCGATTAAATCGAAATCTAGTAATAAATTTAATGCAGCAACTACAATAACAACCGCACTAATGATAATACCGATTGTACCGCCCTGGTGAATATATGGAACAGTTACACCGAACATATTTAATAAGAATACGATTAAATACATAACCATAATTCCCATTGTCGCTGCAATTACACCCGTACGGAATTTATCAGTAACCTTTACAACGCGTGTTGCATATAAAACTAACATTGCAAATAGAATTGAAATGGTAAGTAATACAGCATTTAAAACGATAGAATCGCCAAATTTCATTGTATAAACTGCTGAAATACTTCCTAATACAACTCCTTCTACCGCCGCATAAATTGGCGCCCCAATTGGTGCCATTCGCGGGAAGAAGATAGATGCAAACGCGATGATTGCCGCAATTACTAATGCACCAATTAACACTGGCATTTTCATCGTACCCTGCATCATCTGTATGTATGAATAGACAGACGTTGCAAGTAGCAAGATAAGCATGATAAACGTTTTGCCTACTGTTCCGCCAATCGTCATCGCAGAAGCGCTTGCTCCCTCTTTACGAAATGCCTCTTTTTTCAACATTTATTTTAATCCTTCAACGATGTCTGATAGTTCACTCCATCTTTCCATCGTTTTTTCTAGCTCTTCTTCTGTTTTCTGCTGTGCTTCAGATAATTCTTGTGCCTTTGTGAAGTCAGATCCAACTTTCGCAAGTTCTTCTCCAATTGACTCAATTTTCTCTTCTAGTTCGGCAATTGTATCTTCAATTGTTTCCCATTCACGCTGCTCATTGTATGAAAGTTTACGTTTACGTTGTTGTTTTGGAGCTGCTTCTACTACTTTTTTCTCTTTTTGAACTTCCGCTTTCTCAATAAGTTCTTTCGTTTTTTCCATTTCTAAATAATCTGTATAACTCCCTAGGAACTCACGCACTTCGCCTCTGCCAGTAAAGATGAACAGTTCATCTACTACTTTATCTAAGAAGTAACGGTCATGCGATACAGTTAAAACGACACCTGGGAAATCTTCTAAATAATCTTCTAGTACTGTTAATGTTTGTGTATCTAGATCATTCGTAGGTTCATCAAGTAATAGTACGTTTGGTTCTCCCATTAAAATACGTAATAAATATAAACGTCTTCTTTCACCACCAGACAGTTTACCAAGCGGTGTACCATGTGAATGCGTCGGGAATAAGAAACGTTCTAACATTTGAGATGCACCAATTACTTTTCCATCTGTTGTATGAATAACTTCTGCAATCTCTTTAATGTATTCAATCATACGCTGATTTAAATTCATCTCTTCATTTTCTTGCGTATAATAAGCAACTTTTACAGTTTGTCCTACTTCAACTTCACCACTATCAGGAGATAACTTGCCTGCAAGCATATTTAATAGAGAAGATTTCCCGCTTCCGTTCGCCCCAATAATTCCGATACGATCGCCTGGTTTCACAATATGATTAAAATTATGTAATACCGTCTTATCGCCAAATTTTTTCGTTACATCTTTTAACTCAAGTACTTTCTTTCCTAAACGACTTCCACTTAGTGCAATATCAACTGACTGTTTTGCAGCTGGCCCTTCTTGTTCCTTTAACTCATCAAAACGCTGAATACGCGCCTTTTGTTTCGTAGAACGGGCTTTTGCACCACGGCGAATCCAAGCAAGTTCACGACGATATAAATTTTGGCGTTTTGATTCTTGTGCCAATTCTTGCTCTTCACGAAGTGCTTTCGCTTCTAAAAATGTACTATAGTTTCCTTCGTAGCTATATAGTTTACCATTATCTAATTCAAAAATACGATTCGTCACACGATCTAAGAAATAACGATCATGGGTTACAAGTAATACCGCACCTGTATATCTTGCTAAATATTCTTCTAACCATTCAACTGTTTCATGGTCAAGATGGTTCGTAGGCTCATCTAAAATTAATAAATCAGGTGTTTCAATAAAACATTGCGCCATTGCGATACGTTTTTTCTGTCCACCAGATAAATTCCCAACAGTTGCAGTGAAATCTGTAATTCCTAATTTCGTTAGAAGTGATTGCGCATTTGCATTTGCTTCCCATGCACTCATTGCATCCATACGTTGCTGCACTGTAAATAATTGTTCCTGTACTTTTTCATTACTTGGATCTTTTTCGATATTTAATAGTGCTTTTTCATAATCACGAAGAAGACGAATTAAAGGCGTATCACCATGGAACACTTGCTCTAATACTGTTAGTTTTTCATCAAACTCTGGTTGCTGTGATAAATAGCTAATTGTATATCCACGTGAATGCGTCATATCACCTGTATCAGGAGTTTCTAATCCTGCAATAATTTTTAATAATGTCGATTTACCAGTACCGTTTACACCAATAATTCCGACACGTTGTCCTTCTGTAATACTACATGATAATCCATCAAATAACGGTTTTTCTCCATATGATTTCGATAAGTTCTCCACAGTTAACATTTTCATTCATATTTGTGCATTCCACTCTTTCATAAATTGTTCAATAAACTGTTCCATATAACGATGACGAACTTCAGCCTCTTGTTTTGCCGCGTTCGTATTCATTAAGTCTTTTAATTTTAAAAGTTTTTCATAAAAATGATTTAAAGATGGATCGTTATTTTTTCTATACTCTTCTTTCGTCATTACTTCACGCGGCGGAATAGTTGGATCATACATCAATCTCCCTTTCGCTCCGCCATATGCAAATGTACGTGCAATTCCAATTGCTCCAAGGGCATCTAAACGGTCCGCATCTTGAACAATTTTCCCTTCAACTGACTCAACTGCGCCGCCATGCCCACCTTTATAAGACATATTGGCGATGATATGAAGAATATGTTTACTTTCTTCCTCATCTACATGTAACTCTTCTAACCAATCAGAAACTTTTTTCATTCCTGCTTCTTCACTTTCATTTAACTTTTCATCTGCCACATCGTGAAGTAATGCTGCCATTTCAATTATAAAACGATTTCCTCCTTCTTGCTCAGATAAAGAAATCACCAGTTTATGTACGCGCTCAATATGATACCAATCATGCCCACTCGCATCTTTTTCTAAAATATTTTTTACAAAAGTAGTTGTTTTTTGAATCTTTTCTTGTTTTGTCATCTAAAACTGTTCATTCTTCTCCCAAGATTCTACGATATAATGAGCGATTGTTGGGTTATACCCTTTTCCTACTAAAAACATAATCGCAGCGACTTCTGTTAAAGCGTGTTTATGTGAAGTATGTTTCGCTTCATTTAAACCATAATCTACCCAAGGCTTTACGAAATCTAATACAGGTTTCTTTAAAGGTAAAAATTGTGTACCGACAACTTGTTGAATTTGTTGTTGAGTCGGTTCTGTAATAGGCCCAGGTGGTAAAATTTGTGGTTGTGTAATATCTAGAGTCGGACCTGGTGGTAAAATTTGTGGTTGCGTCGGATCAATTGTTGGTGGTTTAGGTGGTGAGACACGTGCGTCATAGTTTGGTTGATACATTTGTTGTTGGTATTGTGGTTGTTGTGGCTGAGTTACATATGGATGTTGTTGAAATTGTTGTTCTTGAGTTTGCTGAGTTGGGTATGGTATTTGTTGTTCTTGAATTTGTGGTGCTGCATATGGATTTTGAGGATATTCATAATTTGGACGTGTGTCATATGGATTTTGTTGTTCTTGAGCTTGCGGTACTGCATACGGATTTTGAGGATATTCATAATTTGGACGTGTGTCGTATGGATTTTGTTGTTCTTGAGTTTGCGGTGTAGCGTATGGATTTTGTTCGTATTGTTGTTCATGCTGTTGTAATTCTTGTTCCTCATATTGCTCTGTATATCTTTGTTCCGGTTGCTGAGGGTAAAATGGTTGTTGTGGATAAGGCGGTTGATTATTATAGAACATTTAAATATGTTCTCCATGATCCATAAACACTTCAATTGCTTCGTTTTGTGGTATGTCTTTTACATTAATAAGACCAAAAGTAAAAACAGCGGATAACATCATCATTAATAAGATTGCTTTTTTCATTCATCTTAGTGACCTTCTTTCTATGCTCTTTTTGTCTGCATCTAAAGCGATGTGTAAATACTTGCTGGCTTTTTCGTGATTTTCTGAACCATAGAATATATTACCTAAAAGAGAAGCATATTCTTTTACCCAATCATATAATTCTTCTTTTTCAAAATACGAAATACCTTCTATGACCACATTTTCTAATTCTTCTTGCGGTACATAGTTATGTACTGCTTTTAAAATTCGGAAATGATGACGATAACATATATCGCTAATCTTATAGCCATTCTCAATATATTCATTAGCGATATGACTATAGCCTAACTTAAAGTGTTCTCTTGCTAAAAGAAACATAGTTTTAGCGTTATTTTCTAATGAATCCTCTAAGTGTTTAATTGCTAACTCTGGCATGTTTTGACTTGCGTATAAAAGTCCTAAATTATGCTTAACTCGTTTAATAAGAAGTTCATCATTAGATTTTTGGAAGGTACCTAGTGCTGAAAGTAAATATTCCTCTGCACTTTCGAATTCATTTAGTCGAATGTGTGCCATCCCTAACGTATTTAAGCATGCTGCAGTTTTTAATTCATACCCTGGACTAATTGAAAATACTTCATTCGCCTTCGTAGCAAATTGAACTGCTAGGATTGGTTTTAAAGTGTGATAGTAATGAACTGCAAGCCAATAATTAAATTCAGCTTTTTCAATTTCATCATGCATATACTCTAAAAACTTTTCAGCTTCTTCAAATTGAATTCTTGCTTCACTATGGTTTGCTGTATTAATAGCATAAATCGCTTTAAATAAATGATAATAGTACTCTAAAAATGGTTCTGTAGGCTCTTGTAATGGTTCGATCTTGTCCAAAATATCTTTCGAACTATCCATATCACGTATTAGCAGATTATACCGCGCATTTAATAAAGCATAATAGACTAATATTGTTTGGTCTTCCTTAATGTTATTGATTTTATTTGCAATTTCTTCTTTTATTTTCTTAGACTGTAATACACGTTGTGAAATCATAGCTTGATACCAGTCGTTTAATAATTTTGTGATATTTTCTTTAGAAATAATGTCAACACTCATTCATTTTATATCAACGAATTCTTCAAATTTTAATCGTGTATTTAAGCCAAAAGCATCCGTGTAATGTACCGTCTTGTTTTGTTTATCAATATCTATAACAGTAATGTATTCATCATGGATATATCCATCACGATAGTATGAAATAAATATTTCTTCTCCCTCGTGAAGAGATTGCATTAACGCTCTTTCTATTCGTTCCATAGTATCTTGTGTTAAAAAAGGTTTAGGTACTTTATATTGTTCCTCAAACATTCTACGTATTTCCTCGTATTGCTCCGGCATTGAAGCAAACGGGTTCCATTTCACCATACCTCTTCCACGTACTGCAGGAAAGCCGTTATATTCCATGATGTAATACCTCACTTTTGTTTTTTTTAACTCCATTTACTTTCTCATTTGTTCTTTGCTTTTTAGAATGTCTTCTTTGAAATACAATCGGTCTCGTGACATCTCTTTAATTGGTTTCACTTTTTCCTTCTGTACCATTACATTTAAGTTTTGGCGTGAACAACCTAAAATGTCTAATGCTTCCGAAGTATTTACGATTTCATTTTGAATAAAACGAATTAAGTCATCTTTGGTTTCGAATTTATACATCTATCTTTTCTCTTTCTCTTCTTTTTCAATTTCGGATACGGATTTTGCTGGTTTTTTTATCATTTCATCTAATTCTCCAGAACATGTGAATTTGTCTTCAAAGTTTTCAGTCGTACTTATACGAGCTATAAAATCTAATTTTTCATTATTGTTTATATAACCTTTTAATCTAGGAACACCCATTGGACTTACACTGTGTTCCTTAAATGTAATTGTTTTTACATCCTTAATATTATAATGTATATACTTTTCTACTCTTGCTTCTTGCACCTTCCAAAACTTTTCTTCCTGTTCTTTTTGTTTTAAGTATTCCATAGTAAAATACCCTCCTGCTATAATACAAATAACAAATGTAAAAATTACCAATTTAGTTTTCATTCACCTTACTAATCCTTTGAAATTTTCATTTAATTGACCATCTTTGTCTCTCAATGAATTAGCTGCATAGATAATATCTTCCCCGAACTGCTGAAATTCTCTTTGTTTCTTTTTTAAATGATGTATTAATTCTTCTGCAAGTTGTACATCATAAAAATATTCTTGACCATTTTGAGTTGTTTTTGCGACTTCTCGAATGGCATCGTCTATTTCATATTCTGCTAAAAGATGATATTTCCCACCTGACTGTGTTTCATATTTTAATTTTCTTTTTAATTCTGAGATTCTCTCTGCTTCTTTTTGTTGGAACTCCTCTATATTTCTAATTACAGTAGATAATACATCGCCTAATCGTTGTAACTCTCTTGCATGTTTAATAATTTCATCAGGCTCTAAATCTAATTGGACACTACCATTTTTGCGGAACGTGTCTTTAAAGGTCTTCATAGGGTGTTCCCCCATAAATAACACTGCAAGGACTCTATCTACCCCATTACTTTTTGTTGTAAATTGTTTACCAATCATAGATGCCCCGAACTGTTCAAAATTTCCTACAGCATCTTTTTTATGTGTATAATCTACGGCCTTATTTTCCATGACACCTTCATCTACTCGTTTTTTTGCTTTATCACTAAGCAAGCGATAAATATTCGGTGCAGCAAATGTTGTTGTATAAAAATTTCTCTCTGCTGCTACATATTGAGCTTCAGCAGCCCCTTTACTGTGTCCAGTAGTGTGAACAGAAGTCGGTTCATATTTTTTATTCACTTTATCTACAAACTCTAGCGCACTATCAAATGATGTAGGTAGATTTTGTATCTTTCCATCTACCATACCTAAGTTTTTTTTCATTCCAGCTGAAATCTGAAATGTGTCTGTAGATAAATCTCCATCAAATTTGCCAAACTCTGTTCCGCGGAATGAATAGATGATATTCTCATAATGTTTTTTATTTGGTTTATATTCTTCTGCAGGTACTACAGCGATTGCTTGCAATCCGTTTTTTATTTTCTCTTTATCTGCATCTATTGTTTCTATAACGAACCATTCTTGACCTTTAAATCCTGTTATTTTGGTGCCCTTTTTTAAAACTTCATCATCATAAACTTGATCTGATAGCTCAAAATAATCTTCATCTGTCGCAATAGGATTATTTTTAAATTCATTCATTCATCTTTTTCCACAACTGTTTGATAAGTGAACATATTCATCGAATAGGTTATGGGATGTTTCTTTTTCATGTTTTTTTAATACTTCTTGTATTGCAGCCCCTGTTTTACTTTCAAAACTTCCCTCTAACTTTGAGGCTATATTGCGGATGCTGGTTTGTAGAACGTGGAATTCCTGAATATTTTTTTGTAAAGCATAAGTGTCTTCCTTTATAATATCTAACGATTTAAAATCTACCTCTGTTTTTAGCATTACACGTTCCAGTTGTCTTTCGAGTTGTTTTTTAGTAACTTGTAGTTCATCAATAATTTGATTGGCTAAGTCCCCTGTTGTATTAGCAATTTGGTTTTCTATTTTTCTTATTTCTTCAATAAAATTCATTTACTTCACATACACGTAGGCTTCATTTGCAGTTACATAGTATGTTGTGCCTTTACTGTTGTGTACTTTGTATTGTAGTGAACCATTAACAGATACTTTAGCATCAATAGTAAATCCAAGTCCTTCATCTACCGTTCCTGCTACATCTTTATCAGACCAAGAAGCAGAGTCATAGAAACGAAGGTCGTCCACTTTAGAAACAACACGTTTTCCTACTACAGAACTTGAAGTATTAGTTTGTTCCCCTTCATATCGAATGTAAGAAGGGTTGTTATAAATCCATTGGTTACCGCCAAGATTTAACCAATCACCTTGTTTTCCCCATACTTGATATGCTTCACCTTTATTTAATTGACGGATAACACCATGATTTGTTGATGGTCCACTTCTTAAGTTGACGTTAAATCCTTCAATATAGGCTACTCCTGTTGCACCTACAACGTTTTGAGATGGTTCTTGTGGTTTTGGTTTAACTGTAACTGTTGCACCTTCATACGCCTTTTGTACGTCCGCTCTAAATTGTGATTCTGATACACCATGACTGCGAAGATAATCAATCGGATCTTCGTGGTCAGTTCCACCTAATTTGTAAGTAATATCTTTATGTGTCCATAAACCTTTGCTTGGATGAATACCTGTATCTTTTAAAATCTTAGCTAATAGTTTTACATAGCGTTCGTAAGAAGATTTAAATTTATCAGGGTTACTAGTTTCAGAAAGTTCTACGTGAACAAATCTTTTATTTGCAGATGGTCCAGCACCGTAAGCAACATATTTTGTATCGGCAATTTGGATTGTTTCGTTCCAATCTACAGCATAATGTACAAATGCATTTCTCCATGTTCTAGCTTCATAATTTCTAATATTAATTGCTGGTGCCTCTGGTGTTGCAGTACTATGTGCAACAACGCCTTCATAAGCACCCACACCGTAGCGATATGCTTGTTTCGGTAAGTCTTGGATGATTAGTACTCTATCGGCAAAAGAAGCCGTAGCAAACGAAAATAAGAGTAATAGAGTCATAAATAATGAGCTAAATAGTTTAATTGGTTTTTTCATTTATTTGGTAGTCTGTTTTTCTTTTCGCGCATCACTTCTTTGGATCTTTGCTTGAATTTCGGATGCTACACTTTCTAATAACCATGCAGGAATCCATTTTTCCCAGCCAATTCTTGCACAGTTTGCTGCGAAACTATTAAAAATGTGGTAACTCAATCCACCGACTACCATGAAAAAAAAGAAATCAGGTAGTTTAAGAGCAATATCAAATAAATGAGCAAGAGCTGGTAATGATAAAAGCACCACGGTTCTCGTGATGCCCTCAATTCCATATTGTGACGAGTATGTTCCGTCTAGCTTTGAAGCTTTACTACCTGTAATCCAGTCGAGCATGATAATCCAGCAGTAAATCAATATCCAAATTAAATTAGCTTTACCGTAGAGTAAATTAATTATTGTTCCTAATCCACCACCGATAGCACCACCTACTTTAAATTGAGTACTTGTAATAACATCGCTTATATTCAATGCCTTGATGAGTTCGTGAATTCTTTCCAAGTTCTCACCTCCTTTCAATTACTCGTGAGATAAATGGATATTAAAATAAATCGGCTCAAAAGCCATGTAATTCAAATCTTTTATGATTTTCACCCAAAAATCTTTACTACTTCCAGCATCTAAGGTTTCAATGTCTAGTTCATCAGAATAATTGGAACCATCTAACGATAAATGTGCCCAGGTATAACCGAATTTCTCCATGTATTGCTGGATTGCTACTCTCACATTATTAACTGAACCAACATTATCATTAGTTAGCGTCATTTTAACAAGTCGTTCTGTTTCGGTCATATACCTTAAGTGAGTTGGATCTGTTTCATCTAATTCTTTTGTATCCATCGATATGTGTAAGGAAGAACCCATACAATACATATCGCCACCAAAGAACGTTGTTTGTCTTTTTGCTACTAACGTTTCTTCTTCATCATATATTTCTACAATTCCCTCGAATTCTAAAGAGGGTAATGGGATATCTATACCTGTATTTGCTGCTTCTACAAAACTTGTAGAAATAACTTTTTCTGCAGCATCTTTTAATACAACTTTATACTTTTCGTATAATTGGCGTATTCGTAATAGATTACTTGTAGTAATAATGATTTTGTTTATATCTAAAGGTGTAAATCCTTCTGCAGTTCCTTTTTTCAGTACAACGCCAATTTTATGAGCTTCTAACTGCTCACTACGTACGTAATCAAACGTTACATCTGTTTTATTGTAAAAGTCCCATTGGTTTTCTTTACATACGACCATCCATTCTTTTGGATCCGGAGAATCACTTGCTTTTATCGATTCAAGGAATTCAATGTTGTTGGCTTCGTTTTTGTAAATGAGTAAACCACCTTTATCTCCTTCTTTTGTAGGAGTATAATCCGCAATGACTTGGATTGCTACGTTACCTTGTGGTTTATCAATCAATAGTAGCGTATCTTTATCTGCAGAATGATTCATACGTAAAAATCCCTGTTTAGCCACGTTGTTAAATGCGGTTAATGGAGACATAAGCCATTTTGGATTTGTGGAATCGAAATCATCTACAAATACTTTTCCACTCTCTTTTTCATACAAGGATACTTTTGGTTTTTTTATTTCTATCGGGATTAGTTCCCCAGTTTCATCAATATCAATAGCATCTAAGTTTATATATCTTCCCGATAACTCAACTTTATGAATTCCTGGTTCTAACCCTGTCTTTTCAAAAATAAGACACTGCGCTGTAGGTGTTCCCTTAATGTAACTGAAATTAAACGCTTCTCCATCTATCTTGATTGTGCCAACATCATAAGAACCGGTAGTCATAAAGGCAATAATTCGGACTTTTGTTCCGGAAAAGTCGAATAGTGCTTTTACGATTGAATCGTCACCGCTACTAGAGGGCTTATTATGAAAAGTTCCGCGATAATGAGTTGTGATATTTTCGTTTTCAATCCAATTACCTTGATAAAGGATATTTGGATCTCTATCATCAAACCGTTTCCAACCAGATTCTGGTTCTTTTAGAACGTCACCCACTTTAATATGAGCGACAAGCCCTCCTGGTTCTCCAAAATCCAGAGCATCTAAAGAACTTGTCCCATCTGCATACAAGACAACGTTATGAGTTGCGTACTGTAAATCGTCCTTTTCATATAAGAGAACAGAAAATTCCCCATAAGAATCGGGATCATCAATCCTATATGAACCACACTTGATACCATCTATCTCGACATTAACTGTTCCAGACCAAAATCTACTAGTAGCACCTATTATACGAAGTTTACTACCCACAAATGAAAATTGGATTTTTGAATTACCACCAGAAACATGAAATTTACCATAAGCAGCGGAAGACGAATCCCTTATTTCCCAAGCGCCTTCATACGTGATAAGGGAATCGCCATCATCATAACGCTTCCAACCTGTTTCTGGGTTCTGTAGTACTTGTCCTATATAAGCCAATTATCTCGTTTTCTTCCAGTTTGAATTCGTCCACCAAGATTGGCGGCTATGCCGCAGCCATAACTTCGGATCATCATTCTCTTTTTCGATAACTATTAATTCATCTGGTTTTTCTGTATCAAGTACTCTCTCCAGTTTGAATTGTTCAGTATCCTCTAGAACCGATTCTCGTTCTGGTTTGCGTTCAAAACGTTCATATTCCTCCGTAACGCTTTCTAATTCATATTCCCTATCATCAAATGTGTCCACTTCGTTAGTCGCAGCTTCTACAACATCCTGTCGCTCTAATAATTCATATTCACTAACGATTGCATATTGTTCAGATTCTCTTGTTGTATCTACGGTTTCAATTACATCTGTATCTGTTGTTATAACGTCTTTATCTGCTGGTGTTATATCAAAAATAATTCCACCATCAAATTCACGTATACCGGTAAAGGCTTCTTGTTCTGTAATAAGAGCTTGTTGTGTAGTCTGTTTATAAGAAATATCTAAAGCAATCTGTTCAGCATCTAAGGTAACTGGAACGATGTCAGAAGCTACTTCTTCAATTACTGTAGTTACATGTTCTTTTATTACTTTTTCGGATTCAATTGTTTGATTTAGTTGCATTTGCATCACGTTTAATGATTTAGACGAATCATTAAGCAAGGAAATACGTGTTTCTAGTTCTTTTCGAACACGGCCGAACAAATCGAATTCCGGCAGATAAACCGGCATACCCATTCCATTAAATAAATCGAATTCTTCTATAATCCCTTTTACTTCTCGTTCTTTTTTTCCGATTTCAAATTGTGCCGGAGTATGAAGAAGTATTTCTTTTCGCTGTATATCACCAGTTTCTTTTTCTGCGATAGATGTAGGGAATATATTTGGAACGTCAGTAGATAAAATAACTTCTGCATGTGTAGCTTGTAGTTCCCTGGTTACAATATTGCTTGCTTCATCATGTATCGATACAGTTTCATAATCCTTTGTAACTCTGTCGGCCATAAGATCATTATAAAAACCTTCACCGTATACAATACGAGCAACATTTACCCATTCCGGTAATACTTCCACACCTGCAGCGAATTCACGTAACTTTCCTTTTAGTAAATCCTGCTGTATGATCGGTGCGGCTTTATATTCATTCGTTTTACGATTTGTTTCATCAGAAGCGTGTACCATTGCTTCTATCTCATTTGTTTTTTCACTCTCTACCCCTTCGATATGGTTTATATCGAAAATTCGCCTATGTTGTGGTGATTCTTCTGCAGAGATAAGTTGAACAGAAACGCTGTCCATCCGTTGCGAATGCTGCATTTCAATGTTGGCCACATTTATATTTCGATTTAATTCAACATCAGTTGTATTTGAAATATAAACTTCTACCTCTATTTGTCGCAAAGCATTCTCTACAACATCTGTTAAAATCCCTTTTGCTTTTACTTTTGTAGCGGTTACTCCTGCGTTATCTTCTTTAACAGCTTTATATCTCGCATAAGGAGCAATGCAAATTGGATAATCAACATCATTTTTGTTTTCTGTATTCGCTGGTGTAATGGAAAAGGAATAAACTTTTTCATTCCGATCTGGTCCAGAACCAACGACAACAACATGACTTTTTTCTTTGGTACATATAGAAGGGGAAGCAATAGAATAAACTTTTTCACTCACTTAAATATCTTCTTTGTAGATCGCTAAACCAATTGGATTAAATGGTGTTGCTTTCGCTTGTGTCATAGGACAAACTGGCGTTGTTGGTAATGTGTAACGATATAATTGAGCCATTTCATAAGCGCCTGTGATTTCAGAACCAATAACCGGTGCTTCGTTAAATGTAACGGTCTTATCTTCTGCATTGTATACATAATCCGTTTTTTCTACTTCTTTACATGAAATGAATAATCTTAACGTTTCGCCTTTTGGCTTATGTTCTAGATGAAATACTTTACGGTGTCCGTCACCTTGTCCAAGTACTTCATCTACAACTGTTTTTTCAATTTCTAGTTCGTCGGCTTGCTGGATATTCTTTGGATGAACTGCATAAACATCATCTAGTTTTCCAACATATCCATCGTTTGGATGAACAATATAAATTTGAGATAAATGATATTTACCACTATAAACCGATGGATTAAAGCGTCCTTGTCCACTATCTACTGACATATCATGAGTAATGAAAGCTAGATAATGATGTTGGTACATTGCTCCTGTGCTGGATTGTGATAATTGAACCGTTTCGTTTCCGTTTGATGTATCAGAACCGTAATCAAGTGGCGCATTACCAATCTTCTTATTAGGAGCATATGCAAATTGGTCGCCAGGTCTGCAACCACTTAAAATAACCATGTTTTTTCTTGGTGCAACATCGAATGTATATAGTTTTCCAATATATAACGGAACGAATAATGCACGAACCGGATTAGGTGTTGGATCTACACGCATAAACATAACTATGCGGTCTTTATTTGCATCTCCATACAGATAAACAACAGAATCACGATTCAATTCTTTAGAGAAACGCTGCTCTGGTGTAAAACTAATTGATGTATAAGGGGATGGATTCACAAAATTAATCGTAGAATAAACTTCACCCATAATATTTTCCATCTTTTGTATATCAAAGTTTGTTTTTGCCGTTAATGTATCCAGTGTTCCGTCTTCTTTTGGTAATAAGAAATAAATACCGCTAATCTTAATTGTTGTATCTGCTGCAGGTGCAGTTTTAAATACAATTTCTTTTTCTGTGAAAGAATACTCACTTGGGTCAACAATAATATCATTCTTGTAAACTACGGTTCTACTTTCATCAAAGTTAGGGAATGGTAATGCAAAGTTCTTTTTCGTTCCATCGCCTTTTCCTAATTCACCTAATTTATCACCGGAAAGAATCTCTTTTTCGATGAAATATCGATTGAAAGTAAATAGCAGCATGTCATTGTTTGGCTCATATGTGTCGGTAGCCAATCTGTATTCGCATGTTACTTTATCACCTTTTGCAATAGCAGTAGTAAACGTTACTTTTCCTGTAGTTGCGTCCACCTTATATTTACTCTTTTCTTGCTCAAACCCATTTACATATACAATGACAGAAGGGCCAAGAACAGGAGAAACAGGGATAGAGAAGTCTTTCTTTACTCCATCCCCCATCCCTAATTTACCTAGTGGAGAATCTGCAGAAATAAACCGGCTATCAGTGAAATCAGAATCCGTAGTATCATACGCATTTGCTATGCCGAATCTTCTACGTTCTCCATCGCTTCCTAACGATTCAAACAACCTTACATCAATAAATTTTGAAATGCCGCTCTTGATTTGGAAAAATAGCGTTCGTTTCCAACCGTTATCAGCAAATAGTTTTTCTAATTCTTGCGGTAATGTTTGTAAATATACGACTTTATCAAACCACATTTATACTGTTTTCTCAAAAATACCTAATCCAGCAGGACGATACGCCGTAGCAGGTCTTTTGGTAATTGGTGAAATAGCATCTACATTAAAGAATTTGTAAATGTCGTGTGAATCTGGACAAGTATTCTTTCTAACTTTTAATCTATCGCCATTTAATAGACCTAGTGGAGACAATAGGATCATATAAGGTAAATATCCACGTACACCTTCATCTGGATGAACAATATAAGCGCGAGAAGTATGTACTTTATTGCTATAAACAGACGGGTTAAATTGGTATTTATACTCGTCATTATCCTGTGATTGCCATGCTAGTGAATATTGACCGCCATCTTTACCAACACGATCTGGTGGCATAGCATTAGGCGCTACATTCCAAGCAATAAAATGAGCCTGGTATCTTGCTCCTAATCTTGAACGTTTAATAATCACGTTATCAATACCATTACCAGGGGAACGTGGATAAGACTTCATGACAGGCATGTAGTTTTCTACATTTCTATATGGTTTCGTGTCGTTAAAATCGAATTTATGTGATGCTTCTTCATTACCTGTATCAAAAGCTGTTCCTGCCCATAATGCATCACCTAATGTATCATCATTAGCGTAACTTTCTAATTGGCCCATATAAAGCGGTGTAACTGGAACTACGTTGTTTTCAAAGGCTGGTGTATTATCAGCTTGTATTAATAAAACAACACGACTTTCATCAACTTGGCCATTAATCCGGACCAATGAATCCGGCCACCAATTTGTTTGAGCGTTGATACCTTGTAAATTCGTATTTCGTAACGTTACCTTCACCCAAGGGGACATCATGACTTGTGTCTCTGCTTCATCGTAAGAGTAAATTTTGTAAGTACTACCGCCACCACCTGGACTTACTTTTGTAGTAACTGTTATCTTAGTTAATTCCACATCTAATAATATTTTTTCAAATTTATTAGATTCATAAGGAAGAACCAGTACACCTTCATCAGCAACGCTGGGTTCTTTTTCAATCATATAAACATAAAAACAAGAACGATCCCTGCCACTTTCTAGTCGTTTTTTACCGTCTTCGGCAAAAGCTTTCTTTCCTTCTTCATTTGTGAAGTTGTATTTAATCTCTGACTTTTTAAGTGACCATTTTGAAATTTGAGCAATCCCATAAATAGAACCGCTATTGTTCTTCACTAACATGTGTTTACTCATGCCAAATTCAAACTTTGTATCATCGTCAGATTTCTGTTCCATATCTGGATAAACAGCTCTGAAAAATGATTTTACTTTCTTCCATCCGTTAGCGATTACCAATTTAACAATTTCGTCTTGGAATTCGCCTTCTGTATACATTTTTTCAACGTATGCCATCTAATCTCTTAATAGTTGGTAATTAAGCCATATAGCCTTTTTCTCTGCGGATGCATTGTGGTATTCGAACTTTAGCTCTGCATTAGCAGGTATAGGTTTTACAATGGAGAAATTAAATCCCTCCGGCACATCTTTTACATAAACCTCTTTAAATACTTGTTGCCCATTTATAAATAAATTCCAATAGTCCGAATCACTGTAATATGAAGCAGCAACAGAAAAAGCAATCATTTCTGTTTCGAATGGTAATGAAAACTTATCTAAATGAATTTCATCATGTATACCAACTCTTCGCCCTTGTATGAATGGCTCTGTTTTTGTTGGGAAGTAAGGTGCGTCGAATCTTCCACCAGCCATTTATCTTAAAAAGTGCAATTCAAACCAAACCGTTTTATCAAGAATCCCTTGGTTATGGAATCGAAATACAATTGTGTCTCCTGCTTTTATCGCTTTATAAACCATAAAGTGCATACCTTCCGGGAGCCGCTTTGTATAAATATCTTGGCAAACGGTTTGTCCGTTTATGATTAAATCCCATTTATCATCTAATTCGTAAATGGATGAACTAACACTAATTGCGTAAATCTCCATATCTGCAGGTAATGTATATTTCTTTTCGTCCGTTTTAAATGATGTAGAATCCATAATGAAACCAGGTATGAATGGTTCTGTTTTAGTTGGATGAAAAGGTGGATCTAAACGGCCACCGGCTAAATAGGTTGTTTCAAACAATTACGACACATCGGGAATTGGTAAATCAGATAGTATACCGTTACCTTTATTAAGAAGTCGCGGCTGCACACGTTCCAATTGTTTTTGTGCATTATATATTAATTGTATCTCCATCTCTTTTCCGGTTACTTTATGGGAGACAAGAACTTTTTCTAACATGCCATGTGCATTAAAAGCTAAATCGTAGTGTAAATATTTATCTCCATCGACTGCAGATAAACGAGCGCCGTCACGAATAAGCGTATATCCTTCGGTCATGCCTTCTTTAAATACATCGTTTGGGTCATTACCAGGCATTGGTTTACCACCGGTATATATTTGCCTGTCAATTAATCCTTTCATCAAATACATGATTGGATCATATAAGTTTTTTTGCATCTAGTTCACGCGCGTAACAGACCATGTTTTGGCTGGACGCTGGATATAATAGTGATTTGCATCTTGATTTACCCGAGGAAATGATAAATCTGGTAAGGAACCATAATCGAACAAGATATTATTTTGTGTATCAAGTACTTGCAAACGCCCTGTAAGAATCCCTTTTGGGTTCCGTACTGCTTCAAATACGATAATATTCACGCCGTATTCAAGTGGAATATCAACATACGTTGGATTGTTTCGGATGAAATAATTTTCTTCGATTAATTTATCATTACAGTAAATATTTAATAAATCGCCATCCTCTAAATCCCAATCCCAAAGTTTTAAACGTAATGTATCTACATTTACTGTAATACCGGTTATATCTGTATAAGGAGCAGGTTCATACCCATAGTTAACAGTTAAATCTAAAGTTTGATAGAATCCATCGTCTGCAGAAATCATTGTATTAATCCCTTTAACAAAGTAATTCCACTGTTGACCGGAATCTCTATTGTAAACAGAAATAACATCAAATAATTGAATCCTCGGATCACCAACTACTGCTACTGTTAATGTTCTGAACTTCTGAATTGCTTTTAAATGATAAGCTGCAGCAACTGCCCTTCTTGCAAAGAACGTTGTCGCCCAGGGAACTTCTATCATTTCCTCTCGTAAATCACCCTGCGATACATTTTTTAATAGAAACGAATTAAGAAATCCGTTTGCGTAATCTCCACATTTAACAACAATGCTGTTACTTATATCCTGGTCAGTTAGCTGCATATCTAAAGAGATAAGGTTTTCGCCTTCTCTAAAACTAAACTTTGCAGGCTCATTAATTGCATAGTCTGGCATTTTCATAAATGTACAACTTCCGTCTGGTTCGTGTTTAATATAATGGAATGTTGTATCTATGATATCGCGAACAATCTCATCCCATTTTTGAAATCTCTTACCGGTTGCTCCTTCCACAATCCAGCTTTGATTGGTTCCAGGAATATTTACTCTGTTACCGTGTAGGACAACTCCGGCTTTTTGGAAGAAGAACTTCACAACATCATAAACATTACCGGTAGGTGCAACAATTTCATCTGATCCAGGTGTTGGGATTACTGATTTATGTAAAACCTTCTTATAGGATGTAGTGCAGGTAACTGAAATCGTGCCGCTTTCGGCATTTACCTTCACATCAGATACAAAACCATGTATATAAGGTAATGCTTCCTCACCGTAGCCAATAGATACTTTAAATTCAGTCTGCGGATATAGCTGGTTTGTATTTGTTACCTCACTGTTATAAAACCATTCTGAAATAGAAGAGAACTTACCATACCAATTATCAGGAGCCATTTGGCCGTATTCATTCGCAAAGGTAATAGTAAATGTACTAGCAAACTGATCTGCGTTCTCCTGCACTTCTAAGCCTATTACACGGTGTTGTATTTGTACGTAAGAAGAAGAGTCTCTTCTTTTCATATAAACAATTAAATTAGGGGAGTTATTCCCAACCTGGAAATAGCTCCCCAACATTCTAATTAAAGAAATAGATCCTTCTCTCACTCACATTCCGTCAACTCCTACTCCTGCTTGTGACATGGACATTAATTTACATTTTGCTATGACTAACGTTCCTTTTCGTATTGCATCTACTTCATTCGGCGGAATTATACCCCCGTAGGTACCGTAATCACCAGTAATAATATGAGGACGGTATATTTCCCTCATGAAATCACGCCAATAACTGATATCTTTAAATAGTACAGTGAATTCTACTTCACAACCTTTGCTACCTGCACTTTGAGAACGCGGGTATCCATGCATGACATTATGTAATTTTAAGCCATCTAGTGATTTTGGTAATTTTGTTTGTTCAATTTTTTCGATATTAGGTACATGCCCAAAAGCATAGTAATGTACGTCGCGTATATATGCTACATCAGAAGATCCATAACCGATTGTTGTAAATTCAATCGTTTGTGGACCTGCACCTACAAAGATTTCTCTCGCTTCCCAATCATAAGGACCTCGTGCTCTGAATCTCTCAATCCCATTAACCCGAACAACAAAGTATTTATTTGGTAGCATTCCATCAGAACCAATAGGAACCTGGGACAAAAACGAAAAGTTATATGTCCCTGGCCATGAGAAATCAATGGTATATCTTATTGTGTCTTTTAACTCTGCAGCCTTTCCTAAGAGATGGTATGAACCAGCTCTTCTATGCAATGTTTTTAATATACTCATTCATACATTTCGCACCGCCATTCCCATTAGATCATCAGCAACTACGTTTTGTAGCAGCTTTCTCATTTTTACAAAGTCGTCTGCAGATTGTAGTTTTTCAACAGCGACTTTAAATGTAGCATTTTGAATTGTTACGCCATTATCCGTTTTCTTCTCAGCATGGGTTTGTCCAGCAAATGGATGTGCAGTTTTACCAATTAGATCAGCAGAACGTGCTCCCATTTGTCCAATTTGATTAGATACATCGGTGACTAGTTTCATCGGTTTTGGTGGAACAACAGCTTTATTTAATAGTTCAGAAGCTTTGTCTACTGCAGGAATCATTTTTTCCATCCCTACACCAAGACCTTCTGTAATATAGCCCCCGTATTCCATCATTAACCGGGATGGGCTTCGAATACCAAAGAACTTTAATACGGCTTTAGGTATTCCTGAAACAACTCCTTTAGCCTTTTTTATAAGCCAATCTGCCATGCCGGACATCCCTTCACCAATACCGGCAATAATATCTTTTCCCCAGCTAACTGCATCTTTTGCTACATTTTTTACTATAGAACCAACCTTACTAAATACATCTTTTACAGTATCTACAACCCCTGTAAATGCACCAGTGATTGCTTTCTTTATAGTTTTAAAGCTACTAACAATAAATTCTTTTATACCGCCAACAACATCGGTTATTGTGTTATATAATTTGTTGAAATTAGTAATTACAAAACCAACAAATTCACGTACTGCACTAATGATTATGAACTTTATAAAATTCCATGCCGCTTGAATAAAGTTTTTAACTGCATTCATCACGGAAGTAATTATGTCTTTAATGAAGTTGAATGCTGTTTGAACAGTATTTTTAATGAAATTCAATACAGTAACAAATACTGTTTTTATAAAATTCCATGCTGCAGAAATGTTAGTTTTAATAACATTCATTACTGTTGAAATCACATTTTTTATAAATTCAAAAGCAGCACGAATAAATGTTTTCAAGAAATTAAGTACAGTGGTAAAAATCGTTTTAATGATATTCCACGCTGTACGGAATATAGTCTGCCATAATTTAACGGCTGTTAGGAATAGAGTCTTATAGAAGTTAAAAGCGCCTACTAAAATATTTTTGATTAGGTTTAAAGCGAAAGAGAATACGGCTTTAATTGCATTCCAACCAAAGGTAATTATATTTTTCATTAAGCTAAAATAAAATTTAACTACTTTTACATAACCATCCCAAGCTTTAGAAAATATTTTACCTATGAATGACATCGCAGAACTGAATAGTTTTTTCGTACCTTCCCAGAATCCAGAGAAGAACTTAGATAACCCATTCCAAGCGGATTTCGCACCTTTTACAGTTGCGTCCCAACCTTTAGAGCAGGCATCACCAAGCCATTTAACTGCTTGTTTTGTGTATTTAACAATGTCATCCCAATTTTTATAAATTAGATATACTAATCCTACAATTGCTAGTATGGCGATTGTCCAAGGATTCATCAGTAAGGTCATCATGGATCTGCCCAACAGCGCTAGAGCTTTCCCAATTCCACCAAACATACCGATAAGTTTAGGGCCGACTTTAAGAATGCCTGTAAATAGCATTGGTACTTTTGTTAATACTGGTACCAGGAATCTAAACGAGCCAACAAATGCACCTACTCCACTTGTCATAAAGCCCATCATGGCAATTAACGGCCCTAATACAGCAACCATACCTAAAATTGCTACAATACCAATTTGAATTGGCTTAGGAATTGAACTAAATGCTTTTGCAGCAACTTCTACCGCTTTAATGATTGGAGGGAGTGCCACTTCTGCAATATCTAGAATGGCTTGTCCTAACGGTTCTAATGATGCCATTGTGGTACGAGTAAGTTTCTGCCAACGAACACCAAAAGCTTCTTGCTGCGTTTTCTGCATTTTTTTCATGCTGCCATCAACGTTTTGTAATGCACCATCGGCATTATTTAGCCCTAATACAGCATCTGCACCCATGTCTTCCCATTTTGTCATTCATCTACCGAATACCGCAACACCAAGTTGGTTTGCTTTTACTTTATCGTCCATCTTACCTAAATCACCTAAGACGGCATTAAATACATCTGCAGAAGTTCCTTTACCCTTATTGAAATTGTCCCAGACCTTTTGAGTTTCTGGGCTCATTTCTGCAAATGCTTCAGTTACACCTTTTGATCCATCTTGTACACGAATACCGAACTCTTTCACAAGGTCGTTTATGTAATCGAGATTGTATGAACCATCTTGCGTTCCATTTGCCATAATGGTAAACATCTCTTCTGCAGAAAACCCTGCTTGTTTAAATAAAGGCGCGTATTCGGAAATGTTATCAAACATTTCATTTGAGAAGTTTAAGCCTGCTTGTCCACCAGAAGCTAAAAGGTCAAATGTCTCTTTTGCATCTAAACCGAACTGATTCATAAGCTGTCCGGCCCCTCGTGTAACCTCATTAACATCCGTGTCAAAAGTTTTTGCAAGAGTCATAGCGTTCTGCGTAGCTCCCTGCATTTCATCGAAAGAAAGATTCTTCATGTTTTGACTTACTTGTATCACAGCTTCATCAACTTCTTGAATACTTTCTCCAAATCCATCTTTCCAGGTATCTTTTGCAACATTACCAAGCTCTTTTGTAGCTTCTTTTGATAAACCAAGTGTAGATTCTAGCTTTCTATTAGAAGCATCAAAATCAGACGCTACTTTTACAGCAGCTGCACCAATACCAGCTAAAGGTAATGAAACACCGGCAGTCATATTTGCGCCTGTTTCTTGCATCTTGCTACCTACATGGCTAATTGATTCCCCTGCTTTTTGAAACTTATCATGCATTCCATTTGCGGTTTTTTGTGCACGATCTTCGAATTGTTGTAAATCTTTATAAGCGCCTTCTGCTTTAATACCAATCGTTCCGAACAATTGGAACATTTCAGCTAACATTTATTCTTCATCGTCTTCTTGGAAGTGAGCCATGATTTGAGCAACATGCGCTTCACACTCTTCTTTCGTCCATACTTCACCCATTTCATAAGATGATTCTTTATCGTCCTGGATTTCCGTTAGTCCAAAGGCTTGAAGATAATCATTAAAAGTAGTACCTTCTTCAAGTTGACGGGTTTGAAAGCCAATGAACGCCATCTTCTTCCACTCATTTAGTTCTTCTTGCTGCTCTTCTCGTGCAATTAAAGAAAACAGGTCCATTAAACGCGAATACGGTATTGATAAGACATAATCATCTGTCCATCCATACCGTTTTTGGATTTTATCGAAAGCACGTAACATGTTTTGTTCGGCTTCCTCTAAATATTCATCTGAATTTTCGTTTAAGCTTGAATCGGAGCTGCTGCTGATTGGCTCCATTTAAGCTTGAATCGGAGCTGCTGCTGATTGGCTCCATTTCTCGCTCTGAACTTTCACGAGTCCCTTGACCTGGTTGAAAAAAGTCATTAGGTCTTCACTTTCTAATAGGCCTTGTATAACAGCAACCATTGCTTCCGGAGGGAACTGTCTAAATTCTTCTGCTTTCACTTTTAATAAACTAGCAAAGAACTCTGTAAAATCATCCTCACAAGCAGGAATCATCGTTAGAACACGGAATGCAAATTCTAATCCTTTTTGTTGCTGCTTCTCTTTAAGTGCAACTAATTGTGCTTGTTTTTCTTCTTCTGGAAGAGATTCTGCGGCTTTAGTTAGTTCATCCATTGCTTGCTTATCCTTACCGAAATCAGCAAAGTTAACCATCGCGCTGCGTCCAACCTTCGAAATAATCTTAGCGAATCGCCAAACGTCCGTTACATTTAATCGTCGCATTGATACTTGTACACCTGCGATTGTAATATCCGTACCGGTATTCATCATTTTTTCTAAAATAGAAGCCATTTTGTACTCTCCTTTTAGCATTTATGCGGTAGCCGGTGCTTTTTGTACTGTTGCTTTCTTTTTCTTTGGTAAATAGATTTCGTATGGTGGTGTAGTTGGTGCAGATTCACTGTAATGACCGATAAACTTACATTTCAAACCAACCGTTCCTTTACCGTCTTTTAGATCCACTTCAATAGATGAAACTACCATTGCATTACGAATTACAAAAATGACTGGTAACTCACTACCCGAAATCATACCGATTAGTGCGATATCATGGTAATTCGAATCTGGAATATCATTTGAAGGTTTCATAATATCGTAATCTGTTTCAGTTGTACTATCTACCGTCATCCCTGGTAAAGCTAACTGCAGGTTTTCTTTTGTAAACTCTACCAATGTAAGTTCTACATGCGGTTCATCTTTTAATAACCACTTACCGCGTACCATTTTACCTAGTACACCATCAATATCTGCATCATAATACTCACGATCAAAACCCACTTTAGTTCCGCCTGTAGTCGCTCCTACAAGATCACCTAATTCTTTTACACTTTTAAACCCTTTGTACATGACACCAGGACCGATAACAAAATTATCTGTAGTCCCTTCACGGACACCATTAATTAATTTCCAGCTCATCTAATACAAGTCCGTTCGCATGGTTCGGACAAGAAATTTCGCATTTATATGAATGATAGATGGGTCTTCATCCGGTACCGGCAGTTTACCTGCACGATGTATAGAAAGTATCCCATCATCTTTTAAACCAACTTCTCTATCTAGTAACTTTTCAATACGTGTAGCAATTAACTTTGCCTTATCATAATCCCCATTATCACAATACACATCGAAATTTAGAATCATACGATCTATAATTTCAACATCATCCGGATTATCTGCTTCAATTCTCATAACTACATAAGGCATTTCCATATCATCTTGTGCAGTTTGAAATGAAAGAGCAGGGCCTTTGTCCTCGCCTTCACCATATTCTGATAGATTAGCTTTTATTATTTCATCGTTCTCTACAAGCATTCTAATAGCTGCAATAGCGTTAGACATTTACCCTCCCATCATTCTTTTAAGTTCTCTGCGTTCTTTTTCAAACGCTTTTAATAGGAATGGACGGGCTTCCATATGGCTTGTACCAGTTTCAAGCCATATTGCTTTCTGCAAGTCGCTCCCTACTGCACCCAACACCTCTGATTGTGACCGTTTAACATTGTATTTAATCGAGTTTAACAAGTCACCGGTACGAACGGCAGGAGCTTCACCTGGTTTAGAAGCAGTATATTTACGACTCGTATGAGGTATTTTGTATTGTTTACCGCTACGGCTACCCGTGAGATTCTTCTTCACTTGATTTTGTAAATGAATAGATGCTGCTGTGACTTTTTCAACACACATAGCGTTAATATGCGTCTTGATTTGCTCCATATTGCTTGAATACTCAATTTCTACTGAATTAGCCATTCATACCTTTTCGCAATAAATTTCAATGTGGTGATTCATAAACGCAGGATTGCGCGGTTCTCCTTTAACTTCAAACGTATAATCAACACCTAATTCTTCACTTTTGAAATGAATACGATCATTAGGTTTAATTTTGTAAGAAGCAGGCGCATATATCTTAAAGGTTGTATCAAAATTCTGTTTATCACGCTTAAACCTCTCATTATCAGCAGCAGAATTAGTAGTTACACGACAAGTCATGTTCTCATAAATGTCTTCTTCTGTTTCTGCATAATTACCGGAGGATTGTTTCTTTTTCGTTTTACGTTTTACTACTACCTCATGAATATATAAATCATCCATATCACCATCATTGAAGTACGTATTCATTCATGTAGCCATCACCGGCTTAACTCTTGCTCTAAACCCTTTTAAACCATTGAGTATCTTATTGTTTGTAGCTGGTTCATCTAGCGTTTCTGGGCTAATCTGGTACGAATAATCCCCAATACTCTCCGATGTCTTCATACCTTTTCGTTGTAAGTTAGCACGAACGACTGCAGAAACAACTAAATCAATAATACATTTCTTCATAAGTACCTGCAGATCATCATAATCCTGTATCTTATATTCGAATTCATACAATTGATTTTCGGATAAACCATATACAATACGGCCATTTACAGTAATAGAATCGGTCATATCTTGTTTTGAACTAACATGAGTGACTTTTGCTATAGATTCAGCAGGAAAAGAAAGCCAAGCTAATTTACTTGTTTGGATGATTTCTTTCATTGGATTCTCCGGCTTAACTCTTAAATACTTCTTAGCAATAACTGCATAGTAATCAATTAGTTCTTGAATAACCGTATCCGGCATTTTCTGTACATTTACGCGGTCTTTAATGTCCTGCACGGTAATATCCATTTATGTTTCTTTCTCCTTCTTATCGACTTCTTTTACAAGTTCAAAATGTCCAGTACTTACAAGGTAATCAGCTTTTTCATTTGCAACCGTTTCTTCTTGGCCATTCTTAAATTTTTGTCCATAGGCGGTGTAAGTGCCACCGAATCGCAGCGTAACTATTTTCATAATTAACACCCCTTTCACTTATGATCCAAACGTATCAGGGATATTTGTTAAGATTGCTACTGCATCCATTTCTTGAATTACAGCATCATCATCAAAGTGAATTACATAGAATCGTTTATCTTCCATTACTGCAGTTTTACCTTCTGTTGTTTTACGAACACGGGTTGAATATGTATTAACTGCAATAAAGTTTCTAGGATCTGCAAGAATAATAACATCATCAGATAATGATGGAACCTCTGCAATTCCATATCCAAGCGGTTTATTTACTTGGTCACCTGCTCCTAATAACGCAGCGTCCCCCGCTCCAGTTGGACGTTCTGTTAAATATTCCATCCATTTTTCTTTACGTGTAGGAGACATAATCCAACGTAAATTACCATTCTTATATTTGTTAGGGATAGCACCAGTTAAAGCGAACATCGAATGCTTACCAAAACCTTTTGCTACATCGGATTCACCTGCTTTAGAAGCTAATTTCGCATGGTCAACAATATGGGATTCTTTAGAATCTTTAATTCTTTTCAACCATCCATCATTAATATTTAAAAATGGATTATCAGAAGACGTATCACCGTTCCAATGTAGATCCTCAAGGTCGATACCTAATTGAGTAGCCATAAGTTCCATTACAACATCTTCAAAGTTTTCACCTTCAATATTTTCACGTAAAGTTTCTTCTGTAATCTCCCAAGGAAGACGCATTGCTTTTGTGTGATATTCAATTTTAGAAGTTGTAACACCTGCGCGATATCCATCATCTTGATTCTCTGTTTTCTTGCGAAGAATACGGCCACCGATAGCAATTTTATCTAATTCACCTTGTTTCGCCTTACGTAATTCTTTGCGATGCAGTTGTGAAAATGGCGTTGCTTCAAAGGCCATTTTATAAAAAACTTTGCTTTGCTCTGGATTTAATAAACCAGAAGAAAGTGATCCCGTTGAAATTGTCTTTTCAATTTTAGATAAACGATTTAATAATTGTTGATTGTTCATTTACAAATTTAAATTTGAGAATACTGATTTTTTTATTGGTTGTTGTCCCGGTGTAACTTCTTCATCTGGATCTAAACCTTTACGGATAGAAGCAGCATTTTCGATATTTTCAAGTCGCTTTGTAATTGGTTCTAATGCTTTTTGAATAACTGCTGCAGCTTTTTCTTCCTCTGTTTGCTCTTCTGGCGTCAGCTCTACCTCTTCACCATTCACCTGCTTTTCAATCTTTTCTAACTTAGTAGCTAGTGGTTCTACTGCTTGTTTTACAATCTCTGCAATATCTTCTGCTTTCATTTCATCTTCCTCCTGTGGTGAAGCAGCTTCTTTTATTTCAGTAATTAAAGCTAATGCTTCATCTAATTTTGTATGATTCTTTTGGGATAATACTTTACCAGCTTTTTTAATACTTTCTAAAACAATACTTTCTGCTTGTACACTGTCTTCTGATTTCGCAATGGTATAACCGCCTTTAATGGAAGAAAGTATGTCCTTCATATCATCAAGAGCAGCTGCCATACGGTCGATATCGGGATTACTTTCCCAAATCTCCCAATAGAACACATCTTCAAACAAATTAAATACAGCTCGTAAATCACGTTTTTGTTTTTCATCAATAAAGCGGTCTTTTACTTCGCCTTTTGTGATTTTGTGAGTTTCACCTTTAACGAAATCTAACATCTTTCGAATAAGACCTTTATCTTCATGAGTAAAATCATCAGTCTTAGCGATTTCCACACGTTCACCAAATCCACCCATAGAAAAACCAGTGACTTCACCTTTTTTAATTTCTTCCCAGGTATCTGCATCATCAACGCGAACAGTCATAAGCCATGTTCCTGCTTGTACTTCTTGTTCGCCTACTGTCATATCACTTTTAGCAATCCAGTTTTCAACAACTGTTCCTTTACCAGCGATTTCATCATGTTGTTTGTCGATGTGTTGGTAATTTTCCATAAAGGTATAAGCAGCCTTTTCTATTTCTTCTGCGGTCATTTTATCCCCGTGTGAATCTTCTACATCTGGTTCATATACCACACCTGTAACAAGCTGCTTCTCTTCTTCTGTTTTAAGAATTGGAACTTGCTTTGTTATATTTTGTTGTTTAGCAGATTCACTTTTCATAATGGCAAATTGACGACCGTTAGCGCCCTTTGTAACTAATGAAACATAACTGATATTGGCGTTTTTTAGTTCGTATCCCATTTACTCTTCTGAAATCATAGTGCAGCGACAATGTGGATGAGCTGGCGGACACATCTTTCCGTTGCTAAATAAATCATCAATATCTACTGTTTCCCCATGTAAACCACCACATTCTTTACAAACACGCTCATCGTTTCCAGTAAGCCATGTTTTCTTGTTCCTATTTGCGCCCTTATAAGCAATTAAATTGCCGTAATTCATTGCATATGTTGTTTCTGTACGTGCAATCATCATTGCTCTGTAGTTGCTTGCTTCTGACATTACATCTGCAATAGAAACACTTAATGCATCGACACCCATTCCCTCACTAAGATTCTTTAACATTGTTTCTCTTAATCTATCTTTAGTAGTTTCATGGATTCCCTTTGCTAATTCAAAGGCATAAGCAGCAACCCATTTTGCAGCAACGTCACCTATTGGATCTAATACCATCCAGGTTAAACCGTTTGATACAATAGCACTTTGTACAAATTCTGTTACATCATCCTGCAGAGTGTCTGTGACTTCATCGACAAACATTTAAGATCCGTTTTCCCTGCTCGGAAAAAAATCCGCTACCTTCTTTTGCATAGCTTTCTCTACTTCTTCATGCTTTTCCCTAAATGCATTAATAGCAATTATGTTCTCTTGCTCATTATCTGCAGCTTTTGCAATTGGTTCTGGTAGAGAAGGTTCAGTTGTACCATCAAAGAATTTATTCCCTTCTGGTACAGGTTCATAACCTACTACCTTACGGGACTCATTCAGTTTTAATATTCCACCTTCATAACTATCTTTTGCATATTTCAAATCTGCTTCACGATCATCCGTATCAATTTCATTTAATTTGAAATGCCAATCTAAACCGCCTAGTATTTCAGCAAATACACGGAACAATTGATTATTTAATCGATGTTCTAAGATTTCTTGACCAGGCTCTATAATAGAACGCTTGTACATCTCGTTCATTTCTTTAGCTGTTGTTTGCCCCAATGAACCTGTCATAGCCCAACCTATACGATAAGGCGGTACACGATGGGCCACACATATCTCCATTGCGCTATCCTGCTTATACAAACGGAAGCTACCTTCTTTTACATCTGGACTAATCTTTTCTAACCTTGCTTTCGCACCATCTGGTACAGGTACAACGGCTAATTTATGGTGTTCTCCTTTTGTTTCTGCAGAGAAGAATGCTTTCAGTTCATTTTCTGTTCCAGAATCTACTTCATCGACTCCCTCAAGAAATAAAATGGAATCCGGAATGGTTTTACCTGTAAAAAAGTCGATATTGTAATCTCTTGCTGCTTGTGAGCCAACTATTGAACCTATAGAACTAACGTAATTAGGTATTCCATAATAAGAAGAACGAGAACCAAATTTACGAATAACAATTACTTCTCCGGCTTTTTCTGTTCCATTTCCTGCAATATCATCTGCACCTAAAGACCTACCATCAGCAAGGTGATAATCATTTGGATAATTAAACTTTTTAAACCAGATTTCTTTATTGTTTACAATTTGAGCAAAGCGTATTTTGTCCTTATGAGCACGTACTGTATGTCCCGGTATATGATAAAGCTCTACCGGACTTTCACCTTTATTATCGCGAACAACTTCAATAATGCCCCAGCCAACTGTTTCATAATCCTCCCATACAGCTCTAAGAATTTCTGAACTTGTCATTTCTGGGTTGCACTTCCGCATGAAATTTTTTAGCATTTCATATTGCTCCTGGCTCGCTGCTTCTTTCACTTCTTCAAAAGGTGCGAAGTCAAAACCGACACCTGCAATATCATCCACTTTTGCACTAATACAAGCAGAATGAATAGGGTTACTTTCCTTTATATCCATCAGTACCTTCATATCATAAGGAGGCTTAACCAATCCCTTATCTCCATATATTTGTGCGAATGGGTCAACTGCCATTTGTTTGCTGTTATCTTCCTTATTTTTTGGATCATCTGCAGCTTTATTAACGCTAATTACTTTTACATTATTTATGGTTTTCTTGTCGCTCATCTACATTCTTTTAACCTTTCCACCCATAACTACTTTACGTTTACTCATATCGTCCTCACATGCATAACGAGTCATATCGATACTATGATTGTCCTTATCTTGTAATCTGTTTTTCGGATTACCATCTTTATCAACTTCATAATCAATATTTTCAAATTCACCTGCAGTTTTTGGGCAACGCTCAGGATCAATTATGATTTCTACTAAATCATCTAACCATTTTTCTCCGTATTCAACAGAACCAGGCCCTTTAATTGCACCTTTGATTTTCTTAATGTCATGATCGTTTTTCATTTCATCGATTGATTTTGGTTCAGAAGAATCCGCAATTATTTCAACATCACCCCAGCCGAGTTTTTTAATCTTTTCAGCTAATGAACGGTTACTGATTTTAACGCCATGAATTTCACCAAATATATAAAGCTTCCTGCGTGTTTTGTCATAATGCATACGACCAAAAGACAACGCGTCATTCCCGTAACCCCAGTCAATCCCTTGACGTATATTATCAAATGATTTGATTTCTGCATCTGTAATACGTCTGAATTTAAGGTTACTAAATGGAACAACGCCGCTGCCTGTTGGTTTTCCTTCATACTCATGTTCATATTGCTGTGGTTTAAGTCTCTTTGTTTCTTCTGCTTCTTCCACGAACTGCTTAGAGATATGCGGGTTATCATGATATGTACTATGATGTACAAATGTATTCTTTGGTCTGAATTGTGTTTCAAACTTCTTGTTAACCCAGGATTGTTTCCTTTTAGGTGGGTTATATGAATAATACATCTTATAACGCAATCCATTCGGTAATTCTTTACGCAAAATAGATTTCTCTATTGTAGAAACATCTTCCTCTAATTTAAATTCAGCCAATTCTTCAAACCATGCAATAGCAACTGGATATTTCGCTATCTTAATAGATTTAATTTTCGCAGGGTCATCAGCACCACGGAATATCATTTTGTTTCCACGCGGCTTATAAATGATTTCCATTGGACTTTCTTTAAAACGAAATAAATGTTCTACACCTAATATTTCTATTGCTTCTTTTATTTGCTCATAGCAGGATTCTCTTATTGTATCCTTTACTTTACGTATGCAAAGAACCGTAATAGGAAACTGAATAAGATCCATAACAATACAAATAGATATATCAGTAGATTTACCCGAACCACGCCCGCCTTTACAAACGATTTTTAATATCGATTCGCATTTACGAGCTAACCAGACTTGATGAAACGCCGGTGGAAGTATTTCACCGATTTGCTTTTTAGACATTTAGACATTTAAATCACCACTGACATTGTCTACAATGACAACTGGCTCAATATTGTTATCATCATTATTAGTATTAGATTTAATTTTGTCGATTTGAACCTGGATAAATTCAAGTTTGGCGCGTCGCTCATCATCTATATTTGCTAATCTATCAAAATCTCTAATAAGAGCAGACAAAGTAGAAAGGGCCTTAGATTGAGCATTTAAGAAACTAGCCTGTTTATCCCAGGCGAATTGAATTTCCCACTCTTCTTCAAATCCACTTTCGCTAAGCTTTTTCTTTCGTAGTTCCTTTGTCATGTCCTCTTTATTATTAACGAACATAATACGTTGAGCATGAATGATTTGAGCGTGCTGCAGCATTATACTTTCCCACAAAATCGATAATGGATCGTTGTTAATTTCTTCCTCTAATTCTTCTTTCAAATCATATAATTCTTTTGGTAAATACTTTCTATATAAACCATGAGTAGCAGCATTACCATTACGCAGTGGTGCAGAACCTCCCGGGTTACCGATAGCATTTTTATTGCCCTTTTTGGCCCCACCACGATTGTTTACAGCATTCCTATTACCTTTTGGTGCTCCTGGTTTCTTTTTGGAGTACTCCGTATCTTTCTTTGGAGTACTCCGTTCATTTTTATGGAGTACTCCATTTAATTGGTCTACCCATCCATCTTTGGATTTCCATCCACCAACCGTTTTTTCACTTACAGTTTTTTCGGATGTAGACAACAATTCGGAAATTTTACGATTCGTAATCTCTCCGTTATGTTCTTTAAATATTTCATACGCTTTGTTACGGTCTGGACTTCGTTGTCTGGCCATTTATAAACTGAAATCTTCTAATGATTTATCAATCTCATCTTGCTGGATTCCTATATAACGCAATGTAATCGATGGAGCAGAATGATTAAAGATTGTTTGTAGCATTACCACATCTTTTGTTTTTTGATAGTAATGATATCCAAACGTTTTTCTAAGCGTATGCGTTCCAATTTCATCAAGCCCTACTTTTTCAGCAGCGGTATTCATGATTCGATAAGCTTGAATTCTAGTGATAGGCTTTTTTGTCTTTTTAGAAGCAAATAAACAATCCGTTTCGTTCATTCCACTTACATACTCGTTTATTTTTTCTCTTAACGCTGTATTAATAATGAAACGCTTATCTTTTCCGGTCTTCTGTTCTTTAATAACAATGTGAGTTCTTTCTTTTACATCATTTACATGTAACTTCAATAAGTCACTAATTCTTAGACCTGTATTGATCCCCATTTCAAATAAAAACAAATCACGATAAGATTGGCGAAGTAAAACCTCTTTCACTTCTTCTAACTTTTTCTTATCTCGAATTGGTTGCACAAACTTCATTTAATCGAATTCTCTCACTTCTTCTATCGCATATACGATAACATCTAAAATGTTTTCACCATCAACTTTTTCATTTAGAGCTTTTTTCAAATCATCAACTGTAGCTTTTAATCCTTCCATTCACTTTCCTTCTTCACTCCACTTATCTTTTAAATCTAAAAACTTCTTTACAAGATTAACCGTCGATACAAAGACAGCTAAAATGGAAAAGTATAATAGATACATATACTTTGCTTGTACGACAGCAGCCCCTAATGATACAGCAGCTCCAGCCAAAACTATAGTAGCTACGAATAAATCTACAATTTCTCTTTTCTTTATTTTCTTTTTAATCGATTTATTTAAGTAGTAATAACAATAGAACGTAGCAAAACTAACTAACAAAATAGTTAACAATGCCTTCCCTAAAGCTTCAAGTAACAACCCCATTCAAACTTTATAAATAACCATAGCTGAATGGAAATCAGTTCTATCCTCTCCATATGGATAGCTATTAAATTTAATGTCAATCAATTCGAATGAAGGTAATTTCCCCTCTGTTTCTAAAAAATCATTAATTTCTTCCTCTAATGTTGATATCTTTGGGCAATCAAACACTTTTACTCTATTCATCTATTTAGTTAAAAGGTCTTCTATGATTTCTTTTATATGTTTAGGTTGTGGCTGTTTATTAGTAGTTGTATCAGTAAATGAAAAACGATAATTTTCATTTCTAACAAGACCACGCCCTACTATTGAGCTAAGGAAAGGAAATACTTTTCCTGCATAGTCATCAAGTGATTTGCAATCAATGTCTCTGTCTATTAAAATACTATATTTACATGTTAGTTCTATTACAGGATTGCCTTCATAATCAATCATATTTTTTGATTCGATAATTTCTATAAGTGCATTAGTCTCATTAAGATAAACCTTGTTTTTATTATTAAAATCATATGACAGGATTACAGCTATTCCAATTGCATTAATCATTCATAGTTCAAATTTTTCCACTGCATCTGTTAATTCCACTGATACACCGAAAATACTTTTTTTCATTTCTGTCATTTTCTTTTTTATAATCCACTGTGGATAATTCAATTCTTCTAGAATATTTCTAAAATAAGTTGGATTTAGCTTTAACACATCCGGATTTCTTCCAGTATTCCTTTTGTATCTAATTATTACTTCTAATAGTTCTTCATTTAACATCTATATTAGTTCTACAATTTGAATACTAATATTAGGTTGAGCAGTGGTACCTGCTGGAAAATTACTCGTCTCTCCTTGTGCCCCTGTTGTTACAATTGATAAAGTACTAAAACCTCCAATTGGAGTAGTAATAATTGCTCCGCCTGATGATTCATTTGCACCTGTAAAACCTATAGCTGCCGGTTGGAAATATCCAGAACCTGGAACGTCCGTTCCGTTTAATTGCAAATTACCAGCCATCCCAACAGACGCATCATAAATAAGAAAATATACCACTTGATATGTATGCCCACCTGCAAGAATTATTGGGAAAGTTCCAGGGGCATGCATAATATCCGTACCTATAATAACTCCATTATCACTAAGATCAAGCGGTATCCCTACAATCGTTGAGAATCCTGGAACATTATATATATGAGCAAAATTAGGAAGAACAGGCCCGGTAACGCCAGTAGGTCCGGTAACGCCAGTAGGTCCGGTAACGCCAGTAGGTCCGGTAACGCCAGTAGGTCCAGTCCCCCCAGTAGGTCCGGTTGGCAATGTAAATGGTGGGATTGATGGCAGTGTAGGTCCTACTAGCTTAGGATTAAGTGCCCCGGCAGATATGAAATCATCTGAATTTAATCTTTTTGAATCATTTTCACTTCCATTTGACATTTAACTTAATTTTTTAATATTTAGTGCTGCGCCACTTTCAACTAAATTACAAAGAGCTAGAGAACGTCCACCAAGACTTGTATTTCTTAATGAAAAAGATGAGTTAGCTGGTACTCTTAAAATAGCTGTTCCTGAAAATTGGTCACATGCTTCTCCAGTGTTAGTTATTGTTCCAAAAGATGTTTGGAAATTAGGAACTGGCGCTCCGTTCAGGATAGCAGTTACTTGTTGTTCTGAACTTAAGCCTGTTCTATCAGCAGTTGTAATTACATAGTTAATTTCATAATCTCCAGCTATTGGAATGAATATCGTAGTAGGGCCAAGTAAAATAATTCCTCCTGCGGTAGCTATACTTTGGTTGTTAAATGGAATGTCCTGTCCATTAGGTACTGTAACAAATGTATTTTGCCAGAAGTTACGATAAGCTGGTGAAAATACTGGGAATGGGGGAACAGCAGGTGGAATTGCAGGTGAAAATCTACCACAGCATCCCTTCGTTTTTGAAAAATACGAGTTCAATTAGATTTTAAACCTAGTCATTGCTTTATCCATTGCATCTTGATTTACACCTATATAACGTAACGTAACCTTCTCTGACGAATGATTGAATATTTCCATAAGTAATGCTATGTTTTTCGTTTGCATGTACATATGATACCCGTACGTCTTTCTTAGCGTATGTGTTCCTATTTCATCTAATCCGAACTCTGCTGCGGCTATACTTAATATCTTATATGCCATACTGCGACCAATAGGACGATTCTTCCCTTGTCTACTTTGCAACAAATACTCATGATCTTCTCTTTCTTCTATAAACCATTTAAGCTCTCTTTTTAATGCTGTAGTAATTTGAATACGTTTTTGTTTTCCTGTTTTCTTTTCCCTCATAGAGATATGGCTGCCTTTGACATCACCTACTTTTAATTTCAAAATATCTGATATTCTAAGACCTGTATTAATACCCATAATGAAGAGAATGTAATTACGTAAGCTCTTTTCCTTAAAACACTCTTTTAGCTGTTGTATTTGCTCTGGATCACGTATCGGTTGAACAAAATTCATTTATTCATTACCCCCAGTTTCTTCTGTCTCATAAACTTCTAATCTAAGAGCAAAAGCTAAATTATAAAATGCTCTGGACTTCCAACGGCGATACGTACGTTCAGCCATTCCAATCTCGTTATAAATCATATAGTCGCATACGTCTTCTTCTTCTAAATAACGCTTATTAATAATATCCCTCTGAATTCTTCCCGCACTGCCATTACCTAAGCGACTTAAAAACTGATTAATGCGGAATGAAATTAACTCCAACCACTCTTCACGTTCACTTTGTTGTAGATTTGCTATCGCTACATCCTCTAAAGGTTTTCCAACTGCATGTGTAGGTCCATGTTCTCTTATTTCATAAGAAGGAGTGATTTTCATTTCCTTACGTATCATTCCGAATTGTCTATACATACGTACACTTTCCAGAACACCTTCTAACTTCTCTTGTGTTGCCGCTCTATCGATTTTTGGTAAGAAAGATAATTGTTTAGTCATTTACTTTTGTCTTAAAGCTCCACGTCTGCATTCATAACGTGGTTCACGAACTCCCATTAACTCTTCAATTTCACGAGTACTAAATTTCTCTTTTCGTTTTTTCTTATTTTTCTTTTTTACTTGGTTCGATTGTTTTTTCCATTCACGTAATTGATTTTTTAATGCCTTCATTTATTTTGTTGAAATTACTTCGTTCAATGCTCCATATTTTGCATTAGCTGTTTTAATCCATAAATCAACACGATCTTTATTTTTATCTATCCTTCTTTTGGATTTTTCGATTGCAAACCATTTTTTGAAGCCGTTAGTGATTCCAAAACCAGTAGTCAATTCAGATACAGATACTACATGCATGCACAAATCTTCATCGAAATGAGTCATTTATCCAACTGGACCCACTGGTGCTACTGGATCTACCGGTGCTACTGGAACCACTGGTGTTACTGGATCTACCGGTGCTACTGGATCTACCGGTGTTACTGGATCTACCGGTGTTACTGGATCTACTGGTGCTACTGGAACCACTGGTGTTACTGGACCTACCGGTGCTACTGGTTCTTCCATACGAATTACTTTTCCACTTTGATATACAAATGATTGTTCACCAAATCCACCTTGGGGTGGTTCTATTACTTGGACCTGACCATTTTTAACAACATATATTCCGTTTATTTTCAAATCTATTTCAGCTGTCATTTCTTCAAGGTTTTCTTTAATAATTCCCACTTATAGATATTCCACAACATTATCGGGAATAAATGATTGTTCTAATGATAAATAAAGTCGTATTGAAATCGGTTCTTTATTATCTCTCGCAGACTTGCAAAGCTCCTCCGCTTCTTCCCACTCGAACTGTTTATCTTCCACTCGCTTAAATCTCCAAATTCCAATTGTATATTCCTCAAATAATTCATACTGATCATTTGGCGCTGTTGTTGGTTTTAATTCATCAGTAGCTCTTACTTGCTTTGGTACTTGAATAACTACATCCGTAAAACGAACTTTAGAATTTAATCGATGAATGTGTGCTTTCTCAGTATCGAATGCTACTACAGGCTCAACATCAAATATTGTTAACTGCTTGGGCATCTAAGCCTCTTTTTTATATTTAGATAACACTTGTTCTAAACGTTTACGTTCACCCTCTAAATCCATTTCATCGTGCTTTACAGGCTGAGATTGCACTTCTGTATCTTGTGTATGTAACCAATCAGGAACAATTTCTTTTCGAGCATTACTTCTCCCGCCACGAGACTGGTATTTCTTACGGAATTGAGTTTGTGCAGCTTCAACATCAGTAATACTCTTATACCCCTTGGCATGCCAATCTCTTAAAATACCTTGTACATAAGACATATTAGGTGCATTCTTTTCTAAAGCTATTTTCATTGCTTTAATAACAAGCTGTGCATTCAAATCTTCAATCCATGCATTAATCCCTTCAGCCACAAATGGTTTAAGAACTCCAAAGTTTTGCTCATAAAATGTTATTGGATTTTCTTCTGCAACTTTTTTATCTCTTGAGCAGCTTGCTGCTTCTTCTTTTGTTTTTGTTTTTGTTTCTTCTTTTTCTTTTGTTTCTGTTTTTGTTTCTTCTTTTTCCTTCATAGGGTCTTCGAAGCCCCTTATAAGCCACTCAAAACGAGCTTGGAAGTATTCCTTAATACGAGGAATTTTAAAATCTTGCTGCTGTTCTAAATCTAAACATGTCTCATAAAAATCAATTAAAAAATCTTCACACTTAATATTCTGGATTTCTTTTAACACACACTTTTCAATATTCATATTTGTAATAGCATTGAATTTAAGCCAATTAATCAACATAATTTCTTTCGTCTTTTTGTTGTAATGAATTTTCCCGTAATCAGCAAACCGCTCTAGCAGCTTCTCAACAGTCTCACGGTTATACCCTGTATCCATTTCTATCACTCGTAATGGAAGCTCATAGATACCACTCTGAGAAGTTTTGCTATTAGTCATTAAGTATAAGTAGAAGTATTTCTCCTCCGGTGTTAGATCTAAAACGAACGCATCTTGCCAATATGAAACTTGAACAGGTCTATAAACTGCCATATTATTCATTTATTTTTTACGACTAACTAATGATGCGTTAATCCCCTTTTCTTGAAACCTTTTAATAACTACACGATAACTCTTAGATATTTCATGTTCCTCTTTTGCATTACGTAGACTTTTAAACTCCTGTGTACATCGATTTAATTCCATCTCCCAACGATTTGCTTCATCCAACGATTCAGCATTGAACAGATTATGAAGACATGTAACCATGCAATTATGTAATTCATTTGCAAAGGTAAAATCACCTGGTAGAACTAAATCAAACAGACGATTACATTCTGATTTCATCTATGCGGTAGTCTTTTCTTTTTTATTTTTGTTTTTCAAAACGAACGCTGCTTCTATAATTCGAATTCTTATCTCCATCAACTTCTTCTCTTGCTTTAAGTTTTTTGCTTTCATATAGTCCCCACAAACTGCTGCAATTCGAATATCACCATATAAATTTGCTTCCTTACGAATTAGAGCTTTGTATTGATTTAAAGTTGGACTTACATAATCAATTGTCATTTAAGCTTTTATATACTTTCTAGCTCGTAATGATACTTTCCAGTACTTAAAGACTTCTTTCATTGAAATACCATATTGATCACATAGGACCGCTACGAGGCTCATCATTGAACCTGTAGCATCCAAGATTTCATGCATTACCTTTTTCAAATCCTCTTTCTCACTTTCGGACCAAGTTTGTGAAGGTTTAAACCAACATACCGTATCGAGTTGTCCCAAAGCTTCATTTGTCTCTTGATAAACCATGTATCTCATACTTGTAGGATGAAGATCTATGTGCTCTCCATTAAAGAATGGGACACTTACATGACCTGTTGCTTCATTCCACATTTTAAAAAATAACTGCGGATCATCAATTCCTTCCGTAATACATTTTCGTAAATCTTCTGGTAAACGTCGTTGTTCAGTTTCATATTTTGCTAGTGACTCACGACTCACGGGGATTTCTAAGGAGAGCTGTTCTTGGGTGATTCCCTTTCTTTTGCGTGCCATAGCAACTTCTTTTCCTATGGACATTTAGACGGATTCTTTAAATGGATTGTAATACTCTGTATTGTTTTCTACCCAGTCAGTATGGTTTTCCATCCACTTAAAAAGTAAATGTGTAGGAATAAGAACTCCTGCTTCACGGCATACTGGAAAATCAGACCGGTTTAATAGCTCAGATGCTTTAGTGCGTTTAATATGTAACAGGTTCATTAATTCCGTAATTGTTAAAAATGGTGGTAGTTCGTTCATTGGTTGAAGATGCTCGGTTGCTTTTTGTACTTCTTCTCGGATGATTTGACGGAATGATTCGATGTCGAAATTAATCATTTAATCATTCTGCTCAGCCCCTTCCTTTATTGCCATTTTGGCAATGTTATCTTCAAAAAAAAGAGCAGATATAGATACACCTAATATCTCTGCCACTATCGCTAAATTTTCAGCGGAAAATTTATTACGACCTGTTTCTAAATAATAATAACCGTTGACTGTTTTATATCCCAAATTCCTAGAAACATCCTCAACTGACAGGCCTGATTTTTTTCTCAATTTTTTTATCTTTTCTAAATTAACTTTTTTAATTTTTATCGACATTTATTTATTCTTTGGTTTACGCATGGCCTCTTTTTGCTTAATAAACTCCCAAAACTGTTTTAGTTCGTCTTGTTTTTCTGGAGAGGCATCTTTAATATCTTTAAACCATAGCCCCAGTTCTGGATCATTAAGAGCTTTGTCTATTTCAGTAGCATTTTCATGTGTATATGTATCAATTATCCCTAGAAGATAATCAGTAGAAACTTCATAAAAATCAGCAGCGATCTTGATAAAATCGGGATCTGGTTTTCTCTCACCTGATTCATAACGGGATAATTGTACATTTGAAACACCTAAAACCTGTGCTACTTTTGCTTGGGTGAATCCTTTCGTTTCACGTAAGTGGCGCATTCGCTTTGCTAATGTGTTCATTCAAACCATTAAGTTAGGATTTCCTATTTTTATATTCCAATCCCCTTCTTCATCCTTTTTTAGGTATATATCATATCTATTTGAAAAATAGTGAAGACTTTCATCATTTATCACCTCTATAATTTCAGTATAATCAGGACTACACAGATATAGATTGTTTTCGTGTTTTTTTATGTAAAGTATTTCTGAACTAGCTGTTACTATTAATTTAAGTTGTAATGGCCTACTGATTTGAGGTAATTGAATTTTGCTATCTAATTTCCCATGGCTAATAACAAATAATTCTAACCATTCTTTTGTATTTTCAGAAACTATCGGTAACACATCTTCATATTTATATATTAAATATCCCTTTATTTCTCTTATACTTGTTTCTAGAATTTCACTATCTATTAAAGTACTCAATTCAGTAGCAACTACCCTAGAATATAAACCACAACTATATATTTTCGCTGCATAGATATTTGGTAACCCTAGTTGTACTAGAGCTGATAGTTGTTCAAATTCCTTCGCTTCATCTACTAACTCTAGACTCTTTAATACCTTAGCTATTGCATTTATTGCCCAAGGAAGGAGGTGTTGGTAATATTTACCTATTATCTCCGGATTTTCTTTTTTTAATTCACTTATCGCTCTACCGCCAATCCAAGTGTTTCTAATTAATTCTATGTCATTAGGATCTATTCCAATTTCAAACTGTTTTGAAGGGAATTTTGTAACTAGAATCTCTATCTCTCGAAGAAATTTTGTTACTTCTTCAATCGAATGATTACTTTCTTGAAACTCTTTCAATATCCCTAATATAGTACTTATTTGATCTTTAATATATAATCCGGACCTTAGTGGAATACTTGATGTAATAAGACCTTTTGAATTTTCTACATCATTTAATTGTTTTAAAATTCCTTTTGTTCGTGCTTCTAAAATAGATATAACCTCTTCTTCATTAACCGTTGTAGAAGAACTCGCTTGTATGAATGCTAGCATTTTCCTGAAAAAATCTTCTGCTAGAGTTTCCATGTTACAACTTTCTAAATTTAAGGCAAGTAACGTATCATCTATATAGTCTAAAACATCCAAAATCTCTTCTTTGTATTCATTATTAAAAACCGAAAAATCATTTTCCGATATTAATTGTAACAAATAGTCAAATTGAATTTCACATTGATTCGCAACCTTAATAATCCACTTAATTACCATTAAAATACCACTTTCAACTTTCGTTTGATTACTTATTTTAAAATAATTTTCCGCCAACTCCTTTTGTCTACTTATTTTCCATCTTTCATTCATACTAGTATCTATAACATATAAAATTTTCCCTTCGCTATCTACAAAGCTCCTCCCCGCTCTACCAGCTATATTCCAAAAGTCATTATGACTAATTGCTTTATCCTGATTAAGCCATACATTTGCTATTATTACAGTTGATACCCCTATATTTACTCCTTGACCTAATGTAGCAGTAGATACTATAATTTTAGGATTTCCCTTCCTAATTAATTTTTCAATCAGTATCCTTAATTCATTTGGCAATCCCCCATGATGACAAACAATACCAGATTTAGCAAAATGCAATATATCCTCTTCGTTCAACTCTTTACAAATCAGCTTAAATAAGTTCCATTCATGCTCACATGTCCACTTATGATCTTTACCTTCATTTCCCATAGCAACTAGTATTTCTCTCGCTTGCGAAACTACCATGTTTTTCCTTCCTACAAAGACTAAAACCGACCCTAATGACGTCATTTTAATAGCAGTAGATGCAATAGCTTGCTTTTTATTTTGTGGAAACATAAAATGCGACCTTGGTCTGTTAATCCTAAAAGGGGTTATAAAATTTCTATTAAATGATTCTATTTCTCCCTTCCAATTTATTGTTACATTTTTACCATTATACTCGAGTAGCCCAAATCTTTGAGTTGAAGGTTTCCATGTTGATTTCACCTCCGACTCACCATTACTTGTTAACCATTTTGCCATTTCTGTTGAATTTGGAAGAATGGCAGACAGTAAAACTATTTTCCCTTCGTTTTTATATATATGATATCTAAGTTCCTCTATAAACATTTCATTTCCTAATTCTCTATAACTGTTTCCCAATAAATGCCCCTCATCAATAATAACTAGCCTAATTTTCTCCCTGATTTCTTCATTGGCTCTTAATATAGCTTTTGCCTTTTCAGGCGTTGCTACAACTACGTTAGATTTCTCCAGTAAAATCTCATCTATTTTACTCACGTGTGCCCCCCCATATAGATGGGTAACTTGAAAGCCTAATGGAGAAAATATTTTAGATAAAGATTCTTCAATTTCAAACGCTAATGATCTAAAAGGAGCTAAATATAATACTAATGAATTTGGATCAGTAATTAATGTTTGTAAAATAGCTATTTCTGCTATTCTTGTTTTCCCACTACTTGTTGGAATAGAAACTACAGCTCCATTAGGGCTCAAAACTTTAGGAAGCGCATCTTCTTGAGACGCAAATAATTCAACTATTGGTTTTTCTTGGAACGCTAAATTTAAAATATATTTATTAACACGCTCATCAAAATCCCCAATTTCAAGTGGAATAGTACGCCATAATGAGTTATGATAAAATCCATCAATTATTATTTTTAACAACCTAATCATCCACCACAAAGCTGGTTCCTCATCTATTTTCAGTAATTCCAATAAATCTTCCAAATATTCTTTCGTTTTTTCTAGACATTTTTCATTTCCTGAATAAATAAATTCTAACAATAAAGCTACAGATTTAGCTAATATTTGAGTATAGATTCCCTCATTTAATTCATCTTGGCTTTCAGCACTTATAAACTGTTTTCTTGCCCCGTTAATTGTTTTATCTAAAAATATTTCATTTAATATATTTGAAAGTTTCAAGAAATCTCTTTTCAAAAAACAACTTAACAATTTATATAAATAAGATTCTTTTTCTATTTTAATTTGCTTTAATGCTATAAAAGATTTAGAATATTGACGCGCGGCATAAAAAGCTAAAGAACTAGTAAGTGCAAAATAAAGACTAAATCCATTTTCATTAGCCTCTGGAACATATATATTCTCTAAAATATTAGCTCCTTTTTCTAATGGTTTACTTGCTTTTTTTAGGTCTCCGCTTTCTGCCATCGAACATCCAATAGAGAGATATGATAACGCAACACTAGTCAACTTTTCATCTAATTCATTGTGATATTTAGGGAAATTTTCAATTGACTCTTTTACACTAAATAATATATATCTGGAATCACCTTGAGCAATAAGATTCTGCGTAAATCCATCCTCCTCAAGCTTTTCCATTAAAGCAGCAGCCTTATCAATATTCATTCAATATTCATTTTGATACCCCTTTAACTTTTCTTCTACTAATCTGATGCTATTATATATAAATACTCCTGGTTCTTGTAAACTTAGAGAAATAAAAATAAAATTGGGATTGTTTGAAATTAAATGCTTCTCTACATGCTTTGCTGAATTATGGTTACTTAACAAAAAGCCCACATTTACTATTTCTGTTTTGCCTAAGTGTAATATACTATTTAATTGTTCAAGTTCATCAGCTAATTCATAATTGTTACGGTCACGGAATACCTGCGCTATAAACGGTATAGATAAAGGTAGCTTTACCTTTCCCCCAAATTCTCTAGTGACTTCGGTTACCGCCGCTTCACCAGGTATAAGTCTAAATTTCGACTCTCCCACAATAACTTTTTTACATAAATCAGCTTCATTTAAAAGTAATACATCATCACCTTTCATAGATTGATTTATGTTCGGATTATATCTTAATCTATATATAAATAATTTTAAACCAGTTGTTTTCTGTAAATATTCAGCTAAGATTATTTCTGCTATATTTCCTTTTACTGTTTTGTCAACTGTAGGTAAACCTACTGCTTGTGTATCTAATTCATGTTTCCGTAATATCGCTTTTCTTTTTTTTAAGATTTTTAATTTTTCTTCGTCCACATGATGTTTAATTATCCACTCTGAAATACCATCAATTGCAACCCCTCTTTTATCTGAATTTTCTATAAGTTTACGGTGCTTTCGAGTTGTAGTTGCTTCTAGGTCCTCACATGTTACCCACTCAGCAAATAAACTTTGGTCATCAGGGTGATTCCCAATTAATTGCGTTTGAGCTGTTATTTCAACTGTTTTCATTTACATAAAAACAGTTAACTTAAAATCCATCATTGTCTCGACTGTCGGAATGTCCGCTGGTGCCCATTTCAAATCTTTTAAATTATTTATACTAACCCATCTCACTTCCGAATGTTCTAGGGCCTTAGGTGTGCCTGACTTTATACGTACTTTATAAGTAACTAAATGAACAATTATATTCTCATATTCATGTACAACTGCTTCTATTTCTCTCCCTACAATAATGGTACAACCCAATTCTTCTTTAATCTCACGTACTATCGCATCCCGTGGATCTTCTCCTTTATTTACCTTACCACCAGGGAACTCCCAACAATCCGGTAAAGACATCGTAGGGGAGCGTAATGCACAAAGGACTTCATTTTTGCTATTTAATATAACTGCTCCAACGACCGATATTTTTTTCTCCATTTAATTATCATCTTCATTCTTATATTGTTCTAATTTTACTTTTAACTTCATAACATCATTTTTATCATTTAAAATATGTAGACGACGGTGGCAGTTTGCGCACACTCCTACTGTGTTATAGATCGTATCTTTTCCTCCTTCAGATAACCATTCTACATGATGAGATTCAAGATATGGATTCCCTTTTTTATCTTTAAATGGAGCTTTTTGCTCACATAGCTCACATATGCCATTTGCACGCCTTTTTGAGCACTCTGCCACAAATTCATTTCGCTGGTACGTTTCAGTTTTTGTATATCGTTTATTACTAACAAGCGCAGCTTTCTTAGCTCTCTCCTTTAATTCCTGGTAATCTAATTTTCTTGCTTCCTTTTGTTCTTTCTCCTGTTTGCTTCGAACCACCTTATTTGGAAGTATTACATTACCTTTTAATAAACGAATCGGAAAAATCCATACTTTTCTATCATTTCCTTTTGTATCTTCTTGTACCTCTTGAAAAGGTTCTCCTTTAAGTTCAACTTGTCCCATAAAGATATGCTCTCCAGGTTGAAATGCTTCAAATAAATATATGTCCACTCCGTTTGCACTAGATTCGTATAAAGTTTTATTTTGATTTCCAACTAATGTTTGATGCCCTTCTTGTCCCATTCCTGTGTAATATAAGATACCTTTTTCCCAGCGATCATCATAAATGCCTTTTGTATGATCAGAAAATAATACTAATGTATTTGTCTTCTTAGACCTTCTCATTCCACCGGTATTGCTGCATTTAAAACGTCTAGTAATTTCATTATTAGCGTAAACATCACCTATTACCATTGAATCAATTTCTTTTCTTATATTTTTTAACCACTGTGTCACTTGCACTATATCATACTCTTTATCACGATCATTAATTTTATAAAAAGGTAGACCTTCTGTTTCCATAGCAACCAAAGTCTCTCTAGGTATATTGAAATGTTCCAGAATTTGTTTTTGTGTTACCATTGTTTTCATTTACTGAATTATTGTGGTATGTTGAGAGATTGTGTGATGGAGTTTACTCGCAAGTAATTGGTTTTCATAGTGCAGAAGCCTTCTTGTAGCGAACTCAAGTGTGACATTAAACGTTTCGGCAATAAATAAGGTTTCTAACTGGGCAACAGGGAGTCTCCTTAGCATAAAAGTAGGAATACAAAACTGTAGTGCAAAATTGTTTGCTTTAGCTTCTTGATAGTTTAAAAACATTTTAGGCATAGATAGTTGGTTGCCAGAGTGTAAAAGTATATGGCAAAGTTCATGAGAGAAATCTTCCCAATGCTCGCGTTCTGTTTTTCGACTATCAATTACTAAGCTAGCAACTCCATTTCTTTCAATGGCATGACTTCCAAATGGAGCGAAATAAATCCAAATATTTAATTTTTTTGCAATCTCAATCATATCAATCTGTTCAGGAACAAAAATAGATAAGGATTGGTACAAGTGCTGGATATAGTCTTCGATTTGTGTAGTGTAATAGGGCTGCGATTGAAACATTCAGGTGTTTTCATTAGATTTTATTATACTCTCGAAGTTTTCTGCTGCTTGTTGCTGCATGTTCTGTGTGATGTGACTATACTTGTCTAAAGTCATTTGAATAGATGAATGCCCTAAGCGATCTTGTACGATTTTAGGGTGTTCTCCAGCCTGAAGCATGAGTGTAGCGTGAGTATGTCGTAAGTCGTGTATACGAATTCGAGGAACACCAGCTTTTTTATAGTGATCATTCAAAAAGCGATGAGGAGCATCTATATGTAAGGGCGAATGTATCGTATTGCCAGTGAAAATAAAAGCTTCTTCATTTAAGTGTATACCCCAGCGGAAAAATTCTTTCTTTTTATAGGAGTAGTAGGATTGTAACTTTTCTATAACAAAAGAAGAGATACTAATGCTTCTATTTGAAAACTTAGTTTTTGTAGCAGCTTTAAATAGTCCTTTTTCTGTTTTTACAAGGGATTTATTAACCAGAATACGTTTATTATCAAAGTCAATATCTTTCCACGTTAGTGCAAGTAATTCTCCACGTCTCATACCTGTATAGATTGCGAGTAAGAAGAACATATGGTACTTAATATTTTTTTCTTTTAGATACTGGAGGAATCGATTACATTCTTCACTAGACCATGTTTTCATCTCGCCTTGCTCTTCACGTGGTTTTTTAACCTTATTCATTATATTATCATGTATGATTTCCCATTCTACAGCGTGTTTGAAAATACATCTCAGGCAGCGGTGGATATTGCTGATTGTACCATTTGATAGTCCTTTTTCCTTAAGTTCAGCATAGTAGCTTTGAATCATTACGGGTTTAATACTTTTAATCTTTTTATAACTAAATGGGGGAAGGATATAGAGCCTAACTAAGCTCATGTCTTTTTCATAAGATGTAATTTTTAATTCAGCTTTACGAAGAGGCTGTAACTTTTCCCATACATCTAAAACAGTTAATTGTTTGTCATCAAAATATATTCCTTTCTCTATCTCTGTAATCATCTTTGCAGCAGCATTTTGGGCTTCTTTTTTTGTTCTAAATCCACTTTTACTTTTTTGTTTTCTTTTTCCTGTCATTGGATCAATACCAATGTCAATTGTAAATGACCATTTTTCTCCACGTTTGTGAAAGTATCCTTTCATTTATGGTCTAGCTGCCCATATCTCTATTTCAATTTTAATTTCTGATAATCCTAATTCTGAAATATATCCAATCGTCATTGCTGGGTATTCAGTATTAAATAATTGTTCCCATTCAAAATCCATGTGTTGCCAATCAATTTTTTCTGTTGCCCATACATTCACTTTTATAATATTAGCAGCCGTTAATTCTTCAGACTCTAAAACTTTACTTATATTATTAAAAGTGTTACTGATTTGTTCATTCATACTCTCTGGGAATTGCCCGTCCTGATTTATCCCGATCTGTCCGGATGATACAAATAACTCTGCGTTTCTAGGAATTTTAGTAATATGCGTATAGTTTCCTACTGGCTCTGGCATATTTGTTGGGTTTTTTCTGGTGATTATTCCGTTTCTCATATGTTTCACCTCATCATAAAAAATAACTGCGGTTTCTTCTATATCATTTTTAGACACCTAAGGCCTTCTCTTTCTAGGACCTACAATTAATTTAATTGCTGTTCTTTCTTGATTATTGATAGTAATCTCTTGAAATGCTGGAACAAAAGCTAAATCAACACCACTTGGAGCAACAAATCCTCTTGCAATCGCAATTGCTTTAATTGCTTGATTTAAAGAACCTGCCCCAATCACTTGGATTTCCACATTGCCATTTGCTCTTAGGACACCTGCTATTGCACCTGCAACTGAATTTGGACTTGATTTTGAAGATACCTTTAATATATTTTCCATTTAACTTAGTTTTGTAACTGTTAATTCAACTGAGTTTATTCCATTATCACAAGTTACAATACTTTGATTATTAAATGCACTATTATTTTTAAGTTGAAGAGTGGAATTAGCTGGTACCGTAACAATAGTTTCGCCAACTAGTTGAAGGCATTCGTTATTTGATGAAGTATTCATTTGAAGAGCAAAATCACCTTGACTATTAGCAAGTGGATTGTTATTTAAAAATATAGTTATGACTGGAATATGTGGAAATACTGGATTTAAAGTCGTGTTAATACTTGAAATGAAAGAAACTCTATAATCACCAGCTTGACTAAAATGTATAGTAGTCGGATTTAGTAAAGAAACGCCTCCTGCCTTTGGTCCAGCGTGATTGAATGGGAAAGAACCGCCAAAAGGAACAGTTATAAACTCTGTTTGCCAGAAAGTGCCGTAAGCTGGCTTTGATGGTTTATGTGAATCGTGGCAGGAACATTTTTTAGATGAACTAGAAGAATGACAGGAACATCTTTTATACGAGCTTGAAGAACGATAGTATGAACCCAATTACTTCTCCACATAAACCGACTTAACAATCGTACGATTATAAGGTTGTCCTTCTTTATTCATCCCTTTTATATCCATCGTAACGTTATATACTCCTGGTTGCTTTATATCCTTCAAAGCACCTGTAAATGTATTTGTATTAACATTTTGTAATTCATTAAATTCAGAGACTAGCTTCCCTTCTTTATTAACAACTCTTACTGTTATGGAAAGATCCCCTTTCATTTCAGGTGCCGCAGGTGATTTTTTCAGTTTATACTCTGATTTGTTTACTTTGACTTTTGTTGGCATTTGAAGAACGAATGGTGCGCCACTCTTGTGATCGCTTACAATTAAGTATGCATCTTTCGACTGCTTCGCCATCATTTTAACTTTCCATTCTCCTACGTCCATTTTGTCAAATTTAAATGTTCTAATTGTTGCCCCATTAAAGAAAGATTCACCTTCACCAGTAGTTATCGTACTATCTTTATTTGTATATACTTTTCCTTTTGGAGATATTAGTTGTATTTCTACATCAGAAGCAGCTGTTAATACAGAAACTATTCCTTCTGCCTTTTTATCAACCGCCACAGTTTGCTCTATCCACTGATTTTGTGGCAATTCTCCCCCTAAAATATTTTGATTAGAAGTTGTATTTAATTGTTCTATATTTTCTTCTGAACTATTACTTGGTGCTACTAAAGCTGGCACGCCTACATTTGCAGTACGTAAATATGGTTCAATTCGTGCGAAAACAGCTGATCCTTTTCGTATATTGTCATGATCAAATTTGGAATCTGTAAATAAATGTGTGCCATATGGTAGCTTAGCACTCCATTCATTTACTAATCCATCATTCGAGCCGTACGATGACAAATATAATCCGCCCATAGATAACGCAGAAAATACTGGTCCCCAGCTAGTCCCAGTAGCCGTATAGTAACGGTTTAATTTAGCTGCTGGATTATTATCTATCGTTGAACGAAATTTTGCCATTTCCCCTATTTGTAACGAGTACGTACCATCATCTTTTTGACCTAATATAGAAGCAAGCCAACCTGCCCACCAACTATATGATAAATCCGCTAAATTGGAGCCGTGATGTGGTGTTGCAAGTGTAATAACATTCCCAACAAATCGATTCGCACCATATCCAACTAATGCCGCTTGTGTATCTATACCGCCTTTACTATGCGCTACAATAGTAACCTTTTTACCGAAATGATTATATATTTCTTCCAGTTTTTGTGCTAACAATTTTCCGTTGTCCCACTGACTAGCCGATCCTTTCCCTGCCGCATCATATAATTGAATAAATACCGTTTGATATCCCGCTTTCAAGGCATAGTCATACATATCATTTATATCGTGATATACAGTCTTCCTATACCAACTATCCGCATTACCATTCCTGCCTTGTACAAAGAGAATTGGAGGCTTATTCTCATCATAATTAGCTGGTTTTTGTCCTAAAAACCAATCACCAGGTGTAAATACTTCTGTATCAGGAAACCCCTTTCCAAGCTCTTTTACAACTTCTGCCCTTACATTTGTGCTAATCGATGGAGCCATCTAGCCTCTTTCTAATATTTTTCCTACATATTTCTCTTGAGTGATTCCAAAAGATTCACGAAGAATGCGAGCATATTCTTTAGAACCTATTGGTCGTTTATTTTTTGTACCTTTAAAGGTTTCTGTATAATTTTTTTTCGTTAATGATATGTGACCGTAATCAGTTAATTTACAAGTGATAGCCCCTTTATTAAAAGGCGATTCGTTATGTTCTACAATTACTTTTTGAATGTTATTCACTTTTTTCTCATCTATTGGATCTATAGTGAAAGCATAGCCTATTTTCCATTCATTTGAAGGTTCGGATTGTAAGAAACTTGTAGATTCTCCGTTAGCCCCTTTTCGCATTTCTAAAATATGTGTACCTTTTCGGGTATTTCGTTTGTAAATTCGATATTCTCCTGTTTGAGAAGATATGACTTCGCCGTTAAAAGGGACTGGATGTAAAGGGAGATGAGATGCAAAACCTGCATCCACAATATAATCTGTATGATCATGACTTAAAATGATAATGACATGACCATCATCAGGTTTCCATTTATTATCGTAAAGATTGTATACAGTACCAGCTACTTTGTATACTTGAAACCCACAATCAATTAAAAAGTAATACAATAAGGAATTTAATTCATAACAAAGACCGCCTCGTTTTTGAATAAGTAACTTTTCTACTAAGTTATTTTTTGAAATGTTTTTAATAGTACCAGCCATAATATCAAGATTTTCATAGGGGAAAATCATTCCCATTTTTAAGAGGACCTCATCTAAATCATCAAATGTTAGTTCTTTTGCGGGAATTTTTAATCGTTTAAAAAACTCCTTTTGTAAATTGGTCATCATTTACATTTCAATTATATACTCATCATCATATTTATCGTATTGTAGCCCTGCTCCTATTTTTGATTCCGTAACTTGATCCCTTAAAAACGGTGCGGCTTCCATTTTGCTAGTTGCAATTTCAATTCCATATTTTTTCGTTAAATGAGCTAACTCTATTAAAAACCACTCTCTTCGCAATGTAACTGGAATATCAAATGTTCTTCTTTTCATATATAATAGCACCTCTTTTATTTTCATTTAAGAACATCTTGGTACACCAAAAGCTAAAAATAATGCTGCTACTCCTGCTGTAATCGGTACTTTTAACGTAATTACATCATCTACCTTCGTTACTAAAAAGTATGCATTACCTTCTTGTAATATACAATTCACTAACAATTGAAATTCCATCTATTTTTCGCATGCAACTCCATCGCCATCACGATCAAGTTTAGAGCTATAACCTGGTTGCCCTTTATAAAGAGGAGCTTTCCCAGCAGCTCTAACTGCCGCACAATTTGCATAGGATACACTACTAGTATCTCCTGTAGCCGGTTGTACTTGAGCTTGTTGTGCTTTTTGCTGCTCTTCTTGTTGTTTACGAGCCTGTTCATCAGCTAAGCGCTTTTGTTCCTCTTGTTGTTTACGAGCCTGTTCATCAGCTAGACGTTTTTGCTCCTCTTGTTGTTTACGGGTTTGTTCATCAGCTAGGCGTTTTTGCTCTTCTTGTTGTTTACGAGCTTGTTCATCAGCTTGACGTTTCTGTTCCTCTTGTTGTTTACGAGCTTGCTCTTCGGCTAGACGTTTTTCCTCCTCTTGCTTATGAGCTTGCTCTTCGGCTTGGCGTTTTTCCTCTTCTTGCTTACGAGTTTTTTCGTCCGCCTCTTTCTTTTCTAGTTCTTTTTTCTTTTCGTCATCTTTTTGTTCTTCATTGTTTGAGGCAACCTTTTTACTAGTTGCTGTCGTTTTTTCAGAAGAAGGGCTTGAAATACCTGAGAATACAACAAAAAGGACAAATAAAACAGTTGTAATAATAAATTGTTTTTTTGCAACACCAGTCTTTTTAATTACAGATAAGATTGCTAATACGAGAAAGAAAATAAATAAAATGAAACTTAAAATAGCAAAAAATTCGATGACTGGTTGTTCGGATTTTATTGTACTGGTCAATGCTAATACAATTGAAACCATAAAAAGAATTACGGCAGGACGACCGTATTGTATGGCTTTACCATTTTTCTTGAAAAATGAGATGATACATAGAATTAAAAGAATAATAGCAATTAGAAATAAAACGCCACCAATATTACTCAAAATAGCCATTTATGCTTTCGTAATTGCACGTGGAAATAAAATGTTATTTTCTAAATGTATATGCTCAAATAAATCAGATTCTAGAGCTTCAAGACGTTGGTAAACAAGTCGATAAGTGCCACAAGCTCCTTCTGGAGGAGTAAAGTTATTTGTCACTTTACGAAGTTCTTTAATAATATTGCCAGCGTGGTTATGTTCATTCTCCAATTCATCCACTACTTTACGTAATTTTGCATAGTTTTCATCAGTTGGATGTTGTTCGAATTCTAAAATTAATGGGAAATCTTCCGTTTCTTCTTTAATTAAATGCTGTTCTAACTCCATCTTAAGTTCATGAAATAGCTTATGAATTTGAGCTAAATGAGGCTGGCTTGCTCCATGGACGCGTAATACTTTCGTTACATACGGACTTAATTGTGGCAACTCTTCATTTAAATAGCGATGGTGCTTATTTATAACATAATCAATCAATTCGCGATAAGAAGCATTTGTCCAATCAATTTCAGACTCGTTTAATAGTTTTGTTTTATCATAAAGCGTATTTAACGCTGTAATTACTTCTGTTGCTGATAAATTTCTTTCATTAATTGCATCAATAAGTGGTTTATTACCACCACAACAAAAATCTATTCTATATGATTTAAAAAGATCACTAGCTTTCGGAAATTGTGTAACAATCTCACCGACAATTGAAGTTTCAGTAAATGTATGTTCCATTTATTTTACAGTTTCTACTTCATACATCGCTTTTAATGAATTCGTTTCTAGTGCTTGTCCCCATGCTTCCGTATATGTGCTACGAGCTGTTTGGAAACGCTCATTTAACTTAGTGACCATATTTGTATCTTGCAGTATTTCTTTTATATGATCGAAGCCTAATCGTTCTGTCCAGTAGGCAGTGCGTTCTCCGTAAATACCAGTTTCACGATAATATTGCATGTAAGCTGTAGCGATGCGAAGAACATCATCTTCAGTAGGGACAACCATTACAAAATCAGCTTCACGTACTTCCGTACCACCATTTCCGCCGATATATAGTTGATATCCATTTTCGACACAAACAACGCCAAAATCTTTCGTAAGTACTTCCGCACAGTTACGTGGACAACCCGTTACACCCATTTTCATTTTATGAGGTGTATCTACCATTTCTAATGATTGTTCAAGTAGCATACCAAGCCCTAATGAATCTTTCGTACCGAAACGACAGAAACGAGAACCAACACACGATTTTACATTACGAAGGGATTTTGAATACGCATATCCAGAAGTCATATGTAAGTCAGCCCATACGTTAGGTAAATCTTGTTTCTTAACACCATATAAACCGATTCGACTAGCGCCTGTAATTTTCACAAGAGGAACATCATACTTTTTCGCAACTTCCGCAATTTTCATTAAATCATCTGCGGTTGTAACGCCTCCGTACATACGTGGAATAACAGAAAATGTACCATCATGCTGGATATTACCATTCATTCTTTCATTAACGTAACGGGATGATTTATCATCTGCATATTCTTCTGGAATCGCCATACGTAAATAGTAGTTTAAAGCAGGACGACATTTTGAACAGCCGTCTTCATGTGCAAAACCAAGAACATTTCGTACTTCTTTTGGCGATTTTAAACCTTTCTCATGAATGGCCGCTACGACTTCATCGCGTGATAAAGTTGTACATCCACACATACCGGCAGATTGTGCTGAGGCATCAAAAGCATCTCCAAGTGTATGAGATAAAATTTGTTCCACAAGTGGACGACATTTACCACAAGAACCTGCGGCTTTCGTGCAGCCTTTTACTTCTTCAAAAGTAGTTAATTCTTGTTCTAAAATGGCATGAACGATTGTGCCTTTCGTAACACCATTACATCCACAAACAGTGTCATCGGCACTCATAGTAGCAACGTTAAGTTCACTTTCTTCACCAGCTTTGTGAAGAAGGGAAGCTGCTGTATATTCTTGTGTATCTTCTTCTTTCTTTAACATGCTAAAGAGGCGTGTACCATCAGCTGCATCACCATATAAAACGATACCAACGACTTTATTGTCACGAATTAATACTTTTTTGTAGGAACGTTTACATTCATCAAAGATTGATATTGCTTTCGTTTGATCATCTTCATAAATTTGCCCAGCAGAGAATAAATCACAACCTGCAACTTTTAATTGCGTACCGACGATACTGCCTGTATATCCATCAGTTTGTAAATTCGTTATATGTTTTGCCAATATTGCACCTTGTTCATATAGAGGAGCAACAAGGCCATAGGCAATACCGTCATGCTCCGCACATTCGCCAACTGCATAAATGGATTCATCATTTGTTAGCATATAGTCGTTGACTACAATACCGCGATTTACAATTAAACTAGCTTCTTTTGCTATTTGCGTATTCGGGCGTATTCCGACAGCCATTACGATTAAATCACAATCTACAACTTCACCATCTTCAAATTGAATGCCCTCAACATGGTCTGTACCAAGAATTTTTACCGTTTTCTTTTCCATGAGAAATTTCATGCCTTGTGCTTCTAAATCTTCACGAAGGAGAGAAGCTGCTTTTGTATCTAGTTGTTGCTCCATTAAGCTCGGCATTAAATGAACGACATGTACGTCCATTCCTAAGTCAATTAGGCCTCTTGCTGCTTCTAAACCAAGTAATCCACCACCGATGACAACGGCTTTTTTCTTATCATTAGCAGTATTTATCATAAATTGTGTATCTTCAATTGTTCGAAATCCTGTCACACCAGGAAGTGTAGAACCTTCACCAGGTAAAATAAAAGCACTAGAACCTGTTGCAATAATGAGCTTGTCATATGTAAGAGTACGATTCTTTTCTGTAATAATACTTTTTTCTTCTCGGTTAATACTTTGAACTCTTTCATTTGTATACAAAGTTATTTCGTTTTCTTCATACCACCTGTATTCATTCATAATGATATCTTGCATATTTGTTTTGCCTTGTAAAACATGAGAAAGCATAATGCGATTGTAGTTTGGATGCGGTTCATCTCCAAAAATAGTAATCTCATATGAATCACTATTATGTTTTAATATTTCTTCCATACAGCGTATGCCGGCCATACCATTTCCGATCATAACTAAACGTTTTTTCATTTTCATTTACATGTTTATATAAATGTCACCATCAATAACTTCTACTTCGTACGTTTGAATACAACCGTCATCAGGTTTTTGAACTTCACCCGTTATTAATGAAATTTTCCAATCATGTAGTGGACAAAATACGAATTCTCCAGATACAATTCCTTCAGCTAATGGACCGTTTTTATGAGGACAACGATTTTCTACAGCGCGAATATCGCCATTTGAAAGGCGGAATAGGGCGATAGACGTACCTTTCATTTGCACCTCTTTACCAATTTGAATAGGAAGGTCTTCCGCACGCATAATTTTTATTTTTTCTTTCGTTTGTAACATTCATTGTCTCACCATGTCTTTCTTCATAATAATGTCTTGTAATTGCTCATCTACATTATGAAACCCGACTTTATTTGCATAGTGTAAAGTTGGAACATCGGTATACGAGAATGGGAGAGTAAGAATATCGATAAAGCCAAGACGTTTTACTTCTGATAGAAACGTATCAATTGAAGCACGCCCTTCAAATACAATGCTATCCCATGAAAATTCCGAAAGCATACGGGAATGAATTTCATCGAAGCGAATATCAATTGGATACTCATGAGTCATCATATAGGAGCCAGCACCAATTTTCTCTTGAATAAAAGCAATTCGGTTAATATTTCTTCCTAAATAAACAGTTGTATCGGAAGAGAACTTTGCTTGTTTACTTAGTAGCCCATATTGCATAAGTTTTTCGTGAGTGGCAACGTTCATGTGCTGCAGTTCTGCCTGTAAGGAACGAATGTCTTTATGATGTTTACTGCATGATTGCATCAAGATTTCTACACTTTCAGCTGAACAAAATACAAGGCGATTAACGTTAAAAATTTCATTGATTTGTTCAAGTGTTAATGTATATTCTTCCTTTTTGAAAGTTGGAATTTGATATATTTCTGCACCGGCTTCTTGTAACCTTTGCTTCATTACACTTGTTTTATTTGTTGCGGATGCAAACAAAACTTTCTTGCCGTGCAATGGTTTATGTTCTTTCCAAGCGATTTGGTTACGTAAGGAAACGACATCACCAACAATCGTCATGGAAGGGTTAGAAATATTTTCAGTTTTGACGTTATGAACAATGGTTGCTAGTGTCCCTGTGACAACGCGCTGCTTTCCAGTTGTACCCCATTCAATGATTGCTACTGGTGTATCTTCTTTCTTTCCTGCTTGTAGTAAGTTTTCACAAATTGTAGGTAAGTTTTTTATACCCATGTAGTAGGCGATTGTATCGCTATTGTGGGATGAATTATATTTTCCATGATCGGTTAAAGGACCTTTTGCATGTCCAGTTAGTAAAGTGACGCTATTACTGTAGTTACGGTGGGTGAGGGGGATACCTGCATAGCTACTAGCGGCGATGCTAGAGGTAATACCTGGTACAATTTCATATGGAACGTTCACTTCTGCTAAAGTTTCTGCTTCTTCACCAACACGGCCAAAAATAGATGGATCCCCGCCTTTTAAGCGGACAACGATTTTCCCTTCTTTCGCAAATTGAAGGAGGTGTGCGTTAATCATTTCTTGTCGCATAGTATGATTTTTCGGCATTTTTCCGCAATAAATAAGTTCGCATGTTCCTTTCGTATAACTAAGAAAGGCAGGATTTAATAAGCGGTCATATAAGACAATATCTGCACGCTTTAAGCAATCTATCGCTTTTTTTGTAATAAGCCCTTCATCACCTGGTCCTGCACCAACTAAATATACATATCCGTTCATCTATACATACACACATTCCTCCATTCGCTCTAATAATGCCAACTTTATATATGTATCAAATTGAAGGCAGTTACAAGTCGTAACGTGATCGTATTTTTTTGTATGCAATTTAATTTTTTGAAGCAATAATCCGGTAAAGAGAAGGTATGGCATGACATATACATGGGATCTGGCCGATGTTATAGTCTTGAGCTCAGCAGTAAAAGAGGGGGTTCCTTTCGTTAAAAAGGAACAGCATACTGGCATACCAAGTTTTCGTTCGATGGCTGCTCCGATTTGTTGTAACTCATATATAGGTTGGGGATCACTACTACCTCGTCCTACGAGTAAAACGCTACTACCCTGCATTGGTATCGTTTCTCGTATTCTTTTCACTACAAGTTCAACCATATGTGGATGCGTGCTAAAAGGTTGTGCAACTGAAAAAGTGATTTGTGGATATTGCTTTTGCATTTTCTCTATTTCAAAAGGAATATCACGTTTGTAGTGAGCTGCTGCAAATAATAAAACAGGTACAATCATTATTTCAGTTGCTCCCTCTAGTATTGTTTCTGTAACTGCATCCTGAATGGTAGGTGTTGTTAGTTCCAGAAACGCTATTTTTTGAATCCTTTCGTTACGTTCTTTCATAACAGATTGAATAAAGTGAATGAATTGTTCGTTACCTTCTTGGAGCCGGCTCCCGTGTCCAACATATACGATTCCTTTCATTTATTTGTGAGTACGAGAAAGCTTTTTTATAAGTTTAGGAAATATAGATGTTAGTTCCTGCTTCAAACGCTTTGTAAACGATGGATCTTTACCTGAAGTTGAAATAGTGACAACATATTCATCATGTCGGATGACACCAGGTGTGTGAAACGATGATTCTGTACCATCACTTACAACGTTAACCCACTGAAAATCATGAGTAGCTTGTTTGACCATCATATTTACAGCATGATGATTTGTAGCTGCATAAATAAGATGAGCATCTTTAATATCATCATTACTAAAAGTTTTTTGCTTCCAAGTAATATGTGGGAGTTCTTTCATTTCCTCGCAAATCTCTGGGCTGATAACTGTGACAAAAGCGCCTGTATTCTTTAATCCAGACGCTTTTCGATATGCAATTTTACCGCCACCAATGATAACGACCACTTTATTATGTAGATTAAACATAAGAGGGTACATTTATATTGAGTATTCATTCAACCAAATTAGCGCTTGTTCATAATCATCAAAAAATTTCACAGATTCTTTCGTATTGGATTGTTGTAAATAATTCAGTATCTCCCCTTCTTCAAGAAGAAATGCAATTGCCTTACTATGATTCAAAATGGTTTCATTGAAGAACTTATCTTTCCATACTTTTTGAACAGAAAAATGAATTGGCGTGTATCCTTTTCTATCTACCAATAATTTGTATTTCCGCCCCTCAGAAATAAATTGCTGACAAATCTGCTCAAAATCATTAAACCATTCATACACATCCTCTGTTTTAATCTGACCAATTAGATGGGTAACAATCAAATCTCCTGAAACTGTTGTGCTGATATTCTGTTTACTCAACTTGGAATCATCTCCCTTTGTTACAATTATGCGGAAAAATATTATAAAATCAATAAATATAAAATTCTTATGTAATAAAACGATTTGTAACAATTACCTATCATAAGGTTCGAGCTTCAAAATAAATTCTTCAACATTCTTGCCTCTTGCGTTGGAAAAACCCTTATCTTCAGAGATGATTTTAAACCTGCATTTTTCCAATACCCTAATGGAGGCAAGGTTATCTTTAGCGGCACGAGCATAGAGCGGGCGTACCTTAATATACTCGAGAAACTCTGACAACGCTTTAGTTGCAATACCATGACCCCAATATTCCTTCCCAATCCAGTAGCTTACTTCGGGTTCGCCGAAATGTTCAAAGTTCGAGACGTGTCCAATGACAATGCCATTGAATAATATAGTCTTAATTGTGATAGTCTCGTCAGCGATATTTTTTTTCCAATGGTCAAAAAATGCGTCCTTATCAGTGGGGTCTTTAGCTGTAAAGGCAGCCATATAGTTCGCCGTTGAATCTAGTTGTTGTTCGAAAAAGATAGGAAGATCTTCCTCTGTGATATCTCTTAGCTTCACTTCGCTTTTGCTAATGGATTCCATTTAATGATTCTTTAACATCACTAACAGCTTCTCTTGGCTATACATCCACACTGTAATGATTAAACAAGCAAGTGCTACTTCTGATAATGCCATAAATCCAATTGCATAATGACCTGTCAGTTGGAATAGTAATGTTAAAATTAATGGCGGGAAAAACCCTCCTAGTCCACCTAAAGCTGACACAACTCCATTTACAATCCCTGCTTGCTCAGAGAAGTACATTGGCACAAGCTTGAAGATTGTACCATTTCCAATACCTGCACAGAATGCGACTAGTAAGCAACCAAATGTGTATACGTTCATGCTTGGCATAAATGATAAAATAATACCTGAAAGTGTTAAACCGATAAATACGAAGATTAATATTTTAAATGGATTAAATTTATCACCGAGCCAACCACCAATCGGACGCATAATTGTTGCTAATACGATGAACCCGGCTGTCCGCATACCTGCATCTACTTTCTCTAATCCGAAATGAGATACTAAAAAGTTTGGTAAGTATACTGTAAATGCGACAAATGATCCGAAGGTTAAAAAGTAAAAGATACATAAAAACCAAAGTTTTTCATTTTTATATACACCTTTTATTTGTTCCATTAATGGTGTATTCACCTTTTTCTCTTTACGATCACCTAATAAAAAGTTCATAAGTGCAAACGCTGCAAGTAAAACTAAATAACATTGTACTGTCGTTCTCCAGCCAATTGAAGTTGCGATAACAGGCGCTAAAAATGAGGTGATTGCTGTTCCGGCGTTACCTACACCGTAAATACCATTTACAAAACCGTGACTCTCTTTTGGAAAGTATTTTGGTAAAGAAGTTACTCCTACAGAGAATACGGCACCACCGATTCCTACAAATAACCCACCAATAATTAAATCCATCATAGAATTGGCAACACTAATATAAAAGACAGGAAATAATAGTAGAATAAAACTAATAAAGAATAATTTTCTTGCTCCGAAACGATTTGTCCAATAACCAATTGGAATTCGAAGAACAGAGCCTAAAATAACGGGTACTGCTGTTACCATAGAAATTTGTCCCGCAGTTAATGGGATATCCACTTTAATATAGGGCATTAATGATGATAAAATAACCCACACCATAAAACCGATAATTAGATTAGAAGTTTGTAAACTTAATTGAAAATTAGGACTTTTCATTCAACCACCACTTACTGGCGGAATCATCGCTACGACATCGCCAGTTTGAACTATGTCACCCTCATTTGCATACTCTTCATTTATAGCGACCATTATCTCACTTGAAATCACTACGTTGTATTTCTTTATGAGAACTTCCTTTAGTTCAGCAACCGTAATATTTTCATAATCTATGTGCAAGGACGGCTTACTTGCTTCTTCTTGCAAATGTGCAAATAATAGTACTTCAATCATTCATATTCTCATCTCCTTTCCAGGCTCACCATTTACATATGTTACCTTCTCTAACTGATCACCTATCCATGACTCACCATCTTTCCAAAACTCTTTCTTCCAAATTGGAACAACTTGTTTAATACGCCCCATAATATATTCGTTCGCCTCATATGCCGCTTTCCGGTGTGGTGTAGAAACAGCGACGACAACAGCCAAATCAGAAATTTGTAATGTACCAATACGATGTGTAATTGCCACATATGTCCCAGGCCACTTCGCTTCTACTTCAGCACCAATTTTCTCAAGCTGTTTTTCCGCCATTGTCATATAAGCTACATACTCTAAATAAAGCGTGCGACGTCCTTTCGTAAATTCTCTGACAGTACCAATAAAAGTAGTAACCGCACCGCACTCACAGCGAATTACTTTACTTGTAACATCTTCAATTGAAATAGGAGTATCAATTACTTCATAATACGTATGTGTCATTTACTTGTATGATCGAAGTGGCTCTTCCCATGGCCACTCACTTCCAACGTTTGATTCTAATAACAGTACCGAAACGGTTATTCCTGCTTCAAAACCTCTCGTTCCTCCCGGCAGGACGATACATGCATTCGCTTCTGCAAGTGAAGAAATTGCGCTAGATTTATCTAAACCGACTGGTGTAACTTGTAATTGACCATCTACAAGTTCTACTCTCCCTCTTACAAAACGAGTAAATGGGTTTGCTTTCGGAAAGTCTTTCTGTAAAATTGCTTCTGCTCGATATAAGTGCGGATCTTTCCTGTGCAAAGAAGTTCCAATGACTGGTCGAACATATAATTCACATCCGACATAACAAGCAGAAGGATTACCAGATAGACCAAATAATAGTTTTCCTTCTAGCTCAGCGACAGTAGTCACACTTCCTGGTCGCATCGCTATTTTATTGAAAAGTACATTAGCCTGTAACCTTTCATAAATAGCAGGTAAATAATCGTAGTCTCCTACTGAAACACCACCAGTTGTAATTAAAATATCGACTTCTTTCATTGCCTTTTTCACAGTGTTATAACACGTCTCTAAATTGTCGGCGAATTGTCCATAATACTGTACCACTCCGCCCGCTCGTTCAATTTGAGCAGCGATCATATAGGAGTTACTATTTCGAATCTTCCCTGGTTTCAGTTGTTCATGTACTTCGAGCAGTTCACTCCCCGTCGTTACAATTCCAACAACCGGCTGTCTTACAACATATACGGAACTATAACCAAACGTAGCAAGAAGCGCCGCTACTCCAGGATTAATAGAAGTTCCTTTTTTCACAAGTATGGCATTTTGTTTTACATCTTCTCCTTTAAAAGAAATGTTATCACCAGAAGCGAAAGAGCGTTTTAATTTCATATAAGTCTTTTCGTTTTCTTCAAACGATTCCGTTAGCTCTAACATAATAACGGCATTACATCCCGTTGGAATTGCGGCTCCTGTCATAATACGTACAGCTTGAAATGCTTTTACTTCCTCTTTAAAAACAAAACCTGCTCCAATTTCACCAATCACTTCAAACTGAATAGGGTTACTGCTACTTGCTTCTTTTGTATCTTCTGCTCGAATCGCAAATCCATCGTATGGAGAACGATCAAAATGCGGAACATCATGATCTGCAACAACATCTTCTCCAAGCGTTCTTCCGTAACTGTCTATAAGAGAAACTTTTTCCGTTTCACCTAGATAGGCATATTCCATTACACGTGCAACTGCTTCTGCCACTGAGATTGGTGTACGTTTTTCTAACATTCACCCTATATATTTTGCGTATAATCGTTTTGCCATTTTCACATCATTCGTCCCATGAATAAATGCCCTACCGTCTGTAAATAAAACAAAACGATATTCCTCTACTAGAAACGATAGTAAATATGGAGTTTTTTTGACATTCACACTTTTTTGTAAGCGCTTTTGAATTTCTTCTAAATGAAGAATTCTCTTTATTCCTGGACGGATTTGAACTGTATTCCGCCCGCATAGCACTTCCGTTTTCATCTGTGCTTCAAATGTTAAACTTGGGTACGTGCGTACATTCCCACAAGATGGACATGTACTTTTTTTCTGCCTATTTACTTTTAATGAGAGATATTGATTGTTCCAAATATCAAATGATAACATTGTTCCTCTTAGCGCCTTATAATCGTCCACCAATATTTTCATCGCTTCTGTTATTTGGTGAGCAACAACCATTTGTACCGCTGGCTGAATGATTCCGGCTGTATCGCATGTTGCACCGCCCATAGGATGATCCATTAAGCAGCGAAAACATGGTGTTTCTCCAGGAAGAATCGTATACGTTACACCGTAACTTCCAATGCATCCACCATATATCCAAGGTATATTTTCTTTTTGTGAAATGTCATTTATAAGTAGGCGCGTATCAAAATTGTCAGTCGCATCTAAAATAAGATCCACTTCTTTTGTTAACTCTTCCATTTCTAGCATTGTTACATCCGTTACAACTGGTACAATTTCCACTTCAGAATTAATCCTTCTTAAATGTTCTGCCGCTGCAATTGCTTTCGGTTTACACTGCTGTGCATCTTCTTCTGTATATAACTGTTGCCTTTGTAAATTACTCCATTCAACGTAGTCACGGTCAGCAATTGTCAATTTCCCAATTCCCATCCTAACGAGCGCTTCCGCATTTGCAGCTCCTAGTGCACCCGCACCAATTAGGAGCACATGCTTTTCTCTTATTTTTCTTTGTCCCATTTCACCAATTCCAGAAAACAATACTTGCCTTGAATAACGCTCCTGCATTTGGAATCCTCCTTTCATTTATCCACCAATGTAGGACATTTCAATTTTTGGACGTTTATTTGTACTTTCTGCCGTTCGTTCATCTGAATACCGATCTTTTCTATACGCCCATGTATGTTGTAAAATTTTTAATAGTGATGCATCAGAAATATCTTCTCTAAGAAGCGTTCGTAAATCCGTTCCTTTTGTTCCAAATAGGCATGTAAAAAATTTACCGTCTGCCGAAATACGCGCTCTCGTACAAAAAGAACAAAAAGACTCAGAGACTGAAGTAATAAATCCCACTTCTGCATTGCTCCCTACATATCGATACACTTTAGCTACTTCTCCAAAATAACGAGGTTGGGCGGGCTCAATCGGATATACACGATTAATTTTCTCTATTACTTGTTCCTTCGTAATAACTTGTTCAAAGTTCCAACCATTCGTACTGCCCACATCCATAAACTCGATAAAACGGAGCTGAATTTCTTGCTCTTTAAAATAACGGGCCATAAGTAGAATTTGACTATCATTCATCCCTTTTTTTACGACCATATTTACTTTTACTTCTAATCCAGTTGCCTTTGCTGCTTCAATTCCTTTCAATACAGGTTTTGTACTTACATTTCGTCCATTAATTTTTTGGAAGACGTGATCCTCTATCGCATCTAAACTAATATTTACACGTTTTAATCCCGCTTCTTTTAACGCCTTTGCTTGTTTTGCTAAATGAATACCATTTGTTGTGAGTCCAATATCCGTTAAACCTTCTAGCTTTGCAAGCCTTGCAATTAACTTCGGTAAGTCTTTACGCAATAAAGGTTCCCCGCCAGTAAGTCTAATTTTATTGACTCCCATACTTATAAATAATCTAGCTAATCTTTCTATTTCATCGAACGTTAATAAAAACTCTTCCTGTAAAAAAGCGTAATCAGGTCCGAACACTTCAGCTGGCATACAGTATGTGCACCTAAAATTACAACGGTCAATAACTGAAATACGTAAATCTTGAAGTGGCCGTTCTAAAGAATCTTTCATCTAATCAATGCTACAAACAGAGGTAGAACAATCTTCACAAGCAATTTCACATTTTAAAAATTGTAAATCATGAATTGTAATCTTTCCTTTAGTAATAGAAATCGTACCCTTTTTTTTCAAATCATTTAACATTCGATTTACGCTTTCACGGGAAGTTGCACAGAAGTTCGCAAGTTCTTGATTCGTTAATGGTAAATCGATGAGAATACCGTTTTCCTTTAACACACCATAACTATTTGTCATTCGTATGAGAGTAGAATACAGGGCACCTTTTTTGCCGTGTAATACTAAATCGCGGAACTTCGTTTGCATTCTTCTTAAATGTTCACTAATCCATTTCATAAATTCAAATACAAGTGCGGGTTTTTGGAGTAATGCTTTTTCTAAGGTTTCACGCTTTATTACTCCTACTTCAACATCTTCAAGGCATTTTGAATTTAATAAATACTTCGCATTGTCCGTGAATAATGTTAATTCGCCAATAATGTCGTATGCCGAACAAATACGGAGTGTTAATTCTTGCCCATCAGCACTTAGTTTACTAATTTGTACTTTTCCTGAGTGGATGATATAGAGTTCTGTTGCTTCCATACCTTCTTGAAAAATAAAACTTCCTTTTTTTATCTGCATTTTATATTCAACAGATGCAAGTAATTCCTTTAAATCTTGAGATAATGTCATACTGTTTGCCACAGCGATCACTTATTTTTTCAATTCATTAGGAATACGTCTTCTGTAAATTACATAACTACGGCTTAAGTATTTAATTGGAGCACTAAATACATGTACAAGTCTAGTGAACGGCCATACTGCGAATAGACCCATCGCTGCAATAATATGAATTTTAAACCATACAGGCACTTCCATCATATATTCAACTTTCGGTTGGAAAATAAAGAGACTTCGGAACCAAGGACCGATCGTTGTACGATAATCAAATCCTTTTGAGTCGATATTTAAAAATGTTGAGGAAAGTCCTGCCAGCATTACGATAAGTAATAAAATAAGCGCAATATAATCTCCCGTTGTACTCGTTGCAATGATGCGTTTTACGGTTACACGGCGATACGTTAATATAATTAAACCGATGATAGAAGCAACACCTGCCGGAAGTCCGAAACTAATTGCTACTACATGATACATATGTTCCGAAATACCTATTGAACGGTATACGGACTCTGGAATTAAAATCCCCATAACATGACCGCCAATTACGAACATGATCCCAAAGTGGAATAATAGACTTCCGACCCGGAGCATTTTCTTCTCTAATAGTTCACTAGATTTTGATGTCCATCCAAATTGATCATAGTTGTATCTGAAAATATGTCCACCGATAAAGATTGCAAAAATGATATAGGGAAACAACACCCATAGAATTTGATCCATCATTTTGACAACTCTCCTTTCTAATTTGTCTGTACACCCCATCTAATTTGTCTGTACACCCCATGTATCGATGGCGAGGAGTATAGCTGCAAGAATTGGTTCATACATACTATCAGCTTCTTTTAATTGAACGTGCAATGCTTGTATATTTCCCTTGTATTTACTCATAATTGGCTCACTATCTTGCTCATTTGCATTTGCAAAAAACTCAAGCAAAAGCGGTAAATAATCCGGTAGTTCTTTATCTGTTACTTCAAAACCAGATTTTTTATAATGCTGTTTTAACTCTAATAATTCAATACCTCTTTCTCTTTGTTCACCTGTGTTCATATAAGTTAAATACATATTTGTCTTTTTACCAAAATCGAATGTATATACGTAACGATCAATTAATTGATCGTTCGTTTTATCTAGTACTTGTTTTATAAATGCTGTAAGTGACGCTTTAACGTCTTCCTGTTCAATTGCTTCAATCTCTTCTTGTAATTCTGTTAAAGCTTCTCTCCACCCTAGTTCAGGGTAGGAGAGAAGAAAGGAAGAACAAGAAAAAGCAGTTTGTAAACTTTGTTTCATTTAAGAAATTGTCATACAAGAGCCTGGACCACCTGTGAAGGATAAACCACAGCTTCCTTGTTCACTATATAAATCAGCAACTTGTTCACGGTGAGATGTCGGGATGACGAAGCGATCTTTATATTTTGCGATAGCAAGAAGACGATACATATCTTCTACATCCTGTTTCGTTAATCCAAGTTCTTTTAATACAGCTTCATTTGGTTCTTTATTAATTTGCAATGCTCTCATATGCGTTCGCATGACAGCCATTTTTTTCAATGTAAGACGAATGTGGGATTCATCTCCTGCAGTGAGTAGATTCGCTAAATATTGAATTGGGATACGCATATTATCGATAGCAGGGAAAATCTCTTCTGCTTGCCAGTTACTTCCTTTCCCTTCCACCATATTCATAATCGGGCTAAGCGGCGGAATATACCAAACCATTGGCATTGTACGGTACTCGGGATGAAGAGGCAGAGCAATTTTCCAATCGATAATCATTTTATAGATCGGTGACTGTTGTGCTGCTTTAATCCATTCTTCAGGAATGCCTTGTTTTTTTGCTTCAGCTGCTACTTCTGGATCATTTGGATCTAGGAAAACAGTAAGCTGAGATTCATATAAATCTTTTTCATCTTCAACAGAAGCTGCTTCTTTCACTTTGTCAGCGTCATATAGCATTACCCCAATATACCTGATACGTCCTACACATGTTTCAGAACAAATTGTTGGCATACCAGCTTCAATACGTGGGAAACACATTGTACATTTTTCTGCTTTATTCGTTTGCCAGTTAAAATACACTTTTTTATATGGACAAGAAGATACGCAGAACCTCCAAGCACGACATGCATTTTGATCCACAAGAACAATCCCATCTTCTTCACGTTTATACATCGCACCAGATGGACAAGAAGATACGCAAGATGGATTCATACAATGTTCGCATATGCGTGGTAAATACATCATAAAGACATTTTCAAAATCTGTTTTAATTTCTTCTTCCATTTTCTTTACGTTCGGATCTTGCAATCCTGTTATATGTCCACCAGCTAAATCATCTTCCCAGTTTGGACCCCATTCAATTTTGTCGATAAATTCGCCTGTAATTGCTGATTTCGGACGAGCAACTGGTTGATGCTTACGCTGCGGGCTATTTGTTAATGTTTCATAATCATAGTTCCAAGGTTCAAAGTAATCATCGATTGTTGGTTGATCTGGATTGTGGAAAATATTCATAAGGCGTTTCATTTTTGAACCTGATTTCAGCTGAATTTCACCATTTTTCAATTCCCAGCCGCCTTTATATTTCTCTTGATCTTCCCATTGTTTCGGATAACCAATTCCAGGTTTCGTTTCTACGTTATTGAAGTACATATATTCAGCACCTGGACGATTTGTCCAGGTGTTTTTGCATGTTACGCTACAAGTATGGCAGCCGATGCATTTATCTAGGTTCATTACCATTCCGACTTGTGCTTTAATCTTCAATTAATCTTCAAGCCAATCTACCTCCTTCAGTTTACGGATGACAACATTTAAGTCACGCTGGTTCCCAGTCGGACCATAGTAGTTAAATCCATAGCTTAATTGGCCATATCCACCAATCATATGTGTTGGTTTAACATGAATACGGGTTGGACTATTATGCGTTCCCCCGCGGGTGCTTGTTAATTTCGTACCAGGCACGTTAATGTGGCGATCTTGTGCATGGTGCATAAATGCCATTCCTCTCGGTATACGGTGCGTTACGACAGCACGTGCTACAACAACACCGTTACGGTTAAAGCACTCGATCCAATCATTATCTGCGACGCCAGCTTCATTCGCATCATCTTTATTCATCCAAACAGTTGGACCACCTCTAAATAGCGTTAACATCGGTAATGAATCGAAGTACATACTATGAATCGACCACTTATTATGCGGTGTTAAATAGTTTAGTGTAATTTCTTTTCCTTCTACTTCGGGACGTGATTTACGGAACGGTTTATGTTGCAGAATTGGTTTAAATGTTGCCATCGTTTCACCGAATTCTTTCATCATGTCATGATCTAAGTAGAAAGATTGTCGACCCGTTATCGTTCTCCAAGGGATGAGACGTTCCACATTTGTTGTAAATGGTGAATAACGGCGTCCACCTTTTTCAGAACCTGTAAAGGCTGGAGAAGTAATTACTGTTTTCGGCTGTGCTGTAATTTGTTCGAATGTGAAGCATTCTTCTTCACGTTCTTCTGCTAAATCACGCAGTTTTAAATCCGTTTGTTTTTCAAGTGCTTCCCATGCTTTTACAGCCATATGACCGTTTGTTGTAGAAGAAAGTGTTAATACCGCCTCAGCAGCATTAATTGCTTCTTTTATATCTGGGCACCCTTTCGCAATGGAATCCGTTCGAACAACCCCTAATCGGCTCTTTAATTGCTCATACTCTTTTTCTGCTGACCAAGAAATGCCTTTCGTACCAATCGGTTGTTTCCCAGCATTTGGCCCAAGCGCTGTCATTTTGTCATAAATCGTTTTATAATCTCGTTCGACAACATGAATTTGCGGCATTGTTTTACCTGGGATCGGTTCACACTCACCTTTACTCCAATCTTTAACCTTACCTAGTGGTTGCGCTAATTCTTGCGGTGTGTCGTGAAGAAGTGGTGTTGCAACGACTTCTTTCATTGGTTCAAGATCGATTTTCTTCGCTAAATCTGACACCGCTTTAGAAAGAGCGGTGAAAATATCCCAATCAGAGCGTGCTTCCCAAGGTGAACCGATTGCTGGATTAAATGGATGCACAAATGGATGCATATCCGTACTGCTTAAATCATGCTTTTCATACCAAGTTGAAGCAGGTAAGACGATATCGGAATAGAGCGCTGTTCCAGCCATACGGAAATCTAAATTAATGAGTAAATCAAGCTTCCCTTCTGGCGCTTCTTCATGCCACTTAATTTCTTCTGGTCGTATTGAATCACTATCGTCATTCATTAATCCGTTTGTTGTACCTAATAAATGTTTTAAGAAATATTCGTGGCCTTTACCAGAACTTGAAATTAAGTTGGCACGCCATACGAATAAGTTGCGTGGGAAGTTGTTTTTATTATCTGGATCTTCAATCGCAAATTTTAGTTCTTTTTCTTTTAGTTTTTGTGCAACGTATTTTCCGATTTCTTCTTGTGTTGTTGCACCTGCAGCAACAGCTTCTTTATATAATTCAATTCCATTTTTCTCGAATGTTGGATAGGAAGGTAACCAGCCAAGTCGTGCCGCTAATACATTGTAATCACCATGATGTTGATAACGAGAGTTGCCCTCAATTGGTGATGCTAAATGTCCAACCGGTGTATCTTCATAACGCCATTGATCTGTTACGAAATAGAAGAAAGATGTACCGTTTTGTAATTTCGGTGGCCCTTGCCAATCTTTTGCCATCGCGATTGTTTGCCATCCTTCTGCTGGTCGTAATTTTTCTTGACCGACATAATGCGCCCAACCGCCACCGTTTACGCCTTGTGCTCCAACGAGAAGAACAAGGTTTAAAACTGCGCGATAAATCGTATCAGAATTAAACCAATGGTTAATACCGGCCCCTACAATAATCATCGAGCGCCCATCCGTATCAACTGCGTTTTGTGCAAACTCACGAGCAATTTGAATAATAAGCTCTCGTTTCACTCCTGTCATTTTCTCTTGCCATGCAGGTGTAAATGGTACATCATCATTGAAATCTTTCGGCTCTTGTCCGCCGAGCCCTCGGTTCACACCGTAATTTGCTAACGTTAAGTCGTATACAGTTGTAACGAACACTTCGCCTTCTTCTGTCATAATTTTTTTCACTGGAATTGTACGTTCCAATACTTTATTTCCATCATCTGAGAAGTACGGAATTTGTACCGTTCCCACAGCGTCTTCCATTCCAAGTAAAGAAAGACGTGGATCAATCTTTTCACCTGTTTGTTCATCTTCTAAACGCAAGTTCCATTTCTTTTCATTATCCCAACGTGACCCCATTGTGCCGTGAGGTGTTGCAAAATCTTTCGTGTTTTCGTTCCAAAGAACAGGCTTCCATTCTCCTAACTTTGTTTCTCGTCCAATATCAGTAGCATTTAAGAAACGATCAGCGACGAATTGATCTCCTTTTTGTTTCAATGTGACAAAGAAAGGAAAATCAGTATATTGCTTCGCATACTTTGTGAAGTATTCCACTTGATTATCTACGTAAAATTCTTGTAAGATCACATGCCCCATTGCCATCGCAAGTGCACCATCTGTACCTTGTTTCACACTAATCCAATCATCCGCAAATTTTGTAGACTCAGCGAAGTCAGGACTTACAGAAACAACTTTCGTTCCTTTATATCGAACTTCGGCTAAAAAGTGTGCATCTGGCGTTCTCGTCATCGGTACATTTGAACCCCACGTCATAATGTAACCAGAGTTATACCAGTCACTACTTTCTGGTACATCTGTTTGATCCCCCCAAATTTGCGGAGAAGCTGGTGGTAAATCCGCGTACCAATCATAGAAGCTAAGCATCGGCCCACCCATAAGTTGCATAAAGCGGCTACCCGCTGCATGACTTAACATCGACATAGCTGGAATTGGTGAAAAACCAACATTTCGGTCTGGGCCGTATTTAATGATTGTGTAAAGTAACGAAGCAGAAACGAGTTGTAATACTTCATCCCAATTCGCACGAATAAATCCACCTTTACCACGCGCCTGCTTATACTTACGTGCTTTTTCAGGGTTTTTCACAATACTTTTCCAAGCATCTAGTGGTGAATCATTATTTTGTAATTCTTCTTGCCACATACTCCAAAGAACACCACGTACATATGGATATTTCACACGAAGTGGACTATAAATGTACCAAGAAAAACTCGCTCCACGCGGACATCCTCGTGGTTCAAAATCCGGCATATCAGGACCTGTCGTTGGATAGTTAAGCTCTTGCCCTTCCCAAGTTACAATTCCATCTTTCACATAAATGTTCCAACTACATGAACCAGTGCAGTTCACGCCGTGTGTAGAACGAATTACTTTATCATGCTGCCAGCGTTTTCTGTACACATTTTCCCATTCACGATCTTCATATGTTTCTTGTGTATGATTATCGTTATAACGATCTATTGGTGAAAAATATTTTAAACGTCTCATTAGTGCTGAAGGTTTCTTCTTCATTCAAAGGTTCTTCGTCCTTTGAGTCGGTACGGTAGTTCGTGCCACGATTTTGGCGATAACTTGTTCTCCTGTTATTCCTTCAAATCTTGCTTCCATTTTTAGAATGAGTCTGTGAGCTAAAACGTAAGGAGCTAAAAATTTAACATCATCTGGAATAACATAATTTCTGCCATGGATGAATGCATAAGCCTGTGAAGCTTTCATTAAAGCAATTGAGCCACGTGGACTTGCACCTAGCTGTATAGAACTATAAGAACGAGTCTGATTAACAAGCTTTACAATGTAATGCTTGATTGCTTTGTCCGTACTTACTTCCCGTACGTTTTGTTGTAAATAAAGTAATTCTTTTATTGTTGTAATAGCTTGTAAATGGGAGAGTGGGTTTGTTTTTTCCATCCGGTTTAAAATTTCAAATTCTTCTTCTGGTGTAGGATATCCCATTGTTAGCTTCAACAAGAAACGATCGAGTTGAGCTTCTGGTAAAGGATATGTACCCTCATATTCGACCGGATTTTGTGTAGCCATGACAAAGAAAGGTTTTGGTAACGATCTTGTCATGCCATCTATTGTGATAGTGCCTTCTTCCATACTTTCAAGTAAGGCAGATTGTGTCTTTGGAGATGTACGATTAATTTCATCAGCAAGTACAAAATTCCCCATAATTGGTCCAGGCTTGAACTCAAATTGGAGCTCTTTTGGATTGTAAATAGAAACACCTGTTACATCTGACGGCAGTAAATCAGGTGTGAATTGAATTCGCTTGTAATCGGCATCAATTGATTTAGAAAGAGCACGTACTAGCATTGTTTTCCCTACACCGGGAACATCTTCTAATAGTACATGACCTTCAGCTAAGAGAGCTGTCAAGGCTAAGGTCGTTTCTTTTCGTTTTCCGACCATTAACTTTTCAATATTGTTGATTATTTTTTCTACAATGGGATGTAATGAATCAAGATGGGGCATCATTCATTTGCTCACCTCAAAAAACACGTTTGCATACCGGTTTTCATAAACCGCGTTTACAAATATTTTTCGTTTTTGTAGAGTTTCTAGTATACTTAGTTCTCGATGTGAGAGTTGATTCGCTTTTTCTTTCACGACAAACACCATTAATTTTCTATTTTTTATAGTAGCACAGTCAGCCGCCTTTTGAATATCGGGAGAAAGATCGCTTGTCACGAGTATAATCGTTACGGGCTGATACATTTTTCTTAATTCCATTTCTACACTCTGGGAGAGCGGGAATACACTGTCTGCTTGTACTTTCGCTAAATGACAAAAGATTTGTTGCAACTGGGTATCTCCATTGTCTAAAGGGAAAATAGTTCGTTCTTTTCCGACAGACACGAATGACGCTGGTGAATTTTGCTTCAAGACAGCCCTTACAATAGAGGCAGTAAACGTTACGACTGATTCGAATAGAGGGGACTCAGTTCTGTCCATGAATATCATGATATTATGGCTGCGCTGTTGTTCAAACTCTTTCGTCATAATATTGTTTGTTCGTGCAGTTGCTTTCCAATCAATCCATGAAAAGCGGTCACCAGGTTTATATTTTCTGACGCCGACAGATACTGTAGAGTCTTTTGCTGAATTTATATTTGCTGAAAGCGCTCCTTGTTCGAAATGATTTTCCAATTGTCGATACGCTATATCTACATACTGGGGATAGACTAAAAATGTATCTGGAACTGAAAAAGTTACTTCTTTCTCTATCATACCGAGTAAATCGCCAGTTTTGACACGTACGCTTGAAAAAATGTGCTCTCCTCTAGGGATTGTATCAATAACATATTGAAACGAAATATTTCGTTTTAATCCTGGAAAGAGTATGACCTTATTCATCTTTGCTTGTCTACAACTTGTAAATGGTGGTGGCAGTTCATCTTCTATAACTAAATAAAGTAAGGGAAAAGGAAATTTTCTTTTTATTGTAATCGTGCTTACAAATTGTTCTCCTGCTGCATATTGGTTTTTGTTTGTTATTCGTTTTACTTCAACGTCCCGTAAAGCATAGAAGGGGAGTAGTAGTGAATAAAGGCCAATAGGAATCGTACTGTAAAACAAAAACCAACTTACAAATCCTCCTTGAAGCATTTAAATCATTGTATCGAATTCATTTGATTTAGGAGGAGAAGCTGCTTTTTTCATAAGCACTTCCCATAAGTGTACGGATTTCTTCCATTCGTCTGCAGATTGTCCTTTTTGATACATAGCGTTTTCATAACTGAAAGTAAGTTGTTGCATATCAGCCGAATTGTAATATTTATCGATATGAAGAGCGTATTCTCGGAATGTTTGACTTTCACCCCGTGGTATGCCGATTCTCGCAAATTGTTTTAAAAGTGCGCCGTAAGCTTTTTGATAAACAATATCATCTTTTCGGTATTTATAGAAAAGAATAATAAAAAATGTAATCCATTTCATTCTAGTAGTGAAGAGAATGTATCCGATGATACTAATCGGTATCGTAGAGAGGAATACGTACCACCAAGAAAAATCATTTTTTGAATTTGTGATCTTTTTAGTAGAGGCTTCTTCTGTATTTTCTATTAAACTTTTGAGCTTGGCTTCATTGTTCCGTTGGTGTATTTGCTCGTTATTAGAATTATTTGCTTCACTATTTTGTGAAGTAGAAGCAGGAATATTATTTATAAAATTATAGGGATTGGTAAATCCTTTTGTTGGTTCGAATGGAATCCACCCGTATCCTGGAAAATATACTTCGACCCAAGAGTGTGCGTTATTATTCGCGATTGTATAAACATCTTTTCCTTCTGTACTAGCAAATGTATTCTCAAGGGTTCCTTCTGTATAGCCTTTTACCCAGCGAGCAGGAATCCCGGCAGAACGAAGTAACACGATCATAGACGTCGAAAAATTATTACAGTAGCCGCTTTTTGTATCGAAAAGGAAGTGATCTACATAATCTTGGTTTTTGGCAGGGAATAAAACATTCGTTATTTCGTATACAAAAGAGTTGTCTGTGAAGTAATTTTCAATAGCTAATACTTTATCATACCGGTTGTCTTTATCATTTGTAAGATTGACAGCCAAGTCTTTTACTCGCTGTGGTAATGATTCGGGAAGTTGTGTGTACTTTGTCATGAAATAAGAACTTGCTTCATGGCCTTCATTCGTTTTTACGGTTTTCAAGCTTTCTATGGGAAACTCCGGGATCTCGTATGTTACTTTATACGAATTTAAAGTAGTAGAAGAGTCGCCGTGCAGCGTATAGATTTTTTCTGAAATTGGGTCAACACTGTATGATACATCAGAAGAAGCCTCAACTGATACTAATCCTGCTGGATAGGTAAGGTGAAGATCACTTTTTTGCATGGTGATGGTTGCTTCGGTTGTTTCCGTTTTTGTATTTTGTTCGTACCAACTCAAGACGTCGTTTTGAGTTTTAAAAGAAACCTTTTTCGGCTTTTCAGAAACCTCCCAGCCTTTTCCTGTATAAAAATCTTTTGTTTCTACTCTCCAATATTGTTTGTTTTGCGTTTGTGCTGTAAAAACAATTGTATTATCTGCCTGAAAAGGACCGCCTAATTGCGAATCATCTAAACCATACCCAATTGTAGAAACTTCTTGTTTTTTACTCGCTTCGGATGTGTTAAATTTTAAAAAATTCATTGGGTTTGGCCATTGAGGGCCGAATTTTGGAGCAAAGTATGCGATGGTTGCTGACAAGACAATAAATATTGTAAGAGGTCTAAGTAATTTTGAGATCTCTCTAGCATAATTTTGTAAGTGTTCCATCTCTTTTATTCGTTCTATTCGAAGAAGACTAAGCATAAAAAAGCCGATGACAACAGTACGAATAATAGCGTAGTTTGCATTGTATAAATGTAAGTTATGAAAAGTTGTGATATAAATAATAGTCAATACAAGAAATAACAATCCACGTTTTTTATGAATCATCCAAAAAGAGATGAAAGAACTCAAAAACCAAAATGATAGAAAAAATAAAACTGTTGGAAAGACTGGAGAAATATCTAGCAAATTCCCCTGGAACAACAGGGAGGAATTTTGAGAAATATCAGTAAAAAATTTGGTTAGCCAAGATGGATTTATAAAAGCATTTTTATAATATAAGAAATGAATGATGAATAAAATCGTGATGATCTTTATAGGAATTTGCCACCTTGTTTGAAAAAAAGAGAGAGTGAAGCAAATTCCTATAAATATTACAAAAATATCTAATCTGCCTACGTTTGTAATACCTATAAGGGGTCTTAGCCATTCTAGTAAAAGTAGAAATGCGCATGCATGCATGAAAAAAACGTTCATATCCAATTGTTTTTTTGTGTGTAATGTTATCATTTATTCCCCAAGTACCTTTTCAATCTCCACCTCTAAATCCACCGGCTTCGTTTGCGGCGCAAAACGCCCTACTACTTTTCCGTCTTTTCCGATTAGAAACTTAGTAAAGTTCCATTTTACTGCTTTCATACCGAGTAAACCTGGTGCTTGTTCTGTCATGTATGTATATAGAGGGTGAGCTTTATCACCTTTTACATCAATTTTTGCAAACAACGGGAAGTTTACACCGTAGTTTAATTCACAAAAGCTTGTAATATCTGCTTCTGTGCCTGGTTCTTGTCCTCCGAATTGGTTACAAGGGAAACCGAGTATTTCTAGTCCTTGATCTTTATATTTATCATATACTTCTTGTAATCCTTTATACTGCGGTGTAAATCCACATTTACTAGCTACATTTACAATAAGAAGTGCTTTTCCTTCGTAATCTTTTAACGATATATCTCCTCCTGTTATTGTTTTAGCTGAAAAATCATAAACTGTCATTTATTTCGTTTGTTCTTTATTGATAGACATCACGAACAGTCCAACAATGCCACCAACGATTGGAAGCATAATCTCTCCTGCTAAATTAAAGTAGGAGCTTAAGAATAAACCATTTACATCGATTACCCAACCAGTAACATACAATAACATCATATATAGTACGAAATAAAACTCGCGATTTGAAATCGTTTCACGTTGTGCAGTTTTCATTTAAATAGTGGAATTTGTTTTTTCTTGCTTCGTGAAATAATCAATAATACCCATCGCGCTAATTTCTATATCTAGATGTAAAATGTTATAAACGGAATGATCTGATGGGACGTTTAATTTTGTAAGGTGAGAAGAGATTTTATCCATTAATAAAGTTTGTAATGCTTTAGTCGCCTCATCGAAATCATTATACTTTTCAAAGATCTCTTTACCAGTACGAACGAAAATAGGTAACCAATGTTTCAGTTGGTTATATACTTCTGTAACATTGGAGGATGCACCGTAATGGCCGAAATAAATAGTATCTACATTCATACTTTGAATATGATTTTTAGAAGCGATCATCGCATCGGGCTGAAATTGCGAAGGGGACGTTGATGGTAAATATAACTGTACACCAAGGTCTGCAAGCTCTCTATAATAAATTCCAATTGTATCACCAGTAAAAATGCCGTTTGTTAATGAATCATGAATGCTAATATGGTGTTTTGCATGCCCTGGTGTATCATAAAATGTAAGGATGCGGTCTTCTGCAATTTTTAGCGTATCACCATGTTGTACAATATGAACGCGTTCTTCTTCTATAGGAAGAATTGGATCGAAAAGTTTATCGAAATCATCCTTGTATACAGCTTTTGCGCCTAAAATTAGTTTTGTTGGATCAATCATATGACGAGCACCGCGAGAATGCACATATAAAGTAGCATTTGGGCACTTTTCCATCATTAAACCAGCTGCCCCAGCGTGATCTAAATGGACATGTGTAACGATAATGTTTTTTACATCGTTTAAATCAATATGTAATTGTTGTAAGCCATCTAAAATATAGGGAAGAGAAGGGGCCGCGCAAGTTTCAATTAAAGTAATATCGTCACCTAATAAAACATACGTACCTGTTCGTTCATTATGTTGTAAGTCGAAATCATCAATAAGATATAGGTGAGAAGACAATTGTTCTACTTTTTTCATTCAATTATATTTTTTCATATTTGCAGTATCTTTTTGTATAAAACAATCTAATAGTGAATAACCAGCTATTAAACTAATAATCGTAACAAAAGTTGTATTTATAAGAATAATATTAGCTAAATAAGGTAGGTATTGGCCAAGTGGTGAAAAGAGTAATGCAGGGGAAAAGGAAATGAATAGTGTAGGCACTGTAATAGCAATAAATTTATCCGGCTGAAAGCTCCAGTTTTGTTTACTCGTTGCGTGATTAATAGATTGAAGGAACCGTAATAAAATACCAACTATAAGAGGGAAGAGTGTAAAGTAGAATAATCTTGGATAAACGTTAAAGTTCACCTGCGCGTCTGTATCTAAATAAAATTCAATTTTTACTCCAACAAATAATAATAAGACGATAAATAATGTAAAGCAGAGGTATAGCATTACTTTTTGCATTTAACCACCTATTCCTTTTGCTAGCAATAAGAAATATACAAATACTAGTATTACACCATTTAATGCAGTACCAATTATTCCGAATAACCAATTTTTTGATGCTATCGCAAAAATGATGCCGAGTAATGAAAGTATACTTAGAGTCACAATAATTAACGTTAAATTCGCATTAGGTCCTCTAAGGATAAAGAAAGAAAATATACTTGCGATAACCGTTAGAAAAGAGAAAGCCCCTAATTTATACATTTATCTCACCTTTTCATCTACATACTCCATAAACTGCTCGGCTTTAATAAATCTTTCTTTGTACGCCTCAGGAACTTCTTCTACTGTTATCCCGCCACTCGATTTCGTTTTTACTAACACAGTTTGATGTGACATTAATGCCTCCATATATTGTTCATACTCTTCAGGAGTTAGTACTTCTTTACTAGATTTATGGCCATTTAATTTATCAAAATACGGATGAAGCTCCATTACTACCTTTTTCAATTCCTCTTTTTTAGCTGGTGATAACTGATCATAATCAATATTACCGTTCGAATCTCCGTACGCAAGCTTTGCATTTGTTAATTTCTTTAGTTCTTTTGTAAACTCTTCATATTCTTTCGCACCCATTTCATCTTTCGCTTCTGATAATTTTGCATTAAAACGCATATACGTTTCTAACGTCATTGCTCCGGCATGTTTTTTTAAATTCTCAAAAGATCCGTATATACCATCCGCCATAATAGATTGATACGCAAAACCAGTCGTCGGGATTAAAAGAGCTGCTGCAAGCACTCCTGCGATAAGGCGTTTCTTCCTTTTACTCCCCCCTCGATTATTTTTTATTTGAACGATTACTTTTTCTTTTAACTCCGGCGGTGCAACAATCCCCTTCGCTTCTTCTTGTATAGATTCTCTAACTCTACAATCTAAACTCATTCATTTCACATTCCCTACCTCTCCTAAAAAGATTTCTTCTACTTGCCATTTTTGACGTAGTTTTTTTAATGCTGCGTGAATTCTAGATTTCACAGTACCGATTGGAATATGTAATATTTGCGCTACTTCTTCTTGAGAGTAATCATGTAAGTATCTTAAGATAATAACTTGTTTCAATTTATACGGTAACTTATGAATGAGTTCGATTAATTTTTGATTTGATATTTTACTTACAACATCGCTAGAAAAATCAATTTGTACTGGTTTTCTTTGCTCTTCTGCTTTTTTTACAATTCGTAGTCGCATCCACCTCTTTCTTCTATAAGAATGAATTTGTTTAATCGCAAGTCCAATTAGCCAAGGACGAAATGGCTTCTCGCTATCATACTTATGAAGCGATTCATATAGTTGTATGTATATTTCTTGAACGACATCATCTACATCTGTTTTATCGTCTAGTAAAAAATGTGCTGTCTTATATACTTCTTGAATCGTTTTATCATACAATTCACTATACGCTTCTTTATTGCCTGATAAAGTTAATTGGATTAAATGCGCGTAATCTATTTCATCCTTCATTCAGGAAGGGGACTGAACGTGTAGTATTACTTTCCCTGTACTTTTTCTACTTTCGACCCATTCATGTGCTTTCCCTGCATCTTGAAGGGGAAAAGATTTCGTAGCCTTAATTTGCAAACTTCCATTGCGTAAATAACGGAAAACTTCATTTGCAGTTTCTTGGAGTAATTCAGGGCGTTTTTTTCGTGTAGTGCCGAAGCTGAATCCGAGTATAGAACGGCAACTTGCATGTAAGTCTTTCGTTTGGAAATTGCCAATTTCACCGCTCGCACTACCGAAATAAACGAGGCGACCGTAATAAGCAAGACATTTTAAACTTCTTTCCGAAACGGTTCCAGAAATAGAGTCTAAAATAACATTAACTCCTTCTCCGTCTGTCAGCTCATTGACTTTCTCTACAAAATCTTCATCTTGATGACAAATAACATAATTAGCTCCCGCATCTAAAGCAATTTTTCTTTTCACTTCACTTCCAACAGTTCCGATAACTTTTTTAGCCCCTAACAGTTTTGCAAGTTGAATCGCTGTAGTGCCAATGCCACCAGCAGCTGCATGAATCAGTACAGATTCACCTTGTTGAAGCCTTGCGACATTTGCGAGTAAATTATAGCTTGTAAAAGATACGATAGGGCAAGCGGCTGCAGTTTGAAAATCGACTTCATCAGGTAAAACGAAAGTCAGGTTTTCGTTTGCGACAACGTATTCTGCGTAAGATCCATTTTGAGGAAAAGCAATGGCACGCTGTCCAGGATGAATGTTTTTTACATGAGAACCGACTCGTTCTACAATACCAGCTGCATCTATCCCTGGAATAAAGGGAAATGTTTTATTTCCTTTTTTACCATAACGGGATTTAATATCAGCAAAATTAACACTAGTAGCAATAACGCGGATTAAAACTTGATCTTCTGAAATAGTTGGCATAGTTACATCCGTATATTTCATCACTTCAGGACCACCGAACGACGTTACAACGATAGCTTTCATCATTTAAATATTTGAAGTGGATTTTTTATTCGAAAGTTGTTCGATATAAAAAGCGCCTTTCTCAATAGCAGTTTCAATATAACCGACAATTTGATTAAACGTGAACACTTGTAATTCTTCATGCAAATGTTGCTCTGGATACAACATATCTTCAAAAAGGTATGTTCGAAAAGCTAAAACATTTCCTTTAGAAACTTCTGCGATATCCACAATGTGAGCCTCTTGATTAAGAAGAGAGAATAGCCGTTGTTCTTTGTCGTAATGATGAAGCAACTTTGCATTTAACAATTTAAAATCGTTATAGTACATAGGTGCGATAGTTTCGTCATTTTCTATTCTATTTTTTAGCCAAGGTAGAAAAAAGCCTTGTAGCCAATTATCGTCGGCAATGAGGTGGGTGTAATAGCCTAAAATAAATGGGGAATCTATATGTGCGTCATATTTATGAATAAATGAAGCATAATCTATTCTTCTCGTATAGTTCTTCGTTGTACCGGCATAAAAATGTGAGGTTCCTTTTTCTTTTTTTGAATGAACAGCATCAGGGGCTACAGCTCCAAGTAAGAAAGAAGTTTTATCTTGAATACATAGTTTCTCAGCAATACCGTTAGCGATAATCACATGCATAATTCTTGATCCCATTTATTTGTTCTTTTCCATAACCGCAAAATAATTCCCTTCACTATCAGCAAAGTTAAACACTTTACCAGAAGGCATAGTTACCATTTCGCCAACTGTAACATTTTTATTTGTTAAATCTGTATATAATTGATCAAGATTTTCTGAGAAGAACATTAAAGATGGTGTACCAAGATTCAATTCTGGGCTCATTTTCGAAATCATTTCTTTATTATGTAGTATGATACTCGTTTCTGCATCTTGAGTTGGAGCGATTTCAATCCATCTCATCCCTTGCTTGTTATCTTCCTCTGCTACTACATGAAACCCTACCTTTTCCGTCCAAAAATTCACTGCCTCATCTTGATTATTTACATATAACATAATTTGCCCGACTTTATGAATCATTTATCTAGGCTTTTTCTTCCCAGTAAATGCTGGTTTCTTTTTCTTCGGTGCTTTCGGTTTCGTTTCTACAAATGATCCGTTGAACATTTCGTGTTTCGTAAACACGATACCTAATTTTTTTGCAAATTGAAGTAATTTACGCTCTTCTTGTTCTGTTACAAGAGAAACAACTGTTCCTTCTTTACCCATACGTCCAGTACGGCCTGAGCGGTGAATATATTGGTCTACTGTGTCTGGTAACTCTAAGTGGATTACGTGTGTTAAATCATCAATATCTAATCCACGTGCTGCAATATCAGTAGCAAGTAAAATTTCTAATTTCCCGCTGCGGAATGCACGCATCGTTGCTTCACGTTCTTGTTTGTTCGCTTCTGCGTGAAGAGCTGCTGCTTTCATTTTACGGAATTGCAATTTCCGAGTAATTTCATCTAAACGGAATGGGTCATTTAAGAAGGCAACTGCTTTTACATTTCCCATATGCATAATTCTTCTTATATAATCATTTTTTTCACGACGCTCACAAACGATATACGTGTGTTCAACTAGGCTCTGTGCCTCTGAACGTGTTACACGTACTAATTGTGGTTCAACTGTCAAATCACGTGCCGCATCTTCTGCAGCTTTTGTTATTGTCGCCGAGAAAAATACTAATTGACGATCGCGCATCGTTGATTTAATTACATCAAGTACAGCATCCATCATCTTTTGTTTTACAATTTGATCAAACTCATCAAATACAATCGTTTTCACTTCATGCATCTTTAACTTTTTCATACGAATCAATTCTAAAATACGTCCTGGTGAACCAACAATTACTCTCGGATGTTTCTTTAATTTCTCTACTTGGCGCTTAATGTCTGCACCACCAATTAAAGACGCACCAGAAATATCAGTTCCCGCTGTAAACTTTTGAACTTCTTCATGAATTTGCATGACAAGTTCACGAGTTGGCGCTAAAATTACAACTTGAGGTTGTTTAACTTCAGGATTAATTTTATGTAAAAGGGGTAATAAGTACGCTAATGTTTTTCCTGTTCCAGTTGGAGATTCAGCTATAACGTCTTGTCCTTCTAAAATAGTTGGAATCGCTTGTTTTTGAATTTCAGTAAACTCTTTAAAACCAGCCTTTTCCCAAGCTTGTTGTAAAAATGGTTGCATATCTTTTATCATCTATTTTTGAAGAAAATGTTGTATTGTTCGCACCGTTTCTATCATGTGTGAAATAACAGCTATTAAATCATCAACATGGTCTTCTGTAATCGCTTTTCGAAATAGAACCTCTACCTTATTATGATATGAAATCGCTCGCTTATTATATTCGTATGAAATTTTCTGCGTAATCATTCGCTCTTTTCCCCATATAGAATGCAATAAAGTTTCAATTTCTCCGCATCCTACCTCTGGTTGCTCCATTTCGAACGAGAATGCCAGCTTCATTTCACAACCTGGTATAAACTGAGGTACTTCTAATATTTCACCTGATAAATTCTTTGCATCAACAGATAGTGAAAATTTCGCCTCTACCATCGTTTTAAATGTTTCTGTTAGTTGAAATGAAATACTATACATACGACTTAATGAAGCAAGGTCCATCACATCTTTTCGATCTGTTACGAGAATATCACCGTGTAAATCGAAATCATAGACAGCCCCTTCCACAATTACCTTTAAATTTTCAAAAGCAGTTGGATCAAACATTTAGAATAAACCTACTGCTTTTCCATCTTCATTTACATCCATTTGAAGCGCAGCTGGCTGTTTAGGAAGACCTGGCATAGTTAACATTGTTCCTGTTAATGCAACGATAAACCCTGCACCGATAGATGGTTTTAATTCACGAATTGTTACGATAAAGTCAGATGGACGACCTAACTTTGTTGCATCGTCAGAAAGAGAGTATTGTGTTTTCGCCATACAAATTGGTAGGTTACTCCAACCTTCTCCTTCGTATTGAGCTAATTGCTTACGTGCTTTCGGAGCAAACTCAATATCTTTTGCACCGTAAACTTTTTGAGCAATAGTACGAATTTTTTCTTCTAATGGTAATTCTAATTCATAAAGTGGTGCGTAGTTGTTCTCACCTTTTTCGATTTCTTTTAGTACTTTTTCAGCAAGGTCAACTCCGCCTTGGCCACCCTTCTCCCAAACTTCTGTTAAGGATACTGCATAGCCACGCTCATTACACCACTCTTGTAAGTATGTAACTTCTGCATCTGTATCTGTAATGAATTTATTAATTGCAATTACGAAAGGTACACCGAAGCTTTGAATTGTTTCAACATGCTTCTGTAAGTTCTCCATACCTTTTGCTAATGCATCTACATTTTCTTCTTTTAATCGATTTTTTGCTACGCCGCCATGCATTTTAAGCGCACGAATAGTCGCAACAATAACAACCGCTTCTGGTTTAATGCCAGCAGCACGAGCTTTAATATCTAAAAACTTCTCTGCGCCTAAATCTGCGCCGAATCCAGCTTCTGTAATAACATAATCACCTAATTTTGCTGCCATTGTTGTAGCGATAACACTGTTACAACCGTGAGCGATATTCGCAAATGGTCCGCCATGAATGATAGCTGGTGTATTTTCTAACGTTTGTACTAAGTTTGGTTTTAATGCGTCTTTTAGTAGTAATGTTAACGCACCTTCTACACCTAAATCTTTAACCGTTACAGGTTGATTTGCAAAGTTATAAGCAACTACGATGCGAGATAAACGTGCTTTTAAATCTTGAATATCCGTTGCAAGGCAGAATACGGCCATAATTTCAGATGCTACTGTAATATCAAAACCGTCTTCACGTGGTACACCTTGAACTGGTCCACCAAGACCAATTACTACGTTACGTAGGGCACGATCATTTAAGTCAACACAGCGTTTCCAAACGATTTTACGCGTATCAATTCCAAGTGTGTTTCCTTGTTGGATATGATTATCAATAAACGCCGCTAACGCGTTATTGGCAGTTGTGATCGCGTGAATATCTCCAGTAAAGTGAAGGTTAATGTCTTCCATTGGTACAACCTGTGAAAAACCACCACCTGCTGCTCCGCCTTTTAGTCCCATCGTTGGTCCAAGAGATGGTTCGCGAAGTGCAATTACTGTTTTCTTACCAATTTTATTAAAAGCTTGACCTAAACCAACTGTTACTGTTGATTTACCTTCTCCAGCTGGAGTTGGGTTAATCGCTGTTACTAAAACAACTTTACCGTCTTTCTCATCCTGTAAGCGCTTAAAAATATCAAGAGATAACTTACCTTTATAATGCCCGTATGGCTCTAATTCATCTTCTAAAATATTTAAATCAGCTGCAATTTCTTGAATCTTCTTCATACTCGCTTCTTGTGCGATTTCAATATCGGATTTAACTGTTGTAGTAGTTGTCATATACCCTAGTCCCCCTTTAATTGGTTCTGATGATATTGTATCAGTTTTTTGTATTTTCTGCACTTATACGTTTTTTAACATAAATACCCATAAGAATGTTAAGGATTGTTGTAACTCTGTAGGTAGTTGACCTAGCATCTTCTCATTTACTCCGCGCTTATATACACCAATGCCATCTACAACTTCAAAACCTTGTTCTTTCGCTAACTGTTCAAATTCCCAAGGCATCATCGTATTACAAACAACGTCTTTGCCGTATAAACGAGGATAACTGTTCTCTCGAGGCTTTGCTGTCGGTCCTAAAATTGCGATACATGCGTACCCATCTTTCTTTAAAACACGTTTTATTTCATTTAATGCTTGTAATGGATTCTCAGTCCATTCTAAAGAGTTAATGGCCATAATCGCTTTAAATTGTTCATTTTCAAATGGTAATGCGGAAAGATCTCCTTTCACAAAAGATAAATTCGAATTTCCCCCACGTTCTTTACCTTTTTGAACCATAATTTCCGATAAATCTACTCCAACTGCTTTATAGCCAACGCGACTTAATTTATATGTACCGTATCCATCACCACAGCCAACATCTAACACTTGAGCTTCTTTCTCCACGTACTGTTCAAAAAATGGAATAATTGTACTCCTGCTCCCGCTATCCCACATTTCCTGACTATTTTGATTCCAAAATTCCGCACTACTATCCCATTTCTTCTCTGCTGATTCATGCCAATTGAATTTCGTCATTTAAAACGCTGATAAAGCAAGCGGATAAAGTAAAGTAAATAAAACAGAAAAACTACCAAAACCAATTGCTGTATATCCAAGTGTTCTTGCTCCGAAATTAACAGCTAATAAACCAACTAAAATCGCAAGAGAACCAAGTGTAACTGGATAAAAAGCAATTGAGAATAACGAAAGAAATAATGCGACATAGCCTATCATTGCCCCGGTATTTGTACCTTCTATTTCATTTGCAATTTCTTTGCGCTCATGTCTAATTGGAATGCCAGCTGGAGATATTTCAGCTGCATACTCTTCATTTTTTTCACCACTTTTAAAATGATGATTTCTCTTTCTTCGCATCTAGAAAGTCTTTTCTGAAACAAAAAGAAATGTACCAAACATCCCTACTCCGCTATATTCTTTCGTAACACCAGCTTCTGTTTTAAACGTTTGCTTTACAGTCATAAAGAATACACCATTTCGTGCATCTGTACTTTCAAATTGTAGCTTTTCTTTTTTACCATCTACATTTTGTGTGCATTCAAAACTACTCTCATCACATTTCAACGTATACTTATCCTCTACATACGAATTAAAATCTGATTCTTTTGGACAAGTAATAAGCAATATCGCCACGAGAATAATACTTACAATACCCACAATTGTATAATATTTCTTCATTTGTTCTCCTTTCAATTAGTCAACAACCCATTGCCACTCTTGTTCTTTCTTATCAAAAATGAGCCAACCTGTTTCTGTTGCTTCCTCTTTCAATTCATCGATATTATCTAGCACCTCATCCGTACTTTCATACGAACCAACTACATATACCGGAATTTCAAGACCTCTTCTTGACTCAATTTTCCCTGCTAAATCAATATAAAGACCATCTTCCATTAATGGAATAAGCCCCATAATCACTTCTTTTGAAATTGCTGGGAAAATTTTTGATTTTTGGAAGAAAGAAAAACGTTTCTTACCGAAAGCACCGAGTTTATAAGGAATGACTTTACTTAACATTCCAACAAAATCAGCAATTCTACGGTAATACACTTTGTTGTACCACCCGTCATCATGTGAAAAATAAACAAATCTATTTTTCAACAACGGAAAGAATGTTCTTGCAAGTGGTTCTTTTTTGTGAGCCAAATATAACAGTTCTGCAATTTCTTTTGGCTCTAATTCATCTAAATCGCTTGCATCATCAAAATCTACCCAACAAAATTCATCAAATTCATCAATCTCTGCTTGAATTAGCTTATGTATATTTTCTTCCTCAACATATTCAAATAAAGTATGATAATGAAAATCCGTCCATTCAAAGTTATGCTTCAAAAGCAACACTTGATGAAGCGGTGAAGGGATGTTACTTGCAAACTCTTTAAACGTAATTCCTGATGTAATAAAACAATGACCTCGACGATTACCATTAATATATATCATATTCTTTACTTGGTCAGATCCTCCAGACAAAGCACCTAGCCACCTTCGTTTTATATGTTTCAATTCTATAGCATATTTTAACATTTAAAGGATATCATCTGGGTTTTGAGGATGATGATTTCCCTCTTTCTTATCATCTTTTTGGAACATCGATTGAATTTTATCAATTGTTTGTGGAGCTAATTCAATCATTTTTTCTGCTAAATGTGTCGCATTTTGTAGATGAAGAATATTTACTCCATCTTTATTCACCACAAGAAATGCTACTGGTGTAATAGAAACACCACCCGCGCTACCGCCGCCAAATGCAGGGTTACCGTTCGCTCTTTGTCCATCATTCGTTTGGAAATCAGAACCTCCTGCTCCAAAACCGAACGCTACTTTAGAAACCGTTAACACCACACCACCGTCAGCCGTTTGAACAGGCTCCCCAACAATTGTATTCACATCGACCATTTCTTTTAAATTTTCCATTGCTGCTTTCATTAACCCTTGAATTGGATGATCCACTTATCGATACATCGTCCACATCCCGATGTCTTTAAACCCTAGTCGTTTATAAATACGTCCAGCAGCTGGATTGTTATAAAATAAACAAAGCGTCCGGCCTTCTTTCGTAAAGTCTTGAATCATTTTCTGTAATATGAGCGAAGCATATCCATTCCCGCGATAATTCGGATGTGTACAGACACCAACTACCATAGCGGATAATGAATTTTCAGCGGAAGTAGAGGCGGATGCGATGATTGCACCGTCTTTTTCAATATAATATGTACGTCCTGTATTTGTTTCAATAGCTTGCCTTAACATTTTTTCAGATTCATTAGCAGTCGGGAATTCAGCGATGTCACTTCGTAATTTCATAATTCGTTCTATATCATCGAGTGAGGCAAGTTTAATTGTTTCATGAATTGGTGTGCTAGGTAAGTTGTTGTCATCTTGGCATTCGCAAAAATACATTTCATTTTTGGCGCCTAGTTGTACACTTGGAGCAGTTTCAAATCTTTCTACAATAGTTGACTTACCAGAGAGTTTAAGCGGCTTATATGCGGAAAGAAGTGCCTCATAGTCAGTAACCACAAACTCTTCTTTACTATACGGTATAAATGTATCGTGAAAGCGAAGTAAAATCGATTTTAATGTTCCGTTCTCTTCAAATACTCCCCATAATTCTTGAAAATCTGTATCATAACCGAAAGCTTCAATATCTCCAATAATAAATAAGTTAATGGCTGCTTCTTCTTTTAGGTAAGCGAATACTTGTTCATGATCTTTCTTTGTTAATTTTCGCATCATTTACTGCTTCTTATTATACTGTGCTTTAAAATCAATATATTCCTGTTTCGCATCTTGGTTATTACCTTGGTGACTATCAAAAGATGTATGTATTTGTGATATGTGTTCTACTAACTTTCCTTTTTCATTTCTCTTTTTATAATTCATTACAATACTTACTTCCAATATCTGCTCTGAACCCTTTGTAAACTCAATATGCAGTACGATCGATCCACCACCATATTCATCATATTGTATTTTTAACTTATCATTAATAATACTTTGAAACTCTGATTCAGTTAGTTTATATCCAACAGTACTAGGCTGACCAAACTTTTTTATATCACCTCCTGGCTTCATCTTTAGTTTCCCTATCCCTTTTAAACGATCTACAATTAAGTTCACGTATGAAACATCCAGACTTGAATCCGTACTTTGTACCTGTCCATTCTCATAACTAATATTTGTACTATAATTAACTTCTTCTCTATAATTTTTATTATCTACTTTCGAGGTAATTTCTTGTGTTGTATTTCCATATAAACTTTTATCTTTCGTATTATATATACCTTTCGAAGTTTGATAAATTGTTTTACTGTGCTCTCCATCTTCCTTTTGCTCATATGTACTATATATACCTCTTTGTTTCACATACGCATATCCATCATCACTAGCGGACATAACCTTTTTCATGTCACCTTCATCCAAAGCTTTGACAAATGGCTCATACTCTATCTTTTTTTCAAAAAAACTACATGCTTGTAGTAGGCTGATTACTATTATGATAGTAATCATTTATGCCTTACGTTTCGATTTACCTTTTTTATTTCTCTTTCGATATCTTGGAGTCTCTCTTTTATGTTGCCCCCATGATATGTTAAATGACGGAAATTTAAACCTGCAATACGCTAATAGCTGAAATTCAGCTGCTCCGATTGCTACTGTATACAGTAAAACAATACCTACCGCATAAAGAACTAAAACATCGATTCCATAATCATTATGAAAACATATCAAAATAAGCAGGATTAGTGCATATAGTGTAGCCCACTTCATCACACTCCCTTTTGTTTTACTAAAAAATGAGGTGGATCTTTCATCCTTACTAAACGCACCTTCACTCGCTTGTTTAAACGTATCGATAGTTGTCACAATGTGAACAATGACTGCTCCTAGGAATAACATACCTACATATATTAATGTAATTCTGTCAATTAAATCCTCAGAAATTCCAGGAAGAATCAACGCTGTGAATGTTATAGTACCTAATTGAAATGCATATAATAATATTACAAAAGTTTGTAGTTTTTGTAATTTAAAACACACTTTTGGAAATGAATATAGAATTAAAAACATTATTTGTAAGCTATATAACACAATTTCAATTTTAACAATTGTTTTGTCAAAGAAAGTATTATAATACTCCAAGCCCCCCATAAAAATAAAAAACATAAATACTGAAGTATAAACTATCCCTCCAATAAAGAAAACCATAGCACCTTCAGGGCTTAAACGATCTTTACATGTCATCCTAAATTCATCTAAATCTTCTTCTTTTATATTCCACATTTATAGCTCCTTTTTCTTACTAAAAAACGAGGTGGATCTTTCATCAGTACTAAACGCACCTTCACTTGCTTGTTTAAATGTATCTAGCGTTGCTACAATATGGATAATAACTGCTCCTACAAATAATAGCCCGGTATACATCCTACCAGTTGAATTATCAACCATTTCAGAAACAATCGAAACTGCAAATAATATCGTTCCAAGTTGAAACGCATATAGTAATACGATTAGCGTTTGGAACTTTTGAAATTTAAAACATGCTTTCGGAAATAGATATATAATTAAAAATATAATTTGAATACTAAATAACACAATTTCAGTTTTAACAATAGTTCTATCAAAAAAATTGTTGTAGTAACTCAAATCCCCTACAAAAATAATAAACATAAATATCGAAATATAAAATATTGTTCCAAGCATAAATCCCGTCGCACCTTCAGGACTTAAACGGCCTTGACATGTCATTCGAAACTTATCTAAATCTTCTTCTTTTATATTCCACATTTATTCTTCATTAAATACAGCAATCTTCACTTCAGCATACTGTAAAGACTCATCACCGCTAAACACATGATAAATTGGCGAGGCTAAATTCAGATTATTATCCTCCATATACTGAAGCATTTCACCATATACCTGCTCTGTTAATTTTTCATAATCTCCTGTATATCGTTTCATGAGCATCTCATCAACATAATAATAGCTCCTAAATTGAAGTGTTTCTGATGTTAGAATTTTATCTTCATTTACTGGCATGAATAATTCAACATACATATTTTCATCAGATGGTATATTTTTCAAAGCATAAAACATCGGACCTTTTACTGTTAAATTCGCTGTTGCAATTTCTGACATAAAATGTTCAATTGCTTCTTCCATATCTTCGTAATGAAAATAGTATTCTTTCGAAACAACATTTGTATATGCAATACTTTGTCCTTCAATTATCATTCATTTTATTGTTTCACCTACTTCTATAATAGGAGCATAAATATCTAGCCACATGTCACCGTATACTTCTAAACATACGTGATAAAAACCGTTTTCTAATTTAATATGATGCTGTTCTGCAAACTCATGTATTAAATTATAAGCCTCTTCAATATCACCATCTTCATCAGTAAATCGAACACTTAATGCCTCTTCAATAATTAATCCATCAACATACTCATATGCAGAATTCTCTCCTAATTTAACACGTTCATTCACTGGAACAGAATACGTATATTCGCCATACTCTGGTTCATTTTCCAATGGCTGATATTTAAAAAGAACGGGACCTACAGCATATATTCCATTATGAACAACTTGATTTCTCAGTGCGATAGCAGGTAATAACCAATCTTCTTTTTTTACAATTTGGGTAATGCTAATTAAATTTAAGAGTGATAATGCTTTATATTGAATTTTCATTTACGCCTTACGTTTCGATTTATTTTTTTTATTTTTCTTTTGATATCTTGGAGTTTCTCTTTTATGTTGCTCCCATGATATGTTAAATGACGGAAATTTAAACCTGCAATACGCTAATAGCTGAAATTCAGCTGCACCGATGGCTACTGTATACATTAAAACAGTACCTATTACATATCCAATAAAAGTATCAAACGTATAATCATTATGAAAATAAATCAAACTAAGAAGGATTAATGCGTATATTGAAGCCACTTTCATCATAGTTCCTTTTGTTTTACTAAAAAAGGAATTGGATCTTTCATTCATACTAAACGCACCTTCACTTGCCTGTTTAAACGTATCAATCGTTGTCACAATATGAACAATCACTGCTCCTAAAAATAAGAAACCTACATATCCTAATGTAATTCGATCAATTGTATAATCAGACATTCCAGGTAGAATTAGAGCCGTGAATAATATCGTACCTAATTGAAATGCATATAATAATACAACAAATGTTTGTAACTTTTGAAATTTAAATCTAGCTTTTGGAAATGAATATAGAATTAAAAAAATTATTTGCAAGCTATATAGTACAAGTTCCATTCTAACGATTGTTTTCTCAAAGAAAGTAGTATAATAGTCCCAACCAAACGTTACTAAAGTACCAATAAGAAAAAACATCATTATTGAAACAAACACTATTGTTCCTATCATAAACCCTAAAGCACCTTCAGGACTTAATCGACGTTTACATGTCATCCGAAATTTATCTAAATCTTCTTCTTTTATATTCCACATTTACCAAAATATAGATCCAAGTTTGTGTGTTACCTTTTTAACTCCTTTTTTTGCAAGATCAATTGCATTGTCTTCTCCTCCTAAAAAAGACCATTTTTTATTAATTGCCCATGTAAGCCCTACCGCAACACCAGCTCCAACCACAGTTCCAAGCGGCGGAAGGAAAAACGATCCCGCTACAGCACCAGTTGCCATAGCTCCAGCATTTGCTCCAATATCTACAGCTGAATCTGTTGCTATATCAGCTACATCATGTAACTGCCAACCATCATCTTTAGTAGCATCAACAACATTCCCTCCGACTGACACAACCGCCCCAAAAATCCCTGCTCCTTTCAATACTGCAGCCGGTTTCCCCATGCCTTTAAACATTTCTTTCCATTTTCCAGGATGTAAATCCTTTAGACCTTCTACATAAGCAGTCTTAAATGAACTCAATCCTCTCTCCCCAATTGCAGTAGGCAATCCTTTCTTCTCCCAATCAACGTGGAAATCTTGATAACTTTGAAACTCTGGTAATTTTAAAATGGTTTTTCTTGCTTTTTTTATTTGTGCATTTGTTGTTTTTAAATTTTCAAATTCAAATTCTAATTTATTCTTGATAAATCGAACTAAAACATCATCATTATTATCCATTGTAAGGATTCTTGCTACTTTAACCAAATCTTCTTTCTTTAATGTCGATAGTCCATATGCTCCTTTCCCTTTTCGACCTTTAGGATCAAAAAGGACGTCTAAAGCATAATTCTGTTTAACATAATGCATACGTATGTAGGAAGCTAAAAGAGCCTTAGTTCCCTTAATACTAATGTCGAATTTGGTCATTGTATCTGCCATTACCTTAATGATATTTCCAATTGCCACGCTAGATATAAGCTTCCCTATTGAAGCGATAGACAAATTCCCATTATTCACTTTTATTTGTTTCATTCCCTCATCTATTTTACGCATTAATTCATCAAACTCTTGCAGGTCACTTTGCTTACTATTATAAGTCTCTAATTTTTCTAATGTATCACTGATTTCTTTTTGGCTTTTTACAGCGCCTTCAGTAATGCTTGATGATGATGGATATTGAATTGCGACGATGTCACTAATCGTACCTACTGTTTTTTTCGCCTCTTCATTAGAGTGGCTAAACCACTCACTATATCCATTAACTTTTTTCTTTACACCATCCAAATAACTTCCATGAATTTTTGCATCTGCATCGCTGTCAACCTCACTGTTAAACTCCTCTACTGCTTTTTGAAATTGACTTTTTAATACTTCGGCTGTAGCTGTAAATCCAGTGATAATAGTTCCATGAACTGTCGATAAATATTCCTTAATATCCGCAGCAGCTTTCCCTTGAAAAGAGTTAATTTGTGTAAAGTCCTCTATTTTTTGCTGCAATGTTTCCAAATGTTGATTTAACTCTTCGGCATTTGAATTAAAGCAATCTTGAAGTTCTTTTACTTCTTGTAACTCTATGATTTTGCTCATTTACATAGCACGGTGAGCTGAACTGTCTTTCAAATCTTTTCCAAGCTTTTCATCTTGCTGAACCATTTCTTGTCCTGTTTGCTGAATTCTACTAATATCCTTTTGTAGTATTTGTTCATATTGCTGCACTTTTTTCGATAACTTTTCAATCGCTTCACAATATTTTTTCAGTTTACTTAAATTCGTACGATGTAACTGCATACCATTAAATTTCGTTTTCCCTAAATCACTAGCACCACTTTTCAATTCACTTACTTTCGCATCAAATACCCCTTTATTTAATTTAATTTCCCCCATTCATTTCCCCGCCTTCTGTACTTCTACTTGAATACTAGCGTCAACCATTGAAACACTTCTACTTAGAGAAAGAATACTAGACTCACATGTAGCGATTTCTCTTTCAAGCCGCCGTATAGCTTGATCGATGTCTTCTTGCACTCTCCCTAGTTCTCCAATAAACCTCCTCAAATTAGAAATAACTTGTTGTTCATACGTTTCTTTAAAAGTAGTTGCTCTTTGCCCTTTCCAACTACTCTCGTTTATTTCTAAAGACTTAAACTGCTCTTGATTTTGTTTAATTGCTTCAAGATTATTTACAAATTTCCCTTTAGCAGTTATTAGCCTTCGTAGTTTCATTTGTAATTCAGCCAATTGCCCTTGTTGATGACTTATACTACTTAATAAACCAGATTTTTGACTATTTAATTCCTCTATCCCCATTTAAATAGTTGGCACTTTAATTCTAGTAGCAAAACGATTTTCAACAAAATACCCTTCAAATGGGTTTAACTTTGTACTACTTAAATCTTTATTAGATACATCGAAGACCATTTGGCCTGATGATTTTCTAAGTAAAATAACATGAGATTGCGTTTTTATTGTTTTTGAAACTAAGTCGTATCGACTGTCAATTGAATCAACATCACAGCCAATTACGAAGTGGATGCCCATAAATGCACCATTTGTTATTAATTCCGCCAAACTATATATATCGCTATCTTCTAAATTACTTAAAATATCATTTACATCTGCGATTACGATTACAATCGGCTTAAATTTCTTAATAAATTCAGCTGGGTTCACTGTTTCACTTGCTGCTTCCTGTTCCTCTTTAAACGCCGCTTCTCTCGATTTATAAGCATTTGTAACTTGTTTAATCGTTTTCTCAATTCCTGTTTTTTCAGCTACATATAAAGCAGCGCTCTCCCTATAGTTTGAGAAATTACGTGTTCTTGTATCAATTAAACCTAGGTCAAAGTGTCCACTATCAGCTAACTGTTGAAGGAATTGATGAACTACATTTTCAACTTCATCTTTCTTGATCCCCCCTACAACAATATTAGCCGCTTCTGTTAAATCTAATTCGAGAGGCGTAACGCTTTCTGTTTCTACACCAAATGTTAGCTTGCCTGCTTCAATAATTTTTCTTGTTTCTGGCCATGCAATGAATTCTTTGTATTCCAGAACTTCAGGTACCATAGGGATTGCTTTCGGTCTTTCTCCATCCCAGAAGGAATCCATCTCTTTTCCTTCAGCTTGTATATTTTCAATTCGAGTAAGTACATCTTCTCCATTTGTCGGTAAAGCTGTTTGGAAGATTGTTGGTTCGTCAATTTTAACTAAACCACGTCCTGCTAATTCTTCAATTTTTAAGTCTGTTCTTCCTACAATAGCTCTAGATTCTGCCTCATCTATCATATATAGAGCAATTTGTAGTTTAATATTTGTATTTACTTGTACTCTCAATGCATTTTGACGTGTAGCCGTAAGCATTAAATGAATTCCTACCGCTGCCCCTTCACGTACAATTTGTGCAACAATGCGTTCAAAGTCTTCGACAAATCCAGCTTCTCTAACAGCATCATAGTTATCTAACGTAATTAATATTGTTGGTAATACTTCTTTACTAGCTCTCTCATACATTTCAAGACTCGCAACGCCATATTTACTTAGCAATTGCTTTCTATCTTTTAATAGGTCTTCTATGCGACGAAGAAATTTCTCGCATTTTTCAACTTGATCTAATATAATGATGTCTGCCACATGCGGTAATGATTTTAATGGCATTAAACCGTTCGTTCCGAAGTCTAATAAATACACATGCAAATGCTCCGGACTATGCTGACGAGCTACATCCATAATGACTGATTGTAAGAATGTTGATTTTCCGTAACCTGGACTTGAGAAGACTGCTACGTGTCCGTCTTTACTAATATCTAATGTTAATGGTGTTTGTGATTGCAATTCAGGCTGGTCTAATAAACCAACTGTTGCTTTTAATGGTTTCTTTTCTTTCGTCCATGCTTCTTTGAACTGAATAGCGTGTAAGTCTTGTAAATATACGCTTTCTGGAAGTGGTGGTAACCACGGTCTAGCTAGCGCTTCAATTTCATTTATTTCTGCGTAATCATGAATGTAGTCAATGACAGCATCTAGTTCAGATGGTACGCTTATTACTTCTTTACTACTACCAAGTCCACTTAAGTCTTCACTTAATATTTCAAATTGCCCTAGATCATTTATTGCATAGATCGTTGCGTCTAAATGTTCTTTATCCTCTTTATTTTCTACATAGTCCGCCCCGCTCCAAGCTGATTGGAATAGTTCATAAATTTCATTATTCCCAACTTGTAAGTAAGCACGTCCTGGTAATGTAATTTCAGCTGCATCTGGTGTTTTTAAAATTTCATTACTATCTGACGTATTTTGCACTTTTAATGCTAGTTTGAATTTCGAGTTACTCCAAATTTGATCATCTACAACACCACTCGGTTTTTGCGTAGCTAATATTAAATGGATTCCGAGCGAACGACCGATACGCGCTGTTGAAACTAACTCTTTCATAAACTCTGGTTGTTCTGACTTCAGTTCCGCGAATTCATCACTAATTAAAAATAGATGTGGCATTGGCTCACTTACTAAGCCTTCTTTATACAGTTTTTGATACTGATTAATATGGTTTACATCATTTTCCCCAAATAATCGTTGTCTTTTTTGTAATTCAGCTTTAATTGATGCGAGCGCTCTCATACTTTGTGCTCCATCTAAGTTCGTAATTGTTCCTAATAAATGCGGTAAGTTTTTGAATAAATTCGCCATACCGCCGCCTTTATAGTCAATTAGTAGAAAGGCTACTTCGTAAGGATGGAAATTGACTGCTAGAGATAAAATATAAGATTGTATAATTTCTGACTTACCTGAACCGGTTGTACCTGCTATTAAGCCGTGTGGCCCGTGAGCTTTTTCATGTAAGTTTAAGTTTACGATATCTTCTTTACCACGTAATCCAAGTGGTACAGCTAAAGATTTATGCGCTGCATTTTTCTCCCAGCGCTTTGTGATATTCAGTTCTTTTATTTTTTCAACACCGTACATTTCTAAAAATGTGACGCTTTCTGGAATACTATTTTTTAAGTTTTGCAAATGATTTAACGGTGCTAGCGCTCGTGAAACATCTTCTAAATTGAAACCTTTCGGTACGTGATTTAGTTTAAATTGACGGTTAACAAGCTCTCCTTGTTCTAATATGATGTTCCCTTGCTTTGCATCTCTTATATCTATTACCGTTTTCACGTGTTCCGGTAAACTTTGCATAACATCTTGTACGAAAACAAGTGATACACCTAATTGACTCGGATCATCATTAAAGAATTCCATAACAACATGGTCTAGTATTAGTTTTTCATCTGTAATGAGAACGACATAGTGCGGTGCAAAATACATTTTTTCATTAGTTGAACTCTTTTCGTCTAGTTTTAATTTTCGTTCTTTCAATATTTGATATAAACTATTTAACACTTGATCACGACTACGATCATGATATACAAATCCACGTACATTTATATCACGAACACTTCCATGAGGTAACCAACGCATCCAGTCCCATTTCTCCTTTTCTTCTTCAGGAAAAATAGTAATAAACTGCAAATCATAATAACTATGGAATAAAGCCGTTTGTACAACTAGTAATTGTAATTGTTCTAACACTAAAGAGCGTTGTCCAATATAGCCAACTGGTCCATTCATTAAATCTGTTACAACTGGTACATCTTCCAATGAAAGATAACGCTGTCTTAGTTCACGTGCTATATCAATTAATTCATCTTTCGTTTGACTAAATTCTTCTTCATTAAATTGAATTTCAAAACTCGTATTAGCTTGCCCTGTACCAACGCTAAATGTTAAGAAATCATGATGTTGCATTGTTTTTTCATAAATACGTGGATTTACTTGAACAGCCATATTACGTATAACCTCAACATTTGGATTATGATAATGTAATGCATGACGCTGTTTTTCACTTTCTGCATGTAAATCTTTCGTTTTTTGTTTTATATACTCTCTATAGCTTTTATCACGTTCAACGATGTCGATTTTATATTGCTTTAAATTTTTTATATAAGATGTGACAGAAACAATGATCGTTACCAATGTCATTGCAATGGATGCGATAATAAACATTCCATATTTCATAAAGATAGCAAGTAATACTGTTACGACAATCATGACAAGGGCAGGTGCAATAATTCTCGCCAAATGCTCAGTCGGTTTTGACGGCATACTTGAAGGTTTTGCAATTGTCATTTTCTCTTCTGGTTCACGGTAAATAATACGTGGTGAACGATGATAGTCTGGATAACCACTTTGATAATTCGTTTCTGATTCTACTAAAATAGGTAACGTAGATTTCACTTTATCTTCTGAAGACAATACTTGAATATCTTCACTGCCTATCTCCACTAAAACGCCATCAAAATATAATTGGTCTCCTGCTTCTAACATAGCCCTATCTTTTAGCCTTGTATAATTATGAAATACTTTCCCGTCATATACGTTCACATTAAAAGAATCGTACAGCGTTTCACGAGATAGCATTATATCTACACTACTACCGGTAATAGAAATATCATCATAACTGTTTTGACTGAATGTAAGAGAATGCTTTGTTCCGATATCAAACACTTTAGTTGTGCCAACAATAGATATAAAGATTTTCAAGCTCACATCTTTCGTTTTTCCAATCTCAAATTCCTTATTGAATTCTATTAATTGATCCTGTATCATCCAAGCGTTTACTTCATTATTCCACTTTAACTCTACTTCTTGTTCTAAACTTGGATTCGTAATATCATTTGTCCACTCTTTTCCAATCGACACTATTGATTGCTCAGTTGGATGTAATGTGCACTTATATATTTTGTCTCCATAAGTCAATACTAATAGTTGCTCCATTTACTCTTTTTTCTCTGTATCCGACAAATTTTTATCGCTTGATGAATTGCCATATTTCTTTTTATATTCATCTAATTGTTGCTCATATGTTTTTAACTTTTGATCACGCTCTTCTCCTGATAAATCCGGATTATTTTTCAGTGATTCAATTTGTTTAACAAGGCCGTACATAATAAGCTGAGGATCATCAAGTGTCTTAGCTAAATCTAATGATTTATCAAAATCACCTTTTCCGTTATACATCCAATAAAGCAAATACTTTTCATCACTTTTCAAACTAATATTTTTCATAATCGATTTCTTTTGATCTTCACCTAGTTTTTCAGCTGTAATGTATGCAAATGCTAACTCATATTTAGATGCAATTGGTAATGATTCAAATTCTTCTTCATTTAATCGCGTAATTACTTTGTCATAATCAGTTGCTATGAAATTCGCATTTGCTTCTAATAATTTATTTTGATAAGGAAATTTTATAAAAGTGAAATATATTAAAGGAGCAGCTAAAACAACTGTCGCTGCTATGAAGGAAAAAGCTAAATATTTAAATGATTTGTAGCTCTTTTTATGTACTAACTGCATATTTTTTTCTGTTTTTGTTTGTTCCTTCTCAAAGCTGTCATCAAGAAATTGCAGTAATGCATCTATACTTTCCATTTGAGAAATTGTCTGTTCAAATGTTGTTTCTTTTGCATCTTTTAGTAACCCAGCATACAAATCATCAAAATTGTGCTTTTGGGAGAATAAAGCGATAATTAGACACTTATATTGTGTTAAAAATTGCTCTTCTAACAACGGGGTTGGTGGAACAATATCTCGAATTCCTCTATGTATAATACTTGGCATTAAATTAGCATTAAAAACTATATTGTCTGGATGTAAAAAGAACGTGATTCTTTTATTTAAATATTTACGAAACTGCGCAACATTTCGAAGCAGTCTTAATTTCTCATTTCTTCCCAAACGGCTAAGATCGTCCCACTTATATAACTTTTTATCCACTTGAAATATAAAAGTAAACATATCATCCGTTTCTTCTATCGTTAATGGTACAAACTCAGATGATGCGCCCGTAATTATATCGAATTGACGGAAGTCTTTTATACGTGTTTGAGATTTTGTCATCTCCAATTTCCAATTTTCCTTTTCTATTTGAAATTGATAGTTCATTGCATCAATTTGAATTGTTTTTTCCGTCATTTATAAAACTTGTAAAATATCTCCATTTGTTATTTGGTGATCGATTAAACGATCATTATCTGTTAAAACAATTGACTTATTCTTTACTTTAATTACAAAATGTGAACCTTCATGATTATCCACATTTAGCGTATCTAATAAATTTTTCAATAAATATTTAATAGATTGATGATTCGGAATACGTAAATCATATGTATTTCCATTCCATTTACTAAAATCTACCGTTACATTAATATGCGTTTGTATCGCCATTTACCTCCAACTTTTGCGAAGAACCGTATAAATACCGATGCAAATAAGTACAATGCCACCACCAAATAATAATATGATTGTTGTACCAATTGGCTTTTCGTTCATTGTTTCATTACTCGCTACTTCATCTGCACTTTTTCTCACAACGTATTCACTGCTAAACAAACTATTTTTCATATCTTTCACACTATTATTTTCTTTTTGTTTTATAAAAAGAGAATCTCGTAAAGCTTCCATATCTTTTTGTTCTTTCTTTTTCTTTTTCTGAATTTCTTCTTCTATGTCTTTGCTAAATAACTCAATTGATGCTTTATCTAATTCTGTTTCCTTATGTTCTTCTTTATTTTTTTCTTGGTCGCTTTCTTCAATTCGATCCACTTTAAACTTAATCTTCCCATCATCACCAAGATAACTGTCCGCCGCGCTCCTTATCGGTAACGCGACAAACAGTAAAAGGATAGAGAGAAATGATAACTTAGCCACTATGCTCCATTGTTTGATCATTTAGCCACTATGCTCCATTGTTTGATCATTTACTTCTTTTTCCTCCCATTTCTTATGCCATACAAATAGATTACTAACTAACCCTATAATGGCAATTACAAACAATACGATAAAAATAACTTTCCCCGTATCTTTACCGCTAATAAAATCATTTAGAAAACTTTCTATATACTGAAGTGGTGAAAATTGACGTACCTTTCCAACTGATGACATTTGATCTACTTTACTTCCAACTGCTTCAGTTAAAAATAGGTACATACTTAAAAATACTAATAGGATAAACATCCCTACCATTTTTATTTGTCGCAATAAATATGTTGAAACCAATACAAACGCCATCATAATGATTGTGATAAACGCAATCCATAGTAAACTTTGATCCTGACCAAACTGTAAAAGACGTCCAGAAATGATACCTATACTAATTCCTTCCACAATTGATATACCGAATGCTACTACTGTAGTTGGTACATTCATATCAATTAATGAGAATTTCTCTTCAAAATGATCTAATTGCGTTCGTTTCTTTTCTTGATTCGCAATTGCGTATGCTGTAAATAGCGCAACAATAAAACAAGTTAATACGATTAAATATGGTGTAAAAGCATTACCAGCTACAATGACTCCATCATTTTGTTTCTGAACTGGACTAGATAAAAATTGATATAACATTTCATTTTGGCGATCACCAATTCGGCTATTAGCCAAAATTTTAGTAAAGTTTTTGGAGAATGTTTTATCATCTTCCATTTTCTTTGTAAAGTCATTTAATAATGAATCAGCTTTTGAAACAATTGTCGTTCCGCTGTCTTGAATTTCTTTTGCTTGTCCATTAATTTGATCAAATGTTTTATAAACATCGTCTGAAGTTGCTAAACTATGCTTCGAACTCTCGACCAATGATTGACTTTGTGACATTAATGATTTAATACCAGCATCTAACGATAAAACAGCTGTTTGCTCACCAGTATTATTTGTTGTTAGCACTTGCTGTTCTTCAACTAGCTTTAAGCTACTCTCACGCCATTTCGCTAAGCCTTTTAAATATTCCCCTAAATTTTCATTCATACTAGTTGCTTGTTGCGTCGTTACATTTAATTTCTCTGCTAGTAACATTGAATTTTGATCCGCACTCGTAATGAATTGTTGATAAGAGTCTATTTTTTGCTTTAAACCTGTCATATCTTGCTTAACTTCTGCCGTAATACCTGATGAAACAAGGTTTGAAATTAAATCAATTAAGCTTTGTTTATTTAATACATAGTACAAAGATTGTTCAGTTGCAATTGCATCTAAACTTCCCTCTTCTAACTTAGGACCTACATCTTTCGTTCTTAAATCAATCCCATAATACATTTATCTGTCCCCGTTCCGCCTCCTGGGTTTCCTCCGGTTTCCGCCTCCTGGGTTTCCTCCAGTTCCGTTATCTGTTCCCGTTCCGCCTCCTGGGTTTCCTCCAGTTCCGTTACCTGGGCTTCCTCCGGTTCCGTTATCTTTCCCTGTTCCGCCTCCTGGGTTTCCTCCATTATTCCCTGTTGTGTTTTCCATTTTTTTGATAATAGGCTTTTTAGCATTGTGTACTAACGGCATTATGCCATACTGTGATTTATGAACCACATTTTCCACCTTGCTGTTTTCAGTTTGTGTTCCTTTATCTTCTTTTTCAGGACTAGTTTCTTTTTTATGAGTCCCACTCAATTCCCACTGCCACATTACAGGAGAGAAAACATCTATATTGATGTTTGGATCTTTTAACTTTACATGCAAGCTAATCTTTATATCCCCTTCATTACGAGGAGCTATTGTAATTTCTCCTGCTTCGCTTTGAAGAAAGTCACTTGTACGATCCACATCATCAATATATAAAGCTTCTGTACTTCCATCTAGTTTAAATTCTTCTGGAATATTTATCTTCAAAGTTTGTGAAGATTCCATTTTAATTACTTTCGCAGTATCACTAAATGTAATTCCCTCTGTATAAAGTTTATCCTTTACTTCTTTAATAGCGTTTCCTAAAGAGATTTTATTTACAGGATCATAATTAAAGTTATTTTCTTTATTATATTTATTTGTAAATTGGATTACATTTTGCAGTTGTAATTTCGTTGTATCTGGCAAATCACTTTGAGCGATTTCTTCCATGTTTAAACTAGGTAATTTCTCAATTAAATTTTCGATTTGTTTCTTTATTCGAACGTCTGGTTGTTTCATTAATGTATTTATAAAGATCTCTTGCTTTCCATCGTTCGACATAGATTGCTTTAACTTTTTAATTACCGTCTCTTGAATATCGCTCTCTAACTTCCCTGCAAGTTCTGTATCATATTCTGACACTTGTTTTTTTACATCTGTTAAATGTTTTTGAATTGCTGAAGCATCAGCTAAAATATTTGGTTCTTTCTCTGAAAGCGTAAATTGATTTGTAATCACCTTATTAGCAGATTCCAATGCACCTAACTGCTTTAAAACATCGCCTGTATTCAATTCACTCATGTATTGATTAAATTGACTCGTAAAATTATTCGCTAACAGATTATTATCAGATTGCATTTTTTGGAAGTTATTAAACCCTTCTAAGTAAGTATTGTTAGATTTATTCCCTTCATCTAACACTTGACCGAAACCTTTTAATACATCCTGAAATCCTTTAAAACTATTAACAGAAACCCCAGTATAATCTTGCACTGTTTTAAATTGATTTGTGTAATTTGCTAAAGGACTATGTACATCTTTTTTGTACATAGTTGTTTGAACGTTTCCTTTTTCAATTACTTTACCTATATTATCTTGTGCATCTTGCAACTTACCGATAATACTTGCAAAATAAACGTCGATGATTTGCTTATTGAAATCTTCTAAAATTGTTGACGCCGTATTCTCAGCCTCAGCTTTCAAATCATTATTCCCAGTTGCATTTACTTTGTAGTTTAACGTCAATTTCTCTGGTAGTTCCGAATCAATCGCAACTGCTTTCCTAGAAAAATCGTTTGGTATAACAATCATCATATTGTAATTATTATTTTTCAAACCATTTTCTGCTACTCCACGACTAACTACGTACCATTCTTGTTTCGTATTTTTATTTACATTTTTAACAAATTGATCTCCAAACGCTATTTTATTTCCTTCAAATACAGTACCTTGATCTTCATTTACTAATGCAACTGTCATTTTTTGCGTGGTATTCTCATTAGCTTTCTTAACATTTTGATTTAGCGCTAAATAGGAGACTCCTGTTGATAGTACAAGAGCTAAAATAATAAACAACAAGATGCTCCATCTGAACTTTTTCACTTATTGTAGACCGAAATTACGAGAAAGATCTTCGTCATGTCTAGCAACAGCCTCTGCAGTTTTATTAAGCTGCATATTAATTTCTTGTAATAGCTGTGCGAAGTTTTGTACTTTTGGTTTTAATTGATTGAACTGTTGGTCAAAACCTTCAAAAGCACGACCTTCCCATTCCCCTCTTAATTCATTTTGTAAGTTTTGTAGCTGACGTAAGATGTCCTCAATTTGATTTGCACCTTGTCCATATCGAGTCGCTTTTGATTTAAGCTCCTCTGGTGACATACGAATTTGTCCTGCCATTCACTTCAAAGTCATAATTACCTGTCTTTCAACAAACCCAAGTTCTTCGTACATCTCTTTCGCAAAATTCCCAGCAAATACATTTAATCGAATTTCTGAATATTTCTCCTTCAATTCCTTAATACCGGCCTCCATCAGTTCTCGTGATACCCCTCTCCCACGATACTCCGGAAAAACGTATAGCTCATATATAAATCCAAGTTTTTCACGAGAAAAATAGTCAGTATTTTCCCCTATTAATATCCACCCTAATATTTTATTTTCTTCTTTAATGACTAAATAACATGCTCCCTTTTCTACTATTGGTTTTGTAATTTCAATTGCTTTCTCTGTACTTAATTGGCAATTCCCTCTCGTCCCTTCAAAAAGCGATTGGGCTGCATATTTTAATATTTCATTTGTATCTTCTTGATCCGCCTTTATTATCATTCATTTTTCACAACTCCCATCCTTAATAGGCATTGCTATCGATTGTTCAAGATTCTCCGCTTCCATAATAATTGCCAGTAATCCATGTTCTGTACTCGTCTCATGAAGCTCTCCCTTCTCCCAAAATACAGCTTGTCCAGCCCTTATCTTTACTTTTTCTTTATCTGCCCCGCACACATATCCTTCTCCGTCCATAATAAGAAGCAGTTGTGATACAACTGCTTCATGATATCCAATTATTCCATTCTCTTGTAGATACATAGCACCGATATGTACATTTCCTTTATGGTTTACTATTTTCGACATTATGAAATTAGATTGAAATGCTGAGATTTGCTTTCCCATTTTTTCACTAAAATCAAAAAATTTCATTTATACGTATAAAACCATCCTTACTGTTTGCATCATATGTCCTTCAAAATCTTCTTCAAATTCCTCTAATTGTGCAAAACCTTTCGCTTCATAAAAACGTTTTCCTTTTTCATTCGCTGCCTCTACATGAATGTATAGTTTCCGAATTCCTTTTAATACCGTTATCCCTTTTTGTAATAAAGCACTTCCTATCCCTTTCCCTTGCTGATCTGGTAACAAATAAATCGCACCTAATTCTGCTTCGTTTTGCAATCTAACTGGTGAAAAATTAGCAAATCCTATTACTTCTCCCTCTTCCTCCGCAACGAATAAATGTGTATTTTTAAGACGATATTTCATTTTTTCATCAGAATATGCCTCGTCTAAAAAACTGTCTTGAATCTTTCTCGGAATAATGCCTTCATATGTATCATGCCAAGCTACTTTCGCTACTGTTTGTACAGCATGAATATCTTCTTGCTTCATTTCTCTAATTACATATGTCATTCATCTCGATGTCTCCATTCTCTTTAAATTATATTCTGCTACTATACTAGAAGAAACGGCAGAACCATTTTCATAATTTACCTTAATTAATTTTAACTTTTCAATCGAAGCTGTTTTAACATCAAAATTCCCATATATATACTCCATTGCGCTTAAAAACTGAGTCGAGTTCAAATGATTCGCCATCGTACAATGCGGAACCCATTTGCCCGGTACATAATATGAATTTGGATTATCATGAAAAGCTTGGAAATGATCATGATAAGAATGATGAAGTGTTAACAATTCATCGGTAATAGTTGGCGCTAGAAAAATCGTTCCGTTTGTAGGAAAAGCTCCAACAGAAGAAAAAGTCACTGCAGCCATTTTCTCTTGAATAGCTACAAACTCCTCTAATTTCTTAGTATATAAATTAACATCTAACTCCTTATAGTCCGCAAGTGTGATATGCGGTTCTACTCCAGCTAATTGATTTGACTCTATTATATTCGTTAGTTCATTTTGCAATTCTATAATTTTATTAGTAAACACACTATCAAATGTTGCAATAATAGCGTACATTCACCCCTCCGTTACATATATTGCTTCCCATTCTTCACGAATCATTCCCATTCGAATAGAATCATAGTATGTTCCGTTATAATATCGGCATTTGCGCATTCTACCTTCTAAAGTCATTCCTATTTTCTCGGCTACTTTCATCATTCGTTCATTACCAGACCACGTCGTGAGCCCTACTCTACCAATCTCCATCTTTTCAAATAATAAATCTCGATATAAAGTTAATGCTTCTGTACCGTAGCCACCATTCCAGTATGTTGGATCATAAATAACAATTCCCATCTCCAACCAACGCGTCGGTTTATGCTCCCAATAAAATCCGACTGTACCTATAATTTGACCGTTATTTTCTATAATTAAATTTGATAGAGGTTCTTCTTGTAAACGAGTTAACATCTTTTCTTTATAAGGTGCGTATTCTTGCATTGAGAAAGGGAAATATGGCGCGTCCCACTTCTTCCATTGTGGATTTTCTTCTTTAAATACGAGGCTCCATAATGTTTTTATATCTGATTCTTCAATTGTACGAATTGTAACTTTGTTCCCTTTTTTTATAACGTTTTGCATTCAGCTCAATATTTTACTTTCCTTCTTATTTATCTCAAGTAGAATCCCTTTCTCTATCCAGCCTTCTACTCCATTTATTTTAATTAAATCATACCCTGCGCAGCTACCATCAATGAGAGAAACAATATCCCCTTTTCTAACACCTACTTGCGCACAAGAAATATCGGTTTTCACTGTGTATTCACCTGACTCACGTTGCCTAATATATTCATTTTTCACATTGAGTACTTTATTCGTTTCCTTTTGCTTGCATATTGTGTAATCTCGCCTCTTCTCCACCGGCTCTATGTAATAATACGGATATGTAACCCCTCCCTGCATTGTTGCATCGGCATTAAATTCTGCTGTTGCTTCATAAATTGGAAAATAGTCTACATATGTATAAGAAAACGTATCACCTGTTAGTTTCCTCTGAATGATAAATGCATTTAATTGCCCTGCTTCTTTAATCGCATTCCCGCCGTCAATTGCAATAATTTTTTTCTCCTTATCAATAACTGGATTGTTAGACGGGGCTTCTTCAGAATAGTTCACAACAGGCCAATGCCCAACAACTACATACTTATTAGCTCTATGCGATTTATTAAAAAACTCTGGCATTGCTATCGCATTTTTGCGCGCTGTTTCTTTCCAATCTACTCTATCTTCCAGTCCAGCATGTACAAAAATATAATCTTCTGTTTCAATCGCTGTTGGCAGCTCATTTAGCCAATTTATTTCTTTTGAAAATTGACTCAGCAGTACTTCCTTCACTTCCTGAATTGAAGTATCTTCCTGAATAGAAAAATGTAATTGTTCTAACCATTCATTAAAAATCGAATGCTTTCTTGTACATAAATAATTAATGAGACCTGGATTTTCATTTAGAAGAGCATCAACTAAAACTTCACAATTCCCTTCAACAACGTGAACATTTAAATTACTCTCTACAAGATCCATTACATAGTCTACTACGCCGATGCTATCGCTTCCTTTCTCACAAAGGTCTCCATTAATAATTAAATAATCTTCATTCTTAAAGTTAACTTTATGTAGTAATTCTTTTAAAAGGTTCAATTCTCCATGAATATCAGATATTATGATAACTCTAGCATTATTAGGGATAGATAGTTTCTTTATTTTCTCCAAGTATAAACGCTCCAATTATAATTTTTTATGAAAAGAATAACTTACCTTATCATACCCTTCCCTTTCATAAAAACGATGAGCATCAATTCTAGGGAACGCTGATGTTAAGTCGATAGACTCACATCCATTTTCCTTTCCCCAGTTCTCTAAATAAGAAAGTAATACATTCCCATATCCTTTTGAACGATGTGCTTCTGCTGTTACAAGGTCATATACGAAAACGTGCTTCTTATTATAAAAGTTCGTACAAATTGCTACACCGGCAAGGCTAACAATTTCATCCGCTTCATTACGTAACGAAAATAGTTTATAATTTTCCTCTTTCATTTTTCGAAACAATAAGCCTGCTTCCTCTACGGAAAGCTGTGTTCGTAATTGCTGTAAAACAGGTAATACTTCATGTAATTGTACTTCTGTTACTACTTCTTTAACATTCATTTAACTAGGAAACCAAGCTTTATTCAATAAGTTTACTACCGTTTCAATTTTATTTTCGGAAATACTACCGAAACCGAGTAATACGTAAGATTCTTTGTGTAAATCATTTACAAAATCATAGGGAGAAAGTGGATATAACTTAATACTTTGTTTCTTAGCTGATTCAATAAGTTCTTGTTCATTCATATTGTTATGGATACGTAGAACAATATGAAGACCAGATTGTTCACCCAGAATTTGAACATTAGTACCCATTTCTTTCACAATGGATTTTACTAATGTATGATGTTTTCTTTTATACAACGTACGACTGCGGTTAATATGACGTTCCCAATTTCCACTTTGTATAAAATCAGCGAAAGCAAGTTGTTGTATAGTAGAGACTGTTTGTTTAAAAATACCTTGCAACGCTTCATACGTTTTTAAAAGATGCAGTGGTAAAACAACATATCCCATTCGTAAAGAAGGTAAAAAAGATTTTGAGAAAGTCCCCATATAAATAACACGTTCATTTGAGTCAAGACTTTGTAAAGACGGAATTGGTTTACCTGCGTAACGAAACTCCCCATCATAGTCATCTTCAATAATATATCCATCGCGATCGTTGGCCCATTTTAACAATTCTAATCTTCTAGGTAAAGGCATAATCATTCCAAGTGGAAATTGGTGTGATGGTGTAACGTATGTGACATTGGAATTTGTATTGTATAAGTTAGAAATACGAATCCCTTTTTCGTCTAATGGAATGGGATGAATGTTTCGATTGCAGCTTTTAACAATTGCATGTACACGGTGAAATCCAGGGTTTTCAATGCCGTACTCTTTTGTAGGACCAAGCAGTTGAAGTAGTAGCCAAAGAAGTGGCTGCGTTCCGGCACCAATCACAATTTGATCAGGTGAAGAATATACACCACGCGCATGATATAAATATGTTGAAATATGTTCTCGAAGAACGAACTCACCTTGTGGGTCTTCTTTAGCAAATAACGCATTTTCGTACTTTAGTATTGCTTCTTGTAACGCTCTTTTCCAGTTTGTAATCGGAAAAGCAGTTTGATCAATAAGACCTTGGCTACAATCAAATTCAAACGGTTCTTCTATTAAATCGCTCGTTTCCTTTGCCTTATTTAATTTTTTATTAGGGATAACGTCAATATCGACATTTGCAACAAAAATACCACGTTTCGGTTTACTTTCTACATAACCTTCAGCTAATAATTGTTGATAAGCTGATTCAACAGTAATACGGCTAATATTAAGTTGTGACGCTAAGCTTCTATGTGAGGGAAGACGTGTACCAACAGAAATAGTTCCCTGTATAATTTCATATTTTATAAATTCGTAAATTTGTAAGTAAATAGGTGTATTGCTTTCTAATTGCAATGGGATAGTAAAATCCATTTAATCACTTGATCGAGCAGTCCTTCCCGGACGCTTAACACCAGTTGTTTCTGTTGAATAAGAAGCTTCAATTATAGCAGTTGGATCTACAGAGAGAACGAGATCTTTCATTTTCGGATAAATGAAACGATTTGTAATACAATAAATGATTCTCTTATGCTCTCCTAAAAAACCACCTTCTCCATGTAGATACGTAACGGATAATTGCAATTCTTTCATAAGTAAATCGCCTATTTCTTTATTCTTACCAGAAATAATCATGACGCTCTTCCCTTGATTAATGCCATCTAATATGAAATCAATCATTTTCGTAACAATATAGAAAATTGCTAATGAGAACATCGCTTGTTCGATTGAGAATAAAATGGCAACAAAAATGAAAATAACTGCATTTACAGCAAGTAAAAATGTGCTAATAGGTACCTTAAAGTGTTTGTTCATCCAAACTGCTAACATTTCTGAGCCATCTATTGCTCCGCCCATTTTCACTACAATCCCTACACCAATTCCAAACAGTACGCCACCATAAAGTACAATTAATAGTTCAGAAGTTGTAATCGCTGGAAATGGTTTTAAATAAATCAATCCGAGTGTTGTAACGACATTCGCATACGATGTACGGATAAAAAACTTCTTCCCCATTACTTTTGCAGTAAATAGTAAAATAGGAATATTAAGTCCTAAAAACACGCCATACAGCGGTAATCCTGCAACTTTATTTGCCATAATAGCAATAGCCGTTACCCCGCCATCTACTAGTCCGTTAGGCGCTAAAATAAGCTCTAGTGAACCTGCTACAATAATGGAGCCAATTGTTAATAATACGTATTCAAATACTTTCTTCATTTATTTAAGCTTTAAATATGAATTCATTTTCATTTTAAATATTTCATCAACTGCTCTCTCATACCCACCACTATTTCGAAGTGACTCTCCAACTTTACGACTATTTTCCTTAAACGTTACATCATCCATTACTTCCTTTACAGTCTCACGTAACAATTCAGAAGTTAATTCTTTACGATTAAGCCTTATTCCAGCCCCTACTTCAGTCACTCGTTTCGCAACTAAAGGCTGATCTCCTGTTACCGGAATTACAACTAACGGTACACCGTAATATAACGCTTCACTCGAGCTGTTCATACCACCATGTGTCACGAATACATCAGTATGCTGTAATACTTCTAATTGCGGCACATAATTATACAACTTAAAGTTATTCGGAATATTTTCAAATTGACTTATATTTATTTTCTTACCAACAACTAATATGACTATCGCTTCTACACCTTTAAACGCTTCAAAACATTTTTCATACAGGACAGGTTGTTCATTAAAAACTGTTCCCATAGAAATGAAAATCACTTTTTCATCTTTTAAATCTTTAATAGGAAAACTGTCCACTTCTTTTCGAGTAGCAATTGATGGACCGACAAATTTATACGATTCATCAAATACATCCGAATGTGGCTGATATTCTTTGGAAGTGTATACAATCGTAATATCGCCAGGATGATTCATAATATCATACAGACTATTACAGTTCATTCCATACTGCTCTTTCCATCTTTCCATTCCCACTACACAAGATTGGTATAATGGATCGGTCTCATCTATTGGGCTCGATTCTTGCTCATCATTAAAAGTAATGTACTGATTAAAAGCAAAGGTTGTACAAGAAGAAACGCTTCGCAACTGTAAAATATTCGCTATCATACGTCCAACAGGAAAATGATTATCGTATATTAAGTAATCGTACTTTTCTCCTTTTGTTTCTTCTACAATTTTAGTAACAATACGTTCTGATGCTTCAATCATATGGGATAGCATCGTCAAAGGACTACCACCCTCATTAACTCGTTCCATAATATTAATTTGCGAAAGAAAATTCTCAAATGATCGAAATTCAGCGCCTGTTGCTTCAACCTTGTTTCTGTAATCTTCAATACAATATGATACAACTGTTTCCCCGCGTCGAATTAACTCATTAACAACTGCTATCGTCGGATTAATATGACCTTCTCCAGGGAAATTTATTACGAGTACGTTCGCCATACCATTCTCTCCTTTCGATTCAACACACATTTACACACTACCTTGAACAGATAACAGTCGGTACAAATAACGATAAGGCTGTCTACATTCCTCAAGATGAGGAATAGACATAATTGTTTCGTAACCACTTTTAAAGGCATGAGCCTCTTTTTCTGAAAGTACATATTCTAATCCGATAAAATCAAACTCTCGCGGGGCAACTGCATAAGCTTCTGTATCTACTAAACCAGTAATAGTTATACCATCTGATAAAAACTGAGTAGGATCCATATCAATTAAGACGAGTGTAGATTCCTTTGGTGTTGGTAAGGTAGAAAGTTGTGACTCAAAAGTATGAAATGCGTTATATATGCTCTCGTTATCGGAATAAAACCTATTTACAAGTTCTTTACTCACTTTTAAAACGTGTGGCTGGAATTCTGCTAGTGGGACTTGGAGTGTACGTGACCGATTTCCTACGAAATGGGCTGTATACTTATGTATTTGTGCTAGTCCTTTTCCTAGGTTGAATAAAATAGAATCTGGTTGCCCAATAAAAGATTGAACTGTTTTACCTACTAATTTTTCAGCCACAACGAATTCTCGGCCATCTAAAATATGTTTTTCTAAAATTGTTGGGATAGGAAGATTTGTATGTTTTTGCAGCAATGCATGTACCGTTTCTAAATGATGTACGTTCCTTGGATCAATTCCAAAGAGATTTTTGCATCCCCACCAAAAATCATTATTTGGCTCTTCATTCATTTTAGAAGAACGAACGATAACTTCTGCATCTTCTGTTTGAATGAGAAAAACGTCACTTGCATGATCTTCATAGCCTGGGTGTAAAGCTCGAATGGATAGAATAGGTGAAGTGAATAGTTGTTGTAACATGAAATCTCCTCTTTTTTCTGCAAATTCTATAAATTCATTATATAACAGAATATGTACCACCTATTGATGTTTTTTGAACAAGTCATAATAATTATGCTTCATTATAATTTCAAAGCCACAATGTGTATATAACTGTAAAGCATTGTTATTTTGCGTTTCGACGTCTAATTCAATCGTTGAAACTCCTTCTGTAATAAGTGTATGTACCATATAACTTAGAATATCTTTACCATATCCTTTACCTTGATAAGAAGGATGGACTGCGAAGCCTGAAAGTGTAGTGGATCGCTCTTGGTGAGTAACTGTAATCGTTCCAATTGATTTTTCATTCATAAGAGCAACGTAAACTTGATGAGAAGGTGACTTCATCATTTTTTGTAACCATGTGGATGTATTTGCTACAGAATCCCCGAAAGCTTTACTAGAGATTTCTATGAGATCAGGAAGTAATTCTGAAGATGCGATGGAAAGTTTAATAGTATTCTTCATTGTTTCTCGTTTTTCATTTGATTTGCACGTCATATTATACTCGCTGTATAGATAAGGTAATTTCATTTGATTTGCAAATGCTTTCCCAGATGAGGAATCTCCGTTAATGATGAGAAGAGCTTCGTCTGTGTCTCTTTTTTGTATTTCGTTCATGGCAGTTTGTAAAAGGGCAGTGCCTATATGTTGTGTTCTATAGTTTGGGTGCACGAATCCTATTAACTCCAGTTTAGTCGGTCTTTCAAAGTCGTACATACTTAATGCACCAATTAATTGGGTATCATCAAAAAATAGAAAATCATTTATTTCTTTTTTATTACGAACAGTTAAAAAATTAACATGTAAATCTGATGAGTAATCAATTTGATCGTATTGTCCGCAAATATGGGCTAACTCTTTCATTTGCTGAATTTCGTTTACTGTTAAAGATTTCTTTTTTTCAATGTTCATTCAGTTTTTTCTTAATATATTTACAACCGCAGTTGTTTCATTATTGTCCTTATAAACACGAGGAATTCTTCTGTCTAACATACATGTAACTTCATAATTAATTGTGCCTAACATATCCGCTACTTCTTCTACAGCAATTTCTTCCTCACCTTGTTTGCCGTAAAATACCACGTCGTCCCCTACTTGTACTGGCATTGCTTTTGTAACGTCCAGCATAAGCTGATCCATACAAACACGACCAATAACCGGCACTCGAACTCCATTAATTAATGCATACCCTTTATTAGATAACTGGCGATTATAGCCATCAGCATAACCAATCGGCACAGTCGCAATCCATTCTTCACCCGTTGTTACATACGTATTTCCATAACTAACACCACGATTTTTCGTCGCATGTTTAACATGAGCTACTTTTGATTTTAATGACAATGCAGGCTGTAAGGAAACGACTGTATGATCCACTTCTTTCGAAGGATACATGCCGTAAACTCCAATACCAACGCGAACCATATTTTGAAATGTATTGCTTAGTTCCATTGACCCTGCACTATTTGAACTATGAATGTATGGTATTTTCATCCCTAATTCATTTGCTGTATTTACAGCTTTCTCAAATAAACTTGTTTGCATATTCGTATATGATTTATCAATTTCATCTGCCGTAGAGTAATGTGTAAACATCCCTACTACCTCTACATACTCCATACGGTTCAATTCTTCTAAAAATGGTTTAACTTCTTCTTCTTGCAAACCGATACGGCTCATTCCTGTATCGATTTTCACTTGAATACGTGCTTTATTTTGAAGAAGTTGTGCAATTTCATTTATGCCTTGTAAATCTTCTATTCTATAGACTGTCATCATAACGTCATATTGAATTGCGGATTCCGCAGCTGCAACTGATGTATAACCCAATATTAAAATTGGTACAGTGATTCCAGCTTCTCTTAATTCGATTGCTTCATCGACAAATGCAACTGCAAGCTGGTTCACCCCTGCCTCAATAGCAGCTTTCGCAACTTCAACTGCCCCATGGCCATACCCATTCGCTTTTACAGCAGCCATCATTGCAATATTTTCATCGTTTACATGTTTTTTAAATTCTTTTACATTATGTTTTACAGCATTTAAGTCAACTTCAACAATTGTATCTCTTCCATATTTCAAACTCATTGGTCTAACTCCTAACTCAATAATTGCATTCCATTCTATTTCACGTTTCATTTATTCAAATAAAGGAATGCAAGGATCTTTAACATGCTCAACTAGTAAAATATGAATTTGACTGCGATGATGATAAAAGTGAGCGACGATTTCAAGTAACCATTCGAATCGAGAATAAGCAATATCCCAATAAGCAGTCATAATTTCCGCTAATTCTTCATTGGAATAGGATAAAAAAGTTTTAGAAAGTAAATCGTACCCTTGTATCATCATTTGTTGCATTTAAAGATCCTTGCATTCCTTTATTTGAATAAAAAGAGTGGAAACAAAGCCAATAAAGAGTATGACTCCTAATAAAATAAACGTCTGAGCATAGTTCCCTATTTTCATAAGATAAATAGAAATAATAGGTCCTATACTAGTTCCTAAAAATAAAACGAAAGTATAAATAGAAACTGCTATTCCCCTTGCTCTCCCTCCTAATTGGCCGACAAGAGAAACTAAAGATGGAACCGATATAGCAATACCTATTACGAAGCAGACGCTCATCATTACAAGTAACGGCAGTGTCGAAATAAATCCCATTGAACTTAGACTAAAAATAGCAACTAACAATCCTCCTTGAAGAACTTTCTTTACTTCGAACCTCTTTGTTAAACGACCTGCAAGTGGTGATAGTAACATACCAAATAACCCTGCTAGGCGAAAATAAAGAATTTGTTCTGCTGTTAAATTGTAAGTAGAAGAGCTCAAATAATTCCCTAAAACAGTATACATATTAACAAAAGCCATTAATAAAACAAACGCAACTATATAGCTCCATACTAAGCTTTTATGTGTAAAAACTTTCCCCATCTGTTTCATTGGCCCCAAAATATCCGTATAAGCTTGAGACGTTTCCCCTTTCGGAAGAGAATAATGAACCCATACAGCAGTAATGATATAGACAAAGCTAAGAAGAAAGAACACCATATGCCATCCAAAATGCTGACTAACAGCAGTACTTATTACTTGCCCTGCAATTCCAGCTACTAAAAAACCGGTACTAACAAACCCTATCGTTATAACTTTTTTCTCTACTGGAAACATTTCTACAACGTAAGCTAACGCCACTGGAGAAAATGTAGCTGCTGCTATTCCCTGTAACCCTCGAAGAATAATAAGCCAAAATAAGCTATCCACAAACCCTAAGAAAAAAGAAACAATCGACAGTGCAAGCAATCCAATAAAAATCAATTTTTTTCGCCCATATTTATCAGATATTGCCCCAAATAACAAACAACCTATAGCAAAACCTACCGAAAATATACTGCCTGTAGCCGCAGATTGCGCTAATGAAACCTTAAAAACGTCTGAAAATAGAGCGATTAAAGGAATCGTCACATATAGGCTGGACATAACTACCATACCTGCCCAACATAACACCGCCGTCATTACTGTATAATTCCTCTCACTATTTACTTCTTTTGATATTTCCATTTACCTACCTTCCCCTAATTTCATCTGCATAGTTACTTGCATTTTATTTAATAGCTTCTCTAACACTTGACGCTCTTCTTGATTAAAGTCATCAACTAACGAAGCGCAAGATGACCAAAAAGTCGGTAAAGAATGTGTAACTAGTTCTTTTCCTTTCGGAGTAATTTTCACCTTTAATCTTCTTCGATCTTCAGAATGATGGAACCTTACGATTAACTCTCGTTTCTCCATCCAATCTAATAAGCCAGTGACAGAAGCACGTGTAATCCCTAATCGACTCGCTATATCCGACGGACTCATGTTCACTTCTTCTCCATTCGATTCCATTTCACGCAAAATAAATAACAGTAAAAAATCTAATTTGCTTTCCGTTATACCAAGCGGGGCTAAATCTACGTCAACAGCATCAAGAACATTATCAGCCGTCCATAACATTAACAAACCAAGTTTTGCTGCGATTGGATCTGTATCCGTTGATGCTGTCTTTTTTATTAACTCTGCATATGGATCAATCCCTAAAGGAAGATCACATTTTTTTGAATCCATTCAAATGATCCTAAACTCTTTTAAAGCAAACGAAATGCCACCTTCACTTGATTTCTTTGTAACGAAATTAGCTTTTGTTTTTAACTCTTCTCCACCATTCCCCATCGCAATTCCTAAACCTACATACTGTAACATCTCAATGTCATTTCCACCATCTCCGAATGCCATTGCTTCTGACTTACAAATATTTAAATGTTCCAATACCTTTTGGATTGCAGTTAGCTTCGATACTTTATTATCTTCCAACACATTCATAACATAACCATGAAAACGTTCAAACGTAAGCATTGGATATTTTTCAAAAAATTTTTGAGCTTCTGTTTCATCAGCATACAGACATATACAATACATCTCTTCTGATAAGTTTCTAACTTTATCAGGATATCGCTCTAAATTTAAAGTTTCGTTTAATGCTCGTATTACACGTTCATCTTTTGAGGCTATACCATTCATAGAAAATTCTTCTGTAAAGTAAGAAACACTATGACCATGTAATTCAGCGAAATTTGAAATATCATGAACAAATTCACTTGAAAGTATCGATTTATGTATAACTTCTTCCTTACACTTAATATGTCCACCATTTGCAGAAATAAATGTGTCTATGCCTAGTTCTTTAAATTGTGAGCATAAACTATATGGTCTCCCTGTTGTAACAACTACATGAATTCCTTTATCTATTAACCTTTGTATCGCTTCTTTTGTACTTTCGTGCATACTTCTATCAATCTCACTTAAAAGTGTACCGTCAACATCAAAAAATACGACTTTGTACATTTACATCCCGTCCAAATGATTCGTATCATTAATGAAATGTATCGTTTTTTGTTCATCCTCAATTTCAATTAAACTTATTCCCGTATCTCCCATTTTAAAATAATAGTCCATTGAAATTGGCATTTTGAAAAACGCTCGTAACATACTATTTATTACACCACCGTGCGCAACAATTGCAATTCGATCATATGTATTCTCTGTCACGATTTTAGAAAAGATTCCTTCTATTCTCATTCTAAATTCAATAAATGATTCTCCATTTTCAAAACGGTCATGAAGAAACTTTGGCTCAGGATATTTTTTCGCTTCTTCAAAAGACAAGCCGGCTTGCACCCCATTATTAAACTCCATTAATTCCTCTTCTAATTGAATTGGACAACCAATTGCTTCCGCTAATGTTTCACCAGTTTCACGGGCACGTTTTAATGTACTTGCCCAAATGAAATCTGGTGGAAAGTCAGCCTTCACTTTCTGTACAAGTTTTTGTACTTGCTGTCTTCCCATTTCTGTTAATTCAAAATCAGCTCGGCCTTCATGTACATGTAATATGTCTGCTTCAGATTCTCCGTGGCGTACTAGTAGTATTTGCATTCATCCATTCACTTTCTCTGCATCATTCCAGTAATACTTACTAAATGCTTCCGTTAATACATCAATTGTGTTATATAATTCATCTAACGTATTATCAACACCACCAACTTCAATTAACATCGCATTTTTAGATAAATCTTGGTTATAAACGCCATTTCCATCTTTTTTATACTTCGGAAAAATCCCTCTACTTAATCCGTAATAGTTTTCATCTAAATAACTATTGATTGCTCTTGCAATTTTTTCATTTTCGGCACGCCCTTCATTTTCCATGCCGATTATAAAATATAATCTCGCATACGATTTCCCGTTTATTACCTTTGTTGTTACTTTCTTGCGCTGGTCATCACGATGTATATCAATTGGAAAAGCAATTTTATTATTTTGTGCTAATGCTTCTTTTACATATCCATGAGATGCTGTATACGATTGATACCATTTCCATTTTTTACTTGCCAGTAAATCACCCATATTCGTTTTATCATGAACTGCTGGAATTCCTTGCTCTTCAAGTTGCTCCTTCATACGTTTTCCTAATAAGGACACATTTACATCCGGACTCGATGGATCGGTAGCTCCTGGTAATAACGGAAAGAAGGATTCCCAACTATGTGTATGGTAAATGTATACTGCATTTTCACCTTTTTTCGTTCCGTTCTTTTTCTGCACCGGATTATTCTTTTCCGCTTCTGTAACTTTATCTTTTGCTACCTCTCGCTCTTTCGTTACTTCTTCAATCGGTACACTAGATTCATTCGGGATATTCGTAAAGTTTGTCCCTTCCCCAGCTACGATAATGTTAGAGTAATACTTTGACATACCAGGTACTTCTTTACCGACAAATGTTCTTAAATCTTTAATTTTCAAATCTGTCGCAATTGAGAACATTAAATTCCCAACGGACTCCCGTTTATTCTGCTTAAAATAATCAAATCCATAATAGTGATTCTCACTTTCTATCATTTGAACAAAACCTTGCATTGACACTTTTCCAAACCATTGATTCGCATAATTTGATCTCATTGTATGTAAAAGCGACGTCAAAATTGACGCGATAATTATTACTATTAGTGCATATAAAAAAAGTAACGAGATTAGTTTTTTTCCATGTATACGGGTTGCATACTTTTTCACTGTATCACCTTCTTTATACATGGATATGTACAAGCCTTTCGTAATATACGCACAAAAAAGAGAAATGGCATTCCATTCCTCTTCCTCACTCTTATTGTTCTTTACCTGTATCATTTATTGTTCTTTACCTGTATCATTTGAAGGCAATTTCTTCGCTTGTTTTTCTTTAAAGATTTCTCCGATTGCCCCAAGAGTACCAAGTGTTTCAATTGCATTAGACGGAATAAAGACTTTATTTGCTGGTCCTTTTGCAACCTCAATCAATGATTCAAATGATTTATAAGCAAGTACGCGTTCATCTAAATCTGCTGCACGAAGTAATTCAATTCGGTTTTGTTCTGCTTTTGCGATTTCTTCAATTGCTCTTGCTTCCCCTTGCGCTTCTAATTCTTTCGCTTCTTTTAAACCTTCAGCTTCTCGAATACGTGCTTCCTTATCCCCTTCAGCCATCAAGATTTTACTTTGTTTTTCCCCTTCTGCACGAAGAACTTTATCTTGTTTTGCTGCTTCAGCTTCTAAAATAATCGCACGTTTATTACGTTCTGCTTTCATTTGTTTTTCCATCGATGCTTGCACATCTTTTGGCGGGTTAATGTCTACTACTTCAACACGCTCAATACGAACGCCCCATTTTTCTGTTGCTTCATCAAGCGCTAAGCGAATTTCTGTTGAAATTTTTTCACGACCCGATAACGTTTCATCCAATTCCATTTTACCGATAATTTGACGCATCGTTGCAGAAGTAATGTTACGAACACCATATTCATAGTTTGAGATACCATATGTCGCAAGTTCAGGTTCAACAATTTGATAGAAAATAATTGTATCAATTTCTACTTGTACGTTATCTTTCGTAATTACCTTTTGTGGTGGTACATTCGTTTGTTGAATACGTAAGTCGTGATATACACGAACGCGATCTACAATCGGGATTAAAATATTTAATCCTGGGTGCATAATACGCTGAAACTTACCAAATCTTTCAATGACCCCAACTTTTTGCTGAGGAATAATTTTAATTGTTAATGCAATAAATGTAACTACAATTAGCGCGAATATAATCGTTAACGTTAATGCTATCATTTATTCACTCTCCTTTTTTACTTGTAATATAGTACTATGCCTCTTTATAACAACGACTTTTTCTCCAGTGTCAATCGGATCATCTGCAATAGCTGTCCAAGTATCTCCATCCACCTTCACAATACCGTTCGTTTCATTTGTAATCGCTTGCACAACAATCCCTTTTTTACCGGCAAGCATATCTACTGTATCAGTAAAACCTTTTGCTTCTCGAAAGTTTTTTGAAATTCTTTTCGTAAAGAATGTCAATGTTAAACTTACAATCGCACCAACAGTAACTTGTAACAATAGTGCATCAGGAGCAAATAAAGCAATAAGACCTCCGACAACAGCTCCAATTCCAAGCCAAAGCATATAAAACGTTATCGACAACATTTCCGCGATAAATAAAATACCCGCTATAATAAACCAAATCACCCAACCAGCCATTTAAAGTGAAATATCTTTCTGCTCTGTCTTATGATATTTTAATAGGTTAAAAGATAAACAGGCAGAACATAAAATAAGAAAAGAAGCGATCATATAAATCGTACGAACACCGAACATATCAGTAATAATGCCAACGCTAAGCATAGAAAGACCAGAAGCTGTCGAGAGAAGTGCTCCATGAGCTGTATACATTTTTGATAATAGAGAAGGGGCGACACTAGATTGTAAAACCGTCGTTTGAGAAATATCTCTAATTTGATAACATGGTCCCATTAGAACACATAGGAAAAGCGCAATAAATCCACTGCTTGTTATACCATATAAAAATGTAAGAATACTAAATATAAGTGATCCTATCGCCATGGAGCGTATTAAATTTTTTTGAATGTATGTACTTATTTTCCACGCTAATAGACCGCCAATTAATGTGCCCACATAATAACTTGTGTTAATATATCCCCACCATTCTTCTCCTTTATGCAAAACAGTCGTTACATATGCCATAGTAATAGCACCAATCCATATCGTCCCTGCGAAAGTTTCAATTAAGTCCATTAATGTAACTGTGCGCAAAGAAGGATGATGAAATAATAGTTTCCAGCCTTCAAATAAAGCTGTGTTTTTAGAAGAGGAAGACTCTGTTACTCGTTGGGTATGGATGGAATGTAATGAAATATGCAATGCGATACATCCAAAAATCATTAAAATAATAGTAATCATGAGTGTAGAAGTAGCGCCAATAAGCAGAACGATAATACTTGTAAATGAATAAGCTGCCGCTTGTACAATTTGTGTTGAAAAGGAAAAGATACTATTTACTTTTACTAATTTTTCTTTTGGTGTTAGGCGTGGAACAATACTGTATAGTAATGGAGCACTCCACCCACTACATAAAGAAATGAAAAAAATGAAAGTTAATAGAGTTACAATGTTTGTGGAAAGGACCGAAAATAATAGCGTTAATAAAATGAATAGGGTAGTTTTTGCCCATTGTAATATAAAAAGTACTGAATAAGATGAAAAATGATTCATTATAAGTGGTGCAGATATGTTTGCGATCAAATTTGTGATAACTTGCAATAATGGAAAAAGGGCAGTAATAGTAGCTGATTTAGTTGATATATAGATATGGGTTGTAATAATCATTCATGACAAGTTGGGACTCTTCCTATGCTTTGTCGCTTGTTCAAAAGCGTATGCTAGTTTAATTAATAATCCTTCACGAAAAGCAGTACTTGCAATCGTAATTCCAAAAGGTCTCCCGCTTTCCATATATCCCGCGGGTATTGCTATAGACGGATAACCTGCTTTTGCACATATAGTAGAGCCTATATAGGAAGGGAACAGTATCGCATCAAGATTATATTTTTCCAATGCAAAATCAATACCTTGTTTTTGCGAAAAATATATATCTTCTAATCTTGCATGTAAATATTCTGGATTTCTTAACGTATTAGGATAATCTTTTCTTCCCTCCAACTTAGTTTGTCCATATTTTAAAGCTCTTTCTGCTATATTTTTATTAAACGCCATTAATTCTGAAATAGAATGTACTGGAATAGTAGAAGGTAATTTTGAAAGATAGTTATCTAAACTATGCTTCAGCTCATAAAGCGGAACTCCCCAGCTCCATTCTCTATGAAAGGAAGGAATATCAATATTTTCCACTACTGTCGCTCCCTCACTACGTATTACTTGGATCGTGTCCTCAAACAAATTTTCATCATACTCACCATTTTCGTAATAATCTTTTGGAGCATTACTATAAACACCAACCTTCGCTCCCTTTAAACCATTAACATCAAGATAAGATGTATAATCTTCATATACCATACCCTCACTTTTATGAGTAGCTACATCTTTCTCATCCACTCCAGTTAAACTCCCTAGTAAAATAGCGGCATCTGTTACTGTTCTAGCAAATGGTCCCGCTGTATCTTGTGAATAAGTGAATGGAATAATTCCTCTACGACTAATTAGACCGACAGTCGGTTTCATACCTACTACAGAGCTTTGAACAGCTGGACTCAAAATAGAGGCATCCGTTTCTGTCCCAACAGATAATACTGTAAAATTAGCGGCAACTGCTATTGCGGCCCCTGTACTAGAGCCACCAACAAACATATCATCCGTGCCCGTTCCATATGGATTGATTGTTTGACCACCTCTTGCACTATATCCAGCCCACATTTCAAAAGACATTGCATTTGCTAACTCTGTCATATTCGTTTTACCTATTATCACCGCTCCTGCCTCTCGCAGTTTTGTAACGAGAAATGCATCTTCGCTACTTATATTTTGTTCTAGGGCAATCGTACCTGCACTTGTATGCATGGAATCATTCGTTTCAATATTGTCCTTTAGCAAAACAGGTATACCATGCAATGGTCCCCTTACACCTTTTATCTTCCTTTCATAATCTAACGCTTCTGCAATAAAAATAGCATCCGGGTTTATTTCTAAAATAGAATTAATTTTCGGTCCATCTTGATCATATTGTGCAATTCTATGAAGATAATACATAACTAATTCTTTGGAAGATAACGTCCCTTCTTCCATTGCGGTCTGTATATCATGAATTGTTAATTCTTTTTTTAATACTGGATTAAACTGAATTTCCATTTACTGTGCATATACCTCATCTAACAAATGTAAAAACTCTCCCTGTTTCCCTGCTAATTCAGGGCATTTTGCAATATTAATCCATTCGTAGCAAAATACTAAACCTTCATCTTCCTCACCAGCACTTACTATATGTTCCCAAGTATCTTTTACATTCGTTAGTAACGTTACGTGGAAAAAGTGGCGTTTTTGATATTCCTTTTTTTCCTTCACGTGTATGATGTAATCTGCTAGGAAACGCTCTATACATAAATGACGTAATCCAGATTCTTCTTGTACTTCACGTAAAACTGCTGCTTCTAACGTTTCTCCTTCATCAACTGTTCCCCCTGGCACTTGGATACCAGCTTCAGGTATATCACGATGTTTAAAAACAAGTAATTGCTTCATCCCTTCTTTTTCTCTTGTAATATATGCATGTACTTTTTTCTTATATAACATTCACTCTGTTACTTCTTCAAGCGTCAGTTGATTTTCATATAAATATGTAGCTTGTGGATTTCCCACATACCTTACGTGCCATGGTTCAAATCGATAGCCCGTAATTGATTCTTTTTCTTTTGTATATCGAATCACAAATCCAAACTTATGGGCATTTTCAGAAAGCCACTGACCTTCTTTCGTCTCCCCAAAAACTGTCTCTAACTGAAATTTAGCAGATTGCGATGTAATATCCATAGCTAGTCCAGTTTGATGTTCACTCGTACCAGGAATTGCGCTAGACATCGCAGTTTTCGCTTCTCCATCTTGTTTTTTATACATCGTATTTAATGCCTTTTGTCGATCAAAAGATCTGAATCCAGAGACTGCAAAAAGGAAAATGCGCTCTTTATCAGCTTGCTGAAACATGCCCTCAAGCGCACTAGCTGCCTCTTTCCTCATTTTTTTCTTTTCTTGATCACCTTCACTAGAGTAACGTACTTTCGGAATAACCAAATCTGGCGGTCTATACCCATCTGGTAAACGCCTACTTTTATTCACAAGTACAAGCATCGAATTTGGATTACTAATTACCGCAATATCCCCATCCATATTCGCAATCGTTTCTTTCGCTTTCGGAAATATGTTATTTACATTCACTTCCTGTGCCTGCTTATCCTTATACATTTTATAATTAATTCCTGCTACTCCAACAATGAGTATCGCCGCTACGATACCAAGTAGTGTCCATCTTTTTTTCATTTATTTTAATAATTTGGCCATTTCATACTCATCAATGTTTTTTCCATCGATAATAAGAGCAGCTTTTTTGACACCCTCTTTCTCAAATCCAACTTTTCTATATAGTGCCTGAGCTCTTGTATTGTGGGCCATTACCGTTAATTCTAAACGCCATACATCATGTAATCTTGCCCACTTCTCAACCTCTTTAAACAATCTCGTTCCAATACCACGCCCACTACACTCTTGCAAAATACCAATTACAATACCTGCCACATGTCTCTTTCTTTGAATATTATTTCCATTCACTAAAATAAACCCTACTATTCTCTGGTCTTCAATCGCTACAAAGATTGTTGCATATTCATTTTCTACAAATCGATGTATCATTTGTTCTTGTTGCTCGGCCGTAGCTTTTCTTTCTCCTGGTTCATATAGCATAAATTTCGTTTCTTCATCTAATTGCTTACTCAATTGCAAAAATGATGCCGCATCTTCTACTTTGATTTCCCTAATCACCTGAATCACTTATCCATTCACCTTTTCCGCCTGCCAGAAATATTCACCAAATGCCTTAGCAAGTGCATCAATTGATCGATTTAATTCTTCCTCTGTATTATCTACCCCGCCAACTTCAATTAATATCGCTTGTCCTGATAGGTCTTGATTGTAAACTCCATTTCCTGTTTGGAATCCTTTTTGAATTACACCACGGCTCATTCCCGGATATTTCTTACTAATCGTCTCGTGTAACGCAGTTGCTAATTGTAAGTTTTTTTCATAGTTTTTGTTACCTTTCCCAATTACAAAAGCAAGCTTAGCATATGATTTATCTCCAATTGTTTTTGTTGTTACATTTTTCCGTGCACTATCACGGTGTAAATCGAAGAAGTATTGTAATTCTTTATTACCAGCCATCGCTTCTTGTACAATTTCCCGTGACATTTTGTAAGAACTATTACTATTTAACCCTTTACTAATTAACCTTTGACCAACGTCAGTCTTATCGTTAGTAGATCCGATTCCTTCGCTTTCTAATTGTTCACGAAATCGGTCGCCGACTATGGAAATATTCGTTACAGAACTTGTCGCTTTATTCGGGTTTGGATCATTCGTTAAGTTCAGTAACGGCAAATAAGATTCCCAGCTATGCGAATGATATATAAATGCAACTTGTCTTTTTCCAGTCGTTTGAGCTGGTTGTTTTTTCTCTTTATTCGTATCAGGCTTTGGCGCTTGTCCACCTTCTCCAGTCCGTTCTTTCACTACTTCTTCAAGAGGAACACTCGACTCTATCGGTAAGTTAGAATAATTTGTTCCCTCACCTGCGATAACTATTTCTGTATCGTACTTACCAAAGCCAGGAAGCTCTTTTCCGACAAAACTACGTACATCGTTAAAACGAATATTCGTAGCCATAGAAAAGAGAAACGAAGAGATTGAAAAATCTTGATTCAAATTTCGATACTCTTGTGTAAAATAATGATTCTCTTTTCCAAGAACATACATGTAGCCATTCATCGATAACTCATTTAACCAATTATATAAATACGTTGACTTTGTCTCTTTCATCTACATAACGAGTGGATGTCCTTTAGGAATGCTTAAACATTCCCACTCATTTTCTTTTAACATTTTACCGATGTAAATAATCTGTCCAATATGCAAAGCATAATGAGAAATTTGCCTTTCAATTGCTTGCAGGACCATATGTACTTCACCACGAATGTAAACCGTCTTCAATAGATGTTCCGGCATTATCGTATTCATCGTATTAAAAACGTATTCCCATCCTTCTTGCCACGCTGCAAGGGCTTCTTCCTTTGAAGAATAGCCTCCTTCAAATTCACCATCTCGGTCACGATCAACTTTTTCACCATCAGATGTTAAAAAATCCGTCCATCTGGAACGCATATTACCGTGCAAATGTTTCATGATAATCGCTATGCTATTTGTTTCTTCATGAGAAGACCATTGTATTTGTTCGTATGATAATTGAGAAAGCGCCCGTTCTCCTTGCTGCTTTGTTGTTTTGAAATTAGAAATGGCACATTGTAAATATTCTCGTCCGATATCCATCTAACTAATTTTCGTTCCATTTGGCAGTTCCATATTAGGCTGAAGCAACACAACATCTCCCGCTTCAGGAACTCCCCCTAATACAAGCACTTCTGATTTAAATCCAGCTACACGCTTTGGCGGAAAATTTACAACAGCAACAATTTGCTGACCGATTAAGTCTTCTGGATTATATCTCTTCGTAATTTGAGCACTGGACCGCTTGATCCCAAGCTCCCCAAAATCAATTTCTAGTTTAATCGCTGGCACTCTCGCTTCTTTAAATTCCTCTGCCTGTGTTACAGTTCCAATTCTTACATCAAAAGTTAAAAAGTCTTCAAAATTAGCCATCTAAGCACCTTTCTTTTGTAATTCGCTTGATTCATTTGATTTATAGAAGAAGAAACCAAGAATGCCGCCAATACATGACGGGATTAACCATCCTATTCCTTCTTTATATAATGGTAACATTTGTAGTACATTAGAAATCGCATCAATTTTAATGTTCGCACTTTCTAAACCGTTAAAGAAGCTAATTAACAACGCACCTAAAATAGCCCCAATGTAAATTGTATTACGCTTCCCTATCCATTTATGGAAATATGAAAGAACGATTAATACAATTGCAACTGGATAAATGATCATTAACACTGGTAATGTTACTGTGATTAATTGTGTTAACCCTAGGTTAGATACAATTAAACTAAATACACATACCATAGTTACAATCGTTTTATGCGAAAGTCTTGGGAATAAGTTTGTAAAGAAGCCAGCACACGCAGATGTTAATCCAACAGAAGTTGTTAAACAAGCGAGTATAATTACAAGTCCTAATAAAATTTTGCCACTTGTTCCATATAACTCATTTACAACATTCGTTAAAATAAGACCACCGTTCTCCGACACACCTAGTGATGTACTTGTAGATCCGAGATATGCAAGTGATAAATATATTAACGTTAAGCCTATTACAGCAATAATCCCTGATACAACTGTTATTTTTGCGATTTGTCCGCTCTCTTTTATCCCTTTTGAGCGAATAACTTGTACAACAACAATCCCAAACACAAGTGCACTAATTGCATCCATCGTTAAATATCCTTGAATAAATCCACCAAAGAAAGCATTCTCTTTATAAGCAGCTAAAGGTGCAGCCGGTTCTCCAATTGGATCAATAATTGCTTTTCCGACAATAACAGCAACAATTAATACTAATAATGGTGTAAGAAATTTTCCAAACCAATCGACTAATTTAGATGGATTTAATGATAAATACCACGTTATTCCAAAGAAAACTATAGTGAAAAGAAATAGCATGTACCACTCTGAAACCATTGCATCTGATAAAAACGGCTTCATACCCATTTCAAACGAAACGGCTCCCGTACGCGGGATTGCGAAAAATGGTCCGATTGCTAAATAACTAACCAATGGGAAAATAAACGCAAATATAGGGTGGACTCTATAAGATAGCGCTTTCAAGTCCCCCTCTACAAACGCGACAGCTGTTACAGCTAATAGGGGTAATCCGACTCCCGTTACAAGGAATCCTATCGTAGCAATCCAAACATTCTCTCCTGCTTGTTGACCTAAAACTGGCGGGAAAATTAAATTTCCTGCTCCTAAAAATAATGCAAATAGCATTAAACCAATTGCTACCGTATCACCTGGCCTCAATCGTCCCTTCATACTTTTCATTTGCATTTACTCTATCGTTTCTACTTCACGTGGATTATTCATCTCTTCTACATACACAACTCTAAATCCATGATCTTCTAAATCTTTTTGAAGTGTTTCTAATTCACCATCTTCAAACTCTTCTCCTAATGTAAACATAATTCTACGAACTAATAGAGCATCATTATCAAAAGTCATTAAACTTTGAATACCAGTGTATTTCTTTAAAACTGTCGATAACTTTTGGATTGCTCCATTATAGTCTTGCGTTCCAATCATGACAGAGTATTTACTAGAATGAACGCCCCATGCATCCTCTAATAACTCAAAAACTTTTTTATGCGTTAAAATTCCAAGGAAAATTCCTTTTTCGTCAACTACTGATAAATAAGGCAATTTTTTTATTGTAAAAAATACTTTAAAGAAAGATGAATCTTCTCTCACAAATCCTTCTTTATCGTTCAATAATTGTATTACACTCTCGTCAAGTGATCCTTTATATTCTAAAATATCTACTTTATATATATTCCCTAAAAATTTCTCTTTTTTTTCATCTAAAACTGGTACACAACGATACCCCGTTTTATTTAAATGTTCCAATGCTTCCCCTATCGTAATCGAACTTGAGCACAGTAAAACTTCCCTTTTCGGCACTCACTTTACTGTATCATTGTACGGACCTAATTGTTTTTTAGAAAAGTAATGATTTGTCTCCTTACTTTTCATTAACATATTTCCTTTTATAATTAAAAAATAGGTAGCTATTAGAAAGTAGATCATCCCTAATAGCCAATCCAAATTTGTAGCCAGATTGTGTAAAAGAATATATTTCATATATACATAACCAATCGGAACATGTAGTAATACAACCGCACCTAATCCCGGATTGTATATTGTTTTTGCTTTTATATTCGCAAAAATACCATGCCATATGAATTGAAAAAAACCCATTAAAATAGGTGCCATCCCAAGCCATATTATATTTTGAAAGAAAACCGGAAGTAAATAAAAAACATACGCAATCAAAATATTTATTACCATAGCAGATTGCGTATTTAATGGATAGCGATCTGGTATATCACCTTTAAATATAACTACATTAAACAGACCAGCAAAATAACCTGGCCAACGATACTCTTCAAATTGATGCACTAAAATGGCCACAAAACTTAACCCTAACAATACTTTTATTTCACTCATTTCTCCCAAATTCTTGACTAAACAAACAGCGACAACAATAGCGACAACTAACCCTATATCACACCAATGCTTTCTAAAGACACTAATCATTCAATTTTTATAAAAATAGCGTTCAAATAGGAAATCAATCTGTTTTTCTATAGGTAGTACTCTTATATCTGCCCCTGATTCGAGAATTGGCATCATTAATGCTGGAAGAAAAACAGATCCAAATATTTGCACTGTCATCATCATTAAAATTTCCTGATCCGTTTCATTTGTTATTTCGCTCAAAATATTCTTCACTTTACTAAAACCTAGCCTCTTCAAAAAATCCCCATATTCGTATTGAGATGTAAATACCGTAGTTCCCATTGCAATAATCTTCCTAACTAACTCAGGATATTGCCGAATTACTAGTACATAATCCAATAAAAATATTTTTAATCTTTCTTTTGCTGGCACTGTAATATTATCTAAAATAGAAAAAGTGCCTTGAAAGCTAATTAATAAAACTTTAATCGTCTCACTAATCAACTTTTCTTTTGAACCAAAATGGTAATTTACAAGCGCGATATTTACATCTGACAATGCTGCAATTTTTCTTATCGTTACCCTTTCAAAACCTTCTTTTTTAATTAATTCCAATGTTGTATTTAAAATTTTTTCTTTCGTGGATACTTTTTCATTCCCCCCCAATTACGGTTTTGGGATACTTCGTGTTATAGTGTATGTTTCTTGTTTAGAGTAGTTTGTTGTCCAAAGTGCTTGGAGAAAAGATAAGACGCTGTATGGGATATACAATAGTAGTAAACCGATTGTGACAATTACAGGTGCAGTACCACCAAATTGAACGATAAATTGTAATAATCCGCTCGCGTGAAAAGTACATTCCATAATTAAAAAGGAAAAAATAATAGAACTTAAAATAGATTTATGATTCGAAGTAAGTGTTAAAAATAATGTATCAACAAGGAAAGCAGAATTTTTCATTTCATATTCACTTGTGTTATACAGGAAAGGGAGCCATTTTTTTCTTGCTTGCATAACGATAATCATAGAGGTGCTACATACGATGATCAAAGATGAGAAATAAGAAAACTTTATAAAGTTTGCAATATAGAGAAGAAGTAGTAAGATAGAACATTGTAAAAATACAGTGCAAAAAGAGTACGGTATCCAGTGTAGGAAAGTAGTGGTCCTTTTAATTGAATTTGGTGCTTTTAAAAATAGATGACCGATTCCTAAACTTATAAAGAAGCCAATTGCAAGAGTGAAAGTGAAACGAACAATTGATAAAAAATATAATTCCCATATGTAAGGGAATAGTGGTGTTGAATGAGTAGAAGTATGTATCATCTGATTTGCTGAGAAAAAAATAGATTCATGCATCCAATCAATTTTTGGAATTGATATAGAAGAAAGTTGAACGAAGTTTTGAAAAATACTTATTAAGCCATTTTGATAAGAGTAATTATGTGTAATAAAAAGAGCTGGAATAGGACTTATGACAAAAATAACAATGACACCAATTATAAATTTGTATATATGCGAGCGTAACAAAGACATTTATAACTCCTTTTTAATGTCTAATTTATGTACAGCAATTTTTTTGATTTGATGTCCATCAAGTTCTAATGCTTTAAATTGAAACCCAGCATATTCAATAGAATAACCAGCTTCAATATTTAAGTCAACCGCTTGAGAGAGGAGCCAGCCTCCGATTGTATCTAAATCGCTATCATCAATATGTAGGCCAAACATATCATTTACTTCAGAAATGAGTACTTTTCCATCTAAAACAGTAAGCTTAGGCGTACGCTTTTCAATCATAGGTGATTCATCCGCGTCAAATTCATCTTGAATTTCTCCAATAATTTCTTCAAGAATATCTTCCATCGTTAAAAGCCCAGCAGTACCACCATATTCATCCATAATGATTGCCATCTGAACGCGATTCTTTTGAAGATGTACTAATGTTTTACGGATTGGAACAGTTTCAAATACAGTTAGTACGGGATGTATATAAGATTCAAGTGGTTTATAAATACCTTTCGTTTGATCATGAAATATTTCTTTTGTATTTATCATCCCGATGATGTCATCTTTATCTTTTTCAATTATAGGATAGCGTGTATATTTTTCAGTTGCGACGATATCCATATTTTCTTCTAAAGTATTTTCGGTAGATAAGCAAACCATTTCAGTACGAGGGACCATGATTTCTTTTGCAACCCGGTCATCAAATTCAAAAATATTATTTACATATTTATATTCGGTTTGGTTTATTTCTCCACTTTTAAAACTCTCACCTAAAATGAGTCGTAATTCCTCTTCTGAATGAGCAAGTTCATTTTCTTTCGCTGGCTCTAAACCGAGTAGTTTTGTGAAAAATATAGCTGCACTATTGAGTAGCCAAATGAACGGATACATAATTTTATCAAATAAAATAAGTGGTTTAGCAAATTCGAGTGTGATTGCTTCTGCTTTTTGAATTGCGAAAGACTTTGGAACTAATTCACCTAATACAACGTGGAAAAATGTAATAACGCTAAAAGCAATAATAAAAGATAACGTGTTAGCCATTGTTCCAGTAATGTTGATTTTTTCAAAAAGCGGTCGTAGTATATGTTCCACAGTCGGTTCACCAAGCCAACCAAGCCCTAAAGAAGTAATCGTAATCCCGAGCTGACAAGCTGATAAATAAACATCTAAATTAGATAGGACACTTCTTGCAGCTAAAGCTTGTTTATTACCTTCATTTGCAAGTTGGTCAATGCGGCTTTTTCGTACTTTTACAACAGCGAATTCTGATGCAACGAAAAAGCCCGAAATAAGAATAAGTACAAAGATGAGAAAAATATTTAATATGTCCAATTAAAAGATGATATAACATACAAAAATGATAATCATAATGATTTGGAGAATAGCTTTCGCTACAGTACTGCTTAAAAAACCAACTACAGTAGCAACTCCTACTAGAAAGGCGTCTTTTGGCGTCTTTTTATGCATGAGCTCTGTGAAAAATACCGATAAGAACGGTATAATTATTAAACCAAAAGGTGGGAAGAAGAACGATCCGACAATGATAGAAATCATACCGACACGTTCGCCCCATTTTGAACTTCCATATTTTTTTAGGAAATATCCATTAGCAATAAAATCAGCGACGAAAATGAATAGTGTGAAAATGGCTTGAATGACCCAAAAAGTAATTGTTAGTTCCCCGCCATTTATACCAAAATGGTAAATTAAATATCCAGCCCATACAGCTAAGATACCTGGGATAATAGGGTAAATAAAGGCGAGAAATGAAATGATGAAACAGGCAATGATACAGATTGTTAAGAAAACAGTCACTCAATATGAAATACCTACTCGACTATTTTCATATATATTTTCATTGCACAAATCCCATGTAAAATGTGCTGTATCACCAACAGTAATTTTCGCTCCATCTTCTGGCAATATATGTTGTTCAGTGCGATATACCCCTGTTATCTCACCGTCTATTAAATGCGTCGGACAAACAATGGTCCAACATAAATTACTATTATGAAGTGCCTTATATGCAGCTAAATGATCCTCTGCTGCTGTTGTCGTTTTCCTTTTTGATTCCGATGATTGGAACCGATATACATTTGGATTTGTTCTCGCTTGTAAAATACCAGCTGTTCCTATCGTAATAATTTTCTTAACACCTTCTTCTTCCATATACTTTATAATATTTGGCATACTCTTTGCTAATGTCCCATTCCCATCCGTTCCAAGAGCGCTAATTACGATATCACATCCTTTTATCGCCTTCTTTATATCATTTTCGTTTAATATATTCCCTTCTATAACATGTAACCTGTCATGTTCTATTTCCATTCTATTTAAATCACGAACGAATGCCGTCACTTCGGATGAATCCTTTAATGCTAATTTTATTATTTCCGAACCTACTCTACCTGTTGCTCCCAATACACATACTTTCATTTATTTCTTTTCTTTAGAATCAGTAGACTTCTCTGTTCCACTTGTTTCTTTATCCTTTTTCTCATCCTGTTGTGTTGTTGTGTCTTCTTCTTTCTTCTTGTCCTCACCTTTACTACAACCTACCATTAATAAAGAACTTGCAAGTGCCATAGCAGTTAATGATTTAACCCATTTGTTCATTTATGCAAATTTCTCGTTTTCATATACATGTGTAATTTTATATTCCTTCTTCACAACATATTGCCACACACTATAAGCGTAACGATTCATTTTCAGGAAACAGTTTTCCAAAAACGAAAGAAATTCTGGATTTGCAACTTCCACTGCAACTTGAGCAAACTTTAATGCTAATCGTTTCAAATGTGAAATGTAACAGATTGCGATTTGGATATCTCCTGTATATGTATTATCTATTTCCTTTTCCATTTCAGACAAATGAAACGAAATTGGTTCACATGTTATATGCTGTACATTCTCTCCTTCTTGAAAATTCACTTGTTCATTATATGCTTGTAACATATACGGTAAATGGTGCTGTATTATATCCTTTAATTCTTCATCCCGGATTTTTTCAGTATACTCTCCTACTTTATAAATTAACATGTAACTATACTTCATTAATTCTTCCATCTATAAATATGACGCTAAAACATTCGCTATTCTTGCTAAAAACCAATCCCATTTACTAATTTCCTCAAAATCCTCTTCAGAAAATTGTTTTGATTTATGAAAATCCTCCTTTAATCGACTCCATACGTCAGCAACAACTGTTTTGTCATATATGAGACAGTTAGATTCGCAATTTAAATAAAAACTTCTATTATCAAAATTTGCTGTACCGATATCAACAATTTCTCCATCAATGATCGTTACTTTCCCATGAAAAAATCCATTGCGATATTGATAAATTTCCGCTCCAGCATGTAACATGTCTTTCAAATACGGATAAGCAGCTTGTTTTAACAATACGGCATCACTTTTAAATGGCACGAGAATTTTCACATTGACACCACGATGCAATGCATCTTTTAACTCTTTCATCATTTCTTTACTTGGTACAAAATAAGGTGTAGCGATTATTAAAGACTTTTTAGCCTGCTTTATAAGCGCCCCATATTTCTGCCATAAACCTTTTCCATTTGAAAACAAATATTGATATTTTACATTTCCTTGTGCAGGTAAACTTTCATGTGCAGGCATTTTTTCCCCGGTATCCTCTTTCCAATCTTCAGCAAATTTTCTTTCCATATCAGTTGCACCATTCCCATTGATACGTACATGATAATCACGCCATGGACCAAATTTCTGATTTTGTCCAAGATATTCCTTTCCGATATTAAAACCACCGACGTATGATACTTTTCCATCTATCGTAACAATGCGTCTATGATTTCGTTGATGCAAAGAATAGAATATATTTTTTAGTTTAGGTTTTTTACTAAATGTAAACTGGACACCTTTTCTTTTTAATTGATTCAGTATCTTTTTCTTCAGCTTATATCCACCTATACGGTCGACTGACAACTTCACTTCTACCCCGCTAGATGCTTTTTTCTCTAATAACTGTAAAAACTCTCGGCTTATTTCATCTTTACCTACAATATAAAAATGAATATATATATACTTTTCCGCATTGTTTATATCCTCAAATAATCTCCTATATAACTCTTCTCCGTTCGTATATAGTTGAAATTCACCTAATCGAACTTGTCCTAATTCATATTCACTAGCCATTTTTTCCCCCATTTCCACATCGATGTTCATCCATATGAATACACCTATTAAAAAAAGGATTAGAGCGAAAAAGTGCTTCATGGATAATTTCCTTTCTCCACTTACTGTTATTCCTATATCTTCCCTTTTTTTATACATTCAAAAAGTTAACAATGTGGCTACTTTCTTACTCTCTGCCTTACGAATATGACGTTGTTCCGCACGTAATACAGCAATACGATGTAATTCTTTCTCTTCTTCTGTTTCAGGAATAACTCGTGGTACAGGAACTGGATTATTTTCCTTACTAAGTGCAACAAATGTAACAAATGACGTTGCAGCTATACGCTTCTCACCTGAAATTAAGTCTTCAGCCACTACCTTCACAAAAACTTCCATTGAAGTTCTTCCCGTCCAAATTACAAAGGATTCATAACTAACGCAATCAGATGAACGAACAGGATGTAAGAAATCAACCCAATCCATAGACGCTGTGACACATTCTTTTCTTGCATGTCTCGTTGCTGAAATAGAAGCAACCATATCCATCTCCGCTAATATTTTTCCACCAAATAGTGTATTATGATCATTTAAATCCGTTGGAAATACTCGGCTCGTTTTAAACACTCTAGACTCATTAGCTGTTTTTCCCTTTACTTCAGTCATTCAATCGGCTCCTCTAAATACATATTGTTCTTTCGGCTGCTCAACTTTATTCCATTTCGTTACTTCTAAAACAGGAATATTTGCATGGAACGGCTGATAAAACTCAGTTGTTATGTCTCCTTCTACTTGAATCCAGTCATCATTATTCCACTCTACCCCTTCTGGTTTTTTCACTAACATACCATATACACCAGAATCCGCTACACAGTGTATAATACCGAAACGGAATAAGAAGTATTGTTCTTTTTTAGAAGAATCATCTCTGAACACAAACCCTTTAAAAGATAATTTTTTCCCAGTAAACTCGCCAGGATAGTTATAAATCGTCTCCATACCCTTTAAGAAATCTTCATCTTTTAAAGTAATACTGTCTTTCGTAACAAACTCTTTCTTCCCTTTTTCCATTACACCACGGTATCCTTCTTTCCCGTAATAAATGCTCGTATCAGGTCTTAAAAATTGCCTTGTCATAAATGGATCTTTACTTTCTGCTTGCGCTACTGGAAAATGGAATCCCTTCGCCTTAACAATATCGGAATCTAATGTTGCAATTGGGAAAAACAATCCTGTAATGATTGGAAAACAGAATAATGTGTAAGAAAACACTTTTTTCCACCATGTATTCTCATCTTTCGAATGATCATGCCCGCAGTGACTATGATCGCAACCACAATTGTGCTGTTCTTTTTCTTTTTGATGTTCTTTTTGGAAAACGATAATAATTTGAACAATCGTTAAAAACCCTAAAATAATGGCTGCTGTTGTTGATAAATAAGCATACTTCATATTGATATATTTCGTAATATTACCTGAAATATGAAGCTGTGCAATTAATATTGTGAAACCTAATAATATATATGCTCGAAACATCTACCACCCCATCGCATAAATGAGTAGTGAGCTTGCATAAACAACAAGAGTAACTGTAACTGTAACGACAATTACAAATTTTGTTTTAAATGTCGCAAGCATCATAAACATATTTTTAATATCCACCATCGGTCCATATACGAGAAACGCGACGAGTGATGCTGTTGAAAATGTACTTTGGAATGACGAAGCAATAAATGCATCTGCTTCTGAACAAAGTGATAATATAAAGGCAAGTCCCATCATTACAGCAGATGAAGAAAACGGCCCTTGTCCGATAGCAAGAAGTGTTGAAGTTTGTACAAACGTTTGAACCGCTGCCGCAATTAAGGCACCTAATACTAAGTATTTTCCCATTGAGAAGAATTCCTCAACAGCGTGCGTACATACCTCCCACATTTTTTTACGTAACGGACGCTTATGATTCACTTCTGGGAAGTGATCATCTCTTAATTGATGTTCTTTAAACATAAATGATAATATAATTCCAACGATAATTGCTACGATAATCGCTACAATAGAACGATACCATACCATGTGCATACTACTTCCAAAAGCGACATATGTAGCAAATAGTACAACCGGATTAATAATCGGTCCAGTTAACATAAATGCAATCCCTGCGTATGGTGGAACGCCTTTTCCGATTAATCGTCTTACAATCGGAACAATTCCACATTCACATCCTGGAAACATCATGCCTAAAAAAGTAGCTAATAAAACTGACAGAAATCGGTTCTTCGGCATCCATTTTGCCACCATATCTTCTGTCACAAACATTTGAATGAATCCTGAAATAAATACACCAATTAGCACAAACGGAAGTGCCTCGATTAATATTGAGATAAAAATTGTATTCATTTGCAGGAATGCTTTCGGTAATTGAAACAATTCCATTTAAAAGTAACGTTTCTTCCAAAAAACAAATGCCAATGTGAACGATAAAGTTACACATATGATGAGTACAATTACAAAACCATACGCTTCACCTTCAAATGGAACCTTTACGTTCATTCCAAAGAAACTAGAAACCATTGTTGGTAAAGATAAAATAATTGTAATAGACGTTAACAGTTTCATAACACTATTTAAATTATTTGATATAACGGAACTAAATGTATTCATCATTCCACTTAAAATGTGACTATATATTTCCGCCATTTCAATAGCCTGTTTATTTTCAATTAGTACATCTTCTAATAGATCTTGATCGTCTTCATACATTTTTAAAAATGTACTGTTTCGCATTAATTTTTGAATTACAATTTTATTAGCCTTTAATGATGTTGTAAAGTAAACTAAACTTTTTTCAAGGCCTAACAATGTAAAAATTTCTTTGTTTTTCATTGATTTATTTAATTGGTGCTCTAAATCGATTGTTTTTCGATTTATTTGCTTTAAGTATCTTAAATAATAAGTAGAAATCGTATATAAGAGCTGCAGTGCAAAACGTGTCTTTTTAAACGTATAAAATTCTTTAATACGTTGATTAATAAAACGTTCAAAAATTGGATTCTCTTCTAAGCAAATTGTAACGAAACAATCTGGCATTACAATCATACCTATTGGAATCGTGTCATAAATCGAATTCCCCTCTTCATCATGCCTAACTGTCGGAATATCGACGATGATTAAGGTATTATTGTCTTCCTTTTCAATACGAGAGCGTTCTTCATCATCCAAAGGGTCTTTAATGAAATCCAAGTCTACATTTAAAGTTTGTACTAAATACTGAATTTCTTCTTCAGTTGGATGAAGTACATTAATCCAGCAACCCTTTTGCATTTCCTCAATCTCTTGTAGTTTTCCGTTTCGGTCTGTTAAATACATTTATGTTGCCTTTATAACATATTTAGAAAGCATCCACAAGTTAAAACCAACTGAAATCGTATAGCCAGCGTAAGTCGAAATGATAAAACTTACATAATCGAAATACGGAAGCAATACAATATTTAATATTATCTTTACAATAATTCCGATTAGTAAACCTAATACTGTTTTCTGTTGTTGATTGATTCCTTGCAGCATGGCAGCCGTTACAGTAAAGAGTGAAAATAGTATACACGCAGGAGCATAATATTGTAGAATAACACTCCCTATCTCCGGATCATTCCCAGTACTAAACAAAAGCGTATATATTGGTTTTGCTAACACCATCATTCCAATCGCGGCTGGTACCGTAATCCCTACTACTAATAGATTCGTCTTTGTAAAATGTTTATATAGTAACTTCGTATTCCCTGCTGTATAAGCTTTCGTCATCTCTGGAACGAGGGACATACTAAAAGCAGTCGCAACTGAAACGGGGATAAGTACAACCATTTGAACAAGGCCAATGATCGCATTGATTTTTTCCGCTTCTCCTTGCATATATCCAATTTGTATAAGTAATTTATTAATTGTAAATGTATCAATAGTCTGATACAAAGGAATAGCTAAACCAACCACGACGAAAGGAATAGAATATGTAAAAAGCTCCTTATACAACGAGAAGAAAGATTTCGTCGTTTGCGGTATACTTGCCATCTCTTTTTTCTTTAAATGCCTTCTTCTTCTTACATAATACGCAGTTAAAACAGTTAATCCACCTATCGCTCCCATGAAAGCACCAAATGTCGAAATACCAACTGCTAGAGAAACAGAAGCTTTTAAAACATATAATACGACAAAACTTCCTATCAATATGGTTAAGACCCGAAAGAATTGTTCTACAACTACACTTAATGCCGAAGGGCCCATCGACTGAAACCCTTGAAAGAAGCCTCTTAATAAACTCATTACTGGTACAAGTATTAACGCACAACTTACAATTTGAATGTTAGTAGCTACTGCAGTTACACTATTCCCCGTTTGATCACTTCCATCAACTACAAGTTCAGCTAAATGCGGGGCTAATACATATAGTGTGAAACACGATACAACTCCCATTACTAACATAAAAACGATACCACTCTTTAGTACTCTTTTAACTGTATGATAATCATTTAATTGATCATATTTTGATACCATCTTTGAAACAGCGAGCGGTAACCCCATCGTCGCTATACTCAGCATGATCGTATAAGGACGATATGCATATGTGTATAGAACGTACCCACTCGTACCAACCATTGCTGTAAATGGTATAATATATATAAACCCTAACATTTTAGATATCATCGTTGCCATCGTTAAAAATATCGTTCCACGTATAAACGGTGACCCTTTCATTTAACGTGTTGTTTTTTTCTTTTTCAAATACTTTAAACCGAAGTATAGTGCAATAAAGAGCACAGCTCCTATAATTATGTAATGTGTGTAATCAGATGCATACTCTTTAATATGACGCCAATTCCCACCCAGTTTTTCACCTAAGTATATAAATAGAATTGACCATGGAATGATCGCTACAACCGTATAAAGTGTAAATAGTTTTAATGGCATCTTAGCTAGTCCTGCCGGAATAGAGATCGCATGACGTACTACTGGAATAAAGCGTGCAGAAAATATTACGCCTGCTCCGTAACGCTTAAACCAACCTTCCGCTATGTCTAAATGGTGTTTATTAATAAGTAGATATTTCCCATATTTCTCTACAACCGGACGCCCTCCGTAGTATCCAAGCCAGTATAAAAAGATTTGCGCTAAAGTACCACCAATCGTTCCGGCGATAACTGCCCCCACAAAACTAATTTTACCATCTGCTACTAAAAAGCCAGCATACGAAAGTACAATTTCACTTGGGATTACTTCAATCATTAAAGCAAGAGCTACTCCAAAGTACCCTAAGCTTGCAAAAAATTGCAATAACTGATCTATTATATTTGCTAACATTTAATCTATTATTTTTTCTTTCTGTGGGTCTTTCATATAAGCAAACATTTCTTTAATTTGCTCTTCTGTATTTCTAGCAATTGATAAATCCGGCAATTCACCTTCACCAAAAAACTCTATTTCTTCTGTTTCAATACTAACCTTCTTTTCCCCACCAACAATATTACAGCCAATAAAAATTTTATATACATGCGTTGCTGAAGGCGATGGTTGATGCTTTTCTTTATCAAATATAGCTAGTAACTTAAAATGATCTACTTCATATCCTGTCTCTTCGAAAACCTCTTTTACTGCTACTTCTGTTGGCGTATAACCAACATCAGCCCATCCACCTGGCAACGCCCATTTCCCATCACTTTTTTCCTTCACAAATAATAGTTTTTCATTTTGACAAACAACTGCTCGTATATCAACTTTTGGTGTTTGATAGCCTGTCTCACTTGCAAATAGTTTCGCTACTACTTCCCAATCTGTTTTTGTGTAATGTGACATCATCGAAATCGAAATGTCTCGTAATTGTTGGAAACGTTCTATATCGTACACATCTTTAGAATACGTTAAACCCGCTTGGGCTATAGATTGTATTTGTTTTACCCAATCAATCCATTTAATCGTCATTTAATCCAATTCATGTAAGTGGTCTTGTATATACTTCCTTCTTTTATTTATATATTCATAAATCATATCAGCCTCTTGATCAAACGTTTCTAATTTTTTTTTCATATATGGATCTTGTAGTAAATATGGACGAATCAATTCACACAACCCTTCTACTTTCGGCCTCATAAACGAAACTGTAAATTGGTCTTCTAATATTTCTTCTAAAATACTTCGATACTGCTTTCTAAATACAGGTATGTCTAACAATCTTGCACTTAACGTGTTATACCCTTGAATGCGAATATATTCATGATTAAGCGGTCTCCCTTGTACATCTCGCCCCCAAGTTGCATCATAATCCCACGGTATAACTTCAAATAAATTTGTCTCATCGTTATGATATAGTGCATAGTTATGAACGAAACCGTCAAAGTTTTGCGTGAAAATTACTCCAGCTAACCATCGTAAATATTTATCTACATGTAGAAACTTCCCAATTTCTTTTTCATAATCTTCCCTCGACAAAGTATTCGCTTGAAATACAAATTCACTCAGTTGTTCTTCACTATTTTTATTTGAATATTTAAATTCATAACCCGCAAAGAGCTCTGTCTTAACATCTTTATCTCGCTCACTCATTAATGAAAAATTCGCATCATCATCTATCGCATAATAAATAGAACCACTCGGTAATCCTCTATTTTTCAAAAAGTTTTCATCAACTGACTCTAACTGTAAATATACACCTTGAATTTGACCATTGATTTTTATAAATACATGTTGTGATTTTGGCGAAAGTACACCAATATCATGAAAAAAATCTAAAGATAATTTATTTCGTATGAGTGACGGATCCATAAACTCAGAATTCAAATGAAACTCTTTCGCGCCTTGAAATTTTTTCGGTTTATAAAACACAACATGATAAGACTTTTTCTCAAATTCGCGAATATGAGCACCCCGGTATACGATATCAATGTCATACTTCTTTTTTCCATAAGTTAATTTTGCTGGTACTGGACTATCTGACCAAATATCTTTTTTTAATTCCACTAAGTACATTGGATGAACAAAAAAATCATATGAAGGCAGCATCTAGCAATTACGTTTTTTATACCAGAAGTGATCGAATTTTTTATTCTTGCAAGAAGAAGACTTGTGTCTGCTATCTTTGCAATCATTCCATTTGTGTCCGTCATCGTGACAGTCCTTACCATGATCCCACGAATCATCACAAGAACCATGATGGCTATGAGGGAAAAATACACATTTTTTACAGAAACATCGTTTTGTCCAGAAACATTTCTTTTCAAAACGAACGCATTTTGTAACGAAAGTGCATTTTTTCACGCGAGTACGTTTTGTAACTATAACGCATTCTTTTCTACGAGTAACTTTTGTAATAAAAGTCCATTTTTGAACGCGTACACGAGTACATTTTGTAACGAAAGTCCATTTTTTTACATGAGTACATTTTGTAACGAAAGTACAATGTTTCACGCGAGTACATCTTGTTCTTGGACATTTATTCCCTGTTGTACATCTACGCCCTGTTGTACATTTATGATGATCATCATCGCACTCAAAAGTACTTGGATCTTGGTGTAAGAAATCCTCCATCCCTGCACTTTTGATTTCTTCAACAGCTTTTCTAATATCACGTTTCATTTACTGAAAATGACTTATATCTGCAAATTGTTTTACTTTACCAAGATCTTCATCAAATTCAATTACACTAAGACTCGCGCTATGCATAAATGGCTCTCCCCATACATGTTCAATTTCAAGACCTGCAAAATGTCCTACAAGTAGTTTCGCTGCTGCAGCATGAGTAACTATTAAAATGTTTTCTCCTTTATGCTTTTCTAAAAGAAAGTGTATCCCTTCAATTACTCTTTTATAAACGGCCTCAAAGTTTTCCCCTGATGTTGACTGAAAAAGATGTGGTTCATTCCAAAATAAATGTACTTCTTCTGGATATTGCATTTCCAAATCAGCAATTGTTTGCCCTTCCCATATCCCCATATTTATTTCATAGAAACGTTCATCTTCTATAATTGGAATATCGCGTTCCCCTTTAATCAATTCAGCAGTATGACGTGTTCTTTCGCTTGGACTACTATATATGGCATGGAGTGGTAAATCCTTCATACGCTCCCCTAATTGTTTCGCTTGTATCATACCATTCTCTGTTAATGCTGAATTTTTCCGTCCTTGCATCCGCCCTGCTACATTCCATTCTGTCTCACCGTGCCTTGTTACATATACAGTTGTTTTCATTCAATTTGGTCGTAATTCCCATGGTTCTATTTGCCCCACAATCCATTCATTGCAATTACTTTCAATCCCATTAATTACTCCATCTGATATTTCTTGATGAGTAAGCCATCTTCCGTATGTACCTTCTAAAATAAAACCTAATATAATTCTATGATACAGACAAAGCGTACCACCTATTTTCCCTGCAGTCATACGCGATGCTTTACTACCTAAAATATGAAATAAACTGTATGTCTCAGACGAAAATTCTATCTCCTTACAAATGAGTGATAACGCATACTTTGCACTTGAATGTATCCATGCGACAACTAATGTTATGGGACCATTTTTCTCAATTGTACCTTTAATAGCTATCTTTATATCGTCATTATTATGATAATCTAACGGAAGGCCTGTGATATTTTCTGGTGCAGAACTTGCTCGCTTCACATGTTCTAATTTCACTTCATCTCGTCCAATAATAGAAACATGGAATCCTTGCTCACAAAGCCACATAGAAACTTTCTTTAACATCTAGTAAAATGTCATATGTGGTTTTTCTTCCCTATAATAATTTAGACGGTCTTGCAGTGTCCCTGAATGAAACTCGAACTTGTGACCGTCAGGATCAACAAAATATATAGACTCACAATCTCTCACATTACGTTCTCTTCCTTGTAAAATACGAACATTATTTTCTTCTAACCGATGTAACAGGCGTTCAAAATCTTTTTGTTCAACAGAAAATGCGAGGTGCGTATAAGATTGATGAATCTCCTTTCTTGGAATATATGCCTCTTCATTCAGTGCTATCCATACTCCACATATATTGAAATATACAAGTTTTCTCCCTTTAACTAATAGTTCTCCTTCTAGCACTCTTTCATAAAACAGAATAGAGTTTTCTAAATTTGATACTGAAAAACAAAGATGATTGATTCCTTTCAACACTCCACGTTCCTCCTTAAACAAATAAAAGATGAGCGAAAATTCACTCATCTATTTCTTTGTAATATATGCCCATTTATAACTGAAGTCGCCACCGAACGTATGGTTAGCAATACCATTTACATACGTCTTCTCTAAGTAAGCTGTACTTTGTTGGTACGTAGGAGAGATTGCAACATCTTGACCAATTAAGATTTTTTCAGCTTCTGCAAGTGCTTTCCAGCGTGCTGCGTCATCTTTTAGTAGTTCTCCTTTTGATTTCGCTACTAAATCATCATACTTCGGATTTGAATAATCCATTTCATTAAATGAGCTTCCAGTAACGAACATATCAATATATGTCATTGGGTCTGGATAATCTGGACTCCATGCAGATAATGAGAATTCATATTGAAATTTCTTTTCTAAATCTAACTTCTGCTTATATGGTTGTTGCTTCAAATTCACTTTAATACCAGGTAAGTTTTTCTCTAATTCTTCTTTAATAAAGTCGCCCACTTTTTTACGACTACCGTTATCATCATTTAGTAATTCTACTGTAATTGTATCTTGACCAAGTTCTTTCTTCGCTTCTTCCCACAGTTTTTTTGCTTTCGCAGCATTATCTTTACTGTCACGGAAATTTTTATTTACAGTACGGAAGTCTTTTCCATCTGGTCCTGTCGTAAACTTTTCAGGTACTAAGAAATACGCTGGCAATGATCCATCATTCAAAATTACATCCGCAATTCCTTTTTTATCGTACGCTAAATCAATCGCCTCACGAACCTTTTGATTTTTAAACGTTGCATTTTTTTGATTAAAACGTAGGAAATACATACGTGGGTCTAGCTTCGTTTTAAATTCATCTGGTTTATTCTTTTTATATTTGTCTACAAACTCAGAACTTAAAATGACACGGTCTGCTTGATCACTATCATATAAATTTACCCCAGTACTTGTCTCTTTTACTATACCCACATTAATTTCTTGTAATTTTACAGCATCTTTATCCCAATAATTTGGGTTTTTCTTTAACTGGTAACTTTGTTCATGTTTCCATTCACTCATTGTAAATGGTCCATTGTACAATAATTTATCTGCTTCTAATCCGTATTTATCCCCTTGTTCTTTTACATACTTTTCATTTAATGGGAAGAATGTAGGGAACGAAGTAAGCTCAAGGAAATAAGGTGCTGGTTGCCCTAATTCTACTACCAACGTTTTATCATCCTTCGCTTTAACACCTAATTGATCCGACGGTACTTCTCCTTTATTTACTTTCTGTGCATTTTTCACATCAAATAAAATAAATGCATATTCTGCTGCTATTGCTTTATCTAATGTACGTTGCCATGCATATACAAAATCTTGCGCTCGAACTGGATCACCATTTGACCATTTTGCATCACGTAATTCAAATGTATATGTCTTTTTATCTTCACTAATCTTCACGTCTTTGGCCATACCTGGAGTTGGTTTATTATCTTTATCTAGACGATATAATCCTTCCATTGCATTTACAAATACACGGAAAGATACAGAATCTGTTGATTTTGATGTATCCATTGAAGGAATTTCAGCTGTTTCTAGCAAATTTAAAACTTGTTTATCTGCCATTCCCTTACTTGATTCTTTCTTCGTTGTCGAAGCCTTCTCCCCATTCCCACATCCCGCAACCAATACACTAGTCGATAACGCAAGTGCAGCAATTGTTGTTGTCTTTCTCTTCATTTATTTTAAATATTTATTTTCATAAAAAGAAAAAAAGCGGTCAGAAATTGCTTTCCCTCCGCTTTGTTGAATAGCATTTACTTGTAAGCCATCCTCTATATCAAATGGATTTTGAACTTTAAATATTTCCTCCATTATCTTCAAAAACTCTTCTTCATTTTTAGATTCACCGTTAATCGTAAGTGAATATGGTTCCACTTCTCCCAATTTATAATCAACAATAAATTGAATTGTCACCTTTTTCCTCGGCATCTCAGGACTCTCCCCCTGAAATTCTACTAATTCTAATCCTTCCGTTCCACGATAGTATATCCATCCTGAATTTTGAAAATAATTTTCGAACGATTCACCAATTGAAAAGACTGGATATTCATAAAGCGAGCTTGTACGAACTTTTTGAATAATATCCCGATCAGTTGGGAAAAAGAAATGACTGAACAAAATACTAGCAACTGCTAACATTGTAACGATCGTTGCTCCCATTTTACTCGTTCCTCCACTATCACGAATGAGGTAATTTTCAACCGATTCATCTTTAATTTCACGTGCTTTTATGCGGTATATCCGTCTTTCTGCAAATTGATAATAGAATCCATTCGCAAAAATCCCTAGCCCGAATAAGATAAAAACGAGTAATAAAAACGTGAGAGGCACCATATTAATGATTGGCAATGCTACGTTGAAGTCCATATAATATGAAAACGCATCACACACTACTAATAACAGTATAAATAGTGCCGCGGGTAAATAATACTTACGATAGCCAAGCCAACCTACATTAAAAATAGCAGCCCAACCATTCCAGCTCCATTTTGCAATTCGCTTATTTTCAAGCTCCCATTTTTTTTTGTAGTACGGATATTGTCTCCCTACATATTCTTCTAATTCTTTGTCTATTAGCGAGCTTCCTTCACCTTGTTTATTATGCAGTTTTTGCTGACAGTTTGCACAATTTAACTGTTCATTCACACAAGGTTGCCCACAATTTATACATTCCAAAACAATCCCTCTTTCCATTCATTTCAAAATACCTTCGTGTTTTAACAGCCACTCTTTCCTCCATAAACCACCCGCATACCCTACAAGCTTTCCACTCTTTCCTATTACACGGTGACACGGAACGATAATTGAAATGGGATTACGACTGTTTGCTCCTCCTATTGCTCGTACAGCTTTCGTATTTCCAACCTTCTCCGCAATATCTAAATATGAAGCACTTACGCCATAAGGAATAGTATAGAGCGCATCCCATACATTTTTTTGAAATGACGTTCCCTCTGCAGACAGTGGTACAGTAAACTCTTTTCTTTTTCCTTTAAAATATTCATCTAGCTCATTTATACATTGATCTATCATTTCATTTGTATTTTCTTCTTGTCGTTCATCAACAAATATAACAGACGTAATTCCTTCTTCGTTCGCTGTAATTTCTAGCAAACCTAATTCACTTTCATAATAAGCCTGGTACATTTATTTATTCATATTGATTTTCCCGGGAGCTCGCTTATATTGATAAGGCTCTTGCAATTCAAAGCCAAGTTCATTTGCGGCTATTCTTGGGAAGTACGGATTACGAAGTAACTCACGTCCGATAAAAATTAAATCTGCTTCGTTATTATTTAATATTTGCTCCGCTTGCAATCCAGTCGTAATCAACCCAACTGCACCAGTTGCAATGTTAGCATTCTCTTTAATGTGTTTGGCATATTGTACTTGATAACCTGGATATACATCAATATGAGCTGGGACAACTGCACCAGAACTACAATCGATTAAATCTACTCCTTGTTCTTTCATCCATTCTGTATACTGAACGTAATCTTGAACGGTTAACCCATCAGGATGATAATCATTTGCTGAAATACGAACAAATAACGGTCCGTTCCAAATTTCATTTATAGAGTCAATGATTTCACGTAAGAAACGATAGCGGTTTTCAGGTGAGCCGCCATATTCATCCGTTCGTTTATTGGAAAGTGGAGAAAGAAATTCGTTAATTAGATAACCGTGAGCGCCGTGTATTTCAATAACGTCAAATCCAGCTTGTTTTGAACGCAGTGCAGCCTTTTGAAAAGCTAGTGTGGTGTCTTTAATTTGCTCTTTACTCATTTCCAATGGTATTTTCATTGTTTCATTAAATGGAATTGCTGAAGGTGCTAACGCATCTGTTTCTAACTCAGCTTTTCTTCCGGCGTGAGCGAGTTGAATGGCAGCTTTTGCACCATTATCATGTATAAAAGTTGTCGCTGTATGTAATCCTTCAATTAGACTGTCGTCCCAAATACCTAAATCTTTGTTAGAAATACGACCTTCAGGTAACACAGCTGTTGCTTCAATCATAACTAAACCGACTTGACCGGCAGCCCTAGTTCCATAATGAATGAGGTGAAAATTCGTTACTTTTCCATCCTCATTTTCCGAAGAATACATTTATTCTATCGTTGTAATTTCATTTGAATTATAAATGTGGAGACCAGATTCTTCTCGCAGCGCAGTTATATACATCCCTTTCGCCACATCTTTAGCTGAAATTGGTTTATACTTTTTGAAAGCCCCTTTAAATATAAAAGGAATAATTCGAGTTAACTTTTCAACCATTCGTTCACCAAAACGAAACTCTTGTCGATTTCCAACTAATAAAGACGGCCTAAAAATATGAATACCACCGATCACTAACTTTTGCAATTCCTCTTCCATTTTCCCTTTTACTTGTGAATAAAAGAAAAATGATTTAGGATTTGCTCCCATCGAAGACACAACAAGGAAGTTTTGCACCCCTTGCTTTTCAGCTAAACAAGCAGCTCGTAACGTATATTCATAATCTACTTTTTTGAAATTCGCCTTTGTTTTTGCTTTTTTTATTGTTGTTCCTAGACAACTAAAAACATCATCTACTGCAAAAAATTCTTTATATTCTTCTAATGCCGAATAATCTACTTTCTTCTGCTGTAACTTCTCATGTTGCCATTGCATTGGTTCTCTTACAAAAATAGTAACCGAATCGTAGTAATCTGATTCAAGTAATAGACGCGTTATCTCTTGTCCAACTAAGCCACTTGCACCAAGTACTAACGCTGTTCGCTTATTCATTTAGTTTGTTGCTTCTTTCAATGTGTTTACGTTTTCTTCCATTAAAGTAAAGTAATCTTTATTGTTTTTCGCATCATCTTCAGAAATAGTAGCAAGATGATTTAAGCGTAAAACTGTTGTACCAGTTTCTTTTTGAATAACTGATGCGACTTTTGGCGTAGAGAAAGTTTCAAATAAAATATATTTTAGACCGTGTTCTTTTACTGTTTTTGTAATGTCAGCAAGCTCTTTTTGAGATGGCTCATCAGAAGCGGAAATTCCGGCGATAGGAATCTGTTTTAAACCATAGCGTTGTTCCCAATAACCATAAGCAGCATGAGAAACTAAAATTTCTTTCGTTTTCGCATTTGCTACAGCAGCTTTAAATTGATCGTCTAAATCGGTAAATTTAGTTTGAAGTGCTGCAAAGTTTTTCTCGAATTCTTGTTTATGGTCCGGTTGTAATTCCACAAGAGCATTTTTGATTTTTTCAGCTTGTTTCATCGCAAGAGTAGGGTCTATCCAAACATGTGGGTCTTTATCATGATGGTGATCATCTTCTTTATGACCATCTCCGTGATCGTGATGTTCTTCTTCAGAAGAAGTGCGAAGTTCAATTCCTTTTGATGCATTTACAATTTTAACATTTTCTTTTTGTAATGTTTTTTCCATCTTCTCAGCAAATGGTTCTAATTCAGCACCGTTATAAACGAATAAATCGGCTTTTGCAACTTGTACTGTTTGTTTTTGACTCGGTTCAAATGTATGTGAATCGGCACCAGGAGGGTAAATTGCTTCTACTGTTACATAGTCGCCACCAATTTTTTTTGCGAAATCTGCAAGAGGGAAGATAGTTGTATAAACAGTTAGCTTTCCATCTTTCTTGGCAGTACCTTCTTTTTTATTTGAGCAGCCAGTAAAAATTAAAGTGAAAATAAGTAAGAATGAAAATATAGTCAATCTTTTAGGCATTCACAGGCTTGTGTTTTTATTTATTAGTAACTCCATTACAACACCTACAACTGGACCCTCATCATCAATATCCCCGTTTAAACGGAAACCAAATGATTCATATAAGCCCATGGCAAGTTTGTTGTCTGGATGTAGACTTAAGTAAATTATTTTACATGTAAATTGTTGTTGTAAAAATTGAATGAGTAAGCGGAGGAAACGTTTTGCGTATCCTTTTCCTTGATATTGTTGGTCAATCATAAAACGATCTAACCAGATGCTTTCGTGTTTTTTTGAATACCAACCGTACATTGCGTATCCAACAAGTGTCTCTCCATCATATAAACCTACTGACGTCCCGTTTCCTTCATATAATGATTCTGCTAAAGAAAACGCATTACTTTCAATAAATTGCTGCTGGTCTTTTGCGACGTTTAAAGCAGCTACTGAACGCCAATTTTTTGCTGTTACTTCACAAATGTGAAGATTCATTTATTTCACACACTCCCCAAAATGTTCTTGGAACCATTCTTTATTAATATCTTTACCGATGAAAACGACTTCACTTACTCGCTTTTCACCCTCTTGCCACTCTCTATCATACGAAGCAGCAAATAATGTATGTACACCTTGGAACACGATACGTTTATCTACTCCATCGATAGATAAAATCCCTTTATAACGATATAAATACTCCCCTAGCTCTTGGACGACAGCTGACATCCACTCATTTAGTTTTTGTAAATCTAACGGACGCTCTTCACGTAGTACAAATGATTTTACACCTTCTAAATGATTATGCTCTTTATGAGGATAAATTTGTAACGTATCTTTCGTTTTAAACGTTTGAATTTGTAGTAATGATGGTATATCTACCTCACAGTTAGTTGCCTCGATTAACTTTGCAGTGGGGTTAATACCTTGCAGTTCATGCAAAAGATTTTCCTTTTCACTTTCTTCAATTAAATCTAATTTATTCACCAACACTACATCAGCAAATGCAATTTGTTCCTTTGCTTCTAGTCCCTTTTCAAAATGTTTATGTATATGGTAACTATCTACTACCGTTACAACGCCATTAATTTGGTATGCAGATTGAATAACAGGATCTAAAAAGAATGTTTGAATAATCGGGCCTGGATTTGCAAGACCTGTTGTTTCAATTACTAAGCCTTCAAAGTCCATTTTCCCTTCTGCTTTTACGTCCAGTAATTGTTTTAACGCAACGAGTAAATCTTCACGTACAGTACAGCATAAACAACCGTTAGTCATTTCCATAATTTCTTCTTCAACATTCATAATCAACTGATTATCGATACCAATTTGTCCTATTTCATTTACAATCACCGCTAATTTCTTACCGTGATTTTCTGATAAAATACGATTTAATAAAGTCGTTTTCCCTGATCCAAGAAAACCAGTTAATATTGTTACTGGAATCATTTATGGTACAGGATGACCGTTAGAACTTTCAAAAATTGTAAACCATTGTTGACGATCTAAGTTAACTTTTGTAGCAAGAGCGGCCGTTTTTACACGATCTAATTTCCCAGAGCCAACGATTGGCATCATGTTAGCTGGATGAGCAAGCAACCATGCATACATAACCGTATCGATGCTAGTAACACCCAGCTCATTAGCAACTTTTTGTACAGTTTCACGTACACGTACTGCACGTTCAGTTTGACCGGTAAAGATTTCGCCACCAGCAAGAGGTGACCAAATCATTGGATTGATTCGTTTTTCTTGGCATAAATTAATTGTACCTTTTTCAAAGTGCTCAAGCTGCAGCGCAGATACTTCGATTTGATTTGTAATGAGCGGGAAATCTAAATATGAACTTAACATATGAAACTGTGAAGGTAAAAAGTTAGATACACCGAAGTGACGAACCTTTCCTTCTTGCTTTAAGCGTGAGAACGCTTCTGCCACTTCAGTTGGGTCCATAAATGGATCAGGACGATGGATGAGTAATACATCAATATAATCTGTATGTAAGTTTTGTAATGAATCCTCCGCACTCTTTATGATATGTTCAGCATTCGTATTGTAGTGAGCAACATATCGCTCTGGAAATTTCGGTGATGGGGGAGCGATTCCACACTTGGTAACAATTTGCATGTTTTCTCGTAAGGAAGGCTTTAGTTGTAAAGCTTCTCCAAACAGCCCTTCACACGTATATCCACCATAAATATCAGCGTGATCAAAAGTAGTAATCCCCATATCCATACATTCTTCAATGAAAGAAAGTAACTCTTGTTTCGTCATATTCCATTCTGCTAAACGCCAAAATCCTTGAATAATACGAGAAAATTCTAGTGTTTCGGTCATTTGAACTCGTTCCATTTACAGCTCTTCTTTTTCATATGTATTTCTCGTCATTGCAAATACACACATATCCTTTAATCCATTTTCATCTACCGCAACACTAGCACTTTCTAAAATACCCTCTAATTTAAAACCTAATTTCTCAGGTATTGCTCTACTCTTTTTATTTAGAGAATCACAACGAATTTCTACGCGGTTTGCTTTTAGTTCAGAAAAAGCATAATCCGTTATACCTTTCGCAGCCTCTACCATATAGCCTTTTCCACTATATCTCGAATCAATCCAATACCCGATTTCAAATTGAGGTATCTCCCAATTAATACGATGTAATCCGCTAGAAGCAATAAATTCACCTGTTTCTTTCGAGAATACTAGCAATCTCAAATCTTCTCTTTGTAAAAATTGAATATGCGATTTTCTTATACTCTCTTCTATTTCTTCCTCTGTTTGCTCTTTCTGTGCAAAAACCATCCAAGGTTTTAATTCTTGTATTGAAGCTTGAATTGCGTCATATACAACTTTACCATCGCCTGGTTTCGGCATTCGAATAAAAAGCCTGTCAGTATAAAATTCAGAAGGAAAATCAAATAATAACGGATTCACTTATTCGTTCACTTCCACCGCTACACGAACTCCAGACTCAATCGCACCTTGAATCCATCCGTGATATAACGTTGTATGATCTCCAGCAAAGAATATTTTCCCCTCTGGTTTTACAATCACTGGTTGTAGCTCAGATTCTTGACCAGCTTGAAAAAGAGCAAATCCTCCAAGTGCATATGGATCCAATGTCCAACTTTTTGATATTCCAGACATGAATTCATCATATACTTGACCACCTAATATCGTTGCTAAGTTGTGTAATGTGTAATAAATACGATCACCCTTCGATAACCCATCCCATAGTAACGCATCATAAGACCATGTATAGCTTCCTAACATCATAGCAGGTCCTTTCTGTCCAATTCCATAGCTTGGATAATAGGCGTAACGAATTGGCAAATCTGTTATAATTCTGCCACCTAATTGCCCTTGTTCTTCCCAAAATCGACTTTTAAATTGAATGCCTATTTTCGTCGCAGGCATATAATGCAATTCACGAATTGCTTTCCACTTTTCATGAGATATAGAGTCAAATGGATCTACTTCCACAAAACGCATTGTCGAAAACGGAATTGTAACAATAACTAAATCCCCTGTAATACTGCTATATTCAAAAGTTTCCTCGTTTCGATAGAAAGCCGTCACACCGTTATCGTGTTGATGTAGCTTCATTAATTTTTGATTATAAATAATATTTTCTTCTAATTGCGGTAAAAAAGATTTTGGTAATCTATCGTTTCCACCTATTATTTCACAAAATCCGCTCTCCTCTTGCATAATGTATAAAAAACGTAACGTCTCAACGAATGATCTTTCTAAAAAACCTTCTAAATCTAATAAAACACCAATCATCTCAATCGTTATTGGTGAAAAATACGTATTATATTGATAAGGATGGTACTTTAAAAATTGTCCTGTAGAGTATCTTCCAAAATCCTTTACTACAACATCCCAATTTTTCTCTGGGTTCTTTTTTATAAAATTTATAATGGGCTGTACCGCTAACAATAATAGTTCCTCAGACGTTTTCCCAACTTCATTCATTTCCACAGGATATCTTAAAATACTTGGATCTTTTTCGTATTGTTTTAATGTCGTTTTCCGGCCATTTACGTAGATGATATCTGTCTCATTCCTATTAATAAAAGGGCTCACTTGTAACCCAAACTTTCTTATATATGCCATCGTTAACGTGTGCGAATATGGAATTCTCATCGCTCCAACATCTAAATATAATCCGGTATCTTCCATTCTAATTGTCTCTATGCGGCCGCCTACACGATTGTTTGCTTCAAAAATCTTCACTTCATGTCCTGCAGCCTTTAATAAAGATGCCGAAACTAATCCAGCCATGCCTGCCCCTACTACAATAATTTGTTTCGGATGTGTCGTCTTATTCAATCCCTTATTTATAACTTGTAACTTTTCATCCATTTAACGAGAAAATCCCCGTTCATAATGATTCATTTCGACTAAGTTTAAAATATATTCATAGTTGTCAATTTCATGTTTTAGCTGTTCACGTTCTTTTTCAGATAGTCTCTTATTGCTAAGTTTTTTACATAAGTTTTGTTTCTTTAATTCTAGATGTTTTTTTGTAGCGTGGTAATCATAAGTCTGTTTCATTTATAAATTAAAAGCATTTGCTAGTAAGCGATAAGAATTTAATTTATGTTCAAATTGATGAGTAATCGTGACGACCATAAATTCGTCAGTATTGTACGCTTTACTTAAATTTACTATTTTTTCTTTCACAGAAGTCGGATCACCTACAATCATACGTTGACGATTTTCTTTTATACGGAATAAATCATACGCACTGTATGAATAATTTTGAGCAGTTTCGATAGAAGGTGTACCAGTCGTTCGTTTTCCTTGCTCTAGTAATAAGATTGATAAATCTAAACTAGAAGCAATTTTTTCCGCCTCTTCATTTGTTTCTCCGCAAATAACAAAAATCGCGACAATTGATTTTGGTTTATCTCCTAAATAGGAAGGTTGAAATTGTTCCTGGTAAGCCCTCATAACTTCTGGGCCTCCGAAGCCATTAATAAATTGTGCAAATGCAAAAGAAGCTCCGTTGTGCGCCGCAATTTTTGCGCTCTCTCCGCTAGAACCGAGCATCCACATTTCAGGTGATGTTGGAATAACTGGAGTAGCCTTTAAATTTGCATAATGATGATTTTCTGGTACTTGATCATGTAAATACATTGCAACATCTGCAACTTGTTCTGGATATTGATCAAGTGAGACCATTTTTCCTTCTTGTAGTGCGCGAGTTGCTATTGGCATACCACCAGGTGCTCTACCAACACCAAGGTCGATGCGGTTTGGATAAAGTGCTTCTAAAACGCGGAAATTCTCGGCAACTTTATATGGGCTATAATGCGGCAACATAACACCACCCGAACCAACTCTAATATGTCCCGTTTTCGCTGCAATATGAGAAATAAGTATTTCTGGACTTGAACCAGCTAAGCTTACGGAATTATGATGCTCGGATACCCAAAAACGTGTGAATCCGAGTTTTTCCACTTCTTGTGCAAGCGTAACTGTATGTGAAATAGCTTGGGGTGCTGTGCTACCATCTGAAATAGGTGATTGGTCTAATACACTTAATTTAATCATCTACTTATTGTTTTTACTTCCTATATATTCAATAGCTTCTTTTAATAACTCATCAAAATGATTAGGATAATCATGATTTAAGTTAGGCACAATTTTATACTTATGTTCTATATTCTTATCTCTTAATAATCGTACAAATCGCTGCGTGCATTCGAAACAATCTTCATCTTGATCCCCGCATACTATATATCCCTTTATATGTTTATCCTGTAGCACTTCCAGCAACTCATTCCATTCTTCAATCTCTGGAAGCCACGGTGCCATAAAAATAAAACCATCCACATCTATATCTTTTTGTAAAATCGTAAGTAAAGCTACTCTTGCTCCAGCAGAAAAACCACCTATTATTACATTTTCTACTGTATGATTCTCAATAAACTTATCGTAATGCTCTTTTAATTCTTCTTTCCCTCTATGTATATCATCCCAAACAAACCCATCTGAAAATTGAATTTGCGAAGACTGTGGTAACGCTAACGTATAATCTTGTGTAATAACTGATTTCCAATATGGTTCTATTATTCCTATATTTTCTTGATCACCATGCATTGTAACTAGTAGATTTCCCTTTTCCTCGCTGTAAATATATTTCACATCTGCTCGTTCTGTTTTCTTTGCTACTTCTTCTCTTTCTTTACATAATTGAACCATTTTATGAAACTCTTCAAACTTATGTAGTGGTTTTAAATCGTCATCGGAAATTAAACACTCATTTCCATACCAAAATCCATTCTCTATAATAGCTTCCTTCATTACATGCAACGCTTCTTCTTCAAGTCCTGCTGCACTTGCTAGTGCATATTTAAAATTATATATTTGTGCCTCATTACCTATTACACCTTTAGCATGTTCCATTATATACGTATACGCTTCAAAACTTCCTTTATTTGCATAACAACGTAACGTTTCATTTAATAACTGGATGTAAGTCATACTATTTTTCATCTACCCGCTCTTTTGTTTTTTTCTATCCGGTTTACTTGAAACTAAATAATGTTTTTCTGAAATATATAAGTCTCTTTTTAATAGACGATTTAAGTAAGGCCCTAGTTTCATTCCACATATAAGGCGATCTTCACTACCCTCAACAATTGGAAATATTTCTTTTTCTGTTACATATTGATCTACTGCCTTTTGTACGATATCAATTTCTTTAACTAGGTTTAAATTTTCTTCTGTATGTTCAAATACCTCAAGCGTTTCCTTCGTAATAAGAAAAACATTTGTTGGAAATACAGGTAAATACGGCTTTAACAAATCATAATTTACTGTATAATCATCATTTACTAATACTGTATATACTATATTAGCATTTGTTTCTAGAAACTTAGCCATCGCTTGTTCTAATTCATCTTTCGTAATTTCCCGCTCTTCTTTTCCAGTTCTGAAAAAGCGAAACATTTATTTTAAGAATGCACTTAGCATCCATACATGCTGTTCTAATGTCGTGTGAATCGCTAGTAACATATCAGCTGATGTTTCATCGCCAGCTTCACCAGCAACTTCCATACCTTCTTTTAATTCTTGAATAAGTGCAGAGTAATCATTCACTAAAGTTTGCACCATTTCCTCAGCTGATTCCTTGCTTGTCCCTTCACTGACACTAGATGTTACAAGATATTCTTTCATTGTCGCTAACGGTTTACCTTCTAACGCTAAAATACGTTCTGCTAACTCATCAATGTACGTCCCTGCTTCATTATAAAACTCTTCAAATTTCTCATGTAATGTAAAGAAGTGTGGTCCTGTCACATACCAGTGATAATTATGTAGTTTCACATATAACACATTCCAGTTTGCTACCTGCTTGTTTAATACTTCAACAACATTTGTTTTCGTACTCATTTATGTTTTTTGAAGTTGTTTAAAAGCAATGATTGGAAGTAGAACGATACTTACCCATCCGATGATTGGATATAGAATGTGGAGTAGTTCACTGTAACCGATGTAACTAAAGCAATAACTAATTAGTAAAATGAAGAAAATAATATTGTTACTTTTCCACCCAGTGATAGATTGCATTTGTTTTGTCATCCCGAACACATTACCAACTAAAGTTGTAAACACTTCACCGAAAATAATAAGAACAAAGAAAAAGTGAAAAGTTGCATTAAATCTTCTTATGACTTCAGCCATTGGGATATTGTATTGATAAAATTGGTCGACCGACAAGATAGCTAAATGGCTGCATAATAAAATTAAAGAAAGTCCTGCACCACCTAAAATTCCACCCCACAAAATGGCTTTTCGATCCTTTACTTCACCGGCTAACGGGACGAGAACGCTTTGGGCGAGAGAAAGATTTAAAGCGACATATGTAATAGGGCTAGTAATCCATTTCATATTCCAGCTCTCTGCAGGAATAGTATTACTAATAGGTGTTGTACTGTGGAAAAAGGTTGTAATAGCAAGTCCTATAATAAATATCATCATAATAGGTACGACAAGTGTATTTACTTCAAAAACACCTTGTAATCCGCGGCTACCTATAATGAGACAGGCGATAACTGTAATGAGAATACCGAGTTGTCTTGGTAAACGAAGTTGCTCTTCAAATACCGCCCCAGCCCCTGATAACATAACACTCGTTACACCAAATAATACGAGTAGTAATAATGTATTTACAACATTTCCGAATACATCTCCAAATAAATATTTGTTAAAATCTTGCGCTGAAAATGCCCCAATTTGTGATGAAAGTAACATCATCTTTGTGCCGAGCCAAATAAAAAAAAATCCACTTACACATATGCCAATTGTTCCGTATAATCCGTTCACTGTAAAAAATTCAACAATTTCTCGTCCAGTAGCAAATCCAGCTCCAACGACAGTTCCGATATAAGTAGCAGCAACTTTCTTTGCTACTTGCCAGTGTTGATTGTCCATTCATTCACAATCATCACATATTTCCCAGTACGGTCCCATTTCCAATGCCAAATATGGCTTTAATTGCAATCGAATCATTCGACTAGGCATGCGCTCTAAAACGAATTGAATCCCTTCTTCATCCTCGCCTAATTCAACTTTTGAAATAGCAATTCTTTGCATAGTAGAAATAGGAATTCCATCTTTATATAAAGTGATTTTCACCTCATCATATTCATTAAAATACAATTCAATACTCATTTGATTTTTCAACATTTCATCAACAATTTCATATTTATCATTTTGTTCTTGGATTATATATTTCCAGCCACCTCTATCTTTTTTTGGAGCTGCTTGAAATAATGTCATCAAATCCTCGTATAGCATCTAAATAAATTTCCCTGTAGCTGCTATTGCTAATACTATAATTAAAATTGTAAATAATAATGAGACAATTAAACTAAAAATGGGTAATGCTTTCTTTTCATTCTTCTTAAAAAGTAACTTTAAACTAAGAAGGATGTTTACTGGTACGAGTACGAAATAGAAATATTTAACAATTTTCACCGAACTATCCGAAAGTGTTTTTAAAATAAACACTTCAATTAGAAACACCACAAAAAATGAAATACTTAGCCAAAATGAGACATAACTAAGCCAAGAATGTCTTTTTGTACCCCAATACACTCCCATTTAAACTTTAAATCTTTCAATTAATCCTTGCAACTCTTCAGCCATTTGAGATAATGTACCAGCTGCGGAACCAATTTCCTCCATCGAAGCTAATTGTTCTTCAGCAGACGCTGCGACACTTTGTGTACTCGTCGCATTATTCTGTGCTGTCATTGCAATTTGCCCTACTGAAATAGATACTTCATTGGCACCTTTTGACATCCCATTAGCCGTTTCAACCATCGTTTTAATTTGATTAGCAATTTCATTTGTAGATTGTAAAATCTCAGCAAAATTTTGCTTCGTTTCATTTGCAATAACTAATCCAGATTGAACTTCTTCATTTACATGACCCATAGATTTTACTGTCTTACTCATATCATCTTGTATTTCACATATTAATTTACTAATTTCACTGGAAGATACGCTAGATTGCTCTGCCAATTTACGTACTTCATCTGCAACGATCGCAAATCCTCTTCCGTGCTCACCAGCTCTTGCAGCTTCAATTGCAGCATTCAAAGCAAGAAGATTTGTTTGATCTGCAATATTTTGGATTACTTCTAATATGTCACCAATTTGCTTTGATTTATTATTTAATAACTGTATAACTGCATCAGATTGTAAAACAGATTCTGCAATAGACTGCATTTGATTTACTGTTTTCCCTACTAGCTTTCCACCATCTTCTGCTTTTTCACGAGTATGAGTAGAAGCCGTATTAATAGATGATGAACTATTTGCTACATGCTGAATTCCTTCTGTTACATCAAACAGTAACATCGCACCATTTTCTACACTTGTTGTTTGCGTCGTTGCCCCACTTGATATTTCATCCATTGCCATTGTAATTTGTTCCGTTGCTTCACTCGCTTGTCTTACACTAGCAGTTAGCTCTTCTGATGCCGCTGCAACATGCCCGGCCGAATCATTAATCCTTCCAATTAACGTTCGTAGTGAATCTGTCATCTCATTAAATCCTTTTGCAAGTTGACCAATTTCATCGTTTGAATGAATTTCAATTGTTTGCGTTAAATCTCCTTCACTTATTTCTTTAGAAGTGGCAACTAATCTCTTTAAAGGTTTTGTAATAGAAAGCGTTACGAAATAAATAAGTGCCCCTCCTACAACTAGTGAAATAATCATAACAATTAACATATTATAAAATACAGGCTGAGCAGCTTCAACGACTTCACTTGAGTACATCGTTCCACCGATTTTCCAACCTGTTTTTAAATTTGTAGCAAATACCATTTTCTTTTCACTACCGTCATACGTGTATGAAAAAGCGCCTTGATTATCTTCGTAAATTCTCTTTGCCCAAGAATCAGCTGCTTTATCTCCTGGTTTTTCTTGAGGGTGAGCAATTATTTTTTGTTTTCCATCTAAAATGAAAGTATATCCTTTTTTACCAATATTGATTAGCTTTGTTGTTTTCAATAAATTCTCTAAACTTAAATCTACCGCAACAACACCATTTTTATCTTCTGTTTGTTTCGCAATCGTTACGACAATATGTCCATTTCCTTTTGCCTTATACGGTTCAGTGACCACGATTCCACCTTGTTTACTCACTGCATCTTTATACCAAGAACGAGTTGTTGGATCATAATCTGCTGCCATTTGTATATTTGGTTCTTGCACAAACTTCTTATCATTGCCGGCAACATATACTTGTTCAATATCTTTATTTAAATTAATATACTGAGATAACACCTTTCTTAATTCATCTTGATTATCTCCTTGATACATATCACTATGAACCACTCGTGCAAAGTTATTTATTTCGTTAAATTTCGTCTCAATCATTTGATTGATTAAATTATCTAATATTTTTATATTATCGTGAGCACTACTCGTAATTTGTGATTCAAAATTCTTTTTTGCCGTTTGATAAGACATTCCTCCAATAATAGAGACAGCTGCAATTAAAATTATCAAAAATGAAATTAATAGTTTTTTTGCTACTTTTATATCTCGAAACCACCTTAACAGTTTACTCATTTACATTTTTTTATGTTGTTTAGAAATCTTCTTCCACTTATCGCGCTCAGCTCTTGCGAGAATAGCATCTTGTTTTCTCATAAAATACGCCAATTCTCTTTGCAACTTTTTATAGCTTTGCAAACGATTTATCGTCATTAGCCCGTTATCAATTGCTTTATGCACTGCGCATCCTGGTTCATTCTCATGTTTACAATCTCGGAATCGGCATGTTTTTGCAAATTCTTCAATATCAGAAAATGTTGTTTGGATTGCATCGCTTCCTTCCCAAAGCTGCAACTCCCTCATGCCAGGAGTATCAATGACTAGGCCACCACTCGGTAGTTGGAACAGCTCACGATGAGTTGTCGTATGCCGCCCTTTACTATCTTCCTCACGTATATCTCCCGTTTTCGCTATCTCAATTCCTACGAGTGCATTTAACAAAGTAGATTTTCCAACCCCCGATGAGTCAACTAAAGCAATTGTTTTTCCTGAAGCAACAAATTGTTGCAACGAGTCAATACCTCTATGCTCTAAACTATCGACAACGAAGATCGGAACACCAATTGCAACAGCTTCCGTTTCTACAATTTTTTGTTCCACATCTTCACATAAACTACTTTTTGTTAAAACAATAACAGGCATTGCACCACTTTCATACGCTAATAGTAAATAACGCTCCAACCTTCTTACGTTAAAATCATGGTTAAGTGCATTCACTAAAAATAAATAATCAACATTTGCTGCAATAATTTGTTCTTCAGTTCTATTACCAGCTTCTTGTCTTGAAAAAGAACTTCTTCTCGAAAAAATACGATGAATGATTGCCTTTTTCTCATTTTCTATTTTCTTTATATACACCCAATCACCAACTGCTGGGTAATCGCCTTTCGTTACCGCTTCATGTCGAAACTTCCCAGACAGTTCTGCCATATATTCACCGTCATTACAAATAATGCGATATATATGCTTATGCTCAAGTAAAATACGCCCTACTTCATAATTCTTCTCTACAGCTTGCTCTTCAAAAAATGAATCCCAGCCGAACGATTCTAAAATATTTTGATTCAATTAATTTAAAAAGCTACCTCGTTTGACGTAATTTTCAAATAACTTTCTTTTTAACATTCTAATTTGTCCACGATGACTAATTTCATCTTCTATCACATGAAACCAAAGATAGTGTTGGTTATACGCTACACCGTTAGGCCACTTTCTTTCTGACATTAGCCATGTATCATCTACTTCACTCAAATACTTTAGCGACTCTTCTCGAACACTTTGCAAAAGTTGTACATAATACTGTATTTCATGACCATGAATCGTTCTCCCAACTTCCCCTAAATACAGTGCATCTTCCCATATTTCTAATTCTTCTTTTGTAAAGTCACGATTTTGAAATGAAATAAGCTGATGGGCTTTTTCTATAGCTGCTATATGTTTTAATAAGGCGCCAATTAAATTCCCATCACTTGGCATAATTAAATCTAATTGCTCAACTGATAGATTTTCTATTTCCTGTAATGTTACCGTCCTCGTATGCTCCATCATACTTACTAATTCCCCTATATTTTTCGTATAACCATCCACACTTCTTATTCGATACCCTATATTCATCTAACGTCGTAATAATTTGTCAATTTCTTGAATCTTCTCATCAGCTTTTCCAATTTGCGTATTTTTAGCCTGCTCACCACCAAGAGCTTGGTGAAGTAAAAAAGTTTGACCGGAAATAGCAGTCACAATGGAGACTTTTATAATTTCCTTTATTGCAGTGACATCGAATAAAACGAGTCCAAGAAGTGCAGCTAGGCTACCAGTAAAAATATCAGTTAAAAATCCAAAATGAAAAAAAGTTTTCAAACGGCGTGGAAGCAATAACTTACCTTGGTTATTGATTAGATGGGAAACGAAGCCAGTAATGCCACCAACGAGAACTGCGGTTAGCCATTGATACATTTCCATCGAATCCACTCCTTTTAGTGAATAAGATTCGATTTTTTCATATTGATTCCTTTTCATCTAAAACAGTGCTTTTCTCTTTGATTGAACAGTTGCTGCATTTTCATCATGTATGCCTGCATCTTTAATAATTCGTTGTTTTGCTTTATTTAGTAGATGGTTTACTTCTTCACCAAAATAGTTAGCTTCGCTTTTTGTGCGGGCTTCTCGTAAACATTTATAGTTTTCTAGCAGTTCCTCTTTTTCGGTGTTTGTTAAGAAATCTTCTATTTTCTTTTTTGTCATACGAAACACCCTTTCTTCTGACAAACGACGCAATAGAAAATATATATTTTTCATCTACTCTTCTAATATTAGCTCGATTTCTTTCATTGCACCTTCATTCAATGATACATCCACCGCTCTTACACTTTCCCTTAGTTGCTCTGCCCGCTTCCCGCCAGGAATAACAGTATCAATTCCTTTGTTGTTTAATAACCATGCTAACGCTAAATGAGACAATTCAATATTATTTTCTTTAGCTACGTCTTTTAACTTTTCAACTTTTTTAAAGTTACTCTTATATGTATTTTCTTCGAATAGATTTACACTTTGACGCCAATCCCCTTTATCCAACTCGAAATCTTCTGTATATTTACCACCTAATATCCCAAAGGCAAGAGGCCCATACGGAATAAATGAAATACCTTCTTCTATACAATACGGCAATAGTTCTTCCTCGGCAGTACGATCTAACATATTGTAAGGGGATTGTACAACATCAATATGACCATGTTGATTTGCTTCTTTTAATTGTTCTATGTTTACGTTGGATATCCCAATTGAACGAATTTTCCCTTCTTCTTTTAGACGAATAAGCTCTCCAATTGAATCTATGTAACTTGTTTCAGGATTTGTAAAGTGTAAATAATATAAATCAATATAATCTGTCTGTAACCTTCTTAAACTATTTTCCACAGCATTTCTTAAATAGCTTGGTTCATTGTTAATATACGTTTCTCCATTTAATAACGGCTGAATCCCACCTTTCGTAGCAAGTACAAACTCGTGGCGTTTCTCTTTTAATACCTCTCCTACCAATTCCTCTGATCTACCAAAACCGTATGAATCCGCTGTATCAAAAAATGTAATTCCTTGCAGGATTGCTTCTTCTATTAATCGTTTTCCTTCTTCCTCATTCACATCAACATATAAATTATGCCCCCCTACTGCATTTGTACCTAAACCCAACTTTGAAATATTTAGTCCAGCCTTTCGCAATTTTGTATACTTCATTTTTTCTCCCCCTTGTATTTCTATTGTTCGAATATAATCGAACATTTAGTATGGTTCTGTCGCATGTAATACAACGTTTAATAAACCCGGGAATCTAGCATTTAAGTCATCTTCACGAATTGAAATGAAACGTTGTGTTCCTTCAAGACGTGTATACATGACACCTGATTCACGTAAAACTTTGAAATGGTGAGATAAAGTCGATTTTGCGATTGGAATGTTTAACGCACCACAAGATTGCTCATTTTTCTCTAGTAACAAATTTACAATTTGTAAACGAATTTGGTCGCTAAGTGCATATAGGACAGAAGAGAATTGAATTTCTTCTCGATTTGGATGATAGAGTGTACGCATTTATTCTTTTAATAGATCTATTAATCCATTCCCTTCAGATGTACGCTCATATCCTAAAGGTACAGTTCTTTTAATAAGTTGCGCGTATATTTCTGGCTCTGATAACTTTCTGCCATATTCTCTTTCGCACTGCTTAATGAGAAGTGCTAATGCACCAGCGACATGCGGCGTCGCCATTGAAGTTCCACTTAATACAGCATATTTCCCCTCTGGATACGTAGATAATATTTCATCACCTGGCGCTACTAAATCAATTTCTTGATTTGAATTACTAAAACATGCGATTTTCCGCTTTAAATTGACAGCACCAACTTCAATTACTTCAGCATAAGCACCTGGGAAATCTAGTTCCTCCGTATTATCATCACAATCTCCATCATTTCCTGCAGCACATACAACGAGAACATCTTGATTTACTGCATTTTGAATAGCTTCATGTAATTCCGGAACGTCTTGCGGACCGCCAAGTGACATTGAAATAACTCTGACTTCTTCTTTATTAGGTCCTCTCCAATTTACAGCGTAATGAATCGCCTCAATAATTTGCTCATAGCTTCCAGAACCATCTCCCGCTAAAACCTTTAACACTAGCATTTTAGCAAGAGGTGCGACTCCTAAAACACCGACATCATTCTCAGTCGCTGCAATCGTCCCCGCTACATGAGTCCCATGGCCGTTATTATCAAGGTAAATATTCGGATCTCCTTCATAATCTTTCGTGAAATTTCTCCCACCAATAATACGATCTTTTAAATCTATATGATTAATATCACAACCTGTATCTAATACGGCAACGACAACGTCTTTTCCTTTCGCACTCTTCTCCCATACTTGTGAAGCGTTAATCAGTTGTACACCTGGTGGAATTTCATTTACTTGTTCAACCACCTTATTTACGGTAAACGGAATCAATTGTATACCTTTTTGTTTATTCGCTGTACTACTGTTCATCTAAATCTCACTCTTGTTTAAAAACTTCTCTATTTCTTTTATTAAATGTTTCGCTCCATCTATACTAACAGTAATGTTTCCATTTGCTAATGATATGTTCTGGTCTGAAACATCACCTGTTATTTGACAAGCATTGTAAGGTTCATATTTTTGTAAAATGACTTTATCTTCATCTACGAAAATTTCAAGTGGTGATTTAATTTGTATCCCTAATACATCTCTTAATTCTTTAGGAATAACAATTCGTCCTAATTCGTCTACTTTTCGAATAACTCCTGTTGCTTTCATTTAACGAATACGTAATCTCTCTTTCAATTGTTTTAAATAACGCGATCGTATTATTAGGAAGTATACAACTTGAATTCCTACGAAAATACTTAATACAATTGTATTTTCTTTAAACAGTGAGTACTCAAACATCTGTCCTAACGCAGTTAACGCTACTGCCCCATGTAATGTTGCAACACCTATCGGAACGAAGAATAAAAGTGCCAATCGAATTGTAACTACTTTCGATAATTCCCCACTCGTTAAACCAACTTTTCGAATCATTTCAAATAAACGAGTATCATCCTCCAAATCAGAAAATAAACGGAAGTAAAGGAAGCTTCCTGCACATACGAAAAATACAATACCAATAAAGAAACCTACAAATAAAATTGGTCCTGCGATTTGTAAACTTTGGTTTTGTTCGTACTCTTCTGCACTAAACGTTGCATGTTCTTCATAAGGCTTCATCTGATGAGTTAGTTCTTTACCTACCTCAATTTCATCTTTCGTTCCTTCTGTTTTGTACACATAATCTTTTTCCTCTTTAAATCCATCTTGTAATGAATCATATTGATTATTAGAGATTACATAAACGTTACCTCTTAGTATTTTACTTAATGAAGAAGTATTTACTTTTTTCACATGTAAAGGTTCATTCATGTTTGGTAAAGTAATTTCTTTTCTTTCTTTCATCGGTGGTCCTGGTATTTCGACTGACAAAAATAAAACCTCTTTATTTGCTACAGTATTAAATGGTTCTCCTGTTAACTTTGCATATTCCTTATACTCTGATTCTTTTATAAAAATGGCGTTTCTTAATGACTGCTCCTCCGTTTTCTTCGATGAAACATTAGTTTTTGAAGCTACTATATTATGTTTTTTTAGTCCCTCATCAATGACCTTCAGATGCTGTGATTCATTACTATTCCCTTGCTTAGAGTGGTAATGAAACGCAATTGGTCTCTCCATAATCCCTTTCGTCATGGATGTAAAGCCAACTAATGTACCTATTGCCGAAAATGCTACAGTTGAAATTATCGTTACAATAAAGAACATTCTTGCGTTATCTCTCATACGGTACGCTAAATCTGACAACGTAATAATATTTGTCTGTGTCCAATAGAAACGTCTACTTTTTTTACATAGCCGAATAATAAAGACACTCAACTGCTTGTACAGCAAATACGTACCAATAATGACTAACGTTGTAACCGGAATCATCATCACAAATACCATAGCACCATGTGACATAAGAGCGCCTGTATAACCAGCACTAAGCAATACTACTGCTAATATAGAAGAAATAATTGATGCTTTCGGTTCTGGCTTCGCCTCTGCTGATCCTCTAAACAATTTCATAATATTATTTTTACGAACCATTCCAGCACTAAATAATGAAATGATCATAAATAATATGAAAAACATAATACTCGTTACAACAACTGCTTTCATTGGTATGTAATAGGATAAGGAAATATCTAGTTTTAATATCATTGGGGCTACAAAAATTAATACCCCTGAAAACAACATACCTGAAAGAATCCCGAAAATTATTGCCCCTATTCCAATCATAATATTTTCAAAGAAGATAAGACGCTTTAATTGATATTTCGTCATACCAAGCATCATTAAAATTCCTAGTTCACGCTTTCTCGTTTTTAAAAACATTCCCATTGAATATAAAATAAAGAAGAATGTAAATACGTAAATAATAGACTGTGCAAACGACATACTTACAAATACATACTTTCCTAATTCTCCTGCACTTAATGCCGGATGAAACGCAAAAAATGAATATACAAAAAAGGCCATCTATTTCCACCAATCATCAAACATTGACGCTGGTACTTGTCTTTTATGTTCACTCACTGTGTAACGCTTTTCGATTTTTTCTGCAACGTCAGCTGGAACTGATTTACCTTCTAAATAATCATCTAATTGATCGTAAGTAATGCCTAATTCTGTTTCATCAGCTTGACCTGGCTTTTCATCTAATAAATCAGCTGTTGGCATTTTTAAGTAAAGTCGCTCATCTGCACCTAACTCTTGTAATAAAGCACGTCCTTGGCGTTTCGTTAATCCCGTTAATGGTAATAAATCTGCACCACCATCTCCGAATTTTGTAAAGAATCCTGTTACAGCTTCTGCAGCATGATCTGTTCCGATAACAAGTAGACCATTTTGTCCACCAATTGCATATTGTGTAACCATACGGATACGTGCTTTCACGTTACCTTTATTGAAATCAGTTAATGATTCACCTAATAAGTTCTCGTATTGATTTGAAAAAGCATCAACAGTTGAAGCGATATCAAATGCAGTTGATTGATCAGCTTGAATAAATTGTAATGCTAATTGTGCGTCATCTTCATCCTTTTGTACTTTGTAAGGAAGACGTACAGCGATAAACGTTGCGTTACGACCTTCGTTTCGAATTTCTTCAACTGCAAGCTGTGCTAAGCGTCCTGCTAATGTAGAGTCTTGTCCGCCGCTAATTCCAAGTACAAATCCTTTCGCACCTGTGTTTTTTACATAATCTTTTAAGAAATCGACTCGTTTACGAATTTCTACTCTCGGATCAATTACAGGTTGAACATGTAATGCTTTCATAATCTGTTCTTGTAATGTCATTTAGCGATATACCCCTACTCTTTTCTCCAATAAATCTTGCAAGCAATCTTCATGTTGTTTACAAAATAACGGAGGCATTTTGTCTAATGGGAAAAATTTTAAATCTAACGTTTCATCACCGTCTATTTTTTTATTCCCTCCAACTATTGAGCATGAAAAGCACATCACAATTGTCTGTGCTTTATCTCCATTTGGATATGTTTGAAAATATTTTGTATACACTCCAATAAGCTCATGTATTTCTACATCATACCCAGTTTCTTCTTTTATTTCTCGAATCGCAGTTTCCGCAGCCGACTCTCCTATCTCCATTGCGCCACCTGGAAAGCCCCAAGCATTAAAGTCTCCTCTTTTTTGCAGTAATACTTCTCCCTCTTTATTAAACACAAAACCACCCGCAAAGTTTAAGAGAACATAATCATGTCCTACTTTTCCACGTAATTCTTTTATATAATCGGCCATTTAATACGTAAATGTAATTGTCGCTAATGAATAACCTGCCATTGCACTATATGGTGCTACTTGATAAGATACACGCTTTGCACCTTTTGGCCAACTTATTTCATTTAATACTTTCTTTATATCTTGCATTGTTCCATCCATAGACTGCTTATATCGTACTTCTACCTTTTCTGGTTTACTAGCAAATTGTTGCTGCAACTTTTGCTTAAATTCACTATAATTTTCCGCTCCGTATTGTACAGATAAGTATTGTAAATTTGTTTCTTTTAACATTTGCTCATATACGACCGTTTTTGAGCTACCAGCTTTTATCTTGTTTGTTAATTCACCAAAATAACTTGTAGTTGCCGCTGGATATTTACTACGATCCCAGTCGTGGTCTTTACTTAATTGCTCGTCAGACATATTAAAATATGAATATGTTACACGTCCAGCTTTATCTGGAACTGGATCATCAAATGTAGTATCAAGATGGTACCACTTGTTTTCGATGTTCACTAAATTCCATGCGTGAGCTTGTCCATTTCCTGTACCAGTTACAATATGATTTTGAATACCTGCTTCTTTTAGTAATTCATATGTTAATAATGTATACCCTTGGCAAACAGCAGAACGGTTCGCTAACGCTTCATATGCTGTATACGCTTGATAAGAAGTGTCGTATGATACATGTTTCACAACGTAATCATGAATAGCTTTTACTTTTTCATGCGCATCCATTCCTGGCTTTACAATTGAACTTATAATTGCTTTCGCCTGAGATTTTACATATTGTGTTTGCTCTTTTGATTCACGGTATTTCACTTGTAGTGTAAACGTATAGTTTTCTGGCATCCCTTTAATAGAATATCTAGTAGAGGCTACATTATATTTTACATACTCATCAGCATCTACGATTTTATTAAACTCGCCGTACAATTGGTCCATAATCTTTCTAGCATCTCTATCTTTTGTTTTATATGTGATTGTAATATTTTCTTCACGATTATCAACCTGTTTTTTTAGTTCTTTTCTGAAATCATCTAATAACTTTGCATCTGATTGTGTCGTCACTACAGTTGGATTCGTAGCTGCATAAGATACAGTTGACGATTGTAAGCCTCCCATTACAATAGTTGAACAAAGTGCGGCAGCTGTCATTTAACACGTTTGTAACACACAGCATGTATTTTCAAAACGTCGATTTTTCAAATCTTCATTACCAATACAGAAATATAGCATTCCTAACTCTCCCCAAACCATATTACAATTTTTATGATCTGAATCGATTTGGAATAAAAGCGTCATTTGCTGTGGATCTATCCCCATATATTCTCCTGTCTCATGTAGTACTTCCTCTTGTACAGAGAATGGCTCACCAAACATTTGATGGTTATCGTAGTTATCTGGGATTAGTTCTTCAAGTAATTGCAAGAAACGATCTGAATCGGCCTCATCTTCAATGAAAAGTTCTGGTAATTTATACGTCAGTTCAAAAGTAATTGCGCATTGATTATATTTCGCTTGCGTTTCATCCGCTCTTCGTAATTGCTCTACTGGAACATCATAATAAAGTACGCGCCCAGCTTCCATTGGATTCACATCTTCTTCAAAGTAATTCTCAATGCTAAAGAAATATAACATTCCTGTCTTAGGTAGATTGTGATCCATACGAACGTTTTGTAAATCATTTAGATTAAATTGCGCGATAAAATGTAACGGATTGCCTTTATACATTGGATATTTAAATGAATCCGGTAAATCAGGAGCTCCCCCCATTTTTGAACTACCAATCGCAACCGTTTCTTGCTGCTCAGGCACAACTTTTACACAAGGAAATACAGTATTAATAAGTTCCTCTTTTAAATGTGTCAGTCCATATTTATCAATTAACACTTCAATTTTGTTATCCATCTAGCAGCCTACAAAGCCGCCCCAACAGCTAGCTCCGATGATGATTAGAAGGATAAATAAAACGATTAATAAAGCGAAACCTCCATAACCACATCCACCACAACTACCGCCGTAACCGTAACCGCCGCAACTATATCCGTAACCCATTTATGAGTCAAGCTGACGAAAGAATCGGTTGGTTTTGCGATCTTGATTTCCATTCCTATATTCATCAACATATTGTCTGAAGTTCCAAGATTGTAAAAACTTATTTGCGGAGTTATAACCAGAATTGTAAAGCCATTCTTTTTCCGCTTTCGTTAACTCAAAATTTGTACTTGTAATCGTCCCTGTAGGAATTGTAATTGTTCTTGCTTTTGATTCTTTATCTAAATGCCGTAAATCATGAGCTTGCATCATTGTTTTAAATAGTCCTTTGAACATGGAAATGGGCTCTTTATAATGGGCGGGATCAGCTTGAATTTCATCTTTTACAAAATGAAATCCAAAAGTCGGCCAGCGAGGTGAGGTAGGGGAGTCAAAAATCCAAATGGGATAATTGCTTAAAATCCCACCATCAACCATATAACAAGGTTGTTTCCATTTTGGTGTTCTCCATTTTACTGGTTCAAAGAAGAAAGGAATGGTACTACTCATTCTTACTGCCTTAGCAATCGAGAAGCGATAATTTAAAAATCCGTAGTTTGGCAAGTCATCGGGAAAGACAACCATTTTACCGTTGCTTATATCAGAAGCAATAATTTTAAGTTTGTTTAAATCAGGTAAATCTGTAAATAAGTGAACTCCTTTTTTTCGTAGTAATTCTTCAAGCCATTCTTCTATAAATACATTGGAATAAATACCTAGAGTAGACCATGCACTTATTCCTTTACCGATAAACGGGATTCTATCAAGGAAAGTTTTCTTCATAAATTTGTTATAATCAATATCAGTTATAATTGTTTTTAATTCTGTACAAGAATAGCCAGCAGCTAAAAGGGCGGCAATAATAGCACCAGCCGATGTTCCAGCTACACGCTCCCATTCATACCCTTTTTCAGCTAACGCGCAAATTGCCCCTACATGTGCAATTCCACGCACACCGCCTCCTTCAAAAACACCATCAATTTTCATTTACGGATAAGTTAGCCCTTTCGCTTCTTCCGCGGTAATTACTATGTAACGATTTCCCGTTCTTAATCCTAACAGTTCTGCTTTTTCAACTGCGTCCTGCTTCGTCTCTGCATAAGCAGCTAAATATTTATCTCCATCGATAATTTGGCAAATTACATATTGTTTCATTTACATTTTAATTAGTTGTGCAAGTTTTTTTATACCTATTTCAATTTCTTCTAACGTCGCATATGAATACGATAGGCGCAAAAATTGGTTTGCACTTCTATCATACAAAGTACCTGGATTTAATAGAATCTTTTCTTGTAAAGCTTTGTCAAATAAACTACGATTCGAAACGAGCACATTCATATGTAACCAAATATAAAAACCACCTGTCGGTTCATACCATGTTGCTATTTCACGACAATACTTCTCTAACATATGTAACATAAAATCTCTACGTTTCTTCAATTCACTTCTTACAAACTGTAAATGTTCATCATATAATCCATTTGTAAACCATTCTGCTGCAATTTGCTGAGATATAGAACTTGAACCATAATCTGTTTGCATTTTTATGTCTGCCAATCTTTGAATGACTGGCTCAGATCCAACAATCCATCCAATTCTTAATCCTGGACTAATGACTTTAGACATACTCCCGATATGTAGTACAATTCCGTTTTTATCATATGCTTTTAAAGGTTTTGAAACAGGCTCATCAAACCATAGGTCTTGATACACTGCGTCCTCTATAATAGGCAATCCAATTTCATTACATATCTCCATTACTTCTTTCCGCTTCTCAGCATTCATACTAAAGTTCGTCGGATTATGAAAAGACGGGATTGTATATAAAATAGATGCGTTAAATTGCTTCTTATATTTCGCTATATATGATGCATTTAATCCATTCTCATCCATTGATATTCCAATTAAACGCGTTCCTGCTGATTGAAAAACATTAAGCGAATATAAATAGGATGGTTTTTCTAGTAAGATCGATGCCCCTTTTGGAAGAAGCCCCATAGAAATAAGTTGCAACGCTTGAATTGCTCCTGAAACAATTAAAATAGAGTCAGGAGATACATATACCCCATGCCCTTTTAAGTAGCCCGCAATTTTCTCCCTTAAATAGAGATTTCCTTTCGGCTCTTCATACCCAAGTGGCACGTTTGATTGCAACAGCTTATTCATTATGATTTTCATCTTTTTTTCAGGTAAGAGACTCGGCGCGAGTTCACCTGTTCCTAAACGAATTACATGCGGATAAAATTCAGCTTGATTAATATCTTGAATAGCAGGAAGGTTCGGATAATGAAGTCCTGTTTCTACATAAGACTGCCAATTAGGAGGCGGAGCATATGCTGAAGTGTTCTCATTATTATTTACAACAATCGTTCCCTTTCGGCCATTTCCCTCAATGTATCCTTTTACTGCTAGTTCATCGAAAGCCATTACAATTGTACTTCGATTCACGCCAAATGTATGAGCCAAATCTCTTTGTGAAGGTAACTTTGTTCCAACGGTCCATTCTCCATTAACGATTCTTTCTTTTATATACGTTTCTATTTGTTTATACAAAGGAGTCGCTAAAGACATATCAGGCTTCCAAACTAACCTTTCCATCATACATATCACCTTACATTCTTTTTGGTTGGTGACCTCCCCAACCATTTAGTTAGGGAAAATAACTTGTTTTAACATATAAAATGCGCCCCCCCATATGACGAGGCCTGAAAATTTATTTAATAATACGATCGCCTTTCCGGTTGAGTCTAGCCTCTTTAAAAACTTTCCAGCTAAAGCTAAGCTAATAAACCAAATCCAAGAAATGATAATCGTTGCAAATGTAAAAGCCCATTTTTCACTTCCTATGTATTGGATAGAATTTGTTCCAATTACACCGATTGTATCTAAAATTGCATGTGGATTTAATAACGAAACCGATACAGCGAAAATAATTTGTTTTTTTAAAGGCATGCTTTTTTCTTGTTTTACATCTTTGGAAGGCTTACTTCTCCAAATAACGAAGCCCATATATATGAGAAAGATAAATCCAATCGTATATAATGTCGTCGTTAGCCAAGAAAAAGTAAGGAGTACAAGGGATACACCCTGTACTGCAATTAATATTAGTAACGTATCACATAGAGAAGCAGTTAATACTACAGGGGCTGCCCTCCAAATATTAGGTTGGCTTGCACCTTGGTTAAATACGAAAACATTTTGGACACCTAATGGAATGATAAGGCCAAATGCAAGGATGATACCGTGAATAATCGCTTCACTCATTTATGCAGTCGGTTCTGGCTTCTGTTTTATTCCCTTTTCACCTTTTGCTGGTTTAATCCAAATCATTGCTATAACAGCACCAATAACAGCGAAAATACTTGTCAAATAAAATACTTCATGGTCCGATCCTTTCATAAAAAACGAATATAGGGGTGGTCCAGCTGCTACACCGATAAATCGCATCGAACTATAAAATGACGTAACCGTGCCCCTCTGCTCCTTTTCAATCCCTTGTGTAATTAGGGCATCTAAACATGGGAGTGCCATACCAATTCCTACTCCCATAATAACGAGACATAGAAGTAGTAAATAGATCCCTTTTATAAATAAAGGGATTATGACTGATGCCGCAGCCAGTAAAAAGCCAATATAAATACACTTCTTCATAACATTTTGATTATCTCCAATTTTTTTACCAGCCATATATGAACTAATCGATAGTAGAAGCAACGGAATAGCAAGTACACATCCTTTCCATATACCATGAATGTCATACTTTGACTCCAGAATAGTAGACAAATAAAAGAGAATTCCGAATAAAATAAGCATTATAATTGCACCTAGTACAAAAATGGCAATTAACCATCTTCCCTTTTCTCGAAACGTAGAGATAATAGATTGAATAAACTCTTTTAGTGGTGGCACTTCTCCTTCTTGTTTTTTTGCCTTCACTAGTACCATTAATAAAACAATCGATACTACACATAAAACTGGAATCGCCCAAAATGGTAAGAACCATACAATGGCAGCTAGAGCAGATCCTAAAATAGGGCTGAGCACTTTTCCAAATGTATTTGATGTCTCAATGATTCCTAAACCTGCGCTAACCTGTTTTTCATCTTTGTATAAATCACCAACACACGGTATAACAACTGGCATTGCACCAGCAGCACCAATACCTTGAATCGCTCTACCGATAAGTATCCAAACGTAGGGATTATCAACTTTCCATGATACCCAACCAGTTACTGCTCCTCCGATAGCCGCAATCAGTAAACTCGGAACCATTACCATCTTTCGTCCCCATCTATCTGATAAATAACCAGCAATCGGTATAAGTAAAATTGCAACTATGGAGTAAATTGTAATAATCATGGATACTTGAAACGATGAAATATGTAATTTCTTTTCGATAGTCGGCAGAATTGGAATGAGCATTGAATTCCCTAATGTCATAACAAGTGGAACTGATGCAAGCGCAATTAAACAACCGTTTTCTTTTTTTAACATGTTGATTTCGGAACCTTTCATCATATATTTCTTACCATATAATAGCCCTGGTGGAACGTAATTTTTCATTTAGCGAGTATATCCGCCACCAAGTTGTTGTTCTGCCATCGCTACAAGGCGTTTCGTGATTTCACCACCTACAGAACCGTTTGCACGTGAAGAAGTTTCAGCTCCAAGTTGTACACCAAACTCTTGTGCAATTTCATATTTCATTTGATCTAGAGCAGCTTGTGCTCCATGTGATGCTAATTGATTAGAATTACGATTTCTAGCCATTTACGAAGTTACTACCTCTAATCTTCTATCTGTTAATACTTTCATTTCTTCTTTTAATATATCTTTCGCATTGTGTCCAAACCATTCTAGCGAAGCAAAATAGTCAGTATCTCGCACTTCCCGGATGATATCATCATAATTTACAATACCTTCAAATAATGGAACCATACCAATACGACTTCCCGCTGCGGCATATACATTATTAGGTTCAAATACATGTAAATAATCCGCTGACGATATATTCTTAAAATGGTAATGTTGTATCCACGGCCTTAGTCGATGAAAACTGTCTATTGGATCTGCACCAGACTCCCATATATGAAGAAAATCAAGGTTTATTTTCAAATTCGGATGGTCTACTTCTTCTAATAATTCCAAAGTAGACGGCAACGTATCCGTTAACGTATTTGGATGTGTTTCTAAAAGTACATACATATTGTGCTGAGCAAATAAATCACAAATTTTGTGAATTCGCTTTACATACTCTTTCCTCTCTTGTTTCGAGAAGTCTGCACTCCCTTTTTGTCCGGCAAACGTACGAATTTTATTCGTATTAAACCAATTTGCTAACATTACGAGTTGTTCACATTTCCCCATTGTTTTTTCAAAATCTGCTGATAATGATATGTCTAAATAATCACTTATCATCGTAATTTCTAAGTTTTTATCCTTTAAAAAATTCAACTCTCGTTCTGTTGTTTCACGCTCTTGCTCATACAAATTTTGTGCATGAGTTCCCCACAATTCAATTCCTTCAAAACCGTTTTCATATGCAAATTGAACAATATCAGTAAATGAAATTAATTGATGACGAAATGAAATGGTACATAGCGAATATTTCATTTAAAGAGTTACGACAGACTGATTTGTTTTCATACCTTTCCATGATAGAAACTGTCTCTCTAATTCCTTCTTAATTTGCAGTTCAATTGCATTCATTTCATCCAGTTTTTCAATAATCGATACTAGCATACCCTTATTATTCGTCATTGCCATTTTAATTGCACGATACTGTACATTTGTAAATCCTTGTACAATATCCTCTACCCGATCACACCAAAAATCAAACTCCTCTTCCGAGTATTGTAACGTTTCACGGAAGTATGCAAAGGCATGTTCATAACTATATTTACGAATTGCAAGTACTGGTATTTGTTTTACTGCTGCGACAAGCTTAGAAAGCGAATACCCCTCTTCCTCATTTGCCATTTTTTTAATTAAATTTTGTAATTCCATAGTCAGTTCATTATCATACTTTTTGAATGTCTCAGTGAAATAATTAGCTACCATTTCTTGCGTCGGCTCCTGAATCGCCTCTACATCAATGAAATAACCACCACCAAACGGATTATCTTGAACAGAGTGAATCACTTTTTCTCTTTCCATATTCCCTTCCCAACGAAAATCAGGATCTAACATGAACCATTCTTCTTCTTTCTCTGTCTTCGATATCATTAAATAATGCGGAAATGGTTTTTGGTGAAACTTATTTTCCCTCTCTGGTAATAAAGACATATCCACCATTACAATTACATAACGATTTTCCGGCTTATTTTCTACTAATTCTAAAAATGTTTCTACATTTCTATCTTTATCTTTTGCATGATCATACCATTCGTTCACTTTAATACCGTACAGTTTTTCATACCAAAGTAAATAATTATCATGGTTAATGTTTTCGGAGTGATACGAAATAATTCCGCCTTCTGTTATATCAAAGTCTCCATCCCATAATCCAAAATAAAATGGACGAAAATCTATATCGCCGCGTCTTTTTATAATTTCACAAAAACAGCTCACTAAACAGTGCACTTTAATTGAAGTCATACTCTCATCCACTTTCTCCAATTAGTTATTCACATTTAATTCTTGTAACGGCTGTAACTCTTCCATAAAATCAAGTAAAGATCCTACAGTAAGAAACGCCTTTGGATCTACTTCATCCTCTGGAACACATAACTTCAAATCCATTTCTATGTATACGATAAGCTGTAACATCATTACCGAATCTATATATAAATCTTGATTTAAACGCATTGTTTCTTCTAAATGCGTGACATTTTTCAGTTCCATTTTTTCTGTCATAATTTTCAGCACTGCACTCTTTAACGTTTCACGTCTCATTCATGTTGTAACCTCTCCCATCTCTAGTAACTTTCTGCTTACCTTCCCAGTTTTATTTTTCGGAATTTCAGTTACACTTTCAATTTCATGCGGAACTTTATAAGACGGTAAGTGCTGAATACACCATTCTCTTATTTGTACTGGGTCAATATGAGAGATCACTTTCGCTTTTACGATTTCGCCCATCACAGGATGTTTCCCTCGGTATACAACGGCTTCTTGAATACCTTCTAACCGAAGCATCGTTTCTTCCACCTCTATAGGAAACACTTTTAACCCTGAAACATTAATTACATCATCCATACGCCCCATAAAGTGAAGGCCGCGCTCAGATACATATCCTAAATCTTTCGTATAAATTTCCTTTCCATCAATTTTCACTACGATTTCTTCAGGCTCGTTTTCATCTGATCCTATGTTTATACTTACATGTGGAAGTTGTTTTCCTAAATCTAAATGACTCTCCATATCATGACATATACTAATACAACCAGCTTCAGAACATCCATATTGCTGCATCATGTACGTTGTCATTTCATTTAGTTTATAAAATAATGTTTCGGGCAAAGGTGATCCGGATGTCATAATTTTATGAAACTGGAACGTTCCTAGTGGAAAACTCCCCATAATATGTAGCATCAATGGTACTGCATATATGATATGTTTTTCTGTATTGCGAATAATATTTAATGCGAATTTAGGGTTTTTATTCGTAATAATTATAGGCTTGCTTCCTCTTGTAATAGAAGATAACGTACCACATATTAATCCGTATGAATGTGAAACAGGAGCCATAACAATCGGTACTTCATCTTCTTCACAATTTAAAGCTTCATTATAAGCAGCGATTTCAGTATCAACTTCCGTCCAAGATCTGCAAATCAGTTTCGGTTCTCCCGTGGTTCCTGAGCTATATTGCAATAAAGAAGGCTCTTCTAGTAATGAATTCACTACTTCTAATTTTGTAAATTCGCTACATACCCCATATAAAAGTCCCGTACAATTTGCACGCCTTGCCATTTCAATTGCCGTATCTTTTGGTGTATCTTCATGTATAAGAAGTACAGATGATTTCTTTTCTTTTAAGAAAAACACAAGCGTAATAATATCAAATGGATCTTTCAGACAAAGTGCAAATCTATTTCCTTTTGCTGCTTGAAATTGTTCCATTTCCTCGTAAACTTGTAATCTCGATTCAAAATCATTTTTGCTATACTCTTGTTTATTAACGATTAGCATTTAACGATTAGCATAATTTCCCCCTGTAACAAATGATTTTTGTATGTTAAGTTGCTTTGCACTATGCAATGGATTTGGAACTTCATGAACAAGTGATTCTACATCCAAATATAAACGACGCTTCGTTAATTGCTCCGCATAGAAAGTAGATGTGTATAATTGAATGGATTCAAATCTCTCTTTCAAATGTGGATATTTTCTAAAATGATTTTCAATTTCTTCGACAATCATCATCCAAAAACGTTCTTCTTTCCATTCATATTCATCCGCAAGTATGAAAGCTAACTCCCCTAGATTAAATAAGAAAAGTGCATCTAAAACCATCTCTTGCAAACATTCGATGCGATCCATTTCAAAGAAATCATTCATTTTTCCGTTCACATACATTTTATGCATTTTTGTAAACTCAGGGCATTTGTCAATTTCTTTCAAGTATGGACGATAAAACTCAAGTCCTTCATGAAAGTCCTTTAATGCAACCCGGACAGGTAGCCCTTCTTTATGGACTAAAATCATATTTTGACCGTGTGATTCTAATGCGATCCCGTGCTCTACAACAAGATGTAAAACCGGTATTATCGCTTTTTGAATAAGTACTTGCAGCCAATTTTCTATTCCATATTTGTTTAACCATGCATCAATAATTGGTGTACTATCTTTCTTTTTTGCATATAAGCCGTTAAAGGGAACTGCATCCTCTTGTTTATCTAAATATTTGTGAACGCTTTCACGCCAAATACATCCTAATGAACCATATGTAGCTTTCTTATCCGTATCATACGTTACGCTCGAAAATTCCTTTAATAAAATCAAGCGCGATTCATCCCTTAAATAAGGATCCTGACTTACGACATCACTTAACCAATTTGATATAGCTGGTGCACTCACAACCGAATGTGGTTTCAACGTACGGATAGTTGACGTATTAAGTAAATTCATCGATAACTTAACGTACGGCTTCTTTGGATTCGTAATATTTCTTAACGTTCTCATTGACTGTTGGGCGCAGTAATCATCCGATGATTCCCCTAAATAAATCACATATTTCCCCTGTATATGATCAGCATAATTAGGAATAATAAAGTTCTCCCACTGCCAAGGGTGGACTGGGATAAACAAATACTGTTTTGGATTACATCCCATATTTTGAATGCGATTTATATATTCTTCTATTCTCTGCACACCAATTTCTTCTGTTAAAGTATCGCTATAAATCATTTTATTTTCATAACCTACAGCCGCATATTTCTTATGTGCTGCAATCCATATGAGCTTTATTGGCTTCATGAATTCATATCCATATTGAAAATTGTCACGATATTGAAATCCAATGCGCGCTTTATAGCTAGGATGATACGGGTGACCGTCTATTAAATGGCTTTCAAACTCATCGTAAGATTTTCGAGTATATTCCTCCCTTTTATTTCTTTCATATTGTGCAATCGTGTCTTTAAATATTGTTTGTTCTAATTCGTGAATAAAAGAATCTAATCTAGTTCGTTCTACGTTAACAACCCGAAAAACTTCTTCTAAAAATTGCGACACAGATTGTATTTCTTGTTGTTCATCTTGCACTCGTATTAGTAATGAGTCTACAGCAATACGTCCAAATGTCATTCGTTCTCTTCCGTGGCATTGGTACGAAACATTTTTGTTTTCTTCATCAAGTCCTTGTATAATAAAAAGAATTTGTTCTTCCTTCTCTACACGAACTGGCGTTATAATCCCCTCATAAATTAACGATTCTACTAACTGACGTAACACCCTTCTTCGCACTGAAATGTATTCTTCTGATTCAAGCGCCTTCAATATTTTCGTGTGATACATATCCACTTTCATAAACTCCTCCACTTATGAACGAACAGCCACTTCTCTAACGAGTGGATTATGCACTTGCACATAAATTGCTTGCTCTAATGGATTTGTTAATTCATCGACATCGAAAAATCTCGTTAATAAATTTGCTTTACATGCCAACTTATCCTCTTCCAACAATTCTCTTAAAAATGTAGAGGGTTCACGGTTATATGGAAGGAATGATTCCAATACAGACCTTAATTCAGAAAGTAGAATTTCCTCCTTAATTAACCCTGCCGTACCAAAACCGTTAATAAGTCCAAACATATGATTAAAAATTAAATAGTAACGAAACCTTTCATCTACAATATAATCGTCATATAAATTCCCAGTACGTTCTCCAATACCAGATAACTCATTATTAAGCAACTCTTTCATTGAATTACAGAAATAAAATCCTTGATTATCACGGAAATAATATTTTACTGGATAACCATCCTTCAACTGTACAACACTATTTTGTTGATGAGCTTCTAATGCAACTCCATACTGTAAATACATCCATACCATCGGCTTTAAAGAAATATTTACATACCGTCTAAACCACTCTAAACTTACTTCTTCACAGCTTCTATTTTCTAACTCTGCTAAATGATGAATTATATTTGATAAACGAGTGCGCTCTCCAGGAATAGCATCTTGAACTAGTCCAGCAATTAATGTAGCATCATTTGCATGTTCACTATAGAAAGGGTTCTCGCGAATAATCACTTCAAATCCGGATTCTTGTGTTCCATAATTTAATGTAATAAAGGCTGGATCACAAATAAAATCAAAGCCTGGAAATCTTTCTCGTACTTCACCAATAGCCGTATTTAACATTTCCTTCCCTTCAAGGCCACTTTCAAGTTCTTTCAACTTATTAATGCGCATTGAATTTGTTACTTTCACTGGAAAGGAAAACTTAAGCATATATTTCGAATGAGGATGATATAGCGTCCTAAGTGATGATGTTGCCATATAATACTTACCTACTGGACCAATATATTCAAGCACTCCTTGATTTATCCACTCTTGTACATAAGGTTGATGTAATAACCATTCAGCCTGAAGCGGATGAATTGGAATTAATGAATATTCATCTTCCTTACAGTACTTCTCTATAAATTCCTTACTTACCATCTCATCTTTACTTAATTCTTCTTTTATAATCGTTGTTGTAGAATCTAATAATAATGATTTTTCATTTACTATACTTTTATGTGCACGAAAATAATGAAGCTGGCATTCTCCTTTTAATTCTGGAGAATACATTGCACTTTTCCAATCCAATATACCTTGTCTACTCTTTGGGGTAGGATGAGTTAAATGCCCAAATAATAAAGATTGCTCCGCCTCTATAAAAGTTGTATGGAAACCGTATAATGCAGATGTATCTTCTGCTCTCTCTTTTGTAAATTCTTCAATATTTTGACAACTACGAATAACTCGAAGCATAAGCTCAGCAGGATTAGTTCCTTCTCCATAGTTGATAGACATCTCTTTTATTAAAAATGTAATAACTGTAACGTAATCTGCTTTTATAACAGTTTTAGTTTCTCCAATTTGATAATAAAACTGTTCTCCAAACAAATGACGATCTGTTGCTGATTTATATATAACTTCTCCATACAAAGTAACATTCTGTGCAGATAGCCGACAACATAAATATGTGGGGACTACATTTCTATTCAACGTATTACTGAAGATACTTTCCATTCTTTCATCCTCTGTAATCCATTCTCCACTCCCTGTTTCTCTTAAATAACAGTTTAAAAAACTTTGTATTGTTGCATGTTCTGCGATTTGTTTCGCATGCTGCATTTACATAATAATATTATTTATATCCCTCCAGCAATACGCTGTTTCTTCTACCTGTACTCTCTCTAAAAATTTCGTATCAATTTTTTCAGGATTATATTTTTCATAAAACTTTTTAGCGGGATTATTAGTAACGACCCAAACTAAAAGAGATTGCATACCATTTTTTATACATTCGACAGTAACGCTTGAAATAATTTTTGTCCTATTTTCAGTCCTTGATACTGTTGTAACAGATAAATCGCATATAATTCCCCCATCACAATTATATGTACCGCTTCTTTCAACTCCCCCATCAATGAATCCGATTATTTTTCCATTTAACGTTTCTGCTACAAATCTGAATTGGTAATGATCTTCTTTTTGAAAAATATTTTCCCACTGCTTTTTTCTTGGTTCAAATGTTACATTTTCTAAAATTTCGTTTTCGAATATCCCGGTATACGTTGTTTTCCAGCTTTCCACATGTACTTTTGCTATTGCTGCAATATCCGATTTTGTCGCCCTTCTAATGTGTATCTCCACCATTTATCTACTTTCAACTTCAACTGAAACAACTCGATCAATCTCTTTTAGTGAACTATATAACTCAGTTGTATATAAATCTTCTGGAGCTAAAATAACCATCTCCAATTGCTGAAATGCACCACTATCAATATCTTTAATTTTCACTCGTTTTACATGCATGCCTAATTTTTTAATTTGCTTAAATATACCATCTAATTCTTGGTGCTCTTTTACAGTAATTTTTATAGATAAGTCCTTTTGTCTTAATGAATACGGGCCTGCAATTTTCACAATTTGCGGAAGTACGTTAATCGCTAAAATAATTAAAATCATGGCAACGGTCGCTTGTAAATAAAACCCTGCTCCAATTGCTATACCTAAAGCTGAAGCAGCCCACACCATAGAAGCTGTCGTTAATCCAGAAATAACGTCATTACTTCTTCGTAAAATGACACCTGCTCCAAGGAAACCGATTCCGCTCACAATTTGAGCAGCAAGACGCATTGGATCCATATTTGTATGTCCTGGAACAGAATATACATGAACTGCTTCAATTGAAACCATCGTAATTAAACAACTTGCTACAGAAATAACCATACTTGTTTTCACACCAAGCGGTTTATTCTTTAGCTGCCTATCTATCCCGATGAATAATCCTAAAAAGAGTGCTAAACCTAATTTGAGTAAAAATTCATATGACATTTATTTCTGTTCTTTAATCTTAATCTGTGCATCTTTGTAAAATGCTAGTTTACTGTCATTATACTCTTTTGTATAATTGTTAAACTGCTCTTTCGACTTTTGTGCTTCTCCATTTAACTCATTAAAAGTTTTAACTTTCTCACCAATCTCTTTTAATTTCGTTTCTTTTACTTTTAATTGTTCGTACAGTTCTTTTTCAGTCGCTAACGCCTTCGTGTAGTTTTCATTCATCTTTTGAAATGCATCGTAACGTTTTTTATACGACTCTTCAACTGCCTTTGCTTGCTTTTGCACTTTCTTATCTTCAAGTTTTTCTATATTACTTTTAACAGATTTCGTTTCCTTCTGCGCTTTTTCTAGCATTTCTTTTTCGTTTTTCAATACTTTTTCACGGTCAGCTACATTTGCAGTCGCTTGTTCTAACTTTTTCATAACTGCTTCATTATGATCTTTACCTTCTTGTAAAATTTGAGAATATAGTTCTTGACCTTGCTTCTCTAAATCCTCTAATTTTTTCGCTTCATCCACTAAAGACTTTTCCTGTGTCGCTGCTGTTTCAAAAGCTGTATATAAATTTTCTTCTGGCTTTTCACCGAAACAACCTGTTAATACCCCTACTGATAACGCTCCAACTAATGCTACTTTTCCATACTTCAACATTTACATACGGTTATCATGCCAGAAGTTCACTGGGAAGTGGCTTTCTTCATGATAAGCTTCAAACTCATAACCCTTTTCTTTTAACCCCTTTAAAATTGCTGGCACAGCAGCGACTGATTGCGGGTGAATATCATGCATTAAAATTACTTCTTGTGGTTTTGTTGCATTTGTTAATACGTTTTGAGCAATTTGCGCTGCAGCTGCATCAACTTGCATTTTATTATATTTCCAATCTAATGAATCAATTGTCCAATCCCAAACTTTAAAACCGCCTTCTACCACTTTATTTCGAAGGCCTTCATTTAATCCGGGCATCGAACCATATGGTGGACGTGTTAATTTAGGTGATTTTCCAATAATATTAGCAATTAAGCTTTGGTCTTCTTTCATCTCATTTACATATTCACCATTTTTATATAACTTTGCAAAATTATGTGTCATACTATGCATACCTACATAATGGCCCTCTGCATTTTCACGTTTCACTAAATCCGGAAACTCTTTTACATTCGCTCCGATTAAAAAGAATGTCGCCTTCGCATCATGCTGTTTTAACGTATTTAATAATTCAGCCGTATATTTGCCTGGTCCATCATCAAATGTGAGATAAGCAACTTTTCTTTCTTTTCCATTAAAACGACTTGGTGCCGTTTTATTCAATTCAACTTTTGATTGTTCACTTGCAAGCTGTACTACATTTTCTTGTTTTGCAACAGCCTTTGCTGGTGAAGTAATTGATTGAAACATAAAATACCCAATAGCTACTGCTGCAACCGCTATTAAAACGACTACTACTCGTTTCATATTAAAAGCTTTTTCCATTTATAATGGGAGTTTTATCAAAATTGTTGTTCCTATTCCTTCTTTACTCACAATACTAAGTGTACCTTTATGAAGCTCCACCATTTTTTTTACGATAGCTAAGCCAAGGCCTGCACCTGCAGCATGATTATTAATCTGGTAAAACGACTGTTCTATATATGGTAAATGCTCTTTAGCAATTCCAATTCCTTCATCTTTCACCTTTATCACTGCTTGTCCTTCATTTTTAGTCGCTTCAATATATACAGTACCATTTTCATGTGAATATTTAATTGCATTTTGAACAATATTCAAAAAAATTTGCTTTAGCCTATTTCGGTCTCCCAACAATTCAATTCGTTCTATAGTATTAATCAATTGAATTTGTTTCTTTTCAGCATTAGGAGTTAATTGCCAAATCGTTTCCTCTAGTATATCGTACAATTGCACCTTTTGTTTATATAAATTAAAATGATTTGATTGTAATCTTGAAAAATCTAACAATTCTTCTACTAAATGAATCAATCGGTCTGTCTCACCGGAAATAATCCCCATGCCTTGCTTTATTTCTTCTTCTGTTAAATGCTCTACTGTTTTAAGCGTCTCACTCCAACCTTTAATTCCTGTTAAAGGTGTTCGTATTTCATGAGAAATAGAAGCAATAAATTCATTTTTCATCTGTTCCGCTTTTTCTATTTTATCAGACATATAATTTAAACTATGTGCTAATTCACCTAATTCACCAGGATAATCTTCTTTAATTTTATTTTTCAACGTTCCTTCTGCGATTTGTGAAGAAGCTTGAATGATAGATTCAATTGGCTCAACAAAAGAATTTGCCAAGCGTCTACTAATTGAGAAGACAATACATGAAATAACAATACCAACGGCAATAGTAAACATAATAATTTCAATAATCTTTGCATTCACATGTGTTAATACTGTCGTATATTTTAAAACACCGATCGTTTGTCCTTGATGTATAAGTGGGCTTAGCACTTCTAGTTGTTTTTCATTATCTTTCGTAGTAGTAACTTGATTATACATTTCACCTTCCAATAAAGATTGTGGGATATTCACTTTACCTTCTACTTTTTCACCACTTGAAGATTGTATAACCGAACCATGACGATCAATTAACTGTAATTCCGTTCCATCTAATTGAAAACTACTAATTATGTCACCACTATATTCTTGCAAACGAATAAAATATAATGAATTGTATTCTGAGAAAAATCGAGTACTCGTCTTCGCATGAGATTCTATATATTGCACAATACCATTATAATAATATCGATAAATTGAGACCGAAAATACTACCTCAAACAATACAAGCATAAGTGTAATGACCGTCATAAAATATAAAGTCACTTTCCGTTTCATCTTATACTTTCCTTCCATTCATCTTATACTTTCCTTCCATACATATCCTTTTCCCCACACTGTAAGGATAAATTCGGGTTCTGATGGATTATATTCTATCTTTTGACGTAACCGTCTCATGTTTACATCTACGACTTTCGTCTCGCCTACGTAATTCGTTCCCCAAATCATATTTAAAATTTCATCACGTGAAACCGGCTTTGAAGCTTGATTCATTAAGTATTGTAAAATCATATACTCCGTAGGTGTTAAATCAACTAATTGTCCATCTCTATATAATCTTTCTTCTATAATATTTAACGAAAACGGACCAGACGTAATTGTATTCGTTTTTTCTTTATGCACTTCTATTCTTCTTAATAAAGATTGTATACGTGCAGTTAACTCTACTGGACTAAACGGTTTTGTAATATAATCATCTGCACCAATTCCTAGTCCTTGCACCATATCTCCATCTTGTACACGTGCGGTTAACATAATAATGCCCATTTTTTTATTTTCTTCCCGAATAGTTTTACAAACTTGAAAACCATCAATTCCTGGTAACATGACATCAAGTAACGCTACATCAACAGTGTGATCACATAAAATCTGTAACGCTTCTTCGCCAGTACTAGCTTCTAATACATAAAATCCAGCACGCTTTAAATTTAAGACAATAAAACTACGGATTGGTATTTCATCTTCTAAAACTAAAATTGTTGACATAATTTCCACCTACTCTTGTTGATAATCCGCTAGCGGTTTTATATATGCTTTCACTTTTTCAAACTTTGATCGCTTCGGCACTGCATATACGTGAGAAGCCGTTTTCACCGCTGCCTCAAATCCTTTTATTTTGAACCATTCTTTCCGCTTGAAAATTTGGACTTCAAGCCATATTTCATTTGTATTTACGTCCAAAAATTTTTGAGAATTTGATTCTTTCTGCTGATCTGGGATAGTAATTTTCCCAATCAACTCCTCAGGAATTTTCACAAAATATCCTTTTTCTATATCGATATACCTTTCTTCTATAGGTTTCGTTCCATCTTCACTCCACTGTATGTAACGTTCAAAGAGCGGACTATCTCCATGTGATTTATCTTCCCAACCTTTTGGACGTACAGTACGAACAAATTCAATAATACCGTCTTCATTTACATCTTTACTTTCCACCACATATTCATTGAATAAATCTTCTTTCCCATCTATAGGTAGTATCTCATAATGATCCTTATCAAATTTTGCTACATAAGTTATACCTGAATGAGCCCCAATTCCTGCATCAATTACAATCGCCTTTAATGTTTTAGAAATATGGCCCATTTGTATTCTTTGAATACTATTTATAAATGGATCAAATGTAACTTCTGATATTGTCTTAAACTGCTCAATAAGCTCAACTGTCAACTTCTCATCTTTTTCATAAGTAACAACGCTTATATCATTAAGACCATTTCTATTTAGATCCTCTATAAATAACTTCGTGTAACGCCGATTATAAATCTCCTTCATATCATCATTTTCTTCTGAAAAAGCATACATAACATGTTCTAACGATTCACGATTTACAGAGATTCCAATTAATAATTCTCGCTTCCCATTCCCTGTAAAATCACCGACTTCAACGATATCTATATCCTCACCATCAAATTTATGCGTGGACTTTATTTTCCACTTATAGCCGATTTCCTCATATACAGCTAAATATACGCTACGATCTTCATTCGGCAATTTATAAAATACGATGGCTTCTTTTTTATTATCTTGTTTAAAATCCATTGACCAAATCATTTGTTTATCTTTATTAGACTTTGGAGTAAGCAACCGATAATTAACAGGCAAATCTTTATCTATTTGCTCTTTTAGTTCATTAATCCACTTTTCATTTGCAGGAGCTCCCATTAAACTGGTTGGAGCTTCAGACATTTTACATCCAGTCAATATAAAGACGATTCCCATAATGCTTATCCATTTTTGCATTTACTTTTCATTTAGAACTGATTTTGGCGTTACACCTAGATGTTGATTCAGTTTATTTGAAATATCTTTCACATTTTTTTCATTTGGAATGTAATAATAAATACCACCAATACGTTTATCTGTACCTTCAATTTGCATCTTTTCCATTTGTAGATCCGATCCTGCCATGTTTTTCGTAATAGCAAGCATATCATCAAATGTTAAGTTTGTTTTCATGTTTTTATCAACTGCATCAAGTAGAGAGCCCATTTTGCTAATTGATTGAACAGACATTGCTTTTTTCGCAATTGCTTCTATTACAAGTTGTTGTCTTTGTCCACGCATTGCATCACTATCAATTTTACGTGTTCTTGCAAGTGCAAGTGCCTGTTCTCCATTTAAATGTTGGAAACCTTTTTCTAAATGAATCATACCTGCTTGGTCTTTACTATCTTGCTCTGTGAACGTAACAGGTACATCAATATCAATACCACCTAGTGAATCTACAATTTGAACAAATGACTCAAAGTTAAACTTCACATAATAATCAACTGGAACATTTAAAAATCTTTCCACAGTATCTCGTGTACTTTCAACACCACCAAATACATGTGCATGCGTAATTTTATCTAATTTTTTTCTAGATGGAATATAAACACGTGAATCACGCGGAATACTAACTAATTTAACAGATTTATCATCTTTATTAATTGTTGCTAATAAAAGTGCATCTGTTCGAACCGCTTCACCATATTGACTTTTTCGCATTTCACTACCGTCTACACCCATAATTAAAATTGAGATATTATCCTTTAAAGGTTCCACTTCTTTATCACGTTTTGATGACTTATCAATTTGTGCATATGCATCACTTACAACTGCTTTTGCTTTATTATATATTAACGATCCATATCCTACTCCACCAAAAATAAGTAAGAACAATGGAATTATTATAAACCACTTTATTGACTTTCTCTTAGAACGCTTTTTATTACTTCTCGTATTTTGTTCTAATTCAGAGCTCATAGCCATTTATTGTTTCGCCAACGGCGTATACATGATTTTCTTCCCATTATTATAAATTAAAGCTGTCTTTGCTTTTAATTTCGTTTTTTCTATTTCCACATCTTCATTTGAGAAATTCACAATAATTTTAATATCTTTTCCATATGAAGTAGATTGTACTAGCTTATCTTCTGATAAGTATGCAAAGTTTGTCATTTCTTCTTTTACTGCCTTTTTATGAACTTCATCCCAAACTTTCAGATGCTCTGTAATTTCTTTTTTATGCTGATTCCACTCTACTTCATCTAAATGGTACAAAGGAGGAACATTATACAATAACTCATATAGCATACGGTTTCCTACCTCATCTTTTACTTTCAAACTTCCCCATTCCCAGTGATGCGTTGTAATAACGGAATCGTTGTATACTAATTTATATAAAGGAACCGAATATACTGGATTTAAATATACTTGTTTATATTCTTCTTTCAACGGTACTTGTTTTGCATATTTTTCTGGAACATTTTGATTTGGTGAATAATATCCACCGACATAATACGGGCTTGTTTTGTTTTTCCGCATATCTTCATCGTCCCATTTAATAACTGGAGTTTCAATTCCATGAGCAAATGCAATCGTACTACTTGCAAAATCATTTCCGCCCTCAGAGCCAACTACCATACCTTTTTCTTGAGCAATATAATCCATTCGTTGTAATCTTGCTTTTAAATCTTGTTCTTGTGTCGTTACATGTTTTGATGAATAGTCATCATATATTTCACCCGTTGCATCACAATCAATAAACCAGGAATTATATTTAGGGCCATTTTGCAATATATCGTTTATCCGTTCTTTTACACTAGGAAGTGATAATGTTGGATTTAGTTTTCGCCCTCTACCTAAAAACCCTTGCACTTTTTCTCCATTTCTCTTCGTTACAGTTGCCTCTTCATATAACGATGGATCATTAAAGGAAGCTGTGTTCCAATTTTTATCACCTTTCTCATGAATAGAATGATAAGAATCATACGGACCAACTAAATATCCTATTTTCTTAGCTTCTGTAACAAAATTAGGTTGCATAAATCCTTGTTCCCAGTTCGGTAGACCAATCCAAGCTTTGTCTATCCCTGCTTCTTTCATTTCCTTTATTATATCCGTTCCATCTGCGTTTCCCCATTTACTTATATCTTCAACTGCATCACCAAGAACTGACTTGAATAAATGCTTATTTAAGCTATACAGTTCTGCTTTCGATAAGTCATCTACACCTTTTTTTAATAACTCACTAGCCTCCTGATCAACTTTCGGGAAAATATCCTCTTTATACAATTCCTTCATTGATAATACTTCGTTTACATAACGCAAAATAACATTTTTTTGATACTTATCAATGAAATCTTGTTTACTTACTTGCTCAAATACATTCAATTCCCCAGGCTCTGAACTATTTTTTTGAATAAGCTCTTTTATATGGCTAAACACTGGGCTATTTATTTGCTCTCTTAACTTCGGCCAATTTACATTACTTGCTGATAAACCATTTTGATTCCAAAAATAAAAATGAGCCGCTCCGTAAAGTTTTTCAATTTCTTTATTTCTTATTGCCTTTTCTTGTAATGTTTTAAATTCACCTTTTTCGACAATGTTATCCTTGTACAGTTTAGCAATACTTACTGCATCAGTATTTGTCACATATAATTGAAAACCATATGTTTTATTTTTATTTATACTCGGGAATTCATGTATAAAATCAAACCCTATTTTCGGATCCGAATGAAATTTCACTTCATTATTAAATATATTATTCGCAATATATACAATGGAATATTTCGAACCATTTAATGCAAAAAACTTCATAGAAAATGATTCAGCAAATGAATATGCATCATCCTTTAAAAACTTCTTCCAATTCTCATCATTACTTGGAATTTGTTTACCTTCCCATAACGGAAGTGTATAATTTTCAGCCTGTACTTTCGGCCATGTAAAGCTTTCTGCACCAATCGATTCTACTTCAATATTTAAGTAATCTTTTTTCTTTTCTAAGTTTACTTTTACTTTTTGATCTGGATATTCCCACGACATACGATCCTTATCTTTTTTTACATTCGACACCTTCATTTTCGGCAGAGCTCGTGATGCCTGTTCCTTTACACCATCATGTTCTACAGTTAACGTGAAAGTCTCTGGATTTACATCGTAAGTAAAATCTTTATACGTCGCTTTCTTTATTTTAGACTCTTGTACAGCATTATTTCCCTTTACATCACACCCGACTAAAGTCGAAAATGACATTTACCTGAAAAAGTAAGTGTATATAATATATCCTAAAACTAGCACTAAAATTAATATCCCTGTACCTTTCCAATTCATGCCCCCTGTCATATCAATAGGGCTACCTGATTCCGCTCTATTGAGCCCATCATTCAAAGAACCAGTAGGGTTATTTTTTAACTCACTTTGTCTTATGTGTTCTCTTTTTTCTTCTGGTGACTCTTTTGAACTCATTTATAATCCAATATGTTCTTCCTTATTTACAGTAATTCCTTTATGATCGATTTCAAGCTCACATACTTTCATAGCTGTAAATACTTTTGCTAATTGCTCAGCTATTTCTTGACGCTTCTCATACGGCGTTAATATGAAAATGGATGGCCCCGCACCGCTAAGCGCCGTTCCATATGCTCCGAATTCTTTTGCACATTTACGAATGGATGGTAATAACGGTACGAGTTCCAAACGATACGGTTCATGAAAATGATCTCTTTCCATCATTTCACCTACAACTTCCCACCGCTTTTGGCATAATGCTGCTACTAATACGTTACTTATCGCACTAGCTTTAACTGCTTCATGAAACGGAAACATTTCTGGTAATACAGATCGACTTTCATCTGTATTTAGCTCTTCATTTGGAATAAGAGAAATTACGCCTAATTCCTTACTTTCAATCCTTACAACTGAAACATTCTTTCCATCAAGTGCTCCGATTACAGTTCCACCTAATATAGAAGCTGCAACATTATCTGGATGCCCTTCAAAATTTGTAGCAATTTGAACCTTTTGATCAGTCGTTAAGTTCAAATTAGCAAGTTGATTCGCAAGCTCTATTCCTGCTACAATCGCTGAGGCACTACTTCCTAGTCCTCTTGTTAGCGGAATATTACTAGTAACTTCTATTATATGGGGTGATAAAGAAGGACATACTTTACATGCCGTGCTAACGATTAAATTTTTATCATCTGTCGGAATTGAATCTTCAAAGGAATGTATTACTTGCCATTTATCAGCTGTTCCCTTTACAACAACCTCTAAATATAATGACAAAGCTATTCCTACTGAATCAAATCCAGGTCCAACATTTGCTGTACTAGCAGGAATACGAACGCTTAGTGGTATCACTCACGACATGATCACCCCTTTAATATGATCTTTAATTTGTTCTATATCATTTGACACACTTGCAATGTCTAATTTATTAGAAGAAATAGCGATATCAGGATCTTTCAAACCATTTCCAGTTAATACCGCAACTACTGTTTCACCTTTTTTGATTTTTCCAGATTGAACATGTTTCATTACGCCAGCTAATGAAGCATTTGATCCTGGCTCAGCGAAAACTCCTTCCGTTTTTGCTAACAATCTATACGCATGTAATATTTCCTCATCTGATACCATATCTATCTCACCTCGAGACTGCTCAGCAGCCTCTACTGCATATGACCAACTCGCTGGGTTACCAATGCGTATTGCTGTTGCAATTGTTTCAGGTTCTTCAATTACATGTCCTTTTACAATTGCAGCTGCTCCTTCCGCTTCAAAACCGTGAATTCTTGGCTTTTTGTAGCCTTTTTCTTTCTCATATTCACAGAACCCTTTCCAGTATGCTGTAATATTCCCTGCATTCCCAACAGGAATAGCGAGAACATCTGGCGCTTTTTGCAACTGGTCACAAATTTCAAACGCTGCTGTTTTTTGCCCTTCAATTCGATAAGGATTCACTGAGTTTACTAATGTAATCGGCTCTTCCGCAGCAATGTTTCTTACAGCCTTAAGTGCATCATCAAAATTTCCTTCTATTGAAATGATTTCAGCTCCATAAGCGACTGCTTGCGCTAATTTTCCATGCGCAATCTTTCCTTCCGGGATTACGATAATACATTTCATTCCGAGGCGTGCCGCATATGCTGCAGCCGCTGCCGATGTATTACCTGTTGATGCACAAATGATTGCCTCAGAACCTTCTTCTTTCGCTTTAGCAACCGCCATTACCATACCACGATCTTTAAAAGAACCTGTTGGATTCGCTCCTTCATACTTACCATATAAGTGAATCCCTAATTGTTTTGATATATTTAATAATGGAATTAGAGGTGTATTCCCTTCCATTAAGCTGACATCAGGTGTGTTTTCATTCACTGGTAAATAAGCAGCATACTGTTTTAATAGTCCTTTATACATTTATACATATTGTTTTTCCTCCTCAATAATGTAATAACTGTTTATTTCACTTGCGACAGCTTCTATTGCTCCTAAAACTTTTTCGAATTGATATTTTGAAGTTTGATGTGTCACAACAACGACTTCTGCAAGTTCACGATTCAAAGGTAATTGAATCACTTCTTTTAAACTTACAGAATAATTAACGAAACATTCCGTTACTTTTTGCAACATCCCTGGCTCATCTTGTAATGAAATACGTAAGAAGTATTTCGAAACAACTTCTTCATCTCCTTGTAATTCATACGGCACTGGTTCTTTTAACGCACTTTTATTTTTCGGAACTTGATTCATATTTTTAACGATCGAAATAATATCACTTACTACAGCAGAGCCAGTCGGTAACTTCCCAGCTCCAGGTCCGTAAAACATCACTTCCCCTACTGCTTGACCGTGAACATACACTGCATTAAATTCATTATTTACATTTGATAACGGATGACGGCTTGGTAAAAGAGTCGGTTCTACACTTAAATGAATAGCTGATCCTTGTTTCTCCGCTTTACCAATTAGTTTCATAGTAAATCCTAACTTTTCAGCCATTTGTAAATCTTCTTTTTCAACCTTTCGAATCCCTCTCACTTGCACATCATCTAATGAAACATTCATCGAAAACCCTAAATTCGCAAGGATCGCTACCTTTCTCGCCGCATCTAGTCCATCTACATCTGCTGTCGGATCTGATTCTGCGAATCCTAATTTTTGTGCTTCCTGTAAAGCCTCTTCATACGACCATCCATTTTGACTCATCTTTGTTAACATGTAATTTGTTGTTCCATTTACAATTCCCATTATTTTTTCAATTTGATCTGAAGCTAATCCGTCTGTTAATCCTCTTAACACTGGAATACCCCCCGCTACACTTGCCTCATAACATAGATCACAATCATTTTCGTTCGCTAATTGGAGAAGTTCCGCACCGTATACAGCCATTAAATCTTTATTTGCTGTTACGACATGCTTCTTATTTCGTAAAGCTTTAACAATATGCTGTTTTGCTTCTTCAATTCCGCCCATTACCTCTACTACAATATCAATATTTGAATCATTTAGAACTTCATCTGCATGACTTGTTACTGCAATTCCATCAATACAAACATCGCGTTCTTTTTCCAAATCACGTACAACGACTGTTTTTACTTTCACTTCGTATCCTGTATCAAGTGCGATTTTTTTATAATGTTCTTTCAAAATATGAACAACACCACTTCCGACCGTACCTAAACCTAATACCCCAACATTTATAACGTTATTCATTTAATACAATCTTTTCGTATAACTTTCTTCTAAAGAACGTGCAACATCTTCTTCTGAAGCATTCACTTTCGCATGCTCCAATAATATTTTTGCTGCTGAAGGTAACTCTTTTTTATTTAACCAAGATCCTGGATCCCACATCTTAGAACGAATAAACGCTTTTGCACAATGAATATAACACTCTTCTATTTCAACAACAATTCCAAGCAATGGATTACGTCCATTCGCCTGCATTTCTTTCAAAATTTCTTCGTCGTTTGTAATATACGCTCGACCATTTATTCGGAGTGTCTCTCCAAGACCTGGAATAAGAAAGATTAACCCTACGTGCGGATTTGAAATAATATTTAAAATGGAGTCTATACGACGATTGCCTGGTCTTTCTGGAATGATAATTTTATTATCATTTAATACGTATACAAATCCAGGTGCATCTCCTCTCGGCGAGGCGTCACACTCTCCCAATTTATTTGCAGTAGATAATACTAGAAAAGGAGATTTAGAAAGAAAATTTACGCAATGGTGGTCTAATGATGAAATAACTTTTTTCAATGCTCGCTCACTTGGTTGCCCCAATATTTTCCGTAACTCTTCCTCTGTTGAAATAATCGATTTTATTTCCTTGCTTTCTATCTCCACTTATAAACTATTATTTTTTAATAATTCTTTTCCTTGCTCTATAACAAATTCATAGTATGCAAGATCATACGGATAAATATCTTCAAATGTTATTGTAATTGGTTTATTGTTTAAAACAGAAATAGCCGTAAAAGATGAAATCTCTCCATTTAATAGTTGTAGAAAAGAAGTTGCATGTACTTTCATCACATCGTCTACTTCTTCACCCGGTACGAATGGAAGAGACTTTATTACGTTGTGAAAATACATATGGCAAAATTCACGATCAGTAAGATTTGAAATTTCATAATCTATTGTAAAGATTCCTTTGTATACTAAATCAGTCGTTTGAAAGGAAAGCCCCAATTCTTCTTCAATTTCACGAAGGCCACCAATTTGTACATCTTCATCATACATAATATGTCCAGCTGAAGTAATATCCCATATACATGGAGCTTCTTTTTTATTTTTAGAGCGTAATTGGAAATATAAGAACATATCTTCAGCATCTTTTTCTACAAACCAACAATGAAATGTTTCGTGCCAATCACCGTCACGATGCACTTCATCACGTAATTTCTTCCCAAGTGTATTTCTTTCAGAATCAAATATCGTTAACCACTCTGTCATTTATTGTTCAAGTATCTTTAATCTATTCTCTACTTGTATAAATAAACGAATGATTAATAACAGCATAACCACCATAATCGCTATTATTGTATGTGGATATCTAAACAGTATACTAATAACACTTCCTATCAACATCATAATGAATCCATTTTGTTTCATCACTTCCGCACTATACTTGTTACCCGCATCCCATAACTCCTTATTTTTCATAGACCGTTTCGTCCGATAACCATACGCTGCGTTAATATCTGTCGGTGGATTCTTTTGAAGGATACGTGCGGCAAGTATAAATATAATACCGATCAACATTTATTTTCTCTCTTTAGATGTCTGGAACATACTTGGAAGTGTTACAAAGCGTGCTCCTTTCGTTTTCAACTGTGGAATGATTTTGTCTAGCGCATCGACAGATCCTTGCAAATGTCCACCTGGAGTTGAATGCTGAAGTATGACACTACCTGGAAATGAATTCCCTAACACATTATTTGTAACTGTATCAGCACTTACCCCTTTCCAATCAACTGTATCGACACTCCACTGTACAATCATAAAATTTTTCTCTGTTGCCCACTTCAATTGATTTTCAAGTATTTCACCGTACGGCGGACGAATAAACTTCGGTGCATAACCAGCTAACCGATTTAATATTTCTTCCGTTTTTATAATTTGATTATGGTACTCAGCCTCATTTACTTTCGCTAAATTTGGATGACTATACGTATGATTACCAATTACATGCCCTTCATTTGCAATACGCTTTACTACATTCGGAAACTTTTCTGCATTTTCACCAAGCAAGAAAAAAGTAGCTTTCACATTATGTTGTTTTAACTTATCTAAAATTTTTGGCGTAAATACTAAATCTGGTCCATCATCAAATGTAAGAGCTACTTCCGCTTTATTGTATGGTCCTGAAAATGCATACGCATATTTTTCGACCCATGAAAATGGTGTCCATGATCCACGATCCTCTTCTTTCATTTGGGCTTCATAATTTTGAGGAACATGTAATGCGTATGGTAGCGCATTTACATAGTCTCCATAATAAAATGAATGATATGGCATATAAGCGTACGAAATATTGCGTTCTAATCCCAAAGGAAATGGAACGAACATTTCTGGTGAATAAAAATAATACATTTAATAAATTACTTTACTATCTTTCGGTAATTTTCTTACATGCTTTAAATAACTCGTCACTTTGTCATCATCATCTTCCGGATATTGATATTCATAAGTGTTAGCAATTTCGTTCGCAACTTTCCTAAATAAATCACCCATTATGAAAAATGAATCCCAAATATTTTCATACTCTGCATTTGAAAATGTCTTTTTAAACTGCTCCCAGACATCTTTTTCAACATATTGTTCGAAATACTTCCCAAACTTCCCAGCATTAGCTGTAAACTCTGTTTTCATACCAATATGCCACTCTAGCATTACAACCAACATATCTCGCATTGGGCCTTCGAGCATTCCTTTCGCATAAGAAAGCTCCTCGCGCCATAACCCTTTTCCTACATTTGTACTGCACCACCAAAATTCATTACAGCAATCAAAAAACTCTTTTTCTGTAGGCTTCTTTATCATGTAATCCTTATCGCTTGCTTGTGGGAATTCTTCAACACAACCATCTTTATCAAGAAGCAGTTTACTTAAACTATCTTGTCCAACGAATGTATGTATTAATTCAGCTGGAACTAACGTTAAATCAATCCGATTCCCATCAATAAACTGCATTAAATATGGAAACTTACCGTCTTCATCTGCTGGAAGTAACGACATTTCTTCCGGCATTTGGACAATCATTATTTCTCCAAATCTATGAATCCAATTATGATTAGACGTAAACGATTGCATATCTTTTACAACATACATAATATCATAGTCTTGAAAACAATCTCTTTTCACATTTGGATTTACACGTGATCCATTCATGATGACTGCTCGGATTCTTTCATCCTCTTTTGCTGTATTTATAATTAAGTCTAACATTTCTTTTTCAGTTCTCATTTATTTTTTTACGACTGCCATTACAAATCCATCATATCCTTTACTTCCGACAGTTTGAAGCGCTGTAGCACTTACATGCGGCTCTGCAGCTATCAATTCATAGAAACGACGTATCCCTTGTACACGAGGATCACTGCTAGTATTGTCAATAACTTCTCCTTCAATCCCCAATCAATCCCCAATAATTACGGTACCAGGGCGTGATAGTTTCAGTGCCCATTCAAAATAAGCAGGGTTATTTTGTTTATCTGCATCTATGAAAATAAAATCAAATGGTTCATACTTCTCATTTTCTATTTGCTGTAAAGAATGTAGTGCTAATCCTGTTCGTATTTCAATTTTACCATTCAAATTGGCACGTTCAATATTGCTACGTGCAATTTCGGCATGCTTTTCACTTGCTTCTAATGTAACAATTCGCCCTCCAGATGGCAATGCTCTTGCAAGCCATATCGTGCTATATCCACCTAAAGTACCAATCTCTAAAATGTTACGAGCTCCTTGAATTTGTACTAATAGTTGTAAAAACTTACCTTGCGTTGGCGATACATCATGTGTTGGCAAATTAGCTGCAGCATTCGCTTGAAGGACTTCTTCTAATGTAGAATCTTTTGGTATTAATACATCACTCATATATTGATCAACAGCCGTCCATTTCTCAATCGTACTCATTTACGGATTAGTAGACCAAAGTCCTGCTGATTTAATAAATGTACGTTTATTTAATTTCAGCTGTGCTACGATAAACTCTGCAATATCTTCTGCTTGCATTACTTTATCAGGATTTCCATCAGTTAACCCTAAATCTACAGCCATATCAGTTGCTACTGTACTTGGAGTTAAAGCCGTTACACGAATGTTATGTTTACGAACTTCCATCGCTAACGATTCTGTTAAGCCAAGAACACCAAATTTAGAAGCACTATATGCACTTGTTACAGGCGCGCCTTTTTGTCCTGCTGTAGATGAAATATTAATAATATCACCAGATTGTTGTTCAATCATGCTTGGTAAAGCGGCACGAGTTGCATAGTATACACCCATTAAGTTTACTTGAATAATTTTTTCCCAATCAGCAACGTCTAATTCTAAAAACTTACCAAATTTAGAAATACCAGCGTTATTAATTAAAATATCGATAGACCCTAAACCATTTTTTAACGTTTCAATTGCAGTCGTTACCTCTTCATACGAAGATACATCAGCAGTCGCAATAACAGCTTTTACGCCTTCTGCTTCCACTTCTTTCGCTACAGCTTTTAAGTTTTCTTCTGAACGAGCTAAAAGACCTACATTTACGCCTTCTTTCGCTAATGCGATCGCTACAGCACGACCAATACCTCTACCTGCTCCTGTAATTAAAGCATTTTTACCTTGTAATAATTCTGCCAAGTATAACACCTACTTTTCTTCATATTTAGGAATACACACAATAAATTCTGTACCATTCCCTTCCTCACTCTCGACTTTTATTTCTCCTTCATGAAGATCAAGTACTTTTTTTACAATGGCTAAACCTAAGCCACTTCCTCCATAAGCACGATTTCGGGAAGAATCCGCTTTATAAAAACGCTCAAAAACATGCTGCTTTTTCTCTTCTGATATTCCAATCCCCGAATCACGAATACGCACTTGCACTACTGTCTCATGTTCTTTTAACCGAATTGTAATCGTACCACCGCTTGGAGTAAATTTAATACTATTATGTATTAAATTAATCCACACTTGACTCATACTTTCTTGGTCGGCAGTAATATGCACTTTCTCTAAATCAAGATCTAACTCAATTTCTTTTTCAGCCCAAAGCGGTTCGATATTTAATACAATTTGCTTTAATTGTTGATCTAATCGATAAGTCATTCTTTCTGGTATATACTCTTCAGACTCTAAAAGGGTTAGCTTCAGTAAATTTTGACTCAGTTTAGATAATCTCGTTGTCTCAGTTTCAATAATGGTAAGGTAATGCTTTCTTTTTTCCTCAGCCAGATTATTATCTTGTAGTGCTCTAGCGAACCCTTTTATAGAAGTTAATGGCGACTGTATTTCATGCGATACATTCGATACAAATTCTTGGCGCATTTTCTCCATCGTATTCAGTTCATCTGTCATATCATTTATACTTTTTACGAGCACACCAATTTCTCCATCATACTTTTCTTCATTTCGTATTTTTACGGAGAAATCTCCTTTTGCAATTTTTTGTATCGGTTCAATAATAGTCCAAATCATCGCTTCTCGCCTTGGTCTCATTAATACTCCGATCAATACCCAAATAAGAACGATAAATACAAAGCCGACCATATCACTAATTAAAAAAGTAACAAACGGCGATACGTTTATTTCAAGAGCATTTATAATACTCGATGATACATAAAATGCTATTGACCAAATTATTGTTAGAAAAGAAAAAAGTGCCAATACCGCTCCAATTACTTTCAATATCTTCAACTTACTCATTCGTTCTCTTCTTCTCATTCATTTACTTACCTCTAAGCGATACCCTAAACCTCTTATCGTTTTAATACTAAATTTCGACTTCTCTTCTTGGAACTTCTCACGTAACCGATTAATATGAACATCTAATGTACGTTCATTCCCTTCAAAATCATATCCCCATACATCTTCAATTAATTGCTCTCTCGAACAAGTTCTTCCCGCCTTAGATCCTAATGTAAAGAGTAACTCGAATTCTTTTAGCGGTAACGTAACCGTTTGTTCCCCCAGTGTCACTTCAAACGTTTTACGGTTTAACAGTACATTTCCAACTTGAATCGATTGCGATACTGTAATTTGGTAACGTTTCAGTAACGCCTTTACTCTCACTACTAATTCTATAGGATCAAATGGTTTTACGAGATAATCATCTGTTCCAAGGTGAAAACCTTTTACTTTTTGAGATGTTTCCCCTTTGGCAGTTAGCATAAGAATCGGGATATCATAGTATTTTCTTAATTCAAAACATACATCATATCCATCCATATTCGGCATCATAATATCAAGAATAACCACATCGACTTTTACTTCGTCTATTTTCTGAAGAGCATCTAGTCCATCAATTGCCTCATATGTTTGAAAGCCTTCCCGCTCTAAAAAAACAGAAACGAGTTCTCTAATATGCGGATCGTCGTCTACTATTAAAATTTTAGGTATCAAAGGAACCATTTCCTTTCTACTAAGCATTTATAATGCGCCCTCTTTAATTTTCAATTGTTGCGTTGCAAACTCACGATACATGTCATGTGTACGTAATAATTCATCGTGCGTACCGCTTCCTGTAAGGTTCCCTTTTTCAATAAAGATAATTTTATCCGCATCTACAACCGTAGAAAGCCTATGTGCAATAACTAAAGTTGTTCTGCCTTTCATTAAGTTATTTAATGCCTTTTGAACGACGGACTCGGATTTACTATCTAGACTTGAAGTTGCTTCATCTAACATAAGAATTTGCGGATTTCGAAGTAACGCTCGGGCAATGGCAATTCGCTGTCTTTGTCCTCCAGAAAGCTTCACACCGCGCTCTCCAACTTCTGTTGCATATCCATTTGGTAAATCATGAATAAATGCATCAACATATGCCATAGCTGCTACTTTTTCAATTTCTGCATCCGTCACTTCGCCCTCAACACCGTAACAAATATTATCACGAATCGTTCCATCGATTAACGGACTATCTTGTGATACATAACCAATTTGACGTCGCCATGACTGCAATGAATAGCTCGTAATTGATTCTTTTCCTAATTTAATAGCACCACCAGTTGGCTCATAAAAACGTTCTAGTAATGAAAATAAAGTTGTTTTTCCGCTACCACTTGGACCTACAATCGCTGTTACTTTTCCAGATTCAATTGTGAAATCAATATTGTTCAATACTTCCTCATCTTCGTTATACTCAAAATGTACATTTTCAAGAACTATCGACTGCTTAACATTCGAAACCTTCACACCGGTTTCATGATCTTCTACTTCATATTCTAAAATCGCATTAATTCTTTCCGTTGCACCAATTGCCTTTTGGAATTGTGTAAAGAACATAGATAACTGGCTCATTGGCATAATAATTTGAACTAAATATAAAATAAATGCTACAAGTTCACCTGTTGTTAATGCACCGCTAGAAACTCGCATTCCACCATAGCCTACGATAATAACAAGCAGTGCCATTAAAACAAACGACATAACTGGTGAAATTAATGCTTGCACTTTTCCTTCTTTTAAACCAAATTGCAATAACTTTTGTATCCCTGTATTACCTGTTTCATATTCTCTTTTTTCTGTATTTGAAGATTTCACTAAACGAATTTCTGATAACACCTGTGTTAACACACTTGTAAAAGATGCTGTTTCATCTTGAAGCGCTTTTGAAATCTTATACATTTTTCGTCCAAGAGGAACTAAAATTAATACAGATAACGGAATAACCGTTAAGAGTAAAGCTGTCATGTTCCAATCTAAAACAAATAATACAATTAATGATCCAACAATTGAAATACCGCCTGTTAATAAATTTGACAAGTGCTCAGAAATTAATGTTTTCACAACACCTGTATCATTTGTCATACGGCTAATCGTATCGCCTGTTCTATTTTGATCATAATATGATACTGGTAAAATAAGCACCTTTTTCCACAAACGTTCTCTCAGTCCAGCTACAATCTTCTGCCCAATATAATTTAGTAAATAAATAGACAATCCTGCAGCAATGGTTTGCATGACAAAGAAGGCAACTAGCCCAACAATTTGTCCTGTACTAATTGACGAAAGCGAAAAATTATCTACTAATCCTTTTGTTAACATCGGAATAAATAAACTCGCTCCTGTAGAAAGCAAACTCATTAACAATGCAAAAACAAGAATCCCTTTCGGAGGATTTGTATCTCGAATAAGGCGTAAAAACTGCCTCCAACTTCCTTTTTTCTTCATTTCATTTCTAACTTCCATTTATTTCAACTTACCATTTAAAAATCGATCGTATAGGTCATGGAAATAGTTAGGACGAAATAAGTTTGCAGCATGTCCTGCTAAAGGTATTTCCTTATATAAAACGTTTGGCAGAATAGATTTCAAATCAAATAGGCAAGATTTATAGAGATGGTCTTGTTCACCCATTACCCATAATATAGGGTGGGGAAGTGATTTTAATTTAGATTTTAAATCGAATTCTAACCGGTGTCGTAATGATTGGGCAATAATGGATGAATGTAATTGTAATCCGAAACGGTAGTAAATATTTCTTGAAATGACTGCGAACGGATTTGCTTTTAGTATACCACTTGGAAAAATAGTATTTGCGTATTGAGAGAGCCATTTAGAGTATTCGTCTCCTCGCTTCTCCCAAAACTTTTGAAATACGTTATATAAAAGGGATGGATTATTATAATGTCCACCAATATGACAAATGCTTAATACCTTTTCCGGGTGCATTTGTGCAAAAATAGTGGAGATATAACAGCCATAGCTTAAAGCGCAAATATGAGCCTCTGTAATACCTTCTTTTTCATATAATTTCAATAATTGATCTACGAGGCGCTGTAATGAAAATTCAATAGCTTCTCCTTTATCGTCGCCGTGACCTAATAAGTCATAAGTTATAATGTTGTAGGAAGCAGAAAATCGTTTATGCTCTTTTTTGAAGGCACGACGATTGCCAACTAACCCGTGAATAAAAATGATTGTTTCCTTTTCAGAATGTATATTTGTTTGCAAAAAGGATACTCCTTTCAATTAGTATGCTTTTGTGTAACCTAAAATGTGCTTGCTCCAGTAAGAGTTGCTTACAGAACTAATACGTACACCAGTTGCATCAGTTTCTGCACTAATGAACTGACCGTTTCCTAAGTAAACACCCATGTGAGAAGGACCTGATTTATAAGTATTTTGGAAGTATACTAAATCACCTGGTTGTGGATTACTAGTTTTTGTTTTAGAGCTCCAGTATCCAGCAACTGTTTGACGAGCGCCTTTATGACCAGTTTGATTTAATACGTAGTGAATGAATCCACTGCAGTCAAAACCAGCAGGTGTTGTACCAGCAGTTCTGTATGGTGAACCATTTAAAGATCTAGCGAATCCAGCGATTGAAGACGTATCTCCACCTGTAGGTGCTGTTGGTTTTTGTACTTGGTTAGAACCTTGGTTAGAACCTTGGTTAGAACCAGTCACTCCGCCTTTTACAAACTTAACATAGTCTGCACTTACGTAACCTGTGCGGCCATTATGGTTAATTTTGTACCAACCATTTTCTGCGCCAGTAACGTTTAATACTTTACCGTTTGTTACCCCACCAATTACAGCATTGTATGTAGCTGGGCCTGTACGTACTTTTAAAGCACCAGTGTTAACAACATAAGAACCACCAGTTTGAACTGTAGCAGTATTGTTGTTTGTAGTTGGTTTTTGTGTTTCGTTAGACACAGCAGAACCACCTTTTGTTACGAAGTCTTTGCTTACGTATCCAGTTCCACCGTTGAAGTTGATTTTAAACCAATCTTGTACTTCACCTACAACTTGTACTGTTTTCCCTTTATTTACAGAACCTAATACTGTATGAGAAGTACTTGGGCCTGTACGTACGTTAAGTGAAGAAACGTTTACTGTGTAAGTACCTGTTCCTTGTTGAACAGTTGTTCCTTTGTTACCACCAGTTGTTACGAAGTCACCACTTACATAACCTGTTTGGCCGTTTACACTTACTTTGAACCAACCGTTTTCTTGTCCAATTACTTGTAGTACTTGACCTTGTTTTACTTTAGAAATAACGTTATGTCCTGTACCAGCACCTGAACGAACATTTAATACATCAGCAGTTACTGTGTATTTTAATTCAGAAGTTGTTTCTACTTTTTTTGTTTCAGTTACAGTCGTTTGTGTTTGAGTTTGTCCATTAATTTCTTTTAGCGCTTCGTTCGAAACTTGTGCATGAGCAGAATCCATACCTGGAACTGCAACACCTGCTACTGAAGCTGCTGCTAAACCTGCAATTACTTTTTTCATTTATTTATAAATTTTCACACGATTTTCTAATGGTTGGAACTCTTTTTCGCCAGCAAGTACTACTGGTTTACCAAATGGCATTTGCGCAGTGAGTTTCCAGTTTTCTGGAACATCCCATTCTTTTCTTACTTTTTCATCAATTAATGGATTATAATGTTGCAATGTAGCACCAAATCCTTCAATTTCTAAAGCTGTCCAAATTGCAAATTGTAACATCCCTGAGGATTGCTGTGACCACATTGGAAAATTCTCTTTATATAGTGCAAATTTTTCTTGAAGCCCTTCCACTACTTCACTGTCTTCAAAGTATAGAACCGTTCCATAACCACTTTTAAATGCATTCATTTTTTCTTCTGTAGGTGCAAAGTTATTTTCAGGTACAATTTTCCGTAACGTTTCTTTCGTAATATCCCATAATTTATCATGTTGTTCTCCTAACAAAACAACAACACGAGCACTTTGAGAATTAAAAGCTGAAGGTGTATGTTTTACAGCATGATAAATCACTTCTTGAATTTTCTCATCAGAAACTACTTGCTCTTTACTAATTGCATAAATAGATCTTCTGTCTTCAATTGCTGAGTAAAAATCTTTTGCCATTTAATTAACTAATCCAAATGCATATGACATTAACTTATTCGTCTCTGTAAAACGTTTTGTTTTACTTGAAGTCCCCATGACTACTGTAATAATTCGAGTATCTCCTTGTTTTGCAGTACCTGTAAAACAGTACCCTGCACTATCTGTAAATCCTGTTTTTAATCCGTCTATTCCTTCTATATATAAACTTTTATTATTTTTGTTTAGCATGTCATTTGTACTTATAACATTAATATTATTAAATACTAACTGACTTTGACGTAAGTGAGTCACTTCTAATATCTCCGGATAATCTTTTATAAGATGATACGCCAGTTTTGCTACATCGGCAGCTGTCATCTTAGTCTCACTTCCATCAGGCTCTTGTAGCCCTGAAGCATTTGCGAATTTAGCATGTTCCGACATTTCTAACTGTTTCGCTTTTGCATTCATAAGTTGAACGAAATCTTTCTCCGTCTTTGCCATATGTTCTGCTAACGCCACCGCCGAATTATTTGCCGATTCAATCATTAATGCATGGTACAAGTCTTTCACAGTCAATGTGTCATTCACTTGGACTGGGATTCTCACACCCTCTGTTTGCGCTGCTTTCTCACTCATTTTCACCGGATCTTCCCAGCGAACTTTCCCATTATGTACACTCTCTAATAAAAGGTACGCTGTCATCATCTTAGACATACTAGCTGGCGCAAAAGCTTCATTTTCGTTATGTTGATAAATAACATCTCCATTACTCGCATCGATAATCATAGCTGCTTTTGCATCAACTTTTGGTGGGATGTACTTTGACGGAACTACTTTTTCAGTTAACCCAGTTTTAGGTAGCTCTGCCACTTGTAAAGGTGGTCCCTCTACATTTGTTATACTCTTTTGAGTCCCTTGGAATAAGAACCAACATATCCCTAAAATAATGACTAATAGGATTGTTACTCTTCCCCATTTCAACCGATTCATTTAGACCGTCCATTTTTCTAAAATATGTATCGTTTTATTGGTCGCATCCATCTTAACTGGAATACCTATAGGCATAGTGATCATTGGATGCGTATGACAACAATCAAAGTCAGCTAGAAAAGGGATTCTTTGATTTTGTAGTACTTCTAATAGTATTTCGTAAGGTTTTCGATTCGTACCACAATCATCAAATTGCTCATGTTTTCCAAGAATGATACCAGAAACTTTATCAAATACTCCGTTAAGTCTAAGTAAGGAAAAGCTTCTTTCAATAGTAGCTGCATCTTTTGAGCTATCTTCAATAAATAGAATGTCACCTTCTTGAATAGGTGGCATATAAGGACTACCCCAAATTCCTTGTATTGTATTTAAGTTCCCGCCAATCATACGCCCAGTAGCTTGTCCATTCGTTACAGAAATCCAATTATTTGGTCTAAGTTCTTTTTCTTTCATTTTTTCTTCCCAATTAATAAATTCATCTGACCAAAATAACGGTTGCTTTATATTGTAAGGAAGAGGTTGATCGTTTAGTAATGTTTCTGAAAAATATTTGTATGTGTCATTTACAAAAGGCTCAAATTCTCCAAAAGAAGGAACGAGTGCAGGACCGTAAAATGTAGGAGTTCCTGTTTTTGCATAAATTCCTAGTAATAAAGCTGTTACGTCTGAATAGCCAATCATTATTTTAGGGTTATTTCGAAAAGCATCATAATCGATATAAGGTAATAATGAATTGGAATTCATCCCACCAATTGTTGACATGATACAAGAAATATTTGGATTTCTTATCAAATCATTTAGTTCATCAGCACGCTCTTGTATGCTGCCAGAACGATAATAATCATATTGATTTGTAAGTGAACCTTCCAATAAATGAAACCCTTTCTGTTTTAAGTAAGATTTTGCTCGTTCAAACCTTTTTGGGGAAGTGTAGGTTGCTGGTGAAGAAGGCGAATAAATCCCAATAGTATCGCCGTATTTTAATGGTTTTGGAAGTATCATTTATTGACCTAAATTTTGTATCTTATCTTTCAAATCTCGCACTTGATCTATCGTCTGCATAAGCTCAGAGTTTTTAAATTGCTCTACATCAATTTCCCCTTCCTCTACCTTCTTCATAGACGTATCAATTAATGTATTTAACTTTTCATTATATCCGACAATTTGTTGGTGAAGATCCTTCGCAACATCTGGTGGTGTTAATTCATTAAAAGCTGGTATATCTTGTTTAATTTCATTTAGCTTCGCTTCCAATTCTTTTCGAGCTTCTTTATCATTAACAGCCTTTTCTGCTAACGCTGGAGCTTCATTTGCAAATGCGCTTATTTCATTCACATAGTCTGTTGCCTTTTGAGCATAATCTAATGAGTTCCTTCCTTCCTCTACTATCGAACAACCCATTAAACCAATTGAAACTATAAATACTAATAAAATTGATTTTATTTTCATTTACCCACTTACATGCCCTATTATTGTTACAACATCAATTTCTATATGTACGCTAATAATATCTTCAATTATATCCATATATCCTTGTCCTATAGCTGTTCCATAGTGTAATGAAAGCCCCTTCTTTTCATAAACTGACTTTGGCACTGTAAAAATAAATCTCCTCAAGTTTCTTTCATCAGCTGGTTCCATAATTAAAACAATCCCATCCTCATCAAACATTCATTTTCGGACAATATAGAGCATATCTGTTTCAGATAACCCAAATCTCTTAGCGCTTTTCATTCCTTGTTTTTCAGCTATGTTATACAGTTCCACCTTAAATCCTGCATTCTTTAATCGTTGAATAAATCCTGATTGATTATAAATTCTTACATGATCTTCATGACCAAAAGCTAATTTTCTTAATTTCGGTGTTACAATTAATTCATTCTCTATAATAGAATCTACATTCATTACGATTGGCACTTGAATAATTCCCCATCCATTTGGCTTTAATACTCTATATAACTCTCGCATCGCTTTTTCATCATCGAAAACGCGTTCTAATACATGGTTACATACAATCACATCAAATGTATTATTTTCATATGCAATTCTTGTAACATCTATTTCTTTCATTAACGGATCCTTTGGTTCAATATCTCCACATACATATGTAATGTTTTTATACTGACTAAACCATCCTCTTACCTTCGCTTCCGGTGCAATATGAAGTACCGTATCATTTCCACTTAATAAATCAGTTTCCATTTCAATATAAACACGATATAACCTTTCACGATCCATCGAATCACATACCGGACAAATCCCCGTATCTTTATTCCACATCTCGAATTTATATTTTGGAAAATCGTAATGTACTGGCCAAGGAGAAAATTTTGCAAATTGTTGATTGCAATATTGACAATAACATACTTCTTTCTCAAATATACGAGTAACTACCTTATTTAGCGCCTTCTCTATCTTTTCATTATCAATTTCATTTAATTGCCCATCTCTTACTGCACCTTTCATTATGAACACCGCATTTTCCAAACAATGAGTTAAGCACTCTTTATAATCTTGCTCATAATTTATAAATCCACTATCATATGCATCTATCATTAATTCAATCCATTCCTCAATTGTCATGAATATAAACTGCTTTTGTTTTTGATTTCGTCCACTATACTGTCTAAAATAACTAAGAGGTTCCTGTATATAAACCACTTTACCTTTCTTCATCATATCGAGCCATGTTGCAATGTCATGAATAGCAGAATAAACTTTCCCCTTAAAACAACCAAACTCTCCTCCAAAAAACTTTCGATTAAACAGAACTGTTGTAGGTTCACCAACTACATTTTTCAAGTTTTTCAACATATAATTCCCTAATTCTTTCCCTTCAAAAAGTGTAGTTTCTTTGGCAATTTTCATATTCAGTGTTGATGGTGGTAAAACCTCTCCATTCTCATCAATTAGTTCCCGATATGACGTCACAAACGAAATATTTTCTATTCTAAAAAAACAATTCATCATTCTTTTAATCTTTTCCGGATGAAATAAGTCATCATCTAATAAAAAGTTTATATACTCTCCAGTTGCAAGTTCTATACATTTATTAAAGTTCTCAGCTTCTAATGGGGTTTCATTTTTAACATATGTCATGCATTCATATTCACGTAAATATGGTTGGATCATCGCGTGAACTTCACCGTTCGTACTGTCGTCAGAAATTATTATTTCAATATTTTCATATGTTTGATTCAAAGCACTTTTGAGAGCTAATTCTAAATAATGAGGTTTATTGTAGGCAGGAATAAGTATACTAACTTTCGGTAAATGAGAGTTGTAATTCATATATTGTTTTTTCTTTTCTATATTAATTTTCTTTTCTATATTAATTTTCTTTAGCTTAATTTGTTGATAAAAATCTAATGTATATAATAGTGATGATGGAACTATTCTTCTTGCATAAACTGAGGCGCGTAAAAAGGGAACATTATTCATCTATCCTTTTCGGACAATATAGAGCATATCAGTTTCGGATAACCCTAATTTCCTAGCTCTTTCCACCCCGGATTTTTCAGCAACATTATACAATTCTACCTTGAATCCTGCATTCGTTAATCGTTGAATAAATCCAGATTGATTATAAATTCTTACATGATCCTCTTGACCAAAAACTAACTTTCTTAATTGTGGTGTGACAGCAGATTCATCCTCTATAATAAATTCTACATTCATTACGATTGGTACTTGAATAATGCCCCATCCACCTGGTTTTAACACCCTATATAACTCTCGCATCGCTTTTTTATCATCTGGAACGTGTTCTAAGACATGGCTGCATAGAATTACATCAAAAGCATTATTTTCATACGTAAGCTTTGTGACATCAATTTCCTCCATTAAAGAATCCTTCGGCTCTAAATCCCCACATACATAAGTAATGTTTTTATGTCCATTTAGCCATCTTCTTAGCTTCGCTTCAGGCGCAATATGAAACATTGTATATTCGCTACTTAACAAATCTGTTTCTCTTTCAATGTACGCGCGATACAATCTCTCACGGTCCATTGAATAACAAATCGGACAAATACCAGTATCTTTATTCCACATCTCAAATGTATATTTTGAAAAATCATAATGTGCCGGCCAAGGAGAAAAGCTCTTAAATTCTTGATTGCAATATTGGCAGTAACAAACTTCTTTTTCGAATATATGAGTGACTAATTTGTTTATTCCATTTTTTGTCTTTTCATTATATATTTGGTCTATTTCTCCTCTTCGTACCGCATCCTTAACTATAAATCCCGCATTCTCCAAACAATAAGATAAACTCTCTTTATAATCGTTTTCAGCATTTAAAAAGCCATTATTGTGTGCATCTGTAATTAATTCAACCCACTCTTCAATAGTCATTAATATAAAGTGCATTTGTTTTTGATTTTGTCCACTATGCTGTCTAAAGTAACTAAGAGGTTCTTGTATATACACTACTTTTCCTTCCTGCATTAAATCTAGCCATGTGGCAACGTCATTAATAGCTGAATAAGCTTTCCCCTTAAAATAACCAAATTCCCCTCCGAAATACTTACGATTAAACAAAACAGTTGTAGGCTCCCCAATTACATTTTTTAAGTTTTTTAACATATAATCCCCTAGTTTTTTCCCTTCAAAAAATGTAGTTTCTGTGGCAATTTTTATATTCAGTGTAGAGGGCGGTAATATCTCTCCATTCTCATCTATCAGTTCACGATACGAGGTCACAAACGAAATATTTTCTGATTCCAAAAAATATTTCATCATTTTCTCAATCTTTTCATGATGAAATAAATCATCATCTAATAAGAAATTTATATAGTCACCGTTAGCGAGATCTATGCATTGATTGAAGTTTTCAGCGACTAATGGGGTTTCATTTTTAACATATGTAATGCATTCATACTCACTTAAATATGGCTGGATCATAGCGCGGACTTCATCATTCGTACTGTCGTCAGAAACAATAATTTCAATATTTTCATAGGTTTGATTCAAAGCACTTGTGAGAGCTAATTCCAATTAATTTGTTGATAAAAATCTAATGTATATAATAGTGATGATGGAACTATTCTTCTTGCATAAAAAATCTAATGTATATAATAGTGATGATGGAACTATTCTTCTTGCATAGTCTAGAAAATTAGTTATCGCTTTGTCTAACTCTGTTTCATTAGCTAAAAAACCATATTTCTCTCCAACTATAATACTATGTGAAAAATCTTCTAATCCATCCATAAGTTTATTAGATTCATTTAACTGTTGACCTGGATGTAATCGGAAGTAACTAAGTGTCTCCGCTATATATACTGCTTTTCCTTTACTTAATAAGGATAACCATGAGGCGATATCTACGTTGCATAGATACCTCCTTTTATCAAACATACCATACGGTTCTTTCAAATCATTTTTACGAAATAATACCGTTGTAGGTTCTCCTATATAATTCTTTTGATTTACAATTACCCTATTTGCTAATTCCACCCCATCTACTATTGTGTCATTTTCAAATAGACGTACTGTTGCATAAATATGTCTTAATTCGTTCTCTTCATCATCAATTACTTGGCGATGGGATGTTACGAGCTTAATTTCATGATTTAAATCATTGACATAATATTTCATCATTTTTTCAATTTTATTAACATGAAATATATCATCATCCATTAAAAAGTTAATATACTCGCCGCTCGCCTCATTACATAACATAAGTGCATTTTCAAATTGCCCAAGAGTTGAGCTATTTTTTATATAAATAATATTTGAATACTTACACAAATATTTTTGTAATACCTTTTCTGTTTCGTCATTCGTACTATCATCTCCAATAATAATTTCTATGTTAGGATATGTTTGTTCTAACACACTACATAATGCTTTTTCAAAGTAGTGAGGACGATTATAAGTAGGAATTAATACACTCACCAATGGCATTCGCTCTATCGCCTCTTCACTTTTTTCAAAATGACCTCTCATTTATATTCCTTTATCTAGCTCATAAAGCATACGATATCTCTCATTTTCTTTAAGTAATTGCTCATGACTTCCTTGCATTACAATTTGACCACGATCAAGGAATATAACTTCATCTACATGTTCAATTCCTACAAGATGATGCGTAATCCAAATGACTGTATTTTCTTCCGTTGCAGAAAACATTGTTTCTATTAAAGATAACTCTGTCTTTGGATCTAACCCGATAGTAGGTTCATCAAGTACAATAATCGGCGCTTCTTGCATAAGCGTTCTAGCAAAAGCAACCCTCTGTCTTTCTCCACCAGAAAATCTCTTCCCCATTTCATGCATTTTTGTTTGTAATCCATCCGGAAGAGAAGCGATATGCGAAGCTAATTGTGCTTTCTCTAAAACGTTCCATATCTCTTCATCAGTAGCCTCTGGTTTACCGATTCGCACATTGTTTCCAATTGTCGTATCGAACAAATGCGGTTTTTGATTTAATACGGAAATATATTTGGATAAAAGATTCGTATGCGCTTGCTCACCATTCAATAAAACTTGGCTATGTACCGGACTTAACGCCCCTGTTAACAATTTTAGTAAAGTAGATTTCCCTGTCCCACTTCTACCTAAAATGGCAATTTTCTTTCCTGCTTTTATTTGTAACGATATATCTTTTAATACAGTCTCGTTACTATCTGGATAACTATACGATATATGATTCAGTTCAATATCTACATGTTTTGGTGCACCGTAATCCTTATCTTCATGCAAATCCATTTCATCATGTAAAACACTATCACTTTCTACACGATTCAGACGATGAGCAGATTCTACATACGATGGGATTCGATCGATGGCATCTGAAATCGGAATAAGCGCATTCGTTACAGATAAAGTCATTAATACGAAGGCCGCGATAACTGTAGGCGCAATCTGTTCACTTGCCGCTTCATTCCCAGTCCATATAATCATTGAAATAACTACAATACCTACTACTAAATGAATGAGACTGTCTCGAATATGATACCAGCGTTTCAATCTCTTCTCTGTTTTTAACAATCGATCATTTTGCTCTACATACTCATTAATAAATTCATCTTTTCGACCACTTGCCTGCCAATCAGATAATCCAAAGACTGCATCTGTTAGTTGTTGATACAAACGGCTTCTTCCCTGCTTTAAAGTAACATGATGTCGCCTCATCAATAGTAATGATACGAATGGAAGAAGAAAAACGATAATAGCTAACATACAACCAGCAATTAGTGCAAATACGAAGTCAAATGTACCGATAACAAGTACGAAAATGCTATATACAACTAGTGCTAATATACTAGGGAATATTGTACGTAAATATAGGTTTTGCAAATGCTCTATATCTTCGGATAGTACACCTAACACATCACCCGTTTGAAATCGTGAACGGAAAAATAACGCCTGTGGTTCTACTATTCTGTATAGTTTCGTTCTCATTCGTTCTAATATGCGTAGTACGACATCATGTCCCACTAAACGCTCTATATAATGAAAAACAGCTTGCCCTATACTAAACGCACGTGTTGCAACAATCGGAACATATACAGCCATTACATTTTCTGGTCTAAGAGCAGATTTAGAGATTAAATAACCTGAAATAAAAAGTAACATCGCACCTGAACTAACTCCAAGAAGCCCAAGGAAAATAGTTAAAGTCATTCTACCTTTATTTTGCTGTATATAAGGTTTAATCCAGTTACTCATTCATGTCTCTCCCCTCTCTTCCCTATGAAAATGTAATGTCTCATTCTTTAACAGTTCTTCATACGTTCCACTTTCTTTAATTTTCCCTTTATTTAAAATAAAAATATGATCCATTTGTTTCATCCAATGCAGACGATGTGTTGCAAGAAATACTAACTTACCTTCAAATAGACGTAACATCGATTGCTTTATTTCAAATTCAGTTTCAATATCAAGATGCGCCGTAGGTTCATCTAATAAAATGATTGGCTTTTTACTTAAAAGTGCACGCGCCATAGCGACACGTTGTTCTTGTCCGCCACTAAGCATACGTCCACCTTCTCCAATTCTTTCATCCATTCCATTTGGAAGGGATGCAACGAGTGAGCTAAGCCCTACATCATGAATAACTTTCTTCATTTCTTCATCCGTTGTATTTGTCTCGTAGAAACAAATATTATCTTTTAATGAAAGTGGGAAGATATATGGTTGCTGTGGAATATAAGCAATATTTTTTTGCCAATCTTCACGAGTAGATCCGTCAATTCCCACACCATTTACTAACACTTTCCCACCGGACGGAGAGAGAAATCCTGCTAACACATCGATTAACGTTGATTTCCCTGCCCCACTTTCACCAATAATGCCTATAGCACCGTTACCTTGCCAAGTAAAGTCAATTCCCTCTAATATAGCCTTTTTAGATTCATCGTTATTTACTTTTACATCTTGTAATTTCAAGCTACTTGAAGAATTCCATACTATATCTACATTTGAATCTTTCTTTTCTATTTCTTTTTGTTGCTGTAGAATTCCCTCTATTTGCTCCATCGCAAGTTGGCCATCTAATGTAGCATGATAATTCGCTCCAACTTGCTTAAATGGTAGAAAATATTCCGGAGCTAAAATTAATATTGTAAGAGCAGGCAATAAAAGAATCGTTCCGTCTATTAAACGAATTCCTAAACCTACTGCCACAAACGCAATTGATAAACTCGTAAAGAAATCTAATGCAAAAGAAGAAAGAAAAGCAACTCGCAAAGTACGCATCGTTGCTTTTCTATATCTTTTACTAACCTTTTCAATCTTTCCTTCGTGCTGTTTACTTTCCCCTAAATACTTTAATGTTTCTAACCCTTTTAACGTATCTACAAAATGATTAGAAAGTACACGATATGTTTCATATTGACTATCCGCCATTTTCTGCGCTGCTAATCCTAAAAGGATCATAAATATGATTACGATAGGAATCGTTACAACTAAAATGATTCCAGACTTAATGTCCAGCGTAAAAACATATAGAACAATTAATCCCGGAACGATACTACTTCTAATCATTTTAGGGATTGTCAATTCAATATATGTTTTAAATTTTTCAATCCCTTCAATTGATAAGGTAACCAGATGACCTGTTCCGACAGTTTGAACATATCTTGGACCTAACGTAAAATATGCCTCAATTAATTGCTTTCTTAGTAACGATCCTGTTTTTTCAGCGAAACGCTCCACTAAAATTTGTGATATTCGAACCAACATGTGGCGCGCTGCAAACATGACCCCAAAATAAACAGTTTCATTCAACACAGATTGCACTGTTTCTCCATTAAATAAAAACGTAATAGCTCGCGCTAAAAACACTGTTTGCGCAATAATACTAAAAGCTTCTAAAATACTAATAATCGTTAACGCTACATATAACTTACGGCTACCGGGATAAGACGGAAGTCCTCTTTTTCTTTTCATTTAGTACTCCAAATCGTTGTCTGACTTAACAGGTTGTCTAAATACATAATAACTCCATATTTGACTTCCAATAACGAAAGGCAGAATAGCAATCGCAAAGTAAGTCATAAGTTTTAATGCATAAGCTCCTGATGCTGCATTGTAAATTGTCAAATCATTCATTGCTCCTAAAGAGCTAATCATAACACGTGGGAACATACCGATAAATACACTCGCACTTAGTAAAATGATTGTTAAACTCGTCATAAAGAAAGCCCAACCATCTCTTCTTCTTTTATTTAATAAAGTGGACGCTAATAGTGCTACAAAAGCTCCAATTGGTACCATAATCCATTCTTTGCCATGGGCAGTGAAAATATCGGTTTTCCATAACCCTATACCAGCAAAAATAAGAAGTGTTATTAATGAAAATGGTGCAATTTTTATTGCAGCAATTCGTGCACGTTCTCTCAATTTACCCGTTGTACGTATTGTAAGGAATTGTAGCCCATGAACAATACATAGCAGAAGGAACATTACTCCTCCAAGTAACGCAAATGGATGAAGTAATTGCAAGAATCCACCTACAACATTTTTACTCTCATCGATAGGTACACCTACCATAAAGTTTGCAATCGCAACTCCCCAAAGGATAGGAGGTAGCATACTTCCAATAAACATCCCCCAATCCCATGCACTCTTCCATTTATGATTATCTATTTTCGCCCGGAATTTAAAGGAAACACCTCTTAAAATTAAAGCAAGTAGCATAAATACAAAGGGAACATAAAAACCACTAAATAAAGTTGCATACCAGTGCGGAAATGCCGCAAACATAGCGCCACCAGCACAAACAAGCCATACTTCATTCGCGTGCCAGAACGGTCCTATTGTATTCAAGTAAACTCGTTTTTCAAAATCATTCTTTCCTAAAAACCTTGAAACCATTCCTACACCAAAATCGAAACCTTCCAATACGAAGAATCCAACAAATAAGATTGCAATAACTAAAAACCACAACTCATTAAGAGATAACATTTAAGAGATAACATACTCTTCCTCCTTATCAAATGGATCATGGCTTTGATAATCCTTTTTCATTTTCTTATTCGTATGTCCCTTAATGGTACGAACGAATAAGTACACACAAATTCCACCCATAATTAAATACATTGATGTGAATGAAATAAGTGAGAATAATACTTCACCGAATGTTACATTTGGTGATACAGCATCTTCTGTTTTCATTACACCAAATACTACCCAAGGCTGACGACCCATTTCAGTCATAATCCACCCAACCGTATTACCAATGAACGGAAGAGAAATCGCATACACCATTACTTTTAAATACCACGTTTTTTCAGCTAAACGATCTTTTCTTGATAAGAACCATCCGTAAGCTCCTAGAAGTAACATGAATGTTCCACTCATTACCATCGCTCTAAAACTCCAAAACATCGTATGCACTGGAGGAATATAATCTCCAGGTCCATATTTTTCTTCATATTGTTTTTGAATTTGATTCATTCCTTCAACTTGACCGCTAAATTTATCATACGACAATAGACTTAGCATATAAGGGATTTGAATTTCAAATGAATTTTCTTTCTTCTCTGTATCGATTTTCGAAAATACTGTAAATGGCGCTGGATCCTCACTCGTATTCCATAGCGCTTCAGCTGCAGCCATTTTCATTGGATGTGTCTTAATTAATTGTTGTGCTTGTGCATGACCGAAGAACAATACAAACGCTGTTGTAATCGTTCCAACAATGATAGAAATTCGGAAAGATTTTTTAAATACTACAGTTTCTTGTCCTTTTGTAATTTTCCATGCACTTACACCCGCAATAAAGAATGCACCCGTTGCAATTGCCGCTGTAATTGTATGCGGGAACTGTACCCATAATTGTGGATTTTGAATAATCGCTAAAAAGTCATTCATTTGCGCGCGACCATCTGCTGCCATTTCATACCCTACAGGTGACTGCATAAATGCACTTGCAGTTAAAATCCAAAACGCTGATAACATTGTTCCAATTGAAAGGAGCCAAATACATAATAAGTGAATTCGCTTCGGTAGTTTATCTTCACCGAATACCCACAAACCTAAAAATGTAGACTCAATGAAAAATGCCAGTAATCCTTCAATTGCAAGTGATGGACCAAATACATCACCTACGAAACGTGAATATGTGGACCAGTTCATACCAAACTGAAATTCTTGTAAAATACCTGTTACTACACCTACTGCAAAGTTAATAAGGAATAATTGCGTCCAAAACTTCGCCATCTTCTTATATACTTCTTGTCCTTTTACCACATACAACGTTTGCATTATTGCAATAATAAAAGCTAAACCAATTGACAGCGGAACAAAAAAGTAATGGAAAATCGTTGTTGATGCGAACTGTATTCGTGCCAATTCGAGCGTTTCCATTTATTTCGCTGTATGTTTTCTAACAGCTGGTAAAATTTCAGTAGCAATTAATTCAATGTTTTTCTCAATTTTATCAAATGGTACACCGCCGAAATCAATTTGTGCCATAAAACGTTGCTGTCCGAACAATTCATATTGATAAAGCATTTTTTCAATGATTTGCTGCGGGCTACCAATCATTAACGCATCACGGTAATCTAACGCATTTGTAAATTGTTGCTTCGGATATCCACCACCACGCAATGCAATCATTCCAGCATTAATATGGGGATAATATTCACTAAGCGCATCTTGTGAATTTTCTGCTGTATAGAATAAACTCGTTGTTGCAATCGGTAAACTCGCTGGATCAAATCCATTTTGCGCAGCCGCCTCACGATAAGCATCTACTGAAACTTTAAAATTAATAGCTGGTCCGCCAAGTGTTGTTATCATCATTGGAACACCTGCGCGTCCTGCTTTAATCGCACTTGCTGGCGGACCACCTACAGCACGCCAAATTGGTAAGTTATTATTTTTAGCTCTTGGAATAATCGAAGCGTGCTCAAGTGGTGCTCTGAACTGCCCATTCCATGTGACATGTTCCTCTTTATTAATCTTTAATAAAAGATCCATCTTCTCCTCAAATAGCTCTTCATAATCATTTACATCATAACCAAGTAAACTATATCCTCCAATACGAGATCCTCGACCAGCTACGATTTCAGCACGGCCATTAGAAATTAAATCAATTGTTGCAAAGTCTTCATATACTCGAACTGGATCTGATGTACTTAATATCGTTGCTGAACTTGCAATTTTTATATTTTTCGTTGCTTGCGCAATAGCTCCTAAAATAACTGTATGTGCTTGCGTTGTAAAATGCGTTTGATGGCTTTCACCGACAGCAAACACATCAAGTCCGGTTTCATCTGCTAACTTAGCTGTTTCAATTAGTTCATGAATTCTTTTCTCTGGCGTAATTTTCTCTCCATTATGTGGATTTAAAATATGATCCCCAATTGAATATAATCCAAACTCAATTCCTTTACTTGTATCCATACGGTATTTTTCCATTTAATCAAGTGGTGTTAACTTCTCTTCTATCTCTTGTCTTCTCTCTTCTAAAAATGGTGGTAAATCAAGTTCTTTTCCTAATTCTTCAACTGCTGAATCTATAGTAAAACCTGGTCCGTCAGTCGCAATTTCAAATAAAATCCCATTCGGTTCACGGAAATATAAACTTTTAAAGTAAAAACGATCAATAATCCCCGTCGTTTCAAAACCTTTTTCTTTCACTGCTTCATTCCAATAGTTTAGCTCTTCATCATTTTTCACACGAATTGCTACATGATGAATACTTCCCTTTCCAGGTCTTTCATTTTCTCCCTCTTGCTCTTTCACTAAAATTTCTCCGAAAGACTGACCTAGGACAGATTGATATATCCCTTCACCCTCAGAGAGAGATACTTCTTTATACCCAAACAAATCTGTTAACGTTTTTGATAATTTATTTAAGTCCCTTACAGTCATTTCAACTGTACCCATGCCTAAAATACGATGATTTTGCTTTACAGAAGATTCATTCCATGCAGTCCAATATTCTGGTACTTCTTCACCGTTATTATTTAACAGTACTAAGCGGAGACCGTCTGGATCTTCAAAATGCAGTGCATCTCGCCTGGCATATGTTGTAATTTCTCCATGTGTCACTTGAAGTGATTTAAAACGCTCCTTCCAAAATATAAGGCTCTCTATTGAAGGTACGAGTAATCCTATTTGTGTTATCGCATTCGTACCACGAATTGTTCTCCCGACATTCGGCATTTCAAAAAATGATAGTTCAGTCCCTGCACTACCTGTCAAATCCCCGTAAAACAAATGATACATAAAAGGATTATCTTGATTGACTGTCTTTTTCACTCGTCTTAGTCCTAAAACATCTCGATAAAAATCATTATTCGTTTTCGCATTTTTTGTCACCATAGAAATGTGGTGGTGTCCTGGAATTGTATACATTTACTCTTGCGGTAATTCTTTTTTTTCACTATGCTTATGAACTTTTGTCATTAACTCGTATAGTATTTTCTGTTCTTCCTCGTTCAATACATCATCAAAAAATGATGATTGAAATGCAAGTTGCTCTGGCAATGCTTTTTCTAAAGCTGCTTCCCCTTGCTCTGTAAGACTAATGGTTTTCGTTTTCCAATCTTGCTTTCGTACAATATATCCTTCTTTTTCAAGACGAGTTAACATTCGAGAAATACCGCCTTGCGTAACAGTAACCTTTTCAGCTAACTCCATTTGTGTCAACGGCTGATATGTCCGTATTTGCAAAAGGACATCAAATTGGGCTGTCGTTAAATCAAACCGTTTTAAAAATTCATTTGACATTTATTTAAGTTTCACTTTTACTTCCTCTTTAGACATAACATCAGGTCTATAAATTAATTGAAGATTTGAATCACCTTTTTTCGCTTCAAATGTTATCGCTCCTGTTAACTTACCATTTGGATCTACATCTTTAATTTTAAAAATATTTTTATTACTAGTTGAAAATGTATGGTCGACAATACTTCCATCGCCTCTTTCAAGGTAAAAATCTAATGGGTTAATTCTAACTTTTTGATTACCAATATTCTCTACTGTGACATGAACAATAACAAACTCATTACCTTTTTCCAACTTATCATACTCTGCCACTTGTGCTATTTGTACCTTATGGACTGTTAATTTTTGATCTCTAATTTGAGTTGTTTTTTCAACATTATATTCCCTTGTATCTTCATTCTTCGTATTTTCTTTTTTTGCACTACCTTGTTCTTCCTTAGTATTATTTGATACGGTTTTAGCTGCTTCTTTCTTCTCATCACATGCCGATAAACTGAAAGCTAATGCTCCTGCTAAAGTGACTGTCCCGATTTTTTCAAACATTTATGTATACTCAAAACAAATTACTGCTTTTCTTAACTCTTTATTGAAGAATAAGTATATACGATCTGCACCATAAGCTTGAAAATAATATCCTGTAACAAATCCAACATACGTAAATGTATGACCATATTCATCTTTTGGCACATATAGAAGATTAGTATAGTCAAAAATTTCGTCTTCGTTAACGCAGTCTTCTAATAATTCTTTACCTTCTTCTGTCATAAAACGTACATCATTTAGGATACCATTTATCTCGGGATAATTTAATCCCCAGCCATTTGTTTGTTTTTTAGCAAACTCTTGTTCTAATATTTCTACAGATGTAAATTCTTTTCCAAAGCTAGAATAAGGATAAATTTTTTGGTTACGTTGAAAATATTCTTTACGGATTTGATAATTTCTTTCATTACTCTCGTAGGCTTGTTCTATCACATCAGAATTCCTTTGTTCGATTTCGAAATAATTCCAATCTGCTTCGAATTTATACTTCCCATCAATGACATCGAAGCCTAACGTATCTACTTTTGTAAAATTTGTGTGAAATGGTTTGGTGAAATCACCAACGCACCCATCATGGATTTCTTTTGCTGACACAATATGTAACCATTCGTTCGATTCAGGTTCAATACATTGCAAGTTTATAGAGCAAATGGGTAAAAAGTGTTTTTTATGTAGTTCCAAATTATTATAAAATACTTCTTCATATGCAGGAAACGGTTTTATAAATTGTTTAGAAATATGCATCTACTGTGAAATGTGTAGAACTTCATATATTGTAATATCCTTCATTGCTTCAATTTCAGGCTTTTCTTCATAAAAATCAAAATGACTATATCCCCACTTATCTGTGTTATAGACTATTACATTCCCTATACAATTTTCTGTATTCTGGACATTCTGATTCGAAATATTAAATTGAGCCCCAATCAATGAATCCATTTGAGAAATACTCCCTACATATTCAACAACATATCTACTTTTTCTAAAGTCATTACTTACATTAACAACGAATGGAACACCTATATTTATGTGTTGCCACCCGAACGATTGTAAAATATTATCGTAATACCCTTCAAAGATAAATTTGTTCATCCCTTCATGACCATTCCAAATATATAAAGGTGCATAGCAATTATAGAAATTCCCGTCCTTACCTGCCTCAGCAATTAAATAAGCCTTAAAATTCAACTCTTGAAAACCATCTGTTTTATGACCATTCTTTTTTACCCTTTCTCTAATAATCCTCATATCATAATCCTTTGGCAAAATGACCTTATATTGCATTCCAATCATTTACTCAAATAGTTCATCAGGGGTATGCTTAATAAAGTTTCGATTCGTAAAAAAATGAACAGCTAATTTCTCTATTGGAACATTTTCAATTGTTACTAATTTCTCATTTTTAATCGGTAAAAAAGCTATCCCATTTCCCTCAACAATGAACTCTTCCATAAGCGAATAAGAATCTAACTGTTGAAGTTGGCGCTGAGATAGATTGTTTTCTTTTAAAAATTGTATCGTCTTATTTCTAAAAGGGCACTTCTTGTCATTACTAACGAAGAAAAGTTCTTTTGAATAGTCAATGGTACACTTTTCTTTCGCTTTTAATAAACCTACAGAAATTGAAGTGGTGAATACTTTTTTAAACGCTGCGTCAGGATAATCCTCATAAGTTATGACCATATCAACTTTTTGTTGCTGTAATAGTGTTTGTAAGTGGCTACTACTTTCAATGTATAGTTGGTAACTCCTAAAATTTTCTTTAATGCGCATACTTAAATAATTTGTCAAAATAGATTGTGATGTCGCAATTACATAAGAAGAACCACTCGTTTTAATTTCATTTTTCGCTTCTTCCAACAGAGTTAATATTCTATTCGTGTAGTCTAATAAAATGTCACCAGAAGGTAACAATGAAACACCTTTGTTATCTCTATGTAGTAATGGTGTTTCTAACTCTTGTTCTAATTTTTTTATTCGCTCCGTTACATTCGGTTGCACATAACCTAGATCTTTAGCAGCTTTACTAATCGAGCCTTCATTCGCTACAGTTTTAAATATGATAAGATCATTTATTTCCATTCACACGTTCTGCTCCACACCTGCGCTTTTCTCCTTCTTACTCCTTTTAACACTCTTCAACTGCTTAACCGTTCCAACTAATCCTTTCGGAAAAACTAGTAACACGATTATATACAATAACCCTAGAATAATCGTCCATCTTTCAAAAATCGGATACTCCGTCGCTAATTCTGATAAATAATATTTTAGTGATTCAATGATACCAGCTCCTGCAATGGCTCCGATTAACGTTCCAACTCCTCCAATCATTGTCATCAATAATGCATTTAACGTCATTTCAATTGAGAATACAGTCGTATTTACAAAGCGTAATGTGATGACGAATAAACCACCGCTAATCGCTGCAACTATTCCTGCCACTACACTTGCGATAATTTTGTAATGAAGAACTTTATACCCAAGCGCTTCAACTCGTTGTTCATTTTGTGAAATTGCCTTTAATACTTTCCCAATTGAAGATTTTGTGAAAAGACGTAGCAAAATGAAAATAATGATTAAACATATAAATGTTACATAATAAAATGTAAAACGATCACGGAATATTTCTGGTACTCCAAATGTAAATCCATCTCCTCCGTGAGTTAGCCCACGCCATTTTTCAGCAAGTACGAAAAACAACTGTGAAATAGCGAGCGTTAACATCGCATAAAAATGACTTTTCAACCGTAAAGAAAGCAAGCCGATTATATAACTAACGAGTGCTGAAACGATAATTGCCGCTATTATACCTATGAAAAAGTTTGTTATTGATACACCTTGCCGATCGAATAAAAGTGCTACCCCATATGCTCCTATTCCAAAGAACATACAATGACCAAACGATACAATTCCTGTATAACCAAGCAATATATCAAAACTCATTCACCCCTTTTCACCAACAAGTCCAGTTGGATTCACTATTAAGAAAAACAGTAACATTAACATATTAATTGCAAGTGATAAATCTGGTATAAAATAGGCTGTAAAAGCTCCGGCTAATCCGACAATTAAAGAAGCGATAGCTGAACCTTGTACGCTACCTAACCCTCCAATTATTACTACAATGAAAGCTAAAATTGCATATTGCATACCCATTTCGGCGAAAACAACGCCTGAATATGGTGCAAATAAGAATCCACCTAACGCTGCCATTCCTGCTCCTAATAGAAAGACAAACGAAAATATAGCTTTCACGTTAATGCCGAGTGCTTGAACCATCTCCTTATCCATTACACCAGCGCGGATCATAAGACCTATCTTTGTTTTTTTGAGTAATAGTAGTAAAGCAATGTAAATTAGTATCCCAACTAAAATAACGAACAGCCGGTACTTTATTAATATAACCCCACCAAATGTATAGCTACCTTGTAACCATATCGGTAACTTTGCACTAATTGGATTCGGTCCCCAAAATATTTTTATACACTCACTAAGAACGAGCATTCCTCCGAGTGTAACGAGTAGCTGGCGAACATGATTTCCATACACTGGCCTAATAAGAAATCGTTCTAAAATAAAACCAAGCAACATTCCCATAGCAACTGCTCCAACTAACGCTAATACATGACTACCTGTCATATTAAATAACCAAACGCCTGTAAAAGCTCCCCATGCAAATAAACCACCATGTGCAAAGTTTAAAACGCTCATTAGGCCGAAAATAAGTGAAAGACCTGATGCTAATAAAAAAATAAGCATCCCTGTTGAAACGCCGTTTACAAATAAGTTAATTAACACATCCACTTAAGAAATGCCTAAATATTTATGACATGTTTCTTTATCCTCTCGCAGTTCATTCATAAAACCTTTATGCACAATACGCCCATTATCCATAATGTAAAAATAATCACCGATTTGACTAGCCATCATAAAATTTTGTTCAACAAGTAAAACAGTCGTTTTCTCCTTCATTTTCAAAATTGCTACCATTAATTTTTCTATCATAATTGGTGATAGCCCCTTACTTGGCTCGTCAATAAGCAATAGTCCATCACTATTAATAAACGCTCTTGAAATAGCCAACATTTGTTTTTGCCCCCCGCTTAAAAGCCCACTTTTCTTATTCCAAAACTGCTTTAAATCAGGAAATAGCTCGAGCATCCAATCTATTTTCTCGTCAACTTCTTCTCCTTTTCCTCTCGCAAGTGCGAACGTCTCTTCTACTGTTAAATCATGAAAAATCCCTTGATTTTCTGGTACATACCCTATTCCTTTTCTTGAAATTAAATGTGTAGATAATCCATTGACTTGCGTACTATCATAATAAATCTCACCATTTGCTATCCGATGAAATCCCATAACCGATCGCAACGTTGTTGTTTTTCCCGCCCCGTTTCTTCCAAACAGTACAGTAATCGTCCCTTTCTCAACCGTAAGTGATACCCCTTGTAAAATATGAAACTGATCTAAATACGTCTCTATATTATTCACTTATTCACTTGTAATAGAGCCACTATATAATCCCCCTAAATAAGCACTTTGTACACGCTCATCTTTCATCATTTCTTCTGGTAACCCTTCCGCTAATAACTCGCCATGAAATAAAACGATAAGATGGTCCGACAAACCTAGTACCATATCCATTTTGTGTTCGATGAGTACGATTGTGCTCTCTGGATGCTTTTTAATATTTTCAATCACTTGTAAAATAGCCGGAACCTCCTCAACTGAAATACCCGCAGTTGGCTCATCAAGCAGTAATACATCTGTCTTTAATGCTAATAACATAGCAAGCTCTAACTTTCTTTTTTCCCCGTGAGCTAAATCTTTTGCTAATACCCCCTCTTTCTCATGAAGTAGCACTGTTTTTAAAAGACGTCTCGCCTCTCCAGTTTGCTGCTTTAACTTAGCTACATTCGGGAAAAAACTGTAATAATCTTGAACGAATGATTGAACACTTAAACGTACATTTTCAAGTACCGTTAACTCTGGGAATATATTTGTAAGCTGAAAAGAGCGCCCGATTCCTAATCTTGTTCGGTCTGAAATCGATAATTTTGTAATCTCTTTTCCTTTAAAATACACTTCACCTTTCGTCGGAGAAATTTGTCCACTTAGTAAGTTAAATAACGTTGTCTTTCCGGCACCATTCGGTCCAATAATTGAAATGAGCTTTCCCTTTTGTACCGTTAAATTGACATCTTTAATAACATGATGGTCACCAAAAGATACACAAAGATTTTTCGTCTCTAACAAATGTGTCACCTATTTATTTTGAACTGGTGGTTCTGTCTCTTTCATCGTTAATTCTCGCTCTAACACTGGTACCGGATAATCAACACCATCTTGCTTTTTCAACGTGATAGAATATAGCGTCTGCATCCCTTGGTGGTCTTTCTCTCTAAATTTCATCTTTCCTTTCGGTGTATCAAATTCCATTCCTTCCATTTTCTTAATCAATGTATTTACATCTGTATCACCATTTGTTTTCTTTAATGCTTCCACAATGGAAATTGCCGCTGACATTCCTCCTGCTGTAAATAAATCTGGCACTGCACCATTAAATCTTTTTTTATGTTCTTTAACTAACCAGTCATTCACCTTATTTTTTGGAAGTGCATGATAATAAACAGAAAAACCTTGCATTCCTACTAACGCATCCATCGTTTTTAATGCTGGTATATCTGGTGCACCAGTAGAGACTTTAATACCTTGTGCTTCCACATTCATATCTTTCAACTGTTTCCAAGGTGAATTTGCCCCTGCCCAAACGATAAATAAGTAATCTGGTTTTGAGCTAATGATATTTTGAATATTTGCCGTAAAATCTGTTGAATTCGTGTCAGCGTATTGCTCGTTTACAATATTTGCTCCTAATTTTTTCGCACCCGCTTTAAATGCCGCAATCCCTTCACGACCAAAAGCGTTATCTGGAGCAAACGTAGCAATTTTTACATCTTTTTTCGCAATTGCTGCTGCTCCTGCAATTGCATCTTGTGAAGAGCTTCTTCCTGTTCTAAAAATATATTTATTCCAGTTCTTCCCGGTAATACTATCAGCAACTGCCGGTTCTACAACCATAATTTTTTCATATTCTTCAGCAAGTGGTAAAACCGCTAACGTATCACTTGAACTAGACGATCCGACTAAGAAATCAACTTTCTCTTCTTCTAATAATTTCGTAGCTTTCTTTACCGCTACATCGGCTTTCGTTTCCGTATCTTCTACTACAAACTTAATTTTTTTCCCTTCCACTTTCCCTGTTCCACCAGTTGCATAGTCTAACCCTAATTCAAATCCGTTCACTGTTTGCTTTCCATACGATTCTAATGGACCTGTTAATGATGCAAGAACCCCTACCTTAATCGTTTTTTCATCCTCTGTACTTGTTTTCTTTCCTGAACAAGCTGCCGTTATTAATAACGAACCTAAAACACAACCAGTAAACATCATTTTTAGCCACTTACGTTTTTTCATTTAATTATTTTCTACCTTTTCTAACCCTTCAACCAATTGTTTCTTATCTAGCCCTTCCCCGATTACTACCAAGTTTGTCGGGAAACCAAAATCTTGCTCCAGTAAAGTTGGTACACCAAACGAATATTGGAATAGATGAGGGTATTTATCTCCATGGAATTTCACAAAACCTTTCACTCGATAAATACTATCTGGTAAATTCGAAAGCCATTCATATAATTTGTCTTGATCAATCGATTTCGTAAATTGATACGTCATCGTTTGTATATGTAAATGCTGTTTAACATGAAGTGTCTCGTGTTCCCCATCACTCACAAATTCAGCTTCTTCTATATCATTTAAAGATATATTACAATATTTTGTTTCAAACAATTTCGCATGATTATTTATTGCTTTCACTTCTTCAAGTACTTTGTTCTTATCTTCTTCTGTTAGTAAATCTGATTTATTAATAAGAAGGTGACTACTAAATTTCATTTGCTCATGCAGTAACTGTTGCACATTTGCACTTAATATACTTCGATTTAACCATCTTACTGCATCTAAAACGACTACAATTGATTTCACTTCTAAGAAAGGTGCTAAAATTGGTGATACACATGCATCTAACACTTCAATTGGATGTGCGACGCCTGTTGTTTCTATGTAAATTACATCTGGTCTTTCTTGCTGATATAATGAATGCAATTGTATTTCAAGTTCTTCCTTTAACGTACAACAAATACATCCTTTTAGTAATTCTCTTAATACATTCTCTTTACCAATAATATCTGTATCTACTGAGTATTCACCAATTTCATTCATTAAAACAGCAACTTTTCTATTCTTCTTTTTCTCCGCTAATAATAAATTTTGTAACAATGTTGATTTTCCACTACCTAAAAAACCACCTAATATATGAATTTCCACTTTATTCATTTGATCAACCATCCATTTCTTTATTTCAAACGCATTCAAAGCGTAATAATTACGATTTATATTTATCATTCACTTTTCATTTACTTCATGAGCAACTCTAATTCCAGACTCAATCGCTCCCTGCATCCACCCATGTGTCAACGTTGTATGTTCTCCTGCAAAGTGTACGTTTCCAGCCGGCGACGCAATATAAGGAAATAATTCTAGCTCTTGGCCTGGTTCAAAAGCTGTAAATGCTCCACAAGAATACGTATTCTTACTCCAGCTAAAAGATTCCCCTGTTATAAACTCACTATAGACTACATTCCCATATATTTGCGCTAAATTTTTCAATGCGTAACGAATACGATCTCTATGCGGGAGACTATCCCATGTTAAAGCCTCATCTGCCCACGTATAACTTGCTATAACGATAGCTGCCCCTGGTGACTGAATGCCATAGCTCGGATAATATGTAAAACGTATCGGTAAATCCGTAATAGATTTCCCACCACACTGCCCGACTCTTTCCCAAAATCTACTTTTGAACTCTATCGCAATTTTAGTTGCAGCAATATAATTTAATTCACGAATTGCTCGTCTTTTAAAATAAGAGAATAAATGAAATGGCTGAACTTCTACAAATCGTAACGCCGAAAATGGAATTGTGATAATAGCAATATCACTTGTTATTGTAAATGGATCTAACGTTTGTTCATGGTTTACTTGCAGCATCACTTTATTATCTTCTTGTATTATTTTTTCTACTTTATAGGACATAAAAATATTATCCTTTAGCTGTGGCAAAAATGCATTTGGTAATGCATCCATCCCGCCCGTTATCTCGTAATATTTCGCCGTTGAAGTAAAAAAAATCATTTCCCGTAATACTTCAATTAAAGACATTCCCATATATGCTTCCATATCAAGAAGTACACCAATCATATCTATTGCTCCATCCGAATAATACTCCATTAAAAATGAACCAAGCGAATACGTTTTATACTTTTTTTCAACGATAAGCCAGTTTTTATTAGGATCCTTCTTAATATAATTTAGTATTGGTTCTAACACCTCAAGCATTAGCTCTTCTGCCGTTTTTCCTCTTTCTTTATCCAAAACCTGATATTCAAGTACACTTGGATCATTTTCAAATACATTCAATCTCGTTTGAATATGATTCGTATAAATGATATCTGCAAAAGTTTTATTTATAAAAAGGTTTAACGGTAGTTTAAATTTACGAATATACGCTAAAGTTAACTCATGCGTATCAGGAATTCTCATCGGCCCTGCATTAAAGTATAGACCCGCACTAAACAGTTCACGAATCGTATACACCCTGCCACCTATTCTGTTATTTGCTTCTATAATCGTTACTTCATGTCCAGCCTCTTTTAATAAAGAACCAGCAACTAATCCAGAAATCCCTGCACCGGCAACTGTAATTTGTTTGGGGTTATTCGTTTTGGCAAGCCCTTCATGAACAATTTGAAGCATTTGTTCCATCGATAATGGATTCCCCATTTAAAGAACGGGAGCCATTGTTTCTTTCAACACTTGAACAGAGTGATCGAATTTTAATTCTTCGTCTTCACTTAATTCTACTTCTAAAATTTCACGAACACCGCCGCGATTTAAAACAGCAGGTACGCCGATATAAACATCTTTTTGACCGTATTGACCTTCTAAGTATGCTGAAACTGTTAATACGCTATTTTCGTCGTTTAAAATAGCTTTTGTAACACGTAGAAGTGACATACCAATACCATAATAAGTTGCACCTTTGCGCTCAATAATATGGTAGGCTGCATCACGAACATTTATGAAAATTTTGTCTAAATCTTCTTGTGTGTATGTGTTGTCTTTATCAAGAAGCGTTTGTAGTTTTTGAATACCAATTGATACGTGACTCCATACTGGAAGTTCTGTATCGCCATGTTCTCCAATAATATAAGCATGAATGTTGTGTGGACCAATATCGAAGTACTCACCTAACATATAGCGGAAACGAGCAGAGTCAAGCGTTGTACCAGAACCGATTACTCGTTCTTTTGGTAAACCAGATTCTTTCCAAGTAACGTACGTTAAAATATCTACAGGGTTTGTTGCGATTAAGAAGATACCATCAAATCCGCTATCCATAATACTGCGAACGATTTGTTTAAAGATTTTAGCGTTTTTCTCAACTAAATCTAAACGTGTTTCACCTGGCTTTTGTGGTAATCCAGCTGTAATGACTACAAGATCAGCATCTTTACAATCTTCGTAGCTGCCTTTCCATACTCTAGTTGGAGCTGGTGCAAATGGAACAGCGTGACTTAAATCCATTGCTTCTCCTTCAGCTTTTGCTTCATTTACATCAACTAAAACAAATTCTTCAGCTACAGCTTGGTTAATCATGCAGTAAGCATAGCTACATCCAACTGCTCCTGTTCCTACTAATACAACACGGTTAATCCCTTTTTTCATCTAAACCGTAATATTATCCATAATAGAAAGGAGTGATTTTATGGATAATTCTTGGACAATTGTCATCCTCTTACTAGCTGTAGCATCATTAATACTTTTTCTCTTTTTAATCATCAGAACGCTATTTCCAACTAAAAAATATGATAAGAATCTCGGGTGGATCCTTATTATTTTAAGCTTATTAGCAATACCGATAAGTATGTTCCTTATAGGAGGATGGGCAGGTATGGGGGTTGGCATAATCGCGGTGCTTATTTTTGCTGCTGTTATTATAGCTTTAATTGCAAATAAATTTATAAAACTACCTCCTCCAAAGAAAAAATAAGAAATAACCGATGTTTTCAAAAAAGACAACATTCACTTATTACTTTTAATCAATTTATCATTATTTACGTCAAGTACATCTAATAAAAAGATAAAGATCGGTATCCCGATAATAAGCCCCCATATTCCGAGGAAATGCTCTGAAAAAATGAGAATCATAAATGTATAAAAGACAGGTAAATTCGTTTTTGCAGACATAAATTTTGGATTTAAAAAATAACTTTCAAGAGCGTGAATCACTGTAATGAACACTAGTATGTACAAAACGTACATAACCCCACCTACGTTATAGGCAATGATACAAAGTGGAAACAGTGAAATGATTACGCCGGCAACAGGAATCAACCCTAATAAGAAAATCATAACAGCTAATACGAGAAGCTGTGGAAATCCTAAAACGATTAATGCAATGACAGTCAGGATACAATTTACAACTGCAATTAAAAATTGTGCTTCAATTACTTTACCGAACGACCTTGCAAACCTTTCACCAAAATATGCAATCTCCTCATAAAAAATCTTTAGCTTACTCTCTTTAAACTTAGAAGTAAATGTAATAATACGATCTTTTTCTAATAAGAAAAATAAGCTTAATATTAGAGACAATAATATTTGTAAACTCACCTTTCCTATATTCGCTATCGATTGATAGATGACGTCTACACCTTGTTCTATATATTTTGATACTTCCATTCCATTAATTGTCGAAAGTGCATATTTAATGATCTCATTATCCGGTGGATGTTGAAAAAACAGCTTAAATTGATAAATCAATTGTGAAATTTGTATCGTTAGCACAGGTAAATATTTATACAATGTCGTGCCGATAAAGGAAACTAATATTATATACAAACATGCGATAACAATTTTTCGATTCACTTTCAATTTCTTTGAAATAAAACGTTGAAACCGATCCATTAAAAATGTCAGTATAAACGTAATTAATATTAAATTAATCATACTTTTTAATCCATATAATACAAGCGCTAATATTATTAAAACGAGAAACCGTTGAAACCCTCTACTTCGAAAAAAACTTTTCACTTCATTCATCTATATTTTAGGGGAACGTCTATTTTTAGACTGTTGTTCATACGCATATCCAATATTGAAAAGTTCTTTTTCACCAAACTGCTTCCCTACAAATACAACACCTACTGGCTCTCTATTTTTATCATAACCTGCTGGTACCGCTAATTCAGGATAACCAGCTACAGCTGATAAAAGAACTTCATCGTTATTAATCATAACTAAAGCATCCAATCCTTTTTCTACTAAATACTTATCTAGCTCTTTCCTTGCATTTTCTTGACTCGTTTGAACTACTTTTTCAAATTCATCTTTCGTTATAGCAGATTTTTCAGAGCCCTCAATTAATGTTTGTCCATATTTCATTCGTCTTTTACTATCTTTTTTATTAAACGCTATAATCTCTTCTAACGATTTTACAGGCACATTTTTTTGCTTTGAAAGATAATCGTTAACATTATGTTTGAACTCATATTCTAATGTTTGCAGATTATCTACACCCTCGCTACTTAACTGAATATCATCAGTCAATATCGCACCGGCATCTTGAATGTCTTTTCTAATCTTTTCTGCTACTGCTTTTCTATCTTCATCTTGTTGATCTACAGAAAAAAGAATCCCTATCTTTTTTCCTTTTAATCCATCTATCGATAAATCATTCGTATAATCTATTCTATCTCTATCTTTCATTTTTTCTGTCATAGCATCTTTTTCATCATAACCTACCATTGTATTAAATAACGTTGCCGCGTCTTTTACCGTTCTTGCCATTGGCCCTGCAGTATCAAGTGCTTCAGCTAATGGGATAATGCCAGTTCTGCTAACCATACCTAGCGATGGACGTAACCCAACTACAGATTGCTGCGTCGCTGGTGCGACAATAGATCCCGTCGTTTCTGTCCCAATTGCAAGCGGTGCAAAATCTGCCGCAACCACTGTAGCAGACCCCGAACTGGATCCTGATGTATCAAATGTAATTGGACCGTACGGATTTAAATTCTGCCCTTTCTTCCCGCTATATCCACTTGGCATTGTAAAAGATAGATAATTCGCCCACTCAGACATATTTGCTTTACCTAAAACAAATGCCCCCTCTTCTTTCAACTTCTTCACAATCGTCGCATCTTCATCTGCAACCCAATCTTTTAAAACATAAGTGCCTGCGCTTGTCGGCATCACTTTTGCAGTTTGTACATTATCTTTTACGATGACAGGAATGCCATATACGTTTGATTTCTTATTTAACGACCTTTCTTTATCTAACTTTCGTGCTTGCTCCATTGCATTTGGATTAATCTCTGTAACAGCATTTAATGATATCCCATTTTGGTCATGTTCTTGTATTCTAAAGAGATAAATACTCGTTAATTCTTCATATGATAATTTTCCATCATCGACCATTTTTTGAAGTTCATCCACAGTTGCATTTACAACTGCTTTTTCTTTTATCTTTACATTATCTATGTTGATCCCTTTAAGCTGGTTATGTATCGGCTTTAACACTCTGTCTTTATCATATACAATACGCTCTGGTTCCTTTGGAAAATAATTTTTATACACGTAATATCCACCGGCACATACCAATAGGACAATACCTCCGGCGATAGACAACGTTATCTTTACCCATTTTTTCATTCACTTCTTTTTTTGCATTTGCTTCGCTAACATTTCTTTCACTTGATTATACGTTAATCCTGAATTTTTATTTAAACGTTTTACTTCCTCGACATCAGTACCTACCACTGTATATTTTTTCTCGTCATTCATTTAATAAAATTTCACTACATCTTCAGTAGGTAAGAATGTTCTTTCTGCTGGCTGTTCATTTGGTTCACCAAATGGCATTTGACCTACTAAGCTCCACTCTGCTGGAATGTTCCAAGTTTCTTTTACTTCAGCATCTACGATTGGGTTGTAATGTTGCAGTGATGCACCAATTCCTTCAGCAGATAATAGCATCCACACAGTATGTTGTAACATTGCATTACCTTGATGAGACCAGAATGGGAATTGATCTTTATATAACGGTGCATTTTCTTGCATTTTTTCTACAGTTGCTTGATCTTCAAAGAATAAAACTGTACCCACACCTGTATGGAAACCTTTTAGTCTTTCTACAGTCGCTTCAAAGTTTTCTGCTGGTACGCGTGATCTAAGCGTTTCTTTTACGATATCCCAAAACTTTTCATGCTCTCCATCCATTAATACAACCATACGGCCACTTTGCATATTAAAAGATGTTGGTGCGTGTAAAGCTGTTTTTAAAACTTCTTCAATTCTTTCTTTCGTAATCGCATCGTTTTTTGTTACTTTACGAATTGAACGACGGTTCACGATTGCTTCTTTTAAATTTGTTGTAGTTGCTGACATTTAGCAATATCCATCTGTATTACATTGCATGCCTTCAAATGAATTTGTTTTATCCTTTTCAATTTCTTTATCAATTACTCTTTCTAGCGTTTCTTTACTAGCAAGCCCTTGAATGACTTCATCACCAATCATGACAGTTGGTACCGCCATAATATTCGCTTCATCATATGCATGCTGAATTGCTTCTTGATGTTTTTCTTTATATTTTCGAGTTACTAAAGCATCATTAAATTCAGCTTCAGGAAGCCCTACTTCTACCGCTAGTTTTGTTAACACATCAATATCTTCAATGTTTTGTTCTTCCTGGAAAAATGCAGTGAATACGCGGTGATGATACTCATTTCCTAGTCCACGTTCTTTTGCAAATTCACATCCTTCAAAAGCTAAATGTGTATATGGATGCGGGGAAACACGTGGCAAGCGCATATCAATTCCTAATTTCTTCGCTGTAGGAAGAATGAAAGCATCCCATGAACCTAACTTTTCTGGTTCATTCCATGGATCTATTTTTGAATATGGACTTGGACGTAATTCAAATGGCATCCATTCAATTTCTACGTCTTTCTCCTTCGCTACTTCATCTAATGGACCTTTTGCTAAAAAACAAAATGGACATATAAAGTCTGAGTATACTTTCATTTTTACAGTCATTTAAGCATTCATTTTCTCTTGTAAAGATTCAAACAACTGCCCCATCGTAATCTTTTTCAAAAATTCTTCCATCGCGGATTGTGCTTGAATTAATATAACTTCTAACACCACTTGAATATTCGCACCAATTGGACAATCTGGATTCGGTTGCTCATGAATATGAAATAGTTTATCCTCTTCCACTACATTTACTGCATGATACACATCTAATAATGTGATTTCATGTAAATCCTTTAATAATCCCGCACCACCTGGCCCACGATTTACGTAAACAAATCCAGCTTGTTTCAAGTACGACATAATTTTACGGATTACTACCGGATTTGTATTTACACTTTCAGCCATATAGTCTGAAGTACAAAGTGAAGATGGATTGTTTTTCAAAATAGATAAAATATGAACAGCTATAGAAAAGCGGCTACTAATTTTCATTTATTCTGCAAATAAATCTTGGAATTCTTCAATAAATAGCTGTACAGCGAGTGAAGAATCCTTTAATGAAGGAACAGCTAAAGCGATTTCTCTCCATACTTGTGGTTCCAATTCTCTCGTTTGTATATTCTTTGGTAAACTCGTCAAAGATAACTCAGCCAAAATTGCGAGTCCTAATCCTTCTTGAATCATATTTAAAGCTGTAGTAACTGTCGAAATGATATACTCAGCCCGAAGTGGTACGTTGGCTTGTTTAAACATATCGATAATGGGTGGTTCGTATCCGCCCTTACATAATATGATCGGTTCATTTTCTAAATCACTAATTGTAATAGAGTCCTTCTTGCAAAGAGGATGATCCTCTCTTAAGATAACAACCATTTTCCCCTTCGTTAATGGGACAATCTCCATATCTTTATTAGGCAAAATAATAATTCCAATATCAACAACCCTCGATACTAGCCAATCTTCAACTTCTTTAATCGTTCCTTCACAAAGAACGACTTCTAAGTTCGGATACTTCTCCTTAAAAAGATTTATCATTTTGGGCAAGAAATGTGCAGAAGCACTCGGAAAACTCCCAATTCGAATCGTCCCAATTTCGTGCCCTTTCTCCATCGCTACTTCTTGCTCAATTTTCTCAATTCCATTCAATATTTCTCTAATATGAACAAGAATTCTCTCTCCTACGTCAGTAACAATTAAGCCTTCTCTCTTATCACGTATAAGAATCGTAATATCTAATTCTGACTCAATACTTGAAATGGCATGACTGACGGCAGGCTGTGTCATATTAAGTGCTTTTGCTGCTTTCGTAAAACTACCTAATTCAACCGTTTTAATCAAAACTTGTAGTTGTGTAATGGTCATTTATTTCACTTCAACTTGCTGCCCTACAGCAAGTGTTTTCGGCTTTATATTTACAAAGCAAATACTCACGACAATAAATAATAGACCGATAAACAAGCTCATTGTAATGGCCTCATGTAAGAAAATTGAACTTACAATAATAGCGATAAGAGGGATAAGGAACGTATAAGCTCCAACTTTACTTGCTTCACCAGCTCCAACAAGTGTGAAGTAAGCGAGCCATCCCATTGCGATTACAAAGAACGAAATAAAGAGTAGCACACTAACAAATGGCATACTCCAAGCGATACTAGACCAGCTTTCAAACTCTGATCCAAATCCGACTAAGCAAACACCTCCAATAATAAGCTGAAGTGTTACCATCCAAATAGCATTAACGCGGTGCCCGGTTTTTTTAATAAATACTGTACCCAGTGCCCATCCAATCGCACAACCTAATGCGAGAAGGATTCCAATGATAGAAATATGGCCGGTTAAGCTACTAGAGCTAATAACCCCCACGCCAATAAATCCTAGAATTAAACCGAAAATTTTTAAGCCATACATTGATTCTTCGAGCCATATCCACGAGAAAATGCCGAGTAAAACAGGCTGTAGAAATACAATTGCGGAAAATAATCCAGCGGGCATGTATTGAAGACCGACAGTTTGTAGTCCGTAAAAGATAATGATGTTAAGTAAAGAAGATATAACGTATAAATGCCAAGTTTCTTTTAAATGTAGCTCTTTGTATTTCGGTAATGCGAAAATAAGTAAAATGAATCCCCCAATTAAAGTTCTAATGCCTGCAAATAAAACAGGTGGTGTATAATGCAAGGCAAACTTAGATAAAGGCCAATTAATTCCCCACATTTACTTTTTACGACGTACTACAAAAACAAGCGTACCTACCGAAGATACAATCGCTAAAACTGATAACACAATTGCTATTGCTTGCATATTACTTGTACCTTCATTTTTTACCACACTAGACACTTCACCATGTTCTCCTGTTAATGACGTACCTTTTGCAATTGTAGTAAGTGAATGTGGTTTTTCAGCTTTCTCATCGCCTGTCCATTCAACAATTTCTCCGTCTTTATATTGTTGATATGCATCCCAAGCTATTTTTTGTTCTTTATCCGGATTTTTAGCGACAAAAGTAAATCGCTGGAACTGACCGGGTAAAATCCCTTCTCCTGTTGCTTCCCATACTACAGTTTTCACTTTTCCAGCATTATCTTTTTGCTCTTCCACTTTCCATCCTGGCACTGGTTCATACTGTTGGAACTCTACTCCAGACGGTATTTTCAATGTAACTTTTGTCGTTGCTACATTCTTTTCAACTGGTACTTTTATCGTGTATGTTTCCCAAGAGTTAACATCCGAAGTTGCTGGCTTCACAGTGACGTGCGCACTTACAGGTAACGAAAAAATTCCCATTGCAATTATTGTTGCGATCATTGTTGTTCCTAATTTTTTTATACGTTTCATTTATCTGCCACCTACAATAAATTTATAATCAGTATCGAAGCTATCAAGAGATTTTGTTAACCCATGAACTTGTATATTCCAATTTCCTGTCATGTTAATATACATACCTTCCGCTTCATATTCTCCCGGTGAAATTGCTGAAACTTTAAATGAACCTTTGCCCATATTCATATCTAACGATTGAGTCGTCAATACAATTTGTTCCATATTAGTAACAGGCTGTCCATTCTCATCCTTCAAAGTAATATGAAATGTATTCTGTCCTACCTTATTAGGACTGACATGTAAAGTAAGTTCATATCCATTATCTAATTGTTTACTCTCTGTAAAAGGTCCAGTAGGAGGCATCGGCGGTGTTTGTACGTTTGTCATAAAAGCTACGATTATGAAAGCGATAATTCCAATGATCAACTCTACTTTCAGCGTAGCACCTAATCCTTGCTGGGCTCGCATTTTCCCTTTCACATAATGAATAATTCCCAATATCCCCATGAAAACGAATAAAAGTATCTTTGCTAATAATGCTAATCCATACTTCGTATCAAATAGGGAATGAATTGTCGGAATAAAAAATGTACTGTTAAAAAGACCCGTTAATACAATGACTATAACAGCACCTGTTGCCCATGGTGAAAAACGCTTAATTGCATCCCAATACTTCGTCCACTTGTCATCCTCTTTACGTAAAAGAAGAATAATCGATGATAGACCGCCAACCCATAACGAAGCTGCGAATAAATGTAAAAAGTCCATAACGACAGCAATGTCTTTAAACTTCAAACCAAATGCGTGACTATTAAAGGCTTTCATAACGAGTAACCCAATAAAAAGTAATATTGGAATGCTCCATACTTTAAACGATGAAAGTTTCTCACGCTTCACAGCAAAATAAGTAACAATGATAAGCAGACTAATAAGAGCCATTTGAGTGATCCATACATAACCAAAAACAGATAGTTGCAATGTTTCTTTTAATAATAGTGGATCAAATGCTTCTAACCACGAAACATCAGCATTTATTTTCGCTTGCAATGGTAGATTGCATAGTAAGCTAATGAATATACCTATTAATGATATCCATATTATTCTCTTACTCCTTGAGTGAACTTCTATTGCATTCCCTTTATATATAATAAGATTAAAGAATAGAACTCCTAAAAATAGTGAGAAACTTGTATATAGAACCCCGCGTTCCATAATCATATCGATTTGCGGGACATACCCCATCTCTTCTACTTGTACATCATCTGCTCCCGCTTCGGCTAACCCAATCTGGAACGGAATAACTCCTTGAATTGGATGTCCATCAGCTGAAATAGCTTTCCATTGAATAGAATAGAGACCGTCTTTAAGATTCTCTTTTACCCCTGCCTCTAATAGTTTTTTGTTTCTTTTATCAATATGAGCATCTTTTAAATCTACTCTTTTACCTGAGGTATCTCTTACAAACAATGTATTAAAATGTGAAACTTGTATATCCTCATCAAATTCGATTTTCACGACAGTTGGTGCTTTCTTCAACGTTTCATTTTCAGCAGGATTTGATTTCACAACATACGCATGAGCAGACGCGCTTTTTGGTATCAATATAATAAGCACACATGCTATGAATAGCCATGCCCCTAACCTTCTCATCTATTTCTCTTCCGGATAATCACAATACTCAATAATCGTTCCTTCTGTATCCGCTGGGTTAAGGTAAATTAATCGTCTACCATGTTTATTCATTCGAAGTGTATGCTCTAATGTTCGAATACCTTGTTCTTTTAATTCTTCTAAAGCTACATCTAAATCATCGACACGATATGCAACGTGATGAACACCTTTCCCTTTTTGTTTTATAAATCGGGCAATTGGTGATGTTGTATTATTCGTCGGTGCAAGTAGTTCAATTCTATCTCCATCCACTTCTATAATAGCGACTTCACTTTCCACACCTGGTGCTTCACTTACGTAACGATCTATTAATTTCCCAGATAGAACCTGTTCATAAAAACGTATCGTACTATCTATATCACAAACTGCGATTCCGATATGATCAATTGTTTTTTTCATCTAACTTACTTTCTTGTCCGATCTAGTTGCAGGTTGAACTTGATTTTTCACTTTTAAAACGCTAATGCCATATCCGATAAATCCACCGATAATCGCTGGGAAGATCCAGCCTAATCCTACTTCCTGCATCGGAAGGAATTTAGTGAACACTCGGCTTACTACTTCAATGTTAACTCCTGCTGCACTTAATCCATCGAATAAGCTGATGATAAATGTTACGATTAAACTCACTTGATAAACTTCAGCTCTTCCTTTAAATAGTGAATGGAAGAATGTTAAGAAAATCAATACAATTGCTAGTGGATAAATTGCTGTTAATACTGGAACAGAAACTGCGATTAATTGTGTTAATCCTACGTTTGCAACAATTGCACTAAATACACATAGCGTGATTGCAATTGCTTTGTAAGGAATATTTGGGAATAACTTATGGAAGAATGAAGAACATGCTGATACAAGTCCCACACTAGTTGTTAAACAAGCAACTGTAATCATTAACCCTAATAATACTCCACCATATGATCCGAAATAGTAATTAGAAACTTTCGCTAATACTTCTCCGCCGTTCTCTAAATGTCCAAGCTTCGCAACACTTGAAGCTCCCATATAAGAAAGTGCTGTATAAATAATTGCTAAAATAGATGCTGCAATGATTGTCGCTTTTGCACAAACAACCATAATTTGTGTTTTCGTTTTCGCACCTTTTTCTTTAATTGCATTAATGATGATGATTCCGAATACGAATGATGCGAGCGTGTCCATTGTTAAGTATCCTTCTTGGAATCCTTTAAAGAATGCATGTGATGTATAGCCTTCCACTGGTGCTTGCATATCTCCAATCGGATGAACAAAAGCAACGATTACTAAAATACCGATGAATGTCAATTTAATTGGCGTTAATATTTTTCCAACAATATCGACAATTTTCGCAGGATTTAGCGAAAAAAAACAAGTGATGCTAAAGAATATAATTGTGAAAAGAATTAGAGGTGTAGAACCTAATCCTTCTGGCATAAAAGGCTTAAGACCAATTTCATAAGAAACATTACCCGTTCTTGGTATTGCAAATAACGGACCGATCGCTAAGTATAAAACTGTTGTAAACACAATCCCGAATACTGGGTGAGCACGACTTGCTAATGACTGTAAATCATCTTTACCCGAAAAACCAAATGCAAGTACACCTAGTAATGGTAATCCAACACCTGTTACTAAAAACCCAGCGTTAGCAATCCATACATTCTCTCCTGCCGATTGACCTAGCATAGCTGGGAAAATTAAATTTCCTGCTCCAAAAAATAGTGCAAATAACATTAATCCAATAACTACTATGAACGAAAACGGTACTTTATTCGCCATTTAAAATTTCGCAGCTACTTTTTTAACGTTTTCTAAACCTTCTTCAACAATTTGTTGTGAGCGATCTGGATATTGATTGTGTCCTTCAATTACCACTGTTTCTGGATTTGTAATTCCCCAGAATCCAAGTACAGTTGTTACATAATTAACCGCCATTTCCATAGGAGCCATTTGTTCTGAAGAATAATCTGAACCACGAGCACCTAGTACAACTACTTTCTTATCACCAGCTAAACCTTCTGGACCATTCGCTGTATATTTAAACGTTTTTCCAGCTTGAGAAAGGTATGAAATATATGTGATTAATGGTGCCGGTACTGTGAAGTTCCATAATGGGAACGCAAATACAACTTTATCTGCTTCTAAAAACTGATTTAAATATTGATCTACTGTTGCTACAGCCTTCTCTTCTTCAGCTGTTAACTCCATTCCTTGACTACGTTTATATCCACCTGAAATTGCGATATTTCCGTAATAAGGAAGATCTAATGCAAATAAATCTAACTCTGTAATTTCTGTATTCGGATTTGCCTCTTTATAAGTACTTACAAATGTTTCATACATTTTTGAACTAATTGCTTGCTCCGCTGGACGATCGTTTGCTTTTACAAATAATACTTTTGACATTGTTTTATTCTCCTCTACATTCGTAATTTCTTCTTTTTTACCAAATAATGAGCTAAATAGTCCCATTTATGCGTATTGCCGTTTTTTCTTAATAAGTAACAACACTTGTGAAACACAAGCAAGTACTGGCAACTCAATTAACGGTCCAATAACGAGTGCAAGTGCGATAAGAGGCTCGTCTGGAAAAGCAGTCACAGCAATAGCGAGCGCAACAGGCGAGTTTCTTGCTAATGTTGTTAAGCTTAAACTTACTGTATCTTTATAAGATAAATGCAGGATGCGCCCGATAAATTGTCCTAGTAAAAAGTTAATGATGAAGAACAATAGAACAGGAATGAGTAATAATAAAACGACATTCATATTTTGGAGTAAATATTTACCTTGTGATGCAAACATCGCTACAATTGCTAAACTTAAAAATACAATTTGAGCAGAGCTGAAAAACGGAATGATTTTATTCTCGAGTGTTTCAGCTTTTTTCATTTTATTCATAATGAATTTTGTAGCATGTGCAAGTAAAAATGGTAAGACGATAACGATAACAATACTTTCTATTAGAATAGAAACCGCTACAGTCTTCATTACACCGGCAAATAAAAATAAATAAACGGGTAGCAATAATACTTGTAAAATTAAATTTACAGGCAAAATCGCTGTGGAAAGTGCTACGTTTCCTTTCGCTATTTCAGTAAATATTAAGTACCAATCTGTACATGGAGTAACCATTAACATTATAAACCCAACCCAAAGTGCCGGGTGATCTAAAAGAAATAATGCACCTAATCCCCAAGCGAGGAAAGGCGTCCATAAAAAATTAATGGTAAGGCTTGTTCCAGCAAATTTTAAATTGCGAAATCCGTTTTTAATCTCTTTCAATGGGATGCTGAGGAATAATCCATATAACATGAAAAATAAGAAGGGGACAATAAATTCGTCTGAATACATATGTATGATATTAAATTGTCCGAGTACAATACCGCATGTAACAGCAAATAGAATAATAAAAGTTTGAATCTTTTCTATAGTGCTCATTTAATTAAAAATGATAGGAAAAGTAAATATAACGAACGCTGCCCAAAGTCCGTAGATTGGCAAATACTTCGTAACAGCATCTTGGATAGCTGCAGGTCCGGATTTGTTTTGTAGAAAACGCATATAGGAGAGCATAATCCAAATTAGATTTGCCCAAATCAGTATGTTTACTCCTAAAACAGCAAGTCTATTCGGCGTAATCCCATAAGAAGAAAGTCTGAACACGATAGCTGACAAAGCCACACTGTCAACGATAAGCGCAAGAACAATTAAGGAAAAATTTATATAATCTGAAATGTTCTTTTTCTCGTCTGAGTCGCTCTCGATAATTGAAAATATAGTAACGGCCAATACAACAAGGAGTATTCCGTTGAAGACTATCAGGAAATTGCGGTCCAAAAATGGATTTTTTCCGATCCATATGACCGTTATAAGATAGATCAACAATGTGATCAGGACGAGAGGACTAAAGATTTTAGCTATATAGGGTGTAATATTTTTAGCAAGTTTAAGATTCATTGACACCAAGTATGCAGCCACAATAGCGAGAGCGGCAGCACCAAATAAAACAATATTACTAAAATAGAATTCTCCTATATCTAAGTCAACAAGGCTAAATAACCGCATGGTGAATACTGCTAGTATCATTCCGCTAACTGCCATGCTGGCGTAAAGAATACAATACTCCAAATTAAATTTAATATAAGCTAACCTTGTACTGCCTTTTGAATATTCATTTCCTGTAAACGCAAGCCCTACCAATACCCATAAGAATATAGGAAGGTGTAAATAAGCAAGGATAATACTGTCTTTATAATTTAATGGCAGCATATTAAGATAAAGCCCAGAAATTAGGAACAACGCTGCAAGGGAATAAATAATACTTTTTTTCGGAGTATTATTGTAGACAAAATAGGCAGCAATAAAAGGGATTATACCAAAAGCCAGATTAATCGGAGCAATTGCTTCCTGTTCGACAAAGTGGAAAATGATTCTGGTGCTTAATCCGGCTAGAATAGCTAACATGCCCATGAATAAGAAACCCTTTTGAATCAAGGAGGGCTTTCTTGTATTTCCCTTCTCCTTGAAATGTAATCTTTCATACCAAATACCCAGAACCTGAGAATCCGGATTTTGTTCCCATGCTTGTGAGAATGACTTTTTAAAAGCTTTCGGGTCTTTTCTATACATTCTCTCCAACTCATGAGGGTTATCAATATTTTCAATAATCAAATTGTTAATATCCATCTAATCAACCATTTCCCAAAATTGAGATGCTACTTTGGAAATTCTTTGGTCTTTTAATTTTACTATTACAGGTTCTAAATGAAAATCAAATTGTTTCAATTCAAAAAGCGTTGTATGTTCTAAAAATGATGATGTGTAATCCATTCTTGGAATAACGGATAATCCTAGTCCTCTACTAACAAGTGCTACAACCATCCTTATATCTTTACACTCGATAATGATATTTGGCTTGACTTGATGTTCATCAAACACCTTGAAAAGGTCTTCATTGAAGGAGAGTCCTTCCATTGCTCCTAGCATAATGAATGGGAACTGGGCAATCTGTTCAATCGTCACATGCTGTGATGAAAACGATGTTGCCCAACTTGATGGAATAATCACAGCGGTTGGTTGTTTTTTTAATATTTTCATCTCATATTGTTCACTATTGCCCAATCGTAAAAGTAAGGCAACATCAATTTCTCTTTGTTCTAGTTTTTTTAATAATTCTTCTGAATTTCCAGTTACTATGTTTATTTTAACATTTGGGTATTGTGTTCTAAACGTACTAACATAGTCAATGAGCATATTCGAACATGTAGACGATACACCGATACTTACTGTTCCTCCTATACCTTGTTCAATTTCTTGAATTTGCTGCTTTACATCTTGAATTTGCATTAACATTTGATGGGCATATTGGTATAGTATTTCACCTGTTGCTGTAAGCTCCCATTTTTGACGATATCGATGAATTAAAGTTGTGCCAAGATCAGTTTCAAGCTTTTTTAATAATTGGCTAAGTGGGGGCTGCGCGATATGGAGCACTTCTGCTGCTTTAGAAATGCTTCCTTGTTTCACAATTTCTTTAAAGTAATATAATTGCCTGAAATCCATTTAGGCAGTCTTTTCTGTTTTAAATACCCATTGTTGGAGAGGTGGTTGATAATACGGTATCATCCACCCTAAAATTTTGCCGATAAAATAGGCGGCAATTAGTGTGCCGATTCCGATTGAGCCTAATGATTGAATGAAAATTATACAGAGTGCACCAGCTACACAAATGTTTATTAAATCGCTCAAAATTTTTGCTTTACCGAATTTTAAATTAAACTTTTCACTAATTGCATAAGTTAATGCATCATACGGCATTAATGGCAGTTTCGCTGTTGTATAGCCCATTAAACCGACCGCTATAACAAATAAACTAACAATCAAATATATACTTCGAGCAAGGAGAGTTTCAGGTGCAGGGAAAAGTTGGATAAGGAAGAGCGTTGCATCCATGAAAAAACCAAATAAAAACGAAATAATGAATTGACTCACAAATTCATTTAACTCCATGCGTTTACTTAATATCACTTGAATAATAATGTATAAAACATTTGCAAGCGCCATTGTCACACCAACCGATAAACCAATCGTTAGCGTACTTGCATATGCTAATGATGACACAGGAGATACACCAAATCCTGCTTGAATCGACATGCTAATGCCAATCGACATTTAATTCTCAAACACAAAATTAATCTTATTATCTTTCCACTCTAACTTCGCATCAAAGGTCTTCTCGCCCTTTTTAAAACCTTTAATTAAATCGGTCTTCTCACCTTTTAAGAGCTTTGTCATATTCTTTTGCGAAATTGTTTTACTTAATATTTTCTTCGAGATGGTAAAGTCACATTGTGTTGTATTGTAATTGGAACAACCGTAAAACGTAGATTTATCAATTACATCACCATCGCATTTTTTACAGCTTCCAACCTTTTTACCTGTCGTAAATTTCGATCCTTTTCGCTCAATCGATTCAACATGTAATCCAGTGAAATCCCATTTCTCCGACATTTCTACCGCATCTTCAATAATTTTAGCTGATAGCTTTTTCGTTTGTTCCATAAATGTAGCTGGTGAAGCTGTACCTTCTCCGATTTCTGCAAGACGTTGTTCCCATTTTGCAGTCATTTCCGGTGAAGCTAGTATTTTGTCACCGATTGCTGTAATTAATACTTTTCCCTTATCAGTCGCATACACTTGGTTTTTCTGCACATCTATATATTTACGGTCTTTCAGCATCGTAATGATGCCGGCACGAGTCGCTTCCGTACCTAAACCTTCTGTTTTCTTTAATACTTTCTCCAGCTCTTCATTCTCTAAATACTTACCTGCCGTTTTCATTAACGTAATAAGTTGTCCTTCTGTATAACGCTTCGGTGGCTGTGTTTTTCCTTCTTTCACTTTCACCTTTACAACTTTCCCTTGGTCACCTTCAGCTACAATTGGAAGAATCGTTTCGTCATCTTTATCGTCTTGGAAAATAACTTTACGCCAACCTTCTTGAATTTGCTGTTTTCCTTTCGAAATGAACGCAGCACGTTCGTCTACAAGAGTTGTAATTGTTGTGTAGTCAAAGATTGCTACTTCATAATGCGCCGCAATAAGTCTTCTTACGATCATATCGTAAATTTTCTTTTCATCACCCGATAATTTACTTGTGTTTGTAACTTGTTCTGTCGGAATAATTGCGTAGTGATCTGTAACTTTCTTTTCATTCACATAACGCTTATTGTTCATAATCGATTCAACCGAAGCCGGTAATAAACCTTTATATTCATCAAACTGACTTAATTTCTGTAAAATATCAGGGAATGTTGCTGCCTCTCCTTGTGTTACATAGTTGGAATCTGAACGAGGATATGAGACAATCCCTTTTTGATATAGTGCTTGCGTTATATCAAGCGTCTTTTTCGGCGAAAATTTAAAAGCTTTGTTTGCTGTCGCTTGCAGTGCTGATAAATTAAATAAAAGCGGCGGCTGAAACTCTTTACGCTCCGTTTTCATTTCCTTCACTTCTGCCGGTTTCCCTTGACAAAAAGCCGCAATTTTATTCGCCATATCAGGGTCTTTTAAGCGGGATTCATTATCCTTCTCCCATTTCCCCTCATATTTCTTCCCTTCAATATTAAAGGTTGCGAACACTTCCCAAAACGGCTCTGACTTAAAGTTTTCAATTTCCTTCTCACGCTTTACGATTAATGCGAGTGTCGGTGTTTGTACACGTCCGGCGGAAAACACATCATTCATTCCCTTTTTCTTTAGCAAAATGCTAAAGACACGCGATGCATTCATACCAACAACCCAGTCAGCGCAAGATCTTGTATATGCTTCGTAATACGTATTAATCGTATCTGCTTCATCTAGTAAGTTTTTAAACCCTTGATAAATGGCTTGCTTCGTTAAAGAGGAAATCCAAAGACGTTTCATCGGCTTTTGCACGTTACAAAGATTAATAATGTTTCGTACGATTAATTCCCCTTCGCGCCCAGCATCGCCTGCGTGAATAATTTCTGTTACCTGAGGATTATGTAACAGCTGTTTCACTACATTAAATTGCTTATACTTTGACTTTGTTACTTCAAATTGAAAACGTTCTGGAATCATCGGTAACGTATTAAGTGACCATTTTTTCCACTCTGCGTGATAATGTTCAGGATTACATAACTGCGTCAAATGACCAATTGCCCATGTACAGTACGCTCCATTTGGAAATAACTCATTTGCTTCTACTTCTAAATATCCATCTTTCCGGCGATATTTAAACTGTGAAACAAGAGCCAAACCTTGATCTGGTTTCTCGGCAATAATTAATTTCATTTATACATGTTTAGTTAACCTTATTATCCGATACACAATTATTGCAGTAATCGAAATAATAAGAGCGGTTATCAAGCCAGATTCTCCAATCCAAATCTCTAATTGATATCCTGTAGTTGCACGTGCAAAAGGCCCTTGAATAATAGCATTCCAAGTGGTGTGGATGATAACTGACGGCCAAACACTACCTGTGATAAGTCGTAAATAAGCTGTAATATAACTGAATGGTACAATACAAAAATAGATGCCAAGTACAGAGAGAAAGACAGATGTTCCCTCTACATATAGACCAGCAATAACAATTGGGACATGCCATGTTGCCCATATTAATCCACTAATAAGGATTGGACGTGAAAATTCCGCATCGACTAGCCTTGTGAGCATATAACCCCGCCAACCCATCTCTTCTCCCATAACTGGGATTAAGTTAAGCAAGCTTCCTAAAATCCCGCTCAATACTACTATAAAAATGAAACGTAATAGTGTCGGTAGATACTGAAGTCCAAGTATATTGTAGATAGGTTCTAGCATACCACCTTGTGGGAGCTGAAACCTCGCAAATCCACTAAACCAGGCAATCGAATACGTAATTCCACATATTATCATAGGTATTAATAGGGCCAAAGCAATCCCCTTCCATATCTTTAAGTTACCTAAACTAAAAGATACATCTTTAAACCCTTCTCGCAGTATGATACGAGTCAGAATAGAAGAAATTGCAGGAGTAAACATATATACCACAATTAGCGGCATGCTTTTCGTAATCATTATTATTACATTTAAGATAATAGAAGTAATGAACAAGATACTTAAAAACAGTTGAAGTCCTTTTTTAGCACGTTGGACTTTATCCTTATTATGGAATGATTTTGCATGTAATATCATTTATTTAATATGAGATGGACTTGTTTTTCGGATATGAAAAATAATATCGAATTGCTCAAGCAATGAAGTATTAAAGTATAACGAACCGTCTGGGAGGAGTTGTCCCCCTATACTTAGTAATGGCCTTTTTGCTCTAACCCATTTCTCTGCGTGTCCTTTAAGGTGACGGTTATCCAACAAAAACATTTTATATGGTACTTTTCCGAGGGTGTAATTGAAACTTTTTACATTTTTCGGAATAGTATCTGTTGCAATCTTACCCCCGGTGGAAGGATTATATTCGCTGTATAAGGTGAAATTCCCCTCTGTAGTTGTACTACCAATTGTGACATAATTATTGTCTAAACGTTCCTTCAAAAACTGCCCCGCAACATCAGGGTATAATTTCTCATCGATAATTCCTTTTGCTATGTGAATATTGTGTGCCCATACCATAGTTTTACCACCAAATGTCTCTTGTGCCCACATTGCATGATCGGCCAAGTATTGCTCGTGTAGCTTTATTACATTTGGGTAGTCATTAGAAAGCAGCATTGTGGTAAATTTCTCTATTGCATTCGCTGTTGCTTTTACCCAGATGTACTCGGATGAACCTTTGTTGGTCTGTCCCTTCTCATCTTTTAGTAATTGGGCTACTTTCTCGGCGTTTGCCTTGAATTTTGCTTTCATTTCAGGAGCAAGATTCATATATTCCTGTATACTTCCAGTGAAAGAAGAAAGGTCTTTATAGTTTTCTTCTACTTCTGCCCGCAAATCTGGTCGATGCTGCTTTACATAATCAATTACTTTATTAAAAACACTTTGGTCCATTGTTTTTAAGTCAAGTCCGATAAATTGGATTTTCTTTTTATTGGATGGATCAGCATTATAATCTTTCATCCACTCAATCATGGCAATAATTTCATCAGTAGGATATAACAATTTCAAAAATTCCCTAGGGTTTCCTTTTCCTGTTTGTATATATTCATTTAACTTTAATCCGTTTCCCCAATCTTCTTCCATTGTGAAATTTGTAAAACCCATCTCAGTAACCAAATATTTCACAAGGCGAAACTTCATAGTGAAAATTTCAGAGCTTCCATGAGTATTCTCTCCTAATCCTACATATTGTGCGCTTCCAATCATTTTCTTAAGTGGTTTTAAATCCTCAAATGATTTTGACGGTTCTATCGTTTTTAATGGATGCGCCTGTAATTGTATTGATGTAACGATATTTTTTTGGATTGATTGAGCTGAATCTTCAACTGCTACCGTTTGTGCTTTTCCTACTTCTCCACCTCCTGCGACTAATATAGCTGTACTAACCATTGCAACCATTCCACAATACCTCTTTTTTTTATTCATTCATTCGATAATTCCAATTTCTAGAGCCTTCTGGACAGCTTCTTCCTTGTTACGCACTCCTAACTTTGTGTAAGCCGAGGAAGCATAGTTTCTGACCGTACCATTCGATAAATATAGCCTTGAAGCTATCGTATTGTATCGAAGTCCTTTTGCTACTAGCTGCAATATTTCTATCTCTCTGGCTGTTAGTTCATAAGCAGTTGCTTTTGATTGTGGTGTCTCGTTTTGCTCATCAAACTGCTCAAATATTTTGTGAGACATACCTTGATCAATCAGCGTCCCACCGCTATGAATAAGTCGGATCGTATTAGCTAGCTCTAACGTTTCAATGGATTTAAGTAAAAAACCATCCGCACCGTTACGAAGCGAGTCCAGCGCCTGTTTCGTATCCTGAAACGTTGTAAAAATCAATACGCGGATATGTGGCCATTGTTGCTTAATTTTTTTTGTCGCTTCGACTCCATCCATTTGCTGCATATCTAAATCCATGAGTACAACGTGAGGTTGAAGGCGCCCACACAAGTCGATGGCTTGATCGCCATCTTCAGCCAAACCGACTACATTTAAATCTTCATATCTGTCGAGCAGTGTACTCAAACTTTCCCGAACAAATGGCTGATCGTCGACAATTAACAAACGAATAAGTCCATCTTTTATTTCAGTTTGTCGCGGTATGGTACATGTAACAAGCATTCCTTCCTCTGGCTTTGTATATACAGACAATTGACCTTGCAAATTCATTGCCCGCTCTTTCATCGCATTCATACCGAAGCCTTCCTGCCATTCTACATTTCCCTTTCCATTATCTTGCACTTCTAATCTCGTATATTGTTGTTCAAACTGTAATGAAACTATAATTTCAGTCCCTTGACCATGACGTACCGCATTCGTAAGGGACTCTTGTAAACAACGAATGAATGCTATCTTCGCTTGTCGAGACAGTTGATATTCCTCTCCGAATGTTCGGAAGCTTACATCCACCTGAGCGTGCTCCTGAAATTCAGCTCCAAGATTTTGTAGAGATTGAATCAAGGAAGGCGATTGACACTGAGGGTCCATTTGATGTAGGTAACCTCTCACGTCCTCGATGCTTTTACGTCCCATTTCAAGTAGGGAATCTAGCCTCTGTACACCCATTTCGGTAGCAAGATCGGTTCGCAACGTTTCCATCCCCATAATAATGGAAGTATAGGCGTGGCCAACTGTATCATGAAGCTCACTAGAGAGCCTGTTTCGTTCCTCGGCCAGTGTAATGCGTTCGATCTGAGACATATATTGCTCAAGTACCGCGTTTTGTTTACGAATTGCTTCATTTTGTTTATGATTGATGATTAATAAATGAAAAGCGAATCCCATTACATAAGCGAATCCGTAGTAGGTGACCATAATCCAATAGCTATTACTTGGCGAAACCGCATAGAAAATCCCAGTTATTACAAAAACTGTTGTTGGAGCTGTCCAATAATAGGACAAATGCTTACTATTTGCTGCGATAAGAAACACCGATATAAGAAAAATATTGTAAGCTTCTGGAAATAAAGAGGTTAAATATATACACAGTCCACCATATAGCAATATTTCTGTGAATAAGTAATATTTGTAATTGAACAGTAAGGCTACCCATGGAATAGAGAAGGCAATAATTTCCCAAAGAATAATAATCCAAAGTGGTAATGTTAAACCATCCTGAAAATTTAATGTTGCTAGGATGGTAGACACACTAACAAGTAGACGGATTCCTAACATAATCCAATCATACCAAAACCAATATTTAACCATTCATCTGCTAGTATTACTATTTTTTATTACTAATGTTGCCGTTTCACTCGGATGGCTAAGAGGAAAATGATGGCCATATGGAACAAAATCAACCTTACCAAGATGCGATGGAGCAGAATAGCCTCTGTCATAATCCCCCCAAATAATGTGAAGATTATACTTTGTTACTTCATTGAAATCACCTTGATCGTTTTTCAGTAGTAAACTGTTAAGCTGAACCGTAGTATTTAAAATTCTAGGAGAAGTAAAACTGTTACTTGTTTTTTCAATATAATGTTCAGGGATACTCTCCGTACTTTCAAACAAACCATTACTTAATAAATAACGCCCTATCAAATTAGTAGTTGCCAATTTTAATGTCCATTTGTTCATAAATTGAGGAACATTTAGCGATTTAGCATTTTTTTTAGCAACAGGTGGCTGAAGTAAAGTGATTGAATACTTCTTATCTATGTACTCTTGTACCAATGCTTCCAGAAGAATAAATGCACCGAATGAATGGCCAATTAGATGTGCACCATTAGTAGCTTTCTCCAATAACTTTTTCACTACATTCAAATAGATATCTAGAAGATTTTTCTCTCGTTTAAAAGGAGAACGTCCCAAACCTGGAAGATCCAAGATCCATACAGGTTGACCAGTTTTTTCATGAAGCTCTTGTGCTAAAGGAAATAAATCCTCTCCATCACTCAATAAACCATGTAATAAAATAAACGGTTTACCCTCTCCTTGTAATTGGTAAAGGGTAGTGTTATCGCATAATGTTCGTTTAAATAAATGATTATGCTGGCCATTTTGATACATCATTCGATAATCCAGATCAGCTACTACGGCAGGGGAAAATTTCATTACACTCGTCTTCTTAAACCAATCTCCTCCCATAATTTTTTCCGCTGAAACATTTGAAAATTTTCGTTTTGTAATAAAATTCAGTCCATCAGAAGGAATTTTTGTTATTTTACTTACTCCACTATTCATAATTGCTTTCATAAGTGGCATTGGGACAGAGATTTTTGGTACCCTCATATTCATACTTTCCGACATAATACTTAATAATTCAGCAATGTTCTGATCGTGCTGTTTGTCTTCAACAAGTGTATATGTTTGAATAGTCGGTTGCTCCAACCTGAAAACCTGCACAATAAACTTCGCAAGCTCATCGTTTGAAATAAGTGGTAACCTATATCCCTTACCACCAGGAATCACTGGCATGAGCCCTCTTCGCATACTCATCACAAGCAAACCTAATCCTGCTATCTGCTCTGTACTCCCTGTTTTACTACTACCGACTACAGTCGGCGGATTAATTACAGAAAGCGGATAACCTACTGCTGATGCCTGCTGACGGATATAAAGATCTGCTAAAAATTTTGTTCTCTCATATGGATTTTTTATTTTCAAATAATTGTTTCCTTCTTTAAACACATCAATTGCAATCTTGCTATTTTTATCATCAAAGGGACTCATATAACCTACAACATGAATAAATTGTTGCAAGCCCTTCAATTGATGAATACTTTTAGCTAATTCACTAATATGTTTGGCGCCATTTAAAAATACGGAAGCTGCCTCTTTACTTGTCGCTTGAATATCCATGGGGCCTCCTGCGTGAATAATCACATCCGTTTTCAATATCCTCTCCTTATCTTCAGCACTTAGACCTAAATCTATTTTCGTCAAATCACCTTCAATAAAGTGCATAACTGCCTTTTTTAAGATGTCTCTTTCTTGAAAAAGGCGTGTTGCTTTACTTTTCGACCTCACTAAAAGAAGCATTTTAACATCCTCTTTGGCTAATTCTTTCACTAACTGCTTTCCAATAAAGCCTGTTCCACCAGTTAAAAATACTGTTCTCATTTATCGAAGCAAGTTAAAAAATTGATTTGCTGTTTTCGTGATTACAGTTGCATCCTTCAATGTTTCTGAAATAAATAACGCTCCTTCAAGATTTGTAATAAAAAGTGATGCAACCTCATCAATATTAATCGTATTTCTGAATTCCCCATTCTCTACCCCTTGTTTAAGTAATAGAGAAACTTTCTTTTGTAATTCTGTAAAAAAAAGACCTATTTTTTCTTTTATTTGCGTGGCCTTTGTAGGACTTTGAATATATAGAGTAATAAATGGACAGCTCCCCTTATACTCTCTCGACTGAACTCCTTGTGATAATTGCTTTAAAAACAGTTGGATACGATCTTCAACTAAAAATTGGTTCTGAGAAAGTACGTCATCAATTGCAGATTGATACATTTCAATCCAATAATCAACGACCCCTTCTAATAATTCCTCCTTATTAGAAAAGTGATAATACACATTAGACTTTGAAACTTTGCTTACACGTACTAATTCATCCATACTTGTATAAGCAAACCCTTTTTCTAAAAATAATGTTGCAGCTACTTCAATCACACGTTTTTGATTCATTAATTTTACCTTTGTCATTTAAAAAGTTCCACTAACATTAATTTTACTGTAAAAAAATCTTATTTTGAATAAAGTTGAACTGAAACCCGAAATTGTTAATTCACTATCGTCTAATAGGACTTCTTCAACTTCACCATTTTCATTTTCTTTCACATGCTCATAGACAAAAAAGACGCTCAAAATCGAGCGTTTTTTCCATTCACTACTATTTACTTTCATCTAATGTTTATGTTGTTCTTCTGTGGAAGAGGTTGGCGGGACATGCTCTGGGAACGTTATGAATACAGTCAGGATAATTACTACGCCAATGGAGAGTAATAATAGAAACCGACGATGGATATAAGTAGTAAAGGTTTCTGATAAAAGCTGAATCATACATGACATAGTTATCGTTATAGAAAGTAAAAGGCTAATGAATAGTATACTATGAGCTTGTTGCTCATTTAGCATTTCTGTAATCATTGCTCCCATCATACTTGCCATTAATCCAGAGAACATTCCTTCTAAGGCAGTATACAGGTGAAAACGTAGACCGACTAAAAGACCGATACAACCACTAATCAAAATAGCAAGCAAAGTAGAATATAGTAATTCCCCTTTAAAGAGAATACCTAAATAAAAACCTATACTTAAACCGATACTCATACTAAAAGACATAATAAATACCATATACTCCATTAGGGTACCCTTACGTTTAGAAATATATGATGTAATAATAATCGAGATACAACAAAGTGTTAAGGCAGTTAACGTATAAGCAAACATCATGATACCTCCCTGTCCTATCATTTAACCAATATATGTTTTTGGATCCATAGCATTGCTCTTCTGTGCATTCCATTCACCTTTATGGATTTCAAAATGTAAGTGCTGTCCTTCAGATTGTCCTGTATTCCCCATTATGCCAAGTTGTTGTCCTCGCTTCACTTTTTGACCAGCAGAAACAGAACGACTCTTTAAATGAGCATATACAGTCGTATATGTTTGTCCGTTAATATTGTGAGAAATAAACACAACATTACCATAGCTTGTAGAATAATAAGAACGAGTGACTACACCTTCTGCGGCAACAACAACCGGCACTATTCCTGAAGCAGCAATATCTAATCCGTGATGCATTTGCCCACCACGTTTCTCAAATCCAGAAGTATATCTTCCTACAGCTGGTTGAATAAAGTCATTTGTTGTATTTATCTCTTGGGATTGTCGCTGCTCCTCTGCATCAGTCTCACTTGTTTTTGATAGGAATTTACTTGATACATAACCGTTTTTACCGTTGTAATTAATTTTTTTCCATCCATTTTGTTCAAATAGAACTTGTACTTTTATTCCTTTTGATAAAGCACCGATTACACCATGATTTGTACCAGCACCGCTTTTACCATTGATTGTGAATAAGTTATACATACCCATATCATGACCTTCCATCTTCATATTTCCATGGTCCATTCCTGCCATATTACCAGAGTCTTTTTTATCACTACCCATGTTCATACCTGAATGATCCATGCCTTTCATATCATCATTCTTTTTCGTATTTTCATTATCCTTAGATTTATTACCTTTTTGCCCTTTTGTCATTTCTTTTAACTGCTTATTAATTTCTTCTTTATCTGTTATCCATTCATCTAACATTAACGTGTAATCTTTATCATACTTTTCATTTGTATCCTCTACAACAAGAGCACCATATAAGCCTCTATCTAGTTGATTTACAGAATCTTGATGTGAATGATACCAATACGTTCCTGGTACGTTCGCTTCAAATTCATAGGTGAAACTTTTTCCTGATTCAACCGCATCTTGTGTCACGCCTGGAATTCCATCCATGTTATTTGGGACAGGATACCCATGCCAATGAATAGATACTGGTGCAGGTAATTCATTTTTTAATGTCACTTTAACCTTTTCACCTTTTTTCACCCTAATTTCTGGACCCGGGGATGAACCATTAAATGTCCAGACTGGAACAATAACACCGCTACTTAGCTTTTGTTTTTCTTCTTTCGCTACTAAAGTAACTTCTGGCCCTTTTACAACTTTCAATGGCTTTGTAGCCGTTTCAGTCTGTATTGTTTTTTTATCATTCATATTTTTATGATCATTTGTTGTATTTGTGGTCGCAGAACATGCAGCAATTAAAGATATTACGGAGACTGTAACTGCTGTTAATACAAATCTCTTCATTTATTTCGTAACAACTTCATCTTCTTTTACATTTACATTATTGTTACTCATAAACCCTTCAATCTCTTCAACTGTTCTAATGATATCTTTTGACAAGTTTTCATACCCGTCTTTCGTTACAAGGATATCATCTTCAATACGAATACCAATTGATTCTGCCTCGATGTAAAGGCCCGGTTCTATCGTAATAACCATACCTTCTTCTAATACTCTATCTTTGTATGTACCTACATCATGAGTATCTAAACCAAGAAAATGACTAACACCATGATAATAATACTTAGATAATTCCTCGTCTTCTTGAATTAAGCCAATTGCTTGACACTCTTCTGCTAATACTTTTTTTGTATGCTCATTTAATGCAGCAAACTTTAATCCTGGCTTAATAAGTTCAGTTGTTTCTTTCAGTGCTTTTAATACGATATTATATATTTGTTTTTGGCGACTAGAGAATGTTCCACTAGCTGGGAATGTGTAACTAATATCAGCATTGTAGTAGTTTTTTTGAGCACCTAAATCTAGCAGTACTAAATCACCTTGCTCCACTTTTGCATCATTATCTTCATAATGCAGTACAGTCGCATTTTTACCACTCGCCAAAATTGTATCGAATGCATGATATTTAATACCAGACGACTTTAGTGTGAAATCAAAGTGCGCTTCTAATTCATATTCCATTATGCCTGCTTTCGCATGCTTCAACACATTATAAATACCCTCTTTTGTTACAGCAATTGCTTCTTTAATAATTTCAATTTCTTCCTCTGTTTTAAACACTCGTAACTCACAAATGCTCGGGTATACGTTGCCAATTGTTATATGTGGGTACTGTTCTCTTACATGTTTAGCAAACGCTAATGTTTTCGTCTCAGTACCCTTCCACTCACGACGCTCTAAATCTAAATACACATGTTGCGCATTTTCTGCGAAAAGTGTATGTGCCATTGTCTTCTCAAAGCTTTCTATATATACAATTTTTTGTATACCTGAAATTCGTTCTGCATCTTCTTTAGAAACTGTTTTACCGACCCATTTTTCCATTACTGGATCTGATTTTTCAATGAAAAGAGTTTCTTCCACACTATTTCCAAACTTTTTCAACATGAAAATAACATTTGGCTCATCGATTCCCGTTAAATAGTAAAAATTTCGATTCGGCACAAATTTATAATGTGCATCGGCTGACATATGAGGTGCTTGTCCAGCAAATAAAATCGTAATCGATTCATCATGTAATGTTTTCGCTAATCGTTCTCTATTTTGAGCAAAAAATGTTGATTTCATCTAATTAAATTGTAATATACCATTTCTAGTAATCTGTTTCCACGTGTTACCGTCATCTGTGGAAAGGAATACATTTGCTTGCATTGTAGCAAAAACTATCTCAGATGAATTTTGAGGGTTTTGTGCAATATACATCATGTTATCTTTAGCATCTAATGATGGAACTTGTATGTTTGCCTCTTCATTTGTAGCAATTGATTTTTTCGTAATCATTTGTTCACCTTTCTTATTGATAGAGGCATAAATAGCATCTTCATTATTTAATGTAACTGCGGTTGATTCAAGTGATTTAGAGAATAGTTTAAATGTATTCCCGTAATCTGTAGATAAATAAACACCATCTTTAGCACTTACTGCGACTACACTAGCTTGATCCGGATGTACTGAAAATGCATGGATTGTACTTGAAAGCCCCTTTAACTTACTATTTTTCCATTCTTGTCCGTTGTCCGTACTGAAATAAAAACCTTGTTGTAATTTAGAATTAGGACGTTCATTGTATAAATAAATCGCTTCCGAATTATATCCGACAGCAAGGTTATGAAAATCAGATTCTCCATAAAATGCTAGCTTTTCAAGGTTATTGCCGCCATCAGAACTTTTCATTAATCCTAAAGGATTTTTTAAATTTGCACCTGGTTCCGGATGCCCACTAGCAAAAAATCCATTTTTAGTTGCCTGAAAGCCCATATAATCGTGTAACTGTGTAGCAGTTTCAAACCATTTTCCATTTTGATAAACTTTTATACCACTATGAGTTGCGATAGAAATACCAGGCATATTTCCTGCATAGCCAATTCCGTGAATGTGCGCTATTTTTCCAGATGTAATTTCTTTATAGAAGTTTTGCGGAATCGTATTTGCGTTATCTTTATTTTGGGGCTGAGATTGAACTGTTTCTTTTTTTACTGGTGGTGTTTCTACGTTATTAGAGCATCCTGTAATGATAAATAATGAAGTAATGGCTAGTCCTACGTAATGTTTCACTTACCAATATAGGGCGGTATCATAAAGTCCGATTAAAATGAGAAGTACACCAGCTATACGCTGAATATTTTTCCCTATTTTTCGGCTCTTTTTAAGTAGTGTTCCATTTAATCCAAGGTAGGAGATAATGGACAGTAATACAAGGATAGGTAGAGCAGTTCCTATAGAGAAAAAGGTAGGAAATAAATACCCGTAATTAGATGTTAAAGAGAGTGGTATTAATGTTCCGAAAAATAGCACAAACATAGTAGGGCAGAAAGCTAACGAAAAGAAGAACCCAAGCAAAAATGAGCTGATTTCATTTTGTTTTCGTATAAATGTGATAGGGAAGATGGTAGAGAAGAAGTTTCTACCTTGTATAATACCTGATAATACTACCCCCATTATTATTAATAAAGGTCCAATCAGTTTACGTAACCATGGGAAATACAAAGTTAATATTTGCTGAATTTCTTTTCCTAACAACCATACTAATAGTCCAAGAGTCGTAAAAGCTATTACTTTTCCTAAAATGAATAACAGTATATGTTTCCAAGTACGCCCATTTTGTAAAGATTGATTGCCATAAATTGTAATAGCGCTAATGTTTCCTGTTAATTGGCATGGAGCAAGGGTACCCACTATGCCTAATAAAAACGCAAATAAAAGAGGGATTGATTTCGTAGCGTTCGCGACATCCATTAAAGGAGACATTTATTCATTTTTCTTTTGTTGTAATTGTGCTAGCAAATTCGTAACAAACGCGAGAAACAATGGATCTTTCTCTTTTTTAGGCGACCACTGCATAATGAGTTGCCGCGGGATTTCAATGTCTATCGGTTGTACGATAAAGTCATGAATAATTTGTTTATGAAGTCCTGATAACGGAACGATCGTTATACCGTTAACTTGTAAAGTAAGTGCTAATGCCGAGCTAATTGAATCTGACTCCATCACTTTATTCACTGTTATTTCGTTTTTCATTAAGTATGGTTCAAGTACTTCTTTACAACCAGAAAGTGGCATAACAAAAGGATAATTTTTCAACTCTTTACTAGTAAGATTAGGTGGAATATTCTTTGAAGAAACGATAACATAAGGATCTTCACCAATAACTTCATAGTGAAATCCTGGTATTAGATTTTCTTTTATAGAAATAGAAAAATCAGCACTTCCAGCAGACAGCCAATCTAAAACTTCTTGATAGCTTCCCTCTCTAACTGCAAGCACGTACTGACTTTGATCAATATTACCTAATTGGATACACTCTGCCAAACAATATACAGTAACGGAAGGATACGTAGCTAATACAATCTTATACAAACTTTTATTCTTCAAGCGTAAAGCTATTTCTTCAAGATTTTCATACTCCATTAGAAGTCGTTCTACACAAACTAAAAACTCTTTTCCATTTTCAGTTAACATCGTTCCTTGTCTAGAGCGCTCAAATAAAGTTAAAGCATATCGTTTCTCTAGTTTGTTTATAATATGCGTTATTGCTGGCTGTGTCATATGTAATTCCTTAGCTGCTAAACTAATGCTGTTCAACCGAGCCACATTTTTAAAAACTTTAAAATCAAAAACGTTCATTTAGCTTAACTCATATAAACAATTCACAAGTTCTGTTGCTTTAGAGAAGAAGGGAGAATGATCAGCTTCTAAAGTAATGATCTTCGAGCAATGAGTTTCTGTATTCATTCGGCGCTGAAAATCAATTGGAATCGCTCTATCTAAAGTCGTTTCAATATAAATGCGATCTATAGTTCCGAAATTTTCTTCAGAAATTTTTAGCTCTTGTTGGAATGGTGCTAGTGGCTGAGGGCGCATTTGTTTGAAAGAAGCTTCTTTCATTTCTTCATTTTCGGTAGCATTTAAAAAGGTTTGTTCAATTAGATTTGGTATAAGTTCAGCTGTCATGTCGTTCTCATTTATTGAAAATTGTGGACCAGCTTCACCGTCTAATTTACTGCCAAGACTTTCGCCATTTTGTGGTAAGAATGCACAAAGATATACTAATTTATCGATTTTATTTGGTATAAGTTCAGCAGTTTGAGTGATCACAATTCCACCCATACTATGTCCAACAAGAATAACCTTTTCATTTTGTTCATTTATAACAGCCGTTACTGCATTAACATAGGAATGTAACGTTATATTTTGGGAGGGAGTCATATCTTTTCCACTTCCAGGTAAATCTAGTGTAACAACTGTGTGACCTAAAGTTTCTAATTGAGGTTTCACTAATTCCCATGCCCATTCGCCTTGCCATGCTCCATGCACTAAAACGTAAGTACTCATCTACATTTGCATTCCCTTTTGCTTCTTCTCCCACTTTTTATACAGTAATACTGCACCAAATAAGAATACCCCCGCAACAAATGAACCTACTGGTAACATTTTTATCATTTCATCTGGAAATACGAGCGGCAGTAATGGAAATGCATATGCTGCTGGAATACGTACACCAACAATTTTTAATAAAATAAGCATTAAAATCATATTGAATAAAGTGACTATAATCCATGAGTCGATTGCAAAGTACAATAAAGTCCCAACAGTTGCAGATGTAGTTAATACTACTATTTGTTTACATGCCATTTTTTCATTGTACATCGGTTTTTGAAGTGATTCATACACAACAACTAATATTGGCGGAATAACCGCTAATTGTTCATAACCAGTGATCCAGCATATACTTATCCATATGAAATTTAGTATTAGAAATACAGCCATATATTTATATTGAATGCTAACCTTTCTCTCAATACCGCTATTCAATTTAAAAACAAGGACACCAAGCATTAAAATAAATGTTAAAACGAAGACTGAGATAACAAATGACAATTCAGTCGCATTTGTCACTAAAGGTAATAAACCTGTCGCAATAGATGGCGCTAAATTTGATTGTATAATACGCAAAAACAGCATCATGAATATAAGTGTTACGCTTACTTTTGCTATATAAGCCAAATCCATTTGATTCACCATAAAACCAATACCAGCTGTTATTGATGGTGCAATAAAGATTTTTTCCGGTTGTCTTAACCACCCTGGCTCACGATATGCCCATAAAGCAATTGCCATTGCTGCTATTTCCGGCAAAATAACTTCTGGATCATTTAATAAAACACCTGCTGTTACCATGGCTAAAATAAAGAAAATAGCACTAGTATACGATATGATTGTTTCTTTCTTCGAAATGACTGCATCCATTCATTTGCTTAATTTCAAACGAATTTGAGCATCTTGTAATGCAACTGGTGTAACATTAAAACCATTTGAATCGACAATTTTTGTGTTTAATAAAATGGAATCTAAACTTCCACGAAATGTTTTTGTATAGTTTTGACGTAACATTTGTTGTTCTTGTTTTTCATCAACTGTTAATCCAGATGTTTTTTCTTTTTTTGATAATTCGTTAATACGGAATAAAATGTTTTTCATTTAATATTGTTGTTTTTGCAATGTAACATACGAGCGATACATTGCAATTCTCCACGACACAATCATCGCAAATGCGAGTAAGAAAAACATCCCGCTTAATTGCGCCAAATCAAGTGTTTGGCTTAAATATGATTTTAATGCGACTCGTACAGCTAATAAACCAATTAAAATAAATATAAATGCTTTTGACGGTTTCATATATATATGTTCGCCTCTTATTTCGAACTTAGTTGTTTTAATAAGAAATATAGAGAAAATAAGTCCTGCGATAATTGCCTCTACTATTTCTAACGATGTTAATCGGAATTCCGGTAAGAAGAACATCATGGCGCCAGTACTCATAAAAATTGGCGGCAATATAATTTTCTTTTTCGTAACCGGCTTTTTCGCTGACTTAAAGCGAAGAAACATAACACCAACGGCCATACAAACTGCTACGATACTTGATAAAAGTGCTACACTCATCTATTTAATAGACTTTTTGATTAAAATCATAAACCAAACGAAACCGAAACTTATAATAACATGACCTAATCCAGCCATATGGCTTAAACCGTTAAAGTCAGTTCCATTTACTTGTAGAAGACCTCTACATACCATTGTTACGATAGTAACAATTAATCCTGTATTATATACAACAAACCAGGCACGAAAACTTTTTGTTTCTTGTATTTGAAATACTTTAACTAAAGTAAAAACGACTAAAAAGAATATGAATCCAAGCACTAGTACGTGTGTATGCACTAATTGCAACATAGTGGAACCGTTAATTCCTTGTGCTTTCGTATACTCTCGCGCAAATACTCCTGATAATAAACCAATAATTAAGTAAATGAATGCTGCATTATATAATTTCTTCATTTATTTTAAATCATCAATTGTGAAAGCACCAGGCAGTAACTGTTCAACAGTCACTTCTTTTTCGTCATCTTTTACATTCGTTAGTAAAACTCGCATTTTCGGATCACAAAATTCAGCAATCACTTGTCTACAAGCACCACATGGTGAAATAGGTCCGTCAGTTTCTCCTGTAATGACTAAGTAACTAAAGTCGCGCTCCCCTTCTGATACTGCTTTGAATATTGCTGTTCTTTCTGCACAATTACATAAACCGTAAGAAGCATTTTCTATATTACAACCAGTATAGATTTTACCTTCTTTCGTAACTAATGCTGCACCAACCGGAAATTTCGAATACGGAATATACGCTTTCGATAACATCTTATTTGCTTCTTCAATATATTTTTTCTTATCCATTTAGTCAGTAATAACAGTATGAACTAATTTAGGAGCCACAGCTGTTTCAGCGATAGAAATGTTCTCATAAATTTTTGCTTTTACATCTTCTACATTTTCACGATTTGCATAGATCGTTACGAATGGCTCGCCTTCTTTTACTGCATCGCCAACTTTTTTACGTAACATTAAACCTACAGCTAAATCGATTTCATCTTCTTTCGTTGCACGGCCTGCACCAAGTAGCATTGCAGCGATACCTATTTCATCTGCAACAATGTTTGAAATCACACCTGAAGTTTTTGCAGGTACATCAATTACATACTTCGCTTGTGGCATTTTTTCTGGATTGTCTACAATCGAGCTATCTCCACCTTGATTGCTTAAGAACTCTTTAAATTTCTCAGTTGCTTTTCCGTTTTTCATCACTTCAATTAACATTTCACGAGCTTCTTCTAACGTATTTGCTTTTTTCGCAAGTACGACCATTTGACTTCCTAATACAAGTACTAATTCTGTTAAATCTTCTGGCCCTTCACCTTTTAACGTATCAATTGCTTCTTTCACTTCTAGGGCATTACCAATCGCAAAGCCAAGAGGTTGTGACATATCTGAAATAACAGCCATCGTTTGACGTCCTACATTATTTCCGATGCGTACCATTGCATGTGCTAATTCTTTTGCATCTTCTTCTGTTTTCATAAATGCACCTGCACCTGTTTTTACATCAAGTACGATTGCGTCAGCACCAGCTGCAATTTTTTTACTCATAATTGAACTTGCGATTAAAGGAATTGAATTTACTGTTCCTGTTACATCACGTAATGCATAAATCTTTTTATCCGCAGGTGTTAAGTTTCCTGTTTGTCCGATAACAGCTACTTTGTCACGGTTTACAATATCAATGAACTGCTCTTTCGTAATTTCAACGTGGAATCCTTCCACTGCTTCTAATTTGTCGATTGTTCCGCCCGTATGTCCTAAACCACGACCTGACATTTTTGCTACTGGTACATCTAAAGCAGCAACTAATGGTCCTAATACTAAAGTTGTTGTATCACCAACACCGCCAGTTGAATGCTTATCTACTTTAATGCCTTCAATTGCTGATAAGTCGATCGTTTCTCCAGACTCAACCATCGCCATTGTTAAATCTGCACGTTCACGATCCGTCATATCTTTAAAGAAAATTGCCATTGCAAGTGCACTCACTTGATAATCAGGAATACTTCCGTCTGTATATCCATTAATAAAGAATTTGATTTCTTCAGTCGTTAATTCTTTGCCGTCACGTTTTTTCGCAATAATATCTACCATTCTCATTACAATCACCATTTAAAATAGTAAGCCAACAATCGTTGCTGATAAGAAACTTACTAACGTTGCACCGAAAAGTAATTTCAAGCCAAATCTTGCGACTACATTTCCTTGTTTTTCATTTAAGCTCTTAACTGCCCCTGCAATAATCCCAATGGAAGAGAAGTTTGCAAATGATACTAAAAATACAGAGATAATCGCTGTCGTTCTATCTGAGAAATTAAAGTTTCCTTGCGCTAAATCTGTCATAGCGACAAATTCATTTGATACAAGTTTTGTTGCCATAATATTTCCGGCATTAACTGCCTCATGCCATGGAACACCCATAATAAATGCAAATGGTGCAAATACATAACCAAGAATTTCTTGGAATGAAATACCGATTACACCTTTAAATACTGCATTAATGAATGCGATAAGAGCAACGAAACCAACTAACATAGCTGCTACTGTGATCGCAACTTTAAATCCATCGATAATGTATTCCCCTAATACTTCAAAGAAGGTCTTCTTCTCTTCTTCTTGTACTTCTAACATATCTTCTTCTTCAGTAACTTCATACGGGTTAATGATAGAAGCAATGATAAAGCCACCGAATAAGTTAAGCACTAAAGCGGTTACAACATATTGCGGTTTTAATAACACCATGTATGATCCAACGATAGACATAGAAACTGTAGACATTGCAGATGCACATAATGTGTACATTCTTTTCTCTGGCAATAATCCTAGTTGTTTCTTAACTGAAATAAACACTTCAGATTGTCCTAAAATCGCAGAAGCTACCGCATTATATGATTCTAGTTTACCCATTCCATTTACTTTACTTAATGCTAGACCGATAGATTTCACAATAATAGGTAATACTTTAATATGTTGCAAAATACCGATTAAAGCCGATATAAATACGATTGGCATTAATACACTTAAAAAGAATGAAAACTCTTTTTGATTTACTAATCCACCAAATACGAAATTCACACCATCAGCGGCATATTTTAATAATTCTCCAAAACCATCTGCTATTCCGCTAATTAATATATTCCCTACACTTGTATTTAATAGTAAAAACCCCAAAATGAATTGTAATATAACCATCGTTATGATTGGACGATATTTGACTTTCTTTCTATCATTACTAGCAAGCCAAGCGATACCTAAAATCAATACGAGGCCAAAAACACCGATTAAGTATTTCATTTAGTAGTTATCTGTAGCACCTTTTGCATCATTTAATACGATTGCAACACTAGCACTTGCTCCAACGCGAGAAGCTCCAGCAGCTACCATTTTATCTGCATCTTCACGTGTACGTACTCCACCAGATGCTTTTACACCAACGTTTGGTCCTACTGTTTTACGCATTAATGCGATATCTTCAGCAGTTGCTCCGCCAGTTGAGAATCCAGTTGAAGTTTTTACGAAATCAGCGCCAGCTTTTACTGATAATTCACAAGCACGAACTTTTTCTTCGTCTGTTAGAAGGCAAGTTTCAATGATTACTTTTACAAGAGCTTTTCCTTTTGCTGCTTGTACTACTTCATAAATATCTTTTTCAACGAACTCATTGTCACCATCTTTTAAAGCACCTACGTTGATTACCATATCAACTTCAGTTGCACCTTTTGCGATAGCATCTTTTGTTTCGAATGCTTTTGTTTCAGTAGTGCTTGCTCCTAATGGGAAACCGATTACAGTACAAACGTCTACATCATGTCCAGCTAATTCTTCAGCAGCTAGCTTTACCCATGTAGGATTAATACAAACTGAAGCAAATTTGTATTCCTTTGCTTCTTCGATTACTTTCATAACATCTTCTTTTGTAGAATTAGCTTTTAAAATTGTATGGTCAATTAACTTTGCAATATTCATCTAACCTTTTTGATAATGTAACAGTTCTTTTGCTGTATGCTGATCAATAATTAATACATTTGCATACCCGCCACGTAACGCACCATCAATTGCTTGTATTTTTCTATTACCACCTGCAACTAAAATAGAACGTTTCTTTAATTTAAGTTCCTCTAACTCAATTCCAATGGTACGCTTATTAATTTCTTCGCTACTAATATTTCCGTCTCCGTCAAAGAAACGTGAACAAATGTCACCGACAGCTTGTTTTTTCAGAATGTTCGTTTCATCCTTATCTAAATATCCTAATCGGAATAATAACGCTTCATCACGCACTGTTCCGACAGTGAAAACTGCAATATTTGCTTGTTTCCCCATTTCAATAATGTGATGAATATGTCGATCCTGCTCTACTAATTCTTTTGTCACCGCATTATCAAATATAACTGGGAGCGGTAAATTTCTTGGTGTCGTTTGAAAAGCCTCTGCAAATAAAGCAATAGTCTCATTCGCATATGTATTTACACTCGAATGACTAATACCACCTTTTAGCTGGACAACTTCTACACCTTTCACATGTTGTGATACGATTTTCCTAGCGATTTCATACATCGTCATTCCCCAGCTTACACCGACGATATCACCGTTTTTCACTGTCTTTTCCATGTACTCAGCCGCATATTTACTAATATACTCAGTAATCGTTGCATATTCTGGCACTGGAGAAAATACTACATGCGCCTCTAACAAGTTGTACTTTTCTTTCAATAAATTCCCAACGTTATCTAAATCAGCAAATGGATCGGCTATACTAATTTGAACAAATCCTTTTTCTTTCGCGTACTTTAATAATCTAGAAATCGTCGGTCTTGAAATATTTAATTTGTTAGCAATTTCTTGCTGACTATAATCGGATTGATAATATAATCTTGCAACTTCAACGCTTAATTGTTGTTTATCTTTTTCCATTTATTTAGAATAAGAGAAAAGATGATGTTGTATTTGTTCAATAAAATAATGATGGTGTATATTATCGTTAGATACTCGACTTGCCATAATAGCTCCCTCCATTGAAGATGCAAGAAAAGAAGCGAGCGATATAATATCTATATCTTCTTTAAGTTCTTGTTTCTCTATTCCTTCCTTTATGAGAGAGGCCATTAACATTACTGTATCATCATAACCTTTTGCTGCTGCTTTTTGTAATTCTGGAAATACTCCAGTACTTTCAATTGCGCTATTAAGTAATGGACAGCCTCCAGCAATAGGGGGGTTATTAGCTGCATCTTGATATACAAGGAATATTGCAAGGATTTTATCGATTGCTGTCTTTTTATTTTCCATCGCTTTATGAAAATGGTTCCACATAATCTCACCACTTTTGTCGTAGGCAGCAAGGACAATTTCTTCTTTATTTTTGAATCTACGATAAATAGCTCCTTTAGATAGTTCAGTAGCTGTCATTATATCCTGAATGGATGTATAAGTTATCCCATTAGTATTAAATAAATATAAAGATGTTTCAATAATCTTTTCTTTTACCTTATCAACTTTAGTCATCTATGACATGTACATTTGAATGAAAGCAATAGAATTATTTAACACATGTATCGCCATAACATATGCAATGGATCTTTTAGAAATAAGATAAGCCGCAGTAAGAATTACCGATCCAGGTAAATAAATAGCAATATCCGAAAGCTGGTTCGTATGAAGTACTGTAAAAATTATAATTGAAATGATAGATGCAATAGCAGTACCAACATAATGCGAAAAACGATTTAATAATATATAGCGAAACATAATTTCTTCAATTACTGGACCCATAATTCCAAATAGGAGCAATGTGAATATAATAGGAATCTCTGCCCCTTGTGTAAGGACCTGTTCTTGGTTCTCTGGCTGACCTGTATTTAGAAAATGCATAATAGAATTTTCCACAATTACCATAAATAAAACCACTATAGGAATACTTACTATTTTCAAAATTGTCTTCTCTTTAAAATAAGTAAAACTTTGAATAATTTCTTTCCTAAAGAACATTACTCCTAGAATAGTAGGTATAGTCAAGCTCATGGCACCAAGAGCAAATTCTGATTCAACTAAATTGACATTAGTTAAAAGTGATATGCCAAATAATATGAACAAGCCAATTTGAAATAGTGTAAACATTGGATAAACTAGTAGCATAATAAGTTCTTTTTGATTCATTCACAATAAATTGGGGTAAAAACTTAGGGAAAATACAGCAGTTTTTGGGTTTAAAATTGCCGTAGTAAATCCTTGTCTAAAACTTTTAATTGCTCCAATATCTTTATAGTCCATTTCTACTGAACCTGACATATCTTCTTTTCTAGAAAAAGCACTTTTAATTGACTTCACAGCTAAGTACATTAAATAAAAAGCCCCAGCATATTTTATAAATGTAAATAACATAGCAAATTTCATTAGGATGGCAGAGAGTCCTAGCGTAGCCATTATTGTATGAATCATCATTCCAGATATCGTTCCTAAGACGGTCTTTATCCCACCATTTTTACCATGCGAGATAGTATTTTTTGTAACTAAGGCAAAACCAGGACCAGGCATAATTATGATTAGCATTGCTGTAAGGATAAATAATAAATAATTTTCCATTTACTTCGTCACGCCTTCATGTAATTTTTCTGTATAATCTTTAACATCTTTCCAGCTATCTTTCGCTGTATTTAAATCTTCTTTTATAAACGTAAATTCTTCTGGACTTATTCCTTTTACGTTTTGTAGTAAGTTATTATATTTCGCACCTACTGTATACCATTGATTTGATATGTTTTGCAGTGCTGTAATTGCTGCATCAATTGTTTCTGTCATATTTGTTGTTTTATTTTTCACATCTGTCAAAATTGCGACTTCTGCTTGTGCGCCAGAAATTCTATCTTTTAAATTGGCTATTTCTCTTTCTGCATTTGCGATATCTTTTTTCGCAATCGCAATCATCGGTCCGCCAGCAAGACATGTTATTAACGCTACGCAAAGTACACCACCAGCGATAACCATATCATTACTCTTTTTAATCGAATCATTATATGTATTTATTTGTTGCTCTAATGCTGGAATACCAGCATTCGTACTCGCCAAAATCGAGGCTAATTGATTTGTATCCTCTTTAAAACTGTTTGTATCTTTTGCCATTCTATCGCGAAATGCTTTTAAATTCCCTAATAAAATATCTACCTCATTTTGATTTTTTAAAATGTCCGCATACAACTTTTCTAAATCCGATTTTAATTTACCGCTATCCTTTTGATCAATCGCTACTAGCATGCTATTATAGTACGCTTGAAAAGTATTATTGTAATTAATAATATTTTGATCCGTTTTCATAATTTGAGGCTTCATATTATTTAACCAATACGCTGCATTAATTTTTGCATCTCTTTGGTGCTGAACCATATTTCCTTTAAACTCACTATTAATTGAACTTATTTTACTCAAATCAGTCTCTTGCTGATTTTGAATTAATTTTGCATATGAATCCATTGCGAATATACTCGATGTCGTTTGCGCCATTACATCTTGGAACCCTGCTGGTCCGAGAGAATAATTTTTCGCATTTTCTTGCAATGTTTTTACGTTTTGTTCCGCTGCAAAAGGATGTAAAGGAAACGCATTACTTGTTGCAACTCCAGCAATCATTTATGCTTTTTTCGTATCTACTACTTTAATATCCTCAGCATAAATCTTTTCTGCATAGTCTTTAATGTTCTTCCAGCTATCTTTCGCAATGTTTAAATCTTCTTTAATGAAAACAAGGTCGTTTGGACTAATTGAATCTACATTTTGAAGTAAAGAATTGTATTTTGATCCCATTGTATACCATTGGTTTGAAATATTTTGCAACGCTGTAATTGCAGTGTCGATCGTATTTGTTAAATACTCAGTTTGTGTTTTAATGTTTGTTAATCCCGCTACTTCTAATTGAGCAGTTGTAATTTGTCCAGTTATTTTTTGAATTTCAGATTGTGCATTATCAAGCTCTTTCTTCGCTAATACGATTCCAGCTGTACCACCACCTACAGCTGCTGCACCACCTGCAATTAATGCGATTCCTAGCGGCGTTCCTGCACCAGTTGCAATAACTACTGCACCACCTATAATTGCAATTGGTCCTAACGCTGTAGCAACTGATGAACCGATAATAATTGCATTATATTTACTAATTGCTTCATTGTACGTTGTAATTTGATTTTGCAATAGCGGAATTCCAGCGTCTTGACTAGCTAAGATAGATGTAATTTGATTTGCATCTCCCTTGAAGTTTTGGGTATCTGACGTCATTTTATTTCGGAATTTCTTCAAGTCTTCTACTAACTGATCTACTTGTGCTTTATTTTCATTAATACTACTTGATAATCTAGTTAAGCCTTTCGTAAGAGTCGCTTTATCTTTTGCATCTACCGCAGCAACTAAAGTATCATAATAGTTTTGGAATTTCGTATTGTAATTAATAATATTTTGATTCGTTGAAATAAGCTGTGGCTTTAATACATCTAACCATTGCTTCGCATTTCCTCTAGCTGTATCTTGGTGCTGAATCACTTTTCCTTTTAAAGCTGCATCAACTGACGATACATTACCAAAGTTAACATTACCTTGTTTAATAATTGTTAAAGCGTACAGATCCATTACTAAAGCATTTGAACCTGTTCTTTCCATTGCATCTTTTAGGCCTTCTGGTCCTAATGCGTATTCTTCATAGTCATTATAAGCTTTTGCTACAGCATGAACTGGAGCTTGTTTCACTGTACTTTCAGCTGCATACGTATGGGCCGGCATAATATTCCCTGCTGCAAATACTGCCATAAGTGCTGATAGAGCCATTACTTTATAAGGTTTTTTTGTCATTTAATGTACTTCAACGTTTGTAACGTAATCTTCAAATTGATTTGTTTGCTTATTCATTTCATCACTTACTTTTTTAAGTTGATTGAAATGTTTTTGAAGTAAACTACTGTCTGTATACGTGCCTTCTTCAATATTTGTTTGAATTTGGATCATATTATTATTGAAAACTTTCCAATCCGCTAATAACGTTTCTAAAGTTGCGATTTGGCGATCAATTAGTTCTGTAAAACTACTTACTTGATCTTCAACGAATGTAATTTGAGTCGCCTCTGATTCAGTTTGTGATAACTTTTGAATAAGTGGTAATAGCTCTTTTTGCTTTTGTTGAATACGAAGAGCTGCTTCCCTCGTTTGACTATCTGCAGCATTTACAATTTCATTACTTAAAGTACCGATAGAAACAAAGTCGATCGTTTTCGTTTGTGCAGTTTGATTTGTAATTGTAAATACTTGTTTACCGATATTAATAGAACCTTTAATGATTTCTTGCGGTCTATTCAAAATAGTAGTTAGTTCAGCTTGAATTTCCCCTTGAATTCTTTTAATATCTTCTCTTAATTTCACAATATCCCCATTTGATCCTTGCAATGTTTTTATTGCTTCATCAGCTTTAATGGATAAGTTGTTACTATCTTTGTCTAATACTGTTTTAAATCGATTTAACTCTAATAAATCTTGCTCCATACTCTCTTGGATGCTTTGTACTTGCAATTGTAATTTTCCGTATGCGCTTGTAAAATCTGCTTTTGCCTGTTCATCTTCATTTACTTTTCCTGCTAATTCATAGAGCTTACTATAATAGCTATTAAATCTAGTACTATATCTCATCATCTCTTGATTTAAGTCGATTAGCTTCGGATTATATTCATCAATCCACTCTCTTACGTTCGCTTTTGCAAATTTTTGATGATTCGTCAAACTACTCATAGCGTTTACCTTAATGTCTGGCTGTTGTAAAATAACTAATCCGTATGCTTGTATAAGCGGTGACTGTGACCCTAACATTCTAATCGAATTAGATAATGTATTTGGAGCAATTACATTTTGCGCATATACTGTTTTCACTTCTGTTTGCCCCCCCTTAGCGTAAGCGCTTACAGGAACGAAGCAACTCGTAGATACTGCTGTAACCAATAACCCTGTAATTAAAGTCTTTTTCACTTACTTTTTCAAATGATATGGAACTGTCGTAATAACAACATTTCTTTTATAAAGTAAATACGCACGTATGAGTAAACTAGATTGATTATGAAGAATGTTATGCCAGCCTTTTTTCGGAATAAACTGTGGTATAACGACCGTAACTCGATAATTTGATTCACTCGCTTTATATTGTACTGTATCAATGAACTTAGTTAGCGGCTGAATAATACTTCTATAATGAGAATGCAATGTAACAAGCCTTACTTCAGGTTGCCACTTCTTCCATTTCTCTTCAAATTTCTTTTCCTCTTCTCTGTCAAAAGCAACGTATACAGCGATAACTTGATCTGCAGAAAGAGCCTTCGCATAGTTCAATGAATTTTCTACTACATGAGTCATACCAGCTACAGGAACGACAATTACATTCCCCTCAATCGGAATAAGAGGCTCACAAGTTTTTAAACTTAATTGATCACCCACTGCATCATAATGCTTCTTAATTCGATGGAACAAGAAGATAATAGCAGGTAAGAAAATAAGGATCGACCAAACTTGAGCGAATTTAGTTAAAAAGAACATGCTCATAACGATAAAACTAATGACTGCACCAATTAAATTAACCGTTAATCTTAAAGCCCATCCTTCAGGTTTTTCACGAAGCCATTTTAATACCATCCCCGTTTGAGAAAGTGTAAATGGAATAAACACACCTACTGCATATAGCGGGATTAAATGTTCTGTTTGACCTTGGAAAGCTACAATTAAAATAATCGAAGCGATCCCAAGTATAATAATACCGTTTGAGTAACCAAGACGGTCTCCTCTAATCGTAAACATTCTCGGTATGAATTTATCTTTTGCAAGGTTAACTGCTAATAATGGAAATGCAGAATACCCTGTGTTAGCAGCAAGAATTAATATTAAAGCTGTTGTGCCTTGTATGAAATAGTACATGAAATTACGCCCAAATGTTTGTTCAGCAATTTGAGAAACAACCGTTACTTCTTTACTCGGTGTAATTCCGTAATAATAAGCTAAAAATACAATTCCTGAAAATAACACAGCAAGTAATGCACCCATCGCAAGCAAAGTTTTCGCTGCATTATTAGGTGCAGGATCTTTAAAGTTTGGAATTGCGTTTGAAATCGCTTCAACACCTGTTAAAGCCGAACTACCTGATGCAAATGCTCTTAACAGTAAAAACAAACTAATTCCTGCAACCGGCGTTCCAATCGGCGTGTGTAAAGTCGGTGAAACGTGACCAGTTAAAATATTGTATATCCCTACACCAATTAATATAAATAGTGCTAAAACGAATAAATAAACAGGATATGCTAAAACGGAAGCTGACTCTGTTACGCCTCTTAAATTTAATATCGTTATAAATATAACAAATATAATCGCAATGATTACATTATGTGCATGTAAGCTAGGAAAAGCAGATGTTAACGCATCTGTACCTGCTGATACACTTACTGCAACAGTTAAAATATAATCAACTAATAAAGACCCTCCAGCTATTAAGCCTGAATTCATCCCTAAGTTTTCTTTTGATACAACATATGCGCCCCCGCCATGAGGGTAAGCAAAAATAATTTGACGATAAGATAAAATAAGAGCTGTCAATAATACTAATACCCCAACAGCTATCGGAATTGAATACCAATAAGCGATAGCTCCAAGACCTGCTAGTGCAATTAATATTTGCTCTGGTCCGTATGCAACTGATGACAATGCGTCAGAAGATAGAATGGCTAGCGCCTTCGTTTTATTAAGCTTTTGCTCTCCTAACTCAGTTGATTTTAACGGCCTTCCAATTAAAAATCTTTTAATAGATGAAACCACTTATTTGTTTCTTTTAATTCTTTCGGTCAAATTTATTTCCTGTTCACGTTTACCATATAACTGATTAATTTCATTTGCCACTGCATCTAAATATGAGTCGGAAAAAAGCGGTTTCTTCTTTTTAGACATACAGGTCTCCTTTAAGGGTTTTTTAGTATTCATTCATACATCTAATTCTATTACGGATTTGTTAAATATCATTTCTTCATACACCTTCAAATTTTGATATACCGCTCCTAGTAACGGTGCTTCTAAAGAAAATCGCTCTGCTAATTCCAGTAAGTATCCTTGCAAATGCTTCCCTTCAATAAACGAACCTTTTTCCATATCACGCTGCATGGAGGACTTCATATCATAAGAAATTTTATCAATTGTTTTCATATGTTCCTGGGCAATATCTTCTTTAACTGGAGCTCCTAATGCCCTCATAATTTGCACAGATTCCTCAAAAAATTTTCGGATAAATTCACGTCCACCTTCACTTTCACGAATTGGTCCTATCGGTGCACGCATTAATGTTGTAACGCCTGACATGACAGTAATAAATAAATATTTATGCCACATATCTTGCGTAATATTTTCACTTAAAACAAAGCTAGCTTTCGTACCTATAAATGCTTTCGTAATACGCTTTATTCTCTCTGAATGTTGAGGCTTAATTTCTCCAAACACAAGTCTGTTGGCAGCACTAGTTTGTACAATTTCTCCTTGATCGTTTAACGTCGTCTCAATAAAGCATAAACCGCCCATTACTTTTTCTTCGCCGAATTCTTTTTGTAGTAGTGATAAATGAGCGATACCATTTAACAGCGGGATTATTACAGTATTTTCTCCTACGAAATACTTCAAATCTACGATCGCCTCATTTAAATGATACGCCTTTGTTGAAAATAAAATCACATCAAATGGAGAAGTTCTATCTTCTTTCGTTATCAATTTCGGTTGAAAGGAAAAATCTCCATTCACACTACGAATAACAAGTCCTTTTTCCTCTAATTGCTGTTTTCTTTTGCTGCGAACGAGAAATGTAACATCTTCTCCCTTTTCTACTAATCGGCCACCAAAAAATCCACCGACGCCACCAGCTCCTAATACTAAAATGCGCATTTAATTTTTATCCTCTTTTTCTTTTACAGCAGAAAGTACAGTTTGTTTTACCCACGCTTGTCTTCGTCGATGCTGTATACCCCATTGGTATAAACTTTGTGCACCTAAAATAAAGGAAATGACTATACCACTAATTGCTATTAACAGTGCGAAAAATTCAAGAGGCGATGATATTTTATTTGAATCTGTGTTTCTTAAAAGGTCAATCATAGTAAACCCTAACATTTGGCCCACCACAGAGTAGAGGGTTAAAATTAATAATAAAAGGCTATCTTTTTTAGCGGCGACATTTTCTTGATATTTAAACAAACTATCAAGATTTTGTTTCGCATTCGAGTATAAAATTTCAATGTTAAAAAGTTTTCTTAAGCGGAAGAAAATATCTTCACTTTGTGATTGAGATACTAATTCTAAAGAAAAATAATTCGCTGTAAACGAATTGATTGAATAAATTAATTTCTCTATTTCATTTGTATCTTGTTCAATATTTAGCTCAGCATAAGCATTCGCCATCTTTAATAAAACAACTTTATGAAATAGGTTTAATAATAAAGCGTAATAAAATTCTCCGTACATTTGACTAGCAAGTTTAGTGACTTCTTGTTCACCTTCATTTGTTATACATGTGAAAATATGTTCTTCCATAATAAAATAACGGTTAGGAGCCCATCTTTGATAAGAATGCTTTGTTAAATAATCGTGAATATAAGGAACATTATTTGCGCTAATATACGGCTTACCATCGTCTGTTAATCCGGAAAGGCTGGAAGCTCGATATGCATCAACTACATGAAGGTCTGACTTTTTGTTAATAGATAATAAAGTTTGTACATACATTCGTTGGTCTTCAAAGAAGGGGAATGTTTGAAAGTATGAACTCCGCAACCTCTTATTCTCAAAGAAGTCTGTTAAGCCATGAAATAAATCGCCGAATATAAGTTTTTCTACTTGTGAATATTTTTTTCCATCACATTCAATACAAATAGTCTCAGTTGTATCATTTCTAGTTTCAAGTACACGGAAGCGAGAAGCGAATTCGATGGCTTCTGATAATGTCATGTTTGGAGCGGTTTTGACTTCTGTTCGAATTGTTAAGAAGCCAAGCTCATAAGGACAAAGTGTTACATCAATAGAATGTATCTTGAATGGAACGGAAATAAGATTTGTTGTTAAATGTCCATTTAAATTAAGGTCCTTAGAATAGCGCTGTAGTCCCTTTTGATGTTCTGAATGAGGAAAAAGAATTTTATTCGTAAATGAAAGATAGTATGCTTCCATATTTTGATGTGAAACTTGAAACTGCCCGTAATATGTATTTTCATCTTCAAGATGATCAAGTCGAAAAGGACGGAAATTATTTTTTTGTAAGAAAGGGAACATATTTTGTTCATATCCAATTTTAAACGAAAACGGGAATATAAATTGAAATATAGCTGTTGTTACATCTTTTTCTTCGATTGTTTGTATTACCTCCATTTACTTCCCTGCTTCAATTTTCTCTAATGCAGCAGCTACTTGTTCTTCCGTTAATTCATGTTGTATTACGTAGCGGTTACGTGGGCTTACACGACATTCATGAGAACATGCACGCAAATGTTTTGCTTCACTTTCTTCAGAACATAAAATTTTCTTGTTACATTCTGGATTTGAACAGTTTACATAGCGCTCACAAGGTTCTCCTGTAAAATGATCTTTACCAACAATAACATGTTCTTTTTGGTTTACTGGTACAGCAATACGCTCATCAAATACGTAACATTGTCCATCCCATAGCTCACCTTGTACTTCTGGATCTTTTCCGTACGTTACAATTCCGCCGTGAAGCTGACTTACATCTTCATACCCTTCACGAACTAACCAACCTGAAAACTTCTCACAACGAATTCCGCCTGTACAGTACGTTAAAATCTTTTTACCCTCAAGTGTTTCTTTGTTTTCTCTAATCCAATCTGGTAATTCACGGAATGATTCAATATCTGGTTTAATCGCACCTTTAAAATGTCCTAAATCAAACTCATAATCATTTCGTGCATCAATGATAACTGTATCTTCTTGTTTCATTGCTTCATAAAAATCTTTTGGCTCTAAATACTTCCCAGTTATTTCGTGTGGGTTAATGTCATCTTCTAGACGAAGTGTAACTAACTCTGGACGAGGACGTACGTGCATTTTCTTGAATGCATGCCCTTCTTCTTCATCTATTTTAAACACGATACCATCAAAACGTGGATCATTGTTCATTGCTTCCATGTATTTCTCTGTTTGTTCTACAGTTCCAGAACAAGTTCCGTTAATACCTTCTTTTGCTACAAGGATTCTACCTTTTAATTCAAGTGAATTACAAAATTCTAAATGCTCTGCAGCAAATTCTTCAGGGTTTTCAATTGTTGTGTACATTTACCCTATAAATGTTTGATACAGTAAGAAAATATTTAAAATAATAACGAGTGCAGCAATTATCCAAGCGATGAAAGTTGTTATACGGTGGTTAACGAGTGCCCCCATAATCTTTTTACTACTTGTAAACATAATAAGCGGTACTAATGCAAAGGCAATACCGAACGATAAGACAACTTGGCTCATAACGAGAGCGTAAGTTGGGTTTACACCTAAAGCAATTATAACTAGAGGTGGAATCATCGTTATAAATCGGCGTAAATATAACGGAATATGCATGCGAATGAATCCTTGCATAATAATGTCACCAGACATTGTACCGACAGACGAGCTAGATAATCCCGCTGATAAAAGTCCGATTCCAAATAAAGCAGCGGATACAGGACCTACTAAGTTGGTAAATTGAGTGTAAGCAACATCTAAATCTTCAACGTGCAAGCCGTTTTTAAAGAATAAAGCAGCTGCTACAATTAACATACTCGCGTTAATTGCTCCAGCGATAACCATTGCAATAATGATATCAATGAATTCGAACCGGAAAATCTTTTTCTTTTGTTCATCATTTGTTCCGACTACACGGCGCTGTGTTAAGGCGGAATGTAAATATATTGCGTGTGGCATAACTGTCGCACCTAAAATACCAGCTGCTAAAAGAATACTATCCACGCCTTGGAATTTTGGAATAAATAGTCCTGAAAGAAGAGGGCTTAGTTCCGGTTTTGCATAAAAGACCTGGACGCCAAAAGCGATAACAACGATAAAAATCATCCCTGTTATGATTGCTTCTAATGGACGAAAGCCTCTGCGTTGAAATTCAAGAATAATAAACGATCCAGCTGCTGTAATTAAAGCTGCTGGTAACATTGGAATTCCGAATAACAAATACAATCCTAGTGCTGCCCCAATAAATTCAGCTAAATCAGTTGCCATAATAACAAGTTCACCTTGAATCCATAAACCGATGGAAACAGGTCTCGGGAAATTTTCACGAGCTATCTCAGGAAGGTTTCTCCCAGTAGCAATTCCTAATTTAGCTGATAAAGTTTGAATTAATACAGCCATTAAATTAGAAGCGAGAATTACCCAAAGTAATAAATAACCATATTGTGAACCAGCAGCAATATTCGTTGCGAAATTCCCAGGATCAATATAAGCGACTGAAGCGATGAAAGCAGGCCCTAAGAATGGTAATAGTCTTTTTAAGCCTTTCGTTTGTCCGCTTAGCGCTAAATGTGCTGATTGAACAGTTGTACTTTGAGAAGGGATTTGTTCGTCTTTTGATATATCTTTATTCATTTAAACCGATTTTAATAAAGCATAAAAATTCGTATCATATGGAATATCATCTTGATACATATAATTTTTTAGAACGCCTTCTTTTTCAAAACCTAATTTTAATAGCACCTTATTTGAAGCTTCATTTTCAAGAAAGACAATTGCACCAATACGTTTTAAATGAAGCGTGTGGAAACCGTATGATATAACCTCAGAAACCGCTTCCGTAGCATAGCCATTTCCCCAGTGTTCAGGGAGAAAGGCATAACTTATATTTGCTCGTTTATGCTCAGAAGACCAATCGTGAAAACCAATTGTTCCGATGAGTTCTTTCTTATCTTTTAATTCGATTCCCCATTTTATACCGTTTCTTGCATTGTAACTCAACTTGAAATTATTAATAATTTGCTTTACTTGATCTACGTTCTGTAATGGTTTTTGGCCATAATAGCGCAGTACATCAGTATTAGAAAAGCATTGTAGTATACCCGGTGCATCTTCTTCCGTAAGTTCTCGCAAAATGAGTCGATCAGTTTTTAATATAGGAAACATTTATTCATTAGTGATAAAAGCATTCTTATAAGTATAAACGCCACCAAATTGATGTTTTGCAATTCCTTTTACATAATCCTTTTGTACATAAGCTGAACCAAGATGATAAAGTGGTGCCACGGCAGCATCTTCTAATACTACCTGCTCAGCTTCTAGCAATGCTCCCCATCGTTCCTCTGGCTCTAGCACAAAATCAGTTTTCGCTTTCTTTATTAATTCATCGAAACGAGAATTAGAGTAATTCATTTTATTATTCGGATTCCCCGTCGTAAATAACTCTAAATAATTAATTGGGTCTTTATAGTCAGGTCCCCAATTTGCCATCGTTATATCGTAATCACCTGTTTGTTCTAACTGTAACTTTTGCTTAAATGGCTGTTGTTTAATTTGTATCGTTAACCCATTCAAATTCTTTTCTAAATCACCTTTTATATATTCTGCCATACGTTTTGCATTATCTTGTTCAAACGTTAAAAACTCGAGGTTTACTTGCTCTACTCCAAGTTCTTTTTTCGCTTCTTCCCAAATCTTTTGCGCATTTTGCAAATCATATGAAGAAAGATCTCCGTTTTCTTTTCTAAAATCTTTACCAGTCTCTTCGTTTACATGACCAACTGGTACAAGTCCGCTTGCAGATTTTGCCCCGTTATTAATAAAGTGAGCAACGAAATCATCTTTATTTAATGCTAATGAGATAGATTGACGTACTTTCTTATTGGCTAACGCATTATTTTTCTCATTAAAACGTAGCATAGCGATTCCAGGATCACTTGACATATGTAATTCCTTATTCCCTTTATACTTGTCTACAACTTGAGAATTGATAGGTACTCGATCCAAATCGCCAGCCTCATATAAATTTACAGCCGTCATTGTATCCTTTACAATATGAAAATTTATTTCGTCTAATTTCACTTTCTTTTGATCCCAATATGTAGCATTCTTCTTTAATTGGAACTCTTGTTCATGTTTCCATTTTTCTAATACAAATGGGCCGTTATATATGAGATTACTAGGTTCCAATCCGTATTTATTTCCTTGTTCTTTCAAAAATGATTCGTGCTGTGGTAAGTATATAGGTAACGCTAACAACTGTAAAAAATACGGAATTGGCTGTTCAAGTTCAACCTCTAACTTATAATCATTTATAACTTTAACCCCAAGTTCATCAAGTGACATTGTTCCCTTATTTATTTCTTTCGCATTTTTCACATGAAAGAACATGTCTGCATATTGAGATGCCGTTTGCGGGTTAACTGCACGTTTCCATGCAAACATAAAGTCATTTGCTGTTACATTGTCTCCATTTGACCATTTTGCATCTTTACGCAAATCAAATGTATATTTTTTACCATCTTCACTTCTTTTAAACGATTTTGCTACTGCCGGAATAGGATGATCTTGATCATCTAGCACATACAACCCTTCAAATATGTTTTGCATAACGTGTGATGATGTACCATCCATCGTTTTCGCAGTATCAAGTGAAGGAATTTCTTCTGATACTGTTACATTTAACACTTGTTTTTTAGCCTCTGTATCACTTTTATTCGCTTTATTATTACAAGCTGTTAAAAATAAAGATGTAATAATTGCCATCTATCTTTGTAAACCTCGTTTATAACGACTTGCTTCAAATATAATACGCTCTTCATCTAACGTTTTACATTCACCATTCCAAACGACACGTTTTCCGTTAATAATTACATCACTTATATCTTTTCCACTAGCTGCATATACAAGGTGTGATAACACTTCATCAGCTGGTTGTAAATGCGGTTTATTAGACGGATCAATCGTAATAAAGTCAGCACACTTTCCAACCTCAAGTGATCCAGTTTGTTTCATACCAATTACTTCTGCAGCTCCTTTTGTCGCTAGAGAAAGAGCTGTTTCTACTGGCAATGCTGTTGCGTCTTGATGAATACCTTTTTGTAATAAAGTTGCAATGCGCATTTCTTCAAACATATCTAAATTATTATTAGATGCGACACTATCTGTTGCAATCCCTACTTTAATTCCTGCTTCTAGCATCGCTTTTACATTCGCTATACCCGAACCTAGTTTTAAATTACTATTCGGATTATGAGCTACTCGAACATCATGCTCTGCTAAAAATGCACGCTCATTTTCATTTAATACTACACCATGCGCAATAACTGTTGGGCGTTTAAACAATCCGCAACTTGCTGCATATTCTACCGGACGTTTTCCGTACTGTGCTTCGATATCACGTACTTCACGCTCTGTTTCTGAAAGATGAATATGAACCATAGTTTGATTTTCTACTGCAATACGTGCGCACTCTTCTAACAGTTCTGTACTACATGTATATGGACTATGCGGTGCAACCATCGTAGTTAACATTCCACTTTCGTTATAATAACGCTTCACATATTTCTCGGCTTCTTCAATTGCTTTCTTTTCATCTTCTTTCGTTCCAAAGCTAAATAAAGTTCTTGAAACAGCAGCGCGCATCCCACTCCTTGATACCGTTTCCATAATTGCATCTTGATCTACTCCAATTGGATTAAACATATCAGAGAATGATGTCGTACCACTTTTCACCATTTCAAGTAATCCTAATTCCGTACTAGCGACCGCAAGCTCTGGAGTAAACTGACTTTCAAGTGGCCAAATTCTCGTCTCAAGCCATGGCTGTAATAACATATCATCGCCAATACCTCTCAAAAGACTCATAACAACATGTGTATGTGTATTTACAAGCCCTGGTAAAACCCACTTTCCTTTCATCTCAATTACTTCATCTACTTCAAAATCGTTAGCGAATTCTCCGCTATTTACTTCTATAATTTGATCATTTTCTACAATGATATATCCATTTTCTATCACTTCATTTTTTTCATTCATCGTTGCAATTGTAGCGTTTACATAAGTTGTTTTCAAAAGTATTTCCCCTTTCAATTAAGAGTCAAAAGATAATTTTAATTCTTTCGTTATCTTTTCCTTCAAAATGCCATATTGCTTTTCATCTGTATCTGCAAATGCTTCTTCCCGGTTTGATTCTACGCCCATATACTTCAATTTTTCATTAAATTGCGTCTCTGTAAAATCAAACACCTTCCCATCTATACGGTTATAAAAGTGCCATGCTTCTCCTACTTTTGTCTTTTTAATTTCTCCTCCGTATATTTCTTGAACGACTAGAGCTGTTACACCACATTGTCCCTTTGCCGGATTTTCGCTCGTCCACTTTGAACTTGTTTCAATCGACCACGATTTTTTTAACATGTCATATATTTGTTTTTTCTTCACATTATCCACTCTCATTTACACATCATATTGCAAAAGAGGTAAAAGTCGATTCTTACATACTGTTGATGGTGTCTCTCCAATTAGCTTTGCTCCCATTTTCAAGTAATAGCCTTTTGCATTCGGATCACTATCAATCGTAAAACTTTTTATTCCTAATTCATTTGCTTTTTCTATTACAAACTTCCAAAGTATTTTCCCGTAACCTTTTCCTTTGTAGCGAGGATGAATGTATAAAAAATCGAGAGCATTTTCATTACGTAAAAATGAGAAAAATCCAATCTTCGTATTATCGTTTTCTAAAACATATACAAAATTATTTTTTATGTACTCTTCTGTGATCTTTAAATCTTCTTTACAAGCAAGTATGAATTCTTCACTATAATTCCACGTTGCTTTTGAATGTAGTGCGAGTTCACTTAGTTCATTTGCTTCTGCTAATGCAGCTTCTCGTATTTGCATTTACAACGATTCTAGTAACTTTTTAACAAAATGAATGGAATGATGTGAAGCCGAAACACAATTATCTTCAAATACTTCTATACCAGACGTTTCTTCTGTATCTGTTATAGATCTAACTGCTATAAATGGAATCGTATTGGCATAACAGACGTGAGCTATACTTGCTGTTTCCATATCTACACAAAGTGGGTTGTATTTAGAAATTATTTCTGTACGACTACTCTCACTTATAAAAGCCTCTCCAGTAACTATCTTTCCAAAATAAACATTTTGAGTAAATTGATTGTTCTCGATTACTGCTCGGCTTAATTCAAGAAGTTTACTATCCATTTTAAAATATACGCTTTCCATCCATGGATGATATTCAGTTAATATCCCTTCATCCACGTCGTGATACGCTATTTCTGCTGAAATGACTGTATCTCCAATTTTTAATACTTTATCGATTGCTCCTGCAACACCTGTTACAATAATATGCGTCACATTAAACTTACCTATTAATATTTGAGCTGCAATAGCTGTATTAACTTTACATACACCACAATATAATGCAACAACTTCGACATTTTCATATGTCCCACTATGAAACGTTAACATTCATTTATTATGCGCATCTAACCAAGAAATTAAATCTTTAAACACTTCATCTCTATTCACTTCATGGAACATTTCATGTCTTCCATTTTCATATAAACGTAGTGTAACGTCTTTCACACCGCATTTTTTATAGTTTTCATACACTTCTTTTACACCTTTCCCCATATCCCCAACAGGATCACGATCTCCTGAAAAAATATGTATTGGAAGGTTTTTCGGTGTTTTCTTGAACTCTTCTAGTTTATTTACTTCTAATACACCAGAAAATAGTTCTCTATAAAAACTCGTCGTACAAATGAATCCACATAACGGATCCGCGATATATTTATCAACTTGATTCATATCTGAAGATAACCAATCAAATTTCGTACGATTTGGCTTAAAGTGTGAGTTGAAGTTTCCGAATGATAAAAAGTTTAGCATCGGACTTTTCGTTTTCACTCCGCGTAGTTTCATCTCAATTGTCGCTACTTTATGACCGATGATTCCTAAAAGACCCGGGTTCCCACCAGTTCCTGAAATAAGAAATCCATCATATAGCTCGCCTCTCAGTTGTACAGCTCTTCTTGATAAAAATGATCCCATACTATGTCCAAGTAAAAACAGTGGACATTTCTGTTCTTTTTTTATCGTTTCTGATACAAAGATAACATCAGACACAGCCTCGTTCCAACCTACATTTGGTTCAAAATGACCATAGTCTTCTTCTCTTTTCACTGTTTTTCCATGACCCTTATGATCATGCGCATAAACACCATACCCTGCTTCCAATAATGCATCAATACATTCTGTATAAACGCCTGCATGTTCTGTCATACCATGCGCAATTTGAACAATCCCTTTTGGCTCATCTTCTGGTAACCACCTGCGTAAATAAATTTCTGTTCCATCCAATGCCGTAACGAAACTTTCCTGTACGTTCATTTCGTCAGCCCCCAATTAAAATTGAAGGCAAAGATAACTTAATGTACCAAGCTCGTAACTACGGTGAATGACTTTTCCGTCACTTTCACCACTTCCCATAGCGATAAATAAAGGAACAAAATGCTCTGCTCTTGGTACTGCTAATTGTGCATGAGGCGCATTTTTCTCCCAATTAAACAATGCATCTATATCGTTAGTTTGCATATGTTTAATGATCCAGTCATCAAATTCAATTGCCCATTTTTCAGGTGTAGTTTGATTCCATTTCAATGCTCGTAAATTATGAACGGTAACGCCACTGCCGATGACTAAAATATCTTCTTGTCCAAGTCCTTTTAGTGCTTCTCCAATTTCAAATTGTTCTTTTGCAGGAAGGAATGGGTTTACCGATATTTGTACGACAGGAATATTTGCTTCTGGATACATGCGATGCAAGAGTGTCCATGAGCCATGATCTAAACCTCTCGTCATATTATGATGAACTGGAATGCCTTTGTTTTTAAATTTTGTTTCTAACATGGATGCAATACTAGAAGAGCCTTTTGCCCGATATTTAATTTCGTATAACTCAGGAGGGAAACCTCCAAAATCATAAATTGTTTCATACTCGTCATCTGATGAAGAGATTGTTAATACTTCACTTTCCCAGTGAGCAGTAAAAATAACAATTGCTTTCGGTTTATATGTTTCTCCAAGTGTTTTTAAAAAACGTGTATAATCTGTATCTTGAATAGCAAGCATTGGTGAACCATGTGCTAAAAATAGTGATGGCATCATTTAACTAACTTCCAAATGTCGTTTTTCTGATACTTCTTCGTTCTTATTATGAAAATAAACCCAAATGCATGCAATAAACAATAATGATGATGTAGAGAAGAAAACATATTGGAACCCTGCATGAGCTGCAATTTGCCCCCCGAGCACTGGACCAATCATATTTCCTAAAAACTGAAATGACTGATTATATCCAAATATTCGTCCCGTTACATGGGTTGGCGTATGTTGTTTTAGTAGAGTTTGTACGGAAGGTAATAATCCTGCTTGTGCGATACCTAATAAAAATCGAAGAATTAATAGTTGCCAAGCTGAGGTTACAAATGCTTGCGGGATAAAGATTATCCCTGCAGCAAACAATGCTACTACTAACGTTTTTTGAGGACCGATATGATCTGATAATCTTCCTAATTTAGGCGCTGCCAAAATAACTGCTAATCCTGTCGCAGACATGACCGCTCCTGCAATCATTTCGATATGAGATGTTCCTGGTCCTTCCAAATTCTTTACGTACAATGTAATAATAGGTTGAATTGACATATTGGCAAGTTGAATAATAAATGTTGTTACAAATAAACTAATAATTACATGCTTTGCTGGGACCATCGTCCATACTTTTTTTTGCTGTACCTTTTTTGCTTGAGCAGAGTGATTTTCTTCATGTAGGAAGAAAAAGACGATGAGGAAGGAAAGGAATAAAAAAGCTCCTGTAACAAGAAAGACATGACGCATTCCAATTAACTCAGACAAATAACCTCCTAGTAATGGTCCGAGTAATGAGCCGCTCACGCCCCCGGTTGAAATTGTGGAAATCGCCCAACCTGAATGCTCTTTCGGAGTTTCTGCTGCAATAAATGTCATTGCGGTTGAAAGGAAACCAGATACTGCTCCCATCAAAAATCTAAGTGCGACTAGTTGATACACATCCGTTACAAACCCCATAAGCGTCATAATAACCGCCATACCAAGGCTAGCACGTATAAGCATCAATTTCCGTCCATGTATATCACCAAGCTTTCCCCATATTGGTGATACAATCGCACCCATTAAAAATGTTACACCAAATGCAAGCCCCGACCACTGTGCAATACTCGAAGTGCCAGTCACTCCTAACTCCTCAATATAAAAAGATAAGAAAGGAATTACTAAACTCATACCGGCTGCAGTGGTAAAACAACCTAGCCAACAAATCATTAAATTTCGTTTCCAGCTGGCCATTTTCACACCTTCTTTCATTCAATTATCTTCTATCGGTATTAAACGAGCATTGCAACTTCTCTCATAAAACTCAATCGGACCTGCTTGTCCAATAATTGCATATTCATATCCGTCTTGCTTCATATTATATAAACAATGATGCAACAATTCCTTTCCTACACCTTTCACACGATTTTGTTTCGCTGTCCCCATCGGACCAAATAGTCCTTTCTTTCCCCTCACTACATCATAACAAGCGAAACCTACTATCGCTTCGCCCTGCTGTGCAATATAAATAGGTAACTTTTCTTTATATGTTCGAAATCCATAATCTATCGACTGTAACCAGCGTTCACCAAATTCCCCCGTAACAAAACGTACTAATTTTTCAAAATCAGAAAAGGTAGCGCTTCTAACATTACAAGATAATTTATTATACATAGGATCAAAGCATTTTAAATCAACCGCTAAATCTCTTGGTTCAGCTATAATACGTAACACATCTTTTTGTATTTCTTTGTTTATAACTTTTTCACTCACTGTACCTAAACGAAATAATGCATATATTACATGTCCTTCATTTATTAATACTTGTTGAAAACGTTCCATACGTTTCTTCGCTATTTGTAAAATTTCTAGCGTTTTATTAGCTAATTTATATTGTTCTATTTTTATGTACTCTATTTCATATTGTTTTTGTAAAGAAAGTTCTTCTAAAAAATTCGTGCCAACTTTACGAAACAAATACATATATAACTCTGCGCACACTCCTGTACCTTCTTTACACATGCCGATAAAAAGATGAACTGGTTGAATTATATTATATTTAATCTCTTTTGCCGCAATCTCCAGTATTTTATGAACACGTTTTGTAAATTGAAATTCCTCCATATGCATCTCCATCTACTTTACTAACAAACCGTAACCATAAATAATTGAAACAATTATTCCAACTACCAATATACCTGGAAGTAAATTTGCCACTTTAATTTTAATAAATCCAAGTAAGTTTAATCCAATGGCGAATATCATAATACCGCCCGTAGCTGTCATTTCCACTATAAATTGATTCATTAATTCTTTCGGGACAGAACTATTAATCTGTGTTGCAAAAATGGCAATGGCACCTTCATATAAAATAACTGGAATCGCTGAAAATACTACGCCGATTCCTAGAGTTGTCGTTAATATAACCGAAATGAATCCATCGATAATCGCCTTTGTGAATAAAATATTATGATTTCCGCGAATCCCACTGTCAAGTGCACCAAGTATCCCCATCGCGCCAATTGCAAAAATAAGCGTCGCTGTTACAAACCCTTCTGATATGCTCCCTTTCCCCTTCGATCCAACTTTATTTTCTAACCAATCTCCTAACATTTTTAACTTTTCTTCTAATTGTAGCCATTCTCCGATTACGGTACCAATAACTAAACTTAGAATTACAACAAGAAAGTTTTCACTTTTTAATGCCATTTGAAGTCCAAGCACAGTAACCGCTAAACCGATTGCATGCATAATTCTTCCCTTCATACTTTCCGGAATCTTACTAAATAATTTACCAAGTAAAGTACCGAATATAATACAAATCCCATTTACAACTGCTCCTAATATAACCATTTAGTTACGTGTGTTTATTATATTTCCAGTACTATCAATTTCTACATCAGTTGAAATCGTTTGTAAATATTGTAGAGCTTTTTTCTTTTCTTCTTCATTTACAAGGGAAACTTGGTTATTACGAATGATGTAAGGGTTAAATGACATTTGGACATCTTTTCCTTTAAAAGTTAAAGTTAAGACGCCAGTTTCGGCACTTTTTCCATTCACATAACTCGGGAACAAAAAGTTACCTAATGAGTAAGCGATAGGAACTTTATTATAATACTCAAATCCTTGTAACCAATGCGGGTGACTTCCGACAATCGCGTCCGCACCTGCTTCAACCATTTTAGGTACATATTGTTTTTGGTATTCCACTGGACGATTTGATTTTTCAACGCCCCAATGCATATAGACGATTAAATAGTCTGCATCTTGTTTTTGTTCTTTAATTGTCTTAGTTACAAGATTTAAATCATATCCGTTTGCAACACCAGGTTTATTCTCACCAGCTACCCAATTAGAATCAGGCATAAATCGAACGAAGGAAAGAAATTTGAACTTTTTCCCTTTTACGGTCATTTCTCGTGCAGTGTATGCATCTTTTGCATTTTTTCCGGCCCCGATGTAAGGGAACTTTAATTTTTCTACGTGAGAGATAGTGTCTAATAATCCATCTTGCCCATAATCAAGTGTATGGTTATTCCCGATATTTACGATGTCATATCCAGTGTTTTTAATAGCTTGTAATGTAGATGGATCACTTTTAATCCAAAACAGTTGCCCGGGTGCTTTCTTTTCTCTCGTTGTAAATGCCGACTCTAAATTAACAAAAGAAATATCTGCTTTTGTTATTTCTTCTTTTACATGTTGGAATGGATAATCAGCCCCATTTTTTTCGATAATAGGACGTAGCTGCCAATCAAACATTGTATCGCCAGAAAAGGTGAGTTTGATTTCTGGGTCTTCTATTTTCTTTTCACTTTTTGAAGCTGTTTTATTCGATGTGTTTTGCATGTCAGGTTTGTCTTTCGCTTTTGAAATAAAAGAGTAATTGATTAATAAAACAATTGGTGTAATGAAAATGGCTATTAACAGAAATCGTTTTAGTAAAGTTTTCATCTAAATAAGCAAATCAAACAAAACAGGATTTTTATTAAGCTCCACAAATTGAATATTATTTTCTTTAAAACGAGTAATTAATTGCTCATAATCTTCTTTATGTTTTAATTCTACCCCGACTAGCGCTGGACCATTTTCTTTATTATGTTTCTTAATGTACTCAAATCGTGTTATATCATCTTCTGGCCCTAATCCTTTATCAAGAAATTCTCTTAGCGCTCCCGAACGCTGCGGGAATTCAATGATGAAGTAATGCTTTAGTCCTTCATAAATGAGCGAACGTTCTTTCATTTCTTGCATTCTATCAATATCATTATTTCCACCACTCAACGTACATACAACTGTTTTTCCTCTTATTTCATCTCTGTATAGATCAAGTGCTGCAATAGAAAGCGCTCCAGCAGGTTCAGCTACAATTGCATTTTTCTTATACAGTTCTAAAATCGTCGTACAAACCTTTCCTTCTGGTACTAAAACAATGTCATCAATGACATCTTTACAAGTTTCAAATGTTAACTTCCCTACTTTTTTGACAGCTGCTCCATCAACAAAACTATCTATTTTCTCTAATGCTACATTTTCATTTTGAAGGAAAGCCTCTTTCATAGATGCAGCCCCCATCGGTTCTACACCAATGACCTTTGTAGCTGGACTAACACCTTTCACATATGTACCTACACCTGATGCTAACCCACCGCCGCCGATTGCTGTAAAGAGATAATCAACTGCCTTATCCATATCGTGCATAATTTCAACAGCTACCGTTCCTTGCCCTGCAATCACATACGGATCATCAAACGGATGCACAAATGTCATCCTATTTTCCTCACAATAGCGCTGCGCTTCTTGAAAAGCACCATCAAATGTATCACCAACTAAGATGATCTCTGCAAAGCTACCACCAAAAAATTGAACTTGTGATACTTTCTGTTTTGGTGTCGTTGTTGGCATAAAGATTTTTGATGGAATATTTAATAAATTACACGTATACGCAACTCCTTGTGCATGATTGCCAGCACTTGCACAAACAACACCATTTTGTAATTGTTCTTTCGACAAACTTTGAATTAAATTGTATGCACCGCGAATTTTGAAAGAACGAATTACTTGCAAATCTTCTCGTTTAATATACACCTCACATTCGTATTTTTCAGATAAAACCTTATCTCGCTGCAAGGGCGTTTTCATGACGATATCCTTCATACAGTTATGAGCCATAAGGATATCTTCAATCTTCACTCTCTCCTTCACATTTTGCACCATTCAATCAAAATTCGGCACCTTTAAAACTGCACCTGTATTCGCCGATGTTACCATTTGAGAGTATCGTCCAAGCCAGCCCGTTTTCACTTTCGGTTCTGGTCGTTTCCATTCTTTTTTACGTTTTTCTAATTCCTCATCACTCACTCTTACTTCTAGCAAGCGTTCCTCAACATCAATACATACAATATCCCCTTGTTCAAGTAGTGCGATTGTTCCACCCGCAGCTGCTTCTGGTGAAATATGCCCTACCGAAATGCCACGTGAAGCTCCAGAGAAACGTCCGTCCGTTAATAATGCAACCTCAGCACCTAATCCCATTCCAGCGATTGCTGATGTTGGTGCTAACATTTCAGGCATACCCGGTCCGCCTCTTGGTCCTTCATAACGAATGACAACTACATCTCCTTTTTTCACTTTCCCAAGCATAATGCCGGCAAGTGCCTCATCTTGTGAATTAAAAATAACGCACGGTCCTTCAAATCGTTTTACTTCGGTTGCTCCGCTTTTAATAACCGCTCCATCTTTCGCTAGATTTCCTTTTAAAATACGTAAGCCCCCCTCTTCACTATGAGGATTTTCAAGAGAATGAATCACTTCCTTATCTTTAATCTCTGCATGAGCAATGTTTTCTCTTAATGTTTGCCCAGTAGCCGTAATACGGTCTAAATGAAGTACCCCTTCTTTTCTGCTCATCTCTTTCAAGATTGCACTAATTCCGCCTGCTCGATCAATATCTTCCATATGCCAATTAGAAGCTGGACTTACTTTACATAAATGCGGTACACGTCTTGAAACAGCATCAATACGGCTCATATCATAATCTAGCCCTGCCTCTTGTGCGAGTGCTAGCGTGTGTAATACTGTATTCGTTGATCCACCCATCGCCATATCAAGTGCAAAAGCATCATCAATTGCCTCTTCTGTCACGATATCTCGCGGTTTAATATCTCTTTCAATTAAAATTTTTAATTTTTCTGCTGCTTGTTTAATTAACTCTTCACGTCTTGGATCAATTGCTAAAATACTTCCGTTTCCAGGAAGGGCTAAACCTAATACTTCACATAAACAGTTCATAGAGTTCGCTGTAAACATGCCGGAACAAGAGCCACAAGATGGACAGCCATGATCTTCAATATCTTTTAATTCTTCTTCTGAAATTTTCCCAGATTGATAAGCTCCTACCCCTTCAAAAACAGAACTAAGGTCAACAACTTCCCCCTTAGATGTTTTCCCAGCAGCCATCGGTCCACCTGAAACAAACACAGTTGGAATATTTATACGAAGAGCTGCCATCATCATACCGGGTGTAATTTTGTCACAGTTTGGGATACAAATCATGCCGTCAAACCAATGTGCATTTACAACCGTTTCTACTGAATCTGCAATAATTTCACGACTCGGAAGCGAATAACGCATACCGATATGTCCCATCGCAATACCGTCGTCTACTCCAATTGTATTGAATTCGAATGGCACCATACCTGCTGCACGAACGGCTTCTTTTACAAGTTTCCCAAACTCGTTCAAGTGCTTATGCCCTGGAATAATTTCAATAAAAGAATTACAAATCGCAATAAACGGTTTATCAAAATCCTCATCTTTCAAACCAGTTGCTTTTAATAAACTACGGTGCGGCGCTTTATCAAAACCTTTTTTAATCATCTATTTCTTTACTAACGTTTTCTTTTCTGGTTCCTTAATCCAGTTCATCATTTCACGAAGCTCTGCTCCTACTTTTTCTAACTGATGATTTTGTTCTGCTTTTTTCATCGCGTTGTATGTTGGACGACCTGCTTGGTTTTCTAAAATCCATTTTTTCGCGAATTCACCTTGCTGAATTTCTGTAAGTACTCGTTTCATCTCTTTCTTCGTTTCATCTGTAACAATTCTTGATCCTGTTACATAATCTCCAAACTCTGCCGTATCTGAAATAGAATGGCGCATGTTCGTTAATCCACCTTCGTACATTAAATCAACAATTAATTTTAATTCATGCAAACATTCAAAGTATGCAATCTCAGGACGATATCCGCCCTCCGTTAACGTTTCAAAACCAGCTTTCACAAGTGCAGTTACTCCGCCGCAAAGCACAGCTTGCTCACCGAACAAATCCGTCTCCGTCTCTTCTTGGAATGTCGTTTCAATTACACCTGCACGTGTACAACCTACACCTTTTGCATATGCAAGAGCTACATGTAATGCCGTGCCGGTTGCATCTTGATGCACTGCAACTAATGCCGGAACACCATTCCCTTCTTGGAATACACGGCGAACGAGATGACCTGGACTTTTTGGTGCAACCATCGCTACGTCTACGTAACTTGGCGGATTAATTTGTCCGAAGTGAATATTAAATCCATGTGAGAAAAGTAACATTTGTCCTTCACGAAGATTCTCTTCTACTTCTGTTTTATAAACATGTGCTTGTTGTTCATCTGGCAATAACATTTGTACAACTTGTGCGGTTCGAACCGCTTCTGAAACGGACATTACTTCAAACCCATCAGCTTTCGCTACTTCATATGACTTGCCAGGACGAACACCAACTACAACTTCTACACCAGAATCACGTAAATTTTGTGCTTGGGCATGACCTTGAGATCCATATCCGACTACCGCAACTGTTTTCCCTTTTAACAACTCTACATTTGCATCTGTCTCATAATACGTTTTCATTTATAATTTGTTTACTTGTAGTACATTGATTAATTTTTTCAGCTGACTGATGAGTAATGTTGCTTCTTGTTCTGTACAAACTGTTGTTAACTCCATTTCATTTTCATTTAAATTTAATGAAGAAATATAATAACCACGCCGAGCAAAAATTCCACTTATGCGTAATAAGACATTTGGGTCGTTATGGATAACTAGTGAAAAAGTATGACTCATTCATTCTTCCCACCTCTTCATCATCATTTCGTTATTCCCTTTGTTTGGCGGAACCATCGGAAATACGTTTTCACCTTCTTCTACACAAAAATCAACTACGACAGGACCTTCGTGTGCAAAAGCTTCTAACATTACTTTTTTCGCCTCTGTTGCATTTGTTGCTCTTAGCCCCCTCACTCCATATGCTTCTGCTACTTTTACAAAATCAGGTGATCCAATTTTTGATTCTGATAAACGATTCTCATAAAACATTTCTTGCCATTGCCTTACCATCCCTAAAAATTTGTTGTTTATTATAAATACTTTTACAGGGATGTTATTTTCTGCAATTGTTTGCAGTTCTTGAATGTTCATTTGAAAAGAAGCGTCACCGGCAATACAGATCACCAGCTCCCCTTCTTTAGCAAGCTGAGCACCAATAGCTGCTGGGAAACCAAATCCCATTGTTCCTAATCCACCAGAGGTAAGAAAAGTACGAGGTTTTCTCGCTTTATAGAAGTGCGCAGCCCACATTTGATGCTGTCCTACTTCTGTCGTGATAATTGCTTCACCATTCGTTAATTCACTTATTAGATCAATCACATGCTGTGGTTTTAAATCGGATTCTTTTTGTTTATAGGAAAGAGGATATTCTTCTTTCCATTTCTTCACTTTTTGAAGCCATTCATCTACTTGTGTATACATAGGCATATGTAACAGCATGTGTAACGCTTTTTTCACATCCCCTACAATCGGATGCTCTACAGCTATATTTTTATGGAACTCCGAAGGATCAATATCAATGTGTACCTTTGTCGAATGCGGAGAAAACAATTCTAATTTTCCTGTTACGCGATCATCAAAGCGAACACCTAAAGCAAGTAGTAAGTCACATTCTGTTACTGCCATATTTGCAGCGTACGTTCCATGCATACCGAGCATTCCTAAAAACAATGGATCTCCCGGCGGATATGCACCTAGTCCCATTAAAGTTGAAACGACTGGAATACGATTCTCTCTTGCAAACTTGATGAGTTCTTCAGATCCACCTGAATGAATGACGCCTCCTCCAATATAAAGAAGGGGACGCTTTGCTTTTGAAATTGCTTTAGCCACCTCTCTCAGTTTCATACTGTCTGGTACAACTTCCGGTTTATATCCTAGAATGTCAACTTCTTCATTAAAGAAACTTGTCACATTTGCATTTTGAATATCTTTTGGAATATCAATTAATACCGGTCCCGGTCGCCCACTTTTAGCGATGTAAAAAGCTTCTTGCACGATACGTGATAAGTGATTTACTTCACGAACTTGGTAATTATGCTTCGTAACAGGTACAGTAATTCCGACAACATCAGCTTCTTGAAATCCATCTTTACCAATTAAAGGCGTTGCAACTTGCCCTGTAATAACAACTAAAGGAATCGAATCCATATAAGCATCTGCTAAGCCCGTAACTAAATTCGTCGCTCCTGGGCCAGAGGTAGCAAAGACTACCCCGACCTTTCCAGAAGCTCTTGCATACCCTTCAGCCGCATGAATGGCAGCTTGCTCATGACGAGTTAAAACGTGCTTCAATCCACTTCCATATAACGCATCGTATACTGGCAAAATCGCTCCGCCCGGATAACCGAAAACAGTCGTTACACCTAATTTTTTCAAGCATTGAATAATGTGTCCGGCACCTGTCACTTCTTCGCACTGTAATTTCTCACATGTTGTATACTGTTCCTCCATCTACGCTAAACTTTCCGCCAGTCCTGGAACACGTACTCCTCTTTCTCTCGTCAATTTTTTAAATTCTCCAGTTAATCGTTTCGTTACACTTCCTGGTTTCCCATCTCCAATTTCTCTAGAATCAACTTTTACAACTGGAATTAACTCTGCTGCCGTTCCTGTTAAAAACACTTCATCTGCTACATATACGTCATGGCGAGTAAATGGCCTTTCCTCACACGAGATATTAAGACGCTCACATAACTCGATAACACTATTTCTCGTAATACCTTCTAGCGCCCCTAAATACGAAGGAGGTGTTAACACTTTTCCATCTTTCACAATGAAAACATTATCTCCAGACCCTTCACAAACATATCCTTGTTGGTTAAGCATAAGCGCCTCGAGTACGCCCGCTTGCGCTGCTTCAATTTTTACAAGTACATTATTTAAATAGTTCATCGACTTAATACGTGGATCTAGTGCATCCGGCGTATTACGTCTTGATGCTACAGATACAACACTTAGTCCATTATCATAAAACTCCTGAGGGAATAACTTTAATTGTTCTGCAATAATAATTACGCTAGGTTTCACACAACTCCGCGGGTCAAGTCCTAAATCCCCTTTTCCTCTTGAAACGATTAATCTAATGTAGGCATCAGCGTATTCATTTTTTTGAAGTGTCTGTAAAACTGCTTCTTCCATTTCTTCTACCAGCATTGGAATCGTCAGTAAAATAGATTTCGCCGATTCATATAATCGTTTCACATGTTCTTTTAGACAAAATACATTTCCTCCGTAACTACGAATCCCTTCAAATACACCGTCTCCATATAAAAAACCGTGATCATATACTGAAACAACTGCCTTTTCTTTTTCTACAAATTCCCCATTCATTTATAAACAAGATCCTCCGCTCACATCAATCAATTGACCAGTAACCCAGCGGCTGTCTGGGGAAGCGAGAAATGCAGCAGTATCGGCAATGTCTTCAACTTCACCTAATCGATTGAAAGCAGAAATAGTAGTAGCGTATTGTTTCATCATTGGATCGCTCAAGAGTTCTGCATTCATATCTGTTTGGATAAAGCCTGGAAGTATTGCATTCACCGTTATTCCTCGTGTTCCAAGCTGTTTTGCTAGCGTAAAAGTCATTGTATTAATAGCACCTTTCGTCATACTGTATGCAACGAAATCAGGTAAAGAAATACGAGTGGCAGCGGATGAAATATTAATAATTCGGCTATTGTCACGTAAACGAGATAGAGCTTGTTGAATGATAAAGAATGGTGCTTTTGCATTTACTGAAACAATTCTATCAAAAAATTGTTCAGTCGTTTCTTCAATAAAAGCACCAGGACCAATTCCAGCATTGTTTATTAAAATATCGAATTGTGTTCCACCAGTCCGTTTTTGTAATTCTGTATCTAAAGCACTATAAAGGTTTTCTACACCGTGTAAAGATTCAAGATTTGCACCGATAGAAAAAGCTAATCCACCATTTGATTGAATTTCATGAACAGTTTCTTCAGCATCTTCTTTTCGATTGCCATAATGAACAGCAACTAATGCACCGTCGTTTGCTAAACGTTTTGCAATAGCACGTCCAATTCCTCGACTTGCTCCTGTAACTAATGCCACTTTTCCTTTTAACATTTATTTTTTTTGCCAATTTTCTTTAATAAAATCTTCACGACCAGATTCCTTTTGCTCAGTAGCATATTTCTCTGGATTCTTTTTATAAAAATGTTGATGGTATTCTTCAGCCTCATAAAAAGGTGCAGCCGGACGAATTTCAGTTACGATTGGCTCTTTAAACATACCGCTTTCTGCAAGAGTTTGTTTTGATTTTTCCGCAAGCTCTTTTTGCGTTTCATTATGATAGAAAATAGCGGTACGATAAGATGGACCCCGGTCAAAAAATTGTCCGCCATCATCAATTGGATCGATTTGTGGCCAATATAAATCTAGTAATTTTTGATATGGGAAAATAGAAGGATCGAATGTAATTTGAACGACTTCTAAATGGCCAGATGTTCCAGCTTTTACTTGCTCGTATGTTGGGTTTTCTACATGACCACCTGCATAGCCGGAAAGTACTTTATGAATACCAGGAAGTTCATCAAATGGTTTTACCATGCACCAAAAGCAACCACCTGCGAAGGTTGCGAGTTCGTATGTTTTTTCAGACATTTATATTTTCCCTACAAGGTCAAGGCTTGGTTTAAGTGTTGCAGAACCCTCTTGCCATTTAGCTGGGCAAACTTCAAGGCTTGGTTTAAGTGTTGCAGAACCCTCTTGCCATTTAGCTGGGCAAACTTCACCTGGGTTATTACGTACGTATTGAGCTGCTTTAATTTTGTTAACAAGGATGCTTGCATCACGACCAATACCGTCTGCATTGATCTCCATAGATTGGATAATACCATCTGGATCGATGATAAATGTCCCCCGAGCAGCAAGACCTTCTTCTTCAATTAAAACGTTGAAGTTACTAGTGATTGTACGAGTTGGATCACCAATCATAATGTATTCAATTTTTCCAATAGTTTCTGAGTTATCGTGCCATGCTTTATGTGTAAAGTGGGTATCTGTAGATACAGAGTATACTTCAACGCCTAATTCTTTTAGAGTTGCGTATTGGTTTTGTAAATCTTCGAGTTCAGTGGGGCAAACGAATGTGAAGTCTGCTGGGTAGAAACAAACTACACTCCACTTACCTTTTAAGTTTTCCTCAGTAACCTCTATAAATTGACTATTATAGTACGCCTCTGCTTTAAACGGTCTTACTTCTGTTCCAATTAATAACATCTATTTTAATTCACAATTCTTAAGATCAATCAATTTAGTTTTATATTTTAGCTTGTAACCAAACCAAATAATAAAAAATATAACCACACTACTATACGTCATACAAAGATTAATCCATGAAATCTCCATTTTGAGGATAGCATTATACTCTTGACCTACTATAATAATCATACACAATATAATTGAAATAATAGGAGAAAATGGAAACCACTTAGCTTTATAAGGAAGATTGTTAATATCTTTCCCTTGTGCCATATATGCTTTTCGGAATCTATAATGACATAACGCAATGCCGATCCATGATAAAAAACCTGATAACCCTGAGGAATTTAGCAACCACATAAATACCACTCCTTCGCCCCAAAATGAAGATAGAAAAGCGAGCATACCCACTAGAGAAGTTATAATTAACGCATTTACTGGTATGCCATTTTTATTTAACTTCAAAAGTGATTTTGGAGCTTTTCCCTCTTTAGCTAAGGACCAAAGCATTCGAGTAGATGCATACATTCCCGAATTTGCAGCTGATAAAATAGATGTTAATATTACAGCGTTCATCACCGATGCTGCAAATGCAAGACCAGCCTTTTCAAAGACTATTGTGAAAGGACTCATTGAGATATTCTCAATATTATTATTCATCAAATAAGGGTTTGTATATGGAATAAGCAATCCAATAATTAATATAGAACAAATATAAAAAAGTAGAATTCTCCAAAACACCTGTTTTATAGCCTTGGGTACATTCTTTTTAGGATTCTTGCTTTCTCCAGCTGCAACTCCAATTAATTCTGTTCCTTGAAAAGAAAATCCTGCAATCATAAAAACGGAGAGGATACTGAGACTGTTAGATGGAAAAGGTGCTTCCTCTATAGTGAAATTTTTATAACCTACAAATTCTCCACCTAAGACCCCAAAAATGGTAAACAATCCCACTAACAGAAAAATTATAATTGTAATTACTTTAACTAAAGAAAACCAGAACTCAACTTCTCCAAATGACTTTGTAGAAAAGTAATTAAGTAATACAATTACGATTAAGAAAATAGCACTCCATATAATTCCTGGAACAGATGGGAACCAAAATTTCATTATGATAGCAGCAGCAGACAATTCAACTGCTATTGTAATAGCCCATGTATACCAATAATTCCATCCAAGAGCAAAACCAAGTGCGGGATCTACAAATTTAGTGGCATATGTACTAAATGAACCTGAATCAGGTAAGAATGTAGCTAATTCACCCAAACTCATCATAATTAAATACACCATTATCCCTATTAATATATAGGCTATTAAAGCTCCACCTGGTCCAGCCATTTGAATAGATGTACCACTAGAAACGAATAATCCCGTTCCAATTGATCCGCCTATAGCAATCATAGTCAGGTGTCTTGTTTCTAATGTTCTCTTTAATGTGCCTGTAGGATTTTCATTGGGTTTATGAATTTTATTGTCTATACTCGAAGTTACAGTTGCTCTTTCGGAACTCATGATTCCCCCCATTTAAACCTCAACTAACTCCTTATTATCTTCATAGATCGCTCCCATAGTCTCATGAGAAATATTTTTAGTTAAATCTTCTTCAGATGCATAACTAAAGACCACAACAGTACGACGAGAATCATTCTCTAAAGGTGTTACCCTATGTAATGTAGTACCAGCTTTCATAAAGTAACAATGGTCTTGAGGAACATATATATTTTGAATTTCACGATTTTCAAGTACGGCTTTTAATCCCGTTTCAGGATTTTCTTTATCCCATACGGTATTAGGAATATATTCAACAATAGCACCTTCCCCTTCTTTAGGTGCTTCAATTACCCAAATTAAAGCAAAAGTGTAGTCATCCCAATGCCAACCATGAGTATCACCTGTTTTTTGCTGATTATTAATAATAAATTCTTCAGGCGTATATGGAATACGATGTACTGGTTCACTATTATTTAAAAATGTTAAAAAGTTTATAATTACTTCAGACCTAAAAAATGCTGGAATTATCTTTCCTTTTTCAGAAATACTGTCACGATTTACTACATTGAAATTACGAGGTGTATTTCCTGTAGCTTCAATAGTAATATCACGACGTTTTGCATTTTCTGAAAGAAGATATTTCGCTTCAGCAGACATAGCTGCAATTAAAGGTTTAGGTAGCATGTCATTCATCATTGCTAATCCTTCATTTTTAAATCTCTCCTGAAGTACCAGTAAATAATCTTTTTGAAGCGAGTTGATATGATTTTCTATAATTGTGTCAAATTGTTTTTGAAATTCCATTTATTTATCATCAATTACTTTAATGGCATGTAAACCATTACTACTTTGTACAGAGAGTCCTAATTCGAGACAATACTTAAGGTAGTCTGTAATATCTTTTGTAATTATCTCTCCTGGTAAAAGAACAGGTATACCCGGAGGTGTAACAAGGACTGACTCAGCAGCCACTAGTCCAATCGCTTGATCTAATTCCACATATTTTACCTTTGAAAAATATGCTTCTCTTGGTGTAACAGCTAATTGAGGTGGTGTTAGTACGTTCATAGACCACTGACTTCTTGCAAATCGTTTTGCATCTGACTGTATTTCTCCATTGTTGAATCTCCTAGCCAACGAACCTAACGCTTGTACTAGTTTATCAATATCCGATTCATCATGCCCAATTGTAATAATAAATAGAATATTATTCACATCGGAAAGTTCAACTTCTATACGGTATTCATCTCGCAAAATATTTTCTACTTCTCTTCCTGTTACACCCCAATTAGTAACGTTTATACAAAGCTTTGTCTCATCTAAAGCAAAACTAGAGCTCGAATGATTCAAATCTTCTGGTTTTAAACAAGAAAGGCCATACATTTGATCAATTTCATTTCTAGCTTTACGTGATAATGCAATTGCACGTCCTAATAATCTCTCTCCGTTTATCGCCAGTTGTTTGCGAGCTGCATCTAGGGAGGCCATTAAAATATAATTTGCACTAGTAGTAGTAATTAAAGAGAAATTCTCTTTAACTCTGTCTAAGTTTACTAGTCCCTCTCGAACATTGATCACACTTGTTTGAGTAAATGAACCACCCATTTTATGCATACTAGACGAGGCAATATCCGCACCAGCTTGCATTGCAGACATTGGTAAATCAGAATGAAAATGAACATGTGACCCCTGAGCCTCGTCAACTATTACAGGGATTCCTTTCGAATGAACATAATCTATTATTTGTTTCAAGTCTGTTACAACACCATAATAAGTAGGATTTATTATACATACACCCTTTACGTCCGGGTGCTCATCTAAAGTTTTTTGAATGTTTTCTCGACTAATCCCATGACAAACTCCATATACAGGATCAATTTCAGGAGATATAAAGATTGGTACTGCACCGGATAGTATAAGTCCACTAACAATAGAAGCATGAACATTCCTAGGTACAATTATCTTATCTCCAGGATTACAAATACTCATAATCATAACTACATTAGCACTACTAGTACCTTGAACACTAAAGATCGTGTAGTCAGCCCCAAAGGCTTTTGCAGCTAGCTTCTGTGCCTCATGAATAATTCCAGTTGGATGACGTAAGTAATCTAATGGCGGTATTCCTACTAAATCAAAATCTAAAGTGTTCTTCCCAAAATATGTTGTAAATTCCTCATCCAAACCTCTGCCCTTTATATGGCCAGGAGTATGCATTTGTAGAAAATTATCCTCTATGTAATTCTTTACACCAGTAATTAATGGTGTCTCATATTGCTCATCTTTACATTTATTTTCTACGGTATTTAGTTGAATCTGCAATTAAATATCCATCACTTTAACCTTGCTAAATTTTTCAAAATGATTTATATAATTGGTTGCACTTTCCTCTAATCTCTCATCAGATAAATTATAATCTACACCATAAAGGGCAAATGTAGGAAGAAATTTCATACCAGTATACAGACAAGACGCTTGATATGGCTTTAACAATTCACTTAATGTGTACTCATTTGCCTCACCAGCTCGATATTCTTGTTCTATCACACCTGCTGAAATGGCTAAGCCAAATTCTTTGCCACGAAGCTTATCTCCTGTTGACCCATATGCAAATCCATATGTCAAAATATCATCAAACCATTTCTTTAATAATGGCGGCGAACTATACCAGTAGAATGGAAATTGAAAAATATAACGGTCATGTTCTACTAACAATTTTTGTTCACGCTCAATGTCAAAGTTCCAATCTGGGTACTCTTTATATAGTTCATGTATTGTAAAATCTTCCGGGTATTTTTTTAATTCCTCTAACCAACGTTTATTAATGCGAGATTTCTCAATATTTGGATGTGCAATGACTACAAGTGTTTTCATTTAATTAACAGAAAGAAGATCATCTTCTAGTTTTTTTTCAATGTGATTTTTACCCCATTCACACATATTATCTAGTACTTTGGTTAAAGACGTTCCATACTCACTCAAAGAGTACTCTACTTTTGGTGGAATCTGAGTATAAACAGTTCGATCGATAATTCCATCAGCTTCTAATTCTCTTAATTGCTGTGTAAGCATTTTTTGAGTAATACTAGGCATAGCTCGCTTAATCTCGCTAGTTCTTTTTTTTCCATCAAGCAAAATACATAATATTACTACTTTCCATTTACCACCTACAACGTCAAGAGTTACTTCGATAGGGAAGTTATATGTTTTCATTTAAAGTTCATCTATTGTCTTAATTACCCTGCAAGGATTTCCTACTGCTACAACATTAGCTGGAATATCCTTCGTTACTACACTTCCAGAGCCAATAATACTGTTTTCACCGATAGAAACGCCCATATTTATTACTGTATTTCCTCCTACCCAAACATTATCAGCGATATTTACAGGTGCAGCTATTTCATATCCTTCTAGTCTAGCTTGGGGTTCTTTTACATGATTTACAGCATAAATTTGTACCCTTGGTCCTAGCCAAACATTATTTCCAATGGTCACTTTACCACAATCTAAAATAATACAATCAAAGTTTGCAAAGAAATTATCGCCTACCTCGATGTTATATCCAAATTCGCAACGGAAGTTGGGCTCTACGAATGTATTTGAACCGCGCTTTCTGAATAGTTTTGTAAGTAACATATCACGATAATCACGGTCAGTATCCGTGGTTACATTATACAATCGTGCAAGTTTTTTAGCGTGTTCTCTTGCTGTTACTAACTCATTGTCAAATCCACAATAAATTTCTCCTAGTTGCATCTTTTCTTTTACGTTCATTCAAACTAACTGCACAGCCTTATGACAACTGTCTTCATGATCAAGATATCTTGTTCCAACTTCACACATTTGGAGTAAAATCACTTCTAGTTCCATTCCTTTAGCAGTAAGGGAATATTCCACTTTTAGTGGTACTTGATGATATATCTCTCTTTTAATCAATCCATCCCTTTCTAATTCTCTTAATTGCTTGGTTAACATTTTCGAGGTAATTCCAGGAAGTAAACTCTTCAATTCACTAAAACGTTTTCTTTTGTTAATTAAGTAATACATAATTAATGTTTTCCATTTTCCGCCTATCATTTATTTCTTCAATCTCTCAATAAAATCCTGTAATTTATCAAGTGATTTCATGTTCTGATTACAAGCTACACCATCTTTGCAAATATAGTTTCCCTTTTTAACGAAAGTTCCTGGTACATCACCTTTAATTTCCACTAAAAACATTCCTACTTCTTCATGCCCATGACATAATGAACAAATGCTTTTTTTATTTAAACTTTGAAAAGTTCCTTGCAGACCAACAAACTTATTTTTATCATTTTTCGCTATAATAAATTTCCTACTTGACCCTTTATCAATCCAGCTTAAATAAGATAATTCTTTCATATCCAGTTCTTCCATATCAGGAAGTTTTAATTTTTTCGCCTTAGGAAATAATTTTTTTAACGTTTGTGCTGTAACTTCCTGAAACGGAATTACATACGGATTTATTTTCAGTAAAAACGATTCTGCATCTTCTCTATTTTTAACTGTTACTACCGTATCAATTAACTCTTTCTGTTCATCCGTTACATTCTCAAATACATGTATTATCTTTTCAATTGCAAGTGATTTTAACGCTTGAATTACTCCTCTATCATTTGCCGTCGCATGTCCATTTACTAAAATATTAGCTTGTAATTTTATAAAATTATATTGATCACTTCTAATAAAAGCTTCCATCTACCGATTCATTTCCTGACAAAAGAAGCCATCATCTGCTTTCCATTCCGCGTATAATACGTCCTCAAATTTAGTAATCCCTTTTTTCTTTATTTGTTTATACAGCCATCCTTCATCAAAACCTGCTTCCCTCAAATTATCCTTCACTACTATTCCATCACTAATTAATGAAATAGGTAAGTATACCGGCTTATGTTTTAAACTTAAATCATTTATAGTAGGAGTTTCATATTTACTTTTTTTCAATACACTTATGTTTCCGTTAGGTTCTAAGATCATATACTCAACTTCTCGGATTGAAAATATATCTTTTTGTTGCCTTAACATTTGCTGTAATTGGTTAATATCCAAATGATTTGAACTTAGTTGTTCCCGGTCAATATATCCATTACGGATAATGATTGACGGAGAGCCCTCAAAAAAACTTCTCGTTCCTCTAAATTTTTGCGTTATTACTTCTATTGTATAAATTAACACTACCCATACAAGTACAGCATATAAAATAGACCATACTTTTATTTCCGGATCATATATAGTATTTCCAACCAATTCTCCGAGAACAATGGCAGAAATAAAATCAAAAGGTGTTAGCTGCGATATTTGTGTTTTACCTAATATTTTAGTAGCAATTAATAAAACAAAAAAACCAACAAAAAGTTCTATCGTTATTTGTCCAAGATGATTCATTCACTTAGAATACACAATCTTTTTAATCGTTTCTCCGGAAAGAAAATATTCTTCTGCAAGTTGATGAATAGCAATTCCGCTTTTAAATGCTACTTTAATCGCGTTATTTCTTTCATCTAATTGTTTTCTTCCTCCAGATCGTGTACCCCATTTATAATGTTTCGTTTCTTGTTTCGGAATGTAAATTGTTTCACCTTGTATATACTTTTGGATTTCAGCAATTAAACTTTCTGGTAAAACTGCCGCAGCTTTTACGTATTTCATTTATTTTGCTCTTTTTTGCAGTTCATTTACTGTGACGAATTGATATCCCTCTTTAGATAGAGAGTCTAAAATACCTTCAATGGTCTGTAAATTTTCATTAGATTTATCATACATAGGGTGTAATAAAATGATAGAACCAGGTTTTACATTTTTATTAACGTAGTCAATTTTATCAGCTGTAGATTTATAAAAAGTATCAGGCTCAAGATCCCATGTAATCGTTTCGATATTATTTTTATTTAAATAATAGGGTAGCCCAATTAATTTTTTTCCGTTAGGGGGTCTAAAATCAATTTCATCTGTAAATCCTGTTTGGCGGATGAATGAATTCGTCTTTTCTATTTCTTCTTTAATAAAAGAAGGTGTTTTAAAAACCATTCTGTTATGAGAATACGTATGGTTTCCAAGTTGATGACCTGATTGAACAATTGCTTTTCCTAATGGTAAATTGTGTTCTAATTCGTTTCCGATAACAAAGAAAGTAGCTTTTGCATTGTATTTATCTAGCAGTGGTAATATTTGATTTACATTGTTAGTAGGACCATCATCAAAAGTTAAAGCGATCACTTTTTCATTAGTTTCTACGTGATTTGTTAAATTTCCAAATAATTGAAAGTTTCTTGCGTTCATTAATTTGTACGTTCCGAATAATGCAATGATAATAAAGAATAGCGTAACGATTGTAATGATAATTTTTTTCCTCATTTATATAATGCCAAGTACATTTAAGAATACGATAATAATCGCAATTGGTGCGATATAGCGAAGTAAGAATAACCATAATACGAATAGTTTATAACCTTTATTTTTACTTACTCCAAGCTCTTTCATTAATACATCTTTCTTCATCTTTAAAGGAACAAAGATAGAAACTAATAAAACACCAAGTGGCATTAATACGTTACTAACTGCATAATCCGATAAATCAAAAATAGTCTTTCCAAAAATCTTCAGGTCACTTAATATACCAAATGATAATGCTGATGGTACTCCAACAACGAAGATTAATAATCCAACGATTAAAGCCATTTTTTCACGTTTCCCTTTACCTTTTGCCGTTAAAGATGCAACGCTAATTTCTAACATCGAAATTGCTGATGTAATAGTAGCAAAAAAGAATAGTAACAAGAAAACGATGAAGAATAATTTTCCGAACGCCATTTTACTGAAAATAGCTGGCAATACGATAAATAATAGTCCTGGTCCTTGAGATGGTTCCATTCCAAATGCGAATACAACTGGGAATATCGCAAGTCCTGCAAGTAATGTAATAACGAGCGTTAAAGCTACAATAGAAAATGCTGAACGCGGTAAACTTTCTTCTTTCGGTAAGTATGAGCTATACGTTACCATAACGGCTACACCGACAGATAACGAGAAGAACGATTGCCCCATCGCATATAAAATAATTTCTGACGTTACGTTTGAGAAATCAGGTTGTAAGAAGAAGCGAACTCCTTCTCCAGCACCATCTAATGTAAGTGCACGAACAATTAAGACAAAGAATAAAACGAATAGTGCCGGCATGAAATATTTATTTACTTTTTCAACACCATTTTGTACACCTTTACTTACGATAAAAATAGTAATAAGGATGAATAATAGCTGTGATCCAACTGCTAAATACGGATTGGAAATGATTTCACCGAACGTAGATTCGTACGCACCATTTCCTTCCCATAGTCTACCTGTAATTGCATTCCATAAATATAATAAAATCCATCCTCCTACAACACTGTAGAAAGAAAGTAATATGAAACATGTTACAATTCCTAATTTACCTAACCACGGCCATAACGTTTTCGGTGCGATTTCTCTATACGCATCAACGGCCTCTTTTTGTGTACTTCTTCCAATAACGAATTCGGCTAATAATAGCGGTAAACCAATCAATAATGTGAAACCGATGAAAATAAGGAAGAATGCGCCTCCTCCTCCGATACCGGCCATATATGGGAATTTCCAAATCGCCCCAAGACCAATTGCTGAACCTGCTGCAGCTAATACGAAACCTAATTTCGATGTCCATTGCTGTGAATTCATTTAATTACACGAAACCATTGTTTTGGGCAATTGAGCAGCAAGGTTATCTTCCCAAATTATATGTGAGAACCAAGCTTTCGTTTCCCATTCAAACTGCAATTGCGCGAACGAAATTATAGGGTGATTAGCTTCACGAAATTGCTCATTTACTGCATTTGAAACTTCTGGAGCTTGCGGTAACAACTCGTTCTGAATTTTATTTTTTATCGTCTCATTTTCTAGCTGATCCCAGAAATACAATTGCCCATTTATTTGATAAAAAATATCAAATGAAGCCTCACCTTTCTTCAAATTCAATAATACGAAGGCACGTTCCACATCATTGTCAGCCGCCTTTACAGCATTAACAATTATATTTTGTGCCATCGATACCCAATAACTAGTCGCTTCCTCTACCGGTGATTCGACATACAATTCTTCACTTAATTCATGAAGAGTGGCTTCTTGCTCATTTACTTTTTCAACTTTTTTAAAAAACCTATTAAAAAAACCCATCTATTTTACAAAATAAAAAATAGATTTTTCTTGCTCATCCACATTTACTCCCGGAGCGTATGTATGAACTTGTTGCAACACTTCTTCTATTAGCAACTCTAACTCCTGCACACTATTTTCTGGATTCCCTATTAATGTATCTGCCATACGTTCATATAATTTTTCAGGTTTAATAGTCATTCTTTCCGCGTTATTAGGCATCCATTTAAACGCTGGATGATGTACATACATTTTATTCAAACCAAATAAAACACCGAATACATTCCTTTGTACTTCACAAATAACATCATAAAGCATAAGCCAATCTTTCCGTTTTAAAAGCGCCTTTCGATTGTGCCAACGATTACTTAACCATAGATTTTCTAAAATCATTCGTTTTGCTAATTTCTCTGGATATAACGCTACTCTACCTTTTAATTCATTCACTTTCTCTTCTCCATACAAACTCACACCATCATGAACGGATGATACAATACATTGTTTCTCATAATTGATATCATACTGCTCTACAACTTCTGAAATAACTTTTTCTACGGTCACTGTTAAAAAATTACTAATCTCTAGTTTAATTCCTTCTTTCGTCAAATACGTTTCCGACCATTCTTCTTCCTCGTAAGGATAATATGATAAAATTTTTCCACCAATATGATTAATAGGCTCTTTACGATCCTCATCCTCTGGTGGTTCCGACCATAAAATATGTAATTCAATATCTGAATGTTCATCTTCTAATTTTCTAGCTACTGAACCTGCTAAAATAATAGCTTCGATTTTCCGGTTTTTTCTATAAATCTCCGACATTTCTATCGCTTTCTCTCTTAATCCCATTTCATTCCCCCCTAAAACTGCAGTACTCCCCTTACTTTTCATTCAAATTTCTAGCCAATAACGCTGAACAATTTCACCGGTATGAGAAAAAACTACTTCATTTTCTAACACACCGCCAACCTTTTGGATCGTTTTAGCAGAACCGATATTTGATTTATCGCAAGTTATTAACACTTTCTGCAATCCTAATTTTTGAGCCCAAGCTAAAGAAAGTTGAAGTTGTTTCACAGCGTAACCTTGGCGACGTTTATTTGGATGGATACTATAACCAATATGACCACTTTCCAGCAATAATTCTGAATTTAATCGATGTCTAATATTTACAAAACCGATAAGTTCTCCTTTTTCTAAACTTAAAAACTGACTAGATGGCACTCGATTTGCTTGTAAGTTTTCTCCCACTTCTTGTATACTCACTTTTTCAAACCATTCATCTAGAGAATCAAGATTTTGTAAAGAGCTACTGCCGTGTGGTTGTTCTCCTGCATGTAAAAATGCCTTCCGATACTCTATAATTTGTTCACTATATTCATGCGTTGGTTTTAATAGTTTCATTTATTCAAATAACCCCATACTCAAATAACGTTCACCAGTATCAGGTGCAATACATAAAACTTTTTTACCAGCGCCTAGGCGCTTCGCTATCATAATTGCTGCGTACACAGAAGCTCCTGAAGACGGCCCTACTAATAAGCCTTCTTGTCTAGCTAAGTTCCTCATTGTCGTTAATGCCTCTTCATCTGCAATTTGAATAATTTCGTTATACACTTCTGTATTTAAGTTTTTTGGAATAAAACCAGGACTTGTTCCTACTAGTTTATGAGGGCCTGGAACACCTCCAGATAATACTGGGGATCCTTTCGGTTCTACTACTGCAATATATAAGTTTGGTAGTTTTTCTTTTAACGTTTCACCGGTCCCTGTAATTGTTCCACCAGTTCCCGCAGTTGCTACAAATGCATCAAGCTCTCCATCCATTTGTTCATAAATTTCGAGCGCAGTCGTATAACGGTGAATATTTGGGTTTGCTGGATTTTCAAATTGTTGCGGAATGAAACTATTCGGTATTTGTTTTTGTAGTTCTAACGCCTTTGCAATCGCTCCTGGCATTCTTTGTTCTGCTGGTGTTAAAACTACTTCTGCTCCATATGCCTTTAGCAAATTAATTCTTTCTTTAGACATGTTATCCGGCATAATTAAAATCGCTTTATATCCTTTAGCAGCTGCATTCATCGCTAAACCAATTCCAGTGTTCCCACTCGTCGGTTCAATAATTGTATCCCCCGGCTTAATGAGACCATGTTCCTCAGCGATATGAATTAAATTATAAGCAGCACGATCTTTTACACTACGTGATGGATTAAACATTTCTAGTTTCACATATACATCTGCTGCGCCTTCTGGAATAAATTTAGATAATCGGACGACAGGTGTATCTCCTATTAATTCAGTAACGTTTTCACACAATTTCATCTATTCTATCGTTTTCTTATCACTTGGCAGTAACCATGAAGTGAGTCCAATTAATGGTAGACAACTACATAATAGCATAATAAATTGCAGGCTATATATATCCGCTAATTTCCCAAGAACTACAGCACCTAATGCTCCAAGTCCAAACGCAAGACCTACGATTAATCCTGACACCATTCCCACTTTTCCAGGTACAAGCTCTTGTGCATATACTACAATTACACTAAAACTACTTGAACTAATAAAACCGATACATAAAAATAATGGTACAACCCACACGAGCGAAACGTGTGGTAATAAAAGTGCAAGTGGAGCTGAACCAAGCATTGAAAATACAATTATCTTTTTCTTACCGAATCGATCTGCTAACGGGCCACCGAAGAAAGTACCTAACACACCCGCAATCATAAATGCGAATACGAAAAACTGCGCATTTTTTATAGATAAACCGTAATGCTCAATTAAGTAAAATTGATAGAAATTTCCGATACCAGCACCGTACCAAGAACGTACGAAAGTAAGAAAAACAAGAAGTATAATAACAAATTTAATGTGTGTACTTACAATTGCATTTTCCGCCTCAAGCGCAGCCCTCTTTTTCCTTCTTACAGCACCAGTCGCTAATTCATTTTTATACCAATTAGATACAGAAATTAACAATACAATTCCTACTGCTGCAAAGGCTGTAAAACCTAAAGAACCAATTTGACCGAGCGGAACGAAAATTAATGCTGTAAAAATAGGTGCTAGAGAATTCCCTGTATTTCCTCCGACTTGATAAATTGCTTGCGCTAAACCTCGTTTTGCACCGGCTGCCATATACGCAACACGAGCGCCCTCTGGATGAAAGACCGCGGAACCTAATCCAATAAATAAAACAGAACTAATAACAACTATAAAGTTCGGCGCAAATGCGAGTCCAATCATCCCAAGCATACTCGAAAACATACCGAGCGGTAATAAAAATGGTGACGGCTTCTTATCTGAATACATCCCAAAAACCGGCTGCATAATCGATGACGTCATATTTAACGCAAACGCAATCCACCCTACTTGCATATAGGATAAGTTCATCGTTTTTTCCAAAATAGGAAACAACGCCGGCACAACTGCTTGCATCGAATCATTTAAAAAATGTCCGAAGCTAATCGCAAATAAAATTCGATATATTGTCGGTGTTTCTACTGTGTTTTTTTGTGAAACTGCCTGCATTTAAATCGCAAAACGCTTATACTTTTCGTAATCACTCGTCTTACATTCTAGTTCAATTTTTGTACCTTCGTTTTCATAACTCGTAGATAAAACGTGTGCATGATTGTTGAAATACGAAACTACCTGTCCTTGGTCATATGGAATTAACATTTCACACTTCGTATACTCTTTATAAATATACGAGCGTATCATTTCTACAAGCTCTTCAATTCCAACATGCTTCTTCGCAGATAAATACACGCGGTCTTCTTGTACTTTTGGAATTTCAACATCTATCATATCTGATTTGTTATATGCATATATCGTTGGAATATTTTCTACTCCAATTTTCTTTAACGTTTCATTTGTAATATCAATTAATTGTTCATAATTTGGATTTGCGTAATCTACAACGTGAATAAGTAAGTCTGCTTCTGCTACTTCTTCTAACGTTGAACGGAACGCTTTCACAAGATGATGTGGTAATTTACTTACAAATCCAACTGTATCCGTTAATAAAAATGATTTATTATCTGGTAAATCAATATTTCGTACAGATGTTTCTAATGTCGCGAATAACATATCTTTTTCAAATACTTGTTTTTCTTCCGTACCATTATAAATTTCCAGCATTGCATTCATCGTCGTTGATTTTCCTGCGTTCGTATAGCCTACTAATGCTACAACTGGTACTTCATTTTTCTTACGTTGCTTTCGTTGCGTTTGACGCTGGGCAACAAGCGCTTCTAAATCTTTATTTAAAACTGAAATTTGTTCTTCAATTTTACGACGATCTAACTCTAATTTCTTCTCACCGACACCTTTATTTTTCGTACCAACGCCGCCGCTCTGTCTTCCTAATGATTCACGAAGACCGATTAAACGAGGCATCATATACTGAAGATGCGCTACTTCTACTTGCAGCTGCGCTTCTTTCGTTTTTGCACGTTGCGCAAAAATATCTAAAATTAAAATGGTACGATCAATAACTTTACAGTCTAAATCTTCCTCTAAATTTCGAATTTGTGAAGGAGATAATTCGTCATTAAAGATTACCATATTCGCATCTACTTCATTTACATAGGCTGCTACTTCTTCAATCTTTCCTTTTCCAATATAATGTGATGGGTTTACTCGTTGTAAATTTTGCGTCACTTGCCCAATTACCTCTACATCACAAGCTTCGGCAAGATTCGTTAACTCTTCCATAGAATATACAAAATCATCTTCATTTCCTAAATTGACTCCAACTAAAACTGCTCTTTGTAATAATTCTTCCATTCATTTTTTGCGCGTTCTTCTTACAATAAAAATAACAAAAGTAATTATCAATAATAGACCTATAGAAATGATAGCAACTTGCCACCAACTGAAACCGCTCACCATCTCCCCTTTTAAATCCACTTTCTTCGTTGGAACAGACTCTTTTGCAATATGACTTAAAGCATTTCTCTTCAGCTCTGCCTCATCTAATCTCTGTGTTCCACTACAAGTAGATGTCTCTAACTTTTCCTCTCCTCTATAAGAAGAAAAGACTAAATATTCTCCTCCCTCTGCAAAACGAAATGTACAGCTACCAAAACTTGTATATATAATAATTTGCGAAGAGCTTGTCCCTTTCCAAATTTTCTTCACTTCAAATAATGTTTTCATTTCCCCATCTTTCTCTTGAACTTCTAACACCTTACCTTCAAATACTACATCTTTTTTTCGAAATGCATCTTCTGTTGATACTTTAGTACAATCACACGCATAAGACTTATCTGAAAAAATAAAACTACAAATCAAAACAAGAGACAACAAATAAACAATTCTTTTCAATTAACTTAAATCCCACTCCACAATAAGCCCTAAATGTGTAAGTCCACCGCCAAATCCGTATAGCAAAAGTTTGTCTCCGTTATTTAATCTTCCTTCTTTTCTAGCTAAATCTAAAGCGAGTGGAATAGAGACGGAAGATGTATTCCCCATATCTTCTACACTCGTTAATGTTTTTTGAATAGATATTTTTGATTTTTCGCAAATAGATTCAATCATTCTTAAGTTAGCACTATGTGGTATGAACCAGTCTATATCATCTATTTGTAAATTTGCAGTATGTAATAGTTCTTTTATGCCGTATGGTACTGTTCGTACAGCCCATTTATATACTTCTCTTCCATTTTGAACGATTTTTTCATTTGCTTGTAGTGGTGTGCCATTCATAGTGGTAGATAAGTTTGTTCTGTATAGATGAATGCCACCGTCACCGTTTGTTCCCATGTGAGCAGCGATAAAGCTTGGTTTGTTTTCATCTCTTTCTAATAAAATAGCTCCAGCGCCATCACCGAACAAAATACAGGTCGTTCTATCGGTGTAATCAGTAACTTTAGATAATGTTTCTGTCGCTATAACGAGTACTTTTTGATGTGATCCAGAAGTGATTAAGCTATTACCGACATGCAGTCCGTATGTGAAACCAGCGCAAGTCGCATTTAAATCAAAAGCTAGTGTATGAGGTATGTTGAAGTATTGTTGTATTTGGCAAGCGACACTAGGAAAAACATAGTCAGCAGTAGTTGTAGCGACGATGATACAGTCAATATCTTCTAAGTTTTTCGTATATGTTGTACACAAATTTTCGATGGCTTTAATGGCTAAGTGTGAGGAGTATTCGTCTTCGTTAGCAATTCTTCTTTCTTTCATGCCTGTTCTTTGTACAATCCATTCATCATTCGTATCAATCATTTTCTCTAAATCGTTATTAGATAATATTTGATTTGGAACATAAGTACCAATTGCAGTAATACGAGATTTAGAATTCATTTAATTTCTCGCCCCTTTTCGAGACCATATCACAATAGGAATAAGCAATAATGCCAGCATTCCTCCCGCTAATGATAATGCGGCATAACTGGAATTCGCTACTACCATACCTGACATCGCTCCACCAGAAGCTCCAGCTAACGCAACAAATACATCTATTTTCCCTTGTGTTTTTGCACGTGTAGAAGGTATAGTTGCATCAACAATTTGAGCTGTACCACTTATTAAACCGAGGTTCCATCCTAACCCAAGTAAAGACAGAGCAACAATTAATAATAGTAAAGAATCACTCGGCGCTATCGCAGCTATGACACCCGCCGCTAATAAAATTACTCCACCAGCTATACTCATCGTAGTTCGGCCGATTTTATCAATTAACATTCCTGTAACGAGAGACGGAAGATACATTGCACCTACATGAAAACCAATTACAAGCCCTACTGCACTTAAACCATGACCATGATGCCCCATATGAACTGGCGTCATCGTCATAATCGCAACCATCACTATTTGAGTAAGTATCATAACGATTGCTCCAACCGTAATACCTCGTTTGTTTTCTTTCGCTTCTTCTGTTACTGGTTGCCCTTTATATGTATGTTCTTGTTTATATGTTTCTATTATGTTAGCAATTATTAACGGATCTGGACGAAGCATAATAAAAAGGACAAGACCCGCCAGTATAAATGCCGCTGCTGATAATATAAATGGACCTGCAAGGTTAGGAATTCCGATTGAATGGGCAAAATCTCCCATTACGCCTACTAAGTTCGGTCCTGCAACTGCACCGAAAGTCGTCATTACCATCGTAATACTAATAGCAGTTGCTCGTTGTTTCTTATCTGCTAAATCGGTACCAGCATAACGAGCTTGTAGATTCGTCGCCGTACCTGCACCATATATAAGTAAAGAAACTAGTAATAGAATAATACTATTTGTTAAAGCAGCCAATACAACTCCAATAGCCCCTAGCCCACCTACTATAAACCCTGTTGCAAGTCCTATTCGGCGACCATATTTTTGCGATAACTTCCCAACAAAGAAAGCCGCTACCGCAGACCCCATTGTAAACATAGCAGCCGGTAATCCTGCATATGCATCTGTCCCAAGCATTTGCTGCGCAAGAAGTGCACCTACTGTAATTCCAGCAGCTAATCCCGCTCCGCCGAACATTTGTGAAATACTTACGATTATTAATGTTCGTTTATATAATTTTTGTTGCTCTTCTTCTGTGTACATACGATTACTTATTGAAGCATCTGCTGTCTCTATCATTTAGCTTATTCCCCCTACTACTCTTCCCCTTCTCTTTTTACTCAAAGCCTTCCCTTCCCAAAATAACAAACTTACTAAAGCACACACTAAAATAATCGGCACACTCGCTTTATATAAATTTGTAAAACTCATCGCCATCTGATTCTGAGCATAATGATTCACATCATTTGAAAATGTAAGTACTTCTTTCTTTATACTTTCCTCTTGTTTTTCAACTTCTTTTGTCACTTGACTCATAATTTCTTCTCTTTTTACATCTCTATATTCTACTGGAACTTCACTTAATGCTTCGTCCACCTTTTTATAAATTAATTCATCTTTTTTCTCTTTACTTAGCCCCAAAAATGTTTCATTTTGTTCCTTTTCTACATTTGTTTCTATACTTTGTTTCTCTATTTTTTCTTTTGTTACATGTAATATTTCAGCTTGCTGATTACTATCCACATGAATCTTACGCACTTTTTCTTCTGCATAACGATATACATTCTCTTTATTTACAGATAAATTGTGAGTTAAGTTAGATACAAATATTGCAACCGCTAATACAATTCCAACTTGTCGTAACATCGAGACAACACTTTGGGAAGCAGTTAATAATTCCCCTTCAAACGAAGATGCACTTAAAACAGTAATTGGTCCCACTACTAAACCATATCCAACACCTAATATCATACACGGAATAATAATTTCTATATTTGTTGAATTTACATCTATCATTTGGAACCAATAATACGCTAGGCCAATAACAAGAAACCCTGCCAAAATAATAGTTACTTTTCCAATTTTTTTAATTAAAGTTGCTGCAACAGGCGAGATAAAAAATATCATCGCTGAAATAGGCGTCACTAAAAAAGCAGCTTCAATTTCCGTTCGATATTGTATTTTTGTCAAGAATGTCGGAAGCAATACAGTTACTCCAATTAAAAATAAATTACTTAATATAACAACGATAGATGCTCCTACAAACATTCGATCTTTAAATAATTTTAAATTCACCATCGGATTATGAATCTTTCGTTCCACTAAAACAAATAGAATAAGAGAAATAGTGCTAATTACATAACAGGACAAAGCAATTTTACTTTGCCACCCCCACATATTACCTTTTACTAGTATAAGAGTAAAAGAAAAAATTGCTGAACTACTTAATAAAAGACCGATCCAATCTATTTTTGAAATAATACGTTCTTCATTTTTTATTTGTAACATAATAGAACATAAAATGATTCCAATAATACAAATTGGAACATTGACGAAGAACACCCATCTCCATCCGAAATTTTGTGTAATAATTCCACCTATTACTGGTCCCATTGCAGCTGATAATCCTTGTGTAACTCCTAAAATTGCAAGTGCAACATGTCTCTTTGCTAATGGCATAGCTGATACACCTATTACCATACTCGTTGGAAATAAAATTGCTGCTCCAATGCTTTGTATTAAACGAGACAAAATGAGTAAATCGCCGGTATTAGCAAAAGCGCAAAGTACTGATCCACCACCAAAAATCACCAGACCAAGAATATACATCTTTGCTTTTCCAAAAATATCAGCTATCCGTCCTAGCGGAATGGCGAGTACTGCAATCGTCATTGTATAAACATTTAATACCCAAGACATCTTTTCTAATGAAGTATTTACACTCGATTGTATGGCCGGTAAAGCTATATTCATAATTGTCGTATCAATCATACAAAGAAAAATACCTAGACACATTAAAAAGACAATCTTAATACCCTTTGATTGCTCCATTCATTCTTCTGTTTTATTATTTCCCTTTGCCTCTAACTGTTCTAATTTTCTCTTTAACATCTCCACTTGCGCACTATACGAAGCAATACCTACATCGAGCGAAATTTCCTCAACGAAAGTAATACCTACTCTCCACTGTTCATATTTCAATCGAAGATCCGCAATATATGCTTCTTTCCTTTCAATTTCGTCTTCAATCCATTTTTCAATTGCCGCATCATCACTATAATTACCAAAATACATTCTCATTAAAAAATCCGAACGTAAAACGTCCTTCTCTACATCCGTTTGCATGTATTGATAAAACTCTTCACGTCCTTCATCTGTAATAAAGTACATTTTCTTATTCGGTTTCCCTTCTTGCATTACAACCTCTTTTTTTATTTTCCCCTCATTCTCCAATTGTCGTAACGTTGGATAAATCATTCCAAAACTTCCATCAAAAAAATGAGTAAATACGTCTTCAAATACAATTTTAATATCGTAACCAGACATTTCTTTGCCCATTAATAAACCTAAAACAACATCTCTTCCCTTCAAACTAAAACCCCCATGCAGTATATAATCAACAATCATTTAATTATTTTCAAAGCCCTCTGTCTTACCTTCTTTCATTTCATAATAATAAGAAGGTAATTCTATACCATGCTCTAAGAAATAATCCTCAATTAATGAGATAATCACTTTCAATGTTTTCAAACGTGCGTATAATTTATCATTACTCGCGATAATTTGCCATTTAGCATTTGGCTTATTTGTTTTTTCAAACATTTCTTCCATTACTTCAACATACTCGTCCCATTTTTCACGATTACGCCAATCTTCGTCTGTAATTTTCCATCTCTTCAAAGGATTATTCTCTCTATCTTTAAACCTCTTTAACTGTTCACCTTTGCTAATATGATAGAAGAACTTCCCTATTATGTAATGGTCATCTGTTAATAGTTTTTCAAAATCATTAATCTCATCATATGCTCTCATCCACTCTTCCTTTGTAGCAAAACCTTCCACACGCTCAACTAACACACGACCGTACCATGAGCGATCAAAAATAGTAATTTGCCCATACTGAGGAAGTTTCCGCCAGAAACGTTGCAAATAATGATACCGTTTTTCATGAGGAGCAGGCGCGCCAATTGGATTTACTTGGAATCCACGCGGATCAAGATGTTCAGTCACTCGCTTAATTGCTCCGCCTTTACCTGCTGCATCCCAACCTTCCATAACGAGCATAACAGCTATTTTCTCTTCTTTTAAAATTTGCTGTAGTGCTAATAAGCGCCTTTGATATTTTTCGAGTTTCTTATTGTACTTAGATTTTGATTCAATTTTTTTCGTTAAATCTACTTTAGCAAGATGTCCATTATCCATTTAGTCTTCATTAAATACAAATGTTTGTTTCATTTTTTTACCCTCATTTACCGGGTGGCCGTTATAAGAGAAATTCTTTTCTTCCCAAGTAATAACGACTTTAAAATTATGGCTATTAAAGTCTAATGGAAATACCATGTGGTCAAAGCTTGTATGACTTTTTGAGATGTTTTCATCAGATGTAGTAGGTGTAAAGGTAGCTTTAGATGTAGGCGTGTTATCAAGTATTTCTACAGATACATTTGAAACATCAGTACCGATATTTTTTACGAGTAAACTATACGTATCATATACACCTTGTTTTGACCGGATTACTTGTTCGTTTGAGGTATGAGATTTATTAATTTCGATATACCATTGTTTAGACTTTAACGCAATTGGTAGCGACTGAAATGTGTAAGCGCTAGCTTGCATTGGTAGTACTGCACAAATAAGCACAAAGAGAGAGAATATTTTTCGTTTCATTTAGTCTTTTTTTATGAAACCCGATTGGATCGCTTCTGCCACTTCTTTTGCAATTTCCACTTTCGTTGCTTTCTTGCAAATACATGTTTCCCATATATGTACAGAAGGCTCTTCATTAGAAAGATACTTCAGTAAGATGAGCCGTTCATATTTTATTTTATTATCAACAGGCGTCACAATATATACAGTAAAATTCTTCGTATCAAATACCTGTTCTCTCACAACATATTCGCCTTGTAGTTCCAATTCTAAAAATTCGTTGAGGCAATCTACAACCATCTAACCAACAACTACATATCCTAATGGCAATAAAGCAAAAGAACCTAACATATCAAGGCTTGCTACTCTTCCGAAAGCTTCTTCCGGTACGAGCTCTTGTAAACTCGTTTCCCAAATGAGTCCAAATATCATCATACCGAATCCTTCAATTGCCATTAAGAAGATTAAAGCAGGCGCCCAAGAAATAAAAGGCATAACTAATAGAGCGAAGCCGCTAATTAAAACACCTCCATAGGCCAGTAACCCTCTCTTTTGCCACCGCTCTTTCCCACCAAATATTAATGCGGCAATTACAGCTCCACCACCAGAAGATGCCATTCCCATTCCGTAAACGTAAGCTTCAAAATGATGATGAATATTAAATAGCCATGGAATTAATACGACGAGAATGCCGGCATAACAAATATTTACGAAAGAAAAAACTAAGATTGTAATCCAAAGCCACGGATGACTTTTTAAAACTAAAACACCCTCCATAAACTCCTTTTTATAATCGACCTTACTCCTTTCAATCGATTTTATTTTTTTAAACTTAATTTCTTTTAAAAATAATAAACATAAAAATGATAATAAGTACGTTGCTGCATCTAGTCCAAATCCTATCCCAGCAGATGCAACTGAAACGATTAATCCACCAAGTGCTGGTCCAATTAACCGTATGCCTTGATTACTCATTTGCGTTAATGCATTAGCTGCATTACGAATTTCAGGTACGAATACTTTCGCCCTCACAGCAGAATATGCTGGCTGAAATATCCCTTCCATAAGTCCATATAATGCAACGAGAACATATAAAAGTGTAATCGTTAACAAATCCATAAATATAAGCGATGCAAGTAATAGCATTACTATACAGCGGATTATATCCGTAAATAACATTAATTTTACTCGATCAATTCGATCTACAACTAACCCTGCAAACGGTAAAGCAAGAATATTAGGTAGCATATACATTGCCATAGTCATCCCCATTACAACTGTTGAACCAGTTAGTGAGTAAACAACGACTGGCAAAATAACCATTGTTATAGAACTCCCTAAAGTTGAAAGCAATTGTCCAATCCACAAAAACTTAAAATGCCGCGACACTTTGACTGGCAACAGTAATTTTTCGACATATCCTAAATCTTTTTTGGTTTGAATTTCTCCCTGCATTTACGTATGGGTAATTGTCATAGCGACTTGTTTATCTAAGTCTCGGTCCCAAACACGTTGAATTTCAAACGTACCATTTTTAAAAAATAATGGGAATCTTTCTTTAAACCAATCTTGCATAGGAAGATTGAGTGCTGTATCGATTGGCACCCATACTAATTCACCCTCAGGAGGATTAGTAAGAAATTCGCCTTCAAATGAGTCTGTCCAATAGTTGAATACCATATATCGAACATGCCCCTTAGGATTTACATATTCGTCTAACCCTTTAAAAGTTAAATTAGAAACGTGTAGTCCAGTTTCTTCTTTCACTTCTCGTATAGCAGCTTGGACGATACTTTCTGGGAAATCTACTTTTCCGCCAGGAGCTATATAGCCAGGAAAGCCTTGATGATTGGGACGTTTTAAAAGTAAAACTTCATTGTTACGCTGGATCATTTACTTCTCCTTTATTTTCTTAATCTCATAATCAATTTCTAAAAACTTAACTCCGAATATCCACATTTTATGGTGAGCAGTTAGCATGTGGCCCTTTCCCTCTTTAATGATAAAAGTCTCTGTTAACGGTAAACGGATTGTAAAGAATCGAGTATGTAAATAAATCCCCTCATCTCCCTTACTATTTCCTCTCAACTTACTAGTAATGATTAAATCATTGCTATCATTACATACTTTCAAAATACCTGTCATATTCGAATAAGGTAAAGGCAATGCGATATTCATATATGTCTCGTTCTTATGCGTATGTTTTGAATACAGAGCTAAAAAAATAGACTCTCCTGCTTCATTTTTTCTTAGCCAAGCTCTTACGTTTTCTCTTCCGTCTTTCTCATCAATTACACCAATGATAGAGCCGTACATTGTTTCCCACTTATCTCCCATTCCTAAATGTATTTGTCCAACTCGTTTACTCATTTTCTTATAACAAAGTGCAAATGGACGGAACCAACGAGCCCATTTAATATTCGATTGTAACTCATACGCTGCTGTATTTTCGTAAAAACGAACCATACTTATAGGAATCTTCTTCACGTCAAATGCTTCACTATGAAAATCATTCATTGTATCTACTAAACCGTTGTACCCCTTACTATCTACTAAATTTCCACTCTGTAAAAATGTCTCACCAATTCTCACGTTTCCTCTTAACCTACTCATTGGTTTCCCATAGTACTTATAATTTGGAGCACTCTTTTCAATCATCCAACCTACAAATGCTGGTAATGCTACTCCAATACCATTTACCACACCGTGAATCCAAACCATTTGAGCAATTGTAATCGTCAATACATACTTCAAATTCCCGTATGAATATATGAGTGAGAACATAATTGTAACCATGAGTGTACTAGACGAAACAATTAGAAGAATCTTTGCACTAATAGCATTAAATTTCGCTTTCCAAACGTAAATACCATACCCATAAATCGCACATAAATATAGAAACACTGCAAAAAATTCAAATATTCTCGAGTATGTAATTCCTATTGCGACTGTCATAGGTGAAATCATGATGATAAACATAATAACATCATACACTTTACTGCTCTTTTCTCTTTTTCTCCCTATTAAACCAGCAGATAACGGCAATAGAAACGCTGAATAATGAAAGTGGGCAGCTGTGAGTAAAACAATGTCTGAACTAAATTGCATAATTGAAATCTTTGCTACTGAAGCAAAATACCAAAAACCACCTAAAAACAAATATATAAACGCACTATCTATCGCAGTTTCTTCTAACGGTTTCCAACCTCTTTCTAGCACTCTACTAACACCAAATAATGCAACAATTCCTGTATATACAAACCAAATTAGCGCAAAGAAATAGTGATTTGTTACGAAAGCTAGCATGGCGCTACTTGCTGCGATTGGATATAAAAACGATACGAATTTATAAAATAATAAATACGATCCATCTCTTGTTCTTTTATCAAAAAAACAAAAAGATATCGGTATAAATAATAAAACAGATAATAATATAATTGCTTCAACAGGATTTATATTTGACCACTCACATATTAGAAAAATAATATAACAAGCAAGTCCAAATATTATATTTTTCATTTATTTCCTTTCCACAAATGTTCCTTTATATGAGAATAATGAACCAATTAACGGATTTCGTACTTGTACATGAATTCGAAAACATTGCAGTGCTTCATCATAACTTTCAACAATTTTTGCCTCTCCATATAAAAATTTCGGTAACGGCATTTTTCTCCCTAACATATAAAACCATTGTTTTTTTGAAGAAATATGCATTCCACCCACCTCGTCAATATGAAAATTCAATGTAGAAACGAGTAGATGCGGCTCACCAAAATAATCTACGATTTCATGTTTCTCTTCATCTAGCTGCATAACGGCGTTAAAATATCTTTTCTTATTATGAAAATAAAAAGTACGATTCCACCGTACAAATTCATTTCCATGTTCATCCCGCTCAGCGTAGTTATGTATTGTAAACAGAACTTCTTGCCCTCGCTCAGAAAAAAACATTCGGAACTTAGCTGCAATTTTTAATATCATTTTAACGAAAAAAGAACCTCCGTAAATTTCATCCATCTTCCCTTCTCCGATGAAGCTATTTTCTTCTGTAACCTCATAGCGTCTCTGTAATTTCGGATGAAGTTTTTTATAAGAATCCCCTAATAGTCTTTCGTAAATATTAGTCATTTATCCCTTTCTCGTCCTCTTACAATTTTTTGCGCTTGGCAAATCAAAGCTATTCAAATAACCGACAATCGATAATCCGATTAGAAGAAGATTTAATGTGATTGGATTAAACGGCTCTGTAAAGCTTGCGATATTCGTACATCCTGCTGCTACCGTTACGGCTATTAACATAACAATATGCATTATAAATATTTTTCGTTTTGGAAGTGGAAATAGCCATATGGCGCCAAAAATAATTTCTAATATCCCAATCATTTTAAGTATAAATACACTATTTTCATGCGATCCAATGAGTAGTGAAAGCATCTTCACTTCTTCTGGATGACTAAAGATTATTTTCGGGACAATTCCTTGATATATCCATACAAAAGCAAATAAGAAACAAACAAGCCAATACGTCATCATTCTTCTAATTAGCAAACTAGGATGCAGACCTTTTTCCAACCATAATTTGAGAGCATCAAAACTCCAAGCAGTCGCCCAACCTAATAATGGACGAAACATATATGAATCAATCACATTTCCTATACGACCAAATCTCGTATCATAATCATATTGCGTTTCAAAATGAATACACTCTTTATGCGGTGTATACTTCCAATAACCACGCCCTATTCGTATAAGTGATAATGTATTGTCTGTCCAAAATTTCAAAGAAGAAATCCTTTCACCAGTTTCTTTTCTTATTTCACCTATCGATTCCCCTTCTCCGGCTATTTCAAGCCCAAATCCTATCTTTGTTTTGTATAAAAATTTCTGTGGTTCTCCCTCTTTTTTCTTTAAATACGAAATTTCAGTAAAACGAGCATCCCACTCTGTATGTAGGTCTGGTTCTTGCGTATATTCCCATAATTTCTCTATTGTTGTTTTCATTTCTGTCGCAACATAAATAGGTCTTTTTCTTTTCATTTAGCTCATTTGCACTAAAGGTTCAATTTTCGCCATAAATGATTGATGAAGTGCTTCCACACCTGTTACTAAATGAAGGCGGTCAATAACGACAGACACTTTAATTTCAGAGGTACTTACCATTTTAATATGAATATCTTCTTCTTTTAAAGTAGTGAACATATTCGCAGCAACACCTGGATTAGATACCATACCAGATCCTACAATTGATACTTTTGCTAAATGATTTTCATGTTCTACAGACTCATAGTGAAGAGCTTCTTGATTCTGTTCCAATACTTCTAGTGTTTCTTGTAAGTCATTAGAATGGATAGAGAAGGAAAGATGAACAGTTCCTTCATTTGTAATGCTTTGAATGATAATATCTACATTAATATGTGCCGCTGCTAGTGTAGAGAAAACTGTTGAAAGTGAACCTTGCTCTAATCCTTTAATTGTTACACGAGTAATATTATCTTCAAAAGCAATACCTTTAACGGTTGATTGTTGTTCCATGTTACATTCTCCTTTTACAATTGTTCCGTTTTCTTGTTCCATACTTGAGCGAACTTCTAAAACGACATGATGATTTTTAGCAAATTCAACAGCACGTGGATGTAATACGCCGGCACCAAGGTTCGCCAGTTCTAACATTTCATCATAAGAAATTTCATCTAATTTGTATGCTGTCTTTACAACTCGTGGATCCGTCGTGTATACGCCTGTTACATCCGTATAAATATCACATTTTTTCGCTTTTAGTGCCGCCGCTAATGCAACAGCTGTCGTATCTGAACCACCACGTCCAAGCGTTGTAATTTCATTTTCTTCACTGATTCCTTGGAAACCAGCTACGATAACAATCGTGCCTTCAGTAAGGTAAGACTGAATACGCTCAACGTTAATGTCAGTAATCCGTGCACTAGTATGTACAGATTCTGTCGTAATACCAGCTTGCCATCCTGTTAATGAAATTGAATTATAACCTTTTGCTTGTAGTGCCATTGTTAATAATGAAATAGTTACTTGTTCTCCTGTAGATAGAAGCATATCCATTTCACGTTTGCTTGGATTTTCCGCAATAGCGTTAGCAAGTGCTACAAGTTCATCTGTACTTTTCCCCATTGCTGAAACGACAGAGACGATACTATGTCCTCGTTCATATTCTTCAATAATTAAATTTGCTACATGTTGAATGCGCTCAACACTGCCGACAGAAGTACCACCAAATTTTTGTACAATCGTTTCCATTTACTTCTTATCACATATATCGTTTCTCTCTTTCCCTTGAAAAAACGATCTATATTCATTCAAAATAACTTTCTTCACATCCGAATAAAAAACCATCATGAATAGTGCAACTCCTAATACAAACACCTGTATTCCTTCATAATCAATGAATGCACTCATAATTAGCAATCCAAAACCAATATAAAAACCAAACTCATTCTCTTTTTCAAAATCCTCATCTTCTTCATCAATATGTATTTTTTCTTTAAAGTTCTGTTTCCCTTTTATTAACTCATCAAGCGTAACATTGTACATTTCGCTTAGTAAAATTAGATTATCAATATCAGGATAACTTTTATCATTTTCCCATTTGTCCCGCTTTAACAGGCAGTAAATCCCATTATAACTTTTAAGCATTTAAAACAGATGAATGTTTTCTTTCTTACAAGCTTCACGTAAATCGTCAGGCCATACAGAAGATTGAACTTCACCGATATGTGCTTTTCGTAAGAAGTACATGCACATTCTTGATTGTCCAATACCACCACCAATTGTTAATGGTAGTACGTCTTCTAATATTCCTTTATGGAAATCATACTCACGTTTGAAATCATCACCCGTTTTTGTTAACTGTTCATCAAGTGACTTACTATCAACACGAATTCCCATTGATGATAATTCGAATGAAGATTGTAATACTGGGTGCCAGAATAAAATGTCACCATTTAATTTCCAATCATCATAATCGGCTGCGCGTCCGTCATGCTTTTCACCTGAACGAAGTGCATCACCAATTCCGATAATGAAGACTGCACCGTGTTCTTTTGCAATTGCATGTTCACGATCTTTCGGCGTTAATTCTGGATATTTATCTTCTAGCTCTTGGGAAGTAATGAAAACAACTTCTTCTGGTAAATACTTTCCAAGGAACGGATATTTTTCAAATAAGTGATCTTCCAAATCTTTGAATATTCCATAAATTGTTCGTACTGTTTCTTGTAAGTAATCTACAGTGCGCCATTCTTTTTGAACGATTTTTTCCCAATCCCATTGGTCGACGTAAATGGAATGTGTTGCATCAAGTTCTTCATCACGACGAATCGCGTTCATGTTTGTATATAAACCTTCACCAGCTTCATATCCATATTCATGTAGTGCAAATCGTTTCCACTTTGCTAGTGAATGAACAATTTCTAATTCTTCTCCTGAATGTAACATATCAAATTCAATTGGACGTTCTACACCGTTTAGATGATCGTTTAATCCTGATTTTTTCGTTACGAATAATGGTGCAGATACGCGGAATAGTTTAAGACGTTTTGCTAATTGGTCCTCGAAAAATGTTTTAACTTCCTTAATTGCGATTTGAGTCTCTCTTACTGTCATTTACAAGAAGAACAGTATCGAGATCTTCATCTCCGTACTGTATAAGTGAGCAACCTCTGTTGCTAATTTGGGTGGTACCGCGGAACCAAAGCCTTTCGTCCCAGTTTTTTGGGGAAGAAGGGCTTTTTTTGTTGGCTTCTTTTCACAACATCCAAACATTTTAGGGGGAAACCACCATGTATCAATCATTTACTTCTTTGTACCTTTACTTTTGTATGGCTTTGCAGCTGCCTTTTTCTTTGCACTTGATTGCCAACGATTCCATCCTTTACTTCCTGTACCTTGTCCTACACCTTTTTTCGGTTTTGCTTTCGTTTTGCTCATTTAAATCATAAGAATTTCTCGAATTTCTTCCTCAGTTATGGAGGATAATTTCCCTTCTCCTGGCTCAATTACTTCAGCAATTAAATTTTTCTTCGTTTCTTGTAGTTCATGCATTTTCTCTTCAATTGTTCCGTGGGCTACTAACTTAATAACTTGCACCGCATTTTTTTGTCCCATTCTATATGCTCTATCTGCTGCTTGTTGTTCAACAGCTGGATTCCACCATAAGTCGTACAATATGACTGTATCTGCACCAGTTAAGTTAAGACCCGTACCACCAGCTTTTAAAGAAATAAGGAATAAATCACCTTCCCCTTCGTTAAACCGATTGCATAGTTCTACACGCTCTTGCGAAGGTGTACTCCCGTCTAAATAAAAGTATGGAATCGCTTGACGATTTAACTCACGACCAATAATGGAAAGCATCTTCGTAAATTGAGAAAAGATTAAAATTCTCTTCCCAGTACTTCTACATTCTTCTAAAATCTCTAACAGTTGTTCAAATTTAGCTGAACTGCCTTTGTAATCATCAACGAATAAAGCAGGATGATTACAAATTTGTCGTAATCTCGTTAAACCAGCTAAAATTCTAATTTTATTTTTACGTAACGTATCTTTGTCTAAATGTTTTAACGTTTCTTCCCTTAATTTCGCTAAATAAGCTGCATACAATCTCTTTTGATCTGGTAACAACTCCGATGACTGTAAATGCTCTATTTTATCTGGCAATTCATTTAATACGTCCTCTTTTAATCGTCTTAATACGAATGGTTTCACTCGCTTCGCTATATCTTCACGTCTTAAATCACCGAACTCTTTTCTTCCTGGTAATAATTCTGGGAAGACAACATGGAAGATAGACCATAGCTCTTCTAACGAATTTTCTACAGGTGTTCCTGTTAATCCGAAACGATACTCAGCTTGAATCGTTTTCACCGCTCTTGCAGTTTGCGTTGTAGGGTTTTTAAACGCTTGTGCTTCATCAAGAAATAGTGTATGAAACGGCCTTCCATACAACCTTATATCTCTTCTCAGCAATGGATATGACGTAATTATGACATCAAATTCTGCTATATCTTTTAAAATTTTTCGGCGCTCTATTTGATTTCCATCTGCAATAACTGCTCGAATATGAGGGGCGAACTTTTTCAATTCACTAAGCCAATTATAGACGAGAGATGACGGAGAAACGACTAATATAGGCATGTTCTTCTCTCGAATTTCCGATAAAACAGAATCTATAAAAGCAATGCTTTGCAATGTTTTTCCGAGTCCCATATCGTCTGCTAAAATGCCTCCAAAACGGTAATAGGCGAGTGTTTTCATCCACTCGAATCCATACACTTGATACTCTCGCATTTCTGCATGTAAAGTATTTGGCACAGTAAACTTTAATTTTTTCGGATTTTGAATGTTTTCTACTAACTCTTGAACAGAATCATCCAAACTTAAAACATTACCTTCGTGAAGCCCGTTCATCCATTTCACACTCCGAATAAGCGGAACATTCACTTCTTCCCCATGTAAAAATTCTTTCCGAATACCCGTTTCTTTTACAAATTGATTAATTTCATTAAACTCTTTACTCTCCAGTGATAATAAAGAACCGTTCGCTAATCGGTAATATTTACGTTTCTCTTCAAGAGCTACTAATACTCCTTTAATTTCCGCCTCCGGTATTCCTTTTATATCAAAACGAAATGACAACCAGTCTATCCTCTCTTTTCGTCTAACTCTAATAAGAGGAGCTGTATCCCCTTTATGAATTCGTAATTTGATTGCTGTCGTCGCATAAATATCAACTAAACCTTTTAACGTTGGAACGACGTGATATAAAAAATTGTACTCAGCTTCTTCATTATGCATAAAGTAACCGCCTTCCGTTTTCGCAAAGGCACTTTCACTCATAATGTCTAAAATCTCTTTTTCCTTTTTCTCATCACGATTAAAAACAGACGGCTGTCCATCCTCTTCTAACGGATTAATTATGACGTTTCCATAGTGAAATTCAAGACCTGCTAACAAGCGATTTTTCACTCTATCTAAATATAATTTCGCTTTTAATACAGGTGTTTCCACGCGATCTGATACTACCTCATCTATTCGTACAGTTCCTAGCTTCATTAAACCTGGTACAACTTTCGCTACAAAATATTCCATCTTATCCGCCGGAATGTATAATTGGTTACTACTAGAGCGATTCATCATTTTTTGTAATTCTATAAGCCGCTTGCAATCCTCAGCGTTCAAGTGATACAGTTCCCCTCCAAATAGAGCATAACTATACGTATCCATTACCTCAACTCGTTGTAAGCCATCAATATAAAGGGTAAACCCACTGTTACTCCCTTTATTAAACTCAAAATGTAATGGAAGTAGTCCTTTTGAAATTTGTAAACCATGAAAAGATTGTCCATTTTGATTCAGTCTCACACACTCAACTTTAGAAAGTAAAGAAAGCATATCCCCCCAAGACGCTGGCGGTATTAAAATCATGCTATCATCTTGTTTTGCATGTACTTCTAGCGCATCCTCATACATTTTTTCATTATAAAGAATTTTAATAAGTCGCTGAATAATCACATCTGTATCTTGTTTAAAGCTATGTACATCTGGTGTATATGTAAACTCATTGGAACAATTAAAAAGTTCTCTTCTCTCCACTTTAAAAAGAAATTCTCTAATCTGATTTACGAAATACGTTTTGGCAAGTTTCAGCTGCATTCCTAGAAGCGCTCCACCTTGTTTCGTAACTACTGGTGTACAAATAAATTCAACATGAAGTATTTCACGTGTATCAAAACGATGTTGTTTACTTTTCGGTCTCAGTGGTTTGTCTGCAAACAACTGAAACATCCCACTTGTTAATTGATCATTTCCGCTCATGTGTTCACTACTAACAGGGTGCATTCCCCCCGTTTGCTGATTATAATTTATTTGTATCAATACTGCTGCAACATGTTGACAGTACGTTTGAAAAGACGCTAATGAAGGACAACTACATTTCGCAACAACATCACCCTTTTTAGCTTTTTCGACTGTAACATGAAAATCTTCGTTTCCTTTTACTGACGCCTCGCAAATTTCTTTATTTTCATCATAATGATTTATTATTACTTTATTTGATTTATAATAAGCTTCACCTCTTTTATATGAGGTCTCTCCGCACACTTCTTTAATAATTGATTTATTTAATGTAAAACTCATTTACATATTTTCATGCGTGCCCTTATATAGGACTGTTATTGCGGCTACTATAAGGATGATCCCCATACAAGCAGGTGCAGCATGCCCAAGTGAAACATAAATTTGCCCTCCAATGATTGGCCCAATCATTCTTGCTAAAGCTTGAATAGATTGACTACCTCCTTGAATCCTTCCTTGTTCACAAGAATCGACAGACTTCGAGAGCATCCCATTGAATGAAGGTCCAAAGATGGAATCACCAAAACCAAATATAAACATTCCAGCGATAAGAAACGGATAAAATGAGAACAAAGCTGATGCTGCAATAAGACTATAACCTATAATCTCCGAAACCATTCCGAGAATTGCTATCTGTTTATCAGTAAGTTTTGTCAAAAGTTTTGGCATTATGAAACTTTGTGAAATAATATCTTGGAATCCCATAATTGAAAACATAAGTCCGATTAACGCAGGCTTCCAACTAAAAATATCCATTGTAAATTGTGAAAAAATTGCCTGTAAAGATCCATTTGGTATCCAAAGTAAGAACGCTGAGACAAGTAGCCATTTTAAATTTTTCATGGAAAGTATATTTGCAAGCTGTGTAAATGGATTCAATCTTACAAAGGTAATCTCTTTCAATCTATTATTTTTGTCAAGGCTCTCAGGCATATATAAGATTCCATAAACAACATTTAATAAAGTTATGATTGCTCCAAAATACATAGGTACAGCATAACCAAACTTGGCAAGATATCCACCTATAGTTGGTCCAATAACAGTGCCTACTCCTACAACCGCACTTACCCATCCGAAATATTTCGTTCTGTGTTCTGGAGGAATAATATCTGCAAAATATGCGAAGATAGTGCTTATGCTTCCTCCTGTGATACCTTCTATTATGCGCCCAGCAAATAGTATCCATAGAGCTCCTCCTATACCAAAAACTAAGTACCCGATTGCGGAACCGAAAAGGCATACTAAAAGTAATGGACGACGACCATATTTATCACTCAAAGCTCCAAGTGCGGGAGCCGCAAAAAATACGCAGACTGCATAAACAGAAGTTAATAGCGTAACGACGACCGCTTGTTCTGCCGAATTACTTGTATACGGCTGCACTAAAAATGGAACGACAGGTATTATAATGCTGAATCCTATTCCACAAAGAAACACTTACGACTTAATATGTACACCTTGTTTCTTTATTTCTGTATCCAAATGTCTACTATACTTTTCCACGAAGCTAAGTATACTATCAAATTCTTCCTCGGTTACTTGATCAAACACAACTTTATCCCGTTCTTCAAACTCTTTGTGCAGATCCTCATGTATTTTATAAATTACTTTCCCTTGTTCAGTAAGCCTAAAATAGATTTCTTTCCTATTATCCGACTTCTGATAACTTTCGATGAGGCCTTTTTTTATAAGTTTTTTTGTTATTCTACTTATGGCACCGCGAGTCATATAAAAGGACTCCGCAAGTTTTGTCACGTTAGAATCTACATTTTTTTCAATGTATTCGATACAATGTACTTCAGAAGAATTATAACCCTTAAGACTGTCTTCCATCTTATCCTTATTAAGCCAAACAATCTTATTATATAAGTCCCTGAAACCCACTATGACCTTTTCTTCTTTATTCATGTCCCGTCCTCCTCCCCGTTGGTGCATTCATTCTATCTCCATCAACCGTTTTGCCTCAAAATACAACACTTGAATAAACTTCTTCGTATTAATACGTATATGACCAGAAGTTGCTACTTCATCTTTCATCATTTCCGTCATCCGTTTTCTAACTATAGTAAAATCAAAAAATTTCGGAGCATAGCTTTCAAATTTCGGATTCGAAAAGTCTGTTAATCCGAGGGAAGCTAAGTGATTTAATGATTGATAAATCGCCCTTCTTACCCTTTGCTCAGATGCTTTTTTCTCTTTATCAATATCCGTTTCTAAAGCTATATCCCCTAATTTCCTTAATGTAATATGATGGAAAATATCTTTTAACGCAGGAAATCCAAATTCAAATGTTTGTGCCTTTTCCTGCCCATATAAATATTCCAACATACTAAGTAAGTCTTTGCTTCCGTTCTCTCCCGCAATACCGAGTTCTGATAATAAATAGCGCCCTGAATCCGCTATTTTCTTCCCTTCTTGTATTGGCTCATTTCGAACTTGCGGCTGTTCCCACTTAAAAACGTTATTCAATGATTTTTGAATATCATATATAGAACGCTCCAAGCGAATACGCTCCATTACTTTTCGTACAACAGATACAACTTCAATTTTATTCAGTGGCTTTGTAATATAATATTCTACTCCAAGTGTATACGCCTCACCTATAAGTTGCTTCGATTCAACTTGAGAAATCATAATGATCTTCCCAGTAAAAGCGGACGCAATATGACGAACTGTTTCAATTCCGTCTCGCATTGGCATTAATAAATCAACAAACAAAATATCTACTTTTTTAAAATTCAGTTGGTCCGCTTCAATAAAAGCTCCGTCTTCCGACTCTCCAATTACTTCCCCAAGATCTCCATCTTCAATAATTTGCGAAAGCATAGAACGGAAAACTTCATCATCATCTACGATATAATAAAACAACATTTATTCCCCTTCCCGCTTTAAACTGCACTCCGGTAAACAAACGATAAACTTACACCCTACGCCAGTTTCTCGGTCTTCTAATCTCACTTCTCCACCTAGCTCTGTTACCATTTCGTTTATGTAAGAAAGTCCAATACCTGTTGACGGTGTTCCCATTTGATCATACTTTGAAGTAAACCCTGGCTTAAATACTAATTTCTTATACTTCTGTGCAATACCAGGACCATCGTCAATTACTTCAAAGAATATATGTTTATCTCGTTTATATAGCTTCATACTAATGAGACCTCTATCCTCAATTGCTTCCACTGCATTTGCAACTAAATTATTAAAAATTGATAGAACCGTATACACGTGATATGCAGCGTGCTCACCTTCTATATGTTTAGAAAAACGTATATCTTTTCCTAGCATTTCAGCATACTTCTCATTTATTCTTACAATTATTTCCGCTAATTCATGTCCTTCTACATACTCAGCCACATTTTTATCTAATAACAGTTTAGATAGCCCTGCAAAAATCCTTTGATTATCCTTTTTTATTTCGTGCACTTCTCCTGCTATTTTTAATGCTGTTTTGCTATTTAAATCATCGTTCGTTTGTAAGTTTCGATATAGTTGATATGCTTCTTGTGTAATTAACTCAGCATTTTGTAACGTTTTTTTCAAATGGACAGATTCCACATATAAATTAGAGAGGTACATTAACATATTTTCATTTTCTTTTCGAACTTGGGATTCTTTTAATTTCGTTTCATATAAGTTCATCATATTTAAAAAACCGAGCGCAAAAAAACTGCGAAAAATAGCTATAATGATTAGTTTATTCACTTCAGAAACTGTTATTGTTGTGCCTAGTACGAGCATATGATAAAACGCAAGTTCTGACATACTTGCAATAATTTCAATTGAAATTCCAAGGCACCCAATAACAATTGGCTTCTGATGAAACTTATTTACTCTACAAAGCGAAAAAAGGCTTCCATAAATAAAATAATAAAAGAACACAGGATAGCGCAAATAAAATGATTCTGTCATATGGAATGAACCTTGCAATACCCAATCAAGACTTACACGGAATAAAACTACAGATATACCGACGAGAATACCTGCAGCTGCTGCTGGTATTCTTCTTAAAAATAGTAATAAAAAGAAGAAAAGCGGTGTTCCGAAGCTAACACGAAACATATCATTAAAAGGATGAAAATTAAGCTCTCCAGCAATTGGGACAACTACCATTAATATAATTAAAAGATACATATCTTTCTTCCATAATTGATTCCAATTCAAAGCTGCCACCTATATGTTAACCTTTTCTACCGCTTTTATTTGACGATACTCAGGCTTCCACATTGCTTCTTTCACTGCAATCTTAATATCGTTATCACTTAAGTTCTCTCTAGCAACACCTTCTGCAACTGCAACTTTCGCTACTTCAATTGCAACTAGTTCAGAAATATTACGTAACTCTTCAACTTCTGGCAAAATAGGTGCTCCTGGCTGACTTGTATCTACCATACTTGCAACTGCTTCAGCTGCTGCTGCGAACATTCCATCCGTCATGACGCTTGCACGAACAACAATTGTACCAAGACCTAGTCCTGGGAAAATAAGTGCGTTATTTGACTGTCCAATCACATACGTTACACCGTTATATGTAACCGGTTCAAACGGACTTCCTGTTGCAACTAATGCTCTTCCTTCTGTCCACTCGATTAAATCTGCTGGTTTCGCTTCCGCAAGTGGCGTTGGATTCGACATTGGTAAAATGATTGGTCTTTCTACGTGAGAAGCCATTTCTTTAATAATCTCTTCTTTAAATGCGCCCGCAACTGTTGATGTTCCAATTAAAATTGTCGGTTTTACATGTTTCACAACTTCAGCAAGCCCGATCACATCATTTTGTTTCCAATCACTTACTTCCGCTTCTTTTCTTGCATATGGAATTTGGAAATCAAGAAGATCTTCCATATTATCTGTAACTAATCCGTTACGGTCAATACACCAGAAACGATTATGAGATTCTTCGTCTGATAAGCCGACGCGAACCATTGCATCTCTTACTTGATCTGCGATACCGATTCCAGCCGTACCAGCACCAAACACAACAACACGGTGCTCACTTAGCGGTACACCAGAAGCTTTTACTGCCGATAATACAGCAGCAAGTGAAACTGCCCCTGTACCTTGAATATCATCATTAAATGTACAAACGTCATGACGATATTTATCTAAAATTTTTCGTGCATTTCGAGAACTGAAGTCTTCCCAATGTAGAAGCGCCTTCGGGAATTGTTTATTTACCGCTTGAACAAACGTATCGATAAATTCATCGTAAGCTTCACCTGTTATGCGAGGGTGACGATTTCCAATATAAAATGGATTGTTTAATAATTCCTCACGATTTGTACCTACATCTAAAATTACCGGTAATACACGGCTAGGATCGATTCCAACTGCGGCCGTATATACAGCTAATTTCCCGATTGCGATGTTAATTCCACCAACACCCCAATCACCAATTCCTAATATACCTTCTCCATCCGTTACAACGACTAAATCAATGTTTTCAGCTGTTGCACCGATATTGGCAAATGCATCTTCAATACCTGATGGATCGTTAATTGATAAATAAATACCACGTGGTTTACGGTATTCATGACTATACCTTTGAATTGCTACACCTACAGTTGGTGTATATACAATCGGTAACATTTCACGTAAATGATCTGTTAATATACGATAAAATAATACTTCATTTCGATCATGTAACGCAGTTAAATATACATTTTTTAATAAATCATCCGGCTGAGAACTAAATTGTTCATATGCTCGGCGTGCTTGTTCTTCTAATGTTAAAACAGCTGGCGGTAATAAACCTTTTAAACCTAACTCTTCTCTTTCCTCTTGTGTGAAAGCTACCCCTTTATTTAAAAGTGGTGTTGATAATACTTCTGCTCCTCTTAATGTTGTTTCTAATGCACCATTAGAAGCCACTGTAAACTTACTCATAACATCCCTACCTCTATTCATTTAATTTTTCTTTAAAAGAGTTGCTCCTGCAATCCCTGGGTGTGTCATTTCAAATGGATCTAGAATTAACTCTAAATCTTCTTGTGACAATACACCATTTTTCACACAAAGTTCACGAACGGATTGACCTGTTGCAATTGCTTCTTTCGCAACACGAGCTGCTGCTTCATAACCGATATGAGGGTTCACGGCTGTAATAATTCCTACACTTTTCTCAACATACTCTTTTAAACGATCTTCATTCGCTTCAATTCCTTTTAAGCAATTATCTGTAAAGGCACGGAAACCGTTATTCATAATGCTAATAGATTGAAGTAAGTTGAAAACAAGTACTGGTTCCATAACATTTAATTCTAATTGTCCTGCTTCTGAAGCAAGACAAATTGTATGATCGTTACCAATTACTTGGAACGCAATTTGGTTAATAACTTCTGGCATAACAGGGTTTACTTTCCCTGGCATAATAGAAGAACCTGGTTGACGAGCCGGTAACATAATTTCTGCTAAACCAACACGTGGACCTGATGCCATTAAGCGAAGGTCATTCGCAATTTTAGACATGTTCATCATACATACTTTTAGTGCTGCAGATACTTCTGTGTACGCATCAGTATTTTGTGTCGCGTCCACTAAATCTTCTGCACCAACAAGTGGTAATTCACTAATTGTAGCAAGATGTTTCACAACTGCTTCAATATACTCTGGATCTGCATTTAAGCCTGTACCAACTGCAGTTGCTCCCATGTTTACTTCATATAAATGTTGACGTGATTGCTTAATACGTTTCATATCACGTTCAAGTACACGAGAATACGCTTTAAACTCTTGTCCAAGACGAATTGGCACTGCATCTTGTAAATGCGTACGACCCATTTTAATAACATGGTCGAATTGTTCTGCTTTTAATTCAAATACATCATGCATATAACCCATCGTTTGTAATAAGCCTTCTAATGCATTTAATGTCGCGATATGAATCGCCGTTGGGAATGCATCATTTGTTGATTGTGCCATATTTACATGGCTATTTGGACTAATATAATGATAGTCTCCCTTTTCCATTCCTAATAATTCAAGAGCACGATTGGCAATGACTTCATTTGCGTTCATGTTCATTGAAGTACCTGCACCGCCCTGAATTGGGTCGACGATGAAATGATCGTGCCATTTTCCATCTAGAATTTCTTGAGCAGCTTCTGCGATCGCGCCGCCTTTATTCAATTCCAATCTGCCTACATCTGTATTTGCAAGTGCTGCTGCTTTTTTTACAACTGCGAATGCTTGAATTAAACCTTCATGAATTTTGTAACCTGTAATTGGGAAGTTTTCTACTGCACGCATTGTTTGTACGCCGTAGTACGCATAATTTGGTACTTCTTTTTCACCTAAAAAATCTTTTTCAATTCGCACACCATTTTTAACTTCAGTTAATGTTGCCATTTATGCTGCTTTTGTTTGTTTGACTGTTTCTACATATTGTTTTGCTTTCTCATTATCGAATTCGCCTTCCCACTTCGACATAACAATGGCCGCTAATGCATTTCCTAATACATTGACAGATGAGCGAATCATATCTAAAATGCGGTCAATTCCCGCAATTAATGCGATACCTTCTAACGGTAAGCCCATTGAACCTAACGTTGCTAATACAACAACGAATGAGGCACCTGGAACTCCCGCCATACCTTTGGATGTTAACATGAGAACGAATAATAACGTTATTTGCTCAGTCAGTGACATGTGTACACCATACATTTGTGCAACAAACAATGCCGCTAACGCTTGATAAATAGCCGATCCAGTCAAGTTAAATGTATAACCTGTCGGAATTACGAAAGAGGCAACTGCCTTTGGACAACCGAACTCTTCCATTTTTCTCATTATATTAGGTAAAACAGCTTCTGAACTTGCTGTCGTAAATGAAAGAATAAGTTCTTCTTTTAAAATTTTTATTAATGTAAAAATGTTTACGCCAACCATTCGTGCATTAATACCTAATACAATCACAACGAATAGTATAACAGTTACGTATACAGCTAGCACTAGTTTTCCTAACGGAAGTAGTGTTGCTACACCAAATTTTGCAACCGTAACAGCAATTAATGCGAATACACCGAATGGTGCAAACTTCATAACTTGATTTGTAACCCAAAACATCGCTTCGAGTACACCTTCAAAAAAGTTAAAGACAGGCTTTCCTTTGTCTCCAATTGCCGCAACTCCTAAACCAAATAACACGGAGAAGAATATAATCGGTAATAAGTCACCTTGTGAGATAGATTCAAATACGTTTTTCGGTACAATATGAACAATCGTTTCAGCAAATCCTTTCTTCTCTGTTGCATCTGCAGTTTGTTTATAAGAAGAAATATCACTTTGCTGTAAATTACTCATATCAACGCCAGTACCTGGTTGGAATATATTCGCTGCAAGTAATCCCATTAAAATAGCAATTGTCGTAATAATTTCGAAATAAAGAATTGTCTTACCGCCCAGTTTCCCAAGTTTTTTCATATCTCCTACACCAGCTACCGCAACAATTAATGCTGAAATAACAATTGGTACTACAATCATCTTAATTAAGTGAATAAATATATCCCCAATTGGTGTGATATAAGAAATCGCCGTTTTATTGCCATAAAAGACTGCCCCTACTACAATCCCTAAAACAAGCGCGACAAAAATTTGTGTTGCCAACCCGAATTTTTTCATTTAATCATGCACAAGCATCGAAACATCATCATTAATCAACGTCCCCACATGTTCCCCTAAACATATTTTCTTCATCACCCCAGGCTCATCAAAGTTAAAGACGTGTGCTGGTAAATTGTAGTCCCGAGCAAGCAATAAAGCGGCTTGGTCCATGACTTGTATGTTTTGCCTAACAACATCGTTATAGTTCAGTTTTCGATACATTTTCGCGGACTTGTTATGTTTTGGATCACTTGTAAAGACACCGTCTACTCCTTGTTTTGCGACTAATATGGCGTCACTATTCATTTCGATTGCTCTCTGTACACTTGGGTAATCTGTCGTAACGAAAGGTTGCCCGTTACCGCCTCCAAAAATAACGACATAACCGTTATCTAAATGATGGACTGCACGCAAGCGAATATATGGTTCGGCTACTGCGTTAAAAGGGATGGAAGTCATAACGCGTACTTCTTTATTTGTTTTACTAGTTAAAACACCGCGGAGCATTAAGCTATTAATGATCGTACCTAACGTACCGATATTATCAGCTTCTACACGATCAATTCCCCATTCTTCAGCTAAATGACCTCTGAAAATGTTACCGCCACCGATAACGATGGATACTTCGATACCTAAATCAACAATGGATAAAATTTCGTTTGCGATATGTTCTAATCGTTTGGAGTTAAAGCTATTTCCAGTTTGATCGGCAAGAGCGCCGCCGCTTAGTTTTATTAAGACTCTTTTATATGGCCTCATAACAATTCCCCCTATATAGATCGCAATAAAAAAGGAACAAAGGCGAATGCCTTTGTTCCTTTTTTTAAAATGAAAAAGAAAAGAAGAAGATAGGACGAATTGCTTTGTGTAGTTTTTCATTCACAAATAAAAATCAACCAATCCAGCCACTTTCTCCTTACATCGCTCCCAAAATGATAACTGCTCAAAAAATTCTTTCGTCATTTCTTTCGAATCATGAAAATCTTGCGTTAACGCCTCATTCACTTCTGAGACAATAGATCCACCATGAATATACAGATTCATCTCATCATTAATATAAAAGCTACGTGCAGTAAAATTTGTAGTACCGATAACAGTTAATTCATTATCAATTAGCATTAACTTTCCATGGAACATCCCTTTTTTATAACCATATACAGTAATCCCATTATTAACAGCTTGACGTATGTATGGATATGCCGCCTCTTTAATAAGAGGAATATCTGGTTTATATGACCAAAGTATTCACTGTAACACCACGTTTTTGCGCCGCGATTAAAGCATTCATTAACTCTTTATTTTTCGCTATAAAATAAGGCGTTGTAACTACGATTGAATGCTTCGCTTGTTTGATTAACTCTATATACTTTTCAGCGACGTGATGCCCATTATAACTAACCATAGTATGTAACGTCTTCCCTTTAGTCGCCTTATTCGTACTTCGCTTTATATCTTCATTCGTATCTCGTTTCCAATCTAAAGCAAACTGTTCTTCTAAATCTTTTGCCCCTTCTCCCCTTATCCTTACATGATAGTCACGCCAATATCCAAATCGCTTATCTTTCCCTAAGTACTCATCCCCGATATTAAAACCACCCGTATATCCAATCTCACCATCTATCGTCGTAATGCGGCGATGATTACGATGATGAAGAGAATAAAAACCAAATGGTAATTGCGGCTCCCTACTATATGTAAAATGAACACCGCTTTCCTGTAATTCTTTTATCATCTTTCTTTCAAATGATAAATCATTAATTAAATCAACCGATAAATATACGTTTACTCCTTCTTTCGCCTTCCCTTTTAATAAGTTTAAAAAGGTATGGCTGCTTTTATCATCCGACAAAATAAAAAAATACGTGTAAATAGAACTTTTCGCTTCTCTTATATCAGTAAATAATTGTTTATAAAACGACTTCCCTTCTACATATAATTGAAAGTCACTATAATGAGGTGCATACTCTGTCGGCATGTTTTTCCCAGCTTCCATTTTCCTGCCGAGAGTAACATCGATATGCATCCAAATTAAAATAAAAACGAAAATAGCAATAATAATAGAAGTAACTCGTAATATTTTTTTAATCATTTTGATTTCCTTCCGCTCGTTTTCTTTCCACCTTTCTATTTTGTCATTCAATTAAACAAAATTCCTCGCATCATTATTTCTTCCAAACTTATAAATCGCAATTAAGAAAAATGCTATCGCAAAGGCGAATAAGATTAAAATATTTAAATACAACTCTGAAAACGGAATACCTTGCTGTAGTTTTGCTATCGTATCTAGTAACCAGCGCTGCGGTAGGAAATCAGCTACTTTTTGTACTGCTTTTGGCATAATATCATATGGAAAATAACATCCAGCGAGTAAACATGTTGGTACTATCACTATATTTTGCATCGCATTTGAAGCAGCTGAACTTTTTGAAAAAGACACAATGACTAATGATAAACCAATTGCGATTAACGCGAATATCATAAGCACACCAATCATCACTATGAAAGGCATATTTATATTTGTGTGAAAAACATTCGTCATAAATAAGACTGCAATGACAATTTGCACTGTTAATATCATCATATTTACTGCAACATTAGATAATATAAATTTCTTTCCATCTATCGGTGTTGATAATAATCTAAAATACGTTCTATTCTCTTTTTCTTTTAAAATAAACCCTGATAAGTTCACTGCTGAAAATAGCATGAACATAATAAGATAGCCCATCGTTTGATTTGTCATATCTTTATTTTTCGAAGTATCTTCCAGTGTCTCAGACTTCACTTTAAATGAACTGTTTTGATAACTAGCGTACATACTATTAAACGTACTTTGATCCTTCCCCGCCACTTTACTAATCGCAGCGATATTATCAATATAGTTATATACATATGATTTTATAAATACTGTTACTTGATCACCTTTAATCGATGCAATCTCAATATGACTCGGTTTCCCTTCTCGAACACTTGCGGAAAAACCAGAATCTAATGTAATCACACCATCAAGTTTTTTTGAAGTGAGTTTATCTTCTACTTCAGACTCTTTAATTTTACTTACATTTACATGATTTAATCCTTCTAAAAATTTCACCGTATCATTTGCTATCGGCTCATTTTCTTTATTTACAATCCCGATATTTAACGTTCCTTGCCCTACATTTCCGTATATTGAAAAAGAAATGAGCGTTCCTATTATCGGCAAGCTAATAATAATGAGTAGCCCTTTTTTATTTTTCAAAAGTACAGATAACGTTTTTTGTATGAGCCAGAAAATATCTTTCATCTATAGCCCCTCCCGTCTACGTAATGCAATAATCGCAATGATTAAAAAGAGTGCTGAAATTCCAAGGTTTAAAGATATTACCGGCAATGCCGCCCCTATGTCATCTGCATAAATAATTTTCATAATAGCTGTGTTTGCCCACGTTAATGGTGATAAATTTGTAACAAAATTTTCTTCTACTACGAAATATGCACCACCAAAAATAGAAGCTAATTGCACAACTACCATAATAATCGCTCTAGATGATTCACCTGTTTTTGTAATATATCCGATCCCTAAACCGAAGCTAATTGCCAGAAAAACTTCTGTTAATAAAATAAGAAATATAATTCCAAGATGGTCGCCCCAATTCGCTTGAAAAACAAATTTACTAAATATAACGACAAGCAATAGACAAAGTGCATTCGCTACAAGACTACCGAGCACTTTCCCAATGAAAATTTCGGCTTTACTTATAGGTGCTGCAATTAAACGATCTCCTGTTTTACGTATTCGTTCTCCTCGAATTAAGAAACTCGCACCCATCGCAGCATACAGTGCAATCATCGTCGTCATTACAACCGCATAGTAATCCATAGCACCTGGTTTTTTCGCAGCTTGTAAAGATGTCTCTTTTATATAGTCATTATGATTTTCGTTTGAAATAACTGTGCTAACTTTACTAGGATCTACTTTTGCAACTTCGACCACTACATTGTACTTATCAACAAATGTTGTAAGCATTCCTTCTACAATACTTCCCTCTACACTACTTCTGTCACTCCCGTAAAATTTTGCACCATCTTTATTTAACTCTACATAAGCAGCATATTTATTTTGCCTCACTTCTTCTTTTCCATCTATACCTTCAGAAGCTTTTTTAAAATGAATACCCGATTTATCGACTTCTTTCGTAAATGCTTCAAATGATTGAGAAAACGTGCTATTCGCTTCGTCTTTGTATAACACTTGAATATCTTTAATAGAATGACTATCACTATTAAATGCGTTCGTTAACGCTGTTCCTAACACAAGCATAAGTACAATTGGAAATGCTAACATTTATTTATCTCGTAAGTTTCTTCCAGTCAACGTAAGGAATACTGTTTCTAAGTTCGGAGCCTGCTCCTCTAACGAACGAATTTCAATATCGTAATTAATACAATGCTGAATAATTTTATTTAAATTATTTAATCCTGCATCAGAATTCACTTTTATTACGTTCTCTTCAATTCGAACAGCTTTCACACCATTTATCTCTTTTAATTTTTCTACATCTAAATTTTCTACCGACTTTACTTCAATCCAAATATCTTTCGTATCGGTAATAATTGCTTTTAACTGTTCTTTCGTTCCTTCTGCAATCACTTTACCGTGATCAACAATTGCTATTTTCGTACAAATCTCTTCTACTTCTTCCATGTAGTGACTCGTGTAAATAATCGTACTTCCCATTTCATTTAATTTTCGGACAGACTGGAGAATATAATTTCTTGACTGCGGATCAATTCCAACTGTCGGTTCATCCATAATAATTAATTTCGGTCTATGTGCGATTGCACAAGCGATATTCAATCTTCTTTTCATCCCGCCAGAAAAGTTTTTCGGATAACTTTTATGTTTATCACTTAGCCCTACAAATTGAAGTGCTTCTTCTACTCTCGCTTTTAATTCAGCCCCTCTTAACCCGTATAGCCCCGCAAAGAACTTCACATTTTCATAGGCAGTTAGCTCTTCATAAATCGCAATATCTTGCGGAACGATACCGATATTCATTTTGGCAAATCGATTATGTTTCTTTATATTTTTTCCTAGTATGCTAATTTCACCTTCATTACTTCTTAACAAACCAGCAATCATATTAATCGTTGTACTCTTACCAGCACCATTCGAACCTAAAAATCCAAATATTTCTCCTTCTTTAATAGATAAAGACATATTATCTACCGCGATGAAGTCACCAAATTTTTTCGTTAAATTTTTAATTTCTAATGTGTTCATTTATATCGGCAACAACATCGTTACTGAAAAACCACTTGTCCCATCTACAATAATCTTGCCGTTTACAGACGCTGTTCGCTCCTCCATCCCCATAATACCGAGACCTTTCTTAACAAGAACTGCACCTTTTCCGTTATCCTTCACTTGTACTTTAACCATCTTGTTAAGCACATGAATATCTATAGAAATAACTGTCGCATCAGCGTATTTCATCGTATTTGTTAGCGCCTCTGTAACATTTTCACCGATAATTTTCCATTGAATGGGGGAAATCATATCTAAGTTACCTTTATATACGAAAGGAATATTTACATCATGCTTACCGGCAAATTCCTCTATGAATAATTTCATACGATGAATACCAATTTGCTCAGTTGATGGCTTCATATTTTTTAATGTAATCCGAATGCTTTCAATTCCATCTTTCGAAATATGAATGGCATTTTGTAATAACTCCGCAGATTTTTCTTTATCTATTTCAAGCAATCTCTTCGCTGCTTCCATTTGAATAAGCGCACCTGTCATCGAGTGACCGATTTTGTCATGAATTTCTTGAGATAGTCGATTTCTCTCTTCTAACTTAAACGTGTACTCTGATTGTCTTATGTATTCTTTATTTTCATGTAAGCTTTTCGTCAGTCGCTGCATATCTTTTCGCATCTTATCATTTTGTGATTCCAGCTTTACTACACGCGATATATATCGATCTGCCATAGTTAAAACGAGAAAAGAAAATGCAACAATTAATCCATACGTCATTCGAATATTTTCATCTGTAATAATAATAGGAATTATCATAATGATAAAAAGTTGCCATTTCTTCTCTATATAATGAAATGTCATTTCGTATACATTCAAAGGTAAAAACAAAATGAAAAACGGATGAACCTTCCATGTCAATAACATAACTACACCAATTGACAGACAAGTTAATATTTTTTTGTACGTATCTTTTTTAAATATAGAGATCAGCACGTTTACAGAAAGATATAAAAGCAAAGTAAGTATAACCCACGGTAAGTTCGTAACGTTTGAATGGATGTAACTGAACACAATATATATAAAGACAATTAATTTACTTACAATTAACCAAAATTCCATTTAATCTACTTTCCCTGTTAAGTAATAAATCGCGATTTGTGTGCGATGTTCAAGTCCAGTTTTCCCTAAAACCGATGTAATATAATTTGCAATTGTTCCTTCGGATATGAAAAGCTGCTTCGAAATTTCTTTATTAGAGAAACCTTTCGCAATTAATGCGATAATACTAAGCTCCCTTTCTGTAAAAAGACTCTTATCTATTTTACATTCTTCCTCTTTACTTTCCATTAAATTAGATTTAATTTTATCAAGTACTACATCTTGCATAACAGTTTGACCGTTATACACTCCTTTTATCGCATCACGAATACGTTCCGGATCATTATTTTTTAATAAATAACCTTTTGCTCCGTTTTTTACTGCGTCCAAAATATATTCATCATCATCAAACGTCGTTAAAATAAGCGGCTTCGTTTTCGTCTCTTCACAAATAAACTTTGTCGCCTCTACCCCGTTCATGTTTGGCATGCGAACATCTAAAAGCACAATATCGACTTCATGCTTCTTACAATATACTACAGCTTCTTTTCCATCATTTACTGTATCTAATACTTCAAACTCTTCGTATGTATTTAAAATAATTTTCATGCCTTCTCTAATAAAAGAATTATCATCTGCTATTAATATTTTAATTTTCATTCATAGAAACTCTTCCTCCTTCCAATGTTTTTTAATCCATTTTCTTGCCCGATACAGTTTCATTTCGACTGTTTTCACTTCGATGTTTTCCTGCAAAGCAATTTCTTGATAACTTTTTTCTTCTAAATAATGCGCGAGAACGACATCACGGTAATTTTCAGGAAGTTCTCTTAGTTTTTGAGCAATCAATAATTTTTGTTCTTTCGTCAATAGTAAAGCTTCAATGTTATGAGAGGATTTTATATTTTCCTCAGTTTCTTTACATAAGGAGAGTTCTTCGTGTTCTCTAGCTTTCTTCCTTTTATAATCAATAGCGTGATTAGTGGCAATACGTGCCATTTATTCATGTTTTGAACCTCCGTCCTTTTTTGATGTATCTACCGTTTTGTTTATAATTTGTTGTGAGATGGAAGTCTCATTTTCTTTGGAAGATTTCTCGAAATTTGATGTCGCTGTGAAAATATATTGGAATAAACCACTTACCATAAAAATAATTGTAGCCGCAGTCGCAATTATGTAGTGAATAATGGTGCGCTTTAGTGAGTTTGTTTTTATATTTTCATTAGGTTGTAACGTTTCAAAATTAATTTGCGTCATAACTTCGTTCGTAAATGAATCATCATTTATCATTGGAAGGTTTTCATGTTGTTCATCAATACTTTCCATATAAAGTGCTAAACAATGATCACATTCATAAAGGTGTTCTTCCATAGATTCACGTTCATTGCTTTCTATAAAATCTAACGTATAATTGCGCCAATCTTCTTTTGAATAATGCATCATTCATTCGTTTGTGCCACCTTTGTTTTCTTTATTTCCAAGTAACAATTTAAAGCCGCCACCAATTAAAAGGAGAGCAACGATAGATGTTTGGAAATAGCGATAATATAGTTCGCTAAGATGAATATTAAATATAGTTGCAAAATAGTCATTCAAAATAGGAAGGACTGTTTGATCTAATAAATAATAACCACCTAATACAATTAATCCGATACCAATCCATCTTTGATGATTTATAAAATAATCTATGATAGGTTCGTCATTAACACGTTCTTTTCCATATTTTGCAGTTTGCTGTAACGCATCAAAAAAGCTATAGAACCAAATAATTGGTACTAAAAATAAAAACGCAGAAAGTCTTAATAAGTCGAGTAAATAAATAGATAGTAAAAAGGCTGCCATAAGCTGAATACCACGGCGCTGTAAGCCTAAATACATATGTCCTGCTCCAGGAAACATTGCTAAAATGGAAGCGAATGTTTTATTTTTCTTTCCTTGTTCTCGGTGCTCTTCAAACTCTTCGAAAATAGTACGGTCATCTAGTTGCTCTCCGCGTTCTTTTTTCTGTAGTTGTTGAACAACATCGAAGAAATTATAAATCCATAAAACAGGTAGCGTAATAAGGAAGATAAGGAAACTTTCTTGAGATGTTAATAATGTCACAAATATAATCATGCTTCCTAAGCCTGTGCAAGCGACTAAAAATGTAAGACCTCGTTGCATAAGTCCTAATTGGAAATGGCCAAGTCCAGGGATGATTGATAGGAGAATGATATAAAATCGTTCACTTTCTTTAGAGGGCTCTGTCAATTGCCCGGTAGTTTGTTTTTTCGAGTGATTAATAATCGTGATAACTAAATCTAGTAAGTTGATTACCCATAACAGTGCTAGTAAAAACAGAGAAAGAAAAGCAATATCACGTTCTCTTACTACTATGGTACAAAATACTCCAAAGGAGAATAGAAATAAAGATCCTCCGCTATATAAAATAAACCGTCCTAGCTTTTTTAAGTATAAATGTCCAAGCCCAGGAATTAGCCCTAATACAAGTGCTAAAAAGGGATTTTTATTCATTTATTTTTCGATAACGTTCATATTCAAATTATAAGCTTTCTCAATATTTAATTTGTACGTCCCATTTCCAGTTTTAATCGAATTTTTATACCAATGTTCTTGCTCGTTTAATTCTGGATTCTCATCTGAAGAATTATTTTCTTTTTTCGTTAAATCTTCTACTTGTTCCCAAGGTGTGTTTCCGTGAGTTTCTTTTTGATTTGTTACTGCTGTTAAAGAAACATCACTGTCTTTAGCTAAATGAACAGATACATTTGAGCTGTTTTGTACAAACCAATTATTTTGTAATTGACCAGGATAAAGAGATAGTTCGTTATTTGAAGCACGAATTTCCACATTTTTATTTTGCGGAAGAACAAGCGTTGGTTTCACCTGTGTTGCCGATTCAAATAACGTATGCTGAACCGGTAATGTTTTTAAAGTTATATACATCGTTTCTCCGGCTGTTTGAACTGAAAGGAAATCCTCGCGTTTTAAATTAATTTTTTCATTTGCTTTCGTCGTCATTTCATACGTTCCAAAAAGATGAATTTGATTTGTATTATTCCCCTCTATCGTTAAAGGGTGATGCCCCGCATCCACTACGATTTTTTTGATAGATTCAGGTATATCAAGTTGTCCGTCTGGAATATTACTCGTTTGCCTAGTTGTATTCATAGAATGACGAACTTCATCTAGTAATCCAGTTGATGATAAACAGTAAAAAGCAATTCCAACGCTTCCTAAAACGCCGATAAAGAAAATACTAAAAATATCATATTTAATAAATGATTGTTCCTTCTTAGAAAATAGAAGGTATAGTAAAATTTCAGCGCCAAGTATAATAAGTAAAACAGGCCACCATGCTGTTAATGTATCCAATACTTGAGTGCCTTTAATGACTGAAAATAGTAAGAAACAACCTAATGTAATAATGGAAAGCCCCATTGAGAATGTTCCAACGCGCCATGTTCTCATTCATATAATCGCTTTAATTCCTTCTAAAATTAATCCAATCATAAATCCGCAAACAGCCCCGTTCACTCGGATCCACTGCAAATCTTTACCGACGTTATTTTCGATCATTTCAATTAATGTTTTATCGTCTAGTTTATCAAGGTTTTCTTGCACAAGTTTTCCGATTTTCGAATGATTCTTTTCAACAAGTGTGACAACTTGTTTTTGTAACCAATCTTCTATTTTTTGAACCGTTACTTCGTCTTCTTTTATTTTATTCATTTGTGTTTGTAAAAATGGAATAACATATGTATCAGCAAATTCTTCTTTGTTTACAAAGGTAACTGCTCTTTGTTGTACTTGCTCCAGCATCTCTTTTATTTTGTCAGTAGCATCCCAATTTGCAATCCACTTTTCTTTCCACTTTTCTAATTCCTGTAGTAAAGCTTCATTTTCTTTCACATTTATAATTTCTTGACGAATCTTCGCTAATATAAGTTGTCTTGTGCTATTATCCGCATCTTGTAAGCTGTTAATATTACTAATGATGAACTTCTGCAAAATGCCTCCAATTTTATCTTCATCTACAATATTCATAAACGATTTCAAAGTAAACTGCAAGAATCCATCTACTTTTATATTTTCCATCGCCTTCATTCCTAAGCTTCCAAGCTGGTAACGAGCTTCATCTTGCGCTGTCAAATCTTTCACTTTTACTAATATGTAATCAAGTGTCTTTTCATCATATTCTTGCACAACTAATTGATCAACAAGCACTTGTAAGATGCTACTTGTATTAATTTTATGCAAATACGTTTTTAATTCTTTTTCAATAATAACAGCTAACTTTTCTGTATCTATTGAAACAATCGCTTTCTCTGCAATCGTTACAATCCCTTTTTTCACAGCATCAGACTGCATTTCTCTCTCAGCAATTTGTAGCACCATTTGTGCTAGCTGCATTTCTTTTACTTTATTCGTAATACTTTCTTTCGTTAGCCACTCATTTTCTAACGTATGAATAAGCCCTTTCGTTACCCTCTTTCGATTTTTAGGTAATAAAGCTGTATGTGGAATTGGAATTCCCATCGGATGACGAAATAACGCTGTAACCGCGAACCAATCCGCAAGTCCGCCAACTAACCCAGCTTCAAATCCCCCTTGTATAATCTCTCCAGCTATCGTTCCTTGAAAAGGGATAGAAGCAGCAAAGCCTACTCCCATAACCCCAAGCGAAATACCCGCTATATATTTAGTCTGTAATGACATTTATATTGTTAATTCCAAACCTTTCGTATAATACCCATTCATCACATCTTCTGGAACCATGCTCCCACCAGTTCCCCACACAATATGAGTACCTTTTTTCACCGTCTCTGTTAACTGTTGCTTTTGTAAATACTCGTTTTCAGTTTTACATACATTCACTGGCCCAACCATACCAGCTAATGCAGAAGGCTCTAAATTAATATTTTCCGTATCAGCTAGTTCTTTTAATAGTCTATATAACCCTTCATCACTTACTGTGTAATTTCCGCTCAAAAATGGTTCCATCGTTTTACCGACAAATCCAGACGGTCTTCCTACTGCCAGTCCGTCCGCATCTGTTACATTATCAATTCCGATATCTTGAACGGCGATTTTATCATGAAGTCCTGTCATTAACCCGAGTAACATACATGGGGAATGTGTTGGCTCCGCAAAGAAACAATGGACGTTACCTTTATACAATAACTTTAAACCAAATGCTACTCCGCCAGGTCCCCCACCTACTCCGCACGGAAGATAAACGAATAAAGGATGTTCTTCATCTACTACAATCTCTAACTCTTCTAATTGCTTTTGTAAACGTGATGCTGCTACTGCGTATCCTAAAAATAAATCATGTGAGTTTTCATCATCCACAAAATAACAGCTAGTATCAGCATCAGCTTGCCTTCTTCCTTCTTCTACTGCTTTACTATAATCAGCCTCATATTCAATAACGTTTACACCTTTACTTCTTAATAAATCTTTTTTCCATTGCTTCGCGTCTGCTGACATATGAACAGTCACATTAAAACCTAGTTTCGCACTCATAATCCCAATGCTTAGTCCTAAGTTTCCTGTCGAACCTACAGCAATAGAATATTTTGCGAAAAACTCTCTACATGTATCACTATCTAAAATTGAATAATCATCTTCCTTTGTTAACATTCCATGCTGAAGTGCTAATTTCTCAGCATGTTTCAACACTTCATAAATCCCGCCCCTAGCTTTAATTGAACCTGATATTGGAAGATGACTATCACATTTTAATAATAATTCTCCTAGTATAGGTTGCCCGTATTTTTTCTCTAAAGATTGTTTCATAGCTGGTATTTTTACTAAAGGTGATTCTATAATACCATTCGTTTCTTTCGTTTCAGGAAAAACTTTCGAAATATATGGTGCAAAACGCTTTAATCTCTCTTCCGCGTCTTTTACATCTTCTTCATTAAGTGGTGAAGCTTTTATTGCTGTTTCATACTTTTCTATATTCGGGTTTATCCAAAATACTTCTTCTGTTGCAATAAGCTTATTAACTAATGGATACTCTGCTTTTAATACCTCTATTTCCTTCATTTAAAAAATCGGCGGGGTAACAGAAAATAAGACAATCGCATTTTTCTCGAACTGATTTACCCATTTATGCTTTAAATAAGCAGGTATTTTTACACTGTCACCAGTTTCTAATGTGTACTCTTCTTCATTTAAATACAATGTAATTGTTCCGTCTAATACAAATGCTAATTCTTCACCTTTATGTTCTAGAACATTATCTGATGAAGAAGTATTTGGAGGAACAGTCATAATTGCTGTTGCTAAATTTCCTGTGAAATCAGGTGATAGCATTTCATATGATAAATTATCGATAATCATTTTTTTACGTTTATGAGAGCGCACGATTAAATCGTCAGTATTTGTTTCTTCAAGTAGAAAACTAAATGTTGGAACATCCAGTGCCTTTGCGAGTACCTTTAACGTTTGAATGGAAGGGTTAGCAGAACCACGCTCAATTTGACTTAACATAGATGGTGTAATTTCAGCCATATTTGCTAGTTCTTTATTAGTTAAACCCTTTTCTTTTCTTTGCTTTTCAATCTTTTTACCAATATCTATATTTTCCATTTATTTTTTCGGCACGAACAAAATACCTAAACTAATAACACAAAAACTAAGTATTTGCTGTATTGACAGGCCAAATAGAACCGAATTTTGTTCGCTAATTAGCGAAATAACGATATGAGCTGTCCCCTCAAAAATTAGAAAAACACTTATATTTTTTCCAGTTCCTAATCTTTCACTTTTCATCCATAACAAACCAATTACACAAAGGGCGAGGATGATCTCGTATACGAAAATAGGGTGATATGAAAATTTAGATTCATATATTTTCATTCCCCATGGTAGTGTCGTTTGTGCACCTACTTCTCGATGGAATAGAAAATAAAAAATACTACTCACGCACAATGCAAAAGGCAATGCATCAAGTAAAATACGAAGCGAAAATTGCTCCTTTTTACTTTTCCGAACAATGTATGCACTCGCAATTATGCCCCCTATTAAAATGTGCTGCATGCTTCCTACAGCTAGTAATGCTTGGAATGGCGACCTAAAAGCCCATACTGGATTTAAAATTACCGGTGCAAATTTCCATACAAATACGATAATAAGAAACGCATTTGTTACAGCATCCATCATTTTTTCATACGGTACATTTTGATGATTCATCTTTCGTTTCATCAGCATAAATCCAAATAAACTTCCAATTATAAGAGATACGGGTTGTAACCTCATTTAACTCTCAATTAATTTCTTAAATTTCTTTTCTAATTGATCTGGAGGTAATACCCCTCGTACATGATCTACTATAATTCCATCTTTATTAACAAAAAATGTCGTTGGTAAAGAAAATACTTTATAATCTAATCCAGCTACTCCATCCATATCTAGAAGAACCGGAAACTCAAATCCATAGCGATCCGCAAATGCACTTGCTTCTTGTACCGGGTCACTAACAGTTGCATTTACCGCAAAGATTTCAATATCCTTTTTATATTTGTCATAAAAACGAACTAAGTCAGGTGCCTCCATTTCACATGGTCCACACCACGATGCCCAAAAATTAATAATATATGGTTTTCCCTTTGCATCATTTAGCGAATACAACTTCCCATCTAATCCTTTTAATGTTATATTTGGTGCTTTAAATCCTACTTGTGGTAATACTTCTTTCTCTTGTAACTCCGCTTGTTTCGCTTTTCTTTCCTTTTCTTCTTTCTTTGAATCATAAAAGTTAACACCCGCCCAAACGAGTGCTCCTACTAGTATAATAGCAATTAGTTTCTTCACTTAAAATCCTGTAAATCCACCAAATAGGCGAATAAAGAACGCTGTAATTTTCGTCATTTGATTTGTATACAATAAAACACCTGTTACAATCATCATTCCACCGCCAATTTTCATCATGACATTGGCATATGTAACAATCCACTTTACCTTTCCGATAAAGAATGCCATCACGAAAAATGGAACTGCAAATCCAAGCGTATACGCTGTAATATAAAGAAGTGCCCCTTCAGGATTCGTCGCACCTAGCATGAGTACAGCTGAAAATATCGGCCCAACACATGGCGTCCATCCCGCTGCATATGTCATACCGACTAAAATTGAACGAATATATCCAGTCGATTTACTTCTATACTGCACCTTCTTCTCTGCCATAAGCCACTTAGGCTGAAACAATCCAGTCATAAATAACCCCATCAAAACAATAAAAACCCCACCAATTTGTTGAATCAATTTTTGGTTAGATGAGAATGTTATTCCAATCCAGCTTACCGACAAACCTAACGCATAAAATATAACCGAAAATCCAATCATAAAAAATATGGTATGTATAATCGCTGATTTTTGCATAATCCCACGATTCTCTTTTAAATCTTGAATAGAAACACCTGTAATATAAGATAAATAAGATGGATATAGCGGTAAAGAGCATGGCGATATAAATGACAATACCCCCGCCCCAGCTACAAGCCAAATTGTTAAATCTGCTGCGTTCATCTATATGCACTCTCCGACAATAAGTACAATCGACATACAAAACAAACCTAGTGTTACATATACCGAATTTGTATGTAACGGTATAGTAAGCTTCACAACTTTTTCATTTAACACTTGCTCAATTCGTAAATTTATTGCTGTTTTTGCAAACGAAGCTGTCACACATCGATTTTCCATTGTTTTTATTTTAATTAATTTTAATAACGCACTACCTAACTCGAATGAGGATTTCATTTTTTGCATCGCATATTTATCTGCTGCTAGCTCTTGATACGTATGGTATCGCTGCAGCAGCCCTTTTAGTATCGGGATGTACATCATTCCTTCTGCTAATAACGTAAAACAAAATAATTTTAGTGGATCCCGATTGTTTTGATGATATTCTTCATGAAAAACAATCGCATCAATTTCTTCCTCTGAAAACGTCTGAAGTATCCCTTCTGACATGACAACTTTCGGACGAAATAGCCCAATTGTAAATGCTGCAATTTCCTCGGTCGGTAATATATATATTTGTTTTCCTTTTCTAATAAAAGGTACAAGTACTTTTTGTAATTTTTTACTATAGAAAAATTGCCGCCAAATTCTTTTGCACACTATCAGTACAGTAAGTAATAATAGTCCAGCTATTACGATACGAATCAACGATAGTTCTTTCACATGTTTTTCTAACTGAAACAAGCAAAACTTTGAAAGAAAGAACGCCTTATTTTGAAAAAGAAATGGATATGTAACGTAATACGTTAACATACAAAAAAAGAGAGCACTAACAATTACTGCTAACAATACAATTTTACGCATTTGCCATTTCATTTATCGATCCTCTTTTTTTAACTGACTCAATTTATCTTCTAATTTTTTTAGTAAAGTCGGATCAGCCTGTTCTAACTCATCTAACATATGATTTACAACTAAATCTCCAAATTCCCCCATTAATTCCTGCGTCATTTTCTTCGTTTGGTTGGATAAGAATTCTTCTTTTGTTTGTACAGCATGATATATGCCACTTCTTCTCACAGTCTGTTTTTCTAAGTGTAGTTTCTCTACTAACCTGTTCATAACTGTCATAACAGTATTAAAATTCACCGGTGATTCTTCACTTAATTTCTGCTGTACTTCTTTAATGGTAATACCTTCAGTGGACCAAACAATCTCCATTATTTTCGCTTCAAGCGGTCCAAAGAAGTGATTTAACCCTTGCTCATTTAACTTATAATTTTGAGTAAACATTCATTGTAAACCTAACTTCTCTCCAAATGTATCAAAGAGATACTGCTCTAATATTTGTACACTAAACTTCTCATTACGCCCAAGAGCAAATAATTCCCGATTTTTCGCTACGATAGTGTCTAACGGAATAGTTACATTATCCACTATTTTTGTAATTTCAATTATATTACTTTTTACGTTTACTGCCGTTTTAAATTCAACGTTCTCCAATACTATATGTGAACGTCTTCCTGATGCAAAAAAAGTAAAGTTAGGATTTTTAACGACGCCAATTTCACTCTCTAATGCATATAAATAATGAAAAATTATATCTCTATGTCCATCTTTTATTACTTTTTCATCCTTCTCATCATCTAAGTATTCTTTCAACTTCGTTGTAAATTCAAATCGAAAATCCACTTTTTTCACTTATAAATAGCTTTTTAAAGTGATATCAAAATGTTGTCTAATAAGTTTTTTATCACTCATATAAAACTCCCACGCTTTTTCCGGTGCACCGATAATTTCAAAGGATTCTTCTGTAATATATAAAGCGCAATCATCTTCTAGTGCAATCCCCTCTATATTACCTTGGTGATTTTGTAAAAAGGAATGAAAAGCATTCATTCTATTTAATTGATTATAATGTGGGCAAAACCTTTTGTTAACAATCCCCCATCCGTTACTTTCTATATAACCAGAACCTTCATAATCTGATCGGATACTAGATGTGAACCAACACATAGCACCAGCACTATACCCTGCAATGAGTGTTCCTTGCTCGAGAGCCAATAGTAATTTCTCATCTAGTTTATGTTCTTTCCATTGTGTAAGCATTTCAATATAGTTTCCACCACCGAGATAAATGAAATCGGCTGAATGAATCATCTCATCTATTTCATATTTAGAAGGTGTATCGGTTATAGTACGTAAAATTTGTACATCACAATGAAATTGGTTTTCAAACGTGTCTAAAAATAATTTTATATAGCCTTCATCATCATGACTGGCTGTTGGAATGAATAATATTTTTGGGTACTGTTTATTTGTTAATTCTATAAGTCGTTCATTAATCTGCAAGTGATTTAAATCTTGTAAATCACCACCACCAATGACAGCTAATTTCATTTAACTAACTAATCGTGTAATTCGTTTCTTCTGCCATGAAAGCTTATAATACGCATACTGTAATATTAGACTAACAATAAATGCTGCAGGGTATCCAATCCATATCCCTTCAATTCCAAGGCTTGTATGGTAAGAAAGATAATATGCTACTGGTACTTCAACTAGCCAAATTGATACAACACCAATAACAGTTGGCCATAATACTGTACCACTCGCTCGCATTGTCGCACTAATAATTTGTGCATGACCGAAAATTAAATAACTCCATAATGTAATCATAACTAAACTATGAGCAATTTCAATTGTAGTTTGACTCGTTAAAAATAGTGATAAAATGTCTCTTGAGAACAAGTAAATAAGAGATATTAACACACCACCGATAATATAGTTCATAATAATTCCGGCCTTTACAACTTTCTGCAATCGATCAAATTGATTTGCACCAATTGATTGTGCCGCAAAAATGGAGACTGTAATGCCAAGGCTAACGGCTGGCATTTGTACATAACTGGCAACTTGATTCACGACGCCATAAGCAGCTGTTGCATCCGAACCGTAACGATTGACAAACGCGATTACCGCAATTTCAGATAATGAAACTAATATCATATTAATACTCGCTGGAATACCGAGTCGTAGCAATAGCTTTAATAACTCCCCATCCATTCGAAGGTATTTCCTTACCGTTCCATCTAGTTGTAGTGGATGATTTTTCTTCTTTAAATACACTAGCATGACAATAAACGTAATAACTGTCGATATAACAGAAGCATATGCTGCTCCATACACATCTAATTTCGGAGCTCCTAACCAGCCAAAAATAAGAATTGGTAATAAGATCATATTTAGCGTTGTACTTACAATTAAAAAGTAAAATGGCGTTTTAGAATCTCCTGTCCCTCTCATAAATGTTGTGTATGCAAAATATAAAAATAATACTGGCATCGATATAAATAAAATTCGTGCATAATGTACACTTATTTCAATTATATTTTCTGGCGTTCCCATTAGACGCATAATATCCATCGCAAAAATACTACCTATTATCGCCAATACAACTCCGATAATAAACGTAAATGTAAGTGTCGTACCAACGATAGCTTTTAAACGATCTTCATTTTTGGCGCCAAACGCCTGACCAATTAAAATAGAACTACCCGACCCAATTCCAATTACGAATGAAACGAGTAGGAAAAATAACGGAAAGAATGCTGATATAGCTGCTAAATCATTAACACCAAGCCATCTTCCTACTACGACCATACCAAATAATTGTCCAACTGATTGAAGTACATTACTTAATAATAACGGTACTAAAAACATAGACATCGATTTCCAAATCGGTTTACTCTCACTTTCTAACTTATGTGACTCCACACCTTCTTTATTGTTAACTGTAGGTGGTTTCAATTATAACTTCACCCAATATTGACTTCCATCCGCTGTTCTATCTAAAAATCCATATTCAATTAAATATCTTCTTAACGTCACAAAATCTGGATATACATTTTCTAAAATTATATTCACTTCTTTTTCGGAATACTTTTGATTACTATCAAACTTTTTCACTAAGTGACGTAATATAATTAATTTACGCTTTTGCTTCTTTGGAAATTTAGAAAGTGGTCCATCTAATCCATCTATAAAATGAGTTTTTAATACTTCATCATTTTCTTCTTCCGTAATATTGTATCGATCATCCACCATCGTTGCTGTTCTATGAATTGGTACAAATTTCGTTTGTACTTTCGATTTTTCTTCTGATAATTCCATTAATGCTAAAAATACTTTTGCTTGCTTCATCTTCTCTCGCAATGTAAAACGATGATTACGAATTGTCGATGTGCTACCACCATCCATCTCTTTTACAATTTCTTTATCATTCAGTCCCATATGGAAAAACTGAACCATCTTCTTTTGCAAATCGGTTAAACCAGTAAACTTCTTATCAAGATTTAATAAATAATCAAACATAGACGTATGCTCATTTTGCATATGCAATTGGACAAACTTCTCTGCTTCATACAAAACTTGATTATGTTGATAAATAACTCCTTTAATAAACGTTTCTCCACAAGCTAAACAAACATACTCCTCTGCTTCCTCATCAAACACATACCCTTTTTTCAATTCCTCTACCGACGCATCCCAAAACTTCTCTGATATATCGTTCACACTAAACACTCCTTCAAAATGTTTATTTAAAAAACAAACAAAATACAATCACCTTTTATATTTTTTGTAAACAACCTCTACTAAAACTTTACTTGTCTCTATAAATACATGTTTTCGGTTTCCATCCTCAACCATTTTATTTGAACAGCCACTCAAAATCATTTACTTGGTAGTGGTGGAATGTATTACTTTTATATGTGGGCAGTTCTCTTTTAAGAGTGAAATGAATTTTTCTTCGTCTTGTGGTACGAAAGTTTTCACGGAATCAAATAAATTGTAATCAATTTCTAATTGCTGTCGAGTCCATTTTTCTGAACGGAGTTTTTTGCCAGAGTATTTAATGTTACGAATGTCTTCAAATGGAATTTCAGTGCGCAGTATGAAACCGTGTTTTACAACAATTGATGATTTCGTTATATTATAGTGTGAAAAATAGAATGAAGAAAGATTCACGATATTTAACAGCATCATAAGAGTAAAAAAAATAGAATTTTCATTTTGGAAGAATAGTGAAATGAAAAAAATAATTATAAATAATGTAATGAAAATGACGTGAAATGGATTTTTTTTTGCTTTAAATTTCAAGTAAGTCACTTATTCTTTTGGAGCGATCATTTTTTTCGGATCTACAATTTCGTCAAATTGCTCTTCTGTTAATAATCCCGATTGCAATGCTGCCTCTTTTAAAGTTAAACCATCTTTATGAGCATGTTTTGCAATTTTCGCTGCATTTTCATACCCAATATGCGGGTTTAATGCCGTAACAAGCATTAATGAACGATTCACGTTTTCGTTAATTACTTCTTCATCCGCTTCAATACCAACTGCACAATTATCATTAAACGAAACAATTGCATCCGCTAATAAGTGCGCTGATTGTAAGAAGTTATAAGCAATAACTGGTTTAAATACGTTTAACTCAAAATTTCCTTGGCTCGCAGCAAATCCGATTGTTGCATCATTTCCCATCACTTGCGCCACAACCATTGTTAACGCCTCACTTTGTGTTGGGTTTACTTTACCTGGCATAATCGAGCTTCCTGGCTCATTTGCTGGAATAATAATTTCTCCAAGACCACTACGTGGACCACTTGCAAGCCAACGTACATCGTTAGCAATCTTCATTAAATCAGCCGCTAATGCCTTTAATGCACCATGCGTATATACAACTTCATCATGGCTAGTTAATGCATGGAACTTATTTGGTGCAGAAATAAATTTCTTACCTGTAAATTGGCTAATTTCCTCAGACACCATATCACCAAATTTAGGATGAGCATTAATACCCGTTCCAACTGCAGTACCACCAATTGCTAACTCTTTCATATATGTATTGCTCTCAGCAATCATACGCTCAGTTTTTTCAAGCATACGGTGCCATCCACTAATTTCTTGTCCTAAAGTTAACGGTGTTGCATCTTGTAAATGTGTACGACCGATTTTTATAATATGTTCAAATGCAGTTGCTTTTTCTGCTAAAGTTTCTTTTAACTTCGTAATTGCTGGTAATACATGATTTTCTACAGCAATTACACATGCTACATGAAGCGCGGTTGGAAATGTATCATTTGAACTTTGAGACATGTTCACATCATCATTCGGATGAATATGTACGTCAGATCCCTTTTCTTTCAAAATTTGATTCCCGCGGTTTGCAATTACTTCATTCACATTCATGTTAGATTGTGTACCACTACCCGTTTGCCATACGACAAGTGGAAAATGCTCATTCCATTTCCCTTCAATCACTTCATCAGCAGCTTCCACAATTGCTTTTGCTTTCTCTTCTGATAACTTCCCAAGTTTTTGATTGCTAAGTGCTGCACTTTTCTTTAAAATCGCAAATGCTTTTACAATTTCAAGCGGCATTTGCTCTGTTCCAATTGGGAAGTTTTCTTTACTTCTTTGTGTTTGCGCTGCCCATAATTTATCAGCCGGAACTTTTATTTCTCCTAATGTGTCTCTTTCAATTCTGTACTCCATTTACCAGGGTATAATTCCGTTTTTATTTAATATTTTACCGTTATAGTTTGTTTCACTTAATGCATATTTAATAATAATCTTAGCACTTTCATTGGTTGTATGGCCATCAGGTGCATTTCCATTAAGGTCTGTAGTTGTAAAACCAGGAGTTACCCCGAAAACTGCTGGACCGTTAGTACCAAATTCTTTGCTAAAAGCTAATGTTAAAGAGTTAATAGCTGTCTTTGAAGAATTATATCCTAAAGCATTAATTGGATGTGTTTCACCATTAGCGAACATTGTTTGTGAAGCCATGTCAGTTGTTACATTTATTATTTTGCTGTTGTGTGACTTCTTTAATAATGGTAAAAAGGCTTGCATCATTTGGAAAGTTCCAAAAAAGTTAATTTCAAATCCTTGACGTAAAGTTTCAATATTTAATTCGCTAGGTAGCGTATTGAAGTCTAGTGCTATACCTGCGTTATTGATTAGTAAACCTAAGTGATCAGTCGTTTCATACATTTTTTTCATTGCTTTTTGAATGGATTGTGAATTTGAAATATCTATTTGAATATAAGAAACGTTGGAAATATTTAAGGATTTCACAGCTTCTTGACCAAGTTGTTCATTGCGAGCACCTAAAAATACGTGATAGTCTTTCTTTGCTAATTGGCGAACGAGTTCATATCCAATTCCTTTATTTGCACCTGTCACAAAAGCATATTTTTTCATTTATTTTGTATTTTGAGCTATGGAGGTTATTTCATGCTCATATTTAGTGATTTTTTGTTGTATCTTTTTTAAGTTCTTTTCAGTATCTTGAATGTGCTGTAAAACATTTATCTCTTGTTGTTTCATTAATTCTAATCGTTGAAGAATAGTAGATTCTCCATTCATAGACCAGTCGATAAATTGTTTTATTTTTTGAATAGGCATACCAGTTTCTTTTAAACATAAAATCATCTCTAAATATTTGAGTGCTTCTTCGTTAAAAACTCGATCTCCTTTTTCATTTCTTTGAAGAAAAGGGAACAGTCCTTGTCTATCGTAATAATGTATTTGAGAAATAGTTAAGTGGTGCATTTTGGCGACTTGACCAATTGTATAATACATTTATGATGCTTGCTTTCCTTTATCCGCATCATCTACATACCAAATGAACTTGCCTGTATATCCGTAAATAACTGCTAAAATTAACGATACAAAACTTAGCCACATAAATGGAATATATGATAACGTTGCTACACCTAAAATACCAGCCATAAAAATACCATTATCCGACCATGGAACCATACCTGAAGTTAACGTTCCACCTACTTCTGAGTTACGTGCTAATACACGACGGTCTATTTTTAGTTTATCATAGCTATCTTCCATAATTTTTGGCGTTAAAATAAGTGATACGTACATCGCACAACCAAATACGTTCGCTAAAAATGCAACGATTAATGTAGACAACGTTACATTACCAGCAGAATTTAATTTCTTCTCAAATTTTGATACGATTACTTTAAGAACACCTAGCTTTTCAAGTAATCCACCAAAACCTAAGCCAAATATAATAACGGCTACTGAGCCAAGCATACCGTTAATTCCACCACGGTTTAATAACTTATCGACAAACTCAACACCAGATTGAATTGAGAATCCATTATATGCTGTTCCAATTGCCTCTCCAAAGTTCATCCCTTGGAAAAGAGTTGCCCAAATTGCACCGATTAAAGCTCCCATTGCAATTGTTGGCATCGACGGTTTCTTCATTGCTAATAGAACAATAACAATGACCGCTGGAACAAGCATCCATATTTTAATATCAAATTGCTTTAATAAAGCTTCTTTTAAAAACTCTACTCGGTTCAAATCTACATTATCCCCGCCGTACATCCAGCCAGCTACAGTAAACATAATACTAGTAATAATATACGCTGGAACGTCTAATACAAGCATAGCTCGAACGTGAGCAATAACATCTACTTTTGCCATAGAAGCTGCAAGAACTGTACTATCAGAAAGTGGTGATAATTTATCTCCGAAATAAGCTCCTGAAAGAACTGCACCAGCAACAAGCGGAAGTGGTAATCCAAGCCCTTCACCAATCGCCATCATAGCTATACCAGCTGTTCCAACTGTTCCCCATGATGTTCCTGTCGCGATAGAAGTTATGGAACAAATAATTAAAGTTGCCAGTAAGAATATGCTTGGGTGGATAAATTCTAATCCATAATAAATTAATGTTGGTACAACCCCACCAGCAATCCATGTCCCAATTAAAGCCCCTACTGCAACTAAAATAAGAATAGCTTCTAATCCATTAGAAATTCCTTTTGTAATTGCATCTTGCAATTCTTGATAACGAAATCCTAACCTTAATCCAAGCGCAATAACTAAAAACCATGAAATAAAAAGCGCTAATTGAATTGGGAGATCAAAAATCGTTTGGAAGGAAAAGACGACAGCAAGAAATAGCATTAAAAGAACGATAATTTCTGGTATCGATGGTAATCTTACACTTTTCATTTATTTATACAAATTTTGTATTTCTTCTTTATTTTTAAGTATCTCCGAAAACTTATCACTACACCCTTTCGGAAATAATACTCCGAGTCCGTATGAATGTCCAAACTGAAAATGAGGATGCTTCGCCTTGATCTCATCCCAAAACTTATACACGCCAAAATTACCACTTCTAACTTCAATATCATGAAATAATACAATCCCGTTTTTGGCGACTTTAGGTACCCACGTTTTATAATCATGAGAAACAGCTTCATACGTATGATAGCCATCAATATGCAAAAGATTTATCGTTTCATCTTGAAACTGATCTATAGCATCATCAAAAGTAGACCGAATTAAATTTCCTATATTCAGGTAGTTATCGCTCACCACTTTTTCTACTATTTGAAAAACCCCTTCTCCATATGGACCTGTATGCCCATCTCCAGCCCAAGTATCTACTGCAAAGCATTTAGTCGATAATCCTCCATCTTTTACTCCCTGACAAAAACTAAAAAAGGAAGCTCCTAAATGTGTACCTAACTCAACTAAAGTTTCTGGTTCTTCAAATCGTACTAAGTCATATGCAAAATCTAAATGTCCACTCCAAGCAGATTGTGACCGAATAATAGGGCTAAATTTTTCAAATTCAAATGATGGTTTATGAGTAACCCAGTTCATCGCATAACTCCTTCTGCACATATTTTTAACAAACCAAATTACTCTTATCTTTATTTTTTTTGCATCGCGATTATGATTATATTTCATTTATGAAGTATAAGTAAAAGCTGGGATAGGATCAACAAAGCTATTCCAATCTTGTTTCATTTCTTTTTCTGTTAATAGACAACTATCTAATGATTGTTCAATTAAAGAGCGATCCATGTCAATTCCGATAAATACGAGTTCAGTTATTCGATCTCCATATTGTTCATCCCAGTTTTTCAATACTTCGGGTTCTTCTGTAATGATTTGATTTTTTTCAGCCTCAGGTAATGCCGCTATCCATTCACCAGCACCTTGAATTGTAATAGAGGAACCAGCTTGTGATAAAAGCCCTATCATAGTATTACGAGATGCGAGCCAGAAAAATCCTTTCGCTCTTACAACATCTAATGGCCATTTTTCTAGCCAATTCATAAGGCGTTCAGGATGAAAAGGATATTTACGACGGTACACAAAGGAATGAATACCGTATTCTTCCGTTTCAGGTGTATGATGGTCACTATTTAATTCTTGCATCCAGCCAGCCGATTGACTGGCCTCTTCATAATTAAATGAATTTGTGTTTAAAACTTCTTGCAATGGTACTTTGCTAAATGAAGATTCAATAACCTTTGCACTAGGATTTAATTTCTTTAGTAAATGATGGAGTTCTATCACATCTTCTTTTTCTAGTAGGTCTATCTTATTAAGAATAATTACATTTGCAAACTCAATTTGATCTATTAATAAATCAATAACTTCCCGAGTATCAGTTTCATCGATTGCCTGTTTTCGGTCTAGCAAACTTTCTCCATCTGCAAAATCATCCCAAAATCTATGTGCATCTACAACTGTAACCATCGTATCGAGGTGACAATTTGTCGTTAAATCAATGTTAAGAACTTCATCTGTATAAGTAAAGGTTTGGGCAACTGGAATAGGCTCACTTATACCAGAAGATTCAATAACTATATAGTCAATATCACCATTTTTAACAAGACGATTCACTTCTATCATTAAATCTTCTCGTAGTGTACAACAAATACAACCATTTTGAATTTCTACTAGTTTTTCCTCTGTGCGTGAAAAACCACCTTTTTTTATAAGGGACGCATCAATGTTTACTTCGCTCATATCATTAACGATAACAGCTACTTTTAAGTTGTTTTTATTAGTCAAAATATGATGCAGTAAAGTGGTTTTTCCGGCTCCTAAAAAACCACTTAATACGGTAATAGGTACTTTTTTCATTCACTTTGTAGTACTCTTATTTAACATATTTGCTTTAATTAGAAACACAATTGTACCCAAAACAATTAAAATAGCATATACGATACCAACTACATCACCTATTTTTTCTAAGCCGAACGGTACTAGTATAGTTGCAACTCCGACTATATAGGAAAATACTCCTGAAAGCTTCGCTAATTTATTTTTATCTCCAACAAACGTTTCTTCTTGATATCCTGCCAACAAAAACAATCTCTTTTTCACATGTATTTGATACCCTAAAAAAATGATAAGTAATCCAACAAATAAACAAACCAAAAATCCTGCTATCATTTCAGTACCACCCTCTCTACAATATTTTACCACATGCAAAAAAATTTTCGTCTTCATTCATTGTATATTTTGTTTTTTTCTACTCATAAGTTTTAGCTTCGGTTTTCCTTCATCCGGCTTTTGGCTTAATATAAGCACCATTACAATGACACAAAAAGCACCTAATAACTGAAAAGATTGAAACGGTACGTGCAAAATAAGTACGGAAGAAATAATAGCTGCGAGCGGCTCTGTACAACCAAATAACGTTGTTTCTTTCGGCGTAAGGTATCTTATGCTATCTAAGTATAAATAAAATGCTACGAGTGTCCCGAAAATGACTACAAATGTAATGAGTGGGAGGGTACTTAGTTTTACATACTTTATAGTGGATAATAAAATGAATTCGTTTGTGGAAATAAAGTGTAAAATCGTTACCCCAATCCCCCCAATAATCATACCCCAGCCAACAATAACAGATGAAGACCACTTTTCTAACAATTCTTTTGAATACAAACTATAAAATGCAAGAGATAGTCCAGATAAAATGCCCCAAATGATAGCTGGTGTAGATACAGCTAAGTTATGCATAGACCCGTTTGTTAATAAGAGAAAAGTCCCTACTAATGAGAGTGTAATTGAAATATAATCAATTTTTGATGGACGAACGTTCCATTTGAAAAGTAAGTATACAGTGATAAATATAGGGGCTAAATATTGTAACAAAGTTGCAACAGCAGCGTTTCCTTCTTTAATAGAGGCGAAGTACGTGTACTGTACAGCAAGCATGCCGAAAAGACCGAACAAAATCATTTTACTAGCGTCGGATTTTTGCTTCCAGATGGCAAAGATCTCTTTTTTTCTCGTTCCGAATGATGAAATAATGAGTAAAATAACCCCAGATATAAGCAAACGAATCGTAACTAACCATTCGGTTGAAACATTTTCATATTGAAAAAGTTGTTGCGCAGCTGTTCCGGACAAGCCCCATAAACAAGCACCGATTATGACCATTATAATTCCTTTTAATCGATTTGGATCCATTTATTCTTTCATAGAAATCATTTTTTGTATTTCTTTCATGGGACGGAGCCAGTTTTGAGCCATCATTTGTTCCATTCGTTTTTCGTCCTGCTTTTGAAGTGCTTGAATGATAGAGTGATGTTCTTGAATAGATTGACTTGCAGGCACAAAGTTTTGGAAAAACAAATATTCAAGTCGTAAAACGTGAAGCTGCATATTTTCTAGAAAAGGTTCAATATATCGGTTTTTAGCAATAGAAGTAATTGTATGGTGAAATTGTATATCTAGTTTTAAAGCTTTTTTTGAATCTGTTTCATGTATAGATTGTTGAAAAGTATCATTTATCTCGGAAAGTAGTTTAATATCAGCATCTGTAACTTTTTGAAGTGCTTGTTTTCCTATAATTGAGTGAAGACCAGCCAGCGTCTCATAAATGATAGATACGTCTTCTAATTTAATAGGAGCAATTTTCGTTTTTTGACCGGGTATCATTTCTACTAGCCCAGAAAGCTCTAAAATTTGTAAAGCTTCTCTAACTGGTGTTCTGCTTACACCTAGTGCTTCCGCTAATTCCCCATCATTAATTTTTTCATCTGGTTGTAATACACCTTCTATAATCCAATCTTGTAGTTGGGTTAAAACGAGTGACTTTGCGGAAACTCTTCCAGGTTTTTTATAATTTTGAGGGACAGGCATCTATGCCTGAATATTTGCGTAATCTTCAATATCTTCGTACTCTTTTTCCAATTCCTCTAAAGATAGCTCGTATAATTGTCGGTCGCGAATCTTAAACACCCCTGCTCCAATTAACTCATCAATTAAATGCCTCTTACGATTTTCAACAGCAAAACGGAGTTGACTACTCATTCATACTTTGCAAGTTGTCTCGCTATGATAAAACTCACCTTCCATTTCTACTTGGATGGTGACATGTTCTACATGAAACTTTTCCTTTAATACATCCGTAGCCTCTTTTAATACACTTTGCGTTTCATTACCTTTTATAATCAGGTGGCAAGTTAATACTTGAAAATCCGATGTGACAGACCATATGTGCAAATCATGAACTTCTTTTACAATCGCAATCGTTAATAATGTATTTTTCACCTCAGCCATATCTATGTGCTGCGGTGCACCTTCCATTAATATGTGAACTGTATCACGTGTTACACGCCACCCACTAATAATGACTAAAATAGACACAAGAATACTAGCAATTGCGTCTGCAACATTCCATCCGAAAAATTTAATAAGTAACGCAGCAATAATCGCTCCAACTGACCCTAATAGATCGCCTAGTACGTGTAAGAAAGCACTTCTTAAGTTCAAATTACCTTTCACATCTCCGCCTCTCATTAATATCCAAGCTGATACAATATTAATAAGCAAACCAAGTACAGCAATAATGAGCATCCCATTACTAGCAATCTCAACTGGTTCTTTAAAACGACGAATTGCTTCAATAAAAATGTATATAGAAATGACGATAAGAACGACACCGTTACATAATGCCGCTAACATTTCGACGCGCTTATACCCGTATGTTTTTGCAGCCGTCGCTGCTTTTTCTCCAAGCTTAAACGCAAGTAAACTTAAAGCCAAGGATACTGCATCACTTAACATATGCCCCGCGTCAGATAATAGTGCTAAACTATTTGTTACAAATCCGCCAATAACTTCAGCAACCATAAAGCTTGTTGTTAATAGGAAGGCAATTAATAACGCCTTTTTATTTTTTGAATGACCGTGATCATGTGAATGTCCCATTTAAGAACTAGTAACGAGCAATGCATGTGGATGCTGCGTTTTATATTCCTCTTTCCACATAATGTTTAGTTGTTCCCACGTTTCACCGCTATCAGTGGATTGAAAGATGCCATTGTTATTTAAAGTGTAAAACGTATGTGGTTCTGCTGGATTTGTCGCAAACATCGAAATGACTGTACCGATTGCAGACGGCAGTCCTTGCTGTACTTGCTCGAAAGGAGTATCTTTCGTTTTTCGATATATATAAGATTCATAAGGAATGCGGTGATGAGCGAGATCGGCACTCGGTGCAGCAGAAACGAGAATTGTATCACAATCAGCCGGATCGATAGCCATGCTGTATAAATAATGATGTTCAAGTCCTTCACTACATGAAATCCAGCTGTTTCCACTGTTATAACTTTCAAGATAGGCACGATCAGGTCCACCCATAAACCCATCACCACATGATGCATAAAGGCGATTTGGGGCTTCAGGGTGCATGAGTAATTGATGAGCATCAATAGGGGCACCGAATTTTTTATCAATCCATGTATGCCCTTTATCGTTACTTTGAATAACAGCACCAGCTTCAATTGAAACATGGATTGTATTTGGATTGTTTGGATCAACTGTAATCCAGCGTACGTGATGGGTAAAAGGTCTAGGCGGGAAAGCCCACGTATAAGAAGATAATAATGATTTCATATTTTTAAGTTCCGTCCACGTTTCACCACCATTTTTTGAACGGAATAAAGCACTAGGTTCTGTACCTACATAAACGACACCATATCCGTTAACTTGTTCATTAGGGCTTATCGTAATGGAAGTAATCGAAGAATGTAAAATACCATCTTCTTTAGGGAAATCAAAGTAGCGATAGGAATCCCCAATTGGTCTCCACGAATCTCCGCCATCGTCGCTTAACCATAAACCTCGTCCAAATGTTCCGCAATATACACGGTTTTGTTGGAACGGATCAACGGCAATACAGGTAGGTTGCATATTTTGTAAGTGATAAGTCGTTTCGTAGTTACCATCTTGTTCTTTTACTACAACAAGTTCACGCTCCATTTATTTCTTTAAATCAATCACAATATCATCTAACACAATACCCTTATTGCCTCCCAGTTTTCGAGACACGAAACTCTCCTTTACTTGTCCTCCAACTATTGTTACCGAACCATAATTTTCAGGAGTGTGAATTCTTAAATTAACGTGAGGCGTTATTATTAACTTGGTTGCATTCTCATTGAGTTGTTGGAATGTTTTACTCCAATTAAAATTATAAGAATCCTCACCTGAGCCTCCATTTCCTTCCCCAGAATACTGATTACCTAAATCATCCCTCACTTCTAAGTCGATATCCACTCCATCCCATACACCCCTTATTTCTTGAGATACTTCTTGGTTGTAGTATAAAATAAACGACATTGGTGTTATTTCCATTCTCTCCATATTTAATTTTACACCATCTTTTTCTGTACTACCTCTAATCAATTGCTCTTTATTTTCTATTCCGCTTAGATTAATATTAAAATTCCAATCCCCCTTTATCGTTTCTTCTGTTTCTAAAATGTCTATACTTTTTATACTCCATTCAATGTTCACTGTAGTTTCCTTACTACTAACTAGATCGCTGCTTGTTTTTATTAAACCTGTATATTTTCTATCAGCGACTTTAGTAATTTTATTGCTTCCTGATTGGGCACCTGCTCCTTTAATAGTTAAAAAATCCAATGTACTTGGATTTTTGCCTAAATCTCTGTTACTTTCTATAGAATAGTTTATTGATACTGTCTTCCCATCGAAAATCGCATCATTTACCGTTATCTTAATTCCATTGCTTTCTTTTATCATATTTAGTACTATAGCGTATTGTTTATAATTATAATGAAGCTCCGCCGTCTTCTCTACGTCAGCTTTATAATTTTCATATAGCCCTGTTCTACCATTATCTAAAAATCGGAATATATCACCTACAATTGGCAACCCTCCTGCATATGTAGGAAATCCAATACCGAGCGTTGCAACAGAGAGTCCTACTAAAATAGATGCAGCTGCAATTCCTTTTTTCCAAGTTTTCATCTTTTTCTTCGTACGTATCGATTGTTTTACATTACGTTTCACTTTTTCTTTTTCAATTTCAGAAGCCTCAATTTCCTCTAGTTCTTTTTCATCTATTTCTATGTCATTTAATAGTTCATAAATGTCTTTCATTCATATTACACTACCTCCAAAACTAATATTCGTAGCATTTTGTTGTAGTTTCTTTTTCCCCCGGTACACACGATTATCTATCGCCGCTCGAGTTAATCCTAGCTTATCTCCTATTTCTTCTGTCTTCATACCGAGAAGATATTTCATAATGAATACCTTTTGATCTAACGGTTCTAATTGATTAATAAGCTGCATTAATTCTTCCCTATCTTCCATAACGATTAGTTCGTCTTCAGCTGATTTCTCCATACTGATATGGAACTCATCTGAAACAATTTCTACTTTTTTAGTTGCTTTCCGGTAATAATCAATCGCCTTAAATTTCGCAATCGCCGCTATCCACTTTTTAAAATCATTCGGCTCTCCATGAAACTTATTTGCGTTATTCCAAATGGAAAGAAATATATCGTTTATACATTCCTCTATGGTTCCATCATTTTGAATTGGAAGTAAAACTTTATGCGTGATCCCCTTTATGAGTGGTAAGTATGTATCGACAACGAATTCTAGCGCATCTTCTTTTTGCCGTTGTAATCTTTTTATAAAATTTTTCTCATTTGATTTCATTTAAGCAATATGAATATGATACGTTTTCAACCATTCATTTACTTGTAGCATATACTCCATAGCACTTCTCGCTTCAAAAGTGTTAATCTCTTTATTACTTTGATCAGCAATTGAAAGTAAGATGGAATGGTTAATGAGTGAGAAAATAGGATTGTTTTTATTACTACACATATCAAGTGTTAAATTACGAATCGTTTGTAAGTAGTGTGGATCTTGTGAAGTTGGATAAGCACTTTTTCTTCTATTTCGTACGTCATCAGGTAAAGCAGGTTTCAGTGCCCTACGTAAAATTCCTTTTTCAATATTATCAATACTTTTTATGTTGAAAGGAACGTTCCATAAATATTCAACTAATCTATAATCGCAAAACGGTACACGAACTTCAAATCCTACAGCCATACTCATACGGTCTTTACGGTCGAGTAAGAACGGAAGGAATCGTGTTAAAAATAAATAAAACATTTGACGTTGTTTCGCGGATTTTTTACTTTCCTCTTCAAGAGTAGGTACTTCAAGAACAGCTTCATGGAATCGTGTATGAATATAATGTTCAGGATTACATTGCTTGGATACGTCGTTTAATAATAGAGAAGATGTGTTTTTCCAGTTTGTTAACCACGGAAATTTATCTACGTATAATAGTTCTTCTTGATGAAACCAAGGATATCCCCCGAATACTTCATCGGCCGATTCACCAGATAAAGCTACGGTTGCATCTTTTTTCATTTCGCAAAATAGTAAATATAGTGAAGTTTCCATTTCGCCTGCACTTGGTAAATCTTTCGCATGAAGGGGAACGAATAAATGATTTGCTAATTCTTCAGCATTCACAATAATGTCATGATGTGATGTCCCTACATGTTCAGAAACACGTTTTACCCAAGGAGCATCTAGACCAGTTCGAGCAAATGTAAGTTCGAAATCTTTCGCGCTATTTAAAAAGTCGATTGAATATGTGTGAAGTGTTTTGTGTTCCTCTGCAAATTCTTTCCCCGCAAGTGCAGTGATACCACTAGAATCTAATCCGCCTGATAACATACAGACGAGGGGAACATCGGCAATTAATTGTCTTTTTACTGTATCTTGTAAAATAGATAAAATGTGAGAAGATGTGTCTTCAACAGAGTCTGTATGGATCTTACTTTCTAAATTCCAATACTTCTTAACTACTTTTTTATCACGTGTAAATGCTATAGAATGTCCAGCACGTACTTCTTGAATATGTTTAAAGACGCCACATCCTGGAGTGCGAAATAAGCCTAATCCAAATATTTCATTTATTCCATCCGCATCAATTTCAGCAGGGACAGATGGATGAGCTAATAATGTTTTAATTTCAGAGCCGAAAATAATACTGTCATTTCTTTCTGTATAAAAAAGTGGTTTTACACCTAAATGATCGCGTGCTAAAAACAATTGTTGTTTCTGATCATCCCATAAGGCGAAAGCGAAAATTCCGTTTAAATGTTGTACGCAGTCTGCTTTCCATTCTAAATAAGCATGTAGTAATACCTCTGTATCTGAATGAGTTTCAAATGTATGACCACATTTTTGAAGTTGCTCTCTCAGCTCACGGAAATTATAAATTTCTCCATTATAAGTAAGAGCATACGTATAATCACCAGCACGGAATGTTTTTGGTTGTGTCCCGCCTTCTGGATCAATTACAATTAATCGCCGGTGTGCAAAAGCCGCTCTAGGTGAAAACCAAAATCCTTCAGCATCCGGACCACGATGCTCAATACTATTCGCCATCTTTTCTAAAATAACATGTTCATTGGAAAGATCCTTCTTCCAATTTACCCAACCTGTAATTCCACACATTTAATTAGCGCATTGTTTATTTTCAGTATCGATGGACCATCCGATAATCGTGGCACAATCTCTACCTTTCCACTGCAGTACATTTGCTAATACCGGCTCAATCTGTAAGCTATTTCCGTCGTGTAATATTTCTACTAAAGATTGATCATCATCAAATCTTCGTTTATCACACTCTAAAATACCGTCCGTTGCCATTACAATGTGATTCGTACCTTTTTCTAATCCCCTCACACCTGACGTAAAACAAGGTGTATTTGCTGCGAAAATATTTTTTCTGCCAATATATTCGTAATTCTTCCGTTTATTTAATCGTCCTTTTCCATTCTTCGTTTGCTCAGAATGGAATAAGTATGCGAAACAATCACCAACTGATAGCCAATATAAGAACTCACCTTTTCGCAAACAAATTAAACATGCAAGTTCTTCATCATTTTTATCACATTTTTCAATAAATAACTCATCTGTGAATAACGCTAATAAGTACATATGTGTATGATGAAAAGCTAAATGTATTGGGTATGAAAATAATTCTTTTAGTTTCTCTTTTCTTTCTGAAATTGCTTCTATTATATAATGGATATTTTTCGTTTTATGATGTGTATCAAAAATCATAACAAATTCAAATTGTAATTCAGGATCCCACCAAGCAAGCACCGCATCTCCTCTTTCATATGCATCACTTTCTTGATTTCCACCGTATACGCCGACTGAAAGAGGACCACATTTTTCAACATGTATTTCATCTACATACATCTGTTCATGACTAATCCATTTAAATGTATTCACAGCTATCATCCTCTCTCTTTCTAAATGTATACCTTTACACATTTAACGAGGAAATGCATATTTTGCCTCCTTCGCTAATAAAGAAAAGGCTTTTTCAATTAATTGTTGTTCTTCTTTTGATAACTGTGATTCTAATATTTTTATCTTTTCTTTATCTAGTAAAGTATGCTTTTCTAATACTTCCATTCCTTCTGCTGTTAATGTAAGATTTACGACCCTCTCATCTTGTTTATTTCTCTCTTTAAGGAGGAAATCCTTTTGAATAAGGCGCTTTACGTGTTCAGATGCTGTGTTATGAGAGAGACTAAGCTCAGAAGCAACTTTTCCAATTGTTATATTTTTCTCACGGGAAACGATTTGTAAAATACGAATTGCTTGGTGGGAAAGGTTGTCCTCATATTCACATCGTAAGTGATAATAAATGCTCTCCCAATGTTGATTGATGTCTTTCATCTAAGCTTGAAAAAATCTTTGGCAAGCAAAAACGATACACCAAGCACCTATACCGAGTAGGACAGATGTACTAAGTGCAAATGAATTTTTTAAACTAATATAGACGATAAATAGTAGTAGTGCTGATGCAGGAAATCCATATAATACACCTAAAGTAAATTGACTCAATTCTTGTTTGTTCCCACCTTCGAAAGAAATCCAAAATAAACTAAGTAAACTTACAAGAGGAAGGGCAGCAATAAAGCCGCCTATCGTACTATAATGTTTAGAGACTTCAGTAATAACGCCGATAATAAGTGCCGAAACGATAACTTTAACGAGGAAATGCATTTAGTTGCTTCCTTTTTTTGTGTGTAATGAGTGAATAGCTTCAATGATAATATCTGGTCGATCATTTTCTATTCCGTGACTAGCATGTTCAGCTAGAATATATTGACTGTTTATAGAGAGGTGAAATTGTTCACGAATTAGTTCTTGCCACGTTGCTTCAAGTAGTGTTGCTTCCTCTTTTGGCATGCCGCCCTCAATCATTTGAGTAATAGAGTAATAAGGATCTCTACCGATAAAGATTAATGGTATTTCTAATATTTTATCTAGCTCTTTTATGGAACGAGCACAATTTTTCCACTCGGATAGTTCTGAAACCGTCGCTTTATATAATGAGGGAGATGTAGAGAATTCTATATAGTGTTTTGGTTTGTTGACGAGCATAGGTTTTTGTTCATTATAAAGTGTGTCGACATCCATTTTGGAGTACGTATTATATTTTTGAAGCCACATATCATCAGAATCAGTTTGATCAGAAATCGGTAAATGAAGTTCGTCTAATCGGTGTAAGTTCATGGAAGTAGAATCAACTAAAAGAAGTGCTTGTAGCCTATCTTCATGTAACATCGCAAAATGCTGTGCACATAATCCTCCATAGGAATGACCGATTAGAATGATTGGCTCGTGAATATATAGTTTGTCTAGTAACATATGTAGTTCTTTTGCTGCTTGTATCGTAGTACGCGGATACATTCCCAACTCACTTTTTCCGTAACCTGGGCGATGGTATGAAACGACTGTAAAGTGCTCGGAAAGCTTTTCTATAATGGGAAGCCAATCATAAAAGGAGCAACTCATTCCAGTTTGAATGACTACAGTTTGTTTACTATTTCCTTTTATATATACTTCTATATTTTGCCCCAATATCTCTACAAATTTATGAATAATAATCCCTCCTAAGCTTGAAAAAATCTTTGGCAACTATTCATAATCCTCTTCATCATCAATTTCTTCATAATACGAATACCCATTGCTTACATATATAGGACCATTCGCAACATCAATACGTAGTACCCATGCCCATGGCACAGCTAAACGTTTATGTAATGCTCGCCAAAAGTTCATCGATTTTCTTTCATACTCCTGGAACTCCTGAAGTAACTCTTTATAGGAGGAACCGTCTAACTGAATATTTGCTTCTAGCAAACGAGAATGGGCACAGTACTGTAACTCTAGCTCAGCAGCAATTTCCATTTCTTCTTCCGTTGCCATACCAATAATTGTTCCATCTGCTGGTGCAATTTCATATACGTTGTGAACTTCAATAAGCCCTTCTTTCTCTTTCTCAAACATTTACAAAATATTTATCCGATGACCTGCTTCCTCTATTCTTTCAGCAGAAATGAAACGATTATTATCAAAAATCAATTTATACACATCAGGCATAAGAAGTGTTTTCCAAAACTGAAAATCATATTTCGAATCAAAATAATTCATAAGTAACACCATAATATTCCCATGAGTACCTATTACAATATTCTTCCCTTTATATTTTCCCAATATATTTTGCATGCATAATACAGCGCGCTTTTGCGCTACATCATTTGATTCTCCGCCTTCATATGCAAAAGTCCAATCTTCCCACACTTATACAGTTTGAATTGCTCTTTTGTACGGGCTAGAGATCACAACATCAATATGCTCATCTTCTAATAAGCGTGTTACATTTTCTGCATCACAGTATCCCTTTTCAGATAAAGGCCGTTCCCGTTCTTCTTTTGTATATGTTGAGTGGGCATGGCGAACGAAATATATTGTCGTCATCTATATCGTTAAACATAATGACAACTTCCACCTTATTGCCGTTTTTATCCGTAGTATACAAACTTTTTGTCCAGCGTATTCAAACTTACTATTTTTAACTGTTCCGTTAAAAACATTCTCAATTTCATCTTGCATTGATTTTGGAAAATAATTTCTACTATTTATTTTCCCCATTATACTCATATAATCTTTAGCGTTTGCACCCACTAATCGATCTGACCAAATACGTTGAAATTCCATATCTACTTTTAATGGGATATCCCGTTTTTTCCACTCTCCTTCATCTTTCATCCATTCATGTATTTGTAACACATGTTTATTATATTCATCCTTTGACATGTTACGTATCGTTTCTAACGATTGATTTTCTGGCTCATGAAGCTCTTTTTCTACATACCCTCTCATATATAGTGAAGCAGTATACGAAGAGAACTTGTCATGACTAGTAAGCTCTAACTCTTTTATACTTTCATTTACTCTTTCTATTCCAAGCTTCTCTAGCAAATATGTTGTATTTGCATTCGAACTATAACGAATCATCCCTTTAGCGACTTCTTCTAAAGCGATTTGTCCATTTTTCACTAACTCTCTCGCTTTAGCATCTTCTAACCAATTAGGATGCGCTCCACCATCAGTGTTTTTAACGTAATATTTTTCTAGCTCCTGCAATGAAATTGGTTCATCTCGACTTATTTTCCCTTCTGATACTTGCTTAGCAAATTCAACTGCTATTACGATTTTTGCCATACTCGCTAACGGCAATTTTTTATTTTCATTTATAGATGTTAATACTTCGCCATTTCTTCTAATAAGTAATGAACAGGTTTCATCAGCTTTATGTTCTTTTATGTAATTTAACACATACTTTGGATCTTCTTTTGACAAATAATATTTCATTTATTCTATTTCACATGAAGTTATTTGTCCATTTAACGTAACTACTATATTTGAATCGTCAGCCTGTATATCGCCTTTAGAGCGGGTTACTGTGGGCGGTCCAATTACAACCGACTCTTTAATTGGCGAAAGGTCTTTCGCTAATTTCTCCGCACTTACACCGTAAGCAGCTTGGAATACTTCTGGCGGCGTCAACCTTAATATATCCGATCCTTCGGCTGTTTCAAACTGATCGTTATTGAAGAATAAATGTAATTGTACTTCTTCTGTTATGGCTGTGATCCAATGCCACCATCCCATTGGAATAAAGACAGTTTGCCCCGCTTTTACATGATAATTTTGCAATTGATTCGTTTCAGGATTTAAAATGGATGTAACTGCTTCTCCTGATACAACAACATCTAATTCCCACGCATTCGGATGCCAATGCGGTTCTCGCATATGTCCCTTCGTCATAAATAAATCAACAAATGCTCCTCCAATCATTGCAGGTAACTGCGTTGAAGTAACTTCATATGCAACGTTTTTCTCATCCCTTTTAAAAAAGACATTTTTTCTTGAATCAAAGAAAAGGTTTGGAGTTCCTGAGCTTTTCTTTAAATTTTTATTATCTGGAACATAACCTGACGTACTCATATCATCCCTCTTTTCCGCTCCTAACATTTACTTACCATGATGTAACATTAAATCACTAAGTTCTTCTTCAATGTGATTTAATTTCGCAACGCCTTCTTTCCATTTATGAATATAACGTGAAACCCCAACGAAAAATAAAACAATAATTGTAGAAAGAATAATACCATACACGATTGCTACAGTACTCATTTAAGCTAAATCAGCTGACACGAACATATCACTATTTTGTAGGTTTTTAGAGCGTAAACTATAAGCAACTACTTTCTTTTTATGTTGTTTTACAACATCAACATGCTCTTCATGACTATAAATATAAAATGTAAAATCTTTTTTGCCACGTTTTGCATTAATAATTAAAGGAGTGCTCTCATTTTGTGGTGGTGCATAATAGCGATCTAAAAATAAACCTTCATTAAAATCATGAATGATTTGAGACTTTTTTTCGCCTTCTACGCTATTGCCATTAATAGTAACAGTCACATTCTCTTTTTCAAGTTGTGGATGTGTTTCGTACTTGCTAATAATGGATTCAATAACAGAGTTAGGAAGGCTAGAAACGATAATTTTAAATGCCCCAAATACAACTAACAGTACAATAAACCAAGTCGTCATTTACTGAAAAATAAGCTCTGTCTTCAAACTATCTTTCGGTAACAACCATCCTTTTCTCTCTATACTCGCCATTAATAATTCTCTTTGTTTTGTCGCAATACTTTCCTCATTTGTTTTAAACGACACTTCTATTACGAAGTCATCTTCTATCTTCCCAGTATTACTTAATGGCCAAATTTCAATATTCGTTTTTATATTTTCAAATTCACCTGTATACCGTTTCATTAATACAGGACCGTAAATGTGAGAATCCCTTAACATCTCTTCTCCCCAATTCGTATACAACCATTTGTTCATTTTCCCTGGTAACTTTTCTATTAACATATTTTGAGAAGCATGTTCATTTGGTAAATCAAGTACCCCATATCCTTTAGCACTGTAACTTTTCTTATTTGAAATACTTAACGTTTTCTTCCCAAATCCCCAATCTACTTCCGCCTCATAACTATCAGTTTTACTATCAAATCCTTCTTTTTTAGCTACTTCTAGTGCATCTTGAATTACACCATTTTGAATAGGATATCGTTTTTTATATGTTAGCTCAAAATCTTTACTAAATTCTTTCTTTCGAATTCTCGCAAACCAACCTTCGTTACTTAAACTTTTATTCGCCGTATCTAAAAATTGCACTTGTATTCTTTCATAATTTGTACCAGCCTGGAAATGTTCTAGTACCTCTTGCTTCATCTCTTTGTTATAATCTAATACTTGCTCTGGCTTTAATAATAACTTCACTTCAAAACTAGGTTTCATTGGACTAGCAGCAAACCCTTCCATTTAAATGAATTCTATACGTTCCATTGCAAGTGAATATATATTTTCATATCCTGCTGTACTTAGCTTTTGTTGTAATCGATCCGTATCCTCTTTATGAGCGTGCACTAACACCGTATGTTCTGGTAATAATATATTTAACATTTCCTTAACATCACTTATACTTTGATGAACTTTATACGGAACTCGATTCACCCTACATGTATTCCTTACATGCTCTTTCATAACTTTTTCTGCAAAACTCCCTTTCGCAATATGTCCTGTAAAAATAATGGAATTCCGTTCTTCATGCCGAAGTTGTTCATAGTATAACTGTGCTCGTTTCGTTTGCATATTCGCATCACTCATTACAACTATTCCGTAACTATTTTGCATACTAATATCATGTTCCATAACGATTATGTTTCTTTTTAAACTCTCCATAACCCATCGAAGTTCTTCATTATCTTTTATCCAATCTTTATATAGGAACATCTCTTCAAATCCAGCCAAAATTTCTTTATCTACTATAAGCGGAAATTCTTTATATCGTTCATATAAATACAATACTATATCTTGCGCCCTACCAAGTTGCGGCAGCGGTAGTAATGCTACTCCTTTATTTTTCATAACTCGTTCAATTTCTGCACATAGATCGTCTAATCTTTCATTTTGCGAAACATCATCAGTATGGTATGCGGCATCTACAATTGCAATTTTTATATCGCTTCGCAACTTCTCAGGTAAATTGGCTCGTAGTATATTAGATTCTGCTGAATAATCACCAGAATAAAATACGTATGTATTACACATATCCACTAAAAACCAAACTGCTCCTAATACATGCCCACTATACCCCCATTGAAACCGCAATGTAGGAGTAATCTGTATCCATTCATTTGGATTACTAATCTCATCAATACATACATAATTTAAATCTTTCATATTTTGATCGTTATAAGGTACATTCCACCCTTGCGAAAGATTGTAGTTTCTCCATTTTTCAAAATAAGCTGGAAGTTGTTCCTTCGTATAACGAGTTGTCCAAATTTTTTTCTTATATCCATACTTTGCTAGTAAAGGTAAACCCATCGTATGATCTTCATGAATATGCGATAAAAATACCGCATCTAAAAATGGAATGACTTCTCTCTCTATTTTTGGATAACTATCTTCATACGATCGATTAATACCACAATCGAATACGATTTTCGTCTCTTTATTTTTTACAAAATAGCAGGAACGACCGTACTCTCCTGCTCCTCCCCATACTTCTACCCTCATTTATGCGACCCCTTTTCTTTTTTGCTCCATATGTTGCAGAAGTAATAAGCATAGTGTTGTAAGTCCAACAGAAACGACAGCCATCGCCATTCCTATAGATACTTCTCCTTGTTCAAATTGAGCAAAAATAAATGTTGCTGACGTTTCTACTGATGGAGGTAGTACGAGAAGCGATGCTACTAACTCTCGTATCGATATCGTAAATGTCATCGCCCATCCAGCGAGAATGCCAGGGATAATAAGAGGTAATATTATTTTTCTAAAAATATAAATATAATTTCCAGAAAAAATACTTCCTGCCTGCACAAGAGAATCATCAATTTGTCCGAGCGATGATTTTACATACTGCACTGTATAAGGTAAAAAAAGAACAACATACGTTACGATAACCATGACTGGTGTATTGTAAATAGACAGAGGCATATAGGGTGAATTCCAAAATAAAATAAGACCTACAACCATCACTATTCCAGGTACCATATTCGGTAACATACCGCACATATCAAGCCATTTTTCAGAAGACTTTTTCCCTTTTCGAATCATAAGTGCCAAAAAGACTCCAATCATTACAGCAACAATCGCTGTTACAAGCGAAAAAAGAAAACTGTTCCATAAAGCTTCTAATCCTGGAGAACCCATTGTAAACAATGCTTCATAATGACTTATTGTAAAGTTATTTACATGTAAGCCACCGCCTCTTAATTTCGACAATGAAGCAATCAGTATAGAAAAGTATGGGATTCCAATTGATACGATTAGCAAACTAATCACATAAACCCATGCTACAACGCGCGCAAATATAGACAAAGTATACCTTTTAGATTTCACACCTTTTCCACTAACCATTGCATATGAATACTTTCGATTCAATACATTTTGTATATACCAAATGAGCATACATGCACTAAGTAATAAAGAAGATAATGCTGGTGCACTACTAAAATCAATCGGCCAACTCGAAATAAATTTATGGATTTCTGATGTTAACACGTGGAATCCGATTCTACGCCCGAATGTAGCTGGTGTTCCAAATTCAGCAATCGTCTTTACGAAAATGAGTAAAGCACCCATGGCATAGCTTGATACTAATAACGGCAATATTATTTTTCGTAAACGATAGAAAAAGCTCCCACCATGAACTGCTGCCGCTTCTTCTTTACTACTCCCAATCTGAAGTAACGTGTTTTTCAACATGAAATAAAGGAATGGGAATAAATGCAGACTCATAATTAAGACCATACCTCCTAAACTAAAAAACGATGATGAAATCGTCTTTAGCATCGGAAAAAATTGTTCAAAATAGCCGTTAGGTTGCATGAACAAAATCCATCCCATCGATCCAATATAAGGCGGGGTCATAAATGGAATCATAAAAACAATATCTAACTTACTATACTTTCCTACATCTGTTTTACTCATAATGAACGCCAATGGAAATGCAAATATTGTAGCTCCTATTACAACGAGTACACCTAGCAGCATCGAATTCAGAAAAATCCCAGCTAATCCGCCACTCTGCATGACTTCAAAAGGCTTTAAAATATTCCAACTGCTATTTTCATATACACTAGAAAATAAAATGAGAAAAAGCGGAATGACGATTAACATCGCCACAAGTAACAACGCTACTGTCATTTATTGAAATACTTTCTTAAATTGTTTTCCTATTGCATCTTGTTCTTTCTCAACTGTTTTCCAATCAATATGTAATACTGGAATCTCTTCTACATTCGGTCTATTTTCAGCTTTTATATCTTTTCTACCTGGCAATAAATACGCTTTAGAAACTTGTTTTTGTACATCATCTGATAATAAATAATCAATAAACTCTTTTGCACCTTCTACATTTTTACTATCCTTCATAATTCCTGCCGCACGTGGACTAATGACTGTTCCGCTTTTTGGATATACGATATCAACCGGTTCACCCTTTGCTTTTGCACTGTACGTCATATAATCAACACCTGCAATTACCATATCTTTCGCACCTGTTACAACTGGGTCTAACGCTTCTTGGTTTGCCCCCGCTACTGTAACTTCATTTTTCTTAAGTTGTTCAAATAATTTCCATCCATCTTGTCCATTCTTTTTCACATATCCTGTTACAAAGTCTAAAGCTGAACCTGAGAGTGCTGGATCCGGAAGATTCACTTTCCCTTTCCATTCTCCTTTCGTTATATCGCTCCAATCTTCAGGTGCTGTTTTCACATTTTTTGTGTTGTACACAATTCCTAGTGCTGAAGCACTATATCCGAAATAATGTCCTTTATCATCTGACCATTCAGAACGAAGCTTATCAGCTTGTTTCGCTTCTTTATAAGGTAACGTTTGACCATCTTTCTTTAATCCTTCCATCGCTGGTAAAGAAGCGAGTACGACAACGTCAACGACTGGATTTTTCTTTTCAGCTTCCATTCTCGCTAAAATCTTACCTGTTGTTCCTTGAAACATTTCCACTTTTATACCGGTTTTCTTTTCAAAGTCCTTGTGAATTTTTTCTGCTAATCCTTTCGGTCCTGCACTATATACAACAATTTTCTTTTCATTAGCGTTTTTATTTTTTGCATCTGCACTACCTGTCTTTGAACTACAACCTGTTACTACAGCTGAAAATAGTAAAGTACATACAAATAAAGACTTAAGCGAACTGAATTTCTTCATTTAAGCGAACTGAATTTCTTCATACGACTCTCCCCCTATATGATGAATACATTTTTTTGGTACATATAACGATACCGGTTTACCGACGCTTAGCTTACTATTATGATAAGCTGTCCATACACCGAGTGTCCCCATGTTTACTTTCACTTCATAACGTTCTCCTACATATGTAACGTGCTGAATTTCACCTGTATACGTATCGCACACTTCATTTTTTGCCCAGTTCACGTGCTCTGGACGAACCATTTGTTTATTCTCTACAAGCCAATTTGCCTTACCAACAAACTTTGCAACAAATTCATGAGACGGCTTCACATAAATATCTTCTGGCGTTCCTTTTTGTAATACTTCTCCTTGTTTCATGACAATAATTTGATCTGACATTGACATAGCTTCCGTTTGATCGTGCGTTACATACAATGCCGTTAAACCAATAGAATGAACGATATCCATAAGCTCTAAGCGCATTTCTTCACGCAAAATTGCATCGAGTGCACTAAGCGGTTCATCAAACAAAATAAAATGAGGTTTTGTTACAATTGCTCTAGCAAATGCAATACGTTGCTGCTGTCCACCAGAAAGTTCGTGTGGATATCTTTTCTCCATACCTTGCAGACGAACTCGCTTTATCGCATCTTCTACCTTTTCTCGTAAATGATTCGTTTGCTTTGTAGCCCTTAATCCAAATGCAACATTTTCAAACACAGTCATATGCGGCCATAAAGCAAAATCTTGAAATACCATACCGATATTCCGTTCATGAGGAGATGTTTTTATTTTTTTCGCACCAGAATACATACACTTATCTCCAAAATATATTTCACCTTTATCCGGCTCTTCAAGCCCTGCAATCATTCTAAGTAAAGTCGTTTTTCCGCATCCAGAAGGTCCTAAAAGTGTGGTAAATTCCCCTTGTTTCATGACAATTTGCAGTGGTTTTAACGCCTGTGTTTGTCCAAATGTCTTTTCTAATCCGTGAATTTTAATATCCATTTAATTTTTGGCTGCGAAAGAAATGATGCTATGTAGTAAAAAAGAAATGATTTTAGAATTCCATCTGTCCTCATGATGAATCGTATAAATGTTACGCTGAAATTCAAATCCTGGGATTGGTATATAGCATAGCTCATTTCGCTGTATTTCTTGTTCAATAGCAAGTTTAGAAATAAAAGCGACGCCATTCCCATATTTTAAAATTTGTTTCATCGTTTCTAATGAATCTAGTTCAATTTCAGATTGGAATGTAATGTTATGTGCTAACGTCCATTGTGTAAGTAAATCTCTCGTTGTCGATGGATTACGATGCGATAATATACGTTCTTTTTCGATATCTTGTAATGATACATTTGTCTTTTTAGAAAAATGATGTTCTTTGGAAAAAGCGAGAACAAGTGTATCAGGCATTACATTCTTTTGTTTTAAAAGTGGTTCATCAAATGGTGCAGCAGAAATTACTCCGAGATCAATTTCATGATTTTGTAGCATGATTCGAATTTCAGGAGCTGGTTTTACCATGAGTGTTATTTTTATATTAGGAAATTCGCATTGAAATTGGTGAACAACTTCTGGTAAAAGATAAGTCGCTGGTACATAACTAGCACCAATTGTTATAGCACCTTTATGAAAATCTTTAAACTCTTGTGTAACCCGCCTAGCTTCTTTCATAAGTGCATCTATTTTACAAGCATAATGATGCAATGCCTCGCCAGCCTCTGTTAAGAAATACCTTCCGGAACGTAATTCAAATAAAGACACACCGAGTTCCTCTTCTAAGCTTTTTATATGAAATGTAATAGTAGGTTGTTTTACGCCAAGTTTTTCTGCAACAATCGTAAGCTTTTTGTATTTCTTAATAAGCACTACAATTTCTAATTTTAAGAGATTCATCTATTTATTTTTCTTCGCCTCAATTTTTGCTTGTGCCTCTTCAGCTTTATCTAATGCTTCTGAAACTTTTTTCTCTTTTTCTTTCACTTCATCTATACTATCGACAGCTTTAATAAGTTTATCGATTCCTTCTTCCTCTACTTTTCTCCGCTTTGCCACTCTTTCATTTACTTTCTCTTCCACATCTTTTGCTTTTTGAAGCATATTCTCTGCATTTGATTTCACAGCTTTTTCAAGTTCATCATCTTTTTTCTTTTGTAACACTTCATTTGCAATATCTTTCGCTTCTAAATACTTACCGTCTTTTAATGCTGTTGCTCCGTGATCCATTATCTTGGCAACTTCTTTATATGATTTCGCTTCATTTCCTAATTTCTCTTTTTCTGCTTTTTCGAACCACATTGTTGCATCACTATATTTTTCATCTTTCAATGATTGCATACCTGTTTCCATATACGTGTCATAATTGCTACATCCAGCCATTACGACTACCAGAAAAAGCATAACAAAACTTAATTTTTTCATGATGTTTTCTCCTTTTCTTTGCCTGCTCACTTTACTGTAACATACATGAAAAAGAGTTTCAAAAACTAAAATACTAATCCGGTCATTTTTTATCATTAAGTCAAATTTTCTTTTAGGCAGACACATTTAGGCAGACACATCCACTTGCTTTTTCATTGCATGCTGCTTTACTCCAACTAAAACAACTAACAATAACCCTCCGCCTAATGTCATCATAACAATACTAGTCGGTAACATATCTAATAATAACCCATATACAATCATACCAAGCGGTGCGATGGCAGTAGCAATTGTTTCAAGCAATCCGAAAACGCGGCCTAAATAACTTGGATCTGTCGTCTTTTGCATGTGTACTTGCATCGGGATATTTACAACCATCATTGATATACCCGTTAAAATCATAAAAGCGATATAGTAAATAAAACTTACTACTTTCGGAATGGTAACTAACAATGGAAAGACTGTACATAAACTCAAGCCGGCAAATAAAAACAGCCCAATATAAACAGAGCGAAACGGATTATTCACTTCTTTACGTACTGATAAAACAATCGCACCAATTAGCATCCCGACTGCTAACATTCCCTCTATAACACCGAGTTGCTTCGAGGATAAATGCAAATTTTGAACAATAATATATGGAAGTGAAACGAAAAGTGCACTCGCAAAAAAGTTTACCCATAGCCCTATTTTCATTAAACCATATATTTCATGCTGTCTTTTTATATATGAAAAGCCTTCTTTTATACTCGTCAAAAAATGCTCTTTACTTTCAGTCATTTCTTTTTTATATAAATCAAATACGATAAATAATTGCACAATAACCGCTAAAAAGAATGTAATGCTATTTAACAGAAAGAACGACTTAATTGAAAAAAAACCAAATACAACTCCGCCAATAATTGGTGCTAAAATATTTGATAATGATGCTGCCGTCTGGTTCAAAGCACTCGCTTTTTGAATACGCTCCTCATCTACTAAATTAGGAATAGACGAAGTTAATGCTACAGAATAAAAACTTGCACAAATTGATAATAATGCTGCTGATACATAAATAAACAGAAGTGATGGTCCAAATATAGTAGTAAGAATAAACATAATAAGCATCGTTAAACTACTTAATAAATCTGTGCCAATGACAAGCCATTTTCGATTGACGCGGTCAGCTACAGCACCTGCAATTGGACCACAGATCATTCTTGGTATTGATCCGCAAATAAGAGTAGTTGCAAACCCCATTCCTGAACCAGTTGTCTTTAATACGTATAACCCCATTGCAAACGTATAAATACCCGCCCCTAACAAGGACGTCATTTTTCCAATCATCATTAAAATAATATTTCTCGTTGCAATCTTCATTTTCCAATCATTTTGACCTATACTTACATCCCCCATTTAAAGTTTTTGTATTATTTGTAATGTTTCTTTAATAAATGCAGAGAAAATAGAATCCGGATAAGATTGTATAATTTGATTTGCTTTTGTTGCTTCTTCAAGAGCTCTTTTTTTATCATCAAGTTTCACGTAACAAAGGGCACGATATGCACCTGCAGTTGTAAGCCACGCTTGATCAAGTGGATGGTTCATATAATCCGGCATGATACCACGTTGCAATGTTTGTAAAGCTTCCTCGTAATGTTTTAAGCCGTATAAAGCTTTTCCTTTTTCAAGATAATACAATCCGTCGTCTTGAAAAAGTGGCTCATCTTTTAGTTTCTCTCGAAATTGTTCTAGATGTTCTAATGCGATTGTGTATTCATTCGTAATTGTGTTGTAGTAATAAGCTTTTAAAAGGTCAACAATCGCAGCGGATAAAGTATCTTCTGTAAAAATAGCAAATTGCTCAGATTTTTTTATGTAATGTAAATATTGTTCTTTATCAGCCGTGATGACTTTTTGATAAGATAAAATACGGTAAAATTCATCTGTTTTATAATACACTTGATGTTTTTTTGAAAATACAAGTGCATCTAAAATGACATTTTCACATTGTTCATAATCACCATATGCAAGAAAAATAATTGCTTCATATAAACATAATTCGATATGTATAATGAGATCCATTTCTAAATGTTTCTCTTCATAGTCATTTCGGATACTAGCTATAAGTTGTAAACATTCAGCATATTTTTTACGTGTGAATATCGTAAAGGATAATTTTAATTTTGTTTCCGTACTTTCCCGGTATAACGTATATTTTTCAAAAATAGAAGTAGCCTTTTCAACATAATATTCAATATTGTAATCTTTCATAATTGCTGCAGCTGTTACAAATTGTTTATATAAACGAGCGGTATTTAAAGTGGGAGGTAGCTCTTTTTGAACGATAGGTAGTAAAGTCTCATATACTTCATCGCACTTATTTGCTTTTATTAGTTGTTCCATTTGTTGAATGAGTTCTATCATTTCCACATCATCTTCTTCTAGTAAAAAACTCGTTTCGCATCCAAGTTTATCAGCGATATATTGTAATGTTTTCATAGAAGGTGTAGCTTTTCCATTTTCAATTTGACTTAGCATACTTTTTGTCAGTTCTGAACCTGCTAATTCAGTTTGAGTAAGCTTTTTTTCTTTTCGTAACGTTTTAATTTTTTCGCCGAGAGTAGCCATCATATGCTCCTTTATCATTTATATTTCCTCTAAGCTATTAACTGGAACAGTTAATTCGCGACCTGGATTTTTTACTTCATATATGCGGGCGGTTTCGTTGCTTTCGTCGACGTGTTGAATCATAACAGGCATGCCTTGAAAACTGACATTAGCATGTTCCGCTGACACAGAAAGCTCTTTTGCACGTTGAATATTCATTTACAAAATATCTCTTTGAAACTTGTATTCTTTCTCTACAAGGCAGATACGCAAGTGGAAGTTTTCATACCATTGTTCACGGCCTCTTTTTTTTGCTTCTTTATGTAAGGCGTTCTTTTTCCAGTTTTCAATTGCTTCAAGTGATTCCCAATAAGAAATTGTAATGCCGAGCCCCGAATTGCCTCGTGCACTTTCTACGCCTAAAAATCCAGGTTGCTGTTTCGCAAGTTCCTCCATTGTTTCGGCAACGGTACTATAATCTGTTGTATCATTTGATAAATTAGAAGTGAATATAACTGCATAATAAGGTTTGTTTTTTTCTAAATCAGATTTCATTTATAAGAGTACTTTCATAAGAAATGAGTCTATTAAATTGTATACTTGTTTTGTAGAGTGTTCGTTATATTTTTCAGTGTATAGATTTAAAAATCCATGCTCACCTTGTAGTTGTTTTATTTCTAATAAAGGATTATTTTGTTGCTGTAATGTTTTCGTTAAGGAGGATACTGAAAAACTAATTTCTTTTTCAGGAAAAATCAGTAATGTAGCACATGCAGGCTTCATGTGAACATAATCGCGTATACGAGAGCCGTAACATCCAATAATAAAATCTAGTTTTGGATTGTTACTACATAGCCATGAGATGGTAGCTCCAACGCTAAAGCCGATAAGTCCAATATGTGTGTAACGATTGGAAAGGCTATGAATGAGTTCCTCAATTTGCTTTTTTCCACCATCAAATCCAATGTGGTTCATAAAATATTGGTATGCTTTTTCTTCATTATTATAATGAAATGGCTGTTGTAATTGTAGAAGATTAGGACAGAATACATCTATTTGAGATGAAGTGAAGTGGTCCATTACATGATGCATATGATCATTTACACCATATATTTCATGTAAAACAACGAGAGCTAATTTTTTCTTCATCATCTAGAAAAAGAAACGTAACAAAATAATCACAATCACTCCAGTTAATACGGTGCCTAAAAGACTACGAGTATAGATTGCGACAAGAAATGTTGGAATTGCGGCGATAAGATAATCCCATTGCATCGTCTCATGCATAAATAATACTTGTGCTAAAAGTGCTGCTAATATCGCAATTGGTATGTAATTTAACCATTTTAAACCCCAGTCTGGAATTTGTAGTTTACTAAATACGAGAAGAGGCAAAATACGGGGCACGAGTGTGACAGCTCCTGCCGCTAGTAATAATAATAATACGTCTAATCTCATTTCCATTCATTTCCATTTTTCAATCAGCACTCCAATCGTCGCAGCTAGTAATGTTGCAATAATAACTGCTATACTATCTGGCATAAATAAGTGTGAAACGTATGCGATAATAATCGCTACAATTGCTACACTGAGATGAATTGCTAGTTTCGGTTTACTAATTATTAGCTGAAGTACAAATAATCCGATAAACATCGCTGGTAATGCATAATCCATCCCGTACGTATGAGGGTCTGGTATCCACTCACCAAAAAGCCCCCCGATAACTGTAGCAAGAATCCAATTTAAATACGCTGTTACATTAAGGCCCATCATCCATTTCTCGCCTAAATATCCTTTTTGCGCTGCTTGTTGCACTGCAACGCCGAAAGTTTCATCTGTAATTTGCGAACCAATTATTACATTTTTAAAAAGAGGTATCTTCGCGAAGTAAGGCGCAAGTGCCGCACTCATTAATAAGTGACGTAAATTAACAAAGAACACGGTAAAAATAATTGCTGAGACTGGGGCACCTGCTGCATACATCCCCGCTAATATAAACTGAGCAGAACCTGCGTAAATTAACGTGGACATAAAGGCGATTTCTATGACCGAGAAACCTGCTGTTTTCGCAATAACACCAGCTGCTATACCGATGCTCAAATATCCAAATACAGTTGGTAAACAATCCTTTACACCTTGCTGAAATGAATCATCGCTCTGCAGTGTCATATGTGCTTGAGCTTTATTCACCATTTATTCACCATTATCTCCTCCTAGTTCTTCCATAGTACGTTTGCCTGTTACGACATGAACTAAATCTATGTTTTCACGCCATAATGTATCTAATTTATCAGCTCCAAATTCCTTCGTAATCTCTTCCACCATAATATCGTGCCGAACATACTCTGTAGCGACGAGTACTAAAGCTGGATCATACGTTGTCACGGCCCATGAAGTGCTATCATTTGAAAAGTTAGCAATTAATACTTCTTCCCCATCACGCGCGATAACGGTTAAATGACCTCCCATTCTCTTTTCAACGACGTGAGGTGTCATATAATTATGATGAAATGTCGCTCCTATTTTTGTTTCTGGAGCACCAAATAAAATGGAAAATATATGTACGCCTTCCTCTTCCTTTTGATGAATGAATGGCTCAATCTCATGCACTTGATCTTTCCATACAGAAATCCATAGCTCTTCTTTTGCTCTATTAATTATATTGCATATTTCTTTCAAAACACGATCATTTGAGCGAATATGCGAAATTACATCAATTTGCCGCTCTTGTTCTAAACAATTTAATTTCTGGTCTAAAAATGCAAAGGATTTTTCAAAGTCTTTTCGCATTCGATCCATTAATTCCGTAGCCGGCACTGGTACATATTTCACTGGTTCAGAAGGAACAATATGCACTGCTCCTTTATCCATCAACTTGCCGAGTACTTCATAAATCATCGAACGAGGTACCCCTGTTTGTTTACTCACTTCGTATCCTGTTACTGGGGAATGTTTTAATAATCCAATGTACGCTTTGCATTCATATTGGGAAAAACCTAGTTTTTGTAACTCTTTTATTATTTCATCCATTTATTTTAACAGCAAAGTATTTGATAAAGTCCCCTCTAAATGTTCACGCAAAGTTGAACCTGTATACTCTTCCCTAAATACACCCACTTTCACAAATAACGGAATAACTCCACTAAAGAATAGATCCAATGATTTCTGAGGCCCACCTGGAATTGCAATAAATCCATCTAGTGCTCCTGCTTCAAATCTTTCTATAATTTGCTGGAATACATCTTGTGGTGTACCAATCGCAACCCAATGAGCAGAACCAACAACTTCTGGTCGTTCTAGTATTTGTTCAACAGTTGGTTCATTTTTAATGATGAAATTCCGTAATAATTCGGCATGTGTTTTACTGCGTACAGTTTGCTCTCTACTTGGCAACATATCTTCCGTTATCTTACTTTCTAGTGGAATTTCTCTAGCATCTAATCCGAGAACCATTTCAAGTAACGAGTATCTTTTCTCTTTTGTGAGATGTTGATGTGCTTGCCTATGCATTTCTAACGCTTCTTCATATGTATCTCCTATAAAGAAATATAATCCAGGCAATACACGTATATCATCTTGCTTTCGGCCATGCTTTTCTGCTCTTCTTCTTAAATTTTGACGAAGTTCGATTCCTGATTCAATATCTGGCATCGCGGCGAAAATCGCATCCGCAACAGAAGCGGCGAAATTCCGGCCAGACTCTGAAGCACCCGCTTGAAATAATGGCATTTCTCCTGAAATATGTTGTGGAATATTAAGTGGTCCTTTCACCTCAAAGTATTCACTACTATGCTCAATAGGCTTTACCATCTCTCTAATGACTTCAGTGTTATCTACTTTCAAAACTTCATAAGGATGGCTTCTCCAAAGTTTTCTTACTAGCTCTGTACATTCTGCAGCTTTCGCATATCGTTCCTCAGATGGCGGCATCCCTGTCTCACCAAAGTTTTCTGCACCGTCAATGGATGTGACAATATTCCAACCTACTCGGCCATTACTAATCCAGTTTAAAGATTGTAATTGCCTCGCAAGTATGTATGGTGGATAAAACGATGTGGAGGCAGTCGTAACCACTCCAATTTTTTCTGTTGCATACGCAATAGCAGTAAATAATAATGTCGGATCTAAAATTACATTCCCCTTATTACGAGCGATTAAATCCGGGTGCGCCACTAAATAATCTGCTTTAAAAACAAAATCTAGCTTAGCCTCTTCTGCCTGTAGTGCCAACTCTACTTGTTCATCTATCCCTGAATTAAACATACTCTCTTGTTCTTTCTTTCTAGAAATTAAACATAATCCAATGCAAAGTTGCTTGTTAGTAGACATTTATCTCAATATTTCATTCGCTTCTTTTTCATAAATTTTATCAAATGAAGTCATAATACGCTGAGATGCTTGAATCATTTTTTGACTCGACATAAGATCTGCCATCTCTTTCGTCATATCTACATTTGAATTTTCTAGCATATGATTTTTTACTATTCCTGTTCCGTTCGGTAAATTAGCAATATTTCCTTCTGCTAGTGTAAAGCTTTTGTTTTCACGTTGCACGAGACGAGCATTCGTTTCTGCATCTACTGTTTTTGTTTGCAAACGGGCAATATTATTTTGTGTTACTTCATCATATAATGTACCGTCTGCTTGTACAGCAACCTTTGCTCCTTCTGGAATACGAATACGCTCATTATTCTCTCCCATTACGAAAGCACCTGAAGATGTTTGCAAATAACGATCACTATTTAATGTGAAGCTTCCGTCTCTCGTTAAAAACGTTTCATCATTTTTAGATGTAACGAAAAATGATGATGTGCCGGCCGCACCGTCATCTAAAAAGAAGTCTGTAGCACTATTTGTAATTTGTATATTCCCTTGTGCTAAGTTCACATGCGTCGCAGCTGGTACTACAGCGTAATCGACCGAACCGATATTTGTCGTCGACCCATCTCCGCGGCGATATGTGTCTTGTACATCAAATACTTTAGAAGTCATATTTTCTGCTTTAAATCCTGTCGTTTGGGCATTTGCAACGTTATTCGAATGAACATTAATACGCTGCATGTAATTCATCATTCCCATAGAACCTATATAAAGACCGTTCATTTACGATGTTTGTAACATTTTTTTCGCTAAATGTTCAGCTGTAGCGATATGTATATGTTGCTTTACGTCTTGTCCGTCTGTCATTAATACAATTGGAGCTGATGAAACTGCTGGAATTTTCAACAATTCACCACTACTTGCTGTTTCATCAAATTTCGTAAACACGATACCATCTATATGAATATCTTTAAAGTTCGTAATGATTTCAATCATATCTTTACTTTTCATAGAAGCTGATAACGTTAAACAAATATAATCTGGTTCTACTTGTCCCATCGTTTCAATCATTTCTTCTACTGTATCTGACGTACGATAATTTTTTCCGGCTGTATCAATTAAAATATAATCGACGCGTGCTTCTTCTTTAAAATACGTAAGTGCTCTCGTCATTGCCGCTTCATCACGCACGGCGATTACTTCTGATCCAATTGTCTTTACGTAATCTTGCAGTTGCTGTACTGTCCCAATGCGAGAGTGATCTGTCGTAATAAAGCCAACCGTTTTTTTCTTACCGTGAAATTGCCATGCCATTTTCGCAAGCGTCGTCGTTTTCCCAACGCCAGTTGGACCGATTAATGCAATTGTTTGTACTTCTTTTTCAAATACATTTTCAGTATTGAAGTGAGATCTCATATCTTCCAATATATAGCCGATTACTTCCTCTTCTGTAATCATCGTTGCATTTTCAAACTTCACTTTTAACTTTTCAGCATATGCATGAATGAAATATTGTTCTACATCGTTTTGTTCTAGCATCCGAATTACTTTTTGAATAATAAACGGTACAGATTCTTGATTTTCTTTCTTTGCAACTACTTCTTTTTTCTTGGCCGTAACGACTTGTTTCACAACTTTTTGCTTTTTCGTTACTTTCGTTTCTTCCGTCTGTTTCACCACGACGATTCCTTTTTCAAACAGCTTTAATAGCTTCTCTTTCTTTCTTGCCCATTCTTCACTATTTCCTGTTTGCATTGCCGCGTATGACATAGAAGTCGTTACGTTTTCTAAATTGTGCAGTACTGATTGAATTCCATTCGCCTTCACAATTTGTTCTGAAGGATCATTCACAACATCCATTAATTGTTCATGAAATTGTGCTGTTCCTTCATTCACTTCTTCCTGTTTATCCTCTGGAAAAGCAACTAACATTTCATAATCCTTTTTCCAAAAAAACGGGATATTTCGTTTTACACTTTCATCGACAACGTAATAATAATCTGTACCATATTGGTCAAATAACTTTCGATACAATTCATTTTTCGAAGCTGCTTTTATTCGCATTAACGCTTCTTTCTTTTCTGTACTTTCCATCTATTCAATATAGGCAATTTGATCTACAACAATTTCTGGTGCTAATTCGCTAATACATAGTACTTGTGCTTCCACTTGATAACGTTCTAGCAGTCTTACAATCGCAAATCTGAAATCTTTTCTACGCGTTAATAACACTGGCTCTCTTCCCATTAAACGCGCTTGTTTAAAGACGCGCTGTACTTGCTCAACGACACGTGTTTCTAAATCCAAATCCCAGTTTAATAAATAACCTTGATAGGAATTGTTCACAACATCCGCATCTAACTCTATTGAATCAGAGAACAGCGCTGCATAAATTTTCCCGTCCGGATTTTTCGCATTTTCACAAATAACTTTTGAAATACATTCACGGACGAATGCCGTTACACCATCAACATGATTTTGATACACTTCTTTTCCGTCAATAATACCTTCAATAATCGTTGGTAAATCACGGATTGAAATACCTTCTTTTAGAAGTTGTTTAATAACATTTTGAACGAGTGATAAATCAATTTCTTTCTTCTTAATCTCTTCTAATAAAACGCCATTATCATTTTCAAGCGAGTTAATTAAGTCTTTCACATGTTGACGCTGAATTAACTCATGAAGATTACGTCTAACGACAACATCTAAATGTGTAATTAATATACTAAGTGGCTCTAACACTTGATAGCCCTTCATTTGCGCATCTTGCACCATATGCTCTAAGATCCAATATCCATCTTCACCGAAGATTGGATCTTTCGCTGGTTCTGCATCTAGATCAGCCATTACGTTCGGTGTTTTTAGTGCTAATAAATAACCTGATTTTAAAACACCTTCAGCAGCCTTCGCACCTTTAATGCGAATAATGTAACGACCACGTGGTCTAAAACTCGTATTATCTTTAAAATTAATTCCAGGAACGTTAATACCAAGATCGGTAATAATCGATTTCCTCATAAGAACAACTTTATCACGAGCTGTCTCCCCATTAATTTTCTGCTTTACAAGTGCCGCTATATCTAAACCGAGTTCTACAATAATCGGATATTTATCTGTAAAGACTCCGAATGAATCTTCCACTTGCTGCAATTGCTCATCATCGCCTTGAATCATTTCTAATTCTTTTTGTAACTCGTCTTCTTTTTCTTTCTTTATTCGCTTTTTATTACGAATTCCTAAGAAGATAATTGTTCCACCAACGAGAGCAAACGGTAGGAATGGTAGCGGAGTAAAAATACCCATTGCGATAAACAAACCACCGAGCGCATATACAACAACTTCATGCGCTAATAACTCTTTAAAGATACCTTCCGTTACCGTATCTGATGAACCATCAAATACACGCGTTACGATAATACCTGTTGAAATCGCAAGCATTAACGAACCGATTTGGTTTACGATTCCATCACCGACAGTTAACTGTGTATAATGAAGAGCCGCATCTGCAAAGCTCATTCCTTGCTGCATCATTCCGACTATTAAACCGAAGATGATATTTACGAATAAAATGACAATCCCGAAAATAACGTCCCCTTTAATGAACTTCCCGGCACCATCCATCGCCCCGTAAAACTCTGTTTCCATATTTAATTTTTTTCGTTTTGCTTGTGCATCTTTTTCTGAAATAATACGCTGGTTTAAATCCGCATCGATAGACATTTGTTTCCCTGGTAAAGAATCAAGTGTAAAACGAGCTGCTACTTCAGCTGTACGTGATGCACCGTTTGCAACGATAAACTGGAAAATGATTAATACTATAAAAATAACGATACCAATTAATAAGTTTCCGCCAATTACGAACTGACCGAACTCTTCAATAACATGACCAGCATTTCCATCTGTTAAAATCGCTCGCGTCGTCGAAACGTTAATCGATACGCGGAAAATCCCGATTAATAACAACATCGTCGGAAATGACTTTAATTCATCCCACTCGTTAATACTTGTCGCTCGCATATAAATAAGTACTGACATACTTAGTAGAAAAACGATAACGATATCAAGTACAAATGGTGGAAGTGGAATTAGGAGCGCCACAACGAATGACGCTGCTAAAAAGATAGAAAAATAGGTTCTTGCAGAATCCATTTATACTTCAAGTTCATTCGTTTGAATTAAATAGCGCATAACTTCAATTACAGCTACGTATAAATCTTCTGGAATCGTCTCATCTTCCTCGACTTGATAATATAAAGAACGAGCGAGCGGACGGTTTTCCACCATCGGTATTTCTTGTTCACGGGCAAGCGTTCGTATGTATAATGCGAGCTCATCTTCCCCTTTTGCAACGACAATTGGCGCCGCATCAACTTGTTTATTGTAACGAAGTACGACTGAAATATGCGTCGGATTATTTACAATAAACGTTGCACCATCCATCTTTTTCGCAATGGTCCCTTGCAAGATGGCATGCATAAAGTTTTTTCGTTTTCCCTTTACTTGTGGGTCCCCTTCATTATCTTTATGCTCTTGTTTTACTTCTTCTTTTTTCATCTTAATATCTTGCTCGTACTCCCACTTTTGATAAATGAAATCAATAATGGAAAGAACGATTAAAATAATTAAAATAGCTAAAAAGATAAATTTAATTTGCCTAATAATTTCAGTAAGTGACGCAGTCCAGTTAAATCCAATCATACTCACGATTTTCTCTAAGTTCTTTTTAAAAAGAACGTACGCAACGTAACCGATTAATCCCATATAAAACAGTGATTTCAAAATATCTACTAAACTTTTACGACTAAACAGTCTCGTAAAATAGTTTTTCGGATTGATACGTGATGCTTTCGGCTTAATGACTTTAGAAGAAAATAAGAAACCGACTTGAATCATATAATTGAATAAATGAAAAGCATATACGAGTATTAATATAGGAGCCGATACTTTTAGTAGCAAAATCCCCATTAAATAAAAATACTCGGTCGAATCTGTATTTTTTCCGATTTGATCAAACAGCACCGCTACGGAATTGGCAATCTCATAACCGAGCCAATCCCCAAAGAAATAAACGACAACTGCTAATACGAGAATGGAAAATAAATTATTTAAATCTTTACTCCGGGCAATATTCCCTTCTTCACGCGATTTTTTACGCTTCTGCGGGGTGGCCTTTTCTGTTTTATTATCCTTTGCCATCTACTTCGTTAAGAAAAAGTTAAATAGTGTCGTATACTCTTCCAGTAATACATCTGTCATATTTTTAAACACATAACCGAGCATCGGTACGCTCATCGCAATAAATAAAATACCACATGTAATTTTAATCACGTACGCATTCATAAAAACGTTTAATTGCGGTGCATTTTTTGCGATTAAAATAAGAACAAAATTAATAATGAATAAGCTGCCCATAAGCGGCAAAGCAATTTCGACCGCTGATGTAATCGCAAATAATAACGTTGCTAGTAGACTATCTAAAAAACTAGTCGTCAACAATTTTGAAATCGCCTCTGTATATTGAAACGACTTTAAAATCGTGGCAATGAAATAGTTAATGCCACCAAGTGAAATAAAAATAATCAGAAAAAATATATCAAAAATTGTTGATAGTAAAGTAGACTGTGATCCTGCATTTACATCAAACAAACTTGCCTGTGATAAACCTATATCAAAGTCTAAAATATGTCCGGCCATTTTCGGAATGTTCCACAGCATTTCTACAATTTTTGCAAGGGATAATCCAATTACAATTTGCGTTGCTGCATAAGCTGTGACGTCCCAAACTGTCTTTATGTGAGAGACATCAACTTGATCGGCCACTGTAATCGAAAGACCAAGCCCAAATGTAACCTTCGCCATTGCAGGAATCGACCGTCCTGAAAAGAAAGGTAAAAAATATAAAAATGAAGTAATACGGCAAAACGCAAAAAACGTCGCCGCCCATAATTCCATTTAGTACGAACGCAATAGCGATGGAATTTTATCAAATAAATCTAAAATAAGCGTCGTTAACTCTTGAAACATCCACGGACCTAAAATGATAATAACGAGCACAATACTCGCCATTTTCGGTAAAAACGTCAGCGTTTGCTCTTGAATTTGCATCATCGCCATAATGACAGCGATGATAATAACGACAATCATACTTACACCGGCAACCGGCATTAAAATCATAACCCCTTTATAAAAAAAGGTTTGGAAAATATCTATAATTGGTGACGTATTCATTCAGGCGACCGTTTTAAACATGATATCGACGATTTTTGTATATCCACCTAAATATACGAAAACGAGTATTTTAAACGGTAAACTTAAAATCATCGGCGGTACCATCATCATTCCAAGGTACATTAAAAGTGTACTAATAATCAAATCTATAAATACAAACGCTAAATAAATGAACATCCCCGTTAATAATCCTTTTTGAATTTGTGTTAACGTAAAGGATGGTACGAGCGTAAATAATGAAAGATCTTTCAAATCTTTCGGCAACTCTTCACCGCGTACTTTCAGCATCATTTTTAAATCATGCTTATACGTATGCTTCGCCATGTAATCTTTCATAATTGGAGCTGTCGTCTCCGCAGCTTGACTTACAGTTATTTTTTCTTTCGTCATCGGATCCCACACATCACTCTTTAACTGACCTAACACCGGTTGCATCGTAAATAGTGATAAAAACAAAGCAAGTCCAACAAGCACTTGGTTTGGTGGTAAGTTCATTACCCCAAGCCCTTGACGAGTTATTCCAAGAACGATCATAAAATAAGTAAAATGCGTAAATAAAAGAACGATAGAAGAAGATAATGATAGAAGGGTAACGAGTGCAAATAACTGTACACTTGAATTACTCGTAAACTCTTTTCCATTTTCGAAATTAATAAAACCGTTCGGGGCTGCATACGCTGGATTTACAAAAATAATTGAAAAAACGATAGAAAATACGAAAATAACGGCTAATAATGATAACTGTTTGTTTATTCTCATTCATGATGGATCCTCTACTTTTTTCGTTTCACTCTTCACCGCGTCTTCTAGCGCTTGTTGAAACTGATTTCCTGTTCCTGTTAATTGCACAGACTGCACACCGTTATTACTAATAACAGTGAATACTTGCTTGCCATCCACTTCAAATAAAAAAGCACTCGTTTGATGATTTAAATATACACCGTCTTTTACTTGAATATGGCCATTTTCACCTTGCTTAAAAAACTGCTGTTTGCGCGTCTTTTTCGTCATATAATATGCACCGTAACCGAGTGCACCAAACAATAAAACGACTTGAAATAAGGTCGTCATCTACTCTTTATCTTGCATTTGACTTTGCGCCTTCATAAGCGCAGCTTGCTTCTTATCAGCTTCAATTTCAGAAATAATAATGCCGAACTTCTCGTCCATTACGATTGCTTCACCGATGCCGACCTTCATATTACTTAAATACACATCTACTTTATGTCCTAAGTTTTTCTCTACTTCAAGAACATCGCCAACTTTTAACTGCTTCACATCACCGAGCGTAATAGATGACTTCCCAAGCTTTACACCAAGTTCAATCGAAATATCTGAAACAGTATCTATATGTGCTTTACTCATTTCATTTCGTTTTCCTGCAAAATCTTCTAATCCCATTAAGGACACAGGAGATACTTCATGCTTCATCTACTCTACAAAACTTTTAAATAGGAGCGCCTTACGCGTTCCATCTTTCCCAATAAAACAATTAAATTTATGCTTTCCATCTACATAACCAAGTAATTCATCCGAAACTTTCGTATGAAGCGGAATAATATCGCCTTCTTCAATTTGTTCAATCTCACTCATTGTCATTTTCTGCTCACCAATCGCAACATGAACAGGTTTGTACACTTGATTTACTTTCACTTCCACTTCAGACGTATACTTTTTACGTTTATCTGAAGAATGTTCGACAATATTTTCAGACGTTAATTTATCCATAATTTCTTCAACAGATAAGAACGGAATCCCGATACGCACCGTCGTATTCCAAAAATCTGTTTTCATATTTACGTTCAGTAATGAAATTATATCGCTCGCTGTCGTAATCTTTAATGCATTCGGATCTGTCTCCGTAGTTACAAACTTCGGTTCAATCGCAACAACACTTTCAAATGATTGCTCTAAATTTTTACAAAGAAGCAAGAATATATTATCAAGCGTTAAAAACTCAAACGCTGTTAGTGGTCTGCGCATCGTAAAGTTACGCTTACTATCCCCACCAAGCCAACATTCATGAATATAAATAACAAATGCTAAATCAATCTCAATAACAATTTCTCCAAGCTCTGGTAAACCGAGATCAATTACGCAATATAAATAATAATCTTTCGGCATTTTCTCCACATACTCACTCGTAAATGGAACTTGCTCAACCGTTGAAGGCTCTAGCTCAATCGGAATACGCATACGCGCTGACAACGTCTGTGACGTCTGTTTCCCAAACGTAGAAGCAATCGCTTGCAAACTACGTAAATGCTCAACACCGAACTTCTCCGGTCTATTAAAATCATACTCTTGAAATTTCTCTTGCTTCCCTGCTTCTTGTGCGAAAGCTGGCATTTCCTCGCCTTCATTTACCGCCTTCAGCAGGGCATCAATTTGCTCTTGGCTTAATTTTTCGCCACTCATCTACCTTTTCAATTCAACGATTTCAACGTACATCTTCCCGTTTTTCGTCAAAATCTTTCCGGTTCCAATCTCTTCATTCTCAAGCATAAGACGCACCGTATTTTTCGTTGAATTTTCAAGACGATACAATGTACCTTTCGTAATATGAAGCAGATCTTCAATTTTCTTTTTCGTATTTCCGATTTCAAAATAAATTGTTAACGGAATATCATCTTGTAATTTCAATTATTTTGAAACGTCGATATTTAATATTTTTTTAATATATCCTTGCGTTTCTTTAAATGGCGGTACGCCTCCGTACTTTCTCACATTACCAGGACCCGCATTATAAGAAGCGAGCGCCAATACTAAGTCGCCATTATTTTTCTTTAAATAACCGCTTAACTCTTTCACGCCGCCCTCAATACTTTCAGCTGGTGAAAATGGATTTTTTATACCCATCTCTTTCACGTTCGCTGGCATAAGCTGCATAAGCCCCATCGCACCTGCATGTGACACCGTTTTCGGATTAAAATCAGATTCTACTTCAATCATTTTTTGAATTAACGTTTTCGGAATTCCATATGTACGGCTAGCGCGATCAATAATGTCCTCATACTTCCCTTCATTGGAAGAACGTATTTTTTGAATATTATACTTCTTCGTTAATTCCCACGTATCAGCAGCCTCATTTTTCGTTTCTGGGAAACGTCGTTCAAACTCTTTTTGCGCGACTTGCACTTCATCTACTTTCTTCGTTTCAGCTTTTTCTTCAGGCTTACTCGCTTCCTCTACTTTATTAATAGATTGTTCCGGCTTATTAACAACCGTTTCTATTTTCGTAGATTGTACCGGCTGACTCATATCTTCTATGTTTGCCGGCTGCGTAGTACCCTTCGTCTCCTTCACAGGTTCACTCTGCAACTTCTCTTGAAAACGACTACTAACGAATGCTTGTGGACTACTTAGCTTTTGCTGAATTTGTCCTTTCTTATATGCAAGCACTTCTTTTACTATATTTCCAACTACCATTTATTGTAATAATTTAGAAACCATTTGTGGCGTTTGGTTTGCTTGAGAAAGCATGCTGATTCCAGCTTCGTTCAAGATTTTGAACTTAGTCATTTCAGACATTTCTTTCGCCATGTCAGCGTCTTCGATTTGAGAAGCAGCTGAAGCCATAGAAGAAGATTGGCTCTTAAGGTTGTTTACATTAAAGTCAAGACGGTTTAATGTAGCACCAAGAGTTGCACGGTTAGATGCAATTGTATCTAATGCATCATCGATTGATTTAATTGCATCAGAAGCGTTTGATGAAGCTTTTGTAATATTACCTGCTGCAGGTGCAGTATAAGCAGTTCCGATTGCTTGAGCTTTTGCAAGGTCTGGAGCAGCTTCATATGCTTCAATTTTCTCTTTAATATCTTTAATTGCAGCGTCGTTCATTAAATTCTTATCAACTTTGTCAAATGCTGATTTAAAGTTATCAACGGCTGTTTTAATTTCTGCTGGAGTAGAAGTACCAGTTAGTGCACCTAATGCTGTTTTAGCAGTACCTAAAGCAGTAATATTTGTTTGATCTTTAGCAATGTCTCCTGCTGCAATTGCGATTGTTTTAGTGCCAGTTCCTTCAATAGATAATTTGTCAATCTTTAAAGATGAAGTAGATGAATCAGCTAGATTAATATTGATTTGTTTCGTTGTATCAGCGTTATCTAGAGTTTGGATAGCAATAGATTTGTTATCGCCATTTAATAATTTCTTATCGTTAAACTCTGTGTTTTTAGAAATGTAATCGATTTGTTCTTTTAATGCAGAAAATTCTTTGTCTAATGCTTTTTGGTTATCGCTAGTGTTCGTACCGTTCGCAGATTGGTTAGCGATGTCACGCATACGAAGTAAGATGTTAGATACAGAGTTTAAAGCTGAGTCAGCTGTACGGATTAATGACATACCGTCTTGTGTGTTGTTAGCTGCTACTCCTAATCCGCTTTCACGAGCACGCATACGAGTTGCGATTGCAAGACCTGCTGCATCGTCAGAAGCGTTGTTGATACGTTTACCGCTTGATAAACGGTCCATAGCGTTGCTCATTTTAGCTTGGTTTTGGCGCATGTACTCTTGCGTACGCATGCTGTTAATGTTTGTATTAATTCTCATGTTAAGAAACCCCCATTTTTTTATATTGACTTTTCTGCAAATTGAAAAACGGTAATATGCGAAAAAATCAATTTCGAGATTTATTGTAATCCCTGTCATTCATATGTACTGTATACCAATATCATCTAACGTAACAGGACGGCTTTGACTGTCAAATACAGATAAATCATTAAACTCAGTAGTCTCACCAATATAGCCGATTTGTTCTGTTAAAGATTGAAACTCTTTATTTAGTGAATCACGGTTTTTGTTTGAATTTGTACCGTTCGCGGATTGAACAGCTAAATCACGCATACGTTGTAAAATATTTGTCACAGTTTGAAGAGCAGCTTCTGCCATGCGAAGCATCGATATCGCATCCTCATTATTACGAATCGCAGCGCGCATACCACTTGCTCTCGCATGCATACGAGTCACAATTGCAATATTAGCGGGATTATCAGAAGCATTATTTAATTTCTTACCAGTTGCCAAATTCTCCATCGCAACATTCATACGTTTCTCATTCTCATACAACGACCGCCTAGCATTCATACTCAAAACATTCGTACCAATATGCATTTAAGATTGTAGTAATTTAGAAACCATTTGCGGAATTTGATTAGCCTGTGAAACCATACTGAGCGCAACTTCAGTTAATAATTTAAACTTTAAAAAATCGCTCATTTCCTGCGCCATATCCGCGTCTTCAATTCGAGAAGAAGCATCTGTTAGGGCCATACTTTGACTATTTAAATTTTCAATATTAAAGTGTAAACGATTCATCATAGCCCCAAGATCAGCACGATGAAGTGATACATTTTGCAAGGCCTCTTCAATTTTACGGATTGCAGCTCTTGCTTCTTGTTCTGTTGAAATCTTGATGTCATGTTGTGTAGGGGAAGGGGGAGTATGTTTCGTCATTTACTGTGTTACAGTCATAACCTGTCCACTACGATCAACCATAATTTTCATTTTCCCGTCTTGTGCGTTATATAACCCTAATTTATGCAAATCTTGTTTACATTCTTTTACGAAGTAAGGCAATGTGCGAATTTGATCGATATCAGAGCTCGTAATGAAATGAATTAAATGATGCGTCATTTCTTTTATATCATGAACAAGTTCTTCCTTTTCTCGCTTTAGTCTTTCATTTTCAGCTCGTAATACATGCAATTCGCTTTCAAGACCACGTACATCCTTTTCATTTTCCGAACGCCCAGCAGCCATGCTTGAAAGCTTATAAATACCTTCCATAAACTGATGGAGTTCATCTTCTTTTCTTTCACTACATTGACTAATTGTTTCAAAATTATCAACGATACCAGATATAACTGTTACAAGGCTTTTTTCATTCTCTGTATTTTGAACTTCTTTTCTTACTTCTTGCTTGTTTTCTTTTTTTATTTCAACGATTTGTTCTTTTATGGGTGTATATTTTCGCTTTCGTCCTGGTTTTTGCTTTTCAATATTTTCAAACGATATTTCACGTTTTTTCAATTTATAGTATGTGTTTTGCAATTGACTTTCCGTTTTCGGAAAAAGATTTAGTTCATTTTTACTAACGTATTTTGAAATATTTAAAATGTTTAAACCGTGACGTTGACAAAATTGATACACTTCATACAGTAACTCTAGCTCAGACTTCAGCCATGTAATTGTTGATTTTTCATAAGCTCGCATACCGCTATGTTTTTCTATATCTATTTGGAATAAAACCATTCTATTATATAAATCGACTAACTCTTCATACTCCACTCGGAATTGTTTCTCTATTTTTTTAAATTCCGCTTCTAATTTCATATCATTCATTTTATTATTTGACATGTTTTGTAAAAGTTTTAATACATTGATTGCTGTGTGGTGATACATTTACAACACTAACTTATCAACTAAACCAATTAACTCTTGAATATCTGGCTTACTTACTTGAGCATTTGCTCCTACAGCTTCACCTTTATGGAATAATTCATTTGTAATTAATGAAGAGAAAATAATGACCGGTAAACGATTCATTATTTCACCATCCTTAACCACTTTCGTTAAATGATGTCCATCCATTTTTGGCATTTCAATATCAGTAATTAGCAAGTGAATGTGTTCAAACATTTTTTCCCCTTGCTCTTTCGCTAATTTTTCAATTTGTGCTAATGCTTCCGCACCATTGCTGAAGAAGTTCATTTTCGTATATCCAGCTGATGATAAAGTTTCTTCTAGTATTTGGCGAAGCATTGCTGAATCTTCTGCAATATAAATAACTTTTTCAGCACGATCTGTTTTTTGTTCTAAGCCTGAAAGTGATTTATTGTCATAACCAGTACCGCTAATTTCACATACAATTTTTTCATAGTCTAATAGTAAAATAATTTTCCCATCTAGTTTTACAATGCCAGATGTCGTTTCTTCTAGTCCCATTGATAATGAAGCTGGTTCATCAATTTGTTCCCATGAAATACGTTGAATACGATGTACTTCGTCAACGCGGAAAATAACTTTCATTTGGTTTAATTCTGAGATGATGAATTTTGTTTGATCAAGTGGCTTTGTTGATTTTAAATTAAGAGCCGTTGCTAAGTTAATAACAGGTAAAATTTCACCACGTACTTGAACAACACCTTCAACTGCATGATGAGATTCTGGCACAGTTGTAACAGGGAATGGATTAATGATTTCACGTACTTTCATTACATTGATACTAAATAGGTTTTCACCAACAGTATATGTGACAATCTCTAATTCATTTGTTCCACTTTCTAATAAAATACTTTGTGCTTGTGACATTTAATCTTGTATAAATGAAGCAAGTGCCTCTAATAACACTTCTTGTGCCCCTACAATTTCTGTCGGCATTGCTTCCCATTTTTTTAAAAGTTCCGTTTCTACTCTCATTCTTAACTCTTGATTCATTTCTTCGAGTACATATTGTTTCGTCGCTATATCAACATCAAGTAACGCGAGTGCATATAGTTCTGGATCGTTTATTTTTTTAAATAATTGTTTTAGTATAGCCGGCGCTATATGTTTTAATTTTTCAATATGAATTTCCTTATCCGAAAATAGTAGCTCGTATTGAATAAACGTAACATTTTCTTTAATCACTTTAAAATAGCAATTATTTTTTTTATCATTCACAAAATAACCGTTCGGATCTGCGATAATACTCTCTACTTTACGAATTAGATCTGGCAAACTACTCGCCGCCATTACAGTCCGCTGCTCAACCTCACTTGGCGAAATGAATGTAACGCGATACTTATTCTGCGCCATTTAAGAGCTTTTAAGTAACTCGATATTATTGAACCAAAACGCAATTTGCTGATCCGTTATCCCTGATAACGTAACAAAAAACTCACGGCACTTCATCTCGTCCTTAAACAGTTGATACTTCCAAACTCCATCACTACCAACACTTACGAAATAAAACTCATGAATACGGCCAATGATGGCTTCCTTTTCACCAAATGAATACGGAGGCACTTGCTTAATTTCAAATTGATCCGGTAAATATACATGCTCTTCTCGTTCCATTTTTAGCACTTGCTCGGCAAGTTCACGTTTATTTTCGAAAAAAGGCAATTGTAAAACTCGCTCTTGTCTTGTCATTTATCGAATTAAGTTTACAACTTCATTTAATACTTCATCTGACACTTTAATTACTTTCGCGTTTCCTTGGAATCCACGTTGATACAGCATTAAGTCAACAAATTCTACAGATAAATCTACGTTTGCCCCTTCTTGTGCGCCACCACGTACTTTACCTGCACCGTTTTGACCAGATGCACCAAGTGCTAAAATACCTGTTGTATTCGTTGCTGTATAGTTACCATTACCTGTTTTCATTAGACCGCCTTCGTTCGGGAACATCGCCACAGCTAATTGACCAGCAGATTTCATACTTCCATCAGAATATTTTACCATCACATATCCACCGTCAGCAATGAAGCAATCTTTAACCGTCGCCGCTGCTCTACCATCTACGTCTGTTACTGATAATGTTTTATCTGTTGGATGATTTGTTAAATGACTTAAGTCTAAATTTATAGAGCCACCATCAAATGGAATATTGGCTCTTTGCTCTTTCGGATTTGGATTTCCAACAGCATCAAATGTCATATTACCACCTGCACCTTGAACATCCTTAAACTCTGTTTCTTTTTTCGAGTCATTACGCATTTGTACTTTATATGTATAATTATGTTCGCTCGTTTGTTTAAACTCTACACGCATTGTCCATGTATTCCCCGCATTATCATATACAGGTAAATCTTGTGTAATTTGTTTTTCACCAGTTGGAATATTCCCTTTAATTGTCCCTTTCGATGTTCGAATACCACCAATTGCTGTTCCCATTGGAATTTGCAACGGTCCTGGAATTCCAGATAAATCAACTTCACCAGTTGCCTCATTTGCAGGGTATGCAAATACGTATTGACCTTCAGTATTCGTAATATAGTAATCTGAAGATATCCCAAATGTACCTTTACGAGTAAATTCCATATTTCCACCTTTTGAATCACCTACAACGAAGAAACCATTTCCTTCCATTGCTGCTTGTGTTTTGCCACCAGTTAACGTAATTGTACCATCACTATAATCTGTAACCGTACCACTCATTTTCACACCGTTACCAATACTTTTTGGATTCGTTCCTGCGTATTTACCGTCACCTTTTGCACCAATCGAATTGTTATATAATAAATCATCAAACATTGCTTTTTGTTTTTTATAACCAACTGTTTGTGCATTAGCAATATTATTTGAAGTTACACTTAATGCATTTTGTGTTGCATTCATTCCTGTAATACTTGTATATAACGCTTTAATCATTCATGAATTTGTAGTTTTTACTTCTTCAGTTGTTTTTTGCTCTTCTTTCTTAACATCCTCTGGATTCGTTTCTCCAATCGGTTTATCAGACACTCTCTCAACGAAACGAAGAGATACGACTTTATTATTAATAACGAGTTGTACATCATTATTCTCTGCAAGGCGAACTGTCTCTACTTGACCAGTTACTTTGTTTCCGTCGCCGTCAACACCTCTTACGTACTTCCCTAAAAACTTCATGCCGCCATCAAGCGCTGTCGAATACATCGTCGTTCTTAAAGAGTCAACTGCTTTTGTCATATTTTGCACTTGTTCCATAAGAGATAACTGTGCTGTCTGGTTCATCATTTGATTCATATCCATTGCATTAAATGGATCTTGATGTTGGAAACTTGATAAAAACAATTTTAGGAAATCATCTTTCCCCATTACCCCAGGAGTCTTTTGCGCTCCTGCTGAAACTCCGTTTGTTTGTTGAACTGGCGATTGTACACCATTAACAGATGCGTTTTTTGCTTGCGCTCCTGCTTGTAACGGAATATGATTTGTACTCGTTGTATTTAACCCAACTGTTGGCACTTATTCCTCCAATAATCCTGCAAATTCTTTTGATTGTTGTTTCTCATGTTGCGTACTTGCTAATTTCTGCTTTTGCCTTTGTTCTTGTTCTCGCTGTTCTTTACGGTTTTCATCTTTATCAGAATAGCTAATTTGAATATTAATTTCTTTTTCTTTTAACTTTAGCCTCAATTCATCAAAAATGATTTCAACACGTTTTTTCGCATCGTGTTTTTCCATTTCTACGTGAACATCAATTTGATCTCCATGCTTTTTCATAAACACAGTTAACGTACCAAGTTTTTCTGGATTTAGCTGGAATAAAACACGTTCTTGTTTCACTACAAATTTTTGCAGTGCTTCTACATGCGCTTCCATTTTCTTTCCTAAGTCAGGTAATGTAACCTTCTCAGCGCCACTATTTGATTTTCCGATTTGATCAGTACTCGTCGCTTTATTTAATAACTCCGCACCCGTTGAACTCGAATCGCTTAACGAATCGAGTTCTGGCAACTCTACCTTCACATCATCGCTCTCTGATTTCATAAGATCTACATCTTTAGACTCTTCTTGTTTCTTTGCAATATTACAAGTTTCTGTCTCTACAACTTTCAAAGCCTGCATCGTTTGCTCTGGCATCTTCACTTTGTCTAACACCATTTGCATTGTATCTTCTAAACATACAGCATTTTTAATATTCATATTTGAAAGGAGCTCTTGTAATTGTTGTAATTCACCTGCGGGTAATTCGTTAAGTTTTATATTTCCATATTCTTTATACAACTCTTGTATTTTTTGTATGTATTGATATAACAATTCTGGCTGCACACGTAATTGCTCAATTGCAACCATTTGCTCAGATACAGCTAATAACAACTGTTCTGTCTCTTTTTTTTCTTCTTTCTTTACAATTGGTTCTTCTTTCGTTACCGATGGTTTAGAAAGATTATATTCTTTTTTCTCTTCTTTTGGTGCTTCTTCTCGTTTCGTTTTCTCCGTTTTCGGCTGCTGTTTATTTTCCATTCTCAACGTACGATCGAATGAAGAATTTTCATTTTTCGATTGTATTTCTAGCCCTTTTTCTTTTTGCGGAGGTAAACTCTGTTGCACCGGTAATACAGACTGTATCACTACATTCACCTCATCCATTCATCCATTCATACACATTTTTAAATCAAGAAGCATTTTTTCTTCTAGCTTTTCTTGCACTTTTACAAGCTTCTTACAATCTTCTTGATACATTTCATCAATGACACGTTCTTTTTCTTTTACTTGTTCTAAAAGGCTTTCATTTTTTTGAATAAAACCTTCTGTTTTTTTAATTTTTCGATTCCATTCTTCTATTCTTTCAGGTGAAAACGTATGTGAAGAAAGCATGCCAGCCATAATACGTTGACCAGTTTGTACGACTTTGCTACGTGATTTCACAACATATAAATCATATTCTTTTTTTTGTTCTATTTTTCTTTTTTCAGCTGTTAATTCATACACTTCTTTTAAAATATGTTCTTTTTCTTGATTTATTTGCAATTTTATCGTGTCGTACTGCTGTTTATCCACTTATACTATATGGTGTATCGCTTGAACGATATCATCAAATTGGAAACTATCCGATCGACCTTGCTTTAAAAACGTATTTATATCTTCTACTTTATTTTTACATTCAAAAATATAAGCATTTTCTTCATTTTCTTGAATCGTCCCTAATTTAAAGTACAATTCATTTTCTTTATAAATAGATAAGATTTTTCTCATTTCATTTGCAAGTTGCCAATGGTTAGGCGACACAATTTCTTCCATAATCCTACTTACTGAATCTAACACTGAAATAGCAGGGTAATGACTAAGTGTAGCAAGCTCACGCTTTAATACAATATGTCCATCTAAAATACCACGTGCTAAATCTGGTACAGGACCGTTTAAATCGTCTCCATCAACGAGTACGGTATAAATACCTGTTATAGATCCTTTTTGTGTTTTACCAGATCGCTCTAACAACTTCTTCATATAACTTTCCATTAACAGTGTTTTACCACCAATCGGTAACTCTTTCACTGCAATATCAACACTTCTGCGCGCATCAGCAAAACGAGTGACGGAATCCATCATGAGTAGTACGTTGTTGCCTTGATCACGGAAGTATTCAGCAATAGATGTTGCAAGCTTAGCCGCGCGAAGTTGCATAAGGTGACTTTCATCTGACGTCGCCACAACAACAACGCTTTTCCTCATTCCTTCCTCGCCTAATTCTTTTCGAATAAAGTCTTTTACTTCTCGGCCACGTTCTCCTACTAAACTAATAACGTTAATATCCGCTTTTGCGTTCTTTGCAATCATTCCAAGTAAAGTAGATTTACCAACACCTGATCCAGCGAAAATACCAATCTTTTGACCGATACCAATTGTTAGCATAGAATCAATTGATTTTATTCCCGTTTCAAATACATCAGTAATCTCTTCACGCTCAAATGCATGAATAGGGGGGGCATCTAATTTTATTTTCTGTAGTGGAATGTTTTCAGCGCTCTCATTTAACACTTCACCATTCGCACTTAACACCTTTCCAAGTAAATGATCACCACGAGGTACAACAACATCTTCTGCAATTAATGTAACTGAATCCCCGTAACATACTTTTTCTGTCTGTCCAAATGGGAGTAACATATTATTCTCTTTTTCAATCGCAATTACTTCACATAAAACATTATGTTCTCCAACGAAACAAACATCGCCAATTTTCGCTTTCGGTCCTTTCGCTACGAAAAACTGTTCTTGTACACTATGAACTTTACCAATTTTCGTATAAAACGGTGTTTCGATAAACGTATTCCACTTATTCTGTTCATTTATGAGCTTGTTGTTCATTCATACATTTTGCTCCTCAAACAACTTCTCTTCTTCCCATTTCTGACGAAGTTTCGCAAATATAGGTGCAAATTTAAATTCAAAAAACTCTTTCTCTTCCTCCAAAACAAATTCACCGAACTGCAGGGAGAAATCATATTTCCATTCTACTAATTGTAGTAACCAATACTCTTTCGTATTTTCCTTCTCTTCTTGAATACGTTCAAACGTTTCTGGATGTACTGTTATTATTAATTTTTCAAATGAAGTAGGCAACGTTTGAACGATGCCAGTTAAAATTGGTAACACATCAAGTAATCGCGAATCTACCGCTTGGTTTACAATTTTTTCTGCTAGATGAAAAGATTGATCCCACAATAACTCTGTCCATTCGTATGCTGTTTCTTGTTGTTCTTTTTGAAACTGCATACGTGATGCTTCCATCTGTTCCATTTGTTCATGAATATGCATTTGAAATTGTTCTTTATCTTGTACTAGCTGCTGACGTTCTCGTTCTAGCATTTGCTGCCCTTGTCTTAACTGATTCATTTCCATATGTAATGATTCTTGTTGGGCGCGAAGCTCTGCATGATCAGCTTGTAATTCTTCCTCTTCTATTTGGACTGAAGCTGGTTTTGGAAATTGTAATTCATACGTTTCTTCAGAAAAAGAAACAGAATTCTTCGGAATTCTGTTTTTAAATAAGGACATTTAAATAAGGACATCCCCTTCACCTCTTTGAACGATAATTCTTCCTTCTTTTTCTAGCTTTTTAACTGTACCTGTAATCGTTTGCTGCGCTTTTTCAGCATCCGTCATCTTAAGCGGTCCTAAGCCATCTAATTCTTCTAGAATCATCTCTTTACGGTTTGAAGACATACATGTAAATAATTTCTCTTTAATTTCTTCTTTTGCAATTTTAAGTGCTTTCGCAAGAACACCGTTATCTGTAATTTCTTCCAATACACGGCGAAGCGCAAGATCTTCAAGACCAAGTAAATCTTCAAAGACAAACATATTTTCTTTAATTTTCTCAGATAACTCATAATCGACTTCATCCAGCTTTTGAAAGACTGTTTTTTCAACACCTCGTGAAACATTATTTAAAATGTTCACGATCGTTTTCAAGCCATCAGTTTTATTAATTGCGCTAAATGCCATATTATTTAATTTCGCTTTTAACAACTCACCAATTTGATTAATTAATTCACCATCAACTTGTTCTAGTTTTGCAATACCCATTACCGTCTCTACTCGTTTATGATCTGGCAATCTCTCAATTAATTGAGAAGCAAGTTGCGGTTTAATGTAAGAAGCGATTATCGCAATCGTCTGCGGTGATTCATCATTGAGCACTGTAAGAAGTGGTTCTAAATCTGTAAGTGAATTTAAGAACTCAAACGGATTATCCTTGTTATACCAAAGATCTTCCAATAATTTTTCCAGCTCGTCTTCTGGCATATTTTTAAATATGCGACGAATGTACTCTTTATCTGGAGTTACTAAGTTCAATTCTTTTACATTTAATTCATATAAGAACTCCCCTAGCACATTTTCTAACGTTTCTGGTTTATATACACGAAACTTCGCAATTTCACGAAGTAATACTTCTTTTTCCTCAGCTGTCATATATTCAATGACTTTTGCTGCCACCCCTTCGTCTAATGTACGAATGAGGATGGCAGCTTTTTCTTTGGAGGAGATTTCATCTAACATTTACTGTCCGTTTAACCATTTTTTAATTACTTTTGCAGTACCTTCTACATGTTCTTTCGTAGCTTCCTGCACTTGATCATCTAACGTTGGTTCTTTCGGTTCTTCTGGTTCCGGTGTTGGCTCTGGCACTATTTTTTCTTCAGGAATTTCTAGAATACTTTCATTACTTGCAGCAATTTCCTCTTCTGCTAAGTATTCTTCATATTCCTCTTCTTCTCTCTTTTTCTTACGTCTTGCTAAGAAGAACCATACTAGGCCAATTAGTGCTAACAAGCCAGCTGTAATTCCACCGAATAACCACCAATTCATACCACTTTTTTCTGGCTCTTTCTCTTTTTCAACTTTCGGCTGGTCGAACTGAACTGTTACAACGTTAACTTGACCGTTTGTAAAGTTTCCATTCGGATCAGCTTGAAGTCCAGCTGCTGTGCCAATCGCTTCTTTGAAAGTAGTCATATCAATTTTTCGTTTTACTAACGTATCATTATCTACCCATACAACAACATTTGTTTTCGTTAATTCTGGATGTTTCTTAATTGTTTCAACTGTTTTATCTATTTCATAGTTTTCAATTTTGTTACCATTTTTATTATCGTAGACAACTTTACCGTTTTGATTATTGTTCGTACCGTAGTTTGGCACTTCACCGTTCGCTGTAATACCAGCACCTTGCTTCGTATCTGCTCCTTCTTGCGCAGTAGAGCTTTCCTCTTGCTCTTGTTTACTACGAAGTACACCTTTATCGCCATATTTTTCTGACTGACGTGTAACTTCATCGTAGTTTACAGACACTTTCGTATTCACTTTATATTCATTTGACTTAAACATCGTCATTAACGTTGCGTCAATATCTTGTTTTAATTTACCTTCAATTTGATGCTGCATCTCTACTTCTTTTTCATAAGAAGAGGAACTGTTAGAATGCGCTTCATCTGCTCCTTTTGAGATGATACCTTTTTTACTATCAATAACACTTACTTCTTCTGCTTTCACGCCAGGAACTGCCGCACTAATCATTTGCTGTATACCAGCAACTTGATCAGCTGTTAATAATTGTCCACGCTTCACACCAACAGTAATCGCCGCTGTTCCTTTTGCTTTTTCTTCATCAAAAATTGTTTCTTTTTCAGGTAATGTAATTTGAACATTTGCCGTTTCAACCGTCGCAAAATTTCGTACAATATCTTGCTCCAATTGTTTTTTCGTACCGACAATTTGCTTCATTTTTTTATCTTGCTCACTTGACCCGAGCGAGCTTTCTAATAAAATTTCCTCGCCGCTTTTAGAGTTAAACGGTAAGCCCATTCCATTCATTTCTTTTCGAACCCATGGAGCATCATTCTTTTGCACACGAATTGAACCATCGGCCGCTAATTGGTAATCGACACCTAACTTCGATAATTCTGCTGTAATCTCTTGCTTATCTGCATCATTTAAATTTTGATATACAACAACATATTTATCTGGCAAGGTGAAGTATAAAAGTGCTCCTGTTACAACCGCTAAAAGCGCAGCACCAATTACTAACTTATGCCACGTTTTTAATGATTGGATAACATTTTTTATCTTTTCCATCTAAATTTGCATATTAATTAGTGACTTATAATTTTCAATAAGATTATCACGTACGAGAGCAGCCGTTTTCATTTGAGATTCAGCTTTTTTTTGCTGAATTAAAACGTCATGTGTTTCTCCTACCCCTTTTGTTAATAAATCATATACTGCTGTTTGCGCATTATTTTGCGTTTGATTCATATCTTCCAATAAATCAATAAACTTTTTTCCCTCAACTACAGATGTTTCCGAAGTTTTCGGTGCACCAATTGACTGAATTGCTCCAAATGGCTGTGTATGTAACATTGGTTGAATTTTCATTTATCCTCGTCCAATTTCTAAATCTTTATCGAGCATTTTTTTGTTCGCATTTAATACACTCGTATTTGCTTCATACATTTTTTGAGCAACCATAACATTCGTCATTTCAGCAGTTACATCAACATTTGGATAACGTACATATCCTTCTTCATTCGCGTGCGGATGCGTCGGATCATACACTAAGTTTTCCGTTTTGTCTGCTTCAATACTTTTTATTTTCACTCCGTTAGTAGGAGCCCCGTCTAACATACTTGCAAAACTATTATTTGATTCTAGCACCACACTACGACGCTCATATAAATCTGCCCCCGGAGCCGCTGTCGTATTCGCATTTACAATATTGTTTGAAGTAACTTCCATCCACTTTCTCGCTGTCGTTAGGCCTGAGCCACTTGCATTAATTGCCTGAAACATTTAACGTCCACGTGCTGCTTGGTTAATTGCGTATTGTGTATTAATTGCATTAATTGAAATACCGTATAACTGATTTGCTTTCATTAAATCTAGCATTTCTGTCGTTACATCCACACTATTTCCATCTTGATTCGTTTGCATTGATTTCGTTTGAATCTTTGCATATGTATTTTTCATATTTACTGTCGGTAAGTGCATTTCATTCGTTTGATATAAATCTGGATTACTCTTTAAATCAGCCGCATTGTTCTTATATAACGCACTACTCTTACTCATCTGCTCAGCAAATGTTACATCTTGTGCTTTATAGCCAGGCGTATTCGCATTTGCAATATTACTAGAAACAGTATTTCGTTTCGTCACTAAATAATTCATATAATGGCTTACATCACTCACTAAATCCGGCATTTAATATTTACCGTAAAATGAATTAGCTTTCATTCGTCCATCATTTGTCATAATCATTTCTTCCAAAATCTTTTGCTTATCTCGAATATGCTGCGCTGCCTTAATAATGAATGGACTTACTTCTGCTGCAACTTGCGCACGCGTTTCTTCATCCAATGTCATCATCCAGCGATTTAACATCTCACTCTTCTCAGCAAACTCTCCATCTGACACTTGCAATTCACCGATTTCATTAAAACAGCCGACAAACGTCCGATAAATATCATTGTTCATTCATTGTTCATTTTCAAGTGCTCCGCGGTAACCGTCTATTAAATCTTGTAACACTTTCACAATCGCATCCATGTCTTTTGCTTCACGCGTTACTTTCATCGTCTGAATTTGAATACTAATCCAATCGTATAAACCATAAAGACTATCATATAAATCTTTCGTAATTTCAGGGTTCAATTGAAGCTTCAATTCTTCAAAAATACGTTCTAACTTTTCAAGAAGCGCGTCTCCTTCTTGTAGTTTAAAAGTATGTAAAAGCTCTTCTAAATTACGAAACTCTACAATACATCTTTCATAGATAAAAATTGTATTTTTAATCGGATTACTCGTCATAATATCGTTTTGCATATAACGTTGCCATGCTTGCATTTAATCATCACTTTTTTGTTTTGTCATTGCTTTAATTGTTTTTAGCTGGCTATCAAGCGCCGCTAATGTACTTTCTAATTTTTGATACTTCTTCACAATTTCATCTTGCTTTTGCAAGTTTTGCGTCTCAATATCTTTAATCTTTTTATCTAAATCACTTACACGTGAGTCAATATTTTTTACTCTCTCACCGACTACACCTTTATCACCAAATATTTTATCAAGTGGCTCTTCCATCATTTTTCCTAAACCGTTAGAGCTAAAGAAAAATTGCTTCGCTGCATCTGGCTTCTCTTTTAATGCTTTCGTTAACTTTTCGTCATCAACTTCCATCGTTCCGTCTTGTTTTAATTGAATACCAAATGTGAATAAATAATTACCATCTTGAGAAAATGTTGCAACATTGTTCATCGCTTGACGTACGCTTTGCATAATTACCTGTCCTTGGAAAACTCCATCTTTCCCAGCAAAAAGATCTACTGTAGAAACTGCTTTATTATACTCTGCTACCATCTTTTCAATAAGGTTAGATGCGTCTGTTATGTTGGAATCACTTACCGTAAATTTTAATTCTACACCTTTTGCTTTTGGATCTGTTGTTGTACCTGCATCTGCTGTTCCTTCTACTTTCGGCTCAGTCACCTTTAACAATTCAATTTTCACGCCCGGAAGAGCCTCAATTGTATTTGTAAAACTTTCAGCTTCAATACCATTAATACTATATTTGGCATTTTGCGCTTCATTAATTGTATTAACTGCTGTTCCATCCGCCTTAGCTAAACCCATATCTTGAAACAGTGTAGATGTGTTCCCTGAAAAATCAATTTTTCCATCTGTTCCTTCTTTTTTCGAGGACATAAAGATTTTATCTCCAAGTGTATAGGCCGATACACCATAATCTCCGTCATTAATCTTATTAATTAAATCTTTATATGTCATATCAGTTGTTACTTTTAGTGCTTTCCCACCTAGTTGTAATGTTTCATCTTTAGGAAGCTTCGCATTTATATCAGCAATCTTATTAGAAGCTATTTGATGGCGCTGTGCAAGCTGTGTAATCGTCATATTAAAAGTTCCTGCAATCGCTCCACCATCAGCTTTTACATTAATGTATCCGTCTTGCGTCGCTGTAACTTTTTTCTCATTCCCTTTAAAAGCTGCTAAATCTTTAAACACTTGAGTAAAAGGGGTAAATTGTGTCTTTAAACTTGCATATACTTGTTTATCTTGCGTAAGTTGTTGCTTCTCGGTAGTATATGGTGTTTTTCTCATATCTAACGCTTGCATTTCTAACGCTACTAAGTTAGAAGTATCGATCATATTATTTCCGAGGTTCCAAATTTGTTGTCTACCACCAATACCTGTCATCGTTGTTCCTGCCATTTACATGTAGTCTAAAATACTCGTTTTACTCATCGTACTAACTGCTTTAAGCGTCGCTTCATACGTCGCATTTATATACGCTAAGTCAGAAATTGCTACCGCTAAATCGACATCCTCAATTTCTTTACGATTTTCTTGAAGCGCTAAATTTTGTTCACTTAAAATTGTTTTAAATGTTTCCATTGTGTTCATTGTTGAGCCAACTTCAGTTGTACGGTTAATGATGCCATCTAAGTTTTTCTTGTTTTCTCCTAATAACGGTTGTAACGCTTTTTGGTCACCTTTTTGCATCGCTTCGCTCATCTGTTTTAACGTTTTTATAACCGGAGATAATAATGCTTCTCCGTTACGAAACGCTTTTAATTCATAACCGTCATTTAGTTGCCAATTCACATCATTTTGTCCACCTTGGTATGTACCATCTTCTGTAAATGGTTGCTTCTCCGCACTATCACCACCGAAAATATAACGACCTTGCTCTTTCGTATTCGCTAAATATACAACTTGTTTTAAAATTTGATCAATCTCTGCACCGATGGCTTTCAATTCTTTTTCACCATTTGGCTCATTTAATGCCTGCACCGTTAATTGATCTGCTCTCGTTAAAGATTTAAAAATACCTTGTAAAGTATTCTCAGTTTGTGTTAATACATTTTTCGAATCGGCTAAATCTTTTTGCATTTGTTCCATATTTGCCAATGAATGTTGAATCGCAAATGATTTACTTGCTGCAAGTGGGTCTTCGCTCATTAGAAGGTTTTTCTTCCCCGAAGTTACTTGATTTCGGTGATATTGCTGTTGCACGTTCAAATCCATTAACTGATTCTTTGCCCAGCTTGCATTTTGAAATGTAGATACTCTCATTTATCTAATAATCGAAAATAGACTATCAAACACTTCATTCATCGTAGTAATCGCTTTAGAGTTCGCCACGAAGTATTTTTGGAAGGCCATTAAATTTACCATTTCTTCTTCCATATTTACCCCTTCGACACTCATCTTCTCTTGCTGAATACCTTCTAATAAGTCTCCATGAATTTTTTGATAAGCATTCACTGCACTTTTATCAGAAGCTACACCTACTATGAATTGGTCTAATGCTTGTTTATAAGAAAGACCTTCTTTATAATCGCCATCTGTAATTGCTGCTAGTTTATTTGCTGTTTCAGCAGATATTTTCATTTTTGAAATATCTTTTGCAAATTCTGGATTTAACTTTATATCTTTCGCATAATCTCCAACGAAGAAATCTTTTCCCATCACTGTATTCACTTGATTTTTCACTGAGCTCATTAAACCTTCAAGGTTTTTTTTATATTCAACAATCTTCGCTTTCGTATCAATCGCTGATTTTATTGCTCCGCTAGTTACAGAGATTTCTGAACCGTAAATCTCAACTGACATTGGGTCTTTTTCTTTATTTAATTGAAGTGGATATGTATCTTGTCCATTTACTGTTAAAACACCATTCATTCTAACACTCGCGATATTAGGATTCATAGATTCAAAAGATACTTCTATATTGGCATACTTAGACATCTCTGTAACGATGCGATCACGTTCGTCTAACAGTTGATTTGGTACTTGTGTGCCTGCTTGTCCAATTTTTTTATTCGCTTCTGCTAAACTTGCGGCAAGACGATTAAATTCATTAACATGTGCTTCAATATCTTCTGTCGTCTGTGCTTCCACTGTATCTAAGTTTTTCGCAAGACGATTTACTTGGCTTGTGAATTTCCCAGTTTCAGCGATTAATGTATCGTAGTAATTTGGTTGTTCTGGATTTTTTGCCACTTCACGAAAAGCATTAAAGAAGCCGTCCATTAAACTAGATAACGAATTTTTTCCTGTCGTCCCAACCATAGATTCTACTCGTGATAACGTTGAATTCATGTAGTTATAGTAAGAGAGTTGCGATAATTGATCATTAAACTGTTTCGTCTTCACTTCATCAGTAATACGATCGACACCTAACGTTTGTACACCGTAACCAATTCTCTGTTCTGGCGTATGACCATTGCTTGCTCCAACAGATCCGTAATTCACCATTTGACGCACATAACCCGGTGTATGAATGTTAGACAAGTTTTGTTTCGTTGTTTGTAACCCCATTTGAGCCGCTAACATACCCGATAGCGGTGTATTATAATCAGATAATCTCATTTACAATAGTTCATTCATAAAGATTTGCGAATTATTGTTTCTCTCCAAATTATATTCAGAAACGGAATCCACAATACTTTCTGTAGTTTTTAATAGTACGTTTAAGTAATATTGATTTTTTAAAAGAATCATTTTTACATTCTCTTCTAGTTCAACTAAGTTTTTTTGTATTTTTTCCATTTTTTCAATTTCTTCATGAGAAAAATACGAAAATAATGCACTCACGCGAGATGGTTCAACACCATTTTCTTTACAAAACTGAACAACCATTTCTTCAAATGCGCTCGATAATCCTTTTAAACCATCAATGTACTGCAATTGCTCTACTTGCAACTTTTGAACTGCATTTACATTTTTATGTTTTAAATTCTCATATATTTGTTCTCCAAGCGTTTGAATGTTTTCATATGCTTTTTGAATAATAACGAGCTTCTCATATAATTGTATGTACATTTACAAGACTAAATTTACAATTAAACCGTGGATTTCTCCAATTTGATTTAACATTTCTAAATGTCCAGTTTTTGTATTAATTAAGTTCATCACATCTTCTAATTCATTTAATCCCATTTCTGCTTGTTTCACAATCGTCATTTTCTGTGAATATCCGTAACGCGGATGACGAGACATAACGTCTTTATATTGCAATACATTATCTACGTAAAAATTTAAAAATGATTTCACTGTATTTTTGTATTCCATGACATTATCAAGCGTTAATTCCATTTCAATTTTCTCTTTTATTTCTCCAATATTATCGACAAACGCTTCCATTTGTTCTAGCAATTTATCTTTTTTCGGATCTGCATGCAAATTATCCGAAAATGCAAGTCCTGTCCTGACATTTGCTTCTTTCGGCATTTGAGTAGCAGGCGGTATATGCGATAAAATTGGATTATGCGAGATAGAACGTAGCATTTACATCATACGAATTTTTTGTTCAAAGCTTTTTTTCATCTGTTTTTCATGTAAACCTGGTAAATCATAAATAACAGCATCAATCCCCGCTTCTTTTGCAACGTCAACGGGAATGACAGATGTATGTTTGTCCCCGTTATAAAAACAGAGAACTAAATCGGTATCTTCAATAATTTGTTTTACAAAAAACATAAAATCTGATCGATAAATGGAGTCGGAAGGATGATCAAATGCAACATACTCGGCTCCGTGTTTTTTTAAGTAATGAACGACTTCTTGAAATTCATCTGTTAATGTTTGTAACGGTTGTAGCGTGTAAAGGCATAAATTTTGAGCGAGTCTTTCGTTTTCAATGAAAAAACGAAGAACTTCATTTTCGATAGATTTATAACATAATATGTAAATTTTATGTTTGTGAGCATAGTCAGTTAGAAATTTTTTAATTTCATCTTGATCTAATGCTGTTAATTGATTTGAACCACAAAGAAAAATATTCATTTATATTTTTTCATAGAAGAATGTATCGAACCGCTGAAGGTTGTAACGTTCGGGTGTTAAAATTTGTTCGGTACTACCAACAAATAGTACACCGCCTTTTCGTAAAGAACGACTAAACTTTTCATAAAGCTTTACTCTTGCTTCTTCTGTAAAATATATCATTACATTACGACATATAATTAAATCGTAATTTGTATCGAATGACTGCATTAAGAGGTCATGTTGTTTGAAAGAAACGTTTTGCTTAATGTTTTGATGCAATGAATATGTATCATTCTCTTTTGTGAAATGACGCTCTTTCAAATCGATAGGTAATTCTTTTAAAGAACGTTCTGTATATTGACCGCGTTTCGCAGTTTCTAAAATATGAAAATCAAGATCTGTTGCTTGAATTTCATAGCGAAATGGAGATAGATGTTTTGATAAAATTAAAGAGAGTGTATATGGTTCTTCACCAGCAGCGCAAGCAGCACTCCATACTTTTAATTTCCCGCTATTTTGTTCAAGTAATTTTGGCAGTGCTTTCGTCTCTAACGTTTGCCAACGTTCTTTATTTCTGAAAAACTCTGAAACGTTAATTGTAATATAGTCTATAAAACTTAAAAATAAATTTTGATCGGCACGTAAATGATTTAAGAAATTTACGTAGTTGTCAAATCCTTTTCTTGAAATGAAAGCATCGATTCTACGGCGCATTCTATCTTGTTTATACGAAGCGATATCCATATTGAATTGTTGTTTAAAACTCGCGATAAAATGATCATAATCTTGTTCAATTATCATTTATATAACTCGAATTAAAATGATACCAACCATCCATATAAAGAGAAAAAGAAACGTCATAGACCATTTATGTTCTTGCATTGTATATTTCAGTGCCTGTGACAATTGTGTCATATTCATTTCTGCGAGCGCTCTCCATACACTGACATCCCGATCTTTTGCCGTGCGGTCTGTAACGCTAATTAAAATGGTTTCGTTAGACAACTTCGTTATATAAGCAGTAATAACCGTTACCATTAAATTTATATTTCCTTCTGAAGAATCACTCTCCACTCTAGAGATAAGTGCACTTACATCTAATAACGGAATATGTACCTTTCTACCAAATGATAATTGTACTTCAGCGAAATCATACGTTCCATCTAATAAAGGAAGTTCTTTTATATGCGCCTGCTTAACAAGTCCTTGTAAACTTCTAATTACTTGTTCAAATATTTTTTCTGTTTGCTTACCTTCTCCAGATAACGTATGTAACTTTTTAAAGAGTTGTAACACTGTATCCATCTCTTTAGAAAGTATTTCCTTCATAATCTTTCCATCGCCTAAACTTGCAAGTAAAATGCCTATTTCATTATTTTTCGAAATAATTTTAGACTGCCCACTAAACACTAAATTACTATGCTTTCGTTCTTTCTGAAATTCATGTTCCGAAATAGCTGCAGGCTGTTTTAATGGTTGTAGCGTCTTATTTTCAACTGTCGTACGGTTAATTTCCATTTAGCCCCATTCTTTATTACTCTTTAAAACTAAAAATAGTACAAATAAACCTGACATAATAGTAAACACATTAGAAGCTTGTACTCCTTGTTCACTTCTTTCTTCTTGCTTCTTTTCTAACTCTGCTTTCTTTTTCGAAACGTCTTGATTGTCATTTTTACCTATTTTCTCTTTTTGAGCCTTTACATTACTTACTTCCTTATTATCTGCCAATGGGTCTTTTATAACGTGAGGGAATTCCTCTTTCTCTTTCAATGTTTCTTGTATAAACTCATTTACTTTCTCGTCTTGCTTCGGAATTTGAACAACTGGAAGTTTTTCTTCTGGAAGCACGATCTCTACTTTCGAATCTTCTTGCTTACTAATTTCTTTCTTATCTTCTACTTTATTGTCATTCTCTTGCTCTTCTGTTTTCTTATCATCTTCCATTTTTTGTCCCAAAACAGAAACGATATATTCACTTTTTGCAACAAGTTTATTGCCTGCAGCATCCACTATTTCTATAAATAGTTTATATTGTCCATTTGGCAAGGCATCAGTTATTTCAAATACTTTTTGCCAATCCATGTCACGCTTATTGTAGTCTAATAAAAAGGGAATTTCTTTATCATCTTTCCCTTTTAATGTAACGTGCACTTCTTTCACAGCGGATTCTACATCTGAAGCTTTCACTCGTAAATGTATAGAATCTCCCTGTTTCCGTTCAATTAAATTCTCTTTCACTTCATCAATAGTAACTTTATGTAACTTCGGCAATTCTTTATCTATAGTTGGCGTTTCATTTCCAATACGAACGAGCGGGACTTTCACTTCATTTTCTATGAGTTCTTCCTTCTCATTTTCTTTGTAACTTTGAACGAGATGAAGATTCCAATCACCTTGTAAATCAAAACTCTCGACTTTATAGTTAGTAATCCATCGTTTCGTTTCTTCATCATACTCAAAAGATAGCATTCTTTCTTGCGCATACTGCTCGCCATTACTTTGTAACTGCAATATGCCTTTCATACTTTGAATGTTTTTCTCTTTTGGTTCTACAGTAATCCGCATTTCTTCGCCAACTTTTAGCTCTGGCTTATTCACTGTAATAACACCTTGATCCGTTTCTATCTTTCTTTCATTCTTTTGTTCATTCGCCACTTCTTTTTGTTCATCTTCACCTTGATTTATTTCTACTTGCTCTGGCTGTTCTTGAAGTTTCTTATTTTCTTCTAGTACATTCAAATTATTTGTTTTTTGCTCTGGCTCAATTTGTTCTTCCGCCTGACTTTGCAGGGGGAAGAATAGGCACACATGTACACATAGCCAACTCATTTATAGCGATTTCTTCACTTTTACTCCGAAAAACCCATCTACATTTACAAGTTCACCATACGCCACTAATACATCATTCACATAAATTCGAATCGGTTCATCAATATCTTCATCTAGTACAACCGCTTCATTTTCTTGTAAACTTAATATATCTTGAATGGTTTTCACAGTACTTCCAAATACAAATTTTACGTTCATTTCTACATTTTGTAGAATGGATGTATCCATATATACTGGCTCAATCTGTTTGACTTCTTTAAATTCAATAGGTTGTACAACTGGTGCCGCAATTTCTTCCTCTTCAATTTCTTCCGGGGTAATCTCTTCTAGCTCTTCCACCATTGGATACAACAGTCTTCTTACCATTTCTTTCGCTTCGGAAATCGGTAAAATTTGATACATTTTCGATTGAAGAAGATCGCCAATTTCAAGATTGAACGTAATTTGAACGAGTTCATCCACTTCCATTGACTCTCCCAAGTATTCCATTTCTTCTTTTAACGTTACAAATTTGACATTTGGCGGCGTCATGTCCATTTTTTCTTGAAACATTTCCGACATCGCTGTTGCAGCATGCCCCATCATTTGGTTCATGATCTCTTTAATACCGCTTAGTTCTAATTCACTAAGCTCTTTTTCTGGGTCAACTTCTCCCGTTCCCATCATCATTAAATCTACCATTGTTAAGGCAACATCTTTCGTAAATACGAATACGTTCTCATTCTTTAGCCCTTCAACAAAGTCGACATTTAAAATGACAAATGGCACTGGTACTCCATCATAATGACGAACATTAATCGCCTCTACATTTGGTGTACTAATTGTGACTGGCTGATTTAAAAGCGTTGATAATACCGTTGAAGCAGAACCGATTGAAATGTTTGCAATTTCACCGAGTACATCTTTCTCTTCTTGTGTTAAATGCTCTTTTTCAACATGTTCCTCTACAATCTCAGTTTCAACCAGTTCCGCCGGTTCATCTCTTTCTTCTACTCCACCAGATAATTGCAGTAATTTATTTATCATTCGTTTCGCATGTTCCACTGAAACAATTTGTACAAGTTTAGAGTTTACAAGATTATCTATTTTTAGATCGAACGATACTTTAACAATTGTGTTATTTCCAGTTATTTCAGAGATTTTCTCCATCTCTTCTGATAACTTTACGACTTTAATTGTCGGCGGAGACATATCTACTGTATCTTGGAAGAATTCCGACATAGATGTAGCTGAGAATCCCATCATTTGATTCATCGCTTCTTGTACAGCACTTAGCTCTAATTCACCAAGTTCTTTTCCTTCTTCCACTTCACCTGTCCCCATCATCATTAAATCAGCAATTGATAATGCAACATCTTGCTTAAGAACAAGAAGGTTTTCCATATCTAATCCTTTTGTAAAATGAATATTTAACACAACATGTGGAACTTCAACATCACTTGTATCATATAAATCTACCAATTCTACACGAGGAGCAGTAATGTTTACTTGCCTATTTAAAATTGTTGATAATACAGTCGAAGCTGAACCAAATGATATATTTGCGATTTCGCCAAGAATATCGCATTCTTGAGGTGTTAAATGCTCATTTTCTTTTTCTAGCACAATTGTGCTCGTTTCCCCGTTTGTGTGTTGCTCAGGCATTTATAAACCTTCTGGGTTTAAAATGAGGACCACTCGTCCATCACCGAGAATCGTCGCACCAGAGAAATAGTTAGAACTCTCTGCAAAGAAGTCACCTAATGACTTTAAGACGATTTCTCTTTGACCGATAATTGTGTTTACAATAAGCCCATAGCTACGATGTGTATTACGAACAATTAACACAGGAACCATTTGACCATCATATGACGCAAACGCCTCATCTACTGTTTTTTCACCAAATACAGTACTTAAATGCTTCACTTCAATAATTTGGTTACGATAATTTAACACATCTTTTCCTTGTAAGGATTGGATGTCTTCTCTCTTAATTCGAATGGCTTCCACAATATTTCCAAGAGGTAAAGCATAACGCTTATCGTTCGTTTGAACAAGCATAGATTGAATAATAGACAAAGTTAACGGAAGTTCAATTCTGAATGTACTTCCCTTTCCTTCCTCAGAATCAATAATTAAATGTCCACCTAAACTATGAATCGTATGTTTTACAACATCTAATCCAACACCACGCCCAGAAAGATCCGATACAACTTCAGCTGTACTAAATCCTGGTTGGAATATAAGATCAAACACTTCACGATCTGTTAATCGATTCGCATCTGCTTCTGTTACAACACCATTTTTAATCGCTTTTTCTAATACTTTCCCTTTATTAATACCGTTTCCATCATCCGTAATTTGAATAACGACATGATTTCCACTATGAAACGCCTCTAATTTAATCGTACCTGTCTCATTTTTACCTGCATCACGTCGTTTTTCAACAGTCTCAACACCGTGATCAATTGCATTTCGAATTAAATGAACGAGCGGATCACCGATTTCATCAATAACAATTTTATCAACTTCAGTACTTTCTCCTGTAATTTGCAAATCGATTTTTTTACCTAAATCTTTCGCTAACATTCGTACCATACGTGGGAAACGATTGAAGACCGTTTCAATTGGAACCATACGCATGTTTAAAAGTACATTTTGAATATCTTTTGAAATATCTCCTAATCGATTTAAATGCTCAATTAATTCCTTGTTTTGAATCGTTTGTGCCAATTCATCAATGCGCCCACGCTCAATTACACTTTCTTCAAACATATTCATTAATGTTTCGATTTTCTCTAATTGAACACGAATGGAGCGATTCTCCACTTTAGCATTTTTCGTTTTTACAGTGCTTTTAGCTGGTGTAGTATTAGCTGGTTGTTTCGGTGCTTCTACAGGTGATACAACCTGCGCAACTGCAGAAGATTGTATCATTTTCTCTATTTGCACAGCTTCTTGTGATGTATGTCCTTGCTTCACTTCTACTTTCTCAATTTCCGAAATATGAAGCACTACTTGTTTCAATTCTTCTACATTATAATCAGTATCCATAAATACTGTGAACTCAAATCCGAAAGCATCCGCTTCAATTTCTTCAATACTCGGAACAGTTTTTTGTATATTACCTACATTTTGCAATGCTTCTATACACATAATGGCACGTACTGCTTTTAAAATAGCTTGCTGTTCTACCGTTATATGTACTTCATGCGAAACTCCACCATCGTTGCCTATATGATCTTGCTCTATATGTTCTGTAGGAGTTACTACATTACCGTGCAATAATGCTTCTAATTTCTGTTTAGTAGAAACTACATCAATATTACCCATTCCGCCTTGTTGTACATCTGCAACCATCTTCTCTAAATTATCAATGCACTCAAAAATCACATCAATAATATCCGCATTGACCACTATATTCCCATGACGAATTTCATCTAACACATTTTCCATCTTATGCGTTAAATCCGCCATTTCCGCAAATTCCATACTTGCAGACATACCTTTAAACGTATGGGCTGAGCGGAATATTTCTCCTACAACATTCATATCAGCAGGATTTTGTTCTAAAGTTAGCACATTTTCATTTAGCGATTGTAAATGTTCTTCTGATTCCTCAAAAAATATATTCAATAGATCTGTTTGCATTTAGCTATTTGCTACTTTTGTTAAAGCTTCGATTACACGATCCGCTTGGAATGGCTTTACAATAAAGTCTTTTGCCCCGCCCTTAATTGCATCTAATACCATACCTTGTTGTCCCATTGCCGAACAAATAACAACCTTTGCACTTGAATCAATTTTAATGATTTCTTTTAATGCTTCAAGTCCATCCATTTCTGGCATAGTAATATCTAATGTTACAATATCAGGTTGAAGTTCTTTATACTTTTGAATTGCTTCTACTCCATTCTCTGCCTCACCGATAATTTCAAATTCAGAATTACTTTTTAATAAGTTTTTAATCATCGTTCGCATGAACATCGCATCGTCTACAACTAAAATTTTATGTGCCATCTATTCTTTTATATAAATAACAACGCGACGATTTTTCTCCCAGTTTTGCGGTGAATCATTTGGTACAACTGGCTTTGTGTCTGCATATCCTACCGCAGCTAACCTCTTATCATCCACATTATACACTTCGATTAGGTGGTGAATCATATTAGCTGCTCGTGCTGAAGATAATTCCCAGTTAGAAGGGAATTTCTCATTATGAATAGGTCTACTATCTGTATGTCCTTCCACAACGATTGGATTTGGTACTGATTGGAAAAATCCGACTAATTGACTCATTATCTCTTTTGCTTCTGGTTTAACGTTCGCATCACCCGTATCAAATATTAAATTATCTACGATAACGACGCTTACCCCTGTATCTTCTCGATATACATTCACTTGACTAATACCGTTATTATCTACATATGCTTTTAACTTTTTATATAATTCGTCCATTCTCTTTTTTGAGATCATTTTTTCATCATTTTTTTCATGTGAAATATCTGGTATTGTATTTTCCATTACTTTTGCATCTACTTGCTCCGCATCGCTAAACTTTTCAAGCATCTTTGACAATTTTACTGCATCCTGCTTTGATGTAGCAACTAGTAATACAAAGAAAGTTAATAATAACATCGTTAAATCTGTAAAAGTCGTCATCCAACGAGGCGATCCCTTTTGCGATCGTTTTATCATCATTTAGGCTGCTCTGTTTTCTTTTTTTATCTTTGTTTCGTATACATACGTATCAAGTTTCAACTTTAATTTAGAAGGAATTTGCCCACGATACAATTCTGAAATTGCTTCAATTACAAACTTCTTCTCTGTATATAAATCCTCAATACCACGATACACCTTTTCCGCAAGAGGTATTGCAATCATATTCGCAAGTACTGATCCATATAATGTCGTTAACATCGCCACTGCCATTCCTGTACCAATTTGTGATGTATCTTGCAAGTTTTGAAGCATAATGATAAGACCGATTAAAGTACCTATCATTCCCCAAGCTGGAGCGAAATCACCAATTTTATCTAATAATGTTGCCCCTTTTCTTAGCTCATACACTTCTGTTTCTATATCTTTCATTAACACTTCTTTTAATTCATCTTCATCATAGCCACTTAACATTAAACGAATCCCCTTTTGAATAAAAGGGTTGTCTACTTGCTCTCCATCAACTTCTAAAGAAAGCAAACCGTGCTTTTTAGACTTTTTCGAAAAATCAACGAACAAATCCGTTAACTGTTCTAAATCTTCTTCTCTTCTATGTAAAACAGTAAAAATACTTTTCGTATATTTTTTTATTTCTCCAAATCGATACGCCACAACAATTGTCGCTGCCGTTCCCCCTATGACAATTAAAATGGATGGAATATCTAAGAAGTTTTTAAAAGCTTTTATTCCACCGCCACTAAGTACAATCGCCGCTATTACAATAGCGAAGCCTACTATAATGCCCATTGGACTAGAAATATCAAACTTCCTTTTTTTTCTTTCTGGTCTAGCAAATACTTGTTTTTCGTCTCCCATTTATTTCTTACAAGCTTCAACGTCAATGCCAGCAGCTAATAATTTCTTTTCCCCATCTTGTTCAATAATTTTTTGTAATTTAGATAGGAAAGAGTCAAAGTTTGTATGTTTTGCGACTTGGAATGTCATTTTATGTTCAATTGGTAGCCACGTATCAATGTCAGCCTCGTTATGCTGAATTTTTACTTCCAGTTTATCAAGCGCATTAGCAACTTTTGCTTCGTACGTTTCTTTCGCTTCAAACTCCATCCATAAATTATATAATTCCTCACCGAGAGAACCTTTTAATGTTTGTTTAATATTTAAAATTGCTTCTAGTTCATTTTTTTGTTTTTGTAATTGTAATTCGTGACTATTCATTGTATCAAAAGCAGGGATATCGCCAGCTTCAGCTTCGACTAGGTCGTGAATAATAACCATTTTAAGTAATTTTTCAATATTTACTTTTTGATCTAAATAAGGCTCAACTAAAATGGCCATTAGAGACATGCGCCATGTATGTTCGGCAACACTTTCTTGGCGTCCGTTAGAAAGCCAGCTATGTCGCATTTCGTATTTTAGTTTTTCTGCTAATGCAATGATTTGTAAAATGTTATGTGCCATTTATTTCATTATTGTTGATACTGCCTGCTTGTAAATCAGCTGTTGCTTTCCATCTACTAACATTAAAACTGTAAATTTGTCTACGCCAGCAACTTCTCCGACTATTCTCACACCACTCTTTAAGAAAACTGTAACAGTACCTTTTTCTTCTTTTATTTGCTTATAAAGCTCATCTTGTAAATGTTCCAATCATTTATGGACCTTATCTTTTACATTCATAAACTTATTAATTAGTATATCTAAATCTCGGCTAAATAACAAAACTTTATCATGATCCAATCCGTGTCTCGCAACAAGTTGAATTAACTCTTTCTTTTTGTTTTCTATTTTATTTTGTAATCGTCCCATCTCCATCTCTATACTAAAACTCCCTTTTCCCATTTAATCCTTATGTATTAATGATGCTTGAACTTGTTTTTTCCATTCACTTAAATACATGTTCTCTGCTGCAGAAAGTTCAACAGGTAATTGTGCAATCAATTCTAAACTATTTCCATCAGGATCGTTAAAGTATACGGAGGCGTGTGCCAATTCTGGAAAAACGATCGGTTCAATTGGCTCCATTCCAAAGTCTTTTCTTGCTGAAATTCCTTTTTGACTTACCCAATGTATTGCATTTTCTAAATCAAGCAAGCTTACTTGGAAGGCAATATGTCGCAAAGATGGGTGATAAGTAACTTTGTATTCTGTTCCTTCCCAAAGGCCGAGCCAACTCTCATTTTCTTTAATCCAAAAGAAAGCAATATCGTCTCCTCTTTTATATAATTTTAGCCCTAGTGATTCATAAAAAGGTATTGATACTTCTAAGTTACGGACGGGTAAATGTGCTTCATAAAGACCTTTAATCATCTATATAGTATCGGTAGGATCTTCACTAAGCTTCCCGCGATAAAATAAGAAAAGCCATATAAAACTAACAAAAATACAACATATAGCTAACAGGCTACCAATTACTTGGGGAGAAAGGGTTTCTAAAAGCCAGCCTGTAATAAACATAGATAGCTGAATGAGAGAACCATATATGGAATAATGAAATGAAAAAACTTTACCAATCATGTTTTCTTCGGTATACATTTGTAATAAGGTTGTGTCTAAAGGGACGATAATCCCCCCTGCGATACGCATGCAGAGTAAAGTAATAATACCGATAATAAGCTGATTGGATAGAACGAATCCGAGAAAGAAAAATCCTTGTAGTAAGTACGCCAAGCCAAATGCTTTTTTCATTGTCTCCTTATTTTTACATACATATAGATTAACGAATAGACTACCAATAATAAGACCTAATCCTTGAACAGTATATAAAATTTCAATATTAGCATGGAAGATTCTTTCGGCATAAATTGTTAAAAGAAGTTGATAAGCACCACCAATAATCCCCCATGAAATTCCGACAAGAATTAATGCTAATATAATTTTTTTCTGTAATATGTACGTGTATCCATCTTTTATATCCACAAAAAATGACTTTTTCAAGTTAAATTTTTTGTGAGAAGGGATATTCAACTTATAAATGATTAAAGCGGAAACAAAGTATGATAGGCTATTAATGATAAAGGCGATTTCTATACTTAAAGCCTGGGCGATAATCCCACCTAATGAGGCGCCCATAATTGACATAAAGCCATTAACTGTACTAGAAAGTGTATTTGCAGTTACTAAATGTTTTTGCCTAATAATCATTTTTAAAGTTGATTGCTTAGCAGGCTCAAATAAGCAAGAGAGGACCGACAAACATATATTAGCTACGAAAATAATCTCAATCTTATAGGCTGCTAATAAGTAAGTGAGTACAATAACTCCTCTTAAAACATCGGTGAAAATCATAATCTTCTTTGTTGGAAGTCGATCCACAAACCCTCCAATAAAAGGGCTAAGAAGAAGTTGAGGTAACCCTTTGCTCATAAAAGTTAGTGCGATCATAAACGGAGATTCTGTTACGCTATAAACGAATGTTAATAAGGCTACAGTATGAAACCAATCTCCAAGTACACTTAATGTTTGACCATAAAACAGCTTTCTAAAGTTTGTATTTGTTTTAAGTAGTGTGGAATAAGAAACTGACATTTATAACGAATTCAAACTTTCAATAAGAAGATAAATACCTGTACAACTCAAAAGGATATATGTAAACATTTTGAAAACACGTTGATTAAGCCATTTGAAAATAATCTGTCCTATAAACAAACCTAAAAATACAATTGGAATTGCATAAAAACTTGATACCCAAATTGTTTTGTTCGTTCCAGTAAAGAGTATTTGAGTTATTAGGCTAATGAAATATATAAACAGATAAAAAGCTAAAGTAGTTGCTCTCAACTTCTCTTTTTCAGTATCAGTTCCTGTAAAGTAAAGTAACAAGGGAGGTCCTGGCATACCGATACTTGTCGTTAAAAGACCTGATAATCCACCAACTACGAAATCTCTAAATGGTGTTGATCTAACCTTAAAGTTACATAGTAGCAACAATGTTAATAGTAAGAGTAGGATGCTAATTGCTAATTTAAAAGTGTTTATGTTAATGGAAATGAAGAGTAAAATACCAAAAGGTACACCAACTATACTTCCAAAAATAAATCTTTTCAGCAAAATAAAGTCAATGTCCATTCTTATTTTCCAAATGAGTGATATTGAAATAATTAAGGATAGAATAATGTTTATTTGTATAGCTTCTTGTGGTAAGAATAACATGAGTAAGAAAGGTGTTGCCATTATGGAAAAGCCAAATCCTGTACTGGCTTGCAAAATAGAAGCCACTTACATTAAATATTTTATAAAGCAAAGACCTGAACTTACGATCACGAGTATATTAAAGAATAAGAAAAAACCTTTTTCGAAATCTGTATACTTTTCTACTTTTACTCCGCGTTTTTTTAACTCCATAATAATCATCGCAACTTCATGTGCATACGCAATACTTCCAAACTGTATATAATTGTTATTATATTTAATCTCAAAGACGTTTTTCATTTTTTTATGTTGCGAAATAGATTGTATATCTTCTATCGGCATGCTATGTTCATTTGTTTTTTTGAAATAACAATCTAACCCTTTCATTATCACTCTTTTATTCGTTAAAACGATATAATAATAAAAAGTAGCTCCTACGTAATATATATTCGGTATAACTTTGTTATTTGCCATATATCCTTCATCTACTAATAGTTCCTTCTGAATTTCTTCACCAGCTTGTAATTCGTTGCGAATTGATTCTTCTAACATTTGTAAAGTTAATTTTTTTAATAGCTCTCCATTTCTCACATAATACTTATCTATATTTATAGACTCATTCGCTTCTTTCTCTATACGTGTAATTTCTTCTTCTGAATATTGGAGCTCATTTAACATCGATAATAATCTTTTATCCATTTACACACTCCCTTTCCACAGTTTTTGAAGTTTTTTCTTTCCACGAGAAATTCGATTGTATATATAGTCAGCCGTTACTTTTAATTCTTTTGCAATATCGTCAATGGAATACCCATCAATATACCTCTTTAAAAAGATATATCGATCCTTTGTATGTAAATCTTGTACGATTTCCATAATCTCTTCTTCTTGTTCTATTTCATACTTATCATGGATACTTGTATTTATTTCTACATCTTTATCGATTTTATTCTCTTTATATACTTTCTTTTTATATTCCAATGCCTTTAATTTAGTAATACCAATCATCCAAGATTTTAAGTTGCCCTTTTCTATATCAAATTGTTCGATATGAAACCAAATGATAGTAAATACATCATTATAACAATCATCCACATATTGTTTTTCAATAGGGGTACTTAATGATTTATGAATAATGTACAAAATTAATTTTCCATATTGATCAATCACTTCTTTCAAAGCATCTTGATCGCGTTTTTTCATAGCTATAATTAAATCCTCTTCAGAATCGAAAATCATAAACATTCATTTTTTATTTAATCCTTTCTCACTTAAAAACTCTTTCATATGCACTCTTTTCTCTTTGGACATAAATGAGCTCATTGATTCCGTCCATGTTACGTTTTTTTGATTTGATGATCTTTCTTTGTAATACGCGCTCATCGTTTCATCATATTCGTTTAATAATTCATCATATTTCTTTTCATCATATCCATTTTCATGAAGGATTGCTGCTACCGGTAAACGTGGTTTAACTCCATGTTCTTCATCTGGCACACCGACTGTCATTCCAAATACAGGATATACTTTATCCGGTAAATGAAGCAATTCACTCACTTCTTTTGGGTTATTACGAATACCACCAATATAACAAATACCGTATCCTAATGATTCCGCTGCTAGCGCTAAGTTTTGTGCAAATAGTGAAGCATCTACTGTCGCAACGATAAAGTCTTCTACTCCTTCATGTTTTATCTCTGTACCATGTTTTTCACATGCAAGTTCTAGACGTTTTAAATCCGCACAGCAAACAAAGAATGCTGCGCTGTTTTTCACGTGACGATTTCCGGATAGCTCTGCTAGTTTAGCCTTTAATTCCTGATTTGTTACATATATAACAGAATACGCCTGTACAAAATGTGAGGAAGCCGCATGTTGCGCAGCGTGCACCATTTTTTCTACTACATCTTTCGGAATTGATTCTTCTTTATATTTACGAACTGAAACGTGTTGCTCCATCATATGTATCATCTCATTCATTCATTTACCGTATTGATAGAGAGAGAAAAAGAGCAATTCAAAAAGAATTGCTCTTTTTGTGCTTACAAGTTGTGAATATTGAAAAAGATATGTTAATTTTTCATTATGAAGAGAAAAAGGAGTGACTTTCATTTACGCCGTTTTCAAAACCTTAATACCTTTTACGATATTCCAAATGAAGTAATAAATTCCTACAAGAATAAACACTGCATATGTGATAATCATGCCAATTCCAGCACCATCAGATTGATTGAAACCTAAACCGTATACCCCTGATAAAGCTAATCCACCAAATAAGATTGCGTACGGAAAAACATGTGACCAAAATGCTTTTTTTGCGTGATATTTCACTTCATCTTCCGCAACGAAGTACACGATAATTGGTAATAAAAATGGTGCAAAAAAGATACTAAAGTAACATAGCGAAGATAGAATATTATTTCCTTTCATCTATATTCGATTCATAAACCAATATTGGGTAATCGCTAAATATTCTCGGACATTCGATGGGATGATAATTGGCTTCGGTGTTTTGGCAGGAAGCCCTTCTAATTGCAAACCTTGTTTTGCTGCTATTTTTTTCGCTCTAAACATATGGAAATCGTTTGTTACGATCATACCTTTTTTCATATTGGCTGGAATTAACGGTTTTGAGAATTTAATATTTTCATCCGTGCTCGTCGACTTATCTTCCATTATAATTCGGCCTTCTGCAATATTTTGTTTCATTAACCCATCTTTCATTGCTAATGCTTCTGAAATGTCTTCACCTTTCCCTTGTCCTCCAGATACAATAGCGATTGTTTTCTCATGTGATTTTAAATACTCAGCTGCTTTATCAATACGATATTGCAATGAATAAGAAGGTTTTGTTCCATTTACTTTCGATCCTAGTACAATTATGTAATCCGCATCGTAGGTAGCATTCATATGCCCATGCTTATAAATGTTATATTGTAAAAAACCCGCATATACAGCGCAAATCACTGTAACAACTAAAATATACTTAATTATTTTCTTCTTTCTCATACCCATTCATTCTTTTAAACTAATCGCAAAAGACCCATCCGTTTCTTGAACAGACGCAAAAGCCACGTTTTTAATATTTATGATGCCTTTTTCTTTTAACTCTTTATATAACCACTTTTCGTCTTTATGGATCAATTTTAAGTTATCGTATTGGATTTGTGAATCGACAATAAGGGCGATTGGTAATCCAGCATACTTAACATGTATATTCATGTCTTTTGGAGTTAATGGTACAAGTTCTCGCTTTGGCAAAATGCTAATGGCTCCATTCGCTTCTAAAATAGCGTATTCAATTTCATGAACACTTGGATATCCGGCGACGCGAAGGTTAGAAAGCAATTCGGGTATTGGATATCTACTTTTTTGTAAGTTCTCAAAAATAATATCCCCATGTTTAATTAAAATAATGGGGTGTCCGAGAATAAAACGGTTTAGTTTGTTGAGTAAGCTTAATTTTGTAAGAAGTAAATGCAAACATGTAATAACGACCATACCGAGAAATGCTTGTAAAGCACCAGCGACTGGTATGGCTTGAAAAGCTAAATAAGATAAAAAGATAATAGCCCCAAAATCATGAGGAGTTAGTTGTGCCAATGCAGATTTCCCAAGTAGCTTAAGTGATAGTAAAAATAAGATGAAAAAGAACGATACATTAAATAAAAAGAGAAGCAATAGAGACACCTATATTGCTTCTTTCTTTCTTGCCATATTTAACGGAACAGGATGTTTCATACGATTCATCGTAAATACGATAATTGCTGTCAATACTTCCGCAACTGGCATAACGAGCCAAATTCCGTTTATTCCAAATAACTTTGGCATAATCCATAACAACGGAATAATAAATAGTAACCCTCGGCTCATTATAATAAGTACCGATTTCTTTGTTTGTCGCACTGATTGGAAGTACTCTCCATACACAATGTTGTAGCCTAAAAATACATATTGGATAAAGAACAAGCTAATACCCGTTAACGTTAACTCCAATAGTTCTGGCGATTGGACATCAAATAGACCAATAATATATTTCCCGAAGAATAATCCGACAATTATCGCAATGCCTCCGAGTACAACCGCAATTTTCACAGCAAACTGTAATCCTTCACGCAATCTTTCTGATAAATTTGCACCGTAATGGAAACTTGCGATTGGTTGTAATGCTGCTCCAATACCAAAGAATAATAGTAATGCCATCGCATGAATGCTATTCACCATCGCATAGGAAGCGACTCCTACTTCTCCTGCATATTGAACGAATGCGATGTTAAAACCAATCGTTACGATCGCTACTGTACTTTCTGCTGTAAAACTTGGGAAACCAATCACCATTATTTGTTTAACAGTATCCCATTCAAAATGGAATTTCGTCCACTTTAAAATACTACTTTTTCTAAAGAAGTGAGTTAATAATACAAGGAAACCAATCGCTGCCGAAAGAATAGTCGCTGAAGCAGCACCTGTTACACCCCATCCAAAGATGAAAATAAAGATATAGTCAAACACTATGTTTAATACAGCCGTTACAACAAGACCTGCCATTGCTAAATTAGGATTTCCGTCATTTCGTATAAATGTACTTAAAATATTTTCTAACACGTATATCATTCCAAATGTTAATAACACGTGTAAATAATCTAACGCATATGGTAAAATCACTTCATTTGCACCGAATAAGTATGCTAAATCTTCTATTCTCCATACGCAAATAGCCGCTAAAACGCCTACGATAATAACTGCTACAGTCATAGATTGCGTAAAAATAGACCTTGCTCTTTCCAGTTTATTTTCGCCTAGTGCAATCGAATATAAAGTTGCTCCACCCATTCCAATCCATAATGAAATGGAGAAGAAAATCGAAAATGCTGGAATAGCCACGTTTACTCCTGCTAAACCGTTCGCTCCAACTCCCCTACTAATCATGACCGCGTCAATCACAATATTAACTGACATTAATACCATTCCGAGAACTGCTGGTATTAAATATGAAATAAATAAACTTTTTATCGGTTTTTCTCTTAATTTTTCTGTTGCTTCCATTCATTGTTTTTTCATTATAGGAATTTGAATTTCCGTTACTTGCTCCTCCGGATTTTCTGTTACAGACCAATCAATTAATGCAATCTCAATCGAATCTCCGCTCACTTCATATCCCTCTTGAGAGATGTATTTCATTAACTCCTTGTATGTTTCATCTGTTTCTTCATATGGTCCATGGTGATAAGCACACGCAAATATCCCTGCTTTAATTTCATCTGAGCTATGTACTTGAAAGGGCATATAATCCAAAAGAATAAAAACACTATTGTATGATTGAAATTCATTTTGAATTAATGCTTTTTTGGCAACCGTTACACCGATATCTCCAGAGAATAAGCTATTATCTATTTGTTTCATATTTTTCTGCAACGAATGGATATAATACTCAAACATATCATCTGTTGTATTTGGTGCAACCGCAATTGCTGTAATTTTTCGCTGCGGGATTTCTTTAATTATCATTTTTTCAGCCTTTACTTTCGTTGCTTCCTTAATTACATAAATTCTATGTTCCATTTTTGCTAAAGCATACTCAATTTCTCTTTGCTTCTTTAACATCATTTCTTGTTGCTTTTCAAGTAAATTAAGCGCATAAGATGGATTCCGCTCATCAATATATTTCTTAATTTCCTTTAACGGAATATTTAACTGTCGTAAAAATTTAATCGTATCTAACAGTGAAAACTGATCAATTGTGTAATAACGATAATTTGTTTGCGGATCGACAATAGACGGATGAAAAATTTCTTTTTCATCATAATACCTTAATGTAGATTCCGCGATATTATGCATTTTTGCCATTTCTCCAATTGTAAAGCGTTTATTTATTAACATTTATTTACTTGCTTTCATTGCTTTATCTTTTGCACCAAAAGTGTATTTTAACATTGGTGGTGTAATCATTGTAGTTAAAATAACAACAATAACGATAGCTGTAAAGTAATCTTGTGCTAATAGTCCAGAAGAAAGTCCTGTACCTGCGATGATAAGTGCAACCTCACCACGTGAAACCATTCCAGCGCCGATAATTGCAGAAGACTTTGCATCAAATCCAGTCATGCGGGCACCAAATCCACAACCGATTAGTTTCGTGAATACAGCGATTACTGTTAATGCTAAGATGAACCAAATTTGATTACCAATACCATCAAATGTAATATTCATACCGATACTAACGAAGAATACTGGAACGAACATAGCGTAAGCAATTGGCTCTACTTTCTTTTCTACTTCATGTTTGTAGCTCGTTTGAGAAATTGCGATACCAGCTGCGAAAGCACCGATAATACCAGCAATTCCTAATAATTCGCCGAAATATGCGAATGAGAAACAGATAATAAGAGCCGCGCTCACGATAGACTCAGATACGCGTAGTGGTGATAACCAACGCATAATCGCTGGAACACCTTTCCATCCGATTAAAATAATAGAAGCGAAGAATACGACTTTCTTCAAGATAACCATTGTTAAGTTAACATCGTCTGTACCTAAGAAGCTCATTGCGAATGCTAATAAAATAACAACAAGAATGTCATCAAATACAGCTGCTCCGAGCATCGTTGTACTTTCACGTGTTTTCATCTTACCTAAATCGCGAAGTGTTTGAACGGAAATACTAACACTTGTCGCACATAGAAGTAATCCTAAAAATACAGCGTTCCCTTGTTCCATTCCCATAACAAGACCGGAAACATAACCACCTATGAATGGAAGAATGATACCTCCGAGTGCAACTGCTAAAGAAGAGTTACGATTTGCATTTAATTCTTCTAAGTCTGTTTCAAGTCCAGCCATAAACATTAAAAGAATAACACCGACATTACTTAATTGTGTTAGAAGTTCTGAGTTTTCAATCCAACCTAATACAGCTGGACCGATAACGATACCGACAATTAATTTACCGAGTACAGAAGGTTGACCTAATCTAACACTAAGGTCACCAGCAAGCTTTGTACTTAATAAAATAAGTGCAATTTGAAAGAAAAATTCGAATTCCATTTAAACAATCTCATTCGTCTTTAACCATTTTTCAAAAATAGTCCGTGCTTCTTCATCATCAATATTATCACGAAATGAATATACTTTAATGCCATAGTCATCGATATATTCACCTAGCTTCATTTCCTCCACTTTTTTGTAAAAATCACCTGCTTCATAGTGCGGAATATAGGCATCCCAAACTGGTTCATTTATTCTTTTGTACGCTGTCACTTCTAAATCATATCCATCTTCATAATATCCGATGTGATAATGTTGACTAGGATCATATTTCTCCATTTAAATGCGCTCCATCGCCGTCTTCAACGTACCAACAACGAAAGCAATTTCTTCACTTGAAATAACAAGTGGCGGCGCTAATGTTAAAACGTTATTATACCCTGCTGTTGTCATGCCGTTTCGTCCTATAATTAAACCTTTTTCTTTACAAGCATTTACAACAGTTGCGATTTTGTCGTTATCAATCGGTTCTTTCGTCTCTTTATCATTTACTAGTTCAATTCCTACTAATAGACCTTTCCCTCTAATATTTCCAACTAGCGGATGTTCCCCGATTTCTTCTTTTAATTGCTCTAATAAAAGTGAGCCCATTTGTGCAGAGCGCCCAATTAAATTTTCATTTTCCATAATCTCTAAGTTTTTAAGTGCTAATGCACAAGCCGCCGGGTTTCCACCAAATGTATTAATATGGCGGAAAAATTCATATTCCCCAGTTCCTTTAAATGCTTCATAAATTTCTTTTTTCACAGCTGTTGCTGATAATGGTAAGTATGCGCTCGTAATACCTTTTGCCATCGTAATAATATCAGGCTTAACATCATAGTTCATAAATCCAAATGCTTTTCCTGTACGCCCGAAACCACAAATCACTTCATCACTAATGAGTAGTGCACCGTGTTTTTGACATGTTTCATGAACAGCTTTCATATAGTCTTGTGGCGGCATTAAAATCCCCCCGCCCGTAATGATCGGCTCCATAATAAATGCGGCTATCGTTTCACTTAATTCCCATGTCATAACACGATCTACTTCTTTCACACACTCTACATCATAAATATTTTGTGATTCCATTTCTGGCATACGATAACAATCAGGCGGCGTTACGTGTAAAAATCCGGAAGCAAAAGGCTCATATTGATATCTACGCTGCGCTTGTCCCGTCGCTGCCATTGTCGCCATTGTATTTCCATGATATCCGCGGTAACGTGACATAAATTTATAACGATGTGGTTCACCTTTATGCGCATAGTATTGCCTTGCTATTTTAAAAGCTGTTTCATTCGCTTCTGACCCACTATTTGAGAAGAAAATAACATATTCTCCTCCAAGCCACTCATTTAACTTTTCAGCAAGCTTTATAGCTGGCTCATGTGATTGCGACATCGGAAAGTACGATAATGTTTGTAATTGTTCATAAGCCGCTTCTGCGAGTTCTTTTCTTCCGTACCCACTATTCACACACCAAAGACCACTCATACCATCTAAATATCTTTTTCCATGTATATCTTCAACCCAGCACCCTTCTGCTTTTGCCCCTACCATTGTACTACTTGGACTAAAGGGACGCATGCCGTGCCAAACATATTGCTCATCTTTTGCTAATAATTCGTCAGTTTGTTTCGTTTTCATCATTTCTTCCACTTAATGTGAAGATGCGTCGCTAATACCATGACCAGTATTCGATTTCACAAGAATTTCATCAAACTTCGCTACATCTTCTTTCTTACTAGAGAAAATAGTTCCTAAATATGCTGCTAGGAAACCAAGCGGAATCGAAATAATGCCAGGTGTCGTATATGGGAATAATGCTTCTCCAACAAAAATAGCTTTTCCAGCTACAGGGTTCCAGACGTTTGGACTTAACGCCACAAGAACAATTGCTGATACGAGTCCAACGACCATACCGGAAATGGCACCCGCTGTATTAAAACGCTTCCAATAGATTGTAAATAATATAACTGGTAAATTTGCACTAGCCGCGACTGCAAATGCTAATGAAACTAAAAATGCTACGTTTAATGTTTGCGCAAATAACGCAAGTATAATAGATACTACAGCTACTCCAATCGAAGCATAACGAGCCATTGACACTTGCTCTTTTTCCGTAGACTTGCCTTTACGGATAATCTCGTTATAAAAATCATGTGCAAATGCTGATGCTGCTGTTAGTACAAGTCCTGCTACTACAGCTAAAATGGTTGCAAAGGCAATTGCTGATACGAAAGCAAATAAGAAGTCCCCGCCTAATGCTTTAGCTAATAAAGGTGCTGCCATATTACCAGCAGGATTTGCTTTCATAATCGCCTCATTTCCTACAAACGCTGCTGCTCCAAACCCTAAGAAAATTGTCATAATATAAAATGCGCCAATTAACCATGTCGCATAAACAACAGATTGACGTGCCGTTTTTGCATCTCGCACTGTAAAAAAGCGCACAAGGATATGTGGTAATCCAGCTGTACCAAGTACTAGTCCTAAATTTAAAGAAAGTGTATCAAGACCATCTTTATACTTTACTCCTGGATTTAAAAACGAATCTTTTAATGGCGTAGCTGTTTTCATTTGAGCAAACATTTCAGTCACACTAAAATTAAATTTTGCAAAAACGATAACAGAAATAATAAATGTACCAGCCATAAGTAATACAGCCTTAACAATTTGTACCCAACTTGTAGCAGTCATACCACCAAAAATAACGTACACTGTCATTAATGTACCAACGATTAAAACTGCTGTCGTATATTCTATTCCTAATAATAATTTAATAAGTGCACCCGCACCGACTAATTGGGCAATCATATAAAAAATTGAAATTGTCATCGTATTCAGTGCAGCAATACCGCGAACTTTTTTCGCATCAAAACGCGCTGCGATCATATCCGCCAATGTGTACTTCCCTAAATTTCTAAGCGGTTCTGCAACTAGGTATAACACAACTAAATACGCAACTAAAAATCCAATACTATAAAAGAATCCATCAAACCCAGTTAACGCTATCGCTCCAGCTATACCGAGAAATGACGCAGCAGACATATAATCCCCAGCGATGGCCAAACCATTTTGCCAACCAGTTAATCCCCCTCCAGCCGTATAAAACTCACTCGCATTTTTCGTTTTTTTCGATGCAAAATAGGTTATGACGAGTGTACCAAGTACAATAATTAAAAATAGTGCAAACGCAGTAGTATTCAATCAGCCCCTCCCTTTTTGCATATCTTGTAGAATTTTTCGCGAAATTTCATCAAAGGATTGGGCTTTCTTACTATAAATCATACATAATGACCATGTCATAATAAATTGCGCAAAAGCAAATACCCATGCCCATGTCACATCACCAAATGCTGGTGTATTAAGCACTTTCGAATACGATGTTAAAATAGGTAGCGCAATAAAAAAACTGAAAAAGAAAATACTCATTGGAACGATAAACTTCTTCTTCGTATTTAATAACAATTGAAATTCTTCTGACTGAACAACCTCTGTATAATTCACTTCATTTTGCAACTTACGTGCTGACGTATCATCTCGTTTCATTTATCGCACCACTTCTTTCCTTTTCTCCTTTTCTAAATTACGAGCTGTTTCGCTTAATTCAACGTCTTTTCCATCTTTAAGCGTTCCAAATATAAAATCGAATACTGGATTTGAAACACCAAACCAAAACTTTTCATTTTTATAATGGTGTAATATATGCTGTTTTTTTAGCCATCTTCCAAACTTAGTGAAGGGACGAATCGGCTTATGCGCAATATAATGTTTCCATTCATAAACAAGGAGCATAATAATCATTCCGATTCCAAATGAGAGTGTAACAGTAACACTTTTTGTAATACCATATGATATAAGTAAATATATAGTAAAGCTAGGTATACTAAACCATACAGGCAAAAATAAAAGTTTCAAATCATCTGGGTATACGTGATGATCATAATGTAATCTTCTTAACATTTTTAATAAAAATACGTTTTTAGGCGGCTTTAAATGGAATAAAAAACGATGGGTCATATATTCATTAAGCGTATAAAAAACAATCCCAAACAGACACGCTAACATACCAATCCATGTAAAAAATTGCATTTTTAAAATAATGATGAAAATAAATAAAATACTATACATAATAACAATATCATGTTGTAAAAAGAACTCTTTCCCTACTCTCTTCATTTACAAATTTGCCTGCTGTTCTATTGTCGAGAAAAAATTGTTTGTTCCAAATATATTTTGCTTCGGAATAATGTGTTCTACTGCAAACACTGTTACTTCTCCCCTTTGTACCTCTCCAATAATGAGTCCAAATACTTCATGATTTACTGCAAACGTTGGTTGTTTCGTTTGTAGCAATCTTGCTGCAGTATTAAATACCGCTTCATATAGTGGATCCCTATCAGTAATTTCTTTTCGGATTTTTGGTGCTAACGTAATAATAATTTCTTTTCCGTCAATAGTGGTTCGATACATTTATGTGAACAACTGTAAAGCTTTGTATGCAAAATGGATAGAATATCCTACTAAAATAATACCTGCTCCGGCTGTTATGTAGCCAAGTGCTTTTTGTTTTAATAAAGTCCTTCCAAAATGTACAGAAAAAGCAATATTTAAATTCCATAAAATAATACCAACAATAATGCATAGACTGTACAAGAAAGCTTCTTGTTTCGTTACCTTCGTAAGCAATGAGCTAAGTGTGCTTCCGTATATACCAAACCAAAAAACAAGATTTAATGGATTGGATATAGCAATTAAAAATCCTGCCATAAACGATTGTTTAAGGCCACCTACCTCTTCTTTTTTATATTCCATATTCGAGTGGGAAATTCCTTGTTTTACACTTTGAAATCCTAAATAAAATAATAAGAAAAACCCCGTGCAATACATAAAAGCTTGTACGTATGTATACATAAACACAGAAGATAAACCGAAATAAATGAGAAGCATAAACAAAATATCTGCAGTCATTCCACCAATTCCAACAACCCACGCATGCCAAAACCCGCGTTCAATTCCTCGTTTTAACATTTCAATATTAATTGGACCTACTGGTGCCGCTAATGAAATACCTAATACAATTTGCTGTATAATTGCTCCAAACATCGCTCTATCCTTTCTACTTCCTTTACTATTAATTAATGATGTAATCTTTAAAAATAGACTAGCTTTCATAATAAAATACCCTTTTTTATCCAAAATATACAAAAGAGCCATTTATTTCTCTACCTTATGATGAAAAGGACATTTCCCTTTTATTGGCTCAATATCGTCTCCAATAAAATATTGTTTCCATTCTCTATGGTCAGGATCACCGTAATGACTAATGTTAGGATGTTTCGGCAGCTGATCCCACTTTTCAACTCGTTCACGAACCATTTGTCTTGAATACGCCCCTTTAGGACGATCACCTTCTAATCCATCGAAAATGGTACGTGGCTGAAATCCAATAACGAGTGAATTCCCTAAATGCCTAGTCTTTCTCTGTTTATAAGCGGGTGCATTCCCAAATGCAAATATCGGTTCACCACCGAATGAAAATTCCCATAAATAATGATCTGGATCTTCAGGAACTTGCTGCGGCCATGTTTGATTATCGTGTTCATGTAAATACTGTAGTACTTTCCAAAAGTAATCACGATAATATTCAAGTGATTGTTCTTTACATTCCGGTTCCACAAAAAGAAAAAAGCCTCTTCTTACAATTGGTCGCTCTTTCATTAATTCTAAAAAAGATAACATTGTATGTGGCAAATGACTCCAATCATTATGAGAAAGAAATGAATAACGAAGTTCATTCTTTTTCAACGCTGTTAAACCGAAATAACATGGGAAAGTCGCTTCTAACACAATGCTTGAAAAATTTTGAAATTCTTTTGTAACCCAATTCGGTATATCCGTTCTCATTCTCATTCCCTCATTATCTAATAAGTAAGATTCATTCATTTAAAGTTTTACTACGTTAGCAGCTTGAGGTCCACGGTTTCCTTCAGTGATATCGAAAGATACTTCTTGACCTTCTTCTAAAGCTTTGTAGCCGTCTCCTTGAATAGCAGAGAAATGTACGAATACATCGTCAGCGCCGTCCATTTCGATAAATCCAAAACCTTTTTCGTTGTTAAACCATTTTACTTTTCCTTGCATGTTACAATTCCTCCTAAAAACATTTGCTTTTTTCATTTAGTGCTTTGCTTCATGTAATTGATGCTCGCACTTACTTAATTTCTTTTCCTCATTCATTAAAAATGGCTCATCTAAATCTGTTGCAACAGATTTCATAATCTCAAGTTGAGAGCGAGCTGCTTCTACTGCAGTAGTGGCATGCTCCAGTGTGTCTGGATCCATTGAAATTGTTGCAGAACCTACCATTTTTTGTGCTGTTTCTACACGGAATTTCACTTCTTCAAAATCATTTACTTCTGAACCCATCTATTCGGTTATTTCTTTATGACTATCAATAACTGTCCCTTCTAATGCTTGCGTTGCTAATTGATGTGCTTCTTTATTTTGTTTTCTTGACATCGGCTCACATACAAGTTTTAATTTCATTTGCTTCGCCTTTTGTTCAATTTGATCTAAGTAATGATTTAAATGCTCATCATAGCAAGGCCATTCTCCAGCCAATTGCTGCAGTACAACTTGAGAGTCTCCGCGAAGCGTAACTGCTTCATACTTAATCCCTAATTCTTCGAGTATATTTATACCGTGTAATAATGATGCATATTCCGCTTCATTATTATCATATATACCTTCTATATATGCGTTGCGGCGAATTCGGTAGTTTGTATTTCCTTTTTTATAATACACACATATACCTACTCCAGCTTCTTTCGTCTGAAGATCATACCCACCATCAAAATAAACATATATTTCTTGAAGCTCTTCCTCCACTTGTTTACTCAGCTTCTTCATTTCTTTTAATGACCATTCTGCATCCATTTCATCGTAAAATAAAAGTTCTTTTACTCTTCCTGTTTTCTCAAAATCCTCTGCAAATTGAAGTACTTCTTCTATGTTCATATAATCTGTCGCTAATTCCGTCTGCAATCCGCGTTTTGTTTTATACAACCAATGAATTTTATATTTCATTTACATAAATCTTTCAAATTGTACTCGCTTATTAATCCAGTACATTACAGGCATACCAATCGCCATTACTACAAATTCACCTGCTGCACATGTTAACCAAGTCCACATAAATGGTAGGTCAAATGCAAGATGAAGTTCAATTGCAATCATAAACATTGTAATCGTAAAGATAACTGTATTAAAAATCATACGAGCCCAAACACCTTTAATAAATCGCATAGAAATAATCGTCGCAACTAATGCAAGAATAGATTGCCCTACTCCAAATACTAAATCATAAGCGATCATAGGTGAGAAAAAGAGATTCGTTAAAAATACACCTAATACAATTCCGTAAATTGCTTTCTTGTTAAATACAACGAGATGATTAAACATCTCTGAAATACGAAACTGTACACTCGTAAAGCCAAATGGCTGAATAAGCATAGAAACAGCAATATATAATGCCGCTAAAATACCATTACCGACTATTGTTCTTATATTCATTTATCCAATTGTAATGCTATAACGGCATGTAAATGTTTCATTCGCTTGTAAAGATTGAATTCCTTTTTTTTCCTTGAAATCTTTTGCTGGATTTATTTCATCAGCGATTCCATACCAAGGTTCAATACATAAGAAAGGTGCATTATCCCCTGGTGTCCATACGCCGACAAATGGGAATCCGTCAAATTCTACTTTTACAAATTTATTATGTTTATGAGAACGAATAGAAATTTCATTCGTATTCATATTTTCAAAAATAAGTGCATCATTTTTGAATAAATCATATGTAAGTGGCAATTCATTCGTATTTTCAACGATTAATTGTTTTTTACTTGAAAGATAAGGTCCTTCTAATACGCTTGTTTCTAAGTGTTCAGAACCATTAAATGATAAATGATAATCTGTAAATGATTCGCCGTCTAATAGAGGGAAGTTGAATCCAGGGTGCGCTCCGATTGAGAAGAACATCTCTTTTGAAGCAGGGTTGTTTACTTCATATGTAACATGTATATTTTGTTCTTCTACCTCATAAGAAACGAGTAATTCAAATTCGTAAGGGTATTTTTTTAATGTTTCTTCATTACTAGTGACGATATAAGTGATCTTTGTTTCACTTTGTTCTTTTACAGAGAACGTAAGATCACGAGCGAAACCGTGTTGTGTTAAAGAATATGGTTTACCATCTACGTAGTATGTATTATCTACTAATCGGCCGACAATTGGGAACAAAATTGGTGCACGACGTCCCCAATAAGTAGAATCACCTTGCCATAAATATTCTGTGTTATCTTCTTTTAAGCGAACGCTTTGCAATTCTGCACCTTTGTCAGAAATGGAAACGATCACTTTTTCATTTTGTATTGTTGCTGTCATTTAATTTTGTAAGATAGCTTTTCTAGCTAATTCATCAGCAACTTTATTTTGACTACTTGGAATCCACTTAATAAAAAAGAGATCGAAACTTTTTATGTATTGCAGCGCTTCCTCTAATAGTGGTGCAAATATTTTATTTTTAGCATATTCTTTTTCAACAGCTCGCTCGACAAGTTGCGAATCTGTGCGGAAAGAGACAATGCTATAATTATGATCTGTGCAATACTTTAATGCTGCAAGTAAAGCATGGTATTCCGCTTCATGATTGGACATTGTTCCAAGTGGTAATGATAATTGTACAGGTGGCTGTATGCCTTTAATAAATACTCCCGCACCAGAAGGACCAGGATTGCCTTTTGATGCACCATCAATATACACTCACGCGGCCTGCGCTTCTTTTTTTGTTTTGGAAGGTAGTTCAACAAAAACCATGCCTAGAAAAATACATAGACATCCGAAAATAGCAGACATAGAAAGTTGTTCGTTAGCAACGAGAACGCCTGTTAATGCAGCAAAAACGGGCTCCATTGCGAAAATAATTGCTACTCTCGTTGGAGAAGTATGTTTCTGAGCCGATGTTTGAATGAAAAAAGCAATGGATGTCGCAAATAAGGAAGTTAGAAATAGGGCGAATAAAAAGGAATGATTCGTCCATAGCGATATTGAAAATAATTTTTCCCAATCTTCAAACAAAAAAGCGCAAATAGAAGAAAATATACCAACAGCTAATACTTGAGATGTGCTTAGTAATAAAGGTGATATTTTCTTAGAATAGAAACCGTTAATGAGAATATGGGCAGCGAATGCGATTGCGCAACCGAGAACAAGTATATCTCCTATATTTAATTGAAAAGAATCAGCAGCTGTTAATAAATATAAACCGGCTGTTGCCACAGTGATACCGAGTACGACGAAAATGGTAGCCTTTTGTTTTAAAAAGATAAAAGATAAGATTGGAACCATAACAATGCTTAGTCCTGTTAAGAAACCTGCTTTTGAAGAAGTTGTATAGAGTAAGCCGAATGTTTGTAATAAATAGCCAACGCATAAAAAGAATCCAACAATTAATCCGGCAAAACTACTCTGCTTTATATCTTGTTTCGAAGTTTTTTGTGAGAAAATCATTTGAACGAATAATGAAATAATTCCGGCGAATAAAAAGCGAATTCCATTAAAAGTAAATGGACCAACGAAAGACATAGCATTTTGAACGACAACAAACGTAGCTCCCCAAATAAAAGAGACAAATAATAAAGCGAGAGGAGCAATCCACTCTTTTTTCACACTCATTTACGCTTGTAACTTCTGCATAAAAGCCTTAGCGCTTTTTTTATCTGTAATTTCTTCTTCTTTCAATCGTTCTAATAACGCAACAAAATAACTGCCATCAAACTGTAATTGATGTTTAATTGTCGCTTCTATTGCTGCGTTCACAATTCCATCAGATGCACCAGTATATCCTTGCCCGAACATAATAAACCCTTGTGCTTCCTCTGATAATTTAAATCCTTTCGTATGTAAGAATGAAAGATAATCTTCTACTGTTTGCATTTAATCACGATATTGGTCGTGAGTTGGTTGGAAGAGGTCTTCCTCGATATCTCTCACCATAGAAAAATGATCAACGTTATAATGACCGTGTAAAATTTTATTGTGATGACCAATAATTTGCTCTGCAGACAATACGTTAGAATCAGTTGTTGAATGACCGTTTTTAATTAATGTAACGTCAAATCCTTGTACAGTTGCTGTCCTAACAGCTGTGTCAATACAATGTTCTGTTTTACATCCACCTATAACAATATGATTAATTTTTTCTTCTTTTAAAAGTTCAAGTAAAGAAGTGCCATAGAATGAATTCGTTGCTGCTTTATTAATAAGGATTGCAGACTGAGGTACTTGAATTTGATTATGTACTTCAAAGCCCACGCCGCTACCAGAAGCAACATCAATATCTCTTACGAAAACAATAAGGGCATTTGAATCAATTGCTTTCTGTACAGCTGTATTTAGTGTAGCTAATAACTCGGTTTTACGGAACACTTCATTTTCTTGTTCATTTCCATCAATAAGTTCTTGCTGAGCATCGATAATTAAAAGTGCTTGTTTCATTTACCCAAAAATTTGCGCTGCAATACTATATAGTTCTCCATTTCTTTTCAAAAATTGATCACTATTTTTCATCATAATTGGTGGTGTATTCACCTTTTTAAAACCAGTAACCTTTAATTCTTTCATAAAATCTTTCTTTCCTTCTGGTACATCTATTCTTAATTTCCCATTATGCCCTTTTGCTAAATAATGAACAATATTTATTGCCATCTCATCATTTTTAGCAACTATCGGTCCTATTATTTTATTTTCCGGCGTTTGTATACTTAAACCATATCCTAGTACATTTTGTTCCTTATCCTTCACAACAGTGCACTGTTCACTTTGCATCATTCTTTTCTTTAAAAACTCTTTTCTATTTGTTCCAAACGCATATTCATCTATTTTTATCATTTCTTCTAAATCACCCTCTTCATAATCCATCATATATTCTTCATTTCTTGCACATTTATGATTCGGATTGTACGAGTTACATATGCATTTAGAAACATAGCTTACTACCCTAAATCCTAGCTTTTCGTATAAAGACTTTCCTTCATCCGTAGCAATAAGCATAATTGGTGTTTGAGCTGATACACTCTTAATACATGAATCTGTTATCGCCTTTCCAATCCCTTTCCCCTTATAATCTGGATGTACAATCACCATTCCGATAGACGCTACGTTCTCCCCATATAATATTATTGCCGCGCTAGCAATAAGTTTCTTTCTCTCATTCCACACACCGTATACAATGCCTGAGTTGAAAATCGTCTCAATTTCTTCTCTGTTATAATCCCAACCAATATAAGAAGATAATGCTACAATATCGCCTATTTGTTCTTCCCTAAGACGATCCACCCTAATTTCCAATTCAATCATTTAACGCCACCAACTCCAAGTCCAAAAGTAATTTCGTATATTTCGAGGAGTAATGCGTATAAAATGTTCACCGTCAAAGAAACAATTAAAGTTTGGTAGTGTTTCATCTGGATTTTCTGGAATAAAGGTGACGATGTTTTCGTTACTTATAACGGTTACTGTAATTGGTGGATCGGTAGGAGAGACTTGAATTTGTAAAGAAACGTTTGCCGTGTTTTTAAATTCATTATGAATAGGTGGACTTACCACTTGTACTGTGAATAACAAGATAATTGTTTCGTTCGGTTCCAAATTAGTAGCGACTAGGAAACCGATATTTGGATTCGCTAGTGGAGAGCGTTCCCCATTAATGAAGACCGTGCCGTTCATAAATTGTAAACCTGCTGGAATGGTGTCTTGTAACGAAACATTTGAAAGTGAAATATCAGAAGTATTCGTAATACGCACCGTGTAATCAAAATATTGATTTAAATAAGCTGAGCTGACCGAAGCATTTTTCACTACTGTCGCAGTTATAAATTGAACGGGTATACGAACAATATTCGAATTGACAATGAAACTAATAATCGGATCCTGTGGTGTTAATTGGAAGGCGGCTGTAACGGTTGCAGAATTGATAATCGTACTGTTTGAAGGAATAGAAGTTACGAGAACTTGAAATGTTATAGTTGCGACTTCATCTGCAGACAAAGAACCAATATTAATACCAGTGTCTGGACGAATATTTGGAACCGGAGTACCGTTAATTGTTACGCTGTTTTCTATAAATGTTGTTCCAGCTGGAATTATATCTAGGACGGAAGTACTGATTGTAGGAATTGTTGAATGATTTATCACTTCTAATGTGAAAGTTATGGTATCTCCTATCGCTACGATAGATTTATCAGCTGTTTTTTCAATGCTAATCATTGGCTCAATTAGTGTTGTTGTAACGGTATTTGTTTGCTTTGTAATTGTAATAGGTGGTTCATCTGGATCAATGATAACAGTGTAGGAAACAGAAGCATTGTTATTAATTGTAGGTTGAAGAGTCGAAGAAGATATTGTTACTTGGAACGTAATGACAACAGATTCATTAGGAGCAAGGTTTCCTAATGTAATGCCGTTTTCGGGATTCGCATTAGGTTGATTAATTCCGTTAATTGTAACACTGCTAGTAACGAAGGCTGTACCTACTGGTACGGTGTCTACAACGAAAAGATCTTCAATCGTTACATTTCCACTATTAGTAATTGTAATTGTATACGTTAAAGTTTGACCAGGTAAGGCATTCGTGGCATTAACAGATTTTATAGCAATAACATTATCGTTTTGGACAGTTGTTGTGACAGTATTTGTTTTAGTCGTATTTGTAACAGGTACGCTATTTGGGTTGACTATATAGTTAAAAGTAGTAATTGCTTCGTTGTTGAGTTCATTTGGTGTTGGAATAGAAGTTACAGTTACTTGGAAGGAAGCGATAGTATTTCCACCTACCATTATAGTGCCAATTGGTATGCCGCTTACTGGATTCACTCCCGGAAGAGTTTCTCCGTTTACAATGACGCTATTTTCTATAAACGTAGTACCTTGAGGAATAATATCTTGAATGATTACATCATTTGCTGCAACATTACCAGTTTGATTGAGTGTAATCGTATACGTTAACGTATCACCGACCGTTGCAAATGCAAGGTCAACAGCTTTATTACTATTCAAATTCGCGTGATGAATTTCTGTTACAGCAGCTGATGAAATAATAGTTTCGGTAATAGGTGGTTGACCTGGTACTGTGTAGTCATATTCAATTGTACTCGTGTTAGAGGTTGGATTTGTTTGTGGAATGGAAGTAACCCGTACTTGGAATAGAATAGTTGCCGTCGTATTAGGCGGAATGTTATCAATTTGTATACCGTTAAGTGGGTTGTCATTTGGACGAGCGTTGCCATTCACAATAACACTATTCTCTATAAAGCTCGTATTTGCTGGGATGATATCTGTAACGATAATGTTTTCCACTTGTATATTTCCGTTATTCATGATGGAAATTGTATAAGGGATGATAGTTTGTAGGTCAGCGTATTGGATAGGTGTTGTTTTTGTCGAAATTACATTAGCAGAAATAACTTCAGTGAAGGTAATGTTACTATTCGATATTTGTTCTTCTCCGTTTATCGTATAACGAGAAGTTGATTGATTTTGAACATGGCCGCTAGCTGGAAGAGCTACGACGGTAACAGAAAATGTGACTGGGATAGAAATATTAGGAGCAATCGTTCCCACAAGTATACCGGTACTTGGGTTGGCGTTAAGCTGAGGGATGTTATTTACTAAAACGCTACCGTCTATAAAGGTTGTTCCATCAGGGATGTTGTCTGTAAATACAACAGCAGTAGCATCCGTATTTCCTGAATTCGTTAAAGTTGTTGTATAAGTTAAAATGCCACTAATCGTTACAGAAGTCAAATCAACAGTTTTAAGTGAAACGATATCAGCATCATTAATTTGAACGAAAGTAGTGTTTGAAATAGTAGATTTTTGAATTGGTGCAAAGTCAGGGTTGAAAATAAAGTCGTAGACGATGTTTGCAGTATTAGGTGTTGGATTTACAGCTGGTAAATTCGTAACGGAAACTTGGAATGTTATTGTAGCCATTTGACCTGATGCGATATTAGGAATGGAAAAACCGATATTCGGGTCTGCTGCAGGAAGTACAGTATTGTTAACTATGACACTTCCTGGAATAAATACTGTTCCGTCTTCTATAGTATCTGTAAAAAAGATGGAGTTAGTTGTAGTGGATCCGTTATTTTGAATGAGTACTGTATATGCAATGGTTTCATCAATATTAGCTAATACTGTATTAGCGGATTTTGTAGCGATAAGAATAGCATCAATAAATTGTATATTTGTAGTATTGGAAGAGGTCGTTTCTGAAATTGGTGGTAAGCTTGGGGCTGGTTGATACTCATAGTGGATGACGGCGATATTATTAATGTTATTTTGAGAAGGTATAGAGACTACATTTACCTGGAATGTAACGATAATCGTATTATTTGGAAGGATAATATTAAGGGTGATTCCGGTAATTGGATTTTCATTTGGCCTTGGTATGCCATCTACAAGGATGCTATTTGGAATGAATATGGTGCCAGCTGCAATCGCGTCAATTAGGAGAGTATTTGTAATAGGTACTGTACCAGCGTTTGTAACTGCGACTGTATATGTGATGATTTGACCGATGCGTGTAATGGATCTATTGGCGGATTTAATTGCACGAACATTAGCCGTCCGCACTTCCGTGTTTACTGCATTTGATAACGATCTACGCTGAATAATTGGAGAACTAGGGTCAATTTGGTATTCATATGAAGTGTCTGAAATGTTAATGACTGTATTGTTCACTGGTATATTTGTAAGTTGTACTTGGAATGAAATAGTGACTGTTTCATTTGGTTGTATCGTGCCAAGAATTACTCCGTTTTCAGGATTCGCGCCAGGCTGAATCACATTATTTATTGATAAGCTATCTTCGACGAATATAGTACCTTCTGGAATGTTATCAATGAACACGGTATTGTTAGCTGGAACAGTTCCTATGTTTTGTAGTGTATTTGTGTAGGTAATAGTTTGCCCAATTGCTACGAAAGTTACATCCGCGCTTTTGACAAAAATAATATTTGCATTTTGAAGTGATGTTGTAACAACGTTAGAATTTGCAGAGCGATTCACCGGTGGAGCTGTAGGAATACTTACATATTGGTAAGTTGCTGAAGATTGATTTACAATTTCAGTTTCAGTAGGTGGATTATTTGTTTGCACTTGAAATAGTATGGTTTTGGAACTGTTTGCTGGAATTGTTCCAATCGGTATTCCGTTTTCTGGATTTACACCTGGCTGCAGGACACCGTTAATTGTGACACTATCGGGAACGAATGTAGTCCCAGCTGGAATAGAATCTGTGAAAATAATATTTATTGCATCAACATTACCGTTGTTTTTCACTTCAGAAATATAAAGGATAGTTCCACCGATATCTACAGTTATTGGATTGGATGTTTTTGTAATTGTCAATTGTGCTTGCACGAAATTTGTAATGACTATATTACTTGTAGATGTTTCAGTAATAGGCGGTTGCCCAGGATCTGGTTGAATTGTATACGTTGTATTGGATTGATTTGTAATTGATTCTTGCGAGAATGAATCGTTAATAAGAATTTGGAACGAAATAAGGTGAGTAGCGTTTGCTGCTAGGTTAGGCAAAGCAACACCTACATTTGGATTTGCACCAAGTATAGCTGTTCCGTTAAGGGTAAAACTATTTTCTACGAATGTAGTCCCTTGGAGAATTGTGTCTGAAAATATGAGATTAGTAGCTGGAATATTTCCGGTATTTTCTAGTGTTATCGTATAAGTCAAAATATCACCTGTTGTTGCTTGTTGTGTATTGACTGCTTTTAAAGAAAGAACAGTCGCGTCCGAAATTTGTGTGAAAGCTGGATTAGACGTAATTGTTCGAGAGATGATAGGAGCGGCTGGATCGGCGATAAAAGTATAGTCAATACGGGCTGTATTAGAGATTGGATTCACGCTTGGGATGGATTGAACGATAACTTGGAATGTGACGGTGACGATTTCTGCCGGCGCAACGGGGTTTAATTGGATTCCTACGTTTGGATCGGCACCTGGAACTGAAACGCCATCAACGGTCACGCTATTCGGAATAAATGCAGTTCCTTCTGGGACTAAATCTGTTAAAGTAACTGTATTTGCAGTAGTATTTCCGTTATTTTGAACGACTACTGTGTAAGTGATTGTACCGTCAGTCGATTGTACGAGAGAATCTGTATTTTTAATTACGGATAACGATGCATCAACGACAGCTGTAGTAACCGTATTAGATGAGGATGTTGCTGTAACTGGAGGTTGACTCGGATCGACGATATACGTGTAACTTGTAATGGCTTGATTTATGATTGCCCCTTGCGGTGGAATAGAACTTGCAAGAAATTGGAACGTAATAGTAGCAGAATCGCCTGGTGCGATAATACCAACTGGAATGCCGAGCGTTGGACTTGCATCTGGAAGTGAAATCCCGTTAAGCGTAACACTATTTGGAACAAATAATGCTCCTTCAGGAATTCCATTAATGAGTAATACAGAATTTGCAGGGAAGTTTCCAGTGTTTGTTAATGTTGCTGTATACGTAATTACATCTCCGATAGATACGATTGTTCGATTTGCTTCTAAAACAGTTGTAACAGTAGCGTTATTAATTTGTGTTGAAGCGCTATTAGAATTTATCGTGCCTGTAACAGGAGGGGCTGCCGGGTCAACAATAAATGCGTATTGAATAGATGCTACGTTTGTAATTGGGTTTGAAGGTGGAGTAGATGTAACTATGACTTGGAAAGTAACAGTTAAGGAACTACTCACGCTAACGGTTCCGATATTAACTCCATTATTTGGATTTGCACCTGGAATGGTACTTCCATTTACAGCAAAACTATTTTCAACAAAGGTCGTTCCTGCTGGAATCAGGTCTGAGAAGTTTAGATTCGTAGCGTTTGTATTGCCGCTATTTTGAATCAAAACTGTATAAGTGATCGTGTCTCCGATATTCGCAAAGGCTGTACTAGCAGTTTTTACAGCTGAAAGTATTGCTGAGTTAATAGAAGTAACGAAGACGTTCGTTTCCACGTTGCCAGGTTGAGCCTGTAATGCATTGCCTACGTTATATTGGAAGTTAACAAATCCTAAGTTTTGGAGTTCGGGTGTGAACGTTGTTGGATTGCTTACGATTTGCACTTGGAATATGATTGTTACAGTTTGATTTGGATTGATTGTATTAATACCAACACCGTCAATAATGGAAGCGGATGATAATGGAGTGCCATCAACAACAACGGATCCTGCAATAAATTGTGTCCATGTCGGTAAAGGGTCTGAGAAAACAACGTTGTTAGCTGGAATATTTCCTATGTTCGTAATAGTCGTTGTATACGTAATTGTATCCCCGATCGTTGCAAATGCTTTATCTCCTATTTTAATCGTGTTTAAAATAGCACTTTCAATTTTTGTTGTAACGTTGTTAGAAGTAATGTTTTTTGAAACTGGAGGATTGGCTGGATTAACGATATGTTGAAAGCTAACGCTAGCTTGATTGGTAATTGGATTTATAGGCGGAATTTCATTGGCATTAATATGAAATGCTACAATGGCAGATTCGTTTGGCGCGATATCACCAATTGGAACGCCTGTAACGATATCCGCATTTGGGATGCTAGTTCCGTTAAGTGTAAAACTATTCGGTTCAAAGGAAGTTCCGTCTGGAATAAGGTCGGTAAAAATAACATTCGTTGCACTAACATTTCCGCTATTTGTAATTGTAACGGTGTAGGTAATATCCTGCCCGATATCTACCGTAGATACATTGGAATTTTTTTGTGCAGTAAGGATAGCACTATTAATTTGTGTTGTCGTTGTATTAGATTGATTGGAAGTTGTAATAGATGGCTGGCTAGGGTCAACGACGTAATGATATGTGGTAGAAGCAGAATTAGAAATGGGATTAAGTGTTGGAAGTGTAGTAACAGTTGCTTGGAATGTGACGATATCCGCATTACCACCATTAATGGAACCTATATTTACACCAGTAGATAAATCAGCATTTGGGATGGTTTGCCCATTAACTGTGAAACTGTTCGGAACGAAACTTAAATTGCTATCAAGAATATCGATAATCGTTACATCAGTTGCAGCCACATTCCCTGTATTAGGAAGGTTAAGTGTAAATGTTATTGTATTACCAACATCCGCAAAATTAAGATTTGCTGTTTTTGTACTAATAATATTTGCGTTGTTTATTTGAAGAAGTGTAGTGTTGGAGCTAGCTGTATTCGATACCGGCGGATTAATTGGATCAACAGTAAACTCATACGTCGTGGATGCTGTATTCGGTGCCGGATTACTAGGTGGAATACTGTTCACTGTAACTTGAAAAACAATACTATATATTTCATTTGGTGGAAGTGTTGCAAGTAATACACCTGTATTTGGGTTTGCATCAGGTTGTAAAATACCATCGACAGTTAATGTGTTAGGAACAAACGTGAGTCCACTTGGTAATACATCTGTGAATACAATATTCGTTGCATCGGTATTGCCTACATTCGAAATAGAAGTAGTATAAAAAGCAGTTTGCCCGATATCTGCAAAGGATACACTTTCGTTTTTCGTTATGGATAATATAGCTTCTTTAATTTGCGTTGAAACAGGATTACTAATTGAAGTTTCTGCATCAGGTGGTGAGACTAATTGATACGATGTCGATGAGAAATTTACAATTGGGTTTTCGGTTGGTAATGAGATTACGTTTACTTGGAAGGAAACATTTACTGTAGTCCCGGCTGTTATAGGACCAATATTTACACCGTTCGATGGATCCGCACCACTTTGAGGAATTCCATTAATAGAAAATGTGTTTGCAATAAATGTAGTTCCGCTCGGCATTGTATCTGTGAAAATAACATTTTGTGCGGATGAGTTTCCGTTGTTTGTTAAAGTGACAGTATAGGTGAGTGTGTCTCCAATACGACTAAAGGACTTATCGACTTGTTTTAATGAAAGAATGGTAGCTGTATTAATTGTAGTAAACGTTGTATTTGAAGTAACATTTCTTGAAACAATCGGTGCATTTGGATCAGCGATGAATGTGTACGAAGCAGTAGCGGAATTTGCAATAGGATTTTGAACTGGTGTAGAAGTAGCGGTCACTTGAAATGCTATAGATATTGAGCTGTTAGGAGCAATTGCTCCAATCGTTATACCTGTATTAGGATTAAGACCAATTTGCGTGATGCCATCTATTGTAACGCTATCAGTAATAAACGTTGTGCCATCTGGTATAAGGTCAGTGAAAGTAATATTCGTTGCATTTGTATTCCCGTTATTCGTTAAAATGGTCGTATAGGTAATGGTATCACCTAGCGTTACAAGTGTTTGATCGACTGATTTAATCATCGTTATCATAGCATCTAGCACTGGGGTTGTAACGATATTCGTTGAAGTAGAAGTAGTAGTAGGAGTGCTGTTTGGGTCAACAGTATAAGAATATAAAATTGTGTCATTACCCATAATTGAACTTGAAGGTGGAACAGAAATAACATTTACTTGGAAAGTAACAGTTACTGTCTCACCAGGAGCGATATTGGGTATAGTTACTCCAAGTGCCGGTTGTACACCAGACTGCTGAACGCCATTTATTGTGACTGAATTTGGTATGAATGTAGTGCTAGCTGGAATAGCGCTTGTGAATGTTATATTCGTTGCTGCTGTATTCCCTGTATTCGTAATAGTAGTGGTATACGTAATTGTATCTCCAACGGAAACTATAGATTTATCAGCACTTTTTTTGGTTGTTAAAATTGCACTATTAATAGTTGTCGAAACAGTATTAGATACATTCGTTTGTGATACGGCAGGTTGGCTAGGATCAATCACATGTGCAAATTGTACCGAACTAAAATTAGAAATTGGATTTATACTTGGAATGTTTGTAACAAGTACGTTGAGAGTAATAACGGCCGTGCCGCTTGGATTTATATTTTCAATCTGAATCCCACTAGCTGTATTTCCAATTTGCTGTGTACCAGAATCATTTGTAAGAGTGCCAGATATAAATGTCGTTCCATCAGGCAAAATATCCGTGAAAATAATATTTTGTGAAGTGACATTTCCAGGGTTACTTAATGTAATTGTATAAGAGATTGTATCCCCGATCGTTGCGAAAGTTTTATCTACAGATTTAACAAGTGTAATTTCCCCGGAATTTATTTGTGTCGAAACAGGATTGGATGTCGTACTTCTTGAAACGAGTGGTAAATTGGGTCCTGTCATAAATTGATAATCAATGGAAGCTCCGTTTACAACCGGTGAGTTTGGTCCCCCAGGTCCAATTGTGAAAATTGGATTTGGAATACTAACTACTTGCACGCGGAAGGTGACGTTTATAAAATCCTCTGCGATAATATCCCCAATTGGTATCCCGTTTGCTGGATTTACCCCAGGTAATAAAACGCCACCTACTCGAACACTATCTTCTATAAATACTGTATTATTTGGAATTGGATCTGTAAAAATGATGTTAGTAGCAGTCGTGTTCCCGACATTGTCTAATAAAACTGTATACGTTAAAAATGAATTTCCAGGTGCGATGTCAGAAAATAGTCGATCCACACTTTTCGTTGCTTGAATAATTGCTTCGTTAATTTGAACTAAAGTTGGATTACTTGTAGCTGTTTCTGTCACCGGTGGCTGGGTAGGATCAACAATGATAGAGTATGTTGTGCTAGATTGGTTCAACGTTGGGTTTGTAGCTGGTATTGAGCCAACGATAGCTTGAAAGCTAATTGTTGTTGTGCCTCCAACTGGAATGGGGTCTAAAGGAATCCCGCTATCTGGTCTAAATCCAAGTTGTGGGATGGTGTTAATTTGTACGCTATCAGGAACGAATGAAAGTTCAGGTGGTAATATATCGATAAAAACAGGTGTGTTTGCGGTAGTATTTCCACTATTAGTGAGAGTGGTTGTATACGTAATGGTATCGCCAACAGCGGCAAATGCACTGCTTGCAGTCTTTGTTGCGATAACGGAAGCCGTGTTTACTTGTGTAAAGGTTTTATTAGATTTAACAGTTCGTGAAACAGGTGGTTCATTTATATCTACAATAAAGCTATATTGAAGCGATGATTTGTTCGGAATTGGATTAGGGTTTGGAAGCGTTGTAATGTTTACTTGAAAACTAAGTGTAACCGATGCATTGGAATTCATGTTACCAATATTGATACCGTTTTGTGGATTTGCATTAGGAATGGTTGTTCCATTTATCGTAAAACTATTTGGAATAAAAGTTGTTCCATTTGGAATTACATCTGTAAAAATAACATTGTTTGCGGTAGTATTACCGGAATTCGTAATGGTTGAAGTGAAAGTAAGCGTATCTCCAATAGTAGAAAATGTTGAATTGACGGTTTTGTTTATAGATAAAGTAGCATCAATAATTGGGGTAACCGTCGTATTTGTAATTGTACTACCAACAGCAGGTGATTGGTTTGGATTCACTGTATATTCATAATTTACAAGGGCATTATTTGTTAATGTGCCACTAGGTGGTATTGCTAAAATTTGTGCTTGAAAAGTGATAAATACAGTATTTCCTGGTGGAATATCTGCTAATTGAACACCAAGTGATGGATCTAATCCTGGTTGTGGAACATTATCGATAGTTACGGAGTTTTGGATAAATGAAGCTCCTGCACCAAGTCCATCCGTTAAAACAGTTGCACTAGCAGGGATATTACCTGTATTTGTTACTGCAATCGTATAGGTTACGATATCTCCAATTGCAGCCGTCGGTGTATTCACTGACTTAGTAGCGACGATTGTAGCGTTATTAATTTGAGTTGTTTTTACGTTACTTAACGCATTGACGGATGCTGGAGGTAAGTTAGGATTTACGACATATTGGTACGCTGTATTACTTTGATTTGGGATTGGATTCGGATTCGGGATGGTATTTACTTGCACTTGGAACGAGATGATTGTATTTGTATTCGGGTTTATTGGATCAATTGCAATTCCGCTTGCTGGATTTACATTAGGGAGTGTCGTACCATTTACTGTTACACTATTTGGAATAAAAGACGTCCCGCTAGGAATGGCATCTGTAAATACTACATTTGATGCAAGTGTGTTCCCACTATTCGTTAAAGTAGTCGTGTACGTAATAATATCATTTACGTTAGCAAATTGTTTATCTGCAGATTTTGTAGCGGCAATTGAGGCGTTATTAATAGTTGTCTGTACCGTGTTAGAAGCGACCATCTGCATTATAGCTGGTTTGGATGGATCGTACGTATATTGGAATGTAGTGCCTGATTGATTTGTAATTGGATTTACAGCAGGGATACTTGGTACGAAAATCTGAAATGAAACGATACGTGATGCATTCGCTCCTATCGTACCGATAAAAATGCCATTAGCAGGATTTGCATTGGCTATAGGGATATTGTTAATCGTCACAGTATTAGGAATAAAGAGGGTACCCGCTGGAATGATATCTGTAAATGTTACATTAGAAGCAGGGATATTCCCGTTATTCGTTAAAATAGTTGCATATAATATGACATCACCAACATCAGCGAAATTTGTGCTTGTTAGCTTCGTTGCAACAATATTAGCAGTATTAATTTGTGTAGTTACTATATTGCTAGTAGCGTTCCTAACAACAGCAGGTGAATTTGGATCGGCAATAAAGCTATATTGGAGTGCGGCGCTGTTTTGAACCGGGTTTGGCGAAGGTATTTCATTTGCACTAATTTGGAAGACAATTGTTGTAATTCCGCCTGCTGGAATTGTACCAACTTGAAGACCGACACTTGGATCTGCGCCTAGCTGTAAAGCACCACCTATAAAAATACTATTTGGTACGAGAGTCGTACCAGGAGGTAGTATATCGGTAACAACTACATTATTCGCTGGAGTATTTCCAGGGTTAGCTAAGGCAATTGTATATGTGATTGGTTGCCCAACATCTGCGATAGTTAAGTCTACACCTTTGAAAATAATTACATTTGCTAAGTTAATTTGTGTACTTACAGTATTACTTAAAGATGTTTCTATAGTTGGTGGATCGCCCGGATTTAGAATAAAGCTATACTGTGTACTAGATGAATTTATTGTTGGATTTTGTACTGGTAAAGAGGTGACAGTTACTTGATAAGAGACGGTAAGTGAGCCGTTAGCAGGAATGGCAGGTAACGGAACACCTATATTTGGATCTGCATTATTTTGAAGTACACCGTTAATAAGGAAAGTGTTTGGAATAAAGATAGTGCCATCTGGATTTGTATCTACGAAAGTTGGACTATCAGCAGAAACACTTCCTGCATTTGTCAAAATAACCGTATAAGTTAATATATCTCCTACGGTAGCGAACTCTCGATCCACTGTTTTTGCCGAAATGACATTTGCATCGTTTACTTGAGTAAATGTAGTAGTTGAAGTTGTATTTTTACTTACAGGTGAAGCGTTTGGATCAACGATAAAGTTATAGGAAATGGAGGCACTATTCGAAATAGGATTTGGGTTTGGAATGCTAGTTATTAATACTTGGAATGAAGCTGTAATTGTAGCATTAGCATTAATACTACCAATATTGATGCTAGCTGGTGTTGCGCCCGGCTGAGTAACACCGTTAACTATAACACTGTTCGGTACAAAGGAAGTACCATTCGCAATTGAATCGGATAGTAATACATTGTTCGCCGCAACATTTCCATCGTTTGTAAGAGCAAAGGTATAAGTTAATACATCCCCAACTTCCGCAAACGTTTGACTTACAGATTTATTAACATGAAGGTTTGCTAGTCTAATTGTTGATGTAACAGAATTAGAATTTGCTGTTTTTGAAGTTGGTGGCAGTCCTGGATTTACAGTGTAAATATAAGAGGCGAAAGCGTTATTAATGATAGGGTTTTGTGCAGTAATGTTAATGACAGTTACTTGGAAGGATAAGGTGAAAGTAGCTCCGCCAGGAATTGTGCCGATAGGTAAAGCAACGAGAGAATCTACATTTTGTAAAACGCCGTTGAACGTTACAGAACCTAATGTTAATATCGTTCCATTTGGAAGTGGATCTGTTAGTTGAACGTTATTAGCCGCCGTATTTCCACTGTTTGTAATAAGGATTGTATAACTTATCGTTTCGCCAATTGTGGCAAATTGTTTATTTGTAGATTTTGTTAACGTTAAGTTCGCATTGTTAATTTGAGTAGTAACGACGTTAGAAGAAATGTTTTTCGTAACGGGTGATTGGCTAGGGTTGACGGTGTACTGATAAGAAGCACTTGATCCGTTAGATACGACATTTGATGCGGGTATTGCGCTTACTACTACTTGAAATGAAACATTTTTTGTTGTGCCAGTTGGGATGGATCCTATGTTCACACTGTTAGCGGGATTTGCTCCAACTTGTGTCGTGCCATCTATTGTTAAACTGTTTAGGACAAAAGTTGTTCCGGCAGGAATGACATCTGTAAAAATAACATTGTTCGCATTCGTATTACCTGTACCTGTAAAGGAAACGGTGTACGTTAGTGTATCGCCAATATCTGCAAAACTTTTATCCACTGCTTTTGCCATAGTTACAGTAGCGTTATTCACTTGAGTAGATACGATATTGGTCGTATCAGTCCCACTTACTGCCGGTTGGTTTGGTACAGGAATGTATTGATATGTTGTTGTACCACTATTTAATATTGGATTTGTTTGAGGGATAGAAGGAACGAATACTTGGAATGAAATGGTAGTAGTAGAATTTGCAGCAATCGATCCAATTGATATACCAGTAGCCGGATTTGCTCCCGCTTGAGTAACCCCGTTAACAGTTACGCTCCCTGGAATGAAAGTAGTCTCGCTAGGAATCGGATCCGTATATATAACGTTCGTTGCGGCGATATTTCCTACATTAGCTAAGGTAATACTGTAAGTTAATGTTTCACCAATATCGGTAAAAAGTTTGTTAACTGATTTTGTGCCATTAATATCTGCGAGGTTAATTTGTGTTCCTGCAGAGTTACTTGTTGCAAGACCATTAAAAGTCGTTCCCCCGGCAATTGGTGTATATTGAAATGTAATATTCGCAGTGTTAGAAATCGGGTTTTGATTTGGAAGAGAAACGACAGTCGCTTGGAAAGTTACTGTACGAGAGGCACTATTGTTAATTGTTCCAAGAGATATACCAGCGGCAGGATTTGCATTTGTTTGTGGTACGTTATCTACCGTTACAGTGCCAGGTATAAAGGAAGTACCGTTAGGGAGAGTATCTATAAAAATAACGTTATTGGCGGGAAGAAGTCCGGTATTAGGGATAGTAACGGTATAAGTGAGAATATCTCCAATGGCAGCAACACTTTTATTCACAGTTTTGGTTGCTTGTATGTTAGGTGAATTTATATTAATTTGTAAACCGACTGTATTTAACATATATGCATCTCCGTTAGTAGTTAAACGGATTGCGGCGGACACTTGTGAGTTTGTTAAATAAGAGGAAATATCGATGGAAGTAATATCCCAACCTTGCCTTCCTGCGGAGATGTTTGTACTTGTAGAAGCGCTTTGATTTCGCGTCCCAAATGTCCCCGTTGTATCTAAGTTGCCTGCAGCATTATTAATTTGAGAGCCGAAGAAATTATTTATCGCATTATTTGGCCCAGATAAAGCATTTAATGAACTGAAATTTGGTCCAAATAAAGCTTGATCCCCGGTTAAATCAGCATCTCCTTCGGTAGAACTTAAAAATAATCTCCCGCTTACAGGTCCTCCTGAAGGTGTTAAAAATCCTGAAACAGATACATCGGCACTACCAGTTTCTGCAGAAACACGGTTACCAGCTACATAAATGGTTAAGTTTCTTGCAGGTAATGTCCCATTTTGATAAGCGACGATAAGCGTCCATCCAGCCGAATTGATTGTTCCATTAGAAGCATCTATAGGATCTACAAGTCCAGGGACAGAACCTGTTGTATAAGACCCAGATCCAGCGGCTTGAACGAGTGACGTTACATCTGCTGATCGTGTATAAAATCCAAATGTGACAGATCCAGAAACGAAAGTTTGATTTGAAGCTGTAACAGCCGAAGGGGTAATGGAGTATGTTGACACAGGTGTTGTGAAAGAAACCGGGTTTCCTAATACACTCGTAATGTTTTGATCACGAGATAAATAGTTTCCGCCCCAAACGAGTTCTGCATAAAGAATCGTACTACCAGCAGGGATATTTAAAATAGCGGTAGAACTATTTTGTGTATAGTTTAACGTTGTACCAGCAGGAAAAGTAGGTACTTGTAAAGCAGTATTCGTAGTTGCGAATGCACCAATTGCCCCGATTGTACCAGCACGGTTTTGGTTACTAATTTTACTTAAGCCTAAAGTATTTCCTGTAATAGCGAGTGCGCCGTTAGTGGTGGTAGAAAATCGATTCGTAATGGGCATTCAATTGCTAGCAGCACTATATGCTACATGTCGTTTCTCAATCCGTTCTTCAATTTCTTTCATATTCTCTTTATTAGTTAGTAGGGATTGTTTATTTTCTATTAATAATTGTTTAAAGGATTTTCTCACTTTTTTTCGCATTTATAACATATTTATTAATATTTCAGGTCTTCCCCAATTCATTTCTTCGCAAACGAATCGTAGTTTTTCTTCGTTCATTGTGTGTAACCCTTCTTCTAACGAACATGAAATTGGAACTTCACAATGAATTTGAGCTAATTGTAAAGAGATATTTAAATTCTCTAAATCACTTTCAATTTTTGTGCGCTGCGCTTTCGTTAATGATGCTATATTTTCTAGTACTGCCGATACTGTGCCGTATTCTTGAATAAGCTTATACGCTGTTTTTTCACCAATACCTTTTACACCCGGATAATTATCACTTGTATCTCCCATGAAAGCTTTCGCATGCACAATTTGCCAAGGTTCTACACCTTTCTCTTCCATGATTTTTTCCGGTGTGTAATACTCGTAATTTCCAATTCCTTTACGAAGAAGCATAACTGTAACATTCGTATCAACAAGTTGAAGTAAATCTGTATCACCTGTCAAAACATAAACTTCTGCCTCATTACAATATTGTTTTGCAAGCGTACCAATACAATCATCCGCTTCATAACCTTTCATGCCTATTACAGGCATAGATAATTTCGCAGTCATTTCTTGCACTAAATCAAATTGCGGAATTAATTCTTCCGGCGGTGCTGCACGATTTGCTTTATAATTCGAGAAAGATTCCGTTCTAAATGTCGTACTTCCCATATCCCAGCACGTTACAATGTGCGTTGGTTCGATTGCTTGCGTCGCTGTTAATAAATGCTTCATATAACCATGAATCCCGTTCGTCGGGGTACCATCTTGTCGTTTCATAAATTGTCCGTAGACACTTGTTGCGTAAAAAGCACGAAATAATAGTGCCATACCATCAACTAATAATACTTTTTTCATTTAAGACGTTCTACTGCAACAAGTATGAAGTATTCCTGAATACGTATTTTTACCTGTTGAAACAACTACAGCCTTTGCATTTCCACCAATAATATTAGTACCTTTAAAACATACATTTTCAAGTTCAAGTGGATTATAGTCTTTCATCCGTTTTAATGGAATAAATCTTTTACGTTCAAGGTGATAGCAACTTTCAAATTTCTCAATATTTGCATCGTTCCCTGTCAATACAGATTCATTTACTAATAAATCATTTGCATAAATGATACGTACATCTGCCGGTACTGTATCACCTTCTGAAAGAAAAATCATATCTCCTGGTACAAGTTCTTGTACTGGTAACCTCATCATTTTCAGTTCGTTATTTAGCCCTGTACTACTAGCACATTCTACTCTAGACACAGTAATTGTTTCACATTGCAATTGATCACGCACATGTTGTTTTGAAAAACCTGGAATCATTCCACTTAACTTCATTATTACTTCTGCAATACGCGCTCTTTTTGAAGTTAATTCATTTCGACCGTATACTTGAATACGTTTTTGCGCCTCTTTCATAGATAATCCGTCTCTTGTTGTTTTAAAATACGCAAATACAGATTTTACATCTCTTGTTGCAATTTCAATTAATAGATCTTTATTTTTTTGAAGCATTGTTTGTTCTTTCATTTAGTAAGTTACACAACCAGCAATTACAATACCAATTGAAAGTGATAAAAACATAAGAAACAGGCCGACTGCTTGATTATCTTCTTCAAGGCTTTTATTTATATTAAAGCGTGGTGTAAGCCACTCAGCTAAATAATAAACAATAATTTGGGCCAAAATACCAACCGCTCCCCACGAAACCATATCCAAAAGTGAAATGGAATTAGCGGCCGTTGAATATAAAACGATAGCTAGCCCGAGTACCCTTCCTCCAAGTACATAACTTACCGCTTTGTTACCCTGAGCCATTAACTTAAATTCTTTCACTTTCGTTGTCACTTCCATAAGGAACAAACCGATACATAAAAGTGCGAGTGATACTGCTAAATATAGTAAAAAATTAATCATTTAATCATTTTTTTCTCCCTTCTTAATACCTACTGGTAAATAGTAAGATTCATTTCCTGTAATCTTTTCCCCAGCACGTATACCGATACTGCTCGCTTTTCCAGCGATTAAAAACGCCCCAAACACATACGATAGTTTCTCCATTCCTTTTTCAGTTTCCAAACATACAACTGGAAGCTCTATATACTTTTGAAATATCGGCAATGACGTTTTATATGTTTCATGTGCATTTCGAATCATAACGTTCGTGTCTTTATCACGAATTGTAATTGTGTCACCTTCCCTACCAAACGAAGGTTTTTGAACGAAAGAACCTTTTCCTAAAAATAAATCTAGCTCTAAATATGTAGGTAGCATATATTCTTTAATCCACTGTTGTTCCTCATTTGTATAAAAGGCTCCTTCTTCTACTAATCCCCAAATAAGACACTGAATTGATTTTGGCTGAAGTAAAAAGGCAGACAAAGGGTTTATAATAAAGAGATTTCCGTCTTTTACAAGTTGTAAAAGTTCGACACCTACAAAATCTCCCGTTTCAGGATCTTGATCCTCAATCAAATCTTCTATCGGATACGTTTGGCGGTATAAAACATCAATTTTCACACCGTCATTATCTACTAAAGTATCCTTTGTAATTCTAAGTTCTGACATTGGCATCACTTTATTTTCAACATGACATAGCTGACTCAAATACATAGTCGTATTCCAATCCTCTATATGTTCATGATGTGCTGTAAAAACGACATTTGGATTGTCTATTCCTTTTACAGCCTCCATTACGGCTTTTGTAATACCAGAAGAAAGTAAGCGCTCTTGATTTATATTTGGATCATCGTAACCGAATTCTTCACAAACCTTTCCATTCATTCATTCCATAATAAAAGTTGGTGTATCACTATTAAATTCAAGCATTTTAATTTGATTATCATCGGTTAAGACAAAATCAAATCTTGAAATGATAGATTCAGGATACAATTCCTTCATTCTAATAAAAGGTAAACTTGCAGGTGGAAATCCAAGTTCAAGAAGCTGTTCGTCACATAAATTGCGCAAAAGTCTAGCAGTCTTAAAAAATATTTTCCCCATTCGTTCGGTCGCTATTTGTATTTGTTTCATTTAGCCCCCAAATCCTCCCTTTGAACCGCTTCCAATTCCACCTTTAAATTCCGCAGACGATTGATACGATTTAAACGCTGCCGAATTTTTGAAAGTGGATTTATTTTGATAATAGCTTCCCCCATAAAAATAATGTCCTCGGTAACCTGAACCATTATCATCACACTGCCATACCCCAAGTTCATCATCCCAATCCCAATCTGAACAACTATTATCATTCGGTTTTGGGGGAAGATCTTGTGCGCAGCCAAATAAGGTGCCAGTCATTAAAGACGTGACGACACCACCTACTAGCCATTTCGTTTTTGTCACCTTCGCACTCCCCTTTTTAAATTCTATTCCTATTATATAAGATAGCATTTATCTCAATTCACCTGTAAAGTTTCCATAATAAATGTAGCATTTCCGGTCCTCATCAATTTCTCTTGAATCTAGGGTGAATTCCATATGACGTCCATCTCGCTCAATATATATAATATCTGAATGGAGAGATGGTAAAATTTCTTCATAGTTCCATATATCTTTACTTTCTACTATACTGGAACTCGTTTCCTTTAGTTCTCTAATTTCAAAACCTATATGGGAGTATGTAGAGTCTGAAGGATCATTTGTAAAGACTTCTTTTTGAATATATATAACTGCTGTTCCGTCTGGATCTACTGAGGTTGCAGTAACAACATATGTATTTTTATCTTTTATAAAATATTCACAAGTCATGCGTGCGATGATTTCAGAATTAGAAATATTTGCGTAGCTCCATAAAGCAGGATACCCTTCCGTTTCATCATTGAGTCGATATTCTAAGCGCATTTAATCTTCTTCTTTTGCAATTTGATTTTCTGGATAAGAAATCCAATCACTCCAGCTGCCTGCATACAGTTTAACATTTTGGAAACCTGCTAATTTTAATGCAATGATGTTCGGGCATGCCGTAACACCAGAACCACAATATACAATTGTTTCCTTATCTTTCGAAAGATTTTGGAATCGTTCTTGTTGTTCAGGTTCCTTTTTAAATTGTCCTGATTCTAGAATTCCATCCTTCCAAAAATAGTTTACTGCTGTCGGAATATGTCCTGCCTTCGGATCAACAAATTCCTCTACACCAGCATAACGTTTTGGTTCTCTAGAATCGATTAACGTAACGTCTACACCTGTATGAATATTCTCTCTAACCGTTTCCATCGTGACAAGCATATGATCTTGTACGTTGGCTTTGAATGTTTTTCGTGCAACAACAGGCATTTCCATTGTTGTATGTAATCCATTTTCTTTCCAAGCTGGTATTCCGCCATCTAATATATATACTTTCTCATGTCCTACATAGTTTAATAACCACCATAAACGAGCAGCATTTGTACCAGCTTGACTGTCATACGCAATCACTGTCGTATGTTCATCAATACCAGCTTGCGAAAGCTTGTCTGCAAACTCCTCAATATTTGGTAATGGATGACGGCCACCATGTTCTGTTACAGGACTTGATAAATCTACATTTAAATCAAAATATAACGCATGAGGAATATGTTCTTCTTCATACTTTTCTTTACCCCAATTAGGATTCGCTAAATCAAAACGACAATCGATTATACGGACATTCTCATCTTCTATATGCGCACGTAACCATTCGACTGTAACTATCATTTAACGACCTTCTTTCTCTTGTAAACGACTTACATACTCCATAACCATATCTTTTGTAACAAGTTTACGCTGCGGTGCAACGCCATTTTTTGCAAGGTCATTAATTTGTTTTGTTACCATATTAATGACATCAACCGAAAATTCTTTCCCATTTGATGCATGTGATACTGCTGCCTCAATAGCTGTTTCACGCTGCGCATCTAATTGTAAAAATGCTGTTACAATTTCATTTTGTTTACGAGAATGTGCTGTAATTGCTTTGTGTACTTCCATTTATACTTTCGTATTTAATTCCATTGCAAGCCGAATCATATCACGGCATACAATCCCATTTTCAATAATCTCTTCTTCATAATGCTTTGAAAAGTAATCAAAATCAATAGAAAAAATACGAAATCCACATTTTTGATATAAAGCAAGTTGTGAAACACTAGAATTACCTGTACCAACTTCAAGTTTGCACATACCATATCCCTTAGCAGCTTCTATCGCATGCTTTAATAGCTTCTTTCCAATACCTTTTCCTTGCATATGCTCTACAACCGCAATATTCATAATTTCCATCGTCTTCGGCCTTGTTTCTAAAAGAACATATACACCTATAGCTCTGTCCTCTTGCTTAGCTACATATGTTAATCCTCTTTGTATATATGCATCAATTTGCCGTTCACTTGGATCGGCAAGTAGCAATAGCGATTTCGGTATAGCTTCTTTTGAAATACGATCTATTACAACAGACATTTATGAAAAAAAGATTCGCTCAATTTTCTTTTGTAGCACCGTATCTAAAGATTTTACGAACCCTGCAAACTCATCAGTAGAAATCATATGAGTAAGAACGAGTCGTCTGCCGTCTGGTGTTTCACCGCATAAGACGAATGAAGAAAACTCATATGTTTTGTTTTCTACTACTAATTTTGGATAGGAATACGTGTCGCTTTTCTTCTTCTTTCCATCGATAGAGATGACGTTGCATTTTTTCTCATTGTTGTCCATCTATATAATATAAATTTCTTTTTCAATTTCTACTAATTGCTTTTGTAGTTGCTCTTTACTTTGTTCATATAGTGTTACATCAATTATTTCAGCTAAAGCGAATAATATACTTTCATAATAATTCTCAATATCTTGCTGCATCACTTTTTGGAATAAACTCCATTTTGCATCCCACTCTTGCTTATAATGATGAACGAATAAGCTTTCTTCATCAGCTACATAGTTTGATACGAAAGGTTCTAGTATAGCTTTTGCATCTTCTTGCATGAAAGCTTTATCATTTTTTTCAAAAAAGCTTTTCTCATTTTTAAAATGCGCTACTGCTTTTTTGAAATCTTTTATTTCAACTGAAGGAAACGGTTCTTTATGTGTAATATCTTCATATTCATAATCCACTGTTCCATTCATAGAAATTGATTCATTTTCTACTTTACAGTTCACTACAATTTCATTCTTTGCACGCTTCATCGCTTCATCTATCCATTTTTCAAGGCGTAATGATGTCGCACGCATTTCTTGTAATAAATCATGTTGAATAAATGCCACTAATTCCATAACACACTGTTGCAACTGTGCTTTTACATTTCCATCCGTTCGAAGTGAAGCTGGATTAATAAATTCAGTAAACACATCGTTATAGCGTAGGAATAGACGCTGATGCACGTAATAAAGCAATTCTTTCACTTCATTTTGCATCGCTTGTTCTTCCGCAAGCACACTATATGATGAAATAATATGAAGTAGTTGATCACGCTCTGCTTCATATTTTTTTGTTTGCTTCTCTTTCTCGTCATTCCCCTGCTTTGCACCATTTATCATATTTACTAAAAGCTGATCTGCCCCTTGCAATGCACCGTATAAAGCATGCACAGATACGAGCATTAAATCTCTCATCATAAAGGACGTAAATGCTTCTTCAAACTTAGCAATCCCAGAGTTTTGTAAAATACCGTACTTCTCTTTTTCAACGCTCTTTCCTTGCTTCTCTTCAAGCGCACATAAACTTGAAATTGCAAATAAACGCGGATTTCTAATACCATACTGTAGTAACTGATCTGCAATATAACCTTTTACCATTTCAAGTTCTTCTTCCGACTCTGCTAAATCGGCCGCATTAATTAAGAAGAACATTTTATCAAGAGCAAAAGTATCCTTTACACGACCAAGCTGAATTAAAAATTCACGATCAGCGCGAGAGAATACATGGTTATAATATGTTACAAATAAAATAGCATCTGCGTTTTTAATATACTGGAATGCAACGTCCGTATGGCGGGCGTTAATAGAATCCGCTCCAGGTGTGTCTACAAGCGCTACTCCCTGCCTTGTTAAAGCACAATCATAATAAAGCTCCATATACTCAACGAAACATGATTTCTCTTCATTCGCTACATAATCAGAGAACTCTTCTAATGTAACTTGTACTTGTTTCCCTAAATGAGCAGAAACGGCATCATACCCTTTTTGTACCGCTCGTAAAAAGCTAAATGTTGTTTTTTGCTTTCCACTTGGCGAAGGGTATTTCATAACTTTATCAATTTGTGCTAACGCTTCATCTAGCGTAGTAATCTCATAATGAAACAGCTTATAAACAGCTTTCATATCTTCTAATAATGCTTGCTTTGATTTAAACTGAACAATGACTGTTCCGTGCGATTTTTCCTCTGTAACAGGCAAAATTTGATTAATCGTTGCCGTCGTCGGATTTGGTGATACAGGAAGTACTTTCTCACCAAGCAATGCATTAGCAAATGACGATTTTCCAGCACTAAATGCTCCGAATAACGCGACTGTAAATTGTTTCGTTTCCACACGTCGTCTTTTTTCTATTACCTCTTGCTGTACATGTTTCAGCGCTGGCAATGGCTCTAGTATCGTTTCAGCTTTTTTCACTTTTTCTAGTATGCGCTGAATATTTAATACTGCCGTACCTTTCATCTCTTCATCACGAACCATTACATTATCGTTTACAATTTCTTGCTCTTGTAGTGTGAATTTCTCACTAACAATTTGTGTTTTACGTTGCAATATCTCATCTATTTGCAATCCTTCAGGCGTAGCAACACGATCGTGCCAAACATTTTGTAAATAACCTTCATAGCCCTCAAAATTTTTACTGTATTGTAATTGCATTTCTTTCGCTGTTTGCAACATCGTATATGTTTCAATTTCTTCTTCAATACGAGCAACTGCTTCTTTCACCTTTTGCTTTAAAACGACAGCACTCTTATCAAAAATTTGTTGCGATTTTATAAAATAACGTTTCTTTAGTTCATTCGCTACATCCGCTGTATAAAGAAGTAAGTAATCCCCTGTGAAACCCGCACCTTGTTTAATTACCTCGCCTAACAATTCTGTTCCGAAAGCAATTTCTAAAGCATATATGTCTTTCCCAATTTCCTCTGTGAACAGTCCTTCTTCTTTTAAGAAGGCTACAATAAATTCTTTCACATGAAAATCAAGTTGTGTTTCAACAGTCTTTTGCAAAGCAGAATAAAAAGCATCTACACGTCTCTGTTTTTCTTGCTCCGTCTTTCCTTTCGCAAATAGCAAACCAACTTTAAATTTTGTTAATTTCGTTTCTAAATACGCATTTGCCAATTCTCTCATTTCAAATGGCATTAAATACGCATTATCTAATATAGCTTGTAATCCTTTTATAAATTCGTTTTTCACATGAGATTCTTTACTAGCCTCACGCTTTTTCGTTTCAGTTAATTCTTCCTTTTTTTCAACCACCTCTGAAATGGAGAGCGGTGATGCTAACTCTTCCTCATATTTCAAAAGATCTTTTTCATTTTCAGAAAGAATAAACGAGAAATGTTCCCCTAATAAATATTCTGTTTCTCGCTCCATTCCAGTTCTTACATACTGCTCTTTTTCTTCCATAATAGAAGAAATTAACGATTCTAAATTTCCAATTTCATTATGTGGATGGTTCATCATTCGTAATGACGTATAATAAACACCATCTACTTCAATATCCCAGTTAGAGAACGATTGTTTTACGCTATCTTTATAATTCACAAACGACAATTCATTTTCTTTATGTTTATCTATTTGATTTACAACGAGATAAACCGTTTTATTACGTTGTTTCAATTCTTTAACAAATTGTAAGTTCACTTCCGATTGGACGTGATTATAATCCATCATATAAAAAATTACGTCTGCTAGATGAAGTGTCGATTCTGTCGCTAGTTGATGGGCATCATCTGTCGAATCAATTCCTGGTGTATCAACTAACATAACTCCCTCAGGAATTGGCGCATCATTTCGATAAATATGAACACCAATTACCTCATCACCATCTTTACAAATCTGTTTTAATTCTTCTGCTGAATATGCACCATCATATTCGTACTGTTCTCCAGATTTGACCGTTACAACAACACGATCTAATCCCTTTTCAATTTTGACGACGTTAGCGCTTGTCGGAATCGGACTTGTTGGTAACAACTGCGCTTTATATAGATGATTCATCATCGTTGATTTCCCTGCCGAAAAGTGACCGCAGAATGCTATCATAAGCTGCTCTTGTTTATATTTTTGAATCACTTCAAACAACTTTAAGCTATTCTCCGCATCGCCGTGTTTTTGCCACTCTTCATAAAAACAAACAAGTTTTTTCATACCGTTTGTCTGTACTATGTTTGTCATTCATTTTGCTGTTCCTACTCCATTTAAAATATATTTCGCAATAACTGCATATACAGCGACTGTACCTGCTACTAATGCATATACCATTCAATTGAGTGTATCCTCTCGCCTTGCGTGAGATTTTGTGTCATTATTTTCCTCCTTAATAAGTAATTCCCTTTTATTATACAAAATGTAAGGGGGAGGGGGATAGAGGGGATTTCCAATTTTTAAAACTGTTAAGATGTGTATTATGAGATATAATAAGAGTGCACAGCAAGTTTTAAACTTCTTTAAAACAGGCAGTAAAGCTCCTTTTCCCGAAGGAGCTTTCTTTTTTAGAAATTTGTTGATAATGATTCTCTTTAATGATAAAATGTATTCAAAAGTGATAATCATTTATGAGACCTTGCTTTTCTTTTTTAGTGGCATCATCTTTCCATATGTACCAAGGCGCCATATATATTCAAGTGGCCCGTATTGATAACGTGATAGCCACCAACGGCTAATAAAGATTTGTAACGTGTAGAAACCGACGCAAAATAGTGGTCCTACCCATAATGGAGCAGGATAATAACTTTTGAGCAATAGACCAAATACAAGTAATGTAACAATTGTATGCGAGATGTAGTTTGTTAGAGCCATTCGTCCAACGTATTGGAATGGACGTAATAATGTTTGCCATTTTTCTTTTTGTAATAAACGCATCAGCGTGAAAATGTAGAATATAAATAATGTTTTTCCGCTAAACATTGTAAAGGCGCTCATGTAAATAGGGTCATAAGGTTGTTTTGACAAGAAATAACGAACCATAAAGAACCACATTGGTAATGTTAAAACGAACATAATAATTTGCCATTTTTTTAGCTTTAGATTTAACTCTTTTGAGCGGCGGAAAATATCCTTTTTTCCGGCATATAAACCAAGTAAAAATAATCCAACTGTTTCTGGAAGCATGAATGCATTTAGCCCAATTGCTTCAGAATAAAACGCGTGGAAACGATCTTGTATTTGTAATATCCAGTCCTCTAATGGCACGAGTGGTAAGGGGAGTCCTAGTTCATCTCTTGGCATTAAGGCAATTCCAATGCTAGTAATTAGCATTAAAAATTGAAAAATACTTAATAAAACGATTGCCCATATTAAAATAGTACGAGGCTCTCTTTTATAAAATAACAATAAGAAAAATCCAGCGATTGCATAACTATGTAAAATGTCTCCGTCCCATAAAAGAACGTAATGCAAGAAACCAAATAATAATAAAATGAGCAAGCGGCGAACAAATAAAGTTTTCGGACGCTCTGTTTTCGCCTCAGCACGACTCATAAAGATATAAAAACCTAATCCAAATAAAAATGAAAAAATAGTATAAAACTTCGTTTGAATAAACATCTATGCTTCTCTTACTGCATTTTGCATCGAAACTGGCTCTTCTTTTACTTTCACTTTGCGCTGCGGCACCATATTAAATACAATATTTAAAAGTACTGCTGATGCACTTCCTAGCACAATTCCGTTATCTGTTAAAATACGAATATTTTCTGGAAGTTGTGAGAATAATGTAGGAACGACTGTAACCCCAAGTCCAATTCCGACAGAGCATGCAACAATTAATAAGTTTTCTTGCTTTCCAAAATCAACGCTACTTAACATTTTAATACCATATGCCATAACCATACCGAACATCGCTAACATCGCACCACCAAGTACTGATTTCGGAATGATTGTTGTAATAGCTGCGATTTTTGGAATGAACCCAAGAACGATTAACATGCCACCACAAGTATAAATAATAACGCGATTTCTTACTCCGGTTAATTGAACAAGTCCTACGTTTTGAGAGTAAGTTGTATATGGAAATGCGTTAAAAATACCACCTAATACCATCGCTAACCCTTCTGCGCGATAGCCTTTTGTTAATTCTTTTTCACCGATCTTTTTATTACAAATATCAGATAACGCAAAGTATACACCTGTTGCTTCTACAATCCCTACACAAGCAACGAGAATCATCGTAATAATTGGCGTTAATTCAAATGTCGGTGTACCGAAGTAAAACGGCTGAATACCGTGAAACCAATCTGCTTCTCCAACAGCTTGCAAGCTTACTTTCCCCATAAACGCTGCAACGATTGTACCGAACAAAAGACCTAATAAAATAGAAATAGAACGGATAAATCCATCAAAGAAACGATACATAATGATGATAAATAATAATACGCCAAATGCTAACGCTAAGTTTTCAAGACTTCCGAAATCTTTGCTTCCTACTCCGCCAGCCATATCATTAATCGCTGCTGGAACAAGTGTAACTCCAATTACGGTAACAACAGACCCTGTTACGACAGGGGGAAATAATTTTACAAGCTTTCCAAATAATTTCGCAAAAATAACAACAAACAAACCGGCAGCAATAATTGCTCCATAAATAGAAGACACGCCGTATTGTTTCCCAATTGCAATCATCGGCCCAACCGCTGTAAATGTACAACCTAGTACAACTGGAAGTCCAATACCGAAAAAGCGATTTGATAATGCTTGTAAAATTGTTGCAACGCCGCACATTAATAAATCAATTGAGACTAAATATGTTAACTCTTTTTGATTTAAGCCAAGTCCGCCTCCCACAATAAGTGGAACGATAATTGCACCGGCATACATAGCAAGCATATGCTGCATACCTAGCGATGCGATTTTAAATGGATGTTGCTTCATTTATTTCACCTCCGCAGTTTCTTGCTGTGCAAATGTAACTGTGCCGTTATCAAGTGATGCAATTTCTGCTAGTGACTCAACACGAACGCCTTGTTCACGAAGCTTCTTTCCTCCATCTTGAAATGCTTTTTCAATAACAATTCCAATTCCCGCAATGCTTGCTCCAGCTTGCTCTACTAAACTCATTAAACCTAAAGCAGCCTGACCGTTTGCTAAAAAGTCATCAATGATTAATACACGATCATTTTCATCAATATGAGTTCGAGATAGTGAAATTTCATTTGTTTCTTGTTTTGTAAATGAATATACGTTTGCAACATACATATTATCTTGTAACGTTAACGATTTACGTTTTCTTGCAAAAATTACTTTTACACCAAGCTCTAATGCAGCCATAACCGCTGGTGCAATGCCAGAAGATTCAATCGTCACGATTTTTGTAATGTTCTCTTCTTTAAAACGTTTAGCAAATTCTTTTCCAATCTCTTGCATAAGTACCGGATCAATTTGGTGATTTAAAAATGCATCTACCTTTAATACGTCACCAGATAAAACCTTTCCTTCGTTCAAAATCTTTTCTTGTAATACTTTCATTTACAACTTCGTTAAAATGACTGGCCCATCTTTTGTAATTGCAATTGTATGCTCATATTGAGCTGATAATTTCCCATCCATCGTTCTTGCAGTCCATCCATTTAAATCAACTTTAGAATAGCGCATACCTACATTTACAATCGGCTCAATTGTAATTACCATGCCTTCTTGCAACTTAGGCCCTTGTCCCGGTTTACCAAAATGAAAAATTGCTGGTTCTTCATGAATCTCTTTACCAATCCCATGCCCCGTAAAATCTCTTGCAACAGAAAAACCTTCAGCATTTGCATAACTTTCAATTGCAAAACCAATATCTCCTACATGATTACCGATTACCGCCTGATCAATTCCTTTATATAAAGTACTCTCAGCCACTAGCAATAACCTTTTTGCTTCGTCAGAAACATCCCCTACTATATACGTCCATGCAGAATCTGAGAGCGCACCATTTAAATTTACTACCATATCAATTGTGACAACATCTCCCTCATTTAAAGGAACATCGGCCGGAAACCCATGACACATTTCATCGTTTACAGACGCACATATCGCATATGGATACCCGTTGTAACCTTTCTGCTCAGATGTTGCACCATGCTTTTCTAAATACGCTTCAACAAACGTCTCAATTTCTTGTGTTGTTATTCCTGGTTTCATCATTTTTCCAATTTCTCTATGACATGAAGCAAGTAATTTCCCAGATTCATGCATCAAATCTATTTCATTTTTCGTTTTAATTGTAATCATTTAGTCATTTTTACATATATAATTCATTTTCAAAAACTCAAAACAACTACCATTTGTTTTCTGTATAAACGTCCCAACAGCTTCGAATCCCGCTCTTTTATACACTTTAATCGCTCTCTCATTAAATGTCGCTACTGATAGTGTTATATAGTTGCAGCCGTATTTTTCTTCACTAAAATCTAGTCCAGCTTTTACGAACTTTAACCCTAATCCATTGCCAGCTATATCAGGTCTCATTCCAAGTCCTATATCAACCGTTTGATTATTCATTTTAGAAAAACTCAAGAAACCAATGAGAGTACCATTTTCCTTCACAGCAAACGTATCGTCTCCTCTCATTTCAGTACTTAAAAACTCTGCTAAATCTTCTTGATCTGCCTCTATATCATAAAAGGAATATTCCCCTTCATAATGCCAGTTGTATGCAATTTCCTCTGCTTCCTTTTGGTTCATTACTGAAAATGTATAATCCATTTACAACTCATAAATTTCTTTATACTTCGCTTCTAAATAATCAGCTAAGTAGTTTGCATTTAGCCCTTCACCTGTTACATCTTTTAAAATTTCAAGCGGCTTTTTCGTTTTGCCATATTGATGAATGTTTTCTGTTAACCATTCACGAATTGGCGTCACGTTACCTTCTTCTAATAATGCATCAAAGTTTGGAATATCTTTTAGCATTCTTTGCTGAAATTGCGCTGCATACATGTAACCAAGCGCATAAGATGGGAAGTATCCAAATGAGCCACCAGCCCAGTGAACATCTTGTAATACACCTTGTGCATCATTTTCTGGACGAATTCCTAAATATGCTTCCATCTTATCATTCCAAGCTGCTGGTAAGTCCTTCACCTGTAGTGTACCATCAAATAATTCTTTCTCAAGTTCATAACGAACCATAACATGAAGCGGATATGTAAGCTCATCTGCTTCTATACGAATGAATGAAGGCTTCGATTCGTTAATCGCATCATAAAACTCATCGACTGATATATCGTTAAATTGACCATCACTATACTCTTTTAATAAATCATAATTTTTCTTCCAGAATGATTTATTACGACCGATAAAGTTTTCAAAGAATAATGATTGCGATTCATGAATACCCATAGATGTTCCACTACATAGCGGTGTACCCTCAAATTTTTCTGCAATATTTTGTTCATATACAGCATGACCACATTCATGAATCGTTCCAAACACAGCCATACGGAAATCTTTCTCATCATAGCGTGTTGTAATACGAACATCCCCTCTATTTAATGTAATTTCGAAAGGATGTACCGTTTCATCAAGACGACCTGCTTCAAAATCATAATTCAATTGCTTTAATAGCTCTAATGTAAAGTTCTTTTGTTTTTCTTTCGAAAAATGTTCCGATAAAGCACTTGTTTTTAATCCCTTTTTAGACTCAGAGATTTCTTTTACAAGCGGCACGATACGCTCACGAAGTTGACCAAATACGTGATCTAACACTTCTACTGTAATACCAGGCTCATACATGTCTAATAATGTATTATATTTATATGTTTCGTAACCCCAATATGTAATAAATTTCTTTTTGAATTCAACAATTTTTTCTAAATACGGACGGAACATTTCGAAATCAGATTTTTCGCGTGCTTCTTCCCACACACTTTCCGCTTTCGCTTCTAATTTCACATACGCTTCGTATTCAGCTTGTGGAATTTTCTTATTTCTATCATATTCTTTACGACACTCTTCAACCATTTTCTTCGTCGTTTCAGAAAGTTTATCTTCAGATATTAAAGCTTCAAGCTCAGTTAAGTAGTTCCCCATCTCATCTGAAGTCGACATAGCAAACACTTCTGATGAAAGCATTCCTATTACTTCTGAACGCTGATCCACACCTTTTTTTGGTGCACCCGTTCTTAAATCCCAAAATATTAAGCTTAATGCTTCTCCGTAATTTTCTATCTTCTTCACATATGTTAAAAATTGTTTTTCTACTTCATATGTAGCAATTGTCATTTATAATACTTTACCTTCTACCGGAAGTACCTTTTTCACTGCTTCTATCACTTTTTCATCTTCCGTATCTGATAAGAAGATTGATATAGCACCTTTATCGTCGCTCGTACGAATTAAACGTCCAATTCCTTGACGAAGACGTAAAATCATATATGGCACATCTACATCCCAGAATGGATCATTTACGTGCTTACGTTTCGCTTCAAACACAGGATCGTTTGGAGGGAATGGTAATGACCAAATTATTACATGTGATAATGATGAACCCGGAATATCTAAACCTTCCCATAAATGAACGGCACAAAGTACAGTCTCTTCTTCATTTTGGAAACGAGAAACGAGCTGACTAATTTCTTGATCCCCTTCATATAAGAAAGGAACTGACATTTGCTCTTTACTTACATATTCTTTGAACGCTGCAAGTTCTTGCGTTGTACGGAATAATACGAGCGTACGTCCATTTGTTTTCTGTATATTTTCAAGTGTATATTGACACTTTCTTTCCCATTCATTTTCTTTCGTATGCGATAGTAAGTTTACTGCCATTTGCTCTTCATAATCAAACGGTGAGGCAACTGAGAATGATAAGTAATCTTTTACCCCTAAGCTATTTGCAGTAAATGCGAACGAATCGTTGTCCGATAATGTCGCAGAAGAGAAAATATATGGAATTTTCTTTGAGAATACTTTTTCTTGTAACACTTCTTCAACTGCACGCGGCATAATAACTAACGTGAAGGCACCATCACCTTCTTCACCCCACGTAATTACATTTTTCTCATGCATGAAAAGACGAAGTGAATGTTCTAACACATCTAAATGTTCATCAACGATATTTAAATCGTATGTGTTTACTGTATGCATTTCACTTTCAAATACTAGTGCATCACCGACTTCACCGATTTTTGCATAAAGTCTTTTCGCTTCTGCAGTTACTTTTTCTGTTACAGTAATTTCTAAACGATCAGAACCTTCAATTTCCTTTTTATTCTCTTTTAACACATCAAAGAATCGCTCTGTTTGCCAAATTGTTTCTTCTACTAAATGTGCAAACTCTTCACGAATATCGTTCTGTAACAATCTCGTTAAAAGTTGCTCCATCATCGTTTGCTTTAAACGGTACGTTAAAGCTTTTTGAGCTGCATATTCTACAAGATGTCCCTCATCAAATACAACGCAGCTACTTTCAGGTAATAACGGAATTTGTCCTTCACGTTTACGAGCATCGTACGTCCAAATATGATCCATATAAAAATCTTGAGAACAAATGATTAAATCTGCCGCTTTACGATAATGTTCACGAGAAAGAGTTTGTCCACAACGATGACGTGAATCACAAGTGAAGCAATCTTGGAAGTAATCCCAGTTTACTTTTGACCATTCCTCATCATTTAAAAGTGGAAATTCTTTTCTGTCACCATAGTGAGTAAAGTTTTGCATCGTACCATGATCAAATACAAACTGTGGTAATTCATAATATACGTCTTCAATTACTTCTGGAGCTCGTCCACTCATAACATCTTCAAGTTTACGTAAACATAAATAGTTATCCATCGATTTCGCAAGTCTTACGTCAACAGATAGTCCTAATGCTTCTGATAACTTAGCAATGTCCCCTTCTTCTTTTACAAGCTGCTCAATTAATGTTTCATCTGCACAAGCGATAATAGCAGGTTTTCCTGTATAACGCGCATAACAAATTGCATATAAAAGATATACAATCGTTTTCCCTGTTCCTACACCCGCTTCTGCGAACATAACTTTTTTCTCTTGGAAAGCACGCTCTAATTGAAACGCCATAAAAATTTGTTCATCACGCTCTTCAAAGCCTTTTTCCGGAAGGATGTCGTAAAATACATCTCCAATCCACTCATTCAACTTATCATAAAAATTATCTTGTTTTCCTACTTCAAATGGTAATCTCTTCTCAGTAAACATCTATATTAATGACTTTAAATACCGTTTATCAATCGCTGTTTCATGTGAAAGAGCTGATAAATATTCTTCTTGCGCTTTTTGTATTTCATCTACAATTGCGCCTTGACTATCCACTTCTTTTCCGAGCTCATCATACGTACGGTGAATAGCTTTTTGAATCATTGATAATTGAAAATTATCCATATCACTGCCTCCTTTACGCATCTATGAATTACGCGGTGGACGTTTTCCGAAGTATTGGTAGTAATCTGTACGGATAAATCCGTTAAATAGTTTACGTTTCTTCGACGCATCTTTTCCGTAACACTTCTCAAATGCTTCGTAACTTGTTAATACATACGCTGACCACGTATCTAATGGGCGGAATACTTGTCCCATTTCTTTATACAGTTGTTCAACGAGTGCTTTTTCACTTAAACGTTCTCCGTATGGAGGATTCGTTACGACGTAGCCATAATCCTCTTTTGTTGTGAAATCTTTTACTTGCATTTGTTTAAATGTGATTAAATCAGCTAAACCTACTTCTTCTGCGTTTTCTTGTGCAACTCGAATCATACGATGGTCAATATCAGATCCAATGATTTGTAATGGTTGATTATAATTTGCTAAATCTTCAGCTTCTTGACGAGCTTCGCGCCAATTTTGTTTACCAACCCAGCCCCATTCATCCGATGCAAAGCCTCTGTTAAATCCTGGTGCGATATTTTGTCCAATTAATGCAGCTTCAATTGGAATTGTTCCAGATCCACAGAAAGGATCCACGAATGGACGATCTGGCTTCCAGTTCGTTAACTTAATTAAAGATGCAGCTAATGTTTCTTTTAAAGGAGCTTCCCCTTGATCCATGCGGTACCCACGTTTATGAAGTCCAACACCACTCGCATCAATTGTTAATGTTGCAATGTCTTTCAACATTGCAATCTCAATACGGAATAACGGACCATCTTCTTCAAACCAAGTTGTACGTTTATATGTTGTTTTTAATTTTTCAACGACAGCTTTTTTAACGATACGTTGGCAATCCGAAACACTGAATAACTCAGATTTTAGAGATTTACCAATAACAGGGAATTCTCCGTTCTCTGGAATATAATCTCCCCAGTTCAATGCTTTCGTTTTTTCAAATAGCTCATCAAATGTTGTTGCTTTAAATTCGCCAACTTTAATTTTCACACGGTCCGCAGTACGTAACCATAAATTCGTGCGACAAATCGCCTTTTCATCTGCTTCAAATGTTACTTTGCTGTTTTCTACTTGACATTCATAACCAAGATCGCGAACTTCTCGGGCAACTAACGATTCAATACCCATTGCCGCTGTTGCAATTAAAGTAATTTTTCCCATTTGCATTTATTCGTATAGCTTACTTCCAAATACAGCTTTCTCTAAGTTAGATAAACGTTTTAAGATATCCGTATTCGTGTTGTTATATACCGGTTGTGCAACTGGTGTTTGTACAGGTTGTTGTGGAACTTGTGTTGCAGCTAGTTTTTGTTCTTCTAATTCTCGTTTTAAACGAGCATTTTGTTGCTTCAATTGATCAAATTCTTTGTGGAAAGCTTCATAGTCTTTAATAATCATATCAAGAAACTTGTCTACTTCTTCTTGTTGATAACCTCTCATACCTGTTTTAAATTCTTTTTCCAAAATATCTTTCGCCGTTAATTTAATTTTATCCGAAATCATTTACTCTGCATTATTCCACTGTTCCTCTTCTATTATATCTTGTAAATCAGAAAAAAGAATGAAATAACTGTGATAATTTTCTATTTCTCCTTTTTTCTTAGCTGCTTCTACAATATATTTAGGACTCCCAGGCTTTTCTTCATCATATACAGCTAAAAGAGCATCACTTTTTTCAATAAAAAATTGATTCTTTAATTTAAATTGCTCTGGGCTTTCGTACTTCCGTTTCGTAATACTATCAATGTGATCTGCTTGGGAAAGAATAAATTCGTAATATTCACGGTTATCTTCTTTCCAATTTTCTTCTTGTTCTAAAAAAGGAGTAAATACCGCTAATTTTAAATCTGGATATTCTACTTGAATTTCAAAAACAACTTCAGCAGCCCACAATTCTACACCTAACTGACCGCTTATAATAACCCACTCCAAACCATCTTCTACAAAAACAGTTAATTTACGACGCAACGCTTTTTTTATGCAGTCTACCCCTGGGTGATCCTTTTTAAATATTCCAAGTTCAAATGGCTTATATCCTGTTACAGCAACAACTTTCATTTACTTTTTAAATATTCCACCAACGTTTGGTCCAATATTTGGTCCTACATTCGGTCCTGGTCCAAATGGGGATACATTCGGTCCTGGTCCAAACGGGGATACATTCGGTCCCGGTCCAAACGGGGATACTTGATGACCGTGGTGGTGATGACCATGACCACACGGTCCACATCCGCCGCCAAATCCTGGATCGATTGGATCTACAACATTTACATTTGAGTTTGTTTGCGGGAAGAAGTTTTGGTTTTTAATTTGTTGATGGTGTACATGTGTCGTATGCGTTGGGAAAATGTGTGGCACCACCGTTGTTGAAAAAGAATGTGTTACACACTGTTTTGCCGGATGAATGACAGGAGCAGTCGTACAAATAGGTCCTACAGGCTTATGCCCTCCAAAACAAGGATGACAATGATGCATTCACTTACCAAAGAATCCTCCAACCTGCTTAACAATCCCCGTTACTTGATTCATCGCATTCATCATTTGTCCAGCTGTATTCATCATTTTATTCACATCATAGTTACCATCTGAATTTTTAAATTGGGAAACAAAGCTCGAAAACTGACTTGGTTGCTGTTGTTGCTTTTGTTTATTCGTCGTTGGATACGGTTGTTTTGGTGGATAAAACATCGCTTGTTGATTTCCATAAACAGATGGTGGTGGCATATAATATTGTGAATTCATATAAGGTTGCTGCTGTTGATTCGTATAGGGTTGTTGCTCTTGTTGCGATTGATTCATATAGGGTTGTTGTTGATTCATAAACGATACTTCAAATGGCTGGTAATAATTTTGATTTCCATAATGAGGCTCGAAAGGATACATATTATACCGTAAATATGTATCCGTATTATATTGGTACATATTTTGCTGTGCATATGGATTAGGTTGCTGATATACGTTAGATTGTTGAAACATTTAAGCTTCTGTCATTGTTGTAGGTTTTGTTGCGCCGTTTATTTCTAATTCTTTTATTAATGTTCGGTAATCCGATATACATATTTTTCCTTCGAGATAACACTGTCTCGCAAAGTCTAATAATTCATTTACATTCTCTGTGTAATACCCCTTCTTTTGAGAAAACGCTTGTTTTAAATCCCCTAATACCATTTATTTACATTGCTCAACTATATTTTGCAAAGTATACGAAATGGCTTGATGTGTTTCAAAAAAACGTTTACCTTTTCCTTTATTTACAAAACATTGTAACACATTCGTTTGTAAATTATCGTACACTTGGTCAATTTGCTGTACATGTATATACTTCGGTTTTTCTTCCTTAATCCACGTATAAGCTAATTCTTTCCACACCTTTAATTCCTCATCTACTATGTCTACAAACGGCTTCATATCCTTATAAAAGTCATATTCAATTATTTCTCTTTTTTTTACATTCGCTTCATTATTATACTGCATGAGTTTTTCTGAAGACTGTATTAATGCTTCATACTTCATTTATGCACTCACTACGATGTTTTGAAACGTCTTCACCCAATTCCCTTTTTCTTCGTGATGCACCAATTTATTTTCCATATGCTCAATATGCATTTCTGTTATTTCTATCTTATTACATATTTTTTCGCTCTTGTCCTTTAATGCATGATTTATTCTAATTCCTATATTCATTTCCAGCAAATCGAGAGAACTTAACATTTGATCCATTTTTTTCATTACATCTACCTTCTGAACCATCGCCATTTATGTAGCAGGGAAGTTTGGACCATCAAGCTTTGGATTACCAGTCTCGGGTTTATTTTGTTGTTGGTTTTGTTTTTTCTTTTTTTCGTTTTTGTTCTTTGCCATCTTCATTTATAACATGAACTCGTCTATTCTTTTAACAAAACGATTCACGATAGAAACAGCATAGATTTGCTCCCGCTTTCTTCTATACCATTCCTTTATATTAACTTCACCCTTCGGCTCTTCAAATAAAAACAATGCACTCATTTTCGAATCTTCACAAAACCAATCCCTCATTGTTATTTCCTCATGTGCAACAAGAGAATACACATCTCTTAGTGCTGGTGTATAGGATTTTCTAGTTTCCCTTAAGTAATATTCATAATCTTCTCTAGAGCCAGTATGTGTAGTTTGTAGTGCAAACTTATAAAATAAACGTTTATAAGTCGGATGAAACAATAACCACGCTAATTTCTTCCCAAGCTCTATACGCTTTTGCAACGTTTCAAATTGATAAACTGAAAACCCATACACCCCCCCTTCAATGGTTGGAAAAATAACTGCACTAATATGCAACATGTCTTGAACTTTAAAAAGTGCCGTATGAAATACATGTTTTTTAAAGTAGCTATTCTCAATAACTGGTTTTTGAATTTTATTTTGCTCATTTATAATAAGCGCTGTCATAAGCCTATTCATATCTTTTTTCTCCCAGAAAAATGTCCATTCTTTTTCCATGAAAAGTGATACGTTGAAAAATTGCAACAAATGAAAGAGAGATATACGTCTCCTCTTACTTTCTTCATATAGTAGTAACTGAGGAAATGCATCTAAGAAAATAATCCAATTAGCCTGTTCATACACGAGAAACAAATGTCTTTTTACTAATTGAGGCAAAACAGTAGCATAATATCTTCCTTCTAAATCAGTCATATTCCAGCCCGCATTTCTCGAAACCATACTCGCTAAAAAAGACCACCTGATTTCACTATTTCTTACATAAAATTTTTGATACGATTGTGTCCGAGAAATGTTGTCCATATTAGCTATTTCTGTTTTCTTTTTAATAGTGTGAATGATTGCTTTTTCTTCTTTTGTACAAACCATATTTTTACGATATTGTTTCATTTTTTCGTAATCATTCCATGTAAACATAAATAAGTCATCATACCTTTCTTCAAAAAGGTCACATCTTTTTTCATTTTTTGATATAATCACTCACGAAAAATAAACCGTGTCTAGTACACGGATATAATCAATCCGAGGGTGATAACCGCATGATAACAATGATCCATGCGCTTCTATTTCTTCTTTAGTAATTGACTTACGCCCACCATTATTTTGACGGTTCCAAAATGCAATAATATGTTTCGCATCGAGTAAATAAAATTCATCAAAAAGTGTAAATTTAATAATAACAAATGCAATTCCATTATGAGCAATTACTTGCTTCATATGTTCAATTTGATGAAGGTGGAAGTTTTGAAGTGGGAAACTAGTTTTGTTTTTTGTTTCCTTCGCTTCAAAATCGATGTATTTCCCTTTGTATACACCGTTGTAATCCGTTGTAGAAGGTTGTTTAAAATACGCTTCTTTTACCACTGCAGCACTTCGAGCGGGGTAATCTACTTTTACAATTTGAAGAGGTGTAGGTTTTTTATGTACACATGCAATATTATGGGTTAAGTAATATTGATTTGTTTCATTCAATTCCTCTTCAAGGGACATACCTCTATTACTATAAGTATGTTTTTTTATTGGTGTTTTAGGAGGTAGTGAAGCTTGATTGTACCTTTTTCCATTTGGGTAACGAATGGTCATTTAAGACTCTGTTGTAACAACATCTCCGTCTGCGTGAGGTGTATCTCCTCCGGTATTTTGTTGTTGTTCTTGTTGCTGTTTTTGTTCTTCTTCAAGTTTTTTTCTAGCTTCTTCTTCGGTTTTTCTCTTAGCTTCTTCCTCAGCTTTTCTCTTAGCCTCTTCTTCAGCAGCTTTCTTTTGAGCCTCTTCTTGCTGTTTACGTTGTTGTTCTTGTTGCTCTTGTTGTTTACGCTGTTCTTCAGCAGCCTTTTTCGTAGCTTCTTCTTGTTTTAGTTTATCTTCATTAGCTTTTTTCTGAGCTTCCTCATCAGCTTTTTTCTTTGCTTCTTCTTCGGCTTTCTTGGCAGCCTCTTCTTCAGCTTTCTTAGCGTCTGGATTTCCGCCAGGAGCAGTGAAGGATGCACCAACTGCAGGGCTTGTTCCGGTACCTTTTTTCGCTACTACAGAGAAGCTGTAAGTAACACCTGGTTTAATGCCATTAAGAGTAGCTGTTGTACCGCTAACTGATAAGCTACCGCTAGAACCATCTGTAGCTTTATAAGTTGCCGCATAAGCATCAACTTCTGCTGGCCCAGACCAGTTTAGTGTAACTGTACTAGCGCCATCGAAAGCGACATTAAGGCCACTAGGTGGATCTACTTTAATTTCTTTAATTGCATCTTTTTTCGCACCTTTTACGTATAACTCGCCGTTTATTTCTTGTACAGAAGAAGGGCGTTCGAAACGAGATTTATCTGTAGCAAATTTGCTCATCATTACTTGGAACATTTGTTGCGCAATTTTAGTATAACGATCGCTAATGTAATTTTCTGGACCATTCTTTTCGTAACCAGTCCACACAGCCATCGTATATTGTGGTGTATATCCAGCGAACCAGCTATCTCTGTTAGCATCAGCTGGGATGCCATATTTTTTTATATCTTTTGCATCAAAGTTTTGTGTTCCTGTTTTACCAGCAACGTCAAAGCCAGAAACATATGCTGTTGGCCCCGTACCGCCGGAACCAGGTTTTACTACGTCACGAAGAACGTCAGTAACCATGTAAGCTGTATGGTCGTGCATTGCACGTTGTTCTTTCGGTTTAAAGCTTTTCTTTTTTCCGTCTGGGAAAATAACTTCTTTAACGAAATGAGGTTTATTGTATACACCGTCATTTCCAAATGCTGCATAAGCCCCAGCGACATCTAACGGAGAGCCTTCATTACTACCGATTGCAGTAGATTCATGTGCTATCCCATCTTTAAACGTCATGCCTAAACCTTCAGCAAACTCTTTTGCCTTAGGAATACCGACTGCTTGAGCTGTTTTTAAAGCCGGGATGTTTAATGACTTCTTCAATGCTTCACGAAGTGAAACGTCACCTTTAAAATTACCTGTAGCATTTTTAATCTTTGTGCCATCAGAGTAAGTATATTCAGAGTCATTTAATTGATGATAAGTAGACCATTGAAGGTTTTCAATTGCAGGACCATAATCGAAAATTGGTTTCATTGTTGAACCAATTTGGCGTTTTAAATCAACAGCCATATTATGACCTTTGAAAGTAGACTTACTTTCTTTACGACCAGCACCAATTGCTCGAACTTCTCCAGACTGTGTATCCATAAATACAAATGATCCTTGGAACTGATCATTTGGATACTTAATGAGATTGCCATCCATAATTTGTTCAGCGTACTCTTGAGCACCTCGATCAAGGGTTGTATGAATCGTTAAACCATCTGAACCGATATTTACATCAGGGTATTCTTTTTCAACTTCTTTTACGACAGCATCTAAAAATGCTTGAAACTTCATTTCAGTTAGTTCTGATTTTTTTAGACCCTCAGTTACAGGGATTTTTATTGCATTATTCATTTCTTCTTTTGTTATATAGCCATGTCGATTCATTAATGTTAATACAATATTACGACGATTTGTTGCTCGTTCAACATTTTCTGGTTTTGTTGGATCATAAATGTTAGGACCTTGAGGTAAGCCAGCGAGCATCGCAGCTTCATGTAATTGTAAGTCCTTTAAATCTTTTTGATAATATTTTTGAGCCGCTGTTGCAATACCGTAAGAGCGATTACCTAGATTAATCTTATTTAAGTACATTTCTAAAATCTCATGTTTAGAGTATTGTTGCTCTAATTTGTAAGATAAGTACCATTCTTGCACTTTTCGTTTTGCGGTTTTTTCCATCGTTAGAAAATAGTTTTTAACTACTTGTTGTGTAATCGTACTACCACCTTGGGAACCGAAACCACCAGTGACATTTTCCATAACTGCTTTTGTAGTTCGTTTAAAATCAATTCCATTATGGTCATAGAAACGTGAATCCTCAGTTGCAAGGAATGCATTTTCAACTACTTTTGGAATTTGATCGTAAGTAACATGGGTTCGTTTTTCCGCACCGTATTCATAGAAGAAATCTCCGTTCTTATCAAGAAACTTTGTTGATAAAGGATTGACAAGTTTTGATTTGTCTAATTTTGGAGCGTCCTTTACCATAACAAAGAAAGCGGAAACGCCAGCTACGAGACCAACGATACTAAGAAGTAGACAACCTATTAGGAACTTCTTGAAAAAGGAGCCTTTTTGCTTTGGTTTTTTTTCTTTATTTGTTTCTTCCGTTTGATTTTTTGCATGATTTCGTTCTGTACGAGAACGATAATTATCTGACATTTAACGAGAAAAGGACTTCTTTTTTGTTATCATTTTCTTTACATATAACTTTTCTATTTCAATATACAACTGTGCTAACTGAATATAAGAATGATAATTATTTGGTTTCTTTATAATGAACGAATATCGCTCCATAAAATTAACTGGTTGTACTTCCAATTCACTCGTGTAATCTTCCATTCCATTCAAACTATGAACAGGCTGCTCATTTAGCCAATATACAATTGATAACAAGTGCGCTGCAAAAAGAAGCATTGGTCTCTCGGCTTCTTGTTTTTTTCTATTTCGAAATAGTGTAGCAATTTCTTCATACTTGTTTTTCCATATAATCAACACCGCAGGAATACTTGTTTCAATTTTATTCCACGGCTCATATTGTCTTTCTATATCAAATATAAAGTAAGTATTTTGTATGATTTCTTCAAAAGATTGGTCTGTATGATACTTAATCGAATTTGCGTTTTTTTGAAAAAATGGTAAGCATCGAAATTCTTTCGGTATTTCTATAACTCGCTCCATTTATTTCCCCTTCATTCGCTTCTTTCCTTCACGACATACTTCTAGCAATCGGCACTCTTCACATTGTGGTCGCTGCGCTTTACAATGATAACGTCCAAAGAAAATCATACGATGATGTGTAACGCCCCACTCATCCATCGGAACTTTCTTCATTAACGTTTTTTCCACCTCTAACACAGAGTCTTTCCATCTACAAATCGCTAATCGTTTACTCACTCTCTCCACATGCGTATCAACAGCAATTGCCGGTATTCCAAACGCTACCGATACTACAACATTTGCTGTCTTCCGTCCTACACCTGGTAAATTCGTAAGCTCGTCACGATCTCTCGGCACTTCCCCATTATAATCATCTAATAACATTCGGCACAATTTTTGAATGTTTTTTGCTTTATTTCTATACAATCCAATAGAGCGTATATCTTGTTGTAACTCTTCTAGAGAAACACTTAAATAATCTTCTGGTGTTTTATATTTTTGAAATAAATTTTTCGTTACTTTATTTACAAGTGCATCTGTACATTGTGCAGATAATGCCACTGCAATTACAAGTTCAAATGGATTATCATGAATTAATTCACAATGTGCTTCTGGATACATATCCGCCATTGTGTCTAAACAATAACGAATTTGCGTTTTATTTAACATTTACTGCTCCAACCAATTATAAAAAGGCACTTTCCCAGTAAATTTCGTCTCTTGTGTTGTTACTTGTTGCGCTCGTTGCTGATTTGCTCTAAATTTCCGTCCTTGATTTTGAGCTTGATCTACTGTTTTTATTCCATTCTTTTTCCACTCAAATAAAATACGATCAATATATCGGAAGTTCAGCTTACCGCTCATCACAGCTTCTCGTAAAGCCGCTTGAATTAAATTCGGATGATGTTGATCTTGATCCTCCCACATTCCTAATGTTTCACATTCAAATGGAGAAAGTGGTCTTCCGAATTCTTTTTCAAATACTGTATATAAATTTACTTGCAGTTGTTTTTTTTCTTTTTGTTCTTCCTCTATTGATTCATTCATTAAGAAATGCAATATTTTTTCCCATAGTGGTTGTAAAGAATAACTTTCACACATCATCGCTTCTGATCTTTGTCCACCTTCTAGTGATAAAAAACCTTTTTGAATCAATGTTTGAATTACTTCCATACATTTCATTTCCGCTATTGTCATTCGTTCTGAAATCTCCGACGGAGTCGGAAACGAATTTCCCGATTCTAAAAATGTGTGCACATGAAGTAAAACCATAAATTCCGTTTCATTTAATCCTAATTTTTTATAATGCATCATAAGTAATTTTGGAATCGCAATACTTCCCTGTTCAAACCACTGTAACATCATTTTCTTTTTCATTTAAGCTTTCACTTTACTTTTCATAAACGTATGAATGCGTTCTAATGCTTTCTCTACTTGTTCAAGAGATGTCGCATATGATAAACGAACGTTATTTGGAGCCCCAAATCCTGTACCTGGCACAAGAGCAACTTTTTCCTCTTCTAATAAAGCTTTCGCCCACTCATCAACTGTATCGTATCCTGATAAAGCTACAGCCTCTTTTACATTAGGGAATAAGTAAAATGCGCCTTGCGGTTTAATACAAGTAAACCCAGGGATTTGAATTAATTTATCATAAATAATGTTTAATCTCTCTTCAAATGCTTGGCGCATTGTTTCTACAGGTTGTTGTGAGCCTGCATATGCCGCGATTGCGCCGTATTGAGCGATTGAAGTAGGGTTTGACGTACTATGACTCGCTAAGTTCGTCATCGCTTTAATCAGCTGCTTATTTCCAGCTGCATATCCAATACGCCATCCTGTCATAGAATGAGATTTAGATACACCATTAATAATTAGGGTTTGTTCTTTTAATGCATTAGAAAGCTGGGCAATTGAAGTATATTCCGCATCACCATAAATTAACTTCTCATAAATTTCATCTGAAACGATTAAAATATTATGTTCTAAACATACTTCTCCAAGCTGTTGTAATTCCTCTTTGCTATAAATCATTCCTGTTGGATTGCTCGGTGAATTAATAATAACTGCTTTCGTTTTCTCTGTAATTGCCTCACGCAACTGCTTTGCTGTAATTTTGTACTCATTGTCTTCTAAACCTTCTACATAAACCGGATTACCGCCAGCAAGCTTTACTTGTTCTGGATAGCTTACCCAGTAAGGAGTTGGGATGATAACTTCATCTCCTTCATCAAGCAACACTTGGAATAATGTATATAATGCATGTTTTGCACCATTACATACAATAATTTCAGATGGATCATACTGAATGCCTTGATCGCGCGTAAATTTCTTCACAATTTCTTGTTTTAACGATTGTAATCCACCTGTTGGCGTATATTTCGTATGCCCTTCTAACATCGCTTTATGCGCAGCTTCCATAATATGCTCTGGTGTATTAAAGTCAGGTTCTCCTGCCCCTAATGCAATTACATCATGACCTTCTGCCTTTAACGCTTGTGCCTTTGCTGTAATTTCTAAAGTTGAAGACGGTGTTAAAGCAGCTACTCGCTTTGCTAATTTCATCTATTTTTGAGCGCTATATCGTCTTAAAAACGACCCATCTTTAAATTCAAGATAGTAGTAATTATAACGATTGTCATAATCAATATATGTAACTTCCCATAATGGTACATCTACTGGTACACCATCTCTAAGACCTTTTTCAAAGCCTAATTTCACTTTCAGAATTTCTTTCGGCTTTCTTTTTGATTCTTTATCGCCGACTTGTTCTATTGTTTTTTGTATAGCCTCTTTTTCAGAAATACCTTCACTCTTTTTCCTTACTACGGTATCCCCTTTTTTCTCAGGCACCCAAACGATAAGATGTTCTCCCTTTTCATCTGTACCCTGTACGACTGTATATGCAGCTTTTCCGTTGTAATAATCAACAGATGTCACTTTTGTAAGCTTTGCTTTTTCTTTAGCAATTTCTACAGCTTTCGACTCTTTTGGGATTTTCTTGTCCATCGCTTTATTATAAACATACGCCCCATATATTCCGCTAGCAACGATAACGATAATGATTGCAAAGATCCACTTTTTCATCTACGTTCTGTAAATCGTAAATACAGCTGTTTCTTTGTCTTTTTCGTCTAATGCTAATCCGAACATGAGGTCCTGCTCTTTTAACGTACGATTCAAACTATCAACAATTTTATACAAATCAGACGAATATTTAATACGCGTCGTTGATAGTACTTCGATTTTCTTCTCCATTTATTCATTTGACGGTTCTTCTAATTGCACCAACAACTCTTCTAACGGCCCTTCATAAAGAGGTACGTTAGGAATTGATTGTAAAAATCTTTTTCCATAGGAAGAACTCGTCAATCGACGGTCTAACACTACTACCGTCCCCGTATCAGTATTCGTTCGAATTAAACGCCCAAATCCTTGTTTAAAACGTAATATTGCTTGCGGGAGCGCTAATTTTGCGAATACGTCCTCACCTTGATTTTTTAGCCATTCACCTTTCGCTTCCATCATCGGCTGATGAGGAGGTGTAAAAGGAAGACGGACAATGACAAGACAACTCAAGGCATCTCCTGGAATATCGATTCCTTCCCAAAAACTGCTCGTGCCTAACAATATTGACTTGTCGAACTCTTGGAACTTTCGAATTAAGCGGCTTCGACTCCTATTGTTTACACTTTGTGTTAATAATAGATAGCCTTCTAATTCATCATCGCTTTTCAAATTCGCATACGCTTCTTTCAGCATTTCATACGAAGTGAATAAAACGAGCATTCTCCCTTTTGTAACTTTTGCTATCTTGGCAATATGTTCCGATACAGATTCAATATATTCCTCATTACTTACTCGCTTAATAAACGGTACATCCGTTGAAACCATTAATTTCATTTGTTTCTCGTAATGGAATGGCGATTGAACCTGTAAAGTATTTGGAGCAAAATCATGTAAGCCAAGTTCTTCTTTTATATAGTCAAATGTATCGTTAACTGTTAATGTTGCAGATGTAAAGATAACACTCTTTTTTTCTGTTAAAAATTCATCAGCAAACCTTTCACCAATATGAACTGGTTGCGCGTATAAAATGGTTGAATGAATCGTTCCTTTCGTCTCTGTCTCCATCCAAGTTACATATGAATTTTTTTCCAATATGAGCAACTGTAATGATTCTGCCATCTTTCTCAGTAACCCACTTAAATGCATAAATTCACCCGTAACAACATGCATTTCCCACTCTAACTTACTTTGCAATATATCTACTTGTTTCTCCAGTATGGTCACTATTCTTCTTAATTCATATACAAAACGATTTGTTAACTCAACTATACTATCCCATAACTTACCTTGCTCTACTTCCGTGTTATATCGATAAATGAGCGGCATATTGTTCGTTCCTTGTTCTTGCTTTGTTTGTTTAAATATAAAAGTACGTAACATTTGGAATAGTTCATCCGCATCAAATTTAAGTTCCTTCAAACTATGGCTTATCATACGGAAAGTAGAACGAGATGCTTGCTCTGATTTTTTCATCATTTTATATACTTTAGAAAGCACATCATCCGTTTCTAGTGTACCAAGTCGAGATAAAATCAATTGAAAATACATACAAGAGAACTGTTCACCTAGTGTTCTACTCGCAGCTTCTTCAATATGATGAGCTTCATCAAAAATTATATGCTCACATGAAGAAAACAGTGGTTCTTCACTTGAAAAATCTTGAAATAATAATGCATGATTTGTAATAACGATATCTGCAAATAAAGCTTTATTTTTCGCTCGCTGATAAAAGCATCGACTAAACCAATTACTTTGCATACCGCCCGGACTATACGCATCACTACAAATACGATTCCAAAGTAACTTTCCGCCCTCTGGAATATTTAATTCATCTCGGTCACCTGTTTCAGTTTTTAATAACCAAACTAAAATTTTCGCCTTCGTAAGTGCCATATCGTAATTTTTCTCTTCCTCTTGCAAAGCATATTCAAATTTATGTAAACAAAGATAATGCTTTCTCCCTTTTAGAAGAGCTGTCTCAAATGAAAATGGCATTATTTTTTGCAATAACGGAATTTCTTTTTCAAGTATTTGTTGTTGAAGTTGTACCGTTTGTGTACTGATAACGACAGGTTCTTCTTTTTTATTTGCAAAATAAAGACTAGGAAGTAAATAAGCAAGAGTCTTTCCCGTCCCTGTACCTGCTTCAATAAGAGAAAAACGAGAATCTCTTAACGCCGTATATATCTCTTTCATCATCATTTGCTGACTTTCTCTTCTTTCAAACTTCGGCATATGTAATTCCAGTTTATCCATCGTTTTATTCAAGAAAGCATCAAATTTTAATGAATATGTTTCTCCAAGATTTAAGGAATAGTTCCGTTTTCTCAGTGCAATGTTGCGATACACTTCATACTCCATTTTCATTTCTTTACCATGCATTACTTTCTTTAAAATATTTTCAGAAAGTACATCAGCTATATCACTTTGGAAAACATCACTTAATTCATATAGTGATTGCAATGTAACAAGAGGTAATTTTTCAATTTCATTTAAAAATTGTAAAAACAACTCTGCTGTCGCAAGAGCATCACTATCCGCACGATGTGGTTGATCGTGTTCGAGTTCATGTTTCTTAGCTAAATCACGTAATTTATAACTATCGGCTGTTGGCAAAAGAATTTGTGCCAATTCAACCGTATCGATTTTAGGACAATGTATTTCTGTATATCCAGCCTGCCTTAATTCTTCGTTTAAAAAATTCCAATCAAAGTGAACATTATGCGCAACGAAAGCGGCACCTTGTAATAGCTCAACAATCATCGGGGCTACATCTTGAAATAACGGGGCTTGTTTTACAAGACTTTCATCAATCCCTGTTAATTCTGTAATAAATACGGGAATCTCTCTCTTTGGGTTAACAAAAGATGAAAAAATCTCCAATATCTCTCCATCTTCTACTACAACAGCTGCAATTTGGGTAATTTTATCTTTCCCGTCTTTCCAGGAGTTTCCTGTCGTCTCTAAATCCACAACGACATAACGTTTACTCATTTATAATATTGTGCCAGCCTTTTCAGCACCTAACATTTCAACAATTTGATTTTGATCGTCTAACACTGCAATTTTTGGTTCTTGTTTATGAACCTCTTCTTCCGTAACTAGGCCATAACAAATTATAATTACTTTATCTCCCGGTTGTACAAGCCTTGCTGCAGCACCGTTTAAACAAATAACACCGCTACCGCGTTCGCCTTTAATAACATATGTCTCTAAGCGCGCACCGTTATTATTATTTACAATTTGAACTTTTTCGTTCTCTACAATATTTACTGCATCCATTAAATCTTCATCAATTGTAATACTACCTACATAGTTTAAATTTGCCTCCGTTACAGTTGCACGATGTAACTTTGCTCTCATTTATTTAACCGTTAATGTTATATTGTCAATTAATCTTACATTTTCAAACTTAACTGCAATAGCTAAAATGATTCGTCCTTCCATTTCCCCTACTATTGCCAATGACGGATATGCATATAAATCCGCATAATCTACAGTACCTTTCGTATACGTCTCAATATGTTCTTTCACAAGATTTGTAATGATTTCTGAATTACGTTCGCCTGCCTCAATTCTTTCTTTCGCTATACATAGACTGCGGTATAAATGAGAAGCTTCTTCACGTTCTTCTTGTGATAAATACACATTACGAGAACTTTTTGCTAATCCATCTTCTTCTCTTACAATATCCACTGGTACGATCGTTACTGGAATATTGAAATCAGTTATAAATCCTTCAATTACAGCAACTTGTTGTGCGTCTTTCATACCGAAATAAGCACGATTTGGCATTACAATGTTAAATAATTTCATTAGTACGGTCGCAACTCCAGAAAAGTGACCAGGTCTTTGTTTTCCACATAATACGTCAGTACGCTTTACAACTTCTACTGTTGTTGTTTGTTCTGCCGGATACATTTCTTCTACACTCGGGTAAAATAAATAATCCACACCGTTTTCTTTTGCGACACTTTCATCTCTCTCAATATCACGAGGGTATCGATCTAAATCTTCGTTCGGCCCAAACTGTAGTGGGTTTACAAATACACTTAAAACTACAATTTCATTTTCTTCTCTTGCCTTGCGTAATAAAGTAGCATGCCCTTCATGTAAATAACCCATCGTTGGAACAAAACCAATATTTTTTCCACTTGTACGAAGTTCGCTCGTAATTTGCTGCATCTCTTGCACTGTAGTTATGATTTTCATTTACTGTTTTCCCCCGTATAACGCTAAGCATTCTTCTTCTTTCATTGTGAACGAATGTTTCTCTTCAGGAAATTGCCCTGTCTTCACTTCAGCAACATATTGAGAAATCCCACGTACAATTTCCTCTTGAACAGACGTATACTGTTTTACAAATTTCGGAACACGATTTACCCCATATGAGATGAGATCATGATATACAAGAACTTGCCCATCTACTTTTTGTCCCGCTCCAATCCCGATTATCGGAATTGTTAATTGCTTCGAAATTAATTCTGCTAACTGCATTGGCACACATTCTAACACAAGCGCTATCGCACCAGCTTCCTCACATTTCTTTGCATCGTCTATTAATTTCTTTGCACTTTCAGCATCTTTTCCTTGCACTTTATATCCACCCAATACTCCTACAGATTGAGGAGTTAAACCTAAATGCGCTACGATAGGAATTCCTGCATTCGTTAAATAATGAATCGTTGATATGACTTCTCCAGCACCTTCTACTTTCAATGCATGTGCTCCGCTCTCTTGAACGATGCGGCGTGCATTCACCATCGTTTCTTGTAACGATATGTGATAAGACATAAACGGCATATCAGTTACAATAAATGTTTCTTTCGCTCCGCGGCGTACAGCTTTCGTATGGTGAATCATATCCTCTACTGTTACAGGTACTGTTGAATCATATCCGAGTACAACCATCCCAAGAGAATCTCCCACTAAAATCATATCGACTTCAGCTTCTTCTGCTAATTTAGCAGAAGGATAATCATACGCCGTTAGCATCGTAATCGGCTCACCTTGCTCTTTCATTTATTTGATTATTACTTTGCCTTCCATTCCTTTAAGGAGATGGTATCGACATATTAATTCATATGTACCAGTATTTTTAGGGTTTACGGTAATGTTTTTTTCTTTTCCTGACGCAACTACGACGTCAATACCGAGTTTTTTCACTGTAAAGGTGTGCTCGTTCTTACCTTTATTTTTTAATAACAATGTTGTTATTTCTTCAATCGGAATAGTGATGACATTCGGATTAAAGTAATCATCGTTCAGTTCGACTTCAATCACTTTCGTTGCCTCAATAGGTTGTGTTACGACGTTAGCTGAGGCAACTACGTTGATGGAGTCTAAAGTTATCACACTAACAATCATTACAAACAAACCGAGTAATCGAAATAACCACTTGTTCATTTACTTCATTTCGATATCCGCGGAATGAATATGATGTACTTTCCCTTCATGGTCCTCCAGAAGCAATACACCCTCTTCTGTAATTCCTTTTGCTAGCCCCGTAATCGTCTGTCTCATCGTTCGGGCAGTAATTTCTTTTCCGATGCTCACAGCGTAACTTTCCCAAAGAATTTTAATTACAGAGAAACCATTTTGTAAATACTCTTCATATAATTTTTCTAGTTGTAAAAAGATTTGTTGCATAAGTTCCGCACGAACAATTGGCTTACCTGATTCAATCGCTAAAGAAGTAGCAATTTGCTGAATTTCCTCATCAAAATGTTCTTGTTTTTGATTCGCATTAATACCAATTCCCATAATGACAGCATTGATTTTATCAGGATCCGCTTGCATTTCTGTTAATATACCTACAGCCTTTTTACCTTGAATTAAAATATCATTCGGCCATTTAATTCCTACATTTACACCTGTGCATTTTTCAATTGCTTGTGCAACGCTAACAGCCGCTAGCAGAGTGAGCTGCGGGGCATGATGAACCGGGATCGATGGACGCAAAATAATACTCATCCAAATTCCTGTTCCTTTTGGCGAATGCCACTTTCTACTTAAACGGCCTCTACCTGCAGTTTGCTCTTCCGCAACGACAATTGTCCCCTCTTCTACTCCTTCATAAGCAAGTTTTGCTGCAATATGCTGAGTAGATTCAACTGATTCTTCAAAATAAACCGTTCTACCAATACGCTCTGTTTGTAACCCTAACTGAATTTCATTAGCAGTTACTTTGTCTGGCTTACCCGCAATGCGGTAACCTAATCGACGCACAGCTTCAAGTTCATATCCCTCATTCCGAAGGTCCTCCATATGTTTCCACACAGCGGTTCTCGAACAACCAAGTTTATCACTAATCGTTTGGCCAGATACAAACTCTCCATCCGCTTCAGAAAAAACTTGCAACAACTGCTTTCTTATAGTAGATTGCATTTATAGTAGATTGCATCTTTGCAGCCACTCCCTTATACTCTCTTTCTCATTAACTACATTTCCTTGTACGATCGCTTCTTCGATTTTTTGAAGCATTTCAGCAACCCACGGACCAGGCTTTTTATTTGCCCAGTTTAAAAGATCATTCCCAGTCACATTCATTTCTTGACGACCCTTGATTGGCAATGCATGAAACATTGATTGTACTCGTTTAACGGATGTAGGGTCATAGTTTTCAATCATCACTTCATATACTCTCTCTGCCATTTCAGCGATATGAATTCCCGTTTTATAAAGAAGGACTGTATCCCAATCCTTCTCCTTTCTAGTACGAATTGTTAATAAAGCTGCGACAATACCTTTTATTTTTTTATTCGAAAACTTCCATTGACGTAAAAATACAGATGGATGCTCTTCTCCGATACAATATAAGAAAAATGCCCATGCCTCAATGTCTGTTTCAAAAGAATCCCATTTATACTGCGTAGCTTTTAACAGTCTCTCTTCTGACATTTGTAAATAGGGCAAATGAGAAAATAGCTTCGTCTCTACTAATTCTTTGAGGCCCTCCACACAATAAGTACCAGTTAACAGTTTCTCAAACTCTACTGTAATGCGCTCAATTGCTATATGTTCTAGCAAGTGTCCATACGTTTCAATCGCTTGCTTCGTTTTCGTTTCTAAAGAAAACCCTAACGTACTTACAAACCGAATGCCACGCATCATTCTTAGTGCGTCTTCTTGAAAACGATCCGCTGCATTTCCAACTGTCACAATCTCTCTCTTTTGAATCGCTTCCTGCCCAGCAAATAAATCAACCATTTCGCCTTCTTCTGTCATGGCAATCGCATTCATTGTGAAATCACGACGTTTTAAATCCTCTTCTAATGAACGAACAAATTGAACACTACTAGGTCTTCGAAAATCTTCATATTCGCTTTCTGTTCGAAAAGTGGTTACCTCATAAGGTTCACCATTTTCTACAACAATTACAGTTCCATGCTCAAGACCAACAGGAATATGTCTTGGGAATATATCCATTACTTCTTCTGGTAAAGCAGATGTCGCAATATCAATATCTCCAATCGGCCTATCGATAATAAGATCTCGTACGCTCCCACCAACAAAATAAGCCTCATGTCCTTGTTGTTTTAATATCTCAATAATAGAACTAGCTTCTTTAAATCTTTCCATTTTTGTCATTTAAATCTTTCCATTTTTGTCATCCCTTAGTATGTCATAGTAAATTGCTTCATATTGTGAGACGATTTTTTCTGAGCGGAACTGCTCGTAAACACTTTCTCTTGCTCGCTCTCCCATATTACGGTGAAGCCCTTCATTCTTTAATAGCTGAATGGCTTGATTGGCCACACCTGTTGTATCGCCAACTTCACATAAATATCCTGTTTCACCATGTTGAATGACTTCTGGAATACCTCCAACCCTTGTTCCGATACACGGTACACCACACGCCATCGCTTCTAATAAAACAAGACCAAAACTTTCCTTCTCGGATAGAAGCAACATTAAATCACTCATCGCAAGTAGTTCTGCAACATTATCTTGCTTCCCTAGGAATAAAACGCGATCTTCAATATGTAAATTCTTCACTATCTGTAAAATTGTACAAAATTCCGGTCCGTCTCCAACAAGAAGCAATTTCGCATCAACTTCTTTAGCAACTTTAGCAAATGCCTGAACAACATCCTGCACACGTTTCACTTTACGGAAATTTGAAATGTGAATAAGTACCTTTTCACTCTCACTTATACCGTATTCTTTCTTTAATTGAGACATATTACGCTTGAAATATACACGTTCGTCTATAAAGTTATATACCGTTTGAATTTCTTTATTTGGTTTTACAAGCTCATGCGTTTCGTCAATTAATGAATGCGAGACAGCAGTAACAACATCAGACTGCTCAATACCAAAACGAATTAAATTATTTAACGAAGGGTCGGAACCTAACACAGTAATATCTGTTCCATGCAAGGTTGTAACAATTTTAATACGCTCTCCAATCATTTGTTTCGCTAAATAAGCACAAATTGCATGTGGTATTGCGTAATGCACATGTAAAATATCAAGACTTTCTCTTTGTGCAACCTCTGCCATTTTACTCGCTAACGCTAAATCATATGGTGGATATTGAAATACAGAGTATTGATTCACCGTCACTTCATGAAAATAAATGTTTGGATACACTTTATTTAATCGAAATGGTAAACCCGATGTAATAAAATGAATTTCATGCCCACGTTCCGCCAATTGCTTTCCTAATTCTGTTCCAACAACTCCAGAACCACCTACAGAAGGATAACATGTAATACCTATTTTTAATTTCATTCATTTACATCCCCCTATTAAATCAGCATGTAATAAAACCGGTTTCTTACTCATAAATCCTTCGGCATACAAGACTCCAACTTCTTTCCCAAACATCTTCTCACGAGCGACCACAGTTTCAACGTAACCTTCTGTTAACGGCGTCTTAACACCATCACTTCCTGTTGAAAACTGACTTTCATACGCTTCTAATGCTTCCACTTTTTGCGATAGGTACTCACTAATATCTATACAAAAATTCGGTTTATGAAAACCATTAATCATATAATTATAAAAAGACTCCACACGATGTGGTGGAAGTTCTGGCATATATTTACGGATTCCTGCTGAAAAAATAGCCTCTTCCACAAGCTTTGCACAATTTGCATGATCTGGATGACGATCTTCATCATATGGTGCAAAAACTAGTTTTGGTTTATATGTACGGATCACCTTTACAATTTCACGTATAAACTCTTCTTTCATATACAAGCCACGATCTGGCATCGCTAAATTTAGTCTCTTTTTTACTCCCATTATACGAGCTGCGGTCTTTGCTTCCTCTTTTCTCAACTCTATCGTTCCATTTGAAGAAAGGTCAGCTTCTGTTAAATCACAAATACCTACTTCAAACCCTTGCTTCGTATATTTTGCAATGGTACCCGCCATGCCGATTTCAACATCATCGGCATGAGCACCAAACGCTAATATATGTAATCCACTCATAATTGTTCCCCTCATTCATTTTCTTAACTTGCGATAATCTAAATCCCCTCGTTCTAATGCGTGCATTAACATTTCAGCACTTGCCATGTTCGTTGCAAGTGGAATCGCATATACATCACATAAACGAAGTAATGCATTTACATCTGGCTCATGCGGCTGAGCAGTTAGTGGATCTCGGAAAAAAATCACCATATCCATATCGTTTTTTGCAATCATGGCACCGATTTCTTGATCGCCACCAAGAGGACCCGACTGATATCTTGTTACAACTAAGCCAGTTGCCTCCATAATGCGAAGTCCTGTCGTTCCTGTTGCAAACAATTCATGTTTTTCAAAAATTGGTTTATATGCGTACGCAAACGAAACCATGTCATTTTTCTTTTTGTCATGTGCGATTAAGGCAATTTTCATTTAGTCGATAATGTTTTCTAAACCGTACACAAGATGATCAATGTTCATTACTGTTTCAATTGATAGTTTTACACCTGACATAAATGATGCACGATTGAATGAATCATGGCGAACCGTTAACATTTGTCCATCTCCACCAAACATTACTTCTTGGTGTGCAATAAGTCCCGGTAAACGTACACTATGAATGTGAATACCGTCTACATTTGCACCACGAGCACCTTCTAGTTGCTCTACTTCGTTTGGATGACCTTGCTGCTTTGGTTCACGATTTTGACGAATTAATTCTACTGTTTTGACAGCTGTACCAGATGGTGCATCTAATTTTTGATCATGGTGTAATTCAATTACTTCAACATCTTGGAAGTACTTCGCTGCCATTTGTGAAAATTTCATCATAAGAACTGCACCAATTGCAAAGTTTGGAGCGATAATTGTTCCTACTTTATTTTCTTTTGCGTTTTCTGTTAATTGCTTTAGTTCTTCTTCCGTAAATCCAGTTGTACCAATAACAGATCGAAGTCCACGTTCAACTGCAAGTGTCACATGTTTCTTTCCAACTTCTGGTGTTGTTAAATCTAATAATACATCTGCTTCCACTTCATCTAAACAAGTATGTAAATCTGCGTAAATCGGTGTATCTAACATCGGCATACCAGGTAAATCTGAAATCTTTTCTCCACCATGCTTATAGTCCACTACTGCTACTAAATTGAAATGTTCTGTTCTTTCCATAAGAAGGACTGCTTCATATCCCATACGTCCTCTTGGTCCAGCGATAATTACTTTAATTTCTTTCATTTATTCTTTCTCTCCCTCATCAATACGTGTCCAGCGATCTTTATCACGTGTATTAAATTTCTCCATTACAATGTTATGCGCTGTCTCTAAATCAATATTTAAACTATTTGCCATACAAATCATAACAAACAATACATCTCCAAGCTCTTCTTCAATACTACGTTCTGTTTCAGTTGTTTTCTTCGGTTTCTCACCGTAGTAATGGTTTACTTCCCTCGCAAGCTCTCCCATTTCTTCCGTTAAACGAGCCATCATTGCAAGCGGACTGAAATAACCTTCTTTAAACTGACCAATATATGCATCTACTTCTTTCTGCATATCTTTCATCGTTTTTGCTTCCATACTAATCACCTCTAATCCTTCCTCTTTCATTTAATTGTGTAACGGATTTTTATTTTCATCTAGTGTAAATCCTTCGCCAACAACATCGTGTACATCACTTACAGCGACAAACGCATGTGGATCAACTGAAATAATGATGTTTTTTAATTTTACGATTTCATTTTTAGCAACAACGCAATACAATACGTTACGTTCCACTTTTGTATAGGAGCCAACAGCTTTTAAAAAAGTTGCTCCGCGCTCCATATCAGATAAAATTTTGGCAGCAATTTCATCGTTTTTATCAGATATAATAGTTGCTCCTTTCGCCGCATAGGCTCCTTCTTGCATAAAATCAATGACTTTTGCCCCGATAAAAACAGCAACTAACGTATACATGCCCTCGCGATATGATAAGTATGTAAGAATAGAGACGACGATAACGACGGCATCGAACATAAACATCGTTTTTCCCATACTCCAGCCAACATATTTGTGGGCTAATCTTGCGATAATATCAACACCACCAGTAGTCCCGCCATATTTGAATATAATGCCAAGCCCAATACCGATAAATGCCCCAGCGAATAAAGCGGCCAGTGTCATATCATTTTGCAAGTTTAAATGTAAGTTGAGAACTTCATAGCGCTGAAACACCCATAGGAATAAAGAGACGCTAAATGTACCAATTAATGTGTATAAAAAAGTGGTTCGGCCAAGTAATTTCCAGCCGATGAAAAATAGAGGGACGTTTAAAATTAAGTTTGTATAAGAAGGATCGAGTGAAAATTTAAAATATAATAATAGCGTAATGCCAGTAAAGCCACCTTCTGCAAGATGGTTTTCAATATTGATATTCACAATACCGAAAGAAAAAATAGCGGAACCAATTAAAATGAAAATGATATTTCGAATCTTCAAACTTGATGTCATCTAGTTTTTTATTACATATCTTTTAAGCTTCTCCCAATCCTCATAAATAAGCCCCAACAAACTCCGATTATAAAAAATAGAAGCTGGATGAAAGGTCGGAAAAATAGAATATTCTTTTTCTGTCCATACAAATTCTGTACAGCAACTATCTTTCAATTGTTGCACGGGTTGTTTTAACAATTCTCCATGAACATCTGTAATTTTATGATTTTTACCGACTAAACGCTGTAATGCAATATTACCAAGCGTAACAATAACAGGAGGATCTATATGTTCCAACTCATAATCTAATAATGGTGCATGAGCAAGTATTTCTCCTTGATTTGGTGTTCTATTATACTTTTTCTGTATTTTTTCGCCATTTCGTTCTTTTTTCTCTCGCCATTTATATGGCCTACTTCGGACCGCACTCGTAATATATACTTCTTCCCTTGTAACATGAATACGTTCTAAAAACTCCATTAAATGTTTTCCAGCTCTCCCGCTAAACGGAATCCCATTATGAATTTCTGTTTCACCAGGTGCTTCTCCAACGAGCATAATTTTTGGGTTTCCAGGGCCTTGTCCACTTAAAAAACCTTCTAGCTGATACGAAGCACTACGCTCTTTCACTTGCTTTACTAAATGGTCTGGATATTCCATTTAGTCGTCGCTACGCTGCATACCAGTATATATTAATACAAGACGTAATAATTCAAATACCGCTACAGCTGCAGCTGCTACATATGTTAATGCTGCCGCATTTAATACTTTACGAGCTTGGCCGTACTCATCTGTCGATACGATACCAAGTGCTTCAATTTGTTGCATTGCACGTTTTGATGCATCAAACTCAACTGGTAATGTAACAAGTTGAAAAACAACACCTGCTGCCATTAAAATAATTCCTAGCAACAATAAACCAGACATTTGTGCAAACACACCAATTAAGACGAAAACCCAAGACATATTCGAGCCAAAATTAGCAACTGGCACTAATGAATGACGAACACGCATGAAATTATAATCTTTTGCATCTTGAATCGCATGCCCTACTTCGTGTGCTGCTACTGCTGTACCAGCAACTGAATGGCCATAATAGTTATCTGTTGATAATCGAACTGTTTTGGCAGTTGGATCATAATGGTCTGATAAATGACCTGGCGTTTCTTCTACAGCTACGTTGTATAATCCATTTTCATCTAAAATTTTCCGAGCCACTTCTGCTCCTGTCATTTATCTATTTTTAGAATGTACATTACTTTTTCTTTTCTCTCGCTCGCCTTTATACTTTCTCCATCCAACATAAGTTAATGTGAATAAAATAAGTCCTCCAGTAATTGTCATAAACCAAATGAGAGAGGGGGCAATTTCATCTTTTTTTACTGTGTGAAATATCTTTTGCAAATCTCCTTTAATGATTCCTAATTGCATTTGCCCGCCCTTCGTTTTTAACATAACGTTACGAAATTCATCCAAATAAGATAAATGAGCATTTACACGTTGCACCTCGTTTTCTGGCAAAGCAATCATTAGGCTTGGGTAAATAATATAAAATTCATTTAAGAATGTATTTAACGTTTGCTGAAACTGTCCAGTATCTTCTTTTTTCATCGCTTTTTCCATTTGAGAAAAAGCACCCATTACTTTCCCTTCTCTTTCCATCCAAAGCGGTTGATATTTCGATACTTGCGCATCAACAGCAAGTTGTAATGCTATCACATTATCAATTTTAACTTGCTTACCTAAATCTTCTTCCGAGAGAGATTGTTTCGCTTTGTCGTAAGCTAAAGAAATGACTCTAATTTGATCTGGTGTTACTTCTTGCTTCTTTTCATTCCCCTTCACTACAAACTGCTCCGAGAAATATTGTAATACTTGTACTGCTTTTTCATCTTCATTACGCTTCACTAACTGTAACGAGTCGTCTAGCAACCCTGTTAGTTCACTCCACTCTTCAGCATATATACGTAACGGAAACATTTAAGCAGAGAATTTTTCCTTTGAAACCCTTTTCTTTTTTACAAAATATCTATACAAGCTGTAACAAAGTATACTACCACCTAAAATGAATAATAAAATAGCACACGCCGCATGCATAAAGAATTCTTCTGGTAACATTAAAATAATCGGATCCGATTCAATATCAAACATCCAATAATCGTTACTGAATAACAACTTATGGAATAATACAAAACTCTTTTCAAAATTAATAGCGATTGGCAACATCAGTGCTATCGGAAATATAATTGTTACAATCGATCCATGCAGTAAAAATTTTTCATTTTTTCTTTTTAATAAATAAGCGCCGCCTATCACTACAATCATAATTGTCGCATACATCACATATTGAATCTTTACTATAATATTTTTAACATCTACAAAATGAATACGGCCATTTGTAGACATATCTAATGTCGGCAAATGTAATGCTCCGTCATAAAACGGAGATAAATATGTAATAAGCACATCATAATTTCTCTTAATTTCATCTTTTGTCATATCCGCTAAATCTGGAATGTTTAAAAAATCAATTTCAAAATAATACAGCCATTTTCCATATACAACTGCCGTTGTTGCAAGTGCAAAAATCGAAAATGCTATGCTATATGAAACAACTAACGTAATCAATCGCTCCAATATTTTTGTACCACTCTTACTTCTCTTCATTCATAAATAAAACTGTTTTCGGCGCTCACGTAAGCAATAATAGTATGTGATGCATAGTACAACAATACTTAACCAAAATGTAAAATAACCAATTTTCTCTACAAACAAATGCATAATTCCGTATCTCGGCATTTGCCAAAATAAATAATCAATTGCGTCATTATGTAATGTCCATATACCTGCTACTACAAAATGCCATTTTTTTATACGGTAAAACGGAGCATATAACACTCCCTGCACTGCCATTGCAAAATGCGATAGCATTAACATATACCCCATAAGGCCAATAGGACCTTTTACATAAATCATAACCCCATTTACAACAACAGCCCATATACCATATTTTATTAAAGTTACAATTGCCAGCGCCTCTATTAATCCCCAGTTTCGCTTTACCAAGAAAGCAATTAAAACAAAGACAAAAAAGAGAGTCGCCATAGGACTATCTGGTACAAACGGCCAAAATATAGGTGACGTTTCTTTTAATTGATTTCCATACCATATAAATCCGTAAATTGTACCTAGTATGTTAACAATCAATAAAAATAATAATACTGAGCGTTGTCTTAACATTTAACATTGCATACAAGTAAACCAAGCTGTATGTCCAACACCTTTCATTCTTTCCTCAAACTCTACTCTATTATATAGTAAACTTTCTGTCATCAAAATAAAAAGCTGACCACAAAATTTGTAGTCAGCTTTTCTATTATTTTTTATTATACTTTGCAATTATTTTTTATTATACTTTGCAACGAATTCCGAAAGCTTTTTCAGTTCTTCATCCGTACCTTTAAATACACCTTTAGGCATAGAACCTTTTCCATCTTTCGCAATTTTAGCGATTTCTTCAGGTTTTAAAGTTAAGTTTTGCAAAGCTGGTGCTGCCGCCCCGCCTTGTAAATTATCACCATGACACGTTAAACAAGTATTTTTTTGCATTAACTTGTAGCCGTCATCATTTTTATCAACTGGTGCTGTTTTTACAATTGCGCCTTGTTTCTTTGCAGCTTCCCAGTCGTGGTGCGCTACAGATTCCCAAGTTAAAAAGATAATCGATGCAATCGCTAAAAGCATAAATCCAGTTGCTACAGGACGCTTTAATGGGCGTCTTTCTGGGCCTCGATCAAGGAACGGAGCTAACAGTAATGCTCCAAACGCAATCCCTGGCATAATAAACGCTCCAATTACAGTAAATGAACCAGAAGCATAAGAATACTTTAGTAACTGATACAAAAATAAGAAATACCAATCTGGAAGTGGTATATATCCGGCATCTGTCGGATCCGCCATTCTCTCAAGCGGTGACGGATGCGCCACTGTTAAACATAAATAACCGATTAAAAAAACTGCACCTACCATCCATTCTTTTAACAAGAAGTTCGGCCAAAATGCTTCTGTTTTTCCTGGGTATTCAGAATAATCTTTTGGAATATTTGGTTTCCGAGCTACTGGTACCCGAGAATCTCCTACAAACTTCATCCCTTTGCCGCGATGCATTTATAGTGGACCGGAAATACCTTGTTTGCGAATCATGATGAAGTGGAAGGCCATTAAACCTAGAAGTGCTGCTGGTAAGAAGAAGACGTGAATAGCAAAGAAGCGAGTTAATGTTTGAGCGCCAACAATTTCGGAATGACCAGCGAGTAATGTTTTAATATAAGGACCAATGAGCGGCGTTTGCTCTGCGATTTGAATCCCTACTTTCGTAGCAAATAACGCTTTCATATCCCACGGTAATAAATATCCGGTAAAACCAAGACCTAACATAACAAAGAAAATAAGAACACCAACAATCCAGTTTAACTCACGAGGTTTTTTATACGCACCTTGGAAGAAAACTCTGAGTGTATGTAAAAACATCATTACAATTACAAGACTAGCACCCCAGTGGTGCATACCACGAACAATTTGTCCGTACGCAACTTCATTTTGTAAATAGTAAACAGATTCCCACGCATTTTTAATATCAGGCACATAATACATCGTCAAAAACATTCCAGATAAAATTTGAATTACAGTAACGAAAAAGGTAAGTCCTCCAAAGCAATAAACGAATGCAGAAAAGTGATGTGCCGGGTTTACATGTTCAGGTACTTCATGATCAGCGATATCGCGCCATATCGGTGTAATATCTAAACGTTCATCTACCCAATCATAAATTTTATTTAGCATCTACTTCGCACCCCCTTTTGGCTTCGCTTTTCCTAAATACAGCGTTCCATCTTTCACTTTAGACTCGTACACATCAAGCGGAGCAAGTGGCGGTGTGCCTTTAATGTTCATACCATCTTTTGTATAACGTCCTCCGTGACACGGGCAAAAGAATTGATTCGGATGTGCTTTGTCCGAATTCCAGTTCACTGTACACCCTAAATGTTTACACACTGGAGAAAATGCAACGATGTCTCCGCTTTCATCTTTATGCACCCAAGCAGATTTTGGCTCTTCAGACTTGTACCATCCGTCAACCTGCTTCACCTTAAAGTCGAAACGCTTCGGCTCTGTTGTAATATCCTTTACTTGTGCAACAGCAACCATATCTGTTCCCGCTTCTTTTCTTAACACCGGATCAAGCGCAAATCGCGTCATCGGCATTAATATACCCGCTGCCATAAAGCCTCCTACTCCTGTAAGTGTGTAATTTAAAAACTGTCTTCTTGACACACGATGTTCTTTCTCGCTCACTTATTGATATTTTCCCCATTTTTCTTCTAACATTACCATTATATTTTTTATATGAGCGTGAATGACTTCTCTCTTCGCTTGATCACTAAATTGTTCTAACGCTAATGAGGGTAACCAAAATAAATCCCCCTGTAACTCTTGCATATCTTCTTTCCATGAAAAGTCACTTGTAACATAAGCAATATACTTAAAACCTTGACTTTGTAAATGATCTGTCCATTCTTGCAAACGAACTTTTTCTTTCTTTTGACTTTCTACTAAATACGTAAATGCAGGTAGTAAAAGTACTCTTCCTTTATATTCTCTTTCCAACTCCATACTCAACAATTCAATAAATTCACCTTGTTCTACTACCATTTTCATTTCTTTTGCTGCTGAAATTGATAAAAGAGGTATTACTCCTGTATCTACATACTCCCTTGCTTGCTCAAACTGTTCCACATCTTTTACAATCCATTTCACCTATAAAGTCTTTAACTCCGCCGTTAACCTATGAAACGCGTCCTTATCTTGCTTATCCAACGCTTCATCAATTTGTTTCAAAAGACGTTCTCTTCTAAATGAAAATACACTCTCTTCTAAAAATCTCTCTGCAAGTAAACGATCTTTTTCATTTACTTCAATATGCTTTGGTAAATATGGATTGTCTTCTAATACAGCTACATAGTTTGCATTTTGGAACGATGATTTAAAGTTGAGTTGAATATAAATATCCTCATCTCGATTTAAACGAATATCATGAAACGATTTTTCAGCATCTGTTGTCATAACATTTTGTTTAAAAAAGTGAAACGGTGTGTCTTTCACGCAGTTTGCTGACATCACTAAGCCACGCGGACAATATTTTGCATGCTCTACGAAGTGGACTTTATGCATTAATTGGTCGTGACTCATTAAATAATTCAAAATCCATACACATTCACGCTGTTTCAGTTGGTAATTATTCAAAAACCATTTCACAAAATCCTTCTTCTCGTTTACAGAAACAGGGGTATTCATAGCAATTAAGTCCCTCCTCTGTCTTTCTCTTTTCTTTTTAGATTCAAGAAGCGGCATTTATGAAAAATCCTCTAAATTATATAACAACTCTTCAATATGAATTTGTGTCGGGTCTAGTTGTAATAACTGAGTAAACACTTCTTTGGCCTCTTTTCGCATTCCTTCTTCCAATAAGAAATAACCGTACTCTTCCAAGAAGTCTGGATGATTCTTAAAAGAAGTATATGCACTTTCATAGTGCTTTAATGCATCCGAATACATTTCTAATTGTTTTTTTGCAAACGCAAGATCCCAAAGTAGTTGTGTATCTGGCTCTCCGCTATCAATAGCACGCTCTACAACTGTAATTAACTCTTCATACTTTTCTTGTCCTTTTAAAATATACGCATATTTTAATATTGCACCTAAATGTCCTGGATCTAACTCAAGCGCTTTTTGAAGCACTTCCTCTGCCTCTGCTACTTTTCCTAATTTAGCTGCAATGTTCGCTAATTCTACATAAAACGGAACAGCAAGCTCATCTACTTTAATTCCTTCTTGAAGTGTTTCATAGCTTTCTTGCAGCATTCCTTCTTTTTCATAGCTTTTCGCTAAATACATGTATAGTGATGCGTACTCAGGGTCTAATTCTTTTAGTTCTTGCCAAGCACCAATTGCTCTTTGATATTCTTCTCCTTGATATAACGTGAAAGCATATCCAAATAAGGAGTGAATATCTTTTTGCTCCTCTAAACCAGCTTCATAGTAAGAGATCGCTTCTTCCCAGTTTCCAATTGCACTTAACGTTTCTGCGAGACGAAGTGCAATGACAACACCACCCATTACTTTATGTTCCGCTAATAGCGACTCGTAATGCGTAATTGCCTTTTGTTCTTCACCTTTACTACTATATAATTCTGCTAATCCAAACGTAATAACAGGTTCGTCAGGCATCAATTCTTTCGCCTTTAATAGTTTTTGCTCTGCTACATCATCAAAACCTTGCATTTGGAATAAATCCGCAACAAGCAATAACGATTGAACATATAAATCATCATTTTCCGGAATATCATGAAGTACTTCAATCGCTTCATCTTCTTTATCTAAATCAATATATAATTCTGCTAAAAATACCGTAAATTCACTCTCTTCCGGATATAGCAAGCGTAAATCTTCTGTTATTACTAGCGCCTCATCCGTAAACCCAAGTGTATGATAGTAGCGAGCGATATCATACTTCTCTTCATCATTCGCAACTTGTAATTGTTCTTTTAATAATTGTAATCCTTTTTCCGCTTCACCATTTTCAATATATGAAACAGCTTGTTCAAACTTTTGCATAAACGTCTCCTTTAATTCTAAAAAATATTCTCTTCTGTTCATTTAAGAATATGTTTCTTCTTTCTTAACTTGCTCATTTACAAGCTCTTTCAGTAATTCTATAATTTCATCATTTTCTTCTTTCAAACCGACGGTAATACGAATGCCATCATGTATTCCAAATGCAGCACCAGAACGAACAATATATCCTTTCTTCATTAATCGTTTGAAAGCTTCATTACCAGAAATACCAAGTTTTAAGAAAATGAAATTTGTTTGAGACGGATAATAGAATACGTTATATTCCTTACAAAATGCATAGTATTGATTTAACCCTTCAGCATTTTTTTGCACACAGTCTTGTAAAAATGTTTGATCTTCTAATGCAGCTATGGCTACAGCTTGTGCTACAGTCGATGTATTGAACGGTAACCTTGCTACTTCCAGATGCCCGATTAACTTCGCATCACCAATCGCATATCCAATTCGAAAAGCAGCTAAGCCATATGCCTTTGAAAATGTACGTAATACCATAAGGTTTTCATACTTTTCAAGAAGTGGCAATGTTTGCGGATAGTCTTTTGCTTCCGCATATTCATAATATGCTTCGTCCATAATAACGAGCGCTGACTTAGGTACTGATTCTAAAAATGAAAGTAATTTTTGTTTCTCTACATATGTACCTGTCGGATTATTCGGATTACAAATCCACACAATCTTCGTTTTATCATCTACTTGCTGTAACATTGCATCTAAATCGTGAATGCCATCTTTAAGTGCTAGTTCACGAACTTCTGCCCCTTCAATAACAGCATGGTGATGGTATTGCGAGAATGTAGGATTCGCCATTACAACATTTGTTCCTTCATGTAGTAAGGCACGGCTAATCATTTGAATGACTTCATCTAACCCACTACCAAATAACAGTTGTTCCGCTTTTACACCTAAATGATCAGCTACTTTTGTCCGAAGTTCAAAAGCATATCCATCTGGATAAAGTGCGTATTGACTCGCTAACAATGTTAACGCTTCTGTCACACTTGTAGAACAACCGAATGGATTTTCATTCGATGCTAATTTCACAATTTTTGATAATCCATATTCTCTTTTTACTTCTTCAATATTTTTCCCAGGTACATATGCTCTCAAAGTTAACAATTGCTCTTTCACTCTCATTTTTCTTCCCCCATTCATTTAAACCCTATCCTTTTGAAATGCCTCTAACGCAATATGAACAGTCTCATCAGAAATAGATACGACGTTCACCACCCCATATTCCTGCATAAGTACCATATGAATTGTTCCAGCATTTGCTTTCTTATCTTGTTTCATCAGTTGAACGAGGCGCTCTACATTCAAATCGCTTGGCATTTTTGGATAGCCGTATTGCAAGAACCACTGCTTTATCTCTTCATAAGCAAGATTAACCTTATACACCTGCTCACTTAAAAATAAAGCAAATAACATCCCAACTGCTACTCCGTCACCGTGAGTAATATTTCCATATCCAATCTCTTTTTCAAGAGCATGTCCTAGCGTATGTCCAAAGTTCAAATGAGCACGTACACCTTTTTCTGTTTCATCTTGCGATACAATATTTGCTTTTACAGGAATCGCCTTCATTAATATGTGAATTAACTTCTCATCACGAAGATCCGCTAATGTTTGCACTTCTTCTTTTAACCAATGATAGAGTTCAACATCACCAATCAAAGCATGTTTTATCACTTCTGCAAAACCTGAACGCCATTCTTTTTCAGGAAGAGAGTATAAAAATGGTGTATGATATACAACCGCTTCTGGCTGATGGAATGCACCAATCATATTCTTCCCTAACGGATGGTTAATTGCTACTTTCCCGCCTACTGCACTATCGTGAGCTAATAAAGTCGTTGGAACTTGGACAAAGCGAATGCCACGCATAAACGACGCAGCAACAAAACCAGCCAAATCTCCAATCATTCCGCCTCCAAGTGCGATAATTAAAGAATTTCTATCTAATTTATTTTCAAGAGCTGACGTATGAGCCGCATAGAAATTTTCAAAAGACTTCTCTTTTTCACCACTCGGTACAACGAATGAAAATACTTCTTGCTCTACTTGCAATGCATTCACAACTGTCTGTAAATGTAAAGATGCAACAACTTCATCTGAAATGATCATTACGTTAGATACAGCTGGCTGCATATTTTGAACAAATGTTGTCAAATGTGATAATGCCTCTTTCCCAACATGCACATCATATTCTTTTGATTTCGTTTGAATATGTATGTTTTCCATTTAAAATCCCCTCGCATATTCATTATGTTTCTCAATATTTTCACGAATAAGATCCATACGATCTAATCCAAATTGTTCTATTAAAGCTGTCGCTAATTCCCAAGCCACAACAGCTTCTGCAACGACACTAGCTGCTGGTACAGCACAACTATCTGAACGTTCAATGCTCGCTGTAAAAGGCTCTTTCGTATCAATATCTACACTTTGAAGAGGTTTATATAATGTAGGTATCGGTTTCATCACACCGCGCACAACAATTGGCATTCCAGTCGTCATACCGCCTTCTAATCCACCTGCATGATTCGTTCTTCGTGTATATCCACGCGCTTCACTCCACAGAATTTCATCATGAACTTCACTTCCAGGTCTATGTGCTGCTTCAAAACCAATTCCAATCTCAACACCTTTAAAGGCATTAATGCTCATAATTGCGGCTGCTAATTTCGCATCCAGTTTTCGATCATAATGCACATAGCTTCCTACTCCAATTGGCATTCCTTCCACAATTACTTCAACGATGCCACCAATTGAATCACCATTTGCTTTCGCATCATCAATCGCTTTTATCATTTTATTGCCAGCCTCTTCATCTAAACAACGTACAGGTGATGCTTCTGTAATACTTTTTAATTCTTCAATTGAACGATACGTAATCTCCTTAGCTTGTACACCGCCAATTTCAATTACATGACCTGCCACTGTAATACCAAGTTTCGCTAACACTTTTTTAGCAATCGCACCAGCAGCAACACGCACTGTCGTTTCGCGTGCTGAAGAACGTTCAAGTACATTTCTCATATCTCTATGACCATATTTAATCGCACCATTTAAATCAGCATGTCCAGGTCTTGGTTTTGTTACTTTCCTCTTCATTTCTTTTTCTTCTTGTTCCGTTAACGGCTCTGCACCCATAATTTTTGTCCAGTGTGCAAAATCACGATTTTCAACAACAAGTGCAATTGGAGAACCTAATGTCTCTCCATGTCTAACACCACTTGCAATTTGCACTTGATCTGTTTCAATTTGCATGCGTCTACCACGCCCATATCCCTTTTGCCTTCTAGCTAACTCTTCATTTATATCATCCGCTACTAAAGGCAGTCCTGCTGGAATACCTTCTATAATCGTTGTAAGTTGTGGACCATGAGATTCACCAGCTGTAATATATCGCATTTAGTAAATCCATTCATTCATTAATTTTGAGTAGTCTACCAATTCTTCTTCTTTAAAGAAAATAGCAATCTCGCGCTCTGCGCTTTCTAAAGAATCAGAACCGTGGATAATGTTTTTCGCAACAGTTACACCGAAATCTCCACGAATTGTTCCAGGAGCCGCTTCATGTGGTCTTGTTTTACCCATCATATTACGAGCTGTATCTACTACACCTTCACCTTGCCATACCATTGCAAATACAGGTCCAGATGTAATAAAGTCTACTAATTCACCAAAGAAAGGTTTTTCTTTATGCTCACCGTAGTGTTGTCCAGCAATTTCCGGAGTGACTTGCATTAATTTTGCACCAACTAATTGAAAGCCCTTTTTCTCAAAACGAGCTACAATTTCCCCAATGAAGGCACGTTGTACACCGTCTGGTTTTACCATTAGAAATGTTTTTTCCATCTAAAATTTTCGTTTTCCAATATACTTTGCAACATTTTGTAATGCATACTTTGCTTGCCCACGTGGGAGTGGTTTTATTATTTCCAATGCTTTATGTAAATAACGTTCGCTAAACGCAAATGCTTGATCAATAGCTGTACTATTTTTTACAGCATTGATAATTTCTTTCATTTCACTTGCTGTTGTATTTTCATGTACAGATGTGATTTTCTTGCGGAGTAGTGGATCTTCCATCGCATATAAAGCAGGCAACGTAATATTTCCTTGTAGTAAATCACCACCAGCAGGTTTTCCAAGTTTCTCTTCTGTTGAAACGAAATCTAGAATGTCATCAATAATTTGATAAGACATTCCTACGAAATACCCATACCAAAACAGACGATTTACTGTATCACGATTAGCACCAGCAGCAATCGCCCCTAGCTGACAACTCGCAGCAATTAATAATGCTGTTTTTCGCTTTATCCTTCTTAAATACGTTCGTAAATTTTGGTCATAGTTATATTTATCTTTAATTTGTTCAATCTCACCTTTACATACTTCTAAAATTGTATGCGACAGTGCCTGATGCGCCTCTGGAATTTCGATATTTGTTACACATTCAAGAGACTTAGCAAACAGATAGTCTCCTGTATACATTGCAATACGATCTCCCCATTTCGCATTCACAGTCGCACTACCGCGTCGTAAAAATGCCGCATCAATAACGTCATCGTGAACGAGAGAGGCCATATGAATAAGTTCCAACGCAACAGCGACGTGCTTAATTGCGTCTAACTTATAATCCCCGAATTTCCCTGCAAGCAACACGAATACAGGACGAATTCGCTTCCCACCAGCTTCAATGAGTTGTAATGCCGCCTCTTCTACTAATGGCTGTTCAGAAGCAACTGTCTTTTTTAATTCTTTTTCTATTACATTAATATCCGATCGTAAAAAAGAGTACATAAGTTGTAACTTCATCTATTTTGATTCTGGTTTCATACCTAAATGCATCGCTGCTACTCCAAAAGTAAATGGTTTCACTTGTACACGTTCAAGTCCAGCTTCCCCAAACATTTGAGCCAATTCTTTCATCCCTGGGAATGTACTAGCGGATTCTTGAAGCCATGAATATTCTTTATAGCTTTTCGCAAACATCTTTCCAAATAACGGCATGATATATTTAAAGTATAAAATATACCCTTGTCGAAAACCAATCATTGTTGGTTGCGATGTTTCTAAGCAGATTACTTTACCACCTGGTTTTACTACACGCGTCATTTCTTTTAATACGTGTAAATAATCTGGTACGTTACGTAAACCAAATCCAATCGTTACATAATCAAATGTATGATCTTCAAATGGAAGTTCCATTGCATTTCCGTGTAGAAGTTCTACTTGTTTTAATTGTAACGCCTCTACCTTTTGTTTACCGACAGATAACATGTTTTCACTGAAGTCTAGGCCAACAACCTTCCCCCGCTCACCTACAGCTCCTGCTAGCGCAATTGTCCAGTCCGCTGTCCCGCAGCATACATCAAGCGCTTTACTGCCAGGTTTTACATCCATAATACGCATCGTCTCTTTACGCCATGCTTTATGTCTTTGAAAACTAATTACAGAATTCATCACATCATATTTATCTGAAATTTTCTCAAATACGTCATGTACTCTTTCTTCTTTTGATTGTTGCATTTATGTCTTCGATTTATCTCTTAACACAGAATTTATTTCACTTATGTCTGTGTGATCTTCTAAAAATTGATTTTCTTTCTTTCGTAATTCCATCATCCATTCATTAATAACTGTTTCTGCATCAGCTTTATCCCCTAAAGCCTCTTGCACTGCTTGAAATACAGGTGAATGTTGTTTATCAGCATACAGTTGACATTCTTTTTGAAGACGATTTTTCCCTAATACATACGTTATAAATGGTTTCCAATGTGATAAATGAAAATGATCACATGTTTTTTGAAGGAGCGCAGATTCAATCGTTACTACACTCTCCATTATGTTATCCATCTTGTCATGCGCTTTTTGGTATAGCATAATTTTATGTTCATTAATCTCTTTAATTCCTTCAGCAAGCGCGCGAATTAAAACAATATCACGATTCATAGACAACAAGTAATAATATAGCCCACTATAGTAATCACCTGCAAGTACTGTTAACTGGCGGCGTTTATGCGATTCAATCGCTTCTTCCCCCGCTTTGTTTGATACTCTTTCATGTGTATCAAGCGCAATTTGCACAAGCATAATCGTTACTACATAATGCTCAATTTGTTCTATATGTAAATTTTCACTTTTTAAAGCACCATATAACAATGCTATTTTCTCTTCATCAATACATGGTTCTTCAATATAGTTTATAAAATAAGGATGGCGTAATTTCTCCATCAATTTCTCTTTTATACCCGCATACCCTCCGTAGATGTCACACACTTACTTCGTTTTAATAAAAGATAAAATTTCACTACGCGCTGCAGCATCATTTTCAAGCACACCACGTACTGCTGTCGTTATCGTTTTCGCACCTGGCTTTTTCACACCACGCATCGTCATACACATATGTTCTGCTTCTACTACTACCATTACACCATGCGGCTCTAGTACTTCCATGATAGAATTAGCCACTGTTGATGTAATACGTTCTTGTAGTTGTGGACGACGTGCAATTGTATCTACAGTACGAGCTAATTTACTTAGCCCTGTCACCTTTCCGCCTTGCGGAATATATGCAACGTGAGCAACTCCATAGAATGGAACTAGATGATGCTCACACATCGAATAAAATGGTATATCTTTTACTAGTACAAGCTCTTCGTGATCTTCTCCGAATACTTTATGCAAATGCTCTTTTGGATCTTCATGCATTCCTGAGAACACTTCTGCGTACATTTTTGCAACACGCTTCGGTGTATCAAGTACTCCCTCACGATTTGGGTCATCTCCGATTGCCTCTAAAATAAGGCGTACTGCATGTTCAATTTGTTCTAAATTAACTTTTGCCATTTATTTAACCGCATCTTTTAACGCTTTACCAGGTTTGAATGCAGGTACTTTACTTGCAGCGATTTCAATCTCCTCACCTGTTTGTGGGTTACGACCTTTACGAGCCGCACGCTCACGAACTTCGAAGTTACCGAATCCGATCAATTGTACTTTATCACCTTGTTTTAAAGCTTCTAAGATAGAATCAAAAACAGCGTCTACTGCTTTTGTTGCGTCCTTTTTAGAAAGGGAACTTGCTTCTGCAACAGCATTGATTAAATCTGTCTTGTTCATTTATAGTATAATCGCAATTAATCCGCCAGATCCTTCATTAATAATTCTTTCTAGTGTTTCTTTTAATTTATATCTAGCATTTTCTGGCATTAAAGATAGTTTTGCTTGAATTCCTTCTCGAACAATAGAGCTAAGCGAACGTCCGAATATATCAGAATTCCAAATCGATAATGGATCATCTTCAAAATCTTGCATTAAATAACGAACTAATTCTTCACTTTGCTTTTCAGTACCAATAATTGGCTCAAACGTCGACTCAACATCTACTTTAATCATATGAATAGATGGAGCTACCGCTTTTAATTTCACACCAAACCTTGAACCGTGACGTATAATTTCCGGCTCATCTAAGCTCATATCAGCTAGTGCAGGTGCTGCTACACCATATCCTGTTTGCTTTACCATACGCAGGGCATCCGCTACTTGATCATATTCTATTTTCGCATGAGATAAGTCGAGCATAAGCTTCAGTAAATGGTCTTTCCCTCGAATTTCTACCCCTACTACTTCTTTTAAAATTTGATCGTACAATTCATCTGGCGCATATAAGTCAATCTCTGCCACACCTTGCCCCATATCAATGCCAGCTAGACTTGCCCGATCAATAAATTCATATTGACTAAACTGCCAAACGACACGGTCCACATCACGAAGACGTTTTATATCCTTTACAGTCTCTTGAACTGCTTCTTGATAACTTTTGCGTAACCAATGCCCTTCATTTAGCACCATTACCCAACTAGGAAGGTTTACATTCACTTCTAGTACCGGGAACTCAAATAACGCTTCTCGAAGTACATTATATACATCTGTTTCTCTTAAACTCTCTACACTCATCGCAATTACTGGTATATCATATTCTTCAGATAAACTTTGGCGTAATTGCTCTGTATCTGGATGATACGGCTGTACAGTATTGATAATCATAATGAAAGGCTTCCCAACTTCTTTTAACTCATTTACAACGCGTTCTTCTGCCTCTATATAATCTCTTCTTGGTATTTCACCAATCGTTCCATCCGTTGTAATTACAACACCAATTGTTGAATGTTCTTGAATTACTTTGCGCGTGCCGATTTCTGCAGCTTCATGGAATGGAATAGGCTCTTCATACCAAGGAGTATTAATCATACGCGGGCCATTCTCATCTTCATAGCCTTTTGCTCCTGGAACCGTATATCCAACACAATCTACCAATCGAATATTTACTTCAAGTCCTTCATCTACTTCGATAGAAACCGCTTGGTTTGGAACAAACTTCGGTTCCGTCGTCATGATTGTACGACCAGCAGCACTTTGAGGCAGTTCATCCTGCGCTCTTTGGCGGTCAGATTCATTCTCAATGTTTGGAATAACAACAAGTTCCATAAATTTTTTAATGAATGTTGATTTCCCTGTTCGAACAGCTCCTACAACTCCAAAATAAATATCACCGCCTGTGCGTTCCGCAATATCTTTAAAAATATCTACCTTTTCCAATTATGATTTAAAAAAAATTGGTTCTCCGTCCTTCACTGTATACGGTAAAGAATATGCAGGAACAAATGGGGAGTCTTTCGATAGTATATTTCGAATATCTTCCCCTTCCTTAAATTGCCCTTCATTTTTTTTCAACACTTCATATAAGTCGATTCTGTAGTCAACAAATACTTCTCCTTTTTCATTGATTACAAAAGGAAGTCCTTTACCAGAATACGGACTTGTCACTTGCGGTACATCTTTATATCCTAGTTTTTTGTAATCCAATTCATATACCCCGTCTGAAATTACTTTTTTAAACGGTGGATATTGATGTTCATCACGGTACATCCTCAATTTTAATGATAATTCCTGAATTTGTTCCACCATCCTTATATCAATTAACTTTACGGTCGGATTTGTTTCAACATCTATTAATACGTATTGGTATACCCCTCCACTTTCATACGCATTCCCTGGTGCTTCTTGTATGTAGCGCGGAGCAATTTTTTGAAAATCGATTGGATACTTTTGATAAATAGGTGTACTCATATCACGCGTTTTAATTGGCAATATCCCGCCATTTTGTTCCTTATATGTCGTAATAGCTTTTTGAACAACTTGTAACTGATCTTCATAAGGAACAGCATTTTGTTTCATATTTTCTTTCGGATACATTTACTGCTCCACAGGTCCACTAAATACAACAAGAAAAATAACAATACCCGACACAATCATGAGGGTGTACGCTACTAACGCTGTAATCCCTTTCAGAAATTTATTTTTCATTTTATGTCTACTTAATAAAATAAAAACTACTGCAACAAACATAAATCCCATTGCCCCTAAGGAAAACCACATTTTTATAAGCCCTTCTGACATTTATTTTTTAAACATTTTGCTTAACGAACCAAAATCTGCTGGCATATTATTGTTAATAATCGCTTTTACAATTTGATCCTCTTGCTCTTTCGGCACTTCACGTCCTGCCATAAGAGCTACTTGATGAATCAATTGACGAAGCACAGTTTCATCACGTAAATTCGCATTTTGTACAGATGACGCTAATTTAAAAATATCCTCTTTGTTTACTTTCGCTTCCTTCTCAATATTATTAAAAATGTTATTATCCATTTAAAGTAAATCAGGTATAGCTTCCACTTCATGTTTTCGAACGCGTCCCATCAATGAGCCTACTGCATCTTTTACATTATTCCCATTGAACAACACGTCATATAAAGCAGCTGTAATCGGCATTTCAACTTCCATCTTCTCTGCCAATTCATGAGCAGCTTTCGTTGTTCTTACGCCTTCTACAACCATACCCATACTTTCTAACACTTCTTCTAAAGAGTGCCCTTTTCCGAGCATATTTCCAGCGCGCCAATTTCGGCTATGAACACTTGTACAAGTTACTATTAAGTCTCCCATACCAGTTAGACCAGCGAACGTTAAAGGATTTCCGCCCATTTTTCTTCCTAAACGAGCAATTTCCGTTAAACCACGTGTCATTAATGCCGCTTTCGCATTATCACCTAATCCAAGACCATCCGTTATCCCTGCAGCTAATGCGATAATATTTTTTAACGCACCACCAAGCTCAACTCCAACAATATCCGGATTTGTGTATACACGGAAGTAGCTATTCATAAACAAATCTTGTACTTCCTCAGCCGCTTCCATACGCTTCGCTGCCGATGTAACAGTTGTCGCTTGACGTAAGCCGACTTCTTCAGCATGACTCGGTCCAGACAGTACAACAACATCTTTAATCAAGTTCTCCGGAATTTCTTCCTCAATCACTTCCGAAATACGTTTTGACGTACCTGGTTCGATCCCTTTACTTGCATGAATCCAAGTAACTGGTTCTGTAACAATTTCTTTCATCTCTTGTAATACATCTCTGTACGCTTTCGTCGGTACTACTAACAGTACTGTATTTACATCTACTAATGCTTCTTCTAAAGAAGAGTAGGCTACGATTGTGCTTGGCAATGTAATTCCTGGAAGATATCGACTATTCTCATGTTTCTCATTAATCTCATCCATAAGTTCAGAACGATTTCCCCAAATACGTACATCATGTCCATTGTCAGCTAATACCATCGCTAACGCTGTTCCCCAGCTACCTGCTCCTATTACTGTGATTTTTGTCATTTAGTCTCTTGCTCTAGCGATAATGTGAATCGGCGTTCCTACAAATCCGAACGCTTCACGTAAACGATTCTTTAAGAAGCGCTCATATGAAAAGTGCATTAATTCTGTATCGTTTACAAACACAACAAATGTCGGTGGTTTTACCGCAACCTGTGTCGCATAGAAGATCTTCAGACGGCTACCATTATGAGTCGGCGTTGGATTCATCGCTACAGCATCCATAATTACATCATTTAATACATTCGTTTGTACACGGATACTATGACTTTCATTTACTTCATTAATAACTGGTAATAATGTTTGTGTACGTTTTTTCGTTTTCGCAGATAAGAATACAATCGGTGCATAGTCCAAGAATTGGAAATGAGCACGAATATTTTCTTCAAATGCTTTCATTGTTTTCTCATCTTTTTTCACTGCATCCCATTTGTTTACAACGATAATAACAGCTCGTCCTGAATCATGAGCATATCCAGCGATTTTTTTATCCTGTTCAATAATTCCTTCTTCTCCGTCTAAAACGACTAAAACAACGTCAGAACGTTCAATCGCTCTAAGCGCACGAAGTACACTATATTTTTCTGTACTTTCGTATACTTTCCCTTTTTTACGCATACCAGCTGTATCGATGATTACATAATCTTGACCATCTTTGCTATATGGTGTATCAACAGCATCACGTGTCGTTCCTGCTATATTACTTACAATTACACGTTCTTGACCAAGAAGTGCATTTACAAGTGATGATTTTCCTACGTTCGGACGTCCAATTAAAGAGAAACGGATTGTTTCATCGTCATACGCTTCTTCTTCAATCTTCGGAAAATGATTTGCAGCTTCATCTAACAAATCACCAAGTCCTAAACCGTGTGTACCTGAAATCGGGAATGGCTCACCGAATCCTAATGCATAAAAGTCATAAATATCACTACGCATTTCTGGATTATCAACCTTATTTACCGCAAGGACAATAGGTTTTTTAGAACGATATAAAATTTTAGCAACTTCTTCATCTGCTGCAGTTACACCATCGCGACCATTCGTCATAAAAATGATAACATCTGCTTCATCAATCGCTACTTCCGCCTGTTGACGAATTTGTGTCAAGAACGGCTCGTCTCCAATATCAATTCCACCTGTATCAATAATGTTAAACTCATGATTTAACCATTCTCCCGCACTATAAATACGGTCTCGCGTTATACCTGGTATATCTTCTACGATTGAAACTCTTTCTCCAACAATTCTATTGAAAATAGTAGATTTTCCTACGTTCGGGCGGCCTACTATTGCTATTACTGGTTTCGGCATCTAATGTTTCACAATAATATATACATTCTCTTGTAAGCGATGCGCAATACCATCTAATATCGCCTCTAAATTATTTGCGACAAATTCTAGTTCCTCTGTCGTCTCACAAGTAAATAAGGGGGCTCCACCTGCAAACTTTTCTGGTGTTGTTGTAATGACTGCGAGAATAACACTTTCTAACATTCATCTTTTATCTCCCCTTCCTTTCGGGGCTTCCGATGACATATGAACGGCACTTTCTAGCGTTGGCACGTTCCCTATGACACCTATCGCTTTCTCGGCATCTTGGTCTTGCGGCAAGACAAAGATCCCAACTCTTCCATCTTCTAAATCACGCTTCGCTAACGGTACAAGTGCTGGTGTACCTGAATCTCTATATATCCCTAGAGCAACAGAGACATCATGTAAAATAGCTTGCCGTTGTCCTAAATTTGCAATTGTAACCATCGCATCAATTGATTTCGGTTTTAAAATAAAACCCATTCCATATTTCATAATTTCTTCTTGCCTTGCCGGCAATCCAATATTCATAATATAAATATTATCAATATAAAGCCCCGCCCCTTCAAAGCGAAGTGGTACATGCTCGATATCAACGAGGTTATGTAACCTTTTGCCTGACATTAATTTTTTCGCAATAAAAAATGCTATTATAGCCATAATTACTCCAGCAATCCATGAATGGAACCCTATATACGCAAACGTCGTTGCAAACGACGTTAACATCGCCAAATAGTTGCGACTTTCAAAAACTAATGCAATTCCTTCAATGTATGTATTTCCACGTGGTACGAGCTCATATCCATCTAATTGTTGAAGCGTATTTCTTTCCATATTACGCACATCACGAAATTGCGTCGCTGCTAACGTAAGAAATGTAATGGCAGAAAAATCTTTTTTCAAAATAGACGGGATTGCAATCGCCCCTAAGGCTGCGGCAATTAACCCCATCGCAATATGAATAATTTTCCCATGAAGCCTCGTTGGATATTGCCGCGTATCCGTGCGAAGCATTAACACTCTCGTTACCGTCCCTGCTATTACGCCACATAAAATGGCTGGTGTATATTCAGTCATTCAGTCATGTATTACCCTCGCCTTTCTTTTACGTGTTTTCCGCTTAAACTGTTCCATGTATACTGATACTTTTGCAATCCAAAATAAAATTGCCATAAATAATGTAGAAACGGCGATGATATCAAAAAACGCTAAACTACCGTAATCATAAGGGAAGTTTAGTTTTCGAAAAATAAGTGTCACTAGCAACTCTCCTTGCAACATCCCTATATATAAAGAACATAATCGCAGGAAACGATCTCCATGCAATAAAACCGATGCATACACAAGGGCACTACTTAACAGAAACAACCTATCCACCACAATCCAAATCGGGTCATATACTTCTAACAAATGAAAACTTGTATATAACATTGCAATAATAAGCGCCGAAAGTAAGGTATATATTTTTTTCCAAATAGAATATAGCGTAATCCCTATAAAAGAAATAATACAAAGTAAAAGAGCATTTATTGATACCGTGAATGAAGCAATCGTTACATGTAACGAAGAGCAAATTATAAAAATCAATATACAAGCGCTTAACTTCCATCGAATAGATTCCTTTTTCATAAAGAAAGTTACGATAACCCACCCTATCCAAGCTACAAAATAAAAAATACTCCCATCCATCATTTCACCTCCTATGTTTTCCATTCACAATGGGTAAAGATCGCCAAGAACGAAAACTAAGAGAATCACGCCGCGTTGAATCGGATCGCGACCAATCACTTCAATATCCTGGTGCAACAAGTCTTGATACACCGGAGCAAGCTCGCAAGCAGAATCAGCACTAAACATTTATCTCCTACTATAATGCGTTGTATCAATACCACGCTGCATTAACCAATGATACGTTTCGCCCTTTACAACAAGAGGTACAGATTGCAACTCTTCTATCGTCTTCGCACCAAGAGCTGTCATAATAAATTTTAAATCTGTATGTAAAAGGTCAATTTCATCCACTAACTTCTCGATACCATCTTGCATTAAAATACGTAAAAAGTATCCAGCAAACGCGGTTGTATTCGCCCCTAATGCGATTGCCTTCGCCACGTCAAGCGCTGTTTGTATGCCCCCAGATGCAATAAAAGAGAGGTTATTATTTGTAGAGGTTGCTTCAATAATCGAGGTAGTTGTTTGTATGCCCCAGTTATTAAAATAAGAAAGCGTTCGCTGTCTTCTTTCATTTTCAACAGCAGCAAAATTTGTACCACCTTGTCCACCAATATCAATTGCCGTTACACCTATACTCACTAATTGTTGCACTGTTTCCTTACTCATCCCAAATCCAACTTCTTTTACAATGACAGGAACTTTACTCTTTAAAACAATTTGCTCAATCCGCTGAAGTACCCCCGTAAAATCACGATCTCCTTCAGGCATCGTTAACTCTTGTATAACATTTAAATGAATTTGTAGCGCGTTCGCTTCAATCATATCAACGGCACGCTCTGCCTGTTCGACAGTTACCTCACTGCCTAAATTCGCAAAGAAAATCCCATTTGGATTTATCTTTCTAACGACCTTATAAGAAGCCGCCTCACGCTCATCTTTTAACGCTGCCATTTGCGAACCTACAGCCATAGCGAGATTATGATGTTTCGCTACATATGCTAGTTGCTCATTAATATGTAACGTTTGCTCTCCTCCACCACCAGTCATCGCATTGATAAAAATCGGCGAACTTAGTGAAAGTTCGCCGATTTTTGTTTCACATGTTATAGTATCATAACTTGAATTTGGCAAGCTTTGATGCACAAAATCAATATCATGAAAGCCATGCGTACGAGACTGACCAGTAGAAAGAGCATATTCAATATGATCTAATTTACGTTTTGCCCTTACCACTTATTTCTTTAATTTTTTCAGTTGTTCACCAATAATATCGCTTAATTGGAAAGTAGCAGAATCAGCATTTGGCTCATATTTGCTATAATCTTCTGTTACATTATTTTCTTCAAGCGTTTCTTTTATACTTAAAGAAATACGTTTTTCCGCTACATGTACTTCAAGTACTTTCACTTTTACTTCTTGTCCCATTTCCAATACTTCGTTTGGATTTTTCACGTGACGATTTGCAATTTGAGATACGTGCACAAGCCCTTCAACGCCAGGTAAAATTTCAACGAAAGCACCGAATGTAACTAGACGTTTTACTACTCCCTCACGAATATCACCAGCTTTTATTTCACCAGCAACATTTTCCCAAGGTCCCGGCTGAGCTGCTTTAATTGATAAAGAGATACGTTGTGTATCAGCATCAACAGATAGCACCTTTACCTTTACCTTTTGACCTTGCTCTAGTACTTCAGACGGTTGCTCCACACGTTCGTGTGAAATTTGCGAAATGTGAACTAAACCGTCCACACCATCAACGTTAACGAAAGCACCAAAATCCGTTAATCGTTGTACTGTTCCTTCAACAACATCCCCTTCCTTTAATGAAGAGATTGCTTCTTTTTTCTTAGAATCTAGTTCTAATTCTACTACCGCTTTATGCGAAAGGATTACACGATTTTTTTCGCGGTCTAATTCAACAATTTTTACCGCTAATGTTTTTCCTTTATAGTCAGAAAAGTCTTCTACATAATGTACTTCTACAAGTGAAGCTGGGATAAAACCACGAACGCCTAGGTCCACAACTAATCCACCATTCACGATATCTTTTACAGTAACATCAAATACATGACCAGAAGTAAATTTCTCTTGTAATTCTACCCATGCTTTTTCTGCATCAACAGCACGTTTAGATAAAACAAGATCATCTTCTTCTAATTTAATAATTTTCAATTCTAGTGTTTGATCTAATTCTACAACATCGCTTGCTTTTTCAATATGAACGTTAGCTAATTCACTAATTGGAATTACGCCATCTGTTTTGTATCCAACATTTACAAGCACTTGTTTTTCTTCAACCTTCGTTACAGAACCTGTAACAACGTCACCAACTTGTAATTCTTTTGAATCCATAACTTCTTCATTCATTTTCTCTACCATTTATTTTGCAAATACTCCTGAAACAATACCCATAATTTTTTGGACAACTTCTTCAATTGATAAAGAAGTTGTATCTAATTCCAATGCATCATCAGCCTTTTTTAGAGGAGAAACTTCGCGTTCTGAATCTAATTTATCACGCTGAGCAATTTCTTCTTTTAACTGCTCTAAATTAGAATTGAAACCTTTATTTATATTTTCTAAATGTCTTCTTTCCGCTCTTTCTTCTACAGAAGCAAGCATAAAGATTTTTACTTCAGCATCTGGTAACACATGTGTACCAATATCACGGCCATCCATTACAACGCCGCCTTTTTCCGCTAACTCTTGTTGACGACGAACCATTTCTTCACGAACAAGACGATGCTTCGCCACAATAGATACTCGATTCGTCACATCAGGCGTACGAATAACTTCTGAAACATCTTGTCCATTTAAAAATACAAGCTGTGTATTTTCTCCGTGTTGAAATTCAATATTCACATTTTTTACAACTTCCATTAGCTTTTCTTCATTTTCAATATCCACTTTTTGTTCAAGGGCTGCATATGTAATAGCACGATACATTGCACCTGTATCAATATAAACGTAAGAAAGCTTCTTTGCAACAACTTTTGCAACTGTACTTTTCCCAGCAGCTGCTGGACCATCTATAGCAATTGAAATTCGTTTATCCATTTATTCGTGCATAAACATATTTTGGATTGTTTCATGTGATTTTGTATTCTCTAATGCGACTAGTAATTTAATACGTGCTTTTTGAGCGTTTAAGCCGTATGTGAATATAACGCCCATATCTTTTAATTGTTTGCCGCCACCTTCATATGAATATACGTCTTGAACGATACCATTAAAGCAACGTGAAACTAATACGACAGGAATTCCTTTGCTTATTAATCGTTCTAAACTAGGGAGTGTACGTGGAGGTAAATTACCTTGTCCAAGCGCTTCAATGACAATTCCGTCAACTGGAAGGTTTTCAATTGCTGCTAACAATGTATCATCCATACCAGCATATGCTTTTAGAACAACTACGTTTTTAGAGATGTTATTTACTGTATACGTTTCATGATGTACTAAAGCGTGATGGAAGACAACACCACGTTTTGTTACCATTCCAATTGGTCCATATTGAGGGCTTTGGAATGTTGCAACATTACTTGTATGTGTTTTCGTTACATTTGTAGCGCAATGAATTTCGTCGTTTAATACGACTAGAACACCTTTTTCTGCAGCTTCATTACTGCTAGCTACTTTTACAGCTGATAAGAAGTTATATAGACCATCAGCGCCTAATTCATTACTAGAACGCATTGCGCCTGTTACTACGATTGGAATAGTTGCTTGGACTGTTAAATCTAGGAAATATGCGGTTTCTTCTAATGTATCCGTACCATGCGTAATGACTACGCCATGAATGTTGTCTTGTTTTACTCTTTCATCAATGATGACTTGTAATTGTAACATCTCGCTTGGTGTCATATGAGGAGATGGTAGATGGAACACATCTTCAACGATTAAATCAACATCGCCTTCTAAATCAGGAATAAATTTTAAAAGAGGATTTTTATCTCCTGGCTGTACGACCCCAGTTTCTTTATCTTCCTCCATTTATTCTTCTCTTGACGCAATAGTTTGCGCAATCGCATCTCCATGAAATCTACCGTTCTCGATAAATATTTCATTTGCGTTATTCCCAGCGGCAATTACACCTGCAATGAAAATATTTTCAGTGTTCGTTTCCATTCTATCCTCTGTATAAATCGGACGCCCTGTTTCTTCATCAATTCGAACGCCCATCTCCGTTAAGAAACTATGATCAGGATGGTAACCCGTCATTGCGAATACAAAATCATTTTGGATTGTATATGCCCCGTCATCAACCGTATACGTTAATGTATGTTCAGTAATTTCTTTCACATGAGATTGGAAATGCATTTGAATTGTGCCGTTTCGTACTAACGCCTCAAATTCCGGTAAAATCCACGGCTTAATGCTCGGCGAGTACTCACTTCCACGATACAGTACCGTTACACGCGCACCTGCTTTAACAAGTTCCAACGCAGCGTCTATACTTGAGTTTTTCCCACCTATAACTACTACATCTCGATCAAAATAAGGATGTCCTTCTTTAAAATAGTGAGCTACTTTCTTCAGTTCCTCACCTGGAACATTCATATAGTTCGGATTGTCATAATATCCAGTTGCCACAACAATATATTTCGCTATATATATTTCTTTATTTCCATCACGTTTCGTCGTCTCAACCTTAAAAACTTCTCCATCTTTTTGAACTTTCTCTACTCGTTCGAAAGCATTTATGCGTACAGATTTACGCTTTACTACTTCACGATAATACGCAAGTGCTTGATTTCGAACTGGCTTACGGTTTTCGGTAATAAAAGCTACTTCACCAATTTCTAATTTTTCACTAGAGGAGAAAAATGTTTGATGAGTTGGATAATTATAAATTGCATTTACAATGTTTCCTTTTTCAATTACTAACGGATTAATCCCTACCTTTTGCAACGAAATTGCTGCTGCTAATCCGCACGGACCGCCTCCAATTATGATAGCTGTTTCTTTCTGCATTCATCTAAACGAAACGTACATCCGATAGACATCTGCTAAAAACTGTTGAAATTTAATACCTTGTTTCCCTAATACATTTTCAGGATCAATCTTTCTAGCTGGATCAAGTGTTTTATGTGATACGATATCTTTTTTGGGATTCAAGCCAAAGTTTTGACATAAATAAGCATGATACCATGTAAAACGCGTATACGCTTCCCAAAAGTTAACATCACCGCCATAACAAAGTTCCACACCAATGGCAGCCTTATTCGCATCATAACCATATAGGTCATTATCCGTCGACACACCATATCGAACATGATACGCAACTTCATTTATAGGAACAATTTCCAATATTGTTTTGTCATCTATAAATGTATGCGCCGAAGCTTTCGGTTGTATTTCATTAAAGTAATCCCGATTTCCTATCGCATTGCTACCAGGATTCCCCGTATCATGACTTACAATAAACCTTACTTTAGAAAGAGGAATTCCCGGTCGTGAACTTCCATATCCAATATAGTTACGCTCTATAGGAAACATCGCCATTTACACGAAGAGAAAATCGAAAATATTTGATGTGAACACCATAAATAACAAAATACTTACAGCGACTCCATAAAAACCGTAAAACCAAACACAATCTTCTTTCGTATCTAAGCCGAAAAATTTATTTACTGATTGTAATAATGTGCCACGCTTACTTTGTTTGTTTCGTAATACTTCCACTCGTTCTACAACATCTGCCGGCATCATAAATCTTTGGTCTACTGTCATTTTCATTTATTTTTCAACAAACCAAGTAATAATTGTGAATATAAAAGCGATAATCGGCCCTACTACAACCACACCAAATATTAAAAACAATAAACCTTCCCCGAACATCCGAAAGGTACTTGTTTTTCGTGCCCTCTTATCTTTTGCAAGTTCACCCTCTAGCCCTTTCACTTTTTCTTCTAATTGTTCTATTCGTTCCATCATTTCATTCTCCACATGCAACACCTCATTTAATACTTCAACAAAAAAACGTGATTCCCTCGAAAGGAAATCACGTTTTCTCAAGATATAATATTTTATACCCAATTATACCCAACCTCTGAAGCGACTTGCTTCAGCCATTTTACGAACACCAACCATATACGCTGCTAAGCGCATGTTCACTTTACGAACTTGTGCTGTTTCATAAATAGAATCAAATGATCTTACCATTACTTTTTCTAAGCGTTGTTCTACTTCTTCTTCTGTCCAGTAGTAACCTTGGTTATTTTGTACCCACTCAAAGTAAGATACTGTAACTCCACCAGCACTTGCTAATACGTCTGGAACAAGTAAAATGCCGCGATCTGTTAAAATTTTAGTTGCTTCTAAAGTTGTTGGACCATTTGCAGCTTCAACAACAATTTTTGCTTTAATATTATTAGCATTTTCTTCTGTAATTTGGTTCTCAATTGCAGCTGGAACTAAAATATCGCAATCAAGTTCTAACAATTCTTTGTTTGAAATTGTATTATTAAATAGTTTTGTTACTGTACCGAAGCTATCACGACGGTCTAATAAATAATCAATATCTAATCCATTTGGATCATGTAATGCACCGTAAGCATCTGAAATTGCAATTACTTTCGCACCTGCATCATGCATAAATTTAGCTAAAAAGCTACCCGCATTACCGAACCCTTGAACAACAACACGCGCACCTTTAATATCAATGTCGCGTTTTTTCGCAGCTTCGCGAATACAAATTGTTACACCTTTCGCTGTTGCTGTTTCACGTCCATGTGATCCACCTAATACAAGTGGCTTACCTGTAATAAATCCTGGTGAATTAAATTCATCAATACGGCTATACTCATCCATCATCCATGCCATAATTTGAGAGTTTGTAAATACGTCTGGAGCCGGAATATCTTTTGTAGGACCAACGATTTGGCTAATTGCTCGTACATAACCGCGGCTTAGTCTTTCTAATTCACGGAATGACATTTCACGTGGGTCACAGATAATTCCACCTTTACCTCCACCATATGGTAAATCAACAATACCACATTTTAAACTCATCCAGATCGAAAGTGCTTTTACTTCATTTTCTGTTACATTCGGATGGAAGCGAATTCCACCTTTCGTTGGACCAACAGCATCATTATGTTGTGCACGATATCCTGTAAATATTTTAACAGTCCCGTCATCCATACGAACTGGTATTTTCACTGTCATCATACGAATTGGTTCTTTTAATAATTCATATACTTCGTTTGGATAACCCAATTTTTCTAATGCTTCACTAATAACAATTTGTGTCGAATTCAATAGTTCAAAATGTTGTTCCCTTTGTTGTTGTGTTTTTGTTTGAGTTCCCTTTTCGGCTACCATTTAGCTGGGGTTTTGCTTTTTCACAAAGTAATTGTATACTTGTTCAATTGCTTGAGAAGCCATTAATTCTTTACCATACTCCATTACACGATAAATGGTTGCCGTAGACGGATTACCGTATTCTGCTAAAATAGCTATAAAATCCGCCTTCAATAATTGTATTTGCTCCTCTTCTTCCATCCAAAGATAGAAACGCCCATCCCACGTATATAACTTTCCGCCAGTTACACCAAGGTTATATAAGCGATTCGACAGGTTAATTACGTCGTCTAGTGTAGCAAACTCATAAAGTATGTGCTCGCTCTCATCTAGAGTCACTTGCATTTCAATAAACTCGTCACGGAACTCATCATCTGTATCCACTTCTTGATTTTCCTTCGTTACTATTACAACCATACCTTGTGCTTGTAGAGAAAATACTTCAACTGCAATCGGACCATCTGCTTCAAATCCTAATTCTTTATTTGCTTCTTGCATCATATCACGAAATAGTTGCTGTACTTTCGGTGCATTTCTCCATAAATCCTCTTTCGTTAATCCTCGTTCAGATAAATCATCAAATGTTAGGAAAATTTTTATCTTATTATAATTTAATCGTTCCAGCCTCATCTATTCTAACATTTTTAACCATTCATCCCATTCTTCTTTCGTATCTCCGATTAGGATTGTTTGAATGTTCAACTGATCTCGAGCGCTTATTTCCCCTATAACCCCAACAGAAAGGTTCTCATTTTTTTCTTGCAATAAACCCCCAATATTCATCGCCTTTTTCAGTTCTCGGTCATTTTCAAAAGAGACAAATAAATATTTTGGCTGTATTTGCTCAATCGCTAATAACATGCCATCTCCCTCTAAACTTGTCCTAATATGTATCGCCTCATATCCTTTTAAGCGTAAATACATTGAGAAAATAAATCCTTTCAACGTATTATTTTCTAACACAATCACTTTGTGTATGGAAGAAAACGTTGAAGCATTATGATACACCATTCCTAGACGAGTTTGTAAAAATGATACGGCATATTGGAATTGCGTCATTGCAATTTCATTGTTATTTTTTAGTGTCAACAATTTGCTTGTCACTTGAAGAATAATACTGGTGATAACTTTTTCTGTTGAATAAATACTAAAAGCCTCATTTATTAATGCAGAAGTTGTAATTTCATCAAATTCTAACAAAGCTTGTAGTAAATCGTCCACTAAAACAACTTCTTTATCGTAATGTATTTCTTTTTGGGCATTACTCTGCAAACGATTCCCTTCTAATAACTGCACTGCTTGTCCAATCATCATACCGGAAGAAACCTTCTCCATTAACCATTTCAAAATTTGAATATGCTCTTCTGTATATAATCGATGCCCCGCTTGATTCCGCTTTGGGGCAATAATCTGATATCGCCTTTCCCATGCACGAAGCGTACTCGGTTGAACTCCAATTATATTCGAAACAGCTTTTATATTATATTTTCCATGTAGAGTTGGCATCATTCATTTCCCTCCACATAACGTAATAATATGTGTTTGAGCAGGTGCTCGAAAACGAAGTGGAATCAATGTTGTTCCATATCCATTACTAACAAAGAGAGTCGTATTTGAATGATTATATACGCCACCTTTTAAATATTTTTCAGATGGGAATAATCGAATCTGTCCTCCATGTGTATGTCCACTTAACACAAGTGAAATTTGTTCTTTTCCAGACATTTTTTTTATTATATCAGGGTTGTGACTAATTAAAATACGAAATCCCTCTTCTTTACAATCAGCCAACGCTAGGTCTAAACGATCACGTTCCAATCCAACATCATCTACACCGAGTAAACAAATTTTCTCTCCTAACTCAGATTCAAATACAACTCTTGTATTATCTAAAACTTTCACATTATTTTCTAATAGCAACGCATCTAATTCATGGTATTCAATCTCATAGTCATTATTTCCCCATACAAAATATACAGGAGCTATCGCTCTTAACTTTTGAATGTTTGCAGCGATTTTTGATAAAGGTACGCCCTTTTCCGCTAAATCACCACCAATAATAACGAGATCTACTTTTCCCTTTATTCGCTCAATTAACGAATCTGAAACGACTCTTCTATGAATATCAGAAATAAAAAACATATTCATCTGTTGAAAACTTTGCGGAAATTCTTTAAATTCTAAAGTATGTTCCAATACCGTATTACACATCGCTTCTTTATACATCTAGCTCTCTTGTTTTACGGACTTATCTTTTATCGGAATTTTCAATTCTTGACCTGCACTCACTTCATCTTCTTCTAAGTTATTATACTTTTTAATAACTTCAATCCCACTTTCATCTGAAAAATATTGCTTCGCTATACTTTCTAAAGTTTCTCCCTTTTTCACAGTATGCGTTACCACCTTCTCAGATTGTTTCTGAGTTTCAGATTTGGCTGAATCAAAAAAAATTACTTCAAACGCACTTTTACCAGCATTACTACTATCACTTTTCACCTGAATATATTTATCCGTATACCATAAAATACTAATTGGTAGTAATATGAATAGACACGTTAATACTCGGACAAAAATGTGATTCATTTTAAACTTTTGCTTTTTCTCTTTATTTCTATGAAGTTCACTTCGCGGCGGTAAACTTCCATCTTCTTCCACTTGCTCAACTTCTAATTCCTCTTCAAAATCAGGAATTCGTTTCCTCATTTATTTTCTTAGTTGGAGTCCCATTATAAAATCAACAAGAAAGTGTGCAAAGATTGTTATAAATAAATTCCCTGTCCATTCAAATACATAACCAAAGACAAAACTAATAAAACAGACGAAACAAAACAAAAATGGCTTTGTTATATACCGAATATGTAACACTGCAAATACTAAACTTGCTATTATAATTCCGAAATGAGTCTGCATTACACCTCTAAATAAAAATTCTTCTGCAAAGCCAATAACGAACGTAATAACGAGTAAATGCATAACTGACATTCCTTGAAACATCTTATCGTTAATACCACCATCATCAAACCAAGACTCTGGAAATACTCGCATTGCAACATAATCTAATAACACAATACCAATCGCTAATAAACTACCTACTATAAGTATTCGTACAGGTTCCCACTTCCAAAGACTAAAAACTTCTTTTGTATCTCGAAATAATATATATGCTAGCAAACAACCAATACCAATAATAATTAGCTGTGTTATATACAAATTCAGCCTTATTTCTTTCGGACTCATATCTTCAACATTATGCCTTTGAATGTTCATCATTCATTCCTCCATCTTTTCTAGGCCGAAAAGCTTTTGTAACTCTGTTTCCCAATTATAGTCGAAATCGGATTGTTGCGCTCGTCTTTTTTTATACTCCGTTTTTGTAATACCACAATAATCGCAGCAATTTTTCAACTCTTTCGCTTTTCTATAACCGAACTGTTGAAGTACATATTCACGCCTACATCCTTTAACTTGTATCCATGACTTCATGTTTTCTAGCTCACTATATTTATTACGCAACCTTATTTCTACTTCAGCTATTAATCTGTTCATGATTTCATCTGACAAGCTCTCTAATATTAGTTTTCGCCGTTGTATGATCCCAAGCCGTTCGAGATGATAGCGGATGAAACGCCAATATTGTTCATTAAATCTTGCTGCATTATAACAAATTTCTTCTACATCTTCTATTGGTAATTCTTTCGTTTGAAACATTCTTTCTTGTAGTAAAGAAAATAAAAATTGTATTTGCGACCTACTTGGCAATTCATCTTCAATAATTGAAATTGGCAAATCGTGATCCAACGGACTACATAATAAAAAGGCTATACTCGGTTCGCCATCTCTTCCAGCTCTTCCGATTTCTTGCAAGTAGGAAGCTATATTAGTCGGATAATGGAAATGAATAATATATCTCGTATTCGACTTATTTACTCCCATACCAAAAGCACTTGTGCATATTACAATTTGCAATTGGTCATTCATAAATTGCTGCTGAATTAACATACGCTCTTCATGTTCCATACCACCATGATAAAAAGCCACACCAGTACAGCCTTTTCCTCTTAAATATTCCGTTAAACGTTCTGTCCATGCTCTACTTGAACAATATACAATCCCTGGCCCCTGTAAATACATCACATGTTCCAAAAGCGCTTCTTTCTTCTCTTCTATCGTCTCTACAAATTGCACTTCCATTGCAATATTTGGACGATCAATAGAGTATACATGCTGCGAGACATTCTTTAAACTTAAACTCTCTGCTATATCTCGCAGTACATCCTTTGTCGCTGTCGCTGTTAATGCTAGTACCGTAGGAGATCCAATGTTCTCGATTACTACATTTAATTTTTTATAATCTGGTCTAAAATCATACCCCCACTGCGAAATACAATGGGCCTCATCCACAACAAACATTGAAATATGAATTTTCTTCAATTCTCTTATTAATAACTCCGATTGCAACATTTCTGGAGAAACAAAAATAAATTTATAAAAAGCCAATTTTTTCATCGCTTCTCTTTTTTCACTTAATGTCCGAAAACTATTAAATGCAATCACTCGATTTTTCACAACATACTTTAATTGTGTAACTTGATCTTCCATTAAAGATAATAGTGGTGATACAACAAGCACTGTTCCTTCTTGCATTAGCCCTGGGAGTTGATAGCACATAGATTTACCTCTTCCAGTCGGAAGCATCGCTATAACATCTTTTCCTTCTAATAAGTCTGTAATAACTTCTTTTTGTCCTGGACGAAATTCAGAATATCCAAACCACTTATATAAATATTCCTCAAGTTTCATTCAAGTTTCATTTATACCCTCCATCCGTGCCAATACAAGACGGACTTCAAAATAAGATATCTCTTCCCCAACCGCTTGTTTCAAGACACGTAACTTACGTGTTTGTAATGTCTCAATTACTTCTTTTACTCTATCTATTTTGTCTTTCTCCATAAACATCTCAATTGAAAATTCTTTTTCTCGTAAAGCGATTTCTACAAAATGATCTTCTATCGTTGCAACCTTCAAATTCCGAATTGTTGCTATTTCTTCCAGAAAGCGTCCTTGTCTCCAAAGATTATATGTTTTTTTCGTTGATATGCTAAATAAATCAGCCTTCTCATTTGGATAAGATATAATTTCAGCTAATAATGGAAACTCATTTTCTTTATTACGAACTTCTTGAATAATGAAATGAATTGTACCCCAAAATAAAAAATACACTCGAAATACATCTTGTTTCGTAATTTCCGCTAATTGTTGCAACGTACAACCGATGCGTTTATAGCCCGTTAAGCGATATGTTACGATTGTCGCCTCTAATGGTTTATTTTTTTGTAAAAGAGTATACATCTCCTTCCACAACCTTTTAGCCAACTCACTTCTCATATATGGTATTCCAGTGAGAAAACGTTTCACCCACATCATTATTTCTGTATCTTGCTGAATTGGAATAAATTTCGTATTCACCTGTTGTAAATTCGAAATGGTTTGAACGATTAATGATAATCTCTTCCAAAACGTTTCACCTATTTCACCATAGTGTAAACCATGTAAACACGTCGGAAAAGCAAAGTCATCTTTCCATTTGTTTAATTGCATGTTACCAGCAGTCGTTACTACGTATGTATTTTCATGTATAGATCGAACTAAATCCGTTTGTACCAACTTTGCAACTTCTTGATCATAATCGGCTCTATTTAATGATTTATAAATCCCAAACAAAAAAGAAATTTGAAACATATTCCCATCTTGTAATGTTTGCGATGACCTCTTTCCTTTTAATAAATAATAAATAGAAGAAACGGTCCTTTCGCCATTCAATTGTTTTAAACAATACAATAAAGTATATTGTAGTTGCATTACCGCTTCCCCTTTCCAATTTAACTTAATTCCTTTTTCAATATGATTACAACATCTACTGTTACTCATCTATTCGAATTTTAAAGCGTCGCCGTCAAATGATTCGTCAGCAACTTTAATTGAGTCAGTTGGACAACCTTCGAATGCATCCATCATATCTTCAATTAATACATCTGGAATTTCAACGATACCTTGGTTATCGTCTAATGTTACAAATGCAATACCTTCATCATCATAGTCATAAATGTCTGGTGCAGCAGCGCCGCAAGCACCACATGCGATACAAGTATCTTTATCAACGATTGTATATTTTGCCATCTTTTTTCCCTCCTGATAATATGTATGTGAAAAGCTCGCCATTTATGCATTTTTCATCTTTGCAAACACCCATACTTTCAGGCGTGAGAATAATGCTACAAATACAATTGTTACTACAATTCCTTTAATTAAATTAAACGGTAAGATCGCTGTTACAACAGTCGTTCCTATAGCCTCACTAGACATAGCAGGTGCATTTAAAAACCAAGTGTAAGCTGGGAATATGATGATATAGTTTAATACACTCATAATTAGCGCCATTGTAATTGTCCCTAACATTAGTCCTGTCGTTAAACTCTTTACAGTAAGATACTTTCTAAATAAGAAAGCTGCTGGTCCAATAAATAAACATCCTGCAATAAAGTTTGCAATTTCTCCAACTGGTACTCCTATTAAACTTCCTTGAATCCCGTAATGTAAAATATTCTTTATTCCCTCTACAATTATCCCCGCAATTGGTCCAAAAATAATTGCAGCAATTAGAGCTGGCACATCACTAAAATCAATTTTTAAAAATGGCGGAAGCCCTGGGAACGGGAAATCCAACATCATCAGTAAATATGCAATACTACTTAGCATTGCTACACTCACCATCTGCACTACACTGTTTTTTTGTTTCATCGTTCTCTCTCCTTTTCCATCGATCATTTACCAAAAAATAAAGACACATATAAATCCAGAAATAGCTAAGTAGCTATATAAGTAAAAGACTTTTGTTCTTGTTTTCTCTTTTGTCCGAAACAGTACAATAGTCGGTTCAATTAAACCGATTGTTAAACAAAGTAGGCCAAGAAGCATACAACCAATCGAAAGAGAGTACAGGGCGATTTGTGGTGCTTGAAATGGAATCATCCATTTTAATAAAAATGCAATAAGTGCAGTGTAACAAATGCTGCCGATGTATTTATTCAACGGTGTATTAGAACGAAAACCAGGAAGTTTTTTTAAGAAAGAGCGGGAAACAACTTCTGTTTGTAAAGATGTATGCTCTTCGATAATTTTTTGAGCTTCTTTTCCTTTTTGGAAAAGGGATAATATCCAGTTACGCTCACCTTGAAAAATAAATTGAGAAGTTGTCAAATAATGATCGACCTTCACTTTATTCCAACTCTTCCACGGATGACGTTCGCACAATTTTAATTTACTTTCTGTTTTTTTATCATACTGATAAATACTGATGCCATCTTCATCGAAAGCAGCATAGTATGTCTCGCTTGAGAATGTGCCTAAATCAATTGGACAGTAGAAAAGTAATTCTTTTTTTAAGTAAAAGTATTCTTTTCTTAAGTTTTTTTTCATTGCTTCTCGAATAGAGTGTCTTTTATCTTTCTTCATTTACTTTACGTATAATTGCTGATTTGGATAGATTCGCTCTTGCTGCAATCCATTTTTTGCTTTAATTTCCTTAAGTGTCATACTAAATTTTCGTGCAATACTAACTAAAGTATCCCCTTTTTGCACGACATATAATGATGAAGAAACAACTTCATTTCTTTGTTCATTTAAAACAAGTAATGGATTCATCGCATTCTTTTTCGCCATCGTCCATCTTCCTTGATGAAGTTCTAAATGTAAATGTGCACCTCGTGATTCTCCTGTGTTTCCTACTTCTCCAATTATTTCTCCTTTTGAAATATAATCCCCTTGAACTACGTGTCTCTTATTTAAATGTGCATACACAGCCTCATATTCTCCATGTTTAATAAATACAACGTTCCCATAACTATTTGAATAATAAGACTTTGTCACCTTACCATCTTGAATAGCTGCCACAGGCGCTCCGATCGGTGCAGCTATATCAATACCGTAGTGTTTTCCATGCCTTGTCCCAAAATAATCACTTATCTGTCCTTCCACAGGCCATGTCCATCGATTCTCTTCTGCGTAAACATGTACTTGAGATACAAACAGTACAGTCAATAACATTTACTCCACTTCCTTCTCTTTCTTATCACGAAAAACTAATGCGCTACGGTTATACTCCACATCTTTCACTTGTAATCGAGTATTTATTACTCTAGCTACTGCAAACAAATAATCAGATAATCTATTTACATACTTTAGAACAACTTCATTTGTTTCCACTTCTTTTTTCAACGATACGATAGAGCGCTCTGCTCTTCTCACAACAGTACGTGCAATATGAATTGTAGCTGATGCCTCACTACCACCTGGTAAAATAAAGCGTTCTAATGGTGACGCTTCTTCTATATACAAATCAATCCTTCTTTCTAAGCTTTCGACCATTTCGATCGTTACTTTATAAGGGATTTTCTCCTCCACTATCGCCAAATCTCCCCCGCAATCAAATAGTTCATGTTGAATATTTTCAAGTTCATTGTAAATATCTCCAAATGCCCTGCCTTGTAGCTTAGTCATCGCATATCCAATATGAGAATTCGCCTCATCTATCGTGCCATATGCTTCTACACGAATATTATCTTTATCCACCCTGCCACCTATTACACTTGTTTTCCCTTTATCTCCTGTTTTCGTATATAATTTCATCTAAATTATACGATTCGGTAAATATACAGAGAATGTAGTTCCTTCTCCAACAACACTTGAGACAGAAATTTTCCCATCATGGCCTTGAACAATATTTTTAGCAATCGCAAGCCCGAGTCCTGTTCCACCCTTTTTCCCGCGTGTTCTTGCTTTATCAGCTTTGTAAAAACGATCAAACAAGAATGGAATATCTTCTTCTGGAATACCAGCACCTGAATCTTGTACTTCGAAAGTAAGACCATTATTTTCCGTATGAATTACAAGTGCAACATGTCCACCTGCATTCGTATGACGAATTGCATTATCAATTAAATTCGTCAACACCTGTTCCATACGGTCTGCATCAAACGGATATTGTTCAATTGGACTTTGGAAATCTACTGTTAGTTCAACTTCTTTATCCTTTGCAATCCCTTGGAATTTACGACCAATCTTTTCGACAAATGGATGAATATCTACTTCACCAATATGTAACTCTACATGGCCACTTTCCATACGAGCTAAATCTAATAATTCATTTACAAGTTTACCTAAACGAACGGATTCATCATAAATGATTTGAACAAACTCATTAATTTCCTCTTTCGTTTGCACAATATCATCTAAAATCGCTTCACTATACCCTTGAAGCATGACCATTGGTGTACGAAGTTCATGTGATACATTCGCAATAAAGTCTTGACGCATCTTCTCAAGACGGCGTTCTTCCGTCATATCACGCAACACTGCTACAGCCCCACGAATTTTCGTTTGATTGTAAAGCGGCGTCATAAGGACTACGTAGTTACCTTTTTGCAAATTAATTTCAACAACTTGTTGTTGCTCACTTTCTACAACGAGATGGAATAGCTCAACAAGTTCAGAAGGTAGTTTTTTACTTAGCTCTATCTCTTTTTCTTCTTGCCAAACTTGTAAGAAATGTTCTGCCGGTGGATTAATAACTACGACTTCACCTTCTTGATTTAACGTAATAACTCCATCTGCCATACTACTCAAAATACTAGCTAACTGTTCTTTTTCTTGCTGCAAAGCATTCATATTAAACTTCAACTGTTTACCCATTTGATTTAAGGCCGTTGCAAGCTCACCAATTTCATCCTGAGATACCATTGGAGCCTTTGCATCAAACTTCCCACGTGCCACCTCAAAAGCAACCTCACGCATTTTACGAAGCGGTGCGGTAATTCGAGTAGATAAGAAGAACGCAAAGAAAGTTGTTAATATAATCGCAATCCCAGCCGATAAGAAAATAAAGTCAGTCGTTCTCTCCATACCTTGTATTGGTACTTGTAAAGATTCATATACGAACACTGCACTTTGATTTTTTGATTGCACCGGTTTTCCGACAATCATAATATCATTTTCAGTATTTTTATTCTTCCTACTATTAGAAGCTTTTCTTATGTTGTTTTTAATTTCTTTCTTATCTTTAAAAACAGCAGCTAATTCTTTATCTTCTTTTAAATCATCTATTGTTAGCGTAACTAACCCTTCTTGTTTCGGAGAAGATGAAATCTCCTTACCATCTTCTACAACAATGATTCTTGAAAGTGGATCAGAGAATTTGTACGCGATATTCTCAATCGTTTTTACATCGGCACCTTCTTCAATTAACTCTGAAACACTTGTTGCAACTTTCTGAAGCCTAGCTTCACTCATATCAACATAATACGTTCTAAAAAACTGTGAAAGTAAAATCGCAACAAATCCAAGAACAAACGAAACGAGAAGTAATATGGTCATCCATAACTTCCCTACTACACTTCTCCAAAGCATTCAGTCGTTCACAACCTCAAACTTGTAACCTACGCCCCAAACGGTAACAATCATCTTCGCAGCATCTGGTGATTTTTTACTTAACTTCTCACGTAAACGCTTTACATGCGTATCCACTGTACGTAAATCTCCGAAGAATTCATATTGCCATACTTCTTTCAACAATTGCTCACGATCGAATACCTTATCAGGAGCTTTCGCTAAGAATAATAGTAATTCATATTCTTTCGGTGTTAAGTTCACTTCATTACCATCTGCAGTAACACGATGTGCATCGTTATCAATTGTTAAGTGCGGGAACACAGTAACATCTTTCGTCGTTGTATCTTGTGTAAAGAATGTTGTTGGTACAGCACGACGTAACACCGCTTTCACACGAAGCACTACTTCACGTGGGCTAAATGGTTTTACAATATAATCATCCGTTCCAACTTCAAATCCTTGTACCCGATTTACTTCTTCACCTTTTGCCGTCAGCATAATAATTGGTGTCGCTTTTTTCTCACGAACCCCTTTGCACACTTCGATACCATCTTTACCTGGCATCATAAGATCTAATAAGATTAAATCATAATCATTTTGCAACGCCATTTCTAAAGCTGTATCACCATTATCTGCTTCCTCAATTGTGTATTGCTCTCTTTCTAAGTACATTTTCAATAAACGACGAATGCGATCCTCATCGTCTACAATTAAAATTCTAAATTCATTTTCCATTTCTACCCGCTGCGTATTTTCACACCAGCGGTTCACCTATGCATATGAATGTAAACCCGCAATGATTAAGTTCACTACAATAAAGTTAAACATAATGATTGCAAAACCAATTACTGCAAGCCACGCTGACTTTTCTCCATGCCATCCTTTAGATAATCGTAAATGTAATACTGCAGCATAAAAGAGCCACGTTATAAGTGCCCAAACCTCTTTCGGATCCCATCCCCAAAAACGCGTCCATGCTATTTGAGCCCAAATCATCGCAAAAATTAGCGCACCTAATGTGAAAACCGGGAATCCAATCGCAATAGATCGATATCCGATTTCATCTAGTAAATCACTATTCGTATTCTTTACCAGTGGCTGAAGTGCCGCTGATACGCGTTTGCGTAAAACAAGTCTTAATACAACATAAAGTAGTGTTCCCACTATTACTGACCAAATAACAGTATTTAATTTTTTCGCATTTACAATCGCCGGAACTTCCACCGCCGGTTCTAATTTATTTTCTGTCAGCAACTTCCCTTCATGTGGTCCCACTAAAGCTGGAAGGTTATACTTCATCTCGACTTGTTGTTCATTTTTATCAATCCATTGAAACTTAGCTTCATATTTCATACTAGAGAATACTGTCGTTACCGCAATAAATCCAACTGTACAAACAAGTGTAAACACTACCGTTTCTAACCAAAATGTACGTTTACTTCTCGTTGATTGATCTACATTTTTCAATAAATACATAACGCCCGTAATAAAACTAATTGCTAAAATCGCTTGTCCTGCTGCTGCAGTCGTCACGTGAATGTGTAACCAGTTACTTTTTAAAGAGGGGATAAGCGGAGATATTTCCCTCGGGAACATACTTGCATAGGCAATTAATAAAAGAGCAACTGGTAATGCAAATAGTCCAATTATACTTACGCGGTACATAAAATACATTACAATAAACGCTCCGACAAGCATCATACCGAAAAACGTACCGAATTCGAAAAAGTTACTAACTGGCGCATGACCTGATGCGATCCACCTTGTAACAAAATATACTGTTTGTGCTATAAATCCTAAAATTGTAATCGTTATTCCTACATTTGCCCATTTATGACCCTTTTCTTTAATTGCTCCCCCAAAAAATAGAGTTGCTATTAAATATAAAATAAATGCGGTAAAGAGAAAGTTACTACTTATTTGCACCATCTAATTTTTTCTATCAATTACTTTATCATTTGGCTGTGGAATTGCTGTACCTTCTAGTATTCTTTCAATATCTTTCTTTAAACCGAACCAATTTTTATTCGTATGTCCTGCAATCCACCATTCATCATTAACACGTTGTATCCAAATACGGCGATGATTCCAATACATACCTTGAATGACACCAACCATAAATATAAATCCTCCAATACCAAGAATCCAAAGCGTTAAATCTTTCCTAACGGTTAGAGCTGTCGCATTTTGCATTTCAACACCTGCAAATGACATTTTATATTTGTTGTTTCCATCTGCTTCTATATTTTGCTGAATACCAACGAAACTCACTTCACCATCTAGCGTCTCAGGTGTAAACATTTTAAATACGAATGCAGGGTTGTTTGGTAATTTCGTTTTTGTATTCGGTTTTCCATTCTCATCAAAATAAAAATCTGGAAAATAGCTTAATAGTTCTAAAGAATAACCATTTCCTAAATCGTATTTTTCTGTAGGATTCGCTAAATCCACTTTAATTGGTCCCCACTTTTGATTATTTTCTTTGTTTTGCAAGTGGAAGGACATACTTTTAAATTCACTTTCTTTATAATCCACTTGATACACTGCAAATTGATCAAATTTCAATGGCTCATTTACGCGAATTTCCGCTTCTTTTACTTTTTCTAATTTCGGTTTTTGCCCTGCTATATTTTCGCCTACCGCTTTATATAATACGGCATTCGTTTGGAAGTTTTTCGCAATCATTTTATCACCAACACGGTCAATCGCTTCATCAAAAACTTCCTTATCCTTACTTTTATCATAAACTTCTTTTATAAACTTCTCATTTTTTAAATAGTATTGACCATCCGTCCCTGGTACTTCTTTCGTTTCACCATCACGTAACCAAAGAGCTTCGTCTACGTACATACTCGGTAAAAAACGAAGCATCGCACCGAATAAAAAGATAATAAGACCGATATGATTTACATATGGACCCCAACGCGAGAAACGTCCCTTTTCCGCTAAAACGTTTCCGTCTTCCATTTTCACGTTATAGTTTCTTTTCTTTAAATTCTTTTGCACTCTTTCTAAGTCACCATCTTGCGGAGTACCAGTCCCGTATAATCTTTGTCTCTTTAAAAAGCTAGGATGTCTTTTTACCCCTTGTTTTTTTAAAGCTTTATAAAGGGGAATAACACGGTCTAAACTACATATCACAAGTGAAATACCGATAGAAGCAATTAAAATCATGTACCACCATGAACCGTATAAATTATTAAATCCTAATTGATAGTATAATTGCCCTAAAAATCCGTATTCCTGTTTATAATATTCAGCTGGTGCAATTCCTGGCGTTATGTACATTTCTTGCGGAAAAATAGTTCCTATCGCTGATGCAGCTAAAGTTATTACGATTAGCCATACACCTACTTTTACAGAAGAGAAAAAGCTCCAAATTTTATCGACTATCGTTTTTGTTTGCGTGAGAGATCTCCGTGCACTCCCCTCATAGCGCATATCCAATAGTTTTACATTTTCATTGCTTTCAAATGGTTTCCCACAAGCTTCACAAAAAATGGTTCCTATCGGATTAACATGTCCACATTCACATTTAATTTCTTTCAACACTTATGGAGTAATTTTCTTTAAATAACCTTCTAACTGTTCTTTCGTTTGTTCACCTATAATTTGCTCCACTACTTTTCCATCTTTATCAATCAAAAAACTTGTCGGTAATGGACCTACTCCATATGTTCCTATAATCTTTTGTCCTTTATCAATGGCAACCGGGAATTTCAATCCATATTGGTTCACAAAGTTCTTTACTGCAATATCCGTTTCATCAGCATCTAACGCAATAATTTCAACGCCCTTTTCTTTATACTTTGGATATAATTCATTCATATAAGGCATTTCTTTTTCGCAAGGTTTACACCAAGTTCCCCAAAAGTTTAAAAATACACCTTTACCCTTTAAGTCCTTTAATTCAATTTTCTTTCCTTCTAAATCTGTCACAACAAAATTAGGTGCTTCTTTCCCAATTTGCATTTTCTCTTTATCAGCAAAGAATCCTTGATAAAGTGTAAATCCTACAGCACCGCTTAAAATGAGCAGAATAATAACACGAAATAACAAGCGATTTTTCTTCATTTATCTTGGCTTTGTAGAAGCAAGCGCGCGTAATTGTTTTACCTCATGTGGTGTCAATTCTCTTGCATCACCAGGTCGCAAACTACCCACTTCTAAAAAGGCATAACGTTCACGTTTTAATTTCACTACTTTACAGTCTAACGCTTCAAACATACGACGTACTTGACGGTTACGGCCTTCGTGAATTGTTAATTGTACAATCGCCATCTCTTTACGCTTGTCCCAAGAAATAATTTTCACATTTGCTGGTGCTGTCTTCCCGTCTTCTAATGTAACACCTCGTTCTAACATGCGAATTTTCTCACCTGTTAATGGCCCTTTTATTTTGGCAACATATGTTTTTTCAACTTTATATCTCGGGTGCATTAATACATTGGCGAAGTCCCCATCGTTTGTCATTAATAATACGCCAGACGTATCATAATCTAAGCGTCCGATTGGGAATAAACGTTGAGTAATTTCAGGGAAAAAGTCTGTTACAACATTTCTTCCTTTATCATCTGATACACTTGAAATTACGCCAGTTGGTTTATATAGTAAAAAATAAACAGGTTCTTCTTTTTCAAGAGGGATGTTATTTACTTCTACTTTATCTTGAGGAGTTACTTTTGTTCCTAACTCCTTCACTATTTTTCCATTAACTTTCACTTTTCCTTGCTGAATTAATTCCTCAGCCTTTCTTCTCGATGCAATACCTGCTTGTGCAATCACTTTTTGTAATCGTTCCATTTACTGAAACAATAAAGAAACAAACACAATTGAGCAAATAATCCCGATTAAATCTGCAAAAAGTCCTACTTTTAATGCATCTCCCATTTTTCTAATCCCAACAGCCCCGAAGTATACTGTTAAAATATAAAAAGTCGTATCTGTACTCCCTTGCATCGTAGAAGCTAATCTCCCAATAAACGAATCTGGTCCATATGTTGCAATTAAATCAGTCGTAATACTTAAACCAGCAGAACCCGAAATTGGACGTATAAGCGCAAGTGGAACGATTTCTGCTGGGACATGAATTAAATCTAACATCGGCTTCATTACAGATATCATCGCATCTAAGGCACCTGATGCCCGAAAAATAGAAATGGATACAAGCATTCCAACCATAAACGGTAAAATGGAAACTGCAATTTGAATCCCTTCTTTTCCTCCCTCAACGAACGATTCATACGTTGGGACTTTCTTTATCGTGCCATATAAAAGGATAAAACCAATTACACAAGGGATTACCCATAATGAAATTGTATTTACAATACTCATTCATTTTTTCCGCCCCTTTCTACTCCTTCTTCGGTAAAAATAGCGGTCAATCCAAATTGCCCCGATCATAGAGAGCACTTGTGCAATGAATGTTACCCCAACAATTTCAGTAGGATTTGCTGATTCATAAGTCATTCGAATCGAAATGACCGTAGTAGGAATTAAAGTAATAGCTGATGTATTTAATGCTAGAAACGTCACCATAGAGCGACTGGCCGAATCCTTCCCTCCATTTAATTCTTTCAGTTGTTCCATCGCTTTAATACCAAGAGGTGTTGCTGCATTACCTAGTCCAAAAAAGTTCGCCATCATATTCGATAGAATAAATCCCATTGACGGATGATCCTTTGGTATTTCTGGAAACAATCTTTTTACTATTGGCATAAAAAGTGTAACTAACTTTTTTAACAACCCTGCTTCCTCTGCAATTTTCATTAAGCCAAGCCAAAATACTAAAACGCTAATAAGTCCTATGCAAATCGTTACCGCATCTTTTGACCCGTCAAATACAGCTTTCGTTACTTCTTCCATCGTTCCGTTTATCATGGCATACACAATCCCTATGACCGCCATCGCTGCCCAGACGAGATTAACCATTTAACCATCGTTCCCAACACCTATCATGTAAGAAAAAATTTCTTTCACATTGTTCCAGTACATACCCGTTGCAGCTACTAACTTCCGTTTACTATAAAATAAATTCCGTTCTCCAACTTTTTCATTACCAACATAAATGTCCGTCTTCCCAACCTTTACTCCATCCGTAAGTTTTGCACTTTTATCGAGTTCAACTTTTAATACTACGTTCTTTTTTTCTTCTTCAGTTAACGGTACCGAAAAACTATTTTTCGTATAAACATGATTGGCATATTTCTTTTCATTTATTTCAGCAAGCGCTCCTTGTCCTAAAACTTTTGTTTGCTTAAAACGCTCAAATCCTTTGTCAAATAGATTCATATGATCATCCCAATCACTAGAAGCACTCAAAGTTACGACAATTAAATCTAGTCCATCTTTTGATGCCGTTGTAACAAGCGTTCTTCCTGCTTTTTTCGTAAAACCTGTTTTCCCACCTGTTGCAAATTCATAATAGGATGTCACAAGCTTATGTTTATTTTTCCACGGATAATCCCATGAATCTGATTTATACGTTTTTGTGCCAAAAATTTTCTTAAAGGTCTCGTTCCCCATTGCATATTTCGTTAAAAGTGCCATATCATAAGCCGAAGAATAATGAGAGCCATCTCCATCCAAACCATGAGGATTTGAGAAGTGAGTATCTTTCATTCCAATTTGTTTCGCCTTTTCATTCATTAAATATACGAACCCCTCCATACTACCTCCTACATTTTCAGCAATGACTTGCGCTGCGTCATTACCTGATCTAAGCATAAGTCCGTATACTAAATCCTCTAGCTTCACTTTCTGTCCAGGCTTTAAATAAATCGCCGATCCTTCCACCCTGACTGCTTCATTACTAACTGATACCATTTCTTTCATTTTTCCTGATTCAGTAGCTAACAAGGCTGTCATAATTTTTGTTATACTAGCAATTTTTTGTGGCTCATGTTCTGCTTTTCCGTATAATACACGCCCAGAACCTTGCTCCATTAATACAGCATTTCGAGCACTAACATTACTGTTCATCTTTGCATATGTAGGAATCGGCATCTAATATGGTGTCCATTCAATTTGTTTCGCAGTTTCAAACCTTTTTTCTACATCAGGCCAATTTACAACATTCCACCAGTTTTTAATATATTCATCTTTTCGATTTTGGTATTGTAAATAATACGCATGTTCCCATACATCTAGTACAAGGAGCGGTATCGTATCCCATTGTGTAAACAATTGATGAAGTGTACTCTGCAAAATTTCTAACCTTCCAGATCGGGGGACCCAAACGAGAATCGCCCAGCCTGAACCTTCTACTTTAGAGGCTGCTTCCGTAAAATGTTTTTGAAAACGTAAAAAGCTCCCAAAATCTTGTTCAATCTGTTGTGAAAAAGCCCCTCTTGGACTTCCACCACCATCTTTTTTCATGTTATTCCAAAATATTGTGTGTAAATAATGTCCTGATCCATGAAAAGCCGCTTCTCGTTCCCAATGCTTAATTAAATCAAATTGATTTGTTTTTCTCGCTTCCTCCATCATCTTCTCTGCTTTATTTAACCCTTCTACGTAACTACGATGATGTTTATCATGGTGTAACATCATAATTTCTCTAGAAATATATGGCTCTAACGCGTTATATGGATAAGGTAATGGCGGGAGTGTATGCCCTCCAATTGGAACAGCTCGTTCACTATCCCCTCTTTCATATAGTTCATATTCCTCTTCTTCTTGCATGAATACTTCCTGCAGATGATGTTGAATATGTTCTACATCATCGCTTATTTCATACATAAACTCCGCATCCGTTTCGTACTCATGCTCTTTCATACGCTCTAATAATGTCTGAATTTTATAAGCAAGCATATGGACATCATACACTTCCATTGCGCGGCTATCTAATACGTGAAGAACACTTTCACACCAACTTTCTACTTCATGAAAGTAATCTGTAAATACACCTTGCTGACTCATTTAGTATTTGTGTAACATCTTCGTTTGGTAATCTGTCTCATAATATTCTAGTTCTTCACGCATCAATTGAAATTTACCTTCTAAATTCTTCATCACTTGCTCTATAGATAAAGGTGGTGTTTGTTGAAAAACGATAGAATTTTTTCCTGTATATGCAGATCGACTATTTTCATACCAATGATCACTCTTCGGAGAAAAAAACTCTGCAATTACTTGATGATATATCTTATATAAAATTTTTTCAGCTGCTGTTTTTCGAAATGGCTGGCTGTTCAGCAAAACAAAACATGCATCATGTCCTTCTTCGCAAAAAACGAGAAGACGCCTCATTGATGCTAATAACCCTTTATAATATTGCTCGTTCCCAGCTGGTGTCTCTTCTAATAAAGAAGGCAACGTATGATAATTTACATAATTGGTTATCAACGTAATCGCATCTTCTAAAAATATAGAAACTTGTTCTGTTTGATTTTCAACCATTAAATTAGACATTTCTTCCCTCTCCCTTTCCATTCACGCTATTTCTATTCTTTTATTTTTATGTAATTCAGCCAATATTTCTTGTACTTTCAACACTGTTCTCTCATCAAAATATTGTTGGAATTCTTCTATATTATTTAAATATAAACGTTTTTGCGCACGAAGCTCCTTATCTTTCACTAAACAACATATCGCTACAATATCCCGTAAATATATGTCTTGTTCTTCTACTTTACACACTGGATTTCCTTCAAAAGGAGTAATTTCTTGTATAACTTCTTCAAAATATCGAACGTATAAAACTGAAAAAGTTTTCTCTTTATCATTTAATATATATGTCACTTCAGATCTGTTAAAAAAATCTTCTGATGTATTAGGTTTTGCTTTCTCTAACTCATGCCCCGCATAACCTATTATAATCATATACTTCCCCTCTCTTCCTTCTTCCACTTAGCTGTTTTTTCTTTTTCCTATTAGTTTTGTTACAGAGAGCATCGTAAGTGGTAAAGAATGATTCTTCCTAAATGCTAAATATTTACCGCTCCATGCTGGTTTGTATTTCTCTTTAAAATGTCGTAATCCGCTGAAACTATACGTATAACGAACGTTATTAAAGATTGCAGCAGCAACTCTTTCAGACCAAAATGATTGTGTTGATAACCCAACATTGGAAAGTGGCGCCATACCAATATTAAAGGAGTGATATTCATTTTCTTTTGCCCATTGGAATAAGTGGATGAAAATTGCGTCCATAATTCCGCTAGGTGCATCTGGATAATAGCGCATTAAATCAACAGACAATGATCCGTTTTGATATACGGGCATAAAGGTTGTGAATGCGATAATCTTTCCATCCGCATCAGATAATGTAGCGATAGGAGCACGGCTAATATATTCACGATCGAAGTATCCGAGTGAAAAACCTTTCTCTTTTTTTCCGCCGAGCCATGCATCAGAAACTTTCTGTAATTCTTCAAATAATTCGTCTGAGAATGGCGTCTGGTGAATAGAGAATGTATAGCCTTCTCTTTCAAAACGATTGAAAGTCGCTCGCATACCAGCGCGTTTCTTTCCTGTTATTGTAAATGTATTTAAATCAACGACAGCTTCTTCACCAAGTTTAAAGAAGTTATAACCAAAATCATGATATAAACTCATCCATTTACTTTCAATTTGATAAAATACACAAATGTATCCAAATCGATCAGCTTCAGCTAAAAACTCTTGCAACACAGTACGATAGGAGGCAGGGTCACCAATTGGATCACCTAATACAACAAGACGTTTTCCAGTTATGGAGAAGAGAAGGAGCGCTTTCCCATCACTGCTGAAGAAGAATTGTTTATCTCCTAAATAACCTAAATGACTAAGTACATTTCCACCGTGTTCATCTAAGAAGTTTTGTAACCTTTTATCATTTGCTGGTTGCCCGGGAAATTCATTTCGATAACGATTGGCAATGAGTGAGCCAATTAGTAAAAAAGTAGGAACGAAAAAGGCAGCTGCTAATGCACTTCGTTTCACTTGGGTAATATTACGAACGACGAAATCAGGTTTAAAAGCTTCTTTTGCACCTGCAAATAAAATACCTAAGTTTTTATATAAATATAACGTTACAAGTAAGAATATAAAAACTTTTACGATATCAGAAAGTGAGACTTCCATTTTTTCGCGTACGAATCTTTTACGAAGCATATATAATACAGCGAGTACGATTAACAAAATAAATGTTTCTTCAATATCAATTCCTTTTAGCGTATTAAAGATAGCGGCTCCAATTAAAGAAATAATTGTCATATAATAAGAACGTTTTGTTCCGTAATATATTCCCCTTGAAAGGATTAGCAGGAGAATACCGAATGTTAACGATAAGCTAAAAGAAAACTGAATCAGATGCTTTGGAGCTAAAATATGTAAGGCGTGTGCCCGGTTCATACTTGTTGGTAGAATAGTCGATAAAATAACCATTAAGCCAGCAAATACTGTTAAAGCAGCAGATGCCCATGAACCTAATTTCCCTAGAAAGTCACGCTGCAAAGTCCATATAACACCAGTGGTTTCTAATGCAGGCGCAATAAAAGGTTTATCTTCAAACTTTTTAATGGCCACTCCTGTCATTTCAAAAGCCGCAAAAATGAGACCAAGGCAGAATGGTAAAATGTAATAGACGAGGCGATATAATAACATAGCAGGCAGTAAAACACCTGTATCAATGCCGTATTGTCCTAGTCCAGTTAAGAAGACAAGGTCAAATGAACCAAGCCCACCAGGGACAAGACTAACGACACCAGCTAAGGCAGCAATTACATATACACCTAAAAACTTTTGAAAGTCAACTTCAATTCCAAACAGTATTAAAATGACGTACATAACGATACCAGCAGATACCCATTCGACTAATGAAACTAATGAGTATAAAACAGTTGGATTTTTCTCTTCCTCTTCTTGTCCTTCGGTTTGCGTTGTTTTTCTATTTTTAAGTTTAGAAAAGCCAATGTATATAGGGACGAAAAGGGCAAAGAAGATAAGGACAGGCCATAACCACGGTTTTTCATGCAAAATAAATCTTGTGTCTAATATTCCGATAAGACCGAGGAATGAAAGTATGGCTAATCCGTTAATAAAGGCAGTCGTCATCCAGGCAATACTTTTAATAAGTTTTCCATTTTCTTTTATGTATGGACGATAAAGCATTGTTCGTACACCAGCTCCAACGAGGCCACCAAATCCAATAAAACCATTTAAAGTATTAGCAATCCATGAGATACGGAAAATCTTTTGGACAGGTATATCAGCTTTTAAGTAACGAAGCATAACATAGTCATAAAAGAACATCGTTGATACAGCGAATGCACCAAGTGTAATTGCTAAAAAGACTCCTCCAGTTGGAATGTTTTTAATTGTATCAATCGCTTCTAAAAAAGAAATGCCCGCTAATTCTTTTTTTGCTTGAAAGAATACAACTGTTAATACAACAAATGGGAAGATAATTTTCCCGATTTGTAAGAAACGTTTCCATGAAAACGACATTTAGCTGTTTTTTCTTTTTTGAACTTGTACGATAAACTCCTTCTCATATTTCTTACCATTTATATAGAAAGTTCCCCACAGTTTATACGTGCCCTGGGCAGGAAATGTAATACGATACTGTAATTGCTCATCCGTATCAACAGCCATAGCGTATAAAAAGTTTTCCCTCGTTTCATCTACGATATAAAGAGTTTCCTCTTCTCCTCTCTCTGAATGTAATTTCAATTTTTCACCCTTTTTTGCTTGAAACTGAAATGTTAACGTCACCGGCTCATTCGGATGTAATGCACCAAATAAAAGAGAAACTTCATGCTCTCCTATTTTTTTTGTAAGTACACTATCAACTGGCAGTTTCACCTTCTTCTTATTTTTTTCTTCTTTTTCTCTCCCAAAATCTGTCTTCGCGAATGATTCCACTGACTTATTTTTGTCTTCATATAAAAATATTGTATACGCTTCATCTTTCGCCATTTTGGAAGATAACTTATATGATCCATTCCCTGCAAATGTAGGTTTAATTTGTTGTATATGTTTTAACTGTTCATCTACAATAACTGCCCGAATTTGATCATTTACACCACGAACCTCATTATTCTTTTTATTTAGTAATTGAAACAAAATATCTACTTTATCATTTCCTTTTCCATTTGATACATCCCATTTTACTTCTTGAACATCTCCTACCGTCTCTACTGTTTCCTGATATTTTTTTATGTAAAATCCTCCCGCCACAATAAGTACCAAAGCTACAAGTCCAATGACAAGATTTTTCAAAAAATCACCTACCATTTATTGTTGAATTGCTGCATCTAAAGCGATTTCAATCATCTCGTTAAATGTAGTTTGACGTTCTTCAGATGTTGTTTCTTCGCCAGTGAAGATGTGATCGCTTACTGTTAATACAGATAATGCATTTACACCATATTTCGCTGCTAATGTGTAAAGAGCAGTTGTTTCCATCTCTACTGCTAATACACCGTAATCTGCAAGTTTTTTAACCATGTCCATGCTTTCACGATAAAAAACATCTGCTGTTAAAACGTTACCAACACGAACGTGTAATCCTTTTTCAGTTCCTGCATCGTAAGCTTTCTTTAAAAGATCAAAGTTTGCAGCTGGTGCAAAATCAAAACCTGGGAATGTTAAACGGTTCATATTCGAATCAGTACAAGCTGTCATTGCAATAATAACGTCACGTACTTTTACGTCCTTTTGAATTGCACCGCAAGTCCCAACGCGAATTAAATTTTTAACTCCGTAGCTTTGGATTAATTCGTTTACATAAATAGAAATAGAAGGAACACCCATACCTGTACCTTGAACAGACACACGTTTTCCTTTATAAGTTCCAGTGAAACCTAACATACCACGCACGTTATTATAGCAAGTCACGTCCTCTAGAAATGTTTCAGCAATATATTTTGCGCGTAATGGATCACCAGGTAATAGAATAGATTCAGCGATTTCGCCTTGTTTTGCTTCAATATGTACACTCATTTATTTGACTTCTTTTACATTTGGTAAATTAAAATAGAATACAACGCTATTATTCGTATTATATACACCGTACTCGGCATGATGGAGATCTAAAATATTTTTTACAATAGATAACCCGAGACCGGTACCACCAGTATGACGACTACGTGATGCATCTAAACGATAGAAGCGATCCCAAATTTTTTCAAGACTTTCTTCTGGGATAGGATTTCCTGTATTCTCGATTTCGACTTTTACTGTATCTTCGGTTTCTATAACAGAGACTTTTATTCTTTCTCCATCGGGCGTATAGCGAATTGCATTGCTAAGTAAGTTCACAACTACTTGCTCAATACGACTACGATTCGCTTTAACAAATATAGAAGTGTCTGCATCGACGTCCACTTGTAACTGCTTTTCTTCCATGCTAAATAATAACTTTGTATAGACTTGCTGAATTAATTCACCGATTGAGAATGTTGTCATTTCTAGTTTGTACGTACCCGATTCTAGTTTTGCTAATTCTAACATTTCAACAATAAGTCTGTTCATATTTTCTGTTTCTTCTAAAATTACATCTGTATAATATGTTGTATCTTTACTAACACCATCTTGAATCCCTTCTGCGAAACTTCTAATTACACTAAGTGGTGTTTTTAATTCGTGGGATACACCAGAAATGAATTCTTTCCTCGTCTTCTCTAATTGACGTTCACGTTCAATATCTTGTTGTAATTTTGTATTGGCAACATTTAATCGATCAATTCTGTCTTTTAAGTTTACAGATAATGTATTGATACTGCCGGAAAGTCCGCCAATTTCATCGTCTGCTGTAACAGGTAGTTTCTCGCTAAAATCAAAATTAGCCATTTTCTTTGTAACGCGATTAATCTTAATTAATGGTTTCACAATAATTTTTGAATAGTAGAAGGATAATAAAATAATCACGAGAAACACAATGATTAAGGCATAGACATAATAATCTTTTAAAACGAGCATCGCTTCATTAACAGGTTGCAAAGATACTATCGCAAAGGCGTACTCTGTAATTTTTCCGTTTTCAATAATAGGTTTTACAAAGATACGATTTTTTAAGTTTTCGCCAGCATCTATGGGATATATGATTAGTTGATTTGAATTGAAAATCCCTTGTCTAATAGTGTTTGCAAAGGATTGAACAGCTTGTAATGTTTCAAAATCATTTGCAAGACGGACCTCAGCCTTGGAAGGAAGCTGTAATTTAGATATTACACCCTCAAAGTCCACCGTAGTAATTCCTTGTTGTTTATATCGGTTTGTAAGTCTGTTTTTAGATGGATTTTCACCAATTAATTGCATATCGGAATTAATATTTCCATTGCTCCACTGATTATAATTTGTTTTTAATGCCATTGGTGTGATTATATTACCGTGTAAGAATCCAAAGACGGATAGTATTCCATCTTTTTTTAAACCTAAATTTTCAAATTTATTATATTCTTCAGGTGTTAAAATATTGTTGAGTGGAATGGAATACGTTTTATCGTTAGGACCAATTACATCAATGTAGTAATTGGTGTCACTTTTAATAATGCCATTAGAATCTAAAAATTGCATTTCAGCATTTGTTTTATCATGAAATTCTTGTTTTAGTTTTCTAATTTCCTCATAACTTTTGCCGCTTTTTTCGTAATTATCTACGAATTTTTCAAAGGCAGTTTGAACGGTTTTTACTTTTTTATTAATATAAAATTTCTCTAAAAATAGAGACTGTCCTAGGAAAAAGAGGAGGAATATGATTGTAAATAATGTTGATGTTAATAAAAATAGTTTAAAGACGATACTTCTGTTTTTCACTGCTTCACCTCTTATGAGAAATACTGTAAATGATTTCACTTAAGCGATACCGATATACTTTAAAGTTTTTGATGGAGTACTATGATCAAAGAAGTGTTGTAAAAATGCAATGTCAACACCTGATTTGTATGCACAATAGCCCCAAGTTTTTCGAAGTGTATGTGAGCTAATCCCTTCTAATCCAACTTCTTTTGCAGCTTTGTTTAAAATGTACCATGCATGTTGTCTCGTAATAGATTTTGTTCCTTTTTGAGACTTTAATAATGGCTCATTGCGTTTCCAAGTTTTACGTTCTTTCATGTAGTCTTCGATTGCGTGCTGTAAGTCTTCATTTACAGCAAACCATTTATGTTTCTTTACTTTTTCATTGTAAAATAAAATGGAATGGCGAACATTTTCGTTTTCATCGATGACATCGCTAACTTTTAATTGTAAGATTTCGCTTACTTTTAAGCCAGAATTTACGGCTAATACGAATAATAAGCCATCACGTTTCGAAGATTGTAAAAGTATATTTTTGATAGTTTCTAATTGTTTTTCACTTTGAATAGGTTGTCCTGCTTGTTTCATTTAATGCTGTTCTTTACCGTTAATGAATTGTTGTAAATCAAAAGGAGTTATCGCTTGGATAAATTCTTTTGAGATAAGTGTTTGAACGAGAGTGCTCTCAGAAATGCTAGCACCTGTTTTCTTTTCATAAGCTTGTTTTAATAAATCGAGTTTTTCAGCCGTTTCTTGCGGTAATTCAATTGTAAGTGTGTTCATTCATCGTTCAAATAAATTTAATTGCTCAGGCTTTGGCTCACCATATGTAATGTTCATCATTTTCATAAGTTGTTTCGCATTATCCGCTGCATCCCCGCCCGAATTATTATTAAATAATACGTATATGTCCTTTGTCTTCTTTTTTAGTTGCTCTAGTCGTTCTACCCATTCTTCCAATTCTTTATTGTTGTAGCGATATAAACAGCGAACCGCCCTCCAATTTTCCCCTTTATCTAGCCAGCCATGAACGTTTCGACCATGAAAGCGGATTAATGTTATATCCGAATCCGTCGCCTCTAATACGAGTGGAACCGAACCAATTCCCGCTTGCGGTTCATCACAAATTGTATGAATCCATTTTTCTTTCTCTAAAAATTGTAGCGTTTTATCTCTCATTTCTGGATAAAACCATGTTTGATTTCGAAACTCTATCGCACACGGTAAACCTTCCATTTTCTCTTTCGTATATCGAAGGAAATCTACATTTTTCTTTTTGCAATCAAACCATGGTGGATATTGAAATAAAATCATTTTTAATTTATTCGCTTCTATTAAAGGAAGAGTCGATTGTTTATACACATCAAACATCTCATCAAACGTAGAAAAAGGAGTTTCTCCTTTCATATGCCCTGTCATTCCTTGATACGCTTTTACGACAAAAGAAAAGTCTTTCGGTGTTTCCATCGCCCATTTCGTATAATTTCGTGCCGGTTGCATCGCATAAAATGAACTATCCACTTCGACAATAGGAAAATGTTCACTGTATGTTCGTAATTTATTTTTATTTTCATAGGGATCTATATATAAAGAATCATGATCTCCCCACCCTGTCACTCATTTGTATTCATTCAACCTTTCAAGGGTCGTTTTAGGTAAAATTGGAATTGAAATAGTGAAAGTTGTACCGGCTTGATTACTAGTCATTTTTAATGTACCGTTATGATTTTGAATAATTTTCTTCGTTACTGATAGGCCAAGTCCTGTTCCTGAATCTTTTGTTGAGAAGAATGGATCAAAGATATATTCTTGAATAGCTGGAGGGATACCAGTTCCATTATCTGTGAAAGTAATCCGAACGAAGTTGTCTAGGTGATAACTAGTGATTTGAATAGAAAGAGGTTTTTCACCTTGAGCATCAACGGCGTTTTGAAATAGGTTTAAAAACACTTGAACGAGTTCATGGCGATCAATATGGACTAAAATATCATCTAATTCATTAGAAAAATTATAATCAATTGAAATGTTATGCAAGAAGACCTCACTTGCTAGTAGTTGTTGAATATATTCACGTAAAAATGTATTAATGGGAAACGGTTCTCTTTTAAATTCGCGTGTTTTCGATATAGATAAAAATTTTGTAATAATACTATTTGCACGATCTAATTCAGGAATAAGTAAGTTTTTAAATAATTTTTTATTTGATGGAGACACGCTCTCTTGTAAAAATTGTAAGTATCCCCGTACTGTTGTAAGAGGGTTGCGTACTTCATGTGCAATCCCGGCGGCGATTCGTCCTGCTAATGAAAATTTCTCTGCATCACGTTCTGTGTTTAAATAATGAAAAACGCTAATAACTCTAAAAATCTCTCCATTATAATCGCGAATAATTCGATTATTAATAATGCCATAGTTTTTGTCTAAAATCTCTTCATTATATATTTCGGTTCCTGTTTTCAAGGTTTCAATAGCTTTAATTTTTTCTTCAGGTAAGTTAAGTAATTGTTGAATTGGCTTTCCAATTATTTCGTTTCGTATTACACCAAAATCATCTGCAGCAGCTTGATTACATAATGTAATATTCCCTTTATTATCGATAAAGGTTACATGATGTGAAAAAGCATCAAAAATATGGACAAAGTGTTTTTCAAGTTGTTCGAATAAAAATAATGAATCGCAAGTAAGTTGAAAATCAGCTTCTTTATTCTCTTTTCGTATGTTTTGAATGGAATGATTTGTTTTTGTTTTCTTTATTTGCAAACCAATATGTGGATTTTTATATGTGAAATGATGCGGCAATTGATTCACAAGTTCTTCATAAAAACGTACTTTATTTTCTAGTTCTTCTATTCGTTTTTCATGAGATAAAATATCATCGGTTGGAAGCATTCAGCATGAGAAAGGTGTTGTTCTTAAAATAGTTAATAGATTAGCGATAATAGAATTTCCAATTTGTTTTTGTGCTGGAGACAAATCTAAGCAATTGAGGAATCTTTGTAGGTTATTTAGGACAGCAATCAAGTTATCGATATTATTTTGAGAAGGGTTTTGAAAGACAGCTTGAATAGCTTGACCAAGAGCTTGAAGAAGTCTAACGAACTCTGTAAGTTCGGACTTAGAGATGTTAATATGACTACAAGCTCTGACTTCGTAACAATCATTACCATAAAATACTTTTCCTTTATTTTTATTGTTTATCTTTTCATTCCTTTCTTTCATTTAGTAAATTCGGAAAACAGATAGTGTTGCTGTTGTATCACCTGTGTTAGGAATAGAAATAGTATTTGCTGTAGGTTGTACAGCGCTTGTTGTACCAGCTTGTAAAGTAACGATTGTAGAGAAAGAAACAGCACTACTGATAACGTTAGTTGAAAAATTACGAGTAGGCAGTTGACCATTGAAGGAAATACCGAATCCAAACGGTGAAGAGCCTGAGAGATTAATATCATATACGCCTGTTTCTAAAACTGTTAAAGTATCTGAAGTGTCATTAAAAGTGATATTATTTATTTCAAAAACTTGATTGAATTGGATGTTTGTTCCAGGAGATATAGTTTGTGCGTTGGAGTTTCCGATTGACGCGATAGTTACAGGAATTGGAGCACCTTGCGAGCCTGCTGGCCCTTGAGCGCCCGCCAGTCCTTGGGCACCAGTAAGCCCCTTGAGCCCTACTAGCACCTCCTCCAAGGCAACCTGATCCATTTACTCGTTTAGTATAATGTTTGTACTGCCAGAGGATTGAGAATCATATGTGATAATGATTTTGCCTTTACTAATAGGTTCGTAAGGTAATTCTTCTTCATAACTACCATTATTTTCATTATGGATAGAAAGCGTGATTTCATCAATTTCTTTATTTATATACTGATCTTTAATCGTTTCAGCAATTTGAAGTAGTGTTTCGTAACTAGAAGCTTTCGTAATAAGCATTCCTTTTATAACCTTCTTTTCATTATTTGTTGCATTGGAATAAGGGATGGTACTTTGTTTTGTATACAAAAGCTTGTATGGAACTGTTTTTCTCTCTGCTTTTGATATAGTGGAATATTTTAGAGTTAAAAAAAATCCTACACATAAAATAATGCATACCATAAGAGCAACCCAAATGCGTATCAGTGACATAACTCTCATTTTCATTTACCAAAGTGATGGAATCCACTCTTTCACTTTATCAAACCACTCTTGCTGTTCTTGTTTTTTTTGTTGTTCCTCTTCTTTCCTTCTCTTCTCTTCTTCTTTCCTTCGTTTTTCCTCTTCGATTGTTTGCAATTGTTTTTTGTAGTCAGCCTCAGGTATTAGCGATAGCTGGAATGCTTTTTGAGCTGGATTTGCATTTGCTTTTTTCATGATATCCCGGAACATCGTCGTCGTAATTTGACTCCCTCCTGGAACATAATGCTCACTATCTGTTTTATCATATCCTACCCAAATCGCACCTACTAAATCTGGCGTATATCCAACAAACCATGAATCCTTTGCACCATTACTTGGACCATTTACAATTTGAGTAGTACCTGTCTTACCCGCCGTATCAACATTATTAACTTTCGCTTTTTCACCTGTTCCCTTTTCGACAACACCTTTTAATAAATATGTCATCTTTTGAGCAATTTTTTCACTCGTCACCCGCGTCTCTTTCTTATACCATTTCCCAATCGTTTCACCTTCAGCGTTTTGAATTTCTCTAATTGCATGAGCCTCCACTTGAACACCATCATTTGCAAATGTACTATATGCTTGGGCCATTACAAATGGAGATGTACCTACATGCATTCCGCCTAAAGCAATCGGATACGTACGATCTTCTGGCACTATTGGAATACCAAATCTCTCTAAAGATTTCAATCCTTTATCTAATCCTATTTGTTCTAACAGCCAAACAGCTGAAACATTATACGACTTTGCCACCGCTTCATACATTGTCACATTACCATGAAAGGTAAGATCACTATTTTTCGGTTCGTATTCTTTAATACTAAATGGTTCATCTTTTAATATATCGTATACTTCATACCCTTGTTCTAACGCTGGTACATATACAGCAAGAGGCTTTAACGTTGAACCTGGTTGCCTTTTTAATTGAGTAGCATGGTTAAATTGTAAAAACTGATATGGCCCTCTGCCTCCAACTAAAGCTGGAACACCACCAGTTTTTGGATTCACAAGGACCACTCCTGTTTGCATGAGCTGATCTGAACCACTATCTTTAAAATAGTTATCGTTATTCACAACATCTTCTACAGCCTGTTGTTTTTTCGAATCAAGCTCTGTATAAATACGGTAACCACCTGCTAAAATTTCATTTTGTGTTAATTCGTACTTGTCCATTGCTTCTCTAACAATATAGTCTACATATTGAGAATATTTACCTTTATATTTATCATCAACACCACGTTTTAATACAAGGCCGGACTCTTTTTCTTTATTGTACTGTTCTTCAGAAATATACCCTTGCTCTTTCATTAAACTTAATACGACATTACGTCGTTCAATTGATTTATTAAAGTTTTTATAAGGCGAATACGCAGACGGCGCTTTAATCAAGCCCGCAATCGTTGCAGCTTCTGAAATTGATAAATCTTTTACATCTTTATCAAAATAAGATTTAGCTGCTCTTTTTATACCCCAAGCACCTTCACCAAAATAAATTTGATTCATATACATTTCAATAATTTCATCTTTTGTATAAGTACGTTCTATTTTTTTAGTTAAAAAATATTCCTTTATTTTACGTGAAAACGTGCGGTCTTGTGTCAAAAATACATTTTTCGCAAGTTGTTGTGTAATTGTACTTCCCCCTGCTACAACTTCTCCTGCTGTAATATTTTTAAAAACCGCACTTATAATTCCACTATAGTAAATACCGTGATGGTTAAAAAACTCCTTATCTTCTACTGCAACAATTGCCTGAACCATAATGTTAGGAATATCTTTCTTTTTTACGCCTTCTGTTTTAGAAGAAGCCAGTTTAGTCGCAACTTCATTATTTGCATCATAAATTAAAGTCGGTTGCGGAACAGCTTGTTTTAATTCAGATATGTCTTGAATGGAAATTATTATATTTATAGCAATAAATATAGTAACGAGTAAACTTCCCAATACAATTAATGAATTGCGTAGTTTTTTCCTCTTATTGAACCACTCAAGCGTTTTTTTAAAGTGAGTGTTCTTCAATTTCATTTACGCGTTCTTCATAATAATTGTTTCTAATACGTTTGCAACGCTTTGGCAGCTATCAGCTACTTCTTCAAGCTCTTCGTAAATCTCTTTGTATTGAATAATCTTAATCGGATCTTTTTCACGAGAGAATAAGTGTTTAATCGCATGACGACGAATATCATCGCATTGTGATTCGTAATCCTTAATCTTAATCGCGTTCGTACGAATGTCGACCAACTTCTTTTTAGACAGTAGTTCAACAGAGTTTGCAATTTCAATTGCACACTGATTAATTGCTTCTACGAATTTAATCATGTATTCATCAGCTTCTGTAATAGAATACATTTCGAACAGACCAGCACTGTGATCTAATCCGTCTAATACATCATCCATACTCATTGCAAGTTGTAGGATGTCCTCACGTTCAATAGGAGTAATAAACGCTTTGTTTAGCTCCATAATGATTTCGTGAATAAATGAGTCACCTTTTGACTCATATTCTTTCATGCGCATAGAAAACTCTTTTAAATCGCTAGCATTTTTAATTTTATACTCCACGAAAAATTGCGCGCCTTCTTTTAAATTTTCAGAAACATTCATTAACATTTCAGAAAATTTATCTTTTTTTGATTTAAAGACCATTTAAAAGATTAAGTGTAATAAGTAGTAAAATAACGCAGCTAATGAAGCTGAAATAGGAAGTGTAATAACCCAAGTAATTAACATGCGTTTTGCAGTTCCCCATTTTACACCTTTCACACGATGAGAAGCACCAACCCCTAAAATAGAAGAAGAGATAACGTGCGTTGTACTAACTGGTAAGTGAATGAATGTTGCACCGAAAATAACAAGTGATGATGATAAATCAGCAGCTACACCATTTACAGGACGAATTTTCATAATTTGTCCACCAACAGTTTTAATAATTTTCCATCCACCGACAGAAGTACCAAGACCCATTGCAATTGCACAAGATAATTGTACCCAGAACGGGATGTCGCTAGAAGTATGATAGTTATTGGCCATAAGAGCCATCGTAATGATTCCCATTGCTTTTTGTGCATCATTTGTACCGTGTGTATAAGCTTGTAATGCTGCAGTGAAAATCTGGAATATACGGAAGTTTTTATTCGTTTTCGTTAAGTTAAAGTTTTTAAAGACCACTTTAAAAATACTGTATACGATATAACCAATAACAAAAGCGATAATCGGTGAAATGATTAAAGCTTCAAGAATTTTAATGAATCCTTTAAGGTTTAATGAGCTAATACCAGCAGCAGCAATAGCTGCACCTGCGATTGAGCCAATAATTGCATGCGAAGAACTACTTGGGATACCGTAGTACCAAGTAAGTAAGTTCCAAACTATCGCCGCAAGCAAAGCTGCTAAAATTACAAGAGAACCATTTTGTAAAGCAAATGGGTCAACGATATCTTTTGTAATCGTTTTTGCTACACCTGTAAATGTCATTGCACCTAAAAAGTTCATAATAGCTGCCATAATAATTGCATGTCTAGGCTTTAGAGCTTTCGTTGAAACAGCCGTTGCAATAGCGTTTGCTGTATCGTGAAATCCATTGATAAAGTCAAAAGCTAAAGCGCAAATGACTACTAAAACGGTCAGTATCAAGAGTGTATCCATTTATAAAAGTGAAGTAATGATTAATCTAGTTCCAAGAATTATTAATGTGATACGTAATAAATTAATTACGGCATTACCGCTAAATTTTGTATTAATATAAGCCCCGATTTTTCCGCCAATCCATGCACCAGGAATAAGAATTAATGCATAAGTCCAGCTAACATTTCCAAGAGAGATGTGAGTTGCAGAACTTACAATTGCTGATAAAAATACGATAAACATTGAAGTTGCCACAGCAATGTGTGCTGGAAATGCAAAAAGAAGCATCATCGCTGGAACAAGTAAGGCACCGCCACCAATTCCAAATAATCCAGATATAAACCCAACTATAAAGGCGATAAAGATAGCAAGAAACGGTGGGAATTGATAGTGTACAGTATTTCCTTCGTTATCTGTAAAAGAACGCTTAATGACAGATATATTTGATAAGGAAAGAGGTTTTAATTTGTCTCGTAGCATAAGAAGAATGGAGACGAAAATAAGGAAAATCCCAAAATATAAAGAAAATGTATCTTGGTTTAAAAATTTATTTGCCCATGATCCGATAATACCACCAGGGCCACTCCCGATAAATAAAATAAGTCCACTTTTATAATCCACCCGTTTATGCTTCATATACGTAAGGGTGGAAGCCAGTCCTGTAAAAACGACTGTTACCATAGAAGTACCTACTGCGAGTTGTGGTGATAAACTGTGTAATCCAATTAATAACGGAACGATAATAATTCCGCCCCCAAGCCCTACTAGGCTCCCGACGGTCCCGGCGATTAATCCGATGAAAAGTAACATTTAGTGAAGAAGTGACCATCCCATAAAGTCTTCATGTACTTGGCACGCCCTCTTATCGTTTCGATCATATAATTCAGCATAACTATCTGTTTCTTCATCATAGGCCATCGTATAAATAATTTGGCCGTCTATTTCAACGGATAGAACGACTCCACCTTTCATCTCTTCTACATGAATGATAGCATTCGCCGGAATTCTCACATCCGTCATCTTCATCGCATCTAACAATTATTTTACCTCGTTTTTTATTTGTTCTCTTAACAGCCGATTTACTGTTTCACGGCGTATACCTATCAATTGACCAATTTCGGTTTGCGTTAATATTTCATATATAGGAATGTCACCTAAATATAGTGTGAACCACTCTTGTAAACGATGAAGACGTTCTTTCGGAGAGACGGTTGACAATTGGTCAATCCGCTGTTGCATCATTCTTAGTTTCGATTGTAATTGCATAGCGATGTCGGCATATGATTTAGGATTTGCTTGAAGTCTATCGTACCATTCACTACTAGTAATTGGTTCAACTTCTGTTTTTATTAAAGCGATAGCGGTACCGTGATATTCCTTCGGTGAAATTAAAGAATGGTGAGGTATCGTTTCACCTGGAACGATAATGTTGAATAGAAATGGTGTTCCGTCTTCTTCTAGCCGAACCACTTTTAATAAACCTGTTTTTATAAAATATAAAGGACCGTCCTCGCCTTGACGGAATAGTACATCTCCTTTGTGTAGAATCAACTATTGTAAGCTTGCTGCTGGACCAAAAAATTCATAGTGAATATGCTCTTGTTTCACACCTAAATCAATTAGTGCAGTATTTATATGCTTCATAAATGGCACTGGACCACAGAAATAAAATTCTGCTTCAGTTGTCGGAATAATAGTTTGTAACCATTCACCTTCAATGAATCCTTCTTTATCAAAGTTTTTCATTTTCAAATCTTTTTCAGTCGGCGCAGAATAGCAAGTGTATGCTTTAACTTGTTCGTATTCATTGTCTACTGCCTTAACGTGTTCTTTCATCGCATGTGTATTACTATTTATCGCTGCATGAACAAAATATACATTACGTTTTGAGTCTTGTTCAATTAACGTATTTAGCATACTCATCATCGGTGTAATACCTACTCCACCACTAATTAGTACAACTGGTAATGTTGAATCCATATTTAATACGAAATCTCCCGCTGGTGCACTTACTGGCAGAATATCTCCTTCACCTACATGATCATGTAAGTAATTAGATACTTTACCACCTGGTGTATCTACACCTTTTTCTTTCTTTACACTAATACGATAATATTCTTTTCCAGGAGCATCAGATAAGCTATATTGACGATTATGTGTATATGTTTCACCTTCAATATTTATTTGAATTGTTACATATTGTCCTGGGATGAATGACGAAACTTTCCCGCCATCTTCAGGTTTTAAATAAAATGATGTAATAACGTCACTTTCCTTCACTTTTTTAACAACTACAAAGTTTCGGAAATCTTTCCATCCACCTTCTTTATGTGCAGCCTCTTCATACATCTCTGCTTCAATGCTAATGAATGCATCAGCAATGACTCCATACGCTTCTCCCCATGCATTTAAAACTTCATCAGGTGCACCAGCGACCTCTTTAATTGCTCGTAGTAAACATGTACCCACAATCGGATAATGTTCCGCTTTAATACCTAAACTTCTATGCTTATGACCAATTTGTTTTACAACTGGTATAATTGCTTCTAAATTATCAATGTACATTGCAGCTGCATAAACAGCATTTGCTAACGCTTGTTGTTGTCTTCCCTTTTTCTGATTCGTGTGGTTGAAAATATTCAATAACTCCGGATGTTCCTCAAATAAAATTTGATAAAATCTCGTTGTAATTTCAACGCCTTTTTCTTGTAATAATGGTACTGTTGATTTTACGATTTCAATTGTTTTTGCACTTAACATTTATTTGGACTGTATTGCTTGTTCAATTACCCTTATATCTTTCCCATCTCCAAATTCTGTATACCCCCAGATGTTCGTTTCACCTCTATATTTATTTACGATAATATCTAAGTCATGGTATACACGATGAGCATAAACTACATACTCAATATTTTGAAGCTCCACACCTTTTTTTACAATTTCATAACTTCTATTTACATCACGTTTGATCTTTTCATTTTTTATTTCTGTATGTATGTTTTTTAAAGATGATTCTTGTTCTTGAAACCATTTCTTTAAATGGTTCCAGTCCCCGTCTGTATAATTCTCTGCCTTACCATAATTTAAGAAATTATTATAACTTTCATGTGTCGTACGAATAAAATCAAGCACCTTTGTCTCTTCTTGTACCGCTTCTATTTGAGCTATTGTATTTACCCCAGCGGGCTTATTCGCATAATGTAATAGCACTTTCATCTACACATTTCGCCTTGGCAAATGCTCCTGTAAAACAATATAACCTTCATAAGCTGTATAACCAAGTATAGCTATTAATCCGATATAACAAGCGAATACTGTCCATTTTGTTTTCGCATCAACTTTATAATAGTTTTCTTTTTGTTCTTTTTCTTTTTCCCATTCATTTAATTGTCTTTCCGCTGCTTCAAATGCTTCTCTGATGTGAATTGTATACTCGTCTTTTTCATCCTCATATGGAACATAATCTAGCGGCTCAAATTTTGGCAAAAGATGCTCTAACACTTCCATTCTTTGAAGTTCCCCTGTTTTTAATTCTTTTTCACGCTCTCTTTGTCTTAATGCATTCATCTCATGATGCATCATGTATATAGTCCGATGCACAGCACCAGTTTCTTTTAGTTCCTCTTCAAGCTTAGCAACATATTCTTTCATTCCATCAATTCTATAACCTAATTCTTTAATCGGCTCATCTCTCTTTATTACTCTATAGAGTTCCATACAGCCGATAATGAAAATAAATCCTCCCAAAATACTTTTAAAGTAAATTGAATAGCCTAACAATAAAACAAGCCCTGCTCCCCAAATTTTCGTACTTACAACTGAAATAATCCGGCCACCATCTAGCGGTGACACTGGAATTAAATTAAAGAAATTAATCATACTTCCAAGCAAAATAACAAGTGCCCAAAACGGCTCTTTCGTGATTATATAAAGTGGAATAGCCGGTAAAAATGAAAGTAATCCGAAAAGAGGCCCCATATAAGCAATATACGCTTCATCTTTTGCGTTTTTCGGCATCTCTTTCATTCCAATAAGAGCCCCCATAAATGGAATGAAGATTGCCGGTGATGTAGGTATCCCTTTTCTTCTTGCCGCCCATAAATGACCCATTTCATGAACAAATAACAAATAAACAAGTGCTACTCCAAATTTCCAACCATATATAACTGCGTATGCACCAAGTGATAGAAACATACTAAATACAGTTGAAAACTTTGCTAGTTTAAAGATTGCGAATACCCACTTTAGCTTAGATAGTAAAAATAACCCTATTGCAACAATAATTCCCCATAATCCTTTTTTATTATTTCTCATTTATCTTTGTAAATCCATTTTTTCACCATACTCTTTAACAATTTGAATGATATTTTGAAAAACGCCTATTTTTTCTTTTTTACTATTTAATATTTTCAAATCATAATTTTCATAATATGTTTCTAATGCTTTTAATTGTGATAATGAAGCCTCTTTTATCGGAACAGTAACATTCAATTCATACTGTTTATACCCTTCCTTTACTTTTTCACCTGAAATCATTTCACTCTCTTTTGCTCCAATTAATTTTTGAACCTTTTCCGGGAAAATCAATTGCAAATAATATTCTTGTTCCTTTGCTAACTTGTTGTAAAGTGATTGCGAAATCGTATAACGTACCTTATAATTCATTTTTTGATCCCCTGCTTTAATATGAAACGCTGTAATCTGCAAATCTTTTTTCGTTACTTCTGTTAAAGGACCAACCTGTATCTCATCTTCTTTTTGTTCTGGAATCTTTGGAAATATAGACAAAAGTTTTTCCGTATCTTTTTCGTTCAACATGTACATAGCCTTCTTATATTGCAGCCACCCTCGTCGATCTTCTCCTCTTAACCATGCATAATACGTTTCTTTTTTCCCATCTCTACTAATTTGTACTTCATATTCTGGTTCACCAAAGCTACCTGTTATTTCTTGTTTTTCCGCATTATTTATAATACCTATTACGGCCTTAGCTTCTGACTCCTGTAACTTTTTCTCTTTATGTTTTTTTTGTATAACAGTTACTCCTATTGTTTCTTCCACTTCATTCACCGTCTCCTCTACTTGTTTCGTTTCTTTCTTTTGCTCTACTTGACCACACGATGCTAGTAAAAGCACACATAAAACCATTTACAATTTCTTACCATTCCAAATTGTCCACCGATCTCTTTCAATAATAGGAGAGATGTTTTGTAATGCGATTTGGATATGATGTAGAAGTTGAGCAAGCTCATGATCTGTTAATTCGTATAGAATGGATCGTCCGGTTCGAGGAGATAAGTCTTGTAGTAATGCTTCTACAGAATCGTGTATTTTTCGTACTTCCCATTGTGTTTGCGAAGGGAACACGTGAAGAGAATACTTTTGTAATTCTTGCTGTATAGTAGCAGTTTTTGGTCTTCTTTTTGATTCGATTTCAATGAGTTTTGGAAATACCGAGAAAAAATATCCACGAATGTGTTCAGGACTTCCTGGAATTGTACAATCTTCAATGGTTCGATCTTGTAAAATAAGTACACCGTTTTTCTTTAATATGCGAGAAGCTTCACGTAGAAATGTAGGAATGTCTTGTAAATGATGAATAACCGCGCGCGAAATAACTATGTCGAATGTTTCATTAGGATATGGGACGCTATGTGCATCACCGTGAATGAATGAAATGTTTGGAAAGCCGCTACAATTTTCTTTTGCAGCTTGTAATATTTCTTTTGAAAAATCAAGTCCAACAACATTTTTTGCTCCCATAAGAGCAAGTTCTTTCGTGTAAATACCACCGCCGCAGCCTATGTCAATTATTTGTTTGTTTTGTATATCTGTAATGTTTTTTATCATTTCCTTCCAAGAAACATGGGCATTTCTAGTTGCGTATGTGTACTTATTATTTGCATCATGAAAATTAATGGACATTTAGGATGCTTTTGCTTCGCTGGATTCGGTTAGTAGGGGAACTTTTTTCGCACCGCTTAACTTAGCGATAGTAAGGCCGATAAGAGCTCCGGCTAATGCTGGTACTAGCCAACCTATTCCTTCATTATATAAAGGGATAAATTCAAAATAGGGTGTGATAAATGAAACTGGAATACCGCCTTGTTTTAATCCGTCAAATACGCTCACAACTGCTGCCCCGAATAAAGCACCTACATAAACAGATCGATAACCGCCAAAATATTTATGTAGTAATGATAGGAGTACGAGTACAATCGCAATTGGATATACAACAAGTAGAATTGGAACAGAGATGGCGATAATTTTTGTTAAACCTAAGTTAGCAACTAGTAACCCTAATGCACAAATGATACTCGCGAACGCTTTATATGAGAATGTAGTCAATAATGTTGCGAAATATTGACTGCATGCAGATACGAGTCCAACGCATGTCGTTAAGCAAGCGAGTGTAACGATAAGAGATAATAGAAGAAGACCATATGGACCGAATAGTTGTTGTACGATAACAGTAAGTAGCTGTCCACCATTTTTTGCGTATCCGAGAGAGACGCTAGTCGCACCGAGCCAGCCAAGTGCACCATATACAAGTACGAGTCCGGTAGCAGCAATAAACCCTGCTTTTGCTGTTGCAATGGCAATGGTTTTACGATCATTCACACCTTTAGAGCGAATGGCATTTACAACGATAATCCCAAATGCAAGTGCTGAAATAGTATCCATCGTTAAATATCCTTCCATAAAACCTTTGAAGATTGGGGAAGTTTGATATTCTTGCATTGCTTGTCCGGATTGCCCAAGTGGTGTAAATACACTTTTAACAAACAATAAGAAAATAGAGAGTAATAAAATAGGTGTTAATATATTTCCGATACGGTCAACAAGTTTAGATGGATTTAAACTAAGCCAAAATACGATAGCAAAGAAGATGACGGTGTATAAAAATAACGCTAAGTTACTAGAGCGAATTGTTTCTGGTAAGAAAGAACTAACACCCATTTCATAAGCAACGTTAGCGACACGCGGAATCCCCATAGATGGACCGATTGCAATATATACAACTACAGTAAAGAAAATTCCGAATAATGGGTGAACATGACTTGCAAGTTGTTGCATACCGTTTCCTGATAAAGAAATTGCAATAACAGTTAATAAAGGTAAGCCGACTCCTGTTAGTAAAAATCCAATCATTGCAGGCCAAAAGTTTTCACCTGCATTTTGTCCAAGCATGGGAGGGAAAATTAAATTACCTGCCCCAAAAAATAAAGAAAATAGCATAAGGCCTGTGAAAAAAATATGTTTTTTTGATACAGTGTTCATTTACATTTGATAAGCAGTATGATTAAAACTGCTTATATTATACGCTTTCGTATAATATTCAATATTTGTATCAACTGTTTCTACTTTGACAACATCATAGCAATCTTCTTGCTTTACTAAAAATAAATAATACTCTTCTGTCGCCTCAATAATTGCAATTTTATCTGTTTCAACATTATATTGTTCACAAAGCGCTTGTAATGCGTTCACATAGTCCCCTAATTTTTTAGACTTATCCATTCCGAATATAGTTTGAACTAACATTCATTTCGTTAATTGATGTCTAAATGCATAAATAACCGCCTGTGTACGGTCACTTACATTTAGCTTATTTAATATGTTACTCACATGTGTCTTTACTGTTTTGAGGGCAATAAATAACTCATCTGCAATCTCTTGATTACTTTTCCCCTCTGCAATTAATAACAAAATTTCAGACTCTCTTTCTGTTAACTCCTCATGTAAAGGTTGTTCTTTTTTCTGGCGCATACGAGACATCATTTTGCCAGTAACTTTCGGCTCTAATACCGTTTCCCCATCATAAGTAGCTCTTACAGCGTCCGCAATATCACTTGCTCGGGATGTTTTTAATAAATAACTTGTCGCTCCTGCCTCGATAACAGGATATAGCTTTTCATCATCTAAAAAGCTCGTTACAACTACAATTTTCGCTTCTGGCCATTCTTGAATAATAGCGCGTGTCGCTTCAACCCCGTCCATTTCATCCATAACAAGATCCATTAAAATAATATCTGGTCTTAATTGCAACGCTAGCTCTGAACCTTTTCTTCCATTTTCAGCTTCACCAACTACTTCAATATCTGGCTGCGTTGATAAATATGCTGATACTCCCATTCGAACCATTTCATGATCATCAACTAGTAATACTTTTATCATTCATGATTCTCCCCCTTTCTCAATCATAATTGGAACTTTTACTTCAATTTGCGTACCTTTGGTCGGAAAGCTAAGTACTTTTAATGTTCCACCAATTTCATGAACACGCTCTTGCATTGATCGTAAACCGTATGAACCCGCTTTATTCACTCCCACTTCAAAGCCAACACCGTCATCAATAATTTTTAAAATCGCATATTGATCTATTTTACGAAGACGTACTTCCGTTTTCTTTGCCTTCGCATGTCGTAACGTGTTTGATAGAGCTTCTTGTACAATACGGAATAAATGATCTTCTACACCTTTTTTTAATTCAATTGGCTCAATTAACCATTCAATTTTCATATGTTGCTTTCTAGACAGTTCTGTTAATAATTCTTCTATACCCTCTGTTAACTTCTTACCTTCTAACTGTACTGGGCGTAAATGTAGGAGCAATGCTCTCATTTCTGATTGTGCATTTACAACCATATTTTCAACAAGTTGTAATTGTTTTTTTGTCGTGTCTGGAATTTCAGCTACTTGTTCATTAATCGCTGACATCATCATCGACATTGCAAAAAGCTGCTGACTTACTGAATCATGCAGTTCCCTTGCTAATCTATGCCTTTCTTGAGAAATCGCCTCTTGCCTCATCTCTTCATTCCAATGGGCTCGTTCATTCGTTACTTTTTGAAATAATCCCGCTTGCTCCTCTAATCGACGAGCAAGGCCGATTACTTTTCGTTCCACTTCATGGAATTCATCATCCGCTGTAAATGAAACATCGTTCGGAAAATTCCCTCGTTCTACTTCAAATAGAAAAGTATTTAAGCCTTGTATACGCTGCTCAATATAATAGCCGATTGCATATCCTATAATCCCCCCGATAAGGAGACTTGTGCTCATAATAAACAAGCCAATTGGAACGGAAGCGATGGATTCCTCCCATAATAAATCATAAATTTGTTGCTCGCTTTTCCATACATACACAATTGTACAAATAAGTGCGATACTCACTGAGGATAACATCGAATAACGAATATACATCCACGAAATATTTTTTTGTTTTTTCATTTATACTTTCCTCACTTCCGTATCACCTACGACAAGTGAAGAAATGATTTTTATACGACGAGGAGCTTCTTTATACTGTTCTGTTCTAAATGTAACATTACGATTAAAACCTGTTTCTTCATGCCCTGGCAGGAGTACTCGCCCAACAATTACAGAATGATTTAAAGACAATTCAATATCATATGGTACATATAAACGAATGTTACCAACGACACCTCGAATAACAATTACCGTTTCCCCCTCCGGAATCATCGCAGTTGTTAAATCAATCTCGACATCACAAGCACCATATTGGACGTTAATATCTTCAAGTTCATAAATATGATCCATCATTCGTACATTACCTACGAACATATTTTTTATATACGGTTCTGTACGATATATTTGTTTTTCTTCATCTATATATCCCTTTTCTTTAATTTCAACTTTCATTACTTTTTGCCGATGTCCTTGTTGAATCAGTTGATAACCAATTAAAGCTAAACAAGCAAATACGACAAGTACGAACGCTGCTGATGAAAATAAGAAGAATAAGAATACTATACCACCGACAAATAAAAATACATTCCCTCTTACGTAACGATTCTTCTTTCGATAATGTCTTCCAAACATAAGCATAATAAATGCAAAAATTAGACCGCCTGGTTCAAAATGTCCAAGTATCATATCAAGAAAAAGACCGAATCCAAATATGATGAGGAGCATGCCCATTAATTGTGTTTTTGAAAAGTGCTTCTTCATTTCAGCTCCCCCCCTCCTTGTCACTTATTTTGTTACTTCTTTCGTTAACGATACTTCATTTTTCTCTTTCATTTCACGCTCAAGCTTTGCAATTTTCATATCAAATGTATCACGCTCATGCTCTTCATTTATACGAAGCTCTATGTCACGAATGTGATCTTCAATTTCTTCGAATCGTAAGAACGGATTATTTTCATCCATTTTATGAATAGCAGTATTCATACGGCGGTTTGCATGCGCCATATTTTCACGTGCCATTAATTCCATACGCTTTGCGTTCATTTCTTTTAATTTATTTTTCATTTCTGAAAGACGACGCTCTAACTCATCAATTTGCTCTACAACACCAGCATACATTTCTTCTAAGCGAGTTACTTGCCCTTCATAATACGCTACTTCTTCTAATGCACGTTCATGCAGTTGTAACTCGCCTGCTTCTTGAGCAATGATAGCTTGCTTTGATCTTTTGTTAACAAAATAGCGTGCTTGCTCAAGCTCACGAGCGAAGTTAGATTTTAATGTTTTATGACGCTGAATTAACTTCTCAATTTTTGTTATTTCACGCTCACTATCGCGTAAATATTGATTTAACATTGCAATCGGATTTTTTCTTTCTTTCTCATCTAACACATTATGAAAATCAGCTAAAATTGCATCGCGTACACGTCCGAATAAAGATTGTTTCATTTAGTTTTTCATTAATTTGTTCCACTCATCTTCAAAGTTGCTATATGGTTTTGAACTTTCTGAAGCTGAATCAACAACTACATCTTTTTCTTTTTTCCATTCACGGTATCCGTAGTATAAAACTACTAATGCAGCGATACCAATTAATGCTGGTGAATGAGAAAGTGCAATGGATAAACCGATTAAACCGACAATGCCCCAAGCTAGCTTTCCAAAAAATGATTTAGCTCGCACAAATGATTTATAGCTCCAGTACACAGCCCCTGCTCCGATTGCGAATCCTACAATACCAGCAAGACTACCAAGAGCAATTAAAGCCAAAATACCGGCCGCGATAAACGCTAGAAATTGTTTCATTTATGCTGTTTTATGATACTCTTTTTTCTCCGCTACTTTCGAAAACTTCGGAAATCCAATCAAAATCGAAACAATTCCACATACCCCAACTAAAATTGGATAAAATGCATACGGTAACAGTTCAATCGGAGATAAAGCAGCAAATCCTGCCGCAGTTAACATTTGAGCACCATACGGAATTAATCCTTGCACACAACATGAGAAAAGGTCTAATACACTTGCTGATTTACGGGGATCAATTTCATATTGATCTGCAATGTTTTTCGCAAGCGGGCCTGTAAAGATAATTGAAATCGTATTATTCGCTGTACACATATTCGTCATACTCACTAAACCAGCAATACCGAACTCTGCGCCTTTTTTCGAACGAATATTACGCGTTAAAAGATTCATTAAATATTGAATACCACCATTATATTGAATTAGTTCAACCATACCACCGATTAAAATAGCAAGTAATACTAACTCCATCATACCGCCCATTCCAGTCGTTACACTTTTAAAGAAACTCTCCAACGTGTAACTTCCATCTATAAGACCGATAGCGCCAGATAATACAGTTCCACCAGTTAACACAATAAGTACATTCCAGCCAAGTAGCGCGGTAATAAGTACTCCTGCATACGGTAAAATCTTTATCCAGTCAAAACTATGAGCTTTAACCTGCATATCACTTCCTGAAGTAATTATTACTAATAGTACAATTGTAATAATAGCAGCTGGCAATACAATTAAAAAGTTCGTTTTAAACTTATCTTTCATTTCTGTTCCTTGCGAACGAACAGCTGCGATTGTTGTATCTGAAATAAATGATAAATTATCACCAAACATCGCTCCACCAACAACAGTAGCCATCGTAAGTGCAATCGAGATATCAGTTTGTCCACTAATACCTACAGCAATCGGTGCTAACGCTGCAATTGTTCCCATTGAAGTTCCCATCGCTAATGAAATAAATGCACCTATAACAAAAATTCCAGCTACGATAAATCCTGGTGGCAAAATAGTTAACGCTAAATTAACAGTTGAGTCTACTCCGCCCATTCCTTTTGCTGTTTCAGAAAATGCACCTGCAAGTACAAAAATTAATACCATAATCATAATATCCGGATTTCCTGCACCTTTAGCGAATCTTTCTACTTTCACATTAAAACTTTCTTTACGATTCATCACCAAAGCAATTCCTACAGCAATTGAAATCGCTACAAGTATCGGCAATTTATAGAAATCACCCCTAATAATTCCAGAACCAATAAATAGCGCTAAAAATATCCCAAGTGGTAATAAAGCTAAACTATTTCCTCTCGTTTCTTTCAAAGTACCATCTCTCCCTAGTTTCAACCTTTTTTCTAATGAATAACAAAAGACCTCTTCCAATCATTTTAACTTTTCGATTTCTTTATCTAATATTGAAATCCAATAAAATTCACTATTGTTTATCGCTTCCATGATCCATTTCGTTGTTTGCCAGGCTAATTCATATTCTTCCTTTGTAACATCACCATTTTTATAAGCGTCCTCTAACTCATCTTCATCCAATACATACATCTTACCGTTCGGCAATAACACTACATCTAAATATAAATCATCAAAATATGGTAAACCCCGGTCGTCTATTTCGTATTCTTTCGTCACATCAATATAATATTGTACTAAATTCCCCTTATTATCTAACATAGCTGTAATCGCAAAGTTTTTCCCTTTTATGAAATACTGTATCCACGTATACTCATTACCTGCGATACAAATTTCTTTACCATCATATTCTTTATAACTAGGTTCTCTCACCTTTTTTATGTCCAGTATTCCTAGCATGCCCTCTTCTACTTGCTTAACCATATAATCCTTCTCTATTAGTCGCTTCCACGAAGAACCGTCACCATATTTACGTTTCATTACGCCCGCTCCTCTTCTATATATAGAAAAGCTCCCACATATATTATGTGAGAGCTTGTTCATTTAAGCTGCTTGACCCTTTTCAGATATCTCTTTTAAATAGGCTTGTCCTTTTTCAGCGTCATATTGACCTTCCCACTTAGACATAACTACAGCTGCTAAAGAGTTACCTACAACGTTAACTGCTGTACGAGCCATATCTAGAATACGGTCAATACCTGCAATAAAGGCTAAACCTTCTGCTGGAATACCTACTGTACCAAGCGTTGCTAATAATACAACGAATGATACGCCCGGTACACCTGCGATACCTTTTGATGTAACCATTAATACAAGTAATAATGTAATTTGTTGAGAAATAGATAAATCAATACCGTACATTTGTGCTAAGAAAATAGCCGCAATTGCTTGATATAAAGTTGATCCATCTAAGTTAAATGAATAACCTGTCGGAATAACGAAAGATGTAATTGCTTTCGGACAACCGAACTTTTCCATTTTCTCCATGATTTTCGGTAAAACTGTTTCTGAACTTGCTGTAGAATACGCTAAGATCAGCTCGTCTTTTAAAATCTTAAAGAATTGGAAAATGTTAATTCCAAATATTTTCGCTGTAAGTCCTAAGACAACTACAACGAAGAAGATCATTGCTCCGTATACTACAATTAGTAATTTCCCTAACGGAATTAATGAAGCTAAACCGAATGTAGAAACTGTAACACCAATTAATGCGAATACACCAAATGGTGCAAACTTCATAACTTGGTTCGTTACGTAAAACATTGCGTCTGCTACACCTTGGAAAAATTGTAGAACTGGTTTACCACGTTCACCAATTGCTGCTACACCTAAACCAAATAATACAGAGAAGAAAATAATAGCAAGCATATCACCATCAGCTAATGATTTCATAATGTTCGTCGGAACAATATTTACAAACGTATCCGCAAACGAATGACTTTGTACTTGCTCTGTCGTATGTGTATATTTAGAAATATCTGTTTTTGTTAACTTATCCATATCAACGCCTTTTCCAGGTTGGAAAATGTTCGCTATTAATAGACCAACAACAATTGCAAGTGTTGTAATAATTTCAAAGTAAATAATTGTTTTTCCGCCTAGTCGACCTAACTTCTTAACATCGCCAACACCAGCAACCCCAACAACAATACTTGCTACAACAATCGGTACAACGATCATTTTAATTAATCGGATGAAAACATCACCAATTGGTTGTAAGTACTTCGCAACTGCTGGATTATCAAAGAAAATCGCACCAACTGCAATACCTAACGCAAGACCTATTAATATTTGCCATGCAAGTCCTATTCTTTTCATTTATAATCCGATATATGAAGATGGATCAACTGCGTTTGTCTTGCCGACATTCCATTCTCCAAGGTGAAGTTCGAAGTGTAAATGTTGCCCGTATGATTGGCCAGTATTCCCCATGAATCCAAGTTGAGTGCCTTGTTTTACAGTTTGTCCATTTGATACAGAACGGCTACTCATATGTGCATATACTGTCGTGTATGTCTTTCCGTTTATACGGTGAGATAAGTACACAACATTTCCGTAACTAGATGAGAATTCCGAGCGGATAACTACACCATCTGCAGCAGCAATAATTGGAACCGTTCCCGAAGCGGCAATATCGATACCTTTATGGTTATCTAAAGAACGTGTACCAAACCCAGAAGTTTTTGATCCAGCTGCTGGTTTAATAAAGCCGCCAGTATTTGTATCGTGTGGCGGTGAAGTTGCTTGAGCTTTTTGAGCAGATGTAGTAGCTTGTTTAGCTTCTTCTGCCTTGCGGGCTTCCTCGGCTTTACGAGCCTCTTCTGCACGTTTTTCTTCTTCAATTGCTTTTTGAACAGCTTGACGCTGATTTTCTAAAATGCCTTTTGATTCTTCTAGTCCTTCAATCTCTGAATCTACTTTTGCTACTTTCGTATGTAGATCATTAATAAATGATTGTTGCTGTTGCTGGTTTGTTTGTAGCTCTTGTTGTTTTTTGATTAATTTTTGTTCGGCCTCTTTTAGTTGTTGTTCTTTTTTCTCAACAGCCTCTTTTTCTGTCGCCACAGCATTTTGATCAGTTGTTTGTTTTTTCACAATATCTGTATCATTGTTTAAAATTAAACTGACGGAGTACATATTATCAATAAGGTCAGCAATGTTTGCAGAGTTAGTTAATACCTCTGTAATGATGTTTGTACGTGGTTTTTCTTGCATAGATTGTAATCGTTGTTTAATAACTTCCTGACGTGTATCTATGTTTGTTTGTAATTGTTCTATATGTTTCTTTTTGTCAGCAATTACTTGTTGTGTTTTGCTAATTTCTTTTTTTGTATCGTTTAATTCAGCCTCGTTTTTATTAATAGAAGTAGTTAATTCGTCGATTTTTTTCTGTAATTCTTGGATTTCTTTTTCTATTTGTTCTTTCTCAGCTGATTTATTTTGTAAGTCATTTTGTTTGCCGTCTAATTCTGATTGTATATTCGATAATTTATCTTGATTTGTTTCAGCGTATACGGGTGAAAGTAATGGGGAAGCAAAAATCGTTCCTGCTGCTAAAACACTAAACGCTGCAAATTTCTTTTTCATTTATGTTGTAGAAGTATTTAATAAGCGATTATATGCTTTATAAGCTGCGACAACTGCGATGAAAGAACCGATTAAAAACAATGCTGAGCCGCCAAATGTAAATAACCGGCCAATATACGTTTCTCTAGCTTCTTCTATTTTTTGGTGTAATTGTGTATCCATTTATGCAAACATTTTAAATACGCCTATCGCATTTAAAAATACGATAATTACAGTTACTGGAATAACATAACGAAGCAAGAAGAACCAAATGTTAAATAACGTCTTCCCTTTCGTTTCCGTAACTTCTAATTCTTTCATTAATAACTCTTTACTCATTTTATTTGGTACAAATAGCGAAATAGCTAGTACCCCTAGCGGCAGCAATACATTACTTACCGAGAAGTCGACGAAATCAAAGAATGTTTTCCCAAATATTTTCACATCACTCATAATTCCAAACGATAATGCTGACGGAATTCCAACTGCAAAAATAAGAATACCAATTAATAATGATGCTGAAGGACGCTTCTTTTCATTACCTTTCGCAACAGATGCTACTACAATTTCAAGCATCGAAATAGCTGATGTTAAAGTCGCAAAGAAGAATAAAATTAAAAACATAATAAAGAAAAATTGCCCAAATGGTATTTTTGCAAATACGGCTGGAAGTACAATAAACAGTAATCCCGGTCCTTCCGTCGGTTTCACTCCTAATGCGAAAATCGCTGGGAAAATCGCTAATCCCGCAAGTACTGTAACGAAAACAGTTAAACTTACAATAGATGTTGCTGATTTCGCTAAATGTTCTTCTTTCTTTAAATACGAACTATACGTTACCATTACCGAAGCACCTACTGTTAGTGAGAAGAAAGATTGTCCCATCGCATATAAAATCGTATCTGCTGTAAGCTTTGAAAAGTCAGGTTTTAAGAAGAATTCTACTCCAGCAAAAGCACCATCAAGTGTCAACGCACGAATAATAATCGCGATAAATAAAATAAATAATAATGGCATCATATACTTACTTGCCTTTTCTATACCTTTCTCTACACCTTTACTTACGACAAAAATAGTACAAAGCATAAAGATAAATTGCGCTCCAATCGCACTTACTGGATTTGAAATCGCCTCACCAAACACACTCGCATAATCGACAACACCATTCCAGAAACTTCCTGTAACACTGTAGTATAAATACAGTAAAATCCATCCACCTACAACACTATAGAAAGAGAGTACACTAAAACAAGTTACAACTCCCATACGACCAATCCAAGGATATACTTTACTATTTGGCACTAATACTTTATACGCTGTAACTGCCTCTTTTTGTGTACTACGACCAATAACAAATTCTGCTAGTAAGAGCGGCATCCCAATAAATAAAGTTAATAGTAAGAAGACTAGGAAGAATGCGCCTCCCCCTCCATTACCTGCAACATATGGAAATTTCCATATCGCACCAAGACCTACTGCGGCTCCGGCTGCTGCGAGTACAAAGCCTATTTTCGACGTCCATTGCTGTGTTTCTTTCATTTATCTCTTTAGAACTCTCTCCTCTAATTCTTGTAAAAACTGTTCTCTTTTCCCCTCATTTTGCACATATGCTAATTTTAATACTTCTTGTAGTAATATATGCCGTTCTTTCTTTTCTAACCGTAAGTCTTTTAACTTCACCCTTACTTCATATAAAAATTCTAAATATAGTTCGTATGTTTCATCGTATTTATTCGCGATATCATCTCGAATTTTTTTTGCGAGCTTTGGACTTGCTCCTCCGGTAGAAACCGCTATATTAAGTAACCCGCGATGAATCGCTGCCGGAAAGTGAACATTGCCACTTTCCGGGTTCGTAATAACATTTACCAATTGATTCTTTGCAGCATCTTCAGCAACTTGTTCATTTAATATAGAATCACTACTCGCCGCAACAACTAAAAAAGCATCTTTAATATCACTTTTTTCATACTCTCTTTGATACCAACGAATTTTCTTCTCCTCCACAAGTTTCACTAAATTCACATCTAATTCTGGACTTACTACTACTATATCCGCACCTTGTTTGAGTAAAGGAATTATTTTAAATCCGGCAACTTTTCCTCCACCAATGACAACAACCCGTTTCTTATTAACTTGCACTGTAAGTGGATACATTTAACTTGCACTGTAAGTGGATACATATGGATCTCCCTTCAATAACTCCTTCGTTTTCTGAATTAACATATCTTGAAATACTTTATTCTTTCCTAAATACGGACTTATTTTTATCTCATCCAACTCATATTGACACACTTCTTTCTCAATATGTTTCATAAGTAAGCCTGTAAATAACAAATAAGGTAATACAATAATACGCCCTTCTTTTCGCTCTACAACTTCCTTTAATTTCCCCTCAAATTTCGGCTCCGCAGCTGCTAAAAAACAAACTTCTACTTTATCAATTTTTTCTTCTGCTTGAAATAAAGTAGCGATCCGATTTATATCTTGTAAAGTCTCAGGATCGCTACTACCCCTTGCAACAAGTAAAAGTGTTACTTCATCTTTATATTCTTCAATACCACTTCCGTTATATACCGACTTTATAAGTGTCTCTGATACACCAAACGGATTGCCATACGTCACTTTAATATTAGGGTATTGATTATTTAACTTTTGTAATTCAAAAGGAATATCATTCTTCACATGGCCTGCTGCTAATAAGAAAACAGGAATAGCAATAATCTCTGTCGCACCACGCTTCGCACATGTACGAAATCCTTCTTCAATAGAAGGATTCGCTAACTCTAAAAAACAAACCTCTTGAATAGCCGCTTCTATACGGCTCATACATGTCGTAATAAATTGAATTGCCTCTTCTTTCGCTGCCCTCAAACGACTTCCATGACATATATATAAGATGGCTTTCATTTATAACACTCCGCTTACTTGATAAGTCTGTTCCGTTTGTTTTTCAAACCAATGAATTTTCTCTCTAAAACGGACAACTTCTCCAATTACAATCATACTCGGATTTTGAATTTGTTCTTTTTTCGCAACATCTACAATTGTCCCTAATGTCCCTACAACTGTACGCTGCATAGACGTCGTTCCCCGTTCAATAATAGCAGCAGGTGTACCTTTATCTTTTCCATGCTTCATAAGTTGTTCGCATATGTAGGGCAAATTACTAACCCCCATATATACTGCCAAAGTCTCTACACCTTTCGCTAAATTTTCCCACTTCACTTCCTCTTCAGCACCTTCTTTTCTATGCCCTGTCACAACCGCAAAACTCGCACTTGCATCACGATGCGTCACCGGAATACCAGCATAAGCAGGTGCAGCTATTCCAGCTGAAATACCAGGAACGATTTCAAATGGTACACCCTGCTTCGCTAATGCTTCAGCTTCTTCCCCCCCTCTGCCAAATACAAAGGGATCTCCGCCCTTTAGCCTCGTTACAACTTTTCCTTTTTTCGCATATTTAATAAGAAATGTGTTAATTGTCTCTTGCTTCATCGTGTGATAATTCGGGAGTTTCCCGCAATAAATTAAATCCGCTTCAGGCTTTGCATATGAAAGCAATTCTTTATTCACGAGGCGGTCATATAAAATAACATCTGCCTTCTCAATACATTTCAATCCTTTAACAGTAATTAAATCCGGATCGCCAGGACCCGCTCCAACTATATACACCTTCCCCATCATTTACTCATAAACAACAAATGCCGCACCTTTTCGAATCTTCTTTTTTTCAAATAAGGAGATTTCCTTTACTTCTGGCAACGGTAAAAAATGCTTTTCAAGCTCAATCTCCGCAAGCTTAAATGCCTGCTCTTCACTTTGAGCAACAACAACAATCGGAACGATATTATTCGCTAACACAGCTTCAAATCGATATAAATCCATCTAAGACGCTATTACTTCTTCTAGCACGTTATTTAAAGCTATTTGCAATGTATCTACACCGATACGTCCGACAAAATCATAAAATGTTTCGGCAGGTAACTTATTCTCTTTAAAATAACTTATAAATGATGCGAGTACATCCGGTAAATCCTCGCCATCTATTTTTCCTTTTAACTTTTGATTATAGGCACCGCCATCTAACAACGTTCCACCTACATATATTTCAAATGCTTCAACAATCCCTTTTTCCTTCGTTTTCATTTTTACCCCTTGTAATCCGATGTCAGCAATTTGACGTTGCCCACATGAATTCGGGCATCCTACCATATGAATTCGAACAGGAACATCGAGTGCAATTTGTGTATCTAAGTATTCTGCAATTTCCCGTAATCTTTCTTTCGTTTCTACTAGAGCAAGATTGCAATATTCAATACCAGTACATGAAACCGCATGACCAATAAATGATTTCGGACTTGCAGATATTGTTTCAAACAACGGTTCATTTAATAAACCTGTTACATTTTCTGGCGGAACATTCGGAATGATGAAATTTTGTGAGTTACACGTACGAATTTGTCCATTTCCATACTGCTTTGCAATTCTTGCAATCTCAAACATTTCTTTTGCATGTAAACGACCTACCGGCACATTAAAACCGACATATTTTAACCCATCTTGTTTTTGATCTTGAACACCATAAAAATAACCTGCATTCCATCCTTTGAGTGCACTTTCTCCTCTACTTTGCAATGGTCCTATATACTCTATTAGTTTCTCTTTAAATTTCTCTGCTCCCCAGTCCGCAACAAGAAATTTCAAACGAGCTAAATGACGTTTCTCGCGATATCCAAAATCACGGAATATAGTAGCAATCCCAATTGCTACCACCTTCACTTCTTCTGGTAAAACGAACACATCTAATTCATCAGCTAAATATGGACGGGCTGATAATCCACCGCCTACTTTTATATGAAAACCAACTTTTTTCTCACCATCTATTTCTTTCATAGCAGGTGTAAATGCAACACAGTTAATCTCTGCGTTTGCTGAGTTATAAATGTTAGAACTAATAGACATTTTAAATTTACGTGGTAAGTTAGAAAACTCTTCATTGTGTTGGAAATAGTCATATACCTCCTTCACAATATGCGTTGTATCAAACAGTTCATTCGCATCAATTCCTGCAAGTGGATTACCAGTAATATTACGTGTTATATCACCACACGCCCCTGCTGAAGATAACCCAACTCTTGCTAATCTCTTAAAAATATCTGGCATTTGCTGAATTTCTAACCAGTGAAACTGAATCGCCTGTCTTGTCGTAATATCTATTACATCACGCCCATAATCCTCAGCGATAGAAGCAAGCACTTCTGCCTGCGCGTTTGTAATAATCCCTGAAGGAATATTTACACGCATCATAAAATAGCCAGCTTCTTTCGGTCTTTGCAAATACAATCCTGCCCATTTAAATGCGTCCCACTCTTCTTTCGGAATAGATTCGAATCCATTTTCCGCATAGTAAGGAATATCACTAAAAATTTCCAAACCATCTTTTGCTAATTTATTTTTCTCAGTCTGATTTAATTTTTCATTATTAGCCCATACTTTTTCATAACTCATTTACTTCCCAGCAAACAACGGGACAAAACTACGCTCTTGTAAGTACTTCACGATTTGTTCTGCACATTCTTCAATAGAATACTTGTGCGTTTCTACAATTAATTCCGCTCGATCTGGTTCCTCATACGGTGAATCAATACCTGTAAAATCTTTAATATCACCTTGTCTCGCTTTTTTGTATAACCCTTTTGGATCACGTTTTTCACACTCTTCAATTGGACATTTTACAAACACTTCTATAAACTCATCTGTCGCTAATAGATCCCTAACTTGTTTTCGATCTACTCGAAATGGTGAAATGAACGCTGTAAGAACAACAGTACCTTGATCTACAAATAGCTTCGCCACTTCGCCAATACGCCTTATATTCTCCATACGATCACTTTCAGAAAAACCTAAGTCTTTATTTAAACCGTGGCGAATATTATCCCCATCTAACACATAATTTCCAATATTCTTTTCAAATAGTTTACGAGCAACCGCATTCGCTACTGTAGATTTACCCGAAGCTGATAAGCCAGTAAACCAAATTACAAAACTATGATGCCCATTCTTCACTCTTCTCTCATTTTTTGAAACAGAAGCTGTATGCCAAGTAATATTCGTATCCATCTATTCTGTTACTACTTCTTTTTTCAAACCTTTAATTAACACTTCCACTACTTCTTTACGACTAAATGTACTTGGCGGAATCTCACCATTTCTTAACATTTCTCTTACTTTTGTACCTGATAAAATGACACGGTCTTCTTTTCCATGCGGACACGTTTTCGTTGAAGCCATCGCTTCACATCTCGTACAGTAAAAGCTATGTTCAAAAAATAGCGGCGTAATCCCTAACTCTTCCACTGTAAAGTTCGTAAAGATTTCCTGCGCTTCGTATGTTCCGTAATAATCTCCTACTCCAGCATGATCACGTCCTACAATAAAGTGGGTACACCCAAAATTCTTTCTTACCAATGCATGAAATATCGCTTCCCTTGGTCCTGCGTAGCGCATCGCTGCAGGAAATACACCTAAAAAGACACGATTTTTCGGATAATAGTTTTGAAGCAATACTTCGTAGCTTTCCATCCTTACATCAGCAGGAATATCATCTGACTTCGTTTCCCCAACGAGCGGATTTAAAAAGAGACCATCTACAATTTCAAGAGCAGATTTTTGAATATACTCATGGGCACGATGTACCGGATTTCTCGTTTGAAATCCAACTACTGTTTTCCAACCACGTTTTTTAAATTCTTCTCTCGTTTCAATTGGGTCTAAATGATAAGAAGGAAATTGCTTATTTTCTAAGCGTTTTATAAGCGTAATAGCTCCTCCAACATAAACATCTGGTCGTTCATATAATTTTTTCACTCCTGGATGAGCCTCATCCGTCGTTTTATATACAAGTAACGCTTCTTTTTCTTTATCAGGTGCAAAAATATCTTCTATTTGAATGACACCATATACATTTCCGTCATTAACAAGTTTTACTTCCTCTCCAGCTTTCAGTCTTTCTGCTACTTCTTCTGTTACCGGCAATGTAATCGGTATACTCCATATGCTTCCATCTGCTAAACGAAGCGTTTCTACGACCGAATCATAATCTTTTTTCCCTAAAAAACCAGTAAGCGGACTATATCCCCCTGTCGCTAGCAGTTCTAAATCACTTAATGCAATGTTGTCTAATTCAACTTCTTTTTCAATTTGTGATACGTCGTATGTCTCATCTACACGGTTTATTAATTCGTTTATTGTAGTCATTTATTGGTAATGAAGACCGCATTCGGTTTTCATTTTCCCGGCCCATCTACCATCTCTTGAATCACCACCATCACCTACAGGCAACGTACACTTCTCACACCCGATACTTGGATACCCAATATCATGCAATGGGTTGTACGGCAAGTTATGTTTGTATACATATCGCCATACTTCTTTCCACGTCCAATAAATAAGCGGACAAACTTTAATAGATTGAAAACGATGATCTTGATTTATAAACTTTGTATGCTTACGCGTTTCTGATTGTTCCCTTCTTAAGCCCGATATCCACGCTTTTTCCGCTGCAAGCGATTTTTCTAACGGCAAAATCTTCCTAATCTTACAACAGAGATTCGGGTTGCTTTCCCATAGTTTCTCACCGTGCAACTTCGCTTGTTCATCGAGTGTAAGCTCCGGCTGTTTTTCTATAATATTTAATGAAGGAAATCGTTCTCTTACTTTTTGAATTAATTCATACGTTTCTTGAAAATGAACATTTGTATCCAAAAATACAACTTTAGCAGATGGATTTACTTGGTTTATAAGATGCAGTAATACCATGCCTTCCACTCCGAAGCTACACGCGTATACTATTTCATCCTTATATTCTTTATAAGCCCAACTTAATACGGATAGCGCACCTTTCGTTTCATCTTCTTCTGAAAATGAAAAACGATTTTCTTCCCACGTTTCATACGTCAACATTCACTTTAAACGTACTTTTTCACTTTTCTCTAATTGAATTACTTTTCCATCTTGCACCACAATTGTAATTGAACCATATTTCATATCAGCAAGCATCGCTTGAATCTTCTCAGATACTTCATCAAAATGTTCCCGTACGCTCACTTAAACAAGCTCTTTAATACGTATGCGATCGTTCCCAATGATATTTTCGTATGTTTCACGTTCCACAACAATTTGCGATGTGCCACCTTTCGCAAAGACGACGGCTGGTCTACGAATTCGATTATAATTATTCGCCATCGAGTACCCATATGCTCCCGTACAAGAAATTGCTAGTAAATCAGAAGAAGCAACTTTCGGTAGATTAATATCCCAAATTAGCATATCTCCACTCTCACAGCATTTCCCAGCAATTGAAACGAGTTCCTCATTCTCATCATTCCCTCGATTCGCTAACATAGCTTCGTAACGAGCGCTATATAAGGCCGGTCTTAAGTTATCTGTCATTCCACCATCGACGGATACATATTTCCGAATGCCAGGAATGTCTTTCACAGATCCAACTGTATAAATTGTCGTTCCCGCATCACCTACAATACTACGACCTGGTTCAACCCATATTTCTGGCAATGGATATTCACATACTGTAAATTGTTCTCTCACTGCACTTGTTACAGCTTGCACATATGTCTCAAGAGTTAATGGTGTATCTGAATCTGTGTAGCGTATTCCAAATCCTCCGCCTACATTTAACACCTTTACTACATAGTTCGTTTGCTCTCTCACTTCTTCCAAAAATTTACGAAGAACTTCAATCGCCCGAACAAAACCAGCCGTTTCAAATATTTGTGATCCGATATGTGAATGAATCCCTAACACATTATAATTTGATTTTTGTAAAGCAAGCCCAATTGCCTGCATCGCTTGACCATTTGAAACGCCAAATCCAAATTTTGAATCCTCTTGGCCTGTCGTAATATATTCATGTGTGTGCGCCTCTACTCCAGGCGTTACACGAATTAATATGTTTACAAATTTCCCATATTGCATTGCTAAATCGTGTAAAACTTCTAATTCCAAGAAATTATCTACTACAAAACAACCGATATTCGCCTGAAGAGCCATCACTATCTCTTCTTCTGTTTTATTGTTTCCATGAAAATGAATACGTGATGCTGGAAATCCTGCTTGGAGCGCAGTATATAATTCCCCACCCGAAACAACATCTAATGACATGTTCTCTTCACGAGCTACTCGGCACATCTCCATGCACAAGAACGCCTTGCTTGCATATGCTACTTGATAAGAGAAACCACTTTCTTTAAACGCACGATGAAACGCACGACATTTCCCTCGAATAGACTCTTCATCGTATACATAAAGTGGTGTTCCGTATTGTTTTGCTAGCTGCGTCGTATCGCACCCTCCAATTTCTAAGTGTCCTTGCCCATTGATTCGGCTTGTGCCGTGTAAATACATTTGAATTCCTCCCTTATTTCCTCTAAAACTCATTTATATTGTTTTTTTACAGTTTAATTTCGTATCATTTGGTAAGCGCTTTACTATTATCTTCGTTACTTCCCATTCGCCTTCTTCATTATTAAACGTAATAGTTACTTTTTCAAATGGTGGAACAATTTTCCCACCAATCTGTTCGTACTTCGTCACTTCAATAACCGTTTGAAATAAATATGTACCACTATACACTTTTTTTAAACTAATAATTTTAGGGCATTGATAAGGTTTCAAACTCCCATATTGTTTTTCAATTGCTTTATTTATTTTCGGAAATAAAACAGAATAAAGTGCATCTTCCATAAGAGGTGCATCATACTGAGCTACTGATACACTCGGTGAAGCAAGGAGTATAAAAATACTGCACATCTATTCAAATTTTGTTGTCATCGTTCCGGTTTTATATCGATTGTTAGGATCGAAACGTAATAAATCTCCATAAATGAGTTTATCGGATAATTTTAATTCTGTTTTTGCTTTTTCAATATACGGCTGACATAGTGATATAGTAGCTTCTTCACCTGTATTTCGTTTATAGCACATGTTTTTTGTATAAACATAATCTTCCGAAACAAAACTACCATCACGCATTACCATAAGTGGATCTTTTTCTTTAATAAATAAGTCCGTTCCAAATTCAACGGATTGATTTGTTTTAATCCCAAGTAAATGAAGGAGCGTTGGTTTAATATCAAGTTGACCGGATACTTTAGAAATCGTTTTTCCTTCTTGACCTGGCACATGAATAATGAGAGGGACGCGTTGTAATTGCATAGAATCAAACGGTGTAATAGCGTCTTTCCCAAGGAACTGGGCCATAGCTGCGTTATGGTTTTCAGAAATACCGTAATGATCACCATAAATGACAATAACTGAATTATCATACAGTCCTTCATCTTTTAATTGTTTAATAAATAATTTAAGAGCTTCATCCGTGTAACGAACAGTTGGGAAGTAACGGTTTAAAACACCACTGTCCGAATTAAACTCATCAACATATTGATCTTCTGGATTTAGAAGAAACGGAAAATGGTTTGTTAAAGTAATAAATTTTGTATAAAACGGTTGCGGTAAAGATTTTAACTTTGGAATAGATTGTTCAAAGAACTCTTTATCTTTTAATCCCCAACCAACAGACATTTGTTCCGTGCCTACGTAATCATTTAAATTAAAGTAACGGTCATAACCAAGCGCAGGATACATTACGTCACGATTCCAAAACGTTTTATCGTTTGAATGGAAGACAGCAGAAGAATATCCGTATTTCTTTAATTGTTCTGGTGTGGCAGTATATTCATTTGTTGCATGAGTAAAGAAAATAGAACCACGGTCTAACGGATAAAGTGAATTTTCAACGATAAATTCAGCATCAGAAGTTTTACCTTGTCCCGTTTGATGATAGAAGTTATCGAAATAAAAACTATCTTTAATGAATTCATTTAAAAATGGAGTAATTTCTTTTCCATTTATTTTTTTATTAATAACAAAACTTTGTGTAGATTCCATTGAAATTAAAATTACATTTTTACCTTTTGCAGCTCCAAATAAGTTTTTATCAACTTGCTTATCTTTTGCGTCTGTATAGTTTTTAATTTCAGAGAATCCGTCGCCACTTGCGAATACACGTTCAGCCGAAGACTTAGATTGAAGCGTAATATCAAATAGATGATATGTGTATAACCCTAAATTTTTCACGACAGTTTGACGGTCAAATGAGCGTGAGAACATTTGTGGTTTATAAATAACCGAAACAACAATTTGTAGTGCTAATAGCGCAGTTACACCGCTAAAGAAAGTTTTCTTCTCAGATCGTGAAAGTGGTGTTTTATCACCAAATGATGGGAATTTACGTGAAATAAACATTAAAATAATTGCATCTGCAAATAAAAGTAATGTTTTGTACGTAAAGAGCTCTTTTATGCTCGTCCCTAAATCCGCCATATTATTTGTTTGGAATAAAACCGGGAAGGTAACGAAATCGTTATAAAACCCATAAAACATTGCATTTCCAAATAAAATAAATGACAGTATAAAACTAATCCCAATTATAATTCGATTTCGATGCTTAGATGCAAATAAAGCTAAACCGAAAAATAAAAGTAACGCAGCTAGTGGATTAATAAACAGCATAAATTCTTCAAAGAAGTTATCAATTTTAATATCAAACGCTAGCTTGTACACAATATATGTTTTAATCCATAATAAAACGACTGCAACGAGTGCAAATCGTAATTTTGGAAACAGATGTTGTAGCATTTATTTTTCTTTATTCGCTTTTTTAGACGGTCTTTGTCTAATAAATTGAGATAGCATATACAAAATATATAGTGGAATAGCAATGAATAAGAAAACAGAAAAATTACCAAACCCTGTTTGATACATTGTGATAATGCTTCCAACTAAAAATAATGTAATAATTATGCTATATCGTGGAATTGGTACATCTTTTAAACTTGGTATACGAATACGACTCACCATTAAAAATGCGAACGTTACAAATACTGTAATAAGAACGATTTTTGGAATGGTATGTGAAAATAATGTTAAGAAAGCAACAAGCCCTCCCGCTGCTGTAATCGGTACCCCAGTGAAATATTTCATTGAAGTAGAAGATGGTGTTACATTAAATCTTGCTAAGCGATATGCTCCGAACAGTGGGAATAATCCCGCTATGTATAGTCCAATGATTCCGTAGTTGGAAAAAGATGTGTAGTACATTAAAACAGCGGGCGCCGCGCCAAATGTTACAACATCAGCGAGTGAATCAAGCTCTTTTCCCATTTGTGAATCAACGCGTAATAAACGAGCAACACGACCATCAAGACTATCTAACATCATCCCGATAAGTACTAAAATAGCAGCTGATTTATAATATCCTAAAGATGCATAGCCGATTGATAAAAATCCACTATATAAATTTCCGAGCGTAAATAAGTTTGGAATAGCTGCTCTATACAATTATTTTGTAACTAATACTTTTTGGTTTACAGGTGTTACAGGTTCTTCACCGTTTAATACAGCTAAAATATTTCTTACTGCCATTTCAGCCATTGCATCACGAGTTTCGAATGTTGCATTCCCTACGTGAGGAGCAAGTACCACATTCTTTAATCCTTTTAGTTCTTCCGTAATTTTCGGTTCAAATTCAAATACATCAAGAGCTGCCCCTTCAATTTCACTCGTTTGTAATGCATAAGCAAGTGCTGATTCATTCATAATTGGTCCACGCGAAGCATTAATAATATATGCTGTCTTCTTCATCATTTTAAACTGTTCTTCGTCGATCATATGATGTAATTTTGGATTATAGGCACAGTTAATTGTAATAAAATCTGCCGTTTGTAACAGCTCTTCTAATGTTACATACGTCGCTTCTAATTCAGCTTCAGCTTCATGCTTACGATTTGGTCCTGTATATAAAACGTTCATTCCAAATGCTTTCGCACGCTTTGCAACTGCCTTCCCAATTTCTCCAAGACCGATAACTCCAATTGTCTTACCGTGTACTTCACGGCCCAAGAAGAATAATGGCGCCCATCCGTTAAATCCAGTTGTACGGCATAACGTATCTCCTTCAGGAATTCTACGTGCTGCTGCTAAAAGAAGTGCAAATGTTAATTCTGCTGTCGCTTCAGTTGATACTTTCGGTGTATTCGTTACCGCAATCCCTTTTTCTCCGGCATGCAAGTAATCAATATTATCGTAACCAGCACCATAGTTTGCAACAATCTTTAAATTAGGTGCCGCATCTATCACTTCTTTCGTCACCTTTGTAGAAAGTAAGCTTAACAATGCGTCTTTATCTTTTACACGCTCTGTTAATTCATCTAAAGAAATTAACTCCTCTTTATCATACATTTCTACATCATGATCTTTTAATAGTTCTAATCCGATTTCTGGAATTTTCCCTGCTACTAATATTTTTGCCACTTACGCTTTTTCCTGCGATTCTTTTCCGAGCTTCACATCAATTGTTCCTTCTGCAACTGTATCGCTAATTTGCTCCTCAATAACTGATTGAGATGCAGCATTCGTTTCAGAAGTATACGCTTGTTGCTGTGCACCTTGTACATTTTGTTTATTTTGTTGTTTCGCCATTCATTTTATAATTGTTACTTCTTCTTCAAGTAGTCTCATTACTCTTGCTCGTTTCGTAAATGTTGCGATATGAGTAATACCGTGAGTTCGTAATGTTTGCACATTTTCTTTTACGTATTTCCCTAAATCATTCGGATAATGAGCATCTGAAGAAATAGTAATGGGAACACCATGTTTAGCTAACACTTGTAAATACAGTGGACTTGGGCACATTTCCCGTACAGGATAGCGATAGTACAATCCCGCATTTATTTCTGTTGCGGTATTTGTTTCTACTAACGCACGTGTAATTTTCTTATAGTAAGAAAGCTGTTCATTCTCATCCAACCTGTAATTAAATACTTTTATGTTATCAAGGTGGGCTATAATATCAAATAACTCGGAACGAACTGCACTCTCAACTGTTTTGAAAAACGTATCATATAGTATATGTAAGTTATGCTCCTCAAAATATTCTTTCGTATCTGGATTATCGAACCCCCAGCCGTTTAAAAAATGAACAGAACCAATTACATAATCAAAGTCTCCTAGCGCTAATAACTCTTTTAGCTCTTCTTCACAGCCAATAAAATAATCCGCTTCAATACCCAGTTTAAGTGTAACGCCTCTTTTACTCCATCGTTCTTTCGCCTCTTCAATCGACTTTGTAAAATCGTATAGTGAAACTACTCTTACTTGGTCTAACCATTCCTTCTGTAAACGCCCAAGCTTCGAATCACTAATATTCACATATTTTTCATAATATCCTTTCGACTCATGGAAGCGATATAAATGATCCACAATCCCAACTTCTTTTATACCTTTTCGCAATGCCTCTTCTAAATATAAATCAATCCATTTCGCTGTAAATGGTCCTTCCTTCACACGTCTTTGCAGGCGTTCTTGTGTTTTCATTAGCCAGTCAATAGAATGTCTTTCTTCTTGAAGCGGGTCATAATATTGTAGCGCTTCATTTATTTTGGTAAGCCAGCCTATTGAATAAGGCCCTTCTTCTAAATGAAGATGATAATCCACTTTCATTTATAACGTATCTATTTCTTTTCGGTCCCCTACTCTCGACAGCTTGCCATTTCTTTCTTTCACTTCTTGCATAACATCTTCTAGCGAAATGTTTTTTTCGGCTAATAGAACAAAACAGTGATAGAACACATCCACCATTTCTTTTACTAGTTCTTCTTTATCATTATTTTTAGAAGCAATGATCACTTCAGAGCACTCTTCTCCAATTTTCTTTAAAATTTTATCTTCTCCTTTTGAAAATAAATAGTTTGTATATGATTCTGGCAGTGGATTTCCCTTTCTTTCTTCGATTGTTTCAAATAATAATTTAAGGACATCTTCCATCTTCATCTATAGAATTTTGTAATGAAAACATGTTTTCTTTCCCGTATGACAAGCAGGTCCTATTTGTTTGACACCAACTATAATTGAATCTTGATCACAGTCTAAATAAAGGGATTGAACATACTGCATATTTCCCGATGTTTCTCCTTTATTCCATAACGATTGTCTTGAGCGAGAATAAAACCACGTCCTTTTTGTTTCTAACGTCTTTTCATACGCTTCTTCATTCATATAAGCGAGCATTAACACTTCTTTCGTATCTTCCTCTATCACCACCGCTGGTAATAACCCTTTTGAGAAGTTAGGCTTCATTCATAGTCGCACCTCAACGTTTGCTTCTCTTAATTTCCTCTTTACATCCTGCACAGTCGCTTCACCATAATGAAAGATTGATGCTGCTAACGCTGCGTCGACTGTTGTCTTTTTAAATACCTCTATAATGTGATCCGTATGACCACATCCTCCTGATGCAATTACCGGGACGGACACGCTACTTGGAATTACTTCTGTTAACTGAAGATCGTATCCATCCTTCGTTCCATCTGCATCCATACTCGTTAACAAAATTTCTCCTGCCCCTAATTGTACGGCGCGCTTCGCCCATTCGATTGCATCCATCCCTGTATCAATCCTCCCGCCGTTCACGTATACATTCCATTTTCCTTCTGCTACTTTTCTAGCATCGATTGCTACGACAATACATTGCGATCCAAAATGTTCTGCACCTTCCTGAATTAGTCTTGGATTCCGTACTGCTGCTGAATTAATTGAAATTTTATCGGCACCGGCTCGTAGCAGATTGTATATATCTTGAACATTAGAAATCCCCCCGCCTACTGTAAGAGGAATAAATATTTTTGATGCAGTTTTTTCTACAACATCTATCATCGTTTTTCGCCCTTCATGTGTCGCAGTAATATCTAAAAATACAATTTCATCTGCTCCCGCATCATTATATAAAGCCGCTATTTCAACAGGATCACCGACGTCTTGTAGTCCTATAAAATTTACACCCTTTACGACTCGCCCTTCTTTCACATCTAGACATGGAATAATTCGTTTCGCTAACATCTAACATAGCTTTGTTACCTCTAGCACTTCTTCTAAATCAATTGTATTCTCGTAAAGAGCCTTACCAATGATAACACCATACATATTCATATCATTTAACCTTTTCACATCTTGAATGGACGCCACTCCTCCAGATGCAATGAGACGAATACCCACACTTTTTTGCAGTAACCCTAATTGCTCAAAATTTGGTCCTGCAAGTGTCCCATCTCTCGAGATGTCTGTAAATACAATCGTGTGAACACCTACACTTTCCATTTGCTTCGCTAAATGAATGTAAGAAATTTCTGACACATCAAGCCAACCTCTCGTTGCTACGAAACCATTTTTCGCATCAATTCCAACAATTATTTTCTCTTTATATAGCCGAACTGCTTCCTCTAAAAACGACTTATCATAAAGAGCAGCTGTTCCTAAAATGACTTTTTCTACACCTGCTAACAATAGCTTCTCCACTGCTACAAGTGACCGAATCCCTCCTCCAACTTGCACGGGAATACGCACCGCCCTGCATATTCTTTCAATGACAAGCAAATTTAACGACTCTCCAGCAATTGCACCGTCTAAATCAACAATGTGTAGTATTTTCGCTCCAAGCTTTTCAAATATGATCGCTTGCGCAACCGGATCTTCATTCATGACCGTTTCTTTACTAAACTCTCCTTGATAAAGTCTGACACATCGCCCTTCTTTTAAATCGATAGCTGGGAAGATTTCCATTTAAATCGATAGCTGGGAAGATTTCCATACTTCTACCACTCCTTTAAAATTCTTTAAAATTTGTATTCCAACTTCCCCACTTTTTTCAGGGTGAAACTGCGCACCAAATACATTTCCTTTCGCTACAAAACCAGGTACTTGCACCCCATACTCGCTTGCCCCATACACAATTCCCTTTGGACAATCTGCATAATAAGAGTGGACATAATATACGAAAGAACCGTCTTCTATTCCATTCCAAAGTGGTATTTCCCCTTCTTTCTTCAATTCATTCCATCCCATATGTGGAATTTTATAAGGCACTTTTAATTTCCGAATAACACCTGGCAATAAACTTAATCCTTTACAGTCTTTTAATTCCTCACTTTTTTCAAATAAAAGTTGCATACCTAAACATATACCAAGGAACGGTTTCCCTAAATTCCCAATTTCTTTTAGCACAAATACTAAATTTTTTTCTTCTAGAACATCCATCGCTTTCGGAAATGCTCCGACTCCTGGTAAAATAACGCCATCACTTCTCAATATTTCCTCACTATCATCCGTTACGATATACTCTGCTCCAATATATTTTAATGCCTGTTCCACACTGCGAATATTTCCCATCCCATAATCTACAATAGCAATCAATTACAACATCCCCTTCGTTGAATTTATACCAGTAATGTTGTCATTCTTTTCGACTGCCTCTCTAAGCGCTCGACCAAATGCCTTAAATAAAGCTTCAATTTTGTGATGTGTATTACTTCCGTATAAAATACGAGCGTGTAACGTAATATTTGCTGCATGAGCAACTGCTCTAAAAAACTCTTCCGTTAATTCTGTGTCAAAATCGCCTAATTTCGGATTTGTTAACTCGCCTTGAAACACAATATAGGAGCGTCCGCTTATATCAATTGCGACAAAACCTAAAGATTCATCCATGGGTACATATGCGGAACCGTACCTATTAATACCCTCTTTATTTTGCAATGCTTCTTTCAAGCAATTTCCGAGTACAATTCCAACATCTTCAACCGTGTGATGTGCATCAACAAACACATCACCTTCAGCTTCAATTTGCAAACCAAATCGTCCATGCCTTGCAAATAAAGTTAGCATATGATCAAAAAAGCCTACTCCTGTTTGAATAGAAACATTCGTACTTTCATCAAGTTGCAAACTTAATTTAATTTTTGTTTCTGTCGTTTCACGTACTTGACTCGACTGTCGCATTTATTCTTCCTCCTCAAATCTCATTTGGACTGCTCTTGCGTGTGCATATAAACCTTCTTTATTTGCAAGTTCTACAATATGATGTTGTACATTTTTTAATGCTTCCTCTGTATAAGAAAGAAAGCTTGATTTTTTTACGAAATCATCGATTGATAACGGAGAGAAAAATCTTGCCGTTCCACTTGTCGGTAAAACGTGATTCGGTCCTGCCAAATAATCGCCGAGCGGCTCTGGTGCATATGGCCCAAGGAAAATAGAGCCTGCATGTTTCACATAAGCTAGAGCATTCATTGGATCTTTTATATGTAACTCTAAATGTTCTGGAGCAATTTCATTTGATAACTTTAGTGCCTCATCTAAAGAAGAAACGATAAAAACGGCTCCATTTCTTTTTATTGATTCACGAGCGATTTCACTTCTTGGTAATGTTTCTAACTGTCTTTCTATCTCCCTTTCTACTTCTTTAGCTAGTTCTATATTCGTTGTAATACAAATCGCTGTTGCCCTCTCGTCATGTTCTGCTTGCGATAATAAATCAGCAGCGATATATTTGGCATTGCCTGTTTCATCAGCGATAACTACAATTTCTGATGGCCCAGCTATCATATCGATATTTACTATTCCGTATACTTCTCGCTTCGCTAAAGCGACGTACAAATTTCCTGGTCCAACTATTTTATCCACTTTCGGAATCGATTCCGTCCCATATGCTAAAGCAGCAATTGCCTGGGCACCACCAGCCATATAAACTTCATCTACACCCGCAAGACCTGCGGCAGTTAATATATGCGGGTCAATTCCTCCTTGTCTTGGCGGTGTTACCATTACAATTTTTTTCACACCTGCCAGTTTAGCTGGCAATACATTCATTAATACTGAGGAGGGATATGAGGCCGTACCGCCTGGCACATATACACCTACATTTTCTAACGGTCTAATGAGCTGCCCTCTAATTATCCCTTCACTTTCGCAATCAAACATAGATTGCCTCTTTTGCTTTTCATGATATGAGATAATGTTTTTCTTCGCCTCTTGTAGCGCCTCTAAAAAAGAATGTTCTACAAACGCACTTGCTTGTTTTATTTCTTCCTCACTTACACGAAAATTTTTAACATCCGCACCATCAAGCTTTTTTGTATAGAAAGATAAAGCCTCATCTTTACTTTCTCTTACGTTTTGAACAATTTCCCTTACACTTCTTTGAACAGTTTCTTCTATTATATTAGCGTTTTCTCGTAGCACTTTTATTTTGGATAATGCCTCCTTGAAATCTTCATAAATGATCTCCATCTATTTCCCTGATAAAATTTCTTGCTCCATCATATTTATAATACTGAATATTTCGTCTCTTTTAGTTTTTAAAGCTGCCTTATTTACAATCATTCGAGCGGATATAGAATACATTTCCTCAAATACAATAAGCCCATTCTCTTGTAGTGTTTTTCCTGTTTCAACAATATCAACAATCGCATCTACTAATCCAAGAAGCGGAGCAATTTCTACAGAACCTTCTATTTTTATGATTTCTACATCTTCTCCCTTTTCGTGAAAATAATTGGAAGTGATGTGTGGATATTTCGTAGCAATTCTTTTCTTTCGGTAACTCTTCGGATTATACGTAGGAATAGAAGCGACACAAAATTTACACATACCCACTCCTAAATCCAACATTTCATATATATCTTTCTCGTTTTCCATTTAACGCAATTTGAATGTTACGCATGAAGTCTCCCCTTCTTTCTGAACGACCCATTTCTCTTTCCATACATATTCCACCAATGATTCATTCCTTGCCTCAACGACCGTTACTATTTTATTTTTTCTTGCAAATTGAAATGTGTCGTTTAAATTAGAGAATAAAGATAACTGGGCATTCTTCCCGTCCTTTCGAAGTAAGTTTCGTAACCTTTCAGCTTCCGCTAATCTATTTAATTCATAATGTATCATCATATCTATTGGCTCTCGTTCATACGATTCTTGTTGCTCTTGAAGTGCCTTAACTATTTGATTTACTTGCACCGCGAGACCAACCGCTGACACCATCTCTCCAAAATTCCCAATTAACTCATCGTATCTTCCACCACTAACAATCTCTTCTCCAATTTCATATATATACCCTTTGAAAATAATACCTGTATAATAGTCCAAATGTTGAATCATGCCTAAATCAATGGATATGTAAGGTCCATAGCCTAGTCTTTCAACCGCTTCATATATTTCTTTCACTCTTGCAATGGCCATTTTCATTTCATTACTTGAGGCGAGTTTTTCCGCTTCCTCAATAACCTCTAAATTCCCAAATAACCTTGGTAATTTCTCAAGTAATTTTACTGTTTCATCGCACCGATCTAATTTCTTTTCTCCGATAAAATTTGAGAGGGCAGCATAATTTTTGCTTTCTATATACGTTCTAAGTACTCTCTCTTCTTCATCATGAATAGAGAGCTTTTTTACAATACATTTATATAACTCTACTTGCCCAATTTCGATTGTAAAAGATTGTACCTTCAACCTTTGTAGTGCTTGCATTACACTTATCACACATTCAATTTCAGCTCTTACATTATCAATCCCGATAATTTCAATACCACTTTGTACAATTTCATTATATTTTCCAGACAGAGACTCATTCGCCCGAAATACATTTCCACTATATGTTACCTTAAGAGGCGTATCCCACCTTTGCGTTCCAATTACTCTCGCTAAAGGAATAGTCATATCTGGACGTAACACGATGATCCGCCCCTTTTCATCAAAAAATTTATACATCTTCTCTTCATCTATCGGCCGATTTTGAAAAGCAAACACATCATAAAATTCAATTGTAGGTGTCCTTATTTCCTCATAGCCTCTCTCTAAAAATGTACGTCTTAATTTTTGTTCCACTTCTTCAATTAACGTACATTCTTCAAATAAGTAATCTCTCGTTCCATTCGGATTTGCCCGCTTCCACTTTGTCATTTAATATAAAGCTACCTTTCTTTCATACTCTTCAATTTCTTGTTCATATTGCATCGTAATGGCAATTTCATCTAGACCATTTAATAATTTTTCTTTCCACATTTTCTCGATTGTAAAATGAAATCTGTGCGTATTTGTAGTAATGACTTCATTCTCTAAATCGACTTCCATTTGATCTCTCGCATTCATTTTGGCAAGTTGTTCACGCATCTCTTTATCCATTACAATCGGTAACATACCATTTTTCATACAATTCATATAAAAAATATCTGCAAATCCCCCTGCGATAATAACGTGGAAACCATAATCAGCAAGTGCCCACGGAGCATGCTCTCTTGAAGAACCACATCCAAAATTATCACCTGTAATTAATATACTTGCTCCCTTTCTTTCTTGTGCATTAAGGGGAAAATTAGGATTTTCATGGCGCTCATTATCGTAACGCCACTCATCAAATAAATACTTTCCAAATCCTGTCCTTTCAATTCTCTTTAAGTATTGCTTCGGAATAATTTGATCTGTATCAATGTTATCATTCATAAGTACTGCGGCAGTACCTTTATGAATACGAAATGGCTCCATTTATGAATACGAAATGGCTCCATCGTAACTCTCCTTTCTAATATCAACAAAATGCCCATATAATGCAGCAGCTGCTGCCATAGCTGGACTTACTAAATGCGTTCTTGCCCCTTTCCCTTGCCTTCCTTCAAAATTACGATTTGAAGTAGACGCACAATGTTCTCCTTCAGGTACTTGATCTGGATTCATCCCAAGACACATTGAACATCCAGGCTCTCTCCATTCAAATCCCGCTTCTTCAAATATGTGATGTAAGCCTTTTTGCATTGCCCGCTCTCTCACACTTTTTGATCCTGGTACAACGAGTGCTCGCACACCTTCTTTTACCTTTCTCCCCTTTACAACAGATGCAGCAATTTCTAAGTCAGATAAACGTGAATTTGTACAAGAACCAATAAAGACATGCTTAACAGGAATTTCAAACGTACTTTGCCCAGGGCTCAATCCCATATATGAAAATGCTCTTTCATCATTTTCGTTATGCTTTTCTGGTAATTTTTCATCAATAGGAACACCCATACTAGGATTTGTTCCCCAAGTTACGTATGGCGCTAGACTCGTAACATCTATTGAAATATGTAAATCATACATCGCATCTGAATCTGTATAAAGCTCCGAACATTTTTCCGTGAAAGATTCATAGTCTTTTGGTGCATATTTACGCCCTTTTACATAAGAAAATGTTTTTTCATCCGGTGCAATAATGCCTGCTTTCGCTCCTCCTTCAATTGCCATATTACAAAGTGTCATTCTCTCTTCCATCCCCATATCACGAATCGTCTCTCCGTAGAATTCCATTACATACCCAGTCCCAACCGCTACACCGTACTTTGAGAGAAGATGTAAAATAATATCCTTTGCATACACGCCTTTCGGTAACTTTCCTGTTAATTCAATCCCCATCGCTTTTGGTTTTCGTTGCCACAACGTTTGAGTTGCTAATACATGTTCTACTTCACTCGTACCAATACCAAACGCTAAAGCACCGAAAGCACCGTGAGTTGCTGTATGGCTATCACCACAAACAATCGTTTTCCCTGGTTGTGTGAGTCCAAGTTCCGGCCCAATAACATGAACGATTCCTTGCTCTTCGTCACCAATATCAGCTAATCGCACCTCAAATTGTTTACAATTTTCACGAAGTGTATCCAATTGCTGCTTCGCAATGCGATCGGTAATATTCCAAACATCTTTCGTTGGAATATTATGATCCATCGTTGCAAACGTTAATTCCGGTCTCCGAACAGTTCGATTTGCAAGCCGCAAGCCTTCAAAGGCTTGCGGTGAAGTTACTTCATGAATAAGATGAAGATCGATATATAATAAATCTAATCCATTTTCATTTGTTGTAACTACATGTCTTTCCCAAAGTTTATCTAGCAACCTTTTCCCCATTTATCTTCCTCTCCCTACTAGTGCCTGCTCTTCCATTTCTTGAACAACCGCCTTCGTAAATGAAGTTGTCGTCTCATCTCCCCCAATATCAACTGTACATTTTCCAGATTGAAGAACTGCAGAAATTGCCTCTTCAATCGCATATCCTTCTCTCGTTAATCCAAATGATTGCCCAAGCATCATCGCAACCGAACGCATCATCGCAATCGGATTTACTTTATTTTTCCCTGCAATATCTGGTGCTGACCCGTGAATAGGCTCATATAAAGATGGCCCGTTTTCCGCATGGCTCGCTGATGGAAGCATTCCTAATGACCCTGCTAATACAGAAGCCTCATCACTTAAAATATCACCAAACAAATTCTCTGTTACGATAACGTCAAATCTCCTTGGGTTCCGAATCAACTCCATAGCAGCTGCATCTACTAAAATATGCTCTAATTCAACATGAGGATAACGAAGAGCTACTTCTTCCGTAACAGTTCTCCATAATTTACTAGATTCTAAAACATTCGCCTTATCAATAGACGTTACTTTTTTCGATCTCTTACTCGCTAATTGAAAAGCATAAGAAACGATACGTTCAATTTCATGGCGATGATACGTCAGTGTATCTGTTGCTACTTCTTCCGTTCGCTCTTTCGGATAAGAAAAATAAATACCACCTGTTAATTCACGAACGACAACGAAGTCAATTTCATCAGCATTTTTTAATGGGGATAAATGCGAAGTTGAGCTTTCTACCGTTACAGGGCGAACATTCGCAAATACACCAAGTCCTTTTCTTAAAGCTAATAGTCCTTTCTCCGGTCTTTCTTTCGCACCATCCCAACGAGGTCCACCAACTGCCCCAAGTAAAACCGCATCACTCGCTAAACAAGCGGCAAGTGTTCGCTGTGGTAATGGTTGCCCCGTTAAATCAATAGCAACACCACCAAAGTGCTCATCTTGCAAATGAAAATGATGCCCATATAGTCTCTCTACCATATGCAATACTCCCTTTGCACTTTCCATAATTTCCGGGCCAACACCATCACCAGCTAAACAAACGATACGTTTTTCCAATTTTAACACTCCTTTTAACTGAATTTTCAGAACTTTAATCTGATAGGTGAGGAAATCTTCACTCACTTATTTTACAAGCGCTATAAACGATTTCAATTTCCCGGCTGCATGAACATATGCTCTCGCCGATGCTTCCAGTACGTCTTGTGCAACACCAAAACCTGATACTTGATGCGTTCCTTCTTTTAATTCGACATGAACATGAGCAAGTGCGTCTTGACCTTGTGTAATAGATTGTATGCGATAATCTGCCAATTCACATTCTAATCCTAAAATTCTTTGGATTGCATTGTATATTGCTTCAATACTTCCAGAACCAGTCGCTGCATCTTCGTATATAGTTCCCGCCTCATCTTTCAATACAACTGTCGCACACTGTGTACTATTCGATACGAAGTGTACTTGCAATTGCGTAATGTTATATTGCTGCGCTGCAAAAGCAGCTTCACCAAGCATAAGTGCGCGTAGATCTTCTTCCGTAATTTCCTTTTTACGATCTGCTAATTTTTTAAATGCTTCAAACACCACATCACGTTCTTCATTTGTAAATTCATAACCTAGTTCTTTCATTTTTTCTGTAAATGCGTGACGCCCAGAATGTTTACCAAGTACAAATAGGTTTTGAGATTCTCCTATAAGTGCTGGTTCAATAATTTCATATGTTGTCACTTCTTTTAAAACACCATCTTGATGAATGCCTGATTCGTGAGCAAAAGCATTTGCTCCCACAATCGCTTTATTTTTCGGTACAACCATACCCGTTAACCTACTTACTAATGTACTTGTCGATTTAATCTCTTTTAGCGTCATCGAAGGCTCCGCCTTATAGAAATCTTTTCTAATATGAAGAGCAACTGCGACCTCCTCTAGCGCAGCATTCCCTGCTCTTTCTCCAATGCCATTAATCGTTCCTTCTACTTGCAGTGCTCCACCTTCAACCGCAGCTAAAGAATTGGCCACCGCCATCCCAAGATCATCATGGCAATGACAAGAGAAAATCGCTTTTTCATATGAAGGAACGGATTCTTGTAAGTATTTAAAAAGCGAATAATATTCTTCTGGATTCGTATATCCAACTGTATCCGGAATATTAATTACATTCGCTCCTGCACGAATTGCAACTTCTACTGCTTCAGCTAAAAAACCTCTTGATGTTCTTGTCGCATCTTCTGCAGAAAATTGTACTGTCGGAAATAATGATTTTCCAAGCGTAACTGAGCGATAAATGCTATCTAATACATCTTCTTTTGACATACAAAGTTTATATTTCATATGAATATCACTCGTAGCTAAAAATACGTGTAGACGAGGAGATACAGCATCTTTCACAGCTTCATAGGCTCTTTGAATATCACTTTCTTTCGCTCTAGCTAAACTCATAACCGTAGCATTTTGAATTGTATTTGCGATACGTTTTACCGATTGGAAGTCGCCTTCGGAAGCTGCTGCAAAGCCAGCTTCCATTACATGAATACCAAGTCTCTCTAATTGCCTTGCAATTTGTAATTTCTCTTGTTCATTTAAATTCACTCCTGGTGATTGTTCGCCATCACGTAGCGTTGTATCCATGAACAAAATCTGCTTCATTTATTTAATCCCTACCTTTACTCGCGGCTGTACGAAAGGCATCATTTCACGTAATTTACGTCCAACTACTTCGATTTCATGTTCATTTTCTTTCTCATTTGTCGCATGGAAATGTGGTCTTCCTGCTTTATGTTCTGCAATCCAGCCTCTTGCAAAAGTACCATCTTGAATTTCTGCTAGTACTTCACCCATTGCTTTCTTCGTATCTTCCGTAACAACACGTGGTCCTGATACGAAGTCTCCCCACTGCGCTGTATCTGAAACAGAATACCTCATATTTTCGAGACCACCTTCGTACATAAGATCAACAATGAGTTTCAGTTCATGTAAACATTCAAAATATGCAAGTTCAGGCTGGTATCCTGCATCAACTAGCGTTTCAAACCCTGCTTTTACAAGTGCAGTCACTCCGCCGCAAAGTACTGCTTGCTCTCCAAATAAATCTGTTTCTGTTTCTTCTTTAAACGTCGTTTCTAATACTCCAGCTCTCGTCGCTCCAATTCCATCTGCATAAGAAAGTGCTTTTTCAGTCGCAACTCCTGTTGCATCTTGATATACTGCAAATAATGCAGGAACAGCCCCGCCCTCAGCAAATGTACGGCGTACAAGATGCCCCGGCCCTTTTGGTGCTACTAGAAATACGTCTACATTAGCTGGTGGTTTTACTTGATCAAAGTGAACATTAAATCCATGTGCGAACACGAGAGAGTTTCCGGCCTGTAGATGTGGTGCAATTTCAGCTTCATATACTTCTGGCTGCAATTCATCAGGTAATAGAATCATTACTACATCTGCCTGTTTTGCTGCTTCTGCTACTGTATATACAGAAAATCCATCTTTTTTCGCTTTATCCCAAGACTTACCTTTTCTTAGACCTACTACTACATCAAATCCGTTATCACGTAAGTTTTGTGCATGGGCATGACCTTGTGAGCCATATCCGATAATTGCCACTTTCTTTTCCTTTAATACATTTACCGTTACATCTTTCTCATAATAAACTTTTGCCATTTTCATTTATTGAATTAACATAACTTGCTTATCTTGCTTTTTCATACTACGTGTAAATGCTGTTACACCTGTTCTAGCAATTTCTTTCAAACCGTATGGACGAAGTAATTCAATTAACGCTTCTACCTTCTCCTGCGTACCTGTTACTTGCACAACTATGGAATCCTTCCCAACATCTATTACAGCGGCTCGAAATGGTTCAATTAAACTATATAATTCTGCTCTTGCTACAGACGTTGCGACTTTAATAAGTGCCAATTCTCTAGCAATCATTGCTTTTTCTGTAATATCTGATACTTTCAAAACATCAATTTGTTTATGAAGTTGTTTAATTAACTGCTCAACTTGCTGTTCACTTTCAACGTGTACAACAATTGTCATCCGCGAAATGTCCGATGATTCCGTATGACCTACTGAAATACTTTCAATATTAAAATGTCTTCGTGTCATAACACCTGTAATTCGGTTTAACACACCACTTTGATTTCGAACTGTCGCTGTAACAATTCTCTTCACTCACCTTTTTTCCACTCCCTCCATTTGGTGAACACCTTTCCCTGGCGCAACCATCGGCACAACCTTCTCAGATTGAAGTACACGACAATCAATTACGACTGGCTCTTGTAATTCAATCGCATGCTGTATTTGCATCTTTGCAAGAAGTGGATCATCAATACGAACACCTTTTATGCCATACGCATTCGCAAGAGCAACGAAATCTGGTTGACACGACAGTAAAGAGTGCGAATATCTTTGATTATAAAATTCATCTTGCCATTGTCTTACCATTCCTAAAGCTTCATTATTTAAAATAAACACTTTAACAGGCAAAGAATGTTCTTTTAAGACACTTAATTCTTGCAGGGTCATTTGAAATCCAGCATCACCTACAATTGCAATAACTAGTTCTTCTGGCTTTGCAATTTGTGCACCAATTGCTGCCGGAAATCCGAATCCCATCGTTCCTAATCCTCCAGAAGTTACCCATTTATCTGGATTTTTCAGCGGATAATATTGCGCTGCCCACATTTGATGTTGCCCAACGTCTGTTGTTACAATCGCATCTCCTTTCGTAATTTCATGTAGCATATCAATTGCGTATTGAGGTTTAATACTTTCAGAATTTCGTTTGTAAGAGAGTGGATATTTTTCTTTTCTACTCTTTAATAATATGAGCCATTCATGATGATTTTCTTTCCTCCCTTCTGATTGAAGTAATACTTCCAAAGCTCGCTTAGCACTTGCAACAATAGGAATTTCGGTCGGCACATTTTTTCCGATTTCTGCCGGATCAATATCGATATGTGCAACAGTCGCCTCTTTAGCAAAATAAGCTAAATTCCCAGTAAGACGATCATCAAATCTCGCACCTATATTAATGAGTAAGTCGCATTCATATAGCGCCATATTGGCTGTGTAAGAACCATGCATTCCTCCCATCCCTAGAAATAGTCCATCATCTGGCGGAAAACCACCAAGACCAAGTAATGTGTGCACAACAGGAATTTCATATTTTCGAGAAAAACTTGTTAATTCTTTCGAAGCTTTCGCATGCAATACACCTGCTCCGGCTAAAATTAACGGTTTTTTTGAAGTCTCAATCGCTTGTAATAATTTGTTTATTTGGAGTAGATTCGGTTCATAATTAGGGTTGTATCCTGGTAAATCCATTTGCACGTCACTACAGCGTTCTCCTTGTTCTACTACCATATCTTTCGGAAGGTCAATTACGACTGGACCTGGTCTTCCTGTTCTAGCGATATGAAATGCCTCTTTAATAATTCGAGGTAAATCCGAAGCCTTTCGCACTTGATAATTATGTTTTGTCACCGGCATCGTAAGCCCCATAATATCCGCTTCTTGGAAAGCATCACTTCCAATTAACGTTGTTGCTACTTGCCCTGTAAATACAACGAGTGGCAATGAATCAATCATCGCATCAGCTAGACCAGTAATAACATTTGTAGCACCAGGCCCGCTTGTTGCAATTACAACCCCTGGATTCCCAGTAATTCTGGCATACCCTTCAGCTGCATGAATGGCTCCTTGCTCATGCCTTGTTAAAATATGCGGAATTTCACAGTCATAAAGCGCATCATAAAGAGGTAAAACGGCACCACCCGGATAACCGAAAATCACTTCTACTCCTTCCTTTTCTAGCGCTTCTAACAATAGCTGTGCACCAGTTGCCAGTTTCTCTTCCGTTTTTGAAGACATTTATCCAACTTTATTTTCTTCGTAAATTTTCTCTCCATCTTCTACAACTAATTTACGGAATTCTTCTAGTAAACGATTCGTATGTAGACCAGTTTTTCCTAAACCAATCGTCCGACCATCTACTGTCGTAACAGCAATAACTTCAGCAGCTGTTCCTGTCAAAAATACTTCATCAGCTACATATACATCGTGTCTTGTAAATAACTCTTCTCTTACGTCATACCCAAGTTTTTCGCCGATCTCTAAAATTGCGTTTCGTGTAATACCTTCCAACGCTCCAGCAGAACTTGGTGGTGTAATTAATTTATTTCCTTTTACAATAAACACGTTATCTCCTGAACCTTCAGCTACGTATCCTTGATCATTTAACATAAGTGCTTCTTGTACTCCAGCTAATTTCGCTTCAATACGAACTAAAATATTGTTTAAGTAATTTAAAGATTTTACTTGAGGTGATAAAACATCTGGTCGATTTCGGCGCGTTGCAACTGTTACAACCGGAATCCCCTTTTCATAATATTCTTGTGGGAATAAAGATAGTTGTTCTGCAATTACTACTACATTCGGTGTCTTACAAGAATCAGGATCTAATCCAAGATTTCCTGCTCCTCTCGATACAACAAGGCGAATGTATCCATTAGATAATTTATTTTGTCGAATCGTCTCAACAACAATATTCGTTACTTCATCTAACGAATATGGAATTTCTAACATGATGGATTTCGCTGATTCATATAATCGGACAAGATGCTCTCTCAAACGGAAAACATTACCGCTATAAACTCTAATTCCTTCAAACACTCCATCGCCATATAAATAGCCATGATCATATACTGAAACTTTTGCTTCGTCTTTTGGAACAAATTCTCCATTTAAGAAAATCCATTGTTCGTTCACTTAGTCGTTATAAACACCAGTAAGCATTTGACTAACGAATTGATCGTTTAATGTATCCTGTGCGGAAGAAGGATTAGATTGAATGCCGATTGAAGCAATAAAGTTATTATGTTCCTTGTTATTCGGTTCTACCTCTACATAATTATCGAATTTACAAAAACCTTTCGTATCCATTAGATCAAATAGTTGTAGCATTTCTACTACCTCTTGTCTCGTTCCTTTAATTTGTACACACGCCATATTTGTTTCCTCCTTCATTTAAATACGGTTCTCAACTTGCTGACAAATTTCATCTGTTGTTAAACCATGAGCTGTAATTACCGATCCTTTTATTGATGTATCTGCAATCCCCATTACATTAGAATCTTGCCCAGTTACAACACAACAATCGCACCCTTGTGCATCATGTTCTGAGTTAAGTGTAACGACTTCATGTCCTTGTTGCTGAAGAGCTTGTTGAACATCTGTTAATGAGTTTTCAACGCCAATTTTAGCCATTCACTTTTGACGACCATTCACAAATTTATCTACAGTACTTGGTACAGTGCTTAAAGCTTTTTCAATTAAATGTGTACTACTGTTAAGATGCAATACTCGTACTCCGTTAGAACCAACTACTAAAAAAGCAACGGGACTAATGGAAACCCCAGCCCCACTTCCGCCTCCAAATGGATGCCCTGGCTTATTCTCTTTATGATGACCTTGTCCGCCATTATGTTTTTCAGTAATGAAATCCCCTTTAAAGTCACTTCCACCAGCTCCAAAACCAAACGCCACTTGAGATACTGTTAATACTACATTTCCGTCAGCTGTCGAAACCGGACTTCCAACAATCGTATTTACATCTACCATCTCTTTTAAATTTGTCATTGCTGTTTTCATTAAATTTTCAATCGGATGTTCCATTATATACTGCACCCTTTCCTCATTATTCCTTTTTATACTTTCCAAAATAGAGGAAGTCATTTAAAAAAGGGAGAACAATAAACCGATAAGTGCTACACGGAATAAAATCGCGATGAGTGCAGCAATTCCACCAACAATGGCAGCGATACCACCAGTTACAGTAGCTCCGCGATTATAAGCGTAAATTCCTAGTAACACAGAAACAAGACCAAATAGTGTTGGGAAGGTGAAGAGTGATAATATAGATAAGGCAAGAGCGATAAAACCGGCAGTTGATCCAGCCGCAGACGATCTGACATCATCTTTATCTTCTTTCTTATCGTAATCATAATCAATGCGCTGTGGTGCAACTTCAGCTGCATATTCTTCTTTATAGTCACTATCTATTCTATCCTTTTTTTTGTAATTATCAAATTTCTCAGTCAAATTCAAGACTCCTTTCATTTATCCTGTAAATACATCTTCTGATGGATATTTTATTTTTTGTTTTGCTGGGCGTGCTAAAGAAAACACAAGTGTTAGCGGTCCAATTAATCCACAAAACATAACAAACATAATAATACATTTTCCAAATGCTGATAGCTTCGCAGTAATCCCCATCGTTAATCCCACTGTGCCAAATGCTGAAATTGTCTCAAATAGTAACTGAATAAAACTAAAGTCTTCTGTAAGCATTAATACAAATACTGCTGTAAAAATAAGTATTTGACTGGCAATGACAATTGCTAACGCTCTCGTTACTGTCGACATTTTAATTGTACGCTGAAATAAAACAATTTCCTCCTTCTTTCTAAAGAAAGAAAGGACAGATGTAATTAAAATAACAAACGTCGTTAATTTAATACCTCCACCCGTTGATACACTTCCTGCACCGATAAACATTAAAACCATCGTAAATAATATAGATGATTCTTCCATCCCTCCGTAGTCAACTGTATTAAATCCAGCTGTACGAGGTGTAATACCTTGGAAGAAAGAAGCCCATAACTTTTCATTTAAAGATAAATTCCCTAACGTCTTCACATTATTATATTCCAATACAAAAATCACAATCATTGCTATAACATTTAGCGCTACTGTTCCAATAATCATTATTTTTGAGTGAAGTGATAATTTTCGAAAACTACGACTATACCATATATCAATTAATACCGTAAAACCAAGTCCTCCTATTACAATTAAAGAACAAATTCCAATATTAATAATAGGGTCTCCTACATACCTTGTTAAATTATCTGGCCAAAGAGCAAACCCCGCATTATTATAGGAAGCAATTACATGGAAAATACTATAGTATAAACCTTTCCCAAAACCAAACTCTGGAATAAAGCGAAACGATAAAAAGATGACTCCAATGAACTCAATAAAAATAGAAAAAATAAAGACACGTTTTACTAATTTTACAAGACCACCTATATTTGTTTGATTAAATGCTTCTCCAATTAGTAATCGGTGGCGTAAGCCAATTTTTTTACCTAGTACCCAAACAATTAAAATGGCAATTGTCATAAGACCTAAACCACCTGTTTGAATTAGAAACATAATAACAATTTCACCAAACATCGTAAACGTACTTGCAGTATCTACTACTCCTAAACCCGTTACAGTCGCTGCCGACGTTGCTGTAAAAAAAGCATCTACCCAACTAATATGTACTTTCGTTGCGAATGGTAACTTTAATAACAAACCTCCGGCCACAATTAAGCAGAAAAAACCTAATGCTAATATTTGTGGTGGGTTTAATTGTATAAAACGATTATACAAACCTTGTCTTTTTGTTACTTCCATTTATGCCGTTTTCATTGCAAATGGAAGAGATGCATTAGAGCTAGATGTACTAAATCCAATTGCCATTACTGGTTCGAAATGTTTAAAGAAACGAATAATACTTTCTTTTGCTAATACCTTTAATAAGCCGCTACATATGAAGACACCTTGAATAATGAGTACTATCATATACTTGAATATCGCAGCGACGCCTGCAAGCCCTATTTTACCAACGGATGAAGCAAGCAAACCAAATGTACCAATTGGGGCTAATTTCATTTAAGATGCTGCCGATTGATCTGTATTATATTTTTCTTCTGATTTTGCGACAATCATTGCACAAATTGCATCACCGGAAATATTTACAGCTACTCTAGACATACCTAGGATGCGATCAATACCGATAATTAAAGCAATACCTTCTACTGGTAGGTTTACTTGATTTAAAACCATCGTAAGCATTACAAGTCCAACACCTGGTACACCAGCAGTGCCGATACTAGCTAGTACAAGAGTTAATACGACCATGGCTAATTGTGCCAATTTAAGTTCAACTCCGTACACTTGAGCGATAAATACAGTTGCCACACCTTGCATAATGGCAGTGCCATCCATTCACTCCTTTTTTGATTTACTTCCTTTTTTTGAACGATATTCTTTCCCTTTATTATCGTTACCAGTTTCAAATTCAGTACTAAATTCCTGATTAAACTGTCCTGATTTTGGTGAACCTTGATTCGCACTACCTTTACTACCATTACGATTCGTCATATTTCTCCCTCCTTCCATTTAAATAAGTTTTTTGGAAATAGAAATCATTACATTCATTTCATCTTCTGAAAGTGCGGAAAATCTTTCTTGTAAGTATCGTTTTTTCGCTTCTTCCATTTTCGCAACTAAATCTTTCCCTTGTTCTGTAATCTCTAAATATACAACTCGGCGATCTGATGTAGAACGTGAACGGGTTACGAAACCTTTATTAATTAATTTTTCTGTAACGGCTGTAATATGACTATTCGACACATTTAACTCGTTAGCGACACGTGATACCATTTCTTTATTTGTACGATTCAATATTCTAAGGACGATGAACTCATTCCACGGTATGTAACCACCAAATATTTTTCCAATGTCATTACGCAACGTGCGAAACATCGCAAAAACATTTGTCGATAGTTCTTCCATTAATTGCTCTCTATTTTGAGACAATCAAATTACAGGTATAGAATACTCATCACGAACAGCACTATTACTCTTTTTTTTACTCATCCTTTTTTTAGATGGTATTACATATTTTATATTCATTTTCTTTAAAGCGCTCCTACATCCAATGATGACAAGTATGCCAAATTGGCTCTCAATTGCTCTTCTCTCCATTTATTTTACTACTTTTTCAATCATACTTTCCATTACATGTTCCCAAAGAGAAGTATCATCAGCTAATGTAGCACGAAAATTAGCATACATTTCTTTCTGTTTTTCTTCGAATGTTGGATCTTCTTTTTCAGGCAATGTAGCGCGCATTGAAGTTACTAATTCTTGTACTTTTGGAGCGCGTGGTCCAAAGACAGCTTGTTCATTTCCATCTTTATCAATGAAAATAAAAATTGGAATTGCACGTGCTGTTCCATTTGTTAAGTATTGATCCATTAATTCTAAGTTTTCATCACGAATTAATAAGCTCATATCAATATTTGCAACTTCAGAAATTCGTTTCATAACAGGTACGCATAAAAGAGCATCGCCGCACCAGTCAGCTGTTAATACGATAACACGCCAGCCATCATTTTGACGTTCTTCTAAAACTGGGAGTAATTCATTTGGAATTAAAAAGTTATTGTAAATATGTAATAGCTCGTATTGGTTAACTTTCATTTCATTCACATATGTATCAAAGGACATACCTTTATCAGCCCATTGTTGTAAGTTCATTTACATAATGAAGAAGAAATAGAATACCGCAGCTAAAATGAAACGATAGTAAGCAAACGGTGTTAGTTTTACACGTGCTAATAATTTTAAGAATGAAACAATTGCAAACATCGCAACAACAAATGCTGTGATAAATCCTGTTGCAAATAACGGTATATCAGCCGTACTTAATATATCCCAGCTTTTAATTAAATCTAAACCGCTTGCAGCTACCATCATTGGAACTGCTAAAATGAACGTATATTCAGCTGCCGCTGTATGAGACACGCGAGCTAATAAACCACCACTTATTGTTGATCCAGAACGAGAGAACCCTGGCCAAAGCGCTAAACATTGGAACATTCCGATTGTAAATGCTTGTTTATATGTGATTTCATCTAACGTTCTTGCTGTACTTGGTTTTGAAAACTTCTCAGCAACAATCATTAAAATACCACCAGCTACTAAGCTAATGACAACTGGTCCTGGACCAAATAAAACTTTTTTAATTGTACTATGGAATAATACGCCAAGTATGCCAGCAGGAATCATCCCAATAATAATATGTAATAAATTCAACGACGGTCCGTCCGTTACTTTACCTATGCCAACTAAAGACCATAAACGCTTCCAAAATATAACAACAACTGCTAAAATCGATCCCAATTGAATAACAACTTCGAAAACTTTCGCTCTCTCGTCGTCAAATCCAAGTAAATGACCTGTTAAAATCATATGTCCTGTTGATGAAACTGGTAAAAATTCTGTTAAACCTTCAACAGCACCCATTTAGCGGCTGTTTTGTGTTGTATATTTTCTTTGAACTTGGAAGAGACGGATTAGAAGGAAGCTAGCACCAAATGCTAGACCGATAATAAGACCAATCCAATATCCTTTTGCTGCCCAGTCGGTATACGTTGCTAATATGTAACCGAGAGGGAGACCGATTACCCAATAAGCGACTAATGTCATAATTAAGGCAACATTTACGTCTTTATAACCACGTAGCGCTCCTTGCACAGGAGTTGCAATTGCATCTGAAATTTGAAATAAAATCGCAAATATAAGGAACTCTTTTGCTAAATGGTGAACATTTGCATCTGTCGTATAAATAGATGCAATTTCATCATCAAAAAAATAAAGAAGAATCGAATAGAAAAGAGCGAAAGCAAGGGCTAACCCAATGCCGATAAATCCATATTGTTTTGCGTTATCATATCGTTTTGCTCCAACTTCAAATCCAACTGCTATCGTCATTGCCATTGCTAAACTTAAAGGAGTCATATATAACAAGGAAGCGAAGTTCATAGCTGCTTGATGCGCTGCAATTGTTGTCGTACTAAAGTTACTCATCATTAGTGTAACTGCAGCGAAAATACTCGTTTCAAAAAAGATAGCAAATCCGATAGGGACGCCAAGTTTTAAAAATGCTTTCCAACTCGAAAGAGAAGGACGATATAACTGTTTAAAAATATTGAAAGATGCGAACGGCTCTTTCGTACGAATAATAATGACGGTAATAATTAAAATGCACCAATAAGTTGCTGCAGAAGCAATTGCTGCACCGACACCGCCGAGTTTAGGGAAGCCAAAGTTCCCAAAAATTAATACATAATTTAATACTACGTTAATCGGTAATGATAGTAATGTAATGATCATCGTTGTTCGAGTTTTTCCTAATGCATCAATAAATCCACGCAAAACAGTATAAGTAAATAATGGGATAATTCCAATCGCGATAATACTTAAAAATTGTGCTGCAATACGTTCAACAGGTTCTTCTAACCGCATGCCATTTAAAATAGGTGAAACAACGAAGAACCCAATAAGGATAACAACGAAGCTAGCGCAAACCGCTAAATAAACTGCTTGTATGACAACGTGAGGAACATCCTCTTTTTTCTTGGATCCAACGAGTTGTGCAACAATGGGAGTAGTAGCCATTAAAATCCCTGTTAATCCTGTACTAACTGGGAGCCATATACTCGTTCCAATAGCCACACCTGCTAAATCAATAGGACTGGCATGTCCGGACATTGTCGTATCAAAAAAGCTCATTGCAAATAATGACATTTGGGTTACGAAAATCGGGAAAAATAGTAATACAAAGTGTTTTAGCTTTTGTGAGAATGAAGTAGTTTCTTTCATTTAAAAATAGACGAAAATAATGAGTACGAGTAATACAGCAGCGAAAATGGTAATGCCCATTAAAAACGAAGTGTTTTTATATTTTGGTGGCTTATGTATATCTTGCTGGTATCCAGGTGAGATTTCAGGGGCGAATTCTTCATCGAATGATTGATTTTTTTCTTTTTCGTCCATTTAAAGATTTTCATTTTGTTGACCAAGTTCTTTTTGAGCAATGTATACATTTCCTTGCTCCACTTGTTTCTGTGTATGAACAGAATCGCCTGCATATCCTTTTTCCGCTTTCACAGTTCTTTTTGAGCGATTTGAATCTTGTTTCTTCATTTATTGTACGTACTGCTTTTGTTCGAGCACCCTAAATATATTATTAACCTTTACAACTTTCACGTCATAATTTACTTTCATTTCACTTCTCTTACCATTTTCAGTACCCGCAACATACGCTACAGCATGATAGAGAAAACTCTCATCCGTCACTTCACGTATCTCCTCGTTTGTAAATTTATACTCTAAATCTCGAAAACGATTTGGATAATAATTTTGTATTAATTGTTCATATCCCCTACTTATAAATATCTCTTCGCCTTTTCGCTTCACATCTTCTTTATTATGAAACGCAAACACTGATAGTTGTGCTGTCACAAAGTACTCTCCCACCTGCTTCATTTCTTTATGAGTTAAAGTTTCTATACTTTTATTCTTTAATTCCTTATTTAACTCATACTGATCTATCAATTTAAAGGTAGCGAAAACCGCCTCTTTATATGACCAAAACAAACCAAAAGCGATACATATAGAAATGATTACTATTCTTTTCTTCACAATACACCCCATTTAATCTCGTCCCTGTAATATCGCTTTCAGCTGTTCTGTATTTGCTATGAATTTAAGCTCATTCTTTGTTTCAAAGTTATAAATAATATTATGTAGTAAAGGGCTGTATTGATAAAAACTAGTGATGCGATGAATGAGTAATGGATCGTGATGAGAAATAATTGTACTGTATTGTTCGTATACAGATGTAGTAAATTCATGTCCGAAATCATAATATAGGCCTGCAAAATCAAAAGCAGGATCGCCAATTTGAGCATCACCAAAATCGATAACACCTGAAATGCTTATATGCTGCTTATTAAATAAAATGTGATGATGTGTAAAGTCTGCGTGAATGATTGTATTTTGAAAAGTGGATGTAGCTATACATGCAAAGAAATTTTCGAATAAATGATGTAAGGCTGATTTCTGTGATGAAGTAAACATGTTAGTAACATACTGATTTAATTTTGTTTGTAGCTCTTTCCAGTAGGGAAGTGTTTTTTCAATTGGAAATCCTAACGTTGTAACTTGTTTTAAAGGGATAGTATGTAGTACTGCAAGGAAAGTAGCTAATTGTGCAATGATTGCTTTCAATTCTTTTTTCTTTAGCGTGGTAACTATTTCCTTTTTTAACGGTTCACCATGAATGAGAGTGTAGTAACTACAAAGCGGAATAGTATCAGTATCCTTTTTATATAATAGGTGATACTTTGGAACCTCAATTTCTTGTAGCGAATGAGAGAGAAGGGTGCATAGTTCTTTTTCTAACGGAATTCGTTTAGCATATTCCTGTTTTCGTGGGAAACGAAACAGTAGGTCGTCATTAATTATAACCGCTATATTATCCCATCCTTCTTCATTTTGTTTATATGAATGTATAGAAAGATTAGGTAGAGCCTGCTTTATATACTGTTTGTAAGAGTCCATTTAAATTCTCTCCCTATATTCTTTCTCCTCATACATCATTAACTTTTTATCCATTTCAACAATAACTTTGTACAATTGAAATGCCTGTAAAATTTGCAGTTGAATTCCAAAAGGAGCATTTTGTTCTTTTAACCATTGAAATACTGTCGTATCATCTTTCATTTAATGTACGATATTTTTCTTCTGCTTCGCTTCTTCCCTTACTTCTTCCCCCTGGCATTCACTACGAAAAGCACAACTCGTACACTCTGAACGAAAATGACGCTCTGTATAGTGCTCAGGTCGCTGTAACATTTCTTTCATTCTAAATAAATCATCCATTCCAGTTATAATATCTTCCTGTTTCGGAATGTATTCATACTTAGTTCCTTCTATTAAATTAATAACTTCAATTTTCCCTGGAAGAATGCCAAAAGCTTTATAACTGAATACTGTCATTAACTTCTGACAAAGAGCTAGCATTTCCTCATCCGCATCAATAACATACTTTTTAATTACAAATGACTCCGTACTCCACTCACCAACTTCAAATGTCAATGACATGTGGACACCTAACTCTTCCATATAAGTTTGAAACTTCTCATATAAAAACAATGGTGGCGTCTGACTATCATCTCTTTCAACAAACTGTAATAAGTGATCAGTTAGCTTTGCTAATACAATATAGTACTCCGTCTTCGAAGCAAACATACTAATCCTTACCTTTTTCCAATACTTTTCTATTAATATTAAAAGTACAATTTTCGTTTGTTGGCTCGCAGGTAGCGTGTAATACTCATTAATAATTTGATTCACAATCATTTGTGCTATTTGTTGCCATTCAAATGAAGAAGGTTCTCTTCTTTTTATATGACGAAAATAAAATTTATGCGGACAACGCATAAAATCATACAAATGATAATCTGTCATTTAAGAAAGGTGTTTTACGAATTCAGCTCCAAACTGTAAACATTTTTCTACATCTTCATCTTCTGGCGTTAATTCTACTTTTAATCCTTCTAACACAACTGCTGCTCCGCGCTCCTGCAGCTTTTCTATTAAAATATCAACCGCTACACCGTATTTTGGATAAGCCGAATCACAAGAACCGAATGCCGCTGCTTTTTTACCAGTTAAATCAATAGAATCCATTGCATCATAAAAATCTAAGAAGTCGTCTGGAAGATCCCCGTCTCCCCAAGTATAAGCGCCTAAAATAATACCATCATACTGTTCTAATATAGAAGCTTCTGGTGAATCCATAATATCAATAACTTCAATCTCATTTTCTGTTTCACGAATTGCGCCTGCAATATGATCTGCCATTTCCTCTGTATTTCCACTCATACTTGCATAAATCATTTACTCAACTGAATCTCTCCCTTTACTATGTATCGCTTTTTCTGTTTGCATTTTATTCTTCTCATCTACATATTCAGAACGAATTACATTTCGTTGCCATTCCATATGCTGATCAACATCTTTATTTTTATTTTTTAATCCCCTTCGCAGAAGGTGATATTTTTTTCTCATCTATGATTTTAGTAGTCTTATGGCCGCCTCTAAAAATAATTCCACTCCACAAATTAAAGCTGATTCATCTACATCAAATTTTGCATGATGGTGCGGATAACAAGTATTATCATCTTGATTCCTCGTCCCCAATTTAATGAAGCAACCCGGTGCTTTTCTTAAATATGCTGAAAAATCTTCTCCCCCCATAGAAGGTTCAAGCTTCACAACACGCTCATTCCCGAACAAATGTAGTGCGCTTTCTTCTACCACTTTTGTAATATATTCATTATTAATAACCGGATCATATCCGTAACGATACGTATATGTGTAATCCCCTCCATGTGCTTTTGTAATTCCTTTCACGATTTGTTCAATTTTCTCTTCTGCTTCCAATCTTAATGTTTGATTAAAAGAACGCACAGTTCCCATTAAAGTTGCGGTATTGGGAATAATATTGTCAGCCTTTCCCCCGTGAAATTGCGTAACTGAAACTACCCTCTGCATAAAAGCACTTGTATTTCTTGATACGATATGTTGTAAATTTGTAATAATCTGCGCTCCAATAGCAATAGGGTCTATCGTTTCTTCTGGCCGCGCTGCATGCCCTCCTTTACCATGAATTTCAACTGTAAATACGTCTGGCGCTGCCATCATCGGCCCATATACAATTCCTATTTTCCCGCTTTCCAATCCAGACATAACATGTAAACCTATTACATAATCAACACCGTCCATCACACCCGCCTCAACCATTTCCCTAGCACCACCAGGATATACCTCTTCTGCATGCTGAAAGAATAGACGAATTTCCCCTACAAACTCTTCCTTCATATTTGACAGCGCCTCTGCTGTACTTAACAAAATAGCCGCATGTGCATCATGCCCACACGCATGCATCCTTCCTTTATGAATAGACGTATACGATTTACTTGTTTCCTCTTGAATTGGTAAAGCATCAATATCCGCTCGAATCGCAACTACTTTACCTTGTTCCACACCCCTTATAATTGCTAATACACTGTATTTCGTCGGCCTTGTTACTTCAAAAGAAGAAAATGAACATAACGTATCATATATAAATTGCGAAGTTTCTTTTTCATGAAACGATAATTCCGGATACTTATGAAAATGCCGTCTCCATTTCATAATATTTTCTTCTGAAATAAGACTCTTCCACACTCTATTCATCTAGAATTCATTGTAAATAAATGTACTTGTGTTTGTATCATGGAATCCATACAACCAAAGTAATGCAAATAAAATTGCAAGATAATAAACCGTCTTTGCAACCCATTGTGTGAGTGGTCGAGACCATATCTCTTTTAATCTTTCCATGTCTTTCCCTCTCTTAATGAAATAATAGCTCTTTGTAGGTATCATTCATGCTGTAACCTCACTCAATATTTTTTTGCGATCTACCTTTCCATTTGGTGTCATTGGAATAGAAGATTGATACATGAATTTACGTGGAATCATGTAGTTTGGTAATCGCTCATTGAGTTCTTTTTTAATTGCAGATGTTAATTTGAATTCTTTTTCAAACGAATGTTCTCCAGGAACAACAACCGCTAATAAATAATCGTATTTCTCACCTTTTTTAATCGGAACAATAACTGCTCCTTCTACGTAAGAACACGCACGAAGATGATGCTCAATTTCTTCTAATTCCATTCGATAACCATGAAGCTTAATTTGGAAATCAAGACGACCATTATAGAATAGAAGACCATTTTCTACATAGCCAGCATCGCCTGTTTTATAGGCGCGCTCACCGTCAATCATAGTAAATGCTTTTTCTGTTAATTCAGGGCTTCCTAAATATCCAACGCTTACACTTGGACCGACAATTACGATTTCACCTTTTTCACCATTAGGTGCAATTGTACCATCTTCTTTCATAATAAGAAGGCGACAGTCTGATTTACAGTAGCCAACTGGAAGTGATTTGTATTGATCAAGCACTTCTTCTGTAACGTGAATACCTGTTACAGCAACAGTAGCTTCTGTTGGACCGTACGTATTCATAATCGTTGCTTTCGGGAAACGCTCAATTAATTTTCTAGCCACTTCATTTGGTAACACTTCACCGCAGAATAAGAATGTTTTCATGTTTGGTAGCATACTCTCAGAGAAAGATGCTTCCATTAAACACATTTCAGCGAAAGATGGTGTTGAAGTCCATACTTGAGTATCCGATTGCTCTAAAGAAGCAAACAAGTCTTTTGGACGTGCAATCATATCTTTATCGATTGCCCAAAGTGTACCGCCTGTTACTAATGATGGGTAAATATCCATTACAGATAAATCGAATGAGAAAGGTGCTTGGTTTAAGAATACTTGCCCTGTTTGTAAGTTGAAATCTTCTACAGCCCATTTTGTAAAGCTAACAAGGCAGTTATAAGTAATCTGAACCCCTTTCGGATTACCTGTACTTCCTGATGTGTAAATAATGTAGAAGTTCTCATCACCTTTTACCGCATGTTCAGGATTTGGAATGTTCCCTTTATGAGTAAAGAAAATATCTTTTAAGTTGTCTTCACTTACGATGCGAACTGGTAAATCAGTTACAGTTACTTCTGCAGCTGATAAAAGTAATTTCGCACCAGAATTTTCAGCGATACGTTGTACGCGATCAGCTGGGATAGATAAATCTACAGGAATGTAAGCATGTCCAGCTTTTACACATCCTAAAAAGTTTATAATCATTTCAGGTTGCATATGGCCATACACCATAATTGGTGAACGATCATCTGGATATTCAGAAGAAATCCAATGTGCTAACGCATCAGAATCTTCCTTTAATTGTTTGTACGTAATTTTCGCATCTCGCCAAACAAAAGCGGTTTGATCAGGCGTTTCTGCAGCCCACTTTTCAATTTGTTCTAATAACTTCATTTAAAAGTATCTGTTAAGGTGTCCAGAGAAAATAAGGAAACCGAAACATACAACGTGGAACGTAATTACAATCGCAAGGACGTGTGTAAATTTATTGTTTGGCCAAAACTTATGCTTCTTGTTTTTTCGTTCGAAAATATCGAATAAAATAAACAGTGCGGCATGATATAGACCATAAATAACATACTGCGCAACAGCGCTTCCTTGGATGTGCCAAATTCCCATAATGAAGAAGTTTAAAAATGCACCGATATACGAAATAGTGTAACGGTTCTTAATTAACTTTTTCTTCGTTGCAAAAAAGACGAAACGCATGTAAATAAAGTCACGGAACCAGAATGATAAACTCATGTGCCAGCGGTTCCAGAAGTCTTTAATATTACGACTAAGGAATGGCTTATTAAAGTTCTCTGGAGTTTTAATTCCCATCATGTAACTGATACCAATTACGAACGCACTATAACCTGCAAAGTCAAAGAATAATTGCATGCTAGTAGCGTACATGAAAATCGCATTAGATAAAAGTGTATCTTGATTGGCGAATACTGCCTTTACAAGATATGTTGTTATCAAGTGCGCGATTATAAATTTATACAGAAAACCTTGGAAAATACGGTTAAGCCCTGTATATAGTAACTTTTGATATTCCTCAGCACTAGGTGGCTTTTGAATATCTTTTTGGAATCTACGGTAACGATCGATAGGTCCACTTGAAATCGCAGGGAAGAATAAAACAAACTCCCAGAAATTAAAGAAGGAAAGTTCTTTAATTAAATTATCACGAACTTCAAAGACCATTTGTACAGCTCTAAATGTTACGTAAGACATACCTGCGAAAACAATAAAATGCAATTCAGGTACAAATGGTGCGATTTTTGCCAAAATAAGTGGCAAAATCGATAAAATAACAGCTATACAAAACATGAATGTACTATTATTTTGTTTTCTTAAAATTAAATAGCCTTTAATAAGGGCATATTGCCAAATAATAAATGCAGCTAACATCATTGCTTGCTTCGGTTTATCCGAGAAGATAATAGCAATCATGACTAATGTTAAAACGGCATTATATTTACGCAACATTTTACCTTTTAATCCAGCTATGATAGTAGGTATTAATAAAATGCCCACTATAGCGAAAAAATAAAATGATCCATATGCGGTCATTCATCGGATTTCTTCCAACTTCTTAATAACCATGTTTGGTGTAGCCCACTCGTCACGGTCAAAATCAGAAATAGAAACTTCAATATCTAAACGCTCTTGGAATTCAACTAATAAAGATACTACAGCGAAAGAATCAAGAATACCTTCTTCAAATAATTGAACATCTAAGTTTTCTTTCACAATATCGTTTTCACATACTTCTTCTAAAATATCTAATACTTGCTCTTTGAATTCTGCCATTTAGTTAGCTTTATAAAATTGTTGGATGGCCTCGTCGATGTAAACCCAGCCTTTCCAACCTAAGTGCATATGATCTTTTAAGAAGTATTTATCATATTCATGGTTTGAGAAGTCGGCAATTGGATAACCAGCTTTCTCAATTTGCTCATGAACTTTCTTATAGTACGCTTCGCGGCGTTCTTTCGGGAAGCCAGCGTAATCGTACCAAGGACCTTTTACAGGAACAGAAATGAAGAGTGGTTTTGCACCAGATTGTTTTAATAAATCAAGTACAAGTTGTAAGTCTTCATACTCTGGTGATTGGTCATAAGCGTCATTTTTTAAGTAGCCTTCACGCTGCTTTAATTTCTTCTTAATTTTGCTATTGAAGTAATCGTCTTCAATACCGTATTCGTTAGAACCTGATTCTGCTGCACCTGTTTGATCCGCATGTTTACGAGCTTCATCCCAGTTCATTTGTTTTAATGAAGGGTCAAGTTTTTCTTTATGCGGTTTAATATCAAACATTGCTGTAAATAAATCTTTACGATCTAAAATGTTACGATACACATAAGCGAAAGGCTTAGCAGCAAGTGCTTTTACTTTATGCTTCGTATCATTATAAGCGATACCTTCAAGCGAAACTTTAAGTAAAGTTTCTTTCTTAACGATCTCAAAGTTTAATAAACGCTTTGCAATTTGTTTTTTCATTTCAGGCTTTAAGTCATCATTGAAAAGGAAATGATAGCCTTGTTGTTTCGAAAAGTTAGGTGCAAAGTGTGTTTCATCAATACCTTGTGGCACAAACCATTGCGGAGAAAGAACGAATACCATTTTCTTATCTTTCAATTGATCCATTGTAGATGCGAAGTTTAATACATGTACAAGGTCTTGTGTTCCGCCGCGTCCAAGTAAGAATGGTGTGAATCCTTCAGGTTTAACTTTAAAATAATTCGATGGATGGAAAGCATCCATACGTGCGAATTCCGATGAACCGTACATCGGAAGATATTTCGGATCTGCTAACATCTTTTGCTGTAAAATCATACTTTGAATCTTTTCTTCTTTCAAAGAAGTTGCAGCTTGTTCTACTTTTTCATCACTTAAAAGTGGAAGTAGGAAGCGCGTCGGAATAAGTAAGAATACAGCAAAAAGGGCCAATGCTAAAAGCATCGGACCAAATTTTGCTTTGTTCATTTATTCAAGTGGTCTTTTTCTATATACATTTTGTAATTGTTCAATTACATCCTCTGCTTCTTTCACGATCCGCTCCACTACGTGCTGAGCTGGCTCAATTCTTGCTAATGATGATGCTTGTCCCGCCCAAAGCGACATATATTCTCCCTTGTTTTGCGTCGCTGCTTCTTGGCGTATTTTAGAAGTTAATACGTTTTGCACTGGATACATCGGAAGCCCTTCTTCTTTTCCTTCGTGTCTCTCTATAAATTCATTACGAATACCCCGTGCATATTTCCCGGAAAACGCACGAGTTACAGTTGTACTCGTATCTGTACTTTTTAATACAGCCTCTTTATATACGTCATGTGTAATACTTTCTTCACTCGTTAAAAAGGCTGATCCCATTTGAACAGCTTCTGCCCCTAACGCAAATGCGGCAACAACCCCTTGTCCGTTCATTACACCACCTGCTGCAACAATTGGGATATGCGGAACTGCTGCTACTAACTGCGGAATTAATGCAAACGTACCAATCATTGCATCTTGTTCTTTCCCGATAAATGTTCCTCTATGACCTCCTGCTTCGCTACCTTGCCCGGCGATAATATCTACTCCTAGCTCGGCAAGTACTTTCGCTTCTGCTACATGAGTCGCTGTTCCGATGACTTTTATTCCACTTCTTTTTAATTCATCTATTTCTTCTTGTTCTAACGTTTGGAATGCAAAGCTAACGACCGATACCTTTTCTTCTACTAACACTTGTAATTGTTCTTTATAACTTTTTGGAAGCTTTACTACATCCTCTTCCTCAATACCTAACTCTCTATTCACTCCATTAAGTAAGACTTTCGCCTCATTTATCTTCTCTTTTTCTATCTGCACCTCTTTCGTTAACAGTAAATTAACACCGAAAGGCTTATTTGTTAGTTCCCTTATTTTATAAATTGCTTTACGAATTTGTTCTGGGCTCATATAGCCTGCTCCAAGCGTTCCTAATCCTCCGCTATTACTTACAGCTGCAACAAGTTCTGGCGTTGTAATGGCACCTGCCATACCTGCTTGAATGATGGGATACTTAATATGCAATATGTCTATTACTCGACTTGTAAACATCATTTCCCCTCCTATCCCCCTTATATCTTCTTTATTTGACAATTAATTTAAATATGGAGTGGCTACGCCGGAAGAAATAGAGAGTGTTTTATTATTTGTATTTATTGTTGCTGTAGCTCCAAGGGGAATACCGATATTTGGACTTATATGTCCAATCGGTAAACCGAATAGGACAGGTATATCATATGGCATGAAATATTCATATAATATTGTTTGCAATGATTGGGATGGTTTAGAAGGGCTGCAATCATGACAACTTGAAAAAATAACGCCATTGCATTCATTAAACTTTCCAGATAAAAGTAATTGATTTAACATACGGTCAATGCGGTACGGTTCTTCCCCAATATCTTCAAGTAATAAAAGTGTATTGGCTGTATTTATTTCATAGGATGAACCGATTATACTCGTTAAAACAGCTAAATTCCCTCCAACTAATGTACCTGTAGCTGTACAGGCTGAGCTAGGTATGATACATTCTGATGCAGATAAGATAGAAGAATACGGGTGGAAGAGCTGATTGAAAGAAGATAAAGAGAGAGAATCTATACCTTTGCCTACTTCTTCAATCATCGGACCATGAAACGTAACAAGCTTTACATAACGTGAAAAAGCAGTATGTAAAGCTGTAATATCGCTATATCCCCAAAAGATTTTTGGATTTTGTTGAATGATTTCATATTGAATGTGAGGGAGAAGACGAGCGCTTCCGTAACCACCTCGTGCACAGAAAATTGCTTTTACTTCATTATTTGTAAAGGCTTCATGTATATCATCAAGACGAACTTGGTCACTTCCAGCTAAATACCCATACTTTTCATAAATACTCTTCCCAATTATTACGGATAATCCCATCTCTTGTAATACATTTACACCTTTTAATACACTTTCAATTGTAGGTGGACCAGACGGCGCAATAATCATTACTGTATCACCTTGTTTTAATGCATTTGGATAAATCATTTACTTATAATAATTAAAAATTCGTCCAGATGCGATATCTGCAATTTCTTCCGGAATAAATGTTTTACTTATATCAGTACCAACATTTAATACAGCTGTTGCATCCTTCTCAATGCCACCAAACAATTCTTTTCCACGTATCGTAATAAGGGGTGTACCTTCTGGCAACACATCTTTTACAAATTTCAATTGTGTAAAGAACGGAACGATCCATCTACCCTCTCCTTGGAAATGACGCAAACGAAGTGTTCCTTCCGTTGCCCCGTCTTCTGCTTCAAGTGAACCAGCAACATAAAACTCCGTTAATAAGAGCAATTCATAAAATTCCTTTTGCTTTTGTTTATCCTCACCTGCTAAAACGAGTACTTTTTCTATTTTCTTTACTGAAATTTGCTCCATTTAAAATAATTTCAAAGTATCTTCAGTCGTAACGATTTTAGCAAATTCATCATGTAAGTTTACAAGTGTCATATTGTGAATGTCCTCTGCACTATACTCTGCCCCGTCCAGACCTTTACGATTGAATGTAGCCGTCGCATCGCTCACTAAATACGTTGTAAATCCTAAATTACCTGCCATCCGTGTTGTAGTCTCCACACAATGATTTGTTGTTAATCCTACAATCACTACCGTATTACATTTTTGCTCTCTTAATTGTTCTTCTAAATTTGTCCCAATGAACGCGCTATTAACGGATTTCTGGATAATTATTTCATCTAGCAGTGGTTTCACTTCCTCTTTAAATTTTACTGTTTCTGCTTGTTGATAAAACATCGACTGAACATTTTCTTTATTTACATGTTGAATATGGAAAACTGGTCGCTTCCTTCTTCTCCATTCTTCTAATAAACTTTTCATATTTTCTTCAGCAACAAGATTATTTCTCTCACCCCAGTATGGTAATTGAAACGCCTTTTGCACATCAATTATGATAAGTGCTATTTGATTAGTCATCATTTTCTCCTTAATTTGGTTGTAGTTGAAATACAATTAATTTGGTTGTAGTTGAAATACAAAACCAAGTTGCTGCGACGCCGTAATAAAACAAATATAAGCGCAAAGTTCTACAATTTCTTTTTCCGTCCAATATTGTTTTAATACATGAAACATATTATCATCTATCGCCTTTCGATTATGAACAAATGTATGCGCAAAAGTAACGGCTACACTAATCTCCTCTGCCTTTTGCACATCATCAGGTCTTCCCTTTGCCATGCAGTACGGACATTCATTCCCATACGCTAATGTTCTTCTCACTTGCTCCTTCAAGTCTGCTGAAAGTGTTCCTTTATTGTACAGTGTATCCTCTAACGTACTCCACGAATGTAATATATCCGGATTATGGCCTAATAACTTTTGAAACTTTGTATCTCCTACATTTGATAATGAAATTCTCTCCATCATTTAATTTTCTGGGAAGATATGTTCAATGTCCGGAGTAAGAGATACTTCTGATAATACGATATGAGAAACTGTCGTTGCATATGAAGAAACGTCATTGATAAATTCTTCAAGTTCAACGAGTGAAGGAACAGAAATTTTTACAATGTAGCATAAGCTTCCTGTTACTCGGTAACAAAAACTTGCAGATGGATAAGATTGGATAAACTGTTGCATACGTGTTGTATCACCATTTTTTAAAGTGATTTCTAAAATACAATCTAAAACAAGCCCTGCTTTTTTATAATCAATATCGATTGTGTATTTTTGAATAATTCCCTCACTTTCAAGTTTACGAACACGTTCTGTAGTAGACGGAGCGGATAAGTTTACTCGCTTTGCTAATTCGCGCATGGAAAGGCGACTATCATTATATAATTCATTTAAAATTTTTCGATCAACACGGTCTAGTTGCATTTGTAAATATACCTCCAGCAAAATGATAATTTTTGTAAAGAAAAAATATGAATTAAGATTCATTTAATTCGTAATAATTTCTACACGAAAATTATTACCGTTCTTTACATATTTAATATCTGTAACAGTGCGGACAGTTTTTAAAAGCTCCACTTTTTCACCAATTCGAGGGATCGTCGGAACATTGTCCCAAATACCAAGCAAGTCATCTAATTGTGCCGTTTTTTCATAAAACCAGATTTTCAATTATCTATCATGTGTTTTTTTTATAACGATTTTATCTTCTTCTACAGACACTGTTACATAATCATTTTCTTCTAACCGAAGCTTATTTACAGCTTCATCTGGTAGTTCTACAGCCATCAATCTATCTGTTACGATCACTTGACTATACACTTCATTTTCTTGTGATGCATTCACTACCTTTTCTTCATTTATGAAACGTACTGGTGGCACACCGACTTCTTTTACTGTACTCCATTGTTTCCAAGTGTAAGGAATTAACCAAAGTAATCCGACAATCGCAAGACCAATACCAATCCATAAATTACTTTGTGCCTGCAATTCCGTAATTGAAATTACATCACTTCCCTCTCCGCCTACAAATTGCATACTTGTTGCAATTAAATTATTAAGAGCATGCACAGCAATATTCGTCCATATATTTTTCGTTTTTATGTATAAAAGGCACATAACAACACCAAACATGAAAGCACCAATAACATCAAAGTGTCCTAAACCAAAAATAAGTGAAGATATAATTACAGCTCGTTTAATTCCCCATTTATAAGCCATTCTCTGTAAAAAGAAGCCCCTAAAAATAACTTCTTCCATAATAGGCGCTAATACACATGCTGAAATGAAAGTGAATATCGTCATATATATGTTACTCGTATTAATGACATTTCCGCCTTCTAACATAGTAACTAAGAAATCCGGTAACGTATGCGCTAGTATGTAAAATTGAATATGAGATATACCGACTGAAAAAATTATTCCCATTATCGTTGCTAATAAAATGAGTCCCCATGGTAAACGTCCTGGCTTATCAAAGAAACTTTTAAAAACAACATTATTTTTATTTGCTTTTACGTACAACCAAAATAACGGAAATACAAAAAATACAGTTATTTGTGAAATAACCTCTAACGTGTTATCAGAAACATTTGATAAACCTAATGGAATCATTTATAATACGTCACGTTTTTGGAATAATACACTTGATGCTATAAGTAATACAGCAAAATATGCAGCTACAAGTAATAATGAAGTTGTAAACGTAAATTCTGCAAATGGTGGTTCCATTCCACCGCTTACCAATTTATTACTATCGTAAGCTCTTAAATCCAAATGGAAGAATACTACAAATTTCGCTACACCTTTTGCAAACATCATCAGTACCATATTAATTGGTCCTTGTAAAAAGAAGAGGAACATCGTAATAATTAATGGTAATACAGATTTTCTAAATACGTTTGCTAAGAAAAATGCAAGCGTCGCAAAGAAGAATGGTGAAAGTACTTGATATAAAGTAGATTTCATTACGATTCCTACCGTTAATTCTGTTTTACTACCATCCATTACAATACCACCAATAATCGTTGCAATGAACATACCAGCAAATACGATAACTAGCATCGCTAATAACACAGTAATATATTTAGAAAATAAAACTGTAAGTCGTTTTCTTGGACGAATTAACAATTGTTTAATTGTACCTTTTTGGAACTCATCAGTAAGAGTACGGGCTGCAAGTGTGATCCCAAAAATTGTTGCGAATAAAACGATTAAACCAATCTCTGAGTTTGCATAATCTAAATACGACCCCTTAAACTCATCACCTTTTCCCCACTTCATCATTGCTAAAGTTCCTAAAATTTCGAGTGCCGCAATGACACCGATTAAAATATACATACCTTTTTTCGCATGTAACTTTAAAAATTCATTTTGAATTAATTTAAACATTTACGCTTTCACTCCCCCAGTAATCGCTAAGAATTCATCCTCTAACGTTTTATTTTGAACGGTAACACCATATACAAGCACATCAGCATGCACAAGTTTTTTTACAAGCTGTGGAATGTTCTCTTTTGTTACAGATACCACAATTACATTTTCCTGTGCTTTACCTTTAATAATCTCATTCGCTTTCTGAACTTCATCTACTTCAAACGCTACCACTACTGTCTCATCATGTTTCGCTTGTTCATGTAAGTTGTACTCTTGTACAAACTCACCTTGTTTAATAATAACGACGCGATCACACATTAATTCAATTTCACTTAATAAGTGGCTTGATACGATTACAGCAATATTTTCTTCTTTCGCTAATCGTTGCAAATAATCACGAATTTGACGAATACCAGCTGGATCTAATCCATTTGTCGGCTCATCTAAAATTAAAATTTTTGGCTGATGAAGTAATGCCTGTGCAATTCCTAAACGTTGTTTCATACCAAGTGAGTATGTTTTTACCTTTTTATGAATTGCATGCTCTAATTCAACAAGCTTTACAATTTCAGCGATGCACTCTTTACTAATAGGTGTAATTGCCATGTTCGCAAAATGCTTTAAGTTTTGCATACCAGTCATATAATCATATAGTTCCGGATTTTCTACAATCGCTCCAATTTGCTCTAACGCCTTTTCACGTTCCGTGCGAATGCTATGACCACAAATTGTAATATCGCCTTCTGTCATAGAAATAAGACCTGTCATCATACGAATTGTCGTCGTCTTACCACTACCGTTCGGTCCAAGGAATCCGTACACTTCCCCTTCTCGCACCTCAAATGATAAACCTCGAATAATTTCTGTTCTACCAATCTTTTTTCGAACATTTTCTAATTTTACTACTACATTTCCCAATTAAATTTCTAGTTTTTTGTCGATGATGCGACCTGTAACGACTATTAATATAAATATTAATAAGCTATTAAAACATAGGTTAAAAACTGTTAATCCTTCTCCAGGATAAAATGATGTATCAAAAAATCCATTCTTATCTATGAATCCAACATTTTTTATGATGAGACCATATTTTCCTATTTGTTCTAAAACATCCGATACAAACCAATTAAATGCACCAAACATAAGAAATAAGATAAAGAAGACTATCTTATTCAGAGATGACTTCACATTGAAGAGTTTCGTAAGTACTATAATGAAATAAATAGAAACTAATAGATTAACAAAATCTACTCCCCATAAAAAAGCGGATAACACATGATATAATATTCCATAATTATACAAATTACAGAATACTTCCCTAACCCCTAAATCCGTTTTTCTTTCATAAATATTCAAAGAAAAATAGTGCAGAAAAATAATCCCTATTACAAACAAAATAGTGAATAGTAATGTGAAAAATAAAACATTTGCACATATATACTTTTGGGATGAAACAGCCGTGTAGCGAAGCATAGAGCTCTTCAGCATTTTTCGAAAAGATGCTATGCCTGTTAACAGAAGCGAAAATCCAGATATACTAAGTACGATTAAGAATATTATTATGATAATATCCTGCCTACCTGAGATTCTTACTCCAGAAATCCCCTTCATTCATTTCTCATAGGCCTCCTTAAACAGCTCATGTACCGCTTTACCTCTTTGAAATCGTAGTTCTTCTACATTTTCATACAAAATCATTTCTCCATCTTTCAAAAAAATCACTTCATCAAATATATTCTCGATTTCTTCTATTAAATGAGTTGAGATAAGCATCGTACAATCTTCTCTATAAAATTTAAGGATAAGTTCCAATACATGTTTCCTAGAAACAAGATCTATACCACCAAGTGGTTCGTCTAAAACATACAACTTAGCTTTTCGTGAAAATGTTAGTATAATTTGCAGCTTCTCAATCATTCCTTTTGATAATGCTGTAATTCTTTCTTCTAGCGGTATTTTAAATTCAACTATCGTATCTACCGCTTTTTGAATATCAAATTCTTTATAAAAATCCCGATAGAAAAATAAAGCATCTTTTACAGTCATCCAATCTTCAAATATCGGCTTATCTGGCATAAATGAAACAATTTCTTTCGTCTCTAACCCAACTTTTTTACCGTTAATTGTAATGCTACCTTCAGAAGGGTGCTGCAAACCTGCAATCATTTTTAATAACGTCGTTTTCCCGCTCCCGTTATCTCCAACAAGCCCTATAATTTTCCCTTCCGTAATCTCTACGTTCAATTCACGGATCACTGCTTTTAACCCGTATCTCTTCCATAAGTTTTCTATTTTTAATAGTTCTGTCATTCATTCGCTCTCCTCCCTCTTCTCATGTAAGGAAGAACGAAGAATTGAAAGGATTTCGTCTTCTGAAAAACCTAAGTTATCCATTCCATCTATAAAAGAATGAAGTAATTCTTTCGCCATATCTTTGCGTAGCTCCATAATTTTCTCCCCTTCATTCGTTACATATCGTCCCATTCCTCTACGCGTTACAACAACACCATCACGTTCCAATTCTTGAAATGTTCGTTGAATTGTATTTGGATTTACTTGTAATTCACTCGCTAATTCACGTACAGAGGGAATTTTATCACCAGGCGACAAATGCCCAACTACAATTTCTTTTTTTATGTATTCCATTACCTGAATGTAAATGGGTGTATTTGGAGAAAATTCGATTTTCATTTACTTTCCCTTTACTTGCGCTAGTACAGATTTAAACGTATTAATAACTGTATCTACCTCTTCATAACTAATTGTAAGAGATGGTTCGATACGAATTGTTTTTGAGTTAATTAACGTTCCAGCAACGAGAATACCTTGATCAAACATTGCCTTTGACACTTCGTAACCAATCTCGTCTTTATGGAATTCAATACCAATCATTAAACCTTGACCACGAATTTCAAAGATTTTATCCTCATGCCCTTCTGCTGCTTGTTTCAATCCATTTAAGAAATACGCCCCAACTTCAGCAGCACGTTCTGGTAATTTCTCTTCCAATAATACATGGATTGTTGCAATTGCAGCAGCACATGCCAGCGGATTCCCTCCAAATGTTGTTGTATGCATAAATGGATTTTCAAACCAACTTTGGAATACTTTTTCCTTCGCAACGATAGCTCCTGCTGGCATGACGCCTCCACCAAATGCCTTCGCCAGACAAATAATATCTGGTACAACATCATATAATTCCGCTGCAAACATTTTTCCTGTACGTCCCATTCCAGTTTGTACTTCATCGAAAATAAGGAGTGATCCAAACTCATCACAAAGCTCTCGTACTTGTTTCAAATAATTTTCTGGAGGTAAAATAATACCGCCCTCTCCTTGAATTGGTTCTAAAATAACTGCTGCAACATCTTCTCCTACTAATGCACATGTCTCAAATGTTTTTCTCATCATATCAATATCACCAAATGGGACATGACGGAAACCCGGAATTAATGGTAAAAATGGCTTACGGAACATTCCTTTTGCCGTTCCAGATAAAGCACCAAGGCTCTTACCATGGAAAGCACGAGTTGTAGAAATGAAAGTTGTTCGTTCACTATACATTTTTGCTAGTTTTAATGCTGCTTCTACGCTTTCTGTTCCACTATTTGTGAAGAAAGCATATTTCAAATCACCAGGTGTAATATCCGCTAAAATCTTTGCAAGAATCGCTCGCAGTGGATCTAGTAAATCCTGACTGTGCAATGCTTGACGCTTTAATTGATCTGTCACAGCTTTTACTACTTTCGGATTACGGTGACCAACATTGTAAATTCCGAATCCACCTAAACAGTCAATGTATTTTTTACCATTAATATCCATGAAACAAGATCCTTCATCAGACCATTCTACTGCTGCAAATTGTCCATCCTTTGTTACCGTTTTTCTATATGCTAGAAAACCAGGATTCACATGCTCTCTAAATCCATCTACTGTTTCTTTTTGAATCCAGTTTGCTTCTTCTTCAGAAACCTTTTCTTTTTCAATTAACTGTAGTACTTTCGTAATATACTCATTTACATTTGAACCTTTTACATCTTGCTCATTCAATTTATTTTCCACGTTCGTTCCCATCTATTTCACCTCTATATTCTTTTTATTTGCAAACCAACCAATAGGTTCTACTTCTAGATTTATATTAATCTGCTTAATTTCTTGAAATTCCTCTAAACCAAACGTTCCTAGACTACGACCTATACCACTTTGCTTATATCCACCCCAAGGTGCCTCATTGTATGTTGGATGATAGCTGTTAATCCACGTAATTCCTGCGCGAAGCTTGCGAATTACACGCATTGCTTTCGCACCATCAACAGTAAATACCCCTCCAGCTAAGCCATAATCTGTACCATTTGCTAACTCAATTGCTTCTTGTTCATTTTTAAACTTTTGAATTACTACAACAGGACCGAAAATTTCTTCCTGTACAATGCGCATATCGGGTTTTACATTGACAAAGACCGTTGGTTCAATAAAGAAACCCTCATCTTTTCCATCTGTCAGTATTCGCTTACCTCCACAAGCAATGTCTGCGCCTTCGTCTTTCCCAATTTCAATGTAGCGTAATACTTTTTCCATATGTTCTTGACTTACAAGTGGTCCCATTTCTGATTCGGGATTATCACCAGGCCCAACGTTAATTTGCTGCGCCCTCTCTACAAAACGATTAACAAATCTATCGTAAACGCTTTCTTCAACAAGGATTCTCGATCCTGCTGAACATACTTGTCCGCTACCTGCATAAATACCAAATAGTGCATAATCAATAGCTGTTTCAAAATCTGCATCTGCAAAAATAATATTTGGAGATTTCCCCCCAAGCTCTAACGAAATCTTTTTCATATTATCTGCCGCAGTTCTCATAATGTGCTTACCTGTTTTTGTTCCACCTGTAAAGGAAATCATATCCACTTTATGACTCGCTGCAATTTCATTTCCTACTATTGGACCGGCCCCCATTACCATATTAGCAACACCTTTTGGTAGTCCTACTTTTTCAAGAATTTCGAATAGCTTTGTCGCAGTAATTGGTGTCAATTCAGAAGGTTTAAACACAATTGTATTTCCAGCTGCTAAAGCAGGTGCAATTTTCCATACACTCATCAATAGCGGATAATTCCATGGAACAATTAATCCACAAACACCAACTGGCTCTCTTACAACCATTGCTTGCATCGGATCGGCTACATGATATGTTTGCCCATCTGGCTTTGTAACCAATCCAGCATAATAGCGAAAACAAGCCGCTGCATCTCCAATATCTCCTTCTGCCTCACGGTATGTTTTTCCATTATCCATTGTTTCAAGATACACTAACTCTTCCATATTTTTATCAATTTCATCTGCTATTTTAAATAAATATGATGCCCTTTCAGCAGTGGATGTTTCTGACCAAATTCCACTATCGAAAGTCGCTCTTGCCACTTCGATCGCGTATTTTGTATCCTCAATTGTTCCCTCAGGGGCATATGCTATACCCTTGCCATTCGCAGGGTTAATAATCGTTCTTTTTTCTTGATTACTAGACTCTCTCCATTCACCGTTTACATACATTTTTAAATCTAGCACTATATTGAATCCTCCTTTATTGATCATTTAGGAATACGAGATTATATCAGTTGGCATTCCTTTTTCACTGACAATCCTTTGATATTTTCGACTCACTGAAGATTGGCTAATGCCAAGAGCTTTTGCTGCCTTAGTCGTTGTTTTATACTGCTTCATTGCAAGTAAAATCAATTGTTCTTCTACAGAATGTAGTGCTTCTTGTAACGGTAATACTCTCGTAATAACTGGTTTTGATTTTTTAAAGTCATAACCGGGGGTTAAAAACTTACTAACAAACTCAGCTTCAATTACTGGATCGTCTGCTGATACTACTAAACGTTCAATCATATTTTGTAATTCACGTACATTTCCTGGCCATGAATAAAACTCTAGTAAGTTAAGTGCATCCGGAGTTAAATGATAGTTTTTATTATATTTTTCATTTAACTGTTGTAAAAAATGAAAAGCGAGTACTGGGACATCTTCCATTCGCTCTCGTAGAGGAGGCACTTGCAATGGAATTACATTTAAACGATAAAATAAATCTTCACGGAACGTTCCTGCCTCTACCATCTTTTCCAGACTTTTATTTGTAGCGGCAATAATTTGTACATTTATTTTCGTAGGTATTGTACTTCCAATAGGAATTACTTCTTGTTCCTGCAGGACCCTAAGCAATTTCACCTGCAAATGTAGAGGCATTTCTCCAATTTCATCTAAAAATAAAATACCTTGATCAGCTCGCTTGAAATATCCTTCTTTTCCATTTTTATCTGCTCCTGTAAAAGCACCTTTCGTATAACCAAATAGTTCACTTTCTAACAAAGTTTCTGGAATCGCACCACAATTTAATTTTAAAAATGGCTTTGCAGATCGCTTTCCAAGTTGATGAATTGCTTGAGCAATTACTTCCTTCCCGACGCCCGATTCTCCGGAAATAAGAACATTGGAAGAAAAATCTGCTATTTTTTTAGCTTGATTTATAATTTGCTCCATTTTCGGACTACAATAAATAAGTTTCTTAAGAAAACGATCTTTATTTTTAAAATCATCTAATTCCTTCTTATATTGCTCTGATATTCTCTTTATTTCATGTAATTCCGTCTTCAATCTCGTAGCTTCTGTAATATCCCTTGAAGCAATAATAATACGATGAAGCTCTCCGGTTTCATCAAATACAGGATTTCCAACCGCCAATATTTTTCTTCCACTTTTTGTTTCTTGTACAACTGATACCTTTTTTTGTTGTTCCAATACTAATCGCGTAACAGATGGACTAAATAATCCTTTCTGTTCTAAGTCTAAAAGGTTTTTACCTAAAAGATCCTTCAGATTACTCCCCCAAAAATCATTAATAACGGTTTCACTGTAACGAATTAATTCCCCTTTATGATTAACAACTAATATTTCATCATAAATACTAGACAAAATTGCATGCAAATCTTTGTTTAAATCCTTTATATATTCAATTTCCATTGCCATGTCCTCAACCATCGGCAAATCTTGTACGATAATAACCATTCCTTCAATATTTCCATCAAAGTTTGGAACCGGACTGTAGTCAACTAATACACCCATTTCATTTGTGATTTGTAATTGATTCAAAATTGTCTTTCCCGTTTCAAATACGTTATTAATATGTCCTTCGTTAAAAATTTGTTCTGCTGGTACATTCATCACTCTTTCAGGTGTAGATTTAATCATCTTCAAACCAGATTCATTGCAATTTACAATTTTCTTTTCACGATCCACTACAAAAATCCCCATCGGAATAGACGTTAAAATAATTTTTAATATATCAACACTCTGATTTTCTTGTTTAAATAGTTCTGCAAAAACATCTTCTCTTCTTATATATCCTATTAACTCATCCATTTCATTTTTCACTATCGCAATCGGTGCTCCAATAATTTGAAACAGAGCTGTTAAAGAAATATTTTTACTAAGATAACATATTGTATCTAGCGAAACTGCATTTGCAAGCAATGCCTTGGAATGTAAGTCCTTACTGTTTGATAGCAGATCCTTGACATGAACGTATGCAAATAATCTCTCTCCCCTTTTTAAAAATAGAAAAGGTTCTTTTATATTTTCAACGTCTATATTCCATTCCTTTTCGGATTGATCGATAGGTAGAGAAACAATAGGTCTAATTTTATTACGAGCAATGGAAAACATTTAATCACTACCACTAACGAAAAGGTCTTCTTGAATATAAGCTAATACCATACCTGGAATTACTTTATCTCCTGCCTCTACTTCTAAAGATTGAACTTCTCCGCTACATCCCATTTTAATTACTTCCAGTTTACCATTCATATCTTTAATCGAAAATAATGGCTCCCATTCATAAACTCGAGAATCCTTAACAATAGACACTTTTTCAATTGTTCCATAGCATGGACTCGTAATAATATCATAGTACATTTAATATTGTTCTTCTAACCTTTGCGACTGAAGAATCATATAGAAAAAGCTTTGAAACTCTTCTATGTCTTCTATCTCAATTCCTAACCTCGGTGCCCAATATTGTTCCTCTACAATATCTTCTTGACTTAATAAAATCATTCTCCCATTTTGAATAGAGGTAACCATTGCTTTTCCAAGAAACTGTTGTGAATACGTAACAGCTATATCGTAACGATGACTTTTCGACAAAATACAATAATAACCGATTGGTTGTCTCTCCACTTCTTCTAATAAAATATCCAGTTTCATTTAAAAATGCAACCAACCTCTTAGGCGCGATGCTTCTACAATCTTACGAACTCCTTCAATATAAGCAGCAATTTTCATATTTACTCCAAAGTGTTTTGAAGTGTCAAGTACGTTAGAAAAACTAGATGTAATTTTCTCCTTTAAACATTGATCAACATATCGCTCTGTCCAATAATATCCTTGGTTATTTTGACACCATTCAAAATAAGAAACAATAACACCACCCGAGTTTGCTAAAATATCTGGAACAACCAAAATCCCCTTTTCTTCTAACATCGTTATCGCCTCTTTTGTTGTTGGACCATTTGCAGCCTCAATGATAATCTTACATCCAAGCTTTCCTGCATTATGTTTCGTAATGACTCCCCCAATTGCCGCTGGAATGAGTACATCACATTCTTTTTCTAACAACTCCTGATTAGAAATTGTTTTACTAAAGAGATTCGATACTACACCGAAAGAATCTCTGTTTTCTAATAAATAAGGAACATCTAAGCCGTCTGGATTATAAATTCCTCCTATAGCATCTGATACCCCAACTACTTTCACACCAATATCATATAAATATTTCGCCAAATACCCTCCAACATTCCCAAATCCTTGAATAATAACTCTCATATTTTGTAATGGAATTTGTTTTAACTCACTTACTAACTTAAGTGTATACAATACACCTTTAGAAGTTGCTGTTTCCCGCCCTTGTGATCCTCCTAGCAGTAATGGCTTCACGGTTATAAAGCCCGGAGAGTCAAACTCCCTAATATGGTCATATTCATCTAGCATCCAAGCCATAATTTGCGCATTTGTGTACATATCAGGAGCTGGAATATCTTTCGTCGGTCCGACAATTTGACTTACTGCCCTTACATACCCACGACTCAGTAACTCTAGTTCTCTAAAACTCATCTCCTGTGGATTACAAATAATCCCGCCCTTTGCACCTCCATATGGCAGTCCTGTCACTCCACATTTCAAGCTCATCCAGCCAGCAAGTGCTTTTACTTCTTCTGCCGTAACATCTGGATGGAATCTAATACCACCTTTCGTTGGCCCAGCTGCGTCATTATGCTGAGCACGATACCCTTGAAATACCTTTGTTATTCCATCATCCATACGAACAGGAATACTTACTTCTAAAAAACGCATTGGTTTTTTCAGAAATTCAAATACTTCGTCTGGATAATGTAAAAAATGAAGCGCCTCTTTTAATATAGCTTGAAATTCCTCTAAAGGATTTTCAACCTCAACTGTATGTTTTTCTGACTGAATCGGCACGATAACACCCCGCTTTTTATTTTTATTAATTATCCAAAGCAATAATCGTGCCAATTACATTTCCTGTACTTCTTCAAAATGCATTTGCGGAGGAGCTAAGCGGAACATATTTGTAATATATAAAAGGTACCCCATTCCAATAGCAGCCCAGCAAATACCGAGAATAAGTGAATGAACATTGAGATTAAACCATAGTACTGCTACAGTACCAGCACCTAAAATAGGCATAACTAAAAAATTTAAACAGTCTTTTATCGTTTTATATCTTTTTTTCTTAATTACATAGTAGGAAATTACAGATAAATTAACAAATGTAAATGCAATAAGCGCTCCAAAATTAATAAGTGATGCTGCCGTTTCTAAATCAATGAATATCGCAGAGAGTGAAATAACTCCTACAATAATAATGTTATATACTGGCGTTCGCCAGCGAGGATGAATGTATCCAAATATTTTCTTCGGAATGACATTATCTCGCCCCATTACGTACAATAATCTAGATACACTTGTATGAGAAGCTAAACCAGACGCAAGTGTCCCCATAAGCGTTCCTACTAAAAAGAAAGCTTGAAATAGTTTTCCACCAACATATAGCGCAATTTCTGGAGACGCTGATTCTTTATCTTTAAATACAGATGTGTCTGGAAAGAAAGATTGTGTAAAATACGTAGTTGTAATGAATAAAACTCCACCGATTAAAGCAGTAAGAAAAATAGCTCGAGGTATTGTCTTCTTCGCATTTGGTGTCTCTTCCGAAAATGTAGTTACTGCATCAAAACCTAAAAATGAAAAACAAAGAATTGTTGCACCTGCAACTAACGGTGATATTTGTATATCTGATTGAAAAAACGGCTGAATGGAAAAAACTTCTCCTGTTCCCTCTCCCGCTAATAAGCCTTTTATAACTAGAAAGACAAACACGGCCATTACTAGCACTTGAAATATTACTAAAAACGTATTGAAGTTAGCAGTAACATTTACGCTAATAATATTTATAAGTGTAATCAGTAGAATAAAACCAATGACCCATATCCAATTAGGAACACTTGGAAAAAATGCTGACAAATAAATTCTCGTTAATAGTGCGTTCACCATCGGCAGAAACAAATAATCCAATAATGCGGACCATCCAACAAGAAACCCAAGTCTTGCACTAATTGTTTTCTGTGTATACGTATAAGCTGATCCTGCGGTAGGAAAAACCTTTACCATTTTGCCGTAGCTTGCAGCGGTAAACAACATCCCTGCTAATGCAATCAAATAAGCTCCTGGAACATGCCCACCCGTTTTTTCCGAAACGATTCCAAACGTATCAAATCCAACCATCGGTGTCATATACCCGACCCCTAGCATAACAATTGACCACAGCCCTAACGAACGTTTTAAACCAACTACTTTCCCCACTTAAAAATTGAATGCGAAGTCATCGTCAGATAACTTTTCAACGTTCGTTGCTTTTACGTAACCATTTCCTTTTACAGAGAAAAAATCATGGTTTTTCGTATCTGTACGTAAACCATTTAAAACGATTGGGTTAATTTCTTCTTCTTCAAACTTCGGCTCAAGTCCTAAATTCATAAGTCCTTTATTCGCATTGTAACGAACGAAACGATTTACATCGTCTACAAGACCGATAGAAGTGTAAATTTCTTCTGTGTATGCCATTTCAATTTCATATAGTTCCATTAATAACTCTTGCGTTTCTTTTTGCACTTCTTGTTGATCTTCTGCAGAAAGCTCTGCGAAGAGTTGTTGTGCTAAAATACCAACGAATACGCCGTGAATGGACTCATCACGAATGATTAGGTTAATGATTTCACCACTTGCCGTCAATTTACCTTGACCTGCTAAGTAAAGTGGATAGAAGAATCCACTATAGAATAAGTAACTTTCTAAGAACACACTTGCTACCATTGCCATGTATAACTCTTTTTTCGTTACTTGAGGCTTTAATAAACGACGATAGTAACGAGTAATAATACCAGCCTTTTTCTCAAGTAATGGATGATTGTCTACCCATTCAAAAATATCATCAATTTCTTCTTCAGTAGCTAACGTTGTAAAAATATGACTGTAACTCTTCGCATGTACTTCTTCCATAGCTCCCATGAAAGCTAATACACTTTTTGCTTGTAAATTTTCAAGATGAACAAGTACAAGTGGCATCCCTTCGCCACCTTGTTTCGTATCTAAAAGTGTTAAACCACCTAATACACGCTTATAAGCAACTTGCTCTTCTTTTGATAATTGTGCCCAAGTATTTTTGTCAGAAGACACCGCGATTTCTTCTTCTGTCCAAAACTGAGCGATGTTTTGCTTCCAAAACATTAAACTAAAATCGTCTTCCTTTTTGTTCCAGTTTACCGCACGCATTTAAACGGTACAAGCTACGCACTCTTCCACGCTTAATTTACGTGTTCTCGTATAATACAGACTCTTTAAGCCTTTTTTATGTGCATAGATGTAGTAACGTGCTAACTCACGTGTTGAAATATCACTATTCACGTAAAGAATTGTACTGATTCCTTGATCAATATGCTCTTGAATTTCTGCAATTAAATCAATTAATTTAAACTGATTCATATCGTAAGAAGATTTATAGTACCAGAACGTATCTTTTGATAAATACGGCATTGGATAATATGTTGTCGCATTCGCATATGTTCTTGATTCGATTTGACTTACGATCGGCATTACGCTTGAAGTTGCATTTTGAACGTAACTGATAGATTGTGTTGGAGCGATAGCAAGACGGTATGAATTATATAATCCATTCTTCTTCACTTGCTCTTTTAAACTTGTCCAATCTTCTTTTGTTGGAATATGAATTCCTTCAAATAGTTGCTGAACTTTTTCAGTTACTGGGCTGTAATCTGTCGTTTCATACTTTTCAAAGTATGTGCCGTTCGCATAATCAGACTTATCGAAGTCTTTAAATGTTTCGCCTTTTTCTTTAGCGATTTCCATACTTTTCTCAATAGAGTAGTAATTTAACATCATAAAGAATGTACGAGCGAACTCTTTCGCTTCTGCACTTTCATAACCGATTTTATTTTTTGCTAAATATCCATGTAAGTTCATTGCTCCAAGTCCAACTGAATGAAGCTCATCATTTGCTTTTTTCACAGTTGGTGCATTCGGAATGATTGTCATATCAGAAACAGCTGTTAAAGCTTCCATTCCTGCATGAACTGCTTCACGAATTTCTTTATTTTCCATTTAACACAAGTTCGACATCTTCACAGTTCCAATACCCTTCAGTGGATGCTGGTTATTTGCATTTGATTTAAACATTAAGTATGGGTAACCAGACTCAAGCTGAATCATTGCAATTTTAATAAGCATATCACGTGCACTAATATCTAGCGGCTTCTTCTTCACTTTCGGATTGCTCATTAATTCATCGTACATTTCATCAATGTCAATATCATCTAAATGCTTGCCATATTCTTTAAACACCGTATAAGGCGCGAAAACATGGAAAGGCTCGTTTTTCTCAGCAAGCTCAAAGAACTTACTTGGAACGATAATTCCGATTGATAGAGACTGAATACGGCTCTTCTCGTCGGCGTTTATTTTTTTTGTATCAAGGAATTCAATAATATCCCAATGGAAGATGTTCAAGTATACTGCGCCGGCACCTTTTCGTTGGCCAAGTTGATTCGCATATGAAAACGAATCTTCAAGCAATTTCATAACAGGTACTACACCACTTGCAGCGTTATCAATACCTTTAATTTGCTCACCACGTGCACGTAGCTTAGATAAGTTTAAAGCTACTCCCCCGCCAATTTTTGATAATTGCATTGCAGTATTAATGTTAAAGCCGATTGAATTTAAGCTATCGTCCATCTCTAACAAGAAACAAGACACCATTTCTCCTCTTCTGCTTCTTCCCGCATTTAAAAAGGTTGGTGTCGCTGGTTGGTAGTTTTGTTTTACAATCATGCTTGCGAATTGTTTTGCCTTCGCAACATCACCGCGTCCTAAGTATAATGACACAATTGCTACACGATCTTCATAGCTTTCTAAGTATTGTTTTTGATCATTCGTTTTTAACGCATAATCTTTGTAGAACTTAGATGCTGCCATATAAGATTGGAATTCGAAGTTTTCACCATAAGCGATGTTATATACTTCTTCTACTTCCTCCAAGTTATACTCGTCCAGAACGTTGTAATAGTAATCATGTTCTTTCATATACTCCATTCGCTCTGCCACGCTATTAAAAGGAACGGTATTCTCTCTAGCTTCTTCCATAAAGACTTCTAATGCCTCTTTATCTTTATGAAGCTGATAAAAACCGTCCTGCATTCAATGTGTCGCAATCTCCCGCACCCTTTCCTTAAAATATTCTACATCGTTATTTGTTCCTGATAACTCAAATTTTGATACAATAGGCACTTCATATTTAGCAGAAATTTTGTCAGCACTTGCACCGAACATGTCTCCCCAGTTACGATTGCCGCTTGCAGATACGCCTTTTAATTTGTCATTATTGCGCTCTAAAAATTCTAAAACACGTTCTGGTACATTGCCAAAACCTGTTGTATACGTAATAAGAATAAAGTCTTCATCTATTACTAGATCTTCACCAATTTGAACGGCCGGCATATTTAATTTGTGAATGAAACGCTTCACGTTTCCTGTCATAGAATCATATGCAACTAACATTTATTCAGAGTGTTCAATACGCAAAATATCTTTTACAAATATGTGATGCGGATTCTCATCTTTATCAAGCATTGTACATACAGGAGCTTCTTCATCAAAGTATACGATCATTCCTTCTACGTACTCATATGTCTGTTGAACTTGTACAGTTACTTTAATTTCTGCCGCTTGCTCATACGCCCTTTTTATTTTCTGAAGCGTTTTTGTTGAACATTTTCGTTTCTCTGGATACATAACCATTCCCATACATCTATTTCCGGTTCTATCTTTCCACATATAATCCCAATGCGGTAAAATGCCTTGTTTAAAATCGCCCATTTATGAACGTGGCGTTTCTGAATATGTATAAATTACCTGTCCGCCGCGTTGTGCGTTCCCAATAATATGTTTAAAATCTTCTCGACTTACTACAACTTTCCTAAACGTATAAAATACATCTTTCGTTGCAACATACTCCTTTATCTCACCATTTTTCAGCTGATCCAAAATTGCATTTGCTAATTGTTCATCCATTTAAGGTATAGAAACCAACGTACGTAATGGTTTTATTAGATGAGCATAAGGTTCGCCAACGAGCATCACGGTTTTATCTTTGTTGTAACCTAGTTTTTCATACAGTGAAAAAGCACGCTTGTTTTCTAAATTAACAAGTAAGGCGATTTTTTCATAACCTGTTTCAGCTGCATGAAGTTCAGCTGCATCGATTAACTTAGAGCCAATGCCACGTCCGCCGTACATATTTGAAACTGACAACGTGTCAATATAATACTCATCAAGTTCAGCTTCTTTTTCTAACGTAATGGATTCATCTTCATGTAGTTCTCTTAAGTAGCGTATGATTGGTGCATCAAGTTGTTCAGCGTCACTACCGTGATAAGCGACAATAACCCCAACTACCTTTCCATCTTGTTCCGCCACTAAACAGTTTTCATAGCTCAATCGATTATTTTCTTTTACGAACCATTTTTCAAGTCCTAGTAATACTTTTGCTTCAACTGTGCTACCAGTGATTTTTTCAGCAATTTCGTGCAGAGCATTATACAATAAAGGAGATATTGCCTTTGCATCTGTCTTTGTTGCTTTCCGAATCATTTAAGTTAATTTTGTATTTAATACACTTCCATTCATCGCCTCATGGAACGTATACTTTGTATATCCCCACGGCTTCCGATGAAAAATAGGAGGTCCAGACCATCCCATCGCCCTCAGTTCCGCACCAATCATCGTATTAAAATAGCTATGTCCTACTATCGCGATTTTCCCATGCACCAGTGCATAGTGATGTAACATGTTAGCAGCTTCTTTCGCCCTTCCCCTTGCTTCCTTATACGACTCAACATCTCTATGATACCCAGACATCCATAAGGCACGTCCAATAAAAAACCAAGTCCCTGGCTTACATTTAAACCATTCTGGTGCAAAAAAACGCGACGGTACTTCTACTTCCCTAAAAAGAGAATTTTGCACAAAGGACAAAGAATTCATTAATTCCGCTGCTGACTGTACAGCACGTCTTTGATCACTCGATACAATTAAGTTTGCCGATTCTACTGCCTCAATTGTTTCAATTGGTATGTTACATTCCCTACTCATACTATCTACATCATATCTCTTCAACCATTCATGAAATGAAGTAATTGTCATCGGTTCTATAGTACTATTCAAGCGACCATGACGAATAAAAGATATCCACATTTACATATCTCCGCCACTACTATGAGTAACTGAAGCATCTATTCCATCAAAATATGTATTCGTTTCATCTTGACGAATTTTCTTCAACTTTGTATAAGAAAATAAATATAAGAACAAAGCTATAAAGCTCCCCATAATTTCAAACATTTATGCATTTTGATTAATGACAGTATAGTTTTTATGACTTACAACTGTAAGAGGTTCCATATCTAGTTCTCTAAAATTCTCCATAATTGTTATATCAACAATAACAGAGTTTTGATTTACTTTTTGAACACGGCCTTGCATTCCACCTTTAAATTCGATGATATCTCCAGTTTCTGCGATCTGCATTTAACGATTATCAATCGTTTCCGGATATAGATCGTGGTTCATCATACGGTAGTCTGCCATTTGTTCATACTTCGTTCCTGGTCGACCGTAGTTGCAGTATGGATCAATTGAAATACCACCACGTGGTGTGAATTTGCCCCATACTTCAATGTAACGCGGATCCATTAATTTAATTAAATCATTCATAATTACATTCATACAATCTTCGTGGAAGTCACCGTGATTGCGGAAGCTAAATAAATATAACTTTAAAGATTTACTCTCTACCATTCTTTGTTCTGGAATGTAGCTAATATAAATTGTTGCAAAGTCTGGTTGTCCTGTTTTCGGACATAAGCTTGTAAATTCAGGACAATTGAATTTTACAAAGTAATCACGGTTTGGATGGTTATTATCAAATACCTCTAAAATTTCTGGGCTATATTCAAATAAATATTTTGTATTTTGATTTCCTAATAATGTTACATCTTTTAAATCTTCATCTAATCTTCCTGCCATTTTAAACATTTATACGCCTCGTTTATTTCCCCATACTAACGCATGAAGCTGCGGCAATACTTTCGCATCATTCATTTCTTTACAATTAACAGCTTTTTCAATAAGCCACTCATACTTATCTAATAATTTTTTAATAAGCATTGCATCATCCACTGTTTTCGTATCATCGTTCCCTACTTGTAAGAAAAATGGTACAGATGGATAACGTTCGTGCATCTTAACTGCATATTCAAAGTCATGATCATCGAATACTACTACTTTTAAACTAATATCTTTTCCTGCTAGTTTCTGAATTACAGTATCTAACTTTTGATAATCTGTTTTCATTCCCGAACTTGGTGGTTTTGGCGAAATGGTTATCTCATCAATTTGAAGTAACCAATCTTGCCATTTACTCCCTTGTGTTTCTATCGCCGTTCGCATCCCATTCTCTTTTAATATAGAAAGAAGCGACTCAATATTTTTCAATAAAACAGGATTCCCACCTGAAATCGTAACATGAGAGAAATTTTCTCCTCCAATTTCAACAAGCTCATTCCAAATGTCTTCCGCTGGCATTTGTCTAATTTGATCTTTTGCCGATCCATCCCACGTAAAAGCAGAATCACACCAAGAACAGCTATAGTCACAGCCAGCAGTTCGAATAAACATAGTCTTTTGCCCGACAACCATGCCTTCTCCTTGAATAGTCGGACCAAATATTTCTAAGACAGGGATTTTACTCATTTACTCATCGAGCATCCACTCCCGTCTTACTTCCGCATAACTAGTCGGCGTCTCAAATAGACGAACAAATTCAACACGAGCTCCTTTATATTCGTTCACACGATTATCTTTCGTTAATGCTTCTGCCATCTTTTCATAAATCCACACGACCATATTTTCAGCAGTCGTATTCATCGCTGGTAATGTTTCGTTTAAATAACGATGATCTAAATATATTTCAATTTCGTTTTTCCAAATTTCTTTTATATCGCCAAAGTCAATTGCAAGGCCTATTTCATTTACATATCCACTAATCCCAAATACAACTTTATATGTGTGACCATGTAAGTTTTTACATTTCCCTTCATAACAGTGTAAATGGTGTGCCGCATCAAATGTAAATTCCTTGCTGACCATTACTCTTTTATTATGATATTTGAGTTGTTTACGTTGAATATCCTTGTCCATTTTTTGCAAATTTTCTACGATGCGAAATCCAAAGAAATTATCCATTTAGTTGTTCGCTCCTTCGCGTTCTTGTAAGTACGTATCTAATCCTGCTTTACGAAGTTGGCATGCTGGACATTCACCGCAACCATCACCAATGATTCCGTTATAACATGTTAATGTTTTTTCTCTAACAAACTCGAATGCGCCAAGTTCATCAGATAATTTCCACGTGTCTGCTTTATCAATCCACATAAGTGGTGTATGAATGACAAATGGATAATCCATAGATAAATTTAATGTAACGTTTAACGATTTCACAAACACGTCACGGCAATCTGGATAACCACTAAAATCAGTTTCACATACACCCGTTACAATATGACGTGCCTCAACTTGTTTTGCTAATACAGCAGCAAATGATAAGAATAGTAAATTTCGTCCATCTACAAATGTCGATGGCAATTCACCTTCTTCATGTGTAATCTCCATATCCGTTCTCGTTAACGCATTTGGAGCAAGTTGATTTAATAGACTCATATCTAGTACTGTATGTTTAATTCCTAGCTCTTTCGCAATTTCCACTGCACAATCAATTTCTAATTTATGACGTTGATTGTAATTAAATGTTACAGCTTCTACTTCTGCAAACTGCTCCATTGCCCAAAATAAACATGTTGTACTATCTTGTCCACCACTAAAAACAACAACTGCTTTTTCTTTTTTCATTTCACTCATTCACGTTTTTTGTATGAGTGGAAAGGTTAATAAGAAGGTTGTACCGATTCCTTTTTCACTTATAATATCAATTTTTCCATTCATAGCTTGAACAACACTGAATACAACCATCATTCCAAGACCAGTCCCTTTTTCTTTCGTTGAATAGAAAGGAGAACCGAGGCGCTTCACCTGCTCTTGATCCATACCAACTCCTGTATCTTTTATATATAGCTGGATATGCTTATGATCAGGAATTAATGTGAAATAAAGATCGCCGCCTTTTGGCATAGCTTCAATGCAGTTTTTTAAAATATTTAATAAGCATTGGTTTAGTTTTTGCTTCTCTCCAGCGATAAAGAAAGAAGTACTTTGCTTTATGTAATGAGTACGGACATTTGTTAAATTGGCAAGTGGTGTAATTAAAGATAGTGCATGCAGTAATTCTTCCTCGAGTTGTAGTGTTTGTTCTTTTTCAATACTCGGTTTTGCAAAGGTTAAATAGTCTGTGAGAACATGATTTGCTTGCTCGATACCATTAATGGCTATATCGATATATAATTTCCGTTCTTGCTCGGTACATGTATCAGACTGCAATAGTTGTAAAAATCCTTTCGTAGAAGTTAACGGATTGCGAATTTCGTGCGAGATGGAAGCTGCCATTTCACCGATTAAATGAAATTTTTCAGCGTTCATAAGCTCATTTTGGAGACGAACCTGAGTTTGTAATATGTGTAGTAAATATAAAATAAGGATCGTACCAAGCATCGTACATAACTCATACACAATAATATGCGGTATATAATCTACCTTATTTGTAACTTCTGAAAGGAAGAAGGGTATCCAGCTAAATCCATATGTGAGACTGTAAATAATAGCAAGTGCTATTTTTATACGATTAGACGCTCGATTGAAAAATTTGTACGTTAATAGTAGAACAATAAATAGAACAATAGAAGCGATAAGGGATGGGAAAACACCTATTCCTCCTAATAAGAAGCGATATATGTTTAATACAGCTAAAATAGAACCACCAGCAATAGGCCCTCCTGTCAATGTACCGACAATTAATACGATATGACGCATATCAAATTGAAAACCATTATTTGTTTTTGCTGCAAAAGTGATACATAGTATTGTAGCGAGGCAACACAGTACAATAAAGATAGCTGAATTTAATTTAGGAGACCGTTTCCCTTTGTGATTCCAAAATAAGTGATAAATAAGCATTCACGTTTTTTCTGTTCCTTCAACTAATTCAGCAAAAGCTTTCACTTTTACATGTGGTTTTTGATTCTCTTTACGTGCTTTCCAAGCACGCTCTTCTTCTCTCTTTTTCTTGGACATACTTTTCAACTCCTTCTTTTCTTTCTCCATTTATCGCTGCAAAATTGCGTATTTCGCCTCTTTTAACTGTGTAAGATGTCTTTGTTCATGTAAATCAAGAAATTGAACCCACTGATACAAATTCAAATCATTAAAAACAGGATGCTTTAATCCATTTTCAACTAATTCTTTTTCATCTATGATACTATGAAGCGCATGTAATAGTTCTTGTCGTGAATGTTCTAGCAATTGAATTCCTTGCTGTTTTTTCATTAAAGTTTCTGTTGGTTGCATTTGCTGAGGAGCTTCTCGTTTATGTGTGCGATCAAGCGTAAGTTGGAGGTCTTTAAATGGAGTCGCATTTCTTTCATTTTTGTGTAGAGCATATACAAGGGCAGATGTGACAGATTGTTCAACTAAATGTAAGTGATGTAAAATTTGAATAATACTCCATTTATCACGGCGTGGCTTTACATTCACTTCTGTATCATTTAACATTTCAATTTCTGATAATAGCGTGCTTCTGGTAGACTGCAATGAGTTCACCAAACTTTCTAAACTCACATCCATATTAGATTGAAGCATTTACAATTTTGTGTCGTCAATCGCATGTAGCCATGCTTCAATTTCTGTAATGACACTTTTCACACATCCCTCAGCAAATGGTGATGTTAAATTTGCCACTTCTACTAACTCCAAGAATGATTTACTTCCACCTTGTTGGCAAAGGTTCACATAATCTTCCCATGCCTCTTGTCTATTATCTCTTGCACGCTTCCAAAATTGCAGTGCACAAATTTGAGCTAACGTGTAGTCGATATAGTAAAACGGCGAGTTATAAATATGTCCCTGACGTTGCCAGAAGCCACCGCGCTCTAAATAATCATTATCTTCATAATCACGATGCGGTAAATATTTCTTCTCTATGTTACGCCATGCTGTCTTACGCTCTGCTGGTGATGCTTCTGGATTTTCATATACATAATGTTGGTATTCGTCGACAGATACACCATATGGTAAAAACAGAAGTGCTGAACTTAAGTGCGAGAAATAATATTTATCTGCATCTTCTTCAAAGAATAGTTTCATCCATGGCCATGTAAAGAATTCCATACTCATAGAATGAATTTCACACGCTTCATATGTTGGCCAATTATATTCTGGAATTTCAAATTTACGACTTTCATATACTTGGAAAGCATGACCAGCTTCATGTGTTAATACATCAATGTCACCAGATGTTCCATTGAAGTTTGAGAAAATAAATGGCGCTTTATAATTTTCGATATATGTACAATATCCGCCACCAGCTTTTCCTTTTTTCGCAACTAAGTCTAATAAATCATTATCTAACATGAAATTGAAAAATTCATCTGTTTCAGCCGATAACTCTTTATACATCGTTTTCCCATGATTAATAATCCAATCTGCATCTCCTTTTGGAGTTGGATTACCTGTAGCAAACTCAAAGTTTTCATCGTAATATGCTAGCTTTTCTACACCGATACGTGCTTTTTGTCTCTTTCTTAATTCCGTTGTAACTGGAACGATATAATCAAGTACTTGCTGACGATAATTCGCAACCATCTCCGCATTGTAATCTGTACGATACATTCTTGCATATCCTAGTTCAACAAAGTTTTTGAAACCTAAAGCTTTCGCAATTTTCGTTCTCACTTTAACAAGCTCATCATAAATACGATCCAGTTCTTCCTCATTTCCAGCTAAAAATCCGTAGTATGCTTCACTTGCTGATTTACGTTCACTTCTTTCTTTTCCTTGCATAAATGGAATCAGTTGCGATAATGTTCTTTCTTCTCCTGCAAAGTCAATTTTTGCAGATGCTAACAACTGTGTATATTGTGAAGACAATTTATTCTCTAATTGTAAATCTTTCACGATTTCATCTGAATATGTTTTTAAATCACATTCTGCTAGAGCGAATAATTGCTTTCCGTAATAGGCTTCTAATTCTTCACGAAATGGAGAACTAATTAACGCCTTATAATATTTTGTTCCATATCCTTGTACAACTGGAGAGTATTCATCAAAAAAATCTTGCTCTTCCTTATAAAAAGCATCTGTCGTATCAACAGAATGACGAATGTAACAAAGATTCCCCATTGTACCAAAATCATTGCGAATTTCATTAATTGAATTGATAACTTGTTTTTGTTCTTCTACAGTTTTTGTGTTATCAAATTTCTCTAAAGCAACAGTAAATTTCTCTTTTAATTCTTCAATATTTGGCCGTTTATATTCATAGTCTTTAAATGACATTCACTTTTCATACTTTCCAATTTTTTTCAACAGATCAAGTAATTCATCCTTTTCATCCTTCGTTAACATTTCAAAAGACTGATGTATAACTTGCTCATGCCCTGGAAAAATAGAAGCGATAAAGCTCTCCCCAGACTCCGTTAATTGTGCATAAATGACACGTCTGTCATTCGGACATGGGATTCTCTTTACTAATCCCTTTTTTTCCAGCTTATCTACAACATATGTAATGCTGCCACTAGCTATTAAAATGCGCTCACCAATTTGCTGAAGTGGTTGACCACCTTTATGATATAGCAGTTCTAATACAGCAAATTCAGTTGGATTTAACCCGTTACTTTGTATAGATTTATTTGTAGTATCCATAACAGAACGGTGTACACGAGATAATGCAATAAACACTTTTAAAGATTGAGAAATATCTTCTCGTTCATTATTTGATGTCATTTATACTTTATGTAACGGTATCTCGATATGAACTGTCGTTCCTTCGTTTTCTTTACTGTCAATAAAAATATGCCCATCGTACATCTCTACAATTCGTTTACATATGACAAGTCCAAGACCTGTTCCAGTATCTTTATTAGTAAAGAACGGATGAAAGAGGTGTTTTTGAATATGTTTTGGAATCCCTTTTCCAGTATCAATGATTTGCAATTGTGCGTGTGTTTCATTGTCTGTTACGACAATGGTTAGTGTGTCACTAGAAGTCATGGCTTCAACTGCATTTTTTGTAATGTTTAAAACCACTTGTTTCATATGGTCTTTTGAGCAACGGATATGAACAGGATGGTCTGGCAAATGTAGATGGAATACAATATTATGTAGATTCGCCTCAGATTGAATAATCAGTGCTACCTCATTTAGAATAGTTCTCACATCATATGTTTGTTCAATGATAGCAGTTGGCTTTCCAAGAATAAGGAATTCACTTACAATTTCATTAATTCTCTCTATTTCTTGTTCGATGATGGAAAAGTAAAACTGATCCTGTCCATCTTTATATTTCTCTTTTAATAGCGCAACGAGTCCTTTAATTCCCGTAAGAGGATTGCGGATTTCGTGGGCTGTACTCGCTGCAAAAGTTCCAACCAATTCAATTTTTTGCAGTTCATTTTGTTGTCTTTCCAGTTTTGTTTGCCGTTTTAATAACATATATTGAGCGAGTAAAAATAAGATAGACATTAAAAATAAAGTAGCTATGCATTCTATTGCAACCCACTGGTATAAAGTTTGCTTGTGGATAGGTAATGGAGAAACAGAGACCTTCCAATTTAACCTTTGGAGTGGGGTAGTGAGCATATTAGAATGCGCATCGCTTGTTTCATTATTGTCATCGGTTAGAAAAACTACATCATGTTTATCAGTTACTTCGAAATGGTATTGTGGTTTAATAGCATTTAAAGAAGATGAAATGTAGTCAAAGCGTAAACTTGCTAACAATAAGCCTGAGAGCTCCTTCTGTTTGTTAAATATTGGGGAAGCAATCATAATAGCTTGATGTCCAAGAACGCGATCTGTAATGACGGATGATACAATTGTTTTCTTAGTTTGTAATGCGTCTTGAATATACTTGCGGTCTGAGACGTCTACAGGCCTTGATTCGCTTTCTGATGCGATGGTAATGATTCCTTCTGGTGTAGCGTAATATAGACCAGAAAAGCGCGCATCATTTCCATCTGTATCATGCACAATTTGTTTAATCCCATTTATGTTACCAGTCTCGGTACCTACGACTTTTGCGAGCATTTCTAAGGCAGAAATTGCTTCACCAAGGTGATGATCTAAATAGTCTCTATATAAAAAGAGAACCGTATGAGCAGATAGTTTGTTTTCCTGCTTCATTTTATACGTATGATAGGAATAAAATGTAGCTCCAATCACTATCGTTGGCAGGATAACAAGCAACATATATAAAATTATGCTTTGGAATTTGACTTTCAAATGTGGTACTCCTTCTTTTTTTATTATCATTTATTTTGAAACAGCAGGTGGAGATAATGCTAAATCAGATAAAAAAATAAAGTCTGCATGCTCGCGAATTTTAGGAATAGAGGTTTCTATAACACGTGATGTAATTTCGCCTGGAGGCCCAACGTGTCCGATAGCTACCATAATAGATTTTTCTTGAATTTTTTTGATAAGTAATTGAGCTTGTTTTGAAATATGTCCGGCTGTATACACATCATCAAAAAATAGTTGGTTTTCAATAATAGGCACCCCTAATTCTTTCCCGATTTTTGGGACGACACTCTTAGGGTTTGTTTTGCTATCTAAATAAAATAAACCGTGTTTTTTGCAAGTTGTAAGGATAAGACGTACAATTCTTTCGTCAGCTGTTACTTTTGATCCCATATGATTGTTCATTCCAATTGCATGCGGTACTTCTTTAATCGCTTGTTCGAGTCGGTTGTTTATTTCTTCATCGCTTAAATCAGTTGTAAGTGCTTTTGGTCCAAGCCATTCTTTTTTACCTTTAATAGGTTCCATTGGCATATGTATAATAACTTCATGGCCTTTTTTATGGGCAGCTATTGCATCTTCTTTTGTAGAAGGAAGGAAAGGCATAACAGCAACAGTCAGTGGAATGGGAAGTGATAACATTTTATCAGTCCCCTTCATATTATTTCCGAAGTCGTCAATGACAATAGCTACTTTATTTGTATGGGCATTGGCTTGAATCGGAAACAAAAAGGATGATAAGAACATAGTAAAAATGAGCAATGCAATCGTATATTTGCGCATTTAAATATAATCTACATGACTCACTCTGAATCCTTTTTTTTCTATTTTTTCGATTAATTTCTTTAATCTTTTTTCATCTAACTCATCTGATATATTTACGATAATACGGCGAATATATTGATCACCGTTATCTAGCGTAAACAACCCACCGATATTATATGCTTTTAACAATGTCCCAAGCTCTTTAATCGTCCCCTTACAATCTTGTGTTGCAATTGTTAATATATACCCACCCGTCCGCATACCGAATGAGTCTTCAATAACATCAAATACATTGGAATGTGTTAAGATACCAACAAATTCATTATAATCATTTAGCACTGCTAAAAATGGGAGACGGCGAATCACATAAAAAGCTCTGAAGAAAGAATCCTTTTCAAAAATAAGTGCAGAAGAGTTTTCCAACATATCTCCTGCACTCACATGCTCTACTCCGCTATTACACTTCTTTTCTAATAAATCTACTTTATAAATAATCCCCATGAATAGCTTCTCATCTTCTGCTAATACAGGGATTGCTCGAAATCCCGTTTCATTCATAATTTGTAATGCTTTTTCACCAGTATCATTTATCTTGCAATAAGTCACCTGCTGTTTTGGCAGAAAATGATATTTAACTCGCAAAATATGTTCCTCCTTACATGTCAACATTTATATAACAGAGCTCTTTGCACCTTTTATCATTAACAGCTTTACATGATAGTTCATTAAATATTCTATACCCTCTAGCCATTTTTTCGCTTCTTCTGGCGTTTTGCCCCACACAATCATGCCGTAATTGTGAACGAGAACTACTCCTCCACCTTCAATAAAATTCGGAACATTACTTTCTAACAAATCAGCAAATTTCTTTTCATCTTCTACAATTGGAATTGTCATTTCTGTTATACCTTCTTTTCCAAAAACACGTTCCACGCTGCGTTTATCGAATGTTACTTCTCTTTCTTCTCCGTATAACTCTGATATTAAATGACTATCTACTGTTTGAACTTGTAAAATACATTCCGCACTGCTTTTTTTATAAATATCCGCATGCATAAATGACTCTGCCGCTGGTTTTTCTTCGTTTTCAAACACTGGCTCACACATGCAATTGACAACAATAAAATCCTCTTCTGAAAACAATCCTTTATCTCTTCCCTCGACATTCACTAAAAATGTTAATGGCTCTTTTGACGTACATAACGATAAACTAATTTTTGTACCATAAAACCAATCACGAAGTGCCAATTCAGATTTCACATCTTTTAATTCATTCCATTTCTTCAGAAAAAATAACATTCAAAGGGATTTTTTACCTCTCGTATGAAGAATTTCACTTTTTTCTTTCTCATTAATAACACCAATTTTTTGTAAAATATTTGCATACAATACAAGTTTATTATATATGCGTTCTGACATATTTCCCCTTCTTTCCTTCAGCCAACTTTTTTTATATTGGTAAATTATATGAAGGAAATGAGAAAATGTGTCCACTTTTTGCATTTAACAAACTGTCCATTGAATATTATGCTTCTTAACTTCTTCTTCAAAACTATATGGCATTTTCTTATCACAAATAACATGTTGAATACGAGAAAATCCTGCTATTCTATAATTCCCTTTTACGCCTACTTTTGTATGGTCGCATAAAATATATGTTTTCTCAGCTAATTTCATCATCGCTTCTGACAGTTTTGCTTTTTCTAATTCAAAACTGGAAACTCCAAAACTAGGTAATAACCCATCAATCGAAACAAACGCTTTATGAAAATGAAATTGATGAATCACTTGCAGAGAAATAGATCCTGATACACGCGAATGCTTTGGGGATACTTTTCCACCAATAAATAAAACTTCACCATGAAACATCTTTTTATTAATAGAAGAGATTAATTGTGTCGCTACTGGAAAAGAACTCGTAACAATCGTTAAATTTTTTCGATGAACAAGATAGGGCACCATTTGAAGTGGTGTACTTCCGTCATCAATTGCAATGACATCACCATCTTCTACAAATGTTGCTGCTTTATAACCAATTCTTTTCTTCTCTTCTATATGTAGCATCTCTCTTTCTAACATCGGCGCCTCTATCCCGGCGCCTGGAAGTTGAACAGCTCCACCATACACTTTCTTCAACTTTTTTTCACGATCTAACTCTTCTAAATATCGACGAATCGTTTCTGTTGATACAGCGAATTCTCTCGCTAATTCTGAAACCTTTACTTTTCCTTTAAACTCTACTTTTTCAAGAATGGTCCGCTTTCTTTCTTCTCCTACTACAGACATTTATACAAAATTATAATTTTCTTTGTAAGTAAAAACCTCTTCATGAATATAAATGCCGCGCTTTTCTAGTTCATCAAAAATAAGTTGTGGATTTTCGAAAGCTTCTTCAGGCGTAACAACACCCATTTTATTTACATTCCCATTTGCAATTAACTCTGTAGCAATTCCAAATGGAATACCGACGTTTCTCGTATAAGCTCTTAAATTTTCCCATCCTACAATAGATCCATCAGATAGCGGGTGTGTATGATATAATACATGTCTCTGTTTCTCATTATTTTTCATACCTACTACTTCTATATGAAGTGCATAACCGTAAACTTCCGTCTCTTGACCTTCTTTCGATTGTAATAAATACTGCGAAATACAATCCATAATGCCAATTTCTTTCCCGTTTATTTCAATTTGATCATTACGCAATATGCCGCAATCATATAAAGCACGTACGAGCTGCATATTTTGCTTTGGCCAAGTTCCTCTCGTCTCTATCAGTTTGACACCTTTATTTTCTAGTGCCTTTGCTAACGTAATCGTTTCAGAATGCGGAATGATATACTGCATTGTTTTACCATAAGGCGCTGGCAATTCAATTTCTCTTGGTCGCGCAAAAGGAGGTACTTGCTTAAACTTACCATCTTCATATACTGTACGCGATGGTAAATTTGGATCATACTCATATGTCGTTGTTTCTGTAATTGATGCAGAAAAAGCAATTGGGCGATACGAACCGTGGCTTACACGGACAGACTCTACAGTATCTAGCTGATTTGCTGCATGCATGGCCATCATTTGCGTTACACCTGGTGTCATACCAAATCCGGGTAAACATGTTTTTTCATTTTGAACAAATATAGCATGTGATTCATTTTCTTCACCAAATCCATTCAAATTCACACCGTGACACCCAGCTTCCGCAATACAACGAGTAGACAATCCATTTAACTTTATCGTCGTACCGTCCATTACAATGTCATAGCCTTTCATTTTTGCAACTGTATCCTCATGATTTGTCACGTCGACTTTCACAAAATCAACACGAGGATCATTGAGCCATTCTACTACTTTACGACCTTCTTCTTCGTTAAAATCGGCTACTGTAATTGTCTCAAAAGATGAAAATTGAACTAAATCCAAAATCGCTTCACGACAAATTTTACCTGCTCCACCTAAGCAAAATACTTTCAATCAACCTATAACAACTCCTTTGGCGATACTATCAACTAAACGATTTATATCTTCCTCATGTACATCACCGATATTTCCAATACGGAACGTATCTACTTTCGAAATTTTCCCTGGATAAATTACAAATCCGTACCTCTTTAACTCGTTATATAACTGCTGAAATTCAAATCCCTCCGGGTAAATAAACGATGTAATAATAGGAGATTGATATTTTTCATCTACTAATGACTTAAATCCAATTTCTTTCATTTTGTTGACCAATAATTTTTGATTGTTATAATATCGATTGTAACGCGCTCTTACTCCGCCCTCTTTTTCTAGTTCAAGCAAGGCTTGATAAAAAGCGTGTACAACATGCGTAGGTGAAGTAAAACGCCATTTCCCATTTTGCTCTTCCATCGTTTCCCATTGATCATATAAATCAAGGGATAAAGAGCGTGCTTGCCCTTTACACTTTAGTAATTCATCACGATTTGCGATAATAAAACCAAATCCAGGAACACCTTGAATACATTTATTCGCACTACTAATTAAAAAATCAATTTGCAAATCAGCAATGTCTATTTCAATCCCACCGAAAGTACTCATTGCATCAACAATTGTAACCTTCTCGTATCGCTTTCCTAATTGACATACATCTACAATTGGATTAATAATACCTGTAGTTGTTTCACAATGAACGACTGCAATATGAGTAATCTCTTTATCTTCTTGCAATAACTTTTCTACTTCTGCAATATTAGTAGGTTCCCACTCTTCTGTTTGACTAACGACCACATTTATATGTAACATCTCTGCCATTTGCACAATACGCTTACCGTATGCACCATTTGTACAAACGAGAAGCTTTCCGTTTTTAGGAACGACAGAACCAATCACTGCTTCAATTGAAAACGTACCGCTTCCTTGCATTAAAACCGTTGTATATTTCTCTTCTTCTTTCGTTGCTATCGATACAAGTTTAGCTCTTACATCTTGCACCCTCGTGTTATATTCAATATCCCATGTACACCAATCGTATAGCATAACTTCTTTTACCGTTTTTGTTGTCGTCAATGGTCCTGGCGTTAATAATAAGTAGTGATTTCCATTCATTTATGAAATAATAAGTTCTTGTTTCTCAATATGTTCAATTATGTTCTCAAGTTCTTGCATCGTTTCAATCGTAAAATGAGCCCCGTTTTCAACGAAACGATTACGAACTACTTCCATCTTTTCATGAAGTTCTACCGGATCCATAGTTTCAACTTCCCACTCGCTTAAGCCAAGCTCACTACTACCGAGAATTACGCCAACAGTCCACATCCCGGCATTTCTGCCCTCTTTCATATCTGACACCGTGTCTCCCACTTTTATCATATGATTCATCGGATACACACCAAGTTCCATCGCATTTTTATAGCACATCCACGGGTACGGACGACCTGCTGGAACATCATCTGGCGTCACAAGAAAATCAGGTTTATACCCTTGTAATTTTGCTTCTTTTGCAACAATGTCCATCATTTCTCTCGTATAGCCAGTTGTTGAGCCAATTTTAATGCCTCTTTTACGTAATGAACCCATCACTTCTCTTATCCCATCAATTGGCGTGGCATAGTTTGGCAAAATAGCAAAGAGAATTTCTTCAAATTCTTTATACATCTCATGAATGTCCGCTTCTGTTGGTAATTGTCCGAAAATACGCTTCCACTCATTCGCAATACGAGGCATTTCTGTTAGTGCTCTTACATGATCTATTTTTAATAATCCCATTGGCCTGCGTGCTTCTTCTGCTGTAACTTCAACACCACGTTTATGAAAAATTTTCATGAATACTTCCAGTGGTGCAAAACATCCGTAATCAACTGTCGTACCTGCCCAATCAAAAATAACTGCTTCTATTTTCATTCTATCCATTTATCTTTGTTGCCACTGTGACGTTCGGTTACGAAGTGCTTTCGTTCCCCATTCATATACAACTCTTACTACAATATTAGTAACAACAATAAGTACACTCATCGCAGCTGCTGGTGCCACATTTCCTGCATCATCCATATTTACAATTGATACGGCAGCAAGTTTAAAATCAGCTGCGTATAAGAAAACAACTGCCGATACAGTTACCATTGAATTTACGAAGTAGTACATTACCATTTCTAAAATTGCCGGTAAACACATTGGTACGGTTACTCGAAAGAATGTTTTATAAAATGGAATCCCCATCGACTGTGAAACAAGTTCAAACTCTCGGTCAAGTTTCTTTAACGCGGTCGTTGCCGTAACGAATGTTACAGAGTAAAAGTGAATAATATTTACAAGTACTAACACAGCGATTGTTCCGTATAAGGAATGAAACGGATTCGTTACGGAAAGTCCAAAAATTTGAATCGTTGGTTGACTAAAGAAAAAGACGTATCCTAACCCAAGTACTAAACCTGGTATTGCTAAAGGTACGATAGAGAAAAAGTAACCTGTTTTTCGGAAAAATGGTAATTGGTCTATTTTCTCAATTGCATACGCGAACACAAATGTTAAAATCGCCCCAATAACCGCTGTAACCGCTGAAACAATTACACTATTTTTAAACGCTTCAAGTCCATCTCCCGTTAAACTTGAAAAATTAAAATGCTCAAATGTAAAACTCATATTATACGGCCATACTTTTACACTTGCAGCAATACCAACTGCAACGAATAAAAGAATGACCATAAGCGTTATTACGCTACAATATACGAACGAAATAACATCTCTTTTCTTATTATTTATTATTCTGTAAGGTACTGCTTTTGAAGATAAAAGATTCGCCTGTTTTCTTTGCGTAATACGATCAACTGCAAAAGCAAAGATAGCTGGGATTAATAAAATCATTCCGACAGTTGCCCCCATTGGCATATTTTGCTGTCCAATTACTTGTTTATATACGTCAGTAGCAAGCACATTATATTGTCCTCCTACAATTTTTGGCGCCCCAAAATCAGTGAAACTAAGTGTAAATACAACGAACATTGCACTAATTAATCCGTACTTTACACTAGGTAAAGTAACAGTAAGAAATTGCTTTGTTTTACTCGCTCCTAACATATTAGAAGCTTCATATAAACGGTAATCAGATCCTTGGAAAGCAATTAATAAAATAAGGAATGCTTGCGGAAATGTATACATAACTTCAGCCATTACAATTCCTACTGGTCCATATAACGGTATTTGGATTCCTTCAAATAAACCAAACATCCCTTTCGTTATTAATCCTTGATTACCAAATAAATATGTAAGTGCTATACCGTGCATCATCGTTGGCGCGAATAATGGTAATAACGCTACGTACTGAAATATGCGCTTTCCAAAAACATTCGTACGAGCGATCGCATATGCGTAAACGAAAGCGAGTGTAACGGAAATAATTGTTGTCGCGCCCGAAATCCATATCGTATTTTGTAATGATTGAACTAAAGTTGGTGTTGTGAAATATTTACTGAAATTCGCAATACCAACGAAAGCTCCATCTTTATCGTAAAAGGCTTGTGTAAACAATTGTAATAAAGGCAATACAAGTATGATAAGAAATGAAAGAAGCATACCGATAATTACTAGTCTCTGTATCCACTCTTCTTTACCGATACGTCTCTTAATCTTTTTTTTCGTATTTTCTACCTGATAATTTTCTAACATCTCCATCTATACAATGACCTTCTTTCCATATGACAACATATGATTTTCTGAGAAAGAGATTTGAATTTGCTTTCCTTTCCTAATAGAAGTTGCTTCTACTTCTGATGCCAATATATCCACTACGATTTTCTCGTTATAAAGGTGTGTTTTCTCTTCTATGACCCGCACTTCCGTCCGGTATACAGCCCCCCGGAATTCCATACTTTCTACAACAGTTTTCATACCATTATTTTGTACAACTGTTACATGTTCAGGACGAATTGCATGTTCTTCATTATTTTTCGAAAAGAAATTAATAGAACCAATAAAATCTGCCACAAACGGATTGGCTGGTCTTTGATAAATCTCCTCTGGTGTTCCAATCTGCATAATTTCCGCATGATTCATTACAACAATTTTATCAGCCATCGTTAATGCCTCTTCTTGATCATGCGTTACCATAATAGTTGTTACTCCGACTTTTTCTTGCAAATCACGCATTTCTCTACGCAACTTTGCACGCACTTTTGCATCTAAAGCAGATAACGGCTCATCTAGTAACAAAATATCGGGAGACAGAGCGAGCGCACGTGCAAGTGCTACTCGCTGCTGTTGTCCACCAGATATTTGAGCAGGATATTTATCTTTTACATTCAGTAAGTCAACAAGTTCTAACGCCAATAGCGCTTTCTCTTTTACTTCTGCTTTTCCATATTTTTTTGTCTTTAAGCCGTATTCAATGTTTTCAAGTGCCGTTAAATTCGGAAATAATGCATACGATTGAAAAACCATTCCGAAGTTTCTCTTACCAGGCGGTAATGCTGTAATATCTTTTCCATTCACAGCTATACTGCCTGTTGTCGCTTCTTCTAGCCCTGCTAAAATGCGAAGCAACGTCGTTTTCCCACAACCACTCGGGCCTAATAAACAAACAAACTCATTTTTTTTCACTGTAAAAGAAATATCTTTTAACGCTGTAAATGCATCAAACTGTTTTTGAATGTGTTGAATTGATAAATATTCGCTCATTTTTCTCTCTCCCACTTACTTTTTCGGTTCTGCTTTTTGACCAAACTCTTTTTCCCAACGCTCTAAAATTTTGTCGCGATTTTCTGCTGCCCATTTAAAGTCATTCTTTTTGTATAACTTTTCTGTCACATCTTTCGGGAATCCATCTGGAAGTTTATAGTCATTTTTAATTGTCGCAAATCCATTTTTCTCGAAGTATAACTTCATTACATCATCTGTAATTGCCCAGTCTAAAAACGCTTGTGCTAATTTATCATTTTTCGCATTATCTTTCTTAATAAGTGCATTCGCTTCTACTTCCCAGCCTAGTCCTTCTTTCGGCAGTACAACTTCAACTGGTGCACCTTTTTGTTTCTCTTTTAAAGCGCTATAAACCATTGACACACCAACTGGATATTCACCTGCACCTGCTAATTTCGCTGGTTTTGAACCAGAATGCGTATAAGATGCCATATTATCATGAAGTTTTTTCATGTAATCCCAGCCCTTATCTTCACCCATAATTTGTAACCATGCAGAAACTGTTAAAAATCCTGTTCCAGAAGAAGCTGGATGTGGCATAACAAGTGTTCCTTTATATTCTGGTTTCGTTAAATCTTCATATGATTCTGGCATCGGTAAATTTTTCTTCTTTAATTCTTCTTTATTTACAGCAATCCCCGTCATAAACGCAGTATTACCTACCCATTTTTCAGGTTTCTTATCATCTTTAAATTGCGGAAGGACACGATCCGCTCCTTTTGGAGAATATTCTTTTAACATATCTTTTTTCTCTAAAGCTAATAGACTAGACGCCGCAGTTCCCCATACAACATCTGCTTGTGTATTTTTTCCTTCAGCTAGCAATTTCGCTGTAATAACTCCTGTTGAATCACGAATAATGTTCAACTTCACATCCGGGTATTTCTTTTTGAAAGAATCAAGATAAATTGGTACAAGCTCTTCTTCAATCGCTGTGTAAACAGTTAACGACCCAGATAATTTATCATCTTTCACTTTTGCTCCAGCACTTTCTTCTTTCTTTGCACCACACCCCATTAATAACGAAAATACCATTCCAGTTGCTACAGCTTTAAAGATTGTTTTTTTCACTCATTTTTGTTTACCTTTTTTTGAATTACGATTTGCATACTTTGCACTGTTTTCTCCTTCATACTCTAATGCAAATTCTGCATCTGGTAAGCTTTCTTTCGGAGTTTTATTATTGTTAATTGCCGCATTTTGTTTCACTTTTCTTTTTACCAATACGTTCACTTAATCGTTAATTCCGAATTGAGGATGCATAAAAGCTTCATTTTTATTATCAACTTCATTTATAAGTAATTCTTGATTTTCTTCTGCAATCCACCCGATATCATTTGTAGGATGGATCCATTCATCCCCAGCCATAATGGCAGGGTCTACCTCATCACTCCAATTGTTTAATGGGCTGTTCACGGAATCGTATTTACTGTCTCCAATTACAACATCATATTGATTTACAAAAGGTTGTTGCATCTTTTTTCCTGTTCCTTTAAAAGAAGGGAAGTTCATTTGATGAGGGAGCGTCTCGTCTAAAATTGGCGATTGGATTGTTTCTTTCTCCTTCAAAGTAATCGCTCCTTTTTGTAATGGTTTGTTCGTATGTAGTATTTCCATCTATCCAATAATAATTCTTTCTTTCGGATACTTATAGCGAGGTGGTTGTTCTCTTCCACCACTAGCTAATATAAATGTTAAAATACCGACGCGTCCGATAAACATAAGTACAATAAGTACAATTTTACCAACAGTTGTTAAATCTGGCGTAATACCTGTCGATAAACCTGTCGTCCCGAAAGCAGAACAAACTTCAACGATCAAGCTCATAAGCGGTACATTTTCCGTAATGGATAAAATAAATAGTGCCGTGGCACATAATAATATCCCCATCGTCATAACGACAGATGCTTTTAATACATCCTCTTCATGTAGCTGTCGTTTAAAGACTCGAACCGTTCTACCGCCCCTTGCAAATGTATATAACGATAATATACTAACCGCAAATGTTGTCGTACGTATCCCGCCCCCAACCGAACTTGGAGATGCTCCTATAAACATTAATATACTCATAAATAAAAGCGTAGGTTGTGACAATTCACGTATATCCATTGTAGCGAGTCCACCGCTTCGCGTTGTCACAGATTGGAATAACGTATAGAAAACCGTTTCATGCCATGACTTTCCTACTAAAAAATGATTTCGTTCTAGTAAAAAAATCATGATGGTTCCAACAACAACAAGTGCAAAAAATGTTGTTGTCGTCAATTTTGTAAATAACGAAAAACGAAAAAGTTGCTCTCTCTTCTTACTAAGAAATTGCTTCACTTCCATTAACACAGGGAAGCCAATCGCTCCTAAAATAATGAGTAACATATGGATTATTTGAACGATATAATCTTTTTTGTACGGGATTAGCGATTGTCCTGTTAAATCGAATCCACCGTTCGTCGTTGCACTAACAGCGGCAAAGAAACCGTGAAAATAAGCTTCTTGCCAAGTCGGGAAGTACAGTAAAAATCTTGTACCTAACAGGATTGCCCCAATGAGCTCTATTGAAATAATTACAATTAAAATAGAACGCATTAATTCTACAAGGCCTGATAAATTTCCTTGATTATGGTCTGCCATAATTAATCTTCTTCGCTGCAAACCAATCTTTTTACCCGTTATAATCCAAACGAATGTGCCAAGCGCCATGATGCCTAATCCGCCTAATTGTAAAATTAGAGCTAATACAATAATTCCTGCTGTTGTAAACGTATCTGAAATTGTAACAACTGAAAGTCCTGTAACACTTACCGCACTAACAGATGTAAATAGGGCATCGATAAATGTCCATTTCACACCATCCTTCGTAACAAACGGTAAACTAAGTAATATTACCGATACGACTACTGCTAATAAATAAAACAAAACAATAAGTTGTACGGGACGTAATTTTTGTAAAAACTTTTTTATATCTCTCATCTATCGATTAAATAAAGAAAAATCATCACTTTCTTTATTTGTAAATAACTGCTGAAATAGTTTTGCAAATACCATTCCGTATACAGTTCCATTTCCCCCATATGGCAGTGCGTAATATAAATTATGTATCTTTTTATCTTCTTTTAAAATAGGGAGACCATCATGACTACCACCAAATGCTGCTGCCCAATAGTACTCTGCCTGTATATTATTAAACTGCGGGAACATTTCTTTTACAATATTAATAAGGATATCACGCTTATGCAATAGTTTCGTATCGCCGATATTTTGAATTTTCAGCGCCTCATCTAATCCGCCTACAATAATGCGGTTTTGATACGTTCGAAAATATAGGTAAGGCCGTGCCGTTTCCCAAATTAATGATTGCTCATGCCAACCTTCGAACTGATCTATCTTATTTGTAACAACTGCATAAGACGTTTCTACTGTTGTATTTTTTTCTTTCTTTCCAAAAAGCGCTTCATAACCTGTCGCCATAATAATATTCTTTGCTACTATTTTATTTCCTGTTTTCGTGTAACAAATTAAATCATTTTGAATTCGTTTAATATGTATTGCCTCTGTATGTTCATATATAGTAGCACCCATTTGTTTTGCTTTATGCAAAAGACTATGTGCTAATAAATATGGATTCACTTCTGCGTCACCGCTTGTATATAATGCTGCTTGTTTTGTAAATGAATAACGTTTTTTAATATCAGACTCTGTAAAATATTCAACCGGAAATTCATAATAGCGTAACGTATTATATTCTTCTTGTAAAAATGAAATATCCTCATCTCTACTTGCATAATACAAACTATTTCGCGGAATAAAATGGGGATCAATATCGAGAGTCGGTACAACCTTCTCCATTGTTCTAAGGGCTTCATAACAAAGCCTATATGCTCGTACCCCTTTTACTTTCCCAAATGTATGAATAAGAGAGGTTAACGATTTATCATGAAGAAATTGTAATAAACCTGTATTGGCAGCTGTGCTACCACATGCAATTGCTCTTTTTTCAATGAGCGTAACACGCATTCCTATCTTCGCTAATGAATACGCTATATGAGCACCTGCTTCGCCACTTCCGACTACGAGCACATCACATATCATATCATTTTCTAACGGTGGATAACAAGGTACAGAAACTCCTCTATTCCAAAACAACTTACCAGTCATTAGTTTCATTTATTTGGAACGCTCTTCAAGCCAATTTCCAATCGTCGGATATGTTTGTTTTACAGCTGTTCCACCGTAAACGATAGACATATGCCCTGTTGGTAAACATACATATTGTTTATCTGTGCTAGCAATATGATCTAGTAAAGCTTCTACTTGACATGGCAGAGCGATATGGTCACGTTTCCCGGAAATATTTAAGACATTCGCCTTAATATTTGCAAGGTCTACCTTTTGTCCACGAATAACGAGTTCACCTTTAACCAATTTATTATTTTGATAAAAATCACGAATCCACTGTCTGTATGATTCACCTGGGAACGGAATGCCATCGCCAACCCACTTTTGAACTAATTTCCAGCTTTCGACGAAGCGCTCATTTTCTGAACGATCAACTAAAGCAACGTATGGACCAACAAAATTCGTAATTGGTTTTAACATCTTATTTCCGAAATCAATCATTTCTGGCGGAATATTTCCGAATGTATCAACCGCCTTATCTAAATTGAAATATTTCTCATCTAATAAAGGACCATATAATCCTGTTTCAGAGAAATCAAAAGGACTTGTCATAAAAATTAAGTTACGAATTGGCATATGCGGATGAAGTGCCGCATAAATAGACGTTAGCGTTCCACCCATACAATAACCAAGTAAAGAAATCTCGTCCGATTTTGCAGTTCGCATTACTTTTTTCACTGCTTTTGCAATATAATCGAACACGAAATCATCAAATTTCAAATGACTATCTTCTAAACCAAATGTGCCCCAATCAAGCATATACACATCAAAACCACGATCTACTAAATATTCCACTAAACTATTTCCAGGAGTTAAATCCATAATATATGGCTTATTAATAAGAGCATATATTAATAAGATTGGAACTCTCTGTGTTTTTTCTTGTTTTGGAATGTAACGATAAAGCTTCGTTTTATTCTTCGTCCAAATAACCTCTTTCGGTGTTAAACCAACTTGTGGTTCTGGTTCGCGTAATAAAATTTCGCTCGCTCTTTTCACACGGCGATATGCTTTGCGATATTCTTCTGGGTACAACTCCAATTGCTTTTCCCATTCCGTTACGAATGTAGTCATTTACATGTATAATCCACCGTTAATGTTTAATTGCTGACCAGTGATATACGCACCGTCACGGCATAGGTATACTACACCTTTTGCAATTTCATCAGCTTGTCCAAAACGTTTTTTCGGGATTTTCGCAACGATTTTTTGACGCACTTCTTCTGGCACCTCTGCTACCATTTCAGTATCGATAAATCCTGGGCAAATTGCGTTTACAGTTACATTTGTTTTTGCAAGTTCTAACGCTAATGATTTTGTAAATCCTAGCATACCTGCTTTTGCTGCTGAGTAGTTTGTTTGTCCAAATCCACCAGCTTGACCAATAATAGAAGAAATACTAATGATTCTTCCTTCTTCTGCTGCCGATATGTATGGAAGTACTGCGCTTGTCGTATTAAATACACTACTTAAGTTCACGTCAATTACGCGCTCCCAATCTTCACGATTTAATTTTTTGAATGTACGATCTCTTGTAATACCAGCATTATTAACAAGAATATCAACTTTACCAAAATGATTCACAGCTTCTTCTACAAGTCGGTTTGCATCTTCTACTTTAGAAACATCCGCTTGAACTGCATAAACGTCATGCCCTTCTTTTCCTAGTTCATTTACTAAGTTTTCAGCTGCTTCTTTGCTGCTGTTATAGTTAATAACTACTTTTGCTCCCTCTTGTGCTAATGCTACTGTAATTGCTTTTCCAATTCCTTTTGCCCCACCTGTTACGATTGCTACTTTGCCATTTAATTGAACCATTCATTTTTTATTTTCTGGCTTATTCGCCGGCTTTACTTCTTCTTTTGCAGGTACTTGTAGTTTAGCTAGTACTGCATTTTGCTTTTCTAGCAATTCTAAAATTTGATCAACTTTCGTTTCTAACGTGCGAATATCTTGTTTTACCTTCGTAACATCACGCTTTAATGTAGGAGCTTGTCCTAACGAATCCACTTTCTCTTCTAGAACTTCCTCAATATTATCAACTTTATTTTCTAAGTTAATAACAAGCGTAGCTACTCTAGCGATATCCTCTTTCGTTGGCACGTTCACTTGTTCTAAATAACTTTTTGTCGTATCATTTAATGCTTTTTGATAAAACAAATTCAAGTCTAGAACGCTGCCCATCCAAGCAGAATATTCTTCTGTTTTAATTGTTTCATTGAGCGCTTTTCCCCAAAATGTTTCGGTTTGTTCATAAGCATTTTTCCATGCTTGCAATGGATCGAATTTTTGATCAATCACTTCGCCTACACTCCCTTTTTTGTTTTTGAAACAATTCAATTACTCTGCTGTACCACCAGGTGAAGATGAAGAATCCTTTTCATCCTTTTCTGGAGAAGTAGAAAATGGAAAGAATGCATTGGTGTATAACGTGAAAAACGTCCGCAACATATTTTGATAATGTTCAAAAGAAGTCGCACATGTTGATAAATATTGCTCTCCATATTCAGTTAAAGAATAAATTCTTTTTGCTGGCCCTCCATCGCTTGTATCCCAAGTAGAAGAAATAAGGTTTTCTTTTTCTAACTTGCGTAGTGTTCTATAAACATTACCTTGGTCAACAGAAGAAAAGCCGATGTCCATTAACATTTGAATGAGTTTGTAACCATGAAGACTCCAGTCTTTTAGACAGAGAAGTAAGAAAGGAACTAAGAAGTTTTTTGGCATGGAGTTTGGTTGTTTCGCTTGGTTTTTTTCCAAACTTTCTGGGTGTTCTGGTTCATTATGTAGCATTTACTTGATGGAAGTAAATAGATTTTTTGAGTTTTCCTCGAACTGCTTTGCGAGTTCTAGTTGTTTGGACTTGAACTCTCCCAAAAAAACTTCTAACTGTTTTTGAACCTCTTCGCGTTGCGATTGTTGTTGTTCGATAAAGTGTTTTGTTGTTTCTTCAAATTGACCGCTTGTTTGAGTAAGAATAGACAAAGATGTTTTTGTAGGAGAAACAGTAAGTTGATGCATTTGAGTAGAAAGCTCATTCCATTTCCCTTGCCACTCATTAATTTGATCATTTAAGGAGTTTCCAGTTAATTGCTTCACGTAATCTGTATATTGGTTATTGAACTGAGCTGTGAATAGTTGTAGTTCTTTTTCTAGTTCATTTACTCCTGATGTTAATTTATGCAAAGCGTCTTGTTGTTGTTTTAACGTTTCTAAAGTAAGTTGCTCTAATTGTTTCCCAGCTGAAGAGAAGAGGGAAAGAGATTGAGACCAGTTTTTCCAAAATGCATCGACTAATTCGTATGGTTTAGTTTCCATCTACTCTTTTTTCAGTATTGTCGCTGTACCTTCCACGACAATATCATCGGATTGATTGTAGATGTTTGTTTGTAATGTAATGATTTTTTTATCATCCCGTTTTTTGATGACTTCTGCCACTACACGAAGTGTATCGCCGATTTTGACAGGAGCACGGAATGAAACGTTTTGGGATAAATAAATCGTATTTTTGCCTGGGAGTTTCGTTCCAAGAACGGTAGAAATAAAACTTGAAACGAGCATACCGTGAGCAATACGTTCTTTAAACATTGTCGTTTTTGCAAAAGAGTCTAAAATATGAATAGGATTTACATCTCCAGTCAATTTTGCAAAATTGATAACGTCCTCATCCGTAATTGTTTTTGTTAGAGAGGCTTGATCACCGACTTGAATCTCATCATAACGAAGCTCCGGAACAGTTTGTGCTTCTTGGAATGGATTCATTTTGTCCTCCTTCTTTTCCATATCGAAAAATGTAAGCCATCTTGATGTAGTAGGAGGAAGAAAGAGTTTTGTTTGTGCTGCAGTTAGTTGCCACATTTATCCGCGTAATTGTTGTTGAGCTAAAGCAACAAGACGTTTTGTTACTTCGCCGCCAACTGAACCGTTAGAACGAGATGCTGTATCTGAGCCTAAGCTAACACCGAATTCTTGTGCAATTTCATATTTAAATTGTTCAAGTGCTTGTTCTGCACCTGGAACTAGTAATTTGTTTGTTTTTACCATTCAACCTGTTAAAATATCTTCGTTCGGATATTTTATTTTCCGGTTCTTTTTACGTGCAAATGAAAAAGCCAATGTTAACGGTCCCATTTTTCCAAAAAACATCATAAAGATAATAATAGCTTTTCCGATTATCGTTAAGTGTGGCGTTAAATTCATACTGAGTCCGACTGTTCCAAATGCTGAAAATACTTCGAAAGCACTCATCAATAGAGGAACTTGCTCAGTAATACTTAAAATTAAAATAGCAGCAAAGATAAATGAAATGGAAATAATAGTAATGGTCAATGATTTGACAATGAGCGTATCTTTAATGGATTTTTTAAACACAACAATATCATCTTGTTCTTGTAAAAATTTAAATACGCCAAAAAACATAATTAAAAATGTTGTTAACTTAATTCCACCACCAGTTGAAGCACTACCAGCACCAATAAACATAAGAAGCATCATTAATAAAAGGGAAGGTTTTGTTAATGCAGAAATATCAACGGTATTAAATCCGGCAGTGCGCGTTGAAATTGCTTGGAAATAAGCAGCCATTCCTTCTTCAAATGGGGTAAAGCCTCTCATAGAAAGAGAATTATGGAACTCGAATATGAAAATAAAAATGGTAGCAATAATATTGACGATTAGAGTAGAAGAGAGCATGAGTTTTGAATGTAATGTAAGGTTTTTAAAGTTCTTTTTACGTTTTATATCTATGATCACTGTAAAACCGATTCCACCTAAAATAATGAGAGAAGAAATAACGAGATTGACGAGAATACTATGAGAATGGGACATTAAATTATCGCTCCACACAGAAAAACCGGCGTTGTTAAAGGCAGAGATCGAATGAAAAAAACTATAATAGAACCCTTTAGCAATTCCGTATTTTGGTACCCATTCAAAAGAGAGGAGCAAAGTAGCAATACATTCTACTGTAAAAGAGAATAGAAATAATGCTTTGGCAAGACGAATGACACCGCCAATATTCGTTTGATTTAGTGCTTGTTGTAACAAAATTCGGTTCTGAAGACCGATTTTTCTGCCAAGCATAATTGCAATTAAAACAGCAAAGCTCATAATGCCAAGACCGCCAACTTGTATAAGTGTTAAAATTACACATTGGCCAAATAGGGTAAATACTTTTCCAGTGTCCACAACACCAAGCCCTGTAACTGTACAAGCAGAAACCGTTGTAAATAAGGCATCGAGCCATGAAATAGATGTTGTTGTAGCAATTGGTAGTTTTAATAAGCATGTGCCGACAATTGATAATACAATAAAAGATAAAGTAAGAACACGAGGAGGGCTCATGCTAATATTAATCCGTTTCATTTACAGCGCTTTTTCGTCTAAATTCTTTTCTACTTTTACTTCTACTTCTTTCGAGAAGAACCAACCGCCAACTGCGATTCCAACTAATACAATCCAGAATGTAAGTTTCCACGGAGTAGATTCTGGGAATGAATGCGGAATTACATTTAATGCAGGGTGTGCTAATGTATAGATTGCTAACTTCACACCAACCCAACCTACAATTAAGAATGCTGCAGTTTCAAGTCCTGGTTTACGTTTTAATATTTGTACGAAAGCAGTTGCTGCAAATCGCATAATGATTAATCCGATAAGTCCACCTACAAAGATAACAACGAATTGCCCAGTATCAAGACTACCAATTGTACCTAGTCCTGTTTTCGGTAAAGTCATTGCTAATGCAACAGCAGCTAAAATTGAATCAACTGCAAAGGCAATATCAGCAACCTCGACTTTAAATACAGTCCACCAAAAATTCTCTTGTTTTTTCTTTGCTTCTTTTTCTTCTGTGTCTTCATCCGTATTCTTTTTAACATACGTTTTAAATAAGTGATTACCAGCGATAAACATAAGGTAAATGGCACCGATTGCTTGCACTTGCCATACATCGACTAAGAACGAAATCATAAATAACGATCCGAATCGGAAAACAAATGCCCCCGCTAATCCGTAAAATAGTGCTTTTTTACGTTTTTCTTCTGGTAAATGTTTTACCATAATTGCAAGAACAAGAGCGTTATCAGCCGCTAAAATCCCCTCTAGTGCAATTAGGATGAGTAATACCCAACCATACTCCAATAATAATGATACATCCATCTAATGTTTCATATGTGCTTGTAAAGGAATAATCTCTTCTTGTTGAGCTGCTGCGATAACAGTCTCTTCCTGTTTAACATCAGGTGCTTTCTTTGTTAAGTAGTGGTATACCATACCGACAAATACGGATCCACCAATAATGTTACCGATTGTAACTGGAATTAAGTTATGAATAGCGCCCGCAAAAGAAATTGTCTCAGGATGTGGAGATACTAAAGATAAAGCAAACAGTGATAAGTTTGCAATGCTATGCTCATAACCAGATAAAAAGAAAGTGAAAACGAGCATCATCATCATTAATATTTTGGCTGTGTCACCTTTCACTTGAGAAGGTAAGAAGCAGGCAAGACAGACAAGCCAGTTACATAAAATTGCTTTAAAGAATAATTGCATTGTAGGTGTATTCATCTTTCCCTCAACTACTTTATTCATTAAATGGCCGTGATCAATTGCTTCGAAAATACCAGTTGCGTAAAATAGTAAGGCAAAGAATAAAGCGCCCGCTAAGTTACCTGCATAACATGCAACCCAGTTGCGAAGTGTATCAGAAATAGTTGTTTCTTTTCTTAAAGTTGCTACTGTGAAGTACATTGTATTTCCAGTAAATAATTCAGCGCCACCATATATAATAAGTACGAGGGCAATCCCGAAAAACATGGAAGCAGCTAAATAAGTTGCTGGTGAATCTGCAATGTGAAAAAAGTTACCTAATTTAAAACATAGTACAATAATAAAACCGATATAAATGCCCGCAAGTGCAGCACGAATGAAATATTGCATCGGATTTATATCTAGCATTTTCTTTTTGCTTTTAGCCAGTTTGACAACATAATCTAATCCTTGTTCTAGCATTTAGCTCCCCACATATTTCACAATAATACTTGCCTCAATCTCTCCTTGTTCTTTTCCACCCTCTATTCTTTGTTTCATCTTATCCATACCAATGACATCATTTGTATGAAAGTGAATTTCCTTAACATATAATCCCTCTTTACAAAAAATATTTACGAAATCAAACCCATTACTCTGCCGCCATCCCATATTAAAGTCGAGAGAAATAATATTTACCTCATTCTCCCTAACAAATTGCAAGGCAGATTCTACTGTAGTTGCGGGCACATATCCGAACGGACAACTTCTTTGATCATCCATATATACATTCATCTATTTTGAATACACAATTAATATATAACATATTGCTCCAAGACTAATAAAAGGGCCAAATGGAATTGGTTTACTTGCTTCTATACGCTTTAATAAGATACCCATCCCGAAAAAACAAAGACTACAATAAGATGCTAAAAATAAAATAATAAAAATCCCTTTCAATCCCACTATAAATCCAAGTAGCGAGAGTAATTTTATATCCCCTCCACCAAGCCCTTCTGGGTATATCTTTTGCATACAATATAACAAAATGAGTATAACCCCACTACCAACTATACTATCTATCCACGTAACTAACGGTACAAAAATACATTCTAAAATAAGCAAAAAAGTAAACGAAATTAAAATACGATCTGGAATTAACATATATATATAATCTGTAACAGAAATAATAAGAAGTAACGAAAAAAGCGATAAAATGATGACAAGCTCTCTTTCTACTCCAATCATATATACAGTAAGAAAAAATATTGTGCCGGTTATAAATTCAAATACTACGTACAGAATCGGAATTCTCCTCTTACAATTCGTACAGCGCCCTCTTTGTATACAAAATGAAATCATTGGAATTAGTTCTTTTGGCTTTAGTACATACTTACAATAATGACAATGCGAACGCGGTGTAATAATAGACTCGCCTACAGGAACCCTTATGGCAATTAGCATAAAAAAAGAACCAAACACCATACCCACTAACAATGCATATATATAAGTGAACATCCCTTCCTCTCCTTTCCAAAAGAACATTTATACGATGAAATATACCGCTTTTAATGGTCCATGTACTCCGACAACAAGATTCATTTCAATGTCAGCCGAGTTACTAGGTCCTGTAATAAAGTTAATACAAGATGCCGCTGTCTCACCATTTTCTACACGTGAGTTCATATCCTGAACTGCTTGCGTAATACGAGGCACAAGTGTTTCACGTGGAATAATAGCAAAGTATACAGTCGGTAAAAAGTGTAAAGAACGTCCTTGCCCTTTATGACTTTGTACGACAATTGTACCAGATTCAGCTAATGTATAATCACTAAATGCAATACCGATATTCGCTTTTTCAGCTATACGCATATTTTCGTCTTTTCTCTCTGGATCCCATACGTTTACTTCAACATCTCGCTTTGGAAGTTCATCTTTAAATAAAGATGTTAAACCATATGCATCAAAACGTTCATCTGCTGATAATAAAATAGGTCCCCCGCCGTTTTCCATGATTACTTTTTGAAGGTCTTCATACAAACGGTCATTTGTCGTTTCTACTACAGTTGTATGAATGTTTGTACATTGCTTTTTAAATACTTCTAGTAATTCTTCTTGTGAATAATCTTTTAACGTTTCTATATTCACATTACTTTTCCATACTGGACGCTCGACACCTTCTGTTTTACGCGCACGCCCAAGTTCTTTTGCAATGTTATCTAGAAAGGAATCACGGTTTTGAATTAATCCTGCCATTTATTTATTCCCGCCTTTCTTATGATCTTTATACCAATCACGGAATCTTTCTTTACTTGGCGCTGGGAATTCACGAATATCCGTCCAGTTTTTAAGTGGTCCAACACCTTTTGATACACGGTTACCAGATGTGAATGGACTCATTGCTGCTGGTGCCATTTTCGATCCCATTTTGTATAGTGCAGCTGAAGAAGCACCCATACTAAACATTTTCATCGCTAATTTTTCTGCAAGTGGCGCACGTCCTTCTTGCTCAACGATTACTTGGCGATGTTTTAATAATAAATCATGTAATGGAATTTTTACTGGACAAGCCTCTGTACACGCTCCGCATAAACTAGATGCATAAGGAAGCTCTTTGTAATCATCATATCCACCTAAAAGTGGTGTTAATACCGCACCGATTGGTCCTGAGTAAATCGATCCATATGAATGTCCACCAACGTGACGATATACAGGACATACGTTCACACAAGCTGCGCATCGAATACATTGCAATACTGAACGGAATTCAGATCCAAGAATTTGAGAACGACCATTATCAACAACAACTAAATGGAACTCTTCAGGTCCATCAACTTCCTCTTCTTGAATCGGTCCTGCTACTGTTACATAACTTGTTAATTTTTGACCTACCGCACTGCGGCATAGTAAACCAACTAAAACATCTAACTCTTCCATCGTCGGAACCATACGTTCCATACCCATTACTGCTATTTGTGTCTTCGGAATCGACATAACAAGATCGGCATTACCTTCGTTCGTTACTAAACAAAGAGATCCCGTATTTGCAACAGCGAAGTTACAACCTGTTACACCAATTTCCGCATCCATAAATTTTTCACGAAGTTGTTTACGAACAAACTTTGTCATCTCATATGGATCATCAGAATTTTCATAGCCAAGTTTTTCTTTAAATACATCACGAATTTGCGTTCTATTTTTATGAAGTGCAGGCGCAATAATATGTGAAGGTGGATCGTTATCTACTTGCAGAATATACTCTCCTAAGTCACTTTCTAACACTTCACATCCAATTTCTTCAAGTGCATGGTTCATACTAATTTCTTCTGTTACCATCGACTTTGATTTCACTACTTTTTTCGCTTGTTTCTTTTTCGCAACGTCTTGAATATACTTTGCTGCTTCCTCTTTCGTTTTCGCAAAGTACACATGTCCGCCTCTTTTTGATACATTTTCACTTAACTGCATTAAGTAATAATCAAGATTTTCTAACGTATGTTGACGAATTTGTTCACCTAGTTCACGCCACTCTTCCCAGTTTCCCAATTCGTCCGCTGCTTTTAATCGATTCGTATATAAACGCGTTTGTGCAGAAGATACTGCTCCGCGCATAAACGAATCTTGAATTCCATCGCCTACGCGATCATTAAATTTTTTCTCACTGATTTTCATTCATGAGCGACTATTCAGTACCTCAGCAATATGCATTACTTTTACTTCTTTTCCTAAACGCTCAATACGTCCGCCAATGTTTAACAAACACCCACAATCTGCACCGATTAAATAATCTGCACCTGTTTCCATTACACTATCTACTTTTTCATCTACCATTTGCTCAGAAATTGGAGTCATCTTAACTGAAAACGTTCCCCCAAACCCACAACAATTTTGCACGTTTGGCAGTTCTCTCACAGTCAATCCTTTTACATTAGACAATAAAATTCCTGGTGCCTCTTTTACTCCAAGCAGGCGTGTCATATGACAAGATTTATGAATAGTAGCTATTCCTGGTAAACTTGCACCCACATCTGTCACTTTTAAAACATCTACAATAAATTGTGTAAATTCATACGTTTTATCAGCAACCTTTTGTGCACGTTTAGCCCATTTCGGGTCATCTTTAAAAACATGCGGATACTCATGAAACATTGTCGCACAAGAGCCAGATGGCGTAACGATATATTCTGCATCTTCGAAAGTTTCAATCATATGTTTCATCGCTTCTTTTGCTGCTTCTACATGGCCGCTATTATAAGCAGGCTGACCACAACAAACTTGTGCTTCCGGAAATTCAATTTCACAACCTAAACGCTCCAACACTTCAACTGTTGCTTTACCAACGTTTGTTTCAAACATATCGACTAAACAAGTAACAAATAAAGTAACTTTCATTTACGAATTTATATCGTTTCTACCTGTGACAATATGCTCTACATTTGTTAAATGATCTAGCATTGCTTGCTGCGCTAATTCTACATCTTGTTTTAAAACCGCATCATATATAACTTGATGCTCTTCTATAAGTCGTTCTGATGTCGTTTGTTCACCATATAAAATAATGCGCCTTGATTCACCAATCGTTTCAGCAATCATCTCTGAAACATGATTCATGAGTTCAAGCAAAATGCTATTATGCGAAGACTCTGCAATTCCCATATGGAACTGAAAATCTGCTTTTTCGCCAGCCTTTTCATCTCCAATGCTCTTTGCCATTTCATCTAACCAATGTTTCATATTTCGCAAATTATCTTCCGTACGTTTTGCCGCTGCTGCTCGAACTGCCCCCACTTCAAGCACCTTTCGCACTTCTAATAAATTCAAAATATCTTCTTTCTTCATTAATAATCTATTGTTTAATGATTTTGTTAATGAAGAAGAATCAAAGTTCTTCACATATGTGCCTTCTCCTTGCTTCATTTCAATTAAGCCCATCGCTCTTAGCGCACTTAACGCTTCACGAACAGCAGATCTGCCAACTTGAAACTGCTCAGCTAATTGATGCACAGGAAGTAGCTTGTCACCAGGTTTTAACGTACCATTTTTAATCATTTAGAACATGCTTCCTTCATCTTGTATTTTTAACTTAATAAATACTGTTGTTCCCTTACCTTTTTCACTTTCTATTTTCCACTCACCATCATGTATATGAACAATTTGCCTTACAATCGCAAGCCCTAAACCTGTTCCACCATGTTGGCGACTTCTCGCTTTATCAACTCGATAAAAACGCTCACCAAGATTCTCTAAATGCTCTGTATCAATACCTATTCCTGTATCCTTTATTTTCAACTCACAGTAATCGTCTATTTGCTCTAGATTTATTATGATATTCCCGTTTTGATTTGTATTCCGTATCGCATTATCTAACACGTTATGAAGAACTTGTTGCATACGATCTTCATCAATCATTACGATAATTTCAGGATTTAAATTCGTTAAAATACGAAGTTCTTTTTCTATAAACTTTAGTTCATACGTATCTAACACATCTTCAATAAGCTGCGAGAACACAATAGGTTGCTTCTTTAGAGGAAAATGTTCACCTTCTAGTTGCGCTAAATCTAATAAATCATGAACGAGACGCTGCATACGATCCGCTTCTTTATGAATAAGCTGCGTCACTTTTTCTTGCTGCGGTCCCTTTGCTACACCATCTAAGATTGCCTCACTATATCCTTTTATATAACTAAGTGGTGTTCTAAGTTCATGCGAAACGTTAGCCAAAAATTCCTTACGCTTTACATCTTCTGTTTCTAAAGAATGCGCCATTTTATTAAATGCTTTTCCTAATCGTCCAATTTCATCTTCTGAAGAAATGGTAATACGCTCCGAGAAATCTCCAGTAGCGAAATGATTGGCAACCCGCTCCATTTGCGAAAGCGGCTTCGTAATCGCTATAATAATTTTTCTCCCAATCCATATCGTAATTAAAATCATAGCAATTGCTAGCGGGGCTAAAATAAGACCCATATCATATATTAAGTCTTTTATACTTTTTAAAGGAATATAAGAATATACAATTCCAACTAACTTTTTATTATCTAAAACAGGGATGACAACCCCCATAATATTCCGATCAAAATGTTCTTCATATCCTACCTTTGTCACCGTTTTACCATCTAATAGTGTTTGTCTATCCCCTTCACTTATAAGAGAATGATGATGCACATCAAAAGGCAAACATGCGCTTAAATCACGTGGATTGGAAACGAAAAGAACGTCTGAACTAGATATTTGATCAAATGCTCTTACTTTCTCTTCAAAAGTTGATATTCCTTCATTCTTATCATATTGCGTTGCAAGACGCTTTCCTTCCATTACTAATGAGTCTTTTAAATTATCAACGTATAACTTTTCATACGAGTATAAAGATACAAAATAAAGAAAGGAAACTGTTACACATACTGCACATACTACTGTAAGCCAAAGCTTTTGTACCATCGTAAACATTTACACCTCAAATTTATAACCTACACCCCAAACAGTTTGAATGTAGTTTCCACTTTCTCCAAGTTTCAAACGCATCGTTTTCACGTGGGTGTCTACTGTTCTTGTACTTCCGGCATAATCATACCCCCACACCTTTTCAAGCAATTGTTCCCGGCTAAATACTTGTCCTGTATGTTGGCAAAGAAAATATAGTAAATCAAACTCTTTTACTGTAAGAGAAATCGGATCGCCATCTGCCTCAATCCTCCTACTTTTTTCATTAATAAGAATTGGACCAAATTGAATCTCCTCTTGCTGTTCTTGCTTTGTATAACGTCTTAGTACAGCTTCCATACGAGCAATTAATTCACCTGGACTAAACGGCTTTACAATATAATCATCTGCTCCCATGCGTAAACCGTTCACCCTGTTCCACTCTTCACCTTTTGCCGTTAAAAATATAATTGGCACATCTGACGTTTTTCGAATCTCTTTGCAAACTGAAAGTCCATCCATCTCTGGCATCATAATATCTAATACAACGAAATCATAATGATCCGACTCTAATTTTTTAAGAGCCTCTTTTCCATTTTCAGCTTCTCCCCACTCGTATCCGAAATTATCTAAGTACATTCCGACAAGTTGCCTCATGTCACTTTCATCATCTACAACTAGCACTCTATATTTACTCATTTACTCATTGTCCTTCCCTTCCCTCTCTATGAGTTGAAATGGCCCTTTTCCGACTTTAATTGTTTGTTTTATTTTCATACTCTTCATATCCATGACGCACACTTCATCACTATCATAACTTGCTACATATCCTTCTGCTCCGCTTTTCAAAAATGCAAATGGATTTGAGCCCACTTCAACCGAAGCTACCTCTTTATACGTACTAATATCAAATTTTCTAAGCGTATTCGAACCGTGGCTTAATGCATATACGTACTTATTATCTTTCGTTATGTTCACAGGCATAAACGGAGCGTGTAAAGAACGTACCATTTCGCCGCTCTGTAAAGAATATACTAATACTTTCTCATTCACTTGATTTCCATCACCATGTCCGCCAATCCATATCTCTTTTCCATCCGGACTAATCGTTGCTCCTGTTGATGCTGGCGGAATCATAAAGGATTGTATGGCCTCTTTTTTCTTTGTATCAATTGTCGTTAACTTCGTATCATAAAAGTTTAGTACAGATAACTGGTTATGATACTCTACCAGCGTTATCGGTCCTTTTCCTGTTGAAACACTCCCTGTCTCTTTCCCCTCTATCGTAAAGAACCTTACCTTTTGTGCATTTTGATCAGCGGCAAATAATTGTTTTTTATCTTCTGATACGACCACATTTACAATGCCTTTTCCGGTTTTATATTGTTCCACTTGCCTTCCTTCTGCTAGTGAATATACATACATGTATTCTAACTGCTTACCATATACAAGTATGTCCTCGCCGTTTGGAAGTAGTGCAATTCCTGCCATCGGTTCATTTAATTCCCATGTCGTAATTAATTTTTTAGTTTTTTTATCAATAAAACTAATACTGCCTTCTTTTATATTCGTTGTTATAATAATACTTTTATCTTTAGCAATTGGTGTATATGAACTTCCTTGACACCCTACTAATAAAAATAAAAAACAGAGAAGAAAAACATACTTTCTCAATTAATCTGTTTTATCGTTCTTTTTTGTATGATTATCTAATAAAAGGAGTGCGAAGTATAATACATTTAAATCTTTGAATTGTTTCGGATCAAGTCCGGTATGTTCCTCAATTTTTTTTAGTCGGTAATGCAATGTATTAATGTGTATATGTAATTGCTCAGCTGTCTGCTTATAAGATTGGTTATAATCGATAAATAAACGTAAAGTGTGCATGAGTTCAGGAGATTGTACTAAATTTTCAATGGTACGTTCTAGAAACTGTTCCCGCGTTTCGATAGAAATATCTTGTAAGCACATTTCTAAACGTAAATCTTCATTAAATACAATTTTTTTCGTTTCAAGTGACACAGAAAGCGCTCGTAGTGCTTGTTCATATGATATGTGCATCTTGCTTGGCGTAACGGTTTGCCCAATCCCGATATATAAAGGAATAGAAAATAAAGTTTCACAGTCATGTTTTAACCGTTTTAAAAATTGGTAAGTTTGTTCTTTAGAGCCCATCGCTGAAAATAAAATAAATCGATTATTTCCCCAGCGAACAAATAGATGTTCTTTTGCTAATAGATTGCGAATATGTTGCCAAACTTTACGCTGGAGTATCGTATCATTTTGATCAATCGAAAACAAAATAAGTTGTTTCTTCTTATATAAATCAACGCCAAGTGTTTTTGCACGATCGAGAAAACTTGGAGACCAGTCTGTATTTTGAAGCCAATCAAAGACAAATGCTTCATAAGAACGGTGTTCAAGTTCTAATTGCTCTAAAAAGTAGTTTTCATGAATTAATAATTCGGTCATCTTACGCAATATTTCTCCGTATTGTGAAATATTTTCGGGTTCTCCTGTAATTCCAATAACACCAATTACTTCGTCATGAAATAGTAAAGGAAGATTCATCCCGGCCTTTACACCTTGCAAACGCCGTTCATCTTCTTTTGTAATGATGACGGTTTTCTTTTGTTTCGCGCAGCGGAGTGCGCCCTCATGAAATTGACCGATTCTTTTTGCATCTGTACTGGCGATAATAACACCTTGTATATTAATGATAATAATATTTTCTGTAATTAGTCTGCGTACTTCCCGTACAATTTTATTCGCTAAATCAGGAAAAAGCATTCAAAGTGTTCCTTCAGAACCGATAAATAGACGAGTTAAATCGTAACCAGCAACATCTTTTGCTAATTTACCACCAGTACGAATGATATCACCATTTGGTAAGACAAGCTCAAGACCCATTACATAATCACGTGTTACACCATATTTTAACCCACGTAATCCGCCTGAGTTTTCATTAGTATTACCGCCGATTGTAGAAATTTTCATCGAGCTTGGATCTGGTGGATAAAATAATCCCTTTTCTTCTACTGCTTTAATAATATCGAGTGTAATGACACCAGCCTGTACGGTAATTGTTAAATTTTCTTCATCAATTTCTAAAATATTGTTCATATGGCGGAAAATAAGGACGATACAGCCTTCTAGTGGACAAGTTCCTGCACAAAGGTTTGTTCCAGAACCACGAACATACACAGGAATTTTGTGAGTGTTACATACTTTTAACACTTCAGCTACTTCATTTGTATTACGAGGAGCAATGACTGCATCAGGCATTGCTTGGAAGTTTGGAGTGGCATCATAACTATAAGTTAAACGCCCCATATTGGATGTATCTACATTATCTTCGCCAACAATGGATACGAATGAATGAATAATTTGCTTTTCTAACATTTAACGAGGTACTGTTGCATCTTCTAATATTGTCGTAGGTTTTAATCTTGCAAGTGCTGATAGTGCGCTGCGGCGTGCTGTACGAAGTGCATCTGCTTCCGCTTCATCTTTTGCAACGCGAACATCAACTGCATTCATAGAGTGGCAAACGTTAGCCATTTTTTCTATATCTCGATTGACCACTTCGGGCGGACCATCTTGTTCAATTAATAAGATTGCTTTTACGTCAGTTGGTAAACCAATTTGTGCAAACTCTTCTACAACTTCAATTGTCGGTTGGTCTAAAAACTCAAGTGTCGCTGGAATAATTTTATTTGCAATAATAGAAGAAACAGCACGTGCAGCTTCATTAATATCTTCGTAGAGTGCCAGCATTGTTTTCTTTGTTTCAGGCATTCATCGCTCAACCACCACTCTTTTACGAGTGTCTTTCGCGAACATCTTTCCAGGATTCATAATGTTATTTGGATCGAAGGCTTGTTTAATTCCTTGCATAGCGGCAATACCTTCTTTACCTAATTTCATTTCTGAATAGGGAGCTTTCATCGCACCAACACCATGTTCACCAGTAATCGTACCACCAAGCTCAATTGCTTTCGCAAATATTTCAGCAAAAGCTTGTTCAGCACGGTGCATTTCTTCTTCATTACGGGCATCTGTCATACAAGTTGGATGCAGGTTTCCATCACCAGCGTGTCCAAACGTACAAATAGGAATATTATATTTTTTTGCGATGGCATTAATAGCTTCAACCATTTACGAGTTAGTTTCAATTGCTTCTAATAATAAATCTACAATGTGAATTCCTCTCATTTTATGAGAAAGGCCTTCACGTTCAATACCTAGTTTCATTTGTAATAGGCACCCTGGATTTGCAGTAACAATTGTTGCTGCATCTGTTTCATGTACACGTTCCATTTTATAATCTAGAAATTCCATTGATAATTCTGAGTGTACGATGTTGTAAATACCAGCCGAACCACAGCAGCGATCCGCATCTTTCATTTCACGGTATGTTGCGCCTTGAATTGCTTCTAGTAACATACGAGGTTCAGAAGATGTTCGCATAACGTTACGTAAATGGCAAGAATCTTGATACGTAATAATTTGCGGCGGGAGTCGTAAGTCAGTTCGTTTATGGAAATCTAGTTCTACTAGAATAGCGGTAATATCTTTAATTTTAGAAACAAACTGCTTTGCACGTTCAGCCCATTCTGGATCATCTTTTAGAAGATAATCATAGTCTACGAGGTAAGCCCCGCAACCACCTGCATTCGTAATAATATAGTCGATGTTTAAGTCTTCGAATGCTTTTATATTTCGTTTCGCTAATTCTTTTGCTCCACTCTTTTCACCAGCGTGTCCATGTAATGCACCGCAGCAACTTTGTGTTTGCGGGATAACGATATCACAACCGGCTAATTGAAGAAGTTTCATCGTGGCGTTATTTGTTTCTAAAAACATCGTATCCATTAAACAGCCTGTGAAGAATGCAACTTGTTTTTTCTTTGTAGTTTCAGCAGATAAAAATGTAGGACGATCTTTCATTGCTTTCATTTTAGGGACTTTTGGTAAAACGAGATCCATCGTTGCAAGTGTTTCAGGGAATAACTTCATAATACCTGTTTTATGTGTTAACGTTTGTAAGCCGGAACGTTGGTAAAATCCGATAAGTCCAGTTAAAGTTCGCATTCGATTTTGGTGCGGGAATAGTCCTTCAAAAACGATTTTACGAACGGCTTTTACTGGCATTGAGAATCTTTTATTTTGATTAATAATATCACGAGCTTCTTCTAATAAATGTCCATAATTCACACCAGATGGACAAACAGGTTCACAAGCACGACAGCCAAGGCAGACGTTTAAAGTATTTTCAACATCTTCATCTGGTTCAATTAAACCATCAACGACAGCTTTCATTAATGCGATACGTCCGCGCGGCGAATGTGATTCTTTATACCTGGATTGAATGTAAGTAGGGCAAGTAGGTAAGCAGAACCCGCAGCGCATACAGTTTAGTAGTTCGTCTTCACTTAATCGTGCTTTAAATTCCTTTTGAATGTTTTCTTTATTTAATGTTGTCATTTACTTCGTAATAAATTGTTGTGTCCAGTAGTTACCGCTTTCTACATAACCAACACCGATGTGAGTGAAGCCGTTATTTAAGATGTTTGCACGGTGTCCAGCACTGTTCATCCAAGCTTGTACTACTTCTTCAGGTGTACGTTGGCCTTGAGCGATGTTTTCACCTGCAGATGTATAAGAAATACCAAATTTCTTCATCATGTCAAACGGAGACCCGTATGTAGGGCTGTTATGATCAAAGTAGTTATTTTTTTGCATATCTTCAGATTTAACACGCGCTACTTTGCTTAATTCAGTATCGATTTTTAGTGCTGGTAAGCCTTGTTTTGTACGCTCAGCGTTTGTTAATTCAACAACACGTTGTTCGAACTCGCTTAAAGATTTTGCTTCTTCAGCAGGCTTTTGCTCAGCTGGTTTTTGTTCTGTAGGTTTTTGAGTATTGTTGTTTTCAGCAGGCTTTTGAGCCTCTGGCTTTTGTTCAGCAGGCTTTTGAGCCTCTGGCTTTTGTTCAGCAGGCTTTTGCTCAGCTGGTTTTTGTTCAACAGGCTTTTGAGTTTCTGGCTTAGCTGTTGGTTGCTCAGTTACAACATTTTCAGTAGGCTGTTGACCAGGAACGAAGCAATTTGGTTGGAAGTTTCCTTGTTGCCATTGTGCTAATGATTCAACTCCCATAGATTGTAAGAATGCTTGTAACTCTTGTTGGTTCATTTGCTTCATCATCACTTTTGAATGCTGAATATTTTGAACCTTTATGTTAGATGGTTGTACTGTTGCAGCTTGTGCATCTAAAGAAGATACTCCTAAAGTAAGAGCTGTTGCAGCAGCTACAGATAATAAAACACGCTTTTTCATTTAAGTTTCGTAACTTTCTATTATGTATGAATATAAAATGTAGGACATAAACAAAATAGATCCGCAACTTATTACGCTAAGCAATACATAGAATCCCCACTTCAAGTTCAAAAACAACGAAAACAGTATACCACATGCCATCACTTGAAAAATTCGTCTACTCACTAAACGGATTTTTTGTAATTTAATTGGATCTTTTTCTTTACCCTTTATCTTTTTAAAATCTTTGCTAAGCATAAAAAGAAACATACTAATCCCGATCGTTAATCCTGTCTGAAAGGATATAAAACTTCCAAAATTAATAACGAGAATAAGCAGATGAATAAACAGCATAAATAAAGTAATCGTCTTTATAAATCCGCCTATAATGAAATGCTCTCCTCCATTAAACTTATATATATTATGTGAAATAATATACACAAATCCATGTGAAAAAATAATAAGAATCGGAATAAATGCAACAACAACTTGTTTACTCATAAATTCGTTCGGCCCACCATTTTCGTTCCAATGTACTGCCAAACGTTCTGGTAAATATGGATAGATGCATAGGGTAAATAAAAGACAAGCGAAAAATATTCCTAGTATATATTTATATTTGACCAATTACAAATTTTCCCTTTGAAATTCTTTCATTGTATTGTTTAATTTTGTAGGAAACGGTACATCAATTTCGATCTCTTCTTTCGTAATTGGATGCAAGAAATTAATTTTCATTGCATGTAACGCTTGCCCTGACATATATGTTGTTTGCCCACCATATAACACATCTCCAACTAGCGGATTACCATTATGGCTCATATGCACACGAATTTGATGCGTTCTACCTGTTTCTAATTGTAAGGTTACAAAGGTTGTATTTTGCTTTTTAAAATACTTTTCTACTTTATAGTATGTAATAGCTTCATCACCCTTTGGGGAAACACGACGTCTCGTAGCATGATGTCGATCCCTTCCAATAGCAGCGTCAATCGTGCCCTTCTTCTTTTTCACTTTCCCTTCAACAAGCGCAGCATACGTTCTTTTTATTTTTCGTTCCATTAATAAACGATCCATAATCGCACCAGCAATTCTATGTTTGGCAAACACGACACCACCTGTCGTATCTTTATCTAAACGATGAATATGGCGAACCTTCGTCTCTAAACCTTGCATTTGAAAATGAAAAGCAACAAGGTTTGCAAGTGTTCCCATTCCACCTTTTTCGGCAGGGTGCGTGTCCATTTTCTCTGGTTTATTTACGATAAGTACGTGATCATCTTCATATACTACATGTAACTCACCATATTCTGGCTCTACACCGTACTCTTCCTCCATAAACATGTGAACTTGGAATTTATCGCCCTCTTTTAAAAGCTCATTCCATCTTCTCTGTTCACCATTAACAGTAACACCTTTTTCCATACGAAGCTGATGTAATAACTTTTTCGGTAGTTCCCATTCTACTTTTAATAACGATTCGATACTTATACCATTCCATTTAGCCGGTACAGTAATTTCGCACCATTCGCCCTTCTTCTTTGTTTCCATTCACGCTCTAAGCCTTTTCATTTCCTGCAATACTTCTTCAGCTTTTTGCTCATACGATAAATCTTTGAAGAAATCCGCCAATCGTTTATAGTCGTTGTATGTATCTAATAAGTCGTCTATTTTCTCTCCTTTCATAGCTTGCTGCTTTTGCTTCATTTTTACTGGATAACGATAGCCCGACAGCTCTTGTATTTTGTAATACTCATCCTCTACTTGAATAACCTTCACAAGTTCCTCCTCTTCCGCATCCATCGTATATCCATCAAACTCTCTAAGCAGTTCATAAATAATATGAGTCCATTCATCTTTTGGATAAAATCCTTTTTCTAATCGATAACCGACAATGCGATACATATGCCCATCGTTTTCTGAAAACTGTACTGTATCATTTAGCTTAAATTTGAAATAACGAAACATTTATGATGATTTTTCTCGTTTTTTCCGAAATGGCAGCCACCAATTCCAGTCTCCAAACAACTTCATTAAGCTTGGTACAAGCATAAGACGAATAATGGTTGCATCAAGGAATATCGCTAATGCCACGCCAAGACCCATTTGCTTTACTGGTAAAATATCAGTAAATGCGAACGCACCCGTTACAACGATCATAATTAAAGCAGCTGACGTTATAATTCTACTCGTTGAAACGAGTCCTTCTAACGTTGCTTGATCATTATCTCCTGTTTCTTCATAAAGCTCATGAATACGTGAAATAAGAAATACTTCATAATCCATGCTAAGCCCAAACACGAGGCCGAAAATGAAGATTGGTAATACAAATAAAACAGGACTCGCTTCTAAACCAAAATGACCACCCTCAAATAACCAAACGACAATTCCAATTGTTGCACTTAAACTAAGTACGTTCATAATAATTGCCTTAATTGGAATGAGTATAGAACGGAATGCAAATAATAAAATGACAAAGGTTGATCCGAATATAACTGACATACCAATTGCAACTTTATCTTTAATTTCATCTTCTAACTCTTTTTGGAACGTCGTCATTCCGCCTAGGTAGTACGTAACATCATTCTCTTTATAATTATTTTTGAAATCACGAACCCATTGTTTCGCAGTTTCTGTACGAGGCTTCGTATCCAAAAAGACTTCTATTATTGTCTTATTTCCTTTTGAGTACGCTTCAAATACAGGAGCTATTTTTGCCGCTTCTGGCGACTGCAATATACCAGCAACTTGATCTGCTTTCATTCCAGTTAGCCCATCGTATAAACTTCTTACCTCATACACTTTCTCATCATCTTTTAACTTTTGAACAACTTCTTCTATCTTTTGTAAACTCTCTTTTTCTTTTATATTTTTTTTCGTCTCTACTACTAATGTAACATCAGCATGTGTTTTAACCGTTTTATTAAATGCTTCTTCATATTTCTCATAAGCAACTCTAGTGTCACTCTTTTCAGGTAACGCTTCAACACCAGGAAACTGCAAATTAGCTGAACGTAGCGGTAATAAACAAATAACAATAAATGTTGTAACAGCAATAATCATTATGATTGGATGTTTCATTACAAATTGTGCAAATTTACGCCACGCCTTTGCCGGCGTATGTGCTACTTGATTCTTTTTTAATATTCGTTTTCCAATTAAAGATAATAGTGCTGGAAGCAGTGTAAGTGAGAATAAAATACTCATAATCACAACAATCATCCCGCTAATGGCAACGGACTGAATATAATCAATCTTAAAGAAAAATAAGCCTGATAAACCAACGAATACGCATAACCCTGAAAATACGATCGCACGTCCTGCCGTTTGATACGTAATCGCTATCGCTTCTTTCACCGTTCTCTTCGCAACTTCCTCTCGAAAGCGATTCACAAATAACAGTGCAAAATCAATGGATAGTGCAAGTCCAATCATCGGTGCAACATTTAATACGAAAATAGATAGTTCTTTATCGCTACCTATAAAATATAAAATACCCATCGTGCTAATAACACTAAGCGCGCCATTTACAATCGGTAAAATAGACGCAATCAGACTACCAAATGAAAATAATAGTACGAGAAAAGCAATCGGCAAACCAATCATCTCTGCTACTTTTAAATCATTTTGCGTTCTTTCATTAATCTCTTGATTAATTTTTGGAAATCCTGTAGGTGTTACTTTTAATGCTGTATTACTTTCCTTCTCAATAGTATCAGCAAACTGTAGTGTCTTTTCCATACGTTCTTTATTTGTTTTCCCGGAAAATAATATTGTCGCATAACCGATATTCTCTTGTAACATTTCTTTATTTTGTATCGGATGATGGAAAGATTCATATTTCTCGTTCTCTTGAACCTTCTTTACAATGCCGTCTATTTGCTTTTTAAAATCCTCATGTGATGCATCCTTATTCTTTTCAAAAACGAGTAGGAGCGTATCTTGAGACCTCTTAAAATCTTTGTCTAAAATTTCTTTCGTCTTTTGATAGTCCCCTTCCGTTTGAAAACCATCACCACCTAATACTCCCGGTAGCTTTGGAGCAAAAATACCGAGTGCTATCGCAAGCAATAGTAGCGCTACAATTACTGTATAACGAAACTGATACAAAAAAACTCCTAACTTCCCCCACTTATCCACTTTATGTACATTTGTCTTCACTTATCTCTCTTTATTGAGCTGAAGCCTCTCAGTAAGTAAACGATGATAATAAATTGCGATAATCAACAAAATACCACCTACGCAATAACCTGCTAAAATATCAGTTGGATAATGTACATTTAAAATAACTCTACTTAATCCAATCGATACAATTAATATACCCATCAAAATGGTTATAACATATTTCCCAGTTACACTCTTCAAATTTGCCGCAATGATATAAGCAAGAAAACCGAATGTCATAATAGATAACATTGCATGCCCACTAGGGAAGCTATACCCAAGTGCATCTAATGCTTCATTTAACGACGGACGCTCCCTTTTCACGATTTCTTTTATTCCTTTATTAACGAGATGTGTGATCAAAATCCCCATTGGATACACGATCATTGCAGCATAATAACGTTTCTGCCAGAAAACAAGCAAACTTATCATAAGTATAGTTACAATTCCAATTGCTGATCCTAACTTTGTAAAGTATGAGAAAAATGTAAGTGAACTCTCCGTTTGTAACCCTTTTACTAATCCGCGGACATATGTATCCATCACTGTAACGCCACCTGCATGTACGCGCCAAGCAATAATACTAAATACCGTAAGTAATAAAATGATACACATTTATTTACCTTTTGTTTTTAATTCTGTCCAGTAACGATCATAGTCTTTTAACTTATCGTCTACATCAACAAGCCATTCTGTACGATCTAATTCTTCTTTCGTTAAGAAGATCATATGGTTCTCACGATATTCTTTACTATGAAGAGGGTGAGCTTTTTCATTTGGATTACTGTACCCAATTGACTCGTAGTTTTTCACACTTACTTTCTCGTCTAATAAGTAGTTCATAAACTTCTCTGCAAGCTCTTTGTTTTTTGCACCTTTTGGAATTGCTAACGTGTCGGCCCAAATTGTGCCACCTTCTTTTGGTACAACGTACTCTACATCTTTATTATCTTTCGCGATAAATGCTGCATCTCCAGACCAAACTGTACCGATCCAAGCATCTTCTGTAATGAATTTTTGTTTAATGTTATCTGTATCAAATGCTAATAAGTTTGGAAGTAGCTTCTGTAAATCAGTAGCTGCTGTCTTTAACTCTGCATCGTTTTTCGTGCTATTTGAGAACCCATGCTTCTTAAGACCCATTCCTAATACTTCACGAGAATCATTTAGTAACGTTACATGTCCTTTATATTTCTCGTTCCATAAGTCAGCCCAGCTTGTAGGTGCTTCTTTCACATACTTTTTATTGTATGCAATCCCTGTTACGCCCCAAGTGTATACTAAAGAATATTTATTCTCTGGGTCAAATGCTGGCGTTTTGAAATTAGAAATCATATTTTCGATGTTCGGGATATTCTTTTTATCTAACGGAGCTAATAAATCCATTTTCGCCATTGTCTTAACCATGTAATCAGATGGCTGAATTAAGTCATACTTTGCGCCACCAGCTTGTAATTTCGCAAGCATTTCTTCGTTACTTGCGTACTTATCATAGTTAATTTTCACGTTATATTTCTTTTCAAAATCTCTTAGCACTTGCTCATCAAAATTGTCAGCCCAGCTATAAATGTTTAACTCTTCTTTCTTTTCACCACAACCGGCAAGTACACCAGCAACAAGGCTAAAGCTAATTGCTGCGCCAGCTAGTCTTTTCATTAATTTCATTTATAAAGGAAGGTGTCCTCCAGAGTTTTCTTCACCATCTGCACCTTTGTTACGGAAGATTTCCGATAGCACCATTAATCCTACAATAACAACAATTAAAATTGTAGAAAGGGCATTAATTTCAGGTGATACTCCGCGCTTAACCATACTGTAAATGTATAATGGCAATGTTGTTGATCCTGGTCCTGATACGAAGAAACTAATTACAAAATCATCAATTGATAATGTGAATGTTAATAATGCTGCTGAAACAACTCCCGGTGCAATTGCCGGAAACGTCACATGGCGAAACGTTTGCCATGGCGTTGCTCCTAAATCATTTGCAGCCTCTTCTAAATCACGTCCCATGCTAGAAAGACGGGCCGCTAAAATAACAACAACAAATGAAATACTAAATGTAATATGTGCGATAATAATTGTTGTTTGTCCAAGTTCCATACCTAATTGACTAAATAGGATAAGTAAAGATAATCCCATTAATATATCAGGAATTAAAATTGGTAAATATACAAGACCATTAATGGCCCCTTCAAAACGATATTTGTAACGATGTAATGCTATCGCAAAAAACATACCAAGTATCGTTGTTACAACCGTTGTTATAACTGCAATCGTCATACTATTTACAAATGCATCAATAACATCTTGTTTTTGAAATAAATCTGTATACCAATGGAATGTAAATCCTTCCCATTCCGCATTAATTCGAGAATCATTGAAGGAATATACCATTAAAACCATCATTGGAAAATACAAGAACAATAAAATTAACCAAGAATAAGAAACTAAAAACTTTTTCATCTATTCCCCTCCGTTCCCATCATATTTATATACTTTCGTTGCACGATAATATAAGTAAATTAACAGAACAGAGAATAGAACAACAATCATAGATAACGCAGATCCAAACGGCCAGTCACGCGCACCTAAGAATTGGTTTTGAATTACGTTTCCGATTAATGCTACTTTCGATCCACCCATCACGTCTGATACAACAAACATTCCGATAGAAGAAACGAATACTAAAATAGAACCAGTAGCAATTCCTGACATCGTCATTGGTACTGTTACATTCCAAAATGCTTTTATTGGTGTTGCACCTAAATCATAAGCAGCTTCTAGCTTACGCTTATCCAGCTGCTCAATTGCTGCATACACTGGTAATATCATAAATGGTAATAAAGAATATACCATTCCAAGTATTACAGAAGGCGTATTATATAATAAATTTAACGGTTCACTAATAATACCTAATTTTAATAACAATGTGTTCACAAGACCTTGTGAACGTAAAATAACAATCCATGCATATGAACGAACAAGGAAGTTAATCCAAAACGGTATCGTTGCCAATAATAAAAGAATAGAACGATATTTACGATCAACAATTGTAATTGTATACGCAAATGGATAACCAATTAATAAACAAAGTACTGTTGTAATAACAGCAATCTTTACTGTTTCCCATAATGTTCCCATATACAATGGATCAAACACACGTACTATATTATCTAGCGTAAATTGCATTTCCACTGTTCCGTATGCTCCGCGCTGCATGAAGGCAAAACCCAATACGAATACAAGTGGAACTAGGAAGAAGATTAACAGCCACGCGACTGTAGGTAGTGCGAGTAATTTCCCTTTTTTCAATTTAAGGTCACCTCGTCCTCTTGCTCCCATTCAATTTAAGGTCACCTCGTCCTCTTGCTCCCATCCTACATATACATTATCTCCAATGCTCCACTGTGCTGCTTCTTCAGCAGTTTGATACGCCATCAATAATTCTGCTGTTTTCTCATCACGTACATAAAGCTTTTCCATATTTCCAACAAACTCAATGTCTTCAATATGTCCAAGATGGTAATCTTCTAAAATTGGTTCTTCAACCGAACGTACCTTTACATTTTCAGGGCGAATTGCTACATAGTCTTCCCCGTTTTTCACAATATTATTTTCACCGATAAATGTCGCAACGAACAACGTTTTTGGCTTATTATAAATTTCTTTCGGTGTTCCGACTTGTTCAATATGTCCTTTATTCATAACAACAATACGGTCACTCATGCTCATCGCTTCTTCTTGATCATGCGTTACGTATATGAACGTAATTCCTAAATTACGTTGTAAGTTTTTCAATTCACGTTGCAAATCTTTTCTTAGCTTAAAGTCAAGCGCTCCAAGTGGCTCATCTAATAGTAATACACGTGGATTATTTACAATCGCTCTCGCAATTGCTACACGCTGCTGCTGCCCACCAGACAACTTCGTAGGTTTACGATTACGGAACTCTAGTAACTGCGTTAAACGCATTGCTTCTTCAGCACGTTCTTTCTGTTCTGCCGCTGGTACTTTTTGCATTTTCATACCGAAACAAATATTTTTCTCCACATTCATATGCGGGAATAGTGCATAATGTTGGAATACTAAGTTCATATGACGCTTATATGGCGGCAAATCGTTAATCTTTTCATCATCTAATAAAAGATTCCCTTTAGTTGGAGTTTCAAATCCTGCGATCATACGAAGTAACGTCGTTTTCCCGCAACCACTCGGCCCTAAAATTGTTAAAAACTCTCCTTCTTTAATGTCTAAAGAAAGTGGTGGGATAATCACTTGATTTCCAAAATGTTTTTCTACTGCTTCAACTTTAATAATTTTTTTCATTCATTTTAACAACTTTCGTATGAATTTTAAAGCACTTTTTGTAGAAGAGTAACGAATTTTCATATCGAATGCCGTAGATTGGGCTAAAATGCTTTTATAATGTGAAAAAGTCCGAAAACTTTCTTCCCCATGATAACTACCTAATCCACTACTTCCAACGCCCCCGAAAGGTAAATATGGCGTTGCAAGATGATAGACAACATCATTAATACAACCTCCGCCATATGAAATATTACTCGTCACTTTCTTTTGTACTTGTTTATTTTCAGAAAATACATATAGCGCTAACGGCTTCGGATATTGCTGAATTGTGCCAATAACATCTTCTATTTTGTCATACTCTATAATCGGTAAAATCGGGCCAAAAATTTCATCTTCCATAACAGCATCTTGCCACGTAATATCTGTTACTATTGTCGGCTCAATATGTAACGTATCTTTCTTATAGTTCCCGCCAATTACGACTTGACCATCTTGTAAGAATCGACATAATCGTTCAAAATGACGCTCGCTCACAATTTTTACGTAATTGTCATTGTTCAGTGGCTCTTTTCCATACTGCTCCGTAATTTCATGTCTTAACGCCTCGATTAATTGTTCTTTCACGGAAGAATGGACGTACATATAATCCGGTGCTACACACGTCTGCCCTGCATTTAAAAACTTACCCCAAACAATCCGCCTTGCTGTTACATCAATTTTTGCATCTTTATGTACAATACATGGGCTTTTCCCGCCAAGTTCTAACGTAAGCGGCGTTAACTCTTTAGCTACTGCTTCCATCACAACTTTTCCAACACCAACACTGCCTGTAAAGAAAATATAATCAAACCTTTCCTTTAACAATGCCGTACTCTCTTCTATACCGCCTTCTATTACCGCTACAAGCTCTTCTTGGAATAATTCCTCTAACATTCTCGTAAGCACTTTTGAAACGTTAGGCGTTAACTCTGACGGCTTTAAAACAACTGTATTTCCAGCTGCCAGCGCTCCTACTAGAGGTGCAATTGCTAACTGAAACGGATAGTTCCACGGCGCAATAATAAGCGTCACACCATACGGTTCTGGTACTACCTTCCCCTTCGATCCGAAATGGGTTAGTGCTGTTCGAACTCGCTTCGGTTTACTCCACGATGACATATGTTTCAATTGAAAAGAAATTTCTTTTAATACATATCCCACTTCCGTTGTAAACGACTCATGAACTGACTTATTTAAATCTAATTTCAATGCTTGAAATATCTCTTCTTCAAAACGCTGAATTCCATCATAAAGCTTTTTTAAATTATTTTTTCTTGTTTCTATACTTCTCGTATATCCATTATAAAAATATTGCTTTTGTTTATTTACAATAGAAGAAATGCTCATTTAACGGTATAAACGAACAGCACCTGCAGAATTATCATCAGCTTGTCCTACTACTTCAAACTTCAGACCAAGCTTCGGTAAAATACGTCCTGCATCTGGAATCTGTTGATTAATATACGTTTTCGAATCATCAAACTTCGGTACACCAGCTAAGCCATTGTACGTATACGTTCCACGCGTTGGAGATACAACTTGCCAAGCGGGTGTTTTGTCGAATGAGAACGCCGCATCAGCGATTTGGAATCGTGTACTACTGTCAATTGTCGGCTTACCATTTAAAGTTCCTACAATTGCTTCTGGATGAGAATCAACTACACCAAGGAAACCGTGTCCTGGATGTAAACCAACCCAGTTATCTGAGTAAGCTGAGTCTGCATACCATACAACCATACCTGAGTTATATTCTGGACCGCGAGCAAATTTCAATGCGCTATCTGATCCAGTATGGTTTCTCCACTCTACATAGTAGTTATGTTTTTTCTTCTCTGTTCCGCTAGATACAACGAAACCATCTAATTTAAATTGTGACGTACCTTCTGCATCATCTGAGAATGCAACTTTACCATCTACTGTTAATGATGCATTATCAAGCAGGAAACCATTTAATGCTAAACCACCATCTGTAATGTACTCAAATGTTAATTTTACTTTCTTACCTTTGAATTGACTTAAATCATATGATTTGTCAATCCATTTCCCATTTGTCGAATCTGCATTTCCACTATTTGCTTTCTCGCCAAGTCTTTCAATTAACGTTTGTTGTCCATCTTCTGTTACAGCGTGTACTTCAAGGAAATCATACTCAGCTTCAATCTCATATAATGATTTGAAATCGAATTTCGCATTCGTTGCATTTGTTAAATCGAACAGTGGTGTTTCCATTTTCGTGTGAAGATTGTCACCTTTTGTGCTGTAGTAATACTGTTTACCAAATGCTGGCTCAATTGTTTTTACATCTTTATCTGGTAAGTTAACACGAATCATACCTGGTCGGTTAGATTTCGTAACACTTTGGTCTAAATATGTTGCTAGACCGATACCTTTATTTAATTTCTCGTAATCTACTTCTACGATATTTGCCCAGTTACCACCGATTGTTTTTTGGAAATACTCTTTATTTTGTGGTGAGAAACTTGTTGGCGTTGTTCCAGCGATTTTACCAGCCCAGCTACCGCCACTCATAACAGACCAAGCTTGAATTGGCTCACCATGACCCGTATAGTCTGTATCATACTCATCTGGAAGACCTAAATCATGACCATATTCATGCGCGAATACACCAACCGCACCATCTTCTGGTTCAATTGTGTAGTCGAATGCTGCCATCTTTCCGCCCCAATATGGAACTTTCGCTTGCGTACCTTCAATTGCGAATGGTTTTGGTCCAACTGTCCAGCGATGTGACCAAATTGCATCATCACCTAATTTACCACCGCCAGCTTCTTGTCCAACACCCGCATGAATAATCATTAAATGATCGATTAAACCGTCCGGTTGATTTTGATTTCCATCACCATTTACATCGTATTGATCGAACTGATCAAACTGTGATAAATCAAGACCGCTATCTACAGCTGCTTTTAATGCATCTTTTACTAGATCACGTGGTCCTTTTGGTCCTTTATTATCATGACCTGTAGCAGCATCTGCACCGTAATCAGCAGCTTTACCAGGAACTGTTAACCATTTTGTAACTGTTCCGTCCACTGTGTAACTACCACCGGATTGCTCTTCGTAATATTGTTTAAACGTTTCGATTTTGCTTCCATCCTCTAATGCGAATGGCTCATCACCGAATAACATTTTTTCATAGTGTTCTTTGTTAAAGTCTTCCGAATACATATAACCAGGTTCTTTATCGATGTTGTTATGTTTAAAGTCAGCGTACTCTACAAGTAAAACAAGTACCTTATCTTTACGAACATCACCGTTATATGCTTTTTGTTTTGCTGAAGAAGTTGGTACTTTACCATTTAGTCCGCCTTTAACTGGGCCTGTCGCTGCAGGTGTCCCTGTTGCTGGCTGATTTAGTTTTTCTTTCGTGTCTGCTTTCGCATCTTTCACTTTCTTTAAAAAGTCAGATGCTTCTTTCGTAAGTTGATCCCCATTTGTTGCTTCTTTCCCAGGATTTTCACCCTTTTTGTTCTCTACATACTTTTCGACAGCTTTCTTTGTTTCTTTCTCTGAAGCTGAAGAATCAATTACCCCACGTTTTTTCAGTGCATCTGCTAAACGCTCTTCTGGAATTAAATGGTCATCCACTGGGCTCGTAGCTGTTTTATTCCCAGGCGTTTCAGCGTACGCAGACTGAGTGCCAGCGCTGAATGAAAGACCTAATGCAGCTGTCAACGCAATTGATGATAATACTTTGAATGGTTTCTTGTTCATCTATTGAGCTTGACTTGATGGCTTCACACGTTGGAAAAAGTGTTCGATATCTTGTAGGGCGATACCAGCATCTAGAGCTTCAAGTATTAAATCAATCCATTCTTGATCCAGTGTGTCTGTCTTATCTTTGTACAATTATTTTTGATTGCGCTTCCATTGTGTAAACTCAAGAAATTCACGAAACTGTTCTTTAGAGACACCAGAGTTCATTGCGTCTTTAACGAGCTGTGTCCATTCGGAGTCTAGGCGAGCTTCCTTTGCTGTTTCGTCATGAAGTAAAGTATCAACTGGAATTTGTAGAACTGCTGCGATTTTTTCAAGAAACTGAATGGAAGGGTTTTTTTGTAAATTTCGTTCTATAGAACTAATGTAAGATTTAGCAACACCAGCTTTTTCGGCAAGTTCAGTTAATGAAATACCTTTTTGTAAACGAAGGCGTTTTATACGTTCTCCAATCATTTATTTTTCTTCCCCAGCTTCTTGATTAGCGTTGAATGTCCATTCTAAATTCAATGTATCACCTTGGAATTTATTTTGGTCTTGACCATTATCTTCGAATACAAATTGTACCCATAGATAATCCTCTGTGCCAGCTTCTAATCCACCTTTTTCTCCCCACTCAGGAGCAAAGATGTCTTTAGCTAAAAGATCCGGATCCGCATTTTGTAAGTCTGCTAAAGTTGTTTCATATACAGGCTCACTTTGTTTATCCCAGTTCCAAATGAATTTCACTTTAATGTGCTTACCAAAGTCTTCCCCAGCATTATCATTTTTTGCATCTTTAACACTATACTTTGTTGCTAATTTAACGTCTTTAATTGTTAACGAACCGTCGTTCTTTAATAAGAACTCTTTCTTAACAGAATCCCCTGGTTTTAAATCTTTAATATCCACAAGCGTTTTAGGGTTTAATGTAAGATCTAACGTCCCAGCTGCAAATGTATTATTTGATACTTCTTTATCGCTAAAGAATGCAAACGTTCCTCCACCAATTAAAGATAACCCCAATGCTGCTGATGCAACTCCCATACCTAATTTCTTTTTCAGACTCACTTATTTTTTCTGTTCCTCTGCTTTCTTCTGCTCTTCTAGCTTTTTCTGTTCTTCAACTTTCTTTTGCTCTTCTACTCTCTTCTGTTCTTCTACTTTCTTTTGTTCTTCTACTTTCTTTTGTTCTTCTACTTTCTTTTGTTCTTCTACTACTTTCTTTTGTTCTTCTACTTTCTTTTGTTCTTCTACTTTCTTTTGTTCTTCTACTTTCTTCTGTTCTTCTACTTTCTTCTGTTCTTCTACTTTCTTCTGTTCTTCTACTTTCTTTTGTCCTTCCGCTTCAAGTGCAACGTTTAATTGTTGCTGTAGAACCTGAATTTGCTCATCAATAGCTTTCAAACTAACTTCTTTCTCAATATAATCTCGCTTCTCTTTTATAATCTGAAAGCCTTCATTCACATATAAGGCTACTTTTTGAATCGACTCATCTTTAGTTACTTTTAATTCTTCCTGTATTTGGTTGTAAGGAGCTTCTATTTCAGTATATACATTTTGCAAGGCTTCCTTCTCAGAAACAATTTTCTCACGACCTTGTTGCCATATAGAAATTGCCTGTTTTATTTCTTCAATAGAAGTTACTTTCAGTTTCCCCTTCATTGTTCCATACTCATGCTCAATAAACTGTTTATGTTGCTCAGCCTGCTCTTTTAATGTAGTAACTGTTTTCGGAAATATAATTGCTGTAGAAATGCTCGCTTCTACTTTCGTTTCATGAATGAATGCCGCTTCTGTATGCGTCATAACTTGAGATCCTAAATAAAACGTAATAGAGCACATACACGGCAATATAAGCATCTTTTTTAAATTACGCGGTCTTTTCAGCATCTTAATCTCTCCCATTTATCTTTCTTCACCTGCTGTTTGTTGTGCATCAAACGTCCAATTTAATTGTAACTTATCGCCTTGGAATTGATTTTGATCTTTTCCATTATCAACGAACTCAAATTTCACTTTGAATTTATCAGATTTACCTGCAGAAATACCTTTTTCATCCCAGAACCAAGCAGCTAAATCATTATCTACGGCTGTAAGTGTGTCACCTTTCAATTTATCTAATGTAGTTTGTTTCACAATTGTCTCATGCTTATCTACATTTTTTAAGAATGTTACTTTAATATGTTTACCAAAATCATCTTTATTATCTTTCTTTACATCTTCTACATTATAATCTGTTTTCAGTAGAACCTTTTTAATATCTAAAGAGCCTTTATTTTCTAGTTTAAATTCTTTTTCAATTGTATCGCCAGGTTTTAAATTCGATACATTCACAACTGTTGATGGATTTAATGCTAAATCAAGTGTACCAGCCGCAAATGTATTGTTTGACACTTCTTTATCACTGAAAAACGCAAATGTTCCTCCACCAACTAATGCTGCTCCTAGTACTGCTGATGTGATACCCATTCCTAACTTTTTCTTTAAAGTCATCTAGACGGATTGTTCTACTTTTTTATCTTTCTTTTCTCCGTCAATGCTACGAATAGCGCCAAAAATAGAAATCGCGGAATAACCAAGTAAAAAGACGCCTGGAATAATAAGAAGTAATGCTGCTCCCGCTTTTGAATTCGCATAATTCAGTAAATAACCAACGTACGGAACTGTAATATCTGCATATTTTCCAACTACATTTTCTGCAAGTACTGGCTCTAAATCTGGTCCGTTGTTGTTGTCCCCTTTTGTTTCATACATTACTTTTCCATTTGTATCTTTCACACCGATAATACGGTGAGTGATAATTTTTTGATCTTTCTCTTTAAAGGTAATAACATCACCTTTTTCATATTTAGAACCATCTTTCTTTGGTTCTATTGCAATGATTGACCCTGTTAAAAACGTCGGCTCCATCGATCCTGAAAGAACGCTCTTAAACTGATATCCCATCACTGTCGGATCCCCACCGCTAGCTTTTGAAGAAATGACTACAAAAGCTAAGAAAACCATCAATGCAAATAAAACAAATGAGATCGCGTTGCTAATTATCTTCCAAATTAATTTCATTTACTTTTCTTCTGATTTTATTCCTTGTCTATTATGACGCACCACAGCATATAAAATGACTCCAACTAATACAATCGCACCTATCCCAATACTTATCACTTTCACATTTGACTCTTTTATTTCAGGCTCAATTGAATCTTTTTTAGGCATCGCAAAAGTAACATCTTCTTTTGAAAGAACATTTATCGTCGCAATTGTTTGATTATTTTTCGTAATATCAACTGCACCAACTACCTCACCACGATGAATTCCCTTTTGATACAAAGAGTCTTTATCTAATGAAGCGGCCCGAAAAATAGTTTTCACATTTTTCCCTTCATCTTTCTTAAGCACAAGCTCTGCACTTTTTTCAAGTTCGCTATCAATATCTTTATTTAAATACGTTGTCTTTTGATGCCAACTATGTTTATCTAGCACCGTTTGTTTCGTAAATTGCCCAAAAGAATATTCCGCCATCTGCTTTAAATCCTCATAAATTTCAGGTCTTTGAGAAGCCATTACTACATTTATAATACGATTTCCATCTTTCTCATTTAATAAAACGAGCGTATTACGCGCTTCATTCGTAAACCCTGTCTTACCGCCAATACTATATGGGTTCTCAAAATAAACAGATTTATTAAAAATAGACACCGTCTGCCTAGATGTAGTAACTGTCGTTCTTTTCGTATTCATCGCTTGCAAAATTTCAGGATACTTTTGCACACCTCTCGTAATCATAGCGATATCATACGGCGTCGTATAATGGTTCGGATCATGTAGTCCATTTGGTGTTACAAAGTGACTATCTGTAGCGCCTAACTGTTTTGCCTTTTCATTCATCATATTAGCAAAATTCTCAACACTTCCCCCAATATGCTCCGCAATCGCATACGACACATCATTCGCACTTAACACCATTAAAATCATAAGCGCGGTATTTCTATTCACCGTCTCGCCGGGTTGAAACTCAATTTGATAATTACTCTTCTCTTGATCTAATGCTAATTGCGAAAATGTAAACTGATCCTCTGGCTTCGTATGCTCCATTAACAAAATTGCTGTTAGCACTTTCGTCACACTAGCCGGAAACGCACGATGATGTGCATTTTTGTCATATAACAAATCACCTGTTTTCGCATCAATCGTAGCTGCAAACTGACTAAAAACATTTGGCCCTTCCTTAGGTGGTGGTGCCACTTGCTCCGGATTCACTCCAATATTCGTCTCAGCACGCAACGTCATAGGTGTCAATAAAAACAAACTAATAACTGTAATAAAAGCCAAAACCTTCTTAAAATTTACCATTTACTCTTTCTTATCCTTCTCATCAATCAACGAATCTATTAACTTTTGACTTGCTTCCTCAGGCGTGCTCTCATCCGTCATCCCCATAAATGACCACCCTTTAGAATCGACCCACTCAACGAGCTCTTGCAAAAACTCATCATGCGTAACATCCACATCAAGAATCGAGCCATTAATCGAAATCGTTCTATTTCTAGAAACACGCATTTAATCCGTGGGGGTTTTCTTCATCCCCCACGGATTATTAGTTGAACCAATCGGGCTTTTACGGGCAGTTGATCTCACACCTAACTTCTTTGCTTTCGCTGAATTTTGAGCGGGGATCTTACTGCCCGTTAATGCGGGGTAAAAAAATCTTGTACTTCTGTTATACATTTATTTACGATATTTATCCAAAGGGTTTTCATCGCTTAAATCAACAAGTAAAGGACATAAGAATAGCAAAGGTAAAGCAGCATTAGCATAATGAAAGGTATCGTTAGAAAGATATTGCCTTCCAAAACAATACGGACAATCTTTTTCAAATGTCATTTATTTTTTTCCTAACTTGATTGCCTTTTTGATATTACTAAATGCACCTTTACCATATAATAATACGCCACCTCGGTAAACACGGCTCGTTAAATTAATCATCATACATATTGTTGCTAATAGAATCGCTAATGTAAGAGCAACCTCCCATACTGGGATATTGAGGAATCCAATTCGTACGAGCATAACAATAGGAGTAAAGAAAGGTATATAGCTAGTAATGGTAACAACCGTGCTGCTTGGATTTGACATTCCATAAAGTGCGATATACAAAGCAGCAATTAACATAAACATCAGTGGCATAACAGCTTGAGAAGACTCCTCTATACGACTAATAATAGAGCCGAGTAGACAAGATAATGAGCCATATAATAAGAATCCTAATGCGAAGAATAGAATCCCATACACCACTAGAGTAGGAGCAACAGAATTTAAATCAATACTATTTAAAATATCATTTTTCGATTCATTAATTGCTATTTTATACCCAACAGTTGCGACCAAGCCCCAAATTATCATTTGTGTAATACCTGCCAATAATGTTGAGAATAGCTTCGCATATAAATGTTTTGTAGGCGAAATACTTGAAACAACTAACTCCATTACACGAGAAGATTTTTCTGTTGCAACATCTGTAGCTAATTGTGCAGCATACAATAATATCATTAAATAATTTAGCATGATAAAGGTATTAATTAAAATTCCTACACCCTCTGTATGTTCTCCATCTTTAACCTTATCTGAAACAGTTTTGGTATGAATTTCTACTGGCGTCGTTAACACCTTTAATTCATCTTGCGATAGATTCAATTGCTGAGCGAAATTAGAAGATTGTATTTGAGATAAAATCGTTTGGACCTTGCTAACATCTTGCTGATTTACATCTGTCTCAGTTATATACGTAGCCTTTAGTTGTTTATTACCCAATTCCTCTACAACAATTGCATATGTATAATCACCATGTTTAACGCCCGATTCTGCTTTTTGTTTATCCATACTATATTTAACATGCAATTTACTATCTACGTTTTTAAACACTTGATGAATAGTTGTATATAATTCTTCTTTTTCTGTAACAATGACAACTTGCTCTTCCTCGTTACCTGCAAAATAGTCATAAATCTTGTCAAAATTCATCATTCCTATAATTAACATAGAAATTATGATTGTAATAGCAATATATGATTTAGCTATCACCTTATATTTATAGTTTTGTATAAAAATCGTCCAGAAACTACTCATCTACTCATGCTGTGCACCTACTTTCTCAATAAAGATGTCATTTAGTGTAGGCTCTTCCACTGCGAACTTTTTAACATACCCTAATTTCGTTATCTCTTTAAATAAAACATGCGAAACTTCTTCATATGAAATTTTAAGAGTAACTGCATTCTTACGTTTCTTCATACTTTCTACACCTTTTATTTCTTTCAAATGATCAAAGTCATGATCGCCAACGATTACAACATTCTTTTTACCAAAGTCACTTTTAATTTTGGCAATGTCTCCTTGAACAACAGGTACTCCTTTGTGCATGATACAAATGTGTTGGCATAATTCTTCCACCTGTTCCATACGATGTGAACTAAAAAGAATCGACGACCCTTGTTTTTGCATATCAAGAACAGCTTCTTTTAACATTTCAACATTTACTGGATCTAAACCACTAAATGGTTCATCTAAAATTAAGAGTTCAGGCTTATGTATAATCGCTGTTATCAGCTGAATTTTTTGCTGATTCCCTTTTGAAAGTTCTCCTACCTTTTTGTTCAGATACTCAGTTATATTAAAACGCTCCAGCCAATAGTGCAGTTCTTTTTCTGCATCTTTACTTTTCATATTCTTTAATTTTGCAAAAAAGTTAACTTGTTCTTTGACAGTCATTTTCGCATAAAGACCACGTTCTTCTGGTAAATACCCAATCTTATCTGTAACATCATAATTTATAGGTTTACCATTCCATGAAATGGTTCCGCTTGATTTCGATAAAAGTCCAAGTATCATTCGAAATGTAGTCGTTTTACCTGCTCCATTCCCGCCCAAGAATCCAAATATTTCACCTTTCGGTATCTCGATATTCAAATTACTCACTGCAACATGCTCGTCAAATTTCTTTGTTAAATCTTTAATTAGTAAACTCATTTACTTCCCACCAAACATCTTCTCCAAAGCCTTAGCATTCGCAAACAATACTTCTTTCAAGTTATCGTCAGCAACGATTTTGTAGTCACCATCTTTATTTTTCTTTAAGTTTAGTGTAACTTCACGTGTTGCCATTATTGCATCTTTATCTGATAAATGTTTAATGATAGCTGATGTCATTGTTTTTTCGATTGCTTTTTCAGATTGCTCTTTGTCTTCGCTAAAGGCACTAGCGAAGGCCATTGGCATAACTTCTCCCATTGCTTTCGTTACAGCAACAGATAGATCGGCAGATGTAATTTTCACTTTCACTTCTGCTTTGTCATCTTTTTTTGATACTTCTTCTAGTTTTTCAAATTTAAAGTTTTTCGTAATTGCGCTTAACATTTCTTTTGCTTCCGCATCATCTGTTTTTTCATTTAGTTTATTAAATTCCTTGTCACTTTCAAAGAATGTGCGAGCTTTTTCTACATCACCTTTTTGTATTGCTGTTAAAAATTCTTCAGCAGTATCTTTTGGGTTTGCACATCCTGCTAGAACACCGACTGTTAACCCTATTACCATCATTAGTAGCAATAATTTCTTTACCTTTTTCACGTTCATTTAATCCGTATCCGTAGCACAAATTAACCACATTTTATGCGCCTTACTATCTAATACCATCCAAGTAGCATCCCACGCAACATCGTAAAACCAATCTGTCCAAGGGCGGTAACTTTCAAACGCTTTAATATCTTCGTATCGATCTTGGAACATATATTGGCATACATTGATCGCTAATTGCTTCGCAGCGACCGGCCGTTCTTGAAATGCTTCATACGCTCCGCCCCACAAAATTTGAGCGGCAATGCTACCATCAAGCATGACTGCCTGATGCTCTTTAAAACGAAACTTATATTTATCTGATGTATGTATTTTTAATTCTTCTAAGTTATTGATTATATCTAAAGAGTTGAAGATTCTTCTGAAAAAGTGCTCATGTCCATCTTCTCCATGTGGTATTTCTTTGAAAAAATTTTCGTTATGTACTTTAAAACAGCTTATAACCGCTCCACCATTTAAGTTTTGTTTCTTATATGTGTTTATAATTTGTTCAATAGATGCATGGTTTGTTTCTATTTTTTCAAAAGTTCCTGCTCTCCATCTCATTTATCCCTTATTCATATTCGAAACAATAATAACAATTACGCTAAGCGCATCATGCCCCGCTATCATCCACATACTCCTATCAAAAATCATCAATGCTAACCAAAGCGATATATTAATAGCAGCAAATAATACATATAAAATGAAATCTCTCTTTTGTAGTGCTTCTCTATTCATGAAAATGTAAATGATACCGATAGGAGGCAGAATAAAGCAAAGGAAAAAGACAAATATTTTTCTTAACGACCACGGATATGAAGCTGTTGTCTGCATTTATAGTACTTGCTTTAACATCGGCCTTACTATTCTATATTCGTCACCATAAGGTTCCTTTATGATTAAAGGCGATTGATCATCTTTTTCTTCTTCAATCATTGTGAATACTTCTGTTTTTTCTTGTAATATATTGGATTCGCTATTTTTAGTAGGTGCTTTACTTGCTTCAATTTTCTTTGTCACTTCTCCGAGCCTTTGCCCGACTTCTTCTGCTTGAGCAGGTTCATCCGTAACGTAGTATTCTTGATCCTCCCATACTAATATAGGTGGTACTTGTTCTCGTTTGTTACATATTATATAAGTAATACTAGCTACAAGTAGTAGACTTGTTAATAAAAAGAAGATAGCTTTTTTATTCATTTATAATGATTGAGTAATTAATACAATCATTACGATGATCGCTATAAACATAACAACTAAACAGCCAATCATTTTATAAAATCCTCGTTTCGTTAACGTCCCGCCTTGAACGTCTTTACGAATGAATAGGAACACCGCTAAAAATAAAACGATCCCCATACCAAAAGCATACATCATTTGCATTTAATATCTTTTTGCCAAAACAACAAATGAGATAAAGACGGTGCTCATTGTAAGTGCCATAAGTATATTTAATAGTTCAACCGCAGATAGTGTAATTACTTTTAAGTTTAAGCCGATAGAGAAAAGAAGGTAATACGCTGTTAATGCAAAAAAACTGAAGAACATCCCTTTATAACGAATGAGTTTCATCCGCTCATCTTTTTCTTTAAATTGCGGGTGTAAGTAACTTAAGCAGAAACACATAATCATCATTGCTAGTAACGTATAAGTAGGACTTGGTGGTGCTGAATGTGTCATTATACCTGCTAGTATCATAAATCCACTCATAATTAAAAAGATAATTCCCATAATAACAAAGTACTTTTGTGAATCATTCATTCATCCTTTCTCCCCCTCTTCTTTTCCTTCATAAATAAATACATGTTCTATCGTTGTTTGAAATGTTTTCGCGATTTCAAATGCTAATGGAAGCGATGGATCATATTTTCCTTTTTTAATTGAAATAATAGTTTGTCTGGAAACCCCAAGTTTCTCAGCCAATTTTTCTTGAGATAGTCCAAATTTTTTTCGGTATTCGACCATTTAGTTGCTGTAAACTTCAATTTCTTGTTTATCTTGACGGAAATTATACTTCGCATCTAAAGCGTGCGCCACAATTAGTTCTTGCTCAGCTTTGTGAGCGAACGGATCGCCACCAGATGGGCTAGAACGATCTGGGCGTCCAATGTAACCTGTTTTCACTGTATCTCCAGCTAGTTCGAACAGAATTGGAGCCATGTAATGCCATGCGCCCATATTACGAGGTTCTTCTTGAACCCAAATAATTTCTTCTAAGTTTTTAAAGCGTTTCATAATAGATTGAACTTTTTCAGCAGGGAATGGATACAACTGTTCAATGCGAACGACATGAACTTCATCTAAGTTGTATTCATGTTTACCAGACTCGATTTCCGCTGCTAAGTCAATCGCCATTTTACCTGTACTTAAAACAAGACGTTTAACTTTATTTGGTTTCATGCCAAGGTTTTCTTGTTCTAAAGCAGGTTGGAAACGTCCTTCGCTTAACTGACTAGCAGTTGAAAGCGTAAGTGGATGACGTAATAAACTCTTCGGCGTCATAAGTACTAAAGGTCGAACAGCTTCTGTTCCTAAAATAGATGCTTGACGACGCAAGATATGGAAGTACTGTGCTGCGCTCGTTAAGTTTGCAACTGTCCAGTTGTTTTCCGCAGCTAACTGTAAGAAACGCTCTGGACGTGCACTAGAGTGCTCTGGTCCTTGACCTTCATAACCGTGTGGTAATAGAAGAACTAAACCTGATTTTTGACCCCATTTTGCTCTTCCAGCTGAAACATATTGATCAAATAATGCTTGCGCAGTATTTGAGAAGTCACCATATTGCGCTTCCCACATAACAAGAGTTTCTGGAGCAAATACGTTATAACCATACTCGTAACCAACAACAGCAGCTTCTGATAACGGACTGTTATGAACAGAGAATGAAGCGTTAATGTTTGGTAAGCGATGTAATGGTGAATATGTTTCATTTGTATCAGTATCGTGTAATACGATGTGACGATGCGCAAATGTACCACGCTGTGAATCTTGACCAGTTAAACGAATTGGCGTACCTTCTTGTAAAATAGAAGCGAATGCTAATGATTCAGCAAGTGCCCATTCAATTTTACCGTTCTCTTCAAGAGCATCTTTACGGCGCTCAAGAATTTTCTTCACCTTCGGATATACATTAAAGCCTTCTGGCCAAGATAATAGACCTTCATTCATTGCACGAAGTGAGTCAAGTTCAACACCAGTATCAATTGGCTGAATGCCTTTTGCAACAACATCTGGCACTTTAACGTGAATTGTTGCAGCGCTCGTATCAGCTGGTGGTACCTGTGCATAATCAGATTTTAATTGTTCTTGTATAAATTGAGTAATTGTTTCAACCTCATCTGCATTTAGAACACCAGCAGCTTGTAATTGATCTGCATAAATTGCTCTTACAGTTGGGTGATTTTTAATTTTTTTGTACACTTGTGGTTGCGTAACTGCTGGGTCATCCATTTCGTTATGACCGTAGCGACGGTAACCGATTAAATCGATTAAGAAGTCTTTTTTGAACAACGTACGATATTGGATTGCCAGGTTAGCAGCAGCAAGACAAGCTTCCGGATCATCAGCGTTTACGTGAACAATCGGAATATCAAAACCTTTTGCAAGGTCACTTGAATATTTCGTAGAACGAGAATCATAGCTATCAGTCGTAAAACCAACTGCATTGTTTGCGATAACATGAATTGTTCCGCCCGTTTGGTACGCATTCAATCTGCTTAAGTTTAGTGTCTCAGATACAATACCTTGACCAGGGAATGCAGCGTCACCATGAACTAAAACTACGAATGATTTAGAAGTATCTTGTTCTGGAAGACCAGACTTTTTACGATTTTCTTGAGCCGCACGTGCGAAACCTTCCACAACAGGGTTAACGAACTCAAGGTGACTCGGGTTATTTGCTAATGTAACGCGAGTGCTAACTTCTTCATTCCCAACGACTTGTTCTCTACCTAAATGGTATTTCACGTCGCCAGTCCAGCCAGCATTTGCTACTGCGCCTTCTATTTTTGCATGTTTGAATTCAGCAAACATGTGAGTATATGGTTTTTCTAATACGTGAGCAAGTACGCTTAGACGCCCGCGGTGAGCCATACCAATCATGACATCTTCAACGCCGCCTTTAGCACCTTCTAGGACAATTTCATCTAGAACAGGTACAAGCATATCAACGCCCTCGATAGAGAAACGCTTTTGCCCAACGAATGTTTTATGCAAGAATTGCTCGAAACCTTCAACAGCTGTTAAACGTTTTAAAAGAGCAGTTCGTTTTTTATTTGATAATGGTTGACGCAATGAATTTGATTCCACCATTTGATGCAACCACGCGCGTTCTTCACTATCTTGTATATGTGAGAATTCATAAGCTAAAGATTTTGTATAAACGTCTTTTAATCTATGAATTACATCAAGTGCAGTGTGAATACCCTCTGGTGCATCTTGCCATACTGTTTTAGCTGGAATCGCTTTCAAGTCAGCATCGCTCAGTTCGTTCATTGCTTTCTCTAGAAGAGATTGTCCGTTTGCAGCATCTTCCATCGGGTTGATGTGAGCCAACGTATGCCCGAAAGAACGAATCTGTTCAACAAGTTGAACGACTTTAAGAATTTTTTCAATGTTACCTGTGTTTTGAGGAGAAAAATGTGTTGCTGTGTTGTCCCCTGTTACGACATCATCTTGAAACGAAGGAGCTCCAAAAATTTCAAAAAGCTCTTGTAATTCCGGATCAACAGAACCTGCTCCAGTTACGTAAAGATCATACTGTTCAATAACATAACCAAGGTTCGGACCATGGAACTTGGCCCAAGGGTTTGTCGTTGTATTCTTCCTCGTCATTCAACCTTCTAATAATAATGATTTTGGATCTTCAAGCATATCTTTAACAGCAACAAGGAAGCTAACTGCTTCTTTACCATCAACAATACGGTGATCGTAAGATAGTGCAAGGTACATCATCGGACGGTTTTCCATACGTTCTGCATCAATTGCAACTGGTCTTACTTGGATTTTGTGCATTCCTAAAATACCTACTTGTGGGCTGTTTAGGATTGGTGTTGACATTAGAGAACCGAATACACCACCGTTTGTAATTGTAAATGTACCACCTTGTAGCTCTTTTAATGAAAGTTTATTATCGCGTGCTTTCATACCTAAATTACGAATTTCGCTTTCGATTTCAGCGAAGTTTAATTGGTTAGCATCGCGTACAACTGGAACAACTAATCCATCTGGAGCTGCTACTGCAATACCGATATCATAGAATTTTTTAATGATAAGCTCGTCGCCTTGAATTTCAGCATTTAATAATGGGAATTGTTTTAATGCTGCAACAACTGCTTTTGTGAAGAATGACATAAAGCCAAGACGTACATCATGTTTTTTCTCGAAAGCATCTTTACGCTCTTTACGTAATTCCATGATTGCACTCATATCAACTTCGTTAAATGTTGTTAACATTGCAGATGTTTGTTGTACTTCTACAAGACGTTTTGCAATTGTTTGACGGCGGCGGGACATTTTCACGCGCTCAACTGGTTTTTCAAATTCCGTTTTTGCAACTGGAGCAGGAGCTGGACTTTTTGGAGCAGCTGGTGCTTCTTTTGGTGCTGCAGCATGAGCTTGTACATCATGTGGTCTCACACGTCCAAGTGGATCTGTGCTACGTACGTCGTTTAAGTCGATTCCTAATTCACGAGCCATTTTTCTAGCAGCTGGTGATGCGATAGGACGGTTCGTATTTGGTAAACCTTGTAGAGCCGTAGCTTGTTCAGCATTTGGAGCAGCAGCTTTCGGTGCTTCAGCTGTTTCTTGTTTTGGTTGCTCAGCCACTGGTGCAGGTGTACTTACTGCCACTGGTGCGCCATTTGCATCTAAAATTGCGATAGTTGCGCCAACTTCAACTGTATCCCCAGGCTCGCCTAGTAACTTCGATACAATACCTGAATCTTCTGCAATGATTTCTACATTGACTTTATCAGTTTCAAGCTCAACAACGCTGCCACCTTTCTCAACTTTGTCACCTACGTTGATAAGCCATTGTGAAATAGTTCCTTCAGTAATAGATTCTGCAAGCTCAGGTACTTTAATTTCGATCATTCATAGACCGTCCTCCTTTGCAATTAATACCCCGTACACACCATCTAAATTTTCTTTTAAAAATGATTCAATCGCTAAATCAAATACGAATGGATAAAAATTATGTTCGCCTAAATGCTGTAAAGCAAGCTGTAAAGATTGCACACCTGGAATCTCTTCGTCCGCTTGTATTTCTATTCGAAAAGAATCAGTGTCATATAAAATAATAGATGATTCAGGCAAAACAGTAGCTCTGTATGGAGTTTCTTCATTTTGAATGTGAAGAAGAGATAGTTGTAGTGCGTTACGTAACGCTAACGTCATATTAATACTGGATGCGCCATACCATCTATCATTTACACCGACCCAAACGACTGGAAAACTAAGAATCTCTTCACTCATTGCTATTTTAGGTGCTGCATGAATTGTAGAGAGAGCATCGTAATAAAACTTACAATGTGTATCATGAATTTCAGCTAGGTCGATCGTTGTAATTTCTTCTAGCATATGTGATTGCCGCTCATATAGTTTATTGTTTAAATGTTGTTGTAGTGCCCGGTAAACACCTTCTGTCATCGTTTCTCCAGCACCAATACCGATATCGTTATGTTCAGGAATAAGGCGATGAATGATTTCAGCTACATATGTTTCAATTCCTGTTAAACCAGCTTCACGGCGAGCTTCATTATGAGTCAACCCAGCGCAAGTCATAAGAGGCAGGAGGGAAGCAGGACCATCGGATAGTGGTGTAGCCACTTGAATATTGCATTGTGATAACGGTAGTTGATATGAATTTTGTTCATCCCACACATGGAATATACCAGCTTCTTTAGAAGTTAATGAGTCGAAAAAACGGAACAATTCAGTTGAAGTATGTTGGTTGGACCGCTGCTCAAGTTTTTCGGTAAGATTTTCTATTGTATCAATGGTAAAACTTTCATCAGTTGCGAGAGGGTGTTTTATAAAAGGGTGCCATGTCCCTTCGAGTGTTTCACAGTTTAATAAAAAGAATTGTGGCTCCTTTTCTCGATATGAATCATCAGCGACATGTTTAAACAATTCAAAAACGATTATATTTGCTAACATTGCACCTGTAATTGGTGAAAAAGGAGCTGATGCATTTTCATCTTGTAAAGTAGTTTCATGTAGCCGATGCCAAGCTGATTCCCAGCATTCTTCACGATCAGCTGTTACGACAGGACCAGCCAAACCGAATGTTGATAAACAAATGGCGGGTATGAAGTTCTTTCCTACTTCCTTGCAAATCGTGTGAACTGTTCTTAAGCCTTCAATGTCTCCATTTTGAGAAACGTAGAAAATCCAGTCAAAAGGTTCGAACACTTCATGCAGGGGGCGGTCAATTGTAGTATCTATTTCTTGAACAAGTACATTGTCATCAACTTCATATGCACGTTCTACTAGTTCATGAATTCGGTCGTAATTTGTTTCCATATAATCTGTGACAAGGTAATGAAATGTAGGTAATCCGGATTCTAGTAAAGAAGAAACTAAGGAAGTAAGCATATCCCCAGAACCAAGTATAAGGACATTTGCTGCGCGGTACGTCTCGAATTTTAAAGCACCTGAATGAGAATCAGCTTCTAGAAATTCAATTTGCGAAGCGTACTTATCGAGTAATGCAATGTTTAATTCATGAGGTGCATCTTGACTTACATCACGAACAAAACCATTTTCATATAAAATCTCTCCAATTTCAAATACACGATGTTGATAGGGGAGAGGGAGACCATCGGTTATTTCTGCTAAAGAATGATCACCATTAAACATAGGCATTAATTTTTCAATCCAGTTATAAATTCCATCACCGTCCATGCGGAAGGAACTGGCGTTATTTCGAAAATAGACACCCCCGTTTGAGTCGGGGAGGAAGAAAGTATCCTTATTTGCTTTAAGTTTTGCGTGAGCTGGAAGGTTATTCATCTATGGAAATGGATGCGGATGTGGATTTAATTGTTCGTTTGTTAAAGGCTCAGCCCTATATCCAAGTGTCATCGGTACGGTATATACTCTATCCAGTCCGGTAATACGAGTGAGATGGTGACCGAACGTCATCGGTAGCATGCCTGGGATCATGACTTTTACACAATGTAATCCGTTCTGCTCTATAAGGGGGACGGTTTGATCTACAACGATTACTTCGAGCCCAGATTGATGCAAACGATTTAAAAGTTGATGAAGATCAGATGTCAAATCCATATCAAACGATTGTAATGCATTCATTTCTTGGAACGATTGCACCGGAGCATCGTCACGTAAAAGGAAATGAAGACGTTCTTCCGTTTCTTTTAATCCGTACAGCATACTATGGTCTTCCATTTTATTAACGAGATAAGGATCTTGTAAGCATTTTTCGTAGTACTCTCTTTTTTGCTCGAGCTCATCATCTGCTATTAGTAACATGCCTGCTATTTCGTGAATTGCACTTTTTATAGCTCGAATAGGATCTAAATGAGAGCCCCCTGCACAAACAACGTTCATTCCATTTGCACGCGTATTTTTCGCAATTACCCATAAACTCGGGATGCCGTGTTCCATCGTCGCGTTAAAAACGTGTAATTCATACCCGGTAATCGTGCGTAACCGCTGAATCATTAATTGTAATTCCGTATCGTTTGCTGAGCTAAGATCAAGGCGGGACAGAGGTAATTCAGCATACCAAGTGAGCAAGAAGGCATCACGCTCTACAATTTCTAAAATGCCGTGAAAAATTGCTTCTTCTAAACTACCACCAATTGCACAACCATTGGATGTTTCATACACGAAAGCATCTCGATGACCGAGGCTATAATAAGCGATTGATTCTGGAACTAAAAGTGGCTTGTTTTGTGATAAAGAATAGCCCCATACCCAGTTTTGTTCATAGTCAGGATCAAACGGCTTAAACGGAAAACTATCACGATTATAATGTTCATTTGTATGTACACCGAGTGTGAGGGGATGCAGTGCATGATCCTCTAAATCATGAAAACTACCATGCACATTTGTCTTTTTTCCTCGAGGTGACATACCACAATATCGTTCTAAACCTTCTAAAATAGCAGTTGCTTCACTCAGTGCAAATGAATGAGTTCGGCCTGCAACGCCTTCATTCCCGAACATTAACGGCATGTTTATAATGACGTCAGCGAATGGTAATAAAGAATGCTGCATTTTACCATTCAACATACCAACCCGGTAATCTAAATAGTCTCTCGTTAAAAATGTATTTAGTTCATGAATAGAACGACAGCGATACGTTTCAGCACTTGTTTTTAAGCTCGGTTGTAAAGAAATCTGTGCCGCATCCGCAGTGTCATCAGGTAAATTACTACATATAGGACAGAGAGGATCTGGAAGAAAAGAATGCCGCGTACATTGCAGTGTTTGTAAGTTTAGTAAAATGAGTTCATTTTCTAAAGAAGAATGTCCGTGAGTTAATATTTTCTCGGTTTCAGCATGAATGAGCTGGCACATTTGTAGAATGCCATTTTGAGTAGCGCGTACGTCCCGTCTAGTCACGTCATCTGCTTTTACTGCGTATTTTCGTTGTAGTTCCCACATTTCTTTTTGATCAAAACCGGCGATAAAGCGTCGTCCATCGGCACAATGTGTGCATCCCGTTGCAAGAGGATGAATATAAGGTCCGATAACACCTTCACCAAATGAAGTAAACGCACGTAGCCACGGAATATGATTGGAACGAAAAATCAGCTCAGCATCATGATGAATAGTAGAAGGAGAGCCGTCATGTAATACGAGAGCGAGATTGATATTTTCAGGGATTTCATCTGCAATTGTATGTTGGCGAATGATAGAATATTGTTTGCGTAATTGATCATGCACATAGTCTGCAAGTAGGCCATCTCCTATAAGCAATATATTTTGAATCATCTAATTACGCAAATCCCCTTTTAACCAATTTCGCGCTCGATACGCCCCAACAGGAATTTGAATAAGTGATGTTTCATTTCCACCATCAATCACGTACAATTGATCACAAGAATTTGTATCAAAACTTAGTAACGGATGACCTCCCATCCCCATAGCGGTCGCAGCGAAAACGAGTTTATGAACGAGTATACCAGCTTCCATTTGGTGAATGCGATATCCTCTATAGCCTAATGCACGTGTGTAGTAATCTTTCTTTCCAACTACATGTAAGCAAAGCGGTACTTGAAAAAGGTTTACGTTATCCATCGTCATACTAGACTGAAGGGGGTAACGAAGGTCTCCATACCGAATTGGCTGTATGGAATGTGTTTTACTGTTATAAGCATAAGCCCCGTTTTCAATAGTTTTTACGTTATAAAAACATCCATATAATGAGACGCGTGCATTTTCATTTATATACTTGCCATCAAGGTCGTTGTAATAAGGGAAGGAGAGACTCGCTTCTTGTAGTAAAGTAGCGAGCTCAGCTGCATCCCATTTCGTTAAAGTAAAGTCATCGTTAGGGGAGTACCGTTCTTTACAAAGGTGTAAGAAATCATACGATAAACGCTCTACTTTCGGTAGCTGTACAGTGTGCGCATGATGTTGATAGTACTCTTCATGAGCTAGTGTTTGGAAGTGTTCTGTCGATTCAATCATAGATGCTTCATTTATTTTTGTTATCATCGGATATTTTTCCACGTGCTTGGAGCGAACGAAATGCTCATGGGTTAATGGTGGAATTTGCTGCAATAAGTCATGAGAAGTAATGGTTTTATTTTTACGATAATCATCGTGGAACCAATCTATATTCGGTTCTGTACTTAAAGGAATAACGGCATACACACTTTCTTCTCCTTCTGTCAGTCCGAGTAAATGATTGATTGCACGGTCTAGAAATTGAAAGTATACGCCATTTGTGTAACCGAACTGTTTCGCACATTCGAGTAATTGACCGATGAGAACACCGCTATCTAATCCTTGCAGACGATACGAAAAGTTATTGTATTTAAAAAAGTTTTTCCAAAACATAGTGGATACAAATGCAGCACCAAAGCAAGAATGTATGTTACAGCGATTGCCGAGTGCGTCTGTAAGATAAGAATCGAAATTTCCTTCGCGAAGTAAGATAAGTCGGTGATGCGCAGCGTCATAATGGTAAATACCGTCTGGATAATGATCCAATTTTAAATATATATACAATTCATTCGGATATAAAGCACCACCTGAAGGGATAGACCTCCGGAATAAATTTCTTTCGCTATTGAGCTGACATAATTGGGTTATACCAAATGAATACAAAAGGTAAGGACCAATCTCATCCAAAGTAGGTGTAGTAGAAGAGTTCGGCAAAGATATTGGGATTTCTGAAGAGAGAGGGATGACAGGTACATTTCGATATAACTTATAAGGAAGCGGTGCGTCTTCCCAGTTCACCTCATGATTCGGCATAATTTCATCAATAGTGAAATGGAGATGATGTAAAAAAGTATCTAGCTGCATTTACTTATTTCCGATTACACAAATACAACCTCTTTCTTCATAACATTTCACACTTGTAAATCCCGTCTTATAAAAAAGGTTTATTAATTCTTCCGTCGTTTTAAATTTCTTCATATGATATTGAATTTTGAAAGTTTCAGCCACTAATAAAAAGGATCCGTTCGGTTGTAAGACGCGAAGCACTTCTTTTATATCGTGTTCAACATCGGGCCAAAAATAATGAGTTTGAAAGGCGGTAATGAGATCGAAGAAGTTCGTATTGTAAGGAATAGAGGAGACGTTAGCTTGATGAATGATTACTTTCCCTGTTTTTACAGCTTTCATATTTGCTTTTTTTGAGTTTTCAACAGCTTGATCGGAGTAATCAATCCCGTATATTTTCCCAAATGTAGTTCTTTTTGAAAGAGTGTGTATTGTTTTGCCTCCGCCACAGCCGATATCTAATATGACTGCATCTGTCTTTATATGCACTTTTTGCAATGCCCACTTTGTTAATTTTGTATGTGCAGCGTTCATAATACAAAGCATGGAAGAACCAATTGTTCCACGAGGATTTTTTGCTTGCTGAATGAATTGTTGTAAAATGCTCAACTAGATTACTTTAAAGATACTCTTAATTTGTCTTGCAAATAACCAATTTTTCGTACCATAGTTATCATTTAAACTATCTAAATTGATAGATTTCCCATTAGAAAACTGTAACTCTAACGTTGTATTTCTATCATTTGTTTTTAAGTTACTATTTGTAATATCACTATACTTTAATTTTTCAACTTCAATATACTCTTCTTTCTCTTCACCAATCACGACATGATCTTGGAAGAAGAACAATACTTCTACTTTTTTACCGAAGCAAAATACATTTTTCGCATAAATTAATGTCGCATTATCAAGTCCGACACATACTTCTTTCATCTCTTCAACAACGTGTCCAAAGTCTTCTTCCTGTCTTGCGTTTGATTCCGCAATCCATTCCTCGATTGTTTTCATTTATATTTTAAACGTTTGAACGAGGCATTCTTCATCATCAATCATTTGTTTTCGTTCATCAAATTCAATGTTTAGCTCTTTATATACTTTCTTCCAAAACGAAACTGCCGGTACATTTTTTAGAAGTTCGATAACGAAATACTGTCCTCGTTTCTCTTCTAGTAAATTTTCAATAACTTGTTTACCGATTCCTTTTCCCCTATATTGATTCAATATGAAAATGTCATTCACACAAAAGTCGTTTTCTTTCTTCAAAAATGGACGTTCTAATAGTAATAAAAATCCTACAATACTATGATCAACCTTTATAAAATACGGAGTGACTCCGTCATTTTTCCAAAACATGTGCAAATCTTCGTATTCAAAAAAACCATCCGCTCCGATAGTTATATTCATAGTGAACTTAGAAAGGTCATGAAGGTATAATGCGTACAAATTACGTAATATTTCTTTTTCTGATTCTTGAACTCTTTGAAGTGCTACAACCATCTACTCCGCTCTCCTTGCTGCTTGCTGAATTGGATCCCAAACGCTGTTATATGGTGGTGCGTAACTTAAGTCGACGTCTTCTAAATCGTGAATGCTCATTTTATTGAAAAGCGCCATTGCAATCACATCAATACGCTTATCTACACCTTCTTCCCCAATAACTTGTCCGCCCAACAATTGCTTCGTATCGGAGCGATATAGCAATTTTAAGTGAAGTGGTTTCGCACTTGGATAATAGCCCGCCATATTTGTCGAATCTACTTTAACTGTTTTATACGGGATATTGAGCCCTTTCGCTTCTTTTTCATTTAAGCCTGTTCTCGCGAGCGTCAAATCCATAAATTTAATAATGCCTGTACCTAACGTACCTTTAAATGATCTTCGTTTATCAACCATATTGAGTCCAGCAAGTCGTCCTTGTTTATTGGCAGTCGTTCCAATTGGAATATGATCATGAATTTCTTTTATAACGTGATAATGTGTCGCGCAATCACCAGCAGCATATACGTCTTGCACATTCGTTTGCATATATGCATTTACTTCAATTGCCCCTTTATGATTTGTACGTATATTTGTTCCTTCAAGAAAATCAGTATTTGGCTTTACTCCGACAGATACTAAAACAAGATCTGCTTTATACGTACCTTTATCCGTTTCAATCTCCTCTACTCGCTCTTTTCCTCTAAACGCTTTTACATTTTCATTCGTTACAATTTCAATATGATGTTTATCCGCTTCTTTATGTATATATTCCGCCATATCTGCATCATAAATCGTACCGATATGATCATTTCGCTCAATCATCCTCACTTTTTTACCAAGTTCAACGAATGTCTCTGCCATCTCCAGTCCAATCGCACCGCCGCCAATAATTGTTACGTCTGCAACTTTGTTCGTTTCTAACGTTTTTAATATACGCTCAGCATCTGGAATTGTTTTTAAAAGATGAATGCCTTGTAACTCTCGTCCTTCCCATTCTGGCATAACAGGACGCACTCCAGTCGCAATTAATAAACGGTCATACGTAAATTCAAAAACATCTTTCGTCTCCGTATGCTCCGCGTACACAATTTTCTTTTCTGTATCTACTTTCGTTACTTCATGTCGTACTTTCGCATCAATTCCGTACTTATCACGAAACGTCTTCACGTTACGCGCAATTAATTTTTCAGTCGAAGCAATAGCACCACTAATGACATACGGTAATCCGCACTGAGCGTATGAATAGATTTCACCTTTTTCTAACGTCACAACTTTTGCAGTTTCATCGTTTCTTACAATTTGCATGGCTGCACTCATCCCAGCTGCATCTCCGCCAATAATGACATAGTTCACCTATGGTTGTTTAGCTGGACCAGGATCTCTTGAGAAAAAGATGTGAAAGAGGAATGTGACTTTACTTGCTCCTCCTGATGTACTAGCTTGCACATCAGATAATGCACTAGATGTTAAAACACCTTCAGAACGAGGCGGTACGACTATTTTGAGGGCATCATCTGATTCTGATGATGCAGTAACGGTTATTGTATCATCAGATAAGTTCAAAATTTTCACAGTACCGATTGGTAAGATGGACTTGCCAGCGTGTGATGCTGAAGCGAAGCGAGAGCCTTTCCAAATAGTTTGAGCGAAAGTCTCATCATTAGATAACCAAGCGCGAGCACTATAAAGTGTTGCGTTAATGGAAAATTCTTGGTCAAGCGACATGGCGGCTTTCGGTTCTTGCGGTTCCTCTGGAAGCTGGGCGAGAAGGCCTGCGCACATCTATTCTCTTGATTTAATCAGTTCAACATTATAAGATTCCACACTCGTTAACGTTCCTGTAAAATACGGATTTTCTCTGTACCAAGGCTGTTTTGAAAAATACGCTTGCATATCTTTCGTTTGAAATATATTTCCATGTCTTGCGTATATTTCGTTTCTAGCAATTTTCAACTGTTCTTTCGTTACATATGTTAAATCTGCATTCGTTAATTTTCGAATATCACTATCAGGGAAGATGAAACCATTATATACATACCCAGTCGTAGGTGGCGGAGTAACATTGTAAACGACCGTTTTTTCTACGCTTTTCTTTTCGAATGGAAGGTTATAAGCCGAAAGTGCCGTTACCGTTTCTACTTTTGTCGTTTCCCTTCCACTTTCTCCATTTCGTTCTAAATAAATCGTCGCACTTCCATCAATTGCTACGGGACCCCACGTAATTTCTTCTCCGGTCAATGCGATAACTGGCTTTTGATTCACATATAATGTCGCACCAGGCGCGTTCGTTTGAACTGTAATATATTGCCCTTGCAACGTTAAATCTATCGTTACATTATTTTGACTTTGTTTCATAAGTACAACTTTTTCCTCCCGTGATAGTTTTACATAGTCATTTTTATATTCCACTTGAAACACTTGCGCTCCTGGAAGAAACGGTCCATATTGCTTCTGAAAGTTTTTGTCTTCTGTCTTATCGATTTCTTTTCCGTTCATTTTTAAAGATGCACCTTTTTCATTTGAAAGCAAAGTCGTATAATACGTCCTTGCCTTCAATTTATACCGATCAAATATAAAGAAGTACTTCCCGTCTTTCGTTAAAGAAAAATCCGCTCTTTCGATTCCGTCCCCTTGCTTTTCACCTTGCTTTAAATATTGTTTCAATTCATTCACGTAAGACGGATTTTCTTTTATATATGAAAATAGAGGCTTGAAACTCTCTCTCGTTACAATAACCGATGGGTCATCTGTCGTAACAATTTCAGCTAATTTTTCTCCATCTCTCTCTTGTAAAATCGTAATCATCCGGTCTACTTGTGCCACCTGCGTATAATACGATGATCCATACAAATACAATCCAACAATTACTATAACAAGTAGTGCTAAAAATGTAATGCCAATTTTTGTACCGCTCCCCATTTTCTTCTTTACTACTGGACTTCCTCTCTTTGTACCGCAGTTTTGACAAAATTGCACACCATCTACAAACTGCGTTCCACACTTTGTACATACATTCATTTAGAAGCCAGTTAATCCCTGTGTAAAGGCTTGAATTACAGTGCTAATGTAAGACCAAAGTACAATAAATGTTGCGATTCCAATGAAAACATTTGCGATAAGAAGTGTGTAAACAAGATCTAATCCGCCGTTATCTAATTTTAATATGGCTACAATTATACTAATCCCTATATAAGTTGTAGCTAAAGATAATAATATCGGTGAGAAAAAGATTAATAAGAAACTAAAAAGAAAAGTAAGGACTAAAATAGCAATAACCGGCGTTGCTATCGTTCCCCATATGCCGAATACTTCAAGAAACGAAAAAGAGGATTTCATCATCTTACCACTTATAAAAATAATAAATCCAACAAACAAAGTTAAAATTAATAAAAAGAAAAAGAACGTTACAGATTCTCCAAAAAATGTAGGAGTATATACTTCTGGCACTAGCGTTCTCGTAACAGCTGCACCAGCACTCATCATTCTATAAAAAATACATGCCCCTAAAAAACAAATCAGAACAAGACTGACAATTCCATTTCGCACTTCGACATTGCCACTTTGCATAATCGCTGTCGGTGCTTGAAATGCCTGTTTAAAAAACCGAAAATAGCCACTCGTAAACCGCTTCGCTTGCTCTACCGTTTCATTTGGACGAGTTTCCTTCACTTGCTCTGCATGCGATGATTGCTGACCTTCTTCTTGGACACCACTTGCCACTACTTCTTCTGTTAACGAATGTCCACAATTCCCGCAAAACTTTGCTTCTACTGCATTTTCTGTATGACATGCTGGACATTTCACTCACAATGAACGCCCACCTCTTATTTTATAAAACCCAAAACTAACAAGTGTAGAAATACAAGAGAACAGCAGCGCCACACTAGAAAATGCAATGAGATACATATTATATTTCATTACTTTTCCAATGAGTTGGTTACTGTCGTACTGAAAAAGTCCTGCTATTATATTAAATAAAAACAATACGATAAACATGACGATGACACCATCAATGGATCCTTTAATGTCAGGTTTACTTAAAGCGATATGTGCAGAAATACAAATAGCGATAAATAAAAATAACCAGAAGGAAGGGTTCAATAAATTGGTTATTGTAAATAAGCTTTTCAATAATACGAGCGTCGACAAGAACATGTTTTGAACCATTTCTACATTAATAGAAGTAGATGCAATCGTCTTTTCGAGAGTTGTATTAAATAAAAAATATGACTCTGGTACGAAATAGCGCATGAAAAGGATTAATGCAGTAATACCAGAAATAATAGGGCCAATGCCAATGAAAAAATTCCCAATTCGTTGATATACACTTTTTTGATTGTATTGATGTTGTACGTAACCTAACGCACCTTGACTCGTATCTGTTGGGAAGAACTGCGTTGCTACAATTTTATGACGAAATAGTACACACATAATCGCATGTCCAAGTTCATGAATAGGAACACCAATCCACGCAGTCAAAAGGAATCCTTTTCTTCCGAAAGCCCTCGACCAATACATTCGTGTGAGAGATTCTAAATAACCTAATAGAAATCCGATTACAATGATGACTCCAATTAAAGAAAATAATTGGATCACACTTGTAAGGAGTATTTGAAAAATTGAGTTTACAAATTCCATTTACATATTTAATCCAGCTTTTAATACCCAATATTTATTCCCATTCATTGTGAGCGAGAATTCAATCCATCCGTTTGGATCTTCACGATAAATAAATACAGGTGTACCCGTTGCTAATGTACCTTGATCATTTTTCGTAACTGACTGACTTTTAATTGTACCATCAAATGGATATGGGACAACGTAATAGGAAGTAGCTAGTTTAACAGTTTTTGTCGTTCCTTGTGAGTATGTTTTATATGGAATATCACTTGATAGGGCGTCGACATTTAAAGAGTTTGGATTTTTAGGTAATTTTTTCGCATATACATAATCTTTTTTCTGGAAAGGTTTAATACGTTCCATTATTTTTACGATTTTAGCAGACCACTCTTGATCTGTTGAATACATGACATTCATGCCTTTTAATGTTGGTCCGTTAAAGTATGATCCGTTTTTTTCTAAGTACTTTTCTCTTACGTAGTTTGCGTTATAAGAAATACTATCGCCGAAAGTTGGTAAATATTTCGCATACTTAAATGGATCAGCATCGTAAGCACGTAACCCGAATAGGTTATGTTTACGATATGCAATTTCAGATTTACCATATCCCGATTCTAAAATAGCGTGTGCAGCTAAATAAAGAGCATTGACACCATGTTTAGCTTGAGCTTCAACAAAGTCATTTCCATGCCCAATTAATGGGCTGTCTGGATGATATTTTTTAATATTAGCATCAATTTCTGCACCAGTCACATTTGAAGCGTACGTTAAATCAAGATCTAAATATGTGGTAGCAGTGATGTTATTTTCAGGAATCCAAGCACCGCTCTTGTCGAAATGGTACGTCGTTCCATTGATTAAAGCAGTTCCAGTTTGCATCATACCGTTGGATTGTAAATAATACCATGTATCGCCATCTTGTAGCCAGTCCGTCTTCATTGCACCATTATTTTGTAAATAGTACCAACTTCCATCTATAAATGACCAGCCAGTTTTCATCGTACCGTTAGCATTCAAATAGTACCAAGCGCCGCCATTTGAAAGCCAACCCGTTTGCATTGCTCCACTAGCGTTTAAATAATACCACGTATTATTCACTTGCAGCCATCCGATTTTCATTGTTCCATCATTTTGGAGGTAATAACGGTTGTTTCCATCTTGTAGCCAACCAATTTTCATTCCGCCACTTGAATTTAAGTAATACCACTTATTATTATCAAGAAGCCATCCAGTTTTCATAGAACCATTAGAATTTAAATAATACCAAACTCCTTGATTTAATAACCAACCCGTTTGCATAGAACCATTAGAATTTAAATAATACCAAACTCCTTGATCTAATAACCAACCAGTTTGCATAGAACCATTAGAATTTAAATAATACCAAGCTCCTTGATCTAATAGCCAGCCAGTTTGCATTGCTCCACTAGCGTTTAAATAATACCAAACTCCTTGATCTAACAGCCAGCCAGTTTGCATAATGCCGCTTGAATTTAAGTAATACCATTTATTATTATCAAGAAGCCATCCTTTTTTTATAGTGCCATCTGGATTGAAGTAATACCATTTCCCATTTTGTTGGACCCATCCAGATTGTTTTACAGCATTTACATTTACAGTTGCTGTATTAGAAGTTGTTACAGTTTCAGCTAAACCTGTTATAGGAATAGAAATTATACTAGATGTTAAGACAATTGCTGCAGCTTTTTTAAACATTCAACCCACGTATTTTTGCTCATTTTTTACAGTAGGTGGGAAGAATGAATACCACTTACCATCTATCTCTTTCCAACCTGCTGCCCTTACTCCATTTTCATCAAAATAATACTTTTCATCCTCAAGAGAAATCCACCCTATTGCCATCGAAGCATCATTTTGCAAATAATAGCCCTTACCATTATTGAACATCGAACCTATTACCGCTTCACCTTTTGTATTAAAGTAGTACCATTTTCCACTATCTTGTAGCCACCCAGTTACTTTTACACCTTTCTGGTTTAAATAATACAGTTTACCGTTTTCTATTCTCCATCCTGTTTTTCCATTCTTCCAGTCAGACATCATTGCACCGTTTTCTTTAAAACCATACCATTTACCATCAATGAAATGTTTTCCTACTGCCATTGCACCATTAGAGTGTAAGTAATACCAATTTCGATCTTTTTGTAACCAACCGGTCACCATAGAACCACTAGCGTTTAGATAGTACCATGTATTATTTACTAATATCCAATCTGTCGCCATGGAGCCTTCTGCATTTAAGTAATACCAATGACCGTTTACTAACGCCCATCCTTTCATCATGGCGCCACTTTCTTTCAGGTAATACCACTTGCCATCTACTAGCGCCCAACCTGTTTTCATTGCTCCATCTGCACTTAAGTAATACCACTCACCATTTACTAACGTCCAACCGGTCACCATAGATCCATTTTCTTTCAAGTAATACCACTTGCCATCTACTAGTGCCCAACCTGTTACCATCATTCCGTTGTCATTCAAGTAGTATCGTTTTCCATCTTCCTTAAACCAACCGGTCACAAATTCCAATTTTTCCTCATCAAAATAATACCAGTGCCCTTGTGTTTCTCCATATTCCTTGAAATAATTCCAACCAACTACTGGCTCCAATAACGTAATGTTACCGCTGCTCAGTTCTTCCATGCTTTCTCTCTCTGAGCTATCTCGTGGCTCATGAACGTTAGAGTTATATGCTATTAAGCCCAAAACTCCTGAATGGATCATATCAATTTCCCAAGTTCCAACCTGCTCAAAATCAAAATAAGTATTTAATACACCTTCATACAAATCTGTTTCCGAATTATATTTTAAATTGACATACTCATAAAGTTCTTCTTCCTCTTCATCTAAATAAGGAAGGATATACTTGATGCTTATATCAGAACCTATGCCATTTGGATTATTAACCTTGACGGTAACTTTCACTTTCATTTCATTACCAAAAGAAATCTCACTTGGCGTTACATGAACACTATCGATCCAATCACTCTTTTTTTCTGATTCTGCACCAACTTCTTTACTAAATACCACACTCATCATAACCATGACTACAAGCATCATCGCTTGCATCAAAATTTTCTGCCTCGTACCCATATGTATGTAGCCTCCTGCGTCCATTCAATAGCGGTCACCATACATAACAATTTCTTTATCATACATGTACCCAGCATATCCAAATGGGTTGTCTACTGTGATACCTTTCGTATCACTCTTTAATACGTTCCCCCATGCATCGTATTCATAATTTGCGACAACTTGTCCATTTTGGTCTGTCATCGCTACTACGTCACCACGTGGGTTGTAGTGATAGAATAACGTTTGGTCTTGTGCTTTCATTCAATTATTTTTCTTATAATTACAATTCTCAACCGGAACACGAGCATGCCCTTCTTCATCCGTACACCATGACTGCGACTGGAATGCAAGAAAGATACCGCCCCATTCTTCTTCCTTTTCAAAATGAATGAGTATTCCTCCGTCTTGCCATATACCATCATCACCTTGCCATTTCTCTACATTTCCTTGATTCATATGAATATCATGTATACCGTTTCCTGGTTCAAAATGAAAGTAAGAATCGGGTGTATTTTCTTCTGGCCCCCATCTTTCACCGAACGCGTAAATAATCGCACTTTCTTCTATCGCTCGCTTTATATACCGCTCAATTTTTTCATTTAAATCATTATCAGCTCCTGCTTTTTCAGGTGGTAAAGGGATCATTTGATTTGAGTCAAATAGATTTCCTCTTACATAATCTAAAGCTACTTTCGGTTCATTGTTTTTTATTTCTGTAAAACCGAATGGTAATGTCGGTAAAATATGAATCGCCTCTGACCTAATATTGTTACTCGCAAAATATAAAACTTCCGACGGATAACTTTGCGATTTCACGTTAATTGCAATACGATAATCTACTCCTGCTTCGCCTTGTAAATGAACTTGATAATGAGGTGTTTTCCCTTTTCCAATCTTTGATTGTATAACTGTACCTTTTAACACGCCGTAGTTTTTTAGGGGCATTCACTTTATCAATATATACCAAAAGAAAACTTCCACTACTACAAGCAACACCGCACCAAAAATCATTAACGTCGTTTTCTTTAATAGTTCATTTTCACGATACGGGATATTACATAAGTAAGCACCTAGTGTAATGCGTGATGGACAAGCGATTGTCGCCACTGATGATGCGGTGTTTTGAAGTGTTGTGACGTATTGCCACGGGAGTGCTACGTTTTGTGCTGTTTGCATTTGTAGTTTTATAAACATCGCATTTGACCCTGCGTTACTACCTGTTAAAAAACCACCGATACCGCCGATGAACGGAGCAACGAAAACGAAAAAGGTACCAAATGTTTCACCAGCTTTTTTTGCAAGTAATGAATGCATGCCAGATGCACCCATTAACTCTGAAATGGCAATAAACATTGTCGTTGTAATCGCAAAAGGAATCCATTGTTTTATCGTTTGCGAGAGTGATTGTTTCATAATATTAGATGGAATGCGGAAGAAAATGATTGTAAATAAACAAGTCATACCGAGCCAAAAACCTGGTGAATATAACATTTCTAATTTGTAAGAATATGATTTTAAATCAAGGACTGCATATGATCTGAACAAATCATGTAATGGTGGAACGAGGCGAGAAAATAAAATACAAACTGTTAAGAATATATAAGGGCTAATAATTTTTATAATGGATACTTCTCTCTCCGTTGCCGCAGCATGTTCTGTCATTAGATTTTGCCGACTTTTTCCTTTTAATTTAATGATAAGAAAGCCAAATGTAATGGTAACGATAGAACTTAATATACCTGCTAGTTCCACGCTTACGTATGCGTTAGAAAGATAGATTCCAAGAGAAAATAATAGAAAGAAACCGAATCCTTCCTTCCACTTTTCAATAACCGCCTGCCAGCCGCCAACAACGTGTAAAGAAAGAATGACGAAGTAAGCAAACATCGGAATACTTAATAGTGCTGTATTTGTGCCGAGTGTTGTGAGCGGCATATTTATAAGCTGCGAACCGATAATCGTACCAGTTGCCATTGCGCCCCATGAACTTGCAAGTAGACCGATAAACGAGAGTAGCACAGCTTGAAACGGTTTATAACCGAGAGAAAGAAAAATAGGTGCTGCAACCATAAAACCAATACCGAATCCACTTACTGATTCAATTAGTGGACAAATACCAAAGCACATAAGAAGCATTTGTAATAAGCGATCATGAGTAACTTCTTCTAGAAAACGAGCTACTTGATCGATGTACCCCATTTTGTTCATGAGGTGAAATAAAAAAATACCGAAAAATAAAACGTACCCGACAATAAAACAAATTAACCAACCTTTAATCGTTGCATGCACAGTTTCACTTATCCCTAATTGAAACGTTGGCGAGAGTAAAACGATTCCAACAGACACCGCATAAGAAATTAATGAGGACCTTAATGACGTTTGTTTAAATAAAAATAAACAAATGAAAATCATCATAATTGGGATAAGTGCCAACAATATGGCCATTCACTCCCATTTTCTATTATCCTGAAAAACCGTCTGCTGTCCGATTATTTTTCCTAACACAACAAACACAATGTAAGCACATATCGCTTGCAGTACAATATTCCCAAGTTTCATTAATGAAAATGAATAAATCCATCGAAATAATTCATTTAATAATACAATCGAAACGATACTAAATAGTTCTATACTAATTGAAAATATACATACTTCTAAAATAGATTGCTCTTGAATCCGATTTAAGTTGGAAAAGATGAATACATATCCTACAAATAGAGCCATCAACTCTATTTTCGTCATTTACGCCTCTTCTTTTTGTTTTACTGCATGTATTAATTCACATATTTCTTCTCGTTTTTCATTTTCTAACAACTCAATAACCTTACTTCCAACGACAACTCCGTCACATATTGTAATCATTTCTTCTACATGTTCCTTTGTTGAAATACCGAACCCTGCCACTACCGGTAAATGCGTATGTGATTTTACTTTTTCTAAGTAACTATGAATTTCCTCTTTAAAGTTTTGACGCACTCCCGTTACACCTGCTACTGTAACTGCGTAAACGAACCCTTCTGATTCACTCGTAATTTTTTCAATTCTTTCAATAGGACTCGTTACGGTAACGAGTGGAATTAGCGCAATGTTTGCCTCTCGAAGTAACGGGGCAATAATATTTTGTTCTTCATACGGTAAGTCTGGAACGATAATACCGTCCACACCTGCCTCTAAGCATCTCTCAATGAATTGTTCTTTTCCGAATGCGAGTACTGGATTTACATATGTCATGAGTACAAATGGAATTTGAACCTCTTGCCTCACCTCTATTAATGCTTGAAAAATGCCTTTTACTGTTACACCGCTATCTAGCGCTCGTTTCCCTGCTCTTTGAATCGTTGGACCGTCTGCGACTGGATCTGAAAATGGGATGCCGATTTCAACGATGCTTGCTCCTGCTTCGTCTAGAAAACGAATTCTTTCTTTTAACTTTTCAAGTCCACCATCTCCGCCCATTACGTACGGAATAAATGCTTTTTTACCATTTTCAAATACTGCTTTAATTTTTTCTACTCCCATTTACACCTCTTCCATATAACGTTTTATACTCTCTACATCCTTATCACCACGGCCAGATAAACAAATGACAAGTCCTTCGTCTTGCTTCATTTTCGGAGCTAGTTTTAAAGCGTACGCGACAGCATGTGAACTTTCTAACGCTGGGATAATCCCTTCTTTTTTCGTTACTAATTGAAATGCTTCTAACGCTTCATCATCTGTAATGGAATGGTACGAAACGCGTCCAATATCTTTTAGTAAACTATGTTCTGGTCCAACACCTGGATAATCGAGTCCTGCCGAAATAGAGTGTGCTTCTTGAATTTGCCCTTCTTCATTTTGCAGAAGGTACATCATCGATCCGTGTAAAACACCGACGCTTCCTTTCGTTAAAGTCGCTGCGTGTTTTTCTGTATGAACGCCTTTTCCAGCTGCTTCTACACCGTAAAGAGCAACTTCTTCATCGTGTACGAACGGATAAAACATTCCCATCGCGTTACTACCACCGCCAATGCAAGCAACGACTGCTTCTGGTAATTTTCCTTCTAACGCTTCATATTGTTTTTTCGTTTCTTTCCCAATTACACTTTGGAAATCACGGACGATTTGCGGGAATGGATGCGGTCCGAGCACGGATCCCATAATGTAGTGCGTATCGTGCACATGTGAAACCCAGTAACGAAGCGCCTCATTCACCGCATCTTTTAACGTACCGCTACCTGCCGCTACGCTTTCCACTTTCGCTCCGAGTAACTCCATTCGGAACACGTTTAATTTTTGTCGTCTCACATCTTCTTCTCCCATAAAGATGACGCATTCTAATCCGAGAAGTGCACATACTGTCGCTGTTGCAACGCCGTGTTGTCCAGCCCCTGTTTCGGCAACAACTTTTTTCTTACCCATTCGTACCGCAAGTAGTGCCTGACCAATCGTATTGTTAATTTTATGTGCGCCTGTATGATTTAAATCTTCACGTTTTAAATAAATCTTTGCACCGCCGCAATACTTCGTCATATTCTCAGCGAAATAAAGCGGTGTTTCTCTTCCAACGTACGTTTTTAAATAATGATTTAATTCCTTTTGAAACGCTTCATCTTGCATCGCTTCTTTATATGCCTCTTCTAGTTCTAATACGGATTGCATTAACGTTTCTGGAACGTATCTTCCCCCGTATATACCGTAGTGACCTTTTTCATCTGGATATGTGTAGTTCATTCATTTGGAACACTCCTTCGCTTTTATAATAAATTGTTTTATTTTCTCAATATCTTTCTTTCCTTCTGTCTCTACCCCGCTACTTACATCGACCATATATGGCTGAATAGCTCGAATTGCTTCTTCTATATTAAGAGCGTTTAATCCACCAGCTAATATCGTTTTCTTTCGTAACTCGTTTGGCATCTGCCCAAGTATTTCCCATGAGAATGTCTTTCCATTTCCTCCGTGGAACTTTTCTCTCGGGCTATCAAACAATATATAATCCGCTTCATATGTTTGAACGTTTTTCATATCAGCCTCTGAAGTTACTCCTAGCGCTTTTATAGACGGAATATTCAATCTTCTGATTTGATGATTATCTTCAGAACCATGTAGTTGCACATGTGTTAATCCGCATTCCTCTGCAATTTTCTGGACCACTTCTACTGATTCATTTACGAACACACCGACCTTTAACACGTTCGCTGGAAGCTCCTGAATAATTTCTTTCACTAACCCTGGGCTGATTTTCCGCTTACTTTCTGCAAAAACAAATCCGAGTGCATCCGCGCCATATTCGCACGCAATTTTCGCTGTTTCTATATCAGTAATACCGCAAATCTTTACTTTCATATTTTCACCTTGCATTCATATTTTCACCTTGCATTCATCGAAAAAGCTACTAATAGAAGACGTTGTCATCAGTGCTTCACCGACTAATACACCTTTTGCTCCTGCTTTTTTAACACGATTAATATCCTCTTTTGAATGGATACCACTTTCGCTAATCCAAAGTAATTTCTCCTCATTCAATCGTTTTCCAAGCTTTTCCGTTTGGCTCAAATCTACTTCGAACGTTTTTAAATTACGGTTGTTAATACCGATAACGTGCGGATTTAATTCGATTGCAATCTCTAATTCCTGTTCATCGTGAACTTCAACAATCGCTTCTAATCCCATTTCTAGTACGTAGTTATAAAGCTCTTTTAATTTCTCTTTTGACAATGCTGCAACGATTAATAAAATAAGATCTGCACCAGCTTCATACGCCCTATCAATTTGGATTTTATCAATTATAAAATCTTTGCATAAAAGCGGAATGTTACTTTCTACTCTTGCCGTTTGTAAGTCATAAAACGATCCTTTAAAAAATTGACTGTCTGTTAAAACGGAAACTGCTCCTGCACCGCATTCTTCATAAGTTTTCACTTGTTTTGGTACATCAACATGTACATTAATATCTCCTTTTGATGGTGATGCTCGCTTTACTTCTGCAATGACAGTAAATTGTTCTAAAGCTTTTACGAGTGAGTATGTTTTTCTTTTTTCATTCCCTGGTGTATATGTTTCATATAACTCCGCAACTTCTTTTTTCTTCTGCTCTACAATTTTGTCTAAAATCGTCCCCACTTAATTCACCCTTTCTAATTTTTCGTTGCTTGCTGTAATTAATAAGTTTAGTTTGGCTAATGCTTTTCCAGAGTCAATGCTATGTGTCGCTAGTTTAATTCCCTCTTCAATCGTTTCCGCTTTTCCATTTGCGAAAAGAGCAAGCCCCGCGTTTAATAAAACGGTATCGCGGTAAACACTCTTTTCTCCATTTAATACGCCGAGCGTAATCTTTGCATTTTCTATTGAATTCCCGCCTCTAATTTCTTCGTTTTTCACCTTTGAGAAACCATACTTTTCCGGATTGATACTCATTTCTACGATTTCATTATCTTTTAAAAGGGCTACGTGATTTTCTCCCTGTAATGATGCTTCATCTAAAAAACCACTTCCATTTACGACAAGCGCTTGTGTCCGCCCTAACTTCTGTAATACTTGCGCAACTGGTAATAACATATCTCGTTTATAAATACCGACAAATTGTGTTTCTAAGTTAACAGGATTCGTTAAAGGGCCAATTAAGTTAAAGATTGTCGGCACATTTAATTCTTTTCTTATTTTCATAATGCGCCTTAATGCTGGGTGCATCGCTGGTGCGAATAAGAAAGCGATACCGACATGCTCTAGTAAATAATCAATTTCGCTTGGCGTACTGCTAATATTTACACCGAGTTCTTCTAATAAATCCGCACTTCCTGTTTTACTAGAAACAGCACGATTACCATGCTTTGCAACCTTTACACCTGCTCCTGCTAGCACGAATGCCGATGTTGTACTTACATTGAACGTTTGGGCACCGTCACCACCTGTTCCGCAATTGTCCATCGCGCCTTCTATATGGTTTGAAAACGGCAATGCTTTTTCACGAAGAGCACGAACGAGGCCATATATTTCTTCTGCTGTTTCACCTTTCGCTTTCAGTAATACTAAGAAAGCTGCTACTTCACTTTCCAATATGTTGTCACTTAATAAAAGAAGTCCCGCTTCATACATTTCTTCTTCTGTTAAATGTTGTCCCTCCACTAACTTACGAAGATAGGTATTCATTCATACTCTTTCCTCCTCTTTTACTTCTCCTAAAAAAGCACGTATTAACTTTCCGCCTTCTTCTGTTGCGATTGATTCCGGATGAAACTGTAACCCGAAAAGCGGATAATAATTATGACGAACCGCCATTATTTCTCCATCATCCATAGCAGTTGCTAACACATCAAAACATTGTGGTAAACTCGTTTGCTCTGCAACAAGTGAATGATAGCGCATCACTGTTAGTGGCTGGGTCACGTACGAAAAGATTGACGTTCCGTTATGTTTCACACGCGATGTTTTTCCGTGTTTAATGCGCTCCGCTCTTACAATTTCTCCTCCAAATGCCGATATAATTGCCTGATGGCCGAGACAAATCCCTAATATGGGAACATTCTTATAGAAATGACGAATAACTTCGATACAAATACCAGCATCTTCTGGTTTTCCTGGTCCTGGGGAAAGCACAATTCCTTTTGGATTCATCTCTTTTAACTGTTCTATCGTTATTTGATCATTTCTTACGACTACAATTTCTTCTTCATACTCGCCTAACAGTTGGTACAAGTTATATGTGAACGAATCGTAATTATCGATGAGTACAATCATTCATTTCATTACCTCCAAAAGCGCTCTCGCTTTATTTAACGTTTCTTCATATTCAGCTACCGGATCTGAATCGTAGACGATACCTGCTCCTGCCTGAACATATGCTTTTTCATCTTTTACAACCATCGTTCGAATGGCGAGCGCCATATCAAGATTTCCTGAGAATGAAATATATCCAACAGCTCCGGCATATACATTTCTTTTTTCATGTTCTAACGTATTGATAATTTCCATCGCTCTAATTTTTGGAGCTCCCGAAACCGTCCCCGCTGGTAAACAATACGCTAATGCATCAAATCCGCTCATTCGTTTTCGCAATGTTCCGTAAACTTCAGATACAATGTGCATGACGTGAGAATATTTTTCTACTTTCATATATTTATCTATCGCCACAGATCCAATTTCACTCACTCTGCCAATATCGTTTCGTCCAAGATCCACAAGCATCATATGCTCTGCTCGTTCTTTCTCGTTTTCTAACAGTTCTTTTTCAATTTCCGCATCTTCCTGCTTTGTTTTCCCTCTCGGTCTCGTACCCGCAATTGGATTTGTCATCACTTTATCGTCTCTAACTGACAACAAGCTTTCTGGTGAAGAACCGAGTACAACATAATCTTGAAAATCGATATAAAACATATATGGTGATGGATTCGCAATGCGAAGTTTTCGGTATAAAGCGAAAGGATCACCTTTACACTCACTTTGCAAACGCTGAGATAGTACGACTTGGAATATGTCCCCTGCTCGTATATGCTCTTTCGCCGTTTCTACCATCACGCAAAACTCTTTTTCCGTTATAGAAGAAGTAAATGATAATGTTGATTGTATTTCCTTTCCTTCCGCTTCTTCTCCTTTTAGCACTTCTTCTTTGTATACTTGCAACCTTTCGTATACTTCTTCATAAGAAGCTGAATCTTCTTGCCCGCATACATATACAAACGACAACTTTTGGCGTAAATGATCGTAAACGATAAACTCACGATATAGTAAAAGGTGTACTTCTGGAATATTTAATGGATCGTGTAAATCTGCTCCAATGTTTTCATACTGCCGAATGACGTCATACCCTATATAACCAACTGCTCCTCCGCAAAATGGGAATGGACTCTCTACTTGCGATGGTGCAATTACCCCTTCTAACACTTGCAGTACGTTACCTTGCAACTTTTCTGTTTGCCCATATGTCGTTCGTTCGACTTCCATACCAATGCTTTTCACTTCTCCATACGGGTTACAACCTAAGCAAGAATAGCGCCCTTTATCTTGATGAAGCTGTGAGCTCTCTAATAAAAACTTCTTCTTCCCTTTCATACGTCTATATAAAGAAATTGGCGTAATGCTATCTCCTTCTTCTTCAGCGATTACTAAAAATGTTTTTCCTTGTTCTTTTTGCTTCATAAATTCCTCTTTTGTCATCATGCCTTTCACTTATAGACTATCACTATGTTGTTTTTTGAAATTTTCAAATTGCTCTTCAACTTCTTTTGAAGGTTGTGTTAGTAAACTAACGATTACGATTGCTAGTAAACTAATTGTGAAACCAGGAATCATTTCATATAAGAAATCTTTTAGGAATTTGAATTGAGTCCAAATAATTACTGTAGCGGCACCTGAAATCATACCAGCAAGCGCGCCCCATTTCGTCATGCGTTTCCAATATAGACTTAATAAAATAGCAGGTCCAAATGAAGAACCAAATCCAGCCCAAGCGTATCCAACAAGAGCTAAAATCGTATCATTTTGTTTAAACGCTAATGCGCACCCAACTAAGGCGATACCAAGAACAGCCATACGACCGACAAATACAAGCTCTTTATCAGAAGCAGAACGTTTAAAGAATGTATGATATAGGTCTTCTGTTACAGCACTTGAAGTAACGAGAAGCTGAGATGAGATTGTACTCATAATTGCAGCTAAAATCGCTGCTAATAAAAATCCAGTAATAAGTGGATGGAATAAAATTTTTCCAAGCTCAAGGAAAATTGTCTCTGGGTTAGATAATGTCAAATCTTGTTGTGAATAGTAGGCAATACCGATAAGACCAGTAAACATAGCTCCGACAACAGAGAAAATCATCCAGCTCATACCAATTCTTCGTGCGCTTTTCAGTTCTTTTACAGAAGAAATTGCCATAAAGCGTACGATAATATGAGGTTGTCCAACATAACCAAGGCCCCATGCGAATAAGGAAACAATTCCTAAAGTGGAGGCACCTTTAAAAATATCTAAACGTGTTGGATCTACAGATCGAATTGTATCAAATGCAGGTCCAAGTCCGTTTGCATTCATAATTGTTACGATAGGAACAAGAATAAGAGCAACTACCATAATGATTCCTTGCACGAAGTCTGTCCAACTTACAGCTAAGAAACCACCAAATAATGTGTAAGCTACAACAACACCTGCTACAATGAATAATCCAACATGATAGTTCATACCAAATGAATTTTCAAATAATACAGCGCCTGAAACTAGTCCTGAAGCTACATAGAAAGTAAAGAAAATCATAATAACAAGTCCGGATACTAAGCGTAGCATGTGAGATTTGTCGTGGAAACGGTGTTCCAAAAATTCTGGGATAGTAATAGAGTTGTTTGCAATTTCAGAGTAGGTACGTAAGCGAGGAGCGACATATAGCCAGTTTGCGTATGCGCCTAATGTTAGGCCGATCGCAATCCAACTACTACTTAATCCAACGCTAAACATTGCACCGGGTAAGCCCATTAAAAGCCAACCACTCATATCGGATGCTCCAGCACTTAATGCTGTTACTGCGGGACCTAATGTACGCCCGCCAAGCATATAATCTGTTAAGTTGGATGTTCGTTTGTAGGCGAAATAGCCGATTACTAACATCCCGAGCATGTAAATAGAGATAGAAGTTAAAGTTAACATTTACTTTGGGTTTGTCATATAAGGTTGTACATGAATGACGCATAGGTCACGAAATTTTCCTTCAGCGGTTGTAACAATTACGACTGCTCTTCCTGCACTTTTTCCGGTAATCGTTACTGTATCTCCTTTTGGATATATGGTGATGATGTCAGAATTCATATTTGTCCAAATAAGTTCTTTATTTGTTGCTTGCATTGGCAAAACGGAAGCTGATAAATCCGCACTTTGTCCAGTTTTTATTTTTAACTTATTTTTTTGCATATGAATACCGATAACGGAAATAACAGAAGGAGCAATTGAAATTTTGGGTGGATTAGGTTGAATGTTTAAACGAGAAGCAGAAGTATTTGTAATAGGTGAAAATTTTCTTATGTGTTGTTGCTGGAAAGCTGCTAACATTCAATCGAATGATAATACGTGAGCTGCTATTGGGTTTTTCGTATTTGAAATTTGTTTTATATCTCGTATAAATATACATTTTTTTACGGGACCTGATCTAATAGTAATTGTTTCTTCCTCGACAATATATTTTGTTGAAAACCAACTCCAAATAAATAATACTGCTAATGGAATTGTGAAAAACAAAAGAAAATATTCTCTCCCTGCAAATATTGGAGCAAAACAAACGCCTAAAACAATGAAAAAGATTGGATATAACCATGCGTCTTTTTTTGATGGAAATTCCACTTATAATTCCTGTGTATACACCGGCTCGTTCACCATATTTTTTGCTGTTCGTTTTTGTTGCTGCAATAAGAAAACAGATACACCAAACAATACGAGCGTGCTGCCGATAATTTGCATTGCATTTAATTTTTCTCCCAGTAAGAAGAACGCTAGTATAGACGCCCCAACTGGTTCTCCTAAAATACTCATCGAAATTGTTGTTGCATTTACGTAGTTTAATAACCAATTATTAATGACATGTGACACTGTCGGCACAATCGCAAGTAAAAGAAAAACGGTCCAGTCCCATTTCGAATACCCTGTAAAAGGCACTTGCAGCACGATATTGTAAATTCCCATGAAAATACCCGCGAATGCAAAAACTGTAAAGCTATAAATCCAGTGTGATACTTTCTTTACTGTCGTTTGCCCGATAAATAAATAACCGACAACCGCTATTACACTGAAAAAGGATAATATATCTCCATAAATTGCTTGTTTACTTAAACCTAAATCTCCCCAACCAATACACATTACACCTAATATAGCGATACCCATCGTTGCAATGGCAGAGTAGGTTGTTCTTTCTTTAAATAGAAAAAAACCTCCAACTAAAGACACGATCGGTTGAAGTGCTAAAATAATTGTTGAGCTAGCAACTGTTGTATGCTTTAAAGACTCAAACCATAAAAGAAAATGTAGCGCTAAAAAGAATCCAGATCCAATTAAAAATCCCCAATCTTTTATTTGAATCTTATGGAACTCCTCCCGCTTCTTCCAAACGATAGGCAGCATAATAAGTACAATAATCCATAAACGATACATACTTAAGATGGAAGATGGTGCTGAGGACATCTTTACAAAAACTGCTGCGAATGAAATAGCTATAATGGAAATGGCTAACGGTAGTGCAATTGATCTTTCTTGTTTCAATTATTTCATTGATAGAATATGAGAGAAGGCTTTCGGTAAGTCAACCTGCCAATACTTCCAAGTATGGTTACCTTCAAATTCTTCGTAATGCGTGATGAAATTTCTATCTGTAAGAAGAGTATTGAGCTCACGGTTCGGTTCTACGAAATCAGATACTTGTCCATCAGTGCGCTTTACAGCTGTTTCTTCTGTACCAATGACGTGATAAAGTTCTAAAGCTTGTGGATCTTTAAATTCTTTTGCTAAGTTCAGTACTGTTTCGTCAACAAATGGTGACTGCATAACGACTTTACCAAATGTATGCGGATACATAAGTGCAGTCATAAAGGAAACTGTACCGCCAAGAGAATCTCCAATTAAAACGCGTCCTTTACCCATTTGGTACGTTGGGTAATTTTCATCGATATATGGAGCAAGTTCGTGAGCAAGGAAACGAATGTAAGCAGCATTCTTTACATCGCCTGGGAAATATTTTTCCTTACGATCGTGTACGTTTTTATATGGAATACCGACAATAATTGTGCGGTCAATTTCTTCAGTTTCACGAAGGCTTTCAATTACACGGTGTGCTTTACCGAGCTGAAAATAATCTCTACCATCTTGTGCAATTACAACTGTATGTTTGTGCAGTGGTGTGTAATTTACTGGTAAGTAAACTAAAAGCGTAACATCTTCTTGAAGTGATGCGCTATAAAATGAAATTTCTTCAATTCTCCCTATTGTTTGATTCATTTAGTTGTTCCCCTTTCCAAGGTGGAATGTTTCGTGTACAGTCCATGTTCCGTTTTCTAATTGATATAGAAGATGGAAGCGATCAATTGGTTGTTCATAATAGAAATCTTTCATACGTAATCGACCTAATACATCAGCATGCTCTGCATCTGATAAACCTTGTCCGATTGTTAAATGAGGTACGAAAGCGTATTCGCGTTCTTGCGTGAATAATCCGCTATGCATTTCTTCATTTAAGAAAGTAAGTTCAGGTGTTTTTTCTACTTTAAAATAAAGAACATTATTAACAGGTGCGAATGAACCAACTTTTCCGACATGAAGGGTGAAAGGGTTCGTTTTATTTGCGATTGTATGTAGCTCGTTTACAATCGATTCTAATTGTTCATCTTGCGTCTCAAAGGGTGTTTTCAATGTAATATGTGGCGGAACTAATGCGTAGTGCGGATCATAACGCTTACGCAATCCGTTCGCTTTATCTTGAATCATTTTAGATGGAAAAATTACAATGCCTAATTTCATTTACAATTCTTTTATCATAACGATGTGAGGAATATTTGCTTCCATAAATACATCAGAACTCGTTACGTATCCAAGTTTTTTATAGAAATCTTCAGCATGTGTTTGGGCATGAAGTTTCAATTTTGGTAGCGAGTTTTCCTTTGCATATGCTTCAAGTGCATCCATCACAATTTTTCCAATGCCCTTTTTTCGATGGGAAGCTAGTACGCAAATGCGTTCCATTTTTCCTATTCCATCAATAGTGCGAAAACGACCAGCACCAACTGGAACATCATTATCATATATAACAACGTGTGTTGATGTTTCTTCAAACTCATCATACTCTTCTTCAGCAGAAACGCGTTGTTCATTCACGAATACTTGCTTACGTACAGAGAATGCATCTCTTAGTTGTTCGTCCGTTTGTACGATCTGTGCGTGCAATTATTTAGTGGATGTCTTTTCAGGTAAGTCTTTTCTTGTAGTATATAAAAAGCGAGATATATCTAATTTCTTTCCTCTGAAAAATTGCGGAGAAGAAATATAAAGTTCTTCTTTCGCACGTGTAATTGCGACGTAGAGTAATCGTCGTTCTTCCTCTAATGCTTCAGAAGTCTCCGTTACACGGTCATTTGCGTCTTTTAAAGAAGAAGTATGCGGCAAAATACCATCGCTCGCTCCAAGTAAAAAGACGCATGGAAACTCAAGGCCTTTTGCATTATGAATGGACATAAGCGAAACGGCATCTTTTTGCGGCATAGTTTTTAATGCTTCCATTTCTTTTTGACCTTGAATCGCCTCGTCAATAAATTGTAAGTAAGCTGGAATATCGGTGAAACGAGTTGCAGACTCCATTAATTCTTCTAACATTTCTTCTTGGATGTCTTTATGCATCGTAAAGGAAGAACGATCGTTACTTTGTAAGTACTCTAAATATTTTCCTTTACCATGAATAATTTCTTTTAATGCTTTTTTCGGTTCTAATTCTTTTATAAATTTAATAAAATCAATGCGCTCATTTACCTTTTTTACTTGAAAAGGTTTCAAGCTCGGATTTAATAATAAGAAATGAAGAAGAGAAGGGAAACGACCTTCTCCATATTTCCATTGCTCACGTTCAATAAAGGAAATGCACTCATCTCGGCCGATATACATAGTTGGCAATATGTTAGAAAGAGATTCTAGGCGAAACGGTTCAATCACGAGTCGTAAATGATCTAATACAGGTCTAATTAAAGAGTGCTCGTAAAATGATTGACTCGCACCGTGTTTAATAAACGGGATTTTATGAATTGTAAGCTGATCAAGTAACGAACGGCTTACAGAATGTGTGCGATACAGTAAACAAAAATCTTTATAGTTTCGTTCACCACTATCTACTTTCTCTTGAATGAGCTGTAAAATTTGATTTGCTTCATCAAGAGTTGTAGCTGGTCGTGCGTAAAATGGTTGTACACCTTCTTCACGAACAGAATATAGCTCTTTATCAAAACGCTCTTGATTTAGTTTGATAACTTCATTTCCAAGTCCAACGATAAATGGATTGGATCGATAATTCGTATTAAGTGCGATAATCGTTGTATTATCAAATTCCTTTGGGAAAGATAAAATAATTTGGTGACTTGCTCCTCGCCAGCCATAGATCGCTTGATCATCATCACCTGCGATAAATAAATTATTTCTTGGCGTGGCTAACAATTTTACAATTTCATATTGTGCATACGATGTATCTTGGAACTCATCTACTTCAATATAGTGAAAACGTTGTTGTAATTGAGTAAGTAAGGGAGCGTTATTTTCTAACATATAATATGTTTCTAATAAGATGTCATCGAAATCGATATAATTATATCGTTGCTTTACCTCTTCAAAACGTTCGTATACTTCTTTAAATTCTTGCTCAACTGGTGTTTTCGCTTTTACATCTTTCGGACGATTTAAGTTGTTTTTTTCAAGGGAAATCATAGCGAGCATCGTTTCCGCATCATAACCGTCTTTTAAACGTAATTCTTTTAAAATTTTCTTTATCATAATTTGTTTATGTTTTTCATTTGCTAAAATTTGCTGATTATATCCTTGGCTACGAAGCAATTTTAAAAAGACAGAGTGGAATGTACCAGCAACAACATAGCTACTTGCGGCACGATTCATACCTGGTAAATTTGCTACACGACTTCGGATTTCTTCAGCCGCTTTTTGTGTAAATGTAAGCAATAAAATATTCCGTGGATGAACTTGTTTTACATTTACTAAATAACCAACGCGGGTTGTTAAAACAGATGTTTTTCCGCTTCCGGCACCAGCCAATGTAAGAACAGGACCTTCTGTCGTTCGCACAGCTTCTAATTGTTTTTCGTTTAGAAAAATATTTTGCTGTTCGAGAGCGCGGAAATACGCCGCATCTGCATCTTCTTCCATAATTAAATGAGTAGATGTTCTCGGAATATGATATGTCGCACGCGGAATATCAGCGTGTGTTAACGATTTTTGTGAAAATTTTTCTTGTGTCATTTAAATCGTAACATCACGTAAGCATTGAATAGCGCAAAAACAACTTAAATCAACCGTCAGACAAGCAGGGGTCGATACTAACCTTGCATTTGGTACATTTAAAAACGTACAAATTGGGTCGTCACCAGGCGGTACAGAGGAGCCATCACCTAATACTACAGCTAATGCACGTAACACAGCACAATCATCATCATCAATGCTTTCAACGCGAAAAATTGGAGATCTACAGCTAACAAGACTTCCTGATGGTGCAAATGCTTCAAAAGGTTCTCCAGTTTTTGTGTATAAAATAAAAGGACGTGTATTCGCTACTGAAGCAGTGTTATGTGCTCCTAAAAATGGAACTTCGCAACCAGATCCGCATGTTGTGGTTGCACATTCTTGTAGTTCATGTATAAAACGAACGACATTAGATACACAGTTGAAATCAAAATCATGGTGATGATTATCTTCGTTGCAATTGCAGCTCATCTAGCTAATTTGTGCAACTGTTAATGCTGCCGCACGGATGTCTACAGTTCCAATCAATTCAACTGGTACAATTTGAATTAAGTCACCAGGGTTTAAGTTAATAAGAATAACACCACTGGATACGTCTACTTCACCAGTACCAATAACGTTAGAACGAACCGCTGTACCTGATCCAGGAATAATGTTAGCTGGCGTACCTAATGATAAGAAGAAACGACCAGCTTCTGGTGCGGTAGGAACGTTATCAAGACTAATTGTTAATGTATAACTAATTTGATAAATACCAGCTCGTAGAATTCGAATACCATCCCCGACACTTACTGTATCATTTATTACAGGAACAGTAATATTTGGGTTTGGACTTACGCTAGGTAATAGTAATGGTGTAAATAGTGAAGCGAACTGAGGTGCAGAAGCGTTGAAAGCAAAACCGAAGGCAGGTAGTGTACTAGCTGGTTTCGCTTCGCAATCAATCTTAGTAAATTCACAATCAGAAGAGAACATTCATTCTTCATATTGTTTTATTTTATTCTTCTTTTTCCCGCAATTACATCCCTTTTTCTTCACAAATCCTTGTTGTTGCAATTGTTCTTGATATGCCTGTTGTTGTGCTTGGTGTTGTTGCTGTATATTATACCACTGCTGCAGGTCATATAAATTTTGCCTTGGATTATTGCTCACAGCAAACATTTATTCTTCCATAAAATATCCTGTAATTGTTTCAATAATTGCTGCTGCACCTGCAATAGCTAACAATGCAAGTAACGGCTCTGCAACGATTGAAATCCAATTATATAAAACTAATAAAAAAGCACTGACCCATACACCTGTACACCAATAACAGCTTAATAATTCACCAATCCACTTTCTTAATCCTTTACCTTTTACTTTTGTAAAAGTCGATACACTTCCATCCGGCTCCGTAATCTCTAATTCATCAATAAACGGTCTTCGCAAAAAAGCTGTAATTTTATCATAAACAATTAAACGAGTGAGCCTAAAAGCAGCTAACGCGAAAATAAAAAATAAAAGCCAGCTTGTAAATAGCATTCATTGTGTAGTTGACGTTGTAAAATTCATCAATGAATTACAAGATTGCTCTACTACTACGTGTGGATCTGGTTGTGAAATCCCATTTTTAGGAGCACACAACACTGCATCAGTAGCAAATACACGCCCTTTTATTTTATACACAAAAACTGGTGAACCTTTTGAAGCATTTGCACCATCTTCAAGCCTTACTAGCTGCCGATCTCCAATTTTCCGTGTGGAAAGCGTAGATGATGATAGCTGTGCTGTCTTACGTGTGTTAACTGTAGTATTAGGTGACGGTTCTCCTGTACCGCCTGGTGACGATCCAATTTGTACGTTTTTAGCTGTACCAAATGCAAGATTAATCTCGACATCTACTTGCATTTAAAAGCCGGCCATATCAATCGATTTGATGTCTTCTATAGATAACCGAACATCTCTCATACTATTTGGTGGCATAATGGATACAATGCCATTACGATACGATATAATCGATCCTATATATGAGACGGTAGTCGTTCTTATCCTGCACCTTATTTTCGGAATGTAATGAGGACGATTTAATAAAAAATGAATTTTTTCTTCATTATTCATATCTTTAAATGATTTATTGTACGGGACTGTTCTCACTTGCTGTTGTTCTTCTTGCTCTTCTTGTTTCTCTTGTTCCTCCTCTTCTTCTATTTTTTCTTCTATTTGTTGCTCTTCCTGTTCTATCACCTCTTCCACAGCACTACTTACAACATTTTCGTTTCTATTACTTTTCTCTTTTCGGTCCTCATCTTCAAAATTCGTTAAAATAATTCTTTTTATTTTCGGTGCAGCAAGTTCTAAATTTACTTGCGCAATATATAACAACGGTTTTCCAACTGTTGAACTTTTATTTTTATTCTTCACACTCGTCCCTCCCACTTCCATTTATCCTAAAATATGATATCCTGAATCAACGTGAATATTTTCTCCTGTTACACCGCGTGCTAAATCACTGAATAGGAATACCGCTGTATCTCCAACCTCTTCTGGCGTTGTAGTACGACGAAGTGGTGCGCGCTCCTCGATTTCTCTTAAGATTGAGTTGAAATCGCCTACACCTTTCGCAGATAACGTACGAATTGGTCCTGCAGAAATAGCGTTCACACGAATGCCATGTTGGCCTAAATCGTTTGCTAAATATTTTACGCTCGCTTCTAATGAAGCTTTCGCAACACCCATAACGTTATAATTTTTCACAACGCGCTCACCGCCAAGGTATGTTAACGTTAAAATATTTCCGCCTTCTGTCATTACTTTCTTCGCTTCTCTTGCTACAGCTGTTAAAGAGAATGCACTAATATTTTGTGCAAGTAAAAATCCATCGCGAGAAGTATCTACAAATTCACCTTTTAAATCGTCACGATTTGCAAAAGCAATACAATGTGCTACACCGTGAATTGTACCAACTTCTTGCTTAATCGTTTCAAAGCAAGCTGTAAGTTCTTCATCATTCGTTACATCACAAGGTAATACAAGTGATTCTTGTCCTTCTAATGTGTCCGCTAATTCACGAACATTTCTTTCTAAACGTTCTCCTGCATATGTGAATATTAATTTTGCACCTGCATTATGCAAAGAGCGAGCAATTCCCCATGCAATACTTCTTTGGTTCGCAACGCCCATAACAACAAATGTTTTCCCTTGTAATAGTTCCATTTAATGACTTTTTGTTTCTAAAAAAAAACGTTCTAATCCTTCTTCCCAAGAAGGCATTTGTAAAAAACCATTTAATCGTAGCATGTTATGTTGAAAGATCGAATATTTAGGCCTCGCAGCCTCCGACCCGAATTCTTCCGTTGAAACAGGTAATACATTCACATCCATATTTGCATAAGAAAATATTTTTTGTGCAAATTCAAACCAAGAGCATGATCCTCTATTGGATACGTGATATGTACCGTATAAAGAAGTGTGAATGAGCTTATTAACCATCATATTTAAATCTGCCACGTACGTAGGAGAGCCAATTTGATCCGCTACAACGGTTATTTCATCTTTTTCTTTACCTAATCGCATCATCGTTTTCACAAAATTACTTCCATATTTACCATACAGCCACGATGTACGAACGATAAAGTATTTATTATGTAACTCTTTGACGAACTGCTCCCCCGCATACTTAGAGGCCCCATATATATTTATCGGCGCTGGATTATGAAATTCACCATACCCATCCGGTCTGGCGCCCTGAAATACATAATCGGTACTAATGTAAACTAACTTAGCCCCTACTATTTGTGAAGCAACCGCTACATTTCGAGCTCCTATTGCATTTATTAAATAAGCAAGATCTTGTTCTTTCTCAGCAAGATCAACCTTCGTATAAGCTGCACAATGAATGATTATATGTGGTCTTATCTCTTGTACCACTTGCTGAACTCGGGATATGTTTGTTACATCTAGTAACTTTTTATCAAAAGGATATATGTCATATTCTTCAGGACTTAACTCTTCTTGTAGTTGCTTTCCTAATTGTCCATTTGCTCCTGTTATGATAACCCGCTCTTTCATTTTCATGCCCCTTACTTTTCTTTTAGTGGTTTCCACCATTTACTTTTCTTTTAGTGGTTTCCACCATTCTATATGATTTTCATACCATTCCACTGTTTCTTTTAGCCCTTGTTCAAACGTATACTGCGGTTCCCAATCAAACTCACTCTTCATTTTTTGTGCATCAATTGCATAACGACGATCATGACCTAAACGATCTGTAACAAATTCAATATCTTTTTCTGTTTTACCTAAGAGAGTAATAATTTGTTCTACAACATCTACATTTGTTTTTTCATTATTTCCGCCTATATTATATACTTCTCCTAAACGCCCCTTATGCAAAACGATGTCAATTGCACTGCAATGATCCTTTACATGTAACCAATCTCTTACATTTAATCCATCACCATATAACGGTAGCTTTTTTCCTTCCAGCGCATTCGTAACCATTAATGGAATTAATTTTTCGGGATATTGATACGGCCCATAGTTATTGGAACAACGCGTCACTATAACTGGTAATTTATATGTTTTATAATAAGATAAAGCTATCATGTCCGCGCTCGCCTTACTTGAAGAATACGGACTATTTGGAGCTAATGGGGTTTCCTCAGTAAACTTTCCTGTTTTCCCTAAAGAACCGTATACTTCATCTGTTGATACTTGTATGAGCTTAATATACGGATACTTTTTCACTAATTCTAATAAAGTGACTGTCCCAATTACATTTGTATCATAAAAAGGGATCGGATTTTCAATGCTACGATCTACATGTGATTCAGCTGCGAAATTTACAACTATTTGCACGTCACGTTCCTTAATAACATGTTCCAGCAGCTCTCCATTTTGAATTTCTCCTTTTACAAAAAAGTAATTCGGATGATTTTGAATAGACTTTACGTTATTTAGATTTCCGCTATATGTTAATGCATCGAAATTTATAATTTTATATGTTTCATAGCTTTGTAACATGTAATGGACAAAGTTACTTCCAATAAATCCAGCTCCACCTGTTACTAATATATTCATTTAAAAGCTATCTTCATATTCCTGAAACAATGGTAATATTCGATCCTTATCTGACAAGATAGGATTTGCTACCGGCCATGGAATTGCTAATTCTTTATCTTCCCAAAGTAATCCTGAGTCATGCTCTGCGCTATAATACTCATCTACTTTATACATAACAAGGGTATGCGGAACAAGCGTGCAAAAACCGTGAGCAAATCCTTTTGGTACCAATAATTGCCGATGATTATCCGCACTTAAAATATATCCTCTCCACTGTTTAAATGTTGGAGAATCTTTTCGCAAATCAACGATAACGTCGTAAATCGCCCCTTGCATAACTTGAATGAGTTTTGTTTGTGCTTTCGGCTTTTTTTGAAAGTGCAATCCTCGAATTGTTCCTGCCTGTGCTGAATAAGATACGTTATCTTGTACAAATGAATACGTAATCCCTAATGTTTCTAACACCTTCTTATTATAACTCTCTGTAAAAAAGCCACGCTCATCTCCAAATAACCTCGGTTCTAACAATTTTGCATCGGTAAAGTTTGTTTCTACAACTTTCATCTATTCTCCGTTAAACTGTTTCCCAAAGTTCATATCCCGCGCTAACGTATTCGCCCTTTGAAGAGAAGCATGAGTTCCCGCATCCGTCCACCAACCGCTCATTTCATTATAAGTAAGTACTCCTCGTTTTAAATACCAATTATTTATATCTGTAATTTCAAGTTCTCCCCTTGCGGAAGGTTTTAATTCTTTTATATAGGAAAAGACTTTCGAATCATACAAATAAATTCCCGTAACAGCATAAGAGCTTTTCGGCTCTTTCGGCTTTTCTTCAATTTCAATTATTTTTCGGTTTTGAATATGTGCTACACCAAATCTTTCAGGATCTTCTACAGATTGCAATAGCACTTTCGCACCTTCTTTTTGCTTTGTAAATTCTTCAACATACGGATGAATATCATCTGAAAAAATATTATCTCCTAATATAACTACCATACGATCATTTCCGATAAAATCTTCACAAAGACCTAAAGCTTGTGCAATCCCGCCCGCTTTATCTTGCACCCGATACGTAAAAGACACGCCAAATTCGTGGCCACTTCCTAAAAAGCTAACAACATCTCCCATATGCTCTTTACCTGTAATTATCATAATATCTGTAATCCCGCATTGTTTTAGCTTATATACTGCATGATAAATCATCGGATATCGTCCAACAGGAAGCAAATGTTTATTCGTGACTTTCGTTATTGGATATAGTCTCGATCCAGTTCCGCCCGCTAAAATAATCCCTTTCATTTATGATGGAGATAGTATGTCTTTATACTGTTCTACAAATACTTTCCGATACTTCTCGTATGTATCGGCAGCAAACTCATCTCCGTTATAATGAATACACCATAAATTTGCTTGATTAGGGATACCGATTAGATAGCCAGCCTTTTGAAACTCTAAAGACTGTGAAACGTCATAAAAATGGAATCCTTGAAATAAATCTTCTCGCCACGGAATATCATACTGCGTTGCCATGAGTAAACCATCGATTGCCTGCACTGACATAAAAGATTGATTTCCATAAAACCCTTGATCTAAATTTAATAATTGATAATTCTGTCTTCTATACTCAATCACTTTCCCTACTAAATTTTTCCCTTCCCACCATATCCCGTTACTCGGTAAAAACTGAGCACCTGCGACTCCAATTAAACCAAGTTTTTCATTTTCTTTAAAAAGAGAAATAAGATTATAAAACATATCACGATTAATAAGGTACGTGTCTTGATGTATATATACTTTATACTTTGCTGGAAATGAAAGGGCTCGGTTATATGCACTTGCCATACTTTTTGCATCTCGTATCGGGAAAATTTGCACTGCATAGCCAGGGGGAACAAAAATGTTTCTTATTTGCCTCTCACATTGCTCGAAAAGCTTTTCATTATTTACACAAACAACGACTAATATTGTGTGATCTTTCATCTATTCTTCCTTATTCACATCTGACATATAGTTCTCTACAAATACTTTTCTATATTTTTCATAGTTTGTCATATTCACATCGAAATGATAATGAATACACCAAGCATCGCGCTGTACAGGTACACCGACTGTATATCCTGCTTTTTTAAATTCAAATGATTGAGATACATCATAAAAGTCAAATCCGTCAAATAAGTCTTCTCGCCACTGGATATCATATTGTGTCGCCATTAACAAACCGTCAATACATTCAACAGGAATAAACGTCTTTGATTCATGAAATGGTTGCTCTAAACTTGCCATATAAAACAAATCGTTCATATAACCAATGACTTTCCCGACAATCCCACGCCCTTCGTTCCATACACCAGTTGGAGGAACATATTGTGCTCCAACCATCCCAATCATTCCAAGATGTTCATGTTCCTCAAATAATTGAATTAATCCGTATAGAAAGGCTGCATTTATAATAAATACATCTTGGTGTAAATACACTTTATACTTCGCTGGATGTGAAATGGCTTGATTGTATCCGCTCGTCATGCTTTTTGCATTTCGAATCGGCATGAATTGGATAGTATACCCAGGAGGTACTGCCAATTTCAATATATGTCGCGCACATTGTGCATACAATTTCCGATCATTTATACATGTAACAAATAATATTGTTTTGTCTGCCGCACTCATTCATACTTGTGATTTTTCAGCTTCAATAATATACTGGAATACAACTGTCTCAGCCATGAAGCCACTTCCAAGACGATATTTTTTACAAATTCCATATAACTCCTCAATGAGCGGCTCATACATTTTATGATCAATATATACACGATCTACTTTACTAATGGAATATCCTGCTTTTAAAAACATTCTTAGCATTTCATTAAATGTAAAGAAACGAATATGCGTTTTATCTAATAAACCATACTCTGTATACGTCCAATTTCCAGCAAGTAAAGGCGCTAATACTGAAATATGAGCAACGTTCGGTATACTAGCTAAAATCACACCATTTTGTTTTATATATGGTTTCACTTTTTCTACCACAGCCCATGGATCAAACAAATGCTCTAATACATCACCAAATATGACGCAATCAAATTGGCCCTCCTCATACGGCATATCCATTGTCTCTATATCGCCTAAAACAACATGATCTAGCTTTTCTTTTGCTTTTTCCGCTGCTTCTGAAAATGCCTCAATTCCTGATACACGTGTACCATTTTCTTTTATAGCCGCTCCTAATGCACCGCTCGAGCAACCAATATCAAGAACTTCTTTCCATTCCTTTTTGATATGCTTCAATAAATTTGGATTCGCTGCATTATAATAAAAATCAGATTTTTCTTCATATAAAGAACTTTTTTCCCGATTCATTTACACCTTATATTGTTTATCAAAAACACCCCGAAAATATTTACGGTTATATTCGATTGCAGCATTATTCGGAACATAAGAAGCTGCTAATTCATTGTAATAATAAGCTTTGTCTTGCTCCCCTAACTTGCTATAGCAAATACACATTTGTAAATAAGGAAGCCATGTGTAGCTAGCTGGGCTGTGAAATGGACTATCCTTCGCCAGAGGCACTTCCGTTGCTAATTTAAACCAAAATATCGCTTCATTATACTTTTGTTGATTCATATATATATATCCTATTCTTGTACAATTCTCTCCTCTGGGAACATCATACCGAAACGATTTTGCACAAGCCTCAACTGCTTTCTCCCACAGTCCGAGCTTCGCATAACAATCCCCTAACTTACCGCATGCATAAATTTTCTCTTCATACCATCCTTCATCTTGATTCAGAAATGTTTCATATAAAAGAACCGCATCATTGTATTTTTGATTATCCATAGATTCATTTGCATAATAAAACAAATCTCTCGGACTCAATTCTTCTCCAGCTGCTACAGCATTTTGAAAAATTTTCAAATTACGATCCGTTACTTCTTTTTCCTTTTTATGTGTAATAGCAATGTTGCTATTAAAAATTTCACCGGAAACCGCTAAATACTCATGTACTTTACCAAACCATTGAAACTGTTTTTCACGCTTTACAAGCCGATACCTTCTTGTGCAATATAAAGGCTTCCCGTTAGAGTCCATTACAAGGTGATAAGGCATCGAAACAGCATCCACATTAGAATCTAATTGTCCCTTTAATTGTTTCAATGCTTCTTGAGCATCTTCTAATAATACGTCATCTGCATCTAGCCATAATATATACTGTTGCGTCGCTTTTGAAAAAGCAAAATTTCTAGCCGCAGCAAAATCATCAATCCACTGGAAATCATATATGTTAGGAGTATATTTCTCTACAATTTCTTTCGTTCGATCAACAGAACCTGTATCAACTACTACAATTTCATCAACAATTTCTTCAATCCCATCCAAACATCGAGCTATTGTCTTTTCCTCATCTCGGACTATCATTTATTCAGATGGCTTAAATCCTGATGAATCATTATCAGCTAGTGCATTTGATCCTAATCTTGTAGGTCCAACTTTACCACCAATACCACCGTTTACACTTCCAACCGGGCCTACTGGACCGACTGGACCGACTGGGCCTACTGGATCCACTGGCGCAACTGGACCGACTGGGCCTACTGGACCGAGGCCTACTGGATCCACTGGCGCAACTGGACCGACTGGGCCTACTGGACCGACTGGGCCTACTGGGCCTACTGGGCCTACTGGGCCTACTGGGCCTACTGGGCCTACTGGGCCTACTGGGCCATCTGGGCCATCTGGATTAGGACTTCCAGCAGGATTGTATGCATTTAACTCTGCTACAGTTTCTTTAGCTCTTGGAATTAATGATCCTGTACCGTTTAACACTTAAGCGATTTTCTCAATAATAATAGATGCACTTGTACCAAGAGCTAGAGATAACCCAAGTCCTGTAACAACAGCTTCAACCATTGATGGAGTTATTGTAATTTGTGTAATTGCCTGGATAACGAGAGGCGCTCCAACTGAGATTAAGCTTGTGCCTGCACCTGGTACATTAACGCCATTAACTTGAATTGCAAGGCTACCTAATACACTTACTAATGCAGTATATGCGATAACAGTAATCTTGTAGAATCCAGTTTCACTTATGATGAAAGTATCAGCGTCCAATTATTCTTTTCGCCAATATACACCAAAGATGTCAATTTTAGTAATAGGAGCTTTTAAGTTTCTTTGATTTCTAAAGTCCGTCACAGCTTCTGCACAAGCTGGTAGTCCATAGTCATCAATAATAATATAGCCACCTGTTGAAACTTTATCGTATAAGTTCACGAGACCATCCATCGTAGATTCATACATATCCCCATCAAGTCGTGCAATTGCAATCTTTTCTATTGGTGCTGTTGGTAAAGTATCTTTAAACCAGCCTTTTAAAAATTTTACTTGATCATTTAATAAATCATATTTTCTAAAGTTTTCTTGTACTTGTTCTAAAGAAACACGTAAATAATCGAATGTGTGTAAATAATCACCGTAGTCTTTCGGATATTGTTCTAAATTCGGTGCTGGCAAACCTTCAAATGAATCTGCAACCCAAATAGTGCGATCCGTAATGTTATTGGCTTGTAAAAAGCCATTCATAAAAATGCAAGAGCCTCCGCGCCATACACCTGTTTCGATAAAATCCCCTTCTATATTTTCACGAACAACGGTTTCCATTGCCTCATGTAACTGATTCATACGTTCTCGGCCAATCATACTATGTGCTGCTCTTGGCCAATCCAGTCCAACATGACGTTCACTTTTTGAAACATCTGGCTTTACAATTTTTAAGTTGTGATTTTCGGCATATTGCTTAATGAATAAAGGGAGTGGTACGGTAACTGGCTCGAATTGAAGTTCTTTTGATATATGTAGAGATGCAGGTAAGTACTCCTCATATTCTAACCATATTTCAAATAAAATTGTCTTCTTTAGCAATTCGAGATAAAGCTGAACAGCAGATTTATTTTCCATTCAGAAGCTTTTTTTTGTAAGAATAATATCTTGGTAACTCGTATATTCATGGCGGCCGCACCATAAACCATAATGCGGCGTATTGATTACTTCTAGGCTGTACGTATTCAATAGATTGCAAATATCTGTTTCAGGATAAGCAACTGCGAAATTAGGAATATCTTTATTTACGACATAACAATTTTCAATTTGATGATAAAATCCTAACGTACTTAGTCCTGCATTTAAATAATAGGATGACTCAGGGTTTATTAAAAAGAACGTAATAAAACATCGCCCGTCTTTTTTTAATACACGTGCAATCTCAGATACGTAATGTTCTAATTCTGTTGGGAGAAGGTGCGTAAATACAGAAGTTAAAAAAATGAAATCGAATGTCGCGTCTTCATATGGAAACTTATAGTGAGAGGCATCTTCTTTTCCGTCTGGATTGTAAAATTGATTGTATATGTCAACGTGTTCAAAATGAAAATTATTACGGGTAGTTGTAATATTATTTTTACACCAAGTGATACCTTCTTTAAATAAATCAAATCCATAATACGCTCCATCATCAGTTAAGTAATTCATTAGTGGAACAGCCATTCGGCCGACGCCACAGCCTACATCTAATACTTTTTCGTTTGACTGTAAAGCCCCAATTTGAATGAAATGCTTTAGGAATTCTTTACCGACCTTTTCAAAATCGCCACCTACATATTGGACGAGTTCAGGAGGGGGGAGTAATTGTATTTCTTTTTCAAGTTCGCTCATTTAACTGTTTAACTCTTTAATAATTATATCCAAACAATGGGAAAGACGTACATGTGCATCTGGAATAGGTTTTGGTATATGATGGTAATATTTAAAGGAACTTTTACACCATTGATAAGCACTAAATAGAGCTGCTTTATAGTCCGTATCATTAAGTAAAAAGCCATATTCTTTTGAAGTTATAACAAGATGTGTGAAATCTTCACAACCTTCAAGTAGCTTATTGTGTATTTGTTGTCCAGCATGGTAGCGAAATTGACTTAAAGGCTCAGAGATATATACTGCATCTCCTTTAGAAAGTAAAGAAATCCATGATGCCATATCAACACTACAAGAATACTGTCGCTCTTTAAGTGTGCCAAAGGGTTCAGTGAGAAAAATTTTTCGAAACAAAGTAGTTGTTGGCTCACCGATAATGTTGTGCCCGCCCTTTAACATCCAATCACCTAAAAATATTCCGTTTAAGGGGGTGTCCTCACTATATAACCTTTGTGTCGGATGGGCATCGTCTATTAGATTTCCATGATCATCAATACGTACTCGGTAAGAAGTAATAAGAGCGAAATCTTGATTGGAATCTTGCTCAAAATAGGCCATCATTTTTTGTATTTTATGCTTATAAAATACGTCATCGTCCATTAAAAAATTTATATACTCACCATTCGAGTTTTCTATGAGCATAAGATCATTATGAAATTGTCCTAGAGTAGGAGAATTTCGAATGTATGTTATGTTTTTATAATTAGGTAAATACTGTTCACGAATTAAAGTTTCTGTTTCATTATTTGTACTATCATCACCGATGATGATTTCAATATTTGAATAAGTTTGTGCCAAAGCACTTTCTAGAGCGATTTTGAAATAATGAGGTCGATTATAAGTGGGAATAAGAATGGAGACGAGAGGCGGATTATTTTCTGTCGTCATACGTAACTTCCTTTCAGAAGCTTTTTTTTGTAAGAATAATATCTTGGTAACTCGTATATTCATTTATTTAAACATAAAAATTTTCGTTCGTGAGCGAACGTTTAAAATAAATCCGATCGCAATCATGTATGTAAGCAACGAACTTCCTCCGTAGCTCATAAGGGGTAATGTGATTCCTGTAATAGGGAGTAATCCGATTGTCATCCCGATATTTTGGAATACTTGAAAGGTGAACATGCCGATCGTACCAGCGCAAATGTAACTACCGAAAGGATCATTACTTTCTAAAGCGATATGAATCATGCGGAAAATGAGTAAGAAAAAAAGTGAAATAATGACACTTGCACCTAAAAAGCCGAATTGTTCAGCGACGTTCGTGAAAATAAAATCTGTATGTGGTTCTGGAAAATATACTTGTCCATTTTCCCATCCTTTTCCTTGCATTTCTCCTGACCCAGTAGCTAAGAAAGCTTGTCTTAATTGATAGCCTTGCGCGTCATATTCGTAAGGTGCCAGCCAACCATAGAAGCGGTTTAATTGGTATTCTTTTAAGATATGCTCCTTAAAGAATTCTGTATGAGCAATATAAATATACGTTAAGGTAAAACCTGCTGTGAAAATAACGGAGACTAATCCGAAAATAAAGCGCCAACGTATACCGGAAACTAGTATCATTGCTGCCAGCGTCGCTGAAATTACCATCATATTTCCTAAATCAGGTTCTTTTGCAATAAGTAGTAGTGGTGGCAAACTCGTTGCGAATATTTTTCCGAGTAAGATACAATCTTCACGAGGTGTTCGAAAAAAATATTTTTCGTTATGATTAGCTATAATTCGTCCAATGACGATAATTAAAAATAATTTCATAATTTCTGAAGGTTGAAAATTTCCGATACCTGGGAGCCTGTACCAAGCGGTAGCCCCTTTAATTGTAACGGCACCTGGAACCTGAAGTTCTAGCCCGATAAGTAGTATCATTGCAAAGCTATATAAATACCAAGCAATTTTTTGATACCGATCGAAATCGATAATCATAATAACACCAATAGCGATAAATCCAATACAGTACCATTGTATTTGCTTGAGTGCAAAATTTACATTTTGTAAAAATGGTGGTAAAGAGGTTTGCGCACTTGCAATAGCAAAGCAACTAACAGTCCCAATGGCAAATAAAATGAATAGTAATACGTAGTCTATTTGATATTGAGAATTCGTATCTTTCACTTATGAAATTGGGCGGAATTTCTCAGGGACAAAAGGAAGGGAAGAAGGGACAGAAACGGTCTCCATTTCAGGATAACGTAATCCAGTTAGCTTACCTCCAAACACGGCGCCAGTATCGATATTGACTGTATGATTTACAAAACGAGGTTCTTTTACTGGTGTATGTCCATATATAATCCAAGCGTCGCCCTTATATTCTTTCGCCCAGTCGCGACGGACAGGAGAGCCATCATCATGTTTTTCACCTGTAATATCGCCATATAATACAAACGTTTGTACTTTTTTATCTTGCCTTCCTATGTAATCTTTCCGAATACCAGCGTGACATACAATTAACCTTTTCTCATCGAGCACGTGATATAAAGGGGAATTTTCATAAAGGGTGATGAACTTTTCTTTTATGATTTGCTGTTTATGAAAAGGTAGTGCTTCGTATTCAGCAGCAGTTGTTTCAAGTCCGTGAGCGATTGTCACATTACGTCCGAGGAAAAATCGATACAGCTTATTACAGTGATTTCCAGGAGCGTAATAAGCCTCTTTTTTATGTATGACAAGTTCCCATACAATTTCAATCATATGTAATGAATGAGGGCCACGGTCTGTAATATCACCAACGAATGCCAGTTTTCGCTCGTCGGGATGAACTGGCAAGCCATTATTCCATTTATATCCTAGTTTCGTCGTTAAGTTTTGAAACTCTTGGAAGCAGCCATGAATGTCACCTATAATGTCATATTTCATTTAGCGAAATAATATTAAAATTTGATTATCACCTGTACGCTTAATAACGAAAAATCCACTTTCAGCTTTTGTAGCAATGCCGTCATCATTTGGACGACAATACCCATGTGGTTCGCAAGTGCCATCATCACGTACTAACATTTGTCCAATTAATCCGACAGGAAGCCAATCGGAACGGTCTTTTCTTGCTATATATTTGCAAGCTGGATCCCATTCTGTATTTAAAAGTGGTTGTATTTCTTGTGTTTCTGTACGTACATATTGACGCTTTCCGAAGTTATCTGTTTTATAGCGTTTTTGCCAACTTAAAGCACCACTATTTCCTATAATAGCGGGGGTTGCACTAGATATCCCTAAAATGAAAGAATCGTTTGAAGTAGCTATCCGAATTTTTTCTTCGCTACTAAATGTAACGAAATAACCGACATCAATAACTTGATGGTCCGCTGTTTCAAACATTTGTGCAAAATCCGTTCCGCTTGCATTGTAAGAAGCACCCTCAATGTACATTTCTCCATTATGAGCAAGCCATTTAGCGCCGATATTATGATCGGTATCGTTTGTTCCATTTGCAATAAACCAAGAATAGGCTTCTTCGGCCGTGCCGAATCGTCCCATAATATGGCTTCCTGCAAAATGAGCTGTTGATGTATGATTACCTTCCGCATGAGAAGAGAATCCATTAGCGATAGTTGCGGTTCCTTCTGCGTGTGCTGCTTCGCCTAAAGCAATCGTATGTTTACCTTCCGCGTGAGAATAAGAGCCGCCTGCTGTCGTTTCACTTCCTTCACTATGCGAACTATGTCCAGTTGCTTTTGTTTTCGATCCTTCTGCATGGGAGCAAGTTGCTTTTGCGTGTGTAAGAAGTCCTTCTGCATGTGAAACTGTACCCTCTGCATGAGAGTGAAGCCCTTCTGCATGTGAATATCGGCCTTCTTTTTTTACTTTCGTATTTTCAGGTGCAGGAGTCTGAATTATGATCGTTTTTTCTGTTTGTATATGATTTGATGGAGTTAATGCTTCTTTTATTTTTTTTACTTGGTTTATAATATCGGTTGGAATTTCTGGTTGTATTTTTTTATTGATTGCTACAGGAATGTTCTCTTCCTTATTTTCCTGTTTTTCCTCAGAATGCAGTATTTGTTCATCTTGATGAGAGAGATGTTTATTTTTTTGCTGCATCCTTACTTTTCTACGATTGATTATGCGACTCATTACAGCATTTTCTAAAGAGATGTATTTTGGTTTAGTTTTGCTCTTTTTTGATGACTCTTGTTCTTCCAGTTCTTCTATAGCTGCAGCTCGAATGCCGCACCAGTTGTTAATGCCATATATGGGCTGATATAGAGGGTGGAATTTTCTTTTTTGTTTAGAAGATTTTTTCTTCATTTAAGCGTGCCTTAATAAATGCTGCATATCGCTTGGAATCGTCGTAGCAAAAGACATTTCCTTTTCTAAAATAGGATGATAAAACGTCAAAGATGTACTGTGAAGTGCTTGCCGTTTCATTTCATCCCTTCTTCCTCCATATAAGTCATCACCAAGTAACGGATGTCCTATATGAGCCATATGCACGCGGATTTGATGCGTTCTTCCTGTCTCAAGTTCAAGAGTTACATGCGTCTTTTGCGAGGAGCTATGAATCACTCTAAAATGAGTAACTGCCCTCTGCCCATCCTCACAAACTGTTCGTTCAATGATGCTATCTGATTTTCTACCAATCGGCGCATCAATCGTTCCTTCACATTTTATCATCTCTCCATGAACAATTGCTTCATACGTTCGTTTCACAGCTTTTTGTTGATGTTGTTTCGATAAAAGATGATGTACGAAACGATTTTTTGCAATAAGCATGAGTCCTGACGTATCACGATCCAACCTTGTTACAATGTGCACCGTACTGGCAAGATGCTCCTTATCATAATAAGATAAAAGCGCGTTAGCAACACTTCCCTCCGGATGTTCTCTAGACGGAATCGTTGACATGTTTGCTTCTTTATTGATGATAAGAACTGCATCATCTTCATATACAATGCATAGTGGGATATCTTCCGCAATCATCCCTTCACTTCTCTCTTCCACTGGAAAAAAAACACGTAACTGTTCGCCCGCTTGTAGTTCATGACGAACGCTTGCATATTGACCATTTACTTCAATGGCTCCGCCATGAAATTTTATATCCGTTAAAGCAGCTTTAGAAATCCCTTTTGTTTTCAAAAATTCTCTAACTAAAGTTCCTTCTTCAGCTGACTCTATATCCCATTTCAACTATTTATCTGCAACAAACGAGTCACGGACACGTTTCCAGAATGGAAACGGGCGGAAACGAACAAATCGCACTTTCTCGTTTGCAACGCGATACTGGATTGATTTCACATCTTGATGAACCATCGTTAAATGGTCCACCGTAATTTGCAAGTTCATCCCTGGAGCCGGCTTCAACACACATGTATGATGCTTCGGCAATACAAGCGGCGAGCCTACAGTACGAAACACACGGTTGTTAATGGATGCCATTTCTGCAATTTGAATCGCTTCAATAGAAGGGTGAATAATTGCACCGCCAAGTGCTTTATTATAGGCAGTACTTCCTGAAGGAGTAGAGATACATAGACCATCCCCGCGGAATGTTTCAAAGTACTCTCCCCGTATTTCCACTTCTGTTACTAATGTGCCCTCTGCACTTTTTACAGTCGCTTCATTCATCGCTAAATACTGTGACTCTTTACTTCCATTCACATAGCGAATAATCACTTCTAAAAGCGGATATTCCACCACTTGGAATGGTGTTTTAGCAATCGCAATTACTAATTTCTCTACTTCTGTCGGTAACCAATCTGCATAGAAACCTAAATGCCCTGTATGTACACCAACAAATGCTGTTTCATCCAATCGATTACAATAACGATGAAACGCATATAAAAGTGTTCCATCTCCCCCAACAGAAATTACAATATCGGGTTCCTTTTCATCCATAATGAATCCAAAATCTAGCAAGTACTCTTTCATCGTGCTTGCTAGTGTATCTGATGATTGATCTCCCTTTGACATAATTGTAAATTTCATTTATGATTCGGAATCTTTCGTTTCTTGCTTTCTTGAAAAAGCCTTCTGTGCTTCTTGAATTTCAAGACGAATAGAAGACATTTCTTCATCCAATAAAAACGCCGCTTCCGCTGCACGTTGCAAGCGTATTTTAATATCTTCAGGAAAACGCCCACTATATTTATAATTCAAAGAATGCTCAATTGTTGCCCAAAAGTTCATTGCTAGCGTGCGTATTTGGATTTCTACCAATACTTTTTGTTCCCCCTGAATCGTTTGAACAGGATAACTAATAACAACGTGATAAGAGCGATAGCCGCTATCTTTCTTTTGCGTAACATAATCACGCTCTTCCACGATTTCAAAGTCATTTCGTTTTCGAAGATATTCTACAACAGGCTTAATCTCATCAACAAATTGACACATCATTCGAAGGCCCGCGATGTCCTGCATATCTTCTCTAAGCCGGTCTAGCGGTACATTTCTCTTCTCCGCTTTATCAATGATACTTGCAACCGACTTTACCCTTCCTGTTACAAACTCAATTGGAGAATGCTCTGTTAACATTGTAAATTGAGTACGCATTCCTTTTAGTTTCACTTTCAGCTCTGCCACCGCTTGATGGTAAGGTGCTAAAAATTCTTCCCAATTTCGATTCATTTCAACCACCACCAAAATCAATTATAGAAATACTTTTTCTACAGCAGTTACTAGTTCTTCTCCGTAATTTGCATTACCTTCAATATTTTCAACTAAATATTCTACTTCTTCTTTTAAACCTTCTAATTCCATTTCAACATCATTCACTTGAATAAACATCGCTGTATCTTTATTCATCGCTTCACGCATTGCTTCCCAGCATGTATGCGGAATACTTACATATATGAAAGATGATTCGTTTTCTAAGATATATAAAAATGATAAATTGTCTGAGTCTACAAGTACGTGATTACGCGCACTTAACTCCTTTACCTCTATTTCAGTATTTTCCGCACAAAAAATAAGCGCATTCTCTCTCATTTCTACGCTCTTTACTTGAATTTTATTTTGCATTTAGCGTGCTTTGTTTTGTTTGGCAAGGAAAAAGCGTTTTACTTTGTTATTTGTATGGCGAACTGGTACGTTATGCTGTGTTAATAAATGAATAAATGCAGCTTTTCCTGTTTCTTCGTCTTGCACTTCATATTCAATTTCATAATCATCGTGATTGTAATAGAAACTATGATCAAAGACAAGCGTTCCGCCTTCAAATAATGTTTCAGCTCTTTCAGTTGTTAAACTGCCCATATAAGATAAAGCGGAAACAGGAATTTGTAATTTGTGTAGTTGGTCTACTACAGCACCCTGAATGATTGTGTTTGTTTCCATCATCATTTTTGCTTCGGCCTCGGTTACAACTTGATGCGTTTCTAACAAGCCGATTTCTGCAGGTTGTTTTAACGTTAATGTATAAGTTTCCCCTTTATGACGAATACGAAGTGCAGAACCAGCTTCTTTTAATGAAAAGTCGGGCGTTTCAAAGTAGTGATTCACTTGTTTCGTGAAAGCTTCAATAGAAAAAGATTTGCATAATAATTGGAATTCTTCCTCTGTAATGATATTTTTAAATTCAATTTCAATTTCTTGTGTCATTTATATTTCACCTGTTTCGTTTGGAGTATTAACCATATGCTGAGCAGTTAATGCTAAACGTTCAAAAACGAACTCTCTTATATGACCGTGCACTCCTGTGTCATCCATTGCTTGCTCCATACATGATAGCCAAGCCTCTGCTCGTTTTGGCGTAATCTCAAACGGAAGATGGCGTGCTCTTAACATAGGATGACCATGTTCTTCAGTGTACAAATTAGGACCACCTAAATATTGTGTTAAAAATTGTTTTTGCTTCCTAGCTGTTTCTGTTAAATCATCCGGGAAGATGGGAGATAAGTCAGGGTGTTTACTGACATAGGAATAAAATGTGTCTACTAATATTGCAATGCATTGTTCACCGCCAATTGCCTCAAATGGTGTCATCGGTTGCTTGCTCATTTACACCAGGTCTTTTTCTATTGCTATCCATTTCCAATAACGTTCACATTTTACTTCAATCATTTGTACTTTTCGTTTCAGTTGTAATTTTTTTAGTTCGCGCTCGATTTCTTGTTGCGGACAGTCATATATAAATGCTACTTCTTTTGAAGATATAAATTGTGTCGCTTCTAGTAAGGCGTCTAAAGGCGGTAATGGTTCTGGTTCGATTTCACATTTTACGAGCTCTTTTAATAATTGTACGTATACATCATAGGAATAAGTTCCAGCGATTTTAATACCTTCTTCATCTGAGTTCGCATGAAAAAAGACGAGGGAAGGTATTTCTGTAATATGCATTTCATTTGTGAATTTCAGGTCACATTGGAAAGCTTTTTTTGCGCTAGCGGAATGTAGATCTTTTTTAAATTCTTCTACATCAATATTGCTATCTTTCGCACATGCAAGCAATAATTCGCAGTCAGGGTTTGATACATTTTCAAGGAAAATGTATTCTTGGAGTTTTCGCAAAAACTTCGAACCTGCTTTTCGACCTTGCAACTCCGCTGCCTTAATTGCCATCGAAACTAAATAGGGTGCTGATGACGATGCTTCTTGCATATGTACTTTTCCATCACATGAAAAACCTTGTAAACTTGTTGTCTTTTCCCACACAAATCGAATATTAGCAGGTTTATTCCATTTGTGTGAGGAAGCGTTCGTTCCATCCACTTTTCCAGTTACGATATGACGAATAGAGAAGTATTTCCCGTATTCAAGCCATAGTTTAATAATAAAGGGTTCAATTTCCCAGCAATCTTTACAAAGTGGATCAATAAATAAATATGCTTCTACAGACTTATGCTCACATGCGGAAGGAGATGGCATATTGATATGCTTTGCTTCCTGTTTATCCATCTATATTTCATTAATTTTTTTATGTGTCCTTGTTTCTTTTTTCTTGTACATTCTCTCTCTATTACAAGCTTTTCCTAAAATTATCGCCTTTCCCCTTTTATTCGGAGTCATTTACTTTTCTTCAAATAATAACGCTTCTAATTCATTTAATTTCTCTTCAAATACTTGTAGTGCCTCTTTCACTGGTTCAGGAGATGCCATATCAACTCCTGCTTTTTTCAGCACTTCAATTGGATAATCAGAGCTTCCTGCTTTTAAGAATTCATTAATGTAACGTTCTACCGCTGGTTGCCCTTCTTCTAAAATTTGTTTAGATAGAGCCGTTGCTGCACTAAATCCTGTTGCGTATTGATATACATAATAGTTGTAGTAGAAGTGCGGAATGCGAGACCACTCTAAACCAATTTCTTCGTCGATTACTAAAGCGTCACCGAAATATTTCTTATTTAAATCATAGTAGATCTCCGTTAACATATCTGGCGTAACAGCATGTCCTTCTTGTACTTTCTTATGAATAATATGCTCAAACTCTGCGAACATCGTTTGACGGAATACAGTACCACGGAATCCTTCTAAATAATGATTTAATAAATATAGGCGCTCTTTTTTATCTTCTGTCGTTTTTAATAAATAATCATTTAAAAGCGCTTCATTACAAGTTGACGCTACCTCTGCAACGAAGATTGAATAATCACCGTATACGTGCGGCTGTGTCTTTCTTGTGTAATAACTATGCACAGAATGACCGAACTCATGAGCAAGTGTAAATAAATTATTTACATTATCATGCCAGTTCATTAAAATGTAAGGATTTGTTCCGTATGCACCAGATGAATATGCTCCGCTTCGTTTTCCTTTATTCTCATACACATCTACCCAGCGATTTTCATATGCTTCTTTCAAAATTTCAACATACTCATCACCAAGTACGTTTAAAGATTTTAATAACATGTCTTGTGCTTCTTCATATTTCACATTCATTTTCACTTCTTGTACAAGTGGTGTATATAAATCGTACATATGAAGTTCATCAAGTCCTAGCGCACGCTTTCGAATATCGATGTAACGGTGCAATAAATGTAAGTGATCATTTACCGTTTCAACGAGTTGATCGTAAACTGCTTCAGGAATATTATTATTGCTCAATGCAGCTTGGCGAGCAGAATCATATTTACGAATACGTGCATTGAAATTATTACGTTTCACTGCTCCGCTTAACGTACTTGCAAATGTGTTCTTAAATTTCCCATACGTTGCAAATACAGCTTTGAATGCATCTTCGCGAACACGACGATCATCACTTTCTAAAAACTGAATGTAACGACCATGCGTAATTTCTATTTCTTCTCCGTCCTCGCCTTTAATAGACGGGAATTTTAAATCCGCATTATTCAACATACCGAATGTATTACTTGATGAATTCATTACTTCAGATGCTTCCGCTAATAAAGCTTCCTCAGCCTCAGATAATACGTGTGGACGTTGGCGTGTAATTTCTTCTAATGCATGTTCATATACACTTAAGTCTCTATTTTCTTTTAAAAATGCTTGTAACGTATCTTCTGAAATAGATAAAATTTCAGGTACGATATACGCTGTGCTACTAGATACTTGTGAATATAAATTCGTCGCACGATCATTTAAAGCTTGATACACAGAGTTTGTTGTATCTTGATCGTAACGCATATGAGCATATGTATATAGCTTACCTAGTCGCATTGAAATTTCGTCTTCATATTGCAGTGCCTCAAGTAAGTTGTTCGCAGAGTCACCAAGCTTCCCTTTAAATTCAGTTAACTGCGGTAATAACTCTTTAATAGCTTGAAATTCTTTTTCCCATTCTGCATCTGTTTGGAAAACATCTTCCAATCGCCACGTACTTGCTTCTTCAATCTCATTGCGATCTGGTAATGTTTTTGCTTTATTTTGTTCAGACATTTATGTAATTCCTTCACGTTCATTTTTTATTATATCCCCTTTTTCTTCTCTCATGTTGAACTTTGTCTCAAATAGAGATAGCGCATAAGTTAGGCAAATCTCATCATATTTTCTAACTTCCTCCTCCGTCTGTAACATAACTATATTCCTCATTTTTCGGTACGTATAAGTCCCTACTTTACGCAACACACCTACAAAACATAAAAAAGTCATATATTCAGTAACCGCTACTTTCCATATATGTTGTGAAAAGTACGGAAGTAAGCGCATTTTCGTATGTTTTTTTACATAACTACACACATATTGAAGGGAAATACAATTCCCTACCGCAAGCTTTTCTATACACTTCATGTATAGAAAAGCTTGCCATGTAAATGGATTTGTTTGAAAAGCAAATGAAGATGGGAGCGGCACACCAATTTCAGAAGGAAAGCTCGCTGGAGTACATTTAAATTGATATAAGAGGCGTAATAGTGACTTATGATTATAATTCCAAATAGACAGGGCATTTTGCCGAAAGTAGTCCTTTCGCTTCTTCCATTCCTGTCCTAATATTTCTTTCCGGAAAGGAACAGGAGAAAAGAGCAATTCAAAAGTAGTTGTATCGTTTGGTAAATACATAGTATGTGAGAAAGAGACGTTTGTAGAAAACGGAGTGATAAAGGCGCATTTCATAAATGATTTTTGTTTCGGACAGAAGAAAATAAGAAATGGCTGAGGATAAGATTGTAAGGAGAAAGCCAGAAGTGAGGAAAATTTCATCCAATATGCAGATTGCTTTTTTAATTGATTTCCACCAATGATCCAGATGACCTGTATACCAGCTTTCCAATACGAGTATGTTCGTTTAGAAAGCTGTTCTATGGAGAGATTGGCGCATTGATATTCAATCGCAATTTCCCTACCTGCTCTCTCAACGAAAATATCTGGTCTTTGCTGGATTTTTGGAAGGTAATGCTCTATATCCACATGAAAATTTTGACGTTTCAACCATCTATATAACAATTCTTTACCGTGCATATGATATATAGATTCTGCTTCATAAAAAGCAAGGCATGACTCCACTTTCTTATGAGCAAAATGCCAACTTTTTTGTTTCCCTAATTTCATGTGCACTTCCTTTCCGCAAGCTATACAAAAGAAGCGCTCCCTTTTACGCATACGTTGTAAAAGCTCTTCATTTCGATGATAGAGTAGATGAATTTTCTCGCCGTTTTCTCTTTTAGCAATAAACATTTATAATAAAGGTGATAATAATCGATATGTCGATTCAACAATTCGTCTATGAAGACGTCTTTTATGAAAACGATCGACATGAATTTCACTTGATTCTTCTAAATCATCTTTAAAGTCTTGAACGAGTTTTCGAATGCTATCTGTATCATATAAAAAGGCATTCACTTCAAAGTTCAAATGAAAACTTCTCATATCCATATTTGCTGTCCCAATTGAAGCCAAATCAGAATCAACAATGACAACTTTACTATGAAGAAAACCTTTTTCGTATTCATATATCTTTACTCCTGCATCTAAAAGCTCAGGGAAATATGATCTTGATGCATAAAAGACAGTGCGCTTATCAGGCTTACTCGGCATCAATAAACGAACATCAATACCAGCAAGTGCCGCTACCTTTAATGCAGATAAAATATCATCATCCGGAATGAAATACGGTGTTGCAATCCAAATAGATTTCCGAGCAGAAGAGATCATTGCAAAATATAAATGTTTAATCGTTTCCCATTTATTATCTGGTCCACCTGCAATTAGCTGAACTCCGCCCCAATGATCACCTTCAACTGCTTTTGCCTGTAAATATTCTGGAGCCAGCACTGCCTCACCAGTCATATAAAACCAATCTTGAAGGAAAATAAGCTGTAAACTTTGAACAGCCTCGCCACGCAAATATAAATGTGTGTCTCGCCAAAAACCGAAATATTTATCCTTCCCTAAATATTCATCTCCAATATTTAACCCACCTACAAACCCTTCATTTCCATCAATAACAACGATTTTCCGGTGGTTTCGATAATTAATCTTATCGTTTAAAATCGGAAAGCGCACAGGAAAGAACGGAATCATTTCGACACCTGCGTCATTTAATTCTTCAATATACGAATTCGATAATCTAAAGCTTCCAACCGCATCATATAAAAACCGAACGACTACGCCTTCTTTTGATTTTTGTATTAAAATATCTTTAATTTCTGTTCCAAGCTTATCATCACGCACAATGTAATATTCCATATGAATGTGGTGTTTCGCTCGTTTTAATCCATCTAAAATGGCCTGAAACGTTTCATCCCCATTTGTTAATGTTCTCGTTTCCGTTTGAAATGAAATATTTAAAGCACCTAAGCGGTCCGCTAAACGAAATAACAACTCTTGATGCCTATGATTACGTAACATTCTTTCTTCATAATCTTCATGCCCCTTATATTGTAAAAACGCCTGTTCATCCAGTAACGCCTTCTTTTGGAACATTCTCTTTCTCCGAAAGTTTTGTCCAAATAATAAATAAGCGAAGAATCCAAATACCGGAAAAATACCTAACACAATGAGCCATGTAAGTGTTTTAGACGGGTGACGGTTTTCTAAGAAAATAACGCAGCCAATTAAAAATGCAGATACCGTAAATAAAATACTAATAATACCTAAAATCGAAACATCTTTTATCCCAATTACATCCGAATAAAATGCTACATCAATAAACATCTACGTTTTAGCAGGAAAATTATTGCGAATTGTTTCAAGCGCATGCTCTTTCACAATTTGTTTCCCATACTCACTTACACGATGAATTGTTAAAGTTGATTCTTCTCCATATTCTAAAATAATACTTAAAATACGATCAATCTCTTCTTCATCATGTAGCACTTCATCGAATTCCACATATACATAATAGCGGTCATCAAATGAATACAGCTCATCTTTTATATCTTCAAAGATAAGACGATGACTTAATGAAATGACATCTTCAAAATCATTAAACTTAATTAAAAAGCCAAACGTACCATCTTCATTAAAGTTTGTTCCCGTTTGTTCTTCTACCTCTTCCACTAATTCTTGCTGGAATAATGATTCAATCCCCTCATCTAAAGGAATGTCTATAATTTTGTCTACACCTATCGGTAGCTCTAGCTTTTGTCCATCCTTTGAAAGCTCGGCTTTCGTGACAAGTACTTCAATCCCTTTATCGACTGCTTGCACTTGAATCCATAACGGCCCATCAATAAAGAAATCATCATGATCACGAGCTTCGTCCATCATCTCCCAAAAGAGCTCTTCACTACGTTCGCGGTCATACCAAATTTCTTCACGATTAAACCCTCTGTCCTCTATATCAATGTACGTAATAAAAAACTTCATTTATTGTTTTACATTTCGTATGCGAACTTGTTGAACGATAATACCGATGCATAAAATGGTGAAAATGAACAAGTACGGAATGCTTGCAGTGAAATTTGGGTTGTTATGAAAAAAGGTTGCAAGTCTATCTTCGTGTGTAACCATCTTTCCTGCTGTATAAGCGAGAATCGCTGCTCCGCAATAAATGAGAAGTGGAAAGCGTTCCATAAGGATTAAAATAAGTTTGCTACCCCAAATAATAATCGGAATAGAAATGAGTAAACCGATTATGACGAGTAATAATCTTCCGTGAGCTGCACCTGCAATGGCGATGACATTGTCAAACCCCATAACGAGATCCGCGAATACAATTGTACGCACAGCTTGGAATAAAGTTGTTTTCCCTTGAATAGAAGAAAGGTCGTTGCTATTATCAGTTAATAAATTTACTGCAATGAATGTAAGTAAAATGCCGCCGATAAGCTGTAAAAATGGAATGTCGAGTAAATAGACAGCTAGTATTGTAAGGAGAATTCGTAGCACAATTGCTAAAAGAGTACCGATCAAAATGGCTTTATTTCGTTTTGCTTCAGGTAAATTTCGGCTAGCTAATGCAATGACAATTGCATTGTCACCACCTAATACAACATCAATACCGACAATCATTAGTACAGATGTTAAAAACTCTAAGTCCATTTAATTTACAAGACGCTGTGCTTCACGTAATTGGAATGTTCTTACTGTACGTGGTAAGAAACGACGGATTTCATCTTCATTGTAACCTACTTGAAGACGCTTCTCGTCAATCATAATTGGACGACGTAAAATCCCTGGATAGTCACGAATCATCTTATATAAATCTTGAAGTGGTAAAGACTCTAAGTTTACATTTAATTCTTGGAAAACTTTCGAACGAGTAGAAATAATCTCATCTGTTCCGCTTTCTGTCATACGTAAAATCTCTTTAATTTCCTCAATCGTTAATGGATCTGAGAAAATATTACGTTCTGTATAAGGAATATGATTTTCCTCTAGCCATAATTTCGCCTTTCTACAAGACGTACAGCTTGGAGAACTATATAATGTTACCATTTAATACGTACGTTTCTTATAAATACCTTTCCCACCAACTTGGTTCCATCCGGATTGTACATCCAAACTTTTGTTAACAAACTTCATTTTTTCTTTTCCGCCAAAGAGTTTTTCACCGATGCTATTTGAAATGACACCAATCAATGCTGTTATTCCGATGATGAGGGCAGCAACAGTAACAAAATCAATAAAAAAAGCAATCATTTATTTCTCTACGGACGCCCATTTAAAGCTTAAATCGCCACCATATTTATGGTTGTACATATTTTTAATTGAATCTCTTTGTAAGTATGCTCTACCACGTTGATATACTGGAACAATCGCAGCATCATCAAGTAACATTTTCTCTGCTTCTAGTAAGTTTTTCCAACGAGCATTTACATCGCTTCCATCTTTCTTCGCTTTCATGATAATCTCATCATATTTCGGATTAGAATATTTCATTTTATTTTGTGATCCGTCCGTTACAAACATATCAAGGTATGTAACTGGATCTGGGAAGTCTGCACTCCATCCAGAGAATGACATGACATAATCGCCCGCATCTTCTAATTTTAGTTTTTGTGCAAATGGTTGTTGTTTAATTTTCACTGTTAAACCTGGTAAATTCTTTTCTAACTCACCTTTTAAATATTCACCAGTTTTCTTCGATAATTCAACATCTTCATTTAATAGCTCTAATTCGATTTCATTTTTACCAAGCTCTTTTTTACCAGCTTCCCAATATTTCTTCGCTTCTTTCACGTTTGGTTTTACAATATCTCCATTTACAGCACGGAAGTCCTTTTTATCCGGTCCTTTAATGAAGTTATCAGGAATTAATCCTGTCGCTGGCTTAGAACCGTTATTTAATAACGTGTCAACAAACGGCTTACGTTCAAAAGCAAGAGAAATTGCTTTACGTATATTTTTATTTGCTAACGCTGGATCTTTTTGATTTAAACGAAGGAAGAATACAGATGTATCTTCTACTGTTTGGAAATCTGGTTTTCCTTTATATTTATCGATGAACTCTGCTAATAACGTCGCTCGATCGACTGCGTTTGTTTCATATAAATTGATTGGCGTAGACGTATCTTTTACAATATTAAAGTTTACTTCCTCTATCTTCACTTCTTTATTTTCCCAATAAGATGGGCTCTTTGTCATTTTAAAGCTACGTTCATGTTGCCAATCACTTAGTGTAAACGGTCCATTGTATAGTGTTGTATTTGCTTCTAAACCAAACTTCGTACCTTGCTCTTTTACAAACTTTTCATTCACAGGATAGAAGATTGGATATACCATTAAATCTACAAGATATGGAATTGAATTGTCTAATTCCACTTCTAATGTATAGTCATCAATTGCTTTTACGCCTAATTGGTCTGGACTCATCTCTTTTTTATTAATTTTCTCTGCATTTTTTATATCATACATAATGTACGCTGATTTCGCAGCTGTGTCTGGGTTAATCGCTCTTTGCCATGCGTACACGAAATCTTTCGCCGTCACAGGCTCACCATTTGACCATTTTGCGTCTTCACGTAATTTAAATGTATATTTTTTACCGTCTTCTGACTTTTTGAATTCCTTTGCTACACCTGGAACTAGCTTATCATCTTTTCCTAAACTGTATAAGCCTTCCATCGTATTAGTCATTACTCTTGAAGAAACTGCATCAGCTGATAATGCTGGATCCATCGTTGGAATTTCTTGCGTTTCAATTAAGTTAATAACTTGCTTCGCACCGCTCTTCCCGCTATCCCCTTTTGCGTTCGCTTGCGATTGTTCATCTTTTTGATAACTACATGCCCCTAAAATCATGCTCATTGCTACCGTTGATAATACAAAAACTGGCATCTTTTTTTTCATATTTCCACCCTCCACAAAAATGTTAGCCCTTTCATTTTCAAACAACTACTGCGCCTGAACAGAAACATTCTCTTCTTGCTCATTCGGCTTAACAAGTGCATAACTTTCCCACGCTCTACTTCTCCAGCGGAAGAACATAATAATTGCCCGCGTCCATTCATCGATAGCAATCGCTAGCCAAATACCAACGAGCCCCATGTCTAAATGGAAGGCGAAAAAGTAACCGAGTGGTAAACTCATTAACACCATAGAGAACGCACCAATTAAAACTGGATATTTTGCATCACCGGCTGCACGAAGGGAATTAATGATGACGATGTTCATCGTACGTCCTGTTTCGAGTAGTACACTTAGTAAAAGAACACTTGCCCCTAGAGCGATAATATGAGGATTATCAGTAAATACCCCCATTAATTGTGTGCGGAATGTAATAACGAGAGCGACCATAAATAAAGTCACACCAATTGCCCATTGTACACTTTTCCATACACGTGTGTATGCTTCATCTTTTTCATTTCCGCCAACTAGGCGTCCCACGATAATAGCTGTTCCCATACCGATCGCAATTGCGAATAAATAAGTAAACATGGAAATGTTAGTAGCATATTGTCTAGCAGCTAACGATTCTGTTCCTAAGTAAGTTGCGTAGTACAGGAAGACAATTTGGCAAGCTTGATACATGACTTGTTCAAAAGCAGATGGAATGCCAATTTTTAAAATTTTCCCCACGTATTCTTTTGATAAGGTGAAGTAATATTGTAATTTTACACGGTATTCCATAACGCGGTATAGTAACCAGAAGAACACAATCAGTGCCAGTAGTCGACTGACAGCGGAAGAAATCGCGGCCCCTTGTACACCAAGTTCAGGGAAACCGAACTTCCCGAAAATAAGTACGTAGTTTCCGGCGATATGAATAATATTCATTCCAAGCGAAACAAACATTGCTTGCTTTGTAAAGCCGTGAACGCGGATAATTGCGGCTAACGAGTTAATAATAGCTTGAAGGAAAATGGCTCCTCCGACGATGGATAAATAGCTTTGTGCATACGTTAGTACATCGCCTTGTAAATTCATTGCCATCATCATATGTTTTGAAAATAAAAGAAAACCAACACTTATAACGAGTCCGACCACTAAATTTAATGTGACGGCTAATGCTGATATTTTAGATGCTTCCATAAAACGTTTGGAACCGAGGTATTGAGATACGACGATTGCAGCGCCATTCCCGATTACTTCTAGTACCAAAATAGCGATATGAAGATATTGATTCGCTGCACCAACCCCAGATACAGCATCGTCTGATAATGCACTTAACATGAAAGTATCAGCGATCCCCATCAACATAAAAAGAAAAACTTCTAGAAAAATAGGCCATGTTAATAAGAATAAACTTAATTTTTCTGTCGGCCCGTTTTTTGAGTGAATTGCTGTCATGTCCGTCCCCTCTTTACCGATATCTATTTTTAGCAAAGTGTATCGTAACATTTATTGATAAATCTCTTTATATTTCTTATACTCTGCTTCAGAACATAATACGAAATGTCCTGGGCGAATTTCACGCATTGTTGGTGCTTCATTACCATAATCATGTTGAGATGGATCGTATACGATACGTTTACGATTGCGCTCATAATCTGGATCTGGAAGCGGAATTGCTGATAGTAGTGATTTTGTATATGGATGAATTGGATTCGCATATAACTCATCACTTGTTGTTAGTTCAACGATTTGACCACGATACATTACGCCGATGCGATCACTAATGTATTTTACCATTGATAAATCATGGGCAATGAATAAGTATGTTAAACCTTTTTCTTTTTGTAACTGTTTCAGTAAGTTTACAACTTGCGCCTGAATCGATACGTCAAGTGCTGAGATTGGCTCATCGGCAATGATAAATTCAGGTTCTACAGCAAGCGCACGAGCGATACCAATACGTTGACGTTGTCCACCCGAGAATTCGTGCGGGAAACGGTTTGCGTGTTCTTTATTTAAACCAACTGTGTTTAACAGTTCATGAACACGGTCCATACGTTCTTTTTTGCTTTTTGCTAATCCGTGAATATCAATACCTTCTGCAATAATATCCCCTACTGTCATACGAGGGTTTAATGATGCATATGGATCTTGGAAAATCATTTGCATTTTACGGTTGAACTTCTTCAGTTCTGCGCGTGATTTCTTACCATGTACGTTTTCACCATCAAACAACACTTCACCAGCAGTTGCATCATATAAACGAATAATCGTTCTTCCAGTTGTTGATTTACCACAACCAGATTCTCCTACAAGCCCAAATGTTTCTCCACGGAAAATATCAAATGAAATATCATTAACCGCTTTGACAACACCACCACTCACGTCGAAGTGTTGTTTTACATTTTTTACTTCAATTAATTTCTCACGTTGTTTAGTCATTTAGTCATGTTGTTCACCTGCTTTCATTTGAAGAATACGTTTTTCAACAACTGCCGGCGGTTTTACTTCTGGTGCTTGCTCGTGAAGTAACCAAGTTGCCGCATAGTGTGTATCACTTACTTTAAATAAAGGTGGTTCCATTTCAAAATCAATTTTCAGCGCCTGTGGGTTACGTGGTGCAAAAGCATCACCCTTTGGCGGTTTTAATAAGTCAGGAGGCGTTCCTGGAATCGCATATAGTTCTTCCTCTGATCCATCTAAGCTTGGCATAGATGCGATTAAGCCCCATGTATACGGATGTTTTGGGTTGTAGAAAATTTCATCTACAGTTCCAATTTCAACAACTTTACCAGCATACATAACCGCAACTCGATCAGCGACGTTTGCTACTACACCTAAGTCATGCGTAATGAAAATGATTGCTGCTTCTGTCTTTTGCTGAATGTCTTTCATAAGCTCTAAAATTTGCGCCTGAATCGTAACGTCTAGCGCTGTTGTCGGCTCATCGGCAATTAATAATTTCGGGTTACAAGCTAACGCCATCGCAATAACTACACGCTGTCTCATACCACCTGAGAATTGGTGAGGATATTGTTTTAAACGTGCTTCTGGATTTGGAATACCTACAAGGTCGATTAATTCTAACGCAACTTTACGTGCGTCTCCTCTACTCATCCCTTGGTGTTTAATAAGACCTTCCATAATTTGATTCCCAATTGTCATCGTTGGATTTAATGATGTCATTGGATCTTGGAAAATCATTGCGATATCTTTACCACGAACTTGCTGCATTTCTTTTTCCGTTAATTTCGTTAAATCACGACCGTCAAATACAATCTCTCCATTTTTAATACGGCCTGGAGGATTTGGGATTAACCCCATTAGCGCTTTAGAAGTAACTGATTTCCCAGAACCAGACTCTCCTACAATCGCTAATGTTTCCCCTTTTTTCAAATCAAAAGTAACTCCGCGTACTGCTTGTACTTCACCTGCATGTGTATCAAAGGAGACTTGTAAATCTTTTACCTCTAACAATGTTTTCATTTACTTACGCATTTTTGGATCTAACGCATCGCGTAATCCATCTGCCATTAAGTTGAATGCTAGAATTAACATACTGATGACAACCGCAGGGATGAACATCATGTGTGGATACGTTTGAATAGATTTATAACCATCATTTACTAGAGAACCAAGTGACGCGAATGGTGGCTGAATTCCTAAACCAATGAAACTTAAGAACGCTTCACCAAACACCGCTGATGGAATTGTGAACATTGTCATTACGATAATAGGTCCCATTACGTTTGGAATTAAATGTTTCACAATTAATTGTGTATTTGTTGCACCTAATGTACGAGATGCTAATACATATTCTTGGTTTTTTAACTTTAAGATTTGTCCACGAACAATCCGCGACATCCCTATCCAACCTGTAATCGCCATCGCGAGTGTGATTGACCAAATACCAGATCCCATAATGATTACCATTAAAATAACGATGATTAAGTATGGAATACCGTTAATAATCTCCATAATACGTTGCATAATATTATCTACTCTACCGCCGTAGAATGCTGAAATACCTCCGTATGCAACCCCAATTACTAAGTCAATTGCTGCTGCTAAAAGAGCGATATATAATGATACGCGTGTACCTTCCCATGTTCTTGTCCATAAGTCACGGCCAAGATCATCTGTACCAAACCAGAAGTACTCTTTAATATCACGTTTTTCATATTGGTCAACACCATATTGATCTGTACCGTCAAATGGTAACCAATGAACATTTTCAATAACTGGAATTTTTGGTGGTAATTTCGCACGACCTAAATCTTGCTCTTTATACGAGTGTTTACTTACCATCGGTCCAAAAATCGCTAATAGCGCAATGATAACTAATAATACAAGGCCAAGCATCGCACCTTTATGTTGGAACAAGCGTCTTCTTACATCTTGCCAAAACGTTAAGCTTGGACGGGCAATGACTTCATTATCAACATTATTTTGATTGGCTTGTTGAAATAAATCTGGAGATAATTTTTGTACATCTTTCATCATTCATTTTTTCCCTCCCGCTAAACGAATACGAGGATCAATAATTCCGTATAAAATATCGACAATGAAAATAACTAGAATGAAGATTGCACTATAGAAAATCGTAGTTCCCATAATAACTGTATAGTCATTTAAAGTAATCGATTTAACGAATTGTTCCCCAAGTCCTGGTACAGCATAAATTTGCTCGATAACAAGTGTTCCTGTAATTAATGCCGCAACCATTGGTCCTAAAATTGTTACAACTGGAATTAACGCGTTACGAAGTGCGTGTTTTACAATGATAACGCCTTGACTAATCCCTTTTGCTTTCGCTGTTAAAATATAGTCAGACTGCATAACTTCAATTAATTCTGCACGAGAGAAACGTGCAATTGTTGCGATAACTCCCATCGATAATGCAATTGTAGGCATTACAGTAAACTCTGGTCCTTTCCAGAATGCTACCGGGAACCAACCAAGTTTTACCCCTACGAAATATTGTAGTAATGCGGCGAATACGAATGATGGTACCGACATTCCGAGTACCGAAATAACTGTTGCACTATAATCCACCCACGTATTATTACGAAGTGCGGCAACAATACCTAAAATTAAACCGATAAATGTTCCTAATATAATCGCTTGTAAACCTAATTGGGCTGATGGTCCAATACGATCCACAATCATGTCTGTTACTGGGCGGTTATCATATTGGAATGATACCCCTAAATCACCTTTTGCTAAGTTACCTAAGTAACGTGCGTATTGAACTGGTACCGGATCATTCAATCCGTATTTTTCAAGAATGATTTCTTTTTGTGCCGGTGATAGCTTCTCCTGGTTTTTAAGCGGAGAACCCGGAAGTAATTTCATCAAAAAGAAAGTCAGTGTAGTAATTAAAAATAATGTCAAAGCCATGTACACGAAACGTTTTAATACATAACGTCCCATTTATTTTTGTTCAACAGATGCCCATTTGTAAGTTAATTTACCACCATAGTTAATTGGGATAATATCTTTTACGGCACCTTTTACTACATACGCTGAACCTTTTTGGAAGATTGGAGTGATAACTGCATCCTCTTTAATTAACATCTTCTCTACTTCTAGAAGGTTGTCCCAGCGAGCTTGTAAATCTTTTGTATCTGTTTTAGCTTTTAGGATTAACTCATCATATTTCTGATTAGAATACCCTGTTTTATTTTGAGAACCATTCGTGACAAACATATCTAAATATGAGATTGGATCTGGGAAATCTGGCCCCCAAATACCGAACGCAATATCATATTGCTGAGAATCTTCTAATTTATTTTTTTGTGCGAATGGTTGCTGTTTAATTTTAATTGATAAACCTGGTAAGTTCTTTTCCATCTCACCTTTTAAGAATTCACCAACTTTTTTTGCATCTTCATTATCAAAGTTTAAGAATTCTAGTTCGATTTTATCAGTTCCAAGCTCTTTCTTCGCTGTTTCCCAAAGCTTTTTCGCTTCTTTTGGATTTGTTTCAACTAGCTTTCCATTTTCAGCTCGGAAATCTTTTTTATTCGGACCTTCAGCGAAATCTTTTCCAACAAATCCGTAAGCTCCAATTGCACCGTTATTTAAAATAACTTTTGCAATGTTATCACGGTCAAAGGACATCGAAATTGCTTTTCTTAAGTTTTTATTACTTAAGTACTGATTACTTTGATTAAACCTTAAGTAAGCAACCCCTGCTTCTTTTCTTGTTTGGAACTCCGGGCTTTGTCTAAACTTATCAACAAATTCAGACGTTAAAGCCGCACGATCAATCGCGTTTGTCTCATATAAATTTACATCAGTTGCTGTATTTTTTACAATATTAAAGTTGATTTCTTCGATTTTAACCGTTTTATTATCCCAATATGAAGGATTCTTCTTGAATTGGAAACTTTGTTCATGTTTCCAATCACTCATAACGAATGGACCGTTATATAATGTTGTATTTGCCTCTAAACCAAACTTATCACCTTGTGCTTTTACAAAGTTTTCATTTAGCGGGTAAAATACTGGATAAACTGTTAAATCGATAAAGTAAGGAACGGGATTGTCTAATTCCACTTCTAATGTATAATCATCAATCGCTTTTACACCTAATTGGTCAGCAGGTAATTCTTTTTTATGAATTTTCTCTGCATTTTTAATATCGAACATAATGTACGAATACGTTGCTTTTGTATCTGGGTTTACTGCTCTTTTCCATGAATACACAAAGTCTTTAGCTGTTACAGGTTCCCCATTCGACCATTTCGCATCTTTTCTTAATTTAAATATGTATTTCTTCCCATCATCTAGCTTTTCGACATCTTCTGCAACTCCAGGCATTCTCTTTTGATCTTTGCCGATACGATATAAACCTTCCATCGTATTATTTAATGCTGTAGAAGATGAAGAGTCAGATGCTAATGATGCATCCATTGACGGAATTTCAGATAGCTCTGTTAAATTAAGAATCTGTTTTCCGTTACTACTACTCGTAGCGTTCTCTTTCCCTTTTGCTTTTGCGTCATCTTTTTGGTAGCTACACGCGCCAAGCAACATACTTGCAGTTAAAGTTGATGCAAGTAATAACGGTATCTTTTTCTTCATTCATGTTGTGTTGCCTCCCCTAATTGCACTTCCTGTACCCTCACTTGTTAAAAAGTAGAATTGAAAGAATAATCTCCAAGTTTCTACAATTTTCATTTATCTACGCTTTCTGCTTAATCCCATTGCGTTTTCTACTTTGCGTAGTTGTTTGAATGCAACGCGGTTTGCTTTTTCGGCACCTTTGTCTAGAATTTCGTCTAGTTCTGGGGAGCTGATTAGTTCGTTATATTTGTCTTGGATTGGGCGAATTGCTTCTACGACTACTTGTGCTAGGTCGCCTTTGAAGTCGCCGTATCCTTTTCCTTCGTACATTGCTTCTATTTCTTCAACTGTTTTTCCTGAGAATGAAGAGTAGATTGTTAATAGGTTAGAGATTCCAGGTTTGTTTTCTTTATCAAATTTCACGATACCTTCTGAATCAGTTACAGCACTTTTAATTTTCTTTTCAATTGTTTTTGGTTCATCAAGCATACTGATCATTGATTTTGGATTCGGGTCAGATTTACTCATTTTTTTCGTAGGTTCTGTTAATGACATAACGCGAGCTCCTACTTTTGGAATACGAATTTCAGGAACTGTGAACACTTCACGGAAGCGTTTGTTGAAACGCTCTGCTAGATCACGTGTTAATTCCATATGTTGTTTTTGGTCATCACCAACAGGTACGATTTCTGTGTTATAAAGTAAAATATCAGCAGCCATTAATGGTGGATACGTAAGTAATCCAGCTGGAACTGAATCTCTACCAGAAGCTTTATCTTTATATTGTGTCATACGCTCTAATTCTCCAACGTAAGCAACAGATTGCATGATCCATCCTAGTTGAGCGTGTGCAGGTACTTCTGATTGTACAAATAAAGTAGCTTTTTCAGGATCGATGCCGCATGCTACATAAAGTGCAGCAAGACTGCGAATGTTTTTGCGAAGTTGTATAGGGTCTTGAGGTACTGTAATGGCATGTTGGTTTACAATACAGAAATAGCAATCGTGTTCGTTTTGAAGCTCTGTAAATTGCTTCATAGCTCCTAAATAGTTTCCAAGTGTAATCGTTCCGCTTGGCTGAATACCAGAAAAGATAACTGACATTTAATTTACCTTTTGCTCATTTTCCATTTCCCATAACTTTTCAAAAAACGGCTGTCCTTTTACAAGGCGCTCGCATAATTGTTCGTGCTTCTCAGACCAGCCTGCTTTCGCTTCATCATATAGTCTTGCCCAAATATCTTCAAATTCCATATGTTGGACCGTTCCATATGCTGACGGATCCCATTCTGTGTACCAATAGCGAATTTCCGCTGTATTTTTCGTTGTATGTAATTGATCTAACGCCATAAATAATAATTGTTTTAGCTGTCTCTCTTTACGAGTTAAGCCATTCATAATGAAAGGCGATGGTGATAAAATATGATGTTCCTTTTCTATTTCCTCTACTTGGAACTCATACTTTTCTGCTTGTACGTTTTCCACCATCTCATATACCATCTGCTCTTGGCGAGGTATAAGTCTACTTTTTCTAATTGGTACATTGTAACCAATTGTATCAATCGCAATAATTCCTTTTCCATCTGTAACAACAAAGCAATACTCTTGCTGCAAACGTTCATGATTTTTACGAATATAAGCCTTATGATGTACGTCTTCCAGCAACTTTTGCGGAAGCTCTAACAATTCGTTCTCGATGTAATGATATAATGTGGCATCTACTTTTAATAATGGCACTTGATCTAATAGTTCAATCGTATCATCTTTCCGCCATTCGTAAAAATGACAAACGTTATACCCATTTTCTTCACCTTCAAACCAATTTACCCATACATCATGTAGATATAACATTCATGAAATACGAAATGTATTTGCTTTACTCAATATTTCTTTCGCATCTATAGATAATAAAGACAGTGTATCTTCCCCTTCAAACGCTACACAATCTTTTACAATGTGAAATCCAAGCGCATAGCCAAGCATTTTCGGATAAGAATGAAGTCCGTTTAATAATACGTCATGCTCCCTCGTTCCTCGTTTTATACTTATTCTTTCTTGAACAACGTTTTGCCAATAATAAATCGCTTCTTTTTTTGAAAGATATTTCGTCCACGGTGCATTGTTCTTTTCTGTATATCTTTCGGTTACTGCTTGCTCAGCTAACCCTTCCATAATCATCGTATCAAGTAATGTATACTCTGTTTCTTTCGTCTCAATTTGATGTAACCTGCATATGTGGTGATATTCATGTGCCAATAACACCTTTAATTCTTCCACCGAATTCCGTCCACATACGAATAAGAAAATAACGTGACGCATAGATAATCCAGCTTTTCCGTTATACTCTTCTTGTACAGTTCGATTATACGAATTTGATAATAAAATAAAGATAGGGACATCCGGACCTTTTAACCAATTTTTCAATTTATCATACTCCATACGTAACTCTTTCCAAATTTCTTTTTTCTCTAATTCTTTAATTTCACGTTCTCCTCGCATTACTGGGCGATACATACCTTTAGAAATTAAAAAGCGATACAACCTTTCTTTTGGCAGTGGAATATACTTCGTAAATTTCTCACAGAGCTTTTCTGGCCGTCCATAATATAGATGTAACCACTCGGCTGTTTCAACAACCCCCATTTATTTATACGATTTAAATACTAATACTGCGTTATGACCACCGAACCCTAGTGAGTTACTTAATACAGCTTTTACTTCTTGCTGTCTCGCTTTATTCGGTACGTAATCTAAGTCACATTCTGGATCTGGTGTTTCATAGTTAATTGTTGGAGGAATTACTCCGTCCGTAATTGATTTAATAGAGAAGATCGCTTCAACAGCACCAGCTGCACCTAATAAGTGACCTGTCATAGATTTCGTTGAGCTAATGGCTACTTTATATGCATGCTCACCGAAAGTTTCTTTAATTGCCATCGTTTCATATTTTTCATTTGCATCTGTACTTGTACCATGTGCATTAATGTAATCGATATCTTCTGGCTCTAGACCTGCATCCGCTAAAGCTTGACGCATTGCACGCACTCCGCCTTCACCGCCAGGAGCAGGCATTGTAATATGGAATGCATCTCCAGTTGCGCCATAACCAGCGATTTCCGCATAAATGTGAGCACCACGTGCTAATGCATGCTCTAATTCTTCAAGAATTAGAATCCCTGAACCTTCACCCATTACGAAACCGCTACGGTTTTTATCAAATGGGCGGCAAGCTGTTGCTGGATCTTCATTAAATGTTAATGCTTTCGCTGAACTAAATCCTGCGAATGCCATACTTGTTAACGGTGCTTCTGCTCCACCTGTAATCATTGCATCCGCATCACCGCGCTGAATTGCTTTAAATGCATCACCAATTGAGTTTGCACCAGATGCACAAGCCGTTACAGAACAAGTGTTAATTCCTTTCGCTCCAGTCGCAATAGATACTTGACCTGCTGCCATGTCTGGAATCATCATCGGTACGAAGAATGGACTCACGCGGCGCGGGCCTTTCTCAGTAAAAATCTTAAATTGTTCTTCGTATGTTTCCATACCACCAATACCAGAACCAATCCATACACCAATTCGAGGTCCGTTTTCTTCTGTAATTTCAAGCTTTGCATCCGCAACTGCCATTTTCGCTGCTGCTACTGCATATTGTGTAAAGCGATCCATACGGCGCGCTTCTTTTTTATCAATATATTTCTCGACTTCAAAGTCGTTAATTTCTGCTGCTACTTTTGCTGGAAATAGTTCCGGATCAATTCTTGTAAGTCGCCCGATTCCAGATACACCCTTTTTTATGTTTTCCCAAGCTGTTTCAACATCTGTTCCGATCGGTGTAACAGCTCCTAGTCCTGTAATTACGACCCTCTTTTTTTCCATTTATTTACCCCAACGAAGAGCTACCGCTCCCCATGTTAATCCACCACCGAAACCAACAAGTATAATTAAATCACCGTCTTGAATACGTCCATTTTGCAATTCCTCTACCATTGCAATTGGAATGGAAGAAGCTGATGTATTACCGAACTTTTCAATTGTCATACTCATTTTTTCTTGTGGTAAATTTAATCTCTCTCTCGCAGATTCCATAATACGAATATTCGCTTGATGTGGTACTAAGAAATCCACATCCTCTTTCGTAAGACCAGCTTTATCTAACACACGAAGACAAGAATCTCCAAGTTGACGCACAGCAAATTTAAAGACTTCTCTGCCGTTCATCATAACATACTCGTCTTGATAAAGATGCTTACCGCCACTTCCGTCCGCTCCTAATTCAAAGGAAAGTACACCTTTTCCTTCCGAAACAGCTCCCATTACGATAGCACCTGCTCCGTCCCCAAATAGTACTGCTGTATTTCGATCGTTCCAGTCTACAATTTTAGATAGTTTGTCACTACCAACTACTAATACATTTTTATAAGTTCCCGTTTGAATAAATTGCTGTGCTGTAATCATTCCGTACATAAAACCAGCACACGCTGCACTTAAATCCATTGCAGCTGCGTGTTTCGCTCCAATTGCCTCTTGAATCACACAAGCTACTGCTGGAAAAGCACGATCTGGCGTTACTGTTGCCACTAAAATAAGATCGATATCCTCTCCGCTAATCCCTGCATCTTCAAGTGCTTTTTTAGAAGCCTCTACGGCCATATATGAAGTATCTATTGTCTCATCGGCAATGCGTCTTTCTGCAATTCCCGTTCTCGTACGAATCCATTCATCGGATGTATCCATTACTTTCTCTAAATCGTGATTTGTGACTACTTTTTCTGGCACATATCTTCCGATCCCTAAAATGCCCACTTATTCTTTGTCTGCTTTCCCAAGCTCATATGCTTCATTCATAACTTTCATTAATAACTCTAATACTGGTTGTGCCTTCTCCATATCAAGTTCAATTCCATTCGAATCTAAAATTGCCTTTGCTTCTGGTAAATGCTTCATTGCGATTTGTAAAAATTGCATGCTTTTTTCGTTCATCTATCCTTCGTATAACTCTTTATATTTTTTCATATGTGCCAATTGTTTATTTAAACCGTATTCTAACGGGGTATTTCTTTTTATCGAAATATCCTGGGCCGCTTCATCTCTTTCTTCCTTATTATTTTTATTCACTTTATCCTCTGCACGTAAAAGATTCATCCCTTTTTCCCATAACGACCGTTTACCACTAAGTAAATTGTATATACCGTGATGCTCCCCGTTCGTTCCATTTCCCCATAAGTATTCGCATACATCTTCAATGTAAAGTAAATCGCTTCCTTTTTCCTCACTGGTACAACGGCACTCTTTCTCATCCAGTTCTGATAAAATGAGCTGATGATACATCATAAAGGATGGTTGCCACGGTCCATATAATGTAGGAACTCGAAATACACTATATTGTAATCCCCCTTTTTTTAACCCTTCTTCTACTTTCGAAAATAGGCGTTTATTTTCGGATTCCCCTGTGCATCCTACCTCAATAGAAGAAATTAGATTTAGCTTCACTTTATGTTCTTCACACATTTTTATAATCCGCTTTAAATATTGTAATATGACTCTTTCATTCCGAAAGCCATTTTGCTGGTTTGGTTCACACAAACAAAAGTAAACTGCATCGAAATTCTCTTCCTCTACTGATCTCCATCCATCTTCATCTCTTATTGGATAGTACGTAAATAAAGCGTTTCGCCCAATTAACAATAACTTCTCTTCATTAATTTTTGTCATACTATCATATTCATCAAAATCAAGACCATACACTTCTACTTCTTCTGCAATCATTTTATTCACAAGGTGATAACCTACAAACGTAAGTGCACCTATAATCAGCACGCGTTCCATACCACCAACCCTTTCCCCTTGAAACAAATAGCTCCTCATTCACAATTCTTCTTCATATTTTTTAAAGAAATCCGTTGTTTGTCTAACCATTTTATATTTCACATCTTGGAGATGGAATAAGACAGAAGTATCACATTGATTGAATTGCCTCATTTTCTCATATTTACGTAACAATTGTTTTCTTCCTCTTTTTTCTTGTGTTGATACGAAAATTTTAACCGGTACACAAGACGGAAGAAGCGTAAATGATTTCTTATTTATTTTTGATTCTAATTCTTCTTCTTTGGAATCGTACGCCAAACTTAATTCCTTCACTAATCTTTTGTAAAAAAACTTATGCTCTTTTTCGAACTCCACATATTCTGGCAAATCTAAACACGGATTTAACATAATGACAGAACGTATACTTTCAGGGTATTTGTTCATCATTTCAAGCGCTACAAGCGCACCCATACCATCTGCCATAATGTGCATTTTCGTATTTAATGTCTCTTTTCTCAAAACAACATCATATAAACGTTTCGCTAGACGAACAGATTGGTCATTCCCCCAGTGTCTCCCATATAAATTAGAAGAAAAGACCGTGTAGCCTTCCTCAATAAGGCCATGTAAAAAATAAGATCTTCCCGCATGCTGTGTCCATAAACTTGTACCATTCTCAATAAAGTAGTTGTAATCACCGAGGAGCATAACCGAAAACCCATTTGGCTTCTCCGGTAAATAAATGACACATGGTTCTTTTTCTAAGTAAAAAAAACGTTCCGTAATACTCATTTAGTGTTGTTCTACTGGCTCGTTTGGAATTGCAGCTGAAATCGCTAATACTAATACCGCAAGAACAACTGAGAAAATAGACGCTTGGTTAAAATCGTATGTACCGCCAGTCATAGAGCCAATTACGTAGCTCATCATTCATTTCACATGAACAACTAATTCGTTATTTTCTACATCAACAACTACGTGACTATTATCCGTAATTTTGCCTGCAATTAATTCTCTCGCTAATTTCGTTTCCACTTGACGCTGTACGTATCGTTTTAATGGACGAGCTCCGTACATTGGATCAAAGCCAGCTTCTACAACGAATTCTTTTGCAGAATCAGTTAATTCCACTGTAATGTGACGGTCAGCTAAACGACCTTGTAACTCTTTTACAATTTTATCAACAATACCTTTAATTTCATTCGTTGTAAGAGGTTTAAATAAAATAATTTCATCGACACGGTTTAAAAACTCTGGTCGGAAATGTCCTCTTAATTGTCCCATTACAAGTTCTCTTGATTCTTCTTTAATGGAATCTTCTTCTAATCCATCTAATAAGTGAGCAGATCCAATATTTGAAGTCATAATAATAACTGTGTTTTTAAAATCTACTGTACGACCTTGTGAATCTGTAATGCGCCCATCATCTAACATTTGTAATAAAATGTTGAATACTTCTGGATGTGCTTTTTCAATTTCGTCTAACAAAATAACGGAATACGGTTTACGTCTTACTGCTTCTGTTAATTGACCGCCCTCTTCATATCCTACATATCCAGGAGGTGCACCAATTAAGCGTGACACCGCATGTTTCTCCATGTATTCAGACATATCGATACGAATCATTTGTTCTTCACTATCAAATAACGTTTGCGCTAATGTTTTTGCAAGTTCTGTTTTACCAACACCTGTAGGGCCTAAGAAAATGAAGGAACCAATTGGACGATTCGGATCTTTAATACCAGCGCGAGCACGAAGAACTGCGTCTGATACTAAGCTTACTGCTTCCTCTTGTCCGATAACACGCTCTGATAAAATTTGCTCTAAGCGTAGTAATTTCTCACGTTCGCCTTCAACGAGTTTTGCGACAGGAATACCAGTCCAGCGTGAAACGATATCAGCAATTTCTTCTTCACTGACTTCCTCGCGTAATAAACGATTTTCTTGTTTATTATGTGCGCTCATTTCTTCCGCTTCTTTTAATTCTTTTTCGATTGCAGGAATTTTTCCGTGACGAAGTTCAGCTGCTTTATTTAAATCGTAATTACCTTCTGCTTCTTCTAATTCACGGCGCAGACGCTCTAAATGTTCACGTAAGTCACGAACTTTGTGAATATCTTCTTTTTCTTTCTCCCATTTCGCTCTCATGCTACTTGCAACTTCTTTTAAATCCGATAATTCACGTTGCAATGTTTTGAGGCGTTCTTGGCTACCAAAGTCCTTCTCTTTTCCAAGAGCGGCTTCTTCAATTTCTAACTGCATAATACGGCGCGTTACTTCATCTAATTCTGTTGGCATAGAATCAATTTCTGTACGAATTGTTGCGCACGCTTCGTCAACAAGGTCAATTGCTTTATCCGGTAAGAAGCGATCTGAAATATATCGATCTGATAAAACGGATGCTGCTACAATCGCGCGGTCATGAATATTTACACCGTGATAAATTTCAAAACGCTCTTTTAAACCACGTAAAATGGAGATTGTATCTTCAACAGTCGGTTCCTCTGCTAATACTTGTTGGAAACGTCTTTCTAACGCTGGGTCTTTCTCAATATATTTACGATATTCATCTAATGTCGTTGCCCCAATACAATGCAGTTCACCACGAGCAAGCATCGGTTTTAACATATTTCCTGCGTCCATCGCACCTTCTGTTTTACCAGCGCCGACGATTGTATGAAGTTCATCAATGAATAATAAAATACGGCCTTCACTCTTTTTAATTTCATTTAATACAGCTTGCAGGCGCTCTTCAAACTCACCACGGAATTTTGCTCCGGCTACAAGTGCACTCATATCTAATGCAAAGATTGTTCTATCTTTTAACCCTTCTGGTACATCTTTTTTCACGATACGCTGTGCTAATCCTTCAACAATTGCTGTTTTACCAACACCTGGCTCACCAATTAAAACAGGGTTGTTTTTCGTTTTACGTGAAAGAATGCGAATAACGCGGCGAATTTCACTATCTCGTCCGATAACAGGATCAATTTTCCCTGCTCTCACTTCCGCCACTAAATCACGGCCATATTTTTCTAACGCTTCATAAGTTGCTTCTGGATTTTGACTAGTCACTCTTTGATTCCCCCGAACTGTCATTAAAGACTGTAATAAGTTATCTTTCGTAATATGCAATCTTGTAAATAATTGATTGATATCGCCTTTTTCTTCAGAAAAAGCAAGCAATACATGCTCTACTGAAATGTAATCATCCTGCAGTTTTTCTGCTTCTTTCCCTGCTCTTACAAGCAGTTGCTGCAGATTGCTTGTTATATACAATTTCCCAGCTTCTGCTCCGCTTCCCGTTACAGAAGGTTTCTTTTTAATTACATTTTCTACACCTTGCTTTAATGCTTCTATATCAACATTCATTTTTTGAAATATACGTACTGCTAATCCATCTTGCTCTTCTAATAATGCAAGTAAAAGATGAACAGTATCCACCTCTTGGTGATGATGAGATACCGCTAAAGATTGGGCACTCATAATCGCCTCTTGTGTTTTCGTTGTCATTTGATTTAAGTCCATTTACGGTTTTCTTTTATATGTCCACTGACGGTTATGATTCGTGTTATCTGGAAACTTTTCACCGGCAGTTAATTGTACCATATGCGGATTTTTTACCATACTTCCCGTTTCACCAATTTCTACGTAAACACCATCATTTGGCGCTTTTTGTCCAGAACGAAACCTGCGATTTTGTCCCATCTTCATTTACAATCCAAGAACCTCTTCTAAATATAGAGCGATACCATCTTCTTCATTTGTTAATGTCGTATGATTTGCGAGTGATTTTAATTCAGGTATTGCATTCCCCATTGCGATACCGTGACCAGCAAATTCAATCATTTCAAAATCATTATCTTCATCACCGAAAGCGATAATGCGCTCTTTTGGAATGTTGTAATGACTAGAAATTTTTTGTAATCCGACCGCTTTATTTAATCCGCTTTTTACAATTTCAATAATTGGCCAAGGTGCGCCCCATTTTCTATGATCAATCACTTCAGCGTGCATATCAGTTAAATGTTGACGAATTGCAACGGAATGATCATCGTGTGCGTCAATTAATAAACAAGTCGGATGGTCGTTTAAAATATTTAATAAGTCTCCTGTGAAAATCTTTGGAGAACCAAATTCGAAAATGTGTTTTTTATCTTCATCAATTTCACGAACGTACACATCATCCATCACTTCAGCGTATATATTTTTTACGCCGAAATCAAAGCAAGCTCGGACAATTTCTTGGGCTGTTGCTAGCTCAAGTGGAGAGTGATGAGTGCCCCAATTTGAATCAAGAGGGTGATGCACGTAAGCGCCATTAAAGTTTACGATTGGTGTATTAAGATTAAGTTCTTTATAATAATCAAAACTAGCACGGAATGGACGTCCTGTTGAAATGACAACGATATGTCCTTGTTCCTTTGCTTTTGTAATTGTTTGTTTCGTTCGAGTGGAAATTATTTTGTTGTCTGTTAATAAAGTGCCGTCTAAGTCTAATGCGATTAAATGTTGTTTACTCATAATTTCACCTCTTATAATAATTTTTTTTGTATCTATCTGTATTTCCGTTTTTAATATGCAGAAATAAGAGGTTAGACTGGGTGAGACCACCATTTAAACCCCTCCAAAAGAAGAGTTACTTCTCGCTTTTTCTGCCTCAGCTAATGTACCTCTGTACGGGAATCTTGCATCATGCTTCATAACAGCATCGGCTCCTTGTTGGATAAAACGTTTTGATTTGTTCTTTTTACCCATTTAATGCAAATTCGTAATGTTTTGCAACTGCTCCTGCATCTCGCGTAGCTGAACTTTCTCAGCAGTTGAAGAGTTTGCGTAAGCGGATTGCAAAGCGTTTTTTGCTGTATATACGAGATCTTGTTGTTCAGCGCCGCTTGAACAAGATACGGCATTTGCAACAGCATCTCTAGCTTGTTGGAATAGTAAGTTCCCCATTTAATCTTTTCGAAACAATCCGAATACCCCGACCGTTTGCAATATATTTGTGAATGCACCTGGGTCCACTTGTTTAATAACCCTTTCTAATTCGTACAACTCGTAACGAGTAATAACCATCATTAACATTTCTTTATTTTCATTTGTGTAAGCACCTGTTGCAGGTATAGTTGTAATCCCTCTCACTAATCGTGAGTGAATCGCCTTTCGTACGTCTGCACCATTTTTCGTAACGATTAACGCTGTGATTTTCACATGGCGAGTATGGATGGCATCAATAATTCTCGTCGATACATATAAAGTTACTAACGTATATAACGCTTTCTCCCACCCATATACATAACCCGCAGCGATAATAATAATTGCATTAAAAAAGAAAAAGTATGTACCGACAGGTTTATCTTTTATCTTAGATAAAATCATCGCAATGATATCTAAACCACCTGTAGAAGCACCCCATTTTAACGCAACCCCTACCCCAATCGCTGAAATAATCCCGCCAAAAATTGCATTTAGTATAATATCGTTCGAAACCGCTCGAACTGGGATAATTTCTAAAAACAAGGTCATAAATATAACGCATAGAAAACTAAAAAACGTAAAAGCCTTCCCAACCTTTTTCCACGCTAAAATAACGACAGGAATATTAAATAAACTAAACAATACCCCTGTAGATATATGAATAGATAAAAAATCACCTAATATTTGTGATAATAATTGAGACAATCCAGCAAAGCCACTCGCGTACACTTTCGCTGGTGTTAAAAACAAATTCATTCCAATCGCATTTAATAAGCCTGCGATAATTACAACGATTAATTTCTTAATAAGTTCGGTATAATTCAACTTCAAATCCATCTCTAACCCACCTTTACCCTTCATAAATGCACCGCTATACATTCAAAGGTGATCAGTCTTCTTGGAATATGCGCGCTTGCCTTGTTGAATATTTTTTTGCTCTTGCTCATTTTTTTGCGTGCGCTTTGCATTATTATCGCGAGCTTTTTTGTCGTTATCACTCGTATGTGGCATATGTATCAACTCCATTTCTAAACGTTGTACGTTTATCATTTAGTTTCCCTGCTCAAATATAAGAGAAAATGTATCGTTTAATTCACTATCATTTATTTTAATATTTGCCTTTTTTAATTCGTCTTGTAATAGTTTTTGACTGAATGTAGGGTCAGCGATACGTTCTTCTTCTAAGTTTTTACGAATGGAGTCTTTCACTTCATCGTAAGGCTTTAAATCCTTTTTATCAGTTAATTTAATAATGTGATAGCCGTTCGTTGATTTGACGGGATTACTAATTTCGCCAGCTTTTAGTTTGTAGGCAGCTGTTTCAAATTCAGGCGCCATTGTACCTGAATTGAAGTATCCGAGGTCTCCGCCTTTATCCTTTGATAGTAGATCTTGTGATTCTTGTTTTGCTAATTCTTCAAATGAAGCACCAGCGTCTAGTTTTTTCTTTATTTCTTTCGCTGCATTTTCATCGCTTACTAAAATGTGACTCGCTTTAATTTCTGGTTTATAGTGGTCTTTCACGTCTTTTTCTGTAACGCTTTTCTTAACCGCTTCATGCAGAGCGAGTTTGAACTTCATTTGATTTTTGAAATCAGCCTCATCTTTTAAACGATTGTTTTCTAAAAATCCTTTGAATTGGTCTCCAAATTGATTTTTTACTTTTTGGACCTCGTTATCTACATCATCGTCAGATACTTTATATTTTTTCGTAATCACGTCGTATGCCATCATTTCGTATAGCATGTCTTTTCCGTAACGATCTTTCAATTGTTTTTCGAAGTCGCTCTTCGTAATAGTTGAGTCTGTTGCTGTAGCGACTGTAGCTGAGCCATTTTTTTGTCCGCAAGCAGAAAGCATTAATATACTTATTAGTGCAGTAATAATGAAAATATGTTTCCCTCTCATCTAGCCTATGATACATTCTTCTGCATAGCAAACAAATACTTGCTTTTCCGAACGTAAAGGTACTATATAATAGTCATCTGTAAAATGCCCTACTATATAACCCATTCCCCTCGCCAGTTCAATTGTTTCTTTATTAAAATACACTCTTGTCCGATCAAATTTTATATGTTTTATGATACTCTCTAACTCATTTTCGTTTACTTCCTTTTCAGAGAAAAGGAACATGAGGCTCCCCTCCATACATACAGGAGAAATCACATCAAAAATATCAGTTACAGGATCATACTGGTTTATTAAAATTGTGCTCTTTACGGTCGATTTTTTCCAGTTTAACTCTTTTAATTCTTTTTCCCAAATATAATTTTGCACCTTTGTTAATTCTTCTTGAGCCCCTTCACAATTCACTAAAAGATATAAATGAAATTTCGACATCATTGTTTCCATAAATTGTTCCATTCTTGTATCAACATCAACTATATATCTATTAATTGTTGATAACAATTACACATACTTCGAGCATGCCCAAATAAGAAGTAAAATAATTAATTGAATTACAGTCACTTTTGAGATAGCAATTATAGTAGTTTCCGTAACAAATATTACCCATGCCCCGAACAACATACGGATACTAAAAATAATCGCCCCAATACGTGTTTCAGTATATTGTTTATTTATATTTATAAAAAATATATCTTGCAACATAACAGTTAATGTTAATACAGCTACTAGAGCCAAGATAGAAGCAAATTCTAAAATTTCTATAAGCACGTTTAGTCTCCCTTCATTAACGTCTTCCCACTGCATTTAATCTGTTTTTATAGGATTCTTCTTAAAACGTTCGTAATTGGATTTTAATTGTCTAACTACTGGCTTATATCCTTTTTGAACCACTCTTTTTCCAACATTAAAGTGAGAAAGATATCCAAATGTTCGTCCTATCCCACCAAACAATACACCTTTAGCTGCTCCATACCCGGCTGCTTTAAGTCCACCCTTCCATGTATAACCTTTATTTCTGTTTTTATACAGATACTTTCCTACTTCCCAAGCAGCCCCACCTAATGCACCAGTTACCCACCAAGCAACATGTCCATCAGGATCGACCATCATCACCGGATTATTATCCGCATACGTATACCCATTCTGCGTTACTGAATCATCCTCATCACCCGGATCAGGATCCACCGATAAGAACACACCATGATCTGGATTGTAGTAACGAGCGATCAAGTAATACATACCAATTTCTTTATCATACATGTATCCTGCATATCCGAATGGATTGTCCGCTGCGATTCCTTTTGCTTCGCTCTTTAGGACGTTACCCCATGCATCATATTCATAGCTTGCGACTATTTGTCCGTCTTTGTCGGTCATTGCTACTACATCACCGCGCGGGTTGTAGTGGTAGTATACCGATTGATCTTGGATTTTCATTGCTAGGCAAACGCCGTCTTTGTTGTAAACGTATTGACGGAGGACTTTTCCGTTCCCGTCTGTTTCGTATAGCGAGTTGATGCTGTCACCGTCGTAGAAGTAACGGGTTACTTGTCCGTTTACGTTCTTTTCAATACGACGGTTTTCGTTGTCGTATTTATATGTTACGAACGGTTTGCCTTCCCCTTTTTTCGTTACAGCAACAAGTTGGTCTGCTTCGTTCCATGTGTATGTGTATTTCCCATCAGATGTACGGTTACCATTTGCGTCATACGTTAACGATTCGTTTCCGAATTTTAGAAGTTGATTTCCTTCGTTAAATGTTGCGATTACTGATTTTGTTCCTTTTCCATTTTCTGTTACTTTCACTTAATCATACTCACATTTCTCTAATAGTAGCATTTGCTTTGGTGTTGCAATAGCTAAATCCGATAGTTTCCCTGTTTGATCATAATTATACGTTGCACTAGCATCATTCGGTGCGATATACGTACGTACGTGGCCGTTCTCATCAGTTTTCATTTATTTCTTAAAGTAAGTCCAACCTTCTTCTTGGTAAACCTTCTCTTCTTTCATCAACTTACCAAGTGCACGCTTAAATGCAGCCTTACTCATATTGAAACGTTCTTTAATGTCTTCTGGGTTGCTCTTATCCCAAAACGGCATCGCTCCGCCTCGTTCTTCCATATATGCATAAAGTACTGCAGCATCATCTTCCATTCCTTCTTCTTTACGAGGAAGAAGTGAAATATTAATTGTACCATCATCTTTCACGTCAATAATACGACCTGTTACACGTTCCCCAATGCGGACTTGTTCTTTTCTTTCTGTATGGTGTAAGAAAGCACGGAAATGCTCATCAGTTAGTATGAATGAACCAACTTGAAGTGAACGATACACACGTCCATTGACGTTTTTATTACGCATAGATGGCGTCGCATCTACGATAATTTCTTGCATATCACTGTCTCTTGCTGGAAGAGCGATTAAACGATCACGATTCGTTAATTTTAACGTACAATATAATTCGTCGCCTACTTCTGGCCATACTGGCATATAAATCGGGAACTCATCAAGTGGAATTAGTATATCTTTGGATACACCAATATCAACAAACACACCTAAACTAGGAATAACTTCTACAACCTTTACCCAATTCCAATCATGTGTTGTAATAATTGGCTCCTTCATTGTTGCTGAAATACGATTTTGGTGATCAAGGTATAAGAATACATCAATCGTATCGCCTTCTGCAATTTCTCCAGCTAATTCGTTTTTATGTAGGAAGATTTCTTCCTCTTCATTTCCAACCATATATCCGATTTCCGTTTCGCGTAAAACAGTTACCTGTTCAATCGATCCTAATTGCAAATACATTTAGCGATAGTTAATGAATTGTACGTCAATCGGTAAGTCAGCACTGCGAACGGCTGCGATTACTGCTTGTAAGTCATCGCGGCTTTTCGCTGTAACACGTACTTGATCATCTTGTACTTGTGTTTTCACTTTTAATTTCATTTCTTTAATGATGTTGTTAATTTTTTTCGCATTATCTTTATCGATACCTTGTTGCAACGTTGCGCGTTGGCGAACAGTGTTACCAGTCGCAGCTTCCACTTTTCCGTAGTCCAAGTTTTTAATTGGAACGTTACGTTTTACAAGTTTAGCAATTAAAACGTCTTTTACTTGGTCTAATTTGAACTCGTCGTCAGAAGTTAAAACAAGTACTTCTTTTTCTAGTTTAATATCACTTTTACTTCCTTTAAAGTCATATCGGTTTTGGATTTCCTTTAATGCGATGTTAATTGCGTTTGTTACTTCAGGTAATTCTACTTTCGAAACGATGTCAAAAGAACTCTCTTTTGCCATTCATCTGCGTTTCCTTTTAACCGCAATTAAAAACGCAATAAATAATACGTTCACACCGACGATTAAGGAGATAAATAACCAATTCACACCTGTTTCTTTACTAACCGTATACACATTCGATTCTTCACGCTTTAAAACGAGATAGAACTTCCTGTTTTCTTCTCTTATAATTTCGTCTTCTAACAATCCTCTTAACTGTTGTTTTTCACCAATTGCACTTGCAGGTAAGGAAACTTTTTGTGTTTCTTTCGTATTATTAATCGCTACTAATGTTACTTCATCTTTATACTTTCGTTTTAATATACTCATTCCATCTTTATCATATAAAAGTTCAAACGTACCACGTCGTAAAGATGGTCTCATTTGTCTAAGTTCACCAAGCTTTGTTATGTGCTGCATAAACTTTTCATCTGATTTAAAATCCATTAATCGGCGATTATCCGGTACACTTCCTCCATCTAATGCGATTTCAGTTCCGTAATAAAAATTCGGGATTCCTGGTGATGTTAATAAGTAGGTAAGAGCTAGTTTCAAACGTGATGGCGGATAATACATATTTTCTTTTGCGATACGTGCAAATCTTTTTGTTTCTTGATTATCTAAAAACGTAACAAACTCCTCTTCTTTTTTACTCACATCATATAACGATTTCACCGACACATCCGCTTCGGAAAACGACTCTACTATTTTTTCGTTATATTCACTATCTTCCTTTGTCATAATACGAAAATCTTTCTTTATCACTTGCATATCTTTTTGCATGTCATCCCAAAAAGCACGTGGCTTTTTTTCACTATACATAACATAACTTCCATCTAAATCAACTTCTTTTATCCACCATTTCATCGAGTCGATTACTTGTTGTTCGTTTTCTCCAAATGGAAATTGAAATACAACTTTCATTCCTTTTTCGCGAGCTTCTTTTACAAGCTCTTTCACATCATTTTCTGTTCCGAAATGTTCATTTACTTTTTGAAAATTTCCCACGTCTAATCCATCGTACTGTGCACTTTCAAAAAGCGGCGAAAGCATAACAGTCGTAAAACCCATTTCTTTTATATAATCCAGCCTTTTTATAATTCCTCTTATATCTCCGCCCTGATAACCTTCTAAATTACCAACGTCTAACTGCTTGTCATTTTTCGGTTCTCCATTATTGAAGCGATCAATCATAATTGAATATATGACTTCGTCTCGCCACTCTCTTTTTTCATCTGCAAAAGTATGTATTGGTACAAATAAAACGACAGCTAAACAAAAACAAATGAATAGGTTCCTAGTCCGTATTTTTTCCACACGCATTTAATTCACTCGCTCAGTATACTCATAAGCCTTCTCACCGTGCATCGAAATATCAAGTCCCATATGTTCTTCATGCTCATCTACCCGAACAGGGAGGAAGTAGTTGATCGCTTTAATAATGGCGTATGTCATTAAAATTGTGAATGCATATGTTGCTCCGATTGCGACAAGTTGTTTAAATAGTAAAGCTGCGTTTCCGTAAAACAGACCGTTAGCGCCATCACCGTTTACAGTAGTAGTTGCGAAAAGTCCAGTTGCAATACCGCCCCAAGTTCCTCCGATGCCGTGACATCCGAATGCATCAAGTGTATCGTCGTACCCAAATTTCGTTTTTAAGAAGAAGACAGCACCGAAACATAATACGCCGCCAATTGCTCCGATAAGAAGGGCGGAGAAAGGTGTAACAAATCCGCAAGCTGGCGTAATTGCGACTAGACCGGAAACAACCCCGCAAGCAGCTCCCATCGCAGTCGGTTTCGATTGGAAGAACCATTCAGATAGCATCCAAGTTAGAGCAGAGGCAGCGGCGGCTATATTTGTATTGATAAATGCAGTTAAAGCGACGTCGTTTAATGATAATGCACTCCCGACGTTAAAACCGAACCACCCGAACCATAGTAAACCTGCACCTAACATCGTAAATGGTAAATGGTGAGGAGAGGTACCGTTTATGTTTTTTCGTTTTCCGAGGAAAATCGCTAATACAAGACCGGCAACCCCAGAAGTGATATGAACGACATTACCACCAGCGAAGTCTAACGCGCCAAGTTCTCTTAGCCATCCGCCAACGCCCCATACCCAATGAGCGACGGGATTGTAAACGAGTGTTGTCCATAGAAGAATAAAAATAAGAAAGGCAGAAAAACGCATTCTTTCAGCGAATGCACCTGAAATTAAAGCTGGAGTTAAAATAGCGAACATGAGTTGGAACATCATAAATAAATTGTGAGGAATAGTAGATGAGTAGTCTGGATTTGGTGTGTAGGTAACTCCGTTTAAGCCGAACCAATCGAGATTGCCTATAAGTCCGTGCCAATCTGGTCCGAAAGATAAAGAATAACCGATTACAATCCACTGAATTGAGACGATAGCCATTGCGCTGTAGCTGTGCATCGTTGTGCTCAATACATTTTTACTGCGAACCATGCCTCCGTAAAAAAGTGCTAATCCTGGTGTCATTAACATGACCATTACTGTCGTTACAAACATAAAAACTGTATCTCCCGTATTCATTTATTTCGGAGCATTCCCTACATATTGCGTAATATCAACATTTAACGCCTGAGCTAAACGCATACCGTACCCTTGATCTGCACGGAAGAAGTTACAAACCGCTAATAATTTCGTGCGCTCATTTACGTCTTTTAAGTCGTTTGTTAAGTTTGCAATTAAGTTATCTTGCTCTTCTTTAGAGAATGAACGGTAACGCTCACCTGCTTGTTTGAAGTCATTTGGTTTCTCAATTTTTTCACGAGATACATAGCCTTCTACTTTCATAGTTGAATCGCGGTAAGTTGGATCTTCAACCGGATTTTCTGTATGACGGCTCGGTTCGTAGTTTACTGTAGATGGGTTTTGATTTACTTGCATTGCACCATCACGTTGTTGGTTATGAACAGCTGCGTATGGGCAGTTTACAGGAATTTGTAAGTAGTTTGCACCAAGGCGATAACGCTGTGTATCTGGGTAAGAGAATAAACGTCCTTGTAATAATTTATCTTCAGATGGTTCGATGCCATTTACAGTCGCACTCGGAGAGAACGCCACTTGCTCTACTTCTGCGAAGAAGTTTTTCGGATTACGAGTTAACGTCATTGTTCCTACTTCAATTAACGGGAAGCGATCTTCTGGCCATACTTTCGTTGGATCTAGTGGATCAAAGTCTAAAGAATCCGTTTCATCTAGTTGCATAACTTGTACGTGTAAATCCCATTTCGGGTGATTTCCTTTTTCAATTGCATTGAATAAATCACGAGTTGCATGGTTGAAGTCTTTCCCTTGCACTTCCTGCACTTCTTTCGCATTTAAATTACGTACACCTTGTTGTGGTTTCCAATGATATTTAATGTAAACAATTTTTCCTTCTGCATTAATCCATTTAAATGAATGGACACCGAAACCTTCCATTTCGCGATAATTCGTTGGCGTACCGTAATCAGAAAATACCCATGTCATCATATGTGTAGATTCTGGGGTTAGCGTCATGAAATCCCAGTAACGATCTGGCGTTTGAACATTTGTATCAGGTGCTGGTTTTAAAGAATGTACCATATCCGGGAATTTAATTGCATCACGAATGAAGAAAACTGGTAAATGGTTACCTACAATATCGTAGTTTCCTTCTTCTGTATAAAATTTAACAGCGAAACCACGTGGGTCACGCGCTGTTTCTGGAGAACCTTGACCATGAATAACCGTTGAGAAACGAACAAATACAGGTGTCTCAGTTCCTTCATTTTGTAAAAACGCTGCTTTCGTATATTGCTTCATGCTGTTTTTCGTTACGAACACACCGTGAGCACCTGCACCACGCGCATGCACAACACGCTCTGGAATACGTTCACGATCAAAGTGTGCAAGTTTTTCTACTAAATGATAGTCTTCTAACAATACAGGTCCACGGCGACCAGCTGTACGAGAGTTTTGGTTATCTCCAACTGGAGCACCTTGGTTTGTTGTTAAGCGATTATTTGGATTCATCTAATTATTATTCAAAACTAAATCTTTGTCAACTATTCCCTTCATTTTTTTGGAAACAATTTCAGCTAAACAATCAATAAATACAGGTTGTGCATTTGGCATATTCGGTCTAAAATATTGGGCGTTTAATTCATCCGTTACAACCTTACATTCATAGTCGTTGTCATATAAAACTTCTAAATGCTCTGCCACAAATCCAACTGGACAATATACGAAAGATTCATATCCATGCTCTTCAAATAAATCTCTCGTTAAATCTTGCACATCCGGTCCAATCCATGGGTCAGGTGTATTTCCTGCACTTTGCCAACCAATTGTATAGTGCTTTACACCTGCTTCTGTAGCAATTAAATCTGCTGTTTGCCGTAATTGCTCTACGTATGGGTCACCTGCTGCAATAATCTTCTCTGGTAAACTATGCGCCGAAAAAATTACGACTGCTTTTTCTTTATCTTTAACTTTTGTAAACGTTTCTTTTATTTGATCTGCCCAATAAGAAATAAACTTCGATTCGTCGTACCATTGTTCAATTGGTTCAATAACAGGGCCACCAATTTTTTCCGAAAGACGAATCGCGCGTTCATTATACGCTTTAATGCTGAATGTAGAGTAATGCGGTGCTAATACGATACTAATCGCATGCTCAATCCCATCTTTCTTCATCTCTTCTACTGCGTCTTCTATAAATGGTGCAATATGTTTTAATCCTAAGTAACAAGTAAATTCATACTCTGTAAATATATTATTCATTGAATCCGTTAATTTATGCGCTTGCTCTTTCGTAATTTTCGCAAGCGGTGATATTCCACCAATTGCTTTATAACGCCCGATTAAATCTTGGAGCGCTTCTTCTGTTGGCTTACGCCCATGACGGATATGTGTATAATACACTTCTACATCATCCAATGACTCTGGCGTTCCATACGCCATTACGAGTAAACCTATTTTTTTCTTTTTCATCTATTCTTTAATATTTACCCCATACTCTTTAAACCAAACGTGAATTTGTGCTAAATGAGCTAGAAGTTGCGGCCCAGTCATTAATTGACCGAACCAAGGTGTTTGGAATGCACTTCCGCCTGAGTGGATTAATCCACTCAATTGCTCTTTATCAAACAGTTCATACAAAATTGAGCCTTTATCCGTTAATAAATCCTGTAACCATACTGTTACCGCTTTTGTATAATGCGGGTTATGCGTTTTCGGATAAGGACTCTTCTTTCTATATAAAATGTCATGTGGAAGTATCCCTTCTAACGCTTTACGCAATAGACCTTTTTCGCGGTTTTCATACATTTTCATTTCCCAAGGAATATTCCACGCATATTCGACAAGTCGGTGGTCCGCAAATGGAACGCGTACTTCTAAGCTTGCTCCCATACTCATGCGGTCTTTTCTGTCTAATAATGTTGTCATAAACCATACCATGTTTAAATAAAATAATTGTCGTCTCTTCGCTTCTAGTGGGCTTTCTCCCTCTAAAATAGGAACTTCTTGAATAGATTCTTCATAGCGTCTTTGTACATATTGTTGTAAATTTAATTTACTTCTCCATTCTTTCTTCAGAAGTTGTTCACGTGCTTCTGTAGAGCGCATCCATGGGAATGCACTTGATTGTAAATCATCTTCTCTATAAAACCACGGATACCCACCGAATATTTCATCTGCACATTCCCCAGATAAACCGACGACAAAATCTTGTTTAATTTCGCGGCAAAACCATAATAATGAGGAATCGATATCTGCCATACCAGGCAAATCACGAACGAGCACCGCTTCTGTTAAACACTCTGCTAGCAATTCATTTGAAATGACGCAACGATGGTGAGTCGTTTGAAACGTTTCAGTCATTAAGTTAATAAACGGTGCATCTGAATTTGGTTGAAATGCATTTGCTTTAAAATATTTTTCATTGTCTTCATAGTCAATAGAATACGTGTGTAACGGCCCTTTCCCTGATCTTTCATATTCTTTTGCGGCAATTGCTGTTATAGCACTTGAATCTACACCACCCGATAAAAAAGTGCATAACGGTACATCAGAAACGAGTTGCCTTGTAATGGCATCTTGTAATAAAAAGCGTGTTTTCTCTACTGTTTCTTCAAAGGAATCTTCATGTTTTTTACTTTCCACATTCCAATATCTCCATATACATAAACCGTTCTTTGAAAATGTCATCGCGTGGCCCGGTCGTAATTCTTTTATACCAGCATAAATACCGTGACCAGGCGTTCTAGATGGTCCGAGGCCGAATATTTCTGATAACCCTTCTAACGTTACTTCAGCCTTCACATCAGGATGCGCTAGTATCGCTTTTAACTCTGAGCCAAATAGTAATCGTCCACTATCATATTTATAAAATAGCGGTTTTACACCTAATCGATCTCTTGCAATAAATACTTGTTCTTTCCGTTCGTCCCACACAACAAACGCATATATACCGTTTAAATGATCGACACATTCTTCTTTCCATTCAATATACGATGCTAATAATACTTCCGTATCAGAATGACCTTTGAACGTATATCCTCTTCTTAAAAGTTCCTTTCGAATGTCTTCCGTGTTATAAAGTTCGCCGTTATAGCAAATTGCATAATTCGCTTCATCCTTTAAACAAGTCATCGGCTGTTTACCACCCTCAGGGTCAACAACGATTAGTCGTTTATGCCCAAACGCGACATTGCCCTTAATCCAAACTTTATTATCATCTGGGCCACGCTTCGCTAACGTCTCAGCCATCTTCGTAACGACGGCCCTTTCTCCTTCTAATGACCGTTTATAATCCACCCATCCTGTAATCCCGCACATTTATGTCGCATCGATATGCAACTCTTCTCCATTTACTTTCGTAAAACGGAAAATATTTTTATTTGAAGAAGAGTGGCGAACGAAGTGGTGCTGCAGTGTACAGATCATCTCTTCATTATCAAATAAAAGAATGTTTACTCCCTCGCATGCTTCCTCTTTCGGTAAGAAGGATAAATAATTATGACAATACATGCAATCATATAGAGAGTAATGAAGTGATTGCAATGATTCTGTTAATAACGCAAAAACAGAATCGGGTAATTCCTCAAGCCATTCATGATAGCTAAGGAGCAATTTTTTACGAATTCGTATCATTTCCCCGTTTTGGAGGGGATGTTGTTCATCTGCGATTTGCAATATGTTTTGTTCATAAAAACGAGCTGGTAGCCAGTTGTTATTATATAAAACCTCAAAGCCATCTTCGGCAATATCTTCTAATAAAAATGCTTCATCATTTTCATCATCAAAGAATACCCATTCATTGTTTATATATTCTACATTACCGACTGAATGAGCACGAGGCTGGTTATATAAAATATGTTTACGTTGTATCATTTAGAATACTTGCCAACCAATCGGTAATTTCAGCCCAAGGTAAAATACCGCTACTAGTGCGACAATAAATAATCCCCAAACTGCCCCTGTTGCCTTGTTCTTGCTCATTTTCACAAGAACCATTTCCATTCCGCCGATAACTAAAATACCAGCTACCATTTTTAAACCGTACCACATGTGCATGTTACTTGTTGCTGTCTTCATAATACCCATGTACAACATGAAACCTGTCACAATAATGATAATGTACATGAGGCGAAGCCCCATATGTACACCTTTCCCTTTTCTTCCTGCTGAATAAAGAGAGTACGCTACAAAAAATAAAATTAAACCTAACGCCCATGCTGTAATATGCATTTACGATAATACAGCTTTAATTTTTTGGAATGCCCACTCTAAATCTTCTTCAGAGATTACTAGAGGTGGTGCGATACGAATTACATTTTCGTGTGTTTCTTTACATAATAGACCAGCTGCTTTTAGTTGTTCACAGTAAGGACGAGCTGGCTCGTTTAATTCGATACCGATGAATAAACCTTTACCGCGAACGTCAGTGATCATTGGGTTATCAATTTCTTTTAATTGCCCAACTAATTTTTCTCCTAATTGAAGAGAACGCTCTGTTAATTTTTCTTCTTCTAACACTTCAAGAGCTGCGATAGAAACAGCACATGCAAGTGGGTTACCACCGAATGTAGAACCGTGAGAACCTGGCTCGAATACACCTAAAATGTCGCGGTTTGCTGCAACGCAAGAAATTGGGAATACGCCGCCACCAAGTGCTTTACCAAGTATGTACATGTCAGGAGTTACATCGTCCCAGTCGCAAGCAAATACTTTACCAGTACGGCCTAAGCCTGTTTGGATTTCATCTGCTACAAATAAAACGTTTTCTTTTTTACATACTTCAAGAGCTTCTTTTAAGAAACCAGCTGGTGGAATGTTAATTCCTGCTTCACCTTGGATTGGCTCTAAAATGAATGCTGCTGTATTTGGTGTAATTGCAGCTTTTAACGCTTCTAAATCACCGTAAGGGATTACAATAATGCCAGGAAGCATTGGACCGAAGCCACGCTTGTACTCTTCGTTTGATGACATAGAAACAGCACCCATCGTACGTCCGTGGAAGTTATCTTCACAAACGATGATTTCAGCGCGGTTTGCTTCTACTTTTTTCACATCATAAGCCCAACGGCGAGCTGTTTTAATTGCAGTTTCAACAGCCTCTGCACCTGTATTCATTGGAAGTACCATTTCTTTATTAGTTAGTTTCGCAACTTTTTCGTACCAAGGACCTAATTGATCGCTATGGAAAGCACGAGAAGTTAACGTAACACGATTAGCTTGGTCAATTAAAGCGTTAATAATTTTCGGGTGACGATGACCTTGATTTACTGCAGAATATGCACTTAATAAGTCCATATAGCGGTTTCCTTCAGGATCTTCTACCCAAACACCTTCTGCTTTAGAGATAACGATTGGAAGTGGGTGATAGTTATTTGCTCCGTATGTGTCTGTAAGTTCGATAATATCCTTAGTTTGAATCATTCATTTCACTACATTTCGCAAAGTACCAATTCCCTCTACTGTAATGACCACTTCATCACCAGCGTGTAAAAACTTCGGTGGTGTGAAGCCCTTTCCGACACCAGCCGGCGTTCCTGTTGCGATAATATCGCCTGGTTCTAATGTCATCCCTTTACTTATCGTTGAAATAATTTCTTCTATTGAAAAAATCATTTTATTTGTGTTTGAAGTTTGTCTTACTTCTCCATTTACTACTGTTTCGATGTGTAATGCGTTCGGCGTTTCAACCATTGATTTATGAATTAAATACGGTCCCATCGGACAAAACGTATCGAAGCTTTTCCCAAGGAAAAACTGTTTATGTTTCCTTTGAATGTCACGAGCGGTTACATCATTTATCACTGTATATCCGAAAACATGGTCAAGCGCTTTTTCTTTTTTTATTTGCTTCCCTCGCTTACCAATAACAATAGCTAGTTCCCCTTCATAATCTAGTTCATTCGTTGCGTGGGAATGCCCATTGATTTTCTCATCAATTCCAATAACTGTTGTTGGTGCTTTCGTAAAAATCATTATATTTTCCGGAATGGACTCTATTCCGCCCATCTCGATTGCATGTTCACGATAGTTTTTCCCAACACAAAGTATATTCTTTCTTGGCCTTGGAATTGGTGCTAATATTTTCACCTCTGTTAACGGATAATACGCTGCCCCTTCATTTTCCTTTGCCCAATTTACAATTTCGCATATTTTCTCAAGACATTCAGTCCCTCTTTCAATACACTCTAACATTGTAATCGGAATCGTAACCTTTTCCCCTTTTTGTCTTTGCGCTTCTCTTAAGTGCAGTACTTTTTCATCCTCTTCGTCCACAATACCTACAAATACCTTTTCCTCTTTCTTCGCCGTTACAAAACGCAATATTTCCACTTATTGCGTGTGTGTATCGAGTGTTTGATTAGGGTGAAAATCCGTATGTACATGCCAAATTACATTTAAGAGCCTGTCCAGTTCTTGGCTACAATCCACTGTTTTTTGAGAAGTCATTCCGTAGCGTTCAGCAAAATAGATCATTTTTTCACGTTTTTTTTCAATAGCTTGCTCAAACATTGAAATCGGCTCCATTTAAGTTGAACCAATTATCGCTTGATCGATTACATCTGAATCATTGACAGTCGTTGCGCTTTGATAATTGTAGACAGAAACATTATCTCCAACGTTAAAAGAGCCGGCCCCAGCGAAAGCACGTGAATAACTAATAGGCCTAATCGCAAATACATCTCCAATGTGAAAAATACCACTTGACCCAATATTGACGATACGAATATGTCCGACCATAGCTGGCATTTAAGAAGAACTATTTGATGGTTTGATAGAAATAATTTGTCCTTTCGCCTGTAATGGGCGAAGAGGCTCTGTAAATCCACCCGTATTTGAAAATTTAGATAGAGCTTTAATGCTTCCGGCTGTACCAATTTGGAATACAGAAGAAGTCGTAATGCTATCGATTCTAATACTGTTAATGATAATACTTTGGTTCACTTACTCCTTTCGGAAATTTCCCGGTATGTGCTGAATAAAGGATAGAAAGGCTTTGTCGATATCTTGTTTCATTGCTTGAATAATAAGGTCTCGTAAATAATCTGGATCTGTTGAAATACCTTCATATGATTGAGATTGTGATAAATAATAAGGAAGTCTATGCTCCATCTGTTTTTTTATGTCATCAACCATCATTTGTCGATACATTTCATCAAGCGGTGTTCTCTCTTCTTGTTCAAAATGGAGAATTCGATTATATGCTTCTTCATCTAAGTAGCGATGCATTTCTTGAAGGATACCTTGATAAAAGTCAGGATTGGTATCAGTTTCGGGATTGACCTTCAATGTTTCTGTATCAACTTGAAAATCTTCAATTTGTTGTCCTTTTGTTGAAAATGGATTTAAACCAATATTTAAAGTGCCATTCAAATTTTCTACTTTTAATTGATCGAATTTGTATTCCACTTTTCCTATAGAAGAGGAGGGGCGACTTTTTAATTCATTAAGCTCTTCTTGTAATTGGCGGACTTGATCTTCTAGGCTAAGGATGGTTGCTTGTTGTATTTGGAGAGCTTGCTGAAGTTGGTGTAAGTAAGTATATATATCTTGATTCATTTAACCTGGAGTAGGAGGGACATCTGTTACTAATGGTACAAATGGACCCTCTGTAACAGTTTCAAATGGTGTATCAAGAATAGAAGATAAAATGAGGAAATTTGCATCTCCAATTAAAAAGAGAGCGGACGAGGATACACCGTTCATTTTGATCTGTCCGACTTTTAACTCACGATTTACAACGTTAAGATTCATTTATTGAGCGGAAGGTTCATCTGTAATATATTGGCGGATTTGCATAATACGAGAGTTATTAAAAGCATAATCAACATTTCCGATTTGAAAGCAACCAGAATTTAAAAGTGTTCGCACTTCAATGTTATTCACTTCAATAAAGGGGCATTCATTTACAATATTTAATTTTACATCTGTCGTTCGTTTTGGAATTGTAATGTGTTCATCTGTAAAGATTTCAAAAGCATCAAAGCGACCTTCTCCCTTTATATAACAAGGAATTTCACGGTGGACGGCAAGAGCTCTACTTTTTAATTCCATTTGATTTGCATCTCCAACTTGAAATACGGCAGTAATCCCTAAAGAAATGATAGAAACATTTTGGACAATAGACACTTACGCCGTTCCAATCTGATCTTGATCTGCCACATCAGAATCAAACGTATTTGTTGCGCTAACGCCGCTAAAAGTATTCACGACAAATCCAACATTTGAAGCGCCAGATCCGTTATAAGCTTTCGTATTTTCTTTCGGAGATACGTTATAAAAATCTCCTAAATTGAAAGAGCCATTACTGTTTTGAACGACAAGGTTTCCAACAACCGAAGGCATACCATCCACTTATTTAAATGATAATCCGCTCTCCTCCAAAGCCTTCCTAAGCTTCGGCATAGACGCCGGTCCCATACCATGCAGTTTTAAAATTTCTTTTTCACTATATTTGGAGAGCTCTTCTACAGTGTGAATACCATGGTGTTCTAATGCCCTTCTTGCTGGTGCTGAAAGAAGAGAGAGAAAACCTTCTTTTGGTTTTCTCTCTTTCTCACAGGTTGGGCAAGTTGGACAATCGCTACTTTTATAGTACTCGTGTCCCTGTTCACAAGTTCTTAACGTTGCCATCTACTCCTCAATATTCACAACATGATTCCCATCAAAGAAGTATAAACATTTCTCTTTCACAGGATGTTGTAAGCTTTTCTCGAGTGCTTTTGCATATAATGAAAGCTGCACTTTGTAACGAGTTTCTAAAATTGGCCTTGCTTGTTCAAATCCGCCCGGGAATTTACCTTCAATCGTATCTGTTTTGAAGTCGATTAGCGTAATACCATCTTCTTCTTCAATCATGCAGTCGATAACCCCTTGGACAAGAATCGATTCTTCACTATTCCCTTGCCAATCTTGATACGCCTCTTCTGCTGATAGCATCATCGTAAATGGTACTTCACGCTCAACACTTTTCGCCGCTAATACCCTTTTACCTAGGTCACTGTCAAAGAATGAAATTACTTTTTCAATCGCTATTTCTTCCGCCTGCTCGAATGTTAACAATTCCTTATTTACCATTCCAGCAATTTGCTCTTGAAGAACTTCAACCGTAATCGGCTTCTTTAAATCAACATGCTGCATAACGGCATGGACTGCTGTTCCACGCTCTGCGTACGTTAACCCTTTTTTCTCCATAAAGCGCGGACGTGTTTTAATTGGCGCACGTAGTTTTTTAATAAAGGCGTTATCACTACCTTCTTCAGATTGATAATTCCTCTTTATTTCTGTAACAGATTGCTTCGCACGATGAGAGGTTGCTTCCTCATATCCGTACTTCCACATTAACTTATCGTACACTTCTTCTTTTCGTTCACTTTGTAACGGCACAGCCTTTTTCTCACGAAGCGCTTCTAACAACTCTTGTTTCTCTTCTTGAACTGGCTCTGGTGCAAGTAACGTGTTACCGTCAACAACTTCTACTTTCCAACTAGTGTCATACCCATAGATTTTATCTGGGATACTTCCTTGTCCTAATTCAAGAAGTATTTCACTATCACGATGTCTATATAATGAAGGTGCAATCCAGTCTAAATAGCAAGACGCTCCGGCACGAATGTGATCAGGTAATAACCATTCACTATGCTCCCTTGCATCAAGCCATTTTTCCATTTCTTTATTTGCATCCTTAACTGTTCCGATTAAAATTAACTTTTCTTTCGCACGTGTTAACGCTACGTATAGTACGCGCATTTCTTCCGCAATTAATTCCATTTTCATTTTACGCTTAATCGCAAGCTGTGATAATGTCGTATATTTAATTCGTTTACGCGGATCGATAAATTGCGAACCGAAACCGAAATCTTTATGCAGTAAGAAACGCTTCATTAAGTCTTGTGTATTAAAACGACGACCGAGCCCAGCTACAAATACGACTGGGAACTCAAGTCCCTTACTTTTATGAATCGTCATAATGCGAACAACATCTTCTTGTTCACCGAGAGCTCTCGCCGTACCCATATCGTCACCGCGTTCTAAAATACGTTCAATAAAACGTAAGAAGCGGAATAACCCTCTAAATGATGTTGCTTCATATTGCCTTGCGCGGTCATATAATACGCGCAAGTTTGCCTGTCTTTGCTTTCCAGCTGGTAAACCGCCGACAAAATCATAATACCCTGTCTCACCGTACACTTTCCAAATTAAATCAGAAAGTGATTGTTGGCGCGCGAATTCACGCCATCCTTGCAGTAAGTTATAAAACCATTCTAATTTTTCATGAAGTTCTTGTTCTTCTTCAAGCGGTGCACCTTTTAAGAATGAGCTCATTACTTCATAAAATGACCCTTTCTTTCCGTGAGCACGAAGCGTTGCAAGTTCTTCATCATTTAATCCAACGATCGGTGAACGAAGCACTGCTGCAAGTGGGATATCTTGCATCGGATTATCAATAACGCGGAATACATTCATCATAATATTTACTTCTGTCGCTTCAAAGTATCCCGTCGCAAGATCAGCGTATACTGGAATTCCTTGTAACTTTAACTCTTCCATAATTTGCGGTGCCCACGGCATGGAGCGAAGTAAAATAACAAAATCACGATATTGTACAGGACGCATACTATTATTTTTACGATCATACACTTCATAACCGGAATCAACCATCGCTTTAATGCGCTGCGCCATAAGACGAGCCTCTAGTTGCGCTTTTTCGACTTCCGCACCTTCTTCTCCACCTATTACTTCTTCTTCCGTTTGCTGAATGCATAATAATTCAGCCGCTACATCTTCACCTTCTGGATAACTAGCGCCTAGTTTTAATTCAGCGTCAGCGTCGTAGTCAATCTCTCCAACTGCTTCGCCCATAATTTGTTTAAAAATAAAGTTCGTACCTGCTAGTACTTCATGACGACTACGGAAGTTTTTCGCTAAATCAATCTTCATTCCGCCGCCCAATCCTTCTTGCGTGAAGCGTTTATACTTTCCTAAGAATAAACCTGGTTCTGCTAGTCGGAAACGATAGATTGACTGTTTTACGTCACCAACCATGAACAAGTTCCCTTCACTCTCAGAATCTTTCGTTACAAATTTAATAATGGATTCCTGTACGAAGTTCGTATCTTGATATTCATCGACTAGTACTTCTGCAAATTTATTACGATATTGCAACGCTACTGCTGATGGCTTCATTTCATCATTTTCACTTTGTTCACTTAAAATTTGCAAACAGAAATGCTCTAAATCTGTGAAATCAACCATTCCTTTATCTCGCTTCATCGCTTGGAAACGCTCTGTAAATACTTTTACGAGCTTCACGAGTTTTTCTAATACAGGATGCATATCTTGAAAATCTCGTAAGAAACTTTCTGGTCTGCGGCTAAATAGCTCTTCTTGTAATTTCTTCACTTCATCTTTCGCTTTGTTGCGAAGGGAGTCTACTTGTTTTACAACATCTTCGTTGTAATCACTTTTCTTAATACGCTTTAACGTTTGCCACGATACGTTTTGCATCGCTTCATACACGCTTGTCCACGACTCACGAGCTGCTGATAATAACGTTCCAAGTAAAACTACATCTGCTTGCAACGTTTCAACACGAGGCGCTGGACCGTCAGGAAGCATCGCTAGTTCTGTCGCTTTACGAATATGCTCTTCCGCCGTTTCAAGCTGGAATTTCACATCTTCTAATAAGTAAGAAGCGTACGCTAAATCTTCAATCGTCTTTCCTTCTACTTTATATGCTTCTACTAATTTATCGAGCCATTTTTCCGGATTTGGATGCGCTCTTGATTCTGTATGAAGCGCTAAAATCATACGCTGTAAATCATCATCACTACGGTCACTCGTATAGCGATCAACTAATTCAAAGAAAATACTATTATCTTCGATTCCATACTCTTCTTCTAATATGTCATCTAGCACTTCTTCTTTTAACAACTCATTTTCTGTTTGATTTGCAATACGGAAACGAGGATCAACATCAAGCATGTAGTAATACCCTCTAATTACTTGTAAACAAAATGAATGGATCGTTGAAATAGATGCTTTATTCAATAGGCTCAGCTGCTTTCTTACGTGCTGAGATCCTGGCTCATCAATTAGTACTTTTTCTAACGCTTCCCCAATTCGATTTTTCATCTCTTGCGCCGCTGCATTCGTAAATGTTACAACGAGCAGGCGGTCGACATCGACTGGATTTTCCTCATTAATAATCTTTTTAATCATACGTTCAACTAATACTGCTGTTTTTCCTGATCCAGCTGCTGCAGCGACTAAAATGTCACGTCCATTCGCTACAACTGCTTTCCATTGGTCATCTGTCCATTGACTACCTTCTGGTTTTTTAGGCCAATTTTCTATCATTCATTCTCCGTCAACCTCCTCTCTAATTTTTTCCATCGCTTCGCTATCTTTCATATCTTTTAACGTACGGAATTGATTATCTTCAAGCGATTCATCAAACTGACAGACAGATTTGAAGTTACAGAACGTACATGCCGCTTTATTCCCCTTTTTGTAAGGAGCAATATCAATAACACCTTCTGTAATGTCTTTTCCGATATTTTCAAACGTATGGTGTACATATTTTTGCAATACGTTAAACTCTTGCTCACTTGCAATGCTAGAACGCGCACTAAAACTACCGTCTTTTTTCAGACCAGCAGAAATAATATCTGAACTTCCTGTTGAAAGTTTGTTATCCATTAAACGAACAACGTCAGCATCTCCTAGTACGAGGCCTTTCATTTTAAATTTCTTTAAAATTTCTTTTTCAATTTCAGCTTCAGATGCGTCACCTTTCATTTCAACAATCGGGTTATGAATATGGAAGTACAGTACACCAGCAGGTGATGCTGTGCCGCCTTTTTTCATCCACGTCTGTGCATTTGTAGTAACGACATCTAAATACGTTAACATTTGAAGCGCCAATCCGTAATACACTTCCGTTAAGTCTAACGCTTTTGAACTTGATTTATAATCAATAATACGAAGGAACGTCCCGTTTTCATCTTCAGCCTTATCCACACGGTCAATACGGCCGACAACTTCCATCTTCACACCATTTGGTAATGAGAATTCCATCGGCGGAAGCGATCCTGTACCGCCCATACCGAACGGCACTTCTAAATCAACTGGTACGAAACCGCTCGACTTCGCGTGTTCACGAAGAATGATTGACGTACGGAAAATGATTTGTTGTAGTTTTTGTTTTAAATAGAAATGGCGATTTGAACTTAATAAAATTTGTCTTTGTAATAACGGTGCGATTTCTTCTATTACTAAAACAGAAAGATGCTCACACTCTTTTATTGATAAATCCGCCCAAGTGCGGTTTTCACGTAATAGCCTGTCTGCAATTCTCTTCAGTGCTGCATGGAATAGTTCACCGATATCTGGTGCATCTAGTTTAAAAATATCACGCTCTCTTAACGATAAACCGTGCTGCGCAAAATGAGCGTACGCACAGCGGTTGAATAGTTCCATACGAGAAACGCTTCCCTTTATTGTATCTCCGTATAAATCTCTACTTACTACCGTACTTAGTTTCTGCGCACGATTCCGATAAAATAAACTTGATAACACGCGGCTACTTTTTTGTTTCCATTCATCCGAAGTGACGTAGAAGTTATAGACGTCCCACCAAAAATCTAAATTCCCTTCAAATCCGTATCGCTTCCACGTTTGTAGTTGCTGCATGACATAAGATAACGTCACTTCCGGCGTTGCTACGTATGAAATTTGTTCCGAACGCGATAAATCGTTTACGTCATTCGTAATAAACGAGTCTTTCACATTAGGGAACATTCTTTTTATTTTCTTAATAAAGCTAGATGCAAGTAATGTCTTTCCTTCTTCATCTGCAAGTGGGCATGAAATGTATAATTTCTCAGACGCTCTCGTTACCATCTGATACATAACGAACTGCTCTTCTAATAAAGTTTGTCTCGTCGTTGGCGCGAGTTCAATTCCTGCCGCACCAAGCACTTCTCTTTCCTCATCAGAAAGCATCCCTTCATCCATCGGTGCTGCTGGAATAACTCCTTCATTTACGCCGATAATAAACGTTGCTTTCACATCTGATAACCTGGAGTGATCAATATTGGCAACCAATACTTGATCTAATGATGGCGGAATGTTAGCGAATTGAAGTGCCTCAAGTCCTGTCGACATAACGTCCGTGAACATAGATAGTGACATTTTCTCCTCACCAAGCATCTCTACAAACGTATCAAGAAGGCTCATTACTTCTTCCCATACTTGTTCATGGTCTGTTGCAAATAAGAAATCTCCGCTCTCTTCTGCACGTATACGTAATTCTTCTAACTTCTTCGGAACATCAAGTTCTTCTAAAAATAAGTAAACCGCTTCGCACATTTGCATCACTGTTCCCGCACGCTTCAACCTTTTTTGCATGCGAATAACTGGCGTTCTTACAACGTCACGCAGTCGATTTATTTTCTCTTCCATTTCACGTTCAATATCTGTTATCATTCCGTTTGTATCGTCAAGTGAACGGTAACGGCGATACATCCACGGATCCTCAGAAGTCCATCTCTTCCCTTGTACACCATACGCTAAACAGTAGTTTTCAAACTCATCCATCTCTTCACGCATCATTTCTTTCCTTACGTCTAATGGATATAGAAGCTCTGTTTTCACGCAGCGAAACACCGCGTCATAACGCCAATTCCCGCTAATAATTTCTAAGGCAGAACGAATACACTCTACTAATGGATGATGTGACATCGGGCGTTTTTCATCAATGAAGTGCGGAATATTATAATCTGTAAATAACGTTCGCATCACATCGTAATAACTTTCCCCGTTACGAAGAAGTACTGCGATATCTCGGTAACGATACGTTTCATCCGCGACAAGTCTACGAATTTCACGAGCAACTCCTTCTACTTCAGCTCGTAAATTCGCCGCTGTACTAATTGTTACACTTGCTTCACCATAATACTTTTCATTCGGAAGCGCTTCATAATGCGTTTCTAAATGAGCTAATGCCGGAGAATGAAAACGCGGTTGTGCCATAAGTGGAATTGTTTTTTCAATTTCTATTTTCTCTTCACGCGCTACTTGTTTTATTTTTTCATATGTTAACGTCGTTTCATAAAATAAATCCAGTTCATTCACTGGCTGCGCTAATGTTTTTTCATCTATCGTTAACGTAATTGTGACTCTCGCTCCACAAATCATGAGCTGTCTTACAATTTCAAGTTCTTGCGGAGAAAATGAATGAAACCCATCTATATAAATTTCAGCACCATTTACATACTCAGACTGCGGAAGTTTTTCCACTAGCAATTGTAAATAGTCTTCTGAATCTAAATATTTCCCGATTAAAGCACGTTCAAAATCATCATATAATAGCTGTAAATCATATACTTTATTCGCTAATAGCTTTTGCTCAGCACTGCTACTATGCGCATCTAATTGTTGCCACATTTCATATACGTTAGATGGCGTCACATTGTAACGTTTAAACTCCGCAATCATACTGCCAAGATGTTCAAAGAAACCGTTTTGCTCCGCTGCTTTTTGGAACACCGATAATCCATCTTTACGAGATTCTACAATTTTACGAAGTAACATATGCACACCCGCTTCATCAATATGAAGACGACTCGCTCCGCCAACTTCTTGCAATACCTTCCACGCTAATCGTGAAAAACTAAAAACTTGTGCCCGAATAGAACCTCTTACATCCTCACTTCCAATTAACGCCTGCTGCGTCTGGAATGTCATCTGTTCTGGCACAAGATATAATATTGTTTTGCCTCTCGGGCGCTGTTTTAACTCTTCTTGCACTTCTCGTAAACAAAGTGTACTCTTTCCACTTCCCGCTCTACCAATCACCAATCGAAGTGACATTCAACCTTTTGAAAAATTCGTTTGCACCTCTTGAATTGGCCAATATCGTAAATCAACTTTACCGACAACTGTATCAGCCTTCACAAAGCCAAAGTGTCTACTATCCCAGCTCCCAAGGCGGTTATCGCCTATTACAAAAATATGACCAGCTGGCACCAAATTTTCTTTCGTTAACTCTTCTAATGTAAAATCACCTGTTAGTTGCCTTCCATTTATCTCTTTCTTATACTTCTCTAAATAAGGCTCATCAATAAAATGACCGTTTATATACAACTTATCATGCTTATATTCAATATGGTCTCCAGGTAAACCGATAATTCGCTTTACATAGTCTTCTTTTTTATTTGCATGAAAAACGACGACATCAAACCTGTTCAAGTCCCCAACTTGATAACTCACCTTATTTACAACGAGCATATTGCCATCTTGCAATGTCGGCATCATTGACTTCCCCTCTACAACGTACGTTGAAAAGAAAAACGTTCGAAAAAATACAGCTAATAGTACACCAATTAAAATTGTTCGTATCCACTCTAGGCCTTCTTTTTTCAAAGTTTTCTTCATTTAATGTAGTTCTAACTTTACTTCAATTCTTTTACCGACATACCATAAAATAAAAATAACAATCGCTACAATAACTGATTTCACCGGCTTATGAATAAACGACATTAAATCATGACCGATGTACGTTAAAATAAAAATCATCACAAGCTTTCCAAATGCGAGCGCAAGTCCGAACTGTTTTACGCTAATACGAGATAAACCAGCTACAACGTTTATAAGCGCAGACGGTGTAAACGGAAAACAAAATATAACAAACACTGGTGCGAATCCTTTCCTTTCAATCCACCCCATTGCCTTGCGCACTTTCTCATGCTTATTTACAAAAGAAAAGAAACGACTTCGTCCAAAATGGCGGATAATGAAAAAAACAAGCATAGCACCGATTATCGAGCCAAGCCATGAATAAAGGAAACCGAGCCAAAATCCAAATGCAACAGCATTCGCTAGTACAAACACAATAAGTGGTAATGCTGGAATAAGCGCCTCTATCATTGGCAAACCGATGCCAAGAAGCGGTCCGAACGCCTTATAACTTTCAACAATATGATCCATATTTTCTGGTGAAAAATACTCTTTGATTGACTGAAAATCCATCTATTGGCTAGTTCTTACAAGTAATTTTTTTAGCAAGCGTACACTGTCAATCACGATAAGTATTAATACATGAAAGAAAGATAGTATTAATACTGTACTCCGAATAGGTAACATTCGAAATTTGTATAGAAATTTATCAATCATATATATATCTTCTTCATTCGTTATAGTTGCAGGAGTAAAGATAAGGTAATCTTTCCAGTTATCTATCCACGTTAAATTAACTGCGGAAAATTCCATCGTTCCTAACCACAAGTAAAGAAAAATTGGTATAAGAATCATATACTGCAGGCTATGTAATATCTTTCTTTGCTTCTTACATTCAATAATTTGAAAGACAATAAGTGTCAGCACATACACGATTGATAGAAAACATACTATGGTGATAAATGGTTGAATTGAAAAAGCAAATAGCAATTTATCAATTTCACTAATTTGACTATATTCTGTTGCATTTTGAGGTGTAAAAACAAAATGTTGTTTATCAGCATCTATCATCAACTGACTACCAGTGAAACTAGTAAACATAAATGTAAGAAAAAATATAGGCAAAGCAAGAGTATATTGTGCCCAAAATAACATTCACACATCTTCTTCCCTAACAAAATATACTTTCTCATAAGCTGGTCTTAATGTGGATTCATCTCTTTTATCAATTTCTTTAAAACAAGGATTTCCTTGTTTCTTCTTTCGATCTTCATATTCTGTACGCAATTTCGCCGTACGATTTTGTTGATTTTCAAAACTACTTTTTGATATTTCTAATTTCACAGCAAAACCATTTATAAATCGAATAATAAGGTTTCCATCTTTTAATTCTTGATTACTTTCGATATAAAAATGCGACAGCCACGCGCACTCTTTTCTAGAATAAGAATAAGTAGGGAAAAAATAAAGTTGATCTGTCGGACTGATTGCAATCGGTGCTTTATGTGTAATGTGCGTTAACTCTTTCGTTCCTTCTTTTCTGCCAAAGAAACTAGATCCATGCTTACGACAACTTCTCTCTATAATATCTAGAGGCTTTTGAAATACGAAAAAAGAATCTTCCATTTCAACAACTCGCGTAACAATTTTCTTTTCGCTTAGAATAACAGGAAGTAAGGCCATTGTATTTTTAGTTACAACATAATTTTCGACATAGCGTTCTACTTTACTTTCCATTTACACACATAAAGCTGCTAAATCTTTTGCTTGGTACTTACTAGTTCGTTGGACAAAACCAACATCTCTAGTAAGATCCCGTAAGGCATTTGGAGATAAATAAATTTGAATCTCTTGAGCAAATAATTGTAATTCGTCAAACACAGAAACAGACATTTATTTTTCAGACTTCGCTTGTTCTAGAATGTATGCTTCTTCTTGTTCCGGTGTCGCTAATTTGTATGCTTTACCCGTGCTGTTATTGTCCCATTCCCACAATAAATTATGCTCCTCAACCGATTGAGAGAAATCACCTTCATACCAACGAACCAAAATTTTGAGGTACTGTTCTTTATGTTGTAAGGTTCCACTATTACTTTGATCAATTGCTTGACGTACCTCTTCGATGTTTTTTGGAGTCATTTTGATAAACCCTTGCTTTTCGTGAGATAATACTTTTTGATGAGTCATTTTGTGCATTACATTGATTATATGACGATCAGAATTGCGGTCAAGTAGTACCTCTTCCCCTTTAATTCTCTCAGTCTGCTTTTCCTTAACGTCTGAACCTGCATACATACCGACTTTGTAACCAATAAAAATACCAACTGCTATAGCAATAACTAAGATTGATGTGATTTTAATCCCCTTTTTATTGAAGTGTATCATTTACTCTTCATTCCCAGCTTTTTTCTTCTCACGTTTTTTACATTCAGGGCATTTCGATTTACGAAATGGTTTAGCGAAGAATAGCAGAATGAAAAATAAACCGAATATAATACTAGCTGAATTTTTCACGATCACAATGCTACTGTTTTTCATGTGAATGGTTGGTTGAATTTCTTTTTCTTCCATTTATAGTTTGATTACGTTTTTAGCTTGAGGTCCACGGTTGCCTTCTTCGATTTCGAAGCTAACTTTTTGACCTTCTTCTAAAGATTTGAAACCTTCAGTTTCGATTGCAGAGAAATGTACGAATACATCGTTTTCGCCTGGAACTTCGATGAAACCGAAGCCTTTTTCGTTGTTAAACCATTTTACTTGTCCTGTTACTGCCATTTAAAGTTTCACTTTATGCTCCTCTAGATACCAATAACGTCCAGCCATTTCTGGATATTGTAATTTATAATAAATGTCTCCGAGTTGTTTTCGAAGATGTAATTCATTTGGATATGTAAAGATGAGACCATGTAATCTTTCTCTTGCCTTTCCAAGATTATTATTTTCAGTATCCTCTTCAATTCTCTTTAATGTTTTTTTAGGAATTTTGGTTGTCATTTAAAAAATCCAATTCCAAATAGTGAATATACCGACAATAGCAGAGAAAAGAAGGAAAGAAAGGAATACTAGACACCCAAGAGGGGTTAACTTATCTTCCCATGTTTCTTTATACTTATATACTAATTCCTCTGCCACTTTTTTTTGCACTGGAGATAAAGGCTGCTCTTTATACAATTTCTTTATCTTGCTAGAATCGCCTTTGAATTTTAAAGCACGCGTAATATGATAAGGATCATTTCCCATTGATTTTTCAAATAATAAACATGATTCATGCATAATATCTGTTTTATCCCGCATTTAGATCCACTCTTTCCCATGCTCACGAATAAACATCATATTTTTTTCATAATGATCTAGATGTCCTTCATCAATCATTCTTTGGAAATTTCCGTCTCCTTCTTGTGCTTTTCTTTTCATATATGTACATAATCCTTCTAAACGTAGTAACACCATTTCGAAGTAATCTTCGTCCATATCTTTATCGTAGGACTGAGCAAACAACTTCACTCTTTCTTTCATACGACCTGCGTGTTGTGATGAGTCGTAATGAACGGCTTCTCCTGATTCTGTATAATACACTCGACTTAAAGGTACACAAGTATAAAGCGTATAAGCGACATCCCACATTCTTGGGCCAGGAGCAGCGACGTCAAAATCAATAATACCGACTGGCTTTTCATTATGAAAAATAATGTTATATATAGCAAAATCATTGTGGCATAAAACCTCAATGTTATGTGGGGTATGATCCATCGGTTTCCAATCATCTAATAACGGAAAGTCACTTACAGCATCATGATACAGACGGAGCATCTTTGCGATTTCTTTCAGCACATCATTAGACCGCATGTATTCTTTTAAAGGATAATTGCCTGCGTCGCCTTCTATAAATGATAAAATCTCTCTATCTTTTTCATCTATGCCCAAAAACTTTGGGGCATAATGAAACCCTTTGTTTTCTAGATGACGTAATAGCTTATGAATTTTTGTACTATCTGGCTTTAATTCCCGCCGAACAGTATTTTCAGAACGATATACGTTTGAGACGTTTCCCCCTGTTAGCTTTTTTTCTTGTTCGTAGTTAGACATTTATTCTTTATATAAACTGATAACATCTTCTCCCGTTAAATATATTACGGTTACTTTTTTATTATCCTTCTCATAAACTTTCATTCCACCCTCTGCAAAAGTTTTATCCCATCCCTTTAATTTTATATGTATTTGATACCATATAGATAAACCTGATTCAAAACAATCGCCTTTATATACATACTCCTCTATCTCCTCAGTAGTATGGATTAATTTAGCTTCATAAGGTATAGGGAATCCTTTAATTTCAGAATCAATGATCTTATTAAAAATTAGAAGGTATGCTAACGTAATAGTAGTAGCCAGTAACAAAAATAAAATCTTTTTCATTTATTTCGTAAACTGAGCTTCTTCTGTAGAACCTTTTAACGCTGTCGTTGATGAAGTACCGCCTGTAATGACTTGTGCTACTTCATCAAAGTAACCTGTTCCTACTTCGCGTTGATGACGAGTTGCAGAGTAACCGTGTTTCTCTGCTGCGAATTCTGCTTGTTGTAATTCAGAATATGCTGCCATGCCACGCTCTTTATAGCCGCGTGCTAATTCAAACATGCCGTAGTTTAACGAGTGGAATCCCGCGAGTGTTACGAACTGGAACTTGTAACCGTAAGATGCGATTTCTTTTTGGAATGTCGCAATCGTTTTTTCATCTAATTTTTGTTTCCAGTTAAATGACGGTGAACAGTTATAAGCGAGTAATTTCCCTGGATATTTTTTATGGATTGCGTCTGCAAATCGTTTTGCATCTTCTAAGTTTGGTTCAGACGTTTCACACCAAACGAGGTCTGCATACGGTGCATACGCTAAACCACGTGCAATTGCTTGATCCAGTCCTGCTTTCGTACGATAAAATCCTTCTGGTGTTCTTTCTCCTGTAATAAACGCTTTATCAACCGGATCGATATCACTCGTAATTAAATCTGCTGCATCTGCATCTGTTCTTGCAACGATAATTGTCGGCACTCCCATTACGTCCGCAGCAAGGCGTGCGGAAATTAAATTACGTACCGCTGTTTGTGTCGGCAGTAATACTTTTCCACCTAAATGGCCGCATTTTTTCTCTGAAGATAATTGATCTTCAAAGTGCACACCTGATGCACCCGCTTCAATCATACCTTTCATAAGCTCGAATACATTTAATTGTCCGCCAAATCCAGCCTCTGCATCTGCTACAATCGGTACGAAATAATCTGTATCATCGCTTCCTTCCATATGCTGAATTTGATCCGCACGTTGAAGTGTTTGGTTAATTCGTTTTACTACAGCTGGTACGCTGTTCGCTGGATATAAGCTTTGGTCTGGATACATATGTCCAGAAAGGTTTGCATCAGCCGCTACTTGCCAACCACTTAAGTAAATTGCTTTTAATCCCGCTTTCACTTGCTGCATCGCTTGGTTTCCTGTTAATGCACCAAGTGCGTTAATATAATCTTCCGTATGAAGCGATGTCCAAAGCTTCTCAGCACCGCGGCGTGCTAGTGTATGTTCAATATCAATCGAACCGCGCAAACGAATTACATCTTCTGCTGAATATGGACGTGTTATTCCTTTCCATCTCGTATCTAATTCCCAGTTCTCTTGTAATTTATCGATTCTTTCGTTTTTCATTTATAAAATTTCATAACCTGGTAATGTTAAAAATGGTACGAACTCATCATTCCGAACGAGGTTTGTAAACAATGTTGTCGCCTCTTGGAATCTCCCTTTCTTAAAGGCTTCTTTACCAATCTCTCTTTCTATCTTTACTAATTCTTCTTCTTTCCATTCTTCCATTAATTCGAGCGTAATATTGCGGCCATCATTTAGCTTTCCGCCTTCATGACGAATCCATTGCCATATTTGCGCTCTGGAGATTTCCGCAGTTGCTGCATCTTCCATTAAGTTATAAATTGGCGCTGCTCCCCGTCCGCTTAACCAAGATGCAATATATTGAATACCTACACTAATATTCGTGCGAAGACCCTCTTCTGTAATCGTTCCCACTGGCACTTCTAATAAATCTTTTTCTGTCACACATATTTCTTCACGTTTCCTAAAAATTTGATTCGGCGTTTTCATAATGTGATTAAATACTTCCATTGCAACCGGTACAAGTCCCGGGTGGGCAACCCAAGTCCCATCATGACCGTCTAAAGCTTCACGCTCCTTATCAGCACGCACCTTTTCGAAAGCTGCTTCATTCGCTTCTGGATTATTTTTAATCGGAATTTGTGCTGCCATCCCCCCGATTGCTGGTGCATTACGGCGATGACATGTTTGAATTACTTTTAAAGAATACGCGCGCATAAACGGCGCCGTCATCGTGACTTGCGCTCTATCTGGCAATAAAAATTCATTATGATTACGGAAACCCTTTAAGAAGCTGAAAATGTAATCCCATCTTCCGCAGTTTAAGCCAGCAGAATGATCCTTTAGCTCATACAAAATTTCTTCCATTTCAAACGAAGCGTGAATCGTTTCCAATAGCACAGTTGCTTTAATTGTTCCGTTTGGAATACCGATGTATTTTTGAGCAAATACGAATACATCGTTCCATAATCTCGCTTCTGAATAACTTTCCATTTTCGGTAAGTAAAAGTACGGGCCACTTCCTTTTTCTAAAAGCGCCTTCGCATTATGGAAAAAATACAAACCAAAATCCACTAAGCTGCCGGACATATTTTTCCCATCAACTTGCATATGCTTTTCCTCTAAATGCCATCCTCTTGGACGCACAATGAGTACAGCTGTTTTATCATTTAATCTATATTCTTTTCCTTTATCATTTTTGTGTGAGATCGTTCCCTTTACTGCATCTCGTAAGTTAATTTGGCCTTCAATCGCATTTTCCCAAGTTGGTGAATTCGAATCTTCAAAATCCGCCATAAAAAGATGAGCGCCTGAATTTAAAGCGTTAATGACCATCTTTCTATCTACCGGTCCAGTAATCTCTACGCGGCGATCCTCTAAATCTTTCGGAAGCTTGGCGATTGTCCAATCCGCTTCACGTATGTGCTTTGTTTCTTCTAAAAACTTCGGAAACTCCCCTGCATCAATTCTTTTTTGTTTCTCTACACGTTTTTGTAATAGTTCTGTGCGGCGCTCATTGAAATTTTCATGTAGTTCCTTTAAAAAGCTAAGCACCTCAGGTGTCAATATTTCGTTGTACGCTGGTAACATTTACATTTCAGAGGTAGCATTTCCCTTCACCGATAGCTCCTTTTCTCTTCCTTTACGGAAAGTGAGTGCCATTCCTACAAAAATAAGGACAATCCCTGCAACTTGCATACTAGTCGGTCTAAATCCGGTAAAGACCGTATCTAACAAAATTGCAACAGCAGGATCTAAAAACACTAATACAGAAATAAGTCTCGTCGATAAATCTCTTAAACTGTCAAAAAACAAGTAATATACAAACCCAGTATGTATAAGTCCTGTTGCCGTTATCATCATCCAGTTCGTCTCTGTTAAACCTTGAAACTGTCCGAAATCCACAAATGGTAACAATAGAAATATACCTAAAAACGTTTGTACAAATGTCATCGCATATGCACTCGTATGCTTGATTCCTTTTCCTAATAAAGTCGTAAAAGCATAAAATAACGCTGCAAGAAGTGCCCATACCATTCCAGATGACATGAGTTTCTCGAGCGACACACTTCCATCTACTCCAGCTACTAAAACTGTGCCGAGGAAACAAATGACAATGGACATAACCGCAAACGCTGTTAGCCTCTCTTTAAATACGATACTCCCAATCATTAATACGATAATTGGAGCGAGATGATAGACAGAAATTGCAATTGTAATTGACATAACTTCAAACGCTTTAAATAGAAATACCCAGTTAAAAACGAGAAATACGCCGCACGCTAATATTTGCACAATCTCTTTTTTATTCCACTTTTCATTTTTATATTGTCCTGTCACTAACCAACATAACGCTAAAAATATAGTTGCACAAATACAACGAACAAATACTAATTCAAAAGACGGTAAACCTGTTTGGACAGAAAAAAATCCAATTGATCCGAAAATAGACATCGAAAGGATCATTTTTATAACCGGCATCTATTTTTGAAGAGTAAATTGGGAAACTATCTGTTTTAGTCCTCCTGCTACGTTGTGCAAATGTTCAATTGAAGCCGAAATCTCTTGAACAGATTTTTCTTGCTGTTGAATAGACTCTTTTACCCTATCAGTTCGATCAGATGATCTTTGAGAAATTTGCGCCATATCTTCTGTAGAAGCAGAAATCTCCTCACTACTCGCTGCAATTTCATCTGTAGACATAGATACCGTTTGAATTTGCTCAGATACTTGCTGCACTTTTTCTGTAATTGTTCCAAATACTTTTTCTGTATGCATTACTACTTGAGTACCTGCCTGTACCTCATTATCTACTTTCCCCATCATATGTACCGTATGGTTCGTTGTTCCCATAACTTGAGTAATAAGCTTCTCAATTTGTTTTGCAGAATCACTAGATTGTTCTGCTAATTTTCGTACTTCATCTGCCACAATTGCAAATCCTCTACCACTTTCTCCAGCACGTGCAGCCTCAATTGCGGCGTTTAATGCTAATAAATTAATCTGAGAGGTAATACCTTGCATAACATCAATGATTTTAACAATTTCTTCTGATTGTTCTTTCATAGTCTCTACTTGTTTCACACCGCTATGTACTGAATTTTGGATTGTATCCATCTGTTGAATCATTTGTTTCATTAATTTGTTACCACTCTCTGCATCTAATGCTGATTGAGCAGACAATTCATTTACAGAGGATGATGTATTCACTATGCTCTGCATTCCTTGTGTCAACTCTTCCATCGCACCCGCAGTTTGTTCCATTGCTTGCATTTGGCTCTCTGCGCCATTGGCAACTTCTTCAATATCCATAGTGATTTTCTTTGCTGCACCGCTAGATACTTCTGATGCAGATACTACTCCGTCTGCATGTTGGAATAAAAGCTGAATATTATTCTCTACTTCTTGCATATTTGTTCTTAGCCCTGCAATCATCTCGTTAAAATCACTTACTAATATACCTAATTCATCTTTAGCATTATAATCACCATGTACAGTTAAATCTCCCTCTTTTGCTCTTTCCATCATACGACTAACCGTTTGTAAAGGAGCAACTATAAGCTTGCTAATAATATAACTTACTATACATATAATGATTGTAGTAACTACTGCAAGAATGATAAAGGTAATAACAGAGCGATCTATCATTTTTTGAGAATCTTTAAATACTTGGTCAGCTAAGTTTGAAACATAAGTTTCTAAATCTACAGCATAACCAGCTAACTCTACTCCCTTCGGTTTTAAGTCCTTTTGAAATTCGTTTACCATTTGAGATTCATTTGTTCCCTTCGCTTTGTCAAACAACTTCTTATATGTCTCCATATAACTTGGCAAAGATTTCTTCATCTTCCGAAACAGCTCATCCTCTTGCTTACTTAAATTAACGCCATCATCATATTCTTTTAATAAAGAATCATATTTTTTAAGATCCTTTTCAACATTACTAATAATCCCTTCTTTATTTGTCCCCTCATTTTGTGACGTTGTAATTAATTCTAGTAAGTTATATTCTAGTGAATTTTGTGTACGAAGCATTCCTTCTAATATAACTGCAGAATTTTGATAATCATCTACTACAATCTCTGTATCGTGCTTAATCTTATTAATAGAATTAATTGCTACACAGCTCATAATTGTCATGCCCAAAACTGCTAATGAGATAAGTAAGAATAATTTATGTTTCACTTTTAAATTTTGTAAAAAATACATCTACTTCTTGTTTTTTTGTTTCTCATATTGCTCAAACGTATGAATTCTTTCGAAAATTGGTGGATGTGTGTATAAGAAAAATTTTACTAACGCTGGTGGATTCACTTGACTTAAGCTTGTTTTTGATAAATATTGAAAAGTTTTCACACCTGATTTCCCATCTTTCGTCATATTTAAAGCGTATTGATCTGCCGCGCGTTCTTCTATTCGTGAAACGTAGTTTGTTGCTGGTTGTGATGCAAAAGATAATAAAGAGGAAATTAAGAAAAACAAAGGTAAAATTGAAAAACATGCCATTTTGGAAAGTTGCAGCGTATCTCCCCATTTTCGAATACACAATTTTAAAATTCGACTAATTACATACATACCTATAAACGATAGTAAAATATAACTCCCAACGCCCCAATATATATGTTTCATAACATAATGTCCCATTTCATGAGCCATTATAAATAAAATTTCTTTATCTTTTAATTGCTTAAGCGTTGTATCCCACATTACAATACGCGAGTTAAGGCCAATTCCTGTTACATATGCATTTAACGAATTCGTTTTTTCCGACATATTTACTTCATATACGTGTTTAGCAGGAATGTCAGCTTTTTCTGCCATCGCTAAAATTTTCGTTTCTAACTCTTTATTTTTCAGCGTCGAGAAGTCATTGTAAAGCGGATCAATAATAACAGGCTGTACGAACGTTAAAAAGATTGTAAATGGTACAGAGAGTGCCCATCCTGCTAGCCACCATCTCTTCGGGAATTTACGAATAAGCCATAAAAGAACTGTAACAATGAGTAACATCGTCGCATAATTCACCCAAAAATCGATAACGTGATCTTTTATCCAGCTTTGTGTACTTTGCGTGGAAATACCGTAATCAACCGACACTTTACGCCCAATCCATTGCATCGGTAATGCCAGTACCGTTGTGAGTAATGATAAATAAAAGAAATAAATCGCAACTTGTAAGACACTTATTTTAGTCGTTTCCTTTGACCATTTCTCAAACTTTTTTGAAATACCGAGCACGAGTACAAATAATAAAATAATCCATTCAAGAGGCGTCGCTAAAAAGAATAGTAAATTTTTCACGCGCGAATAATCTTGGCTTAGCGTAAGCTCCCTTGCATTCATAAAAGTTTCTGGATCCGCACTCGTACCTTTATACATGTCCGGAATAAGTTCATGATTCCATCCAAATAAATACCAATATATAAGCAACGCAAATCCAACGTACAAAAAAAGCGACCACCCAATAACTTTCCTCACGCTATTCCCTCCTCTATGCTGCCTGTCTATTATTATTGTAAGTTCGTACATTTAAGGCAGTACATCTATTAACAAACTAAAATCTTGTACAGAAAAAGAACTATATTTCATAATACCTTGTACAGCTAAAAGTAAAACAAGACCGATCACACACATATAGTTAACACTTTCGTCACCCTTTTTTTCAGTAACCATGCCACCACTTATACATAAGACCCCTAATAAATGGAGCGCTAAATACATGAAAAAGTAAGCTTCCTCCCAGCGGAGAATAACATTTACTGTCGTTATTAGCACTATGCTAAGTAAAATCAAATAAAAAAACTTATTTGATGATATTGTTTCATTCATTTAATGATGTTTCAAAGCTATAAAGTAAATGATTGTTTTCATACTATAAAACAAAAGGAAAGCTCCCCTTACTTTCGCGAATACTTTATGCACCCACATATACTTCTCTTCATTTTTTCTGAAGATGCGCTTCATCATTGCTTCTAAAATTAGACCGAATATTATTAAAATCCCTAATACAATAAGAAGAGAAATAATATTTTCTTTTAAATGAGTACTAGAAAATAAGTAATACTCCGGAAACACTCATTTATCTCCCACTACATCTGCAAAGCTTTTTACCTGCTCTGCATATATAACTGGCACTTCTTTACTCCAGTATTTGCGGTTAACAAATAAAAAGATGAGTACTAAATTTAATCCTGTTATAAAAATAATCAGTCCTGGAAAGAACGTCGTATAGTTTGAGAAATCTGCAAAACTCATGATCTTTTCTCTACTTACTAGGAAAGATGCACAAAGTACAAATGTATTATTTAACATATGTATCGCAATTGGCATAAGTAAGCTTTTCGTACGAATATATACGATTGATAATACGATACTAAATACGGCGGCACCGAGAAAATCGACATGTAATATCGCAAATAAAAGTGCCACTGCAATCATCGCTATACTCGTTCCCCATTTCGCAGCAAAGCGCTGAAATAAAAATCCACGAAAAACAAATTCCCCAATAATAGGTGCGATAAATACAACCATAATGAATTGATATATATATCCCCCGGCACTATCTATAATCGGTTCGTGTAAAGCATTCATAATAAAATCTGGTGTAATCCATGCAAAGCTGTACATGTATAAAATCAGATACCCGTAACTGAACATGCACAACATAATCGTAATGTATATAACTTGCACCAAGTTAAATGTTTCATTTTTATTAAGAAATAATGAAAATGAAACACGGTGCTTTCTATACTCATAAAAAATCCATGCAATCGGAAGGATATAAAATACAAGTATATTTATAAAAGATGAATTTTGTATATGAAATGTACTTTCTAGCAATTTTTCACTACTTCTCGCTACTAAAATTAATAGTGCAAATACAATTAAAAAATATCTAGCTCGCATCATTTGAAACGGATTCACACTCATCTACTTTGTAACGAACTTATAGCCAAGTCCGCGAACAGTTTTTATGTATTCTGGTTTACTTGGGTCTTGTTCAATTTTTTCGCGTAGTTTTCGAATGTGGACCATAACAGTATTGTCATCCCCATTATAGGCGGGTGCTCCCCAAACTTTTTCGTATATTTGTTCTTTCGAAAATACGTAGTTCGGATTCTCACAAAAGAAGAGTAGTAGTTGAAACAGTTGAGCGGAACATTCGATAACATGTCCATTTACTGTAAGTTCTGCGGAATGTTGATCAATTTCAAATCTCCCAAATGAAATGGAGTGTGCTTTTTGTTCGTGTGGTATAGTTTGTTTCATATGTCTTCGAAGTTGTGCTTTCATACGAGCTACGACTTCTAATGGATTAAATGGCTTCGTAATATAATCATCTGCACCGTATGAAAATCCAGATATTTTATCTAAATCAGATGCCTTCGCTGATAGGAAGAAAATCGGACAATCTGTTTGTTGGCGAATAATTGGACAAATATCAAAACCAGATTGTCCAGGAAGCATGACATCTAAAATAATTAAATCATAATTGTTTTGTTCGGTGAGAGATAAAGCTAATTCAGCTGATGTTGCAGTTGTAATATGAGAAAAACCTTCTTTTTCAAGAATGGTAGTTAGTAGTTGTAAAATTGCTGTTTCATCATCGACGAGTAATATATTTGCTTGATACATCTACGAACGAAACGGAAACACAAGAACAATCGTCGTTCCTTTCCCGAGTTCACTATCAATAGAAATCGTCCCGTTATGGGCATGAACGAGCTGTTTCGTAATGGCGAGACCAAGTCCAGTTCCGATGTTGCTTTCTTCTGTATTCGTTCCTCTGTAATATCGCTCGAATAAAAGTTCTTTCGTTTTATCATCCATTCCTTTTCCGTTATCTGAAATAGATAGTGTAAATGAATTTACATCCTGCGAAAGCTTTACGACTACATTTGTCGTTTCATTATTATGTTTCACAGCGTTTGCTAGTAAATTTTCGATAATACGCTGGAACCATTTTTCTTCAATGAAATATTGAATTTTATTTGAGCTCGGTACGAATTCAATATTTTGATTTTGCAGTGTCGGATTATTAATAAATTGTAATAATACTTTTTGGACGAATTGATTCATTTCACTGTTTACGTGCTGGGCAGGAAGGTTATTATTTTTTAATTGATACGTTAAGCTTAAATCGTCAATTAGTGTAGTCATATATTGAGATTTCTCTTTCATAACGCTGCCGAATTGCTGAATGTCACGATCAGTCCAGTTATACTGCTTTGATTCTAGTAATAATGCGTAGCCATATATAGAGCTAAGTGGTGTTTTTAAATCGTGCGTTAGACCTGTAATCCATTCTTCACGTGTTTGCTGCAGTACTTGCCTCATCGCATCATTTTTTTTGAGTGTAATAGAAAGGTGCTCTAGTGAACTAGTAACATCTCTAAACAAGCGAAATGACCATTTTTCTTTACCGGATCGCCTGAATCGAACTGGTTTTCCTTTTTTACTAACAGGTTCTTCATATTTTCCACCAGCGATATTTTTAAGCCAACGCATTGCGTGTAGTAACGGTTTCCCAAACTTATTTCCGTACCAAATAGATAGAATGACTAAATAAACAAAGACGATAAGAAGGATTAATCCGCATCCGATTAGAAACTTCTTAGTAAATACATCCTCAATCTCGTCATCTGGATAGTAGCGTTCATTTTTTGCGGTAATGACGAGAAGCTGACCACTATTTGCATCGTAAAAGCTAGACGTGTTTTCTTTATGATTCCACGGTTCTTTTTCGTTAAGAGCAGTCTGTATTGTAGAAAGTGTTTTTTTCTTTCCAGTTGGATAGGAAAAAACCTCTTCGCCACTATGATTAAATATTTGCATTGTTGCTTTTTCTTTAGAGAGTAACTGTTTTTCTTGTTCCGTTAATGTGAACGAATCTGTAGGTACAGAAGGGTGTTCTTTCTGAATTGTTTTTAGTAATGCATTACTTTTTAACATACCGCCGTAAATAACAAGTACGTTCTTTTCTTCTACTTCAATTTCCCAATATGTAAATGTATAAGGGCTTTCTATATGATTCTGTATATGCGCGAGTAAAGATGTTTTTGTATAAGAAGTTGGGACATCACTTGGTGTATTAAATTGATAGAGGACTTTTCCGTTTTCCTCTACAATCTGAATCCAATCATTTTTCTCTTTAATTAAATCTTTTACTTCCGTTTTTAACGTAATATCGCCATCTTCTGAAGAGATATATCTTGAAATTGTAAAACTATCAGAATCCGGAATGTTAGGTTCGTATGAAATACTAGTAACAAGAAAAATTAAATAAGTGAAAGCAGCGACTACAGCAATAAGTAATGTAACTAAAACAAAAACGTGTTGCAGTATAAATTGAATGATAAGCCGTTTATTAAGATTCATTTATTTTTTCTTCACTGGTAGCCAAAGTTCAATTTGAGCAAACTCACTTTTATCTGCATGGGAACGCTCATCATATAGTTCAAACTCTGTAACGCCGCAATGTTCATATCCTGAATGCGGGAACCATTCTGAGAATACTGCATTCCACGTTTGATGAATAGACGATACCATTTCTTCATGAGGAACTTTCGGCGTTGTAAATACTGCATATGTCGCTGCTGGGAATGTACGCTTTACAATTTCATTTGGTACATTTTCAAAGCCTGTAACTTCCATTCCGATAATATAAGTGAAGTCCCCTGTTTCTAAATTAAAATCAGTACATAATCCAAGCTCTACCCATTGACTCGTATCTTTACGATTCGGAATTGTCGTTCCAAGATCTTTTTGTAAATATTCTTGCCAAAATGCTGGAATGTCTTGATGGTTTTTCCCCTCTTTACTTGTCGTCTTCAGTTCATAACCTGCCATTAAAAATTCTGGTTTATTTACAATACGATATTCCATTTGTATGCCCCCTAAATACGGATTTAATTTTCTTTGCTTTACATTCACGCTGTAATACATCGGTGTTTCTATTTCTTGTTTTCGATATTCACTCGGTGTCATTTGAAATAATTTTTTAAAGGCTCTCGTGAACGTTTCGTGAGATTGAAAGCCATGCTCAAACGCGATATCAATAACTTTTTCATCCGTATGAGAAAGTTGATATGCTGCCCGGGCTAACCTCCTCTTTCGAACATACTCCATTACCGTATCACCTACTAACGCCTGGAATACACGATGAAAATGCGACTCAGAAAAACCTGCAATCCGCGCTAAATTACGCAGCGTTTGTTTTTCCATTACATCTTCCTCAATATAATCAATGGACCTTTGAACTTGTGTTTCATAGCTTTCCATTCACTCCTTTATGCTTTTTACTTCTTTTCGTCCGCGGTGTAATTCAATTTTCACTTTCGCTAATGAGAGACCGGTCATTTCTGCTATTTCCTTATAAGAGAATCCGTAGTAATCTCGTAGTAGTAGCACGTTTCGTCTTTCGAGCGGAAGTGAGGATAAACGGTCTAACCAACTAGTAATCTCATGTTTTACGAAATATGCATGTTCTGTACTTGGCACGTTTGGTAAATGGAATTCTGCAACTTCAGTTGTTTTATATTTCTTTTCTTTCCGATACCAATCGATAAAGGCGTTGTAGGCAATTGTAAATAACCACGGCCTAATTTCTTCTCCTTTATAGTAGTCAATATGGACGAGCATTCGGTAAAACGTTTCTTGCATGAGATCTTCCGCGTAGTGAGAATCTCCGGTTAGGGAGAGAAGATAGCGAAATAAATCTTGCATATGCTCTGAGTAAATTTCTTCTAATGATTGTTTGCGTTTCACTAATTTCCCTCCCTTCATTTAATTATCAAACCAATTCCACATCTCAATATCTCCAAGAGTCGCATAACGTACGTGCGGGGAGTTTTGTAATTTTAATAATTCTTTCGACGGGCCGGTAATGACAATGCCATATACTTTTACGCCGTTATCTTTTACATATTGATAACGTTTATCTAAGTTTAGTTCGTTTTCTGGAAGCGCAGCTATTTGGCTTACTGTTTTTTTATGGATAGAAAGGACGCGCATCATTTCTATTACTTTGTCTTCTTGCGTTTTCTGCCTGTCAGTTTCATTACCGAGGAATCTTACATGTTCTGGAAATCCTATAGTTTCTCCGCCATGGAGGATATAGTCTTCTGCATTTTTTCTTTCTTGTCCTGTATCTAAAGCGTACCATACAGGAGTTGGGGGGAGTTCTTGTGCTTCAAATATGCTATATAAAAGCGGTTCTAATTCTTTTAAAGTGTAAGCTTTATCAAAAGAAACTGCTACTTCTGCAACGGTTCCATCGTGTACTTTTGCAAGTGTATCCCATACTTTTTTTGAGGAAGCCTTTAAATCATCACCCTGCTTTGTTTTAGGATGAACAAAGAAAAGCTTTGGTTGATAGAATGGATTCATCCAAGTTTGTTTCGTGACATCTACAGATGATAAGAAGCTTTTTGTTTCTACTGTACCGAGTGGCATTTCTTTTTTACCGACGGTTCTTACTAAATCAAAGCTGCTGTTCGTACGGAAAAAAGCTTCTACACTTGTTCCGCCCCCCATAACGCGGCTATTTGGGATCGTTGCTTCAAGTGCAAGTGAAGGAACCTCTCTAATTTCTTCTAGCCTTTTATCATTATTAGCTTGAAAATAAAAGGCTGATAATATCCCGCCAATGATATATATAACAATGCAAATTGTTAATATAAAACCAAACGTTTGTAACCGATGTTTCCACTTAATTCTCCAAAAAGGAACTTTAAGATTTTTTGGCGGTAATTTTTTCTTTACGGGTTCACTCTTCGTAAGCAATTCATCTAAATGAGCTTCACATTCTGCACAAGTTTCTATATGACTTTCTAACTGTTCTTGCTCATCACGTGTGAGCGTTCCTTTTTCATATTTATCCCAAAGTTTTTTAAACTCTGTACAACCCATTTAATTCGAAATCACTTTCACATACATCCCTCTCACCGATTTTTCATAAGCGATATCTCTCATCTGGCCTATATTTTCTGACACAACAGACGATTGAACAACTTCACCCTTATGAAGTAACGGCGGATCAATAAGGCGTACTTTATTTGTATGATACAAATCATAATCGTTTCTATCTTCTCTTACTTTTACATTTGGATGGACTTTGTTTAATAAAGCATGTACTTCCTGATCGTTACATTGCTGCAATTTTACTATAAGCTCATGATCTTCAAGAAGAAAATCATCTGCATGAATAACTTGTTTATGAAGAGCTAACTTTAACGTTGTAGCTAACATCTCATTTCCGTAAATATTAATTGGCTTCATAAAAAACTCGATTACATCTTTGTAATACGTTTCTGTAAACCATTCTGCCATTTCGATATTTTGAAGAACCATTTTCCTATCTACTTCGATGACATCCGATAAAAAACTGTGAACTTCTTCTAAGGAAATATATCCGTATGTATACATATCTCGTAATGTGTAATCCACTCGGTCTGCACATAATTCTGGCGCGGATCTTTCCAGTAACGTCCACTTCGAATCATCTAACAAAATATCTTCATAGTTATAACCATACTTTGAAAGAATTGCTGGAATTTCTGAGTTTTTCACAACAGAACTAAATATCTCTTCATGATAACTTTCATTTATATTATCAAAAACGTAATCAATTACATGAGAAAAAGTTGTATGTGATACGTCATGCAGTAAACCAGCGATCTGTTCTTCTACCGAACCACCTAGTTTTTTTATTAACAACATAACACCAACTGAATGATTAAATCGCGTTACATTCCATTTCTCATTCATTAAGTAACTTGCTCCGGCTTGATGAATCCCCTTCAACCTTTGCACTGGTTTACTTAAAATTAATTCTTCTAACACTTGATCTACTTCAAATTCTCCGTATAGTACATCTGATATGATCACTTACTTGAATATAATCTCAATTAGTTGTTGTGGATGTGCATTAATTAATCCATGAACAATAATAATTACCCATACCTTACGATAACGTGCCCACAAATATCCAAGAAATAGACCTACGATACCATGGTTCACAATAACTGTAGCTGTATCAATATCCCAATGACCAGAGCCGTGTAATGCAATATGCCAGCTTGCCCATAACAATGATGTAAGAAGAATAGCCGGCCAAGTACCTAGTAATAATTCCAAACGTGTTTGCAACCAAACTCTATAAAAAATCTCTTCCAGTACACTATTTATAAGAAATCCTACAAGTAAAATGGAGATTAAAATCGTGGGTTCCATTCTCGCTGAAACAAATGGTGTAGAGAATGTGGAAAAGAAGTTGAAGTAACCCCAGATTATAATGACAATAAGTGGTGTAAACCGATACCATCTATTATTCCCTGTTGATTTTACAGGCTTTGGTCGTTCTTTTTCGGGGTTACTTTTATAAAACAAAAGAAGCATTAATGGAGTGAACAATAATAAAATCATTTTAAATATCATAAACCACAATTGTAATGCCATTCCTTCAAAGTTCGTGGTGAGGAGACAAATCGTGAAGAGGAAGCCACTCAAGAATAAAATAACAGTTTGAATTATGATGCGCCTCGGTTCAAATTGTTGAAGGGGATTATAGTTTTTATGATGAGATGGTAAGAAACGAACAAGGAGTATACCGGCAATAACAGGGATCCACTTGTTCCAAAAAGGCAGTGTGCCCTTATGATCTCCACTATAACGAATGTTTGTTTCTCCAATCCATATAAGCCAAAGAGATGAAAGCAAAATAAGAAGCATAATGATTCCACCAATGAGCTTCCCTGTTTTTGGAAAATAACTACCCATTTATTCAAACGTAACTTCTACCTGCACAATCTCCGACCTACTACCAAGTCTAAGCGGGGGTCCCCAAAATCCAAATCCAGAAGAAACAATTGCGTGGAACGCGCCTTTTTGTGCGTATCCCCAGTCTAGCTCGTACATTCTTCTCGTTACAATATGATTGGGCGCCATTTGTCCGCGGTGCGTATGACCGGATAATAATAAGTCTACACCTGCATCTGCTGCTTGTTTTAACTCAAATGGCTGGTGATCCATTGCGATAACAGGCATCGATTTATCCACTATATTCATAAGTTGTTCAAAGCTTTGGCGATCTCGCTCTGTTTTATCTCTTCTTCCAACGAGATAAAAGTCATCTTCAATTGTGATCACTTCATCTAAAAGAATACGAATATCAATCTTATCCATCTCTTGTAAAAACTCCGGAACCGCTCTGCCGTAGTATTCATGGTTTCCTAAAACGCCATATACGCCTAATGGAGCTTTCATTTGTTTCATGATTGGTCCCATATTCTTTTGAATGAACACACCTGGATGATCGTCGATAATATCACCAGGCAGTAAAATAATATCAGGCTCCATTTCTTTTACATGACGGACAAGTCTCTTCAAATGAGCAACACCAGACAATTTACCGAAATGCATATCAGAAGCCATCGCAATGCGTAAACTTTTACGCCCTTCTACTTTTTTCGGTATGTGCACCTCATATTTTCTTACTACGGGGCTATACGCATTAAACACCCCATACGCAAAGATAAAGATAAATGCAGCTAACACAGCCGTCCCTGTCCAAATAATTGCTGCTTCTTTCTCAACCGAAAACTGTAAAAGAAAGACTGTGATATCAGCTAAAGGCAATAACATAAGCGCGTATTGTATGACCGCAAACCAAATCGAACCAATCGTTCGTAGAAATGGCAAAAATTTAAACACTTGCACGAGAATGTACGCATAAGAAATAAATGCGACTATGAAAGCGTAATATCCCCAAGATTCCCAGCCAAATACCGCATGAAGCCAAACCCATCCGTTCCAGCCGATGTAAAACATTTATTCATTAGAAGTGTTATTAATCGCTTGAATAGCAAGTTCCAACGATTTAATCCTTCTTTCTAAAAGAGTTCTTTGAGGACTACCAACCTTTGACTTAACGTAAATCTTTTCAATTGATGGAAGCAAACCAATAAGAATATTGCGAGCTTCTGCTAAATCTTCTTGGTTGTAATGATGAGGTTTTTGATTCCAAACACTATCTAGCATTTATTTATTACACAAATATGCTTTACGATCATTTTTAAATAATAAATAGTGCGCTGTATGAACTTTCCTCTCCAAATAATCAATTGAATACGTACCAGATGGATCTACTAAATCACCAATTGCTCCTGAAAGCTGGTCAATTACTTTCTGCAGTGTTTCTAAGTTTTTCTTCTCATTTTCAACGTTCATTTCATCCATAATGTCACAAATAAGATATTGCACTCGCCGCAAACGTAATTCCTTCTGCTCCATTTACACTTGCATCGCTTTTTCTCTCAAAGCTCTTCTTAACAACTTACCCGTCGTATTCTTCGGTAATTCTGTTAAAAACTCTATGCTCATTGGCACTTTATATTTTGCTAAATGTAACGTGCAATAATGCATAAGCTCTTCTTCTGTTACGTTCGTTTGTTTCAGAACGACGAAAGCACGCACTGCTTCTCCTAAGTTTTCGTCTGGTACACCGATTACGACAACTTCAGCTACTGATTCGTGCGTATATAGTACCTCCTCTACTTCACGAGGGTAGACGTTATAACCGCCAACTAAGACGATATCTTTTTTACGATCAACGATATAGAAGTAACCTTCTTCATCCATTTTCGCTAAGTCTCCTGTATATAACCAGCCGTCTTTCAACGTCGCAGCTGTATCTTCTGGTGCATTATAGTAACCCTTCATAACGTTAGGTCCGCGAACAATTAATTCACCGACTGCGCCGACTGGTACGTCTTCCCCAAGTTCATTTACAATTTTATTTTCTACATGCCAAATATTTGTGCCGATTGACCCTGGTTTACGCGGGCGATCTAACGGATTGAAACAAGTAACTGGTGATGCTTCTGATAAACCGTATCCTTCTGAAACAATTACGTCAAAACGTTTTTCAAAGTTTTGCAGAAGAGCAACAGGCATTGACGCACCACCTGAAATACAAAGACGAAGTGTCTTCACGTCTTCTGCGCTTGCTTCTTCAAATAAATATAAGTAATTGTACATCGTCGGTACACCAGCAAAAATCGTTGGTTCATACGTACGACAAATACGGAACACTTCTTTCGGACTAAACTTCGGTAACATTAAAATCGTTGCCCCGTTCACAATCGGTGCATTTACCGCAACTGTTAAACAGAATACATGAAACATCGGCAGTGCCGCAACGACGCGATCATCGGCAGTATATTGTAAATACGACGCCACATCGCTTGCGTTACTATATAAATTTTTATGTGTTAACATAGCACCTTTTGGTTTTCCAGTTGTGCCTGAAGTGTAGAGGATAACCGCTACATCTTCTTCATCTAGTTCCGGACCTTCGTAAGTCGCATCTCCAGTTCCTATAAAACTAGTAAACGTTTTCATTTTTTCGGTTTCTATATGATTAAAATCTGATGAGGTTTCGCATATGATGATGTTCTCTAATGAAGGAAGTCTTGTTGTAAGAGATTGTATAACAGGTAGAAGGACGTCGAGTACGATGATTGTTTTTACATCTCCATTTTGTAAAATATAATGCATTTCGTCTGCTGTATAAATTGGATTAACTGGTATAACAGTTGCCCCAGCTTTCATTGTTCCGTATAAACCGACTAAAAAATGTGGTGAATTTCCAACAACTAATGCGACATTGTCCCCTTTTCCAATGCCCATTTCTGCTAAATTGCTAGAAAACCTTGTGACCATTTTGTTTAATTGGTCATATGAGACCGACTGATCCATAAAAACATAAGCCGGTTTATCCCCCTTCTTTTTTGCCGTTTCAGCCAAAGATTGAACGAGATTCACTTATGAAACTAGACCAAAAATCATTTTAGGATAATATGCACTCATCTTTTCTCTAAGTTTATCAAGTTCCTCTTTATTTAACGTCGTATGCTCCCCATACAAGTTGATTGCATCCGCTCCATTTTCATGAAAGTACACTGTAACATATAGTGTCGGTAACCCTGTATTTTCTTCATCAATTGATAAGACGACATCTGGTGTTTTATTAACGCTACTGAATGTTTCATTTCTTTTCCACTTCTTATTTTGAAACATGTCTTGTATATCATGTATCTTTCGTTTGTTATCTGTATGCGTAAAATATATGACATTATCCCGCGCTGGTTTTCCAATAGATAAAATTGTACGACTTGAGGAGGTTTCATCGTTACACGCTGTCATTTAGAAGAATAAATGTAAGAAATCTTCTGTTGTAATGTTACCGAAGTAGCGTGCGATATCTACGCCTTCTAAAGCTGCAGTGAATGCATCTTTATCGAACTGTACGCCTGTTAAGCGTTCTTCAATGTCATGAACATCTAGTGATCCGAAGAAGTCACCGTAAATTTTACATTCTGTTACTGTTCCTTTTTTCACTTCAAGACGAACGTCAACTTGTCCAACTGGGAAACGGTGTGAATGTTGTAAGTTGAACTTTGGAGATTTTCCGTAGTTCCAATCCCAATTGCGGTAGCGCTCTTCAGAGAGTTTGTGAATTTCTTTCCAATCATTTTCTGTTAATTCGTACGTTGGAATTTCTGTTTCACCTTCGAAAATGGTTTCTAGAAGAAGTTTTCTAAACTCTTCTGTCGTCATTTTTTCGTTTAAGAATTCTGTAATGTTCGCAACGCGGCTACGGATTGATTTAATTCCTTTTGATTGAATCTTATCCATTTTTACTTTTAACGCTGATACGACGTGATCAATTTCAGAGTCAAATAGTAACGTACCGTGACTGAACATACGACCTTTCGTTGAGAACTGCGCGTTACCTGAAATTTTTCTACCTTCAGCTAAAATGTCGTTACGACCACTTAGTTCTGCATTCACGCCTAATTTACCAAGTGCTTTCGTTACAGGTTCTGTGAATTTTTTGAAGTTGCTGAAACTATCTCCATCATCTTTCGTAATAAAGCTGAAGTTTAAGTTTCCTAAATCATGATATACTGCTCCTCCGCCTGATAGACGACGAACGACATGAATACCTTGTTCTTTTACGTAATCTGCATTAATTTCTTCTACTGTGTTTTGGTTTTTACCAATAATAATCGAAGGCTCATTAATGTAGAACAGTAAATACGTTTCGTTAATGTCTAAATTCTTCACACAGTATTCTTCAATCGCTAAGTTTATTCTAGGATCTGTAATCCCTTTATTATCAATAAATAACATTCATGAGTTCCATACGTAGCCACTATGCGCTAGCGTAATATGGCCACTGAAAATTTGTTTTGCTTCTGTTACTAAATCAGATGGGTTGCCTGTATGCGGTAAGTGCGTTAATAGAAGTTCTTTCACATTAGCAGTTTTCGCGATAGTTGCTACTTCTGTACTATTCATATGTCCTGCTTTTGCCGCTTCTTGATGCGCATACATATTACACTCACAAATGAAAAGATCAGCATCTTTTGTGAATGGAATGAATTCAGGAATATAACTTGAATCAGCGCTGTATACTACAGCGTCACTCCCAGCTGTAATACGCATCGCAAAGCATGTAACAGGATGAACAGTTTTTAAGAATGAAATAGAAAACGGTCCAACTTGAAGTGTTTCTTCTGGGTTGTACGCGATTCCTTTCGTATGTGGTTCATGCTTTAAAGAGTTGAATCCATTCTCGTCAAACGTATGACCGTATATTGGTAATTCCGGTAGTTGTCCCTTTGCCCCGCTCATAATTAATCTCGCATATTGCAATACCCCAATGTCTGCAACATGATCGTGATGATAGTGTGACAGTACAACTGCATCTATATCAGACGGTGTTATATATTTTTGAAGCTGTGCTAGTACACCACTACCACAGTCTACAAGTAAACGAAAACCATCGTGTTCAAACAAATACCCCGACGTTGCTTCTCCCGCTTCTGGAAAGCCGCCCCAAAAGCCGACAACAGTCATTTTCATCTAGGCTAATAACATCGTATCCTTCATCGTTGAACCTTTCACCAAGAGCTCCAGTTCAAACTCATACAATTCTTTTTTACGATAATTTTTCGTTTGGATTTTATCCATCATCAGGTCGACAACTTTTCGAGCCATTTCATCAATTGGCTGTTCAATCGTCGTAATACCTGGTTCTGTAATCTGCGATAAAATTTGATTATCAAAACCGATAACAGCGAGATCATCTGGAATACTCCAGTTATGGCGCTTCGCCTCTGAGATAATTCCAGCTGCAACCTCGTCGCCTCCTGCCAAAATCGCGGTAGGATTTTTTTTGTCCTTTAATACTTCATGGAATATTCGCTTCCCATCATCCCAAGAGAAAGCGTTTTCAAGAAAATCAATCGCTTCTACTTGGCGGCTCTTCTCAGTTATTGCACGTAAAAAGCCCATTTTCCGCTGTTGGCTAACAACTTTGGTTTCGTTACCACGGCAAAAAATAAGATTACGATATCCTTGTTCTAATACATGATTGGCAGCTATGTATGCTCCTTGTGCATGATCAAATTTCACTGTTGGAACATTTGCTTCCTCAATATATTCATTACATAACACGATTGGACCGTGCTGTAAGTACGGCTCTACATCTTCCCACGGATTTTCTAGTGAACATAGAATAATCCCATCTACTTGTTTCGTAGATAATAATTGTAAATACTCCATCTCTTTTTCTGGTAAATACCTTGTTTGACAAATAATCAGTTTATATTTATGCTCAGAAGCAGCAATCTCGATTGCTTCAATAAATCTACTAAAAAAAGGATTTGTAATCCTTGGAACAAGCACCGCAATTGTTTCTGTTTTTTGTTTACGAAGCCTTCTCGCCGCAGAATTAGGAACGAAGCCTAAATGCTTCATTGCTAATTGAACCCTTTTTTTCTTCTCATCTGAAACATATGGATGATTATTGATCACCCTAGAAACCGTTGTCCTTGATAACCCCGCTAATTTCGCCACTTAAGATATTTCTATAATGAAAAAAACACCTGTGAAGGTGTTTTTTTCATTATCTCGATAAATAGTTCTTATACTTGTCTCAAATTTTTCAGCTAAACTTTGTGCTGTAACAGTTTGTTTTCTTTGTAATTCAATTAATATCGCTAATAAACGATCCGTCCGATTCATTTACATCATAACGCCATCATTTTTGAATGAATACCATTTTCCATCTTTTTGTAACCAATTTGTTTTCATCGTTCCATCTTCATTCAAGTAGTACCATGTGCCATTCACTTGTACCCAACCAGTTGTCATTGAGCCATCATAAAAGTAATACCACTTGCCATTATAGTTTAACCACTCTTCATGATTTGCTCCACTTTTCTCGTCAAAGTAATACCAGTAACCATCCACTATTTTCCATCCAGTTACCATAGATCCATCTGGATTAAAATACCACAAAGTGCCGCCTTCAGCTAGTTTCCCTGTACGCATAGCACCACTGTCATCAAAAAAGTAGCGCTTTCCTCCTTCATCTAACCAACAGTCTTTCCAGCCATTTTCTGAACTTTTCATCGTGCCATTTGAGTTCAGATAGTACCACTTTCCATTATCTTGTACCCAACCTGTTTGCATCTTAGCACCCGCTAAATAATACCAACTTCCTTGATAGTTTAGCCAGCCATTATAAGCAGCTCCATCTCCAAAGTAATGCCACTGATTATTAATTAAATTCCACCCTGTTGCCATCGACCCATCTGCAAGGAAATAGGCTCCATCAGGATATGCACCTATCCAATTATTTTTCCGCATTTTCCCATCACTTGGGTTCAAATGATAGGTTTTACCGTTATCTTTAAGCGTACCATAATGTAGACTTCCACCTTGTTGAACGTAATACCAATCTCCTTCGTACTGAACCCAACCTTTATTTGAATACATGGCACCATCTGTTCCTAATAAATAGCCTATATCTGTACCTTGATCTCGGATATATCCTTTTTTCATTTTTCCATTACCATCAAAATAGTACCATTTTCCACCATCTTGTAACCAGCCTGTTTTCTTCATACCTTTTTGATCATAGAAATACCATGTATCCCCTACTTTTACCCAACCACTTTGCTGAATTGTCTGCTCTGCTTTTGCAGTAGTCTGTTTCACATTATCTTGTTTTTCAGCATGTGATACCGCCGGAACTATAACCATAGCAGACATTAAAACTGGTAAAATAACTTTCTTCATTTATAACTCTTCCCACCTCGTCCAAACTTCTCTCCCGTTTATATGGTACATATTATCCTCTCGATCCATAAAGCCGTGCACGATAAACTCTCTTCTGATCGTGCAAAAATCATCATGATATTGTTTTATGAACACATTCATTTCTTTCTCTGTATACTGATTTTCAACGTTTAACTTGCTAATCAAATGTTCTAATAACACTAACTTTTTCTTTTTTTGACCTGGAATCGATTTTAAACGATTCTCTTTATCGAAAAATTTATGAATGGTCGTATCCCTAAATTTCATTTCGCTTTCGGTCATTTTGTTATCCTCCATTTATCCTCCATCACTTTTTTTCTTTATCTTTTCACTTAAAATATCAATAAAGTAATATCCACTAATTAAAATGTAATACGTTACAATCATTCCCAATATATCCTTCATTCATTCCATTTTTATTCTTTTTAATGCTAATTCAGCTGCCATTTTCCCGTTATGTTGTCCGTGTTCTTTAACCCAATTGAGTTTTTCGCTAGCTGGCACGTATCTATGGAAACCTAGAATTTCAGCCGCTCTCTCTTGTATCCACATATCCGATTCGTCCAAGAGGGGAAGTATTTCATGCAATTGTGTATAAGGAGTTAAAGCCATAATTGAAAATAAATATTGAGCTCTTTTTGCTTCAGCTAATTCAGGTTTTTTAAGAAGGTTTTTCAATTTTTTAATGGCTTGTACATCTTGCTGTAGTTGCAGTTCATCCGTATTTTCTTTGGAACAAGGATAATATTTTGGAAGTTCATACCAATCGAGTTCAGGACTCTCTAATAGAATATTAATTAACGTTTGTACATTAGGATATACTGGGGACAAATCTATTTCCTCATGGTCTATAAAACAAACTCTGCCTGTTAGCGGCCCTAACATGTAAACACCTATATAATTGGAATTCTCATCTGTCCATAATGGGAAAACGTCTGAAATAGTAACATCTTCATGTAGGTATACATACATTTCTGTAGCTTCTTCAAAGGATAATAAACGTATTGAAAAATCATTCTTGTGCTTCAAATAGATTGGATCTTTGAAAGCATTTATTATTTCGTGAGGTAATGATATGTTTAAAAAAGTTGCAATTTGATTAAATAAATTGTCCATTATGTATTCTCCATTCATTTAAACTTCAATCGATTGATTTTCAACAACATTTCTAAATTGTCGTTTGTGCATCCAAGTTAAGGAAGCGATTGTTCCAAGTGATAATACGACGATAAAGATCATGAGTATTCCTATGTTTTGCCACATGAAGTTAAAGTCTCCGCTTGATACGACTGCTTTCAATCCTGATACAGAGTATGTCATCGGTAACCACGTATTAAATGGTTGTAAAAACTTCGGAATCAATTCTAGTGGGAATGTTCCAGCACTTGTTGTAAGCTGAATAATTAATGTGATGATAGCAATAAATCGCCCTGCATCACCGAATGCTGTTACTAAACATTGAATTAATGCGATAAACGCTAAACTTGTAACGATGCTAAAGAGTATGAAGTATGGAATACTTTGTACTTCTACACCTAATCCGAACAGTAATATGACATCTGCTACTATCGCTTGAATAATACCGACTGATAGTAAAATGCCGAACTTACTAATAAACCAGCTAAATCCTGATTTTGGAACGCCGACTGTATCGCGTAATGGGTATACAATCGATAATAGTAATGCCCCAACGAATAAGCCGAGTGATAAGAAATACGGTGTAAATCCAGTTCCGTAGTTTGGAACTTCCGCTAGTTTCTCTGTCTTCACTTTTACAGGACTTGCAAACATATCATACGTTTTATCCGTTCCTTTTACTTCTCCCGTTTTTTCTGCGCCTTCACCAAGCTTCTCAGCAAGTTCACCTGAACCGTCGTTTACTTTTACGAGGCCATCTGTTACTTTTCCTGAGCCATCCGCTAGTTTATTTACGCCGTCGATTAGCTGTGTTGAGCCAGTTGATAATGTATTTAAGCCTGCTGTTACTTGATCGGAGCCATTAGCTAACTTGTTTACCCCATCAACTAATTGGCCTGTTCCTCCTGATAATGTGCCTAAGCCCGTTGTCACTTGGCCAGAACCGTCTGCTAGCTTATTGACTCCATCGACTAATTGGTTTGTTCCTCCTGATAATGTGCCTAAGCCTGTTGTCACTTGACCGGAACCATTTGTTAGCTGGCCTAAACCACTTGTTACTTTATTAGAACCGTCCGCTAACTTATTCGCTCCCAACGTTAACTGTTCTGACCCTGTTGATAATTTATTTAACCCGCCATTTATCTTATTTGAACCAGCTATTAACTCATTTAATCCGTTTATAAGTTTCGGACCATTTTCAGCTAATTTGCTTATTCCCCCATCTAACAGCTGACTACCTTCTTTAATTTTTACAGCTCCAGATTTTGCTTCATCTAAACCTTTACCGAATTCCTGGAATTTAGTAACAAAACCGTTCTGTCCATTCGTTAACTTTTCAACACCCATAGCTAATTCTTTTAAAACTTGAGGATTCGGTAATTCCGTTTGTAATCCATTAACGGTTTCACTTACATTCTCTTTTAAATTCGATACTTCAGTTTTTAAATGACCTGTCGTACCTGCTACTCCTGCTGAATTCTTTTGAACAACAGCAGTGCTATTTGTAGCATTCGTAATAAAAGGCTTTAATTTTTCTTGGTATTCTTCCGGTAAGCCCTTAATCTGTTCTTGTAAAGCCGCTACATCTTGCATTGCTTTATTTGCATTCTCTACATTCGACTGCGCAGCTGAATCTAATTGTTTTATATTATTTTCAGCTCCATTTATCTTGTCATTTACTTGTTTCAATGAACCTGTTACATTTGGCTTCACGTTCAATGATCCAGTTTTAAAACCTTCCAATTGATTATTTAAATTTTGTAAACCTTGTTGAATATTTTGAGCTCCTTGCTCTAGGTTACCTTGTGCGCTATCTAGCGTTTTCATCCCATTTGAAAGGTTAGTAGCACCTTTTTTCAAATCACTAGATCCGAGAGAAGCATCATGTAAACCATTATTAAATTTTATAAATCGGCCAGTTAAATCGTTTAATCCCCCATATAATTGACCTGATCCAATTGAAAGGTCATCCACACCTTTTTGTAATTCACCCGTTTTATTTGCAAATGTATTTAAATTATTTGTTAACTGACTTGAACCAGCTGTTAATTTATTTACTCCATTTGTCACTTCACTGGATCCATTTAACAACTTAGCAATGCCTGTTGTCATCTCTCCTGACTTTCCTTGCAACGTATACAAACCAGCTGTTACCTGGCCAGATCCATCTAACAGTTTATTAATACCAACTGTCATTTCCCCGGACTTTCCTTGCAACGTATAAAGTCCATCCGTTACTTTCCCAGATCCATCAAATAGTTTCCCTACTCCATCCTTCATCTCCCCAGACTTCCCTTGAAGTGTATGAAGGCCATCCGTCACTTTACTTGAACCATCATGCAGCTCACTTGATCCGTCGTGCAGTTTATTTGCACCTTCCGCTCCATCTGCTAATCCTTTTGAGACGTCTTGAATAGAATCAAACATTTTCTCTGCATATGTTTTCGTTAACGTACTTGCTACTTCACCTTTAATTTTTTCAATCGCTGTTCCACCAATTTGTGAAGATAAGAAGTTTAAGCTTTCGTTTGGAATGTATTCTAAGTTTAATGGTTTCGGATCATCTTTTAATAACGTTGTAGCGTTACTTGAGAAGTCATCAGGAATGCGTACTAACATGTAATACTTTCTGCCTTCCATTCCTTTTTTCGCTTCTTTTTCACTTACAAATTCCCATTTAAAACTTGTATTATCTTTTAAGTTATCTACGAGCCCTTTTCCGACCTCAATTGGTTTTCCATCAAATACTGCACCTTTATCTAAATTGACTACCGCAACTGGTAAATCATCTAACTGTTCATACGGATCCCAAAAGGCCCATAAAAACATACCCGCATATAGTATCGGCACGAATAGAACCGCGATAATTGGAATTAATATTTTTTTGCTTTTTATAATTTCAGTAAACTCTTTACGAAGTAACTGATTCCATTTCATCATTTCTCCCCCTTTATCCAATTAGTTTGACAATCCTTTTAATAAATAAAGTTCAAATAATTCTGCGATTTTTTCTTTTTCTAGCGGTTCATGATTTTTTTCCCAATCAAAAATAAGCGATACGTATAAGCGAAGCATAATAAATGCTGTAATTTCTGGGTCACATTTGCTAATTTCACCTTTTTCAATCGCAATCTTTAAATACGATTGAATAACAGAAACGATTTCCACATCAACTTGTTGCATCACTTCTTGTACTTCTTTCGTTCCCATATCGCGCTCTTCTTGAATTAATTTAATCATGAGCTGATGCTCTTTTCTAAATTCTAAGATGCTATATAATGCTTTATGTACATTTTCGAAAAATGAAACATCTGAACGAATTGCGTTTTCTGCAACTTGCTTCATTTCTGTAATTAAATTAGAAATAATTTCGCCAAATAGCTCTTCTTTATTTTTGAAAAAAGTATAAATCGTTCCTTTTCCTACATTCGCTAATTTCGCTACTTGATCCATCGTTGTTGCTTTATAACCGAACGCTGAAAAAGACTTTGTTGCAGCTTCAATAATAGAACGTTTTCGATCTATTGCCACATCGTCACCTCCAAAAATGACCAATTATACTTGTAACGATTTTCTACACCGCTCTCTTCTTTGCAACCTTCTTTTATATTTTTTTCTATCACGCTTTACGCCTTGTATATACATGAATAAGCTAACGAGAAGGAAGAAAGTGCATTGCATCGTTAAAATGTACGGTGACATTCCATCCAATGGTTGTTTCGGATCATATAAATGAAAAGGTGCTCCGCCTATTGAGGGGAGTATTGTATTTAGCAGGACGTAAGGAATGGAAGTAGCTGCAAATGGAAATAGAATTGCCATGTAATCTTTTTGCGACCATGCAGATGCAGCAAGTCCTAAAAGAGCCATTAACCCTGCAAATAAAAAGTTAATGCCAATATATACAATAATGTAAGTGATGGGAGAACTGGAATATAAGTCTGCGAACATCCCATTATTATTTATGATGCCTGAACCAGCCGTCGGTACTCCGTCTGGAATGGTTAATTTGCAAAATAGTAAAGATAAAATGAATGGGAACGTATAAAGAAATCCGCCACAAAAAAATGTAACAATATATTTCGTTACTGAATAAGGAAATAAAGAAATCCCTTTACTTACAAACGGTTTAAAACCATCTGACTTATCTGAGTTGTAACTTGTACTAAAGGGAAAACTCGCGATAACTGGCATTAATAATAAATAAACATCCATTTCATTGTCGCGAAATCCAATCCATTTAATATCTGTTGATATTGGCCCATTCGCTGCGTCTCCTAAATAACGAATTACATAATAATAATGATAAACAGAAATAAGAATGAATCCACTAAACATAATAATTAAAGAAACACGATTACAAAAAGCTTGCTTTATACTTAAACGAAGCGCACGCATCATGACTGAAAAAGCCTCCACTTAGGGCGTACCAGCCAATCCCCATAAAATAACAACAGCTACAAAATAAATCGCTTTAATAGCTACTACTAAACATAATAAAATAATTGCATATTTACTCAATTCTCTTCTTGCACCTATTAAAGTAAAAATCACTGCCAAGCTAAATGTTATATATGACGTTGTTGTATTTATTAAATTATACTTAATATCTAAATTTTGCGTAAACCCTGTTACCTCAGCTATAAACTGAAGCATGGCGATACTACTAAAAAAGATTGCGATTTGATTCATTAATTTTCCATTTAGTTGTACCTGCATCGTTGCCCCCCTTTTATAAGCCTGAATATTCAATTATACGTTTTTAACCTTTAGCTTATTCAGTACTATTTTAATGTTTTTACTTGTTCCTGTCTTAGATCGATTCGGCCCCAATACTGTTATTCCTATGACATACACAATATTAGCTGGAACCCTTTTATCCATCATAATGGCCATCGTTTCATTTACTAGCCCTTCTGAAAAGAAAGTGTTCCCTATCATAGCTTTAGTTATTACCCTTATGAATATATTACTTATTAGTACCGTTCTCTTATTTGGATACCTTTTTACTAGATAGACATAAAATATTGGATACTTGCGGTATTTCATTTACGGTGTCCCTGCCAACATCCATAAAACCACAATAACGACTATATAAATTATTTGTATTCCTATCGCCGAACATAAAGAAATAATTGCATACTTACTTAATTCCTTTTTCATACCCAATATAGTAAAAATCACAGCTAAACCAAATGCTGTATAAGTGATGCTTTGCCTTATTGTACCTAAATAATGAATACCTAGTGATTGCGTAAGACCTGTTACATCAGCTACAAACTGAATCAATATAAAAACACTCAAAAATATCGCTAGTTGATTCATTACTTTCCCATTTAGTTGGGCTACCATTTAAGAAGCTTTCTTCAAATCAATTTGAGCAAGTACTGGGTCGTGGTCACTTACACGTCCGTGCTCTTTCATAATGTTTGAGTTTAAGTGTACTGGGTCTACAATTGTGTGCGGTGCGATGTTATTCGTTACTAAAATATGATCTAACACTTGTGCATTCCCTTCATGAATGTACGTGTAACGATTCTCTTTCGGCACTGTGTTTAGCATATCTTTTAAGATTGTGCCCTCTAGTGCTTTTAGTGGTTTCGAGAATTCGAAATCGTTCATATCGCCTAATACAACAACAGGTGCATTTGCATTCTTTTTCTGAATACCTTGTACGAAATGATTTACTTCTTGTGCTAATTGAATTCGTTTTTCTTCACTCTTTAATACGAGCGGCTGCACTTTTCCAAATGGCGTTGCATCTCCTAGTTTTGAGTTTAAGTGATTTGCAACAACAACAACGTTTTGTCCTTGGAATGTAAATTCTGCCGCTAACGGTTTACGTGTACTATCAAATAATGCGTTTTCGTCTCCAACACGTACTACATTTTTATCAAGTAACTTCGGTACTGCTGCTAATTTCACACGTGATGGGTTATAGAAGAAACCGACGCGAATGTTAGCTCCAGGTGCTCCTCCGTCTTGATTATTGTTTGGAGCGACTTCTACATACTCATACTTCGGTCCACGAATTTCTAGAACTGCATCAATGATACGTTTTGCGCTGAATGAAGCATCTGTTGTCCCATCATTAATTGATCCATTATTATCTTGCATTTCCTCTACACCGATAATATCTGGCATTTTTAAATTGTATTTAATAGAATACGCTAACTCTTTTACCTTTTCGTCCGTCGTTTCTTTTTTATTTGCTGAGAAGTTTTCAATGTTATATGTAGCAACTGTTAATTTATCAAGACGCGGCTGAATATTTGCCCCTACTCGCTTAAACCCACCGTCCACTACAGATGGTAATTCCGTTACTGGCGAAATACGGAACGAACCGTAATCATATCCTACTACCCCTGTTATATCTCCCGTGAAAGTATCTCCTACTTTTGCTACATAATCACGAGATACTTTTACAGAAAGACGCTCTGGGTTTAATTGATTTTCATCTAAAAGAGGTGTACCATATTTCGTTACTACTTTATCCCCACTATTTTTTACTGTTACATATAAATTTCCGTTTTTCTGAGGTGCAATAATTTTTGGTGTTGGCATCGTAACGCGCATACCTTCTATACTTTCATAAAAGTCGATTGCATCTTCATTTGGATCAAATAAACCGAATGCATCATTATCGATAATTTGATCAGGGATTTTCACACCGTTTTCTCCAAGTACAATTGGTGCTGGTAAAGGTTGATCTTTTGCGATTACAGCAACGCGACTCGCCTTAATTTCCGTCGTTGTTAAGTCTGTTTCAAACCTTTCTGCATATCCAGGGCCAACATATTCTTCTACTTCTCCATCAACTTGAATAAGGTCTCCAACTGCTACATTTGCCTCTTTTTTGTATATGTACATACCTTCTGAAGTAGCTAGATCATTATCCGGTTTATTATCTTCTATATAAAAACCATTTTTATCAAGCGCTGTTACAACGCCTTCCACATTGTATACTTTCTTCCCGTTGTAAGGAGAACTATGTGATTTTCCTTGAATATCATGAATACGAACTGGTTCATTATTTACGATAATAAATGAAAATGTCGAAATCGCTGAAGAAATAAGACCTTCTTTTTCTGCGATTGCTTTCACTACACTATTTTCATTCACTACAATTTGTCCGTTATAGCGAACACTTTTATTTGTAGGATTAGAACCATCTAACGTATAGTAAATTGTTGCTCCATCTGTATTCGTTGTTAATGTTACCGCTGTTCCTTTCGCAACTTCCCCGCCGCCAGGTGAAGCCACTACATCGCTAACACGGTTTTGTTCTTCACCTTGAAACTTATGCGCTGTTACTGATTTTAAACCTGGGTTACTAAAATATAATTCAAGCGTTCCAGTCAAACTAACTTTCTTCCCGATATTTTCCGGGTGATCTTTCACATTCACTGCCGTTCTCACATCACCTTTTGGCAACTGAACAGGCATGATTTTTTCTGGATTCGTTTCGTTTGGTGAATCTGCAATTGCTACGTTTGTATCATCAAACTTAGCTGGATCCTTCGTATATTTAGAAGAACTTTGCGTATATCCGACAATATATCCTTCCACTTTCCCCTTCGTTTTCCCTTGCTGCTTAAATACTTGAATTGCTTTTTCTACTGACATAGAAGTAGTTTCTTCTGCTTGTGCTAAAGTTCCAGTAAATGAAAGCAATAGCAAGAATGATAAAAAGACGCTTAACAATTTCTTCACAGCCATTTATACATTTAAAGCATCTCGTTCACATTCTACTATTTTTTCAATATGTGATAACACACGTTGCGCTGCCAACTCACCTTGCCCAATACAATCCGGCAGACCAGAACCAGCGTAAGAACTTCCAGCTAAGTACACACCTGGCAATTCTTTCTCCATAAATGTTGTAAGCTTTTTCATTCGCTCGTTATGACCTACTGTATATTGAGGCATCGCTTCTTTCCAGCGGCTTACGATTGCAAACTCCGGGTCCTCTATAATATCCATCGTCTTTCGTAAGTCTTCTAGTACGAGCTGAACGAGTTCCTCTTCTGTTTGTTCTACAATCGCTTCATCACCAGGGCGTCCAACGTAACAGCGAAGAAGTACCTTACCTTCTGGCGTTGTATGCGGCCATTTTTTATGTGTCCACGTACATGCTGTAATGGAGAAGTCACTATTTCGTGATACGACAAATCCCGTTCCATCAATATCGCGCTGAATGGCTGATTTCGGGAAAGCAAGTGCGACATTCGCAACTGATGTGGACGGAATATTGCGGAAGAAACGAAATTGTTTGTACTGCGCAAACATAGACGGCAATACTTTATGTGAGCTTGCCACTACGATGGCGTCCGCTTCTATTTCTTTTCCGTTACTAAGAGTAATCGTGTAACCATCACCCAGTTTTGCAACTTTTTCAATGCGAGTTCCCTTTATTATCGTACCTTCATGCATCTTCACTTCGAGAGATTCTACGATAGATTCTAAACCTGTTTTCACCGTTTGGAAGATTCCCTTTTTCGGTTCAGCCTTCTCTTCTTTCGGAGCGAGCGTACGCATACCGAGTGAAATACTGCGATGTTTCTGCTCAATTTGATACATTTGTGGGAATGTCGACATTAAGCTCATTTCATCAATATCCCCTGCATAAATACCCGATAGTAATGGTTCTATTAAGTTTTCAACCACTTCGTTTCCGAGGCGATGTCTGAAAAACTGCCCGAGTGATTGGTCAGATACTGGTTTTGATCTAGGAATTAACAGATCAAAACCAGCTCTTAATTTACCAATTGGGGAGAACAACCGGGAAAATAGAAACGGCGTAATTTGCGTTGGAATTCCCATCATTGATCCACTCGGCATTTTATGTAACCGATTGTTTACGAGAATAAATGATTGACCGGCCTTATTATTTACAAGTTCATCGCCAAGACCTAATTCTCTCACCAATCTAGACGCACTTTCTTTTCGTGCTAAAAAAGAATCCGGTCCGCGTTCAATTGTAAATCCATCTTTTCGAACGGTTTGAATTTTCCCGCCAAGTTTACCCGACGCTTCTACAAGTAATGTATCTATCGGCAAGTCCTTCTCACGAATATCTTTTTGTAAGTTATACATTGTTGTTAACCCTGTGATACCACCGCCGATGATCACTTACAATACAGATTCTTTTTTCTTTAATACAACATCTGCTAAACAGTCAATAAATGCGTCCGAAGCATTTGGCATTTCTGGACGATAATATTTCGCGCCAATTTCATCCGTTACAACTTTACACTCAAAGTCATTGTCATATAAAACTTCTAAATGTTCCGCAACAAATCCAACTGGTGCATATACGAATGAATTGTATCCGTACTTTTCATTTAGTTCTCTCGTTAAATCTTGTACATCCGGACCGATCCAAGGATCTGGCGTGTTTCCTGCACTTTGCCAACCTACTGCATAGTTTGCTACTTCAGCGCCCCTTGCAATATAATCAGCTGTTTCATTTAATTGATCTGGATATGGATCGCCGAGTGCGATAATTTTCTCTGGTAAGCTGTGAGCAGATACGATTAATACTGCTTCTTCACGTTCTGCTTCTGGCATACCGTTATATATACCTTTCACTGCATCGACCCAATACTGGATAAACTTCGGTTCTTTATACCAGCTATCAATGCCATGAATTGTTAAGTTTCCAAGTTTCTCAGCTTCTTCTTGCGCTCGTCCAACATATGATTTCACGCTAAATGTAGAATAGTGCGGCGCAAGAACTAGTGCGATTGCATCTTCTATTCCATCGTTATGCATAGCTTGTACCGCATCTTCAATAAACGGTTCAATATGTTTTAAACCAAGATACATATGGTACTCTACTTCATCTTGCATTTCATTTAAACGCATTTCTAACTTTTTAGCTTGCTCTAATGTAATAGTAGCTAAAGGAGAAATACCACCAATTGCACGGTAACGCTCTGTTAAATCTTCTAGCATTTCAGGACTTGGCTTTCTTCCTCTGCGAATATGTGTATAGTAACGTTCAATATCCTCTTCCTTATATGGCGTTCCGTATGCCATTACAAGCAAACCAATTTTCTTTTTCATTTACTTCGCTAACTGTTCTTTAGAGTACTCATGAATAAATGTAGTTAAACGTTTTAATGTATCTGGATTTACTTCTGGGAATACACCGTGTCCTAAGTTAAAGATATAACCTGGCTCTTTCATCCCTTGATCTAAAATAGCTTTTACATGTTCTTCAATTACTGACCATGGTGCTAATAAGAATGAAGGATCCATATTTCCTTGTACCGCCTTATGAACGCCGCGTGCACGCGCTTCTTCAATCGGTAAACGCCAGTCTAAACCGACTACATCAAGAGGCAGATCATGCCATTCGTTCACTAAATGTGCAGCTCCTACGCCGTGCATAATCATCGGTACACCCATCGTACGAACTTCTGCAAAAATACGTTCCATTGCTGGTTTAATAAATATGCGATAATCTGCTACATTTACTGTTCCAACCCATGAATCGAAAATTTGAACTGCTTTTGCTCCTGCGTTAATTTGCGCTTTTAAATATGTAATAACCATATCAGCAAGCTTATCCATTAAAGCGAACCAAGCTTTCGACTCTGCATACATAAACGCTTTCGTATTATGGTAGTTACGAGATGGACCGCCTTCAATCATATAGCTCGCTAGCGTAAATGGAGCTCCTGAAAAACCGATTAACGGTACGTCTAACATTTCTGTCGTTAATAAACGAATCGTATCTAATATGTACGGTACGTCATCTTCTGGATTGATTTCCCCTAGTTTTTCTACGTCTTGTAAAGAACGGATTGGATTATCAATTACTGGTCCAATACCAGATTTAATTTCTACATCCACACCAATTGCAGGTAGTGGTGACATAATATCTTTATACAGAATTGCTGCGTCTACGTTATATTGATCAACTGGTAACTTTGTAACGTAAGCACATAACTCTGGATTATGTGTAATTTCAAATAAAGAATATTTTTCTTTTATCTTTCTATATTCCGGCTGCGAACGACCTGCTTGACGCATATACCATGCTGGTACATACTCTGTACGTTCCCCCCTACATGCTTTTAAAAATGTCTCATTTATAGTTCTTACCAAGACCCTTGCTCCCTTCCCTACCAACTACGGTTTAGCTACTTTTGACTTTTCTCCTTCACGGTTCGTTTGTGTGTTAAATGGCACAACGTAAAAACTCGGTTTTGAGAATATGTTAATAAACTTTTCCTCATATTCTCCGACACCTGTTACAGTACTCACATGCGTATGCATTCCGTTTTCCACTCTATAAATTCGATACATAATTCTTTCATCTGGAAGTGGTGTCCAGCTTAATTTTGCTTTAAATAAACCGAAAGGACTAAATGATAGTTTCATCTTTACATCTTCAATCTTGCGTAAACGAATTGGGGCACCAATCGTTTCTACACCTTCTGGCTGCATAAACTTTTCTTTCTGTTCTACATTTGCCTTCGTTAAAATTTTCTTAAATAACTTCGTTGCAGCTGCGCTTTCGCCTTGCAATTTGTGCTCTTTATCCGTGTGATCATAGCCGACCCAAACTGCTCCCACTAAATTCGGCGTATATCCAACAAACCACATATCCCTTGCTCCATTATCATCATTAGGAATTGAAGTGGTACCCGTTTTTCCAGCCAACGCACCGTTATATACACCCACCTTGGCTGTCCCTTCCTTCACAACTCCTTCTAACATTTTCGTCATATACCATGCTGTTTGTTTCGAGAAGATTTTCGTCTCTACTTTTGGCGATTCTCCAATGACTGCGCCGTGTCTATTTAACACCTTATCAATAACATGCGGCTCAATAATATTGCCGTTTGCTAAAAATGCACGATACATTTTTACAAGATCAAATGGTGAAACACCGTTTTTCAGCCCGCCAAGCGCTGTACTTAACCCAGTATCTGCAATATGAACATTTCCTTTCTCTAAATACTGCTTTCCTTCTTCGACCCCTAACTCATTTAATAAAGAAACTGCCGGTACGTTTGCTGAATCTAAAATCGCATCATACATCGTCATTTCTTTCGTATATTGACGATTGTAATTTCGAGGTTCATAACCTTCAAAAGAAGCTTTTTCATTTGTTAATAACGAATACGGATTATACTTTTTCGTTTCTAATGCTGGTGCATAGACGATAAGTGGTTTTAGAACAGAGCCAGGTTGCCTTTTTGCAAAAATACGATTAAATCCTCTCGGGACATACTTTCTTCCACCAATCGCAGCTTTAATCCCTCCCGTACGATTATCCATTAATAAAAATGCACCTTGCGCCCCCTCTTCTTTACCAGGGAAATTCCTTGCATCTTGGAACTGGTTATACGCTACCTTTTGAACCTTTTCGTCCATCGGTACGACAAACGTATATCCTCCGCGAAGTACTTCTTGATGAGATAATCCGTATAAACGAGCCGCTTCATCTATGACCATATCAATATACGGCATATATGCGAGTTCATTCTCATCTAAGTTTTTATATAGAGCGATTGTCTTTCCTTGATAGCGAACGCTTTCTTCAGCAGTCAAATAACCTTGTCTATGCATAAGTGACAATACGACATCACGGCGCTCCTTACTCTTCTCTGGAGAGAAATACGGTGAATATCCGTTTGGTGACTTCGGAAGACCTGCAAGCATTGCCCCTTCTTCTACTGTTAAATCCTCGACATTTTTATTAAAATACAACTTTGCTGCCGCTTGAATACCGTAAGCCCCGTGGCCAAAATAAATATGATTCATATACATTTCAAGAATTTGCTGTTTCGTATATTTTTGCTCTAATTGAAGAGAAATTGCGACTTCTTTCAATTTGCGTGTAACTGTTTTTTCACGAGTTAAAAAGACATTTTTAGCGAGTTGCTGTGTAATCGTACTACCGCCCTCTACCTTTTCTCCAGCTAACGTATCTTTATAGAGAGCCCGAAATATAGATGGATAATCAATTCCTTGATGCTCATAAAAGCGAGAATCTTCCACCGCAACAAACGCCTGCTGCACATACTTTGGGATCTGCTCAATCGGTACAAGCTCTCTATTTTCTACGTACAATTTCGTAATTTCTTTTCCTTTCTGGTCAACGATACGTGATGAAGAGTGGAAAACGAGCTGCTTTTCATCCATCATATAGCTACCAGCTAACACGATAAGTTTATAAAGTACAATTGCTACTAAAAACGTTGCAACGCCGCCTAATAAAGTCCACTTTACTTTCTTCATTTAAACTAAAACATCAAAAGTAGTCACGAAAGATGGGCGAGAGAAAATGCTTTTTTGCTGTTCTGCATGTGGATGCGCCTGAGCCTGAGCTTGTCCTTCTGCTTGTGCAGGGCGTTTTTTATGAGCGTTTTCGAATGAACGTGATTCTGTCCAGTCTTTAAAGTTTTGCTCTGTTTCCCACATCGTTAAGATGACATATGTATCGTTACTTAATGGGCGAAGAACACGGATCGCTTGGAACCCAGGCTCATTTTCGATTAGGCCAGCGCGGTTTTTAAAACGATTTTCAAATACTGGTCGACCTTCGTCTGTTACAGAAATGTTGTTACAAACAATATAGCCAGGTTGTCCTTTAAATTCGCCAACAGCGTCTAACACGTCATACTGAAGTGCAGATTCTACAGACTCTTCTGTATTTTCTTTATAAAACATATCTTTTTCATTATTTTTTGCAGTGAAATGTGCTTGTTCTAGAGGTGTTTCGTATGAAATAATAGCCTTCATCTACGCACCGGTGTTTCCTTTTTCTTTGTACCAATTATATATGCGAAGTGCATCTTCTTTTCTCATATGCTTTACTTCATAACCATGCCCAGCTACTGCTGCGGCAGCTGTACATAACTCGTCTTTCTTTTGAAAATACGATTGATTATAACCTACTGCTTGAACATGTCTTCTACGCATGATTCCTGTATATTTCGCAAGGCCTCGGTACACCATCGTTAATTGATTTTCTCTCATCATATAACCGCTGCTTGTGTAACGAGCGTATGCAAGTATTGTAAATACGATACATAGCGGGATAAGATTGAATAATGCGATATATTGTTTGAAATATATACTCGCACTAACGATCGGCACAGCGAGCACAGCACTTGTAATCCAGCCCATTATGACGTAACGGCGCAATGCCGTTTTCGGTAAATGGACCATCTTCTCTTCTATTTCATATGGTAACTGCAAATATGTAAGTAACTGCTGTACATCTTTTTTCTTCATAAAAGGATGTAACATCACTTCATTCCCAGCGGATTCTATACTTTGAATGACTTCTACTTCGACAGAGCAATAACCGAAAGGCTGGCGGAGAATTCCTTCTTTCACCGTAATCGCTTGAATACGGTGCAATTTTAAAACAAACTCTTTTTTATCAAACAACCCTTGAACGATGCGAATTTCATTTCCGTTTCGCTCAATCTTAAAGTTCGTATATTTTAATACGTAGCCAAATGTTGAAACAACCCATGAAATTGCCATTAAAATTGCGGCCATAACGATTAATTCATATACACCGTTATCCATCACATACGCTTCCACTTTATTTATGAGCCATTTTGGAAGAAATTCATTAAACTCAGTGTAAAGAATTACTAACATAGAGAACACTAATCCGAATCTGCCAGATGTAATGGCTGCTATTAAAATTTCTTTCGTCGTTAACTGATACACCGTCTTACCTTCTTCTTCCGCCGGATCCTCTTCACTCACAATACTTCTCTCTTTATGTAACAAGGCCATCAGTGCATTCGCTTCCTCTTCTTTAATACCAGCTAACATCACTTCTGGCTCACTACCGCCGCCCGCTACTTCTATATTTAACTTCGTAAGTCCAAGTATTTGATAAATAACGTTAGAAGAGGTACTAATATTTTGCACACGCTCTTTATTTAAGTAGCTTTCTTTCTTTACAAATACACCGTGCTTTATATGTAAAATATTATTCTCAATCCAGTACACTTTGAAATACCATTTCACAGCGGAGAAAATAGCCATCACGAATAAAAGAAACAACAAAACAAAATAAAATAAATACCAAGGCTCATTTTCATCAGAGCGAAATATTACTAGAAGGATAAAAGGAAATAAACCCGCAATTCGAATACCCAATAATATCGTGATCGGATGTTGCCTCTTATACATTTATACATCCTCATCACTCACTTTCGCAAGCTCTCCAATTTGTCTCTTCAATTGTCCTGCTTCTTCTTTCGTTAAACCTGGGATACTATGAGAAGTTGCCGCTGTTGAAATGTGTAATTCTGCTAAATTATATTTTCTCATAATCGGTCCTTGTTCAATCGTTACGTGCTGCACGCGGATCATCGGAATAAGTACGCGCTTTACAACGAACATTCCCTTTTGAATTTCAATTTCTTCTTCATTTAATCTATAACTATAATAACGCTGACGTAAATTTGGAAACACGAAATAATCAAGCGGGATAAATGTAATAGCACCTGTTACTAATAGTCCAAATAACCAGCTCCACCAGTTAAAGTTAATCATAAAAAAGAAATACGCAATTACGACTGCTAGTATAACCGCCGCCCCAATTAATGCATGAATTCTCCACACTTTCAGCATATTAGCATGAATTTCCCTTTCTAACGGCTGCATCTACATCGTATCGAGTACCTCTTTAAAACTCCCTTCATTGATGGAATACACTTGAAACTGAATGTAATCTATCCCATTCGTATCTAGTTTAGCAAATGGCAAAATATTAAATCTCGCCGCAGATCTTCCTAACATATCTACAACCATTAGAGAAACGTCAATATATTCGAAGTCTACACGGAATACTACCGCTTCTTCTGTAAACTCATAATCTTTAATCGCATCATACGACTTATTCGCGCTTACGAGCGTCACTTTTAATAATTGATTTAAATTTTCTGGTTTAAAATTAATCATTCACTCATTCTCTATAAGCAATTGCATTTGGCAACTGTAAGAATCCGTACTAAAAAACTCATCTAATAATTCCACTTCAATGCAATTTTTGATTGTTACATTATTTTTCTCTATATAATCTTTTAATTTATCCATACTTTCTTCTTTATTATTCTTTTTATAGGCCAGTGTCAAATATTTACCTTCTGGTAATACATCTATATTTTGTTGTTTCTGTGTGTCATCATATTTACATAACACAGAAAAAGCATACTTTGGTTTTAATTTGTATTTTGAATGAATGGTATACGCTATACCAATCTCCATCGTTGTTTCTAAATTTCTCTCCTGAATAATTTTATCTACCTCTGAATAATAAAGAAATTCTTTAAAATTACCCACTTCTTTGCATGGAGCAGTGACGATATAACGTTGCTCAAAGTACTGTATCGTTATTTGATTATGTACTAGTACCTTTTTAGCGACTTGTACACTATTATCTAGTTTATCAATCGTATGAATGACTGCTTGCATCTTTTTTATCTTTTGCTTAGTTTCTTCTCTTTTTAGTGCTAAAAATTTTAATAATTCATCCATATTCTTTTCCGTAAAAATTTTTTGCAGTTCTTTCGTACTCGTTCCTAAAGCTCTACAAACTTTAATTATATCAATATAAACAAATTGATCTACCGAATAGTATCTATAACCCGTTTTCGTATCAATATATGCTGGAGTAAGAATACCTGTTTGATGGTAATATCTTAAAGCTTTTATTGTAATGCCTTTCATATTAGCAACTTCACCAATAGAAAATAAATTTTCCAACTAATCTTTAATTATTAATCCCAATAATGTTGCAAACTGAATAGCTTGATATGATGATACTTTACATCCTCTTAGATCGTTCACTGAAACTGTAAGTGTATCAAAATTAGAAGAACTAATATCTATTCCCTTCAGTGATGTTTGATCAAAATTTGCTTCGTCAAGGCTACATGAATTGAATTCAACTTTTTTTAGTTTACAGTCAAAAAAATCTGCATTATTTAATGAGGTTTCAGTAAATATGATCTTTTCTAGTTTAGAATTTCCAAGTGAAGCTAAATTCAAAATTGAATTTTCAAATGTAACATTTCCTAAGCTAGATTCTGTAAAATTAACTCCAATTAATTTACTATTTTTAAATTCGACTCTGTGAACAGAAGAGTTGCTTAAATTAACATTTGATAAATCGCAGTTCTCAAAACAAACATCTGTAATATCAATATTGCTAAAGTCTGTATTGGTAAACTTACAATTTTTTATCACTGCATTATATAAACGCACTCTATCTACAGATTCATTTTCAAAAGTGGAATCGATGATTTCACACATTTCTAATGTTGAATCTTCTTCATAAAAAATATCGTGAAAATTCTTTAAAGATAACTCTGGCGAAATTTTTGGTCTATCAATTTTCATATCATATCCTTCTTTCATCTAGTGCACTTCAACAATTGTACCATCTTCGAATACTTTGAATACGCCAGTAAATCCTGGTCCAGCTGCACCTTCTATTTTATATGTCGTACGCACTCTTATTTGATAATATTTCTTTCCATTTTCTACTTGCGTATTCTCTAGTGTGTAATCATATTCTTCTTTATATTCATTTTTGATATATTCTTTAGCTTTCTCAAAAGTAAATGCATCTTGCTTCTTCCCTGTCTCTACTTTTTGATTCTTCTCTGTTTCTGTTTTTTGATTCTTTTCTGTTGCTACCTTCTGATTCTTTTCTGCCTCTACTTTTTGGTTCTTTTCTGTTGCTACCTTTTGATTCTTTTCAGGCTCCACTTTTTGACTCGTTCCTGCATCTGTTTTTTGTGCCTTCGCTGCTGCTGTTTCACTCTTCGCAGTTTTTTCCTCTTCACCAATTTTAGTAACTAATCCTACGGCTTTTTTATTATATTCTTCAAAGCTCTTGTTACCTTTCATTTCCGAAATTAGCTTATTTAATATCTCTTTCGCTTCTGCATAATTTTTCTTACTTATTAACTCTTCACTTTTCGTCAGTTGCTCACTAAACTTCTTTTTTTGTTCTAAGATGGCTAGTAATGCCGTTCGTTCTTCCTTGGCTTGTTTTATAAGCGTATTACTTCCATTCTTCACGCTCTCTACTTTTTCAAATGACTTGATTGACTCTTCTACCTTTGTTTCCTCTTTTAGCTTCACTGCTTCAATCATTGCTTTCGTTTGTTCTATAAGTACTTTTACATCTGAATCATCTTTTTTCTCATCTAGCGCTCGTTCAAATGACGATAAGGCTGTTTTATATTCTTTATTCGTTATTGCAGTCTTTCCCTCATCCATTGCTTTTTCAAAATTCCCATTACTACATCCTGCCAACATTAAAAATGTAAGTCCAATTACTGTTAATAACTTTCTCATTTATCTCTGCTGTTTTCTACCTAATACGAGTAATCCAAAACTCATCATTACAAGAAATGCTCCCATATATGGTTCCACAGGCATTTTCTGTCCTGTCTTCGGTAATTCTTTTTCAGGTTTTTCTGGATTTGGTGTTCCAGGCTTCTCTGGATCTGTTGTTTCCGATTTTTCTGGATTTGGTGTTTCAGGCTTTTCTGGATCTGTTGTTTCCGGTTTTTCTGGATTTGGTGTTTCAGGCTTTTCTGGATCCGTTATTTCCGGTTTTTCTGGACCTGGTGGTGCTAAATGACTCAATTTGTTTAACACTTCTAATTGAACCGAACTTATCATTCCTTTTGTAATTTCAAATGGAATTGGATTAGTTAATTTTTCATATCCTTTTGGTGCTTCTACTTCTACAAGTGTGTAGTTACCTACAGATAGATCTGAGATTTTTGCTTTTCCATCTTTATCTGTCGTTACTTTCGCTACTACTTTGCCCTTTTCATCATGAACTTCAAACAAAGCTCCTGCTAATACTTTCTTGCTTTCAGCAGCCATTTTTGTAATTTCCACTGAACCTTTGTCTAACTGCTCATTCTCTACTTTCAATGATAAGACTTTCGTCATACCTTTTTGGATTTCAAATGATACTGGTTCTGTTAAATTTTTGTAACCTGGTAAGCTTTCTTTTTCTACTAATTTATACTTTCCTACTGATAAATCTGAAATTGTTGCTTTTCCATCTTTACCTGTCGTTACTTCTGTTACTACTTTGCCTTGCTCATCTTGCACTCATCTTGCACTTCGAAGACTACGCCTTCTAATACTTTTATCTACCATTTCATTTTCTATTTTTAATGATAGAACTTCTGTCATACCTTTTTTGATTTCAAACGATACTGGTTCTGTTAATTGTTTGTAACCTGGTAAGCCTGCTTTTTCTACTAATTTGTACTTTCCTACAGATAAGTCTGAGATTTTTGCTTTTCCTTCTTTATCTGTCGTTATTTCGGTTACTACTTTGCCTTGCTCATCTTGTACTTCGAAGACTACGCCTGCTAGTGCTTTTTGACTGTCTTTATCTACTTTTTTAATTTCTACTGAGCCTTTGTCTAACTGCTCATTCTCTACTTTTAATGATAAGACTTTTGTCATACCTTTTGTAATTTCGAATGATACTGGCTCTGTTAGTTTTTTGTAGCCTGGTAAATTCTCTACTTCTACTAGTTTGTAACTTCCTACAGATAGATCTGAAATTTTCGCTTTTCCTTCTTTATCTGTTTTTACTTTCGTTACTACTTTGCCTGCTTCATCTTGGATTTCAAAGACTACGCCTGCTAATGTCTTCTGGCTATCTTTGTCCACTTTTGTAATTTCTACTGAGCCTTTATCTACTAATTCGTTCTCTACTTTTAGTGATAAAACTTCTGTCATACCTTTTTTAATTTCAAACGATACTGGTTTTACTAGTTTTTTATATCCTGGTAAGCTTTCTACCTCTACTAGCTTATATTTCCCTACTGATAAATCTGAAACGTTTGCTTTTCCTTCTTTATCTGTCGTTACTTTTGTTACTACTTTATCTTTTTCATCTTGCACTTCGAATGTTACGCCCGCTAATACTGCGCCACTTTCTTTGTCCACTTTTGTAATCTCTACTGAGCCTTTATCTAACAGTTCGTTCTCTACTTTCAATGATAAAACTTTCGTCATACCTTTTTTGATTTCAAACGATACTGGTTCTGTTAATTGTTTGTAACCTGGTAAGCTTTCTTTCTCTACTAATTTGTACTTTCCTACAGATAAGTCTGAGATTTTTGCTTTACCATTTTTATCTGTCGTTACTTCTGTTACTACTTTGCCTTGCTCATCTTGTACTTCGAAGGCTACGCCTACTAATGCTTTTTGACTGTCTTTATCTACTTTTGTAATTTCTACGTTACCCTTGTCTAACATTTCATTTTCTACTGTTAAAGCAAGAGATTTTGTCATGCCTTTTTCAATTTGGAAAGTAATCGGATCTACTAATTGTTTATATCCCTTTGGTGCTTTTACTTCCACTAACTTGTATGTGCCAACTGATAAATTAGTAACTTGTGCTTGTCCTTTTTTATCTGTCGTTATTTTAGAAATTACTTGTCCTGCTTCATCTTGAATCTCAAATACCGTATCAGCTAAAACATCTTTATTTTCTTTGTCTACTTTTGTAATTTCTACATTTCCTGTATCCACTAATTCATTTTCGACAGTTAATTGTAGTGCTGTTATTCTACCCTTTTCAATTTCGAATGAAATTGGTTTTTCAAGTGGTTTGTATCCCGCTGGTGTTTCTACTTCCACCAACTCATACTTCCCAATGGATAAATCTGAAACATTTGCTTTTCCTTCTTTATCCGTCTTTACTTTTGCAACTACTTTTCCTTTTGAATCACGCACTTCAAATACAACATTTTCTAATGGTGCTTTACTATCTTTATCTATTTTTGTTATCTCGACATTCCCTGTATCCACCATTTCATTTTCTACTTTTAATGATAGGACCTCGGTCATGCCTTTTTTAATTTCAAATGATATTGGTTTTTCTAACTTTTTATAACCAGGTAAACTTTCTACCTCTACTAATTCATACTTTCCTACAGGTAAATCTGAAACATTTGCTTTTCCAGCTTTATCTGTCGTTACTTTTTTAACTTCATTACCCTTTTCATCTTGGACGATGAATGTTACTCCCGCTAACGGTGCTTTATTATCTTTATCTACCTTTGTTATCTCGACATTTCCCGTATCTACCATTTCATTTTCTATTTTTAATGATAGAACTTCTGTCATACCTTTTTCTTCTGTTACTACTTTGCCTTGCTCATCTTGCACTTCGAAGACTACGCCTTCTAATACTTTTTGACTATCTTTATCTACTTTTGTAATTTCTACTGAACCTTTATCTAACAGTTCGTTCTCTACTTTCAATGATAAAGCTTTTGTCATACCTTTTTTGATTTCGAACGATACTGGTTCTGTTAACTTTTTGTAACCTGGTAAGCTTTTCGTCTCTACTAATTTGTACTTTCCTACTGATAGATCTGAAACGTTTGCTTTTCCATCTTTATCTGTTACTACTTTTCTTGCTACTCCATCTTTCTCATCTTGGACTTCAAATTCGACACCCGCTAATACTGCACCGTTTTCTTTGTCCACTTTTGTAATTTCTACATTACCTTTGTCTACCATTGCATTTTCTACTTGTATTGGGAATATACCGTCCCCTGTTACATCTACTTCAAACTCTTTTTCTTTTAATTGGTATCCTTCAGGCGCTTTCGTTTCTTTTAAAATATATTTCCCTGGTACTAACGGTTTAGAAATTGCCTTACCGTCTTTATCTGTAACAATATGTTCGACTACTACACCGTCTTTTACAATATCAAACTCTGCATTTGCTAATGGCTTTTCACCATTTTCAGAATCAATTTTCTTTAATTCAATTTGACCCTTTTGCACAGTATTTTTAATTTCAATTGCTTTTGTTTCTCCAGCTTGAAGTGTAACCTCTACTGGTTCTTTTAATTTTTGATATCCTTCTGGTGCTACTGTTTCAAAAAATTTATACGTCCCAGGAGCTAAAGTTTGAGGTACTGAAAAACCATTTTCGTCCGTTTTCAGTTTTGCAACAACTTCATTTGCACTATTTCGAACTTCAAATTCGGCACTTTTTAACCCTTTATTCGAATCCTCAGCATCTATTTTATGAATTGATACTGTACCGTCTTTTGGAGTTTCAGGCGGCGTAACAGTTACTTCTTTCGATGTTAATTTCTTATCATCAAAATGTAGTTCTGCCTTATTAGGAATCTTCTTATCTACGTAAGAAGATAAGTCTGCATTACCCTTAATTTTCGCCTTAATTTTCAAGTTAATTATCTGGTCTTCATATGACTTATAATCAAAATTCTCACCGAACGTAAATGTCACTTCACTTTTTTCTTTATCTATCTTTAGTGTTCCTTTAGAAGTAATATCTTGACCATTTTGATCATACACTTTCGCCTCTAATACTTCTAAAACGTCTTCTAAATCATCACTAATTACCATAGATGTGTACTTAGGCGGATCTTTCGGTATATGTGTACCAACTTGATATTGAATAGGTTGATCCATTTGTGTTAACTGCTGATGCTCTACAAACTTACCATTCTCATCAACTATATTTTTTTCAATGCTAGGTGGATTATCGTCACCTGAACCGGATCCTCCCCCACCACTTACGAATACTTGTCCTACTTTTTCTTCAGTTTTAATATTTTTGCCTTCTAATTTCACTGTATTTTTATGAGGCTTTGCAGCAGGATTTGTAACCTTTGTTTTATATCTTAAAATATAGCCTTTTGAACTGTCTGGAAATTCAATTGTAAATCCAGCCTTCGTTGCATTTATTTTAATGTTAGATAAATCTGCTGGCTTAATATTTGTTGGTGCATAACCATCTTCAAATACAGCCTCTTCTAATACTACGCTTTCTGTAATTAACTCATGCCCAGGTCCTAATGTATCAGTTAATTTCAGATCTTGCATTTCTGTTCCAGTTGCATTTACATATACAAGCCAATCAGCAATGGACGGATCTTCTTGATTATAAGAACCCCATTTCAATAAATTATCTGTATTGGGCTGTGGCTTCGGTCTCTCTGTCGTATTACTTACATTTACTTCTTTATTTACGATTTGACCATCAACGTTAAATTCTAATGGAATTTCTTTGACACCATCATATGCTTCTAGACCAAAGTAGAATTCTACAAATAAAGAACCTTTAACGTTATTCTTTCCTTCTACATAATCACCCATAGTACACGTTAATAAACCCTTTTTCATCTCACATGTACCAACTGTTTTTCCTTCAGCATCTTTTAAAGGAAAACTCATATTCATAAGATCTTTTCTAAATTCTTTTGGCATATCAATTGTGAATTGATCTCCACTTTTTATTTGCTCTTTAGCTGACCACTTCACTTCTACTTTCATACCATCTGAGGCCTGATATGGTTCAGATGTTGTGCCATCAGTACGGGAAATATTAATCTCGTCCACTGGATTTTTTATCACAGCGGCTTGAATAACTGGAGCCCATACATTCAGTACTGAAAATAATACTAGAAAAACTAATGAAACCATCTACTTATATGAATTATTAATAAGAGCTTGAATCACTTTTTCTCTTAACTCGGGGCTTAGTCTTCCAATTCCTAAACATTCCGAATACCATAATCCATCTGCTGCTAATCTAATGATTGTGGCACAAACTGAATCTATTTCATCATTTTCTATATTATTCTGCAGTTGGTGAAATGCTTGTTGTAATGGCTCAAGTAATTCAGGTTTTAACATTAATGCTGTCATCATACTACTAGACAGCTCTTCTGATCTTCTCTCATTACTTAATCTTTCCTCTACAAAAGAGCGAACCCATCTTCCTTTCCTCTCTGAGTCTTCCTCTACTTTATTATAAATAGCGTCTTGATACTCCTCCGTTCCTTTGAGTATCATACCTTCTATTAAAGCTTCTTTATTTGAAAAGTGATACAACAATCCACCTTTACTTACACCCGCCTCTTTTGCCACTGCTTCTAAGGTTAATTTAGCAACCCCTTTATATTGCACAATGTGAGAAGCAGCCGATAAAATTTTTTGCCGTGTTATGCTTGTACTCATTTAACAAATTTGCTTCCAACTAGCATCCTTCACATCTTCACTAGTCGGTTTTCTAACTGATTTCACAAAACATTCCTCGCAAGCACCGAACGTAATGAAATTTTTCTGTGCTTGTCTTAACGAAGCTTCATTTGCCCCGCCTTCAAAGTCAGGACCGTTAAACTGAACCTCATCATCTTCCCAATAACATATACTGCAAATTTCATATGTACCTGGTGGTTCTTCTTCTATTGTTTTATACCCACAACACGGACAAGTGTATTTCATTCATGTTCCCACTCCATTACTAACTTGTTTTTTCTCCCATATATCCCGACCCACAAAGAATGTAACAGCACAAATCATAGTTATCCCCATGAAAAAAATATTGGAATCTTCATATGTATTTGGAATCCCTACCGTTACGAAAACAATACTAAAAGCTAAAAGTAAATATAATAATACAGATATAATATAGCTCAATTTAAATCGTAAAATGATACCTCTAAACAATATCTCACCAAGAAGACATCCACCTAAAATAATAGGTACTCCGAAATACAATGTAAGGACTCCCATTTGCGAAATAGATTGAATTATCTTTCCAAGTATGTTCGGCGAAATCATCTCATTATTTTTTCCCATCCTATCATATAAATCAAGTGCCGTTACTGAAATAAAGAAACTTAATATAGAAAATGAATACGGAATTAAAAATTTGCTCACTCTCATTTAGAAAGTAGTACCTTCTTTTTTGTAATATTCTTTTGAAATCTCTTCATAAAACGCTGCCGATGTCGAGTAGAAGTAAGGTGCTAACCATAAGAAACCGATTCCTATAGTAAGAATACTTAAAATGAACCAGCCAAGGAAACTTAAGCATAGTAAAAAGTAATCCATTTTATGTCCGTTCATCATACGGCGACTTTCAGTAATTGCTTGATTCGCTGTATATTCTGGATGATCATTCAAAATAAAGTACGTCATAGAATAAGAAAATGATTTAATAATACCCGGAATAATAAGAAGTAATGTCCATAGAATTACGTATACATACATTAGTAAATATGTTAAAAATGCCTTCATAAACTTACTTCCATCGCTAAACCATCTAAATAAATGACCAATACTAGCATTAGTTCCACGAATTATATTTAAAACTAGGTAATAGGCACCCGTTGTTAACGGACCGATAATAAGCATTGCAATAATAGTTACTGTAAGCGAATCACTTGCTTCTTCCCAACCCCAAAACATCGAAAATATACCTGTAGTTATAAGTTCAACAGCTCCAATAAGAATTCCAATTAATACGGTTGCTCCTACTGCTAATCCCCATTTTCCTTTTAATGCATCAAGTGCTTCTCTTTTCAACTGACTTATCATCTAATCCTCACTTATTCTCTTCTTATACCAATCCTGCATTCTCTCTGCATCTTCTACTCTCGTATGCTCTAATTTATAATTCGATGATGCACTAGAAAACTTATACGTACATAAATCCGCGCGGCGCTGGAAATATGATTGTGTCTTTTCCATTGATTGGACGTGTCTTCTTCTTACAAGTCCTGTATATTTTCCAATACTACGATACACAATTGTAATTTGTTCTCCATTCACACCGTAACCATTTGTTTTAAATGTTGCGTAGCCAAGTGTAAAGATGAGGATCGCGAGTGGTAATAAAACCCACATAATATAATACTTTTCAAAGTATATGCTTATTCCTGTAAGCGGGATTGCTAGCATTGCGAAGAAGATGAAACTATCAATTAAGTAACGACGCAATGCTGCTTTTGGTAATGAAATAATATTTGTATTCAGATCATATGGTAATTGTAAATGAGCGAGTAACTGTTGCACGCGATCCTTTCGAATGATAGGGTGCAGCGTAATTTTTTCTTCTTTTCCTTCACTTTGAATGACTTCTACTTGCACAGCACAATAACCGAACGGTTGACGTAATATACCTTCTTTTATCGTAATCCCTTGAATGCGGTGCAATTTTAGTACGAGTTCTTTTCTCTCAAGTAATCCTTGCGAAATACGGACTTCATCATTTTTTCGATTGACTGTGAAATTACCATGTTTTAACGCATATCCAATTGTAGATATAATCCAAGAAACGACAAGTAAAATAGCTACCATGTAAATCCAGCCATATATATCATGATCCATAACATAAGACTCTACGCTATTTTTGATCCATTTCGGAATATACTCGTCCACTTGGTTATAAACGAAAAATATTAAAGAGAATAATAATCCAAATTGACCAGATGTAACAGACGCTATTAAAATCTCTTTCCACGTTAACTTGTACTCTGTCGTTTGTTTTTCCCCTGTAATAATTTCTTTTTGTACTACTACTTCTTCTGATGTTTCTTCTACCTTTACTACCGAGGTTGGCTCATTTAACATTGTAATAAGCTTTGTTGCCTCTTCTACCGTAATACCAGCCAAACTAACTTCCGGCTCATTTCCTCCGCCAGCTGTTTCAATTTTAATTTTCTTTAGTCCTAACACTTGGTACAGCATGCCTGAACTTGTATTAATCGTTTGAACACGTTCTTTATTTAAGTAGCTCTCCTTCTTCACAAAGAGCCCTTCTTTAATATGTAATACGTTATTTTCGACCCAATATACTTTGTAGTACCAGCCTACGATAGCTGAAACAATCGTGATTACCGCAAAACCGATAGGAACTAAATACCAAAATGGAAACTTTCCTTTTAAACTAAAAAGAAAAATAATAAATGGTATAAAATCTGTTATTTTTAATTCTAATAACATCGTGATTGGATGCTGCCTCTTATACATTTATACATCCTCATCACTCACTTTCGCTAATTCTGCGATTTTCGTTTTCAACATTTCTGCCTCATACATCGTTAAGCCCGGGATACTATGAGAAGTTGCTGCTGTTGAAATGTGTAATTCTGCTAATCCGTATTTTCTCATAATCGGCCCTTGTTCAATCGTAACGTGCTGTACACGAATCATCGGTACTAATACACGTTTTACGACGAATAGACCGTGTTGAATTTCAAGTTCTTCTTCATTTAATTGATAGCTGTAATAACGTTGACGCAATTTCGGGAATGTAAAGTAATCAAACGGCGTATATACAATTGTTAATCCGATGAGCACATAAAAAATCCAAGCCCACCAATTAAACTTAATCATAAAGAAAAGATATACCAAAATGACGATAATACTAATTCCTAGCTCAATTAAGGAACGCGTTTTCCACACCTTGACCATGTCAGGATGAATTTCATTTTTCAATGGATCCATTCAGTGGGGGGTTTTGTTCATCCCCCACTGATTATTAGTTGAACCAATCGGGCTTTTACGGGCAGTTGATGTTTTGTTCATCCCCCACTGATTATTAGTTGAACCAATCGGGCTTTTACGGGCAGTTGATCCCCACCTAACTTCTTTGCTTTCGCTGAATTTTGAGGTGGGGGTCTTACTGCCCGTTAATGCGGGATAAATCCCAATGAATCCAAGAAAACCGAGCCACCAGTTTTTTTGCATTTTCACTTATTCCTCCTTTATGACGTTTTTCACATTTCGAATCCAAATTCCTTTATACTTTAACTGGAATCCCATGAGCATATAGTTGCTCATATTATCGATTACAAGCGCTAGCGTATGAGCATTTTCTTCCGTTTCATGTTGTGACACAATGCCAAGTTCCACACCTTGCTTTAATAAATCATGAAATCCATTTAAAAACTCTTCTTGTATTTCAAATAAACGTTTCTGATAATTCTCATTTCGCGCCGCAGTTACGATAAATTCATTTATGACGCGTAATATACCTTCTTGTCCTTCATACTCAGACAACATATGTAAACCATCTGCAATTAACTTTTCTGCAAAATTTTCTTTCGTATATTGATCTTTATCGAAGTAAGAAGAGAAATGATACCCAGAAAAAATTTCTTCAAATAAAAAATCTACTAACGCTTCTTTAGAAGAAAAATGATAGTAAATGGCCGGTTTTGAAATACCTACCTCTTTCGCAATCATGGAAAGGCTCATTTTCTCAATACCGTGCTCTGCCATAAGTTTAAATGACGCCTCTACAATGTTCTGCGATGTTTGTAAATTCTTTGTCATTTAGAAGCCAAGTCCGATATAGCTAACTCCAACTATAAGCAATACGATAAAAAGTACAATGATGAATGGAAATCCGCTCTTACCAGCTTGTCCAGCTTCACCGCCGCTACTACCACCTTTGCCACCAAGTCCCATTTAATCCTTATTCAGCAATCGCATACGATAACAATTCATCGTCACTTCTCCGAGTCTTTGCAGTAATTGATAGTTCGCATACGCGCCGACTGGGGCACCGATTATTGGTACGAGCTGAAGCATTTTTGCTAAATCGATATAGTCTCGGTACTCTGTTTGGAACTTTTCCCAGTCCATATGATTTTCTTTTTCTGTGTCCCACGTTTCAATTGCTTTCCATACTTCTTTTCGATGATCGTCACTTGAAAAAGCAAGTTGGAAAACGTGAAGGATAAAGAGGCGCTCTTCTTGTTTACTCGTATCAAATCCGTACAATGTTGCTGCATCGAATAAAAATTTAATTTTAATCGTAAGAAGGAGCGGGAAATCAGCAAGACCGAGAAGAATACCGCCAGCTCCCGTCCCCGCCCCTTCTGCCGCCGCTACTTTTTTATATTCGTCCATTTTTTTACGAACTTCATCGTCACGTCTTTGCAGCGACCAAGTCGTTTCTTTTAGTTTCGGCTTTATAAAGTTTGATCCGGCGCTAATCGTTTGCACCATCATCCGAATCGTTTCTGTTAATACTTTTTGTACTTTCGCCGGAATGAGCTGTTGTACTTTCAACTGCACTTTCTTTGAGAACCGTGTCATCATAGAAGAATCTTTCATGAATGTAGCTTTCCACTGCTCCAACTCTTTTATAACCTTTTCTTCATATGTAATCATTCAATTTAAACGATCAATGCGCTTTGCACCATATTGATAAACAAAACCGATACTAAATAATATGCTTACGATTAGTAAAATTCCTGTCATCATGAAATCTTTCGTTGCAAGTGCAAATACAATTGTAAATATCATGCTGCCGATAATTAAAATGGCACTTAATAATGTAAGAAAATCTTTCTTCTTCTCTTCTCCCCCTACTGGATACAAATCAAGCCAAATCTTCATGCGGTGATGTTTCCATAAAGTTAATAGCTGATAACCAATTAAGTATAGGAAAATAAGGCTTACGATAAATCGTCCATATAAAAACGGAATGAAGTAAAGAATAATTCCGCCAAGAGCGAGTAAGCGCACATATAAGCCAAAATAGTTGCCAGATCGTAAAAACGTTCTCGTATATAAGTATAAATATGTACGTTTTTCACCAATGATCAAAAGAATGAAATCAAGCCATTTCTTGCGGGATACTCTCTCTTTTAATGCCGGTACATCAACGAACATATTCGCGATGCGGTACAGTAACATCATCTTTTTACCTTCTTCAGAAATTAAATACTCCCAGTTCAGCGGCTTCCCTTTCACCATTTGATGCATGATAGCAAGGTATAACACCATGAATAGAACAATTCCGCCAATAAAAAGAACTGAAGTACGTTCTACAAGGAAATATACAAATAAACCATTTAAGATAAAACGTATGAACCAATCAGCCTTTTGTACATTTTGATCTGTTAAAAAGGACTTTTCCCATGCTATAAATAAATTCCAAGCTTTCACAATGACAAACGCGATTACAATCCATATGTAAGCCGCTCCTGTTTGCTTCATTTGCTGGAAGTATAACGGGGCAAGCGCAGCTGCTACGATTGCGATTATGTATAACTGAATCATAAACGTAAAGAGAAAGGCCTTTGTGAAGTAAGGCTTCAATTTTTCTTCAACTGGCAGTAAGTACACAAGGTCTGCTTCTTTTAATAACGTTTGCATTGATCCAGCTGTTAAGACTAGTCCAATTAACACTGCCATCACGAGCGCAGTTGGAAACGAAGGTGTTAACGTTTGTAACCATTGCTGGTAATAATACGCTCCCGCACCGATGATAAACACGAAAATAAATTTCAAATGATCGTTAAATACGTATTTACTATATGTACGAACTTCTTTTAGAAAGTGACGAAATCGTTCTTTCCATAATGCTGTGCTATTCATCTATTCATAATCTTCTTCCTTTGTTAAGGCAATATAAATATCATCTAACGTTGCACCTGGCATATTAAACTGTGATTGCAGTTCAGATAATGTTCCCATCGCTCTTACTTCGCCTTGATGTAAAATAATGAACGAATCACAATAACGCTCTGCCGTCGCTAAAATATGTGTACTCATTAAAATACCTGCGCCGCTCTTTTTCATTTGATCCATCATTTGAAGTAGAGATTGAATCGCTAACGGATCCAGTCCAACGAAAGGTTCGTCTACTATGTAAAGAGATGGCTCCACTAAAAATGCACTCATAATCATTACCTTTTGTTTCATCCCTTTTGAGAAATGAGATGGAAACCATTTTAAACGATTTTTCATACGAAATTCTTGTAATAGTTGTCCTACACGTTCTTCGTACTGTTTTTCATCGACACCGTACGCCATCGCTGTTAATTTCAAATGCTCTTCTAGCGTTAGCTCATCATATAATACCGGTGTTTCTGGAATGAATGAAAAGCTAGAACGGTACGCTGTCATATCATCACGAATTGTTTTCCCATTAATTGTGACAGTTCCTTTTTTCGGTTCCATTAAACCGATAATATGTTTAATCGTCGTACTTTTACCAGCCCCATTTAAACCGATTAAGCCGACAAGTTCGCCTTTATTAACAGAGAACGAAACGTCTTTTAATACAGGTCGTTTCGTATATCCTCCTGTAACATTTTCTACACGCAATAACTCGCTCATCTATTTCACACTATTTGCAATTGTGCTGGCGATGTTTTGTAAATTTTCCATTGTATATTCATTTTGGTGTGATTTCCAAATGGCACCGAAACCATCGTTTTCACCGTAGCGTGGAATTAAATGAAGGTGGAAGTGGAACACAGTTTGTCCAGCTTTTTCACCGTTATTGTTAAGTAGGTTAAAGCCAACCGGATTAAACTCTGCTTTAATCGCATTTGCGATTTTCGGAACGACAGAAAAAATATGTGATGCGATTTCTGGCGTTAACGCAAAAATGTCTTGTTTGTGAACTTTCGGAATAACAAGAGCATGTCCTTTTGTTACTTGACTAATATCTAAAAATGCAAGCACATGTTCATCTTCGTATACTTTTGAGCAAGGGATTTGCCCATCAATAATTTTACAAAAAATACAATTGTCCGCTGTATGATTCATTTACGCTTTTTCTGGAACAGCTTCTTGTAGTTTCTCAATTGACTTTTGAATGTCCAAAATTTCTTTTTCAATATGGCGCTTGTTTTGAGAAATATCTTGTTTCCAGTTAGAAAGCGTGTCTTGCATGTCGTCTTTTAATTCTTGAAACACTTCTTTACCTTCTGAAGCAGTTTCAACGATTTGGCGCTTTAATAACTTTGTATCAGCTGTAATATCAGCTAAAGTCTTTTTAATATCATTTCCTTTTTCTTTTAACTTGCCGCGCATGGCTTTGCCAGAAGAAGGAGTAGAGAAAAGAACTGCTAATCCAGCAACTGCTCCGCCGCAAAGGACACCTGTAATAAAGGATTTAGCTTTTGACATTTATTTCTTAACTAACTTCTGATCGGATTCCGTAAAATTCTCCTCAATATCTTCTAATGATTTCTCAAAAATATCGATGAAGTCTTGTCCGTAAATATTACGTAGGATGGCAATCAGCTCGATATTTTCTGGGAACTTCCCATAAAAATTACGAAGTGCAAGAGCCCCATTAAATACAGAATTATTTTCAGGGTCATACTCCTCCATTAAGCGAAGTAGTAATGCTTCCCCTTTGTCTGTAATTTCAATGTACGTATTTCGTTTATCATCTTCTTTTTTTGAGAATACAAGATAGCCGCGTTCTTCAAGCTTTTTAGAGAAGTTAAACGCCGTTGATACGTGCATAACTCCAAACTTAGCAATCTCAGAAATAGAAGCCCCTTTTAAATGATAAGCGATTGTTAAAATATGATGCTCATTAATATTTAAATCGTAAGGCTTAATCCACTGTTGCCAATCTTTCTCTACACATTTCCATAACGCTTTCGATAATTGAGCAATGCGTTGGCTGAAAATCATCGCTTCTTTTACCGAGTAATCTTTTTCTCCACTTTTCATTTATTTTTTCGCACTCATGCGTAAGAATTCATTCATAAGTGGGTTAAATAAACCTTGTTTTGCTAGCGCTTCCGCAGTTTCGTTTACTTCGAGCTGATGTGGAAGCGCTTTTTCAAATTGATCTAACAGCGCATCGAACAATAAAAGGCCTTCTGCTTTCTCCGCTACATATTGTTCGTTCAGTATTTCACAAAGTTTCAGTATACGTTCAATATCTTTTTTACGAGCTTTTTTCTTTATGATTAAAGAATAAAATGGACACTTTTCTTCATCAATCATTTTAAATAGTAGGTCTACGTAGTATTCAGCTTGTTCTAATCTTCTAACAACGTCCATTTATTTCTTTTCTTCTTTTTTCTCGTCAGCTTTTTTCTCGTCGAAAAGATCTTTCAAATCTTTATCGTCAACTTTTACGTCAGCTTTTTTGATTTCTTTCATCATAAGATCATTCATGAATGCAGCATCTTGCATTTTCTTCGCAATTAGTTCTTTTTTGATGTCAGCTTTAGATTGTTCGAATGGTTTTTCTGGCTCTTTAATGTCTGTAACTTTAATGATGTGGTAACCGAATTGTGTTTTTACAGGTTCGCTTACTTCATCTTTTTTCAGTTTATAAGCAGCATCTTCGAATTCTTTAACCATTTTACCATGTTCGAAGAATCCTAAGTCTCCACCTTTTTCTTTTGAACCAGTATCTTCAGAGTATTGTTTCGCTAACTCTTCGAAAGATTTACCTTGTCCAAGTTCTTCTTTAACCTTTTTCGCAGTAGCTTCATCTTTTACAAGAATGTGGCTTGCTTTAATTTGAGGCTTGTAGTTGTCTTTTAATTCTTTATCAGTGATTGTTTTTTCAATTGCTTTTTCTTGAGCTAGAGAGGCACGGATAGTATTTTTAAATGTTTCTTCTTTCATGCCTTGTTGTTTTAATAGTGTATCGAATTGATCACCAACTTGTTTTTTCGTTTCATCGAATCTTTTGTCTACATCTTTGTCTTCAACTTTGTAGTTTTTAATAAGTACTTTTTCCATAACCATGTTATTTAGTACTTGTTTACCAGCTTGTGTTTTCATTTGATTGTAGAACTCTTCTTTTGTAATGTCACCAGCTTTAGATGTAACGATTTTGTCTGATGATGATGTTCCACATGCTGATAATGCGATTACACTTGTTGCGGCTAAGGCAAGCATAGCTTTCTTCATCTAAAACCACCTTTTATGCATTTCACTTAAAAACATTTCTGTAATTTTAAATCCTGAACTTTCTCCTATAATAGAGTCAATCCCGCAATGCGGACAAACTGCTGTGTTATCATCATCCCACCACTCTGTAATTTTTTCTGAATTAAAAATTTCTAAACAATAAAAACAACCACATATAACATCCTTTTCTAAGCTCTTTCTATTACGAGAACAAAAACGATGTGCTTCCTCAAAATATTTTTCCATTCAAGGTGTTGTAATAAGTTCAAAGCTCTCGGAAGCAGCCCCAAGCACAAAAGGACTAACCTCGCCAACGCTATAAAGCTGTAATTCATGCATAGCCCGCGTACAAGCAGTGTAAAACAATCTACGAACGCTCTCATCGCTGTACACATCTTTAGAAGCATTATAAATAATAACAGCGTCAAATTCGATACCCTTCGCCAAATAAGCAGGGATCACGACAATGCCTTGCTCATACTCGGCTGAGTTACTTTTCACGAGTTTAATATTCTCGATATGACTAAGTGCTTCGTAGGCAGCGGCACTTTCAGCTGCGGATTTACATATAATTGCGATCGTATTATGCTGTTGTTTTTGAAGTTCAGCAACTTTGGAAGAAATACAGTCGTGCAGTTCGCTATAATTCGCTACTTTCGTTACTGTAGGTTTCTCACCGTCACGTTCAAATGCGTTAATGTTTTTTCCTTCAGGTACGAGGGCGCGTGTAAATTCAATAATCGGTTTTGTTGAACGATAGCTACGAGTTAAGTTGATGCCGTTCGTTTCATCTGGTCCGTATAAGCTAGTAAGTGTATTGAAGTTCACTGTTTCACTCGCATGGGCAAATATCGCTTGGTTAAAGTCTCCGAGCACTGTCATTTTTGCGGCAGGGAAGAGACGTTTTAAAAACTCGAATTGAAATGGAGAATAATCTTGCGCTTCATCTACGAGAACGTGTTTAATCGATCTGTTCGTTTGGAAGCCTTCAATCAATTCTTTTAAAAGTAAAAATGGAGTCGCATCCTCGTAATATAGCTTTCCTTCATCAAGCATGTTCACCGTTAATGAGCAAATGTCGTCCCATTCTTTCGGCTTTTCTCCAGTAACCAATGATGCATCTGTGAAGAGTTGTTTATATATGCCTGTAAAATTGATGAAACGCAATGTTTGAACGCCTTTACGTAACGGTTTTAATTTTTTACGGACAATCATACGTCCAAGTACTTTCGTTTCTTTCTCATAATCATTAAAGGAGTTGTCGTCAAACTCGCCTTTTTTCTGCAAGTATTTATAAGCCTTTTGATATTCATCTTTACTAAGTAGTTCAATTTCTTCTTCTACCCAAGGCTTTTTCAGTTCTGTTTTTTCAAGTGCATCTATTTGCTTATTTAGCCAATCTGTTAACTTCTCAATTCGACTATGGAAGCGGAGGGAGGAATCAGTATTATAAAATTGCTCTGTAATTTCTTTAGCAGAGGCAATCAATTTCCCTCTAAATTTCATTCCTCTAAATAGCATGCCTGAAGATTCAAGAGATTGTCTGTACGCTCTAATCATCTCGAAAAATTGAGTAGATGCTTTAAATCGAATGCTCGCATTTCTCGTTTTATAGGCAGGGCTATTCGTTTCAGTTAGCATATATTCTAGTTGTTCATAAGGATCTTCAACATCAAACGATTTACTTAGTCTATGGTTTAAATATTCTTGGAATGTCACTTGCTGCATATTTTCTTCGCCGAGTTCTGGCAGTACGTTAGATACGTAACTGTTGAACATAGAGTTAGGGGAGAAGAGAATAATTTGATCTGCTTTTAGCCATTCGCGATATTTATATAGTAGGTAGGCGATTCGTTGCAGGGCAGCTGACGTTTTACCACTACCAGCAGCTCCTTGCACGATAAGGAGTCGGCCTTCATCGTGACGGATAATTTCATTTTGTTCGCGCTGAATCGTAGCGACGATGCTTTGCATATGTTTATTCGTACCTTTTCCAAGCGCCTGTTGCAGAATTTCATCGCCAATTGTAAGGCTCGTATCGAACATAGAATCAATCTCGCCATTTTGAATAATGTACTGTAATTTTTTCTCCACATTACCGCGAATTACGCCTCCTGGTGTTTTGTATTCAGCTGGTCCTGGTGGATAGTCGTAATAAACACTCGAAATAGGTGCGCGCCAGTCGTATATGAGGAAGTTTTCTCCGCTTGCATCAGTAAGCGTAGCGACGCCGATATAAATTTGCTCTGCGGCAGGTTCGCCTTCTTCTGTAAAATCAATGCGTCCGAAGTAAGGGGCTTTATGCATACGTCTTAGTGCAGCGAGTCGATTGAAAGTGTGCTTATGTGTAATTTGTGTTACAGCAAGGGACTGAGCTTGTTGCCTTAAGTTGATAACTGTTTCAAGATAATCATCAAAAGTATCCGTGTTCACTTTAACATCATCCCAAAAGTGTTTACGGATGTTGATTACTTCTGCCCGGCGTCTGCCAGTTTCATTTTCTAGTTTATCAATTTGCTGCGTAATCGTTTCGATCACGGTATCCAATCGTTTTTGCTCTAGATCAAGTTTTTTGTTCATACGTAAGCACTCCTTTAAAAGTGAAAAATAGAGGTTGACTGAAAATGGATTTTGTTGTACAATTAAGATACGGATAAATACATTTTTTTGTTTTTGAAGAATGCGTTTCTGTACTAATTTAACATAGTTTTTGAATTTAATCAATTAAATAAGTGCACTTGCTTTTATAGAAGTACATAATTCAGAACGAGAGATTGATTCAGCTAATTGTTGTAAATAAGCATATTCTTCCGCATCTTTTTCAGAAGTGTTAGGATCCAATAAAGGTGAAGAAAGAAGTACATCAATTGTCAGCATATCCGAATCATGAGAAATGATTTTATACCCTGCAAATACAGGTCGTTTTAAGTCTTTTACTTTTTGAATCATCTGATGGAAATTCGTAACGCTTATATTGATTTTTGCTAATGGAAAGCATTTTTCGGTAGGATTCTCGATGGTCTTTCTAATTTTATAATCGTATACGTAATAGTACTTTTCTTGTTGCTCAAGTGCTTGTAACTCTTTCGTTAATAAGTGGTATTTATCTGTAAGTCCAGTTGTGAGTGCATCGCTTTCTTCTCCAACTACTAATGTGAAAGGTCTTGGTGATGAAATTGAAATGGTGCGGACGTTTAAATCAATAAAAGTGGGGTTCAATTGTAAAATGGTATGTAATTTTTCGGCAGGAAACTCGCCGTCATAAATAGCAATGAAATAATGATTCATTCAAGGTGTTTTTCTCATTCTAAACGACATATCTTTACGTCGATAGACACTTAGCACGATCCCCATTAAAAGCGCATGAAATACAGTTGGTGTTAATCCATAACTAATAAAAGGGAAGGATATCGCAGCAATCGGTAATAACCCTAGAATCATGCCCACATTATAAATGAATTGAACTATAAAAAGGGTCATTCCACCAACGAGCAGCAATTTACCATACCGATCATTTATTTTATAAGATATGACCACTAACCTTGCTACGAAAAGGGAAAGGATTAAGACAAGAATCAGTGCTAGCACATATCCATAATAATAAGTCAAACTTGCAAATACAAAATCAGTATCTGGATTAGGGATGCGCTTTACATCTCCATATGTACCAAACCAACCTGCTGACGACATTACCTCTTTTAAACGTATATACATAAAGCCTGCGCCCTGTGCATCACGCTCTGGATTCAAATACCCTAAAAATCTATCCAAATGATATCCTTTTACTGAGGGCCAGGAAAAAGACGCCCTTATAATCAATAAACAGATTGGTACAATTGTAATAATTAATGCCGTTTTCTTTCCTAACTTACTCCACCAAAGCATAACGAATACCATCGCGATATAAATAAAAATCACTGAGAAAGCTGCGCCAATTAAGAATAAATACAAAGAAAATAAATACAACACTACAAGATACCTAACTTTCAATCTATTGTTATTGAAAAAAGAAGCCCAAGCTAGAAAAAAGAACGGCACTGCCATTAAACGGTCAATTGCAATAGGACCAACTTTTATTATCGGTTCTCCAAGCATCCCAGCATTCGGAAAACAGTATAGCAGTAACAAGATAAGTACACCAATGGTATAAAACAGCCAACCTAATCTCTCTAACTTCCGATAATCAATCAGCATCATCCCAATAGCTGTTGCAATGCCGAGAATCACAAAAATCACTTTATTTAGTAGTAAATCATTCGTATGTCCAAGAGCTATAATTGGCAAAAAACCTAGCCCCATCGCAGCCACTAATAAACCAATTAAGAACCAATCAACCTTTGGCTTATGTAGTTTATTAAGTTCCTGGCCAAGCTTGATTGGACTTCCCATTTGTTCAACAGCCTTATCTTCAGCAACTTCCTCACTTAACCCTTTCTCTACCCACATGTTCTTCGCCTGTTTCAAATGAAAATCTAGTTCAGTTGCCACAAAGCTCTTTGCTTCTTTTGATTTAATATGATTGGTAACTTCGCTTAAAAAACGCTCCCCTTTTTTATTCAATCACTCCTGTACTAAGCCTTTTAATATAAATTGTACCTTCGTAGCATTTTTCTCTGCCTTTCGCAGCATCTTTCTTCCTTTATCATTTAATTGATAATATTTCGCTCCTGCATGGTCCCAACTTGATTGAATAAAACGATTCTGTTCTAGACGATGTAATAAAGTGTATAAAAATCCTTCATTGCCTTCGAATTTTTGAATCCCTCTTCCCCGTAGTAACTGCATCAAATCATAACCTGTTTTTTCATTCATAAGAAGTTGCAACACTGCTAAAAGGATATCTTCTTCCTTTTCGGACGATTGATTGATTTTTTCGCGCACCCGCTTTCGATGCTGATCAGAAAAACTCAAATGTTTAAAAGTTGTGTTCTCCATTGATTTTCGCAAGCCTTTTAATCGTTCTTCCATTTATTCCTCCAATCCTTCCTTCAAAAGTTCCTTTGCTTTTTTCAGTCTTGTTTTTATTGTGTTTTCCTTCACTTCTATTACCGTAGCAATCTCTTTAATTGCTAACTCTTCATAATAAAATAGATAAATCACTTCTCGATATTTTATCGGTAAATTCATTACTGCAGAAGCAAGCCTGCTATCCTCTGCATTTTGAATAACTGTTTGTTCCACACTTTCTTTTTGACTCTCCATATATGTAAAGTCATCCTCTGTAACGATAACTTTTTTGTTATACCAACTTTTTAAATAGTCCTTACAGTGATTGATTGCAATTCTCCATAACCATGTTTTTAAGTTCGAATTCCCTTTATATGTATGAAGAGATTTATAGCATTTCACAAATATATCTTGCGTTAAATCCTCCGCAACCTCTTTATTATTCACATATGAATACACAAGCTGTAACACCTCTTGTCCATACTTGTTCATTATTTCATCGATAAGGTCCTCTTTATCTTCTATTTCAAACATCTCTACTGTTAATTCATCCACATCATTTCCTCCTTCCCATATATTAGACGACGCACTGTATGGAAAAGTTTTATAAATACATAAAAAAATACGGTTGGCAATATCCATTTACGCTAACGCAGCTGCCTGCTCTTGTTGATCTACAGGAATGACAGCGTCTGTTAATGCTTTTTCTAGTTCAGCTGTATATTTCATTTGCTCTTCTTTGCTCCAGCCTAGTTTCGCAGCCATGTAGTTGATTACTGCTTCTTTCCACTCGTATACCCAGTGGATGTTGAAGAATACAGCGCCTCTGCGGCGTACGAAGAAGTCTACTGGTTTTGCTGTCATTTCGTAATCCATTGCGTATACAAGCGGGATTAGAACATCAAGCGGCATGTTATATTCTTTCGCTTCGTCTTTATGTTTTTTCGCTAAGTCGAATAGTACGTCAACGTTAGAGCCGTAGAATTTCGCGAATTCTTCTGCTTGTGCTTTCGTTAAACCAGATTTCGTACCTTCGTCTGCTTTTTTCGCAACGAATGCCGGGAATCCGTGTGAACCACTTACATGTCCACCAGAGATTGGCATATGTTTCGTATCACTCTTCGGATATGCACTATGACCTTCTTTTTGTAATAAGTTCGTTACGTAGTCTACTACCATTTCAGCCATTTTGCGGTATCCTGTTAATTTACCGCCCGCGATTGTAATTAAACCAGATTCAGAAGTCCAAATTTCATCTTTACGAGAAATTTCAGATGCGTTTTTACCTTCTTCATAAATTAACGGACGTACACCAGCCCAGCTTGATTCAACATCTTTTTCTGTAATTTTCACACTTGGGAACATGTAGTTAATCGCATTAATGATGTATGTGCGATCTTCTGTTGTCATGTGTGGTACAGCTGCATCTTTATCATAGAACGTATCTGTTGTACCTACGTATGTTTTTCCGCCGCGAGGAATCGCGAACACCATACGTTTATCTGGTGTATCGAAGTAAATTGCTTGACCTAACGGGAAACGTTTTTGATCAATTACTAAGTGAACACCTTTTGATAACTGAAGTACTTTTCCTTTTTTCGAGTTATCTTTTTCACGAAGTGTATCTACCCAAGGACCAGCTGCGTTTACAATTTTCTTACCGTAAACTTCGTATACTTCTCCGTCTAGTAAATCGATTACACGTACACCGCATACTTTTCCATCTTTATATAAGAAACTGTCTACTTTTGCGTAGTTAACAGCTTTCGCACCATGCTCAATTGCTTCTTTCATTACTTCAATTGTAAGACGCGCATCGTCTGTACGATATTCTACGTAGTAACCGCCGCCTTTTAATCCTTCTTTTTTCACAAGAGGCTCTTTGTTTAATGTTTCTTCACGGTTAAACATCTTTCTGCGCTCGCTTCGTTTTACACCCGCTAAGAAGTCGTATACACGAAGACCAATTGATGTACTGAATGATCCGAACGTACCGCCTGTATGGAACGGAAGTAACATCCACTCTGGTGTTGTTACATGGGGACCGTTCTCATATACGATCGCACGCTCTTTCCCCACCTCTGCTACCATTTTCACTTCAAGTTGTTTTAAATAACGTAGACCACCGTGTACAAGTTTCGTTGAACGACTTGATGTACCTGCTGCAAAGTCCTGCATTTCAAACACAATTGTTGATAACCCGCGTGTTGCCCCATCTAATGCAATACCAGAACCAGTAATACCTCCACCAATTACGATCACATCTAACTCTTGTTTATTTACTCCGTTTAATACGTCTTTACGTTGTTTACTTGAAAATTTCATTTATTTGAAAGCTTTTGTTGCTTCAATTGCTTTTTTCCATCCAGCATATAGCTCTTCGCTTGTTTCCGCTTCCATCGTTGGTTCAAAGCGTTTGTCCATATGCCACTGTGCTTTAATTTCATCTTGGTTTTTCCAGTATCCAACCGCAAGACCAGCTAAGTATGCTGCACCTAAAGCTGTCGTTTCATTGATTACTGGACGCTCTACAGGAACTTCTAATATGTCACTTTGGAACTTCATTAAGAAGTTATTCTTAACTGCTCCGCCATCAACGCGTAATGTATTTAGTTCAATACCTGAATCTGCTTCCATTGCACAAAGTACATCTTTCGTTTGGTATGCTAAAGATTCTAGCGTCGCACGAATGAAGTGCTCTTTCGTCGTACCGCGCGTTACGCCAAACATAGCGCCGCGTACTTCACTATCCCAGTAAGGTGTTCCGAGTCCTACGAATGCTGGTACAACGTATACACCATCAGTTGATTCAACGCGTGATGCGTACACTTCACTCTCACTTGCATCTTTAAACATGCGCATTCCGTCACGTAACCACTGGATTGCAGAACCTGCTACGAAAATACTTCCTTCTAATGCGTAATTTACTTTACCATCTAAACCCCATGCAATTGTTGTTAATAGACCGTGCTCAGAAGCTACTGCTTTTTCACCTGTGTTCATTAACATGAAGCAACCAGTTCCGTAAGTATTTTTCGCCATACCTTCACCGAAACAAGCTTGTCCAAATAATGCTGCTTGCTGATCACCAGCTACACCTGCAATCGGTATATTTTGACCGAAGAAGTGATAATCAATTGTTTCACCATATATTTCAGATGATGGACGTACTTCAGGAAGCATGCTCTTTGGTACTGTTAACATGTCTAGAAGCTCATCATCCCACTGTAAGTCGTGAATGTTAAACATTAATGTACGTGATGCATTTGAGTAGTCTGTTACGTGCGCTTTACCACCAGATAGTTTCCATACAAGCCACGTATCAATTGTTCCGAATAATAACTCGCCGTTTTCTGCTTTTTCTCTTGCACCTTCAACGTTATCTAAAATCCATTTTACCTTCGTACCAGAGAAGTATGCGTCAATTAAAAGACCTGTTTTTTCGCGAACCATTTCGCTATAACCTTTTTCTTTTAACTCATCACAAATCTCCATTGTTTGACGAGATTGCCATACGATTGCGTTATAAATTGGTTTACCAGTCGTTTTATCCCATACAACCGCTGTTTCACGTTGGTTCGTAATACCGATACCAGCGATTTGCTCTGGTTTTACATCCGCTTCACTTAAGCAAGTTGCGATAACTGCTAAAATAGATCCCCAAATTTCTTGTGCATTATGTTCTACCCAGCCTGGCTTTGGAAAATGTTGCGTAAATTCTTTTTGAGCTGAATGAACGATTTCCCCTGCTTTATTGAAAAGAATTGCGCGTGAGCTAGTTGTTCCTTGGTCTAATGAAAGAATATATTTTTTCATCTATGCTACTTTTCTACTATTTGTAGTGCTTCCACTTTTTTTACTTGTCATATACGAGATTACTAGTACAACCACAGTTGCAATAATTACATAAATAAGTGCTGAATTTTGTTTTCCTTCAAATACAACTTGATGGAATAAACCTGCAAGTGATCCACCTAAAATCGGACCTACTACCGGAATCCATGCATACTTCCAGTTTGAACCGCCTTTTCCTGCAATCGGAAGGAAGAAGTGTGCAATACGCGGACCTAAATCACGAGCCGGGTTGATTGCGTATCCTGTTGTTCCACCTAATGATAAACCAATACTTACAATTAAGAAACCTACGATAAATGGATTTAATCCATCTGCAAATTTATTTGCTCCAATTGCTAATATACCAAATACTAAAACGAATGTTCCAATCATTTCACTTAAAAGGTTTGTAAATGTGTTCGGAATTGCTGGGCCTGTTGCAAATACACCTAATTTTGTTCCTGGATCTTCTGTTTCTTTCCAGTGTGGTAAGTAATGTAAATATACAAGAACTGCCCCGATAATTGCCCCAATCATTTGTGCTGCGATATAACCTGGTACGTCACTCCATGGGAACGCTCCCTTAAATGCTAATCCTATCGTTAAAGCCGGATTCAAATGTGCCCCACTAATTGATCCAACTGCATACGCTGCCATAGCAACCGCTAAGCCCCAGCCCATTGTAATAACAATCCAACCAGAATCTTTCGCAAACGATTTCTTTAAACTTACACCAGCGCAAACGCCGCCACCAAGTAAGATTAACAACGCAGTCCCTACTAACTCTCCTAAAAATGCTGACATTCACTTTTTTTGGTAATGTTTCCATAGTTCTTTTTTTGATGTCGTAATTGCTGTCGCACCAGCATTTAACGCTTTCTCCACATCATCAACTGTACGAATGAAACCACCCGCCAAAATCGGTACACCAGTACGCTCTTTCACTTCAGCGATCACATCCGTTAGCGCACCAGGAAGCACCTCTATATAATCCGGCTTCGTCTTTTCTAACAAATTACAGCTCTTTTCCATCGCGCTAGAATCAATTAAAAAGATGCGTTGAATTGAGACGACACCCTTTTGCTTCGCCTTCATAATCACGCTCGCCTTTGTCGAAAGTAACCCGTACGGTTTATATTCTTGGCATAAAAACTCCGTCGCATGCCCATCACTTTGTAACCCATGGATCAAATCAACATGTAAAAACACCTTTTTACCATGCTGCTTCGCAAGTGAAACAACACTCTTCAATTGACCAACATGAATATCTAAAATAACAATATATTCATACGAACTATGTAATAGCTTTTCCAAGTCTTTAATTTGCCTCACTGCTGGCAAAATTTTTTGTTCATGAAATTCCATTTATCTATATATTTTCTTCAACTTATCAGAAGCCGTGCCACCTATAACCATTAATATAAGAGGTAGAAAGTTCATTACATACGGTGCGTCTGCTACAATTGTAATGCTCGCTCCTGCAAACTTATTTAATATCCATACAACGATTTTTGTAATAAATAAAAATACACCCATCATAAAGAGACTATCAAAAAACACCTTCCATTTTGGATGCGCCAATTGCTTACTATCTTCAATTACTTTCTGCGTCAACTCTTCATCACTCCTCAATAACTCATCAATCGTAATACCGAACAGATCACTTAAATGAATAATAATTTCGATGCTCGGATAGTTCTTTCCCGTCTCCCATTTCGAAACAGATTGCCTACTTACATGAATTTTTTCGGCCAAATCACTTTGCGACCAATTTCTTTTTTCCCTTTCTTCTTTTAAACGCTCGCTAAAAATCATTTAAAGTAATACCGAATCTTTATCACTATCCTGATTACGTTTCTCACGCTCTTCTTCTAAACGTTTCATATATACTTCGCCTTCTTTTTCGATAAACTCATTATCCATCTCTTGCTCTTTTTTCGAAGTATATAAAACCATGTAGCCACTTAGTACAATCCCAACAATTACAAGATAAACCCACCATGGTAAAATTTCCAATTATTGTGGATGCTTTGAGAAAAATGCTTGTACATATTCCATAAATTCGATTGGCTCTTGGCGGAACGGAGCGTGGTATCCTTTTTCAATAATATGAAACGTACTATTTGTAAATAACTGATGATACAGCTCACCGTTTTTCCAAGAAACGCTCTTATCATGTCGTCCCCATAAAATTAAAGTTGGTACTTTAATTTTATCGGCCTCCATCGCAATGCGGCGCTCTCTCATTTTCGTAAGCTGATCGTAATGCTCTTTATCATCACGACTATTTTTCACTTCATTTTTATTATAATCCGTAATCTCTGTTACAGTTTGAAGATCCATTGATAGCGGCGGCACTTCATAACTTTCTTGTTGCTGGAAAGACTCGATCCCTGTAGAATCTGCCAAAACGAGATGTGTCACTGCGTCCGGATATAAATACGCTAAATTAAGGGACATCTCTCCCCCCATCGAATGACCAAGTACCGCAAACTGATCGTATCCGAGCTTCTTCATTAACTTATAATATAAATTCACTTGCGCAGGAAACGAATACTGAAAATCAACCGGCTTAGAAGAACGCCCAAATCCTAAAATATCAACTGCAATAATCGTATGATCTCTCGCAAGTTCCGGATAAATATCACTAAACCCATCTGAAGAACCCCCAAATCCATGAAGCATAAGTAAAGGCGGCTTCCCCTCACCAATTTGCTTAAAATAAATCGTCTGCCCATCAATCTGTGCCATACTCTCTTTCGTATTCAGCTTCATCATAACAGTATCTTTCACTTCTCTAACCTTCGCAATCGGCTTATCGACGAAGTTACATACTACTAACAAAACGAGCACAATACCGCTAATCATATAAAACTTAAACCGTTTCAAAATTTCCGTCTCCTTTCTCATGTTGCTATTTAAAGTTTTTACATTTTTTGTTTTTTTATGATTGGTTTTTATTGTAACTGAATCAGTTACAATTATATTAAAAAAATATAACTCATTTCTATTACAGATGGTTATTTTGTAACTATTATAGTTACACATTAAAAGTAAGTCAATTCTTTTCTCTGCATGGCCAAAAAATAAAGAAAGGACTTCCATTTATAGTTGGCTTACTCCGCCGCCGTCGCCTCTATTATCTGCAGGTGCTCCGCCTGTATCTCCAATGTTAACGTAGTCTGGTCTTGCTGGCGCTCCACCTGTATCCCCCTTATTAAAACCAGAATACTCTGGTCCTGCTGGCGCTCCACCTGTATCTCCCTTATTAAGAGCAATAGCATTAAAATCATGGGAACCTAAAACTGAGAAAGTAAATGCAAATCCAATTACTGTTAACACAATTTTTTTCATTTACTTTAACGCCCCTTTTGTCATCTGTTTTTGCCTCGCTTCTTTACTCATACGATAATATTTACTAGCCTTTTCATGATTGTTTATATCATAAAATTTATCTGCTAAGCGTTCTGTATATTCCTGAATACAGTCAAATAACTCTTCTCTTTCAAAGTAAGAAATACCTGCTATAACAACCTCTTCTAATGCATCAATATTTGTATTCATTTCATTTAAAACCATGAATCGGTATTGATATTCTTGATTCTTCAACTGATTACAAATATGCAATCCTTTACTTATTATGGCACTCGCTTTTTCAAATTCTTTTATTTTTAAATATTCATCAGCCTCCAAGTACAGTGCCCTAAAATGATTAGGAGCTTTCTTTGTTACTTCGGATAAATGGCGAATGGCTAACTCAGATAAATTCTGATTTGCATATAGCAACCCTAAGTTATTTCTAACCATTAAAATATATTTTTCATGATTAATTTGTTGAAAAACATTTAATGAATTATTAAATATCTCCTCTGCTAACTCAAATTGATTTAAATCAACATAGCATAACCCTAAAATATTCTCACATAAGGCAAAATTAATCTCATATCCTGATTGCTTCATAAAATCTTCTTTTGCTTTTTTCAAATAATCAATCGCATTAATTTGTTGATAGGAATGATAATGAAAGTTCCCCATTCGATAATTAAACTCTGCATGCTCTATCGGATTTGCAATATATTTCAGTAACTTCTCAGCTTGTTCATACTGTTCTTTCGCTTCGTTATAATTTGAAATTAATGTACAATGAAATCCTTTAAAGAAGTGATAGTAATACGCTAGAAAGCCTTCTGTCGGAATTTCGAAAGATTCTACTTTATCAAAACTATCTTCTCTAACTGCAATCCAATCAACTAATGCATCATATCTGAATTTCAATAACGCATGATAAAGCGATACATCTTGATCCACTTCCAAACCACTAATCTTACTATCAATCTCCTCTTTCATTTCTGTAGCTTTCTCTATATGTTGCTGCAACATTACACGATACCAATCATCTAAAGAATGTTTCATTTGCTCCTTCGTTACTACATCTGCTCCCATACCTCGCGTCCCCCTTGGCATTTACTCTTTAATAAATTCCTTTGTACTTCTCACTGTATCAATTGGACGAACTAATTTTTCAATTTCTTCACGTTTTGGCTCTAGGAATGGAGGTAAAGATAATTTTTCTCCAAGTGTTTCGTATGGCTCATCTCCCATAAATCCTGGGCCATCTGTTGCAAATTCAAATAAGATTTGTGGTGCAACTCTTGCGTATAATGACTCGAAGAAGTGACGGTTTACATATCCAGATGAAGGAAGGCCAACGCTACCGATTCTTTCAATCCATTCTTCTAATACAGCGCGATCTTCTACGCGGAATGCCGCATGGTGCACTGTACCAAAACCTTGTTGTGCTTCAGGAAGAACTGTATTATGTTCTACGATGACAGATGCACCGTTTCCACCTTCGTTCACTTCAAATAAATAGAATTCTCCTTCTTGCGCAATCTCTTTAAATAATAGAACTTTTTCTAACACTTCTTTAAAGAAGCTAAAGTTCGCAATACGAATGAATACAGGTCCTAAACCAGTAATTGCATATTCTAATGGAACTGGACCGTTTTGCCACGGTGTACCTGATTCTATCCCTTTATCAAGTTCATCCGAAATTAATTGATAGTGTTGATCATCAAAATCAACGAAAGATAGAGTTTTCTTACCAAATTGTTCTTTAATTCCTGTATGTTCTACTTCAAGACGATCAAAGCGTTTCACCCAATACTCTAATGCTGCATCAGTCGGAACACGGAATGAAGTTTTTGAAATTTCATTTGTACCGTGTACTCCTTTTGGAACGCCTGGGAAGTCAAAGAATGTCATATCTGTTCCGGCACTACCTTTATCATCTGCAAAGAATAAATGGTACGTTTGAATATCATCTTGGTTTACCGTTTTTTTAACTAAACGCATTCCTAAAACATGAGTGAAAAATTCATAGTTCTTTTCTGCACTACTTGTAATCGCTGTAACGTGGTGAATTCCTTTTAATTGGTTCATTTACTTCTCTTCAATCGGAGCTAAATTTGCTTCAATTTCTGCTCGCTGATCTTCTAAGAACGGTGGTAAATCAAGTTTTTCTCCTAAATGCTCCACATCTCCATCAACTGTAAATCCTGGTCCATCTGTCGCAATTTCAAATAGAATTCCGTTTGATTCACGGAAATATAAGCTTTTAAAATAGAAGCGATCGATGATTCCTGAAGAATGGAAACCTCTTTGTTTCACCTGTTCTTCCCAATAAGCAAGCTCTGCATCGTTTTTCACACGAATCGCTAAATGGTGAATGCTACCGCGGCCCGGTTTTTCAGAAGGACCGTCCAAATATTTCACAACGATTTCGCCAAAGGCCTCTCCTTTAATAGACTGGAAAATTGCTTCTTCGTCATTTCGGCTAACCTCTATATAACCGAACATCCCTGTAAGTGTACTCGCCATTTTATCAAGTCTGCGCACTGTCATTTCCACAACACCCATTCCTTGAATTTGATGCTTTGCAGGAACTTCTGATTTCTCCCAAGTTTCCCAGTGCTCCACTTTTTCTCCGTTTGAAACGAGTAGTACTAAGCGGAGACCTTCAGTATCCTCAAATTGCAAAGCAGGACGATTTGCATATGTTGTCATTTCACTATGTTTCACATCAAATTCTTCAAATCGTGCTTTCCAGTAATGCAAACTTTCCTCTGAAGGAACAAGTAATCCAATTCGAGTAATCGCATTCGTACCGCGATATGTTCTTCCTACTAAAGGAATTTCAAAAAACGATAATTCCGTACCTGGGCTTCCTGTTTTATCTCCGTAAAATAAGTGATACATTGACGGATCGTCTTGATTTACCGTCATTTTCACACGACGTAAACCAAGCACGTTTTTATAAAAGTGATTATTTTCATTTGCGTTTTTCGTAACCATTGAAATGTGATGATGCCCTTTAATTTCATACATTCATCCGGTTTCATTTTTTGAAAGAATCTGACCTTCAACAAACGTTCCCTTAAAAATATCTTCATTATTTACTGCGCTTTCTGACATTCCTGTGTCTTTCAAAAGATAGCTCCATACAGGTAAATTCGGAAGTTTACCAGGAGTAGGCATCTATAAACTTTTCTTTACATTTTCATGTATCCATTTCCGCATCATCTGTAACTCCTCATTTGAAGCAGTTTCTTCTCCATATCTAACCTTCTCATAAATTGGAATAATATTACTGTTCTTGTGAATACGTGAAAACCATTGTTGAACCGTCTCTTGTAGCCTTCTCTTTTCAAACTTTGATAATGTTAGCTCCCATTTTATTAGCATTGCTCTTACTTCTTCCGCTGGCAGTATTAAGCTATCTCGGTCTTCTTGTTCTGCATCTTCCCCAATTTTTCGTACTTCTTTTTGTTTCAAATGTATATGATGAATTGTCTGATTCTTATTCCGCATACGGCGAAAGATAAAAAATACGATTACCATCACTACGAATAGGATGCCAATTTGTATAAATATATTTTCAGTGCTCCCCCCTATAAAGCCTGCATCGTCATTTTCTCCTTTTGCATCTCGGGAAAACCTTTCAACCTCTCCCTTCTTAAAATATCCCTCTTTATCAGAATCAGGCGGATTTTCAATTTCACCTAATGCCCCTCCTAAATCATCCCCAGGCTCCCGAGCTTCTCCCCTTTCGCTTCCTTCTAAGCCTCCCTTGCTTTTCCGTATCGTCTCTTCACTAAATACACCAACTTCTCCCTCCTGATAAAAAAAATCTAACACCTTCTCTTTTGCAAAAAATGCACCTTTCGTTATTCCAATTGCTAATACAAGACAAGCGCTAATGGCTAGAAAACAAAATATAACACGCAATCCCCATTTCACTCTATTCACCGTCCCTCCCTTTACTTCACAATTTGTATCCACTTACTTCACAATTTGTATCCACCCTTTTTGTTTTTCCGGTGGATATCCAATAATTAATGGAATACCCCCTGCTTCTTGTCTGCGAAATCCTGTTTGATAAAAGAAATGTGCATTCAATGGTATATCTTTTTCTGTTAACGAAGATAACAAATCCATTGCTTTATAAAGTTGTTTTCGGTGCTTTCCACCTTTTAAGTGAATGACGCCTTGTTCCCGTACACCATTTATCCATAGTTCGAACGAGCAGTCTTGCGAAATTAATTCCCGACATACTCCAGCAGCGACTTGAATTAAATATTCCATATCTGTACGAAGCGTATATCCCGTTTTCCCTAATACATTTACATAAAGCGCATATCGATCACCTTGTGTATGTTCATATTTTTTCGCACTAATAACCCCAGTTTTCGCAGTCGCACCCCAATGAATAGAGCGAAATGATTCCCCTTCATATTCTTTCACACCTACTATTTTCGTTTCATCATATAACGGAGAAACAGCCGCACTGCGAAATCCATGCTTCCATGTTTTTATTTCAGGTATCATTACTTTCAACATTTGCGGAAGAATATGAAATTCAGGGAGTTCCTTGTGTTCAATAGGCAAGTAATACGTTAAAAGGCCAAATGGATCTGATATTATAAGTTCTGCGGCTTGCCACCCTTGACTTCCTCTTTCATTTGCACTCCCCTCTATCATAATTGTTATCATATCTCTTCCGTCTAATTGGAGAGGAATTTGATAAGAGTGATGCGAACGCTGCATCTTCTGATCCGTTTCCCACTCTATTTGTGCATCCGAACGAAACTGCAGAGTTGCTTTAAAGATTGGAAAACGTGCTTCATTTATAATTTGCACTACACACTCTCCTCTTTCATTCATAAATAATCTCTTTTGATTTTGGGAGATATCCCATTTCACTCTCATGACTACTTTCATATACAAATGTAAAAATCCAGCTAACAACAAATAAAACAAAAAGAGGATCACAATAAAAAATTGATTTGTAAAAACAAAGAGAATAAGACACATAACGCCGATTCCGCCTATAAAGAGCGGTTCCAACAACGGATTTTTCCTTTTTATAATCTCATTCATTCATACACTTTCTACCGGCACTGCAATTTTTTCTAAAATTCCTTGCAGTACATCTACTTTAGTTGTTTTCATATCTCCTTCAATCGTTAACGTTAATCGATGTGCACAAACCGGAGTTGCCAAAGCTTTCAAATCATCAGGAGTTACATATTCCCGCTCCTTTAATAATGCCCTTGCTTGCGCCGCTCTCATAAAAGCTAAAGACCCACGCGGACTAACCCCGATTTCTATCAAATCATGATTTCGCGTTGCTTCTACAATATCAAGCAAGTATTCTTCCACCTCATCGTGTATATGGATTCTTTTAGATTGCTCTTGCAACTCTAATATGTCAGAAAGAGTTACAACACTTTGTAAATCGTTAAATGGATTATTTTCTTTAAATCGTTTTAGCATTTCTTTTTCATATGTACGATCTGGATACCCTTGCCGAATGGTTAATAGAAAGCGATCTAGCTGCGCATCTGGAAGTGTAAAAGTTCCTGCCGATTCTAATGGATTTTGCGTTGCTAATACAATGAATGGATTGGGTAATACATGTGTTACGCCTGCAACTGTTACGGTACGCTCCTCCATTACCTCTAACAACGCTGATTGTGTTCTCGGGACAGCCCTGTTAATTTCATCTACTAAAACTAAATTTGCAAAAATAGGTCCTTTTCTCGTTTTAAAATCACTTTCTTTCATATCAAAGTATTCTAATCCTACTACATCACCCGGCAACGTATCCGATGTAAATTGAACACGCTGAAAAACCCCATCAATACTTTTCGCAAGAGTTTTGGCTAATGTTGTTTTCCCTGTTCCTGGTACGTCTTCTAATAAAACATGGCCATTTGCAACTAATGCAATCATCGCTAAATCAATTACTCCTTCCTTTCCTACAATAACCTTTGAAACGTTTTCTTTAATTTTTTCTAATATGTTCATATTCCTTATCCCCTTTGTGTTATTTGATTTTTCTGATATTTTATCACAATAAACATTTTCCACTTAATTATGGAACGTCGGTTTATAGAACGAACGATTATCAAGTGCAAATACACGCTCTGTGTATTCGCCTGGTTTTGTGCGTCCTAATGCGCGGTCCATCATGTTCATTTTTGCATCTAAGTTGTCGATGTAGTGCAGAATTTCTGCTTCTTTTACTAATGGTGGTTTTGGGCTACCCCATTCTGCTTTTCCGTGGTGAGAAAGGACGATGTGCTGCAAGATTAATACTTCTTCTGCATCGATGTTCAGCTCATCTGCTGCTTTCCCAATTTCGTTCACCATGATAGAAATGTGGCCTAGTAAATTTCCTTCTAACGTATACGTTGTAGAAATTGGACCAGATAGCTCAATTACTTTACCAAGGTCATGTAAAATAACGCCTGCATATAGTAAGTCTTTATCTAATGATGGGTATAGAGCCGAAATAGCTTTCGCTAAATCTAGCATTGATACGACGTGATAAGCTAGTCCAGATACGAACTCGTGATGATTTTTCGTCGCTGCTGGATATTCTAAAAACTCATTTTGATGCTTATTTAATAAATGTCTTGTTAGACGCTGAATGTTCGGGTTTCTCATTTCAAATATGTATTGCGTAATTTTCTCAACCATATCTTCTTTTTTCACTGGTGCTTTTTCTACAAAGTCCGAGATATCTGTTACTTCATTTTCATTCGCAACTCGAATTTGTTTCACACGTAATTGAATACGTCCTTTGTAGTTTAAAATATCTCCAGCTACTTTAACGATTGTTTCTGCTACATATTGTTTCTCAACTTCCGGTGATACATCCCATAGCTTCGCTTCAATATCTCCACTTGGATCTTGTAAGATTACTGTTAAAAATGGCTTTCCATTACTTGCGAGACCTTTTGTCGCTGTTTTAATTAACAAGAAAACATCGACTTGTTCACCAACTTCATATTCTGCAATTTTCTTTTTCATCTACAACTCATTTTCTTTACGCTTATGCGTTAATTTTATAATCTGCTTTTCTGTAAAGAACGATAATAAATGAGCGTGACATGTAAAGAAGATGACTTGTCCATCTTTCGCAATTTCCTTTATTAGTTCAATCGTTCGATTCGTCCTTACCGCATCAAAATGCACGAAACTATCATCAATAATAAATGGATAATCATGCTCAAATGTTTTCGCTAATGCAAATCTCAGCGATAAATACAATTGCTCCGCTGTCGCTTGGCTTAGTTCATGACTGTAAAAACGTATACCGTCGTTACGTTCAACAATGAACGGCTCCGCCTCTGACGGTGAAAAGATTTTACTATAGCGTCCGCCCGTTAAATAGACGAAATACTCTTCTGATTTTTGTAAAATACGAGGCAAATGTACCTCATGATAATATTGCTTCGTTTTCGTTAACAGCGTCTTTGCTGCCGCATAAGCAGCCCACTTTTTCACTTGTTCGCGCACTTGCGCTTTTTTCATTTCCCATTCATGCATTAAATCACCGTACGTACTACCTTCTTCTAAATTCTCAATTTCCATACGATGTTTCGCAATGCGCTCTGTCAGTTCTTTCTCTTTTGCAAGACAGTTTTGCACGACTGTCATTTCTCGCTTTAATTTTTCCTCATAACCGTCAGCTTCATAATGTTCAGCTAATGACAAACTCGTTAAACGCTGCTCTAAAAGTTCAATTTGCGGTAATAAACGCCCCACTTGTTTCTCTGCATCTTCACATTTCTCTGCCAGTTTACCGGCTTCTAAAAACATCTCTTCATCTGTAGCCTCTGCAATATGCCACAAACTATCTCGTTCTACTAGTAGCTGTTTCAATTGCTCTTGCATGAACTCATATTCTTCTTGCCATTCCGTCAGCTTCTCTTTTAGCTGCTTACAAGTTTGGCGCTTTTCTTTCTCATTTTGTATACGACTTTGCGCTTCATGCAGCTTATTATACTCCGCGCTACCGATAACAGTTTCTAGTTTATGTTCAAAGTGCGAAATCATTTCATATAATGAAGATTTCCGCGTGCCCTGTTTCTCTAATTCACGATATAGTTGCTGCACTTTTTCAATCCGCTCAAATGCCGGCAATATGTGTGCATACGTATAAAATTCAGGGAACATATAGCGCGTTTTATACGCATCCACTTGTTCTCCCGCGCGGAACGTTTCTCTCTCCCATTCCTCATACGATGAAACGACTTTATCATAAGCTCGTTCCATTTGCTGTAACTTATATGACTCACGCTCAAATAACTTACGAATCTCTTCATCTTTTTCTAATTGATAGCGAACGGACATCGCTTCTTCACTTTGTCTTCCGCCAGCACTTTGCTGAAGAGTAAGTAGTTCTTCTTGTAATCCACTTGACGGATCTTTATATAAAACAAGGGCAAGAACAATCCCCACAAAAACAATGACACTAATAAACAAGAGCTGGCGGTTATCTATAAATAAGCTCGTGAATAAAACACCTGTGTTAATAAGCAGTAACAGAAGACAAATTCTTTGCCACTGCTTTTTCTTTTGCGTAGCCGCTCCTGCTTTTTCCTCATACTTACGCTTCATTCTCTCCGCACCCATACCGATAAACGCCGCATCTTGGAACGATTTTTCTTTCTCAGCTAATGTAGCACGCTCTTCATCAGCTAACATTTGTTTCTTGATCTGTCTTATATTTTCTTCTTGTTCTTCTAATTGCTCTTGCGCTACTTTGAAGCGATCATCGAGCTGTGCTTTTTGCGTTTCTAATTCGCGCGCTTTTTGCACTATTTGTGTAATTAGCTCTTTCGTTGCCAAACTCATATCAAACGAAAGAACTGTTTCTTTTTCAAAAGTAGCACCAATTTGTTGCTCTAGTTCTGCAATTTCTTCTTTTATATTCGTAATACTTCCTGTCATATCACGCATTTCTTGGCGTGCATTTTCATACGACATATGCTGCATGCGAAGTTCTTCTACGTAACTTTCTTTTTGTAAAAATTCTTCATCTATTTGAATCGACTCAATTTCCGATTGCACCGTCTCTATTTTTTTATGGAGCGAATCAACTTGTAATTGAAGCGGCTCCATCTTCGCCTTTATCGCTTCATAGCGCACCGTTCCGTTTACAGGAAACTGCCTTTTTTCATGTTCTAACACTTTCTCATGCGCATGCTTTTCAATAACGAGAGGCTCAAGCGCTGCTAATATTTCATAATCTTGCTTTCGCTTTTCCGCACTTTCTTTTTCCGCGCGAACAGAAGCAAGTTTCTCTTCACTTTCTTTTAACTGCTCAACTTGTTTTTCATACGTGCCAATTTTCCCTTGCCACTCTTTCATCTTCTCTTCAAGCTTCTTCATCTCTTGCAGTGACACATTAATCTCTGGCTTTCGCCCGCTCGGCTTAAAACGCTGATCCATTTCTTTTTCTAATTTTTTATCTAACTGCAATAACGCATCACTTCCGACTGCACTTGCCGAAAATAAATAATTGCCGATATCGGCTTCGCCAAGCTGATGAATGTTTTGAAGACCATGCATATCAAAAGAAAAAACAGATTCAAATAAACTTTCATTCATGCCGCTTAATATATCGTTTAAAATATCTTCGCCGCCCGTTTTCCCATCTTCAAAATAAACGGTCACCTCGCCTGCTGCCGTCTTTGGCAATCGTTCAATTTTCAAACGACCGTACTTCTCTGTTTGTACAGTAACTGCACCACCATACTTCCCGCCTTCTTTCGGTTCATAACGGCGCTGTCCTCTCGTTGGAAAACCGAACAGAATACTTTTCATAAACGAGCGAATTGTTGATTTCCCCGCTTCATTTTCACCGTACAACACCGTCAGCATCGACAGATCCATTTCCACATTTTCTAATTTTCCGTATCCATAAATATGGAGTTTTTCCATTCATTTCTTATCCCTCTCTTGCTGGAATAATTGTTCTAAAATAATATTTTCCGCTTCCTTTTGAATCTCTTTCTTCTCTTCTTCTGTAAAAGATTCAATACTATTACGCGCTACAGGAGATGTCCAAATGGTGCGCAACACGCCGTCCATATTTGTGAAAGCTTCTAACTCTTTCAGTACACTACCGACAAAATGATTTTCTTCTTTCAAACGCTCTATTTCTGCAAAAGAAACCGTCTCATTTTTCCACTTCATCGCGTATACGAAATCTTTTCGCTCTTCGCCAGCTGCTAAAATATGAAAAATCTCTTCCACGCGCTTGTCTCCGCGCAAATAAGGAGAAAGCGGCCCTTGTCCTGTAAATACGGCAGTTAGTAGCGTCCCTTCCTCTTCCCTTCGGCACTCATTCATCGCAGTTGATGCTGCCGTCATAAGGTCATCGACAGTTTCAAGCCCATCAATATTTACTTCTATCTCATCCCATACAACATCTGCCGTATGGAAAAATGAGCAATGCGTTCCTTGTTTCGTAAGTTCAATAAGGTACGCACCCTTTTCCCCTGTCTCCTTACGATGACGCCCTTGTATATTCCCTGGATAAATAATGTACGGCTCTTCTGATAAAATTTCACGTTTATGTATATGGCCAAGAGCCCAATAATCAAACTGCTTTTCTTTCAGCTCACGAATTTGAAACGGTGCATAACGATTATGCTCTGCATCTCCTTCCACACTTCCGTGAAGCATGCCAATATGAAAAGGCGCATCACTCATTTTCGTATACTGCGCTGTCATATTATCCGTTACCGCTTGCTGCAAATAACTAAACCCGTAAATAGAAGCTAACAGTTCACCATTTTTATAAAATGACTTCTCTTCTACATAAGGCTCCGTAAATACATGAACATTTTCCGGAAACTCAATTGCAGCCCAGCTCCCCCCTAAATGGTCATGGTTACCGTGAATAATAAAAACGGGAATATCGTACTGCGAAAGTCTCTTCATTTGTTCACGCACAAACACTTGCGCCCTCAAACTTCTTGTCTCCGCATCATACAAATCCCCAGCTAGTAATACGAAATCAACGCGCTCTTGAATCGCTTTATCAACAATACGTTCGAACGATTCAAACGTACTTTGCTTCATTCTTTCCCAAACAGACTGCGCTACATTCATTTCCATCCCTTTAAACGGACTATCCAAATGCAAATCAGCCGCATGTATAAACTTCACTTGTTTCACTTAGCGCTGGAATAAAACGAGCTTACCTGCAGAAGATGTGCAGCGATGTGTTTTTTCGTGCAATCCTTTTTCTTGTAAAATAGATTCACCTTTTGCTTTCGCTTCTTTTTCAGTTGCCGCCTCAAATGATTCGTCTAATGCTTTTGAACCATCTTTTTCAAAGACTGTTAGAACGTATACTCCCATTCAATCTACTATATCTTCGTCGCACCACGTAAACCCCACATCTAGAATGCGATTACCGATACGTACGCGTTTATTCCATTTACCTGTTTGGATCTGATGTTGCAATTCTGCCTTCATCTTTTCCGTCCAGTTATGAATCGTTTCACTACCGTCGTACGGATATACGCCCGGAAACTCTTCCTGCAAAAGGTGTAAGCTCTCTGCATCAAAATGAAAATGGAAGAAGTAGTTTGCTGTAAGCGATGGTTCTTGTAAACGTAAAAAATGATCATCAATTTGCTTTCTATTTCTATAGAAAGTAAAGATATTCACTTTACCGCTCGTAATTTGGTCAATTTGAATTTCGTGCTTCTCTATAATCACTTAAGCCGAAGCCTTCTTCATTCTCTCAAGTAAACTAGATAAAATATGCGTACGATACGATTCTAGTTTTTTACCTTCATAAGTACGGATACCTAATTTTTTAAGTTCTTTTACATACCAACCTTTGCTTCCGAAATACATTTATTTAGCTGAAAAAAGAAATAATCCTATCTTATTTACCATTATACTCTCTTGATAAAAGCCACCCATTATCAACTGAATCTCTATTACCAAATCCCCTTCCAGATAATCTTTCGTATATATTTTAAATTCTCCATACTTATTAACCCGTCCGCTTCCAACATACATATCACTACTTGTTATGACAATTGTTGAATGGGGTTCTGCACAGCCCAGTATACGGTTATCACTATAGTCCAAAGAATTCACATTTATTTTTTGGTGAATATTATTAACTGAATCTATATATTTATTTTTACACAAATTAACATTACTTTCTCCCGCCCTCGAAAACACTCGATTCCTGCTAGTCTTTTCTGAAGAGAAAGCAACATTCCCCAGCCATCTAAACCTATCAAATGTAGTAATAGGTAGAAACATTCAATTTCGCACTGTTAATTTGTACAGAACACATAGAATACTGATTTTCACCCCAGATGTAATGACAACACTACACAAAAGAAACCACGGTCCATTAAATGTAAATCCATCTTCAAATATATTAATAATAATTATGTTGCCAATTATTAAGAGAATCCATGAAATGGAATACTGCTTTCCATTTGTAATATATAAAATTTCATCCTCATAACAGACTGTAATTCCCCCACCTTGCCAAACACCAATAGCGAAAGAAAAAAGCGTAACTGCCAGTAACTCTGCTTGTAAATCCCTAGTCATTGGTTGCGGCGCCATATAAGTAATAATCCCTATCATTATGAGAAAAGTTATAATATCTATCCAGTTTAATTTTCTTTGTTTGCTTTGCAGCCAAATAAAGAAAATTATTACAGGAATTAAAAGCAAAGTTTCCATTTAAAAATGAATTAACTTCCTTTCAATAGATACAGCTACTGCTTCTGACCGGGAATTAACACCTAATTTATTGTATATATTTGTTAAATAAGCTTTTACCGTTCGCTCAGCTATCCCCATATCGAATGCAATTTCTTTATTCTTATATCCGCGTGCAATAGCTTTCAACACAAACAATTCTTTTTCTGTTAAGTTGTTCCCTTCAACCTTATCAGCATGTATTTCTTTCCTTTTATAGTTTACTATCTTTTCCATAATATTTGGTTGTAGTAAAATCTCACCTCGAATAGCCGCTTCTAATGTTCGAAACAAATTCTCACGATCCGTATCTTTTAGCAAATATCCTTTTGCTCCTAACTCAATTCCCTTTAACATTAATTCATCTTCGTTATAAGTAGTTAATATGATAATCGGCGTATGGTTTTGTTTTTTATTCAAAGCCTCAATTGTTTCTAAACCACTCATTTTAGGCATATTTAAATCCATTAAAATGACATCAGGTTCCTTTTTCTCTATGAAAGAAAGGGCTTCTTCTCCATTTGCAGCCTCACCTATAATTTGAAATGAATCACTCGTTTCTATTATTAATTTCAGACCTTCTCTTACAACGAAATGATCATCTACAATTAATACGTTATGCTTCATTTATGCTTCATGGCCATCTCCTTCTTTATTTATAGGCACTTGAATATACACTTTCGTACCTTTCATCTTTTCACTCAATATATGTATTTCTCCCTTAATCAATCGAACACGCTCATTTAGACCAATTAAACCATAATGTCCAGGATTCTTACCGATATATCTAGTTTCAAAACCAATTCCATTATCTTCAACTTCAATAGTAAGTTTTTCAAGATCATCGATATATTCAACATTTAAATTTACATCTGCTGCCTGTGAATGTTTTGCGATATTCGTTAAACATTCACTAATTACATATAAACAGTGCTCTTTTACTACGCTTGAAATATACGGTGGACTTTGGATAGTAAGTCTCACATTTATAGACGTAGCTTCAGAAAAACGTTGAACCTCTTCCTTTACTGCTTCATTAAATGAATTAGTAGTATGACGCAAATCATCAATAACCAACCTTGCATCATGTAAAGTTTGTCTCGCTCTTATCATAGTTTGTTTCATAATCTCTTGAGAGCGTCCTGTATTCCCTTTTTGCATATGGGCATCTATTGCTTCCAATTGCATAATTAAACTTGCTAAACCTTGCGCTAACGTATCATGTAAATCTCTTGCCATACGTTGCCTTTCATTGGCTAATGTCAATTCTTCCACTCTCATATATGCAGACTCTAACTCTTGAATATAGCTCTGTATACGATTACGTGCATCAAATTGCTGCTTATTAATATAAGAAAAAGGAATAATAATTGCTAACACTAAAAGAAACATAGAGATAAGAATAGCTAATTTATTCACACCATAATTAATACTAATTGCAGCACAAAATATTGCATACATAAGAGTAAAAACTGCAATTACTTTAAATATATTGTGATAAACATATAAACTTTGGGCGATCAAAATGGGAGTTAATCCAACAAAAATCGCTATCGAAGCATTTGTTGCAATAAATGCAGCCAAAAACACAATGAAAAGTTGTACAAAAAAGAAGTACAACAATTGCCTATTTTTTAATGAACTCGCATACCAATGAAAAATAGTATGAATAACAATGACTATTGTAAAAAAGAAACTATCCATAGAGAAAATATTATTACGAAATTCTAAAAGCATTGAAGCTATATATACGAGTGTGATCCATAAAATAATAAACCTTCTTGGAATAAATACCGCTTCCAATACATTTGTATCCAAATCTATATTTGAACTTATTTTTTTCATTTACATAAATGTTTTTAAAAGTTCTTGAACCAATGGAATGACTCCACCTACAAATTTTAAAACTGCCATTGCGATTTCCATATGATTGCCTCCTTTTTTAAATAGTAAGATGTAATAAATCTTTATATCATCATTATAGTAAGCGCTTACATTAATATCGATGCATTTCGATATGCAATATTTCATTTAATACCCCGTTAAAAACACTTTTCCCTTTGTTTTTTCAGTAGAATGCGCAACAGCAACCGCAGTTTTCACATCTGTTAAGTCATACGTAGAATGTACTGCCATAAAACGTAATTTTTTATCCTCAACTAAACGAATTAAGTGACGAAACGTTTCTTGCCATTTATATGCTGACACGTCTGTATTCCAATGTCTCAAATGAAATATGTTAGCGTGCACCTTTGCTTTCGTAACAATTTCGGCCCAGTTTACTTGTACGCCTGATAGAAGACCGATAGTTAAAAAGTGTCCATTTGGACGTACACAAAATGCTAATTCATTTCCATCGGATCCTCCAATAGAATCAATCGCAGCATCTGCGCCTATCCCGTTCGTTACCTTCATAACTGTTTCATAAAGCGGAACAGTGGAAGTATCTATCACATATTCAGCACCGAGCTGAAGTAATTTCTCTGTATGTTTACTATTTCTAGTCACTGCAATGAGTCGGAAGTTTAAAATTTGTGATAACTGCGCAAAAAGATGACCGATAGCGGAGCCACAAGCGTTTACTAATAAAACGTCATCTCGTTGTAATTTTAGCGTTTCTGTACATGTAACCCACGCCGTAAGAGGATTAATATACATTTGTGCTGCCGTAAAATCATCAATGGAATCGGGAATAGGGACTACAAAATCAGCTGATGTCTTCACATATTCTTGCCAAGTACCTTCCCCGCGTAACGGTAAAACACGTTTACCGATAAGACTTCTAGTAACGCTCGGGCCTACATCTTCTACAATACCAACACCTTCATAACCAGGTATGTTAGGTAAAGGAATTCTATGTGCGTACGCTCCAGTTACGGGAATTAAGTCAGATGGATTAATCGGCCTAACTAACATACGAACGAAAACTTCATTATCTTTTAATGGTTCTATATTTTTATATTCAACTTGTAATACATCTTTTGGGTTACCAAACTTATGAAATTGAATGTGTCTTCCGCGCAACTAGCTATAAATTTCATAGGCAAAAAATCCAAATAAATAGCCTATTCCAGCTCCTAAACCAACTGTAAACAGTGAATAATCCGGGGAAAATATGTCGACAATTATACCGATTAAACACCCTAAAAGCATTCCCATTTATTTCAGCTCCAAATTTTGAACGGCGTATGTTCGTGCCTCTTCGGCATTTTGTTTTAAAATAGCTTGGAATAATTTTTCATGAATTTCAGAGTTATCTTCATAGTTCGCTGTATTTAATATTAATTGGCTTAAAATGTGGCGAAGGGCAGGTACGAAAGATTGATACAAGTCAAGTAGAACTTCGTTTTTGCTCGCCTTTGCAATTGCTAGATGAAACTGAATATCTGCATCTATGTATGCTACATAATTTCCTTCTTGAAGGGCATTTTTTCTTTTATTCAAATGACCTTTTAAGTATAAAAGGTCCTCTTCACTTCGGCGCTGTGCCGCTAACATCGCTACTTCTTTATCCAACATATTTCGTGCTTCATATACATGATTAATATTAGCTGCTTGCAATCGTTTTTCAAATGAATCCTGTGTTGTATTTAGTGAGACAATACGAGTACCTTGTCCTTGTCGAACTTCTAAGATGCCGGCATGTACTAATATCTTTATGCTTTCTCGCAGCGTCGAACGCCCTACACCTAACTCTTCCATTAATTGCGGCTCTGTAGGGAGGCGATCACCAACTTCATACTCGCCAGAAAAGATTTTTTCTTGTAAACGTTCCAACACTTTATCGACTAATTTCCGTCGAGAAACTTTTGAAAAAGATTTCTTTTCGTTTATATTCATCTGCTCATCTCCTGTTACATTCGTTTTTATGATAACCAATTTAAGTTCTGTTGACAATTATTTATATATACTAGCACTATTTTTTATTTCCATTAATTTACGTATCGGAATCACATCTATTTCACCTTTATTAGAAACAATCCGACAAGACTTAAATATAAGCAATTTTTCCGTTAGTTTTTTAACAGCTATTCCTGTTTTTTGTATGGGGACATTCGCCTTACTGACTGGGAAGGTCATTAAAAAATATGGGGCAGAAAAAGCAATTATGGCTTGTCTTATTTTAATTGGCTTCGCAACATGTATGAGGGCTTTTACCTCTTCCATTTCCACATTATTCGCGAGCTCTTTATTTATCGGTATTGGGATCGCACTTGCAGGTCCGTTACTATCAGGTTTTATTAAAGAAAAATTCCCTACGAAAATCGGCTTAATGATTGGAATATATTCAGTAGGCATTTAAGCTATAAGATCTTTTGCTTCTACTTTCTTTTTGTTCATGACTAAAGTTAAAATGAACAAAATTAAGCTTAAAAGTGCCATTATAATAAAAACTTGCGTATAACCATCAAAATAGTCACGAGCGATTCCTGCTAAGACTGGAATAAATCCGCCCATAATGTATCCTCCTGACTGCATCATAGCAGTCCATGCACTCGCATCTTCTGAAGTTTTTGTTTCATATAGCGGTAGCATAAGAGTGAGTGGGAATACACCGCCGAGCCCGATACCTAGTAAAATAGAAGGGATCCATGGTGTAGTGAATGGGTATATCATGAGTGATAAACCTACGAGTATGAAGCATATACTCCCTAATAACCAAAGTGCTCGGTTTTTATAAATATCGGCTAATGTTGGAATTAAAAAGCTGCATATCATTTGAACAACTGTAAAAACAGTTATAAGAGTACCAGCTTGCTCGCGGCTGACACCCATACTTTGATTTGCTGGCGCAAGCCAAGTCGTAATGGAGTAAAAAATTCCTGATTGTAGTCCGAAAAAGATTGTGAACAACCATGCTTTTTTATTTCTTAAAGGTAAACCATTATTCTTTTTATCTTGTGTGCTCGTATTCTTTTTTCGTTTCATAACCGGATACCAAAATATAATAGCGATAATAGTAAGTACACCCCAAAAAGCGAGTGCCATATTCCAAGATCCTTTTAATACATGTTGTAAAGGAATCGTTAATCCTGCACTTAAAGAAGCGCCAGTTCCCATTTATATACGTACAGCTGTACCACTTACAGCAACCATTAACATCCCATCACGAACAACTTCATAATCTACGTCAATACCAACGATAGCGTTCGCACCTTTTTGTTTTGCAAGTTCTTTCATTTCATCCATCGCAATATCACGAGCTTCTTTTAATTTACTTTCGTAAGAACCAGCACGGCCACCGACAACATCACGAACTGAAGCGAATAAATCGCGGACAATGTTTGCACCCATAATAGCTTCACCATTTACAATATCAATATACTCAATAATTTCTTTACCTTGAATTCCAGACGTTGTTGTTACAATCATTTACGTTTTGTTATTTTTAAAGAAATCTTTCATCATTTTAGAGCTTTTCATGTTTAATGTCACAGCTTCTACTTTACCTTTCTTCTCATCTTTAGCGATTGTAATTTGCTCTTTATTATCAATCCAGACAAGAAGCTCTTCTTTTGAGTCATCTTTATATGTAACGGTTATAGTAGAATGTGCCGATTGTTTCTTTTTTTGATCTAGTGTGATTGTTTTCGAAGTTCCATTTTGCACTGACGAAACGATAGATTTTATCATTCCCTCATTGTCTGTTTGAGATTTGGAAATATCATTATTGCTTGTTCGAAGTATTTCAATGTCTGTAATATTTGTGGAGTTTAATTGAATACTATTTTGTGTATGTTCCTGCGTAGCTTGTGAAGCCTTATCTGTAGTCGAGGTGCTTGTACAACCAATTAAGCTGAAAGATAGAACGGTTAGAGCACATACATAAGTAATTTTTTTCATCTATTTAAGGTCTAATTTTGCCAAATCATGTTGTAAAACATTATTTCCTTCTTGTGGGTTAAATACGATTGCACTAAGACCAAAAACATTCGTAACAACATCTCTATCATTCGGATGAATTATTCTTACTTCGTAAGCAAAAAGTCCTGGAGGAAGAGCTGCTGAACGAAAAGTAACATATTGATTAGGTGCCAATGTTCGTGTTGAAGGGTCTATTAATGGTAACAGTACAGGAGAGCCAGATGACCAATCAAACATTTCAACAGTTACTCTATGAGTATCATCTGGATCAACATTCATAGCATCAACAGTAAGAAATAAAGTAGCAGAATGTCTACGTAATACACCCGTTGATAACGTTTCATTGTAATTTTTACAACATTTTTTAGAAGAATAACCATAGCCATAACTCATTTAGATTGAATCCGTTAAAATACATGAGTAAACCTTTGTTTTTCCCCTCCTCTCTAAAGGAGGAACTGTTATGGGCTTTGGTGGTAGTTGTGGCGGCTGTGGCTTCGCTGGAGGATTTGCTTTATTAGTTGTATTGTTTATTTTATTAATCATTCATTTACAGGCTTTGATACTGTTTGTTAAAACAGGTAATCCTAACTTCTCGGTCTTGGAATTGGATGGGCGTATTTGAATCTGTACCCCTTTCATTTCTGCTGTGATAATGTCAATTCTCCCGGCCCAAGTAGGACCATCATCTTCTTCAGAAGGATAGAGTTTGAATCGCCAACTAATTTTCTCTGGAATGAAGGCAAAACCTTCGTATGTATCATAATTACCCAAAGTGTTTGGGTTAGGTAGGTGTACACCCAGAATGCTTATGTTTGTTCGTGGAAAACTCGCTGTTAACTTCACTTTATAGACCAAAGCAACTCCTTTGGCATTTTTGTCTACTTTGTTGAGTGGATTTAGTATAACACTGCATGGTAGGGATGCCGATACACTTGCTTGTGCCTGATACGGACTTACAACAATGATCATTTAGTCCATATGTTTTTCATACATCTCTATTTTTTTATTTAATAAATCTTTACCCCAAATTTGCATTGCTTCTAATACAGGTATAAACTTTTTCCCCTGATCTGTTAAAGAATATTCTACTTTTGGCGGAACCACTTTATAAACTTCTCTATGTACTAGCTCGTCCTCTTCAAGCTCTCTTAATTGTCTAGTTAAGATTCCTTTTGAAATACCAGGTAACATCCTCAAAAATTCATTAAACCTAATAATTTCATTTTTGCTTAAATGCCACAAAATCACAATTTTCCATCTTCCTGCAATTGCATTTTGGGTAACTGTTAATGGACAAATTTCTTGCTGCGTTTCTTCAGAAATCGATTCATCTTGATAACTAAAACGTGCCATCTATTTTGTGTTTACTAATAAATGAGTTAATGCTTGTTTTAATGGTGTAGGCTCACGTTCTAATAATAAATTTAAATCGGTATGTGTTGATTCTAATCCTCCTTCACGAATCCCCTTTTGAGTCATTACTAACATTGAAAGGTAGGCTTCATGTACGCCAGCATCTCTTAACATTTTTTCATAAGAAGGATCGTCTACTTCTAATAAAGGAACTTCCTTGCCTAATACTTCACTTAATGTATTTATAAATTGCTTTTGTGTTAAATTTTTACCAGAAAGTTCATAAATCTTATTTTTGTGACCAGCAGCTACCAAAACATTCGCTGCTGCTTCAGCTAAATCTGGATGATATACCCAACCTATTTTCCCTTCACCTGCAGAAGTCATCCAAGGAGCACCAGCCATACAGCCTTGAATGGTTCCAATTTCATTTTCTATATACCAGTTGTTTCGTAAAATTACATAAGGAATACCAGATTCAATAATTGCTACTTCACGTGCTCTATGCATGCCTGCGAGGAAGAAGTCATTTCCTTCTGCTCCTGTAACACTTGGATAAATAATTTGCTTTACACCTGTTGCTTTAGCAACGTCTACTGCATTTGTATGCTGACGTATAACTGTATTAGAGTCACCAAACGTTGACATGATGAATAAACGATCAACATCTTTGAATGCTGAGAACAAGGTCTCTGGATTTTCAAAATTCGTTATACGTACTTCTAAGCCTTGTTCCTTATAACTAAGTGCTTTTTCAGACTTATCATTACGTACACCAACAATTATTTCTTCCATTGATAATCTGGTAAGTAAATACTCTACAATTTTAGAACCTAAATTTCCGTTTGCGCCTGTTACTAAAACTTTCATTTATCGATGAATCCAAACTGCACCTGCAGACTTGTCTTCTGCTTGGCCTACTACTTCAAACTTTAATCCTAGTTTCGGCAACTTACGTCCTGCATCTGGGATCACGCTGTTGATGTACTGCTTAGAATCATCAAATTTCGCAACACCTGGTAATCCTTTATAGTCAAAGATACCGCGAGTTGGCGAATCTACTCTCCATGCTGGTGTTTGATCGAATGAGAATGCAGCATCAGCAATTTGATAACGCGTACTGCTCTTCACAGTCGGTTGTCCGTTTAATGTCCCTACGATTGCCTCTGGATGAGAATCTACTACTCCTAAGAATCCTTCACCTGGATGAACACCTACCCAGTTATCTGTAAAGCTTTGATCCGCATACCATACAACCATTCCTGTATTAAATACTGGACCACGCGCATGTTGTAACGCCGTGTCAGAACCAGCGTAATTTCTCCACTCTACATAGTAGTTATGTTTCTTCTGTTCAAATCCGTTAGACACCGTAAATCCTTTTAATGTCATTGCTGGTTGGCCTTCTGCATCATCAGAGAAAACAACTTTGCCATTTACAGTTAATGCAGCATTATCTAATGCAAATCCTTTATAAGCTACTGCAATATCTGTTAAATACTCAAATTGCAGTTTTACTTTTTTCCCTTTGAATTGGCTTAAATCGTATGATTTATCAACCCACTTACCATCAGTTGTATCCACGCCGCCTTTTACATCTTTTTCGCCCATTCAATGCGTGTCTTCGTTCACACCAACCGCTCCATCTTCAGGCTCGATTGTATAATCGTATGCAGCCATCTTTCCGCCCCAATTTGAAACAGAAGATTTTGTGCCATCAATCGCATATGGTTTTGACCCAAGTTTTGAACGATGAGACCAAATTGCATCATCTTTCAATTTACCCCCGCCAGCTTCTTGACCAACACCAGCATGTACAACCATTAAATGATCAATAATGCCATCTGGCTCGTTTTTATTTCCATCACCATCTTGATCGTATTGATCAAATTGATCATAGTCTGCTAAATTGATCCCTTTTGCTACCGCTGCTTTTAATGCTTCTTTCACAAAATCACGTGGCCCTAAAGGACCTTTGTTATCATGACCAGTTCCAGCATCCGCACCATAATCTGAAGCTTTCCCTGGAACAGTAAGCCATTCCGTTACAGTTCCATCAACTGTGTAGCTACCACCAGATTGTTCCTCATAATATTGTTTAAATGTGTTAATTTTCGATCCATCAAATAACGTAAATGGTTCATCACCAAATAACATTTTTTGATAATGTTCACGATTGAAGTCCTTAGAGTACATGTATCCTGGCGCTTGATCAATATTGTTATGCTTAAAATCGCTAAATTCCACAAGTAAAACAAGTACTTTATCTTTTCGAACAGCCCCATTGTAATCAGCTTGCTTCGCTGATGTAGTAGGTACTTTTCCATTTAATTTCCCTGGATTTAATCCTGCACCTTGTCCAGCTACTGGTCCTACTTCTGGTTGCTGCGCCTGTTCATTTTCCTTCATTTTTGAATCTTTTACTTTTTTTATAAAATCAGAAGCTTCTTGCGTAAGACTATCTCCTGTCAAGACTTCTTTCCCAGGGTTTTCCCCTTTCTTTTTCTCAACATATTTTTCGACAGCCTTTGACGTCTCAGCTTGTGATGCAGATTGATCAATTACGCCCCGTTGTTTTAGCGCTTCTGCCAAACGCTCCTCCGGTATTAAATGCTCATCTATTGGTAGAGATGATGTTGTTGGTGTCTCAGCATACGCCGCATGACCCCCAAAAGCAAAACTACTACTTAGCACTGCCGCTGTTGCTAAAACTGATAATGGTTTTAACTTCTTATTCTTTTTCAATGCATTTCCTCCCCAGTGTCTGCAAATTATCGTTTTTTTTGCCGATAGAAACATTTATGCTCGTTTTTCAATTGGTAGTTTAAATGTAAAAGTACTACCTTCCCCTAATTCACTTTCAACGGTAATTTCTCCTCCGTGTAGTTCGACAATCCATTTTACCATCGACAATCCTAAACCTGTGTTTCCAATGTTTGAAGATGTTCGCGCTGCATCAACTCGATAGAAGCGTTCCCATATTTTCGCAATATGTTGCTCGCTTATGCCTATGCCATTATCGGAGACTTTACCTATTATGTTGGTTCCATCACGGAACAGTTGTATATTCACAGTGCCATTCGCTTTGCCATAAGCAATCGCATTCGTTAGTAAATTCATTAATAAACGCATCATCAATGTTTGATCTGCTTTCATAAACAGGTCTTCCTCTATATTTGTTGTTATATCAATCGAAGCTTCTTGAACCATGAATGAAAGCTCTTCTACAACGATTTCCGTTAATTCACTCATATTAATACATTCAAATTGAAAAGTATCATGCTTTCCTTGGTCAACTCGTGCTAATAATAAGAGCTGCGAGATTAACGAGGACATTTTACGCGATTGCCTTAAAATTACTTCTAACGATTCTTCCATTTCTTTCGGATTATGCTTCTGTGATAAGGCGTATTCGCATTGCGAAATAATAACAGATGTTGGTGTTCTTAATTCATGAGATGCGTCAGATGTAAATTGTTTTTCACTTTCAAATGATGTCTCCAACCGCTCAAACATTTTGTCAAAGGTTTGTGATAAATGATACATTTCGTCTTTCGATGAACCTTGTAAATTAATTCTCTTCGAAAGGTCTTTACCATCACCAATTTCACTGGCTGAATCACTCATTTGTTTCACAGGTCGAAACGCTCTTTTCGTAATAAAATATCCTCCCACTGCCGCAATGAGAATAAGTAATGGAAATGTGATGAGTGTTACCACAATAAGCGTATTCATCGTTGACGATAATTGGTTCATCGTCATTATTCCACGAACCCAGACTTGCTCATCGCCGCCTGCATTATGGAGAAAATCATATACTATCCATTCTTTATTACCATTTTTAATGGTTTGTATTTCATCGGATTTAAGCGATATCTTTTTATTAAAGCTTGTTGGACTATTTCCTGCTAGTAGCTCACCTTGCTTACTATAAATGAGGAGATTTACTCCATCTTCTAAAGTTTCAAACTCATCGTCAATCTTTAACTGTCCATGCTTATATTTGATATCTTCAATGCTTTCTTTTACTGTGCTCTTTAATTGATTTTTCATATTAAAAAGCACAACTTTATCTGAAGAAGCTAAAATAAAAGCTAACACGAGTGCCATAATAATGACAACTAACCCCGTATACCAAAGGGTTACTCTCATTTTTATTGATAGTTTTTTCATTCATGATTCTACTCGCAATACGTAACCAGTGCCTCGTACTGTATGAATTAACTTCATTTCAAACTGGCTATCAATTTTTTTACGAAGGTATCGGACGTAAACATCAATAATATTCGAGCCACCTTCATAGTCGTAATTCCACACATGTTGCTCAATTTTATCTCGTGTCAACACAACTTCTTTATTACGAATCATATATTCTAAAATTGCAAATTCTTTACTGGAAAGATTGATAAATCGGTCTCCCCTTGTTACTTTATGCATATTACAATCCACCACTAGGTCAGCAATTTCAAACACATTAGATGCATTCCCTGTTTTTCTTCGCATCAACACTCGAATTCTTGCTAATAATTCATCAAAAGCAAACGGTTTTACTAAATAATCGTCCGCACCTAAGTCGAGTCCTTTTACGCGATCATCAATTGTATCTTTAGCTGTAAGAAGCAAGACAGGAGTTGTATTATTGTCTGCGCGTAATCTTTGTAATACTTGTAAACCATCTATTCCGGGAATCATAATGTCTAGCACAATCAAGTCGTAGGTAGCCATACTTATATAATCCAAGGCATCTGCTCCATTCCCACATCCATCGACACTATAATATTCTGCATTTAATCGTTTTACTAATATATTTTGTAAATCTTGTTCATCTTCGACAATAAGAACTCGCATTAACATTTAATCATCTATTCCAAATCTTGCTTCAAGTGCATTTTCTGCGTGCTCTAATTGATCTTCAAGTATATCTTGTTCTCTTTCTTGTACTTGATATTGTTCAACAGTTATCGTTCCAGCGCGATAATTTGCTTCTAGCTGATTATCAGATAGATCTATTTTGTCATCTAATTGGTCAATTTCTTTTTTTGCTGCTAAGTACGTATTTAAGTCATCTTCTTTTGCTCCAACTGGTTTCGTGTTATTTGCCTTTTCTATAATAGATGAGACTTCGTTTTTGAAATCTTGTATTTGCTTCGTATCATTCGTAGTAGGCGCTGTTTTGTTTGGTTCTTGTTGTAGTTGAGCAACTTCTTTTTGTAATTTATCATTTTCCACTTTCAGTTGTTGTATTTCTGTATTGTTATCAGTTTGAGTAGAACAAGCTGTTAAGAATAAACAAGACATTGCTCCAATTATTATCCAGTTTCTCATTTAATCTTCGTTATCGATTTCTATTGTGCCTGTTCTAGCGCTAACTTTTAAAACATTTAATAGATTCTCAGGTGTCTTGATTTCCACTTCATATTCGAATTGAGATTGTGCTAAGTTATCATCTTCTAATTCGAATTCTTTTTTTACATGAATAATTTCTCCATTTGTTTGTGCTAAAGCAATTTCACGAACTTGTTTTTCTGTGTAGTTGTCATTCTTTTTTGCATAATTGTAACCCATACCATAATATCCACCAACAATAGCGATACCAATTACTAAACTAGAAATTACACTTATCATTATTTTCTTTTTGTGTTTTAACATTTTCATCTATAAAAAGTATTTAAAGTAGTAACAAATAGGCACAATAATTCCAACTATAGAAAATACAATGCTTCCTAGATTAAATGCAGAAAGTTTTGCACGATGAACTTGGACTTCACCTAAATTTACTCCTCCACTAAAATGCTTATCCATAACTTTAGCAACGTTTTGTTGCTGAGTAACAAAATAAGGTATTAACCATATGCAGCAGAACAAAATAATACTGCCGAAAAAGAGGGTATCAATAATAGAAGATCCCCAATTGAATGAAGTAATGACTATGATAACAAATTCGACTACCATAACAATTATCATAGTTGCTGTATATCTAGATTTTTCAGAAACGTTTTTAAATACAGTATCGTCCAGAAATTTTTCTATTTTAGCCCATATTATACTGATTAACACGATTAGGCTAATTAAGAAAATAGTAAATACAGCTTTAATTAAAAGATACTCAAACATCTATTTCAAACTACACGCTATCTCCGTAAAGATAACCCCAAGCGCATGTGCACCTGCCTCTGGATATCCTAAGCTTCTTTCGCCAACTGTACCAGCGTGGCCCATGCGAGCTACGATTTCTTTCGTATACTCTGCACCTTTTTCAAAGGCAGTTTTCATGTCTACTTCGTTTGAAGCGCTAGCTAACCAAGAATCTACACATGGAGCAAGTGCGTCAGCAAGCAAAAGTGTATTCTGCATTCAGCAAGCAAAAGTGTATTCTGCATTTCTGAAAACAGTAGATGGCAGATTGTGACCTGCTGAATCTGCTAAGAAAGAATATACAAGAACATCCTTAACATCATCTTTATTTCCACTAATGATGACATCAAGGAAATCTTCTATTTGGAATTCTGGAGTAAACAACACAATCTTAGTTGTTCTGTTTGGTTCTAAAGAAACAAAAGTACGAGAGATTTCAACTAATTCATTTTGAACCGGGAAAAAAGTGTTTCGACTTCTCTTAACAGTTACCGTTACATTACTAGTATGGCAGCGTGAATCATTGTTTAACATAATGTTGAGAGCAGTTGGAATAATCCCATTTTCAGAAACTGGAACTCGAAACACTCCAGTAGATTTATGAGCCATTTAGTTTTTTTGTGATTGCAGCTTATCAATTTTCCAGTGTGCTTCTAGAGGGTCTAAAGAGCTTTCAACATAAAACATATATTCATCTGCGGTACCTGGTACTTCAAAAGCTATTTTCAATTCTACCGTTTCATTTGGTTTAACTTGTATATCAGAAGGATTTTGGTCAAGCACCTTTCCTTTATAGGCCTTTCCGTCTTTTTCATCTTTTAAGTTATATTTTAATTCTGATAGTCCAATCGTTTGACCTCGTACATTTTTTACAGAGACATTAACAATGACGGAATCGTTGCTGGCATTTAAATATGCACTTTGAACGGCGGTCAAGTAATAGCCTCCCTTAACACTCTCACCAATTAATAAAATACCTTGTTCCAAGCGGCTCATATTTTCTTTTTCTTCAAAATTTATTACTTCTTCATTTTCATTTTTTGCGGTTGGTTCTTCTATTGGACCACTTTCAACGGCACTATCTTTTTTATCTTGTGTGCAAGCAGCCGTAACACTGACCAATACTAGAATGAAAGTAAGTAATATAGATAATTTCCTCATCTATTTCAAACTACCCGCAATCTCCGTAAAGATAACTCCAAGTGCATGTGCACCTGCATCTGGATAGCCTAAACTTCTTTCACCAACTGTACCAGCGCGGCCCATGCGAGCTACGATTTCTTTCGTATACGCTGCTCCTTTAACCGCTGCTTCTGCACCTTTTTCAAAGGCAGTTTTCACGTCTACTTCGTTTGAAGCGCTATCTAACCAAGAATCTACACATGGAGCAAGTGCGTCAACAAGCGTTTTGTCACCAACTACCGCTCCTCTACCGAATGATCTTTCACCGATAGATTGTATGCCTTGCAGTGCTCCTTGTAGCATTTCAGCGAATTCTTTCACTGTTAGCTCACGTTTTTCGCCCGCTGCCTTACTAGCTGCACGGAATGCACCGCCCCAAATTGGACCAGATGCGCCGCCGCAATGTTCCATAATAATCATCGAACAACCGTCAAGGAATGATCCAATCGTTACATTTTCTTGTTCTATAATAGAATGCCACTCACGTTTTAATTGCTTAAATCCTTTTGCCACACTCATTCCGAAGTCGCCGTCACCAGCATGTGTATCTAACTCACAGAACGGTACTTCGTTTTTAATAATAATGTCGCTCATTTTATCAACGAGATAAATCATATTGTTTAATGTAATGACATTATCTTTAATCACAGCGTGCTCTTCCACTGTTTCTATTTCAAATGAAACTTCCTTCTCTTCTACATCTTCAAGTACATTCACGTACTCTACACTTTCAACTGGTCCATCTACTTTAAACGCTGGTGTATTACATTCTTTAGATAGTAATGTTTTTAGCTCATCATCTAACTTCATCACTGTTAAAGACATACCTGCCATATCAATACTCGTCATATAGTTACCGACGAATACTCTATTGATTTTAATGTTTCTAGCAGCTAATTCTCTCGTAACTGCATTGTTAAATAAGTAAAGTTCTTGCAGTGGTGTTCCGCCAAAACCGTTAACTAGAAGTGCGATTTCCTCGCCATCTTTTACTCCTAAATCTTTTATTAAATCATTTGTCATACGGTTAGCTAATTCATCAGCTGACATCGTTTTTTCACGCTTAATTCCTGGTTCACCGTGAATACCAACGCCGTATTCCATTTCATCTTCCGCAAGTGTGAAAGTAGGTGATCCGCTCGCTGGAACTGTACAAGACGTTAACGCTAAACCGATTGTACGCACGTTAGCCGCTGCTTTTTCCGCTACAGCTTTCACCGCTCCTAAATCCATACCTGCTTCCGCTGCTGCACCGGCAATTTTATGAACGAAAATAACGCCCGCAACGCCGCGGCGTCCTACTGTATACAGGCTATCTTCTACCGCGATATCATCGTCCACTTTTACGTAGTCTGCTTCAATTCCATCTTCCGTCGCTAAATGCGCACCGTTTTTGAAATTCATAATATCGCCGCTGTAATTTTTAATAATTAATAACGTACCTTTTTTACTAGCTGTCTCTTTAATTGCTTGGTATACCTGAATTTGAGAAGGAGAAGCAAACACATCTCCGCACACTGCCGCATCTAACATTCCTTTTCCGACTAGTCCTGCATGTGCTGGCTCATGACCACTACCGCCGCCACTAATTAACATTACTTTATTTTCGTTCATTTCTTTTTTCTTAATCACTTTATATTTTTTCAAAAGCTCAAGCTCTGGATGAGCCATAACCATTCCGTTGCACATTTCCATTACTAATGTTTCTGGTTTGTTTATAATCTTTTTCATTTACTTTGCTGATTGCTCCAGTAATAGTAGTAATTGATTGTTTATCATATTTTTCATGAGAGAAGACATAATGGACGGATCTACTTCGCATTTGCTTTCAATCCAATCTTTTATCGTTCCAACGAAGCCGTGACTATAAAAGGAGGCAATCGTATTTTTTGTCTCGTCAGAAAGGCTGAATCCACAGCTCATAGATAGTTCATCAATAATCTTCATATATAAGTTTTTCGTATGCTCAAATAAATAGTGATTAAACGAGTTTTGCTCAATGACTTTAAAAGCATTTCGGTAAAATTTTTGATTTTCATAAAAGTAATCAAATAATAAATCGAAAATGTTTTCCCACGTTTCATAGTCGAGAAAGTCGATAATATTTTCTTTCGTTTCTTCTCTATAAATCCAGCTTAATAGTTCAAATTTATCTTTAAAATGATAATAAAAAGTTTGCCTACGCATTTGACAGTGTAACATAATATCGCTCACTGATATTTTATGAAATGACTCTGTTTCCATTTACCAACTAGCAGTTTCCGTACTTTCTTTCAACCACTTCACCCAATCCGAATCCTCCACCTTAAGCAAACTGAGCGAAACACCTTTCATATCTAAAGAAGTCAGCAGTGTACCAACTTTTACGAATGTAATATGTAAACCTTCCAGCTCACATAAACGACGAATGTCATTTGCGAAAATGTATTGTTCCATTAGTGGTGTTGCACCGAGTCCATTAATGAGAATAGCAAAGTTGTCGCCTTTTCTCCAGCGGTAAATGCTTTTTAGTTTGTTCATTAGTTCGATCGCTAATATTTCAGAAGAGGATAGTGCTTCTTTACGGTAACCTTTTTCGCCGTGGATACCAACGCCGTAAAAGACTTCATCGTCGTTTAATGTGAATGAAGCTTTTCCTTTCACTGGATCGTTTGCAGGTGAAAGGGCGACTCCTAATGTGTGTAAGTTTTCGGTGATAGAATGGCCGAGTGTTGTTAGTTCGTCTAAAGAGTGACCTGCAAGAGCGGCCGCACCAAGTACTTTTTGAACGAACACAGTACCAGCGACGCCGCGTCTTCTTTTATTAAACGAAGCATCATCTTCAATTGAAACGTCGTCATTTACGATGATGTGGTCAATTTGTCTTCCTTCTTCTTTTGTGATTTGTTCTGCCGCTAGAAAGTTCTCAACGTCATCTTTAAAGTTTTTGATGATGAATAAAATACTTTTATCCTTTGGTATGAGGCGAGTTGCTGCAATAATTTGTTCCACTGTAGGCGGAGTGAAGATGCTTCCGTTTACGGCCGCCGTAAGCATACCTTTTCCTACATAACCGATATCAGCAGGTTCATGTCCGCTACCACCGCCGCTTATAATAGCGACGTTTTGCTTCATTTTTTCGATATCTTTTACATAAATGATGTTATTTATTTCGTCGTAATTTACCTTGTCGTTATGTTCAAAATAAAAGCCATGCAGCATATCTTGAACGATATTTTGTACATCATTCATAATCTTTTTCATTGCTTTTGCCACTTAATGTAAATTTGCTGTAATATTGAGGGCAGAATTCTTCAGTAATTGAATTTTTTTAATAGCTGAATTACTTGCAAAAATAGGGTGGCCCATTGAAGCCATTTAAAAATGTAAATCCTCATTTCCTTCGTATTTTCCTTTATTAAGTCTTTTTCTTATGAATAATTCTGCAACAATTAAATTGGGTACCCACGCTAACCAGGCAATAATAGCGTAGCTAAGTTCAAACCGCTCTATTCCAAATAGAACTATAAACAACGGTAGCCAAATTCTTAATGTAACTGCTCCAAAAGTTAAAGAATAATTTCTAATCATCCAATTCCGATGGTCTTTAATTTTTTTATTCTTAACTCTATTTAATGCTTGATATGCTGATGTTAGCCAAAATACGGATAACAAACCGAAACCTAGCTTCGCTACCAATCCTCCCGTAGCATAAAAGGATAGGTACAGTCCAGAAACGCCTCCTAATAATATACCAACCATATAGATTCTCCCAACTATTCGATGACGGTTGATATTCTTTTCTCTAAATTTAGTGGATAATGTAAAAGGGCCAGTTACTAATGCTACTATACTAGTTGTAATATGTATAAATAGCATCATATACCAGAATTCACTTAATTTAGATCCAAACATAAGCTTCGCTTTTACAAGCCCTGTTTGAAATCCATCCATAATAAAATATTGGACAACAACATAGCCAGTTACTAAAAGAGCAAAAAAAGTAACTACAAACCAAATTTTACTGTTCAATCATTTTCTTAAATCAATAGTCAGATCATCTGTAATCTGCTCAAGATGGAAAAATCTTTTTATATAATGGCTATCTGACCATTTTTCTTCTCCACCAATAATAAATAATTCTTGCGCATCATACATAAATGAAAAGCTTGGATAGAAACTGTCAGCTTTTATTTCAATCTCACCAGTACTGTTACTGATAATCTTACAATCTGCTGAATAGCTTAATAACGTATAGAGAGAATCTTGTGCTGATTGGAAGAAATACTTCATAAGTGTGGTTATATCATCACTATTGGTAATGCACACTTTAAAAAAGTTCGTATCCTTTTTCTTATTAGTAAAAACTAGATCAAAATGAAGTTTATTCTCTTCTAAAAATCCTTCAATAAAGTCCCTACATAAATAAGTTTCAAATAACATATACATAGGAATTTTTTTATTTGCGCCTATAAATCCTTTAATGATTTCTTCGAATCCTGTATGCTGATTCCAATTCGTTCCCACTCCTATCATAATAGGGTGATTTAAATAAATAGGATACGGTGATAACCCTTCATCTTTTAACATATACACTCGTTTTTCATCTGTATGAAGAGCTGGTTGAGACCCTTTTAGTAAGTATTGAGATAATTGAACACTTAACACTTACAGGTCTCCAGGATAATAAATTAACATCGCACCTACAAATGAACACACTAAACAAAAAATAGCCTCGTATTTTATGACTAAAGAAGAGCTGGTATCAAGCTTTTTTTCCTCTCTTTTACATATCATTTTAAATAAAACTCTATATATTACATACCCAACAATTGCCCCGAGGGTATTCGTAAATAAATCATCAATATCTGTAATTCTATTATTTAGTAATTGATTTAACTCAATTGCCAATGAAAAAAAGAATCCCGCACATACGGTATTTTTCATTTTTCTAAACTGCGACCAAATAGTCGGTAATAAAAAACCTAACGGCATTTACCAATTCCCCACTCCAACATCCGCCTTCAACCACTTCACCCAATCCAAATCCTTTACCTTAGGCAAGCTGAGCGAAACATCCTTCATATCTAAAGAAGTTAATAGCGTACCAACTTTTACGAATGTAATTTGTAATCCTTCCAGCTCACACAAACGGCGAATATCATTTGTAAAAATGTATTGTTCCATTTATAATTCGTTTTGAACGTATTCAGAAAACTCTCGTATTATTTTTTCATTTCGGCGATAGTATGTCCATTTTCCAATTCGGTCAGAGTCTAGTAGTCCTGCTTTTTTCATAGTTAATAAATAACTAGAAATAACCGATTGGGCTAAGCCAGTTTTAAGCTGGATATCTCCTACACATACTCCAACTTGAAAGTTAAGGCCTTGCTCTAGATAAGGTTTTTCATCGAAATAGTTTTCTGGATTTTTCAACCATGATAAAATTTGACATCTTGTTTCATTTGACAATGCTTTATAAATTAATAAAGGTTCCATCTAGCTTGATAATGAAGCTGGACTATTGGAATTGAAAAATTTTAGTTTTATTATAATTAATAGAAAGGAAAGTAGTGTGAATAGAAAACCACTCCAAATAAGCTGGTGAATACCTAAGTTTGAAATGAACCAGCCTCCAATAGTTGTTCCTAAAGTAATTCCGAGATTTGAGAATGAAACGAATAGGCTATTACCAAATTCAGGTGCTTCTTTTGCTTCACTTATTAACCAAGTTTGACCAACAATTAATCCACCAGCATGCATGATTCCCCAAATGAATACCATAAAAATCATTGGAACAAGGTAGGAACCTAAATAATAAACCAATATGTAAACGATAGAATATAAAATAGGGAAGGATAGTACTGTATTTACTATACTTTTTTGCAGGAGACTACCAAATAACTGATTGCCTAAAATCATAACTATACCAAATATGAATAGCATAATACTGATGAGCGACCCATTCATGGAAGTTATTTTTGCAAGGTACTCTGCAAAGTAGCTGTATACAGAAAACATGGCTGCAAAAAGGAATGTGATGGTTAAAATATTTAACCATAATCCTGGTTTTCCGAGTATACGAATTTGTTTGCCGAAGGACATTTTTTCTGTAACTGGCATAGAAGGAAGTGAGATTAATATTCCAATGAATGCAAGGGCGTTAACAAATGCTCCGAATAAGAAAGCAGTTTCTAGTGAAAATTGGTCTGCAAGGTAAGAGGTTAATGGTACGCCTAGAGCAAAACCAACCGTAATTCCCATAAAAACTTTTGTAACCGCTTGACCACTTTTTTCAGGAGGGACAAGTTTAGCAGCTGTTACAAGAGCGATTGAAAAGAAGAGTGGGTGAAGTGCGGCCGGTAAAATACGAAAAATAAGCATGATTTCAAATTGTGTTGTATAAGCGTAAATTATATTTGAAATAACAAATGTAAAAATTGCTGTTAATAAAATTATTTTGCGATTAATTCCAGAGACGAGCAAAATTAAAAACGGACCAGAAATAGCAACAACTAGTGCGAATATACTTACTAAAAATCCTGCTTGTGCAGTTGAAATGCCGAATTTCTGAGTGATTTGTGGTAATACACCGACAATACCCATCTCGGTAGTAATAATTCCGAACACACCTATTGCGAGTGTCAGAATAAGTAAAGGATTAACTTTTTTCATTTATTGTTGATTTTTTGCTTTCATCTGTTCTTCATAAACAAACTTAGCTGTCATAAAATCGATAGGAAAATCTTTTAATGCGTTTTTCATCATGTTCAATTCTTCTTGTGATTTTATTTCAATGCTATATAAGAAATCGTACGCTTTCGTTTGCTCACTAGCAACAAAGTTTTGAGTCATGTAATTATCTTTGAAGTCTTGCTTCGCTTTTTCCTTCACTCTATTTATTGCTTCGGTTTTGTTAATATCCTTAACTTGATTTGCAAATGAACCTGTAGATTGTTGTTGTTTAGATTCTTCTTTCTTTTCTGGTTGAGCAGCAGGTTGTTGCGTTTCTCGCTTTGATTCTTCTTTTAATCTTTTCACTTCAGCATCGAGCGTTTTATTTTGCGTTTCCAATAGTGATATATCCCCTTTTAATTTATCAATTTCTTTAGATTTATCATCAGTTTCTTTATAAACGGTATCTAATTTTGGGAGTGAAGTAGTATGTTGATCTTTCACATGAAAATTTAGAGCTAATACCATTCCTGTTATGATTAGTAAAATGAAAGATACAGCTGCTACTCCAAATACAGCCAACTAAGTACTATCATTATTCCAATTATCAGCATCTACTATCGGCCTAATTAATTTTCCCTTTTGACCTTTAGCATCAACCGTTTCAAATTTCTTTAAACTATTACATATGTTTGTACCACGCTTTGTTGATGCGTTCATTTATGAGTGTTCTTTATTTTGTATTTCAATAAGTTCATCTGGAATCACTTTTGTATAATATTCTTTTTCTGTTAGTTCAAATACAAATAATGCTTTATTCCAGTTATAAACAACATCTTCTACATTATGTTGTTTAATCTTTAATAAATACTGACCTTTTAAATAGAATAGTTCACCTAATAGATAGAAAGTATTTAGATTAATTGCTAATTTGATGCCCTTATCAAGGTATTTTATTGCTTCTTCATGTTGATATGTAGAGTCTAAAGATTTTGCTAAATTTAAAATGATTTTTAATTTGATTTCTTTATCTCTAGGGAAATCTAACTTATTAAAATTAGTTAAACATTTTTTTAATATATTAATACTTTTTTCATATTCTTTGTTTTCTGCATGAAATATAGCCATTGTCTGCATAATATCTATTTCTCTTTCTGATAAACAATCAGAATTGGTTAAAGTTAGTTTTAATGCATGATTTAAAAGATTTAAAGCAGTTTTTGTTGATCTATTCACCTCAAATATAGCAATTGCTTCATACCATATTAGAAATTGTTTATCTTCTGTTGATTGGAAATTGTTTTCGTTTTTCTCTTTTTTTACTATTTCATAAAGTTCTTTATATTGTTTTTGCTTTACACAATCTCTCATTTAGCAGAAGCAAGAAGCTCCAACGATAATTAATAAAATAAATAATACAACTAATAAAGCAAAGCCTCCAGAAAATCCACAGCCGCCACAACTACCACCAAATCCCATAATAGTTCCTCCTTTTAATAAGAGGGGAAAACAAAAGGTCACTTATTCCTTCACATCTTTCATGCTGTAATATCCTAAATTAATAATAATTAAGAAATACCCACCCATAATTCCAGCAGCAAATGTCCACATGAAATCATGATGTTCAATTTCATACATAATAATCGCGCCGAGTATTGCGGCTGCGAACCGATTTATCACTCCAAGCATCGGTGCTTTTTCTTTTTTTACAATGCTATCTCCGAACTTTTCAATACGCCTTCCTAAAATCCAGGCGCAGTACATACTCACTAAAAGGCCAATGCTTATCCCTACAAAATAGGCGGAAAAAGATGTCATCAACCATCCCAATAACATCACGCCTAGCAAACAATACATTTGTATGTTAAATGATCTTAATGCCATACGAATCATGTTATGCTCCTTTATCTTTCTCATTTAATCCAACCTTTCAGACTTCAAGCTTTCAGCTATATCTTTTTTAAAATGAGGGAATTTGATTTTGCTCACCATTAAATAAGCGAGTACGCATGTGCCAAACGCCACGGAAACTGGATTATTCAAAAAGCATAAAATGAGGAGACACATTGCCGCAAACGGTATTGGCATTCCGATAAATGTCGGGAGTTTGCTTTGCTGCGTGTCAAATCTCGCAAGCCGAAGCATTCCACAAATACTATAAGCAAGCGCACATATCATCCCGATAGACTGCAAATCTTTCAATGCGACACTATATGCAAGAATAGACGGTGCCACACCAAAGGTAACTAAATCCGCAAACGAGTCCAACTCTCCGCCAATTTCCGAAACAGCATCAAGTTTCCGAGCGACCATACCATCAAAAAAATCAAATAACATACCTGTAATAATAAAAACTGCTCCTAAATAAATATCGTGAACGAAAACAGCGTAAATAGCCAAAAGCCCACATACAAAATTTGCTATCGTAATCATATTTGGTATGTAACTCATAACATGCTTCTCCTCCTTTCTACTAATTGATTCATCTACGTTCTTACTCATTTACTCATTACAATCAAGATCCTTCTGTTTTTCTTCTAATATAACTTTATTTATTTTCGTTAACGTATCGGTCATTTGCTCTAAAGCATGTATATCGATTTTAGAAAAGTATTTCTCAATTAATACATCATCTAAATCAGACAACCGCTCTATATACTTACTACCGTTCGGACCAAGTGTAAGGAAATACTCCCGTTTATTGTTAGGGTTTACTTGTTTCGAAACCATCTTCTGTTTTTCCAATTTCGATAAAACTTGGCTCACAGCACTTTTCGATATATTAAAAGTAGTCGCAATGTGATTCGCTGTCGTATTTTCATTTAAATTAATATGAAATAGCATGCTCTCTTGCTGTCCTGTAAGACCGAACTCATCTTTTAGCTCCTGAAAGAGTAAAATGTAAAACTCGTTATAGGCCCGGTTCATTTCATTAATTACTTCTTTATACGTTCTCGTCATTTAAGATTTCAAACTCTCACCATTCGTCTCAATTACTTCTTTATACCAATTGAAACTGTTTTTCTTCGATCTTTTTAATGAACCTTTTCCTTCATTATCTTTATCAACGTATATATATCCGTAACGTTTTTTCATTTCTCCAGTAGAAGCACTTACAAGGTCAATCGGGCCCCAGCTTGTATACCCGATAATATCTACTCCATCTTGAATTGCTTCGGACATTTCGATCATATGTTTTTGCAAGTAATCAATACGGTATTCATCATTCACTTCGTCTTCACCATTTAATTGATCGATTGCACCGAGACCATTTTCAACAACAAATAAAGGTTTTTGATAACGATCGTAAAGTTGGTTCGCTGTAATACGGAAGCCTTTCGGATCAATCGTCCATCCCCACTCTGATTTTTCCAAATATGGATTTTCAACAGAACCGAATACATTCCCGCTCGTTATGCTTTTTAACACTTCTGGATCTGTACTTGTTGCTCGGCTTGAATAGTAGCTAAATCCAATATAATCAACTGTATGCTCTTTTAAAATTTCCTCGTCTTCTTTTTCCATTTCAATTGTTAAATTGTTATCTTTAAAGAAGCGTTTTGCGTATCCAGGATATTCTCCTCTTGCTTGTACATCAATGAAGAAGAATGATTCTCGGTCTTGTTCCATCGCACGAAAAACGTCGTCTGGATTACATGTGTATGGATACGTTGCACCAGCAGCAAGCATACAACCGATTTTTGCATCTGGAATCATTTCATGACACGCTTTTACAGCTAACGCACTTGCGACAAGTTGATGATGCGCTGCTTGATACTGAATTTGTTTTTTGTTCTCACCTTCTTTAAATGCTAGCCCTGCACCCATGAAAGGTAAATGTAAAAGCATATTAATTTCGTTAAATGTCATCCAATATTTCACTTTATCTTTATATCTATTAAAAATCGTTTTTGCATACGTCTCAAAGAAAGTGACAAGTTTTCTACTTCTCCAGCTTCCATACTTTTCTACTAAATGAATAGGAACATCAAAATGAGCCATCGTAACAACTGGTTCAATGCCATGCTTTAACAGTTCATCAAATAAATTATCATAAAACTGTAATCCTGCTTCATTCGGCTTTTCATCTTCACCATTTGGGAAAATACGTGTCCAAGCGATAGATACACGCAGCGCTTTAAATCCCATTTCTGCAAACAGCGCGATATCTTCTTTATAACGATGATAAAAATCAATCGCTTCGTGTGATGGATAAAACTCCTCTTCTGCCGGTGTAAAGGAATGAATATTCCCCTTCATAATATCCCAACGTTTTTCACCAGTTGGCAATAGATCAACTACCGTCAATCCTTTTCCATCTTCTAAATATGCTCCTTCAACTTGATTGGCTGCGATTGCTCCACCCCATAAAAATCCTTTAGGAAAAATAACTTTAGACATCTATTTAACTCCTAACTCTAGTAAGGAATCTCCAGCTTGAATCTTTTCTACTTCAGTTTTTTTAATACTATATTTATTATAATTTGTAACAACAACTGGTGTTGTCACAACATAACCCGCCTTTTGAATTTCAGCTATATTAAACTCAATAAGTAATTGTCCTTTTTCTACTCTCACTCCTTGTTCAATATGAGAGGAGAAAAATTCGCCATTTAATTTCACAGTATCCATTCCAATATGGATTAAAATTTCAGCACCTGAATCCGCCGTAATTCCTACTGCATGATTCGTCGGGAAAAGTGCAGAAATCGTACCTGAAACCGGTGAAAACAACTTTCCTTCTGAAGGCTCAATCGCAACCCCTTCACCTAACACACCTGATGCAAATGCAGCATCGTCAATATTTTGAAGCGGCAGAACTACACCATGGAAAGGACTATGAATTACTTCATCATCGTTTGATGCAGCAGTTTTATCAATTGTTTCTGTAGAATCTTTCTTTTTAGCAAAACCAAATAAATAAGTAAGAACAAAACCTAATACTAAAGAAACAACCATCGCAATAATCGCGCCCCAAAATCCAGCTGTAATCCCTTCTTTCGGACTAATGAATGTTGGAAGCGTAAATATACCAAGTCCACCTGTCATATAAGCTTGTGTACCAAATACGCCAAGTATTGCGCCGCCAATTCCTCCAGCAATACAGCTCATAATAAACGGCTTTTTAAGAGGAAGTGTAATACCATAAATCGCCGGCTCTGTAACACCGAAAATACCTGAAATAAAAGCTGGAATACTAAGTGTTTTTAATTTCTGATCTTTCGTTTTCATCCAAACGCCAAGCACAGCACCAATTTGAGCAAATGAAGCAGCAAATATAAGTGCTAGTATCGGATCGATACCGTGCACTGCTAAATTGTTATAGCCAATCGGAACAACGCCCCAATGAAGGCCGAATATAACAAGCACTTGCCAGAAAGCACCGAGTAAAGCACCCGCTACTAATGGGCTTAAATGATAAATCCAAAGTGTAGCCTGTCCTAAAAATTGTCCTGCCCACGTCGCAATTGGACCAATAACGAGAAATGTAACTGGTACAACGATTAGTAACGTTAAGAATGGTAGTACAAATGTTTTCACAACATCTGGAATGACTTTCTTTAAAGACTTTTCTACTTTCGCTCCAAAATAAGCAGCAAGAATAATTGGAATAACAGATGATGCATAGTTCATTAAAATAACTGGAATTCCTAAAAATGTAATATGGATTGGTGATTCAAACATCGTTCCTGCAAATAGCGTATATAATGGCTCACTTGCTTTTAACCCTGATAGAACCGGATACACTAACGCTCCCCCAATTGCCATACCAATGAATGGTGATCCTCCAAATTTCTTACTTGCTGTATATCCTAAGAAGATTGGGAAGAAGTAAAATAACGAATCGCCTACCGCATTTAATATTTGATACGTTCCTGACTGCGTACTTAACCAACCTAACGCTACAAATAGTGCATTAAATCCTTTAATCATCCCTGTTGCAGCTAGTACTCCTAAAATGGGAGTGAAAATGCTAGAAAGAATATCTATAAGACTACTCTTTTTCTTCTCACTCGCACTTTCTTCCTCTGTTTCTTGAAACCCTCCAGCAGCAATAAGCGCTTTATACACATCAGATACATGGTTACCAATTACAACTTGATATTGTCCGCCGCTTTTCATAACAGTCACAACATCTTCCATGCTTTTCAGTACTTCTGTATTTGCTTTCTCCTCATCTTTTAACTGAAATCGTAAGCGAGTTATACAATGTACAACGCTATTTATATTTTCTCTCCCGCCAACATGTTTCAGTATGTCCTTTGCTAATTTTTCATACTTCATTCAATTACATAATTCATTGCGTTTCGTTACACGATGAATGTGCAACGTTAAGTACACTTTTTCATCTTTTGAAAGATGACTATTATGTGCTTTTTGTAAGTATGCTTCAATTTTTTCTGTACAACCATATGCCTCTTGATACTTACTTTTCACTTGCTCATATAAAAAATCATCATCGGCCGAGTTCAATTCCTTCTGCATTAAACGCTGAGCAAAATACCGTAAATGCGTTACGAACCGACTATAATTAAATGAATTCTCATCTAAGTTCATCTTATAGTGGTACTTTACAACATTTAAAATATCTTGGACGATTTTTGTCATCGCTACCGTTTGTTGCATTGCCGGCTCTCCTTGCTGCGCATTAACGAAATGTAGTGCAATTGACCCTGCTTCATCTTCAGAAAGTCTAAACCCAGTCTCTTCTTCAATGATGTTCAAAGCTTGTAGACCAATTTCAAACTCTTTCTGATAGAACCTCTTAACCTCCCAAAGCAAAGTATTTTTGAGATCCATTCCTTCTGTATGCCGAATTAAAGCGAAACTTAAGTGATCCGTTAATGTAAGATAAATATAGTCACTTAAAGTCCCCGGCAAAACTGTCTTAGCAAACTGAATAATTCTCTCTGTAATCTCTAAATTTTCTACAGGAATTTCAGTTAGTAACCTAGCGAGTTTCTCGGATAATTCTCTTGTTTCTAGCACAAAGGTCTTTTCTATCTTAGATTCATCAATGCTATCTCCTACTTTTTTCTGAAACCCCAAACCTCTGCCCATAAGTACAACTTCTGTCTCATTATCCTTCATCTAACAGTTTATCAGCTGTTGTTTTAATGTATCTAAAACTTTCTTTCTCTCTTCATAATCTTCTTCCCAAAGCTCAAGATCTGCCCCTCGCTCCATTAATGCAATCGCATTGTTGCGAACCTTATCCTGAAGACACCCTTTCTTCAATTGTATTGCCGCAAGACCAATGTATACTAAAGACAGAACCTCTAAATCTTCATCTATATCAAACTCATCTAAATACTCTTCTAAAATGAGCTTAGTTGCTTCTTCTATACTATTATCTTCTTCTAAGTACTCAATAAACTGTTCTTTCACATCACAAGTTGTATCATCATCAAATAACCCAGTTCCCCAAGCGCCCATTTATTCAGGCTGTGGAGAAAGTCTTCTCCACAGCCTGTTTTTGTGTCTGAACCTCTTTTTATGTGTACCACCAATTGATTGCCAGCCCGTTAACATTGCACCACTACTATTTAAGTAATACCATGCACCACCAACATTTTTCCAACCGGTAGCCATTTTGCCATCACTGTTTGTATAATACCAATTGTTATTTTTAAATACCCAACCCTCTTTTGTTGTATTAGGATCTTTATCTTGAGCATTGTAAGTGAGCTTACTCCAGCTTGGATCGTGTTTCACCCACTCACCTTTCTTGATTTCATACCAGCCATCTTTAGTAGCTAACACTTTGTATTTTTCACCCTTCTTAGCAATGCGGACAACTCCATAATTCACTCCTGCACCACTACGAACATTCACGCTTGTACCAGTGATTTCTAACTCGATATTTGGCTCAGCTGGGTTGGTTTCGTTACCATCTACATCTTCTTTTTCGTCTACTAACGGAGGATTCGTTCCAGTACCCCCATTCAGATATCCTTTAGCGCCTTCTACAAATGAATCCCAAATCCCCCTTGTGATAATAATATCAGGGCACTTCTTTCCACTCCATTGTTCATGGCGTCGTAAATTACTCGCGCTGATTCCTTCTTGTTTCATTAAATGCGCTACTAATTTTTTCGCGTTTTCTACCGCTTTATTGTAGTCACCATCTTGATTAACCGCTATCTCAATACCGATTGATTCTCTGTTTCCTGTACCTGTACCACCATCTCCTGCATGCCAGCCATTTTCATTTGTTGGTAGATGCTGATAAATTTCTTTATCATCTACAGTAAAATGCCAAGAAGCAGTTCTAACAGTACCGCTTGTTGCTTGATTGTATAAATACTTTGCATGACTTTCAGCATTCGCACCCGGTGCCGTATTTGCTGTTTCATGAATCGTAATATACTTTGCTTTCATTGGGTTTGCAGGTCGAATATCTGTGTTACCAGCTGGTATAATCCACTCTACAAACGGAATTCCATTAATTGTTCCACGTTTCTTCGTCGCTGATGGGTCTGCTGCTGAATACCCTATGCGGTTAGAACTACGCATTTTTGGTTGCATAGAGCGAGAGCTTCCATCTCCTTTACCATCTACATCTTTAAACGCATTTTCAATATTTTTTAAAGCTTCCGCTTCCGTGACTTTTCCTGTCTTAGCTTCTTTAACAGTCTCTATATCACCATGAACATGTGCGTCTTTTTCACCGTCTGCAATTGACAATTGGTTCGGTTGATTAACACCCTCTTCTGCTAAAGTTGTTAATGGCACAGTTGATAATAAAGTTAGTCCTGTTGTTAAAGTAATTACGTATTTTCCTAGATTTCTTGTCATGGTTATTACGGTATATTTTACTAGATTAGTAGAAATACCTTCCTCCCCTATACATGATTTTTTCACTTCCAGATTTATGAAATAGAACATTTATGAATTCTTTTGAGTTGATGCTCTCCAATCACGAAAAGATGTTGGGCGTCCAGAATAAGCTCTTTGCTTTGTAACAGCTGGTTTTTCTTCAATACTAGTTGATTTCTCTTCAGGAGTATTTGGTTTTTCTTCAAGAATAGTCAAAGCTGTTTGCATTTTCTCCAGCTGTTCTCTTAAAGCTTGCTGTTCAATCTTTAAATCTGTAAGTAAACGTAAAATCATCTCAGAATTAGCCATTTAGCAGCCGAATCCGCCGCCCCAACAGCTAGCTCCAACGATGATTAATAAAATAAAGAGTACAACAAGTAGGGCGAATCCGCCGCCGAAACCACAGCCTCCACCACAACTACCGCCATAACCCATTTAATCATGATCGTATTCCTTTAAGTCTTTATATTTGTCTAGGAAAAAGGATAAGTTCTTCATTTTTTCTTCAATATCCATTTGAAAATCTGCTAATTGTTCCTTTCCAGCAGGGGTAATTTTGTACATCTTTCTCGGTTTATCTTGATGAGCTGTACTTACATAAGATGCAATCGCACCTTCGTTTTCTAATTTCTTTAGTGTGCGGTATAGGATGGCACTATCGATTGGATTGACTGGAAGTTCTTCTTCGCACTTTTGCAATAATTGCCCGCCATAGTGATCCCCTTCGGCTAGAAATAACAAAAGGAATGCCCCTGTATGTCTTCCTGTATGTTTCATTCATACCATCACCACCCAAATGATATAGGAGAATAGGAGAGACATGAGTAATGCAGATGCATTACGTGCGTAAGCAAAGCTTCGTCCGAATATTTTTTGTTCCATGGGCATAGTTGTAAGTCCTACTGACATGAGTGTAGACATAAGTGCCGCAACTTGAGGTAAACCTGCGCCGTGTTGGACTAACGTATTACCAAGAGGGAACACGACAAAGCTTGGGATGAGTGCCACAGAACCGAGGATTGCAGAATAAATAATACCTAGGAATCCAGACTGTTCTCCAATGATAGAAGAGATGAGAGACGGTGTTAATATAGAAAGCGATAAGCCAACGAAAAGCATGATGGAAAGCATGGCAGGTAGAAGATTTCGAAACATTTTCCATGACTTAAATAGAGCATCTTTCGTTTTATTACGATCTTTCATAAAAGAAATTCCCGTAAGGATAATGGCTAAAGTATAAAGGATCATACCGTTAATCATTTACATTTCCTCCGTAACATCATACCGTAACAATTGCTCCTGATCATAAAACCTCTCAAAAATAATCCCCATTACATAGAAGAATACTAAACCGAAACAAATATGAATAAGTGTAAAAGTAGCTCCAAATGAAGAAAATTCATATACGATAATCGGTAATTTTGCAGTTGTCCAAACGCCTAAGAAAAATACGATATATTTAATGCTCGCACCTTTTTTCAAAAGTAATGCGGCAATTGGGAAGGCAATGTAGAGAGGACCAGCTGCAATGCCGCCTAATAATAAAGAAAATAGGATTCCGTATATGCCGGACCTTTCTCCCATATATTTCATGAGCGTTTCTTTCTTCACCCATTGATCAAGTAATCCTACAAATACGAGGACAGGTGGGAGTAGAAACAACATATCTAAAATGCTATTTCCTGTTAATTGTAATGCGCTCCATCCTAAAGATTGATTTATAAAAGTTAATACAAAGAGTCCCAGTAATAAAATGAAAAAGAAGCGATATTTTTTTAGTTCCTTCATCTATTGAGAATAACGATGTAAAGCTTTACTAATAACTAAAAGTCCAATAATGAGGGAAAGTGTTCTTATAATAAGTTCTGCAACTAATAAGTCACCCATCGTTTTAGTGACATCATACATAGCCCCTGTAATGAGAATAGGTGCGATCATAATGGTAATTCCAATTACTATTTGAAGAAGTAAATTCACGTTTTTACTCAAGATAATCACCTCTAAAAATAGTATAATACAAAATATGGAATTTTCTGTATTATACATTTAATTTTCGTTCTGTAAAACCCCCGCTACTTCTACTCCCTTTTTCTCTTCTTTTAAAAATAGCGATACGATAAAAGCAACAACAATAAAGATTAATCCAAGTGTAAATGCACCTTGGAATCCTGATGTTAAACCGTTTAACTTCTCTACTGGGTCCATTGGATTTGCGGAGCTTTCCATATACTGAGTTGTTCCTGAAGACATTTTTGAAATAAATATAGCCGTACCAATTGCGCCAGCTACTTGCTGTAACGTACTAAACAGTGCTGTTCCGTGCGGATATAAATCTGGTGTTAATTGATTTAAACCGTATGTTTGTGCTGTCATGACAAACATGAGTCCAACCATTAATACGCTATGCATCACAATAATTTGTACCATTGATGTATCAGGAGTAATGCCTTTAAATAAGAACATTGCAATCCCCACTAACACAATACCAGGAACGATAATAACTTTCGGACTAAATTTATCAAATAGTTTACCCGCGATTGGTCCCATTATGGCGCTAATAATACTTCCTGGAAGCATGATAATTCCTGATTTAAAAGCTGTAACGAGTAAAACTGTTTGCAGGAACATTGGTAATAAAGTCATCATTGAAAATAACGACATCATCACAATGACAATTAATCCAACTGATAATGTAAACATCGGAACTTTAAATGCTCGTAATTCTAAAATTGGATTCTCAATTTTCAATTGTCGAACGACAAAAATACATAATGAGATAAGCCCAACAAGTAAAGTGCCATACACTTTCGCATCGGACCATCCTAAATCACCCGATGCACTAAAGCTATACACAAGCCCGCCAAATCCTAATGTCGATAAAAGGATAGATGGATAATCTACTTTTGGCCTCGTTAACTCTGTAACATTTTGAATGTACTTCATCCCAATCACAATTGAAATGATCACGATAGGAATAACAATGTAGAATAACCAGCGCCAATTGAGTGAATCGACGATTACTCCAGATAATGTAGGACCAATTGCCGGAGCAGACATCATCACAAGTGCGATTAATCCCATTGTGGCACCACGTTTTTCAGGCGGACAAATAAGTAAAATCGTATTCATTAATAACGGTGTAATTAATCCCGTCGCTACAGCTTGGACGATACGGCCGACTAATAAAACAGAAAATGTCGGTGCGAATCCCGCAATTAATGTACCGACTAAAAACGTTACCATTGCGATTAAAAACATTTGTCTCGTTGTGAGCCATTGCTGAAGTAACGCTGTAATTGGGACTAAAACCCCAACTACTAACATGTAAGCTGTAGAAAGCCATTGAATCGTTGAAGCTGTTACGCCAAATTCTTTCATTAGTACAGTTAACGCATTACCAAGTAACGTTTCGTTTAATAATGCAACCATTGCCCCTAAAAGTAATGCAATTAAAATGGGGGTATGTTTCATATTAGAAATATCAACTTTGCCACTTGCAGGGCTCTTAGTTGCCATATTCATTTATCGACGTTTTATTCCATCAAACTGAAAAATGTCCCGGTTAATAAGCTGGTGGAGATACCTATCCATTTCAGCTGCAGAAACTTTTCTTTCATTTTTAAACCACCATGTGCTTAATGAGGTGATTGCCCCTGAATAAAATTCAATGATTAAATCATTTGGCATCGTATGGTTTTTGCAAAGTTGATTTAACGCTTCTATTTCTTGTTTTCTCATTTCGTGACTTAAATACTGTGTACGGCTAATAAATTGTTCATCAGACATTTGTATCTCTAATATTTTACCGATTTCTTCATGGTGAAGGAATTGTTCCATCACTTGAAATGGTTTACTTAATCGATCTAAAAGCGGTATTTCAGCAATCATCTCGCCATATCGTTTAAATCCAAATGCTAATAAAGCATCTTTATCTTCAAAATGTTTATAAAAGGTTGTTCGATGTACCATCGCACGATCACATATTTGGTTAATGGTGATGGAACTATATTTTTGCTTTGATTGCGTCATTAATTCAAATAAGGAATCCCAAAGTAATTTATGTGTACGTCTAATACGTAAATCAAGTTGTTTTTCATTATCATTCATTTACTCTATATTCTTCTTATAATTAGGCCTCAACAAACTCTTAAAATCCATCTCAGCAATTAACACACTCAACAAGATAAGTGTCGCTCCTAAATACCCTTTCCCTGTAAGTGTTTCACCTGTGAAAACAAAAGCAAAGCCTGCGGAGAAGACAGGTTCTAATGAAAAAATAAGTCCTGTATGTGTAGGCGTCGTGTATTGCTGGGCGATTACTTGCACGATGAATGCGACTGCGGTGCAAAATATGCTTAAGGCTAAGATGATTAGCCATGAGTTGGTTGTGCTAGGCAGTTTTGGCGTTTCTATAATGAATGAAAAAATAAGACTAAATAGACCGACGAAACCGAGTTGTATGACTCCCAGTGCAATGGAGTTCACATGTTTTGTTACGCTTCCAGTAATGATGACGTGAATGGCATAAAATAAGGCTGACAGTATGCAAAATATATCGCCATTACCGATCTTGAATTCGCTAGTTAATGTTAATAAACCAATTCCTATTATCGTTAAAATGATTCCTACTATAACTTTCTTTTCAGGAATGTGTTTTAAAAATATAGCTGATAATATCGGAATGAAAATGACTGTGAGACATAGTAAGAAACCAGCATTAGAAACACTCGTATACTTTGTGCCGAAAGTCGCGAAAATGTAAACGATAAATAAAACAGAAGCGAGTATAAATGCATATTTTACAGTTTTATAATCGACTTTGAATAAATGTTTGTAAAATATTAAACCTGATAAAAGAAAGGCGATAATAAATCGTAATGCGATTAAATTATATTCTTCAATGCCTTCAAGTCCAACCTTTGTAAGTAAGATGGATGCACCCCAAAAGAATGTAACTAGTAGTAGTCCTAAATCCGCTTTTAATTGTAGTTTCATTTACTGAATATAGTCATACAGATTTTTCGCTAACAATAAACAAGTTACTGTAATGAAAAGAGCACGAACATACCCACTTCCTTTTTTTATAGCAAATTTGGAGCCAACAATCCCTCCAGCAATTTGAGCAATCCCCATTATAAAACCATACACATAGTTTACTTGCCCCACATACATAAACATCAACAATGCACCAACATTACTTCCTAAATTAAGAAGCTTCGCATTACCTGCTGCTTTTAAGAAATCATACCCAATAAATAAAAGAGAAAACATTAAAAACGAACCTGTGCCAGGACCTAGAAATCCATCATAAAAGCCAATAGCAAAAACAAAAACAGTAAAAATAATGAAGTGTCGACCGGACAATTTCTTATGAGTGGAAATACTACCCCAATCCTTTTTGAATATCGTATAAATAGCAACCACACCAAGCATGATCAGCATCAATGGCTTCAGTACTTCTGGGTTCATTAAATGAACGGTCCATGCACCTATTATGGAGCCTATGAAAGTGAGCGGAACTAATTTAAACGCCGATTTCAAATCAAGATTACCAGAACGATAAAACACAATATTACTAGTCGCACACCCCATTGTCGACGCTAGTTTATTCGTAGCTACTGTACTTGCTGGATTCAGTCCTGTAAATAATAAAGCTGGTAAAGCAATGAGTCCACCACCACCTACAACTGAATCAATAAATGCAGCTAAAAATCCAAAAGCAATCAAAATAATTAATACGGATGGGTCTAAATAAAAATCCATTTATTTCCCCATAAAAAAAGATTTTCTCTCTGCAGTAATCCATTGCTGCAAATCATCTTGGCTACGTCGGACAAGTCGATTTACTAAAACATCATGCCATACATAATCCTCTAATAAGTATATATGAACGGGGTCATCTGTATAAAAAGCAATATTACGCTCTTCAAGTGATGGTCCATAAATCATCTCTTTAGAATCTATCGATAAAATAAACCAATGTTCTGTAGACAGAGTTTCTGTATAAGGTGTTATGCGATGGGCTTCTAGATTTTTAATGGGATTTTCAACATGTAGGGTAATACCTTGTATTGTAACTTTATCAGCTACTTCAGATAGATCTTCTTTCAACGCTTCATACATCTCATCCCACATTGAAATGACAATACGTTGTTCTGCTTTTTTTATTAATGCCTGACAATAGCTAATGATTGTTTTATTGTCTTTTAAAGTAATTACTCGATTATCCGTTTTTTCTTCGGAAGTTTCTAGTTTTTTTAATGAATCACTGATTCCTTCATAAGTAGACTGCCATTCTGATTGAGCCTTCTGTAAAAAGATTTCAACAGGTAGAGGTGAATAGCGAGAGGTGTCATTTATTTCTTCCTTCATGACAATTCCTTTTTCTACAAGGTTACCCAAAATCTCATAAATTCGCGCTCTTGGGACACCCGAATCCTTACTCACTTGGTAGGCTGTGACAGGCCCTTGTTTAACAAGAGATACATAAGATTTAGCTTCATATTCATTAAAACCAATTTTTTTAAGCTGTTGCACTATGTAGTCCACTTTTTTCATTTAATGAGATAAACGCTTCTCCCACTCTTTCACCTTCTCAATTGTTACATCTAATTTCTTAGCCACTTCCTCTATACTCATTCCCTTAAAGAGCATTCCAGCTGCAGAAAGAGCTTTATCAATTTCTTCTTGCTTCTCTTGCTCATATAAACGACCAACTTTTGTCATCCTTAGCCACTCCTTTACCTTTTTTGCGTAGTCTTCATCAATAAATTTATCCGTAGCTACAAGAATTCCAGCAATAACTTGAATTTGTTCTTGCTCATCGGAGATACATTTTGCTACTTCGATCGTCTTCTCAATTAAAATTTGTCTTTTTTCTCTACTATGCATAAGTGGTACAAGTATTAATTTCATGGTTTCTTTATCCGTCAAAGATTTTCCTTCTTCCATTTTCCTAATAACCTTTTGAAGGATAGCATCACCATTGTATTCGCTTAATAAAACAGCTTTGGAATTTAAACGTATACTACATACATCTATTTCTTCTATCGGATTCATTACCTCGCTTGTATAAATAACCACGATTCGAATATCAGGCAACTCTTTGTTCTTATTATAGTAACGATACATAATTTGATTCGCGTAATCCATATACTTTAAATGATTTTCAAGGAAACGGGCATTGCTTTCATACTCTAACATTAAGATTGAACCGTCTTCCATTTCAAATAAAGTATCTGAGCGCCTTTGATTTGCACGAATTCTCGAGAATTCATTTGGCATCAATTCTTTTATTCTTGGAAAACCCTTTAATCCATATGCTTCAAGCCCTTTGTCTTTATAACATTCACTTAAAAACTTCATAAGAATGTCTTTATTATGATAAGAAATATCATTCCCTGCCAACTAATTCCCCTTCTCCACAAACCGCCCAAACTCCTTCAAAAATCGCAGCTTAAAACTCCCCACAGGTCCATTCCGATGCTTCGCCACATGAATCTCTGTCATCTCTTTCTGCACCGTTTCCTTATCATAATAATCTTCACGATACATAAGCATAATAACATCCGCATCTTGCTCAATTTGTCCCGTCTCTCTTAAGTCAGATAAAAGAGGTCGCTTATCTTGACGTGCTTCTACCGAACGAGACAATTGCGACAACGCTACTAGACAAACATTCAAATCACGCGCTAATAACTTAAGCTTACGTGAAATTTCACTAATCTCCTGAAATCGATTGCCCTTATGCTTCGGATTGCCTGTAATAAGCTGCAAGTAATCTACAATAATTAAAATCTTTTTATCACCGTGTTTCCTCTTTAACTTACGAGTTTGCATCCAAATATCTTGCACCGAAATGCCTGCGTTATCGTAAATCTCAAGCGGTAATTCCCCGATTTCCGCAAATGCCTTACTCACCTTCTCCCAGTCCTCTATCGCAAAACGATGCTTCGGATTTTTCAGCCTACCTCCTGACACTTCACCTACGCAAGACGCCATCCTTTTTAACAATTGCTTACTACTCATCTCTAATGAAAACAATCCAACCGCAGCTCCAGACTTCGCCGCATGCAGTCCAACATTTAGCGCAAACGCAGTCTTCCCCATAGAAGGACGCGCACCAAGAACGACAAAATCACCTTCCTGCAAGCCGCACGTCATTTTATTTAGCGATGTATAACCAGTCTCAACACCAGTAATCTCTTTCGCATCTTGATGAAGCTCTTCATATAAATCAACTAGCGCATCCTTCAAATCAAACTCACATACACAGTCCTTTTCCTCTAACTCACAAAGTGCCGTAATCGTCTCACCAATAATTTTCTCATTCTTCTCCGCAATAAGACGCTCTCCCATCTTGTGCCCGAGAACACCGGCCTGATACATTTTCCAGGCACCTCGAACAAGCCCCTCATAATAAGAGAAGTTTCTAATCGCAGGCACACCATCCATTAATCCTATAAAATACTCCATTCCCCCGATCCCCTTCAAAAAATTCGGATCTACCCTAGAAATGAACGTCACAAGATCAATTGGTTGCCCCTCTTCTTCCATTTTTCGCATTAACTGAAATATAGACTTGTGCACTGGCATAGAAAAATAGTGCTCTGTCAAACGGCACTCCTTCATAAGCTCTCCATCAAGTAATAGAGAACCTAGCACCGTCTTCTCCGCCTCCAAATTTTGAATACTCATTCATGGCCGCCACCCGCGTTCCGCTAAAAAGCGCTGCAACTCTTCCTCTGACGGCTTATTCTTCTCCCACTCCTCACACTTCGCCAAAAAATTCTCCGTCTCCCCAGTACTAACAGACGACTCCTTCTTTCGAAACCTCGCCGTATCCGCCTCAACCTCAGACACTTTCGTAAATCCTTTCAAGTGCCATCCCCGCAAAATCCCCTTCACATAAGCCATCTTCCGATTTTTATTCTCATACGAAATTTGAAGAGCCTTCAGCACAAGCTCCTCTGACAAATCATTCATCCACGCATTCAATTCCTCTACCGTATACGGAGACAAACTACCAAAATGTTGTTCATAAAACGTGAACACCTTACTTCCCGTTTCCTCCTCTATAACCTCTTCTTCCACTGTTTCCTCGCAAACTGGATCAACATCATCCATAGCCATATCACTAGGCATACCGAAATGCGCTAAAAGCATCGGAACACTCAGCTCCTCCTCCGCACACTTCTGCAAAAACATATGTACAAACTCCTTATTCTTCACACACTTCTCCACATTCGTATTCGTCACAGGATTATAACGAAGCCAATTTAAAATAAATAACTCCCTCGTCTCCGCATCATACAGAATCTTTCCATAATCAATGAAGCGCTGCAAAAGCTTATCAACAGTCTCCCGGTTATAACCCGTCTCCATCTCAGCTAACCGCTTCGGAAAAGGAAAAATCCCACACTGCGTCGTCTTCGAACAAGTTAACAAATAAATATAAAAATACCGCTCCTCCGGCGTCAAATCCAAAACAAAATCATCCTGCCAAAAATTCACCTGCACATTACGATACACCGCCATCTAGTTGTGGGTTAGTTTGATTAGGAAAGTTCTATTTTGGAAGATGCTTCGTTCTTTTGCTTTCTTTTTACAGAGGGTGTTGATTTCTTCTAGTGTTGTGCCTTCGTGTTCGGCTAGGGCGTTTATTAGTTCTAGGAGGTCGGATAGTTCTTCGAGTTTATCGTGTTTTGTTTTTGCTTCTATGTATTCCGTTAGTTCTTCCCCAGTTTTCTTGCATAGTTCTTTTATGTATTCGTCTTCAGGTAGGATTCTTGTTATGGGTGTTTTCCCTTTAGCTTTTATTATTTTTGGGATTTTGTTTCGGATTAGTTTGTTATGGGTTGGCATCTACAAAACATTACCATCCTTTATATAATCATAAAGTTTATTATCCACCGATCTCTCCATAATCATATTCATCGTAACAACAGGTAGTTCTTTCCCATTTTTATCTTGCATTTCAGTTTGTTCTACACTCGTTCTATCGGGTCTCGCTTTTCCTAAATAGTAAAAGTCGCTTCCCTCATCATCATCTTTCTTCACAAAAATATGAACATCAATATTATTTTCTTTAGCATCAATAATTGTCTGAACTTCCTTTGACTTTAATGTTCTATTACTTCTTGTATACCATTTAAGAACATCTTGATTTAGGAATTCATCACCATAGTTCACACTCGATTCTACCTCATCGTTTTTATGATATGTGACAAATATTGGGCAAGTAGAGTATTTAGTTTTATAGCCATACATAGTTGAAGTCTCATCAATGTGCCAATTTAAAAGTTTACATGCATCTTTTCTTGAGTATTTTTTATATATAGTAAGGTTACTATCACACTCATAGTTTTTGTTCTTTTCTTTCGCACTTTTAATGATGTCCATTACCATGTACTTGAAGTATTCATTCTGTTCTAAACTTTCTCGGATTAGATCATTAAACATGTACGTATTATCTTCTTGCAATGCGAGAATTGGCTTTTCACCATATTTTTTCTGGTTATTCTGTGTGAAAAACGCTAACTCAAAAACCCGCTGCACAGAAGTAATCGTATCATCATCTGTTAAGCAATTAGATTTTTCAAGTTGTTTTACATACTCATCTTTATCAACTTTTTCTTGCTTTAATAATAAGTTTAACAAGACAATTTCATTTTTACGTTTTCCATTTAATACTTCCAATGAGAACATTGTTAAAACTTTATTTTCGTACTCTGTTAATGCAGGGACACCTTCTTTCATTTTCAATAGAAACTGATAGTAGTTTGAATATCCTTCTACAAGTACAACTGGATCAATAGAATGGTTTACGATAAAGTCATATAGATATGGAATTCTGCCTATTCTATTTTTTAACTCAGCAAAAGCTTCCTTTAATACTTTCATTGCTGTTAAATTACTGTTATTAATCGCTTTAAAGATCTGCTTTTTTGCAATCTCTTCAAAGTTAACCGTTGAAATACCTTTAATATAACTTGTGTCGTTTGTATATCTACGTATATTATCTTTATTTTGCGATCTATCTCCTGAAAGAGCAATCGGAATTAAATAGTTATTTTTATAGTTTCCAATAAAATCAATAATCGTAACAAAATCTTTTGAATCATGTTTTCGAAGTCCACGCCCCAGTTGCTGTATAAAGATAATGCTTGATTGAGTTTGTCTTAACATGACAACTTGATTGACACTTGGAATATCAATTCCTTCATTAAAAATATCCACTGTTAAAATATAATCAAGTATGCCATTTTCTAATTGGTTCACACGCAGTTCTCTTTCCTGTTGGGAATGATCACCGGTTAATGCAAATGTGCGAAAACCTTTGTTATTTAGAGCATGTGATAATTGTTCTGCCTCATCTTTTCGACTGCAAAACATTAGTCCAGTTATTTTCTCACCAGAAAAACCATAATATTTTATTTTTTCAACTATATGATTTATACGTTCTTCCGTAACAAGTTTAGATAAAACCGTAGTGTCATCTATCTTTTCACCATTATATTCAAAATCAGTTACTCCAAAATAATGGAAGGGGCAAAGCATATCTTCTTCAAGCGCTTCTTGCAAACGAATTTCATAAGCAATGTTGTAATCAAATAGCTCATAAATATTAAAATTGTCTGTACGTTCAGGTGTAGCGGTCATTCCCATTAAAAATTTTGGTTTAAAATAATCAATAACTCTATGATAAGAACTAGCACCAGCTTTATGAACCTCATCTATTAAAATATAATCGAATAGCCCAGGATCAAATTGCTGTAAATTTTCCTCTTTTGAAATGGTTTGGATCGTCGCAAATAAATATTTAGCATTCATTTGCTTATTTGATCCTGATAAAATCCCAAAATCCTCATCTACTCCACCAAGAACTTTTTGAAAATCTGATTTCGCTTTATTTAATATTTGCTCTCGATGAACAATAAATAGCATCCGTTTAGGTGCAAAATTTCTGACATCAAATGCTGAAAGATATGTCTTCCCCGTTCCTGTTGCAGAGATAACTAATCCTTTTTCTTTTCCAGCTTCTCTAATAGCTTGTATTTCTTTTAACGCAGCTTGTTGCATTTTATTTGGAGTAATTTTCAAAGCTTCTTCAATTGAATTATGATATTGACCAGGTAATTCTATAACTCGATCTAGTAACTTATTTTCTGCAACTTGTTCATATATTGTTTCGTAATTTTCAATCAACTCTTCAGTTAATACTTGAGAATGCTCCCAAACTCCTTCAAATTGATTCTTAAAATGCTGTACTATCTCTCCATCTTCATGCGATGTTAACTTAACGTTCCATTCATAGTTTACCTTCAAAGCATGTGCAGTCAGATTTGAACTACCAACAATTAATGAACAATGCGTTTTGTTATCAAATATGTATCCCTTTGAATGAAAACCAGATAAGTTTGTTAATCTTACTTCTACATTTTCAAGTTTCATTAACTCTCTAAACACTTTTGGTGTATTAAAATTTAAGAATGTAGATGTTAATATACGTCCTTTAACCCCTTTTTGTTTAAGATCAAGGAAATGTGATTTTAAAGTCGCCAGTCCACTTTCTGTAATAAAAGCCACTGAGAAAATAAAGGCTGTACTATTTTCAAGCTCCTCTAACAATGAGCTTAAAACATTTTCATTTTTTTTCGTATTGTTTACTAATAATTTCGGCTTATATATTCCGGGATGATTATGTTTTTGATCAATAAACCCTTTATATAAAGACCCCTCTAATTTTTGAATAAAGTTCTCCATTTACTTTACAATCGATTCTTTTGATAATTTCTCAATAGTTGGGATATCCGCAGGTGCCCACTCTAAAGCTGCTAGTTCATTTGGATATAACCATTTAATTGCTACGTGTTCAGTTAAAACCGGACTTCCTTCAACAAGTTTACAATAAAAAGTTTTCAAATGAACAATACCAAAATCATACTCATAGGCTGTATAATCAATTTGTTCACCAATCTGCACGCAACAATGCATTTCTTCATCAATTTCACGCTTTAACGCCTCTTGAGGTGTTTCTCCCTCTTCTATTTTCCCACCTGGAAATTCCCACATAAGAGGTAACGATTTAGATGGTCCTCTTTGCGCACATAAAATTTTCCCATCTTGGACAATTACTGCTCCAACAACATAAATATTTTTCTTCATTTAAGCCTCTTTTTTCATCATCCCTTCATACCTAAAATTACTCTCCTCCAAAAACTCCCTCGTCTCCACACTATCCTTATAATAAGAATTCCAACCCCTCTCCCTCAAAATCCCCTTCCAACTATCACTCTCCACCATCCTCCTAATAACATCATCCCAATAAGCAACCTCTTCCTCCGTCATATCTTTCGGGCCCATTCAAGTTGGGATTTCTGGTAGTCGGTCTATGCGTTTTGGTGCGGATACGGCTAGTATTTTTATTTTGCCGGCTTTGTATTGTTTTTCGGCTTCGGATAGGGTCATGGTTGCGGCGCCTATTTGTTTGTTCGTTAGGGCGTTTATGATTTTTTCTTTGTTTTCGTAGACGAAGAATTGTAGTTCGGCTGGGTTTATGCCGAATGCTTTGCTTACTTGTACGAAGGATAGGTGATCGTCGTTTCCTAGGCCGGGGGCAACACCGATTTTGAAGTTTTCCTTGTTTTGTTTTAGTTGTTCCATGAGTTCGTTTGCGTTTTCTATGTTTGAGTCTTTTGATACGACAACAACTTCCCAGTCCGACGCGAGTGTTGCGAGCGGTGTGAAGTCTTTATATGTTAGTTTACTATGGCCTAGTAGGTTGTTCGTTATGAGTAAGCTTGAGTTAATCGTAAGTACGTGACCGCCTTTTTGTTTCGTATATTTCCATCCGACGTCACCGCTGCCGCCTACTTTGTTTGTGACTGTGATTGGTTTTGTGAAGATTTTTTCTTCTGTCAGCGTTTTTTGCATCGCCCGTGCTGTTAAGTCCCATCCGGCTCCTTGAACGTTCGGCGCAACGATTTCTACTTTGTCTATGTTTACTGTACTCGTTTGAGATTTTTCTGAAGAACAACCAGCTATTACTCCTGTCATAAGCCATATACATAGTAATAATTGTTTTTTCATTCATAGTCCTCGTCCTATTCGATATTTTCGTTCTGGTCGTCCGATAATGCCGTATGTGTATTCTACTGTGCATTCGTTTGTGGATACTAAGTATTCTAAATATCTTCTTGCGGTTGTTCTGGAAGCTCCCATTTGTTCTCCCATTTCTTCTATTGTAATTCCCTCTTCGAATCCTTTTATAATTCCTTTCACTTTTTGCAATGTTAACGGATCAACACCAGTCGGTAAGTTTTTCATATCTTGTATTTGCGAAGTGCCGAAGAAGTTATCGATGAGTGCTTGATTTACTTCATTGTTACTATGTAATAGTTGCTTCTTTCTTTTATAGTTTTCAATTGTGCGAATAAATTTGTCTAACGTGACCGGTTTGATAAGGTAGTTACTTACGCCGTTTCGAATTGCTTTTTCTAGCATATGATTTTCATTCGCCGCTGTTACCATAATGACGTCAACGTTTGGAAAGTCAGCATGAATTTGTGGTAATAAGTCGGTACCAATTCCATCTGGTAAATAATTATCTAATAGAAGTAAATCGATTTCTTCCTTTTGTAGTAGTTCCATCGTTTCTTTTGCGTTCAATGCTTTTCCGATCACTTTTATATCCTTTATTTTTAATAAAAACTCCTCTTGAATTTGTGCTACGCGGAAATCATCTTCTGCAATTGCAACCTTCAACATTCATGTACTTTCTCTCAATGTTTTCGGAAGGTAAATTGTAAAAATAGCTCCCCCATTTTTCTCGTTTTGAATTTCAATTGTTCCTTGTAGTAGATCTACCATTTCTTTCACGTTTGCTAGTCCGTAACCACGATCGTTTCCTTTCGTTGAAAATCCTTTTTGAAAAATGTTCGTGATTTTTTCTGCCGGTATCCCTGCTCCACTATCTATCACTTCAAACACAATATCGTGTCCAATATCCGTAACAAAGAAGGAAACACTCTTTCCCTCTCGTTCACTCACCGCATCAAATGCATTGTCGATTATGTTTCCAACGATCGTAATAAGGTGCGAAACTTTTATATGGTCTGGTAACGGTTGAAGCGCACTATCTCCTTCAATATGAAAATCAATTTTCTTCTCAGACGCTGTTCCGAGTTTTCCTAGTAAAATAGCTTGTACTTTCGCATCGTGGATTTGATGGAATAAAATATGGTTTTGGCTTTGATGAATATTAGATTCTTGCTGGATAAATTCAATTGCTTCCCTGTAGTGCCCTAACTGAAGTAATCCTGATAAGACAAAAAGTTTATTTGTGAACTCATGTGTTTGAGCGCGTAAGTCCTCTGAATACTTTCTTACCTCAGATATTGTATTCACTAAATTTTGCAGTTCCGTTTTATCTCTAAAACTACATACAACACCTACCGTACTGTTATTTTCGATTATCGGTGTCATATTTAAAATGAATACTTTATCTTGAAACGCTATTTCTTGATCATTTTCTAGCACTCTTTCCATATGAAAATCAGGCAAAACTTTTGAAATGTGCTGCTGTACATAATCATCATTTACATGAAGCATTTCTTCTGCCGAAGTGTTCATCATCGTAATAAAACCGTTTTGATCAATAGCGATAATCCCTTCTTTTATAGATAGTAGTATCGCACTTCGTTCCCGGTATAGCGCTGCGATTTCATTCGGTTCCAGACCGAGTGTATCTTTCCTGATACTACGTGCTAAAAGAATGCCACCAACAATGCCGGCTAGTAATACAGCTAAGGAAAAGAGGATAATTTCTTTCGTTCTGCTCAATATGTTAGATTCAATACCTTTTATTAAAAACTCTACTGTCACAACACCTACGACTTGATCGTAGTCTCCGTTATGAATAATAATAGGTGCTTTCGCCATTAAAGCCGGACCACTTGCACCATTTCCTTCGAGCGTATAATAACCACCAAAAGTGAGTGCTTCATAGTTATATGGATTGTTACTCTTTGTCCCAATCAATTCCGAATTAGAATGGGAATACATAAACCCATAACGATCTTCTATAATTACATAATCTGCACCAGCTTGCTCACGAACTTGTTCCGCAATAGATTGAATGGTACTTTTATGCTCGTTATATTGAAAGGCCTCTTTTATAGCTGGCATAAAAGAAAGTGACTTCGCCGTTTGCAGTGCTAATTGCTCCACTTGGCGCTTCGTATCAACGGACTGAATGTAAACAAATATTCCTGCTAATAGGAGAACGACAAATAAAATTAACGTAATAATTAAGCTTACTATTTTTGTTTGTAATGATACTTTGCGTGATTTTTTCATTTAACTAGATTTATTATTAGCTAGTGTATCCCCACCACCAAGCTCCGCCTCGATCTGCGAAGTCTTCGATGACTCATCCATACGCCAATACGTAATAAAGCTGATCGCGATACAACCTGCCACATAGAAGTAGAATAGTGATTCCATCCCGATACTCTTTAGCCATAATGCGATGAACTCAGCTGTTCCACCGAATATCGCAACTGTTAGTGCATACGGTAAACCTACGCCAAGTGCGCGAATTTCAGTTGGGAAGAGTTCGGCTTTTACAATTGCGTTAATGGAAGTGTAACCAGTAACGATAATAAGCCCGACCATCATGAGTAAAAATGCTACGATTGGTTCTGTCGTTTTTTCCATGAAGAAGAAGATCGGCGCTGTTAGTAACGTTCCGAGAATACCGAATGCCATTAATAGTGGGCGGCGTCCAATTTTATCGGATAGTAGCCCTGCAATCGGTTGAAGTACGACGAATATAAGTAGTGCGACAAAGTTAATCCAGCTTACAACTTCTTTCGGAAGGCCGACTGTGTTTACCATGAATTTTTGTAAATATGTTGTGTACGTATAAAATGCAACAGTGCCTCCTAAAGTTAGGCCGACCACTGTTAATACTGCTTTCGGATGTTTCATAAGAGCGCTAATGGTTCCTGCGCTTTCGCGTTTTTGCGATTTTATGTTTGAGAACTGCTCCGATTCATCCATCGTGCGGCGAAGCCATAAGACAGCTACTGCGCCCATCGCCCCAATAATGAATGGAATACGCCATCCCCAAGCTTTCATATCTGGTTCGCTTAGTAATTGCTGAAGAACAATTTGAACACCTAACGCAACCATTTGTCCAGCAACGAGCGTTACATATTGAAAACTTGAATAAAAACCACGGCGTCCACTACTAGCCATTTCAGATAAATACGTTGCGGAAGTTCCGTACTCTCCGCCGAGTGACAACCCTTGAAGTAAACGAGCAAGAACTAAAATAATTGGTGCCATAATACCGATACTTTCATAACTCGGTGTACAGGCAATAATTAAAGAACCACCGGCCATAACCGTAATGGAAAGCGTTAATGCTGCCCGGCGTCCGTGCCGATCTGCATAGCGTCCCATTAATAAACTGCCGATAGGGCGCATTAAAAACCCAACTGCAAAAATAGCTGCTGTGTTCAGTAACTGACTCGTTGGATCTCCTTTAGGAAAGAACTCTGCTGAAAAATAAACGGCGAAAGCAGAGTAAACATACCAGTCGTACCATTCAATTAAATTACCGACTGAACCTTTAAAGATATTGCCGGCGACTCGGTTTGATTTTACTTGAGCCATTTATTCCGTAGCTTTTAAGGTATTTAACACGACTTTGGTTGCGTCCGCAATAAGTTTATCATCGTATTTAGCATCTTCTTTATCATGATTAGAAAGTATAGCAAGAACAATCGGCTTTTTATTTGGTGGCCAAATAATTGCGATATCATTTCTTGTTCCGTAAGATCCCGCGCCTGTTTTATCAGCTACTTCCCATCCTTTTGGTACGCCCGCACGAATCAATTTATCTCCAGTTGTATTTCGCTTCATCCAATCTACTAATAGTTCACGTTTTTCTATTGGAAGTGCAGTTCCTAATGTAAATGATTGAAGTGTCTTAGCTATCGCTTCTGGTGTACTGGTATCATGTGTTTCTCCTGGATACACTTCATTTAATTCAGGTTCAAATCGTTCTGAAGTAGTAACAGTATCTCCCATTTCTCTCAAGATTTTTTCAAATGCAGAGGGCCCTCCTAACTGTTTAAGAATCAAATTATGTGCTGTGCTGTCACTATATCGAACTGAAGCATCTGCAAGTTCTTTTAATGTCATTCCTGTATCAACATGCTTTTCAGTAATTGGATTATAATTAGAAAGATCTTCATGAGTATACGTAATCTTTTGATCAAGAGCTTCTAATGAGTTCTTGCGTAAAAGAGCGCCCACAGCTAATGATTTAGATGTAGATGCAAATGCAAAACGATCATCTGAATGATAAGCAACAGTTTGATTCGTACCTGTGTCCAGTGCATAAATACCAAGCTTAGCATCATATTCTTTTTCAAGTTTAGCAAAAGATTGATTACCTGTATTTTCTTGTTTAATTTGATTAGCTTGATTCGTTTGTTTAGGTGATTCGGATTGAGCATTACTATTGGAACAGCCTATAAGTGATACACATGAAAGTAATACTACAGGTACAATCTTTTTGTAATGTAAAATGTTTAAGAACTTGTTTAAAACGAACATTTATAACTCAAATTTCTTCGAATCGTACTTTTCTAGAGTTTGCTGCAATTCATTTTGTTCATATGGAATATGTTGATCTGTCTGTACATCTTCAACATTTTCTCCACCTGTTAATAATCTCCTGTACTTAAAAGAGTGCCCTGTTAATACTGTTTTAATCATTTTGTATTGCCCTCCTTTTGTTTGATTACTTGTATCATAAAACAATTAATTTCCTTCTTTTGCTGGTACCATTTTTCCTTCTTGAGAGTCTGTACCCTCTGTTCTTTCAACAGTTTTTGCATGTTCTAGTTTTTCAGGGGTTCCCATTTCAAATCCAGGTTGAGAATCTGTACCTTCTTTTGTTGGTACCATTTTTCCTTCTTGAGAACCTGTACCTTCTGTTCTTTCAACAGTTTTTGCGTCTCCTTTAGAAGTTGCTGGCACTGCATCTTTAGGTAAATCAAAGTTTTGTGAGAAAGACGTTGTTCCATCTGCACTCTGTGTAATTACTTGATTTGAACTATTTTCATTTGACTTTAAATTGTCCATTTTCGCATCATCTGCACCTACTGCACCTCCCGCTACCAATCCTGTACTTAAAAGTGCTCCTGCTAATAATGTTTTAATCATTTATTTACCTTCTATATTTTCAAGATAATTCGCTAAACGAATCTTGTCATTTTCATTATCGGGAGTAATACCAAGGTATTTGTATTTCCATATTATCTCCCTTTCTGTAGGATTATGTTCAGGCGATAGCACGTCTGTATAATCATATTCTATTTTGAATTTTCCTGAATCATGTAGAATTAATGTTAAGTTTGTCCATAATTCTTGTTCGTTTTTCTTAAATTCTTCACGTAATTTCTCTAATGCGTCGTATAGTTCGAATAATAAGTCATCATAAATTCCCTCATCTACATCATATACTTTTGGGATATTATTCGAATAAATAAATCCATCTTTTTTAGGGGAAGTAAAGAAGAAATACGCTTCTGTCGAATCTTCTAATAATTCAGCATATAGATAAATCTCGTTCCATTCTCCAGGTATAATTTCATCTATTTTTGTACCTATTTCTTGATAAATTATTTCCATTTTTTTAGTTTCCATTTATCCTCCAGATTGATTTTTCATCCTAATTTTTTTAATTTCTCCATTAATCTCATAAGCTATTTTAAATTGAGAAGGTCTTATACTATCATCCGAGTATATAGGCTCTATTTTTACTTTTACCGTTTTTCCATCCGCTAAAGCTTGCGACCACTTTTGTTCAAGACTATACCATTTACCACCAGAACGATTTATTTGTGAATTCATTGCCACCAAATTATCAATATCACCAGATCCCTCAAACATACTTGCGATTAAATGACCCCCATCATCATCTTTTAATCTATCATTTCTTCCATTTGGTCCATTTTGCCCAGCTTTTCGTTGTGCATAAGGATTTCTTTTAGCATCCCCTATTTTTAATTCTCCTTCTACACTGGTAATTCGCCTCTCACTATCAGTTTTATAAGTATGACCTGATGGTGATGTATACTCTACATCTGGTGCAAGTACTTTTCTGCGTTTAACTCTTTCATAATGATCTCCATATTTTACTTTAGCGGATAAAAGAGTATCCTTTGCTTGGTTAAACTCAGGCATATTAAATCTGGATCGTCCACCACTTCCGTCAGTAAAAGCAAATCGGCCTTTCAATGGTATTTGATTCGAAACGGAAGAGACGCCTTCTGATAATTTTGCTAGATTCGCACTTTCACCGAGTGTAGTTATTTTCCCTACTCTGCCTATCCCTTTATCCCCAATCCATCCTATCCCAACTTCCATAAAAATATTTGTTCCCCATTTTGCACGACTTTCTGCATCACCATGCCAAAAATCATTCACTTAAGTGTTTTCTAATGCTTGTTTTAGCGTTTTAACTGTTTGTTCAAGCCATTCTAATGGTGTTATTTCTAATCCTTCAAAATATATCCCATCTGCAGAAAACTGTATGTACTCATTTTTTTCTTTATCACTATAATCACTTTGAATAAATTCAGTTAGAAAAATAATAGCGTCTTGTAAATATTCCGTACTTTCTTCTTCAAGTAACTCTTGGAGTGCTTCTTCGTAAAATGTATCTTGATGAAATGTTGCTGCTAAGAACTGATAAACCGGATCTTCTGGATTTTTTTTTAATAGCATTTAGTCAACTGGATAACCTGTTAAAATGAAATTTCCATTGCCGTCTTTTTTTAAGACAATTTTGGCATTTTTCATATCATGAGCTGTTGTAGCCCCTCTCCGTACTCCACGCCCAATAATATCATTATTATAATAATCCAACGCTATCGTAGAACGGCTTCGGGGATTATTTAACCAATCTCTAATAATTCGTTGGTTATTAGGGTCACTGAGGGTAGCATTAGCTACTTTCTCAGCGGTAGCCCTATCAGTAAAAGTTGATGACCCTGTTATTCTAGAATCATTCTGTAATCTTTGCAACAACTCTTCATCTGTTTTTCCTACGTGCCTTTTGATTAAATGTCCACCTCTAGCTTTATGCGCTTTTAGTCCGCCTCCTGGTGCAAGTAGACTGCTATCACCAGGTTTTACATTAAGAATATTTTCATCTCTAGCAAATTGATAGGTCGATAGCTTTTCCTCAACTGCTCTAAAATCTGGCGTATCAAATCTAGACCGCAAACTGCCTCCGCCAGCAAAAGCAAATTGGTCTTTCAATGGTATTTGATTCGAAACGGAAGAGATACTTTCTGAGAATTTCGCTAGATTCGCGCCTTCACTGAGTGTAGTTATTTTCCCTACTCTGCCTATCCCTTTATCTCCAATCCATCCTATCCCAACTTCCATAAAAGTACTTGTTCCCCATTTTGCGCGACTTTCTGCATCACCATGCCAAAAATCATTCACAAATGAATCAGAAAAAGTATTATACGCAGTAGATGCTGTCTCTAGGGGATGACCTATAGCATACTTAATATTTTCTTTTGTTACTGTATCATCTAGTGAATTGAATCCTTCTACAATCCCTCCGATAACTTGTCCAGAACCAACGTATATACCGTCCCAAACTTTTCGAAGCATAGATTTTTCAGGGGGGGTATCATACATTGTACCTTCTTCGATATTATCATCTGATAAATTATTATTTACAAAATTGTCCGCTTCGCGTGCCTTAGCTTCTGTCATTTTTTGAATGGAAGTCGTCCAGTTCATATTCAACCCCTGTGTACTAAATGTACCACTTACGGGACTAAAGCCTTTTCCACTTTGAACTTCCGCCAACCCCGTCGCAATGCTAGCGGCTAGTTGGAGTGCAGTATCATAATTACTACTAGATGTATAATTAAATTCATATAGATGTTCTAATTTTTCTTGCAGTTTTTTCCTCATGACAGTAAAAAGATTTACCATAGCATCCATACCCGGGATTGGCATAGCTTGATTGATAACTTCCATACTTGTTTTCATTCGGTCAATTTCTCGAATTTGTTCTAATAATTCTTGTTCAATAACATCAGCCTGAGCTACTTGTGATTGAAATTGACTTGGAAAAGCATCATTCTGACGGATTAATTCTTCACATAAATAAATGATTCCTTGCGCTAAAGGACGAAAGGTTTGAACAAAAAATGATTTTGCACTGCTATATGTTTGTCCTTGTAAAACAGTATCAATTGCAAAAGCGTCAATCGACTGAATCGCTTGTTCCATGCCTTGAATGGTAGCGATACATACAGCATTCATGCTTTGAGTTTGGCTTTGTACTTCTCCTAAATACATATTTAAACTCATTCATGCATTGACCTCCCTTGCTAATTGTTGTTGTTGATAGGAAAGGTCGTTTTCTAAATCACTAAGGTCTCGTCTTTCTTTAAGCAACGTTTCTTTTTTGTTTTCCAATTCAAATGTGACTTTTCTTTCAATATGTTTTGCATCTTGATATGTATTCATAAAAAACTGAGACATTTCTCTATCATCATGCCAAGTTCCTAAAATTCGATCAAACAAACGATGGCTTCGACCTCTCCATTCATAAAAATCTGCTTCCGCTTGCTCCTGAATGTGAATCGCGGATTGATTTCGGCCTTGTTCTTCAAATACACTTCTTAACTTTTGATTTACTTGATTGATTTGTTTTTCAATATCTTGACTCATTTAGCGAAAAGTGTTGTGAAGTTCGTTATCCATTCTCTCAAACTCTTGGGCTACTGAATGAATATTATCGATCGCTTGTTGAAAGGCAGAGGAAAATTGTTTCGTAAAATCTAACATTTGTTGATTCGCTTCTTGTGCTTTGGAATTAACAGATAGTGTTGTACGCGTCGCCTTTGTTATAGAACAATTTGTTGCACTTTGGATTATATTCGAAGCTGTTCTCATCTGCGTAGCAATTTGTTGTGCCGTTTGAAAATTACTTTGAAATTGTCCCATTTATTTCAAACCGAAATTACGTGATAATTCTTCATCATGAGAAGCAACAGCCTCTGCAGTTTTATTAAGCTGCATATTAATCTCTTGTAATAGCTGTGCAAAGTTTTGTACCTTTGGCTTTAATTGGTTGAACTGTTGGTCAAAACCTTCGAAAGCACGACCTTCCCATTCTCCTCTTAATTCATTTTGTAAGTTTTGTAGTTGACTTAAAATGTCCTCAATTTGATTTGCACCTTGTCCATATCGAGCCGCTTTCGATTTAAGCTCCTCTGGTGACATACGAATTTGTCCAGCCATTTTCATCTATTTAATTTGTTCCTTATACTCATGGTTAACAAGTACATACCATTTTCCTGTATCAAATTTTTCTTTATTAATCACGTAAACTTTATTTTGTCTCTTTACCTCTCCTGGTTTTAATTCCTTAGTAATAGTAGAGGTCTCACCTTTTTCAACCTCATAACTACTAGCTGCCCACACATCACTTTGGTAAGCATTATCATTTTCATCCACTAAATCCACTGATGGTAAAACGGCTAATTTCATCGATTCGTCTGTGATATTTTTCCCTTCTACTTCTACAACAATAAAGACATGTCCATTTTCAGGTTCTTGGAATCCTATACTTTCTTTACCAACCTTATCTCTTTCTACAACTCTTTTTACAGTTACATCAAATTTAGGTGTATGAAAATTCTTGTTTACAGCATACTCTTTTTCTTTTACTTTTGATTTCTCTTTTGTTTGTTCTGTATTTTTCTGCTTTGTATTCTCTTTCGTTTTCGCCTCATCAGTTGTTTGCACTTTCTTTTCCTCTTGTTTAGAATTAGTTTCTTTAGATTCTGAAGAAGTTTTGTCGGATGTATTGCCGCAACCAGATAAATTGAATACTAAAGCACCACCTAAAATACATGTAGTAAATTTTTTCAACATCTAAAACAAATGACAAGCCACCTGATGCCCTTTCGCAATCTCCACCATTTTCGGTACTTCCTGCGCGCATTTTTCAGTGGCGAATTTGCAGCGCGTTCTGAATTTGCAGCCGGATGGTGAGTTTAGTGGGCTTGGTACTTCTCCCTCTAGGATGATCCGTTCTTTGCCTGTGTTTGTTGGATCTGGTTCTGGCATAGATGAGAGTAGTGCTTGTGTGTATGGATGTGCTGGTTTTGTGTATAGGTCTTCGCTGTCGGCAATTTCTACTATGTTTCCTAAGTACATGACTCCGATTCGGTCTGATATGTGTCTTACCATCGATAGGTCATGTGCGATGAATAAGTATGTGACGCCTGTTTCTTCTTGGATGTCTTGCAGCATATTTACGACTTGCGCTTGGACTGAGACATCGAGTGCTGAGATTGGTTCGTCACATAGAATGAAATCTGGTTTTACAGATAGTGCGCGCGCGATGCTGATGCGCTGTCTTTGGCCTCCGCTAAATTCGTGCGGGTAGCGATATAGGTGTTCTTCTTTTAGGCCTACTTTTTTGAGTAGGTCTAGAATGATTTCTTTTCTTTCTTCGGCTGTGTAAGAGCCATGAATGTTCATCGGTTCGCTAATAATTTGGAATACGTTCATTGCCGGGTTTAATGATGCGTATGGATCTTGGAAAATGATTTGCATTCGTTTTCGATATTCTTTTAGTTCACTTTCTTTTAAATTCGCAATGTCTTGTCCGTCGAATAAAATATTCCCTGAAGTGACGTCGTGTAAGCGAATGATGCTTCTTCCTGTCGTTGATTTTCCGCAGCCAGATTCCCCTACTAGCCCGAATGTTTCACCCCTTTTTATTGTGAAGCTTAAGTCGTCTACTGCTTTTAATTGCTCTGTTTTTCTGCCGAATAGTCCTTTTTTAATAGGAAAATACTTTTTTAAGTCCCGTACTTCAATTAAGTTTTCTTCACTCATTCACTCATGGGAATCACCTACTTTTTCATCGTTTAGCCAGCACATAGAACGTCTTTCGTTTCCGATTTCAAAATATGGCGGACGTTCTTTTTCACAAATGTCCATCGCATGCGGGCAACGCTCTGCGAATGGGCAACCTTGTGGCGGGTTTAATAAGTTTGGCGTTACACCTTGAATGGGAGCTAATCTTTCTTTTACGCCGTTCGATATTTTCGGCAGAGAGTTTAATAGCCCTTTCGTATATGGATGATTCGGCGATCGGAAAATATCAAATACAGGTCCTTCTTCCATAATAAGCCCGCCGTACATAACGATGACGCGTGTGCAGTTTTGCGCGACAATTCCTAAGTCATGCGTAATAAGAAGTAACGCCATATTCGTTTCATTCTTTAAGTTTTTCATTAAATCTAGTATTTGCGCCTGTATCGTTACATCAAGCGCTGTCGTCGGTTCATCCGCAATGAGAAGGTCTGGATTACAAGACATCGCCATTGCGATCATAACTCGCTGCTTCATACCGCCGCTTAGTTCATGCGGATATTGTTTTACCCTTTCTTCTGGTGACGAAAGGCCGACTTGTTTTAACAAGTTGATCGCGATCTGCTCTGCTTCTTTCTTTTTCACTTTTTGATGACGCATAATTACTTCCGTCATTTGTTTCCCAATTTTTACGACTGGATTTAGCGCTGACATTGGGTCTTGAGAGACAAGTGAAATTTGATTTCCTCTAATAGAACGCAATTCTTTTTCAGATTTAGAAAGTATGTTTTCATTATGAAAAAGGATTTCCCCTTCTTTCACTTTCCCTGGTGACGTAACGAGAGACATAACGGACTTTGCCATTACACTCTTTCCGCTTCCAGACTCCCCAACGATACCAACTACTTCTCCTTTATTTAAACGAAATGTAACGCCGCGAACCGCTTCAACTTCGCCACTTTCTATAAAAAAAGAAGTCTTTAAGTTTTTCACTTCTAGCAGTTTTTCAGACACGCTTCTCACTCCTTTCACTTAGTTTTCATGTCCAGCTCCTTTTGGCGCGAAAGCTTTCTTAAGCGCTTCACCAATTACGTTAAAACTTAGTACCGTTAAAAGGATAAGAAATCCTGGGAAGAGTGTTAAATACCAAGCTTCACCAATATATCCTTGCGCATTGTTTAGCATGCTGCCCCAAGAAGAATCTGGTTCTCTAATACCTAAACCTAAGAAGCTAAGTGATGATTCCATTAAAATCGATGTCGCAATTGTTAATGTCGCAGCGATTATAATGGTTGATAAAATGTTAGGAATGATATGTCTTACAATAATCATGAGTGATTTTTGTCCTGATACTTTTGCGTATAAAACGTACTCACGCTCTTTTACAGATAACGTTTCTGCCCTTACGATACGTGCGGTGTCCATCCATGTCAGTAATCCAATAATAAGAACAAGCGTTGTAATTCCTGGTTTTAAATACGCATTTAATAACAGCATTAAAAAGAATGATGGAATTGACATCAGTACTTCAACAACCCTCATTAAAAAGTTGTCTAACTTTCCGCCAAAATATCCGCTAATTGTTCCAACTGCGGTACCGATTGTAATAGAAACAACCATCGCAAGGAAACCAACCGCAAGTGAAACTCGTCCGCCATATAACGCTCTCGTTAAGTAATCCCTTCCGTAATCATCCGTTCCGAAAGGGTGACTCATACTCGGTTCTTGTAAGCGATCTGGAATCGACATTTTGCTAGGATCGTACGGCGATACGAATGCGAAAATTGATGCGACCGTTAAAACCGCAAGTATAATAACTCCCATTGCAACAAACTTATTTTTCGTAAAGCTATGTTTTATCGTTTGAAATCTCCTATTATTCATTCACCCCCTCATTCGAATGCGCGGATCTACTACGCCATATAAAATATCAGCAATTAAGTTACCGAGAATTAACATGAATGATGATAGTAATGTAATTGCCATGATAATCGGATAATCAAATCTAAAAATAGCATTTACCCCGAGTGAACCAAGTCCTGGCCATGAGAATACTGTTTCCGTAATAAACGCTCCACCTACTAAACTTGGAATTGATAATCCGAAAATTGTAATGATCGGTATTAATACATTTCGAAGTACGTGATTAAATAAAACTGTTTTCTTTGAAGCACCGTACGCGTATTGAATTTGTACATAATCTTCTTCTAATTGCTGAATTGTACTCGAACGAATATATCTCATATACACAGAGACGTTTTGGAACGCAAGCACGGCGCAAGGTAAAATGCCGTGCTGCACAATATCCAAGAAGGAATCTTGTCCAACTGTACGCATACCCATACTCGGAAGCAGATTCAATTTTAAAGAGAATAAGTAGACTAATAGTAATGCAAACCAAAAGACTGGCATAGAAATACCAACGTATGAAATAAAGTTTACGATGCGGTCAAAGAATGAATTCTTTTTCACACCTGTAAATAGTCCAAGTGGTATTGCGATTACGAATGAGACGAGTAAAGATGATCCCATTAACCCAATTGTTGCAGGTAATCTTTCTGTGATAAGTTCCAAAACAGGACGATGATTTTGAAGTGAGTAACCAAAGTTTCCTGTTAAAATGTTTTTTAACCATAAAAAATACTGCACGTAAATGGGTTGATCTAGTCCTAAACTTTTCCGAATACGCTCCACATCAATTGGACTCATATTCGGCGTAACAAAGTTTCGAACCGGATCCCCTGGCGCTAATTTTATTAATAGAAAAGAAATAATAGAAATAACAAATAAAAGCGGAATTGCATTTAAAAGCCTCTTCGCAATTACTTTATACACTTATTTCACTTCATAAATCTTAGATAGATCTTCAAACATTGTGACAGGAATTGCTTTCGCTTCTTTCAATCCATCAAACTTTTTATCTACTGCAATAACTGCTTTCGGATATGCGATTGGTAGATAAGGTACGTCTTCTCTAGCTGTCTCTTGAATTTTATGGTATAGCTCTGCGCGTTTTGTTTTATCTGTTTCAACTGCAGCTTCTTCCCATAACTTATCGAAATCAGCGTTTTTATAACGTGCATAATTGTATTCCGCATTACTTAAGAATAAGCTCTTATATGAATCTGGCTCAGGTCCCATAATGTAACCACCAAATGTAATGTCATATTCTTTATTCTCTTTATCTAAGCCTTTTTCGCTTGCCGCACTAGCATCTAATGCATTTAGTTCAACTTGTAAGCCAACTTCTTGTAATTTTTGTTGTGTATATAGCGCTAAGCTTTCCATAATTTTATTATTCGTTACATACATAACGCGTACTTTTTCTTTATCTTTCACGCCAGCTTTTGCTAATAAATCTTTCGCTTCTTTTTTATCATACTTATAGTCTTTAATATCTTTCGCATAATACATAGCGTCTGGCGTTAAGATTGAATTTGCTGGTTCTGCAAATTCACCTGAAACGAATGCTGAGTTAATCATTTCTTTTTTATCTAACGCATGCGCAATTGCTTGGCGTACTTCTTTTTTCTTCATCAAATCTGTATTCATGTTATAAGATAAGTAGAATAATCTACCTTCAGGGAATGTCACCATTGAGAAGTTCCCCGTGCTATCTAATTTCTTAAAGTCTTGCGGCTCAATCATCTTCATGTTGATTTGACCATTTTGCAGTGAAACATTTGCTGTATTACGGTCTTTTACAACGCGGTATACGATAGAGTCTAATTTAGCTTTACCACCTACATAATCATCGAATCGATCTAATGCAACGTACTCATCTGATTTATACTCTTTAAACTTAAACGGACCTGATCCAACAGGCTGTAAGTTTTTCGTACTCTTCGCTAAATCCGCTTCCCCTTCAAATACATGTTTCGGAATTGGGAAGAAATCATTCATTACACCTTCGAAAGATGCACTTACTTGCGGTAAAACGAATTGAGTCGTTAACTCATCTACTTTTTTCACCTCAAGCGGTTTTCCTTTAAAAATAAAGTTTTCACGACTTGAGCTATTTTGCTTCTCATCTAAAATAGATTGGAATGTAAATGCTATATCGTCTGATGTAATTTTCTTACCATCATGCCATTTTAAATTATCTTTTAATTTCAACGTCCACGTTAATTGATCTTCTGAAGGCGTAAAGCTCTCAGCAAGAACAAACTTTTTCTTACCGTCTTCCATGTGATATAGCGGCGCATATAAAGCTTGCTGTATCGTTAATGACACACGATCGTTCGCATAAAGCGGATTCATCGTATCAGGATTATCGCTAACACCAATCGTTAACGCCCCTCCGTCTTTCGGATTCCCTGATTTACTAGTGCCCGCTTGTTTCGAAGAATCTTTTTCCCCAGAACAAGCCGCTAATGCAATAAGTAGTATTAGGACAAATGGTAATGCAAATAACTTCCGTTTCATTCAAAACTCAATCCTATTCCCTATTCCACGCTCCACCGCTTTCTCATATAAATACTTCGCAACGATAATATCTACTACGGCCAAGCCAACTGATTTGAAAATAATAATCTCTTCATCGTTCTCTCTACCAGCTTTTTCACCGCTTATAATTTGACCAAGTTCGGCGTGTATGTCGCTAGCTTTAAATAAACCTTCTTTTATTGGCACTTGGAGGTCGCCCGTTTCTTCTAATGCTGCCTCTTTTGATTCGACTACTACTTTGTTTGCGTTCGCGATAGCGTGAGATGGTAGTTCTTGCATGCTCGGCCTGAATGAACCGACGGCGTTTATGTGGACACCTTTTTGTAGTTTTTCTGAGAAGACTGGTGTGGATGCATTTGTTGTTGTGACGATGATGTCTGCTTCGCTTATCGCTTCATTTGGGTTTCTGTAAACGTAAGCTGGTTTGCCGAATGTCGTTTGTATATATTGCGCGAATGCATACGCTTTTTCTTCCGTTCGATTGTATAAAATGACTTTTTCGATATTTCTAACCGCGAATACTGCTTCTGCAATTCCTTTCGCCTGTTCACCGGTTCCGATAATACATAAAATTTTTGCGTTATGACGAGCTAAATATTTTGTCGCTACTCCTGATAAGGCACCTGTTCGGATCATCGTTAAGTACGATCCTTCTAACAGTGCGAGTGGTTCTCCCGTTTGAAAGTCTGATAGCATTACAATCCCGTTTATCGTTTTCTTTCCTATCTTTTTGTTCTGCGGGGCGACCATTACTACTTTTAAGCCGAGTGCCTCAATTCCTTCCGCTACTGAAGGCATAATTAATGCAGTATTTTGTTCGCTTGCAAATGGTAATGAAGTACGTATTGGTGTGATCGTTCTTTCTGCGGAAAATTCTTGTAAAGCAAGCGCCGCGTATGCAATGACTTCATTCATTTATCCTAACAAAAATCCCCGATTCAAATCATCTCTCGGGTCTACAACGAACTGATGAAATCCTGTAATAAATGCCTGCCCCGTCACTTTCGGAACGATTGCTTCATATTGAGCTACCGCTGTTACAGATAATACTTCTCCCGCAAAATGACCATCTGTGATGCATTCGTGGATGAAAGTTTCTCCCTTTTGTAAGGCACCTTTTTCAAAAAGGGTTGCGAGTCTCGCAGAAGTTCCTGTGCCGCAAGGAGAACGGTCTACTTGGCCGTCAGCAAAGATTGTCACATTTCGCAAAGTAGCGTCTTTTCCTTTCGGTTCATCTGAGAAAATAACGCCGTATATTCCTTTTAAACCTTCTTCCAGTGGATGTTTCACTTCCATTTGGCTCTCAATATAGTGTTTAATTTTTCCTCCCCACACTTGAATAGCAGATAAATCTTTAAAATCAATTTTCAAACCAAACTCTTTACTATCTACTACCGCATAAAACGCTCCGCCAAATGCGATATCTACCTGAAATTCATAGTTATCTATTTTGATAGGAACGTCTTTTTTATATACAAATGAAGGAACATTTTCAAATGATACGGATTCTACCTCGCTCCCGTTATACTTTGCATACGCGATGACTTCCCCGGCAGGACTATCAATAATGAACTTTTGTTTTTCACCAGTCACTTCAAACATACCTGTTTCAATTCCTACTGTAATAACAGCAATAATGCCGTGGCCGCACATCGTACTCCAGCCTTCATTATGCATAAATAAAACACCAAAATCAGCGTGAGCACTTGCAGGCGGTGTAATGATACAACCATACATCCCGTGATGTCCTCTCGGTTCATACATAAGAATTTCACGAAGGTGATCCAAATGTTCCATGCAGTATGCGCGTCTTTCTAATTGCGTTTCCCCTTTTATTTCTGGCACGCCGCCCGTAATAATTCGAAGCGGTTCCCCAGCTACATGCGCATCAATTGTTGTGTATATTTTGCTAACCTTCATTTCTATCTCTCCCCTATATGTTAATACTATTTTCATTGCAAGTATCATGCCAACGGATAGAGTATAAAGTGAAACTTTAATCAGTGGGGGGGTGTTCATCCCCCACCTAACTTCTTTGCTTTCGCTGAATTTTGAGGTAGGGGTCTTACTGCCCGGCGAATAGCGGGATAAATCTGTATACATTCAAACCCTCACCGCCACCACATCCGGCACTTGCTTAGCAATTTCCTCACCAATCTTTATACTTGCCGTTGCAGCCGGAGATGGCGCATTACAAATATGCAGAGAATTGATGCCAGGAATAATGCAAAAGTCATCAACCATATTTCCGTTTGATAAAATAGCTTGTGCCCTTACCCCTGCATGTGTTGGCACGATATCCTTCTCTGTTAGTTCTGGTATGAGGCGCTGCAAGCTTTTTAAAAATGATTGTTTACTAAATGAGCGTACCATCTCTTTTATGCCTTCTTTCATATTTGGCATCGCCATTTTCCAAAAGCCTGTGTATGTCATTGTTTCCATGAAGTCTTTCATATCAAAGTCCGTTTTCGTATAACCTTCGCGCTTGAAGCTTACTACTGCGTTTGGTCCTGCATGCACGTCCCCGTTTATCATTCTTGTAAAATGAACACCTAAAAACGGGAATTCTGGATTTGGAACTGGATAAATTAAATGTTTGACGAGATGGCGTTTTTCTGGGACAAGCTCGTAATATTCACCACGAAACGGAACAATTTTCATATCAGTTAATATACCTGTCTTTTTCGCAATACGATCACTATGTAAGCCAGCGCAGTTAATGAGAAATTTCGTTTTAAATGTGCCTTTATTCGTCTCAATTGTTACAGCGTCTTTTTTCTCAGTAATACGCTCTGCGGCTGTTCCTAAATGTATTTCTCCGCCGCTTTCCTGAATCAAACGGGCAAATGCATAGCTTACTCCTTTATAATCAGCAATCCCGCAAGAAGGAACACGAATTGCGCCTAGTCCCTTTACATGAGGTTCAATTTCAGTTAATTCTTCCTTATCTATTTTTGAAATGTGTAAATCGTTTTGTAAGCCTCTTTCATATAAGTTATGTAAAAGAGGAAGTTCTTCTCTTTCTGTAGCGACAATTACTTTTCCGCACATGTCATAAGCGATGTCATTTTCTTTACAGAATTGAACCATAGCTGCATTTCCTTCTTTGGCAAACTTCGCTTTATAACTCCCTGGTTTATAATAAATGCCAGAATGAATTACACCGCTATTATGTCCAGTTTGATGGTGTGCAAGTTCCTTTTCTTTTTCAATGATCGCGACTTTCGCACGAGAGAATTTTTGCATTAAAGCCATCCCAGTTGATAGACCAACAATTCCTCCGCCAATAATTATAAAGTCATACACTTATTTAGAAAAACAACCGCGCTGACGCATGAGTTCTCTATATAAATCTTTATTTTTCTCAAATGCAGCTCTTCCGTGCATCCAAAATAAATTATTTAAAAGAACTAAGTCACCAACTGGTAATTTTAATGCATGTGTTGCCCTTGAGTTTTCAACTGAATAGGATAAGTCTTTCAAATAGTTTGCTTGTTCCATATTATCTGGATAAGCAAACTGATCAATAAAGCAAATACATGGTGCGTTATTTATATCAAAAAACGTTTCACGATAGACGATTTCTTGCGCATTTTTACTTGGTGGTGCTTTATACGTAATTTTAACAGATGCGAGTGAATGGTTTCTAAATTTTTGAAGATCTTCCCAATCGTCTAAATGTAGTAAACGAGATTCTCCTCCTACTGCATTTTGCTCTTCGATTTTCATCATAAGAAGCCAATCTGTCGGTTCATCAACGAATGTACCGTCTGTATGAAGTGTAAACAATCGGTACGCTTGACGAAGGTAAGAATCGCTACTATCCGTATCTTTCACATTAAATCTTGCATAATACGTTCCTGTCATTGCATCAAAGTTTGGCGCCCCAATTAAATGTGTTAATGCCGTTGCAAATTTCACGTAGTCTGCTGGATCTGCCGTTTCGCCTTGCACCCCAATTGTAAATCCGCCCGTTTCACGGTCATGAATAATGCCGCGAATGTTATCCATAAATGATTGCCCAAAAATCTTTCTCATTCCATCCGCAAGATTAAACCGAGAATACGGAATGTATTGTAATGACTGCTCTGAATGCTCTTTTACATCTTCAAAAAACTGCTTAAGCAATTGCGGATTTAACATAATATGATATAAACGTTTATGCTCCGGATGAGGAATAATTTCATAACCCTCATATTTTTTTGCAAACTTCATCTTCGTACTTTGTTCTGTAATAATCGACATTTATAAATTTGTTTCCTCGTACTCTTCCACGGGCTTTTCATCATTTAAATAACTTACATATTGGCGATGCAAATCTTTGACCGCACTGACGATAGCATTTTGCGCTTTTCCTTGATAATGATCTGTAATATCTTGCACAATTTCTTCAATACCATCTCGTAAACTATGTCCTCTTAAAATTTGGGCGACGAAGCCTCTCCCGTGCTCTGTTGCAAGCGTACATGACGCCTCAATAATGACGTGATATTTATGATCTGCTTCAATTGTAATTGTTAACGTTTCGTACATACTGCGAACCGCCATCCCTTTCGGAAGTCTCGAATGTCCAGCCATGAAAAAAGTTCCTTTGCGCATTCAATCGATATTAGATTCCTCTTCTTTCGTTTTCTCTTGTTGTGCGATTAATAAATTGCGTAACACGTGTCCGCGGTAACTTTCTAGTTTTCGTCCTTCATGATAGCGGACACCTAATTTTTTAAGTTCAGCTACGTACCAGCCTTTTGTTCCGTAATACATTTATTCACAAACAAGAATTTGTCTAGAAAATGATCCTTTTCTTGTGATACAGCGGTCTGTAATTTCAAATCCCGCTTCATGAATCATGTCGTCCATTGTTTCCATCGTGACAACGACTACTTTTTTTGCGATACGGCGCGCACTTGAAAGAATCGAGAGTTGATCTTCTGGTGTTGCGTGCGTAAATAGGTCGTATGGCATATCGATAATTGCGACGTCGTAGTTCTCAGTAATTTCTTCAATTGGTCCTTTTGTTACTGTTCCTTCAAACCCGAAATATGCGATGTTTTTTCTCGTTCCAAGAACTACAAGTGGATTTATATCTCTACCAACGATGTTAATCCCCATAGAAAGTGCTTCTACTACTACTGTTCCAATGCCACAGCACGGGTCAATTGCTCGTACTCCATCTGGGTTTGGTACAGCGATATTTGCGACAGCCCTAGCAACACGTGTGCTCAGTGATGTTGAATAGCTATGTGGTTTTTTTATATGATGATACCAGACTGGATCACTTTCTACATAATGCCCGAAGTACCAACGTCCTCCAAGAGGAACAATCCCGAATACACGCTCTGGATTACGAACATCAGCTTCTCCTTCAATATGCATGCCGAGGTCTCGTTCAATAAGGCGTCTTTCCCCATATTCAATTTTATTTTCTTTACCAAGATCATTGATTTTAACGAAGATAACTTTGAATGTCGCTCCCGCTAAATCAATTTGTTCCACTTGTTCTAAAATGCTTTCTAAATCGTCCCCTTCATACATAACCTCAACGCGCTCTTTAATAAACGGACTTCTACTCGGAGCAATCTTGACTTCACTTTTCAAAATATTAACGTGAGACTCCATTCATTTGAAATTGTCCTTAACATATACATTCCCTTCCTCCAAAGGAAGCTTTTTCTGATCAACCCGTTTTGCTTTTCCCGTTTCAAGATTGGTTTGGAAAGTCGAAAAATACCACATTCCTTCTCCATTATCATAATTCCCAATAAGAAACTTCCCTTTATCTAAAGCTTTAAAACAAGTTCCTGTAATACCAAAATTATCTTCATCAATTTTCACTTCGAGCACTTTCCCTTTATGAATGTAAAAAGCTTTCGCTGTTGAAAAATTAGAAGACTCACGTTGCAGTGCTACGAAAAAATCTGGTGTACCTTTACTTACAAATCCATTTTTTCTAGACGTATTAAATACAAACTCTCCAATTTTCGCCTCTTGCAAATATAATGTCGCGCTTGTAGATTGTAAGGCAAGCTGATATTCACCTTTATATATTTGATCCCCTTCTTGTGCACCAACCCAAGGCTCTTTTTGCGTTTCATGTTGTTCATTATTCGAAAAAACATGTAAAGTATACGTTTCTCCCTCAGTAGAATTCATTGAGACAGTGTAACGACTTTGCACTTGTGGATTTATTTGTGACCCTTGTATTTTTCTACTCTCTCTTTTATTCCCCTGGGTATCCTCTACCTTCGTCACTACTTTTTCATCTGAACCTTCTTGAGCACATCCACTTAACGCTAAACTTACAACGATACTACCCATCAATAATTTCTTCATTTAGTCTTCAATTAAATTAGACATTACATACGCATATACTAATGCTTCTGTATGTGCAATGGAACTCTCATGCGTACGTTCAAAAGCGTGAGAAGAATCAATACCGGCTCCAATTAATGCATGTTTCACATCAAATCCAGCACGAATTGCAGCGGATGCGTCAGATCCGTAGTACGGGTAAATATCTACTTTATATTCAATATTGTTCGCTTTCGCAAGCTCAACTAAATGTTTACGTAATGCATAATGGTATGGACCACTAGAATCTTTTGCGCAAATAGATACTGTATATTCATCAGATGTTTGTCCATCACCTAACGCTCCCATATCAACTGCTAAATATTCAACAGTTTCTTCTGGAATGTTAGAGTTACCACCGTATCCAATCTCTTCATTATTAGAAATTAAGAAATGCGTCGTATATGGTAATGTTACATTTTCATCTTGCAATTTTTTAATTAATTTTAATAGAATTGCTACACTTACTTTATCGTCTAAATGACGTGATTTTATGTATCCACTCTCTGTAATTTGAACGCGTGGATCAAATGAAACGAAGTCTCCTACTTCAATTCCTAATTCGCGTACTTCATTTGCAGAAGAAACACGCTCATCAATACGCACTTCAATGTTTTGCTCATCACGTTTCGCTTCACCTGCATTTTTATATACGTGTACAGATGTTTGATGCATTAAAATCGTTCCTGTATACGTCTTACCGCTTGACGTTTCAATTTCACAATATTCCCCTTCTACAGAGTTCCAGCGAAATCCGCCAATCATAGATAAACGAAGACGACCGTCAGATTTAATTTCTTTTACCATCGCACCTAACGTATCAACATGAGCAGTTAATAAACGATGTTGATCATCATTTTTCCCTTTTACCGTTAAAATAAGAGCGCCTTTATTATTACGCTTCGTCTCTACGTTCCACTCACTCACATAGTTTTCAATGAAATTAATAATTTTCGCCGTATTTCCAGATGGACTCGGAATAGAGACAAGCTCCTTAATGAGTTCCATCGTTTCTTTCGTATGATGTGCCATCTATTCTTCTGAAACATCTAATAAATAAATCCCTCTTTCAAATCCACCGTGCTCTTCTTTTTTTTGCTTACGAAGGCGCTCTACATCTTCAATTGTTGCTCCTTCTGCACGCGCTAATGACATAATCACTTCCAGTGCATCCGCAAGAGAATCTAACGCATGTTCACGCTCTTTCATAGAAGCAAATTCACGAACTTCTTCCGTTCCAATTTTCGCTAACGCTTGTATGTAAGCTTGGCCTGTTAATTTTTGTGCTGTATATGTTTTTCCAGACATTAATATTTTCTCTGGAACACGGTCTCTTACTAACTTGTTATAAGTTGACATTCAATAACACCCGAGCTCTGCTTTATAGAAAAACCACTCTTTTTTCACACACGCACTTAACATATCAATTCCTGATCCGTGCGCCCTTACATGCGGAAAGAAATAGTGCTCTGATTTTTCTTCTTCATTACCATATAAAGTTTGGTACTCATCTGGAATCACTTCTTTTTTCACATCTTTTTCTTTCGTTACTTCACCAGAAAACGCAACACTTGGATGCCCTTCAAAAAATAATGCAGTTCGTACAGCCATAGATAATGTACTGTGCAATGCATAATATACAAACAAAATTATACCGGTAATACCTATGATTTTTTTCATTTATTCCCCTTTAAATGCTGGTAGACGTTTTTCTAAAAACGCAGCAATACCTTCTTTATGGTCAGCTGTTTGTCTCATCGCATATTGACCGCGTTTTTCAAGTTGCAACGTTTGTTCTAAATTAGAGCGATTGACTTCACATAAAATTTGCTTCGTTTGAATCATCGCCTTAACCGGTTTCTGTAACCATTCATTAATTTTTTGCTTCACAGCCGTTTGGAAATCCTCGCCAATTACTTCATCAATTAAACCGATATCTAACGCTTCTGTTGCCGATAATTTCTTGCCTTCCCAAATAATTTGCTTCGTCATATTTTCACCGACGCGCTTTTGTAGGAAGAAATGACCGCCACCATCTGGAATTAAAGCGATTCCAATAAAGTTCATCGCAATAACTGACGATATATCTGCCATCACATAATCAGCAGTTAATGCAATACTTAATCCAAGACCAGCAGTTGGTCCATGAATTGCACTAATCACAAGCTTCGGCATCGTATATAAAGTTACAACGACTTCAGAAATGGTATTCATAATACCGTCAAACTTACTTTCATCATTACTTGAAAGCATCGATTTAATATCCCCACCCGCAGAAAAACCACGGCCGTTCCCGCATAGTACAACAATATGCGCAGAACTCTCCGCTACTTCTTTCAACTTTTGTAATAGCTCTTTTAACGTTGGCTCATCTAATGCATTTAACACTTCTGGGCGATTGACCATCACCGTTGCTACGCTTCCTTCATATTTCACAACCACAGATTCTGTTTTACTCGTTACTTCCATTTATTCAATTCCCAAATCAACAATCATATAAGCAAGTATAACAACGAAGAAAATACTTACGGCTGGTGCTGTTAATACGTGACCAGACATAAAGCCAATGCCGAGCGATAGGACGAGTGTGTTAGCTAGTAGCATGTGTTTTACATTTAATAGTTTTTTGAAGTTAGTAATGATGCGAATGAATATTTTAATACCGAAATAAAGAAGCGGCAGCAAATACATAAGGAATCCAACAATGCCGAATGCAAAGAATAGGTCGTAGAAATCCATTTCGACTAACTTAGGTGTAGTTGTATAGTTACCAGCGTAGCCCATTCCAAATAGTTTTTGAGATAGGGGTGCGTCCTTATAGTATTGTTTGTATACGTTTAAAAACTTGTCACGATCACTGTAAATTAAACTTTTCATTTCAGAGTCTGTTAGTTCACCCTGCTCACGTTCTTCCTTAATTTCCTTTCCTTCTTGTACTGAATTTTTATATTTATATATTTGTAAATGGATGCTCATGTTTTTGGCGATAGGAGTATATGGTGTAAGTATGAGTATACCTCCTAATACGATAGCGACAACAATTGTATTTACAAGATATGTGAATCCTTTTCCTTCTTTTTTACGATGAATAATATATTCAATGAATAAGAAAAAAAGAGCGATACCAAGTGTAATAACAATGGCACCATAGCCTACTTTCGTTCCAATCATAATACTTGCATACATCGCAAGTACAGTTGGAATCCAGTAATAGATTTTCGAGAAAGAAGTTGTTTTATGAATTGAGTACAAGACAACGATGGGGAACGTAATGGCGAAAATGGAACTTAACTCATTTCCAGCAAAGAACCATCCCCTTGAACCGATCTTTGAGTTCGGATAGCTTGGGAAATCTGTACTAGTCAACATAGCCACAATGATTGAGATGCTCAAAATTAACGTTGCATATAAGAAATAGATAATGATTTTATGAAACGCATATTCGTTATTTTTTAACTCTTTAAGAGCGATAATATACCCAAACAGTAGTACCATTGGATATACACTTTTTAAAATAAATTTCACTTCTTCTCCGAAAGAAACGGGAGATTTGACCATTAAATTATTAACAAGGCCGATTGTGAGTACAGTTCCAAGTAAGCATAAGTAGAGAATGTATTTTTTCGCACCTTGTTGTTTGTGATGAAGAAGTAGATACCCTAATGCAAGAAGCATCTAAACACCTAAAAACTTCAATTTCTCTTTCTGTTCATCGTTCGCCATTACTACAATTGTTTTCTCAATACTTGGATGTACTTGTTCAAGTGTTACACTCGATCCAGCTTTATTTGACTGCTCAACAAAATTTAATAACGCCATCGCTCCTGACACATCCATATAGCGCACATCTTTCATACGTAAAACAATCGGTGACTTCACATCTTGTAAAGTAGTAAAAATACGATCTACTGATAGGAAAGAGAGCGGTCCTTGAATCGTATACGTTGCTTCTCTTTCTTTTACAATCGAAGTTTTACGTTCTTTACATTTCACAATATATAGAATGAAGGAAAGAATAATCCCGAATGCAACAGCGATCATTAAATCAAACTTCACCGTTACAATCATCGTCACAAGCATAACAATCACATCACCTTTTGGCGCTACATGCATCTTCTTCACGCTTTCCCAATCAAACATTCCAATACCCGTTAAAATTAAAATACCTGACAATACAGCAAGTGGAATGTATTGTACGACTGAACCGAGTCCCATAATGAAAATAAACAATATAACACTATGCATACTTGCCGAAAGCGCCGTTTTACCGCCACTTCTTATATTAACGATAGATCGTACAGTCGCCCCTGCACCTGCTAATCCGCCGAACAGTCCGCTCATCATATTACCAATACCTTGTCCGACAAGTTCTTTATTACTTTTATGACGTGTACCTGTCACATTATCCATTACGACTGACGTTAATAAAGAGTCAATCGAACCTAATAAAGCAATACTAAGCGCTGGTAAAATAAGTTCTGCTAATCCTGTTCCACTTAAAGATGGAATATGAAGCGTAGGCATCGCTTCTGGAATCGTTCCAATCTTTTCAATTACTTTATTTAGTGAAAGATTTCCGATAATCGGTACCTTCACTGTAAGCCCTTCTAACACTGAAGAAAATAAAGGCAACAACGCTGTCACACCGACTAGCGCAACTAAACTAGATGGAATGGCCTTAATCCATTTTCCAGAAACAATCATTACAATGATCGTTAATACTACGAGTAGAAAACTATTCTGCACATGCTTTATTTCACCTAAAATAATAATCAGTGCAATACCGTTCATAAATCCTGAAACGACAGGATACGGAATATATCGAACGTAAGAGCCTAGCTTACATACCCCGAATAAAATTTGAAAAAGTCCCGCCATCATAAATGCTATAAAACTCGCCTCTAACCCGTGCGTCGCAATAACTCCTGTTGCGATAACCGTAATCGGTCCAGTTGGCCCAGTAACCTGCCCAGGTGTACCACCAAATAACGCCGCGAATAAACCTGCAAAAATGGCACCATACAATCCGACCAGTGCCCCTTCAGACGTTCCCGTTGCCGCAATACCAAACGCAATGGCAAGTGGCAACGCAACAATCGCAACAGTAAATCCTGCTAAACATTCCTTTGCAATTTTTTGCAACATTTATTTACGTGAAAAACCTTCTTCATCAAGGTATTCCGCTGCTTCTGGATAAGAGTTGAATGTACCGTCTAAGTTTACGCCAGCGTAAACGTTCCACATGTCATCCTCTGATATAAGAGTAAGAATATGACCATCTTCGTTATGCCATTCTTCTTCTTTCGCAGGTTCTGCAGGGATTACTACTTCTTCTTGTGATAGTAGTTCAATTGATTGTTCGATTACTGAACGTAATTCTTCTGCTGAAAATTCACGGATGTTAATCATACCTTTATCGTCCGTTTTGTAACCTTTAATACCGCTTGCATATACAAATCCGTTTCCATTTGGGTGTAAATGATATACAACGTTCTTTTTATCTAAAAGACTTTCTTCAAAGTGAAAGTTTACGCGTTTTAATGATACGTTCTTTCTTTCTAATTCAGGGAAAGATTCAATGATTGATAATTTTTCTTCAAAAGTTAGCATTTATTTTTTCGTACCTTTTAACGACTCTCTCAGCACAAACTTCTGCAGTTTCCCACTCGCATTACGAGGAAGTTCATCCACAAATAAATAATGACGTGGACGTTTATAATCTGCTAATTCATCACTTTCTTTACAATACTTTTCTAAATCAGCTTCTGTGATCGTTTCATCTTTCTTTACAATAACAGCTACAACACGTTCTCCCCATAATTCATCAGGTTCACCAAGCACTGCAACGTCTAATATGCCAGGGTGACTATGGAGGTAATCTTCAATTTCACGAGGATAAATATTTACACCACCGCTAATTACCATATCATCCACGCGATCTGCAACGAATAAATAGCCATCTTTATCAAAGTAACCTAAGTCACCTGAATGATACCATCCTTTATACAGCGATTTTGTGTTTGCTTCTTCACGGTTATGATAGCCAGCCATCATAGTCGGACCGCGCAAAATAATTTCTCCCACTTCGTAAGGAGGTAATATATCATCTGGCTCTGCAGGTGCATCTTCGTTCGGCTTTACAATACGAATTTCATGGCTAAAACATGGCGTCCCTGCTGAACCAGCTTTCGTAATTTGATCCTCTTCCACGAGAAACGCAACAACTGGCCCCATTTCTGTCATTCCGTATATTTGAACGAGATCAATATAAAGACGTTCTTTACATTCCTTCACTAAAGCCGGTGCCATTGCTGCTCCGCCATATATACCAATTTTCATCGAAGTTAAATCATATTGGGATAAATCTTTTTGCAGCAACATATTCCACATCGTTGGTGCTGCAAAGAACGTTGTAATCTTCTCTTCTTGAATCGTATGTAATACTGTTTCAGTATCAAAGTGATGCAAAATAACATTCTTTCCGCCAACTTGAATGCGCGGTATAATCCCAGCATTCAACTCACCACAATGATATAAAGGTGCTACTACAAGCCCGACACTATCCCTGTTATATTTTAAGAAATACGTACAAATCATACTATGCTCAGTCATTTCACGATGACGATGCAATACGCCTTTCGGATGCCCTGTCGTACCGCTCGTATAAAGCATAGAGCAATAATCCATTTCATCAATTTCGATATCTACTTTTTCAGAAGATGCTGCATTCACTTTGTCGTGGTAAGAGCTTGCATAGGAAGGTTTATCGTCTTCTACATACCAAAAAGACGTATTTGGAAAATCTCGCTCAATCATAGCAACAGTTGACTCCACTGCTTTTTCAAAGACAACTACTTTCGAGGATGCATCCTGGAGAATATAAGATACTTCTTTCGCTTTTAAGCGGAAATTAATTGGATTAAAGATTGCACCGATTTTCGCACAAGCTAAGTAAACGTTTACAAATTCACGACAGTTATATAAGTAAACAGATACACAATCTCCCTTTCTTACTCCTTCTTCTAATAGAGCGTGCGCCGTTTTATTTATTTGTTCATCCCACTGTTTATACGTCCAGCGAATATTTTTTTCTGGTTCCACTAACGCCTCTTTATTCGGATACTTACCAACAGATAAATCAAAAATTCTCCCTATCGTCATTTACACAAACAGCTCTTCTAAAATTTTCAGTTTATCTTCTGTATATTTTACAAAGCCATCATTATATGATTTTGGATCTTTCGGATTCGCGAAATGCGTAATTGCGCCCGTCTTCGGATGAACAAACTTACTTGAAGCACCACAGCCAAGCCCGATAATCGATTGTACTTCTTCCATAATAACAATGTTGTAAATACTTTCTTGCGTAGGCATTGCATAACCAACGTTCTCTAAGTTACCTAAAATATTCTTTTGACGATATAGGTAATATGGTACGTAATTATGCTTTTGCGTCCACTCTTCTGCTTCGTGCATCATCGCTGTAATTTCTTCACGACCTGCTACTTTATATTTACGTTTGTTTTGTGTCATTTCAGAAGCACGTTTAAATGATAACGTATGAACTGTTAATGATTCTGGCATTAACTTTTCTGTTTCATCTAACGTGTGCTTGAAGATATCTAACCCTTCACCAGGAAGACCAATAATTAAGTCCATATTAATATTGTTCATTCCCATTTCACGAGCTAAATGATACTTCTCAATTGTTTCTTCTACAGTATGATGACGTCCAATTGCTTTTAGTGTTTCTTGATGATATGACTGCGGATTAATACTAATGCGGTCAATATTCCATTTATTTAACACTTCTAGTTTCGCTGGCGTGATTGTATCTGGACGACCTGCCTCAACTGTTACTTCACGCACATTTTTCACATCTGGGAACGCTTCATACATTTCTTCATACAGCATATCCATCTCTTCTGCTGTAATACTTGTTGGTGTACCGCCGCCGTAATAAATCGTCGTAACCGTCACACCTTTTTCTTTTAAAAACTTACCAATTTCACGAACTTCATAATGTAGACCACCTAAGAACGAATCAACAGATCCTTGGCGTCCGTTAATTGCGTAAGCTGGGAATGTACAGTATGCACATTTCGTCGGACAGAATGGAATACCGATATAAATACTTACTTCCTCTTTCAAACGGTATAAATCCGGAACAACTGCTAATTGACAATCAACAATACGCTGAAGAAGTTCAATTTTCTCTTCATGAATTAAATAACTTTCACGAAGTTCTTGATGTGCTTCTTCTTTTGACATACCACTTTGAAGCATTTTATGAAGAAGTTTCGTCGGACGTACTCCCGTTAAAATACCCCAGCTTTGTTCAAGACCTGTTAACTGCTGAAGAACAGAAAGATATACATAAGAAACAACATGTTTCACTTGCTTCATACGCTCTTTTTCATCTGTAAAAGCAGATAAATCTTTCGCGAATGTTTCTTCATACACATTTCCAGTGGCAACATCTGTTAAGCGAGCTGATGCTTTCACATTCTCTTCAATGTGTATATCAACGATAAGATTTGCTTCCTCTTGTTCAAATCCAATCGTACTATCTTCAAAAAATAAGCCGCCAATATTTTGTAGCGGGCGTAAAAAACGATCATCTTGTAACGTTTTAATTGAAATTAACAACATTTAACTATTTTTAGTCATAAATCTTAAACGTATTCCTAATAACACAAGAACAAAACCAACGAATGGAAGATAGTTCATATCATGTCCTGTGGCTGGAAGTTGTTGGTTATTAGAAGAACCTTGCCCTTTTTCGGGTAAGTTTGGCTTCTCTGTTCCTCCACCTGGTGTTTCTGTTCCTCCACCTGGTGTTTCTGTTCCTCCACCTGGCTCTTTTTGATTTGTAATTTGAAGTTTTATAACTTCAATTTTTTGATTAGAAATCGTAAACTTGATTTCCTTATTAGATAAAGTGTATCTTTCTGGAGCCTGTACTTCTTTTAAAATGTAATCTCCTGGTTCCAGTTTCTTCGAAGTTGCTTTACCATTTTTATCTGTTGTTAATGTGTCTATTTTCGTTCCGTCTTTCAAAATTTCAAAAACTGCGCCTGCTAATGTTTTATTTGTATCATTCGCATCTACCTTTGTAATTTCTACTTGACCTGTTACTTTTTCTTTCACTTTTTCATTCAATACTTCTTGTTTTACTACTTCATTTGCTACGATGTTTACTTCTACTGTCACTTCTAGCGCTTTATAACCTTCTGGCGCTTTCGTTTCCTCTAACGTGTATTTTCCTGGCACTACGTTTTCGAATTTCACAACACCATCTTTATCTGTTGTTTTCGTTTCTCCAACTACTTGACCAGCTTCGTTCTTTAACTTAAATTCTGCACCCGCTAGAACTTTTCCACTCTCTTCATCCTTTTTGATTACTTGTAAGCTTCCTAGTTCTTTCGCATTTTCTACTTGTACTTGTACTACTTTGTTTGCTTCTACAACGACTTCGATTTCTTCTTTTAGCAATTTATATCCTTGTGGTGCTTTCGTTTCTTTCAATGTGTATTTTCCTGGTTCTAATTTTTGAGAGATTACTTTACCTGTTTTATCTGTTCGTAATGTCTCTACTTTTTTACCGTCTTTATACACTTCAAATTCTGCGTCTGATAATACTTTCGCTTTATCTTCTGCATCCACTTTTACAATTTCAAATTGACCAAGGCTCTTACTATTCGTTACTTTTACATCAATAACTTTTTCACCGTCAACTGTTACACGAATTACTTGTTTTGTTAACTCATAACCTTCTGGTGCTTTTGTTTCTTCTAACGTATATTCCCCCGGCACTAGTCCGTCTACTTTTACAGTTCCAGACTCATTTGTTGTAATTCCCTCTTTTACAACATTTCCTTTCGCATCTTTCAATGTAAATTCTGCGCCTGCTAAACGTTTTGCTTGATCTTTATCATCCGTCTTAATAATTTGTAGAGAACCTAAGACTTTTTCGTTTTCTGCCTCTACTTTTACTATTTCTTTCTCATTTTGAATTATTACTTTCCATTCTTTATTAGAAAGTTTATAGCCTGTTGGTGCTTTCGTCTCTTTCACTGTGTATTCACCTAATGGTAATTTCGGTGACATCACTTTTCCACTCTCATCTGTTTTCAGTTCCGCTACCTTTTTACCATCTTTATACACTTCGAATTCTGCGTCTGATAATACTTTCGTTTTATCATTCGCATCTACTTTCACAATTTCGAATTGACCTGTTACTTTTTCATTCGTAACTTCTTGTTTTACTACTTCATTCGCTACAACATTTACTTCTACTGTCACTTCTAGCGCTTTGTAGCCTTCCGGTGCTTTCGTTTCTTCTAACGTGTATTTTCCTGGCACTACGTTTTCGAACTTCACTACGCCATCTTTATCTGTTGTTTTCGTTTCTCCAACTACTTGACCACTTTCGTTTTTCAGTATAAATTCTGCGCCTGCTAGAACTTTTCCACTCTCTGCATCCTCTGCATCCTTTTTGATTACTTGTAAGCTTCCTAGTTCTTTCGCGTTTTCCACTTGTACTTGTACTACTTTGTTTGCTTCCACAACGACTTCAATTTCTTCTTTTAACAATTTATATCCTTGTGGTGCTTTCGTTTCTTTTAATGTGTACTTTCCTGGCTCTAATTTTTGAGAAATTACTTTACCTGTTTTATCTGTTCGTAACGTATCTACTTTCTTACCGTCTTTATACACTTCAAATTCTGCATCTGATAATACTTTCGTTTTATCATTCGCATCTACTTTCACGATTTCAAATTGACCTGTTACTTTTTCGGGGATCTTTTTATTCACCACATCTACAGTCACTACTTTATTAGTCTCTACATCAACAGAAACTGAACTAGATGATAATTCATATCCTTTCGGTGCTTCTACTTCTTTTAATGTATAGCTTCCAACTGGAAGTTGTTTCGATAAAGCTTCACCTTTATCATCTGTAATAATTGTTTCCACAACTTTCCCATCTTTATCTACAACATCAAATTTTGCACCTGGTAGAAGTTGACCAGATTCACTATCTTTTTTCAATAATTTAAATTGGCCATTCTCTACTTTTTTCGTATTCTTCATAACAAGTTCAATTACGCTTGTACTATCAATTGTTACTTTCACTGGTGTATCAACTTTTATATATCCTTCTGGTGCACTAATTTCTTTTACAAAATAATCACCAAGCGGTAAACCTTTAACTTCCGCAATACCCTTTTCGTCTGTTGTAACAGTAGCTACAACATTATTATCTTTGTCTATAACATCAAATTTTGCGTCTTTTAAAACAATGCTTTCATCGTTTTCATCAACTTTTTTAATTTGTAAATTTCCTTTTTCAGCTGCTGGCTTATTCCATTTCGGCCAGTTAAATTTAAAGTTATGAACCTCAAATCCATCTCTTTGGTGTAATCCTCCAACATAGGCTTGTCCATTAATAGAACCACCTTTTGTCTCTACAACTGCATTAGGTGCAAACACACTACCTACTACACCATAACCTTTAGTTGTTATCTTTGTAGCATTAGGAAACACCCAAATTACCTTACTAGCTAACTCAGTAAAAGATGAATTAGGGTCGTATGCTTGAGATGTATTAATTAAGTCTGTTGCCATCCCAGTATTTCTTGTATCATACAAAATTGCACCGCCACCAAAACTCACTTCTTCTGCATCTGAATAAATAACAATGAAGTCTTTATTCTCTACATTTGGAAGATAAACGTCTTTTACATCAAATGTTTTCTTTCCCATTTGGCCTGAAGAGACATAAATATTAGGGTTGTTTACATCTTCACCGATTCCAAAGCTCATATTAAGTGTTGGCTTATCAGTGTGTAATTGGCCCGCATCCCCGATTACACCATCAACGTCTTTTCTAAATTCTTTAAACTTAGTATCAATCTCCGTTTGCTCTTTATAAGAGATACGGTCATATGATGTTTTCATTGCGCCATCTGGGTCACCGTCTTTTGTCATCGCCACTGTTCCATCTTGAATAATTACTTGTCCTGCTCCCGCTTTCGTAAATTGACCACCTAATAATAATGATGGATATCCTTCATCTATCCATGTTGCTCCAGCTAAGTTGTTCGCTCCAGTTGCAGCCGCTACGACTGTATAACTTGATGCTTTCATATTTTTTTGAACAGCCATCGCACCTTCAATATCCGCACTCGTTGCACTATGATCTCCAAAAATGATGGCGTTGTAATAAGATACATCACCTAAACCTTTTAATTCTGTTGTAGCCGCCTCTGCTTTAAATGGTAAATGGATTAAAAAATTCATACATACTAGTAATACAACTATTAAACTACTACTTATTTTCTTTACTTTTTGATTAAATGATTTCCTCAAGAAATTCATTCCCCCTTTTAAACTTCCTAAAATCATTCATCGTTTCGGTGTATTTTTATGGTTTTTCAAAAACGGAAGTGGGAATTGCTTACGGAAATGCTCTTTAATCATATACTCTACACCGTTCTCACTATTTGAACGTGTAATCCAATCTGCCGCTTGCTTTAACTCTACAGGCGCATTCCCCATCGCTACCCCAAGTCCAACGTTTTCAATGACCTCTAAATCTTCCATGCTATCCCCAATCGCAACCATTTCATTTAGCGAAATATTTAAATGCTCTCCAAGCAACTGTAATCCGCGTAACTTTGATACATTTTGCGGCAAAATTTCTATCCGTTTTGCGTCACATTCAACATACTCTATATCTTGGAACGCTTTTCTTAGCGTAATTAACCCTCTTTCCTTTTCACCTTTACTATGGAAAACAACATCAATTTTTGGTGCCGCTACCGGATGATCACGAAGCGCATCACCTAACGAATCTACAAATTGAACTGGATAAAATAACGGATCTGCGCTTGATAATACAGTACGCGCAATTAAGTTTGGTGTATTTCTCTCCCGGTTTCCGATTGAAAACCGCTCATGAGAAATGCGTACATTACAATCAAAGTGCTCTAACACTTGCACAATATTAAAAGTCTTCTCTTCGGATAACCTCTTTTGAACATACGGTTTATCTAACGTTGCTGAAACGAAAGCACCACCGTGTGTCACTAATATAGAATCTAATTTTAACGCCTTTGCTACTTTATGAGCGGATTGAAAATTACGACTCGTAAATAATGTAACGTATACATCTTTTCTTTTCACAAATTCAATTGTTTCTCGTAATCCTTTTGCGATTTTTCCGTTATTGTATAGTAGTGTCCCATCTATATTAAGAGCTAGTAAGCGATAAATCATTTACTTCTTTGAAACAAACCGATGCCCCTCATAATAAAAACGCCACGGATAATGCACAGCCTCTTCTGCATAGTCGATATTAATACGAGGACCTGCGGTTATTTTATATTGTGATGACATATGTTCTTTTTCTGGAACGAGTTCAATATGTAACGTATCACTTTGTAATGATACGCCGCGTTCTTCTAAAGTAATTCCGAGTGCACGGCATAGTTTGCCAGGACCATTTGTTAAATTTTTATACTGCGCTTTTGTAAGGTCTGCTTTGTTGTAGCGCGCTAATTTTATTTCCTCAATCCCATCTACAGGCTCAAGGGCTCGAATGAGAACGCCTTGCGGTGTGCCAACTGGCGCTGTAATGACGTTAAAACAATGATACATACCGTAAATTAAATATACGTAAGCATGCCCCGGTGTGCCAAACATGACTTCCGTACGATCCGTTCGTCTGCCGCCATAACTATGTGCGGCCTTATCATCTGGGCCTTTATATGCTTCTACTTCCACAATGATGCCGCTTCGTTTTATTCCGTCTACAATATGAACGAGTTTTTGGCCGAGTAATTTCTTTGCGACTTCTAACGTGTCGCCTTCGTAAAAAGAAGGTGGTGCCTGCATTTACTCCGCGCCTTCCGCAGTTGCAATATTATCCTCTAAGTTTTCTCTTGATAATTCCGCCGCCATAAAATCAGCCGTTTCTGGAAGTGCTAAATGCATATGGGCTTTTTGACAAATTTGGATCGTACAGTTTTCTACAACATAATCGAAAACATGTCCGCCCCCGCGAATTTCATCATCAATGTAATGTAAGTGGAAACCAGCTACACCAATACCTTGCGCGTAATCTGGTGTCCAAAATCCAGCTAGCGTACCTTCTGTATTTTTAAATGAAAAGATTGGTTGTGATTTCGTCACTTCAACGAGCGGTGTATACGGTTTTTCTTGTCTTGGAACGGTTCTCGTTCTTACTTCACGGAACGTACCGTCCATTCGAATCGCGCAAAATAAGTTTTTACTTGGCATTAATTCATGTAATAACGCTTCAACTTCTTCACGATTCATCGGACGCTCTACCGTATAACTCATTTCTTTTTCAAAAAACGTTACAGTCGCAAATGGCGTTGTTTCTTCTGGCTCTACTTTTTCCGCTGAACCATCTGAACGTAAATGATAAAATTCATTATCAAATGCAATCATTTCACCATCTAATTGATCAAATGTGCCGATGCCGAAATCACCATGTTTTTTCAAATCTTCAAAGCTAATCACACCATCATATATACCATCTAATAGCGCAAGCATTGTAGATGTTTGATATACTTCATTACTCGTTTTCGTTTTTTTTGCATCAATATCAATTAATTGCGCAACAGTCATTTAGTTTAATTGGTTTGGTAATAATTTTTCGCTTAATTTAATGTTGTCACGGTAGTCAATTGGAATATCAATAATGACAGGCCCTTCTGCTTCTAACGCTTCTCTCAATACACCTTCTAATTCGTCTGGTGTATTGACACGAAGACCTATTGCTCCGAAACTTTCTGCATATTTCACAAGATCAACATCGCCAAACTCTGTAGCTGATGTTCTACCGTATTTCATCATTTGTTGGAACGCAACCATATCATATGTACCGTCTCTCCAAACGAGATGTACAACCGGTGCATTTAAACGTACCGCTGTTTCTAACTCCATCGAAGAGAATAAGAAACCACCATCACCTGACACGGAAACAACTTTTTTTCCCGGTTCAACTAAAGTAGCGGCAATTGCCCAAGGTAGTGCAACACCTAACGTTTGCATACCGTTACTAAATAATAGTCTACGTGGTTCATAAGAACGGAAACATCTCGCCATCCAAATAGAATGGGAACCGATATCACATGTAACCGTTGTATCGTCACTAATTAAAGAACGCAGCGTACGAATGACTTGAAGTGGATGAGTAACACCTTCTGAAGCACGATTTGGAACTTCCGCTTGTTCTGATAATTTCGCACGTAATCGTTCTAACACCGCTTCTGATTTCGTACTTAATACAAGCTTCGGTAATTTTTCTGCAATGCTATTTACAGTTAAAGCGATATCGCCAATTAATTCACGTTCCGGTTGGTAATCATGATCGATATCTGCTTGATGGTCATCAAGATGAATGATTGTTCTGTCCCCAAGTTTATTCCAGAATTTCGGATCGTACTCAATTGGATCATAACCGATAGAAATAACGAGATCCGCTTCTTCTAGTAAAATATCACCTGGTTGATTACGGAATAATCCAACGCGGCCGAAGAAATGATCTTCTAACTCACGTGAAATTGCACCAGCTGCTTGATATGTTTCAACGACAGGAAGTTCTGTATCCGCAATTAATTTACGAACGGCTTTCGTCACTTCATTTGTGCTCGCTCTCATACCGAGTAAAATAACTGGTAATTTCGCTAATTTTATTTTTTCTACTACATATGTAACATCCTGTGTGGGAGCGATTCCAAGCTGTGGCTTAGAAAGCGCACCGATAGACTCTACAGTCGTTTCCGCAGTCATAACATCTTGCGGAAGACTTACTAAAGTTGCTCCCGGATTTGTGGAGGTAGCACTTCGAAATGCATTTGATAGTGCTTCTGGTACGTTATCCGGATGCTCTACTTCTACGCTATATTTTGTGATTGGTTCGAATAGTGCAGCATTATCCATAGATTGATGCGTACGTTTTAATCGATCCGTACGTGGAACTGCACCAGCTAAAGCAACAACGGGATCACTCTCCGCATTCGCAGTAACAAGACCTGTCGCTAAATTTGATGTCCCTGGTCCTGAAGTTACAAGACATACGCCCGGTTTTCCTGTTAATCTACCAATAGCAGCTGCCATAAATGCTGCGTTTTGTTCATGACGACAAACAATTAACTCTGGTCCTCTTTCTTGCAGTACATCAAATACAGAGTCAATCTTCGCTCCTGGAATACCGAAAACATGTGTAACACCTTGTTTAATTAAACAATCAACAACAAGATCTGCTCCTCTTGTTTTTGTCTTCACGTCGTTTGCTTTTACACCTGTACTCAAACTAATCATTTAGTGTCTTTGTAAAATAGCTATATTCCATTTCAAATACTTTACTAAAAGTGCGTATAGATGTTTGACCATTTGATAAGATATGACGGATATGAGTAAACCGCCGCAAAAAGCGATGAACACATTATAAACATCGGAATAACTAATTTGATGAAATCCCTTAAAGAATCCTAATCCTATTAATAAAATAGGTGAAATAATTAATAATGGAGTGGCAATGATAAGTGCTAGAAGAATCGGTAATAAAAAGAGTAGTACGAAAAAGGCGATAATGACAAAGGTAAAGTTTAAAACACTTAAGCTCATAACAGAGAATAGTGCGGTTATCATATTTTTGAGGCTGCGCCTACTGTCAGCATTGCTTATTGCATATGAAACATTAAGTTCTTTAGCGATAGATTTAGGGTTTCCTAGTTTTTTAGCAATATCCTCTTCGGATTTACCATCCTGCTTACCACTAATAAAATGAGTTTCATACTCTGAGATAATATCCTCCTTTTCTAAATTAGGCATTTATTTGTGGAAATACTCAGTCTCAATATACTTCTCCTTCAAAAACTTTTCAATTTCTTTTTGTTTTCGGCCATTAACTTCCTCAAAGCGCTTTGTAAAAGAAAAATCATTTTTGAATAAGTTACCATCTTGAGCGAGTTTTTCTATTTCCTGATCTAGTTCTACTGAAAGTGCTGTAGATGCTGAAATATAATTATGAATTTCCCTCGAAGGCTGTTTGTAATCATCAGGGATCGTATTGTTACTAATAAAATTATCGAAATTCGCATCATTTTGTTTTGCTAAATTTACTAGTTGCTGTAATTTCTTTCGGTCAGATTCAGTGACATTCTCGTCAGACATGGCTGATGAAAGTGGAACGATGTTTTCGTATAACTCTCCGCTATAATCTAAATAAGTTTTTATATTTTGTTTCATTTCATCTTCATTAATAGTTTCATTCTTTTTTGAGGAAGTGAATATAGTTTCCGGAATTTTAACCGTAACATCTTTAATAGATTGTACATCGTTTTCTTCCTTAGGTTGTGCATTGTTTGAACAAGCTGGTAGAAATAAAAGAGTAAGCAGCATGAGTGAATATAAAGTATATTTCTTCATTTACGCTTGTTGCGCGCTATATAATTCTTCAAGTGGCTTCATGATAATTTTGTTAACGTCGCCGATTACAACGTTTAGGCGTTGCTCAGTTTCCATTAATTTTGTGATTTTAGCATCTTGTTGAATGCGAGCTACAACTTCTTGTGCTTGTTGGTTGTCTTCTTCAGTGATTTCTTGGCCTTGCATCATTTTTTGTTGTAGGCTAAGTTGCATCGTACGGAACTCTTCAAATAAGTTCTTTGAAGCTGCATCTCCTTGTACTGCTGCATAGCTCTCTTTTAAAGTTTTGAAGTCTTCGTTTTCAGCGATTGCTTTTTGTAATTCATATGCTACATCATGAATGTTTTTTGTCATCTACCTAAGGAACAACAGTAATAACCCTTGCACGAGTCCAATCATTCCGCCTAATAAGGCACCTAAATACGTAATCATTTTCAGCTCATTTTTTGTAATGGACAGAACTAAATCTTCTAGTCTCTCTGTTGAAAATGTAGACACTTCTTGCTGGACAATTTCCGCAAGATGTAGATTATTTAGTATGGTCTCTACATTTTCTGTTCCCCACTTCAAGCCTTTCGTTACTGCGCTTGGAACCACTTTTTCAATGATTGTTTCTCGAACCGGCGTACACACTTGCTGAACAGATTGATTTAAAAATTTACTCACTGTTTCCTCAACTTTAACTGCTGATAGTATGGAGCTTACAATCATTTCTTTCTCTACAAACGTTTCTAATTCTTTTACATCTCTTCCCTTTAACTTTTCCCACTCTTTTTGCAGTACATCAGTTAAAAGTTTTTTCGTACCATCTTGACCTAAAAATTTAATTACTTCTGGTTGCACACGATCCACTACACTTACATTCCCTAAAAACATCCCGACTAAGTTAAGCAATGTTCCGCGAGAAGCAAAGAAATCATCCATCATTTTTGAAAGGCGCGCTTTCCCTTCTTCACTTTCAAAAAATTGAATTCCTCGCTCTAAAATAAAAGCCGAGACATGTGGAATTGCATTCTCTATTTTTTCATGTACAGAATGAGGTAAAGCTTGTTCCCATGTATATGTATAGTACTCCGCTAAAAATTCCTGAATTTTTTCTGTAATCACATGCTCGATTTTTTGAATCGCCTCTTCTTCTACATGCGCTACATTCCATTTTTCTAACATATGTCGTAACGATTGTTCATTCGTAATAACTTTGTCCACTTCCACTTGCGCCCAGTGGATTAAACTTTTTTGAAACTCTTCATTTGTTAGCTTTTTTCCGATTCCTTCTGGCGTTAACAAATGCTCGACTACCATTTTCCCTAATTGAACAGCAAGCTCATCACGGCGCTTCGGAATTAATCCAGGTGTAAATGGCAATTGAAACTTTCCAATATAAATAGGACGATGAGGACGAAATAACATTTTTATCGCTAAGTGGTTCGTGTACCCTCCAATAATCGCTCCGAGCCCTGTCGTCGTTAACATTTATGGTGTAAAGCGGCTAAATTTTAGTGGTCCGTGAAAGATCTTTTCAGCTAACGAATCATTATGACGAATGTAACGTTCGTAAGGGGGAATCGTGTTGACATACATAAGCCAAATCGCCCCTTTTTGATCCATAATTGTGGAAAGTTCTAGTTCGAATAAAGAAGAATAAGATTGATCTAATGTTTGAAACACTTCATTTATAATGTCGTGTAAAGCGTCTTGTAATAGTTGCACACCGGTATTAGATAGTACATATTTAATTTTTGATAATGAATGCAGCGAGGAATCATCCGTTGCGGAAAGTAAAAATTGGTTCGGAAATGAGCTTTTTTGTATAAATTGACCGATAACGTTCCATTTTTGTTCTTTATTTTTTTGCAAAATGGTTCGAATGTGGAGTGGATACGTTAGTTGATTCGGTGGTTGCAGCATCGTATGGGTGATATAACGTGCTGATTGTATGTTAGATTTGTACCAAGATATAAACTCATCTGTCCGTTCGATTTGAGTAGAAGTATGGTATGCGTCATGTATCGTATCGATATGAAACGTTTTATTTTTATAAGCGATCCGGTACAGACTTTCATTGGAATGTGTATGAGTAGGACGTATAATAATATCTTTTGTTTTTAATAAAAGTTTGAAAATGTTTTGTATCGTTGCTATTTCAAATTTTGGTATATAAGGAGATAATTTTTTATTAGTAAGAAATAAATCATGAAGTTCGCTTAAGTCAATAAGTGTGTTATTTAAAAAGGTAGTGGAAGGACGGTTATGTAATGAATGAATAATTGATTTAGCTTTTTCAAAGTCTGTATCCTCGTTAAAAGAAGAACGATCGTATATATAAGAAGGAATAGGGAATGTTTGCTCTTTCCATTTTCCTGTATCTGTATCATAAATAAGACCAGAAACAAGGTCTGTTTTAGGATCAATACAAAATGGTGTAAACTGGGCAACGACATTATGATAAATCCGAGCGCGTTTGGCGATTTCGGTGTAATACGTTTGCTCATAATGAGGCCGGGAAGTTAAAATACCGAGAACCAACGAAATCACTTATGAATGAGGTGGAAGTTTTTGTTTTCGTATTTGTGAGTGAATCATAGGAGAAGGGATATGTTCGGTGTTTGATGAAGTCCCTAATTTCATTTGGGACATTTTTTCTTTTGCATCGCGCAAAGAATGTTCAGTTAAGTAGATAGCATATTCGTAAAATAATTGGCGCGTCAGTTCACTTTGCTCTTTTAACTTTTCGTCTTGGAATACAGTTCGCCCAGGTTTTGAGTTTGCTTCAAATAGCCACGGATTTTCCTTTGTGTCTAAACCGATATCAAAACCGATTTCTCCAATGTTCCCAGTTACTTGCCCATCGAGGGCGTAGCTTATTTGTAAGGCTGTTTGTTTTAATTTATTTTCAATTTGAACTTGTTTCGTTGAATCTGGAAAAAGTTCTTGTAGTAATTTTGTATCACCACCGCTATTTACATGTGTTGTTAAGCTACCTTTGCCAGCAATTTTGGCGACGATGGCACTGACGACCCAATTACCGAAATGGTTTTTATTTGTATGAATGCGAAAATCAACAGGTTGCCCGTCGAAGCGAAGTAAAGAAATTCCTTGCTGTACGATAAACTTCTTTAAATCATGACCTTTTAATACATGGTTCAGAAGTGTTTCTAATGATTGATACTTTCTTAGTTTATTCTCTTCATTTTCGCGATAACGACAGTAGTAGCAATTCTCTGTTTGAGAATAAAATAGTTGATGAATATTTCTTCCGAAGCTACCGTGTATCGGTTTCATGTAAATTGATTTATATGTGCCAAGAAACCGTTCTACTTGTTCGAAATGCTGAAATGCCTCTGTGTTTGGTAATAAAGGCACAATTGAATCGTCTTTCATGAGAAGTTGATGAACGTCCCATTTATTAAAAAAACCTGGGTTAAACCATGGAATGTTGTATTCATGCTCTAATTTTCTTTTTGCTCTAACGATTGGTTTATAATTTTCTGCTTTTCGATTTGGTAGTCGATCGTAAATGACATTTGGCAAAGGAACTTTTTTCTTTAGCCATTTTCCTTCTTGAAAGAAATACCCATCAATCGTTTCTTCTTCCCAGTTTATATGTTGAACGCCAAAGACGAATACGAACGGTCGCAATGTAAATGGTGGTGTTAGTAACTCACTGAGAGATGTGGAACGGTTTCCTAACGGAATAGGTGAGTCATCGTTAAAACCAGTTGTAAAAATACCGACTAATGGTCCGAAAATAATTGTTTCATTTTGTGTGAAGGCATGAATTGTAGTGGAATGAGGGAGTAAAAGTTTTTCGGCAATTTGTTTTCCAATCATAATTTCACGAGTAAAGGAATAATGAATTTTTACATCTTCACTTGCAACATGGCGGCTGCCGAAGGAAAGGGATGTAATAGGTGGTGTAATAGAAAAAATGTAAGGTAAAGTAATACTATTTGGATGCTCATCTGAAATGTTTAATGTATATATGTGCTCTTTCAATTATTTTTGGAATCCGCCAAGGCTTTGTTCAGCCATTGCAACTAGACGTTTTGTAATTTCTCCACCAACAGAACCGTTAGCACGAGCCGTAGAATCTGCTCCTAATTGTACACCAAATTCTTGAGCGATTTCGTACTTCATTTGATCGATTGCAGCTGTTGCTCCTGGTACTACTAATTGATTGTAAGAACTTTGGTTTGCCATTTATTGAAGCATTTGTAAAAACTTCTTCGTGCGTTCTTCTTTTGGATTTGTAAATACATCTTCTGGTGTACCTTGTTCGACAACGACACCGCCATCCATGAAAATAACGCGATTCGCAATTTGATGAGCAAAACGCATCTCATGCGTTACAATGACCATCGTCATGCCTTCTTTAGCAAGCTCTTTCATTACCTTTAGAACTTCTTGAACTAGCTCAGGATCAAGTGCTGACGTCGGTTCATCAAATAGTAACACTTCTGGTTCCATCGCAAGCGCGCGAGCAATTCCAACGCGCTGTTGTTGTCCGCCTGATAATTGGAACGGATATAAATCCACTTTATCTGCTAAACCAACTTTTTCAAGGAAGTAGTTTGCTTTTTTCTTCGCTTCTTCTTTCCCCATCTTTTTCACTGTAATGAGCCCTTCCATTACATTTTGAATGGCTGTTAAATGCGGGAATAAGTTATGATGTTGGAACACCATTCCTGTTTGTGTACGAAGATTTACAATATCTTTCTTCGATACTTTTTGAGCGAAATTAAGCTCTTTATTGCCGATACGAATGCTACCAGCGTTCGGTGTTTCTAGAACGTTTAGACAACGTAGAAACGTCGTTTTACCAGATCCAGAAGGTCCGATAATAACAACAACCTCGCCCTTCTCAACTGATAAATCTATATGCTTTAGTACGGTATTATCTCCGAAACTTTTTTGTAAGTGCTGAATTGAAATCATTTATTTTAATGTGTAGCGTTCTGAACGCTTCTCTAACATCTGTTGTACGATTGATAATAAGAAACAAATAACCCAATAAATAAGACCTGCTTCAAAATAAACAATTAAAAACTCATAGTTCATTGCCGCAATTTCCTGCGCTTTTCGGAACATTTCTGTTACTAAAATTAACGATGCTAATGAAGTATCCTTGACTAAGCTAATAAATGTATTCGAAAGCGGCGGAATTGATACGCGCGTTGCTTGCGGTAAAATAACACGTTTTAATGCTTGTGGATATGTCATCCCAATTGTATAAGCTGCTTCCCACTGTCCTTTCGGGATTGAAAGGATAGAAGCACGAATAATTTCAGATGCATACGCACCAACATTTAATGAAAATCCAATAACTGCTGCTGTATATGGCTCAACCTCAATATTAAGAGTTGGAAGACCATAGAAAATAATAAATAACTGTACAAGAAGTGGCGTTCCGCGAATGATAGATACATAGATACGAGCAATCCATTGTAAAATACGACTACCTGAAATACGCGCGAGCGCTGTTAACGTCGCCAGTATAATTCCGATAATAAATGTAATAAGCGTTAATGGAATTGTCGTAAAGACAGCTTCCTTCAGCATCGGCATGAAGGAAGACTGCATAATATCTATCCAAGTAGACAATCGATCTGAAACCAATGCACTACTTAGATACATCTACTTAGATACATTTTCACCGAACCATTTTTTCGCTATTTTGTCGTACGTACCGTCTTTTTTCATATCTTCTAACGCTTTATCTACTTCTTGTACAAGCTTATCGCTACCTTTACGGAATAAGAATCCACTTTGTGAAGCTTCTTTTTCTGTATCTACAATTTTAATTTTTGCATCTTTTTTCGTTTCTAAGTAGTTTAATACTGATAACTTATCATTGATTGTGAAATCAACGCGACCAGTGTTTAATAATTCTGCTGCTTGGCTAAAGCCTTCTACGTTAGTAATTTCCGCACCATTTTTCTTAGCAATATCTGCATAGTTACTTGTTAAAGATTGCGCTGCTTTTAGCCCTTTTACATCAGCAAATGTAGCAGGTTTATCTTTATCTTTTGCAATAACTAATACCGCTGAAGATGAAACATATGGTTTAGAGAAATCATATTTCTTTTGACGATCTTCACGAATACCAACTTCGTTCGCAACCATATCGAAACGCTTCGCATCTAAACCAGCAAGTAAGCTATCCCATTGTGTTTCTTTAAATACAGGTTTTACACCTAAACGTTTTGCAACTTCTTCTGCTAACTCAACGTCAAATCCAGTTAATTTATTGCTTGAATCGTGGAACGTAAATGGTGGATATGTACCTTCTGTACCAATTACAAGCTCACCGCTTTGTTTAATCTTTTGTAACGCGTCTTGACTAGCTGTATCTTTTTTCTCTTCTTTACCGCAGCCGGCTACAATCCCGATCGCTAATGTAGTTACTGCAAGCACTGAAAATAATTTTTTCATTTAAGCGCTCTGGTTACCTTCCATTTGCGTTTTGTACATATCGTAATAACGCCCACGCTTTTTCATTAATTCATCATGAGAGCCTTTTTCTAAGATTGTTCCTCTATCGAGTACAATAATTTGATCCGCACTTTTAATCGTTGAAAGACGGTGAGCAATAATAAACGTCGTTCTTCCTTTTTTCACAACTTCTAGCGCTTGTTGAATCATTGCCTCTGTCTCTGTATCAATACTAGATGTTGCTTCATCTAAAATTAAAATGGCTGGATCAAAAGCAAGTGCCCTAGCAAACGATATAAGCTGACGTTCTCCGGTTGAAAGTGTACTTCCTTTCTCCGTAATTTCTTCGTTTATATTGTTCGCAAACCTTTCCGCACCCACATCACGTAATGCTTTTACAATGCGATCTTTTGAAATTTTTTCGTTCTCTAAGCTTACATTGGAAGCGACCGTCCCGCTAAACAAAAACGGATCTTGCAATACGATTCCCATATGCTCACGAGTCGCTTGTTTCGGCATTTCTTTTACATCGTGACCGTCAATCGTAAGCTTCCCTTTTTTAAACTCATAAAATTGAAAGAGTACATTCATGATGGAACTTTTTCCTGATCCAGTATGACCGACAAGCGCTACTGTCTCGCCTTGTTTCGCTTCAAAAGAAATATTTTTTAGTACTTCATCTTTTCCATTATAAGAAAACGAAACATTATCAAACTTCACATTTCCTTGTAAGCGCGGCATGCGTTCTTCTTCCACTGCCTCTCCCTTTTCCTCTAGCAATTCGAAGACACGCTCTGATGCAACTCGCGATTGTTCTAAGTTAGCAAGCTGATTTACCATATTTGTAATTGGTGAGAACAATCTCGTTAAATAATCGACGAAAGCATACAGTATCCCTAGAGAAATGATGCCTGAAGCACTTAATGACGCTCCCCCGAAATACCAAATCACACCCGTGAAAGCGATATTTCGTAATACAGCTACTAAGTTATGCGAAGTTGCTGCATTTAAATTTAAAATTTTATTTTGATACTTAAAATAATCGCCATTTAATTCTTCAAACTCTTTTTTCGTTTCACGTTCTTGACGGAACGTTTGAATAATTGGCATCCCTTGGATCGATTCATTCACTGTACCGTTAATATCGGATAAACGTGAACGCATTTTATGATTGTATACAGATGCATACTTTCTATATAAAATCGCCCAAACAATTAAAATCGGGATAATTAATAAACAGAACGACGCAAGTTTCACATCGAGTAAAAATAGCGCTGCAAATATCCCGATAATATAAATGATACTAGAGACAAATGTCGCAAGCACTGTTACGTATAAATCCCGAATCGCCTCTGTATCATTCGTTACACGCGAAACGATTTTCCCTGCTGGTAAATGATCAAAGTACCTGATCGGTAACGTTTGAATATGAGAGAAGACGTCTTCCCTCATAATTTGAATAATTTTGTTCGCTGCCTTCTGTAAGAAAAACTGCTTTCCATATGCAAATAATGACACAATTACTAATAGAGCAAAATAGCCTCCACCAAGTAACAGTAGGGGGTTTATTTCTGGCTTATAAAACGCAAACACTTCTTCCTTCGTTAATGCTTTCGCTTTATACACTTGCACCGCCTTACCATTTTGAATGGTAATCATATCCCCTTTCACAGAACGTGTTCCTTCAATATTTACTTTATTTGGTACAAAGTAATATTGAAAACCGACTTGCATCACGCGTACTTCTTTTCCTTTTTTCTCACCTTGTTCAAAGCGATCACTTCGCTTATAATAGGCGCCATTATATGAAACAGCATCTTCACTCTTTTCTGTCTCATACCAAGATTTTTCTATCGCGACGATATGATCGTCAATCATCGTTTTAGCGACGAACGGACCGGCAAGCTCTGCGATAACGAAAATAAATAGCATCGCCATCGCTGCAAAAATCGTCCCTTTTACTTTCATTGCATATTGAAACAATCGTTTTGAAACACTCATTCATATTTTCACCCCACTATCCGCACTTTCATTTTCACCTTGTTGTCTTTCAAACTGCTCAGCATACCAGCCTCCGTTTCGAAGAAGTTGGTCATGCGTGCCTTCTTCCATAACTTCTCCGTCATCCATAACGAGAATCCAATCTGCATGTTGTACTGCAGATAAACGATGCGTCGTAATAATCGTCGTCTTTCCGCTTCTTTCTGTTCTTATATTTTCAATGATCGCTGCTTCCGTACGAGCATCGACAGCTGATAACGAATCGTCCAAAATTAATATTTCTGGATTTTGAATAACCGCTCTCGCAATCGAAATCCTTTGCTTTTGCCCTCCTGATAACGAAACACCTTTCTCTCCAACGAGCGTTTCTAATCCTTCTGGTAAAAACTCTAAGTCTTTTGTAAATGCAGCAATTTCAATGGCTTTCTCGAGCTCTTCTTCAGTCGCTTCCCTATTTCCGAATAAAATATTTTCCCTCGCTGTTTTTGAGAATAAAATGTGCTCCTGAGGTACATATCCAATCCACCCGAGTACATTGTCACTCGTTATTTTATCTAATGTCACATCAGAAACTGCGATATCCCCTTCTCCAAGCGGATATTGACGAAGAAGCTGACGTACAAGCGTCGTTTTTCCGCTTCCTGTTTTTCCGACAACTCCAAGTGTTTCTCCTTGTTTTAACGTAAAAGAAACCTTTTTTAAATTTTCTCCAGCTGATGAAGGATAGGAAAAAGAAACTTCATCAAACTGAATATAATCCGGCTCTTGTACAAGCTTTGGATTTTTCGGATTCTTTACATCTGGTTCATACGCTAACGTTTCATTCACACGGTCGAGCGACGCATTTCCTCTTTGCATAACATTAATTAATTCGCCAATTGCAAACATCGGCCAAATCATCATCCCTAAATACACGTTAAAGGAAACGAGCTCACCAAGTGTCACCTTTGATTGAAATACAAGGTATGCACCGTACACTAAACCGATTAAATAACTAAGACCGACAAGCATTTTCACAGTTGGTTGGAATAACGCATCGATTTTTGCTACCTTCATATTTTTTTCGTAGACGTCATCTCCTAAATGATGAAATCTTTCCTGATCTGCATTCTCTTGTACGTATGCACGAATCACGCGCACGCCAGCAATTGATTCAAGTACTTTATCATTCATATCACCGAAAGCATCTTGTGCAACTGTAAATCTTTCATGCAATTTCTTCCCATATATATTCATCGCATATGCCATAATTGGAAGCGGTATAAGGGCTGCTAATGTAAGCTCCCAACTTATTGTAAATCCCATCATAAAAACGATTGTAAGCATATATAAACTAGAATCTACAAGCGTTAATATTCCGAAACCAGCTGTCATAGCGATTGCTTTTAAATCGTTTGTTGCTCTCGCCATTAAATCACCAGTACGATTTTTTTGATAAAACGTCGGTGTCATCTTGAGTAAATGCCCCATAAATTTCGAGCGCATCGTCTTCTCAAGTACGAAAGCACCTCCAAACAATTGATGCTGCCAAACAAAAGTAAGGCCATATCCAACTACCGTAACTCCTATTAAAATAAGAATAGACTCCATAATTGCTGCATTCGTTAACGATCCTGTTTTTATATTATCAATCGTAACCCCGAGTACTTTCGGGGGAATGACTTCAACTATATTTACAATTAAAAGCGCACCAATTGCGATACTATATCTCTTCCAATGCTCTTTAAAAAACCATTTTAACTTTAGTAATACTGAAAACAATTAAACTAAGTTTAATACAGTTACTTTTTCACGTGTCATAGACTCAAGGCTCTTACGAATACCTTGTGCGCCCATACCTGAACCTTTTACACCGATGAATGGGAAGTGGTCAGGTCCGCGCTCTGTGCGTCCGTTAATTTGAACAGAACCAGTTTCGATTTTGTTAGCAATTGCAAATGCTTTGTTAATGTCTTTTGTGAAGACACTTGCTTGTAAGCCGAACTCTGATTTGTTAGCAATTTCAATTGCTTGCTCATCTGAAGAAACACGGATGATTGGAAGGATTGGGCCGAATGGCTCTTCCCAAGCAACTTTCATTTCTTCTGTTACGTGGTCGATTAATGTTGGGTAAATTAAGTTACGCTCACGTTTGTTACCGATAACGATCGTAGCACCTTTTTCTACAGCGTCGTCAACTAAGCCTTGAACGAAGTCAGCAGATTTATCGTCGATTAATGGAACGATTGTGCTGTCTTGTTCTGGAGATCCAACTGATAGTTCAGCTACTTGCGCTTTTACTAATTCAACAAGCTCGTCCGCTACGTTCTCGTGTACAAGTACACGTTTAATAGCTGTACAACGTTGACCAGAGTAAGAGAATGCACCACTTACGATATGGTTTGCAGCATCTTGTAAGTCAGCATCTTCACGAACGATACCAGGGTCTTTCCCACCAAGTTCTAATACAAGTGGAATCATTGAAGCTTTTTTCGCTAAATGTTTACCTGTGTTTGTACCACCTGTGAACGATACCATATTGATACCTTCGTGTTCTACTAAGTAGTCACCAATTATAGAACCGCGTCCTGTAGCTACGTTTACAAGACCTTTTGGAAGCCCAGCTTTATGAAGTGCTTCAACCATTTTAATACCACTAATTGCACCTTGAGTTGCTGGTTTGAAAATAACAGCGTTACCCATAATTAGTGCTGGTGCAAGTTTTGCAGCAGATAAGTTTACTGGGTAGTTAAACGGTGCGATTGCTAATACAACACCAAGTGGTGCGCGTTGGATAATCGCAAGTTTTGATTTTGTTCCGCCAGGGAAGCTATCGCCCATCATGCTTTCTCCGTGCATATGTAGAGCTTCTTCAATTGTATAACGAATGAAGTCAGCTGTACGAACAACTTCTTTCTTCGCATCTTTATATCCTTTACCGACTTCTTTCATAATAATATCGGCAATTTCATCTTGCATATTTACGAGCTCATCAGCCCATTTATATAAATATTTTGCACGATCTTGTAGAGAAGCTTCAGCCCATGATTTTTGAGCTTCTTTTGCAGATGCAATTGCTTCATCTACTTCTCCGCGAGTAATTGCTTGTACTTGCCCAATTACTTCGTGTAAGTGTGGAGATGGAATGTCGATTGTTTGTCCTGAAGAGCTTTCTCTCCATTCTCCGTTTAAATAAAATTTGTACGTATTGCTAGTTGTCATGATTAGTCCTCCTAAAATAGCAACTTGTAAGAGTGAGTATAAGGTGATTGTAGGGGGTTTGATAATATTTTTCAAATGAAATGTTTGTGAAAACGATTTCTTATTCTTTTTTTTATTTTGTATGCCCTTTCTTACAGAAGATTCTCTTATTTCAAACTCATTTATCGTGTTATGAACCATTTAGTTTTGCTTCCGATTTGGTTTTCCAAATCGAACTAAAACATGCCATAATAATTTTAATTCCTGAAGCACTTCTTGATAAGTTCCACGATCACTCCAAGATAATGGATTGCGTTTCAAATCCACTACAGCAGAGCCAATTATATTTGCATCGATACAATTCTTCCGTGCAATACGCCTTGCTAAAGATGGCATTTTTGAACCTCTAAAATCCATTGGAACTTCATCTACCATAAGTACAAAACCCGTGTGCCAATACAAATCAATAGCATACTTCAGGCAAATTCCTTCTAAATTTCTCCCTACATCGGTACCCTTAAATGAAGGATCTACAACAAGGGCTTCCACGTCTTCTTTAAGAGAAATCTCTCCATGAATCTGTGCTTCAATATAATGGTTAAGATTACGTGCTGACTCTTTGTTTACGAGATTTATAAACGGCCTTTCCAGATTAACCAGTAACTGATTCATTAATCTTGTTGGAGTCAAATTCCCTTCACCAATTGCAAACTCTCTTACGAATGCATCTTCCAAAAGAGCAGCTAAAATCATATCAAACTCCTCATAAGTCCCCTTTTCTTTTGGATCTTGATGCGAATCTAAATACGTATATGTAGAGCGATAAGAAACTTTTGGAAATAAGAGAAAGTAACATGATCCAAAACGCGGAGCAGGCCCATCTGGATGTAACATCAAATTTAGCGCTCCATATTTGGGCCGTTGATTATTCGTTACACCCTCAAGTTGATATGCCCCTCCAAATATTCTCTTTTCCCAAAGGTCACGTTCACCACCAGGGTAAGCAGATACGCTTCCGTTAGATAGCAATGTTTCAAACTGACTTTTATATACTCCTTGCTCAAGCAGTGCCTCAGCAATATTTTTCATATTCGAATCTAGTCTGTCTGGATGAAAGTGTAAAGCAATCCTTGCATGAGATTTTAAATTAACAACAGCTTCTTCAAACATTTCATCTGTAATATTAGACATATTAAGTATATGATTAATTGTTGCTTTAGCTCCGCGTTTTTCGTTCTCTGCATATTTTGAAATATACTCTAAAGCAAATAATTGAGACCTTGATAATTCCATCTAGTTATAGATACGAGCATTTTTTATAGGTAAATTCACACATTCTACAGAAATTTGATACCCTAGCCAACACTCAGCAATATGTTCAAATGATACAGCAGAGCCTGTTGTAAAAAATCGATGATTCGGATTCAAATTGTCAGACAGGATTCCTTTGTGCTGTAAAATTGTACTTAACTCTATCGCTGTTTCTTCTGCAGAACTAATAATTGTCACAGCCTCTCCTAATTCCTTTTTTATATAGGACTCTAAAAGTGGATAATGCGTACACCCAAGAATTAACGTATCTATATCCTCTTTCGTTAATGGAAGTAAAGCTTGCTTCACTTGCTGCGTTACATATACTGTATCTTCTAATTGATTTTCTACAACTGTAGCTAAAGTCGGGCACGCATGACTATACACTTCCATATATGTATCAAGCTCGTGTAATGCTTTTTCGTACATATTAGACTGTATCGTACCTACAGTTCCAATTACTCCGATTTCCCCTTTCTTTGTCACTTTAATTGCCGCTCTTGCTCCCGGATGTATAACGCCAATAACCGGAATAGACAGTGCTTCTTGCAGCGCAGTCAATGCAGCAGCTGCAGCAGTATTACATGCTACCACTAGCGCTTTTAACGGAAACTGTTTGAGGAACTCAACCATTTCAAATACGAAAGATTGTACTTCCTCTACACTTCTTGGCCCATACGGACAACGCTTATTATCACCAATATAATAAATGCTCTCTTTAGGCAATTGTCTTATAATTTCACTCGCAACTGTTAATCCCCCAACTCCCGAATCTAGCACACCTATTACTGAATTTTTATGACATACAGACATTTATGCAATTTGCTCGTTTTTCTTTTCGTTATTTTTTTTCTGATCACGATTCATTAATGGATAGAAGGCAAAGCCGATTACGAATAAACCAATTCCGAGAAGGAACGTTTTTATATCGGATGCGCCTGTTTTAATAACCCATAGTGCATAGCAAAGTGCGATAACGGCGACTATGCCATCTGTAATTCTTGCCCGCATTTCATTTTTATACGTTTCACCAGTTGCGACTAGTTTTAACTGGAAGATTGGTGAAACGAGATATGGAATGAGATAGGCCAGTGTTGATACGGTAATAACGAATGTATAAGCTTCCGCAATGGTTCCTGATAATGTTGAGAATAAGAACACTTGCGACATAATGTTTGTTAATCGTAATGAGTAAATTGGGCTTCCTTTTTTATTTGTTTTCGTAAAGAAGGAAGGGAAGAAACCTTCTTTTGCTGCTTGATATGGTACTTCTGAGCTTAATAAAATCCAGCCTAAGATAGAACCGAATAGGGAAGTAAGAGCAAGTAATGCCATAAGTTTCCCGCCGCCATGACCCATTGCAGCGTTTAATGCATCTGCTAATGGACGTTCCGAAGCTTGTAATGTATCAACGTGAAGTACACCCATTGTTAAAATTGTAATTCCTAAGTAAATAGCAACTGTAATTAGTAACCCCGCAACTGTTGCTCGTTTTACTGTTTTGGGAGAAGTAGCTCGGTTTGATAAAAGAACTGCTGATTCAATTCCGATAAATGCCCAAAGCGTTGTTAGGGCAGCTAAATTTACTTGTGATAGTAGCCCGTGTGATATACCTTCTTTATCGATCATCGGTGTGTACCATTGTCCAAACTTAGAAGCTTCGAATGCAAATAAAGTAACAACGATGAATAAAAGGAATCCAGTTACTTTCGTTGTTGTTGCTAAGAAGTTTAGTTTTCCAGCTCCGCTTACACCGTTTGTTAAAATAATATGAGTGCCCCATAGTAAAATGGAACAAATAGTAAATGTAATTAGTTTTCCAACTTCTATATCGAACGAGCCGATTGAAAATAGTAGTCGTGTATCTTTCATAATTGGGAAGAAGAGTGATAAATATCCCGCAAACGATGTAATGATGGCAACGTTACTTGCCCAGTTTGCAACCCAATATCCCCATACCATACTGAAACCAGCCATTTTTTTCCTTTTTGGTGTTGAGAATAAAGCATATGCATGACTTTGTGGTCCTGTCGTTAAATCAGGACGACGAATTGCTAAATTACCGAAAACAAGAGCTAGCATTAAAACACCAAACCCTGTTGTTAACCAAGCTAAAGTGACACCGAGTGGGCTTGCTGTTTGTGCCAACGTACTTGGCACCATGAAAATTCCAGCGCCAACCATGTTGCCGACAACGAAAGCTGTTAGTACCCAAAAGCCCCATTTTTTTTGTTGCATTTAAAATGAAGAAATCCTCTTCTTCGTTTTTGGTACGATAATAAATTTAATCCAGAGCATCCCAATTACTACAATGATCAAACTATGTAGTAATGGTCCTGTAGCAATGAGTATAACACTTGAAAATACAATGAGTTTAATGCTTAGCAATGTGAAAATCAATTTGAGAAATTGCTGCATTCTTTCTTCAGTAGTAATCGGATACAATGCTACAATAATATTTCCCGAAAAATATTTCCATAGAGAACGAAGCTGCATAGAAATCATATATAGGACGATATAAGCGATAGCACCTTTTACGTATATATTTGGAACGAAATATAGGATGAAAGCACCGATTAACCCTAAGCGAATATATATACCGAAATAATCATTCCCACGTAAAAACGCTAGTGTATGTAAATAGAAGAAAGTTGCTCGTTTTTTATGTAATAAAGGTTCAATCCAATTTGTCAGCCATTTTCTTTTGTTTACTTGCTTATTCAGTTGCGGAACATCAGTAAAGATGCTAGCAAATTGATAAAAGCGAACATCCATTTTTTTTTCTTGCTCGATTATGTAATCCCACGGTATTCGTTTCGCAGGTTGCTTTTTCGTATATAGAAGTAGGAAAGCAAGAAGTAAGAGTAATCCGCCTAATACGATCACGTTTGCTGTATAAAACAGCATGTAAATAATCAGGGCGTTACAAGCAATGCGAATGATAAACCATATATTTTTTTCGTGACTATCACGCCACATCCAATGTATGTACATGTTCCATGCTTTCGTAATCATTAAAACGATAAAGATTGTACATAAAAAAGGTACAGTTAGTTGTAATGATTGCATAGCAAGTGGTACGAGAATAAGGAACGTAAATAATAATGGGAAAAGTTGAATGATGTAATTGTATAGAAGAGATTTTTTAAAATAAGATGTTAATTTTTCTTCTAATGCTAGTAAATAGACAGCATCCGGTTTTTGAATAAAGGTGCGAATGGGACATCTCGTTATAATGAATGTAAGTACAATCGTGATGAGTAGTAAAGATATTCCTTTAGAAGGAGATGTTTTTAGAAATTGAGCATAGTAATATGCACCTACGCATGAAATAAAGATGAAGCTATATAGTAAACCGTTAATCATACGTGCAAAGTATGTAATGATATTTTGAATATGTTGTTGGAAGCGACTGCTCCATAGTGATTCGATTGACATTTAAAATGGATCAACTTCAGCTAAATCAGGATTGGCATTCGGATTTGTTAATAAGGTTTTCAGCTCACCTACTTCTGAGAGAGCGACGAGGATATAACCACTAATGAGGACGATGAGTCCAACGACACGTAATGTTTGCAGTGTAATGTCACGGCTATTGTTTTCGGAGTTATCTTGGGGCGGAGAAGGTGGATTATTGTTCATTCATCCAATCTGAGAAACCTTCCCTTCATCTTGATATTTCTCTTTCCCTATCGCCTTCATAAATAATAAAATACTGCTCATACCAACAATAAAGTACAGAGCACTCATGCCCCAAGATGCAATAAATGAACCTAACATAACTCCTAATGCCCCGTTCATTTTTGCAAATTGAAAGACCATTCCGTTAATCGCCATATAAGAACCTCTTGCCTCATCCGGCACCATATCCGCCATAATAGATTGACGAACCGGCACATACATTATCTCGCCTACAGTTTGGAAAAGCCCTGCAATTAATAAAACCCATAAGCTATTGCTCACTCCGAGTATTGTGAATCCAATTGTATAAATGAATAACCCTACATATAAAATTTTCAAATCGTTGAAGCTTTTCAGCATTTTAATAAGAAGCGCTGAACATAACACAACCAAAATTGTATTCTCTGCTGAAATCCAGCTCAGCATTCGAATCCCCGTTAAATCAAACGTAAAATCATTACCAAAGAAAAAGTGCACCGTTTCAAATTCCTTCTGCAAACGTATTCCTAAATAATTATTAATTTGAAATTCTAACGATAATGTACATATGCTCGCTGCACAAAAAATTAAAAATGCTCTATCTTTCATCACAACTTTATAACTATCTGCCATATCTTTTAATACATTTTTCTTCTCTACTGTTTTTCTTGCCACATACACTTCTTCCATATATACAGCCATCACATATAAAGTAATGATCGCAACAGCCGTTAATACGATAAACAATTGTAATCTATAGTTTTCAAATAGTAATCCGCCAAATATTGCTCCAATCGCAATTGACAAGTTAATAGCCCAATAGTTAATACTGTACATCACTTTTCGATTTTCAGGTGTACTCACATCGATTAACATCGCTTCAGTCGCGGGATTCATCAGTCCAGATCCTAGGCTATTCACCAACATAAACAAAAATGTTAGCCATGGTGAATCTACATAATCTGAATTTGCAATTCCCATACAAGCAATGGAAATGACTTGTATACTTTGACCAATAATCATTACTTTTTTGCGACCAAGTCGATCACCAACATATCCACCGTATAAACCAATAATTAAAGAAGCTAACACATTGATGAGTAATAAAGCCCCAGCAAGTGCACTACCTAACTTGATTGAAAAATAAATCGCCATAAATGGAAAAATCATCGTAGACACAGTACGTGTTAAAAACGAAGTTATAATTCTAATTTTTATATTTCGATGCATACTCCAAAATCCCATTGTTTCCCCCTCCTTATGCTTATTCATTTAATGCGGGGATGGCTGTATCCATAACTTCGCAAAATTCGCCCAACCGAATGAATCAATTGTTACGTTTTTTAAAGCAGAAGGATATGTTTTTCTTTTTAAAACGTGATAGTTAAATGAAATGATGTGCTCTGCTTGTAAAAACTCTTCAATCTCATACATGAGTTCATAACGCTTTTCTTTATTTTCCTCTAGTAAAAATGTATCTAGCAAACAATTAATTTGTTTTGCATAGTGCGGGTCCATAAAACGATTTACGAAGCAGCTTTTATTTTTAAATACATTTAAGAATGCAAGTTCATGATCGACAGCAAATACTTCTCCCATTAAAATAATATCAGCGTGTTTATCGATAGAACGATCTGTATAATCTGAAACGAGAAAGGGATGAAGTTCTACTTGTATACCTAAACTTTCACAACGTTTTTTTAGGAAGTCTGCGTCATTTGCACTATCTTTAAATGCGAAGAAATAAATATGTATCGTTTCTCCATTATAGGTACTCTTTTTCAAATACTCTTTCGCTTTTTCTAAAGAGTAGGACCTATTAGGAACTTGGCGACTTCTTTCAGGGAAAAAGCTTGATGCAGCAATTGTTCGTCTACCTTCTATGTTACGAAGAATCGTTTCAACATCATATATTTCTCTCCAAGCTTTACGAAAGTAAATGTCATGGTGGGGACCGGGTTTTGTAAAGTTGAAGCTAGCATAAATACAACCTATTTCTTCTATTTGTATATTGTGTCTTTCATTTTCTCTTTCATTTGGCAGTTCATAATCAGCATCGATTTGTACATGATCTGGAATACGCCAAAACTCAATACGGTCTAGTAACGCACGTTCTTTAAAATAATGGATAAAAGCTTCAAGCGCGATATTGTCTTCAGAGTAATGAGTAAGTTTGAAAGGCCCAGTACCTATGTAATGATAATTTTGGATACTCGCATCACGCGGTAAAATTGCGAGTTGCATAGAACTTACATAATGTAAGAAAAATAAATTCGGTTTTGCTAAATGGAATCGAATTTGTAGTGGTGACGGTGTTTCAATTTGAACAATTTCTTCTGTTAACCATTCGAAAGGAGATTGAACTTGCTTTAGTCTTTCAAATGAAAATTGTACATCTTTAGAAGTTAAAACCGTTTCATTATGAAAATGTATATCTTTTCGTAAATAGAACGTCCATGTAAGCTGGTCTTTACTTAATTCCCACGTATGCGCAATGTGTGGTTCCATTTTTTCGGTAACATCGTTATAAACGACTAACGTATCAAAAATTTGACTAGTAAGATGGCTCTCTGTTGTGACAGCTGCAAAAGCCGGATCTAGCGGCATTACTTTTCGTGATATGGGGATTTTTAATATATCATACATATCATTTGAAGGTTCATAGCCAAAATGATGATGGAGTTTACTTTCAATGTTTTTATGAAGTACGGGAGGCAGTGGCTCTTTTAAAAGAAGAAAGACATCCTTTAATTTTTCTTGCGCTAACAGTTCATCTGTATAGCATTCAATCGCTTCTACGAAACTATGTACAAATATAATTTCTGTTTTATTCCCGCGACCTCTCCCTGGTGTCCACTTGATTAATTGCTCTTCATTCATTTTCTTTAATAAAATCTTCACGTTTTTCGTACTGCAATATAAAACATCCGCTAATTCTTGTAAGCTATTTCGCATTTATTGAATAACTTCTTCTAAATGGTTCTTCACGTTCGCTAAATACTGCTCAATATCCGGATTCTTCACCACATCATAACAAGCAAAACTCTTTAACGGACTCATACCGAGAAACTTCTGCACACGGTGTAAATGACTAAGCGTTGATTCTAAACTTTCTCCTTCAAAAAACTTCGTCTTATCTCCAAATGCTTTTTCAGGTGCATTCCAAGTTGTAGAAAACATATATTGCTTCTCTTTTAGTAAACCACCTGTTCCATATTCATCTGTGCCTTTAAAAAACAAACCGTATTCATACACTTCATCCATATACGTTTTAAATAATCCCGGTACACTAAACCAGTAAATGGGTGTTTGATAAATTACAACATCAGCCCATAAAAACTTACCTTGTTCTTCTTTCGTATTGTAGCCATCTTGAATCGTTGTTGTTTTCACATGATGATTCTCGCTTAATACCGTTACCATATAATCTACTAACGTTCTATTTAATCGCCCTTCTTTCGTACCGTATTTCTCATGTCCATTAATAATAAAAATATTTTTCATCTACTCTTCAGCTATTAAGCCCAGTTGCTGCTTTAGCGTAAGATTATCTTCTAAATGCCAATCTTCCGTTATCTTTCCGTCTTTCACATGCAAAATATCAATTGCAAAAAAATTGATTTTCTTATCATTATGCGTTCCTGTAAAAGAAAGACGAGCTGTTACTTTATCTCCAACAACTAATAAGTCTTCAATCTCACAATGTATATTGGGAACGACTTTACGAAAATTTTGCGCCGCAACTTTTAATCCTTCAGTGCCTTGCGGACGACCTTTCGGTAATGTATTATCAAAGAAATTTTCCGTAACAATCTGCGGAATAAGATCCTCTTTACCTGTATCCCAAAATGCGTAAAAACGCTGCGCTGCATGCACGATTTCTGTCGCTTCCTTATTACTTAATGAAGAATCAATTGTCATTGCTTTTGGCTTCGGCATTTCCTTTAATAACTGAATTTCAGTTTTTTGCTCACCACTACATGCTACAAGCACAATACAAATGACAAAAAAACTAAGGAACATAAACAACTTTTTCATACTCATGGAAATCACCTCCTCCTCATATAAAGTGAAACTTGAATCAGTCGGGTTTTTGTTCATCCCCCACTGATTATCAGCCCTCACCAATCGGGCTTTTACGGGCCGTTGATCCCCCACTTATAAACTTAATCCAAACCGCTTTAATTCAATAAATATCCCCTCTAATTGCTTTCCTTTATCCGTTAACGTGTACTCTACGCGGGGCGGAACTTCTGGATATACTTTTCGCGTTATAATCTCTTGTGCTTCCAATTCTTTTAGGCGAAGCGATAATGTTTTCGGGCTAATGCCGTCCATTGATTTTTGTAAATCACTAAAACGTAAAGTTCCTTCGATAAGAAGGTCACGAATGATTAAAAACGTCCATTTTGTACGGATTACGTCAAGCGTTTTAGCGATAGGACAAGGTATGCCAGGTAAACCTTTCGTTAATATAACGGGATCTATATTGTTCATGGAACTAGCCTCCATTTACTTCGCAAAACTTTCAGCTAGCTGTTTCTCTCTCCACATAAATGCAATGCCGAGACCAACGATTAAAACAACTCCTGAAAATGCATATGGATAATGAATATTCATATCAAATAATATTCCGCCCATAGCAGGTCCAGCAATATTTCCTAAACTCGTATACGTTGAGTTCATACCAGCAACAAATCCTTGCTCTTTTCCAGCTGCTTTTGATAAAAACGTCGTTAAAGCTGGACGAAGTAAATCAAATGCTAGGAAGATGAAGCAAGTAACGAGCAGTACAACCCAATAATTAAAGACTACAGTTGAGACGAATGCTAACACTGCACCCACAACTAAACATATTTGAATTAACACTTTCTCACCGAACATGTCGACCAATTTACCAAACATAAATACTTGCACGACTACCCCAAAGATTGAACTAATTGTAATAATTGCTGCAATATCTTTCGGTGTGAAACCAAATTTATGATCAGAGAACAAGCTAAACACTGTTTCATATGCTGATAATCCGAATGCGAGTACAAATACAATAATAAATGCAATTGCATACATTGGATGTAATGATTTCTTTAAATCGCCAATAAAGCTTGATTCTTTCGTATTCGCAGAAATCTCTGCAAGCTCTTCTTTCGTTAAAGGCTCTTTTAAAATAAAGATAGAGATTACACATGCTATAAAGGCAATCACTGCTGCCACAAAGAACGGCACACGTATTCCGTATTCTGCAATAAACCCGCCGATTCCAGGCCCTATAATAAATCCAGTGCTAATAGCTGCTGAAAGATAGCCCATCGCCTTTGGACGTTCCTGAATCGATGTAATATCCGCAACATATGCTGTAACACCCGGCATAATAAACGCAGCACTAATTCCGCCTAACACCCTCGCTACATAAAGCATCCACACATCTTTTCCTAATCCAAAAAGAAGCTCTGAAACACCAAAAATAAATAATCCAATGATTATCATTTTCTTCCTACCGTAAAGATCGACCCAACGACCTGTAATTGGTGAAGTTATGAGCTGAGCCATTGCAAACACTGCAACGAGATAGCCCATCGTTTTACCTGTTAAATTCATATCATTCATAAAGGACGGCATAACCGGAATGATTAACCCAATCCCTAAAAAAGCGATAAATATATTGCTTAAAAGAATGACCAATACCATCTTTTGTTCTTTTATCGGTTTCTTCACTTATTTCTTTATATGTAGTGCATGTATTAAAAAATCTAGTACTTCTGCCTTTTGAAGCTCCACTTGCTCATCATCTTTATGATCGTATAAATAAACTTGTTCCGCTGCTGATTCAACAAGAGCGATAAATAACTTGGCTGTTCGCTCTGCGTGAACCGAATCACGAATTTCACCAGCTTCTTTTGCCTTGCTTAAAAATTCGCTTAGCCACATATAAAGAGGCTCATACACAGCTTCCCATTCTTTTATATGTTCAGTAGATGCAAGGCCCGCATACATTAATGCTTGTATTTCACGATATTCAGCTATAAAGTTAAATACTGCATCTATTACTTGCTCAACTTTACTTGAAAAAGATGCATCGTTCTGTACTTTTTCTTTCACTGCAAGTATCATCTTCTCAACCATCACTTCTGCTATTGCAGGCATAACAGATAGCTTAGAAGGAAAATATAAATAGAAAGTTCCTTGTGCAATGCCAGCCAATTTCACGATATCAGAAATCTTCGTTTTTTCAACGCCCTTTTCCCGAAACACTTCAATAGCTGCATAGACAATTTTTTCTTTTTTATTCATTTATGAAAGGGCCTTTAATCCCGTAACTCCACATACGATAAGAGCCACGCTAATCAAACGTGCCTTACTTTTTGATTCACCAAACAGAAACATATTTAATAAAACTGCGCCTGCTGTTCCAATACCAATCCAAACCGCATAAGCCACACTTACTTGTAAGAACAAGAAAGAAGTGTATAAGAATGCGAAGGACGTTGCAAATCCACCTATATAAATCGCTCCATTTGCTAACGTCTTATCTTTACTATACATTTTAAGTCCTATCACACCGACTATTTCACTAATTGCGGCACAAAATACGAAAAACCAACCCATTTAAGCAGCTCCTTTCACAATTTCTTCCGCGGTTTCTTCTTTATTATCAGCCAGTTTTAAACCGATAACACCCGCTACGACCATCATGATAAAGAATAGTTTCCCTACACTGAAACTGCCGCCGAAAAGGAATACATCCATTAGAAAAGTACCTACCGTACCAGCTCCGGCAAACACAGCATATACAGTCCCTGTTGCAAGATGTTCGCACGCTTTAGAAAGAAAATGAAAATCAACAGCAATAACGCCTACAATAATGACCCAATGCCACCAAGTATGAGCTGTATTAAAACCGAACACCCAAAAAATTTCAAAGATACATGTTAATATGACATATAACCAAGCTTTATTTTTCATTTACATCATAATACCGTTATGTTTGAACGTATACCATTTTCCATTAATTAAATGTTTTCCAACTGCCATGTCACCGTTAGACTGTAAATAATACCAATTTTTATTTTCTTGTAACCAACCTGTTTTCATTGGGCCATCTTCAAAGTAATACCATTTCCCTTTATTGCTAAACCAACCTTGTTCACTTGCACCAGATTGATCATTAAAGTAATACCATCCTTCTTCTAGCTGTTTCCATCCTGTTAGCATTGAACCATCTTCATTAAAGTACCAAACCGTACCGCCTTCAGCTAGTTTCCCTTTTCGCATAGCACCAGTGTCATCAAAAACATAACGCTTTCCGTTTTCTTCTAACCAGCCCTCATTCCAGTTATTTTCTGTGCTTTTCATTGATCCATCTGTATTTAAGTAATACCATACGTTATTATTTTTTAACCAGCCTGTTTGCATGACACCAGATGCATCAAAATAATACCATTTCCCTGTATAAGGCCCACTTTTAATCTCTTGCCAACCTGTAACCATAGTTCCATCTGCATTAAAAGTGTATGTTTTTCCTCCTATAGTCCTACGGCCATCAGACATGTAACCATCTTTGTCAAAGTGATACCATGAACCATTGATTTTTTTCCAATCTTTAGCCATAGAGCCATCTTCGTTAAAATAATGCCAAACTCGAACTTTCTTCCATCCTATTTGCATTGAACCATCTTCATTAAAGTAATATGTTTTTCCTTGAATATTTTTCATATATGTAGCCATCATGCCTGTTTCATCAAAGTGATACCATTTTCCATTAATATTTTTCCAACCTATAGCCAAAGAACCATCTTCATTATAGTACAACCAGTATCCCATCCCTTGAAACCAACCACGTTTTTCTTGAACCCGCTCAATTGTATCCGCTTTCTTTTGAGAAACTACATTTTCTTCTGCATGAGACACTGCTGGTATGATAAACATTGAAGACATTAAAATCAGCAAAATAACTTTCTTCATCTATGTATTTTTCAACGAGTCTTTGTATGCAATGATTTTATTTTCAAGCATCTTCTCTGTAACTTCTAAGTTTTCTCTTTGAATCTGAATAGATTTCCTGTGATCTTCTAGGAGCTGTAAACGAGCTTCAGTTGTATGCTCCCCTTCTAAATATAATCTAGCGTATTCTCTTATTTTCGCTATTGGCATTTGCGTTTGTTTTAATTTCATTACAAACTGCAACCACTTTATATGTGATTCTTCATACAGTCGATTTCCATTTGTATCGCGATTTGCAATTAGTATGTTCTCTTTTTCATAATAACGTAATGTATGTGTGCTCACTCCTAATAATGTAGCTACCTCGCTAATTGTGTACATTTAAGAATTTGAATTTGTTTTTCTTACTGCAAAATTAAAAATGGGATTTTTAAGCTCATAGTTATAAGTAGAACCATTGACAAGCCCTACAACTTTATCGCTATCATAAAGGTCGAGCATAAATTGTGCCATTTGTTTTGCAGTGTGGAATTTTGGTACAACATTATCGTATTGGAATTCATCAATATCAAATGATCGTTTCGCGAACTCTGTTTCAGTTGCAGCAGGAGCTAAAACTTTTGCTTGCAGTTTTGCGCCTTGTTCTTTCAGTTCGTGAGACAGCCCTTCCGTAAATGCACTTACATAGAATTTCGTAGCGCAATACGTAACAGCATCAGCAACAATCGTGTATCCACCTCCTGATGAAACGTTAATAAGCTGTGTTCCATCAATCATTGAATAATCTCGAACGAAAAGAGAAGAGAGTATTGTTAGTGCTTCTATATTGACATGCAACATCGTCTCGATTTTATTTAAATTTTGTTCAGCAATTGAGGCGAAATTACCAAAACCTGCGTTGTTAATCCACGTTTCAATTTGAAAAGCTTGTAGGCTTTCATAAAGTTTATAAACATTTTCCGTGACGGATAAATCAGTTCTTCGAATGACAACATCTAACTCCGGATACATTTCGTTAATTTTCAATTTTAATCCATCTAATTCTTCTTTTCTTCGAGCTACAAGTATTACATTTTTTCCACGAGATGCAAAGGCTAAAGCCGATTCATAGCCAATTCCAGAACTAGCACCAGTAATAACAGTATATTTCATATAAAATCCCCCTAAGTTCAAATTCATTCACCCAACATACCTAATCATCGCCACTTCATCACAATAGTCAACTTTTGGACAATGCCTGCAATCAATCCACACTTTCTCTGGCAACACTTCTTTATTCACAAAATCAAACCCGCACTTTTGAAAAAATTCCGTTTCATATGTTAAAGAAATTACCCTGTTCACTTTTATCTTTGCCGCCTCATTCATAACATGATTCACTAACATACGCCCTATCCCTTTCCCTGCATATGTATGCGAAACTACTAAAGATCGTACTTCTGCAAGGTCCTCTCCTAACACATGTAAGCCAGCAACTCCAACGACTTCCTCTCCTTCTTTCATAACATATAAACATTGCAAATATTGATAGAGAGACAAAAGAGAACGCGGTAAAACAACTCCCTCTTTTGCATAAACTTCAATGAGACTATAAATTCCTTTCACATCACTCGTAACCGCATTACAGATTTTCATCTAATCGATGCTCGGTTCCTCATTTCGTATCGGCAATACTGTTGAATATTTAATTTCACGAAGTGCCAAACTCGTCTGTATACGTGTAATACCAAGCTTATTCAGCTTTCTAATAAAATGCTCCAGTTCTTTACGATCACGATTTGCAACCTTTAATAAATAATCGTACTCTCCTGTTAAACAGTGACATTCTAACACTTCTGGCATCGATTCTAGTTCTTTCTCCAACACTTCCAGCTTGTCAAATTGATGAATATTCGTACTCATAAAAATAAAACATAATAAATCAAACCCAAGCTTTTCTTGATTTAAAATCGCAACTTGCTTATCAATGAAACCTTCCCCATCTAACCTTTTTATTCTTGCATGCATCGCAGCTGGAGATAAATTAACACGGCGTGCAAGCTCTGCATTACTTACTTGTGATTCTTTCTGCAATATATCTAAAATTTGTACATCCAAATCATCTAACACTTTAATAACAGATGACTCCATTTAAGAATGTTTTCGCATTAAAGCTCTAGTTGGCTGAACAGCAACTGTTTTGAAATGAGAAAATAAATAACATCCTGTCACAACGACAATTGTACCTAAAATTTGTATCCATGTTAATTCTTCTCCTAGGAAAAGGAATGCTAAAATAGCTGTGAAAATCGGATTGAAGTTTAGAAAAATTCCCGATGTTGTAGCTCCTAATTTTTGTACACCAATGTTCCAAAATACCATACAAAGTACTGTTGAAATGATTCCTGTATATAAAAGCGATGTAATGAATGATGTATTTATATTTGAAACAGTGAAGCTACCGATGTTAAATGGCAGTAATAAAATAATGCCGAAAATACCAGAATATAACGTCGCCATTAGCGGTGTAGTTGTTTTTGTTGCCCATTTACTGCACACAGAATATATCCCCCAAATACAAACTGCCGCAATCATCCATAAATCACCGCTATTAAAATGTAGTGAAAATAAAAGTGAGAAATCACCTTTTAATAGGACGAGGATAACCCCGAAGAATGAAAGAATCATGGATAGAATTTGAAGTGTATTTACTTTTTCTTTTAGAAATAATACTGAAAATAATGCAATTGAAATTGCGTTCAACGTAGATATAAGACCTACATTCGTAGCGGATGTTTTTTCTAATGCTAAAAATTGAAAGATGTTAAAAAGAGCGACCCCTGAAATTCCCATCAATATTAACGGAAGTATTGCGGTACGTGGTGGAAGGATTTTCTTTTCTTTAAACCATACCATTGGTAATAAACAAACAATCGCAATCATCCATCTTAAATTTGTCAGTGTCATCGGTGATGCATGATTGACGAGTGATTTTCCAACGACAAAATTTCCTCCCCATAATAAGCTCGTTAGTAATAGTAAAAAGACGTAAAAATAAGGCATGCTAAAATCCCCTTTTTTGTAATCAATACGAATTGTAAATAATTTTAGCATTTATTTACCTTTCATTTCTTTCACATACTTCTTTTCTTCTTCTGGCGATAAACGTTCTGTTGCCTTTCCAGTATCACCACCTTGAATTTCCCACAAAAAGTTATGCTCCTCAACCGTTTGTGAAAAATCCCCTTTCTCCCAGCGCTCCAAAGTAGCAAGTAACTTTGATTTATTTTTAAAATTTGTACTGCTTTCTACTGCTTCCTTCGCACTACGAATTTCCTTATTTGTCATTTCAATAAATCCCCATTTTTCCGAGGATTTCACTTTTTGATGTACCATCCTATGCATGGTAGAAATAATTTCATCTTCACTAGCTTGTTGCTTCTCTTCCTTTTCTTTCTTCCCTTGTTGCCCCGTTACATTTTGTGCTTTCAGACTCTTCTCCTCTTCTTCTATATAATTAAGAAGTTTCGTAACACCGAATACAGCTCCTATCGCAATTACACTCATTGTAATTGTCCCTATAATCCATTTTTTCATTTAAACCTTCATTGCTTCTCGCACAATATAACTATCCACATATTGCTTAAATTTTATGATTTTCCCATTTTCAAGCTGCCATATATGAACAAATTCTGCTTCAAACCATTTTCCCGTTTCTTTATAAACTCCTGAATAAACACCTTCAGCAATAATTACATCTTTTCCGTTTACTTCATGATACGTATTTACACTCGCTTTATAATCATCCCATTCTGATCCTAAACGACTAAATACATTTTCCATTATAGCCTTTGTACCTATATACGTTCCGCCGTACGGGAAACCTTTTGCCTCTGTCCATTCTACTTTTTCAGAGAGGGCTTCTGCTAAATGTTTTGCATTCGAAGAAGCTGATCCTTCATACGTACTTTGAATAATTTCTAAATTTGATTTAAGCATTTACTTCGTTTTCATTACTTTCTCTTTTAAGAAACGATCTACATATCCTTCTGCTTTTACAACGAATAAATACGCGCCCATTGATAATAATGCAAGATCTAATTCATATCCTGGATTCTTACCATCTCCTAATAATCCTGCTGCTCCATTTACCTTTACGATAGCTCCAGCTAAAATAAGAGCGAATAACAATCCTACATATCGAACACCTAAACCGATAATTAATAATATACCACCAACTAATTCAACTGTCGCTACGCCATATGCAAGACCACCTGGTAAACCGATGCTTGTAAACCATCCTGCTACGTTATCTATACCTGATTGAAACTTTGCTAAACCGTGTGCAAAGAACGTAACTCCTAACACGATACGAATAATTAAATTCCCAATATATTGATTCATTCAAGCTTTTACTCTATCACACAGAAAAAGTTGAAACTTTTTTCCAGCACCAATATAAGGCAATAACGGCACGTCCTCTTCCACAACCATTCCGACAACATTCACCTTCTCATCTGTAGGCAAATCATTTATAACAACTTGCATCTCCCCGGCATATCTACCGTACAATTCATTATCAATTGTAATGTTGCCTTTCTTTCTTGCGATTGCATGCATCGGCTGTAACACAACTTTATTTCCTTCTCTTGATTCTACTGAGCGAATGACATCACGCGCTGGATCTAGTCTATTTGTATGCACTTGCTCTACTACTTTTAATACTTCACTTTCATTTATAAATGACTCATATCGCAGCGGAATAATCCCTCTACTCGCGCTCGCTATTTCTTGTACACTTTCTAAACTAGCACTTATATCTCCAATCAACACTTTATCGACATCACAATTTTGTATAAGCTCTAAATACGCTGCAAGCGGGCGCATATTGCGGTGTTTTTCTAACGTTGGTAACCCTTCATATAACGGACCACGTTTTTCCTCATCTCCCGGAATAAATGCCATCGTTTTTATTCCACGTGCATGTAAATATTGATTTTGCTTTTGTAAGAAGGACTTTGCTAGTCCTGTTTCTGGACGCGGATAAAAATTGTGCCACGCTTCTACATTCTCTACCCGTATCTTTTCAGCGATTAACTCTTCCCAGAAAGATTCTGTAATCGTACTCGCATTTAAAGCTACTTTCATCTTATGAGATACACGCGCAATTTCCTTCGGCGCAATGCCATAATCCATTCGTAAACCAGTAATACCAAAGCCCAATAATACTTCCACATTTTTATACGTTATTCCTAAATGGTTTAACGACTTTGGAGAGATATCCACCATTAATTCCATTTCATTTTCGAGAGCCTGTTTCCCTAATGTTTGTATTAACTCTTTATACGTATTCGGATCATCTTCCGGAATATGAAGTGATGTAAAAATAGATGAAAACCCGTTTTCCTTCGCTATTTTTAGCCACTCTTTTTGTTTGTCTACTTGCCCTTTTGAAAGATAAATTGAAACTCCTATCATCTATATGTTTTCTGCCATTTCTTCTTTAAATCCGAAGAAGTACGTGAAGATAAATCCGAAAGTATATGCAATGACTAAACCTAAGAAATATAGTAAATATTTATTATCAGCAATTAACGGGATTAAAGATAATCCTGATACGCCAATTCCGAGTGAAGCCGTTTTCATAACTGCTTGGAATGCACCACCGACAGCCGCTCCTAAACAAGCAGTAATAAAAGGTTTTCCAAGTGGTAATGTAACCCCGTATAATAACGGCTCGCCAATCCCTAAAAACCCAACTGGCAATCCACCTTTAATTACGTTACGAAGTCTTTTATTTTTTGTTTTTACATAAATTGCAATCGCTGCGCCCACTTGACCAGCACCAGCCATTGCGAGTACTGGTAATAAAGGTGTTACGTGCGTTTGATTAATAAATTCCATATGAATCGGTGTTAAACCGTGGTGTAATCCGACCATAACGAGTGGTAAAAATGTTCCGGCTAGCACTGCTCCAGCAAATGCTCCGCCAACATTTAAAATTGCGTTAATACCGCTCGTAATGCCATCAGATAAAAATCCCGCTGCTGGCTGAATCACTAACATCGTTACTATACTTACAGCTAATACAGTAATAAGCGGTGTTACAATAATATCAACTGCATTCGGCACTGCTTTTCGTACTCTTTTCTCAACTACAACCATAAGCCACGCTGCAAAAATAACTGCAAACAATCCGCCCCGCCCGGGTACCATTGCTTCACCAAATAACTTCACATTTGCCATCGCCGGGTTGAAAATTAAAATACCTGCAATCGCCCCAAGAACTGGTGTCCCGCCAAATTCTTTCGCTGTATTCCAACCGACTAAAATTCCTAAAAATGTAAAGATACCGCCGCCAATGAGTAGTAACATTTGTAGCCATGTAGCATTCGGATCAGCACCAGCGTTTTTAGCAAAGTTAGCAACTCCGTTTATAATTCCTGATGCAACAAGACCAGGTATTAACGGAATAAAAATGTTACCTATTTTTCGTAAAAAGTTCTTCACTGGTGTATTATTTTTCTTCTTCATCTCTGATTTAATCTCTTGACCAATATCTTCAAGGTGATGATCTGCAACCTCACCAATTCGTAATCCTGTTAAAACTTCCATTTCAGCTGCTACTTTATTTACCGTTCCTGGACCAACAACAACTTGAAGTGTTTCATCTTCAATGACGCCCATAACGCCTTCAACCTTTTTCAAAAGATCCATATTCACTTTACTTTCATCATGAAGCGTTAACCTCAGTCTCGTCATACAATGAGCAATAACACGAATATTTTTTATTCCCCCAAGTTGCTCCGAAATTTCTTTGGCCATTCTCTCTTCTTTTTTCATTTATAATGCCTTCTTCACAAAGCCTTTTGCTTCTTTTAGTTTTTCTAGTGCTTCCCCATACTCACACTGTAGTAATGCCATAACGATAGCAACTTTCACGTTACGATTTGCTTTTTCGTAATACTCTGCCGCTACTTCATAACTAACTCCTGTTGCTTCCACAATAATTCGTTTTGATCGTTCTACTAACTTTTCATTCGTAGATTGAACATCTACCATTAAGTTTTTATAGACTTTTCCTACACCAATCATTGACGCTGTTGAAATCATATTAAGCACTAATTTTTGCGCTGTACCAGCCTTCAAACGTGTTGAGCCTGTTAATATTTCTGCACCTGTCTCCACTTCTACATTGAGTTTTGCATACTTACTTATTTCAGCATTTTTATTACAAGAAATACTCGCCGTACTTGCTCCCACACTATGTGCGTATTTCAATCCGCCAATTACGTAAGGGGTTCTACCACTTGCGGCAATACCAATCACTGTATCTTTCTCGTTTAACCCAATACTTTTCAAATCTTCTTCTGCTAACTCTTCGCGATCTTCGGCACCTTCCACCGCCTTGGTAAACGCTTTCAATCCACCTGCTATAAATCCTTGCACCATTTTATCATCTGTTCCAAATGTCGGTGGGCATTCAACCGCATCTAAAATACCTAAACGGCCACTCGTACCAGCCCCAATATAAATTAATCGGCCCTTTTCTTCAAAAGATTTAATAACAGTCTGTACGACCTTTTCAATGTGTTCTATCTCTTTTTCAACTGCTAACGCAACAGCTCGATCTTCTTCATTCATACTTTGTAACACTTCTTTTATACTCATCTCATCTAGATTCGTCGTTTTCTCATTACGGTGTTCTGTCGATAAATTTTCTAACATATTGCCACCCTCTTTGAAATTATATTTCACCTACTTTAACTTCCGTAACCGCAAAGCTTCTTCTCGCGTCTCCATAAATTGATCCAGCACTTTATTACCAATTCGATTAAAAGTAATCACATATAAAGCATCAATCATATTCAGTTGCGTCATTCTCGAAGCAATACTCGCAATACGATGATCTTGCTCTACATCCGGCATACAAAGGCGAATGTCCGCTTCTTTATATAAAGGTGATGATTGGTCAAGTTTCGTAATTCCGATAACAGTTGCACCTTGTCTCTTTGCATATTGCGCCATCTCAAGCACATCTTTCGTTCGCCCAGATGTTGAAATCGCCACAAATATATCGCCTTCTTTTAAATTCGTCACAAGCGGCAACATCATATGAAAATCAGATAGCATCATCGCTGTAAATCCGAGCCGTGTAAATTTATACGCCCCATCCATCGCCGGTGTCGCTGACCCACCTACGCCGTAAAATAAGATCTTATCCGCATTTACAATACGATCTGCAGCTTTCTCAAGTTCCTTCTTATCTATCGCCGTAACACTTGCCTCAATTGCAGCTTTATTCACATACGTAACTTTATTAAACAAATCGTACGGTCCATCTTCCGTATTCATCACTGAAAAATCGTTAATATTATAATCAGCAATCGTTAATTCACGAACGAGCGCTATCTTAAATGCTTTAAAGCTTCCAATACCGATTGTTTTACAAAAACGTACAACACTCGCCTCACTCGATCCCGCATTTGTAGACACTTCTTTTGTCGTTAAATTTGGAACAATCTCTGCGTTCTCCATTATGTACATGGCAACCTTCTTTTCAGCTGGTGAAAATTGATCCATATTATTTTCAATTTTAAATAGTAATGTTGAAGCTTTCACTTACGGTTGCGTATATTCTCTAATATCATTTGTATCATATAGATAAAAACCATCATTACCAGGTGGATGATGAACAATTACAGTTCGATCCCCTTTTTTATATGACGTTATTTCACCTTCAGATCTCTGTTTTTCCCATCCATGTATCCAAATTGCAAAGTCAGGTACAAAAGCAGTGTACTTATAGTCTTTCGGGTTTTCATCTTCTACATAGGAAGAAAAAATAGAAACTGGAAAATCTTTCACTTTTGATTCTTTCCATGTGGTAAATGGTATACATAGTGCAATAAGTATGATTACGCCTATAACCTTCCCCTTCGTAATCTTCACCTATACAAAATACTTCTTTAAAAGTGGCGGCGTAATAATCGTCGTCAATATAACAACAATAACAATCGCTGTGAAATTTTCTTTCGCTAATAAATTCGCCGTAAGTCCGTTTGCTGCGATAATCAGCGCTACTTCTCCGCGTGACACCATCCCTGCACCAATACTAATAGAAGATTGGAGGTTGAATCCTGTCAGTCTTGCTCCTAAACCTGATCCGATTAACTTTGTGAAAATCGCAACGAGCGTCATAATGATAATGAACCAAAGCTGACTCCCGATTCCTTGAAATGTAATTTCCATTCCGATACTTACGAAGAACACTGGTACAAATATTGCATAAGCAATCGGTTCAATTTTATGTTCCACTTCATGCTTATACTCCGTTTGAGAAATGGCAATTCCTGCTGCAAATGCTCCAATAATACCTGCAATTCCCATCATTTCACTGTAATACGAAAAAGAGAAACAAATAATAAGAGCCGCGCTAATTAAAGCTTCTGTTACGCGAAGCGGCACAAGCATTTTCATAATCCAAGGAACGACTTTCCAAGCGATAAAAACAATACTTACAAAGAAAACAATTTTCTTTACAATGACAAGTGTTATATTCACATCTTGCGTTCCTAAAAAGCTCATAACAAACGCTAATAAAATAACGACAATTACATCATCAAATACGGCAGCACCTAAAATCGTTGTACTTTCTCTCGTATTCATCTTCCCTAAATCACGTAACGTTTGCACTGTAATACTCACCGATGTTGCACAAAGTAATAATCCTAAAAAAATAGCATGAGATTGCATTAATCCAAACAACAATCCTGTCACATATCCACCGATGAAAGGAAAAATAATTCCACCAGCCGCTACTGCAAACGACGATTTCAAATTCCGATTTAACTCTTCTAAATCTGTTTCAAGTCCCGCCATAAACATAAGTAGCAAAACACCAATTTCACTAAGCTCATCAATAAGTTCTGAACTATTAATAATACCTAGCACCGCAGGACCGATAATAATACCAACAAGTAATTTACCAAGTACTGAAGGCTGACCGAGTCTAACGCTAATATCACCAGCTAATTTCGTACAAAGTAAAATGACGACAAGTTCAAAATAAAATAACATTTATGCTTCTTTCTTCTCATCATTTGTTTTTTCAGTAGCTAAATGACTATGCTTTCTAGAGTAGAAGAAATAGAAGCATAAGCCGACTATAAGCCAAACTGCAAAGCTAATCCATGTCGTTTTAGACAAATTGATCATTAAATATAAACAGCAAAGAATTGCGACAACTGGTAGTACAGGTACGAAAGGAGTACGGAATCCACGTTTTAAGTCAGGATGTGTCTTTCGTAAAATAAGTACAGCACAGCAAACGAATGTGAAGGCTGTTAATGTACCGATGTTTACTAAATTCGCGAGTAAATGTAGGTCTAAAAGTCCTGCTAATAAAGCGGCAACAACGCCAGTAATCCACGTATTTAATAAAGGGATTTTCACTTTTTTATTTACGCGTGCTAACGCTTTTGGAAGTAAACCGTCGCGGCTCATCGCATATGAAACACGAACTTGTCCATACATAACGACTAAGAGAACGGTTGTCATTCCAGTCATCGCACCAACAGCGAGTAACCCTGCAATTGTATCTTCACCAACGAAATGCAATGCAAATGCGACTGGATCAGAAACATCTAATTGTGTATAAGGAACCATGCCTGTTAAAACGAAAGATACGATCATGTATAAAACAGTACAAATAAGAAGGGAACCAATAATGCCAATTGGTAAATCGCGCTGTGGTTTTTTCGTTTCTTCTGCAGCGGTTGCGATTGCATCAAACCCTAAAAAGGCGAAGAATACAGTGGCAGCTCCAGTAATAATACCGTCGTATCCGAATGGAATGAACGGTGTCCAATTTTCAGGCTTTACATATTTTGCGCCTGCAACGATAAAAGCAATGATAACAGCTAGTTTAATAAGAACCATAATATTATTAATGCGTGCACTTTCACGTATACCGAAACTTAAAAGGCCAGTAATAAGAAGTAAAATACAGACAGCTGGTAAATCGATGATACCATCTTTTCCAGTGCCGGGGGCCGAGGCGATTATGGCGGGAAGGTGTATGTTAAATCCTTGTAGTAAAGATTGTAAATAACCAGACCACCCAACAGCTACAGCTGCAACGGCAAGTAAATATTCGAGCATTAAACACCATCCGACGATGAAGGCGACGACTTCCCCGACTGTCATATATGCGTAAGTATACACACTTCCTGAGACAGGTATAGAAGAAGCAAATTCAGCATAACAAAAGGCTACACAAGCACAAGTAAATGCAGCGATAAGGAATGATAGCATAATACCAGGACCAGAATGTTTTGCTGCGACAATACCTGTTAATACAAAAATCCCTGTTCCAATTACGGCGCCGATTCCTAAAAACGTTAAATCGAGTGCAGTTAATGTTCTATCTAGTTGCTTTGGTGATTCAGTACTGAGCGGTTTTTTTCGTAATAATGACTTCATTTTGGACTCTCCCCCCCGTTTTTCATTTCCATAACTGCGACTATAGTATGAGCCCATTTACTTCGTCTCCTTCTTTTTCTTCTTCCACGCATTTACACTATCAAAGAAGAAATTAATAAATAACGTGCCTAAACCCGCTAATAAGAAAGTCATTAAAAATAAAATCCATATACTTTTATCTTTTAATAAATAATATCCTACAAGGAGCACAACCGCGATCCATACATATTCAAGAATTCTTTTTAGCTTTTTCTGTTCCAATTATTTGTTCATGCTTTTTTCAACAAGTGAAATCGCATGCTCTAATGTACGATTCATCGTTTCTACCTGCGTATCTTTTACTTTCGCATCTTTTAATACAGCTTCTGCAACTGTAATTTTTTGCTGTAATGATTTCACTGAACCGTCCGTTACATTTGCAGCTTGCGCTTTCCGTACTACAACTTTTGCAGATTCAATATTGATTTGTAATTTTTCTTTTGGTGTTTTGGGTTGCTCTTCTGCTACTTTAGATTGTACAAAGGTTACATTAGCTGTTTTTAATTCGTTATATATTTGTACAATTTGTTCTCCTGTACTTCCTACATTTTCAAACGCTTGCTTTGCAGTGTTATAGCTTTTCTCTAGTTCTTGAAATGCTTCCTTTGAGTACTGACCTGGTTTATCACCAAATTCATACGTACCAGCTAACACTTCTTTTACTTTTCCAAGCTCTTCATATAACGCGTTTACTTGCTCTAACTTCGTACGATTAAAAAACTCATTGTACGCTGCTAATACTTCTGAAGAACTTAATGCTTTACTATATAATTTTGCTAGCGCGATTTGACCATTTAACGGAATACCACCATTTCCATTGCTATCTGGGTCAGCTCCAAATGCAAATGGTACGTTTGGATGATACACTTTCCCAGTAGCTGGCTGACTATTTACTTTTTTACCATCTACGTAAATTGCCACTTCACTTCCGTTATACGTTCCTGTTAAATGATATGTTTTGTTTGCTTCTAACTGAACGCCAACACGTTTATAGCTGCCGCCAATATGAGCCCACAATTCAACATTTCCACTTCCTGTAGACTCAAAACCAATTCCACCGCTCTCTGTATTTTGTAAAATACCTTGCCCACGGATTTGATTCATTGAAAATACAGTTTCTAACGTAAATGAATTTGCTACTTTTTCTTTTTGTGCTGCTGAAAACGGAAGATATCCAAATGTATTTGCTTGTCCATTCAATTTCATGACATTTGTTTTTAAAGCTTTATCGTATGCAATAGATACATTCCCTTTTACATCGCCTTTCGTTCCAAACGATGAGTTATCTTTAAATGTACCATCTAAGAAATTCACATCAAAGACATCTGCCTTTGGTACTTTCACATTCGGATCAATATTATCTTTTTTCGTAGTAATTTCTGCCGTTAACGGCTGCGTGGTTTCATTGCCGAATGAATCAATTGCAACTACTTCAAGTGTATATGTTTTCCCGCCATCTAATCCTGCAAGTGTAAATGTAAGATCTTTTGGTACTGGATCACGATAAAACTCTGAGAATGCCAACAATTTATTCTTTATTTCTCCAGTCTGCTTATCTCTAGCTTGTACACGATAAGAATGAACAAGAAGGTTGTCCAATGCTTGCGGGAATGTTACTGTTGCCGCATTTTCTGTTACATTTGATACAGCAAGCTTTGCATCCTTAGCAAAGTATGGCTTTTCTTTATCACGATCTTCTACATGGGTAAATGTTTCTTTCTTTGCTGGCAATTTAATTTTCCAAGGCTCACCTGTCCAAGCATTCGTATGAAAATCACGACGGTTAATCGTTACCTCTTCATCATCTACTTCTACTAATAAACCTTGGCTTAACGTACTAGCTCCTGGCGGGATATTTCCTTGTACTTTACCGCCTTCAACTTCCATATAACTTACAGAAGATGTACCAACGGACGTAAAGTCTTTTTGATGAATTGATCTCGGATCATCTAACGGATAATGAGAATGACCTGAAAACGTAATGACTTGTGGGTATTCTTTTAATACTGCATTAATTTTCGCACTATCTTTCGTTCCCCACTCTTGGCTACCATACACTGTATCTTTAATATGTTGATGTAAAAATACGAAAATCGGCTTTTCTGGATCATCTTTTTGCGCTTTTGCCATTTCTTCTTTTAACCAATTAATTTGCTTGTCTGAATAATATCCATGAGTTGTCCCATCCTCCGGAGACATAACAAGGAAGTGATACCCTTTCACCACTTTATGATAATAAATCGATTCCATTCCTGTTTTTTCTAAGAAACGCTTCTGTGCTCCCTCTACAGATAAGCCGTTCCAATAATCATGATTACCGAGAGAATTCATTCGTACCGCATCTTTATTTGCATTTTCATTATACACTTGCATGAAACGATCATATTGTTGTATCGATCCTGAATCAGTAAAATCTCCTACAATTACAAATGCATCTTGTTTTGGTGCAAGCGTATTGAACTGTTCAATCGCTCTTTTCCAGCGAAACGTATCATCCGTTCCACTATTTTTAATATGCACATCACTGACAACTGGAAAAACTAACTTCTTCTCACTCTGCACCTTTTCTTGTTTCTTCTCTTCCGCTTTGACTGATGTACTCCACGGAAATGATACAAACGCCAATACAAAAATCATTAATAATCCAATAAGGCCTTTTACTTTTCTTAAAGCAGTTCTGTCCACTTAAAAAGGAGGGGTTGTATTGAAGAATAAAAAAAACATTGGCTGTTTCGCTCCTTTATCTATCATTTGTCCAGACCCTTGTCCACCGCCCCCTCCTCCAAATCCAAGTTGCGAGCTAGTAACAAATGAATTTGCAGGGAATTTCCTCATTTATGAAATCGGATAACGTACTGTAATACAAAACTCTCCTTGATTAACAGTTGTTCCTGTCGTAGTAATTCGAATTGTAGTAAAATATCGTATAGTGAAAGTACCGCTACTTTGCGGTTGAACAGTAACCGTATCAACTACTGTAGCACCTACTAAAAAATCAACAGTAATTGGATTTGCGCCTACATCATATTTCACATAACCCGAACCATACACTTCTTGCGTAATATTATTCGTATATACAATTTGAGTACCAGCACCTGTAATAGACCAGTCTGTACATACTTGATCTTGTACAAGCGTTTTATTAGAACAACAAGACAAACTGGAACTTCTCATTCCCATCTATGAAAGTGGATAACGTGTTGTAATACAAAACTCTCCCTGATACGTTCCAGCAGGTGTTGCCGGTAACACAACTTGTATACTATCAAAGCGGCGATACGTAAAAGCAATACTCGTTCCTGGGTTTAATATTTGTGTATCAATTGTAGCCCCAGCAGAATCAAGTGCTTCTACAGTGATTGGGCCTGGTCCAACATCATATTTCACAAAGCCAGTACCAATTACATTTTGATTAATATTATTTGTATAGAGAACATTATCAATTGCTGTTGCAACTACAGTAGCAGACCACGGACTACACACTTTATCTTGCACATAATTTTTATCTGGACAGCAAGTTAACGCTGACCCTGAGCACTCACAAGACATCTAGATAGATTCCGTTTTGTTTCGTTTTTTCATAAATTTATAGATAAAGATACTAGCCACGATAAGAAGAACGCCTCCTAATATCGGTAGCATATATTGTCCAACAACATCCGCTGCTTTTTCCCAATGCGGACCTAATTTCATTCCTACATATATATACAAAGCCGTTAACGGGAACATCGCTACAAATGTATATATGCTAAATTTCCATATGTTCATTTTCGCCATACCACATGGAACGGAAATAAGTGTTCGAACTCCTGGAACGAAGCGTCCAACAAATGCTACAACCGGTCCATATTTCTCAAAGAAATCATCTGCCTTTTGAATTTGTTCTTCTTTAATGAAGAAGTATTTTCCGTATTTTATTAATAGAGGACGACCACCGTAATAACCGAGTGCATATAACGTTAATGGTCCTGTCGTTCCACCAAGCGTTCCGGCTAATACAGCTAGCCAAAAATTCATATCTCCCTCGTACACCCAATATCCAACCATGGGCAAAACTACTTCTGCTGGAATAAATTCAAACGTTAATGCTAACACAACTCCAAAATAAGAAAACTGCTTTAAAAACTCGATTATATCTAAAATAATTTGCTCCATCTATCCAATATTTACATTATGCTTTTCTTGTAATTGCATTGGCGCCATTTTTACAATTCGATTCAAAATGAATAAAACAATTCCAATATCATCTAAAATACCGATAAACGGCAGGAAGTCTGGAATTAAATCGAGCGGCATCGCAACATAACCAACTAAAAAAGCAACAGATAAAATTTTCTTCTTTATTGAAACCTCTTTTGAAGTGAAAAAGTCAAATAGGAATGGAACAAACTTGCGGACATGAAATACAACTCTTAATCTACTAATAAGTTTTTTCATCTATTTCATATTCTCTATTGAAACAATTTGAAGCTTATAACCATCTGGATCATAGAAAATTATTTTTACTTCTTCACCATGACGTTCTTCCACAAATGATATATGATAAAACTCTAACTTTTTCTTTATCCGCCCGATATTTGTAGTTTTTAAAAACATTTCCTTCACTGTTGATGTGACAGATTCTCTATACTCTCCCAGTCCCCTGTTTACAACGAAACAAATTCTCGTCGGCCCAATATCATACCAGACACCCGTTACACGTAATTGCGGTCTCTCCTTACTCGGTTTAAAACCTAGAATTCCTTCATAAAAATATAATGTTTCCTTTAAGTTTTTAGATTCTAATACAACGCATGTTGTAATACTTTCCATTCGCACTCCTCCTGCCCCTTTTAGTTTTCTATATGAGTCATAATTTACAATTATGTACGAATACAATCACCGTCCTTTTTTGTAAGGATTTTCATAATAATCATAAAATGCAGGCCATAAAGTCCCTTTTCTTAAAGCTTCTTTTGGCGGGAATTGGGGTAAGTTAGGTGGCTGAAAGCCCATAAATAGGTGGGGGGGAGTTGAGTAATATTTTTTTCCAATTGGAGGGCAAGGATCGTTTGGTCCATGAAAAAGTATATAGGATTTCATGTATTTATCCATGTTACACTCCTCCTTTATAAATGAAATATTCATTCATATTTGCCATGGCCAAGGTCCTTTGCTCCATTCCCATGGAGCGTTAGAATAACTATTTCCAAACTGCTGAAGTGGCCCGTATTTTTCTTCAATTCTTTGTTTTAATACTCTTCGTTTATAGGAGAAATCATTGAATTGATTTATAGCGGCAATATCGTCGGGATGCGTATCTAAATAGAGGGTAAGTTCAACTAATACAAAGTCTAGCTCTTGTAGTTCTTCAATCCATTTGTAATATTCATCAGGCAATGTTTGTGTCACGTTTTTATTCACTTAAAAGTAAATCTTTTTATCACGTTCTTCTTTTAAAATTTCAACTGCTTCTCGGAAGCGTTGTGAATGGACAATTTCTCGTTCACGTAAAAAGCGTAGGCTGTCATTTATATCGGGATCATCTGATAAATCAATTAACCATTGATAAGTTGCACGTGCTTTTTCTTCGGCGGCAATATCTTCATATAAATCTGCGATAGGGTCTCCTTTTGCCTGAATATAAGTAGCAGTAAAGGGAACACCACCTGCATTATGATAAAATAACGCACTATCATGATTAGCGTATTGCGCATCTAATCCGGAAGCTTTCATTTGTTCTGGTGTCGCATCTTTTGTTAATTTATAAATCATTGTAGCGATCATTTCTAGGTGTGCGAATTCTTCGGTGCCGATATCGGTTAGCAAGCCAACGACTTTGTCAGGAATAGTATAACGCTGATTTAAGTAGCGAAGGGCAGCAGCCAATTCACCATCTGCACCACCGTACTGTTCAACTAATAATTTTGCGAGTGCTGGATTACAAGTGCTTACTTTAACAGGGTATTGTAATTTCTTCTCATAAATCCACATTTATTTCGTAGAAACTTCACCTTCAGCTTCCGTTTGCGGAATAAAGTATCCGATTATACCACCGATAATTGCCGGAACAATCCAGCCGATTCCTAAGTTATAAAAAGGAATTGTGTGTACGATATTAGCGATAAAACCTGGAATCATTTCCACATTATCAAGTGCATGAATACAGCTAATAAGGAATGCCGCGATCATTGCTCCGATGTAGACAGAAGGTTTACGTTTCGTATATTTATCAATAAATGATACGAAAATTAAAATGATTGTAATTGGATATAAAATAATTAATACAGGTAATGTAATTTTTATTAATAAGCTTAAACCTAAGTTTGAAATGATGAAGCTAAATATACAAACGTATAGTACCAGTTTCTTGTATGAAGCATTCGTTAACACTGTTGCGAAATAGTTTGCGAATGCACTTACAACACCGATTGCAGTCGTTAAACAAGCGAAAATAATTGCGATACTTAATAAAACATTACCGCTTGTCCCAAAGAATTGATACATAATAGTAGCTAATAGCTGACCACCGTTTTCGAATTGTCCTAAGTTTCCGTTTGAGGCCCCGATATAACCGAGTAAGAAATAAACAATTGTTAAGAAAAGGGCAGCAATGCTTCCGCAAATAATTGTATATTTTGCAATGGATTTTTTATCTTGTATACCGTTTTGGCGGATTGCATTTACAACAATCGTTGATAATACGAGCGCCCCAATTGCGTCTAATGTTAAAAACCCTTCAAGAAATCCTTTGAAAAATGGGATGTCTTTATAGTCACCGATAGGTTCTGTGAATGATCCTGGTGAAAGAATTGCTTTTGTTGCCATAATTGCAATAATTACAAGTAAAATTGGCGTTAATATTTTACCGATATGATCTACTAATTTGGATGGATTTAATGATAGGAAGTAAACGACTGTAAAGAAAATAGCGCTAAAAACTAACATAGAATACCATTGGTCTGGGAATAGTGGTGCGATCCCAATTTCGTAAGATACAGATCCAGTTCGTGGAATAACAAATAGTGGGCCGATTGAAAGATAAATAATGATGGCGAATACTGCTGCGAATTTTGGATGAACACGGCTTGCTAAAGTGTTAAAACTACCACCGGAAAGGGCAACAGCGACGATAGCTAGTAAAGATAAACCGACGTCTGTAATAATAAACCCTGTAATGGAAACCCACATGTTCTCTCCGGAAGAAAGACCGAGAAGGGGCGGGAAAATCATATTACCAGCACCGAAGAAAACTGCGAATAGTAGTAAACTAATCGAAAGTATTTGCGCTGGTTTTAAAGTTGTACGCATTCACATCGTATGTTTAAAAGTAAATAACTCTTCTTTTGACTGCACAACAGATTGTTCTTCTTCTACAACTGACTTCTTTATCTCTCCGCCTAACCTTACTTTTAACATCGCCTCTTCTATACTTTTTACAATCATATTTCCTGAAAAAATAGTAAGCCCGAAAAATGTAATTGGGACGAGAGGAATCCACGGATGCACTGTTAATGATCTAAAATAGACTCCTATTAAACCTGACCATTCATGTGTATAAGAGTCTATTTCTTTTATCCCTATCAGTCCACCAAACTGGACTGTCCCGCCAAAAAACACCTCAAGTAACCCTAAATGAAGTAAAATAGTCAAGGTTTGAGTAAACTGCTGAAGAAATACGAGTATAAACGTCATATAGAGATGCGGAAAAAGGTGCTTTATAACAATATGTCTTCTTGATCCACCTAATATGCGCGCAGCATCAATAAATTCTTCCGTTTGTAATTTACGAACTTCCTTCGCCACATAAAGTGCAATAACTGGCATCACAAGCAGTACAAGTAATACAACTTGGAACGAAGCCCTTTCAAAAAAAGTTGTTGTTTCCTCTCCACTTCCAAATCTATTCACAGCTTGAAGAAAGAAATACGCAATCATAACTGTCGGAATAACTGTGAAACTATCAAAAAAAGCCTCAATCTTCGAAAAGCCTCTTTTTATATATGTTCCGAGTATAACACCGAAAAACACACCTATTACCATTCTAAGTGCCGCAATTAAAATAGATATACCAATCGTCCACTTCGCACCTTCAATGACTAAATGTAAAAGGTCATATCCTTTCAAGTCTGTCCCGAGTAAAAATTGTAATGAAGGTGAAAAAGGTGGCACTTCTGGATTTCCATCCGCATCATATTGCAGTGTAACTTTTTTAATCTGTCCATCATTCCATATCGTATTTCCGATGCTCAAAAGAACTAATAGGAGAAGAAACCCAATGCTTATCCAAAATCTTTTATCGCGTTTTATATACGTCCACATTTATAATCTCTCCTTCATCGCAGCTGGAATGAGATAATGAAACAATTTAAATATAATAAAAATCGGAATATAAATAAGCAGCACACTAACAATGAAAACCTCAATCCTAATACCCACATACGATTTCAAAAACATAAAAATACCACTCGTATTAAAAATCCATTCTATAATATATAAATTAGATAGCATAAAAAAAACATTTGTTTTCGCAAAGAAAAGTGTACTAAGCAACACATTTCGTAAAATATGACGATTTAAAATATGAAAGCGATTCAGCCCTTTCGCTTTAGCAAATAGTACATAATCTTTTTCTAGCTCATTTTCAAAACGAAGCACTAACATTTTTACAAACATAATCGTAGTCGGTATACTCAAACATAATATTGGCAATCCTCTAATCGACTCGCCTCCAATTGACGCAATTTGAAAAGGTAAAAAACCTGTTTGTTTAAAAAACCATATAACTAAAATTTGTGATACTAAAATAAGAAGAATATCTGGAATAGATTCTAAGAAGATGAGAAATGATTTAATTCGATGTTGTATACGCGGTGAACTACTCATAATCATATAAACGATACAAAATGCTACAAATAATGAAATGAAAAAAGCGGCTAAAAAAATAACAATCGTTTCTTTATAATGGACGAACAACTGTGGGAATAAAAATTTATCTCTCACATATTGCAAATTGGAGAGATCCATTAAGTTCAAAAATACTTCTTTTAAACTCTTTATGTACTCTGATACATGCAGCTCAAATCCATAAAATAATTTTGGCAGTGCCCCTAAAAAAATAATCCCCAAAATCGAAATAATAAATTGAATCGTCATTTCCATCCCATTCAAAAATACTTTTTTGACCATTTATGATCCTAGTGATTCTTTATGTACATGTTTTTCTCTTTTTGCAAACGGCATATACACAATAAAACATCCAATAAGCGCTGCGAGTTCTAATGAAATAATATAGTAAGGATGTGGCCCTAACATATCAAGTAATGAAGCAGTTTCTGGCTTATGAGCTAAAAACATATAATTTCCACCCGTTTTGTAATTCACAAACGAAACAATTGGAATCAATATGTTTAAAAATATCATCGTGCGTTTAATAGATTGTACTGTCGGGCGATACCCTTCTACCCAGGTCATAAAGAGCGGTGCCCAAATGAGAAATATATGCGCAATGAAATATTCAATGAAACGAAAATGCGGAAAAGCATACTGCAAGTTTGGCGTTAAAATGGCTTGTGATGCACCGATAATTCCTGTGAAAAACACAATCTCATATATGCGATAACTTTTCGTTACAATCATAATTGACGCTAACAATAAACTAATCGTACATAACTCAAATGGTAATGAAGTGCCTAGTTCAAAAACCCCGGCTTTCCATTCCCACATATGAAGTCCAATTTCACTTTCTATAAATAGAAATGCAATCGCATATCGAACCGTTATATTCCACTCAATTTGACGTAATACATCTTGGTATTGATATAGAAAAACGATCCCCACCAACATAATAAATAATATAATGGCATGTTGCCTTGAGTATGGAATAAATGGCTTTAATGGATGCGCACTAAAATAAGCTTCCATTCACTGGGCGACAACCTCCATACCATCTTTTAAGTCTTTTTCAGGTTTAGAGATAATTTGCTCTCCTTTTTTCACTCCAGAAACTTTTGCTTCGCTATCTGTCTCGAATTCAACAGTAATCGCTTGTTCTTTCGCTTTACCATCTTTTACAACGAAGACAACATTTTTGTCACCTTTTTTCACGATGCTGCTTTTCGGAACAATTGTACCAGTTGCTTCGCCAGATTTACTTGTTACGTAAACGTGGAAGCCGTTTTGTAATTCTTCACTATTATCTAATGTGACAGTGAATTGATAGTTAGAAACAGTTTTATTTTCGTCCATGCTCTTTAATGGTGTAGAATCAATTTCTGTTACTTTTCCTGTCCAAGTCTTATCAGCGACCGTTTTTGATGAAACAGTTACTTCTTGCCCAACTTTCATACTAGCAAGCTCATATTCAGAAAGTTGACCTTTTACTTTAAATTGACCAGCATGACGAAGAGTAATGCCACTCATACCTGTTTTTTCATCAGCAGTTTTCACGATATCATCAATTACACCATCAACAGGACTTGTTACAGAAAGATTATTTACTTTCTCTTTTGCTGCTTTAATCATTTCATCAGATTTTTCAACTTCAAACTTTTTCATTTCAAGTTGTGATTCTAATTGTTGTACTTCAACTTCCGATGTTTTTAATGCTTCCTGAGGAAGGCCTGCATTTTTATCTTTTTGTAATTTTTGTTTCGCTGCATCAATTTGTTTTTGGAACAATGTTACTTCTTTTTGTGCGATTTTCTTTTGCATTTCTGCTTCCGTTACACCTTGTTTAGCAGTAGGGTCATTATATTTAAACAGAAGCTGCCCTTTTTTCACTTCATCGCCTTTTTTAACCGCTAATTCATACGTGCCTTTTGTTGGATCAAATGAAATAGTTTCAATTCCGTTTGGAATAACTTCACCGCCAAATTTTTGCGCGTTTTCGATTTGTTTTTCTGTTACTTTATAACTGCTATATGCCATTGCAACATCTGAGCCACCACCAGCAAATGCAAAATATGATCCAGCTGCAATTCCGATTGCTACTACACTAGTAATTAACACTTTATTTTTCTTCTTCATTTAACCTCTCCAATCTTGGACGATATTTCCGTCACGAATTACAATTTGACGTGCTGCAGCTTCCCCGATTTCGCGGTCATGGGTAATCATAATGATTGTTGAGCCTTGTTTGTTTAATTCGTAAAAGAGGTCCATAATTTGTGTACTCGTTTTCGTATCAAGTGCACCCGTTGGTTCATCAGCTAAAATGAATTTTGGGTTATTTACAATTGCACGGGCAACGGCAACACGCTGCTTTTGACCACCGGATAATTCGTTTGGTAAGTGAGTAGCTCGATCTGCTAAACCAACTTTTGTTAAAGCGGCTAATGAGCGTTCACGTCTTTCTTTTTTATCGACTCCAGCGTAAATAAGAGGTAGTTCTACATTTTGAAGTGCTGTAAGTCTCGGTAATAACATGAAGTTTTGAAATATGAACCCGATCTCTTTATTACGAACGTGTGCAAGTTCGGTTTCAGACATGTTTGAAATATTTTGTCCCGCTAATTCATACGTACCTGTCGTTGGTTTATCTAAGCAACCGATAATGTTCATTAAAGTTGATTTACCAGAACCAGAAGGTCCCATTATAGAAGTGAATTCCCCTTGGTTTAGAGTTACGTCAATTCCATGTAATATTTGAACGGACTCTGCACCATTTTGGAAGGATTTCGTGATGCCTTTTAAGTTAATCACTTACTCATATCGTAAACATTCAATTGGATCAAGTTTTGCAGCTTTGTTAGCTGGTAGTAGTCCGAATGCAATACCGATTAGCATTGAAATACCTACTGAAAGAAGTCCAAGTTCTTTTGAGATAACAAGTGGCCATCCGGCAAAGATTGAGACGATCCAAGCGAAGAAGATACCAAGCATGAATCCGATGAAACCACCGAGTCCTGTTAAAATACAAGATTCGATTAAGAATTGCGTTAATACTTTACCGCGTGTTGCGCCAAGTGCTTTACGAATACCAATCTCACGTGTACGTTCTGTTACAGATACAAGCATGATGTTCATTACACCGATACCACCAACAAGTAATGAAATAGCAGCGATACCACCGAATACCATTTTCATCATACCGATTGATTCATCTAGTTGCTTCGTAAATTCCCCCATATCTTGAGCTTCGAATTTATGCTCAAATTTAGGAGCTTTCATGTCGTTTAAAACAGAAGCGGCTTGTTTTTCTACACTTTTACGTTCTGCTGGTGAAGTTAATATTAATCTTACAGAGTCATACTCAGTTACTCCTGAGATTACAGGAGCGTTTTCAAGTGATGTATAACCTTCTGACATAGCCATTCCGAAATCATTTTTCGTTTCATACACACCGACTACTTTATATGGCTTTCCTTTTATGTCAGTGTATAAATTTGATTCCCAGCCGTTAAATAATTTATTGAAAGCTTCTTCATTTAAAATAACAGCAGGAATCGCTTGCTTTAATTCACTATCATTTAATTCACGACCGTGAACTAAGTTTATTTTCGCATCTGTCATGAAGGCGCCTGTTCCACCTCTTAAATCAAGAGAGACATCTTTTGAACCAGAAGATGCTTTTACTTTCATACTTACATCTGGATAAACATCTTTAACGCCTGGCACAGTTTGAAGACGTTTTAACATATCAGCTGTAATTTTGGCACTATCAGTTCCGTAATCAGGGTTGTTGTAGTAAATCGTTACTTCCGTATCTTTTCCTTGACCTAACTCTTTTTTAAACTTTGCATTTGTACCATCACCCATTGAAATGATAGTAATGATGGCGCTAATACCAATAATAATACCTAGCATTGTTAATATAGAACGCATTTTATGAGCAAAGATAGAGGAAAGGGCCATTTAGTTTAAAATTTTCACTGTAACTGTTTTACGTCCCCAGTTACTTGAAGTGCCTTTATCTGGCATTAAAACGTCGATTTTATTTCCTTTAATAGCTCCACCAGTATCACCAGCGATTGCTACTCCGTAACCTTCAACCCATACTTTTGAACCTAATGGAATGACACTTGGATCAACTGCAATTAGTTTCATATTTGGATTTGCTGTTAAGTTGTGACCTAAAGCTGATTTTACTTGGTCGCCTGCTTTATAACCATTTTCAAGTGGATCTGCTGTGTAAGCTGTTGCTACAACTCTTAACTCACGAGAAGATGATGGTGTGCTTGTTTCAGTTTCTTTTGCAACAGGTTGTTGTGTAGCTGGTTTTTGAGCTTTAGCCGCTTCACGAGCTTTAGCTGCCTCTTGAGCTTTAGCCGCTTCACGAGCTTCAGCATCTGCCTGAGCTTTAGCTTCTTCACGAGCCTTAGCCGCTGCTTGAGCCTTAGCTTCTGCTTGAGCTTCAGCATCTGCCTGAGCTTTAGCTTCTTCACGAGCTTTAGCTGCCTCTTGAGCCTTAGCTTCTGCTTGAGCTTCAGCTGCTTCCTGAGCTTTAGCTTCCGCTTGAGCCTTAGCTTCTTCACGAGCTTTAGCTGCTTCCTGAGCTTTAACTTCTGCTTGAGCTTCAGCTGCTTCACGAGCTTTAGTTGCTTCCTCTGCTTTAGCTTTTGCTTGAGTTTCAGCTACTTCACCAGCTTTAACTGCTCCACGAACTTTAGCTGTGTCTTGAACTTTAGTTGTTTTTTCAACTTTAATAGCTGGTTGAACTTTAACTGGTGCTTTACCTGTTAAGTAAGGAACATGAACATAAGCTGTTTTTCCGTTATATTCAAATTGAATCCAGTCATTTTGCACTTCGTGTGTTGTTTCGATTACATCATCTTGTTTCAACTTACCAAGAATTTCTGAGTCTGTGTTTGCACCAGCACGTACGTTTAATACGTTTGCTGTTACGTAGTAAGTGTCTTTTGTATAGTCAGCGCTTATGAAAGCTTCTTTACCGCTATTCAATTGAACTTTTGACCATCCGTTTTCTGTATGTAAAACGTTAACTTTATATCCATCTAATAATTTTCCTACAACTTTTGATTCAGTAGTTGGGTTTTCTCGTACGTTTAGTACGTCAGTCGTTACGATTGTTTCTGCTTTAGCAGATGTTGTGAAAATCCCAAGACCAAAAACCGCTGCTGTTGCTATACCCATAAATTTTTTCATAATAGCCTCCATTGCATTTGTTTTCGTTGACCTCATTATAGCAACCATTATTTTCTTATTTGCGAAAAACATAAAATTACAAAGCTTTCGTAACGGGGCATTAATATTCTGTAATAATTCCATCTATTCCACACAAGTAAACTGCGTCCAAGCTCCTACATAATCTAGTAAGAACACCTCTTCTTCAGCAATCGTACCGACAATATTTTTCCGATCATCTAGCGGCATTTCTTTTAGAATGATTTGTAGTTCACCTTTATACTTTCCGAATGAGTTATTACCAATTACAACTTGCCCTCTTTCCTGCAGTACACTTTCGCGCATAGGGAAGTCATCGTCTTTATACTTTTTACGTACTTCTGTAGAACGTACCATATACTCTGTTATATCACCGCGTCTTACGTGTACTTCTTGCAGAGTCGCTCTCTTCTCTACTTCAGTCGCTTCATCTACAAATTGTACTTTCAGCTGCAACATGTAACGATTTAAGTTTCCTAGTTTCTCTAACTCTTCTTCACTCGCATAAGCATTTCCGATAATGACATCATCGATTAGCCCTGTTGCCCATAAATGCTTCGCTTGCACTTCGATTGGAAGATTACGATGCTCTTCTAATGTACATAATCCGTCATTAATATCCCACGGGCCGATGTTAGCGGTATGTGACGTAATAAATGCTGCACTGCGAATTCCATGTTTTTTAAAGCGCTCACTACAGCGAATGAAATAGTCGTACGGAAGGCCAGTGAATTTTTGTGGATAGAAGTTATGGCAACCAATTAAAGCTGATTTATTCGCCTGATGCGAAAGGATATTTTCTAAATACGCAATATCGTTACTTACATTCAGCTCAATTTTTAAACCGTACGGATTATTCGTCATTTTCGCTTCCGTTAAACCGTCAAAGCCTACATCTAAACGAATACCGTCTGCACCTAACTCTGCGAAGAATGATAGATCACTATAACTAATACCGAGCTGATCAAACACAGCTGGAGCTACATCTAAAATAACTTCCATATTATTATCTTTTGCATGATTAATAATTTCTTTAAATTCAGCTACAATTTCTTCTTTCGGACGATTAACGGATAATAAACAAGTGAATATTCTTGAAAAACCGTGGCGTGCCGCTGCCGAAATGTATGCCATATCTTTTTCTTTCGTTGAATGCTCTGGATAAAGTGAAATTCCTAATTTACGCTCCATTTAAGATGATAATTGCTCCGAGCATTCTGTTTTCTCCTCTCCTGCTAATTGTTGTTTCTCATACATTTTGAAGAATGGATAGTAAATAATAAATGAAATTACAAAGTTAATAATTACAAGTACGCCAGCCATAATTGTCCAGTCCGTACTAATCACTGCTGCAATTGGCGCTAACATCGTAAATGGCAACTTCGCCATCATCAGCGGAATCATACCCGAAACAACTGCAAAATATGATACCGTCGTTGTAACTAACGGTGTAATTACGAATGGGATAATTAAAACTGGATTCATAACAATCGGTGCCCCGAAAATAATTGGCTCGTTAATATTGAATAAACCTGGCACGAATGATAATCTACCTAACTCTTTTAAGAACTTAGATTTAGAGAACATAAACATAATGACTAAAGCTAACGTTGAGCCCGATCCACCAATCCATACGAACCATTGAATAAATTGCTCTGTAAATAAATTTGGTAACTGATGTGCATTTCCTGTAGCCGTAAATACTTCCATATTTTCAAGAATTGCTGAATCCCACATCGGACGAATGATTGGTCCTAAAATCGCTGGGCCATGAATACCGAATGACCAGAAGAACACGATTAAAAATACTGTTAATAGACCGCCGAATAAATTATTTCCTACTAATACTGACTTTAATGGTGCGATTAAATATGTGATCGTTGTATTTACATCAAATTTCAAACCGTAACGAATACCCCAGAATAAAAGAATAACGACTAACGTTGGAATTAATGCTGCAAACGAGTTTGCAACTGCTGGTGGTACACTGTCTGGTAATTTAATCGAAATATTATGCTTAATCATAAAATGATAAATTTCTACTGCAATTAATGCAGTAACAATTGCGCCGAATAAAGACGTTGCACTTAATGTTCCTACTGAAATGTATCTACCCGCATCAATAACACCTGGTACAGCTTTCGTAATTTGAATTGGTTCAACTGATGCTAATAAAAAGGCGAGTACAGAGAGTAACCCTGCGCTTAATTGATTGAGCTGATAAAAATTGGCGAGCGAAGCCCCTACCCCAAAAGCTGCATATAACGCCATTAAGCCTACTGTAAATCGGAATGGAATATCTAAAATATGACGAAACGGTGCAATCCACTCCATATATGCATCAATTGGTAAGTTTAAAAAGATAACGAAAAATGACCCGACAATCGTTAATGGTAATGTAGAAATAACCCCGTTTCGAATTGCTAATAAATGTCGCTGTCCTGCAATCTTTTGCGTCGTTGGCATAATCTTCTGTTCCATAAAACTCATAAACCCATTCATTTACGCTAAAACTAATTCTTCTGCCTGCTTAAGTACTTTCGAACCATCACACATGCCATAATCTCGTTGGTTTATAATAGCAACTGGTATATCGTATGACTTTGCAAGAAACGCTACGGCCGGAAATAAATATTTCACTTGCGGACCAATTAAAACGACATCCGCTTCCTTAATTTCAAGCTTCACAAGTTCTGAATCAACTGCCTTAATTTTATAATCCTTCCCTTGTTTTTTCGCCTCTTCTTGCATTTTTCTTACAACCATACTCGTTGACATACCTGCAGCACAACATAATAAAATGTACATTTATACTGTCACTTTCTCTTCCATACGTTTATGAAGAGCGATAAATTTTTCAGCAAGTTCTTTCACTGTAATTGCATTCATTAAGTGATCTTGTGCATGCACTAACAGTAAAATTATTTCTGCATGATTTCCTCTTGCTTCCTCTTGAATTAAATCCGTCTGAATACGATGAGCTGCTGAAATTTCTTCACTAGCAAGTTCCATCTTTTCACTCGCATTCTCAAAATCTCCTTGTCTTGCAAAAGCGATTGCTTCAAGCGCCGCACTTCTCGCGTTGCCACCATGTAAAATTAACGCAAATGGAGTTTGCATATCAGTCATTCAAAACGATAATAAAATCTCTTGAAAACCTTCAATTAATTCAGCCTGAGTTAATTTCTCTATCGTATTCTGATTAGACATAATATCATATAAAAAATCATAAAGCCGTTGCAAATCTTCATTATTATTGCGCTTCACACTAAATAAAATAATCAATTGTACTTTTTTATCTCCCCACTCAATAGCCTTATCAAGTGTACAAAATATCAAAAATGTTTCCTCACTTAATAACTGCATCGGATGCGGAATCGCCACTAAATTCCCAACCGCTGTCGGAGATGTATTTTCTCTTTCCGTAACTGATGCATAAAAGTTTTCTGGCACATAGTTTTTCTCAGCGGCTTTCTCACATAAAAATTGAATAACTTCTTCTTTCGTAGAAGCACTACGATTTAAAAAGATCAAATCTTCTTTTATATATTGCTGCACACTATTATTCACATGCGTAAACAATTGCTGACCAATTGATTTAATCTCTTTATCATCAAATATTGAGTTCACTTTTATAACTGGCACTGGCAAACCACTCGGTATATGAATCGTACTAATAATACAATCTATTTTATCTTTATAAAGGTCTTCTACTTTCAATTGATAATAACCTGTAATACCTACAATCTCTAATTTATCTCGAAACTGTGATAAAATTTTATATTTTAATAGTTGTGCACTTCCTTGACCAGTCGCACAAACTAGTAAACATCTTTTCTTTTGATTCTTTTCCTGCAAACGGCTCATCGCTCCGCCGAAGTGAATAGCAATATAACCAATTTCACTTTCCGGAATCGTTTCACCCGTATATTCACCAATAATATCTCCAACGAGAACTGCAATTTCAAAGGCATATGGATAATTCTTTTTCACTTCTGCCAAAAGGGGATTTCTCGTATTTAACTTATATTTCAAACGGTTTAATAACGTTTTTAAATGAACACCGAATCCAAATAACAATTCTTCATCATAGTAAAAAATAAGATTCCGTTCTTCCGCCACTTTAAAAAGAATACGTTGCATAAATGCATATATATCTTTTCCTAATAGTTCTTCTACATTTTCATAGTGATCTCTCGCTGTAACAGCATTACTTAACAAATGCATCGTCACATACAAAACTTCTTCTTCTGGAAATGAAACTTTCAACTCTTTCTCTAAATCCCCTAAAATTTGTTTCGCAATTGCATATTCTTTCTTTATTATAAGTTCAGGTTTCTCCGCATACAGCGATTGAATGTAATGATTATCTTGACATCGCTTTAAAGCAATCGCAATATGAATGGATAAATTATCAATTTCTATATCTGATAAATATATCGTTCCTCCTTCAATATACTTTAATATAACTGAGCGGATAAGTGATATATGAGGTAACGATACATATGTATCCGTCTGCTCAAATTGCTCATGAAACGGAGTATGTTCATAACGTGGTAAACCATATTGTGATAAACAAGAACGAATATTAAATTCTTCTCCCACAATACGTATACCATAATACGGTCTCTTTTCAATTTGCAATGTATAGCGACCGCATATATCTGTAACATCTTTCATAATTAAATTTACAGTTGATTTACTCACGTAAATCTCTTCTGCTAATTGCGAAAGCTTCACATATCCTTCTGTCGTTAAAACACGTTGTAAAATATACGCAACTCTTTCTTCATAAGAAGTTGGGATTTTTTCCGTCTGTTTTTGAAATAGACTTACACAAAACTCTTCAAATATCTTCGTTTGTATAATTTTTAGTTCATATCCAGTCCCTCTTTGCGATTCGATTTTCGCTCCATTTTCTTCCAATATATCATTTAATAACTTTATATCCTTTTGAATCGTCTTCGTTGATACATGTAATCGGCTCGCTAAAAAAGCTCGATTTAACATCGATTTCTCTTCTAAAAACTCCTCTAAAATAGAAATTAATCGCTGATGCACCTTTGTCATCTATTTCTTTAATGTAAATCCGAATTTATCCCAAGCTTGTAAATAATCTAGTAAGAAAATCTCTTCCTCTATAATTCGACCAACTACATTTGTTTTTCCTGTATTCACCATATCTTTTAATGCAATTTGTAATTCACCCTTATATTGGCCATATTGCTCATTATCAATTAAAAGATCACCACGCTCAATTCCACGCGTATTATGAGGTTTAAACTCTTCTTTTTTATATTTCACACGACTTTGTGTAGAACGAATCATATATTCAGATACATCCCCGCGATAAAAATGAGGTTCTTCTAATACGATAATTCTTTCTAAATCTGTCGTTGTATCGTATATTTTTATATCAAATGTTTGTTTCTCTTTATTTACCGTACCTAGTGCTTGTAATTCTTCTTCTGAAGCATAAGCGTTCGCAATGATAACATCATCAATTAATTCTGTTGCAAATAAATGCTTCGCCTGTGTTGTCATCGGTAATTCACGATGCTCTTCTAACGTACATAACCCTTCTGTTACTGGCCAAGGTCCGTATGTTGCATCAAATGATGAAATAAATGCAGCTGTTCTCATGCCGTAATCTTTAAATTGTTTCGAGCATGTAATGAAATGATCGTATGATAACCCAGAATAGCGGTGCGGATAAAAATTATGACAACCAATTAAATTCTCACGGTTTGGTCTATGACTCATAATGTTATCTACATACTTTGTGCCGTTACTCATATTAATTTCAATTTTTAAGCCGTACGGATTGTACGTCATAATCGATTCTTCTAATCCTGAGAACCCGACATCTAAACGAATACCGTACGCACCTAGTTCATGGAAGAACGACAAATCGTTATATGAGATACCAAGCTGTTCAAAAACAGATGGACTAATATCAACTAATACTTGGAACCCTAATGCATTCGCATGAGAGATTGTTTCTTTAAATTCTTCTATAATTTTCTCTTTTTCTCCATCCACAGATAGTAAACATGTGAACACACGTGTAAATCCGTATTTACTTGCTAATGTTAAATATTCCTTATCTTTCTCTACCGTTGAATGTTCTGGATAAATAGAAATACCTAATCGTCTCATTTATCCAGCAGCTTTTTCTGTATTTTTATCTCTGTGCTTTTGTTTTCTTATACTTGTAATGTAAATGAACAGAAAAGCAATAAGTAATAGGGAAGAATAACGATATACAGTCGAATAGTTTGTAAAATGTGCAATGAATCCGAAAATAATCGCTCCAGCACCAATTCCAAGGTCAAATGCTGAGAAGAATGTCGCTGTTGCGACTCCTCGTCTGTGCGGTGCCACTCGGTCGATCATCCATGCTTGTAGCGCAGGCTGAATCGCTCCGAAACCACTTCCGTAACAGGCTGCCGCAATAATTAAGCTCGGAATTGTCGTTGTATACGACAATAAAATAATACCTGCAAACGTTATAATAACCCCTGGAATGATGACGAATGTATGGCCTTTCGCATCATATAACTTTCCAGAAAATGGACGAGTTACAGCGATTGCTAGCGCGTTACATAAAAAGAAGAGACTAATATCAGCAATGCCAACTTCGGTAGCAAATAGTGTGATAAAGCTGCCGATTCCTCCGTACATTAATGTAATACATAATATTAATAATGAAGGAAGTAAAGCTTTGCGCTCAATAAATCCATCGAGAAAAGTACCAGATGATTGTTTTGGTGGTTGTTTCGTTTTTTGGATTTGAAGTAGTTTCGTTAAAATTAATGAAACGATTGTGCATGAGAGTGCACATAAAAAAAGAACGTTGAAATTATATGCTTGCATAAGCCATAGTCCGATTAGTGGGCCGAGAGCCATTGCAATTGTTCCAGAAAGGCCGAAATATCCCATGCCTTCTCCGCGGCGAGCTGCTGGAATTAAATCAGAAACGACAGTTCCATATGTAGTCGTTGTAATACCGAAGCCAGCGCCGTGTAAAATACGAACGGCAAGCAAGAGAAAAATGGTAGAGGCGAAAAGATAACTGCCCATAGCGAGTAAACAAATAGCAGTACCGATCATTAAAATGATTTTTTTATTAAATTTCTGCAAGGCGTTTCCAGTTAGCGGTCTAACAAAAAGTGCCGAAACGGTAAACATACCGACAACCAATCCGATATTTGAACTTGTGCCACCGATTTCTTTCACATAAACAGGTAAAGTTGGAATTAACATTTGAAACCCTAAAAACATACATAAGTTTGCAAAAATTAAAGCAACAAACTCTTTTGTCCATAACGGTTCTCGTTTTACGAGTATTGCCTCTCCCATATATTCATCCCCTATATAAATTTTTTCTCTTTTCTTTCGAGTATATGTATTGGTCAATGTAGCAGTCAATTATAATGATTGTTTTAAATTGATTTTTCCTTGTTCACCTAAAACACCGTCAGCGATATTTACAGCGTGATCACCGATACGCTCTAAGTTACTTACCATGTCAACGAAGATGATACTTGCATCGCCTGAACAGCTACGTTCGTTTAGACGTATTACGTGACGTTTGCGAAGAACTCGTTCCATTTGGTCAATTTTACGTTCTTTTGCAATAACAGTTTGAGCTAGTTCAGTGTCAAAGTTTGTTAAAGCATTGATTGCATCTTGTAATGTTGAAATTGTTAATTCAAGCATTTCATTTAATTCAGTTAGTGCGTCGTCTGATAGTGAAACGCGGTTTGAAATTTGGAAATCTACAAGTTCTACAAGGTTTTCTACATGATCACCGACACGTTCAATATCTCCAACAACACCAGCTAAAACAGAATGCTTCTCAGAATCTGCTGATGAAAGTGGTTTTTCTGATAGTAAAACTAAATACTCGGTAATTTTTTTATCTAAATTGTTAATAGCTCCTTCTAATTGAGTAGCCATATTAGCGTGTTTTTTGTCTTGTGTATTTAAAAATTGGTTTGCTTCTTTTAATCCATCTAATGAAAACTCCGCCATACGGATAATCTCTTTTTGAGCTTCTGTTAAAGCGATAGCTGGAGATTGTTCAATAAAGATTGGATTTAAATGTTGTGGTTTGAAGTTAATAGATGCATCTTCACCACGAATAATTTTTGTTACAATCCAGGCTAATACTGCAATGAATGGGAACTGAATGATTGTATTCGTTACGTTAAATGTTCCATGTGCAAATGCAATTGTCATTTCTGGATTCAAGTTTAATGACGTTTGGAAATATTGAATTAAATTTGTAAATGGTATCAATATAATCGTAAAGATAATGGTACCGATAATATTAAAGATAACGTGAACTAATGCTGCACGTCTTGCTGCAATTGAAGTACCGATTGCTGCTAATACTGCTGTAATTGTCGTACCGATGTTATCACCGAATAATACAGGAAGGGCAGCTTGTAAATCGATTGCACCTTGACCGAATAATTCTTGTAAAATACCGATTGTTGCGCTTGAGCTTTGTACAATTAAAGTGAAGACTGTACCGACAATAATTCCTAAAATTGGATTATCACTCATGCTAATCATTAAATCTTGGAATGACTCTAATGAACGAAGAGGTTTCATACCTGCGCTCATTAATTCTAAACCGAAGAATAACATACCAAAACCGAATACAACTTGACCTACAGAATGTACTTTTTTATTTTTAAAGAAGAATAGTAAAATCGCTCCAACTGCCATAACTGGGAGAGCGTATTCTCCGATTTTAATTCCGATAATAAATGCAGTAACTGTCGTACCGATGTTCGCACCCATAATAACACCAATTGCTTGTCGTAATGTCATAAATCCGGCACTTACAAGTCCAACTGTTAAAGCGGTTGTTCCTGAACTTGATTGAATTAATACAGTAACTAACATACCTGCTAGTACACCCATAAGTGGGTTCGTTGTAAAACGATCTAAAATATCGCGAAGACGATCTCCAGCTGCTTGTTGCAGTCCATCGCCCATGTATTTAATCCCGAATAAGAAAATACCTAATCCACCAATGAACTGGAAGATCATTTCTTGAACATTATATTCCACTCATTTCATGTTTACAACTGTTCTTCCTTTTAACTTTCCTTGCAGTATGAGCGAAAACTTCTCATCTAATTTTTCTAATGTACATTCTTCTGTATAAGATAATAGTTCTAAGTTTTTCCACTCTGTCGCTAACAATGCCCACACTTCTCTTCTCGTATCTACTGGACATTGTACGGAATCTATTCCTACAAGGCTAATACCTCGTAAAATAAACGGATATACAGTTGTGTGTAATTCATGCCCTGCCACATTACCACATGTCGTTACACAACCGGCATACCGCACCAATTTTAATGCTGTTTCTAGCATCTTTCCGCCTACAGTATCGATACCCCCGGCGTAAATTCCTTTAAGCATTGGCCTTCCTGATTCATCACTCAGCTCTTCACGCTGAATTACCTTCTTTGCTCCTAAACGTAGTAACATCTCTTCTTCTTCTAATTTCCCTGTTGCTCCGACTACGTTATATCCTAACTTACTTAAAATACTAACCGCTACACTACCTACACCACCCGTAGCACCTGTTACTAAAACATCTCCCATACTAGGCATAACTCCTGCTCCAATGAGCTTATATACCGATAGTGCAGCTGTAAAACCAGCTGTCCCATACATCATACTTTCCTTCAAAGACATTCCTTCTGGTAAAGAAACAATCCAAGATGATGGCACGCGAATATATTCTCCGAATCCACCAGAAGTATTCATACCTAAATCATACCCAGTTACAATAACTTGATCCCCTACCTTAAAGGAACCATCTTCACTACTCACAACTTCTCCTGCAGCATCGATTCCTGGCGTATGAGGATATGTTCTCGTTACACCTTTATTACCAGTAGCTGAAAGCGCATCTTTATAATTTAATGAAGAGTAATGAACTCGTATTAGCACATCTCCTTCAGGTAAACAATTGATTTCTCTCTCAACAAGCTTTCTTTCAAATTGATTATTTTCTTTTTCTTTCACGACGATTGCTCGGAATGATGTATGACCCATTTATTCATTGTTATTAGATGATGTTTTTATATCTTCATTGTTATTATCATTATGGTTGTTGTTACTTGACTCACGTTTGTTCGTATTTTCAGAGTCGGTGTCTTTTATTCTCTCAGAGTTAGTGTCTTTTGTTCTCTCAGAGTTAGTGTCTTTCGTTTTCTCTGAATCTGTTTTTTTCGAATCAGAGTCAGTTTTTGTATAGGCAGGTAGTCCAAGGTGGGTACGAAGTTCATTCGTAACATTTGCTAGTGCTTTTTTATCTGGATTGTAGTAATATGTTCGACCGCCACCAGCAGATTTGCTACATGTGTCATCACCTTTTTCCATATAGCAGTCATCACCTTGAATTTGTAATTTTTCAACTGAAGAATCTGCGCCATATTTATAGAATGAAAGCATATCATCAAATGTTAAGTTTGTAACGAATTGTCCGTTAATATCATCAATGATGTTGCCAACTTTTGTTACAGATCCAACGCTCGTTAGTTTCTTTAAAATAGCTTCAATAACGAGTTGTTGACGTTGTCCACGCATTGCATCACTATCAATGTGTCGTGTTCTAGCAAGAGCAAGAGCCTCTTCGCCATTTAACTTTTGGACACCTTTTTTCAGGTGAATTGCATCGGCATTATCATTACTATCTTGTTCTGAAAATTCAACAGGTACATCGACTTCAATGCCGCCTAAATCATCGACAATTTTTATAAATGATTTAAAGTTAAATTTTACAAAGTAATCGACAGGAACATTCATTAATTTTTCAACTGCATCGATACTTGCTTGTGGTCCACCCTTTTTACCGTTTTTAGCAGAACCGAATGCATGAGCGTGTGTAATTTTATCTTTTTTCTTTTCTACTGGAATATAAGTATATGTGTCACGTGGAATACTTAATAGTTTAACAGTTTTGCTGTCTTTATTAAAAGTTGCAAGCAACAACGCATCTGTTCTTATAGCTTCACCATATTCTTTTCCTCGGACATCGCTTTCATCCACACCCATTATTAAGACAGAGACATTGTTCGTAATAGGTTTTACAGCTTTATCACGTAAATCAGATTTATCACCGCGTGCTAAATCGTGTGCGGCATTTCGAACAGCAGAAGATGCTTTATTTACTAAAAACCACGTATAACCGCCTCCTACTATTAAAAAGAATAGAATGACGCTTATAATAATTTTTGTTTTTTTCTTACTCTTTTTCGGTTTATTGCGTGTATTTTCTTGCAAAGATGGGTTTTGCTCCATTTCTTGTACTCCTTCATTTGGATTGAAATACGACACTTATGCCCAAATAACTTTCATTAAGTTTTTATATTCGTCGTTCGCTAATTTATACAGCATTCTCGTATGCTCAAAAACAAGTGCCGGATTAAAGTTTGGTTCTGAGAATGCAAGAGATGTTGAAATATCAATTGCATTTTGCTTATTTAGTGTGAACTTTGCAAATCGGTAAGATGTGTTTAATTCATTGATGACATGTAAAATGTCATTTGTTGATGTTTCGTCAGGTACGTGAGCAACATTGAAGCAGTATATATCCACGGTAGGATTTTCATTTTCGAAAGCAGCGATAAGTTGAATTTTTGCGCCAGCTTCTGTTTCTAATCCTACTGAAAAATGCACCGAACCATCATTTTCATCTATATTTTCTTCCATGTATATATCGTTGGATTTTAAGTAGTCTTTAAAATCTGAAATGTTATGTTTTACTGCAGCTTTCATTTACTTCGATATCATATCAATCCACATTTTAACAGCAGTTCCTACAATTAAAGTGGACAATACATATTGCAGTACTTTTTGATTTAGCCTCTTCCCGACTCGTGCTCCAAGTGGCGCAGCAAATATACTTGCAACCGCAATAATTAGAGCTGGAATGATAACTACTTGCCCAGTAATCACTTTTCCTGTAGTAATCCCTATTGAGGAAATAAACGTAATAGCGATAGATGTTGCGATCGTCATGCGCAGTGGTAATTTTAAAATAACTAGCATAATGGGAACTAAAAGGAACGAACCTCCAGCTCCTATAATGCCTGAAGCCCCCCCTACAACGAACGCTAACAAGCTTGCTAACCATTTATTATACTTCACATCTCCACTATTATTTTGTTTCGGTACAAACATCATAATAGCTGCAATTGTAGCTAATGCTGCATAAACAACATTGACTGTATGTTCCTCTAATATGTTAGCACCGAAACTCCCTATGAAGCTTCCTATTAATATACTAGCTCCCATATACATAACTAACGTTTTATTCATGTCATTACTTTTCCGGTATGCCCACGCGCCTGCAAAAGTTGCAAAGAATACTTGTACCGCTGTAATACCGCTAACCTCATGTGCAGTATAACCAGTAAATCCTAGCAATACTGGAATGTATAAGATCATCGGATAATTAATAATCGCGCCACCAATCCCAACCATTTAAATGAATAAGTTTACATTCCCATCCGAAGCATCTGCTAAATATGCTCCTACCCCAGCAAACTCTACCCCTTCCATAATCTCTTCCTCTTTTAACCCTAATAAATCTACTGTCATTTGACAAGCTACAAGTTTAATTCCTTGTTCTTTCGCCAAATCAATTAAATCTGGCAAAGGCATTGCGTTATGTTTTTTCATAATGCCTTTAATCATCTTCGGCCCCATGCCAGCAAAATTCATTTTGGATAATCCCATCTTATCAGCACCGCGCGGCATCATCTTCCCAAATACTTTCTCTATAAAAGTCTTCTTTACTTTCACATGCTCATCTTTTCTAAGAGCATTCAAGCCCCAAAAAGTATGAAATATAGTCACTTCTTGATCATAAGCCGCTGCACCATTTGCAATAATATAGGCAGCCATCGCTTTATCATAGTCTCCGCTAAATAACACGATTGTCGTTTTCTTCTGTTGTTCCATCTATATGACTTTACCTTCCCAAGCTAACATACCACCTACCATATTGATCGCTTGAAAACCGTAACCTTCTAAAAATTGAACTGCTCTTGCACTTCTTCCTCCCGAGCGACAAACGATAATGTATTCATTATTTTTATCAAGCTCATGCATTCGAAACTCTAGTAAGCCTAACCTAATATGAAGCACGCCTGGAATTTTCCCTTCCCTCACTTCTTCCACTTCACGAACATCAATTACATGTATATCTTCATTTCGTAACAATCTTTCCTCTACTTCTCTCGCTGTAATTTCTTTCATTTACAAAGCGTTCATACCACCTGAAACATTTATAATGCGCTGAAATCCTAATTTCTTTAATACTTTTGCTGCTTGCTTACTTCTCATCCCGCTCTGACAAATAACGATTACTTCCTTATTCTTATTTAATTGATTTGCCTTACTAACTAACTCATTTAACGGGATATTCTGAAAGCCTTTCATATGGTTCCCTCTATATTCACCTACTGTACGAACATCGATAAAGTACTTCCCCTGTTTTCCCACTATACTTTTTAATTCTTTTCCATTTATATTTTGAACACCTTTCACCGGTAAGAACCGTGAAATAACAAACCATGCAGCCAGTACAATGAAAAGCGTACTTCCTATTGTGTTCATCTACGCCTTCTTAATCCAAAACTTTAGTACATCGCTTTCTTCTGCATGCTTTATGATTTCATGACCAGTTTTGTTTGCCCACGCTGGAATATCCTTAATTGACCCTTTATCCGTTACATGTACTTCTAACACTTCGCCCGATTGTAAAGTATCCATCGCTCTTTTCGTTCTTACAATTGGCATTGGACATGCTAAATCTTTCGCATCTAAAACTTGTTTTATATTCATTTAATTATGAACTGCACAGCGATTTGGACCAATCTCCATTTCACGTTCTTCTTCCACACTCGGATGAATTTTCCCCATATTCGTTTGACGAATTTCTTGATAAGCATTCGGCTGAGGTGGTAGATTCTCCGTTACAATTTTGCGGAATTCATTCTCATCTTTCATATTTAATCCTGCATTCACTTCAAATAATTGTTTTAAATTAGCACTCACAACCCCATTTTCATCCATTTCACTTATTTTTGAATAATGAGCTGGTAAAACAATTAACTCTTGAGATAATTCCTTATAGCGCTTATATAATGTATTTCGTAAATCGCTCACCCAATCTTCAGCCTTACTAGCAAGATCTGGACGCCCGATTGAATCTACAAATAAAATATCGCCTGATAATAAATAGGAATTATCTACAATAAATGATGTACTCCCAATCGTATGCCCCGGTGAGTATAGCGCATCAATTTCAATTTTGGTACCCCCCACCGTAATAACAGATCCTTCTACAAGTGGTTCGTATGAGAAAACGACTTCCTCCGCATCTTTTGGAGGTAACCAATACGTACCACCTACTTTTTCAGCTAACTTACGACCGCCAGAAATATGGTCTGCATGTAAATGTGTATCCATTACATTCGTAATAGTAACTCCATGCTCTTTCGCAAACTCCTCATATGATTCAATCGTTCTCACTGCATCAATAACTGCTGCTTCACCGTTAGAAACGACCATATAAGATAAACAGCCTTTTCCAAGACGATTAAATTGATATATACTCCCTCCGCCCTGTACATCCCCTACTTTGAGCGGCTTTACATATTCACTCCAAGCTTTCATCCCACCAGCTAAATAGTAAACATCGTTGAAACCAGCATCCAACAATTGCTCCGCGACAAACTGCGAAGAACCTTCTTTCGCACATACGACTAAAATTTCTTTCTCTCTCGGTAATTCATCTACAATATGGTCTACACCATCTAACAAATCAAAATAAGGTTTATTAATAGAAGAAACTTGTTTCCCTTCAATTTTCCAATCTTCATAATCCGTCTCATTACGAACATCTAAAATAAACAACTCTCCGAATAAAACTTTCTCTGCAACATCTTTTGCTTGTAACATTTATTTCTCTACATTTCCTTGCCACCCTAACATACCAGGAATGACATTTTTCACATTTGAAAAACCTTTCTCTTTCAATATTTGGCAAGCTACATCACTGCGGTTACCAGTTCGGCAAACAACATAAATTTGCTTCGTCTGATCTAACGATGTACTGTCTAGTTCACCTAGTGGTACCGAAATAGCAGATGGAATATGACCAAAAGTAAATTCTGCTGCTTCGCGAACATCTAATACAATGCACTCTTCTCCGTGAAATAATATATCCTGTAATTCCGCATTCGTAACTGTATGAGGATGTTTCACAACTTCATTCACTTCATGCTCATGCGCTTTCCTCACATAATGCATCAATATATCACCCTCGTGTTTCGTCCCGATATATTGATGCCCTATTTTATTCGCCCAACTTTGTATATCTACCGTAGATCCTTTATCTGTTGCCTCAATTTCAATCACTTGCCCTGATGCCAATCCTTCCATCGCCTTCTTCGTCTTTACAATAGGCATCGGACAAGCCAATCCTTTACAATCTAAACTCATATCTACTTTTATACTCATTATCGATTCCTCCATTTATCGGCTTTTTACAAGTAATTGAACGGCTTCTTTAATTAACTCTTCATTTGAACCATTGCCACTTTCAAACTGTTCACGTAAACATTGCTCTAAATTTGTTCCAACAACTAATCCAATTGTACGATCTAATGCAGAACGAGATGCCGTTAACTGTGTAATAACCTCTCGGCAATCTTTTCCTTCTTCCATCATACGAAGCACACCGCGAACTTGACCTTCAATACGTTTTAATCTATTTTTCATATCTTGATTGTATTCCATTCAATATACAATACGGTCTGGTAATACTGTCCCGTATAATTTAAAGCCACCATCTACATTCTTTACCTTATATCCTTTTTCCATTAACATGCGCGCTGCAACATACCCTCTCATACCAAGTTGACAAGTAATATATATATCTTTATCTACCGGAACTTCGTCCAAACGATCTCGTAATTCATCTAACGGAATATTAATAGAGCCTTTAATCATTCCCTGTTTTAGTTCATTTGGCTCTCGAACATCAATAAGATATCCACCATTTTCAACAATACGATCTATTTCATACCATTGAATCGTTTCTACAAAACCATCTACTATATTACTTGCCGCATACCCCACCATGTTTACTGGGTCTTTTGCAGAAGAATAGGGCGGAGCATATGATAATTCTAAATCTGGTAAATCGATTACAGTTAAATTTGCCTTCATTGCCGTTGCAATAACATCTATACGCTTATCTACTCCATCACGCCCTAAAGCCTGTGCTCCATAAATTTTTCCGCTTTCTTCATTAAAGATTAATTTTATTAGCACTGGCGTAGCATTCGGATAGTACCCTGCATGAGAATTTGCCTGTACATGTACTACCTCATAGGGTATATTTAATCGTTTTAATATTTTCTCATTTACTCCAGTCGAAGCAACTGTTAAATCAAAAACTTTAGCTACAGAAGTTCCCATCGTACCTTTATATAAAGAATCCGTATGACCATGAATAATATCTGCTAACATGCGACCTTGACGATTAGCTGGCCACGCTAAAGGAATCATCGTTTCTGTTTCTGTAACAAAATCTTTCACTTCAATTGCATCACCAATTGCATATATATGGCGGTCCGATGTTTGGAATTTCTCATTTACCTTTATCGTTCCTCTAACTCCTAGTTCTAATTCTGCATCCTTTGCTAAACTACTCTCTGGTTGCACACCAATTGCTAAAATAATCATCTACACCATCTTCAAAAACAAGCTCACATTGTGATTTTTCATATGCTCATGCACATATGCCGCCATTTCATAATCGATCGGTGGCATCACTTGATTTGCCATCTCTACAAGAGTAACATCAATCCCCCGTTCTCTTAAGTTTTCAATCATTTCAACGCCAATAAATCCGCCACCAATCACCGTCGCATGACGTGGTTTCTTCTCATCCATATACGCTTTTATACGATCTGTATCAGGTACATTTCGTAACGTAAACAGCGCTTTTGCTTCTTCAATACCCGGAATAGGTGGAACAATTGGTTTCGCCCCTGGTGAAAGGATTAACACATCATATTCCTCGTGATATGTTTCATTTGTAGTTACATTCTTTATAGTAATTGTTTTCTCTTCTTTATTAATCTTTACCACTTCACTCAATACACGTATATCTAAATTAAAACGCTTTGACATCTTTTCAACAGTTTGTACTAATAATTTTTGTCTTTCTGTAATGACACCGCCAATATAGTACGGTAATCCACAATTTGCAAATGAAATATATTCACCACGCTCCACCATAATAATTTCATCTTCTTCACTTAAACGACGAAGCCTTGCAGCTACTGATGCCCCGCCCGCAACTCCACCTACTACTACAATTTTTCTAGACATTTATAATCTCTTTGCAAAATTATAATCCATATCGCCACCTAACGCTGCAGCTGTATCACCAGTTTCTCTAAAATCATGTGTATAAATTTTCTCAAATGAACCGAAATCTACTTGCTTATAAAATTCAAAACAAGGAAATCCATCATGTTCTCCTTGAATATCGATACTACCATCCCTTTTCACACATACAGTTAATACATAGTCAACAGGAGGGGCATACACATTTAGCGGATTACTAGCGCTTGCACTCATTTTGAATTGCACACCGTTAGAACTCCATACAATATGAGTACACACAATATTTTCAGTACTCGCTTTTCCTGTTCTTTTATTCACAGAACCGTCTGGATTTGTAACCTTCTCTGTCGTAATACCCGTATTTGCATATGAAAACACTTCTTCTTTATAAAAATCCACTACAACCTCTTGCTCCACTCTAGAGCGCATAGTATTTACCGCATGTGGTGTAAATTCACGTGAATCACCTTCAAATTGGATTACTTTTCCTGTTTCCATATCCTTCTTAGCTTCCGTCCAAGGCATTGGAATAAATACACTCGCTCTAATTTTTACGATATGAATCATCTAGATTGTCGTTTTAAAGTTATATTCCATTTCTCCAGCTAGTGCTGCTGGGGTATCATCCGTTTCTCTGAAGTCATGTGTATATATTAATTCAAATGAACCAAAGTCTATTTGTTTATAAAATTCATAGCAAGGGAAACCATCATGTAAACCTTCAACGTGCACAGCGCCACGTTCATTAACTCGTATAGTCAAAAAATAATCTGCTGCTGGTGCTGCCGCGTTTAACGGATTGCTTGCACTTGCTCTCATTTCAAACGAAACCTCATCTTCACTCCATACAATATTTGTACATACAATGTTTTCTGTACTTGTTTCTCCTTTTTGATACTCAATTGAGCCATCTGGATTTGTAATTTTCACAGTGACGATACAAGCATCTGCATATGTGAAAATTTCTCTTTTATAAAAATCAATATTCACTTCTTGTTCTAATCTTGAACGCTTTGTGTTCACAGCGTATGGTGTAAACTCACGTGCATCTCCAGCATATTCAAACACTCTTCCCGTTGCAGGATCCTGAATAGGTTTCAGCGAAGCATACGGTGCAAATACACTCCCTCTAATTTTAACGATATTAACCATTTACCAAACAGGTCGTATATTGGATAATAATTTTCCTGCATCTTTTGTAGTAACGAATGTTGTCAAATCTTCTTTTAGCAATTGCATTCGATCCGCACCGATATTTTCAATCCATCGCTGTTCTATTTCAGCTACTATTTCTTCTTTTGCTTTCATTACTGACAAACCACGTTCGGTTAAAACGATGATTTTACCTCTTTTATCAGTAGGGTGCGTTTGGCGCGTGACATAACCACTGTTTTCAAGCGAATCCACCATTTTACTTACAGCTTGTTTGGAAACCCCTAAATATTCAGCTAGTTCTATACCTGTCGCTCCACTAGGAAGAATGCGTTTGAACATAAAACCGTGTGCGGGCCTAATATCTTCAAATCCCAATTCACTTAATCTGTCATGTAGTTCAGTAATTAATGTACTGAACGATAATGATAAAAGTGATGTCAGATCTAATTCGTTACATGTTTGATGATTCATTCACACATACTTCCGATGCACCATCTTCCCATCATAAGAAAACACAACACCCTTACTCTCCACAATGGACTCCATATGCACCGTTCTTCCCCACAACTGATGAAGATAAGGTAATACTTTTTCTAAGTATTTTAAATCAAGCTCAATTCCTTCATAGCTATGTTTAATGTACAATTCTCCGTTCTTTAAGTAGTCTCCATCTTCTACTACTAAGTACGGGAATCCACCATTCGTCCGCATATTTACGAGCTGATCACGTACATGTTCCCATTCTTTATCAATTACTTTATATTCTTTTCCTTGGCGCTGGAATAAGTACATATCTTCTCTCATTACGAGTTCTTTATTTAAGTAGTTTCTTAGGAATGATACGTCCCATTCAATTTCGCGTACTTCAAACATTTTCTCCCGACCAGAACCAGGTTTCACACCACGCCTTTTCATTTCTTCTGTCGGATTGTTGTAGCGTTCTTCAATATCTTCAAACATTTTAATACCGAGGTAGTATGGGTTAATGCTTGTTTTTGATGGCTGTACGACACCTGCATTAAGCTTTGCGAATTCGATTGCTTCAGAAGATGTTAAGTCCATTTCACGAAGTATGCGTTGATGCCAGTAGGAAGCCCAGCCTTCGTTCATGATCTTCGTTTCAAGCTGTGGCCAGAAATATAACATTTCCTCGCGCATCATCGTTAATATGTCTCGCTGCCAATCTTCAAGCTCACGGCTGTATTCTTCAATAAAGAGAAGTAAATCTTTCTCTGGTTGCGGTGGAATCTTCTTCTTTTTGCGTATATTGGATCGTTCCCTCTTTTTATTTCGATCATCTAAATTCCATAAATCATCATATTGCGACGCCTTTTTCTTGTCTACTTCCTCCTCTTCTAAATCATCGATACTCCATGCAAGTTTCGGACGCATAAGCGACGGATCAATATGTTCTTGAATGGCAAGTACGGCATCTAAAAATGTTTCTACCTCTGCTTTTCCGTACTTATGCTCATATGCTTTCACACGGTCCGCTGTTGCCGCCATACTTTCTACCATATCCCGCTTCGTATTTGAAAAACGAATATTATTTTTGAAGAAGTCACAATGCGCTAAAACGTGCGCTACGATTAATTTGTTTTGGATTAAAGAGTTCGTATCTAATAAAAAGGCATAACATGGATCAGAGTTAATAACGAGTTCGTATATTTTACTAAGTCCTAAATCGTATTGTAATTTCATTCTGAAAAATTGCTTCCCAAAACTCCAATGTGAAAACCTCGTCGGCATCCCATATGCACCAAATGTATAAATAATTTCCGCTGGACATATTTCATAACGCATCGGATAACAATCAAGCCCAAATCCAGTCGCAATTTCCGTAATTTCCGCAATCGCATATTGCAGTGCTTTATCGTCACTTGCTCTCATTTAATCTTCAATAATCTCCATCTTCTCCGTAATCGGTGTACGAACTTTTCCTTCTGGTGCTTTATCGAAATAGCCAATATGAAGAATTCCAACGATACGTTGGCCTCTTGTTAAACCGACTCCTTCTATAAATAATGGATTGTAGTTTAATCCGCCTGATTTCCAAACACAGCCTAAGCCGCGTTCCCAAGCAAGCAATTGGAAGTTTTGCATAAATGCGCATGTTGCAGCGTAATCTTCGTCACGCTGAATTTGACGCGGATCTTCATTCATATATACAACGATTTGTGTAGGTGTGCTTAAGAAACGATCAGATAAAATTTTACCGCGTTTCACTCTTTCTTCTTCTGTGAAAGAGTTTAATACCGCATCTACTAATTTCTTACGGCCGTCCCCAATGTATAATTTACAATTCCATGGCTCACGGTGTTTATGATTTGGTGCCCACGTTGCATCGTTTAATAGTTCAATTAATAATTCTTTGTCTACTACTTTATCTGTAAATGTACGAACAGATCGTCTTTCTTTAATAACATTTGCGATGGAAGTATATGTAGTCATATTTTTCTCTCCCTTATTTTTCATTTAATTTGTTTTCTTCTCTTTAATAGACTTCACTAATTTAATCATCTCTGCTCGTATATCTTCTCTTTTAACATTTAATTTTTCCGCGATTTGTTTAATATCCATACCGTCTTTTTTCATTTTTAGTACATCATCAAGAGGCGTATTACTTTTTTGAGAGATGATTGTTAATACCGTGAGCTGACGTAAGCCGATATTATATTCTTTCATTTTTTGTTTTAGTCCATCTGGTGTGAATTTTTGCATCGTTGCTAATTGTTGCAGTAATGCTTTTTTTGTTTCCTTATTCATATGATGCTTTTTAAGCTTACTTGGATCTACACCGAAATATTGTGCGGTTTTCTCCCAAGATTTATTTTGCTTATAGTAAGCTAAAACGTCCTTAATTTCTTTTTTGCTGATTCTTGCAATGTGGGCAGCTTTCCAAATTTCATGTTTGTTATAGCCGAGTTTTTCGAGCGACTGCATTTCTTCTTCTGAAATCGGTTTATGATGATGCATTGTAACTTCTTTTGGCGTGGCAGCAGAAGCAGGGAAGGTAGATACCCCGCATAATAATGCGGCCATAGTCATACTTACTGCGATTTTTTTGTACATTCATTTCTCTTCACCATCATGTTTTTCTTTCGCTTTGTTTGGATCATAGCGCCATTTCTGTTTCGGTCTAAGGAAAGAGGCGCGTCCTGCAGTTTGATTAAATGGTAAGCGAAAGAGACCTTCTGCCGTTCCTAAACCGCGGAATGGATATAAGGGTAATAAATAAGGTGATCCGAGTGATTTAAGGCGAATTAAATGAGCTAATATGAATACAAATCCGACGATGAGACCAACGCCGCCAAACGCTCCAGCTAAAATGATGAGAGGAAATCGTAATATCCGGATAGTAGAAGACATTTTTACTGTCGGTGTTGTGAAAGAAGCAAGCGCAGATAATGCAACCGCAATTAATAAAATCGTACTCGTTAAAGCAGCTTCAACAGATGCTTGCCCGATTACAATTCCCCCAACAATCCCAATTGTTTGGCCGACTTTAGTCGGTAAGCGTGCTCCAGCTTCACGCAGTAATTCGATTGTAATTTCTAAAAAAAGAGCTTCTAAAACAGGTGGAAATGGTACGTTGGCTCTAGAATAAATAATAGGGCCAAGTAAATCTGCAGGAATCATTTGATAGTGATACGTTAAGACAGCTGTGTAAATAGCTGATGAAAATAGAGAGAATGCTGCTCCAAAAAAACGAACCAATCTAAGAAATGAGCCTGCTATCCAAGGTAAATAATAATCTTCTGGCGAGACGAAGAAATCAAGTAACGTCGCCGGTCCAGCTAATGCGTAAGGTGAACCGTCTGTTAAAATGACGACGCCTCCATTCAGTAATGCGTATACAGAGCGGTCTAACCGCTCTGTAGGTAGTAAAACAGGGAAGGGTGAGTTACTGTTATCGCTAATAAACTGTTCAATCATAGTTGCATCAAAAGGAACATCAAAGTCAATGTCTTGTAGGCGCTGCATTGCAGTATTGATGTGCTGTTCATTTGTAATGCCTTCGATGTAAGCAACTATGACTTTTGTTTTTGATATAGAGCCAACTGCAACTTCTTTGAAGACTAATTGCTCCGTTACAATATTTCGGCGAAGTAAGTGTGTATTTATATCAATATTTTCAACAAATCCGACTTTTGGACCGATTACACTATATTCATTTTCGGTATCGTTATATATTCTTGTGCCTAAAACTGAACTCTCAGCACGAATAAGTGCATATTCTGCTGCTTGAGAATCGGTTTTTATCTGTATGAGTACATACCCAACTAATAATTTTTCACGTATATCATCAATGGAAGGGTTGGTGATAATCTCTTCGAGTGTGACGATATTTGCTATGTCACTTATATTTTCAATGTGGTCCAATTCTTTTTTTATAGGTGTTAAAATGAATCGATTAATGAGGAGTGATTCCGCTGTAGATTTATAATAAAACAAACATAATGTCCCATCTTCTACGATGTTATAAGAAACGAAATCACTCGATTCTTTCATAGTATGGATAAACTCTGGAATGGAACAGATTGTTTTTTTCTTCTTTTTAGACGATAAACGAAACATCTATTCTCCGATACCAGATTGCACGACATTGATTTGCACATGAACAGCAACGTCTACATTAGGGTACATTTCTTGAATTTGTTTTATAGTCCATTTTCTTGAATGACTACGAATTTCTTCTCGTATACCTATTGGATCAACTTCTTTTTCTTGGAATTGTTTTATTAATTCGTTTAAATGTTTCTCAAGCGTTTTTTCTACATGTTTTTTTACGTAAGTTATATTTTCGTTCTTAGATAAATCAAGCCAATCGGGAGCATTTTTTATGAGTCCATTTAATTTTAAGTGGATGTTAACTTTCGGTATGTCACCGTTTTGTGAAAGGGAACAAACACTTTTTCCAGATAAGTTTTGAGTAGCGATCAATCCTTTATGCTTACCTTGACGTATTGGAACTTCGTAGCGACCATTTTTCGTTGGATTAATAAGTAATTTTAATAAAAAAGATTCTTTTTTATCGGTGTACATAACCACTTTATCCTTTTTTAAAAAAGCGAGTCCTTTAATGGAAGCGGACTTGTCTTCATCAACTTTAATATAAGGAAGAAATGGATCGCATCCTGATGAATAAAAGTTATATAAAAAAATATTTAAAGCGGTCCGAGGAATCGTCTCATTTTCTATATTTTGTTCAAGTAAATCAGAAAGATATAGCGATCCATTTGTTTTGACATGTTTGAGAAGTTTTTCAGTTGAACCGTCTACAAGTGCTAGTTGTACATCTCGGCCAATATTAGGGTCACGCTGTAAATTGTTAATAATGTCACCAATTCCATTTTCACCAAATACTTTTCCAAATAGGACGACACGCATTTGACCAACGGCGATAGTATGTGGTGATTTGGCGTTTAGTCGTGAAGAGATTGTTTCAATCGTGCCAGCAGTCGTTGATTGAGTTTCTGGCTTTGATTGAACACCTTTTGTGTAATCGGGATAGAGGATTGTCCCGCGAAATTGTTTGTCTTTCGTTATATCAAATCCACCGACATGAATCATTCGCTGTGTGTCTACTATATTCGGTTGTGTACAGCCGGATTGGAAAATTAAAATGATAATGGAAAAGCATAATAAAGTATTTTTCATTCATGGTGTGTCGGGTGAAGATTCTTTCGACTTATTTTTGAAGCGCCACCGCAATGAATGGAATAGAAATAAGATTGGGATATAAGCGTATACAATATATAAACCAGCTTGAGACAGTACTGTATTCAATGTATTGATACTTTCGCGGTTTGTGAAATACAAGGATGAAATAAATATAGCTGCGATAAAAAATGGCAGTGTAATGTTAAATGGTATGCGAAAAGATTTCTTAGTAATGCAACAAGAAGACCAAATCGTTAAACAAAGGTTAGGTAAAATAATTAAATACCATAAGAAAATAATAATGTACTCAAACCTTTGGATAAAAGGAACCTTAATTATTTTTAGCATCGTTAATGTTGGCCAAATTGTATGATGTAGTTGCCCTTGGCTATAGTACATAAGGGACACAATCGCTAATATTACGTATAGAATGGTTGTAAAAACAATACCGCTATGTGCCCATTTATTTAACGATTTTCCTTTTTTAATAAAGGGATAAAAGATAAGGATTGCTTCAAATCCAAGAAATTCTAATGCAGATGCTTTCGCTGAAGTTAAAATGTCTAAAGGTGAATGAGTGAGAATTGGGAAAATGTTACGGACATGTGCGTATTTCATTGGGAAAACTAAGAAAAGTAGTACGAAAATCGGTATTATGACACCCCAAAAACAAATTCCTGTTACAGAACGAAAGCCGCCTCTAATTATGTAATAAGCTACAAGTAAAAATAGTAAAGTTAATTTCCACGGTTTAATTGTAGGAAAGACCCAAACTTGAATGACTTCAATATACGTACGAAGAACAGTAAGACAAAATAATAGAAGGTATGCGGCAAAACATACGGAAAAAAATGTTCCAATCCACTTTCCGAAACATGTCGTATGAATATTCATTAAATCATTATCTTTTTCTAACATTTTAAGCATGCAAAATAACACGATATGAGTTGCAATACCCGCGACAATAAGGGAAATCCAAGAATCATAACCGGCATATTGCGCAATAACTCTTTGGTATCCTAACACACCTACTCCGATTTGAAGGGAGTGTAATAGAAGGAATGTGAAATAAGGGGAAACAGTATGTGTTTGATCTTGTTCAGCCATTTAAGCTTTTGGCATTGGCGTAGGTGTTGGTTTGCCATAGCCTTCTTTGTATTTATTGTCAATATAGTTACGAATTTCAAGCGTTGATTTTCCTTTTTGTTTCATCGCAGCTGATTCAACTGCGATTTCTAGGCAATTGACGCAAGTCGTTGCATGGGAATCCCAAACAACTTCACCATTCTTCTTAATTTCACGAATAAAGCAATTTTTATTGTTTTTATGTCCTACACTTTCACCGCAACCGCAGTAACATGGAATCCAATCTAATAGCTCTGCATTTTGTCCAGCGACAGTGTAAATGTCTTTCATTTGTGGATCAAGCTTGTCTAGGAAGGCTGGAAGTGTGTCGACTCCCTTTGTTTTTTCTTGAATGTCAGCTTGCTGCGTGTGCGATGCATGGTCATGCTCTTCTTTTGATTCAGATGACTTTTTTTCATTTGTACTAGTAGCTCCGCATCCAGCAAGAATTAAGCTCAGTACTGCAAGTAAAGAAAATACATATTTCTTCATACGCTTGTCCCCTTTACACATTTACATTTGAATTTGCTCTACTTCTTCTACATGTGACTTTTGGGATGCATGGTCAATATATTGAAATAGGAGCTGCAATTGTTTATCAACTTCTGGTAGCTCTTTACTGTATTGATAAGCATGTAAAAAATGCTCAATACGCTTAGAAAATAATTGATCGTTCGTCTGAACCATTTATTTGTTTTTGATTACGATAAAGCTACAAACAGCGATTGTGATAAAGCCGATAAGTGCTAAAAACGGGATTGTCACAAAGCCGAACCAGTTTATGTATTCTCCCGTACAAGGTACGCGGCCGCAAGCTGCCCCAGCAGCTGAAAATGCTGCGATTTTTTGAATTGCATAGTGATATAAAGAAATACAAGCACCAATACTTGCGATTGGTAAAGAATAACTTGCAATGCGATAGTCTTTCTTTACTACAGCGATACCAAGCCATAAAACGAATGGATACATAAAAATACGCTGATACCAACAAAGGACACAAGGCTCAAATTTCATGATTTCGGAAAAGTATAGACTTCCTAATGTAGCAATAAATGAAGCTCCCCATGCAGTAAGTAAAGCATATTCTTGCTTTTTTTCTCGTCCCATTTATTTCTTCGTTTGCTCAAGCCATTCTTTTAATTTGTCTTTCGATTGTTCGCCGCTAATACGGCTCACTTCTTTACCATCTTTAAAATGAATGATTGTTGGAGTGCCTTGAATTTTATATTCATCCCAAGGAGCATCTAATTTTTCAATATCCATAACTTTCATATCAACATTCAAGTCTTTAGCCATCGGTACTACGACAGGAGATAATTTTTGGCAATGAACACAAGATGTTTGATAAAAGTATACTGTTTCTTCTTTTTTCTCTTTTAAATTCTTTTGGAGATCTGAAAGAGAGATTTTATTTGTGTAGTAGTCAGAACCATCTGTTTGACTACCAGTAGCATTATCAATTTTTTGGCTAGTTGAAGCATTTTTTTCTTCCATTTGTGTGACAGCGAAAATTGCTGCAAACAAGGCGATAATAATACCGCCAAATATAAGCATTTTTTTCATTTAATATTTTGGTTTAAATGTATGGCAACAAGTTTCTACACTCGTTGCTACAGAGCTTTCTAGTGTCTCGTTTGTGAAAGTTGCGCTGGTATACGAATTATTTTCAGATTGACCAGCTTCTTGTGCATCCGGTTGAACAACGATTGAACTTGCTTGACAAAAGTTACCTTGTCCCCAAAATGAGCAATTGGAAACAGAGCATTTTACTTCTGGCATTTACGGAACATTGTATTTCCGTTTATATATATTACTTAAAGTCGAAGTAGGAATTTGCTCGTAACGAATTTTTTCTCCTGTTTCATCTACAATATACAAATTGTTTCCTATATAATATATTCCATTTTTTCGTTTTGAGTACACCGTATATCTTTCATTCGGCAATACCGTTTTCACTTTTGTTAACTGCCCATTCGGTTCTTGCCAATATATATCCGCGCGGTCTACTAACGTAAGTATTCCAATTTGCTCTTCTTCTATTTTACGACCATTCCAGCTCACAACACGATAACCAAGTGTATTTGCCTCATATTCCGGACTCGTATGAAAACGAGAAATGATTACTTTTGTTTGTAATTGTACTCGGTCATATAACCATTGTATATCCTTGTCATGCATGCGAATACAACCATTTGATTCCCTACTTCCAATCGTCCATTCCCGATTTGTCCCGTGAATCGCATATTCCTTTTTATCTAGTCCAAGCCACCTCGTACCGAGAGGGTTGTTTGGTGCACCACCACGTATCTTTTTTCGATGGTATTCTTTATTTTTATATTTAGTTATAATACAAAAATTACCTTCTGGCGTAGGTGTACGATCTCTTCCAGTCGTTATCGGAAACGTTCTCGTATAGTTTCCTTCTTCAAAGAAAGACAGCTGATTCGTCGTAAGATTAACTAATATTAAATGATCTGTATTAGCAAAAACGCTAGCTGGTAGGCAGAAAAATAGGATTACGATACACAATACTTTTTTCATCTATCCATTTACGATAACGCCTCCGTTTACATGTATCATTTGCCCCGTAACATAAGAAGAATCGTCAGATGCTAAGTATACGTATGCTGGTGCTAATTCATATGGCTGACCAGGTCTTTGCATCGGAACATTGCTTCCAAACTGTGACACTTTCTTCTCATCAAAGCTCGATGGAATAAGAGGTGTCCAAATCGGTCCTGGCGCAACACCATTTACACGAATTCCTTTTTGCACTAACGATTGAGAGAGAGATCTTGTAAAAGAAACGATAGCTCCTTTCGTTGCAGAATAATCAATTAAAGTTTCATTTCCTTCATATGCAACGATAGACGCCGTATTTATAATGACATCCCCTTGTTTGAAGTGAGAAAGTGCTGCTTTCGTAACGTAAAAATAAGAAAAAATATTAATACGGAATGTTGTTTCTAGCTGTTCTGCTGTAATATATTCTAGTCCTTGCTGCGGATATTGCTGTGCGACGTTATTCACAACAATATTTAAACGGCCTAACTGCGAAACAGTTTCTTCCACAATATCTTTACAATGTTGTTCATTACTTAAATCTCCCGGTAGTAATACACAATTCACACCTTCTTTTTCAACATGTTGCTTCGTCTCATTCGCATCCTCATCCTCATCTAAATAAGCAATTGCAATATTTGCGCCCTCTTTTGCAAAAGCGATAGAAACTGCTCGTCCAATCCCGCTATCTCCCCCTGTAATTAACACATTCTTCCCTTTTAACTTTTCACTTCCCTTATAATTGGGATCTTCAAACTGCGGAAGTGGATTCATTAATGATTCAATACCAGGCTGTTTATTTTGATGTTGGGCTGGCATTGTTAAAAAGCTTTTTTGCTGTGGCATTTAATGTGGTAAGAATATCAATTGATAAGCGAACAAGATTCCGAATACATACACAAGTGGGTGAACAGAACGGAATTTACCTTTTGCCACTTTCATAAGTGGGTATGAAATAAATCCAAGTGCGATACCTGTTGCGATACTTGATGTAAGTGGCATGCTTAAGATTACTAAAAATGCTGGGAATGCTTCATCAAATGAATCCCAATCGATGTGGCGAACTGAACCCATCATAAGACTACCAACGATAATTAGTGATGGTGCAGTAATAGCTGATACACCAGATACAGCGCTCACTAATGGTCCGAAGAAAGCTGCTAATGCGAATAGAACAGCTACTGTAACTGTTGTTAAACCAGTACGACCACCAGCTGCAACACCAGCAGAAGATTCAATGTAAGCTGTTGATGGTGTTGTTCCGAACATAGAACCGATTGTTGCTGAGAATGAGTCAGATAGAAGAGCTCGTCCTGCTTTTGGAAGCTTTCCGTCTTTCATAAATCCACCTTGTTGCGCAACACCAAGTAGTGTACCTGTTGTATCGAATAGTGTAACAAGGAAGAATGAGAATACAACGCCGTATAATCCGTAGTTAATTACATCAGATACAGCAGTAATTGGATTTGAAACGATAATTCCTTCTGGTAATCCAGGCATTGATGTAACACCGTTTGAGAACGTTAATTGTCCTGTGAAGAAAGCGATAAGACCAGTTAATAGCATGCCGATAAATAGCGCACCATTTACATTTAAAGACATAAGGACAATTGTAATGCCAAGTCCAGCTAATGCTAGTAGAACTGGAGCAGAGTGAAGATCACCAAGTCCAACTAAGTTTGCATCGTTTTTTGTAACAATACCTGTTAAACGTAAACCAATAAAGGCGATAAATAGTCCGATACCAGCAGTAATTGCGTGTTTTAAGTTTTCAGGAATTGCTTCCATTAATTTTGTACGGAAAGATGTGAATGATAACAAAATTAAAATCATACCTGCTACGAATACAGCAGAGAATGCAATTGCGAAAGTCATGCCTTCATGAGCTTTTACAACAGAGTAAGAGAAGTAAGCATTTAATCCCATACCTGGTGCAATTGCGATTGGTAAGTTTGTAAAGATCGCCATAAATAATGTTCCGACAACAGCAGCGATAATTGTTGCTGTAAATGCTTGTTCAAATGGAACACCTGCATCCCCAAGGATGACAGGGTTTACGACAATGATATATGCCATTGTTAAGAAGGTAATAATACCTGCCATAATTTCAGTTTTAATAGAAGTTTTATGTTTTGAAAGGTTAAACATTCATTTTTTCTCCTTCTCTAATTTTTTCATCCAAGGAGAATACGCATCTTTCGAATCTCCCCAACCGTTTATATGTTTTGATAATTGATCCATTGTTATATTTTCTTTTGGTAAACTCCTTTTCTTTACTAAATAAGGTTCTAGTGAATAAATATCTGGCGTTTGTTCACCAGCAATTTTTTTGTATAAGAATCGTACTTGAACTTTACCTACTTCAGCTGGATCAGTTGCAGCCGTAGCAGACCAAGGTGAGTTTTCTTTTTGCATAAGTTGCAAATCTTCATTACTTAAGTCAATGCTGTATACTTTTATATCTGTACGACCAGCTTGTTCAAGTGCTTTAACAGCTCCTTTAGCGAACTCATCCCACGAAGCGAAAATGGCTTGTAAATCTCCTTTTTTCGGATATTTTTTTAGTAAAGCTTCTACTTGTGTTTGTGTATCAAGCGGTGTGTTATTACTAGCAGTACCGAATCGCGCAACTTCTTTTATATTTGGATACCGTTTATAAAAAGCATCAATAATAACGTTGCGACGTTCCATTGGAGCAAATCCGCCAACCCATACGACTGCGATATTTCCTTGTCCATTCAAATCTTCTGCTAACGTTTTTAATGATTTCAATGCAAGACTATAGTCATCTTGATCAATAATCGTTACCCCTGGTAAGCGTAGATCGTTATCAAACGCGACTACGGGAATGTTCGCCTGTAAAGCTTTTTCTACCCCAGGTTTTAGTGCTTCAGATCGGCCATGATCAATTAAAATACCATCCACTTTTGAATTAATAGCAGTATCTAAATTTGCAGCCATTTTTGCTAAATCGTTATCAGAATTGTAGACTTGTACACTACCTCCAAATAGCTCGACTTGTTTTTTGACGCCCTCAATATATTGAGAGGAAAAAGTTCCGATAGACATTTGCATAATTAATGCGATTTTTAATGGCTTTTTTATTTGCTTTGGAATTTCTGTCTGTAAGTGATTTTCATCTGTTGTAGTTACTTTTTTTACCGTTTGTTGCTTTTGTGAAGAGATAGCATCTTGTTCATTTGTACAAGCTGTCAATGTAAGTAATAGAAAAATAAGTACGATGGAACACAATTTCTTCATTTATGAACGAGATTCAATGGAATAACTCCCTTCAGATAAATGTAAAAGCTGTTCAGGAGATAGTTCGTTTGGTAAGTATTCACCTACAAATTCTCCGTTTGCCAGTATAAGAATGCGATCAGCGATATGTAGTGCTTCATCTTGTTCTCCTGTGAAGTAAATTACGGAATTTCCGTTTTCAGTAATGTTACGAATGAATTGAAAAATGTCTTGTTTTGCAGCTATGTCTACTCCTTTATTTGGTTCGTCCAAAAGAAATAGATTCGGTTTGAATCCATGCCACTTTGCAATCGAGACTTTTTGTTGATTTCCACCGCTAAGTGAATGAATAAAGGCTTTCGGGTCATTTGGTGAAATGCTGAAAGAAGAAATTGCCGTAGTAGCATTATTTAATTCGGTTTGTTTTCGTCTCCAACCTGATTGGTGTAAATTAGTGTGACTTATCATATCTTCCGAAAGAAATACGCCTTGTTTTCTTCTTTCTTCTGGTACAAGTGCGATCTTTGCTTTAATCGCATCTCGCGGTGTTTGAATCGTTATATTTTGACCGTTTATTTCTGCGTGATAAGTATGACGAGCACCAAATAACGTTTCAGCAAGTGTTGTTTTGCCACTGCCAATTAATCCGTATATCACAACAGTTTCACCTTTCCGTACGGTTAGAGAAAGGGGAGAATGGTCTTTTTGTAATGGAAGTTCTTGTACTTTAAATAATTCTTCGTTCCCTCGTTGTGGTGCTGTATTAATAGGAAGTGTAAGTTGTTTCCCAGTCATCGCTTCCACAATTTGTTGATCTGTAATCTTTGTAATCGCTTCAGAAAGTCCAACTTTACCGTTATGTAATACTGTTACATCATCCGCGAAATTTCGAATCTCTGATAAACGATGAGAAATTAAGATGATGCCAATTCCTTTTGATGTTAAATCTTTTAATAGTTGTCCGAAGGCTTCAACTTCTTTCGGTCCAAGAGAAGAAGTAGGCTCATCTAATAAAAGATAATTTGTATTGTTGGATAAAGCTCTTGCGATAAGAAGTAATTGTTTTTCATGTAATGAGCAGTTTGAAACATCTTCCGAAACATTTAAATCTACCTGTACAGTTTGCAAATGTTGTTTAGCGAGTGCGACTAATTTTGACTTTGAAAATAGTACTTTATTTTGCATTGCTAAATGATCGATAAGTACATTTTCTAATACAGATAATCCCGGAATAAGTCCGTGATCTACTTCTTGTGTTACGAAAGAAATACCGTGCTTTTTTGCATCGCGTGGTGAAGGAAAGGAAACAGACTGATTATCAATTTTTATATCGCCAGCAACTGGTTGAATTTCACCAGTTGCTATTTTCAGTAGAGTACTTTTCCCAGCACCGTTCATTCCTAATAGGGCATGAACTTTTCCTTTTTGAATATGGATAGAAACATCTTCTAGAACAGGTGTAGCGGCATGATAAGAATGTGTAATGTTTTGAAGAGAGAATGTCATCATTTTTTCTCCTTCTCTAATTTTTTCATCCAATTATTTACGTTTCTTTTTAATAAATGAAAAGGCTAAAGCTGCAATTAAAATACTGCCTTTAATGATATCTTGTGCATAATAAGGAACGTTCATCATTGTAAGGCCGTTTAATATGATTCCAATTAATACGGAACCAAGAAATGTTCCGATGACATTTGGTTTCTTAGCACCGAACATTGCATAACCAATATAGGCAGCTGCAACTGCATCCATTAATAATGGGGCACCAGCTGAAACTTGTCCTGTTCCAACGCGGCTACATAGAATAATACCGCCAATAGAGGCAAGTAAACCGCTAATCATATAAGCATATACACGGTAACGATCAGTAGGAATACCAGCTAGTCTAGCAGCTTCTCGATTCCCACCTGTCATATAAAAGAAACGACCGTACGTTGTTTTTTCTAAAAATAAATATGCAATCAAAACGACAATAAGCATGATAATAACAGGGACTGGAATTCCTAAGACAGAACCTTGACCGATAAATAAAAAGGAGGGAATAAAATGTCCTTTGGCACCAGACATTCCTTCATAAATAGAAGAGCCTTTTGAAAATGTTAAGTGTAGTCCATTCACGATATACATGATACTTAATGTAGCTAGTAAATCTGGTAGTTTAATTCGGATAACGAGTAGTGCATTTAATAATCCAACTAATAGACCACAAAGAATAGGAACAAGGAGTGTGACTAATAGTTCTTGTCGATATAAAACGAGGCAGGAAGCAGCGGCAATGGTTGCTAAACTAGCGGTAGAGCCGACTGATAAATCAAACCCATCTACAATTAATGTAAAGGTAACACCAATTGCAAGTAACGTTACGATAGAAATGGAACGTAAAATATCACTAATATTGTTGTATGTTAAAAAAGAATCGTTGACGATAGAGAAGAAAATTGTAACACCTATAATGATAGCAATCGTACTAAATTGATAAAAAAGATGAGTAGGTAAATATAGTTTCTTAGTTTTTGTTTTATGAACGAGATTCAACTACTTTCCTTTTGCAACAATCACACGAACTACTTTCAACGCAAGAAGCAGAAGACCGTTCGCTATTGCTGTAACACCTAAGAAGATTGCTATCATCAGCTCTCCCATTCCATTATTAAATACAATAATAATAGAAGAAATGAAAGCCTCCTCTACGACCAATTAATATTTCTCATTTACCTGTAATTCTTTACTGTACTTTTGAATGAAAACTGATGAAATAACCATAACCATCCCTACACTAAAACCAATAATCTGATCTAATAACATTTCATCATGAATGAACCAGCGCAGTAGAAATACGCCACCAAAAATAAGCAACATAGTAAATCCAGTATGTCTAAGTCCTTTATATACATTTTCCATATGTATCACATCTCCACATACCTTTATCCATATTATACCATATACTGAAAATGTGTATAACCAACATTCAGTATTGAAACCAATAATAAAAAAGGCTGCCGAGAAATTCTTCTCCACTTATTTTTGCAAAAATGCCTGTAAATCTACAAATTGTCTCTTTGCATCTTCATAGCCTTGCTCATATAAACTTTGTAGTTTTGCTTTATCTTTTTCCATACGATCTACTTGAAGCGGCACTTCTGGGCGGATAACAAATAAATTACCCGCTTGCTCTTCTTTTTCAATGTAGTGCAGTGTTTCGTTATACACTTCATAACGATTCAGCATTGTGTTAACAAGGTTCGGATATTTTTTATAAGCTTTCGTAGCAACCCAACCAAATTTTGATTTTTTCTTTGCGTAACCATGATTTCTCGTTAAAATAACGACTGATTTTTTAAATCCGTCTTCTTGTGCTTTACGAACTGGAATCGGATCAGAAATCCCACCATCTAACAATTGCTTACCACGGTAGTTTACTACTGGTGCAATGAAAGGTAATGAACTAGATGCTTGTAATAAATTTAGCGCATCATCATTCGTTCCCTCTTTTTCAAAGTAAATAGATTGTCCTGTTTCACAATCTGTTGTTCCTACAAGGAAACGCTCTGGACTATTGAAGTATGTTTCAAAATCAAACGGCACATGCTTTTCTGGAATTTCATGAAAAATGAAATCCATATCAAATAGTTGACGTTTTTTCCACAAGTTTTTATACGATAAATATTGTGGATGTGATGCATAATCAATATTGACTGTTTTATTTCTATTTCTTTGTCTGGAAAGATACGACGCTGCATGACAAGCACCAGCTGATACACCGATTACATATGGAAAATATAAATCTCGTTCCATAAAATATTCTAATATCCCGCCCGTATATACACCACGCATACCGCCGCCTTCTAATACTAACCCCGTATTTTCAAGCATTTATATTTCCAAGTGATCAGAGACATCCTTTATAAACCTTTGAATAAAATCTTGCTCTTCTTTCGTATATCCATCTAAAAGTAACAGCCACTTTTCTTCCGCTTGTTTATGCAACTTTTCATGGGCTTTATATATTTCATTTCCTCTTTCCGTTAAGCGGAAGAAAATTTCTTTTTGATTATCTAGCATTTGCATCTTCTCAACGAACTGCTTTTGAAATAACTTTGTACAAATTTTAGAGATTGCGCCCTTCGTCATTCCCATTTCTGTCGTAATAGCCGTTACATTCATGAGACCATTTTGTCCGATACACTCGATAACATGTAACTCAGATAAAGACATACCACTTACACCTGTCTTACGAAGAAATTTCTCATTATTTCCTTTCAAATGCTCTTCTTTTTTATGAAAAAGTGTACGAATATCCGAAATTATTTCCATCTATTTTGCCTTTTGTGCGGTAGAGAAACGTAACATTTTCATTGCGTATAAAACTATAAGTAGAAATGTAACTGCTCCTATAAAGAAAATCCAAAAGTAATTTTGATTAAATAAAAGAAACCCACATACAATAGGTCCTGTACCCATGCCAAAATAGCGAATGAAGTTATACATGCCGATAGCTGTTGCGCGTTTTTGTACGAATTCTTCCGTTAATAAAGTAGTGTGAGTTGGCATAGAGAGTCCCATGCTAAAACCGTATAAAGAGGTAACGATAATGACGATTGGGATATTGATGCTATATGTGAAAGAGAATAAAGTGATACATATAATATTGAAGAAACTAGTAATGAATAAAGCTTGCTTTGTTGTGAACCGTTTTTGCAAAAGTTTGTAGCAATAACTTCCTAACATAATAGAAAGGGACATTGGTACAAATATAAGACCAATTTCACTTGCGTGTAGATGATATATATTTGTTAATATGCTAGGCAAAAAAACGAGGAAACAGAAATACATACAAAATTGAATAAAGCCAATAAGTGTAATGGAAAATCCAGTTTTATTTTTTATGATAAGCCAGTAATTCTTTTTTGCTTTAGGTTGTTTAATTACATTTGGTTTTGTTTCTGGAAGTAGTGAAATGTTTATAATTAATAAGATGATGCCAATTGTAGATAAAAAGAGAAATACAGATAAGTGGCCATGTATACTGCCGAGATAACCACCTATAAGAGGGCTGATTGCAGGTGCGAGAGCAAGTAACATTTGATAAAGGCTCATCGCTTCTCCGCGTTCTTTGCCTTCAAATAAATCACCGATAATCGTTGCTGAGACTACAGGTATAGCCGCTATTCCTATAGCTTGAACGGCTCTGAAAAATAGAAATAAGTAAATGTTTGGTGAGAAAGCACAACCAATTGAGCCGATTGTACTAATCATTAAACTAGGGATAAGGACAGATTTTCTTCCTTTTGTATCAATTAAAGGTCCGTATATGAGCTGCATAATCGCAAGAACGAATGTGAAAAGTGAAACGGTTACATTTACAAGATAAAGAGAAGTATGAAACGAATTTTGAATCATCGGTAAGATCGGTGTGTAAATATTTTGAGCGAAGGAACCGAGTAAGGCACTCATACAGACAACATATAAAATGAAATTTAATTTGGTTTTTTCCATTTAAGCTCTTTGATCCGCAACAATATGAATATCAATATACTTCGTTTGTCTCATAATTTCATTTACAATAGAACCTTTTCGTATTTCTTCCCATCTTGTTCTTGCTGATTGTCCGAGTAAAACTTGTGTTACTTGGAGTCTCTGGGCAACTTCGATAATAACATCAGCTGGTTTTCTTCCTTTTGCTTCTTCTAATACAAAACTCGCATCAAATTGATTCGTTAGCAACTTCCACTCTTCAATTGTTTGCTTTTTCCCTGCTGAAAGAGAATCTACATTTTCCCTCTCAACGTTTAACACATACAATTCAGCGTTCAACCGGTCAGCCATACGCCAACCTCTTCGTATTAACTTCTCTGCTGTTGAACTGTATTGTACACAAACGAGAATCTTTTCTTTCACGCCAATCGGTTCTATAACAGTTTGACTAATTTTCTCGTCCATATCATCCGCAACTTCCCGAAGCGATAATTCCCTGAGTGCTCCTAGATTATTAAGCGTGAAGAAATTTTGTAAGCTTTGCTCTATTTTTTCTTCCTTATATATCTTTCCATCTATTAATCTCTTCCTTAATACCTCGGGCGTTGCATCAACGAGTTGAATTTCATTTGCTTTTTGTAAAATAAAGTCTGGAATACGTTCCCGTACTTTTACATTTGTAATTTGAGCTACAATGTCATGAACACTTTCTAAATGTTGAATATTAAACGCAGATAATACAGATATACCGGCATCTAACAATTCTTGTACATCCATGTAACGCTTCTTATTTTTAGAACCGGGAATGTTACTATGTGCAAGTTCATCCACTACAACTACTTGCGGGCCACGCTTTATAATTCCTTCTACATCAAGTTCATCAAATACTTTCCCTTTATACTCTATTTCTTTTAAAGGAACTTTTTCTAAATCAGCAATTGCGTCTTCCGTCTCTTTTCTCCCGTGCGTTTCAATTAAACCAATTACAATATCAATGCCGTCTTTTTTCATCTCTCGTGCATCAAAAAGCATTTTATAACTTTTCCCTACGCCTGGGGCAGCCCCTACGTATAGCTTTAATTTCCCACGATTTTGTTGACGAATGTATTCTAAATATTCCTCTGGCGTTCGCCTTTGAAACGTCGGTTTATAGTCATCTGCATACAAAACAATCACCTATTTTATTAGTTTCTGTAATTCCAAATTTAACTTCAAAACGTTCACGCGATCTTCTCCAAATAAGCCAAGTGCCGCACCTTCCGTTTGCTCCTTAACCAATTGATCTAACGTTTCTTTCGGAATATTCGTTAATTTAGAGATACGCTCTACCTGTACAAAAGCTGCTTTTGGACTAATGTCAGGATCAAGCCCTGAACCTGAATTTGTCACTAAATCGATTGGCACTTCTGTAACTGGAACAGTTGGGTTTTGTTTCTTCCACTCTTCCATACTTTTCTCTACTCGTTTCTCTAAGTCTGGATTAGACGGTGCATAGTTATTTGAACCAGATGCTTCTGCTTTATATTCTATACTAGAGACACGCCCATGAAAATAACGTGGATCTGTGAAATTTTGACCGATTAATTTTGAACCAACTATTTCATCCTTATCATTATATATAAGACTTCCATCCGCATTATCCTTCATTACCGCTTGCGCAATACCAGTTACAATAAGCGGGTATACGAGGCCGCACAAAACTAAAAATGTAAAAGTAATACGAATAATTGGTGATAGTATACTTTGTTTCTTCGCCATCTTTTTCCCCTCTTCCTTATATGAACAAGCCGACAATTATATGAACAAGCCGACAATCATATCAATTACTTTAATTCCAATGAACGGAACGATAACCCCGCCAAGCCCGTAAATGAGTAAGTTTCTGCTAAGCAATGCATTAGAGCTCATCGGTTTATATGCGATTCCTTTCATCGCTAACGGAATAAGTAATGGAATAATAACAGCGTTAAATATTAATGCTGATAAAATTGCTGACAGTGGTGACGTTAATTTCATAATGTTCAATGCTTCCATTTGCGGAATCGCAAGTGTAAACATCGCTGGAATGATTGCAAAATATTTTGCAATATCATTCGCAATACTAAACGTCGTTAACGCACCGCGCGTCATTAACAATTGCTTACCGATTCCTACAACCTCAATAATTTTCGTTGGATTCGAGTCTAAATCAATCATATTTGCTGCTTCTTTTGCAGCTGTCGTACCACTATTCATCGCTAATCCAACGTCGGCTTGTGCTAACGCCGGAGCATCATTTGTACCATCACCTGTCATCGCTACAAGCTTCCCTTTATCTTGCTCTGCTTTAATAACTGCAATTTTATCTTCTGGTTTACACTCGGCAACGAATTCATCTACACCTGCTTCTTTTGCAATTGTTGCTGCTGTTAATGGGTTATCCCCTGTACACATAACCGTTTTAATCCCCATTTGGCGTAACTGTTCAAAACGCTCACGCATACCAGGTTTTACTGTATCCTTTAAATAAATTAAACCGTAAATACGATCATCTACTGCAACTACAAGTGGTGTTCCACCCTCTTTTGAAATGAAATCGGCTTTTTGATTCACATCTTTCGGAATCGTTCCACCTTGTGATTGAACCCATTCAATCACGCTACCTACAGCACCTTTTCTCACTTTCGTTCCGTCCTGTAAATCGACACCACTCATTCTTGTTTCTGCTTTAAAGGGAACGAACTCCCCTTTTTCTGCAAGTTCTCGATTATATGATATAAATTTCGTTTGCACATATTCTATAACAGATCGACCTTCTGGTGTTTCATCTAAAACAGAACTAATAGCAGCCCACTTTCCAACTTGCTCAATCGTTTCATTTCCTACAGGTAATAATGTATGAGCCATTCGGTTCCCGAAAGTAATCGTACCTGTTTTATCTAAAATAATTGTATTAATATCACCCGCAGCTTCTACTGCTTTCCCTGACATCGCTAGCACGTTAAACTTTGTCACACGGTCCATCCCAGCTATACCAATTGCCGATAATAACCCACCAATTGTCGTTGGAATTAAACAAACTAACAATGCTACAAGTACAGCTGTATCAATTTGAAACCCTAAATAATTCGTGAAAATCGGCAACGTCACAACAACGATTAAGAAAATAAGCGTTAAACTCGTTAATACTGTATTTAAAGCAATCTCATTCGGCGTTTTTTGACGAGCAGCCCCTTCTACTAACGAAATCATTTTATCAATAAATGATTCTCCAGGATTACTTGTAATAACAATCGTAATCTCATCACTTACGACCATCGTTCCGCCTGTTACGGAACAAAAATCGCCACCCGCTTCTTTTATAACAGGGGCTGATTCTCCTGTTATTGCAGATTCATCGACAGACGCTAATCCTTTTATTACTTCACCATCATTCGGAATCATTTCCCCTTGTTTTACGATAACAACTTCACCTTTTCTCAGATCAGTTGCTGAAACTTGAACAATGTCTCCATTTTCTTTTACGACATTTGCAAACACATCTTTCTTCGATTGTTTTAAAGAATCGGCTTGCGCTTTACCACGACCTTCAGCTAACGCTTCTGCAAAGTTAGCAAATAAAACTGTAAATAATAGAATGAGAGAAACTGTTATATTAAACCATCCTGGTACACTACTAGAACTGCTTGGGAGAAAAGATAAAATGAACGTAATGATAAACCCAATTTCCACAATGAACATGATCGGATTCTTTATCATTACTTTCGGATTCAATTTTACAAAGGATTGTTTCATCGCATGCGTCACGATATCACGATCCAACGTTTTCGCTTGTCTAACTTCATCTTCTACAGCATGTATTTGTGAATCGTTCAATTGTTTTTCTTTTACTACTACCGGTCTCATTTACTTCAATGTAAGAAATTCTGCAATTGGGCCAAGTACTAACATCGGGAAAAATGTTAATGCACCAACAATTACAATCGTTCCAATAAAGATTCCTCCAAATAAACCATTATCCGTACGGAACGTTCCGACTGTTTCTGGTACTACCGTCTTCTCTTTCAATGAAGCTGCCACAGCTAGCATCGTAATTAAACTGAAATAGCGTCCTAAAAACATAACTAAACCAGTCGTAATATTCCAAAACGGTGTATTATCTGCTAATCCTTCAAATCCAGACCCATTATTCGCAGCTGACGATGTGTATTCATATACAACTTGCGTTAAACCGTGAAAACCGGAATGAGAAATCGCATCCGTTCCTAAACTTGTTGAAAGAGCTAATGCAGAAAATCCTAAGATAAGTAATGGATGAAATAGAATCGTTACTGCAATTAATTTCATTTCCTTACCTTCAATCTTTTTACCTAAAAACTCTGGTGTTCTTCCGACCATTAACCCAGATATAAAAACTGCAATAATTGCATACATAATAATATTAATAAAGCCCGCTCCAACACCGCCGTATACTGTATTCAACATCATATTTACGAGTGGAACTAAACCGCCAATTGGCGTTAACGTATCATGCATCGTATTAACGGCCCCTGTTTCAGCAGCTGTCGTTACTGTTGCGTATAGTGAAGAAAATACTGTTCCAAATCGTACTTCTTTCCCTTCTGTACTTCCTTGTACATGTTCGATACCCATTCCATTTAATGCCGGATTCCCGTTTAGTTCAGATGTCGTAATCGTTATAAATCCTAGTAAAAACACCATGAATAGTGAAACGAAAAGGATACGCCCTTGTTTTTTATTTCCTACCATTCGTCCGTACGTAAATGGAAGTGCTGTTGGTAATAACATCATAAGCATCATTTGCAAAATATTACTCATTTGTCCTGGATTTTCAAAAGGATGTGTAGAGTTTGCCCCGAAAAATCCACCGCCGTTATTCCCAAGTTCCTTAATAGAAACGAATGATGCAACTGGTCCACGTAAAATGCTTTGTTTTGCTCCATCAATCGTTTGTGCTGTAACCGCTCCATCTAACGTTTGTGGTACACCAAGTGCAACAAAGACTAACGCCGCAATAAATGCGATAGGAAGAAAAACTCTCGTTAACGCTCTCGTAAAATCAACGAAAAAGTTACCAAGTTCTTTTCCAGCGAGCCCTCTTATAAATGCCATAACGATGGCTAACGTCGTTGCTGGTGCCGCAAACATTAAAAATGTAATCCCAATTAATTGTGATAAGTAAGATAAACCATTTTCACCGCTGTAATGTTGTAAGTTTGTATCAGCCATAAAACTAATCGCTGTATTAAAAGCGAGCGTAGGCTCCATTCCTTCAATATGCGCTGGATTTAATGGCAACACACCTTGTAATCTAAAAATGAAATATACAACGACAATCATAAATCCATTGAGTAGAACTAATGATAATGCATACTGTTTCCACGTTTGATTGTATCCTTTTACACCTGTAATTTTAAAAATAAGTTTCTCAAAAGGCCCGAATACTTTATCTAGCATTTTGCTACCTTGAAAGGCTTTCTCTAAATAAATCCCCGTTGGCTTTGCTACTAAAATAAACAAGAGCATTGTAATAATGACTGCAACCCAAATCATTCATGATTGCTTCCCTTCTTTCACAACTTTATCTGACCAACTTGCAAGACTTGCCATCGATGCTACTAATACAACAAAAATTCCGATCATCACAACATCTAACATTTATTTACCACGTAAAAAAGCACGTAAATTTCTCCCACGGATATAAACTTGTGATAATTCTGCATGTAACTGCTCATATTCAATAATATCCGCCTCTAAATACAAAGCATCTCTTGATGGTAATAAAATATATGGCCCTGGAAAAATAGGATCAATCTGTGCCAATTCTTGAACCCTCTCGATCGATACCGCCCAACGATTTGCTATATCTCCAAATAGTAGTACCTTCATCATTTCTTCCCCCGCCCTATTCAACTATTCAAAAAATAAAAACGAAATATTATCACAGTTCGTAAACACGACAAATTTAGCTCCAATTGTTTCATAGAGCCGCGCTGGATATCTTTTATTTTTTGTAACAACAGTAATAGGCGCTTGAAAAGAAAAACGAATGTGTTCTGTGAAGAAACTAACTATTGGAAGCTCATCCCCTAGTAAAATCACCTTCTTAATTCGTGTGCAAATACTAGTAAAATCCTTCTCCTTATTACAGCTATAAGCTGATTCAAACCCATAATCTCTAACTTCAGCCGCTATCTCTTCATTGGCTGTAAAAATAATTAACTCATGCTGAAATGCTACTAGCTCTCTTAAACTCTTTACCTTGTTTTTTTCTCCAACACAAATAAGTGTTAGTTCCATTTATGCTTGTGTTTTATTCAATTTATACGCAAAATGATTCGTCGGCCCATGACCACTACCAATATTCAATGGCTCTTCAATTGCTATACTAATAAATCGTTTTGCTTCTTGAACAGCATCTTCCATTGAGTATCCTTTCGCAAGTCCAGCTGTAACCGCTGAAGCGAATGTACAGCCGCTTCCGTGCGTTTGTTTCGAAGGAATTCGTTCACTTCTAAATTCGATAAACTCTTCTCCATCAAAGAGTAAATCAATTACTTCATTACCTTGATATTCCGCATGTCCACCCTTCATAAGCACATATTTAGCACCTAATTCGTGCAATACTTTCGCAGCTTTCTTACTATCTTCTATATTATGAACCTCCATCCCAGTTAACACTTCAGCTTCTGGAACATTCGGTGTGATAACCGTTGCTACTGGTAATAAATATTCCTTTAATGCTTGAACTGCTTCTTGCTGTAATAATGATGCCCCGCCTTTTGCAATCATAACAGGATCTAGCACAATATTATTCCAGCCAAATTTTTTAATTTGTTCTGCAACAATTTGAATTATTTCACTACTAAATAACATTCCTAGTTTCACAGCATCTGGTGTTAAATCCGTACCAATTGAATTCAGCTGTTCCGTAATTCCTTCTAAAGAAACAGGATATACCCCTTGAACGCCAAGCGTATTTTGAGCAGTAATTGCCGTAATAACCGTCATTCCATATACACCAAGCTCTTGGAATGTTTTTAAATCCGCTTGAATGCCAGCACCGCCTCCGCTGTCAGATCCTGCAATTGTTAAAGCTTTATTCACTTCCATCTCACTCATCTATCCAAAATAGCGATGATAAATCGTCTTTGCTTCGCTTATATCTTTCGTTCCATGTACAAGTACACGGCCATCTTTGAAGGCAACTAGCCTCTTTTCTTCAACACAGAAAGATAGTAAATATGGATTTATATTTAAATCATTCACACGGCCTTCTAGTAGCTGTTTATATTGTTCAAAATTCATTTCCTCTTTATGAGGTGGTCTAATTTGAACTGTATTTCTCCCGCATAAAACTGCTGTTTTTGATGTATTCTCTTTATTTAAATACGGATATAATGCATTCTCTCCGCATGAAGGACAATTATGCTGGCGAAGCTTTTGCACATTCATACATGAATACTCATTCTTCCACATATCAAACGATACAAGCCCATCTCGAAGTGATTCGTAATCTTCTACTAACAGTTTAAGAGCTTCTGTTACTTGATGAGAAACGACAAGAGATACAGCAGGTGATATAATACCCGCTGTATCACATGTCGCCCCGCCAAGCGGAATCGATTGTAATAAACATGATAAACATGGTGTTTTACTAGGAAGGATTGTGTAAGAAAGACCGTAACTACCTACACATGCACCGTAAATCCATGGAATAGAATATTTTTGTGCTATATCATTCACAATAAAGCGTGTTTCGAAATTATCAGTCGCATCAATCATTACATCAACGTTTGTAACAAGTTCTTCTAGCTCTTCAGCTGTTACATCTTGAACGAGAGCTTCTATTGTTACATCGCTATTAATTTCTTCTAAACGTTTTTTAGCCGCTATAGCTTTTGGAAGATTATTCTTTACATCGCTCTCTGCATACAATTGTTGTCTTTGTAAATTACTCCAATCTACATAATCACGGTCAACAATTGTTATCTTGCCAACACCTGCTCTTACAAACATCTCTGCATTTGCACTACCTAATGCACCTGCACCGATAATAAGCACATGCTTTTCTCTAATCTTTTGCTGTCCTTCTTCTCCAATTGGAGAAAATAGTTCTTGGCGAGAATATCGATTATTCAATTATTCAACTACGCTCATTCCTTCTAAAGGACTACTTGCAGTTGCACAACGCTTACGTGCAATGCGACCTGCTTCAAACCCTAAACGGCCTGCTTCAATACTTAATTTCATTGCTTGTGCCATTTTAATAGGATCTTTTGCTCCTGATACAGCTGTATTTAATAACACGCCATCTGCTCCTAATTCCATTGCAAATGCTGCATCAGCTGGGCTACCAATACCAGCATCAACGATAACTGGTACTGTCGCTTGTTCAATAATGAAGCTCAAATTTAATGGATTTACAATACCAAGTCCTGATCCAATTGGAGATGCTCCTGGCATAATCGCATGCACGCCAAGCTCTTGTAATTTACGTGCTAATACAACATCATCAGATGTATACGGAAGTACGATAAATCCTTCTTCCAGTAACATTTCAGATGCCTTTAACGTTTCTACCGGATCAGGTAGTAACGTTCTATCATCACCAATAACTTCTACCTTTATCATGTCACAAAGCCCAGAAGCTTTTGCTAATTTTGCAATACGAACAGCCTCTTCAGCGTTTTTTGCCCCTGCTGTATTTGGTAATAACGTATATTTTTTCACGTCAAGTTTCTCTAATAAATTAGGCTGCTTTGCATCAAATATATCCATACGACGTACTGCGAACGTTAAAATCTCAGCCTCAGATACATCAATTGCCTTTTGCTGCACATCAAAATCAGGGAATTTTCCTGTTCCTAATAAAAGTCTAGAATGAAATGAAAATGGTCCAATGTTTAACATTCAACCGCCTCCTACGAAAGTTACAATCTCAATTTGGTCTCCATCAAAAACAGATGTATCTGTATGATCATCTTTTTGTAAAATATCTTTATTACGCTCTACTACAACAATTCTGTTATCTAACTCTAAATGTGTAAGTAGCTCAGCTACTGTTTTTACACTCTCTGGCACTTCAATTTGGTTACCATTAATTTTTAATTTCAACTAAACTCTTCTAGAAAGCAATGAATCTAGCAAATCATTCCCTTGCTTTCCTTCTATTAAATCAGCCATATATTGACCAGAAACAGGGCTTAATAAAATACCGTTTCGATAATGGCCCGTGCAAGCATATAAACCTTTTATTTCTTCATGCTCTCCCATATAAGGAGCTTCATGATTCGATTGTGGTCTTAATCCTGCCCATGTACTTTCCCATTCTGCTTCTTTTAAAGCGGGCAATATTGTATAAGCACGCTCTAATATAGAAGTTATACTTTCTGGCTGCACAGTTTTATTGAACGTATGAGGCTTCATTGTTGCCCCGATTACGTAACGTCCATCGCGCTTTGGAGCAATGTAAAATCTTTCTTGAAAAATAGGTGCTTTTAAAAGTTGTTTTCTACTTCTTACCGCAACCACTTCTCCTTTAACTGGATATGTACCCCAATCGCGGTGAAAATGACTTAGTAACTTCGTGCTCCATGAACCTCCTGCAATTACGACTTTCTCACATGTGATAATACCTTCACTCGTAAAAATTCCGGTCACTTTATTATTTTCAATACGAATATCAAACACTTCTGTCTGTTCATATATATCCGCACCGGAAATTGTCGCAGAATGTGCGAATGCTTTCGTAAGCTCTGGTGCAATAACGTGACCGTCTTTCGGATAATATACTGCTCCTATAATGGATTCGGATAGATACGGCTCTTTTTCCCGCACATGGTCTCCCGTTAGAAAATAGGAATCTTCACCTGTTTTCTGCTGCCAATCCATAATGTGAAGAATTTTTTCCTTCTCATCTTCATTTTGAGCAATACGATAAATTCCTTTTTCTTCATATCCAATATCAATACCCGTCTTTTCACGTAAAACTGCTGCAAGTTGTGGAAATATAGCTCGGCTTTCTCTAGCAAGTTCAAATAGCGGATCATACGCATCCCATTCTGCTTGAACACCAAGCAGGCCAGCAGCTGCTTTAGAAGCTTCCGATGCAATTCTTTGCTTCTCTATAATTGCTACTTTATGTCCTCTTTCTGCTAGAAAATGTGCAACTGAGCTACCAATTACACCACCGCCAATAATCGCTACATCATACTTCTCACACATTCACACATGTTTTTCCGCCCACTTTCTTATTGATTCCTTATAAGATTTCGCTTTGCTATACGGGTTACTACTACTTACAATTCCGGACATAACTGCTATACCGCTTACACCGTTAGTAAGAACATCCACTGTGTTTTCTGGGGTGATTCCTCCAATCGCTGTAATCGGTATAGATAAACAGCTTGCAATGTCTGAAACTTCTTCAAGCCCTCTCGCTGGTACACCTTTTTTACAATCTGTCGGAAATACATGACCATAAACGAGTGAATCCGCTCCCTTTTTAAATGCTACTATCGCTTCATCTAGCGAATGCACAGAATAACCGACATGCAAATACGAAAACTTTTCTTTCACTGACTTTACATCTGTGCTTCGATATCCTAGTTGAACACGAGGAATATTTAATAAAATTGCACTATCAATTCGATCGTTCATGACAATTTTAGAAGCCGGAAAGCCCTCCATTAACAGACTTTCCACACCTTCATACAATTCCTTCGTACTCTTCTCACGCTCACGAATATGCAAATAATCAATCTCACTCTCAATTTGCATCGCTACATTCACTAACTCTTCGAATGGCATATGGCCATTTGAGATTACGTGGAGCTCATTTTTCATATTCATCTACTTTAAAATATTTTCAAATAGTTCATCGGCTGGGACGGTTTCTTTCGTCATTCCTTTGTCCTTCAGCCATTTATTTTGTTTCTCCCAAGATTCTTTTGAATCTGATAAAAATGGCTCATCTTTCGTTTCCATCTTCTCTAATAAAATTTTCATACTTTCCTTTTCAACTTCTGGCACAAGTGGGAAGTTTTCTTTTTCTTGATGATTTAATAAAATATTCAATGCTTCATCTGGGTTTTTCTTCATGAAATCATAGCCTTTTTTCGTACCACGTAAGAAAGCTTGCAACGCTTCTTTATCTTTTTTCAACGTTTTATCACCTGTTACAAACACAAGTTCATGATAGTTTGGTACTCCGTAATCAGCTGGATTAAAGTATGCTGGTTCATGGCCTTCATGACGCATAACAGGTACTTCATGGTTAATGTATGCTCCTGTTACAGCATCCACTTTCTTCGTAATTAACGCTGGTACTAAATCAAAGCCAACATCAACTACTTTCACTGTATCTGGATTACCACCATCTTCTTTTATCATCGTTTTTAAATACGCTTCACTTAAAGGCGTTCCAGAGTAACCTACTGTTTTTCCTTCTAAATCTTTCGGTGATTGAATACCTGCTGATTTCAGCGATACGACATGATTTAACGGCGAACGTACGACAGCTCCAATTGATTTCACCGGAATTTGTTCATTTGCTCTGGCCATAACAACATCTGGCTGATAATACAAACCAACTGTCACTTTCCCTGCTGCAGCTAAAGTTAATGGATCAGTTGGATTAGAAGGGAATTTAATATTTACCTTTACTCCTTCTTCTTTAAAATAGCCTTTTTCAATTGCTGCATAAATAAAGCTATGTACCGCATTTGGGTACCAATCGAGCATAACCGTTATTTCTTTCTCTTTTTTACTTTTATCTGATGCTGAATTACTCGAACATCCTGCAATCATTGCAACTAATAATGTAAACACAAAGATGCGTTTTAAAAATTTCATTCATGAATGCTTCCTCCAACTAATGAATTTCTTTTCTAATATGGAAATAAGTATGACGAAAAAAATAGCTACTAACGATAACAATACAATGGGTGCAAATACACCAGCTCCATCTAACTGTGTCATCATTCTCTTACTGAAATATCCAAGCCCAGCTTGTGCACCGAGCCATTCTCCAATTGCTGCCCCAATCACACTAAGCGGAACTGCAATTTTTAAAGCTGAAAAAAAATAAGGAAGAGCAGACGGCAACTTTAATTTAAGAAAAACATCTTTTTTCGTTGCTCCATATGTAACTAAGAGCTCCTCCCATTCTTTTTTCGTACTACGCAGTCCATCATACGTATTGACCGCAATAGGGAAAAACGTAATTAAAACTGTAACAACAACCTTACTCCAAATTGTGTATCCAAACCATAAAACAAATAACGGAGCAAGCGCAGTAATCGGGATCGTTTGTGAAGCAACTAATAATGGATAAAATGCTCTTTCCATCCATGTACTCGCATTCATTAACATCGCTAGCCCTACACCTAATACGATAGAAATAACAACACCTATTAAAACGACGTATAACGTTGCCGGTAAATGAACCGTAAATAATATGCCTTTTAGTTTCCATATCTTCATTACAATTGCAGACGGTGACGGTAAAATGTACATTTCATCTACAATTCTTGCTCCTATTTCCCACATAACGAGTAAAATGCTAGAAAGTGTAATGGCAGGAACTAATTCTTTCAATCGGTTCATCATTCATACGAGTACCTGCCTTTGTAACATACTAAGCAGCTCATCTTTCAGCGCTAACACATCCGGTTTATATAAATCCTTTCGTGTTCTGTTATGATCAAGCGGCACAATCCGTTCAGTCAAAGTAGTTATCGGCTGCTGTTCCACCACTAAAATTCGATTCGAAAGAAACAACGCTTCTTCCACATCATGAGTGATAAATAAAATTGTTTTTTCCCACTCTTTCCATTGTTCAAACAACCATTCTTGCAAAGATGCCTTCGTTAAAGCGTCCAATGCGCTAAACGGTTCATCTAGCAATAATATCTCTCCGCCTGTTAATAATGTTCGGATAAAAGATACGCGCTGCCTCATACCGCCAGATAAATCTTTCGGGTATTTTCCCTCGTATCCTTGTAAACCAAATTTATGTAACAGTTCCTTTGCCTTTACTTGTGCCTCTTTCTTCTGTACCCCCTGACATTCTAGTGGCAAAGCAGCATTCTCAATAATTGTTCTCCATGGCAGGAGCATATCTTTTTGAGGCATATACCCTACCGGATGACTTTTTGTTTCTGTCAGCTCTATCTTTCCAGTACTGACTTCTTCTAAGCCTGTAATAAGGCGAAATAAAGTACTTTTCCCGCAGCCACTTGGCCCAATAATGCTTACAAACTCTTTCTCTTGTATAGAAGCATTTAATTCATCGATGATTGGCTTCTCATCATAACGAAAAGAAACATTATGAAATTGTAGTATGTTCTTGCTCCTCAATTATGAAATTGTAGTATGTTCTTGCTCCTCAAATCCCCACATCTCCTTACGATAGGACATATCCCAGAATAAATATTCAAATCGACTGGAATATAAGAAAATCTCCTCTAATCTTTCTAGCTCTTGCTCTGACTTTCCGATTGCCATTTCATCTAATAAATCTATTAACCAAATACAAAGGTTACCGTATTCTTCAGAACTATATCCTTGAATCCACTCACCAAAGAACTCATGATCTCTCGCTCCAGGAATATTATTTAAACGCTTTCCAATTTCCCAATAACTCCACATACATGGAAGAAGTGCTGCTATTAATTCCGCAAGTGTGCCATTTTGAGATACAGACATCATGTAATTTGTATAAGCTAAATTTTTAGCAGATGGTTTTGCTGATTCTATCTCCTCTATAGAAATTCCAAGTCTTTTTGCATACTGTTTATGGATCGTCATTTCTCCATTTAATATTCCATCAATTTGTTCAGCAAATTTCCCCATTACTTGTGGATTCGTTGCCTTTACAACACCGATAGCATATAGCTTTGCATAATCTAACAAATATAAATAATCTTGAATAATGTAATACTGAAACTTATCTTTTTCTAACGTGCCATCCCCCATACCTACTACAAATGGATGATTATGACTCATCTCCCAAACTGGTTGTACAGTTTCTAACAATCTATTGCAAAATTTCATTTCTATTTCCCCCTTCAATATATGCATTTACCTAACTAAATACGGCAGTGGATTTACTGCATTTGTTTTTTCAAAATTCCATTCTCCATTATGTAATTCAAAATGGAGGTGTTGTCCGTATGAGTGACCTGTGTTACCCATATGACCTAGTAATTGTCCAGTTTGTATTTGATCACCAGCTTGTACAGTGCGATCCTTCATATGAGCATAAACTGTTGTATATAATTTCCCGTTTATTTGGTGGGCGATGAACACTACATTGCCATAACTAGCTGAATAATAAGATTTAATAACTTTACCTGCAGCGGCAGCTTGAATGGAGACGTTACCTTGTGCTGCAATATCTATTCCATAATGCATTTGCTCCCAGCGTATATCAAAGGTTGAGCTGATTTTTCCTTGAGTAGGGAATTTGAAAACTGCTGGAATAGCTGAAGATTGAGCTGTTTGAGCTTGCTGTTGATTTTGTACCACATAGTGTTTTGCCACATACCCGTATCCTGTGCCAAAACGAATTTTATACCAAGTTCCTACTGTTTCTACTACTTGTACCTGTGTACCGTTTTGTAAGGAACCAAGTAGAGTGCCATTTGTGCTAGCATTGCTACGCACATTTAATTTAGGTGTTGCAACAGTATATTTCATATCATTTTGAACTGTGATTCCTTTTACTAAGGGCTGCGAACCATTAGATACGAATGCTTTTTGTACATAACCTGTTTGACCGTTATGTGAAATTTTATACCATTCGCCTTGTTCTCCTTGAATGGTCACGAGCTTACCATTTGGTAATACATCTAAAATGGAAGATTCTAAATTAGGTTCAGAGCGAACGTTTAATGCATTAGCATTGACGATGTATTGATTAGTAGATTGAAGTTTGTTTTTTTGCAGAATAGCATCTTTTTGTACATAGCCTACTTTATTATTAACAGATACTTTATACCAATCCTTCGTTGTTTTAAGTATGTTCACTTTCGTATTAAAGCGAATTGTATCAAGTGATGTGCTATTTGTATTATCTTCTTTATGTAAGGCTACTTGATCGACTTTGACATATCCAGTTTTGACATTAGATAATTGTTCAGCGTTTGCTTTTTGTACATTTGTTTCGCCCATAGAAGGAAGTAATGAGGCGATTGCGACAGTAGTTGCTGTTAGAGCTGTAGCTTTCATATTCATCTAAGCTTCTTGTTCATGTTTTTTATTATTAGGGACATTAATATATCTAGCTATGAATAATAAAACAGCCATAAAGAATACGGGAATTATAGTAGATAAATAAAAGCCATTACTAATAACATTTGTTATAAGGGCACTTAATAGAAAAATAGCATTATAAATATGGGCAACTTTTTGCTTTAGTCGCACTTGAAATGACTCCATCATAATTTCTAGAGCAACAAAAGCAATGATAATAGATAAAAATACAGTGTTTGTATTGTAAATTATTAAACAACAGATTAAACCTAAAAAGGCTAAGTATTCAATGAAGAGAGGTATATTGCGTGGCATTTAGCCACAAGCATATTTTTCATAAATAAAACTAAGATTATATTTTTTCTCTAAACCCATTCTTTGTTCATCGTCACACCAATAGAAAAGAATATCATGAATCGTCGCATAACGCTTATTTTTAAGAAATAGTTTAAAGAATGACGGTAAACAATCATGTAATTGTATAAATATATAATTGCGTAGTATTTCCTCTTTGTATTCAATGCCCTTACAAATATACAGTAATTCTTCACAATAATATGCATGCTGTGGAACGTGAATCATTTCGAAAAATGGCACGTATGATAATAACTTTCCGATAAAATGGTTATATCGATCCATTATCCCTATTGTCATATGTTCCATCATTTCTTTCATCACATATAAATAATCATCTACATGAGTTGTCTTTAGTGGGTCTAATCGATCTGAAATTTGAGAAAGTACAGCTCTTTGACAAGCTAAAACTACTTGACTAGGCCCATAATATGATAGAAAATCTGTACACTTACGATACTTTCGTAATAAGTCATGTGTATATAAATCATACACAAAAGTATTACAATACATCGCTAGACTCATCATATCACTATTCAGCTGCTCTTTTGACTGTGCTTTAGCCCTCTTACACATATAGAAGAATGTAAATTCTAATATTTCTTTTTGAGATACTAGATGTTTACAATTTGTTATACATTTCTCATTAAATTTAACTCTATCCCAAATTTCTACATCCCCATCTGTTAATTCACCGACACGATATTTAATAATTAAGTAGTTTAAAGCAACTGCTTGCGTCAAAAGATCCCATGTTTCATATTCCAATGAAGTTTGGACAAATTCATCTAGCCCTTGTGTTACCATAAAAGTATTTGCCTCTTCATACCAACCAATCTCTTGACATAAACGAAGAATACGTATCAAGGTTGGAATTTCATCTTTATGAAACTGTGGTAAATTCTTTACTCTATTCATTCCATAAACGATAACTGCTGCTAAATTTTCTTCTTTATAAAATTCTTTTTCTTTCCATGCTAGTATAGTTCGCTCTTTTCCTTCACCTTTTGGGTGACAAGGTACAAGTAAAGATAATAATTCAGCGAAATTATTTGGTTCTATATATGTATCTGTAACCAAATTCCAATTTGGATCGCCCTGTACAGCCCTCATTTATTCCGTACGCTCCGAGATTTCACTTAAAGCGAACCCAGCTTGATCATCTGCCGATTCTCTTATAGCTAAATCACCTAATGCTAGCATCCCAACAAGTTGACCACCCTCAACTACTGGTAATCGTCTAATTTGGTACTGTGCCATCAATTCTGTAGCTTTTTCAATAGAATCATCTGGAGAAACCGAAACAATGTTTGTCGTCATTACATTTGTAATTTTATTAGATCCGGGATGCTTTTCAGCAATCCCTCGAACAACTAAATCTCGATCAGTAACAAGCCCAACGACTTGTTCATTTTCAAGAACAGGAATCAATCCAACTGATTCTTCCTTCATTTTTACCGCAGCCTCATACACATTATCTAACGGTGTACAATGTACAATATGAGTACTCATAAAGTCTCTAACTTGCGTCATTTAAATATCAGGTGTTTCTGTAGAAGTACTGATTTTTCTGCGTGAACGTCTTTTTCTGCCGATTTTATCCAGTAATTCGTACATAACAGGAACGACTACTAATGTAAGAACAGTTGAGACTGCCAAACCGCCGATTACAACAACTGCCAAACTTTTTGATACCATACTTCCTGCTTGAGATTGACCGAATAGGAGAGGGAGCATAGCGACGATTGTTGTTACAGCTGTCATAATAATTGGACGAAGTCTCGTGGATCCAGCTTCTAGTAAGGCGTCTCTTGTTTCCATGCCATTTTCTCGATTTTGTTGCACTCTTTCTATTAATACAATCGCATTTGTGACGACAATCCCAATTAACATTAATGCGCCAATTAAAGAATTTATATCAACAGGTGTTCTTGAAATGATTAATCCTAAAATACCACCGACAGCAGCTAACGGTAAGGAGAATAAAATTGCAAAAGGAGCACGCGCTTGCCCAAAGGTGATAACCATAATTAAATATACAATCCCAATTGCAATCCCCATGATTTTGAATAAATCTGTGAAGTTCTCTTGCATAGATTCAGTGGCGCCGGCGATATTTACTTTTGCCCCACTAGGTAAATCTAAGTTGGTTATCGCATTGTTTACTTCTGCGCTTACTTTACTTAAATCTTCACTTGAGGCTTCAGCGGTAATTTGAATTGTTTCTTTTCCGTCTTTATGGAAAACTTCTGTTTGCAGTTGTTTTTCTGAAATAGTTGCAATGTCCTTTAAAGGAATTGGTCCGTTAATAGGTGACAGTATGTTTGCGTTTAAAATATCTGTTTGTTTATTAATATTTTCTTTTTTGTGTTCTAACATAATAGTAGTCTTTTCATTGTTGATTGAAATTTCACCAATAGGCGATTTCTTCATAAGGAATGCTACTTGTTGTGCTGCTAATTCTGGAGTTAAACCTAGTTGTTCGGCTTTTGTTTGATCAATATGAATTTGCCATTCTTTCTTAGAGTCTTCTAAATTCGTTTTTACTTTAGAGAGAGCATCTATACTCTTTAGTTTTGTTTCGACGATGTTAGCGGCTTTTTTTAGATTCGTTTCGTTAGTAGCAGTTACGTTAAATTGTAAATTGTTACCCCCACCAGAGCTTGAATAACTCGTTTTTATATAATCAAGTTCGGCAGGTTCAAAAGCTTTATGGTCTTTCTTTAAGTCTTTAATATATTGGTCGATATTAGACCCCTTTTTGAAGACTACAAATATACTGGCAAGATTATTTTTAGTCGTTTGCCCCCATTGTGCATCTTCTGTGCTAGATCCCATTCGTAAAATAACATCTGTTACATCAGGATTAGAGAGTAGTTTCTTTTCAAAGTCAAAGGCTTTTTGTTTTTGAGATTCAGAATTATAATCAGCTGGAAACGTCATATTAACGGATAACATTGTATCGTCTTCAGATTTTATATTCGATTTTGGTAGTAATATATATGCAGCGATTGATCCTGCAAATAATAAAAATGAAGTTAGTAGAATAATAAATTTATGAGAAAGAGCCCACTTTAATGTAGCAACATATCGTGGTGAAGAGCTCGGCTTGCGATGCTTTGTTTTTTTGAGTAGTAAAAAAGCCATAAGTGGAACAACTGTTAATGCGACGATTAAAGAAGAAAGGATAGAATATACAACTGCTAATACCATAGGTAACATTAATTTTCCGATTACTCCTGATACGAGGCCGATAGGTAAAAAAACAGCGACCGTTGTTAAAGTGGAAGAAGTAATTGCGACGGCAACCTCTTTCGTTGCATCGATAATAATATCTTTAGAGAAAGGTTCTTTTTGTAAACGGCGAAAAATATTTTCAATGACAACGATACTATCATCGACGAGACGTCCAACTGCAACTGCTAAGCCGCCGAGAGTTAAAATGTTAAGTGTGATGTTAGATTGGTGTAGTAAAAAGAGTGTTAATAAAATAGATAATGGAATACTGACAACAGCGATGAGTGTCGTTCGGAAGTTGCGTAAAAAGATTAAGATAATTAGAGTAGCGGCGATTGCTCCAAGGATCACTTCTTTTCCCATACTAGTAACAGCATTTTCAACTTGTTCATGAGTTGAGGCTAAAAGTTTAATAGAAAACTGATCTTTATATTGCTTACTTATATCTTTAATTTTTTTATCAATCTCTTTTCCGATTGCAACCGCGTTTTTACTCGGCTCTTTCATGATGATTAATCCTGTTCCTTCTTCTCCGTTTATGTGTGATATTGTATCGTAGTGTTGTTTCAGTTCAATTTGAGCGATATCTTGCAATTTCACTTGAGGTGCTACGGTGATGTTTTTTATCTCATTTATATTTTTTACTTCCCCGATGACACGAAGATTGTATTCTTCTTTATTAACAGTAATTGCTCCAGTGGGAGTGGAAGTTTCTTTTCCCTGTACAACTTTTAATACTTGCTCTGATGTTACGTTTTTATCTTTTAGTTTGTTAGGATCAAGAACGATGGATAATTCGGAAGTTGATTTTCCGAAAAACATTACATTGGCAACGCCATCAATGCTTTCGAGTTGTGGTACGATTTCTTTCTCGATTTGTTTTTCGTCAGCTTTTGAAAATCCATTTTGCTTCTGGATGGTAATTTGAGCGAGTGGAATCATAGAAGTATTTAATTGGCTAACTACAGGTTTATTTACATCTTTAGGTAATTTAATTGTATTAATTGCTTTCTCGACTTCGCGTGCCGCGTCTTTCATATTTGCCTTGGATGTATATGCAATGTCGATGCGTGATAATCCCTCGTGTGTGGAGGAAATGATGCCATCAATATGTTCTAAATTACGAAACTGTTTTTCAAGGGGATCAGTTACGTCTTTAGTCATCGTTTCAGCATCGAGCCCTTGAGATAATGTTGTGACAGTTATTGCAGGGTTATCGATGCTTGGTAAAAATTCCATAGGTAATTTAGAGCCGGAATAAACACCGAGTATGGAAATGAGAAAAACCATGATAATAATAGCAGCTCGGTTTTTTAATGAAAATTTTGTTAACCTATCCATTTATGCCGCTTTTACCTTCTTCGTCGTTTTACTTTTTCTTTTCGTTCCTGTAAAACGCTTATGCAATACAGAGGCTACCAAGCGTGAAATGACATTGAATAGTAATACCATAATAATTAATACAGCTGCAGATTTTGTCGCAATCAACTTCGCATCTGGGATAATCCCTTCAGAATTCAACTTCCAAATATGAACCGCTAACGTTTCAGCTGGTCTAAATGGATTTAAAGGATGCGCAGGACTCGAGAAGTCCGCTGCTGAATTTAAAATTGGAGATGTTAAACCCGCTGTGTAAATTAATGCCGCTGCTTCACCAAATATACGGCCAGCCGCTAAAATAACACCTGTAATAATTTGTGGTAATGACGACGGGATAATAATACGCGCGATCGTTTGCCATTTTGTCGCACCTAATCCAAGACTCGCCTCTTTTACATTATGAGGAACTTCTGAAATCGCATTTTCACAAACACGTGTTAAACCTGGTAAGTTTAAAATAGTTAAAGCTAGAGCACCACCCATTACCGTGTACCCCCAGCCTGTCATTGTAACGAACACTAACAAACCGAATAAACCAACAACAATAGAAGGTAAAGACGCCATTGTTTCAATACATAAACGAACAAAACTTAAAAATCGACCTTGTTTTGCATACTCCGCTAAATATATTCCAGCACCTAATCCAAGAGGAATAGATATAATAAGCGTTATAACAAGCATATAGAAGGAATTGAATAACTGCGGACCAATCCCACCACCAGCTCTTGTATTGCTCGGTTCTCCAAACAAGAAATTAGGATCCCAAAATCCCCATCCCTTTTGTAAAATTTCAAACACTAAGAACACTAGCAAAGCTACAACTAAAGCTGCAACCGCATAAAAGATACCTGTCCAAACTTTATTTACCGTTCTTGCATTCATTTATCGCTCACCTCTTTGACCAATCGCTCGAATTACTAAAATAAACAGGAATGAAATAACAAGCAAAATCATCGCTAATGTCCATAGCGCATTGTTCCAAGCTGTTCCGTTCAATGTATTTGTCATATCCATTGTCAGAATACCCGTTAACGTTGCTGTTGGACTATATATTCCTTCTGGTAATTTAATCGTGTTCCCGATTACCATTTGAACCGCTAACGCTTCACCAAAAGCACGCGCTAATCCTAAAACTATACCTGTTAAAATCCCTTGTTTTGCAGCAGGAACAATCACTCGACTAATCGCTTGCCATTTCGTTGATCCTAGACCATAAGAAGCTTCTAAATAATCAAATGGAACAGAGCGTATTGCATCAGAAGCGATACTAGCAATAGTAGGTAATATCATAATACTTAGGACAATAATACCCGCAATTAAACTAAAGCCCACTCCTCCAAACGAATCACGTAATAATGGCACTAAAATTGTAACCCCTAATAATCCGTATACAACTGAAGGAATACCGACTAATAATTCTAAAACAGGCTTCAATACTTTATTTCCGAACTTCGGCGAAATTAAATTCATGAATATAGCAAGAGCTATAGCAATTGGTGCACTAATAATAACTGCACCTATCGAAACCAATGTTGAACCTATAATAAAAATTACAGCTCCGAAGGTTCCTTCGTCAGCATTCGGATTCCATTTTGTCGATGTTAACACCTCAGTAAATGAGATACCACTTTGCGTAAAAGATTGAATTCCTTTACCACAAATAAACGCAATAATAGCTAATGTAACTAAAACAATAAAAATACCACAAAACGTAACGAGTGATCTTCCTATATATTCACTCTTTACGTAATTTATTTGTTTTTTCCCCTTCATTTACTTATTTAATTTAGACATCGGAATGTAACCCATATCTTCTACTTGCTTTTCGAAATCTTTACCTTTTACATAGTCAATGTAAGCTTTTGTTGCTTCTTTTGCCTCACCTTTTGTTACCATGTACTCGTAAGACCAGAATGGGTATTTACCAGCAGAAATATTTTCAACTTTCGGTTCAGATCCATCAATTTTAACCGTTTGTAACGCACCTTTTTTCTCACCAACCATGTAAGACATTGCTAAGTAACTAACTGAACCTGGAGTAGAGTTAATCGCTTGCTCTACAGCACCATTAGAATCTTGTGTCGTACCAGTTCCATCATTAATTTTCGCGTCTTTCATCACTGTTTTTTCAAAAGTAGCACGTGTACCAGATGAAGCTGGTCGGTTAATTACATTGATCTTTTCATCTTTTCCGCCTACCTCTTTCCAGTTCGTTACTTTTCCAGTGAAGATATCTTGCACTTGTTTTACTGTTAAGTTATCAACTTTTACATCTTTATTTACGACAAGTGCGAACGCGATACCCGCAACTTTGTTATCTACTAATTCTTTTGCTTTTTCAGCATCTTTTATTTTATCTCCAGCTGGAACATCTGAGTTACCAATTTGTACCGCACCAGAAGCTACTTGGTTAATCCCTGTTCCACTACCGCCACCTTGAACTTGAATAGAAATTTTTGAATTTTTCTCCATGAATTTCTTTCCAGCTTCCTCTGCAAGAGGTTGAAGCGCTGTAGAACCTGCAGCTGCAATCGTACCTGACAATTCTTGTTTTGCATTATCGCTTCCTTTAGCATTATCTTTACTAGCTGTATCTTCTGCTTTCCCACATCCAACTAATGCTCCTGCTACCACTAAAGCTGCTAAAGAAAATTTAATACCCTTTTTCATAACCATGTCTTGTACCCCCATTCATCTGAAATCATCTCCTATTAATACCCCGAAAATAAGGGAGCTTTCTTCCTTACGCAGTGCAATAGTTGTATTGCTTACTTGATAAGCGACCGGATCTCCAAGCGGACTGCGCTGTAATACTTTAATTGTTGCTCCAGGGATAAAACCTAGATCTAATAAACGTCGTTTCATAGTTCCTTCTAATTGTATCTTCTCAATTTGTACAAACTCTCCTGTTTTAAATGCGGAAAGTGGTCTTGTATTAGCCGATACCATTTACTGGCTGAGTGAGATTCCATTCATTACGACCTCCCTTACAAGTGGTTCGTTATGGTGTTTTTGAAGTGTAGTTAAAAAATTTTTATCTCCATCTAATATACGTAACGCAATCCAACGTGCTGGATACGTATCGCCGAACACTTTATAAATTTGTGGTTCTAATTCCTGAATCATATTTTCGATTTTTTCGCTGTAAGTAATTTTAATTGGTGTTGGAATTAGTTTTTTATTTGCTACTTTAGCGATAACGCTTAGTAAATGCCCGATACCAATTCGGTTTCGAGCTGAAATCTTCACTACCGGTACACCGAGTGATTTTGCTAATTTCTTTTCATCAATAATGATGCCTTTTTTCTCAGCTTCATCAATTAAGTTAATGCAAATGACTACGGTGCTCGTCATTTCCATCACTTGAAGTGCTAAATTTAGATTTCTCTCCATAGCAGTTGCATCTATGACAACTACAGTTACTTCTGGCTTTTCGAAGATAATATAATCTCTCGCTACTTCTTCATCCGCAGAATTTGAATATAGTGAGTAAGTTCCAGGTAAATCTATTAATGTATATTTATTTCCGTTATGTTCATATTCCCCTTCAGCCTTTAAAACAGTTTTTCCCGTCCAGTTTCCAGTATGTTGTTTTAAGCCCGTTAAAGTATTAAATAATGTACTTTTCCCGGTATTCGGGTTGCCAGCTAAAGCAATACGGTGGTTGCTCATTTATACAAGCCCTAACCAATGTACCAATTGTGTAGAGAGGAATGTAACAACAATGGCGATAACGGTAGGGATCGCGAACGATAAGAATGTCCATTTTGCACTTTTTGTTTCTTTATATATGTTAACTAGTGTCGTTCCGCACGGGAAATGAAGAAGGGAGAACAACATTGTGTTTAACGCTGTTAACCAAGTCCAACCGTTTTCTAAGAATAGATTTTTAATCTGATTAAAATCATCTATTTCAGTTAAAGATCCAGTTGATAAGTAAGACATTAATAAAATCGGAATAACAATTTCATTAGCTGGTAGTCCAAGAATGAATGCAGCTAGAATAAAGCCGTCAAGTCCTAACATTTTAGCGAATGGATCTAGGAAGTTTACAAAATACATAAGCAGGCTTGTGTCACCGATGAAAATATTAGCGAGTAACCAAGTTAATGCGGCCGCAGGAGCAGCTACAACTATAGCTCGTTTTAAAACATAGATGGATTTATCGAGTGTTGCACGTACAATTGTATTCCAAATTTTTGGCTTGCGGTACGGTGGTAACTCAAGTGTGTAGTGAGTTGGAACACCTTTTAAAGCTGTTTTCGATAGTACCCAAGAAACGGTTAACGTCATAATGACACCAATTACAACCATTCCAACTACAACGCCAGCAGTAACAAATGTTTGCATACTACCTGTATAACCAGCAGCCATAAAAAGTGAAGCCATTAAAATTAACGTAGGCCAGCGACCGTTACATGGAACGAAGTTGTTTGTTAAGATAGCAAGCATACGTTCACGTGGCGATTCGATAATACGCGTTGACATAATGGCAGCTGCATTACAACCGAATCCCATTGCCATTGTTAAAGATTGTTTACCATGAGCACCAGATCGCTTAAATAAACGATCCATATTAAACGCAACACGTGGTAAGTATCCGTAGTTTTCTAATAGTGCGAACATAGGGAAAAAGATTGCCATAGGTGGTAACATAACGCTAATAACAGCACCGATACCACGGAATAAACCAAGTATTAAAATGCCGTGTAACCATTCAGGTGCATGCATTGCTTGGAACCAAGATGTTAAATATCCTTCTACCCATCCAAAGAACTCAGCAATCATATCAGATGGTACGTTAGCGCCTGCAATTGTAAGGTAAAAGATAATAGATAAAATACCTAGCATAATTGGAAATCCCCAGATTGGAGATGTGAAAATTTTATCTAGTTTTTCAGAACGATACAATTTATCGGTATTTGTATATTGAACAGATTCTTTACATATGCTTGCAGATGTTCGATAAATATCTCCGACAATATCATCCCGTATATCTTCTTTTGAAAGTGTTTGTGCATGTTGAATAATATAGTCTAATGGAAGAGCTTTACTGGCTGAGTGAGATTCCATTTATTTCACTCTCTTCGGTAAAGCTGAACCTGAATGCTCAATTGTCGGATGAACATGAACAGTAATTTCAGCATCACTAAAATAATTCTGACCTTGATCCCAATTCTTACTTATTTTTTTCCACTCTTTATAATTATGTCTCTTATACACTTCCCCTAATTCTAATACATCTACCTTATATTCTTTTTGCACAAGCTTAATCGATTTTTGGATGCGCTTCTCCATTTCCTCCGCGATGTTTTTCTCTAATCGATTTTCATTCATAATCTGTTTATGATCACTAAAGTGTAACTCCGCTAACGTCCCTTCAAAAGATAAATGAATATCAAACTTCGGTTTAGTCGTATTTTCTGTAGACACTTTAATCTTTCGGTGCATCTTATGAATTTCATATGTAATAAGCTGACTCTTTTTACGTATAGTAAAAAAACCTCCAATTTTTTTACCTATTATATAATTCATTCCTAATGTTTCTTCCCCACTCAAAATGCCTACACACTTATTATCCTTTCCGCGAAACAGCGCTGCCCCGTTCATTTGTACCCCTTGTTTTGTTAGTTCGAGAATAGGTAATACAAAACTCCGATTGGAAATCATCTTTTCCTGGACTTCACCAATTCTTGCAGCCTCAATCATTTGGGCATTTTTCGGAGGATGTTCAGCTAACATATCGATATACTGCGCCGGCAAATTTTCAGGCTTGGCACTCTGCTTTAAAATTGCTTCTGCATTTTTCTTAGAAACGAATAAACGAATATTCCTTCTCATTTCATGATCGCGAATATATACATCTAACGTATTTTGTAAAACATATGGATTCGCTAGTAAATCTTTAGAAAAAATAATCACTTGTATATGCGGAAAGAATAATGAACGACTAATTTTTTTGGCGATAATTCGTATTTGCTCAAAGACACTATCTGCTTTCGCACTAACATTAATATAATTTTCGCCATCTCCATCACCTTGTCCACCTTGTTGCGACAATTTACTGGGGAGTACCATCTGATACGTCCCTTTCATAATTGGATTTGCTTTCTTTGCCTTTACAATATCGTAAGCTGCACCTACTACAAATCCTCTTTCTTCTATTTCTTCTAACTCAGAGCATCCACTTATAGATCCAGCTAAAACCATAACCATTATTATTTTAAGAAGGTGTTTCATTTTTACCATTTAAGAAGGTGTTTCATTTTTACCATTCCTTCTTTTTATTTTATATACAATAAAAACTAACAAAGGCGCTAACACGACAAACCCCATATCTATCCAAGCTAAATAAGTCCCATAATTTGACAATTCTTTCAAATTACTAGGTATCATATTCACCATAAAAATAATCGGGGCACTTACAAAAATAAAAATATGTTTCTTCACTTTCGGAAACATAGCACAAAATAATAAAGATGCGACGTCATAATACATTGCTGTCGTGTTATAAATAGTAATAATCCAAGTAGTAAAAAAAATCGCATCAAATCTTTCTAAAAAACCTCCACCAATTTCAATCTCTTTCCCTAATTCAATTGTTGGATATGTCAATCCACGTGTTGTCATATACGTAAAAACACTAATACAAGTTACATAAATTAAAATGTATGACAACACGTTCACCATCACCGCTTTTGCAACTGCCATTGGCGCTTTTTTCGCTGCCTTATCGTTCAACAACACAGCATAAAACAGAGCTACCTCAAATCCGATGAATGTAAAAATAGAATTTTTAACTCCTACAGCATATTGACTGACATTCGTTTGAAAAGCCGGTAGTAAATTATCTATTTCCATTAAGTTCACATTCAATAAAGAAAGAAGCACTATCGCAATTAAAACAATTGGCAAGAATAGAACATTTAACCTTAATAAAGCCGCTCTCGATCCAGCTACTCCATAAATAACAACTAATAAGAAGAAGAAAGACAATAGCTGTATTGGTGTATCACTAAATAAATATGTTTGTGAAATAACCGCAATCATTCGCGATTCATATGCTGTCAAAGCTGCAAATGTTAATACTAAGATGCTACTAATTGTGTATGCAACAGGTTTCGTCAAATGCGCACTCGTATATTGAACAAAGTTTTGTTTTGGGAATAAAATAGCTACCCTCGTTACAAACCAACCTAAAACCGCACATATCAATCCACCCAAAAGTAAAATAATCCAACCGTCCGAAAATAAAGTTTGATCAGCAATATCTCTCGGCATAGACAATGCCCCTATACCAATAATGGTTGACGATACCGCAAACCCAATTTCCCGAGATCCAATCTCTTCATCGCCATACTCAAATGGTTTCAATTATTTTCGCTCCTTTGGACGTATTGTAGAATCTTTTGTTTGTAAATATTCCGGTCTCTCTTTCAACATCGATTTTGGCATACGAATAAGTTCTTCTTTCCAATCTTTATAAAATGCAGGAGCAATAGGCGTTGTATAAGGAATACCAACACTCTTTAAATTCGTAATATGAATCGCAAGTGCAATAAGAGCTAAAATGATTCCGTACAATCCAAAAGCAGTTGCTGCTAATACAAAAACAAAAAGTAAAATGCGAAACGTAATTGTAATGCTATATACAGGCAGTGAAAATGTAGCAATTGCAGTAACTGCAATAATAATAACTAAGAACGGATTTACAATTCCTGCATTCACCGCCGCTTCCCCAATTACAAGCCCGCCTACAATCCCAATTGTTTGTCCCATCGGTTTTGGCAATCTAATTCCTGCTTCTCGTATTAACTCCATCGTTAATGCCATCATTAATGTTTCAATATATGCCGGAAATGGTACCCCTTCTCTGGCTCCCGCAATAGAATAAGCTAGTTTAGATGGAATAAGCCCTTGATGATATGATACAAGTGCTACATACATAGCTGGTAGCAAAACTGCCATTATACCAGAAACCATCCGTAAAACTCTCAATAACGTTCCAATCACCCAGCGCTCATAATGATCTTCGACAGATTGAAAAATATCAACAAATACAAGTGGAGCTATAAGAGCAAACGGTGATCCGTCCACCAAAATAGCCGCCTTTCCTTTCGCTAATGAAGCCACAATATTATCAGGCCTTTCCGTATTTAAAAACTGCGGAAAGGGTGACAAATTATTATCTTGAATTAATTGCTCAATCGTTCCCGTCTCAAAAATGACATCTGTCACTATGGATTGAAGACGCCGATCTAGTTCTTTTACAATATACGGGTTAATAATATCTTCTATATATACTAAGGTTACTTCTTTCTGTGATCGTTTCCCCATAATATAAGATTGAAACCGTAACTTCGGATCACGTAAACCACGGCGAATTAACATTTTATTTACATTAATATCTTCATTTAACCCAACTCTTGGTCCACGTATTAAATCTTCTGTCACTGGAGGCTCTAGACTTCTTTTCTCCCAAGCTCTACTGTTAACAACAATAGCCGTTTGAATATTATCAATTAATATAACTGTATCTCCCGCTAAAATCGCATTTATAATATCCGGAAATGTTGTTTTCATACCGACTTCTGCGATAGAAATAAAGCGATCCAATAACGTTTGAACAATAGATGCTTCTTTTTGTATTTCTTCATATTGAAGCGTACGAACTACATATTTATAAACATTATCCTTATCTGTTAAACCACATAAAAAAATAACAGCGCAGCGTGTTAAACTGCCAGCAAGAGCAACTTCTCTAATTGTTAAATCATTAGGTGAACCTAACTCATCTCTAATTTCCTCCATAACTTCAAACAAGTTACCTTCTAGCTCTAACAATTTCCCCACTTATTTTTCTACTATTATATTGTCTGTTTTTAAAGATACACTTTTCGTAATCCCACTCACTACAAACATCACAATCATATTCATTAACAATGCGATTATACCTACGTTTAAATCTTTTATATACTGCGGGAAACTCGGAAACATCGTAGCTATAGTTGAACCAGATAAGGTAATATATCCGACAACTAACAGCCCAATCCCCATTCCTGCAATCACCCCTTGCTTCGTAATAATTTGACGCGGAAACAAACTACATACAAGTGCAGGGAAAAGTTGCGTTACAATACTGTATCCCATTAAAAGAAGAGCTCCTATTGTTTCTCCTCCTTTAAATGTAAATAAAACTGCTATAAACGTTACTACAGGCACAAATAATTTTGCTACTTTAGCAACTTGTCTATCTGAAGCAGATGGGACCATCGTTCGGTAAATATTTTTCGCTAACAATGTAGAAGCGGCCATAACAAGCATGGATGCTGGAACTAATGCCGTTAATACCCCAGCACTACCAATAATTCCGATAAACCAAGGATCAAAAGTTTGTAAAGCAAGACGGAATAATGAAAGATCTACATCTGCTCCCTTTAATCCAGGAACTTGCAGGATAGCAGCAAACCCTGCAAAGAATACGAAAAGTAAAACTAAAGAGTACAGTGGCATAATTGCCGCATTTTTACGAAATACTTTTTCGTTTTTGGCAGAGAAAGCAGAAGCAAATGTATGAGGCCACATATAAAAACCTAAGGCCGTTAATATAATAGTAGAAACAAACCAAGAAATACTCATCCCTTCGTCAGGTAAAGATAAAAATCCTGGTTTCGCAGCTTCTACAGCTTCGAACATCAGCTGAAACCCTCCGTAATAATGATACGGTAAATATATACCTAAAAACATAACAATAAACAGGATCATAATATCCTTCAAAGCGGCTGTCCAAGCTGATCCATGTATACCTGAAACCATTACATATATAGTTATAACAATAGCGCCAATCCATACTGCAACAACAGGTGATACCCTTCCATAAGAAGCTTCTGAAACGATAATCCCCAATCCCTTCAACTGTAAAACAAGATATGGGATGATGGAAACAACACCAACAATTGAAACAATCAATCCAAGCGCTTTACTTCTATATTTCTTCGCAAAAAAATCTGGCTGTGAAACAAGGTTATGTTCTTTCGCATACTTCCAAATTGGTGGTAATAAGAAATACGATAAAATATATGCTAGTGCGCCATAACCTAAAATATAAAAAGTAGGAGCTCCTTTACTATACGCCCATCCACTTCCTCCTAAAAATGTGAATGTCGTATAAATTTCGCCTGCCATAAGGAGAAATACGAAAATCGTTCCAAATCCTCTTCCTCCAACTGACCATTGCTCTAAATTCATATCTTTTCCACGCTGCGCCCGAACACCTAAAAATAGTGCTAGAAATACGAATAAAATAATGATAAATAATGCTGTCATTCATTCCATATCCCCCTTATTAGCAGGATCGAATACGTACACAAGCCCCATAGAAAGAGAGGTAATAAGCACCGATAATAATACCCAAAATAATAAAAATGGCATCCCCAATACGTAAGGAGTGACCGAATTTGCAAATACTGGTCCAACTACTAAACAAAGAACGGGAATAAGTGCTAGCACGTGCATTTTCTTCATTCATTCTCCCTTATTTATGAAATTCATAATGGATGACACAAACACTTCCACTCCAATCGGCAGTGCATCTTCGTCAATCGTAAAACGAGGATGGTGATGAGGATATATAATTCCCTTCTCTTTATTTCCTGCTCCGATAAAAAAGAATGCCCCCGGTGCCTTTTGTAAAAATGCTGAAAAATCTTCTCCAGCCATCGTTGGTTGTAAACGAACAATCCTGTCTCGTCCATAAAGTTGTAATGCCGTGTGTTCAATAAGCTCTGTAACTTCATAATTATTTACAACTGGTCGATATCCATATTCATAAGAAAATGTATATTTCGCTCCGTAAGATTCCGTAATATACTTTACAATCCGCTCAATCTTCCCCTCTGTTTCTTCTCTCAACTCATGTCTTAAACTCCGCACTGTCCCTTCAATTTCCGCTTGTTCTGGAATCACATTATGGGTTGTCCCAGCATGAAATTGCGTAACAGATACTACGAGAGAATCTAACGGATTCGTGAGGCGAGATACAATTTGCTGAAGTTGCGAAATAACTTGTGTACCGATTGCAATACTATCAATAGTTTCATGAGGGATTCCAGCATGCCCACCCTTTCCCTCAATCGTAATTTTAAAAACATCCGGCGCAGCCATTGCCGCACCATAAATTACACCTATTTTACCAGCCTCTAACGACGCCCACAGGTGAGCACCAATAATATAATCCACACCTTCCATTACCCCAGCTGCAACCATTTCCTCTGCACCACCAGGAAAATTTTCTTCTGCATGTTGGAATAGAAAACGAATCTCCCCTTTAACCTTCTCTCTTTCCCCTACTAACTTATGTACCACACCAAGTAATATCGCCATATGTCCATCATGACCACATGCATGCATCACACCTTGATATGTCGAAATAAAATCAAAATCATTTTCTTCATGAATAGGAAGAGCATCCATATCAGCTCGAACCGCAATTGTTTTACCGGGCTGTTTACCTACTAACTTTGCCATCACACTATATTGAGTCGGTCGTGACACTTCTAAATATGGGATTTTTTGAAGTATGTCGAACACAAACTGCGATGTTTTCTCTTCTTGAAAAGATAACTCTGGATACTTATGAAAATGCCTTCTCCACTCAACCAACTGATTTTTTGACAAAACAAGTTCCTTTGCAACATCCATTTCTCCTCTCTCCTTCTTCACCAAGTTAAATGTTATTATAACGCGAATCATTTACAAAATAGTAATTGCTTGTTTTCCCATTTGCTCCCAAGCTTTCTCAAATTCCGCTCGTGGAACAGCCAAACGTGGATTGTTTTTAAGAGGATCATTTACATATACAAAGTTTTGATCATATCCAATTACTACTGCACTATGCTCATAATATGTAATTTTCACTTCACCTGAACTCGTATTCCATGTTTCAAAACTACTTTCAGCTAGCGGCTTAAACGTTGTATTAATAATGACCCATACTGGAGATCCAGAACTAATTACTTTATATATATCTTGCATGTCTCTACCTGTTAAATTAATTACTTTTTCAGGAACATATTTTTCTGCTAAATTAAAGATTGGTTGATTATATACACCATATCCAGGTTCAGCCTTCGTATAAATGTTTCCAACGAATCCCTCATAAGGATTTCCACGCAAACCATTTTGTTCAAATGGAACACGATGGATTTCGCTAGCAAGCTGCATCTTATCTACTTGTACACCTTTATATTGCAGTAACATAGCCAAACTTGTCACTTCACATCCACGAGGTAATTCTGGTAATTGTTTTATAAATGGAACATCTTCAATCATAGCTGCTTCTTTCATTTCAGATAGAAAATCTAAACGTAGCACTTGCGCCTTTTGTATAATTTTATCTTTCCCTATAAAAAACGCGGCCGCAAGTATAATCCCAAAAACAAAAAGAAATTTTAACTTTTTCATTTAGTTTATTTTCCGAGTTATACTTTTTTGCTGTTCAAATGTGACAATTTTTTTATATTTAACTTGGTATAAAATGTAGCAAATAATCATAAATGGAATACCGCAATAAAGAGCGATTCTCTGATCTGGAATGAAAGCTAAACTAACAAATGTAATAAAGTTGAGTGAGAACGCTACGATTGGAACTATTGGATAAAGCGGTGTACGATATTTTAAATCATTTATGTCGCCGCCATTTTTCACGAAATTTCTACGGAAGAAAAACTGTGAAGCCGCGATTGACATCCAAACGACAACGGCAGCCATTGCTGCAATAGATGTTAAAACTAGAAAGACAGTATCTGCCGCAAACACGCTTGTTAATAAAGAAAGGCTTGCAAAAATAAGACTGAAAATGAGTGCATTCAGTGGTACCCCTTTTTTAGTTAACTTCGTAAAAGCTGGACTCGCCATTCCTTGTTTTGCCATCGCCCAAAGCATACGAGAATTTGCGTATAAACCAGAGTTAGCTACGGATAATACGGCTGTAATAATAACAAAGTTCATAATGTCTGCTGCATATGGAACACCAGCTACATCAAATACAAGTACAAATGGACTTTCGACTAGATTAGCCTCTTGCCATGGGAGTAAACCTACAACAACTGATATTGCTAGGACGAAGAAGAATAGAGTTCGCCAAATTGTGTTTTTAATTGCTTTTGGAATTGTTTTTTCAGGATTTTCACTTTCTCCTGAAGTAATTCCGATTAATTCTGTTCCTTGGAAGGAGTAATTTACTGTGATCATCGTAAGAAGAACAGCTAATGCACCATTTGGAAATAGCCCGCCATTTTCAGTGAAATTGTGAAGCATTGGAGCGGGTTTTCCGTTAAAGTCTAGTAGACCAAACATAACTGCACCACCAAGTACGACAAAAATAACAATTGTTGCAACTTTTACACTTGCGAACCAAAATTCTGTTTCTGCATATGCCTTTGCTGATAGAGCGTTCACAAGAAAAAGTGCTGCTGCAAATGTAACGCACCAAATCCACGAAGAAACGTCTGGAAACCATCGTTTCATTAAAATACTTACAGTTGTTAATTCTACTCCAACTGTAACAGCCCAATTTAACCAATACATCCAACCGACAACAAATCCAAAACCAGGTGAAATAAATTTGCTTGCATAGCTTTGGAACGAACCTGCTTCTGGCATAGCAACGGATAATTCACCAAGACATAACATCGTTAAATACATAACAAATCCACCGACTAAAAATGCAAAAATAGCACCACCAGGTCCAGCGTTATGGACGATTTGACCAGATCCCATAAATAGTCCAGTTCCAATAACGCCACCAAGTGCGATCATAAATAGGTGTCTACTTTTCATTGTACGTTTTAAATTTGTTTGTTCTACTTGTTGATTCATTTATTTTTTGTTTTTGTAGTAGTTGTAATCACAATATTCAAGTGATTTTGGATCTACATAACTTAAGTGATGACTAGAGAATGTCATACGACCAACTACACCAGGTTTAACAATTTCGTTGTACTTATCTTCTGTTAGTTTAGGAGCAGTTTGTTGTACTTCTTTTACCCACTTGTCATACTTTTCTTTTGTTTTTGCTTCAACTTCGAACTCCATGTGAGTGAATCCTTCACCAGAGAAGTTCGCACTACGGCCTAGGTAAGAACCAGGCTTATCAGCTTGTAAATATAAATCCATAATCATGCCGTCCATAGTGTACTTCATACCACCAAGTTCTGGAACCCAGAAAGCATTCATTGGACCTACAGAAGTCAGTTTGAATTGAATTGGTACACCAGCTGGGATGTTTAAATAGTTAACGGTTTCAATTTTTTCCTCCGGGTAACTGAATAACCATTTCCAGTTTGCAGATGTAACATAAATTTCAACTGGTTTAATATGTTTGGACTCTTCCGGAACCTCTTCCGAAGCATAAGTTGCTTTTACTGTTGGAATCGATAATGCGATAACGATAATAACAGGAACGAGTGTCCAAATAATTTCTAATAATGTGTTACCGTGTTGATCAGGTGGCTCATAGTCCATATTCTCTGGTTTTTCACGATAACGAATCAAGATGACTGTAAACAGGATGAATACAATTGCGATAATTAATGACATAAGCAAGAATGACCAAACAATTAAATCATACTGTGCTTTTGCAACAGGTCCTTGCGGATTTAATACTGCGAGTTTCTTATCACAGCCGCCGAGGAACAGAAGTAATGATAACGGAAGAAGCGAAGCCAACTTCCAAAATGCTTTCTTTAGTTGCACGATTGAAAATCTCCTTTCTCCTTGGATTGAAACTATGCCAATAAAACAATATAAACCTATTAATTTATAGAAGGCAATAGTTTTTGAGATATTGTTAAAAAATAGACACAAATGCACACTTTTTAAGGTGAATATCATTCATGCTATATGTTCTGTTTCTTTAATTTCATCAACACTTACGTAGTAACCATCGTCATAATCGAATGAACGATAGATTAAGCAACCTAAAATACCAACTCCGCCGATTGCTGCAAGCCAGAACCAACTAAATACTAATGCAAATCCTGCAAGCCCGAAGAATAAAGACGCAATAATAGGCACGCCAGAGTTACTTGGCATGTGAATTGGTTTGATATCTTCTGAAGCTGGTATAACTGTTTCTCCACGTTTTTTCATGAACCAAAAAGCATCAGCTTCTTTAATTTCAGGAAGTTTCGCGAAGTTGTAATGTTGTACAGGAGATTGAGTTGCCCATTCAAGTGTACGGCCATCCCATGGATCTCCAGTTGTGTCACGTTCACCGTGACGTGCACTCCAAATTACGTTATAGCAAAGGATTAGGAAGCCGATACCCATCATTACAGCACCAACAGATGCGATTTGGTTTAGCCATCCCCATCCAAGACTTTCAGAGTAAGTGTACATACGACGAGTCATACCGTCTAAACCTAAGAAGTACATTGGGAAGAAACAGATGTTGAATCCGCTCATAAAGATCCAGAATGTCCATTTACCTAGGCGTTCATTTAACATATGACCAGTCATTTTTGGATACCAGAATGTGAATCCGGCAAGCATAGCGAATACTGTACCTGCGATTAATACGTAGTGGAAATGAGCGATTAGGAAGTAGCTGTTATGGTATTGATAATCAGCTGCTGCCATTCCAAGCATAACCCCTGTAACTCCACCAACTACGAAGTTTGGAATAAATGCCAATGACCAAAGCATTGGAACTGTAAAACGAATACGTCCTTTATACAGTGTAAACAACCAGTTAAAGATCTTAACACCGGTTGGAATCGAAATCGCCATTGTCGAAATCGAGAAGAATGAGTTAACCGCCGGACCTGCACCCATAGTGAAGAAATGGTGAAGCCATACGACGAAACTTAGTAAAGAAATTGCAACCATCGAGTACACCATCGCACTGTAACCGAATAGACGTTTACGTGAGAATGTACTAATGATTTCAGAGAAAATACCGAATGCCGGTAAAATAACGATATATACTTCAGGGTGACCCCATACCCAGAACAGGTTGGCCCATAACATCGGCATACCGCCGCTCGCCATCGTAAAGAAGTGAGCATCGAATAGACGGTCAAATGTCATTAATGCAAGAGCAACTGTTAATACTGGGAAAGCGAAAATAATGATAACTGTTGTAATTAAGATTGACCAAGTAAACATTGGCATTCTCATTAAAGTCATACCAGGTGTACGCATTTTTAAGATAGTAACAAGGAAGTTAATACCGGTCATTAGCGTACCGAGACCTGAAATCTGTAATGCAATTGCGTAGTAGTTATTTCCTACACCAGAAGTAAACTCTGTACCTGCCATTGGGAAGTAAGAAGTCCACCCAGCGTCTGGAGAACCACCAATTACGAAAGCGATGTTAAATAACATTGCTCCGACAAAGAATAACCAGAAACTTAAAGCATTTAAGAACGGATATGCAACGTCACGAGCACCAATTTGTAATGGTACTACAAGGTTCATTAATCCCATAACGAATGGCATCGCCATGAAAAGAATCATAACTGTACCGTGTGTTGTAAAGATTCCGTTATAGTGTTCAGCGTTTAAATAAGTTGTTTCTGGGAATGTTAACTGTGCACGGATCATTAAACCATCCATACCACCACGGAATAACATGATAACCGCAGAAATAATATACATGGCTCCGATTTTTTTATGGTCAACAGTTGTCAACCATTCGTCCCAAAGCCACTTCCATTTTTTATACTTTGTTAGTACGAAAATGATTGCTAATGTCACAAGAACGATAGAAGCGTCTGCACCGTAAATTATCGGGTCACCTGTGACAAAGAATTCATCAAGCTTCACTTACGCCACCATCCCGTTCAAGTAAACTAGTGTGTAAATAAAGACCCAAACAAGATCAAGGAAATGCCAGTATAAGCTGATAATGAATACTTTACGAGCTGTAACTGGTGTTAAACCTCGTTTTAAAATTTGGATAATAACACAAGTTGCCCAAATGATACCGCCTGTTACGTGGGCACCATGCGTTCCAAGAAGAACGAAGAATGCAGATAGGAAAGCACTTGTTTGAATTGTTGCGCCTTCACCAACGTATAAAATGAATTCTTCAATCTCGAAGAATAGGAAGCCTGCACCTAAAAGTAAAGTTAGGATAAACCAAGCTAACATTCCTTTTTGATTGTGTTTACGCATTTCATGAATTGCGATACCACATGTGAAACTACTTGTTAAAAGTAGTAGTGTTTGAATTAAAAGTGTTTTAACTTCAAACAATTGCGCTGGTGTTGGGCCATCTGCCGTACGACCAGCAAGGACTAGATAAGAGGCGAAAAGTGTTGCGAACAGCATAATTTCAGCCCCAAGAAAAATCCAGAATCCTAGGATATTCAATCTGCTTTGCTCGGATTGATATTCCAAAGGTAAGCTTTTATCTAAAGCCGCCATTTACATTGAGAAGAAGATCCATACAGTTAAACCAACTGTTGCAGTTGCAACGAAGAAACTGTATATCATCGTAAGAATTTGAACTCTTCCTTCTCCTTCTTTTAAATGCATGAACATAATTAATTGTAATAAAGCTTGCGCAACAGCCATTATGATAATAGTTGTTAAGACTGTTGAAAGTGGCAATGTTGTGTAAAGTGCCACGTATAACGCTAGAAACGTTAGTGCAAGCGATAAAATAAATCCGAAAACGTGTGACCATGGGAATCCGCTATGCGCATGCCCGTTTGCTTGATTGTTATTTTGAGCCATCTATTCTAATATGTTTTTTAGTGTATCAATATGTTCTTTTGAACCTGTTACAAGCAGTGTGTCACCATGTTGTAACCTCGTATCACCATGCGGTATTAATGCTTTATTACCGCGGTAAATTTGGATGACAAGTACATCACCTAAAAACGGAAGGCGACGAAGCTCGATGCCGTTATATTTATTACTACGTAGTTCAACTTCACGTACTGTTTCGTTCGCTGTTGTAATTAAACGAACGAGACTCGGTTTATCGATAAGAGCGCGTAATAAAATACGTGTAGAGTTAATAGTCGAGAATACAGCGATATGTTCTTGTGTTGCTTTTTCTTGTAGAAGTGGATCCTCTACACTTGCAATGACATGTTCAACACCTAGTTCTTTCGCGTGTTCTGCTAATAATAAGTTTTGTTCATCATCGCTTGTTGCAACGACAACACGATCTGCATCAAATGTTGTTTGTTCAGTTAATGATTCAATTGTAATATCATCTAATTTCACGATAGGGAAGTCATGTGATTTCGCTTCCTCATCATTTATTTTATTTTGGCGTATCATATATAGCGTTACATCATAGTCTTCTCGTTTTAAATCAAGTGATAATGGAAGAGTAATTCTACTCGCGCCAATAATAGATACTTTCGGTTTTGGTGTTTCCACTTTTGGGAACATCTTTTTAAATAATATAGGTGCAAAAATGCAAGTAATAACTGCGCTTAAAATAAGAGAAGCAGATAAACTTGGGCTGATGATTCCTAGTTTTTCACCAATTTGTGCCGCCGCAATAACTAAAGAAAGTGTTGATGTTAATAAGATGGCACTTCCGAGTACGATATTACGTGGATACCATTTTCGTAGGACGAGTGATGGTAAAAGTTTTGAAATAAAGAGTCCTACAATTAAAATTGGGATCATTAGCATACTAGAAGGTTCTTTAAAAATAGACCAGACTTCTAGATTTACACCAACCATTACGAAGAAAATAGGAATGAAGAAACCGTATCCGATGGAATCAAGTTTTTCAATCATATCTTCATTTGGTGATAATAACGATACGAGTACACCTGCTAAGAAGGCACCTAAAATATTTTCTGCACCAACAGATTCAGATAACCCTACTAAAATTAAGATAAGTGCAAAAACAGCTCGAGTATCAATTTGTACACTACCAGCTTTTAAGCTATCTAAGTATGGGATGTTTTTGAATCGTTTTGCAATAAAGTAAATGATAATACCTGCTCCGAATAGAAGGAGTAGGAGCCACATGCTTTGGCCGCTTTCAGAATTTAATCCGACAAATACGGCGAGTAAAATCATTGTAACTAAGTCCGCAATAACAGCGACTAATAAAATGATTTGTCCGATTGCGGTTTTTCCTAAGTTATTCTCTTTTAATGTTGGTACGACAACACCTAAAGAAATAGTTGAAATAATTAAAGTCATGAACATTGCATTATCTACAAATCCTAGCCATACGAATAGTAATGATAGGGCATAAGATAAGATGAAAATAAACAAGAAAATAATGCTTGCTGCTTGGAATGTGTTCGGTTCGTTTTTCGTACTTTTTTTCCCTTTTTGCTTAAAAATAGAAAAGTCAATTTCTAACCCGCTTAAAAACATGAGGAAGATAAATCCTAGTGTTGATAAAACTTGGAGCCACATATCTGGCTCAATAATATTAAACCCACTTTTACCTACAAAGATTCCTGCGATGATCTCAGCAACAACGACAGGAAGTGCTTTTAATTTAAAGCGTTGTAACAAAAGGGGAACGAAAAACGCGATTGCAACTACAACCATAAGTGATAGAACAGAAGTATGATGTTCCATTTACAAGCCTTTTTCTGTTAGTTGTATAAAGAAATAGGCAGGTGCAGCGAAAAGTCCGAGTATGCTAGCGGTTCCGAGAAGGAGCGAAAGCAAGAGACAAGTGTATTTGACGCCATTTGATTTCTTCCAGCCGTAACTACAAATTTCAATGCTAACACCGATGAGAATAATGGCAACGAGTACTTCCGCTAATAATAATAGAGCTAAAGTTACAATAGACATAATGTGATCCATCCCCATAATATGTGATAGTAACATTCAATAATGAACACCTGTTGGTAAGTCAGGATATATTTCTTTTGAGAAGGAAGTGATACTAATCAGTTCATTATTTAGAAAAGCACCTAAGTGAAAGGGATCTGCTTCATAGTCGGAAGAGTATTTACAATCTGTTAATGTTTGACTCGGGCGCAAAATTTTTTGACGTAATACGTAAGTTTCAGATGCACCAATATATTTCACGGTAATCATTCAATCTTCACTTTTTATTTTTTTCATATATATGTATATAAACAAAATAGGAACTAAAAAACAAGCAAACATAATAAGTCCTGTTATGCTAATTTCCTTTATCGAAATATTTGGTGTGACAATGATACAAATAGCTAAAATACCAATAACAATACCTAATGGAATGAATAATAGCTTCATGAAATAACTACGAGATACTCCCCCTGTATGCTCATACACTTCCACCGAATTTTTTAAGTTTAAAAAGTTAATAACTATTATCCCGCCCATAAATACCATTAATAAATCCGAAACACTTTCATATCCTGCCCCTTGTAAAACATAACGATAAAACACGATACTTAGTATGACAATATTTTGTAAGATGAAAACTAGTCTAATATGTTTTAACCCCTCAATCATTAAACGTTCATCTTTCACGATTTTCACTCACTCCTTTTCCTCCCAAAACAAATCATTCAATGTTTTATCTACCGCATAACAAATTTTCAAACATAAATCTAAAGATGGATTGTATTTCCCCTTCTCAATTAAACTAATCGTTTGCCTTGTAACGCCTACTTTTTCTGCTAATTGTTGCTGTGTTAAATCTAACTGAACACGCGCGACTTTTATTTTACTTACAGCCATTTATAAGAATAAATGACATCCAAATAAAATTGTAAATAAGTATAATAGCGGATGTACTTCCATCCCTTTCCCTTTCACAATCTTTAAGACTGGATACACTAAAAATCCGATTGCAATTCCATTCGCAATACTAGACGTTAACGGAATACCTACGAAAATTAAAAATGCTGGTAATGCATCTTCAAACTCATTCCAATTAATATCACGAATACTTTGTGCCATTAAACTACCGACAATAATTAATGAAGGAGCTGTAATAGCAGCTACACTTGATAAAGATGCAATTACAGGACTGAAAAATGCCGTTATAATTGTTAGTCCAACAACTACAATACTTGTTAATCCCGTTTTACCACCCGCAGCAATACCAGCTGACGATTCAATTGTCGCTGCTGTTGGGCTTGTACCAAAGATAGAACCTGTCGTTCCGCCAATCGCATCTGCAATAAACGCTTTACCAAAACGTTTCTCTGTATTATCTGTAATTAAACCTGCTTGTTTAATTAAACCGAGTAATGCACCTGTCGTATCAAATAAAAGTACAAGTAAAAATGAAAATACAACACCATATAATCCATACTGAATTACATCTGAAACGGCATTGATTGGATTTGAAATGATAATACCCTCTGGTAAATGAGGCATCGCTACAATTTTATCCTCAAACTTCAGTTGCCCCGTAAAGAAGGCGATAACTCCTGTCACAATCATACTAATAAATAATGCACCATTCACACGTAATACCATTAATACCGCCGCTAAAATTAAACCAATTAAAGTTAAAATGACGGCTGGAGAATGAAAATCACCCATCGTAACTAAATTAGATGGATGATCAACAATAATTCCAGATAGACGTAATCCAATAAAAGCAATAAATAGTCCAATTCCACCTGCAATTGCATGCTTTAAACTATCAGGAATTGCGACAATTAACTTTTGCCTAAATGAAGTGAAAGATAATAAAAGAAAAATAATACCTGTTACAAATACTGCCGAAAACGCAATGACATATGTAATCCCCTCTGCCTGTTGAACAACAGAATAAGCAAAATATGCATTCATCCCCATAGCAGGAGCAATGACAATTGGATAGTTAGCTAAAAACGCCATACATAGCGTCCCAATAACTGTCGCAATAATAGTTGCTGTAAACGCTTGATCAAATGGTACACCTGCATCAGATAATATTTTCGGATTGATGACAAGAATATACGCAAATGTAAAAAAAGTTGTGATGCCAGCTAAAAGCTCTTGCTTCACAGAAGTGTTATATTTTTGTAATTGAAACATTTAACTAATCTTTGAATTAGGTGTTTCATCAATCTTATGAAATCCTTTCATGTAATACACGATAGCTAAGCCAATAAGCCAAATTGGGCCAACGATTAATGCAATTCGTGTATCTTCTGAATACGCCATTATACATAGTACAAGTGCAAGGAAGCCAAGTGAGAAGTAAGAGCTTACTGGATGTAAAGGCATTTTATACGTTAGCTTGTCTTTTTTCTCAGTTAATAATCCTTTACGGAATTTAATTTGAGCGACTAATATAATACCCCAAGTCCAAATTGCCCCGAAAGTTGAAATACTAGTGAGCCATGTAAACACTTTTGCAGGCACAAGGTAGTTTAATATAACACCAACAAGTAAAACGATAGCCGTTGCTACAATTCCTTGACTCGGAATACCGTTTTTATTTAAACGACCGAATCTTTCAGGTGCTTTCTTTTGTTGTGCCAAAGTAAATAGCATACGCCCTGTACTAAATAAACCACCGTTACAAGAAGAAAGTGCAGCTGTTAATACGACAAAGTTAATAATACCTGCTGCTTTTGCAATGCCGATTTGTTGGAATGTTAATACGAATGGACTTCCTTTCTCGCCAAGTTCGTTCCATGGATAAATTGCCATCATAACGAATAATGCCCCGACGTAAAAGATTAGGATTCTCCAAAATACGTTATCGATAGCTTTTGCGAGTGTTTTCTTCGGGTTTTGAGCTTCACCAGCTGTAACACCAATTAGTTCAACGCCTAAATAAGCGAATAATACCATTTGTAAGGAGAGTAGTAATCCAGAAAATCCATTTGGGAACCAGCCACCATGTGACCAAAGATTTGAAATACCAGTAGCGATACCACCATTTCCGAATCCGAATAAAATAATGCCAGCTCCAACTACTATCATACAGATAATTGTGATAATTTTAATGAGAGCAAACCAAAACTCAAGTTCTCCAAATACTTTTACTGATAAGAAGTTGAAAGCGCTCATTAATAATAGAGCGAGTAGTGCCCAAGTCCAGCGCGGGATATCTGGGAACCAGTACTGCATGTAAATTCCAGCCGCCGTAATTTCAGCCATACAAGTAACAACCCATAAGAACCAGTAGTTCCAACCAGTAATATAGCCAGCAAGTGGGCCGATATAATCATTAGCGTATTTACTAAAAGAACCGGCAACCGGTTGTTCAATTGCCATTTCTCCGAGCGCTCGCATAATGAAAAAAATAACGAGTCCAGCGATCATATAACCTAGTAAGATGGAAGGACCAGCTAGTTTAATAGCAGAAGCAGATCCTAAAAATAGCCCAACGCCAATAGCTGAACCGAGTGACATTAAAGTAATATGTCGTTCTTTTAAGCCTCGATTTAAAGTTCCAGATTTGTTTGTGTGCTGCATTTACTTCTTATTAATCGTTACAGCTTCATTATATTTAGCCGTTGTATTTTGGCGTAGACGAAGTGTTGCTTGTCCAGTTGTATTTGAATCAAGTTGTACGTTCACAATTTTTTCAGCAGAACCAAAGCTGTTTGTTGTAAATGAGAAGGCGCTACTATATCCGAAAGTAGATGGCCAAGTGCCGTTTGTATTTTGAACTTTTGCTACTTGTGTTCCACCAGTCGTGAAAATACCTAAAGAATAGTTATTATAAGTTGTATTAGGTAGTAAGTTGTTTACTTGAATCTTTATTTGGAACACTTCATTGTTTGGTAGAATGCTAGGGCGTGTAATCACATAATCGTTTGCTGTTACGGCGCCGTTATACCCGTATGAACCAGATTTAAATGTATTTGTATTAAACCATTGGTAACCAGCGTTTGGTGCACTCCAAGGTTCTGGTTGTGGCTCTGTTGATAAGCTTGGTTGTTCAAATGTTTGTAAAGCAGTAGGTGAATCAAGTTGTAAACCGTTTACTTGATCTAAGCTTGTAAATGTCTCTTGTTTCGATAGCCAATTTACGATATTTTCTAGTAAAACAGCATCGTTTTCTTCTTTATAACCATCGTAAGTTTTCTTTGTTTGGCCAGAATCTTCACGAACGTATTTTGGCGTAGCATCTTCAACTGGAGAAGAGTCACCAATAAAGGCAGCTTTTCCAAGTCCTACTTTTGCGATTGCAGCATATGGACCCTCTGCAACGCCACCGCCGTTATAAACACCACTATCAACAGCGTTATTCCATTTTGACGGGTTTTCTGGAAGATAAACAAGTCCTTTTGCTAGTTTTGGATTTGTAATTGCTAGAGTAGAACCAGCATGCATTGCTACCGATGAAACACCTTGTGTAATTCCGAATGATTGTTCAGGTGAAACAATGTTTTTAGCTGAAACATCACCAAGTGCATTGTAACGGAAGCGAATACCGAAATTATTAGATAGCCAATCGGAACTTTCTACTCCTTGCATAGCTTGTGAGTTTGCTTCTTCGTTAGACATTCCTTTTGCGGGATTTTCCCAAGCACCGCGTCTATATCCATTAAATACTTCAGAAGAGTCCCAGCGATTTTTATTACGATCTGCATTATAATGATCGGCAATGAAGAAGATACTGCCGCCATTTTTCACATATTGTAACATTGCATCTTGTTCAGATTTTTTGTAAGGAATATTTGCCTCTGGAACGATAAACACGTTGTAATTTTTTAAGTCGTCGTATGTAATAGGTGTTGATTTACGAAGTTCTTTTACATGATATCCATTTTGGGCAATGCCGTTTCCAAAATCAGAAAAGCCGCCATCAATAACCCAGTCAGCTGTCCCTGCAGTTTGACCGTGCGTATTATCAAATAATACTTTCTTCCCATTGTTTTGATTTACAACCTTTGCAGCAATTTCAGGAGCTGGGTCTACAGAGCTTTCGGCATAAGTAGACGGTATGAACGAACTCCCCATACTAAGTGTAATTGCTGTTGCTAAAGAAAATGTAATCCATTTTTTATTCTTCATTCATTTCTCTTCTTTTGAGAAAAACATTCTGGAAATGACGATACCTATACTACCTACGATTAAGAATAACACTGCCCTGATCATCATTGAAACTTCTGGTAAGTCTAGAAGGAATAGCTTTCCTATCGTTACTACTAAAACGACTAATCCAGCATACAATATTTCATTCATATTTTTATTCCGGCCAAACCAAACTGCAAATAATGCATATACCATCCATAATAACGATACTGATACGCTTATTATACTTCCATCTGTAGAAAGAACTTCACCGACTCTAGTAATTGTAATAAATACAATGACCATGAACCAATAGAGAGCTATAGAATAAACATATTTTCCAAAACTCGTTAATACATCTTTCGCTCGTTTCATGCAGTAATAAAATGTACCTATTAAAATAATATGAGCAACAAACCCTGCTGAAACAAAATGATCAAACGGGCTAAAAATCGTCTGTATCATTCCAATCGCATAAATAGTGGCACTTACATACAGTTTAATTTGTTGTTTTGCTTTAATAGAAGTGACCATACCGAGAAAACCTTGTAACAACAATACAATTGCTGCATTCACTAAACTGTACTCGTATAAAATCGCTAAACTAAATGACCCCATTGCAAAACCAAATAAGAGATTTGCAAATATAGACTGTTTATTCTTCCTATATTCAAGTACAAACATAACAGTATGCACGAGCGTACTTATGACCAATCCCCACGTAGTAAAATCAGGTATTTTTGCAATAGATAAAATAAAGAAAACGGCATTTGTACTAAATATCGCTACTCTTGCCTCTCGTATAAACTCTTCCTCTGAAAACATATGCCAAAATAACAGCAAATGAATTACACCATATACAATCGTTAACTGTATTTGCAAATTCTCTACTAATATCGACATAACAGCAAAGAAGACAAACAGGACAATGGCAGCAACAACATAAGAAATCATATATAAGTATTTATAACGATTTTTCAACGCATACCATAATAAACTAAGTGTTAATATCGTCTCATATCCAAAGAAAATATAAGGATTCGGAGTCGTACTATTTAACAAGAACGGAACGAAGAAAGCTCCGACCGCTACGAAGATAGTAAGGTATTCCGATTGATACTTTTTCGCTAAATAAACCCCTAAAATAACCCATACAATATTACAGATAAATGCAATACTTGCTGGAATAAATCCATATAAATAATGTGCCGCAAACGTCGTTAAAACAATACCTGTAATACTTCCTCCAGCTAATACTAATCCTAACGATTGCCGCTCTCGTTTAATTTGAATATCCCCTATATAATACAAACCGATAGATAAGGCGATACCAAACACAATTCGTATCGCTGGTGTTAATAAACCAGCATCTACCCCTGCTTTAAATAACCAAATAACCCCAAGTAGCATAATACCGACAAATATACGCGGTAACCATGTTTGGCAAAACTTAATAATATTGAATGGTTCCGGTTTAAAAGCAGATATATTTACTTGTTTTTCCTCAACTTTTTGCACGGGCTCTTTGATCTTTACTACATCTTCTTGTAATTTTTCATCTATTATCGTTTCGATATATACTTTCTTTTCCTTACTAACACGTTGCTGAGCGTTTTCTACTTCTATTTCCCTTTGTTTTGCTTTCAACTCAAAAAGTGCTTCTTGCATCGTTTCAATTGTAGTTTCGAGTGCTTCTATTTTCTTATTCAAATCTTCCTTCATTTATTTGTCCTTATTTATCATGATACTAACGATTACACCAATACACACACCTACAAGAGCTGGAATGATCCACCCTACACCTTCTGTATAAAACGGAATATACTTCAATATTGGCGTCCACTGATTCGTCATCACATTTTTATTTAAAATATCGATTGCACTAAATACCGCTACAATCCCAATTGTAACAGGATATATGCACACATACTTCCCAATATATTTATGGAATAACCCTAAAATAATAAGCGTTAATGCAACTGGATAAATAAATCCAAGAATCGGTACTGAAACTTTTAAAATTTGTGTTAACCCTAAATTAGCTAAAATCATACTAATAAAGCTCAATATAAACGCCCAAACTTTATACGATACTTTCGGAAATACACTTGTAAAAAACTGACTACAAGATGTAACAAGTCCAATTGAAACACATAAACACGCAATAGTAAAAATGAGGCCTAATAAAACTACTCCGCCTTGTCCAAATAACGTCGTCATCACTTGTGCTAACACATTCGCCCCATTATTAAACGTGCCTAACGAACCGCTAATTGAACCCACATATCCGAGGATGACATAAATAATAGATAATAAAAGACCTGCTCCAATACCAGCAATACTCATATATTTCGCTAAGCCTTGATCATCTTCAATACCTTTTGCACGTAAAGCATTTGCAATAACAATACCAAAGATTAAAGCCGCTAGCGCATCCATCGTTAAATATCCATCTAAAAATCCTTGGAACATAGGAGCTTGTCCGTAATTTCCAGTAGCCTCTTTCATACTACCAACTGGTGTAAACATAATTTTTATAAAAATAAGTGCAATCATACATAATAATAAAGGCGTTAAAACCTTCCCAAATAAGCCCATTAATTTAGATGGCGATAAACTTAACCAGTAAACAAAGCTAAAGAAAGCGATCGTATAAAATAGTAAAACTACACTACCCGATTCTGGGAATAACTGACCTGGTCCCATTTCAAATGCTAAACTTCCTGCACGTGGTATACCAAGACCAGGTCCAATAAATACGTACACAATACACGGAAAAATAATTGCAAATGAAGAATGTACTCTACCCGCTAACGTTTGAAAGCTTCCTGCTTTTGCAACAGCAATAACACCTAATATCGGAAGACCTGTTGCTGATATAATAAAACCTAACAGCGCAATCCACACGTGTTCTCCTGCTTCATATCCAAGGAAAGGCGGAAAGATAAGATTCCCCGCTCCAAAAAACATAGAGAATAGCATAAGACTAATAAGTAAAATTTCTTTTTTCTGTAACAATTTCATTTCTTTCTCCTTCTTCAATTTCATCTCTTGTGAAATCAATTCCATACATAAAAAAACGCGGTAATCCGCTTCCTTATAAAGAAAACATAGTCCATAGTCTATCACAAAAGAAATGCCCATTCTATAGCTATTTCCCTTTTCCAATTTCTTCTGAAAATCAACCTTTCCCCGCATTTAATCCATCCATTTTACTAGTTTTTTAGAGATTAATAATAAAACACAACCTAAAACAATCGCTACAGCGCCGATAACAGTAAACACTTCAGCATATCCAAGTGAAGTTGTGAAGCTTGCAAGTTGTCCGCCTAAAATGTTGGCGATACCTGAACTTGCAAGCCATACACCCATTAGTAAAGAAGCAAGTTTTACTGGAGCGAGAGAACTAACCATTGATAGTCCGACAGGTGATAAGAATAGTTCACCTAACGTATGGAAAAGATACGTAAAGACGATAAATAGTAAGTTTGCTTTTTCTGTAATGTTATGTTCGTCACTACCTGTTTTTAAAGTAGCGATAACAAGTATGATATAACCGATACCGAGTAAGATCATACCAAGTCCCATTTTGGTTGGGATTTTTAAATCCCCGCGCTTGCGAGTTGCAAGTTTTGCCCATAATGCTGAAATGACTGGAGCAAGTAAAATAATAAATAATGGATTGACCGATTGGAACCAAGATGTTGGAACTTCCCATCCGAACACAGAGCGGTCTACAAATTTGTTTGTATATAATGTTAATGAACTACCAGCTTGTTCAAAGCCAGCCCAGAAGAAGACAACGAAGCATGTTAAAATGACGATAACTGCGGTACGTTGTTTTTCTTTTTTTGTTAACGGTGTATCTCCTACTGATGGTTGTCCAGCAGCTGTTTGCAAATCGCGAGTTGGTTTTTTACCGATATCACCAAGGAAGCGATTTGATAGTGTTGTAAATAAAATTTGTCCAATGATCATTCCGATTGAAGCGGCTAAGAAACCGTAACGGAATCCGAAATGAACAACGCCATCTACTGTTGTTTTGAATAAATTTTCTGATAAAAATCCGCAAACGAGTGGAGCTAAAAACGAACCAACGTTAATACCCATGTAGAAAATGGTAAATGCACTATCACGTTTTGGATCATTCTCTTCGTATAATTCTCCAACAAGTGTAGAGATATTCGGTTTGAAGAATCCATTACCGATAATAATAAGCGCTAATCCGAGGTATAGGCCTAATTGGTTTTGCAAGGCAAATAGTGTAAGGTTACCGATTGCCATCGTTATACCACCAATTGTGATGGCTTTTCTTCTACCTAGAAAACGGTCTGTTAAGTATCCACCAATCATTGGTGTGAAATAACAGGCTCCAGTATAAAATCCGTAAATGGAGAGTGCCCATGCAGGACTAAACCCAAGACCACCGCTTACTAAAGCTGTCGTTAAATATAATGTTAATAATCCTCGTAATCCATAGTAACTAAATCTTTCCCACATTTCTGTAAAGAAGAGTAAGTATAAACCTGGAGGATGTTTCTTTTTTCTTTGCTGTTCTTTCTCTAGTTGTATCGCTGATTCCATTTATGCCTTCTTACCTTTTTCTATTGCTTGCTTATACAACTCTTTATGTTCTTTATATTCACTTGGCACGAAACTCTTATAGAAGAATGAAAACCAGCTGTCTCCCTTTTTAAATCCTTCTTCTCGAATTTCCGCTGCTTTTTTATTCAATTTAAATCCTTCAGTAAACCATTTTTTTAATGAGTCATTCTTTTCATACTTGGCAGGAATCTTCAAATCATAGTTTTCAAACGCATACTTATATCCAGCCTTTTCTACTGCCTTTTTTGTAGACTTATAGCCTTTTTCATACGCTGTTTCATATGCCTTCACGTATACATCTTTCTCACTATTTCCAGGATTCTTTTCAGCTATTTCCTTACCAGCCTTTTCCCCTAGTTCAGCTTGCTCTTTTTCAATTTTTTCTGTTCTCTCTTTATTTCCCACTTGGAAACCTTCTGCAAAGATCTGCTTAAACTCTGGAGTAATTTGACTATCATCCATCGTCTCTTGTGCTAAACCCTGTTCTTTTCCTTTTTCAAAATGCGTTTTCTTCTGCTCTTCTAAAGACCAAGTAGTAGTATAAGCAGTTGTAAATGCTTGTTTATATGTATCTGATTTTCCAGCTAAATGTACTTGTACATCGTTTTTCCCTGCTTTAAAATCAGTCTCTCCATTTTTTTCGCCTTCAAGTTGACCTTTCTCCGTATCAACTTGGCGCTTAGCTTCCTCTTGCTTACGTGCCTCTTCTGCTTTTCTTTGTTCTTCAGCTACACGTTGTCTCTCTTCTTCAGCTTTACGCTGTGCTTCTGCAGCACGTTGTTTTTCAGCTTCAGCATTGCGCTGTGCTTCTGCTTGTCTTTCAGCTTCTACAGCACCATTATTATTTTGGCTAGAAGCTGGACTCGTTGCACCACTACTAGGAGCTGTTTTATTGTGATAATGATATTCCCCGTACTGTAATCCCCATTTTTCACAATTTGTACGACACGTATGTCCACCATTCGCATCTGTACGCCCTGGATGCGCATAAGCTGAAATTGGAGCTACCAATAAAGCTACACTTGTTGTTAAAAGAAGTTTCTTCACCTGTTGTCTCACTCTTGTTCCTCCCAATTACTTCTTCGCCTTCGTTCCTACTAAATCACCAGCTACAACATAACGCTTAGAATTATCTTTTACAGATACACATGTAATAAGCGTTATCTCATCTTTCCCATGATCTTCTACAACTTCCCATTTATCCGGAGTTACTTCAGATACACCAGTAACAGCGTACTCATATTCATTTTCATTATCATACAAATAAATTTTATCGCCTTTTTTCAAAGATGCTATATCACTAAATAAAACACCTTTTTTAGACATGTTATGCCCTGCTAGTGCGTAATTCCCTTTTCCCATTACTTGATTTTCTTTTACTGTCGCTGCACCTGATAACAGGTTTTTCTCAGTAGAAGATTTTAAAACAGGAATTTCTAATGAAACACTTGGGATCGAAATACGACCGATTACTTGTTTTTTATCTAACGATGCATTCGCTACTTCTGCCAAGTCTGGTTGATTAATTTTTGACGCATCTACAAATTCTGTCTCATGCTTTTCATAATCCATCTTTTGAACAGCTTGCACATTTTCAGTCTGTTTCTTTTCAGCCTTATATCCATCATAAAATGGCTTTCCAATTAAAAACCCACCTACAACAAATAGAAGGATTGCTACTATACTATAAATTCTTTGCTTATTCATTTAAGCAATTTTATTTCGATATAAAGACACGTGAAAAATCGTCATCTGAATAAAGAAGATACTAAATGCAATATATATCGGATATGCAGGAACATATAGAATAACAATTGGAGAAAGAGTTAAAAAACCAACCGCACAAGGCAACACATACCATAATGACATAAATGTAGTACGACAAGCCTTTTCTGTAATTACCTTTTCACGCTCATCTTCTTGAGGAAATAATAGTGGAAACATCCAATACGAGAGCTCTTTATATTTTTTCTTTTGGATTTTATAAAGAACCGTCGATACAATACCAAATGTTAAAAGTAACCCGAGCGGTATTAAACTTATTGAAACTTCAAATGGTACTCTCTTCGTTTGAATAAAATTAGCGACTTCAATAGTAAAATAATACAACTCAATGAAAGCCCAACCTGCTAATACCATTAAAAGTACATTTAGCATATAGGAAAATACAAGTCTATTCATCTATTCATCCTCTTTCCCCTCCTTATTTAAAACAAACACATCTTCCATCTTTAACTGAAACACATCACAAATCGTAAGTGCTAATAACAACGAAGGAACGTAATCCCCTTTTTCAATTGCTGCAATTGTTTGTCTCGTCACTCCAACCTTTTCTGCTAATACACTTTGTGAAAAATTGAAGCGAGCCCTTAATTCTTTCACCCTATTTAAAATGGTCAATTTTACCACTTAGTTTAAAATTGTAACTTTAACATTTTTTCTGCCCCAATTACTAGATGAAGCTTTATCAGGCATTAAAACATCGATTTTGTGACCTTTAATTGCGCCACCAGTGTCTGCTGCAATTGCTTGTCCATAACCTTCAACATATACAGTAGAACCTAATGGAATAACACTTGGATCTACAGCAATTAATTTCATTCCTGGGTTTGCAGTTAGATTATAGCCTCCCCATGCAGAATAAACTTGTTGTCCTGGCGCATAGCCATTTTCAGCTGGATCTGCTGTATAAGCTGTTGCATGTACATAGATTTCTCTTCCACCAGCAGTTGGCTTCGAAGGTTGTGCAGGTTCTACCTTCGAATTATTATTCGCAACAGGTTCAGCTGGTTTATTAGCTTTCTCTTGCTTTTGTTTTTCAGCAATTTCTGCTTGTGCTTTCACTAATGCTTCTTGCTCAGCCTTTGCAGCCGCTTCTGCTTTTGCACGCTCTTCTGCTGCAATTCTTGCTGCTTCTTGCTCGCGAGCAATTGTTTCTTGAACTGCCTTCATATTTGATTCGATTTTAGCTTTTTCTTCTGCTGCTAAATTAAGTTGGCTTGCAATCTGGTTATATTTAGCTTGAACTGCTTGTAAGTTATCTTGACGTTTTTTCAAGTTATCTTGCAAATCAGCCTGCGCTTTTGCTAATTTTTGTTTGTCTACTACTAAAGATGCTTCTTTTTCGTCAATTGTTTTCTTATCTTCTTCAATTTGACGAAGATCTTGTTCTTGTAGACGTAAAATTTCTTTATCAGCTTCTAGAATAGTAGAAACTGCGTTCATACGTTGTAAGAAATCTGCAAAGTTTTTTGACTCTACTACAACTTCTACTACTAAACTTGTATTTGAACTGTTTTGAACAGAAACCATACGTTTTCTCATAATATCTTTACGAGCAAGGACTTTATCCTCTAAAACGACAATTTCATTCTTTTTTTGCTCAATCTGCTTATGCGTTTCATCGATTTTACGTTGAATAGCAGCTTGATCCTCTTTATTTTTTGCAATTGTATTATTTAAGTTATGTAGTTCGTTTTCAATACCTTGAATCTCTTTACTAACAGCTTGCTTCTCTTGCTCTTTCTTCTGCATATCTGCATCGTTTTGCTGCAATTGCTGTTGCATGTTGTTAAGTTTCTCGTCGTTTGACTCTGCTTTTACAGCGACTGTACTAGAAAGACCGATAATTCCTGCTAATACTAGACTACTGATTCGCTTAAAATAGTTCATTTAATGAGAAGATACTGTTTCTTGAAGACCATTAGTCAATTGAACATCGACTTTTTCAGCATCATGAATATGGTTCATAATAGTAGTATTTAATTTTTGGAACATTTGTTGAGTGTTTGCAAATTCTCGTAATATATCATCATTACAAGATTTTTGGTTTTCAATTGCTTGGATAACGTTTGTAGCACCATTTTGTAACGTTTGAATCATAATTAAAATATTTTCGATTCTAGCGTTTGTATCGGCACTCATTTCTACACCTTCATCAACTAAATGTAAATTATCTTTTGTGTTTTCGTATGCTTTTTCAATTTCTTCTTGAATTTTTTTCGTTAAGTTACCAATATTTTTTGTACTCTCTGCCGTACTTTCTGCTAGTTTTCTTACTTCATTGGCAACAACTGCGAAACCTTTACCGTGCTCTCCAGCACGCGCAGCTTCAATACTTGCATTTAGCGCAAGTAAATTTGTTTGTGCTGCAATGTTTTGAATGACTTCTACAATTTGCTCGATTTCTTTTGAGCGTTCACTTAAATGATTCATACTGTTAGATGTGCGCTGAGATTGTTCACCTAATTTATTAATTACAATAAGTAAACGGTGAACAGATTCTTTTCCTTCATTAGAGCAGTCAATAATCTCTTCAATAGACTGAATTAAGCTTTGTTCTTTTTGTAACATTTCACTATTTAATTCATTAGAATTTGTTGTACGTGTTGAAACATTTTCAAAACACGAGTTTAATTGCTGAATTAAATTTTGGAGTGTATGGTGCTGGTTATTTACAAGCTGATGCTCTTGAACGACGTTTTGCACACGGTCATGGATAGAAGAAATCATATTTTGTTTTTCAATATCTTTTTGTTTTAATTCTGCCTCTAATTCTTGTATACGATCTTCTAATTGATCAATTTTATGTTGGAGTGATTTCTTTTGAGTAAACATTTATAAGAAAATGATAGTAAGTATCCCTACGATAATACAATAGAAAGAGAAATATTTTAAATTTCCTTTTGCCATAATGTTCATAAACCATTTTAAAGAAATATATGTCATGATAAATGTTGCTATAAATGCAACGATATATGGTACGAATAATGTGTCTAAATTAGGATCTTTAGCAATGTCTGTAATACTTAGCAATAATCCACCTAAGCTAACAGGAATATATAGTAAGAATGAGAAGCGAAGAGCGGTCTCTTGCTTCATACCGAGTAACATCGCTGCTACAATTGTAGCGCCAGATCGGCTAATTCCAGGGATTAGTGCACAAGCTTGTGCTAGACCGATAATGATTGCATCTTTCATAGAAAGGTCGCCATCATTTTTACGTCCACGTAAGTTTCGAATAATCCAAAGGCCGATAGCAGTAATAAGAAGGGAAATCCCAACCATTTTCACACCTTTTAAGTACTGATCGATATAATCTTTAAATAAAACACCAATTACACCTGCTGGAATAGTTGCAATTACAAGGTAAATAATGAAGAAGAAATCTGATTTTGCATCTTCTGCTCTTGTAAATATATAAGATAGACCATTCTTTGTTAGACGAATTAAATCATTTCTATAAATAAGTAATACAGCTAGTAATGAAGCTGAATTAACAAGTAGTTCGAAGCTAAATCCTTCTATTTTTAGTCCTAGCAAATGTTGTGCTAAAACGAGGTGACCACTTGAAGAAATCGGAATTGGTTCTGTTAGTCCTTGGAACAGACCAAGAATTAAGTATTTTAAAATGTAGTAAAATTGTTCCATTTAATGCATATAAGTAGCATTGGATGTGGAAGAAAGGATATAGTTTTGCATTTTGTGCTTCCAAGTTTCATTTTCGTTTCTTTGAGAAAGCCACGCATGGTAATCTTGTTGTGTTTTCCATAACATACGGATCATATATTTTGCTCCATCATCTGTACGATGCATAGGTGAAAATTCTATGTTAATAAAACCATTTGTTTCAGTTGATGGATAGTATTGTTTAAGTGAATATAGTAAATCATTCTCATAGCCATATTTAATATGAATTAGTTTAGTAACAATAAACATTTATTTATAAACTTTCTTTTCTTGACAATACAAACGAATAACATGTTTATTTTGTTGAAATACATCATGCGTTAGGCGAATAATAATAAAATTTCGTTTTGTTTGATCATCATGAACAAAAATCTGTTCTCCCTCTTGAAAACGCCATGCACTTTCAAAATTCGTAATATGATCTCCACTTACAGAAAAAAGTTCATATCGCATTTACTTGTCAGCTTTTTTTAGTATAATCGCATTTCTTGTTTGACTAATATGCTCGTAGAATAGTAACTTATCACGGCTAAATACATGTAAGAAAACATGAATAATAAATATGCCGTTAATTACGAATTGGAATAACAGTATAACTAGTAATACTAAAGGCTCTGTAAGATTTAAGATAGAGCTACTAGAAAGAATATAATTGATTCCACCTAAAACGAAATAGAATATACCGTAACGGATGAATAGTTCCTTCATCGTAATACGATCTGATTTCCCTTTAATGTACATACGAAGCAACGCTTTTCCTATCGTTCTTCCATTTGTAAAGTATGGAATGATAATAAAGTAAATAAAGATTGAACATGTAATGAAAAGGAGTTCGTATACATTTGTGTAAGATTGGATATTAGAAATAAATAGAGAGTTTCCTTTATTTTTAATGACAGGAACGACGATAGATAAGAACAGCCAATCAATTTGCATAGCGATAAGACGACGAACGAATCCGACTGGTTTCGTTTCTAAATCAATGTGACTATCTAATTCGCTTGTTTTCGGAAGGAAGTACGTAAATATTGGTGCAATGATAAAACCAATTACGCCGCCTAATGTGTTTAAAAATAGATCATCGATATCGAATAAGCGATATGCACAATTGTATATACCGTATAGTCCAGTTACCTGTGTCAGTTCGAAAAATAGTGAAAGACAAAAAGAAATACAAACTGTTTGTAAGAAACTACGTCGGAAATAATAACGTAAATAAACACCGAATGGAACGGTTAATAGCACGTTAAATGCTACTTGTAAAAACGCAGATTCTTTTAATAAATAGAAATAAGTAGTTGGTTTCGCTAAAATTGCCGATGTATGATTACTAATCTCTTGTATGAAATAAAATGGTGAGAGTTGCATGTGCTGTGTATTAGCTGGTTGTAGGCTACAAGTATCATACGTTTGTGGTAATGGCAAAATAACAAGAAAATAGGCATTTAATAAATAGAGTAGTAATGAATACAAAATAAATGAGCGCCATTTATTTAAATAACCGTATTTTCGATAATTAAATATTAAAAATGGGATTAACAGAAACATTGCTAAAATAGGAAATAAAATAAATGCTGTTTTTACTGGAAATAAATATGCAGTCAATCAGCTTTTTTTCATAATCGTAAATAACTTTTCTGTATAAGGGTTTAAAAACATTCCTGTTTTATCTAGCGACTTCCTCATTTTTAGAAACGAATGCAATTCTGGATATATGTTTTGTAACTTTTCGTATGTTAACGTATGCATTTTCCCCCAATGTGGACGACCTTCATATTTCAAAAAAATTTTCTCCACTTCACCAAAATAAGCTGCATACTTCATACCTTTATACATATGAACGGCGATATATGCCGAGTCCCTTCCATACGCTGGACTAAGCCATATATCATCACCTTTCACGTAGCGACATTCAACCGGGAAGTGCACCTTATACTTTTTCTTTTCAATAAGACTTGAAATTTCTTCTACAACAGCTCTCATATACTTTGAAGGGACACTGTACTCCATTTCATAAAATGGAACCGTACGTGATGTAGCGAACACTTCATAGCTTGGGCCGATTATTTTTGTGTTTGGTACAGCCTTAGCTGATAATCGACTTACTCCTTTACTTATGGAAGGAAACCATTTGCACCCTTTAGATAACAAAGAGAACATCCTATTTTCAAGTAACTCCACCTTTAGTTTATGCCATTTTAAATCAGTTCCTTTACTCGTTGTTTCATTTGTAAACTTCACTTGTACTTCATTTGAATAAGGAAAAACGAAAAACTCAAAATGACGATTCTTCTTATATTCTTCTAACTTGTTCATTACAGTAGATAGTGACTGTTTTTCACTTTCATAAACGAGCGAATATGATGGGATAATCTTTAATTTTATCTTTACGATGATACCTAGCATTCCAAGCGATAACTGAAATGCTTTCCAATATTCGACGTTCTCGGTTTCTGAACAAACTATACTCTCACCTGTTGATAAAACTGTCGTAATCTCTATAACTTGTGTCGATAAACTCCCAAAGGTAACACCCGTCCCATGCGTCCCCGTACTAATTGCTCCTGCAATAGATTGTGAATCAATATCCCCTAAATTTTCTTGTGCATAACCTTTTTCTTCAAGTAACTTCCCTAGGTCATGTAGCTTTGTTCCTGCCCATACTTCGGCAACCATCTTCTCTTCATCAATATTTGTAATACCCTTTAATTCATCTAAAGAAACTAAAATTTCTTCTGTTTGCACGAGAGGTGTAAACGAATGGCCTGAACCGACAACACGAATTTTCTTCCCTTTTTTTCGTGCAAGCTCTACAACTTCTACTACATCTTGTATAGTTTCTGGATACATCGTATAATGCGGCGTTCCTTCTACATTCCCTGTCCAATTTCTCCATTTTTTCCCCTCTATAGAAAGCATCTATAGAAAGCATTGGCCATCCCCCCGATATGTTGAATACTCCCCAACAATCTTCCCTTGTTTCACACGATACAAAATTGGAAAACGCTCACATAATTCCCCAGCTTTACTATGACGAAACAATATAGAATCTCCTATATTCACTCGCTCCTCACCGTTATAATGAACGGGAGTTTGTACCTCACCAGCACCTTCTAAAGCTAATAGTTTTGCACCATCTGGTCTCCAAACCTCAGGCTCTTTATCTTTACCAACTGCGCCTGAAGCAATATATCCACCACCTAGGCAAGTATAGATAAACGGAGCTGGTTTACGTACAACTGGTAAAGCAAATCCGACAGCTGGATGAAATTGTACTTCTTTATAATAGTCAAACAGTCTAGGGGCATAAAAAGCAGAACCTATTGTAATCTCTGAAACTGAGTTATCTTGCTCAGTTGTTTTTATGCTTCCCGTTCCACCTCCATTTACAAACCTAAGTTCAATACCAAGGTTTTGTATTTCTTTTACGATACGTCCTCTTCTTTCTTTAACTTCTAACACTGATTTCTTCTTTAAATAAGAAATTACTTTACTTTTTATCCATTGATTCGGTATATGATCTCCAACCCCAGCAATTTGAGCTTCATATCCCATTACACCATCTAATATTAAAGATGATGAGTCCTTCACCTTTTCTACTATTTCCAAAGCTCTCCGCACATCTTTTACCGGGGATCTTTTTACACCAAAATGAAATTGTAAAAAACGGCTACTCATATCAATATCCAAACAAACACGAAAACACCCTTTAGACTTCTCAGCAATTTTTTCTAAATAAACAATATGCTCTTCACAGTCCACCATACAAGTTATAATAAGCCCTTTCTTTGTTAGCAAACTAATTTCATATAAAGCCCTGTCATCATAAGCTGGATATCCTAACAATAAATCATTAAATCCTTGTTCAATTAAAAACAAAGCCTCTCTAGGTGAAAAACACATAATACCTTGAAATCGGTTGTTTGCAGCTAAAATCCGTTTCATAATTGGAACGGATCGTAATGATTTACTCGCTATTCGAATCTTTTTATCACCACTTAGTTCAATAACCGATTGAATATTTCTTTCTAAAGCTACTTCATCTAAAAATGCACACGGTAATGGAACTTCTTTAAAAATTCCTCGATCCACCTACTTCATAGAAATAGTAGCCTCTACTGGATAATGATCAGAGTAATCATTATACGTATATTTTTTAAACCATGATGTAACAGTCCATTGTGGAGATTTCGGCTGTAACACTTTATTTTCTATATGCGATGGGTTCGCATGATCTTTACTTGCAATAATATAATCTAAATACTCGGCAGGGCTATCGGGGAAATTGTATTTCGCAATACTGTTTGTCGTCGCATCCCAAGTCGCTGTATGTCCAGTATAAGATGGAATAGAAGCATGTAATGTTTTAAACATAGATGAATACTCTGAATCACTATTATTCTCAGCGTTTATTTTATTTACGTTCATATCTCCGCCAATTAACACATACTCGTTATTTGGTATATTTTTATTTTTAATAAAATCTTGAATTTCTTGTAGCTGTTTTGTACGTACAGATGCAGGTGAAGTTTTTCCACACATACTATCTTCAGCTTGTAAATGCGTCCCAATTACATGAACAAAACTATCATTTTTCTTAATTTTCGTGTATACAAATCCTTTATTTGATAAATTATCTGGTCCGCAGCCTTTTTCGAATACATATTGAATTTTTTCAACGATTGGCCATTTACTCACAATCGCAACGCCACCATCTTCAGGAGTTGAAGATGAATAGTTCCCTAATGTTTTATCCCATTCATTTCCACTACTACGACCTAATACTGCCGTTTGATTTGGATATTCTCTCTTCAAATTTCCTAACAAACGATCTGAGGCGCTATTATCAAACACTTCATTTAATATAACAACGTCCTGATTCTTTATATAACCTGCCGCTCCAATTAAATCAGCACGCTCACTTTGTCCCCAATTCGGATATAAGTTTGTTGATAGCATGTACACGTTATGCGTCATCACTTTTAACGTATTATTTTGATTTGTAGGCGTTTCTGCTTGAGCTGAAGATCCGCTATATAAAGCTCCTAAACCAATCCCAAAGCTAAGTACACCTTTTAGCAATTTACTTTTCACTTAACGATTTTCGTACGTATCAAACCAAAGCTGGATGTATCCAGCAGTAACACGTTGTGCATCCATTAAACGCTTACCTGTCATTGGTGTAACTTCAGCGCGCCATTTATCTGCATATTCTTGCGATACAGCTGCTCTCACGAACCAATCTTTCGTATTATCATTTACAATGCCAGCGTAATCCTGTTTCGCAACTACTGCCGCTCCATGAATCCAATCTTCTGGATTTGTACCTTTCCAGTTCCAATATCCATTTCCATCCGTTACTTTATAATTATCTTTTATCGTATCTACAAAGTTTTCATATTTAGAATGGAACCCTTGTGGATACGAAAGATTTGTAAAGTTTGCCGCATGCATCGGTTGGTTTACATCTCCTAAATAATGAAGAGATAATCCTAAATAGAAGAATGCTTGTTTCATATCTTTATTTTTGTATGACTCACCAGCTAATTTAAAATATTTAGCTCCAGTTTCCTTCGCCTGCTTTGCATATGGAATATACGTTTTCCCGTTATCAGGGTCATAGAAGTGTGAAGCAAATGTGCTATTATCATAATAAGGATTTTCATAGTCAGCAGCATAAATACCGTTCTCTAACTCCGTACGCCATTCATTTAATAGTGCAACTCGATCTTGTTTTACAAGTGTTGTATTACGAGACATAATATCCATTGCACGGTTTACAATCCATAAATGAGAGTTTACACCTTCTTTATGTTTATCTTCAGCAGACCAGCGCGGAATAACGCCTACTCTCTGTCCTCCATCGTTTTCATGAGCAAACGCAACACTTTGTAACGGTGCTACTAACGTAATAGCTGCTGCTAAGGCAAGAACTTTCTTTTTCATTTACTCTTTTCTTCTATTCGATAATATACTTGGTAGTTGCACATTAACCGCCAACTTATGAATAAATCCAAACACTAATCCAATCCCGATAAATATGTATAGTATCGTAAATATCTTCCCAAAATCAGTTTGAGGACTAAAATCTTTATCGCCTACAGTTGTCAGTGTCACAACACTAAAATATAAAGCATCAAGGATACGTAATCCCTCCACTGTGCTATAAAAGATTGTACCCGATATTAAAGTCAAAATTGTTAATACGAATAAAACTTGAAATTCTTTATCCTTCCACGCTCGCAAACAGGCTCTTAGCATACGTTTCAATGTTAAAAAAAACGAAAGCATTTATTTAGGTGAAACAAGAATTTTCACTTGTGTTTTATCTTTTACAAGTGCTTCAAATCCTTCTTCAACAACTTGATCCACTGTAATTTTTTTCGTAATTAATTTCTCTGCTTGAATTTGACCAGAGCTAATTAATTTAATAACAGCTGGGAAGATGTGACGGTATCCAAGAATACCGATAACTTCTTTTTCTTTTAATACAAGGTTGTTCGGAGTAATTGTTGCATCTTTTTCCCATACACTAACAATTACTGTTTGTCCTTCGAAACTTGTACTTTCAATTGCTTGACGTAGTACAACTTCAACACCTGTTACTTCAAAACTAACATTTACACCTAAACCGTTTGTTAAGTTACGAATTTCTGCTAATACATCTTGAGTTGCTGGATTTAATACGTAATCCGCACCTGCTAATTTCGCTAACTCTTGACGTTCTTTAGAAAGTTCAACTGCGATAACAGGAGTTGCTCCTGCTGCTTTAGCTGCTTGGATAACAAGAAGTCCAATTGGACCACAACCAAATACTGCTACAGCTTCCCCTTCTTTTAATTTACTTTGACGTACTGCATGAACTGCTACTGCTGCTGGTTCTACAAGCGCACCTTGTTCATACGTCATTTCATCTGGAATATGATGAACCATATCTTCTGGTACTACTGTATATTCAGAGAAGCCACCGCCGTCTCCACCAAGACCGTGGAAAACAAGCTGTTCACAAACATTGTAATGTCCATGTTTACAAGCTTCACATTTACCACAAAAATAAATTGGTTCTACAACAACGCGGTCTCCCACTTTATGAGATGTAACACCTTCACCCATTTCAACTACCTCACCACTAAATTCATGACCTAAAATAACAGGTGCTTTCACATGTGTTAATGGGTGCTCTTCTGTCGGAATAAAAATTGGCCCTGCTAAATATTCATGCAAGTCTGTCCCGCAAATACCACACCATTTAACTTTAATTTTCACTGCTCCTGGTCGTACAGTTGGTTCTGGTACTTCTTCTACTCGTACATCACGTTGATTATGCCAAAGTAATGCTTTCATTTTAAACATTTAACCCATCATTGTCTTTTTTACTTTGCTTCTTACGTAAATCATACCGGCAAATGTTAATAAGAATGCAGTTCCGATAACGAAGCTGACGCTAGGTGATGCCCCGATTGCTCCAACTGTAAAGGATCCAGCAACAACTCCTAATGAGAAGAAAGCATAAAACAGTCCGAATGCTTTTCCGCGTTTATCATCTGTCGTATTTTCAACAAGTAATGCATTTATCGATGGGAAAAGGATAGCGAATCCAATGCCATAAATCATCATAACGATAAAGAGCATACCTTTTGTTGCGAATAATCCAAGTAAAGATAACGCTAATGCCATTACTGCAATACCAATTAGCATTAGTTTTGAGCGATTAAATCGATCGTAAATACGATTTGTTGGAAGTAAGAAGAAGAGGATAGCGGTAATTCCGAATACACTTAGCATCATACCTGTTGTAGATGCTTTAAGTGCTAACGCCTCAACTTTTACTGGTAACATATATGTGACAATTCCTTGTGAAAACATTAGAGTGAAAGCACCAATATATGCCTGTAATAACGATTCTGATTTCAATAGTTCAAACATATCTTCTTTGTTCATCATTTGCGTTCTTGATGTATCTTTTCTTGACACGTTATTTGGTAAGAAGAATAGAGATACGATTGTACCAAGAACCATTAAAATAGAAATAGTAATGAAAACCCATTCTATTCCAGCTGTCGCTTTCATAATGCCACTGAAAGCAGGACCTACGATAGCCGCTGTTCCAACAGCAGCACCAGATAGAGCCATTGCCTTACCTTGCTTTGCTGAATTTGTTTGTTTTGATAAAAATGTAAAGGCAGCAGGAATTAAAAATCCGTCACTAAAACCGTGCATAAAGCGCACAACTAATAGTTGTTCACCACTTTGAACAACGGTATATAACAAGACTATGAAACTCGTAAATCCCATGCTTATATAAAGTATTTTTTTTGCACCAAATTTATCGACGGCAGCTCCAGCAATAATATTACCAATCATATTAGCAAATGAGTACATACCGACAACTAGCCCAATAATAAGAGGAGTTCCTCCAAGGCTTTGAGCGAACGTACTCATAATAGGTAATTGTGAAAATGTATCTAAAAAAGCTACGATAACAATAAAGTAAATAAAATATTTCAACTAAACACGAAGATGCATTTCCAAACGATTGAGTTTAAAGACAAAACCAAATAGCCCTATCCACGTAATAATGGACACTACAAAATCAAACTTTTGAATTGGTGTTTGAAACATCCCTCTTATTAATGAAATAATAGCTAATATCGCTACAATTACTAAATAAATTTTCCACAACATTCAATTTTTCACTTTCAATAAACCATACGTAATAAATAATCTGGCATTATATTTTTCATAGAAATAATACAACGGATAACAAAGTAAGAAGAAAATAAGTACGGTTGGTACATTGTCTATAATAGAAAAATATTTTCCTAGCAATTCTTTAATGCTCTCACCAATCATAATAAACAGTGGGATTATACAAATTGCCGCTAATATTAAACATGGCGTTATCCTTATTTCTTTCAGCTTCACTTTACAATGTAGACACCTGAATGAAAAAGGATGCGGGAGATCAATAATATGTTGTGCAGTAATATTCCCTTCACACTGTGGGCATACAATTGTTTCTTTCATTTAACGTTTAATCCAAACAGCCCCTGCCGATTTATCCTCTGCCTGTCCAACAACTTGGAATTTAAGTCCAAGGTTTGGAACTTTTCTTCCTGCGTCTGCAATTTGTTTGTTACTATATACTTTTGAATCATCAAAAGTTGTAACACCTTGTAATCCAGAATAGTTAAACTGTCCACGTGTTAATGAATTTACACTCCATGCTGGTGTTTGATCAAATGAAAATGCAGCGTCTGCAATTTGCATGCCTGTATTACCGTACGCTGATTTCCCGTTCAAATTACCAACTAGTGCTTCTGGATGAGAGTCTACAACCCCAAGGAAGCCTTCACCTGGATGCACCCCAACCCAGTTATCTTTGAAACTATCATCTGCATACCAGACGACAAGACCTGTATTATATACCGGACCTCTTCCTGCTTTTAATCCATTATCTGATCCAGCGTAGTTTCTCCACTCTAAATAATAATAATGAGCTTTCTTCTCTGTCCCATCAGAAACAACGAATCCATTTAACTGCATTTTTGACTGTCCTTCTGCATCATCAGAAAATACACCTTGTCCATCAACAGTTACACTTACATTATCCATCGCGAAACCTTTATATGTTACAGCTGGATCTGTAATGTAGTCGAATTGTAGTTTCACTTTCTTCCCTTTAAATTGACTTAAATCGTATGATTTATCAATCCATTTCCCATCTGTTGTATCTTTATCTCCTTGGACTACTTTTTCTCCAAGTCTATCAATTAATATTTTCGTTCCATCTTCCGTTACAGCGTGTACTTCAATGAAATCGCACTCTGCTTCTAACTCATAATTTGCTTTATAATCGAATTTTGCATTTGTTCCTTTTGTTAAATCAAAGAATGGTGTCTCTAGTGTTGTATGCATATCATCTCCTCTAGTACTATAATATGCATGCTTTCCAAACTCAGGTTTAATCGTTTCAACACTCTTACCTGGCAAATTAACACGTACAACACCTGGACGATTTGATTTCGTAACACTTTGATCAATATATGTAGGAATTCCTACACCACGCTTAATTTTATCGTAATCTACTTCTAAAATTTTTGCCCAGTTGCCACCCATATTCTTTTGTAAGAAGTCTTTATTTTGTGGTGAAAAACTAGTCGGCTCTGTTCCTGCAATTTTTCCTGTCCAACTACCTCCACTCATTAATGACCAAGCTTCAACAGGTGAACCATTTCCAGTATATTTCGTATCATATTCATCCGGTAAACCAAGGTCATGTCCAAATTCATGTGCAAACACACCTACAGCGCCATCTTCTGGTTCAATTGTGTAATCATGTGCTGCTATTTTTCCACCAAAGTAATCTACCTTTGATTTTGTCCCTTCAATCGCTACTGGATCTGTAGCTAATTTTGAACGATGTGACCAAATTGCATCATCACCTAATTTACCGCCACCAGCTTCTTGACCAACACCAGAATGAATTACCATTAAATGATCAATTACACCGTCAGGTTCATTTTGATTGCCATCGCCATTTGTATCATATCTATCGAATTGATCAAACTGAGATAAGTCTAACCCTTTCTCAGCAGCTGCATGTAAAGCTTCCTTCACTAAATCACGTGCACCTTTTGGACCTTTATTATCGTGACCACTGCTACCATCAGCTCCATAATCAGATGCTTTTCCTGGAACAGTTAGCCACTCCGTTACATATCCGTCTGTCGTATAGCTACCGCCAGACTGCTCTTCATAATATTGTTTAAATGTTTTTACTTTCGAACCATCAAATAATGTATAAGGCTCATTACCAAACAACATCTTTTGATAATGTTCTCTACTAAAGTCTTTCGAATACATATAACCTGGTGTTTGATCAATATTATTATGTTTATAATCACTAAATTCAACGAGTAGCACTAATACTTTATCAGATCGAACAGATCCCTTATATGGAGCTTGCTTTGCCTTAGAAGTTGGAACTTGTCCATTCAATTGCTTTTTATTTGGTTCCGGCTTTTGCTCAGGGCTAACATTTTTTTCAGCCTTCTTTACGTTCTCCTTTTCTTCCATCTTCTTCTCTTTTACCTTTTTCACGAAATCAGATGCTTCTTTTGCCGTATCCTCTGGAAGAATTTCTTTATTCGCTTGATCTCCTTGCTTCTTTTCAATATACTGCTCGACAGCTTTTTTCGTCTCTTCTTTAGAAGATGCTGGATTAATTGTTCCTCTTTCTTTCAGCGCTTCCGCTAAACGATCTTCTTGAATTAAATTGTAATCAATTGGTGTTGTAGACACATTATCTTTTTCTTTCGCTGGCGTTTCTGCGTATGCTAACGGAGCACTCATTACAGATGTACATCCGATAATTGCCGCAATTGCTAACGTTGATAGTACTTTAAATGGAGCTTTTCTTTTCATTTATTTCTCTTGTGTTTTTTCCCAATCAGCTAAGAATTTCTCAATCCCTTGATCTGTTAATGGGTGCTTCACTAATGAAGCAATTACGTTTGCTGGGATTGTTGCAATATGTGCACCATTTAGTGCTGCGTCAGTTACGTGAACGCTGTGACGTACAGATGCTGCAATGATTTCTGTTTCAATGCCGTGAATTGCAAAGATTTCTGCGATTTGGCGAATTAAGTCCATACCGTTATGACCGATATCATCTAGGCGACCTAAGAATGGTGAAACGTATGTCGCACCAGCGCGAGCTGCAAGTAATGCTTGAACTGCTGAGAATACTAATGTAACGTTTGTACGAATTCCTAAATCAGAGAATGCTTTTACTGCTTTTAAACCTTCCGTTGTCATCGGTACTTTTACAACAACGTTTGGAGCAATCTTCGCTAATTCTTTTCCTTCTTCAATCATTTTATCAGCTTCTAAGCTAATTACTTCTGCACTTACAGGTCCTTCTATAAAGCTGCAAATTTCACGAATACGCTCATGGAAATCTACGCCTTCTTTTGCTACAAGTGATGGGTTTGTCGTTACTCCAGCTACTACGCCTAATGCATTTGCCTCTTTAATTTCGTTAATGTTTGCTGTATCAATAAAGAATTTCATTTATTTATTTTTTTTAATAAGCTCTAATTCAATCGGAATAGATTTGTCCACTTTTTTACCTTGTGTTATTTCTTTCGCTGTTTGCATCGCCTTCTCTCCGATTAATTCCGGTTTTTGAGCGACTGTTGCAGCCATGCGCCCATCGTTAACCGCTTTCACAGCATCGTCTGTTGCATCAAATCCAACAACTACTACATCCGTTTTCCCAGCAGATTTTAATGCCTCAAGTGCCCCTAATGCCATTTCATCGTTATGAGCAAACACCGCTTTAATATCGCTATTCGCTTGCAAAATGTTTTCCATAACAGATAAACCTTTTGCACGATCGAAATCAGCTGCTTGTTTTGCTACTACTTTTAAAGACTTATCAGCTACGTTATGGAATCCTTTCCCACGCTCACGAGCAGCAGAGGATCCAGGGATTCCTTCTAACTCAGCAACGTTCGCTCCCCCCCCAACTAATTCACGAATGTAATCACTAGCCATTTGACCACCTTCGATATTGTTAGAAGCAATGTGCGAAACAACTTTACCTGAATTCGCAACACGGTCTACTGTAATAACAGGAACATTCGCTGCATTTGCCGCACTTACTGCTGAAGCAACAGCATCTGAATCGGTTGGATTAATAACAACTACATCGACACCTTTTTGAATTAAATCTTCAACATCGTTCGTTTGCTTTGCTGCATCATTTTGTGCATCAACAGCAATCAATTCAATGCCACTATCTTTCGCTTTCTTTTCTGCACCTTTTTTCAAAGTCACGAAAAATGGATTATTTAAAGTTGAAACAGAGAATCCAACTTTAATAGTTTTATTTCGACCTTTATCGCTAGAATCCTTTGCCCATTCTGGTGGTTCCATTGAACAACCAGCAGTAATGACCATAATACATGCAACGAGTATAAGTAACCATTTCTTCATGAACTGTCCCTCCATTTACGCTTCTTTTCGACGATCAATTAATACAGCTAGTAAGATTACAAGTCCTTTTACAACTTGTTGGAAGAAAGAAGATACACCTAATAAATTTAAACCGTTATTTAGTACACCGATAATAAGTACACCGATGAATGTACCAACAATCCATCCTCTTCCTCCAGAAAGACTTGTCCCTCCTAATACAACTGCTGCAATTGCATCTAATTCGTAAGAAGTACCCGCAGTCGGCTGTGCAGAATCTAATCGTGATGTTAAGACAATACCTGCAAGCGCTGCCAAGATTCCGGAAAGACCGTAAATCATTACTTTAATTCTCGTAACATTAATACCTGATAGTGCTGCTGCTTCTTCATTTCCACCAATTGCAAATGTACGGCGACCAAATGTCGTTTTCTTCAAAATGAAGTACAGTACTGCGAAAGCAATCATCATTGTAACAGCTGGTACCGGAATACCAAGAAAATAACCGCGGCCAAACATTTGGAACATTAAATGATCACCAAGACCAGTGATCGGACGTCCGTCCATGTAAACAAGCGTCAACCCACGAAAAATAGTCATTGTTGCTAAAGTTGCAATAAATGGGGCTACTTTTCCTTTCGTAATGATGATACCGTTTACAATTCCCATTACAAGACCAGCAAGTAGTCCAACTGCCATTGCAAGGAACGGGTCCATGCCACTTGCCATCATTCCAGCAACAAGTGCACTTGATAATGCTAAAATAGAACCTACCGATAAGTCAATACCCCCTGTTAAAATTACAAAGGTCATTCCGAATGCAATAAGCGCATTAATCGATACTTGACGCAGTATATTAAATAAATTTGGAATTTCAATAAACGCTGGATTTAAAGCTGTAATTACGACAATAATTAATACTAAACCGATTAAAGAACCGAGTTGTTGTAATACATTCCCCTTCTTAGCCATTTACTCTCCCCCTGTAGCTAGTGCCATAATGGACTCTTGTGATGCCTCATCTTTCCCTAAAATGCCGCCGACTTTTCCTTCATGAATAACAAGAACTCGATCGCTCATCCCTAAAACTTCGGGAAGCTCAGATGATACCATAATAACGGCATCTCCTTGTTCAGTAAGCTTATTCATAATAGAGTAAATTTCTTTTTTCGCTCCAACATCAACACCTCTTGTTGGCTCATCTAAAATAAGTAACTGCGGATGAATACCTAACCATTTTGCAATTACAATCTTTTGCTGATTTCCACCAGAAAGAGATTTCACCGCTTGCTCTCCACTAGATGCTTTCACATTAAGAAGCTTCATCATGTCCTCTGTAAACTGTTGTTCTAGTTCGTTACTAAGGACACTTCCCTTTGAAAGACTTTCTAAATTCGGTAACGCTAAATTTTCTCGAATTGAGAAATCTAACACTAATCCTTCAGACTTTCTATCCTCTGTAATAAAAGCAATTCTTTGTCTAATTGCATCTATCGGACTATCAATCTTTACTTCTTGCCCATTTATAAAAATTTGTCCAGAGTCTAAAGGTTCATATCCAAATATCGCTTTCATAATATCTGTGCGACCAGCTCCCATCAAGCCAGCTACACCAAGAATTTCACCTTTTCTAACTTGGAACGAAACATTTTTAAATTTCCCCTTTTTCGTTCCGTTACGCATTTCAAAAATCACTTCACCAATTTGACTATTTCGCTCTGGGTAACGTTCACCAATGCTGCGCCCCACCATCATCCTCACTACTTCATCAAATGACGTTTCCGAAATTAATCTTTTCCCTACATATTCTCCATCACGCAAAATTGTAATAGCATCACATATTGAGAATATTTCTTCCATGCGGTGCGAAATGTAAACGAATGAAACCCCTTCTTTACGTAACTTATTTATAACTTTAAAGAGCGTTTCAATTTCACGATCCGTCAGTGCCGCAGTTGGTTCATCCATAATAATAACGCTTGCGCTTGTCATCAACGCTTTCGCAATTTCAATAATTTGCTGTTGTCCAACTGATAGTTCTTCTGCTAACATAGCACCTGTTACATGCAATCCTAGCTCCGCCAATTGCTGCTGCGCAATCGCGTTCATTTGTCGAGTACGTAAAATACCTGTTTTCCCATACATTAACTCTTTGCCGAGAAACATATTTTCAGCTACTGTTAAATTTGGCAATATGTTCAGTTCTTGATGTATAAATGCAATGCCGTACTCTTCCGCTTCTTTCGCATTTTTAAAAGTGCGTTCTTGCCCATCAATCGTGACTGTTCCGCCATCTTTTGTATATACACCTGTTAAAATCTTCATGAGCGTCGATTTACCCGCTCCATTTTCCCCCATCAATGCATGGACTTCTCCTGTTTCAATCATAAACTGTGCATTCTTCAAAACAGGATTTCCACTGAACGCCTTTGAAATGTTTTTCATTTCAATACGCATTTAAAAAATCACGCCTGCATGTAAAATTACATTGGCATAAGGCGTAGCCTCTCCCGTACGGATAATCGCCTTCGCTTTCTTTGTATTTTCTTTAAATTGTTCATGTGATACATATTCAAATGCTGGTTCTTTTAATTGCAGCTCAATCTCTTTATTTACTTCCGCATTATTGATAATGACTTCTTCTGCTAACGTCACTTTTTCAATTGCCATATCATCAGCTACAACTTGTAATACATCTAAAAAGCTCGGTTTTCCAAGTTCAACAGCTAAATCAATTCGCTTTACTCCATCAGGAATCGGTAATCCGCAATCAGCAATTACAAGCGTATCTGTATGTCCCAGTGAAGCAAGGACTGCCGCAATCTCACTGTTTAATACACCGTGCTTTTTCATTCATCCGACAATCACCTGCACTTCACGTACTCTATCTCTCGTTGGCATACCGCCTTGTGCCCCAAGTTTTGTTACAGAAAGGCCTCCAGCAATATTCGCAAAACGAATTGCTTTTTGAAGTGTTTCTCCTTCAGAAAGTGCAACTGCTAACGCACCATTAAATGTATCACCAGCTCCAGTCGTATCCACTACATCAACAGCAACGCTAGGAACATGTACAATCTCCGTACCATTATGGAAACGAACACCGTTAGAACCTTCTGTCATTAATAGTTTATTTGGATATTTCGCCAGTAAATCTTCAATTGGTGATGTAAAATCATCTAATACAATGCGGCACTCATGTTCATTTGGCGTAATATACGTTGCCTTTTCTAATATGTCTTCTGATAACACTTGTGCTGGCGCTGGATTCAACATAACCGGAATTTTATGTTCTTCGCAAATAGATAGAACATACTTTACTGTTTCAAGCGGAATCTCTAATTGTAGAACAACCATATCAGCTTTTACGAGAAGATCTTTTGAACGATCTACAACCGATTCATTCACAAGAGCATTTGCTCCTTGCACGACAACAATACTGTTATCCTCTTCTGCTAAAACGATATGAGCAATTCCTGTCGTTCTATCTGTAACCGGTACCACATAGTCGATAAAAACACGTTCGTTCTCTAAATTTTTTCTAACTACTGTTCCGTAATCATCATTTCCTACTGCTCCAACCATTGCTACATTGGCACCTAATCTAGCTGCAGCAACTGCTTGGTTCGCCCCTTTCCCTCCTGGGATCGTATGAAATGCTTCACCAATTACTGTTTCTCCTGCTTTCGGCCGTTTCTTTGAAACAGCCACTAAGTCCATTGAAATACTACCTACTACTGCAATATTTGGCATCTGCTTCATTTACTTCGTTGTATTTCTTTCTATAATTTTAATCGGTAAACGATAGTGTTTCTCTACTAATGCATTTCCTTCCATTTGCTCTAACAACAATTCTGTTGCAATTTTCCCCATCTCATATATTGGCTGTGCAACAGTTGTAATAGATGGATACATCATTTCTGTTAAAGAAATTCCATCGAATCCGATAATTTGTAAATCGTCAGGAATAGCCATTCCTTTTTGAAGTGCAGCCTTTACAATACCAATTGCAATTAAATCATTCCCAGCAACAATACCATCAATATGCGGGTATTCTTCTAATAATCCCAGCGCTACACGCTCACTATTTGCTGGATCAAATGTACTCTCTGCAATCATATATGAAAAATTATTTTGCGTAATGATATCTACAAAACCTTCAAAACGCTCATTCGCTGTACTTACATCACGTGGTCCACGAATATGTGCAATGTGTTTGCATCCTTTATCTATTAACAACCTTGTCGCATCCTGACTTCCTGCATAGTTATCAGCATATACAGTAGGAATACGCTCATTAAACATACGGTCAATCGCAACGACTGGAACTGATAAATTCATGTAATTAATACTATTTTGTGGATTCGTTGCTACAATAAATCCATCTACATTATTTTGTCTAAGTACATCAATGTATTGTTTCTCTTTTTCTAAACTTTCATCAGAGTTACAAAGGACAACTGTGTAACCTTGTTTATGCGCTACATCTTCTACGGCACGTGCAACTTCTGGAAAGAATGGATTCACGATATTTGGAACTACTAACCCAATTAAACGAGATTTTTTATTATATAAAGAACGCGCTACTGTACTAGGTTTATAATCTAGCATTTCAATTGCTCGCTCTACCTTCTTTAACGTATCCTCATGAACATATCCATTTTTATTTAATACTCTGGAAACGGTCGCAACAGATACTCCCGCTAATTTCGCAACGTCTTTAATCGTACTCATTTACGAATATGATACAGTTTTTTCTTGTTCTTCTACAGCAGGCTCTTCAGCACCTTTTTTACGATCCGACAGTTTAATTTTCTGTAAGAAAACCGTAAAGATAGCGCCTACTACGATAAATACTAATCCTGTTAAGAATACAGTATGAAGTGAGTCTACTAAAGAATTTTTCAAAATTGGTACGATACTGTTAGCAAATGCTTCTGGCATTTGTTTTAATGCCTCTGGACTAAATAGCATCGAATATAAACCTTGTGGGTCTGTATGAATCATATCTTTAAATTTCGTTACCATTTGTCCCGCTTCTTTCGGGAATGTATCTAATACAGGTACTAACTTATTTGTTAATGTTGTACCTGACGTGTTATTCATAATTGATCCTAAAATTGTAATACCGAATGTCCCACCGATTTGACGGAAGAACTGACTTGATGATGTTACGACACCAAGGTCTTTTTTCGGGAAGCTTTCTTGTAACGCTAATGTTAATGTCGGCATTACAAGACCCATTCCTAAACCGATAACCATCATATAAGAAGTTGCAGTCAGTTTAGTTGTGTGCATATCCATCGTTGTTAATAACCAGAAACCACCAGCCATAATAAGCATACCTACGATAATTTGTGGTTTTACACCGACTTTTAATACAAGTTGCCCACCAATAATACTCATAACAATCATTGTAATCATCATCGGTGTCATAATCGTTCCCGATTCAGCAGCACTTACTCCTACAATACCTTGCATGAAGAATGGGACGAACATAATCGCACCGAACATTCCGATACTCATAAAGAATCCAATCGCATTTAGTATTGTAAACGTACGGTTTTTAAAGAAATGCATCGGTAAAATTGGTTCTTCAGCTTTCGTTTCAACGATAACGAAACTAACGATACCAATTACAGCTAGTGCAAATAAACCGATAATTTGCCAAGAATCCCATGCGTAATCTTTTCCGCCAAACGTTAACGCAAGTAATAAACTTACAACACCGAGAATCATCGTAAAGATTCCAGCGATATCAATTTTAATTGGTCCCGTTTGTTTATGTGATTTTAATCCCATTGCGATAAAGATTGTCGCTAAAATACCAACTGGTAAGTTAATGTAGAATACCCATCTCCAGTTTACTGCGTCTACAATCCAACCACCAACTTGTGGTCCAATTACAGAAGCAAGACCGTATAACGCACCAAAAATACCTTGCCATTTCGCACGTTCTTTTCCCGTGAACATGTCTCCGATAATAATCATAGCCATTGGCATCATAATACCGCCACCAAGACCTTGAATACCACGGAAAATAATTAATTCTGTCATACCATTCGCCATACCACATAACGCTGAACCAATCATAAAAATAACTAGCCCTGTTATATATACATTACGACGCCCAAGTAAATCCGCTAATTTACCTGCAATTGGTACGACTGTCGTTGATGTTAACATATAAGCTGTTGTTAACCATGTCATTAAGCTTAGTCCGCCAAGTTCACCAACGATACGCGGCATCGCTGTACCAACGATTGTTCCGTCTAACGCAGCAAATAGCATCGCAATTACTAAACCAATTAACAACAACTTTCTATTTGTATTGTCTTGTTGCTCCATTTAGTTTTTCTCTTTTTTCTCTTTTTTTTCTTTTTTCTCTTGTGTCCCGCAAATAATGGTTTCTAACTTTTCAAAGAGGCGCAACAAATCTTCTCGTTCTTGTAATTCTAATTGTGAAAAGTATTTTGCGATATGCTCATTACGAGCTGCCATCGCCTCTTTTACTGTATCTTTCCCCTTTTTCGTTAGCTCAATGACCACAACACGGCGATCATTATCGTCGTGATAACGCTCTACTAACTCATGATCAATTAAACGATCAATCATTACTGTAATCGCGCTCGGTTTTACGTACATTTTCTCCGCCAATTGTGTGGCTCTTGAAGCTCCGTAATGATCTAAAATCTTTAAAATATAAAATTGCGGTGGTGTAAGTCCTGATGCTTGCATTTGTTCCAATAGCTCTGTTTGCATTTTCTTTCCTATAGCGAATGTAAGAGCTTGAATCTTATCAATATGAGTCATATCATTTGGCATTTAAGCTTGTTTTGACTTTGCAGATCCTGTATTTAAAGTAAGGGCAAGGAAGAACATTGCAAGTACGCAAGATACAAGTAATAAAATGAATCCGCCATCCCATCCGAATGCATCTACAATAAAGCCCATAGCTGCGCTAGCAAAAGTAGCTCCGCCTAGGTAACCAAAGAAACCAGTTAGTCCTGCTGCAGTTCCAGCAGCTTTCTTTGGTGCTAAGTCAAGTGCGTGAAGACCAATTAGCATAACAGGTCCGTAAATTAAAAATCCAATGGAAACAAGTGCGATACTATCAATGATTGGGTGACCAGCAGGATTTAGCCAGTAAACGAGAACGGCAATGAATACACCGACCATAAATAAAATACCAGCAGGTGCGCGGCGTCCTTTAAATAGTTTATCACTCATCCATCCGCAAAGAAGTGTACCTGGAATACCAGCCCATTCATATAGAGCGTAAGCTGTACGTGAGCTACTATGAGTAAAGCTTTTTTCCTCTACTAAATAAGTAGGAGCCCAGTCTACAACGCCGTAACGTACGAAATATACGAAAACGTTCGCGATAGCGATGTACCATAAAAATTTATTGTTTAGTACGTATTTAAATAAAATTTCTTTTACCGAAAGTTCACGTTCGCGATCTTTCACTTTTTCACCTGGTGGATATTCGCCAGTATGTTCCTCAATAGACGGTAATCCGCAAGATTGAGGTGTATCTCTCATCGTAATTAATACATAAATACCAACTAAAATTGAAAGAATACCTGGGAAGTAAAATATACTTTTCCAGTCATTTGCAAAGAAGTATAAGCCTAATGTAACGAGAGAAGGCATAAGTGCGCCGCCGACGTTATGAGCGACGTTCCAAATAGACATTTTTGTACCACGTTCACTAATAGAGAACCAGTGAACCATCGTACGACCACAAGGAGGCCATCCCATCCCTTGTACCCATCCATTTAAAAACTGAAGTACAAACATAAGTATAATGCTCGTTGTAATGAAAGAAAATGAGCCGAAAATAATATTAATGATACCTGATAAAAATAGCCCAGCTGCTAAAAAGTAGCGAGGATTACAACGGTCGGATACGATACCCATAAGAAATTTACTTAATCCGTAAGCGATAGATACTGCTGAAAGGATAACCCCAAGTTCCCCTTTACTAAAGCCTTGTTCAATTAAGTATGGCATTGCTAGTGAAAAGTTTTTTCGAACAAAGTAGTAACCTGCATAACCGATGAAGATACCTAAAAATACTTGTAAACGTAATTTACGGTATTCGCTATCAATGCGATCAGCTGGTAAGCGTTCTGCATGGGGCGCAGGTTTAAATAATTGTGTGAAAAACATTTATTTTATAATCATTACTGGACATTTCACTCGTTTTGCTATTTTATGACTTACGCTACCAAGCATCATTTCTTGTAATGTATTTAATCCTCTGCTCCCAGCAATAACAAGATCTATATCTCCTGTATTTACATATTGAACGAGCGTATCACCAGGATCACCATGTAATATCGTAATTGTATAAGAAATGTTCTCTTTCTTTAATAAACCTTCAATCTCTTTTAACTTATCTTTTCGACTAGCCGATATTGTTTCTAAATCTGTTTGACCTTGTATAATATCTGATTTTGCCGTTCTATTATCTACTACGTATACAACTTCAACATTTGTTTCTTCGTTAAATTTTGCAATATGTGTCGCGTGCTCTGCTGCTCGAAGTGCATGTTCAGAACCGTCACATGCTAATATAATTTGTTTATACATCTAGCTAGCAATTCTTTTATTATAAGTAGCTAAATTTGTAACAAGTTTTGCACTACGTTCATTTAATCCTGTTATACTTACTTTCATACCACTTTGTTCATACTTTATGATAATTTTATCAATTGATGCCACTGCTGAATCATCCCATACGTGCGCATGAGTAAAATTCATTTCAATTTCTTTTACATCTTCATTAAATGAAAAAGCATTTATAAAATCTGCCGTAGATGCAAAGAATAGTTGGCCGTGAATTTCGTATATTTTCTTATTTTCAATATATAAATGTTTCACGTGAATCTTTGCCATGTTGAATGCAAATAAAACCGCACTAATTACTGTTCCGATAATTACACCTAATGCTAAATTATGTGTAACTAGGACAATCACAACTGTTACGATCATAACAAATGCGTTTCCTTTTGGTACTTTATGAATCGTTGTTACAGAGTTCCAATCAAATGTTCCAATAGAAACCATAATCATAACTGCAACTAAAGCTGCCATTGGAATATGAACAACATAATCACCTAAAACAAATAGTAATACGATTAAAAATCCGCCCGCTACAAATGTTGATAAACGCCCTCGTCCACCTGACTTAATGTTAATAACAGATTGGCCAATCATTGCACATCCTGCCATTCCTCCGAAAAATCCAGCAACAATGTTCGCAATCCCTTGTCCACGTGCCTCTTTATGTTTATTACTTTCTGTATGTGTCATATCATCTAAAACCGAAGCAGTTAATAATGACTCTAGTAAGCCAATAATTGCAAGCATAACTGCGTATGGCAAAATAATACCTAATGTCTCAAGTGTAAACGGAACATCAGGAATACTAAAGAACGGTAATTCTTTCGGTAAGCTTCCCATATCCCCTACCGTTTTCAACTGTAACCCACTCATAAGCGCAATACTTGTCACAATAATAATTGAAATAAGTGTAGACGGCACAGCCGTCGTAATACGTGGAAATAAATATATAATTGCAAGTCCTAATGCAACCAGTGCATACATTTGCCAAGTAGCATTTTTAAAATGCGGTAATTGCGCTGTAAAAACTAAAATTCCAAGTGAATTTAAAAAACCACTCATAACGGATTTCGGAATAAACTTCATAAATGAGCTCAGTTTGAACACACCAAAAATAATTTGGACGATACCTGTTAATATTGTTGTAGCAAATAAATATTGCAAACCATGATCCTTAACGAGTGTTACCATTAATAATGCCATTGCACCTGTTGCAGCTGAAATCATCCCAGTTCTTCCGCCAACAAATGAAATGGTAACTGCAATACAAAAGGCTGCATATAGTCCAACTGTCGGATCCACGCCTGCAATAACAGAGAACGCTATCGCTTCAGGGATTAACGCTAAAGCAACGACAATTCCCGATAACACATCCCCTTTCACTTAATGTCCACCGTGACCTTGACCACTTTCTTGAACAATCTCTAATCTCTCATCTAATATTCCTTGTGTTTCAAATGAAATATCACTCGTACTGCCTAAAAGGAAACCATGGTTATATGGTCCCAGTGTTGGGTCATCTTTAAACTTCGGCTGAATACTAGCAAGGAAGTCATAAACTGGTTGTGAAGCTTTACCTTCCTCCAGCAAGACAACAGGTGCGTGTTTACCCATATGTGAAAAAGGTGCTCCTGCAATTGCTAAGTCTGGTGTTTCGCTTGAAACAAATGACAAACCATGACCTGGTTTTGTGAATCCCCAGCCAAATTTTGTTTTTTCATCTTTAAACTTCGCAAATGCGATAGAATTTTCTACTGGAGTCTCTCCACTAATACGCGTTACTTTCCCATATTTACTTAACTCTCGTTCTACTTCTTTTGAAACGATTTTTTCTGGTCCTAACACATATATATTCGCCTTATCTTTTCTCATCTTTAACGCCTCAATTGTCGCTTCTGGCACCTTCTCTTTTTCTACATATAAAAGAGGTTCTGGCATATGAGAAATCCAGTTTACAGCTGGCGTTGTATATAAGCGTCCTTCTTCTTCAGACGAACCGACAATAACGCTATTTGGATAGCTTCCTGTTATATCGGCATATTCTTTATCAACATCTTTAGCAAATATAGCTGGATCTATTTCTTTTATTTGTTTTACTTTATAATTTTTTAATTGCTCTAGGGTAGATGCACCTATATCCCCCATGACCATAATTTGTGTTCCATCTTTCGTTCCGAGCGGATTTAGTCGTTTTATTTCTTTTAACGTCGTTTCAGGTACCTTTTCTTTTTCTATAAATAAGATTGGTCCGTTATTCGGATGATGAATAAGGTCAGCACTCGCAATACTTAATTGCCACTCATTCACTGGTACTAAAATAACAGCACCTGGTTGATTCTCCTTATGAGTTGCTGGCCATATCGTTTGTGAAGTTAATACTGCCATTTGCAATGGATCATTTGTATTTAATCTCGTTACATTTTTTAAACTTGTCGTTAATAAATCATTCGATGCACCTGTATTCATTTCTTTCGGCGCAGTTACCTCTTGATTCATTTTCATTTCCTTTTGCTCTGTTTTCTTCTCTTTTGTAGATTCATGATTTTTATGTTCCATATCATTTGTTTGTCCACATGCCGCAAGGCCAACAGCTGTAATTATTGTTATCCCAAAAATTCGGGTCATTCATTTCGCTCCTAAATATTCGGTATCAATCCATCTATAACCTACCCCGTACACAGTTTTTAAATGATGATCAATAGGGAAATTTGCTTTTCGCAATTTATCACGCAAATTACGAATATGTGAATCGACTGTGCGATCTTCTGTATTTGTGTTTAATCCCCAAATTCGTTCAATGAGCTGATCACGGCTTAATACATAATTCACATGGCGTAAAAATAACCCGAGTAAAGAGAATTCGATTGGTGTAAGAAGAAGTTCTTCATTATGTACAGAAGCGAAGTGCTTCGCCTCATCCCATAGAATGCCGTGATATTGGATTTGTTTATGTTCATTTGTGCGCCTTAAAACAGCTTCAATTCTTGCGAAAAGTTCCTCTTCATGGAAAGGTTTCGTTACGTAATCATCCGCTCCGAGTTTTAATCCTTGGACGACATCTACTGTTTGATCACGAGCGGTAACCATAATAATAGGAACGTTACTAAATGAACGGATTCTTTTGCACGTTTCCCATCCGTCCATCTTTGGCATCATAATATCGAGTAAAATAAATTTAAAGTTTTTATTTTCTATATGTGAAATAGCTTCTTCTCCTGACGTCGTACATATGCAGTTATATCCGATTGGAGTAAGGTAAAGCGTTAATAATTCAAGCATTCTCGGTTCATCGTCTACGAGTAGTATATCGATCATCTATTGATGATAGTCGTGTTTTTTTATGGATGGCAATGAAATTGTAAAACAAGATCCATGATCAACTTCACTTGTGACTGTAATATTCCCACCGTGTAGTTCTACGATTTCCTTCACGATAGAAAGCCCTAAACCGGTTCCGCCTGTAGCTCGTGTTCTTGCTTTATCAACACGATAAAAGCGGTCGAAAATGTGAGGGAGGTCTTCAGGGGGAATACCTTCACCGTCGTCCTCAATGTTGATGGAAATATGCTTATATTCTTCTGTAACAGAAATGTTGATATGAGAATGCTCTTTTGAATGTCTATAAGCGTTATTTAAAATGTTCACTATCACTTGTTCGAATCGCTGTTCATCTAAGTTTACTAACAGTGTAGGAGGACAAGTGAAAGAAACTTTAATGTGTCTTTCTTTATACATTGCGTTTACTTTTTCGGCTATGCGAGTAAGGAAGGTGTGTAATTGTACCTCGTTTACATGAATAGAAAAGTTATGTTGTTCCATTTGAGCGAGTGAAAATAAATCTTGAACTAAGTTCGTAATATAATCAGACTCATCTTTTATAATAGATAAATATCGTAAACGTTGTTCAGGAGGTGTGCTGTCTTTTAAGGCAATGTCAGCGTAACCTCTTACGTATGTTAAAGGTGTACGTAATTCGTGAGCGACACTTGCTAGAAATTCACTTCTTTCCGTTTTCATATAATGTAAATCATTTGCGAGCGTTTGAATAGATTGTGCGAGTTCACCAATTTCATCATTTCGAGTAGTCGTTAATGAAACGGATAAATCACCTTTACTCATTTTTTCAGTGGCGTGTTTCATGTGTAACAATGGCTTTGTTAATAAACGGGATAATAGAAAAATGGTGATGACTGTTAGTAGAAATGTGATGATACCGGCAATAATGAATTGTTTTGTTAGCCTATTAACCATCTCTTCAATTGATTCAGTTCCAAGAAACATGTACACATAGCCCTCAGGTTTTCCACCTACTACAATGGGGCTAACTGTACAAATATAATTAGATGTTTTCCAATGATTTTCTATAATAGCTCCGTTATGGTCGGTTCGAGTTTGCATTCCACTAATATGATTTTTTATAGTCGTGTTTATTTCGTTAGATTTAGCTAGTACTTCTTTATTTGCATTTGTAATAACAACAGTAGTTTCAGCTTCAGACTCCATTAATGCAACGTGAGAGATTGTTTGTTTAGCATAATATTTTTCAAGTACATCTCGATGACTATTTCCACGTTTTAATAGAGCAGTCATTTCTTCATTCACTCTATTGTTTACAAGACTATAATAGAGCAAAAAAAAGAGGACGCTTTCGATTAAAAGTGTAACAATTAAAAAATAAAATCCGAATTGAATAGAAATTCGCTTCATCATTCATTTTGCCTTATAATATAAATTTACAAATTGCCCAAAACGTTTCGTATCCGTTAAAGTTAAATTGATTTCCGGGTTCTTGTCTTGAAATAACGGAACTCCAGAACCTAATATATGCGGTGTAATCGTGACAACATATTCATCAATTAGATTATTCTTAAAGAACTCTCTTAATAAACTCCCTCCACCAACCATCCATATTTTAGATCCTTCCTGCTCTTTCAACCTTTTCGTAAACTCCACTACATCTTCATTTACAAACTCCACATGTCCGTTTGAACCTTTTTCTGAATTAGAAAACACATAACATTTTTTATCTAAGTACGGGAATGTTTCCGTATGCTCGACTACATAATCGTACGTTCTCTTTCCCATAATTATTGTATCAATTGTTTCGTACATTTCTGTATAACCGTTATCTCCCTCTCCTTCTGTTTCCATTAACCACTGTAAATCATCATCTTCTTTCGCAATAAATCCATCTAAGCTCGCCGCAATAAATAAAACTATTTCGCGTGACATTTAGCAGCTTTTTTCGTCTTCATACATATGTAAAACTTCTTTTGCATGTATACGTAAACCATCTATCAATTCTTTCGGTTCTAAAACTCTTGCATCTTTCCCGAGTCTATAAAATAAAGGAGTAATAAAGTTAATTTCACCTTTATCAATTGTTGAATGTATATATCCTGTCCCGTCTTCGTTTACTACCACGAACTCTTCAAGGTAAGGAACACTTTTACATTGGCGCACGCCTTCTGCTGTTAATGAGACATGTAACTGGGTAGGAATGTGTACTACGTTAGAGTTAGAGTCGAACCATTCTTCTAAATTCATGAACGTACTTTCATTTTCTTCTGTTGATAATATAGAAAGAATACGATCAACGCGATACAGTAATATTTTTTTTCTACTGAAGTCATAGGATGGCAAATACCATAAACCATCGTGAGCATATACACCGATAGGGTGAACGTGTTTTGTTTTGATCCCTGATTTAGATTCGTATTGAAAGTGTAAATTTTTATTTTCAATAGCCGCTGTTAACACTTCTTTTAAAAGTGGTGTATCAATAGTTCGCTTCGGATTCCAAAAGGCGATATAAGAACGTATTTTATCAACTTTCGCTTTCGCATCACTTTGCAGAGAGCTATACAGTTTATGTGTAACAGAATTGATTTCTGTATTAAAAGGCAAGTCTCGGTAGTAGCTTAAAGATTGAAATGCAAAAAAGATGGAAACCGCTTCTTCTTCCGTAAATAAAATAGGCGGAATGACTCTATTCGTTAATACTTTATATCCTCCGTTGCGACCTTGTTCAGCATAAATCGGTAATCCCATATCGCTTAAATCTAAAATGTATCTATGGACAGTACGAACGGAAATATTAAATTCATCAGCTATTTCTTGCGCTGTAAATGTTTTTTTCGCAGAAGCAAATATAAGAATATCTAATAAGCGTTTTGCTTTTGACAAATATACCACCTATTGTTTTGACTGTTGACGAATATCAATCCACCAACGATATGACGCATTCATATTTTCAATACTTCCATTCCCTCTGTAATGGAAAGCATCCAGGAAGATTGAATCTAGTTTATCCTCATCTACAAAATAACCTAATTTAACTTTTACCGTTTCTCCTGGTCGGATACTACCAATATTGTAAAAGCTTTTTCCCTCTCCGTGAGGTTCTAAATAATCAACTTCGCCCGTCATAATACGCGTTGCGTCCATTCCCTCTTCTTTAGCGTAGTTCCATGCATTTCCTTCAAATTTAAGCTGTTTTATGGATGGATGCATATAAATTTCTTCTATCTCCTGTTTACCTATATTTTTCACTGTTGTTGTCAGGTAGACAAATTTAATATTAATTAATTTCGAATCTACTAATGTATCGATTGAATCTTTACCATTCCCTAATTTATATACATCCCGTCTGTACGATAGCAATTTTCCCGTGTGATCTAAAGCCTTCTTCTTGCTTAATATCCCTAAGCCAAGTTCATTAAAGTTCTCTTGTTTAAAATCTTTAATCGAATCAAAAACTTCAACTTTTTCTATCACATATTCAATTTGGCTGTTATCCATAGATATCGTTACTGGAACCTTTTGCCCTATATGAAATAGTCGTTTACTATCTTTTTTCAAAGGAATCACCTTAGTTTTTTTAGGTTCATCCGCTGCGCTAAAATACTTTTTATCATAATCTGTTATATGTACTGCCTTTTCTTTTGACGTAGGCTCAAGTGAAATGTTCCCTAACACATCCATCATTTGTTCTTCATTTACATCTGATCCAATAAAACTTTCTAACATAATCCCTTCTTTCTCAAAAAAGAGAAGGACCTTTCTGTCAAACATTACATTGTTGTTTCCAGTTTCTTTATGAACAATTACTGCTTTCTTGCCACTTATCTCTTTTTCTTCGTAGCTTTTTGAATACAAAGTTTGAAAATCTGCATTTTCTCCTATTCTCCAAAGAGCAAATGAAAAACCACCCTTTGCGTCGTTATCTTTAAATGAATATTTCATAGCAGAGTCATCAATTGCCTCCATATTTTCTGGTAATTTACCAACTTTCAACTTATACCACTTATCAGCCTTTTTCGAGTCCTTATTTGTTACTGAAACATTTACTTCGTAATTTTGTTTTTGAACAATCATATTGTAGACTTTTACTGCTCCAAAAACGGTTGTCGGCATGCCGATCAATAAGCACGCAGCAGCGATTAACATACGATGTCTTTTTCGCTTTTTCTGTGGTTGTCCATCTTTCAGCTGCATTTCCTCCATAAGCAATTTCTTTTTGCGCGTATATGTATGTGAGAATTCATGTTGTTCTTCGAGTTTATCAAAATCATCTAAAGCAATTTTTTCAGCAAGTTCATATATTTCTTTGGAGTTCTTTGAATTCGTCATTCATATATTTCTTTGGAGTTCTTTGAATTCGTCATGTTGTATACCTCCTATAATATTTTGGACTCGTTTTCGAGCGCGTTCAAACTGCTTGCGGGCATTAGCCTCGGTTATTCCCATAACATTTGAAATTTCTTGATACGTTAAGTTATAGAAGACTTTGTACTTAAACACCTGTCTGTTAGATTCACTTAATTCTGTTAGCAATGTATCAATTTGAACCTCAGACATTTTACGCTTTTCCCACTCTTCAATATTTTCATCTACTACTTCTATTGATTCTCTTTCATATTCTTCTAAAAATGTTTCATGTCGTTTATTTTTCCGGTAACTATCAATCGCCTTGTTTTTCGCGACCCTCAAAATGTAGCGTTTAAGCTCTTCAGTGCTCAAGCTATGGAGCTTTTCCAAGTTCTTATAAAGAGTAATAAACGTCTCTTGAACCGCATCTTCAGCCTGCTGAATATTATTTAAAATAGAATACGCTACATAATAAATTTTTTGTTCGTACAACTCATATAGCTCTTCCATCTTTTCATAATCGTTGTTTGTAACTTCCATTTACGCCTTTTTAGTAAGCAGTATTTGCTCTATCGCTTCTTTTAACAAATTCTGTGTCTCTTCAAAATTATAATTCTTCTTTTCTCCCGATTGTACCGTATAAAACTCAGCAAACGAACGCTCTTTATATCTTGGTACGACATGCATATGGTAATGTGTTAATTCGTTAAAGATTCCACCATTTTGACAAATCGTAATTCCATCTGGTTCATATAATACCTTAATCGCTTTTGCAATAAGCTTAGAAGCATCCATAATTGATTTTGCTACAACATCATCTAATTCGTGTACTTCTACAACATGTCGCTTTGGCACAATTAAAGTATGACCTGAATAGAAAGGTTCATGATCTAAAAAGCATGTTACATAGTCATCTTCATATATTTTATATATAATTTCTTCTTCGTTGGCTAATTTACACCCTAAACATTCCATCATATTTCCCCCTGTATTAAAAACATAAAAACGTGAGAGCCGTATTCTCACGTTTTTATGTTTCATTCATTTTATTAGTTCAATTGTTTCCGTAACTTTTATACTATCTTTTACCGATTGAACAATCGTACAATTTTTCACTGCAAGTTGTAGTGCCTTGTCCAATTGCTCTTCTGTAATGTTTTCTGCTTTAATTTTATAGTGCAAATGAACACTTTCAACTGGTTTTGATAAAGCTTCACTTCTCCCAATTTCAGCTTCAATTGTAAACGTATCGTATGTAATACGTTTCTTTTCTAAAATTGTTCGGAAGACAATTGCACTACATCCTGCGATAGAAGAAATGAGTAATTGTAACGGTGAATACCCGTTTTCTTTTCCAATCGCTAATTGACCATACGATAAATCTGCTTCTATATCATCGTGTTTGATTGTTAGTTTCATTCATCGTGTTTGATTGTTAGTTTCATTTGTTTTTTCCATCTCCACTTTCATCGGTTTCTTCCGTTTCTTACTCATATAATAATATATGTAGCAGAAAATGATAAATGGAATACCACAGTATAACGCCATTCTTTGTTCAGGAATAAACGCTAAACTAATAACAACGATGCTATTTGTAATTAAAGCTAGAATTGGAACAATTGGATATAGTGGTGTTCTATACTTTAAGTCCTCTAACTTTCCTCCGCCTTTTATATACTGACTTCTAAAGCGAAGTTGCGATAGAGCAATAATGATCCAGCTTGCTACAGCTGATAAACCAGCTATCGATAATAAGTACATGTATACTGTATCTTCTGCAAGGAAACTTGTGAATAGAGATAATCCAGCTACAGCAATCGTTATGACTAGCGCTGTAATTGGAATACCACGTTTATTTACTTTCTTGAAAGAAGTTGGTGCCATTCCTTCATTCGCAAGTGACCATAGTATACGTGTTGCTGCATATAACCCTGAGTTCGCTACAGATAATAAAGCAGTAATAATAACGAAGTTCATAATATCAGCTGCATATGGAATGCCGATTTTATCAAATACGACTACGAATGGACTTTCAATTACGCCTGCTTCTTTCCAAGAAATTAATCCTACTAAAATTGTCATTGTTAAAATGAAGAATAACATAATACGCCATACTGTATTACGAATTGCGCGTGGAATTGTTTTTTCTGGATCTTTACTTTCTCCCGCTGCAATCCCGATTAACTCTGTTCCTTGGAATGAGAAGTTAACTGTAATCATTGTAAGTAACACGGCTGCTAGTCCATTCGGGAAAAGTCCACCATCACTTACGAAGTTAGAGAAAAGAGGTGCCGCTTCTTTTCCATCGTATGGTAAAAATCCTAGTAATGCACTACCGCCAAGTAGAACGAATGCAATAATTGTAACTACTTTAATACTAGAGAACCAAAACTCTAATTCAGCGTAACTTTTCGCTGAGATAGCGTTTGAAGCATATAAAATAACTCCGAATACGAGACACCATACCCAAACATCAACAGTTGGAAACCATCTTTTCATCATTAAACCGATCGATGTTAATTCCAGTCCTACTGTTACTGCCCAGCCAAGCCAATATAGCCAGCCAATCATAAAGCCTGTTCCTGGTCCAATAAACTTCGTCGCATACTTTTGGAAAGACCCTGAAACTGGCATTGCTACCGTTAATTCTCCAAGACAAAGCATTGTTAAATACATAATAAATCCGCCCACTAAATATGAAAGGATGGCTCCCCCTGGTCCAGCCTGATTAATAGTGTAACCTGAACCTAGAAAAAAACCAGTTCCGATTACACCACCAAGTGCGATCATAAATAAATGTCTACTCTTCATCGTACGATGTAATTTCTCATTTGTTGGTTGCTGCATTTAACGAATCTCTAATCTTCTCGATAAAATTGATAAACTATAATTCACTATAAAGTACATACAAGCCACTACTATAAAAGTCGGAATCATATAATTTACATTTTGCCCGCTAATAATTTGAGCATTATGCATAAGCTCTGGCAATGATATAACAACTGCGAGCGACGTATCTTTTAGCAATGAAATAAACTGACTAACAAGCGGGGGGACCATTCTCCTTAATGCTTGTGGCAAAATAATATGCCAAAGCGCTTGCACATACGTTAATCCTGAAGACCTTGCAGCCTCAATCTGCCCTTTTTCGATAGATAATAGACCACTTCGAACAATTTCAGATATCATTGCCGCTTCAAATATTGTTAAAGCAACAATTGCAGCTGTTATAATTTCTAACTTCAATCCCGCTTCCGGAAGTGCAAAATACGTAAAAAATATAATTAAAAGTAGCGGTAAATTTCGAATCACTTCCACGATAAAGCCTAATATTTGTGAGACGACAGGTATTTTCGTATAGCGCAATATTCCTATTACACTACCAATAATAAAGCTAAGTACAATTGCTACGAGCGCTACCTCTAACGTTATAAGTAATCCTTTTAACAAAAAGAGGATATGATCACCTGTTATCGCTCCCTTAAAATCCATTTATACCGCCTCCTTCGCCAAGCGTTTTTCTAAATAACGCACTAGCATACTGAGCGGAATTGTTAATATTAAATAAAACATCCCGACAAATATATAAACATCGAACGTAACAAATGTCTTCGTTGAAATTAAGTCTCCTTGATACATTAAATCAGTACCAGCAATAATTCCGAGTATGGATGAGTTTTTAACTAAATTGAGAAATTGGTTTCCTAAAGGGGGGATTACAATTTTCATAGCTTGGGGTAAGACAATATAATACATTCCTTGCACATACGTTAATCCTGAAGAACGCGCAGCCTCCATTTGCCCTTTTGCAACTGATAAAATGCCAGCGCGAATTACTTCCGCAATAAACGCTGCAGTATATACCGTAAGCGTAAGTGTTCCTGCTACAAAACCATTTAAAGTAATTCCTATTACAGGTAAAGCGAAATAAAATATAAATGCAATTAATACGAGTGGAATATTTCTTACAAACTCTACAAAAGCGGACCCCACCCAATTTAAAATACGAATCGGTGCAATACGCATTACCGCCAAAATTACCCCTAAAATAAAACTACCTATTAATGCGATTACACTAGACATAACCGTATATTTAAACCCCTCTAAATACATATCAATGTTATTCGTTAATATAGAAAAATCAGGCACTTACTTCTCTTGTTTTTGACCGATCCATTTTTCATATAATTTGTCGTACTCTCCACTCGTCTTCATATCTTTTAGTAAGTTATTAATCTCTTTCGTTAAATCATCTGCACCTTTTTGTACTGCAATTCCGTACGGTTCATCCGTAAAAATTTTCCCTACAACTTCATAATTAGAATCTTGTTTTGCCATTCCGTAAAGAATCGCATTATCTGTCGTTAAAACATCGCCTTTACCTGCTTTTAACGCTGTAAATGCCTCACTATAATTTTCAAATTCTAATACAGTCGCTTCTGGTGACTTTTGACGAATGTTATTTGTAGATGTTGAGCCTTTTACCGCTAACACTTTAACGCCTTGTTTTATACCATCAATACTCTTAATATTGCTTCCTTTTTTCACAAGTAACGATTGTCCCGCTTTAAAATATACATCTGAGAAATCCACTTCTTTTTTGCGTTCTTCCGTAATTGTCATTGTCGCGATAATTGCATCAATATCACCATTTTTCAACATTGGAATACGTGTTTTAGACGTTACCTCTTTCAGCTCTAGTTTCTTTTCATCGCCAAGAATTTTTTTCGCAAGTGCCTTTGCTACATCAACATCAAATCCTTCTACCTGCCCTGTTGAAGGATTTTTCAATCCAAATAAATTCGTATCATTCTTCACCCCAACTACTAATTTCCCGCGCTTCTTAATTTGCTCAATGGCCCCGCCTTGCTTCGTATTCGTTTCTTTCACATCATCTTTTTTACTTCCGCACCCAGCGACAACGAGCACTTAATGATTTAACACTCGGCTTAAAAATAAACGAGCTCTTTCTTGTTCAGGATTCGCAAAAAATTGTACTGGTGTTGCATCTTCGATAATTTGACCATCATCCATAAATAAAATCCGATCTGCTACCTCACGTGCAAATCCCATTTCATGGGTGACGACGACCATCGTCATTCCTTCTTTAGCTAACGTTTTCATAACGTCAAGCACTTCTCCAATCATCTCCGGATCAAGAGCAGACGTAGGCTCATCGAATAGCATAATTTCAGGCTGCATCGCAAGTCCCCTAGCAATCGCTACCCTTTGCTGTTGACCTCCGGATAATTGATGCGGGTATACATTAGCCTTCTCCGGGATTCCTACTTTCTCTAAATAAAACATCGCTGTTTTCTCAGCTTCCTCTTTTGAAACTTTATTTACTTTAATAGGCGCTAGTGTAATATTTTGAAGAACCGTTTTATGTGGATATAAATAAAAATGTTGAAAGACCATCCCGATATTTCGGCGTAATTCATTCATATCCGTTTTCTTATTGTGTACCTCTGTATTTTGTACAATTAATTCTCCATCTGTAATTGTCTCTAATTGATTTATACACCGAAGCAATGTACTTTTCCCTGACCCTGAAGGCCCAACAACTACTACCACTTCACCCTTTTGTACTTGCAGATTAATATCTTTTAAAACTTGAAAGTCACCATAATATTTATTTACATTACGAAACTCAATCACCATTCACCATACTCCCCCCTTCCTCTCACAAAGCATGTACATTCTTTTATATTCAAAAATAGGCAAAAAAATAACTTTCAGCTTCATTTTGTCCATAAAAAAGAGCAAAGGTCGTTCCCTTTGCTTCTTCATTCCTATCCTATTAAGATACTTCTTCTTTTTTATCTTTCCCATTTAAGATACTTCTTCTTTTTTATCTTTCCCATATTCATGCTCCCAGAAATCAGCATTTTTAATTCCTAATTCCTGCGGATCAAATACTGGGTCTTTCCCTTCCTTTTTCTGCTTTTCATAGTCTTTTAAGGCAATCAATGCTGGTTTTTGTAGTAGTAAAATCGCGATAATGTTAACCCATGCCATAATCCCTACACCGATGTCACCTAAAGCCCACGCTGTTGCAGCTGTTTTTACACAACCATAGAATACGACTCCTAAGAATACAAACTTTAGTACAATGGACATCCAAGGACGGTCTTTATCACGATTTAAGTATGCAATATTCGTTTCTGCAATGTAGTAATACGCCATAATTGTTGTAAATGCAAAGAATAATAGCGAGATTGCGACGAAACCGTTTCCAAATCCAGGGAAAACAGATTCTACTGCTGCCTGTGTATAACCAGGACCCGGCTGTGCACCGTTTAATTTATTGACGATAAAGTTTTTTCCGCTTGCATCAAATACGTTATACATGCCTGTAATAATCATCATAAATGCTGTTGCTGAACAGACAAATAATGTATCAATGTAAACGGAAAATGCTTGTACTAACCCTTGTTTAGCTGGATGTGATACTTCAGCAGCTGCCGCCGCATGGGCCCCAGTTCCTTGTCCTGCTTCATTGGAATAAATACCACGTTTTACTCCCCAAGAGATTGCTAAACCAATAATCCCACCAAAAGCTGCTTCTAATGCAAATGCACTTTTTAAAATTAACATGAAAGCATCTGGTAATTTTTCAATATTCATAGCTACAATTACACAAGCTACTAAAATATAACCAAGCGCCATAAACGGTACTACAACTTGCGCTACGTTAACAATTCGCTTAACTCCACCAAAAATAATAAGTGCTAATGCCGCTACTAATACCGCTCCGGATACAGAAGTGTTAATACCGAAAGCTGTTTCCAAACTTACAGCAATGCTATTCGCCTGAACCCCCGGTAACAGCATCCCAGTTGCAAGAATTGTTGCTGCAACGAATACTAATGCATACCATTTAACTCCTAGCCCTTTTTCAATGTAATAAGCTGGACCACCACGGAATTGCCCTTGATGCTTCGTCTTATATATTTGTGCAAGTGTTGATTCTACATAAGCAGAACCTGCTCCTAGAAAAGCTACCGCCCACATCCAAAAGACAGCTCCTGGACCACCAAATGCAACAGCCGTTGCAACACCCGCAATATTTCCTGTTCCAACGCGCCCTGATAATGAAAGTGCTAACGCCTGGAACGAAGAAACACCAGCATCCGATTTTTCTCCTTGAAAGGTAAGCTTCACCATTTCTCCTACATGTCTTACTTGTAAAAACCTCGTTCGAATGGAAAAATATAAACCTGCTCCTAAACATAAATAAACAAGTGCTGGACTCCAAACAATATTATTGATCCAACTTACGATAGCTTCCAACATTTATATATTCACTATTGCCTCTTGCTTTATAATTCTTTCATACAACTCATCTGATAGCTTTTGAAAATCCTCTGGCATATCTTTCCCCTTAAATTTCTTTTGAAGCGTACCGTATAGACCTATATCACGTAAACGTAAAAATAACGGTAACGATTCATACCAACTATCCGCTAGCCTATGCTCATATTCGTATCCTTTTCTTAACACTTGTAACTGTTTACGAGCGAATGTCGTCTTTTCCTCCACTGTCCACGGTGTAAAAAGAACAGAGTAATAAAGAACCATTGCCAAATCATGAATGAAGTAATTATAGGCCGCATCATCAAAATCAAAGATTGTTAAATCTTTTCCATTATAATGAAAATTGCCTGGATGAATATCACCATGCATAAGGCCGAATGTTTCTCTTTCAATTGGAAGAGCCTTTATCTCCTCCATTAATACAGCAGCAATTTCTTTCACTTTCTCATCTTCTAATTCATTAACAATACTACTTTCATCCTCTTCCCACGTATCACGGTAGTCTGTTTTAGGGTAATTCATTGTAAGGCGGTGCAATTGTCCAATCGCTTTTCCCCACGCTTCAAAGTAAGCATTTCCCCAATATGGCGATCCTTCTCCTTTTACTTGCTCACCTTTTGCGTATGTAAATAAGGAAGCAAAAAAGAAAGTTCCATCCTCTGCTACGATTTCTTCTACAAGATTTTGAGATGTTGAGTAAAGAGGTCCTACTACCTTTGCACCGTTCCTCGCAACATATCGTAAAAAATCTAGTTCAGCCTCTACCTCTTTTTTAGAACGATGGGAAGAATGCGTTAAACGTAATACGTAATCTTCATCACTATCACCCTTCGCCTTAAAAATGTAATTTTCAAAATCTCCAAGTGGCTTTTCTTCTACAGTCACATGAAACAAACTTGCAGCTCTTGTTAAAATCTCTTTTGTAAAAACTCGTTCTACAGCTATTTCCATTTAATTCGACATGAATGTGAGAAGTACTGCTATGAAATTAAATAGTGCGTGGGCAATCATAGCCGATAAAATAGAACTTGTTTTCTCATATAACCACGCAAATACTACTCCGCTTAAAAAATTCACCGGTAATGTGTTATATGTTGGGATATGAACAACAGTAAATATTATTGAACTTATAAGTATACCGCCCCATATGCCATATCTATCACGAAAAAATGTATAAAAAACACCTCGATATAAAATCTCTTCATAGATTGGTGATATAACCGCCGCTCCAATTACCGCGATGCAGAACGAATATATTGATTTATCATTTTGGACCGCCTCCGTTTTACTATTTCCAAAAGAAATCTCCAGTTTCTCCATTATCATTAATACACCAATACTAACTACAATCAAAGAAATAGCCGCTACAAATGTCCACAATAAATCTTTCCATGAAAGCTTTCGAATTCCAACATCTTTCCAAGACAGTTTATATTTTTTTATGCAAAAAAGATAAACTACAAAGGTAAATATCACTGCCATTACAAGCCCCATTAATACTCCCGCATATAATGAGTTCCCTATTATTTTTAAAGCATAATCATAAAAAAGAGATTCAACCATTACTGGTACAATCAGAAATACGAAAACAAATAAACATAAAATTTCTTGCCATCCCCACATTTACTTTGCGTGTTTGTCACCGTTCTCATCCTCTCTCGTTACATGCTGTCGTTGCATTTTTTTCGGCTTTGGATCATGTGGTCGTTCCCAAAACGACCAAATTGGAAGTCTTACAAAAGAATCTTTCATATCTTTTATACGCATTGGTGCAAGCGGAGAAAGATAGGGTGTATGAAAAGAATGAAGCTGACATAAGTGAACGAAAGTTATAATTAAACCGAATGATATTCCTACATATCCGAATATGGCAGCAAGAATCATTAATGGAAAACGAAGAATCCGAACTGCTGAGCTCATATCGTTTGATGGGACAAGAAAAGATGCAATTGCAGTTAAAGCTACAACGATAATCATTGTGTAAGAAACGAGTCCAGCTTTTACAATCGCATCACCAATTACTAAACCACCTACAATACCGATTGTTTGTCCAACGCGGCTTGGCAGACGAATACCAGCTTCTCGTAATAATTCGAAGATCAATTCCATTAAGAGAGCTTCAAAAATAGGAGGAAGTGGCACTTTTTCTAATGAAGATTTAATTGTATAAACGAGTTCGAGTGGCAACACATCAGGATGAAAAGCGACAGTTGCAATATATATAGCTGGTAAGAGAAAGGCAATTAAAAAACTTACTAAGCGAATCATTCGCACGAAAGAACCGACAATCCAGCGATTATTATAGTCATCAGGTGATTGATAGAAAGCAAATAACGTAACCGGAACGATAAGAGCTGTTGGATCGCCATCAGATAAGATAGCGACTCGTCCCTCCATTAAATTAGCGGCGGTTCTATCTGGGCGTTCTGTATTTAATTGCTGCGGGAATGGTGAGAAAGATGTATCTTCTATAAATTCCTGTATGTAGCCTGGTGGCATGAGTGCGTCTGTCTTAATCATTTCCAATCTTCTTTTTACTTCTGCAACGAGATCGTCATTAGCTATATTTTGAATATAAGCAATTGCCACTTTCGTGTGCATTTCTTCACCAAGTGTGAAATATTTAACGACGACATTTGGACTTTTTATGAGTTTACGAATAGAAGCTAAATTGGTTGCTAAATCTTCTACAAAACCGGTATGCGGTCCACGTACAATGCCTTCATTATCCGGCTCTGTTATATCTCTTTTTAAAGATAGTGCTGTTTCGAAAATACAAAAACTATCGACATGCTCATGAAAATATAATGATTTTCCTTGTAATAAAAGCTGCACCCCATAATTTAAATTCGTTTCTTTTTTCATATTTAATGTAGAAAAAGCTTTATCTAAAGCCAAATCCGACCGCGTTAATAAAGGCTCGAGAGCTAATTGATGAATTAAATTTGGATCTGCTAAAGATTCGATATATATAATCGTTCCTTTTCCGTTTTGAAAAGGGATATCTAATTTTTTTATATCATCTGAATGACAGAGTTTATTTTCAATGTAATTAATATTTTCCGGAAGCGATGGAAACATATGCTTTTGATTTTTACTCTTTTGTTGTTCTTTTTGCTCTGTCATTTAATAATATTCCACCATCCAGCCTCTGTAATGGGAAAAATCAGCCCGTGAGAGCCCAAGTCCAATTAAAAGCGCCATAGGTAAAATGAGAATAGAGGCCATGACATAAAATCGTACGATGACTTTAAACGTATTATAAGCTACATAACAACAAGCTATTGTAAATAGCATGAGAATGGCATACCAAGGAGTTGCTTGTAATATCCATACTTTAATGACATTACAAGCATTCAACATAACCGTCATACCAATAAGAGTAAAATAAAAAACATAAGCAAAACCTAATAGTTTTCCAAACTTATTACCAAATAGCATACAAACACTTTCATACATATCTGCGTCAGGAAATCGTTTTAAGAAAAGCCACATAAGTAAAATAATAAGTTGAATTGCAAGCCCAGCGATGAGAGCGGAAATCCATCCGCCTCCTTTTGCTATTGGGTGAAGACGGTTAGGTAGAGAGAGGATACCAACCCCGATTTGGCATTGAATAACGAAAAAGGTAAATTGAACGAGCGAAATTTTACTTTGCGTGTTTGTCACCGTTCTCATTTAACTCTTTTTTTGAACATACTGTTCTCCTTTCTTGTTTCTTATTACTGAATAAAGTAGAAATAAAAGAGGGAGGACAACGATGAAAATATAGGTGAACTTATCAGTGAAAGTTGCAATTACTTTTAATTCTTCTGGTGTATCTATAAATAGGGCTACACTAAACGCAATAATACCAACGATTGGAACAGCTTTTTTATGATTAGCAAGATTGAATATATGTCCAATTCCGATAGAAGCGGCGCAATAGTAACTGGCAATAGAAGCTACAACTGTTATCATCCATATTGGAATGAATAGTAAATCAGTCCGGTCTATAATCCCGATATGTAAGGAACGTAATAAGTAAGCAACTGGCTCTGGGATAAGTTCAACTTGTTTGGGACTAAATACGATAAAGCAAATCCAAACAGTAAAAGTATAAAAGAGGGTTACAAATCCATTAGCGATAGAAATTGCCTTTAGTTTTGCCACAGCAGTCCCATTTACTTTTGGGAAAGCGATAAGAATAATCTCAAAACCATACATTTATTTTAAGACACCACTATACAAAATGCTTACTTCTACTTCAGGTTTAAATTTTACTTTTGCATAATCTTTATTCCAATTTTTTTTCTTCCATAATTCAGGGTGATAAGCGATAAGGTGCCTACCGATACCGAAAGCATCACAATTTGCTTTTTGTAGCCTTTTTGTTATTTGCTTTGCTTCTTTCGTAAGTTGTTTCGATAATTTTTTATTTAGCTTTTCTCTTTCATCCATTTTATACAGATTATCCCTTGGAGCTTCAAGTGCTATAACTTTTAGTTGGAGCTTAATGTGAGCATAGACATTTCCTTTTTTATCCGTTGTTATTTTTAAGTCTCGTTTTAATTTCCGATTGCTTACTTCCATTGTTAAATAGTCAGATGTCGTCTCTGATTCATCACTAGTAAGTTTTTGAGTTATACGGGCACTTGTTCCCATTTTTTCGGTTAATAACACGAATAAAACAGCTTGTTTCAAGGGTAAATGTCCAGTTAATTTATCTTTATCAAATAAAGCTAACCCGTTTGTAATAACTTCTTTTCCTTTTATTTTTATAGAAGGGAGGGTGAAATCTTTACCCGGATCTAACATTTTTGTAGCAGCTGTTTCTAGAGTTTCTTTTGGAAATACACTCATATCTTCTAAGCTTTTCACTTTTTTCTTTAGGAAATCTCCAATTAGTAGATTCCCTACTTTCTTTTTTTCGAGTATCTCGGATGTATCACCTTCTACTGAAATAAGTTTTACTAAAGCAGTTGGATTTGTTGGGTCTCGAAAGCTGACATCTAAATAGGGAAGTATTCCTTTTTTTTGAATTTTTGTTCCTAATAATTGAACACCATATTTAAAATATCGAATATTCCCAGTTGCGTTTTTTTTCAGTGCATCGCTTGTGTCCCTTATGTTATGTCCGGTTGCCGAATGTATTTCATTTTCAAATGAAGATTGTTCTCCACTTGAACTTTTTACGAGTTCAATCGTTTGCTGAAGTTTATTCTCTTCCGTAATATCGTATCCAAGACTATAAGCTAATCGTGCATCTCTTAATGGCTCTTGATCCCAACATCCAGAAAGGAATGAACTAGTACATAATATAGAAAGTAATTTAACTCTTTTTTTGAACATTTATTTCGTATATCGATATACAATTGATTCGTATGGTCTTAAATGTAGATTGTTAATGTCCGCACTTGAATCTTTATAATTTGATACTACTACTTCTTGTTTCATACCATCTAATTGAACATGAACTGGTACGGAATATGTGATTTCTTCCCCATAGAAGTTATTTACAACAAGTAATACTTCATTATTTACAGTACGTGTATATGCCCAAATCTTAGGGTGATTTTCATCTAAAATAGCATATTCTCCTTCTGTAATAACATCGTAAGTTTTTCTAAGTTCAATTAACTTTTTATAATGATAAAATACAGACTCTTTATCTTCTAATGCTTTCTCTACGTTTATTTCTTTAAAGTTTTCAGCTACTGAAATCCAAGGGGTACTTATTGTAAAACCACTATTCACCTCTTCATTCCACTGCATCGGAGTACGAGAATTGTCACGAGATTTTTGTTTTAAAATCCCTATAATCTCTTCTTTTAATAAGCCTTCTTCCTGCTTTATATCATATATATTTAACGATTCCACATCACGATATTGCTCGATGGACTCGAATTTAGGATTCGTCATACCAATTTCTTCCCCTTGATAAATGTAAGGTGTTCCTTGCAGCATGTGCATAGCTGTCGCTAACATTTTCGCAGATTCATTTCGGTACTTCCCATCATCACCGAAGCGAGACACGATGCGAGGCTGGTCATGGTTACACCAGAATAATGCATTCCATCCCCCGCCCTTTTGCATTTCAATTTGCCAATTAGACATAATTTCTTTTAATTTAATAAAATCAAAATCAGCTTTCGTCCACTTATCACCATTCGGATAATCTACTTTCAAATGATGGAAACTAAACGTCATACTCAGTTCATTGCGCTCAGGGTTTGAGTATTTAATACAATTATCAATTGTCGTCGATGACATTTCTCCAACTGTAATTACCTCTTTCCCTTCAAATACATTTCGATTCATCTCTTGTAAATATTCATGAACATGCGGACCATCCGTATAATATTTACGTCCATCACTTGTCGCAGTACTTCCGTCATCGCTTAAGAAACGTTGGTCTTTTGAAATTAAGTTAATAACATCAAGGCGGAATCCAGTTACCCCTTTATCAAGCCAAAAGCGCATCATATCATACACTTCTTCACGAAGCTTTTCATTTTCCCAATTTAAATCTGCTTGTGTCTCATCAAATAGATGTAAAAAATATTGCTCTGTCTTCTCATCATATTTCCAAGCAGACCCACCAAACTTAGACTGCCAATTATTTTTTTCATCACGCCAAATATAGTAATTGCGATATGGACTATTTTTATCTTCTTTCGCTTCTTTAAACCACTTATGCTCCGTCGAACTATGGTTTACAACGATATCAAGCATAATTTCAATGTCACGTTCTTTCGCTTCCTCTAGAAGCTCTTCAAACTCTTCCATCGTTCCGTAAGATGGATCAATGCTGTAATAATCACTTACATCGTACCCATTATCATTTTGTGGTGATTGGTATATCGGTGTTAACCAAATATAATCCACTCCAAGTTTTTTTAAATAATCTAGTTTCTCTGTAACCCCTTTTATATCACCGGTTTCTTTATTGTAATAACTATTAAAGCTCTTCGGATAAATTTGATAGACTACACTTTTATGCCAATCTTTCATCTACTTCTGTTTAACTCTTTTCGCAAATAACCATGTTAACGTAAATGGGATTACAACTGCGATAATCATTCCTACAACGAACATTGGAATCGATTTCGGAATGATAGAAATAAATGCTGGCAATCCGCCAATTCCGATAGCAGGTGCTAATACACCATTTAATGTAATGAATATCGCCGCAATAGCAGATCCAATGATTGCTGCATAGAACGGAAATTTATTTCGTAAATTCACACCAAACATCGCTGGCTCTGTAATACCGAAGTACGCGGAAATTGCTGATGTCGATGCCATACTTTTATCATTTTGATTTTTAGTAATCCAGAACATTGCAAGTGCCGCACTACCTTGCGCAATGTTAGAAAGAGCAATCATCGGCCAAATAAATGTACCGCCGTGTTGTGCAATTAATTGTAGATCAATTGCAATAAACATATGATGCATACCTGTAATTACAAGCGGTGCATATAATGCTCCAAACAATACTGCTCCAACTACTGGTACTGTTTCATATACGCCCACTAATCCAGCTGTTAATAAATCTCCAATATGACGTGTAACTGGACCGATAATTCCCAATGCTAACACACCTGTTACAACGATTGTTGTAATTGGTACAACTAATAATTGAATTGCATTTGGTACATGTTTCTTTAAGAAAATCTCTACTTTACTCAATACAAATGCTGCTACTAACACCGGTAAAATTTGACCTTGATATCCTACCTTTTCAATTTGGAACAATCCTAAAATATCGAAGTACTCAATCTTTTGACCCTCTAAACCAGTCGCTGCTTTTCCATAATCCCAGGCGTTTAATAAGGCCGGATGCACAAGCATTAAGCCCATAACAATACCTAGTATTGGGCTACCACCCAAACGCTTCGTTGCTGACCAACCGACAAGTGCTGGTAAGAATACGAATGCTGTATTGGCCATCATATTAATTAAATCCCAAAGCCCACCTAAATTCGGATAAACATCTAATAAATTTTTACCATCAAAAAATAAGTCCTTTGCCCCTAATAAATTGTTAATCCCCATTAGTAAACCAGCTGTTACGATCGCTGGTAATATCGGCATAAATACATCTGAAAATACTTTTACAAACTTTTGAGCTGGATTTAACTTTTGATTTCCAGAATCTTTCACGTCAGCCACTGTCGCTTCCTTCATACCTGCAAGCGTTATCAATTCAGCGTAAACACGATCTACGTCCCCTGGGCCAATTACAATTTGAAATATCCCAGCATTATGAAACGCTCCCTTTACTAATGAAACAGACTGTAATTTATCATTATCTATTTTACTTTCATCTTTTAAAGCGATACGAAGCCTCGTTACACAGTGCGCAGCTTGTTCAATATTGTCTTTCCCACCAATATACTGCAACACTTCCTCTGCTATTTTACGATAGTCTTTCCCCATTTACTTTCTTCGCGCCACATCCGAAAAGTGAAAAATATCTAAGCGGTGACGTGATTCCGTATATTCGAACTGACTCCCATCATATAAATGAGTAAAGTTTTTCACAACGACAACATAATCTGTGCCATTTAAATCTAAATACTTTCGGTCATCATCTGTACACGGCTGCACTTCAATTACCCTCTGCGAATAACTAATATGTAGCCCTAATTCTTTCTCAATGTATTTATAAATCGATGCCGTTGCAATTTCTCTCGTTAATTCTGGAATAAACTCAGATACAAAATGATTTATATCTAAAATTACTTTTTCTCCATCAATATTTCGTACACGTTTAATATGATCTATTTCTGTTTTTTCTTTCACGTTTAATAATTTTGCAACCTCTTTTGTCGCTTCTTCTTTCTCTATTTCCACGACTTCTGTAATACAATGACGCCCTAGACGCTCATTTTCTTCTTGAAAACTTACAATGCCACCGAAGTTAAACTCAATATTTTTTCGCTTTAATACAAAAACGCCTTTTCCATGAATTTTTTGCACATATCCACGCTCTTGCAATAAATCTACTGCTTTTCTTACAGTACCTCGGCTTGCCCCGTACTGTTTCATTAATTCTGTTTCTGATGGGATTTTGCATCCCTCTTTTAATTGCTTATTATCAATAGACTTACTGATTTCTATATAAATTTGTTCATACTTACTCATCATTCAATTCGTTTTTTGTGAGTTTTTCATTAATACGGGGTAAAGAATAAGACCTAATATAAACAATCCAATTCCTAAGAAGAACGTTTTTAAATCAGCAGTTCCCGTTTTGATAACCCAAATAGAGTATACAAATGCTAATGTAGTAATGACCCCGTCTTTTATTCGAGATCCGGGCATTATATCATACGTTTCTCCTGTAATAACCAATTTAAATTGGTACAGAGTAGAAACAAGGTATGGAATTAAATAAGCTAATGTTGCTACAACGATAGCGAAATTATATGCTTCTGAAACAGTGCCAGAAATCGTTGAGAATAAGAAAATTTGTGTCATCACATTTGTAATAAATAATGATTTTGAAGGACTCCCTTTTTTATTTGTTTTACTGAAAAACTTAGGGAAAAGTCCATTTTTGGCAGCCTGGTAAGGTACTTCTGAACTAACAACAATCCAGCCAACAGTAGATCCAAATAAAGATACAAGTGCTAGTAATGCCATTATATATGCGCCTTTATTGCCGATTGCTAAATTTAATGCGTCTACTAATGGTTTTTGAGACTCTTTTAAAGCTTCTTGTGGAAGAGCTCCCATTGTAAGTAAAGTAATTGACATGTAAATAATAAGAGCAATAATTAGGCCGGAAATTGTAGCTTTTTTTACATCACGCTGTGATTTTGCGCGGTTAGAAAGCATAACTGCTGATTCGATGCCGATAAACGCCCAAAGTGTTGCAATAGCAGCTGAATTGATTTGTCCACCTAGCGAGATTGATTGTCCAGCTTCATTCATAAATGTTTGACCGTCTCCGAAATTAGAGGCGTTGAAAATGAATAATGTAATCACAATAAACATTGTAAATCCGATAATTTTTGCAATGGTAGCAAGAAGATTCATATTTCCAGCTCGATCAATATTTTGAGAAAGAATATATTGAATTCCCCATAACATAAGGCTACATACTAGAAAAGTTAACCCTTTTCCTAGTTCTAGTGAAAATCCATTTATTGAAAAGAGAATTTGCTTACTTTGTAAAACTGGAAAAAATGTTGATAAATATCCAGCAAAGGAAATAATAACAGATGCTGTTGCAGCCCAGTTCGCAGCCCAATATCCCCACGCCATACTATATCCTGCAACTTTACCTGCTTTTTTTGAAGGAAACATCGCTTGAGCGTAACTTTGTGGCCCTGCTTTTAATTCTGGTTTTCGAATTGCTAAATTTCCAAATACGAGTGCAATCATAAATACGCCAAGTCCTGTAATACTCCATGCGAGTGTAGAACTCATTGGACCTGATACTTGTGCTAAATTTGCTGGGAGCATAAATACGCCACCGCCAACCATATTCCCGATAACAAAAGCTGTTAAAACCCATAATCCCCATTTTTTCGTTTCCATTTAAAAATCCGTAATTAACTTTTCTTTTAACTCTCCTACGGATAAAGGTTTTGCATAATAAAATCCTTGTACATAATCACAGCCCATGGATTGTAATAAACTTTCTTGTTCTACCGTTTCTACCCCTTCAGCAACTACTGCTAAATTTAAACTATGGGCAATTTCAATAACAGATTTTACAATCGTTCTTTCTGGCTGTGCATGATCATAATGAAATTCACGAATAAAATTACGATCAATTTTTACGATATCAAGTGGTAATTGTTTTAAATAATACAATGAGGAATAGCCAGTTCCAAAATCGTCTAAAGCAATTAATACGCCCATACTTCTTAATTCTTGTAATGTAGCGATAATATAATCAAAATGGCGAACAGCAATACTTTCCGTTATTTCTAAAATTAAACGATTCGGAGGAAAACCAGTTCTCCTTAAGATGCTACGTACAGACAAAATAAAACGCTTCTGCATTAATTGTTGTATGGATAAATTCACAGATAACCTTAATCCTTCTTGGTAATCCGGTAATGTTTTAAACAGGCGACACGATTTTTCTAATACCCAATCTCCTAATTTTATAATAAGTCCAGATTCTTCAGCTACTGGAATAAATTCGCTTGGTGAAATAGGCCCTTCTTCTGTCATACAGCGCACTAAAGCCTCAATGCCAGTATATTTCTTCGTTTTCAAATCAATGATAGGTTGTAATGCCACATCTAATTCTTCATCACGAATTGCCTTTTGCAAAGCAAACTCGATTTTCATTCTACGATTTATTTTTGCACGTAACTCATCTGTAAAGAAACACGCCGCATTTCTTCCCTGTTCTTTCGCACTATACATAGCTAAATCCGAATTTTTCAATAGTGTTTCCACGTCTTGTCCATCTTGTGGATATGAACAAAGTCCTAGACTAGCTGAAATGTATACTTCATGACCTTCAAGCATAAATGGTGCCTGAAAACATGACAATACCGATGTCGCTAACTGCCGCATCTCATCTTGTGTATGTTCTTTTGTTAAAAGCACAAATTCGTCGCCACCTAGCCTAGCCAGAACATCTTTCTCTCCTAACACATAATGCAACCGTGAAGCAACTTCGCTTAAAAGTAAATCTCCTATCATATGACCTAACGTATCATTTACTAATTTAAAACGATCTAAGTCAAAGTATATTATGCCAAATTCTTTTTTCCCTGCAATCAGCTCATTAACAGTCGTTATTAGCTGTAATCGGTTCGGTAAACTCGTTAAAGCATCATGATATGCAAGTTCCCTATAACGGCTTTCACTCAATCGTAATCTCTGTTCTGCTTCTTTTCTACTACTAATATCATTTCGGATCGCGATAAATTGATACGGCTCTCCTTTTTCATTTAAAAATGGCACAATTGTGGTTTTAACCCAATAATATGTACCATCTTTTGCTTGATTTTGGATTTCACCTCTCCATACTTTCCCATTCAAAATACGATTCCATAAGTTTTGAAAAAAAGTTTTCGGATGATATCCTGAATTTAAAATACGGTGATCTTTTCCTATTAACTCCTCTCTTGTATATTTGGAGATTTCACAAAACTTATCATTTACATATGTAATAAGACCTTTTCGGTCTGTAATTGCAACAATTGAAGACTCATCTAATGCTAACTTTAAATCTCGCAATGAAGAGTCATATAATGCATGACCTCTTTGTTCTAGCATTTAATACTGATATGGCATTTGCTGATAACCTGGGTATGGAACTGGATATGGTGCTGGATATGTTACTGGGTACGGTGCTGGATAATAACCTCCACTTGCTGCACCCGTTAATGCACCTGCTGTAAGCCCACCTAACATACCTCCAGCAAAACTTCCTGGGAAAAATCCGCCGCCCCATGAGCCGCCTCCACCCCAGCCCCATCCACCACCGTGATTATGATGGTGATGATCATAATGGTTGTGTCCTCCATGATGATTATGTCCGCCATTATGATGGTGCCCTCCATGATGATTGCGATAATATACACCGTTATCTTCTATATAATTCATTTAATAGGTATTGTATGAATAATACGGATCTTGTTGGTAATCTGGATAATAAGAATAATCCGAGTAATATGGATAACCATATCCGCCATAACCAAATCCAGGGCTTAGTAATGCACCTGCTACAAAACCTGGAAAGAATCCTTCACCCAAAAACGGCGAATGTCCAAAACTACCCTGGAAACCTCCATGGCCAAATCCTCCAATTGGACGACCATACATTTTATTCATTTATAGTAAAGGAGAAATGAGTCGCATAAAGGACTCTAATATTCTTTTTTTGATACTTCTTTTTTGAAATGAGTTCCATTTAATTTCAGTGGAGTGTTTAAAGTCTTCTTCAAAATCGCGTTTAATATCATGAACGGTTTCTGATTCATATAGTACGCTAATAATTTCATAATTTAATTCAAAGCTACGTACATCCATATTTGCTGTTCCAATTGTTGCAATTTTATCGTCAACGAGTACAATCTTTGCGTGCATAAATCCATCTTTATAACTGTAAATAGAAGCACCGGCTTTTAAAAGTGGAGTGAAATAGGATTGAGATGCTTGATCGCTAATAATACTATCACTCTTACCAGGATATAAAATGCGTACATCTATGCCAGATATTGCACTTAAGCGTAATAATGTTAAAGTTTCTTGATCTGGAATAAAGTATGGTGTAGCGATCCAAATAGATTTTTTGGCTGAGCCCATAACAGCTAGTAATGTATTACGAATGCTTTTATCATCTGAGCTTGGTCCACTTGCTACAATTTGCACCGCACCTTCTGCATCCAAAATTTCTTTTCCTGGGAAGTATTGTCTATTCATAAATTGATCCCAAGAATAAGTATTCAATCCACTAGACGCATAAAGCCAATCTTCTAGAAAGATGGCTTGTAATTTATACAATGCTTTTCCTTCTATTTTTAAATGACTATCACGCCAAACAGGGAATTTTTTTGAGCGACCAAGATATTCATCACCGACGTTGAGTCCTCCTGTAAAACCAATTTCCCCATCTACAATGACGATTTTACGGTGATTACGATAATTAACTGTCTCCAGTAACCAAGCTGAAAAAATAGGGTCAAATTCGACAATTTCAATTCCAGCTTTTTTCATAGGTTGTAAAAATCGTCGTCTTAACGTATTACTTCCAAGTCCATCATAAAGGAAGCGTACAATAACACCATCGTTTGCTTTTTGTATTAAAGCATCTCGTACTTTTGTACCAATCTCATCAGATTTATAAATATAGTATTGAATATGTATATGATGTTTTGCATTCTCGATTGCTTGCAAAATTTCTGAAAAGGTTTGATCACCGTTTGTTAAAAGTGTTGTCGTCGTTCTATCTGCGGCAGGCCCGCCTCCGAATTTTTGTACGACTTCTGTTAAATGTATAGAACGTTCATGTAATGGGACTGTGAGTGATAATTCTAGTCGTCTTCCTTCTAATATTTCGCGGAATAATTTTCTTTGTTCTTCTGAACGATGGAGATGTTTTTTTCTTCTCCAACGGCTACGCCCGAAAATAGAGTATAAAAGTACACCTACAACAGGAAGAAGTGCTAATACTAAAAACCACGCTAAAGTACTTTGGGGAGATCGATTTTCTATAAAAATAACGAATGAAATTCCTACGATTGTGATGGACCATAGAGCACCGACAAACGTATATAACGAAATAACCGATGTATTTAATAGGAAAAGAACGATAGATACGATTGTAAATATTAATAATAATTGAACGATAGGTTTCTTCATTTATCCCTCAAAGAAATAACTTTCTGCTAATTCACGGACAGTCATTTGTTCTGTTTCATCATTTAATTTCGCAATAATGCTTCGCTCAATAGCACGCATAACAGGAATGTATACACCTAAATCACATGCGTCGATAATACCACGAATACTTGCTGCTTCTTCACTTACACGGCCATCACGGGCTAAAGGCATAAGGTCGCTTGCAAATGCAACGAACTTTTCAATTGTTGCAACATCATTTAATTTTGATTCAGATAGTAATAGTTCTTTTAATGTATCACCTTGAATGTAAGGAACTTCAATAATAACAAAACGGTTTTTTAATGCTTCGTTTAGTTCACTTGTCCCAACGTAGCCTTCGTTAATCGCAGCAATTACGCGATATTCGTCATCACCGTATACAACTTCTTGTGTAAATGGGTTTGTAATCATTTTACGGTAATCTAGTGCACCGTGAAGCAGTGGTAACGTTTCAGGTTTTGCCATATTGATTTCATCAATATATAGGAAGTGACCGTTCTTCATTGCTTTCATAAGAGGACCGTTAACGAACGTAACTTCAGATGCTCCGTCTTTCGTTTGTAATGTGTTGTATCCTAAAATACCTTCCACATCTAAATCGACAGAACAGTTAATGCTATGCATTGGTTTTTGGAATAAAGAAGAAAGAGTTTCCGCTAGTACCGTTTTACCACTACCAGTCGGTCCTTTTAATAGAATATTTTTGCCGAGAAGAAGTGCCGTAATAGCATCTTCGATAATGCTGTTATCAGATGCTTTATATATTTTAGTACCGATTAAATGAGCATTTTCACCAGCTTCTTGTTTATTCTTTTCATGAATTGTAGAAAGCTGCTGCTTTAAATCAGAATGTATATGAAATTGTTCTAACATGTATTTCCCACCTAACATCTATTCAATCGTTTTCAGTAATAGCTTTTTCAGTAGTGGTTTAATCTTCAATCTTAAATCTTCAGCGTGATTAGCTACTAAGAAGTGATGATTATAAATATTTTTCATTAATTGATAAGTCGCTTCTTTCGCTTCGCCTTCTTCGATGAAGATACCGATTACTTCCATACCACTTTTACGAGCGAGTTTCACAGCTTCATGCGTATCTAAAATTCCGTCTTGTTGATAGTCTAGGGCAGAAGGTTCACCGTCTGTGAAGACTAATAGGAATTTATGTTTTTCTGGTCTTTTCGCAAGCTTTTCAGAAACGATACGAATAATATATCCGTCGCGGTTATCTTCTTCTTCACGGAGTTGCATAATTTCTGGACCAACGTTTGGTAACGTTGAGTTTTTGTAATTTACAACCTCATGGATAACGTTTGGTTTATCTTCAGGTTTAGCACTAGAAGCATCTTCCCAAAATCCGCTAATAGCGTGCGGGATTTTTAAAGATTTTAAAGCTTCATGGAATAGTACAACACTCTTTTTCGTTTCTTCCATTTTGTTATACATAGAACCAGAACAGTCCACTAACAGTTGGAATGCAACGTCGAGCTCTTGTGACTCTTGTCCTTTTTTATAAAACATGCGCGGCTGTTTTTCTGTATAAATACGAAGGAATTTTTTACGAAGTCTTCCGTAATATTTATCACTATTTGCATTCGTTTTGTTTTCAATCGTTTTTTCGATAATTTTCTTTAATTCTTTTACATCTTTATTAACGACTGATTTGATGGCTTGGTAATCTTTTTTCTCATCAGTATTTGCTTTGCGGGCATCTTTAAATGTATGAGAGGCACCTACATTATACTTACCATATGCACCCTCGCTTTGGCTAGAAGCGTGTGAAGCTCTTGCTTCTTCTGTATCAGCGCCATCAAAGTTGGATTGTGTACTTTTTTGAGAAGTACCTTGTACAGAACCAAGTGCTTGATCACCATCTTCTGATTCACGAGCAGTATCACCCATCATGTTTGTTTTTGTTCCGCTTTCTAATTCAAAGCGTAAAAAGTTCTCGTTTTCGTTATTTTTATTTTCACGATGCCATGTGGAGAAGCTTTCATCCATTTTATTTTTATTATCATCGTCATCTATGAGCTGCGTATCATCATTTGCTAAATCTTCAACGCGGCAGTTCTTTTCATCTGCAATGACAGATAAATAAAGCGGAGCATGTCCGAAATAATTGTTAAGCATATCATTTTCAAGAAGCTCCTCTAAGCGGTAGCGAATTTTCTCAACGATATACATAATATCTTCCGTATTATGAGCTTGGAATGTTTCATGTAAGATTGTTTCAATTTGCTCGAAATATTCATTGTTAAACATTTCATATTTATCGCTCGTTAATGAAAGGTAACATAGACAAAATAGACGATCACCGGGATAGTTACGAACGCGGTTTATTTCATTTTGTGAGCCGAAGTAATTGCGGTACATTTCTTTTCGGCGTTTGAAAATATGTTTCGTGCCAGGTCGTAAGTTTTTTACGATTTCCTCGACACGTAAATCTTCTAATAGAACAAATAATTGTGTTAAGAACTTCTTTAGGGGCGATTCTTGTAATTCAATCGCGTAAGAACGAATTAAAGCCATGTCCGAGTAATGTTTATTACCAAGTGCTTTTAAGAACACTTCGCTTTTTAATCCGATTACTGTATCTTCTTCTTTTCGATCATCCCAAAAGTGACTAATGACAACCTTTTTTTCAATTTCGTCGTAGTATGCTTTATAGCCATATTCAAGATAGGCATCGTCTTCTTTTAGAAGGGCATACATTAAGTTTTCCATTTGTAGAAACAGCGACGCATCAATTTTTTTGTCACTAAAAATTTGTCTCATTTACTTTGTTTCTGGTTGAAACTTGTATGGAATAGCTACTTCTAACAATGACTCGAATCCTCCATCGTAGAATGGGAATCGTTCATTTGCGATTGTTCGCTCCACCCACTCTATCGCAGAAATTTCTCCCTCATCTTCTGCATGTAGCTCGCCCGTTAGTACTTTCGCTCGAAATGTAAAAAGTAATGCATGATGCCCTTTCTTCTCAAAAAACTTTTCATTAATGGCAACCAGTCCTCCTGGATCAACTGTTAATCCTGTCTCTTCTTTCACTTCTCTTACTAGTGCTTGCTCTAATGTTTCACCTATTTCAACAGCCCCGCCCGGCAGTGACCAAACGTTTTGTCCTACATTATGTACCATTAATATTTTATCGGCTTCTTCGTCATGTATTAGTGCATATACGACGTCAACTCTTTGCATTTAATTCATCACTAACTCAGCTGTGAGCTTTTTTTTTAACTTAGCCAGCATGTCCGCTGTCATTTTGTCTAAATCGTATTCTGCTTTAAAGCCCCACTCTTTCATTGCTGCAGTTGCGTCAATCGAGTTTGGCCAGCTATCAGCGATTGTTTGACGAGCTGGATCTACTGCGTAATCCATTGTAAACGTCGGAATGTGTTTACGAATTGATGCTGCAATTTGCTCTGGTTCAAAGCTCATTGCTGTAATGTTAAATGCATTTCTATGCACTAGCTTACTTGGATCAGCTTCCATTAATGAAATGATCGCTTGTAAGGCATCAGGCATATACATCATATCCATGTACGTTCCTTCAGCAATGTATGAGGTGTATGCACCTTTTTTAATCGCCTCATAATAAATTTCAACTGCATAATCAGTCGTTCCGCCTCCTGGAGGAGCTACGTACGAAATTAAACCAGGGAAACGTACACCGCGCGTATCTACGCCAAACTTTTGATGATAATAATTACATAGTAATTCTCCTGCTACTTTGTTTACCCCATACATCGTAGTAGGACGCTGAATTGTATCTTGCGGTGTATTGTCTTTTGGCGTCGATGGACCGAATGCACCGATAGAACTTGGCGTGAAGAATTTACAGTCTAATTCACGTGCTGCTTCTAATGCATTTACAAGTCCACCCATATTTAAATTCCATGCAAATAACGGATTTTTTTCTGCCGTTGCTGAAAGTAAAGCCGCTAAATGAATAATTGTATCTACTTCATTACGCTTTGCAATATCATGTAATTTTTGTCCATCTGTTACGTCTAACGTTTCAAATGGACCAGACTTTACTACTTCACTATCTGTTTCACGAATATCTGTTGCAATAACGTTTGATGCGCCGTATACATCACGAAGTTTCATTACTAGTTCAGAACCAATTTGCCCTAAAGAACCGGTTACTAGAATCTTTTTCATTTTCCCCACTTAAATGATGCCCATTTCTTTCCCTACTTTTTCATATTTAAGAATTGCTTCATCTAGCATTTCCTTCGTATGAGCTGCTGTAGGCATATTACGAACGCGTCCTGTTCCTTTAGCTACAGTTGGGAACACGATAGATTTTGCGTATACGCCTTCTTCATTTAGACGTCTACTAAATTCTTGTGTTAATACTTCATCACCAATAATACAAGGTGTAATTGGCGTTTCACTTTCTCCGATGTTAAAGCCAAGTTCTTTTAACCCTTGTTTTAAATAGCGACCATTTTCCCATAAACGATCGTGTAACTCTGTGCTTTCCATTAAGATTTCAATTGATCTCATGCAAGCTGCTGCATCAGCTGGTGTTAATGCTGTAGAGAATAAGAATGGACGTGAACGAACTTTTAACCAATCAATTAAGTTTTGTTTCCCTGCTACATATCCACCAATTACCCCAATTGCTTTTGATAATGTACCAATTTGGAAATCAACTCTATCAGAAAGACCGAAGTGCTTCACAGTACCTGCACCTTTTCCAAGTACACCTGAACCATGTGCATCATCTACATATGTCATTAAATCTAGCTCTTCTGCAATTTCAACAATTTCTGGTAATTTTGCAATGTCTCCATCCATTGAGAAAACACCGTCTGTAATAACCATTAATTTATTGTAAAGACCTGATTCTTTTGCCTCGATTGCTTTTTTGCGTAAATCTTCCATATCAGAATGTTTATAAACGATGATTTTCGCTCTTGATAGACGACTACCATCAATAATAGATGCATGGTTTAATTCATCTGAAAGAATCGCATCATTTTTATCCATAACAGCTGAAATCGCTGCCATATTACAATTAAATCCTGATTGATAAGCAATTGCTGCTTCTGTATGTTTAAACTTTGCAATTGTTTCTTCTAATTTAATATGCAAATCTAAAGTACCGTTAATTGTACGAACAGCTCCTGCTCCAACGCCATACTTATGAATTGCACCAATTGCTGCTTCTTGTAAGCGATTATCAGTCGCTAATCCAAGATAGTTGTTTGAAGATAAGTTAATATATTCTTTTCCGCCAATTGTAATAATCGGTCCATTTGGACTTTCAAGCGGATCAATTACGTTATAAAGCCCCTTTGATCTTAAATCCTCTAAATTTTCTTCTAAAAATTTTGCAAGTGTTTTACTAGACATTTATTTTTTGCAAGAAAATAATAGAAAGAGGGGGATTCGTAAACGTCGTTCATATTCCTCTTCACTTTGAAAATAGGTTTGATTTGGTGTAGCTTCTTTTAGGTTTATAATAGTAAATCCGGCTTGCTGTAATAATGTGAAATACTCTTCCATTGTACGATGATATTTAATAACTTCTTGGTCAATCCATGGTTCAACCCGTTTGCCTAGTTTAAAATAATCATCGACGAACCAGCTCGTTCTTTTACCACTCGTTTGCAAGCTTTCAAATGAAGAGGTAATAACAGGATGTTGAACGCTAAAGATAAAGGTTCCATTTGTTTTTAAAGTTTTGTACACATTTTGAAAAATGATATGAAGATGTTCAATATAATGTAAAGCGAGTCTAGATGTTACTAAATCAAAAGTAGCAGGAGGATAGTTATAGTCTTTGAGGTTTAAAAAATGAACGGTGCCATTTTTGTTTTCTAGTTGTTTTACAGCCTTTTCATACATAAGCTGAGAGCCTTCAATGCCAGTGTAAGAGTGGCAACCGTTTTCTAATAATTCCTCGCCAAACTTAGCATCGCCACAACCTAAATCGAGAATTTGTTTTCCTTTTACATCACCAATGAGTTGAAAGAATGCTGGCTTTTCAATGGATTCATTGGGGCTATTTTCACGATATCTTCTTTTCATATATTGCTCAAAAAACGCTTCGTTATTATATACGTCAGATTCTGTAAATGCCATTTATCTCATTGCTTGAGCAACTTCTTTAACTAATCGTCTTCCTCTTCCGTGCGGGATACATAGTGGTGTTCCAAACAACGGATCCGTACTGATTTGACACTCCATACGGAATACATCCCGAACTAACTTCTGGTCAATAACTTCTTCTGGTTTACCTTGTGCATATATTCGTTTATCTTGAATGGCTACAATGTTATCTGCATAACGGCATGCCAAATTCAAATCGTGTAATACCATAACAATTGTTCGTTGCTCTGTTTCATTTAATTCGAATAATAAATCTAGCACTTCAATTTGGTGAGTCATATCTAAATATGTAGTTGGCTCATCCAGTAAAATAATGTCTGTATCTTGTGCAAGCGTCATTGCAATCCAAGCACGTTGACGTTGCCCACCTGAAAGAGCATGCACATCCCGCTCAGCAAATTCTGTCACACCTGTTGCTGCAAGTGCCTTCTGTACCATTTCCTCGTCTTTTTCTGACCATTGCTTTAACCAAGTTTGATATGGATAGCGTCCTTGCTTTACAAGTTGTAATACTGTAAGCCCTTCTGGCGCTTGAGGTCCTTGCGGTAAAATTGCCATTTGACGAGCAATTTGCTTCGTTTGCATACTTTTTAACGCTTGATTATCTAACAAGATGTCACCATTTGTTGGCTTTAATAATCTAGCTAGTGAACGTAATAAAGTTGATTTTCCACAACCGTTAGAACCGATGAAGATTGTAATTTCACCTTTTGGAATTTCTAAATCCAACTCATCGATAATAATTGTTTCACCATAGGACAGCGTCAAACGTTTCGTCTCCAATGCTTTTTGCATATTCATTTATGAATTCCGACTTTTATAAAGTAAATAAATAAAATAAGGTGCACCAATTGCTGATGTAAATACCCCTGCTGGAATTTCAAGTGGTGTGAAAATTGTGCGCCCAATTAAATCCGCAGCAAGTACTAAAATTGCACCGACAATAGCTGCAACTGGGAGTAATGCACCGTATAAAGAACCAACTAATCTTCGCGAAATATGAGGTGCCATTAAACCAACAAACCCAATCCCTCCGGCAAAGGCAACCGCCCCACCAATTAAAGCTGTACTAAGTAATAACATAAATACACGCGACTTCGTTAAAGGAACACCAAGTCCTACCGCTATATCATCCCCTAGCTCTTGTGCATTTAAATGTCTAGCAGCGATAAAGGATATTACCATTAAAATAAGCACCCAAGGCGCAAGTACCATTACATTTTGCCATGAAGAGCCGTAAACAGTACCTGTAATCCATACATTTGCTTGGCTCGCTTGATAAATTGGTGCTAATAACATAAATAACGTTGTTGCCGCTTTCGTTAACGCCCAAAATCCAACACCAATTAAAACAAGACTAATCGGTGATAAGCCATCATTTTTCCATGCAAATAAATATACAAAAAGCGCTACAATCGTCGCTCCAGCAAAAGCTGCAAGCGGCATATAATGAATGCTTACTGTTAGCGCATTGTTTTTATCACTAAATATAGCTAAAAAGAGTACAACTGCTACGCTTGCACCACCTGTAATTCCAATAATATCAGGGGAAGCAAGCGGATTTCTAACGAGCCCTTGTAAAATACAACCTGCTACAGCAAGTGCAATTCCTACAAGAATCGCAATTAAAATACGCGGCATACGAAACTTATTTACAACCATATTTGACATCGCATCGCCATTTCCAGTAATCGCTTGCCATACGTCATAAGGAGCAATCTTCATATCTCCCATACCTGCACTTGCAAAAAATAATCCTATTAAAATTACTAATAAACTCACCAAGACGAGACTAGCTCGTTTATACATTAAAAACGAGAATCCATCTTTTCCTATACGAAACGGGATATACTTCTTCATTCATTTGCTAAGCCCTCTCTTACGTGCAATATAAATAAAGAATGGGGCCCCGATAAATGCTGTCATAACCCCTACTGGCACTTCTTGTGGCATAATGACATATCTTGCGGCTATATCCGCTAAGATTAATAGTATTGTACCTAACAATCCGCTATAGGGCACTCTCCATCTGTGGTCAACTCCAACAAGAAATCTGGCAAAATGCGGAGTTACAATTCCTATAAATCCTATTGGGCCAGCAACCGCAACTGAACCACCCGACAACAATACAATAATGAGTAGTACGAATGATTTCATTAAAATTGTTCGTTGTCCGAGACCTTTTGCAACATCTTCTCCCATCATCAATGTATTTACTTTCCCTGCCATCATAAGAGATGCAATCCATCCTACTAATAAATACGGGAATACAGATTGTAAAATTTCTATTTTTCTTCCTTGTACAGATCCGGCAAGCCAAAACAATACTTCTTCCATTGCCTTTTCATTTAACACAAGCAACCCTTGTGTTAATGATGAAAATAAAGCACTTATCGCGACACCTGCTAATGTTAACTTAAGAGGCGTCGTCCCTTCTTTTCCTAAAGAACTAGAAGCAAATACAAGTACAGCTGCAATTGCGGCTCCTAAAAAGGCAATCCACGTGAACGCCGATAATGACGTCACGGAAAAGATAACAATTGCTACAACTATGAAGAACGCAGCGCCTGAATTTAATCCAATAAAATCTGGTGAAGCAAGTGGATTCTTAGTTAAAGTTTGCATAAGACAGCCTGCAATGGCTAAACTAGCACCAACACTAGCTGCAATTAACGCCCTAGGCAGACGTACATTTTGAATAATAATATGTTCATTGGAACCATTAAAATGGAAAAAAGCATCCAATGCTAGTTTCCAACTCGTATTTGTATATCCGAAAATAATACTTCCCCAAATACAAATAACGCCTGCAATGATTCCAACAAATAATCCAATCCATTTTGCTCGATTTGTTTTTAATAACATTTATTTAACGAAGCGTTTTTCAATGTCGTCTAGTAGCAAGTTAGCAGCTATTACACCGCCAGCTGTATTCCAAATAACATCGTCAACTTTGTAAGCTTTTCCGTTCTTTACTGCATTTAAGTTTTTAAATAGAGGATCGTTTATATATTCTTTTTCTAGTTCAGAACCTTTTTTCTCATTGCCTTTATCGAATGTGAAATAGAATAATACATCGCCATCCATTGCCGAAATACGTTCTTTAGATACGTTACGCTCTGCAAAATCATCTTTATTTTGATCACCAGGACGTTTAAATCCAAGTTCTTTTAAAATAACACCAGAGAATGTATCACCGTGATAAATACGAACATCACCAGGCATAAAGCGTACCATAGAAATTTCTTGATTTACTTTATCACCAAGTTTGCCTTTTAAATCTTTCATACGTGTTTCGTAATCAGCTAAAACCTTTTGGCCTTCTTTTTCTTTATTTAATGCTTTTGCATAAAATTTGAAGTTATCTTTCCATTCACCACGTAATGTTTCTGAGAACACGGTAGGTGCAATTGCTTTTAGTTGTTCGTACACTTTTTCGTGGCGCATTTTGTTACCGATAATTAAGTCTGGTTTTAAAGAAGCAATTGTTTCAACGTTAACTTGTCCTTCATCACCAACAACTTTTACATCTTTCATTTTATCCTTAATATGTGGATACCATGGGTCACCAGTCCAAGACTTTACAGCACCAACTGGTTTCACACCTAATTCAAGTAAAGCTTCAGTTCCTTCATTTGTTAAGATAACTACACGTTTTGGATTAGCAGGAACTTCTGTTTTACCCATTGCATGTTCTACAGTAACCACTTCTTTTTTAGTATCTTCTTTTGTAGATTCTTCTTTGTTATTTGATTTTCCACAAGCACTTAAAAGCATTGAAAATGCTAGTAAAAATACAAATACTGTAAACGATTTCTTCCGCATGAAATTCATTTATTCCATCATACTCGCAACTTTTTTAGAGAAGAGAAGGAGTACAAATCCTAAGACGATAACGATAATACCGATACTTGCAAATACTTCAAGGTATCCTAATGATTGTGTAAATGAAGCAAGTTTACCTGCTAACCAGTTAGCCATACCCGTACCAGCTAACCATACCCCCATTAGTAATGATGCTAATTTTACAGGAGCGATCGCACTTACCATTGATAGACCGATTGGTGATAAGAATAACTCACCAATTGTATGGAAGAGATAAGTGATAACGATGAATAATAAATTCGCTTTTACAGTTATATCTGCTTCACTACTTCCAGTTTTTAGAACTGCTAATGTTAAAACAAGATAACCTATACCTAGTAAAATCATACCAAATGCCATTTTTGTTGGCACTTTTAAATCACCACGTTTTGTTTTAGAAAGTTTTAACCATAGCATAGATACAAATGGTGCAAGTAGTACGATGAATGCTGGGTTAACGGATTGGAACCAAGATGTTGGAACTTCCCAACCGAAAATTGTACGATCCACAAATTTATTTGTATAAAGTGTTAGAGAACTACCAGCTTGTTCAAATCCTGCCCAGAAGAATACTACGAAACAAGTTAAAATTACAATTGCCCAAGTACGATTTTTCTCTTGTTTTGTTAAAGGTTTCTTTTCGACTACAGGTTGATTTTTTGATTTTTTGCCGACAACTGTTGTTCCTGCTTTACCAAGGTAACGAGGAGCTAATAAGTTGAAAACAATTTGTCCAATAATCATACCGATACAAGCTGCTAAGAATCCGTATTTATATCCCATAACAATAACGCCATTAGCGCTTGTTTTAAAGAAATCTTCTGCTAAAAATCCACAAATAAGTGGAGCGAAGAAAGCACCTACGTTAATCCCCATATAGAAGATAGTAAATGCACTGTCACGACGTGAATCATTTTCACCATACAATTCACCTAACAGTGTAGAAATATTTGGTTTGAAGAATCCATTACCAATGACTAATAGTATTAATCCAAGGAATAGTCCTGTTTTTGTATTCATTGAGAATAGTACAAAGTTGCCGATTGCCATAATAATTCCGCCGAGAGTAATGGCATGACGTCTTGTAATATAATGATCCGTTAGCCATCCGCCTATAATTGGCATGAAATATACTGCTGCTGTAAAAGTACCATATAATTGCACTGCAACTGCCTTATCAAAGCCTAACCCGCCACTAACAGCAGCAGTTGTTAAATAAAGAACTAAAAGGCCGCGCATTCCATAATAACTAAATCTTTCCCACATTTCTGTTAAGAACAACAAATACAACCCTGGTGGATGTTTTTTTGGTGATTGTTGCTCTCCAGCTTTGTCTAATTTTAAAGCTGCATCCATTTATTTCTCCTCTAAAGCCGTCACGTCCACATGAACGCTCTCACCAGGATTAGATACGTCATACACTTGGGCACTCCCCTTCTGCTCATCACAGCTCTCAATCCATACTGGTACGCCCTCATATGTAACGTCAATTCTACTTGAAGAAGATAAGATTTGTTTCACGCGTTGCACATCCATTTAAGAAAATAATGTTTTTACTACTGCACTTACTTTATCATTATGGATTTGATAATACACTTCTAATCCTCGTCTCTCAAAGCGTACTACCTTATTTTGCTTTAACTTCGTTAAATGTTGTGAAACCGTTGATTGCGGAATTTCTAATACTTCCTGTAGTTGTGTTACATTACACGTTCCACGTTGCATTAGTTCCATTACTAAACGTAGACGCAACGGATGCGCTAACGCTCTTAACATTTGTACATCTTCTTCTGAAATACGACATTCGAATTGATTTTGGCTCATTTAAAAGATATTAAATACAGCGTTTAATTGAAGTAAGCTAATAACAGCTAAGAAGATTAAGCTATATTTCATTGCTGTTTTAAATAGAGCAGATTCTTTACCAACTAGTCCAACTGCCGCACAAGCAACTGCTACAGATTGTGGTGAAACCATTTTCGCCATTGTACCACCTACTACGTTTAAGGCAACAAGAGTAGAAGGAACGATGTTTAATTGATCTGCAGTTACTGCTTGAAGCGGTGCGAATAATGAACCACTTGATACTACTGATCCTGTAATGAATACGCCAATCCATCCTAAGATTGGAGAAAGAACTGGGAATGCATTACCGGTAGAAGAGAATGCAAGTCCAAGTGTAGATGACATACCAGAGTAGTTCTCTACGTAAGCTAAAGCGATAACGCTACAAATTGTATATACTGGAGCTTTTAGTTCTTTAATTGTTTCAACGATTAGTTCTTTAATCATTTTACCTTTTACGCGGTAAACGATAAGTGACATGATAATTGCTAATACAATCGCAGTAGTTGTAGAAGAGAATACATCGAATTTGAAAATCGCTGCGAAAGGTGTATCGGCTTTTGTAATTGGTGTAGTTTTCATGACCATATTATGAAGACCAGGGAACTGAATGTTAAATACTAAGTTTGCTAACGCACCATCCGGAGCGAATAAAGCTTTAATCGGTTTTAAATTAAAGATTGTTACGAATGCAGTTAAGAATACGAATGGAGACCAAGCATATAAAATTTGATTGAATGTATGAGCTTCTTTTTCTTCTTGTTTTTCTTCTTTAGTAGAAGATTTTGGTTGCCAAACACGTAAGAATAATGCAAGTGATACCATACTTACAACGGCTGCGAAAATATTAGTAAGTTCTGCACCTAAGAAGTAAGTTACAAGGAACTGAGTAACTGCGAAAGAAACACCACTGACAAGAATACCTTGCCAAGTTTCTTTAATACCTTTAATTCCATCGACCATTGAAACAAGTAAGAAAGGTAAAATAATGCTAATGAATGGTAAAATAAGAACAGTTTGACGACCTATAGTTAATGCATCAAGTTCAGTTAATTGTGCTGGTACAGTAACTGGAATACCCATAGCACCCATAGCACCACCAGCGATGTTAGCTACTAAACAAATACCTGCTGCTTTTAATGGGTTAAAGCCCATACCTACAAGTAATGCAGCTGTAATAGCAACTGGAACCCCTAGACCAGCTGCGCCTTCTAAGAAAGCACCGAAAGAATAAGCGATTAATAATACTTGTAAACGTTGATCATTTGTAATGCTTGAAATACTATCGCGAATGATGTTGAATTGCTCTGTTTTAACAGTTAATTTGTAAAGGAAAATTGCTGCGATAACGATAGTACAAATTGGATAAAATCCAGATAAAACACCGAATCCGGCAGATGCTACAGCTACAGTTGCTGGCATTTTATAAACAAATATAGCAAGAATAATAGCGACAATCACACTGTAAAGACCAGCGATATAACTTTTCATTTTGAGTCCCATTAAACAAATGATGAAGCAGAAAATTGGAATTGCTGCGATTAGTGCAGATAACCAAATGTTGTTTAATGGGTCATAAATTTGTGTCCAAGTACTCATTTAACGTTTCACTTTATCCTTTAATAAAGAAGCTCCAGCAATTTCAGGGTGAGTCATTTCGAATGGATCTAAAATAATATCCAATTCCTCTTCTGTCAATACACCATGCTCTAAACATAGCTCCCTAACAGATTTCCCTGTTTCAATCGCTTCGCGCGCAATGCGAGATGCTGCTTCATAACCAATGTGAGGGTTAACCGCTGTAATAATTCCAACACTTTTCTCAACATATCGCTTCAGCAATTCTTCATTTGCTGTAATTCCTTTAATACAGTATTCACGGAATACACGGAATCCGTTATTCATAATACTGATAGATTGAATTAAATTAAACACAAGCACAGGCTCCATTACGTTTAACTCTAATTGCCCTGCTTCTGATGCCAAGCAAATTGTATGATCATTACCAATTACTTGGAAAGCAACTTGGTTAATTACTTCTGCCATAACTGGATTTACTTTACCTGGCATAATAGATGAACCTGGCTGACGTGCTGGCAATTGAATTTCAGCTAATCCAACACGTGGACCAGACGCCATAATACGAAGATCATTTGCAATTTTAGACATATTCATCATACATACTTTAAGTGCTGCAGATACTTCTGTGTATGCGTCTGTATTTTGCGTTGCATCAACTAAATGCTCTGCGCCGACAAGTGGGAATCCGCTAAATGTTCGTAAATGTTTTACCACTTGTTCGATGTACGTAGGATTTGCATTTAATCCCGTACCAACAGCTGTCGCCCCCATATTCACTTCATATAAATGTTGACGGGACTGTTTAATTCTTTTTATATCACGCTCTAGCACGCGGCTATACGCTTCAAATTCTTGTCCAAGGCGAATTGGCACTGCATCTTGTAAATGTGTACGTCCCATTTTAATAACGTGATCGAACTCTTTTGCCTTTGTACGGAAAGCAGCATGAAGTTCTTCCATTGTAATAAGAAGCTCTTCTAACATCATAAGAGTAGCAATATGAATTCCCGTTGGAAACGCATCATTTGTTGATTGAGCCATGTTCACATGCGTGTTTGGACTAATTTTCGCATACTCACCTTTTTCGTATCCCATACGTTCTAATGCTCTATTCGCAATTACTTCATTTGTATTCATATTAATGGAAGTTCCAGCACCGCCTTGAATTGGATCCACAATAAATTGATCATGGAACTTTCCGTCAACAATTTCTTGTGCTGCTTCCGCAATTTCTTGCCCAATATTTTTAGCTAAGTAACCAGTATCCATATTCGCAAGTGCCGCCGCTTTTTTCACAATTGCCATTGCCGTAATGAGTGACGGATGAATGCGATATCCTGTAATTGGAAAGTTTTCTACGGCACGTAATGTTTGTACACCATAATAAGCTACACTTGGTACTTCCTTTTCACCTAAAAAGTCTTTTTCTATACGTATATCCTTCGTTGCTATCATTTGCATTCATTCTTCTACTTTCTTTATCTCCACTCGTTTAATTTGATGCATATCCTTTTCAAGGACTTTAAAATAAAAGCCATGTTTCTCAACAATATCCCCTTCAGCAACGGCTTGTTTTTGTACCATGATCCAACCACCAATTGTATCTACATCATCAGCGACCAAATGTATGCCAAATAAATCATTTACTTCACTAATAAGCACTTTTCCCTCTACAATTTTACATCCTTCGCTTATGTGTTCGATAGGCGGGTGTTCATCTTCATCGTATTCATCTCGAATTTCTCCAACAATTTCTTCTAAAATATCTTCTAGCGTGACAATGCCTGCTGTACCACCATATTCATCATATAATACAGCTAACGGAATTCGCCTTCTTTGCATTTGTAATAGCAAATCATGAATTGGGATATTTTCTAATACTTCAATAACTGGCCTTGTATATGATGTAATCGAGCACTCTTCCTCTCGATTACCATCCATATAATGAATAAATAAATCTTTTACATTTACCATTCCGATAATCTCATCTTTATCTTCACCAAATACAGGATATCTCGTATATTTTTCTTGCGCAATTACTGTAATATGTGTTTCAAACGGCTCGTCCTCATATAATCCTACAACTTCCGTACGAGGTACCATAATTTCCTTTGCTACTCTATTATCGAATTCAAAAATATTATTTACGTATTTAAATTCCCTTTGATTAATCTCTCCGCTCTCATAGCTCTCAGATAAGATTAACCTTAATTCTTCTTCTGAATGAGCTACTTCATGTTCAGAAGCTGGATGTAATCCAAATAAACCTGTTACAAGCCTTGCCGAACCATTTAAAGCCCAAATAAACGGATACATAACTCGGTAAAAATAAATAAGTGGCTTTGATAATAATAAGCTAACTTGCTCTGCCCTTTGTATAGCTAATGTTTTTGGGGCAAGTTCCCCAATAACAACATGTAAAAATGTAATCACTGCAAAAGCAATAAGAAATGAAATTGTACTAGCAATTGCAGGAGATAATTGTAATTTTAAGAACAATGGCTCGAGTAAATGTTTTATAGTTGGCTCTCCTAACCACCCGAGCCCTAACGCAGTAATCGTAATACCTAACTGACATGCTGATAAATACTCATCTAAATTTGCAGTTACTTTTTTAGCAGCAAATGCACCTCGTCTTTTTTCAGTAACGAGTTGATCAATGCGACTGCTACGCACCTTAATAATTGCAAACTCAACAGCCACAAAAAAAGCTGTTAATGCAATAAGAATTGCTACCATCAATAATTTTAAAATATCCACTCAAACCTCATACAATTCTAAAGGTAAACCGTCAGGATCTTGGAAAAAGACGAATTTCTTCCCCGTTATTTCATCAATACGTATCGATTCCGTCTCAACACCACATTGGTTTAAATGCGTCACAGCTTCTTCTATATTTATAACAGCAAATGCTAAATGTCTAAGTCCAGCTGCTTCTGGAAAACTTGGGCGCTCAGGCGGACTTGGAAATGAAAATAATTCTATTTGATACTCTTCTCCTACACATAAATCTAACTTATAAGAATTGCGTTCCTTTCTATATACTTCATTTGTCGCTTTAAAACCTAATATTATAGTATAAAAATACTTTAACACTGCATAATTCGAACAAATAATTGCAACGTGATGCACTTTACATATATTCATTTACAACATAATACTTACGATAATTGCAGATAAAATGCTAACGAGAGTAGCTCCATATAGTAATTTAAGGCCAAACCTTGCGACAACGTTTCCTTGTTCTTCGTTTAACCCTTTTACCGCACCGGAAATAATTCCAATAGAAGAAAAGTTGGCAAAAGACACGAGGAAAACAGAAATAATACCAACTGTACGGGGAGAAAGGCTATTGGAAATTTTACTCAGATCCATCATTGCTACAAATTCATTCGTTACAAGCTTCGTTGCCATAATGCTACCAGCCGCGACAATTTCAGAACTTGGTACACCGATAAGGAATGCAATAGGTGCAAATACGTAGCCGATTAATTGCTGGAAAGTAATGCCGAATATAATGAGGAATAGGTCATTAACGCAGCTAATTAATGCGACGAATCCGATGAGCATAGCGCCGACAACGATGGCTACGCGGAAGCCATCTAGAATATATTCTCCAAGCATTTCAAAAAAGCTTTGTTTTTCGCCTTTAATTTCTAAAATATCTTCGTCATCTTTAACGTCGTAAGGGTTAATGATGAGTACGATAATAAAACCGCTAAATAAATTGAGAACGAGTGCGGTTACTACATATTTAGGTTCAATCATCGTCATATAGGCACCAACGATAGACATAGATACTGTTGACATGGCTGATGCACAAAGTGTATAAAGACGGTGTTTTGGAATTTGTGCTAATTGCTTTTTTACCGTAATAAAAACTTCTGATTGGCCGACAATAGCGGAAGCGATGGCATTGTAAGATTCTAATTTCCCAAGACCATTTATCTTGCTAAGAAAGAAACCAATCCAATGAATAAAAAATGGTAGTATTTTGAAATGTTGTAATATACCAATTAAGACGGAAATAAAGACAATCGGTAATAATACAGTAAGGAAAAATGACATCTCACCTTTATTTGCAAGACCGCCAAACACAAAGTTTATACCATCAGCAGCATACTCGAGTAGCTTTGTGAAAAGGCTGGAAATGATCCGAATAAGTATGAGACCAATTTCTGTATTTAATAATAAATAGGTTAAAATTAACTGTATAATAAGCATGATGAAAATAGGTTTGAATTTAATGTGTTTCTTATTATTGCTAGCAAGATAAGCAAGGAAGAAAACGACGGTAAGTCCGACAAAAAAAGTGATAAATTTCATTTATAATTTTTTATGCTCATTTTTATTCGTAACACCGAGATGTTCTTGAAGTGTTGTCGATATATTATTGACGCTTTTTTCGTTTGGAACGTAATAATAAATACCATCTATATATTTATCTGTACCTTCCACTTGCAATTTGTCCATTTTTAAACTTGAATCCATTGAATTTTTTGCAATTGTCATCATATCATCAAAAGTTAAATTTGTTTTTAAGTCATTATCTACAGCATCTAGTAGGCCACCGATTTTATTAATGGAATTAAGAGATAGTGCTTTTTCGGCAATAGCTTCTAAAACAAGTTGTTGTCGTTGACCGCGCATATAATCGCTATCGATATGACGAGTTCTAGCTAGTGCAAGTGCCTCTTCTCCGTTTAAATGTTGACGTCCTTTTTTAAGATGAATTGCATTTGCTTCGTCTTTACTATTTTGTTCTGTAAACTCAACAGGAACATCGACAGTAATACCGCCAAGGGAATCAACGATTTTGATAAAGGATTTAAAGTTAAATTTTACGTAGTAGTCAACAGGAACGTCTAAAAAGTTCTCTACTGTATCAATCGTACTGTCTACACCGCCGAATACGTGTGCATGTGTAATTTTATCATATTTATCACGTGATTTAATGTAGACGCGTGAGTCACGTGGAATACTTACAAGTTTAACGGATTTATCGTTTTTATTAATTGTTGCAAGTAATAGCGCATCCGTACGAGTTGCTTTCCCATAATTTTTTTCTCTAATATCACTTTCATCAACACCCATAATAAGTACGGAAATGTTATCAGTCATAGGTTTAACTGCTTTTTCACGTTTGTTTGATTTATCTCCTCGACCTAGTTCAGAATAAGCATTATTTAAAATGGATTTTGCTTTACTGTATATATGGAAGGAGTAACCTCCTGCTCCAAGTGCTACAATTAGTAACGGAATAAGAAGGAACCAAAGTAGACGTTTTTTCTTTGAGCGTCCTTTTTTGGCTCGCATATTGTTGTTTGTGTCGGATTTCATCATTTTTTCTCCTTTAAAACTATCAAAGTGTATACATCTAGGTGTATTAAAACACATTCATTGTTTTGGGGCACTTTTATATACGCTTTTTGAAATTTGTCCATTTGATAGTACTTCACCGTTTTGTGTTACTTTTTTATACGTAACCGCTGTTATTTTATCATCAGTTCTACTAATTACTTGAGAGGAAACTTCAACATTTTTACCAGTATTTGTACCGAAAATACGTGTAGTAATACTACCTCCATTTGAAAATGCTTGAATATAAATATGATTACCTGTATTGTTTTTAAATTTTAAATCCGGACCATAGTCTGCCACTGCTGCATCTTGCCCAAGTGGTAAATAATTTACAGGCATAGAATGATTACTTCGAGAAACAATTCCTAAATCTGCCCTTAAAGCTGCGCTATATAAAGTACTACTGACTTGGCAAACGCCTCCGCCTGCACTTTGTATAACTTTACCTTGTGAATATACTGCTGCAGATTTATAACCATGTGCAGCATCAGTTACACCGACACGGCCATTAAAACTAAACGTTTCATCAGGTGCTACAATAACTCCACTTAAAGTATTAGCTGATTTATTTACGTTAAAGGATTGATTACCATTACGGCCAGCCATTGGAGTAGAGTACTCAGCAATTACTTCTTTAATCCCCATTTTCTGTATATCTTCTGTAGAACGTTCTGGTTTTATTAATGTAACTGGTAATGTAACATCTGATTTACCAGTAGTAATAGCTTCGTTTGTTAAAGCGCTTAGTTTGCCTTTATCAATTTTTTCTCCGTTTTGACTTTGACTAACATTTACAGTAGAGCCTTCAACACTTAATTCTGCATTAACAGGATTTTTTAATGTTTCATTATATTTATCTTTTATAAAGGTTTCATAAGCTGTTGTATTTAATTGTGGTGTTAATTTATAGTCACGTTTTAATTCATCGTTTTCAGCTTGCTTCCGCATTTTGTAACGACTCATTACGTTTCCTTCTTGTTCTTTAAAGATTTTGTTTACAATATCTTTCTCTTTATAATTTACACCTAAATCTTTCCATATGTAAGTTTGTTTATCATCTTGGAATATGTAGGTAAGGGATTTTTGGTCTAATTCATTTACTTTTTGATTAATAATTGCTTGAATATCTGCTTTATTTTTTCCATCAAGAGAAATACCTTCAAACGTAGTATTTGGTAATGCGGTGTTATTTAATTGATTATTTAATTTGGATACATATTGATATCCACCAATACCGCCTACACAAAGTAATATGCCCCCTGCAATTGCAGAACCGATCAGTATTTTACTTAGCTTCATTCACGCCTTTTTCTTTTGCAGTAATAGTAAAAAAGTTTCAAGATGATCCTTCGTTTCTTCTAAAGACCATATACGATTCCCTTGCTTTGCAGCTAATACGCACGCTTCTTCCCACGCGTTCTTGTTCTTCATATATACTAATTCATCGCGTAATTTCAAAACAATTTCTTCATCTTCTTGCTCTATAAACTCTGCCATTTATTTGTCAGATGGATAAGAAGTAATAATCTTATATCCTAAATCTCCTGACTTATCTCTCGCTAAAACAGTAACAGTTTTTACTAACTTGTCTTTTACATTCATATTTTTCTTTATTACCGTTTTCCCAACTGGGAATGAATGAGTTGTATTTAATACGAGACGAGCCTCTTTAGAATTTTTTAACCAATCTTGAATTTCTTTATCATGTTGCTTCAAACTATCTTTTACAGCTTTCGTCGCTGTTTCTTTATCATAGTATGTACTTGCCGCTGATACTTTATCTGTCTTCAAACGATTCTTCAAATCCTCTTCTGATTTGCCTACATGCCTTTCAATCGTATGACCATTTTTAGGCGGCCCTTCCATTTCATCTAAAATATTATCACTAATTTTTTCTACTGATGTACCTTGATTCCCTGTTTGTTTCTCAGTTTTTTGTTCTTTTCCTGCACATCCACTTAAGATCAGCATTTATTTTTTTCTCCATTTTTTCCACAAATAAAACAATCCAATAGCGCCCGCGATTGTTACAATCCACTTCGCTTCATTCGTTCCATTTATGACATGATAGGCAGAATATACTTCAATCAATAAGGCCGGTATTTTCCCTATTGTGCTGGCAATACTGAAGGATAGTAATGACATCTTACCTAGAGCTGCAAATAAAGTCACGATACTTGATGGGATGAAAGGTATCAATCGAAACGATAGAACGAGTAGAAAGGCCTCTCTACCTTCTACATAAAGAAGACGCTCTACCTTTGGGTACTTATTTGCTTTATCGTGAGTGAACTTTTGAAGGCCTATGCGATAAATATAAAACGAGATAATAGCCCCTAATGCTTCGCCTGCGATCGAAATAAGGGTGCCATTTGTAACACCAAATAGCTGTATATTAATGGCGGTTAAAAAGATGCTAGGGATAAAACCTAAAAAACTGATGATGATATTGATTAAGATGCTAAGTGGAATTGCGATTGAATAGTATTCTGTTAGGAAATTTTGAATCGTTTCTGCCATTTAGTTTATACCAACAGCATTAAATGATTGCTTAACTGCTGCTACTTCCGCAGAAGTCGCACCATATAAATCAGCTGCAGCTTGTACTGCACCAGCACGAGCTTGGCTAAATGTAGTAGATTGCGTGAAATATTGTGTGTTTGCACGGTAATAAATTGCTCCTAACTTATCTTTACCAATGCCAGTTACAGTTACACCAGAATGCGTACCGCCATTTGCTAATAAATAAGCTTGTTTGTTAATAATACCACTATTTGTATGAACCCCACCGTTATCACTAGTACCAGTGTAACGCTTAGAATAATGGTCTGGGTCACCATATTTCGCTGGATCACTCATAGAACGAAGCGCATCTCCTGCTTTACCAGGCGTGTAAATATCTTCACCAATTTCCCAATCTGGGTTACGGTTATCATAGTACTCTACTAACGTGCCAAAAATATCAGAAATTGCTTCATTTAGCGCTCCTGATTCATTTTGATAAATTAAATCCGAGCTATTTTCTGTAACAGCATGCGTTAATTCGTGACCAATTACATCAATTCCACCAGATAATGAAGTGAATGTTACACCATCACCATCTCCGTATACCATTTGTGAGCCGTTCCAGAATGCATTATTATACTTACTTCCGTAATGAACTGTTGATTTTAATGGTGCTCCTGCATCATTAATAGAGTTTCTATTAAATGTAGCTTTATAATAATCATATGTTCTACCAGCATAGAAATGAGCATCTACTGCTGCTGCATCATACGCTGCATTGAAAACATTATCTGCATCTGCCCATAATGTTCCCGGTAATGTTGAACGGTTTTTCGCATCATATGTGAAAATTGTTGCCCCGCGTGTATTATCTTGCAAATAGTAAGATGACCCAGATAACGTTGTATTAAGCGATTTCGTATCTCCTAATACACCTTTACCAGTTCCCACTTTATTCGTTCCTGTTACTGGCTTTACAACAGCTTTTGCTTCCTGTTGAGGAGCATCTTGCTTAGCTGGTGACTTATCTTCATTTGTTACATGATCAAGTTTATTATATTTATTTAACACTTTACCACTGTCTGCTTCAATGAAATAGTAGTAGTTTCCTGGGCTTGGATCTAAGAAGTTTAGATTTACAACGTATGCATATGTTGTTTCTTCACCGTTTTGATATACATATAAGTCCGCTTTCGGTTCTACCTCATATTTAGGTGTTACACCTAAATCTTGCTGCGCGATTGCAATCGCTTTTGCGCCTTCAATCTTATTTTTATTTTTCAATTTTTCTTTCTTGTCTAAATCAGGTGCAACTGTTCCAGACAACACTTTTAAAGAACCATCTTTACTTACGTGAGCTACTTGAGTAGAACCCCATACAGGTACTCCTTCGTAAACTTGTTGCATACGTACTACTGTTGAATCAGTTACAGCATCTTTTTTCACTTGTTTCACTTTGAAAGAATCTTGCGCACTCTTTTCCCCTAACTTATAATCACCTTTTGCTGCATTTAAATAATCAAACACAACAGATTCTGCTTTCTTGCCAGTTGCTCCAGTTAGATTACCAGAAATAAACTCAGGTGACTTCACTGTCTCATTGTACTTCTTCGTAGAGAGCACATTTTTTGAATCTGCAAACGCAGAGCCTGTCCCTCCAAATGTAGTAACTGCCATTCCTGCCGCTAACACTAACGCTAAACTTTTCTTTTTCATTTATAAATTAATTTGTTGAACTGTGTTAGCTTCTTGACCAAGGACATCTGGTTTCCAAGCATACTGAATATCTAATACTATCGCCGCAATTGACATAATCACAAATGTTCCTACAATAAACTTTTTCATTTATTCTTCTAATAATTTTATTGCTAATTTATAATAATAATTACTTTCTTTAAAATCTGCACATTCTTCTAAGTACTCCGCTAACTCTAAATATATAGTTTTCAAATCTTTTATATTGTTTTCAGCTTTAAAAAAAGGAACTACCTCTGTCTCCAAAAATCTTTTATAAGTATCTCTTTTTTCAAAATACTTATATTGTAAACTTAATAGTAAATATAACATTCCCTTATATCTTTCAGCTTTCTTTGCAGCAAAAATACCTTTTTCAATCCATTTCTTCGCGTCTTCAAACTCTCCTAATTGAATACATTGTAAAGATAATTCATACATAGCATCAATATAATTCATGTCCTCTTCTTTTTTATACTTCAAACATTCTATATAATACTCTTTTGCCTTCACATAATTCTTTTGACGGTAATGCAAATAACCAATATTATTTAAAGCGATTGACATAATATTATCTTTATCCGCAAAAGAATTCGCTTCTCTCAAAATATGATTATAGATTTCCATCGCTTCATTATATTGCTTTTTTCTAGTATAACTAAATGCAATTAGAAATTTACAATTAATTATATTTCTAAACTTATACTCACTCTTAAAGCCTTCTAACGCCACATTGGCAAAGTATAAAGTCATGTGGTCTATTTCCATCTGACTATATGTGAGCGCTAAATTATAATATATCCCCGTTTCATAATAGCCCAGTTCCTTCGCCATGGTTTCCGTTTGCAGTAAGTACTCCAAAGCCTGTGTATATTTATATTGTAAAGAATATAATAACGCCCTACTATACGTATAAAGCATTTTTTGAAATGGTGAATATTTTTTATACACCTTTTTCAACTTATCCAATTCTTCTTCAAGAGCTAATAAATCCCTTTTCATAATTAAATAACGTGTATACAGCAGTTTATAATAATTTATAATTTCAAAATCCAAAACATGCTTCATTTCACCTTGCAACTCTTCATATATGCGTTCTACTTGTTGCTTGTCCAAATGAACTAGTGCATTCAGCCATTCATCCAGCTTCCCCTTCACATCTTCTTCTACATCTCTTAAATCCGTTACAGCAATTTCTAGCCTTGTACAGAGCAATTGTAGAATTTCTTCTGATGCTTCAATTTTTCCATTTTCGATCTTACTTAAGTATGAGACAGAACAAATGCCCTGACATAATTCTTCTTGTGTCATTTTTTGCTGTAGCCGTTTATAAAAGACTTGTTTGCCTATTTTTTCTAATGTTTGTTGCATTTATTTTTGTATGTTTTTTTCAACTTGTTCGCGAACAGTTTGAATATAATTCATTTTATGATCCCAGCACTCTTGGCTTAAATCGACAGGATACTCTTCGGGGTTCAAAGTTCGCATGTATTCTTCCCAAAATAGAGCGAGACTCTGTTCGTTATATTTTTGAATATCTAATATACTTGGGAGTTCATATGTTTTTTCACCGTTAACGAAAATGTCTTTATGCAGTTCACGTGCTTCAAAGTTTGTTACGAATTTACTTATATATGTGTGAACAGGGTGGAACATTTTTAAGCGTTCTTCTTTTTCGGGTTCTTCAGAATCTAACGCAATATAATCGCCTTCAGCATGATTATTAACCCTGTTGACTATACGATAAATTCGTTTAAGCCCTGGAGTTGTAATCTTTTCAGGGTTAGATGAAATTTTAATCGTGTCATTTAATTTCCCGTCAGTATCTTCAATCGCAACTAGTTTGTAAACAGCCCCTAATGCTGGTTGCTCAAAGGATGTAATTAATTTTGTTCCAACACCCCATACGTCAATTTTTGCTCCTTGAGATTTAAGGTGCATAATTGTGTATTCATCTAAATCGCTAGAAGCAATAATTTTTGTATTTGTAAATCCAGCCTCATCTAGTAATATTCTTGCCTTTTTAGACAAATAAGCCATATCGCCACTATCAAGACGAATGCCATAGAAATCAATACGATCTCCAAATTCTTTTGCGACACGAATCGCATTTGGAACACCAGATTTTAATGTGTCATATGTATCAACGAGAAAGACACATTTTTTATGAGTTTCAGCGTATTTTTTAAACGCGACATATTCATCGCGATACGCTTGAACGAAAGAGTGAGCATGTGTGCCGGCTACAGGTATCCCGAAGCGTTTTCCAGCACGAACGTTGCTTGTAGAGGAGAAACCACCAATAAAGGCAGCGCGTGTTCCCCAAAGGGCAGCATCGAACTCGTGAGCACGTCTTGTGCCAAACTCTAAAAGTTCATCGTTATTTGCAGCATGCTTCATACGAGTAGCTTTTGTTGCAATTAATGTTTGGTAATTCACAATGTTTAAGAGGGCAGTTTCAATAATTTGTGCTTCGCCGAGTGGTGCATCGACACGTAATAAAGGTTCGTTATTGAATACAACTTCACCTTCTTGCATACTACGAATGGTCCCAGTGAATTTCATATTTTGTAAATAATGAAGGAATTCTTCTTCAAATTGTAATTCTGCTAAATAAGCGATATCGCTTTCGGTAAAACTGAAATTTTCTATGTACTCTACAATTTTTTCAAGACCAGCAAAAACAGCGTAGCCATTCTCGAATGGAAGCTTTCGAAAATATAAATCAAAAACAGAACGGCGATTATGAATACCATCTTTCCAATATGTATAAGCCATGTTGATTTGATATAAATCTGTATGTAAGGCATAACTATCGTCTTTATAATAATTCATTTATAAATCTTTCACTCGTAGTACACGCATTGCATTTAATACTGCAATTAACGTCACACCCACATCTGAGAAAACAGCTTCCCACATTGTCGCTATACCAAAAGCACCAAGTAATAAAACTAATCCTTTTACACCTAATGCAAATATAATATTTTGCCATACAATGCTTCTTGTGCGTTTTGCAATTTTAACAGCTGTTGCAATTTTTGAAGGTTCATCAGTCATTATAACGATATCTGCAGCTTCAATCGCTGCATCCGATCCTAAGCCCCCCATAGCAATACCAACGTCCGCTCGTGCTAATACTGGCGTGTCGTTAATACCATCACCAACGAAAGCAACTTTTTCTTTTCCACGCTTAGCTGCATCAATTTTTTCAATCTCTTCTACTTTTTGTTGTGGTAATAGTTCTGCGTGAACTTCATCTAAACCTAATTCTTTACCAACAGCTTCACCAACTGCTTTTGCATCCCCAGTTAACATTACTGTCTTCTTGATGCCTAGTTCTTTTAACTTTTGAATCGCTTGTTTTGAATCCTCTTTTACCTCATCTGAGATAACAATATAACCTGCGTATTTACCATCTACAGCAACGTGAACTAATGTACCTACTGTTTCCGGTTGCTTAAATTCAATATTTTCTTTTCTCATTAATTTAGCATTACCTGCGAAAATTTCTTTTCCTTGTACTTTTACAACCGTACCATGACCAGAAATTTCACTATAGTCTTCAATAGTATTTTCATCGATTGATTTTCCATATGCATTTCGAATAGATTGTGCAATTGGATGATTTGAATATACTTCTGCAAATGCTGCATACGCTAACAATTCTTCACTAGTAGTACCTTCACTTGGCTCCATTTTTGTAACTTTAAAGACACCTTTTGTTAATGTACCCGTTTTATCAAAGACGATATATTTCACATCATTCAATGCCTCTAAATAGTTACTTCCTTTTACTAAAATCCCACTTTTGGATGCACCACCGATACCTCCAAAGAATCCAAGAGGAATGGATACGACTAACGCACATGGACAGGAGATAACTAAGAATACTAACGCTCTATAAATCCACTCGGAGAATGTAGCACCTTCTAAAATAAGTGGTGGAATAAACGCCATGATCGCTGCTGTAATAACTACAACAGGAGTATAGTAGCGCGCAAATTTCGTAATAAAGTTTTCTGTCGGTGCTTTTTTACTACTTGCATTTTGAACTAAATCTAAAATTTTTGATACAGTAGATTCACCAAATTCTTTTGTAACTTCAATTGTTAATACACCATTTTGGTTTACAAAACCACTTAATACGTCATTACCAACTTCTACTTCACGCGGTACAGATTCACCTGTAAGTGCTGAAGTATCCATCATTGATGTTCCTTCGATTACTTTTCCGTCTAACGGTACTTTCTCACCCGGTTTTACGATAATATAATCGCCGATTCGTACATCTTCTGGTGATACTTGTTTCGTTTCATTTCCAACCTTTACATTCGCATAATCAGGACGAATATCCATTAATGAAGTAATTGATTTTCGGGAGCGATTTACTGCAATACTTTGGAATAGTTCCCCTACTTGATAAAATAGCATTACCGCAACAGCTTCTGAATATTGTTGAATTGCAAAAGCTCCTACAGTTGCAATTGCCATTAAAAAGTTTTCATCGAATACTTGGCCGCGAGTTATATTTCTTACCGCCCTCCAAACGATATCTCCACCTATTAATAAATACGCAAGGACGAATAACGGAATTGTTATCATTTGTGGTAAATCAGCTAAAGCAGCAATTCCTGTCAAAATTCCACCGACTACTAATCGCCCTATCATCTTTTTCACATTTGCTTCACCATGGTCGTGACTATGTCCGTGGTCATGGCCGCTCTTTTCTTCACGAACAACTTTCACATCTGGTTCTAACTTTTGAACAACATTTTTTATATCTTCTACAGTCGATTCTAACTCTCTTTTATTCGCAACTTCTACTCGTAATTTCTTTGATACGAAATCAACAGTTGCTTCTGAAACTGTCGGCATTTCCTTAACTTTATTTTCAATCTTCATTGCACAGTTCGCGCAATCTAAACCTTCTAATATAAAAACTTCTTTTGCAGCTTTATTTTTTTGCTCTTCTTGCACTTTAATATGTGGTTCTAACTTTGTAACAAGCTGTTTTGCTTCTGTCACAACTTCATTTTCTTTATTTTGTGCTGTTTCTAAAACCATCGTCTTTGTTGCGAAGTTTACAGAGCAAGAATTTACTCCTTCTATATTCCCAACGCCTTTTTCAATTTTCATTGCACAGTTCGCACAATCTAAACCTTCTAACATCAGTTTCTTTTTCACTAATGCTTCTGCCATTTATTCTTCCTCGTTTACGTGTTCAAACGCTTGCTCGAAGATATGAATTACGTGCTGATCAGCTAACGAATAATAAACGACCTTTCCTTCTTTACGATTCTTTACAAGTTTCGCTTGCTTTAACACACGTAGCTGATGTGAAATAGACGATTGTGTCATTCCTAATAAATAAGCTAAATCACAAACGCACATTTCAGCTTCAAATAATGCATGTAATATTCTCGTACGCGTACGGTCACCTAATACTTTAAATAGTTCTGCTACTTTACTTAAACTTTCATCAGTCGGAATTGTTTGCTTCACTTGATCCACGACTTCCTCATGAATTACCGTTTGAGAACAAGTTTCCTGCGGTGTTTCTACTTTATTTTCAGCCATTTAAAGTTTCACTGCATCCACAATTAACGAAGCGAATTCTAATGTACCATCTTGATTTCTATGATCAAAACGTTTCGAGCGATAAATAAAACCATCTTTCTCATTCCAATCATTATAATGAAATTCACCATTCTCATCACAATATTCTAAAAGCCTCACTTGAAAACCTGCTAATTCAAACATGGACGTGATTGTTTTATAGTTATGAACGATTTTATGACTTGCTGCTGGATGATCTAATGGTCCTGGTCCACCTACTTGTACACCTTGCTGATATTCTTCATCTGGGAAAAATGCATCTGGCACTGCACAACGAATATATCCATCCTCCGTTAAAAACTCATAACAAATTTTTGCTGCTTCGATTCCTTCTTCGTACGATAAATGCTCCCATACATGTTCCGCTAAAATTGCTGATAAAGAATTCGGTTGAATTTTATCAAGCCAAGTCTCTCTTCGCAATAAATTTAATTCTTCTTCATTCGTATGTAACCAACCAGGGTTATTATTATACCCCTCTGCTCCCACAACAACTTTCGTTTCTTGCATTTAATTTGCTTGATCTAAATTATCCTGCGAACTTCCATCGTCTTTTAAATGACTATGTTTTTTCGAATAAACAAAGTATACAACTACTCCAATTGCTAACCAAATACCGAAGTATATCCATGTTGTTAATGGTAAATTTAACATTAAGAATAGACAACATGCAATTGAAATAATCGGTAGGGTTGGTACAAGTGGTACCATAAATCCACGTTGTAATTTCGGATGCGTTTTACGAAGAATGATAACAGTTACACCAACCATGGCGAATGTTAATAACGCTCCAATATTCGCTAAATTCGACAATTCTTTTAAATCGATAAATCCAGCAATTAAAGCACTACCAATTCCTGTTAACCAAACTGAAAATGTTGGCGCTTCAGTCTTCTTGTTAATTTTCGCAAAAGATTTTGGTAATAAACCGTCACGGCTCATTGCGAAGAATACACGTGTTGTCGCATAAATGTAAGCGAAAATTACAGCCATAATACCGATTACAGCTCCAATAGCAATTACACCAGCCACTTTATCTTGTCCTACAACTTCTAACACATATGCCATAGCTTCAGGTACATCTAGTTCCTTATAAGAAACCATACCTGTCATAACGAGACAAACTACAACATAAATGATTGTACAAATAACTAACGAAGCAATAATACCAATTGGTAGATCACGTTGCGGATTTTTTACTTCTTCAGCAGAAGTTGCTAATGCATCAAATCCTAAGAAAGCAAAGAATACTGCTGCTCCCCCTGCGAACACTCCACTTAAACCGTAAGGTGCAAATGGTATCCAGTTTTCTGGTTTCACGTAGAATACACCAACTGCAATGAATAAAACAACAATACCAATTTTAATTAATACCATTATGTTATTCACACGCTTACTTTCTTTCGTACCTCGTGATAATAACCAAGTTATCACTAACGTAACGATAACTGCCGGTAAGTTTACCATACCACCTTGCGCTGGAATCGTTAGCAACGCTTTTGGAATTTCAAGTCCCAGTCCACTCACTAAATTATTGAAATAACCCGTCCATCCGCCAGCTACTGCGGCAGTCGTTACGACATATACGGATAACAATGTCCATCCCATTAAATGAGCAACAAACTCACCAATTGTTGCATACGAATATGTGTACACACTACCTGAAACGGGAAGTGTAGATGCAACTTCTGCATAACATAAAGCTGCAAATCCACAAACAATTGCTGCAATCATAAATGAAAAAATAACTGCTGGACCAGCATCTCTTGCTGCTACTAATCCAGTTAATACTAGAACTCCTGTACCGATTATCGCACCAATCCCTAGCATTGTTAGGTCAAATGCCCCTAGCGTTTTCGTTAAAGTTTTACTTTTACTTTCCCCTAACAATTGCGTAACGGATTTCTTTTTAAATAGGTTGGCCACTTAGCAAGATACTGTTTCTGCTTCTAATAATTCTTTAGCACCTTTGTACTCTACACCGTGAGCTTCTGCAACAGCTTCGAATGTTACATAGCCATCTAATGTGTTAATACCTTTTAATAATGCAGTGTTTCCTAAGCAAGCAGCTTTGTAGCCTTTGTTAGCAATTTGTACTGCATATGGTACTGTTACGTTTGTTAATGCAAGAGTTGATGTACGTGGAACCGCACCTGGCATGTTTGCAACTGCATAATGAACAACACCGTGTTTTTCGTAAGTTGGGTTATCATGAGTTGTAATACGGTCAGTTGTTTCGAAAATACCACCTTGGTCAATCGCGATATCTACAACAACAGAACCTGGTTCCATTGATTTAATCATTTCTTCTGTTACAAGTTTTGGCGCTTTTGCACCTGGGATTAATACTGCACCAATTACAAGATCAGACTCTTTTACAGCTTCTGCAATATTGTAAGGATTAGACATTAAAGTTTTTACTTGGTTTCCGAAAATGTCATCTAATTGACGAAGACGTTCTGCACTTAAGTCGATGATTGTTACATCCGCACCTAGTCCAACTGCAATTTTAGCAGCATTTGTACCAGCTTGTCCACCACCGATAATTGTTACTTTACCACGTTTAACCCCTGGAACACCTGCAAGTAAGATACCTTTACCGCCTTTGTTTTTCTCAAGGAATTGTGCACCAATTTGTGCAGCCATACGACCAGCTACTTCACTCATAGGTGCAAGTAATGGTAATGAACGGTTTTCTAATTGTACTGTTTCGTACGCAATAGCAACTACTTTCTTCTCAATTAAAGCTTTTGTTAATTCTGGTTCTGGAGCTAAGTGTAAGTATGTGAATAAGATTAAACCTTCACTGAAGTGTTTGTATTCGCTTTCAATTGGTTCCTTAACTTTCATAACCATTTCCATGTTCCAAGCTTCTTCAGCTGTATCAACAATTTTTGCTCCCGCTTCAACATACTGAGCATCTGTGAAACCAGATCCTAAACCTGCACCCTTTTGAATAAATACTTCGTGATTGTTACGAATTAAATGTACAACACCAGCTGGTGTCATTGCCACACGGTTTTCGTTGTTTTTAATTTCTGCTGGTACCCCAATACGCATTTAGCCAGCAGCTGGATAACTTATAAATAACTTTGAAAACAAATCATCTGTTGTTTCAGTAATTTTATCAAACAAATCACTTTCTTCTGCTTCTTGCTCTTTTAACTCCTTAATTGTTTCACGTGCATCTTCAGGATAGTCGGTAATGATACCATCTACGTTTAACTTATAATATGCCTTTAAACTCTCCATATCATTTACTGTCCATACGTAAATTGGTTTATTTAACTTCCTTGCTTCTTTTACTAATTTCTTATTTAACATGTATTCTTCTGCTACATAAAAATCAGCTTTTACATTCTTTAAGTTAGCTCTACTTGCATACAGTATATATCCTACTTTTATATCTGAATTTGCACGCTTAAACTCTTTAATGAGTGGATAGTGTAACGTTTGAATTACACATTGCTTCTCAAATTCATTATCTTTAATCGTTTTTAATACTTTGTTTACAAAGTCTTTTTCGCCCCCATGAAGCTTCACTTCAATATTGAGTTTGATTTTCCCCTTTGCAAGCTTAATGATTTCATCAAGTGTACTTATTTGTCCTGAAAATCCATCTTGACTAAGAGTAAGCTGTCTTAATTCATTCATCGTTAAATCTGACACATGCACATTGGCATTTGCAAGACGTTTTAACTTCAAGTCATGTATAACCGCCAGTTCACCGTCTTTCGTTTGTAATACATCTATTTCAGCGTAGTCTGCTTTTGCATCAATAGCACCTTGCACGGCTTCTTTCGTATTTTCTACCCCTTTTGATATATATCCGCGGTGCGCCATAATAATCGGTTCTTTATACGAATTTGAAATAAACGTTACAATGAAGGCAACGACCATTCCGGCCGTAATAATCCCTACAATATATACACTAATAAATTTCCAACGATGTTTTTGGAAGAAACATTTATCTGCTTTCGTTTTCGAATAATCTAATCCTTCTTCTAATAACACATCTTCAACCGGAACCTTTTGTAAGTACAATCTTGTTATAGCCATAATATAAAATGGTGTCACAATAAAGCTAAATAAATACAATGTACTTGTTAGAAATACAGAAATCGTTGATTCGGCTAATAACGCAAATGTTCCTTCCGGGTTTGTAAATTCATACACACCCCATAGGCACAATAAATATATTCCAAAAAACACAATATAAACAATCCCTATTGAAATGAAAAATCCTACTAAAAAGAATAGTACTTTAAAAAAGCTTTCTTTTACTAAAGCTGCACTTTTGCGTGCTGCTGTGCGAAACGGCTTTTGTTCTAAAACGACAATAGGTAGAACGAAAATCCAGCGAAGGTTCAAATACGCAACTACGGCAAAGAACGTGTAATAACCTACTTGTCCCATCGTCGTCTTAAACAGTTCTCCTGTAATAAAATTAGGAATTTGAATTTGCGGAATTAATGCCGTTTCATATCCCATATTTAAAAGAGGTAATAATACGACAGCATATAAAATAAATCCCGGTAAGCAATATGTGAAAAGAGTAGGTAAATACGTTACGGTTTTATATAAAATTGGGCGTAATTTCACCTTTTGTCTTTTATGAGCGAAATACGAAATAATAATAAGCACCGCAAATTCCGTAAAGATAAGAAACAGTGCTAACAATGATAAAATTACGATTGCCAAAATGCCGTATGGTGTCTTTAAAAATGCTAATAATTCATCATTTGTCGCATTTGCATAACCACCAAAATACAATAATTTATTAAAAATGATCCCAAACAGTGGAACAAACACAATCGCTGCTAACAATTTATAAGCAAGTTGAAAGGTTAATACATTCCAAAAAGCAAATTTTACTGTTTGAAAGGAATGGCTCATTACTCCTGGTATAGATAGTCTTTTACGGTGTTGCATATATTCCTCCACCTATTTTTTCTCTAACCCTTGCCCAAATGCTTTCAAAAAGCTAAAACCGAATGTAATTGCTCTATTAATATCTGGATCTTTTAATACTTTAAAGAAATCCATCACTTTTGTTTTTTTACCACTATTTAATTCATCTGTTGCAAATTGCAATCCAGTAACTAAGCTCGATGTGATTTGTTTTGTTACCTCTGGGTCAACTGAAGATAAAGCCTCTCCTGCCCCCATCATATTGTTCAGTGCATTTTTCACTGGTTCACGATTTAATTGCTCAACAGCAATTTTCGAAACATCTTCTTTCGCAGCAAGTAAACTAATCGCCGCATCTAAAATACCAGCTTTCTGTAATTGCGCTAGTAATTGCATCGTTTCCTCGACTGCTTCACGGTTATTCGCTAATTCCGTGAACAGTTCCTCTGCTAATTGCTGTTTCTTCTCTTCTTCTGTTACAACTTTCTTTTGAATCAACGTAATTTCTTTTGCCACCTAGTCCACAAGTGATACGTATTGTTTTCTTTGCCACTTTTGCTGAATTTCAACACCATTTTGTGGATGGCGTTTTTTATCTCGCGGGTTTGAAGATGGTAATGGACGATTTCCTTTTTCACGTAATACGCGCAGTTTCACCATCGTTTGTTTATAAGCTGGTGTACACGTATAAATGTCTGTCGCTGTTCCTGTTAAAATATTAATAGCCTCTTCATTTACTGTTGCATGCATTGGTAAATATAACTCATTTCCCGTTACACGGTCTGTAACAAGTGCTTGTACTTTAATCTTTCCGAACGGCGATGCTAATTCTACAAGACCACCATCTTTCACATTGCGCTCTTTAGCAAGCTCAGGTGAAATTTCAACGAATACTTCAGATACTTTAGATAAAATACCAGCCGACTTATTCGTCATATTCCCTTCATGGAAATGCTCTAGCATACGACCATTATTTAATAGTAAATCATACTCATCCGGCGCCACAACTGGTGGTACCCATTCATCTAATGATAAACGAGCAAGTTTATCTGGGAAGTTAAATCCATCTACATATAATAGCGGTGTATCGCTACCATCATGGCTACCCCAACATAAACTATTCCATCCTTCTAAACGATCATATGTTGCCTGAGAATATAACGGTGCAAGCGATGCTATTTCATCCATAATCTCACTTGGGTTTTCATAATTCCAATCTCCGCCTAGTGCACGAGCTACTTTTTGTAAAATCCACCAGTCTGGTTTTGAATCACCAAGCGGCTTCAATACTTCATATAATCTTTGAATACGACGTTCTGTATTCGTAAACGTTCCTTCTTTTTCTAAGCTCGGTGCTGCCGGTAAAATAACATCAGCAAAACGAGCTGTTTTTGATAAGAACATATCTTGAACAACAAGGAAATCTAAATTTGCTAAAATATGTTGCACATGGTTCGCATTTGAATCTACTAAAGCCATTTCTTCACCCATAACATACATACCGCGTAGTTTTCCTTCTTCCGCCGCAAGTAACATTGCAATATTATTTAATCCTGGCGCTTTCGGAATCGTCGTACCGTACGCTTTTTCAAATTTAGCACGGAGCGTATCATCCGATACTGCTTGATAACCTGGAAGCCAATTCGGTAAGGTCGCCATATCACAAGCGCCTTGTACGTTATTATGTCCTCTTAATGGGTATGCCCCTGCACCAGGACGACGGTAGTTACCCGTAACAAGCAATAAATTTGAAATTGCAGCTGAAGTTGTACTACCTCCTGTATTTTGAGTTACACCCATTCCCCAAAGTACACAAGTACCGTCTGCTTCATATACCATACGAGCCATTTCTTTCAGTTTCTCTTTAGAAATCCCCGTAATTTCTTCTGTGTAATCAAGCGAATACTTTTCTAACATTTTGCTATATTCATCAAAGTTCTTTACATTTTCAGCTAAGAACTTTTTATCATGCCAATCTTGATCGATAATGTATTTCGTAATACCAGCAAGCCATACATAATCAGTTCCTTGACTCGGATGAACAAATATATCCGCACGCTCAGCCATTTCATGTTTACGAAGGTCTGCTACAATTAATTTTTGTTCGTGTAATTTATGAGCACGTTTCACACGCGTCGCAAGTACAGGATGTCCCTCTGTTGGATTCGCACCAACGATAATAACAAGACCTGCTTCAGCGATATCTTTCACTGTTCCAGCATCCCCGCCCATACCGACAGTTTTAAATAAGCCGTCTGTTGCTGGAGATTGACAATAACGGGAACAGTTATCTACATTATTTGTTCCATATATTTGACGAGCTAGTTTTTGCATAAGATAATTCTCTTCATTCGTTACTTTCGAAGAAGAGATAAACCCAAATGCATCGCTGCCGTATTCTGATTTAATATGCTGCATGTTAAATGCAACAACTTCAAGAGCTTCTTCCCAAGAAGCTTCAACAAACATATCTCCTTGGCGAATTAATGGCTTTGTAATGCGATCTTCACTATTTACAAAGTCCCATCCAAATTTGCCTTTTACACATGTAGAAATACCATTAACCGGTGCATCTGAAACAGGTTGTACTTTTAAAATGTGACGGTCTTTCGTCCACACTTCAAACGAGCAACCTACACCGCAAAATGTACAAACTGTTTTCGTTTTATTAACCTTCGTCTTGCGCATCGCAGATTCCACTTCTGAAACTGCTAAAATACTGCTATATCCTGGCTCTACATCTTTTACAAAATCAATCATCGGATCTAACACATCTGGTTTTAATCCTGTCATAAACCCAGCTTCACCTAGCATTGTTTTTTCCATTAACGCATTACATGGACAAACTGTTACACATTGCCCACAACTCACACAAGACGAGCCATTTATACTTACACCATTGTCCCAAATAACACGCGGGCGGTCTAAACTCCAATCAATCGATATAGTTTCATTGACTTGTAGGTTTTGGCATACTTCTACACACTGTCCACAAGCAATACATTGATTTGGATCATACCGGTAAAACGGATGTGACATGTCCACTTCACACGCACTTACTTTCGGTTCATACGGATATTTCTGTTCTTCAATTTCCATCATATGCACTGTATTATGCACTTTACAGTTACCATTATTATTATCACATACGGTACAATACAATAAATGGTTCTCTAATATTCGATCCATCGCCTCAGTCTGCGCCTCTTTTGCACGCTGCGACTGTCTTTCAATATGCATACCGTTCTCTATTTGCGTTGAACAAGCACGCATTAACTTCCCATCTACTTCTACAATACATGTATCACAAGTTTGAATTGGATCTACTTCTGGTACATGACAAATTTGAGGATGTTCCAAGTTACTCTCGTTAAATAATTGTAGTATCGTCTTTTCACCTGATACAGCAAATTCTTTACCACCAACAGTTACACGGACTGTCTGTTCTGCCATTTAAACATTCGATTGATAGCCATCAATTCGCTTTGGATGTGTGTAAATATTACAAGAGTCATTTCTAATAAATCCTACGACTGTAATGCCTAAGTCATGAGCGAGTTGCAAGGCTAGTTTTGTTGGGGCGGATTTAGATAGAACAATTTCACAGCCGATTTTTGAAACTTTGAGTAAAATTTCAGATGAAATACGTCCACTAAATGCGATGATTTTTCCTTTAACAGACATATCGTTGCGTAAACAGTAGCCGTATATTTTATCTAATGCGTTATGTCTTCCGATATCCATTCTTGATATAAGGATATTGTTTCGATCACATAGCGCAGTATTGTGAACACCGCCGGTTTGGCGAAATGTAGTGGAAGATTGTTGTAAGGCATTCATTAAGTAAAAGCATTCTTCAGGAGTAATTTTTACATGTATATCATGTAAATTTTTTGCTTTTGCGGCGTCGTTTACGAAAATAAAACCTTGTCTACCTTTTCCGCAGCAAGAAGTGATGTATCGTTTATTATATAAAGTTTGATAGAGCGGATTCACTTTTGATGATTTTACATGGACAATTCCGTTCTCTTTTTGAACCCATATTTCTTCAACATCTTTATAGGAAGAAATAATTCCTTCAGAAATTAAAAAACCAACTACCATATCTTCAATGTAATTTGGTGTGCATACAACTGTTACGTATTCTTCACCATTTAATTTAATAGTAATAGGAGATTCTGTAACAATCTCATCAACTTGTTTTGAAAATGAGCCAGATTGATAGCGTACAATCGTATATGTCTCTTGTGTAAACCCCATATTAAATTCCCCTTTTATATGTATTTTTCCCCCACATTTATCATAAAACATTTAATCATTTAAGAATAAAACCATATGTTCTTCGTCCCAATATTGACCGTTGTGCTTTAATGAACGTTCTTGTACGCCGTAAGTTTGGAAACCTAATGACTCATATAGTTTTTTTGCGGCATCGTTACTAACTACAACATCGAGCATAAGTTGTTCTACATGTAATTTATCGGCATTTTCAATAATTGCTTTAATTAGAGCTCGTCCTGCCCCAAGGCCACGTGCTTTTGAGGAAACAAAAACGGAGCCGATTTTTGCTTTATGTTCTTGTTTAATGAATGGCTTTGTTTCTAAAGTAGCAATACCGATCAAATCGTTATCGTTGAAGACACCTAGAGTATACTTATCCGGATTGCTTAATCGTTTTGCCATAGCAGCTACAGGATTTTCATGTTTAAGAACATCTTCATAAGAAGAGCTAAAAGCTTCCGGGTTCTTCGTTAAACCTTCCATACAAACTTTTAAATATATTTCTGCGTCCTCTGTCGTTAATAAGCGAATTTCCATTTATAAAATCCCCAAAATTTTATTTACGCAACTTATAATAATAATCATAGATACGGCAACACATATTACAACCGTATTACGATCTTGCTTTTCTTTTTTTGAAATTTCTTCTTTTGGATTCATTTATTCACTTTTCCATTTATATCCGACTTTATAAACGGTTTCTAAATAATCCTCGACTGGAAATCCTTTTTTACGTAATTTATCGCGGATATTGCGAATGTGCGAATCAATCGTTCTATATTCGATGTCTGTTTCATAGCCCCAAATTTTTTCGATTAAATCATCTCGGCTGTAAGCACGGTTTGTATTTTGTAAAAACAGTCCAAGTAATGAAAATTCAATAGGAGTTAGTGAGATTTTTTCGTCATACACTGTGACAGTATGTTTCGTTTTATCCCACTCAATACCTTTGAAGCTAACAAAGCCATCTTTCTTTGTACGACGTAATATAGCTTCAATTCGTGCGACTAATACATGCTCATCAAATGGTTTTGTAATATAGTCGTCTGCTCCCATAGTAAGGCCTTTAACCATATCGTAATTTTGATTACGAGCTGTTAGCATAATGATTGGAACGTTGGAAATTTGACGGATTTGATAGCAAGTATCCCATCCATCCATATTTGGCATCATAACATCTAATAAAATAATATCGAATTCTTTTTGCTCGATTAATTCCAGCGCTTCAAGGCCAGATTTAGCTTTCATACAAAAATAGCCGCGAGGGCTTAAGAAAAGATCTAGCAATCGTAACATACGTTCTTCATCGTCTACTAATAAAATTTTTACCATTTATTCAAAAGGAATCTCGATTATAAAGTTTGTTCCCACTCCTAATTGGCTTGTTACTAGAATGGAACCGTTATGCAATTCTACAATTTCCTTTGCAACAGCCAGTCCGATACCTTTTCCTCCAGTAGCCCTCGTTCTGGATTTATCAACACGGTAAAAGCGATCGAAAATATGCGGGATATCTTCTTCTGGAATACCTTCACCTTCATCTTGTACACTTATTGTAAAATAATCTGCTTCCGTTAGTACACGTATTGTTATAGTAGTGTTTTCTGGTGAATGCTGATAAGCGTTATGCAATAAATTTAACATAACTTGTTCCATGCGTCTTTCGTCTATGCAAACTTCTAAATCGTTTTTGCAATATACATGAAGTTGCATTTGTTTGTTTGTTAATGTTGTTTTTGTTTTTTCAACCATTCTTTCTAAAAATGGTTGAAGAAGCATTGTTTGTTTTTTAATAACAAATTGGTGTTGTTCTAATTGTACAAGCATAAATAAATCTTGTACGAGATCGGTTACACTATCAGTTTCGTCCTCAATGATTTGTAAATATTCTTCGCGTTCTGCTTTCGTTAAAGAGTCTCTCTTTGCTACCTTTGCATAACCTTTCATATAGGTTAATGGAGTTAATAATTCATGAGCAACACTAGCGAGAAATTCATTTCGTTCTTTTTTCATATAAGTAAGTTCATTCGATAAATCTTCAATCGTTTTTGCTAAGCTTCCAAGTTCATCATTCCGTTTAATGCCTAATTGAATCGGTTTATTTAATTTTGACATTTTTTCTGTTGCTCTCTTCATTTTTATAAGCGGCTCTGTAATAACTCGAGAAAAAACAAAGACAGAAATCGTTGTTAAAATAATTGTTAAAATACTGATGATAAGAAATTGGTCCATGAGTTTAATTAACATATTTTCTAAAAAAGATGTCTTTAATAACATATGCAAGTTACCTTGAAATCCAGTTATTTCAATTGGGCTTACTGTTGAGATGAATTTCGATTTTTTCCAGTTTTTTTCTACGATCAACCCTTTTTGGGGGATGTTTTCCGTTTTGCAAATAAGTTGTTTTTGCATTTCTTTTGTTACGGGTTCTGAGGTGGAAATGATTTTGCCGTTCTTGTCAGTTATAATGATAGTGGTATCGGTGTTAGCAATTAATTCTGAGCCAATTAATTCTTCAGCTGCATGCTCGATAGTGAACTCTTGATACCAAGGGCGTTTAGGTCGTTCGGTGTTTGGTTTTTGTTTAGAATAGTCATTCCATTTTGCGCGGTTTACAATTTTGTCACGATACCGATTGCCTTTTTCTAATAGAGCACCTGTTTCCTCTGTAATCCGCATTTTTGAAATACTTTTGTAAAAGGATACGAAAGCAATTGTTTCAATACATAAAGCTAATATTAAAAAGTATGTCCCAATTTTAAGTGAAAGTTTACTCATTTATTTATTTTCATCTAGGAATAAGACCATATGCTCTTCATCCCAATATTGTCCGTTATATTTCAGTGAACGTTCTTGTACACCAAACGTTTTAAAGCCTAATGACTCATAAAGTTTCTTCGCACCATCGTTTCCGACAACAACATCAAGCATAACTTGTTCTACTTCTAAAGATTTAGCAAGCTCAAGACATTCTTTAATAAGTGCTTTTCCTGCTCCAAGTCCGCGTGCTTTTGGAGACACGTATACGGAACCAATTTTTGCTTTATGTTCTTGTTTTACATATGGTTTCGTTTCCAGTGTAGCAACCCCGATTAACTTTCCGTCTTTAAATGCACCTAGTGTATAGTTTTCGTCTTGTGCTAATTTTTGTGCTTTATATTCAATAGCACACTCTTTATTAATAATATCTTCGTAAGAAGAGCTGAAAGCTTCAGGGTTTTGCTTTAATCCTTCTACGCGAAGTTCTAAGTAAATTTCTGCTTCATCTTTTGTTAATACATGGATATCCAATCATATATGAGGATGTTTTTTATTATTTATAAACCATGCCTTATTTAATAATTGAATCGCTTTCGCAATTTCTTCTTCTGATAAAATCGCAAATCCAAGTAGCACTATATTTTTAGGTGCAGTACCGTCTTTATAGTACGTAGACACAGGGTATATTTTGATACTATATTTCGCAGCTTCTTTAATTAATTCTTCTTCCCGCATTCCATTATGCACCTTTAATAAAATGTGCAATCCTGAATCTTCTCCTATCACTTCAACACGATTTGAGAAGTACCTTTCTAGTTCAAAAACAAGTCGATCTCTCTTCTTTCGATAGACGACACGCATTTTATGAATATGTTTTTCCCAATATCCTTCATTTAAAAACCTTCTAATCACTTCTTGATCCATTCTTGAAACACTTTGTGTATAAAATAAATATTGTTGTTGATACTTTTTAATCAATTTCTTTGGTAACACCATATAGCTCATTCGTAATGATGACAACAATGCTTTCGATAGCGTTCCCATATAAATAACTTTTCCGTCTGTATCTAACCCTTGCAGTGCCGGTATAGGTTTTCCCGAATAGCGAAATTCACTATCGTAATCATCTTCAATAATATACCTACCTTCTTCTTTCTTCGCCCATTGTAAAAGCTGCATCCTTCTCGTGATAGGCATAATCATTCCGTACGGAAACTGATGGGAAGGAGTAACAAATACAACGTTCGCATCACTATTCTCTAAATCTGCAATACAAATTCCCTCTCTATCCAAAGATAACATTTGAACTCTTTTTTCTCCCTGTTCAAAAACAACCATTTTTCTATGATATCCTGGATTTTCAACTGCATAATTACTTCCCTTTAATAATTGAAACAGTAGTTTCACTAATATTTGTGTTCCCGCTCCTAATACGATTTGACTAGCTGCACAACGCACACCTCTAGATTCATACAAATAGTTCGCAATTTCTTCTCTTAAGCTCCATTCTCCTTGTGGGTGACCAAGAAAGAGCAACTCATTATTATGAGGCTGCCATACGTCATTTATAATTTTCCGATACATATTGAACGGAAAAGCATTTGTATCGACTCCTGTTTGTGTGAAATCAAATATATAATCCCTCTCCTGAAAGGGTACTTCTTCTATTCTCTCTTCGTTTTCTTCTACATGAACCATTTGCTCAATCTTACATACAAAGTAACCTTTTCTCGAAATTGACTCAATATAACCTTCTGCAAGTAATTGCTCGTAAGCCGCCTCTACTGTATTTTTACTTACTTGTAAATGTGTTGCTAACTTTCGCTTAGCCGGTAATTTCGTAAAAGATAGAATCGTTCCATCTTTAATCTCTTTTTTTATATACTCATACAACTGCACATACAATGCCTTCTTACTATTCATATTTAAATTAGGCGTTAATTCTAACATTTATATTTGTTCAGTTGTGTAGGTTGGCTCGGTCTCTTTTTGGGGCATCGTCAAAAAAATAACAGAAAGAACGATACATACGCCGCCTAATAATTGATATGATCCAAACGATTCATTTAGCCAAGCGATTGAAACGATGGCTGCTACAAGTGGTTCAATACTAGATAAAATACTTGTTTCTGTTGCTGCTAAATATTTAAGACTACCAATATAAAGAAGGAAAGAAAGGGTCCCACTTATAATGATAAGAATAAGCATAGAGAACGTTTGGAATGTGAAAGTTTGTGAAATCTGACTCCAGCCAAAAGAACGATTACAAATAAGCAGTGCAATCCCTCCGATTAACATCCCCCAGCCAATTACTACAGTTGTTCCGCATTCTTTAATGAGAGCAGCTGGATGAAGGGTATAAAATGCAAATCCAATTGCCGTTAATAGTCCGAAAATAATGGCTGCTTTAGATAAAACAATATTTTCGATTGAGCCATTTGTAATAATAAAGTATGTTCCTGTTAGCGCAGTTATAATTGCAAGTAGTTGCATAGAAGCAGGGAATTTTCTTTGCTGAAATGCAACATAAATTGTAATAAGAACAGGTCCTAGAAATTGAAAGAGTGTTGCTGTGACAGCATTACTAATATGAACTGTTTCGATAAAGGCGTATTGCGCACCGAGCATGCCAAGAATAGAGAAAATAATAAGCTGTATAGAATGTCTAGGGTGTTTCCAAATTTGAAATATGTTTTGTTTCTTTATTAGTAAGAAAGACAAAATAAATACTCCTGCAAGCAACAAGCGAATTGTTAAAAAATCAATTGATGATACGTTCGTATGTTGAAATAGCCATTGAATCATCGGTCCAGATAATCCCCATAATGTGGCTCCTGTAATAATCATTTACTCAGCAGTGATTACAAATTGATCATAATATTTTTCATTCACATATATATTTAATACCCATAATCCGGATGAAGGTAGCGATATAGTGAGAGGGAGTTCGTTTGTAGTAGAATCGATTGTATTTGAAGTAGTCCAAGTTTGTTTGGAAGTTTCTTGTTGATAGAGTACTGGTGTTGGAGTTACAGATCCTTGTTTTAGCGCGATAATAGATACATTTCCAGTTGGTATTTCAGGGGCTAGAAAGTACCACATAATTTCATTTTGTTCATTTGCGACAATAGGTGTATCAGCAATTGCAATTCTTCTTTCAATCCCCTTTAAAGGTATCTTTCCGTCTACGAAGGAGGGCGCTTCTTCCCAATTTACATCTTTTAAAACACTAAGATGAAAAAAGGAAGGTGCGTTAACCTGAGATGATGATGTTACTATGGCTTCTTTTTTTAGTGCTTTTGAATCAGGTTGAGCCTGTGTGCATCCAGTGATGAGAAAGGAGAAAAGTAGCATAGTTCCGATTTTTTTCATCTATTTATAACTTGGCATTTTCGTAATTTGTGCCACACCTGAATCTATGGCTGCTTTCGCTACTGCTTCTGCAACCTTCGGAACAACTCTTTTATCTAATGGATTTGGGATTACATAGTTCGCACTACGCTCTTCGTCCGTAATTATGTTAGCGATCCCATATGCTGCCGCTAATTTCATCTCTTCTGTAATATCAGTCGCGCGTACATCTAAAGCACCACGGAATATACCAGGGAACGCTAATACATTATTTACTTGATTAGAATAATCAGAACGACCAGTTCCAACTACAGCTGCTCCAGCTTCTAATGCATCTTCTGGGAATATTTCTGGAATTGGATTTGCCATTGCAAACACAATCGCTTTCTCATTCATCGTCTTTACAAGTTCTTTCGTTAATACGTTAGGCGCAGATACGCCAATAAAGATATCAGCCTGATGAATCGCTTCTTTTAATGTTCCACGCACATATTCTCGATTTGTCTTCTTTGAAACTTCGATTTGCGCTTCGTTCATCCATGTTTCACCTTCACAAACAATACCTTCTAAGCTAACTAACGTAATGTGTTTTGCACCAGCTTTTAATAATAATTTTCCAATTGCAATTCCTGCCGAACCCGCACCGTTAATAACAATTTTCACATTATCCATTTGTTTACTTACAACTTTTAATGCATTAATAACAGCTGCTAAGACGACAATAGCTGTTCCATGTTGATCATCATGGAATACAGGGATATTCGTTTCTTCTTTTAATCGTTTTTCAATTTCAAAGCAACGTGGTGCCGCAATATCTTCTAAATTAATACCTGCAAATGTAGGCTCTAAATTTTTTACAAGGGTAACGATTTCATCTACATCCGTTGTGCCTAAACATAATGGGAAAGCATCTACATTCGCAAACTTTTTAAATAAAATACTTTTCCCTTCCATAACAGGCATAGCCGCTTTCGGTCCAATATTCCCTAAACCAAGTACTGCTGTTCCATCTGAAACAACTGCAACCATATTCCCTCTTGCTGTATAGTCATACGCTGTTTCTTCATCTGCTGCAATTGCTTTGCAAGACTCTGCTACACCTGGTGTATAAGTCAGGCTTAAATCATCCGCTGTATTAACTTCTACCTTACTTGTAATCTCAATTTTCCCTACTAACTCTTTATGCAATAACAATGATCTTTCATTAATTTGATTTTCTAACATTCATGAAAACATTGTTAATAAGATTGTCGCTGTTACAACCATTGCCGCCCCGCCTAAACGCGTCGAAATTTGTGCGAAAGGCATTAATTCCATACGATTTGAAGCTGATAAAATAGCAACATCTCCAGTTCCGCCTAAACCGCTATGACATCCAGTTACAATCGCTGATTCAACTGGATACATTTTCATCACTTTTCCTATAAGAAAACCTGATGCTACCATTGTAAGAACAACCGATGCACAAACAACAACATATCCTACAGAAAGAACTGCTGCTACGTCTTTTAACGGAATATATAGCAATCCTAATCCGACCATTAACGGCCAAGTTAAGTTCTTTGAAATAAATTTATATAAATGGAATGCTCCTTGCTCCATTTTTGCTGGCATTAGTTTAAAGTATTTCACAAGTGCTGCTGAGAAAATCATAATGATTGCCCCAGGAATACCGATGAACTTAGAAGCAAATCCTCCGAAGATGAAGAACGTACATGCGATTAATAAACCTGCTCCCATTAATGAGAAATCAATTGGCTTCTCTGTATTTTGTTCTTTTAATAATTCTGCTTGATTGTCTGTTTTCACTAATACACCATTACCACTAAGCTCAGGTCTCTTCTCACCTAAACGCTTCATATACCCTGCACTCACGATTGCAAACATATTCCCAATAATAGCTGCTGGAATAAGCTGTGATACGAATGTTGCTGATGACTCATTTAAAATGTCACTGTACGCTAGTGACAATGGTAAAATTCCTTCTCCAATACCACCGCTCACAATTGGTACGATAATAAAGAAGAATGTATGCTTCATTTCAAACCCGAATAGTGAACCGACCAATAATCCTACTGCTACAGAAGCTAACGTCCCTACTACTAAAGGAATAAACATACGAACGAAACCTTGTACTAACACTTTACGGTTCATTCCTAAAATACTTCCGACTACTAAACAAGAAATATATAAATATAAAAAGTTCGATTTTTTCATTAACATAGTCGCAGCTTCCATTGAAGCTGGATTCATCCAGTTAAAAAATACAAGTAGTGATGGAATAAATAATGAGAGAATTGCTGGACCACCGATATTTTTTAAAATTGGAATTCTCATTCCAATGTCACCTAAGAAAATACCCATGATCATAATAACTGCAAAACCACCAATCATATCTGCTGGTAATTTATTATATACAGATGCCCCATAAATAATAGCAGCCAATACTACATATAACGGTAAAGGTATAACACCGATTTTAACGTTCATAATTTTAGAAGCGAAAGATTCACTTTTCAATTCATTTCCTTCAGTAAATGATACCGCTTCCACATTCTTTTGAATTCCCATTTATACGTAAAAACCTATTTTATTTTGATCAACACATCTTAATTTACTTACAGGTCTTCCCACATGTTGGTACACCATTTCATTTTCTAACACTCCAATTTCAGTCAAAAACATTACATACTTCCGAATAGAAACTCTTGAAATCCCTACTAATTGTGCCATTTCATCTGTTGTAAATGCTCGTCCATTCAGCGACTCGATCTTTTGCCAAATTAATTGCAACGTTTGCTTCGTTAATCCTTTCGGGAGCTCTTTAGTGACAGTAGGCTCTCTTTTTTCTTTTTGTAAAATTAACGAATCTAATTCCGATTGACTAATTTTTTGTTGTTCTTTCATGAAAGTAAGTTTTTCTCGATATATAGTTAATGCATCTTTAAATCGTTCAAATGTAAATGGTTTAATTAAATAATCTACTACGCCATATTGTAATGCTTTTTTAATACTCCCCATATCATGTACAGCTGAAATCATCATAATATCAATTTCCTTTTCTTGATTCCGAATATACATTAAAAGCTCAAACCCAGTCTCTTCAGGCATAAAAATATCAAGTAATACTAAATCTACTCGTGATTTCTCTAATACTTCTATCGCTGATTTTACCGAGTTGACTGCTTGAACAAGTTCAAATCCTCCTACTTGCTCTAAATAATGTGTATTTAACATTGCTACCATCGGGTCATCTTCTACAATTAAAACTTTAATCATTCATATTTGCTTCTCATCCCTACCTTTAGGTATTTCAATTGTTATCGTTGTTCCCTCTCCTAATAAGGAGGAAATGTGAATCTCTCCATTTATTCGCTGTATACTTTCTTTTACAAGATACAGACCATAACCGCGGTTATCTCCCTTTGTGGAATAACCTTTCGTAAATAATTCCTCTATTTCTTTTTCTTGTATACCTTTTCCCGTATCTTGTACTGTAATAGTTAATATATCCCCATGTTGTATCTTAACTTCAACTTGCTTCTTTTCACAATTCGTAACTGCCTCTAATGCATTATCAATTAAATTTCCGACAATCGTAATAAGTTCATGAGTAATACTTTCATCCTCTATTTCCGGCATATAAGAATCTTCACTTATAATTAATTTTATATTTTTCTCTCTAGCATAGCTAAGTTTACCTAGTAAAAAACCAGCAAATACTGGACTTTTTATTCTTTTCATCACCCCACCAATTTCATACTGGTGCTCTGATACCATACCGCTTATATACTTTTGTAATTCTTCATATTGTTTCATATGTGTAAGCCCTAATACGACATGCATCTTATTCATAAACTCATGAGATTGTGCCCGTAATGCTTCCGCATATAGCCTAATACCAGTTAGTTCCTCTGCTAGTTTTCTAATTTCTGTTTTATCACGAAATGTTGCAATCGCGCCAACTATTTCTCCTTTTACATATAAAGGAACACGATTCGTCACAATCGTAATTCCGTAAATATTTTGTTCTTCGTTTAATTGTACCTCTCCCGTTTGCAATACTTCTTTTATACGCGAATTAGGCATATACAACTCAACGTCTTTACCTATAAAATCTTCTTCAAGTCCACTTTTTTTAAATAGACGTTTCGCTTCATTATTAATTAACGTTACTCTCGCCTCTTTATCTACAGCAATAATGCCTTCCTTTACAGATTGTAACATCGTATTTCTTTCTTCAAGAATTTTCGCTATCCTGTGCGGCTCAAGACCGAATAAACTTTTCTTTATATGTCTAGCTAGCAATATTGCTCCTATAATTCCGACTAGTACTCCAACTCCGACACCGATATAAATAATATGTCTACTTTCCTTAACTCTCTCTTTTACATTATCTGCCGAGATACCAACAGCTACCGCTCCAAGTTGTTCACCTGTTTCAGAAAATATAGGTACAAACACTCGCATTGAAAGACCTAACGTTCCTTCTGCTAGCGATACATGTTCCTTTCCTTTCAATGCAGGCCCTTCATCTCCCCCAATAAAATGATGACCTATTTTTTGAGGATTTGGATGTGATTTTCTTATTCCATTCATGTCCATAACTACAATAAATTGAACACTTGTGTTTTTTAATATTCTATTTGTATACGTTTGAATTGCAGAAGTATCTGCTTTCCCAATCAAACCATCGATTACAATCGAATCATTCGCCACAATATGTGCAATCGTTTTTGCTTTCTCTGCCTGGCTATCCTCCGTTGTCCGCTCTACATTATGACTAATTAATATATCTGTAACAAGTAAAGAAAAAATTACAACTGTACAAACTAGCAATGTAATCGTTTTCCATAAATTCCATAGTTTTTTTCTTTTTTTCATTTATACTTTAAATTTACTAGTCATTGCTTGTAGTTCTTCGGCCATCTCAGCTAAGTTTTGCGAAGCTGAACTAATTTCTTCCATCGAATTTACTTGTTCTTCTGTTGAAGCTGCAACACTTTGCATACTAGCTGTATTTTCTTCTGCAGCCGCTGCAATTTCATCAATAGCATTTGTCACTTCATTTGCATCTCCAGCGATTCTCTTCGTTGTTTCTACCATTTGATTAACTTGAGAAACAATATGAGTAGTAGAACTTAAAATTTCTGTAAAACTTACTTTCGTTTTTGTTACAACATCTAAGCCTTGTTGAACTTCCCCACTCACATTATCCATTGCCTTAACAGTATGTTCAATATCAGCCTTAATTTCTGCAATTAAATTTGCAATCTCTCCAGATGATTCTCCTGACTGCTCTGCTAATTTTCTAACTTCATCGGCTACAATAGCAAATCCTCGTCCCTGCTCACCTGCTCTTGCTGCCTCAATAGCCGCATTTAAAGCTAATAAGTTCGTTTGAGTAGCAATGTTTTGAATTGCTTCAGAAATAGCTCCTACCTGCTTTGATTTTTCATCAAGAAGTTTAATAATAGCATCTGACTGGGATACCGACCTAGAAATAGACTGCATTTGTTTTGCGGTTTGTTCAACTAAATCTTCTCCCTCTTCAGCTCTTTCTCGCGCATGTAATGAGGAAATAGAAATTGACTCTGCGCTTCCAGTTACATCTTGAATTGCTTTATTTACTTGTTGTAATGTAGCCGCGCCTTCTTCAACACCTTGGCTTTGTGATTCAGCCCCACCTGATACTTGTTCCATTGCAATTGTAATTTGATCTGTCGCATCATTCGCTTGCTGTACGCTCGCTGTTAACTCTTCTGCCGATGCTGCAACATGTTCTGCTGAAAAGCTAATTTGGGTAATCACATCTTGTAAAGACGTAGACATTTCATTAAATGAATTCCCTAGTTTCCCTATATCATCCTTGGAATGGATTGTAATTTTCTCTGTTAAATCTCCCTTACTAATTTTTTGTGCCGATTCAGCTATTTTTCGTAATGGCCTTGTAATAGAATTTGTAATGAAATAAATTAATACACTACCAAATGCAATAGCGATAGCTATGACAATCAAAGTCTTATAAAACACTGGACTGGCAGCTTGCATAATTTCTTCGTTAAACATAACTCCAACTATTTTCCATCCTGTTTTCTCATTTGTTGCAAAGATTAAATTCTTTTTATCATCTTGTTCTATATAAGATACATTTCCTTGTTTATCTTCATAAATTGGTTTAATCCAAGGATCAGTAACTTTTGAACCTGGTTTTCTAGATGGATGACTAACAATTTGCTTATTTTGATCTAAAATAACTGCATAGCCTTTTTCACCAATATTAATCATTTTTGAAATCTTTAGGATGTTATCCAAATTCAAGTTAATACCTATAACACCTTTACCATCTTTTACTTCTTTAGCAATTGTCACTACCATATTTTTTGTAGATGCTGATTGATACGGTGCAGTAACAATTACCTTTCCTTTATTTTCATGCGCTTCTTTATACCATGATCTATCTGTTGGATTATAGCCATCAGACATTTGAATAAATGGTTCTCTTATAAACTTCCCCGTCTGCGTTCCAATATAAATACCTTCTACTTCTGGATGAAGCTTTATATATTGCGCTAACTTCGTTCTTACTATTTCTTCTTGTCCATTTGGATATGTATCCTCTGTTAAGATGTCTGCAAAGTACGTCGCATCAACAAATTTCTCTTCTATATTTTGAGAAATAACAGTATTTAAAACTGAAATATTCTCCTTTGCTTTATCTGTCATTTGATGTTCAAAATTTGTTTTGGCAGTTTGATATGAAACACCACCGATAATAAGTCCTGGTATAGTTAAAATAATAAAAAATGAAATGATTAATTTTTTCTTGATACTCATTTATGTAGAGCTCTTTACATAACTAATTGCCTGACTCCCCATTTGCACCCATGCCTGTTCAAAGTTTTCTCTCGGTACTTTTACATCTAAGCTATCATCAAGCGGGTCTCGAATATATACAGATTCCTTATCGTACCCAATAAGTACAACACAATGTTCATTATATGTAATAGAAACATCCCCACTATTTGTTTTCCATGTAGTAAATTCATCTTCATCTAAAGGAGCATATGTTGCATTCGTAATCATGACTACCGGTTGCCCTGCTTTTACACTCTTATACATTTCCTCTATACTTTTTCCTGTTAAATCCACAGCTTTATTAGATAAATATTTTTTCGCTAACTGAAAAAGTGGTCCATGATAGACACCATAACCGGATTCAAAAAAGGTATAAATATTCCCTACAAATCCTTCATTCGGATTTCCGCGTACACCATCAACCATAAAATCAACTTTTTTTATTTCATTTGCTAATTTCATCTTATCCACTGAAACGCCTGCGTATTGTAACATCATTGCTAAACTTGTCACTTCACACCCTCTATCCAGCTCTGGTAACTGCTGAATTAAAGGCACATTTGATAAGATGATCTTTTCATCATTATTACTAAACTCCGTTCGTTTTCCGCTTTGTATGAAGGATGTTAACTTCTCCATTTAATTCGTTAAATAAGAATAAAACGCGTCAGCATCCGTTCGAACCAGCGGTACAAAATTTAGTTCTTTTCCCTTTTCAGGCTGATCTCTTTTTATTTTTTCTGCTAATTCTTGAATGTTCATATTCATTTTGTCCATATTAAGCTCATCTGCCAATTGTAGCACTTTTTGTTCATTAATTTCTCTTAATACTTGATATATATCTTTACCGTACAAATCAATATGATATTTTTTTGCTTCTGCCTGTACTTTTTGTTCATACACTTCTTGCGCTAACTCTTCTATCTCTTTTCCTTTTTGAGAAATATCTAACTTTCCTGCTTCTTCTCTTACTTTCGTTCCATAAATTTCTTCCGCAACCTCTTCTATTTCTTTTCCTTCAGTCGAAACGCCTAATTTCTCTGCTTCGTTATTAATTTTGATTGCATTGATTTGGCTTATTAAATCCACAATCGATTTGTTTTCTACAGATATCCCTAAATTTAACGCTTCTTGCTTCACTTTTGTTTCATAGATTTCTTCTGAAAGAATTCCAACATCTTTTCCTTCAATCGAAATTCCTAACTGTTCTGCTTCTCTGCCTACCTCTGTTTCATGAATTTCTTTTTCTAGCGTAATTTGTTCTTTTCCTTCCGTTTCAATACCTAATTTCTCTGCTTTTTCTTCTGTATTTATTGCATGTATCTTTCCATTGTTTAATTGTTCTTTACTGCGCTGCGCATAGTCTGTCTTTCCTTTTGATGTTTCAGAAGGAGAGGCACCGCCTAATATACTTAAACTCATTACTCCAATAGTGAATACCGTCATCATTTATATTTTTTGATTTTTAGGGAGAACCACTTCAAAATAAGTACCCTCTCCCCATTTGCTCTCTACTGATATTTTCCCGTAATGCTTTTCTACAATCCACTTGGCGATTGAAAGACCTAATCCAGCTCCCTCTGATGTACTTCTTGCTTTATCACCTTGATAAAAACGATCAAATAATTTTGGGATATCCTCTACTTTCACTCCTATCCCGTCATCTTTCACCTGTACACGAATCGAACTGCTCGTTTGCGTGCAATCAATTTGAATATGCCCGCCTTCATTCGTATATTTCATCGCATTATCTAACAATATGACCATCATTTGATGAATACGCTCTCTATCACCCATAAACGATATGTCACGTTCTACTTTTAATATCATCTCTTTTTCTTGATAAGAAGCAATTTCTTTATATGGAGCTATGATCTCCTCTAACAATTTATCCATTTCAAATATTTTCTTGTCCATCTCAATTTGATTAGAATCAGAACGTGCTAACAATAATAAGTTACTAACTAGTTTCGATAACCGCCTGCATTCTTTTGAAATTGTAGAAATGTCCATCGCTTTTTCTTCTATCGTAGCGGATGGTGACTGGAATAAAACATCCGTTTTTGATTGAATAACTGCAAGTGGCGTTCTTAATTCATGCGATGCATCGGAAACGAACTGCTGCTGCTTCTCCCATGAATTTTGAATAGGTATGAGGGCTCTACCAGCTAGGAAAAAGCCGATACCTATCGCACAGAGACTTCCTATACCACAACCTATAACGAGAATTAAAAATAAAGTATTTAACATTCCTTCTTCCGCTGTTATATCTCGCACGATTTGAACTATTTCTCCATCTTTTTGAACCGCAAATGCTCTAAAATATCGTCCTTGTACTTCAATATCTTGCAAATCCTCTAACTTTTTTGGAGAAAACTTTTCTAAATTCTCTTCAAAAACAGAACGAAATTTACGGTTATCGCCCTCTATTTTCACTATTTTCCCATTCCAAGTTATTCTAGTTACCCGCGGATCTCCAATTTGGATATTCTCCATGCGTTTTCTTGGTGGTATTTTAACATCTAGTTTTTCTCTATACTGAGCCATCATTTTTATAGATTGATCCACTTCATTATAAATACGCTTATATGTGTACGAATAAACAATACTACCTAATACTCCTATTAATAGGATAAATACTAATGAGTTCACTATAGTCAAACGAATGCGTGTTTTTTGAAACATGCTTCCTTTTTTCATTCATTGCTCTTTTAATATATATCCAATACCACGAACAGTTTGAATATCTTTCTGATAACCGAATGGCTCTAATTTTTTACGTAAATGATGCACATACACTTCTACAATTGCTACTGTCGTATCTGAATCAAATCCCCAAACACGATCAAAAATTTGTTCACGCATTAAAATCTTTCCGCTATTTTGAATGAGATACTCTAAAAGCTCATATTGTTTTAATGTCAGCTTAATATCTTGTCCCTCTACTTGAACATCTTTATCTTTTCCAAACAATTCAATTCCTTTATATCGAATTGTCTGCTTTGTTGTTAAACTACCACTTCTGCGTAATAAAGCACGAATTCTCGCCTTTAGTTCTGGTGCTTGAAACGGCTTTACGATATAGTCGTCTCCGCCAAAATCCAATCCTTTCACTCGATCTTCTAAAGAATCTCTCGCTGTTAAAAACAGGACTGGCGTTTCAATTCTTTCATCACGTATTTTTTGAATTACTTCAAACCCGTCCATTTCTGGCATCATGACATCAAGTAATATTGCATCATATATATTTTGTAATGCTAAAAATAAACCGTCTTCCCCATTCATTGCCGTGTCCACTTCAAATTCATCACGTAAAATTTGGACAATAGATTCTAATAAAGAAGTATTGTCTTCTACTACTAATAGGCGCATTCATTCTTTTACTACATACACCTTTTTACTCGGCAGCTCCAAACAATTTAGCTGACCACCATACACAGCCCCGCCATCAATTCCAATAATACGATTACTACCAAAATATACTCCGCAATTCTCACTACCATGAAGCGTTTTTGTTTCCGTATGGCCAAATACAACAACCTTTTCGCCACTATACCCACTATGAAACTCCTTACGGATCCACATTAACGTATATGGTTCAGATTCAGAAACTCGTTTCATTGGCTCAACACCAGCATGTACAAATATATACTCTTCTGTTTCAATGTAATGATCTAATTCTTGAATGAATTTTACATGTTCCTCTAATGCGTGAGATTGTAAAATCGGCTTTTGAAAGTCCCCTTCATTAACTGCAATATCTTCTTCTACAAATCCATAGCTATATAACGTTTTATCTCCACCATTTCTTTTTATCCAATGGTTCCATGAGCGTTCCTCATCTGCCGTTAGCGCTTTAATCATCATATCTTCATGATTTCCCTTTAAAACGAATGCTCCTTCTTCTTTTAGCTCTTTCACCTTCTCAATTACAGCACGTGCATTCGGACCACGATCCACATAATCCCCTAATAGAATTAATTGATCTTGTTTTGCGTTGTATTGTATTTCCTCAAGTAACTTTTTAAATTTATCAATCTCTCCATGAATATCACTAATGACAAGTATCCTATTCATTTATTTATTTAACTCCATTGCAACTTGTTTACCATTTACGAAAACCTCTACCACCGCTACTACAACTTCCATCACTTTTTTCATTTATTTTTGACTCGTACGATCTAAAATACTAATCGCTCTATCTGTTGCTTTTGCAGCTTCATCCAACGCTTCTTTACTATTCTTTCCGTCATACATTGCTTCTAATGCTTTTACAACTGCATCTCGTGATTCTGGGAATACACTAATTAATGCACCTTGAGTTGCTGGAGATTGCTTCGTCGCTTGTAATTGTTCTACTGTTACTTTTAGCTGTGGATATTTTTCATATTGCTCTTTTACTAACGGTTCATTATATGCATCTGGATTAATTGAGAAATATCCTGTTGCCGTATGCCATTTTGCTTGTACGTCTGGCTTCGTTAAATATTTCATAAAGTCCCAAGCACCTTGCTGCGTTTCTTCTGAAACCATATTCGTCATCCATAATGATGCACCGCCAATAACAACACCATTTCGCTTTGAATCTTCTGGATACGGAATATATGAAACGCCTACATTAAACTTAGATGCATCAATTAAATCACGAACACCTGCTGAAGAATCTAAATACATAGCAACTTGTCCAGACTGGAACGCGGCACGAATATCATCCCAACTTGCTCCATACTTTCCAAGTGCACCAGCTTTATTTAATTCATCTAACATTCCAAATACTTTCTGTCCTTCTTTACCGTTAAATACCGCTTTCTTTGCAGCATCTTTACGGCCATTTTCATTATCTACATATAAAGCACCTTGTGTCGCTAATAATTCTTCAAAGAACCAACCGTAATTGAGCATAGAGAATCCATATTGTTTTACATTTCCGCCTTCTTTAATCGTTAACTTTTTCGCTGCTTCTTTTAATTCAGCATATGTTTGTGGAGCTTTCTCTGGATCTAACCCAGCCTTCGCAAAAGCATCTTTATTATAAATTAATACTGGCGTGGATGAATTAAATGGCATAGAATACATTTTTCCATCGACTGAATAATAATTTGTAATTACTTTTTCTAATTTTGATGTATCATACTTATCTTTTTTAATCCAACTATCGATAGGCGTAATCTTTTTGCTATCGATCATATATTTCGTTGTAATTTCACTCGATTGAACAAGAGCTGGCGCTTCTTTCGTAGCAGACATCGTTTTAAATTTCGTTAAAGACTCTTCGTATGTCCCTTGGAACTCTGCCTTTATTTCGTACTTATTCTGCGATTTATTATAGTCTGCAACAAGCCCATCTAGTACACCTTGTGTTTTTCCACCCATCGCATGCCAAAAACGAATTACAGTTTTATCACCATTTTTTTCAACTGGTGCGACTTTTGCCTGCGCTTCAGGTTTCCCCTCTGTTTTACTATTTGAACAAGCAGCCCCGGTTAATGCCATTGTGGCTGCCATTAAAAGAGCAGCACTTTTTTTCAATAAACTCATTTATTTAATTGCACCTTTTGTTAATCCTTGTTGTAATTGCTTTTGCCCTAAAAATAGTAAAATCAACGTTGGAATGACGATAACCGTAACACCGGCCATTACGCTTCCCCAATCAGTTGCAACTTCTTGAGATTGAAGCTGCTTCACACCAATTTGAACTGTTCTTACTTTTTCATCAGTAGTCACTAAGAGCGGCCACAAGTACATATTCCATGTTGTTAAAAAGCTATATACTCCAAGCGTAATAAAACTCGTTTTACAATACGGAATTACAACGCTGAATAAAAACTTTACATTTCCAATCCCTTCAATAAAAGCAGCTTCTTTCAGTTCATTCGGAAGCGTCATAAAATGTTGGCGTAGTAAGAAAATACCGAAAGCTGTTGCAAAAAATGGCACTGTCATCCCAGCAAAGCTATTGATCCAACCAAAGTTTTGAATCGTTAAAAAGTTCGGTACCATCGTTGCTTCCCACGGAATAAGCATCGTTGAAATAAACAGGAAGAAAATTACGTTTCTCCCTTTAAACTGAAGAAAAACAAAAGCATACGCTGCTAAACTAGATACGATAAGTTGTCCAATCATAACAATCATCGATACAATTAAACTGTTGTACAAGTATGTAAAAAGCGGTACTTTTTGAAAGATATTCATAAAATTATCGAAAGTAAATTGGGTCGGAAATAATCTTCTCATTTGAATATCATCTGGTGTCATAAAGCTTATTAAAAACGCATAGAGTACAGGAAAAAACACCATTACTGCACTAATAATGAGCAGCATGTATAATAGGAAATTTTGTTTCCACTGTTTAACGATCATTCATTTATAATGCACCTTTCTCTCAGCAAACTTGAATTGAAGTAATGTAGCAATAAAAATGAAAACAAATAATACCATCGCTTGTGCACTTGCTGTTCCAAATTGATGATTCACAAATGCCTCTTTATAAATCGAATACACAATTAAATTCGTTGCATCATTCGGTCCACCGTGCGTTAAAATATCAATTTGTCCAAAGCTTTGGAACGCACTAATTAACGTTACTGTCACGATAAAGAATAGAGTTGGTGATAGCATCGGTAATGTAACGCGGCGAAGCTTATATAAATAACTAGCACCATCTATAGATGCACTCTCATATAAAGACGTATCAATATTTTGCAAACCACCTAATATAACTAAAAATGCAAATCCTGTATTCACCCAAACCGTTGTAACCGATATAGAAAACAGTGCCCAGTCCGGACTCGTTAACCATGCGATTGCTGAAAGATTCATAGCGGCTAATATATTATTAAATAACCCTACACTTGGATGAAATAAAAATAGCCAAATCACTGCACTAGCAGCTACTGATATTCCCATCGTTGAAGAAAAGAGAACTCGGAACAACCCAATACCTCTTACTTTTTCATTTGCAATTAATGCAAGAAATAAGGCGAATACAATGCTAGTAGGCACTGTGTATAAAACAAATAATAAAGTTGACTTTATACTTTTGTAGAAAGCAGGATCAGAAAATAAATATTGATAATTTTCTAAGCCAACGAAAAGATTAGCTTCTCCGTGTATATCTGTTAAATAAAAGCTATAGTAGATCGTCCTAAACAATGGATAGAAAAGAAAAATTGAAAATAACAAAATAGATGGCGCTAAAAACAATAATCCTATTCTTAAATCTTTCGTTCTGCCCCATAAACTCTTCTTTTTTGACACTGCTGTTTGAACTGGTAACTTACCTACTTCAATCATTTATTTCGCCACCACTTTCAACTCTTCTTCAGCCACCACTTTTAATCGTTCATTCGTATTTTGGTGAAAGAAGCATAGTTTTTCTTGCGAGAATAATAATTTTACTTTGTCACCTTTGTTCAAGAGTAACTGTCCGATGACTTTTGCACTCCAAGTTGTTCCATTTACCGCAAAGTTTAATATAGATTCATTCCCTAATACTTCTACAGATTGCAGCGTAGCTTCTTGTCCTTCCTCAGACAATGCAATATGCTCAGGACGCATACCTATTCGAATTGTCCCTTCTGGTAATTGCTTTAACTGTCCAATAGATAATGGAATTTGCAATTGCCCTATATGTAATACGCCTTTTTCTTTATCCACTTCTCCATCATTTACATTCATAGAAGGAGAACCTATAAAGCTTGCAACAAATTCGTTTGCTGGTTCGTTGTATATATCAAGCGGTGTTCCAACTTGCTGTATACTTCCTTTATTTAAGACCATGATACGATCTCCCATAGTCATCGCTTCTATTTGATCGTGAGTAACGTAAATCATCGTAATTCCTAGTCGTTGCTGAATTTCTCTAATTTCAATCCTCATTTGCGCACGTAATTTCGCATCTAAATTCGAAAGTGGTTCATCCATTAAACAAATCGGCGCTTGACTCACGATTGCCCTGGCAAGCGCAACACGCTGTCTTTGTCCGCCTGATAATTGCCCCGGTTTCATTTTCACATACTCTTTCAGTCCTACCATTTCAATAGCTTCCATTAATCGCTTTTGTCGCTCTTTTTTTTGTACCTTCCTTACCTTAAGTCCAAATAAAATATTTTCTTCTACAGTTAGGTGTGGATATAATGCGTAATTTTGAAATACCATTGATAGATTACGGTCTTTCGGCTCTAAATCATTTGCAACATGTTCATTAATCATTAAATCTCCCGAAGAGATTTCTTCTAAGCCAGCGATCATTCGTAACAATGTACTTTTTCCACATCCCGAAGGTCCAACTAAAACGAAAAATTCTCCCTTCTTAATATGAACCGATACATCTTTAACCGCTGTCTCTTCCGCATTTTTATATACCTTTGAAACATCTTTCAATTCGATCACTCACAAGGTTGCACTCCTTTTTTCTTCTTGTATCCATACTTCATAATGACTCGTTGAAATCGCACTTGCTCCTGCACGAATGGCAATTCCCGCATCTTCCCGCGTTTGAATCAATCCACCTGCAATAATGGGAAACTCTATTTTCTCTGCTAGCTGTTTAATAATAGAAGGCATAATCTCTACCGCATTTGGTTTAGTCGTTTTACAATTTTCAATTGATTTTGTAAGAGATAAAGTATCAACAATAAAAATTCGTTGAATCGTTTTTAATCCAATTTTATTGGCATTTCGAATTGTCGAACCTTTTGTTGAAATAATACCTTGTGCTCCGATAACATCTTGAATATACAAAAGGGCTTCCTCTGTGTTCGTATTTAAGCCTTGTATAAAATCACAATGAAGAAATACATCATGTCCATGTTTCTGTAATTCGTATACACGCTCTGGTAACTCCAGCATTAAACCAGTCATAAGAAAAACTGTTTTCGGTAATTTTTTGTATGCTTTATACCCTTTCCAATCCTTTATCATCGCAATATAGTGTTCTTTAAACATTCAATCAATATGTAAATTCATTCCATAGTTAATGAGTTTTAGTTTGCTTGCCACTGTTTGTGAAGCACAATTATCCCAAGAGGTACTATAAAGCGGAATACGTTTTTCTTCTTTTATTGACATTGCCCAAGCTTTAACGACATCAGCACCATATCCCTTTCCCTGGAAGCCCTCTAAGGTTTCCACACTTGCCTCAGCAGCTATAGGCGTACTTCTTGCACTGCAGCATATAGAAACGACTTGTTCATTTTCAACAATTGCAAAATAAGGTTGCCTCCATTCCATCTGTTCTATTAGATTAGGAAAATTTTCTCGCATGAGCTCCTTATTCTTCTCTGTTATTTGTATCACCCTAGTCGGCTTATTTAAATTATTTGGAAACATGTAAGCAGGACCCATCCAAATATTCTCTACCGTTCTCTCTTCATTTAATACTTTTATGATCTTTGCTATCTCTATGTGATTTGAACGTTCTCGAATTAATTTCTCAATCTTACTTATCACTTCACCATCCAGATTACAATGATATCTCGTTATATTCCCTTCACGAGTTTTGCTAAGAAGAAAACGTGGTGCTTTCGGATTTCCCTGTTCATTTACACTCTTTATTCTTCCCACTTGATTATGAACAAATAAAACCTCTGCCTGAATTGCTATTAACTCAAGTTCTGAAAATCGCATTTATTTCACCGGTTGTGGTTGCGGCTGCACTACTTCATTCGCACCAGCTATCCTCAACACATTCGCAATATCTTTAAAACCTCTTTTTTCAGCATATTGCAGCGGCGTAATATTTTCCTTATTGGCCATATTTACATCTGCCCCGTGGTCAATAAGCATTTGAATTACTTTCTTATGGCTCTCACTACCATTTCCCAATACAATTGCTTCTATTAAAGCTGTACCACCACGTTCATTTTTATAATTCACATCAATATCTGTATGCTCTAATAATTCTTTAACAACCTCTACATGACCACGCTCAGATGCAGAAATGAGTGCTGTGCCACCTGACTTAGTCGTTTCTTTCGTATTAACTCCTGCATTAATTAATACTTTTACAATATCCGTATACCCTTCTCTACTTGCATAGAGGAATGGATTGCTTTGTTTCTCATCTTTGACTTCAATATTTGCACCTGCACCAATTAATGCTTTAACTGTCTCTACATGATTTTGGTACGTTGCTGCAAGGATAGGCGTTTCTCGGTTGTCACCTTCTACGTTTATATTCGCTCCATCCTGAATCAGCTTCATAGCTGTCTCTGTGTCTCCAAGAGTCGCTGAAAGTAACAACTGTTTGTCCAGTAAATTTATACTTTTTTCTTCTTTAACTTCTTCTTGTTCTTTATGCTTTTCTTTTTTCTTTTCGTTTTTCACATGAACCGGTTTCGATTCTGGTTCCTCTTGCTTATCGCAAGCCACTACCGTCATTAAAAGTCCTAATAACATACATAATAAAATTTTTTGTTTTCTCACAACTACAGCTCCTATGAAAGATAATGTTTTCTTAACCATTCCTCCATCACATACAATAACTCTTCTTGAGTACATTTAATGATGCCCACCGTGATTCCCTGTTTTCGGTTTCCCCATCATTTCTTTATTCATTTCCCATTTATGCTCTGCTAGCTCTTTATACGAAAGAACCTTACCCTTATAGTTAGATACAAAGCTCTCTGCATCTTTTTTATTTTTAAATGAAATGACATTATAAGCCATTGGTGTCGTTATTGTTTTATCATATACGTAAGTAGCGTCTTCTAACGAAACCCAATCTTTCGAATCATAATCTCGAACAAATTTTTCTTTCGTCTTTTCGCCTGGATTAATCTCCATCCATTTATACATACAACCAATATCATCAAACTTTAACGCTTTTCCATTTTCTAAAATGATTTCCGTTGCAAATTGATTATCCGTTACCCCAATTTGGCAAATATCACACTTATCATGTTTCTCATCAATTGCCACAGCTGTTGTTTCCTTTTTCCCACATCCCACTCATTCACAGCCTGTAATTAATAAATCATCTTCTAACTTAACTAATAATGTATCTGTATTAATTTTCTGCCCAACTTCTACATTTACTAATCTTATATTTCCACTGATACCGACCGCGACTTTTTGAAGCTCACCATTATTTTTTCGGATCATCATTAATTTTTCCCACTCATATACGTAAGAAGATTCATTAACAAAAATCTCTTCTATTTTCCCCTCATAAGAACTATAAACTTCTTCTATTCTCGTTTCCATTTATATTGGGATAATCCCAATTATAATTCCAGTAATTAACATGACCATTGTAGTTCCAACAGCCCAAAGTAACGTAAAGCGTTGGTGTTCACCAAAATCAACTTTTGCCATTCCGACTAATAAATAAGTGGAAGCAACGAGAGGACTTAATAAGTGAACGGGTTGACCGAGCAGGGAAGCACGTCCCATTTCAGCTGCACTAATTCCGTAAGTGGCAGCCGCTTTCGTTAAAATAGGTAATACGCCGAAGTAAAAAGCATCATTGGACATGAAAAATGTGAACGGCATACTAAGAAGAGCTGTAATAATTGGCAACTGTGGTCCAAGTGCATCTGGTATAAGAGTTACTACACTTTGAGCCATTGCATCTACCATTTTTGTTCCAGATAAAATACCAGTGAAAATTCCAGCAGCAAATACGAGTGAAACAACCGCTAATACGTTTCCTGCATGAGAGGCAATACGTTCTTTTTGTTGTTCTAAGTTTGGATAGTTAATCATAACAGCAATAGCGAAAGCAACTGTAAAGAGAACAGGTAACGGCATAACTTCTAGTATGAGACAGACAAGTAATGTAGCGGTCAATAAAAAGTTAATCCATAGAAGTTTAGGGCGTTTATGCACGGCAGCTTCTACTGTGGCAGCTTGCTCATCCATTGTTTGCATTTGTTTTAAATATTGTACATCCATAATGCCTAAACGTTTTCTTTCTTTTTTTCCAAGATAGTAGGCAACGAAAACTACCCAAATTGCACCAGCAATCATTCCTGGTATAAGTGGTGTAAAGAGCTCTGATGCATCTAGTCCAAGTGCACTCATAACTCGAGCAGTTGGTCCACCCCAAGGTGTAAGATTTGTCACACCTGCCCCTAACATAACAACCCCAGCTAATATAAGTGGATTCATTCCGAGACGTTTATATAATGGGTACATTGCGGAAACAGTAATCATATACGTTGTTGTTCCGTCCCCATCTAATGAAACGATAATAGTAAGAATGGCTGTACCAACAACAATTTTTAAAGGATCCCCTTTTACAAATTTTAATATTTTACTAATGACAGGATCGAATAAACCGCTATCAATCATAATTCCAAAATATAAAATGGCAAACATAAGCATAATACCGGTAGGTGCTAATTTTTGAATGCCCTCTAACATCATAGGACCCATGTCTGCATAAAAGCCGCCAATTAATGCGAAAGTAATTGGAATTAATATTAATGCTACTAATGCTGACATACGTTTCGTCATAATTAAAAACATAAAGACAAATACCATTGCAAATCCAAGTAGAGCTAACATTTATGAAGAAACGAGAAAATACCTTCTCTCCGGTCTTCCTACACTTCCATATATAAGCTCTGCATGTACTTTCTTTCCAGATATTAAATACTCTAAATAGCGTCTCGCTGTTGATCGACTTACCCCCACCATCGAGCTTAACACTTCTGCAGTAATTCCTTCTTCATTAACTGTTAACATATGCTTTTTTATTTTCGCTAAAGTTAAAGGATCTATTCCTTTTGGAGCATATTCAACTGTATTTCCCTTCACACCTCTTTGAGACCATAAGTGTTCAATTTGTTCTGTAGATAATTGATTGCTTTTCTTTAACTGCCTAATCTTTTTTTGATAACTTTCCAAACTCGCTTTAAACCGGTCAAACATAAGTGGTTTTACGATATAATCGGTTACTCCACCACGTAAAGCATGCCTTACTACATCTGTTTCCGATGCAGCTGTAATCATAATAATATCTGTATCATGCAAATTATGCCTAATATATGTGACAAGTTCTGTTCCTTGTATATCAGGTAAATACACGTCTAATAAAACGAGTTGTGGCTTCACGAACTCTAGCCATTCCTTCGCTTGTTCCCCAGTCGTTGCTGTTCCAATTACTTTAAACCCTTCAATTTTTTCGGTAAAACGCCGATGAATGTCCGCAATTCGAATATCATCTTCTACAATTAATACTTCAATCTCCTCACCCATTTACAACTCGCCTCTCTCTTTCGGTAATGCAATAATGAACAACGCACCACCTAAATCCCCTTTTTCAATTGCAATGCTTCCATTTAAATCTTCTACTAACTCTTTCACTTTTGCTAATCCATATCCTCGCTTCTCTCCTTCTTTCGTTGAAAAGCCTTTATAAAATATGCTAGTAATTATTTCATCATGAATCCCTTCCCCTGAATCTTCCACTTCAATTAATATTTCTTCTCCGATATCTGTTACAAACATTCTAACTTTCTTATCATGCTCTTGATTTTTTTCAATTGCTTCAAATGCATTCGTAATTAAATTCCCTAAAATTGAAACGACATAATTACTCTCAATATGCGGACTTAATGTTTCTAAACTACTTTCTCGATCTAGTACAAAATCAATCTTCAACTCTCGTGCCCTATTATAGAATCCAATTAAAATTCCACCTAGCCATGGATTTTGAATTCGCTTCATAATAAATTGAACAAAATCTTGATATACCGCTGTTTCCTTATGAATGAGCTCTAAAGCATCTTCATATGACTCTAATTGGATAAGACCTGAAAGCGTATACAATAAGTTGTTGTATTCATGTGTTTGTGCTCGTAACGCCTCTGTATATTGCTTCGTTTGAGATAATTCTGCTGTTAACTGATCCATTTCAGATTTCAAACGTAAGCTCGATACGACGCCAGTTACTTTATTATTTACTTTAATAGGTAGACGATTAGCAATAACAGCCTGCCCTTTTATATTTAATTGACGATCAAACTGTTCTTCACCAGTTTGCAGTACATCTAGTATGGATGAATTCGGAATTATATTTAAAATAAATGATCCAATGATATTTTTTTGGTTGTCTAGCGAAAGAATATCATAGGCTGCTTGATTGACTAAACTAATCATGCCCTTTTTATCAATTACGATAATCCCTTCTCGTACAGATTGAATCACTGTACTATGCTCTTCATATAAAGATGAAATTTCTTCTGGTTCCATCCCAAACATCATTCTTTTTATACTTCCAGCTAAATATATGGAACCAATTATCCCCATTAACAAACCGATTATTGTAATCCAAAATACACGCTTTCCATACACTTCTACCGCTCCATGAATATCATCCATTGAAAATCCAACAGATACTACACCAATAATTTTATTATCCTGATTACGGATTGGAACTTTTCCGCGTAACGAAGGTCCTAATGATCCCGTTGCTTTCGAAACGTAAGATTTCCCTTCTAATAGCACTCCTTTATTATCTCCACCAACCATCGCTTCGCCTATTTTGTCTTTCTTGGGGTGTGCATAACGAATCCCTTCTTTATTTCCAACCACAATAAAATCAGCATCTGTATCAATTCGGATTTTTTCTGCAATCGGCTGAATAATAGAAGATGGATTTTCTTTTTGAAAAGCTTCCCCGATTTCTGGTATGGCTGCAACTGTTTTTGCAACATGCAAAGCTCTTTTGCCAATTTGCTCTTCTACTGTTTCAGATAATATGTAGTAAAACAAATAACTTGTTAGCAAAAGCACAACAAGAATAAGTGTACTAATAGTTAATGTAATTCTCGGTTGTAGTTTTAATTTTTTAAATTTCAAAACCATTTACACTTTAAACTTGCCAATCATCTCTTGCAATTCTTCTGCCATTTGCGATAAATGAACTGCTGCTCCATTGATTTCATCTACTGAAGCTAATTGTTCTTCAGAAGAGCCAGCAATATTTTGAACACTTGCTGTATTTTCTTCAATCGTAGCTGCAATTTCATTAATAGATGCACTTACTTGTTTTGCATCTACCGTCATTTGTTTCGCTACTTCTACCATACTATCAATTTGCACAACTGTATCATTTGTAGATTTCAATATTTCAGCAAAGTTTTGCTTCGTTTCATTTGCAACTACAAGACCCGATTGTACTTCTGTTCCAACTTGATTCATAGAGCTTACTGTTTCTTTTATATCAAATTGAATCTCTTTCACTAGTTTTCCAATTTCCGTAGAAGACTGTCCGGATTGTTCAGCTAATTTTCGCACTTCATCCGCTACAATTGCAAATCCCCTTCCTTGCTCCCCAGCTCTTGCAGCCTCAATTGCAGCATTTAATGCTAATAAGTTTGTCTGCTCTGCAATATGTTGAATCACTTCCAGGATTGCTCCGATTTGTTTCGACTTATCATCTAACAAAGCAATGACTTTATCTGAATTTGAAACTGACTCATGAATTAATTGCATTTGATTCACAGTTTCTTCAACTAACTTTCCACCATCTTCAGCTTTTTTCTTCGTATACATAGAAGCTGTTGATACTAATGAAGAACTATCAGCAACACGCTGAACTCCTTCTGTAACTTCTTCTAATAATGTCGCTCCTTCTTCAACTTCTCTCGTTTGTATTTCAGCCCCACTCGACACTTGCTCTATAGCTTGTGTAATTTGTTCTGTCGCTTCACTTGTCTGCTTCATGCTAGCTGTTAATTCTTCTGAAGATGCTGCTACATGACTTGCTGAAATATTTATATTGGAAATGACATTATGTAATGATGATGCCATCTCATTAAAACTTTCTCCTAACTGCCCGATTTCATCTTTAGAATGAACTGTAATAGATTCTGTTAAATCACCTTCACTAATTTTCCTGGATGACATAACAAGTTGTTTTAACGGTTTAATAATAGAAGCAATTATGAAGTAAATTAAAACTCCACCAATCATTAATGAAATCCCAATAACAGTTATCGTTTTATAGAAAATAGGTTCAGCCGCTTGAATAATTTCTTTCGAAGGCATTATTCCTGCTATTTTCCATCCAGTTTTCTTATTCGTTTTAAAAGTAATGTTACGATCTTCACCATCTAATGAATAATGAAAATCACCAGCTTCCTGTTTATAAAATTCCTTACTAAGTTTCTCTTCTAACTTCTCACCCGGCTTCAGTGTCGGGTGTGCGACTACATTTTTATCTTGATCAAATATCGCTACATATCCTTCCTTACCGATATTAACCATCTTGGAAGTAGTTACAATATTATTGATAATTAAGTCAATCCCAAGAACGCCACTTTTATCCTCATTTTGTTTTGCCAGTGTGATAACAGTATTCCCTGTCGTTTTTGACTTATATGGAGCAGTTACAATCACTTCTCCGCTTTTTTTCACTGCCTCTTTATACCAATCTCTTTCTGTAGGATTATATCCTTCCGGCATTTGAATTGCCGGTGATTGAATAAATTGCCCATTGCTAGACCCAGTATAGATAGCTTCCATTTCCGGATGTAACTTATTATATTCTTCTAGTTTATTTTGGATATTTTGTATTTGATCCGCTTGGTAACTTGATTGTGTAAATAATTTCGTAAAATAAGTTGCATCTACCTTTTTACTATCCAATTCCTTATTAATTACATTATCCAAAATTTTTATATTATCTTTCGCCGAGTTTACAATCGTTTCATTAAAATTTGTTTTCGCCTGCTGATAAGACGTCCAACCAATTACAATACTTGGAAGAATCAAAATGATAATAAATGACACCTATTCTTTATCTTTTTCTACTTCTTTTTTCTTATCTTCTACTACAGATACGACAGGTTTATCATTCGATAACTGCTGTACTGCACCTTTACCTGCAAACCCTTCTAATAACTCTTTTAAATCAATACCAGAAGAGGCTTTTAATGTCTCCTGCATCGTTGCCATTAAATCAGTTGCATACCCTGCTACTTTTCCAGCACCGCTATTCTTACCACCGCCACCTGTGTCGACAACTGTAATTTTATCAATGTTGCTAAGTGGGCTTGCAACTTCTTTCGCGTAACTTGGAAGCATTTTAAGAACCATATCCATAATTGCCGCTTGACCATATAATTCAAATGCTTCTGCAATTTTTTGTTTCGCTTCAGCTTCAGCCAAACCTTTTAATCTAATAACATCTGCTTCTGCTGTACCTTGCGCTTTCTGTACTTCCGCTTTCGCTTGACCTTGCGCTTTCTCAATCTCTGCTTTCGCTAAACCTTCTACACGAACTTCTTCTGCACGTGCTCTTGCTTCTGCTTCAATCTTGTATTGATCCGCATCTGCTTTTTTCATTTGTTTTACTTTTTCCGCTTCTGCTGATTGTTCGACAGCATAGCGATCTGCATCTGCTTTTTTCTTCACTTCTGCATCATATTGCTTTTCACGACGTGCAATCTCTTTTTCTTCTAATTCAATTTGCTTTTCACGCTCAATGATTTTAACGCGCATTTGCTCTTCTGTAACACCTTGTTGCGCTTTCGCTTGTTGTAATTCGTAAGAAAGGTCCGCATCTGCACGAGCTTGTTCTTGATCTCTCTTATAGGACTGCACTTTTAATTCCTTATGTTTTTCAGCTTCAGCGATTTGTGCATCACGTTGATATTCTGCTTCTTTTGCTTCTTTCTCAGCACGAGCTTTTTCAATTCGTGCCTCTTTTTCACGCTCTGCATTTGCAACTGTTGCATCACGCTTAACCATTGCAATTTGTGGCTGACCAAGCGCATCTAAGTATCCGTTTTTATCCATTATTTCTTTAATTGTAAAGGAAACGATACGAAGTCCCATCTTCTTTAAATCTGTAGAAGCTACTTCATGTACCTTTTGAGCAAATTGCTCTCTATTACTATACGCATCTTCTACTGTCATAGAAGATAAGATAGCACGGAGATGCCCTTCTAAAACTTCTTTTGCTTCTATTTTTAACTCTTCTGTTTCTTTTCCTAAATATTGTTCAGCTGCTGTAGAAACTTCTTCAATTGTCGATCCTACTTTAATAATAGAAACACCGTTTACTGTAATTGGTACACCTTGTTTCGTATACGTATCACGTGTACCAACTTCTAATTTGTAGTTTAATAGGCTTAAAGGCTCTCCTCTTTGCATAATCGGAACTACGAAAGTACCGCCACCGCGAATAATCTTAATCTTCTTTCCGTCATCAGTGGTAACAACATTTTTTCCACCACCAAGCCAATTCCCTGTAACAATTAACGCTTCATCTGGACCAACCGTACGATACTTCGTAATGAATACTAAAATGAGTAGAATTAAAATTGCGAGTAAAACTCCACCGATAATTAATGGAATCGTCATTTATAATTTTGGTTTTTTTAAAGAATAAGCGATGTTCTGTACAAGCAAAACACCATCTTGAACTCCCTCGATAATAACTTCAGTTCCTTGTGAAATATCTTTCTTTCCAATTGTTTTAGCTGGGATTGCATTACTTCCAAATTTAGAGGAGATTAATACTTCACCAAATCCTTCTGTAGGAATTGTCGTAATGACTTCTCCCTTGCAACCAATGAATTCATCCATACGTTGCACCGTGTTTTGTTCTGCTTCTGCAATTGGTTTTAAAATTAATATTTTCATTATGAAAACACCGATGAAAGATATAGCAAATGAATTAGCAAAAATAATAGTACTATTAAAAGAAAATAAATATTCTCCTATATAACTAAGTCCACATAACATGGCGAAGAAACTAAGTAGTAAGGTAACAACGGATACAGATCCGCCCCCAAAACTAAATATTGATTCAAATATATCTCCAAAGAAAATATAAATAACAGTGAGTATAGTAGCAATAATAAATCCATATAAATAAATTGTTTCAAGTGGATAACCAAACAAGACCATTTATTTTAGTGATAATGAGTACGTTCCATCGCCATTATCATATTTATATACATACAGGTAATACTTACCTGGTTTTGCATTTAATTTTGCCGCTATATGATTTCCATTAGCTTGACCGTAAGCAGCATAGTTTTGCATATCTGATTCATGGTGAAGTACCCACGTCATCCCAATTCCATACTCATTTAAAACAGAAATATCGATATCTTTTGCTGATGCTACATTAAATGTATAAACATCGGTGTGATCTCCGCCGATAAGGCTACCTTTTATAGTAGTGTTTAGCCCAATACGATTTGCTTCCTCTGGAAGATTATTTGGTTCAGATTCTGTTAAACTTCCATCTTTAATCGTAACAGTTGTTTCACTTCTACTCTCTTTTCCTTTATCATCTTTTACTCTTAACGCTACTTTATAAGTTCCTTCTTTTTCATATGCATGTACTGGATTAACTTCTGTACTTGTTTTTCCGTCTCCAAACTCCCATGAATAAGAAACGATTTTTCCATCTTCGTCGTTTGATCCATCACTTTTGAATTGAATTCCTTCTTTTACAAGCCCATTATAAGGACCGTTTATATGAACTGTCGGAGCTTTATTCTCTCCGTCATCTTTTGCGATACCATGGAAGACTACATCATATTCAAATTCATTGGAACTATTCACACGGTAATTGACGAAATATGCTGTAACCGTTTTGTAGCCGCTCCATTCTTTTTGCGCCAATTGTTCTAAAGCTTCATTTACTCTTTTACCCATTGCGTTCCAGTCTTCTGATTCACCTTTTGTTACACCACCTGTAAACGTACCTTCTAGTGTAAATGTATTAAAGAATTGAGACTCATGTTTTGTCATTTTTGCATCTTTCATAGACAACGTCTCACTAATTTCTTTCTTCACTTCTGTTAACGATTTTGGTGCATGTTCAGCTAAATAATCATCTGCTACTTCCGGTACAGTATACTTATCTTGATTATCAATTAGCTGCTGCATATACTCTTGATACTCTTTATTTAGCTTAGAATCTTTACTTAGGTTTTCACGATATGCATCATAATTTTTCACGTCATTCGCACGAATTAAATCTTGAATTTTATCAAATGTTTCAAACTGATGCGTATATAAGTAAGACTGCAATGCGAACGAGTAGTTATAGAAATCCCAAGAACCATATTTAGCAAATAGTGTGCGCTCTGCTGTATAACGGCTTGCAGGATCAGATGATAATCCACTAATGATGCTCTTTCTTGGTACTACATTATTTGTACGAGTAGATCCTGCGAAAAATTCTGCATTCCCTTCTTGGAACCAAGTTAATCTTTCATTTTGATACATATCTCCTCTTCCAAATAAACCGGGAACTTCATATCTCCCTTGAAGATAATGAGTAAACTCATGACGGAATAACTCTTCTAAACTATAAATACTTTGCTCTGGCGTACGCTCATATGTAAAGAATGTACCTGTCTCTTCAATATAAATTCCACCGTTGTTTGTTTCATATCCATACAATTGTCTATTTAACTGATATTCATCTGGAGTATTATAGATTACTATCGTTAATACGTCGTCTGCATTACCTTGTTCTAAAGCTTTGTCATTTCCGATTACGCGGTGATATTGCGCTTTTACTTCCTTCGCAGCCCAATATAATCTCTGAATTTTTTCTTCCGACACTTTATCCCCAGTTTTAAATACAATAGATCCATCGTCGAATGTATACGTTTTTGGTAAGTATTGCTCTTTTCCTTCTTTACGTATCTTCCCTAAATCTACCGTATTCCCGCTATAATCTTTCCCGTTATAATTTGTTGTAATTTGTTCTACCGCAACAAAATACGGTTCACTTAAACGTGAATACATATGCATCGCTTGTGTAACAACCTCTAATCCTTTATTTGGATTGCTATGAAACTTCCCTAAACGGCTAGCAAAATAAATTCCATTATTAACGAGCCATTTATTTTCTGACGTTACTTCATTTAGAAGAGCAATACGATTTATTTCATTAATAAACCCATCTACTTTTCCATACCACATCGTTTCATTCGCTTCTTTACGGGCCTCATTTAAGTAAGACTGTATATCATAATCAATGCCTTGCATCATATCGTATACAGCTTGTCCTTTCATACGATCGTCTACATATGCATTAAAATTATCATTATATTGTTTTAAAATATTCGATGCGTATTGCACTGTTTCAACATCACTTGATGCATTACTAATTAATTTACCGTATGCAGATACTACTGTATCTTGCTCATTTGTTCCAAGCTTAAAGTTTGGATTTTTTGCGATTGCTTTTAAAGCCGGTAAACATTTGTCCTGGAAGCTTCTTTCATTTAAAGCGCTTAATTCATTATTATAAAATGCAAGATAAAAAGCTGAACGTAACACTTCAGTAAACGTTTGAATTCCTTTTGAATCATCTTTCGTAAATGTACTACCTCTATGAGCTAATTCGTCTATAATTACTTGCATTTTTCCGTTATCTTTATAAAAGGCTTTTGCATCTTCATTAAACTGGAATAAGTCTGTAATTTGATGCCACTTAATACTGCCTAACGTTTCAACTAACTCTTGATCATTCATTTTGTTTAAATCAGCCATTGAATAGCTTTCTTTAGCTTGCTTTACTGCCGAGTTCTTCGTAATAGATGCTGGTCGCTGTGAAAAATCTCCTACTTTTAAACGTTCTTGAAATGATAATGTTTCCTCGGCTTTAGAAGCGTGTCCGATCTCATCTACTGGTTTTTCAATTCCAACTGGTTTCGAATGCAATACATTATATGGCACCTTTTCTTCTGCTAATACATTCGTTTGAATTGCTCCTAACGATAGCGCCATTGTACTAATACTAAGCATCATTTTATTAATCTTTGATTTCTTGTTCATTTATTTCTTAAATAATCTCTTTCTAAATACAAACATACTTAATGCTGAAAGAACAAGTGCTAATCCAGAAAGTAAACTCGATGTGTTAGCTTGACCACCAGTTGCTGCTAAAGACTTCTGATTTTCCTCTTGCTTATTAGCATGTTGTTTATTTGAATCTTTTTCTTTCGTACTCTCTTGTCCTACCACTTTCACTTGCCCAACTTGATTATCCCCTTTTAGCTCTTGATTCAATCCAGTTGTTGATTCTTTTACCTCTTCTTTTGTACCTTCAACTTCTTTCGTTGGCTCTTTCACTTCTTCTTTTGTACCTTCAACTTCTTTTACTGGTTCTTTCACTTCTTCTTTTGTACCTTCAACTTCTTTTACTGGTTCTTTTACTTCTTCTTTTGTTTCTTCAACTTCTTTTACCGGCTCTTTTACCTCTTCTTTTGTTTCTTCAACTTCTTTTACCGGTTCTTCCACTTCTTCTTTTGTTGGTTCTGTCACTTCTTCTTTTTCAACTATATTTTGGATTACCGTTCCGTTAAAACTTATACTAATTTCATCAGAATCTAAATCAAATTTATATATCTTTTCACCTGGGGTACTCCATTTTATTACTCCGTTATTAAGCGTTCCGCCCTCACCTGTCATTTTGATATTGTCAATAGCTTCTCCTTCTAAGTCATATACAGGGACCTGAATTTCTTCATTTACTTTTGCTTCATCTAAAATGATTTTTTGTCTTCCGACATCAATTGAAAACCACTGTCCTAATTGTATTAACGGTCTTACATCACGAATCTCATTCCCTGCTAAATTCAAGCTAAGTAAGTCTAGCATTGAACCAATAACTGTTACATCTTTAATATGATTATCCGCAAGATTTACCACTTACCACTGTAGATTTATTAATGAAGATAGTGGTGTTATATCTTCAATTTGATTATGAGATACATTCAAAATATTCAATCGTTTCAAGTTTGAGATAAACTCAATATTTTTCAAGCCTACTCCTTCTAAAGTGAGGTTTTCTAAGTTCGTCATGTACTCTAAACCTGTTACATCTTTTATCTCTTTTCCTTTTTCTTCAAGTATCTCTAATGTTTTAATCTGTAATAAATCTTCTTTTGTTATAGGAGCGTTTAAATTCTCTCTACCTAAATTCTCTTTATTAATATGTTGTTGTAAATGTTTATCCAGGATTACATTTTGACTTTCTTTTTGTTTTTCAACTATTTTCTGGACAACCATCCCATTAAATCTTATTTTACTTTCACCAGAGCTTGTATCTAATCTAAATTCATATGTTTTTTCTCCAGGACTATTCCATTTTATAAATCCATTATTCAGAATGGCCCCCTCACTTTTTAAATTAATATTTTGAAGTGGCTCTCCTTTAAGATTGTATATTGGAATTTTTATTTCTTCATCTACGCTTGCTTCATCTAAAAAGATTTTTTGTCTTTGAATATCAATTGAAATTCGCTTACCCAATTCCTCAACAGGCCTTACGTCGGCAATTTCATTCGCTCCAAGGTTCACCTCATGTAAATCTGTTAAATTACTCAGCGGTGATATATCAGAGATATAATTCTCTTCTAAATTCAGTACTTGTAATTTTCCTAATTTAGATAATGGTGATATGTCTTTTATTTCACTATCAGCGATTTCTAGTTCAATAAGATTACTCATTTTACTAATAGATTCAACATTACTAATTTTATTGTTCCCTATCCATAATAGTTCCACATTACTTAATTGGTTAATTCCAGTAAGATCACTGATTTGGTTATTGGCTAAGTATAATTGTTTCATAGTTGATAATGTAAACAATGGCTGGATGTCTTCAATGTTATTACCAACTAAATCTAATGTTTTAATTTTTTTCATTTTACTTAATGGTGTAAGATCAGAAATTTTATTATCTCTTAAAAAAAGCATATTAATATTCTCTAACTGCTCAATTGGATGAATATTTTTAATTGGATTAGAAGTTAAATCTACGTACTTCAAATCTCTCAGTTTCGAGATGGCTGATATATCTGTTACATTAGACTCTCTTAACGTCAACTTCTCTAAATTTGTCATATGTTCTAAACCAGCTATTTCATTTATTCCTTCACCTGAATAAACGGATAATGTTTTAATCTTTAATAAATCTTCCTTAGTTATTGGATCATTTATATTTTCTCTATTTAAATTATGTTTATTAATATGCCTTTGTAATTGCTTATCTAATATTATATTTCCGCTTTCATCTTGTTGATCCACTTTATCCTCTTTATTTTCCTTTTCTGGAACATTGTTTTCTAAATTTAAAGCATTTACTTCAAACTGCACTTGATATTTATTATCATAAGCCATCGTTGGAATATAAATATGCATTTGCATATTATATCTTTTTCCTAATTCTCCAACTTCAAATTGAATAACCTTCGTTCCATTTTTCTTTTTGTCTTCTGATATAACCTTTACATCATGAAACACACCAGGAGTATGAATATCCTCTGTTTTCAAGTATTGGAAGAAATCGCTATCACTTAACGTTGCTGTTACAATTTTCTTTCCATTCTCAATTGTTAATTTCGGATCCTTTATATAAACAGCTGCCATAGACTCTTCATTCGTTTTATCTTTATATGCTTTAATAACAGCGTCATATGTACCATCTTCTAAACCTTGTCCCGTTTTATTCGCCTCAATTGCTACCGCTGCTAAAGCAGGCGTCGAATACACAGCAAACGGAAGTGATAACGCCGCCGCTATAATCATTGCATTTATATGTTTTTTTTTATTTTTTTCAACTTTACATCTCCTCCGATATATATAATTCGAAATGTAATCATTTCTCGAATGAATGATAATGATTTTCATTTATGCCATTTTCTCTCCTGATTCTTCTTTAAAAAAGCTCTTCATCGCATGGAATACGTCTGCTTTTTGCTTTAAAATATAATATCTAAAGTTCTCATCTTTAATATTTTTATAGGCTGACATAAGCGTACTATGGCGGTTGTACTGATTCACTTCCCCATACCCAAACATATTACATTTCTTCATCAGCTCTTCAACAAGCTTTACACATCTCGCATTATCTGATGTTAAATTATCACCGTCTGAAAAATGGAATGGATAAATATTATAGCGGTCTGGTGAATAATTATTATCAATAAGCTCTAATGCCTTTTTATATACGGAAGAACATATCGTTCCGCCACTTTCTCCTTTTGAGAAAAATTCTTCTTCTGTAACGACTTTCGCCTCTGTATGATGAGCAATAAATTCAATATCAACTGTTTCATACTTTGTACGTAAAAATCTTGTCATCCAAAAAAAGAAGCTACGTGCCATATACTTCTCCCATATTCCCATCGATCCACTCGTATCCATCATCGCTAATACAACCGCTTTCGAATCTGGCTTTAACACTTCATTCCAAGTACGGAACTTTAAATCCTCTTGGTGAATTGGATGGAAAGATGCTTTACCACGCATTGCATTTCGTTTATATGCGGATATCATCGTTCGTTTCTTATCAATATTTCCCCATAATCCTGTTTTTCTAATATCATTAAATTCAATATGTTCAATCCGGTTTTCATCCATTTCTTTTCTCTTTAAATTAGGAAGCTCTAGCTCTTTGAAAAACGCTTGCTCTAATTCTAAAATAGAGACTTCAGCTTCATAATAATCTTCTCCAGCCGCATCTCCTGCACCTTGACCTTTTCCTGGGCCTTTTTGCTTTTGACCACCTGATCCATCTCTCGCAACGACATCACCAACTTTGCTATCACCAGTTCCTTGCCCAACGTGTTTGTTTTTATCATAATTGTACCTAATCTTATATTCATCTAAAGAACGAATTGGTATTTTTACAACATCCTTGCCATTAGACATAACAATGCTTTCTTCTGTTACAAGATCGGGTAAATTATTCTTAATTGCCTCTTGTACTTTTTCTTGATGGCGCTGTTGGTCGTCATATCCTTTGCGATGGAGGGACCAGTTTTCCTGTGAAATCGTATAATTTGGTTGATTTTCTTCGCTCATCTATCGATTTAGCAAGCTACCTACATAGCGTAATAATTCATTTGCTGAAGAAGAATTATAGCCATGCTCATCAATTAAACGTGCAACAACATCGTTGATTTTCTTAAGCTGATTTTCATCTGGTGTTTTCGTTGATGTTGTGATTTTCACCACATCTTTTAAATCAGCAAATAGCTTCTTCTGAATCGCTTCACGAAGGCGTTCATGCGAGTTATAATCGAAACGTTTTCCTTTACGCGCATAAGCAGAGATACGAATTAAAATTTCTTCGCGGAATGCTTTCTTCGCGTTTTCTGAAATTCCAATTTGCTCCTCAATTGAGCGCATTAGTTTTTCATCTGGGCTCATTTCTTCACCTGTTAATGGATCACGTAATTTCGATTTATTGCAATACGCTTCAACGTTATCTAAGTAATTATCCATAAGTGTCTTAGCCGATTCTTCGTATGAATATACGAACGCTTTTTGTACTTCTTTCTTAGCAATTTCATCATATTCTTTTCTTGCTAATGAAATGAAGTTCATATAGCGCTCACGATCTTCACTACTAATGGATGGATGCTGGTCTAATCCATCTTTTAAAGAACGAAGTACGTCTAGTGCATTAATAGATGGTACTTCTTTTCTAATAATTGTAGAAGAAATCCGGTTAATAACATAACGTGGGTCAATACCGCTCATACCTTCATCTTGGTATTCCCGTTGCAATTCTTCCACATCAATCGCATTATAACCCTCTACCATTTCACCATCATATAAACGCATCTTTTTATTTAAATCAATATCTGGACGCTTCGGATCTTTTAAGCGAGTTAAAATTGTAAACATCGCTGCAACACGAAGTGTGTGTGGTGCAATATGCACATTCGATACATCACTTTCACGAATCATCTTCTCATAAATATGTTCCTCTTCACTTACTCGTAAATTGTATGGAACTGGCATTACAATAATTCTTGAATGCAATGCTTCATTTTTCTTATTTGCTATAAATGAGCGATACTCTGTTTCGTTCGTATGCGCTACAATTAATTCATCTGCTGAAATAAGCGCAAACCTTCCCGCTTTGAAATTACCTTCTTGCGTAAGCGATAATAAATGCCATAAAAACTTCTCATCACATTTTAACATCTCTTGGAATTCCATCATCCCTCGGTTCGCCTTATTTAATTCTCCATCAAATCGATACGCACGAGGATCTGATTCTGAACCATATTCTGCAATTGTTGAAAAGTCTAGACTACCTGTTAAATCGGCAATATCTTGTGATTTCGGATCAGACGGGCTAAATGTACCAATCCCTGTACGACGATCTTCCGAGAAGAAAATACGCTCTACAACTACATCCTCAATTCTTGCCCCATATTCTTGCTCTAGACGCATTACATTTAATGGTGATAAATTCCCTTCAATTCTTACTCCATACTCATCAAAGAAATCATCTCGTAAATGATGTGGAATTAAATGCAGTGGATCTTCATGCATCGGGCAGCCTTTAATTGCAAAAATCGATCCACGATCTGTACGTGAGTATGTTTCTAATCCTCGTTTCAACATCGTAACTAATGTTGATTTCCCTCCACTAACAGGACCCATTAATAATAAAATACGTTTTCTAACATCTAATCTTTTTGCAGACGGATGAAAATATTCTTCAACAAGACGCTCTAGTGCATCCTCTAATCCAAACAGCTGATTACTAAAGAAATTATATTTTCTTCTACCATCAACTTCTTCAATTCCGGCATCTTTTATCATATTGTAAATGCGAGAGTGTGCTGTTTGAGCCACCCATGGTCTTTCTTTCACAAGCTCCAAATACTCCGCAAACGTACCTTCCCATTGTAAACGTTCTTCTGCTGCTCGATGCTGTTCAATCTTTTTTAGAATATCCATTCATGTATAATACATATTTTCCACATCATATTTTGATAAAGGGCGACTATAATAATAACCTTGTACAATTTCTACATTCTTTTCCTTCAAAAACTGTATTTGTTCTGCTTTTTCTACTCCTTCTGCAATTACATTCAATTCTAAAGTATGAGCTAAATGAATAATTGCAGCCGTAATATTCGTATCACGTTCATCTACATGTATACCTTCCATAAAAGAGCGATCAATTTTTAACGTATCAATTGGATATGTTTTCAAATAACTTAAAGACGAATACCCTGTTCCAAAATCATCTAAATGAATCTTTAACTTTTGTTCTTTTAATTGTAGCAACACTCTCTTTGATATGTCTTTATGTATAAGGGCTCCTTCTGTCACCTCTATCGCTAATAGATGCGCTGGTACATTGTACTTATTTAAGGCACGTGTAATCATCTCTATTAATGTAATAGAGCGAAAATGTCTAGCTGAAATATTAACTGCAATCGGGACCACTTCATACCCTTTATTTAGCCATTCACGTATTTGCTGACAGACTTGATCTACTACCCACTCATCAAGCTTAATAATAAATCCTGTTCTTTCTGCCAGTGGAATAAATTGATTGGGAGGGACAAATCCTAATTCTTTATTCTCCCATCTTATTAAACCTTCCATACTAGCTATTTTTTTCGTTTCAATATTAACCTGTGGCTGGTAATATAAGAAAAATTCGTTTTTCTCTATAGCGCGATGTAATTGGTTTTCCATCATAAACCTTTTCTCTCGTTCACAATCTAACCCTTTACAATAAAAATGATAATGCCCTTTTCCTTTTTCCTTTCCTTTTTCCTTTGCTTTTTCCAAAGCAGCATCAACTCTTTGAAACAGTATTTTTTCATCTGCTCCATCTGTTGGTGCCATTACAATTCCAATTGACGCACTTAAATACACGTCCTCTTCTTCAATTACAAAATGTTCACTAATCTTTTCTAATATGTTTTTTACAACTTCCTCTACATATTCTTTCGTTATATTTTCTATTAACATAACAAATTGATCATCATGTTCTCTAAATAAATGCATACCTTCTATTTCTAGATTGCTTAAACATTCTGTAACTTTTTGTAATACTTTATCTCCTTCTTTATGACCAAATGTATCATTAATAAGATGAAATTCATCCAAATCCATGAAAACAAGTGCAAGCTCTTTATTTTCATTTAAAAACTCATTTAGCTTGTTTGTGCATGATATTCTATTCATTAAACCTGTTAATTGGTCATAATAAGCTAAGTATTCCGTCTTCATCTCATTTAATACTTGCCTTGTAACATCCCTCGTAACAATATACACCCCAACAATTTCACCGTTCACAATAATCGGGATCGTTCTCAAAGAAATGTATAGTTCATATCCTTCTTTATGAACATATTTCTTTGAAACAATTTGTTTTGCCCTTCCCTGTAAAGCTTCCTTAAATATAGTTTGAAAGTCTTTTTCATATTCTTTAATAATAAAGTTAAAAATAAAGTTATTATTTAACTCTTCATATCGGTATCCAAATATTTCATACGTTGCCGGATTAGCATATGTAATTCTACCTATAGAATCTATAGATATAATGGAGTCATTATTATATTCCAGTAATGACTTAAATAACATTTGTTTTTCCTCTATCTCTGCTTTCTCCTCAACCTGAGATGTAATATCCCTTGTAATACAAATAATAAATTGACATACCCCTTCTTCGTCGTATACAGGATTAACTGAAGACTCATAATGTAGATTACCCGTTGGGAAACTGATTACATCACAAAAAGTGTGTGCTCTCGCTTCTCTTACCACTTTTGTATATTGTTCTTGTAATATGTTCACCTTATCTCCTGATAACACTTCTGCAAATGTTTTTCCGTAACATTCTTCACTTAATCCAGCATAGTCCATCCCTATTTTATTTATATAAATATATTTAAAGATCTCATCATCAATAACTTTCACAATAAATACTAAATCTTGAATAGCATGTAATAGTCCTTGTCTTATTAAATCCATATCTATCATACTTAAAAAGGTATTTTGATTGTTATATTGTTCCTTCATTTAATAAACGATTTCTAAATCTAATCCTGGATAATTTTGTTGACGAAACGCTTCATAAATTAAAATTGCTGCTGTATTAGATAAATTTAATGAACGTACTTTATCCGTCATTGGAATACGTAAGCAATGATCGAAGTTTTCTTCAATTACATTAGCTGGTAATCCATTCGTTTCTCTTCCAAACACGAAATAATAATCCTTCTCACGTTTGCTATAATCAAATGCTGTATGAGCTTTCTCTCCATACTTTGTTAAATAGAAGAATTCACCGTCTTTATTTTTCTCATAAAACTCTTCAATTGAATCGTAATACGTAACTTTTACGTGCTGCCAATAATCTAATCCTGCACGCTTTAACATTTTGTCATCCGTTGAAAACCCAAGCGGTCTAATCAAATGTAATTCTGTTCCAGTTGCTGCACAAGTACGTGCAATATTTCCTGTATTTGCTGGAATTTCTGGTTGATATAAAACAACATGTACGCCCACCTACCCATTAATAATATGAAAGAATTTATATTTCATTTGTGGTGTGTATTTACTAGAGTCCTCATAACTCCAATAACGCCGACGGCTATTTGCTGAATGTGCATTTACAAGTGGCATACCCTCTGCGTCTTTTGCTACTACAATCGTCGTATGATTCCACCTACCGTCATCTTCGAAATCATAAGCAATGACATCACCAAGAATAAGGTCTTCTGGCTTTTCTACAGCTTCTCCTCGCAGGCCAACTGTAGAACCTGACAAGTACCAGTAAAAAGAGTGAGCGACAGCCCAGCTCCAACTCCACTGGTTCTCCCTTTGCCACCAACCTTTACGAATATTAGGATATCCGTTCATTGGTACTTCTCCAGTATGAAGACATTGAGAAATAAAATTTGTACAATTATCAGGAAAATTACGATACACTGGGTTTCGATCATCCCACCAACGCTCTGCATATTTTACTGCCTCTAAACGATTATACTGATAAGAGCCGTATTTCTCTTTCGTAACTTCCCTTTCTAATGTCTCACCCATTCCAATCTCTTCTGGTACTTCAATAGCATAATCACCTATTATCCGGCTATTATTTAAACAAACTCTTCGTTTTAATTGTTCCTCTTCAATATAAAATAATTCTTTATGCTTAATTAAATATTTGAAATGTATTTGATAATCAATTTCTTGATAATCACTACTATTTAGCTGTCTAATGAAAGAAACATCTGCTGTTGCTTTCACTATATCTGCACTACGTTTTTGAAACAATTGTTTCTTTCTTTGTGCTAGTTGTAATAAATCTTTAGCAATACCATCCACATTTGTTCGTTTCTCTGTTATATATGCTAAAAACTGTTGTACTTGTGTTTCAATATTTTCTTTTACAACCATCTACTCTTTTTTCTGCGCTAACAATTCAAGCCCGCGATTCATTTCATGAAGAACTTCTTCATCCTTTTCACGTTCCATCGCTTTCTCAATGGCTTCGCCTACTCCATCTCCACCAATTTTCCCAAGTGCCCATGCTGCTGTTCCACGTAGTACTGGTCTCGGATCATCTTTCATAACACCGATTAAATCAGGAATTGCTGATGCTTCTTTAAAATGCGCCAATGCTAAAATCGCATTTCGTTGCAATGGCTTTTTACCTCTCCATGACCCTGACATAATCCCATATTTCTCTTTAAAATCGCGATTATTAATTGTTAAAAGTGGTGTTAAGAGCGGTTTAACTAATTCAGGATCTGGCTCCATCTCAGGATGATTATGAAAATCCATTCCTTTATTTTTTGGACAAACAGTCTGACATGTATCACATCCATATATACGATTTCCTATTTTATCGCGATATTCTTCAGGTAGGAACCCTTTTGTCTGTGTTAAAAAGGCAATACATTTCTTCGAATCTAACTGTCCACCCTGTATTAAAGCACCTGTAGGACAAACATCAATACATTTTGTACAGCTTCCACATTGATCTTCTATCGGCTGATCTGGTGGAAATGGAACGTTTGTAATCATTTCTCCCAAGTATACATATGAACCAAATTCAGGTGTAATAATAGCGCAGTTCTTACCACTCCATCCGATACCTGCACGTTCTGATACAGCACGATCGCTTAACTCACCTGTATCAACCATTGACTTCACTTCTATATCTGGAAGTTTTTCAATTAAATATGCCTCTAACTTTTGCAAACGATCTCGTAACACAAGATGATAATCTTGTCCCCAAGAGGCACGACAAAAAATCCCACGGCGTTCTCCACGTTTACTTAACGGTGCGTTTTTTAATTTTGAAGGATATGCTAAAGCAATCGCAATAATTGATTTTGCACCTGGTAATAAAAGCTGTGGATTCGTTCTTTTTTCTATATCAGACTCTTCAAATCCAGACTGATAATTTAATTGTTGTTGCTGGATTAACCGCTGCTTTAATTCCTCAAACGGAGAAGCACTCGCAAAGCCTATTTTATCTATACCAATTGTTTTACTATACGCAATTACATCTTGCTTTAATTTTTCAAAATCCATCTATAATTTATAGCTTTTCTTATTATACTTCTCATCAAATTCTTTTCCTTCTAGATTTCGATCAAGTGTTAAAGGTTGATTGCAATGCATACATGCGTCGACACGACCGAGCATTTTTGTTGGTTTATCGCAGCTTGGGCAAATAATCTGTATAGTCTTTGTAGATAACATACCAATCCAAAAGTAAACGACAGTACTAGCGATAACAGCTAAAAAACCAACCATCATAAATGTTGTCATAATAATAATGTTGTCGCGGAAAAAGACACCTAAGTATGCAATGAAGAGGCCGATAAATACTAAACTTAATGCAAAGGTCCGAATTTTATTGATTTTGTTTGAATATTTAATGCTCATCTATTTTTTCGATATTACAGTAAACATTCCAGTCATGTTGGGCGAGTAATCTTTAAAATTATATTTTTCATAGAATGACGTTTTACCTTGCGATGCAAACAAACCAACAAACGCTTTATCCGGTGCAGTCTGATTTAAGTATTCAACTAAAGCATTCATTATTTTATTTCCAATACCATTCTTTTGATAATCTGGATGAACCACTATATCTTGAATATAGAAATAGATAGCCCCATCACCAACAATTCTCCCCATACCCACAATTCGATTATTGTCATTGACTGTGATGCAGTAAATAGAATTTTGAAGTGATGTTTCCACCACTTCAAAATTCATTTACGCCTTATGACACTCTGGACAAACGCCATAAATTTCTAAGCGATGACTATTAATAACGAAACCTGTCGTTTTCGCAGCTTCCTCTTCAAGCTGTTCCAATCCTCCATAAGGAAAATCAACAATCTTACCACATTTTTCACAAATCACATGATAATGTTGACTTGTAACATAATCAAATCTACTTGAAGCGTCTCCATAAGTTAATTCCTTTACAAGTCCAACTTCTTTAAATACACGTAAGTTATTATAAACAGTTGCAACACTCATATTTGGAAACTTACCTTCTAATGCTTTATAAATGTCATCCGCTGTTGGGTGCGTCATAGATTCCACAAGGTACTCTAAAATAGCATGACGCTGTGGAGTAATGCGTACACCCGTATTTTTCAGCATTTCTAGCGCTTCTTTTAATTCTTCTTTGACCACCGTCATTTACTTTATATACGAAAGAACGTCCTCGGTATGCCCTTTTACTTTTACCTTACGCCACTCTTTTACAAGTTCACCGTCTTTATTAATAAGGAATGTCGAGCGTTCAATTCCCATATACTCTTTCCCGAAGTTCTTTTTCAATTTCCAAACATCGTACAATTCTGCCACTTTATGATCTTCATCTACTAAAAGTGTAAATGGAAGTTCATACTTCTCAATGAATTTCAAATGTCTATTCGCTGAGTCAGGGCTTACACCAAGGATAACCGTATCCTTCTCTTGAAATAATCCATATGAATCACGAAAATCGCACGCTTCAGTTGTACACCCTGGAGTCATATCTTTCGGATAAAAATATAGAACTACATTTTTCCCACGAAAGTCAGCTAAGCGAACTTGTTCTCCGTTACTTCCCTCTAATGTGAACTCCGGTGCCATTTCTCCTACTGTAATCATTCATTTTTCATTGTCTATTACAGACCTCATCACAAAAGCAAACGGTAATGTATATCCAATTAGCGCTTCTCCGATTGCAATCCATCTGCCTATTCCAATCGGAGCTATATCACCATATCCAACGGACAATAAAGTGACTGCACTAAAATATAAACAAATTTCAACAAGCTGAAAAGAATGAGCGGTCAACCTTTCACCATCTTCTTTCAAAACTGTAAAACCCATTTCCTCTAATACAACATAACTTAATCCAAATGCAATCAGTACTGTTGTATAAATTAAAAATAACGAGGCTAAATTATATAACGAAAAGAAACGTTTTGAATCTGAATACGAACTCCATAATAATTGGACACTTCTTAAAATAGCTACTGCTGCAATTAATAGAATAAACCCCCATAACATTTAATTCCCCGCACCACGATATCGTTTTACCCCTTGATTCCAGAGAGTAATTGCAATAGCAAAACAAATGACACCAACAATTGGCGTTGCGAAAGCATAGCTATTCCACTCTGTTTTTCTTAAGAAGTACGCTGCTGGGTATACTCCAACAAATGCAAATGGTAAAACAAACGTTAAAATGAAACGAATTACACGGTTATAAATATTAACAGGATAGCGGCCGTAATTACCTATGTTATACATAAGCGGCATAATGGAACTTTTCGCATCCGACCAAAAACCAAGGCTCGCAAGCGTAACAAATATCCCGCCGTATACAAGCGCTCCTCCTCCTACCATCAGTAAGAATAGGAAGAAATCATACCAGTAAAAAGATAAATTCAGTTCCGCTGCTGCATAGCCCATTACAATAATTCCTGTAACCGCTCCAATTAAAGATTCAAGTTCCATTCTTTCTAATATGATTTGAAATAAGCTATGAATTGGTCTCGTCAATACTCGATCCATTTCACCTTTAATAATGTAACGATCATTAAAGTCCCATATGTTAAAGAATGCTGAAAAAATGGCAAACGGTACTAAAAAGAAACCATAAATAAAGATGACTTCTTCTCGGCTCCATCCTTTTAATGCTTGTGTATGCCCAAATACGACGAGAATAAAGATTAAATTAACCGCTTGTAGTGATAAATCCGAAAGTAATCCGACGATAAAATCGCCTCGATACTCTAATTTTGTTTTTATATATTGGCTTGCATATTGCAAAAATAATTTTATATATAGCATTCATCCCCCTTGTACAATTAGACGTTTTCTCGCCGTTTTCCACATGAGTACAATTGGAATAATAAGTATAATTGCCCAAATCACTTGAAATAACAAAGCTTCATATAACTTACTCCCTTGTATACCTTCAGAGAAAATCATACTCGGAATATAACTAATTGCTTGAAACGGTAAAAACACCATTGCTTTTTGGGCCCATAATGGATAAAAACTAATCGGTAATAATAAACCAGAAAATAAATCAATCACAACACGTTTTGCATACATAATTCCACTATTATTAAATAAGAAGAATGTAAGCATTCCCGTCATTAAGTTTATTTGTGTATTAATGATAAAGCTAAATATTAACGATAAGAAGAAATATAACCACGTTTGAAAATTCGTTGTAATTTGTAATGAAAATAACAAAGTAACGATGACCATACCTGGGATTGAAAAGAATGCAAAACGAAATATCCCTTCGCCAAGACCTTGCATAACTTTCATTCCTAAATAGTTGTATGGACGAATTAGTTCTACCGCCACACGTCCTTCTTGAATCTCCATCGCAATTTCTCTATCTATATTATTGAAATAAAAAGCACGTGCCATCCATGCGATCGCAATATACGTAGTCATTTGCGAAATAGATAAACTTTCAATATTTTCTTTCCCGCTATAAATCGCTTGCCATAAAAAATAATACGCACCGATATTAATCGTATAAATTAAAATCCCGCTGTAATAATTTGTACGATAAGCAAGCATCATTAAAAAGCGAATGCGAATCATTTCAATATACTTACCCATACTTAATACCTTCTTCATTTACCCATACTTAATACCTTCTTCATAAATATTACGAATAATTTCCTCTGTAGACACTTCGTTAATTTTTAAATCTTTAATTTGAAAAGCTTGTACTACTTTAGAAATAAGCATTGAAATAATAATTTCTTCATTCGGGATTTTTGCAACCCACGCATTTTCCTCTTTCGCTTTTGACCAAACGACTTGACTATCTGGCATAACCATCGATAACATCTGATAAGAAACTGGAGCGACAAATTGAAAATGGATTTCCTTCTCTGCTCCCCACTGTGTGCGAAGGTTATTTAACGAACCGTCATACATAATATTTCCTTCATCCAGCATGATAACGCGCTCACATAAAGCTTCAATGTCAGTAATATCATGTGTTGTTAATAAAATTGTTGTTTTATAACGTTCATTCATCTCTTTTAAGAATTCACGTATTTTCAATTTCACAAGAACATCTAGCCCTATTGTTGGCTCATCTAAAAATAATAACGGTGGATTATGAATTAATGCTGCCGCTAATTCACAGCGCATTCTTTGGCCAAGAGATAACTTTCGGACCGGCTTATCTAATAAAGGACCAATATCTAACGTTTCGATTACGTGCTCCATATGTTCCTTATACTGAGCATCTGAAACACCGTACACTTTCTTCAATAAACGAAACGATTCTTGTACCGCAATATCCCACCAAAGCTGAGAGCGCTGACCAAAAACAACACCAATTGTTCTCACAAATTCTTCTCTTTGTTTATGTGGATTCATTCCGTTCACCGTGATTTGCCCTGAAGTCGGAGTCAAAATCCCTGTAAGCATTTTAATCGTCGTTGATTTACCAGCACCATTCTCACCAATATAACCAACCATTTCACCTTGCTTCACAGTAAAAGACACATCATTTACTGCTGGTACTATTTTATAATTACGATTTAATAAATCGCGAAATGCCCCCTTTAATCCCGGACGACTTGAATAGGCTGTAAACTCTTTACGTAACCCTTGTACCTCAATTACCGATTTCATTTATTTATTGTCTGCTAAAGTAGCAAATGCTCTTCCAACAGCTTCAATTGTATATTCGATATCTTCTTTTGTATGTTCTGTCGTTAAGAACCATGCTTCATATTTAGATGGTGCTAAATTAATACCTTCTTGAAGCATAAGTTTGAAGAATCTACCGAACATTTCACCATCTGTATTTTTGGCTGCATCGTAATCTTCAATTGTATTTGTCGTGAAGTATACAGTTAATGCACCCTTTAGGCGGTTTACTGTAATATCGATGTTATGTTTTGTAGCTTGCTCTAAAATTCCTTTTTCAAGCATTGCGCCAAGTTCATCTAATTTCTCGTATACGCCTTTTTGTTGAAGTACTTCTAAGCAAGCGATACCTGATGCCATAGAAGCAGGGTTTCCTGCCATTGTACCTGCTTGGTATGCAGGTCCTAACGGGGCAACTTGTTCCATAATTTCTTTCTTACCACCGTAAGCGCCAATTGGAAGTCCGCCGCCGATAACTTTACCAAGTGCAGTTAAGTCTGGTGTTACACCAAGTAAGTCTTGAGCACCACCGTACATAAAGCGGAAGGCAGTAATAACTTCATCATAAATTACTAATGCGCCAGCTTCGTGAACAAGTTCGTTTACTTTTTCAAGGAATCCTGGTTTAGGCTCTACAATACCGAAGTTTCCAACGATTGGCTCTACAAGGATAGCTGCTACTTCATGTCCCCATTTATCTAACGCTTCTTTTAAGGTTTCTACATTATTAAAGGGAACGGTAATAACTTCTTGTGCAATACTTTGTGGCACACCAGCTGAATCAGGAGTTCCAAGAGTAGAAGGACCAGAACCAGCTGCTACAAGTACTAAATCGGAATGACCGTGGTAACAACCAGCGAATTTCATAATTTTTGTGCGACCAGTGTAAGCGCGGGCAACACGAATGGTTGTCATAACGGATTCTGTACCAGAGTTTACGAAGCGGACTTTATCTAATGCAGGCATTGCTTCTTTTAACATTTTTGCAAATTTTACTTCTAGTGCTGTTGGCGTTCCGTATAGTACACCATTTTCAGCAGCTGTTGTAATTGCTTTTGTTATATGCGGGTGAGCATGTCCAGTAATAATAGGACCGTATGCTGCTAAATAATCGATATATTTATTTCCATCTACATCCCAGAAATAAGCACCTTTTCCACGTTCCATTGCAACGGGAGAACCGCCTCCAACTGCTTTGAAAGAACGAGAAGGACTATTAACACCACCAACGATATGTTCTAAAGCTTCTTTATGTAATGCTTCTGATTTCGTGAAATTCACTCACTCAGTTGAGATAGATGGATCAGCCTGTTCCTTTTTCGGGATAATTTCAAAAAATTGCTGCTGCATATCATCTAGTAACGGGGTTAACAAAGCAACTTCCTCATATTGCTCATGCTCATTTAATACACGAATATAATCTAGTAATAGTTCAGTCACATCTTGCACACCATTTTTACTAATTGATTGTAATGTAACATTTGCACCTTTTGCGATTCTTCTTTTTAAGGCTTTTTCTGTTAAACCTAAGTTTGAATCATGACGTAAATAAACAACACCGCCAGTCATACCAGCACAGATCCATGGACCAGGATCTCCCAAAACAAGAGCCCGCCCATTTGTCATATATTCAAAAGCGAAACCTTTAATATTCGAGTATGATCCTATATTTCCTTGCTCTTTTTCACGGAGTGGTTTTGTCATTCTCCCTCCAATTATCATGTCTGCTCCAGAAAGGCGAATACCAGCACGAGCGTCGGCGTTACCTTGCACGTATAATGCCCCTTTTTGTGCACCGTATCCAAATCCTTTTCCGACAGATCCGTTATAATATGTTCCATTTTTACCTTTTGCTTTCGTTATATAAATGCCACCGCCAAATGAAGTTTTGCCGATACCATCTTGCGCACCGCCATTTACGTGTATAAATAAGTTTTCGCTATTGTAAGCACCTAATCCATTTCCAGGAACAGAGCCATTTGTATACTTTAATGTGAGTGGTTCAAGCTTTGTATCTTCATATAATTTACTGCGAACGCGATAACAAGATTCTAAACCACCCATAACTCGTTGTTCTACGCCAACTCCTACTAATTCTTTTGAGTGAGGAGAATGCACTGTTTCAAATTGTTTTTCTTTTACAGATACTGTTGTTGTAACAGTTGGATTTTCTATTGTTTGCAGTAAATTACATAACTCTAACAAATCTTGACCTCGAACTTGTTCTAATAAATCGGAACGCCCGACAATTTCTTGTAAATTTGTATAACCGAGTTGCCCTGTTAACCGTTTTAATTCTACACCGAAAGTGGTGAATAAATTTAATAGGCCAGCAACTGCGCTTTCTAATTCGCGCGGGACGAAGCGGCGTAATCCATGTTCTTTCGCTTGTGCTTCAGATTCAATTTGTGTTGCAATTCCAACATGGCAAGTATCTAGATGACAACCACGGCAAGTTGTACAGCCGATTGCAATCATTGATAATGTGCCAAACCCAATACGGTTTGCTCCAAGAAGCATGATTTTTAAGGCGTCATTTACACTTCGAATACCACCATCGGCCCAAATTTCTACTTTATGTCTCATACCTGATTCTAGTAGAGCGTTGTGAGCAGCTTTAACACCGATTTCTACTGGAAGACCTACATGTTGTAATGCATGAATACGTGCAGCACCTGTTCCGCCGTCAAATCCGCTAATGTTAATAAAATCAGCGCCAGCTTTTGCGATACCGACAGCAATTGTTCCGATGTTAGGAACGACAGGGACTTTTAAGGCTACTTTTGCAAGTTGATTAGCCGTTTTAATTTCTGTAATCATTTGAGCTAAATCTTCAATCGAATAAATATCATGGTTGTTAGAAGGCGAAATTAAATCTGATCCAATTGTAGCATTACGTGCCTCAGCAATTTTTGCGGTTACTTTAGAACCTGGTAAATGTCCGCCTTCGCCAGGTTTTGCGCCTTGACCGATTTTTATTTCAATTAAATTTGATGAATTTAGTAGTTCAGCGTTTACTCCAAATCGGCCAGATGCAACTTGTTGTCCACGTGTATTTGGGTATTTGCCAATCATATCTTTAATTTCGCCGCCTTCACCGTTCAAACTAATCATATTTAGCTGATCGGCAGCTTCTGCATATGCACGAAAGGCGATTTCATTTTGAGAACCGAATGACATGGAACTAATAATAAACGGTAAATCATGATTTTGAATGCTAATAGACGCTTCTTCGGCCGGAACGACATGCTTTGTTTGTTTCGTTTGAACAAGGTGTCTGATTGCAATCGGATTATTGTCTTCTAATTCACTTAACTTGTCGCGGTAATCATCATAAGAACTTCCTTTTGCAACATCACCAATTGCTTTCCAAATCCGTGGGAATATATGAAATGATTTTCGCATTCTAATTTTCGGGTTGTTATAATCATCTGCCCGCGATTTTGCATCTTTAGCAAGCGATTCAAGTGAAAAAGCTAAATCATTTGAACCGAAGAAATTCGTAATTTGTAATATATTTGCGATTTCCTCATGTAATCCGATAGAGGAATAGAGGCGGCCGTAACCACGTAACTCATGAATTCCAATTGTTGAAATGACTTTCTCTAGTCCTTTATTAAGTGCATTATACAGATTCGTAATTGGTGTTTTTGATCCATCATTTACGGTCGCGAACAATAAATATGGATTAATACTGTCTGCTCCTAATCCATATAGCGTGACGATATCGTGTAAGGAGCGAAGAGCACCAGAACGTATAACGAGAGAACAGTTTCGGCGTAATTTATTTTCACTTAATACTTGATGTACTTTAGCGGTAACTAAATGTGGATCCATCCATAACTGTTCATTTTGATGAGCTTTTGTGTCATCTAATAATAGTAGGGAAGCGCCATTGTTAACGGCAGCTATCGCTTCGGAACTAATTCGATTTAATGCGCATTGTAAAGTTTCTGACGGACTGAAGGTAGCAGAAATTGTAGCGATAGAGCTATGTGTAACGAACAACTGTATAAGTTGTTCGTACGTAATTGTGTGCAATTCCTCTGCAATAGATTGTGCAACATTTCCTTCTAAAATAATTGGTGAAAGCATCTCAACTACAAATGGCTGTTTCATCTTACTTGATAAACTTGGACGCTCTCCAAGTACAGTACGTGTAGAGAAGTGTTCAATTTCACGGTCACGGTCAATTGCTGGGTTTGTAACAACAGCTACACTTTCTTTAATAAAGTCAGCAATATTTCGTCTATCCGTATCGAGTGCAGCAAGTGGCGAGTCATGGCCGAGTGAGCGAATTGGCTCAACTCCTTTTGTTGCCATCTGTTCAAGGAGCTGAATATGCTCTCGATCCCACCCGAAAGAAACGTACTGTTTCGTTTCAACTTGAACAGAATCACATAATCCCTGGATTTCTTTTGTTTCAGGGATAGATAAGTTTAAATGATAATTGCTAACATCGATTCGTTTTTGGAAACGATTATATACTTCAATTTGGTATTTGTCGTATTCATAAAGAACAAGTTCATCATGTTTATTCCATTTTAATCCGACCTTTTCTCCAGGAGCGAGTGGTTTCGGTTCTTCTACATATTCGGTTGGTGATACAACTCCAGGTTCAGAAGAGAAAATATAAGAGCTTTCCGTTTCTACTTTCCATACTGGTCGTAGGCCAAGGGAATCGACGCTGAATACAGCTTCATCTTTATAGCGTGAAACAATGCCAGCTGGTCCTTGTGCGAAGTGTCCCCAAGCTTCTCTTATATAAGTGTATAAGTTTTGTAAGTTTGTTTCGTATAGTTTTATTTCATTAATAATTGGTGGGAATAGTATATCCATCGCTTCAAATAAGCTGTAGTTATATTGAACAAGAAGAGTCTCTAAGGTGCGGTTTAAATCTTGGGAGTCACTTCCCCCTGCAGTTAGTGGTACATGAATCATTTCGGCTTGATCACGTAATTTGGCAATTGTATTAATTTCACCATTATGTCCGAGAATGCTAAATGGTTGTACACGAAAAAAATTAGATAATGTATTAGTAGAATAGCGATTATGTCCTAGTGTCATAGTTGAAGCGATAAGTGGGTGTTGTAAATCGTTGTAATAGGCAACAAGTGTATCTCCAGCACCTAGAACTTTATATACAACATGATCACGACTTAATGAAGCAACGTGAATCGCTTCGTTTTCCTCTATTTTTATCGTTACAGCAAATAATGTGTGCTCAATATTTTTAACTTCATTTTCAGCGATAAGGGCAACTTGCCAAAATAAAGGTTCTTCCTGTTTACCAAGTGGACCGAGTGCATCGGAATTTATTACATCATCACTTTCGAAAATAATAGTAAAGTTTTCATTGTTTAATTGCGTACGAATGTAATTTTTTAAATCAACAATATTTTCTTTTTTGTTTAGAAAAAAATGTCCAACGATAAAGTGGGGATGATCCACAATCGTTGGATTATATCCGCTACTTTTCAATTTTTCGTTCCAAAGTGCTTTTGGTACATCAATATGGATTCCAATACCATCTCCTTCGCCATTGATGAAACCAGCTCTATGGTTCATTTTAATTAGGGATTGTATACAAAGGTCGATATTTTCTTTTGTAGGAATTTTTCTTTTTTCCATAACGGAAACGATTCCACACGCATCATGTTCTGCATTTCTATAATCTCGAAATAAAGACGGTGTCCATGTATTTTTTTTATTGAGCATTTATTCGTCTTCTTTTTTATCGTCGATTTGGAGTTCTGTTTCTGGTTTATGGTATGTGTAGAAGCTATCCACAAGTAAATCTAAATGTTCTACTTCTTCACTATAGTTAATAATTGAAGAAATAAGAGGGAATAGATGTAACCATGTTTTATATGCTTCCTCATCATCTTTGTTTTGATAATCCATAAAGATATCAATTAATTCTTGTTTACCTGTTTCAACTTCATCAAGCATCTCAACGGATTGTTGTTTCTTTGCTTTACCAATAAATTTTAATAAAACTTGTTCATGATAATGCGTTAATGAGTCAAGTTCGTTTTGAATAGATTCCTGAAATTCTTCTGGCATATAGCGCAGTTCATTTTCAGTACGATGTAATGATTTTAACGTACTTAAAGCACGGCTTGTCGTCGCTAACATTTGTCTGAATAAAACGAGCTTACGAATTTTTGCGAACTGTACTTTTTTCGTGTAGCTTCTTTCTTCTTTATACAGCAAATAGTAATGGTTTAGTTTGATCATTTTTTCTTTCATACGATCAATATCAGTTTTTAACGTTGTAAAATCAGAAGCTTGCCTGCTATTCATTCGAATCCATTTCACAATTTCCTCTGTATTATCAACGATACGATGATAAAGCTTTGTTTCGTATTTTGGCGGCATAAACACTAAGTTTACAACTGAAGCCGCAATAATTCCGATCATAATCGTCGCAAAGCGAAGTAAGGCAAAACTAAAGAAATCTTCGCCTTGATACTCCATAATGGCGATAACTGTTACTAAAGCAATTGATATTGTGTTTTCTAATCGTAATTGTAATGTAAGAGCAATTACTAATATACATGTTAATCCAATAATAAAAGGATTATGTCCAAAAGCAGTAGCAAATACGATAGCGAATACCGCACCAATTACGTTTGCTTGAATTTGTTCAAGTGCAGTTAAATACGAACGGTATACAGACGGTTGAACAGCGAATATAGCTGAGATTCCCGCAAATACCGGACTCGGTAAGTGAAGTAAAATACAAGCAAATAAAGCTAATGTGATGGCAATACCCGTTTTTAAAATGCGAGCACCAAGTTTCATTTACGCTAAAGGAGCTGTTTCTGTTATATTTTGAAGTTGATATAAATTGTAATAGAATCCTCTTTTTTTCATTAACTCTTCATGAGAACCCGTTTCTTTAATTTCACCATCTTCAATGTAAATAATCGTATCAACATGCGTAATCGTTGCTAATCGATGCGCAATTATAATCGTCGTCTGATCAGCAGCTAACGTTTGAAGTGCCTCTTGAATATACCGTTCATTTTCTAAATCCAAAGCAGAAGTTGCTTCATCTAATATAAGTAACGATGGATTCTTTAGAAATACTCGCGCAATTGCTACACGTTGCCTTTGCCCACCAGATAACTTCACACCACGTTCTCCAACAACAGTATTGTAACCATCTGGTAACTCTATAATAAAATCATGAATTTGCGCAGCTTTGGCTGCTGCAATCACTTCTGTCTCTTTAGCTTTCGGATTTCCATATAAAATATTAGCCCCAATTGTATCGCTAAATAATAAATTATCTTGCAGTACAATTCCAATATGGCTACGTAAATTTCTCATATCATACTTTCTTACATCTATCCCATCTACATAAACTGCCCCTTCCGAAACATCATAGAAACGCGGAATTAAACTAGCAAGAGATGACTTTCCTCCCCCACTCGCTCCTACAAGTGCTACCTTCTCTCCTGGCCGCATAGTTAATGACAAGTTATGTAATATCTCTTTTTCATCTGCATTATAACGAAAAGAAACATCATCAAATACAATTTCTCCATTTAATTTTTTCACTTGTATCGCATTTGGCACATTAACAATATCGTACTTTTCATCTAATAGTTCAAACACTCGATCCATCGAGGCGAAAGATTGCGTTAATGTTGTAGATGAATTAACAAGGCGGCGAAGCGGACTATATAAACTATCCATATATCCAACAAAAGCAACCATAGTCCCTAGCGTTAACTGACCTTGAATTACTTCATATGCTGCAAAACCAATTACAAGTAACGGGCCTAAATCAGTTAAAGTATTTACAGCCGAAAATGTTCTCGCGGTCCAACTTGTATGCGTTAATGCTTTCGTTAAAAATTCATTATTTCTTTTTTCAAACTGCTTACCCTCATACTCTTCTAATGCAAAGCTACGCGTCACTTGCATTCCTTGAATGCGTTCATGTAAATAACCTTGCATAGTTGCTAACGCTTGTGAACGTTCTTTCGTCAATTCTCGAAGACGTCCGAAAAAATATTTCACCGCAACAACATAAATAGGTAAAATCAATAAAGCAACAAACGTTAACTTTATATTCATAGAAAACATAACAATAATAGCAATCGCAATTGTCGCAGTATCTAACCAAACATTCATTAAACCGGTAATTACAAAATCCTTCGTTTGCTCTACATCATGGATTACACGTGAAATAAGCTCTCCTGTTTTTGTGTTCGAATAATAACGCAAGCTCAATTTTTGCAAGTGACCAAAAATATGTTTCCGCAAATCATATAGTATTGTATTTGCGATACGTTGCGCGAAATATTGACGATAATATTCAATCGGTGGCCTTAATACTGCAAAAATAAAAAAGGCTATCCCAATCGCCGTTATTAATTGGGACGTTTTATCTTGAAGTGAACCCCCACCTTGAATTACATCGTCGATAATATACTTTAATAACCATGGCATAATAAGCGGGATACCGAACTTAACTAGACCGATAACAATTGTAATAGCAATAAGCCATCGATACGGTTTAACAAATTGTAAATATCTTTTTATACCTTGCACTTAATTTCTGTACATTAAATATCTCTCATACCACATATCTACGAAATCTGGTGCAAATGGACCTTTTCTTTGATGAATCCACTGCGTTAAATGCGCTACATTTCGCTTTAAAATTGTATCAATAACAGGTGGATATTGCATGATTTGACTATGCTTTTCATACTCATCTTCATCTAACAGTGTATATGTCATATCTGGATACACTTTAATATCTAAATCATAATCAATATACTTTAATGCTTCGGAATCATATGCAAAAGGAGAACTTAAATTACAATAATAATATACGCCCTCTTCTCGTAGCATCCCAATCACATTAAACCAATAGTTTGCATGGAAATAACAAATCGCAGGTTCCCGAGTAACCCATGTTCGCCCATCTGATTCTGTAACTATTGTTCGATCATTCGCTCCAATTACAAGACTCTGTGTCCCTTTTAAAATCGTTGTCTCTTCCCACATTCTATGAATGGAGCCATTATGTTTATAACTATGTATTTGTACTTTTTCTCCTTCTTTGGGAAATGCCATTTATCCTAAATTTGAAATCATTTTTTCAGTTTCAAAAAATTTAATCACACTATTCGTTTGCTTTTCAAATTTTTCATGTAATAGCTTCAACGCTACTTCTGTTCTATATATTTCTTGGCGAATAAAATGTAAGTCTTTTTTATCGCACGTATCCTTTTCACTCATTTCAATTTGCTGATACTTCTCTAAGTGTGATTGCAATTTTAACAGCTCATCCATCGTTTCCAATTGTTCTCCTACCAACTTATCAAATTCGTTCATTTACTCGTTTGAACTAGAAGATTGTGATTGTTTTGCAGCTGATTTTGCATTTTGTTTTTTCACAGCATGCACATCTGTTTCAGTTGCAAATTCTGTACCATAACTAGCATTTGCACTTTGTGCACCAGAAGCTTGTGCTTTCTGTGCTTCTGATTGTGCGTTCGCTTGTTTTACTGCTTGCACATCTGTTTCAGTTGCAAATTCTGTACCATAACTAGCATTTGTACTTTGAATGCTAGCACCAGAAGTTGCCTTGTTATAACCTTGTTGTTTTTTACTCATTTAATCGTAAGAAATTTTTGTCCCATGAGTCCAACTAGCATCACCTTCTTGTAAGCCGCCCCCTGATTCGATTTCTACTACAATTTCTTTATAAATACTTTGCCCTTCCGCATTTAAATAGGGCAACATCTGTTGTAATGAATGATGAAAATAAGCTAATTCATCTTCTTTCCATTCATTTTTTGAAATCATCGTTAGTTCAGTCATATCGCGTCCTATATACATTTATTGCATTGTAATTTTCTCAACACAACTCTCATAAATCGTACGATGCGATTTAGAGAAAGGTAACTGCTCAAAAGCTTCTTTCGATACAAATTTTAATGTATCTGTTTCAACAATATTACCGGTTACTTTTCCGTAAAATACGAATATATCCCAGGTGCGATGAGTAAATGTATGTTGTACATTCATTGCGTACTCATCAATAGAAATCGAAAGCTCAAACTTTTCCTTCATATAATCTATAAGCTGTTCTTTCTGACTTCGAATCCCTTCGCTAAGTTCAATATTCGGAAACTCCCACATATTAGCTAATAATCCGCTACTCGGACGTTTATTAATAACGTAACGACCATCTTCAGTTTGAAGTACTCCTGCAACAAGCGGTACCATTGTAGGAGCTTTCGCTTTACTTTTTACTGGTAGTTCTTTTTGAACACCTTCAGCATATCCCCTGCAATGCTCACGTACAGGACAAAGTAAGCAAGATGGATTTTTTGGAATGCAAATCAATGCACCTAACTCCATCAAACCTTGATTAAAATAAGATGGATTTTCTGTCGAAATAATTTCACGCACAATCTCTTCAAACACTTTTCTAGTCTTTGGTTTTGCAATGTCATCCCATACTGATAAAATGCGAGATAATACACGCATAACATTTCCGTCAACTGCTGGCTCTGGTATACCATATGCGATACTTAAAATAGCACCTTTTGTATATGGTCCTACTCCTTTTAACTTTTCAATTTTCTTTACATCACTCGGTACTATCCCGCCATATACTTCTTTTACCTCTTTTACAGCCGTGTGTAAATTTCGAGCTCTAGAATAATATCCTAAACCTTCCCATGCTTTTAATACTTCTTCATCATCAGCATTTGCTAAAGCTTCCAACGTAGGAAACTTCCCCATAAAATTTGCGTAATATGGTTTTACAGCTTCTACCCTTGTTTGCTGTAACATAATTTCCGAAACCCAGACACGGTATGGATCTTTATTTTTTCGCCACGGTAAGTCGCGTTGCTCTTTTTCAAACCAACCAATTAAATCATTTTGAAACTGCTCTATGTTAAATTTTTCTAATATTTCAAGTGTCAATTAATGTGGAAGCAATTCCAGTTTCTTTCGAAGTTTTTCTTCGCTGAAAATCCATCCGGTATAAGAATTAATAATATTTAAATTTTGATCGAGCTGAACGATTGCAACGAATGGATAATAATCTTTACTTCGATAGCGCAAATCAATGAGTCGAATTTCGTAGTAGTTATCATAATCAAAAATATCCCAACGATATACAGGAGAGAAAGATAAGAAGGCCGAGATGTTTTCATCTTGTTTAGCAGCTCTCATAATAGCGTTATCTGGGAACGGTACCCGATCGAACTTATCGTATATCATAATGTTACCACGATGCCATCTCGCAACGTAGTAATAATCAGTCGTAACGACCGCTAAATGATAATGATAAAATCGGTAAGAAGGAGAAATGATTATCTTCTCAACATGTTTGAAACGTTTGTGTACAACGCTTCTTATATTTCTATGCATCATAATTCGTCCGATATAGTAAACAATCATTAATATATAAGCTGCTAAGGCTGTATATCCTTTATGGGAACCTACGAGCATGCAAGCAATCGCAAGTATATGGATAAAGAAAATGACAGTATCAAACGTATTAATTATGCCGAGTGCGACCCATTTTTTTGTAAAAGGCCGTAACGCTTGTGTACCGTAGGCATTGAAAATATCTACAAAGACGTGAAGAAATACAGCTATAAATGACCAAAGTAGTAGATGAAGATATGGAGCGTCTGAAAAGAAGGCGAAAGAGATGCCGCTTATAAGGAATGACCAAAGAATTACTGCAGGAATGGAATGAGTAACCCCGCGATGATTTCTTATATATTTAGCGTTATTACGCAATTTTAAAACTGTATCGATGTCAGGAATATTGGAACCAGCAATTGTAGCGAGCATAACTGCTTGTGGTCCAATATCATTTTGCGCTATAGCTGGGTCTAATGTTGCCAAACTACCTAAAGTGACACCCATAACAAGGTGAGTGGCTGTGTCCATTTAATGTTTTAAATGGTCTTCTTGATTAATTAAATGGCTGTATTTCGGATTATTTGTACGCATTTCATGAAGACGCGCTCCATGATTATTAATCCATGTTCTTACTACTTGCTCAGTCATTTCCTCACCTTGATAACGACCTGATTTCGCATAAGTTGTTTGAAAATCTTCCCAAAGTAATTCAACCCACGCACGAGCTTGTCCGTAAGAAAGCTTGTCATTCTTGTCTAATAATTCTTTCGTTAACGCTTCATAAATATCATTCATCTATTCTTCCTGCTGATTTGCAGCACGCATACGTTCTTGTGGGTGCGTGTTAATTGTGCCGTTAGGTCGTTTCGAAGCGAAGCGTGATTTCGCTTTCGGCTGACCGTCGATTTTGCTGTTGTTTTTTGACTCAGACCAAAATTCGGCTTGTTTACCCATTTATTTTTCTTGCAACAAGGAAATTGGTATCCCAATCTCTTCATTATCATTTTGCTTATAACCCCAAGCAAATACCCCATTGAAGTACGTAATTTTAAATAATACACCAGGTTCTTCTACTAATTCATATGCCTCACCAATATGGAATTTGTTTATATCAGTCATGTAAGCACGGGCCATTGCCATCTTTCTCATTAATACATCGAATTCATTTACAATTCCAAGTTGCTCAGCCTTTACTGCTTGCTCCTTCAAAGCGCCAATTTCTTCTCTAAGCTCATGTGGTGTCATTTCACTGTAGCGTTTTGGCATATTCATTCATCCCTCTTCACGTTTCATTTGTAAAAATATATCTATTTCATCAATAGAAAATCCTTTTCGATATAACGCTTGTTTTATCTTATTTTCGAATGTCCATCCATCATACTTCTTATATTTCTCATAATATTTATTCCCATGATAGTGTAACGCTTCTTGTTGCTTTTCGTCATCTTTTTCGTCTTTCAATTCTTCCAAACAAATTTGAATCACATCTCTAGAATATCCTTTACGAACAAGCATTTCATCTAACTTTAGCTTCATTTGTAAAAATGAATGCTTTTGATAAGATTTTTTCTTTTTTTCTACAAGAATCAAAGCATTTTCAATTTGCTTCTCCTTTGGATACTCTTGTAAACTATGTGTAATGATTAGATCCTGAACGCCTTTATTTAACAGCTCTCTTTTTATAACAGTTGGACCTTTTCGATTCACATTACTTTGCGTTCGCGTATATAAAATGGCATACTCTTTATCATTAATATATCGGTCATGTAATAATTTCGAAACGACTTCAGAGATGATGGCCTGTCCCACTTCTTTTTTTCGTAAAAAATCTTCTATTTCTTGTTTCGTTCTCATTTGATAGGATAAATAGGAGATTGCTTGTAAATATGCTTTTTGTACCTCTTCATTGAACAAAATATTGCCTAACTCTATTTCATCAATTTCTAAACCTTTTTGTAATCCATGTTTCATTAAGATTACTTGATCCACACTAAATCCGTACTCTTCACCTTGACCTTTATCAATATAAATATTAAATCGCTCTTTCGATCGTTTTTGCACTTCTATTTTTGTAATGACAGCCATCTACATTGTATGCGAAAGTATATTTTGTAATGCATGGTCTATTGCCGGAAATGTGTATTGGTACCCATGTTCAATTGCTTTACTAGGTAATACATGTTGCCCTTCTAGTACAAGTATACTCATCTCACCCAATAAAGCGTGAAGCATAAATGAAGGGACAGGTAACCAATGAGGTTTTCTCATTATAGTTGCCATGGTTTCTCCAAATTCCTTCATTCTTATAGGTAACGGGGCTGTAATATTAAGAGGGCCATTAATTTCTTTTTTGTGTATGATGAAATCAATCATGCGAACGACATCATCTATATGAATCCATGATAACCATTGGTTTCCAGATCCAATTGTGCCTCCGATATAAAATTGATAGGGAAGTAGCATCTTTGGAAGAGCACCTCCGTCTGCACCTAATATGACTCCGAATCTTGCGTATATTGTTCTGATTCCAAGAGAACGTGCTTTACATGCTTCTTGCTCCCATAAAAATACTGTTTTTGCTAAAAAGTCATTTCCAGGAGTTTCTTGCTGCTCGGTAAAAGACTCTGTTTCAGAAGTTCCGTAGTATCCAATAGCACTTGCGTTAATAAATGTATGTGGTTTTGTGCTGAGTGCTTGCAGTTGTTTAATAAGTCCTCTTGTCGCTTGAAGTCTACTGTTTAAAATGGCTTCTTTTTGTTTTTTTGTCCATCTACTATTGATTGACTCTCCAGCTAGATTAATAACTATATCAATAGAAGAGAGGGGGAAAGTAGGTAAATCTGGTGTCCATTGTACGTATTGAAGGTTAGGGTTTGAAGTTTCAATTTTATTTTTTCGGGTAAGGATATAGACTGTGTATCCTTTTTGAATGAAAAAAGTAGATAGATATTTGCCGATAAAGCCAGTACCACCAGAAATTGCAATTTTCATAATCATTCAAAAAAATAAACTAGTTTTTTTTATTTTTTTGTAAATTATTTTTCCATCAATCATAGTTAGTACAGGCTTGGCTAAATAATGGAAAGGATGATGTGTCCATAACACGAGATCGGCGTCTTTTCCAACCTCAATGCTTCCAATTCTATCCTCTAAACGCAAATTTCTCGCTGGAAATATAGTGATTCCTTCCAATGCAGTTTTCTCGTCTAATCCTTCCCTTACTGCGACAGCAGCACAAACATTTAAATATTGAATTGGTGTATAAGGGTGATCAGTTGTTATAGAAACTTCTACTCCATTTTTCGATAATATATGGTAAGTATCCCATGTTTTGTTTTTTAGTTCGATTTTAGAACGGCGTGTAAGGGTGGGACCAACTGAAACTTTTAAATTGTGTTTTGAAAGCTCTTCAACAATAAAGTGTCCTTCTGTACAATGCTCAATACGTAAATCAAGATTGAATTCTGTTGCAAAGCGTAAAGCAGAACTAATATCGTCAGCACGGTGAGCGTGGATACGTACCGGTATTTCGCGGCGTAATGCTTTTAGAATCGGGAGCATTCGAAAATCAGCTTCATGCCCGTAGTGCTGTGCTTCATAAAATGATTCCCGAAGTAACCCCATAATGCCCATGCGTGTTATGGATTCTTTCGTTCCATTACTATGAACTTTTTTAGGGTTTTCTCCAAAGGCAATCTTTAAACCAGCAGGTTCTTGAATAATCATGTGATCAATACAAGTTCCAGCAGTTTTTATTACACAAGTAGTACCGCCGATAATATTTTGACTCCCAGGCATAACATGAACAGTTGTGATCCCGTTTTGTACAGCATCTTGAAATGCGATATCAAAAGGATGGATTCCGTCTAAAGAACGGATATGTGGTGTTGAAACTTCAGAGGTTTCATTAGCGTCATTTCCAGCCCAACCAGTGCCTTCATCATAGAGACCAAGGTGAGTATGGACATCAATAAATCCAGGTAAGAGATGAAGAGCTCGCGCATCTATAACGGTCATATCTTGAGTAGGCTGAATAGAAGGTTTGACCTCAGCAATTCGTTCTCCTATAACGAGTACATCACCTTGAAACTTGGGAGATGTAATAGGATACACAATGGCTTGTTTGAGCAATGTTTTCATTTACGCTTCTTTTAAGTGGTGGGCGTCTTGGAATGTTGTATCGCGCATTGTTGCAAGTGTATATTGATCTTTTGGAATTTCATATAGATTATATACTTCTTCATTTATGTTAATTTCATCATAAACGGCTTTTCTTGTTTCATTTGCTAGATTCACATATTGTAGTTTTTCGGCAGCTTTAATAGAACGAATATTTATTTTGCGAATACGCATAAAGATGGTTTCAATATCTAATTCATAGAAAAGTTCGCTAAAAAATGAATCTTTCGCCAATTTATTATAGCCTTTGCCATGGTACGGTTTTCCAAGCCATGTTCCAAGGAATCCAGCTTTTTCTTGCACATCAAATAAAGTAATTGTTCCGATAGGGTTACCCCATTCATCTAAAATTGTTCGTGAAATTAACTCTCCACGCTCTTCGGCTTCAATGGTTTGTTTCGTTAAAAATAAGTATTCCTCATAAGAATAAGCCTTTTGACGCACAAAAGGGAAGACAGCTGGATCCACCATTTAAATACTTTTTGAGCGATATCCCGCTGCACGATCTGCTTTTCGAAATTCTCGTTGGTATAGAACTTCTTGTGTACTAGATAATGTGTTTTTCGCTTTTTCACGTTTCTTTTTATCCATTACAATCACCTCGTGTCCTAAAGTCACTTAAGTAAATGATTCTGCAAGAGCAGGTGATTTCATAGGTATATGATTCGGCTCTGCATGATTTTCTTCCAAAATTGTATCCACGATATGGCATGCCGGTTCAGGACGATAAATATTTTTCATTGCTTCTTTCATTTGGAGAAGCTTCATATCATCTTGTAATAACGCCTCTGTTTTTGCAAAAACCTCACTGTCATCACGGATTACAACTGCAGCTCCTTTTTTTTCAAAATACAACGCATTTTCATTTTCTTGTCCTGGGACAGGCTTATATAAAATGACAGGTACTTGTAACGCTGCTGCTTCGCTTAATGTAATACCACCTGGCTTCGTAATCATACAAGAAGTAACACGGAATAACTCATCAATGTTTTCAACATAACCAAATACTTTTAAAGCTTCGGAATTTTGTTCCTGTAATCCTAATAAATCCTGTTTTAAAGCTTCATTTTTTCCGCAAACGACAACTACTTGTAAATTAGGTACTGCCATAAATGACTGGCATAGTTCTTTTACACTTCCTAGTACCCCATGAGCACCTGCTACAATTAGTAACATCTTTTTGTTCTTACATAACTGATACTTATTATATATAATGTCTTGATTCATCTTTAGCTCAAAACTATTGCGAATTGGAATTCCAGTTTCAACAATTTGTTCCGCAGGTACACCAATATCAACCATCACCTTTTTCACGTGATCAGTTGCTACAAAATAACGATCTACTTCACGATGAATCCATATTTTATGCACGCAAAAATCCGTCAACACATTATAAACAGGGATTGAAATACCTGTTTGCTTTTTCAACTCAGGTACAGCTATGATTGGAAAGGTATTAATAACGATATCCGGTTTCTCCACTTGTAAAAGTGATTTCAAACGTTTCCTTCCAAAATTTGCGTACCAAGATGCTATTTTTTTATCATAAATTTTTTCTACCCCGTAATAAAACAAACGATATAATTCTTTTCCTATTGTATAACTTTTTAAATATAAATATTTTGTAATGTCAGTTATAAATGGATGTGATTCTCCAAACAAGTCGCATACAATTACATCTTCAATTCCTTTTTGGCGAAATGTTTGTTCTAATGTTTTCGCTACTTGCACATGACCATTACCGTAATGTGCAGTTAAAATTAAAACCTTGGGGTTTTTTATCAATTAGACTGCTTTTAAAATATGTCTCGCTTGTTCTACATTTTTTTCCGTAGGTGGTTCTACATTTACGAGTGGATATTTATGCCCAAGCGCCTCCCATTTATATACACCAAGCTTATGATATGGTAGCACTTCAACTTTCTGAACATTAGACAGACTTTGAATAAACCTAGATAATTTTTGCAGATCCTCTTCATTATCAGTAACACCTGGAACTAATACATGTCGTACCCAAATCGGTTTATTCTTATCCGATAAATAACGAGCAAATTGTAAAATATGTTCATTTGGTTTTCCTGTTAATTTACGATGTTTCTTTGAATCAATATGTTTCAAATCCAATAAAACTAAATCTGTATAATCCATTAATTTATCCAACTTTTGCTGGAATTCTGGCTCTTCAGAATAACAACCCCCAGAAGAATCAATTGTTGTATGAATTCCAACTTCCTTACATTTCTTAAATAATTCAATTAAGAAATCTAGCTGTAATAATGGTTCTCCACCACTTACTGTTATACCGCCTCCAGAAGCTTCAATAAATGGAAGGTAACATGTCACATCCTGCATTACTTCTTCAACTGTTATTTCTTTTCCTTTACCGATTTCCCACGTATCAGCATTATGGCAATATTGACAACGTAATAAACATCCTTGTGTAAATATGACATAACGAATCCCTGGGCCATCAACAGTACCACAAGACTCTACAGAATGTATTCTTCCTTTTACCATTTACATACTTTCATGCATTGTACGGTTAATTACATCAATTTGTTGTTCACGAGTTAATTTAATAAAGTTAACAGCGTAACCAGATACACGAATTGTTAATTGTGGATATTTTTCAGGGTGCTCCATTGCATCCATTAATGTTTCACGATTAAATACGTTAATATTTAAGTGATGTCCTTCTTTTATTGCATAACCATCAAGCATAGATACTAAGTTGCGTACTTGTACATCATCTTCTTTACCAAGTGCTTTTGGAATAATAGAGAATGTATTGGAAATACCATCTTGTGCATCTTCATATGGTAATTTAGCTACAGATAATAGTGATGCTAATGCACCTTTTGTATCACGACCATGCATTGGGTTTGCGCCCGGTGCAAATGGTTCTCCAGTACGACGGCCATCTGGAGTATTACCAGTTTTCTTACCGTATACGACGTTAGATGTAATTGTTAAGATTGACATTGTATGAACAGAATTTCTGTATGTTTTATGCTTACGAAGTTTATTCATAAATGTTTTCACAAGATTTACTGCGATTTCATCTACACGATCATCGTTGTTACCGTATTTAGGGAAATCACCTTCAATTTCAAAGTCAACTGCAATACCATTTTCATCACGAATTGGTTTTACTTTTCCGTATTTAATTGCACTTAATGAGTCTGCTACTACAGACAATCCTGCGATACCTGTTGCCATTGTACGAAGAACATTTGTATCATGAAGCGCCATTTCAATACGCTCGTAGCTATATTTATCGTGCATGTAGTGGATAACGTTTAATGTGTTTAAATATAGACCCGCTAACCATTCCATTGTCATATCGAACTTATGCATAACTTCTTCATAATCTAATACTTCAGAAGTAATTGGTGCGTACTCAGGACCAACTTGCGCTTTAGATTTTTCATCTTTACCGCCGTTAATCGCATATAGTAATGCTTTCGCTAAGTTTGCACGTGCTCCGAAGAACTGCATTTGTTTACCTATTCTCATTGCAGATACACAACAAGCAATACCGTAGTCATCACCGTAGTCAGCACGCATAATGTCATCATTTTCGTATTGAATTGCTGATGTTTTAATAGACATTTTTGCACAGTAGTTTTTAAAGTTCTCTGGTAATTGTTTAGACCAAAGAACTGTTAAGTTTGGTTCTGGAGCTGGTCCTAAATTATCTAATGTATGCAAGAAACGGAATGAGTTCTTTGTTACTAATGGACGACCATCTAAAGCCATACCACCGATAGATTCAGTTACCCAAGTTGGGTCACCAGAGAATAATTCATTATAATCAGGTGTTCTTGCGAATTTCACAAGACGTAATTTCATAATGAAGTGATCCACGATTTCCTGTACTTCTTCTTCTGTTAAAGTACCATTTGCTAAATCTCTTTCAATGTAAATATCTAAGAATGTAGAAGTACGTCCAAGACTCATTGCAGCTCCATTTTGCTCTTTAATCGCTGCAAGATATGCGAAGTATAACCATTGGAAAGCTTCTTGTGTATTTGTTGCTGGTTTAGAAATATCAAAACCATGAGAAGCAGCCATTTGTTTTAATTCTTGAAGTGCACGCATTTGCTCAGATAACTCTTCGCGTAAACGCATTGTCTCTTCGCTCATTACACCACCAGTTAAATTAAAATCAGCCTTTTTCGCTTCAATTAAATGATCTATACCATATAACGCTACTCGGCGGTAATCACCGATAATACGTCCACGTCCATATGCATCTGGAAGACCAGTAATAACACCTGATTTACGAGCCGCTTTCATTTCTGGTGTATATGCATCAAATACACCTTGATTATGAGTTTTACGCCAGTCTCTGAAAACCTTACTAAGTTCTTTATCCATTTCGTATCCATAAGACTCACAAGCTTGTTCCGCCATACGAATACCACCATATGGTTGTAAAGAACGTTTAAATGGCTTATCAGTTTGGAAACCGACTACTTTTTCAATATCTTTATTTAAATATCCTGGTTCATGTGATGTAATAGAAGAAACAATTTTTGTATCCATATCAAGAACGCCACCGTTTTCACGTTCTTTTGTTGTTAAATCCATTACTTGATCCCAAAGTTTTTTCGTTGCTTCAGTTGCTCCCGCTAAGAAAGATTCGTCCTCTTCGAAAACGTTTACATTATTTAAAATGAAATCGCGAACATCAATCTCTGCTTTCCATTTTTCACCTTTAAAGTTTTCCCATGCGTTTTTTACATTTTCTAATACTTGAGTCATCTATAAAACATCTCTTTTTCTATTTCCATCATAGAATCCACAACGACTGCCCTTTAATGCAATTAATTGTTCTAATCCTTCTATATGATCACCAATAATTCGAAGTACAGCTGGAGGATGTCCTATTTTTGCAAAATGTTCACTGGGACGAATACGGTTCATTTTATCGACCTCAACACGACTGACACATGCAATTTCGAATCCTGAAAGAACAGCTTTCACTTGCGCTACACAAGGTGACAGTAAAGATCTATATCCTATTGTTTTCAAACACGTCCTACTAAACGCATTAGGTACAGCAATAAGAGAGCCTACTCCTAAATCTTTTCTATCACAAGCTAAATTTAACGCATATTTAAATGCAGTTACGAGATGAAGTGGTACTCTTAAATCTAAATAATGATTTAGATCATTTAATGCGACATCTTGCCCATCTGCAATAGCTTTTGCAAAAGGATATAGCTCACTAGCTGGAATAACAAAATCACCGTCTATAAATAATACAATTTCTCCTTTTGCAAAATAAGTTCCAAGTGAACGCCCCACATCGTTTCCGATTGCTTCTTTATATATAATTGTTGTTGCTCCTTTGTCTTTTGCAATTGTTGCCGTTTTATCTGACGAACCATTTACAACAACGATGATTTCAAAAGGTTCAATTTTGCGGAGCTCTTCTATAACGTTTCCAATTGTTTTCTCTTCATCTTGTACAGGAATAATTACCGATAATTGCTTTCCTTTATACAAATTAGATGTAACGCCCCATCCTTGATAAAAATCTTCAAAATTTAAAGTATGATAGACGCACTCTCTTTTCCTATTTCCATCATAATATCCTCCGCGCTCATCGCTGCCTATTATCCGCTCCGCTACAGCTTCTATATGATCACCTATCATTCGTTTTTCAGCTTGCGAAAGATCCGTGCCGTATGCTGCATGCTCGAGTGGCCGAAATTTATTCGGCGTAATAACGTCAATTGCACAATGACGACTAATTTTCCATTTACTTTGTGCTAAGCGTAAATGAGCTACAATAGGATTAACAAAACATTCATATCCAATACTTTGAACGACTTCTTTCGTCAACGCATGAGGTACAGATAATAAAGAATCAATTTTTAATTCTTCGCGCTCTAACATTGCATTTAATATTTGGCGCCATACTGTAACGGAATGTGGTTTTTGTTTCTTTAAAAATAATGCATCCAAATTATTTAAAACGATGTCAGCCTGATCATGTAAAATCGGATTAAGAAATAATTGCAATTTTGAAGTTTGAATAGCGAAATCTCCATCTATAAACAGTAATACATCACCTATCGCATGTTTTGCACCAACTGCGCGGCCAACGTCGTTACCAAGTGACTCTTTATGCTGAATTACTTTACATCCTAAACTCTCAGCAATCCCTTCTGTACCATCATTACAACCATTAGCTACTACAATAATCTCTACTGGATTTAATGGCTTTACCGATTGAATCACGTCTGAAATCGTATCCACTTCATTACATACGGGAATAATAACCGATAATGACTTAGCCATTTAGCCATTGTTTTCTTCACGAAACCATTTAATAGTTTCTTTCAATCCTTGTTCCCACGTTACTGTCGCTTGAAATTGAACAAGTTCTCTTAATTTTGTTACGTCTGGTCTTCTATTTGGAATTTCCTCAAAACCATGTGGATATACTTTTTCAAAAGGAACTTGTACAATTTTTGAAGAAGAATTTGTTAGTTTTTTGATTACTTCTGCTACTTCTTTAATATTTTTTTCATTCTCAGAACCTATATTAATAATCTCACCATTTACATTCTCATCCATTGCTCGAATCGTTGCCTCTACTGCATCACTTACGTACGTAAAGCAACGTGTCTGCTTTCCATCTCCATATACGAGAATGTCTTCACCTTGCAAAGCCGCACGGATAAATCGTGGGATTACCCCTGCATACGGACCATCTTTCGCTCTTGGACCATAAATATTAAAATAACGAACAATCGTTACTGGTAAACCTTCTAATGCGTATCCTAAACATAATGTCTCTTCTAACGTTTTACAAACTGCATAACTCCAGCGTATTTTAGAAGTTGCCCCGTATAATCGATCTCCTTCTTCAGAGAAAGGTGGCTTGCCCTTACCATATACTTCTGAAGTAGACGCAAAGACTACTTTTTTCTTGCCTTTTAATGCTGCTTGTAAAATGTTTCTCGTTCCATCAAAATTTGTTTCAATGAGCTCTATACTTTTTTCCATTGTCGTTTTAACACCTAATATTGCTGCCAAATGGAATACTACATCGTGTTGATTTACTAATTCATCGATTGCCTTTTTGTCTAAGACACTGATTGGAATAACTGGAATCTCTTTCATTAACTCATTATGATATTTATTTTTCCCTTTATAGAAGTTATCCACAATCGTGACTGCATAACCTTTTTTTACCAATTCTTCAGCTAGATGTGATCCAATAAATCCCGCTCCACCTGTAATTAAACATTTCTTACTCATTCATACACTCACCTTCTTTATAATTCCACGTGTATCGATTATTCGCTTTATTCCTTTAAAAAGCTTCCAATCGATATTAGAGTGATCAGTTAAAATTAATATACAATCTGCTTGTTGAACTGTTTGTTCATCCAAAGAAACAGATTGATACACCCTATCTCCAATTTCCGCAGAAGAAATATATGGATCATGGTATTCTATCTCGTATCCTTCTTTTATTAGTAATTGAATAATTGGCAATGCTGGTGATTCTCTCAAATCATTTACATCTTTCTTATACGCAATTCCTACAATTAAAACCGTTGCGGGTGATTGCACCATGTCTTTTACCTTTCCGACTATTTTTTCTGGCATTTCTTCATTAATTACATGTGCCGCCTCAATTAATTGACTAATTGCACCATTTTTCTTTATTCTCCATTGAAAATATAAAGGATCTACAGGAATACAATGTCCTCCTATTCCTGGCCCTGGCCAATACGGAGTAAATCCAAACGGTTTTGTAGATGCAGCTTCAAGCGCCTCATAAAAATTAATATTCAAACTTTCACATAGCATATTTAACTCATTTACTAACGAAATGTTAACTAAGCGCTGAATATTTTCAAATAACTTACACATCTCTGCTACTTTTGGAGAACTAACAGGAACAACTACATCGAAGATAGTGCTATACAAATCCTGTACCTTTTGTTTACATTGTTCTGTTTGTCCACTAATAACTTTTGGAATCGATTGAACTGAATATTGACTATTTGCTGGATCAATTCTCTCCGGTGAATAACCAATATAGTAATCCACCCCTACCTTTTTACCAGTTCGAGAAATAATAGGAATGATAACTTCCTCAAGTGTACCTGGATATGTGGAGCTTTCAAAAATGAAGGTTTGTCCTTTTTGAAGGTTTTGTTGTATATACTGCGAAGCTGAAATGAGGGCACTTAAATCTGGTTCTCTTTGCTCATTAATTGGAGTCGGGACAGTAACAATAACATAATCACTCTTTTGAAACTCAGCAACACCTTTATCTGGTGTATTTACTAGTAAGCTTTTTTTAGTTAATAAACTTTGTAACTCTTTAGAAGAAACATCTGGAATATAACTTTCTCCTTTTATAATCGATTCTATTTTCCTAGTATCTTTATCTAGTCCAAGTACTGTATGTCCTCTTTCTGCAAAATGGACCGCTAAAGGAAGACCAACATACCCTAATCCAATAATAGCTACTTTACTACTAGCATTCATCTAGCATTCATCTGTATTCTTTTCTTCCTTTCTCAATTGTTGAATAATATCTCTATCCCGTTCTCCATCTGTAAAACTCCCGCGTTCGTCTGTATATTGTAATAGATAAGCAATCGCCTCAAGTTGATCACCGAAAATACGATCAAATGCTGGAATACGTCCATTAACAAATCCATGTTGCTCTGGGCGTACTCGATTTGTTTTTATAACATCTACAAATTGTACTGCTGTAATAGAGAATCCCTCCAAAATAGCTTTCATTTGAGCTAATGGCGGGATAATGAGAGAGTCATATCCAATTTTATCTATTACCTTCTTATGCATAGCATGTGGCACTGCCGTTAGTGAGTTATTCCATAAATCTGGTCGTTTCGCTACTAAATTTACAAAGTATTTTCCCATACTAATTGGATCCGCGGGATGAAACCTATCTAATAAACATTGCAAATCATTTAATGCCATATCACTTCCATCTTCAATAGCACGCAAAAAGGGAGTTAGTTTTTTTGCCGGAATTGCAAAATCACTATCAACAAATAAACAAATATCAGCTGTAGCATGCATGGCCCCTATCGCTCGCGCTACATTATGTCCAAGCACCTTCCCAAATTCAACAACAATAACATTCTCTAGCTTTGCTTGTTTAATAGTCTCGATATCCGCTCCATTCGCAACAACAATAATTTCATCTACTCCTGCTTTTTTCACTTCTTGTATAACAGATTTTATAGTCATTTTTTCTTCTGACGCTGGTATAATCGCACTATATTTCGCTTTTTCCTTCTTTAATACAACTGGCTTATATTTCCCTATAAACTCTCTATCTCTGTTTCCCTCCGAAAAACCACCGCGTTTACCATACATTTCAATTACATATTGCAAAGCACGTAAATGATCACCCATAATACGACTAGTCGCTTTCGGATAAGGAGAACCAGGTGATGTTCCCGTATGCACAGGACGAACCTTATTTGTATGAATTACATCGACCGAAGCCATATCGACAATATCTACTCCTCTAGACATCGCCATCGCTTGAAATAGTGCTGGATCTGCTAAATTCCACCACCCAAGTTTCTCAATAACTTCCCTGCTCATCGCATGTGGAATTGCGATTAAAGATCCAACAACAAGCTCCCTTTTATTCAAATAACGATTCAACATGAATTTTCCAACTGTCGTATAATGTGGTCTCATCTTTAAATAAACCGACCATGTTAAATTATTCACAACAATTTGGTGCCCCTGCCGAATTCCTTTCACGAAACGTTGTAACTCTTTACTCTCAATAACGATGTCACCATCTAAAAACAAGACAATTTCACCTTTTGCTTCTCTTGCTCCAATTGCCCGTCCCACATCATTGCCAAGAGAATGTTTATAATAAATCACATGACAATGATGTTGTATTGCTATTTCTTTCGTCCCATCTGTCGATCCATTATCTACTACGATAATTTCATACGGCTTCAGCTTCTCCACTTCTACTAAAACTTGAGATAAAGTACTTGCTTCATTATGCGCCGGAATAACAACTGATACTCTCATTTACCCTTCCAAGCGAACATAAGCAATAATAGGAGTACGCACAATTACATCTTCCGGTGGTCCATAAGAAGGAGATGTACGAACACTTACTGCCCCGTCCGTCACAGATAAAAGAATGCCTGCAACAATTTCTACAGCTGTCACAACTTGCACTAACTCACCAACATGCTTACGCAGTTCATCAGTAAATAACATTTATACTTCTTTAATTGATATAATACTTGTAAATGGTAATAAAACTTCAGTTCCTATTCCTTCTTGCAGTGTTAAGAAATCGTCGCCAACTGCTACAATAACACCTGTTAACTGTCCAACTGTCACAGTAATTTCTACGTTTTTACCTAAATATTGCTTTGCAATTTCTTTAAAAGGTGATGTATTACATTCTTTTAAAATGTTACAAATAATCGATTGAAATTGACTTGATTTAATAAATTCTTCTGTAGCTTGCTTAGAATTTCTTTGAATAAATCTCGCAAAGTTTTGCGAAAATAAAAGTCGTTCCACAGCAGGCAGTAACTTGTCATCTAAAAAATAACCTAATTGTCTATTAAACAGTCGGGATAATTTATGCCAATATTTTCTGAACAGACACATTTAATTTTTAATTGTAACAATGGCAGCTGTACTGTAATAAACCGCTCGTGGTAATTCTGCCTGCTCACTTATAGAAGCTGCAACAAGAGAACCACCGCTTGCCGAAAAGTACTTAACTGCTTCTAACGGAATACCATCTTCTTTCACATCAATATGCGTTCCATCTCGCCAGTCTATTTTCTGCATTGTTGCTGAAAAGTCTCCAGTCACTTTACCAAATTCTTTACCATCCACCCCTAAAAAGATCCATTCCCATTTTGTTAAACTTAGTACTTGTTTCAACTCTCCAATTTTCTTTCCATCTACACTAGAAAAAATATAGAAGTTGCGTACTCCCATATTCTTTTGAACACGCAACACTCTTTCTCCTGAGTGATTATATAAATAAAATTGTTGCTTATGTAGTCCCTTAAAAAGAAAAGAGAGTACAGCTTGCCATACACGTTGAATAACAAAATCGTACTCTTCTTTTAAAAACCCTACTGTATTTCCATCTAATCCAAAGTACGTTATTACTTGAAATCCCCCTACCTCTTTACGAACAACAAATTTTTGTTGCTCAAATAATTCAGAAGTCTCTATATTATAATTTTCCTGTTTAAGCATTTTTGATCTTCGTTTTTCTATAAAGCTATATATTAATAATCCAAATGCCGGTAGTACAATACCTACTAATTGCAGATTTTCTTTCTTGGAAGTGAATAGCATCCCTTTTTTATATTCCATTTACACTTCAATATTACGCAACATCGTATAAATGTCGTTGTTCACTTTACCAAATGATTTAATGTTATTTTGAATGTTAGATAATAAAACAACATATACACTACCATTTTTACTAAAACCATTTAAACAATTCCAACCTGGCATTACACCGTGATTTGAATAGCTTCCTGGATCTACATACCAGCCAAATCCGTAATCTTTTTTCACGGCAGTAAACATTTGATTATAACTCTCTTTTGAAATTAATTTTCCAGAGAAGAGTGCTTCATTAAATAAATATAAATCATGTGCGCTCGTATATATATCACCACAACCATATAGTTGTGACATGCTCGGAATATTAGGTGTTGTCATATTGTTATTCACTATTTTATAACCCGTTGATGGGAATCTTGTTTGTTCCAACGCTGTACCAAAACCAGAATGTTTCATACCCGCAGTCGCAAAAATATGCTGTTTTATATATTCTTCGAGCGACTGTCCACTTACCTTCTCAGCAATGTAAGCAAGTATAGAATAGTTTGAATCAGAATACTTCCATTTCTCTCCCGGACTCCCAATACGCTTTTGCTTTCCTATTCGTTTGATTAATTCTTCATGAGAAATATCCTCTGTTCCTTGCTCATACTCTGGAATTCCTGATGTATGTGTTAACAAATGTTTTAACTGAATGCTATTACCTTGAGGAAAGTCTGGAATATACTTTGCAACTGTATCCTCTACTTGTAACTTATTTTGATCTTTTAATTGCATAATAGCAGTCGCTACAAACGCTTTTGAAATAGAACCAATATAAAAGGTCGTCTCTGAATTATTCGGCACTTGATTCTCTTTATTAGCCATGCCGTATCCTTTATTCACAAGAACTTTCCCATTCTTCACAATAACAGCTGTCCCACTAAATCCCATGCTCTGTAAATATTGATCCAATTGAGCGTTTTCATTAATTTCTTGAGGTGGTCCCTCAGCAGGCTTCTCCACTGTTTGTGCTTGCTTCACTTGTTCTTCCTGCTCTTTTTGTTTTTGTGCTTCTTGCTTCTTTTTTGCTTCTTTTTTCTTTTTTAGCTCTTCTTGTTTTTTCATTTCTGCTGCCGCTTTTAAAGTTTCCTCTTTCTTATTATGCGCAACAATTTTTGTATACATGAAATATACAAGTGATAATAGTAAGACGAGAATGATTGTTCTTTTTATGTATACAATCGGCCGACGTTCTTTCCCATTCGCATTATTTTTTTCCTGATCCATTTATACGTGTTTTTTCATATCATCGGCAACAGACTCAACATTTGTACCTACGATAACTTGTACACTTGTGTTACTTAATTTCATAACACCTTTCGCACCCGCACGTTTTAATGCAGCTTCGTTTACTTGACTAGCATCTTTCACTTGTAAGCGTAGACGTGTTGCGCAGTTATCAATAACTGCTAAGTTGTCTTTTCCACCTAAAGCTGCTACGTAAGTTTCACCAATTGAACCTGCAACTGGTGCATCACCCTCTTCAACTAACTCATCGTCATCTTCACGACCAGGAGTTTTCAAGTCAAACTTCTTAATTAAGAAGTAGAATACTACAAAGTAGATTACTGCGTAAATTAAACCGATTCCCGCTAGCAATACTGGTTTTGTTGCAATACCAAAGTTTAAGAAGTAATCAATTGCACCGGCACTAAATGTGAAACCATCGTGAATGCCAAGTGATGTTGTTACAAATAAAGAAATACCTGTTAACACGGCATGAATACCATATAATACTGGTGATAGGAACATGAATGAGAATTCAATTGGTTCTGTAATACCAGTTAAGAATGAAGTTAATGCTAGACCACCTAACATACCTGTAACCATTTTACGTTTTTCTGGTTTCGCAGCTGCAATCATTGCAAAACATGCTGCTGGTAAACCGAACATCATAACTGGGAAGAAACCAGTCATAAACATACCTGCTGTTTTATCCCCTGCAAGGAAGCGAGCAATATCACCATTTACAACATTACCTGCTGCATTTGTAAAGTCACCAAATACGAACCAGAAGTATGTGTTCATTACATGGTGTAAACCAATTGGAATTAATAGACGGTTTAATAAACCAAATAGACCTGAACCAACTGCACCTAAATTAACAATTCCATGAGCTAATGCATCGATGCCATTTTGAATTGCTGGCCAAATTTGTGCGAATAGAATTCCTAATATTAGCATCACAACCGATGTAACAATCGGAACGAAACGTTTTCCAGCAAAGAAACCTAACCATTCTGGAAGTTTAATCTTATGGAATTTATTATAAAGAAATCCTGCTATAACGCCGACAATAATACCACCTAAAACTTTCATATCCACTTTAGTCGATAATTCGGCGGCCTTAGATACTTGTGTCATTGTATCTGCCAGCTTAGATGGATCTACATTTGCGCTATTGCCTATTAAATCTTGAACTTTACCTAATTTATCTTGTAATTCTACAGTAGAATATCCCTTACTAAGTGCATCAATACTGTTTTTCATAACCAGATAACCAATTGCACCTGCAAGACCTGCTGCACCACTACCATCAACTGAAAGACCGATTGCAATACCAATTGCAAAAATAAGTGCTAAATTATCAAAAACCGCTGCGCCGGCCTGTGCCATAACAGGAATATCAAATACATCTGGTTGCCCTAAACGAAGCAATAATCCTGCTGCTGGTAGTACGGCGATTGGAAGCATTAACGCTTTACCAATACGTTGTAAAAACTGCAACATTTAAAAAATGCTCCAACCTTCTTGAGCAGAAAGAAGTTCAAGAATTTTAAAACCAGCGATACTATTTCCGTTTGCATCTAAAGCCGGTCCAAAAATACCGATACCCATCTCGCCTTTTACGCAACCGAAAATACCACCAGCTACACCGCTTTTTGCAGGGATACCAACGCGAATTGCAAATTCACCAGATTCGTTATACATACCGCATGTAACCATAAATGTTTTACAGATTTTTGTAATATGTTTAGGGATAATTTGTTTTTTCTTATATGGATCATATCCATCCATTGCAAAAATTAAACCAATGCGTGCTAAATCAATACAGTTTACTTCAACTGCACATTGACGAGTGTATAAATCCATAAGTTCCTCAATATCACAATCGATAATTCCATTTTGTTTCATATAGTAACAAAGTGAACGGTTTAAGTAAGCTGTCTCTAATTCTGAATTGGCAACTTTTGAAGAATAATTAATAGTAGGGTTATCTGTTATTTCACGTACAAAATGAAGAATGCGCTCCATTTTTTCCTCGTTATCTGTTCCTGCTAACATGCTTGTAATAGCTAATGCTCCTGCATTAATCATTGGATTAAGCGGCTTGGAAGGACTTGTCGTTTCTAATTTAATAATAGAGTTAAATGGGTCACCAGTCGGTTCCATTCCAACTTTAGAAAATACATATTCTTCACCACGATCTAAAAGGGCAAGGGCAAGTGTAATTACTTTTGAAATACTTTGAAGAGTAAATAGTGTTTGTGAGTTGCCAGCATGGATATATTCTGTTTCTTTATGGAAAATGGCAATCCCTAAATCAGCTGGATTTGCGTTTCCTAGTTCGGGGATGTAAGTAGCAAGTTTTCCTTTTTTCGTATATGGTTTTACTTGTTCTAACAACTGTTGTAAGTTGTTTGTTTCAATGCACTGCATTTAACGTATATCTTCAATTAATTGTTCCGATTCCTCGTGCATACTATATTCACTTAAAACTTGTATGCAAAGCCATTTTAGTTCCTCGATACTATGTTCGAGTTCTTCTGGGAGCACATGATGAATGTCTTCGAGTCCCATTCCGAAATGAATAAGTTCTAGTACTTGATCATCGATGTTTCGATCCATTAATAGTTCAAGTACTTCTAAATTGAATATGTATCGGTGAGCTTCATCGAGTGAAACAACTTTTAGCTTTAAGCTTTCTACAATGCTCAATATAAAAAGAACAATTGTTTTTTCAAGAACAGGTTGTTTCGCCATTTGAAATATCAGTTTCATTTACAACAACTGATCTATCCCAATAAGAATCAATAACACTCCAGCAATTACCGTCGCCCATTTCCCTAAGTATTCTGCTAAAAATCGTTTTCCTACATATGAAAAGCCACTAATACAAATGAAACTAAACACCCCAGAAATACATGCCGTAAGCCACAGATTCAAATTTGTTACGCCAGCATCAAACCCACCTGCAATATTATTAATAGATAATGCCACTCCTAAAACAAGAGCTTCAGAAAAACTAATTGTTTTCGATCCATCAAAATCTGCTTTTTCTGGATCGCGTAAAATCCCCAAAAGTACACTACCATCTTTAGACTCTATGGTGTCCTTTTTACTCAAGAAAGGCTGACATAAAATAAACACTCCGATTACTCCTAAAACAATTGCTCCAATCAGGTTTGCTGTAAACTCTGAAATAAATAATGCGATCCAATTCCCCAAAAAACCAGCTAATAAAGTAAATAAAAAACCAAAAAACGCGATGATAAAATTGTTAAACCACGAAATACGAATTTTACGAATGCCATATGCAATCCCAACACCTGCATTATCTAAATTAGAAGCAATTCCGATTAAAAGAATTGAAAATATACCTGTCGTACTCATCTATGTCTTTCGTTTTAGTTCAATTAATTTCTCTTTCGCTAATTCAACAGCAATTGCATCATCTAAATAGCCAATTGGAAAGAGATAATCGGGTATAATGTCGGTCGATAAAATGAAATACAGTAATGCACCCCCAAGAATTGCACGTTCTTCTTTTGAAATGGTTTCATTACAAAATTGTTGATACATATCTGTTAATTGTTCAATGAAAGGGCCTGCACTATCAATCTGTTCTAACTTGCTCGCAAAACTTTCATGAATACGTTTTTCACCTTCTGTTGTTTGAGCATAGCGTTCATAAGTTTCAAGTTCTTGTTTTACGCGAGTTGTTGTGTAATCGAAGTCGAATAAGTTAGAGGATTGTAAAGTTTGTTGAATTGTATCAAGAGATGTATACATATCCGTCTTTTCTTTATTTATGTGAGGAGAATTAGGATACATTTCATCAAAAAACAATTGAGATGGAACTTGCAGACATTCTGCAAATTTTTGTAGATGTTTTTGCTTTGGTTGTTGTTTACCATTCATAATTCTTGAGATTGTTGCTGGATCAATATTTGTAAGTATTCCTAGTTGTCGCATGGATAAGGCACGTTCTTTTAAAAGCTTTTTGATTAATTTACCAAGCCGATCGTTTGGGTTTTCTTTAGGCATAGTGAAGGCACCCCTTTTTATTGTTGAAAAAATGTTGAGCATCTATTTTTTCGTATGACACCATTCATATATGAACGCCGCTATTACTTTTGTAAATTCAATTAACTGTTCAACTTCAACTTTCTCATTTACAGAATGGGCCTCTTCTAGTGTACCTGGTCCATAAATAATGGCTGGGATATGAAATTCACTAAACCACCCACCATCCGTTACTGTTGCAGACATATCTAAAATTGCATTTTTAGATAAAATAGATTCATGTACTGCACTAAGAGTTTTTACAGCTACATGTTCACTATCTACTTCTAAAGAAGGAAAAATTTCACCACGATCCACAATCATCGACTCTCCGCCCCACTTAAATTGCGGTGGATTTTCACTTAACCATGGATCAGCAGCTGCTACTTTTCCTATATACGCTTCTATTTCTTCTATTATTTGTTCATGCGTTTCGTTTGGATAGAAGTGTACTGTTATCCACAATCGGCACTCATCCGCAATAAACGCTGCATGCCGGCCGCCTTCAATAACAGCTGGATTAATTGTTGTTGTTCCAGGTGGATAGCCTTCATACGTTTTCATGACTGCCCAGTGACGCTCCAGTTCTTGTAAGCTTTGCACAATTTTCATCATTTTTTCAATTGCACTCGCTCCAAATAGACGTCCTCCAGCATGGATCATTTGTCTACGTGTTGCATCATGAAACGTTTGCGGGCTTTTCACAGTAATCCATCCAGTAATTACGCCTCCCTGCCCTTGCATATGTAAATTGCTCGTATCCACTACGACTGCAAAATCAGCATCATAACCACGTTTACAACATTGAAGTGTTCCTGCTTCTCCTACTTCTTCTCCAATTACCGATTGAAATATTAGATCACCCGGTAATTCAATTCCCGCTTCTTCTAAAAGCTGAATAGCAAATAAGGATCCAGCTAATCCACCTTTCATATCTGCCGCGCCTCTCCCAACTAACCAGTCGTCTTTTATAAACGGCTCAAATGGATTTGTTTCCCATGCCTCATCTATCGACACTTCAGCTACATCCATATGTCCATTAATAATAAGACTTTTATATATCTCACTTTCCGTCCCTTTTTTTACACCAACAACGTTCGGGTCATTCGGATATACATCCCATTTATCAATACTAAAATTTCGTTTTCTTAGAAAATCTGCAACAAATTCTTGTGCCTCATTTGTATTTCTCGCTGGTGGTGCTGGTGTTTCAAAACGAATTAATGTTTTTGTAAGTTCTAGCAATTCCTCTTTCCTTGAATCTATTTGTTTTAACAACTGCGAAACTTCTGGATTCATCGCTAATTCCCCTTTGCATACGTAGTATGTTTCCAGCTTTATTTTCACTTACTGCCCATTAATGCGAGGTAAACTTTCTAATTCAGTTGTGTTTGTCTTTTCAATATGTTCTACGCTACTTCTCTTATTTCTGGTAGCACGATAAAACAGTAAACAAACAATCATAAATGGAATACCACAATATAATGCCATTCTTTGTTCTGGAATAAAAGCCATGCCAACAATTACTGTTAAATTTAATACTAACGCAAGAAGTGGAACAAATGGATACAATGGTGTTTTAAATTTCAAATCCTTAATATCCCCGCCCTGCTTTACGTATGTCCTTCTAGCTAATAAGTTAGATAAAGCAATCGATGCCCAAACTAGTATTGCTCCGAACCCTGCAATTGAAAGAAGCCATAAATAAACTGTATCTTCCGCATAAATACCTGATAATAATGAGAGGCATCCTACAATCGTACTTACAATCAACGCATAAATAGGAACACCATTTTTAGATAACTTACCAAAAATCGGGCTAATCATTCCTTGATTAGACATAGACCATAGCATACGGGAAGTTGCATATAATCCTGAATTCGCAACCGATAGTACCGCTGTAATAATAACAAAATTTATAATATCAGCCGCATAAGGAATACCAATTTTATCAAATACGACTACAAATGGACTTTCTATCACGCCTGCTTGCTGCCAAGGAAATAGTCCCGCAAGAATAAAAATAGATAGTACAAAGAAAACGAGTATGCGCCAAACTGTATTATTAATTGCCTTCGGGATCGTTTTTTCTGGATTTTCACTCTCACCAGCTGCAATTCCAACTAGTTCTGTTCCTTGAAAAGCAAAATTAACTGCAATCATTGTAATTAAAATTGCTGATAATCCATTTGGAAACAACCCTCCATAATCAGTAAAACTAGAAAACATCGGTGCTGGTTCGTTTCCTTTCATATCTAGAAAACCGAACATTGCTGCCCCGCCCAAAATAATAAATGCAATGATTGTAATTACTTTAATACTTGCAAACCAAAATTCAACTTCCGCAAAACTTCTTGAAGATAACGCATTAATAGCAAAGAGCAGTACTGCGAACACTACACACCAAATCCATGACGATACATCAGGAAACCAGCGTTTCATCAAAATACTAACTGCAATTAATTCAATGCCTATCGTAGCAGACCAGTTTAGCCACGACATCCAGCCGACTACATAACCCGCTGCAGGGGAAATATGCTTTGTAGCATACGTTTGATAAGATCCTGCATCAGGCATTGCAACCGCTAACTCTCCTAGACAGAGCATCGTTAAATACATAACAAACCCACCAACAAGATACGCTACAATCGCTCCTCCAGGTCCAGCTTCATGAATTGTATAACCAGATCCTAAAAAAAGACCCGTACCAATAACCCCTCCGAGTGCAATCATAAATATGTGCCGACTTTTCAATTCCCTTTTTAATCCTTGGCTTTGATCCATCATTTAATCACTACCTGTTATTAAAAGGTCATCCCTTACTGTTATTAATAGTTTTTGATCAGCGATAGCTTGTCCTTCTACCACTTCTAAAGATTCGATATAACCACTGATGCCCACCTTAATTTCTACTTTCTGTTTATCTATCGTTTCAATTAACGCTAATTTCTCCCACTCATATACGTAAGAACTTTCAGTAACAAATAATTTCTCTACTTTCCCATAACAAGGACTATATACGCCTTCTATAACCGTCTTCACTCATATGTGTAAATGTAATTTTTTAATTCGATATTGTAAGTTTTGTCTACTCAATCCTAAAAATTTTGCTGCTTGTGAGATATTACCATTATTCTCTTTAAGAATTTGAGTGATGTAGTTCTTTTCTATTTCTTCTATCGTGTGCTTTAAAGTTTTAGGTGTATCAGCATTGTAATTAGTTAGTGAAGGTTGCATATTGAATTCTTTTTTTATTCGTTCGCGAAAGTGAGTGGGTATATGAAACGCTGTAATGATATTTTCATCTTCTATTAAGTTCATTGAACCTTCAATTATATGTTCCAATTCTCGTACGTTTCCGGGCCAATCGTATACATAAAAGAATTCTCTTACATGTACATCTACATCCGTTACGCTGAGCCCGAATTGAATATTGTACTTTTCGATAAAGTGCTGAACAAGAGCTGGAATATCTTCTTTTCGTTCCCGTAAAGGTGGAAGACATAAAGTAACGACGCTTAATCGGTAATATAAATCTTCTCTTAACCGATTGTGTGCAATAGCTTCAAGAGGGTCTTCATTAATAGTTGCTATAATACGAACATCAATTTCTTTTTCTTGTGCGCCTCCGATTCTTCGTATTGTTTTTTCTTGTATAGCCCGTAGTAACTTAGCTTGAAGCGTTGGGCTTAATGAGTTGATTTCATCTAACAACAAAGTCCCGCCATTTGCTTCTTCAAATAAACCAGATTTATCTATTGCTCCTGTAAAGGCACCTCGATTCGTACCAAATAATAAGCTTTCCATTAGGGTATCAGGTATAGCTGCACAATTTTGTGAAATAAACGGTTTTGTTGAACGCTGACTTTCATTATGGATACTTTGTGCAAATAGTTCTTTGCCAGTCCCTGTTTCTCCTACAAGAAGTATAGATGAGGATGTACGAATTACCCTCTTTCCTTCTGCTATGATTGATTGAATAGCTCCAGAATCACCAATTATGTGGTCAAAGGTGAATTTAGTATTTTGTTTTCGAGAAGGGCTCATTCTTATCGGTTGCTTTAAGTGACTAATCTCTTTTGAAATTTCAATAGCGCCTTTAATTTTTCCATTTTCTATTATAGGGAAAGTATCGTTAATCGTCGTAATTTCTTGCCCTTTATTGTTAAAATACGTTTGTTTTATATTTTTTTTTGTTTTTCCAAATTTTAATGCCTCTATCAGAGTACTATTTTTATTTTCTTCAAATGCAAATACCTCTAAGGGACTTTTATATAGCACATCTAAGCGGTCCATTGATTCAATTTCCATCATTTTGCGGTTATAGATAATCGTTTTACTTTCCTCATTAATAATATGAATCCCGATATCGAGTTCATTGAGTAAAGCTTCATATAGCGCATTCATTTCAATAATTTGTTTGAAATTAATTTCTTCTGTATGCATTTAAGAAGATTTCTCTTTCTTTATACGTATCTTCAAATTCCAAAAAGCAGCAAGCATAATAGCGGCAAAGGAGCCAAAAATTGTTCCTAATAGGTTTGCATAAGGGAAGCTACTCATATCACCATTAATGAATAACATTTAAAACTCAACACTCTCCAAATACAAACCACTTGCCTCAGCAAGACAATTAATTTGATTGCGTTGTTTTTCCTCTAAAATGTTCGGAATTGCTTCAGCATCTAATTGTCCTAATCCAACTTCAATTAATGCCCCAACAATTTTTCGCACCATATTATGAAGGAAGCCGTTACCACTTACTCTAATTTGTACAAATCCTGCCTCTTCAGAAACCTCAAGCGTATATACTTCTCGAACCATAGACTTTTTCTTAGATTTTGCATTTGAAAAAGCAGTAAAATCATGTGAACCAACTAAATGTTTCGCAGCTTTTTTCATGCTTTCCACATTTAATTTTTTATTCACATGCATGCTGTGTTTACGCATGAATGGGTTCGTATACTCTTCATTCCAAATCTTATAAAGATATGTTTTCGCCTTAGAATTGTAACGAGCATGAAAACGATCTGATACTTCTTCTACATTTGTAATACTAATATCATTTGGTAAATATTGATTTAAATACTTTTTCACTTTATGTTCCACTAACTTCTCGTCACTCTTAAAGTTAGCCACTTGATTCAAGGCATGTACACCAGCATCCGTTCTACTACAGCCGATAATTTCAATTTCTTTCCCGACCATTTCAGATATAACACTCTCAATTTTCCCTTGAATCGTATTATCATTATTACCGAGACGTTGCCACCCTTTATAACGCGCACCGTCATACTGAATCGTTAATTTATAATTGTGCATAGTATTCTCCTTCATTTATTTTTTAACAAGTCTTACTACATTTTCTACATGAGCTGTATGCGGGAACATATCAACTGGCTGCACATATTCCACTTCATAACTCTTCATTAATGCATTCACATCACGTGCTAACGATGAAGGATTACAAGATACGTACACAACTCGTTTCGGCTGTACTTTTAAAATTGTTTCCAATAATTTATCATCGCAACCTGTACGTGGTGGATCGACAACAATTACATCTGGACGCCATCCTTCTTTTACCCACTTTGGTAACCATTGTTCAGCTTTACCTGCTTCATACTTCGTGTTTGTAAATCCGTGACGTTTCGCATTTTTTCTTGCGTCTGCAATCGCTTCTGGAATTACATCCATACCGCGTACTTCCGCTGCATCATTCGCAAGCCAAAGACCAATTGTACCAACACCACAGTATGCATCTACAATTTTCTCATTCCCTGTTAAAGCAGCTGCTTTTTTCGCTTCATCATATAAAACAACCGTTTGCTCTGGATTCAATTGGAAGAATGCACGTGCTGATAATTCAAATGATAAATCACCAAGTGTTTCTTGAATTACTTCTTTTCCAGCTAATTTAAATGTTTTGTCACCAAAAATAACAGATGTTTTACGCCAGTTTACGTTTTGCATAATTGATTTAACAGCTGGCATCTGTTTTTGTACTTCTGCAATAAATTGTTCTTTATTTGGCAGTTCTTCTTTTGTTGTAATAAGTGTAACTTGTACTTCCCCTGTTTGAACTGCAGTACGCGTTACAATTGTGCGTACTAAACCTTTTTGTTTTTTCTCATTGTAAATAGAAACATTTAACTTTTCTAATATACGTCTTACAACTTTTGTCGCTTCATTCGTTGCTTTATGTTGAATCATACAATGGGCAATATCAATTAACTGATGTGAGTTTTGTTTATATAACCCTGTAATAACCTTCTCGTCTTTGCGCCCCACTTGTAATTGACTCTTATTACGATAATGCCATGGATTTTCCATGCCAAGCGTCGGACGAATTTTCTCTTCCAAAGTATTATTCATGTACTTCTCAAATGCTTGTACAACGATATCACGTTTTTGATTTAATTGTTCTTTATAATCTAAATGTTGTAATTGACAACCACCGCACTCCTCATATACTGGACATGGCGCTTTCACACGATGTGGTGAAGCTTTACGAACCTTTTTCACTTTCGCTTCAGCGAAGCCACGCTGAATTTTCGTTGTTTCAGCAACGACTTCTTCTCCTGGTAATGCCCCTGGAATGAAAACAACTTGTCTCTTAAAATAACCAACGCCTTCTCCGTTAATCCCAAGACGTTTAATTGTCACAGGAAACGTTTGACCAACTTCCAACTTACTCTCATGTTGCTTTTGTATCATCTACTCTATACTTTTCCATAAATATAACGCTGCATAACTGCAGTATGGTTCACACTCTTGTTTCACGTTTTCTAAAAATGCATCATCAGGTTTATCATCTAATTGAAATACACCTTGCACTGCACGCTGAATTCCTATGTCTGCTTTCGGAAACATATTTTCCCGCCCAAGCCCAAACATTAAAAAGTTTTGCACTGTCCATGCACCAATCCCCCTAATTGGTAACAATTGTGCTGAAACCTCTTCTTCCGTCTTGGTTTCTATACTCGCTAAATCTAATGTACCACGGGCAATACGTTCTGCTAATCCTACTATATATTCAGCCTTCCGCTGACTAAACTTCTGCTCTCTCAATTCTTCTATTGAAATATTTGCTACTATTTCCGGAGTGGGGAAAAAGAAGACACCGTTCTTCTCTGTTCCATATCGTTTTACAAATTTTTCTGTTAGCACAGTAGCAAATTTCAAATTTATTTGTTGATGAATGATACAGCGAAGAAGACACGCGAAATAATCGAATTCTAAAATAATTGGAGTATAAGCATACATCTCAAATAGTGGACGTAATGATGTGCTTAAAAAATGATTTTGTATATCTTGAAACGGATCATCCCAATAAAAAATGGCCCTCATTCGTTTCATTACCTTCTCCGGATTCCCTGCCTGACTAGAAATCCAAAACTGTGGATTCTGAACAGTACCAATCCCTTGCAAGCGAACAACAACCTGTTCCTCGTCTATACAAAGCGGGACATAAATGACTTTCTCATCTAATTGAATGATATTGAGAGGATCAAAAGATAAACGTTTTAATACTTCTTCAAAATGATATGGATACTCTAACGTAACATGTTCGCTCCACATACGTTTCCCCATTTACGGTTGATTGCTTTTCACTAAGTCATCTAGACTTTTAAAATGATACCCTTTCTCGCGCAAATCATCAATGATTTTTGCAAGTGCTTCTGCATTATCTTTTGATATTGCATGAAGTAATAAAACAGATCCTGGATGAATCATCGTCATTACATTGTTATGCGCATATTGCCACCCTCTTTGCTGATCCACTTTCCAATCAAGAAATGCAAGTGACCAAAATACATTATAGTAGCCCATTTCTTTCGTAAGAGCTAATGTTCTTTCACTAAATACGCCACGCGGAGGACGTACATATTTCACTTCTTTTTGCCCTGTTACTTTTTTTATTTCCTCTGTTACACTCGTTAATTCTTCACGAAGTTTTGCATCGTTTACTGCTGTAAAATCAGGGTGACTCCAAGAATGATTCCCAATAATATGCCCTTCATTTTTCATTCGTAACAACAAATCTTTTTGGGTTTTAATATAATGCCCTGTTACAAAGAAAGTGGCTGGTACCTTCTTCTCTTTTAATACATCTAAAATCTGTCCTGTATAGCCATTTTCATATCCGTTATCAAATGTTAAATAAATATCTTTTTTCTTCGTATCCCCTAAATAAAACCCGCCATTTTTTTGTAGCAATTCTGTATAAAGTTTCCCTGCATCTGGTACTGTTTCATTTTTAGGACGCGGAATTCCCCAGTTATGTGGAGTGTTTGTATAAGCCAATGTTGAAACTGGAACAAGTGCCATCATTTACTTAAATACTGGCTCTTTAAAGCTCGCTAATTTTTCAAGCGATGTTTTATCAACATCAGCATGCAAACTATTACCATGAGAGTCCATCGTTACAACTGCTTTAAAACCTTCAATGCGTAAATGCCACATTGCTTCTGGAATACCAAATTGTAAGAAATCAACATCTTTCACTTCTTTAATACATTCCGCATAATATTGCGCCGCACCGCCAATTGCGTTTAAGTACACGCCGCCGTGTTCTTCTAATGCTGCTAATGTTTTTGCACCCATGCCGCCTTTACCAATTACAGCACGAATACCAAATTTCTTCATAATATCCCCTTGGTATGGCTCTTCACGAATACTTGTCGTTGGTCCTGCGGCTTTAATTTGCCAATTGTCATTCTCGTCTTTCACTACAACTGGACCACAGTGATAAATAACTTGTCCATTTAAGTCTACTGGACAATCGTTATCCATTAAATGTTTATGGATTGCATCACGACCTGTATACATCATGCCATTAATTGTTACAACATCACCAACGCGAAGTTCACGAATTTGCTCTTCTGTAATTGGTGCTTGCAATACAATTTCACGTTGCTCTGTTTTTTCTTGCACTTCTTGCTCCAGTGTATCGTCACCTTCTTGATATAGCCAATCCATAATTTCTCCTGTTTCAGGATGGATTTTTACACCAAGGCGGCGATATGCCCAGCAATTATATGCAACAGATACGTAGAAGCTAGCTGGCAGGCGATTATATACGCCAATTTTACAACCAAGTAAAGTTGTTTCTCCGCCGAATCCCATCGTACCAATGCCAAGCTTATTCGCATTTTCTAATACGTACTCTTCAAGTTTTTGTAACTCTGGTACTGGATTGATGTCATCTAATGTACGGAATAATTGATTTTTCGCTAATTCGTAACCTGATGTTCGGTCTCCCCCGATACCAACACCAATTACACCTGCACTACATCCTTGACCTTGTGCTTGATATACAGCATGAAGAAGGCATTTACGAATTCCTTCTAAATCACGGCCTGCGCGTCCAAGTCCTTCTAATTCACACGGTAAGCTATATTGAATATTTTTATTCTCACAACCGCCGCCCTTTAAAATTAAACGTGCATCAATATAATCTTTTTCCCATTGCTCAAACTTAATAACTGGTGTACCTGGTCCTAAATTGTTTCCGCTATTGTCTCCAAAAAGCGAATCAACAGAATTGGGACGAAGTTTACCATCTTTTGTCGCCCGCTCAAGCGCACTATAGATAGCTTCCTTCAGTTTTAATTGATTCACACCAACTGGTGTATAAATTTTAAACGTTGGCATCCCTGTATCTTGGCAAATCGGCGAGATGTTATCATCTGCCATTTTAATGTTATTCGTAATTGTGCCAAGTGCCATCGCCGAACGAGTCCCTGCGTTTTCTCGCTCTTTCGCTTGTTGAATCGCACGACGAACATCTTTCGGTAAGTTCGTTGACGTTTCAACAACTAGTTGATACATGCTTTCTTGAAGCTTTTCCATTGTTACTTCCCCCTCAATTGTGAACGCTACCAAAACGTTACGAGATGAAAATTCCATTTATTCGTCTTTTTTAAATTGCTCACATTTTAATTCTAATTCATCTAACATCGCAAGAAGACGATCTACATCTTCTAACTCTACTTCTTCAGGTTCAATTGTATCAATTACTTCAATGAACATATTTAAACGCTCTTTTAAATATACTAATTGTGTGTCTTTATCTTGAATTGCTTTTCCCATTTATAACATAAGGTTTGATTTTTTTGATAAGAAATCTTCTGTTGGATAGTAGCTGTTTTTTACAAGAACATTCGGTCCAAGACATTTCACCGCAGGGCAATGACAGCTTAATGATTTTGCTGTTTTTGAAGCGCTCCATTTTTCATATGCTTCTTGTAATGTGTTGGTTTGTATGTTTCCTAGAAGCGGAACATCACCAAAGTCCGTCACAATAATATTTCCATCGAAAATGTTTACATTTAAACGAGAACGGCCATCTGGATCATTACGTACAGTTACATTTTTACTTTCATGTAATTTCTTAAATGTAGCTAAATCGCGTTCATCATCACTACATGCATAGAAAGGTAATGTTCCAAATAACATCCATACATTTTCATCACGAATTTCTAATAAATGTTCAATAGCTTTTCGAATTTCGTCTTTTGTTAAAATTTCAAGTGTGCTAGCGAAGTCACTTGGATACATCGGGTGAACCTCATGACGTTTACAGCCCATTTCTTCGACAATTTGACGATGGATATGTTCAATATGTGGTAGGGTTCTTTTGTTTAACATCGTTTCGGCTGATACGAGTACACCTGCATCTGATAGAGCTTTACTATTTGTAATCATTCGTTCGAATAATTTCGCACGTTGTTCATAAGTAGGTTTACGCTCCATCATTGCAAATCCGCCTTCAACGAAGTCATCAATTGTTCCCCAGTTATGAGAAATATGCAGCACATCTAAATAAGGAATAATTTGTTCGTAACGTGCTAAATCTATAGTTAAGTTTGAGTTGATTTGAGTGCGAACGCCTCGTTCATGAGCGTATTTTAAGAGTGGTGTTACATAGTTGTCGACGGATTTCTTTGAAAGCATAGGTTCTCCGCCAGTAATACTTAAAGAACGTAAATGAGGAATCTCATCTAATCGTTTTAATAAAAGCTCCATCGGAAGCGGATTTGGATCTTTCGGCTGTAATGTGTAACCAACAGCACAATGCTCGCAACGCATATTGCATAACGTTGTCGTTGTAAACTCAACGTTTGTTAATAGTAGTTTGCCGTACTCTTCAAGGTCCATATACGCTTCCCATGGATCGTAAGAAGGAGTAATCGGCTTCATTTTTTGTGATATCGTCATTCATTGTGCATGCGAAGAGGAAATAAATTTAAAAAACAAATGATCATGAATTGGAATAGCTGCTCCAATTCCTTGAGAGGTAACATTTTTTACAACAAGTCTTTTTTGATTTCCTTTTAAAACAAGGTACACTTCTCCAAACGTTACTTTTCCTTTTTCATTTACTGCTGGCGTATAAGCATATAAATATCCAAGTTGACTCGGACTAATATTATACACACGCTCATGTCCTGTACCATAACCAATGGTCGTTTTAAATGAAAGTGGCAACTGTACTTTTTCAAGTGCTTTTAGCAGCATCATTTTTTTCACATCTGTAGCATCTTTCATATCTGCTGTTAAATCGCCTTCAATCGTCTTTTGAGTTTCTTGCTTATAACGAAGTGGATATAAGCGATCTCCTCCCCGATTATCGTACACATTACGATTCACTTGTTTATATTCCCAATTAATCGATGTATCTACCGATTCATAATTTAAAGCCCATTGACCTAAATAAATTTTCGCGCGGTATCCTACTGCAAGCGGTGCATTTGAAATTGTCGTTTCATTAAACATCCGAATTAAGCCCGGATTTTCAATTTTAATATTTGCTGTTTTCAATAGTTCTTGAGCAAATTTACTAGGCTGTAAGCGCGGCAAATCTTGCGCATCGTTTGGAAACGTATTGTCTTTTGAAATATTTAAAACAGATGAAGGCATTTTTGTTTCTACCGTTGTCTTTGCAAAACTACTGTTAGGAAATAATAAAATAAACGAGACCATTCATAATAAATAAAAACCAATTCCCATAATGACATACGCAGCTAATAAAGTGCCTCCTTCAAACCAGTTTGTATCCCCATCATTTGAAATCGCAATCGTTAAGAAAACGGCTGTAATCATGGACACAAGTTCTGGTATTGTAAACACTAAAGGCATCCTTTGTGCAAAAAACATCGAAAGCAATACTAATACAGGAGCAACAAACATCGCAATTTGTAATGTAGAACCTACTGCAATTTCAACTGCAATATTTACTTTATTTTTATAAGCCATAATAATTGCAGATGCATGTTCCGCTGCATTTCCAACAATTGCAACGATAATAACCCCTATAAATAACTCTGACCAGCCAAACGACTTCGCAACCGTCTCAAATGTATGCACGAGAGCCTCTGACACATAAGCAACTGCAATCGTTGCTATCGCTAAAATAAGGAGTGCTTTTCCTTTCGACCACTCTGGCTCTTCTTCATGCGCTACTTCGTCACTTTTATGTTGATATACACCACGATGTGTAACTAACTTAAATAGCAATGCAGCAAGGTACATAATAATCATAATAATAGATACACCAATACTTAATTGATACGTCCTTCCCGCATCCATCTTCATTGAAAAAATTTCTGGAATAACAAAGGCTACGACAACAGCAAAAATTAATAAAGCTGAATTATGTCTTGCGTCGTAAACATTAAAGCTTTGTCTTTTATATTTTAATCCACCTATAAAAAAGGACAGCCCTCCTACTAATAGTAAATTTCCAAGTACAGAACCCGTTAACGAAGCTAACACAACTTCAATTAACCCTGCCTGAAGTGCGAAAATTGAAATGATAAGTTCAACGGCATTACCGAAAGTTGCATTTAATAATCCACCTATTCGAGGTCCAGAGACAATTGCCAAACTTTCTGTTGCTCTCCCCATAAACCCCGCTAATGCGATAATTGTAATGCAATATACAGCAAACATAATCGTTTGAGGCCAATGCATTGTTTTTCCGAGTACAGAAAGTGGTACACCTATAAGCGCTACTATAAGAAATATTTTATTAAACATACTTTCCATTTATAGTCGTAAAAACTCGGGCTCCGTCGTACCTGCACCATCGATGTAATAAATTGTGTCGGGATTTATTTTTATCAATACGTAATTAGGGTCTTCAGGACCAAGTAACCAGCGTTTTAAGCTATTATTCCAAAACTTGTTTTTTAATGTTGAGTCTTCCTCGATGGAAGCTAAGCCTTCAACTTCTATATAATCCTCATCTAATTTTTTCCCTTCTCGTCCGAGCAGTACATGTACATTTGGATTGTTTTCGATATCTGTTATCTTTTTTGATTTTCGATCTGTTGCAACGTATAGTACAAAATCTTCATGGAAAAACATCATAAAAGCGCTGTGCGGCTTCTCATTACGTACAGTAGATAACACACCTGTTCTTTGTCCTTGAATAATCGTTGCAATTTTTTCTTTTAAGTGCATCTACTCTGCAATTTCCTCATATAAAAAGTACGTTACATTATAAATATGTTCTACTTCATCGTCTGTCATAAACAATAATTCGTCACGCTCAATTCCTTTTTTCTTTTCAATAAACTCAATCATGTTTTTGCGTTCTTCTCGTTTCATTTAGCTGAAAGCAATAAATAGTACACCAGCTGTAATAAAGACTACACCGATACCAGTCATAAAGTTTAACTTTTCACCGAGTATAATCATCGCAAGAATAATAGAAAACACTACACTTAATTTATCGATAGGGGCTACTTGAGAGACCTTTCCTGTTTTTAAGGCAAGAAAATAAAATAGCCATGACGAAGCACCTGCAACCCCACTTAATGTGATAAATAGCAGTGCTTTTTTATTTAGCAGTACGTCGCCGATATTTTGAAATTTACCTTGTATAATAATAACGCCTATCATAAATAATGCCATAATAATAGAACGAACCGTCGTAGCAACATTAGCATCGATTCCATCTAAACCGATTTTTCCAAAAATCGATACAAGGGCAGCAGCAATTGCTGATAATAGTGCGAATAATAGCCATGAGCTCATTTAGCGGTTTTTCTTTTTCTTTATGTAAAACCATACAATGCATGTAACAACTGCTGAAATGATTAAAATCCATATTCCATAATGATGTAAACTATACTCGACAAATCGCCACTTCTCTCCTAACTTCCAGCCAAGTCCGATAAAAACACTTATCCAAATGAGCGCACCACCGTAAGCGTACAAGCAAAAACGCCAAAATGTTAAATTCGAAACCCCAGCAAAATATGCTGTTAAATGACGTACTCCTGGTATAAAGTAACCAATCATTAAAAGAAATGGACCGTATTTTTCAAATAAAACATGTGTTTTTTCAATGTGATGTTCTTTAATTCTAACTTTCGGCCCATATTTTTTTAAAACAGGAAGACCGAGTTTTAAACCTAATATGTAGCTTAATGTAATACCTAACATCGCACCCGCCATCCCACTTGAAAAAGCAGCAGTTCCTGACATAACGCCTTTTGAAACATTATAACCAACAAAGGTCAATAAAAACTCGTCTGGTATCGGTAATCCGACAATCCCACCAGCCAATGCTATAATAATTCCAAAATACCCATAATGCGCGATTAACTCGCCAATATGTTGTTCCATTTAAACAGTAGGAGACTCGTTAGATACAAAGACGTCTTCATTGTTTTGGTTAGTACTTATAACAAATTTGTGTTGCAATAGTTGTAGTTTAAATAGTGCTAAAGGATCATGATAAGTTTCTGGGTTGCTTCTTAGCGTTGCTAATGTTTGTTCGTCTTCTTGTATTTCAAGCTGAGCTGCTTCTACATTTTGTTTCAATACGCTAAGTGGATCTTTAAAGAACATCATGATGTCACGCTCTAGTGCGCCTTCAAATACTTCAAATTGAAGGAAGAATTGTTTTGAAATTGTTTGGGCAATTTCTGTATAGTCTTCCGTTTCAATATATTGTTTATATTTGTTTGCAAGCATAGATTGGTTTTTTTGCATATTACCAAATAATTTTCCGGCACTCTTTAAGAAGAATTGTGTCGGTGTGAAGCGTAATAAAATGTTGATGTTCGTTACTGTAATTCTATTTGTCATTCGTACGACATCTCGATGCCAATCATCTAGTAATTTGAAATCGCAAGGAAGTTTCATACGTTCTTCTTTATATAATTTATTGAACGTTTCACTCATTTCATCTAAATAAGCTTGAGCTTGAATAAATTCATTATGTGCTGTTTCAATCCATTCTTGAATAGACCCAGTAAATTTAGGAAGAAGCACTTGTTGTACATGTTTGTCAATTCGTTCGTTCATCGCAGTATTTAATTCTTCATGAACTAATTTGAAATCACTATCTTCTTGAACAAGATCAGAACAGCTCTGTAACAATTCAGGAATTTGAGAATGTATATCTTGTGTAATTTCTTCTTTCGTTAAAAGATAAGATTCTGTAATAGAACGCATTTTGTCTTTTTCAAGAGCAGTAAGATTGTTAATAAATCCATTAAGTTTTACAGATATATGTTTATTCCAGCGTACTGATTTCACTAATGTATGTTCTAATTCTACACGTTCATTTACAAGGTAAGCGATTGTCTTTTGAGTAAACCATATTAGCTTTTCTATACGTTCTTTTTCTATGTCACGTTCTGCAAGATTAGAGAGAATGGACTCTGTTACATCCCCAAGTTGCTGGCTACTCTCTTGGGAAGGAGAGTACGGGAAGAATTTTGCATTTGGGAAATGGACAGTAAGTTTACTAATTAGATTTTCATTGGTACTCGTATTATTTGTGTGTAATACGAAATGAATTTGTAAGTTTGGTACTTGTTCACGTAAATAAAGTAATGTATCAAGTTCTTCGCCATGTAATGGTGAAGCAGAATTTAATATGTAAATAAGGCTCTCTGCTGCCTGTAAGTATTCAAAGTATGAGCTGTTTTTATCCAATTGCCCTTGAACGGATGGGGTAACAAGAAATGCAAACTTATTTTTTCTTAAAAATCTACTCGGTAACTTAATTTCTATACATTTTTTCTCAAGTTCTGACTGGGAAGATGTATCCATTATTTGATGGACTTCATCAAAGTTCGAGATATTTTTTACATCTAGATCATTGAATTCCGTTATTGCAGTTTGACTATCGTCTTTAAATAGAATAGGAACTGTTAAAGTCTCAGTTAAGATGTTCTCTCCTAATATTGAATTGACGAATGACGCTTTATCATGGTCACTTGTTCCAGCTATTAGTAGTTTATTAACATTTAAATCACATAGTTCATGGACGAGTAGCGTAAATTGATGACTTAAATCTACATCATTTTTCTCGGCCCATTCAGCAATTGTTTCGAATAAATGAGAAACGGTTTCCATATCTACATTTGTTTCAGCTGATGAATTAGAAAGTAAGGCTCCAGCACTTTTTACGAGTAATGATTCTAAAGTTGTAGGTGCAACTTCATTCCATGCTAATACTGCGGCAGAAACGAGTAAGGAATCCTTTGCTTTTGTTAAACTAAACCAATTTGTTAATAAATCAGGAACAAGACCGTTTAATTCATGCATAAAATGATCGCCAGTAATTAATGCAAAGTATGTTTCTTGGTAGCGGATAGAAATTTCATTCCAATTGTCATTGTTATCTGTCTCGATATGTAAAAATAAATGATTCATGCTTTGGATCCAAGAAAGGTATAATGGTTCATTTTGATAGCTGTTCCAAAGGGCAATAACAAACTCTTTAAATTGGACTTGGTCAATTGCATATAAAGCTTTTAAAGAATCATAGAAATATTCTGGTTTGATTTGTTTAGTAAATCCTTGGTTTACGTAATTGATTAAAGTATCGAACCAATGTAATGACTTTGTTCGAATTCCCTCTTGAACTGCAAGTTCGATAGCGTTGTTCCAATCTTCTTGTTTTTCATAGAAAGACCGTGCGATTGCAGTAATATTCGGATAGTCTGGTTGAAATGCCACCGCTTCACTAATCGTCTTAAAAGCTAATCCTAAACGATCTTGCTCGATATAAAGAGAAAGAAGTTGCAAGGAAACTTCCATCGTAAGAGTTGTACCTTCAGTTTGAATAGATTGATAAATTTCTTCTGCTTTTGGTAAGAATCCGAGTTCAAAATAGGCATCAGCAATATTTTTGGTTGCCCAAAGTTCAAGGTCGTTATTTACTTTCTCCCACTTAAATATGGCTGCTTCAAAATCTTTATTTTGGTAATAAAATTCACCTTGAGCAAAGCGAATATTAGAAATGTTGGAGAATTCATTTTTAGATTCATTTATATATGCTTCACCGAGTACTTCCGATACCGGAGTAGAAATTTCTTCTGTTAAAAATGTTTTATAGTAAACTTTTTGGATAAATTGATTTTCAATGGTCATTTAATTTATTATTTTCACATGTTCAAATGGATAATAGATTGCTGCTAACTTTCCTAATACATCTGCTCTATCAATAAGTCCTAAACCATTTCTACTATCCCTGCTTATTAAGCGATTATCTCCCATAACAAAAATCTTATTTTTAGGAATTGTAATAGGTCCAAAGTCCTCTGTTAAATTCATAAGTTTTTTTTCAGCTTGTTTTTTATTACTATGCAAATACCCCTCATTTTTCACCTCATGATTCACATATAATTGGTCATTTCTCATCTCAATTACATCACCCGGTAATCCAATCACTCTTTTCACATAAAAATTATCCGTCTTCACAACAATAATGTCTTCTCTACCATAACTTTCAAATTGCTTTGCCAACTTATTAACAATTAGCTTATCCCCATCTTGTAACGTTGGCTTCATAGATGCTCCTTTTACAGTCGTAGGGAAAAACAAAAAGATTTTTGCCAAAAATGCTAATAAGCATGCACTTGCAATTATTCCAAAAAACTCACGCAAACGTTTTTTCTTTTGCATCATTTATAGTCCTACATATACAATACACATCTGAGCAGCGACATATGTAAACCAAATCCAAAGTGGTTCATACTTCAGCTTGCGTCCACCAATATCTGTCACACCAATAATAAAATCAGAAATCACAAACAGCAAACCACCAAGCGCTGGTATCCACCATATTCCTGTATTCTCATAGTATAAGGCGAATGCAAAGCAAGCCATTCCCCCAACCCACAACCCGTAAATTAGGGCTCCTATCGTAAACAGTTTGTCCTGTTTTTCATTTCGGATAAAAAAGAACCATCCTATAATTAGAAAGAGTCCGTATACGAGTAAACCAATCCAAAAACCATTCCATGAAATACCTGTTTGCAAAAATGCTTTTACATAAAAACAATGGGCAAGAGCAAAAGTAACCATTCCTCCAATTAATCGATGGCCAAAGGGAATCAAACCTGCCATAAATAAATCTCCTAAAGTCGATAAAGTCATTCCTAGTGCAACCCAGCTGCTATACTCTATCGATGGATCTTGTAGCCATATCCAAATCGCACTACCTGTTAAAGAAAAACTAAGAATAAGACGAACCGCTAAAGGTAACGGCATATTTTCTCTTGTTCTTTTTGTCTGTCCTATTGCATAAATTGCTCCTGTTAAAAAAATAATTATTTGTCCGATTAACACCTACGCTACTTCTTTTTTTTGCTCCATTTTCTGCTTAGCCGGGGTACGATTTACGACAATGATTCCCGCTGCTACACATGCTAAACCAAATAATACAAATGAATGAATTGCTTCTCCTAAAATCATGCTCGATAATAACACACCAAAGACAGGTATGAAGAACATATACATCGAGACTTTTCCTACTTTGTTATACTTCATAATTGTATTCCATATACAAAATCCCGCTGCCGATAAGAACGCTAAATATATGAGCATAAGTATTGTATATAGGTTAAAAGTAAATGGCATCGCTCCAACTTGTAATGCACCTATACATAGTAACCCAACTGAACCAAAAATCATTTGGTATGCTGTCATATACCCAATATCTAACGTTTTACTACCTTCTTTTGCTAGTATATTTCCATACGAATACATCATCGCTGCCCCAAGAAGTAATAAGCTACCTATTCCAAAATGGAATGATACACTTCCATCACTCGGTACATTCACTAAAATGACACCACAAAATCCGATCGATACGCCAATTATTTTTCTCATATTGAGAGCATCATCTTTATATAAAAAGTGTGCGAGTAAAATTTGAAAGAATGATGATGTTCCTGAAATAATCGCTCCTTCAATTCCTGAGCTATAACTCATTCCAATATAAAAACATATATATTGAAGAAAAGTTTGGAACAAACCAATTTGAACTAACTGCTTTCCTGTTCCTTTTTTGAACTGCATATCTTTTCCTAGCGCTTTAAAAAATAATAAGAGCATTACACCAGCTAAGAAAAAGCGATAACCAGCAAATAATATTTGTTCTCCAACTTCTTGTGGCTGAATCCCAAGTTCAGCATAGCTTAATTTAATAAAGGGAAATGCGCTTCCCCATAAAAAGGTTGCTATTATCGCAGCAATAAATACACCAATCGGATGAGTAAAAAATTTCTCTGTCTTCACTTATTTGTTTCCTTTTAATAATCGTAACCCGTTTAAAATGACAAGAATTGTACTTCCCTCATGCCCAATAACACCAAATGGAAGAGCTAAAAATTGCAAGAAGTTTGAACAGATTAGCAGTGCAATTACAGCTAGAGAAAATACTACATTTTGCTTTACAATACGGTTCATTCGTTTTGATAAACGAATGGCTTGGGAAAGTCGAGACAATTCGTTCTTCATAAGTACAACGTCTGCAGTTTCTAAAGCTACGTCTGTTCCTTCACCCATTGCAACACCAATGCTAGCAGTAGCGAGCGCAGGTGCATCATTTATACCATCTCCGACCATTGCTACTGTACCGTATTTTTCTTTTAACTTTTTAATCGTTTCAACTTTTGTTTCTGGTAAACAGGATGCATAATACTCTTTTATATTGCTTTCAGCAGCAATGGCTTTTGCGGTTTCTTCATTATCGCCAGTAATCATGATTGCTTCCACACCAATGCTTTGTAAATCGCGAATAGCAGCAATTGTTTCTTGACGGAGTGTATCTTTTAAAGCGATAAGTCCAAGAATACCATCTTCATCACTTATATAAACGACAGTTTTACCTTCTTTTTCAAGGGAGGTAGAAATACCATTATGAAATGTCTTTGTTTCTTCCCCGATAAAATCAGCTTTACCAATTTTATAAGCTTTATTTTCTAATGTTCCTTTTAATCCAAAACCAGTTACATCTTCAACGTTTTCGGGTTTTTTTATCGAAATATCATAAGCATGTTTTGCATATTTAACAATTGCTTCGGCTAAAGGATGTGTAGAGTGACTTTCAATCGCTGCTGTAATAGAAAGTACTTCACTTTCTGCTATACCTTCTCGAACATATACATCTGTTACTGTAGGTCTTCCTTGTGTTAATGTTCCTGTTTTATCAAAGGCAATCGCCTTTACTGAAGCTAGACGTTCTAAATGAATGCCGCCTTTAAAGAGAATACCGTTTCTTGCTCCGTTAGAAATTGCAGATAAAGTTGAGGGTGTAATAGCTGCAACTAGTGCACAAGGAGAAGCGACTACAAGTAAAATCATAGCGCGATAAAATGTTTCATTCCAACTCCAATCCAGTAAGAAATGAGGAACGAACATCATAAGCGCAACAACGAGTAGTACACCTTTTACGTATGTTCCTTCAAATTTTTCGATGAATAGTTGTGATGGTGATTTTTCACTTTGTGCACTTTGAACGAGACGAATAATTTTTTGGAATAATGTTTGATCGCTCGGCTTTGTAATTGTAACCTCAATAGCACCACGTAAATTCACAGTTCCAGCAAACACTTCATCGCCGAATTTTTTCTCATTCGGAATAGGTTCTCCTGTAATAGCAGCTTCATCAATATTTGTTTCACCATTATGAATTGTGCCATCAGCAGGAACACGCTCACCGGGTTTAATTAAAATAATGTCGTTAATTTGTAATTCTCCAACAGGAACACGTTCCTCGGTTCCATTTGAAATACGTAATGCTTCTTCAGGCTGTAAATCAAGAAGCGCTGAAATTTCTTTTTGACTTTTACTTAACGTATAAGATTCCATAGCGCCACTTAGCGCAAAGATGAAGATTAAAATAGCGCCCTCTGCCCAATAGCCAATCATGGCAGCACCGATAGCTGCAAAGAGCATGAGCATTTCAACATTTAGCTCTTTCTCTTCAATTGTGTCTGCAATGCCTTCTTTCGCTTTTGCAAATCCTCCAATTACATAAGCGAGGATATAGAAAGTAATGCCTACACTTATTGCCTCATTTTTTGTGAATAACCAGCCAGCTAAAATGAAAATACCAGATATGATTGCAAATATAAGTTCATAGTGCTTTTTTAGTGTTTGAATCCAAGATGGATTAGGTACGTTCTGTTTTGATGGTAATGTTTTTACTTCCGAGTTCATTTATTCATTACGGGAATTATTGTCACCCGTTCTATAGTGATGGAGTAGACCATTAATTTCACCGCCAAGTAAAATTACCCATCCAGTTAAGTAAAACCATAACATTAAAATAATAATTCCACCGAGACCACCATATGTATTGGCGTAATTCGCAAACTTATCTACATAATAAGCAAATGAGTACGATACCACAATCCATCCTACAGTAGCAAATATTGCTCCTGAAATGACTTCTCTTCTTTTTAACTTTCGATCTGGTGCAAATGTATATAAAAAACTAAACAAGGCAAATAGTACGAAGAAACTCGCTACTAATCGTGTAATACTCCATACGTAAGAAAAACTATCCGATAAACCAATTGCTTTAAATACCGCTGCCCCAATCACTTGTCCGAACACTGGGACAATTAGAGCAAACACAATCATAAAAATGATCGCTAATGTAAACACGATTGATAAAGCTCTTGTTTTAATAAAGGAACGTGTTTCGGTTACATCATACGCACGGTTAAAAGCATTCATAACCGCATTCACTCCATTTGAAGCAAACCATAGCATCGACAGTAAACCAAATGATAATAAACCACCATTTTGCTCATTTACCACTTTATCTACGTTTACTTCAATTAAGTACATGGCATCTTCCGGTACGTACGGTTCTAATAAATTGAGCACACTTTCTGTTTGAAGGTCAATGAATCCAAGAAGCGTAATTAAGAAAACAAGCCCAGGAAAAATAGCAAGTAAGAAGAAATAAGCGAGCTGTGCTGCCAAGCCCGCTACATCATCACGCATCGTCCGATCGTACAAATCTTTACCGAACGAATAAGTGCGATTTCTTCTCACCTTTTCTAAAATTTTTCTCATTTAAACGCTTTTCTTCTCTTCTTTATCTTGCTTTAACTCAATGTACGCTTCAGTTTTTTTTTCCTCTGCATGTGAGTCCTTCATAAATAATTCACGTGCTTCTTTCATACCACCATCTTCAGCAACTACTGGCTCTTCTTCTGCTTTAAGCTCATCTACCTTTGGAGATACAGCTTGAATTTCAATCGTTTCTGGCTTTTCTTCTCGCTCAACTTTTTTCTTACTAAAAATTTCTTTCGTTTCTTTTAACGTCTCTACAACGGACGGCGTCAATTTTTTAATTTCTGCTACTTTCGCTTTCACTACATTGAAATCAGCAAGTTCGCGTCCTTTATCTGTAACAGTTTGCACTTTTTCTTTGATCTTTGCATTTTCACCAATTTCAATCATCTTTGTTTTTGCTTTTTCAGCAGTATTTTTTACTTTTTCACGATTTTCTTTCTTTAACATGGATACAGCTACACCTGCCGCTATACCAAGCGCAATGTTTCGAGCGATATTATTTTTCTTTGCCATTCATATTCCTTGTTCATTTCGAATGAAAGCTAATAGCTTTGCACACCCTTCTGTTACAAGGTCATACACTTCTTGAAAGTTCCCTGTATAGTAAGGGTCAGGAACGTCTGTCCAGCCACCGTCTGGAACAAAGTCGGACAGCCTACCAATATAGCCTCCAGTTTTACCTAAACTTTTTAAATCTGCTATATTCTTGTTGTCCATGGCAATAATATAATCAAACTTTGTTAAGTCTTCTTTTTCTACTTGCCTTGCTTTAATTCCTTCAAAAACGACTTCATTTTCTTTTAAAATTTTTTGTGTTCCTTTATGTGGTGGATAACCGATATGCCAATCTCCAGTTCCTGCAGAATCAATGACAATTTTCTCTTCGAGTCCCTCTTTTACGACAAAATCTCGAAAAATCGCTTCTGCCATTGGAGAACGGCAAATGTTCCCAAGACAAACAAACAATACTTGAACCATTTACTTTTTAATTAATGTACCTAATTCTTCTGTAATAGCTTGCATTTCACTAATGCTGAATGTTTCACGCTTCATAACATGATCATAAATGTCACGTAAGTCTTCGTACATTTCTTCATTAAAGCTAGCAGCTCTCATCGCTCCAGCATTAACCATACGTAATTTTTCTTTAATAGCTTCGACCATATATTCAACGTTTTCTTCTGACTTTACGGATAAATCCACTTAATTAAAAAGTAAAAAAGCCTCTCTTATATGAGGCTCTTTTTTATTTCCAACAAATTCATGACAACTCTTCTCTTTTCCTCCTTCTTCCATTTAGTTTCTCTTAACTAATTTAATGATTTCATTCACAACGAGCGGAATGATACTTAGCAAGAGAACAAATCCCCAATCGCGTAATGTTAATGCATGTACACCAAATATATTCGCTAGAGGAGGGATGGAGATGATACACACTTGCATAAGAACACCGATAAGAAGTGAGAAGACTAAGTATTTATTTGTAAATATCCCAATTGAGAAAATCGATTTCGTTCTTGAACGCAAGTTAAATGAATGAACGAGCTGAGAAAAACTAAGAACGACAAATGCCATCGTTTGAGCATGTAATAGAGCATCTTCATCAATTTGTTCTGGGAAAAGTGGAAATAAGTTTGTATCTCCAGCATAGAGTTTTGCCCCAACGATAAAGGCTGCTAACGTTAAAAATCCAATTACAACCCCATTAAAAATAAGAAAAGGGACGCTCCCGCTAAATAGACTTTCTTTCGCACGTCGTGGTTTTTCTTTCATCACATCTGAATCTTCAGGATCAACACCGAGTGACAATGCAGGAAGTGTGTCGGTAATTAAATTAACCCACAAAATGTGGATTGGGCGTAATGGTGTCGCCCAGCCAAGTAAAATAGCTAAAAATAAAGCGATAATTTCTCCGAAGTTACAAGAGAGTAGGAAGAGAATCGATTTTTTTATGTTACGGTAAATATTTCTACCTTCTTCAACGGCTTTAACGATAGATGAGAAGTTATCGTCTGTTAAAACGACATCTGCTGCGCCTTTTGCGACATCTGTCCCTGTAATGCCCATTGCTACGCCAACGTCTGCTTGTTTTAAAGATGGAGCATCATTGACGCCATCACCAGTCATAGAAACGATATTTCCTTTCGCACGTAATGCTTTTACAATCTTCACTTTATGTTCTGGAGAGACCCTAGCGAATACATGTAAGTGATTAATTTTGTTTGCTAGTTCTGTATCTGAAATGTTATCTAGTTCAGTTCCAATCATAATTTCAGATTTTTCTTCAGCAATACCAAGTTCTTTGGCAATTGCAAAGGCGGTATCCTTATGATCACCAGTAATCATAACTGTACGAATACCAGCTTTTTTACACTCTGTAATGGAATCTTTTACTTCTGTGCGTGGTGGATCAATCATACCGACAAGACCGATAAAGATGAGCTTTTCTTCGAGATGATTTATATCCACATCGTTCGCATTATATTGTTTAAATGCGAATGAAAGTACTCTTAAAGCTTCTTGAGACATTGCCCCGGCAGCTTCTAATATTTGATTTTTATCAGAATCTGTGAAGACTTCAACTTTGTCATTTATAAAGATATGGGTGCAGTGAGGTAAAAGTTTATCAATAGCACCTTTCGTCATACTATAGTAGCTTTCATCGTATGTATGCACTGTTGACATCATTTTACGATCTGAATCAAAAGGTAGCTCGTTAACACGTTCATGTTTATTTTCTAACTGATCTTTTTGCATGTTAAAAGTGCTTCCAGCCACGAGAAGGGCAATTTCAGTAGGGTCCCCAGTTTGGGATTCACTACTATAAGACGCATCATTACATAACACCATATTTTCTAACAATAGACGGTGTACATCATTATTTACATTTAAATTTTCTAAGTGGTCGTATGTGTTATCACTATAAAAGTGAGTAACGGTCATTTTATTTTGCGTTAATGTACCTGTTTTATCTGAACAAATAATTGTGACAGACCCGAGAGCTTCAACAGCCGGTAGTTTACGAATGATAACGTTTTGTTTAATCATACGCTGTACGCCAATTGCAAGAACGATGGAAACGATAGCCGGTAGTCCTTCAGGAATAGCCGCTACAGCTAAACTAATTGCAGTCATAAACATTTCTAACGTATCGCGTCCTTGTAAAAAACCGATGAGAAACATAATAGCGCAAATGGCTACAGCGACAAAGCCTAAATATTTTCCTACTTGTGCTAAGCTTTTTTGAAGTGGTGTCATATCATCATCTGCTTCATGTAAAAGGGTAGCGATCTTACCAATTTGTGAGTTCATACCAGTTTCAACAGCAACACCAACGCCACGTCCGTATGTTACTAGCGTCGACATAAAGGTCATGTTTTTTTGATCGCCCAGTGGTACTTGTTCATCAGTTTGCATAGAAGGATGATAAAGTGCGTCCTTATCAACAGGGACGGACTCACCAGTTAGAGCAGATTCTTCAACTTTTAAATTTGCTGTTTCGATAAGTCGTAAATCACATGGTATATAACGTCCAGCATCGAGCATGACGATATCACCTGGAACGACTTGTTCAGATGGAATTTCTTTTAGTTCGCCGTCTCGTTTTACGATAGCTTTAGGTGTTGCCATTTTTTTTAGTGCTTCCAAAGCTTGCTCAGCCTTTGACTCTTGGATGACACCAATAACTGCATTTAATATGACAACGAGCGCGATAATACTTGCATCTGCCCATTCACCTACAAAGGCAGAAATAAGGGCGGCTATAAGAAGAACATATACGAGGACGTCATTAATTTGGGCAAAAATCCGCTGCCATAAAGTACGTTTTTGTTTTGTAGCTAATTCATTAGAACCATATTGCTTTAAACGTTCATTTACAATTTCATCTTTTAAACCGTGTTGTTCATTTGTTTCTAGGTTGAGTAATGTTTGATCTTTCGTCTTACTGTACCATTTGCTCATTTATCCTTGTAATTCTTTTTTGATGTTCTCTGTTAATGTAGCCATGCGCTTGCGACTTTCTTCACGCTCACGTTTATTTTGCTCTTCAATTTGTTGTGTTTCTTGCATACCTCTTGAAATAATGTTCCAAGTTTCCTCAAGTGTTTCCATCTTAATACTAGAAGAACCTGATAATCTCGCTACTTCCACACTTTGCGTTGCGATATTTTGTGCATTTTTCTTCAGTAACTCATTTGTACGACGATCAAGCTCAGCCATAGAATCTGCAACAAGCTTTTGACGTTTCGCATTTACCGCTTGAATGATACCATTTTTAAAGATAGGAATCGTTGTAATAAATGCTGTATTAATCTTACCGATTAATTTATTGTTACCACGTTGAATCATACGAATTTGTGGTGCTGTAAGTAGAGCAACCATACGTGCTTTTTCTAAATCATCAATACGTTGCTCTAAAATTTCAACAGAGTTTTTAAGTGATTCTAATTCAATACCTGCTAGTTGATCATTATTACGCACGCGCTCTTCATACATCGGAACTAACTCTGTATTTAAACGCTCTAATAACATTTCTCCTGCTACTACGTACTTCTCTAAATCTAAATAATACTTTAAGTTTTGCTCATACAAGCCATCTAACGTACCAATTGATTTTTTCATTTCATCTTGATACTTCGTAATTTCTACGTATACTTTATCCATTTCGCGACCCATTGTCTGATACTTACTAAAGATTTGTTCAATCATTTTATCTGCTTTTTTGAACATGCGTGAGAAGAAACCACTTTTCTCTTCCGCAAAATCTTTGCTATCAAACCTGTCCATAATTTTACCAAGCTGTTTTAATAATTCACCAGAGTCTTCTATTTTTGATAAAGACATTGTGTGTAAAATTTGATCAGCGAAACGTGAAATTTCCATAGACGGTTCTTTTCCAAGCTCGATTAATTCTAACTGATCTTTAATATCTACCGCATTATAAATACGTTGTACTTCCGCATCTTGTCTAAGTTGTAAACGAACATCTTGTGCGGTTTGCTCATTTAATTCTGTTTTTGAATCTAGTACGACTGGGTTATTCATTTATAAAAATGGACGAAATAGTCCTTTTATTGTTTGTGATAAATTTTTATAGGCTGATGAACCATGAAACTCAAGATCAAAATTAACTTCCTCAAGCCAATGTGAATCAAATGCGCTTGCTTCAATATACGGTTCAATATCGTTTCTCCCCGTTGGATTGAAATGGAATACATCTACTCCAATTTGATTTAAAAATAATAGTAAAACAGCATCGGAACGAGTTAATTCTCCACTCTTCTCATTATTAAATATAACAATTTTCGGTACATCTTGTGAATAATCAAATTTCTCAAGCTGCTCTAAAATGTTCGGTGGTATTTGAGAGAGCTGCGCGAAAACATATAGTGATACCTCTTGTTTCGTCTCTTTCCCAATTGCTTTACACATTTCACTTTCACACGTATGGATGATCGCCTCTGCGATACCATGCTGTAAACCTTCCGGTAAACGCTTATGCGGCCACCAATGGCTATTCATAATTAAATCCGGGTGTAACTTTCCTCCGCGGTCCAATGCATCTCGGTAATGATATTGGAAATTCGCTTTTTGTTCTTTCGTAAACGGGAATGTATTAATTAATAAACTGTTATCGAATGATGTAACGGCCTTTAATCGTTGAAAATATTCTTTATCATTCTTTGAAACGCCTGATATTTTCGCAAATAAAGAAGGGATATAAATGTGTTTATTTTCAACAAAGAATGTTGGGCGTACAAACGACTTTTCTTTCGTAATTAAAAAGAGTTCATCATATGTCGTTTTTAATGTACGTGCGACAGGTGTATACGAACGGAATTGCCACGGCTTGTACAGTAGTGAATTATCGTGGTGGAGTACTTGCTCGATTTCCTTTGAAGCTTGGTACGCTACTGTTGCGACGCGTTCGCGACGACGATCGGGAAATGGTTCAAGAGAGATACGGCTTGAATGAGACACAACAAAAGTTCTTCCCGCTTCATCGATATTCTCAAAGCCATCTTTTCCTTCCGGGTGATAATAAAGTACATCACAGCCGAGCATAATAAGAAAGTATAAGAAATATATACGACTTTCCTGTGCATCACCATACCAAATGATACGCGGCATTTGTTTCTTATAATTAATCGTAGAAAACCACTTCGTTACATAATTTTCACTTAACTTAATCATATCGATTAAGAAACGACGGAACCCTTCTGTCTTTAAAGATTGATTATGTTGTTTCTCATACAATTTCAATACAGAAATAAACGTCGTATGTATATAATGTTGCAAATCAGGATTGTCTACTTGCGGTAATAGTTGCTTTCCAGACAGATGGGCTACAAGCCTATTTACTGTAAGTCCATTTGGTGCTTCTTGATGTAATGCAAAAACTTCTTGAATATGACGCAGTTTTTCGGAATCAATCACCTTATTTAAATTTTGTTCATGTAAAACCTCAATCCCTTTTGCTTCACTATAATCAAATAGTTCATTGAAATATTCATCTACATCATTAGGAACACCAAGAATACGCGTTGCTATATAACTAAATTTCATTTCATTCTCTGTCAGTTCATATTGTGGGCGTTTTTCTAAAAGCGCTTCAAATTGTTTTAAATCTGATTCTTCTTTTAATGCACATGGTTGAAGTGTAAAACGTGAAAACACTTATTTATGATTATCTTTAGTAGCTGCAACTTCTTCTTTAGCCTGTCCAGAATTCTTCATGTAGTGAATTATAAATGTTGCTCCAAATGCTACAAGTAAAATAATAAAGAACAGTGTATGACTAATGTGAATATCAATTAGAGACAATAACATTTTCGCTGCAATAATTAGAATTAAAATATACGCTGTTGTTTCTAATTCTGGAATACGCTCTAACAATTTTAAAAATACGCCAGCAATACCACGCATCATTAAAATACCGAGCATTCCGCCTAATAGTAAAATCCAAACTTCATTTGATACACCAAATGCAGCAAGTACGCTATCTACAGAGAACGCGATATCCATTAATTCAACCATCGCAACCGTCCCCCAGAAGACACCGAACATTCTAAAGAAAATACTATTTTGATTCATACCATGAGCTTCCTCTTCTTCACTTGCACCTTTACGCTTATCAATAAAGTATTTCACTGATAACCAAGCAAGGTAAAGCGCACCAAGAAGTTTTACCCACCATAATTTAATTAAGAACATTCCAATTCCAATTGCAATAAAGCGGAACACATAAGCTCCAATAAGTCCGTAGAATAATGCTTTTTTACGTTTCTCTTCCGGAAGATGTTTTACCATTACCGCTAACACAAGTGCGTTATCAGCAGATAGTAATCCTTCAAGTACAACAAGTGTACCAATTAATCCCCAAGATACTGGATCTTGCAACACTTTAATCCACATATCTAAGTCGAAAAACTGAGCATACGTATTAATGATTTCTTGCAAAATGCTCATTTATGCATCCAAGCCATACGCTCTTACAAGCGCACCTAATCCACCTTGGAAACCGCTTCCTACTGCATTAAACTTCCACTGTCCATTATGACGGTATAATTCACAAAAGACAACTGCTGTTTCAATGGAGAAATCTTCCCCTAAATCAAAACGAAGAACTTCTTCGTTTGTTTCCTCATTCGCTAAACGAACGAATGCGTTTCCGACTTGTCCAAAGTTTTGATTACGGCCTTCACCATCATAAATTGTAACTGTGATTGCAATTTTATGTACATCTGCTGGAACTTTCTTTAAATCGACAACAAGTTGCTCATCATCGCCTTCACCTTCACCTGTACGGTTATCTCCTGTATGCAGAACAGATTCACAAGGAGACTGTAAATTGTTATAGAAAATAAAATCAGTTTCCTTCGTACATTTTCCGTTCGCATCTAATAGAAATGCCGATGCATCTAAATCGAAATCAGATCCACCATCATAAGATTTAATATCCCACCCAAGACCAATTACCGCTTTTGTTAAACCAGGGCTTGTCTTACCTAAATCGATCTTCTGTCCTTTTTGTAACTGAATAACCATTTACTCTACATCTAAACCAAAGTTATTACATAGAGAACCTAATCCACCTTGGAATCCACTTCCAATTGCATTGAACTTCCATTCACCTGCATGACGGTATAATTCACCCACTACTACCGCTGTTTCGATAGAGAAGTCTTCTCCTAAATCGTAACGAATTAATTCTGCATTTTTCTCTTCATCTAGAATACGTACGAAAGCGTTAGAAACTTGTCCAAAGTTTTGGCTACGGCCTTCTCCATCATAAATTGTAATTGTGAAACAAATACGTTCGATGTGAGCAGGAACATTTTTCAAATCTACTTTAATTGATTCGTCATCGCCTTCACCTTCGCCTGTGCGGTTATCTCCTAAATGCTCTACAGCACCATTCGCACCTTTTGGATTATTGTAGAAGACGAAATCCTCTGCGCCTGAAACTTTACCATTCGCACCTACTAAGAAAATACTAACATCTAAATCGAAATCGTTTTGTCCGTCATAACGATTCGTATCCCAACCAAGCCCTACAAGAACTTTTGAAAGACCTGGATTCGTTTTTGTTAAATCTACCTTTTGTCCCTTTTTCAATGAAATTGATGCCATTTATTGATAACGTGATACAATCTCACTTAAATTTTTATCTTGTGTTCCTTCTCCAACCGCTGAAAACTTCCACTCACTTCCGTGTCGGTACATTTCTCCTGCAATTAGAGTCGTTTTGCCAGCATAGTTATCTGACAAGTTATAACGTGCTAATTCTTCACCTGTTTGTGGGTTTTGAATACGAATATATGCATTACGAATCATCCCAAAATCTTGACGACGATTTACACAGTCATAAATATTTACAACAAATACTAAACGATTAATACGGCTCGGAACTTTATGTAATTCTACGAAAATTGTTTCGTCGTCACCAGCGCCTTCACCTGTTAAATTATCTCCTGAATGAATAATACTACCACAAGTAGAAAGTTTGTTTCCAAAGTAAACTAAATCATTTTTATTTAAAAAACGCTCTCCTTCTAACATAACAACTGATGCATCACAATCTACATTTGGTTTACTTCCAAATAATGAAGACAGAAACCCTCCTGATTGCCCAATTGGATCCCAGCCTAAGCCAACCTGTAGTTTTGCTACTCTCGGTTGTCCTTTCGTTAAATCGATCTTTTGTCCTTTTTCTAAAATAATAGGCATTTATTTATATTGATGTAAGAAGTGGTAAATCGAACCAATCATTCCTGCGTGATTACGATTTTGTGCGATTTTAATCTCGCAATTACTATAAATTTCAGGATTTAAATATTTTCGTACCTCTTCCTTTACTTCTTCTAAAAATCGATTACCTCTATTAGTAATCCCTCCACCAATAATAATTACTTGTGGATTAAAGATATAAGCAAGATTACTAATTCCAATGGCTAAATGTTTAAAAAATATTTGAACGGCATGTATAACTTCTTTATCCTTCTGATCATATAATTCAAAAATTTTTTCACCGTTCCAATTACCGCTACCTTTATACTTCCGCACAAGAGAGATTAACCCTGAAATCGAGGCAATTTCTTCAAATGGTTTCCCTTCGATCAACATATTGCCCCATTCACCAGCACTAAATGAATGACCTCTGTACAGTTTCTTATTAATAACAATAGCCCCCCCTATTCCCGTTCCAAGGGTAAGCATAATGCAATTATTTTCATCTCTTCCAACACCTTGCCACATCTCTCCAAACAAAGCACAATTGACATCATTTTCAATGGATATAGGAAATTTTAATACAGCTTGTAATCTATCAATAATAGGAATACCAGCATAGCGTGGAATATGATCCACGCCGCCAGTTATGATCCCTTTATGAATATCTACAATTCCGGCTGTACTAATACCGATTCCAGAAACAACATGTTCATTCATTAATTGCTCCGCCAAGCTAATAATCTTTTGAACGATTTGTTCCCCACCTAAATGGGCCTCTGTTAATGTAGTTTCGTGATTTAGTAATATCCCAGATTTTGAAACAATCCCAGATTTAATCTGTGTACCACCAATATCAAATGCGATATATTTTTTCACACTGTCACTTCCTCTAACATTATGAACTTCACTTTTCTGCATTTAATAAGAGTTCACAAGATTTACAGATCCAGCTTTTACGTAGACACTGTTGTATTCTTTATTATCCGAAACAATTTCATAATACGATCCTTGTTGTGTATTAACTGTTTTCTTAATGGCTACCATAATGTTGCGAGATGTCATTCCAGTCTGACCTTCAGCCATACTTTTGAATATCGGAGAACCTGCTGTTAACGTTCCAAGTCGATATTTATTTAAATCTTTACTTCCATTCATTGCATCAATTCTATACATAAGCGAGGCAATTTGCTGTCCCCAATTTTCATCACTTGCATACATGACGTTCATTCCTTGTGCCTTATCTCCTAAGTTTCCACCATTATATGTATTTCCACTTGGATTTAAGTAATGCTTATCTATATATGCCGCACAAAAATCAATACCTTCTTCCCATGTTTTGAATCCAGTTGCACCATTATATGGATCTGAATCTACCGCTCTAAAGCCAAATAAATTTTTCTTATCTTGCGCGATACGACTTGTTCCCCATCCTGATTCTAAAATTGCATGTGACACTAAGTAACCGGCATTCATCTTATATTTCTCTGCTGCACTTACAAAATATTTTCCTAATCCAATAAGTGGACTCTTTGCATTCGATTTACGTAAGAAATTATCAATTTCATCTCCTGTATAAGTAGATGTTGCACGAAGTGGCATATACTCAAAGTATTGATAACTATCTTGTCCTCCAATTTGCTTCTTATCAAAAGCCTCGTAACGCTCTCCTTCTTTTAAATGTTTCGGAGCATTACCAATTTGATACGTTGCATGTTTACCATTTTCCGGATTGTATACATAATGATATAACTTGCCATTTTTAGTTGCATAATACGACGTTTTCTCACCAGTCATTGTCGGATGTAATGTAACATCATTTATATTCACATAACCTGTCATACCATCAATTTGGACATGAATACGATCATCAACAGCTTTTACAAATTTCAGGTCAGCTCCACCCTTTACATATGTGAGCTTTTTACCCGTCGTAATATCATAAATATTAATAACACCATTTGCACGAACGAAACCTTGCTTCATATTTACAACTTTACCGTCACTTTTAATGTAAGCATCTTCTTTCATATTCTGCATAATTTGTGTTGCTTCCGCTTCATTTGGTTTTTGAACCTTTTGTGATGAGGTAACAATTTCATAAGAAGACGAACCTTGTTTAACTTTTAAGAACTGTAACGAAACATAACCCTCTCCGCCATTAAAACGGATTTTTGCCCAACCATTTTCTTTTCCTATGATCGTAACAGTCTCTCCATTTTTTAAATGACCGACAGCTGCCGCACCTGTAGATGGACCTTTACGCACATTTAATAAAGACGCATTTACAACTGCTCGTTCTTCCGTTACTTGTCCAGGGTTTGTTGGGTTTGTTGGGTTTGTTGGGTTTGTTGGGTCTATGGAATCTTTACCAATCGTTATAAACTCTAACGACACTTATTTTGCATTTTTACGGCGAATAAACAATAACATACCAATTAGGAATGTTGAAAGTCCCATTAAAATAGATGCAGGATAATGCGCTGCAGTATTAGGTAATTTATCACCTTGTTTTGTCGCATTATCTTTTACGTTATCACCTTGTGAACTGCTATCGCCTTTAACTCGATTGCCATCTTGAGAGCCTTTGCTATCTTGCGAACTGCTATCGCCCTTAACTCGATTACCGCCAGAACCGTTGCCGCCAGAACCGTTGCCGCCAGAACCGTTGCCGCCAGAACCGTTGCCACCAGAACCACTGTCACCAGAACCACTGCCATCAGAGCCGCTACCGCCAGAACCGCTACCGCCAGAACCGTTACCACCAGAACCGTTGCCGCCAGAACTGTTGCCGCCAGAACCATACATTACGAATGGAACGCAAGAAGTAGGAACGATTAATGCGACAAGCTTACGAGTAAGAAGTGCGGCAAATACGAGCAGCACCATTTTAGGAACCCTGAAAAATGGTAAAAAAGTAACAGTACTAGGGAAAGCAAACGGCTGGGCGAAAATCAATTAATATGCTTTTCCCCAATAGACCATGTGCTTCGCTTCTTTACTACAGCAAATACATTCGTCAGCTAAATGTTCTTGCTCAAAAGGCATACAACGTGAAGATACTCCAACTTCTTCTTTTAATTTCTCTTCACAAGCTAGTTCTCCACACCACATCGCCTTAATAAACCCTTGCTTTTCATCAGCTGCTTTTTTCATCTCTTCGAAGTTCGTCACACTATACGTACTCTCATCGCGAAATACTTTTGCTTTATTAAATAAAGAATGGTGAATTTCCTCAAGTAATGATGGAATGCGTTCCTCTAATTGATCTATTGATATAAATTCTTTTTCTTTCGTATCTCTTCTTACAAGTACAACTTGATTCTTTTCAATATCCTTTGGACCAACTTCTAATCGAATTGGAATTCCCTTCATTTCATACTCATTAAATTTCCAGCCCGGTGTTTTATTGCTAGCATCTATTTTTACACGCGCAACCTTCTGAATACGTCCTTGTAACTCTGTTGCTTTTTCTAACACACCTTCTTTATGCTGAGCAATAGGTACAATAACAACTTGTACTGGAGCGACTTTTGGCGGCATTACAAGTCCGTTATTATCACTGTGGACCATAATAAGTCCACCTATCATTCTCGTTGATACCCCCCACGAAGTTTGGTGTACATATTGCCACTTACCGTTACGATCTAAAAACTTAATATCAAATGCTTCAGAGAAATTCGTTCCAAAGTTATGAGATGTTCCTGTTTGAAGTGCTTTTCCATCATGCATTAAACTTTCAATCGTATAAGTTTCCTTCGCTCCCGCAAACTTTTCTTTTTCTGTTTTTTGTCCTTTAATGACTGGTATCGCTAAGTATTCCTCACAGAAAGAGGCATATAGATTTAAAACATTTAACGTTTCAGCTTGCGATTCTTCTGCCGTTTCATGAATCGTATGGCCTTCTTGCCATAAAAATTCAGTTGTACGAAGGAATGGTCTCGTTGTCTTTTCCCAACGAACTACGGAACACCACTGATTATATAACTTTGGCAAATCATTATATGATTGAACAATCTTTGAGAAATGCTCACAGAATAAAGTTTCAGATGTAGGACGTACACAAAGTCTTTCCGCTAACTTTTCATCCCCGCCATGCGTAACCCATGCTACTTCAGGAGCAAATCCTTCAACATGATCCTTCTCTTTTTGCAATAAACTCTCTGGGATAAACATTGGCATATACACATTCTCATGACCAGTTTCTTTTAACTTTTCATCCATCACTTTCTGCATATTCTCCCATAAGGCATAACCGTACGGACGCAGAATCATACACCCTTTTACACTTGAATAATCAACAAGTTCAGCTTTTTTTACAATATCGGTATACCACTGCGCAAAGTCCTCTTCCATCTTCGTAATGGCTTGCACTTGTTCTTTTGCCATAGTCAGTCTTCCTCCTTTTAGAAAATACAAAAAAGCCCGCGCCCCTAAATAGGGACCGAGCTTTGCCGGCGTTACCACTTATACGTAGCTCTTTCGAACGATCTTCACAAGTTGATGTGCAACCATACCGATAAGTGTACCAAGTAGAACGAAGAAACAAATAAATCCATATCCCATTCCTTCCCATCCACCAATAGCTATCATTGTTACAGGAAAGAAAGCTAAACAAAGAAGTACTAAACTAAGTGAAAATATAATATCAAACTGTTTGTCTGGAAAACGTTTCTTTAGTAAATATGAAATAGCAAATACTAGGAGAATCGTGATTCCACCAATGATGTAAAAAATACCAAATCCATCTAGCCAGTCCATAGTATTCCCTCCTTTCATTTACAATTGTAGTAAATCCTCTATAATGGATCCGTCTGTTTCGCCTAAGTGCAAACCGAGTAATCTTGCGATAGTCGGACCTTCATCAATAAGTCTCATATACGGGATTGTAACGCCACTTTGAATACCTTTTCCAGCAGCGATAAAAATTGTTTCATAGTTAGGCTTTGTTGGGGAGTAACCATGAGTTCCAAATGTATATTTTTTACTAGAAGTAACATCTTTTTTAGTAATTTCTTTTATAAAATCACCGGTATAATTTTCAGTAAAATAATATCCCTCTTGTGCTTCCAACATAAATAAACAATTACCATCTGCACCGGATTCTTTCGCCGCTTCATCATGAAGTATAAATTCAATGCCATTTTGTTTATTTTGAAGCAGTTCTTCAAGAAGTAATTGTACTTCCCGAATGGTATCCGTATCGTTTTTGTCTTTCACATATACATAGGCAGAACCGTCGCAACCTTGACAGTAGGCCTTCCAGTCTACTAATTTATCTTCTTTATTTAGAGATATAAGCCCTTTTTGATGGAATAGCACATTTAATTGAACTGATTTGTTTTCACTTAAAGCGCTATGATCACCAAGGGCAATGATTGTACTTTCTTCGTATATTCCACTTTCTTTTAATGCGTGAATAATTTTTCCTAGACGTTCGTCGTGCCTATGGATAGCGGCTATTGTTTCGTTAGATTCAAAGCCATGATAGTGTCTTTGGGTGTCTAAATCAGTGAAATGAACAAACATGACATTAGGCCTTTTTGTAAGGATTGTATGTACAGCAGAAGCAAGAACGAAATCATCGAGTTCAGGTTGTGATAATCCATTTCGTATATGACCGAATCGTCGATTTAAATCTAATTGGTATAGCGGGCTACCACTAAATAATGAAACTAAAATTTGATTTTGCCACGGTCTATTTGGAAAGATTTCCGGTAAATTGTAATCAATGTTTGCTCTTCCAGTAACAGGCCAAAGAAGGGCTGCTGTCGTTAAATTTGCTTTGCGTGCTTCATCATATAATGTTGTTCCTTTTATCGATTTTCGGTACCAATGCCAATCCGGTGATTCACGTCCTGGTTGAAGTAACGTATTGCTAACAACACCATGTTTATTAGGGTAGTTTCCAGTAACGATTGTTGAGTGGCTTGGATATGTTACAGAAGGATAAATTGGTTCTACTTTTTCTACAACCGCGCCCTTTGTTATTAGAGATTGGAAGTTAGGTAATTTTTGTAGTATAGGAAAATCTAAAGCTGATAAACAGTCGAATGATAAAATAATGACACGATTAGTTAATGCTTTATCCATTTATATCGTTTTAGTTTTCGGATTAGGTGGTGTAACTGGTGTATCATTTTCAGGAACTCTAGTTAATAAGAATCCACCGATAATAAACAATACGATAATACTAAGGACACCAGCGTTTGTTTTTCCTGTTAATTGGGTTGTAACACCGACTAATACTGGACCCATAATTGCGGCAAACTTGCCAAAGATATTATAAAATCCGAAGAATTCATTAGCAGATTCTTTTGGTACGAGTTTAGCAAAGTATGAACGACTTAGTGCTTGAATCCCGCCTTGAGAAGTGGCAACTAACATTGCTAAAATCCAAAAATCAAGTGTCGTTTTTAAGAAATAGGCATATGTGCAAATAATGATATAAATAATGATACCTACATATAGCATTTTTTTACCGGTAAATGTTTCTGATAGTTTTCCATACAATAAAGCGAATGGACAAGCTACAATTTGTGTTACAAATAAGATGATTAATAGATTAGTTGCACTGATACCGAGATCTGTTCCGTAAGCGGTAGACATAGTAATAATTGTATCGACCCCATCAATATAGAAAAAGTAAGCGATTAGGAACATAAATACTGTTTTATATTCTTTAATATTTTTAAAAGTACTAGCAAGGCGCTTGAAGCTCATTGCAATTGGCCTTGGATGACGTTCAATATAGTGTGTTTGCTCTACGTTTTTTAGCATTGGAATTGTAAATAACCCCCACCAAAGAGCTGTTATCGCAAAGGAAATTTGACTAGCAATGCCAACTGATAAAGGGATAGTTCCTTTTTGAGCAAGAATAATAAGAGCGATACAACCGATAAAAGGAATTGTACTCCCAATATAGCCTAAAGCGAAACCTCTCGTAGAAATTTTGTCCATTCTATCTTCAGAGGTGACATCTACTAAAAATGCATCATAAAAAATGTTTGCTCCAGCAAAACCAACTAATGCGAGCATATAGCATCCTAGTAATAAGTACCACTGTGATGTTGGAACAACTGCTAGCATACTTGTAAATACGATGCCAAGTCCAAAGAAGAATGTGAAAAATCGTTTTTTAAACCCTTTATAATCAGCAACTGTGCCGAGAATAGGAGCAAGTATAGAAATTAATAGTGTAGCGAATGAGTTTGCATATCCCCAATAAGCTGTTGAAGTTGCACCAGATAGCCCGGCTTCTTTTGCAGCTGCTTTAAAATAAATTGGAAATAATGCAGTTGTAATGACGAGCGAATATACCGAGTTCGCCCAATCGTATAATATCCAGCTTTTTTCTTGTCTGGACATTTTTTTCATTCATACATATTTTTCTAAATCTTCCTTCTTCTCATTTGCCCCTTCAACATTATGCGATGCCAAATTTTTAAACATCTACAGCTTATACAAAAATAGTTTATCGACAGTTGTTCCCAACACTTCCGCTAAACGGAATGCTAACGCTAAACTTGGATCATATTTATTGTTCTCAATTGCATTTATCGTCTGTCTTGATACGCTACACTTATCAGCTAATGCACCTTGTGAAATATTATTTTCAGTGCGCAATTCATAGATTTGATTTTTCACCTATTTCGAAGCTAATGAATTCGTTAGTTCCTCTTTATTAGCAACATCTTCTTTATCTAGTTGCATACGTAAAACTGGCCCTATCGCTAATAAAATAAGTGCCATCGCTATACAAAATACAATAACTAATGAAGTCATTTCCTTCAATCCTCCAGCTAGTGATGTTCCAATTAACATTGTCCCCATAAACATTGGTAAAATGGTTCCATTTACTCTTCCAATCATATTTTCTGGTACAAGTTGAATCATAAGCGTACCGACAACAATATTAACACAAGCTAAACAAATACCTGTTCCAAATCGCATCAAACTAGTAATCCAAAATGATGTGGACAACCCTTCGACTAAAAATGAGATTGCTAATATACTCATACCAAATACAAACATCTTTTTCGGATTTACTTTTGAAGCGAAAACCGCAGCAACAATACCACCGATTAGCATACCTATTCCATCCGCTGCTGCTAAATATTGAACTGCTTCCTTTTCCATTCCAAGACGTTCTATTACAAGAAACACCTCTAATGGATTCGTTAATCCAACAGCTAAGCCCATAATTGTGAAAGTGATCGTAATCATACGTAAATTTTTCGTATGAAGAACGTATTTCCACCCTTCTTTTATATCATTTTTTAATGATTCCTTCGCTGCTTGCTCTTGTTCAATCCATTTCGGTAAAAATGAAAGAGCGATAGCAGATAATAAAAATAAAATGATTAAACTATATAGTGACGTAAATAAACCAAGTTGTGTATACACAAGCGATCCTACAACTGGTCCGAAAATCATAAACAATGACTGTAATGTTTGGTTAAATGCAATCGCATTTGCTACCTGTTCTTCCTTTACATAGCGCTTAAATATGCGTGAAGATGAAGGTTGAGAAAACTGACCTACAATTGCAGAAACGAGTGTCGCAAAAAATATTGCCTGCCAGTAATCAATCTTTAATAATAAAACAATCCCTATAATAGACAATACACTTAACATATCCCCAGCAACCATTGTTCTTTTCGGGTTCCAGCGATCTGCTAACGCGCCACCAATGAAAGAAAAAATAAAAATAGGTGCATATTCCATGACCGATAATAGTGACACTGAAACTGGATCATTATTCGTCCGCTCCATTATGAAATACAATAGGGCCATATTTCTGATCCAAATCGCAAATTGTTGTAAGATATCGGATGCCATAACGAGCATAAATGCTCGATTTTTAAATAAAGCTTTCATTTATTCAGCTGCCATCCCTTTTAACAATACATCTATTGCCTTTTTATAAATTCGCTTTAACTCGTTATAATCTAGCTCATAGTAAAGCACTCCAAGCCCTGATAATAAGCCATTTACAATATACATCAAATCGCGCGCATTTTCTTCACGAAACTCTCCAGACTGTATACCTGTTTCGATTAATTTCTCAAACATAACATATGATTCTCTAGTTAAAGCTAATAATTCATCTAGAACCTCTTTGCTCACAACTTGGCTCATAGAAAATTCCTCTATTGCACTCGAAATAGGTTGTTGTATATCCTCTACATAATATTCTGCGAGACCATATAATTTTTCAATACTAGTACTATACAACTTCTCTTTTTCATTCCATTTTTCAAGCCAATCATACGTATGCTGTTTTACTACAAATAAAAATAATTCTTCTTTACTTTTAAAATGGTAATAAATACTCCCTTTACTTCGCTCTGTAATTTCACAAATATCTTCCATAGATGTGGCTGCATAGCCTTTTTGTGAAAACAGATTTTCTGCTTTGTATGCAATTTCCTTCTTTATCTCTTCTGCGCTTTTTCTCATTTATATGGAATTTATTATTGTCATACTATTATTTGTTGTCATTGGAATAATTGTAACAGCTGTTCGATCAAACAAAAAGAAAGTAAACCTTACGAAACAAAATAGCATACATAATTCGTCTAATAACTCATCACCGCTTTTTTTCTTTGCTGGATCTGATAATAATGACAGCTCGCATGATAGCAGTTCACATGACTGTGGAGGGTCTTTTGGAGGAGATAGTGGAGGTAGCTGCGGTGGTGGCGGTGATTGATAAGAATACGCCTTATATAGGCGTATTTCTTTTTTAAACAAACGTTTGATTAGTTGGCTTACATATGCATAAACACAGTTAAACAAACGTTTGATTAATATTTTTAACATACTAAGGGGAATGAAAATGAAAAGGGAACCGAAAGTGAAAAATAAGGGGAAAGTAGTGTTATTTTTATTAGCTGCGGGAGGCGTATTTCTTGTTAAATTAGCATTTAAATTTGGAACAATACATATGATTCGAACTTGGTTTGAAAGTACGTTTTCGTAAATAAGGAATATAGCCTCTTGCGAAAGAGGTTTTTCATTTGTTATCATCTAATTCTCGAATAATTGAATGATTCTCTCTAAATTTTCAAGTGAAATAAAGCGCGATTCACGAAGGATCTCTTTTCCATTATGAAATAACAAAATTGTCGGCCCTGTAAATACTGCATATCGCCCCGCAACTTCTTGCATGTCTTGTAGTAATATCTCTATTTTCTCTACGTAATCATAATTCTCTAATACGTAATTTACTTTCCTTAACATGACATCACAAACACCACAATTTTCTGTTTTAATAAATAGAAGTACTACTTGCTGTTCTTCAATATATGTTGCTAATTCTTCTATCGTTTCAAATGTATTCATTTAACGTAATTTACGAAATACTGAACTATCTTTAATCTTTCTCTTTTCCATTATCTGCTGAAAACACAGCGTTTTCGCTGTTAACTCTTCTTGTAATTTTTTCCTCTCTACTTCATCATAACAGCAAGCAATTAAATCTTCTATTTTTAATATATCTTTTGTCATTCCATTTCTGCTGGAATCATTCACTTATAGCTCATCCTTAACTCTGGAGGTACCATTGAAAAGAACTTCTAATTGTAGTGGTTTTCCTTTTCCCGGAATATAATCCAGATCACCATTCCGGATTGCTTGTCGAATCTTTTCTTCAGCAATGTTCAAAAACACATCCACACTATTCCCTACCTTACATATTTTTACTATTATTTTATATGAAATTTCGCCATCTTGCCACACCATCTAGTTTTCGCTAATGATGGCATTTAAAAGTTCGGCAGGATTACCTGTTCCTGCACCTCCTATTGTAATGGATCCACCAGGAGGAATTTCACCGTTCCATCCGGCATTTGTAATTACATAATGATTATTTGTTTTACTACTAATTTTTGAATCCCAAACTTGTGTTAAATTGCCGTTATAATCAAATTCTAACTTCCAGTTTTTAATAGGGCTTGTGCCGTTATTTTTAATTACAATTGAGAAGTTATAGCCACTTCCCCAATTTGAAGTAACTGAAAATGTAGCCTTACCATTACCATCAGGAGGTGTTGTGTTAGCATCATCAGTTTTTACAATAATAGAATTAGGTTGTGATTTATTCCCAGCAGCGTCCTTTGCTAGTATTGAAAATGTGTATTCCGTATTAGGTTTCAAATTTTTGATGGTAATGCTATTTGATATTGTACTCCATTTTTCTTCCCCAGCAGTAACTTCATATTCAGTAACTCCTACATTATCAGTAGATGCAGTCCAGCTTAATTGGACTGAGCTTGAGGTTTTATTAGTAACCACAATGTTTTTAACGTTCGTTGGTGATTCAGTATCTTTTTGACTGATAGGTCCACCAAGTAATTCGGTTACTAACGTATCAAGCAATTTTGGACCACTACAGCTATATTTTGGACTTGTGCGACAGTCACCGCTAAGTTCCCAAAACATTGCTCCACTTAAACCTTTCGTTTTTATATAATCTGTTTTATATTTCATAGATTCATTGTCATCGTAGCTAATAAATGTGCCTGTAGTAGCATTGTATAAATAAGGTACTTTAGCTGTGTCATTCCAATAGCGTACAAAACCATTTTTGTTTACGTAATTCGCTGCTAAATCACCGTAATCATAAACGCCCGTATCACCAGTAGAATAATCATCCCAAGTACCTTTAGATGCTAGTTTGCCATCACTACCTGGTTTACATGGTTGATATTGCCCATTATTATCTTTTCCACAACTTTTCCAACCACGTCCGTAAAATGGTACGCCTAATACGAGTTTATCAGCTGGTACACCTTCATTTTTATAAACGTCGATAGCTCCATCTACGTAAAATTTCGTATCAGCTGCTGGATCATTCGGATCTTTATATAATGCGGCATTATGGTTAGAAGTTGCTTCCCAACCGCCGTGGAAATCATATGTCATAATATTAATCCAATCGAGTATTTGAGAGATTTTCTTTAACTCTGTATGATCGGCGTAACGTTGACTTGCCCCTGAAGCAATTGTTAATAAATATTGTTTTCCATCTTCAGTACCGGCTTTATTTAAAGCATTTCGGACATCTTGAAGAAGGAGCGTGAAATTTTGTTTATCTTCAGGACGGTAACTACCGCCAGGGATCGTTTCAACACCTGGATATTCCCAGTCTAAATCGACGCCGTCAAATCCGTATGCACGTAGGAAATCGACTGTTGATTCTGCGAATACTTTTCTAGTTTTTTCATCAGCTGCCATATCAGAAAATCGATTAGACCAAGTCCAGCCTCCGACGGAAATAATGGTTTTTAAATGAGGGTATTTAGCTTTTAGTCGTTTTAATTCTCCGAAGTTGCCACAACGGGCATATTTATCACAATCTTCCCAAGTTGTACCTGATCCTGGATAAGATTTTGTGACATCAGCCCATGGCTCACCTAATACGAGAGTACCATTAGGAACTTCTTTATTTTGCAACGGTACACCAGATTCTTTACAGTTCCATGTCTGTTTATTTGGATTATCGGGATGTGTAGAAGGATTTCCATGTTTTCCATTCCAGCAAATATCAGCAAACGCATAGTTTAAATGAGTGAGCTTTGATGCATCGATGTCTGCAACTTGATAATTACGTCCGTAAATGCCCCACGAAGGAAAGTACCCAATAATTTTTTGATTTTGCGTTGGTGAATTTGCTGATGCGAGATTTGGAGTAATAAAATTTGCGAGAAAAAGAGGTAAGAAGAGTAGTAGAGATAGCAATAGTAATGTGAATTTTTTTGACCTCATAGTCATTTCCCCTTTCAAGGTAAAAGATATATTTAAAGGCATCTATTTTTTCATATAAGGAGCTAATACACTTAAAATTTCTTCCTTATCCTTCTTTAACTCCAATGATGTTAACATATCCATCGTTCGAGGACGAGGTAATTTCACTTGCACTTCACCAACTATTGATGCTGGTCTTTGAGATAAAATAAATACGCGATCAGAAAGCAAAATTGCTTCATCTAAGTCGTGTGTAACCATAACAATTGTTTGCTTTTCTTGATGCCAAGAATTTAAAAGCCAACTGTGTACTTCCATTTTTGTAAATGCATCTAATTTTCCAAAAGGCTCATCAAGTAGCATAATTGGCTTCTCACATAAGTATGTACGAAGAAAGCTAATTCTTTGGCGCATACCACCAGATAATGCATCAGGATAATGATTCGCATATTCATCTAACTCAAACTGCTTTAATGCTTCCATTCCTTCTGTTAACCTTTGTTTTTTAGATTTCCCCTCAATTTCTAATGGAAGAACAATATTTTGTAAAGCCGATCGCCACGGTAATAATAAATCTTGTTGTGGCATATAGCTTACAACATCTTGTTTTCTCACATGTTCCTCGTTATAAAATACCTCTCCACTCGTTGGCTCTTCAACACTCGCAATCATATTTAACAATGTGCTTTTCCCACAACCACTTGGACCGACAAAAGAGACAAACTCTCCCTCCTGTATAGAGACACTAATATTTGCTAATACATTTTTTCCATCGAAAGATTTCACAATATCTTTTATTTGTAATCCGCTCATTCATTTTTCACTTGGAAGGAATTCATTTGTAAAAGCATCTTTTACATCAATTTTCTTTTTAATAACTTTGTTGTCGTATAAGAAATTCATGTAATTCGTCCAAACTTCTTCCTTCTGTACTCCCCAAGCTTTTGCATCATCTTGATACTTCGTACTTAACCACTTTTGACTTTCTTGTACTAATTCCTTATTCACATCTGGAACAGCTTTAATTAAAATATCAGCAGCTTCTTTCGGCTCTTTAATTGCAAAATTATAACCTTCTGTCGTTGCAGTCATAAACTTTTTCACGAAGTCTTTATCTTGCTTCGTATGTTTTTCACTCGTAATAATAACAGGACTATAGAAATCAAGCGCTGGATCTAAGTCTTTCACCATAATCGTATTTAACTCTTTTCCTTGACGCTTCGCTTCAATGCCATCCCATCCATAATAAATCCATTCAAAGTCCGCATCACGACCGATTGATTTGAAGAAGTCTGTTTGTCCTAAGATGATTTTTTCGACTTTATTAAAATCAGCTTGATGTTTCTCCATAATCGTTTTTAACGTCGCTTCTTCTGCTGGTCCTCCCCAGCCACCATAACGTTTACCTTCAAAGTCTTTCGGTGACGTCATATTATCTTTTTTTAGTGATGCAAAAGCAGAGGTATTATGCTGAATAATTGCACCAACAGAAACAACTGGGATTCCTTCAACACGAGCTAATGTTACATTTTCCTGTGCACTTATCGCAAAATCTGCTTTCCCAGAAGCAATCATCTGCTCTGCTGTTACATTATCACCAGGCTGGATAATTTCTACATCAAGCCCTTGTTTTTTGTAATAATCTTTCGTTTTCGCTACATATAAGCCAGTATGATTCGTATTTGGAAACCAATCTAAAACAACTTTTACTTTTTTATCTTTACTTGCACTTTCTTCTTTCTTCGCCGGATTACACCCAGCCACACTTACTGCTAATAAAGCAGCTAACATAACTTTTAAACCTTTTTTCATTCATTTTCTGCCGTCCTTTCTATATATCCATGGTGCTGTTATTCTTGCCATAAACTCCACGATAAAATACAGGCATAATGTCACCATGACGATAATTGCTGCAACACCAAATACTCGAGCAGTTAAAAAGGATTTTGTAGCTCTCGTAAGCATAACCCCTAACCCTTCACTTGCACCGAGCCATTCTCCGATAATTGCCCCCATCACGCTATATGTAACTGCAATTTTTAAACCCGAGAAAAAGTATGGGAGCACTGCCGGAAACTTTACTTTCTGGTAAACTTGCCATTTCGTTGCTTTCATTGTTTGCAACAATTTCAACATATTTTTATCTACAGTTTGAAAACCTTCTAAAATACTAAGCGCAATTGGGAAGAAACAAACGAGTATGACAACCATTACTTTCGGCAACATCCCATATCCAAACCAAATAATAAATAACGGTGCAAGTACAACGATTGGAATCGTTTGCGAAATAACGAGCAACGGATTTATTAAAATACGAAATAAAGGTATCACGTCCATAATAATTGCAATGCTCGTCCCAAGTAAAATCGCAAAAAATAGTCCGATTATAACTTCCTGCAGTGTTTGCATCGTATTTGGTAATAGTAAATCCTTCATTCCAATTAATTCTTGAACAATGGCAGAAGGCTTTGGTAAAATCCACGGTTCGATTTTAAATAATGAAACAGATCCTTCCCATATCGCAATGAGAAGGATAAGCCAAATTGTTGTAATAAGTTTAGATTGCTTCTGGTTTTGCATATTCATTTAGATTGCTTCTGGTTTTGCATATTCATCACGGTACTTCCAAACCTTTTCATCTATCGTTACACCAGTGCTTGGACGATAATGGATTTTAATAGAAGTAATCACTTCTTCAGCTCCAGCATCGACGCAAGCTTGCTGCGCACGTTTAACGACATCAAGAAGTACATCTAATTCTCCTTCCAACGTTGTTTCCATTGCTCCTACTTCATAGCGAACTCCCGATTGTTGTACAACTTCAATTGCTTTATCAACAACAGAATATACATCTTTTGTTTTTGCTTGCGGTACTACTGAAAATGACATTGTAACTTGTTGTGACATTCATTTCATTACTTTTGGAAAATATCCAACTTTTTCACCATGAGCTAATAACAGCTGAATAAATTCTTTATTAATCGCTGGCACCATCAGCTCTTTTTTCTTAATCCATTCATTTGTTCTACGAGTACCCATGACAATTTCAGATTGCTGTGCTCCATCTCCTGCAACTTGAGAAGCAATTAACTCTGCTATTTCTTCATTTCCTTTTGCTAATTCAAGCCCGATATTTACATATTCCGAAAGTGGAACCATTTCAAGGTTGTATCCACATCCCTCAATTAGCTTTATAAAATGTTCAAATTCAACTTGATGTGGATGACAAATATGTATCGTCTCTCCTACAATTTTTGGATCTTGTAAATACGATACAATCGACTTACTGGCAAAGTCAATTGGTGTAAAATCAACTTTCCACTTCACATTTGGTGCCTTTCCAATTAGAAGCATCGTTTTAATAAGACGATAAAATGCATTTCCTTCAATGTTTTGTTGGAACGAACCCGTTTCTGAATGACATGCTAGGTTACCTGCACGATAAATATTCCCTCGTATGCCGCTCTTCAAAGCTTCACGAACAAGATTTTCCGCCTGTAGTTTACTATCGGAATACACATTCTCTAACTCTACATTATAATTAAAATCACCTATTTCCATATATGTATCCCATTGCTCTACCGCTAATTCTATCGTAATACCAATTGTAGAAATAAAGTGGAATGTAGCACCATTCTCGGCTAACGCTAGCATACGGCTCGTGCCTTGGACGTTCACATTTTTAAATTGTTTTACATCTCCAAAATGTCTTACATCTGCACCGCAATGAATTACCGTATCGACCTTAGAACTAATTAAAATAAATTGCTCTTCGCTCATTCCAAGATACTCTTCTCCCAAATCACCAGGTACAACCTGTATACGCTGTAACCACTCTTCACATATATCATTAAAGTAGCTTGTTAATGTATCGATAATTCTTTGTTGCACATCTTTTGTCGGTCTTACTAAACAATAAATAGTAGCAGATGTATCTCTCAATAACTCATATAATATGTGCGACCCCAAATAACCAGTAGCTCCTGTTAAAAAGACATTTGAGATGTTAGTGTCTTCTAAAACATTTGAATAAGTAATAGTATTCGGTTCGTGAATCACCTTATATTCACGAAATACTTCCTCTGTCTCGACTTTTACTTCTCTCTCAATTCTAGCTAATCCATATATCGTTCTTTCTTTAAAGAAATCTTGAATTGTTAAATGTGAAAAATCTTCTTTTAACAATGTTAAGACTCTCAATACTTTCAACGAATGTCCACCAATTGTAAAGAAATCATCATGCACTCCAATTTTTGAAATTCCTAATACCTCTGCCCAAGCTTCCGCTATCTGTTTCTCTGCTTTAATAGAAGGCGCGACATATTCCTGTAGACGAACTGGCTCGTACTTTTCTTCTAATTGAGCTAACTTTTTAACATCAACCTTTTTATTTGGTGTAAGTGGTAGTTCATTAATATAAATTAATTTGGATGGTACCATATAATCCGGTAACTGCTCTTGTAACTGATAAACTAATTCTGGTATTTCCTTTTTGTCCAAAGTTGTATAGAATGCGATTAAATATTGGCTACCTTCCTTGCTCTTCTTAGCAAAAACAGCATTTTCTTTTATATTATGATTTTGAGAAATTTTACTTTGGATTTCTCCTAGTTCAATACGATGTCCTCTAATTTTTACTTGATCATCTTTCCGATGTAAAAACTCTATATTTCCATCCTCTAGCAACTTAACGATATCATCTGTTTTATATATATTAACTATAGGATTAAAAGGGTTCGGAATAAAAGCTTCAATTGTTTTATTAGGCTTATTAAAATACCCTTTTGCTAATCCTACTGAATCTATATATAATTCACCAGGTACACCAATTGGACAAAGATTCATATTCTCATCCAAAATCATAACTTGATAATTAGCACATGGTTTACCAATGGGAATACTCGCAACATCCTCATTTAACTGATTAGGTATTTTATAGGTTGTCGTCACTACAGTACATTCTGTCGGTCCGTATACATTATGAATTTCAACATTTGTACTTATTCTTTCTCTCCACAATTTAATAACCTCTACAGGCAACATTTCACCGCCAATCGCAATTCTTTTCAGGGAAGCTAGCTTATATATATCTTCTTCTGCTAAATAAGTTGCTACTTGTCGAACAAAAATTGTCGCTAATGCCAAGATCGAAGTTGCTTTCACTTTATAGATTGCATTTGCAAATGCTTCTACAGACAATCGCTCTTCCTCTAATAATACATACAAGTTTCCTCCGCAGAATAAAGAAGCAAATGACTCCCATACAGAAGCATCGAAACTAAAGGAAGGAAATTGGGCAAATACATCTTCTTCTGTCAATTCATATTGCTTTTGCATCCAAGTGTACAGATTAACAACGCCTCTATGTGCTAACATCGTTCCCTTTGGATTCCCTGTTGAACCAGATGTATAAATCATATAAGCTACATCATCATAATGAATAGACAACTTTACATCTATATCTTCATAAGTTTCACTATCATACATTGAAACTGTTTGAACCCCATCACATGTTATAGGCGTCTCTTTCATCAATATAACTTTCGCTTGGCTATCTTGAATAATGTACTGTATTCTACTTTCCGGATAATCTGGATCAATCGGAACATACGCTGCACCAGCTTTTAATATAGCTACCATACTTACTACTGTGTCTATGCTACGTTTCATAAATATTCCAACATAGTCTCCTAATTGGACGCCGTTTTTCATTAACATATGAGCTATTTGATTACTTTTTTTATTTAGCTCCTCATAAGTTAAAGTACCTTCCCTTGAAGATAAAGCTATACGATTTGGAAATTGAGTAACAGTATTATAGAACATATCGACGATACTTTTCTCAGGATATACTGCTGTCGTATCATTCACTTGACTATAAAGTGCCATCTCGGCCTCTGTAACAACATTAAAATGCTTTATATATTTATTCGCATTTTGTGATGTATAAATTAAAATACCTTGTATTTGTTGTGCATAACGAGTAATCGTTGTCTCTTTCCAATTAACACTATTAAATATCATTTCTACACTTTGCATATTTTTATTGAATACAAATTGTAACGTATTCTTGTCTTGTAGCTCATAATACGTTTCACCAATAATAATAGGTGACATTTCATATAATGTATTACCGTTTTGGAACTCTTCTATTTCTTCCTTATTCATTTCTTTAATTTGTTCCAGTTGCTCTTCAATCTGTAAATTCAAACTTTCATAGGAGAGAAAATTAGAAACTTCAATAGTAATCGGAAATAACCTTCCTCTTACATGATAAAGCACGACAATATGTTTTTCTTTAGAAATATGATATAACCACGTCGCAGTCGCTCCTATTAAATCTACAATGTGAGTCAAATTTGGAAACAGTTCCGTTTTCCTTTTTATCCTAAGTTCTGTTCCTTGCACATCTTTAGGTATTTTAATACTTCCTTCTACTTTTCCTAAAAATTCTTTTACCATCTCATTATAAGAAATCGCTAATTTCATTTATTCGCTTTTAAACTCACCAATTAGCTCTTGCAATTCCTGAGAAAGCCAACTTAAAGAAGTCGCTAATTCTGCAATATCTTGTACTGATATTTCTTGCTCCTTCATGCTTTCTTCAACATTACTACTACTATTCGCATAAGTATTTGCAATATGTGATAATTCATTTACGACTTGAACGATATTCTGGCTATTTTGTAAAATATCACTCGAATTGCCAGAAACAGCTTTCACTTGATTTTTAACAGATTGTGCTGATTTCGAGATTTTTTCAAAGAAAGCACCACTACTTTGAACAAGTGTAATTCCAGATTCTACTTCTTTTGAACCTTTTTGCATTGAAACTACAGCCTCTTCTGTTTCAGCTTGTGTTTCACTAATTAATTTTGCTATATCTTTCGCTGACGTTTCAGTTTGTTCTGCTAATTTACGTACTTCATCAGCAACAACTGCAAATCCTCTTCCAGCTGCTCCAGCACGAGAAGCTTCAATAGAAGCATTTAAAGCTAATAAATTTGTTTGATTTGAAATACCTGTAATTACAGTTACAATATCACTAATTTCTTTTGATCTTGTTTCTAACGAATAAATAATAGAAGATAAATCTTTCACTGCATTTTGGATTAAACTCATTTGATTAATAATTTGTCCAATCACTTCATTACCTTCAATTGAATGTTGCTCCATACCTTCTGAGGCAACCGCAACTTGTTTCGCAGCTCCAGTTATCTCTTCTACCTTATCTTCCATTCCATGCACAATTCCTAAGCATTGTTGGACTGAAGTTTCTTGAGACTGTGCCCCTACTCTTAAACCTTCAATAGAACTTGCAATCTCTTGAACTGCCATGCTATTTTCCTCTGTGCTTGCCGACAATTCATGTGAAGAAGAAGAAACTTGCTCAGCGGTCTGCCTAACTTTATCTATAATCCCTTTAAATTTCTCAATCGTATCATTGAAATAAACATTAATAATTCCAATATCATCTGGTCTTTCTTTTAATTTAATACTTAAGTCACCTTCACCAATCTTACGTAATCCCTCTCGTAAATCTTTTAATGGAGCTAACGAGTTACGTACGATAAAGAATTGAGCAATAGTCGCGATTGCTAATGAAATAATAATAAATAGTAAACCTTGTATCATAAAATTCTTCTTTGTACTAGGAACGATAGAAGCATCTAAATCAGCCGCAACAATTGCAACAATATTGTTTTCTCCATCTTTAATTGGTTCTAATATTGTCACCCACGAACCTAATTCATCTTCATATACTTCTGTCATTTGGGCCTTTTTTGTGTCCATCACTTTATCATATGCATCCATCCAATGAGTCGGTTGTTCATAATAATCTCCCGGCTTTACAGGCACTGCATTTGTTAGCTCTGTAGTCAAACCAACGAGTTGTAATTCTCGTTTTTCATTCGGCTTTGCTCCTGTAACATACGTTTGTCCCACACTTTTTAAACCTTTTGTCACTTCATCTAATTGCTCTGTTAACTTTTCTTTTTTCACTCTTTCGGTTGTAGGATCTTTCGCCATATCTTTAACTAATTCTGTATCCAAGTCATGTACTACTATCTCTCCTGTTTCAATAGACTGCCTTTCAAATAAAGACATCATACTATTTTGAAACAAATTGAAACTTAACGCGCCCATACTTCCAACAAGCGTCAAAATAACTAATACAGTTAATAAGACGTTCTTTTGAAGAAACGATAACTTATGCCAATACTTTTTCATTTAAAACATAATTGAAATTAAGAGCATTCCAATTCCGATAGAAGTAAAGGTTGCGATTAAGCCGGGAATCATGAAGCTATGATTTAAAACGTATTTACCGATACCTGTTGTACCAGTGCGGTCGAAGTTAATGGCAGCAACAATTGTTCCATAGTTTGGAATGAAGAAGTATCCGTTTACTGCAGGGAACATAGCAATCAGTAATGCTGGCGGAATACCAAGAGATAGTCCAAGTGGCATTAAGGCACGAACTGTTGCTGCTTGGCTGTACAGTAAAATAGATAGAATGAATAATGCAATAGCAAATAGCCATGGTGCACTTGTAACTAAGTGCTGAATTGATCCTTGAATCATATTTAAGTTTCCGTTAAAGAAAGTATCTCCCATCCAAGCGATACCGAAAATAGCAACAACCGCTGTTGCTCCCGCTTTAAAGACGTTACCAGACACAATGCTTTCTACATTTGGTTTACAGAAAATAATAATAAGAGCTGCGATGGTTAACATAACCATTTCAATTGTGTTTGGCATGGAAAGACGAACTAGCTTCCCGTCAACCATCCATCCCGGACGAAGTGCTTCAAATGAACCAAGAAGTACGACAAGGAAAGTTCCTACTAGGAAAAGAATAACTGATAGTTTAGCGCCTTTTACACCTACAAATTCTTTTTTCTCTTCAAGCTTAGGAATCATACCTTCTTTTAATCGTTTTAAGTATTCAGGGTCTTCATTTAGTTCTTTCCCCATTTTACTAGCAACGAATGCAGCTAACATACAAGCGATGAAAGTAGAAGGGATACTTACTTTTAAAATATCTAATAAAGTAATTTTATAGTCAGCTAACATTGCTAAAAGGGCAACTGTGGCAGCTGAAATGGGACTAGCTGTAATTGCTTGTTGAGAAGCGATTACGGCAATTGACATTGGTCGTTCTGGTCTAATTCCTGATTCACGAGAGACTTCTGCGATAACAGGAAGTACAGAATAGGCAACGTGACCAGTGCCAGCACATAGTGTGAACAAATAAGTAACAATTGGAGCGAAAAATGTAATGCGCTTTGGATTTTTTCGTAAAGCTTTCTCAGCTAGATGAACAAGATAGTCCATTCCTCCAGCGGCTTGCAAAGCACCAGCGGCAGTAATTACTGCTAAAATCATAAGCATTACATCGATAGGAGGAGCGGTTGGTTGTAAGTGGAAGACAAAAACGAGTATTGCCATACCAACTCCACCCATTACTCCTAAGCCAACTCCGCCTAGGCGTGCACCAATAAAAATGCAGAGTAATAAGGTAAGAAATTGTAGCCAAAACATTCAATCAATAACTTCTACAACATGCCCTTTCTTTTTTAAACCACTCAATATTTCTTCAATATGATTTCTATCTTTCGTTTCTAATGACAAGTGCAATTGCGCATATCCTGGAAATACCTTTGTACCAATCCGTTCTAAATGTATATTTAATACATTCGCTTCAAAATTCGTTACAATCTCGAGCAAATGATGCAAATAGCCTGGCTTATCTTTAATCATTGTCGCGATGTGAATGAAGCGTCCTGCTTCAACCATTCCATGCTCAATAATACGCGAAATAAAGTTTACATCGACATTTCCACCACTTAGTACGGATACGACCTTTTTTTCTTTTATTGGGACTTTGTGATAAAGCAAAGAAGCTAATGAGCTCGCACCAGACCCTTCAACCAACAATTTGTTCCGTTCAAGAAGCATTAACATCGTTCGTGCAATTTCCATTTCATCTACACAAAACACTTCATCCACATAACGTTGTACAAGTTCAAAAGTCAAATCACCTGGCCTTTTAACCGCGATTCCATCCGCCATAGTTGGCGTCGACTCTACTGTTATTACCTTCTTTTCCTCAAGTGACTGTTTCATTCCCGGACAAGCAAGTGTCTGCACCCCATATATTTTCACTGATGGCTTTTGTTCTTTAATTGCCATCGCAACTCCTGCAATTAGTCCTCCACCTCCAATAGGACAAATAACAGCCTCTACATCTTCCAGCTGTTGTAATATTTCCAGACCGACTGTACCTTGACCAGCAATTACTGCTTCATCATCAAATGGATGTACAAATTTCGCTCCTGCCTTCTCTTTTAAATCTAGTGCATAAGCTAATGCATCATCAAATACATCACCTTGTAATTCTACATGTGCACCGTACTTTTTTGTCGCAAGCACCTTACTTAACGGAGCACCTTTTGGCATCACAATCGTACAAGGAATACTAAGCATATTACTAGAATAAGCGACTCCTTGCGCATGATTTCCAGCAGATGCCGCAACAACACCATTTTCTAAATCACCTTTCTCAAGAGAAACCATTTTATTATAAGAACCACGTACTTTAAAAGAGCCTGTCTTTTGTAAATTCTCCAGCTTTAAATACACTTCATTCTGTGATAACTCACTAAATGTACTTGAATAATCTAATGGGGTCATATGTACAATGCCCTTCATTTTCTCATAAGCAGCTATAATATCCTGAAATACAATCATCTACAAACACTTATTTACTTCCCCAGCTAATCGCTTCGTACTTTCATACGCAGAATCCGCTAGACTAATTGCAGAAATAACTGAAACACCATCCGCACCTGCTTCTATAACGGCAGCAGTATTTTCAATTGTAATCCCACCGATACCAACAATCGGCACTGTAATTCCTTGTTCTCTAAAATGAGCTAATCCTTTCGTTCCTTGAACCGCTTTCGTATCTTTTTTCGTACTTGTTGGAAAAATAGGCCCAACTCCTAAATAATCTGCTCCGTTTTCAATCGCCCATTTTGCTTCTTCAATTGTATGTGTAGATACACCGATAATTTTATCTCCCATCTTTTCACGAACAGATGTAATCCCTTCATCATCTTGTCCCACATGAACACCATCTGCATCTAATTCAATGGCCAATTCTACATCATCATTTACAATGAAAGGAACACCATATCCCTTGCAAAGCGCCTGCAATTTCTTTGCAAAACGCACTCTATCCTCTCCAGTTAAAGCCCCTTCTCCCTTTTCACGAAATTGAAAAAGTGTCACTCCACCGTCTAACGCTTCTTTCAATATAGCTAACGGATCCTTCGTGCAATTATTGCTTCCCATAATAAAATACACTTGTAATAGGTTAGACATTTTCTTGGTTTCAATGCGCATCATGTGTTTCATTTACTCTAACTCCTCAATCTTCCCATACTTCTCAATATCATCTGAAGTTGTATTTGCTAATTGATTTAAAAATTTAATTTGGAAACTACCAGGCCCTTTCTTTACCGTCTTAGCAGCTGCTAGTTCCGCAGCTACACCATAAAATGTTACTGCTGCTACTGCTGCCTTTACATAATCTTTTTCTACCGCAACAAATGCTCCTATTACAGAAGTTAGTAAACAACCTGTTCCAGTAACCTTTGTTAAAATAGAGTGACCGTTTCTAATAAGAATCGTTCTCTCTCCATCTGTAACGACATCTTCTTTTCCAGTAATGACCGCAACTGTATTCAATTCATCTGCTGCCTGCCTTGCAATGCTTACGACATTGCCATTTCCAGTACCAGCGTCTACCCCTTTAATCTCCCATTTCTCATTAATAACGTTAGCTACTTCAGCTGCATTTCCGCGAATTATCGCTAAATCTATTTCAGCTGGAATATGTCTTGCAACTTCTGTTCGATACGATGTTGCTCCTGCGCCAACAGGATCAAACACTACTGGTACATCATTCGTATTAGCCGACTTACCAGCAAGTAACATCGCTTCTACTTCCTCAGGACGAAGTGTTCCCATATTTAATACTAACGCTCCCGCAATGCTAGCCATTTCGGCTACTTCTTCTTTTGCATACGCCATTACAGGCGATGCCCCTAGTGCTAACAAACCGTTCGCTGTAAAGTTTGTTACAACAACATTTGTAATATTATGAACGAGGGGATTAGATTCCCTCACTAAATCCACTACTTTACTAATTTCTTTCATATTCATTTAATCAAATTTTAATTTTTTTAATGCTTCTGCGAACGGGTTATTTAATGGTTCTTCTTCTTTGTTCTGTTGTTTCATATATTTTTGAACGTCGCGTTTATCAGCTTTGTTTCCAGATTCTTTTTTACGTCGCTCCTGGAATGTTGATAATTTCTCGCGATAGCCACATTTACATGCAAAGATTTGACCTTCACCTTCACCACGTAATTCTAACTTCTTCTTACATTGCGGACAACGAGCATTTGTTGTGCGAGATACATTTTTACGATGACCACATTCACGGTCTTGGCAAACGAGCATTTTTCCTTTTTTGCCGTTTACTTCTAGCATCGGTTTACCACAGTCTGGACAAGATTTCGTTGAAATGTTGTCATGTTTATATTTTTTATCACTTGATTTAATTTCAGAAACAATTTCTTTCGTATAGTTTTTCATTTCGGAAATGAATACTTCTTTTTTCAGTTTACCCTTTGCGATAGCCTCAAGTTTTTGTTCCCATTCACCAGTTAGTGTAGGCGATTTTAACTCTTCTGGTACTAAATCAAGTAACTGACGACCTTTTGATGTAATGTGAATATCTTTACCACGCTTTTCAAGTAAGAAAGAATTGAAGAGTTTGTCGATAATATCTGCACGTGTCGCTACAGTGCCTAATCCACCAGTCGATTTTAACGTATCAGCAAGTTGTTTATTTTGCGTATCCATATATTTTGTAGGATTCTCCATTGCTGAAAGTAAAGTCGCTTCATTAAATCGTGCAGGTGGCTTTGTTTGACCTGATGTTTGCATAATTAACTTTATAGCTAATGTATCACCTTTTTCAATGTGAGGTAGAAGCTGCTCTTTTACGTCATCAGTTACATCATCGTCTTCAAAGCGATTTTCGTATACTTCTTTCCAACCAGCGTGTAAAACCGTTTTTCCGCGTGCAATGAATGTTTCATTACCAACTTTTGTGCGTAACGTTAGTTGCTCGTATTCGAATGCTGGGAATAAAACAGCTAAGAAACGTTTCACAACTAAATCATAAATTTTACGCTCTTTATCTGTAAAGGATGAGAAGTTAACGTATCCTTCAGTTGGAATAATTGCGTGATGATCGCTTACTTTACTATCATCAACAAATGACTTATTAGGCTTAATTGGCTTTTGTAGTACTTTATGTGCTAAAGGACGATATTCCCCGACACCGCACGCTTTTAGACGTTCTGGAAGTGTTCCGACGATATCAGATGAAATGTAGCGTGAATCTGTACGAGGATAAGTTAACACTTTATGTTGTTCATATAATTTCTGCATAATGTTTAATGTTTCTTTAGCAGAGTAACCAAACTTTTTATTTGCATCACGTTGTAATTCAGTTAAATCGTAAAGGCCAGGAGAGAATGACTTCTTCTGTTTTTTATCAATTTCCACAACAGTGGCATTTTGTTTATCTAGATTTTTTACAATACCATCAATTTTTTCTTTATTAAAACTACGGCTATTACCGTTTGCGTCTTGCCAAGTTAGTTTTAACTTATCAGTTGTTTGCGCTTCGATACCGTAGTAAGTTTGAGCTTTGAAGTTTTTTATTTCATCTTCACGACTAGCGATCATAGTGACAGTAGGTGTTTGTACACGACCGCAATTTAGTTGAGCGTTAAAACGAGTTGTTAAAGCTCGAGTCGCGTTAAGGCCGATATACCAGTCAGCTTCTGAACGCGCAACTGCTGAAGCGTATAAATTGTCATATGCCTTACCTGGTTTTAAATTTGCAAAACCATCTTTAATTGCTTTATCAGTAACAGATGAAATCCATAAACGTTTAATTGGTTTATTCAGCTTAACTTTATCGATAATCCAGCGTGCGACTAATTCGCCTTCACGACCCGCGTCTGTAGCGACAATAATTTCATTTACATCTTTTCTAAGTAGCTGGCTTTTCACAGCATTAAACTGTTTACCAGTTTGTTTAATAACCGTTAATTTCAAACGCTCCGGTAGCATCGGTAAGTCTTCTAAATTCCACTTTTTATATTTCGCATCATAGCTTTCTGGATCTGCTAATGTAACAAGATGACCTAAAGCCCAAGTTACAATATATTTACTACCTTCAAGATAGCCGTTTCCTTTTTTATCACACTTCAGTACACGAGCAATATCTCGCGCAACGGAAGGTTTTTCAGCGATTACAACGCTTTTTGCCATTTAGTGAATGATTTTACTTCCTTTTGCATTCTCAACGAATTTTTCACTTGATTTATTAATTGGTGTTTTCAGTAATAATGCAGCAACAATCATAACTACTACGAAAGCACTTAGTACAAGTAAATCTCTCGTTACTATATCCCAAAGCATTCCACCCACTGTTTCACGAATTGCACTAATTGCATACGTGAATGGTAAGAACGGATAAAGTGCTTGGAAGAACGCCGGTGTCATTTGAATTGGGAATGTTCCGCCCGATCCTGCTACTTGCAGTACAAGTAAAATGATCGCCATCGATTTCCCAACGTTTCCGAAAATAGAAACGAGTGAGTATACGATACAAACGAAGACTCCACCAATAAATAAACTAAATAACACAAACCAGAATTTATCGACTACGTACGTACCGAGTAAGAATATATCTCCCATTGATACGATAAACGCTTGTGAAAGACCTATTGTTAAGAATGTTAATAAACGTCCGAAGTAAACTTCATGGCTCTTATAATTTGCGCCCTCTTCATGTACTTCTACTGTTAATAATGAAACCATTAATAATGCGCCTACCCATAATGCAAGCACTGTATAGAATGGTGACATCGCTGAACCGTAGTTCGGCATCGCAAATAATTTATTCTCTTTTAAATTTACTGGATTCGCAAAGTAATCACTTTGCTTTTCAACATCATTTTTCAATAGACGTATGATATCTTTTAAATCTTCTTCAGATTCAAAATCACGAATTTCATCTGCTAATTCTTTAATCTTTTTCTCAGTCTCCGGCATTTCAGCTTTAATGTCTGCTAATTTCTTTCTACCGTCTACTAAGCCTTTTGATGAATCTTCTAGTAACTTTTTAACATCTGGAAGCTTTTTGTCTGCTTCGCTTAAAATTTGAGTTGTGTTTTTAGACATCTCTTTTGTGCGAGCAATTGCTGCATTGAAATTTGGAGTGATTTCTGAGTCATATTTAGCTAAAATGTCACCAATTTGGCCCGAAACACTTTTAGACACTTGATTAATACTTTCAATAACATCTGCTGCTGGTTTTTGACCTTTATTAATAGCGTCAATTCCTTTATCAGTTAACTCCATTCCTTTTTGCAAACCATCTTTTGCTTTATTTAACTTAGAAATTGTACCATTAAGGTTTTTATCACTATTCACATCAGCTAACACTTTATTTGTACTTTCCAGAACTGGAATCATGTCATTAACTAAATTCCAACTTGCTTTAAACTGCCCATTTAATTCATTTAAGGCTACTTTTGTAGAATCTAATCCATTAACACCTTTGTTACTTAAGTCTTCTCTTGCTTTTTCAAGCTCTGTTTTTAATCTGCTGTAATTATTTACAGCCTGATCATAGCCTTCTCTACCATTGTCTAATATCTCGTTAACTTTTTTTATTTCTTGATTTAAATTCTGTTGCGCATTTCCAGCTTTATCTTTTAATTGTTCAGCCGTACTTACCGCTTTTTCAAAATCTGCTACAAACGTTGCATTATAATCTGCCTCCGCTTGGTTTACCAAATTATTTATTGAATCTAACTTCTTATTAGTAGCATCTCTTACATCTTGTTTCACTTCTTGCCCTGTACCAATAATATTAGCTATATCTTTAACGCCGCCATTTGCATTTTCTATAGCTGATTTAAGATTCGTTAATTTATCTATTCGTTTTTGGAAGAAGTCTTTTCCAGAATCAGTTGGTGCAGATTCTTTAAATTTAGTAAAGACATCAATTAAATATGAAACACTATCCACACGACCTTGAAGATTCTCAGAAACCTTATTAAGATCTTGTTTCGCTTTTTCCGGGTCAAAATTACCATTTTGTAACCCATTTATAACTCCTTGTGCATAAGTTGTTCCAACACGTATTGAGCCGAATACATTATTTACAGTTTGATCAATATTTTTAGCAATATCTTTATACAATTGACCATTCACCTGCGGTAGTTCTGGTATCTGTGGAATGGTTATATTAGGTAACACTGGGAATTTAGATGGATCTGGAAGTGCCAGATTGAAATCCAATGATGGATTCTTTAAGAAATCTGTAATCGCCGCCGCACCATCTAAACCTTTTTGCATTACAATTAAATTATTCTTAATAGTTCCTGGAGCACGTTGTAATGTTTCATCATTTCTCGCAAAGAATTTATCTAAATTCCCTAAAGCTTCTTGCCCATCATTAATCACACTTTCTACAACTGGTAACTCTTTTTGCGCCACTTTCACAACATCTTCTGCTCGAGTCGCATCATCTAACGCCTTATCCATAAGTGTATTCATTTCTGGGAACTGCGCTTCTAACTTAAATACAAGATCTTTTACTTTCTCGATGCTTGGTAAGTTTGTTTCTAAATCGATTCCAAGGTCATTGAAGATTTTAAAAATCTCACCGTTTGCTGTTTTAACAAAGTTTTTACTAATTTCTTCTGTAATACCTGATGCACCTTTTGCTGTAATTTTCGGTGCAATCGCATTTACTTTTTCATTCACATAGTAATCCAGTTCTGGTTTCTTTGGATTTTCATCCAGAACAGTTGCAATTTTTTCAGAGAAGTCTTTCGGGATCGTAATGCTTGCATAATAATCTCCACGCTCAACTCCGTAAATTGCCTGTTTTTCGTCTACAAATTTCCAACCAAGGTTTTTGTTTTTCTTAAGGGAATCTACAATCTCTTTCCCGATATTGATATCTTTCCCTCTTAAATTAGAGCCTGCATCTTGGTTAGAAACTGCAATGGGAACCTCTTTTGTATTTCCATATGGATCCCAAGAAGCTTTAATGTTAAACCATGCATATAACGATGGTAAAATCATTAACCCTAAAACAATAACAATTGCAGCCCAATGTTTAGCTACATTCCGTAAATCTGTCTTATAAATACGCCAAATTTGTTTCATTTATATATCTAATTGAACCTCTACACCGAAATGATCTGAAATTACATTTCGATTTGTACCATTAAAAATAACTTTTGAAGAACGAACTCTTTTACTTTGGTTACACAATATTAAATCGATTCGCAAATTATGTTTATTTTCATCCCAACCAGCAATCTCGCCTTGGACAGTTGTTCCTTCATCCTTCTCTATCGCTAGTTCGTATGTGTCGTACAAACCTTTTTGCATCAAATATTCATAACCTTCACCCTGCAAACGAGCATTATTATTAAAATCACCCATTAAGAAGGAAAGCTCATTGCTATCTACACGCTCCATCAAACGATCGACTTGACCTTGGAATGATTCTTCTTCATCATTCCACCAACCGAGATGGCAAGAATAAAACGTTATATTCTTACCATTATAAGCAATTGTTGCACTTACAATTTTACGTGTTTTCCAATACGTTGTATCTTTATTTTCTGATATAAAGAACGTATCTTCTTTTATAATAGTATGCTTTGTTATAATCGCTAATCCTTCTTCGTACACATCATAACCAATATGAGAGAAATCCCAAGTAATATTGTAATCTTTTACATGTAACGCTTTTAACTCTTCTAATAGTAAAAGTCCAAAATTATCTTTTTTCTTGTTACCGCATACATTTTCAGCTTGTATCGACTGACTGACTTCTTGCAATGCGATGACATCGTACTCTTCTTCTTGAATTACTTTAGCAAGATATTTTATCTTTTCTATTTGATTCTCTTCTTGCCAAGAGTGACAGTTTAAAGTTAGCAATTTCATTTATGCACCTAACATATCTTGAATGTCTGACTTTAATACGTCAGCTTTCGGACCATATACCGCTTGTACACCTTTATCTTTTACAATAAGCCCTAAAGCACCATTTTGTTTCCACTGTGCTTCTGGTGCAACAACATCTAAATCTTTTACTGTTACACGTAAACGTGTCATACAAGCATCTACGTCAGCAATATTTTCTTTTCCACCTAATAAATCGATAACTTTTGTTGCTAATGAACCATCTTGTACATTTCCTGTTCCTTCTGATGTCTCATCTTCATTATCAATATAGTTACCTGCACGTCCTGGCGTTGGTAAGTTGAACTTTTTGATTAAGAAGTTGAATAATGTAAAGTTTAGACCGAAGAACACTAGTGAAACGATAACGAAATTGATTAAGTCTCTTGTTAAACCTGCGTTAACCATCATTGGTGTACGTGTAATTAATTCAATAAATCCAAATGCATGAACACGTAAGTTAATTAAATCCGCTAATGCGAATGCTAACCCTGTTGTAATAGCATATACAACATATAGTACTGGTGCAATAAACATGAACATGAATTCAATTGGTTCTGTTACACCTGTTAAAAATACTGCTAATGCTGCTGATAAGAACATTGGTTTATATTTTGCACGTTTTTCTTTATCAACATTACGGAACATCGCAAAAGCAATCCCCATTAACGCTGCTGTTGAGCCGATAACTTGTCCAGCTTTGAAACGAGCTGGTACAACGTTATTTAATAAATCGTTATATGCTTTCGTATCTCCACTTGCTAATAAATTATTTAAGTCTGTAATCCATGCAAGCCATAATGGATCTTGTCCTGCTACAATTTGTCCAACTTTTGAGCCAGTTAACATCGTATATGTTCCGCCTAGCTCTGTGTAATTCATCGGAATCGTTAACATATGATGTAATCCAAATGGTAATAATAAACGTTCTAACGTTCCATATACAAATGGCGCAACAACTGGCGCACTATCTTTAGATGCTGCAATCCAGCGACCAAATTCATTTAATCCACTTTGGATAAATGGCCATAAAAGTGATAATACAATCGCAGTGACTGTAGACCAGACAATTACAACGAATGGTACGAATCGTTTTCCATTAAAGAATGCTAATGCCTGTGGCAGTTTATTATAGTTATAGTATTTGTTATATAAAGTAGCTCCTAAGAAACCTGTGATAATCCCTACGAAAACTCCCATGTTTAATGCTGGTGCACCAAGTACAGAAGTAAAGTAATCTTTTACAACTAAATCTCCTGCTAATACTGAAGAAACTGTCGCTTTTGAATCCGCTAACATTTCAGCGTTTACGCCAAATATAGCTCCTGTAATTCTGTTTGTTAAGACGAATGCTAATAGCGCTGCAAATGCACCACCTGCGCGATCCTTCGCCCAAGACCCCCCAATTGCTACTGCAAATAAGATGTGTAAATTTGTAATAATTGCCCAGCCGATGTCTTCCATTACGCGAGCGATTGTATGAACTGCGTTAATATCCCCAGCAGACATCCCAATTAACTTACCGATAGAAATCATTAAACCAGCTGCTGGCATTACAGCTACAACAACTAATAATGCTTTCCCGAACTTCTGCCAAAAATCAAAAGACGTAATTTTCATCTGTTCTTCCTCCCCTTTATTTATAACAACATAATGATTTAAATTATAATTTCTGTTTCTCTTGTGAAAACGATTCCTCATTTATGAAATGCGATAAACCCTTGTTTCATAAGGTTTTAACGTGATTGTAGTTAATTGTTCATGTTCCGCAACTTCATAGTTATTTAAAAGCAAACGTTTGCGTTCTAGTGCGAATAAAGGCTCATTATACACAGCTTCCTCTTTTGAGATATTACTAATTACAATGACTTTTTCATCCTGTAACGTACGTGTATACGCATAAATTTGCGGATCGTCCTCTAAAAGTAAATCGTACGTACCATAATTCAATACATCGTGCTTTTTTTTCAAGGCAATCATTTTCTTATAGAAATTGAAAATAGACTTTTCGTCATTTTTTTGCTTTTCAACATTAATTTCTTTGTAATTTGGATTCATGCCAAACCAAGGTGCACTTGTTGTGAAACCAGCATTCATCTCATCGTTCCACTGCATAGGTGTACGTGAATTATCACGGCAAGAAGCCCATATAATTTCCATCATATCTTGATGTGATACACCTTCTGCAATTTTCTCTCGATATAAATTTTTAATTGCTACATCATCGTAATCTTCAATATTTGGTAACTGAACATTTGTCATACCAATTTCTTGTCCTTGATAAATAAACGGTGTACCGTGCATAAAGAAATACATCGCTCCTAGAGCTGTTGCACTTTCACGCCAATATTGTTTATCATCTCCCCACGTTGAAACGATACGTGGCTTATCGTGATTCTCGATATATAAAGCATTCCATCCTTTATTCTCTAATCCTTTTTGCCATTTCGTTAATACCTTTTTCAATCCTACAACATCAAGGTCTTTCTTCTTTTCTGCATCCCATAAGCTTAAATGTTCAAACTGGAATACCATATTGAATTTACCTTGCTCTTCTCCAACCCAAAGCTCAGCATCTTCAATCTTAACGCCATTCGCTTCACCAACAGTCATAATATCGTACTTAGAAAATGTATTTTCTTTTAACTCTTCTAATAAAGGTTGAATACCATCCACATTCATATGTTTATCAAAAGATGGTACATATTTTAATTCTTTTGGATTTGGCATATCGTTGAAGCCATCTTCTTTTTTAATATGGCTAATTGCATCAACACGGAAACCATCAATCCCTTTATCAAGCCACCAATTAACTGTATCGTATAACACTTCACGAACTTCTTTATTCTCCCAGTTTAAATCTGGTTGTTTACGTGAGAATAAATGTAAATAATATTGTTCTGTTACTTCATCATATTCCCATGCCGAACCATTAAAAATACTTTCCCAGTTGTTTGGTTCCGCACCATCTTTACCATCATGCCAAATGTACCAATCACGCTTTGGATTGTCTTTAGATGAACGAGATTCAATAAACCATGGATGTTCATCACTCGTATGATTAATAACTAAATCAATAATAAGCTTCATGTCACGCTTATGAACTTCATCTAATAAAGTATCAAAATCTTCCATTGTACCAAACTCATCCATAATATCTTGATAATCACTAATATCATAACCATTATCATCATTGGGAGACTTATACATTGGACAAATCCAAATTACATCTATACCTAAATCTTTTAAATAATCCAGCTTTGCAATAATACCTTGTAAATCTCCAATACCATCACCATTTGAATCCATAAAGCTTCGTGGATAAATTTGATAAGCAACTGCCTCTTTCCACCATGTCTTATTCATAGTCATTCTCTCCTTTTGCATCCCATCGGAAATTTTATGCAAACGTTTTCGTAACACTATCATAACAAAATATGAATAGTTTGCAACTGTTTTCATTTACGTATGAAAGGGTGGGATACTTTGTTGAAAACGAAAAATATTGCAAGGATCATATATGGTTTTCACTTTACGTAATCTGTGAAAGTTAGAGCCATAATAACTAGTTTGCCAATTTTTAATGTCGATATCGGGCCAATTGACATAATCACCTAGTGTATAAGGACCTAAGCTTTCTCTTAAATCTTTAACCCAGCGTATATTTCGATTTTCTTCATCATCGCATTTCCAAGAGGTAATGTATTCTTGCGCAATAATTGCTTTGCGATGGAAATAGGCTGTTTCAGTAGGCGAAATATTTTCCACAGCACCTACGAGCGATTGGTGCCAAATACTCGCATCTTTATTTGGTGCATGAGAAAGAAAATATTGCATAATCTGAATGCCTTTAAGAGGGATAGGTTTATAAACGTAGGAACCGGAGCGCTTGAAGTTTTCAGGGATGTTACCACTGTTAAAAAATTCAACAGCCTTTATATAAGGAACTTCATCTATAAAGAGAGAGGGGGTACCAGTTTCAAGAAGCGGTGATAATAAGGAATGGAGTTCAGAGGGAGAGCCAACAAACTCACCTTGTGCCTCAATTTTATTTTGTTGCTTTGCGAATAATTCAATTGATGAAGTGAGACGTTCGTCTATATAAGGCGCCCAGTTTTGCCAAGCTTGAAATGCGGCGATAAAATCTTCCCATTCCCATGTAATTGAGAAGATTGATACATTTTTTATAGGGTGTACTCGAAAAGTTAAAGAAGTAACAATTCCGAAGTTTCCACCACCACCGCCGCAGCACGCCCAAAACAAGTTAGGGTTTTCTTGTTCGTTTGCACGAATGATTTTTGCGCCCAATTTACCGCATGCTTGTACCATTTCAACTTCTACTAATTGATCGCATGTTAATCCAAATAAGCGTGAAAGCATACCGATACCACCGCCAAGTGTTAATCCAACAATTCCAACACTTGCACTTGTACCAGCCGGTATTGTAACACCATAATTCCAAAGCTCTTTATAAACCGTGCCAAGATTTGCACCAGCTTCAATTGTTGCTGTTAACTTATCTGTATTAACAGTAATGCGATGCATTTCACTTACATCAATAATAAGTCCTCTATTTAAAAGAGAAAAATTTTCATAGCTATGACGTCCGCTTCTTAAGCGAAATGGTATATGACGTTCGCGTGCCCATTTTAAGGCGTTACACACATCATTTTTATTTTGGCCAAAAACAATAATACAAGGGAGTTTTGGAATACTTAAATTTAAATTCATTCGGGCGAAGTCATAGTCAGGATCCGAGGGAACAACGATACGACCTGTTAATTTTGTTTGCTTCAATTAATTGTATTTCTCATCATTTTTATAAAATGAATATAATTTAATATTTGGTACTTTATTTTTTTCAATACCGTTATTATAAGCAACAGGAATTTGAAATTCGAATTGCTTTGTCTCATGTTTTTGTAAATAGACTGGTTTCGGTACTGGATAACTTTTGGAAGTCTCTTTTGCATTATCATATAAAACAACTTTTAATGCTTGTGAATGATTACGATAATTTTTTAAAGTAACAATGCACTTTTGTTCAATATCCTCTCCATTTTTCTCCATTCTACACTGACTATCTTCTTTTTTATATTCTATCGCCTCTACCCCTGTTTTTCCTGCGTAGTACCATGTTTTATTCAATGTCTGGAGGAGGTTATTTAGCATAAATGGCATCATTAAAATCAAAATACTAATGCCTACTACTTTTATCTTATTCATTGTTCTAAATGTACTAGATTTCTTTTTTACTAACCATTTTACAAATAATATAAATGCGATTACATGTAGTACGAAAGAAACGATTAATATATTTGAGACTTTATAATCCATATAAATATATGTATGTACCGGAACATTATAGAAATTGAATAGTTTTTCCCCAATTAATTCATTATCGTTTGGAATTTTTAATAATAACAAAACCCCTATACTGTAACAAATAGCTACTAATCGATCATACTCAATTCGGACCATTCATTCTCCCCTTCCCCTTACTTTTTTATTATCGATTTTAGCTATTATTACCATACTATTCATTCACATAGAGACTTCCTCAAAATATGTTGGATTATGTATTGTAATTTTTTTATCCAGAATCGTAACAATACTATCGTTTTTTAATTGTTTTAATACGCCGCTAACTGTCTCTCGAGACGTACCAGATATTTTCGATATTTCAATTGTTGTAAGTGGGCAGGAAATTACAATCGTTTCGCCACTCTGTTCTCCTAAATCTTGCATTAAATAATTTAATGTTTGAATGACCCGATCTTGTGCATTAGGAATTGTAATATTTTGTACTCGATTTTCGTTTAGTTTTAATATTGATGATAATTGCTGAACGACATACATTAATTGCGTCCTACTAGATTTCACCATATCTTCAAAAATTACTGTCGGAATATAATATACCTCTACATCTGTCATCGCTTCTGCCGTATAGTTATATCCTCTGTCTGTAAACATACCACCATAAGGAAAAATAGAATACCGCTTTACATAGTCATCATATAATAAATTTCCACTTTGATTTACCCGCTCTAACTTTACAAAACCATCTAACATGAAGTAAATTCTTTCTCTTGAATCCCCTTCTAAAAATAAAAATTGACCCTTTTTATAAGTTCGCCAATAGACAAACTCCGTCAAACCTTTCAATTTCTTTTCTGTTAAATGAGCAAATAATTCAAATTGCTTTAAATCTTTAACTACGTTCCGTCTATTCATTTAAAAATACATGCATACATTCTGTTTAGAAATAATAGTACCAGATTTTTCTTCTAGTGCTTCATATACTTTTTCTAAAGACGTAATAATTGTTTTTCTTTTTGGATTTGTATTAACAAAATTAATAGCAGCTTCAATTTTTGGAAGCATACTTCCCGCAGCAAATTGTTGTTCTTCCATGTATTCTTCTAATTGATTCACTGTGACATGCTCTAATTTCTTTTGATTCAGTTGATTATAATTTACATATACATGATCAACTGCAGTTAAAATTACGAGCGTATCGGCATCTACTAATTCAGCTAATTTCTGCGCAGCGAAATCTTTATCGATAACCGCTTCAGTTCCTTTTAACCCTTCTTCGGAATCAATTACTGGAATTCCACCACCACCAACAGCTATCACTATATTTCTATCCTCAACTAAAGAATTAATTACTTTATGCTCATGAATACTTACAGGCTTCGGTGATGGAACAACACGTCTCCACCCTCTGCCGGCATCCTCTTTAAACACTGCTTTTGTTTCTTCCATTAATCTTCTTGCCTCTTCTTCTGTATAAAAAGGACCAATTGGTTTAGTTGGATTTTTAAATGCCTCATCTTTTTCATCCACGACAACACGTGTTATAACCGTTGCTACGTCTTTTTTTATATTCCGTTTTTTCAATGCCTTTTCAATCGCATTTTCCATCCAATATCCAATCATCCCTTGGCTCATTGCACCACAAGTATCTAATGGCATTGCAGGTGTCTTTTCCGTTTCTGCAGCTTTTTGCTGTAATAAAATATTCCCCACTTGTGGGCCATTTCCATGCGCAATTACTATATCTACATCATTTTCCATTATTTTCACAAGTTGTTCCGCTGTTTTTTCTAACGCTTCTTGCTGTGCCGCTGCAGTAGCTTTTCCAGACTGTATCGCATTTCCCCCTAGTGCAACTACAATTTTTCTTCGTGCCATTTATAAAGTAATACTGCCTGTAATTAATCCATAAATCGCAAAGAATGCTAAAGCACCAATTGCTACCGATGATGCTAATTCCACTCGAGTAAATATTTGCTTCGAACTCTTTTGCTTTTGAACATTGTAAAAAATAAAAATACCTGGCGCATATAAAGTCATTGTTAATAATAAATACTCTAAACCAGCTGCATAAACTAACCACACACCATACATACTTGCTATCAAACCAATTATTATATTTTTATTTCGATCCGCTCCTTCAGACTTTAAGCTATGCTTCAGTTGATAAAATGCTGAAAAAGCATATGGGATTAAAATAGCTGAAGATGCTAACGAGAATGCAAAGTTATACGCCTGATCGGAAACGACGAATGTTAATAAGAACATTTGAATTAAGCCATTTGTTATCCATAATGAATTTATTGGAGCTTTATTTTTATTTTCTTTTGCAAACCATTTTGGAAATACTCCATCTTTAGCCGCCAAATACGGAATTTCAGATGCGAGTAAAGTCCAACCTAACCAAGCACCTAATACAGAGATAACTAAACCTAAATTAATAAAGATAGCACCCCATTTTCCAACAACACTTTCAAATAAATAAGCCATAGACGGATTTTTTAAATTAGCAATATCTGCTTGCTGCATAAGTCCAAGAGACAGTAATGTAATTAAAATGTAAATGATGAGTGTACCAATTAAGCCAATAACCGTTGCTTTCCCTACATCACTTCTATTTTTTGCTCGACTTGATAAAACAACAGCCCCTTCTACCCCAATGAACACCCATAAAGTTACAAGCATTGTACTTTTAACTTGGCTGCCAACTGCTCCCCATGAAAAAGAACCAGTTTGTCCCCAAAATCCATCTAGGAACGTATCAATATGAAACGCGAAGATTCCTATAACAATAAATACAAATACAGGTACTAATTTTGCGATTGTAGTTACTAAATTCACAAGTGCTGCTGATTGAACTCCACGTAAAATTAACATGTGAACACACCATAATAATACGCTTGCACCAATAATGGATGCTACATTTTGACCGCCCTCAAAGATTGGGAAGAAATACCCTAATGAAGAAAACAATAATGTGCCGTAAGCTACATTACCAAGCCAGGCAGATAGCCAATATCCCCACGCACTATTAAATCCCATGAAATTACCAAATCCTGCTTTTGCATAACTAAAAATACCACCATCTAAATCTGGCCGTTTTACAGTTAGATTTTGAAAAGATAATCCAAGCGCAATCATCCCAATTCCTGTTATAACCCAACCAATAATAATGGCTCCAGCACCAGCACCTTTTGCCATATCACTTGCTAAATTAAATGCTCCACCGCCAATCATAGACCCCACTACAAGCGCCGTTAATGTAAACAACCCTAATTTCTTATCTTCACCCATTTACTCCATGTTTCCTAAAGTAGCTGCCATAACCGCTTTAATTGTATGCATTCTATTTTCAGCCTGATCAAATACTTTTGAATGTTTACTGCGGAATACTTCGTCAGTTACCTCCATTTCCCTCAGCCCATATTTCTCATAAACTTCCTCACCATACATCGTTTCAACATCATGGAATGCGGGTAAACAATGTAAGAAAATCACGTTTTCATTCCCTGTTTCTTTAATCATTTTCATATTTACTTGATAAGGTTTCAATAACTCGACACGTTCAGCAAATTTTTCTTCTTCCCCCATAGACACCCATACATCTGTATAAATTACATCTGCATTCGCAACAGCTTCTTCCACATTACTTGTTATCATTACCTGTTCATTATATTTTTTTGCTAAATCAATTACTTCTTGCTCTGGCCATAAAGATTCCGGTGTACAAATACGTACATCCATTCCAACAATCGCTCCACCAACTAGTAAGCTATTAGCAACATTATTTCGTCCATCTCCAACGTAAACAAGCTTCACATTTTTTAATTTCCCTACATGTTCTCTAATTGTTAATAAATCTGCAAGTGTTTGTGTTGGATGCCACATATCTGTTAATCCATTCCAAACCGGCACACCAGAATTTTGTGCTAAAGATTCTACAGTTTCATGATTAAATCCACGAAACTCAATTCCGTCAAACATACGTCCTAACACTTTTGCTGTATCCTCTACGGATTCTTTTTTCCCAAGCTGAATATCACCTTTCCCTAAATATTCAGGGTTCGCCCCCAAATCTGTACATGCTACTGTAAATGCACATCGCGTACGAGTAGAGGTTTTTTCAAATAATAGCGCTACATTTTTACCTTCTAAATAATGATGTGGGACACCGTTTTTCTTTTTCTCTTTTAATTCTGCTGCTAAATCTAGAAAATATAATAATTCTTCTTGTGTAAAATCTTTTTCAGCTAGAAAACTTCTTCCTTTTAAATTTGGTCTAGTCATTAACATCTAAATATCTTTACGAACAATTGGCATACTCATGCAACGTGGACCCCCACGCCCACGAGATAATTCCGAACTTAGCACCTCAATGACTTCTATACCATGTTCCCGCAATAACGTATTGGATACATAGTTGCGATCATATGTAACAACTATACCTGGCGCAATTGCTAATGTATTAGAACCATCATTCCATTGTTCACGAGCGGAAGCAATTGCATCTCCTCCTCCACAAGGAATAAGAACTAATTCACTTAAACCTAATACCTCTTTTAATGCTTCCATTAAAGAAGTGCGATGTGTAATTTTAAGAGTTTCCACATCTGGACCTTTTTCTAAAATATAAATATTCATATTTCCTTTTGGCCCTTGAATGGCTGGGTGAATTGTAAACTTGTCATAATCAACCATTGTAAACACTGTATCTAAATGCATAAATGCTCGGCATTTTGGAATTTCTATTGCTAACACTTTCTTAATTTTATTTTGTCGACTAAAAAGATTTTTAGCTAAACGTTCAATTGCTTTAGCTGACGTACGGGCAGATACTCCAATTGCAATTGTTTCTTCATTTAAAATTAGCTCATCGCCACCTTCAATTGGAAACTTATAATCACGATCTAGCCAAATTGGCACATTGTGATTTGCAAATCTTGGATGATATTTAATGATGTACTCCATGAATAATGATTCACGTCTACGCGCCGGTTCTCTCATCTTATTTATCGTTAATCCATCGCCCACGCTAGCTGCTGGATCACGAGTAAAATATAAATTAGGCATTGGGTCTAAGTAAAACGGATAATGATCTTCCATTAATTCATATAAATGTGTCTTCTTACTTGTTTCAATCTCGTTTTTCCGTACACCACCCATAATTTTTTGAATTAATTCTTCATTTGAAAAGGAAAGTAAATATTCTTTTAAAGTTTGATGTGCAACATTTACGTCAGCCTGTCCTTCTTCTAAAATACGATCAACAAATTCTTCTCGAAGTTTTTTATCTACTAATGCCTCAGCAGCTAGTTTTTCTAAATAAAGAACTTCAACACCCCGATTGCGTAATGTTTGTGCAAAATAATCATGCTCTTTTTGAATAATTGGTAAGTATGGAATATCGTCAAATAATAATTGTTGCAAATAATCTGGCGTTAAGTTTTCCACTTCTTTACCAGGTCGTTTTAATAAAACTGTTTGTAATTCCCCAATCTCTGAAGTAACATGTATCGGATGCTTCATCTAAATAATTAAATTTAACCTTTCTTCTAAAATCTCCCTATCTGATTTCGACTGAGAAATGATAAGGCATGTATCATTTCCACATATACATCCTATTTTTTCTTTCCAATCTAGCTCATCAAACAAAACACCAATAACATGTGCATTACCGGGTAATGTTTTAATAACCATTAATTGATCTACACAATCAATTTTTACAACAACCTCTCGTAATTTTTTCTTTAACTTTATATCAGTTTGTAAATGCTCTTCTGAGAAAAATTTATATATCATTAATCCTTCTTGAGAAGGTACCTTCGTTAAATTTAACTCACGAATATCTCGAGAAACTGTAGCTTGTGTTACTAATACATCTTTTTTTGCTAACAATTCTACTAATCTTTCTTGCTTCTCTATTTCATACTCCTTTACAAATTGTTTAATTAATCGTTGTCTTTTTTCTTTTTTCATTTACATTGAAAACCGTTCAATTGTTTGTTTTAAATCCGCTGATTGTTTCTCTAAGTCTTTTAATAATTGATCGATTGCTATCATATTTTTAGACTGTTGCAACGTCACACGTGCCACTTCTTGTGAACCAGCTGACGTTTCTTCCGCAATTGCTGCTACAGCCTTTGTTTGTGCTCCTGTTTGATAAATGTGATTCACTTGTTCATTCATATAATTACTAATTTGCTTAGTTGCATCGGCTACTTCCATAACACTTGATGACATTTCTTTTAAAATTAATTCTGTAGCTTCTCCGCGTTTTGCCTCTTCTTTAGCTGTCTTCACCTGCTCTGTCATTTTCAATGCGACTTGCTGTACTTCATCTTGCATATTCCGTAATAACTGCGATATGTTTCTTGCGGAATGATCACTTTCATCAGCAAGTTTACGTACTTCTTCTGCTACAACCGCAAAGCCCCTTCCATGCTCCCCTGCACGAGCTGCCTCAATAGAAGCGTTGAGTGCTAATAAATTTGTTTGGCTAGCAATCTCACTCACAACAGAAACAATGTGTTCAACTTGTTTCATTCGCTCTTCTAATTTCTGTACATTTTCCATCGAATCTTCATTTTCTCTCGCCAATGTTTGAATACCTTGAATTAAAGAAGTAAAGACACGTGTACTTTGTCCTAAAGCTTGAACCATTTCTGAAGACAACTCGTCAGACTGTTTTGCTTTTCCTTCTACTTCATTTGCAATAGAAGTCGTTGTATCAACAGTAGAAACAATCGCTTGAATCGATGCTGCTGATTGCTCGGCACCGGAAGAAATCTCCGCAAGGGTTTCAGACACACCTTGTGCTTGCTTTGTCGCTTCACCTGTTTGTTTTCTAATTTGCTGAACTTGATTATTTGTATACGAAAATGTAGTATCGATATTTTTTACCATGCCCCTTAAGTTCCCTAGCATCATATTAAATGCAACACTTAAAGATTTAATCTCATCATCGGTCTTTGGCAATGGGACATCTTCACGGATATCACCTTCAGCCGCTTTCCTTGCTGCTTCTTCCAACTTTCGAAGTGGTTTAATTAAAAATATTGCTGCCCCATACGCTAAAATTCCAGACCATACTACACCTAATAACATAACGATAATATTATAAACAGTTTGACTTACATAACTTTGAAAATAATCATATATAACGTAAATGAAAATTAAACTTGTTGAATATGTAATGAAAGCTAAAATTGTAGTAAATAACATAAGCTGTATACGCAAGCCAAAGGAAAATGTTTTTCTTTCTTTTCCCATTTATAAAACGTTACGTAAAAATTGTTTTGCTCGTTCATGTGATGGAGCTGAAAAGAATTGCGCTGGTGGAGCATCCTCTACAATTTTTCCGTCATCCATAAAGATGACGCGATCAGCTACATCTCTTGCGAAATTCATTTCATGAGTAACAATAACCATTGTCATTCCTTCTTCAGCAAGTTCTTTCATAACTTGCAATACTTCTCCAACGAGTTCAGGGTCTAAGGCTGAGGTAGGTTCATCAAATAGCATAATTTTAGGATTCATAGCAAGAGCTCGTGCAATCGCAACGCGTTGTTTTTGACCACCTGAAAGTAGGTGAGGAGTTACATCCGCCTTATCTTGTAGGCCGACTTTTTGTAGGAGTTGATTCCCAACATCCTTCGCGTCTGCTGTTTCCAATTTTTTTACGTGAATAGGTGCTTCTATGATGTTTTCTAGTGAGGTCATATGAGGAAAGAGGTTAAAGTGTTGAAAAACCATACCAACATTTTCACGGACTTTGTTTAAATTTGAATGCTTTGGATCAATTCGTTCACCTTGTAAGTGAATTTCACCTTCATCGTACATTTCTAAAAAGTTAAGACAACGAAGTAATGTACTTTTGCCGGAACCACTGGCACCGATTAAAACAACAACTTCTTTTTCTTTTACTTCTAAATCAATTCCTTTTAAAACATCAAGTGAGCCAAATGATTTTACTAGATTTCGAACTTGAATCATTTACTTCGTTTTTGCCTCTTCTCCAAGAATATTACGACCAAACCATTTTTTACTAATCTTTTCGTGCGTACCATCTTTAATGATTTCATCTAAAGCTTTATTTACTTTTTCAACCATTTCTTTATCATCTTTGCGAATAGCAATTCCCATTTCATCAAGATTTAATGGTTTTCCAGCCTCTTTTATATTTGATTTACCTTCTTTAATCATTCGAAGACCAACCATTTGATCAGTGATTACTGCGTCAACACGCCCAGGCTCTAAGTCCATAAGAGCGGTAATATCACTATCGTACTCTGTAATTTGATCTGTATGTTTTGCAACAAGAGTTTTAAAGGTACTAGCTTTTACAACACCAATTTTCTTTCCTTTCAAATCTTCTGGAGAAGAGATAGACGTATTCTTTTTAGCTACGAAAATCTGGGCACCAGAGCGATAATATGGGTTTGAGAAACTAACAGCTTTTAATCGTTCTTCTGTAATGGCCATACTTCCTAATATCGCATCATATTTTTTTGATTGTAGACCTTGAATAAGCGTTTCCCACGGATTTGTAATAGGAGCGGGTTTCATTCCCATCTTTTTCGCGAGCGCCTCACCTATTTCTACATCAAATCCGGCAAGTTTTCCGTCATTTTCTTTATAGTTAAAAGGTTTGTATAATCCACTCATCGCATAACGAAATTCCTTTTCACCATTTGATGAAGTAGTCGAGCTTTCCTTACTACAGGCTCCTAGTATGAAGGATGTACATAGTGTAATACTCGCAACAATGGTTAATAGTTTTCTTTTCATTTATAAAGAAACTTCTTTTTTATTCTTTGTATGGACTTGGATAGAGTTTGTCTCTTTGCGCTGTAATCGTTTTTCTAAAAGGTTAACAAAATAAGTAAATAGGAGAACGAGTACGAGATAATATAAACCAACGATTACATATGTATCTAATTGTTGGAAGTTACTTGCGGCAATTGATAAACCCGATCCCCATAATTCGGACAGTCCTACGTAAGCAACAAGTGAGGAATCTTTCAATCCAATAATAAATTGATTACCTAGAGGAGGAAGAGATAGACGAAATGCTTGTGGTAATATAATTCGGCGCATCGCCAAAGGGTAAGGCATGCCTAAAGAGCGAGCAGCTTCTAATTGTCCACGGTCAACGGATTGAATGGATCCACGGAAAATTTCGGTAATATATGCACCGTTATGAATTGCTAAAGCAATTGCTCCTGCCCAAAAAGGGGTGAACACAACAACAGATGTAATACCAAAATAGAGAATTGCGATTTGAACAATTAAAGGTGTACCACGAATAATGGCGATGTAGACATGAGCGATACTATTTAGAACTTTATTGTTAGAGATTCGAAAGAAAGCGAATAGTAATCCAATTAATGAGCCGAGTACTAGGGAAGTTAATGTTAATTGTAATGTGACAATAGTAGCTTTTAAGAGTGTGGGGTAGGTAGAGATAAAAATTTCAAACATTTACTGATTTACTTTTTTAATACTCTCTTTTTCTTCTATATGTTCCTCACGATACGAAATATTATGAGGGTCTAATCCATTTCCTAAAGAACCGTAGAAATGTTCTCTATGCGGATCAACTAATTCACTTCCGTGATAATACACACGTGGTGTATTCCAAAGTGCTGCCAATGCTTTTGTCATCGGCATTTCGTGATAGCGTTCCGGCCACATTTCTTTAATCTTCTCTTTTACTAACGGATAGTATTTAGAGCTCATAGCAGGGAACAGATGATGTTCTGTATGATACGAGAAATTGAAATGTAAAACGTCTACCCAGCGCGGCACTGTTACTGATAAACAGTTTGCTAACGGATCATTTACTGGAACAATTGGATTTAAGCGGTGATTTGTTGCGATATATGCCATTACAATAAAGTTAGCAATTAACAACGGAATCACATATGCAAATAACCATTTTCCAGGTCCCATAATAAATAATAAACTAATCCAAACTGTCCAAGGCAAAAGAAGTTGAAGCCATACAGATTTTTGATTCGATGACTTAAATTCTTTTATAAAATGAAAGAACATTCGAGTTGAATGCAATGTAAATTGAATTGTTAGTGACAGGAAACTAAAGAATGAACGTACATGAAGAGGCATACGATATACCCAACTTAAAAACTTACTTTTTTTAAGCTTCTCAAGTGTCGGCCATGCATCTGGATCATTCTCTTCATGCTGTGTATGAACATGATGAGTTGCATTATGCCACTTTCTCCAAAGTTTTGGTCCTGTTGATAATGGCATAAATGCAATCGCGCCTAAGAAATCACGAAGCCATGCCTTTCTTACAACTGTCCCATGTAAAATTTCATGCCCTAAAAACCCAAGTGAAGCAAAACATAGTCCGAGAACAATCGCAATTCCTAGATTTGCCCACACATTCAATTCAAATACACCAATCGCTATTAACCCCGCTAATGCCACAAGTAAATAAGCCAGTCCACCAAATAAACGAGTAGGAACTGGTTTAAATGCTTTTTTTGGCAAATGTGGTGATACACGTGCTGCATACCACCCAAACGTATGAAGCTCCTTCATTTATTCGTTATCAACTCGTTTTAATGGTTGATCTGCTGGCCCTTCCATAACATCGCCATCAATTGAAAAACGAGAACCGTGGCAAGGACAATCCCAAGTACAATCACCGTTATTCCATTCAACTTCACAGCCGAGGTGTGTACAAGTCGTATCGACGATATGTAGTTTTCCTTCTTTATCTTTATAAGCACCTGCTCGTTTACCGTTGACATGTACAACGGATCCTTCGCCAACTTCAAGATCCTCTGGTTTACGTAATGCAGTTTCAAGTTTCCCTTCAATTAAATGTTTAGCAACATCAATGTTTTGAGAAAGGAATGTTTTTATATCTGGATTTGCATGAAAGCGTGATGGTGCAAACAGCTCTTTATATGGGCTGTGGACTTTTAGAATGGAATCCTTCAGTAAATGAGCTGCAGCAGTTCCTGTTGTCATTCCCCATTTGCGATATCCAGTTGCAACAAATATATTTGGATTGCTTTCGTTAATATGTCCGATATAAGGGAGCTTGTCTAGCGTAATCAAATCTTGCGCTGACCATCTATAGGGAACTTTATCTACTCCAAAAGTTGCTTCAGCAAAAGAATAGAGTGCTTCATAATGAAGCATCGTATTTATTCCCTGTCCCGTTTTATGGCTCTCTCCGCCAATCAAAATCAACTTTTCTCCATTGTTTGTTATATAGCGTAAGGAGCGTTTTGGATCATCAATACTTAAATACATGCCACCTGGATAATCTGTTTTTGCTTTTATTGCAAGAGCATAGGAGCGTTCTGCGTACATTCGCGTAAAGAAAAAGCTATTCGCATCATAAAAAGGAAAGTGAGAACAAGAGATGACATATTTACAAGTGATGCGATGCCCCTCCTTTGTAATTACTTGTGGATAATCTCCTTTTTCCACATCCATAGCTGTTGTTTGTTCATAGACCTTTCCTCCCATCTCCACAAATTTTTCTAAAAGTGTTTTCAAATAAAGGAGGGGGTGGAATTGCGCTTGATTTTTCATTACAAGTGCAGATTGTACTGGAATAGGAATCGATAGAGATTGAACATAGTCACAAGGTATATTTAATTTTTGATAAGCTTCATATTCTTTCGATAAATTTCTTAAACAGTTATCAGTAGTTGTATACAAGTATGAATCTTCATTTGAAAAATTACAGTCGATTTTATATGTTTGCACAGTGTCATTTATGAATTGTAGAGCATGATTATTTGATTCGTAGTAAAGCCTGGCTTTTTCCACACCGAAATGATTTATTAATTCGTCGTAAATAAGATCATGTTGTGCTGTTACTTTTGCTGTTGTATGCCCAGTTGTTCCATTTAAAATAAGACCAGAATCAATTAAAACAACGTCGATGCCTTCTTTTGCAAGTAAATAGGCAGTAGTAATACCCGTAATACCAGCACCGATAACAGCAACTTTCGTCTTTATATTTTCGGATAAACGAGGAAAAGTAGGGAACGGAGTAGATTCAATCCAATAAGATAAGGGCAGTTGTGGAAATGTATCACTTGTCATTTATTTTGTAGGAATAAAGAAAACAGATATAGCTGCGATAAGACCTGCAAAAGAGAATAAGTAAAAATTCCATGCTAAGTCATATTGCATTGTCATAATAATACCGACAAGAATAGGTCCAGAAATTGCACCAAATCGGCCAAGTCCAAGTCCCCAGCCTAAGGAGGTAGCTCGTATATGTGATGGGAAGTATTGTGTTACATAAGCATTTAATATTTGAGTAATACCAACTGATCCAATTCCAGCAAGACCAATTAAAAGATAAATGATTGTAACAGATGGTTTAATTGTTAGTAGTCCAATACATATGGCTGCCATAAGATAGGAGATGCTAATAACAATTTTTGCTCCTATACGATCGGCAATCGCCCCGGCAAATAATGCGCCGATAGCTGCAGTAATATTTAGCATAAGTAGAAATGATAAACTAGATCCAAGAGGATATCCTGCCTGACGCATCATCTGTGGTAACCAAGTATTTAAACCGTATATTAAAAACATTCCCATTATATAAGTGATCCAAAAAAGTAGCGTTGCTTTTATGTATTCTTTTGAGAATAACGTAAGAAATCCATTTTTCTTTTGTATATTAGATGGTGCTTCAGAAATTTCATCTTTTACATGGAATTCAATTTGAAAGCGATTAAGAATTTTGTTCACTTCTTCTTGTCGATTCCGCGATAATAAAAATTGAATGGACTCAGGTAAATAAAGAATAATGAAAGGAATGAGGAGTAGCGGAATCATTCCGATGCCAAACATAATTCTCCATCCGAAATCTTCTAACATAAACATGGATAAAATAGCACCTAACACGATACCTAAAGGATAGCCGGTAAACATAAGAGCATAAATAAAAGATTGCCGTTTTTTTGATGAATATTCAACAGTAAGTGCGGAAGCCGTTGGGATAACACCGCCTAATCCGATTCCTCCGATAAATCGAGATAGCCCAAATAATTCAGGAGAAGGAGCAATTGCAGCTAAGCCCATTGTGATAGAAAAAAGAGCTAAACAGCATATAAGTGTCCACTTTCGTCCAATTAAATCTGTAATGGTTCCGACTAGAATAGCGCCAATAAACATCCCAAATAGAGCATAGCTGGCAATTGTTCCAGCTTGAGCTGGTGATAGTGCCCAGCTGTTGTCTTCTAAAAGCTTTGGCAGAACGGCACCGTAAATACCTAAATCATATCCGTCAGCTAGAATGGCGAGCCAACAAATAAAAACAACAAGTTTTGTAATAGAGCTTGAAAAGATAGTTTCTGTAGATTCTAGATGAGGTGGAGCAGAAGGTTGCATTTACTTGTGCTCTTTTTTATTTACTTCAAACAACATATTTCTAAATAGTGTATTCAAACTCTCAATATCAATCCCTAATCCCTTTTCAATCCCTTTCACGTATTGCTGATAATAATCAATTTGTTCTTCTAAAAATTGATTTAACACTTGAATTTTCAATCCAACATCTAATTCCGTACCCGCTTTTTTCTTTATTAACAACTTCTCAATCTCATTCAATACACTACGTTCTATAGATAGTTCTGTAATCAATCGATTAAATTCTACTGGAGGTAATGTCCCTTTCTCTTCTAGCCACTGACAAGCTAAAATAGGACGTAATACATAAAAGTACTTTTTCAACTTTACATTCTCGCCTTGCAAAAATTCACGATAATTTTTTGAAGCCATATGTAAGTAATGATATATCGTTGCTTTTGGATCAAAATTCTTTTCACTCATTTGCTGAAGCTGCTCTGGAAAGTTAGAGTTTTTCGAATAAAAAATTGGTGATCGAATCCACTCAAGTAAAGCTGGATTTGACTTCGCAAACAGTTGTAATGCCTTTTTAATATCCCAGCCACTTATATCTAAGTCATCACTAATTGGATATTCAATTACATCACGTTTATCATGAATTGATAAATACCATTCTACCGGATGTATATAAACAAACCTAACATCATAATCGCTATCTTTCGATGGAAATCCCCAAGCACGACTCCCCGATTCCACTGCAAATAAAATTTTCACATCATTCTCTTCTTCAATTCTTTCTAACTCTAATTCAATTTTTTCTCTCATTTAACAAAGACTATTTTTTTTTTCAATTACAGTAGCGGTAATTCGTTCAAACTCTTTTTGAATTTCCTCTTTATATGCATCCACTTTTGAAAAATCCATAGCAGCAATATAAATTCGTTCTAATTTATCACGAACTGATTTTGCTTTTGCTAAGAAAGACATCGCCTCATTCATTTTTGCTTTATATTGAATGGAAACGTCACGAATTTCTGTAGCATACTTCTCATCCGTCCCCGGTTTAACAATAAGAGCATACATATCTATAATCTCATCACCTTCACGACTTGGAAAATATTCATGTGGTGCGGTACTATCAAAAATTGCAAATCCTAATTCTCTTACAATAACCATATCAAGACTATTCGGGTCAAATCCGCAATGATATACTTCAACATCAAAACCTTTTTCTTCTGCTGCCTTCGATAACTTTTTGAGCATTGTTGATTTTCCAGAGCCCGGGCGTCCTTTTATAAAATAACGATGTGGCAATCCTTCTGTTAAATTAGGAACAAAATCAACTGCTCCTTTCGGTGTAGCAGCTCCTAAAAAACGATGTTTCACAATCGATTGTTGCCCCTTTTTATCTGCAAATAATTTCTGAATTAGCTGATCTGTTAGTTCATTTGCTTTATTAAAATCAATGTTATTAATATATATTTTCTCCCACTCATCATGTATAACTAATGCCTCTTTAAAACATCCGTAAGCAGATTTGAAAGCCTTGCTCGCTTCTGATACAAACCGTTCAATTTCTACCTTCTGCTTTCTTAATTTACCTGAGTCCCAAGCAACTCCTAAATTTATATACTCTTCAATAACTCCTGGCATTTTCGGCTCAATAACATGCGGTGATGTTCCATCAACAATTCCTACTTTTAATTTTGGAATAATCACCCCATCAACCGACTTATTATCAGAAGAACAATGCAAAAGCTCAATATCATATCCTTTTTCAACCCATTCACGACCTATTGCCTTAATTAAAGAAGATTTTCCCGTTCCTGGACCACCCTTTAAAATAAACAACCTATCTAGCCCTTTTAAATTCTCTTCGTATAAATTATGAAATCCTCTAGCTGTATTACCACCAGCATAATAATTTAACACATTCCCTGTCACTGCACTCACTTAAAAAATAACAGCGAATGCCCTTGCGAAAGCACCGTCACTATTTTTAATTTTTAAAGGTGCTGCTGAGAAAAAGAAACGTTTCGCTTTAATAGCATCTAGATTTGTTAAGTTTTCAATTAAGAAAATATTATTGCCTAACAGTATGTGATGAATGGGTGATGTTTCTGTCGTTACCTCATCGGGAGAAATAAAATCTAAACCGACTGATTTTACTTTTAATTCAACTAGTTCTTCAGCTAATTCTTCGGAAAGATAAAATGCTTCTTTCTCATAAGCTTTTGTATTCCATTTATTAGATAGATTAGAATGGAAAATGACAATATCGTCTTTTTTTATGTCGGCATTATGCAATACTTCTTTAGGGAGTTTTCTCTCTTGAACATGAGTGACATCGATGAGAACTGCTTCACCTACAAACTGATCAAGGGGCAATTGATCAATCGTTGTTGCACCAGAAATAAAATGCGCAGGAGCGTCGCAATGTGTACCGACATGAACGACCGAATGGAAATCTGTAACTTGATATCCCGTTTCTTCAACGCTTGTAATGGTTTCTAGTTGGATTGTTGGTGTTCCGGGAAATTGAGACATATTATTTTCAAACGTTTGTGATAGATCAATTACTTTCATTTTAAATACCTCCAATATATGTTTTTCAAATAATAAAAAGCCCATTCACTGACCTTTGCTTCTATATTTTTTATTTACATTAAGGAAAAATTGTTCCAACCGGGGACGTACCCAAGCTAAATAATCTTTCTCTTTCTTCTTTGTACAAGCTATCTCTTCCCCATCTACCATTCCAACAAGTTCTAGCTCTAACAGTTGCCTCGTGAATGCTAGTATATTTACTTCTTCTGCTGGATACTCTTCTTTTAATTTCTCCTCAATTTCTCCCAATAAAAAACCGTCACGCATCATTGCCAATGCATCAATCCAAAGTGGCGGCATTTCATATTTTTCTCCTGTAATTGTATCTTTTACAATATAATTCTTTTGCTCTTTTCGAAATTGAATCGTGTGTAAGCATACAGTCGAATTTAATGTTAATTCCATCAATACCACCTCTTTCATCATATCTGCATAGAAAAAAGGATGCGCGGGCACCCCTTCTTTTCTTTTCATCTACATCGTCGGTAAATAAATTTCCACTTTCGTTCCCACACCCATACTACTTTGAATCGTGATACTCCCTTGATGTTCTTTAATAATTTTATATGTAATCATTAAACCAAGCCCTGTACCATTCTCCTTCGTTGTGTAAAAAGCCTTTCCAATCTTCTCTAATTTTCCTGCCTCTATACCAAATCCTTGATCCTCGACAGCAATACACAAATACCCCTTAGTTTTTTCATATGCCCGAATATGAATATCCCCACCTTCTGGCATTGATTCTATTCCGTTTTTAATAATATTTAACAACACTTGTTTTAATTGTTTATCATCACCGTCTATAACGGGTAAGCTTCCATCTATTTGCAAATAAACTTTCACTTTATATTGACTCGCATAACTTTCCATTAACTGCACAACATATAAAAGGATTTCCCGTATGTTACACCATTCATAATTTGTTGGTTTCGGTTTTCCTAATAACATCAATTCGCTAACAAATCCGTTAATTCTCTCAATTTCTTGTAACATTATTTCATAGCTCATCATATCTTCAGGGTTTCTTTCTTTTTGCATTTGCGTAAACCCCTTCAAAGCCGTTAATGGATTTCGGATTTCATGCGCAATTGTTGTAGACATAGTCCCAATTACAGCTAAATTTTCCGTCTCTTTCATATTGTTCATCATTTCAACAACCGTTCTTACATAAGATTGAAATCGTTTCAACAAAGAATGTGAAATAATGAAATAGAATACACATAAGACAAGCGGAATCACAACTTTTAGATCTTGTAGTATCAATGTAAAAAGTACGTACTTTCCAATTACACTAAAGGAAACTAAATAAAAATATTTTCTGTTCACGAAAACCGGTGCAAATAAAATTAATAACATTTCTACCATACTACCATGTTCAAAAGCTCTATCCGTTCGCAAATAAATCATTAAATTATTTATAAGATTGATAAACATGTACCCTAATAAAAATAAATATTTTATAGAATATACATAACCTCTTTTTTGAAGATACATTGAAATAGGGAATAATGCTATTACAAATATATATACACCTATCCCAAGGCTTCCTTCTGGCCACCCTACCGTTGTTCCATTAATATTTATAGCAGGATATACAAAATAATATATAGCGTCATATGAAAAGAATATAATATAGAATAATAATATAAATACCTTTAAAGCTTTTCTTTCTTCATAAATCAAGCTCTTGTATTTGTTCATTTATATCCATCTGACCCTATCATGTAGCAGTCCATCCGTAAAATCATTATGCCCTATTACAAAATCCTTCATATATAAATTTAAATATTCACCGTACTTACTTTCTGTATTTAATAATAATTCCTCGACATAATAAGCACCTTGTCCAAAGTGATCTAAAAGTAAACTACACAAACCTGCATAAATTCCGCACCCTACTTGGAAGTAAGTTGCATTCGTTTTATATTTATGAAAAACTTGGCTACTATTCATTACGTTATACATATACGTCTCGCCATTTTCATAAACGAGTAATACACCTACTAGATCCTCTCCTGCAACCTCTTCTTCCGCTGGATTGAATACTTTACGATTCCAGTTCCATAAATCTTCTACCTTATCTAAGTTCTGTCTAATTACATTTGTTGTATACTCATTAATTCGGTAAAGAAAACCAACTTCCATGTTGAAATTTTTCCCTAAAATTAAAACTTCCTCATGTGGCATTAAGCAACCATAAAACTCTCTTTCTCCTAACTTCACTTTATACTCTGAAGCATATACATCCTCATAAAAATAAAGAGGACGATGATGACTCATATACATCGGATAACTCCATATCGCTTCGTCTAGAAATCGCTCTACTGCCCATGACGTATAAAGTGTATACGGCTTTATAAGTGCCGTATCATTCAAAAACGACGTATCATGTTCTACAATATAGCATGCTTGTGGCTGTTCATTCGGCCGTTCTTTCATAAGTTCAACAACCATCCATTGAACAACACCTGGATTCATCTATAATCGCTTTTGTATTTGTAAATTTTTCTTTCTCTTTCTCAAACCTCGTATATCGTCCCGTAAGCTGAAATCCAAGTAAACTATCGTCCTGATCCACTGCCTCATTTTCCAAAGCTGAATTAATATAAAAATTCCAAGTTCATTGCAACAGCTCAGCACCCTGATAGTATCTGCACCCGAAACATCAATAACAACACTCGTACTTTTTTCTGTTAAATGCCGTTTAAATTTCACTACATCTTGAAGGTCTATTTCATATAATGACAAATGATCTTTCAAATTTGGAAACAACTCATCATAATAAGCCCTATCTTTTTGTTTTATATCAACCAAATGAAATGTAACATTCTTTATCACTTCATAAATTGGATCTTTTTCATTTGCTATCGCTTGATTTAAAATTGCTAAAACTGCCTTCGCTGCTCCACCAGCACTACCAAGTAATGTAATCGATAACGAATTTGGAAACTGCTCCACCTACGGACAATGGACAGATTTTACATGTTGAATATTTACATACATTTTTGCATCACGCGCTTTTAATATTTCAATATGCCCTTCATCGATCTTCGCCATTTTTCCAATTTTATTGGATTCCTCACCTAAATCGAACACCATAATTTTTCCATACATTTTAATAAGTTGCTCCTCAAACGTTCGAGCTAACGTAATATTTAATGGATTTACGGGGAGTTCATTTTTATTGAGGGAATAAGGCACTTGGTTTTCTTTATACGGAATTAACCATTTTAAGTGCTTTAAAGATACATATACAGTTTTATAGACTGGACTATAAAAAACAATATAATCGTTCATTACACTTGTAACATATCCATGTATTGGAGCATTACCTGCTACATAAATTTCTGTAAAAATCCCTTTAGATGTGCTTAATACTTTCCTCAAAGAAATTGAAGGAGATTCCCTTTTAATTATAGAATCTACATCCGGTTTTAATATTTCTTCTTCATATGGTCTTAAAAACTTATAATATTGGATATGATATAAAGATATATATACGTAGTCTTGTCCATTGTAAAGAACAACAATATCATTTCCTACATCGATTAATACGCCTTTAAATCTTTTTTCACCAATTAATTTAACATATATATTTTCTCCAATACTTTTGTGTAACTCATTCATCTATGAAATTACAATTTCCCTTTCTTTTATTCTAAAAATAATCAGGGGCAATGTTCTGTTTTTTAATAGTAAGAAGCCCTTTTTCATATATCCAAAAATAATTACAGAGAAATATGAAATCATTTATTCTTCTTCATTCTTTTTGTTTTTAACTATTTGACTCACACTCTTAATATGGGAATTAATCACATAAATGACCTCATCACCATTAACTAGTGTAATATTTCCATCATGTATATCACTTAATAAACCTTCCACACACTCTGGTCCACCACGATTAATCTTTATCCATTTATACTTCAAGTCATTTAATACATCTAAAAAAGTATCTTCATCAGCATAGAAACATGAACCATATTCTCCCGGTGCTTCTTTCACTTTCCTGACTAGACTCTTCACATGTTTCAACTGGTAATATACTAATTCTCCAAGAGGCAATTGTAGTGTAAGGTAATCTTTTCCTAATGATACGAGTACACCTACTCTACTTTCTGGTCCGCGAAGATTTACTTTTACATTTTCACCGACTAAACCTTTAATTTGATCACAGCATAATACACTCTCCAATTATCTTCCTCTACTTGATTGTCTTTGTGCACGAGCGCGACCTGAATTATTGCTGTTTTCATTACTTTTCTCATCGCTACTCTCATCACTACTCTCTCCACTTACTGGTGCATTGTAATTAACACTCTTAATATGAGATAGTGCTATTAATACAACTTCTTCTTTAATAATCAATGTTACATAACCGCCAGAAACATCTTGTAAAATACCTTCAATTTTCTCTGGTCCACCACGGTTAATTTTCACCCAGCGGTATTTGAAGCTTTGAAGTAGCGTTTCAAAGTCTTCTGCAATGTCTTCTTCCACCCATTCTAAATCACCTACTCCACCATCTTTCGTATTTTGGGTAATGCTTTTCAGATGGCGAAGCTGGTAGTAATGGTTCTCTCCTTTTTCATTCTCTAATCCGAAGTAGTCCGCACCTAATGATACTATTGTTCCTTTTTGAGATTCTGGTCCACCTCTGTTCACTCTTACATAAGATCCAATTAAGTCTTTCAAAAAATCCCAATGAAATAAACTCACTTAGTCTTCGTCTTTAACGTCCATATCTTCTGGAATTGGTTCGTTTAATATTTCTTCCACTAATTGTTTATATTTCTCTATTTGTTCTAAATGCGTGTTGAATTGTTCTTTATTTAATAAATATTGCTCTCCATCGAATAGCGCACGAACTTTCTTTTGCTGAATTAGCTCTTCAATATACGATTTTGGTAAATTCAAATACTCCGCAGCTTCTTCTATTGTTATATACAATGCGTTCATTTACGCTGTTCCTTTTGCTCGTTCGTTAGGAAATGGCATGTTTAGTATAGAAGCAATGTATTGTTTTCCATGTTTTCGAGCCAATGATTCTAATATTTGACGAACGCGTTTTGTAAGATGCCCTTGTTTTTTTATCGCTTCACAATATGCGTCGTAGAAAGCATATTTAGCCCATAGAAAATCATCTTGTTGGAACAAGAAATGATTTTTGTACCATTCACCAATTGTATGATAACAATTGTTTTCGTGTATTGCTACGCCTTGAGAAAGAATACGATCAGATAAAGATGTAGTTAAATGAGAAGTTGTGTTTTCTGTTTCAACTTGTAATGTTTTTTCTAACATTGTAATGATGTGACGAGTAGCCATTTATTTCATCATCTGCTTTATCAATTCTCGATTTCGTTTTTTAAATACTTCATTATGCGAAGAAACCATTCCGTACTCACTTGCATCTGGCTGAATAAATTGTTTCGCTTTATTCACAGCATTTCCAGCATCTTGGAATGCTCCCGCAATTAAATGCAATTTCCCATCATGTTTCAAAATATCTCCAGCAGCATATAATCCATCTACAGAAGACTCACTATTTGCATTACCTGCAATATAAAAATTATCTATAATTGCAACGTCTAACTCACTATTTTCTAATAATGTAATGTCACGTTCATATCCATGATTAATAATAACTTCATCAATAGGTAAATGAGAAACTTCACCTGTCTCATGATTCATTAATTCTACATATTCAATCGCTTCATGATTATCACCAGCAATTAATTTTGTAATCGATGTATTCAGGAAACACTCCGCTGAGCTGTTCATTAGCTGTTTTACTTGTGCTTCATGACCAGATAATTCTTCTTTTCTATATGTTACATACACTTTTTTCGCGATTGGTTCTAATTCGTTCGCCCAATCAACGGCAGAATTTCCTCCACCAGAAATAATGATCGTTTTATCTTTGAAACGCTTTAAAGATTTAACTGTATAATTTAAATTCGATACTTCAAATCGCTCCGCACCTTCAATCGATAACTTTTGCGGTTTCAATATACCACTTCCAGTTGCGACGATAATTGTTTTTGAAAAATGTTCTTCGCCAGTACTTGTTTTTAACGTAAAAGTGCCATCTTCATTACGAATAATTGATTCTACTTTTGTATTTAATACAACTTCCGGCTTAAATGTTAGCCCTTGCTGTACAAGTTGTTCAATTAATTTATCACCTGTAACTGGCAATAGCCCTCCTACATCCCAAATCATCTTCTCCGGATAAACATGTATTTTTCCACCTAACTGTGGTTGAAATTCTATTATTTTCGTTTTCATCTCTCTAAGTCCACTATAAAAAGCTGAATAAAGCCCTGCAGGTCCTCCGCCTATTACAGTTACATCAAACAATTCTTCTCGATTCATTTATTGACCAAGAAAGCTCTTCTTGAAGAAGTCTAGTTGGAAATCTAATGTAAGTGGATCATTGAAATAGAATTCCATCATGTTTGCTTCATATACGCGATTATTTTTTACTGCTGGAATGTTTTTGTATGATTCTGTCTCTTGGAATGAGTTATCAGTATCTTTGTTTTTACTTACGATTAAGTAATCACCAGCAAACTCAGGTAATACCTCAGTAGATAATGCGTAGTAACCTTCTTTTAATGCTTTTTCTTTTACTTTTTCAGGCATTTTTAATTTCATTTCTTGGTACAGAATTTCTGTTCCGCGGCCCCAGTTCTCGCCGTATACGTAAAGCTGTTTATTGAAGTTTTCAACAACAGATACTGTTGCATCTTCACCGATTTTTGCTTTAATTTCTTTACCAGCTTCTTGTGCACGTTTCTTGAAATCATCAATCCAAGTTTTTGCTTCTTTTTCTTTGTTTAATAACTTACCGATTTCTAAATGTTGTGTTAAGTAATCAACTTTTCCGTAAGTGTATGTTACAGTAGGAGCGATTTTCTTTAACTTATCAACATTTTTAATATTTGATAAACCAATGATTAAATCAGGGTTTAGTTCAGCGATTTTTTCAACATTTTCATCTGATACTTCAGCAACATCTTTAAGTTTGCTATCAAAACGTGGGTTTTGTTTAGACCATGAATCTACCCCAACTAGATTTACGCCTAATGACATTACGTTACCAGCGAATGATGATAAAACAACAACACGTTTTGGATTTGCAGGGACTTCTACTTTACCATTTTCAGATTGGTATGTAATTGTTTCTGATTTGCTACCTTTTGCATCGTTCTTTTTGTCTGTAGAGCCATTGCTACAAGCACTCATAACAAGAACGAAAAGAACTGTTAGTGAAATAAATAACTTTTTCATTCATGAGAATGTTTTTCCTCCTTTACGAACAATGAATAGGAAGAATGGTAATCCTACAATTGCGACGATAGCAGCAACAGGTGTTTCATATGGAGCATTAATTGTACGTCCGATTGTGTCTGCAAGTAACATAAAGGAAGCACCAGCAATTGCTGACATCGGAATAACAAATCGGTAATCTGGACCAACAATAGGACGCACCATATGAGGTATCATTAAACCGATAAATGCCATATTTCCGACAAGCGCCACAGAAGCACCAGCAAGTAAGATAATAATGATAAACAAAATTGTTTTAATAACAATGATTTTTTGACCGAGTCCAACAGCAACTTCTTCACTGAAACTAAGGACTGTCAATTTTCTTGCAAATAAGATAGCGATAAAGATACTTATTGAAATGACTGGAATAATAATTTTTAATTGACTCCAAGTAGTTCCAATCACTCCTCCAGCAGTCCAAAGTGATACATCTTGTGAAATTTTGAAGTAAATGCCAACTCCTTCTGAAATTGCGAGTAGAAATGCTGAAACTGCAGCACCTGCTAATACAATTCGAAGAGGAGAAAGTCCGCCTTTTTTCACCATACCAATTCCAAATACCATAATTGCCCCTACCGCAGCGCCGATAAAGCAAGCTAATGTTAAGTACAGATAGCTTATGGAAGGGTTGAAAGCAAGTGTTAGTGCAAGTGCAGCATTTGCGCCACCCGTTAGCCCAAGTAAGCCAGGGTCTGCAAGGGGATTTCGTGTTAATCCTTGCATAATTGCCCCAGAAACGGCTAATCCAGCCCCTACAAAAATAGCAGCAACTTCACGTGGTAAACGTATTTCGCGAATAATAGATATTTTGTCTCCTTTAGCGGAGGAAGTAAGTGCTAACCATACATCCTTTATTGAAGTATCTGCAGCACCTAATACCATTGCAACCATAAAAATAAGAAAGAATGCCATTATGCTTAAAATTAGTTTGTATGTAAAAGCCATGGAACGTGCATTGTCATGATCTTTTGTCATTCGTTTCACATCTTTTCTTTTCATTTATGCTTTCTTAAGCAATAAATACATAAAGTAAGGAGCACCAATTAAAGCAACGACAATACCCGCCGGAATACCGTTAGGTTCAACGATGTTTCGGCCGATTGTGTCTGCTAATAGTAATAGCCATCCGCCGATTAAAAGGGCGACAGGCATGAACATTTGATGTCTTGGGCCTACTAAAGATTTTGCGATATGAGGAGCCATCAGCCCGATAAAGCTAATTCCTCCTGTTACGGAAACTGCTGCAGCTGCAAGTGCAACGGCTGCAATTAATAAGTATCTGCGTTCTTTTTCAATTTCAATTCCAACGCCGATTGCGACTGGTTCGTTTAATGCTAAAATGTTTAATCGATTTGCTTTATAGAAAACAAATGGAATTAATACAATTAACCATGGGAGCATTGCGAAAATGAAGATCCAATCATCTCCCCAAATGTTTCCGGCAATCCATTTGGCGATAAAGTCGACTTTCATACGATCAGCAGATGAAATAAGGACAATCATTGCTCCAGATAGTGCAAATGAAAAACCAATACCGGTTAATGTTAATCGTATTGGCTGAAGCCCTGTTGATTTACTATATGAAAATACGTAAATTAAAACAGCTGTAAGAAAAGCCCCGATAAATCCAACGACTGGTAGTAAATAAAGAAATGAACCTACATCTATTGGAAAGTATAAAAAGAAAATAGAAACAGCAACACCAGCACCAGAGTTAATCCCGAGAATACCAGGTTCAGCTAAATCGTTACTTGTAATGCCTTGAAGGATAGCACCTGATAAAGCGAGTGCCATACCAGCTAATACTGTAATGATAATTCTAGGTAGTCTTAAAGAATATAAAACGAATTCTTCTTTAAATGAACCTTGTCCCATTAGCGTTGGGAGTAGTCGATCATAAGATAAAGATGCTGAACCGAGTCCCATTCCAATTACAATGGTTGTAATGGTTAGTATAAGTAATGCGAGTATAATAAGACGTTGTTTTTTTAAAATAGATGGCATCATCTACTGCTGCCCATATCCTTCAAACTTCTTCGCCAAATTCTCCATCTCATCTTCTGGCAATAACTTCGGTTCTCCGACACTTTTCGTTTGATAATAAATTTGAGCACAAAACTCAATTTCTTCTGCAACAGTAAACGCCATTTTTATATTATTCGCACCAGCCATTAAGCCGTGATTCGCAAGCAATACTGCACGACGGTCAATCATCCCTTCAAAAGCAGCATCTGCTAATTGCTTCGTACCAAATGTTTCATACGGCGCACAGCGAACATTCGGACCTGCAAAAGCAATTAAATATGACACAGCAGGAAGCTCCCATCCTAACGATGCAATCGTCTTCGCATAAGGAGAGTGCGTATGTACAAGCGCATTTATGTCTTCACGGTTTCTATAATAGATAAGATGCATATCTAATTCACTTGATGGTTTTCTTTCTCCCTCTACCACTTCACCATCTAAGTTTAATATAACTACATCCACGGGCGTTGTTTCATAATAATCTAAACCACTTGGGCTAATTGCAACTAGGCCTTGTTCACGATTGAAAATACTAATATTTCCGCCGGTCCCCTTTGTTAAACCGCTAGAAATCATTTTCCTTCCGTACGCTACAATTTCTTCTCTTTCTTTTTGTAATAACATCTAAAATAGATTTTTTAAATTCTCCGTAAACGGTGCCTTTACAATCCCTTTTTCCGTAATAATCGCTGTTATATTTGCATGTGGCGTAACATCAAATGCTGGATTGTATACTTTACTTCCTTTCGGAGCTGAATATTGTCCGAAACGATTGATTACTTCAGAAGCATCTCTTTCTTCGATCGGAATTTCGTTTCCTGTCGGTGTTTTTAAATCAATTGTCGGTGTTGGTGCTGCTACATAAAACGGAATGTTGTAGTATTTAGCTAAAATAGATACACCTAATGTTCCAATTTTATTTGCTACATCACCGTTTGCTGCTACTCGGTCACAGCCAACAATTACCGCATCAATCTTCCCTTGTGACATAACCATAGCTGCCATATTATCGGTAATGACCGTTACATCAATTCCCGCTCGCTGCAGTTCTAATGCTGTTAACGTTGAACCTTGTAATCTAGGTCGTGTTTCATCAGAGTAAATTTTAAGGTCCCATCCTTTTTCTTTCGCTAAATACATTGGAGCTGTCGCAGTACCGTACTTAGTCGTTGCTAACGCACCTGCATTACAATGCGTTAATACTCCCATGCCATCATGGAATAATGTTAATGCATGTTCTCCAATTTGACGGTTAATTTCTTCATCTTCTCTATGAATCTCTTTTGCCTCTTCTAATAATCTATCTTTCAACCGTGCAATTGATAAGTGAACATTATCTATCGCTACACTTTCCATTCTTTCCAGCGCCCAAAATAAATTTACTGCTGTCGGTCTTGATGTTGCTAAATATGCACATACCTTTTTTACTTCTTCAATACATCCTTCTACCGTACTTTCAGCAAATTCCTTTACCCCTAAATACACACCATACGCTGCTGAAACCCCAATCGCTGGTGCACCTCGCACTTTCATGACTTGAATTGCATCCCACACACTTTCAGCTGTTTTGAAAGATTCATAGACAACTTCATTCGGTAATAACGTTTGATCTAAGAGAACTAAAGCATCATCTTTCCATTGAATTGGTATTAATTGCTCTTCCATTTACTTCGCGCTATGAATGGACTGTTTTTTTAACGTTTCTACAAAACTCGTACCTGTTTTATATTGATTCGCTTGTAAAATAAACTTCTTCGCTACTTGAAGACAAATTCGCTCCGCTCTAGCACGTGCTTCATCATTCTCAATACAAGTAATATCCTTTACTTTCGCTAATCCAACAATACGACGAATTAACTCAAGACCCGTCACTGCAGCTGTATCCTCTAACACAGATTGTAAATATACGTCGTTAAAGCCTTCTTCCTTCGCCATAATTTCTGTCACATGAATATCCCAAGCAGCTAAAAACTTCTTCTTAAATAAATCAATTACCTCTACCATCGTCGTTTTTAGCCAATCCATATACGTATCTTTCTCAGCTCCAGGTAGCATCGTTGCATCTGCATTCACCCAAGCGAATATTAAATTCGCCATTACATTCCCAATGTCATATCCCATAGGTCCATAAAAAGCAAACTCAGGATCAATAACTTTTGTAGAATCACTTTTTACGAAAACAGAACCAGTATGTAAATCACCGTGAAGCAACGCCTGCGCATTCGTCATAAAAGAAAATTTAAGTTTCGCTACTTCCATACGAAGCTCTTTATCACTATAAATATGCTCTCTAATCCACCCTTCATTTAATTGAAATAACTCATTACGTTTATTATGATTTGTAAATGGTTCAGAGTATACGAGGTCCTCTGTAATCTCACATAACTCTGGATTTATATAATTCTTCACAAGTTCCTTCTTCTCTTTATGATTCATTACAACATCTGATGTTAATAGAAGAGTATTTACCATAAAAGTAGTTAAATCTTCAGCAAGCCTCGGAAATATTTGATGATTTATAAGCGCTGTACGTAATATTGTATGATCTGATAGGTCTTCCATCACGCAACAATTCATCACACTATCAAACAAATATACTTTTGGAACAAGTCCAGGTGCTAACTCCTCCTCTAACTGCAAAACATCTGATTCTATACGAATACGATTCGTCGACAACTTAAACTCATCTAAAATACGTGCTGTATCCCCGGCCTGCTTTACGATGACAGACATGGTCTCTTTTTCATTCCAAACGCGGAACACATAATTTAAATTACCATCACCTATTTCTTTACACTTTAACCCCTTTGCATGTTCAAACTTAGATAATTTCTCTTTCACATATGCAATCACATCTTTATCTTCCATTTAGATTTTGCCTACAAGGTCAAGGCTTGGTTTAAGTGTTGCAGAACCCTCTTGCCATTTAGCTGGGCAAACTTCAAGGCTTGGTTTAAGTGTTGCAGAACCCTCTTGCCATTTAGCTGGGCAAACTTCACCTGGGTTGTTACGTACGTATTGAGCTGCTTTAATTTTGTTAACAAGAATGCTTGCATCACGGCCGATACCGTCAGCGTTGATTTCCATAGATTGGATAACGCCGTCTGGATCGATGATGAATGTACCACGAGCAGCAAGACCTTCTTCTTCCATTAAAACGTTGAAGTTTGTAGTGATTGTGCGAGTTGGGTCACCAATCATAATGTATTCGATTTTGCCGATAGTTTCTGAGCTATCATGCCATGCTTTGTGAGTGAAGTGAGTGTCTGTAGATACAGAGTATACTTCAACGCCTAAGTCTTTTAGAGTTGCATATTGGTTTTGTAAGTCTTCAAGTTCAGTTGGGCAAACGAATGTGAAGTCAGCTGGGTAGAAACAAACTACACTCCATTTTCCTTTTAAACTTTCGTCAGTAACTTGGATAAATTCTCCATTATGGTAAGCATTAGCTTTAAACGGTTTTACTTCTGTGCCGATTAATAACATTTAGTTACGGATTAAGTAATCAAATGCACCTAAAGCTGCGTTTGCACCTGAACCCATAGAGATGATGATTTGTTTGTACGGATTATTTGTACAGTCACCTGCAGCAAACAATCCTGGTACGTTTGTAGCGCCGTGCTTGTCTGTTACGATTTCACCGCGAGCGCGTTCAACTGTTTCGCCTAACCAGTCTGTGTTTGGCACAAGACCAATTTGAACGAATACACCTTGTAATTCAACGTGATGAACTTCTTCAGTTTCACGATCGATGTAAGAAATACCGTTTACTTTGTCAGTACCAGTGATTTCTTTCGTTTGAACGTTTTTCAGAACAGTTACGTTTGGTAAGCTGTTAAGACGCTCTTGTAATACAGCATCAGCTTTTAATTCTGGCATGAATTCAAGAACAGTTACGTGCTTAACAATACCTGCTAAGTCGATAGCTGCTTCAATACCAGAGTTACCTCCGCCAATAACTGCTACATCTTTTCCGATGAATAATGGACCGTCACAGTGTGGGCAGTATGCTACACCTTTATTTTTGAACTCAGCTTCACCTGGTACGCCAACATTACGCCAGCGAGCACCTGTAGAAACGATTACGCTCTTACTTTTCAGAATAGCGCCGTTTTCAAGTTCCACTTCAATAAGTTCTTTTTTCTCTAAACGTTTCGCACGTTGTAGATTCATTACATCGATGTCGTATTCTTTTACGTGCTCTTCAAGGCTTGCTACTAGCTTAGGACCTTCAGTACGTTTTACGCTGATGAAGTTCTCAATACCCATAGTATCCATTACTTGACCACCGAAGCGCTCAGCAACGATACCAGTGCGGATGCCTTTACGTGCTGCATAAATTGCTGCACTTGCACCAGCTGGGCCGCCACCAACAACAAGAACATCGTATGGATCTTTATCAGAAAGCTCTGATGCATCTGGACCGTTACCCATTTTAGCTAAAATTTCTTCAAGTGTCATACGACCGCTTCCGAAAGATTCGCCATTTAGGAAAACTGTTGGTACTGCCATGATGTCTTTGCTTTCTACTTCCTCTTTGAATGCAGCGCCATCAATCATAGTATGTGTAATACCAGAGTTAAGAACGCTCATCACGTTAAGAGCTTGTACAACATCAGGACAGTTATGACAACTTAGGCTGATATAAGATTCAAAATGATATTCGCCTTGAATGTTTTTAATTTGATCGATTAATTTTTGTTCAACTTTTGGAGCACGTCCACTAACTTGTAGTAAAGCTAACACTAATGAAGTAAATTCGTGTCCTAATGGAATACCAGCGAATACGACACCAGTGTCTTCACCAGGGCGATTTACGCTAAAGCTTGGTGTTCTCTCTAGTTCAACTTTTTCTACTGTAATCTTTGATGACATAGTAGCTAATTCATCTACTAGAGATAACATATCTTTAGATACGTTATCGTCTCCTGCGCTAACTTTAAGTAAAATATCGTTCTCCATTAACTGAAGGTATTGGGATAGTTGTGTTTTTATATCTGCATCTAGTATCATTTATCCCAACGTATAAACTAAAAATCTCTCATTCCCATTCTTCTTATAAGCACCTGGCAATCTAACTTCTTTCTTCAGCTCAAACGCAGTCTGATTCTCTAAGAAGAAAATATAGTCCTCAGAAGGATAATATAAAATAATATCCACTTCTCGCCCCGTTTCTTCTACCGAAAACAAAATGTTATTGACTACATTCATAAACACTTGTACAGAAAATGGATTGAAGAAATAAAACCGATTATCACGCGAATCAATCTCATATTCTTGCGCTAAACAGCACTGAAATTGAATTTTATCTTTACTGTTTCGCGTCTTTCGCGTATAACGATCACGATTATCCATCGCTTCTTTATAAAACTCTTCATTCATTTCAATTCCAACTGCTGATGCACCACACTTATGGTGCATATAAAAGTTTAATCGCCCTTTCCCGCATCCAAAGTCTACAACTCGATCGCTACTTTTTATTTCATATTGATTCAGTAACTCATCTAACCCGCTATACGGCGTCGGTTCATAGCGGTGATAATGCATAGACTTGTTAAACCCTTTTTGCTCTCCGACTGTTTTTATATGTAAAACTGCGTCGTAATATTGTTCGTTCATCTAGCTCCTGTCTTCTAACACTTTCAATACAGTTTGTTTCAATATTTCTACCCCATCCATAATACAACTATGATCAAACCTCATATGCGGATGGTGTAATCCAGGTTGTAGATCTGCTCCAAGTCCAAGCATGACAGCTTTTAAATGTGGTCTCTTCACTGTGTAGTAATGGAAATCATCGCTTCCTGTCGTATAAAGCGGCCCTGTGCATTGCTCTTCTCCATACACTTCGAGAATGCCTTTACGCATATAACGCTCCGCTTCTTCTGACACCTCTGCTCCTGGAGCAAGATCAATCCATTCATATGAAGTTTTTGATCCCATCGATGCAGCCGCTTCTATTACATGCTCTATCTTTTTCTTTAATTCTTCTAATAATGTATTATTCTCCGCTCTTACATCTAAGCTAAAATGACCGTTCCCTGGAATGGTATTTAAATTATCTCCACCGGCTTGGCACCTCGTCATCTTCACTGAATATGAACTTTGTGGTGGCAACCATATATTTTTCAAACCGATATTAATCATGGAAATGACATCAATTGCATTCACACCTTGGTGTGGTCTTGCCCCATGTGCATCCTCCCCATGAATCGTACCCTCTAGAAATCTTGCTGCTCCGTGACGAATAGATGGGGCTGCTTGTTTCAAAGATAATTCTTCAATTGGTCTTAAATGGACACCGAATAAGAAATCAGCATCATCTACAGCACCTTTCTCTACCATCTTTAAAGCACCATTTCCCTTCTCTTCTGCCGGTTGAAAAATAAATCTAACCGTTCCACTATCCCATCTCATATTTTTTAATTGTAAAATAAGCCCCATTACAATCGTCATATGAGCATCATGACCACACGAATGATTCGCTTTAAATTCTCCATCTACTTCTTGCCAAAGTGCATCCATATCAGCACGAATCGCAATAACCGGATTCCCATTTCCAATCTCAGCGATTACGCCTGGGCAATCATCAAATATTTTATATGAAATTCCTTCTTCTTTTAAAAAGTTAGTAATATACGCTGTCGTTTCATACTCTTTCCAACTTACTTCAGGGTTTTCATGTAAATGCTGAAAAATTTCTGTTAAACGCTCTTGTAGTTCTAATGTTTTCAATTAAGCTTCTAGTTGCGCTTTTTGTTTTTTTATTAGTTCTGCTTTTTCAATGTCTGATAGTTTTACAATTGTGAAACCAGTTATACCATAAATGATTGAAATAATAGGTACGATGAAATTCAAGATAGCATAAGGAGCATATTCAAATGCACCGACGCCAAGTGTTGCTAGAATAAATACACCGCACGTATTCCAAGGAACGAAGACAGAAGTTAATGTTCCACCATCTTCTAATGCTCTGGATAAATTTTTAGAATGTAGTCCTTTTTCAGTGTATGCATTTGCATACATTCTTGAAGGGACAACAATTGAAATATATTGTTCAGAGCAAGTAAGGTTTGTTGCAAAGCACGAAGCAATAGTAGAAGCGATAAGCCCTTTTGCTGATTTTGCTAGCTTTAAAATTTGATTTACAATGGAGCGAAGAATTCCTGTATGTTCTAGTACTCCTCCGAAAGTCATAGCGACAATTGTCATAGAGACTGTATTCATCATCGAATCTAAGCCACCGCGGTTAAATAGTTCGTCTACTAGCTTGTTTCCAGTGTCTATAACAAATCCAGCTTGGAGTGCACCGACAGCTGATGAGACAGAACCACCTTGAATAAAGACTTGTGATAGAAAACCTAAAATAATACCTACGAGAATCGCTGGTATAGCCGGGACCTTTTTAGCGACCAATACCATAACGGCTACGGGTATGATTAATAGGAAAGGTGAAATAACAAAGTTTTGTTGTAAGACTTGTAATGTTTGATCGATGCTTTGCGCATCAATATTGTTATCACCGAAGCTTCTTCCTAAGAAAGCATAGACGATAAGAGTAATAATTAAACCTGGAATTGTAGTAAATAACATATGACGAATATGTGCGAATAAATCTGTATTTGTTAATCCTGCGGCTAAGTTTGTTGTGTCTGAAAGCGGTGACATTTTATCGCCAAAATAAGAGCCTGAAATAATGGCACCAGCAACCATTGGAGCTGGAATACCCATACTTAGACCAATGCCCATTCCGGCAACACCAATTGTTCCCATTGTAGACCAAGAGCTACCAATTGCTAATGCAACGATAGAACAGATAATGGTAATGGATACTAAAAATAGTGATGGAGTTAAAAGTTTTAAACCGTAATAAATCATTGTTGCGACGATTCCACCGCCAATCCAAGCACCGATTGTTAAGCCAACAAGAATAATAATGACGATAGCGGGTAATGCAAGACGAATCCCTTTATACATTGCTTCTTCAAGGTCGTTCCATTTGTAACCGTAACGCCAAGCGACGATAGAAGCAACGGTCGTACCGATAATAAGTGGAACGTGAGGGCTTTGTTTTAATACAACAATTGTAACCATCATAACTGCAACGGTAATGATAATAGGGATAATCGCTACTCCAAAAGGTATTTCTTTTTTCATCTAGAAGCTTAAAAATAGCGGTAAATTCAATTCATATATTGCGCGGGGTCGCCCTTGTTGATAGGGCATTTCCTCGCCGCAAATATGAGCATACCCGTAATCAACTAATTTCTTTAACAATCTTTCTGTCGATCGCCGAGTCACTTGTAAATATTCAGAAAGATCAGCTGCTGTGAATTTCAATGACGGATGCGATTGACTAAACTGAATGATTTTTGATAAGTTTGCTGGACTCAGCTTCGTTTCCTTCGCTATTTTCAGTAGTTCAGGATTATCATTTTTCAAACTTTGTACTCTTTGTTCTTTCGGGAATGGACCAAATAATTCTTTATCACTTGTTAGTATATAAAAACAGCGGTCTATCGGATTATTCTTTGCAAAATCTTGAGCAATTTTAGCATTTCGCTCCGCTTCCTTCACGGTTTTTCCATAACCAAATCCAATAGCTATCGTTCCTTCTATACTCGTAAACAAGTTATGTATCGCACTTGTTTTTATAATCGATTCAATATCACCACGAGTTGTATACAAAATGCATGTCATTTCATCAACTTGCTTAAACGAACCACGTAATTCTTTTGAAATAATATCCAATTTTTCAATTAAACTTTTTCGTAATTCTAAAGAAGAAATGATACAAGCACCAACAGTAGCTGAATGGCTTTTTGCTAACTCAGCTTTTATTTTTGCATCTTTTAGCCCATGTATAATCGATTGTGTCAGATCTATCATACGCTCTGAAGGAACACCTATTTTTTGAAGTTCGTCGTAGACAGCATGAATACTAGTTAAAGCTAAATGAGCCTCTCCGGATTGATATTTAGCTACATGAAAATCAATGACTCTATTTATTTCATCTTTACTCCACAACATATTTTCATAATCCAACACTTGTGGCTTTTCTTTTATACCGATATCGTGGCATACATTTGTAAGAAACGAACGGTCTACTAAATCAATTGAAATTTTATGCGGTTGAATACCTTGATGATATATGACAGAAAGAAGTGAAGATGCAACCGTTGTCTCATCTTGCTGTAAGTACGTACTTGGAATTCGTAATTGTTCTCTTATTTCTTTTGCCATATAATAAGGTAAGGCACCTGAGAAAAAGATAACATCACAAGGCTTTAAACGCTTTAATAGTTCAAAAGATTCTGCCGGATGAAGGTAAACATATGGATCAATTTCTATTTCTTCTAATTTATGAGCAATAGGTAAAAGATTCTCCATAAACTCCTTTGAACCGACAACTGCAATTTTTATCATTTAGCGTACAACGTCTTGAAAGACGGTTAGTTCTTGTAATGTATCTTCGTTTATTTCAATGCCGAGTCCTGGCTTTTCATCTAAGCGAATGAATGGTACGTCGTAATGTAAGTTTCCTATGTCTTTCGTGAACTTTAATGGACCTGTTAGCTCAACGCTAGTAATGATTTTTTTTGAGAAAGCGACATGGAATCCTGCGGAAGAGGCAACGGATGATTCGACCATTGATCCAACTTGGCATTCAATGCCGGCCATTTCAGCTTGATGAGCGAGTTTTACAGCTGGATATATGCCGCCGCATTTCATTAGTTTTATATTTACTTTATCAGCTGCGTCTAATTTAATAATTTGGCGCATTTCACGAGAACTTTTTAGTCCCTCATCAATCATAAGCGGAAGGTCTGTTTTCGAACGAATATGAGCCATTGCGTCAATATCATCCGCTACAACAGGTTGTTCAATCCAGTCGATGTTTAAATGCCCTAATGAACGAAGTGCAGTTAATGTATTTGCGCTATTTTTCCAGCCTTGGTTCACATCAACACGAATGGCGATGTCATTTCCTACACGTTCACGCACAGCTTCAATTCTTTTTACATCTTCTTTTACATTCGTACCGACTTTCATTTTGAAAGATTGATAACCTTTCTGAATCATGGAAGTAGCTTCTTCCGCCATATCTTCTGGAGGAGCAATGCTTAAAACGTGAGTGACAGGAAATTCTTCATGATAGCGCCCGCCAATTAATTGATATACAGGTTGATTTAGTTTTTTGCCCATTATATCAAAGCAAGCAATGTCAATCGCAGCTTTTGCTGTCGGCACACCGTAAATGGTATTGTCCATTATGTCGTGTATTTTTTCGATATTCATTGGATTTTTCCCGATTAGAGCAGGAGCTAGCGTATGTTTTAAAGTATGGAAAGTACTTTCCCATGATTCGCCTGTGACGTGATCATCCGCAACGCCTTCACCGTAACCAATAATGCCTTCGTCTGTTTCCATTTTGACGATAGTAGAAGGCATATCAGAATAAGAACCATAACTAATAACAAACGGATTGCGAAGTGGTAAACGAATTGCGTAAAGATGAATAGCTGTAATTTTCATTCATCGCCCAAACTTCACAATGAAAGTATCTGCTGTTTTCTCCATCTCATACCCACGATACCCCTCCGAAAGCAACGCCTGCTGTCCACTAGCATCACTCATTAGAATACTCTGAACATCAGTCCAATCTCTTTCTTTATCTCCGCGCAATTCCTTCACAAAAACATACCGCAGACTCCCGCCATATTTCTCTTTCAGCACAGCAATTTCCATTCCTTGCGCGAACTTATCTTTCAAACTTGGAATGTTAAAAGGAGCAACGGTGCAGCAAACATAGTCATATTTGCTATCTTCTTTTTGTAATTGGTCCATGATGACTGTTGCTAATATTTTTTGCATGCCATTTCCTCGGCAGTTCGGATGAACGTTTGAGATTTCTTGATAGATGACGCGGTGTAGTTCACTTTCTGGTAAGCCAATATCAAGTCCTAAATGTTCATCGTCAATAGGAGGGACGAGTAGGGCACGAAATGCGATGAGTTCGTTTTCGATAAAGGCACCGATCATCATGCCGTTTCCTTCTAGAATGTATTGAAATTCTTCTTGTGAGAGTGGTTGTAAACGACTTTTATCTTCTAACGCTTCAACTATAACGTTTTGTAGTGATAAAATTTGTTCGATGTGCTCTCTTGATAGTAATGTAACGTGAAATGGTTGTTCGTTTTGTTTTAATTTTCCTTCATATAGAACAGTCATCTAAACCGTCATCTTCCAACTCGATAACGCTAACCAGTTCTCCATTTCTTTATAATCAGGCATTATCTTCCCGACAAGGCGCCAAAAAGAACGATCATGATTTAAATGAACCATATGGCACATTTCATGAACAACTACATAGTCAATCACTCGCTGTGGTGCCATTGCTAGCTTCCAATTGAATGTTAATTGTAAATTCGAATCACAAGTTCCCCACGTACGACTACTATCTGTAATACGAATAGAACGCGGTTTTGTTTTGAAATTACTTTGATGCACTTTAATACTCTTCTCTACTAACGCCTTACACTGCTTATAATAAAATCGTTTTAAAGCTTGTTGTATTTTCTCATCCTTAAGCTCTTTTACATAAATATGTAGCTTATCCCCTTCAAACACTGCATTGTCTTGATCAATACTTGTATCTTGGGAAATCTGTATCGGATACGTACTTCCTAAATACAGAAATCCCTCTCCTTGATCATAATCCTTTTCCTGCAGTCCAAGCGCTCGCTCCGCCATTTCCTTACGTGTTGTCTGAATCCAATCCCATTTCTCCTCTAGCAACTGGACTAAGTATTCAACAGGTGTCCCTTTTGGAGCTTGCACTTCCACATTCCCATACGAATCTACAAAAAGACGCACGGACTTTTTCTTCTTATAAGTTATATGAAAATTAATTGTCTCACCTAAATATGTATGTACCATTTATCCTCTATACTTTACAGCTAATCCTTTAATGAAATTCCTTGCGTATCTATCGCCGCACTCTTTGTAATTTTTATGGCCTTTTTTCCTTAATAAAGCGCCTAACTCTCCTTTTGTCACCGTAACTCCTACACTATCTAATATATCAAGTACATCCTCAGTCGTTAACGATAGTGCAATTTTCATTTTCTTTAAAAGAAGGTTATTGGCACTCTCCTTGCTCTGTACAGGTGCCGGTTGTCCTGGTTTCGGATCTTGCTTCCCTCTTTTTAAAGTAATGAATCCATTTAAAAATGCCTCTAACATCATCATATCGCATGTTAGTACGTACTCATCTTCAATTACATCGTCATTTTCAGCTTCATGCTGAGGAGCTCTTTTTATTTTTGTAAGCATATCAACTACGTCTTCTTTCGTTACTTCCATCCCGCCAAGTTTAAAGATTTCCACCATATCTATATCTCTTATATCTAAAGCATATCTTACTCTCTTTAATATATCGTTGTTGCTCATTGCCATTTAGAAAAATAGCCCTCCGTTAAACCAATTCGAATATTTCCAACAAACCGGAACTAAATCGATTCTTTCAGGAGTGTCTATTGCATCTTCAATCTCATTGCCGTTATCTACTAACGCTAAAAATAGTTTCATATTTGATTCAGTACGTGGTACATATGCGAAATATAAAATTTCGTTATCCGCATCATAATTTTCAATATTCTCCGCTAACTTGTTTAGTATTTCTAATTTAGTCATTTATCTGATCCACCTCTCACCAGGGAAGTCCCTCTCATATATAAATTTACGAAGCTGATTATCTGTCATTGTTTTTATATCCGAATCACTAATCTTGCATGTTTTACCCTTCATTTCTTCATAACGAATATATCCTTCTGCTGTAATTTCAAGTTCATGCCTTGAAAATCTTCTTAAAGCAGCTTGATCTTCTCTCAATACGATCCCTCCCAAATAACGCTTTAGTTTAGTTTTAATTAATACGTTCAGATGTATTAACATTTAAAAGAATGCTAGCTGACCACCCGGTCTTTCTAACAATGAAACAAGTTCCTGCTCTGGTGTTTCTTTAATTTCTTCTCGCTCTGTTGCTAATTCCTCAAAATTAGCAAACCAATGTATTGGAAAACATCCACATAATTTTTTACGTTCACGATCATGCCAGAAGAAACAATGATTACCTTTAGGCTTTATAATGTAATCCTTAAGCGGTTTATTTTTATAACCTTTTGTTCGCCAAATCAGTTGCGCTTTATACAATAAACTTTTATCTAATTTAGGTGTACTATCTTGCGGTTCTGGTGTCCAAACCTCTTTTTCCACCACTTGAAATCTTTCTGCTGGGTAACATCCAAAATGTGCTTCTTTACGATCGAATTTGCTGACAAAGTAATGATTGGGCTTTTCTGGGAATAAAAAATATTCTTCATTTATTCCCAGTAGCGCTGAGTAGTCTATATCTATGCATATACCTTTCATTTAAGCGATTCTTTTTTCAGTTTCTATCAAACAATTAAGCATGTATTCTAAACCGAACTGATCCAGGATTAATGTCGCTAATTCAATTTGATGCCTTCCCAACCTGTTGGATATATCCTCAATACTGAATCTTTTTTTCCATAAATCCTTAAAACGTTCTATATCGTCCTCACTCCATATAAAATCTACTTCTTCTAAAGCTATATAGACATATGGTGGTATTTCTTCTTTCTTTTTATTCCGAATACTCTTTTCACCAATTTCCCCTAAACCCATTTTTCGTTTATGGATTTTAAACTTATCGACTTGATCTAACATAAGCGCTGCAACTTCTATTTGCTTTCTTTTAATCATTTTGGAAATCTCTAAAAGTGTGTAGTTACTATTCCAAAGCTCCCGAAATTTGAAAACCTCTCTTTGATCCCATAAGAAATCCACTTCTTCTAAAGCAACCTGAACTTTACAAACCGACATTTACTTTATCAATTCATTAGAAGTAGTTTTAACATGACCAACCTTACCATCAACCCAAATTACAACTTGTTCACCAAAACCGCTTGCTGGTGGATTAAATGAAAGGACTTCACCATCCTTTACCACAAGGAGTTTATTATTTGTTACATCAATCTCTGTTTTCATTCACTTTATGTACTCGACAACATCAGGTTTAAATCCACTTCCTAAGTAAATCCGTACCGAAATTATTTCTTTTTTATCCCTTGCCGCCTTACACAATTCTTCCGCTGTTTCCCAGTTGAAAAGCTTATCTAAAGCACGTTGGAATCTCCATACTGCCATTACATATTGTTCAAAGATGTCATAACGGTCATCTTGTTTAGTAGTGCGAGGTAATTCATCCGTACACTTCGCATTCTTTGGAACTTGCACGCGTACATCAGCATATATAGTGCGTCCAGTCCCCCTTTTTACATTTGCCTTCATTACATCGAACTGACAAATTTCTGGTTCTACATCAAAAATATTGAGTTGTTTAGGCATTTACCATCCCACTTTTCTCAATAACGCACAGCAATTCACTTGCGCCTTAACGATATTTTCTCCATCAACATGAAAGTCTAATGCTGTTCCTTCAGCAATTCCCAAAGTTCTGCGTAACTCTCCTGGAATTACTACACACCCTAGCCCGTCTGCTTTTCTTGCAACGCCTGTGTTTTTCATTTAACTAGCTTTTTGCTGATTCTGTTTTAATGATTGCTTCATTGATTCAAAACGTACTAACCATGCATCCCAACGCTTATCATTTTCTTGTTGCTGCTGTATTGCTATTGCACAATTACAACCATTCCGTTCGATTACACCGGGATAAGTTTCTTTGCGAATAATTCCTGTATTACGGCATAATGCACACATTTATTCCCCCTTTTTAAAATTGCGTAATCTATAGTTATCCCCATGCATTTCTAATATTTCGGCGTTTTCCATCATCCGACTAAAATCACGTTCTCCATACATTCCTGCTAATTCACCAATCGTAAAATTAGTAGTAAATAAAGTGCTTTTACCTATACGGCTATCTACAATTTCATTTGTCTTCGTTTGCTTCCAAGTGACACCTTCTTTATCTTTCTCTGTGAATTCCGCTCCAAAGTCATCAATAATTAAGACATCCACTTTTGCTAGAAGAGACATAAGCTTGTCCTCTGTCATTTCACTGTTTTTATTCCAAGTTGATTTGATTTTGGTAAATAGCTTATTCATTTGAATAAACATTGCACTGTGACCCTTTTTCATAAGTTCTTTAGTGGCTGCCACACACAAATGACTTTTCCCTACTCCATAATCACCCGTTATTATCATGCTTGTTGGTTCTTCTTCATTGAATGAAGCGACAAAATTCATAATCGTTTCTTTCGCATCAGCCAATGCTTTTTTAGTTGGTACATAATTTTCAAATGTAGCTTTTTTGAGTTTGTCATTTATTAAGCTGTTATCAGCAAATGAATCATATAAATGAATGATTTCATTTTTCTTTTTTATAGCTAGTGTCTCTATAGCTAATCTCTGATCTTCTTTTTCTACCGATCTACATTGAGGACAAAATTCCTCATCTGTTTCTATATCTATCAACATACGTTTACTGCAAACATCTTTAAAATTTTCTTTACCTACTAAAAAGACATTCGTGCATCTATTAGGAGACAATACATATCTTTGACTAGCGTTTTTGGAAGTCGTATTTGTCGATGAAACTACTATCTTTTTGATTGCTTGCATCTAGCGTTTTTGGAAGTCGTATTTGTCGATGAAACTACTATCTTTTTGATTGCTTGCATTGTTTTTCTCTCCTTTTTTACCTTTGTTTTTAAACTCTATTTCTGCTGCATTAACATCAGCTAAAGTACGAATGTTTTTATTAACCCATTGTTTTAAAATGCCTTCAGCATAATTCCATTTTTTCTGTTGTTTCAAAGCACGTTCCATAGCTGCTTGTACCAGTTCTTCGCTTGTATCGTTTACCCATTGCGAAATACTTTCAGCTATGAACGAATTTAAAATACCGAAATTATTTTCATAGAAAGAGAAGATGCTACTACTACTTACATTCTCTGTAGTATTCTTTGTAGTAATCTCTGTATTTGTCTTTACTTTGAAGTTAGGAGACTCCTTACTTGTAAGTGAGGAGGGTCTTGACTTAGAAGTAACCACCCTATTTACTTCTAAGTAACCAGGGTCTTCTTTAATTTGTTGATACATACTAGAAATTTTCTTTATTTCTGTTGGTACAGGTTCCACAAACATTACGTTATTCAAAATCTTCCCATCAGCGTTAATAGTCCTGAACTCGATTTTTATAAGTAGCATATCCGTTAATAAATCACATGCTCTTTTCACTTGTAATTTTGTAAATCCAAAAGTATCGGCTAACTGTTGATAATTCTTTTGTAACTTGTCTGCTTTAAATTTTTTCTTGTAAGTTACTTTCCCATCTATTTCATCTCGAATAACTGTAGGACGATACCAATAAACAATTTCACTCAAAACCATAATTGCTACAATATGCGGCTTACCATTACTAAAAGTGATGTAATTAAACCATTCATGATCTACCACATTACCTTTGAAATTTAATCCACCAATTTCAGTTACCATTTATAACAACTTGTTTTTTCGAAAGGACCCACTGCCATGGGTCTTTTTATTTTGTTTTACATCACTCCATGCCCATGCTTTTATTGGCTCATAAGTGATGTAAAACAACCATGAACCACATGCGATTACCATTGCTAATATAGCTAATGATGTTGTATCTTCCATCATTCATGCTGACACCTCCTTTTCTAGCCAATTAAAGAATGCATCCCTTGGCACTACTTTCCTTCTTCCGAGTCTCACTAGAGGAAAACCCTTTTGATCCATAATGTCGTAAGCTGTTCTTTTCGCCACTCCTAATATTTCTTCTACGTGTGTTACGTTTAACATAATCGGATAATCGCTTGCACTATCATTAGTGACCGGAATGCTATCTAGTTTTTCTACAGTTGTTTGCCTTTCATCTTCTTTATTGAAGCGAAGTAACTCAATAGCCCCCCAAAATTCTTCGTCCCTCCATCCCTTTTGAGCTGAAAACTTTGTAATTGCCAACGCTATTTGAACTGTTGCATTCTTCATTTAAGAAACATAATCATCTAATGCATTAGGTCTTTCTGGCGGATACCATCCAGACACGAACTTCATAGCGTTCTGATAATATTTACGTGGAATCTTATCGTATTTAGCAACTCCGAAGTGTTTCTTCAGTACTCCGTATACTGCTTGATATGAAGCATTGCTATACCCCTCTTCTTTTCGCTCGAATACACGATGTTTCACTTTACTCAGTTCCTCATCTACTTCTGCTAATTTAGTTTTTTGCACTTTAATGTCTCTTAGTTCATCTGCATGCCTTTTCCCTAACACTTAACCAACTAGCAGATCATCTACTTTTACTTCATACAATTTAGCTAACATTCCTAGCTTAGAAACGCTAGGCTGTCTATCTCCAGACTCTAGTAGTGAGTAAGCACCTTTATGTGTGTATCCTAAGTATTTAGCCACATGAAGCTGACTATAACCGTATTGCTTCCTTAAGACTTTCACCTTCTCTGTATTAAGTTTTATCATTCAATCGCCTGTTATTCTCATTAAATCTTTAAATAATTTCATGATTTCTTTTTGTTTTTTCGGATCTTTTTCTCTAAATTGAGTTATTAGTTCTTCAAATTCATCTTGGGCACTTGTAATATGATTCTTCTCATCAGATTCACCAAGTACATAAGCTACAGATACCTGCGCTAATCTAGCCACTTTAATCGCCATCTCTTTAGATGGCCCTTTTTCATTATTAACATTTTCCCACATTGATATGAGAGGTTTACTTACTCCTAAAGCTTCAGAAAACTCTCTTTGGCTCATTTTTAACATTTCAGTCCTAATTTCTTTTGCCCTTCGACTAATCAATTCGTGATTCATTTTAAAGTTCGCCCCTTCCACTTAGAAGCTAACGATCGCCTGTTTCATTTTCAACATAATCTCTAGTGCTTTTTCGTCCCCTTCATATGCCGCTTTAATAATATCTAATAATTGTGATTCAAATTCCATTACTTCTGTTACCGATACGCTCTCTAATTGCTCTTCTCTCATCAAACATTCCCCCTGCATTTAATTCTTAGATAAGTCTACACCGTCTGCTTTGTTTCCTTGTGTCGTAGCAGCGGGTTCAGTTTGCATACCTTTCAATATGTTTGGATCGATATTAACTTGAACTGTATTAATATTATTTATGTTGTTCGTTCCAACAGTACGAGCAGCGAATAACGCATTCTTATAATCCACACGTCCGCTTAATAAGAATAAATCAATAACCCAAAGAAAACCGAATCCGCCTACCGTAAGTAAATTCAGTATCCCCATACCAATATCACCGACATAGAAGCGTCCAGCTTCCAACCAACCTAAGAAAATATGTAGTAAATACGCAACCCCTTTAGATTTCATTTATTTTCTGTTCTTAGAACCACCTCTTTTACGTTTGGTCGACGTCGGGGTGGTTCTTTTACGTTTATTATTACGTTTAGCTACTAGTTTGTTCGCATACGCAGCAGCAAGTGTCGTTAAAAACACCTTTGCAGCGTCTTGTAATAATTGAAGTAAAATATCCATTTATGATTTTAACGCCTCACTTAGTGCTATAGTGGCACTTTCTTGCATATCTAATGTAACATGACTATAAGTGTCTAATGTGGTCTTAATAGAACTATGTCCTAATCTCTCACTTACGATTTTGGGATTGATACCTAATTTAAGTAGAAGAGTTGCATGTGTATGACGTAAATCATGGAATCGAATTTTAGGAATTTTAGATGTTTTTACAACTCTTTCAAAGATAGTGGTCAATGTTCTTGGATATATCGGTTGACCATCTTCTCTACAAAAAACTAAATCATGATCCTCATAAGCTGTACCGATAGCTAATTTAAATTCATCTTGTTTCGCTTTATAACTTTTAAATTCTTTACATAAGGTCTGATCGATGGAAATTAAACGTTTGGAACCAGATGTTTTCGGCTCAGTAAATCGAAAACCACGTTCATCATAAATGAGAGTTTCTGTCACACTTATTTTTCCTTCAACTAAATCTACATTTTTCCACTTTAATCCTAATAATTCGCCTCTACGCATGCCAGTGTTGAGCGCAAGTAAAAATAAATGATAGTAGATAGGGTTATCAAATTTTGCATAAGTTAGGAACGTTTTTGTTTCCTCAATTGACCACGTATTATTGACCACTTTTCGTGGGCGAGGGATTTCTACATGTTCAAATGGGTTTTTATATAGAAGTTCCCACTTAACAGCATCTTCTAATGATCCTTTTAAAACAATAAAAATATATTCAATATAAGCAGGTGACAACCCTTCATCGATTAATGACTTAACAAATCGTTGTCCATGCAAGGGTTTTAAATCTTTTAATTTGTGCGAACCAAGCACAGGTATAATCCGACTATTTACAGCTCTTTTATAATTGGTGAATGTAGTTTCTCTTACTCTTTGTTTAGCTGTGTTTTCTAGCCATTCTTGTAAATACGCACTAAGAGTAAAATTCTTATCATCAACTAGACTTCCAGTATTAAATTGATGGATAAGCTCATTGCACGCACGTTCGGCTTCTTTCTTTGTCTTAAAGCCTGATGCTGTTTTTTGTTTTCTTTTGCCAGTAAGAGGATCTCTTCCAATATCAATTGTAAATGACCACTTTTCACCGCGTTTTCTAAAATATCCTTTCATCTATATATCAAACCTTAACCAAGCTACACACTCCACATGAGTCGTATGCGGGAACATATCAACAGGTTGTACTTCCTGCGTTTTATATCCGCCTTCTTCTAGTACTTTTAAGTCACGTGCTAATGTTGCTGGGTTACATGATACGTATACGACGCGTTTTGGCTTCATGTCGATAATTGTGTTTAGTAATGCTTCATCACAACCTTTACGCGGTGGGTCTACGACCATTGTGTCGGCGATTACGCCTTCTTTGTACCATTTAGGAATGACTACTTCTGCTTCTCCTACGCCAAATTCAGCGTTTGTCATGTTGTTTAGTGCTGCGTTACGGTTTGCGTCTTCGATTGCTTCTGGGACGATTTCAACGCCATACACTTTTTTCGCTTTTTGCGCTAGGAATAAAGAAATTGATCCGATTCCGCAATATGCGTCGATTACTGTTTCGTTACCGTCTAACTTTGCGTATTCTAACGTTTTATCGTATAGCACTTTCGTTTGTTCTGGGTTTACTTGATAGAATGAACGTGCTGAAATCGCAAATTTAATGTCACCGATAAAGTCATAAATATATTCTGATCCGTACAGTACTGTCGTCTTATCTCCGAAAATAACGTTTGTACGTTTCGTGTTTACGTTTTGAACAATCGATTTTACTTCTGGGAATTTCGCTGCGATTTCTTCAATGATTGCTTCTTTATTTGGCAGTTCAGCTGTACGTGTAATGAAGACAAGCATAATTTCCCCTGTTACTTGTCCGTAGCGAGCCATTACGTGGCGAAGTGTTCCTTTGTTACGCTCTTCATTGTAAGCCGAGATACCATGTTTCTCACAAATGCGTTTTACTTCTTGAATTAATGTATCGTTTTCTTCCGCCTGAATTAAGCATGATTCCATATTAATGATGTCATGCGTTCCTTGACGATAGAAACCAGCTACAAGTCCACCTTCGCGTTCTCCAATTGGCACTTGTGCTTTATTACGGTATACCCATGGGTTCTTCATGCCAAGTACAGGATGAACAGGAACATCACTTAATCCACCGATGCGCTGCATAACGTCGCGTACTTGTTTTTCTTTCGCTTGTAATTGTCCTTCATATGTTAAATGCTGAAGCTGACAACCGCCGCACTCGTTGTACACGGGGCATTCTGCATCTTTACGATATGGACTTTCTTGATGAAGCTTCATTAAACGACCAAACGCGAAGTTTTTCTTCACTTTAATAATTTTAATTTGTGCTTCTTCACCTGGTAGTCCGTTTTTAACGAAAATAGGATAGCCCTTTACTTTCGCAACACCGGCACCATCGTGTGTTAAATCTTCAAATACTACATCTATAAACTCGTTTTTTTCAACTGGTGGCGTCATTTTTGTACTCATTTTCCGACCTCTCTTTTTCATTTAGATAAACAATCCAGCGATTGTCGCAGATAAAATAGAAGCAAGTGTTGATGCGAATAGCATTTTCCAACCGAATTTAGATACGACGCTTCCTTGTTTTTCAGAAAGGGCACGGATTGTGCCAACAATCGCACCAATTTGGCTAATACTTGCGAAGCTAATTAAGAATACTGTAACGATTCCAACTGTACGTGGAGATAATGTTGCAGCTGTGCCTTTTAAATCAAGGATTGCTACAAACTCGTTTAATACAATCTTCGTACCCATAATACCACCAGCTGGGATAATATCTTGAGTTGGAATACCCATTAAGAATGCGAATGGAGCAAGTATATAACCGAAGATTTGCTGTAAAGTAATAGCATGTCCCATTGCCCCTGAAGCTGCGCTAATTACGTAGTTCACAACTTCCATAACACCGATGAAAGCAATCATTAGTGCGGCAACGATACCAGCTACTTTTAAACCGTCAAGCGCACCGTTAATCATTGCGCCGATAAAACTGTCTCCGAATAGAGTTCTATCAAATTTTTGAATCACTTCGTCTTCTTTTTTCGTATCAACTGGTGTTAATAACGAACAAACGATTAAGCTTGAGAATAAGTTTAACGGAAGAGCTGCTAGTACATATTTCGCATCTAACATCATTACGTACGATGCTGTAACAGAAGCAGAAACTGAGCTCATTGCAGAACAACAAATGATAAACATACGGTTTTTGTTAAAATGCTGTAAATCGTTTTTAATAACGATTAACGCTTCACTTGAACCGAAGAATACAGAGTTTACTGCGTGGAATGATTCGACGCGTGGTAAACCAGTAATTTTTGAAATTGCACCGCCGACTATGCGAACAATAAATGGTAAAACACCTAAATAACTAAAGATTGAAAGTAGTGCTGAGAAAAATACGATAATTAATAATACATTTAAGAAAAAGACAAAATCTCTTTGAATTCCATTAAAGAGAAAATCGACACCTGTCGTACCAAGTTTAATTAGTTTGTTGAAAACTTTACTAATGAAGATAATAATTTGTTGACCAATTTTTGTGCCAAACATAAACCAACCGATTAAAATTTGGAAACCAATCATAATTGCAATTGCACGGAAGTTGATTTTACTTTTGTTGTTTGACAAAGCAAAGCATAAACCTAAAACGACAAGAATACCGATAACGCTCATTACATATTGCATTTACTTTATAAGAGATGCGAATTTTTCCATTGACATATCAGGTCCTACAAAATGACGTTTAATTAAGTGTTGTTCGTTAGGGATGCCTTTTGTAATGTGATTGCCGTGATCGGTAGTTACTGCGAACTCATAATGTTTTTTTGTTTCTTCGACAGCGGCGTTATTATAAGAGCCTACTGGGTAGGCGAGAGCGATGACCTTCTTACCGGTAAGAGTTTCAATTTTTTCTTTAGAACCGCGTAATTCCTCATCATAATTACCTGAATGAGCCATCATTGTATGATTTGCAGTATGAGATTGAATAGAAAAAATACCTGAATCTATCATTTGTTTTATATCATCTGTTGATAGACGGTTCGGTTTGTCTATCTCATTTGAAGTAAGAAATTCAGTTGCTGCAGGTTGGAATTTATCATCCTTTAATTTTTGTAAAACATGAAGAGCATTCATATTATTTTTTCGACCATCATCCATTGTTATAAAAATGGGTTTATTAACACGGTTTATATCATTCCAACGTTCAAATGTAAGCATCGTATAACCGTTATCTTTTAAATATTGCATATGCTTTTCGAATTGTTCAGGCGGTACGTATAAGCCGTAATCACCATCACCTGGTCCAGGGTATTTTTCAATCGCATGATACATCAAAAATGGTACATGTTGCTGGAATGTAATTTTAGATGTTACTAGATTTGTCTCCGTATTATCTTCTTTAATCCCTACTGTTTCAATTTGAAATTCTCCACGTTTTAAATGAAATGTTTTTAAATGTAGTGGGAGGGCAAAATCACGATCTTTTTCTTGTGAAGTAAAGGTCTGTTTGCTTTCAGGTCCATCGGCAGTACGCCAAATATTGTAACGTACTTGTTTAAATGAATCTCTTAAGTTTTTTGTATAAAGCGTGGTGTTTTGTGCGTTATATTCATAAGAATCCCATGTGATAGCCCCTTGTGTTAAAGGGGTTTCTACTGTTTTTGCTTGTGCTTTTTTTGGTTCAACTGCTTGTTTCGCTGTTGTTTCTTTTATTTGTTTATCACTAGCATTACTAGTGTTACAACCTACGAGAATAGCAGAAGAAAGTAAAGCGATATATGTATATTTTTTCATTTATTTAATGGAAGAAGCAAACTGTTCAACTGTAGTTGTATGGTGTATACGAACACGTTTCATTTTTAGTAACTCATCAGGTTCATCTTTCGTAATGAACTTTCCAGGCTTTGTTGTCGCCGCAAATTGATAATATTTCTTCGTTTCTGTAATGACTTTATCATCTACATGGCCGAATGGATAAGCAATTGCGATAACGGGCTTACCTGTTATTTTTTCTAGCTTTTCTTTCGATCCTTTTAATTCTTCTTCGTAGTTTGTAATCTTCGGTAAATCAGCATGTGTTGCTGTATGAGACTGCACTGAGAAAATACCGGAATCAACCATTTCCTTTATTTCAGTTGTAGAGAGAGAGCCTTCAACATCGACATTATCAACAATCATATATTCTGTTGCTGTCGGCTTGAAAGTATCGTCTTTTAGTTTTTGCAAAATATGAAATGCATTCATATTATTTTTCATACCATCGTCAAATGTAACAAAAATTGGCTTGTTTACTTTATTAATATCGCCCCAGCGTTCAAACGTTAATAATGTATAACCGTTGTCTTTTAAATATTTCATTTGGCCTTCAAAGTTAGCAGATGATACGAATAAATCTTTAATACCTTGTCCATGATAATCATCGATTGCGTGGTACATAAGAACGGGAACTTTTTGCTCGAAAGTAATAGCAGATTTTGTGAGTGAGATGATTTTTCCATCTTCTTTGACTCCTGTTGCTTCAATTTGGAACTCACCGCGTTTTCCTTCAAATTCTTTTATGTCAAATGGAAGTGTAAATTGTTTCTCCTTTTCTTTAGAAGAAAAAGATTTAGCATGTTCCTTTCCATCCGCAGTGTGCCAAATTTTATATTGTACTTCGGTTAGAGAATCTTTTATTTCTGTAATATGGATACTTGTGTTTGTAGAATCGTGTGTAATCGGATTATAAGAAATTTTACCTTGTTCTTGTACAGTCTCCTCTTGTTTCTTAACTTCTTGAACCTTTTTCTCTTTTTTAGGTTCTGGACTTACAGTGCTAGTATTACATCCTGCTAGAATGGCAGACGTACATAAAGCAATTGCTGCGTATTTTCTCATTTAAAACGCCCAGTTACCTTTACGGAAAATCGGCTCATGTCTTCCATCAGCTGTAATACCGTCGATATCAAGCTCAGCTGATCCGATCATGAAGTCGTTGTGTGTAATACTAGCGTTCGCACCATTTTCAGCAAGTTCTTCTTTAGACATTGTTTTTCCGCCAACTAAGTTAAATGCATAAGCATTTCCGATTGCAAGGTGGCAAGATGCATTTTCGTCAAATAGTGTATTGTAGAATAAAATATTTGTGTTTGAAATTGGTGAATCATGAGGCACTAAAGCGACCTCTCCTAAGAAGTGAGAACCTTCATCTGTTTCTATTAAATGTTTTAAAGCTTCTTCACCAGATTCAGCTTTATAGTCTACGATACGTCCGTTTTCAAATGTTAACGTGAAATTATCGATAATGTTACCTGCAAATACTAACGGTTTTGTGCTAGAAACTTGGCCGTTTACACCTGTTTTAAGTGGCATTGTAAATACTTCTTCAGTTGGAATGTTAGCCATAAATGGTACGTTCTTTTCATTTAAGCTACCAGCACCAGCCCATACATGTTTCTCTGGAAGTTCAATTGTTAAATCTGTTCCGGTACCTGTATAGTGAAGAGCTTTATAATGCTTTTCGTTTAAGTAATCCACTTTTGTATGTAATGTTTCATCATGTTCTTTCCATGCTTCTACAGGATTTTCTAAATCAGCGCGAGTAGCCTTGAAAATAGCATCCCATAGCTGTGCTTCTTGTTCTTCTGGTGCTACGTTAGGGAATACTTTCGCAGCCCATTCTTTCGTAGGAACAGAAATTACACACCAACTTACTTTATCGGCTTGTACGTAATCACGGTATACTTTCATCGCTTCTCCAGCTACTTTATGAGCTGTTGCGATACGTGTTGCTTCTACTCCTTTTAATAAATCAGGATTTTCTGCATAAATAGACATAAATGCAGCGCCTTCTTTTGCTAATTCTTCACGAGCATGTGCTTTCCAAGAAGGGAATTCAGCGAATGCTTCTTCAGGAGCTAGATCGAACTTTAAGCGTGTTAACGTCTCATCATTCCAATCAACATATACGTGTTTTGCACCAGATTTATATGCTTTTTCTGTAACGAGGCGTACGAATTGTACAGCTTCAAGAGGTGCGCTAATTGATAAAGTTTGTCCAGGTTGAATATTAACACCAACATTAACTGCAAGGGCAGCATACTTCTCTAACGTTTGTTCAAATGACATTTATAATCCTAATGAAATGTATTTGATTTCTAAATATTCCTCGATGCCGAAATGACCACCTTCACGCCCGATACCACTTTCTTTAAATCCACCGAACGGTGCTTGTGCAACTGACGGAAGACCATCATTTAAACCGATAATACCGTACTCTAGCGCTTCACTAATTTGGAACGCTTGGCTAATATCCTTCGTAAAAATATACGCGGCTAAACCGTATGGTGTATTGTTCGCACGTTCGATTACTTCTTCAACTGTTTTAAATTTCGCAACTGGTGCAACTGGTCCAAATGTTTCTTCAGTCATACAAAGCATTGTATCATTCGCAAATCCAATTACAGTCGGCTGAATGAAATGTCCATCTAGCTCTGTAACCTGTTGACCTCCATATAAGAGTTCTCCACCTTTTTGAACTGCATCTTCAATATGTTCTTTTACTTTTGAAACTGCATTCTCATCAATAAGTGGTCCTACAGTAGTTCCCGCACCGAATCCGTCTCCGACTTTAAGTTGCCCTACTGCCTTTTGGAACTTCTCTACAAATACTTCGTATACTTCTTCTTGAACGAATACTCGGTTTGTACATATACACGTTTGTCCTGCATTACGGAATTTCGAACCAATAACGGCTTCTACCGCTTTATCTAAATCTGCATCATTCATTACGATAAATGGAGCGTGACCACCTAATTCTAATGAAACTTTTTTCATCGTTTGCGCAGCGCTAGCCATTAACTCTTTCCCAATTTCCGTTGATCCTGTAAAGGACACTTTTCGAACGCGCTCATCTTCCATCCACGTATCAGCAATTGCTTTTGCACTACCTGTTACAATGTTTATTACACCTTTTGGAATGTCCGCTTCGTGTGCTAATTCAGCTAACTTTAATGCAGTTAACGGTGTTTGACTTGCAGGCTTTACAACTGCTGTACAACCTGCTGCAAGCGCTGGAGCTACCTTTCTCGTAATCATGGCAGCTGGGAAGTTCCACGGTGTAATAGCTGCCATAACCCCAACTGGTTGCTTCATAACTAAAATACGTTTGTTCGGATGAGAAGCAGGAATCATTTCACCGTATACGCGCTTCCCTTCTTCTGCATACCATTCAACAAAGCTATTTGCATAATTCACTTCACCAAGTGCTTCTGCAAACGGCTTTCCTTGCTCCTTCGTCATAATCGCTGCGATTTCTTCTTTATTTTCATCAATAAGTGTAAACCACTTTTTTAATTTCGTTGCACGATCCGCTGCTGTTAACTTTGACCATGTTTTAAAAGCTTCATGTGCAGCATCAACGGCTTGCTTTGCCTCTGCTATCCCGCCCTTCGGTACAGTTGCAAATATTTCCTTAGTCGCTGGATTGTTTACTTCGATTTGCTCTTGCAGTGTGATCCACTCACCATTTATATACATCGCTTTTTTCTCTACATTTACAAACGTCGCTTTTTTATCCAATTATCCAATGTTTTCTTCCTCCTCTATGAACTTCTTAATCTTCCTAGTGGCAGCAGATTGACTTATTTTTAAAAACTCTGCTACTTTATAGCTTGATCCACATGTTTTATACGCTTTTAAAATAATATTTCGTTCCACTTCTTCCAACATTTTATAGAGACTTTGACCTGACTGTTCAACTGTTGATTCCTGCATTGCTATTGGTAAATCCTCTATCGTAACGATATCGTCAGCAGTAATAACGATTCTTTCAATTACATTCTCTATTTCTCTATTGTTTCCTTCCCACGGATATCCAACAAACATTTGTAACGTACTAGGTGCTAACTTTACATCACGTCCGTACTTTTTATTAAAGTGCTGTAAATAATGATAAACGAGTGGCAAAATGTCTTCTGTTCTTTCCCGAAGTGGCGGAATTGAAATCGGAATGACATTCAGACGATAATATAAATCTTTCCGAAATGTTCCTCGTTTCACCATCTCACTTAAATCTCTATTTGTTGCCGCTACAATTCGAACGTCCACCTTTTTTAATTCTCTTCCACCTATAGGGCGAAATGTTTTTTCTTGCAATACTTGCAGAAGCTTCGCTTGAATCTCAAGCGGCATTTCACCAATTTCATCTAAGAAGAGAGTCCCTTTATGCGCTGACTCCAATAATCCCTTTTTCCCTTCACGATTTGCACCTGTAAAAGACCCACCCGAATATCCAAAAAGCTCCGATTCAATTAAATTTGTTGGCAATGCCGCACAATTAATTTCATAGAAACTTTCATTCTTCCGGTGACTTACTTCATGTAGATGACGTACTAAGCGGCTTTTTCCCACGCCTGTCTCACCTAAAACGAGAACAGTACTATCTACTACTGATACTTTTTTGATCGTGTCGACTATTTTTTGCATAGCAATGCTTTTAAAAATAAGTCCTTCATGCTCATATGTTTCTCTTAATTCTTTTTTGTATGTTTTTAACTGATTATCCATTTCCTCTACCTTTTGTCGTAATTGATAGAGTTCAGTAAGATCTCGAGAATAACTAATCACTCTTCTTAAATTTCCCTCATCATCAAAAACCGGCCTTGTCCGAACATGTAAATACTCTCCCGATTTCGTCGTTTGAACGAGTTCAATCGGTCTCTTTTTTTCAATTACTTCTAATGTTGCGGATGGATAAAAGATTCCATCCTTTTGTAGTTCCTTTACATGTTTACCTACTAACTCTTCAGCAGCTAATTGATAGTGCCTTTCGCATGTACTATTTACACGTACAACGATTCCCTGCTCATCAGTAACAAAAATTTCGTCAAACGCATATTCAAATACATCTTTTAAATCCATTAACACTCGTTCCTTTTCTGCAACCATCCTAGCCACCCCTAACTTCAAATCCATTTATACACGGGCGATATTTGCTTGCTCATAACAAGCTTGTAATGATTCTTCAATAATCGTTAAACCTTCCTCAAGTTGCTCATCTGTAATAACCAAAGGCATTAATACACGGACAACATTTCCATATGTCCCCGCGGATAATAAAAGTAATCCTCGTTTATTTGCTTCTGCACATAAATTAGCTGTTAATGTTTTGTCCGGCACTTTCGTCTTACGATCTTGAACGATCTCAAATGCACACATTGCCCCTAATCCACGCACATCACCGATGCAATTATATTTATTTTTCATCTCTTGGAATCGGTCCATTACAACTTTCCCTAATTCTATCGCTCTATCATTTAATTTCTCTTTTTCTATTACATCCAGAACCGCTAATGCAGCCGCACATCCTAGTGGACTTCCTGCATACGTTCCACCAAGCTCTCCAGGTGCAGACTCGTTCATAATTTCTTTACGTCCAATAACACCGCTTATCGGTACACCAGCTCCTAGTGACTTAGACACTGTAATTAAATCTGGAACGACATCATAATGATCAATCGCAAAGTATTTTCCTGTACGGCTAAATCCAGTTTGAATTTCATCCGCTACAAATAAGATGCCATGTTCTGAACAAATACTGCGTACTTCTTGAACAAATTTCTTACTTGGGACGATAAATCCGCCTTCCCCTTGAACCGGCTCCATAACAACAGCTGCAATTGTTTCTGGTGCTACTTCTGATATAAAGAAGTTCTTAAACTCTTCAATGATAAAATCATCGTACTGCTCTTCCGTTAACCCCTCTGGACGACGGTATTCATATGGGAATGGCGCTTTATATACTTCTGGAGCAAATGGACCGAATCCAAATTTATATGGCTTTACTTTACTTGTCATCGTCATTGTCATCAATGTACGCCCATGGAAACCTTTAGAAAACGCAATAATACCTGATCTTTTCGTATATTTACGGGCGATTTTCACTGCATTCTCTACTGCCTCCGCACCACTATTTAAAAATAGTACTTGTTTATCAAAACTTCCTGGCGCTAATGCAGCAAGCTTTTCCGCCAATTCAATATATGGCTCATACATCATGACATTAAATCCCGTATGAATGTATTGATCTACTTGTTTATGAAGTGCTTCTTTAACAGCCGGATGACAATGTCCTACATTAATTGTTCCTATTGCCCCAGCAAAATCAATATACTGATTACCATCAACATCTGTTACAAGAGCTCCATTTGCAGACTGTACAAACGTTGGTATGCCGTTACTTACTCCTTTTGGTACTATATTTTGGCGGCGTTCTAATAAAGTTGCTGCTTTTGGTCCTGGAATTTGTTCATTTACTTTAGCAAATTTCTTTGTGTTCATCGCGTACCCCATCCTTTTCTTTACATTGTTTTCTCTTTTTATTGCAAAATGCATTTATTCCTCTTGCATAATAGACTTCCCCTGTTCCCAAATAAACTCACCTGAATGAGAAATAAACTCACCAACAGATTGTACGACTAAGTCCGCAAGTGGTTCTAAAGTTTTACGGTCTCCCGTACCAGATAGCACTCCAATGGCATAACAATCACCACCGTTTTTAGCTAAATATAAATCAGTTGGCGTATCTCCAACGACTGCCACCTCACATGCCTCTAAATGAAACCTTTCACAAAAGGATTCTACAATTCTTTTATCAGGTTTCTGTGCCGGAAACGTATCAGAAGCTACAACATAATCAAAAAAAGATTCTAATTGATATTGTTTTAAAAATAATTCTGTCGGCGCAAAATCATCAGCTGTAACAACACCTAAAATAAAACCTTTATCTTTTAAACTTTGTAAAATTCTCGGTAGATCTGCCGTCATTTTCATATAGGAACGATGCTCGTACATAAGCGAAAATAATTTTTCACTTACCCACTCATGCATCTCCTCTTCCTTAGATGACTTAATATACTTACAAAGCCCCTTTGCTACATCGAGGCTTGTTCCAGCCGCTAGTGCGCTACGTGGATGAACAAATACCCCATCCACACCAATCTCTTTTAATAAAGCTTGCTGCATTGACTCTGGTAATTGATATAAATTTATACATTCCGCTACAAGCTCTTCCGCTACTTTTATCCAAATTGAGTGAAAATCCATTAATGTCCCATCTTTATCAAATAGTATTGCTTTTACCTTCTCCATTTACAGGGCATCCTCTTGATGTTCAGGAACAAATAATTCCAGACAATGATATATGTTTTCGAATTCCATCGGTGCATCCCCACCGTACTCACCATCTAAATTAATCATTAGTTTATCTGGTGAATGCACTTTAATTCGATTCGCTTGTGTGTATAGTACTTTCGGATTGTTAATATGTTCTCCACGCTGCGCTTGTGTTGCTGCTTTAATTAAATCAGCGATAGAACCTTTTTTCAGCACTAATAAGTCAAATAACCCATCGTTAATCGATGCATACGGTGCTACTTTTTCAAATCCACCAACTGAACGAGTATTTGTAATTAAAAACATCGTAATTTCTTCTTGTAATAACTTCCCATCATACTCGATTTCAACATATGTTGGATGTAATGATGGTAACATTTCTATTCCTTTTAAATAGTAAGCAAGTTGGCCTAATACTGTCTTTAGCTTGCTTGGTACTTCATATGTTAATTCTGTAATACGGCCGCCACCAGCAATATTAATGAAATATGTATCATTTGCTCTACCAAGATCTAAAGGAACTGTTTTCCCTTCACAAATAATATCGGCTGCCTCTTCAATAGCACGGGGTACACCGATCGCACGTGCGAAGTCATTTGTCGTTCCAACCGGAATAATTCCAAACTTCGGACGATGCTCATGTCCTACTAAACCATTTACCACTTCATTTAGCGTACCGTCACCACCAGCGGCGATAACAACATCAAACTTACGATCCGCAGCTTGCCTCGCCGCTACAGTTGCATCTCCAGGACCAGTTGTCGCATGACAAGACGCTTCATATCCAGCTTGTTCTAATTTTTGTAACACTTCTGGTAAACTCTTCTTAAATAGCTCACGCCCAGAAGTAGGGTTATAAATAATCCTTGCTCGTTTCATCATTTATCGCTTATTAATCTCTTCAAGTAAGATTTTGTTAACAAGCGGTGGATTTGCTTGTCCTTTTGTCGCTTTCATAATTTGACCAACTAAGAAGCCAATTGCACGGTCTTTACCGTTTTTGAAGTCTTCAATAGATTGTTCATTATTATCAAGGATTTCTGTTACGACTTTACGAAGTGTACCTTCGTCAGAAATTTGAACAAGACCTTTCGCTTTAACGATTTCTTCTGGGTCTCCACCTTTTTCAATTAATTCGTTAAATACTTTCTTCGCGATTTTAGAAGAAATTGTACCTTTTTCAATTAATTGAACCATTTTAGATAAACCAGCAGGCGTTAATGCAACGTCTTTTAATTCTTTTTGTTGTTTGTTTAAGTATGCAAGTACTTCACCCATTAACCAGTTTGATGTTAATTTCGCATCTGCTCCATCTGCAATTGTTGCTTCAAAGAAATCAGACATCTCTTTCGTTAATGTTAATACGTGTGCATCATAAGCTGGTAATCCAATTTCAGCAACGTAGCGAGCTTTACGTGCATCTGGAAGTTCTGGAATAGAAGCACGTACTTCTTCTTTCCACGCATCATCGATGTAAAGTTCAACTAAATCTGGCTCTGGGAAGTAACGGTAATCGTCAGACCCTTCTTTTATACGCATTAAGATTGTTTTCTTCGTTGCTTCATCATAACGACGTGTTTCTTGTTGGATGATACCACCAGATAATAATTCTTTTTCTTGGCGCACTTGCTCGTGCTCAAGACCTTTTTGTACGTAAGTGAATGAGTTTAAGTTTTTCAGTTCTGCTTTTGTACCGAACTTCTCTTGTCCAACTGGACGAAGGGAAATATTCGCATCACAACGCAGGGAACCTTCTTCCATCTTACAATCAGATACGCCAGTGTATTGAATGATTGATTTTAACTTCTCTAAGTATGCGTATGCTTCTTCTGGCGTACGCATATCTGGCTCAGACACGATCTCGATTAAAGGCATACCTTGACGGTTATAGTCTACTAATGATCCGTCAGCTGTATGCGTTGATTTACCAGCATCTTCTTCTAAATGAAGACGTGTAATACCGATACGTTTCTTTTTGCCGTCTACTTCGATTTCAATCCAACCATTTTCTCCAATTGGCTTATCAAACTGAGAGATTTGGTAAGCTTTCGGATTATCCGGATAGAAATAGTTTTTACGGTCGAACTTCGTTTCCGTTGCAATTTCACAGTTTAATGCCATTGCAGCTTTCATTGCAAAGTTAACTGCTTCTTTATTTAAAGTTGGAAGTACCCCTGGGTATCCTAAGTCAATTACACTTGTTTGTGTATTTGGCTCTGCTCCGAATTCTGTTGGACTCGCAGAGAAAATTTTCGAATTTGTTTTTAACTCAACGTGAACCTCTAAACCAATAATTGTTTCTAAATTCATTTACAGACTTGCTTTTTTTGTATGATAGTCTGTTGCTTGCTCAAACGCATGTGCAACGCGGTAAATTGTCGCTTCATCGAAGTGTTTACCAATGATTTGTAATCCAAGTGGCATACTGTTAGCACCTAATCCACATGGAACAGAAATCGCTGGAACACCTGCTAAGTTTACTGGGATTGTTAAAATGTCGTTTGCATACATTGTCATTGGATCGTCCACTTTTTCGCCCACTTTAAATGCTGGAGTTGGCGTTGTTGGTCCAATGATAACATCGTAGTTAGCAAATACATTTTCAAAGTCGTTTTTAATTAATGTACGTACTTGTTGTGCTTTTTTGTAATATGCATCATAGTAACCAGAGCTAAGTGCAAATGTACCAAGCATAATACGGCGTTTTACTTCATCACCGAAACCTTCGCTACGTGTGTTTTTGTAAAGATCTAATAAGTTATTTACATTATCAGAACGAACACCGTAACGTACGCCATCAAAGCGTGAAAGGTTAGCAGATGCTTCAGAAGAAGATAATAAGTAATACGTTGCTAGAGCGTATTTAGAGTGTGGAAGAGATACTTCCTCCCAAGTTGCGCCCATACCTTCTAATACTTTTAAAGCAGCTAGTACTGACTCACGAGCTTCTTCGCCAACACCTTCGCCTAAGTATTCTTTCGGTACAGCAATACGTAAGCCTTTAACGTCGCCTGTTAAACCAGCTAAGTAGTTTCCTACTTCAACGTTTGCAGAAGTTGCATCCATACGGTCAATACCTGAAATAGCTTGTAATAAGTATGCATTGTCTTCTACTGTACGTGTAATCGGTCCGATTTGGTCAAGTGAAGATGCGAATGCTACTAATCCGTAACGAGATACGCGTCCGTAAGTTGGTTTTAAACCTACAACACCGCAATATGCAGCTGGCTGACGAATAGAACCACCCGTATCAGAACCTAGAGAGAATAATACTTCTCCTGCTGCTACAGCTGCTGCAGAACCACCACTAGATCCGCCTGGAACGTAATCCAAGTTCCATGGATTTTTTGTAGCGTAGAAACCTGAGTTTTCATTTGAAGAACCCATTGCGAACTCGTCCATATTTAATTTACCGATTGTAACTGTGTCAGCAGCTTTTAGCTTTTGTACAACTGTCGCATCGTAAATTGGATCGAAGTTTGCTAACATTTTGCTCGCACAAGTAGTACGAAGACCGTTAGTTACAATGTTATCTTTTACACCAATTGGCATACCGAATAATAAACCATTATCTTCAGCGCCGATCTTAGCATCTAATCCTTTCGCTTTCGCGCGTGCATTTTCTTCATCTAATGTAAGAAAAGCTTTTACGTTATCTTCAACATCCGAAATACGTTTGTAAGATTCTTCTACTAAATCCGTAACGGAAATTTCTTTGTTGTTTAACTTCTTATGTAACTCTGATACAGAATGATCAAATAATGACATCTATTCTAATACTGCTGGAACACGGATTTGATTATCTTTGTGATCCGGTGCATTTTTTAATACTTCTTCTACTGGTAAACCTTTTTCTGGCACATCTTCACGCATAACATTTTTCATAGTTAATACATGAGTTGTTGGTTTTACATCTGTTGTATCTAATTCATTTAACTGTTCTGCAAATGTAACAATTGCATCTAGTTGTTTTTGAAATTTTTCTGCTTCTTGATCAGTAATTGCAAGACGTGCTAAATGTGCTACGTGCTTTACATTCTCAACGGAAATTCTTGACACTTACTCTTTATCTAACGGTTTATTTTTTGGAAATCTCTCGTTATCTTCTTCATTATCACGAATTGTTTTTTGTAATACAAAACAAGACATCGTTAAAAATAACGTTCCAATTAAATAGTACCCTTTTACACTAAGCGTTTCATCTAACGTGTAAATCCCAATTAGCATCCCTGAAAGCGCACAAACAAATGAAGTCCATGCTAAAAACGTGAACGCTTGCGTATTTCTTCTTCTCATCATTATCCCCCTTGTTAGATGCACATCCATTTATTCAATCGGAATGTTTTTCATTCTAGGTGTAGAAACCTTTTCTTCTGTTTTTTGCTGTGACGTAGCAATGTGATTCATAATCTTTTGGAAGATTTGTAGTAAGAATGCTTTTTCTTCTTCTGACAATGCTTCTGTCACTAGGCTAAAGTAATGGGCTGCATTTTGTTTTACTTCTTGAACGAGCATTACACCGTTTTCTGTTAAACGAATTAATACAATACGTCGATCGTTTTCATCACGGTACCGTTCAATATACCCCTTTTTTACAAGGCGATTTACAACACCTGTCGTTGTACTCATCGGTATATCAAGAAGGTCAGCAATTTTTGTCATTGTAATATCTGTATTTCGCTCCATCCAAAGTAAACAAAATACTTCTGTCTTGGAAAGTGTTAAATCAAGGCTTACCCATTCTTCAGGATAGAAAAGTTTCTTGGCGTTATCTAGCAGTAAGTCTAAAAAATGTTCATATTGCAACAATCATGCATGCACCACACCTCCAAATCGAATGTTTAGTACATCCTCTTCAAACTTTGCTCCTTGAATAGAAAGGTGTGTTAATGTTTTTGGTAATGTGATGTTCCGTTTAACAGAGCCGGCTCGAATAATAAGCTCATCACCTTTTTGATTTAATGAAAGTTCACTTTTGTTTGAGAAGGGGATGGACAGAACGAAAATATATTCATCACCATCTTTTTTCACATATTGTGTGCGACCATTGAATTTCACTTCAGTAGGAGAAGGATCGGATTTAAATAAAGCATTGCCTACACGCTCTAACATAGGTAAACCAACAACTTCTTGTTCAAACATGGGAGCTTCGTAAATAGGAAGCGGCTGAAAACTATCTTGAATTAATGTTTTATATTTCTTTTGCGTATCTTTCCATGCTTGAAAATAAGGATCGATGACAGTGTTAGGGATGACACGGTTAATCATGATGGCATCTACGTTATAATCGTATAAATTTAAATAAGTAAAACTACGCTGAGCTTCTTTAATGACCATTTTTTCAGGATTTACAACGATGCGGATACTTGTTATTTCTCGGTTCGATAAAATATCTCTCATTTCTCCAAGTTGTTCAAGTGTATTTGTTAATTCGTCCATAATATCATCGGTTGGAAGGGGGACACCAAGAAGTGGTTGAGCTACAGGACGAACGACTTTTAAAACTTTTCTTTTAATAGGAAATAATTTTTCCATCCACCAGCCGAGCATGTCTGGAAAACTAAGCATTGCTAATGTTTCTCCTGTTGGAGCGCAATCAATGATGATAACGTCGTATGTGTTTTTTTTATAATAATCGAGCACGCGAAGTAAGCTAATTAAATCTTCCATACCAGGAAACATCGTTAATTCTTCTGTTGTAATATCATCAGCTGCTTTGGACGTGAATAACAAGGTAATGTATTTCTGTAACTTTCCCCAGCCTTTTTCCATTTCATAAATCGTATTAATCTCTTGTGCCCACAAGTTTTCGCGAATTTCTAATGGCTCAAAAGATAGCTTTATACCAAATGAATCTCCTAAACTATGAGCAGGATCTGTACTCATTACTAATGTTTTTAATCCTTGTTTTGCGCTTTGAAGTGCTGTTGCTGCTGAAATGCTAGTTTTTCCTACGCCGCCTTTACCTGTATACAAAATAATTCTCATCATTTATTCAATTATGATACTTTTTAAATTATCTTCATGAAGCTCGCGTTCTTTCGGATAAGCAGCTAGCTCCTCTTGCAAAATACTTAGCATTTGCTTAGCTGATTGCTGGATTGGAGTAGGTAGCTCTTCTAATATACGCATACCGACTTTTACTTTTGTCCGAATTACTTTTCGTAGTAATTCCTCATGCATTTATTTTACGATTTTTTCAAGCTCCTCAAGTGAAAGATCTACTGAAATTGAGCCATCCTTTGTTTCTTTCCTAACTGCATCTGTTACTTCTTTTGAATGATATAATTCAATTACTTTTTTCAGTGTTGGATCTTCTTTATCTTTCGTACGAGCTGCAAAAATATTAATATAAGGCTTCGCATTTTCATTCTTTGGATCTTCTAAGAAAATAGGATCCTTCGCCGGATCTAATCCAGCTTGACCAGCCACACCATTATTAATAACTGAAGCTGCTACATCTTTTAATACACGAGGCGTTTGCTGTGCAATAACCGGTGTAATTTTTAACTTCTTCGGATTTTCAGCGATACCACTTGGATCTCCAAATAGACCAAAATCTTTTTTAAGCTTCAATACCCCCGCTGCATCAAGAAGTTTTAATGCACGTGCTTGGTTCGTTGGATCATTTGGAATAGCAATTTCTGAACCATCTGGGATTTCCTTTGCTTTCTTATATTTTTCAGAGAATAGGCCCATTGGTGCAATTTGTGTTGTACCGACAGCTGTAATATCTAACTTATGCTCCTTTTTAAATTGCTCTAAGAAAGCAATATGCTGGAATGAGTTTAATTCAATATCTCCATCAGCTAACGCTTTATTTGGCGTTGTATAATCAGAGAACTCAACCAGTTTAATTTTAATCCCTTCTTTTTCAGCTTTTTTCTTCAAAATTTCCCAAACGTCTCCATCCGTTCCAGTTACACCAACGCGAACTACTTTCTCTTTCGCTCCTGCACCCGTGTCTCCTGAGCAGCCGCTTAGTGCTGAAATTCCTACAATCGCTGATAATGCAAATGCTAAAATTTTCTTCATTTATGATCTGCGTAAAAAGACTTTTGCAAAGTAGTTTCCTAAATTTTGAGCTATCTGTACAAGAATAATAAGTAAAACAACCGTTACGAACATAACTGATGTATCAAAACGTTGATAACCATATGTCATTGCTAAGTCACCAAGACCGCCACCACCGACAAGCCCAGCAACTGCAGAAAATTCAATTAAACCAACTGTCATAAACGTAACACCTAAGATCAATGGTGCTAACGCTTCTGGCACGAGAATTTCAAAAACAATTCTAAGTGGTGAAGCACCCATCGCTTGTGCAGCTTCAATTACTCCTTTCGGAACTGAGACAAGATTTGTTTCAACCATTCTAGCAATACCAATAGATGCCACTAACGTCATTGGGAAGATTGCTGCCGCTGTTCCAATCGTTGTTCCAATCACGCTTCTTGTTAGTGGGCTTAAAGCTACTAAAAAGATAATAAATGGAACTGGACGAATTGTATTAATGATGATGTTAAGAATAGAAAAAACCCATTTATTTTCTAAAAAATTACCTTTTCTCGTTACATATAAAAGTAAACCTAGAGGTATACCAAGAATTGTAGCGAATATAAGGGTTACAATTACCATTAAGAGGGTATCTCCCGTCGCATCTAATATGCGAGGCCAAAATATACTCCAATCAACTCGCATTCAACTCGCATGAGCTTCTACCTCCTTCAGCTTCACTTGCAGTCTTAGATGTTGTAATGCTTTTTGAATTTCCTTCTTTTCACCTTGCAATTCTACAAGAAGATTTCCAAATAGCACATTTTGAAGTTCAATAATATTTCCGTACAGTACATTTACATCGACGTTATAGTTTTTTGCGATATATGATAGTACCGGCTGTCCTGTCTCCTCACCAGTAAAAGTTAGGCGATAAATCTGACCTCCGTTTTGAATTTTCGCTAGAACACTTTCTGGTAAATGATCATTTATAACAGAACGTACAAAGTTTTGAGTTGTCTTTGTTTTTGGTTGTGTGAAAACATCAAACAGTTTTCCTTCTTCAATAACTTTTCCCTTCTCCATTACAGCTACACGGTGACAAATTTCTTTCACAACATGCATTTCGTGTGTAATAAGAAGAATTGTTAAATTATATTCGCGATTTACTTTCTTTAATAAGTTTAAAATCTCTGTCGTTGTTTCTGGATCTAAGGCTGATGTTGCCTCATCACATATAAGAATATCTGGCGATGTTGCAAGTGCCCTAGCAATCCCGACACGTTGCTTTTGTCCGCCTGATAACTGCTCCGGGTAATAGTTTGCTTTATCTTCTAGCCCTACAAACTTCAGCAGTTCATTTACTCTTTCTTTTATCTCATTCTTTGGTACTTTCGCTAACTTTAATGGATAAGCAATATTCCCAAACACTGTTCTTGAATTAAATAAATTAAAACTTTGAAAAATCATCCCAATTCTTTGTCTAAGTTTCCTTAATTCTTTCGTTGATAAGGATGTAATATCTTTATCATCTATTGAGATCGTTCCTGCAGTTGGTCTCTCTAACATGTTTACTAGGCGTAATAACGTACTCTTTCCAGCACCACTAAATCCGATAATGCCAAAAATTTCACCCTTCTCAACTGATAATGTTACATCCTCCACAGCATGAACAGATTGCCCACCTGATTCATATACTTTACTTACGTTATTAAAAGAAATCATTCACTGAATGGAGTGTTTTTTTGTAACCAAAAACTCCTCTGTACTCATTGCATTTGCATATACTCCATTTAAAGTGGCCAAAATTGTATTGTGAATATAAACAGCTGGTATAGTAGCATTCTTAAAAGAAAGATCTTTTGTAGCACAAGCATCGTGTATAACGGTACAATGAAAGCCGAAATCAAAAGCAGCCCTTACGGTAGCATCAATACACATATGGGTCATCATCCCGCATATGACAATGTGTTCAATGTCTAAACGTTGTAATTGTTCTAAAAGATTAGTTTCTCGGAAGCTATTTGGATAATGTTTGAGTATAACAGTTTCTTCTCTTAGCGGACGGACATTCTCGTGAATATGGACACCTTCTGTATTAGGTAGGAAAAAAGTAGCATCATCTTTTATTGCTACATGTTGGATATGAAAAATAGGTCCGCCGTTCATTCTAAAGTGTTTTAGTAGCTCACTAGCATACTCACTTGCTTCTACCGGATTGCGCAATTCCATCTTTCCATTTGGAAAATAATCATTTTGGATATCAACAAGTAATAGAGCTGTTTTCATATATTCACCTTCCTCTGATTTCATTTATAAAGTTTCAGAAGTAGTTTTTGCTTGCATGTGAAGTGCTAAGTAATCTGGGCCACCAGCTTTAGAGTCTGTACCAGACATGTTAAAGCCACCGAATGGTTGGTAACCTACGATTGCACCAGTACATCCACGGTTGAAGTATAAGTTACCTACGTGGAAGTCTTCACGTGCTTTTTCGATATGTTCGCGGTTATTAGAAACAACTGCTCCTGTTAAACCGTATTCTGTATTGTTTGCAATTGCAAGTGCATGATCGAAGTCTTTTGCTTTACAGAATGCTACTACTGGTCCGAAGATTTCTTCTTTCATTAAGCGAGCATCTTCTGCAACATCAGCAACGATTGTTGGTTGGATGAACCAGCCTTTAGAATCGTCTCCTTCGCCACCTGATACGATTTTACCTTCTTCTTTACCAATTGCAACATAGCTCATTACTTTATCGAATGCAGCTTGGTCATTAACAGGTCCCATGTTGATATCTTTTGCATCTGGGTTACCTACTGTTAATTCTTTTGTTAATTCAACAGCACGATTTAATACATGATCGTATACATCTTCGTGGATTACAGCACGAGAACATGCAGAACATTTTTGTCCTGAGAATCCGAATGCTGATGCAACGATAGATTTAGCTGCTAATTCAAGATCTGCCTCTTTATCAACAACGATTGTATCTTTACCGCCCATTTCAGCGATAACACGTTTTAACCAGATTTGACCTGGATTTACTTTCGCTGCACGCTCATAAATGCGGATACCTACATCACGAGATCCAGTGAAGCTAACGAAACGTGTACGAGGATGATCTACTAAGTAGTCACCAACTTCAGAGCCATTACCTGGCACGAAGTTTACTACGCCAGCTGGTAAGCCAGCTTCTTCTAATACTTCCATGAATTTCGCAGCTACTACAGGAGTTGTACTAGCTGGTTTTAGTAATACTGTGTTACCAGAAACTAAAGCAGCTGTTGTCATACCTGCCATAATTGCGAATGGGAAGTTCCAAGGAGAAATGATAACACCTACTCCTAATGGAATGTAAGAGAAACGATTATATTCAATTGGACGGCTTTCTACTGGAATACCGTCTTTTAATTTTAACATTTGACGAGCATAATATTCCATAAAGTCGATTGCTTCTGCTGTATCAGCATCTGCCTCATTCCATGGTTTACCTGCTTCTTTTACAAGGATAGCAGAAAACTCATGTTTTCTACGACGAACGATTGCTGCAGCACGGAATAAAATGTCTGCACGCATTTCTGGTTTTGACTTTCTCCAAGTTTGGAATGTTGCATCCGCTACTTGCATTGCTTTTTCAGCTAATTCACGGCTTGCTTTTGAAACACGACCAACAAGTTCCTCTCTATTTGCAGGGTTTACAGAAACAATTTTGTCTTCTGTAGTGATTTTTTCTCCCCCAATAATTAATGGATAGTCTTGTCCAAGATAAGATTCTACTTTCTTTAAACCTTCTTCAAACGCTAATTTGTTAGCCTCTACTGAAAAATCTGTAAATGGCTCATGTTTGTATGCTACTACCATCTACAAAATATGAGTATATTCCAAAACATTTTTTCCGATCAATAATATAGTAACTAATAAAAATAAAGTCCTTACATATCCAACGCCTTTTTGAACCGCAAACTTCGATCCAAAATAAGCACCTAAAATCATTGATAATCCCATAATAATACCGTATTCAAAATGAATTATATCTAAAAATAAAAAAGTAATTAAAGATACGATATTACTAACAAAGTTCAAAAGTTTTCCAGATGCTGCTGCTTGAATAAAATCCAAACCAATTAATAAAAATGCAAAAATTAAAAAGGATCCTGTCCCTGGTCCAAAAAAACCATCATAAAACCCTATCATTAAAATAACAAAGAAAAATATTAATGTTTTCCTTTTCGTCATCTTCTTATAGGTGGATACGCTTCCCCAATCCTTTTTTGCAATAATATAAATAGCAATAAATACCAACATTACAAGTACTAACGGACGTAAAATATCCGGTGGAATAAATTTTACCACTAAAGCACCTGCGACTGCTCCAATAATAGTTAACGGGATTAACTTTCCTACAATTTTAAAATCGACTTTTCCTGATCGAATAAAATAAATTGCACTCGTAAACGTCCCCATCGTTGCAGCTAATTTATTCGTTGCAATTGCCGAAGCTGGTGACAAACCAACAAACATAAGTGCAGGAAGCGAAATTAATCCTCCACCTCCAACAACCGAATCAATAAAAGCTGCTAAAAATCCAAATGCAATTAATAAAATAATAACTTGAAGACTTAGTTCGTCCATTTAATCTAAAATTTTTACGAGTGGCTCATCTTGCTTCGCTTCACGTATAATAATCGCTTCTGGACGTTCTACAGATTTAATCGTTACTTGTACTCTCATATAATTTGGGAAGTATTCCATAACAAGCCCTGCTACATATTGTGTAAAACCAATTATTTCCGCTTTCCCATTAAACTGGACAGGAATATCAAGCTTCATTTCTTTTAATTCCTCGTCTCTATACATACCAGTACCAATAACAGCGGAATAATCGCCTTGGAAATAATCGCTTAGTTTTGCTTTAAAGTTAGATACCCTTGCAAGATCTTCACGCTTATTGTCTGTTTTTGCTTGTTCAGACGGGAACAAATAGTATTTCTCGTTAATTTGTTTCCAATCTTCAACCGTTTCACTACCTTTTTCCACATTAGCATAAGAAACAAAGTTCCCTGGCACAAGTGCAGACTTTGGAGATTGACGATAAATTGCAAATGTAATCGGAACGTTTTTTATGTCGGGCTTTTTTTGGTGCATAACTTTCAAGATTTCTTGCGCCATTTTTTTCCCTTCAGCTAACATTTTTTCTTCCTCGATTTTAGCCTCACGCGGATAACCATGCTCTTCATTAAAATATTGAACAGAATTCATTGCTAAACCAACGACAATGCCACCAAGTTCAACATCTTTATCGCCTTTTTTCACATAATAATTATGCTCTAAAATATTTGAAATATATATTGGATTTTTTTTATTTTTCACTTCTAGTGATTCTGACCCTTCACTTAACGCTGGATTGAGCCCTATATTCGGAAATTTAACTGCATCTTTTTTTAATTTGCTCTCTAGTTCCTTTTGTTCGGCATCTGTACGCTTTCTTTTTACAAGCATTTTTACAGTTTGATCATCTAGAGTACTTCCACCTTTAAAGAAATAATCTTTCGTATTAAATGATTCTTTCGCAATACGCATTAATCCTGTTTCAAATTCATCTATATCAAGACGATTATTTAATCCTTGCACAACTAAGCCACGTGCAGATCCTGCATCAAATGGAACAGTCGTCTTATAATATTCATCCGAAATAGCATACTTTGGAACGACCGCTTGCTCTTTTGCTTTCCCTGACTTCTCAGCCACTTTTTCATCTTTATCGGCACCTACGCTACAACCACTTACAAGTAGGCCAAGACTTAATACCGCTAATGCTATTTTTTTCATTTACTTATTTAGCTCTTGTAAGAACCTCTCTTCATTCCAAACTTCAACATTGTGCTTCTCTGCTTGCGCTAATTTCGAGCCAGCAGCTTCACCAGCAACAACTAAATCCGTACTTTTACTAACACTTCCTGTTACTTTTCCACCTAATGCCTCAATCTTCTTCTTCGCTTCACTGCGTCCCATCACTTCTAATTTCCCAGTTAAGACGACAGTTTTTCCTGCAAAGTAAGATTCAACATTTTGTAAATCTGCACTTTTTATGCCTTTGTATGTCATGTTCACGCCATACTCTTTAAACTGTTGTAATAGCTCTAATACATCTTCATTATCAAAATATGTCACAACGGATTGCGCCATTTTTTCACCAATTTCATTAATTAATTTTAGCTCTTCTTCCGTTGCTTTCACAAGTGCATCCATCGTTTCAAAATGCTCTGCAAATGTACGTGCTGCTTTCGCTCCAACATGGCGAATTCCAAGGCCAAATAATAATCGCTCTAACGAGCTTTCTTTAGAATTCTCAATTGCTTGTACTAAGTTCGTTGCTGATTTTTCACCAAAACGCTCTAGCTGTAGTAATTGTTCTTTCGTCAATGCATATAAATCTGCAAACGTACGAATATAATCTGCATCAAAGAGCTGTGTGATGACACGCTCTCCAAGTCCGTCAATATTCATTGCATTTCTTGAAACGAAATGAATTAATCCCTCGCGAATTTGAGCAGGACAAGTTGGATTTATACAACGAAGTGCAACCTCTTCTTCTAAACGAACTAGTTCACTCTCACATGCCGGACAATGCGTTGGCATGCGGTATTCCTCTTCCTCACCAGTACGCTTGTCAAAAATAACGTTCACAACTTCAGGAATAATATCTCCAGCCTTTTTCACAACAACGTAGTCACCAATTCGAATGTCTTTTTCACGAATTAAATCCTCGTTATGTAAGGAAGCACGACGAACGATCGTACCAGCCACTCGTACTGGTTCTAACTCCGCAGTCGGTGTTACGACCCCTGTACGGCCAACACTTAATTCAATGCCCGTTAATCTCGTTACAACTTCTTCAGCCGGGAATTTATAAGCAATCGCCCATCTTGGACTCTTTGCAGTAGTTCCTAGGCTTTCTTGAAGAGCAACATCATCTACTTTTATAACGATCCCATCAATCTCATAATCAAGATTCGGACGTTTTTCCTGCCATTCTTCTACATAAGCTATAACCTCTTCAATTGTTTCACATGTACGGCGATTTGGATTTGTCTTAAACCCCAGTTCACCTAAGAAATCAAGTGATCCGCTATGCGATGAAATTGTTTCTTCTTCTACATTTGCAAGACCATATACAAACATGGATAGGTTACGCTTTGCTGCAATTTTCGTATCAAGTTGACGTATTGAACCTGCTGCCGCATTACGCGGATTCGCAAATACATCTTCACCGTTTTGCTCTTTTTCTTCATTTAGTTTAACGAATGAACGCTTCGGCATATAAGCCTCGCCTCGCGCTTCTAACGTTACCTCTTCATTTAATCGCAGTGGAATTGCTTTAATCGTTTTCAAGTTTTGGGTAATATCTTCACCTGTTATACCATCCCCACGTGTTGCACCTTGAATAAAGCGTCCTTTTTCATAATGAAGTGAAACAGCCAGTCCGTCAATTTTTAATTCGCATATATATCTTACATTCGCATCATCAATTCCTTGACGTACTCTTCGGTCAAAATCACGCAAATCTCCTTCGTTAAATGCATTTCCTAAACTTAACATCGGTGACTTATGCGTTACTTTTTCAAATATATCAAGAACAGTTCCCCCAACGCGCACGGAGGGAGAGTCTTCACTCATGAACTCTGGATTCTCTGCTTCTAATTTTATAAGCTCCTGCATATTACGGTCATACTCCGCATCAGAAACAGAAGGATTGTCTAATACGTGATATTGATAGTTAAATGTATTTAACAAATCACGTAGTTCTTCTATACGTTTTTTTGCTATCTCTTTTGACATCTATTGTTTCGTCACAGGTGCAAATTTTGCTAATAAACGTTTAACACCAATCGGGCTTGGGAACGCGATATCTAATTCTTTTGAATCACCTTCACCTTTTACACTTACAACTGTACCGACTCCCCATTTTTGGTGGGAAGCTTTATCGCCTACTGCCCAGCCAATTTGCTCGCCGCCTGTCGTCTTAACAGCCGGACGTACGAAAGCTGAACGAGAGCGTGTTGTTGTTGCAGCTCCTGTCGTTCTTCCTTTTGTACTAAACGAAGTTTCACGCTTCGGCGCTGTTTCATTTAATGGTTCCACCAGCTCTGCCGGGATTTCTGTAATAAATCGAGATGCTGCATTCATACTTGTTCTACCAAATAAAGTACGCATTTGCGCATTCGATAAGTATAATTCTTCTTCTGCACGAGTAATACCTACATAAGCAAGACGGCGCTCTTCTTGCATTTCATCTTCTTCCATAAGAGAACGCGTATGCGGGAATATTCCTTCCTCTAAACCAACGATAAAGACTACAGGGAACTCTAGCCCTTTTGCTGAGTGCATCGTCATTAAAATAACTTCTTCACCAGCAGTTGGATCTTCATCTACACGATCAATATCCGCAACAAGAGCTAAGTCTGTTAAGAATGCAACAAGGCTCTTATCTTCACTTTGAGATTCGAACGTTTGCGTAACAGATAAAAACTCATCTAAGTTTTCTAAACGGCCTTCTGCTTCTAAAGAACGCTCATTTTTCAACATCTCGCGATATCCTGTTTTTTCAATGACTTCTTCTACTAATTCTGTAACAGATAAATATTCTTGCATATTTACCCAGTTGTGTAATAAACTTGCGAATTCTTTTACTGCCTTTGTTATTTTTGCACTTACACCAACATGCTCAATTTCATCAAATACAGCCGTTAATGAAATTCCGTTTTGCACACCGTAATTAATGATTTTATCGATAGAAGTAGCACCAATTCCGCGCTTCGGCATGTTAATAATACGTGCGAAACTAATCTCGTCATCAGGATTCCCAATTAAACGTAAGTACGCCAAAATGTCTTTAATTTCTTTACGGTCGTAGAACTTCGTACCGCCGACAATTTTATAAGGGATATTAGATTTCAGGAAAATCTCCTCGACCATACGAGACTGAGCATTCGTACGATATAATACTGCAAAATCAGTATATTTTCGGTTCCCCATTTGAATATCATCACGAATTTTTTTCGCAACAAAATACGCTTCGTCCTTTTCGGTTGCAGCACGATAGTACGAAATTTTGCTCCCAACTTGGTTGTCTGTCCATAATTTTTTCGGTTTACGATTCGTATTTTTTTCAATAACAGCATTGGCTGCATTTAAAATATTTTGTGACGAACGATAGTTTTGTTCTAACAGAATAACTTGCGCATTCTCATAGTCTTTTTCGAATGACAAAATGTTAGAAATATCCGCACCACGCCAGCGATAAATAGACTGATCTGAGTCACCCACAACACAAAGATTTTTAAAACGTGCTGCTAAATGTTTAACAAGGAGGTACTGCGCTTTGTTCGTATCTTGATACTCATCCACGTGAATATATTGGAACTTACGCTGATAAAACTCTAGTACTTCTGGAACACGTTCAAATAGCTGAATCGTTGTCATAATTAAATCATCAAAGTCTAATGAGTTATTTTTCAAAAGACGTTTTTGATATTCTGTATATACATCGCTCGTTAATTTTTCATATGGATCAGCGATTGTAATTTTTTTTGCATATTTATCTGCAGATAACAGTTCATTTTTCGCATTACTAATACCGGCTAAAATAGAGCGCGGCTCAAATTTCTTCGGATCAATATTACGCTCTTTCATAATTTTTTTGACTACAGTTAACTGATCGCCTGAATCTAAGATTGTAAAGTTACGATTAATACCAATACGATCGATATCACGTCGTAAAATACGTACACACATAGAGTGGAACGTAGAAATCCAAATATCTTCTGCTTCTGGTCCGACAAGTGTATCAATACGCTCGCGCATTTCACGAGCTGCTTTATTTGTAAAGGTAATAGCTAGTACATTCCATGGTGCTACACCTTTTTCACCAAGTAAATACGCAATACGATGTGTTAACACGCGTGTTTTACCACTACCTGCACCTGCCATTAATAGAAGTGGTCCGTTCGTTGTTTGTACTGCTTTTTGTTGCTGTGGATTTAAACCATTTAATAACCTATCTGTCGTACTCATATACGCCTGCACCTACTCTCCTTTTACTGCTTTAACTGTTTTTAACGCCAATTTTATATCATCATAAATAACATTTCCAACAACTACTGTATCAGCATACTGTGCTACTTCTTTCGCTTGTTCTGCATTAGAAATACCACCGCCATAATATAACTTAGCTTGTTTCAATTCTGCTTTTACATTTTTAACAAGTTCAATATCTCCATACGTACCGCTATATTCTAAATAGAATATCGGTAAATGTAATAGCTTGTCTGCTAAACGTGCGTATGCAATAACGTCATCTTCTGTTAAATCACATTTTGCATCTGTAAGCTGGGCTACTTTCGCTTCAGGATTTAAAATACAATACCCTTCCATGAAAATTTCGTCCCAGTCCATAATATCCCCAAATTCTTTCAATGCCTCGTGATGAACACCTGTTACCCATTCTACTTTTCGGCTATTTAATACGCTTGGGATGTAATAAAAATCAAAGCCTGGTGTGATTGCTTCCACATCAGAAACCTCTAACACGCAAGGAACTGCATATCTACGAATGCTAACTAGCATGTGTAATACGTTATCAATTGTAACTCCATCACTTCCGCCTACAATAACAGCATCGGTTCCAGACTCACAAATCATTTCTAAATGTTCATCGCTTAACTCCTTATTTGGATCAAGCTTAAATACATGTTTCCATCCGGAAATATCGTACATTCAAAGCGGTTTCGCCAGGATTATTTCTTCAATCGCTGACTCAATCTCTTTGTCAGAAGCGTCGTAACTTCCATTTGACTTTGGTTCGTCATGGGTGGAAGTTTGATTCACTTCTTCGTTAGCATGTCCTTTTTCAGCAAAATTCATGCTAGGCATTTTAAATGCGCCCATACTCATGTATTTTCCAACTTTACATACTTCAGCAATAGGGCAGAAACGAACAATCCCCTCTGCAATTTTCATGGCACCAATCCATAGTAAAACTTTAGACCAAGTGCACCACGGTTTGCGTACGAGTTTAGCTGTACTACAACCGAAGAGGATAAGTCCGAGTGTAATTCGAATTAGAGCGTTTATTGTACCGATATTTTGCTTCATTTAATATAGGCTTCCTGTATTAATAACTGGCTGCGCACCTTTATCTGAAACGATGGCAACCAATAAGTTGTTTACCATATTTGCTTTACGCTCGTCATCGAGTTCCAGCACGCCTTCTTCATCCAACATATGGATTGAATCTTTGGCCATTTTCACAGCACCTTCAACAATCTCTTTTCTAGCAGCTAACACTGCTTTTGCTTGTTGACGTTGTAGCATTGCATGGGCAATTTCTGTTGCGTAAGCTAAATGCGTTAAACGAGTTTCTAATACTTCTACACCAGCAATTTCAAGACGCGCTTCTAATTCGCGTTTTAGCTCTTCTGAAATTTCCTCAGTATTTCCACGTAACGTAATACAAGTTTCATCTTGGAAATTATCGTAAGGATATTTTGTTGCAACGTGGCGGATTGCTGTTTCACTTTGGATTTCTACGAATCGATCGTAATGCTCAACACCAAACATCGCTTTTGCAGAATCAACCACTTTATATACGATAACAGCTGCAATTTCAATTGGATTTCCTTCAATATCATTTACTTTTAATTTCTTACTATTAAAGTTTTCAACACGTAAAGATACAGTTTGACGGAATGCAAATGGAATTGTTAAAAATAAACCGTTTTGACGAATTGTTCCTAAATAATTACCGAAGAACGTAATAACTTTCGCTTGATTCGGTTGAACGATACCGATGCCTGTAGCCAAAACAGATGCTAATATGAGAGCTAAAATAGCTATTACAAACATTTCTTGTACAAGGCAAAATACACCGATAGCGGCTAAAACTAAAATTCCAATAACACCCAGAAATCCATTAACATAAAATACTTGTTTTTCTTTCATGCGATCGCCTCCTTGATATAAAAATGATATCACTTATGCATCTGTATCTTTTTTCAATTTTCCTTTTTGCTTTGCCATTTCTCGAAGTAAATACTCGATGTGTGCATTGACGCTACGAAACTCATCATTCGCCCATTTTTCGATGACTGCGTGTAATTCAGGATCAATACGTAATGGAAAGCTTTTCTTTTTAGCCATTTAACTTCTCGTCATCTCATGCCCAATTGCACGATATCCTATATCACTTCGATAAAATAGACCATCACTCTCAATTTTACCGATTTCTTTATATACTTTATCTTTTGCTTCTTGTAAACTATTCGCCTTGCAAGCAACAAATAATACACGGCCACCATTTGTTACAAAATCACCGTGTTTCATTACTGTCCCCGCATGGAAAACAATCACATCTTGCAATGCATCTAATCCGTTAATAACTTCACCTTTTTTATACGCTTCTGGATATCCTTTAGAAGCAAGTACAACACCGATAACAGCATCTTCTGACCATTGTAAAGTTAGTTCACTTTCATCTAACACAGCGTTGCATACATCAACTAAATCATTCTCTAAACGAGGTAATACAACTTCCGTTTCAGGATCACCAAAGCGAGCATTAAATTCAATTACCTTTGGACCATCATTTGTTAAAATAAGCCCTGCATATAAAATACCTGTAAACGAACGATTTTCTTGGATCATCGCTTTAGCAGTTGGGTGTAATACTGTTTCAATCGCCTCTTGAACTGCTGATTCTGGAATTTGCGGTACTGGAGAATATGCGCCCATTCCACCTGTATTAGGACCCTTATCAGCATCAAAAGCTCGTTTATGGTCTTGAGCAATTACCATCGGATGTACAGTTGTTCCATTTACAAATGCCATCAATGAAAATTCTTGTCCATCTAAAAACTCTTCAATAACGACCTTCTTACTTGCTTCACCAAATTTCACATCTTGTAGCATTTCTTTCACAGCTTGTAATGCCTCTTCAAGCGTCATTGCTACCGTTACACCTTTACCAGCAGCTAATCCATCAGCTTTAATAACAATCGGTGCACCAACTTTTTGAATGTACCTTACTGCCTCTTCATAGTCTGTAAAAGTTTCATATGCCGCAGTTGGAATATCATACTTTTTCATAAGCTCTTTTGTAAAAGCTTTACTACCTTCAATAACAGCAGCAGCTTTATTAGGACCAAATACACGAAGTCCCTCTTCCTTAAAACGATCCACGATTCCATTCATAAGTGGAATTTCTGGTCCAACGAAAGTTAAGCCTACATTGTTTTCTTTTGCAAATAAGACTAATGCATCAAAATCATTCTCATCAATATCAACTGTTGTTGCAACATCACGCATACCTTCATTACCTGGTGCTACATACACCTTCTCTACCTTTTCAGATTGTGCAAACTTCCAAGCTAAAGCATGCTCACGTCCACCGCGGCCGATTACTAAAACATTCATTTAGTGCTTGAAATGACGTACGCCAGTGAACACCATCGTAATCCCATACTTATCTGCCACTTTAATAGAATCTTCATCACGAATCGATCCGCCTGGTTGGATGATTGCTGTAATACCAGCTTTTGCTGCTTCTTCTACTGTATCTGGCATTGGGAAGAAAGCATCAGATGCAAGTGCGCTACCTTGTGCTTTTTCGCCAGCTTGTGTAATTGCAATTTTTGCAGATCCTACACGGTTCATCTGTCCCGCGCCTACACCAACCGTCATGTTATCATTCGCTAAAACAATTGCATTTGATTTCACATGTTTTACAACTTTCCAAGCTAGTTTTAAATCTTTCCACTCCTGCTCTGATGGTTCACGTTTCGTTGGAATTGAAATTGTGTTCTCATCTAATGATAACGTATCTTCCTCTTGAACAAGAAGACCACCTTGTACAGAAGTTAGTTTTTTGCTTGCACTTGTCGCTTTTTCAATATTTACAGTTAGTAAGCGTAAGTTCTTCTTGCTTTGCAACACTTCTAAAGCTTCTTGCGAGAACGAAGGAGCGATAACAATTTCTAAGAAAATTTCGTGTAACTTTTCTGCTGTAGCTTTATCAATTTCACGATTTGCTGCAATAATACCGCCGAAGATTGATACTGGATCCGCTTCATAAGCACGAGTATATGCCTCGTGAATATCAGTTCCTACTCCAACGCCACATGGATTCATATGTTTTACCGCTACTACTGCTGGTTCTGTAAATTCTTTTACGATGCTAAGCGCTGCGTCTGCGTCATTAATATTGTTATAAGATAATTCCTTACCATGTAATTGTTCTGCATATGCAACAGAAGAAGTTGCAGCAAATGGTGCTTTATAGAAAGTAGCCTTTTGATGTGGGTTCTCTCCATAACGTAAGTCTTGCTTTTTCTCAAACGTCACAGTTAACGTTTCTGGACTTTCTTCACCCATTTGTTCTGTTAAGTAGTTAGAAATTAACGCATCATATGCCGCTGTATGACGGAATACTTTCGCTGCTAATTTACGTTTCGTCTCTTCTTTTACTTCGCCGTTCTCTTTCAGTTCTGCTAATACAACATCATAATCTACTGGAGCTACAATTACCGATACAAATTTATGATTTTTCGCAGCAGAGCGAATCATTGTTGGGCCACCGATATCAATATTTTCAATTGCATCAGCAAATGTTACATCAGGCTTAGCGATTGTTTCTTTAAATGGGTATAAGTTAACAACAACAAAGTCAATTGGTTGAATGCCTAATTCATTCATTTGCGCTACATGTATTTCATTATCACGAACTGCTAATAGACCACCATGAATATTTGGATGTAATGTTTTTACACGGCCATCCATAATTTCTGGGAAACCAGTTACTTCAGAAATACCGATTACTTGTAAACCATTTTCTTCTAGTAATTTTTTCGTACCACCTGTTGAAATAACTTCAATCCCTTGTTCTAGTAAACCTTTAACAAATTCTACTACTCCTGTTTTATCTGAAACACTTACTAATGCACGCTTTTTCATTTAGTTAACAGTTGGTTCTTTCACAGACTGAACAATTTGATTCACTGTATTTACGTATAATTTATGTTCAACTTGTTGAATTTTCTTTTGTAAGATTTCTCTCGTATCCCCTTCAGAAACAACTACTGCTTCTTGCGCAATAATTGGACCTGTATCCATACCTGCATCTACATAATGAATTGTTACTCCAGTTACTTTCACACCTGCTTCTAACGCTTGACCGATAGCATCTTTCCCCGGGAAACTCGGTAGTAGTGATGGATGAATGTTAATAATCTTTCCGCCATATGCTTCTAGTAAAGTTGGCCCAATTAAACGCATATATCCAGCTAAAATAACATAATCAATTTCATACTCTTCTAGCTTCTTTAATATCTCTTTTTCAAATGCTTCTTTTGACTCATATGCTTTCGCTGAAAAGGCGAAACACGGAACATGATGATAATGTGCCCGTCCAATAACGCGTGCCTCTGGTTTATCACATACTAATAAACTAATATCTGCATCCAATCTCTTTTCTTCTACCGCATTAACGAGAGATTGAAAGTTAGATCCGCTTCCAGAAGCAAAAACTGCTAATCTACTCATTCATAGTGCTGTGCCCCCATTGAAGGTAACGCCATCCCCTTGTACAGTACGACCAATAATACGAGCTGTTTCTCCTTGCTCTTCAAGAAGACGAACAATATCTTTTGCATCTTCTTCCTTCACCGCTACTACCATACCAATACCCATGTTAAAAATATTGAACATTTCTTTCTCTTCTAATTTCCCAACTTCTTGAAGTAAATTGAAAATCGGCTGAATTTTCCAAGATCCAAGTTCAATCTCAGCACCAATTCCTTCTGGTAACATACGTGGAATATTTTCAATGAATCCACCACCTGTAATATGCGCCATACCGTATACTTCATGTTTCTTCAATAGTTCTAAAATAGGTTTGACATAAATTTTCGTTGGTTTTAATAACTCCTCACCAAGAGGTAGTTCTAAGCGTCCATAAATGCGATCTAAAGATAGTTCTCCATCTTCTAGTAACACTTTTCGTACTAAAGAGTAACCATTACTATGAATACCGCTAGATGCTAAGCCAATTAATACGTGACCAGCTTCAATCTTTTCACCTGTTACAATTTTCTTTTTATCAACAATCCCAACTGTAAAACCAGCTAAGTCATATTCTTCCGTAGAATACATTCCTGGCATTTCAGCTGTTTCTCCACCAATTAATGCACAACCAGCTTGGCGACAGCCCTCTGATATACCTTTGACGATGTTTTCAATTTTACTAGGTTCAGCTTTACCACAAGCAATATAATCAAGGAAGAAAAGCGGCTCTGCCCCTTGGACAACAATATCATTTACACACATTGCTACTGCATCAATACCAATTGTGTCATGTTTATCTGCCATAAAAGCGAGCATCAATTTCGTTCCCACGCCATCTGTTCCAGATACTAATACAGGTTCTTCTAATGCAAATTTTGATAGATCAAACATACCCCCAAAACCGCCTAAACCGCCTAGTACTTCTTTTCTCATTGTTGTTTGTACGTGTTTTTTCATGCGAGATACCGCTTCATATCCAGCTTCAATATCTACTCCTGCTTGCTTATATGCATTCGCCATTTATTTCATACTTTCTAAAAGCTCTTGCTCATAATCATAAAGAGCTGTTGGATAATCTCCATTGAAGTAAGCCATACATAGCCCGCCATATTTCCCTTCATATGGACGTCCAATTGCATCTACTAATCCATCTTCACTTAAAAATGTTAAAGAATCTGCTCCGATCATTTCACGGATTTCTTCTACTGTATTATTTGCTGCAATTAATTCTTTTCTCGTTTGAATATCAATACCATAGAAACATGGATATTTTAGAGGCGGTGAAGCAATTCTTACATGAACCTCTGTCGCTCCAGCTTCACGAAGCATACGAACAATTCGTTTACTTGTCGTTCCTCTTACGATAGAGTCGTCAATCATAACAACTCGTTTCCCCTCAACTACACCCCTTACTGCGGAAAGCTTCATCTTTACCCCTTGCTCGCGCAGTTCTTGAGAAGGTTGAATAAACGTACGTCCAACGTAACGATTTTTAATTAATCCTAACTCATACGGAATACCTGTCGCCTCAGCATAGCCGATTGCAGCTGAAATACTAGAATCTGGTACACCAGTAACAACATCAGCTTCAATAGGAGCTTCTGCCGCTAAACGTTTCCCCATGTTTTTACGTGCTGCGTGGACATTAATACCAGCGATATTAGAATCCGGACGCGCAAAGTAAATGTATTCCATACTACAAATTGCATGGTCTACTTCATTTGTAAAACGATCTACGTGAATTCCTTCGTCATTAATGATAAGCAGTTCACCAGGTTCTACATCACGAATGTATGTTGCACCTACTACATCGAAAGCACATGTTTCTGATGCTACAACGTAAGCATCCCCCATCTTTCCAATTGAAAGAGGACGGAATCCATTCGGATCTAGCGCAACGATCATTTCATTTCCAGTTAGTAAAAGATATGCAAATGCACCTTTCACTTTATTTAAAGCCTCTTTTACACTTTCAATTAAAGAATCTTTCGTACTACGTTTAATGAGATGTAAAAGTACCTCTGTATCTGAACTTGTTTGAAAAATACTTCCCTCTGCCTCTAATTCACGACGAAGCATCTTTGCGTTAATTAAATTTCCGTTATGAGCTAGCGCCATACTATGATCAGAAAAACGGAATAATAATGGTTGAACATTAGCAACTTCACTTCCACCTGCTGTCGCATATCGCACGTGTCCAATTGCTGATTTTCCGTTTAATCCTTCTAGCTCACCTCTTGAAAACACTTCTGATATTAAACCTAACCCCTTGTGACCGATGATTTTTTCCCCATTATTTACAACAATGCCTGCGCCCTCTTGTCCACGGTGCTGCAAACTGTGCAATCCGTAGTACGAAACTTGTGCTGCATTTTCATGCCCCCAAATTCCGAAAACGCCACATTCTTCATTTAACCCCTTTATTTCAGCAAGCATTTATTTCAGCAAGCATGGGATTGCCCCTTTCCAAGCCTTTCTCATTTCATCTACATTTGCTGTAAGTAATACTTCATTTTCTTCATTATGAATTGTTACTTCATTTGTATCTGTCACTGCCCCAACTTGAATTGCTTCAACGACTTTCTCGAACGCTTCTTTATTTTCACGTTTTACAGTTAGAACGAAGCGAGATTGTGATTCCGCAAATAATACCGCCGTTGCTTCACCGTCTAATTTCACAGTAGCACCTAAACCGTTAGCACCAATTGCACTTTCAGAAATTGCAACTGCTAAACCACCTTCAGCAACATCATGTGCCGATTGAACAAGGCCAGCTTGAATTGCTTCTAATACTTGTTTTTGGCGTTTTAATTCTACATCTAGATCGATACTTGGTGATTGGCCGAAAATTTTCCCGTGGACCATTTTCTGTAATTCACTTCCACCAAATTCAGCTTTCGTCTCTCCGATTACGTAAACTAAATCTCCAGCTTGCTTAAATTCTTGTGTTGTTACATGTTTTAAATCATGGACAAGACCAACCATACCAACAGTCGGTGTTGGATATACCGCTTCACCACTACGCTCGTTATACATCGATACGTTTCCGCCGATAACTGGCGTTTGTAATGTGCGACAAGCTTCACTCATACCGTCTACTGATTTTTCAATTTGCCAGAAGATTTCTGGTTTTTCTGGGTTACCAAAGTTTAAGCAATCTGTAATTGCAAGTGGTTCTCCGCCAGAACATACGATATTACGTGCTGCCTCTGCTACTGCAATTTTCCCACCCATTTCTGGATCTAAATAAATGTAGCGAGAGTTACAATCCGTCGTCATTGCTAATCCTTTTTCTGTACCGCGTACACGTACAACCGCTGCATCTGAACCTGGTGTAACAACTGTGCTTGTGCGTACTTGATAATCATATTGATCATATACCCACTCTTTACTTGCAATCGTCGGTTGTTGTAGTAAAGCGAATAACGTTTCTTTGTAATCTTCTACTTTTGGTGTTTCCATTTTCATCTGCTGGAACTCAGCAAAGTATGCTGCTTCTTTTGATGGTTTATGATAAATTGGTGCTTCTTCTGCAAGAGCATCTGCTGGAACTTCAGCTACCTTTTCACCTTTATGGAATAAACGAAGCATTTTATCTTCCGTTACTTTCCCCATCGTAACTGCTGCAAGACCATACTTCTCGAATAAATCTACTATTTCTTGCTCTCTACCTTTTTTGATAACAATTAACATACGCTCTTGTGATTCTGATAGCATCATTTCATATGGTGTCATTCCCGTTTCACGCTGTGGTACATCATCTAAGTACATTTCAATACCCATACCTGCTTTACTTGCCATTTCTGCAGAAGATGAAGTTAAACCAGCAGCTCCCATATCTTGAATTCCAACAAGTGCATCAGACTGAATAAGTTCTAAACATGCTTCAATAAGAAGTTTCTCCATAAATGGATCTCCTACTTGAACTGCCGGACGTTTCGCTTCTGAGCTTTCAGATAGTTCTTCAGATGCGAATGTTGCACCGTGAATACCGTCACGACCAGTTGATGCTCCTACGTACATTACTGTATTGCCAGCACCGTGTGCTTGCCCTTTTTTAATATCTTCGTGGTTAATTAAACCTACGCACATTGCATTTACAAGTGGATTTCCTTCGTAACATGGATCAAATTGTACTTCGCCGCCAACAGTAGGAATACCGATGCAGTTACCGTATCCTGCGATTCCTGCTACTACTTCTTCGAATAAATATTTCACACGTGGCGATTGTAATTCACCGAAGCGAAGTGAGTTTAATAGAGCTACTGGACGTGCTCCCATAGAGAATACGTCACGGATAATACCACCAACGCCTGTTGCTGCTCCTTGATATGGTTCAATAGCAGAAGGGTGGTTATGGCTTTCCATTTTAAATACAACCGCTTGATTATCACCGATGTCTACAATTCCAGCACCTTCTCCAGGTCCTTGCAGAACGCGCTCACCCGTCGTTGGGAATTTACGAAGTACTGGCTTCGAATTTTTATAACTACAATGTTCAGACCACATAACAGAGAATAATCCTGTTTCTGTATAATTCGGCAGACGGCCTAAAATCTTTTCAACCATGGCAAACTCTTCGTCTGTTAGACCCATTTCCGCATATATGCGCTCTTCTTTAATTTGTGTTGGATTTGGTTCAAGCATTCAAGCATTAACGACATATGTTTCCCTCCACTGTTTTAAGATAGATTGAAAGACTTTTAACCCTTCAGCACCACCAAGCAATTCATCTACAGCACGCTCTGGGTGTGGCATCATACCAAGTACATTTCCTTTTTCATTTACAATACCAGCAATGTCTGAAACGCTACCGTTCGGATTTTCTACATAACGGAATGCGATTTGATTGTTCTCTTCTAATTGTTTAAGAGTTGCCTCATCACAATAGTAATTCCCCTCACCATGTGCAATTGGAATATTGATTACTTCATCTTTTTCATATTGTGATGTAAACATAGTTTCATTATTTTCAACACGTAACTGAACAGTGCGACACATAAACTTTAAGTTTTCGTTTCTCATTAGTGCTCCTGGTAGTAATCCTGATTCAACAAGAATCTGGAATCCATTACACACTCCTAAAATTGGTTTTCCTTGCTCAGCAGCTTTTTGCACTGCTTTCATTGCGTTAACAAAGCGAGAAATAGCACCACAACGTAAATAGTCACCGTAAGAGAATCCACCTGGTAGTAAAATTGCATCATATTCATCTAAATTCTCTCTATCGTGCCAAACGTAATCTACTTCTTCACCAAGCTCATCTTTAATTGCATGGAACATATCGACATCACAGTTCGAACCTGGGAATACTATGACTGCAAATTTCACTCACTGTGCGACAACCTCCTCAACTTCATAACGGAAGTCTTCCATTACAACGTTTGTTAATAGTTTTTCACACATTTCTTTTACCTTTGCGTCAAGGTCAGATACTGATTTATCAATTGTTAATTCCATATATTTCCCGATTCGAACGTCTTGTACTTCTGTGAACGAAAGACTATGAAGTGCCCCTTTTACTGCTGTTCCTTGTGGATCTAATACGCTTTCTCTTAACGTTACATATACCTTAACTTTATACATTTATACATGTGAAATTCCCCCTAAACGTTTTAAAATCTCTTCATAAGCTTCTGTTAAATTTCCAAGGTCACGACGGAATACGTCTTTATCAAATTTTTCATTGCTCGTTTCATCCCATAAACGGCAAGTATCTGGTGAAATTTCATCCGCTAAAATGATTTCTCCTTCATTTGTTACACCAAACTCTAATTTAAAATCTACTAATCTTACACGACAGCTTGCGAAATGATCAATCAACACTTGATTGACTTGTAGAGCCATATCTCGTAATACGCTTACTTGCTCTGGTGATGCAACGTTTAATACACGAATATGATCTTCCGTTACAAGCGGATCTCCTAAATCATCATCTTTGAAGTAAAATTCTACGATTGGTTCTGCAAGTACAGTTCCCTCTTCCATTCCTAATCGTTTTGAAAGACTTCCTGCAATTACATTTCTTGTGACAACTTCTAGAGGAATAATACTCACTTTTTTAACAAGTTGCTCTGTTTCAGATAACTTCTCTACAAAATGTGTTTTTATTCCTACTTCTTGTAACTTTCTGAACAATAAAGTTGTAATCTCATTGTTCAAACGACCTTTTCCTGTAATCGTCTCTTTTTTCTCCCCATTGAAAGCAGTCGCACTATCTTTGTACTCTACCCAAACCGTATCTGCTGATTCTGTACGATAAATTCTTTTTGCCTTACCTTCATACAGCATTTCTAGCTTTTGCATTTACGCTTCGTTTAACCCAAGGCGTTCAAAGATTGTATCAACGTGTTGCATATGATGCTCATAGTTGAAGCATTCATTAATTTCTTCTTGTGATAGCTTGCTCGTAATACGCTCATCAGCTTCTACAAGCTCTTTAAATTGCACTTGTGTTTCCCAAGCTTCCATCGCTTTAGGCTGTACGATATCATAAGCTTCTTCACGTACCATACCTTTGTCGATTAATGTAAGCATTACGCGCTGAGAATAAATTAAGCCGTATGTTCTTTTCATATTGCGTTTCATATTCTCTGGGTATACAGTTAAGTTTTTAACGATATTACCAAAGCGATTTAACATGTAATTTAACGCGATTGTAGCATCTGGTAAAATTACGCGTTCTGCTGAAGAGTGAGAAATATCGCGCTCATGCCATAATGGAACATTCTCGTAAGCTGTCATCATATAACCGCGGATAACACGAGCTAAACCAGTCATATTTTCAGATCCAATTGGATTACGTTTATGTGGCATTGCAGAAGAACCTTTTTGGCCTTTTGCAAAAGCCTCTTCAACTTCACGTGTTTCACTCTTCTGTAAACCACGAATCTCAACTGCCATCTTTTCAATAGATGTTGCGATTAGTGCAAGTGTTGACATGTAATGAGCATGGCGATCACGTTGCAATGTTTGTGTAGAAATTGGTGCTGCTTCTAATCCTAAGTTTTCACAAACAAATTTTTCTACGAATGGATCAATATTCGCGTATGTACCAACCGCACCAGATAATTTACCAACGCGAACTGTATCAGCAGCTTGTTTGAAACGCTCTACGTTACGTTTCATTTCTTCATACCAAAGACCAAGTTTTAAACCAAATGTTGTTGGTTCTGCATGAACACCGTGTGTTCTTCCCATCATGATCGTGTATTTATGCTCTTTCGCTTTGTTAGCTAAAATGCTTACAAAGTTTTCTAAGTCTTTTAATATGATTTCATTCGCTTGTTTTAAGATGTAAGATAACGCTGTATCTACTACGTCTGTAGATGTTAAACCGTAATGAACCCATTTACGTTCCTCACCTAATGCTGGTGTTTCTGATACAGCACGAGTGAATGCAACTACGTCATGACGTGTCTCTTTTTCAATTTCATAAATACGATCAATATCAAATGATGCATGCTCACGAATTTTTTTAACATCTTCTTTTGGAATGTCGCCAAGCTCAGCCCATGCTTCACAAGCTAAAATCTCAACTTCTAACCATGCCTTAAATTTGTTTTCTTCCGTCCAAATTGCACCCATTTCAGGGCGTGTATAACGATTAATCATTCATCTTTTTCCCTCCAACAGTTGTTCTTGATGGTCCCAAATATGCAAACTCTTCGCTTTTTCTAGAGCGACTTCAATATTATCATTTAAAATATTAACATGCCCCATTTTTCGCTGCGCTTTTGCTTCTTCTTTTCCATACAAGTGTAAATAGCACCCGGTTAGTCTATTCACTTGTCCTAGGACCCCTTCTATATGTTCGCCTAAAATGTTTACCATGACAACTGGTTTTAACAAATTTGTTTCTCCAAGAGGTAAATTACAGATTGCTCGAATATGTTGACCAAATTGACTCGTTTCACATGCATCCTGTGTATAGTGTCCTGAATTGTGAGGTCTTGGTGCTAATTCATTAATGTAAATCTCACCGTCAGCTGTAGCAAACATCTCTACCGCTAGTGTTCCCACAAGTTCTAGTTCATCCGCGAGCACTTTTGCATAAGCAATTGCTTTTTGAGAAAGTTCCTCTGTAATGCGAGCTGGAACGATAGATTCATGCAAAATGTTATTTACATGAATATTTTCCGCTACCGGAAATACTTTCGTTTCACCACTTACACTACGAATGACAATAACTGATACTTCTTTTTCAAAAGGCACCCATTTTTCTAAAATGCACTCCGCTGCATTCGCAAGCTTTCGCGCTTTATCAACGTCAGCTTCACTTCTTAAAACAACTTGCCCTTTCCCATCATATCCACCTGTCGTTGTTTTTAAGACGGAAGGATATGATAAATCGGCGATTGCTTCAGTAAGCTGCTCTTGAGTTTGAACCAATCTATACGTTGCTACTGGTAATCCCGCTTTTTCAATTGCATTCTTTTCTGTAAAACGATTTTGCGTTTTACTTAACAACTGACTACCTTGCGGTAAGTAAGCATGTTTTTCCAGCCATTGTAAACATCTATAATCAATATTCTCAAATTCATATGTGACTACATCACTGATCTCTGCTAAATGCTGAATTGCTTTTAAATCGTCATATGGTGCAACAATTTCAATATCAGCAACTTGTGCACATGGTGAATTCTTTGTAGGATCTAAAACAGCAATTTTATATCCCATCTCCTTAGCTGCCAATGCCATCATTCTTCCTAGCTGGCCGCCTCCAATAATGCCGATTGCTTTTCCAGGTAAAATGATTCTCGTCATTCATACTAGCTCACTACCTTCACGCACAGTTTTCTCAATAGCTTCTCGTCTCAGTTCTAATGCATCATGTATATCATCATGAAATGATCCAAGTATTTGTGCAGCAAGTAATCCAGCATTTGTTGAACCCGCTTTACCAATTGCAACAGTTGCAACGGGAACCCCTCCTGGCATTTGGACGATGGATAATAATGAATCTAATCCGTTTAACGCTTTTGATTGAACTGGAACGCCAATTACAGGAAGATTTGTCTTCGCTGCAACCATTCCTGGTAAATGCGCTGCTCCACCAGCTCCAGCAATAATAACTTTCAATCCACGTTCACGAGCCGTCTCTGCATATTCAAACATATAATCCGGAGTCCGATGAGCGGATACAACTTTTTTCTCATACGGTATATTTAATTCATCTAAAATGTCACAAGCAAATTTCATTGTTTCCCAGTCTGACGTACTTCCCATTATGACTCCAACTAGTGATTTCATTTATTTACCAAATGTCATAATCCATAAATTTAATAACGCCAAAGATGAAAAAAGAATGAAATAGAGACTGTTTAAAATAATGGCAATGATTTTTTGTGTTCCTGATTTTCCAACTGCCCCTAAAATAATACCTAAGATAGGAAACATTATTTCTATTATAAGTATATATTTTAAAAAATGAGAGTAGAAAAAATGGGATGATATAAATAAGTATTCAATCATTACAGTAATTACTGCGATAGAGAAAAATAAATAAGATAATAGCATTTAGTATGGATATCCTTTGCTATATCTATACGTATCGAAGTCATTTTGAAATATTGTTTGAACGAGCTGTATACACTCGGTATCATAAAAACTTTCGAAAGTAGGATGGCGAGGAAATAAAGGATCCGTAATATCGGCTTCACTAAAATCCCCTTTATAAACCGTGATGGAAGTTTGATGATGCCAAGATTTTGAGAACTCATTTATTGGTGCAACTTTTAATTCGAAACGCTTTTCTAATTCTTGCATTTCCTTATTGAAGTTTTCTAAGTATATATAATTGGTCACATATTCTTCTTCACCAGCTATATATTGTTGTGTGAAATGTGGGTTAATATCATCTGCTTGAGCACCTTTAATAAATAAGTAGTATAGAAATTGTTTAAATGAGATCCCTTTAGGAGAATTTTCATCTTGATATAAAAACTTTCGGATGGGTTTCCATTCGGGATTTTCCACATAAGGAGGTGCAATTAAGGATACGAAAGAACTGACTGCCCTCCTATAGGGGTTGCGAACAAGTTTAAAAGTTTCTTTTTGTTTTTCTCGTAACGCTATACCTAGTCTTACACTATAGGTAGGTGTATTTTTGTATATATGATATTCATAATTATGAATGAAAGGATTATAGCTTAGAGCTGTTTGTAATAAATCAATCTGGTAAAAGAACCAATTAGCAAGAGAGGTGCAACCGCTTTTTTGACTCCAGAATAGAATGATGGGGAAATTTCTATGATAGTTTGGAATTCTTGAATGGGCGCTTATGATGCGTAATAAAGAAGAATCGAACAACTACACTTTATTACCTTTTAATAAATTACGTATTTTTTGCTTATCCGCCCATCCTACTCCGATTAAGACTAGACTTGCCCCCATTATTACCCTCCATGTCAGAGATTCATTTAATAGGATAATTGAAGTAACAATGCTTATTAACGGTAATGCATTTAAATATAATCCACTTACCGATGCCGAAACTCTCTCCAGCGCCTTATTCCAGAACCAATATGCTAAAATTGTTGCTCCAATAACAAGGTACATTACACTAAGTCCCGTTTTCCAAGTTTCAATCTTTGGGAAACCGTAATAAAGAATTTCTACCAGGGCAAACGGTAATAGAATAACAGCTCCGATAATTAAAGTTAATGTGGTAAATACCTCATTTGATAAATACTGTTCTTGTTTTGGTCGTTTTAACAAAACTGTGTAGAAAGCAAATAGAAAAGTACTTAATAATATAAGTATATCTCCTATTAAAGACACTTCTTGATCAACACCTTTAAATGGAATCGTAATAAAGAGTACTCCTATAGCCCCCATCTATAGCCCCCATATAATTCCTATCCAATAATTCCACCGAATTTTCTCTTTCAAAAAGAATGCTGAAAATAGAATTGTAACTAATGGTAATGCAGCATCTATGATACTAACATGTAATCCACTTGTTAAAGAAATACCGTAGGATGTAAACATAAAATACCCAGCTACACCGGTAAAAGCTAACAAACTCATTCTTTTCCATGGAACTTTTTTATGTACAACTGATTTTTGTAGTTGCTTAAATGAGAATAGCATACAAATTCCACCCGCAAAGAAAAGACGAAGAAATAACAAAGTAAACGGTTGAATAGATTCTAACGCCCATTTCGTTGGCGCAATTGCTGTCCCCCATAATATAACAGCCACTAATAACATTCAGTCTTCAAGCTTTTCACCTACAAACTTATAACCAATTCCCCATATAGTTTGAATGAATTTTGGATTAGAAGGATCGATTTCTATTTTCATTCTAAGTTTTCGAATATGTACCATAACGGTATTGTCATCTTCTATATAATTATCGTCCCACACATTTCGGAAGAGCTGCGTTTTTGTAAATACTTGCCCTGGGTTTGAAGTAAAGAATTTTAATAGTTCCAGTTCTTTTCCGGTTAAGCTGATTTCCTCTTTATTTGTATGAACTGTATATGTATTTAAATTGATAGTGAGTCCTTTAAAAGCTAAAGGTGTTTTTTCTTGAACAGTATTGTTACTTCCAAGAACTAAAAAACGCCGCATAAGAGCTTTTACTCGTGCAACCACTTCGTGAATGCTGAAAGGTTTCGTAATGTAATCATCAGCGCCAATGCTTAAACCTAAAATTTTATCAACTTCGTGATCTTTAGCGGTCAGCATTAATATCGGTACGTTAGTTTTATCTCTAAGCTTTCTACATACTTCAATACCATCTACTTTTGGCATCATAATATCTAATATAACGAGGTTATAATTGTTTTGATTAAATAACTGCAAGGCTTCATCGCCGTTAATCGCAGTATCTACCATATATAATTCGCGCTCTAAATATATTTTTAATAAATTTCGAATTTCTTTATCATCGTCTGCTATAAGAATACGTATATCTTTCATCTATTTCTTAAAAGGAGTGTATTTTGGAATGGAAAAGCCAAAAGTAGTTCGTTTCCATGGGATGCTTTCAACCCATATATGCCCACCATTTCTCTCAACGAGTGCTTTAGAAATCGAAAGCCCGAGACCGCTACCACCAAAATAGGAGTTTCTTGATTGTTCGCTTCGGTACATTCGCTCAAATATGTTTTGTAAATCATGTTTTGGAATGCCAGGGCCTTTGTCCCAAATAAGAAGTTCGTATTCTGTATCGGTTTTTAGTAGTTCAATTCCTACTGTTTTCCCATCTTTTCCGTAATAAATGGCATTTTTTATTAAATTACCTATAATTCGCATAAGGCTAAGGTGATCTGCGATGATAGGACAATTAGATTCTGGTATAAGAACCTGTAGTTCGATATTATGTTTTGATAGTTCAGGTAAAAACTCGATTAAAACTTCTCTAGTAACTTCAGAAAAGTCGAGTTCTTCTTCTTTTAGTGGGAATTCATTGGCGTCTAGCTTTGCCATATTGAACATTTCATCAACTAAATGCTTTAAGTTATTTGATTTCATATAAAGTATTTTAAGATATTCTTGTTTTTCTATTTCAGAAGCAGCTACCCCATCTTTTAAAGCATCGATATATCCAATAATGGAGGTGAGTGGTGTTCGGATATCATGCGAGATACTAGACAAAAGTTGGTTTCTAGAATCCTCGTATCTTTTTGCTTCAATCCGAACCTTTTCTAATTCAGCTATAAGTTCGTTTATTGAAAAAACGATATTATGTAAGGAACGGTCATTGCTTGTGAATAATCTCGTTTGTAAATTTCCGTTTAATACACGACTTAATTTAGTATTCATTGATTTGCGATTTTGAATGAATTGTATCCTTGAAAAGAAGAGATAAATTGTAATTAAGATAAGGGTAATAAATAAAGACATTTTTACCCTTGGGCCCATTTAACCAATTGTTCCACCTCCAACTAGATTGGTGAAATAATCTTCTAATCTGTCCTCGCTCATCGCCATTTTTAATACATCAATATCGTTGAGAACGAACGTTCTATTTATGTATCCTTGCTGTCCAAAATGAGAATAAATACGAATATTCCCTTCATCATGTACTTCATAATCAAAAATTTGAAGATGATTTTCTAATAGCATCGTGGCTCTATTGTCATTATTCACTTGAAATTCTATGTACTTACGGTTGGATTTGCGCAGCGTATCAAGAGAAACTTCTTCTAGTAACTTTCCTTCATGGATAATTCCCATACGATCGACTAGTTGTTCTACTTCAGCTAATATGTGACTAGAAATGAGTATCGTTATATTTCTTTCCTGAGCTAAAGATTTAATGAGTTTTCGCATTTCTTTAATACCAATTGGATCGAGTCCGTTAGTTGGTTCATCTAGTATGAGTAGTTCAGGATAGTGGAGAAGAGCACGTGCAATTCCTAAGCGTTGCTTCATTCCTAAAGAATACTTTCCTACTAACTTTTGTGTTTCATGCTGTAAGCCTACTATTTCTAATGCTTCTTCAATGGCATTCTTTTTGTGGATCCCAATTATCTTTGCATTAATTAATAAGTTTTCTTTTGCAGTTAAGTTTTCGTAAAACCCTGGAATCTCAACGATAGAACCAATTCTTCTTAAAATATCTTTTTGATTTTGAAATAAGTCCTCTCCGAATATTTCAATATTTCCACTTGTAGGCTTTATAAGGCTAAGTAGCATACGTATGGTTGTTGTTTTACCCGCACCGTTGCGTCCTATGAATCCATAAATCTCTCCTTGTTGAACATTAATATTTAGATTATTTACTGATTTTTGAGTGCCATATACTTTAGTAAGGTTAGTCGTTTTTATAATTGTATGTATAGGAGACACTTAATGAATATCTACTCTCTTAAAATAGAATAGTGTTGCAATAAATCCGAAAATTGCTGTTGCTGCAATGATGATATAAGAATACTCTGGTGGATATGTGGGTTGTAATTCGTTATTTGCGATATCTAGAGTAGCGGTCCACGGGAATAGATCTTTATGTTTAGAGTTCACGAGCATAAGGTTAGTCATTGTAATAATGACTGTTAATATAATAGGTGGTACATAGGTCTTCATTACAACGGTTAATAGTACAATAGGTGAAGACAATAGAAAGAGAAGTCCACCACATATTAAAAATTTTACGAGAGAGCTTAAGAGTAAGATGGTACTAAATCCAGGGAAGCTACCTATTAGCCCTAATAATAAAGTTAGTGCCCAAGCGACTAAAGTAAGCATTATAATCCAAAGAAAGAGAATGATGAACTTACTTATAATAAAGCTAATGCGTGACACTGGAATAGTTAGTAAATGTTTTAGTGTATCTTCTGTATATTCACGGGTAAACAGATAAGCAATCACTACTCCGTATAGGGGGAATCCTATAACTAAAGTAGTATATAAGTTTACTTCAGTGAATAGTTGATGGAACAAAATAGTTGGAGTAGGTTGTTTTGTTTTTATGTGTATATAAGACGCTACGACCACTAAGAAGGGTGCGACACCAGCCCCGATAATGCTAATCAAAAACATATTGGAACGTTTTAATTTTAATAGTTCTGTATAGAGTAGATTAACCAATTGTTCCACCTATAGCAATATGAAAAGCGTAAATAAGATGGCCAACAAAATACGATAATATGCAAAAGGTTTTAAACCAATCTTCTCTAAAAGCTTCAAAAAAGTTACTACTGCTAGCATTGCTACTATAAAAGAGGTAATGAATCCTACCGCAAACATAGGGATGTCATCAACACTTAAATACTTCCAACTTTTTAATAAGTCTAAGCCTGTAGCTCCAACCATTACAGGAAGAGCAATGAGAAAAGAGAATTCAGATGCGGTCTTATAATTTACTTTCGCTAATAACCCTCCAGAAATAGTAGAGCCAGCTCTAGAGAAGCCAGGATATACCGCTAAGCATTGAAATAATCCAATTGTTAATGCTTGACGGTAAGTTAAATCATCCAGTGAATAGGCGGTTGCTTCTGTCTTTTTTACTTCTGCAAAGATCATAAGAATTGCTCCTGCTACAAGTCCAATGACGACAGTATATGGCTGAAATAAGTATGTTTTAATAACATCATGTAATAGTAATCCAGCAACTACCGCTGGGAATACACCAAGAAATACATGGAATGCGTTGAATTTTTTCTCTTTTCGTAGAAGAGGTTTGATATTACATAAAGAAACAAGGCGTTTATAGTATAAAATCGCAATAGCTAAAATTGCTCCTAACTGTATAACGATTTCAAACGTCTTTGCTCTTTCTCCTTCGAAACCTAATAAATGTCCGACTAATATAAGGTGGCCAGTAGAAGAGATAGGTAAAAATTCAGCTAATCCCTCTACAATACCGAGTATGAAGGCAATGATGATATCGCTCATTTATAGTTCTGCTGTATTTTTCACATCAATGAGCTCAAATCGTTCGCAAACGAGTAGTATATCTTCAGAAAAAGTAAAACCAAGCTCATTTAGTTCCTTTGTAAAAAAACGAACATGGGTGTCTCTCCAGTAATTATAAGTACGATCTCCTTCGCCTTCAGCGATAGCGAATTCTTCGCTTACTTCATTCATCGGTGTTACAGTTACTTCTATTGTCTTAATAATCGCTACAGGTTCATCCTGACTATTGAGTATAATACTATAATCATTAGTCGTCGGTAGTGGTTCATTTTCTAATTCATAAAAAATGTGAACGGAGCATGTTGCGGTTTTGATACCGTCAATTACTAATTGTGCAAGATAATTAGGGGAATCCCCAAATTGCCAAGCTGTAACAGATGCTGGTTTTTCATTGTTTTCCCAATAAGTATCCCAATATGTTTGTGCTAATGGATTCATCTAAATTTTCAAGTATGTTTTTAGGTATTTTCTATATGTATACATCTTCATTTTAGAAATATCGTCGATAGTAAAGTTCTTTTTAATGAAATTCTGTATTTGTACAACTTCATTGTAATGAGAATATGAATCTTCTGTTTTCGTTACACTATTTGTATGTCGTCTATGATAGTTTAGGGACTTTGGATTAAAGTGAATATGTCCCTCTTGCAGGATGGAAACATAGAAAAACCAATCACCAGCAACTTTAAATTTTGCTAGTTGTTTTTCTGTGTTTTTTATATCTATGTTTTTAAAAACTACACTTGAGATATTAGGTATAGTGTTTTTAATAAGTAACGTATCTTGTATTTCATCTATGCCTTTTCGAAAATAGGGGGTTTTCCATTTTTCTTTATCGATATCATTTGTGTAATTTAAATAATGATCAGCTATTACATTTCCTTGTTCGTCTATTTGTTTTGATTGTGTGTAGCTTAAGGTAACCTTATTATTTATATGAAACCCTTGTATCACCTCTTGTAAAAATGTCTTCTCACATAAGTCATCTGATTCTGCGATCCAAATATAATCACCGGTTGCTGAGGAGACTCCTTTTATCCATTGTTTAAATACAGAACCAGAGTTTTCTTTGTTAATAATTCGTTGAACTTTCAGATGGGGCTTGTTTTCTTTTGAGAGCAGCTTTTCAAATGTTGATACGCTATTGTCAGTAGAGGCATCGTCTAGGAAAATTAGTTCGTAAAGGGGGTAAGTTTGGTTTAATATTGATCTGACTCGGTCAGGTAAGTAGTTTTCATAATTATAGTTTGGTACAATTACACTTATTTTTTTGTAATTATGTTCGAGAAGAGCTAATAATTGATAAATGTAATTAAGAAAATTAAAGTTTTTTTCAATGAGCTCTTGGCCAAAGCGCCCCTTTTGTAAGCGTAACTCTTCATCTCCAATAAGTTCATATATTCTTTCGACCATTTTTGGTAAGTTTAAAAAGTCTACTAAGGCACCGGTTTTTTCTGTAACAACATCCTCAAAACCTCCAGCGTTTTTAAAACCTATAACAGGGACCTTTGTATCTAATGCTTCTAAAACAACATTTGGAAAAGGGTCTTCCCTTGAGGTTAATAAATATAAATCAGCCCCGGCATTATATAAACCGATATCTGGAGTAGGATCAACTAATGTGAAATGCGCTTTATATCTTGGTGATAGAGTATATATGAGGTGAACGTCCGTTCGCCCTACCCAAATAAAATGAATATTAGTATGAACCTTTCTTACTGAGTAAGCAATAAATGAGAATAAATCTATGCCTTTTCGATAATCGGCGAAACCTACACCTAAAATGATTTTACTATCTAGAGGCAGGCTGAGTTTTTTGCGTAATTCATTTCTAGCCTCTGTAATATTATGCTTATAAGGATTGTGGTTAAATAAACCTTGAGGGAGAATGTGACATTTTTGATGATCTAATTGCGTGATTGTAAGGAATTTTTCATATACGTATTGTGAAGGGAAGACAATTTTGTAAGCAAATTCAGCAATGTTTCTAGCTTTTCCTTCGGCAGAGTACTGTTGTATTAAATGCGGTAATTCATGTATTAACGAAATAACTTTTATATTGTTCCTAGCTAGTAATGCAACTATATCACCACTTATGACCGTACTGCATATGGCGATGGTATAGTCTTGTGATAGTAAAGTCTTTATTAATAATTCGACCGTTTCTTCTGTTGGGTAGTCTTCCTCTAAGCAATAAACAGGACCATACTTTTGAAAATCGTGGATTAAAATGCCTGGTCCAATAGAAATAATTGCGACGGAGTAATCGAAGTTTTCTTTAAGAGCTTTAATAGTATGTAAAGAAAGCAGCTGTGCTCCGTGGAAATGGGCATCATGGGATACATAAATGATTTTCTTATTAACATGCATTTATTTTACTTCTTTTTTTATTACCCAAAGATCTTGATGATCCCACCAAAACCCTTCAGTGTATTTTTTAATGATAGGGTTATAGGGTAATAACTTAATTTTTTCACACACATAAGAGGGACTAACTATCGTTTGGCCGTATTGGTTAACATCTAAATCGAATTGTTCACTAGAAGGAAGGAACCAATAGCCTTGTTCGTTTAAATTTGGAAATCCAAAGTATTTTTTACTTTGATATCCATGGGTGGTGAAAATGAATAAACCACCAGGTGAAACAGCACTATACAATGTTTGAAGCCAACGAAACCAAGTTGTATCAGGCATATGAGAAAAAAAGGATAGACAAAAAACAATATCGTACGTAGAAGCTTCCAATTTTAAATGTTCAGGTTCGGGATGAGATAATATAGAAGGACGATTTAATGTGTTTTTAATGAAAGTAATAGCTTCTTCGTGTATATCACAAGCAGTTATACTCAGGCTTGCTTGTAGATTTAATAAATGGCGTGTTACGCAGCCATATCCAGATGCAAATTCTAATAATTTAATTGGATTGTCTGCAGGAGGATAAGAGGAAGTAATTAAGTCTAAGAGTATTTGTGCTGAGTTTTGACCATCTTTAAAATAATAGTCTATCGCTTCTTTTTTAGAAGGAAAGACTGGATTAGTGACAAGGAACTGAAAAATGTGATCCTCAGGATGGATATTTGCGTTTACATTGTAGTTGTTTGCGATTTGAGAAATTAAGTTTTTATTTTCCTCTATAAATTCTTTCAATTATTTTTTACTATATAAGAACTCTTCAATCCATAACTTATTTAATCTAATTCCACTTTTGAAATCTATTTTAGGTTCCCAATTAACTTCTTGTCTCACCTTATCTATATTTAAAATGATTTTTTGAACATTTTCTTGTTTTGGTTTATAACAGATAAAGTCTATTTTTCTTTCTGTTATTTTCTCCAATTCCACTATAATTCGTTTCAAAGAAAGACCTTTTCCACTTCCTATATTATATACACAAGATTTCAATCGATTTAATTGTGATAGTTGTATAGTAATTTCAACTAAATCATCGATATAAATATAATCTCTAATAATCTCTTGTGGATTCCCGTATATATTAATCCTTTCATTACTAAGATGTTGGTACAAAAAACAATTTATTGCCCCAACTTTCTTTAAAGGATTTTGATATTTCCCATATGGATTAGAGTATCTACATACAACATAGTCGATGCCGTAGTTTCGTTTATAAAAATATAAATAATTCTCAAGCGAAACTTTTGTGATTCCATATGGAGAAAGTGGTTTCAACGGATGCTTCTCATCAATAGGCAAATATTCAGGTTCACCATAAACCGTACCCCCTGAAGATGCTAATACAATTTTTTTAATACGAAAATCTTTAACTCTTTCCATGAAATTAAGAAAAAAAAGGCTACTGTTAATATCTCCAAAAATATCTTCGATGGAAGTTGCTACATTAGACGTCGCAGCTAAATAAATAATAATATCCACATTCACTAAAGCTTTATATATATCTTCAACATTTTCTAAATCACCTTTAATAAATTCAACTTCATTTATAATATTTTGAGGGAAATTATTTATATGCCTGGAAAATACTTTTACATTTTGCCCCTGTTCTAATAAACCTAACGTGAGGTTAATACCAATGAAACTATTTCCACCTACTATTAAATAATTATTCTTCCTCATTTATTTAAATGATATTCCTTCGTTACTATTTTTGTCATTATAAAAACATTTTCGGATACTTTCCCATTGTGGGCTAGCATATGGATTGTCAGCAAGTAATAGAAATGAGCTAACGGCCCTTGTATAGGGATTTCGCACGAGTTTACAAGCATCTTTTTTCCCTTCTAGAAGAGCCTTTTGTAACTCAGGTATGTAATTTTCTTTGTTTTTGTATATCCAGAACTCATAGTAATGAATAAAGTCATTGTATTTCTTTGCTTCAGTATATAATCCAATTTGAAAAAAGAACCAATTTGCTAATGCGGTGCATCCGCTTCTATGACTCCAAAATAGTATAAGTGGAAAGTCTTTATGGAAGTGTGGAATTCGATCTTTATGTAGAATTACATGGTTTAAAAGTTCTTGATTTATATTTTTCATTTAAAATATGCCTTTCGTGTATGGATACATTTCAAAGTCCTGTGCATATATGTCTGTAACTAAATCCATAGTTTCTTTATCATAAAAGCTTTCATATGTTGGAAATCGTGGAAAGGCTTCATCTGTAATACTAAGTTTTGCATAGCTGCCTTCATACATCATCTTATGAGCGCGATGATGATCTGAATTCGTAAGTATGGCTAGGTCGGACTTCATTAAACCGTATTCGTCTTCTATTTTAGGAATTTGCTTATTAAAATCTTCTAAAGGTATGTAGCGTTGGATGAAGGTTTCTTCCCTCTGGACATATTGCTGACTAAAATGTATATCCATTTAAGAGTTTTTTGTACTAATAAAAACATGCAAAAATTCAGCATCTAATCCTAATGATCTATCTTTTTGTAAATAAACAGTAGTATACATATTTGCCTGTGTATAAATATATTCAATCATATCTCGCCCCCAATCAAATGTTACTAAAGACCCATTCTCATCGATAGGGTTTCCATGATAAATGGGCTCTTCAATATACTCAATTACTTCTTTATTTACTCTTGCCCTTTGCACAGTCTTTGTGAGTGTATGATACCAAGGGACAGTAAATACATGAGCACCACCAGGTTTTAATACTCGTTCTATTTCTTTAAATGCCTTATTTGGCGTCATGACATGTTCAAAAACATCTTGAGTAATGAATAGATCAAAAGATTCACTTGGGAAGGTCATGTCTTCTAAATTTTCACATCTAATTCCTTGAAAGTATTGGCCGAGAGGATAGTTTTTAAAGTATTGAGAATATGTATATTTTTTACAGTTTTTTATTAGTAGCTGAGTTGTAATTCCTCCAGGAGAGGATTCGTGGATATTATAGGAATTCCATTTTGGAAAAAATGTATTTAAAACATGGATTAAAGCTCGCTGCCTTGGTATAGAGTGGCATGTAGAACATAAGTAATGATCTCTAAGCCAAGCGTTATGTTCTATAAATGTAGTTTCCTTCTCGCAAATAACGCAGTACCCAGTATTGTGTTTCAAATTGTCTTCCACTTAATCTTTCTGTAGAACAAATAGGGCCTGTGGTAGCCGGTTTACATCATCAAAAAAATCCCGCAGTTTTAGATACTTCTCATAATGCTTTTTAATATAGGTCATAGGTATAACAGTTTCTCCATAAAAGCTGCTATCTCTAACGTCTCCTGCACCAGTAGGACTGTGTACAAAATTCCCATGTTCATAATCTGAGATAGCGCGATGTATATCTGGAAAAGCCTGAGATAGAGTTTTATGCCATCCTGTTTGAATTAATTCAGGATGTTCCTTGAATTTTTGACAAAAATCGAGAAAATATCGTGCCTGTGTTGTTGCGATGAAGATTCCGCCTGGACGCAGAATTCTTGAAAATTCTTTTATCCAATTTTCTGCAGTTTCTTCGGATAAATGTGAGAATACAGAATAAGCGAATATGATGTCTAATGAATTGTCACGAATAAATTCTACAGGAGGTTGTGGGCTTGCTGTTTTATATATCCCCCTTCCTAATGTTTCATTGCAAAGAGTAATCATGAAGGGGTCTACATCAATCCCAAGCAAATTTTCATCCCGAACATCTTTGAACAAGAAACGTATAATTCGTCCCCAACCGCAACCAAAGTCTAAAACTTTACTTTCTTTATTCAAGGGAACCCCTAAATTTTGAGTGTATGTTTTTATATGACTATAAAACAAATATGCTTCATATAGGGCGTGTTCATAGGAAGCACCTACAAATTGTTTTTGGATTTCTTCAGGGGGGAACATAGGTACGGGAACACCATTTATTGTTGTTTCTGAGCAACTTTGTATAAATAGATTTAGAAGTTCAACGTCAGATAATTGACTAACAAGGTTATCAAAATCACTTCCTAACTTAAAGTTATTCATTCAGAATGACTCGTCTTTTTTGTATGCTTTCATACCTCTATCGATTGCCTTTTTAACCGCTTCTAAATAGGAAAATCCATATTTTTGATCTGGTTCTAAGTAGGTTCCTTCTGCCCACTCATTCCATGCATTAATAAATAAAAACTCACTGTTATAAAGAGAGTGAGTACGGTGAATTTGCTTGCTTAAATAGATTGTGAACTTTTCAGGAGTAGAACCTATAAAAATACTGCTATTTGAATTTTTGCGTCGTGCAGTGTTATCCCAATCAACGAAAGCTCCAGGGAATGTTTTTTTCTTTGGAGGAGATCGTTTTAATATATACAACCATACTTTATCGTAGTCCCAAGCATTTAATTGCATACCAGACTCATATATTGTTTTATTTATGTCTGAAGAGCTATCATGGGCAATTGTATAAAATGGTTCAAACTGAATGCTAGCATCGAATCCATTTATATTAGGAAGTGGAAAACTGTTTAATGTTTCTGCAAAGTATATACCTTTTAAACCGTTTTCTCGTGCCAATGCATTCCAATAATTAAGCATTTTTTCACAATCAGGAATATGTCCCGGGCGATAAATAATGAATAGAGGTTTATCATCTATATGAATATATCTTTTATCTTGGAACGCTTGTAATAAATATTCAAAGTGCTCTTTCCAATCTGATACATCTCCATAATCTTGAGGCATTAATATATGTTTATCAAGACCATCCCAAGATTTTGTCCATGGCTCATTTGCCCAAGAAAGACAAAATGGAAAATCTGGTTCCCTCATCTTAAGTACCTCATTAAAAGGTGTTTCTAATAGCCTCTTACCTTTAAACCAGTAGTGATAATAACAAAAACCATATATACCGTATGCTTTCGCAATTTCTGCTTGCCATTTTCTTGCGGATGGGGTAGTTAAGTCATAATAAAAATCTTGATAAGGTTCCCTAGGTTGATAATGTCCTGAAAATAAAGGTTGTGCATTTTTAGTATTCGTCCATTCAGTAAAACCTTTACCCCACCAGCGATCATTTTCTTTTATTTGATGGAATTGTGGTAAGTAAAAAGCGATTATTTTCAACTATTGTTCTTTTGACGGCACTGAACAACTTCCATCAGTACAAGAAAGATCGCTTCCACCATCTGCTGAAAGTTCCTGTAACTTCGGTGCAGGATTCTCTTCTTCCCAAACTTGCTGAAGTGCACCAACAAAAGTTTCAAGTGGTTGCGCACCTGAAATAGCATACTTTTGATTAATAATAAAATAAGGTACTCCCGAAATTTGATATTGCTGAGCAACCGCTTCATCAATTCTAACATCATTGGCATACGCATTTTTATCATTAATAACATTTAAAGCTTCTTGCTTATCTAAACCTGAAGCTTCAGCGATAGTAGAGAGCGTATCCACATCACTCAAGTTCTTTGATTCAGTAAAATATGCAAAAAGAAGATTTTCTGTAATCTCCTTTTCCTTCCCTTGATCCTTCGCAAACTTCGCTAGACGATGCGCATCAAAAGTGTTCGTTGGCTTCATCTCATCAAAATTAAAACTTAAACCCATACTAGCTGCATGATTTCCTAGTTGTACATTATTACGCTTAGCTTCTTCCATACTAATCCCATACTTTGATGCAAGCACTTCATTAATACTCGTTCCAGAGTAAACGGGAGTATTCAGATCTAGCTCAAAACTTTTAAACTCAACTTCAACATCCTTCTTATGCGGAAATTGCTCTAAAGCCATCTCTAATCTACGCTTCCCGATATAGCAAAATGGACATACAAAATCTGACCATACTTCAATTTTCATTTATGCCGAAATATACTTCTCTACGAATTTCCATACAGTATTCCAATATTTATTTGAATCTACTTTCTCCGCTTCCCCATGCCCCGCACCCGGAACAATTAACTTCTCTTTTTCTACTTTTGCAGCATTATATACCTGATCTAACATTTCAAAAGGAACAAATGTATCAGCATCCCCATGAATGAATAGCATAGGTGTTTTACTTTTCTCAACTTGTTTCACAGCTGAAGCCTCTTCTAAATCATATCCCGCCCTCAATTTAGTAACTGTATTGGCCGCATTCATAACAGGAAACTTCGGTAAGTGGAATAAATCTTTTAGTTGATACGTGAATTCATCACTAACAGTTGAGTATCCGCAATCTTCAATAATAACTTTAACGTTTGAAGGTAAATCTTCGCCTGAAGTCATCATTACAGTTGCTCCACCCATAGAAATACCATATAGAGCTATTTCAGCATTAGAATCTTTCTTTAAAATTTGTCGAATCCACAGTAGGACATCTTTACGATCCTGCCAGCCCATACCAACATAATCCCCTTCACTATTTCCGTGCCCGCGAAGGTCTGGTGCTATGACATTATAGCCTCGTTCATAAAAGTTCCGAATATATTTCGTCATTTCTGATGCTCTGCCATTATATCCATGAACTACAATTGCCCATTTATGGCTAGATGATTCATTCATATATTCATAACCTTTTAAATTCAGCTTATCGAAAGAACGTACAGTTAATGTGTTCGGTTTATATTTCGATACAAAATCCGCATTCTTTTTTTCATTCGTAGCCAATACATCTCCCGATGCATTCACTGTTTCCGCCAAATGAGGGTTATCTTGCAAAAATTCTTTTTCTTGTTTCGCATTCAATGCGTAGTTATAAAAATAATTCCCAACTAACATATACGCGATTGTTAGAAGTACTAAAAGTACTATAGTAATCATACCTATCTTTTTCATATTATCTCCTTTTTCCAATCAAGTGTTAATGTGTACATTTAAACTAGCATTTATAAAGATAGGTAAACTATCTTGCTTTTCAATAACTACAGTAATAGGGGAACCAATTTCAGTACCACCATTTTGTAATACAAGCTCAATAAATGGTCTATCGTAAACTTTAAAAGTTATTGCATACTTACCTGTTTCAACTAGCTCACCATTTAGATTCTTTTCTTTTTCAATTCGAGTAGCAAAGCCATCCTTTTGCACCAACATTGCTGTAGGAACTTTAAATTGTTTAATGTCAAAATGAAAATCACCTAATTCAACATTTTCCGAGTCATTTAAAGAATGTAATCTTGACGATTTTAAAATTAATTTCCCCATTTATTTAGAGGTATCCGCCATTTGTTGATTTCCCATCAATTTTTCTATTTCTGCTATGAAGTCAAAGCCTTTGTCTATATATGGAGTTTCAAAATAGACTGGAGCAGCGTGAACGCCATCCAGTTGAATATACCCTCCACCTTTCTCTGTAACCGTCTTATATTCAACATTATTGGTATCAAATATCATGTTATAGCCAATTGAGTCCATAGCACCTAAACCTGCTTTAAACCCCATCTGTGCCCTTATATTCGTAGGCAGGTCATCCGCTGAAGGACGTTGCATAAGTATCTCTATCATGACGCCTGCTTGTCTGCCTTTCATTACTAGAGTAAAAACGTAATCTAATGCCTCTTTAGCAATTTTCTTATCTACTGAATGCATAAAAGCTGAAAATTCATCAAAGACAACTATAACTACAGGTAAATTAAAGTCCTTGTATGTCTTGCCAAAAGCGGATATATCATTGAAATAGTTAGAATATCTTTGCTCCATCAATTCAACGACTTCTCTGAGCATTTTGCATATTTGATTGGCTTCTGTAGCAACTTTCCCTTCAAACCCCGTAACGAAACGCAATAGGCTTAAATCTGCTTTTTTGGGGTCAATAATTCTCAAATCTGCTTGAGGAGATAAGTTCAAGTAAGAAACTATTTTCCCAAAAATGAAGAATGACTTTCCAGATCCAGTTCCCCCAACGATAAGGGAGTGGACGACCTTGTGGAGTTGGTAAGATATATTTCCAGTAATTCTAATTTCATCTGAACCATTTGATTTACTTATTGTTGAAGTTAGGTTAATGCGTTCGTCTTTGTATTTTAAGAAAGTATAGTCAACATAATTAACAGTTATGTTTGTTGTTTCTAATTCCATTCCTAAAGTAGCTTCGAGGTTTTCGCCAAGATTGGTAGCTTCTTTTGTAAATCGGTCACCATCTCTCCTTATCCGCACATAAATATATTTTTCCGCTTCTTTGTAATAAATACGAATAACCCTTACAATACGCTTTTCTCTGACGACCTTATCTCCTCTAATAGTCTCAAAGTAATCTTCATCATATAATTTCAGCGTGTCTATCATATAAGCTAGATTGTTAGCAATCCATGACTTATGGCCCTTAACAAAGTTAAAATAGAATCTAATAATTTTATAAATAGATACCGCCCCAAAAACTGTTATTAGCAAATCAACGAAACCATTGAAACTCATAGAGCTATAAATCACAGGAATATTAATTATTAGTGGCGGAATAGCGTTTGAAATCTTCACAAATAATATCGTCAACATAAGAATGAATATTACAAGGAAATATTTTAATAATCTATTTTTTCTTTGTGGATATACAACATTGTGCCACTCACTGTTTCTTTTATTGAACATTTAGTAAGTGCATTCTCCATGAATTTCACACATTCTAACACCACGTTCTTTAATCGCATTCGTCATAAATTCAATACATGAAATAAATTCCTCTTTAGAAGGTTGAAGTTTTGTGCCATCAAAGAGCCCAGTCCATAATTCTTTAGGTTTTGAACTAGAATCATAAGGGTCTTCTAAAAAACTTTGGAAACAATATTTTTCAATGAATTCTTTATAGCTTCCAAAAGAATTTAACCAGTTCATGACCGAAGCAATGACTTCTTCTTCCGTTAAATAAACTTTCCCAAAAAATCTACTTTCACCTAGAAATCTACTCAAAATTTCTTTAAGCTCAAGGTTGGAAGCTTCATTATTTTTACTCTGAAAATATAAGAAAATTTTATCAAGAGCTACGAAAAAATTATCGGCAGTCTTTGTGGCTCTCCCTAGATTAAAACCTCTACACACTGGAGAAAAATTTGATAGATAATATACTGAATCTAAAAATTCTAGCATTGATTCATGAACTTCAACATATTGCTTTTTAATATAAAAGCTCCATATAGCTGAATTTGAGATTTTATTACTATTATTTGCGATCCCTTCAGCAATCATTTCATTTTTCACTGCTGGGATATTTGGTACAATCAGTTTTTTTGATTTTTTAATTAAAATATCTTCATGATAATATCTCAAATATGTGGTAAAAAAACTTTGTGGAGAAATTAAAGTATCAGTATAAGCGGTTTCTCCTTCCCCAAAAAGAAATTCTAGATTTTCCTTAACAACAAAAGAAGAGTCACAATCAAACTCCAAATTAGAACAATTTAGGAGTTTATAGTTAATAAACGTTTCCAAAGGGGTTTTTCCGATTAATGAGCCGTTATCATAAAGTCCAATACAATTTTCCGTAAAATTTCTTTCCATTTATTGAATCTCACAACTCTTATCAACTTCAATTTCAATATCACTTAATAACTTAATAACTTTATTACTAAATTCTTCATCATATTCCAATTCTATTTTTTCTTTATACTTATTAATAATATTTTTTAATGCTTGAATATCGATTCTTTGCCCTTTATTTTTATTACTACACCCTTTCACATCTTCAATGTTTTTCATAAAAGCAGCTTTAAGGATAAGACGAATACAAACCCCAATTGTAACACTTCTAACTCCAAGTACCTTTGGCAGTTCTTTTTTCAGTGTTTGGATTCCCAGTTCAACTTCATTGCTAACTTGAAGTTTAGGTCTTAGTGCACCTTCTTTAATTTCATAATCATTTAGCAACTTAATCTTAGAATCAAATATCTCTTTCCAATCATTAACCCATTCCGAATCATTGAATGCCTGCATAAGCACGTTCCCTTTCGTCATGCTGATTCCAGTTCGTTCTTCATACATATGTTTTAACTCTTCAATTAATTTCGCTGTTTCAATTGATATTCTTACTTGATAATTCATTATTTCTCCTTCCTTCAATAGAAATCCACTGAACATTTAGTTAATATCGTTTAAAATCGGAATCATAATTTTATTCATGTAACTGTAATACTCTTGAATATTATTAAGTCTAAAGATATTAAAGCTTTCTTCTTCTGATTCAATAAAATTATTTTGATCATTTCGAATATGAAAAATTCTATTACGGTTATTTGTTAAGAACTTATATTCTTTTGAACATAAGAATATATCTAAATTAGTAAATACTTCTTTATTATTAATGATAATCTGTTCATTATTTTTATCATTAATTACATCTTGAAAATCGTCAAAATAAATATATTTTCTTTCAGTAAACAAATTATATTTATTGACTAATAACCTTGCAAGTTTATCATTAACAGCATAAATACGATAAATTATATCATTAATCAATGAATCATAATTTTTTTCACTTAACTCCTCAATCAAAATGTCTTTAAACTTCCAATTATTATCTATAGCTGCAGTAATTAAATTGTTAACTATTACATGAGTTCTCGAAATTTCATGTAAACGATTCAAAATATCGAAAACCCTTTTTGAATTATCAGCTTCATTTGGATTTTCACCTGAAATTCCGTCTTTTAAAAATGCTGTATTATATTGATGAACTCTTTCACCAAATGTTCGAGAAAACGCATGTGTGTCTTCAGGATTTGGATATTGAACTGATATAATCGAGGCATCTTGATATTTTAAAACAGAATAATCATAAGGAATCTGAATATTTTTATATACGTTGAGAACTAATGTAATCATTTCGTCAAACAAATCATAGCACATACATACTAGATTATATATAATATCTATTTTATCCAGTACACCAATCATTTCAACTCCGCTATTATAAGAAAGGTCATGATCTAATGATTTTCTTGTATCTTCAAGGTTAAAAGAATCTCCCTTTTTTCTGAAATTATTCATCATGGCATAAAATTTTTTATCTTGAAAGGAGGGAATTTTCCTTAGTTGCTTTAGCAAAAAACCATATTTATTTTGAATTTTATTCTTTCTAAATTCAACATTAAAAGCAACGCTATAAAAAATTGTTAACTTCTCAATAAGACTGACAGATTTCAAGGTTACATTTCTGAAATAAAACATGTATGAGAAATTATCAAAGTTAACTACTGTATGGTCTTCAAAACGATTAAATAAATATTTGAGCTCACTAGCTATTTCAGAACTCAAACTAAAACACTCTTCAATATAGGAAAATAAAAAAACAAATTTTTCTTTATCATCCTCTGAATCAGTAGATTGATTCCAAAAGAAATCACTGTGTTTATCTAATTTTTTGTTGACGTCCACGTTTTTAGAAGAAACTTTTAAAAGAAGGTTGTCCACACTATCTTCAACAGTTTTAATTTTTGCAATACAATTATCACAATACAGCTCTTTATCTGGAATGAAATAAGTGGCCGGCATCCCACAGAGACTTTCTTTCGGTACTCCATTTTCAATAGCTAAAATCATTCCATTAGCTATATACTGACCTATTCTTTCTTCGTAACCAGTATATTCCTTTTTACATCCCAAACAAGTCATTCCCAAATATTCCGCCTCCATTTAAATTCTAGGATTAATATTTTTCCCTTTTAAACTAACTATATCAAGAAAACAGCTAATTTTTTTCGCTGTATGTAAATCTGTCGACCAATGTACAAAAGCGTTATTCTCTTGTCGGGAATTATTCACTATATCAACAAACCTCGCAATATTATCCAATTCTTTCTCACTACAACTTGAAAAATCTTCTTTAATTTTTTTAATGCTAGATTTATTAATATAACTTAACCAAGTTCTTATTATTCCAACCACTATGTCACAGACCTGTGTAAATTTATTTTCATGTGAATGTACAAATTCATAGTTATTGAGTGGTCTATCATTTATTGTCATTTGTAGATTACTTAACTTTTCTTCAATAGTTGCCTCTTCATCAAAATAGTGGAATGAATTACTAAAAATAATTATTCTGTTTAAATAAATATCCTCAAATGAAGAAATCAATTCAAGGCTTGTATTATCTTCCAATAATTCAAGTCCACCTTTTCTGTTAGCTTTTAAGGATTGACGGAAGTATTCAATTAAAAAATCCTCTTCCCAATTATCAAACTCTTTGTCAAAAAGCCAATCCAAAACACTCCAAATAAAACCATTTACATCCGTAACATTAGGATAATTATAATTTCTTAATATATATACAAAATCCTCTTGATCGCGTTTGATATATTTGTACAAAATAGTTTTCATCTGATGAATCAATTCAATAGGTAAATGGTAAACCTCCCCTAAAGAATCTATTAAATCGACTATTCCGTAATAAAGATTATCCCTATAAGAGTAATGAATCCAAATTTTATTTTCTTCCAGCCATTTCAACACTAAAGCTATTTTCTTTGCTTTCATTGTTGAATAAAAGTCTTTTGCACCCTTTGAAGCTTGCTTAAATTTTATCTCTTTCATACTTTTCTGAGTTATTAATTCAGAAAATAAAGCATTGACTTTTTCATCCGAAATTTGATTCTCACTTCTATATGCAATCCCTCCAAGAATAAAAAAATCATTTTCACTTACGTTAAATCCCTCATTTGTAATTTTAAATTTTTTGGGATTATTTGTTTCGTCGTAAAAGAATGTATATTTTACATCTACATTTTGCAAACCGTTCATTTATTCCCACTCAATAGTTGCTGGTGGCTTACTCGTTATATCATACACGATACGGTTAACGTGTTTTACTTCGTTTACGATACGTACAGAGATTTTCTCTAATACGTCCCAAGGGATACGTGCCCAGTCAGCTGTCATACCGTCGATAGATGTTACTGCACGAATACCTACTGTGTAATCGTAAGTACGCTCGTCACCCATAACACCTACACTACGCATACCAGGAAGCGCAGTGAAGTATTGCCAAACTTCACGGTCTAAGCCAGCTTTTATAATTTCTTCACGTAAAATCGCATCAGATTCACGAACGATTTCTAATTTCTCTTCTGTGATTTCACCTAATACACGAATACCAAGTCCTGGACCTGGGAATGGTTGACGCCATACGATTTCATCAGGAATTCCTAATTCAGATCCTAATACACGTACTTCATCTTTAAATAACGTGTTTAAAGGCTCAATTAATTTGAACTGCATGTCCTCTGGAAGTCCACCAACGTTATGGTGAGATTTAATTGTTTGTGCAGTTGCTGTACCACTTTCAACGATGTCTGTGTAAAGTGTACCTTGTGCTAGGAAGTCCATACCTTGTAATTTAGATGCTTCATCATCAAATACGTAAATGAATTCGTTACCGATGATTTTACGTTTTTGTTCTGGATCTTCTACACCTTTTAACTTGTTCATGAAGCGTTCTTTTGCATCCACTTTAATAACGTTCATATGGAAGCCTTCGCTAAATGTTTTCATAACGCCTTCTGCTTCATCTTTACGAAGTAAACCGTGGTCAACGAAAATACATGTTAACTGATCGCCGATTGCTTTATGAATTAATACTGCTACAACAGAAGAATCTACACCGCCACTAAGTGCGCATAGTACTTTTTTGTCTCCAACAGTTTCACGGATTTTCTCTAATTCTACTTCGATAAAGTTCTCCATGTTCCATCCTTCAGAACAACCACATACGCCGAATACGAAGTTTTTAATTAAATCGTTACCGTGCTCAGAGTGACGTACCTCTGGGTGGAATTGTACACCGTATAAGTTTTTCGATTCATTGCTCATACCAGCAATTGGACAAGACTCACTTGTTGCGTCTACTACGAATCCTTCAGGTAAGCCTGTTACTAAGTCGCCATGGCTCATCCATACAACTTGCTCTTCTGGAAGGTTCGCATATAATTTTGATTCGTTCTCTACTTTAAGAACAGCTTTTCCATACTCACGGTGGTTTGCACGTTCTACTTTACCACCGAAGTGTTGCGTCATAAGCTGCATACCGTAACAAATACCGAAGATCGGTAATCCTAGTTCAAAGATTTTTTCATCACAATGTAATGCACCTTCACCGTATACACTATTTGGTCCACCAGAGAAGATAATCCCTTTTGGATTCATTGCTTTAATTTCTTCTGCAGTAATTGTATGTGGATGAAGTTCACTGTATACACCGAACTCACGAATTCGACGTGCTATTAACTGATTGTACTGACTTCCAAAATCTAAAACGATAATTGTATCGTGCTGCTTTTTCAAAATAATCACTTATTCAATTTTTTTCTGTTGTTTTCTAAATATTAATCGTGTAACACCATTTTTCATTACAAATACCCCGTATCCCACAAATAAAAAAATGACGGGCAAAATGTCAAAACGATACCTAGTTTGAACTTCGACAAACAAATGAATAACCACATATCCACCAAACAAAATATACAAAAGAGGATATATCGGACCATTTCTTCTATATAGTGAAATTGTACCAATCGCAAATATACAACACGTAATATACATAAGCCTTTCATATTTTGTCAGCATTTGTTGTAAGTGTGGTTTATTCAGTTCCCCCCACTCCAAAGCCCAACCAGGTGCATCATCAGGATTACTCCACATTTTTTCAACTTTCAATACAAGTAACTGACGAACCTTCTCTTTGTCCTTTAATCTATCCTTGATCAAAGCAATGGAAGCATCATTTCTTTCCTCCCCAAGTTTAAATTGACTAAGGTAAACAACATCTGGCTGATTCCATCCACCAATCGAATCATAATTGAACCCCACAACAAACTTCCAATATGGCATTTGGTTTGACAATGGTTTTTTCGCTAATCCCGTGTTCATTAAAAAAACACTTACACTTTGCATCACTAGAAAATATACAATCACTATTCCCACTAATTTTTTTACGTAATTAAACGTTTCTTTTTTTCTAAACGGAAGTATCTTATAAATTAATGTATAAACAAAAACCGCCAATAAAAAGAAACTTCCTAACGGTCTCATAATATTTCCAACGCTTAACAGTAACCCTGTTAAACCCCAACCGTATTTAGTTGAAAAACCTTTTGTAATTAAAACATACATTCCTAAAAAAAAGAAAAAGGTAGAAATATATTGATTTGTTAATACAGAGCTATAGATAATATTAGGTATGTAAAACGCGTAAAATATTGCCGCAGTTCTCGCACTGTATTCATTAAAAATGGTTTTACCCATAAAATAAATAATCACGGCAGTGCCTACGCTCCAAAAAATATTAAATAACTTCAATATAAACAGATGATTACCAAAAACTTTTATTAATATAGCCTCATAATATGTGAACCCCAATTGGTATGTCCAACTCATATAGTATTCATCTGTAACAAATGTAAAATTACCCTTTACAGCTTGTTGAGCACTTTCATACATTACAGAAAAATCCGAGATAGGTACCGTTTTTTCAAAAATGATCCATAACAACCTAATTGCAAAGGCCGCAACTATGAGAATGAGCAAAAATTGATTAACTGTTAAAAAACGATTTGCTAAAAATGATATTATTCCGAGCACAAAAATAGTTGCTACTATCTCCAGAATTAACACAGCGACCGAGGAATAGGTAGATTTCTCTATTTGAAATGAATTATAAAGTGTAATGACAAACATCGCCAAACCACATACTACTAATATTTTCGAAAAAATGTTTCTACCCAAATTTTCTTTAATCTGCATTTACATCATTCCGCCCATACCGCCCATGCCCATGCCGCCCATGTCAGGCATTGCTGGTGCATTTGGTTCTGGCTTGTCAGCAACTACAGCTTCAGTTGTTAAGAACATAGCTGCAACAGATGCTGCGTTTTGAAGTGCAGAACGAGTTACTTTAGCTGGATCTACGATACCAGACTCAAGCATGTTAACCCATTCGCCAGTAGCTGCGTTGAAACCAACGCCTACTTTTTCGCCTTTTAGACGCTCTACAACTACAGATCCTTCTAGACCAGCGTTGATTGCGATTTGACGAACTGGCTCTTCTAATGCACGAAGTACGATGTTGATACCTGTTGCTTCGTCGCCTTCAGCTACGATAGAAGCTACTTTCGTGTATACGTTCATAAGTGAAGTACCACCACCTGCAACGATACCTTCTTCTACTGCTGCACGAGTTGAGTTAAGTGCATCTTCAATACGAAGTTTGCGCTCTTTTAACTCAGTTTCAGTTGCTGCACCTACTTTAATTACTGCTACGCCACCTGCTAGTTTAGCAAGACGCTCTTGTAATTTTTCACGATCGAATTCAGAAGTTGTTTCTTCTAATTGCGCACGGATTTGACCGATGCGAGCTTCGATTTGTTGTGTGTTTCCAATACCTTCAACTACAGTTGTGTTTTCTTTCGTTACAACGATTTTACCAGCGCGTCCTAAAGATTCAACTGTAGCAGATTTTAAGTCACGTCCTAATTCTTCAGTGATTACTTCGCCACCAGTTAAGATTGCGATATCTTCTAGCATTGCTTTACGACGGTCACCAAATCCAGGAGCTTTAACAGCTACTACATTGAATGTACCACGAAGTTTGTTCACTACTAATGTAGCTAAAGCTTCGCCTTCTACATCTTCAGCAATGATAAGAAGTGGTTTACCTTGTTGTACCACTTGCTCTAATACTGGTAAGATTTCTTGGATGTTAGAAATCTTTTTGTCAGTAATTAAGATATATGGGTTATCAAGAACAGCTTCCATTTTGTCAGAATCAGTAATCATGTAAGGAGATGCATATCCACGATCAAATTGCATACCTTCTACTACGTCTAATTCTGTTGTGAATCCTTTAGATTCTTCTAAAGTAATAACGCCGTCGTTACCAACGCGCTCCATTGCTTCAGCGATTAATTGACCTACTTCTTCGTCAGCCGCAGAAATAGCAGCTACTTGTGCGATAGAAGATTTACCTTCGATTGGTTTAGAAATCGCTTTTAATTCTTCAATTGCAGCAGTAACAGCTTTTTCGATACCTTTACGAAGACCCATTGGGTTTGCACCAGCTGTTACGTTTTTAAGACCTTCACGGATCATAGCTTGCGCTAATACAGTTGCAGTTGTCGTTCCGTCACCAGCTACATCGTTTGTTTTGCTAGCAACTTCTGCTACTAATTTTGCACCCATGTTTTCGAATGCATCTTCTAATTCGATTTCTTTTGCGATTGTTACACCATCATTTGTAATAAGTGGTGAACCGAATTTTTTCTCAAGTACAACGTTACGACCTTTTGGTCCAAGCGTTACTTTTACTGCGTTTGCAAGAGTGTCGACACCGCGAAGCATCGAACGACGTGCTTCTTCACTAAATTTAATATCTTTTGCCATTTAACCGATAACTGCTAAAATGTCACTTTCACGTAAAATCAAGTAGTCTGTACCTTCGTATTTCACTTCAGTACCTGCATATTTTGAGAAGATGATAAGATCACCTGCTGCTACCTCTAAAGCAACACGCTCACCATTTTCAAGCACTCGACCAGTACCTACTGCAATAACTTTACCCTCTTGTGGTTTTTCTTTTGCAGTGTCTGGCAATACAATACCACTTGCTGTTTTTTCTTCTGCTTGAACAAGCTCAATTACAACGCGATCACCTAATGGCTTTAGCATTCATACAAAAAATCCTCCGATAAAGCCTTGCATTTTTTCAGCTTCTTTAATCATTTCTTGAATTTGTTCATTGCTCATGAAAATCTGTCCAATGGCAACTAATGTATTCATTGCCACATGGGCTGCTATAGGAACGATAATGCGTTTCGTTTTTACATATAAGAAGGCGAATACGAGCCCCATAGAAGTGTATACCAAGAGGTGAGTAAAATCAAAATGAATTGCTGCGAATACGAGTGAACTAATAATAGCAGCAACGAAGAAATTAAATCTCTTATAGAGTGTACCAAATAAAATTTTTCTAAATACGATTTCTTCTAAAATAGGTCCGATTATAGATACAACAATAAGGAACCAAGGTGTCGTTCTTGCGATATCCATAAGTCGGTCTGTATTCTCAGATCCAGGTGTAATCCCTAATAAATACATTTCAATCATACCTGCAATACTTTGTGAGATGATTGCTAAGAAGAACCCGATAAAAATCCACCCGATTGTAGCTGGAACAGAAGAGCGCATTGCATCTAAATGCCTGTCACGAATATCTGTTCTAAGTAACCAAATTACAACGCATAGTGCAATGAAAAAGCTAATAATAGACCAATGTCCGGTTATTAGTTGAAACTTTTCCTCGTTGGTAAATCCTCTATTATCGTATAGTCCAGTTTTCAGAAGAAGTGGTAATCCGGCAATACCCGACAATTGCATTTATTGTGGATAATTCTTTAAAAAGTAAACAAGTGTTTGTAACTCTACAGCTAAATCAATATGATGAATTCTTATATTCTCTGACACATTTAAGCGTGCTGGTGTAAAGTTTAAAATACCGTGCACGTTTGTTTCTGCCAATCTATCGGCTACAGATTGCGCTACTGTAGCGGGTACTGTTAATATTGCCACTTGTATATCATTTGATAACCTTTCTTCTAATTCATCTAAATGATATACAGGAATACCCCCGATTTCTGTTCCAACTTTCTCTTCACTAACATCAAATGCCATTTCAATTTTTGTATTATTGTTTTTCGTGAAATTATAATGTAAGAAAGCGGTCCCTAAATTACCTACTCCAATAAGCGCTACACGTGTTATATCATCTTGATCGAGTGTTTCACGGAAAAATGATAATAAATAATTTACGTTATATCCATATCCCTTTTTCCCTAATGCTCCAAAGTATGAGAAATCTCTTCGAATAGTTGCGGAATCAACCTTTACCGCTTCACTCAATTCGGCTGATGAAACACGTTGCTTACCAGAAAGAGATAAGTTTTGGATAAATCGATAGTATAGAGGCAAGCGTTTAGCAGTGGCTTGCGGAATTTTCTGCTGATCCATTTATATATGCAGTTCTTCCCATTCTGCCATACAGGCTTCAAGTTGTTCTTGTAGTGTTTGTTTTTTCGTTGTAATTTCACTAGCCTTTTCATAATCTGCATATATTTCTGGTAAGCAAAGCTGGTCCTCTAACGTAGCAATTTCTTCTTCTAAGCTTACGATGTTTTGTTCTAGTTCTTCAATTTTTCGAGTGCGTTGACGTTCTAATTGTTTACGCTCTTTTTCTTCGAGATAATTTAATTTTTCTTGAGCTACAGTTTTTTGAACAGGTGCCTGATTTTCTTGCTGTTCTTGTTGTTCAAATGCTGCGCGTTCAATCATTTCATTTTTCTTCTCCACATAGTAATCGTAATCACCTAAATACTCTTGCGCACCTTCTGTTGATAACTCGATAACTGTAGTCGTTACGCGATTAATGAAGTAGCGGTCATGTGAAACGAATAGAAGAGTTCCTGGATAATCAATTAAAGCATTCTCCAAAATTTCTTTACTATTTAAATCAAGATGGTTCGTTGGCTCATCGAGAATTAATAGATTGGATTTTTGCATCATAAGTTTTGCGAGAGCTAATCGGGCCTTTTGTCCACCACTAAGAGAAGATACTGGTTTTAGTACATCATCCCCTGTGAATAAAAAATTGCCTAGTATAGTGCGAATTTCTTTTTCGGGTTGAAGAGGATATTCGTCCCATAGTTCATTTAAAACGCGCTTAGAAGATGTTAAGTTAGCTTGTTCTTGATCATAATAACCAACAGATACATTTGATCCGAAAGCAACATCTCCATGTAATAGCTGTAACTTATTCACAATGGATTTTAATAATGTGGATTTTCCAATTCCATTCGGTCCAACTAAGGCAACACTATCTCCCCGAGTTAAGCGCATATTTACATGTTCAATAATAGGATCCTCATCATAACCGATGGTTGCATCTTTTACTTGTAAAACATCATTTCCACTTTGTTTTTCAATATCGAAGTGGAATGAGGCTGATTTAGAGTCACCTAATGGTCTAGTTAATAATTCCATTCTATCTAATTGTTTACGACGGCTTTGTGCACGTTTTGTCGTAGATGCACGGGCTATATTTTTTTGAACGAAGTCCTCAAGTTTAGCAATTTCATCTTGTTGCTTTTCGTAACGCTTCATTTCTTGTTCGTATAGGGCTGATTTTAAGTCTAAATATTTACTGTAGTTACCAACAAATCGTCTGCTTTCTTTATTCGAAATTTCATATACTTGTGTAACAAGCTTATCTAAGAAATAACGGTCATGAGAAACGATTAAAATTGCGCCAGGATAACCTTGTAAGTATTGTTCAAGCCACGTTAATGTTTCGATGTCTAAATGGTTTGTAGGCTCGTCTAAAATAAGTAAGTCTGGTTTCGTTAATAATAATTTCCCAAGAGCTAATCTCGTTTTTTGTCCGCCACTTAACGTAGAAATTGTCGTCTGATGCGTTTCAACAGGGAAACCAAGACCACTTAAAATGGAGCGAATATCTGCTTCGTACTGATAGCCGCCTTGATCTTTATAATCTAATTGCAATTGGTCATAATCAGCTAATAATTTTTCATATGTAGTGGCATTTGAAAAGTTTTCTTCTTTTCCCATTTCTTGCTCTAGCCTTCGAAGTTTTGTCTCCATTTGCTGTAGGTGTGTAAAGACGGTTAGCATTTCATCCCAAATTGTTAATGATGTTTCTAATCCAGTATTTTGAGCTAAGTACCCAATTGAGACATCTTTCGGCTTTATAATTTCGCCGCCATCATGAGATAATTCACCGGCGATAATTTTTAATAATGTAGATTTTCCGGCTCCATTCCGTCCAACTAAAGCGATACGATCTTTCGTTTGCACTTCCAATTTTATGTTTGCAAGAATCGTTTCGGCACCGTATAATTTTGAAAGCCCGTTTACTTGTAATAAAATCAATGTTTTCACCTCAAATAATTTCTTAACTTTGCCATGTTTATATTTCTCAATCATCTATGCTTCAATATCTAAGCCTGGGTTTGCATTTAAAGCTAATGTCGCACGTTTTCCTTGTTCGTATGCAATTGTACCTGCAGCTGCAATCATTGCTGCATTGTCTGTGCATAAAGATAACGGCGGGATAATTAGCTCTATATTTTCTTTTCGTGCAAACTCTTCTTCTAGACGTGCACGAAGCCCTTTATTAGCGGCTACTCCACCAGCAAGAAGCAATTGCTTTACATTATACGCTTCTGCTGCACGAGATGCTTTCGTTACAAGTACATCAATTACACTCTCTTGAAAGCTTGCTGCTAAATCTTCCGGTGCAATTTCTATACCACGTTGTTTTGCGTTATGCACAGTGTTGATAACTGCTGATTTCAATCCACTAAAGCTGAAATCATACGAATCGGGTTCTAGCCATGCACGAGGCAAATCAATTGTTGGCTTCCCTTCATGCGCAAGGCGATCAATATGAGGACCACCTGGATACGGCATAGATAGCGTACGAGCTACTTTATCATATGCTTCTCCTGCTGCATCATCCCGTGTTTCACCAATTACTTCAAATGAACCATGTTCTTTCATATAAACAAGTTCTGTATGTCCACCGGATACAACAAGTGATAGTAGTGGGAATTGAACTTCTTTTACTAAACGATTCGCATAAATATGGCCAGCAATATGATGAACACCAACTAGAGGAATATCATGTGCAAAGGCTACCGCCTTCGCTGCATTTACTCCTATTAATAGTGCTCCTACTAAACCGGGTCCCTCTGTTACAGCAATTGCGTCAATATCCTCGAAAGTTATATTCGCTTCTTTTAAAGCTTCTTCTAACACAACTGTAATTTCTTCTACATGGTGACGGGATGCAATCTCTGGTACAACCCCGCCAAAACGCTTATGACTTTCAATTTGTGATGCAACGACGTTCGCAATGATTTCCGTTCCATTTTTAACAACTGCTACTGCTGTTTCATCGCAGCTTGTTTCAATACCAAGTATAATCGTATTTTTTCCCATTTATATATTCACCCACATTACAAGACCATCTTCCTGATTGTCTGCATAGTATCGTTTACGAATTCCACCATTTTGAAATCCGTATTTTTTGTATAACTGCTTTGCTACTTCATTTGATACGCGTACTTCAAGCGTCATTGTTTTTACCCCTAGTTCTTTCGCTACGGAAATAACTTCTTTCAATAGGGCATCTCCTAACTTTTGACCTCGGTATTCTGGTAAAATAGCTATATTTGTGATATGTGATTCATCAATAATTATCCACAATCCACAATACCCGATTACACGGCCATCTTTTTCTAGCACAACATAATGTGCATGTTCATTCATCGTTAATTCACGTTGAAATGCATCTGCAGTCCAAGGAGTTGAAAAAGATGCTTCTTCAATAGCTACAATTTGAGCGATATCATCGAGTTCCATCTTTCTAAATATCATATCCATCTACTTGTTTTGACTTTCTAACCACTTTGTTTCAGCTTCAGCTAAACGAAGGTAACTAGGAACAAATGAATGTACATCTTGTTCCTCTTTTTGTAACCCTAAGAAAGCTAACTCACTTGGTCTTGGGTTATTTTTAGTGAAAGGAGCAAATACAGCTTGATCACCTAAATGTTCTATAATTGTTTCTTTATGCAATTTAACATCGTTACCGATAAATAAAACAGGCTGTCCTTTATCTTTTAACATTTGCAACCAGTCTACAATAAGAATAATTCGATCTTCTTCTATCGAAGTTAACTGCTCTCCTTCATATGTATATAGCCCAGTATAAATTTGTCCACGTCTTCCATCAAATAAAGGACAAATTAACCCACTAAAGTTAGCACCGTTTGCAGCTACTACTTCTAAACTTGATACACCTACGATTGGTATTTGAAGTGACCAAGCTAATGTTTTTGCCGCTGTCACACCTATGCGGACACCTGTATATGATCCAGGTCCAGCAGCCACAACGATTTTAGTTAATTCTTTCGGTTTTACACCACATTCTTTTAATAGTTGCTCTACAGCTGGCATAAGGCGTACAGAATGGTTTTTTGTTAAATTTGTAATGATTTCCCCAATCACGTTTCCTTCCTCAATAAGGGATACACCCATTACGTAATTTGAAGTATCAATTGCTAGTACTTTCATTCAATTGCTAGTACTTTCATCTTGTAATAGCTCCTCACATAATCTAATATAACGGTCTCCAACTGGCTCGAGTACAATTTTCCTTGTGTCATCTCCAGCATGGAATAAACTAATTTGTAACTTTTCATTCGGTAAATATGCTTCTATTAAATGAGCCCATTCTACTACCGTAATTCCTTCACCATAGAAGTACTCATCAAAACCTAAGTCTTCTTCACTTTCCGCTAAACGATACACGTCCATATGATATAACGGCAATCTTCCTTTATATTCTTTAATAATGTTAAAGGTAGGACTATTTACAACTCTTTTCACGCCAAGACCTTTTGCTAGTCCTTTTGTAAAAGTCGTTTTACCAGCTCCAAGATCTCCTTCTAAAATAATTACATCTTGTGCCCCGACAAGTTCACCTAGTTTTTCTGATAATCTTTGTGTTTCCTCAGAAGATTTTGTTGTTACTTCATATTTACTCACTCAAGATGTTTTCGCTATCGGTTTTAGTTTTCCCTTACACTTTCCACAGACATATCTTTTTGTATTTATTTGACGTCTTCTTACATATTGAATTGAACACTCCATACATTCATACATATAAACCTTCTTTTCCTTCTCTTCATTAATCATTCGTTTACAAAAACGTGGTGCACCTACCTTTTGTAACAGTTCACGAAAATCCCTATCCCGGTGCTTATATCCTCCTCCTGTAATATGCAAGTGATAATGACAAAGTTCATGTTTAATAATCCCGACTAATTCTTCTTTACCATACATTTCGTAATATCGATAATTCAGTTCGATATTGTGACTCTTCAATAGATAACGTCCACCAGTCGTACGTAATCTATTATTAAAAATCGCTTTATGTAAGAATGGCATCCCGAAGTATCGTAGGGATAATTCTTCCACTAGCTGCTGAATTTCTTTCTCATCCATCTATTCAATCGGTAACATAGATAATGCAACACGACCTTTTTTTGTATCAATATCATCTACCCATACTTTTACGATTTGCCCTACAGATACAACATCTAATGGATGCTTTACAAACTGTTTGCTTAATTTGGAAATATGCACTAAACCATCCTGTTTTACACCAACGTCAACAAAAGCACCAAAGTCAACAACGTTACGAACTGTTCCTTCCAGTTCCATACCACGCTGTAAATCTTCTAATTTCAAAATCCCTTTTTTCAGAAGTGGTTTTGGCAATTCATCCCTCATATCTCGCTCCGGACTAATTAAGGCATCAATAATATCAACCAATGTTGGCTCGCCGATCTCCGTCTCTTGAGATAATTTAGAAACATCCACTCCCTCTAAACTATTCTGCAAGTTCGGTTTCCCTACATCGTTCTTCGATAACCCTAGACTCTTTAATAGCAATTCGACATTTTTATATTGTTCCGGATGAATCCCTGTACGATCTAACGGGTTCGCGCCTTCTAATATACGTAAAAAACCAATACACTGCTCATATGTTTTCGCGCCTAAACGAGGGATTTTCTTTAATTCAGTACGCTTCGTAAATTTCCCATCTTCCTCACGCTTAGCTACAATATTTTTCGCAACTGTTTTTGATAACCCCGAAACATATTGTAACAACGCAACTGAAGCTGTATTTACATTCACACCAACTTGGTTAACTGCTGTCTCTACCACAAATGTTAACGATTCGTTTAATCTCTTTTGAGTTACATCGTGTTGATATTGCCCCACCCCTACAGATTTAGGGTCAATTTTCACGAGCTCAGCAAGTGGATCTTGTAGGCGTCTTCCAATTGAAACCGCGCTTCTCTCTTCAACTTGGAAATCAGGGAATTCCTCACGAGCTAAATCGGAAGCCGAATACACACTAGCCCCTGCTTCATTTACAATAATATAAAAGACATCCTGTTTTACACTTTGTAATACATCTACTATAAACTCTTCCGTTTCTCTAGAAGCTGTGCCATTCCCAATTGCAATCATTTCAACTTGATATTTATCTATAATAGAAAGAACTTTCGTTTTTGCATCATCATATTTACGAACAGGTGGATGCGGATAAATAACATCGATATATAGAACTTTCCCAGTATCATCTACTACAGCTAATTTACAACCAGTTCTATATGCAGGGTCTACAGCTAGCACAACCTTTCCTTTCATTGGAGGTTGTAATAATAAATTACGTAAGTTCTCAGAGAAAATATGTATCGCTTGTTCTTCAGCTGTTTCTGTTAATTCTTTTCGAATTTCTCTTTCAATCGAGGATTGAATTAATCGTTTATAGCCATCCTCAATCGCTAATTGTACATACTGTGCACTTTTAGAATCGTTATCACGAATTACCTTCTTATATAAGAAAGTTACTATCTCATCTACTGGTGGAACAACAGAAACTCTCAATATATCTTCTTTCTCACCGCGATTCATCGCTAACACTCGATGTGGTACTACTTTTTGCAACGGTTCTTCATAACCATAATACATTTCGTATATATTCTTTTCATCTTTTTCTTTATCTTTTACAGATGAAGACATAATCCCTTTTCGGAAAGTAGTATTGCGAATCCAACTACGATATGCTGCATTGTCCGAAACAAGCTCCGCAATAATATCTTGCGCACCTTGCAACGCCTCTTCTGCAGATGCCACTTCTTTTTCTGCATTAACAAATTCCATAGCCTTTTCTGTTGGATCTTCTTTTTTATATAACAATAACCGTTCAGCTAACGGTTCTAATCCTTTTTCTTTTGCAATCGTCGCTTTCGTTCTTCTTTTCTCTTTATACGGACGATACAAATCTTCTACTTCCTGCAGTTTTATTGCGGCAACAATATGAAGGCGCAACTCTTCGGTTAACTTACCCTTTTCACCAATAAGACGAAGAACTTCTTCTTTCCTATCTTCAAGCTGCATCATATATTGCCATCTCTCTAAGATTGCACGAATTTGCACCTCATCTAAAGAGCCTGTCCATTCTTTTCGGTAACGAGCAATAAATGGAACTGTGTTACCTTCTTCTGTTAATTGAATAACATGACGAACTTGCTTTTCGGTAAAGCCTAATTCTTTCACTAACATTTTCATTAACGCTTGTCGATTATCTACCATTTCCATTTAAAAATCTATTAGTCCTAAACTAATTTGTAACGCCTCATCTACACGACTCATCATCACTTCATCCAAATGAGTGATTTTGTCCGTTAAGCGTTGCTTATCGATTGTTCGAATCTGCTCAAGTAAAATAACAGAATCTCTCTCAAATCCATACTTTTTCGCATCAATTTCCACATGAGTGGGTAATTTCGCTTTTTGAATCTGTGCAGTAATAGCCGCTACAATCACCGTTGGACTAAAACGATTTCCGATGTCATTTTGAATGACAAGAACCGGACGAACGCCTCCTTGCTCAGAACCAACAACTGGGGAAAGGTCTGCAAAATACACGTCGCCGCGTTTTACAATCAATTACCCCCCGCTAACTAAGCGTTCTACCGTATGAGCTGCTTCATACTCTGCTAAGAAAGCTTCAGATGCAATACCAAGATTAATTTTTCCCATTTCAATATACCCACGTCGCATTGATTCATGTTGGTAGCGTTTCTTCGTCTTATGTTGACGCAATAACAGTTGTGTTGCCTGGCAAATTAGTTCATGGCGATTCTTATTCTCTTGTTTTCCAATTCCGTCCAATTCCGTTACCATTTGCTTTGGCAACCGAACCACGATTTCAGTAGTTACACTTGATTCGGACACCTATATATTATTCAAATAATTAATGATTTCTACAACTTTACCATGTCGTATAAATATTCTCGGCACACGGAAACTAATCGTTGCAATAATTTCATAATTAATAGTCCCGGAATATTCAGCAACCTCTGTAGCGCTAATATATTCATCACCTTGTCGTCCAATGAGTGTAACTTTCGTACCAAGCGGCACTTCACAAGGAAGATGAATCATGAACTGATCCATTGTTACTCGGCCTACAATTGGTACCCTTTTACCATTTATAAGCACTTCAAATCCTTGTAATCTTCTAAGCCAACCATCTGCATAGCCAATCGCAACAGTCGCAATCCATTCTTCAGTTTTCGTTCGGTAAGTGACGTTATAACTAATTCCATCACCTTTAATCACCTGTTTAATATGAGCGACTTTCGTATGCAGTGATAGCGCTGGTTCTAATTTAAATGGTAAAAAAGGACGTATTTCTACAGAAGGAGATAATCCATACATTGCAATCCCAATTCGTACTGCATTAAATGTAATCCCTTGAAAACGTAACGTGGCAGCACTATTAGCTGTATGGACAAATTTAGGATCCACTCCGAATTCCTTCAACCAACTTAACTGCTGCAAGAACGTGTTATATTGCTTATCAAAATACGAAGTCTCAACCTCATCCGCTGTTGCAAAATGCGTATATACCCCTTCTAACTCTAAAAATGGTGCACCTTCTAAACTCTTTAAGAATTCTTTTAACTCTTTACGTTCGCGGATTCCAATCCTCCCCATACCACTATCAAAATTAATATGGAATTTCATTATAGATGAACCATCCCAAAGTTTGATGGCTTCTTCCACCCATTCTTTTTGAAAAACAGTTAATGCTACATCATTTTCAGCAGCTACATTTATATCTCGAGGCGGGGAAGGACCTAGCACTAAAATTGGTACGGTAATACCAGCCTTTCTAAGAACTAAAGCTTCATCTAAAAAAGCAACTGCTAATCTTGTTGCACCTGCTTCTAATGCCGTTTTAGCCACCGGTACATAATCGTGCCCATATGCATTCGCTTTAACTACAGCAAAAATCTCTACATCACTTGGAATGAACTCTTTAATATGTGTAACGTTGTTATAGATGGCATCTAAATCCACTTCCACCCAAGTGTCACGGTAAAATGGTGCTTCTTCCATTTACTTCACCTGCTTCGCTGTAACTGAACGAGCAACCATTAACAGCTCCTTCGGCTCTAAACCTTTAGACACGAGCATATATTCTACTCCGTTATGCGACCACGTTACAGAGTCTTTCGTCAATGCGCCAATCGTAAACCCAAGATCAACTGGTTCTCCACTTACACTTACCGCTGATGAAGCCTCTGCAACTTTTGCCTTTTCTTGTATTAAAGTAAAGGATTTCTTATTTCCAGTGTATGTGAGTATCGCACGCTTGCCACTGTCTGTCTTCAACTCTTTTTCGTCTTTCAGAGTCATGCCTTGTGGCGTATCACGCGGATACAAAATAGCAAACGGTTTGTCTTCTTTTGCTGTCGTTTGAACATCTACTTGCGCTCTAGACATATTTTGTTTCGTATCAAATGCACCTTTATCAAATTTCGCATCGAATTTCACTTTAGAGAAATCTACTTTCACAAGAACATTTTGATCATTATCCATTAATTTCACCGAAACTGGTGTTAAATCGCTTTTCTTCAATGTAATCTCTTGTTTCGGTAACATATTTTGATGTTGATAGTTTGTTTTTGTTTTGAAAATATAATACTTATCTGTTTTCTCGAAAGTAAGGTTTTTCTTATCCTGCAAAATATCTCTTACAAGTGATTCATATAAATAGGCCTGGCTACTATTTTGCGGCCAATCACTTTGAAAACGGAAACTCTTATTAAGCGCTGGCGTTAATACAAATACCCCTTCTTCATTCCTTAAAATAATTTGGCTCTGATCTTTTTTTGCATTCTGTAAATTCACTCGATAAAAAGAAGGTTCTTTATGCCAAATTTCCACATTATACTCCTGAGGCTCATTCCCTGTTTTAATAGTTAATTTTGCTTCAGCTTGATAACTTTTCATCCCTTTCACTTTCGCTTCTAAATCTCTCACAACATCATCTTGTTTCTTTTCCATACAGCCCGCCAACACAAAAACGGTCAATAAACCGACAAGAACTAAAAACAGACGCCTTTTCATCTAGCGTGACGAGCTTTCTAAAACAACTTGTGCAACAGCAAATTCCTTACTATGACTAATTGATAAATGAACAATATGCTCTGTATTTGCAATAAGAAGCGGCTTACCTCTATCATCATTTTTCACTTCAATATCTAAAAAACTCACTTCTTTCCCGATACCAGTGCCTACCGCTTTTGAATACGCCTCTTTCGCTGCAAATCTTCCCGCTACAAACTCTGTAAGGCGACTCCCTTTCAGTTCCATAGCAACATTACGTTCACTTTCAGTTAAAATACGTTCCATGAATTTAAGCTTTCCATCTAGCATTTTTTCAATTCGATTCAATTCAATAATATCTATTCCAATCCCTACAATCATTTAAATAAGCTCAGCACCATCGAATTTTTTTGTTAAAAAAGGAGTTAAAATACCACCGGTTATTAATCCTGCTAAATGGCTTATAGGATTGGCGAAAGGATTAAAGAAAGTAAATAATAGTAATATAAGTATCATGATTGAGAAAATAGCAATTTCTTTTGAGTGTGAAGGGCGGTATCGATTGTACAATAAAAATAGTTGGGCGCCTAGTAACCCGAAAATACCACCGGATGCTCCTGCATGAATATATTCAGGAGGCATAATAATATAAGAAGCGATATTTCCGGAAATACCGGGAAGGAAAAATAGAATGATAAAAGAAATGTGTCCGAGTTGTTTTTCGATAGAAGAACCAAGAACAAATAAGCAAATACTATTAGAAAGAAAATGTTGTAAGTCCACGTGTACAAGCAGAGAAGTTATGACACGCCACCATTCTCCTTTCGTGATATATTCATTGTTAGCTGCCATTGGAAAGAGAAAGAAGTCGCCTAACATCATCATTTATTTAATGTAAAAGCTCGCACCATCGACAATTTCCACATCTATTTGTTTACTTAAGTCTCTCATGAGTTGAAATAAAGACTCATCCTTCTTCTTCGCCTCAATCATACAATCAATTTGTCCAACACTTCCCTTTATCCTTCTTAAAAAAGATAAGAATGCATCAACATCAATAAAATCTGCGTGTGCCCTCGGGTCTTTCTCATCTCTAGGACTGGAGATATGCATTTTAACTGGTAACAAAGATGTTTCCCACGTATGAACAACACGCGCCCAATCTTCATGCCAATCTTCTCGTTCATTGTTCATCGTATGATGATGCAAATCAAACACGACCGGAATGTCTAATTTTTCTCCTAAATACAATGTTTCCTCTAGCGTGAAGGTTGTATCATCATTTTCTAACATGATCATTTCTTGAATACCCCTTGGAACGTTAGACCAATTTTCTATAAAGCGCTCTAATGCGAGCTCTTTATCTTTATATCCTCCGCCAACATGCAATACACACCGTTGCTTATGTTCAATTCCCATACCTTTTAACAATTTTTTGTGCATCTGCAAAGTTTTTACTGACTGTTTAAAAATACTGTCCTCCGGTGAATTTAGTACAACAAAGTGATCCGGATGGAAATCAACTCGCATATTCATACGAATTGCGTATTCACCTAGTACTTTTAAACTTTCTTTTAACGGACGAATATAGTTCCACTCTAACAACTCCTCATGATTCGCTAAAGGAATAAGCTTAGGACTAAGTCGAAAGAAAGATATATCATGTCCCTTATTATGCTTTAATAACCGCAAGCAATTTTCCAAATTCGAATTAGCGATTCTTTCGAGTTTACGAATTGCAGCCTCTCGATCATCAATCCGCTGAAACTGTGCATATGTCATCGTTTGAGATGGAGATGCGTTCTTCAAATGCACACTCATCGCAACATACCCAAGCCTTACAAGCATTTAAGCTTGTGGACGGCTATGATGTTTTCTTTCGCCGCGTCCATTTGAAGAAGATCCAGGGCGACCTTGACCTTCACCTCTACGACCACGGTTACCATCACGGCCACCATCACGATTGCGATCACGGTTACGACCATCGCCACTGCGTCCATCACGGCCACCATCACGATTGCGATCACGGTTACGACCATCGCCACTGCGTCCATCACGACTACGATTACGGTTACCATCACGGTATCCGCCTCCGTTACCACCGCGTTTTTTAGAACCGCCACCTCTTGAAACAACTGGTGGTTCTGATGTTAAAGCGATTGGTGTTGTATCTGGCTCTTTTGTCATCATTTTTAAAGCAGCAGCTACTACTGTTACAGAGTCATTCTCTTCTAACATTTCTTCTGCAATACGCTTGTAGTATGATAAGTTATCATTTTCAATTGTGCTTTGAAGTTTTTCAGCGATTAAACGTTGTTGACCTTCTAGTGCCTCGTCAAGTGTCGGTGCTTCCATACGGTCAACCTTACGTTTTGTTGTACGCTCGATATTTTTTAATTGTCCTGATTCACGTGGTGTTACAAATAACATTGCAATACCTTTTTTACCTGCACGGCCAGTACGACCGATACGGTGAACGTATGATTCTGGATCTTGTGGGATATCGAAGTTGTATACGTGTGTTACGCCTGAAATATCAAGACCACGCGCAGCAACATCTGTTGCAACAAGAACTTCAATAGCACCTTCTTTAAATTTACGTAATACAGACATACGTTTCGCTTGTGTTAAGTCGCCATGAATACCTTCTGCTGCATAACCACGTAAGTTTAATGCTTCTGATAATTCATCAACACGACGCTTTGTACGACCGAATACGATCGCAAGCTCTGGAGATTGAATATCCAGTAAGCGCGTTAACACGTCAAACTTTTTCTTTTCTTGCACTTCTAAATAGAACTGCTGAATGTTTGGCATTGTTACTTCTTTTGCTTTTACTTTAATGTGTTGAGGCTCAGTCATGAAACGCTCAGCAATACGACGGATTGGATCTGGCATTGTCGCTGAGAATAATAATGTTTGATGTGTTTCTGGCACATCTGTTAAAATTGCTTCAATATCTTCAATGAAGCCCATATTTAACATTTCATCCGCTTCATCAAGAACAACAGTCTCAACGTTTTGCAGGCGAAGTGTTTTACGGTTAATATGATCTAAAATACGACCCGGCGTACCAACAATAATGTGTGGGTGTTTTTTTAGAGCACGAATTTGGCGGTTAATATCTTGACCACCATAAATTGGTAGAATACGAACACGTTTATGTTTACCAATTTTGTATAGCTCTTCTCCAACTTGAATTGCTAATTCACGCGTTGGCGCGATAACAATACCTTGAACTGCTTCTTTACGAGTATCTACTTTATCTAATAGCGGTAATCCAAATGCTGCTGTTTTCCCTGTACCTGTCTGCGCTTGCCCAATAATATCTTTACCTTGCAATGCATGTGGGATTGTTTCAGCTTGAATCGGCGTAGCCTCTTCAAAGCCCATACTTTCAACAGATTGCAATAAAGATTCACTTAATCCTAATTCTCGAAATGTTGTCAATTATTTCAACATCGTAATAACTTCTTCTAATTTCATACCACGAGATGCTTTAACTAATATGACATCGTTATTACCAACTACCGCTTGTAAATCTTTTACAAGCTCTTCTTTATTATTATAGGCCTTTACACGTTCACCAGGGAAATTAATTTCCGCTCCTTCAGCAATTTGAGCCCCTAATCTACCATATGTGAATACATGTGAAATTTTTGCTGGGTCAATTAATTTACCTACTTCATAATGAAATTGAACCTCTTGGTCTCCAAGCTCCAACATATCACCAAGCACGACGATTTTTTGAGAAAAACCATCTAAACCATTCATTAAATGGAATGCCGCTTCCATAGCTGTCGGACTTGCATTGTAAGCATCATTGATAATTGTTAATCCACTATCCTTTTTTACAATTTCCATGCGCATACCTGTCATTTGAAGCGTTACTAAGCCTTGTTTCATTTCTTCCCATGTCACACCAAAATGTTTCGCAATTGCCATGGAAGCAAGTGTATTATACACATTATGTTTCCCTAACACTGGTATATAGAATGAAATATTTTCTTCTCTATTCATTTTAAAATGTGTGCCAGTTGCCTGTAATGTTACAGTCGTTGGATAGTAATCGTTTGCTCTCGCATCACCAAATGTTACTGTTTCCGTCGCTAAATTCATTTCAGGAACACGATTTGTTAATAATGGCTCATCTCCGTTATATACGAACACTCCGCCTGCTTGTAACCCTGCCACAATTTCTAATTTCGCTTCTGCAATTGCCTCACGAGAGCCTAAATCCATTAAATGTGCCTCACCAATGTTTGTAATGATAGCTGCATTAGGACGAGCTAACTTAGATAAGAATTCAATTTCTCCTCGGCTTGACATACCCATTTCTAATACAGCAACTTCCGTATTTTCTTCTAGATTTAAAATAGTAAGAGGTAAACCGATATGGTTATTGAAATTACCTTCTGTTTTTTGAACTTTGAATTTAGTCGCAAGAAGGCTTGTTACAATATCTTTCGTAGATGTTTTACCGTTACTACCTGTCACACCAATAACTTTAATATCCAATTGATCGCGATAGTTTTTCGCTAACATTTGTAATGCCAATAGTGTGTCTTCTACAAAAATAACCGGAAGATTCTCAGGTGGATTTGCTACATCTTTCATCCATAATGTAGCAACAGCTCCATTTTCAACAGCTTTATCTACAAAAGCATGTCCATCGAAACGTTCACCTTGAATCGGAACATATAAATTTCCTTTTTCGATTTTTCTCGTATCAATAGACACTCCCTGTATAGTCATTCCCTCATACTGCTCTGCTAATCCCGTACCATTTATCATCTGTTCTACTTGTTTTAACGTTCGATTAATCATTTAGATTGTATATTTAATTTTTTGTTTTTCTTCGTGACGTTCAATTGCTAAACGAATTAGCTCTTCGATTAATTCCGGATACGGTAATCCAGTATGTTGCCATAATAGAGGGAACATACTAAACGGCGTAAATCCTGGCATTGTGTTTACTTCATTAATATATACTTCTCCGTCTTTCGTTAAGAAGAAATCAGCTCTTGTTAAGCCTGCACCATCTAACGATTGGAATGCAACAATTGCATCTCGCTTAATTACATTAGACTCTTCTTCTGTCATTTCAGCCGGAATAATTAACGCTGTATCACCATCGATGTATTTCGACTTATAATCATAAAAGTCCTTTTTCGGTACGATTTCACCTACAACTGAACATTTCGGTTCGTCGTTACCTAGTACACCAACTTCTACTTCACGACCTACGATATTTTCTTCTACAATAATTTTGCGGTCGAATTGGAATGCCTCTTCGAATGCACTCTCAAGTTCTTCACGATTTTTACATTTATTAATACCAACACTTGAACCAAGGTTTGCTGGTTTTACGAAGCAAGGATACCCTAACTTCTCTTCTACTTTGTCATAAGCTTCTTCGCGATTTTTTTCCCATGCACTACGAATGAAAGATGCATATTTCGCTTGTTTCAAACCAGCTTCTGCAAAGATATTTTTCATAACAACTTTATCCATACCGGCAGATGATGCTAGAACACCATTTCCTACATAAGGAATGTTCATTAATTCTAATAACCCTTGAACCGTTCCATCTTCACCATTTGGTCCATGTAGTAATGGGAAAATAACGTCGATAGCATCTTCCTCAGAAGTTGCAGATGGAATAATTTCCGTGCTTAATGATAACGGAGAAATCGCATTTTCTGCACCGCTCATTTTTAAAGCTTCAACATCCGTTACTTCACCTTCAATACGCTCACCGCGTACCCATTGACCTTGCTCTGTAATGTAAATCGGATGAATCTCGAATTTATCTTGATTTAACGCTTTAATAGCAGCAAGAGCCGTCTGTAACGAAACTTGATGCTCAGCTGATTTTCCACCATATAATAAACCTAATTTAATTTTCGTCAATTAAGAAGATTGTTTGGTTAGTGTGTCCTTTTGCCTTTGTTCAACGAGGCGATCTAAAGAAACATATACAATACCTGCAACTAAACATCCTACACTTAAAATTGTAAATAAGAAATGTCCGAGTAATCTATCTAATAAAAAACCTCCAAGAAGTGGACCGAATGCACTTCCCGTAATCCACTGCAAACTCGCCGCCCCCATATAAGTTCCTCTCAAATGCTCAGGGGCCAAATTTGCTACAAACGTCATCTGTACAGGCGACATAATCATCTCGCCTAACGTATATATGGCATACACGAACATTAACGTCACTAAAATAATCGTAGCATTGATATCAAATTCTCCAAACCACTTCGGTAACCACCCTATAAAGAACAAACCAATTCCAAACAAACACGCACCGTATAACATCGTCTTTCCGACAGGTTTATCTGTCGCCCATTTTGAAATTTGAAATTGAAATAAAACAACTAATAGTCCATTTAGCGCCATTAAATATGGGTATGGATTGTTAACTCCAAAAATATCCTTCATTTCATTATCAAAGTGAAGCGGTAACATGCCTTCTGTTTGAGAAAACCCCATAGAAATAATGATCCCCGCTAACAAATAAATCATTAACGCCTTATCTCTCATTAAAACTTTCCAAACTGCACCTGATTCATTCTCTTCATTCTCTTCTTTTTTATCTGCTGCTTTTGGCATTGTCTCCTGGATAAGAATTAGTACAAGTAATGCATAAAATAGCATCGTAGAAGAGGCAATAATAAACACAAAATTCTTTGACAACACCACTACTGATGCTCCCATTATCGGACCGATTGCAGCACCTATATTGTGTCCCATTCGCAATAAACCATATGCTTCGGTTCTTTTTTCTGGCGCGGTCACATCTGCAACCATCGCTGATGCAGCTGGATGAAATAAAGAATTACTCAACCCTAAAAAAACAGATAAAATTGCATATGAAATAAACCCTTCTATAAATAAAAAACCGAGCATTAATAATGCATTACTTGCCATCGAAAATATCATAATCGGCTTTCTTCCATATATATCAGCAATTCTTCCACCTATAAGAGATCCAAAGCTTGCAGCAATTGGAGAAAGCGCCATAATAACTCCAACCTGTAATAAAGAATCTACCTTATCTTTTAAATATAATGCGAAAAAAGGCATTAACATCATCATCGCAATTCCATTCAATGTCTCACCGATAAATCGAATCCATACGTTACGATCCATTTCCCTTAGCTCACGCCATGTATTTTTCATTTATAAATTCGCTACATCATCTTCTTTTTTACTATTATTTAAAACACTATGTTTTCGACTATATAAGAAGTAAACCGCTATACCGATAACCATCCATACTCCAAAACTTATCCACGCTGTCCCTGATAATTGAAGCATTAAGTATAAACAGAAAATCACTGTTAACGCTGGTAAAAATGGTACAAGTGGCGCCTTAAATGCTCTTGGTAAATCCGGATGAGTCTTTCTCATCACAATGACCGCAACAGCTACGAGTGCAAAGGCTGACAATGTCCCCATATTCACAAGGTGTGCCAATACATTTAAATCTATTAATCCTGAAATCAATGCTGCAATAATCCCCGTTGTCCATGTATTTAAAAACGGTGTTTTAAATTTCGGGTGAACCTTAGCCAGACGCTTCGGCAATAACCCATCACGGCTCATCGCATATGAAACACGAACTTGCCCATACATCATCACTAGCATTACAGTTGTAATCCCTGTGATTGCCCCTACTGAAATTACCCCTGCTAAACCATCTTGTCCAATAAATTGAAGTGCAAAAGCAACTGGATCTGATATATTCAGCTGTCCGTATGGAACAATTCCTGTCAGAATAAGTGAAACAACGATATAAAGAACTGTACATATTAATAACGATGCAATAATGCCGATTGGTAGATCACGTTGTGGACGTTTCACTTCTTCCGCAGCTGTTGAAACTGCATCGAATCCTATAAATGCGAAGAATACTGTAGCAGCTCCAGCCATTACACCATCTAAACCAAATGGCATAAAAGGCGTCCAGTTTTCAGGCTTCACATAATTAAAACCAGCAAAGATAAAAATAAGAACAACTGCTATTTTAATAAATACCATAATATTATTTACACGTGCACTCTCTCGAACACCCCTAGATAAAAGAGCTGTCATCACTAAAATAATTAGGACTGCAGGCAAATCAATTATTCCACCTTTTCCTGTGCCTGGGGCCGAAGAGAGAATGGTCGGAATATGAATCCCGAATCCCTTTAGTAAAGATTGAAAATAAGCGGACCATCCATTTGCTACAGCAGATGTAGCAAGTAAATATTCAAGCATTAAATCCCAACCAATTAAAAACGCGAATACTTCTCCCATCGTCGCGTACGTATACGTATATACGCTACCCGAGACAGGAACTGAAGAAGCAAATTCAGCATAACAAAATGCAGCAAAGGCACAAGCTAATGCGGCTATGGCAAATGATAATATAATAGCTGGTCCAGAATGTTTTGCTGCCACTACGCCTGTAAGAACGAAAATACCAGTTCCAACAATCGCCCCGATTCCAAGCATAGTTAAATCCAGTGCGCCCAATGTTCTTGCTAACGTTTTTTGCTTACTTTCTTGCATTAACTTTGCAATAGGCTTCTTTTGAAAAATTTGCTTCATTTATTTCACGGTATATGAACCCTCTTCAATCCAGCTATACATATACTTTTCATCTTCCGTTTCATGTGCTTGTTTTACAATACGAAGCGGACGGAATGTATCTATCATAACGGCTAATTCAAGCGTTTCTTTCTTTCCGATACTTGCCTCTGTTTTTCCAGGATGCGGCCCATGAGGAATTCCGCTCGGATGAAGTGTAATAGACCCTTCTTCCACACCTTTTCGGCTCATAAAGTTTCCTTCTACATAGTACAGTACTTCATCACTATTCACGTTACTATGATAATACGGTGCCGGGATAGATTCTGGATGATAATCGTATAAACGCGGTACGAAAGAGCAAATGACGAAATTATGCCCTTCGAATGTTTGATGTACTGGTGGTGGCTGATGAATACGACCTGTAATTGGTTCAAAATCCTCCACATTAAAGACCCACGGATATAAATAGCCATCCCACCCAACAACATCTAGCGGATGGTGCCCTAAAACGTACTTATGCATATATCCTCTCGACTTTGTCATTACGACAAACTCACCTTTTTCATCATATGTCTCTAATTTTTCCGGGCCACGAATATCTCTCTCACAAAACGGGCTATGTTCTAACAATTGCCCATATTCATTGCGATAGCGACGTGGTGTTGTAATTTGGCTATTCGCCTCTACAACAAGAAACTTAGTCTCTCCTTCATCTGGAATAACACGATAAATCGTTCCAATTGGAATCGTTACATAATCACCTTTTCTATAGTGAATCGTTCCGAACATTGTTTCAATTTTTCCTGTTCCATAATGAACAAATAACATTTCATCACCATCACCATTACGGTAGAAATAGTCCATTTTTTCTGTTGGAGTCACTACTCCAATTAATAAATCCTCATTCCCAAGCATAAAGGTTCTTCCGCTTACTGCATCGCCAGTTTTTTTATTTTCTTTCGTGCGAAAATGACGATGTGCAAGAGCTACATCTTCTTCATACTGCAACTGACAAGAATGAGATAATGCTGCATGACCTACTTCCGTTGGCATATAATGATGGTACAAAATAGACTGCGTACCAGAAAAACCTTTCGTTCCCATTACCTGTTCACGATAAAGCGCTCCATCTTTTTTACGAAATTGTACATGTCGTTTATGAGGTAGCTCCCCCATTTATGAGGTAGCTCCCCCATGTGACGATAAAACATGCCCATCACCTGCTTTCATGTCTTTTTTGACCGTATTACGTAACGTACCTAAACCAGTAATCGAAAGCTCTACAACATCTCCATCTTGTAGCCACTCTTCTGTACCAAGTTCTAAAATACATCCTGTTCCTACTGTTCCAGAACCGATCACATCTCCCGGATATAAGGTCACGTCTTGTGAAGCACGTTCAATCATTTCAGCAAACGTATAGTAAATATCTTGGGAATTTCCCTTTGATAATAGTTTCCCATTCACGTGAGCAGTCATCTCTAAATCATATCGATTACCATTACGATAAATGTCTAATTCCTCTTTCGTAACGAGATACGCTCCTAATGAAGTTGCAAAGTCTTTTCCTTTTGCTGGTCCAAGCCCTACCTTCATTTCTGTTGCTTGTAAGTCCCTTGCACTCCAGTCGTTCATAATACAATAACCAAAAATATATTCCTCTGCTTGCTCACGAGAAATATTTCGTCCTTCTTTTCCGATTACACAAGCAATCTCTAATTCATAATCAAGCTTTTTAGACTTCTTCGGACCAATTACAAAATCATCTGGACCAATAACAGCACGATGGTTAGTAAAATAAAAAACCGGGACATCATACCATTCAGGTACAACATCTAGTCCTCTTCGTCCACGAGCTGTTTTTACATGCTGTTCAAATGCGTAAAAATCTCGAATGCTACCCGGATTAGGAAGAGCAGCTGTCAATCGTACTTCTTCTAAGGAATATATACCCTTGCTTGGATTCTTACTATTACGCAGCAATTCTACATACTCATCCGCTTTCTCTAAAAAGGCGAGCATAAAGGAAGGGACTTTTCCGTCACTAGCAAGATTCATATCGATTACTTTGTCACCTTCAAGCCACCCAGCTCGCATTTCTTTCGAAGGGAGACGAAATGTAACAAATTTCATCATAATTCCTCCCCATGAAAATGAAATTTCCACCAGCAAAAGAATTCTTGCTGGTGGATACAATTATAAGTTTCCGCGACGCTCTTGTTCTCTTTCAATTGATTCGAATAATGCTTTAAAGTTCCCTTCACCAAATCCACGAGAACCTTTACGTTGAATGATTTCAATAAATAAAGTTGGACGGTCTACAATTGGTTTCGTAAAGATTTGCAGTAAATAACCTTCATCATCACGGTCTACTAAAATCTTTAATTCTTTTAACTTATCAATTTCCTCATCGATTTTTCCAACACGTGCCGTTAATTCATCGTAATACGTATCTGGTGTATCTAAAAACTCCACACCATTTGCACGAAGCGCTTCAACCGTTTTAACAATATCACTCGTTAATAAGGCAAGATGTTGTACACCTGCTCCATTATAGAATTCAAGATATTCTTGAATTTGCGATTTTCTCTTTCCATCTGCTGGTTCGTTAATAGGGAACTTAATACGACTTCCATTCGTCATAACTTTTGACATTAATGCCGAATACTCTGTACTAATATCATCATCGTCGAAATGAATCATTTGTTTAAAGCCCATAACATTCTCGTAATAACTAACCCACTCTTCCATTTTCTCAACGTTACCAACTACATGGTCTACAGCAATTAAACCCGACTCTTCAAACGGAATATTAAACTCAACTTTTTGGAACCCTGGCATAAATGTTCCTTTATAATTTTTACGCTCTACAAGCGTATGAATTGTATCACCATACGTACCAATAACCGCTTTTTTCAATGTACCGTCCTCATCTGTTAACTCCTCAGGTGGAGCAATTGCGACGGCACCACGTTTCACCGCTTCCGAGTAAGCCTTATCAACGTCATCAACAAGTAATGCAACGTCTTTTACACCGTCACCATGAGTTTTTACAAACTCTGCGATACGATTATCGCTACCTAGGGCTCCGGACACAACAAAACGCATATTTTTTTGCACAAGAACATAAGATACCTTTTCACGGTTTCCTGTTTCTAATCCAGAGTAAGCCACAATTTTGAATCCGAACGCTCTCGCAAGGTAATAACTCGATTGTTTTGCATTACCTACATAAAATTCCAAATGATCTACATCACGTACTGGAAAAAAGTCTTCCATTTGTGCAGCTAGCGTATCCATAGATTTTTGTTTCATAATATCTTCATCCCCCTGTAAATAGATTAAATGGTCCATTTATACTAATACGCTTGATAGAAATACGATTAATGCCGTTAACACTACTGCTCCGCTTGCTGATCCTACGAAATCACCTTTTGTTACTTGTAATACTTGCCCTTTCATATCATTTATTCCTGCTCCGCTTGCTGATCCTACGAAATCACCTTTTGTTACTTGTAATACTTGCTCTTTCATTTATTTACTAGATGAAGTTTGTTTTAAAACAAATTGCTCGATTGCATGAGCAACACCATGCTCATTGTTTGTTAATGTTACAACGTCACATAGTTTTTTTACATCTTCTTCAGCATTTCCCATTGCAACAGATAAACCAGCAACTTCTAACATTGGTACATCATTAAAATTATCACCAATAGCAACTGTATCTTCAATTGGGATATTAAAATGAGCTGCCATCTGCTGTAGCCCATTTCCTTTATGGCCATTCTTATCCATAATTTCTAAATTAGTAGGAGCAGATGCTGTAACCATAATATCAGTGTCTTCTTGTAACATGCTTAATAACTGTGCGCGATGACTTGCATTAAACGTTAAAATGAAGAATTTAGATATTTCTAGTTCTTGATTGTTTACGACATATTCTATTTTTTGGAAATCAGTAATTAAGTTTGATTTCTTTTGTTTTTCTGTAATTCTTTCGAGTTCTTTTAATGTAACATCTAGCGCATGCTTGTTTTCTTCGAATGCCTGCATCACTTGATCTTGCCATGTAGAAGGAGAGTAAACCCCTTTATTTGTATATAGCTTATATGGAAAACCTTCAGCTTCTAGTAATTTTGCAAGTTTGTATACTTTATCGTTTTGTAAACAACGCGAGTTAATTACTTTTCCATCCACGTAAACAATTGCCCCATTGCTTGCTCCAACTGGAAGAGATAATTGGTATTCTTCCAATAGTTTTAAAGCATCCTCTTTCGCGCGGCCAGAACAAATCATTACAATATGCCCAGCTTCTTGTGCAGTTTGGATTGCTTGTAAGTTCTCTTTGGAGATTTCAAGATTAGATGATAGTAGTGTACCATCCATATCTAATGCGATTAATTTCAAAATGACCACCTCTTTGTTTTTATTATACATTTATACATAATGACAAGCAACAAAATGATCTTCACCAACATTACGAAACTCTGGTACCGTTTTTTTACAGACATCTGTTGCAAACGGGCAGCGTGTATGGAAACGACAACCTGAAGGTGGATTTGCTGGACTTGGAATATCCCCCTCTAGTATAATTCGCTCCCGCTTCACTGTTGGATCTGGTATTGGCACAGCTGATAACAATGCTTTTGTATACGGATGAAGTGGGTTCGTAAATAACTCATCACGCGGTGCCGTTTCTACAATCGTTCCTAAATACATAATTCCGATTTTTGTACATAAATGTTCCACAACACTTAAATCATGTGAAATGAATAAATAAGATAATCCCTTTTTCTCCTGTAACTCACTAAATAAATTAATGATTTGTGCTTGAATAGATACATCTAGTGCTGCCACAGGTTCGTCAGCTACAATGAATTCTGGATTTAATACCATAGCTCTTGCGATAACGATACGCTGACGTTGCCCACCAGAAAACTCATGAGGATACCGGTCAATATGATACGGAGCTAAACCACATAACTCCAATACTTCTATCACCTTTGCACGAACATTTTCTTTCGTCGCTAGTCCGTGAGCCAACATTGGCTCACCAAGTGCTTCTCCAATTCTCATTCTTGGGTTTAATGAACTAAATGGATCTTGAAAAACAAGCTGCATATTAGGGCGATGTTTTCTCAATTCCTCCTTGGATAAGGAATGAACATCGTGCCCTTTAAACTTTACTTCCCCCTCCGTTTTTTGGACGAGACGTAAAATTGTTTTTCCTATCGTTGTTTTTCCACTTCCTGATTCTCCAACGAGACCGAACACTTCACCTTTATTAATAGTAAAACTTACTCCATCAACTGCCTTTACATGTCCAATCGTTCTACTAAATATGCCGCCCTTAATTGGAAAATACGTCTTTAAGTTTTTCACTTCTAATAATGGTTCACTCATTCATTGTTCCGCACGCTCCTCATATAACCAGCAAGCTACTTTATGGTTCTCATCATGCACATTCAAATTTGGTGCCTCTTCTTTACATATTTCCATACAATGTTCACAACGACCACTAAAATAACAAAATTCACCTAAGCCAACTAAATTCGGAACTTGCCCTGGAATCGAATATAATTTATCTATTCGTTTTCCCATTACCGGTTTTGATTTCAACAAACCTTTCGTATACGGATGTTTCGGATTTTGGAATATCTCTAGTACTGGGGCTTCCTCAATAACTTTTCCGCCATACATAACGACAACGTAATCAGCCATTTCTGCTACAACGCCTAAATCATGTGTAATTAATAAAATCGATGTTTTAAATTCCTCTTTTATCTGTCTTAGTAAGTCTAATATTTGAGCTTGAATCGTAACATCAAGAGCAGTTGTCGGTTCATCTGCAATTAATAACTTAGGATTACAACTAAGCGCAACAGCAATCATAATACGTTGTAACATGCCTCCACTTAGTTCATGTGGATACGAATGGACAATTTCATCCGCACGAGCTATACCAACTTTACGAATTAATTCGATTGCCTTTTTATACGCCTCATTTTTACTAAGTAATTCATGCTCTCTTAACGTTTCTACAATTTGTTCTCCTACAGTGAAGACGGGATTCAGCGATGTCATCGGCTCTTGGAATATCATCGCAATATCATTGCCCCGTAAACTACGCAGCTCTTTCTCTTTCATACCTAAAAGACTTTTTCCTTCATATAAAATGTCTCCACCTACTACACTTCCTGATTCAGCAATAAGTCCCATAATCGATAGCGCCGTTACACTCTTCCCGCAACCCGATTCACCTACAACACAAACTGTTTCACCTTCTCGAACTGCAAAGCTAACATGATTAACAGCCTTTACTGTTCCTTCTTCTGTCTGAAAATGTGTTTGCAAATCTTTCAGCTCTACTACCGCTTTACTCATCTACCGTCTCATCTTTGGATCTAACGCATCACGAAGTGCATCACCAAGTAAATTAATTGATACAACTGTTATAAAAATTGCAAAACCGGGCGGAATCCATAACCACGGACGCTTTTGGAAGTCGATTAATGAGTTAGCTGCACTAATCATATTTCCCCATGATGGTGTAGGCGGGACGACTCCGAGACCTAAGTAGCTTAGTGCGGATTCCCCTAAAATAGAGCCTGCAACACCTAATGTGGATACAACAATTAAGATCGGTAAAACATTAGGGATTAAATGATATATAATTTTCCGGTAATCTTTTATTCCTAACACATCAGCAGCTTGCATAAACGCTTGCTCCCTGAGTGATAAAATTTGACCTCTTACAAGACGTGCCAGTCCTGGCCAACCTACTAAACTTAAAATAATCATAATGACATAAAGACGATAATCAGATGGTACTTTCCATTCTGATAAAATAGCTCCCATTATAATAAGCAACGGTAATCCCGGCATCGACATTAAAATATCTGCAAGACGCATAATAATATTGTCAACAATCCCGCGATAAAAGCCTGCAATAGCTCCTAATAAAGCTCCAAGTATAACCGATAAGACCATTGAAGCTAATCCAATTGTTAATGAAATGCGCCCTGCTTGCATAAGTCTCGTTAAAATATCTCTTCCCAATTGATCTGTACCGAGCCAATGTGAAAAACTAGGTGGTTTGTTAATTAAAGCAACTTGTATTTTCCCTGATGCATACGGCGAAAAGAGCGGACCGACAAAACAAAATAAAAACATAAACATTAGTGCATAAAACCCTACGAGTGCCATCTTATTTCTCTTTATTTTTTTAAGAGCCTGTCGCCATGGTGATGATTCATTTCTTCTCTTTTTTTCTTTTTTCTCTGTAATTGCTGTAACAGTTTCCATTTACTTCAACCGAATACGTGGATCAACAACTGCATATACGATGTCAGCGAAAAAGTTTGAAACGATTGTTAAACAAGAAAGAAACATCGTAAATGCCATTAATACTGTATAATCACGAAAATTTAGTGCTTCTAATTGAATATTACCAATCCCTGGCCAGTTAAAAATTTGTTCAATAATAATTGCTCCTGAAAATAAACCTGGTAATTCAAATGCTAATAACGTAATCGCCGGTAATATTGCATTTTTTAATGCATGCTTATAAATAACGGTCTTCTCCTTTAAACCTTTCGCTCGTGCTGTTCGTATGTAATCTTGCCTTACAACCTCTAACATGCTTGTTCTAAAGTAACGAGTTAATGAACCCACACCAAGAAGAGTCAAAATAAATACTGGTAAAACCATATGCTTGGCAACTTCTATTACGTAAGCTAATCCAGTCGAATTACTCCCAACATCAATCATTCCGCCTATCGGTAATAACTTAAAGTCCACCGCGAACACCTTAATTAAAAACAAACCGATAAAGAATGAAGGAAATGACATTGCTGCAAAGACACCAATTGTTACAAGTTTATCGAATAAAGAATGTTGCTTCGTCGCTGAGAATACGCCGATAATAAGTGCAATTAGCCAAATAAAAAACAATGCAATAACAGCTACACTAAAAGAATTCCAAATAAATTTATTTAATAATGACGTTACAGGTTCCTGATATTGAAGCGAAAACCCAAAATCCCCTTGCAATGCATTACCTAACCAATGAAAATAACGCTCAACGATTGGCTTATTTAATCCATATAATTCCCTAAGTTCAGCTGCCCTTTCAGGTGTAATCTTTGGATTTGAATCAATATAGTCTCCTGGAAGAAGCGCAAACAGGAAGAAAATAATAATTGATGTTCCAAACAGTGTAGGAATCATTTATTTTTCAAATGATAAAACTGGTAAGTTTGCGCTAATACTATTGTATTTTTCAGAGTCAATTCCTTTTATATTCCCGTTATAACCAGTAATTGTTCTACGGTAGTTTAATAGAATTACTGGTGGGTCATCACTTAACTCTTTATATAATTCTTTATAAATAGGTTTACGTTTTTCAATATCAACTGTCTCAATACCTTTTTTAATTAACTCATCTACTTTCGCATTTTTATAACCAAGACTCTTCTCATTGACACCAGACAAATATTCACCAGCTGTTTCACTCGGATCACTTGTAATCGGTGTCGAAACAGAAGCTAAATCATAGTCACCTTTATTTACCTTCGAAAGCATAGTATTAAAGTCCATAAATTCCGGATTAAATTCTACACCTATTTCTTTATAATTCTCTTTCGCAATTGGAATTAATAAATCACTATCTTTAGCTGAACTTGGGCCGAAATAAGAAAGCTTTAATTTTTGACCATCTTTTTCACGAACTCCATCCGAACCAACTTTCCATCCTGCTTCATCTAATAATTTTTTCGCTTTTTCTTTGTCGTATTCATATTTATTAACTCCTTCTTCCGTATAAGCCCAAGAAGTTGGATGAATTGGTACATTAGCTACCGTACCGTATCCTTTCAATGCTGTATCAACATATTTTTTACGATCTAACCCGTAAATAAGTGCTTGGCGAACCTTTTTATCCTTTAAGTACGGCTTATTATTATTCATATAAATATAACTAAATGACGCTGCTGTTTCGATTTGGATATTCGCAAATTCTAAACCCTTAGCCTGTTCAAGAATTTCATCACCAGTACCTAGGCCAGTGTAGTCAACCTCACCTGTTTGGAATAATTGAAGCTTCGTATCACCAGAAGTAATTTTATAAATGAAGTTTGGAATTTTGGGTTTGCCCGCATAATAATTTTCATTTGCTACAAATCGAACTTCTTGCCCCGGGATATACTTTTCAAATTTATATGGACCCGCAGCTATCGGTTTTCCATATAACTCTTTTAAGTAATCTAAACTTGTATTTTGTTTGTAATCTTTTCCGTAATAAGCCTTTGATAATACTGTACCGCCTAAAACAAATATAGCTTGTGAATTAACTTTTTCAGTGGTAATTTTAATTGTTTGTGGATCAACAACTTGAATACCTTCAATAGAAGTTGCCTTTCCCTCTTTATATTCTTTACCACCTTTAACCGCATATTGAGAGATATCTATTTCACCTTCATATGCCTTATCATGTAAAAGCGTCAATGTGAACGCTACATCATCTGCTGTTAATGGCGATCCATCGCTAAATTTTAAGTCTTTACGTAAATGGAATGTATATGTTAACTGATCAGAAGAAACGTCCCACTTCTCCGCTAATTCTGGAATTGGTTTCCCTTGTTTATCAGTTGATACAAGAGATGCAAAAATCACTGAAGTCACGTTTCCATCCCAACCATTTTGTTGGAAATATGGTAAAAATACGCCGCCAGGTTTACTAATACCAACTACTAGCGTATCTTTTCTATTCTTCGCTTTATCTGGTACTTTCGTTTTATCTGTCGCAGCAATCTTTTCAATTTTTATATTTTTTAAATCTTGTTGTTTAACCGGTTCTGTAGAAGCCGTATCTTCCTGTCCCCCACAAGCAGATAACACAAGCGAACTACTCATTAATACCGAAAATACACCAGCCCATTTTTTCGTCTTTTTCTTCATTTACCCCACAATATTATCTAACTCATTATATAACTCCGCTCGTAACAACTCTTTTTTCGTTTTTTCTTCATACAATTGTTCAAGCATTTCAACATCAGCTACATGTTCCATTTTACATTCAAGTGCATATATATCTTCTTCTACACGCATTAACTCGGTTTCAATCCCCTCAATATTCCTAGCTTCTTTCTTTTTTACAGGGACTATTTCAATACTTTTTCTCCCTTGAGGTTTCTGCTTTATTACTTGCTTCTCAATCCTTTCTTCCCACTTTTGACGAGCCCATGCATAGTTCCCTGCAAACTCAAATAATTTGCGTTCATCAATCCAATACGTCTTTTCAAATAACTTATTTAAAAAATAACGATCATGTGAAACAGCTAAAATCGTTCCATTATATTGCTCAAGAGCTTCCTCTAAAACTTCCCTTGATTCAATATCAAGATGGTTTGTCGGCTCATCTAAAATTAAAAAATTGATGTCTTGATACATAAGTTGCGCCAATCTTAGCCTCATTTTTTCTCCACCGCTCAGTTGCGTTACTTTCTTAAACACAGCTGGACCATAAAATAAAAACTTAGCTAATATATGTCTTGCTTCTCCCTCTGTTACAGCTACATACTCTCTGAAAGCTTCCAATACATTACTCTTCATATTTCCGTACGCATGCTGCGATAAATAACCAACTTTGACACTACTACCAATCCGAATTTCACCAACATCTGGCTCTATTTCTTCTAATAGTAATTTTAGTAGCGTAGTCTTCCCTGTGCCATTACGACCAACGATAGCCGCACGCTCCTGAAAACGAACGTGTAAATTCGCTTGTTCAAATAAAGGTTTGTCAGAAAAACCTTTACTCACTTCTTTCATTACAACAACATCTTTCCCACTTCTCTCTTGCCCTTCAAACTGAAGTCCCATCTGTTTTCGTTCTAAAATTGGTCTCTTTAACTTCTCCATACGTTCTAACGCACGTTCCATATTTCTCGCTCTCTTATGCAGTCCTTCATTCGGCGGATTCGCTTGATTTGCCCATTCACGTAGACGCTTAATTGCTTCTTTCATTTTCTTTATTTTCTTTTGCTGTTCTTGATAAGCCTGAAACTCATGAAGCAACCTTTCTTCCTTCTCCTCAACAAACTGAGAATAATTCGTATGATACACGTGAATTTCTCCATCTTCTAAATCAAAAACTTTCGTTACAACTTCATCAAGGAAATAGCGATCATGTGAAATAACCATAACTGTTCCCGTGTATTCTTTTAAAAATTGCTCTAACCATTCGACTGCAAATAAATCCAAATGATTTGTCGGTTCATCTAATAGAAGTAAATCTGGTTTCTGCAATAGCATATACGCAAGGCTTACCTTCGTCTGTTCTCCTCCACTTAATTCTAGAAATGATCGGGGGAATAGTTCCGTCACTTGTAGACCATTTGCTACCTTCATAATATTTGCCTCTATTTCATAACCACCAAGAAACGTAAACTTTTCTTGAATTACTCCGTACCTCTCCATCAGTTTTTGCAAAGCAGACGATTCCCGTTCCTCCGCCATATTTTTTTCTAAAACACGCATTTCTTTTTCTAATTCCTTTTCTACTTTAAAAGCGGAACCCAATACATCGTATACAGTCATGCCCTCATCAAACTTTGGAATTTGTGCGACATGACCAATGCGTGTACCTTTCTTCATATGAACGGCTCCTGTATCCACATTCTCCATTCCTGTTAGAAGCCCAAAGATTGTTGTCTTCCCACTACCGTTACGGCCAACTAAACCAACACGTTCACCATTCTTTATTTCAAGCGATATATTTTCAAATATGATGTTTCCACCAAAAGATTTCGTTACATTATTTACACTACAAATTGTCATCTACTCTATTTTTTTATGGATGATTTTGTCTTCCTGCCTTGTGAAGTACTGCGCTAGTTGTATTTTCACTTCTTCTAGTTTTGTAGAAACTTGCGGTATTTTATACCCTACATACAACGGTGAGACGACAAACCTAGGAACAACTTTACAAATAATTTTTCCGTTTAAGTGATAGAAGAATAAGTTATAACTGCTACACCCTTTATGGAAATCTGTCAGTATGTAACGTACAGTTTGCTGAATGTAATTTGCCATTTCATCTATACATGCAATATCATCAATGATTATGTTGAATTCAGTAAAACCGATAATAGGACACTCTGAAATATTGAGTTCAATACGTTCGTTTTTTTGAACAAGTATCCCTTGGAAATTTTCTTCTTCAATATTCTCGAGATAGTCTACATGTTTCATTCCGATAATTTGCATGTGTGCATGATGCAAGCTTCCACCTGAAAATGGACCATGATTTTTGTATAAAATTACAGATGAAAACTCTTCGTTTTCCTGTAACTTTAACCAATGTTGAATAGAGAAATGAATTAGTTTTCGCATATGCTCTTCTGTATATGTTGCGATATGCTCTTCACAATTATCCGTTTCGATTAACACGGTTTGAAATGTATCTTTTAATGTAGGGAATTTATTTTTCAACCAAATAATTGAGCCCTCAGTTTCTAAAATATCCGTTAAATTTTCTCTATCGCAAAATGGACATGTAGCGCTTCTGTTCCGAATGCTTTCTGGTTTTTGTTTACCGATATCGTTTAAAAAATATAGTTGTTGTGTATCCATTTGTATATATGCCCCTTTAAAATATGTGTAAAAATCCCGCTTAATACATTCGGGAAAAGGAGAAGGAAATCCTTTAAAGGGAATAGGGAAAAATAAAAGACAAGATATCCTCATCTACTCTTTTAGTACACCTTTATTTCGATAGTATACGCTCTCTAATCCAACGTTATACTTCATATTGTTATCCGTCCACTCTGGCCCTAAATTCCCTGGCCATCCCGATGTATTCGCTACATACTTCAGTAATGCAAAATCAGTCAAACCTCTTTGCACCCCGCGCTTATATCCCTTCACCAAATGCGGCATTGCAATTTGTGAATTTGTACGTGGGTCTTTCAACTCTTCATCAGTTAAATGATCTGGCGCAAGTCCACCACCACGGTGCAATTGAAATAATCCGAATGAAGTTCCGTTGTCTCCAATACTTCTTGGATTCAATCGACTTTCATGTTCGGCAATTGTAAGAGGTATCCATTCTGGAAGATTTACTTTCTTTGCTTCCTCTATAATGATTTGTTTCACCTGTTTTGCTTCTTCTGAATCAACATAGCTTGTCTCTTTTACTAGCTTATCCATTCCTTCAGACTTTCCTTGGAAATATAAATACACCCCAAGAACGACTAAAAATCCTACAAAGAATTTCTTCACTTAGGATTCTAATTTTTTCGCACGTCTTAATAATAATAGAAAGACAATGATAACGAACCCAAGTATAAGGAAGAATCCATATTGTTTTATATAATCAATTACGTCATTTGCGCTGGTTGGTTTTTCAACGTGGATACCGTCTTTATTAGTAGTAATATGAATATCTTTCATTTTTACTTCATTCGTTTCTTTTTGTAAATCAATCCACTCTATGTTTGGAATGCTTTCTAGATCCTTTAATACTTCTTTTAATGGTTTCACGCCTAAGTAAGGATGATAGAATGCACCAATAACTCCATCGGATAATTTAGCAACAGATAAAGCACGCTCTTTCATTTGGGCAATAGCTCGTGGTTTATCCTCTTCAATAAATCCAACAGTTTCAGGCATTAATTTCATTCCATGTAGAAATGATGGTGTACTTCTATACGCTGGAGAGTGCATGGATTTCCAAGTTGTATCACTTAACTGCAGTTGACCTACATAAGTTGAAAAGTACCTTGATAAGATTTCATATCCTTTTTGAGACATTGTGTAATGAGGTGCTTCAAATGCGACAGGATATAGTTTAGCATCTACAAGTTCTTGGATACCTTTTTCAATATGATCTGTCGTATATTTTTCTTCAAATGCTTCACCTTTTTTTACATATTGGTTATATGCCTCTATATTTGGGAAATTATCTTTTGTTTTTGGCTTTTCATGCTTCGGTTGACGAATGGGTTGATCTGTTTTTACGTCCCAAAATTCAAACCCCTCACCAGTTTCACTGTCATAAAATTGGTGAGTATAACCATGCATAATAATTGCTGCACCATCATCTTGCATAGAGCGTAAAAGATCGACTAGTTTGGGTTTATCTTTTAAATGTAATGTTTTGCCTGTCTCTGGATCTGTATATACAGGAATAACGGTTATCATATAAGGAACCTTTTTTTTCTTTAATAAGTCAGCAATGTCCTGTAATTGATTTATATCTGCAGCTGGGTGAACATCCTCAAGGCGTAGATAGGCTAATTTTTTATTGGTTTCAGGTTTTTGTTGAAAATAAGAAAATAAGCTTTCGCCAATATAATAAGATATCCAATCAAAGAGGTTGGAAGTTGCAACATAATACGAATTGTTTTGCTGCACAATTAATGGATAAGTATTATTGCCTCTTAAGGCATGGGCAAGAATTGTTCCATTTGTATCAAGTTGTTTAATTGATCTCTCTTCCTCTAATGTATTCTTTAGCTTACGTGTTGGATATTCGATTTTATCAGAGTTTATATCTGCATTTTTAAGTGTAATGAACGAAAAACGAGTAGATAACTGTTCTATGTTTTGACCTAAAACTAGTAGTGGTCCGGGGAAGCTTTCTAGAAATTCTTTTGCTTCAGTAGAAAGATCTTCTTGTTTTTCACCCATGTAAATAACGTGTGTATACGAAGATTTATCAGTTACTTCAGACACCTGTTTTATATTTTTAATTGTTATATCATTAGTGAAATGTCCTACTTGTGTATTAAGTATTTGGATATCACTTGTAATTTGATCATCATTTGAACTGTATAAAATAAGGACTTTCGGCTTTTCGGTTTTTTGTGCGGAAATAGGGACAGGAATTAATAGTAGTAAACTGAATAAGAGTAATAGCCATTTTTTCATTTAGGATTCATTCAATCGATAAAAGCGAACTGTATTCTTATATATTTGTTCTGCAACTTTCTCTACTGGCATTTTTTTCATTACACTAACTTTTTCTAATACATCTTTAATCATACAAGGGTGTGTTATAGTATTCTCTTGAAATTTCCACGGTCCATCCGTTTCCACCATCATATATTCCAGTGGATAATACGAAACGATTTTTCTAATTTTCTCCTTATGTAAAACATCTGGTGTGATAGAAATATAATAACCATTCCTCACCATCCGTTCCATTGTCGCTTCACTTCCTTTAAACCAATGGAAGTGTGCACGTGAAACTTTATATTCTTCAAGTAAATCACATACAATATCGGCATCTTTATAAACTGCGTGTAATACAATGGGCAAATCATATTCACTAGCTAGTTCTATAAATCGTCTCAATATCGCCACGTATGAATCTATAGTAACCCCTTCATCTTCTTTCCTTAAATAATACGGCAAGCCCACTTCACCAATCGCAACGATTTCCTCAGCATGAGCTTCAATTAATTTAAATATGCACTCACATTCTTCTTTATGAATCGGTTGCTCCGGATGAAATCCTATTGCTGGGTGTATGAAAGGGAATTTCTTTGCTAAAGATAAAGTTTCCTTACATGATTGATAATTCATAGATACTGCAACAAGCCCCTTTACCTCTTTACCATTCTCCACATCTTTAAGTAATCTGCTTTTCTCTTCATCTTTGTATTGATCAACATGTATATGGCTATCAATCCATTTCATCTATCTCATCGCTAAAAGTTTACTCTTCGCATTAATAGGAATATTTACAGCTTCAATTTCTTCAATTAACTCGCCGTAGCGTCCTTTTGCGTACACCTTTAATGCTTCATCTCTCTTTAACATATGCTTAACAGTCTTCTTTATTTTTTGTTCTCTTCCACGTTCGTCAAATGCAATAAATTCATATTCATACCACTCATCACCAACATGCTGACCAATTGTATTCACAACCGTATAGTATTCTTTCGTCTTATAAAGCGGATTATATTTATCGATAACTGGTCCAAGTTTCGTAGGCAGTAACATTATTACTATCACTAGCATCGCTATTATAGTAGTGATCATTTTTTTCTTCATAATAAACATTCCTCCTCTGCAGGATATATATACATCCATTTAGCTCGCTTTAAAGCCACCACCAAGTACATCACGTACATCGTGAATAACAACGAAAGCATCTTCATCTACTCGGCTAATAACTTGTTTTAACTTAACAAGTTCTTGTTTATTAATAACAACATATAAAACTTCTTTATTTTTCCCAGTATATCCGCCGCGTCCTTCTAACACAGTGACACCGCGTGTCATGTTTTTCGTAATAGTCTCACGGATTAAATCTGGTTGATTCGAAATAATCGTAACAGCTGTTTTTGTATCCATTCCTTCTACAATGAAATCAATCACTTTCGCTCCGATGAATACAGCAACAAGCGTGTACATTGCTTTTTCTTGTCCTATTATAAATACAGAACCAGCAATTACAACGATATCAATAATAAGTACGCCTTTTCCGACGCTCCACCCTAAATATTGATTTGCTAACTGCGCTAAAATTGCCGATCCTCCTGATGTACCCCCAGCCTTGAACATACAACCTAATCCAACACCTACAAATAGACCAGCAAATAAAGCTGCTAATAACGTATCACTATTTACATGATACTCAATATGCTCTGTAACATATAAAAACAAAGATGTTTCTACAATCCCTAAAATTGTATAAACCATCGTTTTCTTATCAAAGAATTTATAACCAATTGCCAGTAAAACTGCATTTATAGCAAAATTCACAATCCCTGGCGACCAATCAAATAAATAGTAAGTAACAACCGTTAAACCAATAATTCCACCCTCTGATAAACGGTTTGGAATTGCAAAGTAATTAATACCAATTGCGAATAACAATGAACCAATTGTAATTAGTGCTATTTCTTTAATACGTTGATTAACCATTTAATTATTCATATTTTCTCTAACTGTACGAACAAATTGCTCCACATTCCCTTTCTGAATATACCTAGATCTAACCCTTTCATGATTACAAGTAAATTCAAAACACGGACAGAGATCTATGTCATCTATATGCAAATACGGATACTCTTCAAATATTGCAGGGTAGCACGAAAATTTCCCGTAAAAAAGGAGACGTCTAGTAGTGGCAGCGAAAATCCCATGTCGGTAAGCTAAAGTAAAATCATCCTTCTCAAATATCCCTACCACAGCAGCTAAAATCTTTTCGTCATCCTCTACATATTTTTTCATACTCGATAAAAGTTCATTCATCTAAACTGTAGAGCGCTCCACAAGTTCATACGGAATCTCCACCTTTTCTTGTTTATAACTCTCGTTGCTCACTTGCCTATAAAACATTTCAAAAGCGTTTTTGCCTATCTCCTTTAAATTTTGATCAATCGTTGTCAACTGTAACACTTGTGAAATAGGTTGATTATCAAAACCAATAATTGCCAAATCCTCAGGAACTTGAATACCTAACTTTTCAACTTCTGTCATAATCCCAATCGCAACTTCATCTCCCGCTACTATTAACGCTTCTGGGAGGACCTGCATCTCCTTTAACTTATGAGCCGCTCTCACACCATCTTCTAATGTAAAACATTCTGTAAAAATCCATTCTTCATTAACTTCTTCATCTATGGATTGTAATTGATGTTTATAAACATCAAAACGTTTTTGACTACTTGGCCCTAACTTTCTTCCCGTACAATAACCAATTTTTTTATAACCTTTTTCAATAAGATAATTCATCCCTAACTGAAAGGCTGCCGAATGATTTGTATATACACTTGAGATATTGGAAATATCATTATCTTCACAAGCAATTATCGTGCCGTAAGAAGCATATGGTTCTATCGTTTCCCAATCATTCGCACGCGAGCAAATAATAAGGCCATCCAATTGTTTTGTTTTAAGCATATGTAAACTTTTCATTTCTTCTTTTTTATTGTAATTCGTTTGGCAAAGTAACACCCTGTAATTATGAGCTAACGCCACCTCCATCATTCCACCTACCATCGCATCAAAACACGGATGATTAATGTAAGGTAAAATTACACCAACAATATTCGTCTTCCCTTTGGATAAATGAACAGCGTTTGCGTTTTGTGAGTAATTCAACTTCTCAACTATCTCAATAACCGCTTTCCTTTTTTCTTCACTTACATATGGGTGATCATTTAGCACCCTCGAAACGGTCGTAACTGAAACTCCGGCCATCTTTGCGATATCTTTAATATTAGCCATTTACTTTTGATTTGATTGCAAAGTTTCCTTTAGTTCTTCAAATTTTTCGTTTAATTGATCTGTCATCATTTTCATAGCCGTTTTTCGATCTATTTGTTCTCCGGCATCAATTTGAATCGGATCCCCAAAAACTAATTGCGCTTTTTTTCCTTTTATTAATTCTTTTACACTTGATGGGCCAATATAAGCTGCCGGCACTAATGGAACGTTAGAACGCAGTGCAATCGTAACAGCCCCCGCTTTTAATGAAACATCTTCTGTTGATCTCGTTCCACTTGGAAAAATCCCTACTACTTTTCCCTCTTTTAATAACCGCGATGGAATTTTTAATGTGCTTGGCCCTGGATTCTCACGATCTACCGGAAATGCATTTACATTTTTAAAGAACCAGTTTTTGAATTTCCCTTCAAATAATTCTTTTTTCGCCATGTAATGAATTTGGGTTGGATATATCCCAGTTGCTAACATTAAAACATCCATAAAACTCGTATGTGTACACGCAACAACGTAAGGGCCGCCTTCCGGTAATTTCTCTCTCCCTTGTACTTCTACTTTCCCAGCCATTTTAAATATATATTTCAACGAAAATGTAATTGGTTTATACATTTAAATTTTTCTTTCTTTTAACTCTTTTAAAAGCTGTATCAGTTCAGCTTGTTGTTTTACCTTCTTACGACCATTTCGATTAATTGCTGCAAGCTCGCACGCAACTCCGACGGCGAAGAAAAACAATAAACTTTCTAACATTTAAACCGCTTGGCGTAATTGCTCTTCTTGTAAAACTTGCTTATTTATATTTCCTTCTTTTCTCTGACAAACGTTATTGCGAATAAGTGCTGCAATAACAAGTAAAGTTCCTGCAATATCAAACATTGTTATTTGATAACCTTGCATCATCATAATAATCAAAGTCGTAATGGGTACAAAATTAATAAATAAAATGCCGTTAATCGATGATAAGATTTTCACACCGTAATTCCAAGCGAGTAGCGCTACGATTCCTGGTAATGTCATCATAAATAACAAATCATATTTCACAATAGAAATCGTTCCCATACTTGGAACTGGAACATACCCAAGCACCGTAATCATTACCGTTATAATTCCTGTGACAGTCGTACCAAATACACACGTCAACGTAGAATAGCGTAATGTTGACCAATCGCTACACGTTTGACCACCCATCGTATAAATAACCCAACCTACAACACCAATAAATATAAACGCTAATGAAAACATGTTATCTTTTAATGTTAAAAAGAAACTCATATCACCTTTCGTAATAACAAACACAGCTCCTACAAAAGCGATAATCATGCTCGTTATCATATACTTTTTCGGTTTTATATGCTTATATCCCCATAAAATACAAATGGAAATCATCGGCATGAGTGCTTCCATAATGGAGGCTACCATTACACCTGATTTCCCCATTAACATTTGACCTAAAAATATGAGTACATTATATACAGTAAACGCCATCGTTCCAAAAAAGACGAGTAACTTTCCCCTTCCTTCTAAACGAAATGCCTTTTTTCCTTCTTTCATTAATAATAATACAATCAGTACTATCGCCACCGCTCCATAACGAATAAGTGAAAAATAAAATGGATCTATGTATTCTAGCGCATGATCAGCAACCGGAAACATCGCTCCCCATGACATACTTGCAATTAAACATGCCAAAGCTCCTATTATCATTTGACCTCTTCTCACCATTTAAAGCATATTGATGTGATGATGTTCTTCAATTGTTTTTAAAAAGCTACGCATTGAATTGGTCATGTAGCTATCTTTGCGGCGTATGAAAACAGTTGAAATACTACCATATTTCTCGGGAATCGGATGACAGTGTACTTTACCTGCTGTAGAAAGATGTTGTACCGCGGACTGGGGCACGAGTGTAATCCCAAGACCGAGTGCTACACTATTTAATATTGTTTCTAATATGTTAAATTCCATAATTCTTTTTGGTAGCAAGCCTTCATCTTTAAGCCATCGTTCTAGTTTGGAACGGTATCCACACCCTTGATTAAAAACAAGTAAGGGCGTCGTAGTAAATTCTTCTATATGAAAAGCTTTATTTTGTGTCACAAGCATTAATTTTTCTGTACTAACATCGTATTGTTCAATTAGTGGATGCTTAATAGGACCTGATATAAAGGCGCCATCTAATTGATGTTCAAGGACTTCTCTAATAAGTTCTTCGGTTAGACCAGCTTGTAATGATAAATCAACGTTTGGATAGCTTTTATAGTAAGAAGACAAAATGGTAGGCAATGTACTTACTGTTTCGACTGTCCCGATTTTTAATATACCAGATGGTGTTTCGCTATCTAGAAACACTTGTTTTAGCTCTTCAACATCTTGCAAAATTTTATTAACATAAACGAGCATTTTTCTTCCTTCAGCTGTTAAAGTCATGCCTCGTTTGTGACGGTAAAAGAGCGGTGTTTTTAGCTCGTTTTCTAATTGTTTAATACGTGCGGTTACATTTGATTGTACATAATTTAATTCCTTTGCTGCGCCGCTTACACTACCGCGGTCGGCAACGCTTTGGAAGATTTGTAAGTCTCGTAATTCCATTTAATGCGGGGAAAAGTCTGATTTGTTGAAAGTAATGTTGTTCATTATAATCTCTCCTTGTTTGTTTAATGTAGTTGCAACTGCTTTTGCATCGACAAGTGCGGATAGCAGCATGCCCGTTGTGTTAAAAAAATTGTTTGATTTCATTTTGTTCATCATTTAGTTTGTTTCATATATAATTTGGCCTGTTTTCGTAATATCGTACCCGCCAATCGCTTTTAACTCATTATGAAATTCTTCCGATTGCAGAATGTCTTTCATAACTTCAATAAGTTCTTCATTGTCTTTATTCTTCAAAATTACTAAATCATACTGTTCTTTCATTAGCGGAATAAAGTCTACATTTACAATTTGCGAAACCTTTTCCGACCCTACCCCAACATCAGCGTTTCCGTTCGCAACTTGCGTGGCAACACCAAGATGATTCGATTCTTCCCATTCATATCCACTAATATGTTCTTTATTTAACTTTTGAATTCGTAATTGTTCATCCACTAGCACCCTAATACCAGAGCCTTTTTCTCGATTTACAAATTTTATAGAGGACCCGGATATATCAGCCCATGTCTTTATTTTCTTTGGGTTTCCTTTTTGAACATAAAACCCCACATTTCTTGCCAATAAATTAATCATAATACATGGTTGTCCAACTAAAATACGTTTTACGTAAGGAACATTATATGTACCCGTTTCACCATCAAATAAGTGTAAACTAACTACACTTCCTTCTCCTTGGTACATCTTCACTAAACTTGTTAAACTACCTTGATATGCTCTTAATACATTAGAATTTGGCAATCGATTTTCTATACGTTTTGCCAACATATCTAACGTTAGTTCTTGCCCGCTAATGATGCATGTATTCAAGATACTACTATCGTCATTCTTTACAGAAGTAACTTGTATCTTTCCTGTTTTCATTTGCTTTATATATTGTTCTAAATCTGCTGCATCAATGCGCATCTGTCTACCAACTCTATAAGAAGGAAGTTCTCCTTTTTTAATTAAGTCGTATACAGTTAGTTTTGATACTTTTAATCGCTTCGCTACTTCTTCCGTTGTGTAGGAATGATGATCCATAGACGATTCCTCACTTTCTTCTTTCATTTATGATAGGACTGTAAATCCATATTTCTTAAAGATAGATTGTGCATCTTTTGACTGCAAATATTCATAAAATGAAGTCGCCTCTTTCTTATGCTTCGATTCTTTTATAACGCCTAAAGGATAGTGGATTGGCTCGTGAGAAGTAGCGGCTGCCGTCTCGCCAATTTTTACTTTGTCTGAAATGAGAGCATCTGTTTTGTATACAATACCAGCATCGACATTACCTGTTTCTACATATGTTAACACTTGGCGAACATCTTTTGTAAATACGATTTTATTTTGAATGTCATTCCAAAGATTTTCATGTGTGAGAGAAGCTTTTGCATATTTCCCAGCAGGTACAGATTCAGGTGTACCAAGTGCGATTTTTTTGATTTTCTCATCTTTTAAATCTTGAATTTTTGTAAGAGAGCTATCTTTTGGGACGACTAGAACTAGTTCATTTCCAAGAAGATTTTTTCCTTCTTTTTCATTAATGAATCCTTTTTTAACAAGTGTTTGGAATTTATCTTCTGCTGCAGAGAAGAATAAATCGGCAGGCGCACCTTGTTCGATTTGTTGTTGAAGTGCACCAGAAGCACCGAAGTTAAAAGAAAGTTTAATATTAGGCTCTTTCTCTTTATATTGTTTTTCAATTTCTTTTAATGCATCTTGTAAGCTAGCAGCAGCTGATATAGTCAGTTCGACTGTTTTTCCCTCTTTAGCAACTGACTTTTCTTTCTTTTCCCCACTTGTACAAGCAGCACTAAATATAAGAAGGAAAGAAAGTATAAGTGCTCCAATAGATCGTAATGTGAATTTGTTCATTTAAGAATTAGTAATTCTTTTATTAATGAGCTGAATACATAGGAGAAATATGAGTGACATACTGATAGTGATAATTACAAGTGTCCAAGCGAGTTGCATATTACTTGCATCAATGGCCATATAAATTGCTGTTGGGATTGTCTGTGTTTTACCAGGAATATTCCCAGCAAACATGAGTGTAGCACCAAATTCTCCTAGTGCACGAACAAAGCTTAAGATCATACCGCTTAGTAATGCAGGAAATGCAAGCGGTAGTGTAACGTGTAGAAAAACTTGATATTCACTGGCGCCGAGATCGCGAGCGCCCTCTTCAATTTGTACATTTGCGATCGAAAATCCTGTTTTTGCTGATTGATACATGAGCGGAAATGCGACAACTGTAGAAGCAATGATAGCAGCAGTAGATGTGAACATAATGGACTGCTGAAATAACGATTCTATCCACTTTCCAAGGGGGCTGTTATTTCCAAAAATAATAATGAGAAAAAAGCCGATTACAGTTGGCGGAAGTACCATTGGTAATAAGAAAATAGTTTCTAGTATTACTTTATATCTCCATGAAGAGCGTGCTAGTGACCGACCGATAATCGTTCCTAAAATTGTGACGATAATGGTGGCGTATGCAGCTACTCGTAAAGATAAAAAGACAGGTGACAAAATATCATCAAAGCTCATTTATGCTTTTGTTAGACCAAGTAATACAGCGCCGCCGATAATTAAAACACTACCAAGTGCAATAAAGATCAATTGACGTTTTGTTTTCTTTTCACCTAAGAAGACAATCGCACCGAATGTTGAGATAACGATTCCAGTTTGAGATAATGGGAAGCTTGTCGCTACTCCGACACGTGGTAATGAAAGAAGTAAGAATAAGTTTCCTGTTCCCCAAAGTAAACCAGATAAAGCATTACGAATTGCATATTTGTTAAATGGCTTATGTTTAGATGTCAGTACAACCGCACCGACAAACATACCAACTGCTTGTGGTAAAATAGCAGACCAACCATCAATGTTATACCAACGAATAATAATTACATATACAAGATAGCCGAAAGTAGAAACAATTAAAGTAAGAAGTCCTTTTTTCAATTGTCCTGGTGGCTGTGCATTTTCTTTATCGTCTAATGATGTGAATACAACACCAACTACAATTAATAGGATTGCAATCGTTCCCATAATGATCGTTGTTGTAGTAGTCCACTCGCGGAAAGCGATAACTCCAAAGATAGAAGTTGCAACAAGTTGCATACCAGTAGAAATCGTTACAGTAGTAGAAACACCTAACTTTTCAACTGTTTTTAATTGGTTTACTTGTCCTAAAGCCCAGAATAAACCTGAAATAAAACCAACAATCAAGATTGTCATTGTTAAAGCTGGTTGAGTAAATACATACATAACTGTTGCGAAGAATAGAGCACCGATTGTCATACCTACCGTTTGGCTATATGCACCACCGCCCATTTTTACGCTTACTAATAAGATGTTTCCCCATGCAATTGCAGGAAGAAGCGCTAATAAAATGTCCATCTAAATATAATTATTTACATGCACTTGTCCTTTATAGTTCTTCTTCCACTCTAGCAAACCAGCTACACATATAAAGAGATTAATAACAGCTAGTATGAGCATGACATATAAACCAGTGGAAATATAAATTACAATGCTAACTACGTTATACAAAATCCATAAATGCCAGTTTTCTAAGATTTTTCGACTTAGCATAAATTGAGCTACTAATCCTAATACAGCATTTAAAGCATCTAAATATGGACTTGTTGATTCTAAATAACGAACTTGATAATAGCCCCAACCAACCCAAGCAACTAAAATAAAAATTATATAAAAGGTCCACCCCTTTAAATCTAAACGAACAGTTGCTTTTACCTCTTCTTCCCCACTACGTGCAATCCAATAATACCAACCATACACATTAAATATAAATTGAAAGACCGCCAATACTGCCATTGCATATAAGCCTTGTATAATGAAAATATACAGAAATACCATAACAGTAATCATACCAAATAAAAAGTTGAATACTTTTTCTCTTGCTAATAACCAAACATTAACAATCCCCATAACCGATGCGAAAATTTCAATATAACTCGATTGAATGTAGAATCCAACCAATACGCAAATAATACTAGAAATGAGTAAAAAAAGTGGACTTCTAACCATTTATTTCCCCCTAGCTTTTTTATTTGTTGCTTCAACTGCTTGTTGAATGACTTCTGAAAAATTATTTTCATATAGAACTTTTAAGCCTTCAGCAGTTGAGCCTCCTGGTGTTGTTACTTGTTCTCGGAGCATAGCTGGATCTTCGTTTTGTTGGAGCATAGCGGCAGAACCAGCAATCATTTGAATGACAAGGTGGTTTGCCGTTTTCTCATCAATTCCATAGTTTTTCGTCGCTTCAATTAAACCTTCAGCAAAGTGATAGAGAAAAGCAGGTGCACTACCAGTAATGGCGGTAAGTTGATGAACTTCCTCTTCAGTACAAAACTGTGAGGTACCAATACCTTTTAAAAGGAGTTGTAGCGTTTCTTGATGCGTTTCACCTACGGAATGTCCCGTCGTATATAAGGAGATGGACTTTCCGATTTCAGCAGCTGTATTTGGCATAATCCAGGCAACAGGTGTCCCTTGAGGAAGCCTTTTTTCTAAATAAGATGGTCCAATTCCGGCAGCAACGGTCACAACGAATTGATCAGTTAGAAGAGGAGATAACTCCTGTAATAACTGTTCATGTGCAGCTGGTGGCATTGCTAAAACAATCGTATCAACGGATGTAATATGCTGCTTCCAATCTGTAGTGATGGACACATTATATCGCCCTTGTAATTGTTCTAGTTTTTCTATGTTGCTTCGGTTGGAAACGATAATTTCTTCGATATATTCTTTACTCGTTTTAAGTAATCCGGAGAAGATAGCTTCTGCCATACGACCGGCACCAATAAATAAAATTCGATGTTTAGTAAGCATCTAGAAGTTAAAGTTATCTGGATCTGGACCGACGCGATGATTTTCATTCAAAGCTTGAATTGCTTTCATATCATCCGAGCTTAATTCAAAATCAAAGATGTTTGCATTTTCAATAATGCGGTGCTCTTTAATTGATTTAGGAATCGTTACAACTTCATTTTGTAAATCCCAGCGTAAAATAACTTGTGCAGTTGATTTACTATATTTTGTTGCAATTTCTTGTAATGTTGGATGATCCAGTAGTTGCCCTTGCATTAATGGTGACCAAGCCTCGAGCTGGATGTTATGTTCTTTACAGAAAGCATGTAATTCTTCTTGTGCTAAACGAGGGTGGTATTCCACTTGGTTGATCATTGGCTTAATTTCAGCAATTTCAAATACGTCTTGTAAGTGGTGAATGTGGAAATTACTCACACCGATAGCACGAACACGACCATCTTTATAAAGCTTTTCTAACGCTTTCCATGATTCAGTATATTTCTCTTTTACAGGCCAATGTACTAAATATAAATCTAAATATTCTAGGCCTAATTTCTCTAATGTAGTTTCAAATGCTTGAAGTGTTGTTTCATAACCTTGATCGCTATTCCATACTTTTGAAGTGATAAATAGCTCTTCACGAGGAATACCAGATTCGCGAATTGCTTGACCAACGCCTTCTTCATTTTGATAGATTGCTGCAGTATCGATGCTGCGGTATCCGTTTTTAATAGCTGCTTTTACAGAATCAATTACTTCTGATCCGTCCTCTACTTTAAACACACCTAAACCGAACCAAGGCATTTTCACACCATTATGTAATGTTGTATAGTCTTTTAAACTTGTTAAACTCATTTATTTTTCAATTTTTGCCCATTTGAAGTTTAATTGACCTGCAAAGTCTACTTGTACAATGCCTTTCACATAAGATTTCTCTAAATAAGATTCGCCCTTTTGGTAAAGAGGAGCAATAACAGAGTCTTTGAATAATATTTTCTCTGAAGCTAGTAATGCATCAAAGCGGGCTTTTTCATCACCAGCTAAAGTAGTTTTCACTTTTTCAATTGTTTCGTCGAACTCTTTATTAGAGTAATGATCTAAGTTGTAAGGGTTATTCGTTGTAAACAATTCAAGGAATGTAATTGGGTCAGCAAAGTCAGGGTTCCAACCATCAATTCCGATTTCATAGTCACCCTTTAATAAGAGTGAAACTTGTTGTTTACGTGGTTGCGGTTTTATATTTACTGTTAAGCCCTCTAAATTCTTTTCTAATTGTCCTTTTAGGAACTCACCAGTTTTCTTCTCAAGGTCACCGTCACTTATTAATAATTCTAATGTTATCTTTTCAGAACCTAGTTCTTTTTTTGCTTTTTTCCATAATTCTTGTGCAGATTTCGTATCGACTTTTGTTAAATCGCCGTTTGTAGTACGGAAGTCTTTTCCATCAGGACCTTTTGCAAAGTTTTTAGGAACGAGACCAAAGATTGGTGTAGAGCCATCATTTAATAACGTATTTACAAAGGACTTTCGATCAATCGTTTGATCAATTGCTTGGCGTGCAGAAACGTTTTGAAGTACTTTGTTTTGTTGATTCATACGTAAAAATTGTACGCCTACGTTCGGACGTTCTTTAAAATTAGCATCTTTTTTATATTTATCAACGAAGTCAGATGTTAGTTTTATACGGTCTAATTGTTTAGATTCGAATAAATTTACTTCTGTTGATTTTTCTTTTACGATGTTGAAATTGATTTCTTCGATCTTGACAGTATCTTTATCCCAGTAGGTAGGGTTTTTCTTAAATTTAAAGCTTTGTTCATGCTTCCAATCACTTAGTGTAAAAGCTCCGTTATACAAAATTGTATTATCTTCTAAAGCATACTTATCACCTTGTGCTTTAAAGAATTCCTCATTAATTGGTAGAAATGTTGGGAACGCCGTTAAGCTAATAAAGTACGGAACAGGACGCTCTAATTCTACCTCAAACGTATGGTCATCAACTGCTTTTACACCAAGTTGATCGGCTGGAAGCTCTTTGTTGTTAATTTGTTTTGCATTTTTAATATCAAAGAATAAAAATGCATATTCAGAGGCTGTTGCTGGATCAACAGCTCTTTGCCAGGCGAAGACGAAATCTTTCGCTGTAACAGGAGTACCGTTTGACCATTTTGAATCTCGTAAATGGAATGTGTACTTCGTTTTATCGCCACTTACTTCATGGGATTTTGCAACGCCAGGGACAGGTTTGTTACCTTCACCAAGATTATACAAACCTTCAAATACGTTTCTCATTACTTGACCGGAATCAGTATCTGTAGCACGAGCTGTATCCATTGTTCGTATTTCAGAAGGTGAAGATAAGTTTAAAACCTGTTTACTAGATGCCTCGTCTTTTGCATTTGCTCCGCTAGCTTCGTTTTTATAACTACCGCAACCAGTTAATAAAATACTTACTCCTACAACTGATGCGATACCGGGTACAAACTTCTTTTTCATTTATTTTGCAACTTCTGTCCACTTGTAGTTAAATTCACCGCCGAAGTCAGTTGTTACAAGTCCTTTAATGAAAGAGCGTTGTAAGTAAGAGCGACCTTGTTGGTACAAAGGAGCGACAGCGCCATCTTGTAATAAGATTTTTTCAGCTTGTTTCATTGCTTCCCAGCGTGCCTTTTCATCGCCAGCTAAATCTGTTTTCACTTTATGAATTAGCTCGTCGTACTCTTTGTTAGAGTATTTATCAAAGTTATAAGCACTATCTGTTGTGAATAAATCTAAGAATGTAATAGGATCAGCGAAGTCAGGGCCCCAGCCATCAATTCCGATTTCATAATCACCACTTAATAATAATTTCAACTGTTGTTTACGTGGTTGTGGTTTTAAATTCACTGTTAATCCATCTAGATTCTTTTCCAGTTCACCTTTTAAATATTCGCCAGTCTTTTTAGCTAAAGCATTATCACTTGTTAATAGTTCAAGTGTTACTTTGTCAGTACCAAGTTCTTGTTTCGCTTTTTTCCAGTTTTCTTTCGCTGATTTCACATCATCTTTGACTAGGTTTCCGTTTTCTTTGCGGAAGTCAGTGCCCTCTGGACTCTTTGCGAATTTCGCAGGAACCATTCCTTCAGCTGGAACAGCACCGTTATTTAAAATTGTTTCTACGTATGCTTTTTTATTCATTGCGCCGTTAATAGCAAGGCGTGCATGTTGATTTTTTAATACTGCATTTTTTTGATTGAGTCGTAAAAATTGAATGCCGACTTCAGCACGTTCTTTGAAATTTGGATCGCCCTTATATTTATCAACAAACTCCGCAGTTAACGCAACACGGTCAATTTGTCCTGAATCATATAAGTTAACTTCTGTAGACTTATCTTTAACGACATTGAAGTTGATTTCTTCTAATTTTACTGTTTTATCATCCCAATAGTTAGGATTCTTCTTCAATTGGAAGCCTTGTTCGTGCTTCCAGTTATCTAATGTGAAAGCCCCGTTGTAGATTAAATGATTTGTTTCTAAACCGTATTTATCACCTTGAGATTTTAAGTAATCTTCATTAATTGGTAAGAATGTTGCAAATGTCGTTAAGCTTAAGAAGTAGGGAACAGGACGGTCTAGTTGTACTTCTAAAGTTTTGTCATCAAGGGCTTTGACACCTAATTGATCAAGTGGTAATTGTTTTTGATTTATTTGTTTCGCATTCTTTATATCGAAGAATAAGAATGCGTATTCGGCAGCTGTTTCAGGATTTACGGCACGTTGCCAAGCGAAGGCGAAGTCTTTTGCTGTAACAGGAGTACCGTTTGACCATTTCGAATCACGAAGATGGAATGTATATTTTGTTTTATCGGTACTAACGTCAACGGACTCAGCGACACCAGGAATTGGTTTATTATCTTCTCCCATTGCATATAAACCTTCAAAAACATTGCGCATTACGTTCATGGATTCCCCATCCGTTGCTTTTGCAACATCCATTGTTGGAATTTCTGAAGCAAATGATAAGTTAATTGCTTGTTTATCAGGTGCTTTATCGTTTGCTTTTGCTCCGCTTGCATTATCTTTATTTCCCCCACAAGCAGTTAGTAGTAGACTTGCCCCTAAAACAGATGCAACAACAGGTAAAACTTTTTTCTTCATTCATTCTTTTTCCATTTCTTCAAACTGTAGGTTCACTGGCTCTCCTAGAAGAGTTTCATAAAAGCTTTCTGCCAAATCCGTTACAGGAATTTTTTCATCCACCTCATCAAATCGAATACTATCTAGCCAGACACAACCTTCTCCTGATAATAAAACACCAAATGCAATACCAAGTGCTTCTTCTTTTATATCTAGTACAACCGAGTACGATTGCCAGTTATTCGTATTTTTAATTGGACGATTTTGCATGTTATCCATAGCAATCGGCTCTGTATGTTTTCCATCTACTCTCATCCACAATCCTGCCCAATCTTTTACATTCTCACTCTTAATAAATGCTGTTAAACGTAATCTCTTTCCTACATATTTATCCGCTCGGAACATTTGTATTAATGTTGAAAATCCTCCGTGCGTAACATTCTCTTTTGCTTTTATGTATGCAGATACTTTTCCTTGATGAACAACTTCATAATCTAAACCCATCTCATATTCAGCAGGATGACTTCCACTTAAGATCCATCCTTTCGGTATACCTTTTTGCATTGAAACACCCTCTCTTTCTATATAAAATGACTGGAAGTACTTTCGATATTTCTTTGGTGGCAATTGAAACATTTTTTTAAAAGCTCTAGTAAATGCCTCTTGTGAGGAAAAACCGTATTGCACTGCAATATCAATAACAGCTCTTTCAGTCGATACTAAAGCCTGTGCAGCATGAGTTAATCTTCTCTTTCGAATATAATCCGTTACACTCATCCCAATATACCTTTGAAAAATACGATGAAAGTGGTACATCGATACTGCACTGCGAGATGCCACCCTTTCTGTTGTAAGCTCCTCATGTAAGTGATCCTCTATATATTCAATTGCCTTTTTTATTATCTCTTTATATTCTTCATGCATTTATTTTATTTCTCGTTTATATTCTTTTTTCGTTCCGTCAGAGAAGACAACTTCTAAATCGAATTTTTGATAGTCTTTATCAAGTTTGAACACATTTACTACTTGATCGATTACTTCTTGGTCAGGAGTATCTTTATCAAATTTTAATTCTTGTAGAAGTGGGCTTAATTTTGTAATAGCCTCGTCACCTGTCAACTTCGCATTTGATTTATGGTCTTCAAGTTTTGCTTCCATTTTCTTATCAGCTGCTACATTTTTGTAATCAGCTTCGTAGTCTTTCTTCGTATCTTGATAGTCTGCATCCAAACTAAATTCATTAAAGTTAAGTTTTAAATCTGCAGGAGCTTCATTTTTTGCTTCTTCAGTCGTCTTTTTATTAGAAGTTGCATCTTCTTTTGCAGGAGCTTTACATCCTGTTAATGCAGGTACTAGCATAAGAGCTAATAAAATTGATAGTAAAATTCTCATTTATTTTTTCGTTTCTGTTTGAAAACGTTTATAGTATGTCGATGCTGTTGCAAAATTAATTTCTATATCACGAATTAATGATGAATCTTCTTCTTTAGCTAACTTCTGTAATTTTTTCATCGCTTGTTCCGATTCATTCAAGAAACCAACATATACCTCATGTTCTTGCTCTTTCGACTTCGGAACATGAATTTCTTTACGTATATTATCAATATCTTCTAACATGCTCGTTGTTACTTTTTGCACATCTTCTTTATATGCAGCATTCGTTATTTCCTTACCGCCCTTTTCCTTTGCCACTTCAAATAACTGCAGTGCTTTATTGATTTCTTTATTCATTTTTATATCATATTTTTCATGTACTGCGCTGTATTCTTTCATTTCTTCTGTTTGTTCTGTAGATTGCTCTACCTTTTCTTTCGGTTCTTTCGTATCTTTATTTCCATTACATCCTGCTAGAAGGATCATACTTCCCATTACAGCAATACCCAAAACCTTCTTCATTTATTTATTCACATTCATACGACTACGCTTATATACGAGAACACTTCCCGCCAGCATAACAACACCCACTAATGTAAGTAAATTATCAGTTTGTGAAGCACCGGTTTTTGGTAAAGATACTTTATCACTCACTTTTACTGGTGTTGGAGTTACTTTTGTTGGCGTAACTGGTGTCGGTGTAACTTGGTTCGGTTTATTAACTACTTGATTTGAATTTGTTCCTTTTGTATTAGATGTATTATTTCCAGTTCCTTTCCCCTCACCATTATTATTTCCTGCCGTATTTTTATCATCTTGTTTTTTACAGTCTTTATTTTCTACTTTTTCAATCGCTACTTGTTTCTTTACAGTTTGATCTCCACGTTTTGCAGTAAACGTAACTTTTAGATCTTTTAAATCTTTAGCTGTTTCACCAACAATTTGGAAGTACAATACAGATCCTTCTCCTGCTGTCATTGCTTGCACTGGGATTGTCGCTGTATTTCCGTTCCATTTAATATCTAGATTCATTGCCCCTTCATGAAGCCCTTCTTGTGAAGAAGCATCTTTTAAATAATCAGGAATTTCCGCTTGCTTATAATGATCAGGAATTGTTAATTTAATATCTTTTGGAACATCAATTTCCACATCAAATCCCTTTAATTCCTCAATTGTTAAATTCTGAGTTGTTAATAAGAAATCTAGCGTAAATTGATTTTCCTTTAAATTTGGTACACATGTTGTTGCCTTTACTTTCCCATCAAAACGTATATCTTTGTTCATTTCTGAGAAGTCAATGTTGGAACTTCCTGTGATTTTCCCAAGAGGCTCATATTCATTATTCGTATGATCAATTAAATATAATTCAATATCTTTACTTACTTTTTCACCTGCTACATTGCCAAGAACAGGAATCTTAATATTTTTTGTAACTGTTTTGCCTGCATTCATTTCTGGCAATTGAATTGCAATTGCCTCAGAACCGTCCTCAAGCTCTACTCCATGGACATCTTTAAAATCTCCATCTAATCCCTTTGGTATAGCTATACCTAGATAAAGATCACTTGCTTTTTCCTTAGACTTATTTATTACAGATACTGTTATATCTAATACATAATGATTTTCTTTAGAATTCCATTTCGCTTTCCCTACTACATTCCCACTAAAATTAGATACATCTATTGTCTCCTCTTCATCTACTTTTGAAGAAGATGGCGCTAACGGTTTATTAGTCACCGACTCTGACGGTGTTACCGGTTTTGCAGGTGCTACATTCTCTTTCTTTTGCTCTTGTTTATTTTCTTCTACTAGTTCCAGTTTCTTTTCTACATTAGATTTTGGTTCTTTTATTTCTTGCTTTTCTTCCGGCTTTATTGTCTGCTCTATTTCTTTAGAAACTTCTTTATTTCCTTGTTTCTGATCTTTCTTTTGTTCTAATTCTTTTAATTTCGCATCTTTATTCTCAGTTCCAGCTTCCTTATCTACTTTTTCCACATTTCCTTGTTTCACATTATTACCTTCCGGTGCCGCTAACGCTACAACAGGAGATAAAGCTAAAAGTGATACAAGAGTTATTGCACTTACCTTTTTAAACATCTATACTTCTATATTTGACCCTTTTTGCAAATCAAATTGTTTTTCACTTCGTTTCGCCATAAATAGGTAACATAACACGGCTCCCACTTCACAAAGCGCAATAACAACACCCATCGGCAATGCCGTATTACTTCCACCAATACCTACTAATGGTGCGACAAGTGCCCCTGAAATAAACTGTAATAAGCCTAGTAAAGCTGATGCTGTTCCTGCCGCTTGTTTTTGATTTCTCATTGCTAACGAGAAGCCCGTTGTCGATACAACCCCAACACTTGATACAACAAGGAATAACGAGCATAAAACACCAATGAAACCTATTCCTAATACGATTGTAAGTAATAAAGATAAGCCACCAACAGCGGCGATAATAATACCGGAAACAAATAATGTTTTCTCATTCACTTTTCCTGCTAAACGACCAGTAACTTGGCTGGCAATAATAATACCGATACCGTTAATCGCAAAGAATAAACTAAACTGCTGTGGTGATGCCCCGTATATATTTTGCAACACAAATGGTGATCCCGAAATGTAGGCAAACATTGCTGCTGTTACTAATCCTTGTGACAATGCATATCCCATAAACAAGCGATCTTTCAGAAGCTTTCCGTATGTCGCCAATGTTCCTGACAAACCACCTGTCTCTCTTTCTTCAGGCGGTAATGTTTCACGTAATACGAAAGTAGCCGAGATTAACATAAATACACTAATTGCTCCAAGAACGATAAAGACACCACGCCACGTTGTAAACTGTAATAATTGCCCCCCGATAATCGGTGCCAAAATAGGTGCTGCTCCGTTTACTAACATAAGTAGTGAGAAAAACTTCGTCATTTCAGAACCTGAATACATATCTCTTACCATTGCACGGGATATAACGATACCAGCAGAGCCCGAAGCACCTTGTAAGAAACGTAAAAGTACTAAAGTCCAAATAGACGGTGCTACAGCACAAAGTAATGAAGAAGCAACATAAATAATAAGAGCAACAATAAGAGGTTTGCGCCTTCCGTAAATATCACTAATTGAACCGACAAATAATTGTCCTACTGAAAGCCCAAGTAAACATGCTGTCAACGTAAGCTGCGCAAGGGATGCATCCGTTTGTAAATCATCCGTTAATTTCGGTAACGAAGGCAAATACATATCAATAGATAACGGCCCAATCGCCGTAAGTGTCCCTAATACAAGAATCATCCATAACCTGTTCATCTTTACAGGTTTATATATTTCGTGATTAACTTCATTCACTTTTTCCATTTACTTTTTCAAGTTGCTATTTGTAAATTTAGATACGGAAGACATCGCTTCTCCTGTATCTAAGTATGTGATTTGAATTGGATCTCCCACTTCTGTAAACATAGCATATGGGAATTTTTTCGCAGGTATCATAAATACTTTTTGTTCATTTTCTAACAGTACGTACACAATTGTATTTTCACCTGATTTTTCTTTATATACTCGCTGTACAATACCTTCTTTTTGCGCTTCTTTTCCACTCGAAGTTGGTCTAAATGAATCTCCACTCCCGCTTAGCGCATTTTTATAATTCTCAAGAGCTTCTTTTTGCGTCGAACCTGTTGCAAATATTTTCGCATTAGAAGCATAGATGACAGTATGAGCACGTACTAATCCCCCGTCATCAATAACAGGTACAATCCAAGAAGGTTTACCATACACGTTATAAATAACCGGCATCGTTCCATGCCATTTCTCTCTTTTAAAGGAATTATCCACTACTTCCGAAGCAGCTGAACCATCCATAATTCCCTTTACTTCTTTTCCGTTATAGTAATACAACTTACCTGTACGTGCATCAATAAGTGAATAACCTAACGCAGAATCTACTCCTTCTTTTGGAGAGGTGAAATCAGTAAAGTAATATAGAGTTCCATCCTTACCAAAGATTGGTGTCACTCCTTCTTTCGTCCCCCACTCAGTAGGAATCTTCATATCAGTTTGCGAGAATTTTGTATTCCAAAATCCGTGGATATATTTACCGAAATACGTATTTAGCGTAGATGCAGTCTCATGATTCAATACACCATCAACAAATTTAGGTGCCTTTCCTTTATCATATCTTTTCACTTCACCTGTTTGTGCATCTACTACAACAACACCCTCTACCTCAAATCCAGATCTCCCTGAAATAAATTCACCATACGTCATTGTATAATACGGTTTCCCTTTATCATCAACTTCAAATTTAGGTTTCCCTTTAAAGATTAAATTTGGTTCTGCTTTTCGTACAACACGCTCTAATTTATTCCCGAAAAACATACTCGGCACATATTTCATCTTATAACCGAGGTGCAGTTTCGCCTCTGCGTCAGGATTCGTACCTGACATCGTTACATAACCTGGAATCGTCTCAGCTTTTCGAGCTTTAAAGAAGCCTGAAACTTCAATCGGCGCTACATATAAAGCCTCACCATTTACCATTTGTGGCGTTAATTCACCTAGCTCAAAATATGCTACTTTCGGAATATCCCCAAATACTTTTTTCATCTTATTCTCCGCTGTCTTTGGCGGCACTGTAAACGGCTGATCATTTTCAGTAAATGGCTCTGAAATATCTTTTTCTACCTTAACAACAGAATCATATTTCTTTTGCGTAATTACTATATCATGCAAATAACCAAAATAGCCGTAACTTGCAAGTAAAACAAACATTAGAAGCCCTTTTAATGTACCTTCTAATTTCCCTATCTGATCTTGTGAAAATAAAACAAGCCCAATTAAAATTGCTACTGCAACAGAATAATGAGTAAGAATCGAATCTGCTCGATCATCAATTAGCCAAAAATATTCATAGATTGCAATACCTATCCAAAATAAAACAGGAATAACTAAAATAGATGATTTCTTACCCTTTACAACCTCCTTATCCCCCTTCTTATCCACTGCTCGAAGCTTACTACTGCTTCTTGTCCATGGAATCAAAAACAAAGTAAGAATAGCTAAAACTAAAAATTTCATTTATATTTTTTTACTACTTAATACAATCCCGCTTACTACATATAAGATAGATGCAATATAAAAAATCGTACCAATCGTAAAGAAATCTACTAAATACCCCGTTACAATAATCGCTACTGCGCCTCCAATTGATGTCCACACATGGTATTTTCCAATCTCATAACCAGCCTTTTCCTGCACAACCTTTCGTGCTAACGACGTTTTCTCTGTATTACGCTGCACAGCACCTAAAACTCCCATTACAACTTGAAGAATATACACATGCCAGACTTCCGTGGCAATTGGAAAACAAAGCATTAATATCGCCATGGACCAAGCGTATAGTATTAATAATTTCCGATCACCTACTCTATCAGACACCTTTCCTACTAACGGATATACAAGTGCTGAAGTTAAAGCAAATAAGCCATAAGCCCACCCAAACTGTGAGAAGCTATTTCCAACATTCCGAAGCAATAGAATGTAAAAAGGAAATACCATACTTCCTGCCATCATAATGATGCTTTGTGAGGCTACAAATCTTCTATATGTCATTCATTTCGTATACTCCTTATAAAATAAATTCACAAATCTCTCTTCTGGATCCACTTCCGTCTTCTTCTGAAGAAATTCTTCTATACGAGGATATGCTTTCTTTAGCTGTTCTTTCGTTGGATAAGAATAATACGGTAAATAATAACTACCGTTATGTTTTAAAGTAACATCAATCATCTTCCGAATGACATCCTCTGTTTTCTTTACCTCACTCTCGGAGCGGCCTTGGTTAATTAAAAGCACCAGTGCAAACATATCGTCTTTTGCATAGGATAAAACTGCATTTTCATTCTTTTCCACGTAACGAATCGTAATATTGAGCAAGTTCAGTTCTTCTTCACTTAATACGGTGCGTAAATCATCTATATATTCCGTGAAGGAATCTATAGGCACAAAGTATTCTTGTAGCACTTCTGTAAGGTTCGGATTTTCATATTCCATAAAAGCACTATCTGATCTCATAACATTATTTCGCGTCTCAAACTGTCCATCTGTACGTTCAAAATAACTTCTTTGTATATCCCAAAATGTATTCTTTCCCCAATCACTATAACGTGATAATCCAAGCAAAAATTTCGGCGCAGCTATAATATTTTCTTCTTTTAATTCACTGTACTCTTCTCTTATATTTTGATTTTGTGCCAATGTATAGTCCGTCACATACATCTCTTTTAAAAATGAGTTTGGAGCAACAGAAATACGTGCTAAGTGCATACGAACATTTTCTTCTTTTCTCACTTTCTCTTTGAAATAAGACGTGTACTCTTTATAATCTAGCATTCTCGTGTGCATTTCATATAATTCATCTTCTGTTAACTTCAGCGTCACATCTAAAATCACACCGAATAACCCGTAACCTCCAATGACATATGGGAATAATTCCGCATTCGCTTCCCTGCTTACATTACGTACAGTACCATCTACCATTAATAGTCGAAATGATTCGACCGTATCAATCAATGCTTCATGACGAATATCACGCCCATGTACGTTTACACTTAATGAACCACCAACTGTAAAAATATTTTGCGATTGCATCACTTGAACTGCAAGACCGTATGGATTAATTTTTTTCTGAATATCATTCCACGTGACACCACTTTGAACTGTAATCCGCTTCTTCTCTGGATCAAATGCTAATATTTTATTATACCCTTTCATATCAAGCATCGTACCGTTCGGATAGTACGTCTGTCCACCTTGGCTATGTTGCATACCTGCAATAGAAATCTTCTCCCCTGAAACATTGGCATCTTGCACTAATTTTATTAACGAGTGCTCTTCCGTAGCACTTTCAACACGTTTTATTTTTGTCGGAAGCAATTTACCTACATCGCTCATAATAGGATGATCGAGTTGCTTTTTATATGTATGTATAGATGCAGTTAATAGCAAAGTATACGCCACAATGACAACTGCTATCTTTCGTTTTTTCAATTACTTTGCTGCTGGCAATTGTATTGGATCAAATTTATCATACGATGTAAACTTTGCATCCGTAATAATATGAGCTTTATCTTCACCATTGCTACTCATAACCATATCTATCTTTGCTGATTCATATTTAAAATCTTTCGTAATAATATATTCCCCATCTATTTCTTCTATCTTTGCATTTTGGCCTTGTAGCATTTGTTTCTGTTTTTCATCCATACTAGCTAGCATACTCTCTGTCTCTTGCCCTTTTAATGCAAACTTCAGCTTATAATTTTCTCCACTTTTCTCCATCTTCACTTTATTTAAAATTTCCGATGGAATCTCTAAATTATCTACCATTCCTTGAGTTGCATTCATTCCGTTAGCATTTAATTGTTCCTCTGGTACAGACATAACTTCACCCGTATTAGGATTTTTCACCTGACCAGCAATTTTGCCAGCCACATCATACACAATAACCTCTGTACCAGAAACATTCATTTCAGAACGAGAGTTCTTTTTCTTCGGCTCTAGTTGCATTTTGGCCTTTATTACATTCATCTCTGTTCCTTCAGCCTTTATTCCCACATCATATGTCATCGTTACATTTTCTTCATTTTTAAAAGCTTCATTCGCTTTATTGAAAACATCCTTCGCTGTTAATTCCTTTTCTTTCTGCACAGCTTCTTTTTTCGGTTCATCAGTCTTTTTTGTTTTCTCATTACTACACCCTACTCCTAGACCGACTGCAAGTACTAAACTTGAAATTAAAATAAGTTTTTTCATTTATTTTAAGGTAATCGAAACGTTACCTTTCTTATGGCCCATTTCTACATACGTATGGGCTTCTGCAACTTCTTCTAATCGGTAAGTTCTATCAATAACAGGTTTTAGCTTTTCTGTTTCAACTAGTTGTTTTAGTAGGTTCATATCTTCTTTACTGACCTTTGCCATCATTCCGTTAACAGATACATATTTTCCATTAGGCATTAATGCATCTGTACAAAGAGACTTTTTATATTTTCCAACTGCATCAAATATAATATCGTAGTGCTCGCCCTGCTTAGTAAAATCTTCTTTCGTATAATCAATTACTTTATCAGCCCCTAAAGAGTGCACTAGTTCAAAATTTGAATGACTACAAACAGCTATAACGGCCGCACCGAAATATTTAGCAAGTTGTACAGCAGCTGTTCCTACTGATCCAGAGGCGCCGTATATGAGCACTTGTTGCCCTTTTTTTATACGGCCCTTCCTCAGAAAATGCAATGCTGAAGTTCCGCCAAAAGGAATAACGGCAGCTTCTTCATATGTCGCATTGGTAGGTTTTAATGCTATTAATCCACTTTCATGCATGCATGTGTATTCGGCATAACCACCAAGGTTTAGTTCTGTTAATGCAAAAACTGGGTCTCCTTTTTTAAATTGAGTTACATCTGTTCCAATTTCTTCGATTTCACCGGATAACTCTACGCCGAGTATAGGTTTTCGCGGTTTTCTAAAACCTAATATGATCCGCATAGGAACCCAAAATAAGAGGGGACAATTAAAGCCACGTATTCTACAATCCCCAGTCGATACACTTGTTGCGTGAATTTTAACTAATACTTCGTTCTTTTTAGGTTTAGGTTTTTCTACATTTTGAAGCTGGAGAACGTTTGGTGGTCCATATTGTGTACAAATAATCGCCTTCATAATAACCTCCTGAAATGAGTTGTTATTATTTACATCATATTTAAACTTTTTCTCAAACATCTACCAAGATGGTAAAACTGAACCATCAAATTTTTTCTCGATAAATTCTTTTACTTCTTTAGACTGGTAAGCTTTCTTTAATTTACTTACAACGGCATCATCTTTATTTTCAGTACGAACAACGACCCAGTTCACGTATGGTGAATCTTTTCCTTCGCGGAAAATGGAATCTTTCACTGGACTTAATTTTGCACCTAATGCAAAGTTTGTGTTAATTGCAGCTGCTTTCACTTCACTTAGTTGCGTTGGTAATTGAGAAGCTTCTAATTCAACAATCTTTAAATTTTTCGGGTTTTCAATTACATCCTTTGCAGTCGCTTTTTCTGTAGCCTTCGGATCAACTTTTAAAACCCCTGCTTTTTCAAATAATTTTAAAGCTCGAAGTTCATTTGTCGGGTCATTTGGTACAGCAATTGCATCGCCCTCTTTTAAGTCTTTTATATCTTTTATGTCTTTAGAATATACGCCCATAGGGAATGTTACTGTTGAAAATACTTCAGTTAATTTCATATTGCGTTCGGCTTTAAATACATCTAAATACGATTTCGTTTGATAGCTATTTACATCAAGACTTTTTTCATCTAACGAAACGTTTGGTGCTACGTAATCATTAAATACTTTTATATCAATGTCGAGACCGTCTTTTGCCGCAACTTCTTTAACCTTCTCAAAAATTTGTTCATGTGGTCCGCCTGTTACACCGACAGTAATCTTTTTCTCATCTAATGCTTTTACCTCTTTATCTGAATTTGCGCTACATGCGCCTAATAATAGTACTGCTCCGCTTACAATGCTCAATAATACTTTCTTCATTCATCCAAAAAGGACTTGTTTTCCATAATCTGTTCTACCTCCTTCTACGATGATTCCTTGCTCTTGTAAAAATGATAAAGCACGGTGGATTTCATTTCGTTCCCCTTGCATATGAACGACTAGTTTCCCATATGCTTCATGTTTTAACTGCGTAATATTACCGGATAAAATATTCGGGTACACTTGGAAACGTTTTGTGGCAACGGCTAAGGCAGGTTCCCCTGAAGTAGTGCCAATAAATGAAAGTGTTACAATTTCTCCAGTACTTTGTAGTTCTTTCTGTACCTCTTCTGGAATTTTAGCTGCAAAGGCGCTATTTACAAATTTCTTCGTGGTTACATGTTGTGGATTTGTGAAAATATCTTTCACAGTTCCACTTTCGACTACAGATCCATGTTCCATAACGGCAACGCGGTCGCATATACGTTGGATAACGTTCATTTCGTGTGTAATGAGTAAAATCGTAATTCCAATTTCTTCGTTAATCTTTAATAACAAATCAAGAATAGAATCAGTTGTTTCTGGATCTAAAGCGCTAGTTGCTTCGTCACTTAATAACACTTCAGGTTCATGTGATAGTGCACGTGCAATAGCAACGCGCTGTTTTTGGCCGCCAGAAAGTTCACTCGGATAAGCATCTTTTCGATTAAAAAGATCGACAATGCGCAAATACTTTTCTACTCTTTTTTCAATTTCCGCTTTTGGAATGCCAGCAAGGCGTAACGGTAATGCGATATTTTCATAAATGGTAACAGTTTTAAGTAAATTGAATCCTTGAAAAATCATTCCGATTTTTTGTCTCGCTTTTGCTAGTTCTTTTGTCGATAAAGTTGTTAAGTCTTGATTGTTTACAAAGATATTTCCTGTCGTTGGTTTTTCTAATAAATTTACACAGCGAATTAATGTACTTTTACCAGCGCCACTATACCCGATGATTCCAAATACCTCGCCTTTTTCTACTTTAAGGGAAGTAGACTTAAGAGCCTCAACGGTCGCTTTTTTTGTTGTAAATACTTTGGAGACGTTTTTTAATTCAATCATCTAATCTTTCTTCAATTTTCGTGCAATACCGTTCCCTAAAGATTGTAATCCTTGAACGAGGATAATTAAAATAAAGACGGTTGCATACATTACTTCAGGTTCATAGCGTAAATGTCCGAAGCGATATGCCAAGTCCCCTAGCCCGCCAGCGCCTACAAGACCAGCCATTGCTGTTGCGCCAATTAAGCCGATTGTTGCGATCGTTAATCCGAGTACAAGAGATGGACGGGCTTCTTTAACCATGACGTGCCAAATGATTTTTATAGTAGAGACTCCCATTGCTTGGTAAGCTTCAATAACACCACGATCCACTTCTAGTAAAGCTGTCTCCATTAAACGTGCGATATAAGGAGTTGTGAAGACGACAAGTGGTACGATAACACCTTGCACGCCAATGGATGTTCCCATTAGAAACTTCGTAAAAGGTAAAATGAAGAATAATAGAATGATAAATGGAAGAGAGCGAATGACATTAATAACTGTATTAAGAATAGGATAGATAAGTTTATTTTCTCGCTGTCCACCAGGTCTCGTCAAAACAAGTGTAACGCCGAGCGGTAATGCGATAAGGATAGAGATAAGTAATGAAATAGATGTCATTTGAAATGTTTGAATTGTTGCTTCCCATATGACTTTACCCCATTCATCCAAAAAGGACTTGTTTTCCATTTACCTTTTAAATCCACCTTCTGAATGAATAACTTGCCCCGTAATCCACCCTGCTTCTTCACTTACTAAAAACTTAATGAGTCTAGCTGCATCCTTTGGCTCACCAATCCTGCCAAAAGGAAACATCGGCTTTAATCCTTGCTTTATCTCTTCAGTCATCCATCCTGTACTAGTTGGACCTGGGTTAATTGCATTCACTGTTATTCCTAAATGAGCTACTTCTGCTGACAACGTACTAGTAAGAGCATCAATAGCTCCTTTCGTTGTTGCATAAGCTAGCTCTCCGGCCATAGGCCCTTGAAATTGCCCCGAAGTCATATTCACAATTCTACCACCGGATTTCTTATCAAATCCTCGGGCAAATTGACTACTTAACAATGTAGTCGCACGAACATTTACCATGTAATGCTTATCCAGTTCTTCAGCAGTCAAATTAGAGAAATCATTATTCGTAGAATACGCTGCATTATTAATTAAAATATAAGGGTACCCTAGTTGTTCAGTAACTTTATTTATAAGCTGTGTTGGTGCATCATTTTGAGTTAAATCTAACTCCATACTTGATACTTTAACACCTTTTTGTATTAGCTCTTCTTTTAATTGTATTTGTTCATTTTGCTCAACGCTCCAAGGCATCTCTTTATCGTATTCTGTCCAATACGTAAAAAATATATCGTATCCAGCCTCTGCTAACTCTGTGCAAATAGCTGCTCCTATACCATCTAGACGACTTACACCTGTAACAACAGCTACTTTATTTTTTAATTGGTTCATCATATACTCCTCCAATTTTAAAGGACGCATCTACGCAGTTTTACTTAATTTATATGTTTCGTGGTTGTTTTTACGGAAAAATTTAGGGAAAACATAACCGTCTAATCCAATACGTCCAGCATTATGACCTGCAACTAAAATGAACATAGTTAAAACAAGCATGTTTGGGTTTACACTAACAGTTCCACTTAATAAAAATGAAAGATTCATTATGATTCCGAAAAATGCAGCAGTTTTTGTTAATCCACCTAAAATTAAACCTAAACCTACTAAGATTTCTCCCCATTGTACTAAAAAGCTAAATAAGTCTGCGTGCGGAAGAACAAAGTTTTGAAGGAAATCCGCCCACCAGCCTTGTACTGCGGGGTGATCGCCTGATGCTTGAGCGATGGCGCCTTTGAGGAAACCGCTGGCGTCAAAAGATTGTCCTAAAACTTTTCCTATTCCAGCAGTAATCCAAGAATATCCTATGTAAATTCGTAAAAATAATAGTATGAAAGTGGCACGTTTATCAGTTCTTAAAAAATTGATAACCATTTACGCCAAATTTAAACTCTTAGTGAGCCACGGAAACCTCTGGCAGCATAGTAAGAGTCTGCTCCATTGTACGTGTCCGAAGCGATAATCGCAAAATAGAGCACCACCGAGTTCTCGAATATCTGAAGGTGTTTGCACCCAACTTGATGATTTCATGTCAAAATCCCCAAGTTGTTGCAATTCTCGATATTGTTCTTCCGTTAATAGTTCAATGCCCATAGCAGTTGCCACATCAATAACGTTATTCTCTGGTTTATGTTTTTTTCTTGATTCTAACGCTTCAAGATCATAACAAAGACTTCTGCGACCTTTAGGACTCTCCTTTGAACAATCATAGAAAGTATATTCGTCCTTTTCTTCATCATAATCGACAACATCCGGCTCACCGCCAGTTACTTCCATTTCGTTAAGTGACCATAATTTTTCAGCATTAGCTTCTATCTTAGCTTCAACCTTAGCCCATTCAAGACCTTCATGGCGGTTCATGTTTTTCTCAAAACGAGCTTGCAATACTTTCAATAACTCTTCACGTTTTTCTACTAGTAAGTCATTTTTATTTCCTGTCATTTATAAAGTCCTAAAACCCTCCATGCTTTCTCCAAGAATATAGTGTGAAAACCACATCAAATTCTGCTTCATAATAGCTACATTCATTCCCGGCTGATTAGGACTATATGCCATTCTTTTAAATATAATTAATTCTGTATCAACTTCCATATCCATTAATCCTTGATATAGATCATATGCATTTGTAATTGGAATTCTTGCATCCTTTTCTCCATGTTGAATTAAGGTAGGCGTACAAGCTGATTTAATATACGTCATAGGTGATGTCTTCGTATATATCTCTGGATCATTCCATGGAGTATTTCCTAAATACATTCTAATAAAGTAAGGTATATCTGTATTTACATAATGGGTACTCCAGTTAGTAATTCCACCGCCCACTGAAATCGCCTTAAATCTACTACTAAACGTAGAACAGAAAGCGGATATATATCCTCCGTTACTCCATCCCATAACCCCTACTTTATCATTATCTACAATCCCTTGATCAACTAGTTTATCCACTCCAGATATAATATCATCGTAGTCAGCAATTCCTTGTTTTCTATAATTTGCTTTTAAAAATTCATTACCATAACCTGAACTTCCTCTGTAGTTTGGTTCTAAAACTATAAAGCCTTTTTCGATAAACTGTTCAATAGGATATTTCTCATTAAAACAGTCTGAAAATATCGGAAAGGATGCCCAAGCCGGACCGCCGTGAATTACTACTAATAAAGGATATTTTTTATTAGTGTCAAACTCTACCGGCATTGATAAAACACCTTCTATTTCAAGACCATCACTACTTTTCCATGAGATGATTTCCCTGTTACTTTTAAGTTTCCCTTCGAAAAAGTTATTTTCATTCGTTATTTTTTTATCATCCAAATAGATTTCAAAAGTGTCATTTGTTATAGCCTTATTATAGGATATATGTTTTCCATCCTTTGTTATAGAAGCATCCATTATAAAGCCATCTACTTTTTCGCTTAATATTTCCACAGTGCCATCTTCAGCTAGCAACCCAATAAGATAATTCGTTTTATTCTGCCATCTAATTAAGATCCCTTTAGCTGTCCACTGTAATGGCATAACCGTACTATCAAAATCTGTTAAAGGTTGAATTAGCTCTCCATTATGAATATCATATATCTCTAACGTACTATCTTGTATATGGTTTCTATAGTAATCCCTCTCTCTTATGCTTGCTGTGTAACATATTTTACTGCCGTCAGGAGAAACGCAAACACTCCCTCCCAACAACTTATGCACATTCAGCTTTTGTAGCTCTCCAGCTTTAATATGGAGTATGTATAGATCTCCATTTATATAATCTGCCATATTTGAGCTTGGTGTCGCCATAAATACAACCTTTTTACCATCATTTGAAATATCAAATTCATGGATATGAAAATCCTTACCATCAGTTAATTGATAAACAACTCTGTTCTCGTGCTCATATGTATCACTTTGTATCACCTTTTCTATTTCAATGTAATATAAACAATTATTCTGGTGTTCCTTACCTATATGTTGAAAATCTCCATATAGGTTCTTACGTTTCTTTATCTCCTCATATTCTTTTGACTGTGCAATATAATAAAAACCTTTACCAGTAGGATCCCATTTAAAATTACTGACTCCTTCTTTCTCATCAGTAATTTTAATCTCACTATAGTCGTCTAGTGACTTAACAAATATCTGATTTTTCCCATCACCAACTGGACTAAGATATGCGATATACCTAGCATCTGGAGACCATAATGGGTGCGTACTATCTATATCCCCATTTGATAATGGGTAACTCTGCTTCTTATCTTTTTCATATATCCATACATGATTCCTATATGTATTGTCTTTCCAATCAGCCGTCTTCTTTACAAATGCTACGTTTTTACCATCATCACTTATGTTTGTACTTGATAAGGTTGGTAATGAAATAATCTCTTCTATACTTAGATATGTTTTTTCATTCGTTTGCATCTACTCAACCGTAACAGATTTAGCTAAGTTACGTGGCTTATCAACGTCACACTCGCGGTGAAGTGCTGCGTAGTATGAGATAAGTTGTAATGGAATAACTGCTACTAGCGGTGCTAGTGCTTCGTGTACAGCTGGTAATACGAAGCTGTCTCCTTCCATTTCTAAGCCTTTCATTGAGATGATACATGGGTTAGCTCCGCGTGCTACTACTTCTTTCACGTTACCGCGAATTCCAAGGTTTACGTGCTCTTGTGTAGCAAGTGCGATAACTGGCGTACCATTTTCGATTAAAGCGATTGTACCATGTTTTAATTCTCCTCCAGCAAATCCTTCTGCTTGGATGTAAGAGATTTCTTTTAGCTTTAACGCACCTTCTAATCCTACGTAGAAGTCTACGCTACGCCCGATGAAGAAACAGTTACGCGTTGTTGCTAAAAATTGTTTTGCTAATGCGTCCATTTCTTCTTTTTGATCACAAAGTTCTATCATTGCATTTGCTACAATTCCTAGTTCGTGTGTTAAGTCGAAATCAAGAACTTCACCCTTCGCTCTAGCAATGTCAGCCGCTAAGATTGAAAGTACTGCAAGCTGTGCTGTGTAAGCTTTCGTTGATGCAACCGCAATTTCTGGTCCAGCGTATAGTGGAAGTGTATAATCAGCTTCACGAGAAAGCGTAGAACCAGGTACATTTGTAATTGTTAATGCTTTATGACCCATTTCATTTGTTTGCACAAGTACTGCACGGCTATCAGCAGTTTCACCACTTTGTGAAATGTAAATGAAGAATGGTCTTTCTGTTAATAATGGCATGTTGTAAGAGAATTCACTTGCTACGTGTACTTCAACTGGTGTTTTTGCAAACTTCTCGATAAATTGTTTTCCAACAAGACCTGCATGATAACTCGTTCCACATGCAATGATGTAAATACGATCGCTATCTAAAATCGCGTTGCGGATATCTTGGTCTAATTCAATTTCGCCATTCTCATCTTGATACTTTTGAATAATATTACGGATTACAAGTGGTTGCTCATCAATTTCTTTAAGCATGAAATGAGGGTATGTTCCCTTTTCAATGTCACTTGCATCTAATTCCGCTGTAAACGGTGCACGTTCAATCGTTTCACCTTGTAAGTTTTTAATTGTAATGCTTTCTTTCGTTACGATTACGATTTCTTTATCCATTAACTCAATAAATTGATCTGTAACTTGTAACATCGCCATAGCGTCGCTCGCCACAACATTAAAGTTGTCACCAACACCTACTAATAGCGGGCTTTTGTTTTTAGCAACATAAATCATGTTTGGATTTTCAGCATCAAGTAATCCGATTGCATAAGAGCCATGTAAAAGAGATAGCGTATTACGGAACGCTTCTTCTACACTTAATCCTGTGCTCACTTGTTGTTCCATAAGCTGTACGATAATTTCTGTATCTGTTTCACTTACGAACGTTACATCTTGTAAATATTCCTTTTTCACTAATTCATAGTTTTCAATTACACCGTTATGAACTAGTGTAAAGCGCTTTGATGTACTTTGATGCGGATGCGCGTTTACCTTACTTGGAACACCGTGTGTAGCCCAGCGTGTATGTCCGATACCTACGCTTGCTGCTACGTTCTCATCTACGATTTCGCGAAGTTTTGCAATACGGCCTTTTTCTTTGTACACAACAACACCGTTCTCTGCTTGTACTGCAATACCTGCTGAATCATATCCACGATATTCTAATTTTTCTAAACCTTTTAATAAAATTTCCTTTGCATCTTGTTCTCCAATAAATCCTACGATTCCACACATTTAAGCGCCAACTTCAGCCTTAACAACTTCTACAATGCGATGTACATATGCATTACAAACTTCTTGTGTCGGTGCTTCTGCCATTACACGAATAAGTGGCTCTGTTCCAGATGGACGAACAAGAATGCGGCCATCACCGTTCATTTCTTCTTCTACAACGCGAATAATTTCTTTAATTTTTTCATTTTCTAATGCTAATTTTTTATCTGTTACACGAACATTTACTAGTAATTGTGGGAATTTCGTCATTTCTCCTGCAAGCTCAGATAATGGCTTTTTCGTCATTTTCATGATGTTTACAAGTTGAAGTGCACTTAACATTCCATCACCAGTTGTAATGTAATCAAGTAAGATAATGTGACCTGATTGTTCTCCGCCTAAGTTGTAACCACCGCGTTTCATCTCTTCCATTACGTAGCGATCACCAACTGCAGTTTTATCACTTGTAATATTGTTTGCTTCAAGTGCTTTGTAGAAACCTAAGTTACTCATAACAGTTGAAACAACTGTATTGTGCTTTAGTTGGCCCGTTTCTTTCATGTACTTCGCACAAATAAACATAATTTGATCGCCATCAACGATGTTTCCTTTTTCATCTACAGCGATTAAACGGTCACCATCACCATCAAAAGCAAGACCGATATCAGCACCTTTTTCTTTCACTAATTCTGCTAGGCCTTCAGGATGCGTAGAACCTACCCCAGCGTTAATATTCATACCATTCGGTGAAGTTCCCATTGTTGAAATATCAGCTTCTAAATCCGCAAATAAGTACGGCGCTAAAGAAGACGTTGCACCATGTGCACAATCTAAAGCGATATGTAAACCAGAGAAATCTTCTTCTACAGTTTGTTTAATGTATTGTAAATATTTTTGTCCACCTTCAAAGTAATCGCTCACTTGTCCAAGGTCAGTACCTGTTGGACGTGGCAATTCATCAACTTCTTTGTCTAATAAAGCTTCGATTTCTGCTTCTTGCTCATCTGTTAATTTAAAACCGTCTGAACCGAAGAATTTAATTCCGTTATCTTGTACCGGATTATGAGATGCAGAAATCATCACACCTGCTTGCGCACCTAACGCCTTTGTTAAATAAGCAACACCCGGTGTAGAAATAACACCAAGGCGCATTACTTCTGCTCCAGTTGATAATAGACCTGCTACTAAAGCTCCTTCTAACATATGACCAGATACACGTGTATCACGACCGATAATTACTTTTGGACGATCTGTATCTTTTGTTAATACATAACCACCAAAACGTCCAATTTTGAAAGCTAATTCAGGTGTTAATTCCTCATTTGCAACTCCACGTACTCCATCTGTACCAAAATATTTACCCATTTACCCATTATGATTCGCTCCTTTTTCTTGCTCTTTTTGATTATCTACTGTTGGTTCTTGACTAAGTTCTTTGTCTTTATCTTTGTCTTTGTCCTGGTCTTTTCCTGGATTAGGTTCAGGATCTTTTGGTTTTTCAGTTTGATTATCTTGATTATTATTTGAATCTGGTTGTTCACCATTACCCTGTACTTCTTGATCTGGCTTTTCTTTCTTCACAATAGTAACTTTAGCACTTTTTTGTTTTGGCTCTATTGAAATATTACCAGGACCGCTCACTTGAATCGAAATATCTTTCGTCCCTGGCGATACATTTTGCAAATTAATTACCGCTGTTATTTGAGCAGCTGTTATTTTATCTACTATACTTGCTTCTCCTGAAATATCAACGCTTATCTTTCCATCCTGTGGCGAAAGTAGCTGAGCAGTGACATCTTTAGGAACTCCATTTTTTTGAATCGAGACACCTTCAATTGTTCTAGTTTTCGTTTGTTTTACTTTTTGTACCCCTACGGAAACCTTCACTTGATTTGGTTTAGAACTCGTTACACCCTTTGGCAATAAAACAGAGGTATCGAATGTTGTAGACTCAGTCAATTGACTAAGATCTACTTCGACCCCCTCTATCGATTGTATATTATCCAAAATATCTTTTGGACCCGCTATCGTTACTTCTCTCGGTTCAACGCTAATATTTGTAACGGCCAATCCTTCTGGTAAACTCCCCTTTTTCGTATACGTTACAGGAACAGTTTTTTCTGTATTATTGGCCGTAGCTTGCGTCGTCACATTCAACGTTACACTAATTTTAGATGGACTTGTTCTTACATTTAAACGTTTTCCTTCTTTATTGTATAATGTAACTTCAGCTGTTTTTGTAACAGTTTTATTAACACCTTTTAAATCAATATACGCCTTAGCAGATGAAATACTTTCGATTTCTTCTTTCGTCCCAACTACCTCAACAGTATCAGGTTTAATGTTTGATTTTTCGAGAGTAGCACCCGCTGGCATCTGATCCTCATTTGATAATTTTAAGTCTACATGAACATATTTTCTCGCTTTTTCATGAAGAGTAACTTTAATTGTCGATGGCTGAACTGTTCCCTTCACATCATCTGGAAGCCCGTTCGTTTTCAAGGAAACTTCATAAGTCCCTTTTGGACTATCTCGCAAATCAACCGTTATATCAAATTGTTTTTTTGCTTTTGCTGTAGCAACTGCTGCTTTTGGGCCTTCTAACTTCACCTTAACGCCCTCTGCCGGAATACCACTTACAATATATTTATCTTCATCATACTTAAGGTTAATAGCATGATTCGTTAATGTTTCTTTCGTATCATTTGCGAAAGGTAATATACCCGATGTCGTATTCTTTTCAGTTAAAGTTGCGGACATAAAAAGCATACACGCCAATAGTAATGAGATTCCTTTTAAAAACCAATGATTCTCCATTAACTTATCCATTTATCCATGACGCTTTCTCCTCCAATTCCATAAAGACGAAGAAGTCGTTTTTTCGTTCCCACTAAATTCTGCTAATAACATATCCTTCAGTTGTTCTGTCTTCAAATCACGATGCAACTTACCATTTTTCGTTAAAGAAATTTGGCCCGTTTCTTCAGATACAACTACTGTAATACTATCAGTAACTTCACTAACTCCCATTGCAGCACGATGCCTTGTTCCTAACTCCTTAGAAATAAAGGGGCTTTCTGATAATGGAAGATAACAAGCCGCTGCTTTAATTGTACTTCCTTGCATAATTACGGCTCCGTCGTGAAGAGGCGTATTTGGAATGAAAATATTAATGAGTAACTCCGATGATACATTTGCATTTAACGGAATACCCGTTTCCACATAATCACCCATTCCGGTCTCTTTTGACAACGTAATTAATGCACCAATTCTACGTTTTCCCATATATTCCGTTGCTTTTGCTATTGATGTTGCAACAATTTCAGGTTCATCATCCTCCTGAGTTCCAACACGCGAAAATAAACTTCCGCGTCCTAGCTGCTCAAGTGCTCTTCGCAATTCTGGCTGGAAGATAATAATAACGGCTAAAAATCCCCACGTTAATACTTGTTCCGTTAGCCAATATAGCGTATGCAATTCAAGGAAAATACTAATCATCCGAACGACAATAATAACTGTAATCCCCTTTAAAAGTTGAACAGCTTTTGTCCCTCGGATTATAAGAATTAGCTTATATATAATAAACCATACAACGGCAATATCTAATACCGTACTAAGATATTTCAAAATGGTCGTATCTTCAAAAGGCATTTATTTTAGTTTTTCACCGAATAAAGAACCCATTAAAGCAACCGCTGTTGTTGCCGTTCTATTTCTCTCATCTAAAATCGTATTTACTTCAACAAACTCAGCAGATGTAACAATATCAGCTTCCGCTAACATTTCCATCGCTAAATGACTTTCACGATACGATAGACCACCAATTACAGGCGTTCCAACTCCTGGTGCATCATGAGGATCAAGACCATCTAAATCTAATGATAAATGTACACCGTCAGTATGAGATAAATAAGCAATTGTTTCTTCCATAACAGCCGTCATACCCATACGATCAATTTCATGCATCGAGAATACTTTAATACCTTCATTGCGAATAAAGTCTTTTTCTCCTTCATCCAATGCACGTGCACCGATAATTACAACGTTTTCTTTTTTCACCTTTGGATATGCCCCGTATAAGTCTACAAGCGTGGGATGTCCATAGCCTAAACTTGCTGCAAGTGACATTCCATGAATATTACCAGATGGTGAAGTTTCCTCCGTATTTAAATCTCCATGTGCATCATACCAAATAACACCTAAATTTTTATGATGTTTTGCCACACCAGCTAGTGTACCAATTGCAATACTATGGTCACCACCTAATACAAGTGGAAAACGACCTTCTTCTATAATATGATCCACCTTACTCGCCAATTCATTACATACAGTCGCAACTTGTGTAAGGTTTCTTAATTTTGTATTTTCATCAACTTTTTTTTCTCTCTCTATAAATATATCTCCCATATCTTTAACGTCATATCCAATTTCTTCAATTCTTTCAATTACCCCTGCATAACGGATCGCGCTCGGCCCCATATCAACTCCACGACGCATCTGTCCTAAATCCATTGGAACTCCAATAACTGAGATTTCTTTTTTCATTTAGAAGTGTTTTTTCGATGCAATTTTCCACACTGTTGCAATATTTCTTGCTGTCATTTCAATATTCTCTTTTGCCGTCTTGTATGCCTCTTCCAATGTCATTGGAAAAGGCGTAATACTAAATACTGCATCGATTCCCTTTTCGTAAACAACCGGATAATTTGGAGATACCGATCCTCCTATAGCAATCACAGGAATATGAAGACGTTTCGCTCGCCCTGCAACACCAACAGGAGCCTTTCCATATGCCGTTTGTTCATCTATTCTACCTTCACCAGTTATAATTAAATCCGCATCTTCTATATGCTTATCAAAATTTGTATGATCCAATACAATTTCAATACCCTTTCGTAAGCTTCCCTTTAACACTGCAATAACAGCTGCTCCCATACCTCCTGCCGCTCCTGCACCAGGTATTTCAGATACATCCAAAGATACATATCGTTTAAGAATAGTCGCATAATGCTTTAAATTCTCATCTAGCGCTTTCAGCATCTCTACATCCGCACCCTTTTGAGCACCAAATACGAAAGATGCCCCTCTTATTCCGACTAATGGATTATCTACATCACACGCCGCTTCTATCGTTATCTCCTTTAGACGTGAATCCATTCGTGAAAAATCAATCGTGACAATCGAATGTAATGTTCCTCCAGATGGATCTATTACTTCCCCCTTTCCATCTATAAACCTTACTCCTAAAGCCGATAACATACCTGCTCCACCATCATTTGTAGCACTTCCTCCAAGCCCCAAAATAATATGCTTAACTCCTTGATCTAGCGCATGTAATATAAGCTCTCCTGTTCCTTTTGACGTTGTAATGAATGGATTTCGCTTTTCAACCGGAACGTGTTGTAGTCCAGATGCCGATGCCATTTCAATAAACGCTGTCTTTTTATCTGTAGAAATGCCATAAAAAGCTTGTACGCCTTCTCTAAGCGGTCCTGTCACATAAAGTGATACAACGCTTCCTCCTGTGGCATCAACAAGTGAATCAACAGTTCCTTCACCACCATCTCCAATTGGTATTTTTACATACTCTGCTTTAGGAAAAATTGCTCCAAAACCTCTTTCAATAGCTTCACATACTTCTATAGCTTTTAGACTTTCTTTGTATGAATCAGATGCAATGACAACTTTCACTTAATAAAAAATTCTTTTTCTTACATAACGAATACATTCTTCTGCGTTAGCCACTCTTCGAAATAAACAAAAAATGATTTTATATCTTTCTTCCATCGCTTTTTTTACAACCTCATGAATTCGCTCATCTTCAAAATCAAATAAAAGTTCCTCTAACTCTCTCTTCAATATGTATTCCATTTCTTTTTTCTCTTCTTTCGTCAACATCTACTTTACATCTTCACTTTTCGTACTTGTGTTGGAAATAAGTTGTGATACGGATATTTGTTGATATCCGTCACTCTTTAACTTTTGGATAAGTAGTGGTAAAGCCTTATTTGTTTGAAGAGCAGAATCAGATGCGTGTAATAAGACAATATCTCCACCCTTCAAATTATTAGAGACAGTGGAAACGATATTATTTACACCTGGGTTTTTCCAATCATTTGAATTATTACTCCAATGAACGACAGTGTATCCGAGCGATTCTGCGATTTTAAGAGTTGCTTTGTTGAATTCACCACTAGGTGGACGCAATAGCTTGACTTGTTTTACGCCAAGTTTTGTAAAAACATCTTGGGCTCGTAAAAGATCTCTTCTTATTTCATTTGGCTCTAGAGAAGTGTAAGACGTGTAATTATAACCCATACTACCGATTTCATGTCCATCTTTCATGATGCGTTCGACGATATCGGGGTGTCTTTCGGCCCATGCAGCAGAAAGGAAGAAGGTTGCATTCTTAATTTCTCTTTCTTTGAGTGTCTCAAGGATTGGAATCGCTTTTTTGTCTCCCCAACTAATATCAAACGTGAACGCAACTTGTTTTTTAGCAGTATCTCCTTTGTAAATTACCTTAGGACCCGTAGCAGTTGAAAAAGCAGATTCATGTGAATATGTTTTTAAAAAGAGTAGCCATGCTGTAAATAAGGAAAGTATCACTATTAAGCTAATTTGTTTAAAACTTCTTTTGCTCGTAATAAAAAAGAAAAACATTTAAGCAGATTTACTCGTTCTTCCAATTAAACGATGTAATATAAGTAACTGATATGCATTACATAACAAAAGTGGTATAACCATTAAATACAACCAATCTGTATCATTAATCCTTAGTGCTGGCACCCATTCAAGAATTGTTACAACAACCATAAAAAACAGGGCTGGCACAAATGCTTTTTTATTTGTTTCTTTACTTTTTATATAAGCAACAATTGCTCCAAACACAAATAATATTCCAGCAACAAGTATGTTATTCCCTAATGAAACTTCTCCATTTGCAATGAGTACAGATCTTAAATACACAAAATCGAATAAAACGAATGCAATAAAGAAAAGCTGGACTACATTCCATAAAGAAGACGATCGGAACATACCTAGTCCAAAACGATGAATCGTTAAATAGGCAAAGAACCCCATTTGACTTATAACACTAAAAATAAACCCTACACCCATCAACCAGAAAGAAACTGCTAGAATCTCCTTTACGTCGAAATTTTGAAAAAATTTATCGTACTTGTCCCACTCCAAAACAAACCCAATAATAACCGTGCTGACTCCACCAAGAAACAACGTCGTTAAAAATAGTCGTACCCACTTGCGGCTATTCACTTACTGTTGTTCCTTACTCCCGCTTTGGGAGCCACCTTCGCCACCTGCATCTTTCTTATCAGAGCCACCTTTTTCGGCCTTTTGCACACCTTTACTAATAATATCAATCATCTTAGCTTGGAAGAGTGGGCTTTCAGTAGTTTCTGTTAGTACTTGTTGTAAATATTGACGGTATTCTTTACTCTTCATTGTTTGCAACATCATTTTTTCTACTTCAGGGTTTTTCATAATCTCTATAACGCCTGCTTGGTATTCAGGGTCTTTTAGTAAGGTTTTCATTAAGTTTGTTTGTTCTTTCCCCATACTTTTAGCGAATTTCGATGAGAACTCAGGGTCTTTAAAGAGCTTTTCCCAGAATTGCTGCCCTTTGTCGGATACCATTGCATCTTCAATCGTTTTCTTTACTACTGTTTCATCTAGTATGAGTGCTTGTTTCATTTTTTCATCAGTTAATACATCTTGAATGGCCTTCTTACCTTGATCAGTTTTTAAAATATCAACAATCATTTTCTTTGTTTGATCGTAATCTAATTCGGATTTCGTTTCTTTTCCTTGTGCACACGCTACAAGTGCAATAAGTAGAAAAGAAGAAACGAAAACGAGTAGCATCCGTTTCATTTATTTTTGTGTAACAGCTGTTTTATCAATTACTGTTTCAGCTATCTTAAGATAAATAATCCCCGTTGTATGCGTATCTTCATATACTGAAGGAGCGAAGTCTTCTTTATTCCAATCAGGTTGTTGAAGTGGAATGCGTCCTATTACATCTGTTTGTAATTCGGTAGCTAATTTATCTCCTCCACCTCTTCCAAATACATACTCCTTCTCACCAGTTACTTTACTTTCAAAATACGCCATATTTTCAACGACACCAAGAATACTGTGTTCAGTACGCAAAGCCATCGCTCCAGCACGCGCTGCTACAAATGCCGCTGTTGGATGAGGCGTCGTTACTATAATCTCTTTACAAGCCGGCAACATGGAATGCAAGTCTAGCGCAACATCACCTGTACCTGGCGGTAAATCTAATACTAAATAATCTAAATCACCCCATTCTACTTCTGTGAAGAAATGATTTAACATTTTCCCAAGCATAGGTCCTCTCCAAATAACTGGTGCATTATCTTCCACAAAGAATCCCATTGAGATTACTTTTACACCTAGACGCTCCACTGGGATTATTTTATCTCCTCTTACGATAGGACGTTTTTCTATCCCCATCATATCAGGTACACTAAAACCGTAAATATCCGCATCAATGATACCAACTTTTTTCCCTAGACGAGCTAAAGCAACGGCAAGGTTAACGGAAACTGTTGATTTTCCCACCCCACCTTTTCCACTCGCAACTGCTAAAAATGTTGTTTTTGAATTCGGTGATAATAAAGATTCACTTTGCTCTTCTTCTTGCGGTGGTGCAAACTGAACTAATTCCTCTTCTGTAAATTCTGCAAAACGAAGTCCAACCGTTGCTGCTCCAAGTTCCTTCACTAACTTTACAATACCCGACTGCAACTGCATTTGTTCCGCAGTACCTGTTTTTACAATTGCAATTTTAACGCTCACATGTTCCTTCTCCGGCTTGACTGTTACCTCTTTAATTGCATTTGTTTCTTTTAACGTTTTATGTAAAAACGGATCTACAATCCCTTCTAACGCTTCCACTACTTGCTCTTTCGTTACCATTTATTCTGGAGGATTTCCTTTTTCCGTGAAATAACGTAATATACCTCGATATACGGCAGCCGCTACCTTTTGCTGATATTTTTCCGAATTTAACATATACCTTTCGTTCACATTCGATAAAAATCCAGCTTCAATTAAAGCGCCTGGTGTTTTCGCATACTTTAATAAATACACATGAGAAATTGTTTTAGCAGAACGGTTCGTATTTTCTAAACTCGTTCTCAATTCAGCTTGTATAAATTTCGCAGCACGTTCATTTTCAGTTAAAGAACGGTAGTAGAACGTTTGTGCGCCCTTAGAACCACTACTAGTTAATGCATTTAAATGAATACTTGCAAAGAAATCGACATCCGGTTTATTAATAATCTCCACACGTCTTCTTAAATCCTCTGCTTTACGTCTACTATACGACTTTGTGTCTTTGTTAGCTAAATCATAATCTCCTTCACGTGTCAAAATAACTAATGCACCTTGCTCTTGCAAATAATCTTGCACTTTTTTTGTAATTTCAAGAGTTATGTCTTTTTCTACAATAACCTTTCCACCAACAGCTCCTCCGTCTGGTCCACCATGCCCTGCGTCTAATACAATTACTTTCCCTGATAAGGGTAAATTCCACGCTCGCCAAGATTTTGTAATTTGAAATTCTTGTTTAACTAAAAAAAACAAAACAACCGCAGCGAGCGCAAAAGAGATAATTCGAATTCTCTTCATTTAATGTAGCTTTAATCGATATCTTCTTTCACCTTTTTCATATCCTTCCTGCCACCACAAACCGATAAACTGCTGACAAGATTCAAAAAGTAATCCCTCATCTTTTAACTTAATTTCTCGTATAGTCATACTCGTTAAAAATTGAAATAGTGTTTCAGTTAATTGTTGCTCTTCTTCTAAAGCCCTATATTTCACATCAAAGAACGATTCGCCATAATAACCAAACTTACTGTATCTCGCTCCTAATAAATAAGATTCTATTCCTAGTTCAATACAGTAATCTTCATACTGACGATGAAGCTCTTGCATCTGAAAGGCGTCACGAATATTTGAACGCAACGTTTTTAATGATAATTCTCGTAGCATCTTCCGCTCGTAGTTCAACTGTTTTTCTTTTTGTTTTTCTTTTAAGCTGACAATGACATTCATTTAACGTTTTGAGAACTGAGGTGCACGACGTGCGCCTTTAAGACCGTATTTTTTACGCTCTTTCATACGTGCGTCACGAGTTAATAGACCTGCACGTTTTAGTGTTAGACGGTATTCTGGATCAGCTTTTAATAAAGCGCGAGAAATACCGTGACGAATAGCACCAGCTTGACCAGTGTATCCACCACCATTTACGTTTACAAGTACATCGTAGTTACCTAAAGTTTCTGTTGCAACTAGAGGTTGTTTAACTACTTCACGTAATGCAGCAAATGGGATATAGTTTTCAAAATCACGACCGTTAATGATAACGCGTCCTTCGCCTGGAACTAGGCGTACGCGCGCTACTGAACTCTTACGACGTCCAGTGCCATAGTATTGAACCTGTGCCAATTATCCGCGAAGTTCGTAAACTTCTGGTTTTTGTGCTTGGTGTGGATGCTCTGCTCCAGCATACACGTTTAATTTCTTAGATACTTGACGTCCTAAACGTCCTTTTGGAAGCATCCCTTTAATTGCAAGCTCTAACATTTGTACAGGGTAGTTTGTACGCATTTCTAGAGCTGTTCTTTGCTTAAGTCCACCTGGGTGGTTAGTGTGACGGTAGTAAATTTTATCGTTTAATTTATTACCTGTTAAATGAATTTTCTCAGCGTTAATAATAATTACATGATCACCCGTGTCAACGTGTGGTGTAAATGTAGGTTTGTTTTTACCACGTAAAATGGATGCTACTTCAGTAGATAGGCGACCTAAAGTTTGACCTTCAGCATCAACCACATACCATTTACGCTCAACTTCGTTAGCTTTTGCCATAAAAGTCGTACGCATTTAGTTGTTATAGTTTACCTGCCATAAGTAAAGTCCATGACCTGGAGCCATCTTTCCAGCATACTGACGATTTTGTTTCGCCAAAATCTCTGGAATGCTATCAGGATCAAGCTTTCCTTGCCCTACGTTAAGTAACGTACCAACAATAATTCTGACCATATTATATAAAAATCCATTACCTACAAAACGAAAAATTAATTCATCGTCTTGCTCAATTAACTCTATTTCATAAATTGTTCGCACTTTATCTTTTTTGTCAGTTTTTGCCGAACAAAAAGAAGTGAAATCATGCGTTCCAATAAAATAAGGGATCGCTTTTCTTATTGAGTTTATTTCAAGTGGATATGGATATTGATATACGTAATTTCTACGGAATACATCCGCAGTCTTTGATAATAATACACGATAACGATATTCTTTTTTCTCGACACCGTAACGCGCATGAAATTCTTCTGTTTTTTTCTCTACCTGTCTGATAACAATATCATCTGGCAACATTGTGTTTAAAGCATTACTCCATTGCCACTCTGTAAGAGACAAAGGGGTATCAAAGTGTATAACTTGTCCTTTTGCATGAACGGTAGAATCCGTTCTGCCCGATGCCTGAACACGAACAAGTTCTCCCTTATGCAATTTCTGCAATGCTTTCTCTATTTCTTGTTGAACAGTACGATGCTGCGGCTGAATTTGATAACCACAAAAATGCATGCCATCATATGCAACCGTACATTTTATTCTATCCATTTCTTTATTCTCCATTTACGATCGCACCCATGCCAAAATACAAGCTAAACAAAGTAAACTTATAATTGTTACTGTATCACTCATTTTCCAGCGTAGTTGCCTAAATTTAGTCCGTCCTTCACCATTTCGATATCCACGTGCTTCCATCGCAATCGCTAAATCCTCAGCACGCTTAAAAGCACTAATAAAAAGTGGAACTAGTAGTGAAATAATTGCCTTCATCCTATCTTTTATCGGACCTCCAGCAAAATCAATACCACGTGACGCTTGTGCTTTCATAATTTTACTCGTTTCATCCATTAATGTCGGGATAAAACGAAGAGAAATAGACATCATTAATGCGATTTCATGAACAGGAACCTTTATACGCTTCAACGGCTTTAATAACGTCTCCAAACCATCCGTAATCTCAATAGGTGTCGTCGTTAACGTTAATAATGTCGTCATTAAAATAATAACAAAGAATCGTATAGAAATGTATATCCCTTGCTCTAATCCTTTTTCATGTATTGAAAACCAACCAAGCTGGAATAGTACATCCCCTTCTTTATTTGTAAAGATATGCAGGAAAAATGTAAAAAGAAAAATCCATAAAATAGGTTTTAAGCCCGAAAGTACATAACGAATCGGCACTTTTGCAAAAAATAAAGCAATGAGTGCATATAAAAATAAAAATCCATATGAAATCGCATTATTTGCTAAGAAAACAACAAATACATATAAAAAGACAATCAACAGCTTCGTACGAGGATCAAGTTGATGAATGAGTGACTTACCTGGAATGTATCTCCCAATAATCAACTGCTGCATTCAACTGCTGCATGATTCATGACCACCTTTTCGTAACACCTGTACAACTTCATGAGTAAGATCCTCTAAAGATAAGGTAGCCTTTGGAATTGAAATACCAAACTTCTCTTCAATTGCACGTTTATACTTTAAAGACATCGGAAGGTCCACACCAATTTGTTCTAGTTCATCAGCATGTGAAAATACTTCCTCTGCACTTCCTTGCAAAAAGACCGTTCCTTTATGCATGACCACAATTTGATCTGCATACTTAGCAGCATCCTCCATATTATGGGTAACAAGAATGACTGTAAGCCCCTGCTTCTTATGCAAACTATAAAACATCTCCATAAGCTCGTGCTGTCCTTTTGGATCAAGCCCCGCTGTAGGTTCATCTAATACAAGTACTTCGGGTTCCATCGCAAGTACGCCCGCTATTGCAACACGCCTCATTTGCCCACCGCTTAACTCAAACGGAGAACGTGCTAATAACTCTATATCCAATCCAACAAGCTGAATGGAATCTTTTGCCTTTTGCTTTGCCACTTCTTCAGATACACCGAAGTTAGTAGGCCCAAAACAAATATCTTTCTCCACTGTCTCTTCAAATAACTGATGTTCTGGGAACTGAAAGACAACCCCTACTTTTCTTCGTAGTGGCTTAAGTTTCTTCTCTTTCTTCCCTGCTGAAATTAAATGTTCGCCAATTTGAACCGTACCATTTGTCGGCTGCAATAAACCATTTAAATGTTGAATCATCGTCGACTTACCTGAACCAGTATGACCGATAATGGCATAATAGCCTCCACTTGGAAACGACACGTCTACATCATAAAGCGCGCGTCTTTCAAATGGAGTTTTATATTGATAACGATGTTCTACTTTTTGGAATGTAATCTCCAACTACTTTTTGGAATGTAATCTCCAAAGTTCGTTCACCAAACTTTCCATTGTAAGATGCGTATTTTGCAAAAGAATTTCACTTCTTTTTAATAATTCTGCTATTTTCATTGAAAAAGGTACATCTAATCCAATTTCTTGGAGCATACGAGAGGACTTGAAAATTTGCTCTGGGGTCCCTTCCTCTAATATTTCTCCCTTGTTTAAAATAATGACACGGTCTGACTGTGCCGCTTCTTCTAAATCATGTGTAATTGATAATACGGTAATACCTTTTTGATTAACAAGTTGTCTAACCGTTTCTACTACTTCACGTCTCCCTTGAGGGTCTAACATTGACGTTGCTTCATCTAGTATTAAAATAGATGGCTGAAGTGCTAAAACACCTGCTATTGCAACTCGCTGCTTTTGCCCACCAGATAACGAATGGGGCTCATCATTAAGAAAATCTTCCATACGGACAAGTCGTAGGGCCTGTTCTAATCTTTCTACCATCTGTTCCCTTGGCATTCCGATATTTTCTAAGCCAAATACAACGTCATCTTGTACTGTCGTTCCAACAAATTGATTATCTGGATTTTGAAATACCATTCCAATTTGTTTTCGAACATCCCATACCGTTTCTTCTGATAAAACCATTGTATCATTTACAGTAATTGTCCCTGATTCCGGCAAAAACAAACCATTCAATAATTTTGCAAGTGTAGATTTCCCTGAACCGTTTTGTCCGATAACAGATACCCATTCTCCTTCATATAAGGAAAATGAAACATCTTTTAATGCATACGAGGCTGCCCCAGGATATTGAAATGATATATTTTCTGTCCGAAGTTTCTCTTTTTTCAATTATACTAACTCGATAATTACCATTGGTGCTGCGTCTCCGCGACGTGGACCAATTTTTGCAATACGAGTGTATCCGCCTTGGCGCTCAGCATAGCGTGGAGCTACATCAGCGAATAATTTTTGAAGTGCATCTTGACCAGTCTCAGCGTTAGCAACTTCATTGCGAATGAAAGCTGCTGCTTGACGACGAGCATGAAGATCTCCGCGTTTACCTAAAGTGATCATTTTTTCCACTACAGAACGAAGTTCTTTTGCACGTGTTTCTGTCGTTTGGATGCGCTCGTTGATAATTAAATCAGTAGCTAAGTCACGTAACATAGCTTTACGTTGCGCACTTGTACGGCCTAATTTTCTGTATGCCATTCAGTCGTCTTTACGTAAACCTAAACCTAATTCCTCAAGTTTATGTTTAACTTCTTCTAAGGATTTACGTCCTAAGTTACGAACTTTCATCATATCTTCTTCTGTTTTGTTCGCAAGCTCTTGTACAGTATTAATTCCTGCACGTTTTAGGCAATTATAAGAACGAACAGAAAGATCCAGTTCTTCGATAGTCATCTCTAGAACTTTTTCTTTTTGATCTTCTTCCTTCTCGACCATAATCTCAGCATTTTGTGCTTCATCAGTTAAACCAACAAAGATATTTAAATGCTCAGTTAAGATTTTGGCACCTAAAGAGATAGCTTCTTTTGGCCCGATGCTTCCATCCGTCCATACATCAAGCGTAAGCTTATCATAATTAGCCACTTGTCCGACACGTGTCTTTTCCACTTGGTAAGTCACACGTGATACTGGAGTATAAATAGAATCAATAGGAATTACTCCTATTGGTTGATCTTCGCTTTTATTTGCATCAGCTGGCGTATACCCACGGCCACGCTTTGCAGTTAAACGCATGCGGAAATGCGCATTTTTTGCTAACGTCGCAATGTGTAAATCTGGATTTAAGATTTCAACATCACTATCGTGAGTAATATCAGCAGCTGTGACAATACCTTCGCCCTGTACATCGATTTCCAACGTCTTCTCTTCTTCAGAGTAGATTTTAAGAGCTAACTTTTTCAAGTTTAAGATGATCGTCGTAACGTCTTCTACTACGCCCTCAACTGTTGAAAATTCGTGTAAAACGCCATCGATTTGGATGGCAGTTACAGCAGCACCAGGGAGTGAGGATAAAAGAATACGTCGTAAGGAGTTACCCAAAGTAGTACCATATCCACGCTCAAGCGGTTCAATCACGAATTTGCCATACTTAGCATCTTCGTTAAGTTCAACCGTTTCGATTTTCGGTTTTTCGATTTCAATCATTTACACACGACGACGTTTTGGTGGACGACATCCATTATGAGGAACTGGAGTAACATCTCTAATTGCTGTTACTTCTAGACCTGCAGCTTGAAGAGCACGAATTGCAGCTTCACGACCAGCACCAGGACCTTTAACAGTAACCTCTAAAGTTTTTAAACCGTGCTCCATTGCAACTTTAGAAGCAGCTTCAGCAGCCATTTGCGCAGCGAATGGAGTAGATTTACGAGATCCACGGAAACCAAGTGCACCAGCACTAGACCAAGAAAGTGCATTACCGTGAGTATCTGTAAGTGTTACGATTGTGTTGTTGAAAGTAGAACGAATATGAGCTATACCAGCTTCAATATTCTTTTTCACACGTTTTTTACGAGTGTTTGTTTTACGTGCCATTTATTTCTTTTTATTTGCTACTGTACGACGTGGACCTTTACGTGTACGAGCATTGTTTTTAGAGTTTTGACCACGAACTGGTAAACCACGACGGTGACGAAGACCACGGTAAGAACCGATCTCCATTAGACGTTTAATGTTAAGAGATACTTCACGACGAAGGTCTCCCTCAACTTTAATACGATCGATGATATCACGGATACGTCCTAGTTCGTCTTCTGATAAATCACGAACTCGTGTTTCTGAAGAAATACCAGCTTCAGTAAGAATTTTTTCAGCAGTTGTGCGACCAATGCCGAATACGTAAGTTAAAGAAATAACAACGCGTTTGTCTCGAGGAATATCTACACCTGCGATACGTGCCATTTATTTAAAACGGTACGTAATACGACCACGATTTAAATCGTACGGAGATAATTCTACCGTAACTTTGTCTCCTGGTAAAATACGAATGAAATTCATGCGGATTTTACCAGAAACGTGAGCCAATACGACATGCCCATTCTCTAATTCTACTTTGAACATAGCATTTGGCAACGTTTCAAGAACGGTACCTTCGACTTCAATTACATCATCTTTAGCCATTTATAAAGTGGTAAGGATTTCGTATCCTGCTTCTGTAAGAGCAATCGTGTGCTCAAAATGTGCACACCATTTACCATCTACCGTTACCACTGTCCAGTCATCAGATAGTGTTTTTACATATCGTCTTCCTTGATTCACCATCGGCTCAACACAGATGACCATTCCCGGCTTTAATCTAGGGCCTCTATTTGGTGGACCATAGTGCGGGATTTGAGGGTCCTCATGTAAGTCTTGCCCGATTCCGTGACCAACATACTCCCTAACGATCGAGAATCCATTCTCTTCAGCATGAGTTTGAACCGCATGTGAGATATTTGATAATCTTTCGCCTGGTTTTACTTGTTCTAGACCAAGATACAACGATTTTTCTGTGACATCAAGTAGCTTTTGAACAGATTCAGAAATGTTTCCAACTGGATACGTCCATGCAGAATCTCCATGGTACCCATTGTATTTCGCACCAATATCGATACTGATGATATCGCCCTCTTCGAGCTTACGCTTCCCTGGAATCCCGTGTACAAGCTCTTCATTTACAGAAGCACATATGCTCCCCGGAAATCCGTTGTATCCTTTAAAAGATGGCGTAGCACCATATTTTCGAATCGTCTTTTCCGCTATTTGATCGAGCTCTTTCGTTGTAATTCCTGGAGTAATATGCTGTTTCAACTCTTGATGAGTTAAAGCAACGATCCTGCCAGCTTCTCGCATGATTTCTATCTCGCGAGGAGTTTTGCAGATGATCATTTACGCTAAGCCTCCGATGAGAACATCGATATCAGCAAATACTTTATTGATATCTTGCTCACCATTAATGCGTTGTAGGTAACCAAGCTCCTCGTAAAAATCAAGCAAAGGTTTTGTTTGCTTAATATTTACATCTAAACGATTTGCTACAGTTTCTTCATTGTCATCAGAGCGTTGATATAATTCGCCACCACATTTATCGCACACATCAGCTTTTGCTGGTGGATTGAATTCTAGGTGGTAAGTCGCACCGCACTCTTTACAAATGCGACGGCCTGTAAGGCGTTTTAATAACAACCCTGAATCCACATTAATGTTTAAAACATAGTCGATTTTTTTGCCAAGATCTTTCATAATCTCTTCAAGAGCTGATGCTTGTGCAACAGTTCGTGGGAAACCATCTAATAAGAAGCCTTTAATACAGTCTTCTTGACTTAAACGTTCACGAACAATTCCGATTGTAACTTCATCTGGAACAAGCGCACCTTTATCAATAAAAGATTTTGCTTGTAAACCAAGTTCAGTTTCAGCCTTCATAGCTGCACGGAACATATCTCCTGTTGAGATGTGAGGGATGTTATACTTGGCAACAATCTGTTCGGCTTGTGTACCTTTACCAGCACCAGGAAGCCCCATTAAAATTAAGTTCATTCACTGCTTGATAAACCCTTTGTAATGGCGTTTTACCAATTGGCTTTCTAGCTGCTTCATTGTTTCTAAAGCAACGCCGACAACGATTAACATACTCGTTCCACCAATCTGTGCAGATGGAGGAAGATTTCCCAATTTCGTAAAGATAACTGGTAAGATTGCAATCGCTGCTAGGAAAATTGATCCCACAAAGGTCAAACGATACAAGATTTTTGTTAGATATTGTTCTGTATTCTTACCCGGACGAATACCCGGAACATATCCACCTTGCTTGTTTAGATTCTCTGACATTTGCTCTGGATTAACCTGAACAAATGCATAGAAATATGTGAAGGCTACAATGAGCGCAACATATATAATCATTCCCACTGGGTGAGAATAGTTAAAGTTTGCAATAATCCACTGCGATACATCATGTTTCGGGAAGAACTGTGCAATAGTTGGAGGCGTAATTAAGAATGAAACAGCAAAAATGACTGGAATAACACCCGCACTATTTACCTTAAGTGGTAAATGAGTGTTTTGTGCTCCAGCATGATTCCCATTCCCTCCTGTTACACGCTTCGCATATTGAATTGGGATCTTTCTAACAGCCTGTTGAATGAAAATAACACCAACAATAACTGCTAGCACAGCTAGTAAGATCAATGCAACTTTAACGATGCTCATGAACAATTGATCTCCGATATTTTGAAACTGTTGTTGATACACTTGAGATATAACACTTGGGATCGCTGCGGCAATACCACCAAAGATAAGGATGGAAATACCATTACCTACACCTTTAGCTGTAATCTGTTCACCTAACCACATTAAAAATGCAGTACCAGCAGTCAGTACCGTAGCAATGTATAAATAAGTGCTCCAACCAGGATTCAAAATTAATTGTCCACCTACCATACCGTTAAAGCCGATCGACATACCAAACCCCTGAATAAACGCAAGAACAATTGTAAAGTAACGCGTGAATTGCGTTAGTTTACGACGGCCCATTTCACCTTGCTTCGACCATTCCGAAAATTTAGGAACAACATCCATCTGCAATAATTGCACGATGATGGATGCTGTAATATACGGCATGATTCCCATCGCGAAGATGGAGAAGTTTTTCAAGGCGCCACCGCCAAATGTATTTAGGATACCTAAAGCATTTAATTGATCTTGTGCTTTCAGTACGTCTCCATTTGTAAATGGCACTGGGATAAACGTGCCAATCCTGAATACGACTAACATCGCTAAAGTGAATAATATTTTACGTCTTATCTCAGCAACGCGCATTTAGATCACCTCAACTGATCCGCCAGCTGCTTCAATTGCTTCTTTAGCACTTGAAGAGAACTTGTGCGCTTTAACAGTTAATTTTTTCTCTACTGCTCCGCTTGCAAGAATTTTAACACCGTCGTTTAATTTGCTGATAACGCCAGTTTCCAGCAATAATTCAGGTGTTACTTCTGTACCATCTTCAAAACGATTTAACGTTGATAAGTTTACAATAGTAAACTCTTTACGGTTAATGTTTGTGAAGCCGCGTTTTGGTAAACGACGGAATAATGGAGTTTGACCACCTTCGAAGCCAAGACGAACACCGCCACCAGAACGTGCGTTTTGTCCTTTATGACCTTTACCAGCAGTTTTACCGTTACCAGAACCGATACCACGACCGACACGGTTACGTACTTTACGAGAACCTTCTGCAGGTTTTAATTCATGAAGTTTCATTTAAGCTTCTTTTACAGTTATAAGGTGAGAAACTTTGTTGATCATACCAAGAATAGCAGGAGTTTCTTCCTTAACTACAGTTGAATTCAACTTTTTAAGACCTAAAGCTTCTACCGTCGCACGTTGATCTTGTGGACGACCAATTACACTACGAGTGAGGGTAATTTCTAACTTTTTCGCCATTTAACCTAGTAGCTCTTCTACAGATTTACCGCGTAATTTTGCAACATCTTCAGCGCGCTTAAGTTCGCTTAATCCGTTCACAGTAGCGCGAATCATGTTGATTGGTGTGTTAGAACCAAGAGATTTCGAAAGAATATCTTGTACACCAGCTAATTCTAGTACCGCACGAACAGGTCCACCAGCAATAACACCAGTACCCTCAGCAGCAGGTTTTAAGAATACTTCACCAGCTCCAAAATGACCGTTGATTGTGTGTGGAATTGTTGTACCAACTAATGGTACAGCGATTAAGTTTTTCTTAGCGTCTTCGATAGCTTTGCGAATTGCGTCTGGCACCTCTTGTGCTTTACCAGTACCGAATCCAACATGACCGTTTTTATCGCCAACTACAACTAGTGCAGCAAAGCGGAAACGACGACCACCTTTAACAACTTTCGCGACACGATTTATCGTAACTACACGTTCTTCAAGTTCTAATTTACTTGGGTCAATGCGTTGCATTTAAAATTGTAATCCAGCCTCACGAGCAGCTTCAGCTAGAGCTTTAACACGGCCATGGTATAAGTAACCACCGCGATCAAATACTACTTCTTTAACGCCTTTCTCTACAGCACGCTTAGCAACTGATTCTCCAACTTTCGTAGCAGCTTCAATATTGCTAGTACCGTTAAGAGCAAGGTCTTTATCAAGAGTAGATGCACTTACTAATGTTACACCATTTACATCATCAATAACTTGAGCGTAAATATGTTGGTTAGAACGGTACACGTTTAAACGTGGACGTTCTGCAGTACCAGTAAGTTTAGCACGTACACGTGCATGTCTTTTCTTACGAGTCGCATTTTTAGCAGCTTTAGTGATCATTTACTTAGCAGTTTTACCTTCTTTACGACGAACAACTTCGCCTTCGTAACGAATACCTTTACCTTTATATGGCTCAGGAGCACGTACAGCACGGATGTTAGCAGCAAATTCGCCAACACGTTGCTTGTCGATACCTTTAATTACGATTTTAGTTGGTGCAGGTACTTCAACTTCAAGACCTGCTTCCGGAGTCATTTCTACTGGATGAGAATAACCTACGCTTAAAACAAGTTTATCTCCTTGTTTTTGAGCACGGTAACCAACACCGACTAATTCAAGTCCGCGTGCGAAACCTGCAGTTACACCTTCAACCATGTTTCCGATTAAAGCACGAGTTGTACCGTGTAATGCACGGTGTTCCTTCTGTTCAGATGGACGCTCAACTGTTAGTGTATTTTCTTCAATTTTGATAGACATATCAGCATTGAATTTACGAGTTAATTCACCTTTAGGGCCTTTTACTGTTACAGTATTGTCTTCTGCAATTGTAATAGTAACACCTGCAGGGATTTCAAGAATCTTTTTACCAATACGAGACATTTACCAAACGTATGCTACTACTTCTCCACCAGTTTGTAATTGACGAGCGTCTTTGTCTGTCATTACTCCCTTAGATGTAGAAACAAGAGCGATACCTAATCCGTTAAGTACACGTGGTACTTCGTCAGCTTTAGCGTAAACGCGTAAGCCAGGTTTACTGATACGTTTTAATCCAGTGATTACACGTTCATTGTTTGCACCATATTTCAGGAAAATACGAAGGATACCTTGTTTGTTATCCCCGATGTATTCTACATCACGAATGAAACCTTCACGTTTTAAAAGTTCAGCGATCTCTTTTTTGATTTTAGAAGCAGGAACCTCTAATTTCTCATGACGTACCATGTTCGCATTACGGATGCGAGTAAGCATGTCTGCAATTGGATCTGTCATCACCATTTACCAACTAGCTTTTTTAACACCAGGAATTTGACCTTTATATGCAAGTTCACGGAAACAAATACGGCAAAGCTTAAATTTGCGGTATACAGAATGCGGACGACCGCAGCGTTCGCAACGTGTATACTCTTGTACTTTAAACTTAGGAGTACGCTTTTGTTTCGCGATCATTTATTTTTGGAATGGCATACCGAATTGTGTTAAAAGTTCACGAGCTTCTTCATCAGTTTTCGCTGTAGTAACGATTACGATGTCCATACCGCGGACTTTACTTACTTTATCATAATCAATCTCAGGGAAAATTAGTTGCTCTTTAACACCTAATGTGTAGTTCCCACGACCATCGAATGATTTCTTAGAAACACCACGGAAATCACGTACACGTGGTAAAGAAACTGATACTAATTTGTCGAAGAACTCATACATTTGTTGTCCGCGTAAAGTTACTTTAGCACCGATTGGCATACCTTCACGAAGACGGAAACCAGCGATTGATTTTTTAGCGCGAGTTACAACAGGTTTTTGACCTGCGATTTGAGTTAATTCTTCTACTGCATTGTCTAAAGCTTTTGAGTTAGATACCGCGTCACCAACACCAGTGTTGATTACGATCTTTTCGATTTTCGGTACTTCCATCACAGATTTATAGTTAAACTTGCTCATTAGAGCAGGAGTAATTTCCTTTTGGAACTTCTCTTTAAGGCGATTCAATTATTTATCTAATAATTCACCAGATTTTTTTGCAATACGAACTTTTTTACCATCTTCTACTTTGAAGCCTACGCGAGTAGGTTCGCCTGTTTTCGGATCTAATACCATAACATTAGAAACGTGAATAGGTGCTTCTTTCGTAATAATTCCACCTTGTGGATTTAATTGAGATGGCTTAGAGTGTTTTTTAACGATGTTAACACCCTCAACGATAACACGGTTTTGCTTTGGGAAAGCCACAAGGATAACGCCTTGTTTTCCTTTGTCTTTACCAGTGATTACCTGAACTTTATCACCTTTTTTTACATGCATTTATAGAACTTCTGGAGCTAAAGAAACGATCTTCATGAAGTTGCTATCACGTAATTCACGAGCTACTGGTCCGAAGATACGAGTACCACGTGGGCTCTTATCGTCTTTGATGATAACCGCTGCGTTTTCATCAAATTTAATGTAAGAACCGTCCGGACGACGAGCTCCGCTCTTCGTACGTACTACTACTGCCTTAACAACGTCACCTTTTTTAACAACGCCACCTGGTGTTGCTTGTTTTACCGTAGCAACGATAATATCACCAATATTAGCATATTTACGACCAGAGCCGCCTAATACTTTAATTGTTAAAAGTTCACGTGCACCAGAGTTGTCAGCAACTTTCAAACGAGATTCTTGTTGGATCATTTAGATAACAACCGCTTCTTCAACGATTTCAACTAAACGGAAACGCTTAGTAGCAGAAAGCGGGCGAGTTTCCATGATTTTAACGATATCGCCAAGTTTTGCTTGGTTTTGCTCATCATGGGCTTTGTACTTTTTAGAATACTTAACACGTTTTCCGTACAAGGAATGAGTTTTGTAAGTTTCAACTAAAACTGTAATCGTTTTGTCCATTTTATCAGACACAACACGACCAGTATAAACTTTGCGTTGGTTACGTTCGCTCACTTATCGATTAATTCCGATCTCTCTTTCACGAACTACAGTTTTCATACGAGCAATCGCTTTACGCACTTCACGGATGCGAGTTGGATTCTCTAATTGTCCTGTAGCAAGTTGGAAGCGAAGATTGAACAATTCTTCCTTTAAAGCTTTAACTTTTGTTTCGATTTCGGCAGTGGTTAATTCACGAATATCATTAGTTTTCATTTAGTTTTCATTAGATTCACCACCATTTTCTTCACGTTTTACGAATTTACATTTCACAGGTAACTTGTGAGCTGCAAGACGTAATGCTTCGCGTGCTACCTCTTCAGATACACCCGCGATTTCAAACATAATTTTCCCAGGTTTTACTACTGCTACCCAGCCTTCTGGTGCCCCTTTACCGGAACCCATACGTACTTCTAGAGGTTTTGCAGTGTAAGGTTTAGAAGGGAAAATTTTAATCCATACTTTACCGCCACGTTTCATGTAACGAGTCATTGCACGACGAGCAGCTTCGATTTGACGGTTTGTAATCCATGAAGCAGCTTGTGCTTGTAAACCGAATTCACCGAAAGCAATTTCAGTTCCACCTTTTGCACGACCACGCATTTTACCACGATGCTCTCTACGATATTTTACGCGTTTTGGCATTAACATTTATTTTCCTCCTTCCTCAGAAGCTTTCTTTTTTGTAGGAAGGACTTCTCCACGGTAGATCCATACTTTTACGCCTAATTTACCGTATGTTGTATCAGCTTCAACTGCTGCATAGTCAATATCAGCGCGAAGTGTATGAAGTGGAACAGTTCCTTCACTGTAAGATTCTGCACGAGCGATATCAGCTCCGCCAAGACGACCAGAAACCTGTGTTTTAATACCTTTAGCACCTGCACGCATAGCACGTTGAATAACTTGCTTTTGTGCACGACGGAATGATACACGGTTTTCTAATTGACGAGCGATGTTTTCGCCTACTAATTTAGCGTTAAGATCAGCTCTCTTAACTTCTAAAATGTTAATGTGTACACGCTTGCCTGTTAATTGGTTAAGAGCTTTACGAAGTGCTTCAACTTCAGTACCACCTTTACCAATTACCATACCAGGTTTTGCAGTGTGAATTGTAACATTTACACGATTTGCTGCACGTTCGATTTCTACTTTAGCAACAGCAGAATCTTTTAAGCGTACAGTAATGTACTCACGGATTTTGATGTCTTCATGTAATAATGTAGCGTAATCTTTCTCAGCGAACCAACGAGATTCCCAGTCACGGATAACACCGACACGAAGACCAATTGGATTAACCTTCTGACCCATTTATCCCTCCTTCTTTTCTGATACCACAATTGTGATGTGGCTTGTGCGTTTGTTAATTTGGCTTGCACGACCCATTGCACGTGGACGGAAACGTTTCAACGTTGGACCTTCGTCAACGAAAACTTTTTCAACAACTAGGTTGTTAATATCCATCTCATAATTGTGCTCTGCATTTGCGATTGCAGATTTTAAAACTTTTTCTACAACTGGAGAAGCAGTTTTTGGTGTGTGGTTAAGGATAGCAATCGCTTCACCCACTTGCTTACCTCGGATTAAGTCTACTACTAAACGAACTTTACGAGGAGCAATACGAACTGTTCTCGCTACTGCTTTAGCTTGCATTGAAGTGCCTCCTCTCATTTATCTTCTAGTTTTCTTATCGTCAGCAAGGTGACCTTTATACGTACGAGTTGGTGCGAATTCACCTAACTTATGGCCAACCATATCCTCAGTGATGTACACAGGTACGTGTTTACGACCATCATATACAGCGATTGTGTGTCCGATGAACTGAGGGAAGATAGTTGAACGGCGAGACCAAGTTTTAACAACTTGTTTTTGCTCAGATGCAACTAATTTTTCCATTTTGCTCATTAAGTGATCATCGACAAATGGTCCTTTTTTTAAGCTACGAGCCATTTATTTTTTACGACGACGAACGATAAATTTATCAGACGCTTTGTTTTTCTTACGAGTCTTGAATCCAAGAGTTGGTTTACCCCATGGAGACATTGGAGACTTACGTCCGATTGGAGAGCGTCCTTCACCACCACCGTGTGGGTGATCAACCGGGTTCATTACAGAACCACGAACTGTTGGGCGCTTACCTAACCAGCGAGAGCGACCTGCTTTACCGATTTTGATAAGTTCGTGTTGTTCGTTACCAACTTGACCGATTGAAGCGCGACAAGCAGATAATACAAGACGTACTTCACCAGAAGTTAAACGTACAAGTACGTATTTTCCTTCTTTACCAAGTACTTGAGCAGATGTACCAGCAGAACGAACTAATTGTCCGCCACGACCAGGCTTAAGCTCGATGTTATGAACAACAGTACCTACTGGAATGTTGATTAATGGTAATGCGTTACCGATTTTAATGTCAGCTTCAGGGCCAGACATAACTTCCATACCCACTTCTAAAGTTTTAGGAGCAAGAATGTAACGTTTTTCACCGTCAACGTAGTTAATTAATGCGATATTCGCAGAGCGGTTCGGATCATATTCGATCGTAGCAACGCGTCCTGGAATTCCATCTTTGTTACGCTTAAAGTCGATGATACGGTATTGACGCTTATGTCCGCCACCTTGATGACGTACAGTAATTTTACCTTGGTTATTACGACCAGCCTTTTTGCTTAAAGGAGCAAGTAAAGACTTTTCCGGTCTGTCAGTCGTGATTTCAGCGAAATCATTCGTAGTCATATTACGACGACCGTTAGTAGTTGGATTATACTTTTTAATTCCCATTTAAACGCCTTGGAAGATTTCGATTTCTTTGCTGTCAGCAGTTAGCTTAACGATTGCTTTACGACGACGGCTAGTAAAACCAGCGTGACGACCAACACGTTTTGCTTTCGGCTTGTAGTTCATGATGTTTACTTTGTCTACATTAACACCAAAGATCGCTTCGATAGCGTCTTTAACCTCTGTTTTATTAGATTTAACGTCCACGTCGAACGTGTATTTTTTTTCAGCCATCATTTCCATAGAACGTTCAGTGATAACTGGGCGCTTAATGATATCACGAGGATCTCTCATTTATGCAAGCACCTCCTCTACTTTTTCCACTGCCGCTTTTGTCATGATTAGCTTATCATGATGAAGCACATCTAGCACGTTTACGCCATCAGCAGTGATTACTGTTACTCCAGGGATATTGCGAGCAGATAACTCTACAGATTCGTTTGCATCAGCAGTTACGATAAGAGCTTTCTTCTCAACAGTTAATCCTTTAAGTACTGCTACCATGTCTTTTGTTTTTGGTGCATTTAACACTAGGTCTTCAAGAACTACAATGTTGTTCTCAACTACTTTAGTAGCTAATGCAGATTTGATTGCTAAACGACGAACTTTCTTAGGAAGTTTGTACGCATAGCTTCTTGGTGTAGGTCCGAATACCGTACCACCACCACGCCATTGAGGAGAGCGGATAGAACCCTGACGAGCACGTCCAGTTCCTTTTTGACGCCATGGTTTACGACCACCACCACGAACTTCAGAGCGAGTTTTTACTTTGTGTGTACCTTGACGTAAAGACGCACGTTGCATCATTACAGCTTCGAAAAGTACAGCTTCATTTGGTTCGATACCGAAAATAGCTTCAGCTAATTCGATTTCACCAACCTGTGAACCAGTTTGGTTATATACAGTAACTTTTGGCATTTATTTGCTAACCTTCACAGCGCCTTGAACAACTACAAGAGATTTCTTAGCACCTGGAACGTTACCTTTTACTAGTAATAAGTTGCGCTCAGTGTCAACTTGAACGATTTCTAAGTTTTGGATAGTAACTTGGTCTCCACCCATACGTCCAGCAAGTTTTTTGCCTTTGAATACACGGTTCGGAGCAACTGGGCCCATTGAACCTGGACGACGGTGATAGCGAGAACCATGAGACATAGGTCCGCGAGATTGTCCGTGGCGTTTAATTACACCTTGGAAACCTTTACCTTTAGAAATTCCTGTTACGTCAACGATTTCACCTGCAGCGAAAACTTCAACTTTTACCTCTTGACCAACCTCTAATCCGTCCACGTCTGCATCGCGGATTTCGCGAATGAAGCGCTTAGGAGTTGTAGATGCTTTAGCAGTGTGGCCTTGTTCAGGTTTGTTAGTTAACTTTTCACGTTTGTCTTCAAATCCTAACTGGATTGCATTGTAGCCATCAGTTTCAGTTGTTTTCTTTTGAAGAACAACGTTTGGATTAGCAGCGATTACCGTTACTGGGATTAACTCACCGTTCTCAGCAAATACTTGAGTCATACCGATCTTTCTTCCTAAGATTCCTTTGGTCATTTATAGTTTGATTTCGATATCTACACCAGATGGTAAGTCTAAACGCATTAATGAATCTACTGTTTGCGGAGTAGGACTCACGATATCGATTAAACGTTTGTGTGTGCGCATTTCGAATTGCTCACGAGAATCTTTGTACTTATGAACAGCACGAAGAATTGTGTAAATAGTCTTCTCAGTTGGTAATGGGATCGGACCAGAAACTGTTGCCCCAGAACGCTTAGCTGTTTCTACAATTTTCTCAGCTGATTGATCAAGAATACGGTGATCATAAGCTTTTAAACGGATACGAATTTTTTCTTTTGCCATTTACTCAGCAACGATTGTAGCAACTACACCGTAACCTACTGTACGTCCACCTTCACGAATAGAGAACTTAGTTCCCTCTTCGATAGCGATTGGAGCGATAAGTTCGATAGTCATTTCGATGTTGTCACCAGGCATTACCATTTCAGTACCTTCTGGTAATTGGATGATACCAGTTACGTCAGTTGTACGGAAGTAGAACTGAGGACGGTAGTTAGCGAAGAATGGAGTGTGACGTCCACCTTCTTCTTTAGATAATACGAAAACTTCAGCTTTGAATTTAGCGTGTGCTTTTACAGAGCCAGTTTTAGCAAGAACTTGTCCACGTTGGATGTCTTCACGAGCAACCCCACGAAGTAGAGCACCGATGTTGTCTCCAGCTTGAGCTTGGTCAAGAAGTTTACGGAACATTTCTACACCAGTTACAGTTGTAGAAGCATTCTCTTCAGCAAGACCGATAATTTCTACTACGTCACCAACTTTAACGATACCGCGCTCAACACGACCAGTTGCAACTGTACCACGACCTGTGATAGAGAATACATCCTCGATAGGCATTAAGAATGGTTTGTCAGTTTCACGTTCTGGAGTTGGGATGTAAGCATCAACTTCAGTCATTAATTCGATGATTTTTTCTTCCCACTCAGCTTCTCCTTGAAGAGCTTTAAGAGCAGAACCTTTGATTACAGGAATATCGTCGCCTGGGAATCCGTATTCAGATAATAGGTCACGAACTTCCATTTCAACTAATTCTAATAATTCTTCGTCGTCTACCATGTCGCATTTGTTTAAGAATACAACGATGTAAGGAACACCTACTTGACGAGAAAGAAGGATGTGCTCACGTGTTTGAGGCATTGGGCCATCAGCAGCAGATACTACTAAGATACCGCCGTCCATTTGAGCAGCACCAGTGATCATGTTTTTAACATAGTCAGCGTGACCTGGGCAGTCAACGTGTGCATAGTGACGAGTTTCAGTTTCGTACTCAACGTGTGCAGTTGAGATTGTGATTCCGCGCTCTCTTTCTTCTGGAGCAGCGTCGATTTGATCGTATCCGCGTGCTTCAGCACCACCAGCTTTTGCAAGAACTGTAGTGATCGCAGCAGTTAATGTAGTTTTACCATGGTCAACGTGGCCGATTGTACCGATGTTAACATGGGGTTTAGAACGTTCGAATTTAGCTTTAGCCATTTATTCACCTTTATTTTTTTTAATAATTTCTTCAGAAACAGACTTCGGTACTTCTTCATAATGATCAAATGTCATTGAGAATGTTCCGCGTCCTTGAGTGTTAGAACGTAACGCCGTTGCATAACCGAACATTTCAGAAAGTGGAACCATAGCGCGAACAACTTGTGCGTTACCGCGAGCTTCCATACCTTCTACACGTCCACGACGAGATGTTACGTCACCCATAATGTCACCCATGTACTCTTCAGGAATTACAACTTCAACTTTCATCATTGGCTCAAGAATTACTGGGCTACATTTAGAAACCGCAGCTTTAAGCGCCATAGATGCAGCGATTTTGAACGCCATCTCAGAGGAGTCAACATCATGGTAAGAACCGTCAACTAATGCTGCTTTAATGTCAACTAGTGGATAACCAGCTAGTACACCATTTTTAAGTGAGTCTTCAAGACCCGCTCCAACAGCAGGGATGTATTCACGTGGAACTACACCACCGACGATTTTGTTTTGGAATTCAAAACCTTTACCTTCTTCATTAGGTTCAAACTCAATCCAAACGTGACCGAATTGTCCACGACCACCAGATTGACGAGCGAACTTACCTTCAACTTTCGCAGCAGCGCGGAAAGTCTCACGGTATGCTACCTGAGGAGCACCAACGTTTGCTTCTACTTTGAATTCACGGCGCATACGGTCAACGATGATATCAAGGTGAAGTTCACCCATACCAGCGATGATTGTTTGGCCAGTTTCTTGGTCAGTGTGAGCACGGAATGTTGGATCTTCTTCAGAAAGCTTAGATAATGCTGTACCCATTTTATCTTGGTCAGCTTTAGATTTTGGTTCGATAGCTACAGAGATAACTGGTTCTGGGAATTCCATAGACTCAAGGATAACAAGACTCTTCTCATCACAAAGAGTATCACCAGTAGTAGTATCTTTTAAACCTACAGCAGCAGCGATATCACCAGCGTAAACTGTTGAAATCTCTTCACGGCTGTTAGCGTGCATTTGTAGGATACGACCTACACGCTCACGCTTACCTTTAGTTGAGTTTTTCACGTATGATCCAGAGTTTAACACACCAGAATACACACGGAAGAACGTTAACTTACCAACATAAGGGTCAGTCATGATTTTGAATGCTAGAGCTGCGAATGGTTCTTCATCGCTAGACTTACGTTCTACAGCTTCATCTGTATCCGGAAGAGTACCTTTAATAGCAGGTACATCTAATGGAGATGGTAGGTAGTCGATAACTGCGTCTAACAGAATTTGAACACCTTTATTTTTGAATGCAGAACCACAGATTACTGGGAAGAATTCAACAGAAGTTGTAGCCTTACGGATACCAGCTTTAAGCTCTTCTACAGTGATTTCTTCACCTTCTAGGTACTTCATCATCATTTCTTCATCAAGCTCAGCTACCGCTTCAATAAGTTTTCCACGGTATTCTTCAGCTAGTTCTTTGTGCTCTTCAGGAATTTCGACACGCTCGATGTCTGTTCCTAAATCGTTACCGTACATGTAAGCACACTCTTCAACAAGGTCAATGATACCATTGAACTCATCTTCAGCACCGATTGGTAACTGAATTGGATGTGCGTTTGCTTGTAAACGATCGTGGATTGTTCCTACAGAGTATAAGAAATCTGCACCGATTTTATCCATTTTGTTAACGAATACGATACGAGGTACACCGTAAGTAGTAGCCTGACGCCAAACAGTTTCTGTTTGTGGTTCTACACCAGATTGTGCATCAAGTACTGCTACCGCACCATCAAGTACGCGTAAAGAACGTTCTACTTCTACTGTGAAGTCTACGTGTCCTGGAGTGTCAATGATATTTACACGGTGACCTTTCCACTGAGCTGTAGTTGCAGCAGAAGTAATTGTGATACCACGCTCTTGCTCTTGCTCCATCCAGTCCATCTGAGATGCACCTTCATGAGTTTCACCGATTTTATGAATACGTCCTGTATAATACAGAATACGCTCAGTTGCTGTTGTTTTACCAGCATCGATGTGAGCCATGATACCAATATTACGAGTGTTTTCTAAAGAGAACTCTCTTGTCATTTGGTGTCTTGCTCCTTCCATATATGGATTGGATTTTTTTATTTTAGGTAGCAAAAAAGCCACCTACCAACGGTAATGAGCAAATGCTTTGTTAGCTTCTGCCATTTTATGAGTGTCTTCACGTTTCTTAACAGATGCACCAGCGTTGTTAGCTGCATCTAAGATTTCGTAAGCTAGACGCTCTTCCATAGTTTTTTCACCACGAAGACGAGCATAGTTTACTAACCAGCGAAGACCTAAAGTTGTACGGCGTTCTGGACGAACCTCAACTGGAACTTGGTAGTTAGCACCACCAACACGACGAGCGCGTACTTCAAGAACAGGCATGATGTTCTTAAGAGCTTGCTCGAATACTTCCATTGGTTCTTTATCTGAACGTTCACGAACGATATCGAAAGCGTTATAAAGAATTGTTTGAGATTTACCTTTTTTACCGTCAACCATCATTTTGTTGATTAGGCGTGTTACAAGTTTAGAATTGTACATTGGATCTGGTAACACGTCACGTTTCGCAACAGGTCCTTTACGAGGCATTTATTTTTTAGCAGGTTTTGGTCGCTTAGTACCATATTTAGAACGTCCTTGCATACGTTTGTCAACACCAGCTGTATCAAGCGCTCCACGAACGATGTGGTAACGTACCCCTGGTAAATCCTTTACTCGACCACCGCGAATTAATACTACGCTATGCTCTTGTAGGTTATGACCGATACCTGGGATGTAAGCTGTAACTTCAATACCGTTTGTTAAACGTACACGAGCGTATTTACGTAACGCTGAGTTAGGTTTCTTTGGAGTCATTGTACCAACACGAGTACATACACCACGTTTTTGAGGTGCAGAGATATCAGTTGATTTTTTCTTTAAAGAGTTAAAACCTTTGTTTAACGCAGGTGATTTAGATTTCCATACTTTATCAGTACGACCATTTCTCACTAATTGGTTAATAGTAGGCATTTAACTTATTATTCCTATTGCTGAAGCTCCCACTTGAATCCCCGAAACTTTTCCAAGTTTACGAACTGATTCAACTTTGGTTATGGGTATGTTATGTTGCAAAGCAGTGCGAATGATAACGTGGGTTAACCGCACATCAGCATCTTCCGCAATAACAACTTCTTTAACTATACCATTCTTGATTGCTTCCAATGTTCGTTTATGACCAACGACTACATTTTCAGCATTTGACACTTTTTGATAAGACATTTACTGTTCCACATAAATCTCATCGTTCTCTACATTCATGTCATCTTGTGTTGTTTTTACAAGATCCACTTTACGATAACGATTCATACCTGTTCCAGCAGGAACAAGTTTACCGATAATAACGTTCTCTTTCAATCCTAGAAGCTCATCACGTTTACCTTTAATTGCTGCATCAGTTAAGACACGAGTTGTTTCTTGGAACGATGCTGCAGATAAGAATGAATCAGTTTCAAGTGAAGCTTTTGTAATACCAAGTAGAACAGGTCTAGCCGTTGCTGGTTGTTTACCTTGCAGTAACACCTTCGCATTCGCATCAGTAAACTGATGGATATCTAGTAATGTTCCAGGTAATACATCTGTTTCACCTGCATCACTTACACGAACTTTACGTAGCATTTGACGTACCATTACCTCTACGTGTTTGTCACCAATTTCTACCCCTTGCATACGGTATACTTTTTGAACTTCACGTAATAAGTATTCTTGAACTGCCGTAATGTCCGTTACTTTTAGTAATTCTTTCGGATCAATAGAACCTTCTGTTAACTCTTTACCATGGCTAATTGGCTGTCCTATAGTTACTTTCAGACGAGCACCGTAAGGAATAGCATACGTACGAGCTTCAACCTCACCCTGTACAACTACTTCTTGGCGATCTTTTACATCGTTGATCGCTGCAATAACACCGTCGATTTCACTGATAACTGCCTGACCTTTCGGATTACGAGCCTCAAAGATCTCTTGGATACGAGGTAAACCTTGTGTGATATCATCCCCGGCAACCCCACCTGTATGGAACGTACGCATCGTTAACTGTGTACCTGGCTCACCGATAGACTGAGCTGCGATAATACCTACCGCCTCTCCTACTTCTACGTCTGTACCAGTTGCTAAGTTACGACCGTAACACTTCTTACATACACCATGGCGAGTATTACACGTAAACGCTGAACGAATGTTTACAGTTTCAACACCCGAATTTTCAACAATATGAGCGATATCTTCAGTAATTAATTGGTTTTCACTCACTAATACTTCACCTGTTTCAGGATGTTTTACTGTTTTTCTCGCAAAACGTCCAACAAGACGATCATATAGTGACTCAATAACTTCATTACCCTCTTTAATCGCACCAATTAGTAAACCACGATCTGTTCCACAATCATCTTGACGAACAATTACATCTTGTGCAACGTCTACAAGACGACGTGTTAAGTAACCAGAATCGGCTGTTTTAAGTGCTGTATCGGCAAGACCTTTACGCGCACCATGCGTAGAGATGAAGTACTCAAGTACTGTTAAACCTTCACGGAAACTTGATTTGATCGGAAGCTCAATGATACGACCAGATGGATTGGCCATCAGACCACGCATACCAGCAAGCTGAGTAAAGTTCGATGCGTTACCACGGGCACCGGAATCACTCATCATGAAGATTGGGTTGCGTTTATTCAAGGATTTCATCAGTTTTCCTTGGATAACATCTTTTGCATTACTCCAGATAGAGATAACGCGATCGTAACGTTCTTCTTCCGTGATTAAACCGCGACGGAATTGTTTAATTACATTATCTACTTTTGCTTGTGCTTCGTGGAGAATTTCATTCTTTTCGCCTAATACAAGAATGTCAGATACCCCAACTGTAATACCAGCTTTTGTAGAGTATTTAAATCCTAGGTTCTTCATGCGGTCAAGCATGCGAGACGTCTCTGTAATTTTGAAACGCTTGAATACTTCCGCAATGATGTTACCAAGAATCTTCTTGCTAAATGGCGCCACTTCTTCGCGACTAGCAATAATTTCTTTAATGTTCGCACCTTTTTCAACGAAATATTCCGCTGGTGTTTCTTTTTCAAGGTTTGAGTTTGTTGGTTCATTAATATAAGGGAACGACTCTGGTAAGATTTCGTTAAATATTAATTTACCAACTGTTGTTAATAGAAGCTTACCTTTTTGCTCTTCAGTAAACGTTACATTATTTACTGAACTTGCAGCAACTGCAACACGTGTGTGCAGATGTACATATCCATTTTGATATGCAAGTATTGCTTCGTTTGCATCTTTGAAGACCATACCTTCACCGATGGCACCTTCACGCTCAAGTGTTAAGTAGTAGTTACCTAATACCATATCCTGAGATGGAGTAACAACTGGCTTTCCGTCTTTTGGATTCAAGATGTTTTGTGCCGCTAACATAAGAATACGAGCTTCTGCTTGTGCCTCTGATGATAACGGAACGTGAACCGCCATTTGGTCACCGTCAAAGTCCGCGTTGTATGCAGTACATACAAGTGGGTGAAGACGGATTGCACGACCTTCTACTAATGTAGGTTCAAACGCCTGGATACCAAGACGGTGAAGTGTTGGTGCGCGGTTTAGAAGTACTGGATGTTCTTTGATCACAGATTCTAAAACGTCCCAAACTTCAGGTTGTACACGCTCGATTTTACGTTTAGCACTCTTAATGTTATGTGCTAAACCTTTTTCAACTAACTCTTTCATAACGAAAGGTTTGAACAGTTCAAGCGCCATTTCTTTCGGTAATCCACATTGGTACATCTTTAAGTTCGGTCCTACAACGATTACTGAACGGCCAGAGTAGTCAACACGTTTACCTAATAAGTTTTGACGGAAACGTCCTTGTTTACCTTTAAGCATGTGAGATAGAGATTTTAATGGACGGTTACCCGGTCCAGTAACTGGACGGCCACGGCGACCATTATCGATTAATGCGTCTACAGCTTCTTGTAACATACGTTTTTCGTTTTGAACGATGATGCTTGGTGCACCTAAGTCCAATAGACGTTTTAAACGGTTGTTACGGTTAATTACACGACGGTATAAGTCGTTTAAGTCAGAAGTAGCAAAACGTCCACCATCCAACTGTACCATTGGGCGTAGTTCTGGTGGAATAACTGGAAGAACATCTAGGATCATCCAAGATGGGTGATTTCCAGAGTTACGGAATGCTTCTAATACTTCTAGACGTTTAATAGCACGAGTACGGCGTTGTCCTTGTGCTGTTTTTAATTCTTCTTTTAAGAAGTCTACTTCTTTATCTAAATCAATGTCTTGTAGTAGCTTTTTAATCGCTTCTGCACCCATAGCAGCTTGGAATGTGCTACCATATCGATCACGATATGCACGGTATTCTTTTTCAGAAAGTAATTGCTTCTTATCAAGTGGTGTATCTCCACTTTCTGTTACAACATAAGAAGCGAAATAAATTACTTCTTCAAGCGCGCGAGGGGACATGTCTAAGACAAGTCCCATGCGGCTCGGGATACCTTTGAAATACCAAATATGAGATACAGGAGCAGCTAATTCGATATGACCCATACGTTCACGACGAACTTTCGCACGCGTTACTTCAACACCACATCGATCACAAACTACACCTTTATAACGTACACGTTTGTATTTTCCGCAATGACATTCCCAGTCCTTTTGTGGTCCGAAAATACGCTCACAGAACAAGCCATCTTTTTCAGGCTTTAACGTACGATAGTTAATAGTTTCTGGTTTCTTAACTTCACCGTATGACCAAGAACGAATCTTGTCAGGTGAAGCAAGTCCAATCTTCATTTATTCCTTAGTTGTCTCAACTTCAACATTCAATTTATCCGCTGATTGATGATCATCATCATCTTCCGTATCACGCATTTCAATTTCTTTGTCGTCGCTAGACATCATTTTAACGTCCATACCTAAACTTTGCAGTTCTTTAATCAATACTTTGAATGATTCAGGAACGCCTGGTTCTGGAACATTTTCGCCTTTAACAATTGCTTCGTACGTCTTAACACGTCCAATAACATCATCAGACTTCACTGTTAAGATTTCTTGAAGAGTATAAGCAGCACCGTAAGCTTCAAGTGCCCAAACCTCCATCTCACCGAAACGCTGTCCACCGAACTGAGCTTTACCTCCAAGAGGCTGCTGCGTTACAAGTGAGTACGGTCCAGTAGAACGAGCATGAAGTTTATCGTCAACCATGTGCGCAAGTTTGATCATATACATGACACCAACAGATACGCGGTTATCGAATGGTTCACCAGTACGTCCGTCATACAGGACTGTTTTTGCGTCATTTGCCATACCAGCTTCTTCAATTGTGCCCCATACATCTTCCTCACGAGCACCATCAAATACTGGTGTTGCAATGTGAATGCCAAGGTATCTTGCTGCCATACCAAGATGAAGCTCTAATACCTGACCGATATTCATACGAGATGGTACCCCTAATGGGTTTAACATGATATCGATTGGCGTACCATCTGGCAAGTAAGGCATGTCTTCTTCCGGTAAAATACGGGAAATAACACCTTTGTTACCGTGACGTCCGGCCATCTTGTCACCTTCAGAGATTTTACGTTTTTGAACGATATATGCACGTACAAGTTGATTCACGCCTGGTGGCAATTCATCGCCATCTTCACGGTTGAATACTTTTACGTCTAAGATAATACCGCCACCACCGTGTGGTACACGTAGTGATGTATCACGTACTTCACGTGCTTTCTCTCCAAAGATAGCGTGTAATAGACGTTCTTCAGCTGTTAATTCTGTTACACCTTTAGGTGTTACTTTACCAACAAGTAAATCTCCATCTTTTACTTCCGCACCAACGCGAATGATACCGCGCTCGTCAAGGTTACGTAATGCATCTTCCCCAACGTTTGGAATGTCACGTGTAATTTCTTCTGGTCCAAGCTTCGTATCACGAGCTTCTGACTCATATTCTTCAATATGAATAGAAGTGTACACATCATCTTTTACAAGGCGCTCACTCATAATGATCGCATCCTCATAGTTATAACCGTCCCAAGTCATGAAGCCAACAAGCACGTTACGTCCAAGTGCTAGTTCACCTAATTCCATAGAAGGACCATCCGCAAGGATTTCACCTTTTACAACTTCATTTCCAACACTTACAATTGGACGTTGGTTGTAGCAAGTTCCTTGGTTAGAACGAATGAATTTTTGCATTTTGTAGCGATCTAAGTCGCCTTTTACTGTTTGACCGTCAACTTCTACATAACGACGTACCCAAACTTCACGTGCTTCTACGCGCTCAACAACACCAGGGTGTTTACAGATTACTGCAGCACCTGAGTCTTTTGCTGATACGTACTCCATACCTGTACCTACAATCGGTGATTCCGGATTCATTAACGGAACTGCCTGACGTTGCATGTTCGCTCCCATAAGTGCGCGGTTAGAGTCATCGTTTTCTAAGAACGGAATACAAGCTGTCGCTGCCGACACTACTTGTTTTGGAGATACATCCATATAGTCGATGCGTTCTTTATTTGTGACAATATTTTCACCACGGAAACGAGCTACGATATCTTCATCAAGGAATTCTCCTTCTTCAGATAATTTCATATTCGCTTGGGCTACAACATAATTATCTTCTTCATCTGCTGTTAAATAATCAACCTGCCCTGTTACAAGACCAGTTTCTGGATCAACGCGACGGTATGGCGTTTCAATGAAACCAAACTCATTTACTTTCGCGAACGAAGATAATGAGTTAATCAAACCGATGTTTGGTCCCTCTGGTGTTTCAATCGGACACATACGACCGTAGTGAGAGTAGTGAACGTCACGCACTTCAAAGCCTGCGCGCTCACGCGTTAAACCACCGGGTCCTAATGCAGATAGTCTTCGTTTGTGAGTTAGCTCTGCTAATGGGTTTGTTTGGTCCATGAACTGAGATAACTGAGAACTTCCGAAGAACTCTTTAATAGATGCAATAACAGGACGAATATTAATTAATGCCTGTGGTGTAATTGCATTTGTATCTTGAATCGACATTCTCTCACGAACAACACGTTCCATACGAGAAAGACCGATACGGAATTGGTTCTGTAATAGCTCTCCTACTGAACGTAGACGACGGTTTCCTAAATGATCGATATCGTCTGTGTCCCCTACTTTGTATAGTAGGTTGAAGAAGTAGCTGATAGAAGCAAGGATATCACCTGGTGTAATGTGTTTTACATCACGAGTAATATTTGCATTACCAATTACGTTAATTACGCGCTCGCCTTCTGACTCAGGAGCATAAATCTTAATAGATTGCAGCTCAACATCGCCTGCTACCACTCCACCCATTGGTTTCGCTGTTTTGAATCCAATGTTTTTCTCTAGGTAAGGTAGAATACGATCCAGTGTACGACGGTCTAAGACTGTTCCTTCTGCCGCTAAAATTTCACCAGTTTCTGGATCCACTAATGTTTCAGCTAAACGTTGGTTAAACAATCTGTTTTTAATGTGTAGCTTTTTGTTGATCTTATAGCGACCTACATTTGCTAAATCGTAGCGCTTCGGATCAAAGAAACGAGACACAAGTAAGCTCTTTGCATTTTCTACTGTTGGTGGTTCACCAGGGCGTAGACGCTCATAGATTTCAAGCAATGCTTTTTCTGTGCTATCTGTGTTGTCTTTTTCTAATGTGTTGCTTAAGTATTCGTTATCACCTAAAAGCTCGGTGATTTCTTGATCAGAGCCAAACCCTAATGCGCGTAACAAAACAGTTACAGGAAGTTTACGAGTACGGTCAATACGTACATATACAACATCCTTAGCATCTGTCTCATACTCTAACCAAGCTCCGCGGTTTGGAATTACAGTAGCAGTAAAACCACGTTTTCCGTTTTTATCCACTTTGCCACTATAGTATACGCTTGGAGAGCGAACTAACTGGGAAACGATAACACGTTCTGCACCGTTAATTACGAATGTTCCAGTCTCTGTCATGAGTGGGAAATCTCCCATGAACACATCTTGTTCTTTTACTTCACCAGTTTCCTTGTTGATTAGACGCACTTTTACACGAAGTGGTGCTGCATACGTCACATCACGCTCTTTGCATTCTTCTACAGAGTATTTAGGTTCACCTAAGCTGTAGTCGATAAATTCAAGCGATAGATTTCCCGTAAAGTCTTCGATCGGAGAAATGTCTTGGAACATTTCTCGCAAACCCTCATCAAGAAACCACTGATAAGAAGAGGTTTGAATTTCGATAAGATTTGGTAACTCTAATACTTCACTAATACGGGCATAACTTCTTCGTTGGCGGTGGCGTCCGTATTGAACTAGTTGACCTGTCAACTGCTTCACTTATACAATGCCAATATATGATTTTCTGCGTTGAGAAAAGATGTATATTTTTGTTTCTCTTGGAAAAGATAGTAAAATCAGCAGATTATGAAACAGAATGATGGTTTTCTTAAAGAAGCCATTTTTCTTTTTGAGCAGGTAGAAAGACTCAACGTATCTATCTTTAAGAGAAAAAACTACGCTAATAGCAGTAGTTGTATTTATTTGTGATTTTGCACAAATTTTTTTGTGCATTCAACGCTTTTTTGATTTTATGATATAATATCCTTTTTTCTTTTCTACAACTTCAACTTCAGAAAATACTTCTTCTAGTTTTTTCAGCGCAGATGGTGCACCTTGTTTCTTTTGAATAACAATCCACAATTCTCCACCTGAAACTAAATACTCTACAGCCTTTTCTAAAATTTCATGCACGATATCTTTACCAGCACGAATTGGAGGATTAGATAGAATAGCAGCATACTTGCCATCTACATTTTCATAGACACTACTTTGCAAAATACGTATATTTTCAATTCTGTTATTAGCGGCATTTTCTTTCGCAAGTCCCAGGGCCCTTTCATTCACATCCACCATGTGAATTTCACGATCTTGAAACTCTTTCGCTAACGACAAACCGATTGGACCGTATCCACACCCTACGTCTAATACATTACCTTTAACATCCGGCATTTGAAACGCTTCAATTAAAAGACGAGAACCAAAGTCCACTTCGTTTTTCGAGAACACCCCATGGTCAGATAAAAAAGTAAATCGAGATTCCCGAAGTGTAAATTCCCATCGTTTACGATCACTTTTACTAGAAGGGTCGTTAGAAAAATAATGGTCTGCCATATGGCCACCTCTTTTCTTTACAGTTAAAAAAAAAGCTCGCATTTACTTAACTTCTACAGCAGCGCCAACTTCTTCAAGTTTAGCTTTCATTTCTTCAGCTTCCTCTTTAGTAACGCCTTCTTTGATTGCTTTTGGAGTGTTGTCAACTAATTCTTTAGCTTCTTTTAAGCCAAGACCAGTGATTTCACGTACAGCTTTGATAACTTTGATTTTTTGAGCGCCAGCACTTGCAAGTACTACGTCAAACTCAGTTTGCTCAGCAGCAGCTTCACCAGCGCCACCAGCTACAGCTACAGGAGCAGCAGCAGTTACGCCGAATTCTTCCTCGATAGCTTTTACTAAGTCGTTAAGTTCTAATACAGTCATAGATTTAACTGCTTCAATGATTTGTTCTTTAGTCATTTAAGCGCCTTGCTCTTCCTTTTGATCTGCAACTGCTTTAGTAGCAAGTGCAAGGTTACGGATTGGAGCTTGAAGAACGCTAAGAAGCATAGAAAGTAAGCCTTCACGTGATGGAAGAGTAGCGATAGCTTTAACCTCATCAAGTGTTACAAGTTTACCTTCGATTACACCAGCTTTAATTTCTAAAGCTTCATGTTTTTTAGCGAAGTCGTTTAATACTTTCGCAGGAGCAACTACATCCTCGTTACTGAACGCGATTGCGTTTGGTCCTGTTAAGAATTCGTTTAACTCAGCCATTTCAGCAGACTCTGCAGCACGACGAGTTAAAGAGTTTTTGTAAACTTTGAACTCAACGCCAGCTTCACGTAAGTTTTTACGTAATTCTGTTACTTCAGAAACTGTTAAACCACGGTAGTCAACAACGATTGTAGATTTACTTTCACGAAGTTTTTCAGCGATTTCAGTTACAACTTGTTGTTTAGTTTCGATTACTTTGCTCATTTACGCAAGTGTAGAAACATCTACGCGTACGCCAGGTCCCATTGTAGAAGCAACAGTTGCGTTCTTCATGTAAGTACCTTTTGCAGCAGCTGGTTTAGCTTTTTGTAGCGTGTCAGCAATTGTTTTGAAGTTTTCTACTAGTTTAGCATCTTCGAAAGATACTTTACCGATTGGAACGTGGATGTTACCAGCTTTATCAACGCGGTATTCAACTTTACCAGCCTTGATTTCGTTAACAGCTTTAGTTACATCGAAAGTAACTGTTCCAGTTTTAGGGTTTGGCATTAAACCTTTAGGTCCTAATACACGACCAAGTTTACCAACTTCACCCATCATATCAGGAGTTGCTACTACTACATCGAAATCGAACCAACCTTTTTGGATTTTACCGATGTAATCAGCATCGCCTACGAATTCAGCGCCAGCAGCTTCAGCTTCTTTTGCTTTTTCGCCTTTAGCGAATACTAATACACGTTGTACTTTACCAGTACCGTGTGGAAGAACAACTGCACCACGAATTTGTTGGTCAGCTTTCTTAGGGTCAACACCTAAACGGAATGCAGCTTCTACAGTTGCATCAAATTTAGCTGTGTTTGTTTTCTTTACTAATTCTACTGCTTCTGTTGCAGAGTAAGCAGTTGCACGATCAACAAGCTTCGCAGCTTCTACGTACTTTTTACCTCTTTTAGCCATTTTTATTTCCTCCTCGAATGTGGTTTTAGCGGAATAACCTCCCACTTAGTCTTCGATAACGATGCCCATACTGCGTGCAGTACCTTCAACCATACGCATTGCAGCTTCTACACTAGCAGCGTTTAGGTCAGGCATTTTAGTTTCAGCGATTTCGCGTACTTTATCACGCTTAACAGTTGCCACTTTATTACGGTTTGGTTCACCAGAACCAGACTCAATACCAGCTACTTTCTTAAGAAGAACAGCAGCAGGAGGAGTTTTAGTAATAAAAGTGAATGAACGGTCCTCAAACACTGTAATTTCAACAGGAATAATAAGACCAGCTTGATCTGCTGTACGAGCGTTGAACTCTTTACAGAAGCCCATGATGTTAACACCTGCTTGTCCTAATGCTGGACCAACTGGTGGAGCTGGGTTAGCTTTACCTGCAGGAATTTGAAGTTTTACCATTTTAATTACCTTTTTAGCCACTTATAATTTTTCAATTTGATGGAAGTCAAGTTCAACTGGAGTCTCGCGACCAAACATGTCTACAAGCACGCTAACTTTTTTCTTTTCTACATCAATTTCTTCAATTGCGCCTGTATAATCCGCGAACGGCCCTTCATTTACACGCACTGTTTCATGAAGTTCAAATTCGAAATCAATCACTTCATTGTCCATTCCCATATGCTTCATGATGGTAACAACTTCCTCTTCTAATAGAGGCGATGGTTTTGATCCAGAACCAGAAGAACCGACAAAACCTGTTACACCCGGCGTATTACGAACAACATACCAAGAGTCGTCAGTCATGATTAGTTCTACTAATACGTAACCTGGGAACACTTTTCTTTTCGTTATTTTTTCTTTACCATTTTTCATTTCTACTTCTACTTCTTCCGGGACAACAACACGGAAAATTTTATCTTGCATACCCATTGATTCTACACGTTTCTCTAGGTTTGCCTTTACTTTATTTTCATATCCAGAATAAGTATGGACAACATACCAACTTTTTTCCATTTAACCAAGAATTAACCGAATTAAAGAAGAAATGCCCATATCAACTACTGCGAAGAAAATCGCAAAGAAGACAACTGTAGCGATAACTGTCGCTGTTGAGCGGAGTAATTCATCTTTTTTAGGCCAACTTACTTTTTTCATTTCGCGACCTACATCGCCGAAAAAGTTCGTTAAACGCATCTATGAATTTAAGGTTGTACTCTCTCTCATTTCCATATATCTTTCCAGTTTCCTCTTTACCCGCTGTAAAGCATTATCAATAGATTTCACATGCCTGTTTAACTGTTCTGAAATTTCTTGATAAGAACGACCATCCAAGTATAAAGACAGGACTTTTCTTTCTAAATCGCTTAACAATTCAGATATTTTAGATTCTATGTCTGTATATTCTTCTTGGCTAATAATCATTTCTTCAGGGTCAGTTACTTTCGCTTCTGAAATAACATCCAATAACGTTCGATCCGATTCCTCATCGTAAATTGGTTTATCTAAAGACACATACGAATTTAGAGGAATATGCTTTTGTCTTGTTGCAGTTTTAATAGCGGTAATAATTTGTCGAGTGATACATAGTTCAGCAAATGCTTTGAACGAAGACAGCTTGTCCTCTTTATAATCACGAATTGCTTTAAACAATCCAATCATACCTTCTTGCACAATATCTTCTCGATCGGCACCCACTAAGAAATAAGATCTTGATTTCGCGCGAACAAAGTTCTTATATTTGTGAATTAAATATTCCAGAGCGTCAGTATTACCTTTTCGAACTAAATCAACGATTGCCTCATCCTCTAAATCACGAAATGTAACGTCGCCTACACTTACGAAGCCTGCTTCCACTCAACGCTCTCCTCTTCTTAATTTTTCTAATTTTTCTGTAATATCCTCGCTAAATATCTTTCGCATGGCAGGTTGCTTTTCTTTCGTGTCTTTTGTACGCCTTCTCACTTGTTGCTCCATTGCTTGTACTTCTAACTCTAATTCACGCGCAGATTTCCGAAGGGCACCTTGCGCAAATATAACCCATTGTTCCGTATAATCAGAAGTCGCGACATATATTTGTGTATTTATATTTCTAAGCTCAATTGCAAGCTTCTCTATCTTTTCGTCCGCAGTTTGATTTTTACGCGTGAATATTACTTCCACACGCGATTGTTTCATCTTTTTTTCAATACCGTGGACTGTATAGGCATCAAAGACTATCATTACTTTCGTTCCTGTATAACCTTGATAATCTGCCATCTTATCAATAAGCGCGTCTCTTGATGATTGCAAATCTACATCCCGTAGTTTCTTTAAGTCTCCCCAAGCTCCGATAATGTTGTAACCGTCAACGATTAAAATATCGTTCATTTATTTACCAATTTCGTGACGTTTACGATATACCTCATACATTAACAAACTTGCGGCTACTGAAGCATTTAAGGATGTAACTTTACCGACCATCGGTAAAGTAATTAAGAAATCACACTTTTCACCAATAATACGACTCATACCTTTTCCTTCACTACCAATTACTAATCCAATCGGCATTTTACCATCCAAATTACGGTAATCCGTTTTTCCTTTGGCATCTGTACCAGCAATCCAAAGTCCGCGTTCTTTTAACTCATCAATTGTACGAGATAAGTTTGTTACGCGCGCAACTGGAATGTATTCAATTGCCCCTGTCGACGCTTTCGCAACTGATGCCGTAAGTCCTACAGCTCTTCTTTTCGGAATAATAACCCCATGAGCTCCTGTGGCATCAGCGGTACGCATAATAGAACCTAGGTTATGCGGATCTTCAATCTCATCTAAAATTAAGAAGAACGGATCTTCATTACGCTTTTCTGCTACCTTAAACAAATCTTCTAGCTCCGCATATTGATACGCAGCTACTTGGGCGATTACACCTTGGTGATTTCCTTCAACTAATTGATCTAGTTTCTTCTTTGGTGCATGTTGCAAAATAACCTTATTTTCTTTCGCTAATGCTAGTACAATCTGCACTTGCCCTTTGGCAGCACCTTCTGCGATCCAAATTTTATTAATATCTCTCCCTGATCGTAACGCTTCAATTACAGGGTTACGTCCGATAATATATTCACTACTCATTCATGATGATGTGCCCCCTTCCTTTTCTTCTAAAACTGCAATTGCTTTATATACAATTTCGTCTAATCTTTCACGATTATTTAATAAGTGATGATAACCGATTAGCGCTTCAAAGGCTGTACTATGTCGATATGTTTGTACATCCGTATTTTTCGGAACGGTACCTGAATTTGCATTACGCCCTCTTCTTAATACCGCCTCTTCTTCCTCTGTCAAAAATGCCGTCTCTAATAAATGATAAACAACTTTCGCCTGTGCTTTTGCCGAAACAAAGCTCGTCCCTAAGCGATGTAATTGATTAGGGCGAACTTTTCCTTTTTGAAGGAGGTGATAGCGGATATATTGTTCATATACCGCATCACCCATATATGCTAACGCTAAGCTATTTAATTGCTTTGCATCAATCATGCTTATCCTCTTTTCCATTTATCCTCTTTTCCATCTTGTACCTTGTGCGGTATCTTCTAAAATAATATTACGTTCTTTTAAATCATCGCGAATTTGATCAGATAATGCGAAATCACGATTTTTACGAGCTTCAATACGCTTTTGGATAAGCGCCTCAATTTCTTCGTCAAGCAATTCCTCCTGCGCTAATTCTAATCCTAAAATATCAAATAATGTTTCAAGTTGTTTCACGTATGCTTCAATTACAACTTTAGAAGTATGCTCTTCTAATAAATATTGATTTGCGTGATTTGCTACATTATATAATTCAGTAATCGCGTTTGCAGTATTGAAGTCATCATCCATTGCTTCTTCAAATGCAGCCTGGAATTTTTCCATTTCAGCTAACCATTTCTCATTATGGTCTGTTAAATTTGCGCTACTTTCCATACGATGCTTTAAGTTACCGTAAGCTGTTTTAATTCTTTCCAGCCCGTTATTCGTACTTTGTAATAACTCTTCACTAAAGTTAATTGGATGACGGTAATGTACTGATAACATAAAGAATCTAATTAACTGTGGATCATATTGCTTAATGATATCGTGAACTAAAATGAAGTTTCCAAGTGACTTAGACATCTTCTCATTATCAATATTAATATATCCATTATGCATCCAGTAACGTGCAAATGTTTTTCCAGTCAACGCCTCGGACTGCGCAATTTCATTTTCATGATGAGGAAATGCCAAGTCTTGACCACCAGCATGAATGTCAATTGTATCCCCTAAGTACTTACGTGCCATCGCTGAGCATTCAATATGCCAACCTGGACGTCCTTTCCCCCAAGGGCTTTCCCAGAAGATTTCTCCCTCTTTTGCAGCTTTCCATAAAGCAAAGTCAAGAGGGTCTTGTTTCTTTTCTCCTACTTCAATACGTGCACCATGACGTAAATCAGCGATTGGCTGATGCGATAATTTACCGTAACCTTCGAATTCTTTCGTTCTAAAGTACACATCACCTTCTGATTCATATGCATACCCTTTATTCACAAGTTCTTGGATAAATTCAATAATAATATCCATATTTTCTGTTACACGCGGATGAACTGTTGCATGTTTGCAACCTAGTGCGGTTACATCTTCAAAATACGCTTCAACGAAACGGTCAGCAATTGTCGGTACATCTTCACCTAATTCATTTGCTGCTTTAATCAATTTATCGTCTACGTCAGTAAAGTTAGATACATACTGCACTTCGTACCCTTTGTATTCTAAATAACGGCGTACTGTATCAAACACCATAGGAGGTCTCGCATTCCCAATATGGATGTAGTTATATACTGTAGGACCGCAAACATACATCTTCACCTTATTTTCTTCTAATGGAATAAACTCTTCCTTTTGACGTGTTAACGTATTATAAATGTGAATAGTCATTTATAAATGTGAATAGTCATTTTTATCCTTCCTTTCTACCTTTACTTCAAGTTGCTTTTTCAATTTATCAAGTTCTGCTTCCATAACCTTCAATTTATCAAAAATTGGATCCGGAAGATCAGAATGATTTAATTCTTGACCAATCTTCACTCCATTTTGAATAACGACTCGGCCAGGTATACCTACAACTGTAGAATGCGCAGGGACTTCTTTTAATACGACAGATCCTGCTCCAATTTTAGAATTTTCTCCAACAGTAATTGAGCCTAGTACCTTAGCACCTGTTGCAATTAATACATTATCCTGAATTGTAGGATGCCTCTTTCCCTTTTCTTTTCCCGTACCACCTAATGTAACACCTTGATAAATCGTTACATTATCACCAATTTCACACGTTTCTCCAATTACAACCCCCATTCCATGGTCAATGAAAAAATGACGACCAATTGTTGCTCCTGGATGAATCTCAATGCCAGTAAAGAACCGACTAACTTGTGAAATCCAACGTGCAATAAAGAAGAAATTCTTTTTATAAAAAGCATGTGCAATTCGATGGGCCCAAACTGCATGTAATCCAGAGTAAGTCAAAATGACTTCGAAATAACTTCGTGCCGCTGGATCCTGTTCAAAAACGACTTCAATATCTTCCCGAAGCCTCTTAAACATTTAACCAATTACTTTTTGAAGACGATTTAAAACTTTTTCTTTCCCAAGAAGTGCAATCGCATTCGGAAGTTCTGGACCATGTGTCTGCCCAGTAGTTGCAACACGGATTGGCATAAATAAGTTTTTACCTTTATGCCCTGTTTCCTTTTGAACTGCTTTAATAGCTGCCTTAACCGCTGCTGGCTCCATCGCTTCTAGAGCTTCTATTTGACCAGCAAATGCACCAAGTACTTCAGGTACCTGTTCACCATTTAATACTTCTTGTCCTTCTTCTTCATAATCAACATGATCTTTAAAGAACATTTCAGAAAGCTCTACAATTTCAGCTCCAAAACTCATTTGGTCATGATATAAAGCAATTACATCACGAATCCAAGCTTGTTCTTGTTCGCTTAAAGTTTCGCCCACACGTCCAGCTTTCACTAAATGCGGTAAGCTTAACTCTACCACCGTATCTAAATCTTGCTTTTTCATATATTGGTTGTTCATCCATTTTAGTTTTTGAGAATCAAATAATGCAGGTGATTTTGATAAACGAGCTGCATCAAACATTTTGATAAACTCAGCTTGAGAGAAAATTTCTTCTTCTCCTACTGGTGACCAACCTAGTAACGCAATAAAGTTAAAGATTGCTTCCGGAAGATATCCAAGCTCTTTATATTGCTCAATAAATTGAATAATAGATTCATCACGTTTACTTAACTTTTTACGGCTTTCGTTAACAATTAGGGTCATATGACCGAACCTCGGGATATCCCAACCCAAAGCTTCATAAATCATCATTTGCTTCGGCGTATTAGAAATATGATCATCACCACGAAGTACATGTGTAATTTCCATTAAATGATCATCTACTGCTACCGCAAAGTTATAAGTTGGAATTCCATCTTTTTTCACGATAACAAAATCACCGAAATCATTTGAGTGGAATGCAACTTCATCTTTTACGATGTCTTTGAATGTGTAATCACGATCAGCTGGTACACGGAAACGAATACTTGGAATACGTCCCTCAGCTTCAAATTCTTTCATTTGTTCTTCAGTTAAATCACGGTGGTTACCCGCATAACGAGGTGTTTCACCACGAGAAATTTGTCCTTCACGCTCTGCTTCCAGCTCTTCTTCTGTCATATAACATTTATAAGCTAAACCACGCTCTAATAAATCTAGATATAATTTTTTATAAATATCTAAACGCTCAGTTTGACGATATGGTCCAAATTCACCACCAACATCAACACCTTCATCCCAGTCCATACCGAGCCATTTCAAGTATTTTAATTGGCTTTCTTCTCCACCTGCAACATTACGTTTTACATCAGTATCTTCAATACGAATAATAAACTTGCCATCTTGATGACGAGCAAATAAATAATTAAATAATGCCGTACGCGCATTTCCGATATGTAAGTGTCCTGTTGGACTTGGCGCATAGCGCACTCTCACTTGCTTTTCCATAATTGGTACACCTTCCATTTATTTTTTCTGTAATAATACCACTGCTTGAGAAGCAATTCCTTCTTCCCTACCTGTAAATCCTAATTTTTCTGTTGTTGTTGCCTTGACATTAATATTATCGATAGACGTTTCTAACAGTTCACTAATACGTTTACGCATACTTTCAATATGCGGTGCCATTTTTGGCTTTTGAGCAATAATTGTACAATCTAGGTTTCCTAGCTCATAACCTTGTTCACGTACAAATTCCCAAACCTTTTGTAGTAATATAGCTGAATCTGCATCTTTAAAGGCAGGATCAGTATCAGGAAAATGCTTTCCAATATCTCCTGCTGCAATTGCTCCTAGACATGCGTCAGCAATCGTATGTAACAATACATCCGCATCCGAGTGACCGATTAATCCCTTCTCATGAGGAATTGTAATTCCGCCGATAATTAACGGTCTTCCTTCCGCAAATTCATGTACATCAAAACCTTGTCCAATTCGAAACATCTATTTTTTCTGAACATGAAGGAAACTTTCAGCAATTAGTAAATCCTCTGGAGTCGTCACTTTAATATTATAGTAACTCCCCTCTACTACACCTACTTGCTTACCAATGCGTTCTACAAGACTTGCATCATCTGTACCAAGAAAACAGCTCTGTTTTGCACTTCTATGAGCTTTCAACAAAAGAGAAACAGAGAACCCTTGCGGTGTTTGTACAGCCTTAAGCTGAGATCGTTCTACCGTTTCGACAACAACACCTTGCTCTACTTTCTTGACTGTATCCTTTACTGGCACTGCACAAATGGAAGCTCCATATTTTTCTGCTGCTGTTAATACATCTTGAATCACTTTATTCGTTACGAATGGACGCGCCCCGTCATGCACAAGAACGTATTCAACATCACTCGCATGCTGAATCGCGTTATACACACTATCTTGTCTTTCAGCTCCACCTTGAATAAATTGTACCTTTTTTTCAATCGGATACTTCTGCATTAATTCTTCAAAATACGGGCGTTCCTCTTCGTTAATTGCCATAACAATACTTTTGCACGCTTTATCTCTTTCAAAAGCACGTAATGTATGCACGATAATCGGCACTTCATTTATAAGTAAGAACAACTTATTTTTACCAGCACCCATCCGCTTTCCTTGACCAGCTGCCGGAATAATTAATGTATACATCTATAATGCTTTTTCTAATAATTTACGTTTTGCGAAAATCATACGACCAGCCGATGTTTGTAACACGCTAGTAACTAGTACATTAAGTTGCGAACCTACATACTCTCTGCCATCTTCTACTACAATCATCGTACCATCATCTAAGTAAGCAACACCTTGGTTTTGCTCTTTACCATCTTTCACAACATAAACACTTAATTCTTCGCCAGGGAGTACAACTGGTTTAATTGCATTAGCTAAATCATTAATGTTTAACACCGTTACTCCTTGTAATTCAGAAACTTTATTTAAGTTGAAATCATTCGTTACTACAGTTCCACCGGTGATTTTTGCTAACTTTACAAGTTTGCTATCCACCTCTTGGATATCCTCGAAATCGCCTTCATAAATTTCTACCGGAATTGGCATCTCTTTTTGAATACGATTTAAAATGTCTAGTCCTCTGCGACCACGATTACGCTTTAAAGCATCGGAAGAATCGGCAATATGCTGAAGCTCTTCTAATACGAATTGTGGAATCACAATTGTTCCTTCTAAAAATTTCGTTTGGCAAATATCAGCAATACGTCCATCAATAATTACACTCGTATCGAGAATTTTCCAATGAGCCGTAGATTTTTCTACCTCTACCTCTTCGTTCTCACTATTGTTTTTCTTCTTACCTCCGCGTTGGGGTAATGTAAATAATCCTAGCAATTCATTCCTCTTTTTAAATCCTACTTGGAATCCTAAATATCCAAGCAAAAGAGTAAAGAACACTTGCAACACTGTGCTAATAACTGGAATTGTAAATTCACGAATTGGTATTAAAATTAAATATGCAACAATAAGACCAGAGATCAACCCTAATGTACCAAATAAAACATCTGCTACAGGCGCCTTTACAAGAGCCTCTTCAATATGCTTAATAAGTTGAACAATATAATCTACAAGCCAAAATGTTGTTAAAAATAAAATAATTGCACCAATAATCGCACGAACATACGATCCCTCCAACAAAGGAACAGCACCGATGTCTAATACATTAATAACTTTTGGGATTAAGTAAATCCCTAACGCTCCCCCGATTACTAGAAAGAAGAGCTGTACGATCCGTTTTAACATTCAATTGTGTCTACTCATATAGAGATGCTCTTGAATTCTTTTTAGGCCTTCTCGTATTTTCTTCGCCCTTACTTCCCCAATTCCTTCCACATCATCCAATTCATGAATGGTCGCGCGACAAACACCTTGCAACGTTTTGAATCGATTAATTAAATTTTCAATGATAAGTGGCGGAACACGAGAGATTTTGCTTGTAATTCGATATCCCCTCGGTGTCACGCTTTCTTCTAAACTGGTTTGTCCTGGGTAGCCAAGTAATTTAACTAAATCACTATCCTCTAAAAGTTGTGTATTTGCAAGGTCCTGTAACTTTTTCAAAATTTGATGATGGTCTTGTGTTTTTTCTTGGTGATAATCTTTGATTAATAATGCTGCCTCTGCCTCTAAATCAGCTAGTAGTTCTGTAAGTTGTAAACGGATTAACCTACCTTCTGTTCCTAGCTCATGAATATAGCTCAATATTTCATTTTTAATACGCAGCACCATTTCAACACTATGTAAAACGTGAACTACCTCGGACATTGTAACGACCTCTTCAAATTCTAGAATGCCCAAATTCGTAATACCATCATTCCATACAGCCTTATATTTTTCTAACGTTTGAATAGCTTGATTTGCCTTTGTTAAAATAACCCCTATATCTTTTAGTGTATAACGTAAGTTCCCTTGATATAGCGTAATTACGTTACGTCTTTGTGAAATGGCCACAACAAGGCTGCCAGTCTGCTTCGCTACACGTTCTGCTGTTCGGTGACGCATACCTGTTTCAATAGAATCAATAGATGCCTCTGGAACTAACTGTGCATTCGCTATTAATATTTTACTTCCCGTTTCATTTAAAATAAGTGCCCCGTCCATTTTTGCTAATTCATATAAACTAGCAGGAGAGAATGCACAATTAATGTGAAAACCACCATCAACAATACTTTTAATCTGCTCATTATATCCAAGAACAATTAGTCCCCCCGTTTGTGCGCGAAGTACATTATCTATCCCTTCGCGCAGTGGTGTTCCCGGGGCCACGAGCTGTAAAATATTAATCATACTTTTGACACGTTGCTTATTTTCTTCCATCTAGCCTCCTAATGTCAAACGAAGCGCTTCTCCTAAATTAGAAACACCTACAACCTCAATCCCATCCGGAATTGTCCATCCTCCTAAGTTTTTTCTAGGAATAATAACACGTTGAAATCCTAATTTAGCCGCTTCTTGTACACGTTGTTCGATTCTTGATACTCTTCTTATTTCTCCAGTTAATCCTACTTCTCCTATTACTGCATCAGTTGGTGCTGTAGATTTATCCCTAAAACTTGAGGCTATACTTAAAGCTACCGCTAAATCAATTGCCGGTTCGTCTAATTTCAAACCACCAGCTACTTTTAAATATGCATCTTGATTTTGCAATAGTAAACCTGTTCTTTTTTCTAATACTGCCATAATAAGCGAAACTCGGTTATGGTCAATTCCCGTCGCCATTCTTCGAGGATTTCCAAAACTAGTAGGGGAGATTAATGCTTGTATTTCTACTAAAACCGGTCTTGTTCCTTCCATTGAAGCAACTACTGTTGATCCTGCAACACCAACCGGCCTTTCCTCAAGGAAGATTTCAGAAGGATTTAAAACTTCCGCAAGACCCAGCTCTTTCATTTCAAAGATACCCATTTCATTCGTGGAACCAAAACGGTTCTTCACAGCTCGTAAAATACGATACGTATGGTGTCGATCTCCCTCAAAGTAGAGAACTGCATCGACCATATGTTCTAACATACGAGGTCCTGCAATTGCTCCTTCTTTTGTCACATGCCCGACAATGAAAATAGGGATTCCTTTTGTTTTTGCAAGTTTCATTAATTCCGCTGTACATTCACGTACTTGTGCCACACTTCCAGGGGCTGACGTCACTTCAGGTAAATGTATCGTTTGAATAGAATCAATAACAACAAAAGCTGGATTCATCTCTTCAATATGTGCTGCAATACGCTGCAGGTCCGTCTCTGCTACAACAAATAGATTGCTACCCTTTACATGCAAACGATCTGCACGAAGTTTAATCTGCTTTGCCGACTCCTCACCCGATATGTATAGTACATCATATAAAGAATCTGCTAATTGCGATGAAATCTGTAATAGTAATGTTGATTTTCCAATCCCAGGGTCTCCACCAATAAGTACTAAGGACCCATCTACAATTCCGCCACCAAGCACACGGTTAAACTCTTGAAATTCCGTTTCAATACGTGCCTCAGACTTTGTTTCCACTTCGGTAAGACGTCTTGGTTTTGTTACTTCCGTTTGAATTGCATTCGCATAATTAAGGCGCCTTGATGATACAACTGGCTCCATTTCTTCAACAAGTGTATTCCATTGACCACATCCAGGACATTTACCCATATATTTTGGTGACTGATAACCACATTCTTGACATATAAATTTCGTTTTCTTTTTAGCCATTTATTTTACCTTTTCCGCACTATGAATGACAAATGATTCTCCTTCTACATCAAAGATAACTTTTTGTCCTTTCTCAATAGCACCTTTTAAAAGTTCTTCTGATAGTCTATCTTCTACATGTTTCTGAATTGCTCTACGAAGCGGACGAGCACCGTACTCACGATCAAACCCTTTATCAGCAATAGCTGAAATTGCCCCTTCTGTTAAGTGCAATTCGATTTCTTGTTCTTTTAAGCGATTCACTAACTGATTTACCATAAGAGTTACAATTTCTTGAATATGTTTTTTCTCAAGCATATGGAATACGATAATTTCATCAATACGGTTTAAGAATTCTGGACGAAATGCTTTTTTCAGTTCATCCATTACTTTACCTTTCATATCTGAATAATCGCGGCTCTCATCTTGTACGTTAAATCCAAGATGCTTATTACGTTTTAACGCATCTGCACCAACGTTAGATGTCATAATAACAATTGTATTACGGAAATCGACCGTACGCCCTTTAGAATCTGTTAAACGACCATCTTCTAATACTTGTAGTAAAATATTAAACACATCCGGATGAGCTTTCTCTACCTCATCTAATAAGACAACTGAATATGGCTTACGACGAACCTTCTCTGTTAATTGTCCACCTTCTTCATACCCAACATATCCTGGAGGAGAACCAACTAAACGGGAAGTAGAATGCTTCTCCATGTACTCTGACATATCGATGCGAATCATTGCATCTTCATCACCGAACATAGATTCTGCCAGTGCTCTTGCAAGTTCTGTTTTACCTACACCTGTTGGCCCTAAGAAAATAAATGAACCAATTGGGCGCTTCGGATCTTTTAATCCTGCTCTTGCACGACGAACAGCTTTTGCTACGGCTACTACTGCTTCATCTTGACCAATTAAACGATCATGAAGAATGGATTCTAAGTTTAATAATTTATCAGTCTCTGTTTGTGCAAGTTTAGAAACTGGGATGCGCGTCCATGTAGAAACGACATTTGCAATATCTTCTACCGTAACCTCTGAATTTTCTTTTCCTTGTTGCTCTTTCCATTGACGTTTTGTATCTTCTAACTTCTCACGTAAGCGTTGTTCCATATCACGTAAGGATGCAGCCTTTTCAAATTCTTGACTTTGTACAGCCGCATCTTTTTCTTTTCGAATCTCCTCAAGCTTCACTTCAAGCTCTTTTAAGTTTGGTGGTGTTGTATAAGAACGTAAGCGAACTTTTGAAGCAGCTTCATCAATTAAATCAATTGCTTTATCCGGTAAGAAACGATCTGTAATATAACGATCTGAAAGTTTTACAGCTGCATCAATAGCATCATCTGTAATAGATACACGGTGATGCGCCTCATAACGGTCACGTAAACCTTTCAAGATTTGAATCGATTCTTCTAAAGTTGGCTCATCAACATGAATTGGTTGAAAGCGTCTTTCTAAAGCCGCGTCTTTTTCAATATATTTACGATACTCATCTAAAGTTGTTGCCCCAATACATTGTAACTCTCCTCGTGCTAAAGATGGCTTCAAAATATTCGATGCATCGATTGCACCTTCTGCTCCACCTGCACCAATTAATGTATGAAGCTCATCAATAAATAGGATAATATTGCCCGCTTGACGAATTTCATCCATTACTTTCTTTAAACGATCTTCAAATTCACCGCGATATTTCGTTCCAGCTACCACTGTACCCATGTCTAGTGTCATAACACGCTTATCTCTTAAAGTTTCAGGAACTTCATTATTTACAATTTGCTGTGCTAATCCTTCTGCAATTGCCGTTTTACCTACACCAGGCTCACCAATTAATACTGGGTTGTTTTTCGTTCTACGGCTTAACACCTCAATTACACGTTGAATTTCTTTACCACGTCCAATAACAGGGTCTAAGCGATTTTCTCGTGCAACAACTGTTAAATCCCTTGCTAAACTGTCAAGTGTAGGTGTATTTGCGTTTGTTGCTGAACCACCTTGATGACCTGAACTAGCTTCATTACTTCCAAGAAGTTGTAAAACTTGTTGTCTTGCTTTATTTAGACTCACACCTAAATTATTTAAAACACGTGCCGCTACACCTTCACCTTCACGGATTAAACCGAGTAAAATGTGTTCTGTTCCAACGTAAGAATGACCTAGCTTACGCGCTTCATCCATAGATAATTCAATAACCTTTTTAGCACGAGGTGTATAATGTACAGTTTGAGAAGCTTCTGTTCCACGACCAATTAACGCTTCTACTTCTTTTTGAACTTTCTCTGGACTTAATCCAAGAGCAATTAACGCTTTTGCTGCAATTCCTTCACCTTCGCGTACAAGCCCAAGTAAAATATGTTCTGTTCCAATATTATTATGCCCAATACGAATTGCTTCCTCTTGAGATAAAGCTAATACTTTCTGTGCTCTTTCTGTAAATCTTCCAAACATCATTTAGTTTTTTTCAATACGTAATCGCTCACGGATTAAGGTTGCTCTTCGATAATCTCTTTCTTCTGGTCCTAAAGGTCCTCCTGCATATTGTTGTAAAATGCCTGGTTGAGTAAGAACCATTAACTCAGTCAAAATATTTCTCGATATACCTTTTATATATCCTAGATCAATACCCAGTCGTACATCTGATAAGCAGCCTGCCGCTTCCGCAGATTGAATTAAACGACCGTTTGCTAGTATGCCGTAAGAACGATAAACTTTGTCTTCAAGCTCAATACTTGAATTTTGTACAATTAATTCTCTAGCCATTTTTTCTTGCTGTATAATTTGTTGAATAACACTCTTTAAATCTGCAATAATATCTTCTTCAGACTTTCCTAACGTCATTTGATTTGACACTTGAAATATATTACCTAACGCTTCGCTACCTTCACCGTATATTCCTCTTACTACTAACCCTAATTTTTGAATTACTTGTATAATACGGCTAATTCTTTTTGTTAAAACCAGTCCCGGTAAATGAATCATCACAGAAGCTCTTAACCCTGTGCCAACATTAGTAGGACAGCTTGTAATATATCCAAGTGATTCATCAAAAGCGTATTCAACTTCTTTCTCAATCCAATTATCTATTTGATTGGCACTTTGAAGCGCCTCTGATAACTGTAATCCTGAAAATAGACACTGAATCCGAATATGGTCTTCTTCATTAAGCATAACACTAATATGTTCGCTTTCTGATAGTAGACATGCTCCATACTCTGTCCCTGCAAGATTTGGACTAATTAAATGCTTTTCAACTAAAACTCTCCTTTGAAGAGGGGTTAATTCATTCATCTTTAATAGTCCAAACTCCCCAAAGGACCCTACTGCTTTATTTATAAATTTCTTTTCAAATAATTCATGAATCTGTTTAGCTTCTTCTTCGTTTTGCATAGTAGAAAATTGATATTGTTTAAAATTACGAGCCAAACGAATTCGACTACTTAAAACAATATCAGAATCAGGGCCATCCCCCTTCATCCATGGACTAATCGCTTCATTCATAATTTTGTCCAGTGACATCTATTCCCCCTCTCTATGCTCACTAAGCTGTATTTCAAGACCTCGAATCTTATCTCTTACCTCTGCAGCTTTCTCAAATTCCTCTTTCTGTACGTATTGTTTCAGAATGAGTTTTAGTTCATCTAATTCTTTCTTTAAGTGGATATTTCCTTCTATACGTTCCGGAATTTTTCCACAATGATCTGTATGCCCACCGTGAAGACGTTTTAATAGTGGCTTTAAATGCTCCTTAAATGTATCGTAACAAGAAGAACAGCCAAAACGTCCGACTTTTGTAAATTGTTCATATGTCATCTTACAATCTGGACACCTTACTATATTTGCATTTGAAAATCCATTTTTTCCTTCTTCAAACATTGTTGATTCACCGTGTAATAAACCAGCAAATAAATCATGAAATGAAAAGTTAGACTGCGATGATTGAAAGAAAGACGTATAGCCACTTTGCTCTGCACATTGCTCACAAAGATGAACTTCCGCCTTCTTCTCGTTAATTACTTTTGTATAATGTAAAGTTGCTGGTCTTATATTACAGTTTTGACAAGTCATTTATTTATATTTCAGTGTTCTTAACATTGCGCATAATATTCGAGCCCTAAGTTCATCCCGAGAAGGAACATCCATTGATAATACAGAACGATCTATTACGCTTAACATCAGTTTCGCTTCACGATTTGTTATGATTCCCTCTTCTATTAAACGTATAATCATACTTTCTGCATTCCCTTGCGCAACACTATGATCAATCATATGAAGCATTTGATCAATAATGTCTATATCGTCATGCAGTTTGACTTTTATAATGCGAATGTAACCTCCTCCACCACGTTTACTTTCTACTACAAATCCTCTTTCTAACGTAAAACGGGTATTGATTACATAATTGATTTGAGATGGTACGCACTCGAACCGATCCGCAATCTCATTTCTCTTAATTTCAATCACATTATTATTGCTTAAGTCAATAACTTGCTTTAGATATTGCTCAATGATATCAGATATATTTCTCATTTAGTCTTGCTTATGACGCATAGCAGGGAATAATAGTACATCGCGAATAGACGGTGCATTTGTTAATAACATAACTAAACGATCAATACCGATTCCTAATCCGCCCGTAGGAGGCATACCGTACTCAAGAGCTTCGATATAATCATCATCCATCATGTGAGCTTCGTCATTACCTTGCTCGCGCTCTTTTAATTGAGCTTCAAAACGTTCTTTTTGATCGATTGGATCGTTTAACTCAGTGAATGCATTTGCATGTTCACGTGCAACGATAAATAACTCGAAACGATCTGTGAATCGTGGATCTTCGTCATTCTTTTTCGCAAGTGGCGAAATTTCTACCGGATGACCATAAATAAATGTTGGTTGGATTAATTTATCTTCTACTTTTTGTTCGAAGAACTCATTAATAATATGACCAACTTCCATTGTATCCTTAATTTCTACATTATGTTCTTTTGCAAGTTCACGCGCTTCTTCTACACTCATTGGATTCCAAAAATCCGCTCCAGAGTGTTGCTTAATTGCATCTACCATATGAAGACGTGTCCATTCTGGTTCTAGGTTAATTTCATAATCACCATATTGGATTGTCGTTGTACCCAATACTTTTTTCGCAATATGAGCAACCATATTTTCTGTTAGTTTCATAATATCATTATAATCGGCGTACGCTTCATATAATTCAATCATCGTAAACTCAGGGTTATGACGAGTTGATACACCCTCATTACGGAATACACGGCCGATCTCATAAACTTTTTCTAATCCGCCCACAATAAGACGTTTTAAATGAAGTTCAATTGCGATACGCATATATAATTCCATATCTAACGCATTATGGTGCGTTGTGAAAGGACGAGCAGATGCTCCACCCGCAATCGCGTGCATCATAGGCGTTTCTACTTCAAGATAACCATTGTCATCTAAATATCTTCTCATCTCACGAATGATTTTACTACGAGTAACAAACGTTTCACGACTTTCCATACTTGTAATTAAGTCTAAGTAACGTTGACGGTAGCGTTGTTCAACATCTTTTAATCCATGATATTTATCCGGTAATGGACGAAGAGATTTCGTTAAAAGTGTAAATCCTGTTACTTTTACTGAAAGTTCTCCAACATTCGTTTTGAACACTTTACCTTCAATACCTACTAGGTCACCTAAATCTGCTGTCGTAAATAACTCGTACTCTTCATCTCCAACAGTATCTTTACGAACGTAAATTTGAACTTGTCCGTGTAAATCTTGAATGTGCGCGAATCCAGCTTTTCCTTTACCGCGTTTCGTCATAATACGACCAGCGATAGAAACAGTGATTTCTTTCTCTTCTAATTCTTCTTTAGAGAATTCTCCATATAGACTTACTAAGTCCGTTGTTGAATTTGTGCGTTCAAATCGTTTACCGAACGGATCGATTCCTTGCTCACGTAAATTATGTAGCTTTTCACGACGAACAAGCAATTGGTCGTTTAATTCTTCGTGGTTCATGTTATCCATCTAACCAACGTAAATTGTTTGTTGTTTCGCTTCTACTTCTTCTACAAATGCACCTAATACATTCGCAAGGTCTTCACGTGTGTTGCAAGTATTGATACCATTACGCACACTCGCATTACCACGAACACCTTTTAAATACCAAGCTGCATGCTTTCTCATCTCTCTTACAGCAACATTTTCGTTCTTCAAATCGATAAGACGATCTAGATGCAACATACATACATCAATTTTCTCACGCACTGTTGGTTCCGGCATTAATTCACCTGTCTCTAAATACTTTACCGTACGATAAATCATCCATGGATCCCCAAGGGCAGCACGGCCAATCATAACACCATCCACACCAATTTCATCGAGCATACGCTTTGCATCTTGTGGTGTTTCGACATCACCATTTCCGATAACCGGGATATTCACAGCTTGCTTTACTTGTTTAATAATATCCCAATCTGCTTTTCCTTCATACATTTGTACTCGTGTACGCCCATGAACCGCTACCGCTTGTCCACCAGCACGCTCAACAGCTTTAGCATTCTCAATTGCGAAAATATGATCTTCATCCCAACCAATACGCATTTTAACTGTAACTGGCTTTTCAACAGCGTCTACAACTGCTGCCACCATTTCATATATTTTATTTGGATCTAAAAGCCACTTCGCTCCCGCATCACACTTAATGATTTTCGGCACTGGGCAACCCATATTAATATCAATAATGTCCGCTGTCGTATATTTATCTACGTATTTCGCAGCATCTACAAGCGTTTCTTTCTCTCCACCAAAAATTTGTAAACTTAATGGCTTTTCTCTCTCGTCGATATATAACATATCTAACGTTCTTTTATTATTAAGTAATATCGCCTTATCACTTACCATTTCAGCACAAACTAAGCCTGCACCAAATTCTTTTACTGTTAAACGGAATGCAGAGTTACACACTCCCGCCATCGGTGCTAGTACAACCGGATTTTTCATTTCAATATTTGCAATCTTTAACACTCACTTTGGCATTAGTTCATCTATCGAGACCTTTAATGCTTTAGCAACTTCTACTACAAAATCTTGGGAAGGCGATCGATTCCCTCTCTCAACTTCACCTAAAACAGATACAGATACCCCTAATTCTTTAGCAAAACCTTCTTGTGTATAGCCTTTCAGCTTTCGAAAAGCACGAATGCGTCTTCCCCATTTTTCTGCTTCCATTCAGCTTTCGAAAAGCACGAATGCGTCTTCCCCATTTTTCTGCTTCCATACCGTTACTCCCTCTCGCCTTTTCATTTCTTCTACTTGTGAACGTGAAATGTCTTGTTTTATATCTTGCTTAATTTCTAACAACGGAACGATAACAAAAGCTCTTTCGAACATCCGCGGATGCGGAACAATAAGATTCTCTGCTTCAATATTTTCTTGATTATAGAGTAAGATGTCAAGGTCGATAGTCCTCGGTCCCCACCTAATTTCCCTTTTTCTTCCTAGGTCATTCTCTACTTTTTGCGTTACTTTCAATAATTCTTGTGGTGATAAATTGGTAGAAATTTTTATAACTAAATTTAAAAAGCAACTTTGGTCAGTATAGCCAACCGGATCAGTTTCATACACTGACGAAACATCATCAACTTGGATATACGGACTTTTATTTAAAAACTGAATCGCTTCAGTTAAATACGTATAACGCTCTCCAATATTTGAACCTAATGCAATGTACGCTATATTATTCATTCATGAACGTTCTCTCGTAATTTCTACCGCTACAGCGCGATAATGCCCTGGTATCGGCGGATCTGGTTTAATTACCTTAATTGTACATCGTGAAATACTCTCATATTGTTTCAATATATTTGTAGCGATATTTTCAGTGATGCTCTCTACAAGCTTATACGTTCTATCTTCAACAACTTTCCTACACAATTCAAAAAGCTCTCCATAATTGACAGAATGCTCTAAGTCATCACTTTCTCCTGCACGTTTCAAATCCAATTCTACCGTTAAATCAACTTTAAACCTCTGACCCAATTTATTTTCCTCTGGGAATACGCCATGATAACCGTAAAACTCCATATCATGGATATAAATTTTATCCAATTACTTTACCCCCTTACCAATCATCGCATCCATCATTTTAGCCGTACGCGCCATTTCTTTCACATCATGAACACGGACAAATTCACAGCCCTTTTCAATACCGAGACAAACGGTAGCTCCAGTTCCCTCAAGACGTTCCTCTACCGGTAAATCTAGTACATGTCCAATAAAGGACTTTCTTGAAGTGCCTAAAAGAACTGGATAGCCTAGTACATTTAACTGTTCTAAATTACGCATCGCTTCCAAGTTTTGTTCCGGTGTTTTAGCAAAACCAATACCTGGGTCTAAAATAATATTCTCATCTCGTACACCAGCAGCTTTAGTAATTCTAATACTGTCATACAAATCAGCAATCATATCCGCCATTAAATTACGATAATTCATATTGTCACGGTTATGCATTAAGATAATAGGTACATCATAATGAGCTGCAACTTCAGCAATTTTCGGTTCCGCCTTCGCCCCCCAAATATCATTAATAATGTGAGCACCAGCTTCAATCGCTTGTTTCGCAACTTCTGCTTTATACGTATCGATAGAAATAGGCAATTTCACTTCCTTTGAAACCGCCTGAATCATCGGAACAACTCGTTTAATTTCTTCTTCCACTGAAACTTTAGCAAAACCTGGGCGAGTAGATTCACCACCAATATCAATAATATGAGCACCTTCATTTTTCATTTCTTTCGCATGGCGCACCGCAGCATCTACTTCGTTGTAACTCCCGCCATCAGAAAATGAATCTGGCGTTACATTTAAAATCCCCATAATTAATGTCTTTTCATTTAAATTCAATGTATATTCGCCGCAGCGCAAATCATAATCCCACTTCAAACTACACATCTACACATCTCCTCTTCGCAATTCATTTCTGCTCCACAATTTCTCTCTCTGCATTTCATAAAGATGTATAAACCTCTTTGTAACCATTCCGACTTTACCCGGGAAATCTCGTCCCTCTATATGATGAAGCGGAACAATTTCTTGAATAGAGTTCGTTACGAACACTTCATCCGCTGAAAGCAATTCATCTTTGGTAAAGAAACCTTCCTTTACTTCTATATCCTGCTCTTCAGCAACCTTTATAATAAACGCACGAGTAATACCATTTAAAATCCCTGTTTTTAGCGAAGGCGTATACAAAACGTTTTCTTTCACAAAAAAGAGATTTGAAACAACCCCCTCTGCAACATAACCTGCCTCAGTAAGGAAAATACCTTCCTTATTCACAACATTTCCAATTTCGCGTTTCCCTAAAATGTTATTTAAATAATGATGGGACTTCAAGCGGAACGCACCCTCTGGTGTATTTCGCACTTGTTTTAAAATAACCCCTTCTTTTTCCACTATATCTCCTGGGGCCACTAAAGGTTTTATAAAAACAATAACCGACGGCTCTTCATACATTTCCGTCTGCAATCCTATTTCATCTACACCCGCCGATACATTAAAACGAACATATGCATGCTCCAATTCATTCTTAATGCGTAGATTTTTCAAAATAAGCATTACATCATCTTTTGTCATTTTCCATTTGATTTGTAATGTATCTAGCGCATCTATTAAACGGTTATAATGATCATCCAACAAGAAAGGATGACCATTATAAATACGAAACGTCTCAAAAACTCCAAGTCCATATAAATAGCCATGGTCATAAGGAGAAATTCTCGCTTCATTCGCTTCTACATATTCACCATTTACGTAAATTAACATTTAACATGATGCCACGCTTGGACTGTATTTACGAATGAAATTCTGTAATAACTCTTTCCCATGAGAAGTCATAATAGATTCCGGATGGAATTGTACACCTTCAATCGGTAATGTCGTATGACGAAGCGCCATAATTTCCCCTTCCTCTGTCCAAGATGTTACCTCTAAGCAATCAGGTAACGTCTCTTTCTTAACAATAAGGGAATGATAACGCGTTGCAGTAAATGGATTAGGAATGTCCGAGAAAATCGTCTTTCCATCATGATGCATAGGCGACGTTTTCCCATGCATTAATCGCTCCGCTCGAACAACTTCTCCACCAAAAACTTGTGCAATGGATTGATGCCCAAGACAAACTCCAAAAATCGGAAACTTTCCTGCAAAGTATTTAATAGCTTCCATACTAATTCCCGCTTCATTCGGACTACATGGACCTGGTGAAATCATTAAGAAATCTGGTTTCATATTCTCAATATCTGCAATAGTCACTTCATCATTACGCTTAATAACAAGCTCTTGTCCAAGTTCTCCAAGAAACTGCACTAAATTAAATGTAAAAGAATCATAATTATCAATCATTAATATCATTCACCTAACCGTTTCTTCGCTACTTTCTTTTGCACGCCATAAAGCAATTGCCTTTTTTAACGACTCTTTATATTCATTTTTCGGATTTGAATCAATTACAATTCCCGCTCCTGCTTGCACATGCGCTTGCCCATCTTTAGCAAGAAGCGTTCTAATTACAATATTCAATTCCGTATCTCCAGAATAACCGATCCAACCAATTGAACCTGTATAAATCCCTCGGCGAACAGGTTCTAATTCTTCAATAATTTCCATCGTTCGTATTTTCGGAGCACCAGTAATTGTTCCACCAGGGAATACAGCTTTCACTAAATCGAAAGCATCCTTATCTTCTTCCACCTCACCACGCACATTAGAAACGATATGCATAACATGTGAGTACTTTTCAATTACCATAAATTCATCCACTTCTACAGTGCCGTATTTACAAACGCGTCCTAAATCATTTCGCTCTAAATCTACAAGCATTACATGCTCTGCTCGTTCCTTTTCGTTCTCAATTAATTCCCTTGCTAATTCTTCATCCTCTTGTTCATTCGTACCGCGAGATCTTGTACCAGCAATTGGTCTTGTACTTACTTCTTGCCCTTGTTTTTTAATTAGCAATTCAGGCGAAGCACTAACAATTTGAAAATCCCCAAGCTCCAAGTATCCCATATATGGAGATGGATTAATTTTACGAAGACTTGTATAAATTTCTAGCGGATGCGTTTGTAAAGTTCTTTCTTGTCTTGTCGACAAGTTTACTTGAAACACATCGCCATTTCCAATATATTCTTGAATACGTTCAACAGCCTTCATAAAGCCTTCTTCTGTAAAAGCAACCGCTTCATTTTTCTTTTCAGGACGTTCAAACGGCATAGTCACTTCAGGCACTTCTGCCGCCCAAAGATTCTTCCATTCATTTAATCGTTCTTCCGCCTCTGCATGCTTGTCTACATAATGTGTAATAATCCACAACACTTCTTCTTTTTGGTCATAGACGAACACATCGTCAAATAATAAAAAGAATATATCGGGTATATTCAGATCATCCTCTGCAAGAGAAGGGAGTTTTTCAATATAACGGATACAATCATAACTAAAGTAGCCAATTGCACCACCTTGAAAAGGCGGGTACTCTGGATTGTAGTCTGTTTTCCATTTCTCCATATACTCTTGCATTAAATCTAATGGATTCCCTCGCTTTATTGTTTCCTTACCACTTTCGCTTATATGTAACGTTTCACCCTTCCCTTGGATTACCGCTACTGGGTTTAACCCCACTATGTTATAACGACCGCCACGTCCACTTTCTAGCAAAATATGTTGCGGCTTATCCTGAGAAAGAAATTTATATTGCTTAAAGAAATCTAACTGATATGGAATAGAAAGCGCTAAAGATTTTCTTCGTTGCATATCAACACCCCGTCTTCTTTTATCCCACCCTCTTAGATTAACCACTTATGATTCAAATTGATAAAGTGGTGTACTTAAATAACGTTCACCGTTACTCGGAATAATAACAAGTACTTTTTTCCCTTTACCTAACTTTTTCGCAACTTCTGTCGCTGCATAAATAACTGCCCCTGAAGAGATACCAACTAAAATACCTTCCTCTTTAGCCACTCTTCTCGCATATTCAAACGCTTGCTCTGTTTTTACTTGAATAATTTCATCATATACCTTTACATCCAATGTCTCTGGGATAAATCCCGCCCCAATTCCTTGGATTTTATGTGGACCCGGCTTCCCACCAGATAATACTGGTGAATCCGCAGGTTCTACTGCATAAATTTTAATATCTTTATACGCTTCCTTCAGCACTTCACCAGCACCAGTAATTGTTCCACCTGTACCAATACCTGCAATAAACGCATCTAATTGATCACCCATTTGTTCAACAATTTCTGGACCTGTTGTTAAACGATGAATTTCTGGATTCGATTGATTTTGGAACTGTTGCGGTATAAAGTAGCCATGCTCTTTCGCTAATTCAGTCGCTTTACGAATTGCCCCACCCATTCCTTCAGGCCCTGGAGTCAATACTAATTCAGCACCGTAAGCACGTAATAAATTACGACGCTCAATACTCATTGTTTCTGGCATTACTAAAATCGCCTTATATCCTTTAGCGGCCGCTACCATCGCTAAACCAATTCCTGTGTTACCACTTGTTGGCTCAATGATTGTATCGCCTTCTTTTAATAATCCTTTCTTTTCAGCATCTTCAATCATAGCTAATGCAATACGATCTTTAACACTGCTCCCAGGATTCATAAATTCTAATTTTAAGTATACATCTGCGCTGTCTGATTCTACGATGCGGTTCAACTTAACGATCGGCGTTTTCCCGATTAATTCTGAAACTGATTGTGCCACTCGCATTCCTGTCACTCCTAACACTTACAAGCTCACAATTATGCTTGTAATATCTTCTTTAGAGAATTTATATCGTTCATTACAGAAATGACAGTGCACTTCCGTCTCTTCTTCTTCTTCACGAATTTGCTCTAATTCTGTTTTACCTAAACTAATTAACACACTCTCAATACGTTCGCGTGAGCAAGTGCAATTAAATTGAACATCCATAGTTTCTAATACTTTTACTTTATCTTCCCCAAGAACTGCATATAGTAGCTCTTCTGGAGAAAGACCTTGTTCGATCAACGTTGATACAGGAGGAATTTTTTGCAAACGATCTTCAATGAATGAAATTGTTTCTTCCTGTGCGCCCGGCATAATTTGAAGGATAAATCCACCTGCTGCCAATACGCTGTCATCTCCATTTACAAGAACACCAACACCAACAGAAGAAGGCGTCTGTTCAGAAACTGCAAAATAGTACGTGAAGTCTTCTCCTAATTCACCTGAAACAATTGGAGATTGACCAATAAACGGCTCGCGCATACCAATATCTTTAATTACAGTTACAAACCCTTCTGTTCCCACCGCTTGATATACACGCAGTTTTCCTTGTTCTGTTCCTTCAAAATCAACATGCGGATTCGTTACATAACCACGTACATCCCCATTTGCATGAGCATCCACTAAGATTGGACCAATCGGACCGTTACCCTCTACCTTAATTGTTAACTTTTGGTCACCTTTTAACATCGCACCCATCATTGTACCCGCAGTTAAAGAACGGCCAAGCGCTGCTGAAGCAGTTCTCCACGTGTCATGACGTCTTTGCGCTTCGCTAACTGTATTTGTTGTACGCACACTATACGCACGTACTTCTCCATCAAATGCTAAAGCTTTTACTAAATAATCTTTCATTTATTCACCTTTCTCATACTGTAAATTTGCATTACGTTCATATAACATATACAAACCTTTTAACGTTAAAAACGGATCTACGGTATCAATTACATTTGATTCTTCTGAAATTAATTTCGCTAATCCACCTGTTGCAATAACTTTCGGTTCCTGTTTAGCTTCCTCTTTCATACGCTTAACAATACCTTCCACTTGTCCAACATATCCGTAAAGAATACCAGATTGCATTGCACTTACTGTATTCTTCCCAATAACACTACTTGGTTTTGTAATTTCAATACGAGGAAGTTTTGCCGCTCTACTATATAAGGCTTCCGCTGAAATCATAATTCCCGGTGTAATAACTCCACCCATGTAATGCTTCTCTTCGTTAATATAACAATATGTGGTAGCCGTGCCGAAATCGACAATAATAAGCGGACTTCCATATAAATGGATTCCCGCTACTGCATTTACAATTCGGTCTGCGCCTACTTCACGCGGATTTTCATATTTAATATTTAGCCCTGTTTTTATCCCAGGCCCTACTACAAGCGGTTTAATTTTAAAATACTTTTCACACATGCGCTCTAAAGCAAACATAATTGGTGGTACAACTGAAGACACAATAATACCCTTCACATCTTCAAATGAAAGACCCTCATGCTCAAGCAACTGCTTTACAAGCATTCCATATTCATCTTCCGTCTTGTGACGATCTGTTTCCATACGCCAATGTTGACGAAGTTCCCCATCTTGAAATACGCCTAGTACAGCATTTGTGTTCCCTACATCCAATACAAAAATCATTTACTTATCTTCTACGTCTTCATCGTCCTTCTTCATATTGATGTTTACTTTTACATCATCTGAAGTTGTTGGACGCTCTGGCAATCTGCCGTAATCATATAAATGATTGATTTGCTCTGCATCTAACGTTTCTACTTCAAGTAACGTTTTCGCAATAATATCTAGCTTATCACGTTTTTCAGTAAGAATTTGGTTCGCGCGAGCATAACATTCTTTTATAATAGTTTGCATTTCCACATCAATTTCATGCGCAATTGCATCACTGTAATTTTGTTCCGAATGGAAGTCTCTTCCTAAGAACACTTGACCACCTTGCGAGCTACCGAATTGCATTGGTCCCAGCTTATCACTCATACCGAATTCCGTAACCATACGTCTTGCAATACCAGTCGCACGTTGGAAGTCGTTGTGAGCACCTGTGCTTGCTTCACCAAACACAATCTCTTCAGCTACTCGACCACCAAGTAAACCAGTGATTTTATCAAGTAACTCTGGTTTTGTCATGAAGTAACGATCTTCTTTCGGAAGCATTACTGCATATCCACCAGCTTGACCACGAGGGACAATTGTTACTTTATGAACGATATCTGCTTCATCAAGGACAACACCAATTACAGTATGGCCAGCTTCATGGAATGCAACGATATTACGTTCTTTTTCAGAGATAACACGGCTTTTCTTAGCTGGACCTGCAATAACACGATCCGTCGCTTCATCAATGTCACTCATATCAATTTTCTTCTTATCTTGACGCGCAGCTACTAAAGCAGCTTCGTTTAATAAGTTTTCAAGATCGGCACCAGAGAACCCTGGTGTACGAGTTGCAATTGCTCTTAAGTTGATATTATCATCAAGCGGTTTATTACGAGCGTGTACTTTAAGTACAGCTTCACGACCATTTACATCTGGACGATCTACTGTAATTTGACGGTCAAAACGACCTGGACGTAATAACGCTGGATCAAGAATATCAGGACGGTTTGTTGCAGCGATGATAATAATACCTTCGTTTGCACCGAATCCATCCATTTCAACAAGTAATTGGTTCAACGTTTGCTCACGCTCATCATGGCCACCGCCAAGACCTGCGCCACGTTGACGTCCTACTGCATCAATTTCATCAATGAAAATGATACAAGGAGCATTTTTCTTTGCATTTTCGAATAAATCACGTACACGGGATGCACCGACACCGACAAACATCTCTACGAAGTCAGAACCACTGATAGAGAAGAATGGAACGCCAGCTTCACCTGCAACAGCACGTGCTAATAAAGTTTTACCTGTACCTGGAGGTCCCACTAACAGAACACCCTTAGGAATACGGGCACCAACTTCAGCAAACTTGCGAGGATCTTTCAAGAATTCAACTACCTCAACAAGCTCTTGTTTCTCTTCATCCGCTCCAGCAACATCTCTGAAACGAACTTTTTTCTTTTCGTCATTATATAACTTCGCCTTACTTTTCCCGAAGTTCATAACACGGCTACCGCCGCCCTGAGCTTGGTTTAATAAGAAGAAGAATAAAATGAAGATAATGACAAACGGAATGATAGAAGTAAAGAAGGTTACCCAAGCACTTGTTTCTTCTGCTGGTTGATACTTAACTTCAGCACCTTGCGCTTTATCATTAATTTTCTTTTGTAATTCCTCAGTATTTGGTGCATAAGTAACAAATTGTTCTCCTTGGCTAGAAGTGTTAAATTGTCCTTTTACCTCAAACACACCATTTTTCGGTTGAAGTTGCACATTACGCACTTCACCTTTTTCTAGTTTAGTAATGAATTTATCGTAGCTAACTGATGTCGTTTTTTGCGTTGAACCATTAAAATAGCTCACGATTCCAATTACTACTAGGAATATCAGTAAATAAAAGATGGTATTACGGAAGATACGATTCATTTAATTTGAGTAAACGCTTGGTTTTAATACTCCTACATAAGGAAGATTACGGTACTGCTCTTTATAATCTAATCCATATCCTACAACAAATTCATGTGGGACAGTAAATCCAACATAATCCGCTTTCAAATCTACCTTACGGCCTGTTGGTTTATCTAATAACGTAACAATTTTTACAGACTTCGCTTTACGATATTTAAATAGGTCTACTAAGTAACTTAGCGTAAGACCGCTATCAATAATATCCTCAACGATTAAAATATCGCGACCTTCTACAGAAGTATCAAGATCTTTTAAAATTTTCACTTCGCCTGTTGAAACAGTAGAGTGACCGTAACTAGATACAGCCATAAAATCCATTTCAAGATATGTATCTGTTCTCTTTAATAAATCTGCCATGAATGGCATTGCGCCTTTTAATACACCAATTGCAAGAGGCACTGTGTTTTTATAATCCTCTGCAATAATTGCACCTAATTCGCGCACCTTTTCTTGTATTTGTTCTTCAGAAATTAATACTTTTTCGATATCTTGATTCATCATTCATTTCATTATCCTCCCGGAAGACTCCTTGCTTTTGTAGTGAATAATCATATATTTATCCTTCTTTGCCATCTCTTTCGAAATAGCAAATGCAGATCGCTTCAACAAGGGTATCCAAATAATATTCCCACTTGCATCACAAACGACCGGCCATGCTTCTCTTTTTTCTCTTGGTACTTTTGCTTCGATAAAAATAGTTTTTATCTTTTTTGTGCCATTCATACCTTGTATTGACATGCGATCTCCATTTTCCCTAGAACGCATACGAAGTGGATATGATATATCATTATACTTAGCAACAAATACTGTTTCATTCATGTTACTTGGTATATCTTCGCTCACCTCTATTACAAGTTCATCCCCGTTCGATAGCGTAATTGTCCCGGGTACTGATAAATCTTGCGAAAAAGGAGAAACAATTTCTTGTTTAAATCCAAAGCTACACTCCTCGTATGTGCGAACAATTTTTAAATCACCTGGGAAATCAAGTGAACCCGAAGGTTGTGTCCGCTTAAAAAACTCAATCACTTTGTCAATATGTATAGAGGAAAGAGAAGATGGAATCTTATATTCATAAAGATAGTTTAATATTAGTTGAATCCCTCTTCTTTGTAAAGGCATAGACATGGATTCAAAGGCAGGAATTGATAAGCTAATTTGTTTATCGCTTTTTTTTGTAATTACTTTATTCATTTTCTCAAAAGCTAATTCCTGCAAATAAGCCTCATCCTCTTGCATCTGCACGCTAAATTTTTGGAATTTCTCATGCACTTGTGGATTTTCTTCTTTCAAATGAGGGAGAACATATTTACGTAATCGATTCCTTGTATATACTTCCTTTTTATTACTCGGATCTATACGGGGAATTAAATTTAGCTTATTACAGTAATCAACAATTTCTTCCTTCGTTACTCCAAGTAACGGCCTAATTAAATATCCATTATGAAAAGGACGCTTCACTGCAATTCCTGCATACCCTTTCGGAGTACTCCCTCGTACAAGGCGCATTAAAATCGTCTCTACTTGATCATCTCCATGATGCCCAAGAGCTACATATCTCGCATCATATTTCTTCATTATTCTTTCCAAAAATGCATATCTGCATTCTCTAGCAGCAACCTGCGCATTCATTCCGTATTGCTGTTGATATTGCGACACGTTAACCCTTATCGTTTCGCAAATAACCCCCAGTCCTTTACAAAGCTCCTGCACAAACTGTAGATCCTCATGAGATTCATCGCCTCTAAACATATGATCCACATGCGCTACTACAATTTCCAACTGTTTTTCTGCCCTTTTTTCTAACAAATAATATAGAAGAGCTAAAGAGTCAGGACCACCCGACACTCCTACAACAATTGTTGAACGTTCCTTTAATACATCATGCTGCTTTACAAAGTCATCTACCTTTTCAACAAATGTATCTTTCAACTTCGTAATCACTTATTGCGCCTGCATTCCTACAATTGGAATCGTAGCCCACTTCGGCATATTCTTCTTCACTTTCGCCACAACAATAGTCATATCGTCATTTATATAACCATCACAAGAACGAATCACTTCTTCCATAATGATATCAGCAATTTCTTGCGGGTCCTCGGTTTGCAATTCTTTAATTTTTCGTTTCATCCATAATTCATGATTCTCCACATGTTGCGCTCCCTCAAAAATCCCATCGCTCATCATAATAAGAATATCGCCCGTTTTTAATTGCTCACCCACTACATCAACTTCAACATCTTCAATAATCCCCATCGGCAAATTACTTGCTTCAATTTTCAAAATATTATTTGCACGTTTAACAAAACTCGGCGTCGATCCGATCTTTAAAAATTTCGCACTCGCATCCCGTAAATCTACCATCGCCAAGTCCAGCGTTGTAAATATCTCTTCTGTCGTTCTTAAAGAAAGAATTGAATTGATCGATTTAATTGCTATTTCCTCATCAATACCTGATTGAAGTATCTTTTGTAATAATTTTACCGTTTCCTTACTCTCCATATGAGCTCGTTGCCCATTTCCCATACCATCACTAATCGCAAGGGCATATTTACCAACACTTAAATCCATCATTGCATAAGAATCGCCTGAAACGAAACCACCGCCTTTTGCAGCTGTAGCCAATCCCGTATCAAGAGAATACGTCTTTGCTGAACCAAATGATATTAAACTGTGACCATTTGGATAAGAAGATTTTTCTTCATGTTTAACGACAATATTTTCTTTTAGAATATCCGAAAGCATTGGCGCAACTAATTTTTCGCACTCGCCATGCTCATTAGATGCAGCTGGAATTAACATCTCAATATCAATGCTCCCTCTATCTAAACAATAAATATCAACATGCTCCACTTCGACGCCAAAATCACGAAACGCTTGCAAAATTTGTTCTTCCTGTACTTGATGATTTTCTCGCTCTCTTTGTATTTCCTGTGCGAAATCCTCCATAACTTTTGATACGCCTAATAATTGCTCCGCTACTATTCTGCGATTTTCTTTCATTTGTTTTCGTAATTTCTGTCCCTCATAAAAGTGATCTAATTCACCAGCTACTAAATCTGTTACTTTCTTACCTCTCACACAATGCTTGTCCCATTCACGAACTAACTTCCGATTATGTTGCAGTGTTCCTTCTTCCGTTTCACTCATTATTTGTTTCATATAATCGTACGTTTTGTCGAAATTAACTACCCAGCATTGATCCTTTTTAAAGCACGTTTGACATGTTTTCGCAGTAATTGTACTTAAGAACAAATCTGCCTCTGTTTCTTTATCTTCCTCCTCCACATAACCATATACAGAAAAGCTATTAGATAAAGCCGCAAATACATTTGCAAATTGATTAATTTTGTTCGCTGTAACATCGCGCATTCTTCTTAAATATTGTTGTTGATCTTGTGAATGCTCTTGTGTTCCTGGCATAAATTTAGCAATGCGATCCATAACAAGTTTCGGTGTTAATAAAAAGAAAACAATTGCCACACCTGATTCAATTAAAGTTGTTACAATATTTGTTTGCTTGTCTACATATAATGTAATTAGGCTTGTCCCAATTAATAAACCTAAACTAACGCCTAGACGCTTCCCTTCTTTCAATAACCCTCCAAGCAATCCAGAAAAAGCAAGAAGGCTAAGCTGAGACAAACTGGACACATTCGCTAAACTTAATATTAATCCAGTGACAACCCCCACTGTGGATCCTGTAGCAGCGCCGGCGATGAAAGCAAATACTAACACTAAATATCTAGTGAAAATATGTTGAATAGAAGCGTCATATACAAACCAATCTGTAGTGCCTGTTAAAACAGATGCTAGTAATATAATTAAACAAACGATTTCTTCTGTCTCTAATGCTTGTTGTTTCCCTTTCCTTTCTACTAAGAGCGGAACACTTTGTAAAAATATCATCGTTAATACGAAACTAAGCCCCGCTTCAATCGTACTAACGAGTAAATCGTACATGGTGATAGTTTGCTGTGCAAAATATACAACAACTAAATGTGCGGTTAATGCGGAGATAAATACTTGGAATGGTACAAGTCCAACAGTTTTACGTGTAAACCGACTAAAGAAGATATTATAAATGAAGAAAGTAAAGATAGACGCGAAAGTGAAAAATAAATTATCTATCGAAACTGAAAGTGCTCCTCCCATTAAAGCTAAGAATGCGAGTGGCATTTTATCTCGCTTCATAACATAAACGGCAGCGAAAAACGGCAGTGCAAACGGTAAAATGTTTGTTAATATATATGCTCTTCCCAAAAGAAAACCAATAACAACAATAATAAATCCCCATCTAAAGAAAACTTGTTCAAACTTCATTCGCAACTTACTCGTCCACTTTATTCCTCCAAGCTGACTTTCATTCATTGCCAATGCACTTGTATTCATAGTATTCCTTCCTGCTTTAGGCATTTATCCGCGACGTGCGCCACGGCCACCACGTTTAGATTCTGTGTTACGCTTTAAAGAAGTTAAGCGATCTTCACTATCTTTTAAAAAGCGTGCCATCTTTTGCTCAAATGTTTCTTTTGGAGCTCGTTCGTTACCGCCACCGCGGTTATCTCTGTTGGAAGAACGATTATTACGTTGTGGACGTCCAGAACGTTGTTGATCGCCACCGCGTTGGTATTCACCACGTGGACGATCTCCTTCTGTTTTTTCACGTTCTTTCGCCTTCTTAATAGATAGGCCAATTTTGCCATCTTTTTCAACATTGATAACTTTTACTTCTACTTGGTCGCCCACTTTTAAGTGATCGTTAATATCTTTCACATAATTATCAGCAACTTCACTAATATGAACAAGACCCGTTAAGCCTTCTGGCAGCTCCACAAAAGCCCCAAAATTTGTAATACCTGTTACTTTACCCTGTAACTTGCTGCCTACCTCGATTGACATCTACTTAGAAACAGGAAAAATTATCTCCCCTTTTCCGGAGAAGAAATAATCCCTTCTAGCAATCTTTAATACGTACTCTTCATCATTTAACTTTTGAACTTCGTCTTTTAGACTTTTTTCTTTATTCGTTAATGAATCTAGTTCTTTTTTCATGTCCTTAACTTTTGCTTCTTTTGCTTTAATGGAACTGTTTTGTTGATAAAACGTTACACTAATACTCGCAATAATTGTAAAAGCAAAGACAAGAAAAACCGCTAAACGACGATAAAGTCGCTTCCTGTTCTCATCCGTTTGTATTATATGCTCTTTAACAGGATTTGGACTCTGTTTTTCGATTGTTCTTTGTCTCAGTTCCCTCATTCATTTCCGAGGTCCCCCTAACTTCTTTTTTATACGCTCCCATAATTGGAAGATGTGTCCCTTCAATTTTGCTATATATTGCAGGAACCCTACATGTTTCATTATAAAAAGTTTAACACGATTAGGGAGAAGTTTCCATATGAGCAAAGCAATAAATCGAACAGGCCAGAAAAAAACTTTCCATATGAAAAGTAATATCCAAATCACCATTTTCCATAACGCATGTCCAATTGAAAGCAGTATACGAAATAAGAATAATATAAATGCAATAAATAGCTGCGCTATAATAATAACAGGTTTTATCATGAGTAGCTGTATAATTCGAACAAAAAAATGTGTTGTTTGCACAAAAATATAGATGAGAAAATTTAACAACCTCATGTATAGTGCTTTCAATAAGCTTTGATATGCCGCAAAACCACATAATAATGCCAAAAATACATATATACGTAGTTCAGCTTCATTTACGAGAAGTAATACATAAAAAACGAATAATGCTTGGACAACCCAAAATAGTATATCATGTATAAATACAAGCCAACGTTTACGTTCCTGACGTTTTAAAAACCGTTGGTATGTATCTAATGACGCTCCAATCCAAGCACCCATTCCGATCATTGAAAGCATTGTATACAACTGAATTGTTAGACTCATTCATTTAAACAACTTACTAAAGAAGCCTTTAGTTTTCTCCCCTTGGTTCTCATCAATATACAGCATCTCATGAACTTTACCTTTAATCGATACAACACCCTTTTCCACATCTAAATTCTTCATTTGCAAATTTTGTCCACGAATTGTTAAAAAACCCATCACAGTCTCGAGTAAAAATTCTTCGTTATCAAAACTCTCTACTTGTTTTACACCAGTAATATCAATCACACGCCTACCACGCATAATAATATCATGCTCTACAGAAACATTTTGTTGATTAGAAGACATTTAGAACAAGCCCTCTTCTGCTTTTACTTTTTCTTCGCGAACTAGACTATACATATTTGCTGCATCTTCTTTTTTTGTTGTTTCTTTCAATTCATTTACTTTCACAGTTACTATTTTTTGACCGAAACGAATTGTTAATTCATCAGCCACTTTCACATCTGAACTCGCTTTTGCGACTTGACCGTTGATAGATATTCTTCCTTGATCAGATACTTCTTTTGCTAATGTTCTTCTTTTAATTAAACGTGACACTTTCAAAAATTTATCTAGACGCATGTCAAATCCCCCTATTAACGCTCTGTTTGCTTTGCCTCTTCCCATTTAACGCTCTGTTTGCTTTGCCTCTTCCCATAAAACATCCAACTGTTCTAATGATAAATCTTGCATTTCTTTATTCATTTCAGCTACTTTTGCTTCCATGTATAAAAAACGCATCATAAATTTCTCATTAGTTGAACGTAATGCTTCTTCTGGATCTAATTTATAATGACGAGCTATGTTAACAAATGCAAATAGTAAATCGCCAAATTCACCTAGCATCTTTTCCTCATCCATATTTATAACTTCTTGCTGGAATTCTTGCCATTCTTCTAAGGCTTTCTCTATCATTGGCTGTACATCAACCCAATCAAATCCAACCTTTCCAGCTTTCTTCTGAATTTCATAGGCACGCATTAATTGCGGCAAACTTTTTGGAATTCCAGTTAAAACAGATTCTTTTACGAATCCTTTTTCTTGTTTTTTAATTTCTTCCCAATTCGCAATCACTTCATCAGCATTATTTACATCCGTATTTCCAAACACATGTGGATGACGACGAACCATTTTCTCAGATAAAGTTCGAATAATATCATCGATGGAGAACCAACCTTCATCCTCTCCAATTTGAGCATGAAGCATGACTTGTAATAATATATCACCTAGCTCTTCTACTAAGTGATCATCGTCCTCGTCATCAATTGCTTCCAACACTTCATAAGCTTCCTCAATTAAATACTTTTTTAAAGATTGATGTGTTTGCTGTTTATCCCACGGACAACCATTCGGTCCACGAAGGTCTGCAATAATTTCTCTAAGTACATCAAACTGTTGATACAAGGATACACGTTCCTGAACTGGTGGTACATACACACTCGTTAAATTATTCAATTCTGTTTCATGATCTAACATGTACAACGGTACCTTTTTGACTTGTTCAAACGAAGTCCCTGCAGCTGTTACGATATATACTTCATAATCATCTGGTAATATTTCCATTAATGTTAACTTCACATCTGAAGCAACGAACGCATCATACACTTGGCAAAAGATTAAATGTTGACGTAATTCTAATTGCCCTCTTTCAAATGATGTAGCATCAATTAATTGAAATCCTTCAATCGGATCGATTTTTAAACTGGCGAACATCGGATCAAGGAAACTTTGTCCACCTTCAATTTGCACTTCAATATTTGCTACTTCTCCTTTTTCTAAAAGTAGCTGAACTGTTCTTTCTGCTACTAGCGGATGACCTGGAACAGCATAAATAATTTCTGCACCTTCAGCTTGTTCTAGCAATGTGTTCGCAATTGTTTCATATACAATTTCAAATGTATCATGCGCTTCATATATATTGTCGAAAGCTGTATATTTTATACCTTCTTTCTCCAACTCTTCTATAACCGGGTGCTCCTTCGTTCTAACAAACATATGGTCTGCTTCTTTTATCTTTCGGTATACGCCCATCGTTAGCTGATCTAACTCACCAGCACCTAATCCTAAAATAGTAATGATTCCACTCACCTATCCACTCTTCTTCAATGAACCTTCTTTTTTCTCTTTTTTCATAACGGATCCTAATTCTTCTTTTGTAAATACACGTAATTTTAAAATTAAAAACATGTATGTCAATCCGCCAATAGCTACACCTAACAACGCTTCAAATGTCGCGATTCCTCTATGATTCCCATCAATTACTAACCCAGACATTTGCAACACACGAATAAACATTATTAATACAAATCCCATACCGATACCACTAATAACTATACCTAACATCTTCTGCTTATCAATAAGCGACTCCGATACAGATTGCATAAGTAATGCACTATTTAACAAGGCAATTACAACAAGCGCAATTAAAGTTGCAATCGCAGCTCCTTTAACTCCAAAATGCGGCATTAACATATAGTTTAAAACTAACTTTAAACAACCTCCAAATACAACGAGTATTGCTGGTTTTAATGTTTGTCCCAACCCTTGTAAAATGGAAGCAGTTGTAATTGACAATGAACTAAATAAAATAGATAAAGATAAAATCGATAACACATCTGATCCATCACTATTCTCAAATAACATAATATTTGTAGGCTGAATAATACAAGTTAATCCGATGGCTGCTGCAAATCCAATAACAAGTGTTATTTTCATCGCTAACTTTACCTTTTCTTGAATAAAAGCAAGATCTCCTCTTTCCTTTGCCGCTGTAATAATCGGAATAAGTGACAATGAGAAAGAAGTTGTCACGACAGTACCTAATTGCATGAGAGGGATACTTCTGTCATAAACACCTTTTAGTACCTTTGCACTTTCAGCCTGTTCCCCTGCCCCAATGAGTAAAGTATAGAAGGAAACCGAATCTGCCATTTGTATAAAAATAAGAACTAAGTTACTAACACAAATAGCTATTCCTTGCCAAAAAAGGATTTTAATAATTCTTCTTTTTCCCCTAACTCTCTTCAAGCTTTTAAAGAAGATGGCGCGAAAATCATGACGCATATAAAGTAAAAGTACGATAATCCCAATAAGCCCGCCTGCAATTGAACCTAACATAGCACCTGCACCGACTGTATATAGATCAAATCCGTGAGCAATAAGGAATAGTGATAAAAAGACAATAATAGATACACGAATCGTTTGTTCAATTACTTGTGAAACAGCCGTCGGCATCATATTATTAAATCCTTGAAAATATCCTCTCGCTACGGATAAGAATGGCATTAATATGAATGAAAATGAAATAACACGTAATAACTTGTATAAGTGTACATCACCCATAGCCGATGCAATCGTTTCGGCACCAAAGAACAATGTGAAAAACCCTATAAAGCCAATTCCTAATAAAAACCAAAAAGATACACAAATAATTTCTTCTGCTTCTTTTTGTTTTCCTCTTTCTAATCTTTCTGCAACCATTTTTGAAATTATAATAGGGAATCCATAAGTAGCTAAAATTAAACAAAATCCATAAAACGGATAAATTTGTTGGTAAATATAAAAACCAACATCTCCCGCTATGTTTTGATATGGAATACGGTAAAAAGCGCTTAATACTTTTGTAATAAAACTTGCGATTGTTAATATAATAGCCCCACGCCAAAAGGCTTGATACTTCTTCGCTTCCATTTACTGCTCCATTTGCTTCGCTAAGAAGCTCGCTGCTGTATTTACTGACTTATGCTCTACTTCACTTATAATAGCCTCTTTAGAGAAGATAATAACAGCTCCAATTGGATCCCCATTCGCAACAATCGGGCCAATTGTATAGGAGCTAACTTTTTCTGTTACTCCATCAATAATTGAAATTTCGCTTTCATCTGTCATAATTACAGACTTACGCTCTTCCATTGTCTTCTCAATTAAATCGCCAACACTTTTATTTAAGTATTCTTTTTTAGATATGCCTGCTACTGCGATAATAGAATCACGATCGCATACAAGCACATTATGTCCTAAGCTATCGTATAAAGCTTCCGTATATTCTTTTGCAAAATCACCTAGTTCACTAATCGGAGAATATTTCTTCAAAATTACTTCTCCATCGCGATCAACAAATATTTCTAGTGGGTCTCCTTCTCGAATACGTAAAGTTCTACGAATTTCCTTCGGGATTACTACCCTGCCTAAATCATCAATTCGACGTACGATTCCAGTTGCTTTCATTTAGGCATTTATTACTTCTTTTTTTACATCTGGTAAGCCTTTTAATAAATTTTCAGCAATTGTTAACCACTTCGATGTCTCTAATCCATTCGTTTTCATAACGATTTTCAATTGTGATCCTTCCATTCCAAGACCAATCATACGTCCAAAACTATTTCCAAGCATGAATAATTTTCCACCATCAATATTTTGGCTTGCTTGTTCTGAGAACAAAATTGTTACTTCAAATTTATTTTGCTTAATTAATTCAATTTGTTCTTTCATTGCCAATACTTTAATATTTGCAATTTGTAATAAATAACCAACTTCTTGTGGGTAATCACCAAATCTATCGATCATCTCTTCCTGCAATTCTTCAATATCCTCAATTGTAGAAACACCTCTAAATTGTTTATACATCATAATCTTTTGTTTACTATCTGAAATATAAGCATCTGGTAAATATGCATCTACTTCTAAGTCAATTTCAACATTAACTGTATTTTCAACTCCATCTGTTCCTCTGCGCTGTTCAATTGCATCTTTTAACATTTGAGAATATAGATCAAATCCGACAGAATCAATAAATCCGTGTTGTTCTGCCCCTAACAAGTTACCCGCACCACGAATTGATAAATCTCTCATCGCAATTTTGAAACCAGATCCAAGCTCTGTGAACTCTTTAATTGCTTGTAGACGTCTCTCTGCAACTTCTGATAACACTTTATCACGTTTGTATGCAAAGTATGCATATGCAACGCGATTAGAACGCCCAACACGCCCACGAAGCTGATACAACTGCGATAGTCCCATACGATCTGCATCAAATACAATTAACGTATTAACATTCGGAATATCTACACCTGTTTCAATAATTGTTGTACTTACAAGAACATCATGCTGCCCCTCTAAAAACGATAGCATAACAGACTCTAATTCACTTTCGTTCATTTTCCCATGTGCGTATGTTACACGAGCGTCTGGAACTAGCATCGAAATTTCATCTGCTTTTCTTTCGATATCCTCTACGCGGTTATATAAGAAGTAAATTTGCCCACCTCTTGCAAGCTCTCGCTCTATCGCTTCTCTCATTAACGCTGGATTATATTCCACCACATACGTTTGGACTGGGAAACGATTCTCTGGTGGCGTTTCAATGACAGATAAGTCCCGCACACCCAGCATAGACATGTGAAGTGTACGTGGAATCGGCGTTGCCGTTAACGTTAACACATCAACATTTGCTTTCAATTGTTTAATTTTTTCTTTATGCGTCACACCAAATCTTTGTTCTTCATCAATAATAAGAAGTCCTAAATCTTTATAAGTAACATCTTTAGATAAAATACGATGCGTTCCGATTACAATATCTACTGTGCCATCTTTTAAACCCTTAAGCGTTTCATTTTGTTGTTTCCGCGTGCGGAATCTACTTAGTAACCCTATATTAATCGGATAATCTTGAAAACGCTCTCGAATTGTTTCATAGTGTTGTTGTGCAAGAATTGTTGTCGGTACTAAAATCGCAACTTGTTTTTCATCCATAATCGCTTTAAATGCTGCACGAATAGCTACTTCGGTCTTTCCATATCCCACATCACCACAAAGAAGCCTATCCATCGGACGTCCGCGTTCCATATCTTTCTTAATCTCTTCAATAGAACGTAATTGGTCATCTGTCTCTTGATACGGGAAAGAAGATTCAAATTCTTGTTGTTCTGCCGTATCTGGTGTATATGCATATCCTTTTGAAGCTTCGCGCTCAGCATATAATTTAATCAGGTCATCTGCAATGTCTTGTACAGATTTTTCAACTTTCGTTTTGACCTTCTTCCAATCGTTCCCGCCTAATTTATAAACTTTTGGATCCTTACCTTCAGAACCCACATATTTTTGCACTTGATCGATTTGTTCAATTGGAACATATAGCTTATCGTTACCTTGATATTTAATATTTAAGTAATCTTTATGAACACCATTAATCTCTAATGTCTCAATACCTAAAAATTTACCTATACCATGATTTACATGAACTACATGGTCTCCAACTTTTAATTCCGAATAACTTTTAATACGCTCAGCATTAGACAGCTTTTGCTTACGTTGTGATTTTTTAACTTTTCTATGAAAAAGCTCCTTTTCAGTAATGACAACGAGCTTTTGCATCGGCATTTCAAACCCTGCATGTAAATCACCTACAGCAATCTGTAACCTTCCAGGCAATAAAATATCTGTGCCCTCTACAATATCCGCTTCAATATCATAATCACTTAAAATATGTTGTAGTTTTTTTACACGTTCAGCATCTGTTCCCAGCACAACAGTCGTAAAGTGCCCTTCATTCCATCTATCAATTTCAGTTTTTAATAATTGCATCTGCCCATGGAAATCTTGCATTGTTTTACATGTCACATTCACAATATTTTGCGGATGTGTATGCGCTATATGGCGTAAGAATAACGTTAAATATACAAAACTTCTTTTTTTATGATGAAGAAATCCCTCAAATGAGTGGGAGAAAGATAAATCCTGAATTATTGTTCCTTCACCAAGAAGTGATATATACCATTCCGCTTCTTCCGTTTCAAGGTGTGATGCCGTTTCTTGAATACGAGAGATTTCATCTAAAATTACAACACCATCTTCTGGTAAATAATCTATCAGACTAGCAGGTTGTTTATAGAAAATAGATAAATATTTAAACATCTGTTCTATACTTTGCCCGTTTTTCAACATTTCAATTTCATGACTTACTGTCTCAAGCACTGCAGTCTTTAATTTGTCATCGGAAAGTTTTTGCATCGTCTTAGTCAAACCTTCTTCAAGATGCTTAATTCCCGATTTCAATTCTTCCTGTGAAAATAAAAACTCTGTTGCTGGACCAAACTTAACACTTTCCCTTTTATTTTGAGAACGCTGTTCATCCACATCAAATAATCGAATAGAATCGACTTCTGTATCGAAAAATTCAATACGGAATGGTAATTCTTCAGTTAATGGGTAAATATCTAATATGCCCCCGCGCAAACTGAACTCCCCTGGAGCTTCTACCATCGACTTACGTTCATAACCAATATGATGTAATGTATGCAAGAGCGCCTCTAAATCAATCTCTTGCCCTAGATTAATTTCAATTTGCTTTTGCTTCCATAATTCTTTTATCGGTAAAAATCTACGTAATCCTGCGACTGGCGCTACAATAACCCCATTCTCTCCTGCCGCTAAACGATTTAGCACCTCAATGCGCTGCGCTTTTAATTCTGGACTTGCAACACCGATTTCTGATGCAATTAATTCGTTTACTGGGTACAGCCATACATCTTTTTCACCAAGTAATGCCACTAAATCTTCATGCACCTTTTGTGCTTGATATAGATTGTGTGTGACAATAAGTTGCGATTTTTTTGTCTTTTTATATAAAGCTGCCATTAATAATGAACGAGAAGATGTTGCCATACCTGATATAAGTTGTTCTTTTAAACCATCTTCTAACCCATTAATAACCGATTGTATTTCTTCATTTTTATAAAATTGCTCTAATAAACCTATCATTTAACTGTTGAAAGTATTCATGATTTGGAGAAAAGGCTTATTTAACCACTCTTCACATGCATCCGCTGCTTTTTCAATGGAATGATTGACATCAGGAATCTCTTCGGATGTAAAACGTCCTAATACGTAATCTACTACCTTCATCCCATTTTTCGGGCGATCAATTCCCATACGGATACGTTGAAACTCTTGCGTTCCTAAATGCGAAATTGTCGATTTCACGCCATTATGTCCACCGGCACTCCCTTTCATACGAAGGCGTAATTTACCTACCGGGATATCTAAATCATCATACATAACAACGAAGTCATCAACATCAATTTTATAGTAATCCATAAGTGGACGAATACTTTCCCCAGATAAATTCATATATGTAAGTGGCTTTAATAAGATTACTTTTTCTCCATTAACAAACCCTGCACCAAATACACCTTTAAACTTCTGTTCATTCAAAGAAATGTTCCAACGCTTTGCAAGTTCATCAATTGCCATAAATCCAATATTATGCCTTGTTAATTCATATTCTCTACCCGGGTTCCCAAGTCCTACTATCAATTTCATTCTTGTACCACTACTTTCTTTTTTCGATACGAAAAGACGTAACCAAGCTTGGTTACGTCTCATTTAATTGAATAACACACTTACAGATTCTTCTTCGTATACACGAATGATTGCTTCTCCGATTAATGGAGCAACTGAAAGTTCATGTACTTTGTCGATTTTCTTTTCCTCTGGTAATACGATAGAGTTCGTTACAACTAACTCTTTAATATTCGAATTTTGAATACGCTCAATTGCTGGGCCAGATAATACTGGGTGTGTACAGCAAGCATATACTTCAGAAGCACCGTTCTCAACAAGAGCGTTTGCCGCTAATGTAATTGTACCAGCTGTATCAATGATGTCATCAATTAAAATTGCTGTTTTGCCTTCGATATTACCGATAATGTTCATTACCTCTGATACATTCGGACGAGGACGACGTTTATCAATAATAGCGATTGGCGCTTTTAGGCGATCTGCCATTTTTCTAGCACGAGTTACACCACCATGGTCAGGTGATACGATTACGATGTCTTTAAGACCTTTTGTTTCAAAGTAATCTGAAAGAATCGGTACACCCATTAAGTGGTCGATTGGGATATCAAAGAATCCTTGAATTTGTGGAGCATGTAAATCTAGAGTGATTACACGAGTTGCACCTGCTGTTTCAAGCAAGTTTGCTACAAGTTTCGATGTAATTGGTTCACGAGAACGCGCTTTACGGTCTTGACGCGCATAACCATAGTAAGGAATAACAATATTAATTGTTTTTGCAGATGCACGTTTTAATGCATCAATCATAATAAGTAATTCCATGATATGTTCGTTTACCGGGAAGCTTGTAGATTGAATAATGAATACATCGCAACCACGGATACTTTCTTCAATGTTAATTTGAACTTCTCCATCACTAAAACGATCAACAGAACATTTTCCTAGTCCTACTCCAATATGCTTTGCGATTTGCTCAGCAAGTTCCTTATTAGAGTTTAAAGAGAATACTTTCAAATTAGAATTTAGATATTGAGTCGACATTTATGATTTTTTCTTATTCAGCAATTGATCAACATAGTCTTCTTTGTTAACTTGACGTGCACGTGCTACCGATAATGCTTTTGATGGAACATTCTCTGTAATTGTAGAGCCTGCTGCCACATAAGCACCATCTTCAACTGTTACAGGAGCAACAAGATTTGAATTACATCCAATAAATACCCCGTTACCAATCACAGTTTTAAATTTATTCTTGCCGTCGTAGTTCACCGTAATTGAACCACAACCAAGATTCACGTCTTCTCCAACTTGTGCATCCCCGATATAACTTAAGTGTGAAGCTTTACTTCTATTACCAAAAACAGTTTTTTTGATTTCCACGAAATTTCCAACGCGTACTTCGTCTCCAATAACTGAATCTGGGCGAATATGTGCAAATGGGCCAACCGATACTTCTGTACCAAGCTTACTATCATGTACAGTAGATTGACGAATTGTCGTACGATCTCCAATTTCACTATCGCGAATTACTGTATGCGGTCCAATTTCACAATCAGAACCAATTACAGTGTTCCCCTCAATAATTGTTCCTGGATGAAGAACTGTATCACTACCGATAATTGCATCGGCAGAAATATACGTGTTACTTGGATCAATAATTGTAACACCATTTACCATGTTCTTTCGGTTGATACGGTTTTTCATAATAATTTCCGCTTGCGATAGAGCGACTCTGTCGTTAACACCTAACGTTTCATCGAAGTGCTCTGTTTGATAAGCTGATACGATATGACCTTCATTTTTTAAAATCTCAATAACATCTGGAAGGTAATATTCACCTTGTACGTTATCATTTGAAACTTTAGAAAGTGAAGCGAATAAAGCTTTATTATCAAAACAATACGTACCTGTATTGATTTCTTTAATAGCTAATTCTTTTTCATTTGCATCCTTATGCTCAACAATCTTTTCAACATGACCATTTTCATTACGAACGATACGGCCATATCCAGCAGGCTCTTCTATGTATGCTGTTAGCACAGTTGCCATTGCTCCTGCTTCTTTGTGTTGCTGAAGTAATGCTTCCATCGTTTCAGCAGTTATTAAAGGTGTATCACCACAAATAACTAAAGTTGTTCCTTCTTCATTTGCAAGTACGCTAGCAGCTTGATCTACAGCATGCGCTGTACCAAGTTGTTCTGCTTGTAATGCAAACTCACTTACGTTTCCTAGCTGTTCTTGTACCATTTCAGCACCATGTCCAACGACCGTTACAAGTTTCTGCAATCCTAATTGAGTTACTTGATCGACTACGTGTTGTACCATAGGTTTTCCACATACAGGATGCAGCACTTTGTATAGCTTAGACTTCATACGTGTGCCTTTACCTGCAGCTAGAATCACTGCAAATCTGTTTGACATTTACGAAGCACCTGCTTCTTCAAACTCAACCTCTTCTAACTCGCCTAAACGATGATACTCTGTTAAAACCGCATCTTGAATTTTAGAGCGTGTACCAGAATTAATCGGATGTGCAATGTCACGGAACTCTCCATCTGGAGTACGTTTACTTGGCATTGCTACAAATAATCCATTATTACCATCAATTACACGAATATCATGAACAACAAATTCATGGTCTAGAGTAATAGAGGCAATTGCTCTCATGCGGCCTTCTGTGTTTACGCGGCGTAATCTTACGTCAGTCACTTCCATCTTGTGTTCACCACCCTTTTCTAAATAAGCGATATATTTGTATAAATTCCACAATTACTTAACTAGGGCAATTACTTCGATTTCAACTGAAACATCTTTCGGTAATTTTGCTACCTGTACACAAGAACGTGCTGGTTTATGAGTAGAGAAATAAGAACTGTATACTTCATTAACAGCATTAAAATCATCCATATCTTTTAAGAATACTGTTGTTTTTACTACTGTATCAAATGAAGCGCCCGCTTCTTCTAATACCGCTTGTAAATTTTCAAATACTTGTTCTGTTTGGACTGTTACATCTCCCGTTACAAGCTCTCCACTTGTTGTTAATGGAATTTGTCCTGAACTGTAAAACATATTATTTACAATAATCCCTTGTGAATAAGGTCCAATTGCTTGTGGTGCCTTGCTTGTTTGAACAACTTTCATTTATTCAGCCTCTACAAGTCCTTCATCAAATGGTGTAAGTGAATAATTTCCCTTTTCCACTTGAATTGATTTTTCTTTCACATCAACTTCTGAAAGGCGAATTAATGATACAAAGTTATTAATAAGTCGTTCTTCGATATCTGTGGATTCTACTAATACACCGATACCAACAACATTAGCCTTAAACTCTTCTAGCATACTCATCATACCTTGAATTGTTCCGCCAGCTTTCATGAAATCATCAATAATTAAAACGTTTGATCCCTCTGGAAGGCTACGCTTTGCCAACGTCATTGTTTGGATTCGTTTAGAAGAACCTGATACATAGTTGATACTAACAGTTGGACCTTCTGTTACCTTATTATCTTTCCTCGCAATTACTACCGGTACATCTAAGTAATTCGCCACTGCATAAGCAAGTGGAATCCCTTTTGTTGCTACCGTCATAACTGCATCAATTGGTTGCCTAGCAAAGACAGAAGCAAACAAACGACCTGCACCATTAATATGACGAGGATTACTTAAAAGATCTGTCATGTATAAGTAACCGCCAGGCAAAATACGATCTGGATTTTCAAATAAGCTACAAAGCTCATCAATAATTAGATCTGCCTCTTCTTCACTTATATATGGTATATATTTCACTCCTCCTGCTGCTCCTGGTACCGTTTGCAATGTGCCGACCCCTTGTTGTTCAAACGTTTGCTTAATAATAACTAAATCTTCACTAATGGAGGATTTAGCCGATTGATACCTTTCAGCAAAAAAAGTGAGAGAAACTAGCTGACGAGGATTTTGTAACAAGTAATACGTCATATCGACTAATCTTGTACTTCGTCTAATTTTCATTTATTCAAGCGTTTCTCGCTCTCCTAATAAACGTACCGCATATACTTGTTCACAAAATCCTTTTAATCCGTTGTAAATGCGATGCATTCGCGAATCATGGTGTACAAGGCCGAATACAGTTGGACCACTTCCACTCATTAATACAGCATCTGCTCCAAATCGTTTCATCTGTGCTTTAATACGAGCAACTTCGGGATGCATCTTAAATGTTACATCTTCTAAGACGTTACCAACAGTATCACAAATTCCTTTGTAATTCCCAGCATTGATGACATCAACCATTTTATCTACATTTGGGTGTGTAACTCGATTTAGTTTTAAATTCCCATACACATCAGCAGTAGATACACCAATATGTGGCTTCGCTAAAATAACCCAACAAGAAGGTGGCGCTTTTATATGCTCAATTTGCTCTCCTCTTCCAGTAGCAATGGCTGTCCCTCCATATACACAGAACGATACATCTGATCCAATTTCTGAGCCAAGCTCTGCTAATTCGTCAATTGTAAGCCCTAAATTCCATAATTTATTAAGACCACGTAATGTCGCTGCTGCATCACTACTTCCACCTGCTAATCCAGCTGCTACTGGAATCGTTTTTTCAATAGTAATAGATACACCTTTTTTCACATTAAACTTCTCTTTTAATAATTTCGCTGCTTGATAAGCTAAATTTCGTTGGTCGTCTGGGACATACCGATTATGGGATAAAATTTCAATACGGTCTTCTGCTAATTCCGTTAGTTCTAAACGATCCGCTAAATCAATTGTTGTCATAATCATTTTCACTTCATGATATCCGTCTTGTCTTTTTCCCAGTACATCTAACGACAGATTAATCTTTGCTGGTGCTTTCACCTACTGGTTTTGTTTCATTAATTGCTGTTCTGCAATTTCTATAGCGCGTTTCACCATATTACCAGCATCTTTCGCACGAATTCCGCCCCATCCTTCTTTCTGAACAACATCATAAAAGCCCAGCTCTTTTGCTAGCTCTTCTTTAAACTGGTTTGACATTTATAAAATAATTTCATTATGGGGTTCACCATAAAATGTTAACTCTACCGTCTCTGTTAAAACATCTGCGTAACTATAAGATACACGTTGCAATGCATCTTCTTGTTGGTCTAACTGTACAACAAACACAGAACGATACGTTTCTGCAAGTACACCTGATTGCTCTACTGTTTTTCTTCTTCCGCTATTCGCCTTTAACATAAGTCGCTGTCCAAGATGGTGATCTAATTCGCTTTTAATTTCATCTAAACGTTTTGACATTTATTCTTCATAATGTTGAAAGGGTAATCCAGTTCGTAAAATCCCTCTCGTTTCAATTCCACCTAGTCCTTTTTCACCAGTAATTGTATTACGTACAACATCCCATACATTTACTCTCTCCATAAATGAAGTGAAACTAATTTTACCAACCACATACACTGGATCTAGTGCATGAATGTTAATCCTAGACGGAGAACTAGCAAAGTTAGCACCTGCTCGAATTAACGCCTCAAAATGTGATTGACACGCCCCAGCAAAAATAACGAGTTGATCCAATGATGGATATTTTTTTCGTACTTCTCGAACAGCCTGTACAAAATGCCTTGAATGCCTATATGCTGCTAAATCTCCCTTTACCCCTTTGGATTTTGTATAGGCATCGTGTCCTGTAATAACTAAAATGTCTGGGCGAAAATGATCTATTAAGTCTACTACCTTTTCGTGCATCTCTGTTTCCTTACAATGAACACCTTGTACAGGAACACCAATTTTATTATATAAGTCTAAGCACTTGCGCAAATACAAAGGGTCCCCATCTATATGCAATACACGCCCTGGCATTTGAAAGTAATTCACTTCACTTGTGTATCCACCAGTTGAAGTGTGTTCATGCCTTTGTTTCATCAATACATAATCTTGTTGAAATAAACGGTACGTACGCTCCATTGTTTCTTTTTCACGCTTCACTCTTTTTTTATGTTCTCGTTGATCTATACTAATTAAATCTTCAAGCGGCGCATCCGCCACAAGTCTAATTTCCTCCCCAAACAATATAGCTATCTCGCCTTTTATTTCTATAATACGAAAAAGGATATCCCTATTATGAGAATATCGTTCCACTAATTCTCCAACATGTAAAGCCATTTATGATGACTTATGAAGAACTAATGCATTACTTAATGTTGCAAACTCTTCGATAGATAGCGTTTCGCCTCTTCGCTTTGGATCAATTCCTACTTCTGTTAAAATTCGATCCAACAGCTCTTTATCTTTCGGGAAACCATTTAAATTATTCGATAAATTATTCATTAAGGTTTTACGACGCTGTGCGAAACTTGCTCGTACTACTTCAAAGAAGAAAGTCTCATCTGTCACTTCTACAACTGGTTTCGGACGCTTTAGAAGACGGATAATCGCAGAATCAACATTTGGTTGTGGTACAAACACTGTACGCGGTACAGTCATAACTGTTTCTACCTCTGTATAATACTGAATGGCAATTGATAAAGAACCATACTCTTTCGTTCCAGGTTTAGCAGCTAAACGGTCCCCAACTTCTTTTTGCATCATAACAACGAATCCACGAACCGGTAATTTTTCTTCAAGCAATTTAAATAAAATTGGCGTTGTAATATAGTATGGTAAGTTAGCTACTACCATTACATCTTGTCCTTCTTCAAATTGCTCACTAAACACTTCATGTACATCTGCCTTTAGTACATCTTTATTTATAACTGTAACGTTACTATATGGAGCTAACGTCTCGTCTAAAATTGGTAATAATCTCTGATCAATTTCAAAAGCCACCACTTTTTTAGCACGCTTCGCTAACTGCTCTGTTAACGCACCGATACCTGGTCCAATCTCAATTGCACCACTTTCTGAACCGATTTCTGCGTGATCAACGATACGATTTAATACATTTGTATCAATTAAAAAATTTTGTCCTAAACTTTTTTTGAATGAGAATCCATACTTTTCAACAATGTCTTTCGTACGATTCGGCGTTGCGATATCTTTCATTCATTTCGTTTCCTCCTGTATTACTTGTCTATAAGCTTCTGCAAACGTCTCTTTTGAAACTTGAAACATCTGTAAACGTTTATGTAACTGTTTTGCATTTGTATAACCAATCTTCAATAGCTTACCCATTCTTTCTCTGCGACTCTTTGCCATTTCTCCGCCCACTAAACCAGCATCGACTAAATCGCTCCAACTAATTTCACTTGTGTAAGCTTCCATTTCTTCATGTATATTCTCTAAAGCACGGCGAATCGATTCATTAGAAGCGTGTTCAATTCCAACACCTTTTTTTCTTTTAGCAAGCGCTTCTTCCTTCGGTAAGAAAGCATGCTTACATCCAGGTACCTTGTCAGAAATAATTTTTCGAATACGCTCTCCTGGATAATCCGGATCTGTGAAAATAATAACGCCTCGTTTTTGCTGCGCTAATTTAACTTGTTCAATAACATGATCACCGATTGCTGAACCGTTCGTTTCAATTGTATCAGCATCAACAGCACGCTTAATTGCAACTGTATCATCTTTACCTTCTACAACGATAATCTCTTTAATTTTCATGCTTGCCTCCACTTATTCAACACCAAATAAGGCCTTTGCATTTTTTGTTGTAATTTCTGCTACTTCCTCATAAGAAATTCCTTTTAAATTCGCAATTTCTTCTGCTACAAGCTTTACATAACTCGGTTCATTTCGTTTCCCTCGAAATGGATGTGGTGTTAAATATGGACAATCCGTCTCTATTAACAATTTCTCTAAAGGAATCTCTACTGCAACTTCTTTCGGTTTCTTAGCATTTTTAAATGTAACCGGTCCGCCTAATGAAATTAAAAAGTTCATATCAACACATCGCTGTGCTACTTCGACACTACCACTAAAGCAATGCATAATGCCTCCTACTTCAGCCGCATTCTCTTCCTCTAGAATATCAACGATATCTTGAGTTGCATCACGGTTATGTATAATGATTGGTAATTTCACTTTTTTAGCTAATGCAATTTGTTTACGGAATACTTCCTTCTGTATTTCTTTAGGAGACTTATCCCAGTGATAATCTAGTCCCATTTCTCCAATTGCAACGACTTTAGGATGTGAAGCTAATTCTTCTAACCAATCTAAATGCTCTTCTTTCATGTCGATAGCATCCACAGGATGCCATCCAACTGCAGCGTAAATAAAATCATAAGCCTCAGCTAATTCAATCGCTTTTTTTATCGTTACTTCATCAAATCCAACAACAACTGTATATGTAACTCCTACTTCTTTCATTCGTGCAATAACTTCTTGTAAATCTTCTTCAAACTGCTCTGCATTTAAATGTGAATGTGTATCAAACAACATTTACTTGATTTTTGTACCATTCGGAAGATTTTGGTCGATTGTTGCTAATGACAATACTCCATTCTCTTCACCTGCTAAAATCATACCTTGTGATAATTCACCGCGTAATTTTACAGGTTTTAGGTTTGTTACACAAATAACCTTTTTACCTTGTAGGTCTTCCGGCGAGTAGAATTTTGCAATACCTGAAACAACCTGGCGCTTTTCTGTACCTAAATCAAGCTGGATTTTTAACAACTTATCTGCTTTTTTCACAGGTTCAGCTGATAGTACTTCAGCTACTCGTAATTCTACTTTAAAGAAATCATCAATTGTAATTTCTTCTGCCTGCGGTTCTTCTTCTTTTTTCTCTTCTACTTTAGGAGCAGAGCCCTTCATTTGCTCTTTAATATACTCCACTTCTACTTCCATTTCCAAACGAGGGAAAATTGGGTTTCCTTTTTCTACTTTTGTTCCACCTGGAATACATCCAATTGTAGATAGGCTTTCCCAAGATTTATGTGCTTCTTCAGTAAGACCAAGTTGAGCAAACATCTTGCTTGGCGCTACTGTTAAGAACGGCATAAGCATAATACCAGTTTGGCGAAGTACCTCTGCTAAATGAGCCATTACAGAAGCTAATTTTTCGCGATCTTTTTCATCTTTCGCTAATACCCACGGTTGTGTTTCATCAATATATTTATTCGTACGGCTAACCAATTGCCAAATTGAGCTTAGCGCTACAGAGAATTCCATATTTTCCATTGCATCTTCTACTTTTGGCAATGTATCTTTTGCAAACGTTACTAATGTTTCATCGAATTCCGTTACATTTGCTTTAAATGCAGGGATTTCTCCGTTAAAGTACTTATCAATCATAGCTACTGTACGATTTAATAAGTTACCTAAGTCATTTGCTAAATCGAAGTTGATACGTTCAACAAATCCTTCTGGTGTGAATACGCCATCAGATCCGAATGGAACTTCTCGAAGTAAGTAATAACGTAATGCATCTAATCCGTAACGATCAATTAATGTAACTGGATCTACTACATTTCCTTTTGACTTACTCATTTTTCCATCCTTCATTAAAATCCAGCCATGAGCAAAGATTTTTTTCGGAAGAGGTAAATCTAATGCCATTAAAATTATTGGCCAATAAATTGTATGGAAACGAACAATTTCTTTTCCGACTAAATGCACATCTGCCGGCCATAATTTCTTATACATCTCTTCATTTTCTGTTCCATAACCTAATGCTGTAATGTAGTTAGATAATGCATCAACCCATACGTAAATAACATGTTTTGGGTTACCTGGAACACGAACTCCCCAATCAAATGAAGTACGAGAAACTGCTAAATCTTCTAATCCTGGTTTAATGAAGTTATTAATCATTTCATTTTTACGAGACTCTGGCTGAATGAAATGTGGATTATCTTCATAGAACTTTAATAGTCTGTCGACATATTTACCCATTCTAAAGAAATATGATTCTTCACGAACAAGTTCTACATCATGACCACTATCTGGGCTTTTTCCTCCAACTACTTTGTCACCTTCCATAATTGGATCTACTAATTGATGTGCTGTATAGAATGTTTCATCTTGTACAGAATACCAACCTTCGTATTCATCAAGATAAATATCACCTTGGTCTACTAGTTGCTTGAAGATCTTTTCGACAACATCTTTATGACGATCTTCAGTTGTGCGAATAAAATCATCATAAGATATATCCATTTTCCCCCAAAGTTCTTTAATTCCTGCAACAATGTTATCCACGTATGCTTGTGGTGTCACATTTAGCTCTTCTGCTTTCTTTTGAATCTTTTGTCCATGCTCATCAGTTCCTGTTAAATAATGAACATTGTATCCTTGCATACGCTTATATCGTGCCATTGCATCTCCTGCTACTGTCGTATAAGCATGTCCAATGTGTAACTTTCCACTTGGATAATAAATTGGGGTAGTAATATAAAAGGACTTATTTTCCTTTGTCATTTATTTTGCTGTTTCGATATAATCGTGAAGTTCGTTTAAGATTTGCTCAGCGCCTTCTTTGCTTAAGATAATTTTACCTTCAGCTAAAGATAGGTTACCATCAGATACTTCACCAGTTACTTGGCAAGTCATGTTTGGTTTATATTTTTTTAAGATGATTTTTTCGTCATCAACATAGATTTCAAGTGCATCCTTTTCTGCAATACCTAAAGTACGGCGTAATTCGATTGGAATTACAACACGACCTAATTCATCAACTTTACGAACAATACCAGTAGATTTCATTTATTTTTTATCGACATGATAGATTTGATATACATCGCGTTTCGATAAATCTCGATCTTTAGCAACTGTTTTTATCGCTTCTTTTGAATTCATACCTTTTTCGTTTATGTAATGTTCAATATGATTATATACTGAAATGGATTCCCACCATTGTTCTTCTGGAGCAGGTTCTTCCGTTGAACCAGCTACTAAAATACAAAATTCACCGCGAACTTCATTTTGCTTCGTCCATTCAATTGTTTCTTCAATTGTTCCTCGAATAAATTCCTCGAATTTTTTCGTTAACTCTCGACATAATACAATTTCTCTATTGCCCAATACTTCTTCCATCGAGATTAAGGTATCATCTAGACGATGAGGTGCTTCATAAAACATCATTGTAGTTTGCACATAGCGAAGTTTTTCTAATTCCCTTTTTCTTTCCTTTTTATTTCTTTGTAAAAATCCATAGAAATAAAACTGCTTTGTTTCAAGACCCGATGCAATTAACGCTGTAAGAGCTGCATTTGCCCCAGGAAGCGGAACCACATGATATTGCTCAGCTACGGCCTCGACAACAATATCGTAGCCTGGATCGGAAATACACGGCATACCAGCATCACTAACAAGTGCTATATTCTTTCCTTCCTCTAGCTTCTCTAATATTTTCTTTCCACTTACTTCTTTATTATGCTCATGGTAACTCATTACAGGTGTTTCAATTTCGAAATAATTACAAAGTTTTTTTGTTTGTCTTGTATCTTCCGCTGCAATAACATCTGCCTCTTTTAAAATCCGAATTGCACGAAATGTCATATCTTCTAAATTTCCAATTGGAGTAGGTACTAGATATAACATCCCTTTTTCATTTTGTTGAAAGCTTTTTTGTTGCCACATTCATTTTGTTGAAAGCTTTTTTGTTGCCACATAACGTTCTCCTTTTTGCATATATTCTTCTTTTTGTTTTCTCGTTAACTGCTTAAAATGATATTCAGCCTGCATAGCTGTTCGTTTATCCTCATGATTCTCTACATACCTTAAAACAACTGGAAGTCTAGCACGTGTATATCTAGCACCTTTTCCACTATTATGAGTCTGAATCCGTTTTTCTATATGATTTGTATATCCAGCATAATAACTTCCATCAGAACATTCCACCACATAAAAACAATGCTTATTCTTCTCCATTTATTCTTCTCCATATAAAATTGAACGAATCTCCTTTGTATATTCGTTATTTTCTTCATATACAAAAAGAGGTGGTAGGATTTTTAAATCTGCGTTCCCATCCTTAATTCCTTCAATTAACAATGTATTGGCTTCTTTACCTGCCTTAGGATAAACAAATCGCACACGCTTTGGTTCAATTTTGTATTTACGCATTAATGTAACGATGTCGAGTAAACGACCTGGACGATGTACAAACGCTACTTTTCCGCCTTGTTTTACTAACTGACTACTTGAGGATACAACATCTTCTAACGTACACATAATTTCATGACGAGCTATTGCTAAATGTTCATTCATATTTTTCTCAGACGTTTGAGGTGTTTGAAAATAAGGAGGGTTACATGTAACAACATCATATTGATGGCGCCCAAGTTTCTCTGGCATATCTTTCAAATCCCCATGTATGAGGTGAATTCTTTCTTCTAACTTATTATATTGAACACTTCTTATTCCCATATCATATAAACGTTCTTGAATTTCCACACCTGTAATATTCCCTTTTGTTCTCGTGCTTAATAGAAGGGGAACAACCGCGTTACCTGTGCACAAATCAAGTAAATTTCCTTTTTGAATTGGCACCCAAGCAAAATCTGCAAGTAAAACGGCATCTAAAGAGAAATTAAACACCGATGGACTTTGTATAATCTTCATATCTTGCGCTAATAAATAATCTAAACGTTCATCCTCATATAAATTCATTCACTTTTTATTTAAAAATGACAGACAGAATAAACAATCTCCCTCTTTACGTACACTTCCATAATGTAGATTGCAAATATGGAAACCTTCTTGATATAGTCTTGCTAAATTGTCATAGCCTTCACCAATATCCGTCTTCGGCTTCACTTCTTTACGTTTTTGAGCTTTTTGTTTTTGTTTTTCTTTATTCTGCACTTCTTCAAAACGGTGTCGCAAATTTTCATTTTCCATTTTTATATGTTGGTTTTCCTCCAACAACTCTGCAAGATGTTGTTTTAATTCTCCCAACTGTTTGTATAAATGTCCAATTTGCTCTTCCATACTAGAAACCGATGCAAATATATCTTTTTTCTCCACAAGCACCCACCTCATTTAATCTGTGGTTTGACTCGAAACGACCCCTTTATTCACTAACTCATCTAACGTATATTCTACTATCCGTTCCTTGTCTACTAGTTCCACTTGAATTAATCTTTCTAAAATATTTAATCCGATAACACGGCCAGTACCGTGCGGTGTTTGTATACGTTGATCTAAATCAGGAAGTTGTTCCTTTGCTGCCTCATATTCATCATTCTCATATTTTAAGCAACACATTAAGCGACCACATAAACCAGATATTTTTGCAGGATTTAATGATAAATTTTGATCCTTTGCCATTTTAATGGATACAGGTTCAAAATCTCCTAAAAAAGTAGAACAACAAAGCATACGACCACATGGACCAATACCACCAAGCATCTTCGCTTCATCACGAACACCAATTTGTCTTAGTTCAATTCTTGTCCTAAAAATTGCCGCTAAGTCTTTCACTAGTTCGCGGAAATCAATCCGACCATCTGCAGTAAAGTAGAAAATAATCTTATTGCGATCGAACGTATATTCTACATCTACAAGTTTCATATCTAGATTATGCTCTACTACCTTTTGTTGACAAACTTGATATGCTTCTTTCGCAGCATGTTTGTTCTCTTCAACAAGGGTACGATCATTTTCATTTGCAATACGAATAACTTTTTTAAGCGGTAATACAACGTCGTTTTCATCAACTTGCTTTTTGGTAATAACTACTTTTCCGTATTCAATACCTCTTACCGTTTCTACAATTACAAACTCGTTCTCAGAGATATCGAACTGATTCGGATCAAAGTAATATACCTTTCCGGCCTTCTTAAAGCGAACACCTACTACATCATACAAAACGGTCATTCATCCCTCCTGCAACCGCAACACTAACTGTTCGAACACAAGCTGCGCATTTACATTAGCGTTGATTCTATTTTTTGCCTCTAATATATTAAAGAGAGCTGATACAATGCGCTTCTGAGCATAGGAAAAGGATTCAAACATCTCTTTCTGCTCATGAAAAACAAGTCGATCTTCTTCTCCAAGTTGAACATATAATAAATCCTTATAAATAAGGAGCAACATATCTAAACCTTGCTGTAACTGTTCTTTCTCTCCAAAGTGTTTTCCCCATTTTTCTTGTACAAAAAAAATAGAGGCTTTATCTTTTTCGAGCGCTTCACATAATTTTATCACTAAAGTTCGTGCTTGTGCAAACCATTCATCATTACATAAAGCTAAAGCTTCATCAAAACTATTCGTAAGCTGTGCAGCAAGAGTCGATAAAGAGGATGTAATGCCTTCATCCTGTAATCTTCTACTTAAAGAATCCGTAGGTAACGGTCTAAATGTAACAACTTGACAGCGAGATAAAATTGTATTTAAAATTTGATGACTTTGTTCAGTAAGTAAAATAGCTGTTGTATCACTACTCGGTTCCTCTAAAAATTTCAAGAGTGTATTCGCTGCATTTGCTGTCATACGATCTGCATGCTCGATAATATAAACTTTTTTATTTGCCTCTAATCCTGTTTTTGAAAACTCTTCCTGTAAATCATGAATTTGCTGCTTTTTAATAGATAATCCGTCTGGTTTTACAATATGTAGGTTAGGGTGGTTACCTGAGTCAATTCGCTTGCAATTTGTACATACATGACATGGTTCTACCCCATTCCTTTGAGAGCAGAGGAAACTCTTTGCCATTTGAATCGCTGTTGCAAACTTCCCTGTTCCTTTCCCTCCTTCTAACAAGTAAGCGTGGGATATACGCTCTTTTGCAATGCTATTCATCAACATTTTTACACCGATGGGCTGTATAGCAGAAAGCTGCTCCCACGTCTTCGTCATTTATAACAATTTATCTTCTATAATCTGAACAACTTCTTCTATAAGTTTTTCCATTGGTTGATCAGCATTTACTAATACAATACGATCAGAAAAACGTTCTACAACTTGCAAATACCCTTCACGTACACGTTTATGGAAAGAGATATCTTCCATATCTAATCGATTTACTTCGCGCCCTGCATCTTTTTCAATGCGTGCTAAACCAACCTCTGGTTCAATATCTAAGTAAATTGTTACACTAGGCATACAGTCTTCTGTTGCGAAGCGATTTATTTCAAATACTTTATCCATTCCTAAGCCTCTTGCATAGCCTTGATATGCTAAAGAGCTATCTATAAAACGATCACATAATACAAGATAGTTCTCATTAAGCGCTGGCATCACTTTTTCTACTAAATGTTGTCTACGTGCAGCAGCATAAAGAAGCGCCTCTGTACGTGCTTCCATCATCGTATATTCTTGTTTATGTAGAATTGTTCTAATATCTTCAGAAATTGCAATACCACCTGGTTCTCTCGTCGCCATTACCTTTTGTTCTTTTTGCTCAAAGTATGGTAATAATTTTTTAATTAACGTCGTTTTACCCGAACCTTCTGGCCCCTCAATTGTTACAAATAATCCCTTCATCTAAAACCTACTTTCTATATCATACACTTTCATATCTTTCGTGCTACCTTGAAAACGAGCCCCTGTTTTCTCTAAATACATAATTTGCTCTTTATGTTCTGAAGTAATTCTCTCTCCATACATAATCATCGGAATTCCAGGTGGATACGGAATTACCATTTCCGCCGCTATCATCCCTACCGCTTCTTCTATAGGTACTACTTTTGTTTTGTATCCTTCTAGTTGTTTATACGTATACGGTAAAGGAGAGAATTCTCTTTTATAAGTATAACGAATAGATTCGTTCTTGTCTTTCACCTCATAATGCTCCAACGCAACTCGAATTATCTCTATAGCCCTCATGTACTCCTCTTTTGCTTGTAGAGGTAAAATAAGTAGGACATTATATGGATCCGCCATTTCTGTATATATTCCGTCCTTTTCAAATAAAGACTGCAATTCATATCCTGATAACTGACAACGAGTTTGTACAGTAACCTTTAAATCATCTTGCAACGGATATTGTAAAACGGCTATTTGCGGAATGGAACACAATCCTTTTTTAAATCTCCGTAAAAACTCGACAATTTCATCATGACCTTTTTCCTTTATACTTGCTAGTGTAAAGCGCGCTATATCAAGTGAAGCCATAATTGGGTATGACGGACTACTAGATTGTAGCATACTCAAATAAGCAGAAACTCTTTCTCCATTCACTAAATGACTATTTATATGTAAATAGGATCCCATTGTCATCGCAGGTAATGTTTTATGTGCAGAATGAACCACAATATCTGCACCATATGCTAATGCTGACTTTGGAAATGGTTCCCCTAAGCAAAAGTGTGCTCCATGAGCTTCGTCTACTAAAACAGGGATTTTATGTGCATGTGCATAAGCAATACTTGCCTCTAAATCTATCCCCATACCATAATAATTAGGATGCGTTAAAATAAGGGCTTTAGCATTGGGATATCTTTCAATTGCCCCTTTAATAACTTCATCATGAATTCCTACTGGTACGTTATACGCCTCATCAATCCATGGGTCCAGAAAAATTGGATTCGCACCTGCTAGTTTTAACCCATTAATGATTGATTTATGACAATTTCTTTGTACAAGGACAACGTCATGCTCACCGCAGCAAGACAAAATCATTGCTAGATTTCCCACCGTTGAACCATTAATTAAAAAATAACTTTTTTCTGCGCCATATACATCCGCTAATAATTTTTGTGCCTCATCTATACATTCAAACGGACTATGTAAATCGTCTAACCCTGTTAGTTCGGTTACATCAATGGATAGTATATCTTTAAACTCCCCAAGAGCCTCCTGAGGGAAGTTTACACCATTCTTATGACCCGGAACATGAAAGGACAGTAGTTCTCTTTCTTTAAACCCTATTAACGCCTCATATAGAGGTATACGCTTTTGATTCATATATATATCTTCCTTATTATTCATTTATCTTGGTATTATATATAGCTTAATAATCACTAATGCAGCAACACCTGGCACCCCTAATAAACCTGATACTGTAGCTGTGCCTATGTTAATTGGAATATGAAAATCAAAATATGCCCCTGCAACATTCACAATAAATAGCAACGCTATACCTAAAGTGACATGAAAGAGTGCTTTCCCTATAAAACGTATTGGTTTAGCCGCAACACCAAAAACAAGAAAAATAAAAACAAGAGATAGAATACCAACAATAATAATTGTAGAATTCATTTACCATTGTTCCATTTTTACAGGGCGACGCTTCGCTTCTTTTAACAAGAAGAAATATTTTGCCTCCGCTATTTTCAAAGAACAAATTACATCTGGAGATGGCTCAACACTTTGTTCAACCATTCTCTTTTGACGTAACCATTCATTCTTTACCTTTTCTAATAGTACAATTAACTTATCGTCATACTCTTTACGCAATTTACCCTTTTTTTGAAAGAACATTTATACTTCTCTGCGGCCTTCCAGCGCTTTTGACAGAGTTACTTCATCTGCATATTCTAAATCTCCACCAACTGGTAGACCATGTGCAATACGAGTTACTTTAATACCTGTCGGCTTTAAGAGGCGGGATATATACATTGCTGTAGCTTCCCCTTCAATGTTAGGGTTTGTTGCCAATATCACTTCTTGTACCATTTCATCGTGCAGTCGCTTTAAGAGTTGCGGGATATTAATGTCTTCCGGTCCAATTCCCTCCATTGGGGAAATCGCACCACGTAACACATGATATACACCTTGATACTCTTTCATTTTTTCCATTGCGATTACATCTTTCGGTTCTTGCACGACACAGATAACCGTTTGATCTCGATGTGAATCATCACAAATATAACAAGGATCACGGTCAGTAATATGTCCGCATACAGAACAATACGCTAGATCTCGCTTCGCATTCACAAGTGCTTTCGCAAAACCTAACACATCGTCTTCTTTCATATCTAATACGAAAAATGCCAATCGAACCGCTGTTTTCGGTCCGATTCCTGGTAACTTCATAAAACTATCGATTAATTTTGATATTGGTTCTGGATAATGCATCTAGAACATTCCACCTGGTAAGTTTAAGCCTTTTGTAAATTTACCCATTGTAGAATTTGAAAGTTCATCAACCTTTTTAAGTGCATCGTTCGTTGCAGCTAACACTAAATCTTGTAACATTTCGATATCTTCTGGATCTACAACTTCTTCTTTAATTTTCACTTCAAGAACTTGCTTATGGCCATTTGCAATTACAGAAACCATTCCACCGCCAGCTGTACCTTCAACCGTTTTTTCACCAAGCTCTTCCTGTGCTTTTGCCATGTCTTTTTGCATCTTTTGCATTTGTTTCATCATGTTATTCATATTTCCCATTCCGCCACGCATCATTTATTCTTTTATTTCAATGAGTTCTTGCCCTACTAATTTTACTGCTTCTTCTATGAGAGGATCTTCTTTTTGCTCTGGGCTTTCTTCAGAATCCCCGCCTTCACGTTGTAAAAAGTCCTCACGAATTTTACCCCATTCACTTTTCGGGATAGCAATCATATTTAACTTTTTACTTAGCAATTCAAATAGAATTTGTTCTAGCGTATCCATTGCTTCGCGATTTTCACTCGCCATTTTACAATGAATCTCATATTGAAATGCTAACACATAAGTATCATCTGAAGCCGCTACTGGCTCACTATTTTCTAATAAAACAGCAAATGCCACTTTGTTATACGATTTGAGTCTTCCTAACAACTCACCCCATACGGCTTTCAATTGTTCTAATTCTTGACGCTTCGCCTGCTTCAACACTTCATTTACACGTCCAACAGGAATTTTCATACTTCCCGTTCGCATTGGTTTTGGTGCTGCACGCGTCTCTCTTACTTCAGGTTGTACGCCAGCCGGTACACCATTCTTTTTAACTTGTTCTAATTCTTTCTCCAGTTGCTGCATCCTGTTCATAATTGCTTGTAAACGATCTGCACCGTTTGCTTGCATCATAAACTGCTGACACAGTTGTACCATCACAACTTCTAAGAAAATTCGCGGATGGTTTGTCCACTTCATCTCTTGTTGCCCTTTACTAAGTCTATGAATAATTTCATAGATTACTTCCGGCTGCATTTCTTCACTTAACATACGGAATTGTTCATCTACAATTACTCGTTCCAACATATATTCTAGTTGTGGTGAAGTTTGATATAAAAGCATATCACGATAATAGTAAATGAAATCTTCCATAAATCGAACTGGATCCTTCCCTTTACTCATCATCTCATCTATGATACGTAACGCTCTTGATACATCATTTTCACGTATACATTCTACTAGGTTACCTAAATATTGCTGAGAAACAGAGCCTGTTACAGCTAAAACATCTTCTGTCGTAACTGCATCATCACTATAAGATATAGCCTGATCGATAAGACTAAGTGCATCACGCATACCACCCTCGGCCGCACGAGCAACAATTTGCAATGCTTCCTCTTCTACTTGCGTACCCTCATTTGTCACAACCGTCGATAATCTCTCAACAATATCATTTACTGATATTTTTCGGAATTCAAATCGCTGACATCTTGAAATGATTGTAGGTGGAATCTTATGTGGTTCTGTTGTCGCTAAAATAAAGATAACATGTCCTGGCGGCTCTTCTAAAGTTTTCAGAAGAGCATTAAAGGCACCCATAGAAAGCATGTGAACTTCATCGATAATGTATACTTTATATTCTACAGCACTTGGAGCATATTTTACTTTATCTCTTATATCTCGAATTTCATCTACACCGTTATTTGAAGCCGCATCAATTTCTAATACATCTGAAATAGATCCTTGTGTAATTCCTAAACAAGAAGGACATTCATTACAAGGTTCAGTTACCGGAGCATGTTCACAGTTAATTGCTTTTGCAAACACTTTTGCAATCGTCGTTTTTCCTGTTCCCCTCGGACCAGAAAATAAATAAGCATGTGAAACTTTCTCTTGAAGAAGGGCATTTTGCAACGTTTTTGTTACGTGCTTTTGACCGACTACATCTTCGAATTTTTGCGGTCTCCATGTTCGGTATAACGCTTGGTATGACACTTAATTCTCGTTACTTTTCTCTAATTTTTTTATCGCTTTTCTTTTTTTACGAAGCTCTCTAAAAAAGTTTGTTAGCAACGTACCGCACTCTTCTTCTAATACACCAGTGAATACTTCACATTGATGATTAAAGCGTTCATCCGTTAAAAGATTCATTAATGTCCCTGCACATCCGCCCTTCGGATCACTTGCACCATATACAACTCGCTTCACTCGTGATAAAACAATTCCACCCGCACACATTGGACAAGGCTCTAAGGTTACATATAACGTTGCATCTTCTAAACGCCATGTCCCTAGCTTTTTGCAAGCTTCGTCAATTGCTAACAACTCGGCATGAGCGATTGATCGTTGCTCAGTTTCCCTTAAATTATGAGCGACACTAATTACCTCACCATCTAACACTATGACTGCACCAATTGGTACTTCTTGTATTTCCGCTGCCTTTTTAGCCTCTTCTATCGCTAGTTGCATAAAATAAATATCTTGATCTTGTTCCATTTAATTAATTTTTATTTGAGATGACGGTATTATATTTGCTTTCAATGTAGCTTCCATTATTTTCAAAGCGTGCAGATTGTCCTGATCATTGTTAGAGGCAATGCAATCCTGTGGTACATACAGTGTATAATTTCTCATATGAGCATCGTTAGCAGTAAACAGGATACATATATTCCCGGCAACGCCTGTTAATATTAGATTTTCTATTTTTAAATAGCCTAATAAAGAATTCAAAGGTGTTTCATAAAAAGCAGAGTAATGTGGTTTAATAAAAATGTAATCATCAGAATGTGGAGCAATCTTATGAATTATATTTTCACTATACTCATTTGTACAATGAGTAATCAGTTGGTCAATATCAGATCTCCAAAGTTGATAATGGTCATTAACATAAATTATGGGATAGCCGAAGGATTTCATTGTTTTCTTTAATTGTAAAATAGGATTTGTTATAGTTTCGCATTTTTTGGCTAGGATGGGCCCGTGGGAAAATTGAAAGTCATTAATCATATCGATAATGAGCAAAGCAGTATTTTTCATTTATTTCGACTCCTTTAAGAGAGTATTTTGAAGGGCGGATAGGATGACGTTTAAATCATCGGGATTTTGTACAAAATCCATATCGTCTCCGTTAAATTTCAACACCGGGATATCTGGATGGTCCTTTGTAAAAGTATCCATTGCTGTTTCGTAATCTTTTGTGAGCTGTAGTAAGTAATTTGGATCCATATTTTTTTCGAATTCTCTTCCGCGCAATGCGATTCGCTTTTGTAATGTTTCCAGGCTAGCTGTTAAATAAACGATGACATTTGGTACAGGCATATCTTGTGTAAGGATACGATAGATTTGCATGTACTTGTCATATTGAGAATCTTTTAATGTACGGGATGCAAAAATTAAATTTTTAAATATATGATAATCTGCTACTACTGGCTTCCTTTGATTCAAATACTTTATGTTAATGTCTTCTAGTTGTTTGTATCTATTACAAAGAAAGAACATCTCTGTTTGAAAACTCCATTCGTCGATGTCTTCATAGAACTTTCCTAAAAAAGGGTTTTCATCAACAATCTCTTTTAGTAAGTGGAGTTGCATGTGAGTTGAAATTTCCTTCGCAAGTGAAGTTTTTCCAACACCAATTGGTCCTTCAACCGTGATAAATGGTACTCCGGTCACGCTGTTTCCTCCTTTCAATTATTTTACAAGTTTACGTGTTTGTTTTAGAAAATGGCCAATTTTTTTAATGATTGGTTCGATTGAATCGCCATCTTTTAAAATATCGTATTCATTAATGTTTAATCGTAAAACAGGGCATGAATTAAAGTTGTTAATCCAGTTGTCGTAACGTCCATGCATCTCTTTCCAATACTCAATTGGTGTTTGCTGCTCCATCGGGCGTCCGCGTTCCTGAATACGGTCTACAATATCATCGAAAGAACCTTCTAAGTAAATTAATAAGTCTGGATGAGGGAAGTAAGGAGTCATGACCATAGCGTCAAATAAACCTTTGTATGTTTCATAATCAGTTTCCGTCATTGTACCTTTTTCATGATGCATCTTTGCGAAAATTCCAGTGTCTTCATAGATAGAACGGTCTTGAACAAAACCGCCACCGTATTCAAAAATTCTCTTTTGTTCTTTAAATCGTTCTGCTAAAAAGTATACTTGCAAGTGGAAGCTCCAGCGTGTGAAATCTGCATAGAACTTGTCCAAATATGGATTAGAATCTACTTTTTCAAATGATGTGCGATAACCTAAAGCGTTAGCTAGTGCAGTTGTCATAGTTGATTTCCCGACACCTACTGTTCCAGCGATAGTAATTACTGCATCATTTGGTATATCATATTTTTGCCTTAAATTCATTTACTTCTTCTTTGTTGGAGCAATAATTTCACTCTCAGGTTTCCCAGCGTTAATACGCTGACGAACAGTACTTGTACTAATATCATATGTTTCAGCAATCTCTTTAACAGTCATTTCTTTCCCGTTAATCACTGTCGTTAATACTTTACCTGTACGTTTTGGAGCTGCTTCTTTCTTTACAGCTGGTTTTTCAACCTTTTTTGGAGCCTCTACTTTTGTTTCAGCTTGCTTTACATCACAAGTGCAACCACAAAGTTTACGGAATGTATCATCACTTATAATGCGTGACACATTTGCACCACTGTTTAAAATTCTATTGTTCTTACAGACAGGACATTGTACATAATATAAAGTTTTTCCATCTAAAGGAAACGTTTGTATAATAAGATCCATGTTGACTCCTTTCATATCTATGAAGATAATCATTTACTTAATAACTGTTTTTCCTCCCATATAAGGGCGAAGAACTTCTGGAATTATAATTGTACCATCTTCTTGTTGGTAGTTCTCTAAAATAGCTGCAACCGTACGTCCAATTGCAAGACCAGATCCATTTAATGTATGGACATGTTCTGGTTTTCCATTTGGTTCACGGCGGAAACGGATATTTGCACGTCTCGCTTGGAAAGCTTCAAAATTACTACAAGAAGAAATTTCACGATATGTGCCATAGCTTGGAATCCATACTTCAATATCGTATTTCTTCGCTGCTGTAAATCCTAAATCGCCTGTACACATGCTCATAACGCGATATGGCAACTCTAATAATTGTAACACGCGTTCTGCATCATTTGTTAATTTTTCTAACTCTTCATAAGAATCTTCTGGTTTTACGAACTTCACAAGCTCTACTTTATTGAACTGATGCTGGCGAATTAAACCACGTGTATCGCGACCAGCTGAACCTGCTTCAGAACGGAAGCAAGAGCTAAATGCAGCATATCTTATAGGCAATTGCTCTTTATTTAAAATCTCATCACGGTGCATATTCGTTACAGGTACTTCAGCTGTTGGAATTAAGAAGTAATCTTCACTTTCAATACGGAATGCATCTTCTTCAAACTTCGGAAGTTGTCCTGTTCCTGTCATACTTGCACGGTTTACCATATACGGAGGTAACACTTCTTCATATCCATGCTCGTCAGTATGAAGATCAAGCATAAAACTAATTAAAGCACGCTCTAATCTTGCGCCTGCACCTTTGTAAAATACGAAGCGGCTTCCTGTTACTTTCCCAGCACGTTCAAAATCTAAAATTCCTAAATCTGTAGCAAGATCCCAATGTGGTTTTGGTTCAAAAGCAAATTCCTTCACTTCTCCCCAAGTACGCACTACTACATTATCATCCTCTGTTTCACCAACTGGAGCAGATTCATGAGGAATATTTGGAATAGATAACATTAATCTTTCTAAGTCTTCTTCAACTGTACGAAGTTCATTATCAAGATCTTTTACTTTTTCTCCAACTTCACGCATTTCTAAAATTAAAGCTTCTGCATCTTTCTTTTCGCGCTTTAATACTGAAATTTGTTGAGACACTTCGTTACGTTTACTTTTTAGTTCTTCTGTTTGAACAAGTAGTTCTCTTCTTCTCGTATCAAGCTCCTCGAAACGGCCAAACTCCGTTAAATCTTCGCCTCTATGCTGCAATTTTGCTTTTACTTCTTCAAAGTTCTTACGTAATAATTTAATATCAAGCATTTACACAACTTTTTTCATTTTAGCTTCTTTTACCATTTCAACAAAGTATGCTGTCACACGATGATCATCCGTTAATTCCGGATGGAATGAAGCAGCTAAAAACTGATCTTGTCTTACCGCTACCATTCGATCGCCATGCTTAGAAAGTACTTCAACGTTATCAGCCACATCTACAACATACGGAGCACGGATAAATACACCAATAAAGTCCTCCCCCACACCTTTCATTGAAAGTGCGGCTTCAAAACTATCTTTTTGGCGTCCAAACGCATTGCGTTCAACTGTAATATCCATAGCACCAATATGTGCTTTTTCATAGCCAATAAGTGTTTTCGCAAGAAGAATCATACCTGCGCATGTACCAAACATTGGTTTACCAGACTTCGCAAATGTACGAAGTGGTTCCATGAAGGCATACTTATCAATAAGACGACGCATTGTTGTACTTTCACCGCCTGGTAAAATAAGACCATCAATCTCTTCAAGTTGCTCTATACGCTTTACAACAACAGCTTCTGCACCACTTGCTTCAACTGATTTTACATGCTCACGAACTGCACCTTGAAGACCTAGTACACCGATTTTCACCATTTACCATCCACGCTCTTGCATGCGTTGTTCTGGTAATAACGTTGAAATTTCGACACCTTTCATTGCATTACCTAATCCTTTAGAAAGGCTTGCAATTAGTTCGTAATCTTCATAATGAGTCGTCGCTTCAACGATTGCACGTGCAAATTTTTCTGGGTTCTCTGATTTGAAGATACCAGATCCAACAAATACACCATCAGCACCAAGTTGCATCATTAACGCTGCATCTGCTGGTGTTGCTACACCACCTGCTGCAAAGTTTACAACTGGCAGGCGACCAAGGCGTTTAATTTCAAGTAATACTTCATAAGGAGCACCAGTATTTTTCGCATATGTCATTAACTCATCTTCACGTAGACTTGCAACTTGACGGATTTCTGCATTGACTTGGCGCATATGACGCACTGCCTCTACAATGTTTCCTGTTCCTGGCTCACCTTTCGTACGAAGCATAGATGCACCTTCTGCAATACGACGTGCAGCTTCTCCGATATCACGGCAACCACATACAAACGGAACTGTGTAATCACGTTTATTTAAATGGTATACTTCATCAGCAGGAGTTAATACTTCACTCTCATCGATATAGTCTACCCCTAATGATTCTAATACACGTGCTTCTACAAGATGACCGATACGGCATTTTGCCATAACCGGAATTGACACCGCACCCATAACTTCTTCAACAATCGTTGGGTCTGCCATACGAGAAACGCCACCTGCTGCACGAATATCTGCTGGTACACGCTCTAATGCCATAACGGCAACTGCGCCTGCTTCTTCTGCAATCCTTGCTTGTTCAGCGTTAACTACGTCCATAATAACGCCGCCTTTTTGCATTTCTGCCATTCCACGTTTTACACGTTCTGTCCCTGTTACATTTGTCATTTAAAACCAACCTTTTACTGTATCAACAGCACTATTCCATATACCACTAAAGAAAGAGCCGATTCCACGCATAGAACGAGTAAACCAGTTTGCTTCTTCTACTGCTGATGTTGTTACAAGATCTACTTGTAATGACTTACCAGATAAAAATCCAGGGTCATTCGTATCTTTTGGTGTAATTACCATCTGACCAAGTGCAACACCCTTTTTGATAGGTGCTTCTAGTCCCTTACTTGCTTCTTTAAATTCTGTTTTATAAACATCTTTACTTCCTTTTGACACTGGAAGTGAAACAACTTGTTTTGTTTGAACTGCTACATCTTTATCTTTTGCATTTTCTACTCTTACTGTTTCTTGTCCTTTTACTGAAGAATCTTTTTTATACATTTGCTTCATTTCAAAGTTAGCAAATCCATAATCATATAACTTCTTCGTTTCATCAAAACGTGCTGTATGAGAACTTGTTTTAATAACTACAGAAATAAAACGCATACCATTTCTTTCAACCGTACCAGTGAAGCAATCACCTGCTTCTGGAGTTGATCCTGTTTTCAGGCCATCTACGCCATCATATTCTTTAACTAACCCCTTTAACATCCAGTTCCAGTTCGACATTGCAAATTTTTCTTTTTCTGGACGGAATACTTTTTTCGGGATTTTCGCTGTATCTAACACTTTTGGATAATCTTTAATTAAATGTTGTGCTAAAGTTGCAACATCCTTTGCAGACATTTTATTTTCTTCATCCGCTGTTGTTCCTTCAGGATGCATTCCCTTTAAATCTTTGTTTGTTAAACCTGTAGAATTGACAAATTTATAATTTTTCAACCCTAGTTCTTTCGATTTATTATTCATCATTTTTACGAAATCTACTTCTTTACCTGCAATTGCTTCTGCTAATGCAATTGTTGCACCATTTGCAGAAAAGATTGCCATCGCTTCATACAACTCTTTTACTGTATAAGTGCCACCATTTTCTAATGCAACATTTGATAATGAAGCATCTTGTGAAACTTTATATGCATATTCAGAAACCCTAATTTTTTGATCCCACTTAAGTTTTCCTTTATCCACTGCTTCATGAACTAAATATTCACTCATCATTTTTGTCATACTAGCAATTGATAACAACTCATCTGCATTCTTTTGATATAAAATTTTTCCAGAATTCGCTTCTACTAAAATTGCCGCACCCGCTTCAATGTTTAGAGCGGCTCCTGTTTCAGCTGATGCATTGCTATACGGTAACAGCATGCTACAAGCTAGTGTAAGCACCGTTACCAAAGCCATAAATCTTTTGCAAAACATACCTTTCACTTTTGCTACCCCCAATTATAATGAGTAGTTTGGAGCCTCTTTTGTAATTTGTACATGATGAGGGTGGCTTTCACGTAAACCTGCACCTGACATGCGAATGAACTGTGCATTCTCACGTAAGAATTCTAAATCCTGTGCTCCACAATATCCCATACCTGCACGTAATCCACCAACTAATTGATGAACTGTATCTGCTAAAGGTCCTTTATATGGTACGCGTCCTTCAATACCTTCTGGAACAAGTTTTTTGTTTCCTTCTTGGAAGTAACGATCTTTACTTCCTTTTTCCATCGCTCCAACAGAACCCATACCACGATATACTTTAAATTGGCGACCTTGGTAAATTTCAGTTTCTCCAGGGCTTTCAGCAACACCAGCAAACATACTACCTAGCATAACAACGTGCGCTCCTGCTGCTAAAGCTTTAACCATATCACCAGAGTACTTAACACCGCCATCAGCAATAACTGGAATACCGTGTTTGCGAGCTTCTGTTGCACAATCATAAACTGCTGTTAATTGTGGTACACCAACACCAGCTACAACGCGTGTCGTACAAATAGAACCTGGTCCAATACCAACTTTAACTACGTTTGCACCAGCCTCGATTAATGCTTTCGTTGCTTCAGCTGTAGCAACATTTCCAGCGATAATATTTAGTGCTGGATATTTCGCACGAACTTCTTTTACCTTTTCAATAACACCTTTAGAATGCCCATGAGCTGTATCAAGCACAATTGCATCTACGCTAGCTTTTACTAATGCATCGATGCGAAGCATAGCATCAGCCGTTACACCAACAGCTGCTCCAACTAATAAGCGTCCTTGCTTATCTTTAGCAGAGTTTGGGAATTCAATTACTTTTTCAATATCTTTTATTGTAATAAGCCCTTGTAATACACCGTTATTATCAACAAGAGGGAGCTTTTCAATTTTATACTTTTGTAGGATCTTTTCAGCTTCTTCCAGTGTAGTACCAACTGGAGCTGTAATTAACTGTTCTTTTGTCATTACGTCAGAAATTTTGATTGAGTAGTCTTGGATGAAACGCATATCACGGTTTGTAATAATACCAACTAATTTTCGCTCATCTAAATTATTTACAACTGGTACACCTGAGATACGATATTTTCCCATAAGGTGTTCTGCATCATATACTTGATGTTCTGGAGTTAAGAAGAAAGGATCTGAAATAACGCCGCTTTCAGAGCGCTTTACTTTATCAACTTGCTCTGCCTGTTGCTCAATAGACATATTCTTATGAATAATTCCTAAACCGCCTTGGCGAGCCATTGCAATAGCCATGTCAGCTTCTGTTACTGTATCCATTCCTGCACTAATTAACGGGATGTTTAGCTGTAAGCTTTCAGATAAAACTGTTTTAACACTTACTTCTCTTGGTAATATATCTGACCTCGCTGGTACAAGTAATACATCATCAAAAGTCAAACCTTCTTTAACAAATTTAGATTCCCACATAATTGTTCCCCCCATTTATTTCCCATGGGATAGATTAGATTCTGATAGTAAAAATACTGAAATATAGTAAGGTATTTTTTGGGCAGAAATATTAAGGAATTGATAAATAAATGGATAATCTTCAGATCCGTAACTACCAAGTAAGTCATACCACCAATCAGTTTCATACCTAGAAATCATGCTTAAATTATAGAGCAATAAGTAATGAACGAGGAGTTCAGGTAAAACTGGTTTAGAATTTCTAGGATTAGTCGTAAGTGGTAAGTAATAAGTATTAGCAAGGTACTCGTAGTATAAAGGAGTACTATATATAGGATTCCACGATTGAATAGGCGCTGAAAAAAACATATTCGATTCACTATTTTTCTCAGCTATGTGTTGTATCGATAAATGCTTACAAGTTGTTTCAATGTAACGAGAAAATCGCTCTTTAGTCATATGTAATCGATCTAATATATTGACCGAAAAGGAGAGCTCATTTTTATTTATTGAATTGATCTTATATAAAGTTGATGCTTTTTGACTATAGCGAAATAAATTTTGTAATTCAGGAATATTCCCCATTAGCTCTAACATATTAAACTTCTCTGCTTCTAAGTGTTTCATGTGAAACAGTTGTTCTGCAACGTGAGTAAACAATCCGTTTTTCTGTATTTTCACCTCATCTTCTAAAAATTGATACCCCTGTTTTTTTCGTTTACGAGTTGTAACACCATGAGCTAAAACAGTAGTTGATTCTGGGTAGTTAGGATCAATGGTTAATAAGCAAGCTTTAAACAGTTGGCTAATTCCATAAAATAACAACATTGGTTGAATTGAAAAAGGGGCCATCTTATATAATTCATAATAATTTTTTCCGTGTTCTAGGTAGTAAATAAAGGGATAACAGTTTTCAAAACTTTTTTTTTCAGCATCTTGTATGGAGGATTTTTCATAACAACGGGCAAGATAACGTTGTACATTTTGAGATGAAAAAAAGAAACTTAATTGCTGCCAAGTACAATGTGTTTGATGCAT